>OZ253501.1:0-4800000 GCA_965262145.1 Candidatus Latescibacterota bacterium
GACCCTCTGGACGAGGAATTTCCAAAATGCGCCGAACACGGCGCCGACATCGTCATCGGCTCCGTATTTGCCTCGGGCATTCTCGCCACAGGACCAGTGGAAGGCGCATTATATGCGTACGACACGGCACCCTCAGAAATACTGGAAAAAACCCGAAAAATAGAAACAATATGTCAGGCGCACAACGTACCACTCCCCGCAGCAGCCATCCAATTCCCACTCGCACACCCAAGCGTCGCCGCCATCATCCCCGGTGCCCTCAAACCCGAATACATCCATGCAAATATCAAAAACTATCAGCACCCCATACCCTCAGACCTCTGGGCAGAACTAAAATCCGAGGACCTATTGCGAGAAGACGCGCCGACACCCTGAATTGTAGGGGACGGTCCCCGTGCCGTCCCGTCAAAGTTACAGAATTTTGCGAAAAAGAACCCGCAATCATTCTGAAATTGCGGGTTCATAGTTTAATCCATATCTTCACAACGATCTACAATCTGTCCCATTCGCGCCGAAGCTCCTCAGCAGAAGGTAGATCTGTACGATCTTTCCACATTCCGCGGGCACTCTGAAGCAAGGCGCGTCGGTCTGACTGCTGAAATTGCGAAATCATAAGATTAATAGCATCGCGCAGTAATTCATCCTGGCTCTTGCCAGTCTCGCGTGCAATTGTCATAAGACAATCATTTTCGCGATCTGTCAGATCAATGTGAACTATAGCCATAACGTTCCTTTTTAATCATTGTGAGGCAATGTGACGCTCATAATAGCTGTCTATAAAATGAATAGTTAAGAAAATCATCCCTTGTCTGTCAAGCCAATTCTGTCAGAGCGCGTGATGCTTGTCTCCGCGTGAACTTCTGAGCTTGCGAGAAGAAGCAAGGGGCTAAACTTATGGAAAGGACTTTCCCATGCAAACAGTAAAATGGGGCATCATCGGTTGTGGTAACGTATGCGAAGTCAAAAGCGGCCCGGGATTTTACAAAGCGGACCACTCAGAACTCGTCATCGTCATGCGCCGGGACGCTGAAAAAGCCGCGGACTTCGCCAAACGCCACGGCGTATCCCAATCCACCAGCAACGCCGACGAAGTCATCCACCACCCCGACGTCAACGCCGTGTACATCGCCACGCCGCCCTCCACACACTGCGACTACGCCCTGCGAGTTGCCGAAGCGGGCAAACCCTGTTATGTCGAAAAACCCATGGCCATGAACCACCGCGAATGCGTACAAATGGTCGAAGCCTTCAAAACCAAAAACCTTCCCCTCTACGTCGCCTATTACCGCCGCGAACTCCCGCGCTTCACAAAAGTCCGCCAACTCCTCCGCGAAGGCGCCATAGGAACCCTCACATCTGTACACATCGTCCAATACGGAAAACTCGACACAAACCCCAACAACTGGCGATTCGACCCATCCATCGCCGGCGCGGGCAAATTCCTCGACCTCGCATCACACGGCATCGACATCCTCGACTTCCTCGTCAGCCCCATCACCCGCGCCAGCGGCTTCGCACTCAACACCGGCGGAACGTACGGAGCCGAAGACGTAACAACCGCTGCGTTTGAATTTGAAAGCGGCGTCCTGGGCACAGGCACCTGGAACTTCCACGCCGACCACGCCGACAACCGCATCACACTCACAGGCTCCGAAGGCGAAATCCAAACCCCCGTCTTCGCAGACACCGACATCATCCTCAAACGCAATAGCACAGAAGAATACATATCCGCGCCCAATCCCCCACACGTCCAACAACCCCTGATACAAACCATCGTCAACGAACTGCGCGGCGAGGGCCAATGCGTATCCACCGGCGAAAGCGGTGCCCGTGCATCCTGGGTCATGGACCAGTGTCTGATCACCTATTACGGCGAGCGATAGTCGTTCAAAAAAAAAGGAGAATACCGTGAAATCCGTAAGACTCCTCAGCGTCTCATTTCCCAGAGGTGGGTACAAAAACGTAGAACAAAATGTAGAACACATGGTGCGCCACCTTGAAGAAACAGCCCCTTACCGCCCCGACTTTGTGTGCTTCACCGAAGTCGCGCGAGAACTCGGCTGTCCCGAGGACAACGATGCCTGGATGGGCGAACCCATACCCGGTCCCGCAACAGAAGCCATTGGCAAAGTAGCCGCGGACATTGGCACCCATGTCATCGTGGGCATGCAAGAGCGGTGGGAAGACCAGACCTTCAACGCAGCCGTCCTGATCGGTCGAGATGGAAACGTCATGGGTCGCTACCACAAAGTGCAACCCACCGTCAACGAAATGGCACGCGGCACCCTGCCCGGTACACAGGCCAATTCCTATGCCACAGACTGCGGTCGCGTGGGCATGTGCATCTGCTTTGACCTCAAATTTCCCGAAGTCGCTATGATGCTCGCCCGCTCGGGTGCGCGCATGGTATTTTTCCCCAGCATGTTCAACGGCGGCATGCGACACGCTGCCTGGGCGCGCGATTACGGCGTCTTTCTCGTCGTTAGCCAATCCCAGGAAAGCTCCATCACCGACATGTGCGGTAACCGCCTCGCGTGGCAAGGATATAGTGAACCCCTCGTAGAACAGGGCAAGCTCCCGCCCTTTGCATTTGCCGAAATCAACGCAGACAGCAAAGCCTACCACCTCGACTTCAACCAGAACAAACTCGGCGACATACACAGCACATATCGCGCAGGGGTCCGCATCCACATCATGCGCCCCGAAGCCACATTTGTACTCGAATCCCTCATGGATGATATATCCGTAGAAGATATCGAAGCGGAATTTGAACTCGAAGACCTGTGGACCTATTACGACCGCTCGCGCGCCATGCGCGGTCAATATCTCACAGAACCCGTCGCAATCACAAACTAACAAGGAGGCTACATGCAACTTTTCGACGGCAAAACCCTCAATGGCTGGGCAGCCACCGGCAATCCCGACGGTTGGATTGTGGATCACGGCTGTATCTTCGCCACCGCAGAACAAGGGAAATACCTGTACTATACAAAAGACCAGTTCAAAAACTTTGAACTCTCGCTCGAGTTCAAACACCCCCCTAAAACCAACAGCGGCGTATTCTTTCGCTGGACCGATCTGGACAACCCCGTGCAAACGGGTATTGAAATCCAAATACTGGACACGTATGGCCATGAACCCGCAACCATCAAATGCTGCGGCGCAGTCTATGATTTACAAGCCCCCACGCACAACACCTGCAAACCCGCGGGCGAATGGAATCACATGATCCTCTACACCCTGGACAACATCATCCGCGTCACCTTAAACGGCGAACAAATCACCGACATGGACCTCAACCGCTGGACCACGCCGAACCAGAACCCCGACGGCATGCGCAACAAATTCAACCGCGCATTCCGCGAAATGACCGAACCCGGGTACATCGGCCTTCAAGACCACGGCAACCAGATCTGGTTCCGCAACATAGAAATTGAAAAACTGTAATTCTCTTGCAGCATTCTGCTCTACAGTGATTACTCCCAACGCTAAAGCATTTGGGACTTACGGGCTATTTGTTAAAAACGCCGGGGATCGTCAAACACTTCTTCTTTGTATTTTTAACGGACGGACGTGATGACTTATGATCTACTGGCGTTTTTTATTTTGCATTCTGATCACATTTTACGGCTGTGGTATCGGCAGTGTAAATGACCCTTACGAGCAAGGGCTAACTTATGATCCCGGCAAAACAGTACTCATTCCTGCCGGTGCATTCGTCATGGGATCCAATTCTTGGTCCGACTCCGAGCAACCATCCCACACTGTTTTTTTAAAGGTGTATCGCATTGATAAATACGAAGTGTCCAATGAACAGTATGCGTTCTATCTGCGCCTCATTGAAAAACTGGAAGATGCAGAAGGCAACGCGTTGGTTGACCTCGATGATCGCGACATACAAATCGGATTTACTCTAAATGGGCTTGTTGTGCGCGACTCGACCAAATCCGATCATCCGATGACGGAAGTTTCCTGGTATGGCGCAAAAGCATATTGTGAACTCATCGGCGGGCGCTTGCCCACTGAGGCCGAATGGGAAAAAGCAGCACGCGGTGAAAGTGGGCAGCATTTTCCCTGGTCCAATGAACCCCTTGACACATCTCTTTTAGTGGATTGGAGTATTAAAGGGCCAACGGCTGCTGTGGGTGTGCATGAGGTCGATGTGAGTCCTTATGGTGTACGCGATATGGGTGGCAATGTGGCAGAGTGGGTTTGGGATTGGTACGATCAAAATTATTATGCCGCCAGTCCTGAGAGAAATCCTTCAGGCCCTGAAACGGGCACTCACCGGGTGGTGCGAGGAGGGGCTACGTCGCCGCTCCCTCAGGATATGCGTGCAACAATAAGACGCCGCTTTTTTCCACGCACGACCAGTGGGTCCATCGGTTTTCGTTGTGTTTACGATGAGGAGTAACCGACCTCCCAAACAACAAAAAAGCCCACCCGCTCCTCAGCAGGTGGGCTTTTACATATCGAATTGCCTTTGGTCTCACGTCTCACTTCTCATCCCCGTCTCCAAAAACGCATTCAACCTCTCCAACCCCATCCCCTCAATCCCCAACTCGCGCACGCTGCGCCCTGTAGTCCACCCATCAAAACCCATCACCACAGACGCAATATCCACCAGCCCCCGCATCAAAGGCGCATCCACCCCGTATTGCGCGCCCACATCGTGCCAGGCTGAAAGACCATAGGGAATATCCTCCGTGAGCCATCGGCTCTCAAGCGACCCCGGTGCCTTGAGTTGCGTCAGCATCCGACTGCCGTTAATCGCTGCCCACAAATCGCCCTGTGGACCAAAACCCGCGCGATAAAACGCCTCATCGGCCGCCACCAGATCATACCCCAAAGCCTTTGCAACAGCTCTGCGCTCTGCATCCACAGCCATAATCGTCTTCGCCACAGACGGAGAAACCCCTTCCTCGTAAAAATAGAACTCCCCGTGAGAATACTCAATCCGCCCCGCATTCATCAACACACCCGCGGGATGCACAACCGGATTCATCGCAGACAAACCACACGCCATCACCGTTGGATATGCCTGAATACCCGGAAAAAAAGGCGACATACGCTCGCGCACCCGCTCTGTATCCGTCGCCGGCAAAACCCCCAGACCCAACCCGGTCACAGTGCCCCAAATCGTCGCCGTATCCGGCGCAGTTTTTCGACACACATAAGGCGCGGTATCCACCTCGGCAAGCGCGACACCTGCCACACCCCGTTCCCTCAGCAGCGTCGCCCATTCCAAAGCACCCAACGTACCCGGCATCAACACAACCGTATGCTCCGGCCTCAGATAGGGAGCACACGCCAGTGCAAAAGGCTTATGTGCATACGCCGGCACAATCACCAGAATCAGATCCGAGGCATTCAAAGCCGCCTCAATATCCGTGGTCAAACTGTGAACTTTTGCTGCTCCCGTCTCCTCAACACCCAACAGATGAATCACGCCACTGTCGCGCACGGGATCGAGCATCTCCCCAAACTCCGGCAATTCGCAAAGCGTAACATCAAACCCCTTCAAAGTCAGATTTGCAGCCGCAGCAAACGCCGTATTCCCACCGCCCAAAATTGTAATATGTTCAGACATGAAAGACCCCTGTTAATATCAATGAATTGGATTGTCATTGCGGCATGGTTTTGAGCCGCAATCCAGCGGAATTAAAAAAATAACTCAACCTTACAAGCCATTTCCAGCCATCAACCGCAACCTTACACATTACTGGTATTGTGCTATTTAAAGTCTCACATCACTTAGAGTGCTATAAACTCTGAAGATAGTCGTTGAAGAAACCAAGTTCTGGTTCTTGAGGTGAACCCACAACCAGCACGCGATCCAGTAATCGGTTGCCTTCCTCACATGAAGTTTCAGGCAAAAGAGCACAGGCATGACAGGCAGCTAAATTGCACGAATCAGGACCTTGACCGCTACTCTCCACACAGGTTGGATCGGAAGAACACCAGAACGCGGTCCGAAGAGCGCGGATTAAAACTCGTTCGAGCCTCCCCTGTTCACCCTGTCTTACAAGACCGCCCAATGTCCCTTCAGAGTCTCCAGATGCTGTGTAAATCAGCACTCCGCTCATTGGATGGGAACGATTTTCTTCATCACAGTAGATACGTTCACGAAGTGATGCACTACCATAGCCACACTCAAAACAAAGCTGGTTGATCAGAAGATGCGCCATCGTGTGAATCAGGACGAATTTTGGGGAGAACGGCCTTTTGCTCTGCCCACGACCTTCCCGGACCTGGTTGTATTTATTCCGAAGTCTGTTGAATTGTTCAATAACATCAGGCTTCTGCTCCCAAGTCGCTAATCTTTGCTCATCCAGCTTGAGAAATATACCTTCGCCTCGAACCATGATAGCGGGGAGCCAATTTATTGAAGTATCAAGGCGCAGATCTTCAATATGCGCTCGGGGACCTCTACCATCATCAGGCAAAAATCGTGAGAATCCGTAAAAAGCCCGCGTTTCCCGTAATTTTCGTACCAGCATGATATTCTCAAAATAGTCTCGAATAGGAGGATCATATTCAGCCCGATCTCTTGGAACAATGTAGAGATCTGTTTGTTCACCCCCTCGAGCTGTTGTCATTGCTTCATATTCAGCTTGCCGATATTCTTCCTCCGTTTGCTCACCAGCCCCGGTAACCTGTTCCAAACCATCAAGACGCTGTTGTGCTGCTTCACATAATTCCTCAGGGTCAATGCCTTTACATTTGGGATTGAACTCACAAATTCCTTTGCTGCGTTCCAGATCAATGCGACCATTAACCAGAGCACGCGAAAGATTCTGCCATATATCGGCATCTTCCAGGAGTTCAACGATCCCTCGGGATATGCTTTCGGCCCATAGTGGCAGATAAATCGAACTTGCTACATGGGCAAAGTAAACATTTGAAGCACCACGCTGTAATACTCTAAGTCTGTTGCCGCACTTTGTTAAATCGGGCGTCATATCACCAAGCCAAGGACGCAATCCTACGCATGATACATTCACATTCTCCAATGCATCTTCACTAAAAGCACCGGCCATTGATCTATATTTACCACAAGAGCATTGGATAGCGATTCCGGAAAGTCCTGCTGCACTTCTTCCTGCACGTAAGCGCAACTTGCAATCAGGCGCACGATCATCGTTGCGATGGACCCACTCCATAAAAGGGAAATCTTGGATATGACCACGGTCGCAGACCGCCATAAAACGAACAGGTAACAATCCTGGTCGCCTTCGCTGATTCAGAGAAACGCAGTTACGACCTTCGGCATAGTTTGGGGCATAGCACTGCTGCGGGCCGCCAAAAGGAGTAAGCTCTTGCATGTTGCCGCATCGAGGGCAATAGTGCCATCGGGGAAATCGAACAAAAGGAATTTTCAGGTTCGGATGTTGCACTCCTGGTGCAGGTATTCGATAATCAGGAGGCAACCGAAAATGGTTGACATGTAATCGTGTCTGAAGACGTTCCTCTTCAAACTTGAAATCTATTGGACATTCTTCTTTTGCGAACGGCCAGGCATCAAGACCGCAAACCATCAAAGATTCGTCACCGGGAAAGTCAATCATGCTGCCAACTCCCCAAGGAGAAATAAGTTGGGAGCGTCGTATCGGTTTCATATTAATCTACCTCGTCAGGTTCAGGATACTGCCTGATGGTTTCCGCTTCACAACTGGCATCTACATTCCGCATAGAAGATGGAGTAGGCCATGACCGTCCGGTCCAGTCTTCCAACGGCTCAGATCCAGCAGGATACATAAGCGGTATGTCGGAACCTGGTGGCCCAAAACCGCCATATATAGGAGGAAGGACACGCCTCCAACGATCAACCACTTCATCGAAATACTTCATAGTCAGATCCCGTTCGTCAGAATCTATGTCCTTAACCCGCGTCTCAATAACTGAACGGATATTCTCTATTAAGTCGGCATCGGGAAACGGTTGAGGTCGATTCCTAGTATCAGGGCGCCCCCAGTAGCGGACGAGTGCGACCAGAAGGGCATGGAGAGCACGCTCTCTAACAGGAGCAGCAAACGGCGTCACACTCGTTGGTTCGACATGGCGGTAAATACTCGCATGGAATGACCGAAAATGTTCATAATGTGAGCGATCACGGGGTTTGCCTGTATTGTAGATGGGGATAACCAGCCCAGGATGTCTGCGTCCTACCCGGCTGGTGGCTTGAATGTATTCAGACGTAGTTTTGGGCTGCCCAACCACGGCCATTAAACCAAGCCGGGAAACGTCAATACCTACGGAGATCATATTGGTTGCAAGACAAATGTCCACAGGTTGATCCTGTGAAGGATACTCAAGTTCCAGCTTCTGAAGTGATTCAGGAATATCCGTGCTGGAAACACGGCTGGTTAATTCGAGCACCTGGTTAATAAACCTTCGTTCATCAAAAGTATCTGTCTTTTTAATCTTCTTACGGTTCCACATCGCATTTAGGTATTCACTGATGTCAGCACGGATAAGCGTAGCCGCATGTCCAAGTTCGCGCAAGCTATTAAAGTAATCAATCAGAGTCCAGTAAGGATCCCGCTCACTTTCACTGGATACCCGAGCCGAGCGCGTAGCCTGTAGCAGGGCTGCAAGCACTCGCACTTGTGCCGTGACATGCGAGGGTAGTGCAGAGGCATGAACACCAGCATACAATCTGCCTGTCGAACATTGATCTTCCTCAGCAAAAAACGAATCGCCAGCACGCAAACACTGAGGAGGAAAAAGAAAAACGTCCCGGGCATACAGGGATTGGACCTGTTCTTCTGCACGAGAAATAGTTGCTGTTGATGCAATAATTTTGGGCCTGATCTTACGGTTTTCTTTTTTTTCAGTGCAGAGTTCTTCAATGACCGTTTCATAATGGCCAACCATTGAACCCAATGGACCAGAGATCAAGTGCAACTCATCCTGAATAACCAGGTTTGGTGGCGAAACATTATCTCCGTCTCTGATACCAAAGAGAGTGCGTGCATTTGGAAACCAGGGCAATAGGGCAAATTTGTCAACAGTTCCAATAAGCAGTGTTGGTGGAGATTCATAGATTTCCTCGTCAATAACCTTCAGTGGCAGTTCCCGGCTGAAGTCACAGGCTGAATCATAACATCTAAATTTCACTGTTGATGGACGGAGCTTTTTTTCATACCCAAAAATCCTGACTCGGTTCCTTGTACTTACAGGCCCCATCTGAGCACCGCACCAGGGACATTGGAGAACGATAAACGGATTTTCGCGTGTTTTTCCCTGACTGAGTCGGGTCAAGGCTGTGACCGCATCACTCCGCTTATTGGGCGTGAGACTCCCACCTACCCAAAGACCGATAGTAATGGGATCCGATCCAAGTTCAGTAGATAGAAATTACACAGCTTAATACAAAATTTCTCCAAAGAAATATAGCAAAAAACGCTTGTGCCTCCCGCCTTATTTTCGTATATTTATACACCGTAAGTTGTTATTTTACATCAGGTTAAGATAGCTTTATCTTTTCTATTGCCAAATTACCTTTTGTCCTTATCTTTATCACAGCGAAGAAATCGAGCATAAAAAAGTGGCATCGAGACCCAATCTCGATGCCACACAAACACTTTCCACAAAGAAAAGAAAGGAAAAGTTATGTGTAAATTATACCCACAAAACGGAGCGAAGTCAAATAAAACTTGTTCTCCTCCAGCGCAAGCAAAAGGCAAAGGCCCGGGCAAGTATTTTCGCAAGGGCTTGTCGCTCGTTGAATTGTTCCAGACATTCCCAAATGATCAAGTTTCGGAACAGTGGTTCATCAAAGCGAGATGGCCTGATGGTATGGCGTGCCCCCGTTGCGGCTCGGTCGATGTTGACCCGAAAGCAAAACATCCGACAATGCCGCACAGGTGCCGCGACTGCAATAAACAGTTTTCAGCCAAAACAGGCACGATTATGGCGAGTTCAAACTTGGGTTATCAGGCGTGGGCACTTGCGATGTATCAGTTTCTAACGAATCTCAAAGGCGTGTCATCGCTCAAGCTACATCGAGACCTCGATGTGACACAACAAACATCTTGGTTTTTGCTCCATCGCCTTCGTGAATGTTTCCGCGCCGATGCTGAGAGCTTTCAGGGCACAGTTGAAGTTGATGAAACTTTTATCGGCGGCAAGCGCAAACGAGCCAATATGACCGATAAATTTCCCCTTGTTGGTATTAAGAACCGCGACACAAACAGAGTTCAAACTAAGGCAGTTTTCGAGGTGAACGAACAGGTTATGACGGAATTCGTTAAAAAACGTGTGGTGAAAGGTGCTAATGTTTATACAGATGGCTCATACGTTTACGATAACGTGGGTAATCTGGGCTATAAACATGAAACGGTCATACACTCCAGGGGACAATATGTCCGCCAGAGCGCGGTTTATAGCCCGGCTAAGAAACAATATGTTCAAAAAGTAATAACGACAAACGGGATTGAATCATTTTGGGCGATGGTGAAACGCGGGTATAAAGGCGTGTACCATTATATGAGCCAAAAACACCTCGACAGATACGGCGCAGAGTTCGCGGGCCGGCACAATATACGTTCTGAGGACACGATTGCGCAGATGAAAATACTTGTTCAAAGTATGGAAGGGAAAAGGTTGCGGTATAGTGATCTTGTCGCTTGACAAGCAACACTTATTTTTTGAACAAATCTGTTGCGGGTTTCACTTGTGTTTGATATATTGACAAAACAAAGCCCGGAAGTTCGCAGCTTCCGGGCTTCAAAACATAAACCTATAACACATAGGAGTAAATAATATGGGCTTTCAAATTGATTCAAGCAACACTTATTTTTTGAACAAGCGGATCGAAGCCCTATTTGAGCAACTATATCCAGGACACCGACAAAGGCAAAAGCAACTGATCCGGACGTGCGAAGAAAGGTTTTCTTCTTTACGTCGCGGTCTTAGCCGGTATATTATTTTAACGTAACCCGCGCAGCAAGTTTCATACCGACATTAATTTCTGCTGTAAAACACTTATCAATTCGAGACCGGCGTAAAACTTCTGCAACGGGTAAATTAGCTTTTAACTCATCTGCATATTGTATGCCGAAAAGACACATATTTGCTGTCTTATACTTTTTGGGTGCTGTATTATATGCAATTCGTAGCTGTCGTGCCAGTTGGTGGGTAGTCATAGACCTTTTCCTTTTGTGGTGCCACAGCTTGACCCGGTTATTGCTCGTTACAATAACCGGGTCGCTTTGTGGTGTTTTGATTTTCGTTCTTTTCTACTTACCAGCCCGCCCTTCTTCAGTCCTTTCGTTGGCTATTGCAGGTTTGCTAAGGCGCGGAATTCTGAACCGGGCCATAACGTGTTCAACGATAAACTGCCACCGTTTCGGGGTTGTATCCCACCAGGCGTTAAGATACGTGGTTAAAGTCCTACCTGCCCGGATAGAACCCCGGTTCATATATCTTACAGCGTTCCACGCCTCATCGGGGTATAGCGCAAAAATATCTAACAGTTCAACCGCGACTATATTGTTTTTACCTCTGAGATGTGGATTGCTTTCAAGCTGGGTTTTGTTCGCTTGATACCACGCGAAAAAATTGGCAGGCTGTGTGACGCTCGCCCTTAAATTATCGTGATACATTCGGACCATCATACTACTTATTTGTCCATTCTGATCCGTTCGTGCGCCCAATTTTTTCTCCATTTCTTTCAAGCCGTAAAAAGATGCGAGCGCGGCGATAGATTCCTCAAACCATAATTGTTCTGTGTAGGGTGTAGCATCACGGTAATTCGATAAGATATGCGCGTATTCGTGCGCGAATTGAAAAATAGGTTGCGCCGCGCCTTCTCGAACATCAAGCCATATTATATAAGACCCGTCAGATGCACGCGAGTATAACACTCGCGGGCCTTCTGGACTCTTATATTTTACTATGATGTCAGAATCAAAAGGATATAGTAAATGATCACCGAACACGTCACGAACACCCGTTAATAACTCATCCATATCATTTACCGATAAATCCCACGCGCCGGGATTTACAACAATATCAGGGCGCGGTAAATCTGTAACGGTTTCAACGATATACCGCGTTATTGTTTCATATACGGTTATGGTAACGGGCGCTGTCCCGGCAGGAATCAGCGCCGCTTCTATCAAGTCGGCAGGGTTAAAAGTATCGCCGTCTATTCGCCCGAAATTATTAGTGAATATTACGAGGTCGGCGTAATTAACTAAGCCGTCGCCATTTAAGTCACCTGGTAACATGTTCTTTCTTCTTATTGCGCCAGCACCAGCAGCCGGCGTAGAATTAAACTGTATGGATACACCAACCGGGTGTATCACATCGGTTCTGGCGTTTCCAATGGCATCTGGCCTAAGTCTTACGGTCTTAATAGCCAGCGTAAATTCTTTATCTGTCACGTCAATCTTTAGGCTAAATCTGACCCGCATTAAAAACCCGTGGGAATCTATTTGAGATTTTTGATAGTCGTAAACGTTTATTATATGGGGTGGGCTACCGCTCGAATTAGCAAAAATAGGGTTTTCTCCACTGTTCCCGTGCGCGCCTAAAATAGCCTCATCAAAATCAAATTCAACTGACACACCAAATAATGGCGTGTTTATGCCCTTACCGAATACCTCCACAAATATGTCTGTTTCTCTCCCACTGACTTTGCCACTTGTCACACCGTCATTTATTCCATTTCCTAAACTCGCCGGTGGCACAAGGTCAATGGATATGCTTGTGTTGGCGTTTGGGCCTCCGTAAATAGAACCGGCGAAAACTAACAGAAAAACACTGACCAATAATACCTTGGCACGGAACATCACAGACTCCTTTGAATAAAAGTATAAAAACTGGCGGATATACTGTTATACCGTGGAGCCGCGTAATATTTAGAAAAAACCTTGCCTAACTACTTCCAAACGATATATTGGGAGTACGGGCAGATCGTATTGCGGACAGAGGGCGGCTCCGGCTCTGATTTTTACTTTCCAGAGCAAAGCAACGCGCTCTTTTTTGTTCTGATTACCAAGGGTCAGCAAACAAGATATTGCAACCCGATCTCCTGGCTTAAAAACAAGCACCGACTGGATCAGAGTCGGTGCTTGTTTTATTTACCCCCTAAATATAAAAAACGCGGCTCATTTGTGTGCCCTTACGCCAAAAAGATGCCGGGCAGTACTATGACCGCGCAGAAAAGAACGCGCTAATCCCACTTATTCGCCGTATCCGGGTAGCAAGTCCGAATATCACATCGGCTATTGTATTCAGCAGGCGACCCGACAACAGCGGGGTCTGCTCGGTCATAGATAACTCAAATATACCTTGCCTCAATATCGAAGTCAATATATTTTATTTGCCAGAAAAAGAACCCGTGGTTGCTATAACCGTAGCAACCACGGGTTCGGGAAAGGAGGTGCTGCCCAATGATAGAACAACGTGTACTGGACGAACAGTATTTAGCCAAACTGGCTAAAGCGCACAACGTTCCATCTATGTAAAACCGGGCCTGTGTCTTACGGAGAGCACGGGCCTGGTTTTTTGCCCCCTCTCTTTACTATCATATGTAACGTTCCTGCTGAACTGTAAGATGGCAGTGTGGCGTAAGAACAACCCGATAATCTTTTTCGTTTTTATGTTGCAAAATCTGACCTAACCTGATCTCCTCACCAGATACAGGGGGGAAAATATAAAATTCCATTCCCTCTACTCTTTCTACCTCGGTAGGGAGAGAGGCACCTGGATCAAGGCGTCCGATTTGAATGGACGCACGTCTTCTTACCAGACGCTCAAGAATATCAGGGGCGGATAAGTTATCCTGCAGGCTATCCCAATTACCTTCAAGGAATTCCCAAAGATACGATTTGCCGGTACGATCCAGTTCATCATGTAATTTCTTTGCGATTACCGGTATTCCGGTAGCTATAAGCTCTTCCATTTTATCAAGGATATCTTCGTTGCCTGTACTCTTGTCTGCAAACCTTACGAATGGCCCCACTGGAGTGTCTTGAGGGAAAGGACCATCTGTAAAGACTACAATTGTACAGAATCGTGTTTTTCGGATAATTTCCACTATATCCAGTGCCCCCTCATCCTCCTTCTCGTGGCCTTCCTCGTCTCTATAGATGTCGGTAACGACCAAATCATATCGTCTCAAACGGACACGCCGAACAGCCTCCTCAAAATCACTACAGGGTTCCCACTCAATGTTATGTCCAGAAACTGTCTCAGGCAAAGACTCCATCAGTAGATCAAGATTTTCTTTATCATCCTCAACGAGAAGAACATTAAGTTTTTGGCTACCGTCTATCATCGTCCTACGCTCCTTTCAAATCTTGCTTCAAAACATGCTCCTGACTGATTGTAATCATTTCGGTAAACAAGTTTCCCATAAGGCTCTATAAGCATTCTGCATATATAAAGTCCCAGACCCATTCCATTTGGCTTCCTGGTAAAATACGGCTCGAATATTCTTACCTCATCTTTATCTGGAACACCAGGCCCGTCATCAGAGAAAAGTATCCGAAAGCCATGCTCTAAGGACTCAATACGGACATCTATCTGGCCCCCATTACCGATTCCTTTATCGCGGGTGAGCCAAAAGATGCTATTATCGATAAGATTAACGAGTATCTGTCCCAGACATGCTCTGGACATTTTTACTCTTAATGGCCTTTCAGGACTGATTATGTCATACCTGATTTTTTGCTTGCTAATCAACGCTTCATGAAGATTAAAATTATCTTCCACCTCTTCGCGCACATCAAATGTTGTTGCACGCCCTCTTTTCGCTGGGGTTTGAGGTTCAAGACGCTGACGCAGATTGTGAATCTGCTCAAGCCATCCCTTAATTGAATCGATTTTTGTAGAGATTTTTTTTAGTTCATCCGAATCTATCAGGTCTGACAATTGTCTTTCAAGTATCAGTAGCTGTCGATTTATTTTTCCGAGTGGAGAACCTATCTCATGAATAACAATATCAACCATGTGTCCAAGTCCTGCCGACATCAAAAGGCGTGAGAACACCTCTTGTAGTCTCTCTACTCCCTCTGTTACCTGTTTCTCAGTATCCTGTATCAGGGTGGCAACTGCATGATCCTTACCAAGTTCACCAACGGTACGCTGGACAGTTGGTCGGAGATCGAATGCCTCAAATAACGGCTCGCCGACACCCGTCTCGGATGATTCGCGGCGAGGACGGATTCCATAGCGTTCCTCTTCCAGAAGGGACAGGATGTCTTTAAACCAGGCTTCTAGAGACGAATGTGCCGCATTCAATACCATGCCTTCTCTCGTGCTCCGGTCGCGTAAGTCTGGATTGCCTTGTCGAGAAATTTTAATGGCTGCAACAATCTGATTGTTTGCGAGATCCATCACTGGATTCAGACGGCTTCTTATGTCGAGATTGAGCCAGTCATTACCTCTCTGACCATATGGATAGACGCGGAATCCATCTCGGTAGATGCTCACTCCACAGTAGGTATTTAAAGTTCTTCTGATTTCCTGTATCCCCAAACCAAGCCTTTCTACTATAGGTTCCAACCCTTCCGGATCGCGATCCCAAGCTCGTATCTCCACTTCAAAAGGGCCACACAGCGGAGCGGAATCCCTATCTCCAATCTTGTGATTTGTATATTTTTTTATTTTTATCCCATCAACCTGCAATTCCCCCGTGAAATTTCTACTTGTATTTAATTTCCCTTTCAGAAGGTATTTTGGTCTGAGAACAAGTTCAGGTGGCTGGACTTCTCCAGAGAATTGAGGATATCCTGGGATTTCGAGATTGATCTTAAAATCCGTTACGTCTTCAAATGGTGACATCAGCCGGGACAGCCGGGCAAACAGTTCTTCGTAATCTGACTCATCCCAAGTTTTCCGCACACCTTCAAGAGTTAAACGTGTCCCATGATCCATATCAATCATGGGTACGACTTCATAGTCTATGGTAATCTCATCAAGATAGCTTTCATCATCAAACTTTCCCCAATCAAGCAAAACCGATACACCTTGATTTTCGTCTTTCTTTTTACTTTCCAGAAATAGGGCCTCGGCAAGACGCGCTGCTGCAAATCTGCCTATTCCCTTTGCACCCTGATAATAACGCCCACCTGGTGATCTTTCGAATTTTTGTTTCAGGACTGTTCCAGGTTCAAACCAGCCAGTGAGGACCGTTTCCAGGTCCATTCCTATTCCATCGTCGGTAACCACAACTCTCTCTGGTCGTTCAGGGTCTTTTCCTTCAAAATGAACTCCAACGCAGGTTGCATCCGCATCATAGGCATTTTTAACAAGCTCTACCAGAGCAACAGGTTCGTCGCTGATGAGTTCTTCCCCGATCAGACCGATTAGCCTTGCACGGGGTCTCATCCTTGCCGACCCCTTTAGAGGAATTTTTTTTCCCATGATTTATCCCGAAATTGATTTTTCAAACCTGTTTACGTCTTTTTGACATCCAGATATTCAGCAAACCCCTCATCCGTCAGCAACCGCCCCTGATCTTTCAAGCCCAATTTCAAGTGTGTTCTTGTCATAATATATATTCACCATCCCAAGTTGGCAATCCGAAGCTCAAACCCGGGCAACTGATCAGAAGTATAAACATCGCCCTCTCCCAATTCCCGAGCCAAATAATCGTGCTCCCCACGCGAAAGAACCGTAACGACTTGTCGAAAGGGATCGACAATAACGTATTCTGCCACATCCAGATCGAAATATTCTCCACGCTTCAAAATATAATCTCGTTCTTCACTCCCCCTGCTCACAACCTCAAAAACGAGATCGGGAACCAGATCGTAAATATGGTCAGCAGACACATCCTCCAAATACACAGCGATATCACCGACCCGATCCGTCTGATCCGAAGTCCGTATCCAGCCTTCGGGCGCAATGAGTTCAATCGCCCCTGAATGGGTATGTCTATAGACATATAGTGCTTCGAGAATAGCAAAAACGACCTGCATATGCGGCAAATCGCTCGGCTCCATCACAACCAATCTCTCTTCCACGCGCTCATATCGATAGGGCGTATCGCACTCCGCTCCGGCAAACTCCTCATCCGTCAGCAACCGCCCCTGATCTTTCAATCCCAATTTCAATTTTGTCTCCAGCATAGTCCTATCTCTCCTCACTCCTCGTCGCCCACTGCCGTTTCTTCTCTCTCATCTCCGCATTTAACTCCACCTCGCGCTGCGAAGTTTGATTCTTGCTATCTCGCACCCACTCACCTTCGCGCGACTTCTCTACGGGTTGTCGCTGTGCCACATTGAGAATCCCAAATTTGCGATGCGGTTCTTTTTGATACCAATAAGCCACAGACGCCATCTCATTCGCCAGATGATTGCCGTGTCCGTGCTCAATCGTCACCTTAATTTCCTTTTCAAACCGCACGGGATTGGTCAAATGAAAAACATAAGACGTCTGATACCCACCCGTATTCCGCTCGTAAATTGACGACCCATTCATCAAAAACGCATTATCCTGCATCCCCCACGCCTGATTGAGATAATCCTCGCTGCCAGTACCGTGCAAATCCGGCGGCCACTTGTACCCATCCACCCAGATCATATCATCGCCTTCGCCCCACCATGTCCCCTGAAAATTCGTCACCGACAAATTGCACCCAATATAATGCCCAACGCCCGACGCCTCCAGAATCACGTAATTTTCATCCCACGCAAGTCTCTCAGCATTGACGATATTCGCCTCGGGCGTATTGACGCGAATTTCGTGCCCCCAGCCATCGCACGGATTTTCTCTGTGAAATTGCGCGTGAAAATACGCTGTATCTTCTCCCCAGGGATCGTCATATAACTCGTAATCCACATAAAAATATTGCCGATAAGACTCATCGCCCTCATTCGTCACTTCAATACGCGCAGAGCGATTAAACGGCATAAGCAAATAGCAATTCAGCGCGGCATTGGGCACAAACTGATTCTCGCGCTGTGCATTGGCAGACGCGGAAAAGGAGAAAGATTGAAAAGACGTTGAAATACCGTGCCCCAAACAAAAGAAATCTCCCAACGGCACCTCGACACTCGGATCTTCTTCACCATCCCAAAACATCTTCAAAACCACATTGCGAAAAGCACCCTCCCCGCTTTGCGTCATCCAGATATGCGTAATACAACCCGGCCCATTGAGATCGGCCAACACGCGCGTCTCGCCGCCCTCAATAACCCATGCATCGCCATTGCGTCCACTAATATCCCATGACGACGCTCGCAGCGTCCTGGCCTTCCTGGTCTGTGTAAGTGAAGCGAGCATATTGGCGTCCATCTCTCCTCCTAAAAAAATGTCGCAAGAGACCTCGTGCTTGAGCACGGGGAGGCACGCGAAGCACAATGCCAATCATGCGACGTGTTTATAAACATTGACCTGCATATAGATGTTGACATCTATACCATTTGTAAGTATAATAAATGTGGATAGAGCAATAAAAAAACAATATGTTATGTCTATTTTCCTGCATACCAATGTGCCAGTTGGACACTATATTTCGGACGGTTAGTTTTTAATGCCATACTTGACTCATAAGGCCCGTCTTCGCGGCGCACCTGAACGCTTTGCCATTCTCCGTGACGCGATGTTGTCTGCGACCAAAGTCTATAATGGCTTGATCTTTCATCTGCGTCAAGAATACGAGCAGCATGGGAAAGTCTGTTATTCGGCCAGCCATCTCAACCGTATTGCCCGCGGGTTGCACAAGGAATTGTATTCCGATGTGGTAGATACCACGCGGCAAGAGGTGGGATGGGCTTTTGGGTCGTTCTTTACAAAGTGCAAGCGCGACAAGAAGGCACGGCCTCCCGGATTCAGGAAGAAGACGCGACTCTCTCCGCTGCGCTATTCCCATCCCAACAATGGCTCCATCAAGGTAATCCACAAGCGCGGGATGACATATCTTCGCATCTCGCTTGGCACCACCCGAAAGGACGGTGTGCGCCATCTCGTCTTTCGTCTCCATACCCGCCCAAATGTTGACCTTTCCCAGTTGAAGAACGTCCAGATCATCTACGATACGCACACACGGGATTTCCAAGCCCGTCTGGTGGTCAAAGTGGATGTTCCTGATAAATCCGGAGAGGCCACCGTTGGTGTAGATATAGGCGAAGACTGGCTCATTGCAGCAGATTTCTGTGATGGCTCTCAGTATCTGGTCTGTGGACGTGAACTTAAGGCCACACGCCGATACTGGCAGAAGGTCAGAGCAAAGGTCAAGCCACCCAGCCAGGACCATCCCAAGATGTCAAGACGCTATCGCCAGATCGCCCGAAAAGAAACCCGACAAATCACGCATGCTCTCCATATCGCCAGCAGGCGGTTTGTGGATGTGTGTGCCGATAAGGGGGTAGGACTTATCATTTTGGGAGACCTCACCGGCATCCGATCTGGCATCGCCTATGGCAAAAGGATGAATCAACGCCTGCACGCCTGGCCATATGCCAGACTCAGCGCGATGATTGAATACAAGGCCGCGCTGCTTGGCATAAAGGTCAAAGTCGTCTCGGAAAAATATACTTCGCAGACTTGCCCGCACTGTGGTATAAGAAAGAAATCCAACCGCAAACATCGTGGTTGGTACTCCTGCTGCTGCGGCTTTGAAGGTCAAGCAGACCTTGTGGGTGCTTTCAATATCCACCGGCAGGTATCTGGGGTTTCCAGTAGTGGGCGTTCGGCGCGCCCTGTGGTCTTGGTGTTTGATCACCATACGGTCCACGAAGCTGCAAGTTCTCGGGAGGCCGCCTGAAAGTCAGGGCGACTCCCGGAATCCTTTGACTTCAGTCAAGGGAGTACGTCGATGTTAGCGATTAGCGTTCCTCTCAACGCCCTGAATATTCGGAATTTTATCTACTGCGTCAAAGGATTTTTTCAGAAAAAAAATAGTACGCCAACAAAATATAAAATTTTCCCTATTACACATACGAAACCTGCGTCTCCAGCCCTAAATGCTCGCTCTAAATCTCGCATATACAGGCAATTGGACGCACGCACAACTCAACACCAGCAAAATTGCGATTTACATATATTTGGTATTGACTTTTTTTTTAGACCACCATATATTGTGCTTGCGGTTGTTAATGAAAATTTCTTCTCTCCCCTATTCAAAAATTTAAGAAAATTAATACAACTGCGTTTTGTCTTTAAGTTATTATTTTTTTTCGGGAAAACAAATCCATTATTCGCAGTCTCTCCCCTCCTCTGCGATTGGGATTTCCAACCTTATGTTTTCCCGATTTGTTGTCTTAAAAACAAATCTCCAAACTTATCTTCTTAACTCTCCCCATTGTGCTTTTTTTTGAGCCTGCGATGAGTGGCTTGCATTTGAAAGAAAAAATATAATGAGACGCGATCTTGATTTTATTGAAAAAAAGACTTGGCTTTTTGGGAAACAACTGACCTGCTGCAATGGGTGTTATAAACCGTATCCATTCAACTCTTTCCAAGTGGACCATATTATCCCTCGAGTGAGGCGTGGCTCTGATGACATAGAAAACTTGCAACTCCTGTGTCGTAGCTGTAATGCGACGAAAGGAGACCGTTCCCAAGAGTATCTTCACCGTAGTTTGGTATATAAATTGGCGGAGGAGAAAATGGAGATATTGGGTTCGGTGGTAGAGGAACTGGTGGTGAATGAATCAGTGCCTGTGGAATTAGCTATAGAATCAGCTATAGAATTAGCTATGGCATTGGCAGAGGAGGAATTGGCGGAACGAGCTTTGTGGGTAGAAGAAAAAAAAGCGCTTGTCCCTTATTATTTAAATAATTGACTTACGCGTAGTAAAAAAATGGTGATTATGTATCGAAGTGCCGAGACCGACACAAGTGATTGCACTGCGGCAGCAGACAAGCAAACATAAACTCTTTGAAAGGAGGCCCCTTATGAGCCCCTGCAGCGGCACAGTGGAAGAACAGACCTTTTACCGACCAGCCGTATTTGAAAAGGTCGGGGTATCATTGCAGGATTCAGGGATCATAGCCGTATTCGTGTTGCCATGGCATCGAGGCTTTGACCCTCAATATCTCCTCATCTCTTATGGGGAAGACTGGATCAAAGCTCATAAAGAGGGGAAAGAATTGTCTCAATGGGCGAATTTTTATGATGCGGACCACTTTTTCAGCCCAATCCCGATAGGACTGCCCCCTCAGCTACGACCTCAGCCTCAGTTTGCTGGAGTGTCTCTGACTGTGCGGGACGTGCAGGTGCTCAGTCACGAACTGAAAAGGGTCGCTGATCTCTTTGCGAATGGCGGTCATGCTCCCAGTGCATACATACCCCTGGGGCATTAAGTGGCTCTAATACTGCCCACTGCCACAAAAACTTGTTGCTTACATGTATTAACGCGATGTGTGACTTTAGGATAGTGGTCAGCAAAACAAGCGTTCAGCAGTCAGCGATCAGCTAAAAATCTCCTGGATTGCGGCTAAAAACCTGCCGCAATGACATCGCTATTCCTATCGTCACGCCTGCATGCCTTAAGCAGGCGTCCAGAATGGGCGGGGGCTGATAGCTGCGTACTGTTGTCTTTCATCTGTGTTTATCCGTGTTCATCGGTGGTTGCTTTTGAAGTCACACATGACGTATGTATTAAAATTCAAAATATACTCTTACAAAGAATATACTTCATCCGAAGTTGTTCATAAAAATGGCGATGAATCTGTTGCAATGCAACTTGAAACGAAGAGTATTTGGAGGGGGCATGCATGGCCGAAATAGTTGACACTTTACTGGTAGCGGTTGGTTTTGCGGTACGCAAACGCGATGGTCGGGTCGTTGATTTTGACCGCTCGCGCATTGAACGCGCGATTGAGGCAGCATTCAGAGCCGAGTTGGGACTGTCCAACGAACATTCATTGCCGCCCAAAATTGAAACCGATGTGTCGGGACTCACCGACGCTGTTATCGATGAAATTGAAGATGAATTGCACGAGCCGGATGACAGCGTGGATGTCGAACGCATTCAGGACAAAGTCGAAATCCAATTAATGCGTGCAGGACATTTTGCGGTCGCGCGACGCTACATCGTCTATCGAGAAGACCACCAAAAAGCCCGCGTACTCAGCGGCAAAGAAGAACCCCAGGACCCCAACGCGCCCAAACTCCGCGTGCAAACAGCCGACGGCAAGCGCGAACCCCTGGATGCCAACCGCATTCGCACCGAGGTATTTGCCGTTTGCGATGAAGAAGTAGATCCCCAGGCTCTGCTCAATGAGATATATCGCTCTCTCTACGACGACATCAAACCCGACGATATTGAACGCGCCATGGTCCTATCAGCGCGCAGTCGCGTAGAAAAAGAACCCGCCTATAGCAAAGTTGCAATGCGATTGCTGCTCAACGTGATCTATCGCCACGCCCTGGGATTCAAGCCCGCGCTTGAAGACAGGGACAACGCCTGTCGGCAGGGATTTGCAAAATTTATTGAAACGGGCATTGAAAATGACCGTTTAGATCCCAAATTGCGCACTTATGATCTGGAGCGTCTATCTGCGGCCTTAAAACCCGAACGCGATGAAGACTTTGAGTACCTGGGCGTGCAAACGATCTTTGATCGCTACTTGCTCCACGTCAACGAGCGCCGCATTGAAACCCCGCAGTTTTTCTGGATGCGCGTGGCCATGGGCCTGTCCTGGGATGAATATGACAAAGAGGCACGCGCCATTCAATTTTACGAAGTCCTCTCTTCCTTCCGATTTGTCTCTGCCACACCCACCCTGTTCAATGCTGGCACCCTGCATCCGCAGTTGTCCTCGTGTTATCTGTCAACCGCACAAGATGATTTGGAACACATATTCAAAATGGTATCCGACAATGCCAAATTATCCAAATGGGCGGGCGGTCTGGGCAATGACTGGACCAATGTGCGCGCGACAAATTCCTATATCCGCGGCACAAATGGCAGAAGCCAGGGCGTAATTCCATTTTTGAAAGTCGTGAACGACACGGCAGTTGCCGTCAACCAGGGCGGAAAACGCAAAGGAGCGGTATGCTCCTATTTGGAAACCTGGCACCTGGACATCGAAGATTTTATGGAGCTGCGCAAAAACACGGGCGATGACCGCCGCCGCACACACGACATGAACACGGCCAACTGGATCCCCGACCTGTTTATGAAGCGCGTTATGGAAAAGGGAACCTGGACCCTGTTTAGCCCAGATGAAGTCTCCGACTTGCACGATTTGTACGGCAAAGCATTTGAAGAGAAATACATCGCGTACGAACAAAAGGCCGAAGCCGGTGAACTGCAACAACATCGCCAGATCGATGCCGTGCAATTGTGGCGAAAAATGTTGTCCATGCTCTTTGAAACCGGGCATCCTTGGATCACATTTAAGGACCCGTCCAATATCCGCTCGTCCCAGGATCACGCGGGCGTTGTCCACAGCTCGAATTTGTGTACTGAAATTTTGTTGAACACGAGCCGCGAAGAAACCGCGGTATGCAACCTCGGCTCTGTAAATCTCGTGGCGCATATCACACCCACCGGCCTCAACCGCGAGTTGTTGGAAGACACAATATCCACGGCGCTTCGGATGCTGGACAACGTGATAGACATCAATTTTTATCCCACAGAAGAAGCCGCCACATCCAACAAACGCCACCGTCCAGTGGGCCTGGGCGTAATGGGATTTCAGGACGCGCTCTACCTGTTGAATTTGCCCTACGATTCGCAAGGCGCGGTTGATTTTGCCGACGTGAGCATGGAAATGATCTCGTATTACGCGATCCTGGCCTCAACGCACCTGGCCGAAGAACGCGGCACATATCACTCCTACATCGGTTCAAAATGGGATCGCGGCATTTTGCCCATCGATACCCTGACGGTGTTGGGACAGGAACGGGGGGCGTACCTTGAAGTCGATACATCCGCGCGCCTGGACTGGAATGTGGTGCGCGAGGCAGTCGCCAAACACGGCATGCGAAACAGCAACGTGATGGCCATTGCCCCGACCGCTACCATTTCCAATATCTCGGGCGTGACGCAATCCATCGAGCCGATGTATCGCAACCTGTATGTAAAAGCAAATCTGTCGGGTGATTTTACAGTGTTGAATCCCTACATGGTCGAAGCGTTAAAAGCCCGCGACCTGTGGGACGACCAGATGGTAGATGATCTGAAGTATTTCGACGGCTCAATCCAGGAAATTGATCGCGTGCCGCAAGACGTGAAAGACCTCTACAAAACCGCGTTTGAAGTGGCGCCAGAGTGGCTCATCGAATGCGCCAGCCGCCGGCAAAAGTGGATCGATATGGGCCAATCGCTGAATCTGTACATTGCAGCACCCAGCGGCAAAGCATTGGACGACATGTATAAACTCGCCTGGGTGCGCGGGCTGAAGACCACGTACTACTTGCGCTCTCTGGCAGCAACCCAGATCGAGAAATCCACCATGGACATCAACAAACGCGGCGTCCAGCCCCGGTGGATGCAGTCCAAATCCGCCTCCAGCGATGTCCATGTACAACGCGACGAAGCACCCGTAGAAACGGCTGTTGCCCCTGCGCCAATGGACCCGCCTCTATCCAACGGACAGACACACCACCAGGTCCCTGTCACCCCAGGACCGACGGCTGCGTCATGTGATATTACAGACGGCACATGTGAGGCGTGTCAGTAGAGCGGTCAGAGATAGAGATCGCTACATTGGAAAATTGTCTGAATTATGGATGAGGCGGATAAAAAAGATAAAGATTAAATCTGCCTCATCCATCCAACCGAATAGGGTTGTATTTTTTTTCATTTTAATGTATATTGTTACCGATATGGTAATGAAACAGGATAGTAATGTGGATATTACCTTTCAAACTCAGAAACTTAAGAAAATTTTTAACTCTCATACGAAACTCACGAAGACATACAATGCCCGCATGGCAAGGATCATTGCGATACGCCTTACGGTTCTGAAAAATGCCCAGACGCTGACAATGGTGCCCACCATTCCCCCGCTACGGAGACATCAACTCAAGGGCAAACGGAAAGGGCAGTATGCTATTGATCTTGTCCATCCCTACCGGCTAATTTTTAGGCCAGCCAATGATCCAATTCCTTACAGGCAGGACGGTGGGATTGACACAGATGGGGTAACCGTGATCACTATTCTCGAAGTGGTTGACTACCACTGAACAGAAGTGAAGGGTAATGACTACACCTGCCAATCAGTACAAACCGGACTACGCAGTTCCCCCGGGATGGGTACTGAAGGACTATCTTGAGGCTTGGGACATCTCACAAGCCGAGTTCGCCCGGAGGTGCGGCCGCTCGCCCAAGCTCATTAGTGAGATAGTCGCGGGCATTGCCCCCATTGCCCCTGAGACCGCGCTCCAGTTCGAGAAAGTGCTAGACCTTGCCGCAAGCGTATGGATCGGTATCGAGGCTGACTATCAACTCTACAAGGCGCAGGAGGCTGAGGCCAAAAAATTAGCAAATTATATCCAATGGCCGAAGAAGTTTCCTATTCAAGAATTGGTGAAGCGTGGCGTAATCGGCAAGCCATTATCTGATGTAGATGCTGTATCAAAGCTGTTGTTTTTTTTTGGTGTCGCATCGTTGGATTCTTGGGAAAATAAGTACGGAACTGCTAACATCGCATACCGCCACTCTCCGAGCTTTAACAGTGATACGTCGGCGCTGGCAACGTGGCTCAGGCTCGGCGAGATCCGAGCTATGCGTGAAGAATGCGCCGATTACAACCAGTTCCGTTTCAAGCAGACACTGAAACAGATACGCCAACTCACGCGAATGCCAATAGCCAGAGCACTGAAGGAGGCGAGAAAACTGTGCAACAGTTCAGGCGTAGCACTGGTCACCGTCAAGCCTCTGCCAAATACAGCACTTAGTGGTGCTGCTTGGTGGCTGTCGGCACGCAAGGCCGTGATTCAACTTAGCGCACGCCACCTGAGAGACGACCAACTGTGGTTCAGTCTGTTTCACGAGGCCGCACATATTCTGTTTCACAGCAAGAAAGATGTTTACATTAACGTAATTTTAAACAACAAGAAGATCACTGATTTGGATGGTGAAGCCGATAAGTGGGCGACCGATTTTCTGATACCTCGTCGCGACTGGAGAGAGTTTATCAAATCTTCCAGATTTAGTGCTAGCATAATCCAGCAATTTGCCGAAGAACAGGGAATAGCCCCAAGCATAATCGTTGGAAGGCTCCAGCATGAACGTCGTATTCCTTGGAAGTCGCGTCTGAACAAATTAAAGGTGCGGCTACAATGGACAGATAATACAGATAAAGACTAAATAATAATAGTGAACTTGATGTTTTAACAGTGGTCTTAAAAACTGATTAGGACATAAAATATACTTTACAAATACCCACAATAAGCAAAGGGCCGCGTCTTTCGCAGAGACACGGCCCTCTAATCTCAAACCACCTTGCAAGGTTAAATAAAAAATAATTGATACTTAGCCTGCCCGCAAGACAAAAATAAGGAGTTAGCCATGATTATTAGTTAGACACCCGAGAGACATCGCTTTCATGAAAACGCGTATTCTTGAAGTTTTTGTGGGGATTATGTAGGATAGTGCCGAGAATATGATTCTGGTAAAAAAACGGATATACTTTCAGGATCGGGAATAGGATCACCATAATGTTCCCGCGATTCTCTCACAGTTCGTTTTGCCAATCTTATCGCCTTATCTCCCATTCCTTTCTCGTCGAAGTTTTGCTTAAAAAAAACAGGTTGCCCTTGATGGGCAACCTGTTTTTTCTGTTCAGCGCAACCTCCTGAACAGTCTATATAGCCACCGCCGTATAAGATGGCTCAGTTTCAACAAAAGAATCCGGTATTTCTGGTGAGACTTGTTCCTTTACTTTTGACAGAGTGATACGAATCTCTGTCAAAAAATCACTCTTTTCGTTAAGATCTTGGTCGAGCCTTAACAACGCTTCAGCATAAATCGTGGCGATTCGGAGAAAGTATTCATCATCGAGAAATTTCTCCATTTCTTTTGAAATTTTTTCATCTCCTTCTGCTTGCTCTACCAATGCGTTTAATAGCTTTTGGGTCTCATTTACATGGTGTTTAATTCTGGCAACAATCGGGCTGTCTTCTCCTCTATAAAAGAGAAGCCCAACCCCAATGTCTATTGCTTGTGTGTAATTCCCAAAATCCTCAAAATTGATTTGGCGCATTTCTTTGCGCTCAAAATTCTCCACCCGCTTTTTTGACCACCCAAGGCGTTCTGCAACTTCTTCTTCAGAAAGACCGATTTGATTTCGTATTCTGAAAAGTCTTCGAGCCAGCGATGTTTTTTTTCGCCACTCAAGAAAACGATCTGCCAAATCTGCTCCAGCTAAATCGAGGAGCATATCCCCTAAAGAAAGATAGAAGTTAGCCATTTGTCCTCCTTATTTTTTCCACTTCTTTTTTGCAATACTCAATGTCCTTACCTTGTCCATTTTCTCCGCCAATACAGAGAAGATAAAGGGTATTAGTTCTTGTATCGCAATAGGTGTAAAGCCTTGTTTTTGCCAATTTTTTCTTATAACCTCCACTCTGAGAAATAGCCCGAATGCCGTTAGGTTCAATGCGAATAAACCCCTTCTTAACTTTTAGGGGGTCTTTTCCCAGCTCTATCTCTTCAAGATAAAGCTGTAAGTTTTGGGTTACAGCGAATAATTCGTCTGGATGATTTTTGCTGTATGTTTCCGAGCGGGACTCATACCTGATGGTGGTTGACTTGTGCCAAGCGATCAAAACATCTTCCTCTCGCTATCTTTACTGCTAAAATTTGGTCTGATAACGTCGGGGGATCCCCGAAACTTATTGCACTGGAGAAAGATTGTCAACCTTTTTTATACCTATGCAAAGGTATAAAGTAGCTACGGTGTAGTACATTATACACCTCAGCACAGTTAGGAGTTTCATAATAATCCCTTGTACTGCAATATTGAAAAACGACAAATTGTTGTTTTTGCACCCCCCACCCCCCCCCAAAACACCCCTCTCGTAAACTACAATCTTTCAGTCACTTAGGTCAAGTCCAAAAAGTTCTGTAAAAAGGTAGCTCCGTGATAGGGGTCAGTGATTTTGTTTCAAGTACGTCATGTCCAGATAGCGTCTGCCAGCGATCCACTCGTCAGACCACTCCATACACAAGGCGCCGATCAGGCGTTCACAGGCTTGCTCGTTGGGGAAGATCTGGACGACATCAGCCCGTCTTTTGATCTCACGATTGAGTCTTTCCAAAAGGTTGGTCGTACGGATGCGTTTGCGGTGCTTTTGTGGAAAGTCGAAACAGGTCAGGCAATGCGCCACATCGCGGTCTATTTTATCAACGAGTTTGGGTAGGACATTTTCATAGGTGTCCATCATGTCACATAGTCGTTGTTGCGCCGTGTTGCGATCGGGCGCGTTGAAAACGTCTTTGAGCGCATCGGCGACCTGGCGTTGATGCTTGGGGGGTGTGATGCCTCTGATATTTCTATGAAAGTGTGTTTGACAATGCTGCCAAGAGGCCCCCTGAAAGTGTCGTTTGATGGCATACTGAATAAAACCATTTCAGCACATGCTTTGTAAGCCTTTGTGATGATCAGAGATGACGAGTTGCACTCCCATTAACCCTCTTTTTTTAAGGTTTTTAAACAAGGATGTCCAAGTGGCTTCTGTCTCGGTGTGTGCCACGTCGAGTGATAGGATTTCTCGGTGTCCACTCTCTGAGATCCCAGTCACGGTTAAGACCCCCTCAGAGACGACCTGTCCCCCAGATCGGATGTAGAGATAGGTCGCATCAATTCAATGATCAGGTAAGGGTATGCCTGTTCAAGCGATCGCGCCTGCCAGGCCTGGATGTCTGCATCAAGTTCTTGACACAGGTCAGACACCTGAGACTTTGAAAAGGAGGTGCCACACAACTGTTCTGTGATCTTTGTCACTTTGCGTGTGGAGACCCCTTGCAGATACGCCTCTTGAAGCGCAAGAATCAGGGCTTTTTCACTGCGTTGAAAGCGTGCAAATAACCCACTGTGGAACCGTCCTTCCCGATCTTGAGGGACGCTCAGTTCGATACGGCCTACACGCGTTTTGACTATACGAGGTTTATATCCGTTACGATAGCCCGTACGCTGTGTCGTGCGTTGGTAGGGTTCTGCCTGTAAAAACGTGGTGATCTCCGCTTCGAGAAACTGCTGGAGGAAGCGTGTCACGGCCTGATTGAGAAAATCAGGGTCATTCAAAAGTGCAAATTGCTCTGGCGCAGAAATTTTAATATCTTTAGGGTAAGTCATCGTAGCCTCCACGTTAGGGTTTATACTACTTTGTCACCCCTATTTTAAGATTTTTCTCGGAGCTACGGTGACTTTTTTACATTTTACAGAAATATATGGACGCTATCGTCACTTACGAGATTCGGGGTAACATTGTATATAATTCTCTATCGCAAGAGCCACAACCCACCCGATAACTGTCCATCCAAGAAATATATTGATGACCAAGATGCTCGCCAGGTTATTGTAATGACGAGTAGCTGCAACAATAGATGGCAAGAAATAGAATCCTGCTGCGAAAAGAATGAGTAGTATTGACGCTTCCATGTCTCACCTCCCTGCCTGTATTATAGAATAGTGCCGGAAACAGAAAAAACAAACGGGCTACTATCACAATAGCCCGTTTGTTTTTGTGTCCATATTTCGCTTCAATTTATTATCCAGTCTTCGGAGATAAGATTATGTTCTTCACACCAGCCACAGGTATTTTGCCAGCGGTTCCTCTGCCTGCACGCAGTCTATCCTTAGCGTGTTTGTTAGATTCTTTCCCACCGATATAAGTCTCATCCACCTCAACAGGTCCTTCAAACAGAGCTTGTTCCTCCGCAGACATGCAATGTCTGATACGGTGGAGCAAATACCACGCGGTTCTCTGTGTAACATTCAGATCGCGGTGCATCTTCATCGAGGATACACCTTTCAGGCTGGTAGAATAGAGATAGATAGCAATCACCCATATCTGATAGCCGAGATTGGAACAAGCCATAATGGTGCCTGTCTTTGCAGAGAACCGCTTATCACAATCTCTGCATCGGTGTGGCATTGTCTTGTGAGCCGTCCTTTCATTCACATTGATACTCCCACAGCGCGGGCAGGCCACACCATCCGGCCAGCGCGTATGGATGAACCACGCTTCGGCAGCCTCGTCATCAGGGAACATCTTGAAGAGTTGAATCAGAGAGATGCCCTCGCGGAAGTGCATACCAGGGGCACTGGTAGCCATAGCAATCCTCACTTTTCCCTTGCTTTATTTTTGGCTACCCGTTATTTTTCGTTTAGGCATAAAAGGCTAGTGAGCTTTTGTATTGCCTGGAGGTAGATAGGGAGAGTCTTATGCGTAAACATAAGGTTCTCCCTTTTTCAATTCTATCCACCTAAAAAATAAAGGGTTACGATATGCCGTAAGATAACATTTCGTACGCTGAAGCGCAAGTGTTTTTACTGCTCAAAAGAGCATTATTTTTTGTGCCAGATGCAGCTCCGCATAGCTGCATCTGGCGAGATCACGCAATACATATCAAGGAGATTGTATGAGCTCACGCGATCTAAATATCGGCACATTTCCACTCGACAAGGTGTGGCAAATATTATACCTTTTGGGTATATAGTGCTGAGTGCTGCTCTAACATAGCAGCACTCAGCAGATTCCCACAACCATAGTGAAAGGAGCAAACCAATGGGAATCTTTAGTCGTGGGCGACCATCATTTCAAACGCCGCCAAAGAGTCTTGGGGAATATCGCGTAGTAGGGCCAGAGAGTGATCTCAAGTATATCGGATCAGCCGTGGATTTGCTCTGCGGCGGTCTGGTGAGCAGAGCCGTGCAGGGGGCAAGATGTCAGCGGGTGACAGGTTTTGCTGGCAGGCTGCAAAGCCGGGCGTAACAATAGAAGAGGTCAGGGCCCACGAGGCCATGAAGATAGCGGAGCATAATCCACCTTTGAACCATCGCGGCGGTGGAGGAGGGCGGTTGCCAAAGAAGCACTAATAGAAATAGGAGCACTCAACATAAGTGCTCCTATTGTATTATGCCAGATTTTGCCCCAAATAGTAAGGGGATTGTGTAGGATTTATCTCAAGGGGGGTTATTTTTATGGAACAATCTATGATTCACATCAAAGTAGAGGGACAACATGTTAGAGATGGAGAGCCGGTGCATTTAAGCCAAAGTCCCACTGCTCTGGCTGTCTGTGAAGCATTGGGTTCAGAAACAGTCTATGCAAGAGCCAGGCTCTCTCAAAGTAAGAATGATACTGTTTATAATCCATATTTTGGGGCGGTCTATACAGATTGTTCCGTTAGAAAGTTCGTGTGCAAATTTCAAGACAAAAAACGGGTGGGCCAATTTATGCAGATGATAGACCATAAAAAAAAGGTTGATCACTTGTTGCCTTTGGAGTTTGACTTGATAGAAGTCTTCAATTTTGAATAGGAGTGCAATAATGTTTGAAGCAAGACAAACAACAATATGCCCGCTTCGGCACTATTCTACATAATCCCCAAGGGAGATCAAAACGAATCACAACAAAATGTGTTTCGCTTATGTACCCGCAACTCAGGTAAGAAGAACAGTAGGGCACGTTCACGAGTTCGAGGTCCCTTTCGATACTCTAATTAAAGAGTTCGGTTTGTCGGAGGAAGACCTTGTATTAGACAAAAAATCGCACCTATTCGTCGTTTGCTCACTCCTCGACTATTCCTTAACTGCTCATATATCCACAATGGTAAACAGGGAGAAGCGAATTTACACATTTTCTGCACTCATAGGACAAAGCGATCAAAGCACTGCAATCAGCTTTTCTGGTCCTAACAGATTGGGATTACTCGTCATAGAAAAATAGGAGTTATAGCCCCCATAATCTCTGAAAAGCAGGTTACTCGCAATAGGTGACCTGCTTTTTCTTTGTTGAAAGGGCGAATACATGAACACAAACAACCCTATAAATATTGTCGCAAGATTTAACATTTCTCTCCTTGAGGTCGATGGCCTATCCTAAAGGGACAATTTAAGGACAGTAAAGGACAGTAAAGGACAGTAAAGGACAAGATTTTATGATATATTCTTATGAAAAAAATGAAAATCTTGACGAGTTCCGCAAGGATCTGACAAACAGAATTGAAGCATTGATTGGCGAAGGGCCAAGCAAAGGCCAAACGACCACATAACAAATTGAAGAGGTTGATAGCGAATATGGGAATACGTATCCAACCACAGGAAATTGAGGTACCTAAGGACGATCCGTTTAAGAATGACCTGCTCGATCGGAAAGAGCCGGTAGAAATTCTTACTCACCTTGTTGGATCTATCGAGGGGCCTTGTGTCTTGGCGGTTGATGCCGCGTGGGGCACCGGTAAAACCACGTTCCTCAGAATTTGGGCACAGTACCTGCGAAACCAGGGTTTTCCCGTTATTGAATTCAATGCATGGGAAACCGACTTTACCGGGGATCCCTTCGTCGCGCTTTCTTCCGAACTGACCGATGGCCTCAGCGAATATACTGATAAATCACTTTCTGAGAAGATCACTGCGGCAAAGGACGCAGCAAAGGAGGTAATTCAACGGGCTATTCCGGGCATTATACGGATCGCAACCGCAGGTATCTTGGATGTCAGCCCACTCATAGAAAAGGAGGCTGGTCAGTTTCTCGCTTCCTATGCCCAGGAAAGACTGGCTGGCTATCAAGGGGCGCGAGAGTCAGTCCAGAATTTCAGAACTGTCCTTCAAGATATGGCGAGCACTTTGGCGGAATCCAGCCAGAACCGACCGCTGGTTGTCGTTATTGATGAGTTGGACAGGTGCCGCCCTTCGTATGCAGTCGAATTGCTCGAAGTCGCTAAACACCTTTTCTCAGTGGACCATATTGTATTTGTACTCGCGATCAATCGCTCTGAATTGGCACATTCTATTCGATCACTCTACGGCAGCGACTTTGATGGCGATGGATATTTGCGGCGATTTTTCGATATTGACCTCCAACTACCAGACCCTGAGCGGGAGAAGTTTATCAACGCACTATTGAATGCGATACCGATTGATCAATTCTTCACGCGTAAGCACATGCTCGGCAGAGATAACCAATTGGAAAATGATGCTTCCAAGTTGCTACGGATCTTTTTGAGTAAGTCTGATCTCAGCCTCCGGATAATCGCACAGGCGATTCATCGCCTTGGTCTAATGTTAGCGTCTTTAAGGTCCGACCAGCCATCCTTTGTAATTATGGTAGTGGTCGTCCTGATATTGCGAATGGTTGATTCCGACCTATTGCATCAATTCGTCCGTGGTGAAGTCTCGGATGAAGGTATCGCTGATGCTCTGTCCAACCAGCCGTGGACAAAGATGCTCCATCAGACAGACGAGTGGGGCCTACTTATGGCTGCAATCATAGCGGCCGCTCATGAGATAGGGATGCAATCAGCACTCTCGCAACGATATCGGGATTTAGCTAATGAAAGAACGTCTGATAACACAACACCCGACCAAGCTCAACAGCACGCGAAAAATGTGATCCGTACAGCTCAAGATCTCTGTCAGGGTTATGGGTCAAGGATAGGGTTCTTACAATCAGTGCAACGCCTTGAGTTGCTATCGCTCGACCTCGTGGATGAGGAAACACAACGAACTTATAGTAATTCTTCAGAATCTTGAGAAGCTGGAAAAAAGATAAAACTGGATACCGAAACCCGTGCGAGGGAGGGGAAACAAGGAGATTTGTTTGCTCTGACAAAAAAACAACTTCGGACAATGCTAAATTCGTCATTGCTCTGGTATAGGGAGCGGATTTAATCCACTCCCTTTTTCTTTTTATAGCTCTGTGGATAATTATGTATTGTGGTGTACTTGATTATTGGATAATATCAATGACTGATATAATCAGTACATTTTTTTATTGACTATCGGAAATTAATTACTGATAATAAACAAGTTTTTACCACAACATTTTGTGCTCTTTTTTTTTTAATTACAAAATATTGTATCATAAATAAAAGCACAGCAATAATTTAAAGCGATTCCCCAATCGCTTTAAAGCCTTCTCCTCCCCCCATCCCGTCTCCCCCTGACGGCTCCTTGCGGTTCATCGCACTGGCGACCTTATTTTTTTAGCTATATTCGACACAGTCATCTTTTTGGCAAAATGACCAGATTGCTCATCCTTGCGCTCGCCACACTGATCGAAAAAAGATGAACCCAACAACTTCACAATACACAGCACCGGCGCGGATTGAGTATTTGAAGGTGCGGAACTTCCGTGCGTTGCGAGAAGTTGAGTTCAAGGAATTGACACCGCTGACTGTGTTGCTCGGTCCCAATGGCAGCGGCAAATCAACAGTATTCGACGTATTTGCGTTTCTATCGGAATGTTTCGAGTCGGGTTTGCGCCGCGCCTGGGATCAACGTGGCCGTGCCAAAGAACTGCGGACGCGCGGCAACATCGACCCCGTTGTCATCGACCTCAAGTACCGCGAACAGCCGGGCACGCCTCTGATCACTTATCACCTGGCCATTGACGAAGACCGCAACCGCCCCGTTGTCAAGGAAGAATGGTTACAATGGCGGCGCGGCCAACGCGGCAGACCATTCCGATTCCTCGATTATCGCGAGGGACAGGGCAGAGCGGTCAGCGGTGAGCAACGACGAATTGGACACGCTTAACCGGGGACCGATCCAATTAGACCCGCGCAACGAGGTACCGCTCCAATCGCCCGACCTGCTGGCAGTCAATGCCCTGGGACAATTTGCCGATCACCCGCGCGTAGCAGCACTGCGCGACTTCATCACCGGATGGCATGTGTCATACCTCTCGGCAGACAGCGCACGGGGCCAGCCCGAAGCAGGACCCCAAGAGCGACTGTCTAAGAGCGGCGACAACCTTGCTAATGTCATACAGCACCTTGCAGAGCAATACCCCGAGCGACTTAACCAGATCTTTGAGGTGCTACGCCAGCGTGTGCCGCGCATTGAGCGCGTGCTATCAGAAGTCATGCCCGATGGTCGCCTGTTGTTGCAGATCAAGGACGCACCATTCAGCAACCCGGTACTGGCGCGATTCGCTTCTGATGGCACATTGAAAATACTGGCTTATCTGGTACTGTTATACGACCCCGAACCGCCGCCCTTCATCGGCATCGAAGAGCCGGAAAACTTCTTGCACCCTCGATTGCTTCCGGAACTTGCCGAAGAATGCCGTGCTGCCTGCGAGCACACGCAGTTACTGGCGACCACGCATTCGCCATTTTTCCTGAACGCACTGCGTCCCAAAGAGGTCCGCGTCCTCTGGCGCGACGAGGAGGGGTACACACAAACACGCCGAGTCGCAGATATACCCGGCATACCGGAATTTGTCGAAGAAGGTGCATATCTCGGCCATCTATGGATGGAAGGATATTTCAACTGAAGAACTGGAGGCATGGTACTTCGGCGACTGGCAGGCGGTGTGTAATGCCTATCCGAGGGTTTCAAAAAAAATTCTAAATCAAGCACGCTATCGCCACCCGGATGCAATCCGCGGAGGCACTTGGGAAGCTTTCGAACGCATCCTGAAGCGACACGGCTACTTTAAGACTGGACTACGAAAGGTGGAGGCTGCTAGAGACGTTGGCATTCATATTGATTCTAATCGTAGCCGTTCGCACAGTTTCGTGAAATTTCGCGAAGCCATCATTGAGGCAACTGCTTGAACGATTATTATGTCTCATCTTTTTAAAAGGAGTTGTGATATGTCTGAGCTCATATTTGAAGACGAAGACGTTGAAAGTCACGCAAATATAGAGTACAACGCAGTCCATCAAGATCACGCGCAGCAAAACGGTATTCATGCGCCCGTTGAGGCGGATAATACTGACGTACCTTCCGCGCTGTGTTGTGGCACCACTGGCGGGGCGTATGACCTGGGCAAGCGCATCAACCCGGAAGACAAGCGAATGCTCAACTGCCGGCAGGTGGATGTAAACCAGTTGATGCCCCTGAAATACGAATGGGCATGGGAGCACTATCTCAATGGATGCGCCAATCACTGGATGCCAACAGAAGTACCGATGCAGCGCGACATAGAACTCTGGCGTTCAAATGCACTGAACGACGCCGAGCGACAGGTCATCTTGCGAAACCTCGGATTCTTCAGCACAGGCGAAAGCCTCGTCGGCAACAACATCGTACTCGCAATCTTCAAACACATCACAAACTCCGAAGCGCGGCAATACCTCCTGCGCCAGGCATTTGAAGAAGCCATACACACGCACACATTCCACTACATCGTCGAATCCCTGGGCCTTAACGCACACGAGGTATTTAACATGTATCACGAAGTCGCCTCCATCGAAGGCAAAGACAAATTCGTGATGGAACTAACCCAAGATGTATTGGACCCCAACTTCTCAACACAAAGCATTGAAGGCATGCAGAAATTCGTGAAAAATCTCGTCGGCTTTTATGTCATCATGGAAGGCATCTTCTTTTACAGCGGCTTTGTCATGATCCTATCCTTCCATCGACAAAACCGCATGACCGGCATTGGAGAACAATTCCAGTACATCTTGCGCGACGAGACCATTCATCTGAACTTTGGCATCGACTTAATCAACACCATAAAATTGGAAAACCCGGAAATATGGACACCGGAATTGCAACGCGACATCTACGACCTCATTCACGAAGCCGTAGAATACGAAGTGATCTATGCGCGAGATTGTGTGCCCAATGGCGTCCTGGGCCTCAATGAAGAATTATTCCGCGAATACGTGCAATTTGTTGCTGACCGCCGGCTGGAACGGATCGGGCTACAATCGGTATATGGATCGAAAAATCCATTTCCGTGGATGGGTGAAACCATTGACATCGCAAAAGAAAAGAACTTCTTTGAAACGCGCGTGACAGATTATCAAAGCGCCGGGGCCTTGCAGTGGGAAGATTAAACAAGAGACTTTGAAAAGAATTCATCTATTCAGGCTGACGGGGGAAGGGGAATCAGAGCCTGGTACAGGGTGGGAGACGTTTGTCCCCCACCCTGTTTTTGTGTCCATCTACTGCATGGTAAAAGCCATAACCTCGCCTATAGAAGACGCCCCTGTAAGCAACATAACCAGACGATCCACCCCAAGCGCAATACCCCCCGAAGGCGGCATCCCGTATTCAAGAGCGGCAAGAAAACACTCATCAACAGGATAAGCCGGATTCCCCTCACGAACGCGCTGGGCGGCTTCCTCTTCCAAACGCTGGCGTTGTTCATCCGGATCGTTCAACTCTGTAAACGCATTGCACAACTCCACACCCGCAATATAAACCTCAAATCGCTCGGCCAGGTCTGGGGCGCTGGACTTGCGCTTGGCCAGCGCCGCCATCGGTGCGGGATAATCGTAGAGAATCGTGGGTTTCTCCTTACCCAGATGTGGTTCAACCCTATCGAGAAACACCTTAAAAAACGCGACATCTGGCGGATCGTCCTTACCAATCGTCGAATGTCCCGCCTGTCTGATAAAAGCAGCAGTATCCAAATACGGATCGACACGAATACCAGCATAGCGAAACATCGCTTCCCGCACAGTAAGACGCTCCCACGGCGGCGTGAGATCAACCGCATACTGATCCGTCCGCACAACAGGCTCTCCGTGCAAATCTGTAGCGAGTTCGGCAATCAGATATTCGGTATCCACCATAATATCCGTATAATCCTCGTACGCCCGATACCACTCTATCATAGTAAACTCCGGCGTATGCATCCTGCCAACAGGCTCGTGCCGAAACACCTTGCAAATCTGATATATCCGTTCAAACCCAGCCGCGAGCAGGCGTTTCATCGCATATTCGGGCGAAGTATGCAGATAAAACTGACGCATCTCATACGTCGTCTGAAACGCCTCGAGATGCGGCTCCATACCCGGTTGCGGCACCATCAGAGGGGTTTCAACCTCCACAAAACCCTTCTCATCAAAAAAGTGGCGAATACCCGCGATAACCCTGGCGCGCTTGCGCAAATTAGCCCGCACGCTCTGGGATAAAGACGCCGCTGTAGAACGCGACGGCACCAACACCCGCAGCACTGAAGCGTGAAAAACATCGTCTTTGAGACGACCCTCAACCTCCACAATATCCCCAGTCTTTACCTCGTGCGCGGCATTAAAACACAGGCGAACCTTCCCCGTCTCATCGGAAAGCGCATCTCGATCTACAAGCCGCCCAGCCACAACCGCAAACTCACCCGACTGCAGTTCACAGACCTGATGGGTACGCTTACATCGTGCGGGATAATGAGAAGATGGATCATCGCGCATGAATCATTGTCCTTAAATTTGCGTAGGGGCGGTGCCCCCGTGCCCGCCCCGTCTCTTGATTGACGGCCAAATGTGATCTAATATATTACGTGTTATTGCCTTTTTAACACAATAGTTTATGAATCCACACAAAAGGAACCACCATGCGACCGTACATCTGTTGTCACAACCACATCGGACGAACCATTAACCGCGTACCCACCGTCGGACAAAATGTCCAGATGTGTTTATCCCGCTTTGCCGAAACCGATATTTACGCAACCATATCCATGCCAACAGCCGTGGGAAGCCCAATCGCGCGCGGGATACAAGACATTTGGGAACAAAACGAAGCCATTGCCCGCGCATGCAAAAACTTTCCAGACGTATTTCCCATTGGCATGGCACTCATCGAGCCGCGGTTCGGAGAACTCGGCATTGACGAAGCCGAAAAAGCCATGGACGACCTGGGACTCGTCGGAATAGCCGGGCATCCCCCGATGAAAGAAGAAATCCTCCCCATGGTAGAAGTCGCAGCCGCGCGAAACGGACTGTGCAACCTGCACTGGCACGACAGCTTGATGGACCGCACCGCCCGAACATTCCCGAATGCACAATTTATCGTACACGCCAGCACATGGGCCGCAGAAAATCTGGCACAGCACGATAATCTCTGGTTCGAAGTCGTACAATATCCCGACGGACGAAATTCCACATGGGACTTCAAATGGTTTGCCAACAAAGTCGGGCGCGAGCGACTCATATTCGGCGCAGACCTGCCGTATTACGACTATCGCTTTCTCCAGCGAGTAATCGAAGAAGCCGACTGCGACGACGACTTGAAAGACCGAATAGCCTATCGAAATGCCATGACCCTGATCGAACACTACAACCCGGACTGGACATTGCCGATGCATCCGCCACAAGCACCCCGTGTGTACGATCCAGACACGCTCTGGGCGTGCAACCCGGATCAGCCAGATCGGTTGACCGTGGATATCTTGCCCTGACCACTAAGGAACAAAATGACCGGCAAACGACCGCGACCAAATATAATCGTGTTCTTGACCGACGACCAGGGCTATGGCGACCTGGGCATCTACGGAAACCCGGACCTGGACACGCCCCACATCGCATGAAACGCGAACTGGAAACGTGGTTTGAAGCGGTAGAAGCGGATCGAGTGAACCGCCCTATTCGACCGCAAACAGCCGGTTGCGCGCTGGCAGACTGACGATCTTCGAGAAGTGGTAGATCTGCAAATCGGGGTAGCCGGGATCAACCGTGGTGGGCACTTCGATCACGAAATCGGCGAAGTCAGGGGCATTAAAGGCCACGAAAGCCAGCGCCAGGCAGTCGATGAGCCGCTCGGGGCGCACCGAAAGGTCCGGGAAGGCGACCGGACCAGTATCGACCTGGTAGCGGTCGTCGTCACGGCGGGTATTCATCGTCTTAATCGGGCATTCAATCAGTGCCCGAAGGCCGGTATCGTCGTTGCGGATCTCGGTCTGCGAGACCAGCGGCGCGAAGCGGTACGTCTCCTCCCGGATCGCCGCGTTCGTCGGCAACTCGCGAATCGTCGAGCCTTCGACAAGGCGCAGGTCATAACCGCCGAACATCTCCGTGTACGGTCGCGTTTCCCGGTAGCGGTCGCTGAGATAGGCATGACGCCTGAAAATGAGACCGTACTCGGCGCTAAAGATCGGCAGGAAATCGTAGTTGTCCCGCTGAAACAGATCCTTCTCGTGAAAGGTGTTCTCGCTCTTGCATGAGCCTGTCTGGTAGAAATCCTCACAGATCCCCAGCCTATCGTCGATAACGCGGGTGCGCGACTCAATCCAGAAGCGCGCCTCATTGGCGCGCCCCTTCCCGATCAGGAACGAGCGACCGTAATCCAGCGGGGTCATGGCGGTTTGTGTATAGTCACTCATAACGAATCTTCCCTCCTCTCGGTACAAACCTCAAGTTGAACTTGAAATCTGTACCGATTTTCTTATTTTACCCTTGAGTTGCATCAACGCGGGAAATCTCACACCCGAACTGCCCCATGCCAGCGTGTTGCATTTTACCGATGTGGATAACGTCTTTCTGTAAATCGAGCCAGCCTATACATAAAAAGCAACCATAGAAAAAACGCGAGTGAGCGGTGTATGAAGGCGAGTAATTCGAGCATGACTGCGATAGCAGTTCATTTGAGCGTTTTACACAGATAAACACGGATGGTTGCGGTGTTGCCCATTTCAAAATACCTGCAAGTGATGTACTGCTCTATCAGGTCAATGGGACAATCTCAAGATGTCAGTTAGTTACAAACAAGGAGCATTGGCTATGGAAAAAGATCCTTATGCCGGTCTGACCTGGGAAGACCTTGAAGACTGGGCAGGTACTACAATCGTCAGCAGGGGGCGCACCTACCAGCGCAACAGTAGCGTTTCTGATTTGGGAATCACGCCCGAAGGCGCACTCATCGCCTATGTGCTGGGCAGCGCGCGCTATGTCACGCAAGTGGCAATCCAGGATGGGGACTTGACATCCGAGTGTACCTGTCCTTACTGGACAAATTGCAAACACGCCGTTGCCGTGGTATTGGAATACCTGATGTGCTTGAAGAACGATGTTGCAGTACCAGAAATCTCGCAAACAGACGCCCGCCTGGACATGCTGCAAGAAACAGAGACAACCGGAGAAGAATATTGGAACCCCGAACTGGGTATGTGGACAGATGTAGAAGAACAATTAGAAGCCGAACAACAGCAGAACACCGGCTCCCTTTTGGCCTACCTGAAAAAACAGACCAAAGCACAACTCGTAGAACTGCTTGACGAACTCACCAAAGCCTTTCCCGATGTACGAGAATTTCTGGAGGATCGCCGAAATGTTCGCAGTGGTAATGCCGACACACTACTCAAAGCGATCAGAAAGGAAATAGCGGACATACGAGAAGAACCCGACTGGGATGAATATGAGCGGGAATATCAGCCTGTAAGTTTCAACCGTTTAAAAACATATCTTCAGGCACTTCTTCTGGCGGGCCATGCCGACGAGGCCATTCCCCTGGGCAAAGAATTGATTGATGCCGTCAACTTCGCGCTTGAAACCTACGATATCGAAGGAGACATAATTGACGAAGTCGCAGCCTGCATGGAAATTGTGATTCAGGCTCTGCCAGCGTCCTCGCTGTCTTCGTACGAAAAATTGGCATGGGCGGTGGACATGGACCTGGGCGACAGCTACGAACTGTGTTATGACGCGCTGGAAAATATTTGGAATAATGCAAATAAGAAATCCGACTGGCATGCATTGGCCGACGAATTGCAAAAACGCCTGAATGCCATTCGGTCAGACAATGACCTCCGACGCCAAGTGACCGGATGGCTCATCGCTGCACTCGAGCAAACCGGGCGCGAAGATGAAATCATCCCTCTGCGCGAGCGCGAGGCCGAAATCACTGGCGAATATACACAGCTGATAGACCTCCTGATTGGTGAAAAACACTATGAAGAAGCCAAAAACTGGTGCCAGAAAGCCATTACAAACACAGACCCCAATCATTTGGGTAATATCTCAGATATTGAGGACCGGTTGCGTACCATTCAAGAAAAAACTGGTGACTATCTCAGTGCTGCGGCCTTTTATGCGGATGACTTTTTCTCGAATCCTTCGCTGCATACTTTTCAAGAATTGTGCAAATCTGCACAAAAGGCCAAAGTGAGACCAGCCGTCGAAGCATGGGCGCGCTATTTTCTGGAAACTGGACACTTACCTCGAACAAAGGGCAGAAAGCGAAAAGGGGAACCCAATGACAAATGGCCTTTACCAAAGACGGAATTTGAAAAAGACATTCACCCTTCAGAAGTTCCCATGATCCATCTCCTGATCGAACTTGCCATCGCAGAGAAAAAGCCAACAGAGGTTTTGAAGTGGTACGATATAAAACCATCCACAATAGGCTACTCATGGGGCTATATGTACACATCATCGCTCGACGTAGCCCAGGCCATTAAAGAAAAATATCCAGACCGCGCCATAGCGATCTGGAAAGAACTGGCCGAGTCTGAGATCAGCCGCGTTGAAGTTTCCGGTTACCAGAAAGCCGGCACCTATCTCCGCGAGGTGCGAGACACATTAAAGCGTCTCAACAGGGAAAAAGAATGGGAAGCGTATTTGAGCGAGTTGAGAAACGAAAATAAAAGAAGACCGCGCTGTCTGGAAGTCCTGGATGGTTTGGCAGGCAAGCGCATCATCGATAGGGAATAGGTTATGTTTGAATCGCAGTTATTCGCCTTTAGGGGCTTTTTTTATTTATTATTGCACTATAAAACCATTGTCAACAAATCTGTTGAAAAAAATCGGGCAACCAAATTATTGTCAACAAATCTGTTGAAACAGCTAAATAACAACCAAAACCTTCTGGATCGCGGCTTAAGCATGCCCCTGCATGCTTTAAGCAGGGGGCATGCCGCGATGACGGGCCCATTGATGGGCTTGATTGATGCGTAAGTCGAGTCGGGAAAAGGATTTCCCTCCTACATAATATAACACAACCTCACAACCAACCAGCCTCCAGCCCCTCTTCTTCTCACTTCAAAAACCCCCGAACCCGCGGATGATCGAGCACATCGGTATTTAGCACATCCCTGGGCGTGCGACCTTCAAGCGCGTCGATAATTTGCTCCACACAACACTCGTCAAGCCGAATAGCGGATTCAACGGTAATGCCCGCGTTGTGATTGGTGCAGATAATGCGGGGATGATCTTTGTGAATCGCGCGCGTCTGATTGACGGGATCATCGACGAGATAATAATAGAGCCGCTCTTCTTTAATCGCACGGTTCACCGCTTCATCATCGACCAGATTGCCCCGCGAGGGATTGATCACTGAGGCATGGGGTTTCATCGCGCAGAGCAGATCGTAGGTCACAACCGTATCATCCCCCGAAAGATGCAAAGAGATCGCATCGCATTCCTCGAAAAGGACGCGGGGATCATCTACCACCTCCGCATTGTATTGCGCGGCGACCTCGCGAATATCGGGACGAATATCACAGACGAGCAAGCGTCCAGAAGCGCCCAGAAGCGGACGTGCGCGTTCGGCCATCGCCTGACCGATTCGCCCCAGCCCCCAGATCCCCAGCGTAGAGCCTTCCGCCTCATACGTCTTGATAATCTCAAAATGCCCCGCATGGCTATTTCGGTTCAAAGTATAAACGCGCTTGAGCGCGGCCATCCACTGCGCGATCGCAAATTCGGCAACCGTGACCATATGCACAGGAGCAACCGTGACGATGACACCGCAATCGGTTGCGCGTGGCACATCGACCTTTTCAAAACCCACACCCCAGCGAGCAACAATGCGCAAATCGCGCGCCGTGGCGTAAAACTCGGGCGTGAACACAACCGAATCCGCCAAAACACCCACCACACTCTCGGCGTGTTCGGCATTAAATTCGGACGCAGCGTAAAATTCGACCTCGGCGTATTCGCGCAACCTGTCAATCGCCTTTGTCCGCGCTTCAGATGCAAATTCGGGACCCTGCAACTTATCTGTAATGAGAATTTTTTGAGCCATAGTATTTTGCCTTCGAGAAATGAGAATTGCACCTATCCAATCAACGGCAACAACGTCTCAGCCGTTTTCTCCACGAGAAAAGTGTAAAATTCTTCACTCAACAAACTGCTCCCGTGATCTTGAATAAACTTGAGTTCCTCGGGTGTAATATCAACGGGATTGGTCTCAATCGCATTGGGATATTCATTGGCAGGGGTTCGGTCAATCGGCGCGACAAATTCCACCGTGAGCGCATCATCATAACCCACCTCTTTGAGTGTCGCGACCAATTTTGCCCAATCCCAGTTCCCCAAACCACACGCCATGCGGTTGTTATCCGCCACATGAAAATCCACGAGCCGGTCCCCAGCATCTCGGATAGCTCGATACGGATCTGCTTCTTCAATATTGATATGAAAAGCATCTAAACACACGCCGCAATTCGCACCCGTCGCCTCTGCCAGGGCAAGCGCCTGAGCACCTCGGGTAATAAAGTACGTCTCAAAGCGGTTGATGGGTTCAATCGCAAGGCGAACCCCCTCTTTTTCAGAATGAGCATAAACCTCCTGCATACCGGCCACCGCCCATTGCCATTCTTCATCAGGCGTGGCATCCGGCGCGATCTTTCCCACAGTAGCTGGCACCACCGTCAACTCATAGCCATCGAGTTCTTTAACCATCGTAACACAGTCTTTGACGTATTGCACAGACTGTGCGCGAATCCCCGCGTCTTTTGTGAGCATATTGCGGTCACCCATCATCAAAGTCACCGCCCCCCAGCAGCGGATATTGTACTCATTGAGCAAAGCGCGCACCTCTGACGTATCGTACCGCTCGGGTTCACCGCTGAGTTCGATACTCTCGTAGCCAAATTTCGCCAACCTCTCAAGCGTGGTGTCAAGAGCTTCCGAGCGCATCCAATTGTGCATAGATAAGTGCATCAATAACCTCCCGAAACAATAACATCCGGCGTATTTTCAACGCGCCCCCACCAGAGATTCATATCAAAAGTGGGATCTCCCGTGAGAAAACGCCAGAACTTGATGCGGTTCATAAGTTCAATGCGGTGGCGTTGCCCGTGCCAGGGAATTTTCTGATTGAGTTTCTGTATAACCTCAGGACTATCCAAATCATCCGTATTCCACAGGCGCTGCTGCCGAACCGTGGGATTGAGACGCAGCTTAAACATATACCGATCCCTATCCGTAAAATTGCTCCGCGCCGAATGCCATATATTCGTATGCCAGAAAAACACCGTGCCCGCTTCGCAAACCGCCTGCACCTGTCCTATGATATTCTGATAGCGCTTGATCTCGGCTTCGTGAACCCGCCGAAATTGCGTGCCGGGCACAAAAAGCGTACCCCCGCTCTCGAGCGGTGTATCTTCTGGAAAAAAGGAAATTTGAATATCGAAATGCAAATCGCGAACATCGTATTCGGCATCCTGATGCAAATTGGCACCTTTGCGCGTATTTGCCGGCGTGAGATGCGCCGCGTGATGATCGTATCGCGGATCGGGACCCACCAGACTGTGAATAATCGCCGCCACTTTGGGCAGGCGAAAAACCTTGCCAATGGCTTCATCGGGCCAGGACTCGCTAAAAGGCGAACCCATCGGAGCGCGGCGTCTGAGCTTACCCGTGCTCATCTCATCATACGCGAGTTCGCAAAGTTCCCGCGGCACCAAATTGTCAAAACGCAGAAAACCCTTACTTGCGAACTGGGCCATTTCTACGGACGTAAGCAAAAGATTCTTATCCATGTATCACCTCCATTTTTTCCAGGACAAATTCAAAATCGAGATAATCGTTTTCGTATTCGCGCCCGACTTCCGGCGTTTTCAGAAAAGGCACCTGAATAACGCGCCAGCCATCGCGCATAGCATCCAGCACAGAATTATAAGGCGGCTCGGCATCTTCACCTGCAGCTTCAAACATCTCATCAGTCGTGCCATCGTAAAGCGACCAACCAACAACTTCGCTCTCCAAACTGGAATTGCCTAAATATAAAAAAAGAAGTTTTTGTCTCAGTTGTGTTTCAGGCATTCACAGCCTCCTCATTCTGAAATGAATATACGGCACACAACAAAAATTTGTCCATATTGAAATTCGGAGTTATATGAGATTGCCCAGATCGAGCATATCGCGTGTAATAAGCGGATCGCCCAGAGGACGGTCGAGAAAGGGACCGTGATAATCTGAGCCCCCGGAGATCAGCAGATTGTTTTGTTTGCAGAAGTCAATATAATAGTTGGTCTCAGAGAGATCGCCTACTGAGGGCGAGTAACATTCGACACCAGCAATGCCAAACTCACGCCATTGCATGAGTTGATCCCAGGACATCAATTCGCCGCCCTGATACACATTGGGATGCGCGAGAAAAGGGATGCCACCTGCGTCTTTGACCGTCTGGATAACGATTTCAGGCGGTGGGCATTCAACACGCATGGTCAGGTACTGAGTGATCGCGAAGTAGCCGGGAATATCCCTGATAATGCCCCGGTCAATGAGGAAATTCAAGGACTTCCAGCCGCCGCGTATCGGATCATAAGTATAAGGTTCGTATTGTTCAAAATCGATGCGCGCGTCTTGTTCCGACAATAGGCGAACCGTCTCCCGATTGTGGGTGCTGCGCTCCTCGCGGTTGTGTGAGAGAATAGATTGAAGAACCGAGTGCTCAAAGTCAATACCATAGCTCGTGATGTGATATTCGCGATCGTACAGCGTCGAGATTTCAACGCCGGGAATACAGTGCATACCACGCGCTTCGGCCTCGGAAATCATAGGTTGGCTATTTTGGGTCGTATCGTGGTCAGTAACCGCAAAAGTCGTGATATTGTATTTGGCGAGCAAATCGAGAAGTTCAGACCGCGTCCATGCACCGTCAGATGCAGTGGTGTGCATGTGGAGGTCAATGTACATGCAGGTTATTCCTATAGTTCATACATCAAACACGAGCACATCATCCACAATTGGACGTATAAAAGTCTGGCTAAGTGCTCTGTGATCCGGATGCGGCAAATAGAAATCGCGCGCGGCCTCATCCGTAAACCGAATAATAAACCCCCAATCATAGCCGTAATTTTTCCCCTCGGGACTGTTGTTATATCCGGCCGTAATCTCTTCCATACCCGGAATACTGCCCTTTTCTTTTAGCGCAAACAGACCATCGTGGAGTGCCCCGGTCTGTTCCCGCGTAACCCCATCTTTGAGCTTGAGAAGAACAATATGATCTATCATAGAAATTCCTTTCACATTATCGCGCGTTCTCGACGCAAATTGTAAACACACCACAGAACAAGCGCATAAGCCACGGCGGCAATATAAAAAACAGCAATTAGTGGAGAATGGTATTAAGGGCAACAACACTCATCGCCGTTATAGCTGGAAAAACATAAACCCATGGTTTTCGAGTAAGCGGAAGATGATCGCTTACAAAACTGCCCACACCCGTACTTGCAATAAGCGTAAACAGCAATATACCCAGCGAATAGATGGGATGTCCAGTAAATACGTTGCGCCGTTGAATCAGGGCAATCTCCACAAACATAAAAGCTGCGCGCATCATCCACCACAAAAGTCCCGTCATCCCGATTGGCGAGACCGGCAAACTCGCGAAACTCATTTTGGAGCCAATCGACAAATATCGGATTGACCTCAATACCCAAAACCGCGTCGTGCGTCTTTCATATTTGTAGCTTAACAATAACTCTCAAATTTCCATTCTACTTTGAACTACTACACTTTGGGGAGCAATATAGTCACTCATCTCTTAATGTATTAACAGGATTGGTCAGTGCTACCTTGAGGCCTTGAGATGTGACTGTAACTAAAAACACAAACAAAACAGTGAACCCACTAATCAAATAAACCTCAGTTCCAACATCCACTTTATATGCAAACTTTCGTAGCCACAGATTTGTATAGTAATATGAAACAGGCCAAGCAATTAAGATTGCAACAATCAACAGCTTTACGAATCCTTTGACGAAATAGCTGACAATGTTAAAACTAGAAGCGCCAAAAACTTTTCGAATACCAACTTCCTTCTTTCTCTGTTTGGCTGTTAATGAAGCAAGCCCAAAAAGACCAAGACAAGCTACAAATATCGCGAGTGCTGATGCAATATTACAAATTTGAAACATGTCTTGTTCCTTACGGTAAAACTCGCCAAGGTTATCCTCTAAAAAGAAAAACTCAAAAGGTCGATTAGACACAAAATGCTTCCAGCTTTTCTCAAGAAAATCAATCGTTTGAGAAACGCCGCTAGATGCAATTCTGAGAGAGAGATAATTAACAGGAGTACGAGAACCATTATTGGTATTCAACAATAGCACCAATGGACTAATGGGAGAGTGTAACGAGCGATTGTGAAAATTCTTCATTATACCAACAATCCGCCACCTTTGCATATCTATAATGAGCTCTTTCTCATTTGCCGACTCCCACCCTAGTGCATCGTGGCAAAAAAGGCTAAACATATAAATAGTGTGTGCTTATATTTGGGAGTCTCTCAAAAGTGCCTCTACATTCCTCTTGGAGGGTCCCATGCCTGGTTACTATAAAAAAGCAAGTGCCTTGCCCATAAGCGTGATCCAACGCGCCATCTTAGAAGAGCTTGTCCAACGCCATACCAGCCAACAGTGCCATGTCAAACGTGCCGGCATCATCCTTTTGAGCAGTGAGGGGAGAAGCATGACGGAGGTGACCGAGCAACTGAGGATCCACCGTGGGACAGTCTCTACTTGGCGCAAGCGGTGGCTTGGTCACCAAGAACACCTCACCTTGATCGAAGTCGAAGCCGACCGACAGGCCTTATCGGAGGCGATTCTGTCCACGCTTTCTGATGCGCCGCGCTCTGGCACGCCTGTGACCTATACGGCACAGATGGTCACAAAGATTGTGGCACTCTCGTGTGAAGACCCCAACGCATGTGGGTATCCGATTAGCCATTGGACGCCTCAAGCGTTGCGAGAAGAAGTCATCGCACGCGACATTGTAAAGGACATTTCCATTCGTAGTGTAGGGCGTTTTTTAAAAGGAGGCCGATCTTAAGCCTCATCGTGTGCGCTATTGGGAGTGTCCCCCCGATATGGATAAAGAAGCCTTTTACCAACAAAGCGAAAAGGTCTGCACCTTATATCAGTCGGCTCCTGCGCTTCACGAACAAGGCGTACATGTCATCAGCACAGATGAAAAAACGGGCATACAGGCCAAAGCGCGTGCCAAGCCAACTTTGCCGATGAAGCCGGGTCGGGTCGAATACCAGGAGTTTGAATACAAAAGGCATGGGACGTGTTGTTTGCTTGGCAATTTTGAAGTCGCCACAGGCAAGCTGATTGCCCCAACCTTATCCAAGACGCGAACAGAAGCAGATTTCAAGACCCATATTGAACAGACCTTTGCACAAGACCCGCAAGGCGAGTGGGTCTTTGTCGTGGATCAACTCAATACCCATAAATCTGAATCCTTAGTCCGATGGGTTGCCCATGTGTGCGACATTCAAGACGAGTTAGGTGAAAAAGGCAAATCCGGGATTCTAAAATCCATGAAAACGCGTGCCAACTTCCTGATAGATGAATCCCATCGTGTGCGCTTTGTTTATACGCCTGTGCATGCTTCCTGGCTCAATCAGATTGAATGCTGGTTTTCCATCCTCGTGCGACGCCTGCTTAAGAGAGGTAGTTTTACATCCATTCAAGACCTTCAGCAACGTATCTTAGATTTCATTGACTTTTTCAACAAGACGATGGCCAAGCCTTTTAAATGGACTTACACCGGCAGACCTCTTAATCTATAAGGAGTAGCACTTCTGCCACGATGCACTAGATGGTTCAACGCCGCTTCGTTGATCACTGCTTCCAAATATCTGGGCTTGGCAGAAAATTCGTGACCTTCGATCAATTTTATCTCATAGGTCCTGATAAAGTCTTTATCTACAGGTAAAAAATGGAATTTATTTTCTATCTCTGGTTGTTCTGAAGTTCGTATCTGCTTCATATCTGTGAAATTCTCATACCCGGGTGGAAAAAGAGAGGTGGTTGCATTTAAAACATTTGGATGTTGTAAAAATACTTGCTTTACAATTTCATATCGTCCTTTTAAGGTACGTTCTGATTGAAAGAGAGGTAAAACAACAATATGTTCTTTATTGAATCCAAGTTTTTTCTGTTGCATATAATCGAGCTGCTTGTAAACGACCAAAGTTACAGTGATCAAGCTTACCGATATGGCAAATTGAAGGATGACCATTCCTTTGCCAACCCCCGAATGGAGAAGCCTTACGTTTGGATCTCCTTTTAGTACTTTTGCTGGTTGACAGGCAGAGAGAAGAAACGCAGGATAACTGCCGGCAAGAAATGCACATGACAGTGGGAATGCCAATAAAAATGCCAATAAAAATGAAGCTTCAAGAGTAAGTTTCTTAAAAATAATATTATTCACATAAGGCAGGGAAAACTCTACCAAAACCAAGGCAAAAAGGAAAGCAGATAGAGAAAGTAAAAGGGTTTCACCAAGAAATTGGTGAATCAACTGTAACCGACTAGCACCAACTACCTTTCGCAAACCAATTTCCCTTGTGCGAGCGGTTGAGTGTGCAGTTGAAAGAAGAATAAAATTACTACAAGCAATAAAAAGAATTAGAAGACCGATACCGGCCAGTATGTAGCAATAGCCTATGTCACCCATTCCTTCAATACCGTAATCTTGTTTGGAAAATAGATGTACTTTGGTGAGAGGTTGCAGATGAAAGGAGGTAAATGCGCTGATCTCTTCTCCTAAATACGACGCAGTGAAAGCAGGTAGTTTGCTTTCCAGTTCACGAGAAGAATAGCCTGGTGAGAGCATAATATAGGTCTGAAAAGGAAAAATGGTCGCCCTGGGTTGCCAACCATTCCAAAAATCCAGTAAAAATCTGTTTGTAGAAACAGTTGTGGTCAAAACATCAAATTTTAAGTCAGGTGAAGAAGTTTCAGGTATATCTCTCAAAATACCACTAACTTGAAAATCACCAGTAACCCATTTGTGATCAATTTTTATAATTTTACCGATTGGATCTTCACTTCCAAAGAGTTTCTTCGCTGCGGTCTGAGTTATAAATACTGTATAGGGGGTCTGCAGGCCTTTACTTGGATTCCCCTGTAAAAGAGGAACTGTGAAAAGATCAAGAAAGTTGTGGTCTGCCAGACATACTCTCCATTCAAACCCTTGATCGTTATGACTAACCCACATGTTTCTTGACAAGATTCGCGTTGCCATCTGAACTTCAGGGAAGTCTTTTTGTAGAGCTGTTCCGAGCGGTCCCTGGGTTCCAGAGCGATAGTATAAATCTCCTCCACTTGCTTTTGTACGTGTTAAAACTTTGTAGATTCGATCAGAATTTGAATGATGTCGATTATAGCTGAATTCGTGTTGAAGAATTAGACATATTATAGTACAGCAGGCCATGCCTATAATTAGGCCGGTGAGATTGATTAGCGAAAAGATTCTGTTTTTTGAAAAATTCCTAATTGCTACTTTGAAGTAGTTTCTGATCATGATGAATTCTTCAATTCAGGTAAGAATCAGGGCTAAGAGTGTAATGCCCCCCTGTGGTTGGCTCAAACTCTCTGGCCAATTTTCGGCTGGACTGCGACCAGCGCGCACAAGTTCGACCATCTGGCGCTTCAACTCAAACTCAGGCGAATAAGGTGGATGTGTTGGTGGCGTAGTGCCTTTCTGACTACTGATAAGGTACCCACCAAAACGGGTCAAGTCCAATAGTTTCACTTCATCATAGATGACGGCTTTCTTGATAGATTTACTTGATTCGTAAGAATGATTCATTTCACACTTCATACCTCACACGTCACACTCCATTCTCCCTTGACAGCCTCAATCCGCAGACCTATATAAAGTTATGGCTGAAGTCGCTCGAGAATACGAACAAAAAGACCCCACCGCACGCGCATTGACCTATAAGTCGATCATCCTGGGGCTAATACTTGTACTCGTGGCAGCGCTCGGTGGATTTTATGCACGGCACATCTTGCACACAACGCGGCTGGCGCAAAATCACTTGTCCCTGGCCGTGGTTTTTCCCTTTGCAATAACAGTCGTATTCTTGCGGCATTATCTCAAACTCAATCGGGGCGAACTGCTCGTCATCTTTTCAATGGGCCTGATCGCCTCAACCCTGCCAACGTATTTCTTAAGCCGATTAATTGCCAGTTTTTGCGTACCGTATTATCTCGCCGACCCGACAAATCGATGGGGTGAATTTACACACGATTATCTGCCATCCTGGGCCGTAATTGAACCCGGCCCGGCATTGACGTGGTTTTTTGAGGGCTTGCCGCGCGGCGCGCCTGTTCCATGGGAAGTGTGGATCGGGCCTTTGTTCTGGTGGTTGAGCCTGCTCGCGGCACTCTGCGCGGTCTTGTTGTGTACAGCGGTAATCTTGCGCAAACAATGGATCGAATACGAGCGATTGGACTACGCCCTGATGGAATTGCCCCTCGCAATGGTCGAGGAAGGCGACACACCATCCCGCTTGCCCCCGTTTATGCGCTCGCCGCTCTTTTGGCTGGGCTTTTCATTTTCGATCTTCGGAATCTTGTGGAATATCTTTTCCTATTTTAATCCCACATTTCCCGTATTTCCATGGCGATTTGAATCCATTTCATTTGGACGGAATTTTCAGGCAATTCGCATGAACCTCTACTGGCCAATCGTGGGATTTGCCTACTTTATCAATTTAGACATCTCGTTTAGCATCTGCTTCTTTTACGTCCTTGCGGTCATCGAAGAGGGATTATTCAACCGATTCGGCGTCATAATTTCAGAAGCGAATTTTGCTGGCACCTCCTTTGTACCCGTGGGCTGGCAAATGATCGGCGTGTGGTTTGCCGTGGTCGGCTGGGGGCTTTGGATTGCGCGAGCGCACTTGCGCGATGTATTTCGCAAAGCATTCAAAGGCGATGCAACAGTGGATGACTCAGACGAGTTGCTCTCCTATCGGGGTGCTGTTTGTGGTTTGCTGGGCGGGCTGCTTTACATGGCCTGCTGGTTTTACGCTTCGGGCATGGGCCTCTGGGTAATCGCGGTATTTCTCGTCGTCATGATGGTCGTCTATATCGGTATTTCGCGCATCATCGCCGAAACCGGCGTAATCACCATCCGCGCGGTCATGGTACCGCAGACATTTATCATGTTCACATTTGGCACCACGCGATTATCGGCACAAACCATGGTCGCACTCGGCATGTCTTATGGCTGGTGCGGCGATATGAAAACAACGCTGATGCCCGCCTTGACCCACTCCGTCCGTTTGTTTGATACCATTCAGCATCACAAACGGCAACTCGCGTGGGCCATGTGCCTTGCAATGGGCGTGGGCATTATCGCATCCTGTTTATATATCATATCCATGGGGTATGAAGGCGGCGCGGGCAATTACGGATCGCAAATCTCCGGAGACTTAGCGCGTCGCCCCTGGGATTTCGTGGTTAAGTACTCCAAAGACCCCGTCAATCCCGACTGGCGCAAAATGGCTTTTTTTACCAGCGGCATCGCCTTCGCTGCCCTGTTGTACTTCTTGCGTTACCGCTACACCTGGTGGCCCCTGCATCCACTGGGTCTGGCAACCGGGCCTGCGTATCCCGTAACCCATGTAATCTTCCCAATATTTCTCGGCTGGTTGGGCAAATTCGCGATCTTGCGCTTTGGCGGTAGCAGAACCTATCGCAGTGCCCGCCCCTTCTTTCTGGGATTGATAATGGGATACTACGTGGGTGCAGGCATCTCGTTTTTTGTCGATATGATCTGGTTTTACGGGCAAGGTCACGGCGTCCCGTTTTCCGATTGATTTGACCTATGAAAAAAAATAATACGATGGATCGGATCTCACACTATTTTCCCTATATTGTGGGCGGGGCTGCGGTCGTGATCCGTTTTTTTTATCTGCGGTCATTCTGGGCCGATCATCCGTTTTCGCAGAAACTGATATCAGATGCTCGGATATTTGACGACTGGGCACTGCGCATCGCCTCGGGAGATTGGCTCGGTGCCCCTGAAGTCTTCATTTTACCCCCTCTGTATCCATATCTCATGGGAATCGTCTATACGGTCTTTGGACACGCGCCCAAACTGATCGTAGGCTTACAGGCTGCTGCTGGATGTGCCAGTGCGATTCTGGTCTATCGATTGGGCGCACGGCATTTTGGCGCATGGGCGGGATTATTTGCGGGTTTGTTATTCGCGACCTATGGACCGCAACTGTTTTACGAAGGCATGTTGCTGGGCACATCGGGCGCCGTATTCCTCAGCCTGCTGGGATTGACGCTAATCTCGGGGAATAATAAAACCCACTGGCACTGGGGACTGGCCGGACTGGTTTTTGGACTATCGGCACTCATGCGCCCCAATATCTTATCGGCAATCCCATTTTTGCTATTTGGCGCGTGGTGGATCTACCACAAAGCAAAGCCTGCACGGATCCCGATACGACTGGCGAGTTGCTTTGTAGGAGGACTCATGCTCCCGCTCCTCCTGTGCGGTCTGCGCAATGGGCTGGTTGCAGACGACTGGGTATTGATGACCGCGCACGGCGGCATCAACTTTTATATGGGCAATCACGCAGATGCGCCCGGCTGGTTTTCCGCACCCGCTGGCGTAGATGCACAGATCACGCCAGATGGGGCACAGGGCAACCTGGAAGGACCGCGCCGCGTGGCCGAGGATGCCCTGAAACGATCCTTGAAAGCCTCTGAAGTCTCTTCCTTCTGGTTTAATAAGGGTCTCGCATTCTGGATAAATGATCCAATAGGTGCGCTAACCGTGACCTTGCGAAAGGTGCGCCTATTTGCATCGGGATACGAAACCCCGCTCAATTACAACTTTTATTACCAGAGAAAATTCTCTGCCCTCTTGCGCTTTCCACTCACAGAATTGTGGCTATTATTTCCCCTATCCATTGTGGGAATCATTGTCGCTGCTCGGCAATTTGATCGCCATGCCATCCTGTATCTGTGGCTCATTGGGTATGCGGCAGGTGTGTTGGCTTTTCACGTATCGTCGCGCTATCGCCTGCCCGCAATTCCCATCGTCATAATATTTGCGGGAATGGGAATATGGACATTAATATCCTATGTACAGTCGCAAAAGTGGAAATCCCTCTGCATCGGAGTAGCAGTGCTCATCATCCTGTGGACCGGCTATCGCATTGAACTAAACGGACAACTCGCCCAAAACAATTGGGGGATGGACCCCTTCAATTTGGGCACCGCTTATTTGTGGGCCAATGAAAATGAACGGGCGCGATTATATCTGGAAGAAGCAGAAAAATACGGACAGGGCGATGCCGTGTTGTATTACAATTTGGGACTGGCGTACGCACGCGCACAAAAAACAGAAGCTGCCCAAAACGCGTATCGCCTATCACTGTCCCTGGATCCCGACCTATTGCGTGCCTATGTCAACCTGGGCAATATCCTGTTTCACGAAGAAAAATTTCATGAAGCGATAAATAACTATCGGGAAGCATTGAAACGAGACGCCAATACACACAATGCGCGTGCAAACATGGGCTGGGCGTATTGGTCTTTGGGACGGACAAATGAAGCGCGCAGCGCCTGGCAGCGAGTCTTACAATCAGCGCCTGATCACCCCTCTGCAAAAGCGGGAATGGCGCGTATTCAGGGGGAATAAACTAACACACCCCTTAATTAAATAGACACCAGATATTGCGATACATATATTGGCCTGACCTTTCATCCGCGCAATCCGCGCAATCCGCTTCATCCGTGATATAGAAATGGCAATTCGCGAAACACAAATAGCACCTCTTCAACGAGCCGCGACCGCCCGGTCAATCGCGATAGGTGCCCTGTGCGCGGGCTTTTTGGGGTGGGGTGGGCATTTCACGCGCCACATTGCACACACGACCAAAATGGCGCAGGATCACTTGCCCTGGGGCGCAGTAGTACCGTTTTTGTTGATTGCGGTCGTGTTGAATAAAGTCCTGCAAAAAGTGCGCCCGCAATGGGTCTTGCGCCCTTCGGAACTACTGGTCATTTTCAGCATGGGACTGGTGGCATCGGCATTGCCCAGCTATTTTATGGGGCATTTGATCGCCAACGTCTCAGCGCCATTTTACTTTGCCAACACAGAGAACCGATGGGCAGAAGACATACATCCGTATTTGCCCGACTGGGCAGTCGTGACCGATGAGACGGCTGCGCGGTGGTTTTTTGAAGGATTGCCAGCCGGCGCAGCAATCCCCTGGGGCATCTGGATGACGCCGATGATCTGGCGCCTGAGCCTGGTATTTATGATCGGCGTATTCGGGTTTTGTGCAGTTTCAATCATGCGCAAGCAATGGGTGGAACACGAACGCCTGACCTTTCCGTTGATGACATTGCCACTGGAACTGGTCAACCGAGAACCGCGTGGATTCTGGCCCGTGGGCATAATGAATCGCCCCGTGTTCTGGTGGGGATTCGCGCTGGCCTCATTTCCCATTTACTGGAACATGATTGGATATTTCCAGCCGCTTTTTCCAACCATTCCCCAATATCTGGGGTTGATGGAATTTGGTCGGTATTTCCCGCCGATTCACATGCGGTTCTATCCGGTGATTATTGGCGTCTCGTACTTTATGGACCTGGATGTATTATTCAGCATCATTGTCTTTCACCTGTTATTGACGCTTGAAATGGGACTGTTCAATCGCCTGGGGGTCGAGATAGGCCCAACCCATGTATGGCCGGCATCGGAATTTGAAAACTGGCAGGGTTTTGGTGCGCTATGTGTGCTGGTGCCGTGGAGTTTGTGGATGGCGCGGGAGCATTTAAAAAACGTATTTTGCAAAGCCATACTCAATGCGCGGAATATTGAAGATTCGGGCGAATTATTGTCCTACCGCGCAGCACTCGGCGGCTTGCTGGTAAGCGGAATATTTATTTTGGGCTGGTGTGTGACGTCGGGCATGTCGGTCTTTGTTGCCTTGACTTTTTTGAGTCTTGTGGGCGTGATCTGGCTGGGCATCACGCGCGTTTGCGTGGAGGGCGGCCTGATCAGCAGCCGCATGATACAGGGGCAATTTGTCGCATATCACTTGCTGGGTCCCGTGAATATTTCGCCATCGGGGATGGCGGCATTCGCGCTTACTGAAACATGGCACCACGATATCAAAACGATTTTAATGGCCAACCTGGCCAATGCCACGCGGCTTTACGACAGCATCCGACACGAAAGAACGCGCCTGGTCATCGCCCTGGGATTGGCTATGCTGGTGGTAATAACCACAAGTGCGTATTATCAAATTTCATCGAGTTATGTGACCGGCGCATTTAATTATGGCGGCATTTACGGTCCCTATGTGCAGAACACGTATGATACCATAGCCGCTCATATCCGGGATCCCTTTGCCCTGAAGCGCGAGCGCATATTGATCGCGCTGATTGGAATGGCAACCACGGCATTGATGCTAACCTTGCGGTACATGTGGCCCTGGTGGCCGTTGCATCCGATCGGATTTGCCGCAGTGACTGCATATCCGGTCAATCGCATTGTATCTTCGATCTTCTTTGCCTGGTTTTCCAAATTTGTCATCTTGCGGGCGGGCGGCATTGATCTGTACCGCAAAGCATCGCCGTTTTTCTTGGGGCTTATGGTGGGGTATTTCACGGGTGTACTTGTATCGTTCCTGGTGGATTGTATCTATTTTCCAGAACAGGGACATTCGCTGGCGTTGTATTAAAAGAAGGTGATTATCTTGCACATTATTCGCGCCACCTGCAAACTCCTCTTTACCGCGTGTGTATTTGCCATGATATGCGTGCCAGCCTGGGGAGATCGCCTGCAGGAAAGTTTCGGTGGAGAGGAAGATTCGCTCGCTGCGGTTCTGATCGCAGAACGCGCCGGGCCAGATAGCGCAGACGTCTATCGCGCATTGAACCGGGAGGAGAAAGCGCGCTTTTTGACGGACTTTTGGCAACGGCACAATCCCGTGGTACTGCAATTTTATTACGGGTATCATATCGGGCGTCGCTACCTGACGGTATCAGACGCTTTTTTTGAACGCGGTCGATTGATACCCCGGCACTATAAAACGCGCGCCGTACCACCAGATACCGCGCACCTCGACGATGCTGTTGCACTATTTGAGCGGATGCTACAGAGCGATGCCGACAACCGCGTCGCCCTGTGCGCGCTGGGATATTGTTTGTTGGAACAGCACAAAGGCCTGGAAGCAGAACGCATTTTTGTGCGCGTTCTGGAAAAGGATCGGCGGTTTCTCATCGCGCGACACGGCCGGGCACTGGCGTGCTTGATCCAGAAAAAACAGGTGCGCCGCGCCCTGGATCTCTTTCAAGATACCGTATCTCTCGATTCAAAATACGAAGCGGCGTATTACAATTTGGCGATGTGCCACCTGGCGATGCGCAGCGTAGATATGGACCATCATTTTAGCAATGTGGTCAAACGCTTTCCGCAACATCGCGATGCGTATTTTAAGCTGGGGATATTTTATGAATCGCTCTATTATTTTGACAAAGCCGTCAAAGCATTGTCAAAGCAGGTGGCTGTCAATCCAGCGCACAGCATAGCAAGGGGCAGATTGGCGCGCGTGGCTATGGAATTGAAGTATTTGAAACAAGAATTGCACACAACCACAGAACTGCGCGACCTCGCCCAAAAAGACCCCGAGCGTTATCTGCCACTCCTGGGCGCACAATATTTGGAATCGGGGGCGTACGAGCAGGCAGAAGCATCATTTTCGCAATTTTTATCCCTCTTGCCGCAAAATGAACGCGCCCTGTACGAAGATGTCACCTTGCTCCTATCGGCACAAGAATTTGAGACCTTTCGCATGATGGGGCAAGATGAGAAACGCGCATTTATCGGCTTGTTCTGGCGCAAAATAGACCCAACACCCACCACACCGGTTAATGAGCGCAGGTTGGAACACTACCGGCGCGTGAATTACGCGATACAAAACTTTTCCGAAGGCCGAATACCCTGGGACGCGCGCGGCGATGTGTATGTCCGTTTTGGTCATCCCGATCACAGAAGCTGGTCCGACCACCTCGTATTCGAAACCAATGCAAAAGTGATTCGGGTAAAAAATCGACTCATGGACCTCGCGGGAAATGCGCTGCATGAAATCGTCCCTACAACATCGCTGCAGATAGAATCGTCGTTGGGCGCAAGCACAGTAATGAAGGTGACACCCGAGGTTCGGGGGCTGCCGATATTTCCCCTGCCGCACCAGGGAGCCTTATTTCGAGATGGCGCGTCTTTGAACTACAAGTGGGAAACCTGGATTTACGCCCATATTGGCGAAGGATTTGAAGTGACATTTCTCGACGCCCTGGGCAATTTCGATTTTCAATTTCCCCAGCCACCTATTGACTCGCCCAATCGATTGCTGTGGCTACACCTCGCACCCGAAGCCGTGGTCGCACGGGTCGTTAACCGCACGCCCTCTGTTTACCGCTATCCATATCCCGGAGACCCAATGCCGCTACTTATGTCCGTAGCGGATTTCCAGGGAAATGGACGCGATACCCGCCTATATGCCTTTGTCGGCATACCATGGACCGCCCTGAAAGCCCAAAAGCGGGGAACACAGGTATCGGCTTCGGTGAATCGAATGTGGGTCCTCTTTGACTCACAGGGAACAGAAATTGCCCGCGACAGCCTGAAAACACAGGCAACACAGCGCGAAACTGTCAACGATCCCGGCGTTTTATGGGTGGATCAGGTCACAACAGAAGTTAAACCCGGCCACTATCTAATGGCCGTGCGAGTGACCGACCCCGCCTCGGGGAAATTGCAAATTCACCGGCAACTCGTCGATGTAGAAGCATACAATTCCTCAACCTTGATGGTAAGCGACCTCGTCGTGGCGGGAAAAATTGCAACAATAGATGCGCGTGCAGAAGGCAAATTCATCCGAGACGAACTCGAAGTGCTCCCCCTGCCATCACACACCTTTGCCCCCGAACAGCCAGTCTATCTGTACTATGAAGTGTATAACCTCTTTCGAGATGACACAGGGCAAACGCATTACCGCGTGGATTATGCCGTGCGCGGCAGCAAAAATGCCGGTGCCCGCTTGCTAAAAGGCATCGGCACCTTGCTGGGCATATCTGAAAAGCAAGAAGGAGTGCAAGTATCTTATGAACACCGGGGCAATACGGAAACAGAACCCGTATATGTCGCCCTCGATGTGGCAGCAAAACCGGGACAAAAACTCACGATTGGCGTAACCGTAACCGACCTGAACCGCCCGGGGAGACCAACAGCGACAAAAGATGTTTGGGTAGCAATAGGCGATAAAAGGTAAGACGTAAAAAGTAAGACGACCCTACCCTCCTCACACTTCTTTCTCGACCGCAAATCCAGACAGACCATTTCGGTGTGGTTTCGAAGATAAAGCCTGCCGTTAGCCAGCGTGGGTGCAGTCCAGCACCGGGGAGACAAAACCTGAGCGCTGGCCTTTTCTATGTACGCTTCTGGTATAGCCTCCACGAGAGCCAGTTTGCCCTGTTCGCTCAGAACGATCAGGTGGCCGTCGGCAAAGATGAGTGACCCCTTTTGAAAGCCGCGTTTGCGCCATTGCTCCTGCCCGGTGTCCGCGGCAATACACTTGAGAATGGCGTTGTCAAAGCCATAGAGGTACCCATTGTGATGAATAGACGTGGCAAAATGGTTTTTCATACTGCGATTGCGCCATACTTTTTTGATCGAAATCTGGTCATTTTGAGAAATAAGCTGAATAACCGCCGCGCCTTTGCCATAACCCGAAGAAATAAAGAGTCTATCCGGAGCGAGAAAAACAGGCGTCGCGGCATTGACATCGGGACCCGTTTGCCATGGGTGACGCCACAGGGGTTGGCCATCTTTGGCAGCAACACCGACCAGGCCAGTAGCTGGAAAAAAGACGATTTGCCGGGTATCAAATACAGTAATAGCAATAGGTGACGCATAAGAAGGAGCGTCATCCTGAGAAGTCCAGACGGCCTCACCGGTGGTTTTATCAAAAGCAATAAAGGCTTTTCCAGAGGAACCCCCAACTTCGACGATCAGCAAGTCGCCTTCCAGCAAAGGGGAAGTAGAAAAGCCCCAGTGAGGGGGATCACTTATGTATTCAGTTTGAAAATCGTGAGACCATACTGTTTCTCCACTATCAACGTCGAGTGCATAAAGCTGCCCGTATGCCCCTAAAAAGAAGGCCCGCCCTGCGTCAATAATGGGGGAAGATCGGGGACCGTTGCCGCCCTGCCAGTCTGAAAAATTGCTTCCAGTCTTAACCCGCCAGCGTTCTTGCCCAGTGGCGGCATCCAGACATACCGCATATTCATCTTCGCCTTCTGCAAACATAGTATAGGCCGCGCCCCGTGCAACGACAATGCCCGAAAAACCCTCGCCCAGAGGTGTTCGCCAGAGAACTGTAGGCCCGGAATCAGGCCATTTTTTGAGCACCCCTGTTTCAGAGGAAATCCCATCGCGATTGGGACCGTGCCACTGTGGCCAATCGGCAGCAGAGCCACTGCCCGTCAGGATAGTAGAAAGCTGAATCAGAAAAACGGTGATGATAACGATACGCATAAAAACTCCTCCCGTCGATGTCACGGACAATCAAGCACCGCCATAAGCTCTGGCGAAATAGGTCTGGAACCCTTCGGGACCGGGCCAGCCATCGAAAAGACGACAATTCTCGGGCACCTCGCCTTCTGCGCCGTTTTTGAGCCAGTTGATCAAGATAGGATCAGCACCTCGGCGCTCGAGTTCAGAAAGACCAGCGGCTTGCAAGTTCTGGACGCGGTCGGGATGTTCCCCCGCCGTGTTGTCCAGCGACCCATAAGGCGTGAGCATGCAGTCTTCTAACTCGGGTTGCCATTCCAGGTAGCCATCCTGGTCGAAAACAGTGAAAAATCCGCGCTGTTTTGCCCATCCCCGGGCAGTGCCAGCAAGCGCGAGTTGTCGCATCCCCGCACTGCTTTCCCGTGCGGCGGTAAGAATATTCTGGCTGTCCAGATCTCCCGGAATGGGCGCACCGGCCAGATTGGCGACAGTAGCAAAAAAGTCCTGGGGTTGGAAAATAGCTGAACTGCGTCCCGCGTCGCCTTCGGGAGTTTTGATAAAGAGCGGGATGTGAATTTCCTGCTCGTACACAGGCGCGTACTTGCCAAAGCGCCCGCGCTCGCCTACATTGGTACCGTGATCGCCGGCAACAATAATGGCGGTGTTTTTGCTCAGGCCAGTAGCGTCGAAAGCCTCGAGAAACCGCCCGAAGCAATGATCCATCCATGTAACTTTGGCGGCATAACTCGCTTTGAGGCGTGCTTTGGCTTCATCGGGCAAATTGGGATTGTTGCGCCCGCCGCCCTGAAAAGAGCGGGGATCGAGTCGGCCATCGTAACCGGGGGTTTTGTCGTATTTGAGCATAAAGGCCGGGGGTACGTCCCACGGTTCGTGGGGATCAAAGCAGTCAATCCACAGGAAGAAATTTTCCCGCCGCGCATTATCCCGCAAGAATTGAGCCGCGGTATTGAACAGTTTCGCGCAATTCCAGTCGTCTGTGTTTGTGCGCCCCCGGTTGGTTCGGGCATACGTGTAGTTGTGTTTTGTCAGAGCCGCGTCTTCGCCCAGAATATCGAATACGGGGTCTTTGCACCAGTTGCTGGGCCACTGCGCTTCGTCGTCCATCCATGCGCGGTCAACTTCTGCACCGCGAATAAACGTCCAGGTGTGGAACGGATAATCAAATGCGTGCCCACCGTTGACGAGATGCGGCGTATCGTGAATGAGTTGTGTCGCGTATCCCGCCTCGCCCAGCACAGAGGGTAGGGAGCGCGTGTCAAAAGGCAGAGGTTTCCAGGTGTGGAACGGACTGCCGTATTTTCCGGTCATAACATCCGTGCGATAGGGAATGGTGGGGAAACTGGCGGCAAAAGCGCGGTCAAAACACCACGATTGCGCAGCCAAGCGGTCGAGATTGGGCGTTTCGATCCAGTCATTTCCATTAGCACCAATATAGTCGTAGCGCATCGTGTCAATGAGAATGAGAATGATATTCATGGAACCCTCCCAGGGATATATCTATGCAAAAACACGTTGACACACTTCACACTTCACCCACCACAGATGGTCGTTTTCCCGCAGACGGTGGCGTTAAAATACGCCGCAGTTGGTCTGATGGGTTGGTATAATCGTCCGCATTGTAAAAATTATTGGAATATGCCAGATTGCCCGGAGCGTATTTATACAGAAATACGCGGGTGATCAATCAGAGCCTGTGTTTCCGGCGACCACGCAGACACGCGCCCTACTTGTCTGCGCCCTTTTCGCCCCTTTGAGTCCTCACTCGGATCGTCGTAATCGCGGACGAATGTCGCATCAGCGACTTCATTGAGCCGTTTGACTTCCTGGGGCGTCAATACATTTTTAATAATCAGATAGCCATCGAGGTCAAACATGAACCTTTCTTCTGGCGTCATTTTTTCTTCCTCTTCTATATATAATTCGTCGAACCATCGGGCGCTTTGGTACTGCCCCGTTCCCAGTGGACATATTCGCCAGCTTTGATGACTTCTTCATTAACTTCCACGCCCAAACCGGGACGATCTGGCCTCAATTCCAAATATCCATCCACAGGCCAATACGGTTCATCCAACCAATTCAGGGCATTGCTCTCATCGGGCAGGTGATATTCCAAAATTTTGAAATTGGGCGTGGCGGCAGAAAAATGAACATTGACTGCAGTCGCCAATGGTCCCATCGGGTTGTGCGGTGCCACCGTCACATAATGCGCCTGTGCAATCGCAGCGATTTTCCGCATCTCCAATAACCCACCGCATATACAAATATCTGGCTGAATAATATCCGCGCCATTTTTCGACAACAAATCCAAAAACTCAAACTTCGTGTACAGAGATTCTCCCGTTGCCAGCGGAACCTGCATTTGAGAACGCAAGCGTCCCCACGCATCGCTGTTCTCGGGCCTCAGGGGTTCCTCATAAAAAAGCGGATCGTACGGGGCAAGGGCATTGGCAAGTTGCAATGCGCGAATTGGCTCAAAAATTTTGGCATGTGGATCAAATGCAAATTCCCAGTTGTCATCCGAATGCTTCCGCAATGCCTCAAAATAATCGGCGGCAGCCGCACAGACCCGACCCCATCGATTCGCACTGGGGTCCAGGCGAAACGGGCTGGTCTTAAATGCCGTAATACCGTGCTCTTCATTTAGCTTGCGCGCAACACCTGCTGCTTCCTTGCCGTCTTTTCCACCGATACTCCGATAAACCTGAATGTGATCGCGCACAGCGCCGCCCAACAGCATATAAACCGGCAACCCCGCAGCTTTGCCACTGATATCCCACAGCGCGTGATCTACGCCCGACATGGCGGAAAGCCCAACCGCGCCCGGCGGGAACCGGAACTGCTGAAACAGCTTGAGCATGATATATTCAATCCGTCGCGGGTCTTCGCCTTTAATCAGTTCAAAAATATAATCCAGCGTTGGACCAATTGCCAGATCAGGACCGGGGCTATAACACTCTCCCCATCCGTAAATGCCTTCATCGGTCTCAACCTTCACCAGCGCACGAGACCGCCGCCCCATGCTCGCCATAAACGTCTTGATTGCTGTGATTTTCATTTTTATCCCCCCACTTTGCACGCAATGCGATAAACATCGGTTCTCGCTGTAAAAAATAACGTCTGCCGATCTTCTCCGCCCCAGTTCAAATTGGCAGCGGGAAGGGGCAGTTTAATTTTTCCAAGAAGGTCGCCCACAGGATTAAACACCCACACAGCTCCCGGTCCCGTGCAATAAATATTCCCATTGCGGTCCAGCTTCATGCCATCGGGCGCGCCCTCTTCATCGCCTTTCAGTTCGGCCAATACTTTGCCATTTGCGAGAGAGCCATCTTCTTGCACATCAAATGCGCGAATATGTCCCCGCTGAGTATCATCAACAAACAGGGTTTTTTCATCGGCTGTTATCGCCAACCCATTGGGGCGTTCAAAATCATCGACCAAAAGAATGGGCTCTGATTCGCCGAAAGGCAGACGATACACCCCCAGGAACGGCAATTCCTGTTCCGCCGCCACGCCGTGTCTGTTCGACAGACCATAAGGGGGATCCGTAAAAATGATGTCCCCGTTCTGACATACAATCAGATCGTTGGGCGAATTGAGCTTTTTGCCCTGATAAGAATCCACCACCGTCTTCAACCCGCCATCTGCCTCTATGCTCACCCGCCGACCAGAGTGTTCGCACGAAAGGAGCCGCCCCTGTCCATCCAATGTCAATCCATTTGAATGACAACTCGGTTGCCGATAGGCGACCACACCCCCTTCTGGCGACCACTTAAAAATGGTATTTGCCGGAATATCGGAAAAAAACAAACATACTTGTGCCGGGTCCCAGACCGGACCTTCGGTGAACTGAAACCCATCCGCAACCAACTCGGGTTCTGCCGCAGGATCAATCAGATCAGCCATCTCGTCCCGAATAACTTCAATACCCATTGTATTAACCTTTCCTGAAAAATAAAAAAAGCATTGTGAACCGTTTCAACATCTTATATTAAGGGCAACGAATCAATTTAAAAGCATTTATACACATCGGCAACAGTTAAAGGAGGATCTATGGAGCGCGTAATCAGCCTGCTGGGTCTGGTGGTCATGATAGGTCTGGCATGGGCTATGAGTGAGCACAAAAAGCAGGTGAACCTTCGCGTGGTATGCGGTGGGCTATTGTTGCAACTTGTCCTCGCGGTATTCATTTTGAAAACGTCAATAGGTGCTGCCATATTTCAAAGCATCGGAGATTTTTTTACCGCCACATTGGGCTTTGTCGATGCAGGAACAAGTCTGGTATTTGGAGAAGAATACGTCCACCATTTCTTTGCCTTCAAAGTATTGCCCACCATCATCTTCTTTTCATCCTTGATGTCAATCCTCTATTACCTGGGCATGATTCAAAAAGTCGTTGAGGCATTCGCCTATGTCATGCAACGCACATTGGGCACTTCGGGATCGGAAACCCTCGCAGCAGCAGCCAATATTTTTGTCGGGCAAACCGAAGCACCGCTGATGGTGCGTCCTTACATAAGCAGCATGACAAAATCCGAACTCATGGCATTGATGGTCGGAGGCTTTGCGACCATTGCCGGTGGCGTCCTGGCCGCCTATGCAGGTATGGGCATTGATGCGGGACATCTCGTAGCCGCGTCGGTCATCTCCGCACCCGCAGCACTATTGATCTCCAAACTGATGATTCCCGAAACCGAGCAATCCGTGACCCTGGGACATGTTGAATTAGCTGTCGAAGAAAAACACGCCAATATGATAGATGCAGCAACCAAAGGGGCTTTAGACGGCATGAAGCTAACCCTCAACGTCGTCGCAATGCTCATCGCTTTCCTGGGTCTTATCGCGCTGGTCGATGCAGCTCTGGGTCTGATTGGTGAGTGGACTGGCGCGCTCTTTGGATATAACTGGCACTGGTCCCTTGCCGCTGTTTTCGGTTATGTTTTTGCACCATTTGCCTATCTGCTGGGTATTCCGTGGTCCGATTGCTTTTATGCTGGTGAATTATTGGGTAAAAAGATGGTACTCAACGAATTTATCGCCTACGCACAAATGATGGAATGGTCCCAGCCCGATTCAGGCGTGGTCTTGAGCGAGCGGAGCACCTTGATTCTAACCTATGCATTATGTGGCTTTGCCAACTTTGGCAGCGTGGGCATTCAAATCGGCGGCATCGGCGGCATTGCCCCAGAACGCCGTGCAGAGTTAGCCCTGCTCGGCATACGCGCCATGATCGGCGGCACCCTTGCAATGATGATGACCGCCTGTATTGCTGGCATTTTAATCTGACAAAAAAAAGAGCGAGTCAATAAAGACTCGCTCTTTCTCTTAAAAAAATAAAGAAATCACGCATGAGACCCCTTGACACCAATCGGCCAGTTACAGGAGTCCGTGCGCGCATCTTTCATAAAGTTCTCAATTTCGGCGATCACATCCGGGTGATCCTCTGCAACATCATATTCCTCACCAATATCATGGTCCAAATCGTACAACTCAAGTGGTTCGTCGAGCAACCTGTGCGACGGATTGCGCACAGCCTTCCAATTTTTCCAACGCACTGCCTGTTTGAAACCCCCGCCAAAACGCTCCCAGTACAAAAAGCGTTCACCAAGATCCTGTGACTCACCCAAAAGCGTCGGCAATATACTCACCCCATCCATATTATCTGGCGCATCCATGCCGATCGCGTCTGCAACCGTAGGCATAAAATCGGCATAATACCACACCTGGTCGCTCACAGTACCTGCAGGGATACGATCCGGCCAATGCACAATCATCGGCGTACGCAAACCACCTTCATACATCGTACCTTTTTGCCCGCGCAAAGCACCACAACTGCCAAACGGTTCCCATCGGCGAGCGGCGCCATGGTCAGAACCAAAAAACAAAAGCGTATTGTCCTTTATCTCCTGTTCGCGCAACAAATCCGCAATCTGTCCAACTTGTGTATCAATTTTTGTAATCATCGCCGCATAAACTTTCTCGTCATCTGTCCAGGGTTTATCGTCCCACGCGCTCGCGTCGGGAATCTCATATCTACCGTGCGGCAATGTCCACGGCAAATACAAAAAAAACGGACCCTCGCTATTGTTGCGAATGAAGTCACACGCAAAGTCAAAAATCATATCGTGAGAATAGTCGTTCTCCTGACCATCCCGATTGCCTTTGAGAATGACCTTCTTTTCATTGTGCCATAAATAAGGCGGATAATACGAATGTGCATTGCGCTGGTTGAGATAGCCAAACCATTCATCAAACCCCTTGCGAGTGGGAATACCCGTCGTATCGGGTTCACCCAACCCCCATTTGCCAGTTATGCCAGTGGTATATCCCACCCCCTTGAGCATCTCGGCAACCGTAAAATCTTCCGGTTCAAGCGGTATCCGTTTCTGATCTCCCATACCGCCCACAATGCCAAAATTGTCGCGCACCCTCGTGTGTCCACTGTGCAAACCCGTCATTAAAACCGAGCGAGATGGCGCGCAGATAGAAGACCCGGTATAACTCTGCGTGAACCGCATGGATTCAGACGCAAGCTGATCCAATCGGGGTGTGGGAATAACCTTTTGCCCATAACAACCCAGATCGCCATAGCCAATATCATCACAGAGAATAAAAATAATGTTGGGCAATGACATATAACATTTCCCGATGTCTTACTCTTTCACCAATGCCAATTTTTGATCGTAACCCGCCCGATCCTTTAACAGACGAACAGCCTCCTGAAACTGCTTGTCACCCTTCAGAGTCGCTAAAATTTTGCCGTTGGTACCCCACACGCGATTGGCCAATGCCCGTTCAATCTCCAGGCGGATATACGGCTTGGCCTTGTCATAATCGGCTGCGCGCTCACGCTCTGCAACCTGTGACAATTGATTGAGTCCGGTCACAGCGTCGCCAGTCAATACATCCTTCTCTTTCAGTGCTTCTTCGAGCTCTTGCACCTTAATTTCTGTATCCGTTTTATATTTAAAACCATCGGCATTGACCGAATCTGCCATGAAAGTCCAGAATTGATCGACAATATCTTCGGGCAATGTGTAATCTTCAAATCGATTGGGGAATGATTGCGTCGTTGCAAAATCAACGGCAAAATCAAAAATCGATCCCTTGCGCAATAACGCCACCACCAGCCGCGGCCTGCGCTCTTGTTCAACCACCACATCGGGCTTAATCCCGCCGCCACCATAAACTTTGCGCTTGTTCACGCGCGTTGTAAATACCTTTTCAGGATCGACCTTTTCAGGTCCGTTATGCTCGCTGGAAGCCAAACCCAACAACCCTTCCAACCGCATTCCGAGTACCTCTTCTGCCAGGTCCTTGTCCAGATCAAATCTTTCGCCGAGCTCCGTAATAACATCTTCTCTCCGTTCAGCCTGACCAATAATGCCAAAGAGTTCATAGGCCGAGACCTTGATTGAATGCCCCACTGTAATCTCAATAGGACCGCCGCGATATCGGCGCTTCTCAGCATTGTGAATGCTGCGCCCGCTTGGCGTATAATAGGCTGCTGTTGTCAATTTCAACGCTTTATGACCCTCACGACCCAATTGGCGCACGGTTTGTACAGAGCCTTTTCCAAATGTTTGCGTACCCACAATCACCCCCCGATCCCAATCCTGAATTGCCCCAGCGACAATTTCTGATGCACTGGCACTGCGCTCGTCAACCAGAATCACGAGTGGAATATCGGAGGGCAATACGGAATCGTGCCGGGTTTTGTGACTGCGACTTTGCTCGGGAACGCGACCTTTGGTTGACACGACCAGACGATTGGATGGCAAAAACTTATCGACCACATTAACCGCTGCGTTGAGCAAACCGCCCGGATTGCCGCGCAAATCTAAGATGATCCCCGTAGCACCATTATTGAGCGAGTTGACCAATGCCCGTTGCAACTCCTCTCCTGTGCGTTCAGTAAATCGCGAAGAGCTGAGCCACGACATGGAAATATAAGCGATATCGGGATTGACTTCGCCCGGAATTTGTACACTTGGAATATCGATGCGCGCCCGAGTAATTGGCTGATCAAATGGTTCCTCCATGCCCGGTCGTTCAATTTTAATGGTCACGCCAGCACCTTCTTCTCCCCTCAAAACACTGACAATTTCGCTCAGTTCCTTGCTAAAAGTCGGCTCTCCATCAATAGCTATGATGCGGTCTCCCACAACGAGATCTGTGATGTCGGCTGGCGTGCCTTCAATAATACTCATCACAACCGGAGGGCCTTTCTCTTTCCCGCGCTTGCTAATCATAATGCCCAGCCCACCAAATTTGCCCTGTGTGTCAATCTGAAGTTCCCTGAGCGCTTCGCGGTCAAAAAGAGTGGTATAAGGATCCAGATCCCACAACATGCCGGAAATGGCAGACTTGCTCAAATCCTCTGGCTTCAGCTCATCGACATACTGGTTGAAGAGCAGGCGGTAGGCGTCGTTAATCTCATCAACACTACGCCCCAATTGTGCATACGCATCTTCGCCGGTCACCAATCGAGAATCGAGCACGAGATAAACACCCAAAACACCAATTAAAGTTATAAAAATGGCGAATCGTCTTCGGAATTTCGCTCCAAACATGGGTCGCCTCCAGGCGGTGTACAACTGCGTCAGCAGTTCATTTGCCATAACAGGTTGTTATGGCAAGTTTACATGATCAGTCCGATTATTTAGTTCCCGGCATTCGGTCGGCAATCGCCTTCTTAACATCTTCAAACACATCGATTATGGAACGAGAGCCATCTACCCGAAAAATGCGATCGGGTTCAGATTTGTATGCTTCTTGAAAACCCTGTCGAACCTTCTGAAAAAAATTTTTATCTTTTTTGTCTTCTGACTCAATACGATCAATAAAAAGGGGCAACTGCTGCAACTCTCGTTCATGGACCGTTTGAGCATCGACATCCATCCAGATTGTAATATCTGGCTTCAACCCCCTCGTGGCTACGTTTTGAATCATTCTCAGGTCATTGAGATTCAATCCGCGACCATAGCCCTGATAGGCCAGCGTAGAATCGACATAACGATCTGAAACCACCACTTTGCCCGCATCCAGCGATGGCCGAATCAATTCACTGACGTGTTGCACGCGATCCGCCGAAAATAAGAACATCTCGGCGATTGCATCAATCTCGTCCTGCTCGTCCTGCGATTTTTTTTCGAGCACAAGGCGCCGAATTTCTTGACCGAGTTCTGTACCGCCCGGCTCATAAGTAAGTACAACCTCGTACCCACGCTCCTGCAAATGATCCACCAACAACTTGGCTTGGGTGCTTTTCCCGCTCTTATCAATGCCTTCAAATGAGATAAAAAAACCTGACATTTGTTCCCAGTTTTTCTGCAAAGAAAAAAAGAACCCGGCGGTACCCCCGGGTTTTGTCATCCAGTATTGGAGAACCTGGCCTTATGATTTTGTCAGCTTGCGAAAGTGAATTACCCGCTCCATCGCGGTAAAATTTCCCAACAGAGCAATTGCCCACACCACAACGATCAAACTGATATCCCCAACCAAGGGGACGATCACCCCGCCAGCACCAATGGCAATAACGCGCTCGGGACGCTGCATAAACCCAACTTTGCACTCCGCCCCAAGACCCTCAATGCGCGCGCGTACATAACTCACCATCAGAGATCCTGCCAGTGCAAAAAAGACCGCTGAACTTGTCCAGAGATCATCAGCCCGTATAAAACTGATCGCAATGCCAAACCAGATGAAAATTTCGGAATATCGATCAACAGTGGAATCGAGGAGCGCACCAAATTTGGATTCTGTCTTGCCCTTGCGCGCCACTTGCCCGTCGAGAAAGTCAAAAATACCCGCAACAAGCACCGTTAACCCGGCCCACATATACAATCCAAAGCCAAAGAGCACTGCGGCACCTATATTGAAAACAAACCCGATCATGGTCAACAAATCGGGCGTAAAGCGTTTTTCGACGAGATATTCCGTAGAAGGTGCCAAAATCTCGGCGACATCATCTTTAACTTTTTCAATCACTGTTAAAACCCACGGATAGTGACGTTTTTATTTGAATTTTATGATGTTAAAACAAATTCAAATATAGGCCAATTTTAGAGGTGTAGCAAGCGAAATTTCCCTTCGGCGCAAGTTGAAAACCACCCTAAAATTTCCGCATTTCAGTGGCTGGAAATACAAGCTTTATTGTGGAAAAACATGTGGATAACTTTTCCACAATTGCACAATTTCAGTTCTTTATTGAAAAAAAACAACGGTTTAAATTGTTAACAATATTATCCACTTTTCCACATCCAATGCGACGAGTTCCCTGTGATGAACTGCTGTACTGGCGTTGTGCTGCGCGTGCGCAGTTGTACACCGCTTGCCCATCTGATCTCTTTACCTCTGTCTATCGAAACACATCTACGCGCGTGATCACCACAGGTTTTACTGGACGATCCCCCGGTGCAGTTTCGACCGTGGCAATTTTGTCAACCACATCCATTCCCTTTGTCACTTCTCCAAAAGCAGTATATTGATTGTCCAAATTGGGCGAAGTCCCATGCATAATGAAAAATTGTGACCCAGCGCCAGCCGACACATCTGAAATGCGTGCCATAGAAAGAATGCCCGGCACATGTTTTGTATCATTAAATTCATGAGGGATATGCACGAGTGGTCCCCCCATCCCATCATTAGAGGGATCATCGTCCTTTGAATTTGGATCCCCGCCCTGAATCATGAAATTTTTAATTACGCGATGAAGCCTGGTATTGTTATAAAATCCGCTTTCTGCTCGCGTGATAAACGCGAAACAATGAACAGGCGCCTTTTCGGGATGGAACTTCAATTCGATATCGCCCATATTCGTCACAATACGCGCCTTAACACTCCGAATCTGACTTACCAGAAACAGCATCCGGCCTCCGATCTCGCCGGTACGCTCAATCTGGTTTTGTGCCTTGTTCAAAGAGCTTTTCAATGACCGATTCTCATTGTTCAACTTCTCATTGGCTTGTTTTAAATCTTCCATTCCGCTACCTCCACAGCTCGCTATCAAAAGACATAATCCCAAAAAAACAAATCGTTTCATAGACATTTCTCCTTACAAAAATAATACCCTCCAAATCTCCCTTGACAGTGGTTCTTCTCCACGCTTTATTGTTCGCAGAACAACACAAACCTCACACTCCCAAGGACAAAATCATTATGCGACTTGTTACATTTACGCATCAGGGACAGCGTCGGCTCGGCACCCGATCAGGTGATTCGATCATTGATCTCAGTGCTGCCGATCCTTCGATTCCCACCACCATGAAAGAATTTCTCGAAGCGGGTGATAACGCCATTTCCAGGGCAAAAAGAGTGATCGAAAAAGGGGAGCCAACCATTTCCCCAACAGATGTCACTATTCATGCGCCCATCGACAATCCAGAAAAAATCATTTGTATAGGTCTCAACTACGCCGATCATGCCGCCGAGAGCGGTATGCCCATTCCCGAGGAACCCATTGTCTTTTCCAAATATGCATCATCCATCATCGGCCCCGATGAGAATATCGTGGCTCCCCGCACGAGTTCCAAGGTTGACTACGAAGTCGAGCTTGTTGTCGTTATTGGCAAACGCGGTCGCAATATCGCTGAAGAAGATGCTCTCAACTATGTTGCAGGTTACATGGTTGGACACGACGTGAGTGCTCGTGATTACCAGCTTGAAAAACCTGGTGCACAATGGATGATGGGCAAAACCTTTGACACATTTGCTCCAATAGGACCCGATCTGGTCACAACTGACGATGTGCCCGATCCCCATAACCTGGGCATTCGTTGTATCCTAAATGGGGAAACATTACAGGATTCCAATACATCTCAGCTGATCTTCGGCGTACCCAAACTCATTGCTTATCTCACACACGTATTCACGCTTACCCCCGGAGATTTGATTTTTACCGGCACACCACCCGGTGTGGGTATGGGACGTGATCCGCAACTCTGGCTCAAACACGGCGACCATGTGGTTTGCGAAATCGATGGGTTGGGACGACTCGAAAATCCGGTTGTTTCAGATTGAGATATCCACACAACCTCACGATGGACTCTTCCGGGGATTCTTGCTTGATGTTTGGGGAGGGAATGTCAAACTGCGGGCAAACGGCTTCGCAATTCTGCCAACTCGCGTTCGAGATGATTCAATCTGAGTGAAACTTCACGCTCGTGCAACAGCCGATCAGCAGTACCCATACTATCGTGTATGATCGAAACCCTGCGCTTGAGCTGTTCGCAGATGTGGCCGACTTCTGATAAATCGGCCTCGATCTGAGCTTGGCGTGTGCCTATTTTGCGAATCGCATCCTGCACCGCCTGGATATCAGATCGAATTTCTACAAACTGCCTGGCGACCATTTGAGCGAAATTTTCTTGCGAAGACTCAATGGCATCGCGAACGGTTTCCCGAATGAGATCGAGTTCCCCAGCATCAAGGGCCATGGGCGCATTCCTAAAAAAAACAGATGGAGTACGAAAAAATATCCGTACTTGAATGTAGGAAGAAAAAAAAGGGGGGAGAAAAAGGGGAAATGGGGAGGATAAGCCAGAGAATCTGGGGAGAAAGGGGAATCAGAGCAAGATCGGCTTATCCTCCCCACCCTATAAAGAGAGACTTAAATTCAGGGAAATAGAATTTAACTGAATACCGTTTCTCTTTATTTTTTAGGGCTTTACGCCCAACATACACACAAACAAGTGTGTATGTATTGCCTTCTGTGTGGGGAGTAACAGAGTGCAATGACCAAAATATACACGGTCAAGTTTGTGTTGTCAAGAAAAAATGTTTGCATTTAAGTTGTCTGTTTCTCAAGAATTTAGCTTGCCACGCCGCACTTTTCAATTCATATTATATCATCAGCTTTTTAAACGCGACTGATCTTTTGGGAGGGGTGTATGAGGTTTGGTGAAATAGTTAAAAGCGCTCGCAGTGGGCGATTTAGCCAGCAGGCTTTGGGTGAAATTATAGGGGTGTGGGGCACTTACATCTATCAAATAGAAAAAGGCGAACGCATACCATCCGACGACGTGTGTACGAATCTTGCAAAAGCACTCGATCTCGATCCTCAACTGCTTCTTTTTTTAGCGTATAAAGAACGCGCACAGAAAACACCTGACGGCCGCAGACTTTTTGCACAGATGGAAAAGCTGATGACAGATCCCGTCATCAGCCAGGTAATTGCCAACCCAAAAGTACTTGACGCAGGCATTGTCAAAGCACTCCAGAGTCCCAATATTCGCAAGGTAATCAAGAACAAGCAGTGGTGCGAAGCCCTGAACGCGAGTGCTTCAACTACGGACCGGAATATTCCCGAACTCATTAAGATCATCACTCAGATCCCCATCCAACAATGGCAAGCATTGCTCAGCACAGCAAAAGCTTTTGCTGGCATAAGTTGATCATCAAGCAACCACCCTAACATCCGTAAAATGAAAAGAAGCCCGTTTCTCAACGCGAGAAACGGGCTTCTTGCATATTCTCTCAGGTTTTGACTGTCAATAATAAATAATAAATAATAAATTAATCTATTCTTCTATTTGCTAATTTCTGAATGTTTCACGTGGAACGTTTTACAACTGGTCGGTTCCGAGACCCGTTCAAAGATGTTGAACTGGTCGCAGTCCAGTTCAACATCTTTTAAGAAAGACAAAGGAACATTTTCGTCCTGTAAAGGGTAAAGTCAAAGTAGTTTCCGTGGCATCAATGTCTTCTGGAACACCATTTGTGAACTCGCCGAGAGCACCTGGGCCTTTCATTGAAATAAGCACGCCGTGGGGAGCGAGCAGAGGTTCAGTCCAATTCCAGAGTTGGGGAAGCCGTGCAACTGCACGGGCTGTCCCAATCAGAAATTTACCCGAGAACGAAGAATCTCCGGCAAGCGTTTCGGCGCGGTCTTTAATAGCGAAAGTATTTTGAAGGTTGAGCGCAGTAATGGTTTCTCTGAGAAAAAGGCTTTTCATGCGGGCGGGTTCGAGGAGATAAACTTCGAGGTCGGGCCTCATAATCTTGATCACAATACCCGGCAGACCAGCACCCGAACCCAAATCGAGGAGAGGTCCATCTATTGGAAGGCTCGGTATCAAGGAGAGACAATCGAGAATATGACGTTCCCATATAAAATTGCGGTCGTTGCGAGAGATTAACCGAACGCGAGCCGACCAATCGGTAAGCAAATCCACGTATTGCACGAGCATGCCTACCTGTTCATTTGAAAAAGAAAGGTCGAAGGATCTCTCCGCAAGCTCGATTATATCATGTTTCACGTGAAACATTATTTGCCAATGCAAAAGGTTTTGAAGATTCGATCGAGAACATCATCCGGGGTGGTCTCCCCAATGATTGCGGCGAGTGCGTCTAATGCAACGCGGAGGTCCATGGCAATAATTTCCCCCGGATTTCCAGATTCAAGGCTTTGAAGAGCCTGGGAGAGTCCGGTTGATGCCTGTTGAAGTGCGAGAACATGCCGTTCTTTGGTGACGATTTCGTCAGGTAGCTCGCTCTTTCCGATGAGCGTCTCACGAACGCGATCACGCAGGGAGGAGATACCATCGCCTGTTTTGGCTGAAAGAATGATTTGGGGATGGAGAGACCGAACGCTTTCCCAACCGGTGTAGATACCGAGGTCGCTCTTATTGAGAACAAGAAAGGCGTGATCAAAACGACTGATGTTGTCCAGATCCAGGGAAGAGGGAGAAACCGATCCATCTACAATATAGAGGACAATAGCTGCGCGGTCTATGAATTGTTGAGACCGACGTGTACCCTCTCTTTCAACCGGGTCGTCGGTGTCGCGAATACCAGCGGTGTCAACCAGTGTAACCGTAATTCCATTGAGATCAATCTGCTCTTCAATGGTGTCTCGCGTTGTACCGGGAATATCTGTAACAATTGCGCGGTCTTCTTCAAGAAGCCGGTTAAGAAGACTGGATTTTCCCACATTGGGCTGGCCAGCGAGGGTGACGACAGCACCTTCACGAATGATTTTCCCGCGTTCATACGAAAGAATGAGATCTTCAATATGCTTTAAAGCTTGAGAGATCGGTGGCTTAATCATCTCGAAATCTATTTCTACGTCCTCGGAAAAGTCTAAATTAGCTTCGAGAAGCATGGCAGCCCGACGAATAGACTCTGCCATATTTACGAAACGACGATGAAGCCCACCGCGGAGTTGAAAAAAAGCGGATTGGAGGCTCAGATCAGATTTCGCGGTGATCATATCAGAAACTGCTTCGGCCTGGGAAAGGTCCATTTTACCGTTGAGGAAAGCTCGCCTGGTAAATTCTCCGGGACCAGCGGGTCGAGCACCTTCTTGAAAAATTGATTCCATAATGCGTCTGAGGAGAAAAGGACCCCCGTGGCAGTTAAATTCAACTGTATCTTCACCTGTAAAGGAATTGGGGGCACGCATGACCGAGATTAGGATTTTGTCAAATTCCCGGCCCTGAATATAGAGATGTCCAAAGGAAAGTTGGCGAGATGGAAGGCGGCTGAGGGGAGTTTTGCCTTTGAAGAGATGTTCTGCAATGGAGAGGGCATCTGGTCCGCTGAGCCTGATGATGCCTATTGCCCCTTCACCTGGAGCAGTGGCGATTGCGGCAATAGTATCGTTGTCAGACATACGAATAAACCGATCAGGACGTGCCCAACATCGATTTGGTTCTTTCCATGATGATCTGTTGGGCGAGGGTCAGCACATTGTAGAGCGTGTAATAAAACACGAGACCTGAAGACATACTCCAGAAAATATAGGTGAGAAAGACCGGCATGATATACACAAGAACAGCTTGTTTGGGATCCTTCATCATCATCTTTTGCTGAATGAACATCGACACACCCATTAAAAGAGGCAAGAGGTGCAGGTCAAAACCGGCAATGGGAATGGTATCTGGTTGGGAAAGATCGGTGATCCAGAGAGCGAATCCAGCTTGTCGGAGTTCAATAGTACCGCGAAAGAGAGAGAAAAGAGAAAACAGTATGGGCATCTGTAAAACCATAGGCAAACATCCACCGATGGGGTTGATCTTCTCCTCCCGGTAGAGTTTCATCGTGGCCGTGTTCAGCTTTTGCTGGTCTTTGGTATAACGCTCGCGGAGTTCGGCAATTTTGGGTTGGAGCGTCTGCATCTTGGCAGTGGATTCGAGACTCTTGTGCGTAAGTGGGAAAACAACGACTTTGACGAGGATAGAGAAAAGGATGATGACCACGCCGTAATTTGGAACCAAAGCGTGCATGGCGAGGAAGGCTTTAAGAATTAAAATTGTAACTGGCTTGAGAATGGAGCGAACAAAATAAGGACCGTAATCGACAAAGTCATCGAGATCCAGTTCTCGTTCCAGTCCATCAAGATCGCGATTTTGAGCACGCAAAATATCATAAGAAATTGGACCAATATATGCGGAGTAATTGATAATATTAAGTCCAGAATCGGCAGACATCTCAAAAGCAAAATCGCGGGAAGAAAAACCAAGTGGATCAATTTTAGTATCGCCGTATAGGGCGAGGTCATAACGACCATCGTCAGGGATAAGGGCGGCGAGAAAGTATTTATTTCTCACGCCAATCCAGGTCAGTTGACCGCTCGGGGGCGTCTCGTTGTCCTGAAGGCGGTCTGTATCCCATGTTTCGACTTCCCCTCCCAGATAGGTGACGATTTGTTCGTAAGCACCTTCGTAAAAACTCTCTGAAGCACCGCGCTTATTTTCTGTGTCAGCGAGACTTCCGTCCCAGGTTATCCCCAATTTATCATCTCGATCAAGACCCTCTGCTATGACGGAAACTTGAACGCGATACCGGTTGCCCTGAAATCGGAAACGTTTCTCGACCGCGCCACGCGGAGATTGACCGCGAAACACGATCTGGTCTTGCGTATTACCATAAATTTCAAGGCGATTGCGATCAGGGATAAATTCGAGATTATTGAGGGACTCACCCGCCATAGCAGCGCCAAGTCCAGCACCGTTTTGTGCGATTAATTCCAACCAATTGCTATTGTGATCAAAATAGCTTTTGAGTTGCCAACTGGTAATCACGCCACCGCGCGTGGAGATAACAGCGCGGTAAAATTCAGTATCTATCACAATATCACGTTCCCGAAAGCTCACCGTAGAGGCTGGCCTTTCGTCCTGGCTAAGAGGCGGTTGGGTTTCAGGTTGTTGTGCGGGTTGACGTTCGGGAGATATATCAGTAATCTGCGCCGGCTCAGTCTGGCGAGGAACGGATTTTTCTACAGGATGAGAAGGCTGAGGTTTGTCATCCTGCAGGAGTTGCATGTAATACGGCATTAGAATCAGGATCAGGCCGATTAACGCAAAGGCAATTACCGTGCGTCTATCCATAGATTAAGTCCTTCTACATATTTGATTGAGAATAGTGGAAGAAAGGAAGGAATTGCAAAAAAAGGAATTAGGCGTCGATAAGACCGAGCTTTTGAAATGCGAGGTGTAGTTCGAGACGGAGTTGGGTATAAGACACACCGCAAGCGTGATCTCCTATGGAGATGAGCAGTAGGCAGTGAGGATGACCTAAAGGTATTAGTTCGGAACATACTGCACGTACTTGTCGGCGGATACGATTGCGCCGAACTGCGTTTCCAAATTTTTTCCGAATTGAAACGAGCGTTAGATCCATCTCGGAGGTACCACTCCGAACATGAACCCAACGCCCACGAAAAATCTGACCGTGCTGTCGAATTTTCGCTATCTCGCTTCGAATGCGTAGGTTGGGTGTTCCCATAACACACCCGCATAATCAATGCGATAGCTGCTTGCGACCCTTTCGGCGCCGTCTATTCAGCACATGGCGACCACCAGGAGAACTCATGCGAGCGCGAAAACCGTGTTTATTTTTCCGCTTGCGATTATGTGGTTGAAACGTGCGTTTCATCAAACTACCTCGTATCTGCAAAAATTTCAATTATCTATATCGACAAAGATTTTGGAATATAGAGGTGCATATCTCGTTTGTCAAGCGATTTCACTTTGACGGGATGCTTGTGTGGCTATACTACTATATATGGTGTACATTTTTTTTGTACACTATATATTGATTATTTACTATTATTTTACTATTTTTCAAATGTTTATCAACATTTTTCTTTTATCAAAACTCTCTTGACACCGGTTATTTGATTGATTAGCTTTCAGAATCTTTGAAATTCACTTTTGAAGTGGATTCCCCCACCGTGGTCTGCTGTGAAAGAATAACCGAACTGTTTCGATTTCAAAGTTTCAGAAGACTCTTAATTTCCCTTTCCTCAATTGAGAGTCTCCCACCTTCTGAAGCGAAATCAACCTCCCTTATATTCGGATTTCTCGGACAACGGTTTCCAACTCTTAAAGCAAAACACCCTCTTGATATTTCCTTTAGTTGGCGTATGTTTGCCAGCTATAGATGGATTAGTCCTATGGATGAACGCTCTTCTAACTTATGGAACCGGTGTCTCTACGCCATCCAAGAAAAAATACAGGATCAGAGTTTTGAAACCTGGTTCGCTCCAATTACGGTGCGACAATTTACCTCTGAAGAAGCCATTTTGGAGGTACCTGAGAGAATCTATGCCGATTGGTTAGAACAAAATTACATCGGGTTGATCAAAACGACTATCCAGGAAGTTTTTACCTGGAATCCGAGCATAAGTTTTGCCGTTGTTAATACTCATCAACAAATGCCATCTCCAGTGACACATCGTCCAGAATTCATGCACGGATCACCTCTCGATTCTGTATCTGCTGCGCCATCTCTTCATCCTGAACCTGCCCAACCAGTTTTTCCGCTCAATCCACGCTACCGGTTTGACAATTTTGTTGTGGGTGAAAGCAATGAAGTGTCGTTTTCGGCGGCAAAAGCCACAGCAGAGTTGCCTGGACAAACAGCTTTTAATCCCCTTGTCCTTTATGGCGGCGTTGGATTGGGAAAAACCCACCTGCTGCAGGCTATTGGTGCATACTGTATCGAAATGGGAACAGCTCAACGCGTGGTTTATGTTACCGCACAACAGTTTCTCATGGATTATTTAGAAGGAATCAATCTCGGAACAACCTCTAAATTCTATCAAACCTATCGCCAAGCGGATGTATTGCTGGTTGATGACATCCAGTATTATGTGAAAACCGAAGGCTGCCAAAGAGAATTTATCCATACATTTAATGCGCTATTTCAAGCAGATAAACAGATCATCATCAGTTCTGATCGTCCCCCATCTCATCTCAAGGGTTTTGAAGATCGGTTGATTTCTCGGTTTCAATGGGGTCTGGTTACAAATATTGAAGCACCTGATCTTACCACGCGTGTAGCAATTTTAATGCTAAAAGCAGAAGAGATGGGTGTTTCATTGTCGCACGAAATTGCCAGTTTCTTAGCTGAACAGATCGATACCAATATACGCGAACTTGAAGGCGCACTAAAACGCCTGGTCGCCTTTACCAAATTACAACGCTATCCACTCACGATTGAAACAGCGCGAAAGACTCTGCTAAGCCCGCCCCAAAAGGCCAAACCCGCTATTAGTATTGAAAGTATTCAAAAAGCTACAGCTCACTTTTTTGAAATACCTTTAGATAAATTGATTGGTGCAACTCGAAAGCAAGATGTGGCAACAGCCCGTCATGTGAGTATGTATTTGAGCAAGTCTCTTACAGGTGCTCCACTCAAAACCATTGGTTTGCAGTTTGGAAATCGCGATCACAGCACAGTTATTCATGCGTGCCGGAGAGTAGAGAACAAAATATCAGCGGATCCAGCGTTTGAACATCTTGTGAGTGAACTACAAGATCATATCGTAGGTTAGAGTAAAAACCAGTAATGACATAAGAAGACAGATCTTAAAAATATGCCCCGGGCTTCTATAGAAGTCTGGGGCATATTTTTAATTCGTATATCTCTCGGCAAAAGGCGAAATATAAGCCACTGACTCTATGGGTGGTCGTTTATTCACATGTTCTATTTATGTTATTGATAGAATTAAAATATATACATGATATACAACAATAATAATAACAGTGTGGATTGTGTGGAAAAAGTGAGTAAAAAAGAAGAAACCACTGAAAAATAGCGATGTAAGGATGCATCTGCCAATTTGACATTGTGTATTGTTGTGTGCAGAATATGTGGAAATCAGTGTGGTTTTCCACAATTTTAAATGTGGATTAAATTTTAACAGAAAGAATCCACAAGTTATCCAGATTATTTTCCACACGCGAAATCTTGTGCACAGTCCTGTGCACAAGGCCCGTTTCTCTTTAAAAATCAATGAGTTTTTATTTTTCGGGTTCACGATTTACAAGTTGAGTTATCCACATTGGGGAAATCTACTGTTAATTGGTATATCAGGTTGGTGGAGAACTTTCCTTTTTTGGGGACATATGTTTATATTGTTCTGCGTCGCCGGAAAGGAATGGCTGTTAATTTTTTACCTGTACAATAGGAGATAATCGGGTGTTGACTTATGATTTTCAAAAAGCGATGCGTATATTGTGCAAGAATGATCGCACACTCGGTCAATTAATCCAGCAGGCAGGACCAATAACCATTGATTCACCGAAGCGATTAAACCCTTTTGATGCGCTTTTGCGGTCGATTATCTATCAACAGCTCTCAGGGAAAGCTGCGGCTACCATTCACAAACGGGTGCGCGATCTGTTTTCTGGGGGAAAGATCAACCCCGATGAGGTGCTTGCGATGGATGATCAGATGCTTCGCAATGCAGGCATGTCCCGAGCAAAAGTTGCCGCCGCAAATGATCTCGCGCAAAAAATCATCAATGGCCTGATTCCCCCGGGGTCGCGCCTGCGCGAAATGTCGGACGCCGATATTGTAGAAAATCTCACACAAGTGCGTGGTGTTGGGGAGTGGACCGTTCAAATGTTCCTGATGTTTCAACTTGGCAGACCCGACGTACTCCCGACAAAAGACTTGGGGGTGCGCAAGGGCTTTATGCTTACTTATGGGTTGGACGAGTTGCCAGCAGAAAAGGACCTGACGGTCTATTGCGAGCGGTGGAGACCTTATCGTTCTGTGGGGAGCTGGTACATGTGGCGGGCAGTCGAGTTGTGGGGATAGAGTTCTTTATTTATAAATGGAGCGGATTATGCCAAATATACTCGTTTTATTAAGCGATCAATTGCGCCGGCAGGCTCTTGGAATTTACGGCGATCCAGATGCACGCACACCGCATTTGGATGCCTTTGCACAACAGGGCATTCGATTTGACAATGCGTGTTCCACATATCCGATCTGTGTGCCTTTTCGGTTTACACTTATGACCGGCGAATATGCCCATGTCCGAAAAGTCCCGGGCATTGAATACGTTATGTCCACCGGAGAGCGCACGCTGGCCGATGAGTTTAATGAAGCGGGGTATGAAACCATTTATGTAGGCAAATGGCATCTCGATGGCGGTCATGGGCGGTTGGGTTCTGCTGTGCAGGTCAACCGCACGCGGGTTCCGCGTGCGCGGCAGGGTCGCTGGGAAAAATGGTACGGTTTTGAACTGCGCAATGATCCCTTCGATACCTGTTATTTTGAAGATGACGATCCCACACCGAAAAAAATTGAAGGGTATCAGACCGATGGCCTGTTTCAAATTGGTATGGACTATATAAGAGACCGCGTAGATGACCGTCCTTTTTGTATGGTCATTTCTGTGGAACCCCCTCACGATCCTTTTGTGGCTCCCGAAGATGTGCAATCCGCATGGGAAGCGAGGGATATTGTATTGCCCGAAAATTTTGATGTGGCGGATCCCGTGCAGCGCGAAACTTTCATTCTCAACCGCAAGCGCTACAATGCTATGGTTGAAAATCTGGATGCTAATGTCGGAAAGATGATGGCTTTTCTCAAAGCGGAGGGATTACTGGACGATACTGTCGTGGTCTTTTTATCTGATCACGGCGAATTGGCAGGGGCACACGGTCTGCGTGCCAAGCAGTGGCCCTACGAAGAATCTGTGGGGATTCCGCTCATGGTGTGGGATTCTCGCGCTGGAGAACGAGCGGGAACGGTGATCAAAGACCCGACATGCACCGAAGATTTATTTCCAACGCTGCTTGGACTAGCGGGTATAACCCCAAAAAATGAGGTACCGGGGACGAACTTAACGCCTCTCATTCACGGGGATGTCAACGCGCTTGATCGCGAGGGGGTTTTGCTCGAATTTGTTGCGGAATTGCGGGAACGGCCACCATTTTTTGATGAAGTCTGGCGGGGATTTCGGACGCGGGATTACAAATACACGGTAAAAGGCAATAACATGGGCGGCAGGCCCTGGCAATTTTTTGACCTGAAAAACGATCCCGGGGAAATGAACAATCTGGTGGATGATCTCAATTATCGCGACCAGGTAGGCCACCATCATCGCTTGCTGTGCGAGCGCATGATTGAGACAGAGGACCACTTTGTCCTGCTCCCGGCGTTTGACAGTGAAGGTGTAAACGTCTGGGAAGATTAAATTCAGGGTTTCCAGATGGTCGCGCCGATATAGCGTTCGCCTTCTGGCGTATCGTTATAATAATAGGCGGTTACAAGTGAGCCATCGGGTCTCAAGACGGTGCGCGGATACCCAATATCCGGATTGCCTCCATCGTCTCGCAGTACAATGGCCTCGCTCCAGATAGTCCCAGTAATATCACCGATCCTGGCGCGGATACCGTAAGGTGCTGCGCGATAACCGTAAGTTAGAACGATTCGCCGATCCTCTAAGCGTGTCAATGTCGGCGGATTGCCCCCCATGCCAGAAGCCGGTACAGGCCGACCGACATGTGTCCATGTCAGCCCGTCATCTTCGGACAAATACGTATCGATCCAGTGTCTGGACGCTGTAAATTCTCCGCGTTCCGTGCAGCGCACAGCGACGAGAATGCGGTCTTCACTGAGACGCAAACTCGCGGGCATAATCTGAAAGCCCAGAGGTTCTTCGCTCAGCCGCGACAGAAATCCAAATTTGCGTCCACCATCATAAGATCGCGCGGCAAATACGCGGCCTTCCAGCCCATTGCGCTTGTTCGCCGTTAGAAATAGCGTACACCGGTCCGCGCTGTCTATTAGATAATCCGTGCGCGCAGCAATCCCGGTTTGTCCCCACATTGGCAGAAGAAAAGGGCCTTTCCACGACTGGCATCGGTCCTGTGAATAGTACCAGAAGGAACAGACCCCTGGACCCAGGCCCGTCTTGGTACACATGAGTGCGAAATCGGGATGCGAAAAATCCACATTGCCCGGGCAATCTCTCGGTGCGTGTTCACCGTCCAGAACTTCACCCACGCGCAATCCTTCATTCATGTGTTCGTCGGCTGACAATCCGCGGTTTCCAGGCGTTTTGCACGGCATGGGTATCACGTCCCAGGTTTCACCGCCATCCATGCTCCGCGCCTGCATGTTTACAAATGGACGCTCTTTGTCTCGCGCGTGAAAACCGCCTTGAGGATCTGTATATCCCAGCGTAAATCCCAGTGCGATCTCGTCACCCCAAGACCACACGCCGTAATTTGCGGGCCAACCTGCAAAACGCCCTTCTTCGCGGTACACTATTACGTGTTTCATAGTTTAACCGTACCATCCCTTAGCATACTCAACAGTGCGGAATCATCTACATCCAAAGGCAATTTAACCTTGCCCCGACGACGGCTCGATTCATAAGTTGCAAAAATCAATTCTGTTGCTTGCAGTGCTTTGCGCCCTGAAAGCTCGGGTTCGCGCCCGTTCTTCACGGCATCGACGAGGTCCAGCACGGCCGCGGTTGTCGCATCGCGCTGACTCACAGTGCCCCTGAGATCCACATTTATTTGCTGGGTACCTGACACAACGCGAAGAGGGGGAGCATCTCGTCCTCCTATTTCAATGATCCCGTCGCTCCCGACCAACCGGTTCTGTGCGCCCTGCATCCCGGTTCCACCGGTTGCCAACAATCCCTCGCGGCCATTTTGATACCGAACCCAGGAAATTCCACTGCCTTCCACGGGCGTTCCAAAAACCTCGCGACCACCTTCGACGTCAATTTGTCCGATCACCCACTCGGCGGGTTCATCGTCATTATAAAAGAAAAACATATCAAACCAGTGCGTGCCCCAGTCGAACATGTTCGGGCAATTGCCCTCAAAACGCCGCAATTCGCCAATTGCGCCAGATTTTGCAATCTCTTTTGCCTTCTTAAATTGCCCAGCAAATCGCCTCTGATGACAAAATGTAATGACCACGTCATTATCTACGCACGCCTGATATAGCGACTTTGCTTCTCCCCATGTCGGCGCCATGGGCTTCTCTGCGTGAATCGCCTGAATCCCACTGCTGGCCGCATCCACGATCATATCGTGATGCAATCCCGTCCAGGTACACACGCTGACAAAGTCCAGGTTTTCTTTTTCCAGCATGTCGCGGTAGTCTTCGTAGCCATTTTCAACACCAAATTCTTCCATATACACCAAACGCGGTGCCTCAAATGGATCGGAGCACGCCACGAGAGCCACGTCGTCTGACGCAGCCCATCCGCGCGCGTGCGCTTTCCCGCGGCCTCCACAACCAATAACACCAGCTTTAAAATTTGCCATTTTCTTTTCTCCTTTTATGTCTCGCCTGCAAGTTGTAACGCTTTATTAGTGAGTGGTACACTTAAATATAAACCGTTATCATGCAATGTAGTTAAAAGCGGCTTGATAGCACCAATCAATCCTTCGTTCTTTGCCAGCAGCAAAACACCAATCGTTCCCGTAAGCGGTAATCCAATCCGTTGGGCATAACCTCGCGCCTTCCGCTCGTCGATAATGACTAAACGCGCATCGTGTTCTTCAGCAAGAGCTAAAACAGAGGCTTCGCCGTGATGGAGTCCAACATAAGCCAATGCTCTTTGTGGGTGGGTCAAAGGAATAGTTTTAATATAGGGCGCGTTGTTGAGTGCGGTCCGGCGATCTATCGGTTCGGTTGCGAGAAACTCATCTTCGACCGCTTGCGGAATCCACACCTCTGTGTAGAGTTCCCGCAACAGGAAAAGGCTATTGAGTTCCCACAGCGCGACGAGCGGTGTATTATTGGCGATGACTGGCTTTTTTCGCATTAGCTAAATCTGCTTCAAGTTCGTCAGCAGTTTCTCCAAATGGCGAGAGACCGTACTGACCGAGAAGAAGTATAAATGTAGTGCGTGGTACGCCCGCGAGTTGAGCGGCGAGTCCAGTGCTGAGTTTGCCGTTTTCATAATACTTCAGTCCCAACAACAAACGGGCTTCCTTTTCAAATTCGTCCGGGTCTTGTTTTAATGCCCAGAGAATTTTAGTAGGGTATTCAATGGTTTGTGTATCCATTTTTTGTTCCTCCGTTGTAATGCTGCACCCAACAGATTTTGCGTCAACAATTCAGTAAACCCCACTTTTCATGTCTTCCAAATTGACGTTGCATCCACCACAAATCCCTTCTGATTATCTACCACATTTAACAAGGGTTCCCCCGTGCAGAATCGACGTACATTTTCCACGATCAATGCTTTTCTGCGCTTGTCAATCTCGGGCGAAATACCCGCCACATGCGGCGTCAAAATCACATTTTCCATGGACCACAGGGCGTGATCTTGCGGCAGTGGCTCTTCTTCATAGACATCGAGACCTGCACCACCGATCTGTCCTGATTGCAATGCTTCGGTCAGTGCGTGCAATTGGACCACCTTGCCGCGACCGATATTGATTAGAATGCCCGTATTTTTCATCGCGCGAAACATATCCGCATTGAACAACCCTTCGGTCTCGGCTGTGTGCGGCACGCAAATTACCACAAAATCGGACTCCGCGACCATATCCGAAAGTTTATCGGGCGAATAAATACGCGCGATAAAATCGGGTTTTCCCTTTGGTGCAGGATCCATTCCCAGCACCCGCATGCCAAATACCGGGCCTCGCTCGGCAACGGCTAATCCGATGCCTCCCAAACCGACCACGCCCAATGTCGTTCCCGCAAGATGGATGACCGGTGCGCCTTTTTCCCAATTTCCCTGGGACTGATTGCGAATATAGTGATGCAATCCGCGCGCAAATGCCATGACCATTGAAAAGACGTGATCGGCAATCACATCGCTGTATATCCCGCGGATATTGGTCACCGTCAAATCACTTTCTCGCAGCTCTGGAAAATAATATCCATCCAGCCCAGCACTCGTCGCCTGAACCCACCGCAGCTTCTTTGCCGCCTTCAAAATTTGCGGGGACATACCGCCAAAATACGCATCTGCATCGCCAATTGCCCGGGGCACGTCCTTTTCGGACTTTACGACCACAGTTTCTACGCCCAGGTCGCGGATCTGCTGCATGTATTCATCTTCCAATGCCCGCTGCAAAACCATTTTTATCGCCATTTGGATCTCCTTTTATGCTTGCCAGGGCACACTGCCATTTTGCTGCATTTCCGTCTGCAATAACTGACCCATCTCCCGAAATACGTCTTTCCGGGTTTTTGCCTGATCTGATGTCTCTTGAGGGTCATTGCCCAGATCATAAAGTTCAAGGGGTTCAAAAGGATTGTTGTGCAGCAACTTGATATTGCCGCGTCGAACTGCGTGCTGATTCAGCCCGAGAAATGGGTGGCCCCCTTCTTTTCTCACCCAGTACATCGCGCGATCGGAGAAATTCTGTTTTTCTCCTCTCAGCGTTGGCAAAATAGACAGGCCCTCGATCTCGTGGTTGACCGATACACCTGCTATCTCGCAGGCTGTGGGAAACAGATCCATCAGCATCGCAACGTTGTCACATACATAGCCCTTTTCAATTCCATCTGCCCACATTGCACAGGCGGGTACTCGAATGCCACCTTCATACATCTGTCCCTTTCCGCCTTTTAACGCACCGTTAGTCGCGCCCACATTTAACTGGCCGCCATTGTCCGATGTGTAAATTACAAGTGTATTGGCGAGTTGTCCCGTTTTCTCAAGCGCGTCCAGGACCCGACCAATGCCCGCGTCCATGTGTTCGACCAGTGCGATATATTTTACCCGCTCGGGCGAGGCATCAGGCTCGCGCTGGCGCACCCGTTCGATCCAATCTTCTGGCGGTTGAATGGGCGTGTGCGGTGCATTATAAGCCAGATACAAAAAAAATGGCTGTGACGAATGCGCGTGTCCTCGAATCACCTCTATCGCCCATTCTGTAAACAAATCCGTCGCGTGTCCACGCGGATCAATCACCTCGAGGTCCTTTTGCATGTAATTCTGGTCGTGCCGCAAATGCGTGTAATAATCGTCCATCATGTCGCCCAAAAAACCGTGGAAATGATCAAACCCGCGCTTACACGGATGGTTTTCTGGCTCGAGGCCCAGATGCCATTTTCCAATAATTGACGTGTGATAGTCTTTTTGTTTGAGCATTGACGGCAGTGTTATGGCATCCCGACTGAAATATCCCCAATTTCTGTCGGGATGCGTGCGAATCACGCCCGGCACGCCAACTCGATCGGGATATCGCCCCGTCATCAATGCTGCGCGACTGGGGGAACACACTGAAGAATTTGCGTAGAACTGCGTCAAGCGAATGCCGTTTTCAGCAATGCGATCGATATTTGGGGTTTGAATATGCGGTCCCTGATGCGCTGAAATGTCGCCGTAACCGTGATCATCGCCCAGGATTACCAGGATATTGGGCAAACTTGCCATCAAAACCTCCTATAATAAAACTCATTTGAACCGTTTCGGATTTCGCAAAAAACCAGTGCCCAACTCCCGGAGCATGTCGCCATATTTCAAGCCTTGCTCCGCAACAGTTTCCGCCAGTTTATCGTTCTTCACAGCGAAGCAATTCTTCAGCCAAAGAAAACGCATTCTTTAGCATTTCCATCGAAACAGGGCCTGTCGTATCCATCGTTGGAAGTTGCATTGCACTTACTCCAGTTTGTAGTTGATGTGTCGCTTGCCCGGTCACTGGCGTGTTCCTGATCGTCAAGCGGAATGGATGAGCTCTACGGCGCAATCCGGCTGGCCGAGCACCCTGAAAGAGCCTTGCCCAAATCTGCGACCGATACGACTATGCACTTGGAGATGTACGAACGTTTCCACACCGTGCCTGTCTCATTCGCCAGACGCGCTTGCAGGCGGGCAGTCAGGTTCATCAGTAATGCTGGCTGAATGGACATATTTTCGGTGCCGATAACGACTACGTACCTCATGGGTTTGTGGTCGCGTGCCATCAGGTGAAGAAAGCTATAGGAGCTACGTGCTTTGGGTACAAGCTCTTCGTGCGTTAGCTCTTTTGTTTTCATTTTTTTGACGAAGTCCTGCCGGTTTTTGGCGCGTGCCCCGGATGCCGACGGGTCCTTGACTTCCACCAACACAAGCTCGGCTTGTCCTTCGGCGATGAAGTCAACCGGGGATACGCCCTTTGGCCAGGATGCGCCGGGTCGGTCAAACTGCTCGGCATGCCAATCGCTACCGAAAGAGAACAGAAGCTCGCCTTCTTTGAAGACGCTCATCCGTCCCCTCCCAGCGAGCGTTCAATCTCGCGGTCATAGAGCGACGAGAACGCTTCGTCAATCGGACTGTGTTGGAGTTGAAACGGGAGGCCGGCTGACTCGCATCTCAACTCGCCATCCGACACGCCGCGGTACAGGGCATGGAAGCGGACCTGGTCGCCCGCTGTCATTTGCAACTCTAGTTCCTTCAGGATCGCGAAGTCGTGTGTGGCGATCAAAATTTGAACGCCCAATCGTTGAAGTTGCAACAAAATGTCAATGAGTACCTCGCAGAGCTTTGGATTGAGGTTTGTTTCCGGCTCGTCCCAGAAGAGCACAGAACCGTTCAGTAGTGTTCCGTTTTGGACGAGGATCCAAAGGAGCCCCAGCTTTCGCAGGCCCTCCGCGAGTAGGGTAAACTCCAGGTCACCGTGTCCGGTTTGAAGAAAAAATTCCTCGTTCTTGACCGTTACCTCGCCCTCGACCGCCTTTTGTAGGTCTCTCAAAATGCGCCTTCGGGCACTATCCAACGGCCCGCGCAAAGGCGGCCGATAGGCCCGGTCGAGAATGTCGGCGTAGATTTCCTCAAAGTGAACCTCGCGTTGCGCGTAGAGCGAACGGAAGCCAGGACCATGCGAAAGCATTTCTTTGACGGGAATGAAGACGCTTTCAATAGTCTCTTCCGACCATGTGTCATGGCCAGTGATTACGCTGGATGCAGGATTCTCAGAGTCGTTAAAAAAGAAAGCGCGAAGTTCCTTATCTCCGCGACAGACGTCGATGCGCCCCATCACCCTCTCCTTTTGACGCTTAGCCAGCCGTCCAAGCACACGCCCCGAGGGAAGAAAGACCCGCGTGAGCTTTTCGGCGAAGTCCAATCCTGTCTTGGTGATGTCACAGGCTGCGTAAGCAACCTTCAAGAGGTGGGTCTTGCCTGTGCCGTTGGCACCAATGAACACGTTGATTCCCGGGCCTAACTGCAGGTCAAGCCGCTTGAATGCCGTGAATTGTTCAAGGAAAATGCTTGTCAACGAGCGGCTTTCTCGCTCTGTTGGGTGTGTTTTAGGGTTGGGTTTTCCCTGCATTTTAATGTCTCCAGAAAATGAAAGTTCGAGTTCTTACTCATCCGCGCGTTTTCCAATTGTATCCGATAGATGATCCATCAGATCGTCGAGTGCTTGCCGCGATGTGCGACCGCGAAGCGCGTCGAGTGCCGGATCGTTTGTTTCCACCATCCATTCTTCGAGCGCGTTTCTCAAGCCCTGGATCTCATCGGCATAGTAGGGATCATCAATCAAGTTGTTCAGCGCATTGGGGTCATTCTCAAAATCGTAAAATTCTTCGAGTACGCGATAGCTGAACAAGTGGTTTCGCGCAGCCAATTCCGGGTCGTTGGCCTCTGCTTCTTTCATCGCCTGCCAGGACCGACCACCCTGGGACTCATTTCGAAATTCTCGCTCGCCATCGGACCAGGGATTGAAGATATAGCCGAACCGCGTATTTTGCACGCACCGCATCGGGAAATTGCGCCGCCCCGAAGTCTGGTGAAATTCCGTGAACACACGCTCACATCCCTCCTGTTTTTCACCCCGCAATACGGGCAGACGCGATTTGCCATTGACACCGTCGGGAATATCTACGCCAATCGCATCCAGTACCGTAGGCAAATAATCTACCCCGGAAATAAAATGCTCGGTATCCACACGCCCGGCTTGAATGACCGCGGGCCATCGCGCCAAATAGGGTGTGCGCGTACTGTTCAAATAACAATTTGTTTTCGCAAAGGGGAATGCCATACCATTATCCGATAAAAACATCACCAGGGTGTTCGCCGCCACGCCGGCTTCATCTAATACATCGAGCAATCGGCCCACGGTATCATCACATCGGCGAACAGAATTGTAATATTCGGCAATTTCCAGGCGCACGTCCGGTATATCGGGCAAAAACTCTGGGATGACCACGTCTTCTGGATCATAAGTGCGCGAGGGCGGCACCGCAGGTGGATCGAGTTCGCTGTACCACTCGGATTTGTCATTGCCGTAAAACGGACGGTGTGGATCGTGGGAGTTTGCCATCAGGAAAAATGGGCGGTCGCCATCTACGGCAGTCTGAACAAAATTTTTTGCATGCTGATAATACACGTTGGGATTTCGTCCCTGCCCCAAATCGATCTGGTCATACGCCATATCCCATTGAAATGCCTTGTATGGCGTCGAATGTGTCACTTTGCCCAAGATGCCCACGTCATAACCCTCGCCGCGCAAAATATCGGGCAGAATGGGTATGCCTTCATATCGCAAATTATAAAAGCCCTCGCCGCCGCTGAGATGCGGATATCGCCCGGTCATCAGTGCCGAGCGGCTCGGTTGGCATACTGCAATCGTCACATGGCCGTGGTTAAACCGCAACCCCCCCGCGGCCAATCGGTCAATATTTGGCGTTGTCCCCGCTGTTGGGCAACCAAACGCCCCCACCGCGTCCCAGTTCATGTCATCTGCTGTTATCAACATGAAATTCGGTCTGTTCATATTGCTCCTTTTCTTTACTCTTCTCCATCGTAATATTCCGTCTCGGTCAGGCGTCCCAATTTGCCCGGTGGACGAATCAGCCATTTGTCGGAGTCGGGATAATAGACGGGGTCGCTCACGGGGTTGTCGGCAATGACGTAATAAATCAAATCTTCTGTCTCACTTGTATTGCGAATCTGATGCGCGGTTCCGGGCGGCTGAACAAATGCGTCCCCTGCTCCGACTTCAAATGTGTGATCATTGCGGCGCACAGTGCCGTGACCGCGGAGCACGAGATAAAATTCCCACTGTACCTGGTGCGCGTGACACGGAAAATTTATCTTGCCCGGGGGCAATCGCACCCATTCAACTTCAAATGGCTGTCCCGTGGTTTCCAGTGCGCCGGAAATATCCTTTCGATGCAAACCGTATTTGCCCGTGCGCGATAGACGAGATTTCTCCTCAATTTCCGATTCATTGATTTTTTCAATCACTGCGTTTTTCTCCCTATAAGCGTTTACTGGGCGTTCCATCCGCCATCCACATATAGCGATGCTCCCGTCATAAAGCTGGACGCATCGCTCGCCAAAAACAACGCTGCGCCACGAATTTCGTGCAACTCGGCCCAGCGATTCAGCGCGGTCAATTCCAACAATGATTTCACCCTCTCGGGTGTCTTTAGAAGCGGTACATTGAGCTCTGTCAAAAATGGTCCGGGGCACAACGCATTGCATCGCACATCGGACTCTGCCCACTCCAGAGCCATTGTCTTTGTCATCCCGATTAATCCCGCCTTTGACGCACAATAGGCCGAACGCTCCTTTAACCCTACGCCACTTAATGCCGATGCAATGTTCACCACGGAACCCGATCCCTGCGGCTTCATAATTCGGGCAGCCGCTCGGCAACACAACCATGCGCCAGTCAAATTGATATCGATCACTTGCTTAAATTCATCGAGTGGAAAATCCTCCACAAGATGCCGAATATTAATCCCCGCGCTGTTGATCAACACATCCAGCTTACCGTATTTCTCGATCACGGTATCAAATACCCTGTCCACATCTTTTTCTTGTGTCACATCTCCAGCGACACCAAGACTTTCTTGTTCTGTCTCTTTTGCGATTTCTTCCGCCAACCGGTCACAATCTGCCTGCGTCCGCGAAGAAATGACGGTTTTTGCTCCGGCCTGCGCCAATCCCATCGCCATTGATGCACCCAATCCTTTGGATCCCCCGGTGATCAACGCGACCTTTCCATCCAACCGAAACAAATCCATTACGTGTATTTCTGCCATATTGTTCTCCAGTGGTTATCGGTCAGCGGGCGACCACAGGGGGTCGGCCCCTACAAACCGGATAACATATCATCGTAGGGGACGGTCCCTGTGCCGTCCCGTCAGCAGTCACCTACGGTTTCAACGTCACCTTTACGGACTGCGTCCCATCGGCGACGAGATCAATGCCCTTGTGAAAATCTTCAAGTGGCAATTGATGGGTTACGATTTGATCCATTGGGAGGAGTCCCTGTTCCAACATTCGAATGGCAATGGGATAACAATACGGACTCAAATGCGCGCCGTGAATAGTGAGTTCTTTTGTATCTCCAATAATCGTCCAATCCGTTGTCACGGGTTCACGCATCACGCTGAACTCGACAAATGTGCCGAGTTTGCAAATCATAAGCAGTCCCTGTTCCACTGCCGCGGGATGCCCGGTCGCCTCAATATACACATCGCAGCCATAACCCTCTGTCAACTTATGGACTTCGTCAATCACATCCACCGAGTTTGGATTCAAACCCAAATCCGCCCCACACGCTTTGGCTATTTCCAATCGTCTATCACTTAGGTCTAACGCAATCAGCAACGCGGGACTTTTCATCCGCGCAGCAGCGACCATACCCAGACCGAGCGGTCCCGCGCCGGCAATTACGACTGTGTCATTTAACTGAATATTGCCGCGTTCGACCGCGTGAATCGCACAGGCGAGGGGTTCTACATACGCCGCATGCGCGGCGGGGATGGATTTTGGCACGCGATAGTTCAAGGCTTTGGCAGGCAATTTGCAATATTCAGCCATTGCGCCAAATGTCGCCCGGCGAAAGCCATAAATGTCGTGTACCATGCACATCCAGTATTGTCCACGCAAGCAATAACGACACGCGCCACAGGGCACAATCTGCTCTGATACGGCGAGGTCGCCAATCGCCAACCCGTATTTGTCACCTGCACCGTCACCCAGTGCAACGACCTCTCCGACAAATTCGTGCCCGGGAATAATCGGTGCCTGGCAATAGCCCTCGCGGTGGGAATCGCCCCAAAACATGGCTGCTCCCAGATAACATTTCAAATCGCTTGCACATATACCGACCGACTGCACGCGAATGAGAACCTCACCAGCATCTACCTGTGGTACCGCGTATTCTTCCAGACGATAATCTTCGGGCGCGCGACACATCACCGCGGGCATTGTTTTTGGCAAATCACCCATATCGAATCCTTTTCTTGACAATTAAAAGCCCTTACGATACACTTCTATATTATAATACAAAGCACGAAAATTTTCATCTCTAACCTTATGAGGCAAAAGTGGCAATTGGTATCGGCTTGATTGGCATGGGTGTTGTGGGTGGTGGCGTGGCGCGCATTTTGTGCGACCGCAATCATGAATTTAAGCATGTTCGGGGTCTTGACCTCGATATTCGCAAAATCGCTGTGCGCGATCTGTCCAAACCTCGCGCAATTGACGTGCTTTCCGACCGTTTCACGACCAATCCAATGGATGTGGTCACCGACCCTGCAATCCAGATTGTGGTCGAAGTGATGGGTGGTGTTGATGCGGCATACGACCTTGTCCTCGCGGCTCTTCAAAATGGCAAAGATGTGGTTACCGCTAACAAAGCCCTTCTTGCCGAACGCGGCGACAGCCTATTTGAGGCAGCGGTTCAAAACAATGTTGGACTCGGCTTTGAAGCCAGTGTATGCGGAGGCATTCCCATTATTCAAATGCTCAGCCAGGGGCTGGTAGCCAACAATATTCAATCGCTTTACGGCATCCTCAATGGCACGACCAACTACATCCTCACCCGCATGACAGAAGCCGGGGCGGATTTTGATCCCATGCTCAAAGAAGCACAAGACAAAGGGTTTGCCGAAGCTGATCCCACCATGGACATCGACGGCACAGATGCGGCCCAAAAACTCGCCCTTCTCTGTCGCCTCGCCTTCCGCCAGCGCATCTCATCCAGCGATATTCTCAAAGAAGGCATCGCCCACATCACTGCTTTAGATATCGACTTTGCCCGCGAACTCGGCTACACTATCAAATTGCTCGGCATCGCCCGCGTGGTGGGCAATCGCATTGAAGCCCGCGTGCATCCCGCTCTTGTGCCTCGCGATGCACTTTTGGCCGATATTCGCAACGAATTTAATGCTGTGGAAATTGTCGGTAGTGCGGTTGACGCCCAGGTCTTTTATGGCAAGGGTGCTGGTGAATTGCCCACAGCCAGCGCGGTTGTCGCGGACCTTGTCGCCATCGCCGAGCGGCGCAAGGTCGGTCTTGGTCCTGTGGGAGCACCTCTTGCCCCGCTACCGGAGGCAGACCTCGTTCCCACCGAAGATATTCAAACTGGCAGCTATTGTCGCTTTACCGTTCACGACAAACCCGGGGTCCTGGCACAGATTGCAGCACTCTTTGCGAGTGAAAATATCAGTATAGAAACGGTTATCCAGCACGGGCGCTCGGAAACAGAAGATGGCACGGTTCCTCTGATCATGATCACGCACGATGCTCCCGAAGCCGCGATGCAACGCGCCATCACGCACATCGGCGAATTGCCCACTGTGAAAGAGAAACCACAGATCATTCGCATTCTTCATCCATGAAAAAGCGATCAGAGTTAAAAGCACCCCCCATCCTGGACGCCTGCTTAAGGCATGCAGGCGTGACGGCGAGAATAGCGATTGTCATCGCGGCATGTCTAAAGCCGCGATCCAGGAGGTTTTAGCTGACTGCTGACCACTTTGCTCAGGTACAAAAAAGCGGCAGAGAAAACTCTCTGCCGCTACGTGTTTCAATTCAAAGGATTGTGTTGTTCACTTCCATCCTGTCCGCTTTTGTACCTCGCGCCATAACGTCTTCATTTTTCCGTTCTCCTCAGCAGTATTCTCATCCCCACTTTCCTGAGAATCAGATGCCGCGTGTTCATCCGTCGCGTGTTCACCGTCTTCCTCATCTATTTCTTCCTCTTCTTGATTGACCACCTGCGCCACATCGATCACCTGATCGCCGTCATCCACGTTGATCAAACGCACACCCTGTGCATTGCGCCCAATCACGCTCACTTCAGCGACTTTCTGTCGGATCAAGATGCCATTCTGTGTCACAATCACCATATCGTCCTGGCTATCTTCCATCACCAGCATCACCGATACCACAGGCCCATTGCGGTCTGTGGTCTTGATGTTGATCACGCCTTTTCCGCCCCTGTTTGTCAGGCGATACTCCAAAACCGGCGTGCGTTTGCCATATCCATTGGCACATACTGTCAACAAACGGGACTGCTCTACATCCTCAGGTTTAACCACCACCATGCCCACCACGACATCATCGCCTTGCAAGGACACACCGCGCACCCCCTGTGAGTTGCGCCCCAAAGAACGCACCTTGTCTTCATTAAAGTACACAGCTTGTCCGCGCTTTGTGGCAATGATCACCTGGTCGTCACCCCCTGTAATCGCGGCTTTAATTAGCTGATCGTCTTCCAGCACATTCATCGCGATAATGCCACCCTTGCGCGGGCGACTATACGCCGACAGCACGGTTTTTTTTATTTGTCCCTTTAGGGTTACAGACAACAGATAGTGATCTTCATCAAATTCACGCACCGGCACGACTTCGGCTACCTTATGTCCATAGGGAATATCCACCACATTGACAATGGGCCGACCTCGGGATAGACGCGTACCTCTCGGAATTTCATGTACTTTTAACCACACACAGTGCCCCCGGTCTGTCAATACGAGGATATAACTGTGCGTGGAAGCCACGAACAAGCTTTCTACAAAATCTTCATCTTTTGTTCCCATTCCCGTGATCCCACGTCCCCCCCGGTTTTGTGCGCGATAGGTGGATACGGGAATGCGTTTGATATACCCGTTGTGAGATATTGTAATAACCATATCTTCTTCGCGGATCAAATCTTCAATACTAAACTCAGAGGCTGCCAACACGATTTCTGATCGCCGCTCGTCGCCATATTTTTCGCGTATCACACCCAATTCGTCTTTGACTATTTGCATGCGCGATTCGCGGTTGTCCAAAATAGAGCTCAGTCGTTCAATCTCTTGCTTCAGCGCGGAATATTCGTCTTCTATCTTCTGCTGTTCCATGTTGGTCAACCGCTGCAATGTCATGGACAAAATGGCCTGTGTCTGGCGTTGAGACAATTCGAGTTGTGCTATCAACGCACGCCGGGCTTCGTTGGGGTCTGCCGAGCCGCGGATAATGCGGATCACCTCGTCGATATTGTCCTGCGCGATTATTAATCCTTCCAAAATATGTGCGCGATCTTCAGCCACCCGCAGTTCGTATTCCGTGCGTCGTTTCACGACATCGTGGCGGTGGTCGATATAACACTGCAACATGTGCTTTATGGTCACTTGTTGCGGCCGGCCGTTGACCAGCGCAACCATATTGGCCGCAAACGTCGTTTCCAATTGGGTGTGTTTGTAGAGTTGATTCAAAATCACCTCCCCGACGGTATCGCGTTTGAGTTCCACCACAACACGCAACCCATCGCGGTCGGATTCATCCTGAATATTTGAAATTCCTTCAATGCGCTTTTCGCGTACCAGATCCGCCATTTTTTCCAACAGCGTTGTCTTGTTCACCATATAGGGAATTTCTGTGACGATAATGGTTTCTCGCCCGGTTTTGTCTTCTTCTATATCGGCTTTTGCCCGGATCTTAAGATGTCCGCGTCCCGAGCGGTAGGCGTCTAAGACGCCACCTATACCATAAATGGTGCCGCCGGTTGGAAAGTCGGGTGCTTTGATATATTCCATCAACTCACCGATATCCAATTCGGGATTATCGATCAATGCGACAAGGCCATCGACGACCTCCTGCAAATTGTGCGGTGGGATTACTGTCGCCATTGTCGTGGCAATTCCCACGGCGCCGTTGCAAACCAGGTTTGGAAATGCAGAAGGCAATACTTTGGGTTCTTCCAGGCGCTCGTCGTAGTTGGGGCGATAATCAACGGTCTCTTTCTCGAGATCGTTTAACATCTCCTGCCCCGGTCCGGCCATACGCGCTTCTGTGTAGCGCATCGCAGCAGGTGGATACCCATCAATGGAGCCAAAATTACCCTGCCCATCTACGAGTGGATAACGCAACTTAAAATCCTGCGCCAGATGCACCAGCGTTGGATAGACAATGTCTTCACCGTGCGGATGGTAATTGCCCGAAGCATGACCGGCGATATGAGCACATTTTCGATGCTGCCGGTTTGCGCCCAGGCCGAGGTCATTCATCGCCACCAAAATGCGTCTTTGCGATGGCTTCATCCCATCGCGCACATCCGGCAAAGCGCGATTGACCAAAGTGCTCATCGAATAATCGAGCATAGACTTCTTCAACTCATCACCAATTTCAACAGGGATCACCCGCGATCGTTCTATCATCATTGTCTTATCGTCTCCTTTGAGTTATCCGTTGCCAGTAGCCAGTTTTTACGGTCCCGACACATCCAACTCCGCTTCCAGCGCGTGTTCTTCGACGTATTTTCGCCTGGGAGCAACGTCATCACCCATAAACATTGAAAATGCGTGCTCCGCTTCCATCGTATCTTCTTCCGTAACGATTAACATCGTGCGAGTCTCGGGATTCATGGTGGTTTCCCACAATTGTTCGGGATTCATTTCCCCCAAACCCTTGTAGCGCTGAACCGTCACACCTCTTCCCTCTTCGCCCATTTCTTCCAAAATTCGGTCTCGCTCGGCATCGTCATAAGCATAGTGTTCTCTGCGTCCTTTTTTGACGAGATACAAAGGCGGTTGGGCGATGTACACGCGCGCGCCCAAAATCATCGGACGCATATAGCGAAAGAAAAACGTGAGCAACAAAGATCGAATATGCGAACCATCTACATCGGCATCTGCCATAATGATAATTTTGCCGTAACGCAATTTTTCCACGTCAAAGTCTTCCCCAACGCCCGCACCGAGTCCCAAAATAACGGGCTGCAACTTCTCGTTGCCCAAAACTCGATCCAGCCGCGTTTTCTCCACATTTAGCAACTTGCCCCACATGGGTAAAATCGCCTGAAATGCGCGATTGCGCCCCTGCGCTGCCGAACCGCCGGCCGAGTCACCCTCCACGAGAAAAACTTCTGTTTCTTCTTTATTTTTTGAAGAACAATCCAGCAACTTACCCGGCAATCCGCCCCCTTCGAGTACGCCTTTGCGGCGCACCAGTTCGCGTGCTTTGCGCGCCGCTTCTCGCGCCCGAGCAGCATCAATGGCTTTTTGCAAAATCTTTTTTACCATACTGGGGTTTTCTTCAAAGGATTCGCCCAATTTTTCTCCAACCAGGGATTCAACAATGCCGCGCACTTCGCTGTTGCCCAGTTTCTTTTTCGTTTGACCTTCAAATTGGGGTTCGGGCACTTTTACACTGACCACAGTGGTAAGCCCTTCCCGGGTATCTTCGCCTGAAAGCGCAAATTTTTCATTTTTAAACACATTGTTTTTGCTGGCATAAGCATTTAATGTCCGGGTAAGGGCTGTTCTGAATCCGGTTTCGTGTGTTCCACCTTCAAGTGTGTGGATGTTGTTGACGTAGCTCAAAATATTTTGCTGGTAGGAATCATTGTACTGAAATGCCACTTCGGTAACCACGCCATCGCGTTCACCTTCAAAATGCACGGGATCATGAAGTGATGAACGCCCCTCATCCATATATTCCACAAAGGCTTTCAGACCGCCGTCATAGTGAAAAGATTCTTCGAAATCGTCGCGCAGATCTTTCAACACGATAGTGAGTCCGCGGTTCAAAAATGCCAGCTCGCGCAATCGATGCGCCACAATCTCTTGGCTGTATTCAACGGTTTCAAAAATTTCATCATCTGGCTGAAATGTGGTCTTGGTTCCGGTAATCGATCCCGCACCAATATCCTCTACTTCTGTAACGGGTATCCCGCGTTCATAGCGCTGTAAGTACACCCGTCCCCCGGGGTCAATGAGTTTGGAACACACTTCAACTTCACACCATTTTGACAGGCCATTCACCACAGAGACGCCTACTCCATGGAGGCCACCCGAAACCGCGTAATTTTTTTTGTCAAATTTGCCCCCCGCATGTAGCACGGTCATGACGACTTCCAGGGCAGAACGCTGTTCTTCTGGGTGTTTATCCACGGGAATACCACGGCCATTGTCCGTTACTGTAACTGATCCATCTGTATTGAGAAAAACTTCGATGCGATCGCAATGCCCCCCCATAGCCTCGTCGATGCTGTTGTCAACGACCTCCCAGATCAAATGGTGCAGACCATTAACGCCAGTATCGCCAATGTACATTGCCGGACGTTTCTGTACCGCTTCAAGTCCCTTGAGAACTTGAATATCATCGGCGGTATAACCATTTTCAACTGCATCTGCCATATATGACTCCTGTGTAGAGGGCGTTGATTTTAACTATTGCAACCTGATTGTTTTTACAACCTCACCGCCAACCTCGCGGTTCAAATTTTGACGTATTGTCTCGCGTTGAAAGATCAACCAGTGCCGCCATGTGGGATTTTCTACTGAAACAGTTAATTGCCCCCCTCGAAAGCCTTCAACTTGCGTTACAGAAGCAATATCTTTTCCAACGATCTCTTCCCACAGTGACAACACGCGTTGTTGTTTTAATTTTTCCGCAATTCCCAGGCTATTCACCACCTGGCGAATGGCATCACCTGCGGAAACCGGCTCGGATGTCGTGCTGGCACGATATTTGTAAACACCGCTCTTGCGTCTATCCGTCTCGGCATCCATAACGTTATTCACAATTTCAACAGCCGAAACCCATGTGCTTCAAAATCCAAATCTGGATCGCGCGCTGAGGTTACTACGACCTGCCCAAAATCGGGGATCAGGTTCAATACGGCTTTTGCCCGTTTGGGATCGAGTTCTGAAAATATGTCGTCCATCAACAAAACAGGGCGCCACCCGGTTTGTTGCTCTAAAAAAGTTGCTTCGGCCAATTTCCAGGAAATCAGAACGGTTTTTAGTTGGCCTTTGGACGCGAATTGATGTACAGCTTTATCATCAAGTGTAAAAATCAGATTGTCGCGGTGTGGTCCCGTAAGTGTATATCGCAATTCGACTTCCTGTGGCAACCGGGTTGTCAGTGCTTCAAGGAGTATTTCCCTGCCCTGATCGCGCGTTTCCATGGATATGGGACTGCGATAACTCGCTTTCATTTTTTCGGGTGTGGGCGCGATGGCCCGATAGTATTCCGATAGAAGATGTTGTATATCATTGAGTGCTTCGAGACGGCGAGATATAATGCGAGCACCCAAATTGGACAATTGCTCATTCCACGGTTCAACTTGTTCGGGATGTGATAATAATGCTGAACGGCGGTCTTTTAACAACCGATTGCGCTGCGCTAAAACGCGCTGATACCCTTCCAGATCAGCCAAATAGGACGCGCTTGATTGCGAAACGAGAATATCTAAAATGCGGCGGCGCTGAGCCGGTTCGCGCAATACGAGATCCACATCTTCGGGGGAGAACAAAACAGCGTTGAATGCGCCGATAAGGTCTGATAGGCGGGGAAGAGAGATCTCTGCAAGAGAGGCTTGTTTCTTACCAACGAGGGGATCGTAGGCAATGCGAATCGGAAAGGAACGATCTTCGCGCTCAATTTGGGCTTCGATCACGAAATAGTTAGCGCCCCACCTGAGCACGTCCCGATCCCTGGCACCTCGGCCCGATTTGGCCAGTGCCAAAAAGTACAACGCTTCTAAAACATTTGATTTCCCGCGGGCATTTTCTGCCCAAATTGCCGTTTTTGCCTGATCAAATGTAAATTCAGCATGCTCAAAGTTTCGAAAATTGATGAGTTTGAGTGAGGAGACATACATCATTCATTGAGCCGCAAGGGCATAAGGAGACAAAGATAGTCTTCGCCTTCGCGTTGTTCTCCGGGTCTGATGATTCCCGCGGCAACAGCGCTGTCGAGTTCAAAGAGCACTTCGTCACAGTTAATGCGCCGGAGCACGTCTTGTAGATAGCCGGAATTATATCCAATGGTCATTTCATCCTCATCGTATTCAACACCCATAGATTCGCGTGCTGCGCCTCCTATTTCCTGGCTGGTAGCTGATAATGCGAGTTGGTTTTTTTGGAGTTCGAGCCGCAATTGATGGGTTTGAGCACTTGCCAGAATGGATACGCGCCGCACAGCAGGCAGCAATTGGCTGTTCGAAACGCGAAGGCGCTTGCCGTTGTTTTGAGGAATCACCTGTTCGTAATCGACATAAGGACCTTCAATTAGTCGAGAGAAAATCTGAACGATATCTTCACTGTCTCCGTCGCCCAGTGAAAAGAGCACATGGCTTTGCCCGAGTTGGACTTTTTGAAGATCTATTCCCCCACCCATGAGTTTAACCACATGATTCAAAGCACGAGGGGGAACAATCGCCTCTCTATTGTGATCGGGTAACCCCTCCTGAATTCGCGAATATTTGACCAGGCGATGACCATCTGTTGCCACCATGGTCATGCGTCCATTGCCAATCTGCCATAGCACACCTGTGAGCACCGGGCGCGTTTCATCGCGGGATACGGCAAAGATCGTTTTAGAAATCATCTCGCTGAGGACATTGCTATCGGCAGAAGCATTCTGAGAATCCTCGTCTTCATCAGATAGAAACGCGATCTCGGGACCTTCAATCTCCGAGGGCAGATCGGGAAAATCGTCGGCTGGTACCGACATCAAGGCATAAGTTCCTTCGGTACCACTTTGGCGCTGAAGCGTTACACGACCTTCTTCGGCGGTGAGGGATAGGAGTTCTTCGGGCAACTCACGCACAATTTCTGAGAACTTGCGTGCTGGCACCGTTGTTGCCCCGGCGTCTTCAATGGTGGCTGAAAGTTTGCATGTGATTGATATATCGAGATCTGTGGCACTCAAACACACATCGCGGCCATTTTTTGCATCAATCAGGATATTGGACAACACGGGCAATGCGGTTTTAGAGGGCACAATATCGATCACAGCCTGGATACCTTTGAGGAGTTCAGCTTTTTCTATTGAAACTTTCATGAATGCGATTCTCCCGAGCGCGTCAAGCCCTTTGTAAATGGTTTTTTTGCACTGGTGAATAGAGCGTATTTTTTAAAAAAAAGGGTGATTTTTTAACTGATCCCAAACACCATAATTTACTGAATTTTAACGATTTTGTCAACTCACTTTTTGTCTTAAAACCCACTGTGTCCCAAAGAATTGGAAGAAAAAAAAGTCCAAAATTCAAATGGCTCTAAATTCACGTCGTTCCGTCAGCCACAAACCCTTTGCAACAACCGTTTCTCCGGTGAATTTCGCCCAGTGTTTGGCATAGGTGTTCACCTGGTCGGCCGTTTGTTCACACAGTGCCTGTACATCTTCATCGGTTTTGACCGCATTGGTTTTGTAATCGACGATTTTCCATCCTTTGGGCAGGCGGTAGATCAGATCGATGATGCCTCGAATAATTTTGTCGGGAGAGGAATTGTGTACCGCTTGCGATACCGCAAAGGGGACTTCGGTATATACTGTTTCTGAAGCCTGTATTTCTACCCATATCTCCGAGTTGCGAAAATGCTGCAATGCGTCCAGCGCGTGCGGTAGAAACTCGGCGTCTGCACCCGCCTCATTCAGTAAATGTATGACATAAGGTGTCGGATCTGCGGGCAATCGCTGGTTGATGGCATCGTCAAATATCTGGTGAACCACGGCGCCATACGCAGCCCCCTTGCCCGCGGGTGCTGCTGATCGCCTCTCATCCGAATATGTGATGTCCGACCGATCATCTGTCACCTGCGCCACTTCAAACGATTCTTTTTGCACAATTTTCCAGAATTGATCTCTTTGCTCTCGTTTCAGGTCGAAAAAACGCGTTTCGGGGGATGGCGGTTCTGTTGTGGGATGTATTGCCAACTCGGGCACATTTTTTAGATGAGGATAGAGCGGCGACCACGGCCCATGGTCGGGTTTTTCGCCGTAGGTGGATATTATGAGCAAATTTTCTGCGCGTGTTGCCGCCACGTAGAGCAATCGCAATTCTTCGCCTTGCAAAAATCGCGCCTCTTCGGCTTCGGCGTCTTTCCAATCCACAGGCTCGGCAATAACCTCGCGCGCATAGGGTCCGCGGGGTTTTGTAATGGGCAATGCCAAAAAGGGCTCGTCGCCGGTGCGGGACACATGAAATTCGGGGCCATAGCGCGTGTAACTCGTGTCATAAGGATCGGCGAGGAAGACGATTTTGCCCTGTAATCCTTTTGCCTGATGTAGGTTCATCAATCGCACGACGTCTTCCTGTGCGGAAGAGAGGGTCATTTGTTCAATTTTGTAGTCTCTGTCGTCAATGAGGTCACGTAGCTCGGTCACTACCTGCCCCCAATGCAATCCCTGTGCGCTCCACTCGCGGACGAGCGATAAGATGCGAACGAGATTGCCGGCGTGTGTTGCGCCCATGGGCTGGGCACGCACAAAGGGCAGCAGACCGAGTTTATCTACACAGCGCGCTATGGCGGCACCCGGCGATAGGGATTGCAACCATTCAGACGCTTTTTTGAGATGATCATAAGCCTGCTCGAACATTTGGTATAATTCTCGATCTATTTCTTCGGGCAAGTCGCGTGTCCAATTAAAAACACCGCCAGCTTTTTTGAACGCATAGAGGGTATCATCTCCCAGGCCGACCAGATCCCCCCGCAAATAGGCGAGTAGAGGAAGCGGGTTGTCGGGCATATAAACCGTTTCCAAAAAGTCCGTGAGTGTGTGCAATACATCTGCTTCGCCAAGGCGATTGCCACCCGTGATATCAAAGGGAATACCGCGCGCCTCCAGTGCTTGGGCATAATGGGACAAATAGCCAGAGGTGCGCGTTAAGATGAGAAAGTCGCCCGGTGATGCGTTGGCGGGAAGCGCGGCGTCTTCTCCATTAAATTCTGTTTTGCCTGCTATGGCCGCCGCGATGAAATTTGCAATCCGATCGGCGTCTGCCGCTGCGATTTGACTTCGGCTGTTGCGATAGACTTTGTCGATTGAGATTCGGTGTACTGCAACATTTTCGCCATCGGGTCTGTATTTGAATAGCGGCGCAAACTCGGCCTGATAGCGATTTTCATGCGCGGCGAACAGGGGCTCAAATGCCGTGTTGATCCAATCACAGAGGTGGCCCAATGAGCGAAAGTTCGTGTTCAGGCCGACAGTATCGCCATCGGTATCGACAATGCGGTCGTGGACGAGGTCAAAGGTTTCGACATCAGCGCGGCGAAAGCGATAGATCGATTGTTTGCCGTCGCCGACCAAAAATAAACTGCCCGGGCGGGGTGCGAGTTTGCGCCAATCGGTTTCTTCCAGATTTTCGCCGGTTAAATACAGCAACATTTCGGCTTGAATGGGATCGGTGTCTTGAAATTCATCTACGAATAGGCAGCGATAGCGATCCTGAAAGTGACGGCGCACTTCGGGGTGATTGTGCAACAATTGCGCGGCCAATTCGAGCAGGTCTTGAAATGTGAGGCGGCCGGATTCGCGGCGCGTTCTGGCGTATTCATCAACTGCTTCATCGACATAGGGAGCAGCAAATCGGTAGATGTATTGCCGCCATTGGGTGAGGGTGGGGTCGAGTATTTCGGTTTGAAATTCGGGCAACAAGGTGTCTCGCAAGTGCTTTGCAAAATCCTGGTTGGGCGCCCAACTTTTCAGGGTTACACCGAGGTTTCCGGTGAGTATATGCAAGAGGGTGATGCGATCCGCATCGGATTGAATCCCCCGGTTGGACAAGAATAATCGCGCGCGCATCAAAGCGGACTGGAGCGTATCGCGTCTGCCGGGTAGTGGATCGGGAATATGGATTTCTGTGCGTTGTAGAAATGCTTCTACTTTTGAAACGGCGGTCGATAAATCGGGTTTGTGTACAGATTTGGATACGAGTGGTACATCGCTGAATAGGCAGCGTCTTTGAAAAAATCCATAGAAGTCTTCCGGGCGCAAGCCCAGGTCTTCAAATTTGGTGAGTTGCGGGTCTTCGGATAGAAAACTCTGTTGTACAAACCGGTCCCATGCCTCGCGGCGCATCACGGCTTCTTCGCGCGCTTCAACTTCTGAAAAGTCGGGTGGCAAGCCCACTTCAACGGGGCGTTCGCGCAATAACTGGCCGCAGAATGAGTGAATGGTGCCAATAAAGCATTGATCTACTTTTTCGAGTGCTTTTTGAATGCGATCCAGTGCTTTGCCATCCGCTTCTTTAGCACGCGTTTTTAATTCACTAAAAAAACGCCCGCGCATTTCACCCGCTGCCTTGCGCGTAAAGGTGATTGCGGCCATTTGATCCACTGTCACCACACCTGTTTGCACCGCGTTCGCCATCCGCTGCACCAGCGCGTAGGTCTTTCCCGCGCCGGCCCCTGCGAGCACCATCAAATTTTGATCCAGTGCTTCGGCTATTTTATCGCGTGCTTGTTGATCTTGAAGGTTCATATTCCCATCCAGCGATTCAGGCTGTCCAGCAAGGGCGCAAAATCGGGGCCGTCGTCCATTTTTTCACGCGCGGCGGCGAGGGCGTTGGCGTCCAGACGTTCTTTGCTGCAGACGCGGTTGTAGATGCAAAAGTCGCATTCCTGGGATTTTTGAATGTGAAAAAAGCCGCCGTTAGCTACCAGTTCGAGCAAGGGGCGCAAAACATTGGCGAGTGCTTCGGGCGTTGGTGGCGTGTCTGAAAGCCGACGACCGTGTTCTCTGTCGCCGGGGAAGACGTAACCGGATAATTGTACGCGGTTAGATTCGTCCCGTTGTCTTAAAATCGAATTCAGGGCATAAGCATACAAAGCCCATTGCAGATGCGTACCGCGTTTGAGCAAGTCCCGCTCGTCGTATTGCGCCATTGATCCGGTTTTGTAATCCCAAATTACTATTTTGTTCTCAACGCGATCTACGCGGTCAATGCGCCCGCGGATGCGGAAGTTGACATCTTCTGCAAGTTCAAGTGTCACAGGGGTTTCGCTGTTCAGATCGCCCGATTCGCCAAATCCGAAGCTCACTTCAAATCCGATGGGATCGGCATTTTTTTGATCGGATTCAACGGCCAAAAATACCTGCGCGGCTTGCGATAGGCGTTTGACATCGGCGCGATATGCCGCTTGATGTTCAACGGGATGGGTTTCTTTTTTGGCGTCAATTTCTTTTTGTAGAAGTTCTTGAATAAGTGTGCCATGTCGGTCGCGGTCAGGGCGTTCGCCTCGCGCTTTCAGGAGTTGCATAAATTTGTGAAAGAGCGCGTGTAACAATGCGCCATAAGATAGGGGATCGAGCCATCGCGTGGGATCGGATTCGGTTTTTTCTATGGGCTGAATTTCGAGCACATGGTTCAAAAAATACCGGTATGGACATCGGGCGAGCATTTCCAATTTTGAGGGTGAAAAAATGCGGTGCTGTGCGGTAATCGCCAATTCGGGTGTGGGCGCGCCCAGCCATCCATCGTAGGTTGTCAACCCGCTCCATTCACGCGCGTGGCGCGCCTTTTGTCCAGAAACCAAATAGGGAAATGCCCGATTCACAATGGAGATGTAATCGGCTGAGGGATGGTGTGTTAGCAATGCCTCTGCATCGTCCAGCGCAAGCGCAGCTTTTTCGGGCAACGCGCGCGCAACAGGTACAGGTGCAATGTTCATCTGTTCGGCTGCTTGCTGAAAGAGTGCGGCGGGATAACGCTCCCGACCATCGGACAGGCTTCGATGGCACGACAACATTGTCACTTTGCCCGATGCCATGCCCAATACGCGAATGAGATGCCACACTTGCTCGGCGGGTCGCGTGCGACGCAATTCCAATTCACCGGATACGCCCGAACGTTCGCCATCTAATAACATGGGGTCTTCTGTTGCGCCGCCGGGGAATGTGGCTTCATCCATGCCTATGACATAAATATGTGCGCGATTGGTATATCCGGCGCGTGAAAGCGGGGCAATCGATAGGTGCCCGGGTTTGGCTGCTTCGGTTCTGAAAGAAAGATTGGAGATCAATTCGACCAGACGGTTTGCCAATCGGCGTACAGGTGCTTTGCGGTGCACGGATTGTGCCACATGGTGCAGGCGATTGGTGAGCGCGGTGAGGACCTCATCTTCGGCGTTTACAAAGTGTGCGAGAAATTGCGTGCCAGCATCTACCAATGCGTTAGGCGATACTTGTGGTCCGTTAGGGATCAGTTCGAATAAGCGGTTGAGTTCTTCTTCAACAGCTTCGAGTTCCCCAGGTGTTAATCCGCGATAGCCGGTTTCCGCGTTTTCGGCTTCTCTGTCGCGCATGTCGGCTTTTATTTTGTTCAGGGCGTTAAAATAACGCGCAGGACCCTCGCTTTCGCCAATACGCACATGTTGGAGGACGGTAGCGATTACTGGTGCGTCTTTAGAGGCGATCAGACCCGCGCGGCACATCATTACCAGTTCATCTGCGGGGTATCCCGCGCCCAACCACCGGTAAAAATTCATCAATGCACGACCGGTTCGGGTTGTCGCTATCGGTATGCCTTCGGCAAAGGTGGCGGGTAGGCCAAATCGCTGAACCGCATCGCACAACAGGCTCACATAAGGCATTTCTGAGGTGTAAACGATTTCGACGGCATCCAGGGGTATGGTTCCCGATCTTATATCGCGCAATACGGTGCTAATTTCTGTTTCGGTGCCCAGGGTTTCGCACACACAAATTTGAGATTTATCTCTGGGGGTCAATCCGAATGTGAATACGTTTCCGCCCACTCCGATTTTACCTGTGGCAGCGGGATAGGGGGCTTTGGGAAAGCGCCTTGCTGCACTGTGTGGCGGGGGCGATACACCCATATCTTCTCGCCCGATACGCCAGATATGTCCCTGTGTTTTTTTTTCGAGATAGGAGAATGCCAGCGCGGGTAATGGGGTTTCGTCGAGGATGGCATAGTGTGTATTTTGTGGGGATGATTTTAGATGTTTCAATGCATGTCGATACAATACGGCGTTGTCGTAGAGGTTGTCTTTTTCAAATGCCGCGCAATACGCCTGGTAAAGTCGCTGCAATAATTGATGCCGCACGCCTTTCGCAGAGAGCGAGTCGGGTTCCAATCCCGCTGCACGCAGAACGCGCAATGTGCGCAAAAAAGGGCGCGTGAGCGCGGTGGCCTGTTGTGCGAAGTAATCATCATTGACTTCGCGCACGGCGTGGGGGATCATTTCATCCAGCCAGAATAAGTCCGCATCTTGTGCCATCCGCGAATACTCTTCCGCGATGAGATGGGCACCTGCATCTTTTTCTGCGAGACTGCGCGGGGTCTCAATCTGCAGGTTCAGATAGGAATAACCCGTTGCCGCAAGTCCCATTGCCAGATCGTGTCCTATGGTCAAGGCAGGCACAATCAGGACCTTTGCTTCGATTGGATGTATGTCACAGAATGCTTCTATTTGTGCGAGGTGGTATTGCATGAGAGAAATCGCGATTCTAGGGAGAGCAGTAAAGAGGAAATGGGACGCTTCTTACATTCATTAGGGGAATTGTTGTCGGTGAATAACTGATGTTACGCACGATTGGGGAATAAACCAATTTCGCAAAGTGTCCTAAAAAAAAAGCAAGAAGACACTCTCAATCGCTAAAAGGTTTGCACAGCGCAAATCGTTTGTGAAGATTATAGGAAGGACAAAGGCCTGTGCATGTGCAGTTGAATAGACAATGGATGTCCGCTAAGAGACGGACTTGCGTACTGTGCTTGATGGCGTATTAGTAGTAATGCGTAATATTAGTGAACGTGATGTGTGACTTCATAATCAGTGGTCAGTTGCACTGTCATTCTGAGCGGAGCGCAGCGGAGTCGAAGAATCTGTTGCTTGAACGGTGTGCATGGGTAAAAGATGCTTCGTCAGCCTATCGGCTTCCTCAGCATGACATAGCGTAGCAGCACATTCACTTTTAAAGTCACGCATCACGTATTAGTGAATAATGGTAGGGAGCAATCATACGCTTATATAGTCGTTCCAGCCTGAAGTATGGAATTCGTCTCGAACTGCTCTCAGGCGAGACGGAAACCTTCCATTGTAAGTAATGCCCAGAAATTCCGCTGCTCGAGTCAAACCCACGTAAAGATATTTGTCCACCAGGTTAGGGTTGTTTCGCTGAAGCTTGTCTATATCTACCAAAAATGCGCCTTGAAACTCAAGACCTTTAATATATTTGACACTGAAGATACGAACCTTTTCACCATCGCCAACTTTTCCATCAATGCACTTGTCGAGTTCAAAGGCACGAAAACGGAGTGGTTCTACCAAAATGTCATAGAGAGGTTCAATATCTGACTCCTCGGGTACGAAGATAGCGATAGATGGCAGACGGTTTTCATGGATTATGTAGATTTCAGAAACGCGCTCAGCCAGCCATTCAGCCAGTTCATCTCGATTCTTCTTGGCATTGAATTGCAAAGGAGGAGGATCATTTTCATTTTGTTTGTATGAAGTCTCAAAAGGAGCAGGTTTTTGCATGGTCTGGACATAGAGCTTTTTGGCGATCTGCAATAATCTGGCACTTTGCCGATAGTTTTTGTCCAGCGTGTGTTTTGTGAAATTTTTTAGAAATAGATCACACTCTTGCCAATCTGCCAGCCCGTGGTTTGTTACTCGCTGCATGGGATCGCCCGAAAGCACAAATGAATTGAATCTCGGATGTGAGAGAAAAAACATACATCCCAATTGCAAAGATGAAAAGTCAGTGGCTTCATCAACGAGTACCTGGACTCTATATTCTTCACGAATATTTTCAAGAATCTGGTTTGAACGCCTTGTGTTGTCGAAAAGTAGGTCGCTATGGCGTTTAAAGATTGATCGCACATTTTTTAGCATAATAAAAATTAACAGATCAACTTCAGATCGAGAAAGCATGTTCTCCCGTATATCTGTTGCGTGGTCAGCCTTTAGATAAGCACTCTTTTCTTTAAGCAGCATCCAACGGAACCTGTTGTAATATGCTGGCACCCGATCCAATAGGATCTCATAACCCTTCGTCAATGGGCTTATAGACCGTAGATCCAAATGCCTCTTACCCAATTTGACAAGTGTTTTTTCGTCACCAAATGCCGTTTCTACGCCTTGATTTTCGTGTACTGATTCCACACATTGAATGATCGGCCAATACTTTTTGCTCTCTGTGCTTTTTCGGTCTCTTGCCAGCCATTCGACATACCAGGCAATAGCCAGCTTAATGCGGTTTACCGCTTGAACACGTGTATATCCTCGCCCCCAAGAAGATATTTCCTCTATTTCTTCAAAAACTTCGAGTGATTCACCTTCGTCCTCGTCTTCCTCTTCCTCAGTCACTTGGGGAGTCTCCGAATTTGTTTCTCTTTTCAGTAATTCAACGACAGCTTTCAGAACCCCTTTTCTTTTAATCACTTTGTCAGTGAGCTTTTCCATATCTTTTTTTAAATCTTCACGCAACTTCTCAAAAATGTTTTGAAGTCTGGCAAGTTCGTCTACGAAATCAACTTGCTTATCTATGTTGGCAAGGACTTCCTGTGAGTATTTGCCAGTGATTCGTTTTATTTCATTCAGCAACTCTGGGCTGGTTTTGTTTCTTCTGAGTGTTCTCATCACTTCTCGGCAGGTCTTCCAGACGGTTTCCGTCACATACTTCTCGAATCGCTTAGTGTATTGTATCAACTGTCGGTTCTGAGTTCTTGCAAGGATTTCATCGCTCCCTAAACGGAACAGACCTTTACTATTGGCAGCCACTTTAAGGATATCTAACACGTCTCGGGCAAGGCGGGTTTGTGTGGTTTCCCAAGTAACGATATTAGATTCTGCTATTCCTTCCTTGTTCATGGCTTCTTTGAGATAGACCCTCAGAAGATCGCTGGGCGCGAACATAATCCATTGGTTGGCAATTTCTCCTCGGTTGGCAATTTCTCCGAGGATCCTTTTTTCTTCCTCACTAAGAAACTCTTCTCTAGACTTTTGTGAAATGCGCTTGACAAGTGCAGTTGTTTTTCCTGTACCAGGCGCGCCTGTAAGAATAATCTGTGATCTTAAAGAAAGGCGAAAAATCTTATCCTGATGTTGGTCGAGTACTGGTCTATCAATCAATTCCAGTTTTCGTCGGATCGCTCTCCGGGTACTCTGCTGACGAACTCGTTCAAGCTCGCGGAGTTTACCCAACTCTTCTGCTTCTTTACGCGCTTTGAGTGCTTCTTCTTCATCCAATTCCTCAATCTCGGGTTCTGTGAATAGTTTTATAAGTTCACGGAGAGACTTGGCTGAAATATCTTCTTTTTTTAAATTGAACTGGTTATCAGTTCCATCCCATTTCTCGTCGAATACTGGCTTAAAGATAGTCTTTTCAAGAATTTTGATACACTGCCTATTTACAAAAATTTGCTGGCCTAAATCAAGGGAAGCGACGCGACCAAGCTCAGCTTTGTAATTGACAAAGTAGCTGTTGACCTTTAGTGGATCTTGATTTGGAGGCGGCGTATAATTTCGGCAAAAAAGGTAATAGATTTCTTTCTCATTCCGGAGGCATTTGACATAGGCAATAAAGGGTTCTTTTTTTAACTCACGCATTTGTTGTGCAACAATGGAATGACTCCTTATGGTCCTTTCAATTACTGTTAGTCCGGCACGTGTTGTGGGTGGCGTAGCAGTAGGAATACTGGATTGGTAATCGATCTTGAAGTGGTCAAGTTCTGCTATGATATCTTTCGCGACTTCACCTGCGCGTTCCAGTGCTTCATCTCGATTTTCTTTCGTCATCTATGAATCCTCCTGTTGCAACGAATATACGAAGATATTACGCAGTATTCAGATAAGTTATAATAAATAGTGTCATCACAAAAAGCCAGCGGAAAAGCCATCAGGCATAGCTTGCAAGGTCCACTCACCGCACATTCGTTTTCCGAATCGCAGCGACAATGGCGTACTTACTCCTTAGTTAATAATATATCACTCACATCTCAATGTCACAGCGGGATTTGTTCGGGCGGCTTTCCACGCCTGTGAGCTTATGGTTAATAGCGCGATTCCAAATGTCAGGAGGCTGCCCAGCACAAATGGGGTTGCGCTGAGTTCAATTCGATAGGCAAAATGCTGTAACCATTGATCCATGGCCAGATAAATAATCGGCCAGGCGATCAAATTTGCTATGCCGACGAGTATGACAAATTCCCTGCACAGCAGTATTACGAGGTTCCAGATGGACGCGCCCATTACTTTGCGTATGCCAATTTCTTTTGTGCGCTGTTCTGAGGTGAAGGCTGCCAGTCCTAATAAACCCAGGCATGCTACAAAGATCGCGATGACAAATGCCGCGCTGAATATTTGCCCGATGCGCTGGTCGTCCCGATACCAGCGTTCTATGTGGTCGGTCGCAAAGGCGATGGCAGGCGAGCGCGTGGGAAGAAATTGCGTCCAGGTGCGTTCTAAAAACGCCAATGTCTCTGGGACTTCTTGCGGTCGAATCCGCATGGAGAGGTGGCTGGGGCGATACCACGCCGCTGTGATGACCAGTGGCTCGATGGTTTCGTAGAGGTGTCGATAGTGAAAGTCTTTGACTACGCCAATCACATGTCCTTTCCGCACATGTGAGTTCAGCACTTTTCCTATGGGGTCTGTCCAACCAAATACTTTTGCTGCTGTTTCGTTTAAGACGAATAATTCGCCGGGTTTGCCGCGTCTTTCCCACGCGCGTTCCGCGTACGTGCGGTCGTAATTTCGCCCGGATAGCAGGGGAATGTCGTAGCAGTTTAGAAATGTCTCGTCTGCGCCAAATACCCGCACTTCAACGCCCCGGTCCAGGTCGCCTTCTGGAAAAAACCACTCGCGGTTGGGCCAGCTATGCCCGGGCAAATCCGATGTTGCCGATACGGTTGTGATGTTCGGGTGTTGTGAGAAGGCGTCTCTGACCTTAAGATACTGCTTTTGCAACTGTCCGCCATCGCTCAAATATCGGTCTTGTCGGAAGATTGAGGCGACGACGACTTCATCTTTGTTAAATCCCAGGTCTTTTTCTCGGATCAATCGCATCTGATCGGCTACAATTATGGTTCCGATGACGAGCACAATCGAAATGGCAAATTGCAAGACGACGAGTGTTTTTCGCACGCGGGCCTGGGCTGAGCCGGCTTTGATTGTTCCGCCTTTCAAAACGGTCGCGGGTTCGAATGCAGAGAGATAGAGTGCGGGATAGCTTCCGGATAATAGCCCGACAAATAGGGTGATTCCCAGGATCCAGAGGGTCAATCCGCTGCTTAGCGTCAGGTTTTCCTGCACAAATGCGCTAAACGGGGGCAGTGCGAGATATACTAACCCGAGGGCCACACATGCGGATAGGGATGATAATAGCAGGGATTCGCCCAGGAATTGCTTTATTAGATGGGGGCGAGACGCGCCCACGACTTTTCGCAGCCCGACTTCTTTCGCGCGGCTGGCGGATCGGGCTGTGGATAGGTTCATGTAGTTGATGCAGGCTATTGTGAGGATAAAAACGCCTACCAGGCCCAGCAGGTAGATTTGCTGTATGTCTTTGTAGGGCCTTCCCGCATCGCCCGTGAATCCGGGCATATCGATTTTGGAATACAGGTGCATGCGCGGCACGGGATGGAGGTAGTAGCGCACGGTTTCGCTTTCGTTTTCTGCGATTTCCGCGTATCGCTTGACCAGTTCCGGCAATTTCCGGGCGATGTCCTCGGGATTTGCCTGGGGTTTCAGGCGCAGATATGTATTTGCCGGACGCGAGTACGATGGCGGCAACCAGTGATCCCACGACCTGTGCTGACGAACGCCCTGTGGCATGGTGGCGGTGATGAAGTCGTATTGAAACCGCGAGTTGTGGGGTGCTTGTCGAATGACGCCCGTGATTTGATATGTGCCGCCAAATAGGCTGTGATCTACTGTGATTGTTTTGCCCACTGGATCATCGGTCCCAAAAAATTTCCGGGCGATGAGTTCTGTTATAACTACCGAAAATGGGTCTTGTAATAAGGTTTGAGGATCGCCTGTCAATACGTCGATGCCGAAGAACGCGAATACGTTGGGATCGCTTAACCAGAACATCTGTTGAAACGATTTTCCCCCGGTGTTTACCCATCTGAGACCAGCCCAAAACCGCGTTGCGTCTTCTATTTCTGAAAATTCTTCGGACAACACGGTTGCCAGTGGTCCTTGCTGCCCGGTGTTCCACGCAATCCGCCCGTTTGCATGTCGGGTTTGTTTCATGACGCGGTAGGTGCGTGCTACTTCTGGACGAAATTCGTCGTAGCTCAGTTCATAGGAGATGTATATCGCGAGCAATATCGCACACGCCATCCCGAGTGCCAATCCCGATAGGTTGATCAACGAATAGCCCGGATGTCTCAGCAGGTTCCGGATGGCAATGGTGAGGTAGTTTTTTCCGAGATAGAGGGTTTGTTTCATGAAATAGTAGGTGTGAAGTGTGACCTTAAAAGCACCCGTCATCGCGGCATGTCCCCTGCTTAAAGCATGCAGGAGCATGCTTTAGCCGCGATCTAGAGGGTTTGGTTGTCATTGCGACGCGGTGTTGTAGGGGACGGTCCCCGTGCCGTCCCGTGTAGTCATCGTGGCATGGTGTTAAGCCGCGATCCAGAAGGTTTTGACCGTCCCGCGTAGCACAACGCAGTCATCCAGTTCTTTTTTATCATACTCAGAGTATTTCATTCGTTCAAGGGTTTTTTCGTTGAACTGCTGACACTGCCATGCACAAATAATCCGCCTTCATACACCGTCGCAGAACCCCTACGGATCGCTGTACAGGGTTTTGAGTTGCGGCAGGTTGTGGTTTATCTTATTCTTTTCACAATCCCGCGCCTGTCGTTAAACTTTTTTGATGAGACAGGGCTTGGGGCATTGGAACTGCTATCGCCTGTCTGTAGGCGCCGAATAGGCAGGCATCCCGTATTAAAGCACTACGGGATAATGATACGATGCTGCATGTGGTGGAGGTATCGGTATGAGAATACGGTTAAAAAATCTTGGCATCTTAAAGCATGCGGAATTTTCGCTGGGCGATTTGACCATTATATGCGGTGAAAATAATACCGGCAAAACCTATACCGCCTACGCATTGTACGGTTTCTTGCGGTCCTGGCGTGAACTTATGGATTTTTCGATTGGCGATGCTCAGATACAAAGGTTGCTTACAGAAGGTGTCCTCACTATCGGCTTATCACAATATGTGAAAACAGCAAATCAGATGCTTGGGGAGGCCTGTAAGAAGTATAATCATCAACTGGATGAAGTTTTTGCGGCAACAGAAGGTCGGTTTCGTAACAGTGAATTTTACATTGAGGTAGAAATTCCCGATATACTCAATATGAAATATGAACGCGAAATGATGTCCACTCATAGTGATAATTGGGAGCCTGATGGTGAATGGCACTTTAGTTGTATAAAGAGAAAAGGGACTGAAGAGGTAATATTCACTTTGCTGGCAAAAAACAAAAGGTTGAGAAAGGAAATGCTTTACCATACTGCAAACAGATTTATTCATAATAGGATCAGCGATATTATTTTTTGTGAATCCCCTCCTTTCCCCATTCTTCCCTTTCCCTTTATCACTTCAACCGAGCGCACGGGTGTGGCTATTTTTCGGAGAGAACTAAATTTTGCTCGCAACCGCCTGCTTGACGAGATGGCGCAGGCAAACAAAGTGGCTGATTCTCGGGACCTGCTGTCCAAAGGGTACCAAAATTACCCTTCGCCAATAGAAGCCAATGTAGAATTTACAGGGCAGCTTGAATACATTTCAAAAAGAAAGAGTTTCATCGCCAGAGAGCATCCCGATGTCTTGGAAGAATTTGTGGATATTGTCGGTGGCGATTATAGCATAACACAAAATGACCAACTCTACTATATCCCCAGAGGGACGGGGATCAGGTTGACGATGGATCAAAGCTCAAGTGCTGTGCGTTCATTGCTAGATATTGGTTTTTATCTGCGCTATGTCGCCCATAAGGGGGACCTGCTTATGGTGGATGAGCCGGAGTTAAACCTTCATCCAGCAAATCAACGCCGCATTGCCAGACTTTTTGCGCGTTTGGTGAATTTGGGGGTTAAAGTCTTTGTAACAACCCATAGCGATTACATCGTCAAGGAACTGAATACGCTTATCATGCTTAATCACGATGAGCCGCATTTGAAGAGAATTGCCAGCGAAAACGGTTATCGGGATGATGAGTTGATCTGTTCAGATCAGGTTAAAGTATATATAGCTCAAGAAGATTTGATACCATTAGAGGAAGGACAAAAGAGACGCAGAAGAGGTCATACGCTTGTGGAGGCTGAGATTGATCCAGAGCTTGGCATTGAAGCCCCCAGCTTCGACGAGACTATTGATGACATGAACAGAATTCAGGGGGATATTGTGTGGGGTGGGGAATAAGATCGTGAATGATATTGAAATATTACAGGAAATGCTTATCTCTCAGGCGCAGGTTCCATTGCAACAGGAACAAGGTAGGGTCTCTGTCGAACTAACCGACATGCAAGCCAAAACAACTGTTGTCATAAAAGAACTACCTCATGACTCAATTGTTATCAAAACGGACGTTTTTGAACTTAGACGTGCTTTCTTTTCGGGTTCAAAGGACGAACGCAGGCGGGCTGATTATGTGATTGTATCCCAGGAGGATACGAAAAAGTGGATTATCTGTATCGAAACTAAAAAAGGCAGAATAAAAAAAAGTGCAGTTATTGCACAATTACGAGGAGCGCGGTGTGTTATGGATTACTGTAAATCTATAGGAAAGGAATTCTGGACAGCAAAAGAATTTCTCGAAGGCTATGAGTACCGATTTGTAGGCATAGCGCACATTAACGTTCCAAAACAACCGACGCATTCTACTCTCGACATTCAGTCCCAGGGAGAATTACATAGCCGTCCTGATGTTTTTCTGCAAATTTTAGGGAGTTCGGATCTCTCTTTTCGCAACTTAATTGATGAGGCATCCTGATGGCACTACACCCAAACTTTCCTCAATTGCCGCACGAATTAATTGGGAATTATATACTAAAGGGCCAGCGAGGCTGTTAGTATATTTCCTGCTTCATCGTGTTTTGCCACCATACTGGCTGGTCTTACATTCACTCCACAGGCGTTCACTCGTCTTCCGGATGATGACAAATCAATTTCGGTCATTCCGACCGTATTGTTTTGGATATTTCTTGCTGCATTCACATCGCGGTCATGATGGATGCCACATACAGGACACTCCCATTCACGGATATGCAATGGGAGGTCGTCGAGTTCGTGACCGCACACCGAACAGGTCTTACTACTCGGATAGTATGCATTGAGTTTCTTTACTCTTCGTCCATACCACATGCCTTTGTATTCCAACATGCGTACAAACTCCGACCAGGACACATCACCAATCATACGGGCAAGTCGTCGGTTTTTCATCATATTTCTTACACGTAATGTCTCTACGCCGATAGCTTGGCTCTCACGTATCAGTCGCGTTGACAGCTTGTGTAAAAAATATCTCCGACTATCCGTAATCTTTGCATGTATGCGAGCAACATTATGTCTTGCTTTTTCCCTGTTTTTTGACCCCTTTTTCCGTCGGGACAACTTACGTTGTGCTCTACGTAGCTGCTTAAAGTGTTTATCAAAAAAGCGCGGATTATCTACCTTCTCACCGTTGCTCAATACCGTATGATGGGTTAATCCCAAATCTATACCTATCTTGGCGTCAATGGGATCCAGTTGCTTAATCGGCTCTATGACGCCGATACTCACAAAGTACCTTCCCAGGCGATCTTTTGTTACTGTCATATTGCGTAATTCACAGGCTTCAGATAACCTCTTATGAAATCGTACCTTTATATCACCATCTATCTTTTGTAACTTTACACCGCGTTCTGTCACCTTACACCGTGTCCGGTCATAACGAATACTCTGCTTATTACTCTTACTCTTAAAACGAGGCTTCCCACTCAGCTTCTTAAAAAACCGCTCGTAACTATTCTTCAAAATACGTAACGACTCTTGTAACGCTCCCGCAGATACCTCATTCAACCATCCCTTATCCGGCTCTTTTTTTATCGCTGTCAATTCTTTCATCAATTCCCCATGACTCACACTACGGCCCACCTCTTTATATGATTTTTCCTTCCGCTCCAAACCGTGATTATACACATACCGCACGCAGCCAAACGTTTTATTTAACATTTGCTCTTGATATCTATTCGGATACAAACGATACTTATATCCTCGCTGTCCGCGCACTATACTCATCGCTTTACTCCAAAATACAATTTAAAACCTAAATTATACTGTAAATATAAATAATTTCAATAATTTACACAAGTATTATTGCCTTCAAAACTTATCTCATTCCGCTAAATTCCGGCCATTTTGTATATAAGTCCCATATAATTCCCTAATCTTACTTAGAGAGGTATATTCCTTCAAGGTATTTTTTGGTTGAACGACATAAGGCCGATTGGAGCAACCGATGGAATATGGTAGCCCGATTTTATACAAGCGAGTGGAGATTCCGCCTGAGTTCTGCGTCACGGTAGAGGGGAATACCTATGGCGGCGATATCCGTATGGGCGATCTTGAGGGAAAAGGGCGGGCGGATTTTCTGGTGTACCGATCTGTTGACGATGCGCATGACGGCGGGGGCATGAAGCCCTGTTTTCTCGGTGCTTTTACCGCGGATGGTGAGGTTTTGTGGCGGGTGGGAGAGGGTGGCGTCCAGCCGAGCCGCCCCGGTCCTGTCGCTATTTACGATATCGATGGCGATGGCGCAGAGGAGATTATTTGCTTTTTTTTCGATCCTGCGGTCGAGGCCGATCCCGATTCGATGGCAAATGTGGTTGTTCAGATTCGGGACGGGGCGAATGGCGATCTCAAGCAGCAGACCAATCCCCCTGAGTTACGGACGTGTCGGGGACAGGGGGCGAATTGGGTCCATCAGCGCATCATGATTGCCAATTTCCGGGGGACTGATGCCCCTCGAGATTTTGTGATTAAGCTCGGGGGCAGGGTTATTGCTTTTGATGAGAACCTTCAGGTTTTGTGGACCTATGAAACTGAGTGGACCGAGTATAGCCGATGCCCCGCGTACATTCCCTCGGTCGGAGATATTGACGGCGACGGCAGGGATGAGGTCAATGGGGGGTACTTTCTATTAGATCACGATGGGACGGTTCTCTGGGAAGAGCAGCTTGGATGGAATATGGATTCGGTGGCGATCACGGAATGGGATAACGGCGAGGTGCGCGCTATCTGTTCCGGCTTCGGGCATGTGATGGATCGTTTCGGAAATGTGGTTCTACGACTCGGCGAAGAGAAGGTTCCCCACGGTCAGGAGGTCAGGGTGGCGCGGTTTAGCGCGTGCGATCCGTCTCCCCAGATGGTGATTCGATATCAAGGGCACAATACCGATGTTATGGTTGTGGATACCAAGGGGAACTGTCTCAACGATTTTCGCCTCAATCCTTCGCCCAACAATACGGGTATGGAGGTCGTGTACTGGAATGGATCAGATGCGCCTGCTCTTCTGTACAATGGTGGGATGCTGTGGCAGCCTCTTGAGGGGATATCTATCCCACTGCCGGATCTTCCAGCACTCGAACCTGTTGGACGCATGGCCTGGTATCACTGCATTCCGGCGGATGTGTGCGGAGACGGACGGGAAGAGGTGGTTCTGTACAATCCATGGGATACCGCGATCTATATTTATACTCCGCATCCTCTGGATGAGAGTCTGTATCGCGGGTACCAATCCACTGCCCGACAATACAATGTCAGGTTGATGGATTAGGCCATACCAGTGGTGACAGATATCCCTTGCACTACTGGTTAATATTTGTCAACAACTCTGTTGACAAATATTAGTAAAAAAACAACTGGGGAGCAATAACGTTATAATAAACAAGTCTTTGCTTGCAGTTCATCGACGAGAACTTTCTGGTTTTCCGAATAATCCACGGGCACTTTTGCGCGTCGTGACTGTTGGCGTACATGACGCGGGTACTGCGTCCCTTTATTCGCCTGGCCGCTTGATGCTCACATGCACCTTAGTAATGCCCTTCTCTTGCCAAATCCCTTGTCTGTATTTCGGACGACTCCTGAGATTATGCAAGATGTTGGATTTCTCAGTGATTTTCTTGGCATGCCAAAGATGCACCTCTTTCCTTCCATCTTGATACATTTCGGTTATAAACGCCTCTTTCGTACGTAACAGTGTTTTCTTGAAATCTTCTATGGACTGGGGAAAGAGAGTGATGGGAAGAGTCTGTGCTCTTGGCTCCCTCCCATGAGTACTTTTAACTTCATGATTTCGAACGTCTTCTGGTAGCAGACTTTGGAGATATTCTTTGTTTTTTTCACACAATTCTTTAATGGTGTGGTACTGTTTCTCACAGTAGTGTTGAAGATCGCCGAAGTCAGCTATTCGTTCCTGATATTGTGAGTCCTTAATGAATGCCTTGATCTTATCAAGCAAATTTTGATCTTTCACAAACTCATAATAAGGCTTACTTGCCTTCTGCCGATTTGCTTCTTTGGTTGCTGGCAAGACATTTCCGTACAGATGAATGCCGCAGTGTTCCCGATTCATGGGAATCGCATGGTCGCGCTCTACATGACCCTCAATGAGTTTAGCACCGGTATAGGCGCAACGCCAATTGAAGTAGGCAAGCGTCTGTTCCCATTCATCTTCAGTTATTCCTCCGAGTATCGTTCCTGCATCCGAGAGTATCACACGGATGAATGTGTTCGCTGCGTCTCCAGGATTCCACTTGCGCGTCTGGCGTGCCATCAAGAGCTCCTTTGTCAGTTGTCTCGCATCCTCACGTCCAAAGGCCTGTCAAGTTCTAAAAGCCTATCGCGCCATCGCCTATAGCAATGGGCAGGGGAGGAGTCAACCGCGAGTTTTTTGTTATGTCTTGCACATAAATTTGAAGTTATATTTTAAGTCAGCAGAGCATTTCATGCAAGGGGCGATAGAAATGGCTGATTTACTTCAACAGGTCGTCTCAGAAATCCAGAAACTGCCAGCAGACCAGCGGGATGCCATTGCTGCACGTATTCTGACTGATCTGAAAGATGAGCAGGCCTGGACAGAACGTTTTGAGGCCACAACTGATGAGCAGTGGGATCGTTTGGCTGAAGCAACAAGAAAGGAAATTGCTGTGGGAGATGCGGTACCACTGAATGATGTTTTTCCTGATGATCGGTCTCAGCAATGAAGTGCAGCGAAAGGTGTAATCGGACCTTATTTTTGTGAAGCTCAACGGACCCTTTCAAACCGTTGGGCTTTTTCTTTTAGAGCCTCATATCATCAACCCTGAATGCCGTCAAGTCAATACTCCGAGCACACATATCCTGTGTTTTAAAAAATTTGCTTGACAAATTTAGCATGATAAATATATTTAGCATTATGACACCAAACAAAGACACTCTCGGGATCTTTCTGGCCTCAGCGCGAAACAAACTGGAAATGACGCTGCGGGCTGTAGAGGAAGAAATAGGAATCTCCAACGCCTATCTAAGCCAGTTGGAACATGGCAAGATAAAGATGCCGGCGCCGCAGAACCTGTACAAGCTCGCCGAACTCTATCAAGTGCCCTATGAGCTTTTGATGGAACTTGCTGGTTATCCCGTGCCTAAATCCCAATCCGGTGAGTCGCAATTCCCTATTGACGCCTTCGCCGCTCGCATTGGTACAGTTACAGAAGAAGAAGAAGAGGCGCTCATTGAGTATTTACAATTCATCCGATCGCGGAAAAGGAGACGGTAATGCGGTGGTCTTATTCAGCAAGTCGCTCGTTTCGTCAGTGCCAGCGACAATGGTTTTTCAAGAATGTCGCAGCGAGTCCGACAGCCAAAGACCCATTTAGGAAGCGGGCGTACTTACTCGGTAAGCTCCAAAGCATAAGTGCCTGGCGCGGTAGAGTCGTCGATGAAGTAATATCAAAAACGCTCATTTCGAATATCAATCACGGCGTCTCTTTCAACCTGCAAGCATTAGTTTCTGGTTAGGGATTTGCATGGAGGAGATAGCGTGGAAAGAAAAGGATTGAACAAAAGGCATTTCCATGAAAGGTTAGAGTTGAGAAAGAAAAATTCTACCTTTTGCAAGGAGTAATGCCATGTCCATCCAGTCTCAGTCCCCCCTATCTCCTACGGGTGAAGAAAATGAATATGGAAAAGCATCGCCAACCTTTTCTTTGCTGCTGTCCCCTCTTGAAGCGCACTTACCCTATCTGACACCGTTGACTTCAAGATGTAATAAGCCGATGACCTATACGTTTGACCATCAAGTTCGCGGGTTGGTGTATTATCATATCGAAGCATGCAGTTCTGCCCAAGACCTGTTGCAGGCCGCCGGATGTGACGGACTTGCCAACCAGCTTTTGGTGCCGCCTTCAGGGTTGGGACAAAGTACCTTTTATGAGGCCAATACCACGCGGGGCAAAAAGCAGATGTTCGAGTTATTCTCCAGACTGTCCAAGACAGCCGCCAAAAAGGTCGGTCTTGCCCTGCCACGCCATCGGGGACTCATCGCCATTGATGGGAGTTTCGTTGATGCGTGTTTGTCCATGACCTGGGCAGATTATAGCCACCACAAACGCAAGGCCAAGTTGCACTTCGGATTCGACTTAAACGGAGCCATCCCACGCAAGATTTTTCTATCCGATGGCAAGGCCGCCGAAAGACCCTTTGTGTCTTTGCTCTTGGAGAAAGGACAGACCGGCGTGATGGATCGCGGCTATCAAGAACATGCCCGCTTCGATGCGTGGATCAATGACGAAAAGCACTTCGTCGTGCGCGTCAAGAAAAACATCCAATATCACATCCTTGAGCGATTGGCTTTTCAACCAAGATCCTATCAACCACGAGGCCAGGCCACTATCTCCTTCTTTGCCAAGGTCTTATTGGGTGATGAGAACCATCAAATGACCCATCCGGTCTTTTTAGTCGGTTTTTCTGCCTGTGGTAAAGCCTACTGGGTCGTCACAGACCGTGACGACTTGTCTGCCGAGGAAATTGCCTTCATCTATTCTTTGAGGTGGAAAATCGAAATCTTCTTTGCATGGTGGAAAAAATACCTCAAGGTCTATCATCTCATCTCGCGTAGTCCACACGGGGTCTTGATACAACTCCTTGCTGGGTTGATCACCTATCTCTTGCTGGTTATCTACTTCCATCAACGCTATGATGACAAACCTTGTGTGACCTATCTGAGACAACTCAGGTGGGATATACGACAGGAAGCCCACGCCAACCCCCCTATCCATATCCACATTTACGTCGTATGGTGCCTCCTGAGCCTTTGCTATCAGCATAAAGACCTTTGACTTTGATCAACAGCAATTTTCTAACCAGAAACTAATGCCTGCAAGATGTAAAGAACAGTGCCCGTGACTTATTTGACCGACAACTCGCCTACGCCCGACGACATCCGATTACCGATCTGGATTTGCAAGTATCTAAGGAGGGAGACGATTTCGCGGTCTTTCACGTCATGGAATATGAGGGCGAAATTCCAGAGCATGAAATCGAGCAAGCTTGGTGTGAGGTCGAAACTGCTCTGGCCAACCTGTTCTCCTTGGAAGACATTAAATATATCCTGAAGTCGTCTGATCGCATTGTCTCGCAACGTGCGCTTCATCTTAAGCTAATGGACGATGTGACGTTGCTCGCCTATCCGGACGCAATTGTATTTCGTGGCGATGATCCACCAGCAATTATTGACTGGAAGGTTCACACATTCGGCACGAATGATGCCTGGCTACAATTGGCGATATACGCAATCGCGCTCAGCCGCTGTAAGCCCCATATTGATTTTCCAGGTGGCTTTGAAACACAGCCTCAAGAGATAGCTCTCTATGAAGTCCAACTTCTGACCAATGTCGTGCGTAAACATTCGCTTGAGGAAGAACAAATTATAGAGGCGGAGGAATATATGCTTAGCTCTGCTTACGAGATTGCCTGTCTAACCGAAGGAAAGAAGTACACTGATCTAAATGTCGAAGATTTTCGGGGTGCTACGTATGGAGAAACCTGCCAACGTTGTGCATTCCGCACCATTTGCTGGGGGAAGTCACATGTCTATTGAAACGAATTGCTTTCGCATTGATGGTCTGGAAGCATTAAATACAACATACCGACTGTATCAAATCGCCGGTCTGCGCCGAGATAGTTCAGGCTATTATAGCAACGTACAACGGCTCGTTCGGCAGTTGAGCTTTAAGATGAAGGCTCCTGTGATGGACTGCGACAGGGGGGGAGAGACCTTTTTGGTCATTCCCTCCGGGTTCGGAGAGCCGCCAGATCACGTCATGCTTGTCGGTGCTGTCGCTGTATTGAGAGATACCCGAGAGACGATTGATCTTGATTTCACAACACCCCATCCGGATCTCGATCCTGTCCGACTACGCTTCCTCCAGTTCATCTTTCAAGGGCCGCTCTTTCGGGATTCGCGTCTCTGGCAGCCTGGAGCGGGAAAACCGTTTTTCTTGAAAGACCCTTCTCGACGGTTCGGCGCAATTGACCTCTATGAGGGCTTCGCCATACGTGTTGTGCCACACCCGGGGAATGGGTTTGGCCTCGTCGTTGATCTGCGGCGTAAACTTGTCTCAAAATCGGCACTTCCGGTATCCCCCACACGGGAACAGATTAACGCGCTAAAAGGTCGGTCATGTCTCTACAAAATGGGCCATATGTGGTTCGAGGTTACTCTCGATGGGCTTGCCGATTTGAGCATCAGCACACCTTCGATACAACTTGACGGAGAAGCAGTCAGTTTGATCGATTATCTACACAGAAAATTTCGGAAACCCGTGCCGGCCTCAATCGCAAACCTCTCGCCAGATGGTGCCGCAATTTATTATCGGACAAACGGACCAGATCAACGTTCAGCACCCGCAGCACTCTGCCATCTGGTCGAAGACACGCACAGCCCAGCGGGCGCGAGGTACCAGCATAAGACAGTTATTAAACCCTATGAACGGCACCGGCAAATTAACCTAATCGTTAAAAAGTTTCTGAGGCGGGTGCAGGTGGGTGACGTCACTCTCTCAGTTTCAAATCGGGCAGGACGTACAAGAACGAAACCATTTTTGCCGCCCAACTTGCGTTTCGGCAATGATGTAACGCTATCTCTTGAAGAGAAAGAGCGCAATGCGTACACGATCAAAAATTATGGACAAAGCAGGCTGACACTCTTGAAGGACGAGAACGCAGGTTTCTTCGATCAGAGGCCCCTTGATCGGCAATATCTCGTGCTGCCCAGGAGTGTTGAGAATAGCTATGGCTCGCAGTTTCTCAAGGACCTTAAGATGCAGGTAGATGGCCTCTATCCCAATGGCGGAGGTTACGATCCTGAAGTTATAATCTATGACGATCTCAATATCAGACGGTCAAGTCCGAAAAGTTCTGTAAAAAGGTAGCTCCGTGATATAGGGGTCAGTGATTTTGTTTCAAATCCGTCATGTCCAGATAGCGTCTGCCAGCGATCCACTCTTCAGACCATTCCATACACAAGGCGCCGATCAGGCGTTGACAAGCTTCCTCATTGGGGAAGATCTGGACAACATCAGCCCGCCTTTTGATCTCACGATTGAGTCTTTCCAAAAGGTTGGTCGTACGGATGCGTTTGCGATGCTTTTGTGGAAAGTCGAAGCACGTCAGGCAATGTGCCACATCGCGGTCTATTTTGTCCACGAGCTTAGGTAGTATATTTTCATAGGTGTCCATCATGGAAGATAGGCGTTTTTTTGCGGTGTTTAGATCGGGTGCATTGAAAACGTCTTTGAGCGCATCGGCGACCTGGCGTTGATACTTGGGCGGTGTAATGCCTTTGATATTTCTATGAAAGTGTGTTTGACAATGCTGCCAGGAGGCCCCTTGAAAGTGTCTTTTGATGGCGTTTCGTAAGCCTTCGTGATGGTCAGATATGACGAGTTGCACCCCCTTTAACCCTCGCTTTTTCAGGTCTTTAAACAAATCAGTGTAGGTGGCTTCTGTCTCAGTGTGCGCCACGTCAAGTGATAGAATGTCTCGGTGTCCACTCTCTGAGATCCCAGTCACGATTAAGACGCCTTCAGAGGCGACATGCCCCCCAGATCGGATGTAGAGATAGGTCGCATCAATGATCAGGTAAGGATATGCCTGTTCAAGAGGTCGCGCCCGCCAGGCTTTTATGTCTGCATCAAGGTCTTGACAAAGCTCAGAGATCTGAGACTTTGAAAAGGAGGTGCCACACAAGGCTTCTGTGATCTTTGTCACTTTGCGTGTGGAGACCCCTTGTAGATATGCCTCTTGAAGGGCAAGAATGAGTGCTTTTTCACTGCGTTGAAAGCGTGCAAATAACCCACTGTGGAAGCGGCCTTCCCGATCTTGAGGGACGCTCAGTTCGATACGGCCAACGCGCGTTTTGACTATACGGGGTTTATATCCATTACGGTAGCCCGTACGATCTGTCGTGCGTTGGTAAGGTTCCGCCTGTAAAAACGTGGCGATCTCCGCTTCTACAAACTGCTGGAGGAAGCGTGTCACGGCCTGATTGAGAAAATCAGGATCATTCAAAAGTGCAAATTGCTCTGGCGAAGAAATTTTAATATCTTTGGGGTAAGTCATCGTAGCCTCCAAGTTAGGGTTTATACTACTTTGTCACCCCTATTTTAAGATTTTTCTCGGAGCTACGGTGACTTTTTTACATTTTACAGAAATATATGGACTCTATCTATCAGACGTGATTTTGTCGGTCAGTCCCGTGCTATTAGAGAGGCAGTAGAGTGTGCCGATGTTAAGCCAGGCGGCGCGCTTGTAATGGTGCATCGCTATGATCGCCGTCCACGATCTGCAGATCAATTGGTGGCGTGGACCGTAAAGGAATTTCCAGATCTGTTCTGGCTCAATGCAGCTGTAATTCACACGGAAATGGCAAAGAAGGCATACGGCAGTATGATGCGAGGAGATGCAACCCGTTACATAGTAAAAGATAGTGAGCGTAGCCGTTTCTCTGGCTACCTTCGCAATGTCGCGCTCAACAAGATACTGCTCACTAATGGGAAGTGGCCGTTCATCCTCGATACACCCTTACATGCGGATGTGGTAATCGGAATTGACGTTAAGAATAACACCGCTGCCTTCACCCTGATTGCCAATGGAGGCAAGATCATCAGGCTCTCTACGAGTTCATCTCGGCAAAAGGAGCAATTGCTCAAAGGCCAAGTTAAAAAGTTTGTGCGTAATCTCATCCGTCAGGAAGGCTCCCATTTTGAGAGTCGTCCGAGACAGATTGTCATCCATCACGACGGACGCACTTGGCCGGTGGAAATCGAAGGGGTAAAAGAAGCATGCCGACAACTTGTCAAAGATGGTTATCTCGACCCGGGTTGGCAACTCACGGTTGTCGAGATCGCCAAGTCTGCGCCAGCACCGCTACGGTTATTTGATGTGAAACCGTCAAGGAGCGGACAGGGGATCTATGTGGAGAACCCGATGGTTGGTAATTGGATACAAACTACTCCAAACGAGGGCTACGTCTGCACTACTGGGCGTCCCTTCCGAATTCCAGGGACGCCCAATCCGCTACACATCCGGCGGGCAGATGGTAACATGTCCATCGAACACTGCCTGTCCGATATTTTTTCACTTAGCTGCCTGACGTGGACTCGGCCAGAAGGGGCGACACGTCTACCGGTTTCGATCAAGCTTTGTGACCGGAGCCTATTCGACGAAGCTGCAGAATATGATCAAGATGCCGTTGAATTTGGAAACACTCATCTTCAGGAAGAGGTGGCAACATGAGTGATATGAGTTTATTGACTAGTGTTTACGCCGATGTCGAGGCTTATGCAGTGCTGATAGACAAGGTAATTGAACGGCTGGGACGGGAAGGGACCGGTCCGCCCAACCCAGATCAGAAGAAACTCGGGCAACTTCTCATCGATGCCAGTGATCGGGGCCTCGCATCGCAGTCCCTTGAGGCGTTGAACCTGGATAGCTTGCTTCGGTCAAACACCGGCGAGCCTTTGCCAGGTCTGAAGAGGCTTGGCGAGTGCCTCATCAGTGGCCAGGTTGATGTCAGCTATCATAAACAGTTAGAGATGCTTGCCCAAAGGCTGGAACGGGAACGGGTGGGGATAGCCCGCCGACTACGGGAGCGTTAATGGTTGAGAAATACTTGGCTGGGTCGATTGACCAATCACTGGAGCGAGTGCGGCAGTTACGCCAAATCGTGCAGGGACGGTACCCGCGTGAATATGACGGCTTGCGACAGATTTGCTTGACGCAACTCGACGAAACGCAGACGGCTCTTCAAAGCTTGACAGAAGAAACAATTGTCAATACGGCGTTACAGACGCCGCGGCGTGTGAGGATATTCAAACGTATAGTGAAACACCTCAACGCCGTCGAAGGCGTTGGCATATTTGCCCTTAGCAGAACGAGTCCAGATGATGATTTTCTTAACCAACTTATTACGGATATCTGTGAAGAGATCGCCTTCCCTTTAATACCTCCGACTGTCAGCCATATATCTCAGGACTATTTCCATATATACCCAGGCTTCAATCTCCTTTGTTTACCTTTGATTGAGAGCCGGTTTCTCCTTCATCTACCCGATATCTATCACGAACTCTGCCATCCATTTCATTATAAACAGAATACCGATCTTCCATCACTTGAATCGTATCAGGCCGCCTACAAGCGAAGCATATTCGAAATGGTAGAGCATTTCAAATATGAAATCACAGTTGCCGAACGCGTACGCAAGCCGGAGGGTAAGGTCTATCAGTTTCGACTATGGGACACCTATTGGGCAAAATACTGGATGCAAGAGTTTTTCTGCGACCTATTCGGTGTGCTGACAACAGGACCGGCCTTTGTTTGGTCACACTATCACCTTTGTGTCAAACGTGGCGATGATCCCTTTGAGACGCCACTGATCTTCGAGTCACATCCGGCATTGGAGTCAACGCACCCGGCAGATGATGCACGGATGCACGCGATGCTGATGATGTTGACTAAAATTGGCTTTAAGGCGGAAGGGAAACGGATTGAGAAGGCTTGGCGGGATTTTGTTGAGGTTATGGACTACAGCCAAATAGCTGAGTACCGACAGGCTTATCCTGAGTCCCTAATGTCCGAAATTGTCTCGGCAGCAAGGGAAGGTATTGAAGGGACCGGCGTGGTGACGGCAAAGCCAAATGCGCTGACGCCGATCGGCGGTCTTCTCAACTCCGCATGGCAAGAATTTTGGCGAGCACCAAAAGACTATCAGGCTTGGGAAACGGCGAAAGTCAAAGCCTTGCGCACATCTGTAAGCGGCACTTAACCAGTGGTGCAAGTGGTGCAAGTTATCCATAGAAGAGGAGCCACAAAAAACCCCGTGACTATATGGGGGTAGATAGTACACAGGGTTATGGATCATAGACTGCGATTGGCATAACGATCAAGTGATTTCTCAGTGACGATTCTCATGCACGCTGTTTATGAAGGTGGGAAAGGAGACCCTCTGCCGTTTCAAATGCACTGGAAGATCGACCCTCTCGCTCGTCTCGCTCAGCTTCCCGCTCGCCTTTCTGCCATGACTCCAGCCACCAGTACTTCTGCTCTGGATCGATAAGACCTGCTTTAGCCGCCACGTTGGCTTCTGCCTCGGTTAATCCCTTGGAATTAAGCATGTCCTCGTTGATGGTCTTGATTTTGTCTTTTGCCCGCGCGAGAATTCGCTGTTCTCTTTTTGAAAGCTCTGGGGTACTGGATACCATCTGCTGCGGTATGAGGACGACTTTTCCATTCTCTTCAATTACCTCAATCACATCACCCACTTTGAGGCCGAGTTTCTCAAACACCGGCTTGGGGATAGTGATCCGATGGCTGGAGGTAATTTTCGAATGTGGCATTCCGCGTCTCCTGTTTTGTCATTGCAAGTAAAGATAATCCTGAACATAGAACAAAGTTAAAAAGCCGTAAAAAAAAGTCAATGGCATGTGCAATATCTATAAGTCGCGGCCAATCATTCCAGTCACTCATGGTTACTTCTGATCACTTTTTAAATTTTTGATCTCCGTGCAAAGATATAAAACATTCCGTCAAAAAGAGATCGGTAAAAAGGCAGACCTTTGACCAAATATCGCGGACATATTTTTTTCAGGCGTGTGCGACTTCGAAGGCCGTTATGTTGCGGGTATTTTTGCTGAACTCTACGGCTATCAGGTGGATCGGCTGGTCCAGATCGCGATATTTGTCTGCGTATCCCTTTTCCTTTAGTTGCGCCATTGCCGCGCCTTCAGACGCCATTTCGATGACTTTGAACTCGAATAAATAGATGTTGCCGTTGAAGTGAACGGCCATATCTACACGACCATGGCTGCTGCTGTCTTCTACGGTGATGTCAAGTCCCAGTCCCGCGAAGTAGGAGTAGAATACGCTGGCGTAGTAGCCTTCAAAATTGGCGATGTCATTGTTGGTGTACCATTCGTAGGGGATGCTGGCGAAGAAGGCGTGGAATAGGGTTTCGAGGCCGGCGAAGTCGTTGGCCTCCAGCAGGCGGTACAGGCGCACGGTGTTCGCCATAAGGCTCGTAGAGTCTTTTACCAGATAGCGCAGCAGACTTCGGTTGAGACTTTGGCGCACTTCCCGATTGGGATAACCCAACCGATAGAATGACGCACCGCCGAGGTTTTCTTTTTCTGTGATGGTGAGGTAGCCGGTCTGGAATAGGAGGGCTTCGGTCGCCATGTCATCGACGTCAAAGGCGGATAACAACTCATCGCTGCCGATCATGTTATCCAGTGCGAGAGAACTGACGTGGCGTTTGAAGAGAGTTTCGATGAGGAATGTGGGTGTGCCAGTCTCGAACCAGTAGGCTTCGAAGCTGCGCTTGTCGAATAGAAGGAGGATGTCGAAGGGGTTGTACACTTTCTCCTTGCCCAGCCAGCTATAGCCGTTGTACCAGGTGCGGATTTCGTCTCGGTCCAGGCCGGGCAGTTCTGGCGCGAATACGGTGTCGAGGTCGGTCTCGGTGTAGCCGCATAAGGCGGAATAGCGCGGGTCAATGGTGATGTCGGTGAGGTTGTTGAGGCCGGAGAAGATACTCACTTTGGAGAATTTGCTGACGCCAGTAATGAACGTGAAGTGGATATGCGCGTCTGAAAACTTTGCGGTCGAATACAGACCGCGCAATAAGTCGCGATTGGCCCGGGCGACCTCCGGCACCGCCAGCGCGTCCAGGACCGGCTTGTCGTATTCATCGACCAGTAGCACAACGCGTTGACCGCTACGCTCGTGGAGCACTTTTATCAAGTGGCGCAAGCGGGCTGACGCGCTTTCGTCGCGCGGGCTGATCTCCGCTTCGTCCTCAAAAGCATTCAATTGCGCCGTCACTTCCTTTTGCAAGTCGTCCGGTCCCTGATAGTTGCCGCTGCTGAAGTCGAGTCGCAGCACGGGATGGCGCACCTCCCAATCCCAGTGGTCGTGGATGTACAATCCTTCAAATAGCGGCTCATTCCCCTCAAACAGTTCTTTCAAGGTGTCCAGAAAAAGGCTCTTGCCAAAGCGACGTGGTCGCGAAAGAAAATAGTGTGTGCCCCCGTCAAGCAATGTCCGGATATACTCTGTCTTATCGACGTAATAGCAGTTCTGCTCGCGGATCTTGCGGAAGTTCTGAATGCCGATGGGCAGTCTGCGTTTGTTCATGGTTTCCCCTGTATTTTAATTTCGCAGGCGCAGGTCTTGCAGGTCTTCGCGCAGATAAGCAATGCTCCAATGGGTATTATCGGCTATAACAGAGTTCCTGTTTTTCTCTGGAGAGAGGGGGCGGCTTCTTGTGAAGAAGATATGCGATCAAAGCAAAAAGTCAATGGCTTGGTGACAGGCAAAAGCACTGGATCGCGGCTAACATTCTGCCGCGATGACGGGGCTGGGGACTGGGGCTGGTTGGGCTGATCGCTGCCCACTACAACAAACACGTCTTCGCCTGCAGTTCATCTACGAGCACTTTCTGGTTTCCCGAATAATCCACGGGCACTTCGACGACATGTACGCCGCCATCGGCATAACATTGCTCCAGCAGGGGGACAGTCATTTCTGTGGATTTTAGGCGATGCCCATGCGCGCCGTAACTGTTCGCGTACATGACAAAATCCGGGTTGCCAAATTCCAGTCCAAAATCGGGAAGCCCCATCCCGTATTGTTTCCAGCGGATCATCCCGTAGGAATTGTCTTTTAAGATCAATACAACGAGATTGAGGTCGAGTCTTACGGCTGTTTCCAATTCCTGGCTGTTCATCATAAAACCACCGTCGCCGCAAATCGCCATCACCCGCCGGTTGGGATAAAACCGCGCTGCTTCCATTGCCGAGGGCAGGCCCGCGCCCATGGTGGCAAGGGCGTTGTCCAGCAATACGGTATTGGGCTGTGTGGTTGGGTAGTTGCGCGCAAACCAGATTTTGTACACGCCGTTATCCAGCGCAATAATGCCGTCTTCGGGCATGACTTTGCGGACATCCCAGACGAGGCGTTGTGGTTTTATTGGAAAGCTGTTGTCGTCTTCTCCCACATGAATGTGTTCCTGAATCTGTTCGCGGATGCGCATGTAGTAGTCAAAGTCGTGCGAGGCTGTTTTGCTGGTTTTGTCGGCAAGACGTCGGATCGTATTTGCAATGTCGCCGACCACTTCCAATTGTGGAAAGTAAACATTATCTACCACAGCCGATCCGAAGTTGATGTGGATTACCCGGGTTGCCCTCTCGTCGTGGGACATAAAAAATGGCGGTTTTTCCACCACATCGTGTCCGACGTTTATGATCAAATCAGCGCGTTCAATGGCGCAGTGGAGATAGTCGCCATCGGATAGTGCTGCGGTGCCCAAAAACAGGGGGTGGAGACCGCCAACGACGCCTTTGCCCAGTTGGGTATTGAAAAAGGGAATGCCGGTTTTGTCGAGGAAGTGCGCCACAGATTCCCTTATGCGCTTGCGGTTGGTACCCGCGCCCAGGAGCAGCAAGGGGCGTGTGGCTTCTTTGATCATTTTTACCGCATCGTCAATGGCGCGTTCATTGGCATCGCCGCGCAGGCAGGTGCTGATATTAAAGACCGGTGTGGTGTGTTCATCAACTGGTTCTTCGGCAACATCTTCCGGCAATTCCAGATGTACGGCACCGGGACGCTCTTCTTGTGCCAGGCGAAATGCCTCCCGCACCATAGAGGGGATCATATCTACGTTGACAATTTGTCTGGTGTATTTTGTGAGGGGTTCCATCATGCTCACGACATCGATGATCTGAAATTGGCCTTGTTTGCTCTTTTTGATGGGCTTTTGGCCCGTGATCATGAGCAGGGGCATGCCGCCTAATTGGGCATACGCGGCGCCTGTCACAAAATTGGTCGCGCCGGGACCGAGTGTGGCAAGACAAACGCCCGTTTTGCCCGTGAGCCGTCCATGGGTCGCAGCCATAAATGCAGCCCCCTGTTCATGCCGCGTCAGAATGAGTTTGATGCTCGATTTGCGAAGGGCTTCCAAAAAGGCGAGATTTTCTTCTCCCGGCACGCCGTAGATATACGCCACGCCTTCATTTTCCAGTGCTTTGACAAATAAGTCCGAAGCGTTCATCGCTTCCTCCGTTTTACTGTAAGGGGACACTGCGTCCCCTGTTTTTGTATTGGTTGAGCAGATCGGTCAATTGCGATACGATTTCGGGGTGTTGCGCGTAGAGGTTTTCGCGTTCTTTGTAGCCAGTTTCCATGTCGAAGAGCTGGCCGGGGGCATCATCTGGAGGGTCGTCGGGATAATCATTGCCGCCGGAGCTTTGATGGAGGAGCAATTTCCAGTTGCCCTGGCGGATGGCAAATTCGCCTTTGGAAGAATGATGCACGGTGGCTTCGCGAATGGATGGCGTGTTTTGGCCGGTGAGGGCGGGTAAGATGCTGCAACTGTCTTCGCCAGCATTTTCGGGAAGCGAACGGTCAACAATGTCGGCGGCTGTTGCGATGAGGTCTGTGAGACATACGATTTCGTCGCTGAAGGATCCGGCAGCGACTTTTTCGGGCCAGCGAGCGATAAAGGGAATGCGATGCCCGCCTTCCCAGTTGTCGCGTTTGCAACCGCGAAAGTGATAGGCGCTGTAGTGATCGTATTCTTCTTTTCGCGCGTGCATAAAGCGTTCGGGACCGTTGTCGCTGGTGACGATAAAGAGGGTGTTGTCGGTGACGCCGGCTTTTTCGACAGCGTCCATGATCTGCCCCACTGCCCAGTCGCATTCGACGACGAAGTCGCCGTATTTGCCCGCCTGGCTTTTGCCTATAAATGCTTTGTTTGGTGCGATGGGTGTGTGGGGACCGGTTACGGGATAGTAGAGAAAAAAGGGCTGTTTGTCTGCTGCGGCTTCTTCGACAAAGGAGACCGCTTTTTTTGTGAGGTCTGGAATGACGTGTTCGGGTGTGAGGCCCGGCGCAGCGTGCCCTTCGCGGCCAAAGAGACCCCTGCGGGCGCGGGCTGTTGGCTCACAGATTGTGCGATTGTTTTCGAGATAGACATAAGGCGGCATGTCGAGGGAAGCGGATATGCCGTAAAAATAGTCGAATCCAAGATCGCATGGTCCGCCGGTAAATGGCTGGGTGAAATCTACAGCTTCGCCGCGGTCCCATCCCAGTCTGTAATCTTCGAGGCGTTGGACGCCTTTTTTTTTCGTCCAGTTTAACCCCACATGCCATTTGCCGATGCAAGCCGTGTGATACCCCTGTTGTTTGAGCAATGACGCGACGGTCATGCGGTCGGGTTCGATGAGGGGCTCTGAGTATCCGTTGAGGACGCCATTTTGCAGTCGGGTGCGCCAGCAGTAGCGTCCGGTTAAGACGCCGTAGCGCGAGGGAGAGCATACGGCTGAGCAGGAATGCACATCGGTAAAGCACATGCCTTCTGAGGATAGGCGGTCCATATTTGGTGTTTGGATTTTGGACTCGGGATTGAGGTAGCTGATGTCTCCATAACCGAGGTCGTCAAAGAAGATATAGACGATGTTGGGATTGGGCATTGGGGTCTCCGGTTGAGAGTTAGGAATTAGGAATTAAAAATTAAGAATTAAGGATCGGGAGTAGGGTTGTTAGCGGTCAGGGGGTCAGCGGGCGACCACAGGGGGTCGCCCCTACAAACCACACTATCATCGTAGGGGACGGTCCCTGTGCCGTCCCAGCATTTCATACGTCCAGAGGTCTGTTATGTTCCAGCGGTGTTCGGATCAGTGCGGTTCTGTTCTTTGAGGATTTGCTTTTGGAGATGTTCGGGCAATTTGAGGACGCGCTGGAAGTAGGTAGGTTCGTCAAATCGCAGGTTGTTATTTTTGAAGAGGGGACGGTCAATGTCGCGGCTGAGGTCGCAGTCGAATCGGGCGAGTACGGATTCGCTCATGCTGCCTCCGCCGTCCGGGTTGATGTGGCACAGTCCCCAGGTGATGCCGCGTCCGTCGCCGTTGTCGGCAAAAGCGTCGGGCACAAAGGGACCGGGTGCGACGGGGGGTACCTGGAGCAGGGATTTCATTTCGAAATGGATGCCATCTGGGGCGTATTGCACGGTGTTTTTTTCTGGTCCATCCAGACTGACGAGTGCGGCGATGCCTTCTTTGTAGGGCCAGAGGCAGGTTTCATGGCCGGAGTTGAGGACGGGGTTTAGCGGTGATTTTTTGTATGGACCCTCTGGATGGTCGGCAATGGCAACGCCCTGAGCGCGGATGATGTTCGCGCCGCCGCGTTTTTGACCGGGCGAGCCTTTGTAGTACATGTAGATTTTGCCTTTGTATATGAGGGGAAAGGGGTCGTGTATGCAGTTGCAATCCCAGTCGTCGGGGCCGCCGGGTTCTACTATGGGTCTGCCCAGTCGCGTCCAGGGTCCATGGGGAGAATCGGCGTGGGCGATTGTGACGGGGCACGAGTCGCCGCCCTGAATGACTGCGCTGTAGGCCTGGTGATAGAGATAGTATTTGCCTTTCCAGACGAGGATGTCGGGGGTGCAGTTTGAGCGCCAGCCAAATTCGCCTTTTGGTGGGCGCGTGGCGGCTGGTCCCTGTTCTTCCCAGTGAAAGCCGTTTTCGCTGGTGGCATACCAGATGTCCCCGAGGTCCCAATCGACAGAGGGGATTTCGTCGGTGGCATTTTCGTGGCCGACGGGCGCGCCTTTTGTGCGCCGGCATGTGTACCAGACGTAATAGGTGCCGTTGATGCGGAGTACTTTGGATGGGTCGCGGCGAGAGACGTTGGGTTCTCGTGAGAATCCTGCAAGGGGTGAGTATTTGAAGTTGCTGAAGAATTCGTTGCCGCGATCTTCATGGGGGTTCCATATATCGTACACACGTTCCATTGCCGCACTGAGTTCGCGGTTGTCCGGTTTTTCAAGTGGCATTTTAGCTGGGAAGGGTGTTTGCATGGGGGTTCCTCTGATGATAAATGTCCAGCAGTTTTGCGGATAGAGATTCGACGAGGTGGCTGTGTTGTTCTGATGCGATGAGGTTCTGGCGTTCGTCTTCTGTGGGGTTGTCTTTTAAGTTGAAGAGGGCGTGGTGTTTTAATTTGTCTTCTACGATGAGTTCTCGCCCGACAATCAATTTCCAATCGCCATCTCGCAGCGAGAGCATGGGCCCCATGATGTAGTCGTCGTGGAGGACGAGGGGATGGGGTTCAAATTCGGCGTCTTTCAGGCCGGTGAGAAAGGGCGCGATACTGGTGCTGTCTTCGGCAAATCCTTTGCGTGGAGATGCTTCGATGCCGGCGAGGTCTGCGATTGATAAAATGAGGTCGTTGAGGCCATAAGTGATGTGGCTGGTGCGCCCGGGTGTCGCGTCGTTGCCATCGCCGATGTTGCCCTGTTTCCAAAAGGCGATTGTGGGCACGCGATGGCCGCCTTCGTGGATGTGGGCTTTGCGACCGCGGTAGTATCCACTGGATTCTTTGCCCGCGTTTTCTGCGCCATTGTCGCTGGAAAAGATGAAGAGGGTGTTGTCGATGAGTTTGTGGCCGGGGTTGCGCGGGTCGTCGTGGGTTTCGAGATAGTTGAGCAATTGGCCGACTGCGACATCGTTTTCATATATGAAGTCGAGGCGTTCGGGCGTGTTGTGCTCGCAGCCACCGACCTGGTCGCGCTGTTTGCCCCAGTCGGTGCTTTCCCAGCCATTGGGATCGTTGGTGGTTGCGTGTGGGCGCGAGAGTTCGCGCTTGCCATTTTTGAAATGCGCCTGTCCCGTGATGGGTACGCCATTGAGTGTGTGGCACGGTGTATGGGGTGTGTGATTGGAATTGGCGGCGTAGTAGAGAAAGAAGGGTTGTTGTTTTGTAGTGTCTGTGTCCAGATGTGTATCGAGAAAGCCAACGGCGTGCTGGAAGTTCATTGGTCCGGTTTTGTACAGGTCGTAACCCGCGATGTCGTGGGGACTTTTGCCGGTTGCGCCGATACAGTGGCGGTTTTCGATCCAGCCCGCATTGCCCGAGGTTCCATGGCTTCGGTTGGTGATGAAGTGGTAATCAAAGCCGTGTTCTTCGGGGCAATCGGTGAGGGGTTGGCGCACGTCTGCGTCGTCCCATCCCTCGGCGGGTGAGCCATCGGATTTTGTGTAGGTGAGGCCCACGTGCCATTTTCCCGAGATGCCTGTGCGATATCCAGCTTTTTTCAGGATGGTGGCCAGTGTGGGCCGTTCTTTTTCGATGAGTGGCGGATAGTGGGGACCAAAGGCGACTTTGTGTTTGAGTTGTGTGCGCCAGCAATAGCGTCCGGTGAGCAGGGCATAGCGCGTGGGGGTACATACGGTTGATGGGGTGTGTGCATCGGTAAAGCGCACGCCCAGGCGCGCAAGGCGTTTTAGGCTGGGGGTGTGGAGTTGTTCGTCGTCCTGGTTGCCGGTCCAGTCCTGATACGCGCTGGTATCGCCCGTGCCCATGTCATCGACGAGGAATATGATGATGTTGGGTTGCATGTGTCTCCTTTGGTCACGGGGTTCCAGGTCCTCTATCAGGCTACCTTTTTGGGTCTTCTTTGTGTCTGACCTTTGGGTTCGCTGTCCCAGCGCAGTGCCTGGAGGCGATGCATGGCGGCTCTGAGTGCTTCGGGCGTGCCGATGCGATAGAGACCGTGTACCGCAAATCCGCGAACATAGTGGTTGCCATCGCGCATGGCGTCTGCCAATTCGGGAATAGCTTCTTCGGCATAGATGCCCAATCGCGCGAGGGAGAGGGCGGCATTGCGTCGGACAAAGTCGCTTTCATCGGTGGCTAATATGTCGGCGAGAGGACGCGCGGCTTCCGAGGTGTTCTGGCTGGTGGTGCCCAGGGATTCTGCGGCTCGTGCGCGCACGTCTTCATCGGTGTTCTGCAACAGGGCGATGAGGTCGGGTGTGGCTGATTTTGCGCGCAAGCCAATGTCGCCGAGTACATCGATGGCACGGGAGCGGATTTGTGGATTTGGATCTCTGGTGAGGTCGAGCAATGCGGGTACGGCAACTTCGCCAATATTTGCGAATCCATATCCCGCGTTTCGAGGCCGGTTCTCATCTTCCGTGTCTTTGAGTGCGTCGATCATAGCGGGAACCGCTTTTTCGCCCTGTGATCCCAGGGTGTAGGACGCATTGAGGGCGGCGGCTTCGTCTGGATTGGCGAGTTGTTCGATCAGGGGTTCGATTGATGCCCCGTTGGTCGCGTGTTGGGGGGCTTTGCCCAGGTGCCAGTTCCACATGGCCTGATAGGTGGGTTCTTGTGGATCATCGGATGCGGCCCAGGTCTCGTCGCTGTGATCCCAGGTGGGTTCGGTAGGCTCGGTCATGCGCGTGAATAGGAATTTGACCATGTGGCGCGTGATGTCTGTGTAGTTGGCTTCTTTTTTGTGGAGGATGTCGTAGTGTATGAGTACGACGGTTCCGGCCGGTCCCGATGAGAAGAGGTGTTCTCCTTCCTGTTCGCGGGCGGTGATGTATTGCGATCTAGGGGTTACGCTGGTCGGTCCCATTTCGCGGGGTGTGTCCTGGGGATAGTACATCGCCATCATCCAGCGGCAGTGGTGATGGCGGCGGTTTTGGTCGGCGCAGTATCGGCTGTTGTGCAAGCTGTCTTTGTGCATGATGCGCGCATCGCTGCCGGGACGACTTTCGTGAACGTGGCGGTGCAGGTGCAAATAATAATCGGGGCCGAGGATGCTGGAAAACGCGCCGTGAACAATGGGGTGATCCCATACATCTTGCAGTTCTGGCACGGCCGGGAGGAGGTTGTTGCCCGGATTTCTGCCACTGCTTTTTTCAAAGGATTCATCGATGCGTTTATAGACTTTTTCGTGAAATCCCTCTGGGAAGTCAGGGTGGAGGATGAGGTATCCGTCGCGGATAAATTGCTGCATTTGCTCGTCGGTTAGCAAAACGGGTTTGTCTGCCATGTTGGTTTCCTTTTTGGTGTTTATGGGTAGCGATATTTCCGCCAATAATTCCTTGGTTTTTGCCGCATTGTAAGCCCGGTGTTCGGGTGTCATGCGGGCGCGAAGTTTCTCAAAAGAATGGTGACCGCTCATGGGATTAATCCTTACAGATAACTCCTGGATACATAAATATTTAATAATACCTCTATTTAATCAAGGATAATTTGTATCCTATGGTGGGATGATCGCACGCTACAATCGCAATGCGAGGCTGCCCTGATTTTTCTCGTTGAGCGTATCCATGTAATCATGGCGGTCAAAAAACTGGCTGGTGTCATACAAAAAGGCGTATTTACAGTTCCGATCACAGCCGGTTTCAAGTGCGACGCGGTTGATTTCGGCAATATTGGGATAGGAGGGCCAGAGGATGCCTTCTTCGCAGTAGGAGGTGTCGATGAAGTAGCGTTTGTAAGTGCCCCCGCCGGGTTTGGGGCGGCGGGCGTGTTGCAGGGCGGAGTGGACGATGACGATGGAGCCGGGAGCCAATTTGTCGATGGTGCGCGATCCGGGCAGGTCTTCGAATTGAAATTGGCGATAGGCATCGTTGGCCATGACCTTTTTTTGCGTGCCGGGGAGGGCGAGGAGGTCGCCCACTTCGCCGTTCAGGCCATTCATGTACATGAATACATGGACCATCAGGTGCGAGCGATTTGTGTGCGGGATTTGTGCATAATCCTGATGCCACGGTGCCCCGCGTTCTCCGGGCAGTTGCCATCGGGCGTGGATGTGGTGATGGACAAATTTTTTGCCATTCATCAGATCGGCCACGCGATCTACAACACTGGGTTCAGATGTGAGCAGGCCGAGTTCTGGATACGCCATGAGCATGGGGCGTTTTTCCGTTTCGCGGTCGATCATGAGTTGATCGACATCGGCTTTGATTCGTTCGTTCAGGTCGTGGTCGAAGAGTCCCTCGAATACGAGGTATCCCTCTTTGTCGAATTGGGCGATTTCGTCGGGCGTGAGATGGTTCATAGGTCCTCCTTCAAATGGACGTGAGCCAGATGCATATCGGGGTTGCCGTAGGCAAAGTTGCCGTCGCAGGCCCTGAGGAGTTGGCGTGCGAGTTGATCGGCTTTGTCGGGATATTCGGCGACGAGGTCGTTTTCTTCCCGGTAGTCGTCCAGGATGTTGTAGAGTTGAAAGCTGTTGGTTTTGTTGATGTGGCGCAATTTCCAGCCGTCGGCTGTGGTGAGTGCAGGACCGAGACGCGATGAAAAGACGACGGGTGCGTGGGGGTGTTGCTCTTTGCCCAAAAGGGTGGGTAAGAAGGATTCGCCATCTTTCCAGTCGGGTGTTTCCTGCCCTGTGAGATCGGATAGGGTGGGCATAAAATCGTAATTGGCGATCATGTGATGGGTTGTGCCGGGAGAGATGTGACCGGGCCAGCGCGCGATGTTGGGAAGGCGGGTGCCGCCTTCCCAACTTGTCCATTTGAGGCCGGCCATGCCGTCGTTGCCGTTGAATACATCACCGCTTTGTTCGGTTGTGTGCCGGGTGGTGATGTCGTCATAGCGGATGCCGTCGAGGCTTTGTCTTTTGACGGTGCGGCCTTGTTGTGCGGCGTAGATTTCGTGGCCGTTGTCAGAGCTGAAGAAGACGATGGTGTTGTCGGCAATGCCGAGCGCGTCGAGTTCGTCGAGTATGATGCCAACGGTGTCGTCGAGGCGAAGAATCATGGATGCGTATTCTTTTTCAAAGCCGGTGAGTTCTGGCGCGTCTTTTACGCCCGGGTGAATTTCGGGAACAGAGATGGGTCCGTGGGGCAGTTGCGAGGGGTGGAAGAGGAAGAAGGGGTTGTGTCGATTTTTGCGGAGGAAATCGACGATTTTGTCGTTGAAGAGGTCTTGAGAGTAGGTGACTTTTCCGGTCATGTCGTGGCGGATGGTCGCGTTTTTCGGGGATTCTGAACCGGGGTGGTTGCCGCAGTCGGGATGGGTGTTGCCGGGTATTTCGACTATGTCGCCATTTTCAAAGAGGAATGGCGGATAGAAGCCGTGGCAGAGTTGATGGTCGTAGTAGCCGTAGTGGTAATCCCATCCGTGCCGACGAATGCGTTCTGGTGTTGTGGCAAAGCCCCATTCGAGTTTGCCAATTTGTCCAGTGACATAGCCTGCGCGTTGCGCGATTTGCGCGAGAAAGACTTCGTCGGGGCGTTCTTGAAGGCCGGTGTTGTTGATGAGTTCGGCAATGTGTTCAAAGGTCATCGTGCCTTCGGCCATGGGGCGGTAGAGACCGCCTCTGGTGAAGGTCCATCGGCCCGCGTGTGCGTCGTGATAGCCGGTCATGAGGCTGGCGCGCGCTGGGGCGCAAAAGATGCAGCCATAGGCGCGGGTGAATTGCAAGCCTTCGCGGGCGAGGCGGTCAATATTGGGGGTTTGAAAGTGTTTCTGGCCGTAGCAGGATAGCATGCCGCGACCGAGGTCGTCGCCGTAGATGTAGATGATGTTGGGATTGGACATTGAGATTCCTTCTATAGCTCGGTGACATCGATGGCTTTGCGCTGTGTGGTTGCTTTGTGCGCGGCGTGGATGAGCGAGAGGTTGTGGCGGGCGTGTTCGGCGGTGATTGGGGGTGGCTTGTCTTCTGCGAGTGCTTTGAAGGTGGCGGCAAAATAGTTGGCGTGTCCGGCGCGGGACAGGGCTTCTGTGCTGAGGCCGTGGTCGAGGTCAATGGGTTGCCATTTGCGATTGGATTTGTCGAGGTGGAGGAGTTCGCGCCCGCGGCTGACAATGCGGATGCCGTGTGTGCGGGTATAGACTTCGCATATATTGTGGTCGCCGCTGCCGGGCATGCCCCAGGATGTAGAGACGGTGGAGATGGCGCCGTTTTCGTGTTCAAAGAGGAGGAAGGCGACGTCATCGACATCGAAGTCGAAGAATTTGGTCTGTACGCGGGCTTCCACGTAGCGCACGGGTGAGCCGATCATGGTTTCAATGAGGTAAATTTCGTGGTAGGCGCTGTCGCCAATACAGCCGCCGCCGGCTGCTTTGGATGCGCGCCAAACGCTGTTGGGGTCGGCCTGGTCTTCTGTTTTGCCAAAGAGGGAGAGGGCGCGGCCCGTTTGGGGTGTTCCTGTGTTTTCTTCGCGCAATAGTCTGAGTGCTTCGACGGTGCCGGGTGTGTAGAGAAAGTTGTGTACAATGGTGTAGGGGACGTTGTGTTTTTTTACGGCGTTGAGGAGGCGGTCGGCTTCTTCAAGGGATGTTGCCATGGGTTTTTCCGAGATGATGGCGACGCCTGCTTGAGCGGCTTCGATGACGTGTTCGGCGTGCAGGTGATGGGGGGTGGCGATGATGACGGCGTCGAGTTCGGCGCGGGCGAGCATGTGGCGATGGTCTTCGTAGCGTTGTTCTGTAATGATGTCTGCTGCTGTGCCAACGCGGTTTCTGTTTTCGGGGATGGGATCGGCAATTGCCGAGATGGTTGCGAGGTTAGGTATATCGAGCAGGCCATGGAGGTGAGATTTCTGGACGATGCCGCCGCAGCCGATCAGGCCCAGGCGGATGGGGTGATTTTGTTCACGAGGCATTGTGAGTGTTCCTTTCCGCGATTTTTTGCGCTATGTATTCCGCGTCGCGTCCCACGCCGCGCAGGAGATGTGATCCGACGGTATGTTGAAATTTTAAGCCGACAAAAAACAGGCCGGGGATACATACCCCGCGTCTGTGAATGGGCCCGTTTTTGTCAAATGCGGATTCGGGCTGATGTGCGCGGATAAATTTGTAGTCGGGTATAGAGCCAGTACACCAGATGACGGTCAGGTTTTTTAGGCCGACAATTTCGCCGTCGGCGCAGACGATTCCGCGAAGGTCGGCATCTATTACGCGACCGACCTGTTGTACGCCGTGGTGTTTTGAAAGCCATCGCGGCGATGGTGCCATCGCAGGGTCGCCCCCCTGCCATTGGTGTGCAATACGCCGTCCGATTCGCGACTGTCGCTGGATTTCAAAAATTGGGAGCAGGCGCGAGAATACGCCGATGGGGATGCCCAGAATGGACCAGGGGACGATTCCGTTGCCGCTGAGGGCGAATGAGATGTTTTCAAATTGATTCGATTGTGCCAGGTCCAGGCAGATTTGAATCCCACTGCTGCCGCTGCCGACGATGAGGACATTTGCGGTTGTGATCTGATCGGGGTTTCGATAGGCCGATGAGTGTAGTTGGATGGTTGATTGCGGCAGTTTTTTGGCTGCGTCTGGTACAAAGGGACGGGCTGCATGCCCGATGCAGATGGCGACGTTGGTTGTTTGATAGGTTTTGGTGTCTGTATGTACGTGCCAAGTATTTTCTCCTTCGGCGACCTGCCTGACGGTGACGCCTTCTTTCAATGGGGGGTTGACCATCTGGCGATATGCTCGGAAATAATCGAGTGCTTCTTCACGTGTGGCGGTGTCGTACCACGCTTTTTGCGGTGCAAATGGTTTTTGCATGCCGGGCAGTGTGTTCATCCAATTGGCCGTGTTCATCCGAAAGCTGTCCCAGCAGTTGTGCCACGCGGAGAATGCCCGGTCGCGCTCCAATACGAGGTGTTCGACCCCGCGTTGTTGCAAGTAATAACTCAGTGTAATGCCGGCCTGCCCACCGCCTATAACGATGGTATTCATGATATAGTCTTTACGCATCAATCAACCCCATCAACAGTGCCGTCATCGCGGCGTGGTTTTGAGCCGCGATCCAGAAGGTTTCTGCTTGTGTTCCATAAAAGCCAGAGCCAGAGTTCCTAATAACATGACTACGCTGAAACCAATAAGACCCCTTCGCAGAGGGGAAAGTCGCGCTTGAATCACAATATCGTGTTCGCCCGCCTCAAGGGGCAACGCGATGAACCGGCCAGCGGTTTCCAGAGGCTCCACAGGCGTTCCATCTACAGTGATCTGCAAATAGGGAAAATACGCATAAGATAGTCGCGCATAGCAGGCTTCGGAGATAGCCACCTTCATTTGTACCTGCTGGTGGCGGACCACATGAGCGAGGACCTGTGCTGTTGGCTCTGTTCCCAGGTCGTTCTCTTCCTTGTCCCGAATGAAAATGCGTTCACAGGCATTTTCATGGGGACGGATGCCCATCTCGCCAATGATCCAAAAGACTTGCGAAATTGAGCGTGCAGACAGACTGTCCAGGTTGGCACCGGTGAGTTCGACTTGGTAGGCGGCCTCTGGGTTATAGCTGATCAGGCGCGAGGAGACGACGATCGGACTGTTGTGATCTAGCGAGAGGTTACGGGCTTCATTATTTGATGATACAATCAGGAAGCGTGAATTGAGCAGGTAAAAACCCGATCTCAGCAATTCGAATACGGTGTCCTTGGCGTTAAGCTGGTCAGGTTTTGCGAACAAATCCGGTGCCAGATAGCGTGCCACCTGGAGGAAGGGATCTGTAAATGTGCTGCGGGTACGCAGTTCTCCTGGGTGAAATCCCTCGGATATCGGAGTTTCGTGCATAAAGAGTGCGTATGCCATGCGGAAGTAGGGAAATTCATCTTTATCTGCCCAATGCACGCGATAATTGGGTAACTCGCCCCGCTCTGAAAAGGGTGCAGACGTCTCCCAGATATTTTGAAATCCACTCGAAGACCGGTCAACGGGCGGTTGATAGGCGTGCAGGAAGGTTGTGGGGAAGAGATCGATCCATAATAAAAGAAATAAGAGGGTAAAACAGCGATTGCGCGAGAGCCACCCGGGGCGGTGCTGCAGAAGTATAAGCGTACCGATACCTGCTGCCAGTGCGAGAAAGAACGCGAGAAAGAGCAGGTATCGGGATGCGTTGGAGGCATGGATGAGCGACAGCATATTGAAGGGAGGCAGGCGATAGGCAAAGATGACCAGAGCAGATAGTACCAGACAGGCCCAACTCGCCACAAAGTGCCGCAGCTTGTTGCGCCGGAAAAGCGCGATCCCGACGCCAGCCAGAGCCAACACACACAAGGAGACGCCCAAATATCCGCCGTACCAGTGAAGTGGATCAGGTGGAATAAGCCAAAAGCGGTGGTTTGACCAGCCCAGCAAGTGTCGCCAGGTGGGGTCGGGTTGGCTGGCCATGCCGACTTGCTCGGTGGGTTCTTTGAAGCCGGCACGGAAGTCGTGCATATCGGTGTGCTCGCGCTCGAACCACATACCGACGTTCATGTAGGCACTAAAAGAGACGCCCAGGACCAGGAGTAAAACGCCAGCACGGAAAAGCGATTTTATGTCGGGGTGGCCCCATAAAGACCAGAGCCGCACGATACAGTAGCATCCCCAAAATACCATTGCGTATGTCCCGTAGCCCGGGTGCGTGAAATTTAGCAGGGCAATGCTCAGCCCTCCCAGGAGAGCCGCTCGCATTTTGTATGAGGAGCGGATAAGGCATTCGACCGCATAGAAGGGCCAGGGCAAGAGGGCGTAAAATAGAGATAGGGGCAATCGCCCCATGATGAGTACATGCTGCGTGTGCCAAAAACACAGCACGTAGCCCAGACCTGCGATAAGCCCGGCGCGGCGCGATTGGCACAGGCTGCTCGCCAAATAGTACATGCCGATTCCGGAGAGTATGTGCGTGGTGCCCATGATCAGTTTTAAGGACAGGAATATATCCCGGAAAAAAAAATCGACCAAGCCGACGATATAAAAGAAGGCGAAGCCGTAATTTTGCATGTAGGGCGATCCATTGCCCATGAAGAATGTCCAAATAGGCAACTCGCCATCCGCGATGGCTCTGGCGGCGAGATAAGACTGGGCGATGTGGTGAGAGGCATCTGCGCCCCAGTGCATGCCGCCGCGGGCAAAGTAAAAACGGACGCATACCAGAGAGCAGGCTAGGAGCAAATACAGGGTTTTACGCTCGCTGGAGAATACATTTTGCAAAAAGTCGGTGAGCACCCGCTTGCTTATCTCTTTCCACAAGATCAGCGCACTGGTCGCAAGGAACAGGACAGATAGCAAGATATCGATCCACTCGAAAGAGATCTTCTCATTAATAGCCTGTATATATTCTGTCAGGGTACCGAAGGTTTCGGCTGGTGAAAACACCGAGAATTTTTCTATTGTGATGTACTGCATGCAGATCGATAAACAGCCTAAGAAGATCAGTATCCACAATGTGGGAAATGGACGTTTGTAGATCACAGAATCAGCCTTCCTATTCTTTTAAGGTTACACTTTATGCTTCAAAATAGCGCGTTGCCAAAGGATTTGCAAACCCGTTTAAACTTGGGGATAAAGATCTGTTTCGCGCTACACCAAAACGACAGTCATGATAAAAGACCTTCTGGGTTGCGGCTAAAACCATGCCGCAATGACGGCTTTCATATACGGCGCATGATTTGCTGATCGCTGACCACTGATAGCTTGTTTTCTCAACGTTTTCTTGGATAGGCAAGTATGCCATGATTTTAACCCTTAATCGGCATTAATATTTTGAGATGGCCTCAAAATCCAATTCTACGACCCAGTCTTGAACCGCGCCATCCCTGATAAATCGGATAAATCCAAGTTCCCCAAGCCGTGTTAACTCCCTTTGAAAAGTTCGCCAGGTGACATTTTGATATGCAGATTGCACGTATCTATCTTCCTGTAGTTCTGATAGTTCGATCCTTCGAGACGGGGTATCGGAGAAGAGGTCTGAAGGCTCTGTCTCGCTCAAGAGAAAGTTGAGGAGATTGTATTCTCTCTGGTTCAGGAGCCGCCGCCGGGGTCCCGTCTTTTTATTATAAGCGCGGACAAGCATCGTTTGATATACGAGCCGGTTGATCTTCGATTTGACGAAATTGTTTATGCCTTTGAGTTCGCTCGCAAAACCAGCCACGCCAAAGCGAATAAATGGTGTCACATCAAAAGGCTGGCTTTGCCGACATTGTTGGAGGATTGACTTGTATTCTTGTTCGTGGCGATAGAAGTAGTTGGATAGCCCATAAAAGCCATGCACATTATATCCGAGCCGAAAGAGGATACCGACTTCGACGAGTCGGGAGATTCTTCCGTTTCCGTCTCCAAAGGGGTGAATTGTCACGAGGAAGAAATGGGCGAGCAAGGCGCGTATGACTGGATGAAGGTCTTCGAGTCGGCGGGAATTGATGAAATCGATATACTCATCCATTAAGCGAGGGAGCGTTTCGTGTGAGGCACCTCTATGGACCCCTCCAAGATCTTCCGTGCCCACAATAACGGAAAAGTTGCGGAATTTCCCAGGTATATTGTCGTCGGTATCTGAATCTCGGGTGATCATTTCGTGCATGGTGAGTATGTCTTTTAGACCGATAGGCGGGCTGTTTGGAAGAAATCGTTGTCTTACCCAGGCCTGAGCTTCCCCAGCATTTCTGATCTGCAATTGTTCTTTTGATGCGGTTTTTCTGTCATGGTTGTGAGTTTGTTGTTCGAGGTACTCCATTTGCTGAGAAACCTCCGCTTCAGACAGGGGGTTGCCTTCTATCGCAGTTGTACCACGAACAGCACGGACGCGATTCAGCTTATCGAGCTGGCTTTGCCACTCTTGTGGGAACACGAGGTTTAGAGAGGCTTCTTTATAAGCTTCAATAGAGATGAGATCCTGAATAAGACCTTGCTGGTCCAGAAGATACTCAAAGGAGAATTTTCCCCAATCCATTTTTCCCCTCTTATTTGACACGTTACTTGGCACGTTATTTGACATACTGATAAATTTAGTAAGATATTAAATAATAACAACTTTTTGTATCAATGACAAGAAAATAAAGAAAATTTTCTCCTTATTTGGCACGTTGTTTGGCACGTTGTTTGGCACGTTATTTGACAAAGTATTCTCATTATACGACAAGATGTATTGTCATAGCCCCTGAACTCGAGGCAGGGATGCCTCTCTTAGTGGTAGGGTATGGCTATGCGTGCGCCTTGCACCCTTATATTACAGTTATACCCTTTCAAAATTGGTCTGACGATGGGGGATTTTGGATGTATATTGACGGGGTGTGTTTTTATAGCTTTGGACTGAAAGGATATCGTTATGCTGATGACCGGCGGTCAGGCTGTGGTTGAGACGTTGGATGCATGGGGGGTGGATGTGGTGTTTGGCATTCCGGGGGTTCACACGCTTGCGCTTTACGATGCGCTTTACGATCATCCGCGCATTCGGCATGTGACGACGCGGCACGAACAGGGGGCGGGTTTTATGGCCGATGGGTATGCGCGGGCTTCTGGGCGCGTGGGTGTGGCGTTGACGACGACGGGACCGGCGGCGGTGAATGCGTTGACGCCGATTGGGGAAGCGCATGCCGAGTCGTCGCCCGTGTTGCTGATATGCAGTGGTCCGACGGATGAAACAAATGGCACAGATGCGGGTGTGTTGCACGATATGCGGGACCAGTTTGGGACGTTGTTTTCTGTGACGGGGCGCGGGCAGCGCGTGTCGCGTGTGGAGGAGATCCCGGATGCGCTATCAGAGGGCTTTGAGGCGATGAAATACGGTCGGCCTCGGCCGTACATTTTGGAGGTTCCGCTGGATGTATTTAAGAAGGAAGCGGATGTGAATATTGACGAACCCGCGCATCGCCCGCCGCATAAGCCAGAGGAGGCCGCGCTCGATGTAGCAGCGGAGATGATTCGGTCTGCGCATAAGCCGATGTTGCTCGCGGGTGGGGGGACGCAAAATGCGAGCGATGATGTGATCCGGTTGGCTGAGAAACTCGGATTGCCGGTGGCTGTTACTGCCAATGGTCAGGGAGCTGTTCCGGCTGATCATCCTTTGCTGGTGCGCGGTGAGGCGATGAACAAATGTTTAACCGAAGCGGATGTAGTGATCGCTGTGGGTACGCGTTTGGGCTTTCGGTTTGAGCAGTTGTGGAAGGGTACACCGGAGAAGTTGATTCATCTGGATATTGATCCGGGGGTAATCGGGCGGTCGTTTGAGCCAGATGTTGCGCTGATTGGCGATGCGGGCGCGGGGTTGAGGGAATTGTACGCGCGTTTGGATGGGGTAAAGACCGCGTGGGATGTCAGTGATTCTGTTTCGCAGGCGTCCGGTCAGGGGGAGGAGGGACCTTTTCCCGAGTTGCTGGGGATTTTGCGGGATGTTCTGGATCGGGATGCGGTGGTTGTGAACGATATGACGATGATTAGCTATCAGGCGCGCCGAATTTTTCCGGTTTATCAGCCGCGCACGTTTTTGTCGCCAACGGTTTATGGAACGCTGGGGTTTTCCATGCCCGCGGCTGTGGGTGCCAAGATCGCGTGTCCAGATAAGCAGGTGGTGTCGCTGTGCGGTGACGGTGGGTTTATGTACACGGCGACAGAACTTGCTACTGCGGTTCAGCAGGGGGTGTCACTGCCCGTTATTTTGTGCAATGACAATGCTTATACTGCGATTAAGCGGGCGCAGGATCGGGAATGCGGGGGGCGGAATATTGCCGTGAAATTGGCGAATCCCGATTTTGTGATGTTTGCACAGAGTTTTGGCGTGAGAGGCATTCGCGTGACTGATGGACAGGCGTTTGGCGAGGCGCTCGAAGAGGCGTTGCAGGCCGAGGGGCCGACGCTGATTGAGGTTTTTTTGTCGGATTATTCCTGATAGGTGCATCCTTATAAGTGGTAGCATGAATCCTCAGGCGAGTTCATCGACGTAGGGGCGGTGCCCCTGTGCCCGCCCGTTGAATGACGGATCGGAGTTCGTCCCACAGGAGGATTTTATGGCAGCAAAGCGCAAGAAGAGACGGCACAGAGGGGCTGCTGGCAAGGCGAATGCGGATTTGACGGCGCATATTCGGTCGCTGGGGTTGACGAGTTTGGCGCAATATCAGGCGTGGTGTCGGGATCATGGATTTAATGGGGCGCTGAATAAGAGTTGGCAGGAGCGGCGGCAGGAGCGCAAGATTGCCGATTGGGCGATTGATGCGGAATTGGCCGAACAGGAATTTGTGCGCCATATTAGCGCGTTGGGGTTAAAGACGGTTGCGGATTATACCGCGTGGTGTAGCGCGCATGGGTTGAGTGCGGGTACGCATAAGAGCGTTGCACAGCGCAAGAAAGAACGCGATTTGGCCGAGCGGATAAAGAGCGATGCGGTGTTGGCGAAGATGAAAAATCACACGCGGCGGCCACAGGAGACGATTCGGGCCATTTATGATGGCAAGTTGTCGGAAGCGGAGTTGAATCGCCCCCATTTGCAAAAGATCCAGCGCGCTTTTGATGGGCTGGGCAGAGACCGCAAAGGGCGGCGCGCGCTGTTGCAGTTGCTGCTTCATGTGGAAAAACAGGGCGATTTTTTTGAGGTCAAGCCCGCGATTGTGCGATTGGGGCCTTGTGATGGCAATACATTTATCGAGGGATTGGGCGCGCTGGCGCGTTGGCACAAGCGGTGGTTGCGCGATCCGGGAGAGTGGCGGCCAGATTCGCACAATGGGCGCAAGCAATTTGGTTCACTTGCGCGACATTTGCTCGCGAGATACGATGTGCCTGCGTTTATGGATATCGCGTGGTTTCTCGGTGGGGAAGATGAGGCGCGGCAGCAGCAAGGATGGTTTGTGCATGTGGGAACGGGCGGAAATATTCGCAAGGCGGATGTTCCGCTGACGCTGACCAAGAAGATGGCGCATTTGTTTTTGGAGTCGCCGCACGATTACACGATTTACGAGGCGTTTCGGCGCGGTCAAATTCTGGGTCTCGGCGGGGAGGAACCGCTGGTGCGCGCGGTGAATAGTACGCGGTTGGGGTCGTCATTTGATTGCGAATCTTTCTGGCATAAGGTGGTGCATTTTTTTGTGAATAATCCGATGCTCGATCCCGATGAGGTTGGGCCTATTGTGGATTATATTCACAATCAGAAATATGTGTCTCGGGAAGAGACGGTTGGTGGCGAGGTGGTGCAACTGCCACCCGATCAGCCGAATTTTTCGATTAAGGGGCGCAGTATAGTCAAGTTGCTGCGGCAGGTTGAGTTTTGGCACCGGCAGTTGGCGAGGCAGAGTCGCTTGCCCGCAAAGGTGTGGGAGTCTTCGGGTCTCAATGATCTGGATTGGACGGAGACAGATAATTATGGGAATAAAAAGGATCACTGGACGATTACAGAGTTGGTGACGGCCAAAGATTTGTCCCTTGAAGGGCGCAAGATGCATCACTGCGTGGGGTCTTATGCGAATAATTGCAAAAATGGGCGGACGTCGGTCTGGTCGATGCAGGTTACGACGCCGGAGGATGAGACGCATCGGGTGATGACGATTGCGGTGCAAAATGGCAGCCGAAGCATTACGCAGGCGCGCGGGAAATGCAATGCGCGACCCAATGGCAGAACGCCCAGTGGCAAGCGTCGGGATTTTAACAAGGAGTATGAACGCCATTTGCGCAAGTCGCGCCATGTGTTGTTTTTGTGGCGAGAGCAAGAGGGGTTGTCTATGTCGCGTGGTGTGTGAACGAATACGCGATCATTCATATCGCAAGGCTGTCGCCGGATCGGTCAAGGCTGCGCGCATGGCCTGAGTGCTCACAGTCATTATCGCGATTGCCATTGTCAGCAACCCACTCGACACAAAAATTAGTGCATCCAATTGGATCGTCATTCCCAAAAAATCGCCGCGCTGTTGCCTCTGTTACCAAAATGGAAAGCGGTTCTTTGAGTACCGTCGCCCGATCTCCTATCACCAGTTCAAAATCGAAGACATCCAAAAAATCGGGATCTGTCAAACAGAATCGCTGATTAAATTTGCGGTCTTTATACGTGGTCCAGATATAGCTCGACATATAATATCGCACGACTGTTTCGATCTCTGAATAATCTTTTTTGAGCGCGGGTCCCGCTGCTCCCGATGTGCCAAAACCCATATCGCGGATACCGTCATCGTTGCGCATCTCGCGAAGCAATTTGTAAATCCGAATGGTTTTTCAAATAAGTTTCTTGCCTAAATCCACTGGACGCCTGCTTAAAACATGCAGGCGTGACGAACGACGGTTGTCATCGCGGCATGGTTTTAGCCGCGATCCAGTTGCTCATCCCGGTCTAACCATCCGTCTGATAGATGTATGATGCGGTCTCCGTAAGCGGCGTTCTTCTCTGAATGGGTGCATTGGACAATGGTTATGCCTTCGGCATTCAAGTGTTTGAATAGGGTCATGATCCGCTCGCCTTCTGCCGAGTTTAAGTTGCCGGTCGGCTCGTCGGCCAGAATCATTTTTGGCTGTGTGATCAATGCCCGCGCAATGCCTACCAATTGTTGTTGTCCACCGGATAACTGGTTGGGGAATAATCGCTTTTTTGCCACGATGTTGAAGCGGTCCAGCATGTCGGCGATCCGCCCTTTGCGCTCGGCGCCCTTTACTCTTTGATATAAGAGGGGGGTTTCCAAATTTTCGCCAACTGTTAGTTCATCGATTAGATGGTAGCTTTGAAATACAAATCCGATGTGGTCGCGGTGTAGCTCGGTCAATGCGCGTTCGTCCAGTTTGTGAACTGCGCGGTCGTAAAAACGGTACTCTCCATTCGAGGCGGTGTCCAGCATGCCCAGGATGTGCAATAGGGTTGATTTGCCAGCACCCGATGGTCCCATGATGGAGACAAATTCACCTTCGCGGATTTCCAGATCAATTCGCCGCAGTACAAAGGTTTTTACGACGCCGTTTTCGTAGTATTTTTCGATGTTTTTTAGCTGGATCATAATTGGCTCCTTGTTAGCTATCAGCAGTCAGCGGTCAGCAAAGCATATGTGTATAAGAAAGCCGTCATTGCGGCATGCTTAAAGCCGCAATCCAGAAGGTTTTTTAGCATTCAGCCCTCAGCCTTATGCGCGTCGTTCGAATAAGATAGATACTTCGCGTTCAGATGGTTCGCCAATTTCTATGAGGGACCAGTCCTGGTCGTAGTTTTCCACAATCCGTTTCAAACACGTCACTCTCTGTTCGTGGGGTTCGGCGTGTTCCTCCCATGCGAATAATTCCATCCGGTAATCGTATTTTCTGCTTTTGCCATTTACCACCACCGTTACTTCCACGGTATCTTCGGCGTCTAAAGGTGGCAATTTGATCGAGATTTTGGGCATTGTGATTCTCCCGGGACAGCAGTCAGCGGTCAGCGGGCGACCACAGGGGGTCGCCCCTACAAACCACAATATCATCGTAGGGGACGGTCCCTGTGCCGTCCCAACAGTCGCGCTATCCTTTGATGTTCTCTGTCACGACATGGCCGTCGAATAGGTGGATGACGCGATGGGCGTATCCCGCGTCGTGGGAGTTGTGCGTCACCATCACGATTGTGGTGCCGTTTTTGTTCAATTCGGTCAACAAGTCCATTACCTCGTTGCCGTTTGCCGAGTCCAGGTTACCCGTTGGCTCGTCTGCGAGGATGATATTGGGATTGGATATGACGGCTCTCGCCACGGCTACGCGCTGTTGCTGACCACCTGACAATTGCTGTGGGAAATGCTTTTCGCGGTGTTTGATGCCCATGTATTCCAGGGATTCATCCAGGCGTTGTTTGCGCTCGGTGGCTGGTAAGCCCAGGTATAACAGGGGCAGTTCCACGTTTTCGGCTACGGTGAGTTCGTCGATGAGATTGAAACTTTGAAATACGAAGCCAATATTTAATTTGCGGGTATTGGCTCTTTGTCGCTCGGTGTGTTTGGAGACTTCTTCATTGTTCAGAAAGTATTCCCCGCCGGTCGGATTGTCCAGCAGGCCGACCACGTTCAAGAGTGTGGATTTGCCGCATCCCGATGGCCCCATAATGGCGACAAATTCGCCTTGGTCAATATCTATGTTGACATTGTTCAGGGCGGTTGTTTCCACTTCTTCTGTGGTATAGACTTTCTGGAGATTTACGGTTTTGATCATTGTGAAACTCCTTTTGTAAAAAGCGATTAGCTTACCGCTTTAGCACCAACTTGTCGATTTCTTCGTAATTGTCATAAGACGATGTGACCACGCGTTCGCCAGGGGAGAGGCCAGCGAGGACTTCGAAGTATTCGGGGCTTTGGCGTCCAATGCGTACGTCGCGGCGCACGGCTTCATCGCCTTCGACCACAAATACCCAGTTGCCTCCTGTTGTTTGATAAAAGCCACCGCGGGGCAGCAACAGGGCTTCTTCGGGTGCGTCGAGTTCCAATCGGATCTGTTCTGTTTGACCGCGCCGAATGCTTTGAGGTGTCGCATCCACAAAATCCATATCGACTTCAAATTGCCCTTCTACGACTTCGGGAAAAACCCGACGGATTTGCAGGTCATAAATTTCATCGCCGATTTCAATGGTGCCTTTGAGTCCTCTGGTGATTCTGGTGATGTAAAATTCATCGATGCCCACCCGCATCTTATAGGCATCGAGTACATCGACCTGACCTATGCGCCTTCCTCTGTTTAACAATTCACCTTTTTCTGCATTCAATTGGGATAATTGTCCTGCAATTGGTGCGCGCACGATCAGGTTTTCCAACGGGCGGCGCACATTGTCCAATTGCCGTTGCAAACTCTGGGCGCGCGTGTCCAGTGCAGCGAGTTGGTTGATGCGATACAGCGAGTCCTGGCGTACTGTTTCCAATGCAAATGCCTTGCGTTTTTGATCGCTTTCATATCGATCTCGCGCACCTTCAAATAGGTCTCTGGAACCCAGTCCGCGTTCATATAAAACTTTCTGTTTTTCGTATTGGCGCTCTGTTTCCCGCAAGTTCAATTCAACGCGCATCAGTTCCTGGCGGTTGCGAATGGCCCGAGTTTCCAGGTTCAACCGCGTATTTTCCATGTTGTTGATCTGTTCAAACAAGCGGGCTTCCTGGGTTAAGATCATTTGTTCCAGGGTTGGATTTGACAATTTCAAGAGGGGCGTGCCTTTTTCGACCATCGTCCCTTCTTCGAGGAAGATTTCCCCTATTTGTCCGCCTTCCAGCGCGTCGAGATAATATGTTTGAATCGGCAATACGGTGCCGCGCTGGACAGTAAATTCCTGAAAGGGGCCGCGTGTGACTTCTGAAATGGTAATCCGGTCGGTCTGTACATTGAGCCTGGCGCTGTGGTCGCCAAAGATTGCCATATAGATCACGGCACATACAAACGCCGCGATCGCGCCTATGCTCGCAATGCGCTTTGGTGTCCATACTCTTTTTTCTACTTTGCGGTCCATGCCGTCCAGGCCCTGGGTGTCTGTTGCTTGTTTGGGCGAGGAAGACCCGCTGCCTACAAAGCTGGGCACGGCTTTCTTTTTTGGCGCATTTTCTTGTTCGGGTGTTGACACGTTTGTACCCTCTATCCAAAGTTTGGTGTGTCATAGAATGCTGAATGGGGAAAATAGTCATACTTTGAACAATATTCAACTTTGTTTTGCGTCAATGTGCCTCCATCCCAGTACCAGCCCCTATTTTTATTCATTCATTCAAGTAGAGTGAATCTATAAAAATAGTAAGCAATTCCTGTGCCAAAAAATTCTTCTCTATGTTTTACAAGGGGTTATGAAAATGGATGTCATGAGCGCAGTTTAATAAGTGTCCGATTTTGATACAGTAGTGTCCGATAATGAACACTTGAAATAAAAACAGGCACATTGTTTTGTTGCAATGTGCCTGCTGTATTATGCGTAGAACCAATGGTATTTTTAGTGTGCTCAGGTGAAGGGCAAATTGTCTGGTGTGAAAATCTGAAGGCCAGTTATTCTTGCATAGTGTCGGGTGTTGCGGGTGAGCAGTGGAAGGTCTTGGGAGAGGCAAATACCTGCAATCATTGTATCGGGCAGGCCAATCATTTGACCAGATTGCTGAAGCTGACGACCAAGTGTTGATGCATGGTGTGCAGCGTTGGCGTCGAATGGTAGAATAGAAAAATGCGAGAGTGCTTGAGAAAATCGCTGATTTTGTTGCTCTGATCGGATCGCCCCGATCTGCAATTCAAAGAGCGAGATGGCTGTTATATGGCAGTGATATTGGCTTGCAACCTGAAGCAAGACTTCTGACTGGTGTCTTAAGAAGTCGATGATGATGTCGGTATCAACAATCAGGTGGGAAGTTGCCATTTTGACCACAGTTGATTTCTTTGAGTCTCCCAATCTTCCAGATCCGAGGGTTTGAAAGTTTCTCGGAGATTTTCGAGAGATTCAGTGAAGAGCCTGGATTTTTCGAAAGATTGTACTTCAGGTTCAAAATCGGCTTTGGGTCTGATTTCAATACGATCTCCTGGGTGGAGTCCCAATTCTTGCTCTGCGGTTTGTTTAGAGATGACAAGATCATCACCCAGGTATTCCAGTTCTACTGTTGGCATTGCTTTTTCTCCACTTAGAAAGTGTGTACTCATTGTGGTGAATATAGACTTTTTTTAAAAGCTGCAAATTTTATTCTTCTTCGTTTCTCAATACATGAGGTTTGGTGAAATCAAGTATGTCCAGCCATCCAATTGGTCCCAGTCTGGTGGGGTTTGGCTGGGAATTTTTTTTATAACAGCGTCAAACGCCTCCAGAATTTCTCGTTTGTTTTTTTCTGCATATTGGTTTTGAAAAAAGGCTGTGGTTTCGGGTTCGGCTATTTCACGCGCAAAAGCATAAATCGCAAACTGATTCATAGACACGCCCACTACTTCGTTCGATGCATTGTAATCGAGCACCATACCCGGCGAGATCTCTTCTGATTCGACGATAGCAGAGTCGTCAAGGCGCAGATAGAGTGCCTTGGCTTCCTGATCGACATGTAGTTTCATAATTCGTTATTCCTGTGACTGATCTGGTTATGGTGCTGGTGCCTGGATGAGTACCAGGTCGGGAATGTCGGAAGCGAAGGATTTGAAAGCATCAGATATCCCGTCCTTCACATATCGCGCGATGAAAAGCCTCCCACTCTTCTTCTGTCAGGTCAATGGTGACTATTTTGTCAGGGTCAAAAATCTTCGGATTGGGGTCGTTTCGAAATGCCTCGAGGTCAAACGGCTCTGACCATGACCGCGTGCCGGTTATCTGCTCTACGTAAATAATATCCCATTCGTCATTGTCGTTGAAGTGACCGCGGCCTCTGATCTCGACATACTGGGTCGCCAGCCGACGCATGTCGTCGTTCAGTGTCGGGTCGAAACGCAACGGCACGACCCTTTGCGGGATGTAGTGCAACTCCGCCGTGCCGCAAGCCCAGTTCACTTCCATCAGCCGCCCTTCCACCAATGCAGACTCGTCCAGGCCCATCGGCTTTGTTTTGTCGGACGTCTGCCTTTTTTCTGAGGGATGGCCTGCAAACAGTGCCTCAACGCTGAGGTTTTCGTTCAGATTAGGCCACTGGATGCCGCCACTGGTACGTCGCCAGTTGCGTCTTTCTTTGGCGGTGGCGTGTGCGAGCCTGGGATACCATTTCAGGGGCACGGAGATGGTTCGCCCATCAGAGAGCACTGTCGTCAGCATATCCTCGCTTACTTCTACACGCTCAGCCTGCGGCATATCAATTGTCGGAATATTCATCCCATGCCTCCATATTGTACAACTTCTCAGATGTCCATTTGGGATCACTGGATCCGCATTTACAAATATCCGCAATTTAAGCGGAAAAACAAGGGTTTATATGATTCACTCATCCCGTAAAGCATCCACGGGATTGGTGCGGGCGACTTTCCAGGCTTGATAACTCACCGTGGTCAATGCGATAAACAACGCGAAAAAGCCACTCAGAACAAATGCCCATATATCCAGATCAACACGATAGGCGAAATCCTGTAGCCACCTGTTCATCGCGTAATAGGCAATTGGCCAGGCGATGAGATTGGCAAGTCCGACAAGCAGGGCGAACTCTTTCGACAACATGAGCACGAGATTAGAAACGGATGCACCCAATACTTTGCGGATGCCGATTTCTTTGATGCGCTGTTGAGCGGTGAAAGAGGCGAGACCGAACAGTCCGAGGCTGGCGACAAAGATGGCGAGGATAGAGAAGAGGCCAAAGAGTGTGCCTATCTGTTCTTCTGTGCGATATAATTTGTCGTAATCGTCGTCGAGAAAGAAATAGTCGAATGGCTTATTCGGCGCGATTTCCTTCCACTGTGCCTTCAGAAAACTGAGTGTGCCTGCAATATCATCGGAACGAATGCGGATAGCAAAATATTCAGACCACGTCTCCACCGTGGTGATAATCAGAGGTTCTATTTTATGATGCAGGGACCTATAATGAAAGTCTTTCACCACACCTACAACCTCTCCTCTATACTGCACCTCCACCTTGTCACCCTGTGGCCATATATTTACCACTTCCTTACCCACACACGAAGTCCATCCAAAGTGTCGCATGGCGGCTTCATTCAGGATGAGTTCTCCTTCTCCGTCATTCATCATATCTTTTGAAAAGTCTCTGCCCTCTATAAGTTCAAGACCATAAGTCGAGATGAATTCGCGACCAACCACAATCTTGTTCATCGCGGAACGACCATGAGATGTGTCATCACCATGAGCGCGAAAAAAGCTACCGGCAACAGGTCGGCCTGGCACGCTTGAAGACTTCGAAGTGCTCAATACAGTTGCATACCCTGACAATCGCGATTTATATCTCTCTGTCACCCGCATACCGGGATAGGGCATCACAATGACGTGTTCTTTGTCGAAGCCGAGTTTCTTGTTTTTGATGTAATCCGATTGATGGTAAACGACAACTGTTCCAATGATGAGAATGATCGAAATGACAAATTGAAATACGACGAGCGTTTTGCGGGAGCTGGAGGTCTTCAATCCCCGCAGCGTGCTTTTTATTACCTCTGCTGGCTGAAAAGCGGAGAGGAAAAAGGCGGGATAAATCCCAGAGAGCAGCCCTGCAAATAACACAACCCCAAGCAGGGTCAACACGACATGCCAATTTCCCGCGTAATCCAATACCAATTCGTGTTGGATAAAGGCGTTGAACGCGGGGAGTGAGACTTCGACAAAAGCGATGGCAAAAGATAGGGCTAATAACGCCAGCAATATCGATTCACCCATAAACTGACAGATTAGTTGCAGGCGGTTTGCACCAACGACTTTTCGCATGCCCACTTCTTTTGACCGGGTCGCAGAGCGAGCCGTTGAGAGGTTCATAAAATTGACACAGGCGAGTATGAGCACAAAAAGGGCAATGATGAGGAAGAGATAGACATACCGAATATCGCTGTTTTCACTCATTTCTGCTTCTAAACGGGAATGCAAATAAATATCGGTCAGGGGTTGCAGGAAGTAATCGATTTTAAAGCCTGTAGCTTTGCTTTGTCCACCTGTATGTGCCTCAATAAAGTCGGGCAGTTTCGCTTCTAATTCACGAGCAGAATCACTTTGCTGAAGTAGCAGATAGGTATAAAAAACATTCGTTGTCCAATCTGGTTGATGATGGGATATAGGAGACGCGAGAAAGTCGAATTGGAAATGAGAATTGTGGGCCGTATCCTTCAAAACACCTGTCACCTTAAATGCTTTTTTTTGTTCCAATTCATAGAACGACAGGATTTGACCTATCGGGTTTTGTTCGCCAAAATACTTCTGAGCCACCGCTTCAGTAATCACAACAGAATGGGGTTCAAAAAATGCTGTCTCAGGATCCCCCTGGCTGAGTGGAAAATTGAAGACTTGAAAAAAAGTTGGATCGGTGAACCAAATATTATCTTCAAAGAAGACTTGGCCGTGTTGGTCCTCAACAAGCGTTCTTGGATCGGTTCCCTCGAAAAACCGCACAGCCTCTATCACTTCGGGATAGTCTTTGACAAGTGCAGGTCCCATCGGAAATGGCGTGAGCGGGGCTTGACGCAGGACCCCGCCGATTTTCACCTTTGCGGCAACCCGATAAATTCGATGCCCGTGTTCGTGGTGCTGGTCGTAGCTCATTTCGTATTGAACATAGAGCAGAATGAGGATGCAACAGGCCATGCCAATTGCAAGACCGAGGATATTGATCGCAGAGAAGGTTTTGTTTCTGGCGATGTTGCGGATCGCAACGGTCAGATAATTTTTGATCATGATTTTAAATCCCCCTTTTCACTCATCTCGCAACTCTTTCACAGGGTCTGTTCGCACAATGCGTGTGGTGTGATATGAAATTGCCGCAAGTGCCAGGGTGATACAGCCAATCGCTGGTCCCGCGAAGTGCATTGGTTCCAGTGGCATTTGGAAAGGGAAGCGTTGCAAATATGCACGCATTGCAAAAAAGGACAGGGTGCCTCCAATGACACACCCAATGGTCGCAAGACGAACCATGGGTAAGGATAGCAAGACAAAGAGAGAGCGTGCGGAAGCTCCCAGAACTTTGCGAACGCCAACTTCTTTTGTGCGGCGGGACAGCATGTGCATGGCAAGCCCGATCAATCCTACACAGGCGACAACAATCGCCATGATCGAAGCCGTGTAGCCGATGGATTGATTCATTTTTCGGTGATCCCGAATGGAATTTACAAGGTCATCCTGCAAAAGACCGAACTGCGGTGTAACATCTGGCGCGACCTCGAGCCAGAGTTGCTTTAACAGTGCTTCGGTTTCCGTTGCCATATCCGGTTGGAGGCGCACCAGAATAGCTCGAATCGCGGTTTCGGGATCTTTGTGAATGACCAGCGGACCCATAGGAGGCAAAAGATTTTGAAAATAAAAATCAGGGATGATACCTACAACCTGAGGGTGCTCAACTTGTCCTACTTGAAATGGAAATGTCTGACCAAGAGGGTGCGTCCATTCAAATTGCTTTGCAAAATGTTCGTTGACCAAAACCTCGTTGATTGGTCCGTTTGGATCCAGATTCTTTCCCGCAATTAGGTCTATGCCAAGTGTTTTTAGAAAGTCGCCGCGCACTTTGTAATGCCAGATTATCGTTTCTGAATCGGTCAGCTTTTTTCTGCCTGCTGACCACAATACCGGGATATTATTTATGGCGGCTAACTCGACAACACCTGGGAGTTGCTCTGCTTTTTGGCGAAATCGCTCGTAATAGACTGCTGCTTCGTCTCCTGGGACTTTGGGCTGTATGACCATCAAATGGCGCATGTCGAATCCCCTATCCATCGAAGCGAAGTGATCAGTTATCTGTACCATAATCGTGGAGGATGCCACCAAAAATACAGCTACAGCAAATTGAACGACCAATAGAAATTGGCTCAGGCGCGCTCTTTGTCCGGGAAATGTCTCACTTTTGAGCGCGTTCACAGGCTGAAGCCGCGACAACAGCCAGGACGGGTAGAAGCCTGCCAGAATTGCCAATAGTACGGGCAACACAAGAATGAAGAGGAATCCCGTGATATTCCCTTGAAACTGGGGATTATAGTGAGGAAAGGGAAAGAGGGACGCAAAATGGGGAAGCAATAGTTCGTTTGCACTCAATGCCAGTCCCATTGCGATAAAACAAAGAATCAACGACTCGAGAATGGTCTGCCCAATAATATGGCGGCGTGTTGCACCGAGGGTTTTGCGTATGCCGACTTCCGTGCCACGCGCCATGAGTCGGCCAATGGTCACGATGCCAAAGTTGACGGCTCCCACAATGAGCACGAGACCCCCCACCAGAGAAAGCAAGACCAGAAAATGTTGCGGCATGTTCCTTACTTGAAGTCCCATCATCTCGAATTTGGGCAATGCAGACAGGGGTTGAAGATGGACTTGAATGGGAGACTCTTCCTTTGACCATTGTCCCTCGGCGCGATAGTGGTCAATCTGTTTGGCAAAATAAGCGTCTGAAAAGTAGGGCAACCGACGCTTTATGTGATCGGGTGTGGCGTTTTCTTTGAGGTGCAAAAAGAGCATGGCTTCAGATTCACCCATCGGATCAGACGCTGCACGCTGAATCAGATGTTGATATGGAATTAACAAATCAAACTGCAAACTCGAATGGTGCGAAAGCGTTTCGACCACACCGCTTATGGTAAAATATTCGCGCACATTATTTCTCACCAGCGTCAACTGAGTTCCAACCATGTCGGCGATTGCTCTGTCACGCGATAGTTTTTCAGCGAGTGTTCGAGAGATGAGTATGTTTTGCGGATGTGATAGGGCCTCGCGATTTCCGTAAAGCACGGGAAATGAAAAGAGCGACAAAAACGAGGGATCGACATACGCTGCCTGATCTCTTCGGAAATGTTCGTCTCCGTAGAGATATGTAAGATGGCTTAACCGGTATCGACAAACCGTTGCCAACTCGCGCAATTCATCCGCAAGCAACGGCCCAGCATTGGAGCGAAAAGATGCGTGTTGCCGCTCCCACTCGTCCTGAGCTATTTCATTGGTGCGGAAGACCCAGAAGATTTGGTCTGCGTTGTCGTGGAAATCATCTCGCGTGCGATAGCGGTCTTCGACAATGACAAATACCATCAACGCACACGTAATGCCTACGGCCAGGCTCAACACACTCATTATACTGGCAATCCGGTCGCGTTTGAGTCGCCGCCAGGCGATTTTGAGACTTTTCATTTTGTACCTCCATTAGCCAGTCATGAGTGATCAGCGGTACTCTTGTTGTGCTGCGCGTGCCGCCGGTCCTAATCCCCAAAGGCGAGATGTCCAACACACCAGTCCCCAGTCCCTGTTTTCACTCATCTCGCAAGGCATCAATGGGATTGGAACGCGCTGCGCGAATGGCCTGCATGCTCACGGTTCCAAATGCGATGATCAAAGCCATTATCGCGCTCGCAACAAATGGCAAGACATTCAGGTTTGTCTGATAGGCAAATCCAGACAGCCAGTCGTGCATCAGATAGTAGGCGATTGGCCAGGCGATGCCGTTGGCGAGAAGAACGAGGAATATAAATTCGCGCGAGAGCAGCATGACCAGATGGGATGTGGATGCGCCCAGTACTTTCCGCACGCCAATTTCTTTGGTGCGAGACTGCACCATAAACGCCGCGAGTCCGAACAGTCCCAAACACGCTACAAAAATTGCCAGTAGTGAAAATACCCCGAGCATTTTGCCGGTGAGTTGCTCGTTGAAATAGATCCAATCTATCATTTCGTCCAAAAAGTGATGTTCAAAGGGCATGTCTGGCACAAAGCGTTTCCACTGCGTTTCGAGAAAGGACAGGGTTTGCGCGGTGTTTTCTGGTCGGATGCGTAAGGCCAGCGTATAAAACATTTTCCAGCCGGCCAAAAATCCCATGGGGGCTATTTCTTCTCGTAGTGTCAAATTATGGTAATCTTTTACGACCCCAATTACTATCAGGGATAGGTTGTCATATGCTGGTAACACAATCTGTTTGCCAATCGGGTCATCCTCCCAGCCGAGCAGGCGCACGGCTGTTTCGTTCAAAATAATTGCCTGAGATGTATCGCTGGCAATAGCGGCTGAAAAGACGCGACCGCGAAGCACGGGAATGTCAAATGTTTCAAAAAAGGAATCATCAACTTCGTTTATGCGAAATGTCCGTTCTTTTGTTGGGTCCCTATCGGGCCAGACCAGTCGCAGTCGTCCGCTGTATCCGGTGATCTCGTATCGCAGTGCCGACGCGCTGAGGATATTGGGGTGTTCGAGAAAGACCTGTTTGACCATCTGGTGGCGTGCCGAAAGACGTTTTTGTGGGTTGGATTCTTTCATAAAATCGCGGACAAAGATCGGCAAACTCACAATGTGATCGCGTGCAAAACCCATGTCTTTGGTGTCTATAAATCTCAGTTGTTGATAAACCACCAGGGTGCAGATCACCAGCAAAATGGACATGCCAAACTGAAAAATCACGAGTCCTTTCTTCAGCCATGCAGAGCCCGGTGAGGAAGACGCGCTACTTTTTAACGCGGTCACCGGACGAAAGGAGGAGAGGAAAAACGCCGGATACCATCCCGCCAGCAATCCGACCAACAATGTGAGTGCCAGTGCTGCCGGTGCACCTGCTATCACTGTAGCCGCGTTGAGGTGTAAATCGCCGCGCACAAATTGGTTGAATAAGGGCAGGCATGTCTCGACCAGTGCCAGAGCAATCAGCAGGGCGGCGCAGGTTAAAAGCAGGGATTCGCTCAGAAATTGAACCATCAATTGCCAGCGATGCGCGCCAACCACTTTTCGCACACCTACTTCGCGCTTGCGGGTGATAGCCCGTGCAGTTGCCAGATTTGTAAAATTCACGCATGCAATGACCATTAGGATCAGTCCGATAGCCGTTAGTATGTAAATTTGTTGGATGGGGCTGTCGGCAGTCGGGTTAAAATCGGATTCGCCGTATAAATACACACGGTGTAGGGGCTGTAGATGATAGGTGTTTTTTTCCGCAACGTCATTTCCCATATACTGCTTGATCAGCGGCTGCATTTTCACTTGTAGGGTTTCTGCGTTTTGCCCTGCTTTTAATAGTACAAAGGTTTTTACAGGACGCCACGATTGCGTGGGTCGCCACAGCGTCCACACCTCTTGCGTCTCTTCTACGGGGGGTATTGTGGTTGAGAGTATTTCAAAATAAAGGCGTGATGAGAGGGGTGGTGCCTTTACGATGCCGGTAACTGTGTACTCGCCTGGAAAACTGCGACTGTCGATTGAAACTGTTTTGCCCATCGGGTCAATATCGCCAAACAAGTGTTGCGCCATGTCGTCGGTAATGACCACAGAGTAGGACGTGCGAAACGCGGTCTGTGAGTCGCCTTTTATGAGGGGAAAATCAAACACGGCCAAAAAGTTGTCATCTACCAGCCCGAACTGATACCCACCCTTGCGCTCGCCGTATTGTGCAGATACAGTCCATCGCCAGATACGCACAGTTGTTTCTACTTCGGGAAATGTTTCTTCCAATACAGGACCCAGTGCGCCTGATGTGCCGCTACTATAAGTTGTTTGTGTACTGCTGCGTTGTTCTCTAATCACCTTGTAAATGCGGTCGCCCAGTGTGTGGGAGCGATCTACTGAAAATTCCTGTTGGATATACAACAGGATCAAAATGCCACACGCCAACCCAATGGCAAGCCCCAATACATTGATGGAGGTGTACAATTTGTGCCGCATCAAATTGCGGATCGCTACTGTCAAGTAATTTTTGATCATGATTTTATCCCTATTCCTTACAGTTATTCGCAGCAAGCAGTCAGCGGTAGGGGACGGTCCCTGTGCCGTCCCGCATAAACCGCGTAATGTCACCGCAGAACAACCACTTTACTCATCTCTTAATGCATAGGTAGAATGAACGTATGAAAATAGTAAGCAATTCCTGTGCCAGAATATTCTTCTCTATGTTTTACAAGTGGTTATGAAAAATTGCTTAAAATTGATAGGTTGAAAAGTGTCCGATTTTGATACAGTGGTGTCCGAAAATGAACACTTATAATAAAAACAGGCACATTGTTTTATTTCAATGTGCCTGCTGTATTAGCCATATCTATGGTGCAACCTGTAAGAGAAGAATGAGACGCACCTCCAGCCCTTATTTTCACTCTGTCCGCAAGGCATCCACTGGATTTGTCTGTGAGGCTTTGAGTGCTTGATAGGTCATGGTTGCGAGTGCGAGCAAGAGCGCGAGAAAACCGCCTATAAGAAAATACATAACGTGCAGGTCGATGCGATAGGCGAAGTCCTGCAACCATCTGCCCGCAAACAGATAGGCTATGGGACAGGCGATTACACAGGCGACGATTAAGAGTTTGACAAATTCTTTGGCTAATAAGCCAAAAATACTGAATACCGATGCGCCCAGGACTTTCCGAATGCCAATTTCTTTTGTTTTTTGTTCTGCGCGAAACGAAATCAGGCCAAACAGTCCCAGGCAGGCTACGAAAATTGTCAGCCCGGAAAACGCTGTTAGTGCATTTCCCGTGCGAATTTCATTTTGATAACGCACGCGTGTCAGATCATCATTCAAAAACCAGAAAGTGAATGGGATTTGCGGTAAAAACTGGTGCCATGTTTTTTCTATAAATGCGAGGGTTGCCGGTATGTTCTGTGTGCCCAATTTGAGATAGAGAAATTTGGCGCCTCCCGTAAAAACCCTGAATACAACGGGCCGGATGGTATTGTGCAATGTCTGAACGTGAAAATCTTTTACCACGCCTATCACATATCCCTCTAGCTCTTTTTTTTCCTTAAAACGCTTGCCAATCGGATCGTCCCATCCCAGATGCTGTGCGGCTGTTTCATTTAAGATAAATGGTCGGCCTTTTTCTCGATATGCTTGCACCAATTCTCGATATTTTTCCAACTCCGCACGACTTTCTATTCTTTCTGGTAGTTTTAGTGGTTCTGGTGCCAGACGGCCTGCTACGAGTTCGATGTTGAAGAAGTCCAGAAAATCGCGGTCAATATCAAACAGGCCCATCTGCCAATCGGCGTCATCGGCCCGAAACGTGTCTGTCGTATGAGATCCGCCTTGATTAAAACGCGTGGCAGTTGCTTTTAAAATATTTGGGTGTGTCATGAACGCCTGTTTTACCGTGGGAATACGCCGTCTCAGATCTTCTGGCCCACCGTGATGTAGTTGTCGAGAATAGATGAAAAGCGGTATGCCGACTACGAGTTCTTTGTCAAATCCGAGGTCTTTATTTCGGATATATGCCAGTTGCTCTTGTACGACAACAGTACCTGTGATAAAAGCAATTGAAATTGCAAATTGGAAGACCACGAGTGCTTTTCGCAGCCCAACGTGTTTCGCTCCGGGTATCCAATCTCCTTTCATCATCTGCGTGGGCAAAAAGGATGAGAGTACAAATGCGGGATAACTTCCCGCGATTACACCAACGGCAAATCCAAACCCAACTAACCCGACCATCCACCTCAGATTTTCAGTTCTGTGCAATACCAAATCCCGTTGAATAAAGCCATTAAACCACGGCAGAACCAGTTCGACTAAGGCGAGTGCTACTATCATTGCAACGAGTGCCACCAGTACTGATTCGCCCAAAAATTGTCCGATCAATTGCTGGCGAGATGCGCCCACTACTTTTCGCAATCCCACCTCTCGTGCTCTGGTGGATGAGCGCGCCGTTGAGAGATTCATAAAATTGACACAGGCCAGTACGAGAATAAAACCCGCGACAAGTCCAAAGGCGTACACCTGCTTGATATCGCCATGTTCTGCAAACTCACGTCCCAAACCTCGAGGGCTATAAAGATGCAGGTGCGTGAGGGGTTGCAATATGTACCGGGTCGTTTGGCGCACCTCATCACCCATGTATCGCGCTATAAAATTGGGTAGTTTTTGCTCTAATGCGCGATGGTCGTGCCCTTCTGGCAATAAGACATACGTCAGAAAGGGACGATAAGCACCCGTGGGCTGCCACATAGGCCACATGTTCGCCAAATTGCCTTTTGGGGTAGCGGTCAGGCAATCGAAATAAAAGGTCGAGTTAGGCGGAAAGTCGCGCACAATCCCCGTCACAAAATACGTGCCCGTGCCGCTTAGTTGTTCGTGATCTACTTGCAGTACTTTTCCAATGGGATTCTGGTTTTGAAAGAACTTGCGCGCCATTGACTCGGTTAGCACCATTGAACCCGGCTGGGTCAATGCTGTGCCTGGATCACCGGTTACAAAGGGGATTGTAAATACATTGAAAATTTCCCGATCTGCTACACACACGTCTTGTTGAAAAAAGCGGTCGTCAGTTTTGACCCATGAGGTGAGTAGTTGTGTGCGGATGGCCTCCTGCACTTCGGGGAAATCGCGCTTTAATGCCGGTGCCAATGCGCCAGATGCACGCGGACTGACCGATGTCGTATTCTCCATTGAAACTGTGCGGAAGACGCGATAAATGCGGGTTGCATTGACATGATGGCGGTCGTAGCTAAATTCATACTGAATGTAGAGGGCGATCAAAATTACAGACGCCATCCCAATTGCCAGGCCCAGGATATTAATCGCTGTCAATCCCCTGTTTTTTACCAAGGTGCGAATGGTGGCTATGAGATAGCTGCGAAACATATCGATCTCCTATTTTTTCCTATTCATCTCGCAATGCATCTGCCGGGTTTGCGCGTGCGGCTTTGAGGGCCTGAGAGGTGACGGTTGTGAGCACGATGAGGAACAGGACAACGCTGCCGAATAAAAATGTACCAATGCCCAATTCAGCGCGGTAGGCGAAGGTTTGTAACCATTGATTGGTGGCGTAATAGGCGATTGGGAATGCGATGAGGCTTGCAAGGGCGATGTAGAGGACAAATTCTCGTGAGAGCAGAGACAAGATTTGCGTCTGCGATGCACCCAATACTTTGCGAATGCCAATTTCTTTGGTGCGTCTGGTTGTGGCGAGTGCAGCCAGTCCAAATGCGCCGAGTGCGGCGATGAAGATGGCGAATCCCGTGGCGTATTGGATCATGAGATTCCAGCGTTCTTCTTTATGGTATTGTCTGTCTATGTTTTCATCGAGAAACGAAAATCTGAATGTTAGTGCGGGTGCAATTTCTACCCATTTTTCTTTTATGAATGCGATGGTGCCGGGTACATTTTCGGGATGGATGCGAACCAACAGGTTATGATAGCTAGTTGTAAAGAGGGGCATAATGACAGGTCCGATTTTGTGATGCAAAGAGCGAAAATGAAAGTCGCCAACAACGCCAATGATGGTCTTGGAGCGTGAGATAGTACGGGTTCTTGTTTTTCGGACCTCTTTGATCGTTTTGCCAATCGGATCTTCTATGCCGAGTTTCTCGACCAACGCCTCGTTGACGATAATTGATCTTCTTTGATCGGTTGGAAATTCCTCTGAATATTCCCGACCTGCAATGAGTTTTATATCGAGTGTCTTGAACACATCGTAAGCAATGGACATCATTTCAACTGGTTGTTCTTGAATGTCTTCATAGTTCACAAAAATATTAGGGGGGCGCGAAATTGGGTCGTTGACTAAATCGCCACCATCAAACCAGGTTGTGCTGATCACCGCTGGATAAGACTGTAGTGCATCCCGAAACACAGTGGGCAGGTTTCTGTATTCTCCTCGTCTCAAGACCATTTCAAAGGTCGAAATCGAGACGAGGTGTTCCGTCTGGAACCCCAGGGGTTTGGTTCGCAAATAGGCGAGTTGTTTGCCCATCATCAAGGTGGTGATGATGAAGAATATGGATAGGGCAAATTGAAAGATGACCAATACGCTACCAAAGCGATTGCCAGATTTGACTCGCAACCGGCTCGTTATGATTTGGGTCGGCTGCAATCGGGATAGGACAAAAGCGGGATATCCCCCTGCTGTGATGCCGACGAGGCTGACTATAAGAATGAGAAAGGCGAGGGTTGTGAGATTGAGACCGTCGCTCATGGACAGGGATTGATGAGATAGGGTGTTGAATGTTGGCAAGGCGAGTTCTGCGATGGCAATGCCGGCGATGCACGCGATGATGATGAGCAAGAGCGATTCGCCGATAAATTGTTTTGCGATTTGCATGCGCCCTGCGCCAACGACTTTTCGCAGGCCGACTTCTCGCGCCCGCGTTGCCTGTCTGCCGAGGGTTAAGGTGATAAAGTTGACACAGGCAATAAATAGCACGAGTAATGCTATGCCCGATAAGATGTACGTATAAATGGGATTGCTGGTATATGAGGTCCGGCGAATTGGATCAAAGTGCATTTGCGTGAGTGGCTGAAGTTTGAGTTGGTTCTCGTTCTTTTCGCCCCACCATATTTTGGTCCATTTGGGAAATTGCTGTTCAAGGCTATTGGGATTTACATTTGGCGGGAGCAGCATATACGTGTCCGCCATGAAGTGTTTATTGTCCGTTACCCCGCTTTGTTCAAAGGGCAGTAGCATGTCAAATTGAAGCGTAGAATTTTTGGGCACCTTTTTTAGAATGCCCGTGACAGTGTAATTTTGAATTTCGTTTTTACGCAGCGTGCGATTGAAACGCTGAATGGGAAGCACCTCACCAATCGCATTGGCATCTTTGAAATACTTTTGAGCAATTCTTTCCGTTATAAGTGCGGAATACTTGTCTTGAAGAGCAGCCTCGCCACGAATGACTGGAAATGAAAAAATTTCGAGGAAGTTGGGATCGACATAACTCCAAAAGGCTCGAAAAGCGCGGTCGTCTGTGCCAATTTTTCCAGAGCCGAACACGAAACGAGCCGTCTGCATCTCGGGGAATGCCTCCGTCAGTGCGGCACCGTCAGGGACTCGGGGCAATTCTGCGATTCCAGATGGCGTCTGTACATAAACCCGATAGATGCGGTCGGCGTTTTCGTGGAAGGTGTCGTAGGTCCATTCGTGATGGACAAAGAGGAAGGTGATAATGCAAAATGCAAGGCCGATGGCAATGCCAATGATGTTGATGGCCGAGTAGATGCGGTGCCTGGCGAGGTTGCGGATCGCTGTTTTCAGGTAGCTGTAAAATAAAGACATTCCAGCATGTGCTCTGAACATTTTGGTTTCTCCTCTATAAGAACAGGAGTTGCTCACTCATCTCTCAAAGCATCTGCCGGGTTTGCGCGTGCTACTTTGAGGGTCTGGGTGGTGACGGTTGTGAGTACGACGAGGAACATGGCTATGCTGCCGAGTAAGAATGCGCCAATGCCCAATTCGGTGCGGTAGGCGAAGGTTTGTAACCATTGGTTTGTTGCGTAATAGGCGATGGGGAATGCGATGAGGCTTGCAAGGGCGATGTAGAGGACAAATTCTCGTGAAAGCAGAGACAAGATTTGCGTCTGGGATGCGCCCAATACTTTGCGAATGCCAATTTCTTTGGTGCGTCTGGCTGTGGCGAGTGCTGCCAGTCCGAATGCGCCGAGTGCGGCGATGAAGATGGCGAATCCTGTGGCGTATTGGATCATGAGATTCCAGCGTTCTTCTTTTTTGTATTGTCTGTCTAAGTCTTCATCGATGAAGGAAAATCTGAATGTTTGGTTGGGTGCGACTTTTCCCCATTTTTCTTTGATGAATGCGATGGTGCCCGGCACATTTTCGGGATGAATGCGGACCAACAGGCGTCCAGTGTATATACCGAATGGCAGGACAGCGGGTTCAATTTTGTGATGCAGGGAGCGAAAATGGAAATTTTGAACAACGCCAATGATGGTCTTGTCTCGTCCATGTTTGATTGTTTTGCCAACGGGATCTTCTATGCCGAATTTTTTGACGAGTGCTTCGTTAACAATGATTGATTTTTTAGCATCCGTTGGAAATTCTCTGTCGTATTCTCGACCTGCGACGAGTTTTATGTCGAGTGTTTTAAACAGATCGTAATCAATGCGGATGTTCTCAACGTATTGCGTTGGACTTCCTTCATAAGTCACGTCAGCCTGTGAACTCATGGTATTGCTAAAATAATGATCAAGCCAGGTTGTGCTGATCACAGCGGGATGAGACTGTAGCGCATCCCAAAAAACAATTGGTAGGGTTTTGCTTTCTCTTTCCAGTACCTGGGTCTGAATGGCGACAACGTGTTCGGTTTGATACCCCAGTGGTTTGGTTCTCAAATAAGCGAGTTGTTTGCCCATCATCAAGGTGGTGATAATAAAAAATATGGATAGGGCAAACTGAAAAATGACCAGTACTTTGCCAAAACGATTGCCCGTTTTAATTTGCAACCGGCTCGTTATGATTTGGGTCGGCTGCAATCGGGATAGCACAAAGGCGGGATACCCCCCTGCTGTGATGCCAACGAAGCTGACAAGGAGCATGAGAAAGGCGAGTGTTGTGGTGTTGAGGCCGTCGCTCATGGATAGGGATTTATCAGCCAGATTGTTGAATGTTGGCAAGGTGAGTTCTGCTATGGCAATGCCAATGATGCATGCGATGAGGATGAGCAAGAGGGATTCGTCGATAAATTGGTTTGCAATCTGCATGCGCCCAGCGCCGACGACTTTTCGCAAGCCGACTTCTCGCGCCCGTGTTGCCTGTCTGCCGAGGGTTAAGGTGATGAAGTTGACACAGGCGATAAATAGGACGAGGATTGCAATGCCCGATAAGATGTATGAGTAAACGGGATTACTGCTATTACGTACCCCCATGTTTTGCGCGAAATGCATTTGGGTGATGGGTAGAAGTTTGAGTTCTTTCTCGCCGCCCCACCAGATTTTGGTCAATCTGGGAAATTGCTGTTCGACACTATTTGAAGATACATTCGGGGGGAGCATCATATACGTAGTCAGGTAGTACATATTCCATTGGTTGTTGGCCTGGACCCAGGATGCCCGTTCAAATGGCAGTAGTACGTCAAATTGAATTGTGGAGTTTTTGGGCACGTTTTGCACAATGCCCGTGATGGTGTAGTTTTGAATTTCCTCTCCGCGCTGAATTGGAAGCACTTCTCCGACCGGGTTGGCGTTGTTGAAATACTTTTGGGCAATTTTTTCTGTTAAGATTACAGAATATTTGTCCTGGAGTGCTTGAGCGGGATCGCCGTGAATGACTGAGAAAGAAAAAATGTCGAGAAAGTTGGGATCGACAAATCCCAAACTCGCTTGAAAAGCGCGGTCTTGTGTACCAATTTTACCCCCGCTACCTCTGAAACGAACGGTCTGCATGTCTGGGAATGCTTCTGCTATTGCGGGTCCGAGGGGATCTGGTGTCGTACCGGAAACCCGATAGATGCGGTCGGCGTTTTTGTGAAAGGTGTCGTAGGTCCATTCGTTTTGGACAAAGAGGAAGGTGATGATGCAGAAGGCGAGGCCGATGGCGAGGCCGATGATGTTGATGGCAGAGTAGATGCGATGCCTGGCGAGGTTGCGGATCGCTGTTTTCAGGTAGCTACTGAATAATGACATTTCACCGAACATTGGTCTCTCCTGTGTAGGGTGTGAAATAAACTTTATATTTCAGCAGGTGCGATCAGCCCGCCCAACCCCCGATCTCTTGTTTTTCCAGTGCCCGTTTTAGCCGGTGGCGTCCTCGGTAGAGCCAGATTTTCACTGTGCCGAGGGGTGCTTGCATTTCCCATACGATTTCGCGGTAGGACAGTTCTTTTATGTAGCGGAGTCGCATTGCGCGTTGTTGTACTGTGGGCAATGTGCGCAAGCCCTGTGTTAAGAGTTGATGGCGTTCCTTTTGTATGACGCTATCTTCTGGCGTTGTTAGAGAGATTGGTTCGGGCATGTGTCGCGCTGCTGTTTCCAGACCATTTTTTCGGGATAGTCGGGACCGAAGGTGTGATCGCCCGACGTTGAAGGCAATGCGCGTCAGCCAGGTTGTGAATGCCGATTCGCCGCGAAAATGGCGCAGGCCCTGAAAGACTTTCATGAATACCACCTGCATCAGGTCTTCGGCTTCCTCGCGGTCCTGCACATATCGCCCGACAATGGCGCGTACGCGATTCTGGTGCAGATAGTAGAGTTTGCCAAACGCGCTTTCGTCGCCGGCTTTTATCATGAGGATCAATTGCACATCGTTTTCTATGTCTGATCGTTTATTCATACCGCAGTGCCTCCACGGGATTCATTTTTGCCGCTTTCACGGCTTGCAGGCTTACTGTTTCAAAACTGTCGTGTCAGTTCTTCGTTTTTTGAGGTAGTGCGAATTCTTTGTGCCAATTTTATATGCAATAATCGTGCCAAAAAATTAAATATTGAAATAACAATGGTTTATGAAAAATTGCTTAAAATTGACTAATTGGAAAGTGTCCGATTTTGATACAGTAGTGTCCGAAAATGAACACTTATAGGAGGTGGGATATAAGAGGTAAGGGGTGAGAGGGGGTGGGTTTGCCACACAAATTATGTACTTCTACCCGGTATTCGAAAAACGAGCACAACGCCGAGCAGCATCAAAATCGCGCTGATTTGAAAAGCCCGGCGCAGACCATAAGCATCTGCCATGATGCCGAGGAGCAACATTGCCACGCCTCGAAGCGCGAATCCGGCGCCCATATAAAGCCCATTGGCAAATGCCCGATTTTCAGGGCAGCTTTCCTGTACCATTGCCATGACCACGGGACCGGTGGAGAGGGCGACAAAGCCCAGGATCGCCAAAATGGGAAATAAAGCCCAGCCCTGGGTTTCGAGAAAGACAAATAGGAGGATGGGGGTGGCAATCATGGAGAAGCCGAGTATCTGTTTGCGTCCCCAGCGGTCGCTTACCCATCCGCCGATTAGCGCACCGCCAATGCCCGCGCCTTCCAGTACGGAAAGAGACGCGCCCGATAGCCACAAGCTGGCGCCCTCTTCGTTCAAAAAGGTGGGCAAGAATGCGGTCAGGGAGGCCATCATGAACGCCCGAACAAAAACGATACCCGATAGCGGCACCATAACGGGTGCCATGCGTTTTAAGGCGGCCTGCCAGGTCAGTGCTTTATAGGCTGATATGACGCGACCCGCAACGCTTTTCATCCGCAACAAGAGCACCAGCGAAGCCACAACACCGGCGGGTATTAAATAAGGTGTTCCGGAGATCCCCCACAGGCCAATGACGCTTACGATCAAAATAGGTCCTATGGTGCGACCGAGTTCACCACATAACATCCAGATGCCCATTCCGCGACCCAGGTTGGAACCCGAGAGCGTTCCGGTCATTGCCGGTCCGACTGCGTGAAAAGCTGCGGAGCTAAATCCCGTGATTAACAATAGCGCGGTTAGGGATAGATAACCGTGCGCGATGCCGAGCAGGCTCATGGCTATGCCCGTTATTACAGGTCCCAGGATTACGAGAAATCGCAAGTTCAGGCGGTCTGCCTGATGCCCGATAATCGGTTGAAATACCGACGGTGCCTGTCTGACGACCATTAACAAACTGGCCTCGGTTTTGGATAAGGACAGGGTTTGTATAAAAATAGGCAGCAAGGGCGGTAAGAATCCGCTGTATGTATCGTGTACAGCATGCCCGCCGGAGAGGGTGATCACGTCGCGGGTTTGAAAACGGCTCTGATCGCTGGTTGAGGACATAGGGTTCTCTTTTAATGCGAACGAGGAAACACAAAAACCCCGTGACTATATTGGGGTAGATAGTACACGGGGTTATGGATCATAGACTGCGATTGAATACTGGCTTATCAACGGATTCTCAAGGGAAACACGGTCTTCAGGCAAGTTCTGCAAATAGCATAGCGGTGACGGATAAGAACAGGTCTTACAGTTTGATCACGGCGATGAGAATGCCCGCTATTGCGACCATGGTCGTGATGAGATAGGTGAAACGGGAATCAATGCGCTTATTCGTCTCGACAATCTGCAGGCGCAACTCTTTGCTGTCTTCACGCATCTGCAGGCGCAGGGATTGGTTGACTTCGTCAATACGCTGGCCCAGAGACTGGTTTGTCTCGTCAATGCGCTTATTCGTCTCATCTATGCGCTTATTTGTTTCGACCATCTGCAGGCGCAACTCTTTGCTGTCTTCGCGCATTTGCAGGCGTATGTCTTGCAGGTCTTCGCGTAGATAAGCAATGCCCCAATGGGTATTATCCGCAGATGTGGTCGCTTCAGATTCGGGCGTTTCGGCCATCACAGATCTCCTGTTTCTCTCTTTTCGTCAGGAGAGAGGGGGGCGGCTTTGTAAACAAGATATGCTATCACAGCAAAAAGTCAATGGTCTATCGACTGCTGCACCATAGGCTAAGTACAGCACTGTTTCTTACAGTTGCGGGAATGTATTTGGGGACATAATTTAATCAGGGGCTGGGGACCATCGGGACGGCACAGGGACCGTCCCCTACGATGACGGTTTGTTGTAGGGGCGACTCCCCGTGGTCGCCCGCTGACTGCTGATTGCTGACTGCTTGTTTTCACAAAGGATTATTACATGTCTGATTATCCCCCTGTTCGCGCAATTACTCGGGGACCTGGGTACCACTGGTTTGGTTATTACGACAAGTGGCAAATAGATCCTACAGGTCGATATGCGCTTGGTATGGAAGTCGATTTTGAGCACCAGTCGCCTTCGGCGGATGATACGGTTGCGCTGGGTATTATTGATATGGAAGATGGCGATACGTGGTCTGAGTTTGGGCGCACGCGGGCCTGGTGTTGGCAACAGGGGTGTATGCTGCAGTGGATTCCCAATTCGGATACGGATGTTATTTTTAATGATCGCGAGGGGGATGCGTTTGTCTCGCGGATATACAATGTAAAAACGGGGGCTATTCGCACGCTTCCGCACGCTATTTATACGCTTTCGCCGGATGGCAAGACAGCGATTGGTGCTGATTTTCGTCGTATCAATCACATGCGGCCCGGGTATGGCTATGCGGGGATTTCCGATCCCAATCACGATGTGTGTGCGCCCGATGATGTGGGTATTTATACTGTGGATCTGGAGACTGGCGAATCAACGCTTATTGTTGCGATTGCCGAGGTTGCTGCGATCCCGTATCCGCATGGCGATATTTCCGGGGCGCGTCACTATTTTAATCATTTGCTGTTTAATACCGATGGGTCGCGGTTCATTTTTTTGCACCGCTGGCGATTTGGAGAGGGCGGCTTTTATACGCGAATGATGACGGCAAATGCCGATGGGTCAAGTTTGCATGTGGTTGATGATTATGGCAAGATGTCGCATTTTATATGGCGCGACCCGCAGACGATTCTCGGCTGGGCGTATCACCCGTCGCACGAGAATAAGTTTTATCTTTATCGAGATCTTTCCGACGCGGAGCCAGAGGTGATTGGTGCCGGGGTTATGACGGTTAATGGTCACTGTACGTATTTGCCGGGTAATGGGTGGATTCTCAATGATTCTTATCCGTCACACGGCCATCGCCATCAGATTCCATATCTTTATCATGTTGCGACTGGCAAGCGCGTTGATCTCGGGATTTTCCCGTCGCCAGAACTCTATACGGACGAGTGGCGATGCGATTTGCATCCGCGCTATAGTCCCGATGGACAGTTTGTGGTGGTTGATTCGGCACACAGAGGCGATGGGCGGCAGATGTATCGGATTGAGGTGGGTGATGTTGTGTAATAAAGGAGATATTGAGATGGCAATAGCTGAAGCACCTGCTGTATTGACGGAAGAGGAGTTGCTGCATTTTCGCACGAGGGGCTATCTCGGTCCGTATTCGCTGTGTTCGGAGGCGGAGATGGCGGATATTCGCCCGGCGATTGAAGAGGTGCTGGAGACAGATCCGCCGGATGCTAAGAATCGCATTCACAACCGGCATCTGGATAGTCGCGTGATTTACGATTTGTCAACGCATCCCGAGATTCTCAGTCGCATGGTGGCGCTGTACGGCTCAGATTTGTTGTTGTGGCGCACCAATTTTTTTATCAAATACAAGGGTACGCGCGCAATTCCCTGGCATCAGGATTTCAATTATTGGCCGCTCGAGCCGCCGATTATTGTTTCGGCGTGGATTGCGGTGGATGCTTCGACAAAAGAGAATGGGAATTTGCAGCTTATTCCCGGCTCTCATCGCAAAATTATTCCCCATGTTAAAGCCACGCCCGATGTGCAGTTTCAGGAGATGGCCGATGCGGGGTATTACGATCCGGATCAATTGGTCGATCTGGAGATGCAACCCGGTGAATTTATCCTGTTTAATGAGCGTACGTTGCATCACTCGAAAGCCAATGATTCGGATTTGCGTCGCATTGGGCTGGCGGTGCGTGCGATTCCTCCGATTGTCCATGTTCTCAAGTACGATTCCGAAGACCACGCGCTTCAGGTTATTCACGGTGAAGATACGATGGGGTTTAATCGCGTTACACAGCCGCCGTTATAATGAGGAACTTATTGTATGAAGATTACCAATATTGAAACGTTTATTGTCGATGCGGGTTGGCGTCCGTGGATATTTGTTCGGGTGGATACAGATGAAGGTATTAGTGGCTGGGGGGAGTGCAGCGATGGTCGCAGTCCTTATGGGGTTGTGGGTACGGTGCGCGATCTGACGCCTTTGCTTATCGGCAAGGATCCGCGCGCTTATGAGATGCGCTTTTGGGATATGTTGCGGGGGACGCGGCAAAGTCCGGGGGGTATTGCGGCGAAGGCGATTGCGGGTGTTGAACTCGCGCTTATTGATATTAAGGCGCGTGCGCTCGGTATTTCTGTTGTGGAACTTTTTGGGGGTCCAACGCGCGAGCGGGTTCGCGTTTACTGGTCGCATTGCGGTACTTCGCGTGCGCGCAATAGCGATTTGCTCAATACCCCGCCACTTCGCACAATGGACGATATTGCCGCGCTGGGGCGGGAGGTTGTGGAGAGGGGATATACGGCTCTGAAGACGAATATTGTTATACCGGGCGATCCCGCCAGCGTGTATTTTGGGGGATTTGGTGGCGAACCGGGTACGACGGATGGTGTGGTTTCGCGGCAGCTTCTCCGGCATATTGAAACGCTTATTGGTACGTTTCGAGATGCTGTGGGTCCCGATGTCGATATCAATCTGGATCTGAATTTCAATTTTAAGCCCGAGTCGTGTATGCGTATTGCCAGGGTGCTGGAACAATTTGATTTGCTGTGGCTGGAGATTGATATGTATGAACCCGATGCGATTCGGCAGATTAAAGATGCGACGAGTACCAAGATTTGTACGGGTGAAAATTTGTTTTATATGCGCGAATTTATTCCTTATTTTCAGGCTCGGTCTGCCGATGTGTTTATGATCGATGTGCCGTGGAATGGGTTTGCTCAGTCCAAAAAGGTGGGGGATTTGGCCGAGGCGTATCAGCTTAATGTTGCGCCTCACAATTATTATAGCCATCTTTCGACATGTATCAGTGCCAGTCTGTGCGCGGTTTTGCCCAATGTGCGTATTATGGAGATTGATGTTGACGATGTGCCCTGGCGCGAAGATATGGCTACCAATGTGCCAGCAATTGAGAATGGGTATCTGACGATTCCCACAGGTGTGGGCTGGGGGACGGAGATGGTCGAGGATGTGCTCAAAGCGCATCCCTGGGAAAAGGGAAATGCGAATTGGTGAGGAGGACACCATGCAGAATAATCAACAACATTTTTTTGAACTCGATGTCTATGGCTTTACGGTTGTTGAAAATGTTTTGACGACTGAGGAAGCAGAGGAGATGCGCGAAGCTCTTATGCGCTGTGAAAAGGAGATTGGCACGGAGACCGCACATCGGGGATCCGCTCGGCATGTCGCCAATTTGCCGGTGCTGGATCGCGTTTTTCACAAAACTATTGACCATCCGCGGATACTTCCGCTGCTCGAGCATTATCTGGAGAAGTCGCTTATTTTGGGTAGTTTGAATGCCCGCATTGTGCGTCCGGGCGATCCAGACCAGGGTTTGCACAGTGATATTCCGTTGGAGATGCTCAATTTCAGTTCGCCAATTATGATGAATACGATTTGGATGCTCGATGATTTTTCGCCGATAAATGGCGGTACGCGCGTGGTGCCGGGTTCGCACAAGAGCGGATTGGCTACCCCGCCAGAGGATGTGTCTGTTAAGCATATCGCGCAACCCGAAGGATCTGCGGGTAGTGTTATTGTTATTAACGGTCAAATATGGCATGCGGGCGGCGCGAATACGGGGACGACGAATCGCCACGCGTTGTTCGGGCACTATCGCAAACGCATGTGTATGTTTCAGGTGGATCCCCACGATGGTTTTCCGCCTGAATGGTTTGACGGGCTTACAGATAGACAAAAGCAATTGATGCGTATGAGCAGAGGGCTTAAGACAGCACATGCAGCGGATGCGCATTTTCGATAAAAAAGGTGAGATGTGAAAGGCGATCTGGATTGCGGCTAAAAACATGCCGCAATGACAATCGTCACTCCTGCGCAGGCAGGAGTCCAGAAGGGGCCGGGGTTGGGTGGATTTCTCACTTCACACTCACACTTCTCACTTCATAATTTGGAGATCAAGATGCTCGTTGGTATATCCCCGCTGTTTAGTCCCGAGTTGCTCGCTACAATTTATCGCATGGGACACGGAGATGAGATTGTTCTGGCAGATGCACATTTTCCCGGGCATTCGGTGAATGCCAATACGCTGCGGGCAGATGGTTTGGGGGTTGCGGATTTGCTCGAAGCAATTTTGCCGCTGTTTGTGCTGGATGCGTATGTGGATAATCCGGTTTTTATGATGGATGCGGTGCCTGGCGATACGCTCGATCCCGCGGTTGAGGCGTCTTATCGAGCTGTTATTGATAAGGTCTGGCCAGGGACTCCTCCGATTGCGCGTGTTGAGCGCTTTGCTTTTTACGAACAGGCGAGACACGCTTTTGCGGTTGTTATGACTGGGGAGACCGCAAAATATGGCAATGTTATTCTTAAAAAAGGTGTGACGCCGGTGTAGGGAAGAAGGGGGAAAAAGCGATGGCCTGTCCGAAAGGACAGGTTGTTTTTGTCCTTGGGGACGATGTTTTGGGATTGTGAATGGTGTATTTTTGGGGTGAGAGTAGATATCATTCCAATCAAAAGGAGGCATACCATGGCTGTGACGACACTTGATTATGTGCCCTGTGCGCGTGTTGAAGATATTCCCGAGGGTGGGATTATGGCGGTGAATGTGGAGGGCCATGCGATTGCGCTGGCAAAGTCAGATGGCGAGATTCGGGCGGTGGATAACCGGTGCCCGCATATGGGGTATCCGCTGAGTGAGGGGTCGATTCACAATGGGTTGATTATTTGCCACTGGCATCACGCGCGGTTTGATCTGGTGAGTGGGTGTACGTTTGATCCGTTTGCGGATGATGTTCGCAGTTATCCGGTGGATGTGCAGGATGGTGAAATTTATATCAATGTGCATGCCTCGCATCCCGATCCGGTGGGACATTGGAAGCGGCGGTTGAGTGAGAGTTTGGAGCAGAATATTAATCTGGTGATTGCCAAGTCGGTGATCGCGCTTCGGGGTCAGCGGGTGGATGGGGATGAGATTGCAGAGATTGGCGCGCGGTATGGTGCGTTGCGGCGGCGTCAGGGGTGGGGGCCAGCGTTGACGATTTTGACGTGTATGGCCAATGTGGTGCCGAAGCTGGCGAATGAGGATCAGGTTCTGGCGCTGTATCAGGGGTTGTTGCATGTGGCGCGCGAGACGAGTAATACGTCGCCGAGGATTGTTTTTACGCCGCTGGAGACAGAGGAGCTGACGCTGGCGCGGATTAAGGAGTGGTTCCGCTATATGATTGAGGTGCGGAATGCCGATGGTGCGGAACGCGCTTTGTTGACGGCGATTCAGATGGGGGCAACGTCTTCGGAGATGTGCGATATGCTGGTGGCAGCAGCGACAGATCACTTTTATCGCGATGGCGGGCATGTGCTGGATTTTATCAATAAGGGTTTTGAGATGCTCGAGCGCATTGGATGGGACAAAGCCGATGAGATTTTGCCTTCGCTGGTGGGGATGCTTTCTGGCTCACAGCGCAGCGAGGAGCTGAATCGGTGGCGCAGTCCCGTTGATCTGACGGCGTTGTTACGCGGTGCGTTTGATGAGCTTGAGGATCTGGTTCAAGAGGGCGAGGGAAAGACGTGGGATGATGCGGATGCTTTGACGGAAGTAATGTTGGGTGATGATCCGCATGCGATTGTGGATGGGTTGAAGGCGGCATTTGCCGGGGGGGCGACGCTGACGCAGTTGACGCAGACGTTGGCTTATGCAGCGGCTTTGCGTATTGCGCGGTTTCACGTTAAGAATGAGTTTGGCGATTGGATCGCTGTGCTGCATACGCATTCTGCGGCTAATGCGCTGCATCAATGTGCAAAGCGCGCGCCGTCATTGGATTTGGCGCGGGGAATTTTCCACGGTGCAATGGCGCTGTATTTTGACCGGTGGTTTAATAAGCCAGCGGCCCGGTTGCCCCGGGATCAGCGCGCGACTCAACAGTTGCCGGAAGATGCAGATGTGTTGTTGGATTCTTTTGTGGAGTTGCTCGATACACAGGCTCAGGTGGATGAGGCGGGGCGGATTGCGTATCGGTATTTGTCGCTGGGGCATTCGCGCGGTGCTTTGTGCGAGCGGTTGGGCCATGTGTTGCTGCGAGAAGATGCCGAGTTTCATTCGTTTCAGATGCTGGAGTCGGCGTTTAACCAGGCAGAGGAGCTTGATGAAGAACGCGCACGGATTGCGCTGGTGGGCGCGGCGCGTTATCTGGCAGCACATGCACCAACGGCGCGGGCGCTGAAACAGACGGCGAATTTGGCGCTTCGACTCCACCGAGGAGAGGATCTTTCGGCTGAAGATCCGGATGAAGAGGTGGGGTAGGAAGGGTATTGGATTATTTTCTGTAGGGGCGGATCCCTGTGCCCGCCCGTCATCGCGGCATGCTTAAAGCCGCGATCCAGAAGGTTTTTGACCCATGGGTGATACCCAAAAGCCTGTACCATCATTGGTACAGGCTTTTTCTATGGGATCATATCGTGGGTTCCCATTCACATTTCTTGTTCGATGGTTTCCCGAAGCAGTACCTTTCCGCGATATAGCCAGGTTTTTACTGTGCCTATGGGTACTTGCATTGCTTTTTCGATTTCGGCATACGAATAATCCTCGACATAACGCAGGCGCATGGCTTCGCGATATTGTTGTGGCAGTGTTTGTATGCTCCTGCGTACGAGGTGTTGGCATTCTCGTACGTGCAGCGTGGTTTCCGGGTCTTGTGTGTAGCGCGGGGCGACTTTTTCCATGCCTTCTGGGGAGTGAAAATAGGTTGCCCATTTGCGCCGCACAGATTGCGATTCGCAGTGCGAGAGGCATACGTTCATTGCTATGCGGGTCAACCAGGTTGAAAATGCCGCGTCACCGCGAAAGCGATTGAGTCCTTGATATGCTTTTATAAATGCGATTTGAACCAGGTCATCGATGTCGTCCTTGTTTTTTGTGTGGCTGGCTACAATTGCATAAATTCGGGCCACGTTTGCTTTGTACAGTTTGCCAAATGCGATCCCATCACCCATCCGCGCTTTTAGAATCATTGTCTGTTCTTCGTTCGGTGCCATGATACTCCTCTTGTGTCGTGAGGTCATGTTGTTTTTGTTGTTCGTCCATTGTGTTTCGCACCGATTGTTGTTTGGGCGGTCCCCGAATGGGGTTGCGATGGTGGTAGGGGGCAACAAAAAACCCGACATCGAATCTATCTCGATGTCGGGCACGTAGGGTATAGGCACCAAAAACCCCACTCAGGGGTTGGCAAAATTTTAGCCTCCAGGGCATAATCGCCGCCTCCTGGAGGGATAATGGCGGTGTAAATAGACCATCTATTTTTACCTAAGAGTATGTAAATTCAGGTGTTTATCTCCTAATACCAGAGGGCTTTTGTTTTTTGGATTGGACAATATAGCCCGTTCTGTATTTTCGTGCAAGAAAAAATCTGTACCATACAAAAATATTGTTGTTTGGAAAATGAGGGGTCTGAGAAAAAAGTTTGTTTTTAACTTAATCCAGAAGGTTTTGGTTGTCATTGCGGCATGGTGTTAGCCGCAATCCAGAGGTTTTGCCTATCATTACTGACGTTGTGCTGCGCGTGGCGGCATGTCCCATGCTTAAAACATGCAGGGGCAGGCTCTGTATGCCTTAAGCAGGCGTCCAGTCATTCGCCTTGTTAGCCTATATAAATTAGACCGGTCAGATGAAAATTGTACGTCACAAGGTACGGCAAAAAGGGTTTTACGTAATCAAAACTGGACGACAAAATCAATATACGGAACCCCGGGAAAAATTGCTTCATCTCCTATTGTATTGATCAGCCCCAGATCTACGCTTAATCGTCTGTCTTAAATGCGATCTCTTCAGCACCAATCTCCACAATGCGTCCGACATTTGTCGATCCATCGGTTGTTTCAAGCACCTGAATTTGAGTGGAATCGGGAATCGCCAACTGGGAGGTTAGGGAGGATGGTGCGTTCTTCGCGTGTTCTTCTGCAAAGATACTATTTAGCCCGAAAAATTCATAAAAAAGGTAGTTTCCCTATTCAAGCCATTGTATTATATTAGGTTACACTCATAACCATTGAACAATGAACTTGGGAGAAACTACCGTGAACACACAAGATAATCATTGCAAGGTTCCTTTGGCAAGCATTTTCGGCAAACGTCTCAACCTCGCCTTTGATGGGGGCATCCTCACCAGCGATAGCGGAGCCTTATTGCTTCGAGAAGTGGAGGCCAAAACGGGTATTTTATCACGTTTGAGTCGCGCGATTAAAGACCATCGGCATCAAAGTTATGTGGCGCATAGCACGGCAGAGTTGATCAAACAGCGCGTGTTTCAAATTGCCTGTGGGTATGAAGATGCCAATGATTGCAATGCCTTACGCAGCGATCCCGGCTTCAAGGTTGCCTGTGATCGCTTGCCCATAAGTGGTGAGAACTTGGCCAGTCAACCCACGATGAGTCGGTTTGAGAATCAGATGAGCAGAAGCGATTTGTATCGCGTTGCTCGTGCCTTTGTCGATTGTTTTATTGCTTCGTATAAAAAGCCGCCTTCGTCGATCATCTTAGATATTGATGATACGCAGGATAGGGTTTATGGGACGCAGCAGTTGTCCTTATTCAATGGGTATTTGGGTGCCTACTCCTACCAGCCTTTGCATATTTATGAAGGGCAATCGGGCAAGCTAATCACGACGATTTTACGTCCGGGTGTGCGTCCTGATGGCAAACAGATTGTCACCATTCTCAAGCGGTTAGTCGCTTATATTCGTCAGGCTTGGCCAAAGGTGGCACTCTTTTTGCGAGGCGATGCCCACTTCTCAAGTCCAGAAGTCCAGGACTTTTGTGCGACAAAGGACCTCTTTTTTATCCTCGGACAAAGTGCCAATACCCGACTCTTAGCCCTTTCAAAGCCCCTGATGGATCAGACCAAAAGCCTTTATGCACAAACCGGCAAGCCCGTGCGACTTTTTACCTCATTTTATTACCAAGCCCAGACTTGGGCCTGTGCCAGACGCATCATCTGCAAAGCTGAAATCACCACCCGAGGCCAAAACACACGCTTTGTCGTGACCAACCTTGAAAGTTCAAGGGCCTCCTTTATCTACCAAAATATCTATTGTGCTCGCGGACAGATGGAAAACTTCATTAAAAATCACAAAACCTTTCTCCACTCAGACCGCACATCCTGTCACGCATTTGGAGCCAATCAGTTCCGCCTCTTCCTCCATTCGGCTGCCTATGTCTTGTTGCACACCTTAGCGCACATCGGATTACAAGGCACAACGTGGATAAACGCACAGGTCAATACCCTCCAAAATCGCTTCCTTAAAGTCGCCGGACGCGTCTGTGAGTTGAAAACAAAGATCACCTTCCATCTGCCTATGTCATTTCCATTGCCACACCTTTTTGATAAAATCCTGTGCAATCTGGCAAAGGCGGTGCCATAACCCATCAACGGGGCAGGAATAGGGGTCTGTCCCATCACTTGCTGACTTTACAAATACACGGACTTATCCACAGACAGGACTGGCAAGGGACCGGTCTGTACTTTTGACACTGGCAGAGCCAGTCAGGTGACGATTTTGGCTGCTTGAACTCTATGAAGACGCCTATGCCGGCAGACAAGATAGAAAGCACCCTCATTTTGATGCTTGGAACCGATGCCGCCTGACAAACAACCCCAACGATTACAGTTCATGAATTAGTCGGGTTAGCATAGCAAAGCAGGTGCTCTGCAACTATTCCGAGCATCTTTGTACGATCGTTTGGCTGATTGTGTCGTCTTCGCCAGTGAATGTGCCCTTCGAAATTCTCTTCTCCGAAAAATACATCTAATACAGTACGCAGGTGCCCAACCTCAGAGTCACCTATGCTTACAAATATTAGGCCGTCCTGCCGCAGCAAATCCCGCGCCAGCTTCAACCGCGGATAAATCATATTCAGCCAGTCGGTATGGAACCGTCCCGAGGATTCCGTATTTGACGATAATTTCCGATTCTCACCGTCAATCTGGCCTGTTAGCTTCTGGTAGTTCTTGATATTGTCGCGGTAGTCATCGCGATAGACGAAATCCTTTCCCGTATTGTATGGTGGGTCAATGTAGATGAGTTTCACTTTTCCGGCATAGCTCTTTTGCAGGAGCTTGAGCACTTCCAGGTTGTCTCCTTCAATCATCAGGTTCTGGGTCACATCCCAATCCAGGCTGTCCTCTGGACACGGGCGCAAGGTGCCAGTCGAAGGCGTCAGTGCGAGTTGCCGCGCCTGGCGTTTGCCGTGCCAGTTCAGTCCGTATTTTTCCTCGCGCTCATCGACGACACTGCCGAGAAGTTGTTTAAGTACTTCAAAATCAATCTTGCCTTCAGTGAATACTTCTGGAAATAGACTTTTCAGTTGCTCGATATTCTCAGCGACAATGTCAGTCGAGCAGGTTTCAGGGTCGTTGGCCATGATCTTTTTCACGGGGTCCCTCGGTTTATAGTTTGACTCGTATTGCATCGCGGTCGTTTCGCAGACGTTGGAGTTCCAGATTTATATCTACTTGACGGGCGATTTGTTTTTCTTTGCTGGCTGCTGTGCTCAGGTCGGCGATTCTTTTTTTTAGATGTTCGTATTTCTGTAAGGCTGCCGCCCGGTCGGTTGCTTCCTGCGCCGATGTGGGGATCGAAAGATTACCGGTTATCCTGGCGGCACACAACGCTTGAACCGTATAGATCCAACTCTGGTAGAGGGCGTGGAGCGTCGTGCGGGGTTGTCGGTTTATTGCAAGTGCGTTGTAGAATGCAGTGGTTAGTTCGTCGGCGCAACCATTTCCAATCGGGGTCTGGACGACATCGCCGTCGAGTACGGTTTTTCCCACGTCGCTTTGTGACCGGCGCTTGTGAGCGAGTGAAAGTACTGGGGTATCTCCCTGATAGGTGATAAGCAGCACTGGATAGGGCACGGCACGGTGTACCAGTTCGGTGAGTCGTTCAGCCTGTGCCCCAGGGCGAAGAGCTAATCGCAATACGGCGATCTCAATATATTCGCGTACTGCATCACGATATTCAGCCACCCCGATTGTCGTGGGTTTGAGTACAGCGAGCCAACGAATCTCCTCTATCCCCTCTCGAATGCGTCGTTTGTCGGCGGCAGTGGGCGCTCCATTTTCGATCAACAGTGTTTTTGGTACGCGCCGGTTGACGAGCACACTGTCTGGAAGCGAGAGAGCTGCAATAGGATCGAAAGCCTTCATGACGCATCGCTTGATAATACCACGAGGAAGGCCACTACTTCGAAGTCGTTAATGCCAGGAAATTCGCTCGCCATTGCATGTGTTCCGCCGGGTGAAAAGAGGCTGGCAACCGCTCGTTCCTCGGTTTTTCCCGCAATAGAAGTGACCGCGGCGGCCAAGAGGCGTTGCGCGGCGCGCATGTTTTTGTTCTGTTGGGTGTGTTTGTTAAAGCGAGTGCATGCACTGGCGTCGGGTATATCGCGTCCAATGCAGAGACGTTTAAGGTGATCAAGGAGTTGCTTGGCCTGAGTGAACGGCAAAAGCACCGTGCCGTCCTCGCCGATATGGACCAGATAATGCGGTGCGAGAGGATAACCCGGCTCAAATTGTCGAGTCGCTGCTGGCCCTTCTGCCCGTAGGCAGAAAATTATGCCGGGCGGAATCTCGGCATCTTCGGTTGTGGTCACTGCGTACACGCCGAGCGGTAAGGTCTCCAGGACATCTGAGCTACCTCTAAGAAATTCGGCCAGATCAATTCGGAAATCGGTTAGTGTGAGATCCGCTATAGAAACGCCAGATGAAAGGTCTTCCAGATCGATCACTGCGTCCTGTAGCTTGAGAAGTTGTTTACGACGGTACTCCAGGTCGTTCATCGGATTACCAGACTGTTGCTCAATCAGGTTTTCCTCACCGGTCGCAGAGATGTCGAGAAGCACCATGCGCCCACTCACCCGCTGTTCCAATCTGAGATACTCTTCGAGTTCCATATTGGGCCAAAAGTTCACGAGTTGGATATGGTCGTTTGGCGAGCCAATCCGATCAATACGACCGAAACGCTGAATGATGCGTACCGGGTTCCAGTGTATGTCGTAGTTGATAAGCCAATCGCAATCCTGGAGGTTCTGACCTTCCGAGATGCAATCCGTTGCGATAAGAAGGTCTATCTCACCTTCTGCCTCGAGGTCGTCAGGGCGCTCCTTTGCCCGAGGTGCGAACGCGGTCAGAATGGAGGCAAAGTCCTTTCGAAGGTGCGGCAGTGTCGTCTGATTACTACCCGCGCCGGTCACGAGCGCAGATTCCAGTCCCAGGGTGTCGTGCGTCCACGGTGCCAGTTCGTTATACAGGTAGCGTGCTGTATCTGCGAACGCCGTAAAAACTATCACTTTGCGATTTTCGGAGTTGATGGGGTTGTGATATTTCTGCTCAATGACTTTGCGTAGCTCGGCGAGCTTAGCGTCGCGTGTAGCAGTGACCTGACATGCTTCTGTGTGAAGGGTCGCCAGGCGGTTGCGATCTTCAAGGAGGTCTTGCCGCCATCGAATCAGATCTACATCCTGAAGCAGAACTTTGACCTTTCTTCCGACCAAGAGGCTTTCAAAAGCCGCATCCTCAATGTCAACATCGGCGATATCGAGTTCTTCCAATTCGTCGGCCTGTTCTTCGATACGTGCGAGTGTGGCCTCTACATCATTGAGTTGACGCTGTACTGTAAGTGCAAAGGAGAAGACCGAACTTTCCATGCGTTTTAGCGCATTGATGCGCAGGAGTTGGATGAGGCTTTCCTCGCGATCCACTTGTCTGAAGAAGCCCTCACCACTCCGGAGTTTTGTGCTGTACTTCTCGTCATACGCATCCCGCTTGTGCGGCAACACATAGCGGAGTGGCGCATAGGCGGCCAAATTTAGACGCTGGATCTCGAGGTTGATCTCACGGATGGATGGAAATTCTCCTGCGAGATCTACATCGGGTTTGACATTGATTGGTTTAAGACGCTCTGGGAAACGACCAGTTTCCAATGTTCCGTAATATTTCTCGATATGTCGCCGCGATCGCGCAATGGTGAGTCGATCCAGTAACGTGAAATAGTCGAACCCAAGCATCTCAATAAGTTGTGACGGGGTGCGGTCACGTTCGTCTAGATCGAGCCAACGGTTGAATTGTTTCTGTGCGAGTTGCGTTGTGCCGTCGATACTGGAAATGCCTTGATCGGCCAGTGCCGTGTCATCACCTTCTGTGGCAAAGGCGATCTGGTTGCGCAAATCGGCCAGTCGGTTGTTAACCGGTGTAGCGGAAAGCATGAGTACCCGTGTTTTTACGCCATCGCGGACGATCCGGTGCATCAGCCGGTCGTAACGAGTCTCTCCACCCTGGCGGGGCGTGCGCTTATTGCGGAAATTGTGTGATTCGTCTATAACCACGAGGTCGTAATTGCCCCAATTCACATAGGCGAGATCAATATCACCCGATAGGCCGCCATTGCGCAACAGATCTGTGTGGTTGAGAAGATCGTAGTTGAAGCGGTCGCTGGAGAGGAAGTTACGACGGTCATTCGCGCGATAAAGGCTCCAGTTGTCACGCAGGCGCTTGGGACACAGGACGAGGACCCGATCATTGCGCAACTCGTGATATTTGATGATGGCAAGGGCCTCGAAGGTTTTTCCAAGTCCGACGCTGTCAGCTATAATACACCCGCCGAAGCGGTTGAGTTTGTCGATAGCACCTACAACGCCCTCGCGCTGGAACTTGTAGAGTTTCTTCCAAACTTCTGTATTCCGAATACCCGTGGCGGACTTGACGACTCGCTCCTCGTCCAGTTCATCACCCTCGGTGTGGAAGAGATGGTGCAAGATCAATGCATAAATGCTAAGTGGGGCCTGGTGCGCGGCAAAGGATCTCAACTGTTCCAATACACTGGTCTTCGCGGTGTCATCTATGTTCAACGCAGACCACTGTTCATTGAACCACTCGCACAAGCGATCACTTTCTTCCGATGTTTCGGATACCTGAATCAGGTTGAAAGGGTTTCCGGGGGTGAGGCCGAGGCCATCAGTGCTAAAGGAAAATGAGCCGAACACTGCTTGTTGTGGGTGTCCGTCACTGTCGCGCAAAACAACGGCACCCTGCGGAATGGGTCGCGTAGCCCTGCGGATCTCGACTGTATTCTCGATCCACTCTGCACAGCGTCTGGCCAGCCAGCGGCCCTGTAATCGGTTGCGTGCGATTCTATCTGCGTCGGTTCCAAGGAGGTTGAGTTCCACTTCATCAGGTGGCAGAACGAGGCGCGTTTTCTGCATGCGAATCAACTCTTTAGCGAGTTTTCCGAATGCATGGAGGGATAGGACTTCAGAGGCCAGGTCGATATAGTAGCCAGGCCGGAGCCCTGGCTGAATGAGGTCAAATATGCGATCCGTCCCTGTGTTGGAAACAATTCTCATCGCGGCTTTTTAATCTCGACAAGTTATAGGTAACATATCTATTTAATCATAGTACACGACAAAACTTAATGTGCGGTAAAAAATGGAGGATGAAGGAGTAAGCCAATGCACTTGAGAAACTCCTGGGCTTTCTGGTTTATATTGAGCAGGACATACTGCAAATGGTCCAATCCATATCGAAAGAGACTTTTGGCTTTTCGTCCGTGATTTTTGATCTTGATGGGTTTTGTAAGCGCGAGCCATTCCCCAACGATATGTGCCCAACTCATCGCAAGCGCCAAAAGCGCGATGAGTTTCTCAATGCGTTCTTCATGCACGAGATGTGTTTCTTCCAAATCAAAGCCACGACTTTTAAGATTGGCAAAAAGGACTTCAATACCCCATCGTTTTTTATAGGCATCCAAAGCGGCTTGGCCTTGTGCATTGCTGGCAATAATGAGGAACCCATCCTTCAATCGTATCGCAGACAGATACACAGGCTGCTCATAAACGCGGCGGGGTTTGCACAAGATGGTTTGCTGATGGATGTGCAGGTTTGCAAAAAGCTTTCGCAGGGGTATCTCTTTACCCCCTGATGAGACGATGGCGTTTTCCTTGATGCGGATGGCAAAGAGAATGTTTTGTGTTTGTAGCCACGTAAACCATTCTTTTCCAATAAATTCTCGATCTGCGACCACAATGCGGATTTGAGATCTAGGGATGCGTGTAAGCACCTGTTTCATCAGCTTGACGCGCTCCCTTGTATTGGAATTGCCTCGTTTGGATAACAAGTGCCAACAGATAGGAAAGGCCACCCCCTCATAGATAATCCCTGCGGTGAGGATGTTGATATTAAATTTTCCTAACTTCCAATTCGTACGATCTATTGAGATGGTGAAATCCGACTTTACGGGTAACAAGTGCAAGATCAATCGCGTCAGGCAATCCCCTGATAGATCAAAGTGTGCAAAGAAGCGTTGAATACGACGATAGTTGGAGGCCGGTTTGGCCTGTCCATTCAGCGCATTGGAAAGCTTGGTGAAGTTGACCGTGGTCAGCGTGATGAGCGACAAAATGAAGGCCGCAGTGAATGTGACGCGGGCTTTATGCCAGGGCAAATACTGTTGCATCACGTCGTGTAATTGATTAACTTGAGGAGACATAGACCTGTGCCTTGTTAAGATGAGAAAGGTTCGTTTTGGGACATTCAAACCTAACTCTTTTTAGCAATTTTCACAGGTCTTTTATTTTTTGTCGTGTACTTTGCTATTTAATATAAAAAGGAGAACAAAACAAGCCAAATACGGGGAAATCAGGTTTCAGACTGCGACATCTTTGAATCTTGGATACCATTTGACAAAATATAACAAATTTGTTATATGATAGAAATGAAATGGGAAATCAGAATAGAATAATCCTCATAGGAGGAAAAATGCTCAGTCATAAAGAATTGATCGCACAAATGCGGTCACAGCCTGGATATAAAGAAAAGTATGATGAAGCAGCCCCTGAATTTGAGTTGCTGCATAAAATGCTTGAAGCGCGAAAACGCGCTGGTATGACTCAAGAGCAGGTCGCTGAGAAGATGGGTACGAAGGCAACAGCGATAACCCGCTTAGAGTCTGCCAATAGCCAACATTCACCAAAAGTAGAAACGCTGCGAAAATACGCGGAGGCCGTAGGCTGTCGGCTCAACATTGAGTTGATCCCCGATTGACGTAAGGGTATCAGTTTAAGAAAAAAGAACGGGTAGAGAATTATAATATTCTTTACCCGTTTCCTTTTTGCCAGACAGCGTCTGGCAAATCAGTTGTTGAGGGGATTGATCAAATTCTCCAGACACTGTTTGGAGAATTTCGCTGGATTCTGATTCTGCAGACATTGTTTGCAAAATTTGCTCAGGCGGAATAGCACGGGGTGGTGATCCGGGTAATGCTGTGCAAATAAGTTCCCTTTGTTCGGCCTTTCTCAAACTCAGTTTGCCCATACGTCTTCGAATGTAGGATACCGCCTGTCAGAGTGACGGATAAGACGGTGTGTTCTCCGGATCTTTCCACAGCCGCACGGTGAAGCGGTGTTCCTCTTCGATCAGGTCTGGCTCGGTGCCGTTGTGGTCGCGCATGGATCCGATGATTCGGTTGCGCACGCCCATGCCGAGATGCTCCACATAACCATAATCGCGCAGCACATCCTTCACGAGTTCGTTTCTGGATACGCGCAGAACACCCTCTCGCATTTTTTCCACTGTGACGCTATTGGGTAGCCGCCCCGGCGAGATGACTTCGAGGCGATCGCGGTACATAGAAACTTCGACATCTGTACCAACCATCGTGTAGTCCCTGTGAACAACGGCGTTGACTATTGATTCCCGGACAGCCTCCAGGGGTAGTGCCTTTTTGCGGATACGACGTCCGCCTTCGAGCCAGGCGACAGTGTGCAGATTGCGGTTGACGAAGTCCACGGTCTGGTCAATGATGCCTTTCTCCTCGGCGCGGCCGCGTTCTGACATGATCGAAACGAGGGGACCTCGTATCACTTCCTCGTCAACGGTATCGTATTCCTTCTCCTTGCGAGGAAAGGCGGTCGCCGTAATCCCGGCCTGCGGCACGCGGTAATTCGGGTTTTCGCCGAATAGCAACAACCCTGCGACGGTGGCGGCGGTGATTCCCCCTGCCTCGACGAGGAAGCCAGTGTTCAAGAGAAGCCGACGCCACGATTCATGGTCGGTTACAGATGGCGCATCGCGCTTTAACAGAACGCGGAAATAGTTGTTGAGCCGATCTATATCGAGGCTATCTAATCCCATATCGAGCACGGGCTTGATCTCATAACGCATCTCACGTTTTCCTCCATAAGGTGATGTGCCACGGGACTTCCTGTTCTCAACCATTCTTACAGGTCTTAGCCGTCCATAGTGGTCATGAACCAGATCGGTTGCCTAACAAATATAAAGAGGGATAACCAAATAAAACAAGACAAATACGATGAAGATTGTACGTCGCAGTGTCTTGCATATCGCGCGTGTGTTCGGTATAATTATAGATTTATGGATATTGACATTCGCTCTCTTAAATCATCCGAGGTGTCTCGGCTTCAGTATTTGCCGTTTGGCCGAAAAGAAACGCATCGGCGGCGGTTTATGCTACAAGAATCCGGCAGGCTTATTTTTTATGTGGCGTGGTGGGACAATTTGCCGGTGGCGCAGGTGTTGCTCAATTGGGAAGGTGGCGATGCTTCTGGTGTGCCACCGCAAGTGCGACCGTGGCCCGAGGTGTCGTCGCTTTTTGTGCATCCAGATTATCGGCGAATGGGCATTGCTTCGCGGTTGTTAGACGTGAGTGAGCAGATTACATTTCAGCGGGGTTATGAGAATATTGGTCTGTGCGTTCATGCAGCCAATCAACCTGCGCTCAATTTATACGCACGCCGCGGGTACAAAGATGCGGGATGGGAACCGTATTTGGCCCGGGGTGTTTATATCGATCCCGATGGATGCCGGCACAATTGGAAAGAGATGCGCGTTTATTTGCTTAAATCACTCAGGAAAAAAATATGAATCCAGATCCTTTTGTTCAGTTTGATATGTGGTTTGAAGAGGCGAGAGCTTCGGAGTCGATACTGCCAGAAGCCGTGGCACTGGCAACGGCGACGAGCGATGGGCGGCCTTCGGTGCGTATGGTGCTGGTGAAGCAGTGCGATCGGGGTGGGTTTGTATTTTTTACAAATCTGGAGAGTCGCAAGGCCGATGAGTTGGCGGAGAATCCCAGGGCAGCCCTGCTGTTTCACTGGAAATCGCTGGGCAGGCAGGTGCGTATTGAGGGAAGGGTTGAGGCTGTTTCGGATGAGGTGTCCAGAGCGTATTTTGATTCTCGTCCTCGAGGCAGTCGCTTGAGTGCCTGGGCCTCACCTCAAAGCGAGGCTATTCCCGATCGGGCGTTTTTGGAAGATCGCGTGACAGAGTTGGATCGGAAATATCTGGGAGAGGATGTGCCGTTGCCGGATTTTTGGGGGGGCTATCGGGTGATTCCCGATCAATTTGAATTTTGGGTGAATAGGGACGATCGGTTGCACGATCGGTTTTTGTATGTTCGGCAAGGTGATGGCGCGTGGAAGCGCGCTTTGCTGGCACCTTAGGTATGAGGAGGATGGGAATGACCAAACTCAGTGTAAATTTGAATCGGGTGGCGCTGTTGCGGAATAGCCGTCCGCTTACGATGCCCAGTGTGACAAGGGCGGCGCAGGTGTGTATTGATGCGGGGGCGCATGGTATTACGGTGCATCCTCGGCCCGATGAGCGGCATATTCGCAGGACTGATGTTTATGAGCTGAAAGAGATGATTTCGGGGGTGGAGTACAATATTGAGGGCAATCCCTTTCCCGATTTTATGGATATGGTGCGGGATGTGGTGCCAGATCAGTGTACGCTGGTGCCCGATGACCCCGATCAGAGTACGTCCGATCACGGTTGGGATTTGAGGCGGGATGGGGCGAGGCTTAAGCCGATTATTGCCGAATTGAAAGATCTGGGCATTCGGGTTTCCCTGTTTATGGATCCGGTACCGGAGGATATGGTTCTGGCAAGGGCACTGGATGCGGATCGCGTTGAACTTTATACGGAGTCTTATGCTTCTGCATTTGACGGGGGTAATGTGGGACCTGTTTTTCGACAATACGCGGATTCGGCTCGCGCGGCACAGGATGCCGGGCTGGGGGTTAATGCGGGGCACGATCTCAATCTCGATAATTTGGGTGAGTTTGTGACCATTCCCGGTATTCTCGAGGTGTCTATTGGTCACGCGCTGATCGCAGATACGGTTTTTATGGGGTTGGAGAATACGGTGAAGGCGTATTTGAAGGCTCTGGGGTATGGTTGAGGTGAGAGGCAAACATCATCCCCAACGCCATTGACAAAGCGATTTTATTTGTTTATTATTGCACGTTGGGCCAGCAGTTAATGACTAAAGTATTATAAAGAAAGGATTATCCAACGCGATGAATGTACAGGTGACCGAGTCGGGGCCGTGGCGTCGAACCTTAGAGATTGAAGCCCCGGCCGAAGATGTGGATAAGCGCCTCAATGACGCTTACAGGAAATACAGCAAGACCCTTAATTTGCCGGGTTTTCGCAAGGGTAAAGTTCCCCTGAGCGTTATCAAACGGCAATTTGGGCCGGCCATCAAGGGCGAGGTTGTCCAGGAGATGGTCGAGGAATTTTACCGGGAGGCGAGCGAAGCCGAAGGTATTCAACCCGTTTCCCAGGCAAGTATTGACGATATCGATTTTGAAGAGGGACAGCCTCTGGTGTTCAAGGCTTCTGTTGATATCCGTCCAGAGATAACTGTCGAGACCTATAAGGGGCTGAGGGTGACGCGGCCCGTGTTTGCAGTTGAAGACGAGCATGTTGAAGGCAGGCTGCGGTATATGCAAGAGGAGAGTGCTACCGAGCAAGCCGTCGAGCGCGCTGCCGAGGTTGACGATGTGGTTTTTGCCGATGTCGAGGAACTCGATGAGAGCGGCAGTCCAGTGGTCGATCACAAGTCAGAAGATCAATCGATTCGGTTGTTTAAGACGGAAGACGACAAGCCGACTGAATTGGCGGAGCAATTGATGGGCATTGCGGCCGGTGAGGCGCGTGAGATTACTATTACGCGGCCTGTTCAGGATGAGCACGACCACGGGGATCACGGGGATCACGAGGATCACGAGGATCACGAGGAAGAGCCGAAAGAAGAAACCGCGATGTTCCGCGTGACGGCCAAAGAAGTACGCGAGCGCGAGTTGCCCGAATTGAACGATGAATTGGCGCAGAATATTGGCGGCGTGGAGACTTTGGACGAACTCAAAACGCAAATTCGCGCTGAGATGCAGGCGCAGTACGATCAGGCTATTCGCCAACGCGTTGAGGAAGGTTTGATGGATGCGCTGATTGAGGGGAATCCTTTTGAGGTTCCCGATAGTATGATTGAAACCTATCTCGAGGGCATGATCGAATCGTATAAGCAAGAGCACGCCGGTCACGACCATGAGATTGATGAAGATGCGATTCGCGAAAATGGGCGCGATCAAGCCGAACGCGGTGTCAAACGCTTTTTGTTGCTCGATGCTGTTGCCGATCAGGAAAATATCGAAGTGAGGGATGAAGATTTGGACAAACATCTCGAAGAGATGTCGCAAAGGCACAATATTGAAGGGCCGCGTTTGCGCCAAATTTTGGGTCGAACGGAACAGCTCGATCAGATTAAGTCGGATATTAAAACTCAGAAGACGTTTGATTTTCTCATCGATAACGCAAATGTTGAAGAGGTTGAGGAAGTTGAATCAAATGGTGAATGATGTCTCGGTAGATTTTACATTTAAACAACAAAACGGGATTTAAAATTAAATATGGCTCTGGTTCCTACAGTAATTGAACAAACCGGGCGTGGCGAGCGCGCGTACGATATTTTTTCGCGGCTGTTGCGCGATAATATTATTTTTATTGGAACGCCGATCAACGATACGATTGCCAATTTGGTGATTGCTCAGATGTTGTTTTGCACTTCTGAAACACCTGAGAAACCGATTCGGCTGTATATCAATTCTCCGGGCGGTAGTATTACGGCGGGTTTGGCGATTTACGATACGATGCAATACGTGCCCAATGAAGTTGAAACGGTTTGTGTGGGTCAGGCTTTTTCAATGGGCGCAGTGCTTCTTGCAGGGGGCACAAAGGGGCAGCGCCGCGCATTGCCAAATTCGCGCATTTTGTTGCACCAACCCATTGGTGGTGCAGGCGGTCAGGCTTCGGATATCGAACGACATGCCGAAGAGATTTTGCAATATCGCGACCGTTTGAATGCCATTTTATCCGAATGTACAGGTCAGGATATTGAGCGCATAGACAAGGATACAGACCGCGATTTCTTTATGTCGGCTGAAGAGGCAAAGAACTATGGTCTGATTGACGAAGTGCTCCTTCCCGAACAAGATTCCCAACCCGATATTGACGAAGCCTTGTCATAAGAGGTAGGGCGTTATGAAACGACGGACTTCCAGAGCAGAGATTCGCTGTTCTTTTTGTGGCAAGAGTGCCGATCAGGTCGATAAGATCGTCACTGGCCCCAGCGTGAATATTTGCAGTGAGTGTATCAAGCTCTGCAATGAGGTTTTGCGAGAAGACGATCTCAGAAAGCCCGTGACGCTTCACAAGGGGTTGCCCAAGCCGCAAGAAATTAAGGCCCGTCTCGACGATTATGTGATTGGTCAAGAGCGCGCCAAGCGCGTTCTTTCGGTTGCCGTATATAATCATTATAAGCGCATTCGGTCCAATCAGTCTGCGGACGATGTAGAGCTCGATAAGAGCAATATTTTGCTTATAGGGCCTACGGGCACGGGCAAGACGCTTTTGGCGCAAACGCTGGCGCGCATTTTACAGGTTCCATTTTCGATTGCCGATGCCACTATTTTGACTGAAGCGGGGTATGTTGGTGAAGATGTTGAGAATATCCTGGTGCGCCTGCTTCAGGCGGCGGATTACGATGTGGCACAGGCCGAGATGGGTATTTTGTATTTGGATGAGGTCGATAAAATTTCTCGAAAATCGGCCAATCCGTCTATTACGCGCGATGTGTCTGGGGAGGGTGTTCAGCAGGCGTTGTTGAAAATTTTGGAAGGTACGGTGGCGAGTATTCCGCCCAAAGGAGGGCGCAAGCATCCCGAACAGCCGCTGATTCAGCTCAATACCAAAAATATTCTGTTTGTCTGTGGCGGTGCATTTGATGGCTTGGAAAGCGTTATTAGCACCCGCATCGGCCAGAAGACCATTGGTTTTGGGTCCGATGCGACCGATTTTGATGCGAAAAATGTCGGTGAAATTTTCCAGCATGCCGAGCCAGAAGATTTGATCAAATACGGTCTGATTCCAGAACTGGTTGGGCGAATGCCCGTGATGTGTGCGTTGGGCAATCTGGACGAAACTGCTTTGTTGCAGATTTTGACTGAACCGCAAAATGCAATTACCAAGCAATATCACAAGTTGTTTGAACTCGATGGGGTTGAGCTGGCTTTTGAGGAAGACGCGCTGCGCGAGGTTGTTCGCATTACGCAGGAAAAGGGTACAGGTGCGCGCGGGTTGCGGTCGGTTCTCGAAGCCATTATGACGGATTTGATGTACGATATACCATCCGATGAGGATATGACCGAGGTCACGGTGACCTACGATATGGTTCAAAACCGCAATAAGCCGCGTATTGAAGTTCTGGAATCGACAAAAAAACGCGCTTAAAAAGATAGATATTTCCCAAAGATGGGGAACCGGGGCCGAATTGGACCCCGGTTTTCGTTTGTGTGAAAGCCAACCATGAAATTTCATTCTGCCGAATTTGTTACGAGTATTGGTTTTTTAAAGCAGTTGCCCCGCGATGAGATGGCCGAGATTGCATTTGCAGGGCGTTCCAATGTGGGCAAGTCGTCGTTGCTCAATCAGCTGTTTAACCGACGAAATCTGGCGAAGACCAGTGGCACGCCCGGCAAGACGCGAACGCTGAATTTTTACCTTGTAAACCAGGCGTATTATTTTGTCGATTTGCCCGGTTATGGCTATGCAAAGCGCAGTCAGCAAGAGCGCCGGGCGTGGGGGCAGTTGATTGATGGGTATGTGCAGGATCGGCCTTCAATCAGGGGATTTGTTCAGTTGATCGATGCGAGGCACGATCCAAGCCGCGAGGATTTGCAGATGCTCAATTGGCTGGTACACGGAAAAAAGCCGTTTTTGGTGGTTGCCACCAAGGCCGATAAGCTGTCGGGTCATAAACTCAAAAGGCGATTGGATCAAACGCGACGCATGCTCGCTTTGCACGGCGATTTTGATCTCCTGCCGTTTTCCGCCACAACGGGCCGCGGCAAGGACGCGGTTTGGCAATGGATTGGCGAGGTGCTGAATGCTTGATTATCGGGTAAAGAATGCTCGGGAAATTCCCACGCCTGCGTTGTTGATTTACAAAGAGGCGGTGGCGCACAATATTCGCGCAATTGGGGATATGATGGGTGGGTATGCGCGTTTGCGTCCCCATATCAAGACGCATAAGATGTCGCAGATTGCGCGTATGGAGATGGATGCGGGGATTGACAAGTTTAAGTGTGCGACGCCCAAAGAGGCGGCGATGCTCGCTGCGATTGGTGCGACCGATGTGTTGATCTCGTATCATATCGTGGGGGCAAATATTGGGCGCGTGGTCGATTTGAAGCGGCTGTATCCCGATGTCGATTTGAAAATTATTGCCGATGATGCGGATAATATTCAGGCTTTATCCGATGCTTGTACATTGGCGGATCTGAGCCTGGGTGTTATGGTGGATGTCAATACGGGGATGGATCGCACGGGGGCATTGCCCGGTGCGCCTTCGTTGGCTTTGGCGCGGCAGATTGCTCAGTCGCCGGGGTTGTGTTTTGCGGGTTTGCATGTGTATGATGGGCATGTGGGCGATTTCGATGCGGATATGCGCGCAAAGACGGCGTTTGAGTCGATTGAGCGGGCTGTTGAGACCCGGTATCTTATAGAACGGTCCGGTATGGAGGTTGAGAAAATAGTGGCTTCGGGGTCGCCGGGTTTTGAGCATACGCAACGGGTGGATGGGGTGGATGAGGTCTCGCCCGGTACGTGGATTTTTTGGGATACCGGGTATGGTGACAAGCTGCAGAGTCCTTTTCAATGGGCAGCATTGGTTTTGTCCAGTGTGATTAGTACGACTGCTGATAATCTGATCACGCTGGACGCGGGTAGCAAGTCGGTTGCGCCCGATACGTCTGCGCCCCATTTTCGAGCGATGGGGTTGCCAGATGATATTGCGTTTGTGCGGCGCAATGAGGAACACCAGTTGCTGTGTGTGCCCCAGGGCACACCGCGACCGCGTGTGGGCGATCAATTTTATCTGGTGCCACGCCATGTGTGTACGACCGTGAATTTGTGGGATGAGGTGTGTGTGATTGATGAAAACGGGATGTTTGTGGAGACATGGGCAGTGGATGCGAGAGGGCATTGAAATTGAAAATGGAAAAGGTTTTGATCGGTGATTCACTGGCCGATGGCTGGCAGAGTGTTTTTGTTTCTTCAGGTATAGAAGTCGATGTGAACACGGGCTTGTCTGAAGATGAATTGTGTGAGATTATTGGCGAGTATGTCGGGTTGATTGTGCGCAGTACAACGCGGGTTACGCGACGGGTGATTGAGGCGGGTGTGAATCTTCGCGCGATTGGTCGGGCTGGTGCTGGTGTGGATAATATCGATGTGGAAGCGGCCACTCAGCGGGGGATTGTGGTGATGAATGCACCGGGCGGCAATACGATTTCTGCCGCCGAATACGCGATGGCTATGATGATGGCGCTGTCTCGCAATATCCCGCAGGCAACCGCGTCGATTAAAGCCGGCAAGTGGGAGCGCAGCAAATATACAGGTGTTGAATTATACGGCAAAATTTTGGGCATTATTGGCGTGGGGCGCGTTGGTCAGCAGGTGGCACGACGTGCCCATGCGTTTGGTATGACGCTGTTGGGGGCCGATCCTTTTTTGTCGGATGATCTGGCGCGGCAGTTGAATATACAGCAGGCGTCTTACGATGAGATTTTTGCCAGGTCGGATTATATTACGTTGCACACAGCGCTTACGGATCAGACCCATCATCTTATTTCTGCATCGGCGCTTGCAAGGTGCAAGGATGGGGTGCGTATTATCAATTGCGCCCGGGGTGAACTGGTGAATGAGGAAGCACTTGCCGAGGCGATTGAAACGGGGAAGGTGGCTGGGGCGGCATTGGATGTGTTTGACGAAGAACCGCCTTCAGCTGATCATCCGCTGATTAAAAGGTCAGAGGTGGTTTCTACGCCGCATCTCGGGGCTTCAACATTTGAGGCGCAGGAAAATGTGGCGCGGCAGATTGCCGCGGATTTGCGCGATGCACTGCAGGGTAAGCCCGTTCAGAGTGGTATCAATTTACCGCCGATTGATCCCGAGTATTTCGATGCGATCAGCCCTTATTTGTCGCTGGCAGAAAAGGTGGGGTCGTTGCACGCGCAACTTATGGGTGGGCATTTGCACAAGGTGGTTAATCGATATCAGGGTTTGATTCAGGAGTATGCTACGGCGCCGCTTTCGGCTGCGGTTTTGAAAGGTATTTTTGGGTATCAGGCCGAGGAGCCGGTGACGCTGGTCAACGCGCCTTTATGGGCGAAAGCACGGAGCATTCGGGTTGAAGAGTCCAAGAGCAGTCACGAGGATTATAGCAATTTGATTACGATAGATATCGAGACTTCGGAAGAGACGACGTCGATTTCGGCGACGGTTTTCGGGCGCCGCGATTTGCGATTGGTTCGCATAGATGATATTGAGGTGAAGGCAAAGCTCGAGGGGACTATGATTGTTTTGGGCAATCGGGATGTGCCCGGGGTGGTGGGGCATATGGGCAATTTGTTTGCTGTAAATGGGATCAATATTTCCGATATGGCGCTGGGGCGCAGGAGTCAGGGCGGCGAGGCGATTATGGTTTTTAATATCGATACGCCAGTGCAGGATACGGTGATGGCGGATATTGTGTCGCAAGAATTTGTGAACTGGGTTAAACAGGTGAAGTTGTAAAAAAAGGATTTTAAAATGTCTGTTTCAGCAATTGTAGGTGCAAATTGGGGTGATGAAGGCAAGGGCAAGATGACGGATGTTCTGGCGCGGGATTCCGATTTTGTCGTTCGCTTTCAGGGTGGCAATAATGCCGGGCATACGATTATTAATGAGTATGGGAAATTTGCCCTTCACCTTTTGCCTTCGGGCGTGTTTTATCCGCATACGACGAATATTCTCGGTACGGGGATTGCGTTGAGTATTCCGGCATTTCTGAGTGAGTTGGATGATCTTATCGCCCGCGGTGTGCCGAAACCAAATCTGTGTATCTCCGAGCGCGCGCAGGTGTTGCTTCCCTATCATCTTCTTATGGATGAGTACGAGGAAGAGCGGTTGGGGGATCGAAAGTACGGTTCGACGAAGTCGGGTATTGCGCCGTTTTATTCGGATAAGTATTTGAAGGTTGGGGTTCAGGTTGCCGATTTGTTTGATGAGGTCCGCTTGCGCGATCGCGTCGCGCGCGCTCTGGAGGTGAAAAATGTGCTTTTCGAGCATTTATATCACAAGCCGATTATGTCTCTGGAGCAAATTGTACCAGATTTGATGGTGGCCGGAGAGCAGATTGAGTCTTATGTTTGCGATACGTCATCGTTGCTTCACAATGCGTTGAAAGAGAAAAAGAAGATTCTGGTGGAGGGACAATTGGGTGCTTTGCGCGATCCCGATCACGGGATTTATCCCTATCCCACGTCTTCTTCCACGTTGGCGGGTTTTGCGTCGATCGGGGCGGGTATTCCGCCTTATTCGATTACGCAAGTTGTCGCTGTTGCAAAGGCGTATTCTTCTTGTGTGGGGGCTGGGCCTTTTATTTCTGAGATTTTCGGCGAGGAGGCGGATGAGCTTCGCGCGAGGGGCGGCGATGTAGGGGAATACGGTGCGACAACGGGACGGCCCCGCAGAATGGGGTGGTTTGACGCTGTTGCAACGCGCTATGGGTGCCGCATGCAAGGTGCGACAGCGGTTGCGTTGTCGCTGCTCGATGTGTTGGGTTATCTGGACGAGATTCCAGTTTGTACAGCTTATGAGATCAATGGGGAGAAGACAGAGGTGTTTCCAGTGCCATCGCTGCTCGACCGGGCGACACCTGTTCTGGAAAAGTTGCCGGGGTGGAGAACAGATATTTCATCGGTACGTCGGTTTTCGGATCTGCCGACTAATGCACAGAGTTATGTCGAGCATATTGAGGAGTGGCTCGAGGTTCCGGTGAAGTGGATTTCCGTTGGGCCAAGACGGGAAGATATTATTGAGATGTGATGGTGTGAGATTGTCATCGCGGCGAGATTTTAGCCATCACGTAGGAGGGAAATCCTTTTCCCGACCCATCATTTGTGTTCAAGTTATAGAGAAGCCTGTCCAAAAGGACGGGCTTTTTTTGTTCATTATTGTAGGGGACGGTCCCCGTGCCGTCATTGCGGCAGGGTTTAAGCCGCAATCCAGTCTTTGTGAGATGAGGTAAAGGTACATATTTTTCACGATATCCCATCCTTCATAGACCAAAACTTACACTTTTGCCTCCCAGCGCGTTCGGTTTGTATGTGCCTCCAAAGGCGATCTTATATTCAAGTTAAGGGCGCAATACAGTATATTAAAGCATGATGAGGGTACTTGAGCTTCTGTCCATACAATTTATCGCTCAATTCTGTGATGTTGGCTCGATGTTTGCTTGGGTTCTGATGTGCGATTGACCTTGATATTGATATTCTATATAATTTACACATGCATGGACAAAACGGAAATGATACATGCTGAATTTAAATGACTTAAGTGCCGGGCAGCCCGGCCTTACTTCAGAATCTGGTGGGTCAATGGCACAGTGCGCGAGTGTATGTTTGGAGTCACAAGGCCATACCGGAGGAGTCGAACTTAGTGTCAGAGGTTATATCGCAAACAACTATATTTTAGAATGGTCGCCAGTCACCGACCAGGTCCGCAGGACTTGGGCAGATCTCCGAGAAGCCACGGAAAAAGGTGCTGAGGGTATTGCGATCTTGCTGCTCAAACAAGAAGTTGGTTACGCCGCAATCGAGCGTGCTGCGATAGGTACGCGCATTGACCGCTGGCTGGGAGAAGAATCCGATGCCCCCAACTTTCAGCGCAAGGCAAGGCTGGAAGTTTCCGGTATTCTTAATGGTAACGATGGAGAAGTAAAAAGACGGTTGCGCGAGAAAATGGATCGAGTTAATTTTATTGATAGTCAGTTGCCCGCTTATGTCGTCGTAGTCGAGTTTAGCCGCCCACTTGCCGAGGTAAATAGAAAATGAGTGCCACCACGACCAACCCTCACAATCAGGCCATGGACCTCGTGGAAACAGCCATTCTGGAACGAACACGCGGTCATGATAAAAAGGCTATCCAGCTTTATGCCGAAGCGTTGGAATTGGAGCTTGCTGCCATTAGGGAATTGGATGAGCGCGGCGACCACACCGAGCCAACCTGGTCAGTGCTGCACCGCAGTGCCGGATGGATGGCGTTTAATAGCAACCAGTTTCGTCGGGCTGAAAAGTTGGCAAGCAGAGCACTTGCCGGCGACCCACATCCAGAAATTGCCGAGGAACTGCGCGACCTTCTGGAAGAAACCTACGTGCGGATGCGCGGCAAACTAAAGAACACCGCTATGGCCGAAACAGCCGATAACTAACCACCGAGTGCTGTATCCCTCCTTCCACATCCGTCCAGTAGCGATCCGTATTTTATCTTCTATCCGCTTGATCAACTCACGATTGGCATCCATCAGTGCCCTCTTACAAAGTGGGATGCAAACAGGAGACACGGTGGTGGATGGCCTTGCGTGCTGTGTGTGCTGGCTTTCTCCGATGACTTATCTGATTACTACCTAAAATCATTAAAGGAAGGAATAATCATGACCTATCTATTCTGTAATATTGGATGGAAGGAAGACTATCGAAGTCAAAATATCAATGATGAACTTCGTGGCGGCGGATCTTATGTCGAAGACCAAAATCACGGAGGGGAAGTCTGTAATTTTACACCCTACAAAAAACAAATCTATGGATATGTTCGACCTCCGGGTGGCACAGGTAGCAAAATAAAAATCGATAGATTAGGTGCTGATAGAAATGCTGATTTTATTAAAAATATGAATGTTATATGGACTGCCAGACATCCATTGGGAGGGACATGTATTGTTGGCTGGTACAAAAATGCGACTGTTTATCGAGAGTTTCAAGAATTTGATAAAGCCCCACCTTGCCAGAAAGCAAATAATGTTCCTGGCTACCGCATTGTTGCAGAGGATTCAAACTGCACACTACTCCCACTTGGACAAAGATTGGAAATCCCAACAGGTGGCAAAGGTGAAATGGGTCAATCAAATATCTGGTATGCAGATCAACCAAGAGGTAAAGAAATACTAAAGGATATACTTAACTGCTACCCTTCTCTTCGATAGCCGAGCCAAGCGATATGCGTGTCTATCCTGATGATAGATCCTGTCAAAGACCTCGTCGCGTCTAAAATTGGGTATTTACGTCTGGGCAAGGCTCAGGCAGGGCAGTAGATGGTAAAAATTAAGAGGGTTTCAATGTTGAAGCGTGTGTGTTTTGTATTGGCTGTTTTGATGATGCATTCGTCGGCATCGGCGTGTAGTGATTTGAACGGGGATGGCGTGGTGAATTTCGCTGACTTTCTTATTTTTATAAATGACTTTGTCAAAGAATATTCAGAATATCACATCAACTATAGTTTATGGAGATAAAACCGATGCCGTCTCTTCCCGTTGGCGATTGTGTTCCGTCTGTGTCTGAAATGCGTACTCCGCGACGAATGGATTATGAGGGTGAGTATATTGCGCTGTCGCCTCTCGATTCCGAAAAGGATGCGCCCGAATTGTTTGCATGTTCGCATGGGACGGAACTTGTGGAACAGTTGTGGACGTATATGGCGTATGGGCCTTTTGAAGATGTGCCGTCTATGCAGCAGTGGCTTGAGGAGATTGAGTGTTCGGAGGATCCGCTCTTTTTTTCTGTTCGAGATAGATTATCTGGTCGGCCTATTGGGATGGTCAGTTTTTTGAATATCGCGCCCGATGCGCGGCGGTTGGAACTCGGGAATATCTGGTATGGACCCGAGGCACAAAATACGTGTGCGAATACCGAGGCCGCGTATCTTATGCTTTGCGAGGCGTTTGATTTTATGGCCTATCGCCGCGTGGAATGGAAATGCGATGCGCTGAATAAACGCTCGCGGTCTGCTGCGCTGCGCCTGGGGTTCACTTATGAAGGGCTTTTTCGCCAGCACATGATTGTTAAAGACCGCAACCGGGATACAACGTGGTTTTCTATGCTTGATACAGAATGGTCCCGGATTAAAGAAAATGTAGAGCAGTGGCTGTATCACAATCCGGATAAATCCTGGTCGCTGAGGGAAAAGAATCAGACGCTGGGGTGAGGTAATGAAACGCTTGTGTGACACAAAAACCCCAGGCGAAAATCGTCTGGGGTTTGGTTTTGAGGACAGAGGGTATCTACGATGGCAATTCTTGCGAGATGCGTTCCGCAAGGTAGAGCTTGAGCAATGATTGATAGGGCACATCGTCGTTTCAGTTGCTCCAGCATTGTTTCTGGCAAACGAATAGAGATGGTCCTGGTTGATGGTTTCAGATTGGATAATGTGACGCGCTTGCCCTTTGCCCAATCTACATACTCGGTTGAATCGTGAGCATCTCAGAATGCACGCTCCTCATCTTCATTCTTGAACTTCGGTATCTGTTTCTTCCTGGGCATCGCTATAAACCTTCCTCTCTCGCCGACTCATAGGACATGCAGAGATCGCGCGGATTAAATCCGTAAATCCGTTCAAATTGTAAAAACAACAAACAATTGTCTTCCTAAAACTCTGAAATTCCAATGTTTTTTTGAAAAAAAATACTTGACACAAACTTTCATTTTTGCCATTTCTAATTTTTTAGCATACATTGTACAGCAGATTTTCGTAAGGATCAACGACAATATGATCATCTTTAATCAGGGTAGCCCAAAAGACTCAAATAGTATTCAGCTATCCACAAGATATGGATCACAGAGTTCTCAGCAAATGGGGTGAGGATGGGGAGTATTTCCACAGAATTACGGATCTTCCAGAGGCGTTACAATTTGATAATTGGGAAGTCTGGACAGAAAGAAAGGGGTGCCCTTGAATATTCAAAATCTATTCACAGCAATCGAAGATTTCGAGTTTGGGGCCAGGGTTGGCGTTGCGAGCGGATTTGAAACATTTGGTTCAATAGTTTGTGAACAAGACGAGGTTAAGCAACTTCGAGATTGTTGCAAAGATGTATCTGCTTACAGGCAACTCTATAAAAGGGCCGTTGAAGTTTGTAACCGCACTATTGATACCGACTATGCGAATCCCTGGGATATACCACTTGCTGTCTATTTGGCTATTATCCAAGATTGTAACTTCGAGGAAGGCAAGATATTGGCACGCATTGTTGAGTCAACAGATAACCTCTTTTGGGCAAGAAAAGTCGCTTTGGCTGTATTATCTCAAGAGACGGAAAGCCAAGCTGATACATCAACGGATCCTGATATTGAGATCACGGCGACACATGACGCAACATATATCGTCTATAAACTTCGACCCCTGCGTTTTAAGGCAAGAGTACAATCATCATCTATTCATGACCCAACACGCATTACCTCTTTGTATCACCCCTCATCTAAGATAGAAAGCCTAACCATAAAGGCAGGTTAAAATGGCTACCAAAACTAATATACCCATCGAAACTGAACTCAGGTATCGAGCGAAGGGACAAAACGGCTCAGATTGGGTGACTATTAGGGCCAGAGTAGAGCCATCAGATGATGGGAAGTGTCAGCTTACAGTGTCTGGACTTAAAGAGAATACTGAGTACGAATTTCAGATTCGAAATTGTTATCCTCAAGAATATGGGGGTGCTTGTAGTGAATGGTCTTCAACAAAAACGGTAAAGACTGCAAGCAGACACGAGGTTAAGGCTAGGGACCGCCTGACATAGAGGTAAGCTATAAACAACACATTAGACACGGGTTGCGGGTCGGATCTGCACCCAATTTTTATAAAAATAAAAATTACGCCACTCTAGCTTTGTAACGTGGGTTTGGTTTTATTCCCCCCTTCTTTTGTTCTTTTTACTGGCAATATTTCTTTTTTCAGGAGTCCACCATGTCTCTCGCTGCATGTATATGGGCACTGACCTGCCCAGAGGAAATCGCTTTAGAGCAGGTTGCCGATGCGGGGTTTACCCATATTGATATTCGTCCGGGTTGGCTTCAGACAGCCGATCTTCAACGACGGGTGAAAGATCTCGGTCTCGCTATTTCTTGCATTGCCGCTTCTGCGGATATGCCCGAGGGGGTATCTCTGGCCGGGGATAATCCACAATCCGCACGCGATCACGTCTGTCGCGCATTTGAACACGGTGCTCGGCTCGGTGCGACGACTGCGTACCTGGTGCCCCAGGGCGATGATCCCGACCAGTTTGCCGAGTCTTTGAGCGCGCTGGCTGACCGGGCGCAAGATGCGGGTATCAGGCTGGCTGTTGAACATTTTCCGGGTACGTTTTTGCCGACGGTAGCGTTTACGCTCAATTATCTCGAGAAGATCGGTCATCCCAATCTCTTTCTGCTTTTTGATATCGGTCATGCACAAATGGCGAACGAAGATCCCGCGGATATGATCGCGCTGGCAGGAGACCGTTTGGGTTATGTTCATCTCGATGATAACGATGGGGAGGAGGACCTGCACCTGGGGCTGTGCGATGGGGTGCTTACGCGGGAGGTGCTGCAATCTACATTCGAAGCGCTTGTGTCGGTTAATTATGACGGCAATATGAGTCTCGAACTCAAGTCGGATATTCCAGATCCTCTCGACGCGCTGAAGAGAAGCCGCAGGATTGTGATTGAGAATTCACAGCTTGACGACGATCCGTCCGCGCATTTGTCCGGATAGGATGCGATCTATTTGTATATTCAGGTCTTTTAGGCCGCATTCTACGATTATGTTGTTCAGTGTATTGATTTTCCAATCTGTGGCGATCTTCTTCCAGATTTTTAATCTGAGATCCATGGGGCATAAGACAGAGTCGATGCCGATTAGTTTTATGCCGCGGAGAATAAATGGATATACTGTGGTGTGCAATTCTGGCGATGCGACCAATCCGCAGCAGGTTATTGCGCCGTGATATTGTGTTGTTTTGATGAGTGTTGACAGGATGTTGCCGCCAACGGTATCTATTGCCGCTGCCCAGCGGCCCGATAGGATGGGCCGGCCGGAGTTGTCGTCCAGTGTGTTCCTGTCTATGACTTCAGATGCGCCGAGCATTTTCAGGTATTCCTTTTCTGATGCTTTTCCGGTGGCTGCTACAACTCGAAAGCCGTTTTTGGCCAATATGGCCACTGCGAGACTGCCTACGCCGCCGGTTGCGCCGGTTACGACGATGTCGCCCTGGTCTGGCGTCACACCTGTTTCGATGATGTGATGGACTGATAGTGTTGCTGTAAATCCCGCTGTTCCATATCCCATGCTTTCTTTTAAGGTCAATCCTTCGGGGAGTCTGACCAGCCAATGCGCGGGTACGCTGATGTATTGTCCAAATCCACCCGCGGTATTCATTCCCAAGTCGTAGCCCGTTACCAAGACTCTGTCGTAGGGTTCAAAGTCGGCAATAGCGCTTTCGACGACTTCACCCGCCGCATCTATGCCCGGCGTGTGCGGATACGCTTGCGTTACGCCGCGATGCCCGGTTGCGGATAGGGCATCTTTGTAATTTAGCGAGGAATAGCGCACCCGAATCAATACTTCGCCTTCGGGTAGTTCATCTATCTGGCGTTTTTCTACTGATCTCAAAAATTGATCCTCTGCTTCGCGTACGACCAGTGCACGAAATGATGTCATGAAGTGTTTCTCCTTACTATAACTTAAAAATTGTCTCTTTATGCGGTTCAGTACACTATATTACACATTAGCATTGAACCTCTTACTTCTTACCTTTTACGTCTCACAGCCTCTAACAATATACTGCAATGCGATACAAGTCCCTCAAACAGTGCGTTGATGATCTCGATCGCAACGGTCATCTCATCCGCATTGACCAGGAAGTGGATCCCCATCTGGAGATGGCGGAGATCCATCGCCGCGTTTTTCAGGCAAATGGCCCGGCTATTTATTATGCGAATGTGAAAGATAGTCCGTTCCCGGCGGTTTCCAATCTGTTTGGTACGCTCGACCGTTCGCGTTTTCTCTTTCGGTCAACCCTGAGATGGGTACAACGCCTTATTGAAGCCAAAGCCGATCCGGTTGCGTTTCTTCGCGCACCCTGGCGCGCACTGGGGATTGCGAGTATTGCATTTCATACATTGCCCAAAAAGGTGCGTTCTGGTGCGGTGCTCAGATACAGTACGAGTATTGATCAGCTTCCTCAGATTCAATGCTGGCCCGACGATGGCGGCCCATTTGTTCTTTTGCCTCAGGTTTATACTGAGGATCCCGACCGTCCGGGTGTTATGAATGCGAATTTGGGTATGTATCGCATCCAGCTCTCTGGCAATGAGTACATGCGAAAGAAAGAAATTGGTCTGCACTACCAGATCCGCCGCGATATTGGGATTCACCATGCCAATGCGCTCAGGCGCGGGGAACCATTGCGCGTGAGTATTTTTATCGGCGGGCCGCCCGCGCATACGTTCTCTGCTGTTATGCCTTTGCCCGAGGGCTTGTCTGAACTCATTTTTGCCGGCGGTCTGGCGGGGCGTCGGTTTCGCTATGCCCGCAGGAATGCCCACGTCATTTCTACCGACGCCGATTTTGTTATTACCGGCGTCGTCCACCCGGGCGAGACCAAGCCCGAGGGTCCTTTTGGCGATCACCTGGGCTATTATAGCCTCGCGCATGATTTTCCCGTTCTTCAGGTGGAAAATGTTTGGCATCGCAAAGACGCTGTTTATCCCTTTACTGTTGTGGGACGCCCCCCGCAAGAAGATACTGCATTTGGTTTGCTCATTCACGAGATTACTGGGCCGATGGTTCCTGTTGAAATTCCGGGTCTCAAGTCTATTAACGCTGTGGATGCGGCGGGCGTTCACCCTTTGCTTATTGCCATTGGTTCGGAACGCTATGTGCCCTACCGCGAGCGACAACCGCAGGAGATTCTCACGCTGGCCAATGCGCTGCTCGGTTTTGGCGCCTGCTCTTTGGCAAAGTACCTTTTTATATGTGCGGGTGAAGATAATCCCCATCTGAATACGCGCGATATTGGCTCTTTCTTTATCCACGTTCTCGAGCGAGTGGATTGGCGGCGCGATCTCCACTTTCAAACCCGTACGACGATGGATACACTGGATTATTCGGGTACGGGATTTAATGAGGGGTCCAAAGTTGTGATCGCTGCAGCCGGTGCGAAAAGGCGCGATCTGTGGCGCGAGATTCCGGCTGATCTCACCTTGCCTGATGGATTTAAAAATCCCGCCGTTGCTCTGGCGGGTATCGCCGCTATTGAAGGCCCCGATTTCAAAGATGCAGCCCATGGGAGTAAGGATGTAGCGCGTCTTGCCGAGACGCTCGCGTCTCAATCTCTCGATGGTTTGCCGCTTATTCTTATTGTCAATGACAGCGCATTTAGTACGCGTACCCTCAACAATTTTCTCTGGGTCACGTTTACCCGTTCCAATCCCTCGCATGATATTTACGGTGTTGATAGCTTTATTGAACACAAACACTGGGGCTGCAACGGGTCGCTGATTATTGATGCACGCCATAAACCCCACCACGCACCCCCGCTTGTTGAAGATCCCAGGATTGCAAAAAGAGTAGAGGCTCTCGGGGCGTCGGGCGGGCCGCTGCATGGTATTATTTAACTAACTACCTGGTGGAGGACTGTTTCCATGATCTACCGGCATCTCCTGGTCATCCTCGGTGTCTGCTTCGCCATTTATGGCGAATGCGACGCAGGTGCTCATAAAAAGGGCGGGGAAATAACGATTCCGGATGTCAACCTGCGTGCGGTGATTGAGGATTCTTTGAAGAAAGCGAGCGGTGAGGCGATTACTGCGGCTGAAATGGCGACTTTGAAGCGTCTTGAAGCACCGAATTCGCATATTCGCGATTTGACCGGGCTTGAGCATGCAACCGAACTGACGGTGCTGAATCTCGGCGATGTATTTGTGAATGGCAACCGCCTCAATAGCAATGATATTACGGATCTTTCGCCGCTGTCGGGTTTAACCAGGCTGACGGAGTTGCACCTCCATCGCAATATGATATATGATATCTCGCCGCTGTCGGGTTTAACGGAACTGACGGTTCTGGATATTAGTGCGAATTTCTATATTTCAGATATTTCTTCCCTGTCGGGTTTGATCAAGCTGAGAACGCTGAATCTTTACACCAATGAAATTTCGGATCTCTCGCCGCTGTCGGGTTTGACCGATTTGAGATGGCTGAGGTTGAGTAATAATCTGATCTGGGATATTTCTCGCCTGTCGAGTTTAACCGAGTTGAGGGGATTGACTCTCAATGTCAATGCGGTCTCGGATATTTCTCATCTGTCGGGTATGATCTATCTGGAGAGGCTGAATATTTGGGACTGCGATATTACGGATTTATCGCCTCTGGTGGAGAACGCGGGGTTGAGTGGTGAAAAAGATTTTATCGATTTGAGGGATAATCCCCTGAGCGATGTCTCAATTAATACGCATATTCCTGCGCTTCGGGAAAGAGGGGTCAGGGTGAGGGCGGATAATTGATGCGGATGGTATGATCCGCCTACTGTGAGAGTCGGGAAAAAGATTTCCCTCCTACGATCCGCCTACTGTAGGAGCGGCATCCCTGCCGCGATCTCATGCATTCGAATCTTGAAAGACGAGTTCCATGCCGTCTATTTTTTCTGGAGGACTGTTTCCATGATCTACCGGTATCTCCTGGTCATTCTCGGTATCTGCTTCGTCAGCTATGGCGAATGCGACGCAGACGCTCATAAAAAGGGCGGGGAAATAACGATTCCGGATGTCAATCTGCGTGCGGTGATTGAGGATTCTTTGAAGAAAGCGGGAGGTGAGGCGATTACTGCGGCTGAGATGGCGACGTTGAAGCGTCTTGAAGCACCGAATTCAAGGATTCGCGATTTGACGGGGATTGAATACGCTATCGAACTGACGGTGCTGAATCTCGGCTATGTATTGGTGAATGGCAATCGCGTCAATAGCAATAATATTTCGGATCTCTCTCCGTTGTCGGGTTTAACCAGGCTGACAGAGTTGAACCTCTTTCGCAATACAATAGCTGGTATATCGCCGCTGTCGAACTTGACAGAACTGAGAGTACTGGATCTTAGTGGGAATTCCTATATTTCGGATCTCTCGCCGCTGTCGGGTTTGACCAGGATGAGAACGCTGCATCTCTATACCAACGATATTTCGGATCTCTCGCCGCTGTCGGGTTTGACCGATTTGAGGTGGCTGGATGTGAGTAATAATCTCATATGGGATATTTCTCCGCTGTCGAGTTTGACCGAGCTGAGGGGATTGGCTCTGAATAACAATGCGGTCTCGGATATTTCTCCTCTGTCGGGTTTGACCAGGCTGCAAAGGGTGCATAGTTGGGATTGCGATGTTTCGGATTTATCGCCTCTGGTGGAGAACGCGGGATTGCGTGGTGAAAAAAGTTTGATCGATTTGAGGGATAATCCCCTGAGCGATATTTCGATTAACACGCATATTCCGGCGCTTCGAGAAAGAGGGGTCAGGGTGAGACTGGATAATTGATGCGGATGGTATGATCCGCCTACTGTAGGAGCGGCATCCCTGCCGCGATCTCATGCACTCGAATCTTTAAAGACCAATTCCATGCCGTCTGTGATATCGACCGTGATTTGCAATTTTCTCGGTTCGATCAGGTGTGCGGGGTGGGGTTGTCCATCGATCCATACGTTGGGAAAGCGACACCAGGGGGCGGGGACGTCGGCGTGGAGGGTGAGGGTGCGGCAGGTGACGCGGTCGCTCAGGTTGTGGAGGTGGAGGCGGTAGCGCTTTTGGGTTTTTGTGTCGGACAGTGTTTCGATTTGTGTGTGGCGTCTGGTCTGGTGGTAGAAGATTACTTCTTCGGGCACAGCGCACCAGACTTTTTCTCCGCCTTCTGCGAGGACGGTTTCAAGTCTTTTTCTGAGTTGCGGATGTGAACAGTCTTTGTTGGGGTGGATGGGTTTTTCCAAGGGACAATGGCAGTAGTCGATGATCCAGCCGTTTTGAGTTTGTGCATGGCGGATGTTGCGGAATGGGTCGTATTCGCTAAAGAACGGGGCGTAATACTGTTCGTGCAATGCCGTGCGATTGAGCCAGAATAGCGCGGTGTTCGGGCGGTTGAGAGCATCGGTCAGGCTCATGGCGCCGAGGTAGCCGTGTTTGCGACAGGCTTTGAGGACGTGGTCTGACATGTTGGAATTGTTACCGGGGGCGCAGTAGAGATCAACGGGTGCGTCAATGGCGGTTTCGAGTACGTCTTTTGCGCGGGCAATTTCCAGGTCAACCATGTCGGGTTGTATGAGTTCGTGGCTCCAGGAGTGATTGCCAATTCCCCAGCCTCGGGCGAGCAGGTCTTTGAGTTCGTCGGCATTCATGTGGCGATAGCCATTGTAGCTGGAGTTGCCAAGGTTGCGCGTTTCGCCCAGTTGCCCGACTACGACTTCCACATGTCCCGGAATGCCATATTCTTCGTGGATGGGGATTGCAAATTGGTGCAGGTCGGCGAGGGCTTCGTCATACGTGATGGAATAGACCCAGGTTTTGTTGTATTTCCAGGGGCATATTGTGAGGGCCATGTTTTTCTCCAGCGTCTTAGACTCGATTTTGGTCGGCGACAGTGGCGACTATTTGGGCGACGAGGTCGCAGTGTTCGGGTTGATATTTTTCACAGAAAGTCGTCCAGCGGATGAAATTGTCGAGAAAATCCCGGGCATTGGGGCAGGTGTTTGCGCCGTATTTGTAGGTGTGGGATGCCGGGGGTTTGGAGAAGGGAAAGTGGCGTTTCTCGGCTTTATCGGTTAAAAAGGGCAGTGCGGCGGGCATGAGATAGTATTTTCCGAGTCCCGCACCGGTGAGTCCTGCATCGGCGACTTGTTGTGCAAAGGATTCGGCGTTGCATCTAAAGGCATTGGGATCGATGCTGAATCCGGCCATCCAGCAGGAATAGATTTCCATGTAGTCTGGAATGGATAGTGGGATGATGCCGGAGATTTCGGCGAGTTTGTCGGTGATGAGGCGAATCATGCCGTCGATGTGTGCAACGGCCGGGCGGATGATTTCGAGTTGTGCAAGGGTGATGGCGGCGGTCGATTGGGTCATGCGCAGGGCGTATCCATTTACGGCGTGTACGCGACCTAATCCCTCAACCATTTGTCCGCCTCTGCTTTGACCGACGAACCGAGTTTGTTCGGCGAGTTCGTCGTCATCTGTAATGACACAGCCGCCGACGTCAGAGCCGAGTGTTTTTTCGGAGTCGAATGAGAAGGCGGCGACATCGCCGAGGGTGCCTGCAGGGCGGCCTTTGTATGTGCCAAATACGGCCTGGCATACGTCTTCAATGACGGTCAGGCCGTGTTTTTTTGCCAGCGCGTGGATGGGGTCCATGTCGCAGATGAGACCGGTTATGTGGACGGCGAGAATGGCTCGCGTGCGGTTGGTAATACAGGGTGCTATGGTGCGGGCACTGATGAGCGGTGTGCCGGGTTCGGTGTCGGGGAAGACCGGGATGTAGTTTTCTTTGAGCAGTCCCATAACCGTGCCGTAGTCGGTGATGGGCGATACGATGATTTCATCGCCGGGTTCGAGACTGAGCGCGGCTGCGAGAATGTTGAGTGCTGCGGTGCATCCGGGTGTGCCGATGCAGTGTTTGATGCCCATTTCTCTTTCAAAAACCGTTTCAAATCGCCGAACCATGTCGCATTGCAGGCCCGATGTAACGACTTCCCGGAGGTATGTCAGACAGTTTGGACCCATGGTGCGCGGGAAGGGTTGGGGTAAGCTGCCCGTGATTCCGTCAAATGCTTCGGCACCGTATTTTGCGCGTTCTTGAATAGACATGTTACCACCTGAGCGATTTTTTTAATCATTGGATAGTGCTTCGAAGGATAGCGTATCGGCCACTGATTTTATTACAGTGGCAATGCGGGCGATATCTGCGATTTGTTGTGCGTCAATGCCCAGTTTGTTCAATTGCGATGCGTGTGCGTTTACGCAAATACCACACGCGTTTACCACACTCGCCGCGAGACTCCACGCTTCGAACAAAGCGCGATCGACACCGCCGTGGGTCAACACGGCATTCATTCGCAATTTGGGCGGCTGTTTCTTTACGTCGTTGTCCCGAATGAGATCGGTAAATTTATACCACACATTGGTCATGCTCATCATGGCAGCAGCGGATTTCACTGCTTTTATGTGTTTTTCGTCCATAACAGCCTGTGCGTCCTCGGCGATATTCTGAATTACCTGTGCATTTTTTGACACCAGTGCCGCTGTGAGTGCAGATCCCCAGGCCATTGCTGGGTCGAGACGCGATGCAGATATGACCGATCCCAGGTTCAATCGAATATCCCGCGCATAGTCGGGCATTGCCGATCTCAGGTTATCTATACCCATAAAATCTCCTGTATGACGTACAAAGCGCAGAGAACGGCATTGCTCTCTGCGCTTTGAATAAAACTTACTTTTGTGCTGGTTTAACCATTCATCATCATCAGACAAAGGATGAATCAGTGGTTACAGGTCGCTGATCCACCAGTCATCTTTAACCTTTGAGGCGATTTAACGTCCTCATTGCGAATACGGCTATGACGCTGGCATACAGAGCGGTAACAATCGGATCGACGATGGCGTCCAGGTGGGCGCCAATTCCCTGTATGTTGCTCAACACGTCCGCATTTCCAGCAGCGCCGACCGCAAGCGCAACCACCAGATAGGCTGTCGCGTCCTCAGCGTCAACCGCCAACACCCCGTACACCAGGCCCAGAACCACCAGCACGAGCGGCACAATCCCCATAGGGATCGCGTCGCCCGCCAAGCCCTGAATAATCGCCAGAACGACGATCAGGCCAATAATAATCCTGTTTACCATTTCTACCTCCAAGAATAAGTTAGTGTGTCGCTTACAGACGGAGTGCTACCACCCCGTACAAAGACTCTAAAAAACGATTTTAGAAGCCTTTAACCCTTGATGAGGTTTGCCGCCTTTGTCACGAGTATGGCTATGACACCGGCATACAAAGCGGTACTGATCGGATCGACGATGGCGTCCAGATGGGCTCCAATTCCCTGTATGTTGCTCAACACGTCGGATCCTGCAGCAGCACCGACCGCAAGCGCAACCACCAGGTAGGCTGTCGCGTCCTCAGCGTCAACCGCCACTACCGCGTAGAGTAAGCCCAGAATCACCAGCGCAAGTGGCACAAGTCCCCCAGGGATCGCGTCGGGCAACAAGCCCTGCACAATCGCGAGAACGATGACCAGACCAACAATAATTCTGCTTACCATTTCTACCTCCCAGAATGTAGTTGTGTCACTGCCTGTGTGATAACGCAGGCGTAACGGTTACAGACGGAGTGACACAAAATGCACCATCCCGTCCCTCCCTAAAAGTGTATGAATATAACATCTAGGTCATGGACAAGATAACTCAATTTTTTTCGAAATCAAGCTAAACTTATAGGGATATTAAATGTTTTTTGCTTAACCCTGCGCTCATCAATTGCTAATTTTTAAGAGGTGGTATAATTCTCGCAAATCAAAGCAATCCAAATTTAGTTATACAAGAGTCAAAAATCCCTTCCATACTTCCAAAAATCTGTGTAACATTAGGAAGCAATACAAATTGGGTATGCACAGACGCAACCTTTAATCAATGAACAATGACAACTGACAACGTTTATGTTCTCTTTCTCTCCCAACGATTTTCTCGCCTGTAATGGCACGCGCATAGGTGCTGAGTATCTGCACGGTCGCATGCAAACCCTCCGCGATGAGATTGAACCCGTCCTGACCAAACAGCATCCAGAACTTACGGCTGTTGTCTCACCGGTTTACGCGACCAGTAATTTTCGCTCCAATCCCAACCGGCCTCGGGATCACGCGTGTCTCTATTTTGTAGATCGCAAGTTGAAAAAGAGCGCGTTTCCCCGCTTGCCTCAACTGGGTATTTATTTGCACCACAATGCCGTTGCCATAGGTTTTTACTCTGGCTGGTGGACATCCGAGGCGATGGAAAAGGCTCTTGCCGATCGCAAGAAGTTTCGCGGTTTGGTGCCGCGCAAGGGGTATCGCTGTTTGGCCGGTGATATTATTGTGGAGTCACCCGGTCGCTCCGTGCCCTGGTCGCCTTCCAGACTTGCGGGGGTTGATCGCTCTTTGTTTGTCGGTTCAATTCTCACGCCCGAGGAAGCCGCGGCGCCGAGGCTTATTGACGATATCAATGGGGTGCTTGCAGATCTCTACGCGCTGTATGCGGTGTTTACAGGAGCCAGATACCAGGCCTCTAAAAGTAGCATCGTATATCATGTGCCCGATCCCGCAGAAGCCGGTATTGTGCGGGATGCGCTTGTGCCTGTGGAGGCGGAGCTGTTGTGCGATCTTTACCGGTTCACGGCGCTGAAGAATTTCCATATTGAAGCGAGTATGTTGTTCAATCTCTATTTGTGTCTTAAGACCAAACCTTTTCTCATTTTGGCGGGGATATCTGGGACGGGAAAGAGCACTGTGGTTCGCCTTTTGGCCGAGGCTACCAATGGTCTCGATAAGGGTCGAGTTAGGGGGTATCGCCTCATTCCCGTGCGCCCGGATTGGAATGATGTGCGCGATTTGCTCGGGTTTGAAAATTTGCTTACGGGGGTGTTTCGTCCCGGTGTTTTGCTTCGGGCTATGTGCGAGGCAGAGGCCGACCCGGAGCGTCCTTATTTTGTGTGTTTGGACGAGATGAATCTCGCCCGGGTGGAACACTATTTTGCCGATTTTTTGAGTGTTATGGAGACGGCGAGACGCACGCCCGATGGCGCGTGGACGACGGATCCGATTGAACTGGCGCAAGGAGGCGATATTATGAGGACGGATGAGATGGGAGATTTGCCTTCGCGTTTGTCCATTCCGCCCAATTTGTTTGTTGCAGGCACGGTCAATATGGACGAGACGACCTATACATTTAGTCCCAAGGTGCTCGACCGGGCAAATACGGTTGCTTTTGATCGCGTTGATCTGGGGCTATCGGATTATGATCCCGATGTGCAGATTGACTCGACTGCTCTGCGCGCCCTCGGTTCCGCGCTTATTGACCGTCCCTATCGCCAGTTGGAAGATGTTCGCCACCGCGATGAGGTTATTGCATGGAATGAACCGCTGAAGGAGATCAATGCGATGCTCGCCGAGGAAGACCTGCATTTTGGGTATCGCATTCGCGACGAGGTTCTCATCTATATGGCGTATGCTCTCGATCTGATTGAAGGTCTTCCTTCAAATGCGCCAGAGTTCACGCCCCGCGACGCTTTTGATTATCAAATTTTACAAAAAATTCTCCCGCGCCTGTCCGGCGCAGGAGAAGAACTCGCGGATCTGCTCGACGCGCTTATCGCTTTTTGCGATCCCACCTATCCCCGCACAACTCATAAACTCCAGCGCGTGAAACGTCGGCTTGAATACACTGGATTTGTCAGTTTTTGGTAGGTAAAATTCCAAATTTTTCACGCAGTCCACGAAGTTCATATTCGAAATTTTCGGGTGAATAATCAATTGCAGGCACATGATGATCATTCATGAGATCCAAAAAATCATGCCGGGACAGGTTAAGCAACTCTGCACCCTTTCCCACACTGATTTTCCCTGTACGCACCAAATCCAAAACTGTTGCCCGGGTGGCCTCTTTTGTCGCTTTCTGGGCACCGCCGAGTATTTCGACGAGCGGCTCAGGCAACTTGATCGTCAATTCCTTTTCAGTAGCCAAGACTTATCTCCTGTCTGTATTCTGATCGGGTGATCTCAAAGTCCAGGGTCTTTCCGTTATCCATCTATTGAATCACGGATCTCGATGTTGCGTTCAGGCGCGTTACCACGATGCGCTCTCGGTCAATTAGCGCACCTACTTGATCGCTCAATGTGTCGGTCCAGTACGGGTCTTCATAGACGGCTTTGTAGAGTTGCTCCCTTTGTTCTTCGCTCTCAAATCGACGGATCCACACGTAGAGATCGTCTTCTTCTTCGCCGACAAAGCTGCCGATGACGACCATGCCTTTTGAAATTTGAAACGGGATGATTTCACTCTCCATAAATGCAACCCATTCTTCTCGTTTTCCAGGTTGGGTGCGATATTGACGCAATTCAAAAAACATGTTTTTCTCCTTTGTGAGTTGAGTGTTGTGATATCACCTCTGTTCATACCACCGCACATTGCCCGTTGACATGCCGCTTGCGGCGATGTCCAATTTGCCGTTGCCGTTCATATCTACGACTTCCATTTGCCCCATGCCAATGCCGTTGTCGATTTGTTCAATGTGCCATGTGTCTTTTTTCAGGTTCTCTGGGCGATAGATGTTGAGGGCTGTGCCGGGACCGTTGTATCCGGCAATGACTTCCAGTGCGTTGTCGCTGTCTATGTCGCCACACCACAGGGAATGTCCGCGGTTGAGTTTGTCGCTGATTAGATGCCGTTCCCACGCGCCTGTTCGGATGTCGCCGGTGGCTTTGTACCAGGCGAGTTCATTGCCGTGCCAGGGTTCGATGGATAGTATTTCATTTATGCCATCCCCATCCATATCTACGGCAAAGGTCTCGCTGCTTTCGCGGGGACTTATGGTAAACCGGTTCCAATTTTCCGCGAATCCGTCCCCTTTGGGTGGTTCAAACCAGATCAGGCCGTCGCGTGTGCCGAGCAACAAATCCATGCGACCATCGCCATCTACGTCGCATACACTCAGGCCGTGATTGAGTCTCAATTGCCCGTCGATTAACCGCTTTTCCCACGGTTCATTTACCGGGTCTTGTGGTACGCGATAACACCACAATTCACCCGGCGCATCAAAGTCGTTGATATGGCTTCCCGGCCCTTGCAGTGTGGCTACAAATAGCAGGGGTTGACCGTTGACATCTACCATTGCAATGCGGTGTAAATAGGGCACCCAGTCGATGAAGTGCTGCGTCCAGATGTCGCTATCTTCAGGTGCTTGAAACCAGTGCAAATACTCCGGTGGTATCCGCTGTCTTCGCGCAAATCCACTGCCTGCAATTATGTCTTTTCGACCGTTGCCCGTGACGTCGAATACCGATAGTGCGATGGTGCCGGGATGCGCTTCTGATATTATTTGTTTCTCAAAATGGGGTCCTTCGTACAGGGCTATCATCGAGATCCCCGTGGAACCGACCACGATGTCCAGGTGCCCTGTGCCTGTGACATCGGCGACTGTCATGCCATAGGCGCTGCGGATATTGTCGTCAATTTCGTGAATTTTGAACATTTGTTCTCCAGTTTCAGTGTAGAGGTTCTTCCACCTTACTGGGCCCAATATACCGCGTATTCAGGGCAAAATCAAATGTAGATCGCCGAACTCGTGCCACAAATAATATTTGTTGAGTGCGGCTTCATAAGTCAGATTTATCACAAAAACACGCCCTCTGCATCGCACAGAGGGCGTGTTTGATACCCGTTCTTTAGGACAGGAAAGTGCCTGTCTATTTGATCAAAATTTGAGGGAGATATTCAAGGAGGGAATAGGGTTTGTTTTGTATTCATTAAGAGATCATGCTATAATGCGAATAAAGTCAGGGTTTCGTGCGGCGTCAAGGGTCAAAAAAGGAGAAAAGCATGTCCAGCATAAATGTGGATCAAATTGGATGGAAGGCTGAGAGTAAGACGGGTGTTGTGGCGGCGGGTGGTGCAGGTGCTGTTGCGGCGGGTATTGAGATTTTGGACAGGGGTGGCAATGCTGCCGATGCAGCCGCGGCGACTATTTTCGCGCTGAATGTTACAGATCACGGCGCGTGTTCTATTGGTGGGGAAGTGCCGCTTCTTATCTATAGTGCTGAGACTTCAGAAGTTAAAGCGCTGAGTGGACAGGGGCGGGCACCGCGTTCTCAGGAGGCGATTGACTGGTATATGAAAAACGGTATTCCAGGCGATGGCGATATGAAGATGGCGCCCGTGCCTTCGGTGGTTGATTTGTGTATTACAACGCTCAAGCGATACGGTACGATGTCTTTTGAAGAGATTATCGCCCCTGTGCTTGCCTTGCTCGATGCGGGCGAGGATGAGTGGCATCCCAATCTTGCGAGTACGTTGCGGAAGCTCGTTGAGGAGGAGCACCTTACGTCGGGTAGCCGAGAGGAAAAATTGCAAGCTGCCGCGGATCGTTTTTACGGACGGAACAAATACCGCAATGATATTGCCGAGGAGCTTGAGGCTTTTTATGTCGCAAAAGGGGGGTTTTTGCGTCGGGAAGATCTGGCGACGCATATTACGACGATTGAAGATCCGGTTACGGTTTCTTATCGGGGGTACACGGTTTGCAAATGCGGGCCGTGGACGCAGGGACCTTATTTGTGTCAGGCGTTGCGCCTGCTCGAGAAATTCGATGTCAAAGCTATGCGCCATCTCTCGGCTGATTATATCCATGTGATTACCGAAGCGATCAAGCTCGCCATGGCGGACCGCGATGCTTATTATGCCGATCCCGATTTTTCGGGTGTGCCTCTGGGCGGGTTGCTCTCCGATGCGTACACCGATATGCGTGTGCCGCTCATCGATATGCATACGGCTTCCCTGGAGGCGCGTCCGGGCGATCCGTATCTGATGCAGCCGGTCAAAGAAGACGGTGTGTTCCGTCCCGGCATTGGGGGTACGACGACCTGTGTGGTGGCTGACCGCTGGGGCAATGTGGTCGCGGCGACGCCGAGTGCCAATGTTCACCGTCCCACGATTGACGGGGGGAGTACGGGTGTTACTTATGGGAATCGCCTGCGCAGTCTCAATACGACAGCGGGTCATCCCAATTGTATCCAGCCCGGGAAACGCCCGCGCATTACGTTGACGCCTACGCTGGTGCTGAAAGATGGGCAACCGATTCTGGGTATTAGTGTTGCAGGTGGCGATTTGCAAGATCAGACGACTTTGAATTTGTTGCTGGATTTTGTCGAGTTTGGGATTATGCCGGAAGAGGCTGTTACAGCGCCCCGTTTTGCCACGGCGCATCATCAAGATTCATTCGATCCCAATCCCATCCGCGAGCAGACGTTCAAACAGGCCGGGTCGCTGACGCTCAATGATGCGATAAGCGGGGATGTGCAGGATGATCTCGTTAGACGGGGGCATCAGGTCGAGGCGAAACCATCTAATATTGCGACGCCTGTTATGGTTTATGTCAATCGGGAAGAGGGCAGGTATTACGCTGCGGGTGATCCCAGGGCGGGGCGTCACGCTGCGGGGTTGGAAAATGGGTGATCGCTTTCAAGACGCAAGCCAAAAAGTTGCGTAACACGTAACATCGTAACACGTAACATGAAAAACTTGACTCATAGGGAAATACCTTTATCTTCCACACAAACGTATGTTCAAACGTGTGTTAAGAGGAATGTGTAACGATAAGGAGAAAACAATGCGTAACCAGATTCTGTTCATCCTATCAACGCTCGTGTTTTTGATGCACCCGCTGTCTCTTTCAGCGCAGAATCGTACGTCGGGCGATCAAGATGTTATCCCGGACTTTGATGGCGATGGTCAGGTTGGTTTTCCCGACTTTTTGCTCTTTGTCGGTGCGTTTGATTCCCGAGAAGGCCAGGAGAATTATGATGCAAAATACGATCTGAATGGTAATGGCGAGATAGATTTTCCCGATTTTCTGCTCTTTGTCGATAGCTATGGCAAAGAGGTATCTACGCCCAGCGGTGGTGATAGCGGGGCGATGCAGGTTGTTATTCCAGATGCGAATCTGCGCGCAGCCTTAGAGAGGCTTTTCAGCAAGGCGAGCGGTGCACCGATCACCAGAGATGAGATGGCAATCGCGACTGGCTTCAGGGCACGCGATGCGAACATCAGGGACTTGACTGGCCTTGAGTTTGCGATCAATCTGGAACAACTGTATCTTGGCGACAATAGCATCTCAGATTTGTCTCCACTGTCCGGCATGACCAGTCTGAAAAGGTTAGATCTCAACTTCAACAGCATTTCGGATGTGTCAGTGCTGTCTGGCTTGACCAGTCTGATAGATCTGTCTCTTTCCAACAACAGCATTTCGGATGTATCAGTGCTCTCTAACTTGACCGATCTAAGAATACTAAATCTTGACACCAACAATATCTCAGATGTGTCCGTGCTCTCTAACTTGACCGGTCTGACGGAGTTGTATCTTAGCAACAACAGCATTTCGGATGTGTCCGTGCTCTCTAACTTGACCAGTCTGAGAACGCTAAAGCTTAGCAACAACAGCATTTCGGATGTGTCAGCGTTATCCGGCTTAACCCGTCTGGACCAACTGTCTCTTTATAGCAACAACATTTCAGATATATCTGCGCTCTCCGGCATGACCGGTCTGGAAATACTAAATCTTTTCGACAACAACATTTCAGATATATCCGCGCTCTCCGGCATGACCCGTCTGGGAATTCTGTATCTTTACGCCAACAACATCTCGGATCTCGCACCCCTGATTGCAAACACGGGATTGGGCAGTGGAGATCTGGTTGATATGAGGGGCAACCCGTTGAGTGCCACATCAATCAGCACACACATTATAGCCCTTCGGAGCAGAGGGGTTAATGTGCGCTTTGGCGCGTTGAAGCCCGCGGTGGGGGAGTAAGAATGAGATATATTCCGTGGCGCTTATTACGTGATAAAACGAGGCACTTCCCCAAAGGGAAATCGTCTCGTTTTATCATTATAATTGATGTTACGCGGTCGTGTAAAAATGGGCTTTGTGAAAAGAGAGTTTTTTAAAATACACACAACGTATGTATAAACCGATGACTGGACTTATAGTCGGCCCAGTGCGTTTTTTGCGCCAGCAATGCCAATTCACGGCTGAGCCAGAGTAAAGAGCACAAACCGATGAAACATTTCATCTTTTTTACCAGATTAAGCACGTACTTTTTCGCGTTGGTGTGTTTTTCGTCTGTGGGATATGCTTCATCTGAAGCAGATAATGTGCATTTCTGTTTGCCGTTCGAATCAGAAGGTGAGCGCGATAGTCATCAATATGTTGCTCGCAAGCAGGCACTTAATCTGAATGTTGGGGAACCGCGCACTGTGCGGCTGATCTATTTCTTGCCCAATGACCGTTCGTTTAATGAAGAAGTTGTTCAGAATATGAAAGCTGAGATTCGCAATATTCAGACCTTTTATGCTGAACAGATGCAGGCGTATGGGAACAAGACTTTCCGTTTTGAGACCGATGCACAGGGCGAACCGCTGGTTCACCGCGTGGATGGACAACATCCCGATAGTCACTATCTCAACAACACGTATGGTACTGTGGCTCCCGAGATTAACAAGATATTTAACGTCTATGAGGACATTTACTTTACCGTTATTGACAACAGTACAAACCTTATTAGCAGGTATGCGAGAGGTGTAGCAGAACGAGAAAGAAGTGGTGGTATCGCGTTGTTTCCGGGTGAATTTAGCCGGACAACAGCAGCACATGAACTTGGCCATGTCTTCGGATTAGAGCACGATTTTCGAAATAATGCGTACATTATGTCTTATGGTCCCGGACAAGATCGGTTATCTGCATGCAATGCCGAATTTTTGGCTGCGAGTCCCTACTTCAATCCTGATACCCCACCGAAAGAGGCGCAGTTACCAACGATTGAACTCATTTCACCGCCTGAATATCCAATAGGCTCAAAAAGTGTTTCTATTCAATTCAAAGTCAGCGATTCAGAAGGACTTCATCAAGTGATCCTATTCGTTAAAACAACAAGACCACACCTCGCTGCCGGATTTCCTGAAGTGAAGGCGTGTCGTGGATTGACCGGTGAAAGAGATGCTGTTGTTGAATTTGAGTATGATGGTGTTATTCCATCTGTTAGTGGAGCAAGTCTTTCCTATCCCACCGAGCATCCGATTTATGTCACAGCAATAGATACTGATGGGAATGTTATCCATAGATCTTTTGAACTGTGGGAAATTCCACCACAACGTATCACTACGCTTGAAGGGCATACAAGCAGGGTAAGGGCTGTGGCGTTTTCACCCGATAGGACGATGCTGGCTTCCGGGTCAGAAGATAAAACGGTCAGGTTGTGGAATATTGCAGGAGAACATATCGCCACCATACTTGGAGGGGATAGTGGTGGTAATACCTCGATTTTGTCTTTGGCGTTTTCACCCGATGGGACAACGCTCGCTTCTGGGGCAAGAGATAATATGGTCAGATTGTGGGATGTTGCGACAAAGGAAAATATCGCCACACTTAGAGGGCATACAAACTGGGTCACTTCTGTGTCGTTTTCACCCGATGGCACTACCTTCGCTTCCGGGTCTTATGATGGTAGCGTTCTGCTATGGGATATGTCAGAGTATGTCATGCCTGTGGCCAATATCCCCGATGCCAACCTGCGTGCGGTGATTCGAGATGCGCTGGGCAAGTCGCGTTTTGCACCTATTATAGTGACGGATATGGCGAGTTTGACTACTCTTGATGCGAGCAATCGCAATATCCGCGATTTGACCGGGCTTGAGTTTGCAACCAGCTTGGCCGAGTTGAATCTTACGGATAATCCGTTGAGTTCACAATCTCTCACCACGCATATTCCTGCTCTGCAAGAGCGGGGTGTTGAGGTCTTGTTTGACAGGTCGCCATCGCCCGATTTTGATGGGAATGGGACTGTTGGCGTTAGCGATTTTCTGCTTTTTGTGGATCAGTTCGGATTAAGTCAAGGCGATGCGGGGTATGACGCGCGATTCGATCTGGATGGAAATGGCATCATTGGCATTAGCGATTTTCTGCTGTTTGTCGATGCTTTTGGTAAAGAAGTGTCATAACCTGAGTCTTCGGGTGATTAACAGAGCCGAAAGGCTCTATGCAATGGGAAAATCAAATTTTCAATTTTATTTGTGACTCAGATGATTTATATTTCTGGAGTTGCCAAAACAGTGGTAAATGGGTAGTTTTGGTGCGTTCCGTCCTGAACTACCAGAGCAATTAAAATCTGTTGGAAAATACAGCCTTGCCTCTCAATTGGAAGAGGTTTTACAGAAACGTCGTGAATTGAAAGTATGATCTCATGTGAGTAATCTTTCCAGGAAATCCTTCCCAATAACGCAGCATATCACCGCGCTGATATGTTTTTTTTTGTCGGGATTTGCCGGGCTGGTTTACGAAGTTGCCTGGATACGGCAGGCCGCGCTTTTGTTTGGGTCAACGACGTTTGCGGTGAGCGCGGTTCTGGCGGTTTTTTTTCTGGGTCTGGCCATTGGTGCGTATCTTTTTGGGCGCGTTGGTCAGCGAACATCCCGACCGCTTATCCTTTTTGCATATATCGAAATTGGTCTGGGTCTGCTCGCCCTGATCAGTCCTTTTGTGTTTGATTTTGCAGATTTTCTCTATGGCATCGCGTATAGAATATTGAGCGATGACCCCCTCCTGCGGTTCACTACCCGTCTTTTTCTCGTTGCACTCGTTGTCCTGCCGCCCACTGTTCTTATGGGTGGTACTCTTCCTCTTTTTTGCCGTCAGTATTCGCGCAATAGCGGCACAATTGCGCGTGCTGTTGGTCTTCTCTACGGTGTCAATACGCTGGGGGCTGCATTGGGTTGCGCGGCCACGGGTTTTGTTTTTTTGCCCGATCTGGGTCTGCGCGGTGCGATTTATATTGGTGTTGTGTGCAATATTCTGAGTGGTCTTGTTGTTCGCGCGCTGTCTATTTCGCGGGATGATGTGTTTCCTTCTTCGGCGCAGTCCCGCGGTGTGAGTGGCAGGCTCCCGCGGAGTAGAATTGTATTTGTTCTGTTTTTTGCTATTGGATTTGTAACTCTGGGCGCCGAGGTGCTGTGGGTGCGGTATCTCGGGCTTCTTATTAATAATACGGTTTATACTTATACGCTCGCGTTGAGCGTTGTGTTGATTGGCCTGGTTCTGGGTAGTATTTTCGCTGCTCAGTTTTCGGATAAGACGGACAGACGGGCGCATTATTTTGGCGCGTTTCAGATTGCGACGGGTCTTATTGTTCTCGCTCTTCTGATGCTTTCGCCCGAGACATGGCGAGGATTGGGCAATGATCTGTATATCTACTTTGCGGTGCTTTTGCCTCCTGCTGTGTTGAGTGGCGCGGCTTTTCCGCTTGCGATTCGTCTGGTAATTAGCAATGCCGAATATACGTCTGGGATGGCTGGCGATTTGATTGCGGTCAATACGCTTGGCGGGATTCTCGGGTCTCTTCTGATCGGTTTTGCAGGTATTCCCTTTTTTGGTCTTGAGAAGAGTCTGTTTTTTATTACGGGCGCGAATCTCGTTATTGGTATCTCCGCATGGTTTTTGCTGGATCGAAGATATCGCGTGTTCAAATATGCAGCCGCATTGGTCGCTGTTCTGGTCTATCTGGGTATTCCATATTATTCCCAGACGCAGGTACCTGCGGATTTTATCGGTGAGGGGCGGGATCTCGTGGCGTTCCGCGAGGGTTATGGCGCGAATATGGCGGTTGTCCGGCGGGAGGGCGATCTGGAGCTTGAGATTGATCGCTGGTGGCAGGGTGGGGGTAAAAAGAACCATCAGATTATGGCCGCACATGTGCCGATGCTTTTGCATCCGAATCCCAAACGGGTCGTTGTTGTGGGGGCTGGTACGGGGCAAACGGTTAGTCGTTTTCTGATGTATCCCATCGATCATCTGGCGTGTGTGGATATTGAGCCTACGCTTTTTCCTTTTATTGAGGAATATTTTGACACGGATTGGATGCGCGATCCGCGCGTGGAAATTATTTCTGAAGATGGGCGCAATTTCCTGCGCCATACTGCGGCGACTTATGATATTATTTCGCTTGAGCTTGGCGAGGTTTCTCGTCCGGGTGTGGCATTTTTCTATACGGTTGATTTCTATGCGCGCGCCCGACAACGCCTGACATCGCGCGGGTATCTGGTGCAGTTTGTGCCTTTGCGCTTTCTGACGGAGGAGCAGTTTTGCGGTGTTGTGCGCAGTTTTCTGACGGTTTTTCCGCAGAGTATTTTGTGGTATAATACGTCTGAGCTTTTGCTTATTGGTTCGGCGGATGATGCGTTTAATATCGCTCAGGGGAAATTGTCAGGCATAGATGAGAAGATTCATACGGATCTCCAATATAGCCATTGGGGCGGGGTGGAATATTCTCTCAATCAACCGCATGTCTTTTTCGGCGGTTATCTGATGGGGGCTGAGGGTCTGGCATCTGCGACGGTTGAGGCGGATACGTATTGGGATGATCGACCCGTGCTGGATTATGAGACGGTTCAGAATGTGGAGAGCAATGAGCTTGCGTTTGCGGAGATGCTTTATAAATACCGCGATTCTATTGATACGCTGATGCCGGGCGAGGTTGATGCGCGTATTGCGGCTGTGCAAAATAAGAATTTGAGGGAGATCGCTGCGCGCGTTTTTGTTCGCGAGGCGTCGGATCTGATTCCTGCGCGAGAACACAGACGTATTGCAACGCTTTGTGCCGAGGCGATTCGCCGACTTCCCGAATATCTCGAGGCTCATCGCATGTTTGCCGATGCGATGATGCAACTCGGACGCTTGCAGGATGCTGAGAACCACTATGCGCGGGTTTTGCAACTTGATCCGGCAGATGCGCGCGCGCTGAATGGCCGCGCTGTGGCGTTTCACCGCGCGGGACGGCTTGAGGATGCGGTTCGCTATTATGAGGATGCGATTCGCTACCATCCGAATAATGCGCTGTCGCAAAATGGTATTGCAATGGTGCTTCACAGGCTCGGACGCTTTGAGGAAGCTATTCTTCACTACAAGGATGCGATTCGCTTGCATCCGGATAGGCCCGATACGTATGCCGATCTGGGTACGGCTCTTGCACAGGCCGGGAGATTGCGAGAGGCTGTTACCTATATGGAGAAGGCGCTCGCTCTACGGCCGAATTTCACGAGGGTGCAGCGCGCGCTCGCGCAGATGCGGGAAGAAGTGAAAAATGAGAAGTGAGAGGGTCTCACACAAAGACACAAAGACACGAGCGGGGTACAACTGCGTTAGCAGTTCAAGGCACGAAGACATAAAGATAAAGATACAAGACGTTAAAGCACTCGTCATCGCGGCATGATTTTAGCCGCGATCCAGTGTTTGTTGTAGGGGCGGTGCCCCCGTGCCCGCCCGCTTCTATTTTTGGCTTGCATGTGACTGATCCTCTGTGAGATATTGGTTGAGGACGACTTTCGGAATTTTAGAGTTATTTTTAAGGGAGGTTTCTATGTCTAAATTTATCTGCTTTCTGTTCGTTGTTTTGCTGTTCCAATCTGTTGGTGCCCAGCAACCACAGCAACAAAACCAGCGCCAGCAAAACACAATCACCGTGGAGCAAATTATGGAACAAGTACCCGAGGGCGTAACATTTATTCCGGATATTGCCTACCGCGAAGGCAACGATGCCTGGAAACTCGATCTTGCGATGCCGGAAGAGCGCGGCGAGACACCCCGTCCAGCTCTTGTTTTTATCCATGGCGGTGGGTGGAGAAATGGGGATAAACGCCGGGCAAATTTTCTTCGTCCTGCTATTGGCTATGCAGCTAAGGGCTATGTTTGTATCACGATTAACTATCGGATGCTCGATGAAGCACCTATTACCGCGTGTGTTGAGGATGTGAAGAATGCCGTGCGCTGGCTGCGTGCCCATGCCGAGGAGTACAATATTGATCCGGAACGGATTGGCGCGACTGGAAATTCCGCGGGGGCGCATTTGGCGGTTATGCTCGGTGTGTGTCCTCCTTCAGCCGGGCTTGAAGGCGATGGGCCTTATGGAGAATATTCCAGTATGGTTCAGGCTGTTGTGGCGAGTGCCACGCCTACCACTTTCCTATCTGCTATGAGTGACCGCCAACGCGAGCGCAGCAATGAGCAAGCAGCACGACCCCCTCGCAAAAACGAGCTCAGACTGGAATCCGAAGAGGTTCGCGCCAAAGTTTCTCCTGTGACTTATGCGACAGCCGATGCACCGCCTATTTTGCTCGTCCATGCAATATCTGATCGCACGGTCGGTGTGTCTCATTCGGATCAGTTTGTCAAGGCGCTGCGAGAAGCCGGTGCCAAAAATATCAGTTATATTTTTTTGGGCGATGACAGTGGGCATGGTACTTTTCAGCGCAATATCGCGTTTACCGAGCCTGCCCGGGAAGCTTTTTTTAACCGCGTATTGAAACCGGGAAATTGAGATGAAAAATTTGTCTGAACTCGAAGAGCGGATGGCTGAAGCGCAGCCGGGTGATGTGATTACGCTGGCCGATGACATGTATGATGGTGAAAGGTGCAAGCTCGCGGCAAGGGGGACCGCAGATCATCCGATTGTTATTCGGGCTGAGAATATGGGGAAGGCGGTTATAGAGGCGCCGTTGTTGGTGGTGGGAGATTATATCAGTCTTGTGGGGCTTCACTTTGTGGAGAAGGGGAGTGTGGAAATTCGGGGGAGAGGTTGTCGCGTGAGTCGCTGTGTGATGACGGATGTGCAGGTTGGCAAGTGGATACGGGTCAGGGCGGAGAGCCGAGAGGTTGAGATTGATCGCTGCCGGTTTGAGAATAAGACCAATAACCTCGAGGAGATGCGCGGCTGTCAGTTGATGCAGATTTACGTTCGGAATCAGGACGAAGGGCATCATATTCACCACAATCATTTTGTCGATGTTCCAGATGGCAAAGGGAGCAATGGGTACGAGACGCTTCAGCTTATTACGGAGGGGAATCCGTACGATCCAGAGCCGGGTGATTGTGAGACGATGATTGAGTACAATCTTTTTGAGCGCTGTAATGGCGAGGCGGAGATTATTTCTGTAAAGTCCAATGGCAATATGCTCCGCAGAAATACATTTCGCGATTGCCGGGGCGGGTTGGTGCTTCGGCATGGGGATGGCAATGTGGTGTCTGAAAATTTCTTTTTTGGCGAGGGCGAACGCCGGGCTGGCGGTGTGCGCTTGCAGGGGGCGGATCAGGTTGTTATGAATAATATGTTCCGTTCGCTCAATGCGTTTGGTGTGGCTATGATGGATGGGACAACAGATAAGCTCTATGTGCGGACGGAACGCGCATTCATTGCGTTTAATACGTTTGCGGGATGTAGTCCGGCACTAATTGTGGGGCTAAATCACAGGTTGTACCCCAATGGCACGGCGCCTAAGGATTGTGTGATTGCAAATAATGCTTTTGTGTTGGCTAGGCCCGATGTACAGGAGACCTCGGATCTCAGGACTGTGCGGTTGGTGCAAGATGATGAGCCGGTGGATTGGACGTGGGAGGGGAATGTGACGGATGGGGATTTGGGTATGCCCGCTCGGGATGGGATAAAAACTGGGAAAGTCGATGTGGAGTATCTGCCGAATGGCGTTGTTGCACCAGCAGAATCCAGTGGTCTAATTGGCAAGGCCGAGGGAAGTTATCCGGATATAACGACGGATGTTTTGGGGCATTCCCGGGACGAGCGTAAGACAATTGGTTGCGTTGAGTTCCCGACGGAGATGGAGGATGGCGGTCCCTTAACTGAGGCAGATGTGGGACCTGAGTGGTAGGGCGTCATAGGCATCAATCAGCACCGTCAATAACGCCGTCATCGCGGCAGGCTTTTAGCCGCGATCCAGCGCGTTTCCTGGCTCCTAATCGCTTGTCGAGCAATTCAAACTCAGGTTTTTGAGCTTCATACTCGGCCCTAATTTCGGGGTCTGCGAGTGCCTTCATTTTTAGTTCTTTGTGTGTCATCATTTTTGATTTCCTCCATTGCCAGCGTCGTGCGCTCCCGATCTGCCGCATAACTCAAGCAGGCCAATATGTCTTCTTCATGTAGATAGGGAAACTCGTTGAGAATTTCCTGATGTGTCATACCAGATGCGAGATAATCAAGCACATCGTAAACAGTTATTCTCATCCCTCTGATGCAAGGCTTTCCGCCTCTCTTTCCAGGTTCAATGGTAATAATATCTTTGTAGTTCATGCTCACCTCTATTTTCCTGCACACGCCACTAATTTAACGCGACCTCGCAAATAATCAAATTGTTCCAAGAGTTCTCCATACAAGCACCGAGAGATGTCTTGAAATGCGGTTGACAATATCGCCTCGTTGCTACATTTTTTAAATTTGATAATGTAGATATGATGGGAGATAGCGCGTGGAAAAATTGTCACGGATTACTTTCGATCCCGCTGTCATGGGTGGCAAGGCATGTATTAGGGATCTGCGGGTGACAGTTGGAACTGTCGTGGGACTTTTGGCAGTTGGTCGGTCGCATGAGGAAATTCCCTTATCTTGAACGCGAAGATATCGATCAAGCTCTGGCTTATGCACGGGACGAAGAAATACCTTCGAGATGATCGGGCTAAGGAGTCAAGCCATGGTGTGCGATATATGTGGGAAATCGGGGGTGCGTCAGCGTTACGTTTCACGTAGTTATGGAAAAGGCACATCTCTTCTTGTTATCGAAGGTGTGCCTGTGATGAGTTGTCCTCATTGTGGCGAGAGCTATTTGACAGCACAAACCCTGCATGAAGTTGATCGTATCAAGCGCGAGCGAGAAGGCATTGCGACTAAACGCACTGTAGCGGTCGCTGCATTTGCATAACCCGTGGAGCGCGATCATGACGACGATTGATCCCATTGTTTCGGAAGTCCGAGCAGTACGCGACAAACACGCTGCTCAGTTCGGCTACAATCTCAAAGAGATATTCCGCGACATTAAGAAAAAACAAAAAGCATCTGGCCGCAAATATGTGCAGTATCCATCCCGTGCGGCTGTTGCAACAACTATCACAACTTCAAACCAGTAGCAGGCAGATTGAGCCAAAAGCGTACGTGTTTAATATTGACACGTACGCTTTTTTGTTTATTTTAACTTTTACAACTTATCGTGAAGCGGTCTATTTGCTCGGGAGAATTGATATGAAAACAATTACGCCAACCGAATTGCGTGGGAATATCTATCAGATATTGGATGAGATCTTAAATACGGGTGTGCCCGTGAAAATCAATAAAGGAGATCGCAAACTCATTATCGCACCGATCGAAAATACAGACAAACTTCAGAACTTGCGGAAAAGGAAGAATGTGATTAAAGGCGATCCCGAAGATCTGGTTCATATCACGTGGGACAAGGCGGTGAATCTTGATCTACCTTGATTCCCATGTTGTGGTTTGGTTATATGCTGGTCAAACCGAAAAATTGAGCGAAAAGGTTAGATATTGTATTAATGAAAATGATATTTATGTCTCTCCTATCGTCAGTTTAGAATTGCAATATCTGTACGAGATCAAACGCATCACCCCAAAACCACAAACGGTTATTTCCGCCTTGTCAGAGGCAATAGGACTTAACGTCTGTGATAAAAATTTCTATCAAATTGTCCAGTGTGCTCAACAGTTTTCATGGACACGCGATCCGTTCGACCGCATCATTGTGGCGCAAGCGGCGTTGAATGACAATATACTCGTAACAAGAGATCAAACTATTTTAACACATTTTAAGCATGCTCTGTGGTAGAATCTCACTGAATGTCAATTCCCGTGAGATGTTTTGAATGCGGTTGACAATATCGCGTTGTTGCTACATTGTTTGTTTCTGAAGATATTTCCAATACCAGAAAAAGGAAAACACATGAAAATCAAATCCGTCGAAGTCGTTCGCATTGAACGGCCAGATGCAAGCCAGACCTCAACGGGTTCGGGCACGACGCTGGCTGCTTCAGCAGGTGCAGCGCCGAGGACAAAGGGGTATCGAAAGGCGTGGCCCACGCAGATAGAGGTGGCCAATCCGATGTCTAAGTTCCCGCGTTTTAAGGCGCGGCGTCAGCTTTACGGTGCCAAGCAATGGCCCAGTTTTTCTGTCAAAGTGACCGCTGAAGACGGGACATGGGGCCTCGGCACGTCGGCGGGACGCCCGGTTGCCATGGTGGTAGAAGATGTGTTCGCGCATATATTAGAAGGTGAGAATTGTCTGGCAATTGAAAAGCTGTGGGATATGATGTTCCGCGTGTCCAAATCTTTTGGGACTGTGGGGATTGCCTCGTTGGCGATCAGTGCCGTAGATCTGGCGCTGTGGGATTTGGCGGGCAAATTGCAGGGCAAACCCGTTTATGAGCTTCTGGGCGGTCCGGCGCGCGACCGTTTGTTTGTGTATGCGACGGGTGATGATGTGGATTGGTACAAGGAATTGGGATTTCGCGCTTTTAAGTTGCCATGTCAATACGGTCCGGTGGATGGGTTATGGGGATTGGGGGAAAACGAGAGGCGAATAGCCGAGGTCCGCGAGTTGATCGGCGATGACTGCGATCTCATGCTGGATTGTTATATGGCTTTTGATGTCGAATATACCGCGCGTCTGGCTGAACGGCTGCGTCCTTATAATTTGCGCTGGATGGAAGAATGCTTGATCCCCGAAGATGTTGGGGGGCATATTGAACTGAAAAAACGCTTGCCGTGGTTGACCCTTGCCAGTGGCGAGCATTTTTACACGCCTTATCCCTACCAGTTGATGATCGAAAATCGATGTCTCGATATCCTCCAACCCGATATTCAATGGGTGGGCGGTTTGACTGCTTGTGTCAAAATTTGTAATATGGCTGCTGCGGCTGGTCTGGAAGTTTGTTTGCACGGTGGGGGACGCGATGCGTACGGTCAGCATTTGAGCTGGGCAATGCCCAATACCCCCTGGTGCGAGTACTATATCGGTTCTGATCCGGGGGTACCGCTTGAAGAAGTGGCGCAACCCGGCGCACGCGTGCCGCGCAATAGCTATTTGGAGTTTGCGCCGACGGGTCCGGGTTTTGATCTGGGGATTGAAGAGGATTGGTTGGTGCCGTTTCAATTTTAGAGGACAAAAGGAAAAAAAATGGATAAGACAATTATTTCAGTGGCGGTTGTGGGATCGGGTCCTACGAAAGCGATGAATCCGGCTGTGCCTTATACGCCAAAAGAGATTGCAGAAGCAGCTATAGAATGCCATAAAGCGGGCGCGGCAATTACGCATATTCATGTGCGCGATCCCGAAACGGGTATTGTGTGTTCGCGGCTCGAGCTTTTCAAAGAGGTCGTGGATCGGATCCGGCAAGCGTGCGATATCGCCATTAATCTGACGACGAGTGGCGGGAATATTAAAGGGGAAAATATTATTGAAGAACGGCTTGAGCCGGTTGCGCTGAAACCCGAGATTTGTTCTCTGGATATCGGCTCGGTGAATTTTGGCAATCGGGTGTTTATGAATCCACCCGAATGGAGTGTTGCCGCGGCAAAACGCATGCGCGAGCATCGCGTCAAGCCCGAAATCGAGGTTTTCGATGCCGGTCATGTCCGTCAGGCGCGGTATATGATTGAGGAGGGATTGTTCGAAGATCCCCCGTTTATTCAATTGTGTATGGGACCGGGATGGGGTATTGAAGCCACACCTGAAAACCTGATTTTTATGAAAAACCTCTTGCCGCCCGATGTGATCTGGTCCGCTCTGGGTGTGGGAAAAGGACAGTTGCCCATGATTACAATGGCTTTTCTTATGGGGGGGCATATACGGGTGGGTTTTGAAGATAATATTTATCTGCGAAGAGGTGTTTTGCTCAAGAGCAATGCACAAATGGTCGATCTCGCGGCGAGCATTGTGGAAAAACTTCAAGGCGAGATTGCCACGCCAAATGATGCCCGGGAGATGCTGGGGCTTACGTATCTGGGGTAACTGATATTGCGGAGGCTATGAATTTTTTTTATGGAAAAACAGGTTGTCGATATTTTAACAGGTACAACTGAATGTGACGTTGATTGGCGCATGCTCAATATGAATGCCGAGTTGGTCGCATCCAGTTTGACCACCACATTCAGGCCGGGTCTTCACACGGTGCTGAGGCCCTACTGGAAATTCAATGTCAATAGCGGCGATGGTGTTGCGCCGATCAATCATATTTTGAAATTTGAAACTTTCGGGCATCGCTGTCCGCTTGGGACAAAACTGCGACAGGAATCACAGATTCGCCTGGTTACAACGCGCGATGATGTCCGGACTCTCAAACGCTGTCATCTGGTTTTGACCTGCGAACTTTTTAAGGCGGATAGTCTGGTCGGTCGCTCAGAATTTTGGCTGGCGCTCACGCGGCCACTTGCTCCTCCCGGTGAACGCATGCCCTCCGATGTGCCAGCGGGTCTTAAATTTTTAAGAGAGCATGAATTGGGCGAAGATGATTTGCTCAGCCGGGATATCGAATCCTATCGCTGCAATGATGAAAAGGTGACCCACGACACACAGCCGGTTGTTTTTCATATGGATCAATCAGATCAGTATCGGCATATCAATACCGGCAAGTACATGGACCGCGTACTCGATCTCCTATCCCTCCAGTATCACAAAATTGGAGGCGATGTCGGGTGCTTGCGGTTTCACGAAATTGTGATTCATTTTCGCAAGCCCTTTGTGCCCGGGCAAGTCGCAGATGCAGAACTCGATTTTGTTCAGCACGCAGACAGATTTCACGGTGCTGCGCGTTTTTACCACTGCAACGGCGACGGTACGCGCAGCGAGCGGATTTCTATGGCTATGGAAACGCGCGGTCCTCTGGCGGACGACCTGTAAATTATGTGGGAAGGTCTGCAAGGTGGGAAATATCGTTGAGGGATATGAAGGTGGGTTCACCTCCGGGGTTGAGTTGAAGATGGTGGATGGCGGCTGTGTGGCACGAGAACTGGGGTTTGTGATCGTCTTCGGGGGTATATCCCATTATCGCTTGTAGGCAGGCGACAATAGGTCGGGTGTGTGTGATGCACGCAATTTGCTGATCGGGCGATTCGTTGACGAGTTGGCTCACGGCGTTGGCAACGCGGGTGTGCAGGTCGGCATAGGTTTCGCTGCCCGGAACGCGCGCATCTTCGAGGGATTGTCCTCCAAAAAAGCCGGGATAATATTTTCGGACTTCTTCGCTGGAGAGTGTGGTCAGGTCGCCGCTTTCAAGTTCGCGCAGGTCATCTTCTACTTCGGGCACGATATAGAGCAAATCGCCTATCCATTCGGCTGTTTGGCGGGCGCATTTTTTTGGGCTGGTGTAGAGGCCGCGAATGTCAAAGTCCTTTCTCAGGCGTTCGCCAATGAGCATGGCTTGTTGTTTGCCCCGATGCGAGAGGGGCATGTCGGCCCACCAGCCGTAAAGGTGTTCGCCGTCGCGTTTCCTGGCCTGTCCATGGCAGATTAGAATGAGGTCGGTTGGCATGTGTGTTCCTTATTATTATCAGGGGGTATGTATGAGGTCAATGGTTGTGGTGTTTTTTTTGATGATGGCCGCGATGTTTGGTCGGGCAGATGCACAGTTGGATGTCAAGATAGGGGGGGGTGCTCTTTTTGATCCTATACGCGGGGGTGGACACCTGTCCATAGAAATTCCTATTGGAGATCTGTATCCGACATATTTGGCGCCTTTTGTTGAATATTATCGGAAGAGCGGTATTTCAGAAATTCCAGCGGGTATCAGTTTGATTTACAAAGCCCCTTTGTCCGATCGCTATGGCACGGTGTTTTTTGGGGTTGGCGGCGGGGTGTTACACGCGCGTGGATTTCCTGTGATTATTCCAGTGGTTATTGTACTGGATGACGGAACGCCGATTAATGTAATAGATCCAGTGACCGGAGAAGTTCTAATGGAACTGTCAATAGATCCAGCGACCGGAGAAGTTCTAACGGAAACCGCAACCGAGGCGTTGATTGCCGTAGCAGGTGGTATGCGGTTTGATGTTGCCGAGGGCATAGGCGCATTTGTGCAGGGTCGCTGGTTTCGCGCTTTTGCGTCTGGGTCAACAAATAATTTTGCTTTGCACGCAGGGCTGGTGTTCTCTTTGGGTGAAAGATAGCTGAGTGAGTCAGAAGTTTATATCCAGGCCGGGGTTTATCCCCGGCTTTTTTATTTCACCGATTGATGGCGCAGGAAATCGATCAATAATCGCACGCCAACGCCCGTGGCTCCAATGGGGGTGTCGGGTTTGGTGAAATTTGTCGAGGCGGTGCCGGCGATGTCGAGGTGTGCCCAGGGAAAGTCCTGGACATAGGCTTCGAGGAACGCGGCGGCGGTGAGTGCGCCTGCGGGCCGACCGCCCGAGTTTTTGAGGTCGGCTACATTGCTTTTGATGCGGTCTCTGTGACCGTCGAGGATGGGAAGATGCCAGGCAATTTCACCGGTGCGATTGCCCGCCTCGTGGATTTGAGCGATGAGATCGCTGTCGTTGCCCATTAAGCCACTGGCTTCGTTGCCGAGTGCGGTGACGCAGGCACCGGTTAGGGTGGCCAGGTCAATGGCTGCTTTTGGATTGTAGCGCGCACTGTATGCGATGGCGTCGATGAGGGCGAGGCGTCCTTCGGCATCAGTGCTGTGAATTTCAACGGTTTTGTTGCCAAGGGGATGCAAGATGTCGCCGGGGCGATACGCGCGGCCATCGGGCATGTTTTCTGCGGCGGCAATTAGGCCAATGACGCGGTGGGGAAGGTCGAGTTTTGCCACGGCTCGCATTGCGCCGATGACGGCTGCGGATCCACTCATGTCAAATTTCATGTCCCACATGCCGTCGCCACCTTTGAGGGATATGCCGCCCGTGTCAAAGGTTATGCCTTTGCCAATGAAGACGATGGGCGCGGCATTGGGGTCGGGTCCCGCGTGTTCCAGGATGATAAAACGAGGTGGTCGAGCACTTCCCTGTCCCACGGCGCTGAGGGCACCCATGCCTTCATTTGAGATGCGCTGTTCGTCAAAAATTTCACAGGAGAGTCCCGTTTCACGGGCCATTTCTGAAGCGCGGTCGGCCAGTGTTGCCGGGGGCAGGTCGTTGCCGGGGGTGTTGCCCAGGTCGCGGGCAAGACACACGCTTTCGGCGATGATTTGCCCGGTATTTACGCCTTTTTCGACGTCGGTTTGTTTGGATATGTCAAATTCGACCAGGGTAAATGTGTCGAGGCTTTTGGAATCGGCATCGTCTGTTTTGTAGTTGGTAAATTTGTAGTTTCCGAGAATCGCGCCTTCAACGGTGGCCTGTGCAGCGTCTGAAACATCGAGACCGCCTATGCCGCCGCCGTGGATGATGGTGGCGAGGGTCTTTGCGCCGAGTTTGATGGCTTCTCTGGTCGCAGATGCAGATGCGAGGCGCACTTGATTGGGCGTGAAGTCTTCTCGTTTGCCCAGGCCAACGAGAATGAGGCGCGACGAGGCCACGCCCTGGCGGGGATAGAGCACGGCGGTTTGGTTGCGTTTGCCGCTGAAGTCGCCGCCTGCGATGAGGTCGGCAATAAGTCCGTCCAGCGCGCGATTGGCTGCACCCGTTGCGCCGCCCGGTTCTGTGACGCCTTCAAAGAGGTTGAGCACGATGGCGTCTGTTTCACATTCGAGGATGTTGCCGATGGTGGTGGAGATGTTCATATGAGAATTCCTTGTGGCATCAGGAGATGAGGGTTGCCAGTTCAATGTTCAGGTCCGGGAATATGCCGGGTTGAAAAATGTCGTTGGATTCGACAGTAGCTGTGCGGAGATAACCGCCGTCGGTCGCGCTGTATTCTTCAATGCCAGGTCCTGTGGTATCTACGATCCAGTACCAGGGGACGCCGGCTTTGAGGTAGGCATCGAGTTTGGTGAGGTGATCGCGGCTGGCCGTAGATGGCGAGAGGACTTCGACGACGAGGTCGGGCGCACCATATACGCGGCCTTCGCGAATGCGGTGCAGGTGTTCGGTGGCGACGAATACGAGGTCAGGTGCATAAGCCAGTTCCCGGTCTTCGTCGAGTACGACGATGATGTCCTGGCTTAGACGACCCAAGTTGTTTGCGCGGATATGGGTATAAAGGATACTAAAAAGAATGCCCGATAGTTCGTTGTGTTCAAATGTCGGTCGCATAAGTTCTATTAATTCCCCATATTCGAGTTCGCATTTTGGACCGGTTTCGTCTTCGTCTATGGCGAGAAATTCCATCAGAGACATTCTGCGAACGAGTGATGATGTGGTTGAGGCCATAAGATTACCTTCTTAAAGACGTGAGACGAAAGACGTGAGAGAAAAATCACGACAGTTCCCTACGCAATTTTTACTTCTCCGCCAGTTTCCTGGCTGCGATATATGCCGTCATGGGATGCGACCCCAACTGCTGAAGGCACCTTCCTGGTGGGCGATTTCTGCACGCGCAACACCGATGATACCGACTTTGAGTTTGTCTGCCATGATGCTCCTTTCTTGTATCAGTTGGAAAGCCTCTGAATATCGGGGGCAAAAGATAATATCGCAGCGCATACAGGGAAAGTCCTTTTTTGAAAAAAATCATATTTTACCCTTGACGCATATACAAATGTTCACTATATTTGTGATGATTGGAAAATGGAATATAATATGGTGTAAAAATTGAGTTTAGGAGAGTTTTTGTGATTATATACGACGATTTATGTCGATGTATTTCACCTAAATTAAATAGGAGATGTTTCCATGAGACGCATTTTTTCTATGTCGGCTATCGGTTCGCGATCAAACGGGGTACAGAGGGCTACCTCTCGGTCCCGTTTCGTCCCTCAGTTTCGTCGGGAAGTCAGTGGGGTGATTAATCGCATTCGCGCCGCTTATGGTCCCATTCCCATGAAGACTGTGGCTGACCTGCCCGAGGTCAAGGCCGCAGAAGCGACGATTGAACAGGCTGCGCGATTGGTGTACAGCGGGCTTGAAAATGTCGATGTGTGGCGCGGTGCGCTGGTGGTTTACGAGTTGACCTGGATGTCTGCGTTAAAAAAGGTGCGTCCGTCGGATAAGTCAGCTGCTTAAGTGCATTTTTTTAATTCAAAAAAGGCCGAGATTCTTTATGGATCTCGGCCTTTTTCTTTGCAGTTGACGGGAGTGGATAAATTCAGGAACTTTTGACGCCTTGCAATAGTTTGTCAGGTGATGGATGGTGTAACACAAATAACGGAGAAATGGTGTATGCAAAGGTGGATTTGGATACTGATTGCGGGATTTATGGTTTTGCGGGTTGAGGCAAAAATTGATCCTGAGCATCAGGTGACGATCTCAGAAATGGAAAAGTTCAGCGATGCTTTTGCTGCGGTGGCTTCCGAGGTCAATCCGGGTGTGGTGGCTATTATCAACAAAAAAGATGTGGTTGTTGGCGTGCCAAGATCAACGGGCAATCCGTTTTTCGATCATCTTTTTGGCGGTGGGCAATATCGGAAAGAACCGCGGCAGCAGGGTTTGGGATCGGGGGTTATTGTTTCTCGAGATGGCTATATTTTGACCAATAATCACGTTATTGCAGGAGCCGATGCAATTGAAGTAGAACTTGGGGATGGCAGAACAGTTGATGCAACGCTGGTGGGTACGGATCCGCAAAGCGATGTTGCGGTGTTGAAAATTGACGGGCGCGATTTGCCTGCGCTGAAGATGGGCGATTCGGACAAGTTGAAGGTCGGTGCCTGGGTGCTGGCAATTGGCAATCCGTATGGCTTGAGGCATACGGTGACGTACGGTATTGTGAGCGCGATAGGGCGGGGCAATTTAGATATTTTGGATTATGAAGATTTTATTCAGACAGATGCGGCAATTAATCCGGGCAACAGCGGTGGGGCAATGGTAAATTTGCGCGGGGAACTGGTGGGTCTGAATACGGCAATTTTGTCGCGCAGTGGGGGCAGTCAGGGTATTGGATTGGCTGTGCCAATTAATATGGCGCGCAATATTATGTACCAGATTATTGAAGATGGCGAGGTAAAACGCGGGTATTTGGATGTGGTGGTTCAAGACCTTAAGCCGGGACTTTCCGAAGCACTGGGACTACTCGGCAATCGGGGTGCGCTGGTTCAGGAAGTGGGAAAATTTGCCGAGCATACGGGTTTACAGCCCAGCGATGTGATTGTGGGGTTAAACAACCGCGAGATTTCCAATGCAGATGAGTTTCTCACGCGTATTGCGCGAACCCCTCCGGGCGCACAGGTGACAATTGAGGTGATCCGAAATGGAGAAAATAAAAAGCTGCGCGTAACGGTAGATGCGTTTGATCCCTTTCGCGGTCTGCAAGAGGCCGAGCGACAGCTTGCCCTGGGCCTGAATGTTCAGGAGATGACACCCGCTATTGCCCGTCAGTTGGGTTATAATGCACAATCGGGCATGCTCATTACCGATGTGAGATCGGAAAGCGCGGCTGAAGCGGCGGGTTTGCGACGAGGAGATGTGATTCTCCAGATCAATCGCAGGTCCATGCGTTCGATGGAAGATTATGAAGATGTATTGGCCGATCTGAAACCCGGTGACGAAGTTGGCATGATTATTCGCAGAGAGTCCCGATGGCAATATGCCAATTTTTACGCTGTGCTCAAGGTGCCGCAGTAGAAGTGTGATCCGCAGATGACGCAGATGAACGCAGATGAAAAAGAGGGGCTGGGGATTGGTTGGGCTGCGCGTGCCCGCCCGTTGTTGTAGGGGACGGTCCCCGTGCCGTCCCGTCTATTAATCCACATCCTTCACATACCGCTCGTCTTTTGCGTTTTCCTGCAGGCGGTGGAGTTCGTCTTTGAGGTTGCGCACGATATCGGCGTATTCGGGATCATTGTACACGCTGTTGAGTTCATAAGGGTCTTTTTCGAGGTCGAAGAGTTCCCATTCGGGTTCTTTGGTGTCTTCGATTGACCCTTTTTGATTGAGGCCATCGGCGTAGTAATAGATGAGTTTGTACTGGTGGGTTCGCACGCCGTAATGGGCGTAAACATGATGGTGTGCAAGGTGCATCCAGTAGCGATAATACATCGATGTTTGCCAGCCTTCGGGTGTTTCGCCGTTGAGCAAGGGGCGAATGCTCGATCCCTGGAAGGTTTCGGGAATGTCAATGCCCGCGTAGTCGAGGAAGGTGGGGGCAAAGTCGGTGTTGAGGATCATGTCGGTATTGATACTGCCGGGTTTGATTTCTTTGGGATAGCGAATGATGAAGGGCATCCGCAGGGATTCTTCGTACATAAAACGCTTGTTATACCAGCCGTGATCGCCCAGGAAAAAGCCCTGGTCAGATGTGTAAACGACGATGGTATTGTCGGTGAGGCCTTCTGCATCGAGATAGTCGAGCATGCGTCCGACATTGTCGTCGATGGAGGCCACGCAGCGCAGGTAGTCTTTGATGTAGCGCTGGTATTTCCATTTTTTATCTTCTTCAGGTGCGAGACCTTCAGGGGGTAATCCTTTGAGGTCTTTTTTGTTCATGTCGCGGTCAACGCGCATTTCGGCGGCTTCGGCTAGTCAAAGCCGGTGGGGTCGTGGATGCCTCCGTGACCGAGATGCCATTTGCCTATCATGGCGGTCTGGTATCCCGCCTGTTGGAATAACTTGGGAAATGTGAGTTGCCTGCCGTCGAGGTGGGTCGAAAGCGTGGTTACGCCGTTGATGTGGTTGTATGTTCCGGTGAGGATTACCGCTCGGCTGGGGGCGCAGATTGAGTTGGTGCAAAAGCAGTTGTCAAAGCGCATGCCTTCATTTGCAATGCGGTCGAGGTTGGGGGTCTGGTTGATGCGGCTGTTGTAGCAGCTCATGGCATGCGATGCGTGATCGTCGGACATGATAAAGAGGATGTTGGGACGGTCTGTAGGCAAGAGAGACTCCTTGTTAAAATTAAGGAACGGTGGACAACTGGTCGCAGTCCAAGTTCACGGTGAAGAGAGGGACTGGGGGCTGGGCTGCATGTGCCCGTCCGTTGTTGTAGGGGACGGTCCCCGTGCCGTCCCGTCATCGCGGCATGGTGTTGAGCCGCGATCCAGGGGTTTAAAAATATGACATTAGATACGAGATATCAAGTGAGACGAAAGGTGAATGCTTTGTGGGGTGTGCAAGAGGGGATTTTTTTGTATTATATACCGACGACGCGATGTGACTATGAAGGAGTGGAGTAAATGGGTGGTCAAAATTTTTTGTTTTTCAGGTGGATGCTCGTTGGGCTATTTTGCCTGAATACCGAGGTTTTTGCGGGCGAGGCCAGGCAGGTGTGGACGTCTTTTCGGCAAGAAGACGGGCTGGCGCACAATGTGGTGACGGCTGTGGTGCAAACACCCGATGGGGCGATGTGGTTTGCCACGCGGGGTGGGGTGTCGCGCTATGATGGGCGTTCCTGGGAGAAGTTTGGGGTTGAAGATGGTTTGCCGGGAAATGCTGTGCAGGATCTGGTTGCCGCGCCCGACGGAGCTTTGTGGGCTGCTGTGGGAAGGGGCTTTGATCGTCAAGCGAGACAAGGGATGGCTTATTTTTCTGGCGAGAGATGGATAGGTATTGATACGCCAGAAGAGTTCAGGGGACGAGGGGGCTTGCGCCAGATTTTGGGGCTGGAGGGTGGTCGCGCTTGTCTGGTGACCGATGAGGGACGCCTGTTGCGCTTCGATGGTGCCCAACTTTATGTGGTGACCTTAGATGGTCAGCCGCTTCAAGGGGTTCAGAGTTTGATGGCCGATGCAAATGGGAAAGTGTGGGTCGCTTATGGTGGGCGAGGGGGCAATGTCTTGTCTGTGCCTGGGATGGAACCGGGTGGGCGGGGCAGGCGCGGTGGTTTGAGAGGGGCGGACGGTTCCGATGGTGGTAGAGGGCGAGGTGAACCGGGTGGCCGGAGCAGGCGCGGTGGTTTTAGAGGGGCGGACGATTCCGATAGCCGTGGAGGACGCGGTGGTCGCCCGCTTGTGCCGGGTACTCGGCAGGCAGGTGGAAGACCTGGGGGATTTGCACAGGGCCTCGGATTATTGGATGTAGATACGGGCGAATGGACAACGATAGCAGATATGGACAGTTTGAACGATGTATCGGTGTGGGCGATGGCGCAAAGTGGCGATGGCGCGCTCTGGTTTGGCACGAATGAGAGCGGGCTTAAGCGGTATGATTCGGGAAGATGGGAAACATTTACAACTGAGGACGGGTTGCCTTCCAATCGGGTGCAGGTGATTAGTTTTGCACAAGATGGAACTGTGTGGATTGGCACGCCGGCTGGCGCCGCTTCTCGAGATGCGAATGGACAATGGCGAACTTTTGCAGAGCGCGAGGGATTGCCCAATAGCGATGTGGTCGATATCTGTATTGCTGCAGATGGGGCAATATGGGTGGGTACGCGCGGTGGGGTTGCGCGGTTGGGGCTTTCGGGGTGGATACATCATAGGAGTTGGCCGGGGATGAATGATCGCGGTGCTTCGATATTCGCGCTGGATGACAGCGGTCAGCTCTGGGTCGGCAATGATGCGATTTACAAATTTGAGAACGGTTCCTGGCAGGTAGCACGCGCGTTAGAGGATGATGTGCGTGGGCGTTTGATCGATTTGTTTGTCGATGGGAAGGGAAGTCTCTGGGCTGTAACGCAGTTTCAATTGTTGCGTTATGATGGCGCGTTGTGGGAGGTGATAAATCTCGATCGTCGAATGGGATTGGGATTGCCCTTTCGAGATGTGTGCCCTGCGCAAGATGGGGGTGTGTGGGCAATCATGCGCTCGGGCGTTCATCAATTCGATGGACAGGCATGGACTGTCCTATCCACCTCTCAGGATCTGGTGCAGGAAGCGATCAATCCCAGAGGGCTTGGCATTTCGATTTGCGAGGCGAGCGATGGCAGTTTGTGGCTGGGGCGAATGGATGGGGTGGTACATGTGGTGGATGGAGAACAACGGAAATACACGGCGGCTGATGGCATTCCCGGTGGGCCGATTACTGCGGTTGCTGAAGATATTGGTGGGCGGATATGGGTCAGCTCACCGCTCGAGGGTGTGGCGTATTTCAATGGGCAGCGGTGGCGACGGGTGCCGGGTGGAGATCAGGCGCAGTTTAATGGAATCCGTCGGATATTTCCGGCAAATGATGGCACGGTGTGGCTGGCTTCGTGGATTGATGGCGCGATTCGCACCGATGGTCTTGCCTGGGTGCGTTATACGGTTCAAGAGGGGTTGCTGAGTACACAGGTTTGGGATGTGGCGCAAGATGCCGAAGGCAATCTCTGGTTTGCGACGTCCGATGGGTTGGGTTGTTATAATCCCGATGGCGATGCACCCGAAACACTGCTTTTGGCTCCGCCGGTTCAAATTGCGCCGTATCAAAATGCGCTGTTTGAATTTGCGGGGCAGGATGTGTGGAAACAAACGCCAGATGGGTCATTGCAGTATTCATGGCGGCTCGATGCGGGGGCGTGGTCGGGTTTTTCGCGCAATAACCGGGTTTTGTTAGAGGACCTCGATGCTGGCGCTCACAAATTTGAAGTGCGCGCTATGGATCTGGCTTTTAATGTGGATAAGACATCTGCTGTGCAGGTATTTGAAGTGTTGGCGCCTGTGTGGCAACGGCCCTGGTTTGTGGGGTTGAGTGGTGTTTCTCTGCTTATTGTGTTGGTCACGACGGGATATGCGTTTCAAAAGCACAAACGCTGGCGCGTGGCGCAGACTCGGTTGATTGACGAATTGGAGACGGAACTTCAGGAAGCCCACGATATGCAGATGGGTCTGTTGCCCCGAGATCCCGTGCGCGAAAAGGGCTTTGAGGTGGTGGGTAGATGTTTGCCAGCCAATCACGTCGGCGGTGATTATTTTACTTATTTCTGGTTGGACGATGATCGGAAAACACTGGGGTTTGGGGCCGCAGATGTGTCGGGCAAAGCGATGCAGGGTGCTGTGCGGGCCATGCAATTGAGCGGGATGTTGCACTATGAGGTTCGCGCGGCAAAGGCTCCGATAGATGTGCTGCGGAATTTGCATATTGTTTTGCAAGAGCAATTTGATGCGGCGAGTTTTGTGACATGCTGTTTGGGCACGTTGGATTTAGAGACTGGGGCGATTGTTTTGGCCAATGCCGGGCATCCCTTTCCCTATCGGGTGTCTGCCGATGGCGGTTTGTGTATGGTAGAATTGATGTCTGTACCTCTGGGTATGACATTGCCGCCCGAGGTCGATACCGAACCCAAAGAGACGCGTATGTTTTTGGATTTTGGCGATATGCTGGTGCTCTACAGCGATGGGGTGACTGATATGCAAAATGCAACGGGGGAGTTTTACGAAGAAGCGCGTCTGGAAGCGTTGCTCAAAGAACACGCGGGCGCGAGTGCCGATGCTTTGATCGATACGGTGATAGATGATTTGGTTCGGTTTCGCGCGTCGGCGGCACAGACAGATGATGTGACGCTGCTGGTTATTAAGAGGCAGTGAGACGTGAAAAAGGAGGTTGATATGCGGTTTTTTGTCGCGGTATGTGTTTTGATGGTGCTTCAGAGCAGTGTCGCATTGGCTCAGAATGAAGCTTCGTTTGGCATAACAGTGGCGCCAAAGGCGGCGCGCGTTGGGGAGGCTGTTACGGTTTGGATTGATGTAGATCTTTCCGACGACTGGCATATTTATTCGGCAACCACACCGCCGGGCGGCCCTTATCCCACGGAAATTGTGTTGTCGGGCGCGGGGTTTCGGCAGGTGGGGGCGGTGATTCAGCCCAAGCCTATTGTGGAGTACGATCCAAATTTTGACATGAATGTGGAATATTACCATCCCAGGGTGCGGTTTGGGCTGCGGGCTGAGGTGGGTGAGGGTATGGAGGGAGAGCGGGTTCTGTCGGGTGAAGTGACCTATATGCTTTGCAATGCGACGCAGTGTTTGCCGCCCAATACATACGCATTTGAAATTCCCGTGATGGTGGAGGCGGGGCCTGCGCGGGCTGAGTATGTGTTTTCTGCTGATGTAGCACCCAAAGTGTCGTTGGATGGTACGGGTAGCGTGGCCGATGTCGGACGTGCGATTACAGAGGGTTTGGGCGCGTTTTTGTACCTGGCTTTGTGGATGGGTTTTCTGGCTTTGCTCACGCCGTGTGTGTTTCCGATGATTCCTATTACGGTATCGTTTTTTACGAAGCAGGAAAAGCAGAGCCGGGGCGAGTCCGTCGCCAAGTCGCTGGCTTATTGCGGGGGTATTATTTTTACGTTTACCGGGCTGGGTATGGTGTTGGCGGCGACTCTGGGCGCGTCTGGTGCGGCTCAATTTGCAGCCAATCCTTGGATCAATTTATTGATTACTGGGATTTTTGTGGCTTTTGCGCTGGCATTGTTTGGGCTGTTTGAAATTCGCTTGCCCTATGGTTTGCTCAATAAGTTGAACCAGGTGCAGGGGGGAAGTTATGGCGCGATTCTGGTTATGGGGTTCACGTTTTCTCTTACGTCGTTTACGTGTACTGCGCCTTTTGTGGGTACGTTGCTGGTGTTGACGTCTCAGGGGACGTGGGCGTGGCCCATTTTGGGTATGCTGGCATTTTCGACTGCGTTTGCCTCTCCGTTTTTCTTTTTGGCACTTTTTCCCCAAGCGCTTTCTTCGCTGCCCCAAAGCGGTGGCTGGTTAAATTCGGTGAAGGTGGTGATGGGGTTTTTGGAATTGGCCGCTGCGTTGAAGTTTTTGAGCAATGTAGATCTGGTGTGGCATTGGGAGATTATTTCGCGCGAGGTCTTTATTGCGGGATGGATCGCGATTTTTTTCCTGTGTGGTCTTTATTTACTGGGCAAAATCCGATTGCCGCACGACTCTTTGCTCGATACGGTTGGTCCGCTGCGGTTGTTAGCGAGTAGTGGGTGTTTGGCTTTTGGGCTGTATTTGATGACGGGTCTTTTTGGCGCACCCCTGGGCGAATGGGACGCATTTTTCCCGCCTTATGGGAGTTATGGCGAGATTGGCAAAATAAGGAGTGGTGAACCCGAGCTGACCTGGCGCGATGATTATGAAGCGGCTTTGGTAGAGGCAAAGGCGACGGGCAAACCGGTGTTTATCGATTTTACGGGCTATGCGTGTACCAATTGCCGCTGGATGGAGGCGAATATTTTTCCCGAAAAGGAGGTACACGCGTTGCTAAAACAGTTTGTACGGGTTCAGTTGTACACAGATGGACGGGAAGAAGTACACAAACGCAATCGCGATTTGCAGGAGGCTAATTTTGGTACGGTTGCGCTGCCTTTGTACGCGATTATGTTACCTGATGGAAAAGAGATTGCACATTTTCCGGGGATGACGCGCGATGTGGATATCTTTGTTCGCTTTTTGAAACAGGGGATCGGCACACCACTTCAGGCAAGTGTGAAGTGATTATTGTGATATGCCGAGGAATACGCCCAGGATGAGGCCAGCCAGGCCCAAGAGTGATAGGAGAAGGGCACCAATGGCGATGTGAAGCATTTGGGGTTCAAGGCGGTCAAGCCAATTTCCGAATATTTCGATGCCCGAGCGCAAAGCGCGTTCGATGGGGTCGGGAAGATGCTTGATGAAGGGTATTTTTCGCCGAGATATTTCGTCGATGTATTGAATATTTTTGATGTTGTGACGGGCATTGAAGGTGTGTTCGACGAATTTGCGAATTGCGAAGCGCTGCACCGTGTCGTGAATTTCGGATAGGCGAAGGGTTTGTGGATCAATGGTGTTGGACAGTTTGAAGCAGTGTGTGGTCTTGTCGGGGTCGTCTGGATCGGGTTCGAGTTCGCCTTTGACAATGTGTCCCAAAATGGTGAGGTCGTGATAGTTGAGGTAGTGATAGCGTCCGCCTTTTTCGCGGCCCAATAGGCTTTCAATGCGTTGGCGCAAGATATCGGGATCGTCTTTGCTCTGGCGAAGATGTTCGGAAATTTTGATGTTGAAGCATTGCGCATAAAATTTGAGAAAGTCCCGGACAACGGGCGAGGTATAACTGCCTTTGGCGTTGATGAGACGACGCACAAAGCCGAGGTAACGGGGGTTTGTGTATAGTCGCGCGGCGATGTCAAAGGAATCTGTGACTTTGGCGAGCGCAGTCGATTCGCGCATCTGTGTTTTGATGGCGGCGTCGATTTGCACGCTCATCTGGAGCAGTGCGGCGTCTTCGTCGTTTTCTCGCACGATGGACCGGGTTGGGTCCTCGCCGCGGGCGAGAAAGGGCGTGGTTTCGCCCGATGCAAAGCTGCCAAGCCCGCCTTCTATGCCCTGTCTGATCATGATTTGAGAAGCGGTTTCTTCTATTTCCGCTTCTGTTTTTTTTAGTAGTTCTTCGGGGAGTTCTGCGTTTTGTTCGGGCACGAGGGCAGAGATGTTGTCTGCAAAGATTTGAACTTGAGATTTGTTGTTGAATACGTTGAGATAGGGTTGTTGCACTGCTTCGGGCAACAGATGCTGTGTGAGGGTGTTGCCCCGCTGGCCTTTGAAGGCGGTGTAGAGTGCTTCGTGCAGTGAGGTGAAGGGAACCACGCGCGTTGCGACGAGTACGCGATCTGTGCTATAGGTAAAGACATAGAGATTTTCCCAATAGCACTTGCGGTGGTATGGGCGGCCGGTTTTAAAGGAGAAAGCGAAGCGGTATTTTGGATCGACAATGCGTTCCATCGGTTCCTCCTGGGTGGGAATGGACGGTGGGTACAAAATAATAGCATTAATTCGAAAGGCAAAGATGAATTATTTTCGGAGCAATCGGTTTCTCAATACTTTGCCCGATTGGGAGATGGGTGAGCCGATAGACGGTGCGCTGGAAAATTATTTGCCGCGCGTGCGCGCGCTGTTGCACCGTATGGATAATCCCCAGGCGCGGTTTGGCTCTGTTATTGTGGGGGGTACAAATGGCAAGGGCACGGTGAGTTATTTGCTGGCTGAGTTATTGCGGGCAGCGGGTTTTCGCGTGGGGCTTTATACGTCGCCGCATTTGCATACGGTGCGCGAGCGGATATGTGTTGATGGCGAGGTTCTCACGCGCGATGTGTGGGCCGAAGGGGTCGCGCATTTTTACGAAAAAAGCCGCGATTTTGAGCGCGAGGGCTGGGGTGCGTTTAGCAAGTTTGAGGCGCTCACGGTTTTGGCGGCCCATCATTTTGCGCGGGCCAATGTGGATTGGGCTGTTTTTGAAGTGGGGCTGGGTGGGCAATTTGACGCGACCAATGCGTGGGATTCAAATATTGCTGTGTTGACGGCTGTTCATCTGGATCACACGGATGTGTTGGGTGATACGCTGTGTGAGATTGCGGCGGATAAGGTACATATTGCGCGTTCGAGAAGGCCGCTGTTTACGGGGTCACAGCAGGCACCCGAAGTTCTGAAATTGTTGAAAAAAGAATGTGCGCTTCGGGGTGCGGCGTTGCAGGTGGTCGATGCGGAAATGGACGATATTGCGGATCGGGCGATTACTTTTCGGGAGAATGCCGCGCTATCGGTTGCTGTGGCGCGGCATATTGTAGATGGGTGCGGGATGGTGTTGCCAGATGAGCGGGTGCGGGAAGTGATTTTGAATCGCGCTGTGCCCGGGCGATTTGAGGTGGTTCGAAAAGCGCCTTCTTTGATTTTAGATGGTGCCCACAATCCGGATGCGGTTCGCGCGTTGCTTAGCGATTTGCAATCCCTATCGGATCAGTGGCGATTTGTGGTGGGTGTTAATGAAGGGCACGATGCACGGGGTATTTTGCAGGCTCTTTCGCCTCTGGCCGCCGAAGTTGTTTTGACGCAGTCGGCGCATCCCAAAGCCATTTCTGTGGCGAGGTTGAGATCACTGGTTCCAGAAGGGCTGTGCGTGCGGTGTGAAGCTGGGGGATTGGATTTTTTGACGCAGGTATGCCGGGTACCTACGTGTGTTCTCGGGTCGCTTTATCTCGTGGCGTTGGCGCGCGAGGTGTTGGATTTGCCCAGGGAGGCGGATAGTTTTGGAGAGGATGTGATTTTAGAGAGTTTGCGGTGTCTTGAAGTCGCGTGTCGCAATTTGGGCGTCGGGTATGAGAAGGTATCGGCAAATGGCAATGTGATTCGGGTGGAGAGAGCTGGGAAACCGCTGTATTTTTTGCGGAATAAACATCCGTTTAATGATTATGTTTCCGGAAAATTGGCCGAAGACAAAGGGTATCAATACGAGTTGTTTGAGCGGGCGAATATCACAGTGCCCAGGACGATGACGGTGTTCAATCCTTTGGCTGACCGGCGATTTGATCGGTATAAGACACATGCTTCTGTCGCAGATATTGTAAGCGATGTGGTGCAATATATGTCTTTTCCGGTTGTGCTGAAACGCAATCACGGATCTATGGCACGGGGCGTGTATTTGGAGACGAATGCGGAGGATTTGCACTCGCGTTTGCACGAGTTGTGTGTGGAAAGCAGCCGATTGGACAATGTGTTGTTGATCCAGGCTTATATTGAAGGGCCTGAATATCGCATTGTGGGCAGCGAGGATCAGTTGTTGCTCGCATATGAAAAGCAAAATGATTCAGATATTGTGGGAGAGGATATCAATCCACTGCATCGGGCGGGTGGTCGGGCGGTTGCGGTTGTGGATGAGGGATTATTGGAGGATTTTCGCGTATTGACACAGGCGTTAAATCGGGTGCTGAATTTGGGTTTTTACGCGATTGATTTGATCGCTGGTTCCAATGGGTTTTTTGTTTTGGAAGTGAATCCCAATCCTATATGTCATTTTTATAACGCGCACAATGGACGGGGCGATTTTGTGCAAATTTATCAGTATCTGGTGCAGAAATATTTGCTGGGCGGTAGAGATTAAATTTCAACCGGGACCATTTTGTGCGTTTTCGGATGGTATGTCATGCCGGTGAGCATTTTTTCCAGTGTGTTGGTGAGGCGGAAGACAACGCGATTTTTGCCTTGTTTGAGATAGGCTGTTTTGCCTGTCCAGCAATAAGGCGTCCAGGCGCGCACGCCCAGAGACTGGCCGTTAATTGTTATTTCGATGATGTCGGCGAGATTTTTTACGGTGCGTCCGAGGTCAATTTTGAAACGTGCGGTCTTGGGCAGGGTTTTGAAATCGATGTCTCGGGTGTATGACACGGTGCCAGCATAGAAGGGCAGCCCCGGCACTTTGAGGTCAAAAATTGGACCGCTATCTTGAGGGGGTGCCAGCTGGGGATATACACTGCGCCAGGATTTGACCTGAAAACGTCCAAAGAGATACATGGCATCAACGAAGCCATCGCCCGGGCTATTGACTTTTAGATGAATGGCGATCACATTTTTGCCTTTGTTTATGTATTGTCCGATGGAACACGTCGCGTTGGCGTGATCGAATCGGAAGGTGGGGCGAAAAGCATTGCTCGGCAATTTGAAACCGTTGATGTAGATCTGATACTCTCCCTGAATCGCACTTCGATCCATGACCAGAGAGAGTTTATTGGGGACGATGTCGGCGACAAAGGTTGTTCGGTACCAACAAATCGTTTTTTCGTTTGGGTCGTCAAAAGGTTGCGGGCGCGTTTCGGACCACCTGCTGTCGCTATAAGTTGGTTGATGCCAGTTGTGTTGCGTCCCTATGTTAGACGGGTCGAATTTCATTTTGAATTTGTCCAGGCGCAGTGCGTTATCTTCTTCTGGATCAACTTTCCAGGAGCCTGTTAAGTCGAGTTTTAGTACGTCTATCGAAGGCACTTCCTTTTCTTTTTGTTCGTGGCCCGGAGTGGTTGCGATCATGTGTGATTGCAGCCGATCAAAGGAGAGGTTGATACGGCTCATTTCTCCGGCGACCTCGACCACAAGTGGTGTGCGGTTGCCCGTTTCTAAATCCCATTTTTCTATTTTTGAATCGGAGACGGGTATATGAATTTGTGTTGCAAGGGGCGAATTTCCCCGATTGGTAAAAAAGAATATGTGATGCTTTTCATCTGTGCGGTGATGATACTGTATTGCGTCGGCGTTTTTTCCGTCTGACAGGATGTGTACTCGCCGGGGCAGAATTTCGTCGAGCAGGCGTTCCAGCATGGATGTCGCCTGATTTTTTTCTACCGTACCCCCCGTGCGGATAAATAGGAAGTTGTCTCGACTCAGCAGGTGAACGCCCGATTCGTGGCCGGTATAATCGCGAATCATTCGCCCTGGTTCCATGTCGGTCAACCGCGAAAATCCCTCGACGACCGATGTACCTTCTTGAATATCCTCAATGGGCAATAACCCCAGGGCGATGACGAGACCACCTGCATTGATAAATGCGCGTAACTTATCAAAAGCTGCGCGTTCCAGATTGGTGATGGGGGGAATGATCAGAACCGAGTAGCGCATTTTGCCGACCTGCAATTGGCGGTTGCTGATTTCTGCCTGGGCGAGGAGGGCCGGGTCAAGGCTTTGAAATGGTCGTTGCATCTGATACATGGCGCGGGCAATGCAGGCCCAGTCGGCAACGAGGTGATTGGCCAGTGTTTCTTCATCGGGATCATAGCCGACATAAGACCAGTTGTGAAACGGGTGTGCGAGGTGTGCCCACAGGCTGGTGACGGGGTCGATGAGTGCAATATCGGCTACTTGCTGTCCCTGGCTTAAGAGATGGGCAAGTCGCCCCGCGTAGTCCGACAGCAGACGGAAGTGTTTCCAATAGGGATTTTGATGAAACAGAGATGTGGCGTGTTTGCGCAGTCCGTCGAGTGTGTAGTAGAGGGCGTGGGGGGCAAAGAAGTTGGTTCCGTGGGTGCCGAGGGTATCGAGATGTGCTTTCATATCTTGCAACGTGGTCGCCCAGCCCGTGTTTTGAAAACAGGTATTGAGTACGCGGGAAGTGCCTGTTTGCGCGGCGAGTGCGGTTGCAAATTCCTGGCTGTGGCGATATGATATGACGTATTTTTTGCTGCGTTCAACGCCGAGACTGTCGCTTGTACCAGGTATGGGTATGGAGCTGCGATGGGCATTGCGAAGCGGGGTTATATCGCTGGCATAATTGAGGTCGTGCTCTTTGCACCAGTCGGCACTGCGCGCGCCGTCGTGTCGCTGTTGCAGTTCGCCCAGGGTTTGAAAATAGTCGTAGCGAATGCGGCTCGTGTTGGGACCAAAGTAGGTTATGAGGGCAGGCAAGCAAGGGAGAAGATTGTAGCCATTGCGCGTATTGAAGTATTCGGGCAATATGGGTGACCAGGGCAGGAGATCGTTGGGAAAATGCGTTTCTGCAGTTAAAATGCCCTTTAAAGTTTTGCCCTGATAATCGGCAAATCGCTCGATATAAGGTTGCTGAATGGTCTGGTGCAGGGTGCGGACAGCCTCTGGATTAAACCGATCCAGGTGTAATCCCGGACAGTCGCTGGCTGCCGAGGGTTCTTGCAAAAAGACGAGTACGCGCCAACGTCCGGCAGGTGCTTTCCAATATAGTCGGCGGGTGGGATCAAAAGATATATAGGTGTGGGGATGGTAGGGGGGAACAGCGTTGTTGTTACGCAATGCGTGGTGTTGATGATTGACTCCCAGATATGCACTGATATCTTGTTTGTCTTCCCACAGACAGCGGTCTCTTCGCAAGGGAACGGCAAGTGCTTGCAACACGGGTGCCCAGGGTAGCATAAGGTCAACTTGCTGCCCGCCCTGTACAACAGTTTCGCGAAAGGTGAGTTGTTGTGCGACGAATTGGGGATGGTTTAAGATGATTTGGGTTGATCCAATACCACCTGGATAGCGGTATTCGTCGTGGATCCAGACATGAAGGCCACATTCTTCTGCTGTTTCGAGTGCCAATTTTACGCGGTCGAACCATATGTGAGACAAGTAGGGCGTTTTGAGTCCAGGACCTGTTGATAGGCAAAATCCACCAAGCCCTTTTTCGCTCATTTCGCGGATTTGACGAACAAGTTCGTTTTCTTCTATGGTGCCGTTCCATATCCAAAATGGAACGATGCGGTCGGCAGCAGGGGGATTGATGAAATTTTTAGGGTTCATAAGTTCAGGGGGTTGTGAGGTGTGAAATTTGGTAAGCTTAAGCAATACTTAGCTTACGTCAGCACATGCGCGACAAATATATGTGACCACCCGGCCACCCGGGCGAATACGGGTGAGCTTAATCTCGCCTTCTCGTTGGTTGCACTGGGCGCACGGACGGTCTAATTTGAGCGAGGTAAGGGCCGCGCAGGTATCACAGCGATAAAGGACGCGTTTTATGCCGTTTTCGATATGCGTTTGTGCTTTTGTTGCCGGAATTTTGCCACATTGTTCGCAAATCAATGTCGTGACCTCGTGTTTGCACAACACAGGCGAGATGCCACGTTTTGTTCATTTATAACCCCGAACAATTTAATGCCTGTGAGAAAAAAGTCAAGGTATGATGTTTAAATACGGACTTGTCAACAGTAAGCCATATCGTTATAATACCGAGGTATTATGAATGAGCGAATTTATGGTCTTGTGCTGGCTGCGGGTATGGCGCGGCGCATGGGGTCAACCAAACAGTTGTTGCCTTTTGGCGATAGAACGATTCTTCAAACGGTAGTCGATACGCTGTCGGGTGCCCACCTCGCTGGTGTCGCTGTGGTTTTGGGGCATGATGCAGATGCGGTGCGCGATAGTTTGCGCGATCGGCCCGTGCAATTTTGTGTGAATGATGCCTACCGCGAGGGGATGTTTTCCAGTGTTTTTTGCGGTCTCCACCATTTGCCTGCGGATGCAGATGCGGTGTTGATCGCACTTGGGGATCAGCCTCAGATTGAATTACATGTTGTTCAGGCCGTGGTACGGGCATACCGCGAAGGTGATCGGGGTATTGTGATTCCCATATCGGGTGGCAAGCGCGGGCATCCAGTGCTGATCGATTTGGCGCGTTACCGGGGCGAGATTTTGGGTCTTTCAGGGGATGAAGGTCTCAAGCCCGTTATGCGCGGGCATCCGCAGGACACGCTGGAGGTGCCGGTAGATGACGAGGGTATTTTGCGGGATTTGGATACGCCAGAAGATTATCGATCTGAGATTGAGAGGCGGAGAACAAGTGGAGAATAGCAGATGTTAACAAAAGATGTCGAGAGTGCATTAAAAAAAGGGCAGGTGATTCCCGCACATCCACTGGCATTGACCGCGGAGCGGAAGTTGGACGCGCGGCGGCAGCAGGCGTTGTCGCGCTATTATATTGCTGCTGGTGCGGGGGGGTTGGCCGTGGGGGTGCATACCACGCAATTTGAAATTCGCGATCCCAAATGGGATTTGTACCGGCCCGTTTTGGAACTGGCAGCGTGTGTGATGGATGCCGATGCACCGGCTGATTTTATCCGCGTGGCTGGCATTGTGGGCAATACGCAACAGGCGGTGTCAGAAGCAGAAATAGCGCGTGATTGCGGCTATCAGATCGGGTTGGTGAGTTTGCGCGCTTTTGCCAATGAGAGTGTCGATGCGATGGTTGCACACTGCCGCGCCGTAGCCGATGTGATTCCGGTGATGGGGTTTTATTTGCAACCGGCTGTGGGAGGGCGTGTGTTGCCGTTTGATTTTTGGCGGCGTTTTGCAGAGATTGAGTCTGTGGTGGGTATTAAGATCGCGCCTTTTAATCGGTATCAGACGCTGGATGTGATTCGCGGGGTTGTGGCTGTGGGGCGGGTAGAGGATATTGCGCTCTATACGGGGAATGACGACAATATTGTGATGGATTTGTTGACGACGCATCGGTTTGTGTGCGATGGCGCGTGTGTGGATGTGCGTATTGTGGGTGGGCTTTTGGGGCACTGGGCGGTGTGGACAAAGAAGGCGGTGGAAATATTGAGGGCGTGTCACGAAATCGCCCAATTGGATGCTGTGCCACGGGAAATGCTCACGCGGGCGATTGAGGTGACGGATTGCAATGCGGCGTTTTTTGATGTGCCCAATGATTTTCACGGGTGTATTGCCGGCGTTCACGAAGTGTTGCGAAGGCAAGGGCTTCTCGAGGGTGTCTGGTGTCTAAATCCCGAGGAGGGCCTGTCACCAGGACAAGCCGAAGAGATTGATCGCGTGTATGCTGCTTATCCGCATTTGAATGACGATGCGTTTGTGGCGAAACATATAGATGAGTGGTTGCGGTGAGGTGAATTTTGTTGACTTGCAAAGTGTCGCTGTGCATGATGAGCGGACTGGGATGAAAACCGAAGTCCGATAATGGTAATTTTTAACTGATTTAAGGAGGTTTGCCGTGAAGATGCATATTGGTGGTCAATGGGTGGATAAGTCCGAGAAGATCGATGTGATCAATCCATTTGACAATTCGGTGGTGGATACGGTGCCAAAAGGCGATGCCGCAGATGCGGAGGTGGCGGTTGCGACAGCTGTGCGCGGTGCCAAAGCAATGGCGGCTTTGACAGCTTATGAGCGGTATGAAATTTTGCATCGGGCCGTAAATTTGATGCATGAACGGGTTGAGGATTTGGGGCGCACGATTACGCTGGAAGAGGGCAAGGTTCTGGCCGAGGGTATTGGCGAGGCCAAGCGTGCGACTGAGACGATGACGCTGTCTGCGGAGGAGTCCAAGCGGTTGTACGGCGAGACTATTCCGCTGGATGGCGGTTCGGGGGTGCGCGATCAGTTTGGTTTTACTCTGCGCGTGCCGTGTGGGGTAGTGCTGGCGATTACGCCGTTTAATTTTCCTCTGAATCTGGTGTGTCACAAGGTGGGGCCGGCACTGGCTGCGGGCAATGCGGTGATTGTGAAGCCGGCGACGGATACGCCGCTTTCGGCGCTGAAGCTGGTGGAGATTTTGGTGGAGGCCGGTGTGCCTGCCGAGGCAGTGCAGTGTATTACGGGGCCGGGGAATGAATTGGGCAGTGCACTGTGTTCGGATAGCCGCGTGCGCAAGATCAGTTTTACGGGTAGCCGCGATGTGGGTGAGGAGATTTGCAATATGGCGGGGTTGAAGAAGGTGACGATGGAGCTGGGTTCTAACGCGCCTTTGATTGTGATGCCGGATGCGGACCTGGATCAGGTGGCTGCCGCGACGGCAGCATCGGGTTTTGCCAATGCCGGGCAGGTATGTATTTCAGCGCAGCGGGTGCTTGTAAATGATGCGGTTTACGGCGATTTTATCGATGCGTTAAAGCCAAAGATCGAGGCTCTGAGGACGGGCAATCCCATTGCTGATGGCGTGACAATGGGGCCGATGGTGAGGGAGCGCGATGCAGAGCGCGTGCAGGCGTGGATTCAGGATGCGGTGGGGGCTGGCGCGCGTCTTGTGACGGGCGGCGAGCGCGATGGTGCGATTTGTCAGCCGGCGATTCTTGCCGATGTGGATCCGAGTATGAAAATTTCGTGCGATGAATTGTTTGGGCCTGCGGTGGGTATTACGCGATTTGACGATATTGACGCTGCTATTGCGATGGCCAATGATACGAATTACGGTTTGAGTGCGGCGTTGTTTACAGAGAATATCCACTGGGCGATGCGGTTTGCGCGGGAGGTTCATTCGGGCAATATCCACGTCAATTGGGGTACGCAGTGGCGCGCGGATTTGATGCCCTACGGCGGGCTGAAGGATAGTGGGATGGGCAAGGAAGGACCGAAGTACGCGGTGGAGGAGATGACAGAGACGAAGATGGTGGTGTTTCATTAAAGCTGTCTATAGGGTGCGAAAAACCGGCTTCTCAATTGAGAAGCCGGTTTTTTTTATTAATTTTCTACGGGTCCGGCATAAGGCGCGTGTTCGAATCGGCAGGGCGATTCGACGAGGCGCGGGTCGTTTTGTTCGCGCAGGATTTGCATGAGCGCGGTGGAGAGTTCTTTGCGGATGGGATCGTATTCGGGGTCGTCTGCGATGTTGTTCATGTAGTGCGGATCAATGCGCAGGTCGTAGAGTTCTTCACGCGGGCGTTTGCCAAAGCCAATTTCGAATAGTTCTTGTACGTCTTTTTCTGCGCGGTGGTGAATCATATAGGCTTTTGTGGGGCTGGCATCTAAGTCGGGATAGGCGACGCGGGTGTTCCATGTGAGGTCATGGACCGACGGGGCTTCTGCATTGAGGTCGTCGAGTCCTTGTGGATCGCCCATGGGCCAGCGGTCGGGTGCAAAGTTGTGGATGTAGAGAAAGTCGCCGGTGCGGATGGCGCGTTGCGGATAGGGCAGTTGGCCTTCTCTTGCGGTGCCAACGTGCCGTTCTCGTCCGGTGATGACAAAGGTGCGGTTGGGATCGATTAGGCCGCTCTGGTCGCTTTTGAGAACGGGGAGCAGGCTTTTGCCGGTCATGGTATTGGGGATGTCTGCGCCTGCGGCTTCCAGGAATGTAGGGGCAAGGTCCATGAGGTTGACAAAGTCTTCAACGGTGCGTCCCGCGGGGATGTTGTTGGGCCAGCGCGCAGCAAGGGTGACTTCGCAGCCGATGTCGTAGAGGTTGCATTTGCCGCGTGGAAAGCCCGGTATGCCGTGGTCGCCGCTGACGACGATGAGGGTGTTGTCGAGTTCGCCGATTTCTTCGAGGCGCTGGATCAAGACGCCCAGGCCAGCGTCAACGGCCTGACATTCGCCCAGGTAGTCGCATACATCTTCGCGGATTTCGTGTACATCGGGCAGGAAGTCGGGTAAGCGGCCTTTGAAGTCGTCGGGTTCCAGGTCCCACAGGGCTTTGCCCGATCCGCGTTCCCAGGTGCGGTGGGTGTTGGTGGGGCCCCACCAGTAGCAGAAGGGTGTATCTTGGGGGCGGGCGTCGAGGAATGCGTTGAAGTTGTCGCGGGTTTCGTTCAGGAGGGCTTGTTTGGCACCTTCAACGCCCAGTTTGTCGGCGTGTTCGGTGACCCAGTGGGAGAATCTGCGGTAGTTGGTGCCGGCGGTTTCATAGCGGGTTCGGTCGGCGCCATAAGGTGCGTTGGCGGCTTTTCCGGGGGACCAGACTTTGTAGGTGTAGCCGATGTGGTATCCCGCTTTTTCGAGTTCGAGGGGGTAGGTGGGGATGCTTTCGTCCCATATCGCACCTTGCAAGATCGCGCCGAGGCCGGTTTGCCAGAAGTATTGCCCAGAGAGGATGGAGCTTCGGCAGGGGGTGCAACTCGGCGCTGGTACAAAGGCGTTGGTGAATAACGCGCCTTCGCGGGCTATGCGGTCAAAGTTGGGGGTGCCGATGAGCTGGTTGAGCGAGTTGGGGCCTTCAATGCGCTGATAAGCGCTGGCGTAACGCCCCCAGTCGTCGGCAAAAGCAAAGAGGATGTTGGGTTGCATGGGTTCTCCGTTTGGTGATTGAGATTCTAAATTCTCTCACTGGTCGTTCTTGTCCAGGACTTGTGCTCTGGCATTGACTTTGGCACCGCCGTATGTAAAGGTGATGCCGGGCATAAAATGGGCGCAGTTCCTCTACCTTGGAACTGCGCCTTTGTTTTTTCAAGGCAGGACTTTATCAAACTTGGTGCGTCACTTTTTTTGGGGATTGTGAAGAGGGTTTGGAAACAAGCCGATTGCCTAACTTTTTTTGAGCTTCGATCGCTCGTGGGAATATCTTACCAAAATTATGATCGCATTCCGCCTCTATTTCTAAGCGAATGGTGCGGATTTCTTCCACTATGGGATCTTTCCACATCGTATTATACCTCCATTAACTCTTCAGGCGTACACATCACAGGCGTTTTTAAATCTAGAATGGCATTGATCTCTTCAAGTGATTTTTTGACGCGACCACTGACAATATGTCTGCAATTCCAACTTAGAAGATAATCCATTTCGTGCCAAACGGCAACTGCAAGGTGAGCGGCATCTGTTTTCGATTTTTCGGGAATCTCAAGCGCAACGGAGTATTTTTCTGCCAATTTTTGAATCTCATCGTTGATTTCTAAAACCGACAAGTCTTTCACTACTTCAATTCGTTTCTGTGCAGCATCAGAATCTCCTCGAGATATTTCTTGATTCACAAACGGAGAGATGAAACCATCTACTTGAGGATGTGCATCTTCCCACCACGTCACTGTAATTTGCTGGTGTGCTGCAACAATTAGATCTCTACTTGGTCTTGAAGTTAGGTAGCTGATTACCGTTGATTCGATATAAACACTTGGTTTCATAACAACCTCAGATCCAATTTTTATTTTTTCTGAGCCGCGTTTTCGCCTGCGATGAGGCCATACGCGAGGCCCATACACAGGCCGCCTGTGTAGCCCCGCGTGTAGATGCCTCCACAGTCGGCGCCGGCTGCGTAGAGGCCCGGGATGGGCTGGTCGTTTTTGTTCAGGACTTGCGCTCTGGCATTGATTTTGGCACCGCCGTATGTAAAGGTGATGCCGGGCAGTGTGCGGATGGCGTAATAGGGCGGTGTGTTGAGGGGGATGAGGCCGCCGGTTTTTGGTACTGAGAGGGTTTGGCCGTTGCCGGTGGCGCAGGCGGTTGCGTATTCGGCCATTGTTTTTTCAAAGGTGTGGGCGGGGATGTGCCAGCGATTGGTCAATGCGCGGGCGAGTTCTTGAAGGGAGGCTGTTTCGATGACTTCGCCGCCTGCTTCGCGGATGTTTTTGACGCGGTCGTTGTCCGGGGTGGGCCATTGGGAGAGCGCGTTCTGGTTGTCGCGGATGTGCTGGTCAAAGACGAGTATGGCAGTGGCCCGGGGTTGTTGGACGAGGGTGTGGCAGGTGACTTCGTCGCCTAAATATTCGTCGTCGAATCGCTCGCCTTTGAGGTTGATTAAGATGGCGTATTCGCTGAAGTCGGGTTTGACTTTGAGGAAGTTGTGCAGCCCGACTTGTGCGGGTGGTGCGGGGAGGAGGTGGCCGTAGAAGCGGTTGAGGGGTCCTGTGGGTTGCGCTCCTGCTGCGAGTGCGCTTTGAAATCCTCCACCGGTGTTTTGGGGTACGCCACGGACGATCATGTGATCGGATTCCGTGCCGAAATATTGCGCGCGCAATTTGGGGTTGGCCTGATATCCACCCGTTGATAGGATGACGGATTGGGCTGTTATTTCTGTATGTGTGGTTTGTACGCCTGTGACGGGTTTGCCGTTGCCGCCGATGAGGCCGGTCAGGCTGGTGTGTGTGAAGATGGTGCCGCCCTGGGATTGGAACTGATAGCCGAGGATTTCCATTGCGGTGCGGGCATCGGGCGTGAATTGGTAGATGGTGCGTTGAAATTTGTAGGGGGCTGGTTCGTCGCGCGCTTGCAGGGATACGCCCTGTTTGAGAAGCCATTCGATGCCTGTGTAGAAGTGGTCGATGAGGGCGGTGCCGAGTTCTGTATCGCCGTTGGGCTGCACTTTGAGCCATTCGTCTATGTTTTTTGCACACCAGATTGTGCCGCCCGATGCAGCTGCGGATCCGCCGATTGTTTCGGCTTTTTCGATGATGGCAACCGAGGCGCCTTTTTCCCGAGCACGCAGCGCCGCACACAATCCGCCAATGCCCGCGCCCGCTACTATGATGTCGTAATGATCAGACATTATGTTTCTCCTGTGAATATTAAGAGCATCGTAATACAGTTTATTCCCTCTGTCAAGGCAAAGAAAAAAGGAGGTGACGTTGTGTTGTCACCTCCTCTATCATTACGGCATGTTTGAACCGCCACGTGCAGCACAACGCCAGTAATCCAGCCGAATCAATCCTACACCTCAATCCTACACCTCAATCCTACACCTCAATCCTACACCTCAATCCTACACCTCACCCCCATCAATAGCACCGTCATCGCGGCAGGGTTTAAGCCGCGATCCAGTGGTTTTGATTGTCATTGACGAAGTAATCCAGTTTGTTTTTTTATTATATTCTTTTTATTTTAGCGAGGAGGGCAAGAAAAGATGAACGAGAGATTTTCTGGTCGAAAGTCTAAAAACGAGAAGTCGCAGACAGACTTTGATTATTTGGATCGCGTGACAGATGAGGAGATTGATCAGGCGATAAAAGACGACCCCGATACCCTCACGCTTGATGACTGCGATATGACACAGTTACGTGTCGTTTATCCCAAAAAAGCTTCGTAAACACACGAGAGTATCGACTTTGGCACCGCCGTATGTAAAGGTGATGCCGGGCATAATAAGGGCGCAGTTCCTCTACCCTGGAACTGCGCCCTTATTTTTTTAAGGCAGGACTTTTATCAAACCTGATGCGTCATTTTTTTTCGATATTGTGAAGTAGGTTTGGAAACAAGCCGATTGTTTAATTTTTTCTGAGTTTCAATCGCTCGTGCGAATATCTTACCAAAATTATGATCGCATTCCGCCTCTATTTCTAAACGAATGGCGCGGATTTCTTCCACTATGGGATCTTTCCACATCTTATTATACCTCCATTAACTCTTCAGGCGTACACATTACAGGCGTTTTTAAATCTAAAATGGCATTGATCTCTTCAAGTGATTTTTTGACGCGGCCACTGACAATATGTCTGCAATTCCAACTTAAAAGATAATCCATTTCGTGCCAAACTGCAACTGCAAGGTGAGCGGCATCTGTTTTCGATTTTTCGGGAAGCTCAAGCGCGCCGGAGTATTTTTCCGCCAATTTTTGAATCTCATCGTTAATTTCTAAAACCGACAGGTCTTTCACCACTTCAATTCGTTTCTGTGCAGCATCAGAATCCCCACGAGATATTTCTTGGTTCACAAACGGAGATATGAAACCATCTACTTGAGGATGTACATCTTCCCACCACGCCACTGTAATTTGCTGGTGTGCTGCAACAATTAGGTCTCTACTTGGTCTTGAAGTCAGGTAGCTGATTACCGTTGATTCGATATAAACACTTGGTTTCATGCTGGTGTGTCACTTGTCTGGGATTTCTGAAAATACTCCTTCAGAAGCATAGCGGAATGATCATTACAAAAAATGTAGCCAATGCAAACAGATTCTTCAAGAGAATTCACCTGATGTTACTGTGTCGTTGCTCGCATATCATTCCGAGTATGAAATATAGCGGTCTAATCACCCTGTAATCTACTCTGTTGGGTATCGTACATGGCACGCGTAAGTCTGTGAAACTTCTCTTTGTGAATCTCCCAATCATCCTCAGTCAACTGGAACTGAATCTCCAAGTATTTTTCCAGTGCAGCGTGGAGGTCGATCTTAGCTTCGGTCTCACGGTTTGGTCGCCAGGTTTTGAATGGAATCTCTTTTAATAGTGGCTTGAATTCATCCACGCATAAACTAATGGCATCTGGGAAAAAAACTATCCCTATCATCTTCTCTTTTAGATCAATTCGAGCAGATAGAGGTTTTTCTGTTTTACTCCATTGGAGATCCAAATAGAGGCCATCATAAATTCGTAGGTTAGGAGAGCGCCAATTTTCTTTGAACATTTTTTCTATATCGACGAACAGATCTTCTACACCTAATTTCTCGGCGCGGCTAACGAACGATTCTCTCTTTCTATTTGCATCGTCCTCCAATTTCTGAAGATGTCGCCTGAAGTCCTCAATAATCGTGTTACTTGTATTCGGATACTTGTCGAGAACTTCGCTCATGTCGTTGCGCAAGAATACCCCATAACCTTTTTTTTCAAGATATTCAAAATTTTCCTGTGACTTGTTGCCAGTCTTGAAATACACTGGAACAATAGTCTTCCAGGCGTTTCCATTTTCTGTTTTGTAACTTTTAACTTTTTTTATGTAACTGGCGATCTGATCAGAATGCTCGTCTGTACCTATCTTGTCTTCGATGATGAGGAAGATTTCGTTGTTGATCTCTGCCCAGACGTCAATGTTATCACGCTGGACGCCGACCTTAAGCGAACGAATCTCAAGGTCTGCTCCTTCTCTACCAGCAGGGCTCCTGACCAAGGCGCGTAACAAGCACATCCCCAGTCCGTTTAGGGTCTCGCAGCTTTTTTTATACTTTGGTTTCGCCCACTCTAATATGTAGGCGACAGTGGCGTCCTGTGCGAGTTCCTTTGTCGCAAATCTGTACAGATTAGGGGTTGTCATGAGATGCCTTTCTTCGTTGAAGCTCATCCGCAATCCAGTTCGTGACATCAGGACAACAATGCATTTGGCAAAAGGTATTGCGGATAGGGAGACCGTAGTTATGCTCCTGTTGGACCTCCTCTTTCGTGATGCCCTTGTCTTCGGCTACGATTGTCTCCCACTCGACCTTTACATGGTACTCGCGACACTGACCAAAGACCGTATTGCCAGGTATAACCTGACCGTCAATAATACGTCCGGCCGCCAAGATTCCCTTGTCGTTGACATAAGCAAAAACGCGCTGATCTGCGGTGCTTCCCATCAGTTTCTGCGGACCTGTAGCGTATCCAAAGATGGCGATTACACCTTGATCAAACATTTTTTTATATGCGCCCGGTGCATTTGTTTCATTTGTATTAAAAAATCTATCTCTCCGCTGATGATGGCTACCGTGTACTTGGCGTGGGGCATTGGTTTCTTTTATTTGATCGGATTGTCGCACACCCGAATATATTTCTTTCGCTCGCTCGAATGCTTCCTTGAGCCCCTCTGGCAGATATCCATTTTTCCAATTGAAATCTTTGCGTGAGTAGAAGGCTGGATGTGCGGTGAGCAGAAACAAACAATCCTTACTTTGCCCGATTTCCGCTGATGTACCGTACCCTCTATATCTTTCTACAATCTCAGGGTTGAACAATCTGCGCATACTGTTACATGGATTTTCTCTTCCCTGCGCGATGATGATATCGGGTTCAAGTTCTTGAATGATTGCCTTCGTATGAGATTCACAATTTTGTTCCATTATCGGCGTAGCTTCGTACTTCATAGAACCAGACTTACGACGGCACCGAACAGAGTTTGTCAGTGCAAACTGCTGACAGCGGTCTTTGCGAGATGTCGTTTTGTCCAATAAATACTCAAGCTCGACATCCACACCACCCATATGCGAATTCTCGCGTTTGTAGGCGGCTGTGCGGAAACCTTTTTGAGTAGCCTTAAATTTTTCATATCCATCACCTTGTCCACCCCTGTCCAAAGATACAAAAAGAATCTTCGCCTTTTTCCCTCCGACTAACGCTTCCCCGTATTGGTGACCGACGTAGGTCCAGTCGCCTTTGAGGATGGGCTTATTACAAATGCTCTTATGGCAACTCGTGAAATGATCACAGTCGAAGCAGCCTTTCGACGCGCCGATCCCCAACTGAGTCTGTAAATTCTTGACTTTGGTTCTCCATGGCGTCATCTCGTCATCAATATTATCCCAATCCATAATTTTTTCCTTTAAATGTATGATTTCTTATTCTTTTACGGAATTATTCAAGCTAACACACGCCCTCTGTAAAATATAATTTCTACTCTCAGAAGATCAAGTCCAACGAGTGCTGGAAAAATGCAATGATGACCTTTTTATTATAGTCTTGAAACTATATTGCTCTGAAAGTATGTTTTACTTGCCGCTGGCGATAAATCGGGCGAAAGAGAAAGCCGCTTCTACAGGCGGCTTATTGCTCAAGCCGAGGACCGCTTCGATGACCATTTGAGGAAATTGAAAGGAAACATCTGATGGGAACGTCTTTACAAGAAAAAATAGCGTCTCTGCCTTCTGAGAGACAGGCGCGGATTAAGGACGAAACGGCGCACCTTCAGGCTACCTACATGACCCTGAAGGACTTGCGCCGGGCGCATGACATGACTCAGGCGTATCTGGCGAAACAACTTGGCAAAAGCCAGGTGACTATTGCACAGATGGAAAAACGTACGGACTTGCTGCTTTCGACGCTCCGCCACTATATCGAGGCTTTGGGAGGTCGGCTTGATCTCGTAGTGCAATTTCCAGATCAAGCCCCCATCGTTCTAAAGCAACTAAGCAGCGAGATTGAAAGTGCCTCAGATAAGTGATTTTGTGAGCATTTTCTTAAACCCAGACCAAAGTCTCGATAAGCCTGTTTCTGGTCCTAATTCTCGAGGCTCCTCGGGAAGCATTCCCTCTCCAAAATTGGCTTCTGGCCCGTAGAGCAATACCGTCGTATTGTCCTGACAGTAATGTCTGGCTTCTTCCACGGCCTGGATGAGCATCGCGGCAACCTCTTCAAGTGGTGCGTCTGGATTGTTCTCTATAATACGTGCGATCTCCTCGTCCTCGAGTGTCATTAAACCATCACTGGCCAATAACAATCGGTCGTCTTTCCGAATACCAACCGATTGTTATGAGACATCTATCAGGGGAATCTCGTCGCCCATGACCGCTGACCGTAAGGTACCTTCAGGCTACCTATGTAGCTATGACGGTAAGTAAATCTTGTGTCGTAATAGTTTGAATGTCTTCAATGTTTATAAGATCGAGATCATGAGTCCACAATGGCGTCCCGAGATGATATACGAGAGCGAGAATATCTACATCTTTTGGATCGCGAAGTCCAATTTTATTTCTTGCTCGACTAAGAGCAGAGCTATAAAGATCTGATTGATAAGCAACTAACGGAAAGTCTTCAAATGTCTCCAGCATTTCAATTTCTGAGATGTCAAGACGCTCTGCAATTTCTGGTATGTATTTTTTGACTTCCCAGGTTGTGCGTTCTGTTGTAACAAACAAAAATAATGGACTGTATAGCAATTTTAATGCTTGCCCACCCAGGAGTGCAGAAATCAATGGGTTTGCATCAACGGCAAGTTCAAGTCGCGGCATTTCCTTGCCTCAAATTCTCTCGAAATATTTCAAAGTCCTTGAGAATTTCATCCTCAGTCAAACTTTTTTCTTGTAATTTTTTTCTTATTTTTTTTCCTCTTTTTTCTGCTCTTTGACGGCGCAGTTCTAAAAGATGATGGTCAATGGCATGTTCCAAACCTTGCGCGATGGTTTCGTACCCGCCAGTTTGACATAGTTTGCCGAGTTTTTCCAAAATCTCATTGGACAATCGGATCGTTTCCATAGGATCAATACCACCTTATCTGACGAATGCTCTAATACATTTTAAATAAAATCCATCGCAGAAATAATACCCTATATGCCCACAGCGATCAAGATTTTTTCTGCATTTATACTTCTAATAATTCCTCATTTTCTCATGCGTATGAAACTTCAACTGACCGGATTTTTTTCGTTCAAGAATATCCTGTATATCCTCATAAATCGGAGATTCCTTATCGAGTTTAAAAATTTCCTTAATGCTTTCCAACTGCTGAACATTTAGGGTGACTCTTGTTTCTGGTGTTGCTGTATCGTTGTTCATTTTAAATCCTCTGACCGTGGTGTTTTGGGGTACGCCGCGCACGATACAACAAATGTAGCCAAAGCAAACAGATTCTTCAAGAGAATTCACCCGGATCATTTCGAAAGATACTTCACGAGTTCCACCATTCCCAGAGTGTCGTGCTTGCAATAAGCCAACAACTCGCGTACCAGCCGTCGGCGCTCGGCGGCATCGGTCTCAGGATTGATGATATGCAAGTAGGTCGTTCCCGCCGCGTTTCCGTCCTGCACGTCACCGAGCGATCCATAGTTGAGGCGAGGTGCCATGGTGGGTAGTACCTTCTTGATTGACCACGAGCCGAGCATATCGGGATGATAATAAGTCCTTCGCACTATGGAGAGGAGATCCACGAGTCGTTCCGTCAATTTGTACAGGTCCTCGGCAAGATCGGGGTAGCGAGTTGCCAGATCATTCAAGACTCTCTTTTCATAGCTCCCGTATGCGAAGATCGGCCCTTTCTCTCCTATGACCTTTATCAGCGATTCCGCGCAGGTCCGCATCGGCGAGTTGCCAATGGTGTCAAGGTATTCTTCGTGCTGAAATTCGCCGCTGGCAAGCTCAATGTGGCAGGACCATTGAAATGGCAATGCCTGGTAGGGGCGCGTGCCTTCCCAGACGGGAACCGCGAAATGGATGGTTTCAAAGTCGAGGTAGTAGCGCGGATAACCATGCGCGCCAACCTCGGCGGCCTCTGGCGTTAGTTCTGGCTCGCCCGTTATCGTGACACGTCGTACCCATTTCTGTGTGGCATTGCTCAAGCGGCCTTCAGGTATGTCGCGGATGTCTTCAATGCCTTCAGCGGTCAAGGCGTTCTGAAGTTGACGGGAAACACGAGGCAGGTGTCGCAGCGGATACTCGGTCTCTTCGCCGCGGCAATAATCGATAAAGGGACAATCATAGGGATCCGTGCATTGGGATCCCATTTCGATTTCGGGTTCGCCGCTGTTGAGCATTTCTCTGTAACGCTGCACCCATTGCGGGACTGCGCGGCTCAGTTCCCGCACCTTTTGCGTGATGTCCTCATAGTGGAACAGGCCCCGGTAATCGCCGTTGCCGGGATATACGAACTGATTGTTGATGTGACAAAGATAGATCGCGTTGACCGGGATACCCGCGGATTCCAGGACCCAGGTCTGCACGGCACTATCTGCGCAATGATGATCTTTGACCGAGGTGCTGGATTTTACTTCGATGAGTTCATAGCCCTCGCGGCACGGCTTGAGGATATCTACGCGGACCAGAACATCATGCGCTTTGAAGGTCGCTTCGAAGATCGGTGTACCGGGCTGTTCCGCCAGCAGACGCCGGGTGTGCTCTACGGCAGCATTTGCTCCGTGATCGTAGGAGACGAGTACTCCGTCCGGATATTGGGCACGAGCTATATCGTTGACGTTATCGCCCGCAGCAAAGCGTTGCTCAACATCGGGACCGTATTCAATGAGATCAGATCGATGCACCTCTAGCCACAGACGCTTTTCACACTGGCGACCCGACATGATTTTCGATTTGGAGAGATAATGTCTTGTCATGGTTCATTGGTTCATGCCATCACTGGATTTTGAGGTAGTGTGTTTACCGGTTCGGCATCTGAATTTTGTTGTCAATTTCAATAACCATCCATGATCCGGGTCATGGGGACAGTGCTTAAACTATAACTTCCACTGTATTAGCCAATCTGTCAACTGTCTCGGGCATGTTGTCCAATCCGGCTAAGAGTCTAAAATCAATTTCATAAAGAACAAGGACACCCTGTCGATAATCGCGACAATTGCAACGTACGAAGGAAGGCCAATTGGCCTGTCCCAACATTCGCCATACGTTGTCCTTTTGCTGCTTGTTCAGATCTTCTTCAAACTTGACATTAAGGTTAAAATCTTCGTTGATTTCCAGATAATAACGTACCTGTGTGTTTCCAATAATGATGGCCGGCCTTGTGCACCACATTTCCAGAAAATTCAGAATCGAGTCATGGACGGGAGGAGAACGTCTGGCAACAGGGTATAGCGACAACTTACCAAATTTCTTCCCATGCTTAGACCCATTCCATTGCCGAGCTAAAGAGCCCAGCACCGGGAACGCGAGTTCGGGCGCACAAAAGACAAATCGATTACTTGGAAAATCGTTTTCACCGTGAATGTCAAGATATCTATCTCTAAATTTTGAGAATAACTGTAGCAATTCAACTGCCTTGTTTCGTTTTTTTTGCTCAACGCGCATTAGTTGGAGCCAATCTTCACGCTTGTTGCATCGCGTAAGAATTTTGTTTGCAGAATCAACCATATCTATCATGCGATCCAAGCCTATGTGTTTGAAACAATCCGAGGCCGGTCCCCGTTTGTATGGTTTTGTGTAGAACTCAGAAGTCCCGTATGTAATAAAGCGATATTCCTTCCTCTCCTTTAAGTAATTGATTGCAGAAGCTTCCCTCGCGATGCGCTCTGTCTGCCACTCTGGATCCCACCGTCCCCCTTCGTCCGAGTCGACTTTAGTTTCCACGACAATGGACAAATTGGTAAACGTTAGCTCTACGTCGAAGGGGCGTCGGTGCGCTGCATGTTGAAGTCTTCCAAGACGGTCGTTTATTCCAAACCCCCGTTCAACTATATCCAGTCGTCTATGGTTATCCAGATTTTTTATAAGGCAGATCAGTTGTTCATCATGCTCTCTCTCGCTTCTATAATTCATTGTTTTTCTCCTTTGAATGTATGGTTTTCTATTTTCGTACGAAATTATTCGAGCTAACAAACGTTTTCTATACAATATAATTTCTACCCTCGGAAAATCAAGCCTGACTTGGAGATTTTGTGAGCATTTTCTTAAACCCAGACCAGAGTCTTGATAAGCCTGTTTCTGGTCCTAATTCTCGAGGCTCCTCGGGAAGCATTCCCTCCCCAAAATCGGCTTCTGGCCTGTAGAGCAACACCGTCGTATTGTCCTGGCAGTAATGTCTGGCTTCTTCCACGGCCTGGATGAGCGCCGCGTTCAATCACGCCGTAATCATCCTCCTGACATTCCCGCCCACCGAGAATTTGCCGTGCGGCAAACCGCCCTTTTAATCGGTTCATGCTGTTCCTCTCCTCAGGTACAAAACCGTTTTATGTTTTTTAACTGACGTTACGCAAGAACCACCGCGGTGGCCACCTGGTCAAGCGGTACATATCTTTCAGATGACCGCCCATTCATGGCTCAAAATGTACTCTTTTCGCCTTTCATCTGTGCCCATCTGCGTCCATCTGCGGATTAAATTCAGGTTGTGAACAAGTGTGCAATATAGCATATTTATAGCACAATCCGGTGTTTAGATGTCTGCCAACGCAAAATTACGAAATCGCGATTCGGTATCGCGTGATCAGACTGATCGAAATAGAAGGCCAACCCATCCTGAGCACGGGGCATGCGGGTCTGATCCCTTTCACGCCATTGATGAAGCCACCTGAAGGGATGGCATCTGATGCGTGGTTACGTCAGTGTATTCACACGGCTCGTACGCGCCCCATCGCTCGATCGCCCAAAGCCGATTATCTCGCTGGGATGGTGGCCTTAAGCGAGTTGATGTATGATTCTGAAACCATTTCTGCTGTTATTTTTCAGGAGGACATCATGGATATCATCCGCGAATCATCCCTTATCCAATACTTTAAGCAAGAAGGCATTGAAGAAGGTATTGAGCAAGGTATTGAGCAAGGCGAAAGAAGAAGCACGATCGAAGCTATCCTTGAAGTGCTGGAGATTCGATTTGATATGCCTGAGACACACCCCCTATCTGCTCGCATTGCCGCCATTGACGATTTGCAACACCTCAAGCAGTTGCTCCGTACGGCGATACAGGTGCCCAATCTCGAAGCATTTCAGCGCGTGTTAGATGCGTGACGTGATTTCCATAAGCCTGACGAGATACAGGACACTGCGTAAGGAGGCGCAAAGAGAAAGCCGTTTCTACAGGCGGCTTATTGCTCAAGCCGAGGACCGTTTCGATGACCATTTGAGAAGATTGAAAGGAAACATCTGATGGGAACGTCTTTACAAGAAAAAATAGCGTCTCTGCCTTCTGAGAGACAGGCGCGGATTAAGGACGAAACGGCGCACCTTCAGGCTACCTACATGACCCTGAAGGACTTGCGCCGGGCGCATGACATGACTCAGGCGCATCTGGCGAAACAACTTGGCAAAAGCCGCGACAACGATATGATACCTTTTGCACTCACTCTGTCACCAGATGCCACTTCAGGCCCGAGCCGGGTAGGGTGACGCTTACGTCTTTCACGTTTAGTGCATCTAAAGTTCCTGGCAGGTTGCCGCGCAGCAGAAAGCCCTGGTCTTCATAAGGACCGATGAGAGAGTCTTCTTTGTTGTCCAATTTGATCTTTTTGCCTTCTGCTGTGGTAAAGATGATGTCCTTAAATTTGCGGGGTTTGCCAATATCAGCGGTGGCATATATCTTGCCCAGGATCTGTGTGGGGTCCAGAGAAAAGCGGCTGGCAACTGCGGGTGTGGTCCATCGCTGGCACGACATTTCAAGGGTCACGACCTCATCTCCCTGTTTGTTGCGTCCTACAATGCGCACCGGTTTGTCAAATACTTTCACCTGAGACCCGGTAAAAGCCGCGATGCGGTCATCGAGCAAGGGGTGTGAGCGAAATGCTTGCAAGTTCTTTTGATCGGCCCCGACGTAATCCGTGTAATACCGCAGTTTTTTCAATACCCGCGTCATTTCAGCAAGTCCTTCCTGTCCGTATTGCTGCTCCAGATATAATGCGGCCATTGCATCGGCCTCTTCTTCCATGGATCGCGGGTAGCCTTCAAAAAACACATCTGTTGCTGCCCTGGTCAACTCATAAGCCAGTCCGCCAAATATCACTGCTTTTTCCGTTTTGTTATCCTTTGATTTGGCTCCGGCCAGGACGCCTACCAGCATGCCCACGCCTGCTGCAATAGCCTGTTTCTTTTGCTCGTTGCGATAAATCCGATAGCTGTGCCGTCGCTCTACATGGGCGATTTCATGGGCAATCACGCCTTCTATTTCCAAATCGCTCTCCGTAGTCTCTAACAAACCCCGATTGACAAATACAAATCCCGTGGGCAGTGCGTATGCATTGACTTCGTCGTCTTCCATTACCGAAAACCGATACTGATACCCCTGCAATGGCACCGGCCAATTGTCCAGTACCCGTTGCCCGATCTCTCTCGCTTTTACCTGCAATGCGTGGTCTGTTGACAATTGTCCCATGCTTTGTACCTGCTGCGATGCGTATAGCCCCAGTGTTCGCTCGGTGGCATAATCGCTGACGAGGGGCATTCGCATAAAACACAGTTTGCAGGCGCGCATGCCTGCGCCTTCTGCTTCGGACTGGGTGTAAAATGCCTGTTGTTTGTCGGTGTCGGGCAGGTGATTGGACGAAGCCACATGAAACATCAGGCTTTGTGTGTTGCCGATCAAGGATGGCGAGACCTCGGTCTCTTCACCTGTCTTAAAACAGAGTGCAAAACCCATATCAAAAGCCGCGCGATCAATGGGTGGCGAGTGCAATGGCTGAGAGAATCGTACCAGCCCCTTTCCCACTCGCGCACTCGTAAACTCGACTTCTATGGCATCGTCTCGCGTTTTGACTGATCGAATCTGCACGGGTTCATCTTTTTGAATGCGAAACAGGGTTGGATACTTCCGGGAATGCGCGTAATAATACATATTGCCCCCATGCTCGTAATATGTCATGGGATTTTGATGAATACTACCCCGCAGGATCACGTTGTGTCCCTTCAATGCCTTTTCCAATTCTTTTCCCAAACGTCCCGATACTTTCTCTGCCATCACGTCACCACTTGCACAGAGACACAATACAACACACATAAAACGGATGAGATTGACCATTGCCCTATTCCTTTCTTGAAATACCAGACTCACTGGATTTTAGCGGTTACGGAGCCATCAATATATTAAACTCCCTTTATAAAACGCGCAAGCAGAGGCTGGCTGTGTATTGTGGTTACAGCAACAGCCCCTGCGATTTGAACGCTAAAACAAATATCCCAATACGAGTGAAAACTCATTGATAGCTGCCGTCACATTTTGTGCGCTCAGCAAGCTCTCTTTTTGGGTAAAACTCACGCCTCTGGATTCCAGGCCCAGAGAAAATCGCTCACCTATGAAACGTTTTACACCCAGTGCCGCGGTAAATGCAAACTTGGTGCCTGTGTCGTAAAGCGGGATGGGGTCGCTCGCGCCTAACCCAGCTTCGATATAGATGCGCATTGGTTTTCCCGCCCGCCAACTGTATCGGTAGGTCGCGAATATATCACCCATCCAGGTTTCTGTGCTGCCCAGGCTGCTGGTGATCTCATAAGCTGCGGCTCCATAGCGCACGCCAATGGCCTGGGTTGCGGTCAGGTTGTAGATCAGTTGGCCTCCAACATACCCTGCGGTACCCGGGGGCGACGGTTCCATGTCGTTGAGTATGGTGTGTCCACTCAGTGCGAGGAAGACTTCGATACGTTTGGCTTGATCCTGGGCGTGAACGCCCTGAAGCGTAAGAAACAAAATTGAAAATACAAATAGGATGATGCGTGACATTAAGACCTCCATTACATGTTGGAATGCAATTCCAGTTTGAAAAAGGGAAAAGAGAAAGGAAGGCTGCCGGAAGTCGGTCAGGTAAAGATATTCTTGAACATTGCATCTCTCCTTTCAATGGTTGACAACCGTAAGTCAGCGATTATTTCACTTGCAAGCAATACCTTTGTGATCAGGGAAATTCGCGATAGATTTCGGGCTCTTCAAAGCAAAGACACTCACTCAAAAAGGTCAAAAAAACGCTGCCAATCGGACCGTTGCGCTGCTTGCCCAAAATGATCTCGGCCTCGCCTTCTTGGGTATTGCCCTCTTCATCTACAATGCCATATACCTCGGGGCGAAAGAGAAACATCACCACATCCGCGTCCTGTTCCAGTGAACCACTCTCGCGCAGGTCGGACAACTGTGGTCGCTTGTCCGTGCGACTTTCCACAGCCCGCGACAATTGTGCGCAGGCAATGAGCGGAATATCGAGTTCTTTGGCGAGTGCTTTTAGGGACCGCGAGATATTGGCGATTTCCTGTTCGCGGCTGCCAAAATTTTCAGATGTGGTCATCAGTTGCAGATAATCGACAATGATTAATCCAATATTGTATTCGGATTTTGCGCGTCGCGCTTTGGCGCGCAGTTCCATGACGGAAATGGCAGGTGTGTCATCGATATATAGGGGAGCTTCACTGAGCTTTCCCGTCCAGTTGACTAATTTGTCCAATTCAAAGTCTGATAGATTGCCCGTTCGCAAGCGATGTGAATTCACGCGTGCTTCTGCACACAAAAGTCGCAGTGCGAGTTGCTGTGTTGACATTTCCAGCGAAAAATACAGCACGGGTGTACTGCCCTTCACGGCGGCATTGCGCGCCATGCACAATGTGAGTGCTGTTTTGCCCATCGATGGACGCGACGCGAGGATGATCATGTCAGAAGACTGCAAGCCCGCTGTAATCTCATCCAGTTCCGTATAGCCCGTGGTCACACCAGTCAGCGTGCCACGCTGTTCGCGCGCTCTATCAATGGCCTCATAAGCCTCGGTAAGTGCAGATATAAGGGGCATGACGCCTTTGCCCAATTCGCCTTCGGCTATTTGAAAGACCCGTTGCTCTGCGCGGTCGATGAGTTCGCGCACATCCTCGGTTTTGTCGTAGCTTTCGGTAATCGTTTGAGTCGCTGCGGCAATCAACCGTCGCCTCTGCGCCTCTTCCAGTACGATCTGCGCGTGGTATTCGGCATTGGCTGCTGTCGCCATTTCACTGGCTAACTCGGCAATTAAAACCGCGCCGCCGACATCGTCGAGTTGCCCCCGTCGCAATAGTTCCTCAGTGAGTGTCACCTGATCGACAGGCTCGCCGCGCTCAGATAATTTTTGAATTGCCGCATAAACTTTTCGATGTGGGGTATGGTAAAAAGCCGTTTCATCCCCCAATACTTCGATCACGCGATTGATTGCCATATTGTCGATCAACATGGCACCCAGCACAGCGCGTTCGACTTCGAGTGCCTGGGGCATTGCGCGTTCAGCCGTGTTTAATGTCGGATTTTGGGAGGCCATCAGATTTCAGTTCCATCGTAAAGTTTGCGAATTAGTTTCAAGTCTTCCCATGTAGGGCGCTTCCAGTGTGCATTTGGCAGTGGCACGCCCTCGACGCGATGCGGTCAGAATCCGAGGGAGACGCCGCCGGGTTTTATGCGGCATTCTTCGGCGAGGGCGCGCGCGATGCGCTCTGGGTCGTTCAGGAAGCCCAGTACCTCTGCTTGATCCCGCACGTTGGCAAAGTCGGCGGGGGTGAGTTTGGTCAGCGCGAGTGTGGAGGACGGTGCTTTGCTGTTGAAGAACAGTTCGAAGGCGCGGTTGATGCGCGGTTGATCCAGGAAGTAAAACTCGGCGCGAAATACGAAGCGGCGTGCGGCAGCCGGGTCGATTATGTCCCACTGGTTCGTGGTGCAGGCAAATGGGAGGGGATGCCGTTCCATCTGGCTGAGCAATTCGTTGACCATGCTCACTTCCCATGAGCGTTGGGCGGATTGCCGGTCCATGAGGAGCGAATCCGCTTCGTCGAATACGAGAAATGAGTTGGTCTGGAGGGCTTCGGCAAAGGCCGATGCGATATTCTGCTCGTTTTCTCCGACGTATTTGTTTAAGAGATCGGATGCCCGTTTGGGTAAAATATCCATTCCCATTTGCTCGGCGACATAGCGCACAAAAGCCGTTTTGCCCGTTCCCGGAGGACCGCACAGGCAGAGGGAGAATTGGCGCGTGCTGAGGGCAACCATCCGCTCGGTCAATGTCTGTAGATTGACATTGGCGTGGATGAGGGCCGGGTCGTATTGCTCAATCGGGCGCATGTCGGGTGGGCGGATGCCATAGCGCAGTTTTTCTTTTTGGGCTATGTTGCGTTTGATGGTCTGAGTGTTTCCGCTGACCAGAGTAGCCTGTTTAACTGCCATGGCGACCTGGCGAGGTGTTATTTTTTTGTTGTGTGCCAGTTCCTGGGCGAGTTGCTGGGTCTCTGCATCTGGGATACTCGCTTCGTGCAGGATGCTGGAGTACACATTCTCTCGCGCTGTGGTGGGCATGTGGCGGAATTCGATGGCGTGTAGCATGCGGTCAATGAAGAAGGGCTCAAAGGTGCGGTAATAGGAAATGGAGTTGCACGCCCAGATAATGGGTACCGGGTTTTCTTCGACGATGCGATTCAGATAGAGTTTTTCTCGCTGATGGAAGTCCTCCATCTCGTCAAAGAGGATCGCGGCATTTGGTTCGTCGGTTAAGGCTTCGAGGGCGTAGTCCAGTGTTTTTGTGCGGTCTGCGCTCAGGCGTGCGTCTGGGCCGATTTCGTTTTCGCCAATGGCGTATAATTGTGCGCCGACCTCGCCACAGAGGGTGCGGGCGAATTGGGTTTTGCCGGTGCCCGGGGGTCCGTAGAGGAGGATGTTGACGCCCTTTCTGTTTTTACCGAGTACTGCGGTGAGGGTACGCCGGATGTCTTCGGCGTCTTGTCCGAGGTGTGAAAATGCCTCCCATGGAAGTTGTTGTTTGACTGGAGGTCCCAGGCGTGGGCGGGCGCAATGGGTGGCGATGGTGCGTTCCAGTCGCTCGCAGAAGTGGTAGATGTCGTTCTCGTCGCCGTTTATGAGGCGGGTTGTTTCGATGGCTTTTGCGAGGATGCCGGGGGGGCATTCGAGTTGATCTACGAGGCGCCGGGCACACGCGGGCGCATCGATTCCTTCGATATCACTTTCTTCGAGCATCCGCTGTAGAATCGCGGTCTGGCGGGTGGGGCTGTGGGCGGTGAATTTGATGATATATGTGAAGCGCCGCAGCATGCTTTCGTCCAGGTGGTCCAAACGATTGGCTGTGTAGATGACGGGTACGGGGGTGTTTTCCAGCAGGCGGTGGTTGGTAAGGCGGGTACCGTGACCGGAGTCCAGGACATCCTCAGCTTCGTCGCACAAGATCGCAGTGTCGGGTGCAGACCGAAGGAGAGCCTGGGCTACGCGTATCTGATTGCGGCGTCTGGCGCGGCAATCGCGTTCTGTGTCGGACTTTTCCTTATCAATCTGGCTCGGTTCGCCTATGGAATAGAGGTAAGCACCAGCGGCGCGTGCCAGGGTTTTGGCAAATTCGGTTTTGCCGGTGCCGGCCCGGCCAACTAACAGGATGTTTACGCCCGGCACGGGTTTTTCTTCGCGTCGCTCCTGTATCGCTGCGCTGAGAATATGCACGGCATTGTCTCGATTATCGAGGTGCGTGAAGTCTTTTAGGCGCAGCGTGGCCCCGCATGGCTGGCCGACCAAACGCGCCATTAATTCGTCCATATCCCGCACCGGAGGACTCCATATTCGGCCAAAATAGGTATTTATGTAGTCGCTGGGGTCGATACGTACCCCGTTCAGGTCTTCCAGGTCGGCGATGCCCACATCGGCGAGTTCGCGGAATGCGTCCTCCACCTCATCGGGAGAGCAGTCCAGCAAGATCGCGGTCGTTTCAATATGTCCCCGGGCCACGTCCTGGAGTTGGTCCCACAGGCTGGAGACTATAGAATTACTGATATTATAACAGCACGCGAGTTGGAGTAGTGATCCAGCCATTGGCGTCAGAGAGAATCGCTGGATGACGAGGTGGATCGCCGTCTGGATAGGACTCGGCGGCGGAGCTTCGCGGGTTTTCTGCTCCAAGATTTTTATCATAGAGTTGAGGAACTCGGCTATGGCAGCTTTTTCCTGAGCCAGATCCTCTGGGGAGAGAGATTTGGTCCTGTGAAGTGAATACTGTCCTTTTATCGTTTTGTTGTATTCTTGCATGAGGAGGGCATCCATGTTTTCCAGTTCATCCTCATTGCGTCTGAACCATTCCAACAATATTTCTTTTCGCACGGTAGGGTTCTGCTGGGCGGCGCGAATCGCATTCAGGAGGTAGATGCGATTTCTGTACAGGTTATATTCATTCATGGATCGAAACTTCCTTAAATATCTGCGGTGTCTGCTATCTCTTCTCATGTTGTGTTTATCTCCTTATATGTTGTGTATCGCTATCTGATTTGTCGTTTTGACTATTTAGGGCAAAAGTTGTGCTAGGATTTAATTTTCCATAACTTTTTTTACAAAAAAAGAGACGCATTGTAATGAATGCGTCTCAAAGATAAATAAGAGGTATGACAGGGTATGTCGTGGGTGGTCAGGTTTTTTTATAAAACTTCAGATTTTTTTGGAGTGTCTCCATTATTTCTTCGCGCAGGGCGGCTGGTTCGAGGACTTCTGCATCTGCGCCATGGCTCAGTATCCACGATTTTATCTCGTAAAAACCGCCGGCTTGAAAGGAGAGGATTATTTCGCCGTTGTCCAGTTCTTCGATTTTCTGGGAGGGGTGCCAGGTCCGTTGTTTGATATAGCGAGCTTGCCAGGCGGAGAAGCGGATTTTGACGTCCATGGGGTCTTCGAGTGTGATGCCGAATGCCTGTTGGATGCGGTCTTCGATATCCAGATCATTGGGTGGCTCAAAGGTTGTGGATGTGATTTCGAGGTCCTGAATGCGTTCTGCAGCGAGTGTGAGTAAGTCGTCGTAATTTGGATGGCGGCAGAGTAGATATTGTCCGTTGTGATAATACGAGAATCCCAAGGGGGTAATGGGATAGGTTTTGGTTTGTCCGGTTGTGATAGCACAATAGGTGATGTTGCACACTTTGCGTTCTTTGATTGCGCGATAAGCGGTTTCGAATATTTCGGGAGAGGTTTGCTCTCTTTGCCCGCGATGATGTGGATAATAAGCTGCGCTCGCCGTTTCTAAAAATGTTTGCATATTTTCTGGGAGCGTTGTCCTGATCCTGTTCAGGGTCCTTTGAAATGCTTCTTTGTATGGTGTGCCCTCAAGCGGACTGAGGAGTCCTTCGATAAAGATCAGTGCGATGATTTCGTCGATGGGAAAGTTCAGGGGCGGTAAGTTATTTTTGAGCGTAAAGTACTTTTCACGGCCTCGCATCTCTCCATCGATAATGAAGCCCGCATCCAATAGATCATCGAGGTCCCGTTGTATTGTGCGCGTTGAAACGCCTGACTCGTTGGCGAGTTTTCGATAGGTCAGGCCATAAGTCTGAGCGGCGAGTGTGCGGAGGATGTCCAGTTGGCGGACGATTTGTCTGGTGTCTGACATGGCTATTGTAAAAAAAAATGGGCTTACGCGAATCCGGCGTAAGCCCTTGTTTGTATGGTGCCGAAGGTGGGACTCGAACCCACACGACCTTGCGGCCACTGGATTTTGAGTCCAGCGCGTCTACCAGTTCCACCACTTCGGCACCTGAAGTTCCGCGATCAACAATATCCCAAACGCGGGATTGTGTGTCAAGGGTTTTTGAAGTAATCGCTCTCCGCGCGTGGCGGTCCGATGATTTCGTTGTAGATGATGGCTTTTCGGATGGTGCGGGGTTCAAAATCGAGTTTCATGCGTCGTTTTTTGCGTTTGGGGCGAATGCGTGTTTGGATTTCAGATGAGCGTATAAATGGGGTTTTGCCTTCGATGTAAGAGGATTTGTCGGAGACCGGGCGTTTGCCCTGCACTTCCCGAAATTCCGGTCCGGTATCTGCTTCGGAAACGGGACGTTTGCCCTGGATCTCTTGAAATTCTGGTCCTGTGTCTGATTCAGAGACAGGACGTTTGCCCTGCACTTCCTGGAACTCTGAAGGGGGTTTTGGTTCGGGTTCAGGTTCGGGAGATCCGAAGAGGACTTCCCATTCAGACAGGTCAATCTCCTCTTCAAAGGGATCGTCGGCACCTATATCGCGGGACGTTTGCCTGCGCTGGAGTTTGGATTCATCGGGAGTTCCTCGCAGCTTTTTTATGAGCGGCGAGACAAGGGCGAAGAGGAGAAACGCGATTATCGGTATAATTATTTCTAGTTCCATGATGTAGAGCCTTTTCTAATTGTTGTCTTCTTCTTCGGTTTCACCAGCGATGCCTTCGCGCATTTGCGTATCGGCTTCGATGTTGCGCATGCGGTAGTAGTCCATAATGCCCATGTTGCCACTGCGGAATGCGTCGGCCATTGCGAGGGGTACTTCGGCTTCGGCTTCGACGACGCGGGCGCGCATTTCCTCAACGCGGGCGGCCATTTCTTGTTCGAGTGCAACGGCCATTGCTCTGCGTTCTTCGGCGCGCGCCTGTGCGATGTTTTTGTCGGCTTCGGCCTGGTCTGTCTGGAGTTTTGCACCGATGTTGTCGCCCACATCCACGTCGGCGATGTCGATAGAGAGGATTTCGTAGGCGGTGCCCGAGTCGAGGCCCTTGTCGAGTACGGTTTTGGAAATCATGTCGGGATTTTCGAGTACGTCTTTGTGGGTTTCTGCGGAGCCGATGGTGGTGACAATGCCTTCGCCCACGCGGGCCATGATGGTTTCTTCACCTGCACCGCCGACCAGGCGTTCTATGTTGGCGCGAACTGTGACGCGAGAGGTGGCTTTGACCTGTATGCCGTCTTTGGCAACGGCGGTGACCATGGGGGTGGAGATGACTTTGGGGTTGACGCTGACTTGCACGGCTTCGAGTACGTCGCGCCCGGCAAGGTCAATGGCGGCGGCGCGTTCGGGTGTCAGGCCGATGCCCGCTTTGTCTGCGGCGATGAGTGCGTTGACGACGTTTTCGACATGACCTCCGGACAGATAGTGGGCTTCGAGAAATGCGGTGGAAATGTCGAGACCAGCCTTGGTTGCGTTGATTTGCGAGCCGAGGATGATGCGCGGGGGGACGCGACGCAGGCGCATGCCGATGAGTTCGCCAATGCCGATGCGCACGCGCGCAGCAAGGGCAGAGACCCAGAGGCCGACGGGGATGAAGTAAAAGAAGAGGGAGAGTCCCAGAATAGCGCCTATAACAATGAGGAGGAGAAAAATGACGTCCATGAAAAAAGCTCCTTAAAAATGGTCGGATTTATGTGTCTTCTTTATGTGTCTTCTGTCTTTCGCACAATGACGCGACTGCCTTCAATTTCGATGATTGTGACGGGTGTGTCTTTGGTCAAGTATTCACCTTCGGTCGATACGCTGATGCGGCGACCGTCAAATACGCCTGTGCCGCCGGGGCGCAGGTCTGTAAATGCGATGCCAGAGGCACCTGAGAGGTCGTTGTAGGGTGCCGCAACATATCCCTCGGAAGATCTTTCTTCGGTGTGGAGTACGAGGCGGTTCCACATTCTGGATTTTGGGAGGGAACGCAAAATGAGAATGCTCAGGGCACCGGTGAGAACAAGAGATAAGAGCAAGGGGGTGAGCGCGGTGTTGATGTCGTTCCAGGTCCAGAGGTCATAGCGACCCATGAGACTTAAGAACAGGCTGGCTAAGATCAGGATTGCCCCGGGAATGGCGAGGAGACCAAAGCCGACGACAAAGAACAGGTCGATAAAGATGAGCGCGATGCCGATAAAGAAGATGAGAATTTCGGACCAATCGGCGAGGTTGACGAGGAGGTGGCTGCCAAAAAAGAGGCTCAGGCAGATTAAGCCCATGGTGCCGCCGATACCCCAGCCCGGGCTTTGGATTTCGAAGATCAGGCCCAGAAATCCCAGGGTCATGAGCAGCGAGGCGAGGTAGGGGTGGGTGAGATAGCGCACGGCTTGTTCGGCCCAGTTGGTCGATTGGTGAATGATGTTGGCTTGCACGAGGTCGTAGTGTTTGAGTACGGCGATGAGTTTTTCCGATTCGTTTTTTTCGGAGATTTTGTGGTCGGCTATACCGTTTTCAACAGCTTCTTCGGTGGTGAGGGTGAGTAGCTTGCCTTTGGGGGCGAGGCCCTCGATATCGACGTCTTCATCGACCATGGCTTCGGCCAGTTTGGAGGAGCGGCCGGTTTTTTCGGCTGTGGCTTTCATTTCGTTGCGGAAGTACGAGATGATTTTTTCACTGGCTTTGTTGCCCTGCATATCGACGGCTGTGGCCGCGCCAATGGTGCCGCCTTCGACCATGATGATGTGGTCGGTAGATAGAGAGATGAGGGCACCTGCAGATATTGCGCGGGGGTTGATAAAGGCGATGGTTTTGACTTCGCTATAGAGTATGGCGTCTCGGATGGTGAGCGCGGCATTGAGGGCACCGCCAGGGGTGTCGATTTCGAAGATGACGGCTGCGACACCCGCGTCTTCTGCGTCGTTCATGACGCGCGTGACAAAAGCAGCTACGCCACCTTCAATGGTGCCGTTGATTTTGGCGACGTGTACTTCTTCTGCCCGAGCAGTTAAACCGAGTCCCAGAAGGAGTACGAGGAGTGTAAGTACGGGTTTCATGAATGGGTCCCCTAAAATATATTCTCATATACCGCATGTTGAGGTGGTTGTCAATGGTTTTGATGCGCGAGGTGGGATACAGGTTGCAGACGAAGAGAGATAGAAGGTCAATGGGAGCACCCGTCATCGCGGCATGGTGTTGTAGGGGACGGTCCCTGTGCCGTCCCGTGTGTCATATTGTTTTGCGAATGCTTGACACCATGAGGGTTTTCCTGTATTTTTCCCGTCCTGATATCATGTGGCGGCATAGCTCAGCTGGGAGAGCAGTGGAATCATAATCCATGGGTCGGGGGTTCGAGTCCCTCTGCCGCTACTAAAAATATAAGAAAGCCCGTCAATCGGAGGTGATCGACGGGCTTTTGTTTGTACCCGAGGTGACCGGCTATACCCTACTCTGCCTATTCGGCAACATCAATGATGGCAACACCCACTACCACACTCACCTGCCTGCCCTTGCCATCACTGACCCGCACAATTGGAGAATACCAGTTCCGTGTCTCATAATTATGCGTCTCTTTTGTCTCAAGCTGTCCCGTGCTCGCATCAATGACAAAATACTCGGCATCCACACCCCACAGACTGTACGTAAGAGGTTCACCCTCGGCACTGGTCGCTGAGATCGGATCGCCTATGGGCTGTCCAGGTGGCGTGTTCTCCTCCACAAAGCGCATCACAGGAGGCTCTGACGTGAAAACCGGCACCTGGCTCACCATTTTGCCGAAGTGGTCAACAAAGATCAGAAAATCGGGGATGCCTATCTCATCATTGCCATTTAGATCGTATTTTGTCTCATATCTCTCTTGACCCACCTTTAACCCGAACACATCCACAAAGAGCAGAAAGTCCGGGATATCTACCACCCCATTCCCATTAAAATCTGGAGAAGGTCCACTGATCGGTAAACCAAGAGAAGACCCCTGTAAGGCAATGCTGAGGTACATCGGGATGGTCCTGGACTGCCCCTCGCGCAACAGCTTAACGCGTACCAACCGTATCTCGGTCTCTGAAAATGATCTTGAACTCGATCTCCATGAGTTGGCTAGTTCGGTGATGTCGTCGATACAATCGCCGTCAACATCCGCCGGGTCAGCGATGAGATACTTTTCTACCCGGTAGCGCTCTGCGGGCAAGGCTGCCACGTTCTCGGCCAGCGTTGTCGTGCCCGCTTGGCCCAACTTCACCAGGACCGGCATCTCCACTTTTGTCCCATCCACATCGTGCTTCACATACAGCACAAAGTACTCATCCGTCGTAGATGTGACCACGATGGGAACCGAAGTCACCGCCACCGCCACAGGCGTCGGGTTATAGCCACCTCCTTCACACGGCTCTTCCAGTGTCCGTGCCGATGGGAAGAACCTTTGCCCTTCGACCGCAGTGGTGAACAAAGCTACAGATAGCACCACAGCAACCGCCGCAATGAACCGTACGCTTGTCAATAACACGTCTCTCCCTTACTGATGACAGATGTCTCGTGGAGTTACCCTGGTTTAGTGGATCTGCTTAAAGGTCCTACCTGAGTACTCATCGTTTGGGAGGTAGGATCAAACTCTATTGCCCACTAAAACGGGTCGAGTCCAGTAATTTAGACATTCTGCGCTCCCAAACTTTTTTCGAATTCTTTGGAATACGCACACATCAATTTTGAGGCATAAACTTGCTTCTCTCTATCCAGATCAGATAAACTCCTTAGTTGAAGAGTAAATTAAGAGCAATATGCGTGCCAGCGTGGGCGCATATGAAAAATTTATCCATAAAGTATTATTTTTGAATGATATACAGAAAAAAAATTATAAAAAAAGTCAATCTAAATTTTATATTTTTCAACGATATATCGTTAAAAACAATTTAGATTGGCCCTGAAAAAGTTTATTATCAAATATTTACAACAAAAATAGCGATATATCGTTATTAGCGATATATCGCTGCTATCAAGAACGTTTGATACACTGTTTAAGGACGTTTAATCCCCAATTTTTTCATCCAGTTTGAGCAACTGTAGAATCAAGCGGGTCTTGGTTCTCGAAATTCCCACCTGTTTTGCAAGTTTTCCCTGAGATTGAATATAGCCCTTTTCAAGAAGCTCGTGATAATACAGGGCTTTTTTGAGATAATAGGGATGGTGCAGTTTTTGGGTAACGAGTTGTTTTTTCTTTCACAGGCTTGAAACCCAAGCCCTAAATACGCCACCAAAACGGGGCAAGTCCACTCCCTCCGTCAACACGATTGAAAGATTATGGGTTGATTTTTATTAACAAATTTGTTAATTTTTGATATGAATTGGAAAATTGTTTATTACAATGAGAAAGTCCAAAGTATTCTGAATGCTTGGCCCGTAGGACTCCGAGCCTATATCAAAAAGTCTGAAAAAACGCCTCGGAAGGAATTGGAGATTGCACGCAAACGTCAGAAGGAGGTTAAACGTGAAAACACATCAAGAAATGATTGACGAATGGATGAAAGATCCAGAATTTGTCGCTGAATACGACGCGCTTGCAGACGAATTTGCGCTTTTTGATGAAATGCTCAGAGCCAGAAAGAATGCAGGTTTAACCCAGGCTGATGTGGCTAAAAAGATGGGTACCAAAACGCCCGCAGTTGCACGTCTTGAGGCATCGGGGCGCCACAAAAAGCATTCTCCTTCTCTGGCCACCCTTGAAAAATATGCAGAGGCTGTTGGCTGCCGCCTGGACATTCGGCTGATACCTCGTTAGATAAAAGAGACGATTTAGAACACTACTGCATCATTGAGTTTTCTGATACGGTAAAAAGTTCAGTGAGTGGCACGGTTGGGCTACTAAAAAAATAACAAAGCCCGTCGGTTTTTCCGGCGGGCTTTGTTTGTATCGTTTGCGGGTGGGCACAGGGGCACCGCCCCTACAAGATTAACAATATAAACGTAGAGGACGGTCCCGTGATTAATCCACGGGTTCAAAAACCTCTTTCCCCCCCAGATAGGGTCGCAGGATTTCGGGGATGGTGACGCTGCCATCCCTATTTTGATTTTGTTCGACGATTGCGGGGATGATGCGGCTGGTCGCCAGGCCCGAGGCGTTGAGGGTGTGTACGAGTTCGTTTTTGCCGGTTTCTGTGCGTTTGAATCGGATGCTGCCGCGTCTGGCTTGATAGTCGCTGGCATTGGATGCGGAGCTGACTTCTTTGTATTCGTTCATGCTGGGGATCCAGACTTCAATATCGTATGTTTTGGCCATGGATGCGCTGACGTCTTTTGCGGCGAGCATGGAGACGCGGTGATGCAGGCCCAGGCCCCGGGTGAGTTTTTCGGCTTTGTTGATGAGTTCTTCAAGCGCGTCTTCGGAATTTTCGGGGCGGGTGAATTGGAACATTTCGATTTTGTTGAACTGATGACCGCGAATCATGCCCCTTTCCTGCGCCCGATAGCTGCCGGCTTCTTTGCGATAACAAGGGGTGTAGGAGAAGAATTTTTTGGGCAGGTCTGTTTCGGGAATGATTTCGTCCCGGTAGAAGTTGATCAATGCGGTTTCAGAGGTGGGCAAGAGGAATTGCACTTTGTTGTCGCTCGTTTTGAGATGGAATACGTCGTCGGCAAATTTGGGGAATTGCCCGGCGGTGAAGCCGCAGGCTTCGTTGAGTATGTGCGGGGGCAATACAAATTCGTATCCGTCGTTGATGTGGCTGTCGATGAAGTAGTTGAGCAAGGCCCATTCGAGGCGCGCGCCGTCGCCGATGTAGAGCCAGAATCCCGTTCCACCCATTTTGACGCCGCGTTCGTAGTCGATCAGGCGAAGACGGGTGACGAGATCGACGTGGTCCTGGGGATCAAAGTCGGGCATGGGTTTTTCGCCCCAGGTGCGTACGACCCGATTGTTTTCTTTCTCTCCGGGCGGCACGTCGTCTGCGGGTATATTGGGGAGGCTTTCGATAAATGTGTGGATGTTTTGCTCGGTTTCTGCGAGTTCGGTTTCAATGGTTTTGATGCGGGTGGAGACTTCGCGCATTTCTGTTTGTATCTGAGCGATGTCTCCGCCCGCTTTTTTTATTTGGGGAATTTGGGCGGAGACGCTGTTGCGTTTTGCGCGTAGCTGTCCGCTTTTGCGATGTGCGCGCGGCGCTTTTCATCCCAGACGAGCAGGTTTGTGAAGTCGATGTCGTCCATGCGTTTTTTCAATGCCTGAGCGACACGTTCGGGGTTTTGGCGAATGAGATTGATGTCGAGCATGAAGAGGTACTCCTTAAGAAAAAGCAAGCTATCAGCGGTCAGCAGTCAGCGGTCAGCAGTTAGCGGTCAGCAGTTAGCGGTCAGCAGTCAGCGGTCAGCAGTCAGCGGTCAGCAGTCAGCGGTCAGCGGTCAGCGGTCAGCAAAGCAGGTGAAAGTCGTCATCGCGGCATGCTTAAAGCCGCGATCCAGAAGGTTTTGCTTGTCATTACGGCAAAGGAAACGGTTAGCAATAAGCGGTCAGCAAAGCAGGTGAAAGTCGTCATCGCGGCATGGTCTCGTTGGCTTTGACGCGGTCGTTGGCGAATTTGTTGTGCGGATCCAGAGAAAGAACCCTGCGATAGGCGTGCATCGCCTCTTGTGTTTGCCCCACTTTTTCGAGAGCCTGAGCCAGGTATAGATGTGCGTCAGCGTTATCAGGGGCATCTTTTATTGCGCGTTGCAAACTCAAAATGGCCTCCTCATAGCGCCCTTGTGTCAATGCGAGGATCCCGAAATAGTAGTCTGCGTTCGCAGCATGGGTATTGAGGGTAAGATAATGGCGGTACACTTTTTCGGCTTCGGCATATTGTTTTGCTTCAATGAGTGTAAGAAAGATAGATAGAGCCATATCTTGATTTTTTGGATACATGTCAATGGCCTGGCGCGTGGCTTGAATGGCCTCATTGGTGCGATTGAGTTTGAAGAATAGTGAGACGAGTTTCAAACGTACCTTGTAATTATTGGGTTGAAAGACAAGGGCTTCCCGGCACATGGACACAGCTTTTTCGTAGTCTTTGTTGTTGGAATAATACTGGGCTAAGTTGCTCAGGCAGGTGCCGGCAAGTGCGCGCAAATTCGCTTTGTTAGCGGAAGATTCATAAATCTTTCGCACAAGTGCTTTGCCTTCTGTAATTTGGGTATCGTCCAAATACATGGATAGTCCGAGCATGAGATTGAGTTCTGGGGTATGTTGAGGATGGTTGGGGTAGTGTTTTAATCCTTCGAGCAAAATGTGAGTTGGGTTTTTTCCTTCACCAAATGAAGATAGCGATAGGCGTTCATAAGCGTCTGTGGGAATGCCCCGGGCGTTTTTTTCTAATGCAAGGGTGAAGTATTCAATTCCTTCGTCGAAAAACTCGCGGGCGAGATGCGATCTTCCCGAAGAATACAATGCAATGGCTTCGGCTTTTTTGTGGGCAAAGATGCTCGATGCGAATAAAATGCCGATGATCGCGATTCCGACAATAGGCGCGACAAATTTAGGGAGGGAAAGTTTGGCTATTCTGGTGAAGGCATGATAAATACAATAGCCGAGTACCAATGATGATCCCGCTGTGGCAAAATAGAAATACCGCCAGTGAAAATTCGGTTTGGTTATAAAAGGCAGCAACGCCAGGAGCGTCCATAAAGCCCAGATGGGTATTTTTCGCTTCAGAATCAACCAGAGCAACAAGGCTGCGTATCCCATACCGACAATCAATGAGGAGGCCGTATCCCAATATCCCTCAGATTTGTCCCACATTTCCACGGGTAAACAAAAGGCATATAAAATCAGGTGGCCTAAATACTGGAAGTATCGTTCCACCCCTGTGGCTGGGGACATATCTTGAAATTGTGCAGCATGCGGGTAAAGCACAATTAGACAAATCAGGCCCGCACCACCCAGACAGAAAGCAGGCGCGATCCTCAAAACGGCCTCGCGTATAGAACGCGTACGCTCATAGGCAATATAGGCACAGACGCCGAGAATAAAAACCGACGTGGGATGCGTACCAATGCTCAGGAGCACATAGAAAATAGCGAGTATGTTATTTGTCCATGGACGTTTATCGGGCCAACGCAGGTATATACGCAACATTTCCAGCATAAAAATCAGGGCAAGAGGATAACTCAGAGTTTCTATCCATTGCAGATTGCGAAAGCTGGCAGCATAGAGTAGGAAAAAAGCACCTGATAGCATGCTCACAGGTGTGTTGGCGCCACACAGCTTGAAGGTCTGAAATAGCCGGATGCTTGCAAAAAAGTGAAGTGCAACGAGCAATCCATGGTAGGCAGCGGGATTTTTGCCCCATAAGACGTGCCCGACTATAAATACAATTTGAACCACAGGTCTGCCGGGATGTACATTTTCTGGCGAGAACAAACGCGATGGGTTTTGCCAGACGGTTTCAGCATCCGCCATATATTCACTGTCTTCGCCTTCGATTGGGAGGTAGGGCAAATGACTATAAGCGATGCATGCGAGAATACCCATCAAGACGATGTAGATTGGGAATATCGACTTATTGTCGAGCATGAAGTGAGATTCCTGAAGAGAAGCGGTTAGTGCCTGAGGCTATCTATATCGATCTTGCGCTTGCCATCGCGGCATGAACTGGCCTGGACCAGTTGTACTCCGTCGTAGGGGACGGTCCCTGTGCCGTCCCGTGTGTCATCTAATAGAGCAAAATGTGCCAATTTGTTAGTCGATATGTGGTCTTTTTGACCATAGTGTTCCATTTTTGGCACATGGGTTTTGCAGTCAGACTTGAGCGTTTTTGAAATAAGTCGTGTAAAATCAAATAGTAAATAAACCTTTCAAAAGATCAGGATAAATGGCACGGGGTTTGCTTACATGTAAAGGTACTGAAATCTGTCACATGTTACAAAATCTCAGAAGAAAGGATTACATGATGTACATTGATCTGGAAAAACGCGACCAAATGGCTTATCACGCGCTTTATTATGCCATTCATGGTGATACTGACCGGTCTGAAAAGATACGGACAATACTGCGCTGGGATCATGAGACACAAGAACGGGTTCCCGTTGCCACTCGTGAATTTGCTTGAAGAAGGTGAGACGGAAGACGTGAGACGAAGCTCCCCCTCTTACCCCGTATTACACCCCCTGCTTAAAGCATGCAGGGGCAGGCTCTACGGGGCAGGCTCTTTTACGTCTTACGTCTTACCGCTTTTTAGTAGTTAGACCTCTCTGTTGCAGTGCGTCTTGCGCCTTTGTAAAGCCATCTATGGCTTCGCGGTCTCTGCCCCATTCGACGAGTTCTTCCATGCCGTGTTGAAAACTGACACTGGGTTCAAAGCCCAGTGTTTTTTTTATGTGTGAGATATCGGCAATGCTGTGGCGGGTGTCGCCCTGGCGATAGGTGCCGGTGATGTCGGGCGCGAGGTGTTCAGTGCCCAGGATATTGGACAGGGTCAGGGCGATGTGTTTGATGGATGTGCCGATTCCGCTGCCGACGTTGAAGGCCTGATAATCCCCTTCGGATTTTTCCATGGCGAGTATGTTGGCCTGTACGATGTCGTGGACAGAGATGAAGTCCCGCGATTGTTTGCCGTCTTCGTAGATGACTGGACGTTTGCCGTTTTTGAGGCGGCTCATAAAGATGGCAGTTACACCCGTATAGGGGTTGGAGAGCGATTGCCGGGGTCCGAAGATGTTGAAATAGCGCAGGGCAACTGTGGGGATTTTGTAGGCGCGGCCTATGTTGAGGACCATGTCTTCTTGGTGCGTTTTGGTTTGTGCGTAGATGGTATGGCAGATGCGTTCGGTGTTTTCGGGTACAGGTGCTGGTGGCATGTCCTCGCCGCATAAGGGACACTTGTGTTCCCAGTGGGCATTTTTTAGCTGGTTATCTGGACGGGGACCCGGGTGTTGTGTACCGTGTTCTGCACAGGTGTAGAGGCCCTCGCCATAGCTGGTTTGCGAGGCTGCGACAATGAGTTTTTCAATGTTGTGGTTGTTATTGGCGAGGATGTCGAGCAAGTTCGCGGTGCCACCGGTGTTGATGTCAACGTATTTTTTGATTTCGTATTGCGATTGTCCCACGCCAACGGCGGCGGCTTTGTGGAAGATTATTTCAATGCCTTGAAGGGCTTTTTTTAAGGCGTCGTAGTCGCGGATGTCGCCCTGGATAAATTCGGCATGGGTGTTGGCGTAATCCGGCAATTCGCGGTTGGGGTGTACCTGTGGGTCCAGGTTGTCAAAGATGCGTACGCGGTGCCCGCGTTGTACGAGTTCATCGACGAGGTAGGAGCCAACAAAGCCCATGCCGCCGGTGACGAGAATATTTTTGGGTGTCATTTATTTTAAGATTTTTCGAATGTTGAATTTTTCGTTGGGTTGTGGCCCTCGGGTCAACATGTCGGCGAGCAGGCCCGTGCAGATAAATTGCACGCCGAGTACGGAGAGGAAAACCCCGAGCATCAGGAGGGGATACCGATTTTGAATGGTGCCGGTTTGGAACCAGAGGGATGCGATGAATGCGTTGATGAACATGCCTGTGATGCCAAAGATGAGGCCCACGGTGCCGAACAGGTGAAGGGGACGGCCCATGTATTTGCCGATGTACATGACGGTGAGCAGGTCAAAAAATCCTTTGAACAGACGCCCCCAGCCGTATTTGGTTACGCCAAATTGTCGCGGGTGGTGCTGAACGGGAATTTCACCGATGCGATATCCTTCCAGGTGGGCGAGTACGGGGATGTAGCGGTGGAGTTCGCCGAGCACGCGTATGTCTTTTGTGACTTCGCTGCGATAGGCTTTGAGGCCGCAGTTAAAGTCGTGTATGTCAATGCCCGATACATAGCCCGTGACCCAGTTGAAAAATTTGGAGGGCAGGGTTTTGCCCAGTGGGTCAAAGCGTTTTTTCTTCCAGCCAGAGACGAGGTCATAACCTTCTTCGAGTTTGGCCAGCAGGTTGGGGATTTCTGCCGGGTCGTCTTGCAGGTCGGCGTCCATGGTGATGATGTATGTGCCGCGTGCGTGTTGAAATCCGGCGGTATAAGCAGCGGCTTTGCCAAAGTTGCGCCGAAATTGGATGATTTTGACTTCGGGATAGGTGTTGTGCAGGTCTTCCAAAACGGTGATTGATCCATCGGTGCTGCCGTCGTCAATGAAGATGACTTCGTAGGTACGGTCCTGGCTGGCGAGTACGCCGCGGATTTGTGCCATGAGCGGGCGCAGGCTTTCTTCTTCGTTGAGCAGGGGTATGACGAGGCTGAGGTCGGGCATGGGCATGTGCTGGAAGGGTTCCATCCAGTATCGCGTGTTGTTGAGGTTAGAAGATGTGCGAAAACAGAAAGATAGCAAAGTGCGCGTTTTTTTACAAATGTGAATGGGTGGGAAATCAGTATTTTTTTGGGGTAGTCACTTGAATTTTAAGACGTAGGTGTTGGGATCGCGTACGATGTGGAGGATTTTAAAGCGGTTTTCATGTGCCTGGACGGCGGGGGCGAGAAATTCGGGTGTGGAGCGGAATCCGATCTGGTCAATGACGACGATGCCGATGCCTTTTTGTTCAAAGTCGGCAATGACCTGGTCTGGTGCTTTCCAGGCGTATCCCGTGGCTTTGCGGTTGGCAATGGCGTTCATGAGATAGGGCTTGCGGCAGGCGATTTTGACATCGGATTCGGTGTTGTCTCTGATCCATTCTGCGGCGGCAAAGTAATTGCCCCAGTTGGGTGATAGCTGCCCAATGCTTTTGGCGAGTTCGTTGGTTGCAAAGATATTTGAGCCGAGGAGAAAGAGAAAGAAGAATACGGTGCCCGTGCGACGGGCCTTTTTTTTAAGTGCTCTGGCGAGAAGTTGGAGCAGTTCGTCCATGCTGGTGAGGATGGCGTAGAAGAAGATGGGTATGGCCGGGATGAGAAAGCGCGTGTCGGACCATACGTGAGGCCAGAGGATGTAGAGGCTCAGATAGCAGGTGAGATATACGATGAGCAAGTGCCGTTTTATGAGTCCGGTAATCAGGGCGTAGAGGATCAGGCAAGAAAAGAAGAGGCCGACAAAGTAGTTGGCGTCGATAAAGCTGGGTAGAAAGATGTAGGGGATGATTTGCAGGCCGTAGAGTTCGAGATTTGTGAAGATGCGTTCGATCAGGGTGGCGAATGTGAGCGCGCCTTCTTCCGGGCGATAGGGGTTTATGCTCAGGAGTTGTTTGATGTAGGGGGTGCCGCCGAGTGATGCGTTGCGGATTTGCCAGGGCAGGGCAAGGAGGAGGCTGCCCACGGCGATGAGGCCGGTTTCTTTCCATTTTTTGTGCAGGGCAAAAAAGATTATGCCGGTGCCGATGAGGATGATGCCTGCGCTGCGAATGTGGTAGGCGGCGATCATGGCGATGATTGCGAGTGCCAGCGTGGATAGGGTGCTGGATTTTTGTGCGCGGTGGAGAAGGAGGAGTGCGATGAGAGAAAATAGTAGAAAGGGGATTTCGGACATGACCTGGTGCGAATAATCCAACAGGAGGGGTGAGGCGAGACATAGTGCGCTTGCGCCGAGTGCTATGGGCGAAGGGGCAAAGCGGCGGATGAGGAGGTAGGTGAGTGGGATCGAGATGGCGTAGAGGAGGACGATAAGGCTTTTGAGTGCGATGAGGTTGTCCGGGAAGATGATGTCGGTAATGGCGAGGAGGAGCGGAAATCCAAAGGGGTATTTGGTGTGCGGGATGGGTTCGCCTTCGATGGTTTCCGAGAGTCCGTGTCCATCTGCAAGAGATCGCCCCAGGTTGATGAATTGGGCATTGTCGCCAGTGAGGGAGAGGTTGGCGTCGAAAAGGAGAATGCCCATGAGCAAACCGCACAGGCCCAGCGCGGGCAAAAAATAGGGTTTGCGTTCGTGTTGCGCGAGGTTAAAGGGCAGAGAGGATGTCTTTTGTTGGCGTTTTTTTTTCATGATATAAGTGATTTTATTTGGTGGTCTCTTAACTTAATCCACGGGTTTTGGTCGTCATCGCGGCATGAACTGGCCTGGGGAGCGGTCAGTCATGCTCGAATTACTCGCCTTCATACCCCGTCGTAGGGGACGGTCCCCGTGCCGTCCCGTGTGTCATCGCGGCGTGCTTAAAGCCGCGATCCAGAAGGTTTTTGCTGGTGGTTTTGCCTTTGCCTCTATGTTTATCGGTGGTTGCATTTAACGCTTGTCGCATTAGTTAGATGGAAAATACAGGGCGATACACCGCGGGGAACGCAATCCCGTGGAGATGAGGTCTTCGACATTTGAGCCATCGAGGTTTGCGCGCTGAATCTTAGATGTACCTACGTCTGTCCAGTATATTTTGCCCCCAACCACGTCCAGTGCGAGGCCTCTTGGGTCGCCCAATTCTGTGACGAGGTCTTCGATGTTGGAACCGTCGAGGTTGGCTCGCTGAATCTTATTCATGATCCAGTCTGTCCAGTACATCTTGCCGCCGCTTATATCCAGGGCAATGATATTTGGGTCGCCCAATCCCTCGGTGATGAGGTCTTCGATATTGGATCCGTCGAGGTTTGCCCGCTGAATTTTATCCGTTAGCGTGTCTGTCCAGTATATCTTACCCCCAGCCGCGTCCATGGCAATGCCATCCGGGTCGCTCAATCCCGTGGTGACGAGGTCTTCGACGTTGCTGCCGTCGAGGTTTGCGCGCTGGATCTTATCTGTAACTGAGTCTGGCCAGTACATCTTCGGCGTGCTACCACCAGTGGAAGACACGTCTTTGCCGAAGTCGCGGGCAAAGAGCACAAAGTCCGAAAATCCAATCGCACCATCTACATCCAGATCGTATTTTGCTTCGTACGTGCCATCACCGGGCGTTGATCCGAATCGACTTGCAAATAGTACAAAGTCCGTAAATCCAACACGTCCATCGCCGTCAAAGTCCGGAGAAGGCACCGAGAGTAAGGCGACCGTCACATTCAGGGATACGGTCTCAAATTGTCCATCCCGACTCAGTATAGCGCGCGTGAGGCGAATTGTCGTGTTAGAAAATGTGGGCGTGGTGCGAAAAAGGATCGTGCCCATCAGTCCCATGCTGACTGTGGCGGAACTATCAAAAGATACCATGCTGACTTGCACAAAGGTGGGATTTGTGCCGTGTTCTGATAGTACCTGGGCATTGGGCAATATATTGCCCGCAAAGAATCCCTGATATGTCACCTGGCTCGCATTGTATTCAAAGCGCGGAGAAACACCGGTTGCATTCTGGATATTTTGGCCAAAGATCTGAATGGCAATGACTTGATCTGGAGATGCAATCAAAGTCGCGAGTGCTTGATCGTCTGGTGCATTATCCAGATCGAGAGTAAGGGAAAAGCTGTTCTGTGAGGACAGAGACAGCGGGTAAATCAAGAGCGCGATTGTCGATAGGGTTGACAGAATTAATTTACGCATGGTTGCAACCTTATTGGTGAGGTAGATTTCATGACCCTGTGCGACTTATCTGTGCAGTTGCGGGTTGCTGTGCCTGTATGCATGAATAAGGTATTGGCGAGCGAGTAGATTTCGGAATATTCCCAAAGTCAATCGGTTAAAAAGGAGACGCTTGGGTCCGTAATTGGCGGAAACCTTTCGAATGACAAACCCTGCGCCGGAGATCAACTTGACAGCAGTGCTTCGAGTAAAAAATCGCAAATGCGTGCGGTCGAGAATACCCTCTTCGGTATAGGTCCATCGGCCTCTGAAAAGGAGCGGAATGGAAACGCCGTAGAACCGTACGTTGGGAAGACTGACGACTACCTGACCACCGCTGATAAGAAATTCCGAAAGTGTTCTTAAGACGTTCCAGGGGTCGCAGAGATGCTCGAGAACATCGCCAAGAATGATACAGTCGAATAGTTTGTCCGCAAAAGGCCATTCCATCGCTTCTATGTCGCCAACAGCGACATGATCCACCTGTCTCATTGCTATTTCCGCCATAGCACTATCCAATTCAATCCCGAATGTCTCTCGTGCGCCCTGTTGTTTCAGATATCGGAGCGTGTTGCCGGTACCGCATCCGATCTCGAGAACGGTTTCCGGAATTGTATCTAACATTGAGATCATATCCAGGCGCGTGTGCGCGTAGTACGATTCCCCGGGCGTGTGCAAGACAGGTTGGTTCATTTTTCTGGCTCTTTCGATTGGTGCAGGTCAAAGTCAACGACGCCAGCAATAAATTTCTTCAGGGGTTTTGCATAACTTGAGCATTTTGAAAACGCATGAATGAATTGACCGATCCGTCCACGACCCAAAAAAGAGTATTGGTCCCGCAATTTTAATGCGAATCGAATAACTCTGTTGGCGTGAATTTTCTGCTGAAAAGAGTAGTAGTTTTCCGGATAGTAGTGTGTCATGTTGGAGGGAATTTCCACAATCTGTAGGCATTTACATTCGGCACATTGGAAATAGCAAAAGGTTTCGCCAATGCCGAACATCATCTCTCGTACCTCGTAATTTTGGTTGCCTTGCCCGTTGTTACAAATTTTGCACGTCATAGTGTAATGCCTTCGGGACGTTTATTTAGCGACTGTACTGACTTACCCCATGTCAGCACAGGCTTTGAAAAATTCTTCATACTGCGATGCCACGAGCCGGTAGTCGCATTTGGTCAATACGTTTTCGCGTGCTCTGCGCCCGATTTCCGGGTTGACGGGTGTGCTGGTGAGTTGGAGGATTTGTTTGGCAAAGGCGTCGGTATCGTAGCGGGGGATGAGGTATCCACTTTTGCCGTGTTCGATGACTTCGCGTAGCGATGGAAGATCAAAGGCGACGATGTTGCGTCCCAGTGCCATTGCGCCCAATAGGGAATGTGGTATGAGGTTGAAGGTGGTAGTGATTACAACGCACCGCGCTCTGGCCTGGTAATCGGGCATTTCGTTTTGGAGGAGTGTGCGTTTGGAGACATTGGGGTAGTTGTTGGGGTCGATTTCGGGATTGATGCCCAGGAATTCGAAGTGTACTTCGGGGTCTTGTTCATAGACTTTGTGAATGATGGGTTCCAGGTATTCCCATCCCATGATGTCGCGCGATACAAAGTGATTGCCAATACACAGGACGCGCTTGGGGTCGGGGTCTTCTTCTCTTAAGGTGAAGATGTCCGGATCTACGGGGCAGTACATGACTGCGGAGTCCATGTTATGGTGTTCTATGAGATATTCGCGGCCCCATTCGCATACGCTGATTTGATGTGCGAATTTGTACACGGTTCCCGCAAATCGCTTGATTGATGGCACCCACCAGTGGGTGAGCACTATGGGAATATTGGGACGGAGTTTTTTCCATTTGTACAGAAAGGCGTATCCCACGTCCTGTGTTGAGCCGACCCATAAGACATCGGGATTGCTCGGCCATTCGCGTTTGACGCCTTCGGGCAATGTAGCCTGTTTTTCCTCCCATTGTCCAAAGCCTTCGGTGAGGTAGATTTCATGGCCGCGTGCAACCCATTCGCGCAACAAACTTTCCTGTACGCCTTCGTGGCAGGCATAGACCTGGATTTTCATAACAAAGTTCTCCGTTCTATTTGTTTTTTGTTATTTTTTAAGGATATCTGTATTAGGGGCCTGAATAAAATACACTATCGCAATCTCGCAGTGAAATTTTTTAGACCTACAGCTACTTTTGGATCCTGTTATTGATCGCTGGGGAGTGGCGACATGAGCGCGCGGCTGGCAATTGTCATCGTCAACTATAATACGCGGGACTGGCTCTCGCAGTGCTTGTACTCGTTATATGCACAGGATATAGCCGAGGAAGTAGAAATCATTGTGGTTGACAGTGCCTCAAACGATGACTCGATTGACATGGTGCAGCGCGACTTTCCCGACTGCACACTTATTGCTTCAAAAGAAAATCTCGGCTTTGGACGCGGCAATAACCTCGGCGCAGCCCGAAGCACAGCTCCGATTTTGCTCTTTCTCAACCCCGATACGCGCGTGACAGATGGGGCACTGGCCGAACTCCTGCTCTTTATGGATCAGCATCCTCAGTACGGAGCGGCCGGTGGGCGGATTTGCGATGGAGAGGGCCAACAGGAACTCTCGGCGGGAACATGGCCGACGCTTTTGAGCCTGATTTTAGACCGGGTTCTGGTAAGCTTTCCGTCACTTTGCGGGCGATTAGAACACCTGGCTCATCACTACTGGGAGTACGAAAAGCAGCGCGAGGTTGGCTGGGTGACTGGTGCCTATTTGTGTATTCGCCGCGATCTGTTTGAGCAGCTATCGGGGTTTGACCCTGCTATTTTTATGTATTACGAAGACGTAGAACTGTGCTATCGCGTTTGGGCATCAGGGTCGCGGGTTTGTTACTTTCCTGGCGCATCAATCATCCACTATCGCAACAAGGCGCCTGTCCTCCCTCGGTACCGCAAGCGTCGGATACGCGAGGGCTTGCGCCAGTTTGCCCGCAAGCATTATGGCTGGGGGCATCACGAGACGACGCGCTGGGCTGCGGAGTTGTTGCATTGCCTGAACCTGTGGCGTGATAAATAGTGAGCGAGTGATTTGTTTTTTTCCATCGATAACGGTCATGTTTACTGACGTTGTGCTGCGCGTGTCCGTAGCCGCTTCTGCCAGCTTGTGACAATTTCGGCAAAGGTGTGTTCGAGTGTTTTTGTGATGTTCCAGTTGGGATAGTGCGATTTCATTTTGCGAAGGTCGCTGTAATAGCATATATGATCGCCTTCGCGATTTTGGTCGGAATAGGTGTAGTGCATTTTTTTGTTAGAATACCGGGCAGCGAGGTCAAATGCTTCGAGAATAGAACAACTGTTGTTTTTTCCGCCGCCAAGGTTATAGACTTCGCCGCATCGGGGCGATTGGACAAATGCCCACATGAAACGGGCGACGTCGAGGGCGTGGATATTGTCGCGTACCTGTTTGCCTTTGTATCCAAAGATGGTGTATGTGCGATTTTCCATGTTGCATTTGACCAGGTAGCTCAAGAAGCCGTGTAGTTCAACGCCGCTGTGATTGGGACCGGTGAGGCATCCGCCGCGCAAGCAACAGGTGGGCATGCCAAAATAACGCCCGTATTCCTGTACCATAATATCGGCGGCGACTTTGGATGCGCCAAAGAGGGAGTGCTTGGATTGGTCGATGGTAAATGTTTCGGGGATGCCGTGTTTGTAAGCCGGGTCGTCGTAATCCCAGCGGGTGTCCAGTTCTTTTAAGGCTATATGGTTGGGTGCATCGCCATAGACTTTGTTGGTGGACATGTGGATAAAGGGGGATTCGGGACAGGTTTGACGCGCGGCTTCGAGGAGGTTGAGTGTGCCGACGGCGTTGGTGTCAAAGTCGTCGAAGGGGATGTTTGCCGCAAGGTCGTGTGAGGGTTGGGCGGCTGCGTGTATGATGGCGTTGGGTCTAATTTGGGACAGGAGTTCGCAAATGCCCGTGCGGTCGCGGATGTCTATTTCGTGGTGGTGGAAGTGTTTTAAGGCGTTGCCCAGGCGCTTTTGATTCCAGCGCGTGTCTCCCTGTGGCCCAAAAAAGACGGCGCGTTGGTTGTTGTCAATGCCGTGCACAATATATCCCTGTTCGGCAAAATAGATGCAGACTTCTGAGCCGATGAGGCCAGATGAACCAGTAACGAGAAGGGTTTTCATGGATGAGCTTTTAATCCGTGATTTGGCCTGTTTGTTTTTTTTCAGGAAAAAACATAGGGTTTTGATAGAGAAAGGTCAAGCTATCAACAAAAACGTTCGAGATGGCTTGATATATATGCATTACGTCATGTGTGACTTTTGAATAATGGTCAAGAAAACAAGCAATCAGTGGTCAGCTGTCAGCAAAACAAGGATTTTAGAGCCGTCATTGCGGCAGGGTGTTAGCCGCAATCCAGTGGTTTTGACTTTCTTATATCTGTTTATCGGTATTACTATGTGGCGGTTTTGAAGTCACACATCACGTATATGCATTATAGATGTATTTTTGTAAAAGATATTTTGATATTTAGGTGAATTTATGAAAGCACATCATCGCATTCTTCTTTCGGATTCCAATGGGGAGTCTGGATTGGCGTTGTTTGCATTTTTGAATCTGGGGCTTGTGCAGTCCTTGCACAGTGGTGCTTTGAGTCCTTCTGAGGCGATTCAGCGTTTCTATCATGCGGATAATTGTCTCTATGTTCGCAAGCATTTCCAAAGCCGGGAAGCCAATATTGTTATGAGCCGCGGGGTGCAGTTGCCAGATTTATTTGAGAGTCTGCCCGCTGAAGAAGCCCAGCGCGAATTTTTGCACGAGTTGGAAAAGATACGTGCGTTGTGTTTGCAGCTTTTGGAGCGCGAAAGATCTTCTACTGTGTAAACTCGGTCTGAAATTTTGTCAGGTAAATGGTGGGGGCGAACCCGTGTGTTCGCCCCTATTTTTTTGTGAATGTCAATGTGAAACAAGCTATCAGCGGTTAGCGGTCAGCAAATTATGGGCTGTAGAGCCGTCATCGCGGCATGGTGTAAGCCGCGATCCAGAGGTTTTTGCTTTTGATTTTCATCACTGGATAGAATCATTCCAGTGCAGGCTCTGTCCATCCTTTCATACTCGCTTCGCTCCGTTGTAGGCTGTGCCTGCACATCCTGATCATGATTTGATGGTGCGGATGACGGTTTTGATTTCGCCGATTATTGTTTTGCGTTCAACGATGAGCAGGCCAGTGCCATAACCTGTGGTAAAGATCGCGCTGCCAGCGAGGACGCCCATTAAAATTGGCAATGTGTTGAGCCATTCGGCACAGGCAAAGTGCATGCCCGTGCCAATGGCTGCGGCGATGAGTGGGGGGGCGAATGTTCTGGCGATGGGGAAATCGACATATGTGCGAACGAGGATGAGTGATAGGATGAGGCCGACAATGGCGATGGCGTTCATGCTTATGGCAATGCCTATTGCACCCATGTGATGGGCGAGATAGGGGGCGAGGATGAGGAGGATGAGGGCTTGAGTCGAGGCGAATTTTGCAACGCTTTTGGGGCTGCCTACGCTGTAAAATAGGGCGTGTACATCGTCGAGCAGGGGGCGGCAAAGAGAGTAGATGATGAGCCATTGAAGCAGGGGGGCTGCGGGTGCCCAGTCGGGTTTGAAGATGTGGATCCATCGGTTGGCTTCGAGCGCGAGTACGAGGGAGATGGGGACTGTGGTGCGAAGGATGAGGCGCGAGGTTCGGCGGTATGCTGCGGAGAGTTGGTCGCGGTTGTTCTGGTAGCGCGCATACACTGTGACGGTGATGCGCACGATGACCATGGTGATGGCTCCGCTGGGTATTTGTGCAAAGCTGTGTGCGGCGTCGTATATCCCGCGCAGGCTCAAGGTGAAGAACAGGCTGATGATGAGTTTGTCGTAGTGTTGAACGAAAATTTTGGGTATGCCGCCGATCCAGAACCATATACCGTAGCGTATCATGCGCCGCGCGGCTTGCGGGTTGAAATTGTGTAGCTGGTCTATCGGAGGGGGATGGCGCAGCCAGACGACGATGCAATAGACGAGGATATAGGTGACGCTGTATGGGAAAAATCCGAGGATGAGTGCCCATTTGCCGTATCCGAGGTAGGCGAGGGCGAGGCCGACGAGGGCTGCGAGGATGGTTCCCGCGGCATGTGCAAAGGCCAGGCGTCCAAATTCGAGGTCGCGTTGAAGCTGGGTTTCGGCGGTGAGTGCGGCTGTTCGGAAGAGGTCGAATGCCCCCAATATGCCCAGGGCTATGGCGACTTTGGGGTAGTTTTGCTGCGCATAGGTGTCTGTGATGCCGAGGTAGGTGTTGAATGTGCGGGTGAGTTCGAATATTTGCTCTGAATAGACTGCGAGGCACAAGGCGAGGAGGGTGCTGATGCTGCCCAGGCTGACGCTGAGTACAAAATGCGTGGGTGCGAGTTCGTGTACGTTGTCGTGGTCGTGCAAGAGTGCGTAGTGCAATCCGAGGTCGCGGAAGGCTATTACGAGGGCGAGGATCGAATAGGCTGTTGCGATGGCGCCAAAGTCTTCGGGTACGAGGATCTGATAGAGCAGCAGGATGACCGCGAAGTTGATGAGTCGCGCAGGGTAGGTGCTGCCGAAGGTCTGGATCGCGCCGCGGGCAATGCGCTGGATGGCGGATTTTTCAGTTGTGGGTTTTTTCATTGTATATGCATAGCGGGATTGCAATGAGAAGGAGGATGACGCCGCCGAGTGTGATCCATCGCGTGGTGCCTACGATGGGGTCTCGGTAGGTGAGTTCGACAATGTGTTCGCCGGGTGCAAGAGCGACTGCGGTCCAGAGGTAGTTGGCGCGGATGAGGGGTTTGGGTTCTCCGTTGACGGTGGCGTGCCAGTTGGGGTGGTGGTTTTGTGAGATGACGAGGATGCGGGGTCCGGGGGCTGTTGTTTTGAGTTTGAGATAGCCCTGGTGTTCGTTGTATTCGAGGCGTTCGATGCTGTCTGTTTCGCTGGTTTGGGTGTCGGAGGTGATGCCGGGGTCTTCTTCGAGGAGTGCTGTTTGCGTGGGGTGTGTGTTGGGGGTGCCCAGTTTTTGCAGGGTCTGATTTTCATCGGGGATGATTTCGTATTGGGGGACGAGATAAAACCAGGGTAGTGCGCCGGGGTTGCGGTAGATGTGCAGGCCCTGGCGTCCGGCAATTTTTTGAAGATATGGGATGTTCAGTTCTGATGGCGCGACGATGTATTTGGTGTTGAGGAGGTTGAGGATCGCGGGGTTGTTGATGGATCCGGATTTGAGGATGTTGTCGTAACGCCTGATGGCAAAGTCGTTAAATCCAGTTACGAGGTCTATGCCGGGCAGGGGCATCTGGTTGTGATCGGGTAGCGCGAGTACGCGGAAGAGGGTGTTGTCGCGTTTGAGGAAAGCAACAGCGTTGGCATTGACGCGCTCCTGTGGTGGTACGCGGTTGGGGTTGACGTAATTGAGGAACATTTTGTCAATGCGCCAGGTGTCGATGAGGATGACGGTGAGGATGATGAGGGCAAAGGTGTGGATTTGGAGTTTGTTTTGTGCGCGGAGATACGAGATGGCGGTGAGTATGCCCACGAAGAGTGCGGCGAGCAATGCGCCTTGTCCCGCGAGGGGAAGGTTATTTTGGGCGATTTGCTGACGGGGGGCGGGTATATCTGTCCACATGGTGTTTTGCCACAGGGATAGGAGTATAGAAGGGACGAAGGCAAATAGGAGGAGGATTGCGGTGCATATTCCGCCTGCGATGCCGATTTTTTTTGTGGTCTCGGGGGTGACGCTATCGGTTATGAGGCGGTTGAGACCGTACGCACCGAGGGCGCAGAGTGCAAAGGCAAAGAGGAAGGCGATCATGCCGGGCGCGCGCAATACGTTGACGCCCGGGACGAGGTGGTAAAGGAGTTTGTGCAGGGGGGTGTGGGGTCCGAGTGCGTAGGCTATGGCGAGTATGAAGAGGCCGAGCAGGAATGCGATGTGGGTTTTTTTGCGTATGCACGCGAGTGCAAAGATGGCGAAGAAGAGGGGGACGATGCCGACGTATTCAGAGTTGATTTTGAAGGTGTTGCGTCCCCAGTATTTGTGGGGTGTTGTGTTTGTGTCAAAGCTGGCAAATTCGGGGATGACGAGGGCGAATATTTCTTCGGGGTGAAGCGACCAGGATGAGGCAAATTCATAACCGTCTTCTTGTTCGGTAGCGGCGCGTTTTGAAGATGTTTTTGTGTTCCAGTATTGTGGGATGACGCCTTCTGCGCCTATGGCGAGGCCCAGGCAGATCGCGCCTGCTGATAAGAGGGTTTGGTAGAGGGCGATTTTTGTTCCATTACGGGACAGGTCTCGTATGAGTTTGTAGAGAAAGAGCAGGCCCAGTGCCCAGAGGGCAAAATAGGCCATTTGGAGGTGCGGGCTGTAGATGGCGATGCCGACGGTGCCGCCGAGGATTAAAAAGTAGATGATGCGCCGCGTGTCCATGCCGCGGTTGAGTGCCCAGTACATGAGGGGAAAGAGGCCGATGACGGTCATTTTTGCATAGTGCCCGGCGTGCGAGAAAGAGAGGAATGCGGGTGCAGAGGCGTAGGCCGCACCTGCGATGAGGGCGGCGAGGGGGTGGAGGCCAAAGCTGCGTGCGCAGAGGTACATGAAATAGCCGGCTGTGAACATGGCGAAGATGTAACGCCAGCCAAAATAGCGGTGTTCGCTGGTGAAGAGGTCGATGACGACAAGGGGGTAGTATTGGGCGCGCAACGCGGCTGATTCCGGGGTTCCGCCCATGAATCGACTCCAGTTTTTTTGGGGCAGTTTGCTCAGGGCTTCCGCAAAGGGTTCGTTGCCTCTGTGAAATTCTGCCCCGGTGTCGCTGCCGTAGATCACATCGCCCGTGATGAGGATGTGATAGAAATAGCCTGCGGTGAGCAGGGCAAAAAATACAATGGGTACCCATGGGCGGGATAGGAAATGGGTGAGGTTAGAAGGAGGGTTTGGTTGAGAAGAAGAACGGCGGGCGGGCATAGTTTATATCCAGGTTTGAGGTGGTTGCGCAAGGATGAGTTCGCTGAGTGGATCAAAGTAAGACCGGTTTGTCGTGAAGAAAGGCGTCAATTGTCCGTTCTCATCGGGTATCAACACGGAGCGTATCCAGGCGTTCATTGTATCTGGATCTTCCAGACCGTCAAGTTGTTCTGACTCTTCCTCGAGATCGTTCCATTGTTTCGCTCGCACCAATCGGAGCCGTTCTGAATTGAGGTTCAGAATCTCAATAGTTTTTCTCACGCGAGCGACAGGAATGCCCTCCGATTCGCACGCTTTCTCATCAACTTCGATCTCGCCATTGACAAGTACCTTCGTAAGCGACGGCAAAGCAGACAGTTTTCGAGGATCTAAAAAATCCATCTCATTGCGGTCTCCTTTCGCCTGACCACAACTCATGTTGTCCTTTACCGGCTCACGGTATCGGTCTTCATCGCTGCTTCTTTCAGAGTGAGCAAACGTGGACGATGTTCCACCTTTGCAGCAAGCGATCATATTTGTGACATCAACCTCTCTCGCGGCTCCGTGCTGCGGGTCGTTTCGTGGAATGACGTGTTCAATTTGGCGATCTGTCTCAGTGAGATTAATCTCGCAGTAGCCGCACAATCCGTGCTGAACAGCAATCAACTTTTCAGTGAGTTCTTTGTGGGATGCGCCTTGATTGTGGTCGCGGAATACGTTCCAATTCGCATTAGCTCCCGCGGAATTGAGGTATTCAGCAAGGCCAGGTGTAGCCGTGTTCAATTCTCGAATTTTCTTCATTGCGACTCGGCCATCTGTTTGAATAGCTTGCGCCGCTTAATTTCGAGGTCTGCTCTGTTAAGAGCGTAATCGCGGGGCGAGAGTTTTTCGAGCTTGCGCCTGAGCTTCAAGGCTTCTTCGGACTCTCCCCTACCCTCGCTGACCAGACTTCTGTATTGAGTTAGGGCTTTTGTGAATTCGTTCTCGGGCCTTTCGCTCACGTCCATCTCTAGAGAAAGAACATCCCCGGCTTCGGCCCCATAAGTTGCCCCTTTCGGTGCTCCGGCAACAATGTTGTCGCCATCTCGGTACAGTTCCACAATGCGTTGCGGCTTGACTGTCGTTAGCACCTGCGGGCTGTGGGTGGAGACGATGAATTGCGCTTTGGGGAATGTCCGCATGAGATCGTTGAGGATGCGCTGTTGCCACGCCGGATGCAGATGAAGTTCGATTTCGTCGATGAGGACAATGGCTTCGGATTGGAGTGGGTCGTTTAGATGTGGGTTGCCCTGTGCCATGCGCCGCGCCAAATCCGCCGCCAGTGCGAGTACGATGCGATATCCACCGCTCAGTTGGTTGAGGGAGAGTTTTTCTGCCCGGCCTTCCTCGGATTTCTGGGATACTACAAAACGAAGTGGATTTAACTCAATACGCGGATTGGATACTTCTGGAAGCATGGACGAGATCGCACGACGAATCATGGATACATCTTTGATCTCATAATCGGAATCCTCCCGGTCATCCCGTTCTTGAAGTTCTTCGTATCTCTTAAAATAAAACCAGGCCAGAAAACCCTCGAAGTCTGTGCGAGCGGCAAGGGCACCTTCCAGTGCGTCAAGCCGAGAGGGTCTGAACCGGGAACCGGGTTGCGATATTACCCACTCCGGTACACCGGAGACCGTGCGCTCGGTACCATAGAAGGCCACTATCGGCATATTGTCCTCACGCGCACTGCGGAAGTGTTTGTCCAACTTTGCATGCGAGTGCTCTAAGTCAGCCATCCTATAATTGTCCAAATGCTCATCCCCATGTCGTTTTCCTATGAGCTCATCTATTGACTCAGCGACGATCCGCGGAGATCCCGCACCCTCGCGCCAATCCTCTTCGGAGAAATCAATGTTCGATCTATGGAGATAAGGTCCCAGAATCTCAACCGCTCCCAAACCCACAGCAATCGCGCTCAGAACACTCGTCTTGCCTTGTCCATTGGCTCCGTGCAATACTGTTAGCGATGGATCAAGAGGTAGTATGAGGTTCTCTATGGCGCGATAATTTTCAATTGTTACGGATTTCAATTTCACGATCGCACCTCCTTGGTTTTGGGGTTTAGCCCAGTGTCGTGCGGTTAGTATCTGGCATTGTATATTAAATCAGGTGCTGCGTCAAGTGTGGCCGAGCCTATCAATAGAGCCGTCATCGCGGTCAGCGGTTAGCAAAGCAACATGAAAGCCGTCATCGCGGCAAGGTGTTAGCCGCGATCCAGATTTTTGGCGTTCTGTTTGTGGTGATAATAGATGGCTTGCCGCGCGGAGTAGATGGCGATGAGTATGAGGCAGATTACGACAAGGATGAGTGCGAGTGTCATTGTTGGGCTGAGTATGTTTGTGCGGAGGACATTGACCCACCACATGTCGATGAGGTCGTAATTTTCTATGGGTGCGGAGACAAAACGCTCTGTGCCAGAGGCGATGGTGTAGTTGAGCGATTGTCCGGTTGTGAGGCGGTGGATTGCCGAGGTGATCTGGTAGTAGCCGCCGAGGATTGGAGATAAATTGGGTGAAAAGAGCAGATCGCCCATCTGGTGAGGCGCGAAGATTGTCGCGCCTATTTTTTTGTCCTGTACAAAGTGTATAAAAAGATAGGGGTTCATGAGCACAGCGGGAAGTTGTATGAAGAAGCCGAGTACAGTGAGGCGGCGTATCCACTTGATATCGGTGAGGACACCGAGCGGAAAAATACAGAAAGGGATGATGGGAAGCAAATAACGCGGTCCCCACGAGGATCCGGCGTGCCAATCGATCATGGGTAAGAGAAGGACAAATAGTATCAGGGTGAAGGATAGAAAGAGGCGCGCTTCGTTTGGGTGCGATGATTTGAATTTTGAGTAGGCGATGGGTAAGAGGCAGATTAGTGGAAAAAAAAAGATGAGGCCGCGTCCGGTGCTGAAGAGCAGGCCGTAAAAGGCGGTGAAGATCTGTGTGGGTATAAAGGCGAGATAGCCGCCTTTTTGGGCGAGTATGTCGAGGTGATATCCGGTGAGTAAGATGTTGCCATAACGCAGGTGGTTGTGATAGGCGATGAGAAGACAGGCTGCGATAATGGGTGATAAGAAGGCGAGGATGTGAGATTTGGAATATTGGTTGCGGTGTAGATAGAGGAGGGGGATTGGCAGAAGGACGAGTGTGTAGAATTTGGTGAGGATGGCAATGCTGAGACCAATCCCTGCAAGGATGGGTGAGGGGTTGCGTTTGATGAGGCTGTGTGTTGCGATGAGCAAGCCGAGTCCAACGAGGGGTTCTGAAAAGCCGTATCCCGAGTAGGGGAAGACCATGGTGCCCAGTGCAAAGGCGCCCGTGAGCCATTTTACGGTTGTTGGTGTGTAATTGAAGGATTGAAGGATTAAAAAGAAGAAGAGGACCCATAGGGCGGATATGACCACGTTGGTCATCGATGTGGTGAACATGGTGAGATATTCGGCGGGAATATTGGGGAAGATGTGGGTGAGGAGGAGGCCAATGGCGTAGAAGGGTATTTCTACGAGGGGCATGCCAAGTCCGTATTTGGAATACTGGCGTCCAGACGATGTGATCGCATCGCGGTGTTTTTGCATTTCGGGCAGGGTGAAGCTTTCATCGGAGATGACGAGGTCGCCATCGCGCACCAGGCTTTGCGCGGTGAGGTAATGCCAAAATCCATCGCCTCCGTAATGTCCACCTGCTGTGAGTGCGTAGATGCAGAGGAGGAAGATGAAGAGATGGGTTGTGGTGGATCGGTTAGTCATTGGCAACTTTCAGATAAGCGGTCAGACTCCAGCCGCCGTCATCGCGGCCTGCTTAAAGCCGCGATCCAGAAGGTTTTTTATTGCCGTTAAGCGGTCAGATTTCAGCCGCCGTCATCGCGGCCTGCTTAAAGCCGCGATCCAGAAGGTTTTTTATTGCCGTTGTGATGTGGCAACTTTCAGATAGATTTGTTCTTGCGCTTGTGCTGTGCGGTCCCAGGTGAATTGTGTGGCCCATTTGCGGCCCGCTTGTCCCAGGCGTTTGCGCAGGGGCGCGTCGCTGAGCAGGCGGTTCATGGCGCTGGCGAGTGCTTCGGGGTTTTCCGATGGGACGAGGAGGCCGGTTTCATCGGCGCGGATCGCATCTGCCAATCCGGGGATGTTGGTGCCGATGACGGCTTTGGCTGCGGCTGCGGCTTCAATGGCGACAATGCCCCAGCCTTCGTAGCGCGAGGGGATGCAGACGAAGAGGGCGTGGCCCATGAGGGTGTTTTTTTGTTCGGGTGTGACGGCGCCGGTAAATTCGACGCGGTTTGCGATGTTGAGATGATGGGCCATAGATTGCAGTTCGCGCTCGCTTTGGGGGGTTCCTCTGCCTGAGAGGATGAGGCGAATATCGGGTGAGTTGAGTTTGGCAAAGGCAGATAGGAGGGTGTCGATGCCTTTGGTGTGGATGTCCATGCGCCCAAAATAGAGGATGTAGTTCTGCTCTGCCCAGGGTGCTTCAAAACAGATTTGATCGACGCCGGTATAGACGAGGTGAAATTGTGTGTGGGGTGCGCGTTTTTCAAGCTGGCGTGTGACTGTGGGCGAGATTGTCAGTATGTGCGGGTGATGGCGCAGGGCGCGTTGTTCGGCTTTGCGGGCAATGTGGCCGAGCAGGGGATATTTTGCGGTGGCGTGGTCGTCCATGAAGTGGAAGAATTCGAGGAGGCTATCGCGCCTTTTTTTTTTAGATACAAAGAGGGGGGCAAAGGCGGAGAATTGATGGACCCACAGGTCGGTGTTTGCGCGGGTGATTTCGCGGGAGGCGTGATAGGCAAAGCTCATTCGGCTCAGGAGGTAGGAGCGGTCTGATCCCACGCGGCGGATGTGTACGCCATCTATGGTTTCTTCTCTGGGTGCGCTGGGATATGCACCTGTCAGGATGGTGATCTGGTGTTTGTGCGATAGACGACGGGCGATTTCCCAGGTGCGCAGGGCACCGCCCCCACCGCACCAGGGGTTGTTGATGTCGTCGTATAAGGTGTGTAAGATGTTCATGTTAATATATGGCGTTTATGAGTTCTTTAACCGATACGGTTTCAACGCCTACTTTGCCAACGACGATGCCACCTGCGAGGTTGCCGATATAAGCGGCTTCGGCGGGTGATGCGCCCGAGATCAGGGCAAGGGTATAGACTGCGGCTGTGGTGTCGCCGGCGCCCGAGACATCGAATACATCGCGAGCTGTGGTCGGGATGTGGGTGACGCGGCTGTCAGGCTCAAAGAGGGCGACGCCTTTTTCGCTGCGGGTCATATAGACTTGTGCGATTTCGTATTCTTTGACGAGGCGGTGTCCGGTGTCGATGACTGTTTTTTCGTCGGTATCGTCCAGGTTGAATACGCCGAGTGCTTCAGATTGGTTGGGCGAGATGGCGGTGACGCCCCGGTATTTGTCGAAGTTGCGTCCTTTTGGATCGACGATGATCGGGCAGGTGTTGCGGCGCACGGTGTCCATGAGTTCGGGTGTGACGACGCCTTTGGCATAGTCGGATACAAAAATGGCGTCGGGTGTGTGCGCGACTGCGTCGCGCAGTTGGTGGAGAAGTTTGCCTGTGACGGGATGGGTAACTTCTCTGTCGATGCGCATCATTTGTTGTTGTTGTCGGTATTGCGTGTGTCCCATGATGCGCGTTTTAGATGTGGTGGGGCGATGCGGGGTTTCGACGATGCCGGAGAGGTCAATGCCTTCTCTGGTCAGCGCGGTTTTGAGGTGTTTTCCATTGAGGTCTTGCCCGATGACGCCGGCAGCGGTGATCTGGGCGCCGAGTACGCGCAGGTTATAAGCGACATTGGCTGCGCCGCCGGGGCGATGGGTTTCAGATTCGATATTGACGATGGGCACGGGTGCTTCGGGAGAGATGCGTCTGGTTACGCCCCACAGGTAGTGGTCGAGCATGAGATCGCCGATGACGAGAATGCGGCGATTGGAGAACGAATTGAGTATTTCGCGGAGGCGGGCCTGGGTCATGGTTTGTCTCCGCGAATATTTTTGATGATGTGGGTTGTGGATTGGCCTTCGATCAGGGGGATGGTGGCGACAATGCCTCCCTGGGATTCGACTTCTTCGCGTCCGACGATTTCTTCGGGTTGATAGTCTCCGCCTTTGATGAGTACGTCGGGCAAGAGGGCGGCTATGAGGTTTTTGGGTGTGTCTTCGGCAAAGGGAATAATATAGTCGATGCATTCGAGGGCGGCGAGTACGCCGGCGCGGTCTTCAAGGGGTAAGATGGGACGGTCACTGCCTTTGAGACGGCTTACGGATTCGTCGGTATTGAGGCCCAGGAAGAGGGCTTCGCCGTGTGCGCTGGCTTTTTGAAGATAGGTGACGTGGCCGCGGTGGATGAGGTCAAAACAGCCGTTGGTGAATACGACTTTTGCGCCGATGTCTTTGAGGCGGTTGCGTATTTGAATGGCCTGATCGCGGGTGATAATTTTGTGATCGGGCACGGGGTCTTTGAGCAGGTAGGTGAGGGCGTGCGCGAGCAAGGGGATCATGAGTTCGTGGTGGCCGGTAAAGGCGTAGCCTGTGCCGCCTTGCATGGTGGGGCGTTGTACCACGTTGACGCGCGGGCGATAGTGTTGAATCATGTCGAAGTTGGCTGTGATGAAGTGATCGACGGTGTGGCCCAGGTTGCGGGCAATGGTGAGGGCTTTGAGAAAGAGTTCGGGGAGGATGACGGCGGAGCCAATGTTGAGGTACGCGCCGCCTTCAAGGGTGGAGACGACAGAGCAGAAGATGCGAAAGTCTTCAAAGGATGCGCGGCCAATGGCTTCGCCGCTGGCACCGGGTTGCTGGTGTACGATGTCTGTGCCAATGGCGACGTGTACAGTGGTTGGTATGTCCAATTCATGGGCATTGGCGAGGATGCTGTGGTTGCGATGGGGCAGGTCTGTGTCTGTGATTTTTTTGCCGAGTGCGCTGCCGTATCCGCCTGCTGATGCGTTGATGGTGTGGTTGATAAAATCGCCGGTGTCTCGCGCCATGCCAAAGGAGCCGTCTCGAAGTCCCTGGGCGACGTCTTCGGATGTTTGTCCGTGCATGGCGATTTCGATATCGTGGATGGCTGTGGCGCCGTTCATGGCGATGGCAGAGATGTAGCCGCGTTTCATGAGGTCGATGAGTACGGGGGATAGGCCGCATTTGATGACGTGCCCGCCAATGCCGATGGCTATGGTTTTTTTGTTTTGGATGGCATGGGCGAGTTGGCGCGCGAATTGGCGAAAGTCGGCTCCGATCAAGATGTCGGGCAGGCTGGCGAGAAAATGACCAAAGGACGCGCCGCTGTGCGCGGGTGTGGCAAATCCCGAGAGCGCGACTTTGCTGCCGCGTTCTGAGAGTGGCGTGGTTTTGACTTTGGAGAGGTCTATGGGCGGAAATTTACGCATGTGTGAGCATCCTATTTACAACGTCGAACAGATCGCGGCCGATGTAGCTTATGTGGTCGCGCGTTTGTTGGTCGATTTTTGTCAGGGCGTCTTCGCCACTGCCGGTGCGCACGAGGGCTGCGCGGCAGCCGGCATTCCATCCGGCTTCGAGGTCGGTCGCGTTGTCGCCTATCATTATAGAACCCGCGAGGTCGATGTTGTGTTCATTTGCCGCGCGCAAGATCATGCCCGGCGCGGGTTTGCGGCAGGTGCAGTTGTCTTTCCCATCGGGGTGATGCGGGCAATGGTAGATGGCATCGATGGTTGCGTTGAAGGCAGACAATTGGCGTTTGAGTTCGTCGTGGATCTCGGCTAATCCGGTTTCTGTGAGCAGGCCGCGACCAATGGCGGATTGGTTGGTGATTAAGATAACGGGATAACCCGCCTGGTTGAGACGCGCAATGGCTTCTCCCGCGCGCGGGATGAGTTGGAGTTGTTCCACGCGGTTGAGGTAGTGTACACCGATATTGATTGTGCCGTCGCGGTCGATGAATGTGGCGGATTGCGCGTTCATAGGCTTCCTTTGGTCGAGGGTATGCCGCTGATGCGGTTGTCGCGGGTGATGGCTTGTCGCAGGGATCGGGCGACGGCTTTGAAGATGGCTTCCATGCCGTGGTGTGCGTTGTTGCCGCGGATGAGGTCGATGTGCAGGTTCAAGCGGGCGTTGTGCGCGAGTGCGGTGAAAAATTCGAGGCCCAGTGCCGTGGGGAATGCGCCGATGCGTTCTTCGGCGAATGCGGCGTTATAGATCAGGTGCGCGCGTCCAGACAGATCGACCACGGCGCGGGCGAGGGCTTCGTCCATGGGGACGTAGGCAGAGCCGAATCGCGCGATGCCGGTTTTGTCGCCCAGTGCGTCAGAGAGGGCGTGGCCCAGGCAGATGCCGACGTCTTCGACGGTGTGGTGGGCATCGACTTCGAGGTCGCCTTTGCAGGTGATCTTGAGGTCGAATAAGCCGTGGCGGGCAAGGGCTGTGAGCATGTGATCAAAAAAGCCGATGCCGGTGTCGATGTGCGATTCTCCCGTGCCCGTGAGGGTGAGGGTGAGGTCAATGTCGGTTTCAGAGGTTTTGCGCTGGATGTGTGCTGTGCGAGAGGACATTGGAAGTGCCTTTTTGTGTAGGGGACGGTCCCCGTGCCCCCGTATAAGAGCACTACGGGGCAGGCTCCCGTCATTGCGGCATGGTTTTAGCCGCAATCCAGTGGTTTTTTGTTCTTTAATCCCCATCAGCAGGGTTCGGGGAGTGTGCGGACGATCTGGTCGTGTTTATACCCAAAGCCGGGTCCTTCGACTGTGGAGATGTCGATGTGGCCGTTTTGCCGGCGATAGACGCCGGGGTGTATGGCGGCTTCGGGGAGTGAGGCGTCGGGATAAAATTGCATGGCGTTGGTTTCAAAGCCCATGACGGTTCCGGCATACGCGGTGAGGAGGGCGTGGGGGATTTGCGCGAGCATGGGATTTGTGAGGTCCTGTACCATGAGGGTCATGCCGTGCGCGCGCGCCCAGCAGAGGGAGAGCAGGGCGCCGGTTTGGGTTTTGCAGGTTTTGAGTGCGACGCCGGTCCAGCCGAGTTGCCGCCCCAGGCGTACGATGCGCCAGTCGTGCGCGCTTTCGTCCATGAAGAGGGGTTTGCGCGCGGAGATGCTGTGTACATGGAGGGGGTTTTCAGATAGTTCGTAAGCAAAGGGCTGTTCGACGTAGAGGATCATTTGATAGATGCGCGGGTGGTCGGTGAGGAGGCGGTCCAGGATGTCGTTGACGTAATCGACTTGTTGGACGGTGCAGTTGAAGTCTGTACACAACCACATGGCGTTGTTTTCGATGCCGATTTGTCCGATGCGGACGATGCGGTCGTAATCCCATCCGGGTTCTTGTCCGGTGAGTTTGATTTTGAGGCAGGTGATGCCGTCGCGTTGTATCCAGTCGGGGAGGACAACGGGATAGTTGTCGTCGGGTTCATCGCCTGTGCGTTCGGTGTCGTCGAGGAGGTCGTTGCCGCCTACGGCGTGCCATGCGGGCAGGCGGTTTGGTCGCGGGCGGATGAGATAGTTTTCGGGATAGTGGCCGGAGAAGTTGTAGTTGATGTCGTCGGCTGGGTCCAGATAGTGCGAGAGGTCGGCGTTCATGAAATCTGCGTTGTACGTGTCGTAGGTGTCGATGTTGTGGCGCATGCCATAAGCGTCGTGGAGGGCGAGGTCATAAGCCGATGTGCAGACGAGCGCGGATAGGCGGGGCATGTCTCCCGTGGTGTTTTGTTGTTCGGTGTTGAAGGCCGAGAGGAGGTTGGGGAGGATGTTTTCCTGGAATGTGTGGCCGATTTCTATGGGGTGACCGGCGGTGTTGATATCTGCCCAGGCGCGTCCGATTGTGAGGCAGAAGTTTTTCATGGCCGTTTCTCGGATGGTGTATGTGAGATGTGGCGATGGCCATGCCCAGGGCGCACTCAAGGGGGTTTCTCCCCAGCCGCAAGCAGTGTTGCCGCGCCTGTCTTCGACGTCAATGCGCACTCTTACACAGGTGACGCTGTCGAGTTGTTCGGTGCCAAAGCGATAGGGTATGCGCGTTTGTACGGGGAGGAAGTAGGTGGCGACGGATTTGATTTTTATGTCTGTTGTTTTTGACATGGGTTTGTCTCAGGTGATCCTTTCAAGGGCTTCCAAAAAGCTATCGTTTTCCCATTGTGTGCCAATGGATACGCGCAGTGCCCTGTCGAGCATGGGATAGGATGTGACGTTGCGGATGAGGATGCCTTGTTCGATCAAGCCGGTGAAGATAGCATCTGGATCGCCTACTTCAAAGAGGATGAGGTTGGCGTGCGATGGATAAGGTGTGACGCCTTCTATTTTGGCGAGGGATTGGAAGACGCGTTCGCGTTCGGCGCATATAAATGCGATGCGTTGTTGTATGAGTTCTTTTTCGTTGAGGATGGCCATGGCCGCTGTGTGCGAGAAGATGTTGATGTCAAAGGGGATTTTGCCTTTGATGATTTCGTCGCGCAGGTCGGGATGGGCAATGAGATAGCCGATGCGGATGCCCGCGGCGCCAAATGCTTTTGAGAGGGTTTTGATTACGATGAGGTTGGGGTGTTTGGGCAAGAGGTCAATGGCGGTTTGGTTGTAGAATTCGCCGTAGGCTTCATCGACCATGACGAGGGCGTTTGTGCCGGATAAGAGTTTGTCGAGGTCTGTGTTTGAGATGGCGCAGCCCGTGGGGTTGTTGGGGGAGCAGAGGATGATGAGGCGCACGTCTTTTTCGCTGGCAGCGCGGCACAGAGCCGGGATGTCGAAGCCGTAGTTTTCTGTGAGGGGGACGTCGATGACGCGCCCGCTGAATATGCCGGCGTAGAGGCCGTATAGGGAGAATGAGGGCGAGGGGATGACGATGTTGACGCCGGGAGCAGATACGACGCCGAGGACGAGTTGCACGAGGGTGTTTGATCCGTTGCAGACGATGAGTTCGTCGGGATGGACGCCAACGCGATCGGCGAGGGCTTCGACGAGGTCCATTTGCATGGGTTCGGGATAGCGCGACCAGGATTTGTTGTGGACATCGCGCAAGATGTCGTCTTTCAAGCTGTCGGGTACGTCAAATGGGCTTTCGTTCTGGTTGAGCTTGATGGGACAGTCGTAGGCCGTGAGATGGTACCCGTGCAGGGCGCGGACTTCGGGTTTTATGTTTTGGAGATAGGTCATGGGTTTGGGTTAAAGTCTTTGTCTAATGGCATTGGCATGGGCATCCAGGCCCTCGGCTTCGGCCATGCTGATGATGTGGCCCGCGGTTTTTTGCAGGCGCTGGTCGGTGTATTGTAATACGCTCATGGTTTTGGTGAAGGTGTCAACGCCAACGGATGACGCGAATCGGGCGGCGCCAGCGGTGGGCAGGATGTGGTTGGTGCCCGCATAGTAGTCGCCCACGGGTTCGGATGATGCCGCACCGAGGAATACGGCGCCGGCATGGCGAACTTGTTGTAGATGTGCCCAGGGGTCGGCGACAATGAGTTCGATGTGTTCGGGTGCAATGCGATTGGCGAGGTCAATGCCTTCGGTGAGGTCGCGGACGATGACGATTGCGCCAAAGCGGTTGAGGGCATTTTGTATGGCTTTGCGATGTGTCAGGTCGGCGGCTTGTGCGGCGACTTCCTCTACGATTTGAGATGCGAGGTCGGCAGAGGGTGTGATGCAGACCGCGGCTTCAAAGCCGCTGCCGTGTTCGGCCTGTGAGAGGAGGTCGGCGGCGACGTGTTTGGGGTTTGCGGTGTGGTCGGCGAGGACGACGATTTCGCTGGGTCCGGCGATCATGTCGATGTCAACGGTTCCAAAGACGAGTTTTTTTGCGATTTGAACATAGGGGTTGCCGGGGCCGACGAGTTTGTCAACGCGGGGTATGGTGTCGGTGCCATAAGCGAGTGCGGCCACGGCTTGTGCGCCGAAGACTTTGTAGATTTCGTATATTCCCAGGTGATGGGCTGTGGCGAGGACGGCGGGGTGTATGGCGCCGTTTGGCTGCGGTGGCGTGGCGATGCAGAGGTGCGGGACGCCGGCGATTTGCGCGGGGATGGCGGCCATGAGCAGGGTGGAGAATAGGGGGGCACTCGCGCCGGGGATGAGCAGGGCAACGCGTTCGATGGGTAAGATGCGTTTGCCGAGGATGACGCCGTCGCCGTCTTCGATAAAATAGGATGTTTGTCGTTGGGCTTCGTGAAATTTGCGGATGTTTGTTGCGGCAGCGTCAATGATTTCTATGAATTTGGGGTCGGCGTTGCGGTGGGCTGCTTTGATTTCGGTTTCGGGCACGCGTATGTCGATTATGTCAATGCCGTCGTATTTTTTTGTGTAGGCGAGAAGTGCCCGATCGCCCTGTTTTTTTACGGCGGCGACGATTTCCCGCGCGGTTGCTTCTTGTTCGGCGGAGAAATCCGCGGTGCGCGAGAGGATGGCGTCGAGTTTTGGGGGTGTTTTGTCGCGGTTGTATTTGATAATTTCGATCATGGGTAAAAGTATCCGCAGAAAAAACGCGAGTGATTTGAGCGTTTTACGCAGATGAACAGAGATAAAATGAATGTAGGGGCGAGGCATGCCTCGCCCTAATCGTCTGTTTAGGGGTTAATAGATGACTTTGTTTAAGGGGTATTCGATGATGCCTTCGGCGCCCGATTTTTTGAGTTTTGGTATGAGGTCGCGCACGACGCGTTCATCTACGATGACTTCGATAGCTACCCAGTTTTCGTCGAGTAAGTTGGCGATTGTGGGGTTGTTGAGCGCGGGTAAATTTTTGACGATGTGGGCGAGGTCGGCGCGGCGTACGTTCATTTTGAGGCCGACTTTGTCTTCGGCGTTGAATGCGCCGATGAGCAAGGTGGCGATGTGTTGCGCTTTTTCGCGTTTCCACGCATCGTTATAGGCTTTTTTGTTGGCTATGAGCCTGGGCGTGGTTTCAAATATGGTGTCTATGATGCGCAATTTGTTGGCGCGCAAAGAGGATCCGGTTTCGGTGATTTCGGCTATGGCATCGACCAGGCCGGGTACGCGAACTTTGGCTTCGGTGGATCCCCAGGAGTATTCGACTTCGGCGGTTATGCCGTGGTTTTTGAGGTGGTTGCGCGTGGCTGTGACGAGTTCGGTGGCGATGCGTTTGCCCTGCAGGTCCTGGATGGTCTGGATGTCCGAGTCTTCGGGAACTGCGATGATCCAGCGCGCGGGTTGCGATGTGGTTTTGCTATAGGCGAATTCGGCGATTTCGATTATGTCGGCTTCGTTTTCGCGGATCCAGTCGATGCCGGTGAGGCCAATGTCGAGGGCGCCGCGTTCGACGTAGTGCGCGATTTCCTGGGCGCGCAAGAACAGGCCCTCGAGTTCGGGGTCGTCAATAACGGGCGTGTAGGACCGATGGCTGGTGTGGATGCGATAACCGGCTTTGGCAAATAGGGTGAGTGTGGATTCCTGAAGGCTTCCCGAGGGGAGGCCGATTTTTAGTATGGGCATGGGGGGATTTGCTCCTGTAAATTCAGATGTTGAGGTCTATCTTGCGTAAAGATACGATTTTTTGTTTTTTTTGGGAAATTTAATGCATAAATTGATAATAAGAGAAATGGAAAAATTAATCTGATAACGGAGGTTCGATACCATGGGAAAATCGCATCTGGTCGGTTTGATTACGGATACACACGATAATAAACACGCGATTGAGAAAGCGATGGTGCTTTTTAAGGAGCGCGATGTGGGGTTGGTGCTGCACGGGGGCGATTATATCGCGCCGTTTAATGCGCGCTGGATGGGGGATTTGACGGTGCCTTTTGTCGGGGTTTTTGGGAATAATGATGGGGAGAAGTTCGGTTTGCGGGCACTTTTTGAGGGGCTGGGACCGATTCACCGCCCTCCTTATGTACATGAGTGGGAAGGCAAGCGCATTTTGATGTTGCACGAGCCTGATGAGGTGGATGCCCTGGCGCAAAGCGGTGCTTATGATGTGATTTTTTACGGGCATACGCACGAGATCGATGTTCGCAAAGGGGATACGCTGGTGATTAATCCGGGGGAGGCGTGTGGGTGGACGACGGGGCGAGAGACGGTGGGGATTTTGGATTTGAATGCGATGGATGTGGAGATTGTGGCGTTGTAGGGGAGGTGCAACATGAGGACACATATTGACGGTGTTGTGGCATTGATGCCGAGGGAGCCGGGTGTGTACATTATGAGGGGCGATGAGGGGCAGATTATTTATATCGGCAAGGCGAAGGTGTTGCGCAGCCGGGTGCAGCAGTATTTTCGTGCCAATGCCAATGATGGGCGGCGGCAGTTTCGGGCACTCATTCGCAATGTGCGCGATTTGGAATATATTGTTACGGATACAGAGCTGGAGGCTTTAATTTTAGAAGCGAATTTGATCAAGGCGCACAAGCCGCGCTATAATATTAGTTTGAAGGACGATAAGAAGTATCCGTATATCCGCATTACAAAGGAGGTGTTTCCCCGCATTGTGGTGACGCGCGATGTGGTGAAGGACGGGTCGCGCTATTTGGGGCCTTACACGGATGTGAAGGCGATGCGGCGTATGTTGGAGACGATGCACCGGTTGTTTCGGATTCGGAGTTGTGATTACGATTTGCCAAAGTCCAATGTGCGGGTGTGTCTGGATTATGAGATCAAGCGGTGCGATGGGCCGTGCGAGGGGTTGATTGTGGCAGAGGCGTATCAAAAGATCGTGGATGAAGCGGTGTTGTTTTTGACGGGGCGGCATACGCAGGTTATGGTGACGCTTAAAGAGCGGATGAAGCGGGCGGCAGAGGCGCTGAAGTACGAGGAGGCGGCGATTTATCGGGATCGCATTCGGGCGTTGGAACAGGCTGCGAGCCGGCAGAAGGTGGTGTCCAATGATTTGACGGATTGGGATGCGATTGCGATTGCGCGGGAAGATGACGAGGCTTGCGGGGTGGTGATGGAGGTGCGCGATGGGCGTTTGATCGGGCGGCAGAATTATTTTATTGGTGGGGTGCTGGATGCGTCTGAAGAGGAGGTGGTTTCGGCATTTGTGCGGTTGTTTTACACAACGGCTACTTTTGTGCCGCGCGAGGTGTGCCTGCCGCGTGATATTGAGGATCGGGAGACGATGCTCGATTGGCTTACAGAGCGTTCAGAGGGCGGGGTTGAGATGCGGGTGCCCCAGCGGGGGGATAAGTTCCGGTTGATGAAGATGGCAGAGAATAATGCGCGGCTGTTGTTGGCGGAGCGGCGGTTGAAGCGCGAGAATCGCAGGTCGCAAGCGCCGGCAGCGGTGCAAGCACTCCAGCGCGATTTGCATCTGGAGAAGCCGCCGCGGTGGATTGAGGCGGTGGATATTTCAAATATTCAGGGGTCGGATCCGGTGGCGTCGCTGGTGTGTTTTGTGGATGGTAGGGCGCGAAAGCGCGAGTACCGGCATTTTAAGATTACGGGTTTGGAGGGTCCCAATGATTTTGCGATGATGCAGCAGGTGGTGACGCGGCGGTTTAAGCGGTTGATGGAAGAGGGTAAGTCGTTTCCCGATTTGCTGTTGATCGATGGGGGCAAGGGACAGCTTTCGAGCGCGGTTGAGGCACTGCGGGGTTTGGGGATTGAAGGTCAGGCGGTGATTGGATTGGCGAAGCGGTTGGAGGAGGTGTTTTTGCCGGGTTTATCTGCGCCTCAGAATATTCCCAAGACGTCGTCGTCGTTGAAACTGTTGCAGATGTTGCGCGATGAGTCGCACCGTTTTGCGATTGCGTATCACCGCAAGTTGCGCCAGAAGCGGACGCTGACGTCGGAGTTGGATGAGATTCCCGGGGTCGGTCCGTCGCGGCGTGTCGCGTTGTTGAAGCATTTTGGTTCCGTAAAGCGGATCCGGGAAGCAGGGGTCGAAGAGGTGGCGAAGGTGGATGGGGTGGGGGTGCGATTGGCAGAGGTGATTTGTGAAGGGTTGAAGAAAATGTAGGGGCGAGGCATGCCTCGCCCGTTTTTTCGGTGAAGAAAATGTAGGGGCGGGTCCCCGTGCCCGCCCGTTTTTTCGATGGCAATACACCATGTCTATAGAACAAATGTCCATAGCCCCGGAATTGGCGCGGGCGTTGCAGCGGTTTCTCGATTTTGTGACGCTTGAGCGCGGGTTGTCGGATAATACGGCGAGTGCGTATCAACGGGATTTGAGCAGGTATTTGACGCTGTTGACGGATTTGGGTATCGATGCGCCGGATGCGATTTCTCAGGCGGAGGTGGCCGCGCTGTTGGATTTGCTTTCGGAGATGGGGTTGGAGGGGTCGAGTGTGGCGCGCAATTTGACGTCGGTGCGGATGTTTCATCGGTTTTTGATAGGGGAGGGTCTCGCGCGCCGCGATCCGACAGAGCATGTGAGGCCGCCCAGATTGGGGCGAAAGTTGCCTTCGGTGCTCAATATTTATGAGGTTGAGCGGTTGATGCTGGCGCCGGATGTGGAGACGCCCCTGGGGTTGCGGGATCGCGCGCTTCTGGAGATGCTTTATGGGGCGGGGTTGCGCGTGTCGGAGTTGATTGGGTTGTCGCTGACGGATTTGCTTTTTGATGTGGAGGTGGTTCGGGTGCTGGGGAAGGGGAGTCGCGAGCGGGTGGTGCCGATTGGGTCAGAGGGTATAGAGTGGGTAACCGAGTATTTGAATGCGGTGCGTCCAGATTTGGTCAAGCCACATACCGGGACTGAGGTGTTTTTGAATTTTCGCGGTGCGCTGTTGTCGCGGATGGGCGTGTGGAAGTTGCTGCGGCAATATGTGGTGCTGGCGGGTTTGGAGAAGAAGGTGAGTCCACATACGCTGCGGCATTCTTTTGCCACGCATTTGCTGGAGGGAGGGGCAGATTTGCGGGCGGTGCAAGAGATGCTGGGGCATGCGGATATTTCAACGACGCAGATTTATACGCATGTTGACCGGGAGTATTTGAAGGAGGTGCATCGGACATTTCATCCGAGGGCGTGAGGGACGGCACAGGGCCTGCCCCTGCAGGTCTTAAGCAGGGGACCGTCCCCTACACTTCCAGAAATTTTGGATAGGTGGTTAAGTTTTCGAGTCCGTCTTCGGTGACGACTGCGAGGTCTTCGATGCGTACGGCGCCTCGACCGGGATAATAGAGGCCGGGTTCAACGGTGACGATGTGGCCCGCGCGGAGGGTTTCTGGGGTTTTGCCAATGCGCGGGGGTTCGTGGATTTCAAGGCCCAGGCCGTGGCCGGTGCCGTGAAAGAAGCCCTGCATTCGACCGTCGATGTTGCCGGTTTCGAAGTTGCGGTTTTCAAATAGTTCTGTGAGGGCACGATGGATGGCCTGGCCGTCTGCGTCTGCGCGGATGCTGTCGAGTACGAGGTTTTGTCCTGCGAGAACCGCGTCGTAGATGTTTTGGAGGTCGGCAGAGGGGGCGCCTTTGACGACGGTGCGGGTGAGGTCGGCAAAATAGCCGGTGATATTTGATCGCGGAAAGATGTCGATGACGATGGATTGATGCGCGTGCAGTGGTCCGCTGCCTTCGTTGTGGGGGTCGCAGCCCTGGTCGCCACCGGCAACGATGGTGTGGCCGGCTGTGCAGTCGCGTTCCATGAGGAGAAATTTAATTTCGCGTTTGACGGTTTCCGATGTGAGGGGTTCCCCGTTGTGGTAGAGGAGGTCGCCGCGAATCTCCGAGTTGCGGATGAGGGTGATGGCGGCGTCCATTGCCATTTCGGTGTATTGTTGTACTTCGCGAATATGTGCGATTTCATTAGGGGTTTTGATTTCTCGCTGGGGCCAATACGCGCCTTCTGGAAATTCCACTTTGTAGCCGCGTTCGCGCAAATCATCTGCTGTGGCAATGGCAAAGGCGCGGGGGACGTTCAGGTGGTTGATATTTTTTTCTTGTAGTACTTCGTGTAAGGCATCGATTTGAGAGGGTTCTTCGTTATTTTTTTTTGCTTTTTTCACGTACTCAGATAAGGAGAGGACGTGATCGACTTGCGCTTGGGCGCGCGCGCGGTCGCGTTCCAGGTCGGACATGAGGAGGTGTTTTTCGGCGCCGATTTGAAAGAAGATGAAGGGGTCGGGCGCGAGAAAGCGCGTGGCGTAGTACATGTCGGCGTCGGTTTCACTGGCGGCAATCACGAGCCGCGCTTCGTTGGGTTCGTTCATGATGCGGGTCCTTACTCTGGGATTTTCAGGGATAAGAAGGAACGGTCGCCATTGCGATTGACTGAGAATGCGGCGTTTTTCCCCTTTTTGAGTTTGGATACGGCAATCTCAAAGTCGTTTACTGTTGCGATGTCTTTTTGATAGGGAATTTGACGCACGCCAAAGATAATGTCGCCTTCGCTAAAGCCGGCGTTGCGCGCTTCGCGAGAGAGCCTGGTGACGATCACGCCTTTGGTATTTTCGGGGATGCTGTGTGCTTCGATTAGTCTTGCGGTGATGTCGTGGACGGTCAGGCCAATTTCTGAGACGGATGCGTTTTCTTCTTCTTTTGAAGGCGCGTCAGTTGCACTGGTCAATTCGTTGGGCAGGCGTTCGCCCAGGGTGACGCGCACGGTCAAGTCCTGGGTGTTGCGCCGCACGGCGAGTGTTATGGTGTCGCCCGGGTGTTTGCGGGCTACCAGGCTCTGGAGCTGGTTGGGGCGATTGACTTCGTGACCATCTACGGAGAGGACGATGTCGCCTTCTTTCAGGTTGGCTTTCGCGGCTGGGGTGTCGGACAGGACATTGCTGATGAGTACGCCTTTGGGACGGTCAAGGCCAAAAGCCTCTGCTGTGCCCGCATCTACTGGGTCAAGGCCAATGCCGATATAACCGCGTTTGACTTTGCCGTGTTTGACAATGTCGTCCATTACTTTTTTGGCGAGGTCTATGGGCACTGCAAAGCCATAGCCGATGAAGGATCGGTTGGATGTGGCAATGGCTGTGTTGACGCCTATGACTTCGCCGTTGAGGTTGACGAGGGCACCGCCCGAGTTGCCGGGGTTGATGGCGGCGTCGGTTTGGATGAAGTCTTCGATGCTTAAGCCCCGTTGGTCATTGATGATGTTGATGTCGCGGCCAACTGCGCTCACGATGCCTGCTGTGACTGTGGATTTGAGGTTGAGGGGCGCGCCTATGGCGAGTACCCATTCGCCAATTTCAACGGCGTCCGATTTGCCTATGGTGGCGGTTTTTAGGCCCTTGGCGTCAATTTTGATGACGGCAATGTCTGTGCGCGGGTCCGAGCCGACGAGTTCGGCGTCGTATTCGCGGTTGTCGCTGAAGGTGACGGTGAGTTTATTGGCGTCGCCTGCGACGTGGTGGTTGGTGAGTATGTAGCCGTCGGCGGTTATGACAATGCCCGATCCCGTGGTTTGTGGATCTGGCATTTGCTCCGGTCTTCGGTCTGGCCTTCGGTTTGGTCTTTCGTCAAAGTCAAAAGGAAAGGGGAAGCCGCGGCGGCGGGGCCTGTCCTCTGCTTTGAGGGTGACGTTGATGGTTACGACCGATAGGGTGACTTCTCGCGCAATGGCTTTGAAGGCGGTGTTATAGGCTCTGACTTGGGCAATGGCCCGTTTTTCTTCGGCTGTGATTGCGGCATTGCTCGTTGTGTTTAAGGTGGCAGACCATAGCAATGCGATGAGGCCAAGTAGCGCGATAGTGCGGTGTTTCATGGCGATAACTCCTTTATTGTTGGGATATATGGTTTTTATTTCCAACGGTTAAGACCCACGACCCTATTGGATGGTTCCGAGAAATCCTACAAATCGTATTGATCAATCTTCCTATACAGTGTGCGTACGGCCATGCCGAGCAGTTTTGCCGCGCGTTCGCGGTGTCCTCCGGTTGCGCGCAGGGCATTGGCGATGGCTTCGCGTTCCAGGTCTCGCAGTGGGCGTATGTCCTTTTCCGTAGGGGCAGGTTGAACTGCTTTCGCAGTTGTACCCCGCTCCAAACCTGCCCCTACGGTTTCCGCGGGTGTTGTTTCCGTATATCTTATGTCCGTGTCTTCTATGGGCATGGGCAGGGGAAGAGATGGCGGGTGCGGATTTTGCGCGTTTTGCATGATATAGGCTTTGAGTTCTTTGATGTCTCGGGCGACTTCGAGTATTGCCCAATAGAGCAGGTCCCGATCGGATTCTGCGGGTGTTTTGCCCGCGAGGACGGGCAGGTAGGACGGTTCTACCACCGGGGTTGTGTCGAGATACGATGCGAGTTCGGCGGCGGATATTTGTCGGATTTTGGATAGGACCATGAGGCGTTCGATGAGGTTGATGAGTTCTCGGACATTGCCGGGCCAGTGGTACTGTTGCAGGACCCTGAGCGCGTCGGACGCGAATTCAATGGGCGGCATGCGGAGTTCGGCGCTTTGTTTTTGGATGATGTTTTGTGCGATGAGGGGGATGTCCTGGGGGTGGGCGCGCAGTGGGGGCATTTCGATTTCGATGACGTGAAGGCGCTGGTAGAGGTCTTGCCGAAATTTGCCTTCGGCAACGGCTTGTTGCAGGTTGCGATTGGTGGCGGCTATGACGCGGACGTCAATGGCTTTTGCTGCGGTGCTGCCCAGGCGGGTGACTTCTTTGGCGTCGAGGACGCGCAATAGGCGCACCTGGGCGGAGAGTGACATTTCGCCGATTTCATCGAGGAAGACGGTGCCGCGGTTGGCGGCTTCAAAGATGCCAGATCGCCGTGTGCGGGCGTCGGTAAACGCGCCTTTTTCGTGGCCGAAGAGTTCGCTTTCAAGGAGGGTTTCGGGTATTGCGCCGCAGTTGATGATGAGAAATGGTTCATCGCTGCGCGCGCTTTGCCGGTGGATGGCTTCGGCGATGAGATTTTTTCCCGAGCCGCTTTCTCCTGTGATGATTACGCTGACGGGGGTGGGCGCGATTTGGGCCACGCTTTCCCGGATTTGTTGCATGACGTCTGAGCGGCCCAGGATGGTGGTGTCGGGTCGGGTGCGTTTGATGAGGGCTTCTTTTTGGTCGGTTGACATGGTTTAAGGCATTTGTCATTGCGGCATGATTTTAGCCGCAATCCAGAGGTTTGAGGTTTTAGTTGTCATCGCGGCCCCGTATAGAATCATTACGGGGCAGGCTATGGTTTTAGCCGCGATCCAGAGGTTTTTGCTTTTGCCTTTCATCCCTGTTCATCTGTGTTTATCTGTGGTTGCTTTTTATTTCAGTTGCTGTATGCGTTTTTCCGCGCCAATGCCGTACATGCTAACTGCGCCGTGGCTGCGTTTAATTGCTTCGAGTTCTTGAATGGCTTGTTCAATATTGTTTTGTGCAGCGTAGCAGTCTGCAATTTTCATTTGTGCGGATACGATCCAGAGGGCGTCCGCGTTCTGGTTGTAGCGCAAGAACAAAAATTCTCGGAGTGCGTTTTCATAGTCGGCCATTTCAAAATAATTTTCTGCGATGGCGTATTGGATGTTGGCTTTTTCGTGTTCGACGATCGCGATTTTGAGCAGGGGCCGAAGTTCTGCAATGGCCTGTTGGTGGTTGCCTCTGTTGGGTAAGTAGATAGTGCCGATGTCGATTCTGGCTCCCAGGGCAAGGGGGTCCTGGGGAAATTCGCGGATGAGTTGGCGCGCAAAGTTGATGGCGAGGTCATAAGCGTTGAGGTTGCCGTAATTTTTTGCGAGTTTGTGAAGGATGCGGGGTTTTTCAGATTGGGAGACGCCTTTTTCAATGGCGTTGCGATATGCGCGTGCAGAGAAGTTGTATTCTTCGTTGCGTTCCCAAAATTCGGCGAGTTCGATGTTGGCGTTTGCCCAGTGCGGGCTGTCGGGATAATTTTTGATGAATGCGGTGAGTGCGTTGATATAGGGTTCGTTATTGCCCTCTTTGTCGGGTCCCTGGTCGCGATAGGCGCGAATGAGGTGATAGCGCGCGTCGGCCGCTGCTTCGGTGGTGGCGTATTTTTTTGAGATGTCTTCAAAGATGTCCTGCGCTTTTTTGGGATTTTTGACGGCGAGTTGATATTTGCCTTTTTCGACTTCGAAGCGGGCGAGCCATTCGGTTGCTGTTTTATAGTTTTTTTTGAATTGGCCCGCGGCTTTGTTGGCTTCGCTGATGCGCCGCAGGCGGTAGAGGCTCAAGACTTCGCGCGCGGCCATGGTTTTGTTGCGTGCGAGTTCTGGTATGCGCTGGTACGCGGCGATGGCCTGGGCGTATTTTTCTGTTTGAAAGAGGAGGTCGCCTACAGATTGATCGGCCTGTACGCCGAGCGGGCTGTTGGGGTATTTTTTTGAGAATTCGCGGAAGGCGGTGAGGGCTTCCGATGTGCGGTTTAGAGATGTGAGGTGTTCGGCGCGTGTGAAGGCGATGCTGTCGGCGTCGGGGGCTTGTGGATATTTGCGGAGGTACATGTTATAAGCGGTGATGGCTTTGTCGCGCTGGTTGTTGTGAGAATAGGATTGGGCGAGGCGGCGCAATAGTTGGGGGGAGTGGTTGTGGGTGATCAGGCTTTCGTCTATTTCTATGGCGTGTTGATAGTTCCTCAGGCGGTGGTAGCTTTCGGCGAGTAGCGAGCGGGCAGACCGCTGGAGTGCGAGAGATGGGGATGCGGATAGGAGTTCGGAGAATGCTTCGGCGGCGCTGGCGTAAAATTCCCGGTTGAGGAGTATGCGTCCCAGTTGAAATTGCGCGTGGGGTGTTAGGTCGCTCTGGGGATAGTTGAAGAGGAAGTTTTTCAGGGTTTCTTCGGCGCGTGCGTGTTGTTGTTGTTGTGCCTGACATAAGCCGATGCAATAGGTGGCTTTTTCTTTGAGTGTGGGATTGCTGTCTTTTTGTATCTGGAGATACAGGCCAAGGGCGCTGTCGATGTGGGTGTTTGCGAGGTGGGCGTCGGCGATGCGCAGGCGCAGGTCGGGACTGTTGGGGTGTGTTTTTTGATATGCGCGATAGGCGCGCAGGCGCGTTTGTGCGCGGTGTGTGTCGGGTTGCATGTGGGCTGTTTCTGTTTCTATGATGGCGAGTGCAGCGTCTTCTGCGCGGTCGTTGTCGGGGAATTTTTTGGCGAGTATTTTGAGTGTTGTGAGGCCCTTGTTTTGCCAGGTGTCTGGGGATTTGTTTTCGAGGGTGGCTCTGCGCGCTTGTTTTAAGTAGCTGTCGCCCAAAAGATAATAGGCTTCGGCTGCGTAGGGGACGGTCCCCGTGCCGTCCCGCATATCTCCCTGTGCCCGCCCGTCGGATAGTGCGAGTGCGGCTTCGGCTGCGCGTGCAGCTTTGGCCGCGAGTGCGAGTGTGTCGTTAGATGTTGGGGCGAAAGATTTTTCGCCCGTACTGTCTGGTTCTTCGACGAGTATGTGTTGGGGCGAAAGATTTTTCGCCCGTACATAAGCTGAGGGGGGTATCCCCTGTGCTGCGAGTGCGGCTTCGAGGTGGGGGATTGCGCGGGTGTAGCGTTTTTGGCTGTGGAGGGTTTTGCCCAGTATAAATTGTGTGTGTGCGTCGTTGGCGATGCCGGGAAGGGTGGCTATCAGGTCCCAGGTGCTGTCGTCGTTGTACTCCGCTTCAGTGCCAAATTCTGTGAGGAACTGGATGCGGGTTTCTGCTGCGTCGGCGTGCTGTGCGTCGGCGTGATTTTTGATATAGGTGCGGTATTCTCGCAGTGCGAGTGCGGGTTTTTCGGTTTTTTCAAATACGCGGGCCAGGCCGTATTGTCCTTCGGCGGCGTAGGTTGCGATTGTGCTGTTGATCAGGGTGCGATAATTTTCGGCTGCGAGGTCGTACCAGTGCAGATCTTCGCATATTTGTGCGATGTGCAGTTGTGCATTGGCTTTTTCGCTGGGGGATTGGATGCGGGTTTGGTATTTTTGATATGCCGATAATGCCTTTTGGTGCGTTCCAAGTGCGCGCCAGATGTTTCCGATGTCGCCGTAGGCCTGGATGCTGACGTCTGCGTCTGGATATTTTTCCTGAAGACTTTTGAATGCGTCCAGTGCGTTGCGATAATTTTTCAGGTCTGCAAATGTGCGGCCATAGCCCAGCAGGGCGTGGGCGTGGAAGGGGCTGTTGGGATAGGCTCTGAGAAAGGCGGCGTAGCGTTGTAGCGCGCTTTCGCTTTTGCCCAGTTTGCGTTTTGCATTTGCACTTCCCAACATGGCTTGTTGAAGGCGGGTGTTGTTGGGTATTGTTGCGAGGGCGTTGTTATAGGTTTTTTCGGCGCGTGCCCATTCGTTTTTGCCGGCGTGCCAGGCGCCTGTGATGAGGTGCGAGTTTTGGGCGGCGGGTGATGTGGGATATTTGGCGCGCAGGTTTGCAAAGATGCGTTCTGCTTCTGAGGGGTTGTCGCGCGATAGGGCGATGTTGCCCATTTCGAGGAGGGCGTCGGGTTTGCGCTTTGTGGGGCCGGCGTGTTCGGCGAGGGTGCGAAATTGGGTGAGGGCTTCTTCTGTGCGGGTTTGTTCCAGTAAGACGCGGCCCAGGTTGAAGATGGCTTCGTCGATTAGAGGCGATTTGGGATATTGTGCGACGAGTTGGCGAAAGGTTTCGCCCGCTTCTGGCAAGGCACCGCCTTTGTGGTAGTTCAGGCCAGCGGATAGGAGGTCCTGGGGGGCGTTTTCCGAGGCGGAATAGGCCGCGTGTACGTCGCGATAGGCGGCGCCGGATCGGGTGTATTCTTCAAGTTGGCTAAGTGCCTGGGCGCGTGCGCGCATGGCACTGGCGACTTCGATGTGGGTGGGGTAGCGGTCAATGTATTGCCGAAAGGCTTCGAGGGCGCGGTCGTATTGTTTGGCTTTGGCATGTGCTTGTCCAACGCGCAGCATGGCATCGGGCAGTCGCTTGCTGTTGGGGTAGTTGATGATGAATTGTTTGTATTCTCGCGCGGCGTCGGCATAGAGTCCATCGCTGTAGATCCGCTGGGCGAGTTCGTAATGCGAGTTTTCGTCCTGGGTCCCCTGCGCGCAGAGGTGGGATGATATTCCGAAGAGGACGATGCAAATTAATGTGTTTTTAAGGATCATGTAGGACCGTTATTAGTTGTAGGGGCGGTGCCCCCGTGCCCGCCCGCGATGTGGGTGGTTGTTTCTCGAATGTATCACATTTTGCAAAAGGCGTCAATGGGAGATCATTGTTTTGGAAATTGTCGAATACGCTTATGCAAAGCTCAATTTGGGGCTGAAGATTCTCGGGCGGCGCGGCGATGGGTTTCACGATATTTTATCGGTTTTTCAGACGGTTGATCTGTGCGATCGTCTCGTGTTCAGGCCCGCCGGGCAGGGGCAGATTATTTTGTCGTGTGACGATGCGGATTTGTCTGTGGGGCCAGAGAATCTGGTCTATCGGGCGGTTTTGGCGTTTCGGTCTTATACGGGAATGGACCGGGGTGTTGAGATTGTGTTGGAGAAGCGCGTTCCGATGGCGGCGGGTTTGGGGGGTGGAAGTTCCGATGCGGCGGCTGTGTTGCGGGTTTTGAATCGCGCGTGGGAAGCGGGTCTTTCACATCGCGAGCTTTGCGATTTGGGCGCGACGCTGGGGTCTGATGTGCCGTTTTTTGTGCGGCAAAAGGGTACGGCAGTGGTTTCGGGGCGGGGGGAGTCTGTGCGGTATGTGCCGTGGTCTGCAGATGTGGTTTATGTGCTGGTTTGTCCGGGGTTTCAGGTGGGTACGGGATGGGCGTTTGCAAATTATAAAAAGACCTTGACAGTGCATGGTGAATATGATAGATTCGTTAATTCTGTAAAAAATTTTCGCGATGTGTCCGTTTCGGATTTTTGGGGGCGTATTGAGAATGATTTTTTGCCTCTTATTGTTCAGTCGCATCCAGAGACGCGCGATATTTTGTCGCGATTGACAGATGCTGGCGCACGCGTTGCGTCGATGTCTGGCAGTGGTTCCACGCTTTACGGTGTTTTTGAGTCTCGAGATGTTGCCGAGGCTGTTTGGGCGCGGTTTAAGGCCGAAGGGGCGAAAGATTTTTCGCCCGTACCGCTTCGGGCTTTTTTGTGTTGTCCCGTGGTTTGATTGTAGGGGGCGGGTTTCAAACCCGCCCGTACCCCCGCGGTTTGATTTTATGTAGGGGCGAAAAATCTTTCGCCCGTCCTGTTGGAGAATAAATATGTCCGATCATGTTTCTCTCAATGTAGATGTTCGCGCGGGATCCGGAAAGAAGGTTGCCAAGCAGTTGCGCTATCGCGGTCAATTGCCCGCGGTTGTTTATGGCGAAAATGCCGCGTCTGTTGCCTGTTCTGTGGATCATCGCGTATTGTCCGATTTGTTGAAGGCGCACGGTCGCAACGCGATTATTTCGCTGAGTGGGGGCGATGCGAGCCAGAGTACTATTATTAAGGATATTCAGTATCATCCCATACGCGATGAGATTTTGCATGTGGATTTTCACCGCATTGATTTGGCGCGCAAAATTGTGGTTGAAGTGTCCGTTCAGGCACAGGGGATACCCGCTGGGGTGCGCAATGACGAAGGGATTTTGGAACAGATGTTGCACGATATCGAGATTGAGTGCCTGCCCACGGATATACCCGATAATATTGTGATTGATGTGTCGGAGATGGAGATCGGCGATTCGGTGCACGTTGTGGATATTGTCCCGCAGGGCGATGATTTGTCTATTGTGACGGATAGCGACCGCACGGTGTTTGCGGTGGCTGCGCCTTCGGTTATTGTGGTCGAGGAAGAGGAAGCAGACGAAGACGAATTGGGCGAAGAGGGCGAAGAAGGCGAAGAGATGCAAGAGCCAGAGCTTATTGAGCGCGGTGGCAGGCGCAGTAGAGATGACGAAGAAGGCGATGAGTAGGGGCGAAAGATTTTTCGCCCGTACTGGGGGGCGAAAGATTTTTCGCCCGTACGCAAAGGCGATTGTGGGGCTGGGCAATCCGGGCGCGCGCTATGCGCGTACGCGCCACAATGTGGGGTTTTGGGTGGTTGATGCGCTGGGCAAAGATGCGCACTGGCATGCGTTTGAGTTTTGTACGTGGTGCAAGTTTTCAGATGATCTGGTGCTGGTCAAGCCGCTGACTTATATGAATAAGAGCGGTTTGGGTGTGGCGCAGATTGTGCGGTGTTTTGAGGTTGCACGGGCAGATGTTCTGGTGGTGGTTGACGATGTGCATCTCAATGTGGGGCGGTTGCGCTTTCGGCGCACGGGCAGTCACGGTGGGCACAATGGGTTGCGGTCTGTTGCGCGCGCGTTGGGATCTGCGGATTTTCCACGGTTGCGCGTCGGTATTGGGCAGCCCGCCGAGTTGGATGGTATGGTCGATTATGTGTTGGGTGCATTTACAGCCGAAGACAGAGATGCGATTACTGATGCTGTTGCACAAGCGGTCAACGGTGCTCTTTGTTGGGCGACAAAAGGTATTGAACTGGCGATGAATCAATATAATAAGACGTGAAAGGGTCTCACACAAAGACACGAAGACACGAAGACACGAAGACACGAGGACGTTAAAGGCATCCGTCATTGCGGCATGGTTTAAGCCGCCACGCCGTAGGCACAACGAAGTAATCCAGGGGTTTTGTTGTTATTGCGCGTTAATGATTTTGGGAGTGTTTAGATGATTGTGTTTTTGGCACCTGTGCTGGGCGTGGTTGGGCTGGTTTGTGCTGGTTTGATTTATCTCTATGTTGCCAGACAAGCAGAAGGTACGGACCTCATGCGAGAAATCGCAGCGGATATTCAGGATGGGGCCGTTACCTTTTTGAGGCGCGAATACAGTGTGATCGCTATTTTTATTGTGGTGGTGTTCGCGCTGGTGTACTGGGGTATCAATTTGCCGACGGCCATTTCTTTTTTTGGCGGCGCGATTTGTTCGCTTGGTGCGGGTTTTATCGGGATGAAGGCGGCGACCAAGGCAAATGTGAGGACGGCTTATGCCGCCAGTGAGAGCGGGCGGGATAGGGCTTTAAATATCGCGTTTTCCGGTGGGGCCGTGATGGGTCTGGCTGTGGCAAGTCTGGGGCTTTTTGGCGTGGGCTTGCTTTTTTATTTTTATGGCAATCCCGATCAGGCGGCTGTGATTAATGGTTTTGCAATGGGGGCGAGTTCTATCGCGCTATTTGCCCGGGTTGGGGGCGGTATTTATACGAAGACGGCGGATGTGGGTGCAGATCTGGTGGGTAAGGTGGAGGCCGGGATACCGGAAGACGATCCGAGAAATCCGGCTGTGATTGCCGATCATGTGGGCGATAATGTGGGCGATGTGGCCGGGATGGGTGCGGATATTTTTGAGTCTTATGTGGGGTCTATTATTGCGACGATTGCGATTGCGGCAACGGCTGGTGGCGCGGCTTTGAGTAAGTTGGGAGGCGATTCGGAGATGGTGAGGGTCGCTGCGCTGCAATATCCGCTTGCCGTGGTTATGATCGGTTTGTTGGCGTCGCTGATTGGCGTGGGGTCTATTCGCGTTTTGCAGTCTTTAAGCCCGGATGCAGCGTTGCGGTATGCGACGTATATTTCTGCTGTTTTGATGCTTGTTGGGGCTTATTTTGCCGCGGAGTATCTCGGTTTGGCTCGCGGTGTGTTTTGGGCGATTCTCTTCGGGTGTCTGGTTGGGATTGCGATTGCGCTGATGACGGAATACTATACGGGTGGGGCACCTGTAAAGCGTATTGCGAATTCTTCAGAGACGGGGTCGGCAACGAATATGATTGCGGGGTTGGCGGTGGGTATGGAGAGTACGACGTTGCCGGTTTTGGGGATTTGTGTTGCCATTGCAGGGTCGTTTCATTTTGCGGGGTTATACGGTATTGGCATTGCGGCTGTGGGGATGTTAGCGACTGTGGGTGTTACGATGGCTGTGGATGCTTATGGTCCGATTGCTGATAATGCGGGCGGTATTTCCGAGATGGCTAAATTGGGTCCGGAGACGCGCGCGATTACCGATGAGTTGGATTCGCTTGGCAATACGACGGCGGCGATTGGTAAGGGGTTTGCGATTGGTTCTGCGGCACTGACGGCGCTCGCGCTGTTTTCCGCGTATTCGGTGGCTGTGGGGATAGATTCGATTAATTTGATTAAGCCCGTGGTTGTGATCGGTTTGTTTTTGGGCGGTGGGGTGCCTTTTTGCGTGGCGGCGATGACGATGACGAGTGTGGGCAATGCGGCGTTTAAGATGGTTGAGGAGGTGCGTCGCCAGTTCCGCGAGATTCCGGGGTTGATGGAGGGGACGGGCAAGCCGGATACGCGCCGCTGTGTGGATATTAGTTCTGTCGCGGCTTTGCGCGAGATGGTGGCGCCCGGTTTGGTGGCTGTGTTGACGCCGGTGTTGGTGGGCTTTGTTTTGGGTGCAGAGGCGTTGGGCGGTATGCTCGCTGGTGCGACTGTGTCGGGTGTTTTGCTGGCGCTGATGATGGCGAATAGCGGGGGTGCGCTGGACAATGCGAAGAAGTTGATTGAGGAAGGCAATTTGGGCGGTAAGGGGTCCGAGGCACACAAGGCAGCCGTGGTTGGCGATACGGTTGGCGATCCGTTAAAGGATACGGCTGGTCCTGCGTTGAATATTTTAATTAAGTTGATGTCGGTGGTTGCGCTGATGCTGGCTCCTTTGCTGGCGGTGTGACTGCTGATGTTATTTTTCACAACCCCGTTCAGAAATCGGTTTTCTGAACCACATGTCCAGGGGGATCGTTTATGTCACGAGATTACGAGATGGCTTTGATTGTCGATACGCAGCGCTCGAGTGGCGATGTGGATGAGACGGTCAATCGCTATGAGTCGTTGGTCGCGGAGCACGGTACTGTGGTCAATGTTGATCGCTGGGGCGTGCGCAGGCTCGCTTATGAGATTCGCAAGCAGCAACAGGGCAATTATACTTTTTTTCTTTTTCGGGCTGATCCGGGCGCGATTGCGGCGGTTGACCGCGCTTGTCGTTTGGATGAGGCTGTTTTGCGGCATTTGATTCTTCAGGTTGTGATTCCTGTTGAAGAGGAAGAGGATGACGCTGAAGAGTCGCCTGAGTCGCCAGAAGAGGAGGATGACGAATGAATAGAGGACGAGTGAAGGTTTGCCCTATTTGCGAGGGTCATGCAAGGGCCTGTAAATTTGAAGAGAATCGTTTGAGTGTTCATTATAAGAATGATCGTTTGTTGCGTCGGTTTGTTACGGAGCGCGGCAAGATTGTTCCCCGGCGCATGACGGGTACTTGTGCAAAGGGTCAGCGCGCAATGGTGCGTGCCATTAAGCGCGCCCGATTCCTCGCCCTCATGCCTTATGTGAATGATTCGGTGAGGTAATTCAGGAATAAATTATGAAAATTATTCTTATAGCAGATGTGGATGCTTTGGGTCGTGCTGGTGAAGTGGTTGAGGTGAAAAATGGCTATGCGCGAAATTTTTTGCTGCCGCGTTCGGTGGCGTTGATTGCAAATAAGCGCAATATGGCTGTGTATGAAAAGGTGCGCCGACAACGCGAGGCCGAGGCGTCTCGCGGGATACGCGAAGCCGAGGTGCTGGCAGAGGCTCTGAAAGAGGTTTCGTGCAATGTGGCGGTTACAGCAGGTGAAGGTGATCGCATTTTTGGATCGGTGACGGCGCAACAGATTGCGGTCGCGCTCAATGACCTGGGGTTCGATATTGACCGTCGAATCATAGAATTCGAAGAGCCTATTCGGGCACTGGGGGTATATGATGTGCCGATTCGCCTTCATGCGGGACTTACGGTGTCTGTGAAGGTGTGGGTGGTCAGAGAGTAGGGGCAGGTCTCGAAACGAAAAAAGCGGAGGACGCGAACACGTCCTCCGCTTTTTTAATTTTTATCAACTTTACGCATCAACAGTGCCGTCATCGCGGCATGGTGTAAGCCGCGATCCAGAGGTTTTGTCTTTCATCCCGATCCATTCCGCGCACACCGAAAGCCGAGGTTGCCCGTGGAGCTGTCCGGGGTGTTTGCGCTGCGGGCGGCAACGCGGTATCGGTTGCAGTAGGAGTCGTGGCACAGGTAGGAGCCGCCGCGCATGCTTTTCGCCTGTCCGATGTGGGGTCCTGTGGGGTTTACGGTGGAGCTTTTGAGGTGAAAGGTGGGGCTGAACCAGTCGCTGCACCATTCCCAGACGTTGCCAGAGATGTTGTAGATGCCATAGTTGTTGGGGGGATATGAGGTGACGGGTGCGGTGCCGATGTGCCCATCTGCCTGGGTGTTTTTTTCGGGGAATGTGCCTTGCCAGATGTTGCACATGTGTTTGCCACTGGGTTCGAGGTCGTCGCCCCAGGGGTAGCGCATGCTGTTTAGGTCGCCCCGTGCGGCAAATTCCCATTCGGCTTCTGTGGGCAGGCGTTTTCCCGCCCAGTTGCAATAGGCGACGGCGTCGTTCCACGAGATGTGGATCGCGGGGTGGTTCCAGCGGTTTTGTACGGTTGTTCCGGGTCCTTCGGGGCGGTGCCAGCAGGCGCCGTCAACAGCCCACCACCAGGGTGTATCTACGACGGTTCGAGAGATGTGCGAGGCGGTGCTGGGGGGTACAAAGAGGTGAAAGACAAAGGACCAGCCAAAGTGTTCGGCTTCGGTTTTGTACGCGGTTGCGCGGACGAATTTGGCAAAGTCGGCGTTGGTGACGGCACATGTGTCGAGGTAAAAGGGATCGACTGTGACTTCTCTTATGGGGCCTTCGCCGTCTTCCGGGAAGCCTTCGTCTTCGTCTGTTCCCATGAGAAAGGTGCCGCCAGGTAGGTGCAGCATGCCTTTGAGTGAGGTGTCGCTTCTGCGTTTCGTTTTTTGTTTGCGCGTGTTTCTTTTTTTAGATGAAACAGGTCTGCTCGCACCGCAGCAGGGAGAGGACATAGCGATTCTCCTGAGGATATGGGGTTGCGTGAATACGGCTGCTATTAGATGATACGATGCGACGCGCAGGCTGTCAAGTAGGGGACGGTCCCTGTGCCGTCCCGAAGAATCAATGTAGGGGACGGTCCCTGTGCCGTCCCGAAGAATCAATGTAGGGGACGGTCCCTGTGCCGTCCCGAAGAATCAATGTAGGGGACGGTCCCTGTGCCGTCCCGAAGAATCAATGTAGGGGACGGTCCCTGTGCCGTCCCGAAGAATCAATGTAGGGGACGGTCCCTGTGCCGTCCCGAAATGTGGGATAACAACGGGACAATTTATGCCGGGCGGGCACGGGGGCACCGCCCCTACGACTATTTTCGCTTGATTTTTGCCTCTGTATCCTTCTATATTGTTTTAATCATAATTGTGGGGACGATCCCATTCCGCATGCCGTTGTCTTATGCCGGGCGGGCACGGGGGCACCGCCCCTACAAAACCGGATTAACAATATCATCGTAGGGGACGGTCCCTGTGCCGTCCCGAAAAATCAATGTAGGGGACGGTCCCTGTGCCGTCCCGAACGACGGTTCATAGGATCATGTATTGAATAACCGCACCAGAAAACCGAATCGGTTACAGAATTACGATTATTCCCGGGCAGGATATTATTTTGTAACAATTTGTACGCAAAATAGACAGGAATTATTCGGTGAAATAATTGATAGCCAGATGATTACAAATGCCGCGGGAGAAATGTTGACAAAAACCTGGTGTGAATTGCCGAAATTTTATCACGGTATCCGGATAGACCAATTCCAGATTATGCCTAATCATGTCCACGGCATAATTGTCATCGTAGGGGACGGTCCCTGTGCCGTCCCGAAAGGTCCCTGTGCCGTCCCGAAAGGTCCCTGTGCCGTCCCGAAAGGTCCCTGTGCCGTCCCGACATTGTCCCTGTCCGATATTGTGCAGCGATTCAAATCGCTGACAACCAGATTATACATCCAGGGTGTAAAAAAAGAAGATTGGGAGCCATTTGATGCAAAATTGTGGCAACGTTCTTTTTTTGAACATGTCATTCGAGGCAAAAAATCATTGAATAAAATCCGTGCATATATCCGAGACAACCCGCTAAACTGGGAATTGGATAAAGACAATCTGGCTAATCAGAAAGGATTTCTCGCATGACAGAAATGGAAGTGATTGCCGTGCAGCTTGAACCCAATAGCAATCATCCGCTGGTCTGGTTAAAGGATAAGGACCAGAAGATCTTTTTGCCGATTGCGATTGGCAATTTTGAGGCGGTTGCGATTTTTATGGCGCTTCACGATGAGCCGCCGCCGCGTCCTATTGCGTATGATTTGTTGTGTGCCATTATAGATGGGTTCGATGTCCGCGTTGAGCAGGTGCTGGTCAGTGCGCTGAGAGACGAGACGTTTTTTGCGGAGATTACACTTGTCTGCGATGGGGAGTCGATTTGTATTGATTCGCGCCCGAGCGATGCGCTGGCATTGGCGTTGCGCGTTGGTGCCCCGGTTTTTGTGGCAGACCAGGTGATTGAAGAGGCGGGGCTGTCGGTCGAGATGCAAGATGTGCCCATTGATGGCGTGGATATTGCGGCTATGGTAGAGGCTATCACAAAGGACGACACAGAGGCACCCGACCAGGTGACGCAGCAGGTAGATGTGCTCAAGGAGCGTTTGCAAGAGGCGGTCGTGCTGGAAGAGTACGAAGAGGCTGCCAGGCTGCGCGACGAGATTGGCAGGCTTGAACACAGTATCGAAAAATGATCGCGTTATAATAATCGCGTTATAATAATTGTAGGGGACGGTCCCCGTGTCGTCCCGGTTGGATGGCGGTGCCCTCGTATAGAATCATTACGGGGCAGGCTCCTGTGCCTGCCCGTTACTTTGATATACGAAAATAAATGAGGATATCATGACAGAAATGATAACGATTGTAGCCGTTGTCATTGGTCTTGCCGGTCTGATCTTGAACGGTCAGAAAAATATCCGTGAGGATATGAAGAGCTTACGTGAGGATATGAAGAGCTTAGATGCACGATTTGAGAAGCTGGAAATGCGAATGGGCACGATGGAGCGTCAACAGGCGAAGCTGGAAGGGTTGCTGGAAGGATTGCGCGAAGCGATATCTGGCCGGGCACCAGTCAGCCGTTAAATCGTAGGGGACGGTTCCCGTATAGGCAATGATTCTATACGGTAGTCACTACGGGACAGGCTCCCGTCATCGCGGCGTGCTGTAAGCCGCGATCCAGAGGTTTTGCTGTTGGTTTTGTTTGTCGTTTTTGATTGTGCCGTCATCGCGGCCCCGTATAGAATCATTACGGGGCAGGCTATGGTTTTAGCCGCGATCCAGAAGGTTTTTAGCCGTCACGCGCAGCACAACGCCAGTAATCCAGTATTTGTGAACTGAGGGAAAGGCCGCTCGTTGAAGTTATTGCGAGCGGCCTTTTGCTGCGGTGATCCCAGTGACGATACGATGAGGTAAAAGTACATATTTTTCACAATATCCCATCCTTCATGGATCAAAACGTACACTTTTGTATCACAGCGTCTTCCATTTGTATGTATCTCCAAAGGCGATTCTTAAATTCAAGTGGTGAACAATAGCAAAATACAGCATAATGAAAGCACAATGAGGTGCCTGGGCTTTTTCCAGTAAATTTTGTCGCTCAACTTTGTGACATTGGCTCGATATTTGCTTGGGTTCTGTCTGACTGTTGCGTGTGTCCCACGCACTTACCCATCAGACGCGAGGCATCTTACATGGCCGAATATGATACCATCTCCAAACATCTCATCCAGACCTATCCCAAAGACTTCATCCAATTCACACTTGGACATGAGGATGTAGAAGTCCTCGACATACTCGACACTGAGCAAACCACGTTTGAAACACGACACACCGATAGCCTCATCCGCGTCCATATCGCGGGCAAGGAGGCATTGGTGCATCACGAGTTTCAAACGACTGACGATCCATCTATGCCGCGCCGCATGGCTGGCTATATTATACGTGCGATTGAGCATCACGACCTGCCGATTTATTCCAGTGTGATCTATTTACGGCGCAGTGCGGGTCGGCGCGATCCGGGGCACTATATCCAGGATTTGCCCGGCTGTGGCGTTTTGATAGAATACACAGTGATTCGGCTCAGTGAGATAGAAGGACAGGACATTATTGATGGCGGGCCTTCGGGCTTGTTTCCATTTGCACCCTTGATGAAACGTCCTGTTGGGATAGATTCTGAGACGTGGTTGCGTCAATGTGTTGACGCGACGAATGCTCTGCCGGTGGATGAATCAATAAAGGTTGACTTTTTGGGTAGGTTGATGATATTGAGTGGGTTAGAGTATGATCCAACACTAATCAATCGTATTCTATCACAGGAGGGTCTTATGGATGCAATTATGCGCGAATCATCGTTTGCACAATATATCAAGCAACAAGGCAGAGAGGAAGGCAGAGAGGAAGGTTTTGAGCAAGGGGGCAGGCAACGCGCCATTGAAGATATCCTCGAAGTGTTGGAGATTCGATTTGGTCTAAGTGAGACGCACTCTCTATCTGATCGCATTGCCGGCATTGAAGATTTGCAACGCCTGAAGCAGTTGCACCGTGCGGCGATACAGGTGTCCAGTCTTGAGGCTTATGAGCAAGCGTTGGATGCCTGACGCGATTTCCTTTATGTCTATCATCAAAAAACCGTTCTTTAACATAGAGCGGTTTTTTATTTTCTGATCTATGTGATGCGGAATCAAGACTTGAATCACCCTACTGGACCCCGTATAGGCCTGTGCCGTAATGATTCTATACGGTAATCACTACGGGGTGACGTTCTTTCGCAGAGCCAAGTTGCCGTCATTGCGGCATGATTAAAGCCGCCACGCCGTAGGCACAACGAAGTAATCCAGGAGGTTTTGCTTGTTGTTGTTGGTTGCGCCGTCATCGCGGCAGGGTGTAAGCCGCGATCCAGAAGGTTTAAAACATGAATCAACCTTGCGTATATATCATGGCCAGCAAACGCAATGGAACCCTGTACACCGGCTTTACCTCGAACCTTACCCAACGGGTCTGGCAACACAAAAACAACTTGGTGGAAGGATTCACAGAGCGTTACGGCATCCACACACTGGTCTGGTATGAGGTCCATGAAACAATGATAAGTGCCATCACAAGGGAGAAAAAAATAAAAAACTGGAAACGGATATGGAAACTTGCATTGATTGAAAAGACCAATCCAGAATGGCGGGATTTGTACACAGACATCACCTGACCTCATTATTCAATAGGGATATTACCATACACTGACAAGGGCCTCAACGCGCTGATAATGTAAGAATGGCTTGATGAGCTACGAGTTGGATGTTATATTCTCTTCAGGTCCCGCGCCCGCCCGTTACTTTGATATACGAAAATAAATGAGGATATCATGACAGAAATGATAACGATTGTAGCCGTTGTCATTGGTCTTGCCGGTCTGATCTTGAACGGTCAGAGAAATATCCGTGAGGATATTAAGGGCTTAGAAGCACGACTTGAGAAGTTGGACGCGCGGATCGGGGTGCTGGAGCGTCAACAGGCGAAGTTGGAAGGATTGCTTGAGGGATTGCGCGAAGCCATATCTGGTCGGGCACCCACCAACCGTTAATTGTAGGGGACGGTCCCCGTGCCGTCCCGGTTGGATCGCTAAAATAAATGAGGATAGCATGACAGAAATGATAACGATTATAGCTGTTGGCGTTGGTCTTGCCGGTCTGATCTTGAACGGTCAGAAGAATATCCGTGAACAAATAGACCAGCGGCTTGATCTAATAGGTCAGCGACTCGATCTAATGGATGGGCGGCTTGGTCAAATGGATGTACGATTTGACCAAGTGGATGCGCGTTTTGAGAAGCTGGATGTACGATTTGATCAAGTGGATGCGCGTTTTGAGAAGCTGGAAATGCGAATGGGCACGATGGAGCGTCAACAGGCGAAGCTGGAAGGGTTGCTGGAAGGATTGCGCGAAGCGATATCTGGCCGGGCACCCGCCAGTCGTTAAATCGCAGGGTTGATGTTCGCTCATGGGTGAATACATCATGTCAACCATTATTTTTCCCCAAACAAAACAGGTTCAGGTATGGCCCTACAAACCGTTGCCACCATGACAGCCGATGAGCTTCTGGTGATGCCGCACAATGGCTATCGCTATGAACTCATCAAGGGAGAATTGCGCCAGATGGCTCCAGCGGGCAGACAACACGGACGAATTGCAGCGACAATCTGTAGCCGTCTCGAATCATTTGTGAGAAATAATAATCTCGGTGAAATCTATGCTGCCGAGACGGGTTTTTTAATTTGGACCGATCCGGATACGGTGCGCGCTCCCGATGCGAGTTTTGTGTCGAGAGCACGCGCAGATGCCACAGAAGAAGAAGAAGGGTTCTTTCCCGGCGCCCCCGACCTCGCCGTTGAAGTCATTTCGCCAAATGATCGCGCTGTCGAAGTGGAAGACAGAGCCTCTGATTGGTTGCGGGCAGGTGCGAAGATGGTTATTGTTCTCAATCCCAAAACGCGCACGGCGACCATCTATCGCGGGTTTGACGATATTCGCATTCTCACAGAAGGCGACACAATTGACGGTGGCGATGTCGTGCCCGGGTGGCAATTGCCACTTGCAGATGTGTTCTAATTTTAACAAAACAGGTTCAGATACAGCCAAAGACCCTGCGCCGTTGTTCGCTTTCGCCTTTTGCCTGTGTTGTTGCCGTCATCGCGACAAGGTGTTGTAGGGGACGGTCCCTGTGCCGTCCCGTGCGATCCATTATGTTTTACTTGTCGTTGTTGGTTGTGCCGTCATCGCGGCATGATGTTGTAGGGGACGGTCCCCGTGCCGTCCCGTGCGATCCAGAGGTGTTGCTGTTGGTTTTGCTTGTCGTTGTTGGTTGTGCCGTCATCGCGGTGTGATGTTGTAGGGGACGGTCCCCGTGCCGTCCCGTGCTTTATATATACCAGGATATTATCCATGACCAAAATATTTACCTGTACTCAGGCTCGCGCCAGACTCGCCAGTCTTTGCAAAGATGTGACGGATGACAGTGATTACGTCATTATCACCCGTCGGGGGCATGAAGATGTCGCTCTGATTTCTGCGTCCGAGCTTTCCAGCCTCATGGAAACCGCGCATCTTCTCAGTTCTCCTAAAAATGCGGAACGACTGGCAACAGCACTGAACCGAGCCAAAGCTGGCACAGAACCCTCTCAATCCATTGACGACTTGTGTCGAGAGGTCGGGCTAAAATAATAATGCGCGATGCTGTTTTTCATCCAGAATTTCGTACAGACCTGCGCTATTGGGTTCAAACTGATCGCAAGATAGCCCTTCGCATTTTGACGCTTGTAGAAGCTATCCTGCGAGATCCTTTCAGAGGGATTGGCAAACCAGAACCACTCAAATACTTTGATCGCAATACCTGGTCTCGCCGTTTGACACGCGAACATCGGATTGTCTATTACGTTAGCAACGAGCGCATCGATTTTCTACAGGCACGCTATCATTATTGACGTTGTACTCTTGTTGCATCGCGACAAGGTGTTGTAGGGGACGGTCCCCGTGCCGTCCCGTGCGATCCATTATGTTTTACTTGTCGTTGTTGGTTGTGCCGTCATCGCGGCAGGTTGTAAGCCGCGATCCAGAAGGTTTTTAGCTTTCTTCAAGTGCCTCCAGGTCGGCCAGGTCTTTTTGCCGACCTGGAGGCACTTATTTTTTATCAGTGCGCATTTTCGGTTTCTGCCCGGATCAAAATGTCCAAATCTCCGGTGTATCGCGGTACACCGTGATGTGAAAGCGCGTACGCACCCACGATCACATATTCGACATCATGCGCGTTTAATAACGCGAGCAACTCTTTGATGTCTTCCTGTTCTTTATTCCTTAATAATATCATGGAATTGACAATATTTGCATTACTATCAGCCCGTTTGCGCGATTCGCGCAGGGATCGGCAAAGGTCGCCAGCCTCTGTGGCAGATGCCTTATTGCATTCGCAGACGCCCGATGAACGACCATGGAAATTTTTGTTGCCGGTGCTTGTGTTGGCATTTGCAGTGCGTGCGGCGATTGCGCTGTGTGGCGATTTTGTTTTGCACCCGGACGAGGTTATGCAGTATTTGGAGCCAGCGCATCGCCTGGTCTTTGGTAATGGCGTCACATACTGGGAGTTCTTTTACGGAGCGCGTGCATGGCTGGTGCCCGGTGTGGTTGCGGGAATGTTGAAGGTGTTTGACTTTGTTGGGCTTGGTGAGCCGGTCTGGTATGTCGGTGGTGTCAAGCTCATGTTTTGTGCGGTTTCCCTGCTGATTCCGGTGGGGATGTATTTTTTTGCGCGGCGGCATTTTGGAGAGACATCGGCGCGGGTCGCACTATTGGCTGGGGCGTTCTGGTATGAGTTGGTGGGGTTTGCCCACAAGCCAATGACGGAGTTCGTGGCGACTGCGCTGCTGATGGTATTGCTCGCGTTGTGTGTGCGGTCGTCGGCAGATAGGGTGAGAACGGTCTGAATAGTGGCGCTTGTGGTGGTGCTGATGGCGGCGGTGCGGGTGCAATACGCGCCGCTCGCGTTGTTGCTTTTGGGTGTGTTCTTTTTGAGGACGGAGAAGAAGGTTCAACTGGTGGTTGCAGCGGGTGTATTTCTGTTGGCGGTAGGTGTGTTCGATGCCATAACGTGGGATGGCGGTCTGTTTCATTCCTATATTACGAATATCCGTTTCAATCTTTTGATTGATGAAGGGCGTGCTGGCGAGACGCCTATATACCAGTTTTTGTGGTGGCTTTTGCTCGCGAGTGTTGGGTTGAGTGCGCTTTGTATGGTCATAGCATTGCGCGATCTGCGGCGTTACGGGTTATTGCTCGTCCTCATTAATGAAGTACCGGTCCGTCAATGGGAGGCGTACAATCCGATCATTGGTGGTGTGGAACAGATTATGAAGCATGTCGATCCCAATGCGCCAACGCCCCCGCTTAATAGTGGTATCCGCTTCGTGGCTGATAGCAAGTAAATTGTAGAGAACGGTCACTGTATTTGCTTTTGTTCTTTTCCCGATCATTATATATTATAGGGGACGGGTAATGCATTAACTTTATCAACGCCATCAACAAAGCCGTCATCGCGGCGCGCTGTTAGCCGCGATCCAGAAGGTTTTTAGCTTTATATATACTAGGATATTATACATGACCAAAATATTTACCTGTACTCAGGCACGCGCCAGACTCGCCAGTCTCTGCAAAGATGTGACCGATGATAGTGATTACGTCTGTTGATTGTTCGCATTCACTGAGGAGGTATCCCAATGGCTGAGGTTGACGAAAGCCGTATTGAAACAGCTATTGAAACGATGTCCAAACAATTTGAGGGATACCATGAAACTCAGATTGGCATATTCGAGAGATTAGACGCCCATCGCGCGGTTCAGGATGAGGTGTTAAAGCGGTTGGACAAACAGATAACGCAGAATGAGGAACGCATCCGCCAGAATGAAATCGTGATTGGCAACATTGACAAGCGTCTTGTCAGGCTGGAAACAACGGTTGATCGTATTGACAACACGGTAAAAGAGTTGAGAATTTATGTGGATGATAAGTTTGATAAGGTTGATGAGAAGTTCGATGCGCTGGGGTTGCGTATTGACAATAGATTTGATGCCATTGCGACGCGCATGTATTGGAGTGCGGGCATTGTTACTGCTTGCCTGACAATCGTGTTGGCAATTATGACGTATGTTTTGAAAGTTTTTTAAGAAGCTGGAATTTTACCATGCAAATGCCAACCATTGAAACTCGCGTTGCGTCCCTGGAAGCCGTCCAGGCGCAAATCAATGAGCGGTTGGGCAACATTGAACAGGAATTGCGCGATATTCGCACCGATGCGCGGCAAAACACGCGCTGGATGTTTGGTTTGCTGGTCACGGTCTTACTTGCCAACATCGGCACGGCAATTTCAACCATTGTTGCCTTATCACGGCAATAAAAAGCAGGATGGCCGATATCGACACTCGCATGAGTCGAATAGAAGGTGTTGAGCCGCGATCCAGTGATTTTTGCCTTTCGCCTGTGTTGTTGCCGTCATCGCGGGGTGATGTTGTAGGGGACGGTCCCCGTGCCGTCCCGTGCGATCCATTATGTTTTGCTTGTCGTTTTTGATTGTGCCGTCATCGCGGCATGGTTTTAGCCGCGATCCAGAAGGTTTGCTTTTGCCTTTCATCCGTGTTTATCCGTGTTCATCTGTGGTTGCTTTGCCTTTGCCTTTTATCCTGTCCATCCTATAATCCTGTCTATCCTGATGAACTGGTCTGGACATCGACCAGTTGTACACCGTTTCTGATTGCATTTGCTGTTGTTTTTCATTATCATATCATTATCAAAGAAAAAATGCTTGACACTGTGTTTTTGATTGCATATAATTAGCCCGTCGTATGTTAATGTGGAGCAGTACCCATGAATCAAACAAAAAATAAAACAGAAGGAGTGTTGATTCCTCCTAACGCACTACTCCTTAAAGCTATTGTGAGGATGTTGCAATGGTGTGTGTTAGGCTGTTTTTGGAAGGAGGTACGAGAATAAAATGTCGAATCTATAGTCGTTTGTAACTTGTTGTCTTGAAAGGAATTGAATGAAATCAAAAACAAGCCTGTTGAAGGGAGGGATATAAATTTGGCTCTAAGAAGTTCTTCTCCGCTATTTCGCACAGATCACGGCTCTCACCCTACTTTGGGGCCTAATCTTACAAAACGTGAGAAGGGGCGCGAGAAGCGGTTTACAACTGGTCGCAGTTTAGATCAGTTTCGCAGTAAGTTTAATTCGTTCGTAAATAAACACTTACTCGATCCTGACTTTTTTTTAGGAGGTCGATAGGATGAATTTTCACAAAACAATTGGCTATTTGGCGGCTCTTTTGCTCATGGTGGGCTTTGGAGTGCCAGACAGTTTTGCACAAGCTGAGGTAAAGACTATTACTCTCTCAATTAATAAGAGCACGCTGAGAGATAGTACTACAACTCCTGTAACCGTGACTGCAACGGTGGGCGTGACTATGACCGAAGCGGTTACTGTTGAGACTACTGTGCAAGTTGAGGTAAGCGCCACGGGAGATGATTCATATGATGTTACTTCCATCGAAATACCAGTAACGGTTGCTGCTGACACAGATAAGAAAAATGGAGTTCAGATGCCGTTGGTTTTCAATATGAACTCAACCGCACCCCAGGGAGATGCTGATACTGTTGATGAAACAGTTACATTGACCGCTATGGAGCTTGGGGCTGCTACTGATGATCCTAAGGCCACGAGGACGCTTACTGTAACAGATCATGCAGCGGATTTGGTGGACGATGCTCAAACGCCTCGAGGTATCCGTGTTATCATCACGGCACCAGCTGAGGGTGCGTATGCACCAGCTTTGAAAGATAAAATTAAGGTTCAGGTGCTTCGCAAAGATGGTTTAGCTAAAGAGTTTGGGTCATTTTCTTCCATTAAGGTTTCATTGTTTAATGATCCCGACAAAGATACCAAGACTGCGGATGACGAGCTTTATTCGTTGGACATTACCGATAATGTACAACTCGGTTCTTTGGCTGTGCCAAGAATAAAAACGGCTACGTTGACAGGTACACTTGCGAATCCGGGGGACGGCACTGGAACCCTTAATGCCAACACCAAAGCGTATTATACGCGGAGAGTCGGATCAAACGCCTATGATAAGCTCGAGTTCAGGTTTCATCTAACCGCTGGCGGGGGTCCGTATGAATACGTGTACGCTGTTGCTACATTTGGTTTAACTCCAACTCCTGCAGATCCAGATAATAGTACACTCGAAAGTCGGGACACGGAAACGTCGATTTATCCCCCGAATCCTTCAGCCTTGCCAGATAAGGTCGGTAATGGGAGGCATATAAAGATTGACGCCACTTTGCCTGAACTTGATACCGTTGAAGGCATAACGATTCAAATTGGCGATGGCGATGCTATTACAACAAACGATAGCGATGACGCTGCGGCGATCACTACGGCGGGGGCTGTTGTTGGTATTGGCAAAAAGGTTAAGATATCAGCGTCAATGGCTGACTTCGGCGAACACACTTTAGCGTTTCAAATTATTGCTAGGGAGTTAAAGGCGTTTCCTGATCCTGATGATGAGAACGCTGATGTCACCGTTACCGAAGCAAATCAGGTTGTGAGTGGATATGCCAAGACGTTTCAGGCTTTGGATGTAATTGGTGCCACTTCACAAGGCGATCCACTGACAGACGAGTTTACAGTGAGTGCGAATCAGTTTAAGCGCAAAGCAAACGTCGCAGCTCATCCAGATGATGATTTCAAGAAGAATGGCACTTATGAAGATGATAATGTGATTGTGCAGATTCGGGCAGTTATTAAGGATCGGGCCGGTAATGTGGGCAACCAGACTACGGTGTCAGCTCCTTTTATACTGGACTCCAGGCCTCCGATAGTTACGATCAAGTATCCCAAACCGAGTGCTACCGATAGCGCGCGCTTCACGGCAGGAGTTACCCAGAATTATGAATTTCTCGGGGATGATCTTGTGCCACAGGCTCTCAAGCCGTTGAAGTTCAGTGCTGATGAAACAACGACTACGGAGTGGGTGCTCATTGGTACGGATACGCTTGTTGTTAAAACAGGAAGTGCAGAGGAATCTGTAGGACGTATTCTAGATGGTGATCTTCTTGTGGGGTATGATTTAACAGAAGCGTCCGGTCCTCCACTGAAAAATCCGAAGACAGCCGCCGACAAAGAAAATAAACATCCAGCAGTGGATGCGGCTGTGGGTGGTTCAGATGTTGCTCTGCAGGTTGTTGTAAAAGACCTGGTGGGTAACAAGGGTACGGGCACGCCTGATGGGCAAGCAATTTTTGATTCAAAGGCTCCCGGGGTTATGGACTTGTTCCCGAATAATGACGCTCTGGCAGATTACGATAATAAGATCGGCGGCCCAGAACAGACGCAGCATCCGATTTTCAGCATTACCGAAAAAGCGGATTCGATTTTGGTTCGCTTCGAGGGTGATCGCCGGCTCAGTGTAGCAGGTACTGTTGCTCAGTTGTCCCAGGTGAACGAGAATATCAGGATCTCCTTCCTGGGTGACGATGCGCTCGTAGATGGCGAGAGCTATGACCTGCAAGTCTATGTTAGGGATCTTGCCCATAATGTTGGTCTCAGTGATAGTGATTCTAAGGCTGAAGGGGCGCAACCGGAAATAGGTTTGACGTTTGTGAACGATCTCGATAATCCGGACGCTGGCGGATTTGAAATTGTTTCCGAAGTTCGCGACAACACCTTGGCCAAAGGCAAACAGGGTGCAGCTGATTATGCAAAAACGGACTCTGTGGTTGCTGGTCAGGCGTTGCGGCTGACGATTATTGCTATTGACACGATGTTGACACGTCAAAGCGGTGAGACTCGCCCGGCTATTACCTACAACAAAGATGGCGTGAAGGTCGTCGCAATGGGTTCGGATGGCCCTGTGTCTTATTGGGGCAGCGGTGTGACGGATAATGGTGACGGTTCTGCCACGCTGGATGGCGCAGGTTGGGCAATTGGCACGCGTAAGATTTTCGTGGCGTCGAATGCAGCAGGTACCCTCTCTTTCACTGTCAAAGATATGACGGCAAAAGGTGTTCTGAACTTTATGGGCACCAAAGAAGGGGTTGTAGTTGATGCTGCCGACTTTGCCAAGATTGTGCTGACTGCTTGGGAAGCAGACGTAGATGGGCCTGCGACTCAAGTTTGGGGAGATTTCGACCTTCGGATGGTCCCGACTGACCGGTTTGGGAACGCCTCTTTGAAGACGTTCTTTGGCGAAACACCTGCGACTGGAAAAGCAGACTCTCTGAATATCCTGGATACCCGGTTGAAGAATGATGGTAATACAGCCCAGGAGTATAGTGATGGTGTTGACATTCAACTTCAGGCCACGCCTCCTCTTGAAGGACTTTTGAGCGAGGTATGGGGGGTAAGTTCGATTGGGCACAGCCTTACCGTTACAGCTCCTGATAGATCTAGTGTGACGATTCAGGCCAGGGTACGGAGTTCGTCCCTGGATGATGGTGATACACGAAGTGAAAATAACCGGGGTAGTCTGACTCTTACCATTGGTCAGCCTCTGGAGATTTCCATTACGCTCTGGGTTCCCGGTGCGGAAGGGGATCAGGCGGGTAATGATGTCACGATTCCTGCCGGTGGATCGGTAACGGTGACAGCTCGCGCAGAAGGTCTTAACGAAGACGATATGGTTACCTTTACCGTTGACGGCGAGGCACAGGATGCAGTGGCAGCAGATGCCGATGGCAATGCTGGACAGCCCATTGAATTGAGTGGGTCAGGCACTGTGTCGGTGACGGCTACGAGTGGTCAGTATTCAGCGAGCCTTGATGTTGTCTATGAAGAGGCGCCTGCTGAAGAAGGCCGTAAGGCTTATGTCGATTCCAATGGTGATGCTGTTTATCTGATCGCCAAGGATTCTGGCACGGTTGGCGTGGATGACTTCCTTGCCCTTGTTGCTGCATTTGGTAGCAGCGAAGGTGATGATAATTACAATGTCCAGGCCGATATCAACGATGATGGCACGGTTGGCGTGGATGACTTCCTCGCGTTTGTCGGCTCCTTTGGCAAGACGGCTGCTGTTTCTGGCAAGCCTATCGTGTTGCTTCCCGGTATAAACGAGAATGCTGAATTCTCGCTGAGTCTGGGTAGTGATGGCGTGGTTGCTGGCGAGTTGGTGGCTGTGGATGTGTCACTTGCCAATGTCGAAGCTCTGATCGGTTATGGGTTCGCGCTCAATTACGATGCCGATAAGTTCGAGTTCATCAGTGTTGCCTCTGCCGATGAAGATTTGCTCACGTCAACAGGTGGAGAGACGCTGTTCCACCATGTGGTTGCCGACGGTCAGATTTCCGTTGCCACGGGTATGTATAATGGTACAGCGGTTTCCGGCGGTGGCGACATTGTCCGGTTTGTGTTCCGCGTGTTGTATGAGTTTGAAGATAACGCCAGGTTTGAAATTGCCGACGGTCTGGTCTTTGACCCGAGTCAGCTTCAGAATCCGGCGGTGGTCGCGGGTGTGTTGGAACTCCAGAGCACGCCCAGAGAGTTCGCTTTGCACCAGAACTTCCCCAATCCATTTAACCCGGATACGACCATTAAGTACGATTTGGCCGAGTCTGCCGACGTGACGCTCCAGATTTACAATGTGTTGGGTCAGGTGGTTCGGACGCTGGTCGCCTCTGAGGCGCAGAATGCGGGTCGTTATCAGATTCGCTGGAACGGTATGGATGATCGCGGTGTGTCGGTTTCGAGTGGAATTTATTTCTACCAGATTTCGGCAGAAGGGAAGTTCCAGAACGTGCGGAAGCTGATGCTGCTCAAGTAATTCGCCGATGGATCGGGAAGTTTCCCTGTTGAGGCTTCCCGATTCCATTTTCAATAGAGGAGTTTGTAATGTTTTTGAAAAAAAGTCTTTTGTTTGCGACTGCTTTGGCATTGCTGATGTTTGCAGGGCAGGCTTCTGCGCAGTTGTCGCTCTCTCTTGGTGAAGGCGGCTCTGCCACGGTTACTGGCGCAGGCACGGAGATTGCGGTTGATGTTTCTCAAATGGGTGTTGACCAATCCGTGAATGCCATACAGATTGTGTTTGAAGTTGGTACGTCTGTAACCCTTACTGGCGCTCCTGCTGGTTTCCTTATAACTGGTGGCAATACGGCTTCCCTGTTATCTCTTTCGCTGGTGCCGGTGCCCGCAAGTGCCAGTTTTACCTTTACCACAGCTTCAGATGTAACGGGTGTGGAATTTTCTATTGGTATTAGCGGTATTTCACTTGATAATGTTGCTCTTCCGGTTCCTCTTCCCGCTGCACTTACGTTTAATGCTGGTGGGACATCGCCGGGTGATGGTGATGGCAATGGTGACACTGGTGGCAATGGTGACACTGGAATGCCGACGCCGGGCTATGATGATTTGTCCGTTGCTCTGACGCGTGTCGGCGAAGGTCCTGTTAATGCAGGTGATAATGTTGTTGTCAATGTCGCTGTTGCTGGGTTGGAAAGCCCAGTAACTGGTGGCGAGATTACCTTGACGGTTGATCCCGCTGTGGCGGCGATTACTGGTGGGACACCTGCTGGTGGTTTGTCCGCGGTTGCAATGGATGCTACGAGTATCACGGTTATTGGCTTGCCCACGACGCTGGAAGGCGGCAGTTACGGCACTTTGACGCTTACCCTGGGTCCCGCCTTCGATGGTTCGATGGTTTCCATTAGCGCTTCGGTTACTGTGTTTACAGCAGGTGGGATGAAAGTTTCCGCTGCTGCTGGCGATCCCGTGGTGGTTAGCGGTGGTCCCATACCAGGGTTGGAGACCGAGAGTACCGAGATAACGTTTGAGGATTTTGGTGCTATGGCTTCCGCGATGGTGACGGCTGTCAATTTTGCTGAAGATGCTACGATCAACTTTACTTATGAAGCTACTGCCGATTTTCAGGCTATGGAAGATGGTTCCAGCTTGACGATTACAACGGGCACTCCCGGCACTGTGACGGTGACGGCTACCGATGGTACGTCGAGTGCTTCGGTGACGATTGCGTTCTCGAATCCCGATCCTTATCTGACAGCCAGTGAAACGGATGTTATTATTCCCGAGGGTGGGGACTATTCGGTGACGGTTACGGCAACGGGTCTGGAAGGTGTTATTGTTTATCAGATAAGCAAGACTGAAGGTACTGCTGCGCTGGATGCCGATACCGATGGTGGTGTGGTGACGTTGACGGCGAGCGGTGAGGGGTCTGCGATGGTGTCGGTGACGGCCTCTGCTGGTGGGATGACGACTGAGGCGGTTAGTATTCTGTTCCGCGCGATGCCCTCTGTTGGGTCAGATGCGACGGAGACGGTCGCGGTTCCGCAGGCTACTGTTCCCAGTGCTACGGCAATGGTGGTGGCGACTGGTTTCCCCGAAGGTGCAGAGATTACGTTTAATGTCGATCCGTCGGACCATCCTTATCTTACAGCGTCGCAGGATGACAATGTGCTGACGCTGACTTCTACTGGCACGGTTACTGTGTCGGTGACGGCTTCTGGCGCGGGCGTTACGACGTCTGCGGTTGAGGTGTCGTTTGTGCAAGAGTTGCCCGCTGCTCCTGCGAGTGTGGTTGTGCAGGATCAGGCTGGGGATAATGGTTATTATGTGATGGTGAGTTTTAAGAATTCGGCAAATCACGCTGATGTGAGTCAGTATCGCGTTTATCGCGAGATGATGGTGAATACCACGCTGGATGACGACGGCAATGTGGTGGTCAGCGATGAGCCTGTGGCGTCGTGGGTTGCCTGGGCTGTTGTCGATGCGATGGATAATGATGATGAAGAAGGTATGACGCGAGCGGTTGTTCCGGTGACGGATGCAACGGCGACTCGCTGGGGCGTTGCTGCCGAGAAGGGTATGTCTTCGGCAGAGATTACGCCTGCTGGCAAGCGCGTGTTCTCCAAGGAGAGCGTGCAGCTGATGGCTCAGTTCCTGGGTCTGGATCCCAATCTGATGGTTAGCCAGGATGAGTTGAGCGAGATGTTTATGCCTTCTGCTGATTATATTAATTCGATTATTGGCGGTAGGGAAAATGTTGTGTTTGCTGCTCTGGATCCCGATTTGGGCGCTCTGGTCGGCGATGTGTCTGTTCCGCAGAATATCCGCACGGATGGGTATGGTCCTATTGTTTCGTCTCCCATTGTGGCGACGGACGGTATAGTGGCTGCGCTTGATGATACGGCTCCTGCTGCTGTGACGGATGTTGCCGCTGATGCGGAGACCGGGATGGTTTCCTGGACGAAGTCCGCCGATGATATGATTGTTGGTACGATCAATTATCGTGGCTACGCGATGCCGATTCCCGGTGTGGCGGGCTACGTCATCAAGGGTGGTGCCAGCGAAGATGCGTTGATTGACATCGGGGCTGTTCCCGCTGGTTCGGGCAGTTTCCAGGTTCCGCTGACTTTGATTGAGACTCTGATTAATCAGGGTTTGCCTGCGGTGCTGGTGACCGTGGTTGCGATGGACGGGACCAATATGACGCCGAGTGTTCCGCTGGTGGTTGAGCTTATCCCCACGCGCAAGGCGTTTGTGGATGCAGACGGTGGTTCTGTTTTTGTCGTGAAGCTCGACAGGCACGGGGCTATGACGCCGCTGACGGTTGACTTTGAAGATTTTGTTGCCTTTACGATGGCGTTTAATTCCGATGAGACGCACGAGAATTGGAGAGTCTTTGTTCAGGCTGACCTGAATGACGATAAGATGGTCAATTTTGATGACTTTATTCTGTTCTTTAGCTCTTATGGCAAAGAAGCGCAGGGTCCGGCTGGCAAGTCTCTGGTTACGCCTATTCTTGGCGTGAATGAGACTGCCGAGTTCTCGTTGCGTTTGGGCAATAATCGCGTGGTGGTTGGCGAGAATATGTTTGTGGATGTGTCTCTCACCAATGTACAGGCTCTGATGGGTTATGGGTTTGTGCTTCACTACGATGCCGAGAAGTTCGAGTTTGTAGAAGCGGTGCCGGCTGCTGAGGATTTGTTGAAGTCGGCAGGTGGCGAGACCCCATTGTTCCGGAGTAAGTCGGAAGAGGCCGGGCAGGTTCACGTTATGAATGCGATTGTGAATGGCTCGGAGGTTTCCGGCGATGGCGATATTGTTCGGTTGGTGTTCCGCGTGTTGCGCGATTTTGAGGATAATGCGCGGTTTGAGATTGCCGATGGTCTGGTTTTCGATCCGAATCAATTCGCCAATCCACTGGTCGGTGGTGTGCTGGATATTCAGACGACGCCCACAGAATTTGCACTGCTCCAGAATTTCCCCAATCCGTTTAACCCCGAAACAACGATCGGGTATGAATTGGCCGAGTCTGCCGATGTGACGCTCCAGATTTACAATGTGGTGGGTCAGGTCGTGCGGACGCTGATGGCTGCTGAACCGCAGTCGGTCGGTCGTTATCAGGTCCGTTGGGACGGTATAGATGATCGCGGGACGCCGGTTTCGAGTGGAATTTATTTCTACCAGATTTCGGCAGGGAAGTTCCAGGATGTGCGGAAGCTGATGCTGCTCAAGTAATTCGTTACAGTGTCTGGGAAGTTTTGCGATTGTGAGACTTCCCAGACCTGTTTTTCATTCGGAACTTACAAGGAGTAGTTTTCAGCGAAGGAGTCTTGCAAATGTTTCTTAAAAGAGGATTGTTATTTTTTACTGCCCTTGCGTTTCTGGCGTTTGCGGGCCAGGCTTCTGCGGGTCCCAATGCAAATGCGACGGTGACGATTGATTTGATCGCCGATGGCGGGGCGGGCAATCAGATGGATGAAGGTGTTCATTCGGGGAATGTCTCCGGAGAGGGCACGAAAATTGTGGTTGAGGTTTTCGCCAAGGGCGTGACCACGCCGCTGATCGGTTTGAAGATCGAATTTGATTTTAAAGCTGAAGAATTAAAGCTCGATAAGGTCGAGAATAGTGCGTTTCTGTTTATTATTCCAGAGGCTACGGGTGCAAACCTCGCAGGTACTGCACCTGTTACACTGCCCGAGTCTGGTTTTATTGGACGCGCTGAGTTTTCTACCGTAGCGGATGTTACGGATAAGGAATTTTACCTGGGTATTAAGAGCGTTACGCTTGCTGAAACGGCAGCATCGAGCGATGTTATCGCGCCAGAGATGATGTCGATGATGAGTACGATCAACTTTAATGTCAAGCCCAGGCTGGAGGCAGATGCAACTGTGGTTTCTGTGCCAGCGGGTAGCACCGGTAAGGCAACGGTGACGGCGGTGAATTTTGCTGCCGATGCGACGATTACCTTTGATGTGCAGGGCGAAATGATTGAGCACGTTATGTCCATGATGGATGGTGCCACCTTGACGTTGACGGCGAGTGGCCCGGCAAAGGCGATCGTGACGGCGAGTGATGGTATGATCACAACCGATCCGATTACGATTGAGTTTGTGGAGGTGCGGCTCCCCGCATTGGATGCCGTTGTCGGCATGGACATGATGAATATGATGGATGATGGTATGCTTGCAGCCAGTGCCGGTGCCAATGAAGAGGTTGCTATTGAGGTATTTGCCGGTGATATAGATGGTGGTATCGGCGGTGCGAGTATCTCATTTACTATTGATCCGGCTACTGCGGCGATGATCAAGTCAGGAGAAGAAGGTTTTGTTCCTGCTGAAGGTTTGACGCTGCTGGGTATTTCGGGTAATCAGGTCGATGTTGGTTCTGAGCAGGGCGTGATGCTGTCCAATGGTGGTTTTTTGGGCACGCTGAAGCTGATGACGGGTGCCGAGGTCGGGCCGTTTACGGTTGCGGTTGAGTCGTTTACAGCGCTTCTCGCTTCTGGCGAGACGACGATGCTGATGCTTCCCGCACCGGTGATGTTTAATTTCGGTCCGCGGGTGGAGGTGTCTGCGTCTATTGCAACGATTCCTCGTGGTGGTGAAGCGACGATTAAAATTACCGCTCTGGGTTTTGCCGAGGGTATGAAGATTACCTTTTCGCATACTGTCGAAGGCACGGCTATGGTCGATGGCCACCCGGAAGTGGATATGCTCCATGTTTATAAGTTGACTGCGACCGGTTCGGGTTCCGCTGTTGTCACGGTGACGGCGGGTGATGGCATGGCTTCTGTTGAGGTGACTGTTCAGTTTGACGAGCAGGTGCCGATTGAGTTGTCGTCATTTGTCGGATCAGTGATGGAAGACCGCGTGGTGCTGAATTGGGCGACGGCTTCGCAGACCAATAATGTGGGTTTCCGCGTGCTTCGCAGCACGGATGGAGAGACCTACGAGGTGGTCAGTGAGCTTATCGCAGGTGCTGGTACGACCGATCAGTTGATGGATTATATGTTTGAGGATACGGGCGTTCCGGCTGTTGAGGTGGTTTATTATGTGCTCGAGCAAATTGATCTGGATGGGTCGGTGAATCTTTCGAATCCCATTGAGGTGCTGTTGGGCGCGCGTTTCACCCTGCCCACAGAATTTGCTTCGACGGTTTATCCCAATCCGTTTAACCCCAGAACGACGATTTCCTACGATTTGCCCGCTGACACAGATGTGTCTATCGTGATTTACAACGAGACCGGGCAGGAGATCCGTCATCTGGTGACCCAGCATTATACAGCAGGTCGCTATAATGTCCAGTGGGATGCGAAGGATTATCTGGGCCGCAGCGTTGGTAGTGGCGTTTATATCGCCAAGATTGTGGCGGGTCCAAATACCGCGATCCAGAAGATGCTGCTGTTGAAGTAGGGGACGGGTTTTAAACCCGCCCGATTGTAGGGGCGAAAAATTTTTCGCCCTTTCAAAAAGGCCATTGGGCATATTGTCCAGTGGCCTTTTTTTTGTTATTGCGGTATTGTATATGTGAAACTATATTCGAGCAAGTTAAAGGCGGTGAGACGTGAAGCGGTGTACAACTGGTCGCAGTCCAGACCAGTTAAACGTGAGACGTGAGACGTTAAAGGCACTCGTCATCGCGGCATGCTTAAAGCCGCGATCCAGCCTGGACCCCGTATAGAAACACTACGGGGTGACGTTCTCTCTCAGGGCCGAGCCGCCGTCATCGCGGCATGCTTAAAGCCGCGATCCAGCTTGGACCCCGTATAGAAACACTACGAGGTGACGTTCTCTCTCAGGGCCGAGCCGCCGTCATCGCGGCATGCTTAAAGCCGCGATCCAGAAGGTTTTCAAAAGGAGACATAAATGCAGAAGGTGCGAATGGGTTTAATCGGGTGTGGTGGCAATATGAGCGGCCACATCGGGCGTTTGATGAAGATGCGGGATGTGGAGGTTGTGGCTCTCACAGATCCGAGTGAGGCGAGTTTTGCGCGGTTGTTTGAGCGCGTGCCCCAGGCAGAGGCGTTGCCGAGGTTTGCAGATCACAGGGATATGCTGAATAATGTGGAGATGGATGCGACAGAGATTTCCACGCCGCATACGTTGCATTTTGAACAGATTATGGATAGTCTGGATAAGGGTTTGCATGTGCTGACGGAAAAGCCGATGGTGTGTTCGGTCGATCACGCGTTTCAGGTGATGGATAAGGCAGAGGAGGTGGATCGGGTTTTGATGGTGTCCTATCAACGGCACCTGGCGCCGACGTTTCGGTTTATGCGGAATCAGATTCAGGCGGGTGAGATCGGAGAGGTTCAGTTTATTCAGGCGATGCAAGATCAGCATTGGTATGAGAATCAACAGGGCAAGTGGCGACAGGTTCACGCGCTGTCGGGCGGGGGTCAGTTGAATGATTCGGGGAGTCATTTGCTGGATGTTGTGCTGTGGATGGTGGATCTGGCTCCGGCGCGGGTGTCGGCGTTTATGGAGTATCTGGATACAGAGGTGGATATCAATTCGGCACTGTCGATTGTGTTTGAGAATGGCGCGTTGGCGAATTTTTCTGTTGTGGGTACAGGTCCGGGTCCGGGGATGTGGGAGGATATTACGATTTGGGGCACAAAGGGGGCGATTTATTCTCGCAATGGGCAGGTGACGTGCAAGTACGGTGGCAATGCGCCTGTACAGGTGGATGCCAATAGTTTGCCGTCGCGGTTTGTGAGTCCAGATCAAAATTTTGTGGATGCCATTTTGGGGCGCGATGAAATTCAGGTGCCGCCGGTGTGCGGTTTGCGCGTGATTCAGTTGACCGAGGCCGCATGGGAGTCGGCAGAAAAAGGCGGCCGCCCGGTGCGGGTGAAGCGGGCGAGAAGGCGGTAGGGGACTGGGGCTGGACGTCATCGCGGCAATGTAGGGGACGGTCCCCGTGCCGTCCCGTTGCGATCCAGAAGGTTTTGCCTTTTATCTGTGTTCATCTGTGGTTGCAGTTTTGGGGGTATCTTATGCATATATTAAAATTAACTCTTATTCTCGGATTGCTCGTCGGTGTTGCCACCGACTGTTGGGCGCAGGCCACTGCGGTAGAGTTGAAGTTCCCAGAGGGACGCAAGGCGCGATATAAGCATAAGTTTCGCGTGGAGTATTACAGCAATCAGGGGGAACAAATTGTGATGGAGAGTGGGTCTATACGGGTGATTATAGATAATGAGTGGCGCAGCCATGAAGAGGTGGTTGTGCTCCAGGCGCTGCCGGGGAAGACAATACCCGAAGGGGTGATGGGTATTCGCGCAGAGATTCAAAAGGGCGCGGGTGCGGCGATTTTTTTGGGTGAAAAGCAGACGTATGAGCAATATCCGTTTACGTTTGATCTGTTTAATGATAAGGCTTTTACCTGGCAGGTGACGCCCCAGGGCAGGGTGCAGAAATTTGAACCTGATTTTCCGCCGTTTCGCGTGGAGCGGAAGGATTTGATTACGGATATTTTCCAGGGGGCGATGCCGGCGTTTGCGCCTGTTTTGCCAAATAAGCCGGTTAATAAGGGCGATACCTGGACGGGTGAGCGCGATTTTTGGCGTCCTTTTTCGAGTATGGATATGATGGGGCGCGATTCCCAAATTAAAATTAAGAGTACTTACGAGGTGAAGAATATCAAGAATGCGAAGGGGCGCGTGGAGGTGCATATTGATGAAGATAGTGAGGTGGAGTACGCGGGATGGATTGAAGTGAGCGCGGCGTCTCTGTATTACGGTGGGAAGGGTACAGGTGGGGGTTCATGGGTGATTGATGTGACGCGCGGTCTGGTGTTGTCGCATAGGGTGCATTTTGATATCAATAAGCCTGTGGTTATTAAAGCGGGGCACAAAGAACCCATTGCCAATATTGTCGCCGAGGTTAAAATTGATATGGAACGCAAGTTGGAAAAGCTCGAAAAGGAGTGAGTTCACGGCTTGACATGGGTTTTGAGATATGGTATTCTTGACGTAGGGGACGGTCCCCGTGCCGTCCCGTCATCGCGGCAATGTAGGGGACGGTCCCTGTGCCGTCCCGTCATCGCGGCAATGTAGGGGACGGTCCCTGTGCCGTCCCGTTGCGATCCAGGGGTTGTATCCAGTGATGGATGGGTAGATGGATATCGGATTTGTATGGGACGAAAACAAATATCGAGAAGTTCAAGAGAAGCATCAAGTCCAGTTTTATGAGGCGGTTTCTGCATTTGATGATCCAAATGGATTCGAGGTTTCAGATCTATCAGGGTATGAAGACCGGTCCAGATGGATAGGGACGGCTGCTTCAGGTCGGGTATTAGTTGTGATCTATTCTGACGAAGATGTACCTCTGCTTCGTTTGGTCACCGCATTTGATGCTACAGGGAGTTTGCGCGATGAATACTACAGCAGACGTAGAATTTGATTATGAAACTTATACGAATGAAATCTCATTAGATTCAGTCAAAATTCATCATGGAAAAGAGGCGCGTGAAAAACGACGAGAGATCACTATGCGTGCCTTGACCTATTTCAATCGCGGCTCTGCTTATAGCATTGCAGATGCCTATGATTGTGCCATTGCAGAGTACAGCAAGGCGATAGACTTGCAACCCAATTACATTGCTGCCTATAAGAGTCGCGCCATTGCGTACGTTAGAAAAGGTGCGTATGACTGTGCTATTGTGGACTTTGACAAAGTGATCGCGCTGAGGCCAGATGATGCCCTGACTTATTTCAGTCGCGGCATGGCCTATTTCAACAAAGACAAGGTTGACCGTGCTATTGAGGACCTGAGCAGAGCCATAGAACTTGATCCAGAACTTGCTGTGGTCTATTTTGTTCGGGCCAATGCTTACAAAAAAAAAGGCATATATGACCGTTCTATCGCAGACTACAACAGAGCGATAGAACTGAACCCGGATTACGCCGATGCCTTTAATAATCGCAGCCATGTTGAAGCCATAGGTGAACATCCCGAACCCGCGTAGCACAACGAGGTCATCCAGAGACTGGACGCCTGCTTAAGGCATGCAGGCGTGACAAGCACCATTCGTCATCGCGGCATGATGTTAGCCGCGATCCAGAAGGTTTGCTTTTGATTTTCATCACTGGATAGAACCACTCCAGTGCAAGCTCTGTTCATCCTATCATCACTGGATAGAACCACTCCAGTGCAGGCTCTGTAAATCCTGATCCGGAGGTTAGCCATTAATACCAACGATTCTGATCGTCAGAGAAAGTCACCTGAAGATTTTCTTCAGGACTATGTGGATATGCAGCATACGTTTCAGTCGTTGTCGCTTATCGATCAGATTTTGATGACGATGGATGAGACAGATCGACGGCGGCCCCTGTTGTTCCAGTTGCGCCGGCAGCTTCAAGAGGATGAGATTACGTTTGAAGAGGCGAGGCGCACGATTGTGGAGTTGGAAGGGACGCTGGAGAAGGTGACTGCACCGGCCAATCGGGTGGGGACGTTGTTGGCGCCGCCGGAAAATGGTGTGGCGTATATTACGGTGGGTGGGTCGGAGTATTATGCGAATGTGGATGCGCGGTTGGATGAACGCCGTTTGAAGGTGGGTACGCGGGTGCTGGTCAATGAGGCATTTGCGGTGGTGGGCGATATGGGCGAGTCTCCGTCGGGTACTGTGGGCAAAATTGTCGATGTGCTGGATGATGGGCGTTTGCAGGTGGGGCAAGAACACGGTTCGCAGACGCATATTTTGCTGCGGGGGGCCGATTTGGTGCGTGAGTCTTTGAAGGCGGGCGAGGAGGTGCGCATCGATCCCCTTTTTCGCGTGGCGCTGGAAAAGATGCCGCATTCCGAGGTTAAGGATTTTTATTTGGAGGAAGTGCCCGATTTGCCGTGGGAAAAGATCGGTGGGCAAAAAGATGCGATTCAGGCGATCAAAGATACGATTGAGATGCCGGTGTTGCATCCGGAGTTGTTTAAGCGTTTTCAGTATAGTACGCCCAAGGGGTTTTTGTTATACGGTCCGCCGGGGTGTGGCAAGACGCTGATTGGGAAGGCGACGGCGTATAATCTGGAGAAGCAGGTGCAGGAAGATGGTCTGAATCTCAAGGCGTGTTTTATGCATATTAAGGGGCCTGAGATTTTGAATATGTGGCTGGGGGAGTCCGAGCGCAAGGTGCGCGAGATTTTCTCTCAGGCGCGGGAGAAGCGGCGCGAGGGGTTTTTGCCGGTGGTGTTTATCGATGAGGCGGAATCGGTTTTGGGTACGCGGCGGGCGATTCGGTCGCACAATATTTCAAATACGGTTGTGCCGATGTTTTGTGCCGAGATGGACGGGATCGAGTCTTTGCAAGATGTGGTGATTATTTTGACGTCCAATCGCCCAGATTTGATCGATCCGGCGATTTTGCGCCCGGGGCGTATTGATCGGAAAATTAAGGTGAATCGGCCAGACGAAGATGCGGCGCGCGAGATTTTGGGTATTTATTTGACGGCTGATTTGCCGGTGGCAGAGGGTGCGTTAAATGCGCAGGATGGCAATGCGCGGGCAGCGGTTGACGATTTGGTGGCGCGGGCGATTGCGGAGATATATGCCAAGCGCGATGATACGCGTTTTTTAGAGGTGACGCTTAGAAGCGGTCGCAAGGATGTGTTGAGCCGCGGGGATTTGTGTAGCGGGGCAATTCTCGAGTCTATTGTGCAGCGCGCGAAAGAGATTGCGATTAAGCGGTGCATTGCTTCGGGTTCGGTAGAGGGGATCGGTTTTGATGATTTGCTCGCGGGGATTGAGATGGAGTATGGCGAGAATGAGATTTTCCCGCCGACGGATAATACAGAGGATTGGTTGAAGTTGCTGGATTACGATCCCGAAAACGTGGTGCGCGCAGCACCGATTCGCCCCAGGCGAGAACGACGCACCCACAGGCATGGTGTGGTGTGAGGCTAGGGACTGCCCGTCATTGCGGCATGCTTAAAGCCGCAATCCAGAAGGTTTTTTGTCATTACTGGTGTTGTGAGATAATATGACGCGTTTGTTTGGGCTGGAAACGGAATATGGGATCACGATTGACGGGGCGGATAGGGTCGATGTGGTCGAAGAGTCGATGCAGTTGATTCGGTGCTATCAGCAGGGTAAGTTTGTCCCATTGTGGGATTATCGATTGGAAAACCCCCGTCGGGATGAGCGGGGGTTTGAAGTTAAAAATCTGTTGAATGATGCCGATGAAAAGGTGCATTTGCAACAGGATCGCAAGCGGAAGATTCCGTTTGTGGAATTGAAGAGCGATTTGATTATTTACAATGGCTCCCGGTTTTACAACGATCATACGCATCCAGAGTATTCGACGGGTGAGTGTGTGCGTTTGTTTGAGCTTGTGGCACAGGATAAGGCGGGGGAGCGTATTGTGGATATTTGCGCGCAGCGGCGCACGGAGATGCTGGATCGGGGCGTTGTGCGGATGTACAAGAATAATACGGATTTTGAGGGGCATAGCTATGGGTGTCACGAGAATTATTTGATGGATCGCTCGGTGCCTTTCGAGCGTATATTGGAGGGGTTATTGCCGTTTTTTGCAACGCGCCAGATTTTTTGTGGGGCTGGCAAGGTGGGTGTTGAGCGGGATGATCGCGCACCGATTTATCAGTTGTCGCAACGCGCGGAGTTTTTTGAGGTGATCGCGAGTGTGGATACGATGCACAAGCGTCCTGTTGTCAATACACGCGATGAACCCCACGCAGATGCGGCGCGCTATCGCCGGTTGCATGTGATTGTGGGCGATGCGAATATGTCGGAGTATATTACGGCGCTTAAGGTGGGTACAACGGCGCTGGTGATCGATTTGATTGAGGCGGGTTGTTTGCCCAATTATCGGCTGAAGGATCCGATTGCGGCGATGAAGAATGTCGCTCGAGATCAAACGTATGCGTGGTTGGTAGAGGTTGAGGGGCCTGGCAGTCGCCTCGTTCCTGCGGTTGAGATTCAGGATGCTTTTTTGGCTTTGGCCCGGCGCGAGTTTGCCGGGCGCGATCGAGAGACGGATTGGGTTTTGTCGGCGTGGGACGATGTGCTGGAGAAGTTGGGCCGCGATCCGATGGATCTGGTGGGGGTGTGCGATTGGGTGACGAAGAAGTGGTTGATCGATAGTTTTTGCGAGGCGGAGAATCTGGCGTGGGATAATCCCGATGATTTGTTCTGGATGCAGAGTCAGGATTTGGAATATAGCAATGTGGATCGGGATGCGGGGTTGTATTATTTGTTGGAGTCGCAGGGGCAGATGGTGCGTCTGGTCGGTGATGATGAGGTTGCCGCGGCGATGTCGGAACCGCCTTCGGGTACACGGGCGTATTTTCGGGGGCGCAGTTTGGAGAAGTTCGGCGATTATGTGTCGTCGATTAACTGGGATCGCATTGTGTTTAAGCGCAATGGCCGCCAGCATCCGGTGGATATGAAGTTATTGGTGGATGCAGAACGGGTAGAGCGTTATAATGAGGTACTGGATAGTGCGGAGACGTTGGAGAATTTATTGGATGGGTTGCAGAAGGTAGATCTGTAGGGGCGAGGCATGCGTCATCGCGGCGTGCCCCCTGCGTCATCGCGGCGTGGCCCCCTGCGTCATCGCGGCATGTTTTAAGCCGCGATCCAGACTGGACCCCGTATAGAATCACTACGGGGTGACGTTCTCTATCAGAGTCAGCCGCTGTCATCGCGGCATGTTTTAAGCCGCGATCCAGACTGGACCCCGTATAGAATCACTACGGGGTGACGTTCTCTATCAGAGTCAGCCGCTGTCATCGCGGCATGTTTTAAGCCGCGATCCAGAAGGTTTTTTTGCAGTTTTCTTAATTAAGGAGGCATAGATGGATAAGATCTTGCAGTTTGAGCGACGGACAAAGCCGATCGACCCGGGGGGACCTGGTCCCGGTGATGATGGCGATGGTGGCCCTGCGCGTCCAAAAGTGGAGCGGCCAGATACACGCGATTTGATGCGGCGCATGCGGCGCGTTGATCCCAATCAGGCGCGGCGTTATCGCCAGCGTACAGGCGAGTAGATTATGCAATCGGGCGGGGATTTTGTCGATTTGCTTCGGCAATCAGGCTATCGGTTTCCGGGTGAGAATTTGGGCGATGTGCAGGGTGATCGCGCATTGCCTTTTGAGCCGACGGAAGCGACGACTATTTTGGCATTTCAATATGCCGATGGGGTGCTCGTAGCGGGTGATCGCCGCGCCACAGCGGGCAATATGGTGCTTTATGACCGCGCGGATAAGGTGGTTGATTTGGACGCGTATTCGGTGATGGCGATTTCGGGTTCGCCAGCTATTGCGTTTGAGATCGCGCGCATTTTGGAGCATGCGTTTCAGTATTATCGCCGCCGTTTGCTTCAGGAGATGAGTTTGCAGGCGAAGTTGCGCCGGTTGTCGCTGTTGATTAAGGATAATTTGCCGCTGGCGATGCAGGGTATTGGTGCTGTGATTCCAATTTTTGCGACGTTTGATCGGGTGGATGCGCGTGGCAAAATTTATTTTTACGATGCTTTGGGGGCGCAGTTTGAGAGTGCCGATTTTACGACGACGGGGTCGGGGTCGCCGGCGATTCGCGGGGCGATGTATTATTTGAATCGCTGGAGCGGTCGGCGGTTTGTCGATATGGATCGCGATACGGCAATCGGGCACGCGCTTCAGCTTTTGGATACGGCGTCGGAATACGATTCGGCTACGGGGCGATACGAGCGGTCGGCTGATATTTTTCCGTCGGTGAAGACGATTACGGCGTCTGGTCGGGAAGAGATTGAGACCGAGGCGTTGCGCCGGCTTTATGTACAGTACGTGGATGGGGAGGAGGCGGGACGCACATGATGTTGTCGGATGAGCCTTATCGCTGGGCAGAGGCGGTTGCGAATCGGCGCGATTATATTGAAGATCAAATTCGGACGGGCAGTCCGGTTGTGGGCGTGGGGTACGAGGATGGTATTTTGTTGCTGACGCTGTCGCAGAGTCAGCAAAAAGTGTTTGAGGTGTACGACCGCATCTCGCTCGCGGCTATTGGGCATTCCACGGATATCGAGAGGCTCAGGCAGGCTGCGATTGATATGGCGCATTCGATTGGGTTTAATTATTCAGAAGATGATGTGACGTTGCGTCAAATTGTGTATTTTGGTCTCGGTCCTGCGGTGAAGGCGGGTTTTGACGATGTGGTGCATTCTCCGTTTTTAGCGCGGGTGCTTCTGGCGGAGTTGGATGGGCAGGAGGGCGCGCAGATTTTTTATTCGGTGGATTACGATGGCGCGTTTTACCGGCACGAGGGATGGGCTGTTGTGGGCGGTGTTGTGGAGGCGGATTTGATGATGGGGCGCGAACTATCGGATTTGGATACGGGGGCGTTGTCCGTGGTGGATGCCGCGGGCGCTGCGCTGCGCGCATGGGCAATGGGACGATGGGTTGGGAAGATGGACGAAGTGCCCACCGATGCTGAAGAGCTCGAGAAGATGGCGGGGGGTGTCGATGTGGCGGATGTGCTTAAGACGGAGTTGGAGAATTTAGAGGTGGAGGCGGTGGTGCTCGGGCGGTCGCAGTTGGGTAAAAACAAATATCGCAATCTCGATACAGAAGAAATTGCGCCCGCTCTGGTAGGGGCAGGTTTGAAACCTGCCCCTACAAGGGAGGCCCCATGAGAGATCGAATTTTTGGCATAGAAACCGAGTATGGGTGTTTGGCACCCGAGCGCGAAGGTTTTGTGAGTCCCGATACTATTTCTGTGAAGGTAAAGGATCACATTTTTCACGTTGATCGAATCGGGATTGTGGATATTCACTATCGCGGTCGGGATGAACCCCCGGGCAATGGGGGTTTTTTGTTTAATGCGGGGCGGGTTTATATCGATATGGGGCATCTGGAGTATGCGACGCCGGAGTGTATGGGGTTGTGGGATATTGTGGCTTTTGATCGGGCTGGCGATGTCATTTTGCACCGGGCATTGCACGCGCTCGGTTTGGCCAAAGAAGCATCGTTTTTGAAGAATAATATCGATCATTATACGGGTGCTACGTTTGGCTGTCATGAAAATTATCTGGTCCGGCGCAATGTGCCGTTTTCAACTGTTGTCATTCCCGCGCTGTTGCCGTTTTTGGTTACGCGCCAAATTTTCTGCGGTGCAGGTCGCGTGGGCAGTTATGATGATAGTTTTTATTATTATGGGCATAGTCCGCGGGATAATGCCGACCGGGAGGATCCCATTGATTTCCAGATTTCTCAGCGTGCCGATCATATTGTGACAGAGATTTATCAGTGGATTCAGTTTTCTCGCGCGATTATCAATACGCGAGATGAACCGCTGGCCGATCACACCAAATATCGCCGGTTGCACCTTTTGGTGGGCGATTCGAATATGTCGGAGTATGCGACGGCACTAAAAGTTGGTACGACTGCGATGGTGCTGAATCTTTTGGAGCGCAAAATTTTTCCCCAGGATATGGGGCTGGGTGATCCGGTGTGGGCGCTGAAGGAGATTTCGCGGGATCCGACATATAAGTGGATTTTGGACCGACAAAATGGTCGCACGATTTCGGCAATTGATATTCAGCGCAGTTATCTGTCTTTGGCACAACGCCATTTGAGGGGGTTGGATGAGGAGTCGGATTGGGTGCTCTATGAGTGGGAGCGCACGCTCGATGATCTGGAGTCCGATCCGATGCAGTTGACAGATCGCGTGGATTGGGTGGCTAAGAAGTGGTTGTTGGATGCGTTTCGCGAGTCGGAGAATTTGAGTTGGGACGATCCGTGGTTGCAGAGTTTGGATCTGGAGTATCACAATATCGATCCCAATCGCGGGTTGTATTTTGATCTGGTGCAGCAGGGTAAGATGCAGCGGGTGCTGACGGATGAGCGCGTTGAACGGGCTTGTCATACACCTCCGGCTGATACGCGGGCAAAGGCGCGGGCGGCGATGGTGAGGACGTTGTCAAAAAATCGGGTGCGGTATATTGTGGATTGGGATGCGGTGTATTTGGAAAATGAATTCCATTTGAGTTTCCGCGAGCCGTTTGATACGTATGACAAGGAGGCAGAGGCATTTGCCGAGGAGGTCGAGATCGCGTCGAAGATGATGGGTTTGAGACGAAGTGGAAAATAAAAAAAAGCCGACCACATTGTGGTCGGCTTTTTTTTTACCTTCTACTCCTTCCGCCGCGGCTTCCAGAGTAGTGGCGAGAGCCCATGGGCAGGTACGCGCGGGCGGTTTTTTGGCTGGCGCGGTCGAGTTTGGTGTAGTCGGCGATTTTGTAGCGTTTGCGCATTATGGCGTCGGTGAAGACGATTTCGGGAAATGCGTTGAGGTTGAGGTTCTGGTCGCCGCGGATTGTGAAGCTCATGGGGCCCGCGTCGGTGTCGGTGTCCCAGACTGTGCCGCCTTCTTTGCTGCTTTCGATGTTGCGTATGGTTTGGATTTTGGGGATGTCGTAGCGGTCTTTGAGGTGTTCTTCAACAAGTGCCCGCGATTGTGTGTTTAGTCCGTCGAGTGTGGGCAAGAGGCCGAGTTCGGTTCCGTCCCGGTCGCGGAGACTGATCCATTGATCGGGCGTGGAAAAGGGAAAACAACGCACGATGTGATCTATGCACAGTTCTTCTCCGTCGGCAAAGAGGAGCAGGCCATCGCCGTTTTGACGGATGTCAATGGCCTGGGGGATGAGTTGTTGTATAATAAGGTCCATGTCGAGATCTCCGTAGGGGACGGTCCCTGTGCCGTCCCGATATACCACCAGTGTTTGCCATGTCTGCGGGCGGGCACGGGGACCCGCCCCTACTCTTCAAGCGCGAATTGCATGTCGCACAGGTGGGCGTAGAGGCCGTCACTGGCGAGTAGCTGGGTGTGTGTACCCGATTCGACGATTTTGCCGCGGTCAACGACGTAGAGGCAGTCGGCGCGGCGCACGGTGGATAAGCGGTGGGCTATCGCAAAGGTGGTGCGGTCTTCCATGAGGCGTTCGAGGGCGTTTTGGATGAGCATTTCGGTTTCGGTGTCAACAGAAGATGTGGCTTCGTCCAGGATGAGGATGCGCGGGTCGTTGAGGATGGCGCGGGCTATGGAGATGCGCTGTTTTTCGCCGCCGGATAAGCGCACGCCCCGTTCGCCAATGTGGGTGTCATAAGCGTCGGGGAATCCGCAGACGAAGTTGTGTGCGTTGGCCATCATGGCGGCGTTGATGATGTCGGCTTCGGTGGCGTTGAGTTTGCCGTATGCGATGTTTTCGCGGACGGTTCCGTTGAAGAGGAATGGCTCTTGTAAGACCATGCCGATTTGGCTGCGCAAAGATGCGCGTTGCATGTTTTTGAGGTCATGACCGTCAACGCACACGGTTCCGAAATCGGGGTCGTAGAAGCGGCAGATGAGGTTGATGATGGTGGTTTTGCCCGCGCCGCTGGGTCCAACGAGGCCGATGAGTTGGCCGGGTTGTACGTTGAGGGAGACGTCGTGGAGGACGGGGGGTCCGTGTTCGTAGGCAAAGGTGACGTTCTGAAATTCGACGCGGCCATTCAGGCGCCCATAAGTTTGGGCATTGGGGGTGTCTTTTATTTCGGGTTGGGTGTCCAGTATTTCAAAGATGCGACGCGCTGAGGCGGCTGCGCGCACGATGGTGTCGTTGATGCGGGTGAGGCTTTCTACGGGTCCATAGAAGCGCCAGAGGAAGCTTTGAAAGGCGAAGAGGGTGCCGATGGTGAGTTCGCCCGAGATGATTTGTCGCCCGCCAAAGAGGAGGATGAGGAGGGGTCCCATAGAGATGATGAGTCGGGCAAAGGGGAAGAAGGCGACGCGGGTTTTGATGATGGTGATGCTGATGGTGAGGAAGGCTTTGCATTTTTGGGTGAAGCGAGAGAGCTCGTGGCCTTCGCGGGCAAAGCATTTGATGACGCGAATGCCCGAGAGGTTGTCTTGCAGGAGGGCGCTGATGTCGGCAATGCGCTCGCGTGCCATGGTGTAATAGGGGCGCACGGTGCGGTTGTAGAAGATGATGAGTAGGCTGTATAGCGGCAGGGGTAATAAGGTGATGAGGGCGAGTTCAAAGCTGAGTCCAAAGAGGATGCCGCCAAAGATGAGGATGGTTGCGATATTGACGAGTACGCGTTCCAGGGTGTCGGTGATGGTGTTTTGGAGGGATTCGACGTCGGCGGTTACGCGCGACATCAATTCGCCGGTGCTGCGGTCGTTGTAAAAGCGCAGTCCCAGGTGCTGGAGGTGGTCATAGACCTGGACGCGGAGGCTGAAGAGGATGTCCTGGCCCGTTCGGTTGAGTAAGTAGCGGCTGATGAAGCTGAAGACGGTGTGGAGTATATAGACGCCTAAGAGGAGCAGGGCGTAGAATTGGAGGAGGTCGAAGTCGGTTGCGATTTTTGTGTCGGAGAAGTCGCCGCCGATGTAACGCCCTTGTGTGAAGTAGGGGGTTAATATGTTGTCGATGACTTCGCGCATGAGCAGGGGTTGCGCGGCTTCGAGGCCAATAATGACGAGGGTGGCGCCAATGCCGACGCACACGCGACCGAGGTAAGGGCGAACATAGGTGATGAGGCGGAGGAAGACGTTCATAGGCGGTGTCTTTACGTGTTGACGATTTGATTAGTCGATACGATTTCGACGCCCTGTTGTTGCCATTCGGCTACCATGCGATTACCGCGTTTGGGGTCGATGGCTTGTGTGGCGTCCAGGACGAGTTGTATGGGTGCTGTGTTGCGTTTTAGGAAGCCGTGAATTGCATAGGCGTTGCATACGTCGAGGGCAACGCCGTAGAGTACGATGCGGTCCGGTTTGATGGCGTTGAGTACGGGTTCGACGTTGGGGTTGGTGAAGACGTCGAAGCGCTGTTTGCGAAAGATGATTTCACCGCGGTGTTTTTGTACCTGGCTGATGAGGTCGGCCGAGGTGTCCGGGTCAATCCAGAGGGGGTTTTGCGGTTGGGTTTCGGGTACTTTTTTTTGCCCGGCTGTGCCGGCGATGCAGTGGGGGGGAAAGGTTTCCTGGAAGTCCGGGTTGTCGGAGATTTCTGGGTCGGTTATCTGGTGGTTGTCCACCGAGCCGAAGATGGGGATGCCCTGTTGTCTTGCGTGGTCTGTGAGTTTTTTGAGGTTTGGCAAGCGTTTTTCCGATGCGGTGACGTAGAGTTTGCCGTCGGGCATGATGAAGTCGTATTGGGTATCGACATCCCAGAAGATGATGCCGGGCATGAGAGACTCCTTTATTAATACAGCAAGTACTTTTCCCTCACCACATAAAACTTCTCTAGTTCCCCTTCCCATTGTTCCCATATTTGCTGTGCATCCTCGCCTTTTAAGAGGGCTTCGCGCACGGTGCTGGTTCCCATGGGGTGGTCAAAGCGGCTATACCGGTCTTTTGGGATTTTGAATTCGGGATATGTTGCCACAAGATGGGCGAGTATGGATATTTCTGTGCGCGTTGGGCGAAAGGCGATGGGGTCTGTTATGTCTAAAAATATAGCTTCTACTTTTTGGTTGCGAAAGAGCCATGTGTCGGGTACAAGGGTGATGGGTTGAAATTGTACGCCGGGCAGTTGCATAGCGTTCAGGTCACGGGCTGTTTTTTCTGCGTTGATCCACGGCGCACCGACGATTTGAAAGGGCATGTCGGTTCCAATGCCGATGTGTAAGGTTCCCAGTTCGCCCATGGTTCCGGTTGCGGCAAAGCAGATGGCGGCCTGGGGCGAGGGGATATTGGGCGATGGGGGGACCCAATTGCGTCCGATATCCGTCCAGCGCGTGTTGCGCTGGTATCCTTCCATGGGTATGACTGTGAGGGAACAGGCGAGCGTGTGTTCTCGGTTGAGATAGCGCGCGAGTTCTCCCACTGTAAGCCCATACGCGCGCGGTACTGGGTATAGTCCCCCAATTAACGATAGCCATTTTTTTTCGCTTATGGGACCATCTATTATTAGCCCGCCCAGGAGATTGGGGCGATCGAGGACGATGACGCGCTTGTCCTGTTCGCCCGCCGCTGCGATGACTTTGGCCAGGCTCCAGATGTAGGTATAGGCTCTGCTTCCCACGTCTTGTATGTCGTAGATGATGACGTCGATTTTGTCCAGTGCGGATTTCAAGGAGCGGCGGCTTCCGTAGAGCGAATATACGGGCAGGCTGTCCAGTTGGGTGTCGCGCACGTGTTCGCCCGCTTTTGCTTTTGCTTTGATTCCGTGTTCAAGTGCAAATAGTGCGACCAGGTTCACGTCGGGGTGCTGTTTCAGGGCATTGACGGTTGTGATGCCTGTTGCTGTGCGTCCCGTGGGATTGGTGATCAATCCGACCCGTGCATCCGCCACCAGGTGGGTGTGGTTTTCCAAGAATATATCTACACCCATTTGTACCTGTGTTGCCGAGATAGATGTCGCGAAGAGTATAAGAAAGAAAATGGATTTATACCATTTACCAGTTCTCAACCTTTTTTCTCCCGATAAAAAACGGGCAGTTGCACACAGGCGACTGCCCACTTTATTATATAAATCCGTTTTTGCTTTTTTATTTCGCGGTTTCAACTGTTTGTGCCAGTTTTTTCCATTTGCCAAAGGCTTTCCAATTGATGGTTTCGCGTTCGCCATTGCAATTTAGAATACCCGCATGCAAATATTCTCTAATTCGTCCTTTGACTTGTTGGGGAGATATGTCCAATTGGGTCGCAGCAACGTCTTCTCCAATCCCAGCCGCCAGCAGTTTTAACAACGCCGTGTCGTCCATTGCAGGATTCCTTAACAGATGTGAAACACACAACACCGCTCTCTGAAAACAGAGAGTCGGAACGAATGAGAGGAAGAAAAAGCGAGATACTCGGAAGGTGGGGAGAGGCTCAGCTCACAGTGCCGGGGAAGCACTGCAAAAGAAGGACTAATATCCACAATTTCGCGTTCTCACTCAATGTGCAATATAGCTATTCTCTACTTATATGCAAGGTAAATCATAAAGGTGAGCCGCGAGAAGGGCTATCAACAAAGCCGTCATCGCGGCAGGGTGTAAGCCGCGATCCAGGAGGTTTTTGCTTTTTGTCCCAATTAAATTGCGGGCAGTGGCGCGTGGTCATTTGTTTCGTGTTGCCACAGTCGAATGCGGGCTGCGATTTCTCGCGCTCGGTCGCGGTGGGTGGGGTTGTCAAATAAATTGGTTTCTTCATAAAGGTCGTTGTTCAGGTCGAATAGTTCGCACTGGTCGCCGGCACATAGGTTGAGTTTCCACCGGTCTCCGGTTACGGCACAGCGCCAGGGCAAGGTGGCCATGAGGTTGATTTTTGGATTGCCGAGGTTGCGGTCGCCAATGCCGTTCCATTCCATGAATGCGGTGTGGTCTCGCAGGTTGGCACTGCCGTTTAAGACATCGGCACACGGGCGGCCCGGAAGGGATTTTGGCAGGGGCTGATCGGCCAGTTCCACAAGGGTGGCGATGAGGTCCGCGTGTCCAAAGACGCCGTCGATGCATTTTTGCGATTGGGTGAGATAGGGGGCGCTCAATATCATGGGGACGCGTGCAGATTCTTCGTAAAATGCGCGTTTTTCCAGCATGGCATGATCGCCTGCCATTTCGCCGTGGTCGCTGGTGACGGCAAAGATGGTGTTTTCCATTTGTCCGGTTTCTTCCAGTGCCTGTACCATGCGGCCTACGGCGTCGTCGATGATTTTTACGTTGCCGTAGTATTGTGCCCGCAATTTTCGCCAGGATTTTTCTTCGCGCAGGTCTTCGCCTTCAACTGTGTTGCTGAGGTAGTGTTCTGCGCGTGCGCGGTTAAATAAGGCGTGTCCTTCGGGTTTTTTCATAAAGGTGGGGCCGACTGGTAATGTATCGGGGTCGTACATGCCGTCATAAGGTCCGGTCATTGGGGGATGTGGCTCAAATGTGCTGAATACGAGGAGCCACGGGCGGTGTGTGTTTTCCCGGATGAATCGTTCGGAGTGGTTGGCGATGAAGGTGGCCATCTGGTATTCTGGGGGTAGTTGGGAACGCTGGCGCGGTGAGTAGATGATTTCTCCGGTGGCGCTGTTGTTTTGGGGTTCTATGCCCTGTTCTTTCATCCAGTAATAATAGCTGCTGAAGGGCAGGCCGGGGCGGGAATATTTGTTGCGGTGGTCGTCTTCGGTGCTGATCCATTCGTCAAAGCCGTGCTGCCGCACAGAGTCGTCGCCGAGGTGCCATTTTCCAAACATGGCTTTTCGATAGGTGTCGGGTAGCATTTCTGCGATGGATGGGATTTCGTCGCGCAATATATCCCGGTTGACCATGCATTCGTGGTTGTGCGGGTACAGGCCGGTCATTAAGGATCCGCGCGCAGGGGTGCATACGGGTTGTGTGACGTAGGTGTTTTCAAAGACAAAGCTGCGCTCTGCGAGGGCGTCTTGATGCGGCGATTGTATCCAGTCGTTGCCGTAACACCGCAGGGTGTCTGTGCGCTGTTGGTCGCTGATGAAGAGGAGGATGTTCGGTTGTTTTGGCATGGGGTTACTCCTTTTTGTAGTTGAGATAATTCGACCAGTTGCAAATACGAATACTGCCGTAATCGGGCAGTGAATCTCCCTGATAGACCAGTGTCGCTGTGTCGGCTTGAGAAGCAAGGGTATTGAGTGTTTTTATCAAACGAGGTCGGAAAGTCGCGGTTTTTTTAATTTCAACAAAATGACGGGTTTGGCCCATATCAATAACAAGATCAATCTCTACCCCATGACTGGTTCGATAAAAATAAAATTCGGAACGTCGATTGGTGTGTTTATGGTGTTTGAGTACTTGAGCCAAAATATAATTTTCAAAAAGTGCACCAGCCATCGGTCCACGATCATACATTTCTTCAGTCCGAATGCCCGTAAGAGCCGACACCAATCCCGTATCGTAAAAATATATTTTTGGGCGCTTGATAACCCGCTTGCCGAAATTCCGAAAATAAGGGGGTAAGAGAAAAATGACATAAGACATTTCTAAAATGGAAATCCACCGTTTGATTGTCGGCATTGTCACGCCCAGATCACTGGCAAGGCGAGACATATTGAGTTCCTGTGCTGTATGTGCCGCGAGCAACTGAATCAAGTTCCGAAAATCGCGCAAATTGCCAATTTGTGCCACATCTCGCACATCGCGTGCAAGGTAGGTCTCAATATAGGAGGCATACCAATCGTCAGCATTGCGATAATGGCGCGTGACCAACTCGGGATAACAGCCACGCCATATCGCCGTTGCACAAAGTGCTTTGGGCAATTCCCGATGATCAAAAGGAAGAAGTGACAATAAACCAATGCGCCCTGCCAAACTATCCGCTACATTTTGCATCAGCAAAAATTGGCTGGACCCGGTGAGCACAAATTTGCCATAGGTATTGCGATCTCGATCAACGGCGAGTTTAATGTGGTTGAAAAGTGCGGGGGCTTTTTGAACCTCGTCAAAAATAATGCGGTGGTGATACATTTTCATAAATTTTTCGGGGTCGTCTTCTAATAACGCCAATTGTCTTATATCGTCAAACGTGACATAGGCGTAAGTATCACGCAGCACCTGCTGGAGGAGCGTAGATTTTCCAGACTGCCGAGGTCCTGTAATGCCCACCACAGGGAATGCATTGAGATAGTCGGACAGGACGGGTTCAATTTGTCGAGAAAGATAATTCATGGGCACGTTTTTCGTGTAAGTTTAATTTGTCATTTTGAATTTACACGAAAAATGATCCTATATCAAGGATCATTTTTTGCTGCCTGCTGTGTGAATCATTCAACAGCGCCGTCATCGCGGCATGGTTCCCTGCTCAACATCATGCAGGGACATGCTTGAGCCGCGATCCAGAAGTTTTTTCCTTTTACTGCGTGTTCATCTGCACCATCCGTTTCATCCGCAATTTTTCTCTTATACAATGCGAATTTATTTATATTACTGGCGTTACGCAAGCAACCATGGAGACAGACCATGAGCGCGATTTCTGTACGATTGCCGGACGAACTAAAGGACAAAGCGATGCGGCTGGCGAAAAAGAAAAATATGTCTTTTAACACCCTGGTAAACTATTGGCTTCAAGCTGCTGTCCAACAAGATGAAACTATCGAGTGGATATCTTTAAAAAAATTGACGCGAAGATTGACGCAGGAGTATCGGTTCTCTATATTTAGTGTAAGATAAGGTATCTAACCTTAAACCTTCCCCTTACTATTCCCCTGTGTAAGGAGGTCAAGATGGTCAAGGATACGGTTTTGGTTTCCGACAGTGATGTTCCCGCTTTCAAAGAGTTAAAAACCGTACAAATCGCTGCGTTGTTGGCAAAACGCAATGGTGGCAAAATTGATTTGTACAAGCTTGTTAAGCTAATATACTTGATTGACCGACGCGGTTTGGAAACTTCTGGCGATCTTGTGACTTTTGATAGGCCGTATAATATGAACCACGGCCCAATCATGACTAATATCTACAATCTTGCCCGAGGAAAAGAAAAAGGGCAATACTGGTCAAAATACTTTTCGTATTCTCCGCAACCTAATTTTATCGTGAAATTGAAAAAAGACGATGTTGGTCACGGAGAATTATCGGATAGAGAAATTAGGTGGATAAACGAAGTGTTTGACCGGTTTGGTCGGATGACTTTTAGTCAGTTAAGACGTCACACACATTCCTTACCGGAATATGAAGAGGTTGAGGGAACTTCCGAGAGAATATCTTGGACAGAACTGTTTAACGCTACAGGGTGGAAAGGCGAGGACTTAAGGTTAATCAAAGAAGAGATGCGTGTTATTCGGTTCTACGATAAGTTAATTGGATAAATATGTCATTAGCTGGCGAGTGTTATTTATTTGAAGATGTTGGTGGTCGCCATTTACATATAATTCTTACAAATCCAGCAGGAAGTCACTCCCAGGTAATAATGGTAAATATTACATCTTGGCGAACAGGATCGGATGAGACGTGTATCATTTGGCCTGAAGAACACCCGTTTATTAAAGGTCAGTCCGTTGTTTTCTATCAAAAAGCCAGTATGGTTAAAGAGTCTAATATTGCACTAATAAAAAAAAACGGCAGAGCTCTCGAACCTCTATCTGATAGATTGCTGACTAAAATTTGTGAAGGTATATGCAAGTCCGACCAAACGCCGACGCAGGTAAAAGAGTTTTACCGAAAATACCACACTTGAGAATACTCAAAGCCTAAACTTTGACTAAAAGTCCGGATACCATATCGTGTATCCGGACTTTTTGCTGTTGGTTTTGCCTGTCATCGCGGTGTTTGTAGATGTAGGGGCGGGTCCCCGTGCCCGCCCGTTGCGGTGATTGTATTCGTTTTTTCTCTTATACTCATGATTCTTCAGCTTTACTCAAAATTAGAGTCCTTACATTATCGCTGAGATGGAAATGTATCTCTTGCAACTGATCGAGTAAAGGTCTTACCGCTTGGATATGGCCCTTTTGTTTGGCTTTGAGTAATACACCTGCTGTACCTGTTACACGCAAACCTCGCAGGCGAGCTATTTTCCTTGCGAGTTTTTCATCAATGATAACCAGACCGTCCGATTCTTCTAATGCCAAAGCCAGCACCTCCACTTCACCTGCGCCAAAGTCTGTGCTCAATCCATTCATAATTGTCTATCTCTGGCACATCTTCGCCTTGTCTGCGTCCTACTTCCAACTCTGCGACAACTGCTTTTGGAACAATTATCTTCTGATAGAGTTCTTGAAGCAGACCGAGAAGACGAAGTCGATGGAGGTAAAAAATCGGCGATGTGTTGCTGATTACGACCTCAGGCATTTTGGAGGTCCTGTTCTAATTCTTCATCTGTCATATCAAATATAGACACGCCGTAGTGACCCATATTTTGAAGAAACTGGATGCGCGACAGACCAGCGAATTCAGCCGCATGCCCGGAAGACATCTTACCCATTTCATAGAGCTTGGCGGCGGCAGCCATGCGGACCTCTTGGGTAAATTCTTCAGGCGTCTCTTTTAAGGACAGAAAGATTTCTTCTGGCACTTCAATCTGAATCATCTGCATTTTTATTCCTTTGGTTTCATTATGATCATTAGTGAGGACACAATTCAATAAATTTGAACCAGCATGCTCTTCTTGGGACTTTCTAAAGATACTCGATATTACACGAATTTCAAACCCGTATCACAACCTTGCATTTTTTTAACTGCTGGCGTAGTCATGATTGAATGAACAGGTCTGAACACTGATCAGTTTCACACCGCCTTACGCCTCAATTAGTTCCATCGATAGCGCCGTCATCGCGGTGTTTGTAGATGTAGGGGCGGGTCCCCGTGCCCGCCCGTTGCGGTGATTGTATTCGTTTTTTCTCTTATATCATGCGAATTTATTTATATTCTTTGAACCATTTTTTCAGGAGCGTATTTTGCAGGTTTTAAGAGCATATATCCGATTTGTCGATGGTTTAAATGAGCGCGTTGGGCGTGTTGTCTCGTGGCTTACGGCTGTGCTGGTGGCGGTGGTTTGTTACGATGTTTTTACCCGTTATTTGTTGAAGAATAGCCTCGTTGCTGTTCAGGAGTTGGAATGGCATTTGTTCGCGCTGATTTTTCTTTTGGGTGCTGCGTATTCGCTCAAGCACGATCAGCATGTGCGCGTGGATGTGTTCTATAGCCGGTTTTCTGCTCGCAAACAGGCGTGGGTGAATTTGATTGGTAGTGTTCTGTTTTTGATTCCTTTTTGTATTATTGTTATTGTGAGTTCACAGCATTTTGTGTTTAGCGCATTCCACATTGGGGAGATATCACCCGATCCGGGTGGATTGCCCGCGCGGTGGGTGCTGAAGGCGGCTATTCCCTTCGGTTTTGTTCTGCTTTTGCTACAGGGTCTGGGGCTGGCGTGTCGGTCTTTGCTGGGGGTCCGCGGGTGCGATGAGGAGGTGGCTGGATGACTGAGGCGATGCCCCTGATTTTGTTTGGGGTTCTTTTTCTTCTTCTTTTGCTCGGTTTTCCCGTTGCGTTTACGCTCGGTGGTGTTTCTTTTATTTTGGGATATTTGACGTTTGGTCCCACTTTTTTCAATCTTTTGCCCCTGCGTATCTGGGGTGTGATGACCAATTATGTGCTGATTGCCGTGCCTTTGTTTGTGTTTATGGGGGTGATGCTGGAGAAGTCCGGTTTGGCTGAGAATTTGCTGGAGACAATGGCTTTGCTTTTTGGTCATTTGCGCGGGGGGCTGGCGATTTCTGTGGTTGCTGTGGGGGCGCTGTTCGGGGCTTCTACGGGTATTGTTGGGGCGACTGTGGTTACGATGGGTTTGCTGAGTTTGCCAACGATGCTGAAGCGGGGATACCGGGCAGAGGTGGCGACGGGGACGATTTCGGCGTCGGGTACGCTGGGGCAGATTATTCCTCCGAGTATTGTGCTGGTGCTGCTGGGTAGTGTTCTCAATGTGTCTATCGGCGATATGTTTGTGGGTGCTGTGGTGCCGGGCTTTGTTCTGGTGGGTCTTTATACGGGTTATCTCATTTTGGTCGCGATTTTTAGGTCCGATTGGGCACCGGCTATGCCAGAAGAAGAACTCGCCCAGTTTCACGGCAGGGCGATGGTGCGGCGCGTTTTTCAGGCGTTTATTCTGCCGGCTGTTCTCGTTGTTGCGGTTCTGGGTTCTATTTTTGCGGGTGTTGCTTCTCCTACTGAGGCGGCGGCGGTGGGTGCGTTTGGCGCGACGCTTTTGACGGTGGTGCAGAGAAAGTTCTCTTATGCGATGCTGAAGTCCGTGATGGCAGAGACGACGCATCTGACTTGTATGGTTTTTGTTATTCTAATGGGTGCCACGGCGTTTGGTCTGGTGTTTCGCGGTATGCGCGGCGATGCTTATTTGACCAATCTCATTCTTTCGGCGAATATGAGTCCAGGGGCGTTTCTCGCGCTTGTGATGGTTATGATTTTTGTGGCGGGATTTTTTATCGATTTTATCGAGATTACGTTTATTATTGTTCCGGTTGTGGCGCCTATTTTTGTGGCGTTGGGTGTGGATCTTCTGTGGTTGGGTATTCTGATTGCGATGAATTTACAGACTTCTTTTTTGACGCCTCCTTTTGGTTTTTCGCTTTTTTATCTGAAGGGGGTCGCTCCTCCCGAAGTTCGCACGGGCCATATTTATCGGGGGGTTATTCCGTTTGTTATTATTCAACTGATTGGCCTGACGCTCGTGATTGCCTTCCCCGAAATGGCGACTTCTCTTCCAAAATATTTGATGGATTGAGACCTGTAGGGGCGGGTCCCCGTGCCCGCCCGCTTTGGTCAATTTATCCAGTCAAGTTCTCGTAATAGATCTTCTCCGATATCGCCGCCCAGCCGTTCATATTTTTGCGAAATGTCTCGAATGATTCATATACTTTTTTGCTCATGGCATCGGCTGCGACAACTTCATCTACGACTTCCCAGGCATATTTTTGAAGTGTGTTGAGGACTTCGTCCGAGAATCTTTTCAGGATTACGTTGTGGTCTTTTGTGAGGGTTTGCAGAGATATATTGTTTTTTGCTTCAAATTCCGATAGGGTCCAGGCATTTGCCCGCGCTGCGGCTGTTCGCACGATTTCCTGGAGGTTTTTGGGCAGGGTTTCATAGGCGGATTTGTTGATGATGAGTTCTATGACGGTGCCGGGTTCGTGCCAGCCGGGATAATAATAGTATTTTGCCGCTTTGTAAAAGCCCATGAGTGAGTCGTGATAGGGTCCAATCCATTCGGTTGCGTCAATGACGCCGCGTTCGAGGTTGGTGAAGATTTCTGCTCCGGCTGATAATATAGCCGATCCGCCCGCTTTGGAGATGACTTTGCCGCCCAGACCCGGGATGCGCATTTTGAGGCCTTGAAGGTCGGTTACTGAGTTGATTTCGCGATTGAACCAGCCGCCCATTTGTACACCGCTATTGCCAGCGGGTATGGGGATGAGGTTAAATGGGGCGTAGAGTTCTTCCCATAAGGCGAGTCCACCTCCGCTGGTGATCCAGGCGTTCATTTGTTGGGCGTTCATGCCAAAGGGTACAGAGGCAAAGAATTGGGTTGCCTGCGCTTTTCCAGCCCAGTAATACGCGGCGCCATGACACATTTCCGCTGTTCCCGCGCTTACGGCTTCAAAGCCTTCCAGGGGTGGGATGAGTTCGCCGCCGCCATAGACCTGTATTTTGAGCTGGCCGTCTGACATTTCTTCGACCCATTTGGCGATGTGTTCAGCGGATTCTCCCAGGATGGGGAAGTGTGGCGGCCAGGTTGTGACCATTTTCCATTCGTATTTTTTGCGCGTTTGTACGGCAGGTGCTCCGGTTTCCTGGGGGGATGCACAGCCCGCCAATAGCGCAGCTCCGCCAGCAAGTCCGGCTTTTTTTATGAAGTCGCGACGTTTTACTCGTTCCACTCTTCGATGTTCTTGCAAATTCATGTTTTGAAAACCTTTTTTAAGAATTGATGCCGTTTTTTCAGGTACAAAGAAACGTTGTTTTTGTATTCTTCCATGATTTGAAAATCGTCAAGCACAACCTCTGCTAAATTGTCCAACGCATCTTCCATATTACCACCATCGCTATCCGCAATAATACTCGGAAAATCCTTAAAGTACACCACCCATCCATCTACAAATTCTTCAAAAACAAGAGGCCATCGTCCAGTAATTAATGGCAAATCAATTTGGAATGTGTTGACTGGCTGTTCAGTGTCTTTTAATACTTTTTCACTCATTCCTTCAGTAATACCGGGAAAGCTAAACGTTTCATGCTTTTCATCAAATCGACCCCTCCAACAATGATAAAGCAATCGAGAAGCAGCTTCTTCCTCTGGTAGCTTTGTAATGGTGGCTTCCATGGATTACTCCTTGTGGGGTAAATTAGAGAATTTCTTGCTCTAAATGCCCAAATGGGCACTTTTGCAGTTCCTCTTTTAAGAGAATATGTCTTTTTGCGTCAAGTAAGGCAACCCATTTTTCACGCCTAATAACGCTATCAACGCTCATAACGCTATTGGATATGTGATCCTCATTCCCCTTTCCCTCCTTAGCAAAAATCCTTCTGTAAAATAAATGAAATTCTTCTTTTACCCGCTCTTGACAAATGTAACCATGTATGGTTACATTTTTTGAGATATATACGAGAATTGCAAGACAGGGGATCGCTTTGAAAATTCGAAGAGTTGTGCCGAATAATCGGAAGAAGGCTTTTGAGGTTTATACGTATAATAATACCTATCTGTTTCCCTATGCGGTTGTGCGACCAATACCGTGCAAAGGGTGCTGGGTTGTCAAAGTTTATGTCGATCCCGAGTTGGACAATGAGGGGTTTGTCTATGTTCTGGCTTCTGGAGATGAGGGGACTGTTCATATCGATCATGTGCTCGAATACAACCGAGACCCCGGCTATATGGCAGATTTGTTGCTCTATGAGTTGACTTGCCGGGTTCGTGAAGCTGTGGAGAGGTCGCCATTGAGTACCCGTGAGATTATTCGTCGGCTGGGCACTTCGCCCGCGCAATACTATCGCTTGCTCGACCAGACCAATTATAGAAAATCCGTTCGACAATTGATCGCGTTACTGCATATTGTGAATTGCAAAGTCGAATTTGTCGTAGAAGCTGATGTTGCGCAGTAAATTTTTTTTTGAACTTTTCGGCACAACAGGTGTATGCAATAGGTAGAAACGCGCTATAAATCACGCACTGTTTGGATTTTTATGTTCCTGAGATATCACACGCTTACCGATGAAAAGCTCATGTCCCGCATCCAGCGGGGCAGTACGGCGGCATTTGACGAACTCTATGCTCGATATAGCAAGCGGATGCTTTACTATTTTCATCGCATGCTGGGCAGAGATGAGGAGAAGGCGCAGGATTTTCTCCAGGATTTGTTTCTGAAGATTGTCGAAGATCCCGCCCGATTTAAGCGGGGTAATGCTTTTGCTTCCTGGCTTTATACAGTTGCACACAATATGTGCAAGAACGAGTATCGCAAGCAGAGTGTGCGCAAGATCGTGGTTAATGATCCCGATATCGATATGCATTGTGGCGGGTTTGACGGTGCCCATTCTATAGAAAAAGCGTGCGATGAACGGGCATTTTTGCGCGCGCTGATGGATGAGCTGGATAAGCTCAGTGTGGATCAGCGCACGACGTTTTTATTGCGCCATCAGGAGAACCGCAGTATTCGAGAGATTAGCCAGATTCTCCAGTGTCCCGAGGGTACGGTTAAGTCGAGGCTTCACCATGTTACGCAGAAGTTGGCAAAAAATCTCCAGGGGAGAAATTCCCTGTGCGGATGAGGAGGTAGAAATGAAGAGGGTTATTCCTGTTCAGTTTAAAAATAAAAAGAATGTAGATGGGTTGTTGAAGCAGGCGCTTGCAGTTCCCGGGTCCGGCGGTCTTGAACCCGATCCGGCGATTCGCAATTCTGTTGTTGCCCAGATGTCCGCGCGAGAACGCGGTGGGTTCAATCCCGTGCGTGCGCTGTCCAATATGTTTTCGGTGCGCTGGCCGGTTTATCAGGTCGCTTTTGCGATGGGGATTGTTCTGTTTGCGGTTTTTGGTATCCGCAAGTCGCAGCCCGATCCCGCGACGGCACGGTCTCCCGAATCGCCGGCTGCTGTTATGGATACGAGCCGGACCGATTCTCCCCGGGTTTCGTTTTCAGATTCGCTTTCGCAGCATTCTATAGTGAATGTTTTTAGTCCTGTAGATAGTCTTTGAAAAGCGCGATAGATTAAAGGCATTAATCCATTGGTTTTGGTTGTCATCGCGGCATGCTTAAAGCCGCGATCCAGAGGTTTTGCCTTTCCAACCAGCCCCCAGCCTCCGCTCAAGATGACGCTGTTTTACCGAAAGCATTGACAAATATCAGAAAATCGCCAATTCCAATAACACCATCCCCATCCAGATCATACCGCGTGTCATACCTCGCATCGCCCCGGCTTAATCCGAATTGATCTACAAATGCCGAAAAATCGGCAATGTCAACCGTGCCACTGCCATCAAAGTCTGCGGGAAGATCGGGTTTGTCAAACAGGACTGTAACCCCTCTTTTTTGCAAATCTGGAATATATGTGTTGATGGCTGCTGAACTCAGCGGGTTGTCCTCGAGATTCAATGTGGTCAGGTTGGTTGCAAATTCAAGCCCGATTAAATCGCGGATATTTCGGTTGCTCACATTGAGTGTGGTCAACCGCGCTATATCTGTCCTGGTGATCGGTCCGTAACCTGATTTGCCCAGTGTTTCTCGAATTGCCGCTTTGAGGTTGAAGTCGGCGATATGTACTACGGGTGTGACATAAGGCGACATATCCCACAAGACGATGGTGTAATCCCCCTTTCCATAATTGCCTAATGCCGTGGCGAAAGTTGTGCCATCAGGGGAAAATGACCCAGAAGAGGAAAACAGTTTCTCTCCGCTGGCCCCTTGAAATGCCGCGATTCTTTCGTATGTATTTGTATCCCAATCTATCTCCCAAAGTTTAATATCCCCCCCCTGTATCGCGGAGACAATTTTTTCGCCATCGGGGGTAAATGACACATAGCGCAGAATACTTTGTTCGCTTACTTCAAACTGATCCTTAAAGGTTTTTTTATCCACGTCCCAAAAAGCGAGTTTGTTATTAAAAGCACCCGAAATGAGGGTTTTTCCATCCGGTGAGAACGATACAGAAGTAACCGTGTTGTCATAGGGAAGGTAGGCAATCTGGGTTTTTGTCGCCACATCCCATAGCCTGATTGTGCTATCAAAAGCACCTGAAGCAAGGGTTTTCCCATCCGGTGAAAACGACACGCTCTGGACACCATTAGTATGGCCGCTAAGGGTGGCGATCTCGGTTTTTGTTGCCATGTCCCACAGCTTGATCGTGTGTGCTGGACTTATAAAATAATCCGTTAACGCGGAGGCGAGGATTTTTCCATCGGGCGAAAAGGCCAAAGACATTATCCGACCGTCGTCGTCATCGCCATGCTCAACGGTGACAATCTCTGTCCTCGTTGCCACATCCCATAGCTTGATCGTGCCTTCCCATGTTCCCGTGGCGAGGATTTTTCCATCGGGCGAAAAGGCCAAAGACCAGACCCGGCGAAAATACCCCCGACCCTCATATCCCGCAAGTGTGGCGATGTGTGCGCCAGTCTTTGCGTTCCACAGCGCAACGGTTTGATTCTCTAACGCGGAGGCGAGGATTGTGCCATCGGGCGAAAAAGCCACACCATAAGCCCCATTTCTCTTTCGCCTGTCCAGGGAGATGATGAGTTTGTGGGTCGAATTATGCAGCAGCGAAAGACCTATTTTGCCGATATTACCGCGCATATCCACAACCTCGAACTCCATCCTGTGCGTAAGAAGGGTGGAGAGATTCATATAGTCCCTATCCGATGGAATAATGCCGTCATACTGGAGATCAACAACCGCATTCGTCGCACCCCCTAATAGACGACCTGTCTTCAATTCGAGAGAGCCTGCGGAAAAGTGGGTTTCTGGTGTTGTAACAAATAGAGATACTTGCTGAAGACCGTCAGGGTCGCTGAGTTCAAGTTGAATAGGGATGCTTGTTGCACCTGTCTGATATGAACGCGACGAAAGGACGTGACCCGTTGGCAACTCTATCTCTGCCTCTGCCTCCGTTGGGCTATCGGGACTGAAATGGGGGTGTACGGCCAAATGCCCTGCGCTGAACTCGGATAACCTATTTCGTCCACGACCGTATGACATGATGTAGGCATCATTGTTGAAATTGTGCCACAGTCCGAAAGCATGTCCCAGTTCATGGACCGCCCTGACAACGAAATTCGGGTCAATATATTGTCTCAACATCGCCCATCCACCGGTTCTTGTCTCTTGGAGACCAAGCCCTAATACATTTCGTGATTGAATGTCTTCCTCGTTGCCAAGGACGATGAAGTAAATATTTGAATTGAGATCATATTCCTGTTGAATACGTCCAAGCGCACTCTCATAGTAGTAATTACCTCCCCCACCATATACGATACGAACCATTGGTTCACCTTGTGCATCCTTTTCATAACGGAAGGTTTTTTCTCCGAACCCGTGCGCCCTTATCTGGTCGGCAAAAATGCGCTGTACTTCCTGAATTGTTGTTTTCATCTTATCAACCACTTCTTGTCTGAACCTCTGCGGGTCGGATACGAAGTAGATCATTCGCACGGTGCGCGGTTCTCCAGTATCCAAAAGTGCCTGCTTGCCCGCAGCAGGTTGAGATTGGCGATAGTGTTCCAGCTTCTCCAAATCGACCGGGACGCAAAAATGAATACCCTTGTCCGACGGAGAGGCAGCATCGCTGACTGACGAGAGCAACAGGCATAAGAACAGGTTAAATATGAATTTTTTTATGATTTGGCCTCTTGAAAGTAGATTTACGTGATGTGTGACTTTAAATAGACAAAAAGAGGTTCCTCGGCTATCTTGAATTGTCACTAAAACAAGAAGCATATTTTGGTTTTAAGGGCGGACTTAGGATCACGGATTATGGTCTGATTGTTCAAGCCCCCATCCTGCAAGCCTACGTTACCATTATGCGGTGCTGCTGTGATGTTATGCGGGCCGCACCCATCATGTGCGGATGCTGTTATAGGCAAACACAACATCATGCAAATCCAAATTATTTTCATGTTCCAATGGCTCCGATAGTATTAAGCGGCGATATTGCCATAATTGATTAGATATTGATACTGAGACGTTTTTTTTATGCAATTGAGGTCGAGATCAATATTTATTGTTTATAGATACAGGCAAAAACTGTGCCAATTTTCAAAGAAATGCACTAACCCTTTGTAGAATAAGAATTAGTGCATATTCAGGATAATCAGGAGGTCTTTGGAATGTTTCAAAATGCGACACTGGAAACTGCTTGAGGACGCATATCCACGCATTAGAGATACGATTAATATATGAGTATGAATAAGTTATAGGAAAAATAAGTAGCGGTGTCGCAATTTGAAACGAATTCGCATTTTGCAACATGTATAACAAATGCAACCTCGTCCCGAGGACCGGTTTATGAGGTCGTTGGCAGGAGACGGCAGAGTATCGCGCTTGGATGGCAAAAGCACTGAATCGGCTCAATTCTTGACGATGGCGTATTTCTTTAACTTCCGATACAGAGTTGCTCGATTAATACCCAGTGCCTGGGCCGCTTGGGTCACGTTGTTGTCCGTGACTTCGAGCGCGCGGATCAGGGCCTGTCGCTCAATCTCGGTCAGCGGCAGGATCGCCATCGGTGCCGAGAGGTCGCTTTCCGAAGCAATGACTGGCGATAGCTGGGACGGCAGATTGCCCGCTTGTAGCATCTCGGTCGTCTCCAACAGCACGGCGCGCTCTATGGCGTTCTCCAGTTCGCGCACATTGCCCGGCCAATCGTATTGTAGCAACAGCCCCAGGGCAAGGGTGCTAATGCCGCTTATGGATTTGCCGGCGCGGACGGTGTATTTATCGAGAAAATGCCTGGTCAGAAAGGGAATATCTTCACGCCGCTCTCTCAGCGGTGGAATCATGATGGGGAAAGCCGAGATGCGATAGAATAGATCTTCGCGGAATTTACCTACCCTTACTGCGCGCTCCAGATCCTTGTTGGTCGCTGTTATCACGCGAATGTCAATGGGTATGGGGGCGGTTCCTCCGATCCGCTGGATTTCCCGCTCCTGCAAAACGCGCAACAGCTTGCCTTGTAGAACATACGGCATGTCGCCGATCTCGTCGAGAAAAAGCGTGCCTCCATCGGCGCGCTGGAAGGCCCCGATTCTCCGCGTCGTCGCTCCCGTGAAAGCCCCTCGTTCATGTCCGAACAACTCGCTTTCGATGAGCGTTTCGGGAATGGCGGCGCAATCGAGGGCCACGAATGGCCCATCCTTGCGCGGGCTGTTGGAGTGCAATGAGTTGACTACCAGTTCCTTGCCGGTGCCGCTCTCGCCGTGAATGAGCACCGTGATATCGCTTTCGGCGGCCTGCTTCATCAGCGTGTACATATCCTGCATTACGGGGCTGGTGCCGATCAAGCCTGCAAATAATTGGGTCTTTTCCAACTCGATGCGCAAGCGCAGCAACTCGGCTTTCATCTGCTCGGCCTCAATCTCCTTTGATACGTCTCGATACACGATGAGGTTGCCGATCACCTCTTCCCGGCTGTCGCACACCGGTGAGGTAGAACGGTAGAAGAGCTTCTGCTTAGCCCCCTGGCCGGCGCTGGTCGTTTCCACTATGCTACCGCCATTGCGCGGGAACCTTCCCTCCAGATCGCCCAGATCTGGTTCCCGAAACTGCTCTTTGGATCGCGCGGCGAGATCGCGCGGCGACATTTTCTTTAGTTCGCTTTTCTTCAGACTCAGCAGTTTTTCGTACAACTGGTTGGCGAAGACCAGGTGTCCGGCGCTGTCGTGCATCGCAATGGCATCTCCAGTGGCATTGAGCACGGCTTCCAGTCTTTGATGACTGGTGGTGAGTTGCCACCGTTTCTCTGCCAGTTCCCGTTCGATGTTCCACTTTCCAACCAGAGACAGGGTGATTTGCTGTATCTCTTCGTGTGCAAAAGGTTTTCTGATATAGAGCAACTTGTGCAGCAGTTCCATGTCCTGGACGATCTCGGGCAGCGACTTATCGGTATACGCGGTCATAATAACGATCTCAATGTCGCGGTCGATTCTTCTCACCCGGCGAACCGTCTCGATACCATCAATACCCGGAGGCATTCTGATGTCGATGTAAGCGACGGCGATGGGGCGGTTCGATTCCTTTCCTGCCAGGATGATTTCGTATGCTTCCTCGCCGTTGTTCGCGTGCAGCAACTCGAACTCCAGCAAAAAGTTTTCCTCCTCCTCGCGCACGAACGCCGCCGATAGATCATCGGATGACGGCTTCGCAGTACTCAACATTTCTGTGAAGTCGTCGTGGATCTCGCGCTGGTCATCGACGATCAGGACGCGGTTGTTCTCGTAATTCGTGGGTTTCATTAATCATCCTTTCAACTCTCAATCAGCCAGCTGATACAGGTGTACTGGTGGCGACCGAGGAAAGCGGCAGCATAACGCGCATAGTCGTTCCCTTGCCAGTGCCCTCGCTCAAGGCCTGAATTTTTCCCCCAGAAGCAATGACGAAATTGGCCGCCGAATGGAGACCGAGCCCGGTCCCCGATTCTTTTGTGGTATAACCAGGGGAGAAGATCACTCTGGCGTCTTTATTTTTTATTCCAATGCCGTTGTCAATTACTTTTAGAATAAAAAAATCGTCTCTGATGCTGGCCTTTATCCTGATGCTGGGCGTTTCGTCGAGTTCTTGCGCTACTGCAAGATCATCAATGGCTTCAATCGAATTTTTAACCAGGTTGATCAGCATCTGGTGAAACTGGCTCTCCTGAATGCGAATTTCCTGCGGTGCGTTTTTGTAGTCGATGCTGGTATGGATTCCCCTTTTGTTGAGCGACTCTCTCAATACCCTGAAGGGACTCGAGAGCGCGTCTTGAAGGTCGATGTCCTTGCGATCCATATTGGAACTGTCGAATGCCTTTTGGGTGCGGATGATATCGGCGATGCGGTTCGCCCTGTCCCTGACGCGACCGACCGTCTTCATCTGTTCTTCGTTCTGTCTGGAGAAGTCTTCGGCAAGCTCGATGATGAATGGCATAACCTTTTGCCCCTGCGGGTCGTTCTCGATGTAATTGATCCAGTCTTCCCTGTGCGTCCTTATCGCCGCGGCCAGCGCGGAAAGACGGCGCCCGGCTCGATCATTCGCCAGGTTCCTGCGCACGGTCTCAATGCCCGTGGTGACGCTGGTGATGGCGTTGCCGATGTTGTGGAGAATGGTATCGACTATCTCCATGCGCCCTTGCGCGAATGCCCGATCCAGGGCCTCCTCTGCAAGCATTCGCCTGGTAACGTCGCGGAAAATGATCACGCCTCCCCTGATCTCGCCTGTATTGTCGAGTAGCGGCCATCCACTTATTCGAATAAAAATGCCATCCGGCCTGTTCCTGTTGCGTATGAACAGATCTTCCTCGTCCGTTGATTCGCCGCGGTGTATGGCACGGATCAGGGGCAGAGCCTCCGTTTTCAGCGGTGTTTCTCGATCGGGATAGTAGATGCCGTATTTTTCGACCCACCTATTCAGAGGCCCGTCCGTTATGCCCATCCCGACGATGTGTTCGGCACCGGGGTTGACGTAGAGGATTTTCCCCGCGGTGTCGGCAACCACGATGCCGTCGCTGGTGCTCTTGAAAGAGGTTTCCATGAGTTCGCTCTGATAGCGCAACTCCTCCATTGTTTTCTCCAATTCCGCGGCCACTTTTTTTTCCGTGGTGATATCGCGGAAGACGAGCACGGCTCCTTTCAAAACACCTGTTTCTCTAAGCAGAGGTCTGCTGCTGATCCTGATATGAACACCTTCCGGCCTTAGCTCGTTGCGTATTAATACCTCGACATCGTCCGTTTCCTCGCCTTTTAGGGCAAGGTCAGGTGGACTCCCATGTGTCGAAGCGAGCGTCTCTCCATCGGGTTCAAAAACACCGTATCTTTCGGCCCACTTGTCCAGATCTTTCTCGGGAGGATATGGATGCTCTCCGCCGATTCGTCGCGCGCTTGCATTGTTAAACATGAGCATCCTGTTTTCATCAATAGCGACCACACCCTCATTCATACTGTTGAATACTGTTTCCATCAGTTGGGTGAGATCTTGCAATTCGTTGATTGTTTGTTCCAACCTGACCTCTGTCTCTTTGTGCCCGCTTTCCCTCTCGTGCAGCGCGAGGGCGGTTTGGATGTTCAGGTGGAGTTGACCCTCCTCGAACGGCCTCAGCACATAGCCGAAGGTGTTAGCCGCCTGCGCCCGTTGCAACAGGCCTTCCTCAGCTTCGTCAGTCAGATATACAACGGGAACGCCAAACCGGCTGCCAATCTGCTCGGCTACTTCCGGGCCGGTGACCTCCCCTTCGAGATGGAGATTGACCAGAGTTAGGTCAGGATGCGTGTCCGCGGCTCTTTCAATGGCTTGACGCCCGCACGAAACCGCGGCGCACACTGTGTATCCCAAGTTCTTCAGGCATTCTTCGAGGTGTGCGGCACCGGAGGCATCGTCTTCGACAATCATTATCTTTGCGTCGGTCATACTGTTCGCGTCCTATTGGGGTGACTTTTTTTCTTTTACACTTTTACCGTGCGATGGTATCCACTCAGGTTGTGGAAAGCAGTGCATCGTAATGGAGTTACCCCGCTTTAGTGGATAGTGTAGAAGGTTCACCCCAATCATCTTGAGCCATCAGTTTTTCATAGGTGATGGGCGATTGATACCTTATCGCAGAGTGCCTGCGATGTGGATTATACCACCCTTCAATATACTCGAAGATAGCGAGTTTGGTGAAAGGCACTTATTTGTTCTGTCAACTGTTTATCGTCCTGTGCCCGTTTAGATACACGACGATGGCACCATGCATAATACCCACTGGTGGAGACGTCCAGTGTTCGGCATAGCAGGGTGATGGGATAGACGGCCTGATCTGACCAGAGCGACCATTTGGCGATAGGCCAAAGGCATTAATCCAACCCCCAACCCCCCGCTCAAGATGACGCTGTTTTACCGAAATCATTGACAAATATCAGAAAATCGCCAATTCCAATAACACCATCCCCATCCAGATCATACCGCGTGTCATATCCCGCATCGCCCCGGCTTAATCCAAATTGATCTACAAATGCCAAAAAATCGGCAATGTCAACCGTGCCACTGCCATCAAAGTCTGCGGGAAGATCGGGTTTGTCAAACAGGACTGTAACCCCTCTTTTTTGCAAATCTGGAATATATGTGTAGATGGCTGTTGTACTCAGCGGGTTGTCCTCGATATTCAATGTGGTCAGGTTGGTTGCAAACTCAAGCCCGGTTAAATCGCGGATATTTCGGTTGCTCACATCGAGTGTGGTCAACCGCGCTATATCTGTCCTGGTGATCGGTCCGTAACCGGATTTGCCCAGTGTTTCTCGAATTGCCTCTTTGAGGTTGAAGTCGGCGATATGTACTACGGGTGTGACATAAGGCGACAGGTTCCACAAGACGATGGTGTAATCCCCCTCTCTTTCATAACCGCCGCCTAATGACGTGGCGAAAGTTGTGCCATCGGGGGAAAATGCCGCACAAACAGAAAGCAGTTGGTCACCGCTATTGCCCTGAAATGCCGTGATTCTATCGTATGTATTTGTATCCCAATCTATCTCCCAAAGTTCAATATCCCCCCCCTGTGTCGCGGAGACAAATTTTTCGCCATCGGGGGTAAATGACACATAGCGCAGAATATTTCTTCCGCGTACTCGAAACTGATCCTTAAAGGTTTTTTTATCCACGTCCCAAAAACAATACTTCGGACAGTTTTTATGATCTAAAGGATTGACAAAAAAGTGCCGTTCACTCAGATTAGATGTCAAAGATATTCCAAATCACTGACAACCCAAACGAGTGAGACGGCACAATGGCAATCGCAGAAAAGATACTCAATCGGCTCAACATTTCCAAGCCCCAAAAAAAGTTTCTCATGACCCTATTTACTACCATACTGATTGCACGGGGTAAAATCAATTTTCGCAACCTGTCACGGTATTCTCACCTTTGCGAACGCACATACACCCGTCAGTTTGACAAGCCCTTTCGATTTATGGATTTCAACCGTGCCATCATCAATGAAAGCAGAGACCAAGACCAAGCACATGGGCGTATTCTGGTCTTAGATGCCTCCTTTGTGCCCAAGTCAGGCAAAAAGACCTATGGCCTAGATCACTTTTGGAATGGCTGCCAGTCACGTCGAGAAAAAGGCTTAGAAATCTTGGGGGTTGCGCTTGTGGATGTGGATAAAAACACAGGCTTTACCCTATCGGTTTGTCAAACCGTACCCAAAACGGACACCGCGAAGGGGAAAAAAACCACTGCCACAAAGACGAATAAGAACGCCCAAACAGAGGATGAAACCCGAATAGACCAGTATTTAGCGCACCTGCGAGAGGTCCACCCTTGCCTCGAAGCCGATGAAACATATCTCGCGGTGGATGGCTATTTTAGCAAGAAGAAATTCATTGATGGCGTCGCCAACCTCAAGCTACACCAAATCGGCAAACTGCGATGCGATGCCAACATGCGCTATCTTTACACAGGCCCCAAGCGTGAGAAAGGCAGTGGCAACCAAAAGACGTACGATGGAAAAGTCGACTGGCAAGACTTATCGCGCTTCACCTATCATCACACACAAGATGGGATCGCGCTTTACAGCTTGGTGCTGAATCATCAATGCTTCAAGCGCAATGTTAAAGTCGTCGTCCTGGTCAATGAGAAGATCAAAGAGACGAAAAAGAAAAATTATGCCCTCTTGTTTTCTACCGATAAGAACTTGGATGCAAAAACAATCGTCACGTATTACAAAGCGCGATTCCAGATTGAATTTATTTTTCGAGATGCCAAACAGTTTACAGGCTTGTCTGACGCTCAGACAAGAGATAAGAAACGCCTTGATTTCCATTTCAATGCATCTCTTTCAACCCTCAATTTAGCCAAAGTAGAGCACATAAAAGCCGATTGCGATACCCTGCCAAACCCTTTTTCTATGGCAAGCATTAAAGCCTGTTATTTCAACACATTTTTCCTCGAAAAGATTTTTTCAATGTTTGATCTCGACCTTAATTGCATAAAAAAATCGTCTCAATATCAATATCTACTCAATTATGGCAATATCGCCGCTTAAAACTGTCCGAACCATTGAAAAAGCGAGTTTGTTATTAAAAGCACCCGAAATGAGGGTTTTTCCATCCGGTGAGAACGATACAGAAGTAACCGTGTTCTCATAGGGAAGGTAGGCAATCTGGGTTTTTGTCGCCACATCCCATAGCCTGATTGTGCTATCAAAAGCACCTGAAGCAAGGGTTTTTCCATCCGGTGAAAACGACACGCTCTGGACACCATTAATATGGCCGCTAAGGGTGGCGATTTCGGTTTTTGTTGCCATGTCCCACAGCTTGATCGTGTGTTCTGGACTTGTCCAATCATCCGTTAACGCGGAGGCGAGGATTTTTCCATCGGGCGAAAAGGCCAAAGACATGATCCGACCTTTGTCACCGCCATGCCTGAAGGTGATAATCTCTGTCCTCGTTGCCATGTCCCACAGCTTGATGCTGCCCCACCATGTTCCCGTGGCGAGGATTTTTCCATCGGGCGAAAAGGCCAAAGAATGGACCCGGCGATCACCCCGAGGCTCATATCCCGCAAGTGTGGCGATGTGTGCGCCGGTCTTTGCGTTCCACAGTTCAACAATTGGATTAAATGTCTCTGAGGCTGAGGCGAGGATTTTTCCATCGGGCGAAAAGGCCACCCCAAGGGCGCTATTCCCCTTCTGTCTGTCCAGGGGGATGATGAGTTTGTGGGTGGAATCATGCAGCAGCGAGAGACCTATTTTGCGGATATTGCCGAGCATATCTACAACCTCGAACTCCATCCTGTGCGTAAGACGGGTGGAGAGATTCGTAGCACCGGCATCCGATGGAATAATGCCGTCATACTGGAGATCAACAACCGCATTCGTCGCACCCCCTAATAGACTACCTGTCTTCAATTCGGGAGAGCCTGCGGAAAAGTGGGTTTCCGGTGTTGTGACAAATAGAGATACCTGTTGAAGACCGTCCGGGTCGCTGAGTTCCAGTTGGATAGGGACGCTTGTTGCTCCTGTTCGATATGAACGCGACGAAAGGATCTGGCCCTTTGGCAAATCCAGCACATATTCCTGATACGTTGAACTATCGGGATTGAAATGGGGGTGTACGGCCAAATGCCCGGCGCTGAACTCGGATAACCTATTTCGTCCACGACCGTATGACATGATGTAGGCATCATTGTTGAAATTGTGCCACAATCCGAAAGCATGTCCCAGTTCATGGGCTGCTCTGGCAACGAAATTCGGGTCAATATATTGTCTCAACAGCGCCCATCCACCGGTTCTTGTATATTGGATTCCCAGCCCTAATACATTTCGTAATTGAATGTCTTCCTCGTTGCCCAGGACGATGAAGTAAATATTTGAATTGAGATCATATTCCTGTTGAATAAGTCCAAGCGCCCTCCCATAGTGGTAATTACCTCCCCCACCATATACGACATGAACCATAGGTTCACCCTGTGGATCCTTTTCATAATTGAAGGTTCTTTCTCCGAATCCGTGCGCCCTTATCTGGTCGGCATAAATACGCTGTACTTCCTGAATTGTTGTTTTCATCTTATCGACCACTTCTTGCCTGAACCCCTGCGGGTCGGATACGAAGTAGATCATTCGCACGATGGGCGGTCCTCTAGTATGCGAAAGTGCCTGCTTGCCCGCAGCGGGTCGGGATTGGCGATATTGCTCAAGTTTCTCCAGATCGACCGGGACGCAAAAATGACTACCATTGTCCGACGGAGAGGCAGCATCGCTCACTGACGAGAGCAACAGGCATAAGAACAGGGTAAATATGCATTTTTTCATGACTTTACCTCCGGACAGGTGAATTTATATTTTTTTATTCAAACTGTGGTTTACGCAGAACCTGTATCTGTTCTGCTCATTGCCCTAACGGGATCCAGACTTAATTTATAGAAGCAAAAAGTGTGCCAATGTGAGCGTTTTTCCAGAGATTTTATTCGTAAAGGGCGTAAAGGGCTGTTTTATATCAAGAAAGAGAGCCAATCCGACTATATCATATCGTCGCAGAATAGTCGGATTGGCTCTCACACAAGACCTATTACGGTCCCGAAAGACCTATTACGGTCCCGAAACTATTCATAAGGTTCTTTTTAATGATCAAACCACTGGACTGCACAGGCAATCAATTGTCTCTTATCATTGAACTGGAGTCTCCCGTGAGAGCAATTACAGAAACACAAGGTCAAGGTAAGTTACTGAAACCGCCCTTTACAGGCGTTGAGAAATCGACCTGGATACGTCTATCTGCTGTGTTAATGACTACAAAAAAGAAAGCCCGTCAATCGGTGGTGATCAACGGGCTTATGTTTGTACTCGAGGTGAGCAGAGGGGTATAATTACGATAGTAGTTTATCCGCGATGGTTTAGTTTGATGCCCAGTCTTTTCATTTTGTTATACAGGGTAGAAGGTGGTAATCCCAGCAGTGTCGCCGCTCCACTAGCCCCCTTTATTTGATAGTTGGTGGCTTCGAGCACACCGAGAATATAGCGGCGTTCAAATTCATCCAAAGGCACGACTTCGCGCTCTTGAGAAGCGGATAAGGTGCTTTGCTTGGGAGTTGAGCCTGTGGTTTGAGAATAATTCATTCCCAAATCACCCTCTTTGATTTGAGAACCGTGACATACGATTACGGCTCGGTTTATCGTATGCTCCAGTTCTCGCACATTCCCAGGCCAATGGTAGATTTGCAGCACCTCAATAACTTCCGGCGTCAAGGGGTCGATTTGTTTGCCTATATGCTCTGCCATGCGCCCCTTGAAATACTCGGCTAAGTCCGGAATATCCTCCTTGCGCTCGCGCAGGGGCGGCAAATACATCGGAAAAGCATTGAGACGGTAATAGAGATCCTCCCTGAAATCACCTGCGCTGACCATCTCCTCAAGATTGCGATTCGTAGCTGTCACAATCCGCGTCTGCGCCGTCAGCGTCTGACCATCTCCTAACCGTTCAAACGTGCCCTCTTCCAGCAAGCGCAACAGCTTGATCTGCGTTTCCAGCGCCATATCCCCAATCTCATCCAAAAAAAGCGTGCCATCTTTGGCAAGTTCCACCCTGCCCAGCTTGCGAGAAACCGCGCTGGTAAATGCCCCTTTCTCGTGACCAAAAAGCTCATTATCAATCAACGTTGCTGGCAAAGCACCGCTGCTGACCTCTATAAAAGGCCCATCGCTATTGGCACTCAGCGCGTGTAGCGTCCGAGCAGCCAGTCCCTTGCCCACCCCTGTCTCGCCCATAATCAGCACGGTTATATCAGTGGATGCAATTTTTTCAAGATCGGCTTGAAACTGGCGCAGAGCCTGGCTATGCCCGATAAACTCCTGGATTCCTCGACGGTTGATTACATCCGTAAATGCTTCGATACGCGGGTCTGCCGTAATCGAGAGTCGCGCCTGTGCCACCTCTGAATAATTGAGATCGCGATCTACCGCCCTGACCTGAAAGGTGTAGTCTCCCGGTGGCAAGTCCCGGTAAAAGGCCCGCATCTTTCGAGTTGCTAATTGCCAGTCGGCATCATAGCCATTCAGGCGATAGACATAGAGCATGTCGCTGGGGTGTGTGGAAAAACTCAGGCCCTTGTACTCAAAAATCACCTGCTGGCCTGTCGTAGATACGATGACTTCCTCCGAGTTCTCATAGACCTTATCGGCAATCACCTCAAGCAAGCGAATCCGGGGCAAAGTTTGCCGCAGACGGTAGCGTATGATAGAACCCAGAATAGTGCCAAAATAGAAAGTTCCATCGCGATCTTCCAGTATCCGACAAACCGGTCCTATGTGCGGTGAGTTGATGGTCTGAAAAAGCTGACCATCGTAGTGAGCCACCCCCCCGTCTGTGCCGAGCCAGAGGTGACCTTGCCGATCCTCGAACAAGCAACGGATGCGGTTGCTCGGCAGCCCATCGTCAGTCGTGAAGGTCTGAAAGGTACTGCCATCAAAGCAACAAAGACCACCTAGAGTAGCCACCCACAGGTTTCCATGGCGGTCTTCTATAAGATCTGTGACCCTGTCGTCTATCAGCCCATCTTTAATCCCAAAAAATTTAAGACCCTCTTCGGGATGCCAGCGCGCCAGGCCCCTGTTGCCAACTGAGAAATTGTGGCAGGCCAAATGAAAATAGATCTCGCTGTTGCGCCCGGCAATCACAGTGCCAATGCGGTCTAAAACATCTTTCTTTTCTTCCTCCATAAAAATGGTTTGGAACGCCTCGTCCCGCTGGTAAATGATCTTTAATGGGCTGATCGAAAGTTTTTCTTTTATAAATCCGTCTTTATAGATGCCCTTTTCCCAATAGCCGAAAAGGAATTGACCTTGAGAGTCCTGCGCGATTGCACTGACACTCCTCTCGCCTAAACCTGCGATTGTTTTCATTTTTTTGAGTTCCTGCCCATCGTAGCGGAACAGGCCATTGAGACTGCCAAACCACAGATACCCCTCGTGGTCCTCATACATAGAGAAACAGTTGTCGATATCAAAGCCTTGCTCGGAGCCTACAAATGCAAAGTGCTCGCCATCAAAGCGGGCGACGCTTTTGTTCAGGTAGGTGAGAATGGGTGACACACACCCGATCCATATATCACCTTGCCGGTCTTGCACGATCTGCGAGATCTCGCTCGGCTTTTTGTCTTTGGGAAAAGCCTTACCGAGGTCAAAAACACTGATACTATGGGCATCGTAAAGCCCGACGCCGCCCCAGGTGGCGAACCAATACTGATGATTGCAATCCTGGAATACGGCTTTGACTGCGGGATCCGGAAGGCCATCGGCAGGGGTAAATCTGCTGAACCCATCACCGTCATGATACAATCCCCCTTCCGAAGTGCAGAACCACATCCGCCCTTCACGGTCACACTGTATTTTGCGCAGTGCGCCACCTAAATCTACCTGAACAGACTGGAAGGCACCATCGGCATAGCACCAGAGTTCATCTCGATTTTCGAACCGACCAATCCACACCTTGCCGGTATGGTCCTTATCTACGACATAGGCTGTCCCATCTTGAGGAAAACCGTCTTTCTCATCATAGCGGTGGAAGGATGTACCATCGAAGCGGATGAGGTAGTTAAAGCCAAACCACAGGTGACCTTGCGGATCCTGGGTAATACCCCAACACTGATGCCACTTCGGAGAAGGAGGCACCTCGTAGTGCTGAAGGTAGAGCGGAATCATGTCGTGGAAAGCAGTGCCATCGCAATATCCCAGAGTACGGGTACCACCGCACCATACACGGCCCTGACGGTCTTCGTAGATGCACCGCACGTCTCGGTTTGCAATGCCATCGTCCTTCAAATGATGGAAATCGGCTCCGTCGTACCAGCAGACCCCATTTGCTGTCCCGAACCACATTCGATTCTGACTGTCTTGTGTAACAAAATAAGTACGATCATCAATAAGACCGTCCTGTTTGGTAAAATTCTGGAATTCGTTTCCATCGAAGCGAGTGACGCCATTATCCCAGGTGGCGAACCAGATACACCCCTCGCTATCTTCGGCAAGGTGCTCAATGCGCATCCCGGCCAGACCATCGGCCATAGAATAAGTCCGCCAAGTGCCTGTGCGGTCAAGTGGTTTGATCATTAAAAAGAACCTTAATGATAGGTGAAAAAACTGGTTTATAAATTGTATCTCACATTTGCGAACTAAAAAATAAACATGATTGCCTAATATCAAAATACAAATTTCTCTATCAGTATAAATAAATTTATTTATTGATGTAATATAGTTTTGGGACCGTAATAGGTCTTTCGAGACCGTAATAGGTCTTGTGTGAGAGCCAATCTGACTATTCTGTGACGATATGATATAGTCAGATTGGCTCGCTTTCTTTATCTAAAACAACTCTTTATGAGTATAGATCGTTGGAATGACGCTCATATTGGCACACTTTTTGCATATATAAACCAATTTCGGATCCCGACAAATGGACGCGACCCATTTTGGGTCACATTGATTGAAGGAGTGTGGAATATGAAAAAACCCTGGTTGTTTATGAATGTTATCGCTTTTGCGGTACTGGTATGTGTGGGGAATGCCTCTGCTAATACGACACCTTCTGCGGACTTTGATGGCGATGGTATCGTAGGTATTCCTGACTTTTTGGAATTTGTGGAGAAGTTCGGATCAAGTCAAGGCGATGGGACATATCAAGTCAAATATGATCTGGATGGCAATGGTGTGATTGGGATACCAGACTTTTTGATATTTGTCGATTCCTTTGGCAAAGAAGTGCCGTCACAGACAGTAGGGTTGTCGGTGTGTGACCGCACGAATGCCGTGCGCGACTCGATTGTGGCATTAGTGCCTGTAAGCACTTGTGGCGATGTGACAGCGGCACATCTATCAGCGATAGATTCTCTCAGTCTATCTGGCGCACGTCTCACAGAATTGAAGGCTGGGGATTTTTCTGGTCTGACAGGTTTGACAAAGCTCAACCTGCAAGAGAATCGACTCAGCAGCCTGCCCGATGGTCTCTTTGATGACCTGACCGCGCTCAGCAGGCTCTATCTGGGAGGTAATCGACTGACTGCAATCCCCTCCGAATTGTTCAACCTTTCTAATCTCACTTTTCTGAACCTCGGTGACAATCGGTTGGATGGAGAGATTCCAACAGAATTGGGTAATCTTTCTAATCTTACATTACTGAGTCTTAGCCGCAATCAGTTGGATGGAGAGATTCCAACAGAATTGGGCAAACTATCCAACCTTACGGAACTGTATCTTTATAGTAATCAGTTGGATGGAGAGATTCCAACAGAATTGGGCAATCTGTCTAACCTTACGGAACTGTATCTTTATAGTAATCGGTTGGATGGAGAGATTCCAACAGAATTGGGCAATCTTTCTAATCTCACGGTCCTGGATCTCTGCGACAATCAGTTGGTTGGTGAGATTCCAACAGAATTGGGCAAACTTTCTAATCTTACGAAACTGTGGCTTAACAGTAATCAATTGGATGGAGAGATTCCAACAGAATTGGGCAACTTGTCCAATCTCACAATCCTATATCTTTGGGGCAATCAGTTGGTTGGTGGGATTCCAAAAGAATTGGGCAACCTGTCCCATCTCACGGTCCTGGACCTCGGCGACAATCAATTGCGTGGTGAGATTCCAAAAGAATTGGGCAACTTGTCCAATCTTACGGCACTGAGTCTTCACAGTAATCAGTTGGAAGGTGAGATTCCAAAAGAATTGGGCAACTTGTCCAATCTTACGGCACTGAGTCTTCACAGTAATCAGTTGGAAGGTGAGATTCCAAAAGAATTGGGCAACTTGTCCAATCTTACGGCACTGAGTCTTCACAGTAATCAGTTGGAAGGTGAGATTCCAAAAGAATTGGGCAACCTATCCAACCTTACGCTACTGAGTCTTCACAGCAATCAGTTGGTTGGTGGGATTCCAAAAGAATTGGGCAACCTGTCCCATCTCACGGTCCTGGACCTCGGCGACAATCAATTGCGTGGTGAGATTCCAAAAGAATTGGGCAACTTGTCCAATCTTACGGTACTGAGTCTTCACAGTAATCAGTTGGAAAGTGAGATTCCAAAAGAATTGGGCAACCTATCCAATCTCACAACCCTATCTCTTTGGGGCAATCAGTTGGTTGGTGGGATTCCAACAGCATTGAGCAACCTGTCCAACCTTACGCTACTGAGTCTTGGCATCAATCAATTGCGTGGTGAGATTCCAAAGGAATTGGGCAACTTGTCCAATCTTGAGGTTCTGTGGCTCCAGGATAATGCATCCTTGATGGGTGCGCTTCCTCAAAGCCTGAGTGGGCTGACAAAGCTGACGCAATTTTACTTTAATAACACAGGGCTATGTGCGCCGCTTGATGATGCCTTTCAGGCGTGGCTTCAGGGTATTGCGGATGCCAGTGGCTCAAATTGCTCGGGATAAGACAGCTTCTAAGATAATATAAACCCCAACCCACTCTCCCAGAAGGTATTATCAGGCATAGGGTTGGGACAAGACGGGCGTCGGCAGAGGAATGGGTGACTCGGTGCCCGTCGCTGTTCTTTATTTTTTTCGTAGGGATCTTGGAATATGAACATGGATAGCTCGCCCTGCCACTACCCAGTGGATTACTGGTGACGTGTACGCGGCGATAGCAGGCGAACCTCAGACCGCGCTTGACACGGTGAAGAAGTATTTAGTCACAGCAGGGAAGAAGGGCGAGTTCTACAAGGCGGTGCTGAACTCGGATAACCTATTTCGTCCACGACCATAAGACATGATGTAGGCATCATTGTTGAAATTGTGCCACAATCCAAAAGCATGTCCCAGTTCATGGGCTGCTCTGGCAACGAAATTCGGGTCAATATATTGCCTCAACATCGCCCATCCACTATTTCTTGACGTCTGCAAACCAAGCCCTAATACATTTCGATATTGAATGTCTTCTTCATTGCCAAGGACGATGAAGTAAATATTTGACTTGAGATCATATCCATATTCCCGTCCAATTCTGCCAAGCGCACGCACATAGTCGTAATTACCTCCGGTACCATATACGACATGAACCATGGGGTCACCTTGTGCATCTGTTTCATAATTGAAGGTTTTTTCTCCGAATCCGTGCGCGCTTATCTGGTCGGCAAAAATGCGCTGTACTTCCTGAATCGTTGTTTTCATCTTATCGACCACTTCTTGCCTGAACCCCTGTGGGTCGGATACGAAGTAGATCATTCGCACGATGCGCGGTCCTCCAGTATGCGAAAGTGCCTGCTTGCTCGCAGCAGGTTGAGATTGGCGATATTGCTCAAGTTTCTCCAGATCGACCGGGACGCAAAAATGACTACCATTGTCCGGGGCAGCATCGCTCACTGACGAGAGCAACAGGCATAAGAACAGGTTATATATGAATTTTTTCATGATTTGGCCTCCTGAAGGTGAATTTATATTTTTTATGCAACCGTAATCAAAGTATTACATTGTATAAGCAAGTCAAATCAAAAAACGATCAACCCCCGCGCGACTTCTCCAGCCGCCAGGGCGTCAAATGCTTCGTTTGCTTCTCCAATATCAAATCGTCGGGTTACCAGTTCGTCGATTTTCAACTTTCCAGCCAGATAGAGTTCTACCAGCCGCGGGAAATCGTCCCATGTTCTCGCACTTCCGTATTTGCAGCCGCGCAGGATGCGTTCGTTGGATTGGAGGTTGCCGGTGTCAAATGTGACGGTAGAGCCGGTTGGCGGCAGACCGATGAGCAAACACTGGCCCCTGGATGCCAGACAGTCCCACGCCTGATTGATGACTTGCGCGTTGCCGACTGCTACAAATGAATAATCTGCCCCACGTCCGGTGAGGTCTTTTATGGCTTCTACCGGATTTTCTTTGCTCGCGTCAATGGTGTGCGTTGCGCCAAAGGATTTCGCGTATTCCAATTTGGCGGGGTTGATATCTACTGCTATAATCGGGTGTGCCTGTACCAGGGTTCCGCCCTGTATGACGTTCAGGCCGATTCCCCCGGCGCCGAATACCGCCATGCTCGCTCCGGGCGTTACGGCGGCGGTGTTGATGACTGAGCCTACACCTGTCATGACCGAACAGCCGATTAATGCGGCTACTTCGAGGGGCATATCTTTTCGAATGGGGATCGCACAGGAGGCGGGCATGACCGAGTAAGACGCATAGCTGCACGCGGGCCCGTAATGGTACACGGGTTGTCCTTTTATTTTCATTCTGGATGTGCCGTCCATCAATACCCCTTTGCCCGGCATTGTGCGTTCACACAAGTGCGATAGTCCGGTTACGCAGTAGTGACAACGTCCGCATGCCGGTGCCCAGGATAGAATGACATGGTCGCCGGGTTTGACATGTCGAACGCCCGGTCCCACTTCTTCTACAATTCCAGCCCCTTCATCGCCGAGTACCATTGGCATTGGAAATCCGGTCCAGCTTCCATCTACGACGTGTAGGCAACTGTGACATACGCCGGTGGCGACCATCCGCACCATGACTTCGTCTTCTTTCGGTCCTTCCAGGTCAAGGTCCGCCACTTCCAATGGCCTGCCCGGTTCATAGAGTAATGATGCTTGCATTTTCATGGAATCTCTCCTTAAAGATTAGATGATTTTTGTAGGGGCAGTGCCCCCGTGCCGTCCGTCATCGCGGCATGTTTTTAGCCGCGATCCAGAGGTTTTGCCTTTTATCCTGTTCATCCTATAATCCAGTAAATCCTGATGAACTGGTCTGGAAATCGACCAGTTGTACACCGCTTCAGACTGTGGTTGCCTTTCCCTACGCCATGACCTCCGGCGCCTCATTTGGCGAGCGGCCGTCGGAATTATTGACCTGAGAACCACCCGGTGCGGCGATGTACCCATCTGACAAGAGGGGATCATTCGTTTCTTCCATCCAGGTATCCAACCGATCGCTCAGATCCTTCTGAATATGTGCCAGGTCTTCTCGGTCGATGATGTTGTGCGCTTCATCGGGATCGAATATCAGATCGTATAATATTTCCTGATCTCGCGGCAATTGCTCCCAGTTTTGATTGAGCAAGAACGCTTTTGTCGGGGTGTCATCTACATTGGGCAATACGAGTTTGTCGCGGTTGTCGTATCGCCGAATATATTTATATCTCTCCGTGCGGATGCTCCGCATGGGTTCATACGCCGCGTGATACGTTACTTCTGAAAATATTTCCTCCCGGTGGCGGTCTTTGTCGCCATTTATCAGCGGGTATAGCGATTTCCCCTGTACATAGTCGGGTATTTCAATGCCGGCTGCCCGATATGCCGTGGGCAATAGGTCCATCAAGCTTACCATCGCATTTACGACTTTCCCACCTTCAAATCCGCCCGGTCCGCGTATTATGAGGTACACGCCAATGCCGTGGTCTGTCAGGTTGCACATGTTGCGCGGAAATTGCAATCCGTGGTCGGCAAAGCAGCATACGAGGGTGTTGTCTGATAGGCCGGTTTCTCGAAGTGCTGTGAGTACATTGCCGTAGTGGTTGTCCATTATGCGGGCGGATGCTTTGTAGTCGGCTGTGTCTGCTCGCGTTTCGGGTGTGTCTGGTAAGGGGCGAGGGGGGGTGCAGTATTGTTCGCGTTCTGCGGGATATTTATCCGGTTCGGCTTTGTGAAATGGCCGGTGTGTTTCGTTTAAGCCCAGGTTGATGAAAAAGGGTTGTTGGGGTGCGTTTTTTAAGAAATGCACGACGGCATCCGCGGGTTCGATCCATTTGGGCTGTCCGGGGTAATTTGTGTCCAGTCCTGAGAGGATTTTGTCGTAGCCAATTGTATTTAAGTCCGGGGCGGTGTGTTCCACGCCAGCGGTTGCTGTAAAATAGCCATTTGTCTTAAAGATGCGGGCTGCATGCCAGTCGTAATTCGACATGGCAAAGCCGCGGTGGGCAAGTCCTGTCATGCCACACGAATGGGGATACATGCCGGTCAAAAAACTCGCTCTGCTGGGCGAACATGTGGGGGCTGTGGCATACGCCCGCCGAAATAGTACGCCTTGTTCTGCCAATTGCTGTATATGCGGCGTTGGGACAGCGTGTCCATAAGGTTCAATATAAGTTCCGGTGTTGTGCGAGTGCATAAATAAGATGTTTGGTCGGTCAATCATGTAATCCTTCCTTGTCGCGGGTCTTGTTTATCTTTATCTTAACCCGCCTATTGTAATGGATTTGTCGTGCGATTGAAACACTTTTTTGAACTTAACGGGAGAATTGGATCATGAAGAAGGTTTTCATTTACTGGGATAATTCCAACATCTTTATTAGCGCGCAGGAGGCCGCAACAGAGCGCGAGGGTGAGGCTGTTCGCGCTCGCGTGCGTATTCATTTTCGCAATCTCCTCGCGCTGGCACATGCGGGCCGTCCGATTGAGCGGGCCATTGCTGTTGGTTCTATTCCACCCGAGTTGCGCCAGGTCTGGAACCGCCTCGAGAATGAGGATGTTGAGGTGCGGTTGTTAGAACGCGGTGCCTTGCACGGTAGCGAACAGGGTGTGGATCAAGTTCTTCAAACGATTATGCTCCGCGATACAGTGGATTATAACGGCGTGCCGGGAATTGCTGTTCTCCTTACCGGCGATGGCAGTGGCTTTGTCGATGGCGTTGGGTTTCACGCAGACATAGAGCGGATGCATCGCAGGGGCTGGGACATAGAAGTGTTGTCGTGGCGTCACAGTTGTAACCGCCGCATGCGGGAATGGGCAGAGGAGAACGGAAAGTTTATCGCACTGGACAATTTCTACAATAGCATTACGTTCCTGGAAGGCGCGTGGCCGGGACAGCCCGTTGCCGACCCGCGCCATGTAGAGCCTTTGCAACTTGACTTGCGTCCATAAAGATTTCCTACCGCGTTATGGATATCCATCCTCTTATTGCTCATTTTCCCATTGTGTTGTTGCTTATCGGCGTTGTTTGCGATGCGATTGGCATATTGAATGATCGCGACTTTTTTCTGAGAGCGGGGTTTTTGCTCTTTTCGCTCGGTGCTTTGAGCGCGCTTCCGGTCGCGCTTACAGGGGATAGTGCAGCGGAGGTCGCGCAGCATATTGATGATATTGCCGCAGATTTAGACGATCACGATACGCTCGGGACTGTTACCGCGTTTCTCGCTGTTGCTCTGGCGCTGATACGCACGCATTTTGTTTTAAGAAAGAAATTTGTCGGGATTATTCGCTATGTGTATCTCGTTTTCGGTCTTGTTACCGCGGGGTTGGTGTGCGCGGCGGGATATACGGGTGGGCATCTGGTTTATCACTATGGGGCCGGGACCAGGTCCGTCACGTCACAGATTGAAGTGGAAGAACGGGTACCGAGGATTGATAGGTTTGAGAGGAAGTGAATATTAAAGACAACATGCCGATCTATCTCAAGAATCCGCACAGTGTTCTGGCGGTGATAGAAAAGCGACCGCAAGATATTTTCGAAATTCGATTGCCTTCCAAACAGGGCGGTGGCGCGTGGAGAGCTGTGCGAGAACGGGCAGAGGAAATCGGTGTGCGCGTGTATTTTGGGAGGGGCGACCAGACGCGGTACAATCGGTCTCGTGGAGGGGACGCTGAAGCCGAGATTAGAGAACATCCGGGTTGTGATCTCGGCGAGTTGTTTGCCGGTCCTGCGGGTCTTTATCTGGCGCTTGATACGGTTCAGGATCCGCAAAATTTGGGTGCGATTTTTCGCACAGCGGCTTTTTTTGGGGTGTGCGGTGTTTTGCTTTCGCGCGATCGTTCTGCGCCGATGAGTGGCGCGGTGTACGATGTTGCTTCGGGTGGCGTCGAGTATGTTCCGTTTTCTGTTCAGACCAATCTGAGCCGTGCTCTGGATGTCGCCAAAGATGCGGGTCTCTGGGTTTTGGGGACTTCTGAGCATGCCGAGAAAGATTTGAATGCGATTCCGGCAGATCGTCCCTGGCTTCTCGTGCTGGGGAATGAAGAGAGCGGCATGCGACGCCTGACGCGCGATAAGTGCGATGAGGTGTGCCGCGTTGTTCCTCGCGGTGCTATTGCGTCTCTCAATGTGTCTGCCGCCGCTGCGATTTGTATTCATCATCTTCAGAAAGGATAAACATGAATAGACCCAATATTTTATTTATTATGACGGATCAGCAACGCGGCGATTGCCTGGGTATTGAGGGGCATCCCGTGTTGCAAACGCCCAATCTGGACTTTATGGCTGCGTCGGGGGTGCGTTTTCGCAGTGCTTATTCGGCTTGTCCGGTGTGTGTGCCGGCTCGCCGCACGGTGATTACGGGTCGCAAGCCCAGCAATCACGGCGCGCTTCAAAATGCACAAGCACCGCTGCCGTGGCCAACGTTGCCCGGGGTTTTGCGCGATGCGGGGTATCGCACCCATCTTTCGGGCAAGGCGCACTGGGGTCCGCCAGCGACGGAGCTTGGGTTTGATTCCGCGGAATGGGCGGATAGTCCCATTTCGGGGGTTGATAATGATTATCAGAAATATGTGCGCGAGAATGGTGCGCCGTGGCACCGCGCCTCTGATGCCCATGGGATGTATAGCAATGGTTTTCCAGGGCGTCCATGGCATTTGGATGAGCATTTGCATTTTACCAGCTGGTGTACACAAAAGGGTTTGGAGTTTATCGATTCGCAAATTGGGGATCAGCCGTGGTTTTTGGCGGTTAATTTTATTCATCCGCACCAGCCGGTTACGCCACCAGCGCATTATTTTGATAAGTATATGGCGATGGATTTGCCCGAGCCGTATGTGGGGGATTGGGCGCGGGTTTTCGATGGTCCTGTGCGGGGGTTGCAGCCGGAGTGCTGGCGGTTGTGTCTGGATCCACCGGTTATGAAAGCGACGCGCGCGGGTTATTACGGCTGTATCGAGCATATTGATCACCAGATTGCGCGTTTGGTTAGCAATCGCGTGTTGCCGCAAAATACGATTGTGGTGTTTGCTTCTGATCACGGCGAGATGCTCGGCGATCATCAGTGGTTGCGAAAGCGCAATCCTTTTGAGCCGTCTGCGCGCGTTCCGTTGTTGATGAAGTTTCCCGATGGTTTGGGGTTGCCGCAAGAGCAGGTTATCGATCGTCCGGTTGAGTTGATGGATATTATGCCTACGCTCCTCGATGCGGTCGGTGTTCCGATTCCCGATACGGTGGATGGGGAGAGTGTGCTGCCGATTATTCGCGATTCACAAGCGGAGTGGCGAGATTATGTACACGGCGAATGCGCGAGTGTGCCTACGTCGAATAGCGGGATGCAATATGTTACGGATGGCAAACGCAAGTTCGTTTATTTGCCAGGGCAGGGGCGGGAGCTGTTTTTTGATGTGGAAAATGATCCCTGCGAGATGACCAATCTCGCCGATGACCCCAGATGGGCGGACGAGGTTGCTATGTGGCGGTCCCGTCTTGTCGGGGAATTGGTCGGTCGCCCCGAGGGTTTTACAGATGGCGAACGGCTTTTGGTGCAAGATGGTCCAACTTCGGGGACGATTCCGGTGTGGGAAGGGTATGAAGTGTGAAGTTGTAGGGGACGGTCCCCGTGCCGTCCCGTAGAAGGGAATTCTTTCCCGACTCGTCATCGCGGCAGGATTTTAGCCGCGATCCAGAGGTTTTTTCATTTTTCCCTCAGGTCGTTTCCAGTCATTTCGACGGGTTTTGGCAGGTTGAGCAGGGAGAGCAGGGTGGGGGCAACGTCGCAGAGTGCGCCGCCGTGGCGGAGTTTTCCCTTATAGGTGGGGTCAACGAGTACAAAAGGTACGGGGTTGGTGGTGTGTGCGGTGTGGGGTTCGCCGGTGTGGTAGTGTAGCATTTGTTCGGCGTTGCCGTGGTCAGCAGTGACGATGGCTGCTCCGTTTGCGTTTTCTATGGCTTTGAGTACGCGGTGCAGGCATGTGTCAACTGTGGTGACGGCTTGTATAGCGGCTTCGAGGATGCCGGTGTGGCCTACCATGTCGGGGTTGGCAAAGTTGCATATTGCTGTGTCGAATTGGTTGGATGCGATGGCTTCTGTGAATCGGTCTGTGATTTCGGGCGCGCTCATTTCGGGTTTGTGATCGTAGGTGGGTACGTCTTTGGGGGATTGGACGAGGATGCGTTGTTCTCCGTCAAAGGGCGTTTCCCGTTGTCCGTTGAAGAAGAAGGTGACGTGGGCGTATTTTTCTGTTTCTGCTATGCGAAGTTGCCGTTTGTTCGCCCGGGCGATGACTGATCCACAGATATTGGGCATGTTTTGCGAGAGGGTTTCGGGTGGATACGCGATGCCCGTGACGGGTACGTTCGCTTCGTATCGGGTCAGGGTGGTGAAGTGTACTTTGGGCCAGACGCGGCGTTCAAAGCCGTCGAAGTCTTTGAGTGCAAAGGCGCGGGTGATTTGCCGGGGTCTGTCGCCGCGGAAGTTGAAGAAGATGACGCTGTCCCCATCTTTCATGGTGGGGTTGTCGGCTATGGCAATGGGTTTTATAAATTCGTCGGTTTCGCCGCGGTTGTAGGCATTTTGTATGGCTGTGATGGGGTCGGTTTCTGTGATGCCTTTGCCCTGTGTGAGCAGGTCATAGGCTATTTGGGTGCGTTCCCAACGGTGGTCGCGGTCCATGGCGTAATAGCGCCCGGATATGGATGCGACGCGGCCAATGCCATGGGTTTTGAACATGTCGAGGAGTTCGCGCATGCGATGGATGCCGCTTTGGGGCGGTGTGTCGCGTCCATCGGTAAAGGCGTGGATGAAGAGGCGGTTTGACGGGAGGCCGCGCGCGGCTGCCATTTTGATGAGGCTCTCGTAGTGACTGGGCCAGGAGTGTACGCCGCCATCGGAGACGAGGCCGATGAGGTGGAGGTTGTGGTTTTTGATGCGGTCTATGGCGGCAATTAAGGCTTCATTTTTGAACAGGCTGCCGTCTCGCACGCGGTCGTCTATCTGGGTCATGGCTTGCATGACGGTGCGTCCCGCGCCCAGGTTGAGATGCCCGACTTCGGAGTTGCCCATTAGTCCGTCGGGAAGACCGACTGCGCTTCCCGAGGTGTTGAGGGTGGTGTGGGCATAGGTTTTCAGGATGCGGTCCATTGTTGGGGTGCTGGCAAGGGCCACGGCGTTGTGGTCACGGCGCGGGTTTAATCCCCAGCCGTCGAGGATGATGAGTGCGACAAAGCGTTTGTTCGTCATGTAGTTGTCAGTTGTAGGGGACGGTCCCTGTGCCGTCCCGAATGTCGTGCCCGCCCGTAGCGGATGGCTATAACGAAAGAAAATATATATTCTTCCCGTTCCAATCAAGTGCGAATCCCATGCAATAGCGTACAAAAAGAGTTTGAAAATATGAATTATTGTGGTATTTTTTTCCCTTGTAAGAGATATTAAATGAATAATACCAAGAGAGGAATCTTATGAGCCAAACGCATAATCCCTTGAATACGCGCGATACACTTTCTACAATGGCGGGTGATCTCGCAATTTTTCGGCTGGATAGGCTGGAAGCGGATGGTGTTGGGTCTGTGTCGAGTTTGCCGTTTTCTGTGCGCGTGTTGCTCGAGGCGGCGCTGCGAAATCTGGATGGGTATCAGGTGCGGGAAGAAGATGTCGGGACGCTGGCGAATTGGAATGCGGCTAATCCCAATCCCATAGAGATACCGTTTAAGCCCGCGCGGGTGGTGTTGCAAGATTTTACGGGTGTGCCTTCGCTGGTGGATTTGGCGGCGTTGCGTTCGGCAATGGGGCGTATGGGTGGTAATCCAGATCGGGTTGAGCCGTTGATTCCGGTGGATCTGGTTGTGGATCATTCGGTGCAGGTCGATAGTTTTGCAAATTCGGATGCGTTGCGGAGAAATGGAGAGATCGAGTTTGAGCGCAATCGTGAGCGCTACGAGTTTTTGCGCTGGGGTGCCAATGCGTTTGAGAGTTTCAGGGTGGTGCCGCCGATGACGGGTATTGTGCATCAGGTCAATCTCGAGTATTTGGCGAAGGGGGTTATTGCCCGCGATGGCGTGGCTTTTCCCGATAGTCTGGTGGGGGCAGATTCACATACGACGATGATCAATGGCCTGGGTGTGGTGGGTTGGGGTGTGGGGGGTATTGAGGGAGAGGCGGTGATGCTGGGGCAGCCGATTTATATGCTGACGCCCGAGGTTGTCGGGTTCAAATTGGATGGGCAATTGCCCGAGGGTACGACGGCGACTGATTTGACGTTGACGGTGGTTCAGATGTTGCGCGAGAAGGGCGTGGTAGATAAGTTTGTCGAGTTTTACGGTACGGGATTGACGAGTATTGGGCTGGCAGATCGCGCGACGATTGCAAATATGGCGCCGGAATATGGGGCGACGATGGGGTTTTTCCCGGTGGATGATGAGACATTGCGTTATTTGTCGCGTACCGGGCGCACGCCGGAAGAGGTGGATGTGGTTGAGCGCTACACGAAGGAACAGGGTTTGTTCCGAACAGATGATACACCCCAGCCGCGGTTTACAGATACTCTGGCGCTGGATTTGAGTACGGTGGAGCCGAGTTTGGCGGGTCCGAAACGCCCGCAGGATCGCATTGCGCTGGGGCAAATGAAGGATGCGTTTGAGGGTGCGTTGCGCGCACCTGTGGGTAATAGTGGTTTTGGGCTGGATGATCAGGAGGTTCAGAAGACGGCGGTGGTGGCGATGAATGGTCGCGCCGCGCTCGGGCACGGGGCGGTGGTGATTGCCGCGATTACGAGTTGTACCAATACGAGCAATCCCTCGGTGATGGTGGCTGCTGGTTTGTTGGCGAAAAAAGCGGTGGAGAGAGGATTAAAAGTTCACGCGCATGTCAAGACGAGTCTCGCTCCGGGGTCGCGCGTGGTGTCGGATTATCTCGATCAGGCGGGTTTGACGCCGTATTTGGAGCAGCTCGGTTTTCATACGGTGGGTTATGGGTGTACGACGTGTATTGGAAATAGCGGGCCGTTGCCCGATCCGGTGGTTGCCGCGATTTACGAGGCGGATTTGGTTGCGGCGTCGGTATTGAGTGGCAATCGCAATTTTGAAGGTCGCGTGCATCCGCATGTGAAGGCGAATTATCTGGCTTCGCCGCCGCTGGTTGTGGCTTATGCACTGGCGGGGCGCGTGGATTTGGATTTGACTGCCGAGCCGCTGGGGCTGGATGGGGATGGCAATGCCGTTTTTTTGCGCGATATCTGGCCGGAACAGGATGAGATTGTCGATACGGTTGCTCGGACGCTTAAGCCGGATATGTTTAAAGCGCGTTATGGCAATGTGTTTGAAGGCAATGAGATGTGGAATGCGGTTGGTGGGCAAGATGGGGATCTCTATGCGTGGCAGGTGGAGAGTACTTATGTGCAGGAGCCGCCATTTTTTCTGGATTTGTCGCCTGAGTTAGATGCGATTTCGGATATTACGGGCGCGCGGGTGCTGGCGCGATTGGGCGATTCGGTGACGACAGATCATATTTCTCCGGCGGGTTCGATTGCGGTGGATAGTCCGGCGGGGCAGTATCTGATTTCCCGAGGGGTTGAGCCAAAGGATTTCAATTCTTATGGTTCGCGGCGGGGCAATCACGAGGTGCTGATGCGGGGTACGTTTGCGAATATTCGCATTCGCAATTTGCTCGTGCCGGGTACAGAGGGCGGTGTGACGACACACCTGCCTTCGGGTGAGCAGATGAGTATTTACGATGCGGCGATGCGGTATGTGGATGAGGGTGTGCCGTCGATTGTGATTGCGGGCGTGGAGTACGGTTCGGGGTCGTCGCGCGATTGGGCGGCAAAAGGTCCGTTACTTATGGGTGTGCGCGCGGTGCTTGTAGAGAGTTTTGAACGGATTCACCGCAGCAATCTGGTGGGTATGGGGGTGTTGCCTTTGGAGTTTGTGGATGGGGAGAATGCCGAGTCGCTGGGGCTTACGGGGCGGGAGGTGTACGATATTACGGGTTTGAGCGATGATTTGCAGCCTTTGCAAGATGTGACGGTGACGGCGACGGATGAGGATGGGAATATTAGATCATTTGCTGCGACGGTGCGTATCGATACGCCGGTGGAGATCGATTATTATCGCAATGGGGGGATTTTGCATACGGTGTTGCGGAATTTTTTGAAGGATGAATAATGGAGACCGCAAAGATGGAAACTGTCTTGCATTTTCAGCCGGTGCTTGACGTGAGCGATGAGAAATTTTATGCGTTTTGTCAACTCAATCGCGATATTTGCATTGAGCGCAATGCTCAGGGGGATGTGATTATTATGCCACCAGCGGGGGGTGAGACGAGCGAGCGCAATGCAGAGATTACCATGCAGCTGCGAATTTGGGCAAAAAGGAATGGTACGGGTGCGAGTTTTGATTCGTCAGGTGGGTTTCGGTTGCCCAATGGGGCAGTGCGGTCGCCCGATGCCGCATGGATTGAACATACGCGGCTCAACGCATTGTCTTTAGAAGACCGACGCAAGTTTATTCCATTGTGTCCCGATTTTGTCATTGAATTGCGTTCAGAAAGTGATCCGTTGAGTCCATTGCAGGAAAAGATGCAGGAATATCTCGATAATGGCCTTGGTTTGGGTTGGTTGATCGATCCCTATACACAGCGCGTTTATGTGTATCGCTCTGGATTGTCCATAGAAGAATTGGAGAAGCCCTCGCGCATTTCCGGAGATCCTGTCTTGCGAGGATTTGAACTGGATCTGGATGAGATTTGGTGAATAGATCCGATGATGTTAAAAAGAACCGGGTACATCTGTATGGTGTACCCGGTTCTTTTATTGTAGAAAATGCGCGTCTTGTTCTTTGCGTATTGTCCAGAGGGGGTCGTTGTTTTTGGGTTGAATCGCGCTTGCGGTGATGAATGCGCCGATGGGGATGTCCTGACTTAGCGTATTGCCGTTGGCCATGTGAAAGGGGAGGGGATTGTCGGATGCGACAGGTAGCGCGGGGCGCATGAAGTATTCGATATTTCTGCTGTGGTCCGTGCCGATCTGGTCGCCGGCTTTGAGGTGTTCTTTTGCGCGGGCTACAACGTCAAAGGATGGGTGGTAGTTGGTCGTGCCCGTGGGCAAGTTTAAGAGGCCGGCGACGAGTGTTGTGATGGGTGTTTCGACGCCGCAGAGGTGATAGGGGCGGTAGATGAGGGCTGTGGTGCCTTTTTTGTTGGCGATGAGGCCTTTGGTGGTGAGGATGTGGCGGGAGTAGTCGTTTTCACAGGCTACGACGATGAAGACGCCGCCGCCGAGGCCGGGTTCGTTTGCCTGGCGCAGGCAGGAGACGCAGTCGATGACGCCGCGGTGGGACAAGATGCCGCCGTCTTCTTTGGGTGCGAGGACTTCGGGTATTTCAACGGTGCGGACTATGGGTGTGTGCAGGGTGTCTATGTCGGGAATGAGGCCGGTGGCATTGGCGGCTATGGTCAGTTCGGTGATGTCGTAACCGGCGCTGGCGCCGAGTTGGCCCATGATTTGGCGGCGTTGTGCAATGTGGGCCGAGGGATTTTGGGTAGAAAATATCTGTTCGTCGGGGATTTGGATTTTGCCCTGGGACCATACGATGGCGTTGGTCTGGGGGTCGTAAACGCGGTCGGAGTCCAGTGATTTGCCCCCGCAGAGTACTTCGAGGCCCAGGCCGCGCGCCCATTGCACAAGGCCCATGAGCAGGCCGTGTTGGTCGCCGTCAACAGCGGTATAGACGAGGCCGGCTTTGTCGGCGAGGTGTTTGAGGATGGGACCGACGGTAACGTCGGTTTCTTTGGATACCATGGCGACGTGTTTGCCGTGTCGAATGGCTTCCATGCCGTGTTTCGCGCCTGCACTCGGAACGCCTGTGGATTCGACTATGACGTCGAGCGGCAGGTCCATCATTTGCATGGCGTCGGTGAGTATGACGTGTTTGCCCTGTTCTATGGCTTTGGCAGCCTGTTTGGTGGTGTCGCATCTGATCGTTTTGTCGGAGTCGAGACCCGCGCGATCATAAGCGTTTTGGGCTGCGTCTGGATTTGTATCGCAGACGACGGGTACGTCGAGTTGGTTGACGACGCGCGATTGTGTGATGAGGGCTGTGGCGTAATGCCCGGTGCCTATGACGCCAACGCGTACGGTGCGGTCAATTTGGGCGAAGAGTTGGTGATAGATCATGGTGATTTCCCGAGGGTTATGGAATTGCGATTACGCGAGCCGGTGCGCCGTCGGCTTTGGGGATTTTTAGCGGAAGTGATCGGCAATGGGCATGGTGAGGTCGATGATGGGCATGTCTATATGTTTCCACGCGCTTCGAGTAAGGCGATGATTTGCAATGCGGCCTCTTGTGGGGTGCTGTCAACGGTGTGTATGACGAGTTCGGGATTTTCGGGCGGTTCATAGGGGTCAGAGATGCCGGTGAAGTTGGGTATTTCACCTGTGCGCGCTTTTTTGTACATGCCCTTGGGATCGCGTTCTTCGCATACGTCGAGGGGGGTATTGATGAATACTTCGATGAAGTTTTTGTCTTCCATTAGTTCGCGCACGCCGTCGCGGTCGGTGCAATAGGGGCTTACAAAGCTGGACAGGGTGATGATACCAGCGTCGGCAAAGAGTTTGCCGACTTCGCCGATGCGGCGGATGTTTTCGGCGCGGTCTTCGGCTGAGAATCCGAGGTTTTTATTGAGGCCGTGGCGGATGTTGTCGCCATCGAGTACGTAGGCCATGCGCCCGCGTTCGATCAGGGCGTGTTCTACGGTGAATGCTATTGTGCTTTTGCCCGAGCTGGGCAGTCCGGTGAGCCAGATGAGTGCGCCTTTTTGTTCGAGTAGGTCTTCGCGCTGTTTGCGCGTGACATGGCCTTCGTGCCAGACGATGTTGGTGGCTTTTACTTCGGTCAAGAGATGCCTCCTGGTAAAGGTTAAAGTGCGTTTTGGACGCTTTAAGATACCAAATTTTGGGTGTGATGATTAAGAATATTTAGCGGTGAGACCTGAGAGGCCTCACACAAAGACACAAAGATACAAAATGTGATATGTGAGAAGCAACCGTAGGGGCGAGGCATGCCTCGCCCGTCATCGCGGCATGTTTTTAAGCCGCGATCCAGAAGGTTTTTTTATTGTCGTTGTGCTCCTTGTAGTATAATTTATGATTAAACAACGAGACATTCGCAATTGGAGGGAAAAGCCATGGCTGATCGAAAGAAAATTGCAGCGGTGATTACGTCGTATTTTCCGCGGTCACATGCCGATGTGATTGTGACGAAGTTTTTGAAGGGGTTTCCAACAGATGACGGGTTGCTTTCGCCAGAGGTGGATGTGGTGTCGATGTATCTGGATCAGGTGCATTTCAGAGATGATATCGGGTGCGCGATTGCAGAGGAGTTCGGTGTGCCGATGTATGGGAGTATTAACCAGGCTTTGACTTTGGGCGGTGATAAGTTGGCGGTGGATGGGGTGTTGCTGATTGGGGAGCACGGCGATTATCCCTGGAATGAGAAGGAACAACATATGTATCCGCGCAAGTATTTTTTTGAACAGATTTGCGGGGTGTTCGCTTCGTCGGGGCGGTCTGTTCCGGTGTTTAGCGATAAGCATCTTTCGTATAATTGGCGCGATGCGAAGTGGATGTGCGATCGCGCGCGGGAGTTTGAGGTGCCGTTTATGGCGGGGTCGTCTCTTCCGCTTGCATGGCGCAAGCCGTGGATTGAGTATGATTTGGATACGGAGATTGAGACGGCGATGTCGGTGGCTTTTGGAGGGTTGGATTCTTATGGTTTTCACGCGTTGGAGACGCTGCAGTGTATGGTTGAGCGCCGCGCGGGAGGGGAGACGGGGATTGCGGCGGTGCAGTGTTTGGAGGGGGATGATGTTTGGGCGTCGGATGCGTGGGATCGCGAGTTGTACGCGGCTGCGGTGGCGCATATTGAGGCGAAAGAAGATGGCGATGTGCGCGAGCATTGCGAGAATCCGGCTGTTTTTTTGCTGGAGTATGCAGATGGGTTGAAGGCGGCCACGTTGATGTTGAATGGGTACACGCGGGGGTGGGGGTTTGCTGCGCGGCGCGGGGGAGAGATTGAGAATATGCGCGTTTTTTTGCCGGATAATCCGCATGCGCATTTTAGTTATTTGAGTTTGAATATTCAGCAGATGTTTTTGACAGGGCGACCGCAGTATCCGGTTGAGCGCACGTTGTTGATTTCCGGCGCGCTGGAGGCGTTGATAGATTCGCGGTATGAGGGGTATAGGCGGGTTGAGACGCCGCATTTGGATGTGGCTTATCAGTCTTATGAGGAGATGCCGATTCGGCCTACGAATCCCGATCCGGTGGGCGCGAGTGTGGTGCCGTTTGATTAATTTGTGTCTCTGAGCGAATGTCATTGCGGCATGGTTTTGAGCCGCAATCCAGTGTTTTTTGGAAAACTTATGGGCGATTCCTTATTGCTAAAGTGCGTTAAAAATCCCGAACGCGAGCGGGATTATACGATTGAATTTGAGACGTCGGAGTTTACGGCGTTGTACGCGGTGACGGGACAGCCGATTTTTGCGACGGTTTCGATTTCTTATGTGCCGGGGGCTATGTGTGTGGAGCAGATGTCGTTGAAGCGGTATTTGGGGGCGTTTCGGGATGAGAAGGTGTATTACGAGGGTGCGGTTAATAAGATTGTGGATGATTTTGTGCGGGTGTGCGATCCTATGGCGTTAGATGTGACGGTTGATTTTACGGTGCGAGGGGGTATTGTGACGTGCGTGTCTGTGGCGTATGAGCGCGAGGATGTAGGGGCGAAAAATCTTTCGCCCGTACTGTAGATTGCCGTTTCAAACGGCAATATGAATTACGAACGTGAGGATGAGGTATGAGTTCCATATTAGAGGCGTTTGATAATCCCAATCCGGAACGGCGTTATACGATTGAGTTTACGTTTGAGGAGTTTACGTCGCTGTGTCCCAAGACGGGACAACCGGATTTTGCGACGATTGTGATTTGGTATGTTCCGGGTCCGCGATGTGTGGAGTTGCGGTCGCTGAAGCACTATTTCTGGTCGTTCCGAGATCAGGGGATTTATATGGAGCCTGTGACGAATCAGATTTTGAACGATCTGGTAGATCTGTGCGATCCGGTTGAGATGGAGGTGATTAGCCGTTTCAATATTCGCGGTGGCATAGATCACGAGATTACGGCGTCGTATCAGCAGTCAGATGAGGGGATGGATGAGGATGCGCGCATTACAGGAACAATTTGAAGCTCAGGGTTATGTGATTCTCAAGGGTATATTTGATTGTGATGTGCTCAATGGCGTTCGATCCGAGTTAGAATTGCTGGTCGATCAAACGGCTGATGTTCTTATTGCGAATAGGAAGATACGGGATCGGTTTGAGTCTGAGCCATTTGAGACGCGGTTTTTTCGGTTCTTTGAAGATAATATGGATGAGGCGCCCAAATCGTTTCGCAGCGAGTTGCATTTGCCCGGGATGTTCGGGCTGTTTTTTTATCCCCGCCTTCTGGACCTTGTCGAGTTGTTTTTAGGGTGGGAAATTCGCCTGTACCCAAATTACACTGTGCGACCAAAATTTCCCGAGTGGAAAGGTACAGAGGTTTTGTGGCATCAAGATGGGGGTTATACCGCCACGGGTGGGGATATGGGCGTTAGGGATCTAAAGATGATCAATGTGTGGGCACCTCTGGTGCCGGTTCGGGTTAAGAATGGATGTATGGAATTTGTTCCGGGTACGCATCGCCTGGGCGTGGTTCCGCATGAGAAACGAGAATATTATCTGGAGATTTCCGAGAGCCATCTATCTCGCTATGCAGGTGAAGCCGTGCCAATTGCACTGGATCCGGGCGATGTGGTTTTGTTCCACAATCTGCTGTTTCACCGCGGGCTGCCAAATACGTCACAGACGATTCGGTGGAGTTGCGATTGGCGCTATCAGGATGCCAGGCAATCGACCATGCGAGCGCAAAAGGGACACCTGGCGCGAAGCCGTAAATTGCCAGAGGATGTGGTGCAGGATGCGGATGATTGGGCGGCGAGAGAATTTGGATGAGATGTGCGGATTACGGCGATACGGGGGACGAGGCACCGCCCGTAAGTTCTTTATATATATCGACCAGATTTTCTTCTAACTCTTCTATGGTTTTGCCTTGCGTCCAGTAGTCGGGATAGTCTTCAAGGTATCCGAGAAACATCAGATCATCTTGCCAATAAATGTAATTTTGTATTTTCATTGTTTTTTACCTTTCTCGATTGGCTCTCTGAAAAGTCACCCTTTGCTAAGATACACATAATAGGGACTGACGGGCAACTTGTTTTGGCAATACAAATATGGAATTTCGACCCGATCTCAATTTGAGGTCGGGTTTTTTGTTGTATCACTTCACTTTATACTTTTTTGTCGATAGGTAAGTGCCTATAATTGGGTTGAGACAGTATCAATCGCATAAAAGAGGAGAAAAGTCATGTCTGTGCTTACGGAAGACGAGATCCGTTTTTTCAAACGCGAGGGCTATCTGGTGAAGAAGGGTGCTCTGGATCCCGAGTTGTGCGCCCGTGCGCGAGAACGCCTGTGGGATGATCCGCCGCCGAGTTTGAAGAAAGACGATCCGGATTCATGGGTCGGTCCCATCAAGCCGGAAGAGGAATCAATGGATCGCCATAATTACAAGCGCGGTTATCGCTGGCAATATCGCAAGGTGGGCAGAGAACCCTGGATGGTCGAGCTGTTGGCAAAAAATCCGGTGGTGTGGGGTGCTGCTGAGCAAATGCTGGGCAAGGGCAATTTCCCCGAGCCCGGTGGTGTGCGCGGTATTTATTGCACGTTGCCCTATGGCGATGTTCCGCGCCAACCGCGCCATTTGCATGTGGATGCCCATGCGTTCAATTTTGCAGTGGTGGGCTATATCGATCACGTTCCCGAAGATGGCGGCGGTTTTACAATATGGCCCAAAAGCCATCGCACGTTCTTTTTCGATTACCAGACGCGCTATCTCAAGGAGCCACTGCCCCAGTTGGAGGCGCATAGAGAACAGTTTCAATCTTGTGAAGAGAATTCGTATCAGACGCATGGAGAACCCGGCGATCTTGTTTTCTGGCATCACCGCATCGGGCATATGGCGTCGCAAAATTTTTCGCGGCAGATTCGAAAGGCGGTGTTGTACGATTTCAAGCTGAACAATATGCCCCAGCTTCAGGAAGAACCCCCAGGGGATAATATCTGGGTCGATTGGACAGATGATGTACGAGATGTGTCGATTGAGGACGGGGAATAACAGGCGGAGGGCTACCGGATGGATGTTCAGTTTTGGGCGCTGATCTGGGTTGGTGTTGTGGTTATTGTGCTGGGTGTGTTTTTGTATTATGTGATTAAGTCGTATAGGTGAGAGAGGATTTGGTCGATGTTAGAAGTGCAGCAATATGCAGTGTGCGATTTTGAATTGAATGCAGATGCGGGTGATAAAAATCCATTTGCGGTGGAAGTGACGGCAACTTTTATGCACGAGCGGGGCGAGGTGATTGAGGTGCCCGGTTTTTTTGATGGGGATAAATGGGTTGTCCGTTTTAGTCCGACTGTAGAAGATGCTTGGTGGGGGTATTCTCGGTCTGAGCTTTCGGGTCTGGATGGCACTGAGTGGCGCGTGCAGTGCATAGCAAATGAGAACCCCGATGTACATGGTCTGGTGGGTATTGATCCGGACTTAGACGACCCGCAGCGATTTTCCTGGTCTGATGGTACGCCATTTTTATATCTGGGTTTTGAGTGCGATTGGTTGTTCAGCTATCACCAGGCAGATGCGGAGCGGTGTTATCGACATGTCGATCTGGTTGCGAGCCGGGGGTTCAATTGTTTTGTCACAAATTTGTATGCCCACACGGGTTTTGGTTCTCGAGCGAATGACGATACGCGCCCTATGTTGCCCGAGTACCTTTTTGGGCCGCCGGAGATGTATTTGTTTGAGGGCACGAATGATGCGCCGGATCACGAGCGGATGAATATCGATTTTTTTCGCGATTTTGACCGCTTGATGCACTATTTGCACGGGAAGGGGATTGCGGTTCATCTGATGTTGCAGGTGCAAAATAAACAGGTGAATTGGCCCGAGCGCAGGACGGAGGCAGATGATCGGTTCTGGCGCTATGCGGTTGCGCGGTACCAGGCTTTTGGCAATGTGATCTGGGATGTGGGCAAGGAGAGTAAGAATCTGCATCGCGAGACGGGCAGTCACGATTATGTTCTGGAGCGTATGGATATTATTCGCAGGGCAGATGCTTATGATCATCTGCTGACGGTACACGATGTTGAACGCCAAAACGCGGGAACGCTGTCTGAACCCGATTTCCAGTCGGATTTTGTGACGGATCAGGTGCATTTGTCCGATGCCGCGCGCTATAATCGAGAGGCGATTCGCAGGATGCGCAATTGGTGTTCGCCTTATGTTAATGTGGAATACGGGTACGAGCTTTCCGAAGAACAGCTCAAGACCTATCGCGGGCGCACGACTGCCGAATGGGATGATATTTTGAAGTGGACGTGGGGTATTTACGCGGCAGGTGCGTATGCTTGTTATTATTACGATAATACGTCGTGGGATCTGATCAAGTTTGAGCCGGAACCAGCGAGCTGGATGAGGTATCGAGAGTTGCGCGATTTTTTGGAGGCTCTGCCATTTAATCAGATGGCTGCGGATAATGAATACGTGGAGCGGGGTCTCTGTCTGGCACTGGAGGGGGATGCGTATCTGGTGTATTTGCCCGAGGGCGGCGATACGCGTATCGATTTATCCGATGTGCGCGAGGGGGCGCCAATAGCGGTGGATTGGATGGCAATTTTGACGGGTGAACGGAGCAGTAGAAAGATGGAAAAATCAAGTGTCTGGAGCGGGTTCAATACTGATTTGATCAATCCATTTGGGAATAAAAATCAGCCGTGTGTTGTCGGGTTATGGGTGGGTGGGAAGTGATCTATACAGTAGAAAGTGCCTGTTGGTTTTGAATCAGGATATTCGGATTGGGATTTCTATTTCATGTTAAAAAAATACTCACTCGTCTCAAAAGGAGAAGCCTTATGGATGCGCGCGAGCGATATTTCTGGGATTTGACGGGATACCTCGTCGTGAAAGGCGTGTTGTCAGAAGAGGAAGTTGCGCGGGCGAATGATATTGTGGATCGCTACTGGGACCGGGTTAAGGTTGGCGGTTCAACGGCGAGGGAGTCGGTCGCTTTTGCCGGTACGGGGCGCCCTATGTTGCCCGGTATTCTCGAGTTTCCAAAACCGGACTGCGAACCTTTCCGGGAGATGCTGGCACATCCGGTGCTGGTGAAGTATCTCAATGTGATGTGTGATAAAGGGTTTCGGCTCGACCACGGGCCGATGTTTATTGTGAGCAATAAAGGTACGGCAGGCCATACGATGCATGGAAATGGCGACCCGCATCGGCCGCATGTCGCGTATCACCATCAAAATGGCAAGACGTGGGTAGGGGGTGTGACGGTGGCGTGGCAATTGCACGATTGCAAAGAGGGCATGGGTGGGTTTGCCTGTGTGCCATCCAGCCATAAAGCGATGTTTCCGATGCCAAAAGGCGTGCGTACAGGAGATGACGATATGGATTTGATCAAACAGCCCGTGGCGGAAGCTGGCGATGTTGTCTTTTTTATGGATAGCGCGCAATCACACGGGGCAACGCCGTGGAAATTGGATACAACGCGGCGGTCCATTTTGTTCAAATACACGGGTCGCACATGTGCGCGGGGAGGTCCTTCGCAGGATGTGTCGCCACCGGAGATTTATTGGGATCGAGAAGTTGTCGAGGATATGACACCCGAGCAGTTGTCTGTTATGTATGGTCCTTATTCCAATCACAGGGGGCGCGTGCCATCTCTGGAGGTCTGTGAAGATGGAAGCGTGCGGATAGAGGCGTAGGCGTAGTGCTTTTAACTGAATTTAGGCAACTAACAGGAGAGTTTCACCATGGGCAACAATCTTTATACAGTGAGCGAAGAGGAGAAGTACTTTTTTGACCTGCGCGGTTATCTGGTCGTGCGGGGGGCATTGTCTGCGGATGAGGTGAAGGGGTGTAATGATACGATTGATCACTACGGGGATGAAATTAGAACGCGATCTATCGAAGATGGAGGCCTGGCGCGGGGGTCGTCCGCGCTTTCTGGCAAAGAGGGCAGGCGCGAGCTTACGGGCATGTTGAGCTGGCCCGAACCCTATCGCGAGCCGTTTCGGAAATTGCTGGTTCATCCGGTTGTGGTGAGCCGTTTGAATGAGTTTAGCGGCAAGGGCTTTCGCCTGGATCACGGGCCGCTGTTGATTAGCTCGCGCAAAGGCGCAGAGGGTCATCAACTGCACGGCGGCGGCGAACCGTTTAGCCAGTCGGTGTGGTATCACCAGCAGAATGGGAAGATTTTCTGTCGCGGTATTACTGTGGCGTGGCAATTGACAGATGTCAACGAAGGCGATGGTGGGTTTGCCTGTGTGCCGGGGAGTCATAAGACAGCCGAGCCAACACCCGCTGAGGTGCGTTCTGCAGAGGACGATATGGGGCTGGTCTATCAGCCCGTGATGCAAGCGGGCGATGTGCTCTTTTTTGCGGAGACAATGACTCATGGTACGCTGCCGTGGCGAGGCGAGGGCGAGCGGCGCTCTGTGCTTTATAAATACGCTTCTCGCGCAGCGGCGCGCGCTGTGGGCAAGTATTTTACGCCGGAGGATCGCTATGGGGATTGGGTCGGTGAATTGACACCAGAACAACAAGCTGTTTTGTACGGTCCCGGCGTCCATCACGGGAGTCGGTTGCCTTTGCTGGAGTCCGATGGCGAAACAACGCGGGTTGTGAAGTAGGGGACGGTTCCTGTGCCGTCCCTCAAAAGGAGCAAACGATGAATGCAAAAGAACGCTATTACTGGGATTTGACCGGGTATCTGGTTTTGCGCGGTGTCTTTCCACAAGAGGATGTCAAGGCGGCGAATGAGGCGATTGATTATCTCGGCGAGGTGGTGCAAAGCGATGATGCGTGTGCCGAGGTTGAGTTGTTGCGCGAGCGTACGCGTCCGAGAATAGAAGATGGTATTTTGACCCGTACGACCAATAGTTATCCATTTTTGTTGACTTTGCCCGCGCCCCATTGCGAGCCGTTTCGCAAGATGATTGCGCTTCCCGAGATTGTGTCGCGTCTGAATGTGATGTGCGGTATTGGTTTTCGGCTGGATCACGGGCCTCAGTTTATCGGTGGGATCAATGGTACTTCAGGTGGGTCTTTGCACGGTGCAGGTGAGCCGCATGGAGAAGCGGTGGCGTATCATCACCAGAATGGCAAGGCGTATGTCGGCGGTGTGACGATTACGTTTCAATTGGGGGAGTCGCCAACTGGATCGGGGGGCTTTGCATGTGTGCCGGGGTCGCATAAGTCGAAGTACTCGATGCCGTCCAGCGTGCGGTCGCAAGAAGATGAGATGGATGTGGTGGCTGAGCCGGATTTGAATCCGGGCGATGTGCTGTTTTTTATGGATGGCGCGCAAACACACGGTACGCATCCGTGGACGGCCGATTTTGAACGGCGGTCTATTTTGATCAAGTACGCATCGCGCACAGCTACGAGGTCGGGCGCTTCGCAACCGGTTGCGAAGCCCGAGATTTATTGGGATGAAGAGATTGTGGCGGGGATGACCGAGGAGCAACGCGCGGTGATGTATGGGCCGTATTCAAATACGCGGTCGCGCGAGATGCATTTGGAGGTGGGAGAGGATGGGGTAGTGAGTTTGGCGAAGGGATAGGGGAAGTGTGGAATGGTGTACAACTGGTCGCAGTCCAGACCAGTTCACGATGAAACGGTAGGGGCGAGGCATGCCTCGCCCGTTGTGAAGATAGAAAGAACGGAGAAGTTTGCGGTGTGTAAAGGCTCCTGGAGATGCGATCTTCAGGAGCCTTTTTTATTATTCCGCAAATAGATTGGCAAAGATGAGGAAGTCGGCAAAGTTGATGTGGCCATCCGAGTTGAGGTCAAATTGACGTTGATAGCTGGTGTCGTCTCGGTTCAGGCCAAAGTTTTGGACGAATAAGAGAAAGTCGGCAAAATCTCGTTGTCCGTTGCCGTTAAAGTCTATGCTCAGGTCTTTGCCAACGGTCAGGGCGATATTTTCATCGCCTTGTCGGTAGGGTACGTATTCCATGACCAATAGGAGCATTTCATCGGTGGTTTTTTCGCCCCAGGTCAAGTTGCGGGGGGGATAGTTGGGATTGCGTGGGTTGTTTGAGGTGTTGTCATAGGTGGTAATGGCGTGGATTTGGGATCCCGCAGCTATTTTTTGATATTGGGTGAAGGTATAATTGCCCTGCCAGTTAAAATCCCAGTCTTCAATGCGGATGAGATTGGTGCGGTTGCCCTGTGGATCCGTGGCATAGACTTCCCAGGATTTGCCCAGCAAGTGCATGTGTGGATAGATGGACAGGAGGCTGATATCCCGATTGATGAAGAGTGTTGTGCGAAATGTTTTGATTTGATTTTTCGGGATCACAAAGAGATCGTTAATTTCGATTTTTTCTACGGGGGTGCCGCCGTGTCGCTCTTCCCCGAGCAGAACCCTGAATATTCTGCTCAATGTTTTACCGTCAGTGGAAAGCGGTGCGATGGTGATAAAACCCACTTCTCTTTCGATGGGTTCTTTTTTGAAGAATATGTTGATGCTGGATTGGTCGGATTCTGCAAGGGGCCAGGGTGCGTAGTGTACCTGGATCAGTAAGTCGGAGTTTTTGGGCAATATGTGTCCAACGCCTTTGGGATATATCGAGGGTTTTGCGCCGGGTGTGTATCCGGGCAGGACAACAGCGGTTGGCGCGCCGAAAGCACCAAAGGATTCGTAACCGTATTCCGGGGTTTCGAGGTCTTTTTGGCGGGCACGGCCCGTGATGTCGGCGCCGATGAGTGCGTGGTGAACGATTCTGCGGTTGCCGGGGCGAAATTCAACGGCTTCGATTTCTCGATCTTCTGTCAGATGGGTTGGGATGACAAAGACCTGGTACTGATCCAGGTTATTGCCGCGGATTGTAAAGGATTCTTCCATTGTGAGTACGAGGTCGGGTGTGCCGAGTACAGAGCCTGTTGGGAAGTCCGGTATGGGTGCTTCAAGGGCTATATCGCCCTGGGGAAAGCCCGCGTTGACCCAGTTTGAGATTGTGTTGATTTCTGTTTTGGTGAGTGTTCTTGCGCCAATGTGCTGGCTGTAGTTGTAATCGGGTTTCCACGGCGGCATGTATTGGGTTTCTGTGACGTATTTGATCATGTCTGCATAGGCCGCGATTTCGCTGTAATTTGTAAGGGGCATAGGCCCTATTTCACCTTCGCGATGACACGATGTGCAGTTGTTGTATATGATTTGCGAGACGTGTTTGCTAAAGGTGGGGGGTTCCGCGCGCAGCGAAGCAAAGGCGAGGAGGATCGCGAGTATGGAGAGGGAAATTGGGCGCATGACTTTATTCCTGTTTAGCATTTTGCCATAAGGTTATGAAGCAGCCAATGGCCTGGGTTTGGCGAAATGCTGGGGGTTTTTCGTCCTGTAGGGCGTTCAGTACATTTGCGAGATCGTGTTCGGTGATGATGCGGCGTCTTTTGCCCAGGTCCGCAAAGGTGTTGTCAATGCGACCCCGATAGATCGCGGTGTTTGATGAATCGACTACGACGACTTCTGGCGTAACTGTTGCTTCCAATCGGTTCACCCATGTGTGGGTGGAATCTCCGATGCAAGAGAATGGCAAGGCGTATTTCTCTTTGAATGCCGCAATTGTGGCTGGCGTGGAGAGTCGATTGGGGAATATACCGATGAATTCGAGTTCTTCTGAGGCATATTCTGTGTGCAATTTTTTGAGTGTTAAGGTGTAATGCCGCGAGACCGGACAGGTTTCTCCCATAAAGATATAGATTTTATACGGCGTACACAACCCCGATCCTGAGAAGAGGAGGAGTGCGACCACAATCCAGAAGATTTTGGTTGTCATCTTATGCATTAATTAACCCTGTCAATAGTATGAACTGGCCTGGGGAGCGGCCAGTTGTACCCCGTCGTAGGGGACGGTCCCCGTGCCCCCGTATAGAGTCACTACGGGGCAGGCTCCCGTGTGTCATCTCATCAATCCAGCAATTTGCCTCCGCCAAACATGGTGGAGATGTCGCGCTGGATGTCCGCCGGGGTGAGGGGCCAGCCTGCGGCGCGAAGTGATTCGTATTTGTCGATGAAGACGGGTGCTATGACTTTGATGGAGTGCGTCCATTTGTAGAGTAATTGGTCCAGGATGCGGGCGTCGGAGTGCTGGGGTACAAAGCTGGTGCCGAGGAGTTCGATGCGTTCGGCTGTGATTTCTCGGATGATGCTGGGGTTGTTCAAGAACCACCAGCATCCAAAGGGGTGTACGTTGGGGAATTTGCGTCCGGTGACACAGAGTTCGTGCTGGTTTTCGCGCGAGAGCAGTGTGATGAGGAAATTGACGTCGGGCCAGTCGCGTGCGATGCGTTCGAGGTTGGTCAGGTCCCATTTGCCCAGGCTGTCGCCACCGTCTTTGAGGAGTGGGTTGACTTGTCGCGTGACGCCGATCATCATTGCCGAGGGGATCTGTAGTTCATGGGCTGTGGGATATACGACGTTGCTCATCATTTGTGTGATGCTGTCTTCGGATGGATAGGCAAAGTCCGGGGGGAGCGATATGGCCATGTATCGGGCGTCCATTTTTTGGACCCAATCGGTGAGGTAATGTCGCAGTTCCGCAAAGGTTTTGTCGGATAGGCGGTCTTCAACGTCGTATCCCAGTGCGCGGAGTTTGTCGGCGGGGGCGGGCCAGTTCATGAGCGCGCTGTCCAGGCGCAGGACTGCTCTGAAGCGCGCGTCGATGTCGATGCCCTGTTGCCACATGGTGCCTTCTGTTTCGTCGAGGGGGTCGTTGGTCATATAGACACTGGCGACGCCGGCGTTTTCGAAGACCATGTCGGTATATTCTTCGGGTGTTTTAGATTTGTGGAATGCGCGAAATTCGGATAGGTTTTCTGCGCGGGGATTTAGTCCCAGGCGATTCATGACGGTGACGATGCCCAGTTGGGCTTCGGAGATTGGGGAACTGTTGCCAACGAAGAGCTGTTGCCAGATCATGTCGGCTTGTTCTGTGGTGGGCATGTTGTTAAAGGTGTCAACTGCGACGCCTTCGGGTAACATGCGCGAGCATTCGGCTTTGAGGTAGTGATAGGTCAGTAGCGCGTCGGGTCCCGCCAGGTAGAGTTCGCCCATTGAGGCGGGATAGAGGTGGGTGTGTATATCGACTATGGCGTGGTTTTGAAATGCGTTGTGAACTGCTTCTGCGATTGAAAAATCGGACATCGTGTTTCTCCCTATAGTTTCAAATAAAAGCCTTCAACCAGTTCTAAGAATTCGCGCCAGTTTTTGACTTCGACATGGGGGTCGGGCCCATCGAGAGGGTCGTCCAAACGGTTGTACCATACGGCGCCCATGCCGGCGTTGTGCGCGCCTGCTATGTCGTATTGTGGCGAGTTGCCCACATACCATACGTCGGCGGATTTGAGTCCGAGTTTGGCGGCGGCGGTTTCCAATAGGAGGGGATGGGGTTTGCGAACCCAATAGTCAGCGCTGGACATGAGAAAGCGGAAGTAGTCCGCGAGTCCCTGTTGTTCGACTTCCCACATCAATGTGCGGCCGCAAAATGCGGCGTTGCTGACGATGCCCATTGGTATGTTTTTGTTTTGCAATATTTTGAGGGTGTTTTGCACACCGGGTTCGAGCTGCCACGATGTTGCCGCGCGCCAGAATACGCGTTCGACTTCTTCAGGTGTGCGGTCAAAGGTGATGTGCAGGGCTTCGTAAACGTGGCGCTGGATGATGTGGGGATGAAATTCTACCTGTGCTTTTTCTCTGCGGGGTATGAGGTCTCGGTTGAGTTTTTTTATGTGGTTGTCAATGTCTGCGACTGTGTAACCCAATGGATTGTTGGCGATGTTAAGTGTGGCTGCATGTCCGGCTTCTGGATCGAATCTGATGTATGTCAAGAGGGTATCGCCCAGGTCAAATAAGATGCCGAGCGGTTTCCGCAGGGTTAGCCGATTCTCAAGCAGGGGTTGTGGTTCTTCTTCTGCCTCGATGAGCTGTTCTTCCTCGGTTTCTTCACCGCGTACGGTTTCAGGCGTGCGTTCTTGCATGTTTTTTGGGTTTTGTGATTCCATGTTTGAATATTCCTCACAGTATTTCCAAAGTATATAATGAGAAGGGTATTGAAGCAAGTATGAAGTATGAAGTATGAAGTACGAAGTGTGAAGAATGATATGGATTTTAAGCCTATAAGAGTTTATCATAATCTTACGGTATGGATAGATAATGTTGACAAGGAGCATAACAATGGTTTCAGATCTCGATGTTTATTTGTTTGATTTGCGCGGGTACCTGCATCTGGAGGGCGCGCTGACGGCGGATGAGGTTCAGGCGTTGAACGATTGTTTGGATGAGATTCCCGCGCTGGAGCCGGGCGAGTGGTATGGTTATATTCAAGGCCATACGTATGGCGATGCGACGTCGGGGATCAATTATCAGCAGATTTATGAGGCGGGCGAGCCGTATGAGAAGCTGATTGATCATCCGTCGTGGTTTGAGCATGTGAAACTTTTCATCGGTGCAGAGGGGACGTTTGATCACCATCACGGGCCGATGTTTATCGATGAGTGTTTGGCCAATTTCCGCGAGCCGGGCGAGGCTATTGGGTTGCATTCGGGTGGGTTTCCGCCGATTAACAGGAATCAGTTCCGGTATCACGGCGGGCGGTTTATGTGCGGGCAGGTCAATGTGCTGATGGCGCTGACGGATATTGGTCCGGGCGATGGGGGGACGATGTTGATTCCGGGGAGTCACAAGTCGAATTTTAGGTATCCGTTTTACGATGAGCAGAAGATGGGGAAGGACAGGTCTGTGGAGGGTACGGTGGGTGCGATTGAGGTGTATATGAAGGCGGGCGATGTTCTCGTTTTTGTGGATGGGATTTCACACGGGTCGGCCATGCGGGTCAATACAGGTACGCGGCGTATTGCGGTGTATCGCTACGGGCCTTCGTGGGGGAATTTTCGGCACGGGTACCAGCCTTCACCAGAGTTGCTGGAACGTTTGACACCCCAACGCCGGCGTATCGTTCAACCGCAGGTGTTGCTCCCAAGAGAGCCTCAGGTGAAGAGGGAATAAGGATGAGGCATGAGCGTAAAGAACGGTTTTTACCCCGTCGTAGGGGACGGTCTCTGTGCCCCCGTATAGAGTCACTACGGGGCAGGCTCTCGCCTGTCATCGCGGCATGCTTTTAAGCCGCGATCCAGTGATTTTTGACCGCCCCGCGCAGCTAATCGAAGGTGAAAAGGAATAAAGGATGACTAAGACGAGTGCCGATAAACCTACCAATTACGAGGCGAAATTGTGGGAGATGGCAGATGCACTGCGTGGGAGTATGGATGCTGCGGAGTACAAGCATGTTGTGCTGGGTCTGATTTTTCTGAAGTATATCTCTGATGCTTTCCAGGAAGCGCACGCCCAATTGGAGTTGGAACGCGGTGAGGGTGCTGATCCGGATGATCCGGATGAATACCGCGCTCAGAATATTTTCTGGGTGCCACCCGAGGCGCGCTGGACGATTCTTCAGGCACAGGCGAGACAAACGACTATCGGACGAGCGGTGGATGATGCTATGGTTGCTATTGAGCGCGATAATGAAGCATTGAAGGATGTGTTGCCCAAGGATTATGCACGGCAGGCGTTGGATCAGACCCGTTTGGGCGAGGTTATTGATCTGATCAGCAAGATTGACATTGGCGATGCAGAGGCTCGTTCCCAGGATGTGCTGGGCCAGGTTTATGAATATTTTTTGAGTCAGTTTGCACTGGCCGAAGGGCGCAAAGGGGGTGAGTTCTATACGCCGCGCTGTGTGGTCAATTTGCTGGTGGAGATGTTAGAGCCATATAACGGGCGGGTCTATGACCCGTGTTGTGGTTCTTCTGGTATGTTCGTGCAGTCTATCGCGTTTATTCAGGCGCATCAGAGCGGGAATGGCAATGGGGGTCAGGCGCGGGGTGATATTTCTATTTATGGGCAGGAGTCTAATTATACGACATGGCGATTGGCGAAAATGAATCTGGCGATTCGGGGTATTGAAGGGCAGATCGCGCAGGGGGATACATTTCACAATGACCGCTATCCCGATATGCGGGCGGATTATATTCTCGCCAATCCTCCGTTTAATGTTTCGGACTGGGGCGGTGACCGGTTGCGCGAGGATCAGCGCTGGCAGTATGGGGTGCCGCCGCCGCGCAATGCCAATTTTGCGTGGGTGCAACACATGGTGCATCATCTCTCGCCCACTGGTACGGCGGGTTTTGTGCTGGCCAATGGTTCGATGTCGTCCAGTCAGTCTGGCGAGGGCGAGATACGCAAGAATCTGATTGAATCGAATCTGGTAGATTGCATGGTGGCATTGCCGGGGCAGTTGTTCAGATCGACGCAGATTCCCGCGTGTCTCTGGTTTCTGGCTCGTGACCGCCACAATGGAAAATTCCGCGACCGTCGGGGCGAAGTCCTCTTTATTGACGCTCGCAAGTTGGGATATATGTTAGATCGCACGCAACGGGAACTGGCAAAGAAGGATATCGACCGCATTGCCGATACGTACCGCGCCTGGCGATCTGGCGAGGATGACTATGACGATGTTCCCGGTTTTTGCAAGAGTGCCACGCTGGAGGAAGTTCGCCGGCACAGCCATATCCTCACGCCCGGTCGCTATGTGGGCGCCGAACCGCAAGAGGACGATGGCGAACCTTTTGAGGAGAAGATGAAGCGTCTGGTCGCACAATGGCAAGAGCAACAGGCAGAGGCCAGGAGGCTGGACGCCGCGATTGATGAGAATCTGAAGACGCTCGGATTTGGCGGAGGACACGATGAGCTATAGGTCACGTATGGACACGGGCAATTCGTCGAACAATTTGCCCGGTGTGAAACGGTAATGAGAGGCTATGAGATATGAATATCAATACTGAATTTCTTACGCGCTGTATCCACACTTTAGAGATGGCGTTGGAGCAGTTGCAACAGTATAGCGAGGACGATATTTCTTACGATATCTATCGTGCGGCTTGTGTCAAAGAGTTTGAGTTGATTTTGGAGCAGAGCGGTAGTCTGTTGAAGAGGCGGCTCAGACCCTATTTTGCCAATAATCGGGAGGCAGATCGTCTCACTTTCAAAAATTTGTTCCGCTACGCTGTAAAGCATGGACTGATCTCGGTAGAGAGTTGCGAGCGCTGGCTGGAGTACCGGGACAACCGCAACGACACAGCACACCAATACGGCGCGGGTTTTGCCGAGATGACGCTTGAGCTTCTTCCTCAATTTATTATTGATGCCAAAGAATTGGCTCAGGTCATAACGGAGGGATCGGATGACTGAGCGCCTGGACTTGCCGCGCCGCTATCGGGATCAGATCGAGGCACTGTTGCGGGAGCATGTGCCCGGTGTGGAGGTGTGGGCTTATGGTAGCCGCGTGAGCGGTAGAAGCCACGAGGGCAGTGACCTGGATCTGGTGCTCAGAGGTCCGGACTTGAAGCGGATACCCAGCGGTCAACTGACCGATCTAACCGAGGCGTTGGAGCAGTCGAACGTTCCCATCATTGTGCAGATACATGATTGGGCGAGACTGCCGGAGAGCTTTCACAGAGAGATTGAGCAGGAGTATATGGTGTTGGTGGAGAACACAAGTGGCGACTCAGCGGGTAAGAACTGGCTTTACTTTCCCCAATTTCCTCGCCATTGGAAACGAAAGCCCTTGTATTCCATGGCGAAATGGGTGAACGGACTCGCATTTCGGAAGATCCAGTTTAGTCCAATGGGTAAGCCAGTCATCAAAATTGCTGAGATCAAAGGGGGTATCTCAGGTCAGACCAAATTCACCCAACAGAGTTTTAACGAGTCAGTTTATATTCGGCCCGGCGATTTACTATTTTCATGGTCGGGTCAACCGGAGACTTCCATTGACGCTTTCTGGTGGCGAGGTCCGGAGGGTTGGCTGAATCAACATATTTTTCGAGTTACGCCAGACGACAGTATCGATACTACGTTTTTCTACTATCTATTGCGATATTTGAAACCCAACTTTGTTGGCATAGCTCGCAATAAGCAAACGACCGGCCTTGGACACGTCACCAGACGAGACCTTGAGCACATTGAGGCTGCACTTCCGCCTATCCCCGAACAACGCGCCATCGCCCACATCCTCGGCACGCTGGACGATAAGATCGAGTTAAACCGCCGCATGAACGAAACGCTGGAAGAAATGGCCCGCGCCCTGTTCAAATCGTGGTTCGTCGATTTCGACCCTGTCCGCGCCAAGATGGAAGGCCGCGATCCCGGTCTGCCAAAACACCTCGCCGACCTCTTCCCAGACCGCCTCGTGGATTCGGAATTGGGGCCGATACCGGAGGGGTGGAAAGTTGGATGTTTTGGTGACATAGTTGATCAAATTCGCGACAATGAAAACCCGCTTGCTTCTCCAGATACTGTCTTCCACCATTTCAGTATTCCGGCTTTCGATAAAAACCAATGGCCTCAGATAGAGCATGGCGAAGATATCAAAAGTCAGAAATCTCGTGTGCCGCCGGGAGTTATTTTGTTATCAAAGCTTAATCCGGAGACTGAGCGCGTCTGGTTCGTGGACGTGGCATCTGATGAGAGGACGATATGCTCAACCGAGTTCTTAGTGCTTCTGGCGCGACGGCCGTTCCAACGGAGCTACGTCTATTGCCTTGCACGCTCACCGTTCTTTCGTCAACAGATCGAATCTCTCGTAACAGGCACGTCGAAAAGTCACCAACGGGCGCCGGCAGGAGCCGTTCTCGCCTTGGAAACCATAATACCATCGACACCTGTCATTCGCGCGTTTGATCAGCAAGCCTCGGTACTCTTGGAGAGGACGGTTGGCTACCGTAGAGAGACCATCACCCTTGCCGCTCAGCGTGACGCGCTATTGCCGAAGTTGGTGTCTGGGGATTTACGAGTAGATGTGGGAGATACATGAACAATAAACGAGACGTGAAAGTGAGGATGCCCCAGTTGATCATAACTGGAACTCGGGTTGGGCTTATCGCTGCTACATTGGCGGCAACTCTTTCAATGGTTACGTTCGCACAGACGACCAAGCCCGCCATTGAAAGCACGCCTACGGTGGCCAAGGTAGTGGTCACCAGCGACAGTCTAAAGCACGACAAGAAAAGCACGGATCACGACATGTCCGTACAAACCGACCCGCCTACTGTCCCGTCGATTTCTGCTGCGGACAATATCGAAATTCAGCACCGCTTCAACGAACTCCGACGCGAACTTCTGGATAACCGGGCAGCGTACATTGACCGCTGGCTCTCTGTTATTACCATTTTCCTCACATTCTTCAGCGTTATTGCTGTAGTAGGCGGCTACATAGGCTTCAAACGCTTCCGGGAAATTGAGACCGAGGCAAAAAACAGTGTCAAGATCGTTACTCAGCATGCGGAAGCAGCCGAGCGTCACGTTGATGAGATTGAGAGGAACCTCGATAAATCCACTAAGATTCTCCAGACCATGACCGCTGAAGCTGCTGCCGATGATCCTGAAGAAGCAAAGCAGGCCGCTGCCAACATAGGTGAAAACCCCATGGCTTCGCTGATAGATAAGGCAATTGCCCAGGCCGTTTTTCTTCAGCAGCAAGACAAGAGAGACGAGGCAATCGAGAAATGGCGTGCCATTGCCCATATCGCCGAAGGGATTGATAATGATCAAGCCGCAAGAGCATGGTTCTCCGTCGGTTATTTGCTCGAGAACCCGGAAGACTGCATCTCGGCCTATGACCGAGCAATTTCCCTGAAATCAGACTTTGCCGAAGCTTACTACAACATGGGGAATGCGAAGGCCGAACAGGATCGTTACGATGATGCCATCGCAGATTATGATGAAGCGATCCGCCTGAAGATAGACTTTGCCGAAGCATACAACAACAGGGGTGCTGCGAAGGCCAAATTGGAGCAATATGCCGATGCCATCGCAGATTATGATGAAGCGATCCGCCTGAAACCGGACTACGCCGAAGCATACAACAACCGGGGCCTTGCGAAGGCCGAACAGGATCGTTACGATGATGCCATCGCAGATTATGATGAAGCGATCCGCCTGAAACCGGACTACGCTGAAGCATACAACAACCGGGGCTCCGCAAAGGCCTTATTGAAGCGATCCGCCGATGCCATCGCAGACTATGACGAAGCGGTCCGCCTGAAGCCAGACTTTGCCGAAGCATACGGCAACAGGGGTACTGCGAAGGCTGCATTGGAGCAATTTGAAGAGGCTATTGCTGACTATGATAAGGCGATTAGCTTGAGATCAGACTATCCCAGAGTTTACATTAACCGAGGTATTGCGAAAGGCAAGTTAGATCTAATAGACGAAGCGCGACAGGATTTCGAGAACGCACGAGACTTGGCACGAGATGCCGGTAATGACAGCCTCGCAGCCTCAGCGGAGCAAGGTTTGCGAGGTCTCGACAACCGAGAAGATAAATGACTCCCTTGATTGACCGAAGCCGATAAGGGGATTGATGTTATGAGTGCCGACAAACTCTGCGCGATTATTGGCAAAACGCTACCGCCGCGATTCGAATGTTCACCGGCTCCGCAAGAAGGGGTGCGGGTTAGAACGCCGCTGATGTATCCCGATGGCGGCATAGTGGATGTGTTCGTTTTGGAGCGCGGCAACGGCTATATTGTCACAGATTTCGGTGATGCTCTGGGTTGGCTTCGCATGCAATCGGTAAACGCTCAGCCATCGCTACAACGGAATTTGATGATTAAAGATATATGCCAAACCCTCGGCATAGAATTGCATAGCGGCCAGTTGGTGCTCAGGTCTGGTGTAGATGATACGCTGGAGGAAACTGTACTGCGTGTAGCGCAGGCGGTCGTACGCATATTTGAAAGTAGCTCACATTAATGTCTGGCAAGCCGCGAACTCGCACGGCCCAATGCATTGGGAAATCACGTCACGCATCTAATACGCGCTGAAATGCCTCGAGATTGGGTACCTGTATTGCCGCGCGGTGCAACTGCTTGAGGCGTTGCAAATCGTCTATGGCGGCAATGCGAGTGGATAGGGGATCTGTCTCGCGGAGATCAAATCGAATCTCCAACACGTCAAGGAGATCTTCAATAGCGCGTTTTCTACCCCCTTGCTCAATGCCTTGCTCAATACCTTCTTCAATGCCTTCTTGCTTAAAGTATTGAATAAGGGATGATTCTCGGATGATATCCATGATGTCCTCCTTAAAAATAATAGCAGAAATGGTTTCAGACTCGTAAACCAACTCGCTCAAGGCCACCATGCCAGCGAGATAATCGGCTTTGGGCGACCGGTCTATGGGGCGCGTCCGAGCTGTGTGAATACACTGGTGCAACCACGCCTCCGAGGCCATCCCTTCAGGTGGCTTCATCAATGGCGTGAAAGGAATCAGCCCTGAATGCCCCGCGTCCAGGATGCGTTGGCCTTCTATCTCGATCAGTCTGATCACGCGATACTGAATCGCGATTTGGTAGCCGGGAAGCTCCTGGACGTAATACCCCGGATCGTTCTGTCCCGCATTGGGACGCAAGTAAATGACGTTGGAATAAATCGGCAGGCCATGATGCTCAATGGCGCGTCCGATATACCCTGCCATGCGACGCGGCATAGGCGGATTGGTGCTGTCGGTGGTTTGAATTTCGTTGTGGACTAATGCTTCCTGACCATTGATACGTACGCGAATAAGGCTATCGGTGTGGCGTGCTTCAACAGTGAGTTGCTCCGTGTCGATGACTTCAATGACCTCGACGTCGTCTCGCGCGAGGGCGAAGCGGGCGAAGTGGTCGGGATAGTGTTGAATGAGGTATTTGGATATAGTGTCAATTTCCGCCATAAGAGATGCCTCGCGTCTGATGGGTTCAGTTTATTTTTCGAAACTGCAACATTCAGAACCCAAGCAAACATCAAGCCAAAAAATGCAATTGTCACAGAATTGAGTGACAAATTGCATAGAAGCACCTCATTATGACCTAAATATGCAGTATGGCCTCTTTGTTCACAACTTGAATTTGAGGACCATCTTTGAAACACATTCAGAACGGAATAAGTATCCAATGCAAAAGTGTAAACTCTGTTTCATGAATGGGCGGTTATGTGAAAGATATATACCGCTTGCCCATGTGTCTGCCGCGATGGTTCTTGCGTAATGTCAGTGATTTATCCACGGCTTAGACTGGTCGTGCCTCCGGGAGTATCTATAGCAGTGCCAGCCTTGCAAAAAAGACCAATGTGGTCTATCATTGTGCTAACTCTTTATTTGTACGGGAGTGGTCTAAGGCTGTATGCAAGTTGAGCGTATATTACTGGGGATGGCTTTAGACCGCCTTTTGTAATACATTGTTGCCTAAATTCATAGGTGTGGGCCCCGGTGTCTAAAACGAGGTACCAAGAATGCAGAATTATCACATAATTAAGGCTTTGGAGACACAAGAGAAACTTCGTCGCCAATACGAACCCCTTTTGAGGGAGATGAAACTCTTGGAGACACAAGAGAAACTTCGTCGCCAATATGAACCCCTTTTGAGGGAGATGAAATTCATTGAGGATTTTAATAGACAACAAGAATTAATGCGGGCCGCCTGTGGCCCTTTAGAAGATATAAACCGAACTATCTCTTTGGACCAAGTGTCGCAATCGCAACTTGGTGGAGAATTTACCCAGATGCGGGACCAGATACTGGCAATAGAGCAGCAATTTCGCTTGCCTGAAATCTCAGAAGCCACAAAACTGCTGGACAAATACAAGAATAGTATCGTATCGAATGTGGAAGAACAATACTGGAAACAAGCATCTGAGTTCCAGCGCAGTATAGAGTTCGAAGTGAAATCTATAAACACACCTTGGCTTGACACAGCGAACGAATTGAATTCCATCAACGGCTTTACAAGGTTGCAGGGTATCGGATATGCACTCCGTACAATGCCGACGTTTGACTCCAATCTGGCAGCTAATTTGCGAATTGATTTGGGTGATTGGCGAGAAAAAATTATTTATCCTCCCCAAATTTTTACTGATCCCCTTACACGGAATTCCTTCTATGCGGAACGCGGCTTCAATCCGGACTTGACTATGTTCCCTAACAATGCGTTCGAGCAGATGGTCACTACCGCGGGTCTAAGGGAAATAGTACCCGTGGACGATGCCTATGATTTCAAACCAAAATTAGAAGAAACAGAAAAAGAAGCTGACTTCGAACGCACTAATGAGGCCCATGACTTGCTTCAGCGGTTTGAGACTCAGATACGGAAATTCATTGATGAACAGATGACGGAAGCTTTCGGTTCGAATTGGATCAAGCACCGAATAGACGGCCAAATGAGGAAACAATGGGAGGAGAAACAAGAAAAGGCCGAAGCCAATGGCGAGCGAGAATGGCCTCTAATTGCTTATGCCGATTTCACGGATTACGTGAAAATTATTACGCAAAAAAATAACTGGCGGGATGTGTTCGAAGAATTCTTCGACCGCAAGGAGTCGGTGCAAGAATCCTTCCAGCGACTCTATCCAATCCGCGTATGCACGATGCACGCCCGACTCATTACCCAAGATGACGAGCTATATCTCTGTGTAGAGACAAAGCGCATTCTAAAGGCCATTAGGTCGTAATCTGATTCTTCTGAGAGGCTATTTTAAAATTCCAAATGAGCATCCAAATCCGAACGAAAACGCTACCTCGCAAACCCATAGGGCAGTGGTTGGTTGACAACATGCCACGCGGGATTGATCTTGCTATCCCAAGCCGTGATGAACCTGAACGCGAGATTCCATTTATTTCGGAGGCGACGTGACAGGCGTCACTGAATCTACCGTAGAGGACGCCGCGCTCGCTTATCTGCAGGACCTCGGCTGGGACATTGCTCATGGTCCCGATATAGCTCCTGGGACGCCGAGTGCAGAGCGGACGGATTATGGAGATGTGGTGCTAACGCGGCGGTTGCAGAGTGCGCTAGGGGGGCTCAATTCTGGTCTTCCCTCAGGGGCGTTGGATGATGCTTTTCGCAAGCTGACTCGTCTCGAAGGAACATCGCTGGAGTCTCGTAATCGCGCTTTCCATAGTTTGGTTGTGGATGGCGTTAATGTGGAGTACCGGGATGCGGATGGCGTTGTGCGTGGGGCGCAGGTGAAGGTTATCGATTTCGACGATCCCTCCAATAACGACTGGCTCGCGGTTAATCAATTTACGGTTACCGAAAATAAGAACACCCGACGTCCGGATGTTGTCCTGTTCGTCAATGGCTTGCCTCTGGGTATTATTGAACTCAAGAATCCTGTGGATGAGGATGCTACGATATGGACTGCATGGCAGCAACTCCAGACGTATAAGGCGGAGTTGCCGACGCTGTTTGCCATGAACGCGGCTTTGATGGTTTCGGATGGGATGGAGGCGCGGGTTGGTACGCTGACTGCCGGGCGCGAGTGGTTCAAGCCCTGGCGTACGATTTCAGGTGAAGATCTGGCAGATTCCAATATGCCCGAATTGCAGGTGATGCTCGAAGGTGTCTGCGATGTCGGGCGTTTTCTTTCGCTGGTGCGCGATTTTATTGTTTTTGAGGATGATGGCAGCGGTGCGCTGGCGAAGAAGATGGCGGGTTATCACCAGTTTCACGCGGTGCGGGTGGCTGTGGGTGAGACGCGGCGCGCGGTGGAATTGCAGCAGGCGGGGCGTGGGGGCGCGGAAGGGGGCGGACGTTACGAGTCGGGGCAGCAGCCGGGTGGTGCGCCGGGCGATCAGCGCATTGGCGTAGTGTGGCATACGCAGGGATCGGGTAAGAGTTTGACTATGGCTTTTTATGCCGGGGCTATTGTCCGCGATCCGGTGATGGAGAATCCGACGATTGTCGTTCTGACGGATCGCAATGATCTTGATGATCAGCTTTTCGGCACGTTCTCCCGTTGCCGGGATTTGTTGCGTCAAACGCCAACACAAGCGAGCAACCGCGCCGTGTTTGGCAATTATATTAGTATTTACGATATCCAGCGTTCCGTAGAGGACGGCGCTACGGTGCCGATCTATTACGAGAGCCGCCTTGCCAGGCTGTCATTGGATAAAGGAGAGAAACCGACGGTTGACCCGGAATTTGAGGAGGCTACAGAGGGTGAGGAAGTCGATCGGAAGGAGAAACTCAAGACCAGGTGGGCGCAACTTGAGGCTATTGTTGGGACGGAAAAACGGCTGAGACTTCTCGCCGGGGATATGGTTGCCCATTTTGAGGAACGCCTCGAGGTGATGGATGGCAAGGCAATGGTTGTTTGTATGAGTCGCCGGATATGTATTGGTCTTTATCGCGAACTCGTGCGCTTGCGTCCGCAGTGGCATGATGAAGATGACGGCAAAGGAAAGATCAAAGTTGTGATGACAGGCTCTGCGTCTGACCCGGGCGACTGGCAGCCGCATATCCGCAATAAGCCACGGCGCGAGGCTCTGGCGCAGCGGTTCCGCGATGCGTCCGATCTGTTGAATATTGTGTTGGTGCGCGATATGTGGTTGACGGGATTCGATGCGCCCAGCTTGCATACGATGTACGTCGATAAACCCATGCGCGGGCACGGGTTGATGCAGGCTATCGCGCGTGTCAATCGCGTGTTTAAGGATAAACCGGGCGGTCTGGTGGTTGATTATCTGGGGCTTGCCCACGAACTCAAGTACGCATTGGCGACTTATACTGAGAGTGGGGGTACAGGGAAGACTGCGCTCGATCAGGAAGAAGCGGTGGTGGTGTTGCGGGAAAAATACGAGATTTGTTGCGGTCTGTTTTACGGGTTTGACCGGTCCAAATGGACTACTGGTACGCCCCCGGAGAAGTTGGGTTTGTTGCCAGCGGCACAGGAGCATATTTTGGCGCAGAGGGATGGTAAGGACCGCTGTATGCAGATGGTGAGGGAATTATCTCAGGCTTTTGCATTGGCCGTGCCACACGAAGAAACACGGCGTATCCGCTTTTGGGCGATGAGACGCTTCGCACCATTGCCCGCGAATTGGTGCGGACTGTGCGCGATAATGTAACGATTGATTGGACGTTGCGAGAGAATGTGCGCGCGAATTTGCGCCGATTGGTCAAGCGCATTCTGCGCAAGCACGGGTATCCGCCGGATAAAGCGGATAAAGCGACGCTTACGGTTTTGAGACAGGCGGAGATGCTTTCAGAGGGATGGGCTGTAGGATAGGGGGCTGGATACTTACCGGAACGTAAGTAGAAATACACAACTATAGCTATTGTTGTGCTTGCTTTCGATAGGAAGGCACTACTGTGAAAATTGCAAATCGCAAGTCGTCAACTTCACCACGTATTAGTGCTTCGGCTACAACGGGTGCAGGGATCATTAAATTGACCCCCTGATTAACCTGATGTCTAATATAACTTTTGGCGCGTTGCACCATATTTTCTTGACCCGGTGATGCCTCCTCTTTAATGCCCCAAATAATAACGTGTGTGTCAAGACAAACCATAATCTAAGCACCATCCCGACCCGTATCACCCGAACGAACATGATTGACAAATTCCACGACATCAACATCTTTCCATTGATCACCGATGACTTTAGAAACTTCTTCGAGAGCTTTTACAGGTGAATCATATACTTGATTGGCGATCCCTGTAGCTTTGAACTCGACCAACTCCCAGGTGTCGGGATTCCACAAAGCTTCCCCATATAAAGCGACATTTTTATAGAGGCTGCGCGACAAACGAACAGCAATCTCTCTGGTCGTTTCACAGTGGAGCAACCGATCGCGATTGGACAATGATAGATCCACCTTAGGTGTTTTGCCACCAACTCTCACACACATACCGAAAATCGTGGTTGTGCCTTTAATGAATTGAGGTTTTGGGGGAGTTATTGGTCGCTGTGTCGATATTTCGGTTTTATGAATATGATACATCTGGTCCTGGTTCTCGTGGCCCTGTTGCTCTGGAAACAAAACGTCCCAGTGTTGTTTTTTTGCCTGACGAGATATATCATACAGTGCATTATGTGCTTTTGTGGGGAGTGCGACGAAATCTCCTTCTTCAATCGAATTGGCTAATTCAGCGAGAATTGGCCACATGAAAGGTGCCAGAGTAAAAATGAGACGATTGCTACCCTTTTCAATGTTTACCAATGAAACAACAGCCTCATCTTCGGGCAACTCTATGTTGCGGTCACGAGCTGTTTCAATGATGGCAACATCTAATTTTTCAATCAATTTTGCCAATTCGCCCAAAGGGGTAGTCTCAGGCGTCGCATTTCTAAGCGTAATAGGATACGTAGCTTTTGGCATGGGCGTTATCCTCTTATTGTCTTATACGCAGGGAGAAGGGTGAGGACAATCAAATATACCCAAGATATTGATTTTAACAATATCTATATGTCCCTTGTAATCCTTTGGGGTTATGAAAAAAGAATCGGGTGACTACAATTAATTTTTAACCGCGAGTCAATGGATAGATAGCTCAGCACGTCACGCCGAGTTCGTCGCCGCCGTAGATAGCAAGGCGTTCTTTTGCGGTCATTTCCACGGTGCTTTCGGGGCGGTAGTGGTATTGCAGTGCCCTGCGGCGGTGGGTGGATCGGTTGGTTGGGCTGCCGTGATGGGTCATGCCGTGCCAGAAGAGGCAACCGCCGGGGTCGAATGGGACGGTGACGTTTCTGGGAACGGCGACGTCGGTGTCGCATATTTGCCAGTCGCGCCGCTTAAAATGCGGGATGGGTCCTTCTCGATGTGAGCCGGGTATGATGTGCAAGCACCCGTTTTCTTCTGTTGCGGCGTCAATGGCGATCCATACACCGACAACGGTGGTGCCGACGGGATAATTGAAATAGGCGCAGTCCTGATGCCAGGGTTTTTCGCGGCCAATGTGCGGGGGTTTGATCAGTCCCATGTCCTGAAAGAGTATGGGTGTGTCATCCATCAGGCGAGAGAGGACGGAGAGGATGTTTGGATCGTGGGCGAGGTCGTTGAGCCGCGTGTCGTGATCGACGAATTTCCAGATTTTACGCACGCTATCGCGGCGCGCTTCGCCTGTGAGTTTTGGAAAACGCCCGCGTTTGGCGGCTTCAGCCAGGAGGCCCTTAAAATCCTGGCTTTTGCCGTCAATGAGGTCCCACATTGCCTGGCCGACAGATTCGATTTGTTGCGGCGTAAATGCCCGCCGAATGGCGAGGTATCCCTGTTCGTGAAACCGGGCGATTTGACGATCGTCAATATCGGCGAGGGTGTCGAGATAGTTTGCCCGTTTGGTCGTTTCATATAGGGATGGTTCATGCACCGCGATGGGCGTTTCGCTGGAGATGGCTTCTGCCATGAGATGCTCCTTGAAATCGGTGAGACGTGAGAGGGCCTCACACAAAGACACAGAGACACAAAGATACAAGAAGTTAAAGGCATCCGTCATCGCGGCAGACTTTTAAGCCGCGATCCAGAGGTTTTGTAGGGGCGGTGCCCCCGTGCCCGCCCGCTGCCCTTTTGTCTTACCGCATTGTACACAACTTTCTATGAAGTGTCAATATTATCGGAGTCCACTATGTCCGAAACGCAACCGCTTCCATTGCCCCCGAATTTCAATCCCGAAACCTGTATGCTGGCTCGGCAGGAGGAGGGCAGAACATATCACGCGCCGCGTCTGGCTGCTGAGTTTGCCAATGATCTTCTGGCGAATGGCACGCGCGAGGATGTCGATTTGGCTGAGAAGGTGCTCGATGCGATGCTCGCCTGCCAGGAGACCCGCGAGGGCGATCCCCATTTGGGGAATTTTCTCTGGGAGCGCGAAGACGAGGTGGTGGAAGACCTCAATGCGGTGCAGTTTTGTCTTTTCCAGCTTATTCCTTTGATGATTAACTATGGGGATATGCTTTCTACGGATGTGCAAAATCGCGTCTGCCAGGGCATTCGCCTGGGGCTGGAGGAGGTTCGTCGGATTGATGTTCATTTTCGCTATACGAATATTGTGGTCAAGGATATTACCAATACGTGTTTGGGAGGGGAATTGCTCGGGGATGAGGATTTCAAGAGCCGGGGCTATCAGAAGTTCCAGGCGTGGATGGATTTTACGACCCGAAACGGCTGTGCGTATGAGTTTAACAGTCCCAATTACGCGAATGTGGCGATTCGCGTTCTGCATCGGCTGGGCGAACTCGTCCAGCACGCGCCCACGCGCATTGGTGCCAGAATGATGTGCGCGCGTATTGGTCTTTCCGCAGCCCTGCATATTCATCCGCCTACTGGACGCTGGGCAGGACCTTTTAGTCGTGCTTACCGTCACGCGCTTTTCTGCCAGATGCCGCCAGAGATAGATAATTTTCGAGAATATATTGAGACGGGTATTCTTCCCGCCTGGCTCGCCGATGCGCTTGACTACCATCCAGAGACGTTTTTTCTTTCGGAGACTGCCGATTCGGAGAATGGCGTGGGGATCTCCACGTATCACAGTCCCTCGTTTGCGCTGGGTGTTTCCTCTCAGGAACTCCGCAGTCAGACCAATCGCTTTATCACCGGGCAGTCCAGTGTTTTTATTGCGCATCACAAGACCGATACGGATCAGACGGGTATTATATATTCTCGGTATGTGCTCGATGACCATTGGCTCGGTTCGTTTCGCTCAACGCCCGCGCGATCCAATGATCAGATTCTTTTTGAAGAAGGCCAGTGCCACAATGTCCAGGATGGTTCCCGGGCGATTGTTCTCTATTCGCCCAAGGACTTGGGTGCGATGGCGCCGCGAAGTAGTGCCAAAGCCGTTGTCTGCTGGCACGATCGCGGTCTGGTTGATGAGATCTGGGTTGGTGATGAGAAGGTTGAGGCCTTTCCGTTTGATATTCCTGAGAATGCCACGGTCGGTGTTGCCGTCGGTCCCGTTCTTATTGCGGTACGTCCGCTCGCACGCACGGATCTGGGGCGGAATGCGCCTCTCCGTCTGGTCGAGTACGATACCCATCTTTTTTTAGAGCTTTACAATTACCTCGGTCCGTCCAAGACCTTCTGGGAGCAGGGGCATCCCGGTTCTTTTTATCAGGGTAAGCCCCGGTGCGGTTTTTATGCGGAGATGGCTGAGCGTTCGGATTATGCCGATGTACAATCTTTTGTGCGGGCGGTTGCCGGTGGTGCTTTGAAAGACGATGCTGCGCCTCCTGTTACTTATGAAGCGGGGAAGACGCGACCGTGGTCTGTCGAATATACCCGCGATGGGCAGTCTCTCGGTATTGAGATTGATTTGCTGGAGTGGCATCTCCAGAGACGCTGGACTCACGAAGGTGCTCTGGGTTGGCCTCCGCTCGAGTCGCCTTTTGCCCGTCAAAGCAGTACGGGCAAAATTTCGGTTGGAGACGCCAGGTTGATCTGCGGAAGACAGCCCGCATGGCTTTTTGCATGTTCTCAGACCGACCGCTATGTGGTAGCTTTTTATGGAGCGGATCCCGAATCTCTGACGCTTATAGTGCCCGAGGGCGAGGTCCATATTGAGGTTATGAGGATGGGTACTGTGATTTGGGATAAGGGTGATGTTACCATCGAAGCTGTCCAGTGCGAGGGCGTCAAAATCACGGGCGGGCGTGTTGTTTCTTGTATTACACCTGAGAGATCTGTCAAATAAGTTTCTTGCCTAAATCCACTGGACGCCTGCTTAAAACATGCAGGCGTGACGAACGCCGGTTGTCATTGCGGCATGTTTTAAGCCGCAATCCAGAGGTTTTTATTTTCGCATAAAACTCATAGACAGTTACTTGTCACATCCGAGGAATTTGTATGAAAATTTTACTGACGGGTTTTGAACCCTGGGCAGAGTGGTCAACGAATCCATCGGGCGCTGTGGCTGAGTCTTTGCACGGTATCTCGATGGGTGGATGCGAGGTTGTTTCGGCTGTGTTGCCGGTTGTTCACGGGGCGGATATTGCCAAAGTAGGCCGGCTTATTGTAGAACACGAGCCGGCAGCGGTGGTGTGTTTGGGGCTGCACGGTTCTGCGTCTGCGCTGCATGTCGAGCGCGTTGGTATTAATTTGAAGGTGATAGATGGGGTTGATTATCCCATTGTTGAAGGAGGTCCCGATGCCTATTTTTCTACTTTGCCGACCCGGGCTATGGTTCAGCGGATGGAGGATGCAAAAGTGCCGGCGCGGTTGACGTATTCAGCGGGTACGTTTTTGTGCAATCATATTATGTATTCTGTGCTGCATCTGATCGCTGAGGGCGGGGGCGATCTGCCTGCGGGTTTTATTCATGTGCCGCCTACGCCGGAGCTTGTTGAGGGTAGGTCGCAGTCGAGTATGGCGTTAGAGACGATTCGAAAAGGTGTGATTGCCGGGATTACCGCTGTGGTGGAAAATATAAAGGTCAGGAGGGTATGATGTCGAAGATCAAAATGGGTGTTATTGGATGTGGCGCGATTGCACAGGTGCAGCATATGCCAAATCTGGCAATTTTGCACGCGCTATATGAGGTGACGTGGGTGTGTGATATTTCTCCGGGGTTGGCGAGATGGCTGGCAGATGTTTTTGGCGTGCCGAATTTTACTACCGATCCGCAGGAGTTGTTAAATGCGCGGGATGTAGATGCGGTGATTTTGTGCCATGCGGACCCCAAGACCGAGCTGGCAGTGGCGGCATTTGCGGCTGGCAAGCATGTGTTTATTGAGAAGCCGATGTGTTATTCGCTCGAGGAAGTCGATGCGATATGTGCTGCGAAGGAGAAAGCGGGGACGGTGGGGCAGGTGGGATATATGAAGGTCTATGATCCGGCGTATGAATTGGCACGGGAGGAGGTGGGGGATGCGGGCGATGTGCGTTTTGTGCAGGTGAATCATTTGCATCCGAATAATAATTTGCATCTGAAGCAGTTTGAGTTGACTTATTTTGACGATTTACCGCCCGAAGCGGCAGCCGCGAGAAACGAAGCGCGGCGGGTTGCTTTGAGACAGGCGGTGGGCGATGTGTCGGATGATGTTGCGCGGACGTTTTTTACGCTGTCGGGGAGTATGATTCACGATTTGTACGGTTTGCGTCTCATGCTGGGGAATCCGACGCGCGTGGTGAGTACCGAGGTGTGGCAAGGCGGGCGGGCTATGACCACGATTTTGCAATATTCATCGGGCGCGCGGTGTGTGGCTACATGGATTGATTTGCCCGATCTCTGGCATTTTAAGGAGACGCTCGAGGTCCACAAAGATGACAAGCGCATTATTCTGTCGTATCCCACGGGTTTTGCGCGCGGGATTTTGTCAACGCTTGATGTACTGGAAATCCACGCCAATGGGTCTCACGGTACGCGCAGTCCCGAAATTGATTGGGAGAGTCCTTTTGTGCGGGAACTGCGGCATTTTCACGCCTGTATTACAGATGGTGAGCTGTGCCGCACGCCCGTGGAAGATGCGCGATATGATATCGCGTTGATTATCGATATTACACGGGGGTATGTGGATGGGGGTGGATAAATCAAGAGTCACAAAAAAATAAAAAGAAGCACTGGATCACGCATCTGATCTGGTGCTTCTTTTTTTAGCTTGTATCCGCGTGAACGCTTATCCAGTGACCGTTTTGCCAAAAGCATCCACAAAGATAAGGAAGTCGGAAACGTCAATGGTTCCATTGTTGTCGAGGTCAAATTTTGGATCGAAGTTCTCCTGTCCGCTCTGGGTTCCAAACACTTCTACAAAGAGCAAAAAGTCCGCGACCCCGACCTGTCCATCGCCATCAAAGTCGGCAGAGGTGAGGGTATCCTGTACCTCAAAGCGGATGATTTCAGTAAAGTTCGCCCGAAGGATATTCCGTGCCTTATCCCATACCTTCATTTGAGCAAGTCCCCATGTTCCGGGAATACTGCCAACAGGTAAGATGATCGTTTTATAGTAGGTTTGATAGACAGTTGGGTCGCGTGTAAAATAGACTTTGTAAAAATCCGGATCGTAATGTCTAAAGTCGTGCATCACACCATTAGGATCGCGTAAATACATGTCTGTCAGACTATATCCACTGATATTGTCCTTGATACTAAAGGTAATATCGACCTGTGTTTCGCCGTTTGATGCTTCTGGGTTGGTCGGTTCTGCCTGAATTGTGATCTGATTTAGATCGAGCACGGGTGGAGTGTCATCCGGATTTGTCGTTTGAATGTTAATGGTGGCAGGTGCTTCATCTATTATTACTGATCTATTCCTTAAGCTTGTCCCTGGATCGGTAAAGTGCACCCCTCGCATGTTTAATGCCCTATCCCTCATCTCAATATAGTTAACAGCGTACGTCCCGCCGGGGAAATAATTCGGAATTTTAAGTTCAACACTCGCTTCACTGGTCTGTGGATTATATTCTCCCCAGCTTGTCGAGCGCCGAGAATAGGTCTCGGTATTTGCATCGTTTAGAGTTGCATAGACTCCCCTTTCCTGCATACCGATTTCTTCAAAAATCTTCCAACGAGCGCCGAGAATTTGCAAGGATCTGCCTTCTGCTGTACTTTGTGACAATGAGAGTTGCATTGAATTTTTGATGTACTCCGGCGGTTCATTATCTGCGAGCGGGTTGTTGAGATAGAGCTTCCATCCGAAGTCCGCGTGAGATTCGTGGCGTTCATTGCCCTGGGCATCCTTGAGGGTAATTTGATCTGGACCCCAATAGCCATAAGCTGCGTGCTTTGATAGTGTTTTAGTGCCCCGCAAAATGTGTCCTGCATTGATGCGACTACCATCGGAACTTACAGGATGAAGCCAAATGTTAAAATAGGTGCCTTTTGTACTGTGAATCCTGATAGATGTTGCTTGAGCATTGTCAAAGTCATTCTCGCGGTGAATTTCAAGCTCTATTGTTATTTGCTTGTCCGCTTCCGGTTCGCCATGAACCTGTATGTCAACCCGTATGATCCGACCGGGATATACCACATCGGGATACAGATTATAGACCTGAAATGTCAGGTCTTCGCGTATCCGAGATATGTACCGGGTGCCGTGCATGACCCGATCCCGAATAAATTCGTATTTGGCAGGGGAGCGCGAGCGCAATTTGTCGGGGTTTACGATGTAATAACTGATCGTTTCTGCCATGTCCTCATTCGGATTCTTCTTGTGTGCATAGGCAGATACAAACTCGACCTGTTTGGTCGTTGACCAGCCATCTTCATCGTCTGGATTTTCATACCAGCCGCCGAGTTCAATCCAATCCTGTTTGAGTTGGTCGTCAAAGAGATGTTCCCATAAGAAGTGTGCTTTTTCATGGAGAATTAAGCGGTGGATATAGTCGAGTCCTTGGTCCTTAAAAGCTCTTTCCATGAACTCAATATAGCCCTCGGTCGCCCATGCTATAGCAGGCACAGTCGGTTTAAGCGGATTTGGTGTCCCATCTAATCGCCGCACCAAATATCGCAGCCCTGGCGTGCTGAGCATGCCTTGTGGGTATTCTTCAAGCATACTCACAAGTGTCATCAATTCTTCGTTTTTGAACTCTCCAAAACGACCTGCGTGTTCTTTTGTTGTGTTCCGCGTAAGTTCGGTATAGTCCGGCACATCTATACTTACGCCATAGCGTTTCTCCAAAATCCGCTTTAGCGCGTGTCTATCTCTGCCATGGTCGGTTACATAGCGAACGACGGCATGGTGGAGTCTTTTGGAGAAAAAGCGGCCTCTCACACCTTCTATTTCAGCCAGTAATGGATCGGCATAAGTAAAAGCCTCCCGAGACAAGGTGACGATTTTCTGCCCATCCTGGATGCGAATCTCTATGTCATTTTGAATATGCTGGTCTGTCAATTGCCATAACGAGGATGGAACGCTGGGTCTCCCTTTGTTCACGTCGTTATTCAATTGCGGTATGGACTCAAAGGTCTGGAGCAGCCGGTATGCCTGACCATCACTCCATTCGGTGCCGAGTAATACAGAGTATTGTTGCATGAGACGCAATGATGAGCTGTGCGGCACAACCTGTATTGGCTCGTCCAAGAACAGCACCTGCACGGGTTGAACGAGGGTTGCCGATTCTACCCCTTCAGGGGTTGTATCAGTTTTCCATTGATAGGTGAATTGTGCAAAAGCGTGTCCGCTGAAGATGAGTGTCAGCAGGAGGATCATGCTGCTCAGGGACGCAAATTTAGAGATACGGAGATATGTTTTTGCTGCCATGATGTTACCCTTTCAAGGGTTGAACTGTTCTGGCGTCTAAGAATACTTACCTATCTCAAATGGATCAAAGAGGTTTGTCCGGCAAAATCTTTACCTGGCATAGGTTTGTATTAATTTAAAAACTACAGTTTACGAATCAATATCAAAAGGATTGACATAATATAACTAATTAGATATAATCAAAGCATGGAACGTGAAGGAATATTCCTCAGAAATGTCCGGTGGGTTGGAGATTCGAGAGAGCAACTACAGCGTTTTCCCAACCAGGTCCGCAAAGATATTGGACATTTGCTCTATCTGGTGCAGACTGGACAAACGCCGCCCTCTACCAAGCCGATGAGGGGTATTGAATCCGGCGTATTTGAGATTGTCAGTGATTATGTTACAAATACCTACCGCACCGTTTATACGGTCAAGATTGGCAGAAGTCTTTATGTGCTCCATGCATTTCAGAAGAAATCAAAAAGAGGAATCGCCACCCCTAAGAGAGATATCGACTTAATTAAAAGACGATTGAGACGCGCTAAGGAGTTGGCTAAACAGGAGGAAGGCCATGGGTGAGAATATTAAAATTGAGGAGAGCAGTGGCAATATTTTTTTAGATTTGGGTTTTAGTGACGAGGAAGCAAAAGAAGAGTTGCTCAAAGCCCAACTCGGTGCGGAGATTTTTCGAATTCTCGAACACCGCAAGCTGACTCAGACAAAGGCCGCGAGCATTCTTAAAGTTAAGCAACCAGAAATTTCCCGGCTTAAAAGCGGTAAGTTTTCCTATTACAGCGTCGAACGGTTGATGCGGTTCCTCAATCGCCTCAATTGCGAGGTAAGCATTCATATTGCCTGGCCGGAGAGTGAAGGGGCCAAAAAGGTTATTGCGATATAGTTTATCAAGTTGATTATAAAAAAAAAGCACCTGATCGCTTATCTGATCAGGTGCTTTTTGATTTAATTCTGCTCAATCTACGCCGCACTCCGTCCGCGTCCCGCTTTTGCCTCCCGGCGGTTGTGCCATTCGACCACGATGGGCGATGCGACAAAAGCCGAAGAGTATGTTCCCACGATGATGCCGATGAGCAGGGCGAATGCAAAGTCGCGGATGACTTCTCCGCCCAGAAAGATGAGGGATAGCACAACCAGCATGGTGGTGCCCGAGGTGAGTACTGTGCGGTTGAGACACTCGTTGATGGCGCGGTTGATTACGGTGCTAAATGTATCGCGGCGATATAATTTGATATCTTCTCGGATGCGGTCATAGACCACAATCGTATCGTTGAGGGAGTACCCCACAATGGTGAGCAAGGCCGCCACAATGGCCAGGGAGATCTCCCAATTCAAAAGTGAAAAGACTCCCATAGTGATCATGACATCGTGAAAGAGGGCGACGACAGCTGCAATCCCAAACTCGATCTGCCTGAAACGCCACCATACGTAAATGATAATGAGAATCATCGAGACGAGGATGGCATATACGGCATTGGTCTTGAGTTCTTCGCCAATTTTGGGACCGACCGCTTCCTGGCGCCGCAACCACTCGGTCGCATCGCGAATATTGCCGGAGAAATCGGATTTGAGTCTGGTTTTTATGGCATCCGCGATGGCTGTGCCTTGGGCCTCTTCTTCCACGCGAATGAGAATATCGTTGACCGAGCCAAATTCTTTGATTTCGCTGTTGCGCAAATCCATGCTTTGATCCCCAACGCGCACATCGCCCAGAGACTGGCGGATGTCGCCGACAGAGGCAGGGGGATCAAAGTGCAATTCGAGCAATGTGCCACCGGCAAAGTCGATGCCCAGATTATAACCGCCTTTGGTGATGGTGGAACCCAGACCGATCAGGATGAGAACAGCCGAAAAAATGAAAGCACCCCGTCGAACACTGAGAAAGTCGAGGTTGGTATCGCCAAATACGCGCAGCCTGCCGATGTTGAGGCGGGGATTGACCTGGCGCGAGATAATGGTATCGTAAATGGTGCGCGTGACAAAGATGGAGGTAAACATCGAGGAGATAATACCGATTATCAGGGTCAGTGCAAAACCCTTGATGGGTCCGGTGCCGTATTGATAGAGCACGATGGCCGTGATGATGGTGGTCACGTTGGCATCTACAATGGTCTGAACGGCGCGCGCATAACCATTTTCAATGGCTACTCGCACGGTTTTTTCTCCTCGCAATTCCTCGCGGATGCGTTCGAGAATCAGCACATTGGCATCCACTGCCATACCAATGGTCAAAATAATACCCGCTATGCCGGGCAGGGTGAGCGTGCCCTGGAAAGCCGCGAGTATGGCCATGACAAAGACGAGGTTGAGCACGAGTGCGAGGTCTGCGACGAGGCCCGAAAAGCCGTAGTAAATGACCATGAAGATGATCACGATGACCAGACCGATGAGGGCTGCGTTTTTGCCCTGCTCAACGGAGTCGCGCCCAAGTGAAGGTCCCACGGTGCGGTCTTCGACGATCTGGACATCGGCGGGTAGCGCACCCGCGCGCAAGACAATGGCGAGGTCTTTGGCTTCGTCAATCGTGCCCGTGCCTTCAATAATGCCCGATCCCTGGCTGATTTTGGAGCGGATTGTGGGCGCGGAATAGACCTGATCATCGAGAATGATCGCCATGCGTTCGCCCACGTTGGCGCCAGTGACCCGTCCAAAGAGGCGCACGCCCTGGCTGGTGGTGGTAAAATTGACAATGGCTTGACCGGCGTTTTCAAAAGATTGCCCGGTTGTGACAGAGGCATCGGAGAGGATTTCACCCGTCATTTCCACGCGCCTTTTGAGATAATAAAGCGCGCGGTAGAGCTGCCCATCGCCCATTTCTTCGACTTTGGAATTCCACAGGTATTGTGCATCGGGCGGGATGAGTTTTTTTATATCCGGGCGATTTAAAAGCTCTCGCACCGTCAGTATATTGTCTTCCATTACCACGAGGTCTGGCCCGTAAGAGCGCACATAGCGCGCGAGGGATGGGGTCTCTTCAGCCGGTTGCCCCAGGAGCGGGTCGTCGGCTTTCGCGGTATCAACAGGTGTTTGCGCCGCGAGGTGTCGGTCAATTTTTTCGATCATGCCAACGCGGTTGGCGTCGGATTTGAGGATCTTAAATTCGAGACGTGCGGTTTTGCCGATCAGGCCCTTGGCGCGTTCGATGTCTTGCACACCCGGCAATTCGACCACGATGCGCCAATCGCCTTCGCGGTGAATGATGGGTTCAGAAACGCCAAATTGGTCGATGCGATTGCGGATAATTTCGAGGGCGCGCGCGACCACGTCTGTTTTTTCATCTTCTGAAAGATTGGATTGATCCACTTCGAGAACGAGGTGGATACCCCCTTGTAAGTCCAATCCCAGGTTGATGGCCTGCTGTTTTACGCGCGCTCGCTGGTCTAAATTTTCCGGAGGTGCGTAGTAAAATTGGTAGGTTGGATAAAGATAAAAAAGTGCGAGCACAATGGTCGCACCTATAATCAACAAACGCCAGGTTTCTCGGGTCATCTCGGGGAGGTACTCCGTTTATAGTGTGATTTACTGGTCGCGTTCAACCACGTGTTGAACCGCCAGTGCGAGCGCGTCGCGCGCGCTGGAGGTGTGTAGAGCGTTCAGGTTTTTGAGAGCGGATTGGGCATAAGAAAGCGCTTCTTCTCGCGCGGCTTCTACGCCCCGATAGCGTTGGACAAAGCGAATGACTTCTCGCCAATCCCTATCGGTTTCTACGCCATTGAGTACTTTGCTGCGAATATGGGCAGCTTCGCCATTTTTGCAGTTTGCCAGTGCCCGAATTAAGGGTAAGGTCAATTTTTTTTCACGAAGATCGTTTCCCGTGGGCTTGCCCATGTTGTTTGCACTGCCCATCAGGTCGAGCACGTCGTCGGTAATCTGGAAGGCGACGCCAATCTCGCTGCCGAAAGATGCCATACGCGCGACCTGGGTAGGCGATCCATTTCCCAGAAGAGCACCCAGTTCGCAAGCCAGCGCGAGCAGAGATGCCGTTTTTTTGTTGATCATGCGAAAATAGAGCGACGCTTCACCCGCAGAAGATATTTCGCCTTCGAGAATTTCTCCTTCGACGACGCGCTGAATCGCGTGGGTCGTGGCGTCCATGACCGGTATAGAGTTGAGTCCAACGAGCACTTGCATTGATTTGGCAAAAAGAAAATCGCCCATCAATATGGCTGCGCGGTTGCCCCATTGCAAATGCAGGACATCGGCGCCCCGGCGCGTTTCCGAGTTGTCGATCACGTCATCGTGAATGAGCGAGGCCGTTTGTATAATTTCAACGCCCACAGCCGCATCGATCACCGCGTCTGAACACTCGCCCACGGCCTGTGCTGTTAAGAATGCAAGGGCAGGCCGAAAACGCCTGCCCCTGTTTTTAACAGCGTGATAGGCCATTTCTTGTATGCCCCCGACATCAGAGGCCGTCATAATTTCTTCAAGACGGGTTTCAAAACGCGCGATCTGATATTGGATAGGGACGAAAATTTGATCTAACATGGCGCATTTGTAAAGGGTGAGACAAAGGAATAGAAATCGATGGGTTTAAGGCGTGAGAAATTAACAAAAAAGGTCGTAAAAGTCAATGATTAGCGGTTGGCTGCTCGGGCGAGTACCACGCGAGGGTGGCCGCACAGGTCGGTGTGGGTAGCGATGTGGGTCAGGCCAATTTGTCGCGCGAGCAGTTGGGTGACGGCGTGGGCCTGGTCGTGGCCGATTTCCAAACCCAATAGACCGTCCCGCGCGAGCAAAGGGACGCTTGTGGGAGTGATTTTGCGATAAAAATCGAGGCCATCGCTTCCGCCGTCTAAGGCGAGGCGAGGATCATTGGCGCGGACTTCGGGTTGTAGTGTGTCGATTGTATCGCGGGGGATATAGGGCGGGTTGGAGAGGATGGCGTGGAAGCTCTCTGGTGTTGCAAAGGATGTGAGGAGATCGGTTTGCAGAAAGGAGATGCGGTGGAAAACGCCATTGAGACGGGCGTTTTGGCTGGCGAGGCAAAGTGCTTTGCGCGATATGTCTGTGGCGATTACGTGCGAGCCTGCAAGTGCTTTGCTCAGGGTAATGGCGATGATTCCCGATCCCGTGCCAATATCGAGGATGCGGGGCTTTGTGATGTTTTTTAATTGGTGGAGGACAACTTCGACAAGGGTCTCTGTTTCTGGTCGGGGAATCAGGGCATCGGGCGAGGTGTAAAAGGGGAGGCTGTAAAATTCGGTGTTGCCCAGGAGGTGTTGCAGGGGTATGCGACCGGCGCGGCGGTGTATCAAGGTGCGGAAGGTCGCGTTTTGTGCAGGTGTGAGTGGCTGGTGTGCCCGCAAATGCAGTTCTGAACGCGAGCATTCGAGCACATGGGCGAGTGTCCATTCGGCATCCACCTGTGGACTGGATACGCCCGCTTTGATGAGGATATCTCTGGCCCAGATGAGGAGATGGCGAATAGAGGTCGGCATGGGGTTGGGGATCAGAAGGTCTGCTCTTGTTGTTTGAGTTTTTCCGTTTGGTCAGAGAGGCGAAGGGCTTCGATGAGTTCTGCGATATTGCCGTCCAGAATATCTTCAAGTCTGTGCAGGGTGAGTTTGATGCGGTGGTCGGTTACGCGCCCTTGTGGGAAATTGTAGGTGCGAATTTTCGCGCTTCGGTCGCCGCTGCCAATCTGCGAGCGGCGGTCGGCGGCGGTTTTGGCTTGTTGTTCGCGGATGGCCTGGTCGAGCAGGCGCGAGCGCAAGACTTTGAGTGCTTTGACCCTGTTTTTGTGCTGGGATTTTTCGTCCTGGCATGTAACGACAAGACCCGATGGCATGTGGGTGATGCGCACGGCCGAGTCGGTAGTGTTGACGCTTTGGCCGCCAGGGCCTGATGAGCGAAAAACATCAATTTTGAGATCGTTGGGCGCGATGTCTATATCGACATCTTCTGCATCGGGAAGAACGGCAACTGTCGCTGTCGAGGTGTGGATGCGACCGCTGGATTCGGTTTCGGGAATGCGCTGAACCCGGTGTACGCCACTTTCGTATTTTAGCCTGCCATAGATGCCATTGCCAACGACTAAAAAGATGATCTCTTTGTATCCCCCAATTCCCGTGGGATTTGAGCTGAGGATTTCACAGCGTCCACCCGTGTTTTCTGCATAGCGCGAATACATGCGGTGGAGGTTGGCGGCAAAGAGGGCGGCTTCGTCTCCTCCCGCGCCTGCGCGTATTTCAACGACGGTGTCTTTGTTGTCGTTGGGGTCTTTGGGGATCAGGAGCGTTTTGAGCTTGTCGGACAGGTCTGATTCACGCGGGGCGAGGTCCTCTTTTTCCATCTGCGCCATATCGACGAGCTCGGCATCATCTGAGGTGCTGATGATGTCATTTACGTCGGCCATTTCTTCGCACACTGTGTTGTAGTCGCGATAAGTTGTGACGATTTCTTCGAGGTCGCGATATTCTTTGCCGAGTTTGCGACTGCGGTTGGGGTCTGAGGCGACTTCGGGCCTGGCCATTTCTTCGCCGAGGTTGAAATATCGGGTCTCAAGGTTTTTGAGTTGTTCAAACATGGTGGTTCTTTTAACCTCTTATCATACAAAAAGGGCGAAGCAATCGCATGCCGCGACTGTTTCACCCTTTTGCGTGTGGATCGCGTTGCTAACTGTCTGTCTTTTCTTCCTCTGGGACTGCAAGATTATATCGGCGGCGATAGCGCTCGATCATACCGGCGGTGTCAACCAGCATCATCTTGCCCGTGAAGAACGGATGGGTAGCCGAACTGATTTCAACTTTGATCAGTGGATAGGTGTTGCCATCTTCCCATTGGATGGTTTCTTCAGAGGTGCGCGTCGAACGCGTTTTGATCCGAAATGGTGGGTCGGCGCTGACGTCTTCAAAGATTACGTCGCGGTATTCTGGATGAATCTCGGTTTTCATGCGAGTATCCTCAAGTTTTTCAATTTCAATAAGTTGATAAAAAAAATGGATTGCGGTACATCCTCGGCCCAAAGAATATACCAAAATGCCCTGAAATAATCAAGTCGTGGGTTAGTTCTCCCTGTCTCACAGAATCGGTTCACTCATCGCATTGAGGAAGTCTTCGTTGGTTTTGCTTTCCTTGGTGCGTTCTGTGAAAAATTCCATCGCTTCTAAAGGTTGCATCTGGTTGAGCAGTTTTCGCAAGACCCAAATGCGGTTGAGTTCTTTTTCGTTGAGCAAGAGTTCTTCTTTGCGCGTGCTGGACATGGATACGTCAATAGCGGGAAAGACGCGGCGATTGGAGAGCCGACGGTCCAGCTTGAGTTCCATGTTGCCCGTGCCCTTAAATTCTTCGAAAATGACGTCATCCATACGGCTTCCGGTTTCGACGAGGGCAGTTGCCAGGATGGTCAGGCTGCCCCCTTCTTCGATGTTGCGCGCTGCGCCAAAAAAACGCTTGGGCCACTGCATGGCCGTCGAGTCGAGACCCCCGGAGAGAATGCGCCCACTGTGGGGAGCAACGGTGTTATAGGCCCGAGCTAAGCGGGTAATGCTGTCGAGCAAGATGACCACATCTTGCTGGTGCTCGACCAATCGCTTGGCTTTTTCAATAACCATGTCGGCTACCTGTACATGTCGGGTTGGGGGTTCGTCAAAGGTCGAACTGATGACTTCGCCCTCGACCGAACGGGTCATGTCTGTGACTTCTTCGGGGCGCTCGTCGATGAGGAGGACAATGAGCGTGATTTCGGGATGGTTTTTGGTAATGGCGTTGGCAATTTTTTGCAAGAGCATGGTTTTGCCCGTAAACGGGGGTGCGACAATCATGCCGCGTTGGCCTTTGCCAATTGGCGTGAGAAGATTCATGATACGCGTGGAAATGTCCTGCGGGTTGTACTCGAGGTTGATGCGTTCTTCCGGGTGCAGAGGCGTGAGATTGTCAAACAGAATTTTTTGTTTCGCGGCTTCCGGGTCTTCAAAGTTGACGGCCTCAACGCGAATGAGTGCAAAGTATTTTTCGTCGCCTCTTGGCGGGCGAATATGCCCCGATATGGTATCTCCAGTTCGCAGGTTGAACCGTTTGATTTGCGAGTGCCCCACGTAAATGTCGTCGGGGCCGGGCAAATAATGGTACTTTGGCGATCTGAGGAAGCCAAATCCGTCTTCGAGAATGTCGAGAACACCCTGTGCGAAGATACGTCCGCTTTTTGCGGTTTGACTGTGGAGAATAGCGAAGATAAGCTCTTGTCTTCGCAGGCTGCTATAGCCTTGAATATTGAGTGCTTGCGCGTGTTCGTTGAGTTCGGAAATGCTGAGTTCCTGCAACTCAAACATGTTCAATTTTTCTTCTGTAACTGCCATTGTTTGGGGTTCCTGATGGGTTGGAAAGGGGAGCGATACATGCCCGGGTAACACCATGCTATGTGGGGGGAAACAGACGCTGTGCGAAATCATTGGGATACTGCGAAGCTTACGGAGAACAATGCTTTGGAAGATTAAGGGGCAGGATGCGGGGCATTAGTGCGAGGAATACCTTTTAAAGTTGACCTAAACGTAAAACAAACAATGTGGCTTGTCAAGAAAAAGAAAGTAGTGTTCTGATGGCTTGTCACGGATTTTCAATGGCGTGGGTCAGTTCGCAGGTGATGTGTTCGGTCAATGCGGTATCGGTGATTTTATCGCCATTTTTTCGCACGTAAAAGGCATCGACAGCGCGGTCTGCCTGTGTGCCAATACGAGCGGTGTAGATATCGAGGTCAAGCTCTGATAATGTGCGCGTGATGCGATACAAAAGACCTGTTGCATCTTGTGCCGTAATGTCGATGACGGTAGAACGCAGAGAGACATTATTGTCAAATGTGATTTCAGGAGAAATGGGAACTGTGGGTTGCCGCCTCAGGGACCATCTCTGGCTATAACTGGCAAACAGGTCTGAGATACGCTCTTTTTGTTGAAAGACACCGGTCAGGGTTTGTTGAATTTTTTCTCGCAATTTGGCGTCATTGTCCATATCGGAAGTTACCTGAAAAATGTCGATGACTGTACCGTCGTTGCGCGTGTAGGCATGCGCGCTGAAGATGTTGATGTCGTGGGTTGCCAGCACGCCACAAATTTCAGAGAGGCGAAAGGGCTGGTCATGTGTACAGATGGTGATTTCCAGAAAGAGACCGCCGAGTTGTACGCTAACGGCGACCAGAGAGGATCCCATTGCGTCGATGAGTTGCAGATGCTGTGCAATTTCTTCCGGGCTGTTTTGTTCGGGATAGCGCGGGGGCATGTTGTTGAGGTGTTCAACCAGGGTCTGATGTGAAATGCGCGACTCCAAAGCAGCGAGGATTTTCCGAATGTCTTGTTGTTCGGGTTGCTCGCGGTCGGGTTGGGTACTTTGCGTGAGTATATCAAAGGTTTTTTCGTAGAGTTCGCGCAAGAGGTGCCCTTTCCAGGTGGTCCAGGCAGTTTGCGTGACGGCAGATAGGTCGGCATAAGTGAGTACATAGAGCATGCGCAAGACATCGGGGTGTGAAAATGTGCTGGCAAATTCGGCGATCATGCGCTGATCTGACAGGTCGCGACGCTGGGCAATGCCGGACATTGAAAGATGCCATCGCACGAGAAAAACAACGGTTTCTATCTGGTCATCGGGCAATTGAAGGCGTTTGAGAAAGCTCTGTGTCATTTCTGCACCTACAATGCTGTGATCTTCGCCGCGAACAGATTTTCCCACATCGTGCATCAACAGCGCGAGATAGAGAAGTTCTTTTCTCGGGATTTCATTGTACACGCGTCTGAGGTGCTGCAAATCATGGGGCAAAGAAGGAGACCGCGCGAGGTAATCGAGACGCTCCACAGCAACCAGGGTGTGTTCGTCTGCCGTGTAGATGTGATAGCGATTGTATTGTACCAGGCAGGTCAGGCTGCCGAATTCGGGTACGTAAGTGCCCAAAATGTCGAGTGCGTGCATGGTGCGAAGGGTGGTGCCAATGCCGACGGGTGTGCGGAAGAGGTCGAGAAAGATGCGACTGGCTCGCTCAGAAGACCTGAAGGTATCGTCAATGAGATGGAGGTGGTCTTTTATTCCCTGTTGGGCCGCTTCATTGAGGGGAACGCCAAATCGCTGTGAATTGAGGAAAAGGGAGAGGAGGTGATGGGGCGTGTTGTCAAAAAAATGTCGTCGTTTTTGGGGCAGGACAATGTGCGTGTGGTGTAGCACAGAGCCGTCATCGAGTTGACGGCGCGTGAGCAATCCCACAGCCCGACCCGCGGAAGATTGGCCTTTGAGGCGTTCACATATCAGGTCGCTGAGGTGTTTTATGGCACGGGCATGGGTGTAGTAGTCTCGCATAAAGTGTTCGACGCCCAGTTCATTGTCGCGGTCTTTGTAGCCCAGATTTTTGGCAATAATGAGTTGAAGGTCGTGCTCGAGTACATCAAAGGGTTTGCCCGTGTGAAAGTGCAATTCGCTGCGTGTGCGCAGCATGAAATCAAAGGCTTCGACATAGATCTCGTAATTTCGGCGCGTGAGGATGTGATCTGTTCGCAAACCTTCGGGTGCCTGAAGACCGCGGCGCGCCATTAAAAACCAGCCCGCTGTGTGAATATCTCGCAACCCCCCCGGGCTTTCTTTGACATTGGGTTCGAGGAGTTGGACCGAAAATTTGGATCTGCTGTGTCGCTGGATGCGTTCCTGCGATTTTTTTTCTACAAAACCGCGTGCGCGTCTGCCAAAAAACCGTCGCTCAAGTGTATTTCGCAGTTGGGCCTCTAAAGCGGGATCACCCGCGATATGGCGCGTTTCGAGCATTGCAGTGAGGGAATCGGTGTCGTCTTGCGCTGCAATGACGCAATCGGAAAGGGTGCGCGTGCCGTATCCCACGTCAAATCGCAGGTCCCACAGGGTATGGAGAATTGCGCGCGTTATGGGGTCGCCTTCATGGACTTTTTTGCGAAAGAGAAATAACAGGTCGATATCCGAGTGGGGATTGAGCGCGCCCCGGCCATATCCCCCCTGCGCGATTACGGCAAATCCGGTTGGTTCTCCGTGTTCTTCAACTGCTTCGGCATACAGTGCCTGGATAAGTGTGTCTATGCGTTGTGTGAGTGCTGCTACTATAGTGCTGCCCGATGCCCCGCTCTGGTGCTGTGTATGAATAGTTTCCCAGGTGGTGTCGAGATAGGTTCGCAAGTGCGACAGGCGTTCGGTGGGCGATGTGTCTGATCTTTTTTTGAGGTTGAGAAGATCGCGTTGAAGGGTATCATATATGGAGATTTGTTTATTCAATGGGCAATCCTTTGGAAATAGCTACGACACCGCCATCTGTTACTGTGAAACGCCGGCGGTCAGCTTCTGTGTCAATCCCGATTTGTGTACCGGGTGGAATGACGACGCCTTCATCTGCTATGACGCGGTGGAGCTGGGCATTGGCACCAACTTTGACGCCTTCCAAGAGCACCGAATCGGTTCAGCACATCTCTTATGGCAGTTTTGAGTTCCGACAGGTCCGATGATTTGCTTGCTGATGACTAATCCAAGGCCCGTACCAGTGGTTTTGGTGGTGAAATAGGGCTTGAGCGTGCGCGGGCGGGTGTAGTTGAGGATGTCGGTGAGCAGCTCTTCCAGGCGCGTGACTTCACAAGATATAATGCGCGATGCCGTATCGATGCGGTCGGGGTTGGGCGTGCGCTGCAGAGAACGCGCAAAGCCGCCAATCGTCGCCAGTGGATTGCGAATCTCGTGTGCAATGCGCGCGGACATTTCGCCGATCACGGCGAGGCGTTCCGATTGTACGAGTTCGTCCTGGAGTTCTCGCGTTTCCTGAAAGAGTTGCGCGTTGTGAGATAAGCACGTTGTAAAATGCGTTTTTCATAAGATGATAGAGCTCCTTATATAATATACAAACTGCACCAAAGGTTAATAATATCACGCTCAACGGATAGGTGTCAAGATATTTGGGCTTGCGCTTTGGGTGGAAATGTGGAAAATTAGGGTTGAGTGGCTTTTATCCACTGTATCGGGAGAACGCGCATGGACATGGCTACGGATTATAGTGCCTCAATTTTGGAGGGGTTGGGAGAGGGCATCGTGGCTTTTGACAAAACACATCGGGCCGTGATGGTCAATGCACATCTGATTGCATTGATGGGGTGGGACAAACAGACTATTTGCGGCGCATCGCCAGAGATGCTATTTTCCCAACGCCCTGAGTTGTTGCGGATTTTGAACCAGGGTATAAAAAACAAAGTATTGGTCTCAGATATAGACCTGGTACACCACAATGCCGATGGTGGATTGCAACACCTGCGCGTGAGCACATCGTTTTTAGATGCGGATACCCAGTGCGGGCTGGTGCTGGCGGTGCGCGATGTATCTGAAATAAAACGGATGGAATGGGAGATCTTTCAAGTTGAAAAAATGACGGCATTGGGGCGTTTGGCCGCTTCTGTTGCCCATGAGGTGCGCAATCCGCTGGGGGCGATTGATATTCAATTGCAATTGTTGGAAGAAGATCTCGGCGAGTTGGCAAGTGCCTTAAAAGAGCGTCTTGTGCGGCGGCTGAATATTGCGCAGACAGAAATGAAACGACTCGATCGCATTGTACATAATTTTTTGCGTTTTTCGCGCACGCCCAAACTCCATTTGCGGCAGATGTCTCTCAACGATGTGGTTCGCCGCGTTTTTGAGCTGGTCTCGCCCGAAGCGCGCGAGCGCGAGGTCGTGTTGCGTCTGGAACTTTCCGACGGTCTGCCCGCGATTAATGGAGATGAAGATCAACTCGGTCAAGCCGTGCTCAATATTGTGGTGAATGCCTTTCAGTCCATGACCGCCGGTGGCAATTTGACTGCCCGAACACAAACCGAGTCGGGGCAGGTGTGTTTGATGCTTACAGATACGGGATGCGGGATTCCGGAAGAAGAGGTGGATCGCATTTTCGAGTTTTATTATACGACAAAAGATGAAGGTACCGGGTTGGGGCTATCTATTGCCCAGCGCATTATTTATCAGCACGGCGGACATATCGATGTTGAGAGCCGCCTCGAACGGGGAACGACCTTCCGGGTGTATTTGCCCGTGCCTGAGACACGAACAGAGGCAACTTATGGATGAGATTCGGATTTTAATTGCAGATGATGAGTACTATATTTGCGAAGGTCTGCGAGAGGCGATGACCAAAGACGGGTATCGGGTTGATGTGGCTTATGATGGGAATCAGGCAAAAATACTGATGGAAACCCATGAGTACGATGCCGCAATTTTTGATCTTAAGATGCCGGGGCAGGATGGTCTGGCACTTTTGAAGTGGGTGAGTGGTGCAAATCGCGAAATTGGCGTTATTGTGATTACGGCTTATGGAGAGGTGGAGACAGCTGTTGAAGCCATGCGACGGGGCGCGTATGATTATTTGACCAAGCCCGTAGATCTGAAGCGATTGCGCCTGTCCTTAGAGCGATTGCTGGATCACCAGGCACTGGTCGCGGAAAACCGCGTATTGCGGGCGCGTCTGGATTCCAATGGCGAAAATGGAGATATCGTGCATCGAAGTGCCGTTATGGAGCACGTCTGTGATACCATAGAGCAGGCGGCAATGACCGATGTGCCGGTTTTGATTACCGGAGAAACGGGTACGGGGAAAGAACTCGTGGCGCGTGCGATTCATCATGCGAGTGCGCGGCGGAACGCGCCCCTGGTGGCGATGAACTGCGGGGCATTTGCCGAGACATTATTTGGCAGCGAGTTGTTCGGTTATGTAAAAGGCGCGTTTACGGGCGCGACAGCGGATAAGGCGGGGCATTTTGCCGCGGCTGAAGGCGGGACGCTTTTTTTTGATGAAGTGGGTGAAATCCCATTGCTGAATCAAGTCGATTTGCTTCGCGTATTAGAGGAAAAGGTCTATCGCCCGGTGGGCAGTACCAAAGCGGTGGCCGCAGATGTGCGAACTATTTTTGTCACCAATCGCGATCTCGAGGAAGAAGTGGCAAAAGGGCGATTCAGAAAAGACCTGTATTACCGCATTAATGTGGTGCCCATTCGCTTGCCGCCGCTTCGCGATCGCGTCGAAGATATTCCGCTGTTGATCGATGTGTTTTTTGATAACTTGTGTGTGTTGCACCACAAACCGCGCAAGGAATTAACACCCGACGCGATGGACAGGGTTTTGGCTTATTTATGGCCCGGCAATGTGCGCGAGTTGAAAAATACCATTGAGCGCATTGTGGTAACCTGTGCGGATCAAAAAGTCGATGTCGATCGCTTGCCTTCTCGGGTGCGCGATGCACAGGATGCGACAGATACCATAACGGTCGAACTCGGTTCACCGCTTGCCGAAGTAGAACGCGCGCTTATCGAAAAAACACTTGCACATGTGACGGCAAATCGCAAAGAGGCCGCAGCTTTGTTGGGGATCAGTGTTCGCGCGCTGCAATACAAGATCAAGGCGTATAATCTGCGCTAATTTTCAAAAACGCAATTTTTGCATTTTGATTATAAATGTGGTGCAATTTTTGCATACTAAATGAAGAAAAATAAGGATATGTAGATCTGGTTTTTCGATCTTTCTCAATATAAACAATAAGTTACGTCTATAGGCGTATTTTTGGCACCGATATTGCTGTAATGGTATGTTGCGTTTATCGCGGATTTTTGATGTTGTGGAAGAGTTGAATATTAACGTTTTGTTTTTATTGATGTTAGTGTATTATTCTCCGTCGTATAGTGTGCGTCTTGTAGCTTGAAGGTGCAATTTCTGCATTTTTGTACTGCAAACGAGTTTGGGGGCTTTGTGGCTCAAACAACAATTTTACCTGAAGATGACGTTTTTCATTTTGATGTTTCGCTTCTTGTACCCGAGTTGCAATCACAAGATCGCATGGGGGCCATCAAAGAACTGGTTGATCGGCTCTATGGGCGCAGGAAGGTGGTCGATAGTCTGAAGTTTTTGCAAACTGTTTTGGATCGAGAAGATCAGATCAGTACAGTTTTGGGCCGAGGTGTTGCACTGCCCCATGCGCGATGTCGCTCTGTTGCTCAGCCCGGTTTGGCGTTGGGGCTTTCTCAGACGGGCATTGCTTTTCCCCCAGATGCAGAACCTGTTCACGTTATATGTATGGTTGCAGTACCCGATGCGGCTCCTGTGCCTTATCTATCGGTTTTGAGCAATTTGGCCCTGCTGTTCAAAAATTCAGATGTGCGAGCGGGATTGATGGCCTGCGACACGTCGATGAGCATGTATCAATTTATGACGGAACATCTCGCGCAAATTCGCAAGGTGTCGTCTCCCCATTCTGTTTTATAGGTTATAGATCAGCTCCCCATCCTTTTTTTAGGAGGTTCCCCTTGCCCGGAATCATGATGCAAGACAGTGAGTCTCTGGATTTGTATCTGCGAGACATTGCCTCGTCTGAACCCCTCTCGAGTGCAGAAGAGATTGAACTGGCAAAAAAGATTCATAAAGGTTGTCAGAGATCCAGAGATAAACTGGTTTCGGCCAATCTCCGCTTTGTGGTGAGCGTGGCGCGGGAATATCAAAATCACGGGGTGCCTCTGGCCGATTTGATCAGTGCGGGAAATATGGGCCTGATGACGGCTGCAGAGCGCTTTGATGGCACGCGGGGCTTTAAGTTTATTTCCTATGCAGTCTGGTGGATTCGTCAGGCGATTCACCAGAGTCTGGCACAGGATTCGCGGGTTGTGCGGTTGCCTATTAACCGCATTGATTTGTTGCACAATATTTCAAAAGTGTCGCGCGAACTGAGGCAATCAAGCGAGACCGAACCCGAACCCGAAACTGTCGCCAAAGAACTCGGTGTGTCGGTAGAGATGGTTCAGGATACGCTGATGCGCGCGCGCGATGTCTGGTCTCTGGATGCGTCTTTCCGCGAAGAGGATGACCACAGTTTGCTGCATGTGTTGCCGGATAAAACACAAAAGGCACCCGATGAGGAAGTTGTAGAAAATTCGGTGCGGGAACAGGTAAAAGATGTGCTCAGATCTCTGGATGACCGCGAGATCGAGGTGTTGCGCTTGTATTTTGGTCTGGGCGGAGAAGAGCCGCTTACGCTTGAAGAGATTGGCGTTCGATTCAATTTGACCCGAGAGCGCGTGCGGCAAATCAAGGAAAAAGCACTTCGCAGATTGCGCCATCCGCGTCGTCGTTCACAGCTTGAGCCGTTGTTGGAAGTGACTTAAATGCGGTGAGAAGTGAGACGTTAAATGCGGTGAGATGTGAGACGTGAGACGTCTTACCTCTTGCCGCCTTTTTTTGTCTTGACAGCGCGCAAATCGAAAAATATACTTTAGAAGTTCATTTTTGAGATAATAACTCGCATGGAGGTCGAAATGAAACGCCTGATGATATTCCTCCTATCTGTGTTCGCAATGCAGGGATGCAGTGACCGTCTATCAGATATGCAAACACAACTGGCGGGTACCTGGGTCTTGCAAAGTCGTCAATTGCAAGATGGCACTGTGTTGAGTGGCCCACATATAAAAGGGTCGCTTTTTTGGGAGCCAATCAGTTCTCGAAAAGCACATGTTACGCTCAATTTTCTCGAAGACTTAAAAGACGGTACGCCCCGGCGATTTAATTATGCTGCCAGTACGTATGAAATTTCTACATCGGCTATTACACGGGCCAGGCATGTGCTGGTTCGCCAGGGGTATCGCTCTTCTGCCGAAGCACCGATGTCGATCTATCCCAAAGTCAAAAGTGTGAAGGGCAAAATTACGGTTGAAGGCGATAAAATTGAGATTGCACACGATGACCGGCAATGGGTTTTTGAAGGCAATACAATGACGGCATCTTATGAGGGGGCCTGGGTTGATACATGGACGCGGGTTCAGTAGGCTATTGTTAGAAAAACAAGGCGCGGCTATGCCGCGCTTTTTTTTTGTCGGGTGTGATCGTTCTTTTAATATTGGCGAAATATATCTGAAACCTGCCCGAAATATAATAAGCGTAAGTTTGGCAGTTATTTCGGTGCTGTATCACTGTAAAATACGGGTTAGAACTATGAATGATGGAAGCCGCGAATACGTGATGAATGCCGCGTCAGAACACGGGGTCAAATTTATCAGGCTCTGGTTTACCGACATTTTGGGATTTCTAAAGAGTGTCGCTATTCCCGTTGAGCAACTCGATGGCGCTTTGATCGAAGGGATCGGTTTTGATGGCTCGGCCGTAGAGGGCTTTGCACGCACTGACGAGAGCGATATGATCGCAATGCCCGATCCCAACACTTTCCAGGTGCTGCCTTTTCGTCCGCAAGAAGGCGGTACGGTTGCGCGTATGTTTTGCGACATTCTTCAGCCGGGGGGAAACCCATATCCAGGAGACCCGCGCTGGGTGCTGAAAAACAATTTAAAACGCGCAGGCGATATGGGCTTTGCGTTTTACGTAAGTCCAGAGATGGAATTTTTCTATTTTGAAAAACCCGAAGTTCCTCTGAAGGGTTTAGATGAGGGGGGGTATTTTGACCAGACGTCTTTAGACGTGGCGAGTGATCTGCGCCGGGATACTGTATTGACGCTGGAGAAAATGGGGATTGAGGTGGCGTCCAGTCATCACGAAGACGCGCCCAGCCAACACGAAATCGATTTGCTTTATACCGATGCACTGACGATGGCCGACAATGCGATGACCTACCGTTTGGTTGTGAAACAGATTGCCGTGAAACACGGCGTTTGGGCAACGTTTATGCCCAAACCCATTGTTGGTGTTAATGGCAATGGTATGCATACGAATATGTCGCTGTTTCAGGGTGAAGACAACGCGTTTTACGACGCTGAAGATGAATACCATCTGTCGGCTACGGCGCGGTATTTTATCGCGGGCCTGCTCAAACATGCCTGTGAGATAACGCTGGTGACCAATCAGTGGGTCAATTCGTATAAGCGATTGGTGCCGGGTTACGAAGCCCCTTTGTACACAACGTGGTCGGCGGTCAACCGATCAGATCTGGTACGCGTGCCGGCCTATTCGCCAGACAAGGCGAGTACGACGCGTGTCGAATACCGGTCGCCCGATCCGGCCTGCAATCCCTATCTGGCATTTGCAATTATGCTGGCTGCGGGATTAGAGGGCATTGAAAAGCGCTGTGAAGTGCCGCCGCCTATGGAAAAAAATGTGGCTGAGATGTCCAGTGCCGAACGGGAAGAAGCGGGTATTAAAACCCTGCCTCTGGATCTGTCACAGGCTATTGATCTCGCCGAGGGCAGCGATTTGCTTCGCAATGCCCTGGGGAATCACGTTTTTGAAAAGTTTATTGCGAATAAGAAGATTGAGTGGACCAATTACAGGGCGCAAGTGACCGGTTACGAACTGGATCAACATCTCAAAATTTTGTGAGGTACAAAGATGGCAAAAAAACGCAGGCCATGTCCACGCGGGTTGTACGATGGATGCCCGATTCCGCGAGAATTGTGTAGCGAAGATTACGCGCGTACAGGTCAGTGGCATTGTCTGAAGTTTTTGCGCGAGTTTGAGTGGTTTGTGTTTGGAACCTCTGGGGAAGACGCTGCGCCACAATCCCTTGCCGGGGCTGGGGAAGAAATTGTATCGCTGGAGGATTTGATGCGGATGCTGGAGGGGATGGATGATGGGTGATGGTTCGGATCGTTTTTTGAAAGCGTGTCGTCATGAATGTGTGGATGCGACGCCTGTTTGGTTTATGCGTCAGGCCGGGCGGTATATGAAGGCGTATTGGACGTATCGCGATCGCTATAGTTTTCTCGATATGGTGAAGACGCCCGAGATCTCTACGGCGATTACGATGCAACCTGTGAACGCTTATGATGTGGATGCTGCGATTATTTTTCAGGATTTGCTGCCGATTCTCGAATCGATGGGTTTGGATCTGGACTATGTAAAGGGCGAAGGCCCGGTTATACACAACCCGATTCGCACAGTGGCCGATATCGATGCTTTGACCTCGAGACCCGCCGAAGAGGCCATGCCTTATGTGGGTGATGCTATTCGGATGACCGCAGGAGAGCTCAATGGTCGCATTCCGTTGATCGGTTTTGCGGGTGCGCCTTTCACGCTGGTCTGTTATGCGGTGGAAGGCGGTTCGTCGCGCAATTACGAAATTGCCAAGGGGTTGATGTATGGTGAGCCAGAGCAATGGCATCGTTTGATGGATATGATGGCGACAGCTATTGGCGATTATCTAATCGCTCAGGCCCGGGCGGGTGCTCGGGTATTGCAGGTATTTGATAGCTGGGTCGGTGCGTTGAGTCCAGCCGATTATCGCGAATACGTGTTGCCGCATTCGCAAAAGGCCATTGCGATTGCAAAAGAGAAAGTAGATGCGCCGCTTATTCATTTTGGTACGGGCACGGCGGGTATTCTCGAGTTGTTGAAAGAGGCGGGAGGCGATGTTATTGGCGTTGATTGGCGCATTGACCTAAATGTGGCGTGGCGTCGTTTGGGCGATGATGTGGGTGTGCAGGGCAATCTGGACCCGGTTGTGTTATTCGCGCCTTTTGAGGAGATAAAGCGGCAGACTATGCGCATACTGGATTCGGTGAAGGGAAAACTCGGGCATATTTTTAATTTGGGTCATGGGATTTTACAGCGTACACCGGTGGAGAATGTGCGGAAATTGATCGATTTTGTGCATGAATATACGAAATGAATGAGAAAACACTGGGCGTGCTTTTGATGGCTTATGGCAGTCCCGATTCGCTGGACGATATGGCGGCTTATTTGAGCGATATTCGGGGTGGCAGGCCGATGTCGCCCGAATTTGTGGCGGAGTTTCGCAATCGCTACGCGCAGATCGGTGGCAGATCGCCGCTGAATGAACGCACGTTTGAGCAGGCAGGGCATGTTGAGGCGGTGTTGAAAAAGCGCGGGCGAAATGTGAAGGCATATACGGGGATGCGTCACTGGAAACCGCGGATTGTAGAGGCAGTGGCGAAGATGCAGGCGGATGGTGTTGAAAAGGCGGTGGGCATTGTGATGGCGCCGCATTATTCGCGTATGAGTATTGGACTTTATCAACAGAAGGTGGAAGACGCACAAAAAGAAGTGGGCAGTGCTATTGATTTTGTCTATGTCAATTCGTGGTGCGATCAGCCCCGGTTGATCGCGGCACAGGCGGCAAAGGTGAAGGCGGGATTGGCAAAGTTTCCAGAGGACGCGAGGGAGAAGGCAAAGGTGGTTTTTTCGGCGCATAGCTTGCCGGCTCGGTTGCTGAAAATGGGCGATCCCTATGACGATGAATTAAAGTGCAATGCACAGGCGATTGTGGATCAGTTGGGTCCGGTAGATTGGATGTTTTCATATCAGAGTGCCGCAAATACGGGCGAACCCTGGTTGGGGCCGCAAATTGAAGATGTGATTCCCGCACTGGCCTCTGGCAATTATCGCGATGTTCTGGTTGCGCCAATTGGTTTTGTATGCGATCACGTGGAAGTGCTTTACGATATTGATATCGGTTGCCAGGAGATTGCACAACAACGAGGAATTCGCCTTGAACGCACCGAGATGATGAATAGCGATCCCGTGTTTATCGAAGCGATTGCAGATGCGGTGGAAGAGGTGATTTGAGAGGCGGGGGCTGATAGCGATATGCATATAACAATTATTGGCGGTGGCATAGCGGGTCTTGCGACCGCTTTTTATTTGGAAAAAAAAGCAAGAGAAGAAGGTCGTGAGATCCAGTATGTTTTGCTGGAGCGCGATGACCGATGGGGCGGGAAGATCGCTACGGAATTTGTGGATGGATTTTTGGTTGAGGGCGGGCCCGACTTGCTGTTGACGCAAAAACCCGCGGGTATTCAGTTGTGTAAAGATCTGGGATTGGCGGATCGGTTGATCCCGACAAATAATGATCACCAGCGGACATTTTTGGTGCGGGATGGGAAGCTCGTGGCTTTTCCAGAGGATTTTTCGCTGGTGCCTTCCAAATTCTGGCCCCTTGTGACTTCGCCTCTGTTTTCGTTGTGTGGAAAGGTGAGGATGGGGCTGGAGGTGTTTGTTCCGCGGCGGAGGGACGAGGGCGATGAAAGTCTGGCGAGTTTTATTGGGCGGCGATTGGGTAAGGAGGCTGTAAGAATTGGTGGGGCGATGCTGGCGGGTATCCACAGTGCAGATGCAGAGCGTTTGAGTATGCGGTGCGCGTTTCCGATGTATGTGGCGATGGAGCAGCGCTATGGCAGTTTGATTAAGGGGGTGCGGGCGATGAGGAGAACGCGCGCGAAATCCTCTGCGATGTTTCAAACGCCGATTGGCGGGCTGGGCGAGATGGTCGATACTTTGGTCGCGCGTTTGGATGGGGATTTGCGCCGGGGGGTTGCGGTTGGGTCTGTGCGAAAAGTGGATGGTGGATTTGAGGTGGTCGCAGGCGATGAGGTGATTGGGACAGATGCTGTGGTGATGGCGACGCCGGCTTATGTGTCCGCTGATCTGGTGGCTGATTTCGCGCCGGATTTGAGTCTTATGTTGCGCGGTATTCGCTATGTTTCAACAGCGACGGTTTCACTGGCGTATCGGAAGAGAGATGTTGAGGGACAACACGATTTTGAGGGATTTGGATTTTTGTCGCCAAAGCATGAGGGACGAAGGATTACGGCGTGTACATGGGTTTCGACAAAGCTGAATTTTCGCGCGCCGGACGATGGGGTTCTGGTGCGTACATTTGTGGGGGGAACGGGGCGTGAAGATCTGGTGGATCTGGATGATGAGGCGCTGATTGCACAGTCGCGCGAGGAATTGGAAGAGTTGATGGGGTTGACGGCGGATCCTGTGTTTGCGCGCATTTTTCGCTGGAAAAGAGGACGCCCCCAGTTCGATGTGGGGCATTTGGATCGCGTGGCTGAAATGGAGCATCTCGCCGCGCAGGTGGGCGGGTTGTATTTGACGGGGAGTGCTTATCGCGGGTCGGCGATTCCCGATTGTATTGTGCAGGCGGTGGATACGGTAGATCGGATTTTAGGATGATGTTCGCTACAACTCATAAACATCTCAAGACGATTGTCATGGTTGCCACCCGATCCCTGGATGATAAGGGGTGGGTTATTGTTGGGGGTTTTGGGTTGCGCCTGTTGCGCGTTGTGTTTCTGCTTTCTCTGTGGCGCACGTTGTTGCCCGAGTCTGGGGAGGTCTCTGGTATGACGCGCAATGCCGTGCTTACCTATACTCTGATTGCCGAGGTTTTTGCCGGACAGATTTCTGTTCGGACAGGTCTGGATGGGGCACTCTGGCGTGGGGATATAGCCAATCGCTTTTTGCGTCCGGTGGGTATTTACGGTCAGTTTATTGCGGAGATGCTTGGCTCGGGTTTGCCCAATCTCATTTTGTTCTCTTTGCCGCTTTTTTGTTTGGCTTCTTTTCTGGGGGTCAATCCATTGCCAGAGAGTGCGGCTGCCGGTGTTTTATTTTGTGGTAGTCTGATTCTGGGCATTGCCATTGGCGCGGCGTTTGATTTCATTTTTGCGAGTTTTATGGTTGTGCTGGAACAACATGTCTATGCTTTGACGCAGATTCGAGATGCGGTCAGTTTCGACGCCGCACAAACGCCGATACCCACGCTGCTCGATCAAGCAGCCGAGCAAACGACTATTCACGACGTGGAAACACACCGCGCACCGATCGATGATGTTATTGCGGATATATATGAGTATTGGAATGAGAAAGGGGGAGGGGTTAATCAACGGATTTGACGATTTCGATTTTGACTCTGGCAACGCCTTCTTTGACCATGTCCAGCTTTTTGGCCGCGCCGAGGGAGAGGTCGAGGATGCGTCCGCTAACAAAAGGCCCGCGGTCATTTACTTTGACGACGACGGATTTGCCATTGCTTAGATGTGTGACGCGGATTATTGTGCCGAGGGGCAATTCGCGGTGTGCAGCGGATAGGCTGTTCATGTCGTAAATTTCACCGCTGGCTGTTGGTCGTCCGTGAAATTTGTGCGCGTAGTAGGATGTATAGCCAATTTGAGAAGATCGGTATTTTGGGGACGGGGACACGGTTTTGGAGGGTTTGGAGGGTTTGGAAGTTTTTGGTTTGTCTTTAATGGGTTTGCCGCGATAGCGGGGATGCGAGGCACATCCCATGATAGAGACGCAGAGGAGGATAGAGAGAAGATGGGAAATTTTAATGCGCAGCAGGTGGTTGCATGCTGCCGACAAGGTCGGATATGCGGTCAATTTTGTGTGCCTTGCAATAGTCGGTAATGCCATCGAGTATCTCCAGGGCTGCAAGAGGGCGAACAAAGGTCGTAGTTCCGACCTGAATGGCGGACGCGCCAACGATGAGAAATTCGATGGCGTCGCGTGCTGTCGCTATGCCGCCCATGCCGATGACCGGGACAGAGACCCGATCGACGACTTTCCAGAGCAGAGCGAGGGCGACGGGTTTGATCGCGGGTCCAGATAAACCGCCTGTGATGTTCCCCAGGATAGGGCGTCGCGTGTCGATGTCAATGGCCATGCCCAACAGGGTATTGATGAGGGCGATGCCGTCCGCTCCGCCTTCTTCGACCGCGCCGGCAATGGCGGCAATGTCGGTTACATTTGGGGTGAGTTTGACAATGATGGGTAATTGCGATACGGCTTTAACGGCTCGCGTTACATTGTGGGCGGCGCGCTCGGAACAGCCAAAGAGCATGCCTCCGTCTTTCATGTTGGGCGATGAGATGTTGAGTTCGAGCGCGTCTATACCTTCGAGGTCGTTGAACCGGGCGGCCATGTCGGCAAATTCCCGGTCCGATGTCCCCGCTATGCTGACGATGCGCCCCGTGTCGAGTGTGGCGAGGGGTGGGACTTTTTCGGCTATGAATGCGTCAATGCCCGGGTTGGTCAGTCCAATGGCGTTGAGCATGCCCGATGGCGTTTCGGCAGTGCGCGGCGGTGGGTTGCCCGCCCGGGGGTGATAGGTGATGGTTTTTGTGACGATACCACCGATTTTGCTCAGGTCAAAGAGCGACGCATATTCGGCGCCGTGTCCAAAAGTTCCCGATGCCATGATGACGGGATTTTTAAGCGTGAGTCTTTTGGCGATTTTTGTCGAGAGATCTAATTGTTTGACAGAGTTGGACATTTGATAGAGCAGGGCATTCCTTTTGTGTTGTGATCGCCAATCGTTCTTCAATTGAGCGGGTCTTCAAAGTATTTTTTTGTTGTAATTTCGTCAAGGAAAAATCGCAAAAGCCGGAGGTTTGTACAATGATTATTGACGCGCATAATCACGTTTATTATCACGGGCTAAATGCCGAGGGTGTGCTGAATGAGATGGATCAGTTCGGCTATGATGTGGCGTGGTTGCTCACGTGGTATTTGCCGCCGGGGGAGCATGTCGCGAGTAGCCATCGCGTGTTTAATCCCGTGAATGTACGGCCCGATGGTACGCATGCGGGAACGACGTTGAATGATCTTTCGCGGGCGTGTGAGAAATATCCCGATCGATTTGTTGCGGGATATTGTCCCTGTCCTTCAGAGGGTGATGCGGCAGCACTTTTTGAGGCGGCGTATTATTCGCATGGTGTTCGAGTGTGCGGCGAGTGGAGTTATCGGATGTTGTTGAATGATCCCCGTGCGATTTTGTTATTTCGCAAGGCGGGTGAGTTGGGTGCGCCAGTGGTTTTGCATATTGATACGCCGTTTTTGAATGGGGTGTATCAGAAGGATTGGTATGGCGGGGAGATTGGCGCGTTGGAACAGGCGTTGCAGGCGTGTCCGGAGACGACATTTGTCGGTCACGCACCTGGGTTCTGGCGGCATGTGAGTGGGGATGAAGCGACTGATGCGGAAACATATCCTTCGGGTGAGGTTGTGCCGGGTGGCCGCTTGTTCGATATGTTTGCACAATATCCGAATCTCTGGGCAGATTTGTCGGCGGGTTCTGGTTTGAATGCACTGCAGCGGATGGCGGATGGGGGGCGGGATTTTTTGATTGAATACCAGGATCGTTTGCTGTTTGGGCGCGATGCACCGGGGAATGCGTTGCAGGTTCATCTAAATGGGTTGGGTTTGCCGCGGGATGTCAGGCAGAAGATTTATTGTGAGAATGCACTGCGCCTAATTCCTTTGGAGAAATATAAGGAGAAAAAATGAAAACACATGTATATACCAGTGGGCAGGATGGGTATCATACGTATCGCATTCCCGCATTGCTGGTGACAAAGGCGGGGACCTTGCTGGCGTTTTGCGAGGGGCGGCGCAATGGGCGTGGGGATCACGGCGATCTCGATTTGCTGGTGAAGCGGTCGGAAGATGGTGGGGAGACATGGTCTGAACAGCTATTGATTTACGGCGAGCCTGGAGAGGTGACAATTGGCAATCCGTGTCCTGTGGTGGATGATGATACGGGTGTGATCTGGTTGCCGTTTTGTCGGGAGAATGACGATGTGTTCATGACGCATAGTGCAGATGATGGCAAGACATGGGCCGATCCTGTGGATATTACTGCGGATGTGAAGATGCCCGCGTGGGGTTGGTATGCGACGGGGCCGGGTGTTGGGATTCAACTGCAACGAGGGGAGCACAGGGGGCGGTTGGTGATTCCGTGCGATCATCGGGAGGATGAGACGTATGGGAATGGCTCGCATACGATTTACAGCGATGACCATGGCGCGACATGGCAACTGAGTGCGTTGATCGCGCCGGGCGCGAATGAATGTCAGGTTGTCGAACTGGCGGATGGGTCGTTGAAGATGAATATTCGGATGCAGACGTATAGCGAAGGGCTGCGAGGGATTTCGGTGAGTGGGGATGGTGGACACAATTGGTCAGAGGTTGTACACGATGCGAATTTGCCGTGTCCGAAATGTCAGGCGAGTCTGGTGGGCGAAGGCGACCGATTGATTTTTTCAAATCCCGTATCGCCCACGCCGCCGGAACAGGGGGGACGGGGGGAGCGCGTGAATATGACTGTGCGTTTGAGCGAGGATGGTGGGCAGACGTGGTCTTGTGAAAAGCTGTTGCACGAGGGTCCGGCAGCGTATTCCTGCCTAACTCTGTTGCCCGATGGGGATATTGGGTGTTTGTATGAGGCAGGCGAAGAACATTCGTATCAATATCTGGTTTTTGAGCGGTTTAGAATTTGATCCACTCAAGGGGAGTCCAATATGCCCAAATTAATCTCTCAAATTGGCAGCGAGAATCCATTGATGCGGGCTTTCCAGACCACCGCCCAACGGGATGCCGAGGCGCATTTAGTATGGACGAAGCGGGCACTCTTTATGCTTTGTTTGAGCTTCAGCCTCTTGGCAAGGGCTGGAATAATGGCAAACCCACGCGTGGATTGAACTGGGAAACAGAGGATAAACGCCTGGTCTGGTTGACCTTGCAGGAGGGAGACAGAGATTGGAAAACACAGCTCGCTTTGCCTCAAGATGCGATTTTTAACGAGGCCAATCTGGAACGCCCTACTGGCGTCAATACTATTTCCGCAGGGCTATACCCGCCTTTTGTTTTTTTTAATGGGGAATCTCGTTATCCAGATAAAGAGACAGACGAGGTGATCAATAATCGGGTATTTTTTTGTGGTCCAAAATCTTAAAGGGAATGGAATTTAGTTCTGTTCTCGATTCTTTGTAAAGTGTTTTATACTCACTGACCGTTTGTTGTACTCCCATTTTGATCTTCTAAGGCAGCGCGTATGGCTTCTATATCAATATCCGGATGCATTTTTTTAACTATAGCAATGGTTTCCTCATGTCCTTTTCTTTGCCCATCCTGGAAGCGTTTTTCAAGATATCTTTCAGTCTCAGCACGGATTTTTTGAACTGGGACGATCATGAGATTTACCCCCTCTATAATGAAGATAGGGCGAGATGTGTCGTAAGCTATGCACTCAGCGTTAGCTCTTGAAGATATAAGTTTCGCGCACTATCAGTGAGTGACACGGCATCGAGACCGCCGGGACGAAGGGCAAATTTCGCACGCTCATCACCTGCTAAAATAAAAAATTCGGGGTGGCTTTTGACGATTTGGGTTACTGTTTCAGAAGAAATTTGGAGATCTCTCGCAATGCCCCCTGGCGTGCGCCAATCCCCCCTGGAGTGATAGATCACTTTAACAATATCCTTTATCGCTCCTCGTTCATTTTGATCCATTTTCTCGCTCCTTTGATTGTGACCGCTGGACAATATCAGTTACGATGTCGATGACAGTATCCCTAAACATGTCACTTTCTACGAAATTTTCGATCTCTTCATTGCGTGCTATGCTTTCATCAACTTTATCCATTAAGTTCAAGGGATATTTCACAGTAATCCATGCAACGAGGCCGACAACAGCCAGAAATAGAAAGGCCATAACAAGAATCATGTAGAATTGCTGTATAGCGTCGAGTTTTGATTTAACAACCGTAATTCCAATGATTCCTTCAATGACCAAAAGTGCCAGAGCAAAAAATACCAGAGGTGAAGTGACCTGTCCCAGAATGCCTTTATATTCTTTAATTGAATTGTGGTCGTCTGACACTTCTGCTTCCTTTGTTCTGAAGGTTGGTCGTATTTTGGACAAACGCAACAGTCAGAACCCAAGCAAATATCAGGCCAAAAATGCAATTATCACAAAATTGAGTGATAAAAGGGGCTTGTCAGAAGTTCAGGCACCTCATTATGCCTTCAATATGCTGTATCGCACTCTTGTTTACAACTTGAATTTAGGGATCGTCTGTTGAAGCGGAGATGGAGGAGCACAGGCGGTAGTGTAAATTTTGAGCGATGAATGAGTGGTGTGGTGAAAGAATTGTCCCTTGATTTAGGGAGAAAATAGCAAGAATCCATTGATGAGGGAAAGCGCGTTTTTCCAGAACGGCATCTCAAGTGGGATAACTTCGGACATTTTCTTGTTATACCGTGGTTGCGAGATGTCCATACCCTAATAATACCGCAGGGTTAAGAGATTCATAATCCCAATTTGGTGGACGACGATCAGTTTTGTACGCCTCCATCAATTCTCTTAGGTCGTCAGGTTTCCTTACATTCAGTAGGCATTTTACTTTTTCGAAATAGTTCCTTGAGACAGAGCGAGCAAAAATCTCGAAGGTCTTAGGGTACCGACAAGCATAAAGTAATGTATCTGGAAACCATCTAAAATCTACCTGTTCAATTTCCGATCTCATAAACAAGACAAAGTCCCCCTGCATAATGTACCTAAAATCTATTCCTGAATTTTGGCTTCTCTCCTTCAGTAGATCAGTTCGTAAAGATAACCTCTGAAGTTCTAACCGTTGGTTTCTTTTTTCTAATGAAGGCATGAATTCCCTGAATATAGGAAATTGCACCATAGTAGCCTGTCCGTGATAAGAGTCGCTATCAATATAGTATTGATTTTGTAGCAGATAGTTAGCCTGCTCAAACCGTTCGTATTTTATTGAGGGGTGTGCATAATTCATACCCATACCGCCTTGATGTGTGAAATAGCTCGTATAGGCAATCCCCATACGCTATTCATAATCATCGCCAATTGCAAGGTAAAGACAGCCAAAGTTAGATATGTCCGCACATTTTTTAAGTGCTTCTGTGCGATCTGTTTGTGATTATCAGTCGCATCAATCAGCTTGGCAATCAGGTCGAAAATAGGTTCAATCGCTGTTCTACGAAGCCGGCTAAGATCTTGATTTTCTTCCTGTTGCAGGAAGCGATGATAGTTTTCTGCATAGCGTCCCTTAACCCATTTGAGAGCAGGAGTGATCAAGACCATGCCTACTTTTGCCCAATTTCTGATCCGCATGGCTTTGGTATAGGCGTTATCAGCGACAACGCTGTATGGGTCCAAATGATTGAAAATGTGGGCTTCTTTTTCGTCCAAAATTTGGCTTTCAGAAACCGATGCCGTTTCAACATGTACCCGTCTTGGAAAGCCATTTTCTGTGCAGGTGACATGCAGGCCATAGCCATAGACCCAGCCGTGATACGCACTCTTACTCCATGTGGCGTCTTGATCAAGGTTGCGTAGCTTGTCCGGGATGTGATCTCTTTGGCGATCCTTCTGATGCCAGACGGCCCCCTTTGCTTTGAACAGACTTTTATCCTCAAAGAGTTCTTTGCTTCTAAAGTCTAACTCTAAATCCTGTGCAAAGGTGCCCACAAAAGCAATAAAATCTTGAAGGGTGTGATACAAGGCTTTATACCGCCTTGATATTGTTGTGCGATGTGGCAAACGCTTAAATAATAGGTATTGGCAATGTTCAGCATGATTTTCTAACCAGCGATGTTGGGCACTAAATTCTGTGGTGTGGCGCATCTGCATCCACACAAAGAAGATCACGAAGGATTTATCCTTGAAATCAAAGGGGGATCCGCGTTTGGGCTTCGTCGTTTGGGCTTGTGTAAACTGATCAAAGAGTCTATGTATCAGTTCGACATAGTCGGTGAATGTTGGTTTTGCCATCGGTCGCCTCCTTGTGAAGTTTGGTTGCTTCTACAAGTGGCGACTTTTACCGACTATGTCAATTATCTTTTATGCACACCCCTCAATTAGTTGAGGTGTGCGTAAATCATGTCCACACTGCCTTGATATATGAAATAGTTCGGAAAGGCGTCATGCGGTCCTCGTGAGATCAAGGATCTCGGCAATCACCTCTCAATGAGATATCAGGCAAAACCATCAGTCAAATTGCCCGATTGAGTGCCTTTTTACAGTGACTCTTTATTATTTTGATTCTGTGACCTGCCTCATCATCACGATTAGGCAATCATGAAATGACTTAGGGATAAAATAAGACACTAATTGATACTTTTTGTCCATCCGGGAGGATCACTATCCTGTTGACAGGAGAAAAGTTGGACATTTCCACAGTTGTCACAGACAAATATCTTGAAGGCATGTCCCCCCCTCGGCTCAAACCCAAAATTGTAGATGTCATCATGGTTTCTGTTCACTCTCAGTTGATATTTCCCAAAACCACAAACCCTGCATGGACGTTCAGTATCGCTCATTAAATCCGCGCCAAGTCTCAGAGCACCGAGAAGACTATCAATCTCGTTAAGTAGCAAATCTGCGTTTTCGAGGCAGTCCTTTTCGTCTTCAACAATGCACTTATCAAGCAAGCCATTGAGAAGTGCCATTTCGGGTTTATCAGGGAACATTTTCTCCAGATTGAACTCTTCTCGGCGGTGATACCACAAGCGGAGAAACGGTTTGCGCGATACCATTGCCCAGATGGTTTTACCCAATGAAAATACATCGAAACTTGGTGTTACATCTTCCATACGCTCGGACATCGCCCATAACGGCATCCATGCAGAACTGCCCACGTTTTCGTAGGTGCCACTGAGCCTCGTATGTCCTGGATCCTCGAAGAACACAAGGCCAAAGTCGCCGAGTATCAATTGTTCCTTCTCATCTACAAAAATGTTCTCTAGTTTGATGTCGCGGTGGACGATTTGCCCCTTGTGCAAGGTAGCAACTCCTTCGACGACTGCCCTAATTGCAGTTAGGGTGCGTTCTACTTGTCCGGTGAACCAATCGGACCTGTCTTTCAAGGTCCCATTTGAATAGTATTTTGAGACGAACCACTTTTCCTCAAGATTAAGATCCTCAATCTTCAGAAGGTTCGGATGGTCGGATTGCTCCATAGCCTTCAACTCGTGTTTTAGCCGTTCCTCTGCATCCGCAAAATTCCGGGCATCATCCGGCGAGTGAAGAATTTTGAGCGCACCGTGATTCATAGGATTTTCTGCATGCATAATTTCGGCAATTCTTTTTCGTATAAGCTTATCTGCATCCAATTTAGTGTCTCTCTGCCGCGCAAGTTGGAATGCCTTGTTGAAAGAATCCACCAGCAGATCCACTTGGACCTTCTGCTTGTCCAAGACGCGGATGACCTTACCCTGCCCACCTTCGCCAATATTTTCAATTTCCTCCCAACGCTTTTTGTATTGCATTTACGTTCCTCCGATTCTCAATTATGGATTCATAGGTTACGTGATGTGTGACTCAAAGAGAAGACAGCGAGTAATTTGAGCTGTCTCACAGAGGAAAAGGCTAACTTGTAGCGATCACACACAGGAGTAGCCACACCACAACGTCAGTAATGACAAAAACCCTTCTGGATTGCGGCTCAAAACCATGCCGCAATGACGGCTTTGTTGATGAGGTTGGTTGATGCATAAAGTTGATGTATTTATCGAACAATGAGCTATCAGCCAAAACCATCAAGCACAGCGCGCAAGTCCGTCTCGCAGCAGACATCTTTATGTCATTCTAACTGTGCAGGTCACAGCATGTCGTATTACCACAGAAACGATTTGCGCTGTGCTAGCCCCTCGGCGTTTGAGAGCGGCATTTTTGAACTGCTGTCGCAGTTGTACCCCGCTCGCTTACTTTTTTTTGCTGCGAAAAAAAGTAAGTCGCCGCACGCCGCAGGCATGGCGTAGCCACACGCATAAAAAGGAAAATAGATAGAAAAAACTTTATACGTCGTTGTACCACGACAGTAGGAATTATGTACACCCCTCATATAATTAAAAAAAGGACACCCAATAGGGTGCCCTTTTTTTTCCCGAAAAACTGACCGCTTAATACATCCCACCGCCCGGAGGTGCAGGGGGTGCAGGTGGCTCAGGTTCGGGTATATCGGCCACCAGTACTTCGGTCGTCAATAACAGACTGGCTATCGAAGCGGCGTTTTCGAGTGCAGACCGCGTCACTTTGGTCGGGTCGGGTACGCCGGCTTGAATCATGTCTTCATAGGCGTCTGTATCGGCATTATAGCCCAGATTACCTTCGCCAGCAGCGACTTTTTGCACGACCAGAGCACCTTCAACACCGGCGTTATTGGCGATCTGACGCAATGGCTCTTCCAGTGCCCGGCGCACAATATCCACGCCGGTTTTTTCGTCACCATCGGCATTTTCGCGCGTTTCGTCCAGGCCAGCCGCGGCGCGAATCAGTGCAACGCCACCACCGGGGACAATGCCTTCTTCAACCGCGGCGCGCGTCGCATGCAGGGCATCTTCAACGCGGGCCTTTTTTTCTTTCATTTCGGTCTCTGTGGCTGCGCCCACATTGATTACTGCCACACCACCGGCCAGCTTGGCCAGGCGTTCTTGCAGCTTTTCCTGGTCGTAATCAGATGTGGTTTCATCGATCTGCCGACGAATTTGTCCAACGCGCCCCTGGATATCAGCACGTTCGCCGCCGCCTTCGACGATGGTTGTGTTGTCTTTGTCAATGACAATGCGTTTGGCTTCACCGAGGTCTGCGGTGGTGGCATTTTCCAGCTTAAAGCCCGCATCTTCGGACAACACGCGGCCACCCGTCAAAATGGCGATGTCTTCCAGCATTTCCGTGCGACGGTCGCCAAAGCCAGGTGCTTTTACGGCGGCGACTTTTAGCGTGCCACGCACTTTGTTCACGACCAGTGTGGCCAGGGCTTCGCCTTCGATATCTTCGGCAATAATGAGCAAGGGCTTGCCCGTCTGCGCAGTTTTTTCCAGAACGGGAAGCAAGTCGCGCATCGCCGAAATTTTCTTGTCGTGGATTAAAATATAAGCGTCTTCCAGAATGGCTTCCATGTTGTCGGCGTCGGTCACAAAATAAGGTGACACATATCCGCGGTCAAACTGCATGCCTTCCACCACATCCAGCGAGGTCTCGATGCTGCGGGCTTCTTCGACTGTGATGACGCCGTCTTTGCCCACTTTTTCCATGGCATCGGCAATCAAGTCGCCAATGGCTTTGTCGTTGTTGGCCGAGGTGGTCGCAACCTGTGCGATATCTGAGCGCCCTGCCACTGGTTTGCTCATATCATGCACCAGATTGACAGCAGATATAACGGCTTTGTCAATGCCGCGCTTGAGATCCATGGGATTGGCACCGGCTGTTACATTGCGCAAACCCTGGTGGAAAATCGACTGCGCGAGCACGGTTGCTGTGGTTGTGCCATCGCCGGCTACATCAGAAGTCTTGGAAGCAACTTCCTTGACCATCTGAGCACCCATATTTTCATAAGGGTCTTCCAATTCGATTTCTTTGGCTACCGTAACACCATCTTTGGTCACTGTGGGCGAACCAAACTTTTTGTCCAGTACAACATTGCGACCCTTGGGTCCCAGCGTTACTTTCACCGTATCGGACAACTGATCCACACCTCGTTTGAGGGCTTCGCGAGCTGCAACATCAAATTCGAGCTGCTTGGGCATTATATCCTCCTGATCAGAATTTATGCCGTAATGATTTATTACGCAATTATCGCTAAAATATCGCCTTCGGGTATAATGAGATAGTCTTCATCGTCCAGACGGACTTCTGTGCCCGAATACCTGCCATAATACACCGTATCGCCGATTGCGACCGACAACGGGATCCGGTCGCCCGAGTCGTCGAGCTTGCCATCGCCAACGACCACAATTTCGCCCCGCTGGGGTTTTTCTTTTGCCGTATCGGGAATGATAATGCCACCCTTGACCTGCTCGTCTTCTTCAACAGGTTTGACCAGCACGCGATCCCCGAGGGGTTTCACCTTCGCCATTGTTATAGCCTCCTTATGCGAGGTGGATAAAAATAAACGGATAATATGTTTTAGCACTCTCTCCTGTCGAGTGCTAATGGGGCGGAAAATATATCAAAGACCTTTCAGAAGCGCAAGAAAAAATAAAAAAAATGGGACAATCTCCACTGAGATTGTCCCATAAAAAACAATGATAAACAACTAATTACACGGCGTTGTAAAGAGCCTGAAAAGCGTTTATGTGATCGCGTAAGGACTGCGCGTTTTTCGGGTCTGTTGTTTGCTTGCACAGCATCGCCGTGCGAATAATTTTGTGCAATACCATTAGTTTTTCGGTATAGGCTTTTGCAGCCGCGGCATCCCCATCAGCAGGTTCTTTGATCCGCTGCGCCAGGAAATATTGTGCCACAATATCGCGAATCTGATCGGCATGGTGCTCTTTGTTGGCGACCCACCGCACGATCTGGTTGTAATTTTTTTCGCTTTCTCCCGACAATTTGTTGATTTCATTCATCGACTTTTCAATGGTGGTCGCGTTTTCCAATAGCAGAGTAAACCGACCCTCATCGCCATAGATCCCACACGGTATTTCGCAGTGCGCTCCGACCAGCGCGGGAAAAAGGAATAAGCTCAGCCCAAGTAAAGAAATAGTAAAATGTTTCATCTGGATCTCCTTGTAAAAAGCGGTCAGCGGGCGACCACATGGGGTCGCCCCTACAAAAAATCGGATTAACAGTATTATCGTAGGGGACGGTCCCTGTGCCGTCCCCAGCCCCTCTAATATATTCAAAACCCCCACATTCGCAATGCCGTATCGGTTTTGATATCTACACCGATCTTGCGGAGCGGATCGCGACTATCCAATAAAAATCGTTTGACAGCTTCAGTTCCCACGACAAACCCCAAACCGGGTTCCACCACCTCGCGCTTTTCAACCGAGATTTGACCGAGCAAGTCGGGCGATAGTACTGCGCCTTCGTTTAATTTTCGGTTGGGCACCAACAAGCGAAATGTTTCTATTGTCGCTCCCCGGCAAAGGCCCACGAGTTCAAAATTGGGCAAGCCATCTCGCACGGCAACCACAGGCCCGCCACTGTAGCCTGCACGGATGGGAGCATCGACAAAAAACCGATCCTCGTTCTCGTCCAAACTCACCGTGCCCGCGGTGAGGCGCATCTTATTTTTTGGATGACCTACGATATAGACAAAATTGCCCCATTGCAGGTCTGATGTTTTGCCCAGCCGCAAGAAAAAAGGCAATGGCTTTCTCATCAAATTGGGAATATTGAGTTTGAGCAAAGCCAGGTCTGCTTTGGGGTCGAGGCGTACGATCTTTGTATGGATGCTTTCGCCATCGCGATTGACCACGTGCAATGCGGTACTGATCTTAATGGAGATCCGTTCGAGTACATTTGTTTTCAGGCCTCGGGCATCCCGCATAAAGTACCGAATGGTATCCGGTGCCGTCACCAGATGTGCATTTGTCAGTGCAATTGCGACGTCGTATTGATTGGCCGCGGATTGCCGCGCAACCACAAGCGCGGTGCCCACTTTGGAATAAGAATCGACGGTTTCGCGGATACCATCTCGCGCCAGCCGATAGCCCGTTGGGCTGTTTTCATCTCTTAAAGGCAAAGGGAGCAAGAAACCCCTGTCATCTCTCCTGTCATGTGTGTAAAACACGTTGGCATATTGGGGCGTCCACACGACTTTTACGGTGGAAACAAATAGGGTTTCAAATCCCGCCCGGGCATCACCTCGCCCAACGGGTACGCGATAATCGTATTCCCCGTCGGGTGCCAGAACATATTGCGCGGCGCACCCTCCAAAGCACAAGAGAGCTATTGTAATTAGATAGCAGAGGTTTTGCATTGCTTTTTCGCGCCCTTTCTTTATATTTGCCCTGTACGATAGTTGGCCACAGGAGTATAACAATTCAGCCGTTGAAGTCAAGCACCGCCGCCATATCTCCCGCCTATTTGTCTGCCATTGGTTCTATCTCACCTATTTTGAAAAATATGTCTGTCTCTCGCGATCAGGTACTGAATTTTGTGCGTCAACAACATAGGCGTCCGCTCAAAATCAGGGAACTTGCTCGCGCTCTTCGCGTCTCCGATCGGGCTTATTCAGATTTTCGCCGCCTGATTCGCCGCCTTGTGCGCGATGGTGACCTCGTCAAGTTGCGCCACAGCCGCTACGGGATTCCGTCCGACCACAATCTCGCCGTTGGTCGCATCAGCATCCAGACCAGTGGGTACGGCCTGTTCGCGCCTGAAGATGGCGGCGCAGATATTTTTATCGGCGCGAGACACATGAGGCGTGCGCGACACGGCGATCGCGTTGTGGTGCGCCTCACGCGCGGGGCACAGGGCAGCAACCGCGCAGAAGGCGAGCTGATTCGCATTGTCGAACGCGCCGAGCAAACAATAGTAGGCACGTATGTCGAAAATGACGGCGTCTCTCTTGTCATCTCCGATGATCCGCGTATCCCGGTACATATTCACATTCCTTATGACCAGCCCCATGGCGCCCAATCGGGACAAAAGGTCGTCGTCCGCCTCAAAAATTCCTCACCCAATGCCCATCCCAATGGGCGGATTGTCGAAGTCCTGGGCAATGCGGACGATGCAGGCATTGAAACCCTTATCCTTATTAAAAAACGCGGCCTCCCACTCGATTTTCCCCATCATGTGCTCGAAGCGACAGAAGCGATTCCAGAAGGCATTCACGCAGAGGAAATTGACCGTCGCCTCGATTTGCGCGATTTGATCTGCTTTACTATCGATCCCGCCGATGCACGCGATCACGACGATGCCGTATCGCTCCAGGTTCTCGATGATCAGACCTATTGTCTGGGCATTCACATTGCGGATGTCAGTCACTATGTTCCCGAAGGCTCGCCCCTTGACCACGAAGCCCTCACACGAGGCAGCAGCGTGTATTTGCCCGATCGCGTTATCCCTATGTTGCCGGAAAAACTCTCCGCCAATATCTGTTCTCTACAGCCCTGCGAAGATCGTCTAACTCTGAGCATTCTGGCGCATATCACCCCCGAAGGCGAGCTGATTGACGCTCAGATTGCAGAAACGGTGATACGCAGCCGCGCGAGCCTGTCATACGGAGAGGTTCAGCAAGTGCTCGACTGCGAGACGTGTACAATTCACCAGAATCCCGCCGAACCTTATGCCGATATCCTCAGGCACATGGAAGCCCTTAGAAGTCGTCTGACAGAGAAACGCAGGGCAAGGGGTACGATCGACTTTGAGATTCCCGAACCTCATATTATTCTCAATGATCAGGGCCATCCCATTCACATTCGCCCCCGCGCCCGCCTGAACAGTCACCGCCTCATTGAAGAATTTATGCTTCTGGCCAATGAAATCGTTGCGCGGCGCATGGCCGATGGCGGCATCCCGATTCTCTATCGCGTCCACGAACCGCCCGATAGTGAAAAACTCGCCGCATTTTGCGATCTGGCCAAAACACTGGGGTATCGCCTTTCCAATCCCTCGCGGACAGACAGCATCCAGACGTTTCTCGCAAATTTCAAGGATGAGCCTATCGGTCATATTTTGAGCCATCGCCTGTTGCGCTCGATGAAAAAAGCGGTGTACACGCCGGTCAACGTCGGTCATTTTGGATTGGCCTGCGATACTTATACGCACTTCACATCGCCTATTCGGCGCTATCCCGATTTGATTCTTCACCGCATCCTGCGCGATGCGATCAACCACGCAATCACGCCCGGGCAGATGGCGCGCCGCGCACGCCTCCTGCCCGATATTGGCGATCTGACGACGCAACGCGAGATCGCCGCACAACAAGCCGAGTGGGATGCTATTCGGCTCATGCAAATTCTCTATCTGAAAGACAAAATAGGCGAGTGTTTTGATGCCGTCATTGTCGATGTGCGGGCCATCGGTTTTTTTGTTCAACTCAATGATGTACTCATCGAGGGTCTGGTTCACGTAAAATATCTCTACGATGATTATTATATTTACCACGAGTTGCAAGGCGCACTCGTTGGCGAATCCACTGGAACGACTTTCCAACTCGGCGATGCGGTTCAAGTACAGCTCGCCCAGCTCGACCGGCAACGCTTGCGGATAGATTTTCACCTTTTGTCACACGCGGAAAATGATCGCCCCAAAGGCTCGCGCAAAAGACGCGGGCAAAGATAAAGGCAATTTTGAACCTTTTGGGCGCTCAAACATTAAAAAATAGTGGATTGGCTTAGACATAAAATATACACAGGATATATCATGTTTTTGCGAGCAACAAAATTTTTTGTCGCACTTTTGATCTTCGCGCTTCAACCCGCCTGGGGTGCTAATACCAGGGATCTGCTTGAAGCAGACCGCTTGGGCAAACATCTCAAGGCGAGGGGGGATCAGAAAGAACACATTGCCAAATACGTCTCTGCACTGCGCAGTATCGTGATTGATTATCAAATCGAACGCGCCCGCCGAACCAACGAAGCCCTTTTGTGGCAGGGGCATATTCCCAAACTCAAAGATATGAAAAGTCTGCGCCAAAGTGCTAATGACAGTGCCAGTGTCGTGTTTGACGCGCTCAAAACGGCGCTCGACAGCAAGCAAATTGAACGCCTGGATAAACTTATTGGCAAAGGCGATGTTTTTGCCATTCCCATTGCGCAGCATCCTTATTACCACGTTCAGAATTCCCCGCTTTTTCCCGAATTTTCAGGGAAAAGAGGCGTCTATAAACTCACCCTGCCTTCAAAACCCGATCCGGATAACACCTGGACATATCCCCAATTGCTCAAAGTATGGACTGTGCGCAGTTTTATTCCCTCGTCGCGTCCCATAGACAATTTGCCACAGGCACCGAGCATTGCCGCGCACCCGGATTTGCAATTCCGCGAGTTGACCGCTTCTGACCGCTATCGCCTCGTGCGTTCCCCGCTGCTCATTTCAGCCACGCTGTATGTCCCCGATCTCGTGCGTTCAGAATTTGACATGTTGCAAACCCACTACGGTCCCGACAGCCTGTCTGCCCACACATGGGACGATTATGCCAGCCAAAACCGACTCGATGACGGTATTCAAATTCGCTTAAAATTCAATACCATTTACGACAAAGCGTATCTCGATCTCAGTCGCTGGATAATTTACCTCGAAGACAGCGAAGAAATCGGGTATGAACCCACCAAAATTGAAGAACGGGCATTTTATCCGCTCGAAGCACTCAAAGTTTCTGTACCGGGCAGAGAAATCGAAATCACAGATGTATTTGGCACGTATATTTCTCCCACTTATACGCCCGGTGAAAAAGTGCGCTATTTTGCAGATCCACCCATGAATATTACTTATGTAGGAAATGAAAAATTGCTTATACTCTATTTTTCCGCGCACACGGTTATGAAAACACCGGTTGTTTCAGATCATACAAAGTACATCAAACTCATCGTACAGTCTCACGAAACCGATTTTGGCCGCAGCGAACTGATGTGGGAGTTCAAAAAACCCAAATCAAAAACTCGCCCACCCGGGGATTAATTATCATGCGTTACAGATTTTTTTGTTTGCTCATACTGCTCGTCGGCTGTGCAACAGCGCAGCAACCGCAAATTACCCTGCGATCTGTACCCGAGAAAGCACCCCCTCATCCCCAGGCCGTCACGCACTTTTTGCGGGCGCAATTTGCAGAAGCCGCAGGCAAACGCGATCGAGCTATTGAAGAACTGCAAGCCGCTGTGCTATACGACTCAACCTCTGCGACGCTCTACAGCGCACTGGCTCGCAATCTCAATGCTGTTCAGCGGTTTCAAGATGCGGTCGAACCCGCGCGGCGAGCCGTTCAAATCGATCCGAAAAATGCGCAAACCCGCTGGCTCTATTATCACGCCCTCAGCCGGGGTCTGCGCGATACCACCACAGCTATTGACCAGTTAAATGCCATTGTGCGCCTCGAGCCGCGAGACCTGAGTGCTTATGATCAACTTCTCCAAATTTACAATGCCCGGGAGCAGCGCAGCAAAGTCATAACGGTGCTCGACAGCATTGTTGCCATTCCCGGACAGGGCATACGGGAAAAGCTCTTTGTCGCTGAAAACTACAACCGGCAGCAGGCTTTTGACAAAGCCGCGCAAATTTATCGCAATATCCTCAAAGATGAACCCAATAACGACGATCTCCATTTTAAGCTGGGTATAACACATCTCTATCAGGCCGATACATTGGCTGCCGAGCAAAATTTTCGGTGGATAGTCGCGCGGCAGGATTATGGTATTACCAAGCAAACAGTCCCTGTTTGGGTTCAATTAGTACATGTTTACACCCACAAACACCATCTAAATCGCCTCCTTGAAGAACCAGACACTCGCCTGGTCAGTCAGTTGGGCAATGTGCTCCTCAGAATGGTGAAAGGGCGTCACGCTCGCGACGAGAGAATGCTATTTGTCGATATGGCCGAACGCGTTCTCAATCACCAGTTGCAAGCCGATCCCGAAAATCAGACCCTGCTGGGCACAAAAGCCCGTCTGCTGCTTGATGCCAATCGTCCGGCAGATGCGCGCAAAACCTATCGCCACGCCAACTTACAGGGTGAAAAGACCGAATATCATCTCGGCATAGCCCATTCGTATAGAGCCGAAGAGAACTGGGCGAGCGCGCAACAGATACTGGAAAAACTCCATCGGGACACGCGCTCTGAAAATGAGTATTACGATCAAATCGCCTTTGATCTCGCCCGCGTTTATCTGCGCCAAAACGAAATTGCCAATGCGCGCAATATCTATCAACAGGCCGTTGACGCGAGGCCAGAGCACACGGGTTTTCGCTACGAATTGGCGCGTACATATCTTTTTGATCGCAACTGGGACAAAGCCATTCCCCTGCTGGAGCCACTCGTCGCGGATACGGAAGATAATCCCGATTTTCTCGAGCATGTGCTCTTTGATCTGGGGCGTAGTCTTGAACGGGCGGGACAGTACGATCGCGCCGTCGCAATATTTCAACGCCTTTTGGCACTTGACCAGGATCACGCAGAGGCCAGCAATTATTTGGGGTATATGCTCGCCGAGCGCGGTGAACGTCTCACCGAAGCCAAAAAATTAATTGAACGCGCCCTGAAAGTTGACCCTGAGAACGGCGCTTATCTCGATAGCCTCGGCTGGATCTATTATCAGCTCAAACAGTATGAAAACGCCGCGCGTTGGCTCGACCGTGCACTCACCGTAGAGGAAGAAACCCTTCGCCAAACCGATCCCAATTCCCCGATTGTAGATGGCCTGCGTGAAAATCTTGCGGTTATTCACGGGCACGCGGGAGATGCAGCGCACAAAATGGGCGATCTCGCCCGCGCAAGTCGCCACTACGAACGCGCCCTCGAATTTGATCCCGACAACCAAACCCTGCGGGAAAAGTTCAAAAATCTTTCCAAAGACGCCAGTTCTTCAACCGCCCCGCAATGATTTTTATAGCCGACCACACCCTATGGGGCAGGCTTTTTCGCGTTTTACCGCTTCTTCTTTTGTTTTTGATTGCCGGTTGTGTCACCAACCGCCCCGCCCTTTTGCCGCCCATTACCTCTTCAGCCGAATTTTTCCATTTCACTGCTACCCGCTATGACAGCTTGCGCGATCAGGAAGTTCGCGCCAGTATTGACCTCACTATTGATGGGGTGCGCGAGCGGAGGGCTTCTGCACTTGTGCGCCACCGATTACCTTCGGACCTCAAACTCGTCGTTGGCGGTCTGGGTACCGTGGTTATGGTCGCGCGTGCTCAAAACGACACGCTGCACGTTCACCTGCCCCGAGAAAATCGCTATCTCGTAGGCTGCCCCGAAGATGTGCTTTACACGCTCACGGGCGTTGATTTGTCCTACTATGCGTATGATCGCGCCATTCTCGGCTTGCCCAATTTCTTCCCTCTGGACACCTCCCGCGTGGTACGATTTGAACCCGGAAAAAAAAATATCTTTCTCGAATTGCAACATGGCCTCTATTTGCGCCGCCTCTGGATTGAAGGCAGTACGGGGCTTTTGCGCGAAGAAAAAGTCTATGACGCCGATGGACAACTCGTATCGGCGCGCATTCTGTCTGATTATCACAGCGTAAAAGGCTTTGCACTACCCCGGCGCATCGAAATTCAGCAAGGCGAGGATGTTATTCTCATCCATGTGAAATCGCGTGCCATCAATACGGGTCTGTCCGATAAGGACTTTGCTTTGCCTGTGCCCAAAGATGCCAAGCGCCACGATATCCAGCGGTAAATATGTCGTGACGCGAATAAAATAAAAGAGCACTGGTTCGATTTAGAATCAGTGCTCTTTTGTTAGAATATTATTCGTCCAGTGTGCGAAGGCTGATGGTGGGACCGAAAAAGAGGGCGTTGGCAAAGAGTTTTTGGGTGCCGTACCAATAGGCGCGGAAGTTGGGGTTGTCGAGCATGAGAATGACGCGGCCATTGCCCTGTTTGCCGACGAGTGTGGATGCGGATTCGGCGATATAATTGTGGTTCTGTGCAGAAATATAACCTGCGAGCAAGGGCTGTTTGGTGTATTGCAAAGGGGTGGCATAAGGGTTTACAGGTTTAATAAAAAGTGTGCCGCGGCGAAAGACTGGTAGGCTATTACCGCGATATCCGTAGGCGAGGGGATGGGTGCGATCCAGGTGAACCTGAAAGATAGCACCGCCAATAATCCGCGCCCCCCGATCGCCTGGTGCGTCGATATACGCTCGGCGTTCGCTTTGATTTTCTGGCTCTCGCTCGACGAATTGGGCACTGGCGAGCCTGGAATTGATGGCCCAGCGAACAGCACTGTCGAGGGCTATGAGTGTATTGCCCTGGCGCAGCCACTGTTTTAAGGCATTGACGCTTGTAGAGTCGAGGTCGCCGTAAGACCCACCTGCTGCAATCACTGTGTTATAGCGATTGAGGTCTATATCGCGCATATAGCTGGCATCTATGAGGCTGATCGCCATGTTATAGCGCTGGTCTAATAAGTGCCACACTTCACCGGCGTTGTAAACATTGGCGCCTTTGCCAATTAAAAGGGCTATTCGAGGCATGTCGAGGGGGACAAATCCCGGGCTGCCCAGATCAATGCCGCTGTCGGTCTGCCCGGTGGAGACGGCAAATACATTGAGGGCATCTTCGCGTGCGATTGTTTGCATGAGGTCTCGAATCGCTTGTGGATCATTTTTTTGTATGCCCATGGGGATGAGTATGGTGCCGTAGTCAAATAAATGTATATTTCCCGAATCTACCACAGAAGGAATGCGCATGCGAAACTGTCGCGAGGCTACTTTGGCTCTTATACCGGCTTTTTGCAGGCGGTAAAGTGCGCGAGGTGCGTAATGTCCATTCCATTCAAAAAGGTACGCATAAGCTCCCCGCTCGCCAATATAACCCGCCTGTGTATTGACCTTTGAATTAAAAACCGACAGACGGCCTCGAGGAAATGCCGGTGGCGATAACAGGTCGCCGATAAATTCCTGGGGTGACGATTTAAGCTCGGCCAGGGGCATGTTAAACGCCAGGGGCAATGTCCAGGCTGAGACATCGTAAAATAAGCTGTCACGAAAGGTCGTGCGGCGTTCAAACAGGCCGGTGAGCAAACGGTATTGCGGCTGCGCGGTCGGAATGATATAGGCCGAGCCTGGCTCAAAGGTCTGGTTGCCCACGCGAATGGGACGTGCGAGATCGTAAATCTGTATGTGATGTCGCTGGAGTAAGTCGAGGAAATGATGGGTGCGTGCCACATCATCTGGATCGCCAAAAACGTAAGCTTTGATGGCGGCATCTTCGGCTTCCTGGGATGCGGAGATATAAAAATCGCGCTGATGCGATAGCAGTTCGGTACGCAGTTCATGGGCTGCTTTGAGCGTTGAAAGGGAAGTCCTCACCTGATTGCGTATGGCAAAGGGAAAAGAGATCGGTCCGTGAACACTGTCTTGAATAAGCCCGCGTGCGCTGGCTTGCTCAAAGAGAATACCCACGCCGCCATTGAGATCGGGATAGGTCGTTCCTTTGCCGATGTAAAAGTCGTCGAATGACTCCCGTGTATAATATAGTGTGCCGATTTCATCGAGCGCGCTGATGTGGCGTTCAGCGATTGCTGCGGTGAGTTCATAGGTGCGTGCTGGCGTGAGGGGATTGTTGCGCGAGGGAATGCCCGGTTGAAAAAAGTAAGTGGAATTGGAGATCATTTCATGATGATCGGTGAGCATATTGGGTTTCCAGGCGTGAAATGTTTCAATCCGCCCCCGGCTTTCGGGGTGCTGGAGAAACGCCCAGTCGCGGTTTAGATCAAACCAGTAGTGGTTGGTGCGCCCGGTCGGCCAGACTTCTCGATGCTCTCGGTGTTCGGGGTCGGCAACGAGGTGTTTGCTGCGGTGCGTATTTGCCCAGTGTGTAAAGCGACTGAAGCCATCGGGATTGGATACGGGGTCGAGCAAGATGACGGCATTGGCGAGCAGGTTGTCTATGGCAGGACCTTGCGCCGCTGATAGGTGATATGCAATCAACGGCGCGGCGTTGCCTCCGCTGGGTTCATTGCCGTGGATGCTATATCCCATGTACACGACGACGGGCATTGTATTGATGTCGAGTGCGGGCGACTGGTCTGGGTTTGTGAGTTGCCCGTGTTGTGTCTGGATGGCTTCGAGATTCTGGTGGTTTTCCGGCGATGTGATGGTGAGCAACAAAAGGGGGCGTTGCTGGTGTGTTTGGGCATATTGTGTGAGGACAATGCGGTCGGAGCGCTCGGCCAATGTGTGCATGTAGTTCACGATGAGATCGTGCCGCAGGTGCCAATCGCCAATCTGAAATCCAAAGAAGGCTTCGGGTGTGGGGATGTCGGGATCATAGGTTATGCCCTCGGGCAAGTAATAGCTGAGGTCAACGCGAGCATGAGCCGGTGTGCCCAGTCCGATCAATGCGATGAGGACGATCAATAGGCGTGTCATTAGGTGCCTCGTTGTGTGGTGGATAAGTGCGCGTGCCTTTGTCATCGCGGCATGGTGTTGTAGGGGACGGTCCCCGTGCCGTCCCGTGTTTCGTCATCTATAACAATGAAATAAAATATTACAAAAAGTCAAATGAGAAGACTTGTTGTCAAAATAAATAATTTGCATTTAAAATTAAAATTTTTATATTTTTGTGAAACTTTTTGTCCAAAACAATGTCTAAAATGAAAAAAAGGAGCAAAATGCGTAAAATTATTGAAAAATGCCCTGCCTGCCAGAATGAAGTGATTGTCACCCGCATTCGCTGCACGCAATGTGAATGTGAAGTTATTGGAGAGTTTCAGCCCACAATTTTTAACCGTCTGACGCCCGAAAACCTAACTTTTGTCGAGACATTTGTCCGATTGCGCGGCAATATCAAAGAGATGGAGCGCGAGCTTCGCGTGCCCTACAGCACTATTCGCAACCATCTCGATGGTGTGATCAAAGAACTCGGTTTTGCAACGGGAACACATCCCGAATTGGAGGATTTGTCCGCAGCGTCTCAGCAAGAGGTCCTCGACCGTCTCGAATCCGGTGAGATTACCGTGGAGGATGCAGCGGAAGAACTTAGAAGGATAAAGAGAGGATAAAGAAAGGAGAATATCGTGAAAGAAGAACGCATGAAAGTTCTCGAGATGCTTCAAGATGGAAAAATAACGGCAGAAGATGCCATGAAATTACTCGATGCACTCGAAGATACTGCAGAAGAACCGCAAACTCGCCAGCGCAGGCGCAATGGAAGTCGTCAGCGCCAACGCCGCCGCAGACGCAATGGCGGCACAGATATTCAGATTGAGGTGCAAGAACGCATTCGCGAAGCACAAGAAAACCTGCGCGAGGCCATGCCCAGAGCCAGACGGGCCGTGCGCGAGGCTATGCCCAATGTCAATCGCATAGTGCGCGAAGCTACGCGCTCAATTCCCGATGTGGGCAAGATCGTTCAGGAAGCGATGCAAACGGCATCTGATGCTTTTTCTCAATGGGCGGAAGATGGCGATAGACAGCATCCCGAAAAAGCTGTGCGACAATATGTTGAAACAACGCCGATCCAGGTATCTGATCGTCTATCCGTAAGCACGCCCAAAGGCCATGTTACCTCAAAAATTTGGGATCGCGATGAGGTCCAGATTGACGCAACCATCTCGGTTTGGGGAACTGACGAGGCAGCGGTAAACGCCTTTGCCGAGCAAATTGATATTCAAATACGGCTGGAACCCAGTGCTGTGCAAATACAACCCAATGTGCCCAAACGCGAAAAAGACGATCCCGTTCGATCTGTGCGAATCGACTTTGAGTTGCATCATCCCGAAAAAGTTGACCTCGACGTGCGAGCAAGGCACGGAAATATCACGCTTCCCAAGATTGATGGTGCAGCAAATCTCAACAATCACCATGGCAAAACGATTTTTGAAGGTGCGTCGGGCAGTATAAATGTCAAGCAGCACCACGGCGATATCGCGGTGCAACATGTTGGAGGCGATTTTATTGCAAAAAATAACCGCGGTTCAATCAAAGCTGATCAGGTTGGTGGTCGTGCGGTTACAAAAAATAACCGCGGTACAACGCACCTGAAAAATATTGCCGGTGCAACTACCGTAAAGACCAACCGGGGTGCTGTTGAAATTGAAAATCCCGAAGCGGGTGTAATGATACAAAGCCGCGGCGGCAATATTGCGGTGCGTCCACACAAACCCATTGGCGATGACTACGCGATTCAAAATAAAGACGGTGCGGTTGATCTCACCATTCCCGATGGTTCGGCAGTTGATGTACACGGTTATGTCGGGCGCGGGCGTCTCCAAACTGACCTGCCTCTGTCTATTACCGGTGTATCGCGCACCTCACAGGTCGTGACGGGCCAACTCAATGGCGGCGGTTCCAAGGTTGCGATTGAACTCGGTCGGGGCAGTCTGAGCTTGCGTTCAGATGAGGATATTGAGATAGACGAGCCAGAAACTCCCACGCCGCCGGAACCGCCGGAACCGCCGGAAAAATAAGGCGGTTTAACAAAAAAACCCGCTCCATAAGGGGCGGGTTTTTGTTATGACGAATTGCGGGATTGATTATGATTCGTTTATTCCGAGACCGGGTAAAGGGTTAGTCGCGCTTTCTTCCCCGCGCCTTCATCGGCAATTATTAGTGTGCCGTCCGCAGCGAAGGTAATACCTTCAGCCTGACGATGCCACTGGGCAGGAAACTCTCTGACTGCAACGACCTGGCCACCCGGCGTAATCTCCGCGATAGCCCCCTGACGAGCAGCTACGACAAAGTAATTTCCCGAGAATGGGTGCCGCTCGATTCCCGAAGGCTGAAATTTTTTTCCCTTGATGTGCCGAGAGAATTCAGCGACAGGTATTACAGTATGTGCATCTTTACTTAGCTGTTTCTCGTCAATTGACCAATGATATACTGCCAACTTTCCCTCCATGTCTGTGCTAAGAGCGTTCTTGCACATCAGTAAGAGTGCCCGCTGGCTCTCGTCATACGCCAGGCCCTCTATTTCGCAATCTCTGCCGACCCCAGTCGTATAGACATTAAAGAGAACGGACTCGCCAGCAGTTCCCTCACGACACTCGTATAGTCGCCCTGAACTTGTGACCAAATAGATCTGGTCGTCAATTGTTGCAATGCCCTCAAAATCACTGGCAACCGGGTTCTTCATATCCGTCAGTTGGAATGTCTTTACGATTGACCCATTCTGATAATCAATCTCGAAAATGACCCCTCTTTCATCATTGTGCGCCAGGAGTCGGTTGTCTCTGGTCATTGCCAAACCAGAGATTTCCTCGAGATGCATGGGAAGCTTCCAGTGCGTCGCGGTCTCTGCGTTTAGTGTATAGCTTGCGAGAGATATTTTCCTTTGTAATACTGCCATCGTGTCCGCCAAAGGGCGGACGGTCAAAGTATCTGAAGCAGTCTCTTCGTTTAGTGTATAGCTTTCGGGAGATATTTCTTTTTCTAATACTGCTGTCGTGTCTGCTAAAGGGCGGACGATCGAAGTATCTAAAATAGAAGTATCTGGATCTGTGTTTGATGGATTTTCACTAAGATCTGCGGATGGATCCCCTCCATAGCCCATTGACAACAGGTAGAGAAAAATGCCAAATCCAAGGAAGCCCAGCATAAATTTATCTCTGTGATTCTTCATTTGCTATTATACCGTTATGAGTGTGCCTGCCAGACCACGGTGACAGGAAGGCTTTGAGGATACCGATTACAACTTTCAATTTGTCTAAACTCTGGTCAGTTCTACGTTTTGGATATGTTTTTTGGTGCTTTTTTCAATATCCCGGATAAAGGAAGACAGATTGACGGATTGTTTTAACGAAACATCATACACAACGATGGCCGTTCCATCCTCTTTCTCGATCACATCTGCTACCTGCCACTGTTTGGTCCCGGATTTCAGGATTTGAGCTGTTGCTTTTTGCGCTGTTTTGACCTTCGTTGTATGTACTTCTATCCGGGCATCATAGGGATTCCCGGTGGCAATGGCCTTTGTTCCAGAGGTCTGGACCGAGTGATCAGGTGAAACAATTCTCCAGCCGGATAGTACTGGTGGTTGCGCTCCATAATTGGTTTTCCATACGCCCAGTGCTATGGTGACGAAAGCCAGCGATGCGAGGTAGGCCACAGTCGTAAGCTGGGTGCCGGACGCCAACCCTATCCCGATGACTATAAACAAGTACACGGCATCCATAGTCTCTTTGAGTGAGGTCCGAAAGCTGACGGCGGCCACGATACCCGCCAGGCTGAACGCAAGGGCAAGACTACCCTTAACCAAAAAAACAACCAGTGCTATGGCGACAGGTATCACGAGCAGAGTGTGTACAAAGGATTGACTGTAGTTCTTAGGCGAATGCGTCCAGGCATATACCCAGGTAATTGGGAGGGTAACCCCGAAGGCCAGTACCAAAGCGACCACAACTGGAATCGTGTGTGCCGGATCGGCAAGTCGGTTTACCCCTTCTTTGATGTTTCCAAGTGGAATGGCATCGGTCCCGGAGTCAAGGGATTTTCCTATGAATATGCGTTCACGCTCCTGGGCGACGTAATAGAGAATTTCGGGGAAGAGGTGAAAAATCGCATTGAGAATCAAAAGCCACGCGAGATAGTAAATCACGAGACGTATGATGATGTTGTTGAGCATAGCATCCTCCTTCATTAGCTAAAACATAAAACCAGCGCGCAGATATACGCCCGTCAAGTCATCGCCTTTTACGACTGCAACGCTCACGGTTCGTCGGCGCTTCAGGATCGAAAGATAGAATCCACCCCCGACGCCGGTGTGCCATTTGTCGGCATCGTCCGGGTCCCCGGCGAAAAACACCCGGCCGGTGTCAGCGGCAAGGAACACGCCGAACTCCCCAGGCATCAAAAACTGGAAGGGGGCGAGCACGAAGCGCAGTTCGGCATTTGCATACAGCGAGGCGTCGCCGGCAAAGCGGTCCTTGCGAAAACCGCGGAGATGGCCACTGGAGGTGCCGACGCCGCCAAAACCTGGCCCCCCGAGGAAGGCGCTCTCCTGGAAGGGGAAGGTCCCCCACACCTTCTTGCCACCCGCTCTTAAGGCAAGGGTCGGAGTGGTCGGAATGCGAGCCGTCAGGTACGTATGCACCGCTCCCTCTACGCTGCCAAAGGCCGATTCCGCATCCCAGGCACTCGGATAAACGGCTCCGGTGCCTCGGACCAGGAAACCACGAGTAGGGTACGCGGGATTGTTTCGCGTGTCGTACCGGATGCGACCCAGTGCTCCTACTTGACCGAAGGAACCCGTGCCGTACACCGAGGGTTCCTGAGAACCGATGAATTTGTCCTGGTTGGAAGCCAGTGGCGTGTTAGAGTACTTGATGATCGGCCCCAGACTGATGGCTACTTCCGAGCGCTGCGGTTCCGTACCCCCCACATCTCCAGCAGGCTGTTCCGGTCGAAACTCGAAGGCGGGCGCGAAAACGAAATGACTGTGTTCCACCTTGTAGAAGGAGGACGAACTCCGAACCTCCGTGTCGTTGCCGAAGCCGGTGAACCGGATAGTCTCGATCCCGGAGTACTCGACGTGGACGGTTGCGTCCATGTCGCGCAGCAGGCGGCGAAACGTGCCGGTATAGGATACTAAGGGCTTGAGACCGCTGGTGGCGAGCCCGAGGCTGAAGGAATGCCGCGAAGCGAAAGGGGCGCGACGATAGCCGAAGTACTGCCGGCTGTGGAACACCCTGACGAACGCACCCAGATCCCGATCGACCTCCACGATCGGGACGGTTGACACCTGCATGCCCCAGTCCAGCGCGTACCTGGCGTTGGGCGTGTGCGAGCCGGGCGGGCGCCGGTAGGGACGCTCGTCGGTTCGCGCTCCCTTGCCTTTGACGAACCGGTTCTCGCCGCGAGCGTCATAGAACGCCATCCTATAAGTGCCAACCTCGGATGCGTTGACGAAGGTGTCATCCCCGCCGCCACCATCGATGCGAACGGAAATCCGTCCCCTGGTCCCCGCTATCTCCACACTATCGTTTCCGCCCCGGAGGGATATTCGGACCTCCTGCGTTTCTTCGGGGTGGAACGTCCTCTCGAAGTAGGGCACCGTTCTTTCTCCGTCGGGACCTTCCGCCAGACCGATACGGACGACGAGGTCGCCGTTCTGCGTGTGCTCACACTGGAGGTATTCGTCCCGATCTGTCGCTTTGATTTCGGCCTGGCGAGTAATCAACGCATAGTATCTGTCGGCAAAGTCAGGTAGCGCGTCGCGCCGCGATTTGAGGACCGTGACCAGAGCTTCGCCAATGCTCTGGTAGTACGGCAGTGGGAGCCGGCGGACTGCCTCTTCGATGACTGGATCCAGCAGGTCCCTCTGAAACTTCGCTACCACCGAATCCCACGCCGGCTTGTCGAGTTCGACCAGAAATTCGCGATCCACCTCCCAGCCGGTCATGGTCAGGCCAACCAGATTTGGATAGGTGTCCTCGAACCGAATCTGGATGGGGATTGCTCGGCGCGCCAGCGCCATGGCAAACCCGTCGAAGTCGATGAAGGCCTGGTCGCGATCCTCGGGTATCGGGTGCCAGGTATGGCAATCCCCGTCGGGGAACCGCGCCCATCGCCACTGGCCGTGATGACGGTCCTTGTCGCCGATGAGAAAGTCCATCAATCGCGCCTTGAGAAAGGCCCGGGCATCGACACGGTCGCAGGGGCCGTCTTCCAGATCGTCCCGTATATTGTCCGTTCCGCTCACCTTCCGGGAACCGGCGAAGCCGGCGGTATTGTCCGGGCCTTCGGAGGGATGTTCCTGCAGCAGTCCTATCAGGCCAGCAAATCTGGCGCGGTACTCTCCGAGCCTGGGATCATCCGGAATCACTACGAGCGTGTGCTTGGAATGGAGGATGCCGGTGGCTTCCATCAGCGGATCGACCACGAGCGCCGCGGTGGGCAGCATCGCACTGATCAGGTCCTGGAGGACTTCGCCCACGACCGTATCCTTGACTATGTCCGGTACCCTTCGGGTGGCATCCTTGTCCAGAGAACGCACCGTATATCGGCGGCCGTCTTTCCCTGTAAAGTGAAGAGAGATGGACTGTCCGAATCCGCCGGTGCGAAGCGGTGTCAAGCCACCTCCTACGCTGTCGAGGTCGAGGACTGCAACCTCGATAGGGGTGGTCCAGAGGTCCCGGTAATTGCTGCCGTAGAACCAGCGTTTGAACCCACTGGCCCGGAACCTTTCCCCTATAATCACCCTGTGGGTCCTGGCACCCGGCGGAGGAATAGATCGGTGAATCATGTACCCCGGAGCAGGTGAATCCGCCTGAGATGTGGATTCTGTCGGAACAGCAAAAGCGAACACCAACAAAAGTAAAATGGCGTTCTGTTTGGAAAATATCATGTTTGTCCTTCCGTTTCCAGGTGATTTGGATAACCTGACGCTGGCCGGATGGATCAGAAATTTTCTAACGCATCAAAACGCAAATCCAACTGCGGTATAAATCCGGATATCTTTTTTTTCTGTGCTCACAATATCAATGCGAATGGGGCCAAAAATCGTTGTGTTGATATAAGCCCCAATACCAAAACCGTGGATACGAGTATTGGGCCGATCCGGATTGAGATCAGGATCGGGAGATAAATTGTACAGAGTACCCTGATAGAAAATTCCAACAGCACTGCGGGGGATGGATTCCCAAAATCTCAGGTGGCTCCAAATAGAAATGCCCGCCGATACGAATCTGGAAACTAACAGTTCATCTCGCCGGAGACCGACAACGCGCAATGCCGCGTTACTAAAGTGTCCTGCACCACCTAAGGAGAAAGCAGACGCTGTAGGGTGTGTTGTATAGCCTCCGTGTGACCAGAGGCCCAAACTCAATTGTGGATGGGGGCTGGCGAAGTACGCGAGTTTTGTTTGCACCTGCTTATATGAAAATGCCCCATGCGCTGCATCACGCACGAGGGAGGGGGTCAACTGCCCCTGTGTTTGCACCTGCTCATATAAAAATGCCCGATGCTCCCATTTTGCTTGCGTTTGAAAATAGACGCCATTCTTTGGCACAAACGCATCGTCTCGCGTGTCAATACCTGCAGATAACCAGAAGGCGGGTGTATAGTCAGACACGATGGTTTCTGAACGGACCTGATTGCGAAAGAGGAAATGCTCAACTTGATATCCCACGTTGAAACCTCCCCAACTGTGGAACAAAACCTGCATGCCCAATCGCGCGCGAAGACGCCTCTCATTATACGAGACCTGGGGGATTTCATCAATATAAGCCAACCGATCTTGATTCCAGCCTTGAATCTCTCCGAGAAAACTCAGACCCTTAAATGAGCGAAAAATTAAACTCATTTCAGCAAAATCCATAGTGCCCAACAGGCCGCGCAAATAAAGCTCTACTACGCGGCCATAAACATTTTGATGTGCAAGCTCGGCCAGTGCCGAAACCCCAAAATCGTTGTCGTAACGAAGTCCCATTTTCAACTCACTGGAAGGGGTTTCAAGCACCTGAAAAACCAATTCGGTATAGTCTTCATGGTAGATAATCTGGTAATCCACTGTTTGAAATAATCCGGTCTCATAGAACCGGCCAGATTCGCGTTCCAGTTCCCGAAACGATGTCGGCTTATTGATGAACTTTTCCAACCGCGATGTAAATGCCTCTTGTGAATAGCGCTCTAAACCCTCAATTCGCACCCGATCAATTACAATATCTGATGGTATATCCGCCCAGGTTTTGACATCAAACTCATCTGGAAATATCGACGGTCTTGACTTTCCAACGCGCTTTGAAATGTCGAGCGTTTGCAGAGCCTTTCAGATCGCGTCCAGATGTTTTTCGGCTTCTTCTTCACCAATCGGAATCACTGTATATGCCCGATTAAAATCGCCGCTATCAAATCCTTTTAAATCGGGTCTTATCAACACATGGGCGAGTTTTCGATGCGCAATTTTTTTTTCTTCAATGCGAAAACTAACAGCTTGATCGACGACGTCGATAACATCTTCAAATTCGTGCTTTTGAGAGCGCAAAGGCGTGGAACAATCCACGGCAATAACAAAATCAGCGCCAGCGTCTAATGCGACATCTACAGGCAGATTATTGACAATGCCGCCATCTACGAGAAGGGTTTGTTCTGTACTCACTGGCACAAATATCCCTGGGACAGAAATACTCGCTCTGATTGCCGCGCCGAGCGAGCCATTTTTAATCACGACCTGCTTGCCAGCTACAATATCTGTTGCAATAGCGCGAAAAGGCGTTGGAAGCCGATCAAAATCATTGCGCGCCCGATAAGTTGCGCCAATGGTCAATTGATAGAGAAAATGCTGAATTTTTTTTCCGGCAAAAATCCCATAAGGCAATTTTAGATCCAATCTATCGAGGCGCAATGCAAGCATCTGTCGATCAGCCATTGGTTTGCGATGCAAATTCGTCAGACGGCGGTTGGCGCTATTGTTGGTCATTTCCGACCAGTCTGTTTCTACAAGAATGCGTTCGACATGATCAACAGAATATCCGGCAGCGTACAATCCTCCCACCAGAGCACCAGCACTCACGCCCACGATCAAATCAATGGGTATGCCTTCGCGTTCGAGCACGCGCAACACGCCAATATGTACCCCTCCGCGCGCGCCTCCCCCACTGAGCACCAGTGCGACTCGGGGCCTCGCGGGCGTAACGGGTTGCTGTTGTACAAAACTATTGGGATGATCGTGGGGATTTGTCATCTGACTACTTGCATCCTGTCCCCACCCTGCAAAAATAATGACCAGGACAGTTATCAATCTGTGAGAAGCTGATTTTTCATATCTTCTCAGGCCAGAAGCTATATCAGGTTTTTGTTTTTCCATCATTCGCCCTTCAGTGTTTCCAGGGGTTTTGAGAAAGACACACATCCACAACTGTGACTTTAAGGGATAACTTCAGTCTATGTATAGACTGAAAATAAGAGGAAGTCAATTTCCAAAATTTGTCCTATCGTTCAGGATTTGTCCCAGTTTCCAGTTTTTTGCAATATGTGGTTGGATTATCTCTATTGAAAACCTTGCTAAAAGTCGATAAGAGCGTAAATCCACACTGATAGGTAACTTCTGATTTTACGATATGTGGTTGGGTTATCCCCATACTTCGCTTTGAAAATTTTGCTAAACGTCGATAAGTATGCAAACAAAGGCACGACTTCGCGGTCTGTAAAAACAGGAGAGCTACTGCTGAAGCCGATATCCGCAACTTCAATTCGAGAATCCTGACACACGATTACGGCTCGGTGTATCGTATGCTCCAGTTCTCGATAGAGTCCATAACGTGTTGTTTTCTATAAAAAAAGAGCCAATCTGACTATGATATAAGACATAATATCGTCCCAAAATAGTCGGATTGGCTCTTACAAAAGACTTTATATGGTCTCAACGGACCCGCTTCCGATGTCTCGATCTGAGGTTAAATACGCTGCGTAGAGACGTGGAGTGCTATTGCCCTGGGGTGGTTGGATTGGGAACTGCACGCGCAGCACAACGCCAGTAAAGTTGATCGCTGATAGCTAAACTTCCACATCGAATTTTTTTGCTGTTTCGCAAACTTGTTCCCAGGTTGTCTCTTCTATGGGAATCCCATTTGCTTCGCGTTCACAACAAGCGCGATAGGAGCGTTCGCCCGGTACGAGTATTTCGTCAAATCCCGGCGCAGTTTTTGCCGATTTTACGTAGTCGATAAATCGCCCGACTTCGGCTTTAAAATCGGAGATGGGCTGGAAAGCATCGATGCGAATAGCCTGTACAAATAGGGCATTGCCCGTTACGGGTGAATTTTCGCGCGTGCAGCCAGCGGGCGATAGAGCGCCAGACAAGATGTCAAAAACGAATGATAGGCCATATCCTTTGTGGTCGCCAAAAGGCGTTAGCGCGGCATTGCCGTGTACGTAATCGGCGGGATCAGTCGTGGGGTTGCCCTCGGCGTCGATTAGCCAATTTTCGGGTACGCGCTCGCCCCGGGCCAAAGCGACCCGCATTTTGCCACCTGCCGCAGTCGCTGCGGTCAAGTCCAATGCGACGGGAAAATCGCGGTCCGAAGGAAATGCAACAGCGAGACAATTTGCGGGTAAGATGCGCCCCAAACCTCCCCATGGTGCCATTGAGAGATCGGCGCCGTGGCCGTTGTTGCTCATCAGTCCGGCCATGTTCTGTGCCGCGGCGAGCACGGGATAGCCACCCAATCGCCCAATGTGATTGCACTGATGTACTGTTACGATGCCGACGGCACTTTTTTGCGCCTTTTGGATTGCGATGTGCATGGCTTCTGTTGCCGTTACATGCCCAAATCCCCAATGTCCGTTCACGACGGCTGTCGCGTCGGTTTCCCGATCGATTTCCACAGTTGTTCCGAGTTGTATTTGTCCGCTATGAACCGCGGATACGTATTGTGGAATGCGGACGACACCGTGCGAATCGTGGCCCGCGAGATTGGACGCTACGAGCAAATCGGCCACAATTCGGGCTTCTTCGGATGTTGCGCCTATGCGTTCGAAGACTTCGCGGCCAATGCGCCGCAATTTATCGGGATTCAAAATCGGCATGGGGATTATCCATCATAAGCTGCGGCGATTTCTTTTTCGTAAATTTCTACAATTTTCTTGGGTACGATCTTTTTTAATCCCCGCGTGAGGGTTCCTGTTTCTTCGCTCAACTGGTCTGGCAAGACCAGTACTTTTTGTGGTCGCTCGTGCGCGGGAAGGCCAGATGCCGAGGCTTCTTTTAATAATTGCTCGCGAATGCGCTCGGCAATTGCGGGATGGCTACACAGGGCTGCCTCGTCATCTGTGGGTAGATCGGGAATATCTGTTTGCAACTGTGCCTCTTCTGCATTTACGGTGATAACGGGCAGTGGAAATGTGCGGGTCTGATCGCCACAGATTAAGACGTGTTCGATGAGCGGTGCGCGAGCGAATATGCGTTCGAGACGTTCTGGATTGACAAATTCGCCGTTGCTCAATTTAAATTGCCGCCCAACGCGCCCCTGGAATGTCAAAAATCCCTCGTCGTCCATGCTGAACAAATCACCCGTGCGATACCACACTTTGCCGGCTTCATCGGTTACGAGTACTTCGGCGGTGCGTTCGGGATCATTGAGATATCCCGTCATGACGTGATCGCCGTGTACCCACAACTCGCCAATGCTATCGCCACTGCCGCGATAGGTTGCTGTCTTTGGGTCGCCGTGGGCGATTTCCTCGCCTGTCTCGGATATGATTTTTACTTCTTGCAATGGCTGTCCGACGGTGCCTGTTTTTTGTCCTTTCAGCCCGTTTGCAGCAATTAGCGGGCTGCATTCGGTGACGCCATAGCCTTCGAGCGAGACGATATCCAGTACGTCCTGAAAAAAGTCGAGGGCTTCGGGATCGGCTTTTGCCGAGCCGATGATTAACAGTTCGAGGCGGCTGCCCACGCGTTGCGAGAGCTTTTCTTTAATTTGTCCGACGACCTTTTTGCCCAGTGTGGCATTTACGAGGTGGTCAATGATGGAGGCTTCACCGCGTGCAACGCGCTGTTTGGCACGCACTGACCGGGAGATCAATTTGCCTTTTGCACCACCGGCATCAATTTCTTTTCGCACATTGCCAAATACTTTGTCTAAAATTAGTGGGACAGTTAAAAAACCCTGGGGTTCGGAATATCGAATATCTACCAGTACGCGATCTGGCGACCGCGCCAGGTCTAATGTCCAGCCTTTTGATAGGGGATAATAGATATTCAAAATGCCCATGGTGTGATAGTCGGGCGCGGATTTGAATAAGATGACCGGGTCGCGGTTGCTGATTGTATCCCATACTGATTGGATATTGCCCACGAGATTGCGATGGGTTTGTATCACGCCTTTGGGCAAGCCCGACGATCCCGATGTGTACACAATTTTCGATTCGTCATCGGGTTCAATTGCCACGTCTGGCGGCGGTGATTCTGCACCTTTTTGAGTCAATTCAAAAAATGAGAGCACGCCATCGATATGCCCTTCTGTCAAGACGATCTGGGGTGGATTGTTCAGTTGCCCACGCACGCGCTCGACGTGTTCCAGACTTTTTGCATCTGTGAATAAATAGGCAATGCCCGAATGGTTGATGCTGTGTATCAGCAAATCGTCGGGCAATTTGTTGCAGATCGGCACCGCCGATAATCCGAGCATATCGCAGGATAGAAAGACCAGTACAGACTCCAGACCGCCATCGGTCAAAAGCCCGAGACGCCGTCCCTTTTCCAATCCCAATTGCGCCAGGCCCGAAGCCAATCGGTCTCGCTGTGCCTTTAACTGTAAATATGTCAACGGCACATATTGCAATCTTCTTTCGTCGGGCTGGGCTGGCCGACGCAATACGCGAACCGCCGTGCGATCCGCATGTCGTTCAAAACTGTCATTTAATAGATCCTTGAGTGTTTGGATCATTTTACCTCCTGTTTTTTTAGCCATTACTTTCCAGCATCAATATATCCCTCAGCGACCATCTCATCAACCAATTCCTGAATGTGATCCTTCTAATAGGATACGCATGATGCTCGAATCAAATGCGCGTTTGAATTCAGGATCGCTGGCATAGCGTCGATACAAGTCGAGTTCGCGTCTTCGTTCTTGGCTGACTGCCTGGTTGATGAGTTTTTCCAGTGCCAACCGACGGTTTTGCTCGTCCTGATTATCGACAACATGGGTATGATAGTTCGGGTTGTTCATTACATGCTGTGCGATGTTGATAAACTTGACGCGCTGTTCTTCTGGTGTGGCATCCCAGCCGGCAAAGAAGCGTTCGTTAAAGACGCGAATAATTTCGTCGAGTGGGTCTTTTTGTTCATCCCCGGTATGAGCACCACGCAGATTGGGATTTTGTGGATCTAATTCGGATTCAGAATCGTCCAGAGGAATCGCGTGTTGCAATTTTACGCGTTCAAGACCATAGGTGGATAAATCTACACTGTCGAGTAATTCGTCTAAAACATCCTGTTCGGGGTCTTTGATGTTGAGTTTGGGAATCAAAAATTTCAAAAACCAGTAGAGCATTTCCCATTGCACATTGTTGAAGGAAATAATGCAGGCGACTTGACCATAAATTTTGACAAATTGTTTGGCTTTGATCTTGAAGTCTATTTTGGTTTTCTCGTCCAATTCCAGTTCATGGCTGAATCGGGCAGCTGCGATGTCGATTATCGGACTCAATTGCTCGGCTTCGGCCTTGTGGAAGAACAGTTCGTTGAATTGTTCAACTTCGTGCCATTCATAGACACCAACATCGTCTAATTCGTCTTTGAGGTCGTGCAATACATTGACGTCTGTTGGTTCACTGAGCGAGGTGGCTGTGTAAAACGGATCAAAGGCGGTTTTTATATCTTCAGTGCTGTTGAAGAAGTCGAGCACAAAGGTATCTTGTTTGCCCATTTTTGCATTGCTGCGGTTGAGGCGTGAAAGGGTTTGTACAGCGAGTACCGACTGGAGCCGTTTGTCTACATACATGGTGTGCAAGAGGGGTTCGTCAAATCCGGTGAGGAATTTGTTGGCGACAACCAAAATTCTGTATCCGTCTTTGCGGAAATTTTCCGCAATGTCTTTACTCGGAAATCCATTCAAACTGTCTTCGGTATGTTCGATGCCATCAACGGTTTTTTTTCCCGAAAAGGCGACGATGGCTTGAAAAGGTGCGTTGTGATTTTTAAGGGCGGTGCGAACAGCAAAGAAGTAGCGAATGGTCGATTCAATATTGCGAGTTGCGATCATTGCTCGCGCCTGGCCCTTGAGTTTTTTCGCGGTGCAGACCTGTTCGATGAAGTGACTGACCATGATGTCGGCTTTGGCTTCGATGGTTTCTCTGTGGCCTTCTACATAAGCACGCAATTTCTTTTGTGCTTTGAGTGTGTCAAATAGCGGGTTGTCTTGAATAGATTTCTGGACTTCGTAATAGCTTCTGTATGTGGTGTAGTTTGCCAGCACATCGAGGATAAAACCTTCTTCAATAGCCTGTTTCATTGAGTAGAGGTGAAACGGAATAAAAGTACCATCTGACTTTCGCTGTCCGAATTTCTCTAAGGTGGTATTTTTAGGGGTGGCAGTGAAGGCGAGGTAGGACGCATTCTGTCCCAATTTGCGGTCTTTCATGAATTTCAAAATTTTGTCCTGCAGGTCTTCGGGTTCTTCTTCATCGTTTGCGCCAAGGGTGATGTTGAGGTCATCGGCAGATTTGCCGCTTTGAGAGGCGTGCGCTTCGTCGATGATGACGGCAAATGTGCGGTCTGAGAGGTCTTCTATGCCATCCGCGATATAGGGGAACTTTTGAATGGTTGTGATGATGATTTTTTTTCCTGTTTCCAGTGCTTCTTTGAGTCCTCTGGAATCTTCGGCATGAGCGACAATGTTTTTGATTTCGGAGAATTGCCGGATGTTGTCTCGAATTTGCCTGTCCAGGATCCTTCGATCTGTGACGACGACAACCGAGTCGAAGATCGGGTGGTCGCTGCCCGAGTCATATAATTCTATGAGTTGGTAGGCTGTCCAGGTAATGGAGTTGGATTTGCCCGATCCTGCTGAGTGTTGAATCAGGTACGTGTGTCCAACGCCGTACAGACGGGCGTGGTTGAGTATTTTGCGTACAACACCCAGTTGATGATAGCGTGGGAAGTACAGGGTTTGGGTGGTCTTTCCGCTGTCTCTGTCTTGTTCTTTGACGAGTTTGGCAAAGTGTTCAATAATTTTGGTCAGGCTTTGGGGTTGGAGGATGTCTTCCCACAGGTAGGCAGTTTTGTAGCCGTTTGGGTTGGGAGGGTTGCCTTTGCCGTTGTTGTGACCTTTGTTGAAGGGGAGGAAGTATGTTTTTTTGCCGTCTAATCTGGTGGTCATGAATACCTCGTCGGTATCCACGGCAAAGTGGACGAGGCATCGGGGAAATTGAAAGAGGGGTTCTTTGGGGTCGCGGTCGGTTTGATATTGTTTTCGGGCGTGAAAGACGGTTTGATTTGTCCAGGGGTTTTTAAGTTCAAGGGTTGCAATGGATAGGCCATTGATGAAAATGATCATATCTACCGACAGTGCGGGATTTTGTTCGGAGTAGTGTACCTGTCGGGTGACAGAGTAGATGTTGTTTTGAAAATTTTGGGTGACTTCGGGATTGATGGTGTTGTAGGGCAGGCTATACAACAATATGAGATGTGCATCGTCAATGTGCAGTCCGCTTTTGAGGACTTTGACAATGCCATCGCGCTGGATTTTGCGGTTCAGGCGTTCCAGGACCAAACGCTGCCAGTTAGGGCGGGTACGCAGTTTGTTCAGTTCGTCTGGCTGAGTAAGTTCGAGGAATCGCCAAAATTTTTCGCGATCAATGGCAAATTCTCGGTCAAAGTCTGCTGGATCGCCAGGTTCATAAGAAACGTTGTGACTGTAAGCTCGTGCTGCCTCCGCAGAACTTTCGATGTTTTCTTCGCGGTGGACGCCGCCAACAAGGGCTTGTTCAATGTACGCTTCAAGGGCTTGTTCGTTGGTTTTGCTGATCATGGGGAGAGTTCCGTAGAATTTTTATGAGCTATCGGCGTTTTCATTTTGCGGCTTGTCGGGGAGGGGATTCAAAAAACCCTGTGGTCCCTGGTCCGTATATTTATATGCACCCGAAATCCTCAGTCTATTAGGATACTCCGATTGCCTTTTGCTCCCAAGCACCATCTTTTCCCCAACGATGGTCCAACAAAATGCCAATCCCTCATTCGACAGGTACTGTTTCAACAAATCCTCGCGAATGAGTAACGCGCTTGGCCCGTCTTCATGTACTGTAGGATCAAAGACAGCGAGTCTCTCTTCTTTATCAATGAAGTTGGCAGTCTGTCTGGTCCATTTGAGATCCAGCCGTTCGACGATGTCGTGATCAGGCAACCTCAGTGTGTAAGACTCATCAACAGAACAGTCGAATCCCTGGGCCTCTATATTATACTTAAAGAGGGCTGGTCGAACAGACGTAGGGCAATTATAAGCCGGGGTAGTCCATTCGTTGCAGCCATACGCAGGAGACCATCCGTACTCACCAAGAAACATGTTATATATCTCGGGCGACTGGGGCATCCAGCGATTCCAAAAGTCAACACTTTTGGCCCAGTTCATGAAGGCATCGGTATCTTTAGCCTGAATGAAATAGCCTTGACAGAGGAACCAGATTTCTCGCCGTTCAACATCGTACGGATCAACATCCGCGGGATGTGATTGTCGCCAGTTGAAGTACCCATCCACATTGAGCCAGCGTGTACCATCGCAAGAATTTTTAACACTCAGGAGATCACACACATCTGGCATATCGTCTTCGCGCTTGATCCAATCCCAGTGACTCAATTGTTCATCCCAAGTTGTATATAACCACGATCCCCACCACGATGGATTGTGTCCACCTAAAGATGTGCTATAGGCGGTAGATGAAAGCACACAAGAAGGGTCAATGTCACGCAGTGATTCCTGCCAGGGCCCCTCGTAAGCCTGACCACCTTCATCTTCGCGGGACTGATCTCGGTACTGGTAATGATCGGCAATATAAGCGAGGATCTCGTGATAGGCTATCCATTGATATTTCTTGCCTATACGCTCCGCCTTCGACGCTTCCCGCTCATATGACTGTCCATCAATAAATTGGTCGAATTCGCCAAACCGTTCAGTGGTCCAACCGAGATCGAATACGCGCCACAGGACGTAACGCTGGATTTGCTTCAGATCAAAGCGCGGCACGCGTTTCCCACTGTCTTCGATATTTGCTCGCGAGATTGCTTCAACCTCTGCTAAATGCTCCGGAGTCAACGTTGATTGCAGCGTTTTCAGTGCATTTTTGAATCTCTGCTCTACTTGCTTCGTCTCAAGATCATTCTCAGGTAGTTCGTAGTTTTGACGGGGAATGGGGTATCCCCACCTGATAAATTCCCCTGTCTCGGGATCTGTTATAGGTATTTTGTCTTCTCCATCGGATGGCGTATTCTGGTCTTCTGCCTGCCTGCTTTCCTCCCTAATTACTCTGATTCTTCGCGAGATTTCGAATTCAATTTCAGCATTCTTATATTCCTCCCAGACCAACCTTTCCGAGTCGCTTAACTTCAAACTTAACGCTTCCTCCTGTGCTTCTATCGACTGCCAGGGATCTTCATTCAGACGTAGCGACAGCCAGTTTGAGTGATGGAAGTTAGTTCCGATCACGTACCGTGCGAAATCATCGCTCATAACGGACGTGCCGATTCTGTTTCTACTCCACTCAGCCTCCCCACTATCGTACGATCCTCTACTCCAATCGGGCATCAATGGCTTGATCTCGTCCTCGTCCGGTATTTTCGGCCAGGTACTTTTATACGACGGCCTAATCTGATCCTCATTTATATCCAGATCTGACCCAAGATAAATCGCACGCTCAATAACACCACGCGCGTAGTCGCGGAGCAAAATGTGAACTGGTGGAGTGCCGTTAGCGAATACCCTCTCATATACCAGCGATGATAGTTTTCCTACTCCTATAGCGTCATGACTACGCATCGCAACGCCATAGGCGACCGCATAAATGCGTTCCGCAACATATAGATCATCGACATCTGAGAAGCGGTCAACAAGCCGAGTTGCTGCGTCAAGCCGGCCGGTCAAAAGAGAAACCAGAGCTTTGGTAGCTCGGTCCCGAAGGAAGCGGTTAGAGGTGGTGAACATCCAGGCGAGTGCGATTGAACATAGATCAACAGTCTTTTCTTCAAGATTAGTGTCCTCTGTAACTCCCAGGGCCCAATCTACGATACGCCTGACTGCACCCGAATCGTTCTTGGCCCAAGCACGGTGTAGATAGGTGCTCCACCATGCGTCGCGATCAGGCATAGATTTCCCGCGAAGTTTCTTGTCCAAAAATTCGGCGTTGAATGGATGATCTTCCAGAGTCGCAATGGTCAACAGTACATCCAGCGTGGCATCCCAGTCTTTTTGGGTTTTAATGAGTTCATTCAAGGCATTGAGGGTTGATTTGGAAATGCTCTCCGGCTTTCGCCATATCACACTCTGGCGAAAGGCTTCGTCAATATCCCATCTGCTAAGTAGCTTGGGGACAAGTGTGACCAGTTCCTCACCTGTACGCTCTGGTACCTGGATGCATAGTGCTTCAATTAGGCCAATTGGTACATCTTCTTGGCAGATGAAAGCCAACCCCCTTCTTTTACTAAATGCAGTCCGTAAATTCCAAACAGCAGTTAAAACTGATTTGATGAAAGCCCAGGTACCTCCTTCATTAAATGCAGCCTTGGAGGCCTTGACATCGAGATAGGTTTTCAGAAAATAATCTGCAATGATATGATCCGTGAAACGATCGTACGAAATAAACACAATCTCTTCGCGGGAGTCCTTAGATTTCCGGGTCACTATTTCTTCAATCAGTACCCCCTCGTTGACCAGACCGCGGTACAGCGATTTGCTGAATTCACGCTCAGGTAGGACCTCGTTTACTATTTTCTCGGCTTCTGGCCTCAGGAGCCAACGATCTTCTGTTTTAACCAGTTGCGTGGCAATCTTTTCCAGAGCTTTGCGGACAAGTTGATCTCTTGGGTTGAAATCAAGTTCTTTAGCAAGTTTCTTATTGACCGTTTCGTAATAGAGGTCAAGAGTTGATGTAATGCCCTGAAATCCCCGTGGGAGCCTTCGCTCCCCTCTGTCTTTAAGCCCACGACACAGGGTTTTGAGTAGAAGGGGATTTTGAAACTCTGGCTGCAAAATTGGGGTTGAGGGAAATTCGAGATCGTAGTGCTCGCAGTACATTCGAGTGGCATCGTACTCATGATTGGCAAACCCTTCGTGTATCACTGTGACTGCCCGGTTCCGAATATCTTCGAGGATTATGACATCTTCGTAGGTTGAGCGGACAGAAAGCAAGATCCCAATCCACGGCGATTTCTCAAGAGCAGACAAAAAGGCCGCAAGATTGTCTGGCCATATCGAGCGACCTTGTCCCTCATTGAGGGCATCAATAATCAATAGCGCACGACATCCCGCGGCTTGGGCAGCGGCTTCCAGGGCACCAACGAATTCTTCCGCACTTACACCCGGAAGGTCCAACTGTTGAAGCATCTGTGTCCAGGGCGAGTCATTGGTGACAAATCGTTGACCCATGAGCAGAACTGTGGGTGCTTTTGATGCGATGCGTCTATTGGCGAAATCACACAGCAGATGGGTTTTTCCCGTTCCAGCTTCTCCCTTAAGGATCAGGAGTTTGTTATTGGCGAACTTGTCGGCATGGGAAAGGGTTGAGTGTGCCTCACGGAGTTTAGACTGGAGCTGTTCAATGTGGTACCGCTGTACAACTGGGTTGTTTCGGTGGGACGAATAGTCTTCTTGATGATTTACATCGTGCTTATGTACATTGTGTACAAGACCGGATAGAATTTTCCAAGCCTTACTCGCTAAACAATTTGCTGGTTCAATTTCCTTTGTAATAGCGGCAAACGAAAGGGTACCATCAGGTATGTACTCCAGTAATGAGAATGTTTTTAGAATTTTGTCTCCTGCCTTCAAGAGGTCATCAGTTAAATCCGAACTTCCAACATACTGGAGTTCCTTTCGAATCTCTCTTGCCAGTGACTTGACTTCATGGATGGCGGATTCAGTTCGTCCAAATAGTTCCAGATCGTGGGCAATGGGCAGATCGACATGAACTTCCGGCGTATATCGGGGGCCGGCGGCTTTCTCTGCTTCTTTAAGGCGTTCTTGGAACCATTTATTGTCGAAGCCGCGTTGACCAAACCAGAAGTACCTGCGACCAATATGTTCGTTTTGAGACAACCGTTCGAGAAGCTCCGAACTGCCCCACCAGACGAACTCGACGCACATGCTTCGCTCCTGCGCCCATCCTTCCCACTTCTTGACGCGCTCGTTCCAGCGTTGCATTGCCCATTTTTGTCTTTCAATGCGAGGGTCCTGACGGTCAAGTGGAATACAAACGAAATAGCGAACAAGTTTAGGGTGATTATCGAGCGCGGTTTTGATGGACTTGTCGAGTTGCGGCCACTGGGAGTTACCAAGTGTATCAAAGTACTTGGCCTGCCACCCCCACTCACTCCCATCCGGTAGGATACAATAGCATTCCACACCGGCATCGGGCGTCCCTTTTCGCACAAACTTCGCTCCGTCTGGACTCTTAGAACGTGCCAACTGAGCGCACAACTCCTCAAAACCATTTGCTTGTGAGCCGTTCAGGGGCCTAATATTGTTCCAATTGAGTGACATCAGGTTGTAACCTCTTTGGTGTCATTCTATTAACAAAAACTTGTATTTCTTCAACTCAAAACTGAATAGGGATACAGGACACTTTGATCAAACAGAATTTTCACTGAAATCTCTCAGGGCCTTGGCTTCGTAATCCAGGACGGCTTTCACCTGCCACTCTTCGACGCCCTGAAACCAATCGAGAAACTGCTTGACGGAAGCCCCCTCTCGAAGATTCTCGAACAGGGCATATACGGGAACTCGCGTTCCACGAAATACCCAGGTCCCGCTTACTTTGGCGGAGAGTCGTTCAATAGCTGTGCATTTATCCCAGTTCATTTTATGTTCACCTCGTGTTGTGAACAAATACCTTACACTTTTATTTTTCCAGTAACAGCTTCAGCAATTGTAACTTGCTTTAGTTCTTTCAGTAGTTCAATTAGACGTTGATTTTTGTCAATAGCTTCGTCAATTTCAGCGGTTTTTTGGTCAAGGAATCGGACAATGCGTTTTTGTTCTGATTTTGGAGGAAGTATCGTCAGCACTTGTCCGAAGTCTTCAGTGTACATGCGCCAACGTGAAGGTACAATACCCGTAGAGCGTCGAGCAAACTCGGCCAAATAAATCGGTGTACGATATAGATACCCCAGGTAAGAGGGATCATTGTTCTGTGTCTGGCGATAAACACAATATGCCGGACTGACAATGCCATCCTGTTTTGTGACACCCAGACCGCCTAACCAGGCCAGCATAATATTGATCACAAGGTCATTGGTCTGGCACTTTTTGTAAGCGACTAAGGACGCACTTCTTGAGTCTTCTTCACGCGGTGTAATTCCTGAGTATTGAGATACAGCCAGCAACTGCTCATTACCAAATTCTGATCTTTCCTCAATTTCTCGCCATAGATTTTTCGATTTATACACCTCCCAATGCACTGGTATTTCCCCAATCCACTCCACGCCGCTATCGCGCATTGGGACATTTGGATTTAGCCCTTTTGTGACAGCTTGGTTGATCATAATAGCTTTTAGTTCTTTCAGCAGTTCAATTAAACGCTGCTTCTTATCAATGGCTTCGTCAATTTCAGCAATTTTTTGGTCAAGGAGGCGGACAATGCGTTTTTGTTCTGATTTTGGAGGAAGTATTGTCAGCACTTGTCCAAAGTCTTCAGTATACATTCGCCAACGTGAAGGTACAATACCCGTAGAGCGTCGGGCAAACTCAGCCAAATAAATCGGTGTACGATACAGATACCCCAGGTAAGAGGGATCGTTGTCTTGTGTCTGGCGATAAACACAATATGCTGGACTGACAATGCCATCCTGTTTTGTGACGCCCAGACCGCCTAACCAGGCCAGCATAATGTTGATCACAAGGTCATTGGGCTGGCACTTTTTGTAAGCGACTAAGGACTCACTTCTTGAGTCTTCTTCACGTGGTGTAATTCCTGAGTATTGAGAAACAGCCAGCAACTGCTCATTACCAAATTCTGATCTTTCTTCAATTTCTCGCCATAGATTTTTCGATTTATGCACCTCCCAATGCGCCGGTATCTTACCTAGCCAGTCAATGCCACTACCCTTGTAAGCGGGATATGGCTCGAAGTAGGTGATACCCGTGTTCTTTGAGATCTCGGCTGCATATTCGGGTGGCGAGGGTTCCTTGACTACTGATGACTCAAAAAGTGATGGCTGTACTGCATAAGACAGGGGTTCTGAGGTCTCTGCGCTCGCGGCAACTGCCCTACGACTTGGTGCGGTGACTGGCTCAATAGGACGCCCGTTGAATAAAAAATCCAAAATATCGAGCGGTTCTACCTGCAAGAATGCTTCCTGTCCCTCAGTTTTGACTTCTTCCCTCAGTTCCATTAGCAGACGCCCCAACGCATTCACGCCGACAAGAGTACGCGTATCCACCGGTTTAGCTCCCCAGAAATCATCTTTATGGGATTGCTCGACAATCGGTTGGTCGCCTGTTTCCAGCAGGAGTTCGCTAAATGCATCCCAGTTCTGTATAAGCTTTACCCGCAAACACCAGCGCATGATTTTGACTCGAACCCAGTCCCAGTCCTGGCGCGAATTTTGGTGATGTTTCCTGCTCTTCATCTTGGCTGTCATTGGGCTTCTTTGTTCAATAATCAGCCTTTGCACCGCAGGTAGGTGCGGAAAACGACAGGCTTGATACAGAGCCTCAGATGTGCGAATGTCGATGCCGTTCACACATAAGGAAAAACCACCAGCCATGTTGGATAACCCACCGAAAGCTTCTCTTGTTTTAAGAAATACAACACTATCGGCGCGGTTGTAGGTTCGTATCTGGTCTTTATTGCGGATGTCAGTAGTCAATGCCATCGAAATTGGGGTCCTGGCTATGTGTTTTGCGTGGAAGAAGCGGATACCATTTGCTAAAGGGGTGATAAGGAGATGCATTGGGATCGCCCCACCAGAGCGCGAGGGGACAGTTATTGGGGCAGTTTCGGTAAGTCACGATCGTAGAGCCGAATCCAATGTTAAATGAACCGAATCCAAGAGGTCGCATTGCTTGGCTGGGATTAGCGCAAAAGGCTCGTATTCGTACTCCGGCAAGTAGGAGTTCTTTTTCGAGCAATTGGCGCCCATTTTCCGAGGAAAATATATTGTTCCTTAATCTCCCACCAGGTGGACGCGGTTCAAACGGAAATTTTGTTTCACTTTGCACATAGTTTTGTAAGTCGTCATGATCGGGAAGTACCGTCGGCCAAAGTACCTCGGATGAGTTGCGATAGCTTATTCTATTCTCAAGACGAATAGCAGGCCTAAAGCGAGGAACAATCTCCTTTCCCGACTCATGAATAGCTGTCTTTAGGCGTTCAGTGCATTGCCATTCTCCTAAATTATGGCTCGCAATAACAATGATATGCAATGTGGCTTTATCTGGGCCGTTCGCTATCCAGTCCGAAACGTCAGCACCAATACGGGCACCTGTGAAGAGAGCATCATCCAAATAGATGAAGACCCCACCTCTTGAACCGCATTCGTCAATGCTCAGTCCGTACTTCCTCTTAAGTGCTTGCCCGAACAATTCCCGGATTTCTGTCTGGCTATGCCCGCGTTGCTGGATATCGAGTATGGTTGCATTTTGCCAAAAATCGCGCGGTTTGTCACCAACGAGCTTCTCATTTTCAATCAGATTTTCAAAGAATCCGCTTACATAAGACTTTGAGAAGTAGGTCTTTTTGAACACATGGTCCAGTTCGTGAAGTAGGGGAACCTGTACAGTGTTATCAAACTGATATACCCACCGATCAACATGATCGGGCGTGGGTGGGGCAATTTCTCCCTCCCGATAGTCTTTGATGGTGTCAGCGATAGAAACCAGGAGCTTACTGCGCTCGCTCATGAGACGTGTCCTTGCTTTCTGGCATTCCCGAGTATCTTCCCCAATAACCCTTCTGTCTCCTGATCAAGCGTCAAAATTTCCGCTGTTACTTCTTCTGAAGAGCGGAGCGGCGTGTGTTGATAGAAGTATTTGTTGAAGCTGATTTCGTAGCCGATTTTGGTCTTGTCAATGGCAATATAGGCATCGTCAATATAAGGGCGGACTTCGCGCTGGAAGTAGGCGTGAATGCAGTCTTTTAAGGGTACGTTTTCGGTGTCGCGGAGTTCGGAATCGGGTTCGTATGCAATCCATTCTCCCTTTTTATCGGAGGACCAATAGCCATAGTCGGGCAGATTGTCTTGTGTGGTGTCCAAGTCCTCTAAAAGAACCTGGAGTTTCTCATCTGAGAGTTTGTGAACCTTTTTTATTATACGAGCGGCATTTTCGTCGCGCCAGCTAATAGCATTGAGAATCTGATTTTTGGGACCGGTTAGCAGTTTGATGCTGAGTTTTTTTAAGGTGGCATTCACATCGGTTTTGAAGTCGTTAAAGTCCATATAGCATTCCTGACCTATTTCGGACATGAGGAGTTCACCAGTTTCCATGATCTCGCGCTGATCCTGCCAGACTTTAGACGAAAAGAGAGCTTTGCGGTTTTTGGTTGAGATTTTGATTTTTTCGCGCTCAATGTGGTCTTCAATGGTTTTTTGATGGTGAGCAAGATCAGTGTAGATGCTGTCGCCCCAATTTTCATAAGCCCAGGCCATAATATCTGAAATGGCGGGTACAAATCGCAGTGTGGCAACGCGTTCGGAAGTGAATTGAGTTGCTTTGCGCAGGGGGCGTTCAACAGTGACTTTGTAATAGCCGAAGTCGCTGTTGTCGAATATCTGGGAAATGGGTCTGGAGACGTTCTCCATCTCGGTATTTTGATGGGAGTGGTCTGCTTTGTGATGCGGCATGTCCAGATACAGGCGGGTGATATGGTCGATATGTTCGGGGGCAAGTTCGCAGTTTTTCGCTCCGAGATTTTTTCGCAGTTTTCGATAGTGTTCCGAAGCGTCAATGAGTTGCACTTTGCCTTTGCGGTTTGGGGCTTTGTTGTTGGCAAGCACCCAGATATAAGTGGTGATACCGGTGTTGTAGAACAAATTGTTGGGCAATTGAATGATGGCTTCGAGATAGTCGTTTTCGATGATGTAACGGCGGATATTGCTTTCACCGCTGCCCGCATCGCCAGTGAAAAGAGAGGAGCCGTTGTGAACGGAGGCTATGCGGGAGCCGAGAGGACTGGCAGATAGTCGTTTCATTTTGCCAACCATGTCCATGAGAAACAACAATTGGCCGTCTGACGAACGCGGGATAGCGGCTTCGCTTTGGTTTTCTTTTTGGAAGTTTTTAAGTCTTACTTGAAAGCGGGAGTCCAAAACATCGCGTCCATCCATGATGAATTTTCGATCTGCTTTCCACGATTTGCCATAGGGTGGATTCGAGAGCATGAAGTCAAATTTTAAGCTGCCAAATTCATCTTCTGCGAGGGTTGATCCATATTTGATATTTTCGGGATTATTGCCTTTGATCATCATGTCAGACTTGCAAATGGCGTAGGTTTCGCCATTGACTTCTTTGCCGTAGAGATGAATATCGACATTGGCAGCAATAGGCACTTTGCGATCAATGATATAATTTTGTGACTCAGTGAGCATTCCTCCAGAGCCGCAGGCACCATCGTAGATCGTGATAACAGGTGGAATCTGATCCTTGATGGGTTCAAAGAGGATGTGGGTCATCAGTTGAATGACTTCGCGTGGGGTAAAATGCTCTCCTGCTTCTTCGTTGTTTTCCTCGTTGAATTTGCGAATTAGCTCTTCAAAAACATAGCCCATGCCCAAGTTGGTGAGGGGCGGTAGAATGCGACCGTCGGGGTCTCTAATTTGTTCGGGACTGAGATTGATTCGTTCAGAAACAAATTTTTCCAGCACATCGAGCAATATATCGTGCTCTACCATTTGGCTGATCTGATTGCGTAACTCAAACCTGTCGATGATTTCTTTTACATTGTCGCTAAATCCGTCGAGATAGGCTTTGAAATTGGCTTCGAGGATCTGTCGGTTATTGGTGGCAGTAGATACCAGTTGTTTGAGGGTAAAGTCTGAGATGTTATAAAAAACATATCCCGATGCGTCGCGTAATCCATTGGGATCGAGGTCTGTAAAACCAGCCTCTTCCCGCTGAAACCGAACTTCTTCTATGACAGCTTCTTTGCTGCTTTCGAGCAAACAGTCGAGCCGTCTGAGCACAAACATGGGAAGAATGACATCCCGGTATTTGCCGCGTACATAGACATCTCGTAAGCAGTCGTCTGCAATTGACCAGATGAATGAAACGATTTTATTGTGTACTGTGTGATTCATTGATAGCCCCTCTATTTCTCAGGATCAATATATCCCTCAGCGACCATCTCATCAACCAATTCTTGCACGCGGTTCCATAGAACGGGCGCGCCAATTGAGATGTGGCTGTTGCTTTGCAATATGCGATCGGCGGTGATCCCGTGCTCTCGCCAGGCGCGTCCCTGGGTATTGCAATTGTGCAAAAAAGGTTGGAATCGGTCCATTGCGCCTGCAAATTTTGCCTCGGGTGTCTTTTTTTCTTCAAATTCTTCCCACAACGCGCGCAGTTCGCCGCCCTGTTCTACGGGTAAGAGTGCAAAGATGCGGTCGGCGGCTTTTGTCTCGCGCTCGGCTTTGTCGGCATTGCCCGCTTCGTCGTAGAGAAAGGTATCGCCCGCATCGATTTCCACGAGGTCGTGTACCAGCGCCATTTTGATTACTTTCAGGATATCCACTGGCTCGGGCGCGTATTCCGCGAGGATGAGCGCGAACATGGCAAAATGCCACGAGTGTTCGGCGTCGTTTTCTTTCCGCGTTTCGTCGAGCAAATAGGTTTGCCGAAAAATTTGTTTGAGTTTATCGACTTCGAGCAAGAACGCGATTTGTTGTTGTAGTCGGTCTGTCATATCTCACCAATAATCCGCATTATGCCGGTCAGCTTTTCGCCGGGTTGGAGACGTATCAGGCCCGAGTCGATGCCCTGATTTTGCAAGTTGAAGGCGTTGGTGACACAGGTATAGGGTTCAAAGCACACGATGGGACGGGTATCGGGGGCATAGAGTACGAGTTCGCGGAATATGTTATTGGCTTCCATTGCGATGGTTACGCCTTCGGCTGGGTCGGTGTACTCACATCGGCTCCACCCATCGGTTACAGATACGCCGGACCACACGTTGTCGTAAAACCGGTCTTTCAAAAGGGTGTTTTCGCGCACGTCAAATACCGTGCCGCCAACGGGTAAAATCTCTCCTGTGGGGATGGGGTCATCGCGCAGAGGCCAGTATGTGGATGCGGGCATACGCACGGTACACAGGTCTCGGTCGCCATTTTCAGTGAGGGGTAGGGGGAAATAGGGATGGATGCCCAATCCGACGGGCATATCGCTTTCGCCTGCATTGGTGCCTTCAAATTCGAGGGATAGAATCCCGTCTTTCAGCCGATACGTTACCCGCGCTTCAAAGGGGAAGGGAAAATGCGCGCCGATTTCCGGAAAGTCCGCCGATGTAAAGACGCTTGTTACCCACGCGCCTTCCGATGCGCCGGAATCAACTACGCGCCAGGGGCGTTCGTGAACATAGCCGTGAGAAGCGTGTTCGCCCGGGGCAGGGGTTTCGAGCTGGTATTCTGCGCCGTCAAATGAAAATTTGCCGCCATCTATGCGGTTGGGCCAGGGGTATAATATGGGGATGCCGTATCCACTTGCGCGGCCTTTCAGGGTGTCGGGGTCGGGTGGTGAAAAGAGCAGTTCGATCGGTCCATCATCTTTTGGGATTTTGTACGAGATGCAATTGTTGCCCACCGAGGGCAAAATACTGGCTCTACAATTGGCTTCAAAATCCTGTAATACGTAGAGCGCGTGTCCGTGGAAGTCCTCTTGTTGAACGTCATATCTCGCCATCTTTTCTCCTTTACTCCGGCAAGGGCCAGGCTTCGCCGGCCATGAAGCCGCCATCTACGTAGATGGATTGTCCGGTGACGTAATCCGATGCGGGCGCGGCGAGGAATACGGCAGTGCCTGCCAGGTCTTCGGGTGTTGCCAATCGCTTTATGGGCAAACGGGATTCGGCCCATTCGCGCATTGTGGCATCTGCCCAGAGCCGCTCGGTCAATGGCGTGACCACAAAGCCCGGGCAAATTGTGTTTACCTGGATGTTGTGCTTGCCCAGTTCTAATGCCTGGGCTTTGGCGAGTTGCCCAACTGCGCCTTTGGTGGCGGTATAAACCGATATTTGCGACAAAGACCAGTCCGTTGTCAAAGAGCCGATGTGGATGATTTTGCCCTGTTTGCGCGGGATCATGTGTTTGACTACGGCCTGTGTTAAGAAGTAGAGGCCCTTTAAGTTGACGGCCATGATCTCATCGTAGTGTTCTTCTGTTACGTTTTCAAATGGCTCGCGTATGTTCATTCCCGCGTTGTTGACGAGGATATCGATTTGTCCATAAAGTTCAAGTGCTGTATCGACGCCACCGCGCACAGAATTCAGGTCTTTCATGTCCATTTCACAGGCTATCGCGTCGCCTCCCGCTTCTCGAATTGCGGCTACGACTTCGTCCAGTTGAGACCGCGTGCGCGCAGCACATACAATTTTCGCGCCCTGTGCAGCCAACCCCTCTGCTATACCGCGTCCAATACCGCGCCCTGCCCCTGTTACGATGGCGACGCGATCTTCGAGTGAAAACAATGACATCAAAACCTCCTTAAAATACGTTATCTCACTGCCAATACGTCCTTCAAAAATCGCCCTGTGTGCGAAGCGGTAACAGATACCACATCTTCAGGTGTACCGCAAGCAATTAAATCCCCACCGTCTTCTCCGCCTTCTGGTCCCAGGTCGATTACCCAATCGGCGGTTTTGATTACATCCAGATTGTGTTCGATTACGATCGCGGTATTGCCCGCGTTGACGAGTCGGTTGAGCACGTCGAGCAATTTCTGGATATCGGCAAAGTGCAGTCCCGTTGTCGGTTCGTCGAGGATATATACCGTCTTGCCCGTGCTCGGTCGGGCCAATTCGCGCGATAATTTCACGCGCTGGGCTTCGCCGCCCGAGAGCGTGGTTGAAGCCTGTCCCATTTTGATATAGCCCAGGCCCACGTCAAAAAGGGTTTGGAGTGAGCGCTGGATGCCGGGTATATGGGTAAAATGCGATAGGGCCTCGGCTACTGTCATCTCCAAGACATCGGCGATTGACGCACCCTTATAGGTTATGTCAATCACATCGCGATTGTAGCGCTTTCCGCCACAATTTTCACATGTGACCCATACATCGGGCAAGAAGTGCATCTCAATACAGCGCGCACCCAAACCCGCGCAGGCATCGCACCGCCCGCGTTTGTGATTAAAACTGAAATGCCCGGTCTTAAATCCGCGCACCTGGGCGTCTGGCAAAGTGGCATATAGGGTGCGTATTTTGTCAAATACCTTGACATAAGTCGCGGGATTGCTGCGCGGCGAATAGCCTATTGGCGTCTGGTCGATATTGATCACTTTGTCGATCAGTTCCAACCCCAGCACATCGTCGTGTTCTCCCCAGGCTTTTTGTGCGCGGTTCACGCGGGCGGCAAGGGCGCCGAAAAGTACGTCATTGACGAGGGAACTCTTGCCCGAACCCGATACGCCGGTCACGCAGGTCAAGGTGCCGAGTGGAAATGAGACATCGACATTTTTTAAGTTGTTATGCCGCGCGCCTACCACACAAAGCGACCCCTGTCCGGGATTTCGCCGCATGTTGGGGACCTCGATCTGCAAATCGCCCGCAAGATAATGCGCGGTTACCGAGCCGTTGTTGGCCTTTAATTTGCGGGGATTGCCCGCAGCCACAACGCGCCCGCCTTCAACACCCGCGCCCGGCCCAAAGTCCAGAATGTAGTCCGCTTTGTTCAAGGTCTCGCGGTCGTGTTCAACAACAAGCAGGGTATTGCCCAGATCGCGCAGCCGCGCCAATGCCGCCAATAATTGCCGGTTATCGCGCTGGTGCAGGCCAATTGTCGGCTCATCGAGCACGTAGAGCACCCCGGTGAGACCGGAACCGATCTGACTCGCCAGGCGAATGCGCTGTGCCTCGCCGCCCGAGAGCGTGGGTGCTCGTCGTCCCAGGTTCAAATACCCCAGGCCCACTTCGTCGAGAAACCGCAAGCGGCTCTGAATTTCGTACAATACCTCTGCGGCGGCCTCGCGTGCCTGCCCTTCCAAAACCATTGTATCAAACCATGTGCGCACCTCGCGGATGGGCATTGCCACCAGTTGGGGCGTTGTCTTGCCAAACAGTTTTATTGCAGCACTTTCTAACTTCAGGCGAGATCCCTTGCAGGACGGACACGGCACATCCTGGATAAATTCGCCCATTAGCCGCCGAAACCGCGGCGCTTGCCGCACCAGGGTCTCAATTGTCGGAAACAAGCCTTTAAATTGGAATGAGAGATTTCCGGTGGCCTTTAACCACCGCGTGCCCAAACCGTACAAAATCGCATGTTGTCCCTCCGCTGATATCCGCGCAAAGGGGGTATGCAAGTCAAAGCCGGCGGCCTCGCCGACTGCAGATAGCATGTTTCCCAGTTGTGTATGCGCTTCCACCTTTCCCCACGGAAGCACTGTACCTTCGGACAATGATTTGTGAATATCGGGGATCAGCGTGTGAATGCCCATGCCGCGCTGCGTTCCCAGGCCTTCGCAGGACAAACACCAGCCTTCAGAGCTGTTAAAAGATAGATGTTGGGGGGTTACTGTCTCAAAACTGCGCCCGCAGGATGGACACGAGAGATGCTGGCTAAATCGCGTCTCTTCACCATCATCGGGTGATGCGACGATCAAAATACCGCCCGAAATATCCAGTGCGCTTTCGACGGAATCTGCGATGCGTTTGCGATTCTTTTTTTGTGCGGTCACGCGATCTATTAGTATTTCGAGCCTGTGAGACTGTTTGTAATCGATCTCGGGTGGGTTTGACAGGTTGAAAACATGGCCATTGAGTCTGCCGCGCAAATGACCTTCGCGGCGAAAGCGGTTGATCAAACTGGTATAATCTTCGCCCTTGCCGAGTTCTATGGGTGCGAGAAGGTAAAGACGCCGTTCTATCTTCAGTACGCGCGCCACGATTTCCTGCACGGACTGCTTGCCTGCCAACACATCGCAATCTGGACAATATACATCGCCCAATAGCGCGTAGAGTGCCCGCAGATAATCGTAAACCTCCGTTACGGTGCCTACGGTTGAGCGCGGGTTTTTGCTCGCGGGTTTTTGCTCAATGGCAATTGCGGGCGACAAGCCCACCACGCGATCTACCTTTGGCTTGGGCATCTGCCCCAAGAACTGCCGTGCATAAGCCGATAGGGATTCGACATATCGCCGCTGTCCCTCGGCGTAAATCGTATCGAGTGCCAGGGAAGATTTTCCCGAACCCGACACACCGGAGATTACGGTCATTTTTTCGCGGGGAATGGATACATCCACATCTTGCAAATTGTTCTCCCGCGCGCCTAAGACGTCAATGGTTCGCACCTGGCCATTGGCGATTCGCTTTTTGCCGTTTTTCTCAAATACGAGTGGTGTGTGGGTCAACACCTCGCAGAGTGCGTGCCCCGTGTGAGAATTGGGAGATTGTGTCAGGTGTTCGGGTGTGCCTTCTGCTGTGATTTGCCCTCCATCTTCGCCGCCTTCAGGCCCCAGATCAATTACCCAATCCGCGGTCTTGATCACATCCAAATTGTGCTCGATAACCACCACGGAATTGCCCATATCTACGAGCCGATGTAACACATTCAAAAGGTTCTGTATATCGGCAAAATGCAGGCCCGTTGTCGGCTCGTCCAGGATATACAGAGTTTGCCCCGTGCTCCTGCGGCACAGTTCTTTTGATAGCTTGACCCGTTGTGCTTCTCCGCCGGAAAGCGTTGGCGCGGGCTGGCCCAATCTGACGTAGCCCATTCCGACATCGGCCAGGGTTTGGAGGATGCGATGAATGTCGGGGATTGCCTGAAAAAACAGACGCGCCTCCTCGACTTCCATTGCCAGCACATCGGCTATGGACTTGCCCTTGTACTTCACGCTTAGGGTTTCGCGATTAAAACGCCGCCCCTCACACACGGGGCACGTTACCCACACATCGGCGAGGAAATTCATTTCGACGAGATTCGCGCCATTGCCCTTACACGCCTCGCACCGCCCGCCCTTTACATTAAAACTGAAACGCCCGGGTTTATATCCCCGTACTTTTGACTCGGGCAACTCGGCAAATAATTTTCGAATGGGATCGAAAACACCCGTATATGTCGCCGCGTTGCTGCGCGGTGTGCGCCCGATGGGTTGCTGGTTGATTTCGATGACTTTATCGAGGAGATCGATGCCCTCAATGCAGCGGTGTATGCCTATTTCCGTCTCTGCGCGGTTCAATTTTCGCGCAAGGGCGGGATAGAGAATATCGGCAATGAGCGATGATTTTCCCGACCCGGACACGCCCGTGACACAGGTAAACACGCCGATGGGAATTTTCACGTCGATATTTTTGAGATTATTGTGGCGTGCGCCTCGAATCCATAAGCCGCGACGCGACACGGATCGCCTTTCGGGCACTGCAATTTTTTTCTTTTTTGAAAGATAAGCCCCCGTTACCGAGCGCGTTCTTCTCGCCACCTGTTTCCACGATCCCTCGGCGACTACCCGACCACCCAGGTGCCCGGGGCCAGGCCCAAAATCTACCACCCGGTCCGCGCGCCGCATCGTGTCTTCATCGTGTTCGACGACAATCACCGTATTGCCCATGTCCCGCAGGCGGCACAGGGCGTCGAGCAATCGCCGATTGTCGCGGTGGTGCAGGCCAATTGACGGTTCGTCCAACACATAGGTCACTCCCACCAACCCAGACCCAATCTGGCTGGCCAGGCGAATGCGTTGCGCCTCACCGCCCGACAGCGTGGGTGCCGTGCGATTGAGTGTGAGATAATCGAGACCCACATCCAGAAGAAATTTCAATCGCCCGCGAATTTCTTTTAGGGCATCTTCGGCGATCCGCGCCTGAATCTCGGTCAATTTGAGGTCCTGAAAAAAGGCGTGCGCGCGATCGACCGTCATCGCCGTGACATCGGGCAGCGTCCGCCCTTCGAGTTTGACGGATAGGGCTTCGGGTTTCATGCGCGTGCCCTCGCAGATGGGACACCTGCCCACGCGCATGAAAGGCGCGAGACGTTTGCGTACTACAGGGCTTCGCCCCTCGGCAAACTGCCGCTCCATCGGTGGCAGAATGCCTTCAAATCCATCGCGATGGCGTTTCACGCTGCCATTGATCCGGCGCCATTCAAATGTCATTTTGCCATCTATGCCGTATAATAATGCCCGTTGTCCCTCTGGTGAAATGCGTTTATAGGGCGTTTGTAAATCTGCACCATAGTGCTTCAAAACGCCTGCGTAATAGTGAGATTTCCACCGATTTTTGGGCACGCCCAGCGGCGCGATAGCTCCCTCCATTACAGACAATTCGGGATTGGGTACAACCTTTGCCATATCCATTGCAAAGCGCGTACCCAAACCGCGACAGCCGGGGCACATGCCCTGTGGACTGTTGAATGAGAATAGTTGCGGCACAGGCTCCTGCGCGCTGCGTCCACAGGTGGGGCAGGAAAAGTGCGTACTCAGCAGAAGATCATTTTCTCCCTCTGCGCTGACAATTATTGCCCCTTTGCCCATTACAAGACCGGCATCGACGGCCTCGCCAATGCGCCCTCTCATTGTTTTTTTTGCGATAACCCGATCTATCACTACTTCGATATCGTGTCTCTTGTACCGCTCTAATTTCGGTGTCTCGGTCAAGGTTACCACCTGCCCATCCACGCGCACGCGGATATATCCCTCTTTTTGCAAATTTTCAAACAGGTCGTGATATTCCCCTTTGCGCCCCTGCACCAGCGAAGATAGAATGTGAATGCGCGCGCCTTCATCCAGCGCCATAATCCGATCCACAATGCCGTCGCGCGTTTGCGCCCCAATTGGCGTATCGTCATGTACGCAATGCGGGGTGCCAATTCGCGCAAATAACACGCGCAAATAGTCATAGATTTCGGTCATTGTGCCTACGGTTGAACGGGGATTGCGTCCTGCGGTCTTTTGTTCGATAGAAATCGTTGGCGATAATCCCGTAATTTGATCGACTTCGGGTTTTTCCATCTGTCCCAAAAATTGACGCGCATACGCCGATAGCGACTCCACATAACGTCGCTGACCTTCGGCGTAGATGGTATCAAAAGCCATTGATGACTTGCCCGAACCGGAAACGCCGGTAAAACATATTAGCGCGTGTCGGGGCAACGTCAGATCTACATTTTGTAAATTGTGTACCCGCGCGCCCTTTACGACGATGTTTTTTGTTTCCATAAAAGCCTCTAAAGGGTGATTTGTATTTTGCACTGCAATATACTATACACACGTTCACCCATCAAGAGAGAACTCACTATGTGATTGCGATGAGGGAAAATCCTTGTTATGGGGCTTTATTCGTTTTATACTTCCAAGTGCCAATATTTTTTCTAATCACGGGTGGACATTATGACAAAGATTCTGACCATTGACAGTGACGAAGCCGTTGTAAAACGGATTGTCAAGATTCTCGAATCCAATAATTATCAGGCACAGAGCGCGACAACGTGGACCGAAGCGGTTGACGCGATCGCGAACGGACAACCCGATCTGGTGTTGCTCAATCTCGAGATGCCGATTATTCACGGCGATGTATTGCTCGAGTTTATCCGCGAAGAAGGCTTTGAGATGCCGGTGATTGCGGTATCGTTCCCCGTTGAGGACGCAGTAGCCAAAGCGCTCCGAGAACATGGCGTTTTCAGCATTGTTGAAAAACCATTTGAAGACGAGTCGCTCATCGAAGAAATAGAGCGCGTGATGGACATAGCCGAATTCGCGGAAGAAATAGAATCGGACACATCAGCAGATGCAGAAGAACCTTCCGACACAACAGACGCAGAAGAGCCATCTTCCGACTCAACCTCTGAATCGGTCACAACAGACGCAGAAGAGCCATCTTCCGACTCAACCTCTGAATCGGCCACAACAGACGCAGAAGAGCCATCTTCCGACTCAACCTCTGAATCGGTCACAACAGACGCAGAAGAGCCATCTTCCGACTCAACCTCTGAATCGGTCACAACAGACGCAGAAGAGCCATCTTCCGACTCAACCTCTGAATCGGCATCCGATGATGATGAGGACAAATCGGCGACATTTCTCAAACAACCGCGCGATCTCAGAACCGCGCCGCGCACCAATATGAGCAAGCGCAAAAAGGTGATCTTGTTCTCTATAATCGGGTTCTATGTTCTCATCGGGGGCTTTATCGCCGCCATATATTTTACAGATGAAGTTCCGGCATTTGTAGATCAGATCCTTCGGAACTGGTAGAAAGGAGTTTTTAATGGCATTAAACGTCGCTGTGGTCGGTTTGGGGGGCATTGGCAACCGACACGCCACCATTTACAATAATCACGACCAATGCAATCTCGTTGCGGTTTGCGATATAGACCAAAAACGCGCAGATGCCGCAGCGTCACAATACGGCGCCAGGGCATTTTACACTCTGCAAGATATGCTCGACGCCGGTCTGGATATCACGGTGGCAAGTGTTGCGACTGCCGGCCATGAAAATGGTGGCGATCACTATAAACCCACGATGGAACTCCTTGAAGCGGGTGTCCATGTACTCGGTGAAAAACCCATTTCCAACAATATTGACGAAGCAAAAGAGATGGTCGCCAAGGCGAAAGATAAAAATCTGCGCTACGGCATTGACCTCAACCATCGCTTTACGCCTGCTGCTGCGCGCGCCAGAGAATGGGTCGATCAGGGGCGTCTGGGGGAGATCAATATTATCAACATGACCATGTGGATCAACAACCCCCGAGAAACGTCTCCGTGGTTCCACATTCGCGCTCTGCATCCGCACTCCATTGACGTCATGCGCTATTTTTGCGGCGATATTGAAAAGGTACACGCTTTTTTTAAGCGCGGTCTGGACAAAGACGGCAATCGCCGCGTCTGCTGGTCGAATATGCAACTCAACATGCGTTTTGCAGATGGCACGGTGGGCAATCTCACCGGAAGTTACGATGCCACCGGGCCGGGTGGTTCTTATGGTCTTGAACGCCTTGAGGTTGCGGGATCGGATGCTCGCTTTGTGCTCGAAGAAGCCTGTGAACGCCTGCACTTTCACCCCCGCCGCTCAATGGAACTCGAACGCTATGACTATATCGGTGGCATGATGGGGTTCAACGAAACATTTCAAAGCCGCATTGGGCGGTGGATAGAACAAAATCTCGAGGACGCATCTCCCGAAGATATTGAAGGATCGGGCGAGGAAGCACTCAAAGCACAGATGGTCATTGAAGCTGCGATAAAATCGTGGGAAACGGATGCGGTCGTCGCTGTTAAAGACGTCTGAAATTTAGGAGACAAATCTCTGTGAAACCCATTTCTACATTTGTTGTCAAACCTTCGCTTCCCAAAGCGCTTCAGGGCCTCGAAACACTGGCCTATAACCTGCGCTGGGCCTGGGATCCCGACACAATGGACCTCTTTCGACGCATTGATCCCATTCTCTGGGAAACAGTTTATCACAATCCGGTGCGTATGCTCAATGACATCAGCCAGGAACGCCTCAATCAACTCTCTGAAAATCCGGGATTCATGGCACATTTTAAGCGCGTCTCCGAGTCTTTCCGCGCATTTATGGATGGCGAGACCTATTTTCATTCCACCCATGGCAAAACAGCGTCCGATATTCAAATCGCCTATTTCTCAGCGGAGTTTGGCCTTACCGAAAGCCTGCCGATCTACTCGGGGGGGCTGGGTGTGTTGGCCGGGGATCATCTCAAATCTGCCAGTACACTGGGGTTGCCATTTTCTGCTGTGGGCTTACTGTATCAACACGGCTATTTCAACCAGTACCTCACAAATGACGGTTGGCAACAAGAAGACTATCCCGAAAATGACTACTACGCGTTGCCTGTCCAGATTGTTCGCGATGAACGCGGTCGGGATATCACCATTACTCTCGAATATCCCGAAGCAGAAGCACGGGTGCGGATATGGAAGGTGCAGGTTGGGCGCATCCCCCTGTACTTGCTCGACACTAATTTGGAGGAAAATCCGCCATCCATCCGCAAAATTACCTCACAACTCTACGGTGGCGACAGTGAAACGCGCATCCGGCAGGAAATTCTGCTGGGTATTGGCGGCGTGCGCGCGCTCAACGCATGTGGCATACAGCCCAGTGTATGCCACATGAATGAAGGGCATTCGGCTTTTTTGGGGCTGGAGCGCATCCGGCAGGCTATGCGCAACGACCATGCCACATTTGATGAGGCTGTAGAATGCACATCAGCGGGCCATGTTTTTACGACCCACACCCCCGTTCCCGCCGGGCACGATGTTTTTTTTGTTTCCCTGATCGAAAAATATTTCAGATCCTACGCGCATGACCTCGGCCTTTCTATGCCTGCATTCCTCGCTTTGGGGCAGGAAAACCCCAATAGTGCCAGCCATGGTTTTAACATGACTGTGCTCGCATTCAAGCTCTCGTCTTATCGCAATGGCGTCAGCAAACTCCACGGCGAAGTCTCGCGCAATATGTGGCAATCGCTGTGGCCCGGGTTGCCGAAAAATGAAATCCCCGTTGAATCCATTACCAACGGCGTCCACATTGCTTCGCATATCTCGCAACAGATGCGCGCTCTTGAAGACAACTACATGGGGTCTCGGCGCCTGGAGGAACCACATGATCAGAGTGTGTGGGAGACGATAGATCACATCCCGCCCGAAGAACTCTGGCGCGTCCACGAGCGCAGAAGAGAGCGTCTCGTTGCATTTGCGCGGCAGCGCCTCCGAAAGCAGTTGCAGCGAGAAACAGCGTCGTTAATCGATATGGCGCGTGCCGACGAAGTTCTGACTTCCGATGCGCTCACCATTGGATTTGCCAGGCGTTTTGCAACTTATAAACGCGCAACTCTCTTGTTTCACGACCTCGAAAGACTCACGCGTATTCTGTGCAATGAAGAACGTCCCGTTCAGGTCATTTTTGCGGGCAAAGCGCACCCTCAAGACCATGCGGGAAAAGAGTTTATCCAGGAAATTTTCAGCCTTACGCAGCGCGAGTATCTCCATCGGCGTCTGGTTTTTATCGAAAATTACGATATGTGTGTGGCGCGTTATCTGGTGCAAGGGGTCGATATCTGGCTGAACACGCCGATGAGACCGCAGGAGGCCAGCGGTACCAGCGGTATGAAAGCCGTTGCCAATGGTGCCTTAAATCTCAGCGTGCTCGATGGCTGGTGGGACGAAGCCTATCAACCGGAATTGGGCTGGGAGATCGGACACGGCAAAGAGTACGGTGACCCGGCGTATCAAAACCAGATTGAAGCGCGGGCAATTTACAATATTCTCGAGAAAGAAGCCGTGCCGCTTTTTTATGATCGCGGTGTGGATGGGTTGCCCAGAGGATGGATCACCCGCATGAAAAACGCCATGCGCGTGTTGTGTCCACAATTCAACGCCCACCGCATGGTGCAGAAATACACCGAGCGTTTCTACTTGAAGGCGCATGCGCGATCAAAAGATCTCTCGGACAACAATGGCGCGAGAGCCAGTGCCCTGGCCAAATGGAAGACCAGAGTTCGCCATGCGTGGAAAGATGTCGCAATCCATTCTGTGACGTCGAGCCAGGTGCAAACATCGCATGTGGGCGACAAGATCGAAATTCGCGCGGAAGTCGCGCTGGGCGACTTGGCCGTACAGGATGTGGCCATCGAAATTTTTCACGGGCAGGTCGGCTCAGAGGGGCAAATTGTCCAGGGCGAATCGCTGCCCATGATGGGCAAGGGTCCCCATACCTTTGTGGGGCGCTTACCTTTGCAAAAAAGCGGCCGATGGGGCTATACGGTTCGCATTCGCCCACACCATCAGGATCTCAATTCAATATGTGATACTGGATTAATTACCTGGGCTTGATGACACAGGAATTAAGACAGCGGAGGTCGCCGTGCCTACACTCCCCAAAAAAACCCTCGCGGATGAACCCATCTTTGACGCATTTCTCCAGCATGCCCTTCAAAGCCGTTCCACTCACAATGTAGAACTCTTGACCCGCGCCTTTCATTTTGCCAACAAGGTGCACCGGGATCAATTTCGCAAGTCGGGCCAACCTTATATTGTGCACGCCCTTGAGGTTGGGCACATCCTCATAGATCTCAATCAGGACACCACAACCCTGGTGGGCGGTATTTTGCACGATACCATGGCGCACGGGACGGCAACCCACGCACAAATCGCGCGTCATTTTGGTTCCTATATTGCCGATCTGGTTGAGGGTATTACAAAAATCAAAGATCTGTCCTTCCTCTCGCAAGAGGCCGAACAAGCCGAGAATTTCCGCAAGATGTTTCTGTCTATGATCAATGACTTGCGCGTTGTTATCATTAAGTTTTGCGAACGCCTGCACAATATGCGCATGCTGGATCCCCTGCCTCCTGAAACGCGCGAGCGCATGGCGCGCGAGAGTCTCGATATTTACGCGCCTCTGGCGCACCGTCTGGGGATTGCGCGTATTCGGTGGGAGCTTGAAGACCTGGCTCTCAAGTGGCTCGAGCCCGAAGCCTATCGCGCGATTAAAGAAAAGATTAGTCTCAAGAGACGAGAGCGCGAAGCCTATATCGAAGAAATGCGCGTGCCTCTGCAAAAAATACTGAAGAAAGAAAATATTCGGGCAGAAATTACAGGGCGTCCCAAAAATTTCTTCAGTATTCACCGCAAGATTCAAACGCGGTACAAGGCTTTTGAAGATATCTACGATCTGTTGGCTATCCGCATCCTGGTCGATACGGTTCAGGAGTGTTATCACGTTCTGGGTACGATTCACTCGCTCTATACGCCGGTTATGCCCCGGTTCAAGGATTTTATTGCAACGCCCAAGAGCAATATGTATCAGTCTTTGCACACGACGGTCATAGGCCCGCGGGGGTTGATGATCGAGGTGCAGATACGCACCCACGAGATGCATCAAACAGCAGAAGTGGGTATTGCGGCACACTGGCTTTACAAGGAGGGGTCCGAAAAAAGGTCGGAACTGGATCAACATATTGACTGGCTTCGCAACATGCTCGAATGGCAAGGCGAGGCTTCTGATCCGCAAGAGTTTATAGAGGAACTCAAGGTTGATCTTTTTTCTAATGAAATTTATGTTTTCACACCTCAGGGCGATTTGATTCAGCTTCCCGATGAGGCCACGCCCATCGATTTTGCCTTTGCGGTGCATACCGAGATTGGCAGTCGCTGCGTGGGTGCTCGCGTTGACAATGCGATGGTGCCACTTTCCACGCCGCTTGAGACAGGGCAGACGGTCGAGATTATCACGTCGCCGCACCAGCGTCCGCATCGCGATTGGCTCGGTTTTGTCAAGAGTGCCAAAGCGCGAAGTTGTATTCGACGCGCTCTGCGCGAGGAGGCTTTTAGTCAAAGCGTTCGCCTGGGGCGGGATATGGTGGATCGCGAGTTGCGACAACGGCGCAAACGCGCGAGTAATGAGGAATTACAAAAAGTAGTCGAGGCGTTTGAAAAAAAAGATATAGAGCATCTTTTTGCCGCGATAGGCAATGGCGATATTTCCATTGGCAAATTTATCAATCAGCTCTTTCCAAAGGCGCGCGAGCCTCTTGGCGATATTCAAAAAGAGAGCCGGACAAAAAATGCGAATGCGCTGCGCATTCACGGCGTGAACGATTTGATGATTCAGTATGCCCGTTGTTGCAATCCCATTGCGGGCGATCCGGTTATTGGTATTGTCACGCGGGGACGCGGGATATCTGTCCATCGTCGGGGGTGTTCCAATTTGCCCAATTTGTCTTCTGATCCCGGTCGCGTGGTCGAGCTTGATTGGGAAACCGATCAGGCAGAAACTTTTACTGCAACTATTCAGGTCACGGGCAAGGATCGCACCAATTTGTTGTCCGATGTCACACAGGTTATGTCCAATTTCGGCATTCCCATTGTGGGGGCTAGCGTCAAGACCCATCGGGAGGAAATCGAGGACCAATTCCAGGTGGAAATTAAAGATGCCGATCATCTCGAAACACTCCTGCAAAACCTCCGCAAGATTCCCAATGTCACCTCTGTTTATCGCCTGGAAGCCGTTTCAAATGGTTCATCTTGAGCGGTGAATTAAATAAAAACAAAAAAGCCGACGTTTGCGCGTCGGCTTTTTTGTTTGGAGGTATTATTGAACCTCATCACTCCTCGTACAAGAATGGTCGTTTTCTCCAGATCAATAATTCCTCTAAATACGGTTCCCGAACCCTCATCGCCCATTACATCAGGTGAAATCTGTCTCAAATAGCCGTGCTGGATGCCGTAGTCCTGAAATGGAAATGCTTCAAATTTGAGTTTTACTTTTTGTCCGGATGACAGCAACCCCACATCTTTGTTCAAGATCAGGGCTTCGGCTACAATCGGTGTCGAGGCCGGTGCGATGGTTACCAGTGTCTGGCCTTTATTGACCACTTGGCCGGGGGTATTGACCAGAACTTGTGTGACGATTCCCGATTCGGGTGCAAGAATCAAATCGATGTCCGCATCAACGGATCGATTAACCGCTTGTTTCGTCCGTTTGAGTCTGATTGCTGCAATGTCATAAGCATTTTGGAAATTGGCCCGAGTGCGTTCGAGTTCGAGTCGTTCTTCGAGAATTTGGCGTTTTAAGTCTTTTAGGGAAACCTCATAGCGATTGATCTCTGCCATCCGCGCGGGCAGTTCTGCCAATGCGCTCAGATAGCGAACTTTGGCTTCATTGCGTGCCGCAAGGCTGATGAGTTTTTTATCGTACAATTTTTGGTTTTGCTCATATCGCTGTTTCAAATGTTCTACTTCTGCGGAGTGTATTTCGATCTCAATGTCGGGGGTCTGAAAAGTTTCTGTGTGATTCTCAAGTGCTTTTCGGTAGGTCTGCATCGCGGTTTGCATGATGCGAACGCGATGCTCAAGCGCGGATATGGTCTCTTTTGCCAAAGTTCTTTTTTGTGGCAGGGTTTGTTGCAAATCAAATTCCGCTTTTTTGAATGCGATCTCCGCTTGTTCCAATTCGCGGAATTCCTTGAGGGTTTCTTGCGAGCGAAGTCTGAATAATATCAGCCCTTCGGCAATATGGTCTCCCGAATGGATGGCGATTTTGGGATCGCCATATAGTGCCCGGGCAATGGACAGGCGTTGCCGCTGACCGCCGGAAAGTCCCACGCCCTGTTCCCGAATTTTGGTTTCATATCCCATTGGCAGGTCTTTGATAAAGTCGTGGGCATAAGCGAGTTTGGAAACTTCCATCAAACGGTCCATATCGACATCCTTGACCCCGATGGCGATATTTTCGGCGATAGTGGCGTTGAACATGACGGGTTCTTGCAAAACCATCCCCACCTGGCGCCGCAACCATCCGGGATCAAATTCGCGCAGGTCTGTGTCATCGAGGGTGACGCATCCCTCTGTGGGATCAAATAGTCGGGGTATGAGTTTTACCAGCGTTGTCTTGCCCGCACCGCTGCGGCCAACTATGGCTACTTTCTGACCGGGTGATATGTCCAAATTTATATCGCTTAAGACATAAGACTCTGTCGATCCCGATCCATACCGAAAGAACACCTTGTCAAATTTGATGTGTCCCTCTACGTCTGTGAGTTGAACCGAATAGTTGCGATTGCGCGATGACTCGGTTCGCATATCGTAGATGTCGTTTAATCGGTCCAGCCCCAATTTTGCCAGTTGAATCTGCGGCCACAGGTTAATCAATCCCATAATCGGTCCCAATACACTGCCACTGAGCATATTGAAAGCGATTAGCTGACCGACCGATAAGTCGCCTTGAATGACCAGGTTCGCGCCATACCAGAGCACGATGGTGCTGCCCAGAACACTGTTCAACTGCCCCAAAGATCCAAATAGCATATTTGTTTTTATTGCGGTAAAACCAATTTTGATTTCCTGGGTCAAGCGTTCTTCCCATAGCCATCGCGTGGATTTTTCGACTGCGAGGGTTTTTATGACTTCAATGCCGCGCAGTGAATCGATGAGTACAGATGACCATTCCGAGCGCGCGAGAAAAGAGCGCTGGTTGATGGACTTGAGGATTGGGGTGTAGATTAACGTCAGGACAATGCTAAATGGTATGAATGCCAAAACCCAAAGTGTCAAATGGGTGTGGTAATAGAACATCAGGCCCAGATAGACAAAGATCATGACCGCATCTAAGACGGCTGAAATAGCCGTTTCTGTCAGTAAGCTTCTCAAGTATTGGCTCTCTCGAAATCGCGTCATGATGTCACCGGTTCTGCGGAGGGCGAAAAACCGCATGGGCAAACGGAGAAGGTGATGGTAGATATGCGATAACATCGAGATGCTGATGCGCGCACCCACATAGCCGATCAGGTAGTTGCGCAGTGATGATGTGGCGATCCGAAATAAGGCGATGATGATCATGCCCATTAGCAGGAGATTGAGCAGACCTGTGTCCTGGTGAACGAGGACTTGATCGAGGATCATCTGAGTGAACAGGGGTGAGGCAAGGCCAAAGAGATTCAGGACAAGGGAGGCGATCATGATTTCGGTGAGGATACCGAGATATGGGCGGGCGAGGGGGAAAAACCGCCTGAACGATGATTTTCTCCCCCTATATCTCGAGACCTTGTCGGTATATTCGAGTATTAAGGCGAGTTTGGACCATTTGTCTTCAAATTCTTTGCGGGAAATTTTTCTGCGCCCGAGCGCGGGATCTGCTATCCAGGCGTATTTTGAATTGATCCGATACAGGACGACAAAGTGATAGCCTTCCCAGTGCGCGATAAGGGGCAGGTCTCTTTCTCCGATTTCACTGTATCCAATCCGCACGCCGCGGGTTAGAAAGCCCAGGTTTTCAGCGGCTTCGGCAAGTGCAGATAGGGATGTGCCTTCCCGAGAGACATTGGCCATGTCGCGCAGGCGGTTTAATCCGATGGATCGTCCGTAATATTGACAGATCATGCCGAGACAGGCCGCGCCGCAATCGGTCTCGTCGTGTTGCTTGATGTAGGGAAATGTGATGTAGGTTCGCAGTTTTCGAGGGCTTTGATCAGAGATGCTATTTTCAGGCTCGATCTCTATTGTTTTAATCCGACCATTTTGTGGCAATGTCTCGCGTTGTTCTTCTTGTTCATTCTGATCGGTCTTCTCGAAAACCCGGATGAGTTGGGGTGCGCTTTCAAGCACTCTGGCGAGGTCGATGTGGGAAAGGGTGTAGAGCACGACTTCTGTTTCTGTTTCAATAGTGAGCAGATCGAAGTTGCCGCGAAAAAAGTCGCCCGGTTTTAACCTTTTGGCTGGTTGATCCGCCTCTTTCAATTGCAAGGTTCCGCGCCCAATGAAGTAGAGCCTTTTTGCTTCTTCATCTCGCCATACTGCTTTTTCCTTTCCTTCAATAACCTTTCGCTCCAGACATTGAAAAAAGAGCTGCATGGCCTCATGGAGGTTTACGGTGTCCAGTTCTATGAATTTTGTGAAGTTCCGATAGGCGATGTCCCGCACCTGGTTGAGCAGGTAAGGGATCAGTTCCCGATGCTCTGATGCGAGTGCATGAAAGTTACTCTGAGAAATTTTCAGTACGGTTGAGGGTTCAACCGCTCGAACCGTTGCCCTGCGCGTTTTGCCCGTGAGCAACGCGCCTTCTCCGCAATGGTCGCCGGGAAAGAGATAGCCTATGGTTTGCATCTGGTCATTGCTGTCTCTCGTTAAGACCCTGAGTTGCCCAGATACGACATAGTAAAAGCAATCGCCCCTGTCGCCTTCATAAAACAAAACCTCTCCGAGATTGACCTGCATTTCCTCTGCATGAGGTCTCAGAGAGGCATATAGATCGGTTCGTTTTATCATGTTCTCAAAATCAGTCACAGATTAACACCGGTAAACACTGATACAGATAGACGCCAATTCATCTGTGTCCATCTGCGTTTATACTCGCTACGCTACGTTGAAGAGCGTAGCACTGGCACATGCCGCCAAGCCGGGTTTCGCCAAAAGTTTATCCCGACTCTGATCTATGTGCTTATGCTGTGCCCTACAGGTTTTCGTCTCTATCCATCCCTGTTTTCACAGGGACATGCCCGTGTCCATCTGCGTAAAACGCTCAAATGAACTGCTATCGCAGTTGTACACCACTCACTCGCGTTTTTTCTGCGGATCTATTCAATCAATTCTTTTACATCGTGAACGCGAATATCAACTTCAGGCAAGTGTGTATTCAGGATGTCTATAATCTGATCCTTAGGTCCGACAAAGATCATGATCATATTCTCCGGGACGAAGAATTTTTCGAGAAAGGCACGCACCTCAGCATCGGTAACGGAATCATAACCGCCTTTGCGATATGGCGCGTTGTAAATAGCTATATTTACCTCACGGTCCAGGCTTCGTTGGGGTGTCACGTTATGGACATGAGAAACTTTGAGAATTTCACGGCGTTCTTTAAGTGCCTCCCAAAAGCGGGGATTGTTGGATAGTTCTCGGATGAAATCGGACATTTTGACAATCAATTCTGCGCTTTTATGGAGCCGAGGGTCAGCATAAATATTGAGATACCTGATCCATTCTGAAGATAGCATCGCACAAGAAGGGCCATAAACCAACCCTAATTCTTCTCTAAAATACTTGGAAATTAGCCCTTGTCCATCACCTATAAGCGTATTTGATATGAGATTAGGAATATAATTTTCTTCCCCCACACTGCCACAGAAAATCATCCAATGACAGAACACACTCTTTAAATGTGAATAATCCGTATAAACAAAAGCCTTAAAGCCAATATTAGAATTGATTGTTGGGAATTTCAGTGAATGCACAAACCCGCCTATCTCTCGTTCTTCTATAATCGGACGAAGCAACTTCGCAACCTCAGTAGAATCGAGGTTTGAGATCACCTTAAAAAACACCACGTCTGCTTTCAGCAGTTGATCATAGTATTGCCTAACATCCTCAAGCGAGAGATTCTTCAGCGTTTTTAAGGACTTGAATTTCTTTCTCCCTATTGTTTTTGAAATCGCAGAGGTTCTCATAAACTTATAAGTATTAATCCGTAGGTCACTTTGGTAATCAGCCGCTTCTTGTTTTTTTGCATATTGCAAGTCGGAATCAGAAAATTCAAGGTTATGCATAAAATCGCAGACTATTTTTATAGACTCGCCACAGTTCTCAGATAGGGCAGAAATGGATATTGCCTGGTATAGAGGGTGAGTGATGATATCCAGATTGGCTCCTAATGCTGATAATTGATCCATGTACCCCTGCTTTTTGGCAGCCTCCCAAATCAATGCTGAGACTGTGTTTGCAAGCCCAATCTGAGAAGGCTGTTCCTGGTTTCTCCCGGCCCCGAGAAAGACAATTTCAATACTGGTCAGTGGCGCACGTTTGTCCTCGCGATAAAAAATATGGTGGTTGGGAATTTCGGCAGAAGTGGGGAGGACGCCAAACAGGTGACACAGGACAAAGCTAAGCATCACTTTCAGAAACATATTCATTGGCCTTTCGGGAGAACTTTCTGTGTAATTTTTTTTTACTCCATATCAACAGCGTTAGAAAACCTGCGAATATCAATATCATAATTGAGTCCGCTCCGAAAAGTCGATTTTATTTTTATGTGAAAAGAGTTAAATTACGTATGTGAGGCTGTGGCGTGGTAACGGATGTATAACCTATAAAGTAATCCTGTGGGAGTATCGCAATGTTTAGAAGAAGTGCCCCATCGAGCCAACCGGATCTGTTTTCGAGTTTTGAGTCCCATTTCAAAGGGCGCAAGCAGGCGCAGTTGAATGATCCGAGTGCTTGGCATAATGTGTTCTACGCCCATATCACCTGCAAGATAGATGAAGATGTCTTTTCGGTGTTGTTTGATCGTGCGCAAGGCCGTCCCAATGCTTCTGTGCGCCGCTTGGTGTCGATGATGATCTTGAAAGAGGGCTTTGGGTGGAGCGATGCGCAACTTTTTGAGCATTGTGGGTTCAACATTCTGGTGATGCGTGCTTTAGGGTTGATGAATCTGTCGGATGAGGTGCCTGTGGCTTCGACGTATTATCTGTTGAAGCAGTCCGTGTATGCCTATGGCCTGCAAACGGGTCGCAATCTGATTGGGGAGACTTTTTTTAGTTTAACCAAGACACAGGCGAGAGTCTTTGGCGTGACGGGTGATCAGGTGCGAATGGACAGCAAGTTAATCGGTGCCAATATTGCCACCTGTTGTCGCTTGCAGTTGGTCGTTGGGTGCTTACAAGCGTTCTGGGGCTCGTTAGACAAGGGCGCAAAGGAACGATTATGCGCAGCAGACCGCGAGGTTTTGGACGCCTTGCTCAAGGTGAAGCCGCATCAGGTTGGGTATCCACTCAGCAGTGCAGAAAAAGGGGAGAAGCTCGAAGCCCTCGGTTTGTTAGTGTGCAGACTGTTGGCGGCCTATCAGGAGAAAGACAGCGATGAATATGGTCTGATCGTGCGTGTTTTTTCTGACCAATACACCGTCAGTGTCTCCGCCAGTGAAAAATCAGTGCTTCCCAAGCCATCACAATCTATTTCTTCTTCCTCCTTACAGTCTGTCCATGATCCAGATGCGACCTTTCGCAGAAAAGGGGTGCAGAAGGTCAAGGGATATAGTGTCAATCTCACTGAGACCTGTGATGGGGAGGGCCTCAATTTGATCACGGATGTAGAAGTCAAACCTGCAACGGCTGCGGATAACGCTTTTGTCCAACCGGCCATAGAACGGACACAGGAGGTGGTCGGACAGGTCTCGGACGTGTCGATGGATGGGGCTTACCATGGGGCTTGCAACAGTGCGTATGCCGACAAAGAGGACAAGCAATTCTATTACAGTGGGTTACAAGGCAGACCGGGACGTTTGATGTATGAACGCACAGAAGAAGGGGTTGAAGTCATTGATCGACACAGTGGAGAAATTCAGCTTGCACAAGAATATAAACCGGGCAAATACAAACTCTTCATCGCAGGGAAGCCGCGATATATTACCCAACAAGACATCCTTGCCTATCACCGGCGAAAACAGATTGAAGACATGCCTGTGCACATCCGCAATCGACGCCATAATGTTGAGGCCAGCATCTTCCAGTTGAGCTATCACACAACAGGGGGTAAAACGCGTTATCGTCGGCTTTTGCCCCATCAAGTCTGGGCATGGTGTCGCAGTTTATGGATCAATCTGGTAAGGATCAAGAATTATCTCGCCCAGCCAAATAAAGACCCCCAATAGGCGCACCCTGTTCACCCAAACATGCACTTTGTAACCTCGTCAGCACGCCTGCAAAGCACGGGCACTCTATACACGACCCCAATACCATACCTCACCAACAAAGGCGACACAGACAGACCCAACGCTCACAAAAAACCTATACTCTCTATTACACTCTATTACACCCTTTTCGGAGCGGACTCATAATTCCATAATGTAAGGGAGTTCGCGGCACTAATTTTTTTATTAATGATGGTTCTTCTTTTGCAGGCAATGTTAAGGAAATGGTTATCGAATTGTCATCCGTTAAGTATTGGTCTATGATGCGTGGGATGTCTTCTCTGTGAATGGATTTAATATTTTTTAGTAATTTGGGATATAGGAGGGGATCGTTGGCATGGGCGAATGCTCGTCCAAATGAATCAGCCATGCTTGAGCGATCATAAAATTCGGAATACATGCTATGCAAAAGTTCGTTACGGGATGCATTTAATTTATCTTCAGAAATTGATTTTAGCTTCTCTAACTCAACACGGATAATGGCCTGGACTGCATCTGAGGATGTATTATGCCACAGATCTGCCAAACAACTTATTAAACCAAACCCTTTATAGTGGCTAAGTCCCACAATGAAAACTCTCGCGAGTTCAGAATCAACTATATAAGACGTCAATGAATTTGCAGTCTTGTTCAAAATGGTAGTCAAAATGAGCAGCCCCGCATAGTCGCGATGGCCTAAACTTGGTGTGTACCAACTCTTCCTGAACTTGGAAATATTGAGATTCTTTGAAGTAATTCTGAACTTTCTGCCCAGTACTTCAGGGTTGGGAAATTGAGAAGCATGCAATTTGTCTGACAATTCGCCTGGTATTTGCTCATTGCCATAAGTTTCGTCCAGTTTGGTCAGGACTTGGTTGACATCTACATCGCCTATGACAACGACTAATCTCTTTTGCAAACGCATAAAATTCTCATAATACGCTTTTAAACCAACAGGTTCGAGTTGTTTAATAAAAGTCTCATTACCAAGGGACTCAAATTTTTTCTTTTCGTAGATTAAACCAAAAAAATAATTTGTAAACCTGCGTGTTAGGTTTGGTATGCTACGACTTTTTTCTGTCAATATGATTTTCTTCTCCTTTTCTACGACCTCCTTATTGATCACTGTGTTGTAATATCTTTCCGAGTCTATCTCGATTGCGAGGTCAAGTTTGCCCTTTGGAAATCTCAGTATAAAGCGCGTGTAATGATAAGAAGAAGTAGCGTTTTTTTGTCCACCATTCTCAATAACGATTTGGTCATGGCCTCCAGTGCCCGACATAAAATGCTCTAAGAAGTGTAGCCGTCCTTGTTTACCCTCCTCCTCATCTGCCGAGCCAGCGCAGTAGAAAGTCTGGTATTCAAAGGTGGGAGTGGTTCGATCTACAACGATAACGGCGTCGAGCTTGGGATTGATGGTGTAGTGCTGCCCGATGAGTTCTTCAGATAATGCGGCTGTACCAATAAGTTGGTAGGCCGAGCAGGTACTGGACAAGACGCAGGCAAGGAATGAGATGAGAACATAAATTTTTTTCATATCTGATACCAGGCAAAGCTGATCGTGGTTGTTTCGTCTTGCACTACGCAGTATAAAATCTGGAGGTTCTTCCAGCAAGCCTGAAAGAACCTCCTCTGAAGATTCAATGTAGACAAACCATTAGGGTGATGGCTCTGTTTCTTCTTCTGTCTCTTCTTCTGAGTAGTCTTCTTCCTCTTCATCATCTCCACAATCATAAGGGACGGTGCATTCATCTTCCGTGTCGTCATCATCTAAAAAGTCAAAATCCCAAAAATTTTCAACTTCATTGTCAAGAGCACCACCATTTGGGTCTTGTGTACCACTGGAATCTGCCTGGGCATTCGTATTTAGGCTACCGGAGACGTTAATAGTTGGAATATATGTTCCTCCCAAGGGGCCACCTAAGCCTGCTATATCTGTCTGTTCTGTCTGCTCATCCACCAGTCTTTGCGCTTCAGCCCGCCGTGCCTGTCTTTCGGCCTTAGCTTCACCAGGATTCTGACCAGACGACATACTACCAGGACCTCCCCCTCCCATACCATCACCTCCCCGAGCCCTGCTCATTTCTTGTGGTGAAATGGTCTCAGAGAGAATGGAGAGCGGTTTGCAGGTGAGTCCCACAATGGATGTGGTGTGTTCAAAAATATTTTCTGACATGATACAACCTCCTGTTAAGATTTATACTGCTTTTGCGAGCAACAAACGAATGGTGTACAACTAACAGTTCCCCAAGCCAGTTCATCTATTCTCTATTTATATCTCCTTTCGCTGTGTTCAGCGTTATGGGTGAGAGATGTATTTCAAAATCGTGAGAAAAATGTCTAAATTTCTTCCTGTCTAACTTTTGTGCGATATTGAGTAGGAGAAATGCCATGTATCCTCTTGAAAGCGTGACAGAAACGACTTGAGGAATGAAATCCACACATGCTTGCAATTTCATATATCAACAGGGATGATCCTGTTAGAAAATGCGCTGCCTGCGCTATTCTGAGCTCTCGCAATTTTTCGCGGAAGGTCTTGTTAAATTTTTTTTTGAATAGTACATGACCGTGCGGTGGGGTGATCCGAAAATGGCGTGCGAGGTCTTCAAATTTCAGGTCTGGATTTCTATAACGCTCCTCCAAAAATGATTCCAATGCCTCTTGCGAAGCCCTCACTCGGGCGGCGTTCAATGGCCGTTGAACGGATCTGGGCAGTGAACGGGGTGCTTCACGGACCTGTGACACCTTGTATCCCACTTCATTCAGTGGGATGCAGTTTTTGATTTCTGCCAAAAATTTATCCTTCACAATCGGTTTGTCCAGTACGCTCACAGCACCTGCTGTGAGTATTTCTTTCGTTATTTCCATGAGCAAAACGCTTCCTATGATCAGAATATTTGTCTGAATTTTCTCTTCCTTTAGACACTTCAAAAGTGCGACCCCATCAAGACCTGCCATATACATATCAGCGATGGCAAGATCGATCTTTTTGCGTCTCAAGATTTTAAGTCCTTCTTTTCCATTTTCCGCCGTGCGTACGTCATAAGGTTCATCGTTCAGGAATCCCACGAGGGTCGATAGAACGCGGGTGTCGGGATCTATAATCAGTATTTTCTGTTTGTTCATATTTTTCCGGTGCGATAAAACGCAGTTTAAGTATTTGAGGTCCAGAGCGCGACTCTCCACACTACTCAAAACAGATTTTTCTCTGCTTAAACAGATATATGCAACATGTGTGCCAATGTGGGGTTTTCAAATTGTGATTTTTATAAAGCATTATTTTTATTTCATATAAAGGATATTGTTGAATAAAAATCAGGCTGAACATCGAATTAAGAGGTGAAAACATCGTTCACTTTTCACTTTTCGATTGAACATTATGTGCTTTTACTTTGAATTGACAATCGCGCTTCGGGTCGTTACTTTAGTTTGGTCTTCTCAAGTTATCAGCTTGAGATATTCACTGCCGCTGACAGGGGACTTTGCCGAGTCTTGTCAGCGGCTCTTTTATGATAATACCATTACGTCTGTGAATTCAATTGAAAAAGATTGCTCATATATTAGAATCATTGCTCATATGTTAGGTTTTTTCATTTTTTTCGGGTTGATGGGAAAAAAAGCCAACGTTTGCGCGTCGGCTTTTTTGTTTCAAGGTATTATTGAACCCTATCACTCCTGCAGACGGTCTTTTACTCTGGTTCAAATAGCCCCCATTTTGAGTCGGGTGAGTCCTTGATGATTTCCCTGTCCGAAAGCAGGACATGAAATCTGTATCGGCTGCCATTAGCGGGCATCTGAGCATAGATCGAATAGCAACGTCGGCAAGTCGTTATTTTGACCTCTGTGTCACAGGGGATACAGTCCCAAATCCCCAAAGGCTTTCTTTGACATCGCAGGCACTCGATTTGTTCAATCAAGTTTTTGTTGCGTTCCTGAAATTTTTCCAACTCGCCAGAAGCCACCATGGGACCGATATACGATACACCATAAGAGTTACACACCTTGCAGAACGACATTTCGTCACCGTCCATCGTTCGCTTTTCGCCCGAAAAGTCATCGTACACCATCAGACAATTCCCACACGCGAAAATGCCCTCCACGTCTGGCTCGCGGTCTTCAAAACGTCTGAAGTACGCCAGAATATCGGACTTATCACTATCGGGCAATTTCTCAAATGGCTGCATTTTGGTTCCACACTCGTGGCAGCAACAGCCAAAGAAATTCTTTGCCCATCGACCACCGATCACCAGGAATACAATAATGAGAACGGTCATAATAATAAACGCTTCCACAGTCGGTTCCTCAGGTCAGTGGTTATTGCTACGTCCTCAGCCTACGGGTTTTCGTCCCTATCCATCTGTGTCCATCTGCGTAAAACGCTCAAATGAACTGCTATCGCAGTTGTACACCGTTCACTCGCGTTTTTTCTGCGGATCTACTCAATCAATTCTTTGCCATTGTGAATGCGAATATCGACTTCAGGCCAGTGTTTATTCAGAATGTCTATGATGTGATCCTTTGGACCGACAAAAATCATGATCATATTCTGAGGCACAAAGAATTTTTCGAGAAAGGCACGCACCTCAGCATCGGAGACAGAATTATAACCGCCTTTGCGGGTTGGTGTGTCGTAAATGGCTCTGCTTACCTCACGGTCAAGGCTTCGCTGGGGTGTCTGGTTGTAGACATCAGACACCTTGAGGATTTCACGGCGTTCTTTGAGTGCCTCCCAAAAGCGAGGATTGTCAGGCAGTTTTCGGATAAAATCGGACATTTTTACAATCAATTCTTCGCTGTTATGGTGTTGAGGGTCGGCGTAAATATTAAGATACCTGATGCCTTCTGACCATCGCACCTGACAAGAAGGGCTATAGACCAATCCCAATTCTTGTCTGAAGTACCGATGAATCAGACCCTGGGCATCATCCAAAAGTGAATCTGATATGAGTGTGGAAATATAGGTTTCTTCACCAATACTACCACAGGGGATTAACCAAGAGCAGAACACACTCTTTACATTTGAATTAAAGACAAAAGCCGAAGGCCCAATGCTATAATCCGTTGTTGGAAATTTCAGTGAATGTACAAACCCGCCTGTCTCCCGTTCTTCTGTAATCGGACGAAGCCATTTCGCAACCTCAGTAGATTCTCGGTTTGAAATTACCTTAAAAAACATCACGTCTGTTTTTAGAAACCGATCATAATATTGTTTGATGTCCTTGAGCGAGAGATTCTTAAGCGTTTTTAAGGACTTGAGCTTCTTCGTGCCTTTTGTTTGTGCAACTGCAAAATTTCTCATAAGCGGATGGGGGTTTCTCCTGAGATAATTCTGGTAATCAGCAACCATTAGTTTTTTCACATATTGCAAGTCAGATTCAGAAAACTCGAGATTATATATGAGATCGCGAACTATTTCTATGGACTCAGCGCAATTCTCAGATAGACCATAAATGGATATAGTATGGTATAGAGTTCTGGTAGAGATATTTAGACGAGTACCTAATGCTTCCAGTTGATCCATGTATCCATGCTTTTTGGCAGCTTCCTGAATCAATTTTGAGACTGTTACTGCAAGCCCAGTCTGAGAAAGTGGTTCCTGTTTGCTTCCCGCTCCAAGGAAGACAATCTCAATACTGGTCAATGGTGCACGTTTGTCAGTGCGAAAAAAAATATGGTGGTTGGGAATTTCGGCTCTGCCTATACCTGCTCGTGGCGCGTTTTCCGCAGCAAACAGGCAGACAGAAGAAGCGGATAGGAAGCCAACCATGTAACACAGGACAAAGCTAAGTATTACTTTTGGAGACATATTCATTGGCATTTCAGGAGAACTTTCTGCGTAATTTTTTCCCACTCCATACCAGCAGTGCGATAAGACTCCCCAATAGCGTCAGAAAACCTACAAATGCCAATATCATAAATCCATAGTCTAAGGGGGTTCGAGGAGGGGACTTTTGCGTTTCGGGCACCGTTAGGGAGTGGGTTACCGAATTATAATCCATTAGATATTGATTGATGATGCGCGGTATGTCTTCTCGGCGAATAGATTTAAGGTCTTTTATCAATTTGGGATATAGAAGGGGATCGTTGGCATGGGCGAATGCCCGCCCAAATGAAGAAGCCATGCTTGAGCGGTTGTAGAATGTGGAATACATTGTGGTCAACTGTTGGTTTCGGGCCGCATTGAGTTCTGCCTCGGAGATGGATTTCAGTTCCTCCAATTCTGCACTGATCATGGCATGGAGCTTATTCCTGGACGTATCATGAGGCAGTTCTGCATAGCAACTCATCAAGCCAAATCCTTTATAGCTGTTAAGCGATACACTGAAAGATTTTGCAATCCCTGAATCAATTAAAGAAGCCCTCAATGAATTTGAGGGCTTCTCCAAAATGCGCTCCAAAATGAGCAAGCCAGCATAATCGCGATGGCCTAAATTAGGTGCGTACCAGCCCTTTCTGAATGTGGTAAGACTGAGACTTTTCAAAGTGCGTTTTAATCTTTTTCCGAGCACTTCATAGTTGGGAAACTGAGGCGTAGACAATTTGATCGAAAATTCGCCTGGTATTTGCTCATTGCCATAAGCTTCATCCAATTTTGTCAGGACATGATCAACATCCACATCGCCGATTACAACGACCAATCTCTTTTGCAAGCGCAGGAAATTCTCATAGTATGCTTTCAAATCAACGGGTTTGAGTTGTTTAATAAAATCCTCAGTACCAAGGCCATTAAAATTTTTCTTTCCATAGATTAAGGCAAAAAAATAATTCGCAGATCTACGTGTTGGGCTTGCCATTCTGCGGCTTCTTTCTGTCAGAATAATTTTCTTGTCCTTTTCTACAACTTCCTCATTGATCACTGTGTTGTAATATCTATCGCGGTCTATCTCAACTGCGAGGTCAAATTTGTCCTTTGGAAATCTGAGTATGAAGCGCGTATAATGATAAGAAGTCGAGGCGTTTTTTTGTCCCCCATTCTCGATAACGATTTGGTTGAGTTTTCCATATTCATGGCTTCCAGTCCCTGATATGATATGCTCTAAGAAGTGTATCCGTCCTTGTTTACCCTCCTGTTCATCTGCTGAACCAGCGCAGTAGAAGGTCTGGTATTCAAAGGCCGGAATTGTTCGATCTAAAACGATAACGGCGTCAAGATTGGGATTGATAGTGTAATGTTGCGCGACGAGTTCTTCGGATAATGCCGCTGTGCCACTAAGCTGATAAGAATGGCAATTGCCCGCCGGCAAGACGCATACAAGGAATGAGATGAGAGCATAAGTTTTTTTCATGCTTGATACTCAGCAAAGTTGGAAGTGGCTGCTTCGTCTATATGTCTGGATACATTCTTGCACTACACAGTATAAAATCCGAAGGTCCTTCCAGCAAGCCTGAAAGAACCTCCTTTGATTCTTCAACACACTGGTTTATGGCTAAAACAATTGTTCGGGAGTGTCAACACCTTCATAGCCGCTACTTCCCTCCTCAGAATCCCACTCATCTATAAAATCCTCCCAATCCTCTTCATCATCTGGGTTTATCAGATCATAGTAATCATCTTCTTCTTCAGCATTGTCTAAAGCACCACCATTCTGGTCTTGTGTACCACTCGAATCTGCCGATGTGCTGGTATCCACCGATGCAGTGGAATCCGCCGAATCACCCCCACTAAAGCTAAAAATAGGTCCAGATGGTTTACGTGGACCACCCACTGGCGGCAATTCATTCCCCGGGTCAGGGGCTTTGATGATTATGATCGGACCATCGCAGCAGTGATTTATGCAACCAGGATCGCATTCTGTCCCCGGCGGAGGGGGTAGAGTAGGCGGTTCTTCTTTCCTATTATTTCCATTTCCACCCCGAGCCATGCTCATTTCTTGTGGTGAAATGGTCTTAGAGAGAATAGAGAGCGGTTTGCAGGTGAGTCTTGCGACGGATGTGGTGTGTTCAAAAATATTTTCTGGCATGATACAACCTCCTGTTAAGGATTATACTTCTTTTGCGAGCAACAAAAAACGGTGTACAACTAACTGTTCTCCAAGCCAGTTCATCTGCGGTGATTCGATTCGTTCTCTATTCATACCTCCTTTCGTTGCGTTCAGCGTTAGCTGGTGGTTCAAAGTCTCTGATTTCTTCATTTCTTGACACCTGTATCAGGATCGGTATCCCAATCAAACATCTTCCCAAAACGTCTAAATTTCTCCCTGTCTAACTTTTTTTCGGTACTGGTTAGGAGAAATGCCATGTATTCTCTTGAAAGCCTGAGAGAAACGACTTGGTGAATGAAACCCACATAGGTGTGCAATTTCATTCATATACAGTGATGATCCTGTTATCAAATGCTCTGCCTGCGCTATTCTGATCTCTCGCAATTTTTCGCGGAAGGTTTTGTTAAAATGTTTTTTGAACAGCACGTGACCGTGCGGTGGGGCGATCAGAAAGTGGCGTGCGAGGTCTTCAAATTTCAGGTCTGGATTTCTATAACGCTCCTCCAAAAATGATTCCAATGCCTCTTGCGAAACCTTCTCTCGACCGACGTTCAGTGGCCGTTGAAAGGATTTGGGCAGTGAACGGGATGCTTCACGAACCCGCGATACCTTGTATTCCACTTCATTCAGTGGGATACAGTTTTTGATCTTTGCCAAAAATCTGTCCTTATTGATCGGTTTATCCAATACGCCTGCAGTACCGGCCTTGAGTATTTTTTCGGTTACTTCCAGAGGCACAACACTTTCCATGATCAGGACGTTTGTCTGAATTTTCTCTTCCTTTAGACACCTCAAAAGTGTTACCCCATCGAGACCTGCCATATACATTTCGACGATGGAGAGATCAATCGTCTCTCGTCTCAAAATTTCAAGCCCTTCTATCCCATTTCTCGTTGTGCTTATGTCATAAGGTTCATCGCTCAGAAATCCCACAAGGGTCGATAGAACGCGAGGGTCGGGATCTATAATCAGAATTTTCTGTTTGTTCATATTTTTCCGGTGCGATAAAACGCTGTCTAAATATTTGAGGTCCAGAGCGCGACTCTCCACACGATTCAAAACAGATTTTTCACTGCTTAAACAGATATGTGCAACATGTGTGCCAATGTGAACTTTTGAAATAATAATTCTTGTAAAACATTATTTTTACTTCGTATAGAGGTTATTATTGAGTAAAAGTCAGACTGAATATCGAATTAAGAGGTGAAAACATCGTTCACTTTTCTCTTTTCGATTTGAACATTATGTGCTTTTACTTTGAATTGACAATCGCGCTTCGGGTCGTTACTTTAGTTTGGTCTTCTCAAGTTATCAGCTTGAGATATTCACTGCCGCTGACAGGGGACTTTGCCGAGTCTTGTCAGCGGCTCTTTTATGATAATACCATCGCGCCTGTAATTTCAATTAAAAAAGATTGCTCATATATTAGAATCATTGCTCATATATCAGATTTTTTCATTTTTTTTTTGGTTGATGGGAAAAACAAAAAAGCCAACGTTTGTGCGTCGGCTTTTTTGTTTCAAGGTATTATTGAACCCCATCACTCCTGCAGACGGTCTTTTACTCTGGTTCAAATAGCCCCCACTTTGAGTCGGGTGACTTCTTGATTACTGCCTTGTCCGAAAGCAGGACAAGAAATCTGTATCGACTGCCATTAACAGGCATCTGAGCATAGATCGAATAGCAACGTCGGCAAGCCGTTATCTTGAACTCTGTGTCGCATGGAATACAGTCCCAAAACCCCGCCGGTTTTCTTTGGCATCGCAGGCACTCGATTTGTTCAATCAGGTTTTTGTTTCGTTCCTGGAATTTCGCCAATTCTCCAGGAGACACGATAGAGCCTATATACCAAACACCTGAAGAGTTGCACACCTTGCAGAATGATCGCTCGTCACCATCCATCGATCGCTTTTCGCCCGAAAAGTCGTCGTACACGATCAGACAATTACGACACACGAAAATGCCCTCCTCATCTGGCTCGCGGTCCTCAAAACGCCTGAAGTACTCCAGGATATCGGACTTGTCACCATCAGACAATTTTTCGAATGGCCGCATTTTGGATCCACACTCGTGACAGCAGCAGCCAAAGGTGCTCTTTGCCCACTAGCCACCAAGTACCAGAACTACGATAACGAGAGTGATCATAATAATAAACGCTTCCACAGTCGGTTCCTCATGTCAATGGTTATTGCTACGTTCTCTGCTTGACTGGTTTTCATCCCTTTTTTTACGTTCATTCTTTAACTGCTCTTTGAAGAACTCAGGAGGACATCCCTCAATCGTCCCATCGTGATCTCTTGAAACCAACTGTCATAGCTTATGTCGTAACAAATTTTGAATATTGCTTTGGCAACCTCTTCGCTGGAGATATTCTCTTTTATCTCTTCTAAATATTCAGACAGTTTTTGCGCATCTTGAAGTGCGGCGCGTGCCTTTTCTTGGATATCTGGTATTTCTGCTTTTGTGTTGAAACGCCAGCGAATCCTTTTGACAAGTTGCTGAAATTCCCACTGTTCCATAAAGGTGAAGAGCCTATCACTGCAAAGGGTGAGAATAACAGCTTTGAGACAGGCCATCTGTTCCTCCGCAGTGGCGGCACTGATTTTGCCAGAATTGGTAAATCGCATCAGAAAATTGAACATTTATCTCTTTTCCTCAAACCGTGACGTGTATCTATGCTACGTTCTCTGACCTACGGGTTTGCATACTCGCTACGCTCCGTTGTAGGCAAGCCTGTGCCTGTTCATCCTTCCATCCCGCCCATCACTGGATAGAACCACTCCAGTGCAGGCTCTGATTCAGACGGTTTACTCAATCAATTCTTTGATGTCGTGAACGCGAATATCAACTTCAGGCCAGTGTTTATTCAGAATGTCTATGATGTGATCCTTAGGTCCGACAAAGATCATGATCATATTCTGAGGTACAAAGAACTTTTCGAGAAAGGTACGCACCTCAGCATCGGTAATCGACTTAGAACCACCTTTGTGAGTTGGAGGATTATAGATGGCTCGATATACTTCACTGTCCAGTCTTCGCTGTGGTGTCAGCCGCTCATGTGTATGAGCATAGACGACATTGCGACTTTCACGCAACTCTTTTATTGCCGCCCAAAAGCGAGGGTTGTCGGGAAGTTCTCGAATGAGATCGGACATTTTTGTGATCAATTCTTCGCTATTCTGTAACTGGGGATCGGCGTAAATTTCGAGAAATCTGACATTTTCTTCTGCTTGATAATTGCTACCAGTACTATAGACCAATCCCAGCTCTTCCCTGAAATATTTAAAGATCAACCCCCGAGCATCAGTTTGTCCAAACGCCCTGGATATCATTGATGGAATATAATCTTCTTCGCCCATACTTCCACACGGGATCAGCCAATAACACGAAATATTCTTTCGGTTTGAATGAAAGACAAAAGCCGAAGGTCCAACACTATAATCCGTTGTTGGGAATTTCAGTGAATGCACAAATCCGCCTGTCTCTCGTTTTTCCGTAATCGGACGAAGCCATTTCGCAACCTCAGTAGAATCCCGGTTTGAGATTACCTTAAAAAACACCACTTCTGTTTTCAGAAGCTGATCATAATATTGTTTGATGTCCTCAAGCGAGAGATTTTTGAGGGTTTTTAAGGACCTGAGTTTTTTTATCCCTTTTGTTTGTGAAAGGGCAAAATTTTTCATAAGCGAATAGGTCCTTCTCCTGAGATAATTCTGGTAATCAGTAGCCATCAGTTTTTTTACATATTGCAAGTCAGACTCGGAAAGCTCGAGATTATATATGAGATCGCGGACTATTTCTATGGACTCAGCACAGTGCTCAGATAGACCGTAAAAGGATATTGTATAGTATAGGGGCCTGGTAGAGGTATTTAGACGGGTACCTAATGCATCCAGTTGATCCATGTGCCCATGCTTTTTTGCTGACTCCCAAATCAATTTTGAGCCTGTTCCTGCAAGCCCAATCTGAGAAGGCTGTTCCGCGCCACTCCCGGTGCCGAGGAAGACAATCTCAATTTTGGTCAATGGCGCGCGTTTGTCCTGGCGATAAAAAATATGGTGGTTGGGTATCTCTGCAAAAGCGGGCAGGACGCCAATCACGTAACACAGGGTGACACTAAGTATCACTTTCAGAAACATATTCATTGGCCTTTCGAGAAAACTTTCTGCGTAATTTTTTCCACCCCATACCAACAGTGCGAGAAGACCTGCGCATGCCAATACTATAATTCCACAGTCTAAGGGGGTTGCGGAGTGGGTAGTCTAAGAGGGGGGCGCGGAGTGGGTATTTTATTTTTCGGTACCGTTAGGGAGTGGGATATCGAATTATAATCCGTCAGATGTTGATTGATGATGCGCGGGATATCTTCTCGGCGGATGGATTTGAGGTTTTTTATCAATTTGGGATATAGTAAGGGATCGTTAGCGCAGGCAAATGCTCGTCCAAATGAAGAAGCCATGCTTAAGCGGTTGTAGAATGCGGAATACATTGTGGTCAACTGCTGGTTTCGAGCCGCATTGAGTTCTGCTTCGGAGATGAATTTCAGATTTTCCAATTCTGCACGGATCAGACCATGGAGCCTATTTCTGGACGTATCATGGGGCAGTTCTGCATAGCAACCCATTAAGCCAAATCCTTTATAGCTGTTAATCGACACACTGAAGGATTTTGCAAGCCCTGAATCAATCAAAGAAGACCTCAGTGAATTTGAGGGCTTCTCCAATAGGCGCTCTAAAATGTGCAGGCCAGCATAGTCGCGATGTCCTGATTCAGGTATGTACCAGCCCTTCCTGAATATGGTACGGCTGAGATTTTTGGAAGTGCGTTTTAATCTTCTTCCGAGTACTTCATAGTTAGGGTCGTGAGGCGCAGGCGATTTGCTCGATAATTCGTCAGGTATTTGCTCATTGCCATAAGCTGCATCCAGTTTCGTCAGGACATGGTCAACATCCACATCGCCGATTACAACGACCAATCTCTTTTGGTGGCGCAGGAAATTTTCATAGTAATCTTTCAAATCACCGGGTTCGAGTTGTTTAAGAAAATCCTCCGCACCAAGGCCATTAAAATTTTTCTTTCCATAGATTAAGCTAAAAAAATAATTCATAGATCTGCGTGTTGAGCTTGCCATTCTGCGGCTTCTTTCTGTCAATACGACTTTCTTTTCCCTTTCAACCACTTCTTCATCAATCCTTGTGTTGTAATATCTATCCGAATCTATCTCAACTGCGAGATCAAATTTGTCCTTTGGAAATCTCATTATGAAGCGCGTATAATGATAAGCAGTAGAGGCGTTTCTTTGTCCGCCATTCTCGATAATGATTTGGTTGAGTTTTCCATATTCATGGCTTCCAGTACCTGCCATGATGTGCTCTAAGAAGTGTAGCCGTCCTTGTTTACCTTCCTCTTCATCTGCCGAGCCAGCACCGTAGTAGGTATGGTATTCAAAGGTTGGGATTGTTCGATCTACAACGATAACGGCGTCGAGTCTGGGATTGATAGTGTAATGTTGCGCGATGAGTTCTTCAGATAATACTTCCGTCCCAATAAGCTGGTAGGCTGAGCAGGTACTGGACAAGACGCCTAAAAGAAATGCGATGAGTGAGTAAGTTTTTATCATGTTTGATACTCAGCAAAGTTGAAAGTGGCCGCTTCGTCTATATGTCTGAATACATTCTTGCACTACACAGTATAAAATCTGGAGGTTCTTCCAGCAAGCCTGAATCACATGACGCATGAAAAAATAAAAACCGCTCTTTGAATTTAGAGAGCGGTTTTTTGATGATGAATAAATCTATGTTCATCTCATCGTATAAGCCCTATTGTGTGGCCCAACCGTTAAGAAAACAATTGTTTTATCTTCTCTGCCCTCGCAAAGGCAATACTGACACGCTTGTATATACCGACATTCTTCACAGATAACAAAAATCAATCTGAAGTTTCTACCCACCCGAGCACTGCGGCAACCCCGCAAATCTAATCCTCCAGAAACCTGCCCAAGACGTTCTGTGCGATCATAGGGGTTTTTGAGAATCTGCTCAACTCTTCGCTTGATGCGCTGACGTATATTCGAGTAGCGCGAAAGGTTTCGGGCGAATCGACCCTCATAAAACGCGTGATATTCATTCATCCCAAATTTCTGCGTGCGTATAAAACTTCAATTGACCTGATTTTTTTCTTTTAAGAATATCCTCCATATCCTCATAAAGTGGAGCGTTCTTATCGAGGTTGAAAATTTCTGGTTTCTGTTTTACCAATTCGATGAGTTCTTCACGAACCACTTTGCGGATAAGTCCTTCCAGTTGCTGAATGCTCAGCGTGACTGTCGCTTCTATAGTTCTATCATTGCTCATTGTGATTGTCCTCCTTAAAAATGGGAGAGGCATCCCAGTAATGGGATGCCCATAGAATATATCCAAACCCAGTCGCAAAGTAAATAACCGATACTCATGACCTACGGGTTTTCATCCCTGTTCATCTGTGGTTGCTTCCCCCACACCAAAACGCGATCTGAATCAATAGACGGGTATATTTCATCTCCAGCGTGCCACTGTTGCTCACCGGATGTCAAAATCTGGATGGGCTGACCCGCCCAGTCGGCGAGCAGGATGGTTGATGCGCCGAGGTCTTCGACGACTTCGATGGTCGCGGGAATTTCGCCTCCTTGGGGTGAAATATTTTCCGCACGGATACCGAGGGTCGCGGTTGCAGGGGCGTTGTGGTCTGCGGTCATTATGGCACAATTTGAGGCTGTGAACCATTGGTCTCGCCGTTTGTGGACGTCTATTGTATTGATGGGGGGATAGCCCAGTTGACGGGCAACAATAGGAGAATTGGGCTGTTGGTAGATTTCTTCGGGCGAACCGATTTGCAGAATTTTCCCTTCGGACAATACGGCGATTCGGTCGCCCATTGAAAGGGCTTCAACCCGGTCGTGGGTGACGTAAATCATGGGCGTGCCCAGGTCGCGCTGGAGGCGGATGAGTTCGACGCGCAAGATTTCACGCAATTTTGCATCCAGGTTGGTGAGGGGTTCGTCCAGAAGAAAAAGTTGGGGTTGGCGCACGATGGCGCGTCCGATTGCAACGCGCTGCATTTCGCCGCCGGATAAGTGCGTGGCGGGTCGATCCAGAAGTGGGGTTATGCGAAGCAGGTCAGCGGTATGAGAGATTCTGTTTGCTATGTCTTCTTTGGAGAGATTGCGCCCGGGTGCTTGTAGTGGAAATTCGAGATTTTGGCGCACAGTTTTGTTGGGATAGAGTGAGAAGTTTTGAAAGACGAGGGCGATGTCGCGTTCTGCGGGCAACTGATGGGTTATGTCTGCGCCATTGACGGTTATACGCCCGGTATCCGCTTTTTCGAGGCCCGCGATGATCCGCAGAAGCGTTGTTTTGCCTGCACTTGTTGGTCCCAGGACGACCAGGAGCTCTTCGGCGTGAAGAGATAGTGAAATTTCCGAGAGCGCCTGCGTCTCGCCGTAATTTTTGGACAGGTTATCGATTTTGAGAAATAGGTTGTTCATGCGAGGGCTGTTCCCGTATCTGGATCGAACAGGCGAATATGTGTCTCATTCAGGTGCAGATGGATTTTTTCTCCAATGGCAAAGCGGTCGGTTGAACGCATGATCAGTTCGCCTATTGGCGTATCTACATGCACATAACCGTGGCTGCCGAGGTATTCGCTGAGGATGACGTTGCCCGGGATGCCGCGATTGGCGGGGCGGATAAATTCTGGGCGGATGCCGAAGATGACCCGAGTGGGCGCGATGTTCGCGTGGATGGAGATGTGAATGTCTGAATCCCGGCGGGTAAAAGTTAGACGGTCCCCGTTTTTCACAATTTGTCCGCTTAAGAGATTCATACCCGGGCTGCCGACAAAGTTTGCGACAAAGAGATCTGCGGGGTGATTGTAGATTTCTGACGGTGAACCGATTTGTTTGATTTTGCCGCCGTCCATGACCACAATGCGATCCGCCAGGCTCATGGCCTCTTCCTGGTCGTGTGTGACGTAGATCGCGGTTATGGAAAGTGCCAATTGTTGGCGGCGTACAAATGCTCTGAGTTCCAATCGATGTTCTGCGTCGAGCGTGCCCAGGGGTTCATCCATGAGATAAATATCCGGTGTGCGTACCATTGCACGCGCAAGAGAGACGCGCTGTTGATCGCCGCCTGAAAGCTGTCTGGGGTATTGGTCGAGCAAAGTTTCGATACTCAGGGCGTGGGCAACGCGATCGGTTGCCGCTTCGATATCTGCGGGCGATGTGCCGATGTTCTCAAGCGGAAAAGCGATGTTTTTTTGGACGGTCATGTGCGGGTAAAGCGCGTAAAACTGAAAGACAAATCCCACATCGCGTTGAGATGGCGGCAGGTGCGTGACGTTCTGGTTGTCGAGTGTGATCCGTCCGCCGGTTGGATCCTCCAGTCCCGCGATCATCCGCAATATGGTTGTTTTTCCACACCCCGAGGGACCCAGGAGGACAATAAATTCCCCTTTGTCAACCCGCAGGTCAATACCCCGGACTGCCCGCGTGCCATCGGGATAGGTTTTTTGGAGATTTTGAAGTTCGAGAAATGGCATGGTTCACTGTTTAATCGTTCCAAATGTCACGCCCCGCAGCAGATGGTTGCGAACGAGTACTGTGAAAACCGCAATTGGTATGACAAAAATGAGAACGCCCGCAGCAATTTGCGGCCAGGGGATGCCCTGGATATTGCCCTGAAGTCCGGCAAAATAGACGGGTACAGTAACGGCTTCGGCGTTGTTGAGCGCGAGCGCGAAACCGTATTCATTCCAGGCGGATATGAGACAGAAAACAGCTGTTACCGCCATGCCGGTTGCAGAGTGGGGTAAGATGATTTTGTAAAACGCTTGAAGTGGGCTGTAGCCATCGACGAGCGCGGCTTCTTCATACGCCCGGGGGATTTCGTCTATAAATCCTTTCATCAGCCAGACCGCGAGTGAGAGGTTAAAAGCTGTGTAGAGGAGGATGAGGCCCAGGTGTGTATTGGGCAGATCAAAGACGCGGTACATCATCAATACGGGAACGACAACGGCAAACGGCGGCAGGAAGCGGGTCGAGAGGATGAAAAATAGCCAGTCTCGGGCACCTGCAATGCGAAATCGGCTAAACCCATACGCGCAGCCCGTTCCGAGGACGACCGATGTCAATGTGCTGAGCAGGCCGATGATGACGCTGTTGAAGAGGTAATGAGAGAAGGCGTGTGCTTTGCCCGTATGTGGTGTTGCCAGTTTGCGATAGGCGTCTAATGTGGCCGAAAAGTTCAGGCCACCGGGCGCGATGTTCTCAGTGGGGTTTGGGATAAGAGAGGCTGTGGAACTGATCGCTGCTTTTTGAGTTTTCAGGGAGGTGAGAAAAAGCCAGCACAGGGGCAGTGTGGCCAGACAAAAATACAGAATAATAACGAGCCATCTCAAGGACTTCACGCGGTTTTCCTCCCCTGTTTTGCCTGGATGTTGGCGATGTATCGGATAAAAATACTTGCGAGCGCGATGACGATGAGGAGAATGACGATGCTATAAGAACTGCCCAGTCCAATTTTATATCCGCGAAACATGACTTGATAGAGCAGGGCGCTCAGTGTTTGGGTTGCGCGATCATTGGGACCTGTGACAGCCATAACGAGGTCAAATTGTTTGAGGGCATCTGTGGTGCGCAGCAAGACTGCGAGAAAGAGGAGGGGCGAGCACAGGGGAAGGGTGATGCGCCGAAAGACAGTCCAGTTGGATGCCCGGTCAATGGCCGCGGCTTCGTAGAGGTGATTGGGTATGGCATTGAGACCGGCAAGCGCGATGAGCATCATAAACGGCGTCCACATCCAGATGTCGATCATCAGGATGGAGAAGAGTTTCAAGTCGGGGTCGGTCAGCCATTGCGGTTGGAAGAGGCCAAAGACGGCCAGTGCTTGATTGACGACGCCGTAATGACCGTTGAGGATAAAGTTCCAGTACAGGCCCATTACTGCGGGGGAAAGCATCATAGGCACGAGGAGAATGGTGGTGATGACGGGTTTGCCCCAAAAGGGTTTTTTTAGGGCGAGGGCAAGGGCAAAGCCGAGAAAGAGTTCGACCGCGACTGCCAGGACCACGAATAGTCCAGTCGTGCGAAGGGCGGTGCTGTAGCGCGTGTCGTCAAAGATGACGCCGTAGTTGCGCCCTCCCACGAGCCGCGCAACACCGCCACTGAGTTCGGCATCGGTAAAGCTGAGGTAGATGTTGTAAAAGAGGGGAAAAATGTTGAACGCGATCAGAAAGATCAGTGCTGGACCCACAAAGCCGTATTTCAAAACGCCGTCTTTCACGCGCATTTCTCGAAAGGAGTGAGGGATGGAAACCGCGATGGGGCGTCGCTTATTGTTCCCGTTTTCTGCGAAGTGCCAATACTTGCTTAAATATCTTTGAAATATTTCCACCATTGCGGGAGTGCAACAGCATTTGCTCTTTTGATATGACCATTATGGTGTCTTCTTTTGAGTCGGGATAACGGCAAAAGCTCGATTTTACCGCTTCGCCCGTGACGCAGCAATGCTTTTCTACCGGGATTTCTTGTTCGGTATCAAATTTACTGGTCGTATGCTCCAGGCCCTTGTTGGCTTCTTCGTAGTCGGTGAATATTTCCGAGATTTTGGCGGCCATAATGCGATCTCCTTTGTCGTGAAACGGTTCTTTGTAGAGCGTAAAATAATATGTAAAAAGAGTCTGTGTGTAAAGAAAATAACGACTAAAAGGGTTTTGCGTAAGTGATTATAGGCATTTTGAAAAGCAATATTAAAACTGGACGACAAAATCAATATACGGAACGCCGGGAAAAATTGCTTCATCTCCTATCGTATTGATTAGCCCCAGATCTACACTTAGTCGTTTGCCAAAAAATCTCAGTCCATAAGAGATCAAGGGTTCGTCTATACCGGGAAAGATCCAGTTTTCCGTAACAAATGCTGTCCGGCGCGTCAAGCGCTTCTCTCCTCCAATCATTACCATGGGACGATCTGCCAAATTTCCGTCCACAAAACCATAACCAAGCCCTGCTGTCAGGCTGGCATCGGGCTGCCCAAAAGTTGCCACACCATACAATATGCCCGCAGTTTTAGAGTCATCAGGAACACGCACAAGAAGTGCGCCCATGGCAACATGGAAAGACTTTTCTTGTATTAATCCGAATTTTGGTGCTATAAAAAATACTTGATCATCCATATCCACGCCGGGAAAAATGGAAAGTCCACCTCCCAGAGTAAAGCGATCTGTGATCCCGTAAGCAAATCCCGGAAAAAAAATATAATAATCAGAAAAATAACCTTTGCCCTGTTTCAGCATACGCGCCGTAGGTGCAAAGAACAGACGTGTTATATTGGGATTTGTGAACCAAAACTCGCCATTATGTATTAAATCAACAGACACTGTTTCAATGTGTTTGATTTTTGAAATGGGAATGTGGATAATGCCCAGGTCTGTCTTAAATGCGATCACTTCAGCACCTATCTCCACAATGCGTCCGACATTTGTCGATCCATCGGTTGTTTCAAGCACCTGAATTTGATTGGAATCGGGAATCGCCAACTGGGGCATTAGAGAGGATGGTGTGTTCTTCATGTGTTCTTCTGCAAAGGCAATATTGTTCAGAGAAATTGCAGTATAGAGGAAGAATAAGAGTAACCATCGCGTCCGTATCATAACCAGACCCTCCGGATAAATGATGACAACAAACACAAGTTTCGTTTCTCCGCGTCAAACCTTAAACAAGAAGTGTATCACATCGCCGTCTAATATCTCTGCATCTTTTCCTTTTACCATTAGCTTACCCGCTGCTTTTACCTTTTGCTCGTCTCCCAGTGCGATTAAATCTTCGTAGCGCATTATTTCAGCTCGGATGAATCCCCGCTCGATATCTCCGTGGACAGCGCCGCCCGCCTGTGGTGATAGAGTGCCTCTGCGAATCGTCCAGGCATGCACTTCGTTATTGACTACTGTAAAGAATGAAATTAATCCCAGGGTTTCATAACACAATAAGGTCAACCGATCCAGCGCGGGCTGTTCGATACCGAGGTCGGCGAGAAAATCCTCGCGTGCCTCGTCATCGAGCTGCGAAATCTCTTCTTCAATCTGTGCGGAAATCGCGATCCATTCAAAACCACAGTCGGCAAAATCAGCGGCTATTTCATTTGTGATCTCATCGTCGCCGATCTGATCTTCGCCCGTGTTCATTACTACGATCACTGCTTTGGTGGTTAAAAAGGGATAGCTCGATGTCAGTTTTATTTCCTCTGCTGTGCGCGCAAACTGACGCAGGGGTTTTCCGGTTTCCAGATGCGCCTGCATGCGCGTCATTAAATCCTTCTCTTGCGCCGCTCGCAGCTTGTCTTTTGTGTGCCGATCTTTTGCCAATCGCTCTAATCGCTTTTCTACAAATATCAGGTCGGCGAGCAACAATTCCTCCCAAAAAGTCTGCACATCGCGTTTGGCATCTAAGTCGCCTGCAATGTGAAACACGGTATCGTTTTCAAAGACCCGGGCGAGCAAACAAATCACATCTACCTGCTCCAAATCTCGAAAAACAGGTATATTGCGATCGGCCTGTGTGTCCAAATCGGGCAATAGCACAAATGCCATTTCCGCAGGTACTTCGCGCTCGGGTTTATACATTTGCACCAGCCGATCAAACCGCACATCCCGCACCTTTGCCTGACCTATTTCACCTATGTGACCGGTTAGCAAACGGAATAGCGTCTTTTTTCCCACCTGCGGCAACCCAACAAGCCCCAATCTCATCGCAGCAATATTCCTTCTTTTTTCCCCTCGGAGGAGGGGTCAAAACCCATTGACGAATGCAAAATAGTGCGTTACTATACAAATAATATAACAAAAAACACAGAAGACGGGAAAGGAGTTCACCATGAAAACCGTCGAACTTGGCACCACTGGTATATTGGTCTCTCAACTCAGTTTTGGTACTGGTACCAATGGCTGGGGCGGGCGTTCTAACCAGACGGATTTGGGGACGCGCGCGCTTACTGATTTGCTCATCTATGGCTTTGAACGAGGCATTACATTTTGGGATAGTGCCGATCAATACGGCAGTCATGCCCATCTTGCAGGCGCGTTGGAGCATATCGATCGCGATCGGGTTGTCATTACATCCAAGATCCGCGCTACAACAGCCCACGAGGCCGAGCGCGATATGGACCGCATTTTGAGCGAACTAAATACTGATTATATCGATATCGTTCTCATGCACTGCATGACAAATGCGGATTGGCCTATCTCGCATCGAGGTGTTATGGATATCCTCGCCCATAAAAAGCAAAAAGGCATCATTCGCGCACACGGTGTTTCCTGTCACGATATTGATGCCTTCCAGCAAGCGGCCATCACCCCATGGGTGGATGTTGTTTTGGCGCGTATCAATTACGCTGGCAAAAACATGGATGGTCCCCCCGAACGCGTCGTTCCCATCCTAGAAGAAATGGACGCCAACGATATCGGCGTTTATGGCATGAAAGTTGTGGGACGCGGCGATCTGCCCGCTCGCGATGCGATCCACTATGTCCTCGACATCCCGGCTATTGACGCCATTACTGTTGGGATGATGAACCGCCGCGAAATCGACGATAACATCGGCCATGTCGAGGCGTACAGCACTGTGTTGCAACCCGCTTAAGAGGTGAGATGTGAGAAGGGGGGAGGGGTGGTCCTCTCTCCTTTTACGTCTTTCCTCTTACTTGCTTTTCGCCTCTATCCGCTCTATTTCATCTCGAATCATTCCCGCATCTTCGTACCGCTCTTCCTTAACCGCTTTATTCATCTGTTCTTTCAAAATTCCCAGCAATTCATCTGGATCAATATCTCGCCCCTGCGAATCAATACCTTCTATTGGCCGCTCGGCTGCCTGCGCGATGTCCAGAACAGGCTCTTCAAAAACATCTGGTTTCTGGGGTGAATTCAATTGCTCAAGCTCATAACCATATTCGGTGTGACGGACTTTGAATCCCACTTGCTGAATAATTTTGGGGTCCATATAAATGGGGGCGCCAAATTTGAGTGCCAGCACAATGCTATCACTGGGGCGGGCGTCTAAACGCACTTGCTCACCTCGAGCAAAGAGGATGAGTTCGGCATAAAAAATCTGATCTTTTAAATCGGTAATTTGTACCTTTTCAACTTCGGCATCAAAATGTGCCAGCATTGCATACATCAAATCATACGCAAGAGGTCGCGGCATAGATTCACCTGCCAGTTCTGAACGAATAGACCGATATTCGACAGGACCAATTTCAATGGGTACCATCACACTGCCCTCAACACTTTGCAGCCACACCACGTTCTGTTCCGAATGATCTTGACGTAAATCCACAACCCGCATTTCAATCATGACATCCACCTTCCGTCGCAGTGGCAAAAAAATATGACAGCCGTAAGGATAGTTAAATATTCACCGTATGCAAGTTGAAATTTCACCCCGTTGGAGACTGCAATGCAACTTTCTCTCTCAGTCCGCGTGGCTGAAAGCTTTCGCAACAAACGCAATTTGACAATTGCCCTGCCCGAACTCGCGGAAATTGCCCAAAGCGCAGGTTATAAAGCACTTTGCATGCGCGCATCGGGCGTGGGTACGCACAGCCCACCCGAACGCATTGTTGAAGTGCAACATATTTTGAAGAAACACAATCTCGCCGTTTCAATGGCAACCGGCGATTTTGCCATACCCGAGAATGGTTCCAATGGGCCGGAGAGCTTGCGCAATATTACGCCACATCTCGATCTGGCAGACGCACTGGGCTGCAATTTACTGCGCGTCTGTATCAAGACCGATGGAGATATCGCGCATGCCCAGCGCGCAGCCGATGAAGCAGCTGAGCGAGACATCCGTCTGGCACATCAATCACATACCCAGAGTCTTTTTGAAACTGTTGCGGGGTCGCTCGAGACACTTCAGAGCATTAACCGACCAAATTTTGGTATTATTTACGAACCGGCCAATTTGGCTCTGTGCGGTGAAGACTACGGTCCCGATACCCTCAAGCGCTTTGCGCCGTATCTCTTTAACGTCTATCTGCAAAATCACGTCCCAGACCCCAATGGCGGTATGCCGATGACTACCTGGGTGCGCGGCACGGTTTCTTCCACTTTGCGACCTCTGGATGAATCTGGCGGCATAGATTTTCAAAAAGTCTTTGATGGGCTGCACAGCATCAATTACCGCGGCTATGTAACGCTACATCACGCCTTTGGTGGCGACCTGCCACCCGACGAAGCCGCGATCCGGTCGGCAAATTTTCTGAGATCTTTTTTTTGACTGATGTTATGCAGTCTTTTGGGATCAGTGCTCACTTAATACTGTTGACTAAATCATTGTTTTTGAGTATTGGATGTGGATTGGGTGGGTATGTTCTGTCCGGGATCGGGGGCAAGGCAGCCGAGAAAGAAGAAGAATAGACAAAAGCAATGTGAATGATGGTGCATGTCAAACGCTAAGAGGCTCACTATGAGTATCCTCAACCGGGGCGAACGCGCCCCAGACTTTGTTCTTCCGACAATAGATGGCCCTCAAACGCACTTTTATTCCCGCGCGGGCGGTCGTCCAACACTTTTGATTTTTATCGGAGAAGAACAGATTTTAGAAAGTTTGGAGATTTCGGGAGAGGTAGATGTTTTTGTTATTGGCGTATCGGAACTCTTGGAGGCCAATGCTACTGTGTTTATCGATCGTGAAAACGCGGTTGGCAAAGCCTATCGTCTCGACGGAGATTTTGCCGCATTTGCATTGGACGCCAATCTGCGCGTTCTGTCGGGGATTCAGGATCCGAATGCCTTTGATCAGATTTATCGCGCACTTAAGAGCCTGCCTTCTCATGGGTCCATTGATATTGATGTCCAGGCTCCCGTTCTTCTTATTCCCAATGTTTTGACCCCGGATATCTGCCAGGCGCTCATCAATGTATGGGCCACAAAGGGCAATACAGAAACCGGCGTTGAAAGTTCCGAATCAGGCAGGCGGCGCGATGTTATTGACTACCAGAGGAAAAAACGGTGGGACCACGAGGTCACCGATGCCCAACTTCTGCGATTGCTTACTTCCACAGTGGGGCGCCGCGTTATGCCCGAGGTACAACGCGCTTTCCACTACCGGGCGACGCGATTCGAGGGCTTCAAGATCGCGTGTTATGACTCGGAAAGGGGTGGTTTTTTTCGCGCCCATCGCGACAATCTCAGTCCTTCAACTGCCCACCGCCGCTTTGCGCTCACGTTGAATCTCAATGAGGATTACACAGGCGGACATCTCGTTTTCCCCGAGTTTGGTCCCCACCGCTATCGCCCTCTCGCGGGTGATGCAATCGCGTTTTCCAGTTCTTTTCTTCACGAAGTCCAGCCCGTGACCGGGGGCCGCCGTTTCACGCTGCTCTCGTTTCTTTTTCATGGGGAACAGACGCGGTAATACACTTATACCATATCCCAATCCGTGCGGTGGCCTTCTTCGAGAAAGGCAGCCAATAGTTGAATGGATGCCTCAATATCGCCTTTGTCTGCCAATTCGATTGATGTATGGACGTATCGCGTGGGGATGGATAGGGTGATCACGGGCACCCCGGCCCGAATCCGCTGTATTCCGCCTGCGTCTGTGCCGCCCCGGGGCAAAATTTCCATCTGGTATTTGATATCGCGCTCTTTTGCCAGGGTTTTCATGTGCGCCACCAGTCCCGGATGTGAGATCGAACTCGAATCCTGAATTTTTATCGCAGCGCCATCTCCCAGGCGTGTTATCTGTTCATATTCGGGGATACCCGGTATATCGGCGGCCAGTGTGATGTCCAGTGCCACGCCTACATCTGGATTTACACCGAAGGCGCTCGCGGTTGCCCCTCGCAGTCCAATTTCTTCCTGTACTGTGGCTACGGGATATGTTTCAAAGGCATAAGATTTGGCCCGTTTTACCGCCTCGATCATCACATAGACGGCCAGCCGATTGTCCATTGCTTTACAACTCACGCCATTGCCGATTTCGGCGAAGTCGCGTTGTAGTGTTACCATTGCACCGATTTCAATTTCTTCTTTGACTTCATCTGCTGGCATGTAGAGATCTACGACAAAATCGCTGACATCCAGTTTTTTGTTGCGATCGGCTTCTGTCTGGATATGCGGCGGTTTTACGCCGGGATAGAGCAGGCCCGTGAAGTCTTTTTGGTTGCCGGCGACGGTTACTCGTTGCGCCACCATGTTGCGGGGATCATGCCCGCCCAGAGGTACCAGGCGCAAGAGACCCTGTTTGTCGATATGGGATACGACAAAGCCTATTTCGTCCATGTGCGCGGCCAGCATTAGTTTTTTGGGATTTCCTTCCGCACTTGCGTTCTTTTTGATAATTAAGTTGCCCATCCCATCTACGCGAAGTTCATCTGCGATAGGTTCCAGTTCTCGCCGCACAATTTCGCGCAACCGCCCTTCGCGCCCAGGTACTCCCGAACATTCACACAATTCTTTTAATAGCTCCATGCTTACCTCCGAAAAATGAGACGTTATTGATTTAGGCGATGAATAGTAGGTTCGGGAATATAGTAGGTTTAAGATGGTCTGGCAAAGGGGCTTTTCACGCTGACCGCCAGATTATTCTTGTGTTTTTTGATCCTTATTGGCTAATTTTTGAGCCTGATCACAATCCTATTGCCGCGCTGTTTAAACAATAACACATGGAGGAAGATGAGATGGCAAAAGCCAACGTATTTGTCAGTTCAGTGCTCGACGCATCGGTAGAGGCTGTGTGGGAAAAAATTCGCGATTTTAATGCGCTGCCCGAATGGCATCCCGCGATTGCAGATAGCCATATTGAAGGTGGTGAACCCAGCGATAGCGTGGGCTGTATTCGCAATTTTAATTTGAAAGATGGCGGCAATATTCGCGAACAATTGCTCACGTTGAGCGATGTCACATTTACGTGTACGTATTCTATTCTCGAATCGCCTATGCCGGTTGAAGATTATGTGGCAACGTTGAGTTTGACGCCTATTACAGATGGCAATCGGACGTATATTCAGTGGACCGCAGAATTTGGCTGTCCAGCAGATGAGGAAGAGGAGCTTGTCGATTTTGTCGGCAATGGGGTTTTCCAGGGGGGGTTTGATTCGCTGAAGCGTATCCTCGCGGGATAGATCTACATCGATCCTTTCAACGCCATCATATCTACGGGGTCGGGACTTTCAAATACCGAAGCTGGTAATACATCAAAAACGGCAATATCGGAATGCTTGCGTCCGCCTCTGCCGCGTCCATCGGAGATCAGGATGTTGCCGTGTTTTGTCCAATTTGTCCACGGGTTGCGGAATCGCGGTTCTGCGTCCGATGCTTTGCGATAAAAAGCCCATTCTGTTACCAGATTGTGCTCTTTATCTACCCAGACATGGTATTTATTTTGCGGGCTGACGCCGGTGTCTTGAAAGGTGAGTGTCAATTTGTGCGCGGGGCGGTCGTCCTGGGTTTTGTCTTCGCCGCTGTATTTTAAGGTGACGCCCGAATCTTTCAATTTATAGGGCATTACCAGCCAGTAAGAATCGTTGATCCAGCGCCTGTAACCCTGATTTACATATTTTTTTACGGAGTCGGCGTTTGTTTGCTCTGTTCCGCCAAACCACACGCGGCCTTTTTTGGTGTTTATGTTCATTAAGATGAGCATATCCCCATCTTCATGCCGCAGGTTGCCCGTCCATTTGTCCCATACATGCATGCGTCGCCCAAAAAAACGCCATGTGATGTAACGGGTCTGATTCCAATTTTCCCATCCGCCCATTTTTTCCATTACGGCATCGGCAATTTCAATTGCTTTTGCATCTGATCCCGACTGATTAAATCCTTCGGCTGCGGGATAGGTTTCCGCCGTGGTATTTTGAGTTGCCAGGCTCAACAGTAATGCAAGAATCATCAATCGAGTAATCATATATTCTCCTTGTACAATGAGTGTGGCGATTATTTCCGCTTGCTTGCGGTTTGGATAACATCCTATATTGCGGACAGAATGTACACAACGGGGTACAATTGCGCCAGAAGTTCATATGTCTATTTTCAGAAAGGATAGAACAAAATATGGCAGATTCGGCAAGACACCCCAATATTGTTGTTATGTATGCGGATGATCTCGGTTTTGGAGATGTCAGTTGTTACGGTGCTACTGCACTCGATACGCCTAATATTGACCGTTTGGCTTCCGAGGGTTTGATGTTTCACCACGGGTATGCCACAGCAGCGACGTGTACCCCTTCGCGCTATAGCCTGCTTACGGGTTCTTATTCCTGGCGCAATGAACGCGCACATATTTTGCCGGGCGATGCTCCGCTTATTATAGATCTCGATACTTCTACGTTGCCTTCCGTGCTCAAGCAGGCGGGTTATACAACGGGTGTTGTTGGCAAATGGCATCTGGGTATTGGCGAGGGTAATCAAAATTGGAATGAGCCACTTCCGCTAACACCTCTGGATATTGGGTTTGACTATTCTTATATCATGGCTGCGACCAATGATCGCGTGCCATGTGTGTATCTGGATGGCAGAGATGTGGTGGGTCTCGATCCGTCTGATCCGATTGAGGTTGAGTACAATAAAAATAAGCCGTTTCCCGGCTTACCGACCGGGAAAGATAATCCCGAATTGCTGAAAATGAAGTTCCACCACGGGCACGATATGAGTATTGTCAATGGTGTGAGTCGCATTGGGTATATGAGAGGCGGCGAGGCAGCGCTTTGGGTAGATGAAGATATGGCTGATGTGTTTTTGGAAAAAGCCATATCATTTGTTGCGGAAAATAAAGACAATCCTTTTTTCTTGTATTACGCTTTCCACCAGCCCCATGTTCCGCGGTTGCCCCATCCCCGATTTGTGGGCAGTACTGGATTGGGACCGCGCGGCGATGCGATTGCTGAGATGGATTGGTGTGTTGGCGAGATGCTCAATGCGCTTGATCGGTGTGGATTAAAGGAAGATACTATTGTGGTTTTTTCCAGCGATAATGGTCCGGTGCTGAATGATGGTTATTACGATGAGGCGGTTGAACTGTGCGGCGACCACCGACCAGCAGGTCCGTTGCGCGGGGGAAAATACAGTATGTACGATGGGGGGACTCGTGTGCCTTTTATCGTTTCTTGGCCCGGTGCCGTGGGGCCAGAGGAATCTGCTGCGCTCGTCAGTCAGGTTGATTTTCTCGCGTCTTTTGCTGCACTTGTGGGTGTGTCGCTGGATGCCGACGCGGGTCCGGATAGCGTGGATGTTCTCGATGCCCTGTTGGGGCAAAGCGATGAGGCGCGCGCCGAGATTGTTCTGGAAGGTGTTCAGGCAAAGACCGTTTTGCGGCAGGGGGATTGGGTGTTTATTCCGCCCCACGAGGGTTCGCCTGTGAATACCAATGTGAATATTGAAACTGGCAATTCCCCAGTTCCACAACTCTACTGTCTTGCGGACGATATCGGGCAGATTGAAAATGTGGCGTCGATTTATCCCGATGTTGCCGAGCGGATGGCGGATCGGTTGCGACAGATCAGGTCGGAATTATGACAAGTTTGCGAAGTGAATACGATCAAAATGGCTATGTTATCGCGCGCAAGGCCATTGATGCGGTGCTCGCAGAAGAGACGGTGCAGCACGTCCACTGGCTTATCGAGAGGAACCCCGGTGTGCGTCCAGAGCGTTTGCATCACAATTTGCTCGCCCGCGATCCTTTTATGCACCGGCTCGTGGGGGATGAACGCCTGGTAGATATTGCCGAACAATTTCTCGGGCCTAATATTGCGATGTTTGCCGCACATTATATCGCGAAACCCCCGGGCGATGGTCAGGCTGTACAGTGGCATCAAGACGGGTCTTACTGGCCTCTCGAGCCGATGGAAGTGACCACTTTGTGGGTGGCGGGTACGCCATCAAGGGTTGAAAATGGCTGTATGCGGGTGTTGCCCGGTACGCATAACAAACATTTGCTTAAGCGTCGCGACCTCATTGATCTGGATCCTGAAAAGTACGTGCTCGGCGTGGGTATTCATCCCGATCAGATTGACGATTCCGATGCGGTTGATCTCGAGCTTGACGCGGGCGATGTCTCGATCCACAATCCGAATATTATTCACGGTTCCAATGCCAACACTTCGAACCAGTGGCGCGTTGGTCTCACGCTGAGGTATATTCCGACGACGACATGGGTGAATAGAGAAGATCACGAAAATATCCTCGTGCGCGGCAAGGCCGATCCCGGTGTTGCGAATGTGTATGCGGCGCGTCCGCAATATGCTCCGGGTGAGACTATGCCGTTTGGAGGCTGCGAGGTGTGGTGAGAAATAGGAGATAAATCATGGGCGGTTTGACTGTTGAGCAGATTGCTTTTTACAAGGATGAGGGGTATTTGTTGCTGGATGAATGTTTGCCCCGCGAGGCGTATCAGCTACTTGTAGATGAGTTTAATGCGGTGATTGAACAAAAGGCCAGAGAAGCTTATGCTCGCGGTGAATTGGAGAATCTTTTTGAAGACGCGCCTTTTGAGCGTCGATTGGCGTATTTGTGCGAGGCGCTGGGGACGGATAAGCGTTTTGTAGCTGAGATTTTGGGCAAGGCTCACAAGACTGCGGGTTTGTTTTTTTTCCTGACACATCCGGCTATTCTAAATGTGGTGGAGTCGATTATTGGGCCGGAAATTCTGGTGCATCCGCAGTTTAATATTCGCGCAAAGATGCCCGGCGAAGCAGAGGTGTTATGGCATCAGGATATCGCGTTTTTGGATCCGAAGGTGGAGAAGACGTTTATGATCAATTTCTGGGTGCCGCTGGTGGATACGAATGTGGAAAATGGCTGTCTGGAGATTTTGGCCGGTAGTCACAAGCACGGTATTATTCCACACGATCCGGCGGATTCAGAGAAGGAAATTCCCGAGGAGCGGCTGCCGCCGGGCGACCGCGTTTTGTCCGTGCTGCCAGCCGGGGGTGCCGCGCTGGTTCAGCACAAGACCATACATCGCTCATTCCCGAATGAGTCCGACCATATTCGCTGGAGTCTGGATATTCGATATAGCGATTACAGGTTGCCAACCGGGCGCGAGGATGTGCCCGGCTTTGTTGCGAGAAGTGAGATAGACCCGGATCGGGTCGCAAGAGGTCATGAGGATTGGATCAGGATTATGGGGATGAAAGGATGAGCAGGATACATGCAAGCTTGGCAATGCGAATTAAGTTAAAAGCAACCTAACATCCTGAACCCGCGCAGCACAACGTCAGTAATCCTTAAATCCTGAAAATCCTGATTCTGACAGGAAGATACGCCATGAGATGGATACGTTGTGTCGCGGTGCTGCTTATCTGGTCGCATATGGGTGGCTTGGAAGCGCAGGATTTGCCTTTGACGAGTACGGGCAACCTGCGTTTTTTTGTCGATTTGTCGGCTTTTCGGGGTCCTGAAGGATATACCCGTCAGGAGGTGGCTTTGTTGCTGGATGCGAGTCAACTCGAGCTTCGGGAACAGGAGGGCGAGGCTGTTGGGAAGATTTCTCTGGTCGCTGTTGTGCTGGATACGCTGGACAATCGGGTGGTGCATCGGACATGGGTGCAGCAGGTCGCTGTTCCAGAGTTGGATGTGGGGATCGGGGCGCCGTTTAAGGATGCTGTTTACTTTGATCTGAAGCCGGGTGCTTATCGGCTGATTGTGCAGATCAAGGATCTCCACGCGGAGAAAAGTGGGCGTTGTACTACGCCGCTTCAGATACCGGATTACGAGCGTGCAGGGCTGGTGTTTAGCGATATTCAATTGGCTTTTAGTGTGGCGCGAAGCGGGGAAGCCCATCGGTTTGTCAAGCAGGGCTGGAAGGTTGTGCCGAATATTACCCGAAATTATGTCATCGGAGAGCCGCTGCAGATTTATTTTGAGGTGTATAATCTGTCGTCGTCGGGAGAGAGTTTTATTATGGGGTATCGTCTGATCGATGCGGAGGGGGTGGTTGTGCGTACTTATCCGGCTAAGCGGTTCTTAAAGCCGGGGGAGAGTTGTGTGAGGGCGGAAGTTCTGGATACAGAGGGTTTGCGGGAGGGGACTTATGATCTTCAGGTGGAGGCGTTTGATGGGAGCAGTCGGCAGTATTTTCAGACGAGACGCCCCATTTTTTTGGTTTCAAAAGACCTGCCCGAGGGGCTTACTCAGGTGCAGCGGGATTTGATCGGGTATTATGCAGATATTCGGTATATCACGGACGAAAAGACGCAGCGGGTGTACGATGCGCTGGAGGGCTGGCCTGCCAGGCTGGCGTTTTTGAAGGTGTTTTGGAAGCAGTTGGACGACGCGCCCGATACGCCGACCAATGAGCGCCTGCTTCAGCATTTGATGCGTGTGCATTATGTGGAGACGCATTTTGGGGCTGGCGTAAGGGGATCGGATACGGACCGGGGGCGGGTTTATATTCAATATGGACCGCCCGATGATATTGATTATCGGACTTCTGCTGCGGGTCAGAAACCGTCGGAGGTGTGGTTTTACGAGACCCATCGGCGCTACGAATTTGTGTTTAGGGATCGGCGAGGTACGGGATTTTACGAATTGGTTCATTCTACCTATCCGGGAGAGATGTCCAATCCGTACTGGTGGCGGGAGTTTTAGGCTTCCAATCTCGATGGCAAGCTGGGTAGGGGTTCACCAACTATGGATTTGCCATTGCGGAGGAAGGGTTCGGCGTTGCCCCAGAGTTTGCTGCCATCGGGTGATAGGATGGGTTCGCAGGAGTATTGACCCAAATAAGCGCGGCGCAATTTTGGGGTGGTGTTGGTGCTGCTGCTGTGGAAGACGATGCTGGAGAAGGCGACAATGCTTCCTGCGGGAACTTCTGCAATCAGGCCGGGGTCTTTGCCAAAGTAGCCGACTTTGTCATTGCTGCCTTCTTCGACGATGTGGTGTACCCACGAGCGAATACCACTGCGCGAATAGGGCAGGAGGTGGATGGTGCCGTTTTCTTCGCTCATGTCATCGAGCGCACACCAGCAGGTGAGATACGGTTTGTGGTCGGGATAACCGACATAGCCCGAGTCTTGGTGCCATGAGAATTTCATGCCGGTTTCCGCGCCTTTGACGACGTATTGTTCCCAGAATAGGTACGCGTTGTCACCGAGAGTGGCCCGGCATATTTCGGCCATGAGGTCGCTGAAGAGGAAGGTGCGCAGTTTGGGTTGCTGGCGAAAGCAGTTGGAGACGAAGTAGCGTTTGTTGCGGTGGTTGATGCCTATGGTGTCCGTGCCCTGTTCATCCATGCGCGAGTGCATTGTGTCGATGAAGGTCTGGCATTCGTCGCGCAAGAGTTCGAGGTGGTGTTCGGGAATGACGGCTTCGAGAATGAAATAGCCTTCGTCTTTGTATTGTTGTTTTTGCGCTTCGGTGATAAACATGGCTGCTATCAAGACTTTCCGAAATCAATCAATCCGATTAATCGTTGGACCTCCAAATTCTTCCTGGAGATCTATCTCGCCAAATTCGCGGGAACGAACTTGATACTGTTTTAGAATTGTATTTATTGAAACTACCTTTGTACGATGAAAGCGATATGAGGAAATCAAATCATCTATGGTTTGGATGACGAAGAAGCCCTTAACCGTAGAACCAACAAAACCGGTCTTTTTTAGTGGGGTCGTTATTCTTATTTGAATAGCATCAATAGACCAACTATGTCCAAGTGTCTTAAGATAGGCTTTTATATTTGATAGGCTTACAGGGCTCGTATGATCCGGAGCCTCCCGCCGTAAAAACGCATAGACAATCTTCTGTATGTCATAGCGGTCATCGATCACAAAGCCACGTATAGTCGGAGCCTGCCCTTTTACTACGATTCCTATATTGCCTTGATTTTTTTTGTTAACACTTCTGGAAATAGAGTTGGTAAAATTTTTCAATTCATTCAAAGAATCCGAAACGTACAGCAGACGACCGCACTCCAATATCTTTACAGCCGGCTGCCATGGATTGGAGGTAGATTTGGGATACATAGACTCATAGGTAATCCATTGCTCATAACATTTGAGGCTAAAATCTGTGAATTTTTTCAGTCGCGTATCATTTTGCTCGCCATTGATAGCCTTGTAAAGTCGGTCCTGAAATGCATATACTTTTTTATCAATTTTCTCCCAATCGACATCCGATGTTTCATTAGACCTTATTTGGGGAGCTTCCTCAAAAGCAGCTTGTTGTAATGAAATATATTTGCGTTGATCAAATTTGAATCCCGAGAATGAAGACTTCATGCCTACCTTAGACAAGTCAGGATTGAAAGCAAATTCAACGGATGCAAGCATACTCAGGTGAGCATAAAAATCACGCTCATAGTATTGTTTTGCGATAGAATCAGCAAGCTGTAAGGTGTGGTCAGACATATCTGTTCACGATTTTTGGATTTGAAGAATGATTTCAGTATTTGGATTTGTCTCTGTGCCATCAAGTCGATAAAATTTTTGCTCTGGATATTGTGTTTGAGGATTGATGGCAGTGACTTGTATCTGAATTTTAACGTTAGTCTCCGATTTCAAAGTATTGGCAATTTGCTCAATACGCTGGGGTTGACAATTGGGATTACGAGATGAAGTAATGAGGATTACTTCTCCTCTGCTTTTCAAGATACGGACGATTTCACGAAGAAGAACGAGTCCCTCTCCGCGAATAAATCCATATGGGTATGGATTACATAAAATAACGCGATCAAATGAACCATCGTCAACACAGATTTTATGCGCGTCTGTGATTACATCAATACAATTGCTATTTAAAAGACTAAGATCGCTATCAGTTTCAAGACATTCCGAGTAAAATTTTCGTCCAAACTCAGATTCGCCAGCACCCAATTCGATGCTCTGAAATTTTCCGATAAGCACATTATTAGCCCTTGATTACATCACGCACACCGGGCCATTCGCGCCAGATGTCTGTGTAGGCGTCTTTGCCGATTTTATCGGCATGTTTGTGCTTGAGGCGGGTGATGGTGGCGAGGCGCACGTTGGGCGATGCGTTGAGACAGGCGCCGTGAACGACCTGGTGGTGGGCGAGGATGAGGTCGCCCGCGTTGCCGGTGATCATTACGGGGTCTTTGGGCAGGTTGGGCCGGGGCATGCCGTTGGCGAGTACTTCGTGGCCGTGTTCTGTGAAATAGTTGGCAAAGAAGCGATGGGATTGGGGCCAGACGGTGAAGTTGCCGCTGTAGGGTTCGGATACATCGACGAGATAGACGACGGCGAAGGCCGTAAATGAGCGTTTGTAGTCTCCTTTGGCCGTGCCGTTGGTGCCGCTGCCAATGCCGTCGATGTGTCCGCGTGGTGGCGATGGTTCCTGGCCGAGGGGCAGAGGAAAGCGCGGATAGGTTTTGGCGCGTTCAACGGGGAGTACGTTGCCTTTGCCCATGAGCGATTCGGCAATTTGCATGACTGGGGTTTTGTTGTACATGTCGAGGATGAAGGGCGCGTCGAGGAGTTCGGCGCAAAAGAATCCGGAGCGATTTCTGGAGGGGTCTTCGCCGCCAATGCCGATGTTGCCGATGGAATAGTTGACGGCGCGGAGAGACGTTTCGATCATGTTTTTGGGTACAGCCCCTGGGATTTTGAGGTAGCCTTCTTCGGCGAATTGACGTTTTTGTACCTGGTTTAACATGGTGTTATTTCCCTCGGTGAGATGTTGCAGTATTGTGTTTACGCTGCTATGGCTTCGCGCACACAGGGAAATTCGCGCCAGATGTCCAGGAAGCCGTCGTTGCCATTTTTGTCGCAGTCGATGTGGCGGAGGCGCGCGATGGCGGCGTAGCGTATGTTGGGTGAGGCATTGGGGCCACCGGTGTGGATCATCTGATGGTGTGCGATAATGAAGTCGCCGGCGTTTCCGGTGACCATGTCCGGTCCTTCGGGCAGGTCGATACGCGGGGTGCCGTTGGAGAGTACTTCGAGGCCCTCGCGTTTGAAGTAGTTTTCAAAGAAGCGATGAGAACCCGGCCAGACGGTGAAGTTGCCGCTGTAGGGTTCGGGTACATCGGCGAGATAGATGACGGCAAAGGCCGTGAATCCGCGTCGGTACACGCCTTTTAGCATGCCATTTGTGCCGGTGCCCATGCCGTCGAGATGCCCGCGCGGTTCTGGGGGAACGTCGCCGATTACTGTGGGAAATCGCGGGGCGACTTGTGCGCCTCTGATGGGTTTTTGCAAGTTGCCCTCTCCCATGAGCGATTCGGCGAGGGAGATGACCGGGCTGGCGTTGAACAGGTCCATGATTACGGGGCTGCCGTTCAGGTCGCGGCAGAATTGCGCTGCGCGATGTTTGGACATGTCTTCGCCATTTGGCCCCAGGGTGCCGATTGAGTGGTTGACGGCCTGGCGCGCGGTATCGACCATGGCTTTTGATATGGCTCCGGGAATTTTGACGTAACCGCGGTCGTAAAATTCGCGTATTTGTTCGGGTGTGAGTTGCATGACGTGGCTCCTTAAAGTATATGATTTGATAATTATTGCTAAATTTACGAATAGTAAAATTCAGAGACAACTATTATATGCCGCGTCCATAATGTCAGAAATGTTTATGTCGCAGATTCAAGGCGTTTGATGGCTGTTTCTTTTCGCGCAACGCGTTCGTTAATGTGTTGCGAATATTCAGGTGTGCCGCAGAAGTCGTGGATGGTGGCGCGTTTGCGGTAGGGCACGTAATTGCCAATATGCCAGGCACTGGCGCGGTAGAGGGCGAAGTCGCCCGCGTTGAGGCGCAGTTGAACAGCGCCGGGCATGTTGCGCGTGTAGTTGAGGCAGTCGCGTTCTTGTTGTTCGCTGGAGATCGGTCTCTGATTGCGGAATTTGTCGCGGTCATAAGTGTTTTTGGCGGCGATTTCGCCGGGGAGGTTGCGCTGGCGATAGTGACTGCCGGGTACGATCCAGGTGGAGGGATCTTCGTATAGGGCGCAATTGATCTGGTTCTGGTAGTCGATGTGGAATGATTGCCATTGCCATTCTTCGCGAAATTCGGATTCAAATACTTCCTGGGGCATGTGATCGCGCCAGTCGCGGTGCCAGTCCGTACACCAGGGGTATTCGGCGGGTTCGAGGAGGATGCCGGTGCGGTCGAGGTCGGCGTGGTAGTGATGCGGGGTGAGGACTTGATGTATGGCGTCGTTGAGTTCTGGCAATTCGCCGTAGTTTTTGAAGGGTTGCTGGTCGAGGTCGTATTTGGCTATGGGCTGGAGACGCTGCGCCTGTGGGCCAGTGACTTTTCGCGCAATTTCTCTCGCTTTGTCGGCGACGCGGCGAAGGTCCGTGAGTAAGGATGTGGGTATGATGTCATGGAAAATCGTGTAGCCGAGGGTGTGGTAATCGGCGATGTGTTTTTCTGTTAATTGGAAGGGCATGATAGGACCTCCCTTTTGGTGTGGTGTTACTCATGAGCGAGTTGAGAAGCGCTCCAGCGCAAGATGGGCTTTCGCGCGGCGGTTGCTTCGTCCAATCTTCGCACGGGTGTTGCGTGGGGTGCTTCTTTGAGTAAGCCGGGGTTTTCTTCGGCTTCTTTTGCGATCTGAATCATGGCTTCGATAAAATCGTTGACCTGTTCCAGGCTCTCGGTCTCGGTCGGTTCGATCAGCATGGTTTCAGGCGCCACATTGGGCAGGGGAAAGTAAATCGTAGGCGGATGGATGCCGTAATCGATCAAGCGCTTGGCGATATCGGTTGCGGTAATCCCGTTCGCCTTTTTTTGTCGCGATGCCGAGAATACCATTTCGTGCATGGGTTGTGCGTTTTTGGGGCGGTCGTAGTGGGGGTCGAGTTTTGCCGCGATATAGTTGGCATTCAAAACAGCCATTTCACTGGTGCGGCGCATGCCTTCTCCGCCGAGCATTTTGGCATAGACCAGTGCGCGTATTACCATCCCAAAATTTCCGTAGAATGAACTCACTTTGCCGATGGACTCTGGGCGATCAAAATCGAGCTTAAATGTATCACCTTCTTGTACGACTACAGGGAGGGGCAGAAATGGCAATAGTGCTTTCTTTACACCTACTGGACCAGAGCCTGGTCCCCCGCCTCCGTGAGGCGTGGTAAATGTCTTGTGCAAGTTGATGTGTACGACGTCAAAGCCCATGTCGCCGGGCCGACACTGGCCCAGAAAGGCATTCAGGTTCGCGCCGTCGTAATACAAGAGACCACCCGCGTCGTGTACTAACGCGGCGATGTCTTCAATTTCGTCTTCAAACACGCCAAATGTGTTGGGATTGGTCAACATTAAACCGGCTACGTCTTCGGTTAAATGTGCCTTGAGATCTTCCACATCGACTGTGCCGCGTTCTGTTGATTTAATTGCCTGTACTGCATACCCACAGATTGCCGCTGTTGCCGGATTTGTTCCATGGGCCGAATCGGGAATTAGCACCACTTTTTTGGCATTGCCCTTTGCCCTGTGATAGGCGGCGATCAGTGAAATCCCCACAAATTCGCCCTGCGCTCCGGCTGTGGGTTGAAAGGTAAATCCATCCATGCCGCTGACGGCTTTGAGCACCTGCTCCATTTCCCAGATGACCTGCAGAGCGGGTTGGGCATTGTCCGACAGGGGATGCAAACCCGCGATCTGCGGCAGGCGCGCAACTTTCTCATGTACTCTGGGATTGTATTTCATCGTACAGGATCCCAGGGGATAAAAATGCGTATCAATGCTAAAATTCATCTGTGAAAGCGCGGTGTAATGGCGCACGAGTTCCAGTTCGCTCACCTCGGGTAGGCCGGGTGGGATATCGCGGCGCATGGTTTCGGGAATCGCTGTTCCAGAATCCACTGCAGCGGGAAATGCAACACAGCGCCGGCCTGGCGCGCCGCGTTCAAATATCAATACATCGCGATCCATTACAATGTCCTCCATGCATCGACCAGGCGGTCAATATCGGCGTCTGTGCGTTTTTCCGTGACACAGGTCAGAATACAATTTTCGAGTGTGGGATAAAAGCGGCCCAGGTCAATGCCTGCTTCAACACCCCGATGCCGCAAAGCGGCTATCACATCGGACGCCTTGCGGTCTGTTTCCAGAACAAATTCGTTAAAGATTGCGCCGGAAAACTTCTGGCGCACACCGTCTAATGCGGTCAATGCCTGCAAAGCCCGATGGCTTTGATGCCAGTTCAATTCGCCAACTTCGCGGAAGCCCTGTGGTCCCACCGAGGATAGGTACACGGTTGTTGCGGTTGCGCAAAGGGTCTGGTTGGTGCAAATATTCGATGTGGCGCGTTCGCGTCGAATGTGTTGCTCGCGCGTTTGCAATGTCAGTACAAAACCGCGTTTGCCATCTACATCGGTGGTTTGGCCGCAGATACGACCGGGCATTTTTCGCACATGGGCGTCCCGCGATGCAAAAAAGCCGACATAAGGTCCCCCATAAGATAGGGGAAGACCCAATGGCTGCCCGTCGCCTACGACAATATCGGCACCGAAGTCTCCCGGCGGGCGAATCGCGCTCAGAGACATGGGGTTGACGCAGGCCACAAAAGCCGTTTTGGTATTGTTGAACAGATCGCCAATTTCGTCTAAGGACTCGAGCACACCTAAAAAATTCGGATTTTGCACGACCACGGCTGCGGTATTGTCGTTTAATTCGCGCTTCAAAGTGGCTATATCCAATGCGCCGGAATCAGACCAGGGAATATCCACCAATTCCAGATCAATCCCCCGCACATAAGTCGCCACCACCTGGCGGTAAAACGGATGCAGACTGCGCGGCAACAAAACGCGCGTTCTGTTGTTCAGACGGACCGACATGAGCACGGCTTCGGCCAGTGCAGAAGCCCCGTCGTACATCGACGCATTGGCGACTTCCATGTTGGTTAATTCACAGATCATGGACTGAAATTCAAAAATAGCCCGAAGGGTTCCCTGACTCACCTCGGGCTGATAGGGCGTGTAGGCTGTAAAAAATTCGCCTCGTGAAATCATCGCATCGACGACACTTGGCGAAAAATGATCGTAAGCACCTCCGCCCAAAAATGATGGGGATGCCTCGCGCTCACGATTGGTCAGCGATTGCACAAAAGCCACCGCCTCCATTTCACTGATTCCAGGGGGCAAATTGAGCGCGTTCAGACGCAGCGATTCTGGAACGGGTGCAAACAAATCATCTATGGATGCAACTCCGATCACATTGAGCATGTGTTGAATATCGCGTTCTGTATGCGGCGTGTAATTCATTGCTCCTCACATTGCAATTTGTTCCAAATAGCCCGCGCGCGCTGGCGACACACGGCGGGGGTTTTATCATTGACCACGACAAAATCCGCAACTGCGACTTTGTCTTCTTCGGGCAACTGCGCGGATAGGCGCGCCACAACTTCGGATTTGGAAATGCCCAATCGCGCCATTGTTCGCTGAATCCGCAACGTTTCGGGGGCCGTTACCACCACGAGCACATCGACGATTTTTTTGGGATCGCCGCGCTCCACCAGCAGGGCTGCATCCACGACCACGGGGCGTTTGGGTTTTTTATCCAGAGCCGCGTGAATTTTGTCCAGCAGCAATTGTCGAAGCGGTTGCCACACGATGGCGTTGAGTTTTTCACGGCTTTCATCAGAAGCAAATGCCCGCTTGCCCAATTCCCGCCGCGCGATTTGTCCGTCGGAATCCAATATTTCTCGCCCAAACACGTCGGATAGGTTGTGAATCACAATTGGGTCACGGAGTACTTCGTGACCCACTGCATCGGCATCGATTACGCGCGCGCCGGCTTCTTCAAATACCTCGCACACGGTGCTCTTGCCCGCGCCAATGCCACCTGTTACGCCCACAATCACTGCTCGTCCTCTCGGCGATATACGCGCAATTGTAAGGTCAATTCCTCAGCCGCATCTTCGGCTTCCCACCGCCGCAAGGTCGCGCGATTCCGCAGTCTCACGCATATATAGGCGAGCAGCAAGAGCAAGGTGAGATACAGCCAGATCAAATCGGGCGAAAAGAGTCGTGTCATCAGACTGAATCGCCCCTGCACATCATTGCGCCATCGCCGCTCAAATTCGCGGGGTGTTTCGCCAGTTACGCGAAATAGTGCGACTTCAAAGGGCGCGTCTGCTTCCAACTCGGAAAGCATGACCACCACGGCGTTGGGGCCGCCCAAACGGATCATGAACGAGACTGCCAGCAAACTTTCCGTGTAGGCCAAATCGGCTTTTGCCGAGGGGAAGGATAGGACCTCATCAATTTCGGAAAGCGGGATTAATTTTTCGGAAAAAACCGCGTAAAACACAGCCGCGCTTTGTCGCAAGCGCCACTCGTGCGATGCCCACATTGCCACGCCTTCGTGAAACCAGACGGGCACGCGCGATGGTGCGATGGCGTGCAAAAATACATGGGCAAATTCGTGCCGCGCAACCTGTAGCAAATTGTCGGCGCTGGCTTGCAGAACAATGGTGCGCGACTCGAGGAATGCAACCCCCGCGCTCCAATGTGGCAACCGCCCGTGTGTCAATTCTCGAAAAACAGCTTCACTCGGTGCGAGATAAACCCCTATGGGAATTGCGGGCGCGCCGCCCAATTTGCGCCGAATTTCATTGCGTCCAATAAGGAGCGCGTTCAAGAATGCCTGTGCCCGAACCGTATCGGCGTGCGCGAGGTGTAAGGCGAGGTTATCGCGTTCAAATCTGTGCCATTCCGTCGCGTTTGTTGCGGAAAAAGAGAAGAGGAGGAGAAAGCAGAGATACGAAATTTGCGTTGAACGGGCAGACATGGGGGTTGCCTCTGCGTTGAGGCGTGGCCTACACCAAATTCAGGGCGATGGTGCAGGGGCGGGCACGGGGGCACCGCCCCTACAGACCATTTCTACCGCGGACGCTTTTTGGTCAGGTACTTGAAGAAATCGCTGGTGGGTGGCATCACGATGGTCGTTCCTACGCCCAGGGTTTTTTCATAGGCTTCGAGGGTGCGCCAAAATTGAAAAAAACGGGGGTCTTGTTCAAAGGCATTGGCATAGATACGCAATGCCTCGGCATCGCCCTCGCCGCGAATCAACTGCGATTTTTGCACGGCATCAGATGTGAGGCGCGTAACGTCCAGGTCGGTTTCTGCGCGAATTTTCAAGGCCAATTCTTCACCTTCGGCGCGGTATTCTTTGGCTTGCCGCGTGCGTTCGGCACGCATGCGTTCAAACACATTGTTTTTGTTTTCGCGCGGCAAATCTGCGCGCTTCATCCGCACATCGAGGATATCAATGCCCAGTGCGAGTGCTGACTCGCGGGACCGCTCGGTCACTTTTTTCATAATTTCCTCGCGGCTCGACACTACTATCTCGACCAGCGTGCGTTGCCCCAATTCTTCTCGAACGGCAGAAAAAATGATATCGTCCAGGCGCGATTGTGCATAAGAGACATTTTGCACAGATACCAAAAACTTGAGTGGATCTGCGATGCGCCACCGCGCGAAATTATCGACAATGAGGTTTTTCTTATCCTGCGTGTATATTTGCCTTGGGTCGGCATCGCTGTACAGCAGGCGATCTTCAAAGATGTGCAATTGTTGGATAAACGGAATTTTAAAATTCAGGCCAGGGGTCTGCACGGTGCGTACGGGTTGTCCAAATTCTGTGACAACGACCTGTTCGCGTTCATCCACGATATAACACGATGAATTCAGTAAAATACTCGCTGCGATCAAAATGACCGCCAGAGTTACGAGGTTGCGCATATCAATTTCCTCCTCCAACAGGCTTTTGCAGATTGAGAACGTTGAGGATACCGCCCTTGCCGTCGGATTCGACGATGAACTTTTGCATGCCGGGCAGAATTTTTTCCATTGTTTCGAGGTACATTCGCGTTTCGGTCACGTCTTTTGCTTTGCGATATTCTTTGAGTACCTCGATGAATCGGTCTGCATCGCCCTGTGAGCGTTTGATCCGCTCCACTTTATAGGCTTCGGCTCCTTGGGTCATCTTTTCGGCTTCGCCGCGCGTTTTTGGGATAATATCGTTGCGATAGGCTTCGGCTTCATTGCGGAGTTTTTCGCGGTCTTCTCGCGCGTTGGCGACGTCCTTAAATGCGTGATCTACTTCCAGGGGTACAGACACGGTTTGCAGCTTGGCTTGATCGACGCGCACACCGATTTTGTAGAGATCCAGGACCGCCTGAACCTGTTTCTGAATCTCTTCTTGAATTTCCAGCTTGCCCTCTGTGAGGGCCTCATCAATGGTGCGTTGCCCAACGACCTGACGCAATGCGGCCTCGGTCACGTCTTTGATGGCTTTTCGCTGGTCATTGACCTGGAACAAATAATCTTTTAAATCGCGGATGCGATACTGAACGATCAACTCTACATCGACGATATTCTCATCGCCGGTCAACATCGCGGATTCGGCTGCGACCTTCTGGTATCTCGGCGTGGGACTCACGCTGATGGTGCGAAAACCGACCTCGAGACGTTTTACCTCTGATACGCGCTCTTTTTCAACGCGCTCGATGGGTGTGGGCCAGTGGTAGTGGATGCCAGGATCTTTCAGGCTCACCGCTCGTCCGAATCGAAATACCACTGCTTGCTCATCTTGTCGCACCGTATAGATGCCACTGGCCAACCAGAGCAACGCCAGTGCAATCAACCCGTAATAGATTAACTTGGGGTTGAATTGCAAATCGAAATTTGGACGATTTGGAAATTGATATTCTTGCATCAGGCCCTCCTTTCAGGACCGGGGAGAACGCCGTTTAATACGGCAGATTGACCTGTCTGAGTGTTCTGCATAGGCAGGTCGTCGGGGGTTAAGAATTGGCTTATTTTTGCTATGCCTTCAATGCCGCGCAAACACACATTGATGCCCGCCACCCGATTGGCAAATTGGCTGGCAAAGGCGCGATTGCCCGTTTGCAAGAAGGCCCAGGTATATCCCATTAAAAAGGTGTCGCCACACCCGGTTTCGTCACAGGGTTCAGTTATGGGCGCGGGATCGAATTTGTCGATCACAATATCTGCGCGATCATTTTGAAAAATTGTCTCAGAACCGCGATTGCTGCGCGTGACCATCAATACCGAGGGTCCCGCGCACAAGACCTGCTTTGCAAAACGGCGTGTTGCATCTTTTTTCTCGAGTGTTTCGCCAGCGAGCAAAGTACCTTCTTGTTCATTCATTTGTACGACATCTACGCATCCCATCCATTTTTTCCACTGCGGGGGCACGCGCCAGAACCGTCGGCGTTGTTCGTCCATGCCCAGGGTCAAACTGTGGACATCCATCAACAACAAACCGGTGGCAGAACGACGCACGCGTTGCGCGGTTTCGAGCGCGAGTTCCATTCCGGTGATAAAATTAAAGCATATTGCATCGCAGTCTAAAAATGGTTCGATTTGGGAAAAAGAGATTTGCGGGACATCGTTGTGCAGGGTTTCGCGTTTGCGCCCTTTTGCGTCGTAATCCAAAAAGCAATGGGGATTTTTGGTCGATACAAATTGAATACCATCGAATTTGACATGTGGATATGGCGCGAGTTTTTTTCGCACGATGGCCTCCATGTCGGCACCTACATTGCAGATCGGGTAAATCGCCACTTGAGAGGACGCGATCTCGGCCAATGCCAGGATGCTGTACAACAAACCGCCGTAGCTTTCGGTTGTCACGCCATCGGCGGTGTAAATCGTATCGCGGTTAATCGTGCCAAGCAGCGCAATGCGCTGCTCATGATTCAGCATCAGTCAGTTTCCGGGTAATGGTGAAAGGAATATCATCCGTAGATGAAGGTGGATGAAAGCCACATCAATATCAATCTACGATAATACAATATTGGTGTCAACTATTAGCGGTTACAAGACGTAAGAAGTGAGATACCCTTTCTACACTGCGTCAGTGTAGCGGACAGTTCGCTCAACCGCCTAATTTTTAATTCTTAATGCATCAGCAGTTACCCCGCTTCTACAATTTGCAGGTCGTGGAGCGCGGTTGCGTCTAATTCTCGTTTCAATACGGCGTGTGAGGTCAAATTTGGGTCGCGGTCTAAGAGCGCTTGTGCTTCTCGACGGGCGGTGGTGATTAAGGCGCCATCGCGTACGAGGTCGGCAAAGTGAAATTTGGGGAAGCCGGCTTGTTGTGTGCCAAAAATATGTCCGGGTCCTCGGATACTTAAGTCGGCTTCTGAAATTTCGAATCCATCCGTTGTTCGCGCCATGGCATCGAAGCGTTCATGTGCTTCACCCGATAGCCCTTCCTGGGGATCTGCAATTAAGATACAGTAGGATTGATGTTGACCGCGACCCACGCGCCCGCGCAATTGGTGCAATTGCGACAGTCCAAAACGCTCGGCGTGTTCAACCATCATGACTGTGGCATTGGGTACATCGACGCCGACTTCTATGACTGTTGTCGTGACCAGCGCGTCCAGTTCACCGCGTCTGAAAGCCGACATCGCGGTCTCTTTTTCGTCGCGTTTTAGACGACCGTGAAGCAAGCCCAACCGGAAGTTGGCGAGTGCGCCTTGTTGCAGGTCTTCAAAGGCGGTAGTGGCGGCTTGCAGGTCGCTTTTTTCGGATTCGGATACGAGTGGATAGACAATATATGCTTGATGCCCCTGTTGCAGTTCGCTGCTCAGAAATTGCAGTGCCCGGGCGCGGTCCTGTGCAAAACGCCATCCCGTTCGTATAGGGATGCGACCCGGTGGTAAGGCGTCAATGATGGTGACATCCAAATCGCCGTACAGGGTTAGCGATAGGGACCTGGGTATGGGGGTGGCGGTCATGACCAGAAGATGGGTCGCATTGCCTTTTTCGCGCAATAGGGCGCGCTGGACCACGCCAAAGCGATGTTGCTCATCAACTACTATGAGTGCGAGATCGGCAAATGCGATGTCATTTTGCAACAGGGCATGGGTGCCTACTGTCAGTTTTATTTTTCCAGAACCCAATCCGTCCAGTACACTGGCGCGTTGCGCCTTTCGCATGCGCCCTGTCACCAATGCGACGTCTAAGCCCAATGGCGCGACGAGTTCTCGAATGGTATGGGCGTGCTGCTCGGCCAGAATCTCTGTGGGTGCCATTAGGGCGGCCTGTACGCCGCTATCTGCAGCACACAACATCGCGTGGAGGGCGACCAGGGTTTTGCCGGATCCCACATCGCCTTGCAACAGGCGGTGCATGGCTACGGGTCGCTGTAAGTCACGGCCGATTTCCGCAATGGCGCGCGTTTGCGCCTGCGTGAATTTAAAGGGCAAATTCGCTACGAGTTGCCGCGTTAGCGGGCCGTTGGATGTCAGGACGCGCCCGGGCGTGCGTTGGCGCAGTTTTTTTGCGTGTCCCAGATAAAGCTGGATATAGAAGATCTCATCAAAAGATAGTCGCTGTCGCGCAGTGTCTATATCTGTTGTTGTGTCTGGAAAATGAATTTTTTCAATTGCGTCTCGCAGGCGCATTATGCCGCATCGTTTGCGAATGCCCTCGTCTAATGGGTCTTCGATCTCATCTCCAACAGCTTGTAGCGCGGCGAATAACAGGCGGCGAAGTGCGCGGGCTGTGAGGCGGTCTGCTTTCATTTTTGATGTGGTCGAATACAGCGGAATGATGCGTCCGGTATGTAGCCGCTGATTGTCGTCGTCTTCGTTTGCCAGAACTTCTATTTCGGGATGTACCATTTGCAATGTGCGCCCAAACCGCGTCAATTTCCCTCCGAGTGCTATGATGTCGCCTGCGCGATATGAGTTTTTGAGATATTGAACTCCCCCAAACCACGTACACGCGACCGATCCGGTCTGGTCTTCAACTGTCATTACAAATCGCCGACGCTTGCCGGGGATTATTTGCATGCTTATAATTTCGCCAACTGCGGTCACTTCCCGCTCCAGCGGCAATTGTGCGATTCCAACTTCGGTGGATCGATCTATATACCGATAGGGCAAGTACAGCAGCAGATCGCCCACGGTGGCGATGCCGGCGTTTTCCAATACTTTTTCGCGCTTTAGCCCAATGCTCGGCAGGGTTCGCAGGGGCTGATTCAAGTTTGAGAGCATATTGTTTTATTTTTTTTCTTCTTCGCCATCTTTCTGTTTTTTGCGTTTATCTTTAAACGCTTTAATTTTTTCGAGCACATCGGGCGCGTATTTGAGCAAATCGGTGAGGGACATGCTTTTGTCTTCTATGGGTAGAAGCTGTGCTTTGCCTTTTTGTATGACGATGAATGCCACGGGTTGCACAGAGCCACCTCCGCCTGTGCCACTGTTGCCGTCGTCTTTTTTTCCCTGCCCACCTCCTGCGCCAAATCCAAAGGATATTTTGGATACGGGTATCATGGTGATATCGCCTATAACAACAGGCTCGCCTACCACGGTTTCGGTTTTTACGATTTCACGCAACTCGTGTAACATCGTTCGCACCATGTCTTCAATAGCCATTTCGCCTCCAAAGAAAGTAAAGAATAATCAGCGGTCAGCAATCAGCGGTCAGCAATCAGCGGTCAGCGGGCGACCACAGGGGGTCGCCCCTACAACACATGTAATAATCCGCCGTAGGGGACGGTCCCTGTGCCGTCCCAAGCAGTCAGCAGTCAGCAGTTAGGGGAACTTCGCGCCTATTTTTCCGTTCTGTCCACCATATCTTTGCGCTCAGGAGCCCACCGCGCACGGCCAGAGGGAGCACAGCGAATATGAAACGAAAAAGATAAATGGAGAGTTTCAAGGACCCCGACACAGCAAAACGCGGCTGCACAAAGTCAGGGGTGAGTGAGATGCGGATGCGTTTGCCAAAGACGCGTTTGGCCGCTTCGACATATCCAAATAGACGCCCGGTGAAAGCGGGGTTATCCGTTCCCACCTCCAAATTCAATTCTATGTACTGGAGTGCAATTGTTTTCGATAAGCGCTTCGCAAATGGCGTCAGAATCAAAAGGGGAAACGCATCTACGATATAGCTCTGGAAAGATTCTATCTTCATTTGCAAGGTGGAACGCCACGCGGTCCAGCGTCCGATAACTACGCGCAATTGCAATCCCCTTTTGTCTTCTATCTCGCAAATAATACCACATAACCCGGCAAAACCACGCACAAAACCGGATATGTTGTAGTCGTTTTCGCGGTAGAATCCCGTTGCCCCTGCGCGGATTGGCAGGCATAAGAAAAGTGTTAGAATAGCGAGGGGAATACCCAGTACGAGGCCAATGGCGATGAGGATTGTCGTAAGCATTTTCAAAATAGGACAAAAATAAGCGTTAAAGTCAAGTAGTTTTACCTCTGCACTTGACATAGTGGCGTGTAGATTGCAATATATGGCGATAGATGGTCAGGCAAACGCGTTGAATAGGAGCATTTATGAAGACACCCCAGCAAATCAAAAATTGGGCGGCAGAGAACAGGATTTCTGACGCGGCATTTCGAGCACTTTCGCAGTGGCTTATTGAACCGGAATTTGCCGATTTTGTATCGGAAATTCAGTTGCTTATTGAAAATGAGGATATAGATGAACTCGAGGATGCTTTTCGCACCCATATCGAGTTTGGCACGGGCGGTATTCGGGGCAAGATGGGGCCGGGTCCCAATCGTATCAATTTGAGGACGATTGGAGAAGCGGCACAGGGTTTGGCGCAGTACATACTCAAATCGGGTATTGAAAATGCCAGAGATATGGGTGTGGTGATCGCGTATGACACGCGCAATAATTCGGATGTTTTCGCACGGGAGACGGCTTCGATTATTGCGGGCAACAGTATTGTCGCGCGTCTGTTTGACGGCCCTCGCGCAACGCCGCATCTTTCTTTTGCGCTTCGCCAGACGGGTGCTGTTGCAGGTGTGGTGATTAGCGCGAGTCACAATCCTCCTTCGGATAATGGTTTTAAGGCTTATTGGATTGATGGCGGGCAGGTCGTTCCGCCGCACGATAAAAATATTATTGCCGAGGTCGGTGCTGTTAAGCGTCTCAATAGCGTTGGCTATGAGGAGGGGGTGGAACGGGGGCTGATCCAGGTGCTCGATGCAAGGCTCGACGGACAGTATGTCGAAAGTTTGGCCGATCTTTCTCTTTGTGATGCCCGCGATATAAGTGTCGTATATACGCCGCTACACGGCGTTGGTGCAACGAGTATTGTGCCCGCGCTTCAGAAGCTCGGCTATGCTCATCTTCGCGTTGTTGAGGCGCAAGATGTTCCGGATGGCAATTTTCCGACGGTGGCAGGCGGTGTGGCAAATCCCGAAGATCCCGGCACGCTTTCTCTGGCTATTGAAGATGCAAAACAAATTCGGGCTGATATTGTTTTGGCAAGTGATCCAGATGCCGACCGCCTGGGGTGTGCGTTGCCCCATCCGCAGAAAGGCTGGGATGCCGCTCCCGAAGATCTCGCGATCAATGGCAATCAGATCGGCGCTATTTTGTGTTATTATATTCTTGCTTCGCTGAGACAACAGAATAAATTGCCGGATAGGGGTATTGTGTGCAAGACGATTGTCACGACAGATCTCATTAGTCTTATTGCTGGGCATTTTGGTTTGATACCTGTTGATAATCTCCTCGTCGGGTTCAAATATATTGGCGATGTGATTAACAATTTGTTAGATGATCAGACCTTTGTGTTTGGTACTGAAGAAAGCCACGGTTACTTATTTACCGATTTTGTGCGCGATAAGGATGCCGCTATTGCTGCGGTTTTGCTCGCGGAGTGCGCTGCTGAACTCAAAAGGCAAGGCCGCACGTTGCGGGATTATTTGGATGATATTTATCGCGCATTCGGCTATTTTTGCGAGGTGCAGAAATCCACGTTTCGAGAAGGTGCGCGGGGTAATGAGAAGATCGCTCAGATTATGAATGGTCTGCGCCAAAATCCGCCTGCTGAAATTGGCGGGCACAAGGTGGTTGAGATTATTGATCGCCAGACCAATACTGTGCGCAATCTTCAGACGGGTACTACGCGCATAGTCCAGGGTGCTACGGGCAATGTTCTTGTATTTACCTTGACGGAAGAAGGGCATACGCGGGTTACGGCTCGGCCTTCTGGTACAGAACCCAAGATCAAGTATTATGTCTCGGCGACTTCGGCTGATCGCGCAGATCTTACTGGGGAGGATCTGACTCAGACACGGGAAAATGTCGATCAGCTTGCCCAGGAGATTATTAATGGCATGCTCGATTCAGCAGAGTACGCGCTTCTATCTATGACATCATGACCCAATTGACAGACACCGGTATCAACCGGAATTTGACCAGCTACGGCGATCCGGAATTTAGCAAATATATTCGCAGGGCGTTTCTCGCGGCTGCGGGATATGATGGCGAAGATGTGGATCGTCCCGTTATTGGTATTGCATCGACGGTTTCTGATTATAACCCATGCCACGGGCATATGCCCGATTTGATCGAAGCGGTCAAACGCGGGGTTTTCGAGGGCGGTGGTCTGCCTTTTGTGTTTCCCACGCTTTCGCTCAATGAAATTTTCTTTTCGCCTACGACGATGCTTTTTCGGAATCTGCTGTCTATGGAGACCGAAGAGCTGATTACAGCCCAACCTATGGATGCTGTGGTGCTGATGGGCGGATGTGATAAGACTGTGCCGGCGCAATTGATGGCTGCGGCTTCGGCTAATATTCCCGCTGTTCAGGTCGTTTCTGGCGCGATGCGAACCGGTTCGTGGCAAGGTGAACGGTTGGGTGCGTGTACGGATTGCCGCCGCTATTGGGCGCAATATCGCGCTGGGGAACTAAGCGAGCAGCAAATTGAGGGTGTGACTCAGTCGCTTTGCAGTACGCCCGGGACATGTATGGTTATGGGAACTGCTTCAACGATGGCCAGTGTGGTCGAGACCCTCGGTTTGATGGTTTCCGGTGGGGCAACACCGCTTTCGGGGACGGGAGATCGCCTGCGCGTGGGCGTGCGGTCTGGACGGATGGCTGTTGCGCTGGCTCGCGCAGGGCGCCGTCCCGCACAGTTGCTCACCCGGGCGTCATTTCTCAATGCGCTCGCGGTGCTCCACGCGCTGGGTGGTTCTACCAATGCGATTGTTCATCTTCTGGCTATTGCGCGGCGTGCGGGGACCGCGCTTACTCTTGAGGATATGCACGAGGTGTCGGAACGAGTGCCTTTGCTCGTGGATTGCAAACCCGCAGGTGTGGGTTATATGGAGGATTTTCACCAGGCGGGTGGGGTTCCCGCGTTGCTCAAGGCACTGGAGTCCCTGCTGGATTGTTCTGTGCCGACGATTGCGGGGCAAGCGCTGGGCGATTATTTGAAGACGGTTCAACGCCCTCAGCCGTGGCAGACGACTATTCGCACGCTGGATAATCCTCTTGGTACTACGGGCGCGCTGATTGTGATTCGCGGCAATCTGGCGCCGGATGGGGCTGTGCTCAAGGTTGCTGCCGCATCTCCCGAGTTGCTCGCGCACCGAGGTCCTGCGGTTGTTTTTGATTCTGCTGAGGATGCATCCGCGCGCATTGACGATCTTTCTCTCAATATTACGCCCGATCATGTGATGATTTTGCGGAATGCCGGTCCCATAGGAGATGGGTTTCCCGAGGCGGGGTCTCTTCCCATTCCCAAATATCTGGCGCAAAAAGGGGTCAAAGATATGGTGCGGATTTCCGATGCGCGTATGAGTGGGACGTCTTATGGCACGGTGGTGTTGCACTGTTCTCCCGAAGCGGCGACAGGGGGACCTCTTGCTTTTGTGCGCGATGGCGATATGGTTGAGTTGAATGCAAAAGAACGCCGCATTGACTTGCTGGTCAATGCGGCAGAACTCGCGCGTCGCCGCGAGGCTTTTGTTTCTCTTCCAATTCCCGAGCGCGGATGGCGGCATCTGTATGCCAAATGCGTTTTGCCCGCTCATCTCGGCGCAGATCTGGATTTTTTGTGAGATAGGCAGTTATTGATACATATACACCCCATAAAAGAAAGGATACCTCTCATGGCAGACTATCAACCACTCGATTTGTCGGCGTTGTGCAGTGCGGGGCTGGAAGTTCTGGGCGCAAACGCGAAGGCTCCTATAGGCAAACAATTTTTCCGCGGTTTGCCATTTTTGGTAAATGACGACGGTTCGAATTGTTTCATCGCGCTGGATGGCGCTTCTAATAGCGTGACCATTCCAATCAACCAGTCGGCACGCCGCGTGGTCATTGCCCATCGCCTGCTGGATTCCGATCTGATGGAGGGCGGCCCATTGGGGAGGACTGTGGCGGATTATTTGTTTCGGATGGCGGGAGGCGGAGAGTTCCGTATCCCCATCCGCGAGCGATTTGAAATTGCACATCTATCCGGCGGCGGCGCGCCCTTCCTCGCTCTCCCGGACCAGAATGACCAACTGATGCCGCGTTACGAAGGGAAATGGGAGGCTATGGGGCGACGTCAGACCGAGGTGTCGCGCGGCACGTCCCGCGGATACTTTCTGTGGGCCTGGGAGAATCCTCAACCGGATCGCACAGTCGAGTCGCTGGAGATTATCCCGGGTGGTCCGCGTTTTATCATCGCTGGCGTCACGCTTTCGCACCTCGACGAGCATCCCTTTGTACGACACGGGAAGCGCGAAGCGCGCCTGATCCTGACCCACCCAGAAGACGCGGAAAAACCGTTTGATCTTAGCGTGGAAGTAGATCGTGGGACGGCAACTTATGTTCATCCATTGCCCGAAGCGTCTGCCGATGATTTCGTCAATGATGATTTCGCCGGTTGGGGAGAAGCGCAGAATCCCAAATCAAGCCCGGCTTATGTCGAGGTCGCTGCCACTCCTTCGGCTACGATGACGGTGAAGCAGGGCGAGGAAAAGGTGGGCGAGGTCAAGTGGGGTGATGTCGAGGAGAAGAAGGTGGTTGAAACCCCGCGAATGCGCGTGGAACTCCTGGACCGGGGGCGGAACTGGGTTCACGTCACTGTCCTCGATGACGACACGGGCAAGCCCATCCCTTGCCGCGTCCACTTCCGCTCGCCGGAAGGCATTCCCTATCAGCCTTACGGGCATCACAATCAGGTCAATTCTAACCTCGATAGCTGGCATGTTGATATCGGCGGAGATCTCCGGCTCGGACAAATCACCTACGCGTACATCGACGGTCGTTGCCAGGGGTGGCTGCCGCGCGGCGAGGTCATCGTAGATGTCGCCCGGGGTTTCGAGTATGAGCCGCTGCGGACGCGGATGAAGATCGAACCGGGACAACGCGAACTGACGTTGCGTCTCAAGCGATGGATTCATATGAACGCGGAGGGATGGTACAGCGGCGATTCGCACGTTCATTTTCTCTCGACACAGGGAAGTCATACAGAGTCCCAGGGGGAGGATCTCAATATCGTTAACCTGCTCCCGTCGCAGTGGGGCAACCTCTTTACCAATACGGAGGATTTCACGGGCCGGCCGAGTATTTCGCAAGATGGGAATAACATCGTCTATGTCGGCCAGGAGAATCGACAGCACTTTCTGGGGCATCTCATACTCTGGGGCCTCAAAGAGCCGGTGATGCCGTGGTGCAGTGATGGTCCCGGTGAGTCCGAACTGGGTGGAACGCTGGAGATCACGATGAGCGATTGGGCGGACCAGTGTCATGCGCAGGGAGGTTCGGTCATTATCCCGCATCTTCCGAATCCAAATGGCGAACCTGCGGCACTGATTGCCACCGGCCGCGCGGATGGCGTGGAGATGCTGCGTCATGCGCCGTTCAACCACGTGGAATACTACCGCTACCTCAACTGCGGTTACCGCTTGCCGCTGGTTGGCGGAACGGATAAGATGAGCAGCGATGTACCTGTGGGCATTTACCGCACTTACGCCTATTTGCCCGACGGGGAATTTACCTACGATAATTGGTGCAAAAGTGTAGCGCAGGGGCGAACATTTCACAGCGGAGGTCCCATCATTCACCTCACAGCAGATGGACACCGCGTTGGCGATACAATGCAGTTGTCGGGGGCTGGTACGGTGGAGGTCGAAGCGTGGGCGGAGAGTATTTTCCCGATTCATACGCTTGAGATCGTTCAGGCTGGGCGCGTTGTTGCCTCGACGGAAAACGCCAAAGGTGCGCGGCGACTGGCGTTGAAGGCGAAGGTGAAGGTGGATGGGCACACATGGATTGCCGCCCGGTGTGCCGGTCCCAACTATACCAGCGTTCCCCATCACGATGGCTGGGGGCGGGGGATATTCGCCCATACGTCGCCGATTTATATCGCCTGCGGTGGCGAGTGGTGGATGTTCGATCAGGAAGCCGCCCAGTATATGCTCACGCTTATCGACGGCGACCTATCTTATATCCGTCAAACCGCTGCCCGGCATGCCCCCGGCACGGCGACACACCATCACGGCGAGTTAGACCATCTCGCGTACCTGGAACGTCCTTTCGTCGAAGCCCGTGAAGCGATTCACCGGCGGATGCATCAGTTGGGGATCGCGCATTAGTATTATGCGTTTATTCACATGACAAAAGCCCCAACCATGAGGAAGGGGCTTTTGTTTTTTCTCTTCAGATTACTCGATTAAAAAATAGACGCCATCCATCCACCATCCACGGGCAGGGCGGTGCCGGTGATCCAGGCGGCGGCGTCTGATGCGAAGAATACCGCGGTGTTGCCGATGTCCGATGGCAGGCCCAGGCGGGGTAGTGGGGTTTTTGCTTTGCTGTCTTCAATGTCCTGTGGTGTGAGATAGTCCTGTATGGGCGTTTCGATGTAGCCGGGGCAGATCGCGTTGACGGTTGCGCCAAAGGGGGCCAGTTCCAAGGCGGTGTCTCGCGTGAGGTTGAGTACGCCGGCTTTTGATGCGGCATACGCAGGGCCGCCGCCACCGCCGAACGCCTGTACAGATGCGATGTGGATGATTCTGCCGGATGGCTTTTTCAGGTGTGGTATTGCAAATTTGCTGGCGACGTACAGTGCCCGCAGGTTTACGCCCATTACTGTGTCGTAGTCGGCAATAGATGTTTCTTCAATGCCTCCGGGTATGGTGATGCCCGCGTTGTTTATTAGTATGTCCAATTTGCCAAATTCGGAAACGGTACGTTCGATCAGATTGCCCAGCGCTTCGTCGTCCGATACGTCGGTCTGTACAAAGATCCCTTTCCCACCGCGTTTTTCTATTTCCTCTGCCGTAGAAGTGGTCAGGTCGGTGTCGTGATATATGCCCTTTTTGGGTGCTTCCTGAATATCGGCCACGGCCACACACACGCCTTCCCGTGCCAGTGCCAGTGCAATGCCCCGCCCAATGCCAGAGCTTGCCCCGGTGACGATTGCCACGCGATCTTTGAGTGTCATGATTTCTCCTTGGAAAGGCTCATGCGCTATAGAGCCGTCATCGCGGCATGCTGTTAGCCGCGATCCAGAGGTGTTGCCTTTTGCCTTTCATCTGCGTTCATCTGCGAAAAACGCTCGAATTACTCGCGTTTTTTTCTGCGGATGCTCAATCCCCCATCACTTCTGCTATCGCTTCGCACAACGGCCCGATGTTGTCCTTTGTCATGCCCGCCACATTGATTCGTCCCGAATTGACGATGTATATCGCAAATTTCTCGCGCAACACATCCACTTGCTCGGGTGTTAATCCGGAAAATGAAAACATTCCCTTCTGGTGTGCGATAAATGAAAAGTCGCGCCGCACGCCTTTTGTTTCGAGGGTATCCACAAATAGGGCGCGCATGTTGTTGATGCGGGCGCGCATGGCTGTTACTTCGTCTTCCCATTGTGTCCGCAAGTCGGGGTCGTTGAGAACTGTTGCGACTGCCTGTGCGCCGTGCGATGGCGGGTTGGAATAATTTGTGCGGATGCAGATTTTGATGTGGCTCATGGCTTTTTCAACGGCGGTCTCGTTTTTTCCGACGAGGGTCAATGCGCCTGTGCGTTCGCGGTACAGGCCAAAGTTTTTGGAGAAGGAACTGGCGACGAGGAGTTCGCAGCCGGGGCGGCTGAGGGATAGGAGTCCGACGGCGTCTTCAGCAAGGCCATTGCCCAGGCCCTGATAGGCAAAATCTACGAGTGGAATGATGCCGCGATCGGCTGTGATATCGGCTATTTGTGCCCATTGCTCGGCGGAGGGATCGACGCCGGTGGGGTTGTGACAACATCCGTGTAGCAAGACTACATCGCCAGCGGGGATTTGCCCGAGGTCCTGGATAAATGCGTCAAAATCCAGACCAAAAGATGCGGGGTTGTAATAGCGGTAGGTTTCTGTGGGTACGCCAGCAGATTCAAAAATTTTGGGGTGATTTGCCCAGGTGGGATCGCTCAGCCATACGCGGGCATTGGGGAAGTGTTGATGAATAAAGTCGCCGGCAATGCGCAGCGCGCCCGTGCCCCCCGGTGCCTGGGCTGTTCCTGCGCGGCCATTGACCAGTATTTCGTGATCTGCTCCCCAGAGGAGTTCACGAACGGCTTTGTTATATGCTTCGTCGCCTTCAATGCCCAGATAATTTTTGGTGTCTTCATGTGTCAGAAGGCGTTCTTCTGCTGTTTTTACAGAGGCAAATATCGGTGTGTTGCCGTCGCCATCTTTGTACACGCCAACGCCGAGGTTTATTTTGTTGGGATTTGGGTCATTTTTGAATGCTTCATTCAATCCCAAAATGGGATCCGCAGGGGCCATTGTCAGCGTTTCAAACATTATTTTTTCCTTTGGGTTTGGTTGTCATCCCGGCATGTCTCCACCCATCAATCAATCCTATCAACAGTGCCGTCATTGCGGTATGGTATGAACTGGCCTGGGGAGCGGCCAGTTGTACCCCGTCGTAGGGGACGGTCCCCGTGCCCCCGTATAGAGTCACTACGGGGCAGGCTCCCGCCTGTCATCGCGGCATGATTCTAGCCGCGATCCAGTGGTTTTTCTCGCGGGCAAAGATACATACGCACGCTGTAAAATGCAAGCCCACGCTCGTCCATCATGCGATGCGGATGTTTTTCAATGGCTCGCCCATGCAGGTGGTTGACAGACCCATAGAAATAGGCTACTTTTGAGCTTATATGGGATTGGATTGCAAAAAGTTTTTATTTTAGGAGGCATGAGATGCCTATTAAACGACAAGAGGATATAGAACAACAGGAGGCGCGTGCCTTGATTCAAGAGGAGACCGGCGATCCTGATGAGGGACTCGAACTGCGTGAAGAATTTGTAGAAGAATTACGTGAAGCAGAGGCGAAGATTGATGCGGGTATTGGATTAAAAAAGTGGTCGGATTTTATGAAGAAATTGGGTATTGAGTGAGATATACGATAATCATTGGTTCAAGTGCCCGAAAAGAAATACGTCGTTTGAGTGCAGATATAATGGTGCGTGTAAATGAGAAGTTAAAGGAGTTTTCAGAAACATTTGATATTCAGACACCTGTACCACTGGGAGGAAATCTGAAAGGATTGTTTAAGTTGCGTGTAGGTGATTATCGTATAGTGTATAAATATGACAGATTAAAACGGCTGATAATTGTTGTGAGTGTAAAACATCGAAGTGTAGTATATAGAGTTATGCGCCCTTGACCCGATGAGCATTTTTTTTAAGCAGTCACGCGCAGCACAACGCCAGTGACCCATCTATTTGAATTGCCGGATCGCTTCGTCCGATCTTCACAAATTTGGGTTTACCTGACACACAAGAACGCCCCAGCATCATTGTGCTGGGGCGTTTTCTGTTGTAGCGCTCGTCCATCCTGATCCCGATATTGATTTTCCCACCCCCCTGTCGTATCTTCACATTATGTCACAGACTGCATACAAAACCGATGGGATTGCAGTTGCAGAGGCTTATGCCCATTGCGAGGCACTTACCCGCGCGCATTATGAGAATTTTCCGGTTGGCTCGGTGCTTATCCCCAAATCGGTGCGGCCCCATGTGTATAGTATCTATGCGTTTGCGCGTACGGCGGACGATTTTGCCGATGAACCGGGTATGACAGTGCAGGAGCGGCTCGATCATCTCGCGGAGTGGGAAGCGCGTCTCGATGCGTGTCTTTCAGATCCGGTTGGTCCGATATTTACGGCGCTTGCAGAAACGATTCGCGTGCACGATTTGCCCGTGCAATTGCTCAGGGATTTGCTCGCGGCTTTTCGCATGGATGTGACGACCCATCGCCACCAGACATATCGGGATTTGCTGACGTATTGCACGTTTTCTGCCAATCCCGTCGGGCGGCTCATTCTCCATCTGTTTGGGTATCGCGGCGAGCGCTATGCGCGGCATTCTGACGCGATATGTAGTGCGCTGCAACTCGCCAATTTTTGGCAGGATATTGCGGTTGATTTTTCGCGCGGTCGCATTTATCTCCCGCAAGAGGATCTCAAACGGTTTGGCGTCGGGATTTCAGATCTGCGCGATCAGCGCGTCACGCCGCAATTTTGCGGGCTACTGGATTATCTCATCAACCGCACACGGGATCTCTTTGTGCAGGGTTCTCCCCTGCTGGATATGGTGAGAGGACGATTGCGGTTTGAACTGCGATTGACCTATTTGGGGGGTATGCATATTCTAAAAAAAATTCGCGACAACGATTGCGATGTTTTTCATCGACGGCCCACGGTTACAAAACGCGATTTGCCCACCCTGTTGTTCAAGACGCTTTTTTTTAGAGGCTTCCACTCATGAACCTTAAAAAACACGTTGCCAAAATCGTGCGAGGTGCCCGAACTAATTTTTTTTTCGCCTTTGTTTTTTTGCCGCGCAAAAAACGCGAGGCCATTTTTTCGGCTTATGCGTTTAGCCGGCATACCGATGATATTGTGGATGATGCGGCTTCGCCAGAAGAAGCCCGGTGCCGCCTCGAGGCCTGGCGCGAGCAACTCCACGCCTGTTATATGGGCAATGCCACCCATCCAATCGCGCAGAATCTGCAGGCTGTTCTACGGAATTTCCCCATTCCCAAAGCGCATTTTCTGGCACTTATTGAGGGTGTTGAGATGGATTTGACAAAAAATCGGTATGATACGTTTGACGAGTTGCGCGAATACTGCTATCGGGTCGCATCGGTTGTGGGGTTAATTTGTATTGAAATTTTTGGGTACCGCAATCCGCAGACCCGCGAATACGCCATCAATCTGGGTCTCGCGCTTCAACTGACTAATATCCTGAGAGATGTGCATACGGATTGGCAACAGAACCGCATTTATCTCCCGCAGGAAGAGATGGCGCGATTTGGCTATACGGAAAAGGCACTTGCTCGGGGAGATTATAATGCCGCGTTTATCGATTTGATGCGGTTTCAAGCTCAACGCGCGTGGACCTACTATCAAACAGCCGAAAAATTGCTTCCCGCCGAGGACCGGGCTACCATGTTTTCGGCACAGATTATGGGCAAAATTTATGCCCAGTTGCTCGTGAAGATCCAGCGCGCCAACTACGATGTTTTTGGCGCGTCTGTTCGCCTCAACAATTTGCACAAACTGGGCATTGCACTGCGCTATTGGCTGGGCAGTCGTCTCGCCTGGGGGTAATGTGAAACGCGTAACCATAATCGGGGGGGGATTTGCCGGCCTTGCAGCGGCTATCCGCCTTTGCGATGCCGGATATTCCGTTACACTTTTGGAGCGGCGGCAGGAACTGGGGGGGCGCACATTTTCGTTTACAGATCCCGTCACGGGCGATACTGTTGACAATGGGCAACATCTGTTGATGAAATGCTATCGAGAAACCCTCGATTTTCTCGATCGGATTGGTGCGCGCGGCGATGTGGTGTTTCAATCTGAGTTCAGAATAGACTTTCGCCACGCCGTTGATGGCGCGTACACATTGAGGTTCCCATCCTTTTTGCCCGTGCCGCTGAATCTGCTATCGGGGTTTTTGCGATTTGGCGCGGTTCGCTGGACAGATATCCCGCCGTTGAGAAAAATTGTGGCGGAGTTGAACAAAGACCTCGATATCCATCTCACGGTGGATGCCTGGCTCGACCATTGCGGTCAAAAACCGCGCCTGCGGAAGGCTTTCTGGGATCCGCTTTGTATTGCCGCTCTCAACCAACGACCGCAAAATGCCCGTGCGCGATATCTTCAAGCCGTGCTGCGAGAAGCTTTTTGGGGCGAACCAGATGGCGCGCGTTTGGGATATGCGCGGACGGGTCTGAGTGGTTTGTTTGCCAATCGCGCACGGGAATATATCTCGAAACGGGGGGGCGAAGTCCAGTGTGGAACAGCCGTGACATCTATTGTGCCTACTCCTTCGGGTGTTCGCATCCATACCCGCTCGGGAGATGTGATAGACACATCTATGTGCATTGCGGCGGTTCCCCCCCTACAGCTTGCCAGAATGATTTGTGCGAAAACCTTTGCCGAACTCCATCACACGCTCTGTCAATACGAACCATCGCCTATTCTTTCCGTCAACTTATGGTTTGATCGACCCATCATGCGTGAACCCATGTGCGGCTTGCTCGGCACGACAATGGAATGGGTTTTTAACAAGCCCGTGCTCTACGGTGAACACGACCGCGCTTCTGAGGGCTATCTCACCCTGGTTGCCTCTGCGGCGCATCATCTTTTACATATGTCAAATGATGAACTCATTGACATGGCTTGCAAGGAACTCCATCAGGTCTTTCCCGAAAGCCGACAGGCCGAGGTATTACACGCCAAAGTGATATGCGAGCGCGCGGCGACGTGCGCGTTGCCATTTTCTTATGCAGTGCCCAAAACCCAAACGCCACACCCCCGTCTGTTTCTCGCGGGCGATTGGACTGATACGGGGTTGCCGCCGACTATTGAAGGTGCTGTCAGGAGCGGGTACGCGGCCGCAGATGCTGTCTTAATGGAATAGTTCGATGTATTTTAAGCCCGTCCCCGTATTGAACAACACGACGCGGTCGCGCTCGCTAACCAGATTTTGTTCTATGAGTTTCTCAAGCGCAGCGAGGGTGGCCGCGCCTTCGGGTGCGGGAAATGAACCCACGGCCGCAGCCATTTTAGATACGGATGCCATCAGTTCTTCATCTGTGACGGAAAGCGCGTATCCACCACTGTCGCGAATGGCTTTTAGCATCAAAAAATCGCCTACAGCAGCGGGGACGCGCAGCCCTGCCGCAACTGTTTCGGCATCGATCCATGGCTCGGCGTGTGCATCGCCCGCGCGATACGCCCGAACAATGGGCGCGCATCCCGCCGCTTGTACGGAAATCATCCGGGGACGTTCTGAGCCAATCCATCCCATTTGTTCCATTTCGTCAAATGCCTTCCACATGCCAATTAATCCCGTGCCACCTCCGGTTGGATAAATGACGACTTCTGGCAATTCCCAGTCAAATTGTTCGGCCAATTCATAGCCCATCGTTTTTTTGCCTTCCACGCGGTATGGCTCTTTCAGGGTCGAGATATCAAACCAGCCCTCGGCTTCTTTGCGCGACGCCACAATTTTTCCGCAATCCGAAATCAGACCATCGATCAATTCAACATGCGCGCCCAGGACCTTGCATTCGATATAATTGGCCTGTGGTACATCTTTGGGCATAAAAATATGCGCTGGCAAGCTCGCTCGCGCAGCATAAGCAGCTGTTGCGCCACCTGCATTGCCGGCCGAGGGAATGGCAATGGCCGAAGCCCCCAATTCTTTAGCTCTTGAAATTGCGACCGACATGCCGCGCGCCTTAAATGATCCCGTCGGATTTAAGCCTTCGTCTTTGATGTACAGCTTTGGCACACCGATTTTTCGCCCCAGGGATGTTGTTTGCAACAATGGGGTAAATCCTTCGCCGAGACTTACCTGAAATTGCTCGTCTTCTACCGGCAAGACTTCGGCATAACGCCACATTGTTGGTACTCGTCCTGTGAGCTTTTCCCGGGGCATGGCCTTTGCTACCGCATCGAGATCATATCGGGCAAATAACGGCGCATCTGCCTCTGGACTCAAATTCCAGAGCTGGTCTTTTGAGTACGCTTTGCCAGTTTTTGTGCAAATTAGATCAATGAGAAATCCCATAAATACCTCCTGAAAAAGATTGAGAACTCGTCATAGTATGAGTCGCACTCTTTTTTAAGTCAAGGTCGAACTCACCTGACCATTTTTTGCTCTTTCAAACGCGTATCGGCGTATTTTTCGTCTCAACGTGGGTCTCGATATCCCGAGCAACTTACAGGCACGCCCCTGGTTGCCACCGGTAGTGAGTAGTACCCGCTCAATATGCGCCTGCTCAATTTCATTCAGGGTTTCAATTTTGTCCGGTGCGCTGGACAGTGTGGGCCTGAGCACATCCAGATGTTCGGGTCGGATTACCCCTTTCTGACAGGCGAGGGCTGCGCGGTAAATGGCGTGTTGCAATTCTCTTAAATTACCCGGCCATTCACATCCCGTTAGATACGCAACTGCCGCTTCAGACACCCCTTGGACCTCCACGCCTGTATCGGTTTTCAAACGCGTTAGTATCGCTTGAACGATGTGTGGAATATCTTCGCTGCGCTCTCGCAAAGGGGGGAGAGGAATAGTCACGGCGCTGAGTCTGTAAAATAAATCCAGGCGAAACTCGCCTTGCTCAATCATGGAATTGAGGTCGCGGTTGGTGGCTGAAATTACCCGAACCTGCGTGTGTACAGGCGATTGCCCGCCAACTCTGACAAATTCACCGCGGTCTAACACCCGCAGCAGCTTGGCCTGAAATGCAGGCGAAGCCTCGCCAATTTCGTCGAGAAAAAGCGTGCCGCCGTCGGCTTGTTCAAAACACCCTGCACGACGGGTTATGGCACCGGTGAAAGCACCCCGCTCATGGCCAAAAAGTTCACTTTCGGCAATACCTTCTGCTATTGCCGCACAATTGAGCGCAACAAATGCCCCCGACCGCCCCGAAGCCCGATGGATTTCTCGCGCCATCAACTCTTTTCCGGTTCCACTTTCGCCATAAATCAGGACCGGAGCCGATGTTCGCGCTGCCAGGCCCGCGCGCTTGAGCGCGAGTAACATGTCTGGACACGATCCAATCACCATCCCTGTCGGTGACTCGCTCCTGGGATTCTGAGGCAGATATCGCAGCGCGATTTTACCCTCAACCCGCAATTGAGAGATCAGTACATCCAGAGCCTGCCGATCAATGGGATGTACGAGAAAATCGCGTGCGCCCAATGACAAAGCCTCGAGTATTCTATCAGATGACATATATTCGCCTACAATCACGACGGGACACAGGCCATCAAACACGGGAAGCAGTTTTAGTCCTCGTCCGTCGGGGAGCGTTTCAGCCACCAGGGCGAGATTGGGTTTTCTTTCTTCAATGCGTTTCAGACAATGAAAAAAAGAACCCGCTATGCGTGTGTTGGTGCCCAGTTTTTTTAGCAGTTGCGCCAATTGCATTGCGCGTTGCGGGTTTCCATCAACAACCAATATGTCTCCCATAAAACCTCCAATGTGTAAGTTTTACAAGAGACATCATGCACAATTTGTGCCAGAGTTGACAAAATTTATAACAGGTTGATAAAGAAACAGTTAAAGAAATTATGAAAATTTTTGACTTTGATATCTGACGCATAAAAGGCGACAGTTGGCTCCTATTTATATAAAAAAAATGGCGTTCTTCAAAAGAAGAACGCCATTTTCCCCTTTCTCGCAGGCTCTATGGAACCACGACAATATCAATATTGGAGGGAATGCTGATCCGCCCGGAAAGATTTGTGAGGACCCGGTAAACATAGAGGGTACCACTTTGAATATTTCTATCGCTATAAAAAGTGGTCTGTTGCGCGAAATCCAAAGTCGTATAATGTGAGTCTGTTAAATCTTGAATGGAAGCACCTGCGGCGAGTACTGCGCGTTGAACCACGAAACTGTCGTATTCACCAGGAGCCGTCCAACTCACATTGACCTCGGGAACACTGGCATTATAAGAAGCCCGCAGATTCGTTGGAGGCACAACGATCATATCAGTTGTGGTCACCGTCTTGATGGACGAGCGTGCGCTCTCATTGCCGTGGTAGTCAATGGCAGAGATCTGATACCTGTACATCTTTTGGTTTCGCAGGCCGGTATCCAGATACATTTCATGCGTTGCATCTACGGTTGCTATCTCAGTTAGTGCAACATTCGATGTATCCGCGCGATAAATCACATAGCGGGCAAGGCCCGTCAGGGCACCGCCATTTGCATCTCTTATGGGGGCGTCCCAACTCAACTCGATTGTTGTGCCGCTACTTGCCAAAACAGCGACAAAATTGCCGGGGGTAGCAGGTGGCACATTATCGACCTGTACCGTTGCAGAGGCAAATAGCGATGGGTCGCTTTCTGTGTTATTTACACCAACCGCCTGCACTCGATACACATAGGTCCGTTCCGCTACCAGGGGCGAATCGACATAAGTCGTATGCACGGTCGTGAAGGTCGCATCAGCCACTGTCTGCGCAGGATCTGTGTAGCGCATTACGCGATACCCGGTCAGTTCTGCTTCTGTATTGGCAGACCATGTGATGGTAATGCGATTAATTCCATCTCTTGCCTGCACGTTGCGCGGTGCCGCCAATACCGGAGCAGGCTCAGTCGCCTGTGCAGATACAAAGGCCGATAGTTCGCTCTTCAAATTTGAGGGACCAACCGCACGCACCCGATAGACAAAGGGGCGATCTGCTGTGACAGGCGTATCTACATACGTCGTCAACACAGAAGAGAAGATCCGGTCAGGTGTTGCTTGTGTGGGATCTGCAAAGCGCAATATCTCATATCCCGTCCATTCAGGCTCGGTGTTCGCCGACCAGGTCAAGGTGATTTTCTGCACCCCAGCAGTCGCTCGCACATTGCGCGGTGCTGCCAAAACCGGAGGCGGCTCGATGGCCTGTGCAGATGCAAAGGCCGACAGTTCGCTCTTCAAATTTGAGGGACCAACCGCACGCACCCGATAGACAAAGGGGCGATCTGCTGTGACGGGTGTATCCACATACGTCGTCAACACAGAAGAGAAGGTCTTGTCGGGTGTTTCGTGCGTGGGATCTGTAAAGCGCAAGATCTCATATCCCGTCAATTCCGGTTCGGTATTTGCAGCCCAGGTCAAGGTGATTTTCTGCACCCCAGCAGTCGCTCTCAAGTTGCTCGGCGCAGCAAAACCTTTGGTGGTCACAGATACCGGTTGGGACCGGGGTCCGGCGTTGCCGGCCTGATCCACTGCTCTGACCGCATAAAAGTATCGCGTCAATAACTCGACAGATGTGTCTTCATAACTCATTTGATCGCTCGAGACTGCGGCGATCAGTGCAAAGGATGTATTATTATCGCGTGACCGGTAAATTTCAAAGGAGGCCAGTCCGGTCAACTCATTGCTATTGCTGTCTCTTGTGGGAGCCGTCCAGCTAAGAAGCACGCGCTGGAAATTCGCCTCATCCAGGCTGACGATGAGATCCGAGGGCGCGCCGGGAGGACTCTGGTCGGCTGAGACCGTTGCGGAGGCGTACAGTGACCGTTCGCTTTCTTCGTTATTGGTACCAACAGCTTGCACGCGATACACATAGGTCTGCCCCGATACCAGCGGCGAATCGACATAAGTCGTCTGCACGGTCGCAAAGGTCGCTTCGGCCACTGTCTGTGCCGGGTCTGTGTAGCGCATTACGCGATACCCGGTCAGTTCTGCTTCTGTATTGGCAGACCATGTGATGGTAATATACCCAATCCCACCTCTTGCCTGCACATTGCGCGGTGCCGCCAAAACCGGAGCAGATTCATTGGCCTGGGCAGAGACGGGGGCCGACAATTCGCTCTTCACATTGGCGGTGCCAACCGCCCGCACCCGATAGACAAAGGGTTGCGCGGCTGTGACGGGGGTATCCACATACGTCGTCAACACAGAAGAGAAGGTCTTGTCGGGTGTTTCTTGTGAGGGATCTGCAAAGCGCAATATTTCATATCCCGTCAATTCCGGCTCGGTGTTCGCCACCCAGGTCAAGGTGATTTTCTGCACCCCAGCAGTCGCCTGCACGTTGCGCGGAATGGCAAACCCTTTGGTCGTCACAGATATCGGCTGAGACCGGGGTCCGGCATTGCTGGCTTGATCCACTGCTCTGATTGCATAGAAATACGTGGTGAGCAATTCGACAGAAGTATCTACAAAACTCACCTGATCGCTCGATACTGTGGCGATAAGCGCAAAGGATGTGTTGTTCCCGCGTGACCGGTATATCTCGAAGGAGGCCAGCCCGGTCAACTCATTGCCATTTCTGTCTGTGACAGGTGCAGTCCAGTTCAGCATCACCCGCTGGAAATTTGCCTCGTCCAGACTGACGATGAGGTCTGAGGGCGCGGCAGGAGCACTCTGATCGGCAAGTGCCTGTCCGTCGATGAAAGTGGAAGTATCACTGCGCAACAGCCCAAGCTCAGAATCTTGCACAACGGTCTGAACTTTGTAGAAATACACTTGATCGGTTACGACAAGCGAATCGACATAGGTCGTTTGTCCCGTGGTAAAGAGTGTATCGCTTGTTACGGGTGTGAAAGGGCCTTGTGTCGATTGCGACCGCAAGACCAGATAACCCAGCAAATTGGGATCGTTCACAGGATTCCAGGATATGACAATGCGCGCCTGTTCATTTTTCGTTGCGCGCAAGCCAGCAGGCACTGGCACGTTCGCGCCCGGTGCGTTTATGGTCACTAAAGTAAGTGCTGGAGGCCCTGTGTTGCCATCTGGATCAACAGCGATGACCACATACACGTGAAGTACGCCAGCTTCGAGCCCATCGGTATCGAGAAAATAAGTTTGGTTGGCTGGCACTGTCCCAAGATCAACAAAAATATCCTTCAAATCGTCGGATATTTCTCCCAGATTATCGAGGTCAATGCCCAGTTCTGTCGCGAGTGCGACCAGAGCTGTCTGCGGACCCTGTATCTGGAGTTTGCCCTGCGAATCTTTAATCCTGAAAATTCTGTATCCGGACAAGCCGGTCAATTCCTGATTACCCTCATCCATTTCTGGCGCTGACCAGCCCAGTGTAACCTGTTTGCCATCGGCATCGGTGATAGCGACGAGATTTGCCGGCATAGCTGGCGCGCGCGCGTCATCGAGGACTTCTGCGCTCACAAACGCGGACAACTCACTTGATTGTCCATCTACATCTACGCTACTGAGTTTGTAAAAGTATATTTTCGATGCACTAATATCTATTGTTGAATCCACAAATGTCGTCCGTGCTGTCGTCACGTCGGGGACAGATGATTCGCCGCGCAATAGCACGAAGTCTCCCGTAGCCGATGTTGAACGCCATATCCCGTATCCCGCAAGATTGGTGCTGTTTACCGGATTCCAGTTCAAAGTGATCCGTCCAATATCGCTCTGGACGCGAATATTGCCCGGCGAATTCAAAGCTACGCTTCCCTCACCCCCATATTGTGAGTCAATTGGATTTACGCGCTCGCGTCCGCATCCCCACATAGCAATTAAAATTATCGCAATCCCCAAAAGGCCGACTTGTAGTCGGCGCGTCCACCAGTGATTCATAGTAATCTCCTCATGTCCCATTACTGATGATTAAAATTTTTTCTTTAACACAATCCCAACAGACTTTTTGCGAATATCACTGTTGAGATCAATTTTGATTCGTCGATCAATTTTGGGCATTTTATCATCCACGCCGCTGTGCATGAGCAAACGCAAACCACTGATCAACAAAATTGTGGAAAATCCAATACTCATCTGGCTCTTGGTATCTCGATCACTTGTGCGGTTAAAAAGCCGTTCGGCTTCCCGCGCATTTGTCGCCGCCTTGTAAGCTTCGTAATTGTCGTTTGCATCGCGCTTAAAATCAATGGCACGCTTGGCCATAAACGCACTGCCACCGAGAAACAAAATACCAAATGTGCGCCGTGCAGTAAAAAAAGACCGCGCTTCGGCAACAGGGGCCAAACACCCCAGAAAAAATGCGGTTGCCAGCACGACACAACACACTTTATACATCCGTCTGTACATACTTACTCCTTCTCTAATATTTCGAGGGTTTAGACGAAAGCACATGAACAAAAGTTTCGGATAACTGACTAAAATAGCGGAAAATCTGAAAGGCGTGAGAGGGGTGGAGAGCTTCTCCCCTTTTATTCAAATCTTTTCTCAGCTCCTGTTTTTTCCCAGGTACGCACCACGCTAACGAGCCTTGTGCCGAGAATTTTATCGTGAAGTGCTCGGCTGTCGCGATCCCACAGCATCCAAAATCCGCTAAGCCCCAGTGTCGCGATAAAAAGTAGAGGCTGTAGAACAAATCTGCCCACCGCCTGTGACCAGGTTGGAATACCTCCTCCAACGCGTTCGACTCGAATACCCAATTCGCGCATCCCAGGAGTAAACCCAGAGCGCGTCCATCCCAATAAGGTCATGAGGACCCGAAAAATGAGCAGAATGACCAAAATGGTTCCAAAATCATTCCAGATAATCATCGCCTTGCTCTGTGCTGCGGGGTCTCCTTCGATCAATCCAACGGCGATATCCTTCGCATCCCCTACGAAACCCGTGATGTCTGACCAGAGATCATCGGATTGATTGCCACCACCGCCACGTCCACCGCCACGTCCACCGCCACGTCCACCGCCGCCGCGTCCACCACCGCCGGCACTTGCGGTTTGCGCGCTTGGAAAAAGAACGCTTTTGAGCAGAAAAAAAATCAAAAAAGGAACGAGCACTTGCATGGAGAAATCAATCGCGCTCGCTGTGATGCGTCTCAAAAACCCGGGTGACTCCATTCGTGTACTTATGCCTGTGGCGTTTGAATCAAAGTCCTTCAGGCGCGATTCGATTTCGGTCCTGACTTGATCAAATCGCTCTGGAAATAGGTCGCGATCCAGATGTGCATAAATATCTTCGAGTTCTGAAAGCGAATAGTTCTGAAGCGATTCGATAAACGCTTCATTTCGGCTCTGCTCCATGCTATTCCTTGCGGTCGGTTAGCGAATACAGCGTTGGAATCAGTATCAGGGTCACCAGCGTTGATACGACCAGGCCGCCAATAACGGTAATGGCCATAGGTGCGCGTATCTCCGCGCCCTGTCCCACCGGGAATATCATACCCACCACAGTCATGACCGCGGTGAATGCCTGCCCGTATAATACGCCGTCCAACGCGCCTCGGATGCTTTTGACAAGGGGCTGAAAATTGAAAATGCCCAGTGCCATGGGCAACAAACCGAGCACGGTTGTCGAGGTGGTCATCAAAATGGGACGCAGGCGCACTCTGCCCGCTTCTGCAATGGCCTCCATTTTGGGCATGCCTTCATCTCGCCGAAGCGTGTTGATATAGTCGATGAGCACGATGGCATTGTTGACGACAATGCCGGCCAACATAATCAAACCAATGAGCACGACCACACTGATGGTCTGCCCGGTCATGAGGAGCACGGCAAAAACGCCTACCAGCGCAAAAGGTATGGCAAACATGATCACGAAAGGGTGAACGAGCGATTCAAACTGCGATGCCATCACCAAATATACGAGAAAAATCGCCAATCCAATCGCCAATTTCATACTTTCAAACGACCGCTGTTGCTCTTCATTTTGTCCGCCCACTTTAATCGCAAAATCGGCGGGCAACTCCATCCGATCAATTTCGCGTTCGAGGTCTGCGACGACAGCACTCAGACTGCGACCTACCAGGTTGGCCGAAATCAAAGCCACGCGCTCCTGGTCAATTCTGCGAATTTCAGCAGGTCCCATTTCTACCTGTAAATCGGCGACCACACTCAAAGGTACCGGCGATGGGGCATTGTTGGGGCTGATGATCAACCGACGCAGATCATCTACTGTGCTTCGGTGTTTCTCTTTGGCGCGGACGCGGATATCGACCCGCCGATCTCCTCGGGTAAATTGTGTGGCAACTTCCCCTTGAATCTGATTGCGGATAATCTCACCGATGGCATTAATCGTCGTACCCATTTGCGCCACGCGCTTGCGGTCAAACCGAATTTGCACTTCGGGTGTACCGCCCTCGCTCGTTGTTTTTATATCTGTCAATCCCGGAATGGTTTGCATGCGCGCCATCATTTCCCCGGAGATCGTCTGTAGCGACTGCAAATTATAACCGGCGACTTCCACTTCGATTGGCGTGCGGGACGAAAACAGCGATGGGCGGGTAAATTTTGTATCCACGGCGGGAATTTCCATGATCATTTGGCGCAAGCGATCCATCACGGCAATTTCGCGATCTCGAATAATGCCTTCGTGGAGCACGACATTGACTTCGCCCACATTTTCCCTTTCTTCTCCGCCGCTTCCTCCAGATGCCGATTGCGTACCGACAATGCTATAAACCAGGCGCACTTCGGGTTGGCTGCGAACAATTCCTTCAATGGCTTGAATGGCTTGCGTAGTCGCGGCAAGGGGCGAGCCCAGCGGCATTTCGACTGAAATTGAGAACGCTCCCTGGCTCATTTCAGGGATCAGTTCACTGCCCAATCTATTGCCAAGTGTCGCAGTGCCGCCCAGGAGGGCTATTGCCGACCCAATTACGACAAGGCGATGCTTGAGTGCCCACTGGATAATGTGCGGATAGATGAGATAAGCTCGTCCAATTATCCTGTCAAAAATCCAGAATAAAGGTGCCAGACAGGCCAGAATACCGCGTCCGATCCCTCCTGCAACCGTCCCGAGCAATCCTATTATGCGGGCGGGGCCTTCTACTCCACCCTTGTGTCCACCTTCTTTTTTTCGTTTTTCTACGGCGGCAAATTCGCCGATCCATGAAAATTCCAACGAAGCCAGCATGGGAATGACCGTGAGGGCAACGAGCAGGGAGGCGGCGAGCGAATAGGTCACGGTAAGTGCCTGATCTCGAAAGAGTTGCCCGGCAATGCCTTCTACAAAAACAATGGGGACAAATACGCATATTGTCGTCATTGTAGAAGCGACCACAGCCTGCCCCACTTCAGCCCCCCCTTTATTGGTCGCTTCACGCGGACTCATGCCGCTATCCTGATAACGCTGTACACTTTCGAGTACGACAATTGAGTTGTCAACCAGCATGCCAATCCCCAGGGCAAGACCACCCAAAGACATGATATTGAGACTTACATCCGATGCGTACATCAGGAAAAATGTCGCAACAACTGAAATGGGAATAGATACGCCGATGATGCCCGTGCTTTTGGGGCTTTTCAAAAATAGATAGAGGACGATGATGGCCAAAAAACCGCCCAAGATAGCAGTATTGAGGACCTCGGACACTGAGTCCCGAATGAATGTCGATTGATCAGAGACGACCTCCATACGCGAATTACCCAGCAAATCGCCAGATGTGCGGCGGAATTGCGCGATGGCTTCTTTAACGGCTTGTGCAACTGTTACAGTGTTGGCATCGCCCTCTTTGTATATGGCCAGTTCGACACTTTCTTGCCGATCAATACGCGTAATCACCGTGCGTTCGCGATGCCCTCGGATCACTGCGCCGACATCGGCTAATGTGATAACTGTGCCCTCCCGCTGGCCTACCACAATATCCCGAATTTCTTCTATTGTTTTAAATTCGTTGAATGTGCGAACCAGGTATTCTGCCTCGCCATCTTTAAGTTCTCCACCCGTCAAGTTCACATTTTCTTGAGCCAGGCGGTTGACGACCTGAGCCAGTGGAATGCGCAATGCAGCCAGTTTGGGCTGGTCGATCTCAACTTGAATTTCTTCTTCCAGCCCGCCATTGACGCGCACAGATGCGACTCCTTCGAGGCTCTCCAATTCGGGCTTAATTTCTTCTTCAGCCAGGAGGCGCAGCGAAATCAGACTTTCTTCACCGTATAGCCCGATACGCATAATCGGGTCGAGCGAAGGGTCGAATCTCAACAGCACGGGTTTTCTCACGTCCTGTGGCAGGCGCACTTGATCGAGCTTTTCTCGAATATCGAGAGAAGCAAAATCCATATCCGTACCCCAGGCAAATTCCACAACGACATCCGATATGCCAGGACGCGAGGCCGAGGTTACTCGAATAACCCCGTTTACCACACCTACAGACCCCTCAATCGGCTCGGTGATTAAGCGTTCCATCTCTGAGGGCGCTGTGCCTTCGTATTCTGTGCGTACCGTCAGGGTGGGATAGGTGATGTCGGGGAGCAGGTTAATCGATAGGCGTTGAAAAGCCACCATGCCGAATAGCACTGCCGCAGCCACAAACATCGTTACTGTTACCCGTCGCCGGGTCGAAAATTCAATGAGTTTCATTAGTTTTAGTTACCTCGTCCGCCTCGTCCTGGTATCAATCCTTTTTCTCGCATCTCAGCCACAAAAGCGCGGAGTTTTTCCATATTTGTTGCGAGTTCAGGGTCGTCTTTCACGCGTTTTTCGTATTCGGCTTTGACTTTGGGGATGCGCTCGATCATGCGTTTCATGCGGTCTGTGGGATCACCGCCACCTTGCCCTCTGCCCCCACCTTGTTGTTCGCCCTGTCCTATCTGTCCGCGTCCCTGCCCCTGTCCATCGCCACCTTGTTGTCCGCCCTGTCCACCGCGCCCGGCAATTGCGGGAGGTGCGGCTTCTCCTACGAGGCGCACGGGAGAACCGGGCCTCAAACCTTCTTGCCCCACGGTAATGACTTGTTCTCCCTCGGAAAGGCCATTGAGAATCTCTAAGCGATCACTATCTGTAAAGCCGATTTCAATACGCTTGCGTTGTGCCTGCCCGCGCCCGCTTTCGGGATCGGTTTCAAAGGTAAATACCTGGTTGCCTTCCCCTTCGAGTACGAGGGCTCTTTTGGGAATAACCAGGGTGTTTCTTCGCGTTTCCGTGATAATATAAACCGAAGCAAACATCCCCGGGCGCAGCAGGGTTTCATCTATTCGGGGTATCTCAACGGTTACTTTGACCGTGCCACTTTCGGGATCCACCACTGGGCTGATCATTTTTACTGTGCCCGTAAATTCTCTTTCAGGTGCGGCTTCAACAGTAATGCGCGCAATCTGCCCTACGGTGATTTTACCAAAGTCCTTTTCAGTTACCTGGATGCGTGCAAGCAGGGGATCAAATTTGGCTACAGAGGCCACCACTTGATTGTTGGTGACCATATTGCCCACCTCGATATTTCTCAGCGTCATAATGCCTTCAATGGGCGATTTAATCGCCGTGTAACTCAAATCGAGTTTGGCCTGTGCAAGTTGTGCTTTGGCCGATTCGAACTGGGTTTTGGCACTTTCGTAAGTCTGTTTGCTGCCCAGATTGCGCTGAAATAAGGCATCTTCGCGTTCATACCTTTGTTCGGCTTCTCGATAGGCGACTTCTCGCTGTGCAACACTGATTTGGGCAGCATCGGCGTCGAGCCGCGCCAGGACGGTACCCGCGCGTACGGGATCGCCTTCTTCTTTCAGGAGCGCGATAACCTGTCCGGTCCTGCGCGCTCGAACGTCAATCCATCTTTCGGCTTCAAGTGTCGTATTTTTGAGAATATACGCAGAAATATCCCCTTGTTTTACAGTCTCGACCTTAACGGGCGAAGCAGCACCACCACCGCGTCCAGCACGTCCGCCTTGTCCTCCTGTCTGTTGTGCTTCTTCTTCGCCACAGGCAAAGAGCGCGAAAAAAAGCAGCACAAACCATCGGCAGTTAGCTATTTTTTGCATCTTCCCTCCATCCTCTCAAATCTTTGAAGAAAGTAAATAATTACTCACTTGTTTTCGCACAAATTTTTTTACTCGGCCTGATTGCTGTGGGTTTTGTTTCTGTGCTGACGATGCTGCCAAGCATCTTGCAGTTCGGCCATCATCTTATCAAATTCTTTTTGCTGTTCTGTGGTCAAAATTTTCTGAATTTGAGCGCGGGTTGTGTTTCTCACTTTTCCAAACTCAGACCGGTAGGCCGTGTTGATATCTACCATACATTTGCGCCCTTGCTCGAGGATCGTGTCCAGTTGCGCTTTCTGGTTATCTGACAGGTCGAGCTTTGCCACCATTTCAGACATGCGCACTCGCCTCTTTCCAGAATCACCAGACGCAAGACTTTCGTAAACAGTGCCTGTTACTGCGCCAATCAAAAAACACAATACGATCAGGCATATAAAGCGGAAACGAGAAATAAACATAACAAAAACCTTCTAACGCGTGTTGTCTGATAAGACGAGGTTGAGTACGCGGTCTTTGGAAAAATCATCTTCGGTCAAACTTGCAACTTCTCGAACCTCGCTGTCGAGCGAACCCTGCAAAAAAGTATCTAGCGTGACAGGTTCAACATTTCTGTCCAGGCGTTGGCTCAAAAATACCAGAGAGCCAATAGAAATGAGCAACATTGCGGCAGTGGCGAGTTTTTGAAGTCCCCATCTGTTCTTTATCCGCGCCATTTCTTTCTGGACTTTTATATCTACACGCCGCACGAAGAATCGGTCGGGCGCAGGTGGAGACCAGGCGGCAAACAGTTGTCGCACTCGCACCATCTCGGCCAGTTCACGCCTGAAACTGTCAGACACGCGCAACAACATCTCAACCCTGGCCCGATCTGCTTTTGTCAGCGCATCGTCGAGATAAGCCGACAACAATTCGCGGTCGATGTCAACGGTGTTGTCTGCGTCCATATTTACGCCTCAATCCAGTTGTCATATTGCACCTGCAAAATTTCGCGAAGTTTTGTTCGTCCTCGAAACAGGCGAGATTTAACGGTTCCTATTGAGCATTTGAGCAATTCGGCAATTTCTTCGTAGGCCAGGCCTTCAATTTCTCTCAAGACGAAGGTCACGCGATATTCTTCCGATAGATCATTTAGGGCACATTCGAGAATTTCTTGGAGTTCCCGCCGTTCAACGCCCACATCTGCATCTTTGGACTGACCCATCCAGATGCTCGGTGCGTCCCAATTTTCTCGATATTCATCCAGAGAAACAAAGCTGCGCCGATGCCTGGATTTGAGATGATCTAAGCAGCAATTGACAGCGATGCGGTGCAGCCATGTTGAAAATAGCGATTGCCCCCGAAATCGTTTCAGGGCGTGAAATGCCTTGAGAAATGCTTCTTGCGCCAAATCGTCGGCTTCGTCGAGATCGCCAACGAGGCTGTAAACCGTATTGTACACGCGTTCATGGTGTCGCTGAACCAGCGCGGAAAAAGCCTCTGTGTTGCCTTCTAAAACCCGGGCAACGATTTGGATATCTTCGATATGTGAGAAATTGGACGATTTGGAATCGCGCATTGTTCCGACCTCTTAGACCGAAACCGCTATTTATCGGGTTCGGCTGTGGCATTGGTTATCCGCCTGATTCCCACACCTCTGATGAGGTCGAGAATCGACATTACATTGCCATAAGGCAATTGGCGGTCTGCCCGCAAAATTAAGCCCCCACTTTTATCGACATCCGCTACGTGTTGTTTTAATAATTCCCGCAATGTCGATTGATCGACGATCTGACCATCTAATGCCATTTGACCATCTGCCGATAGGTTGAGAATATAACGCCTTGCCTGCTGCGTTTTTTCCGCGTGTGCCATGGCGGGCAGTTCGACTTTAAGCGCGGATTGATCGATAAATTGCGTGGTGACGAGAAAAAATGTAAGCAATAAAAACAAGACATCGATCAAAGAGGTTACATTGATGGCCGGGCGGCGTTTGAGGGGCATTTGCAATCGCATCCCTATTCTCCTTTGCCGGCGTCTTGAAACCCTCGGAGCTTTTTTAGAAGGGTGTTGGCGTATTTTTCAATTTCCAAAATCAGACTTTCTGCCCGACTGCTGTATAAATTGTAAAATACGAGCGATGGAATTGCAATAAAAAGTCCGGCAGCAGTTGTTAGTATCGCTTCGGAAATGCCCCCCGCCAGGAGATTGGTCTGTCCTACGCCCACTTCTGAAACCTGTTGAAAAACTTTAATCATGCCCAGAACAGTGCCCAAAAGTCCCAATAGCGGCGAAACTCCCGCCACGGTTTCCAGCACTACCAGACCCTTTTGCAACACCCCCATCTCCTGACGGCCCTGATCCAGAATACTTTCCCGGATCTCATCTAAGGACAAATGTCGATTGTCCAGCCCCGCGCGCATCACTTCAGAGAAGGGACCTTTGTGTTGCCGGCAGACACTCAAAGCCAATCCTATGTCTTCTGACCCTTGAATATTGTCGATCACACTGACAATTTCGGGTCGAATGATGGCGCGACGACGCAGTGCAAACCCGCGCTCAATTGCAATGCCCAAAGCCAGTACTGAGCACACGGTTAGAGGATACATCATGAGACCACCCTGTTCAAACAGTGCCCAGCCCATATTATTGTCGCCTTTGCCCTTTTCTGAAAATTAAGTATTCAAAAGTACCCACAATATCGAGGTACTCATCCGGGAAATCGGGTGGTAATGCCTTGAATGGTGCCGAGAGTTCAACAGCTTTCAGGCTCGTATCGCGCAATAGGTTATGGCCCTCATAGTCAATCAGTTCGGGGCCTTCAAGCCGACCATCGCGCCAGATTCTGAATTTCACCTGGGTCATGCCATCAATTATACCCAACTGGAATGCGCGGGGCGGATAAATATGACGGTCAATATGTCGCTTGAGATAGGACAAATAGGGCGCGAAATCCCAGGCATAAGTGCTCAGTTGCAATCCACCGCGTTCGAGTGCGCGGGTTTTGCGGTTGTCCATATCTATGCGCGGCTGGGGCAGTACCTCCCCGCCCAATACCGCGCGTTCTCGTTCTTTTCGCGCTTTATCGGGACTTTTCAACATGTCCACAAAGCTAATGGGATTGTCGGTGGTTTCCGATGAGCGGTCTGGGCTATGTGTCTCGCTGCGCGGCCTACTTTGCGCTGATGCCGTTATATCCTTCGCCCGTGATATGCCATCGGAAAATGGCAAGTGGCTTTCGGGTAAGGGAGCGGTCTGTTGATCGCGAGAGATATTATCGCGCTCTGCGAGCAACGGGGTTTCTTCGGCGTCGTCGTCTCGATTTTGGGGCACATCGACAAATTCAAATGTCAGGGGTGGTGACACGGGTATCTTTTCTGTTTGTGGAACAATGATAGTGGCCCGCCACAGCGGGTTTTCAAGGAGCAGGAGTAGAATGTGCAACAGAATGGCTGCGGCATAGGCCCAGAGGTATGGATTGTCGAGTCGCGTTGCCATGCGCCTATTCCACCTTTGATTTTTTAATTTGCTTCCACAACCTCAATTGTTTGCGAATGTATTTTCGCCCACATGCCCTGGAATAAAGACATGCCTCCTACATAAAAAAAGCCGGAGGCAAACAAAATCAGGAATGGCACGGGGAAATAAATTCCTCGCGCAATCGAATACGCCATGGCGGTCAGCAAATAAAAACCGAGTCCAATTTCCAAAAATGCAGTCAGGTTTTTTTTAATGATATAATTTTTGCGATACCAATTTCCATTCCTGCCGATAACGCGATATTTAGGGGTGCGGATAAATGCGGTCTCGTGTCCTCGCAGAGCCTGAATTACTCCGCGCGCGTTGTTCAATGAAATTCCCATGCCCAGGGCGAGTACGAATGGCAAGTACAGGATGCGCGACTTCCAATCCGAATAAATTTCTCGTTGCGCGTGGATGTAGTACCTCGAGATCACCCCTGTCGCGCCTACAAATAGGGGAAAATCGATTATTAGCACCCTGAGCCATCCCAGGTCTTCTCGCAGAACAATTGCGGGAAAAATGAGGATGGCGATCATTGCCATCAAACAATATGCAAAATTGGTTAGCAGATGAAAAGCGGCTTCGCCCTTCACGCGCCATGGAAGACGACTTTTCAACAGGGTTCTCAGCGTTTTTTTGGCCGTTTGAACAGAGCCTTTTGCCCACCGAAATTGCTGTGCCTTCCAGGCATTTACTTCCACGGGGATTTCGGCGGGTGTTACGGTATCCGCGAGATAGACAAATCGCCAGCCCGCCAATTGCGCGCGGTAGCTCAAATCGAGGTCTTCGGTCAAGGTGTCGTGTTGCCAACCGCCGGCTTCATCGATACAAGTTCGACGCCAGACGCCTGCTGTGCCGTTAAAATTGAAGAACAGACCCGAGCGGCTTCGCGCACCGTGTTCCATAACAAAATGACCGTCGAGGTAAATGGCCTGCACGCGTGTCAAAATGGAATAATCCCGATTCAAGTGCCCCCAGCGCGTTTGAACCATGCCGACCTGCGGTTCGGTAAAATGCGGGATGGTTTTTTGTAAAAAGTCTGGTGGCGGGAGAAAATCAGCGTCAAAAATTGCGACCAATTCACCCCGTGCAACCCGCAATCCCTCTGCGAGGGCACCGGCTTTATACCCGGTGCGTTTGTTGCGGTGTATCAGCGCGATATCCAGTCCCGAACGCCGAAGTTCATCTATACACTGCCCGGCAATGGCGGTTGTTTCGTCGGTGGAGTCGTCCAGAACCTGAATTTCGAAGCGGTCGGATGGATAATCCAGTTTGGCGACGGCACGAATCAGTCGCTCGACCACATATTGTTCATTAAATACGGGCAATTGCACGGTCACAACGGGTAATTCATCAAAGGTACCGCGGGGAATGGGTCGTTTGCGGCGGTGCTTGTAATAGAGGTGTACCATCAGGTGTCGATGCAGGCTTACGAGCATCAGCAATGCAAACACAAGGCTGTAAGTGGCCAGCAAAACCGATTGCCACCAGGCCATACAGATCTCCAAAATGAAAGTTAAAACAGATGTATCACCAGCGCAGTGCAGCAAAATATAGGGTTTGAATACGTTCCGTCAAAGTATTTTGTGCCAATGTCTCCATGTTGTCTAAAACACTCGGATGCCCTCCAATCGCTTTGTCGATCACTTGACACAGGCCGTCTGACGTAACTATATTCGAGAGCGATAAAACGGGTATAGCGAGCAGCGTTAAACCATCACTCCGATTGGGCCGTAAAGTTCAGGGTCGGATTTAAAATAAAGGATTAAAACCGTGTATCAGAAATATTGGAATCTGACAGAATTGCCGTTCGAAAGTGTGCCGGATCCGCGTTTTTTTTATTCTTCAGCAGGGCAACAGAGAGCACTGTTGCAAATGTTTTACGCGATCAATAATCGCATGGGGGCTGCCGTGCTTACAGGCGACATTGGCTGTGGCAAGACTGTCGTGAGTCGCATGCTCATCCATGACCTGTCATCTGATCGGTATGAAATCGCGCTTATGAATAGACCCGGTCTTGCGCCGATAGATTTTCTTCGGGATATGCTCGGGCAATTGGGTGTTGAGATCCAATCGGACGCAAAGCCAGCCCTGCAACGCGCACTTGAGGTTCAGGCTGTCAAAAGTGCCAATGCGGGCAAATATACGGTCGTCATTGTCGATGATGCCCATGCTATGGAAGACGACAATACATTTGAAGAGTTGCAATCTCTGTTCAGTTTTCAACGCAACGGACGTTTTTTTCTTACCCTTCTCCTCGTTGGACAGGCAGAGATCAGGGATCGGGTTGCGGGCATTGAGCCATTGGCACAACAGGTCGCGCGTCACTATCACCTCGCGCCGTTTAAGCGCGAAGAAGCCGATGCTTATGTGCAAACACGCCTGGAAAAAGCGGGGGCCAAGCGACCTTTGTTTGGCGAGGATGCACTCGACGCGCTCTATCGAGCGACCAATGGTATTCCGCGATATATGAACAATATTTGCGATATTGCTCTGTTGCTCGGTTTTGGTGCCAAGGCTAAAACCATCGGGGAAGAACAGATATTGAAAGCTGTTTACGCAGTTGAAAATCTGTAGCAATCAGCGGTCAGCGGTTAGCAAAACAATGAAAGCCGTCATTGCGGCCCCTGCTTAAAGCATACAGGGGCAGGCTATGGTGTTGAGCCGCCACGCGCAAGCACAACGCCAGTAATCCAGGGAGAAGAAACAAATGAAAACAGTTGACCTCTTCAATCTCTATATGGGCGATTCACGTCCCGGCCCCTCATGGTCAGAGAGTAGTATCGGCTGTCTTAAGGTGCGTCTTACAGATGATTACAATGATAAGATTTCTCAACTGCCTCAACCTCCAATGTTGACCTTCAATGAAACAGGGCTACAACGCTCGCCAGCACAAAAAGGTACCTGGCAAGCCACAGCAACTGTGTCCTGGAAAGGGGCTGGAGAAAAAAGTATTCTTCTCGACAAGGTAGCCGACGATGCAGGACTATGGGATCTATGCAATTTGCTCACTTTTCTGACGGGCAGAAACGTAGCAACAGAAGAATACCGTGAGAGGGTTCGCCCAGATGGATATGGTGACTATGCTGTGGCTCAAATTGAGACTTTGCGCGCGGCAGCACAGGCCTGGCAAAATAGGGAATACTTGGTATCAAAAAATTTGCACTTTGCTTTGCTATTGTACAATCAGGCAATGAACACTAACATTCTTCAATTGCGTGCGGCTTCTTACTGCACGGCACTTAATATTATTCTCGACCAACATGAGATGGCCTATGAAAAGGTCAGCAAGTCTATCCGTAAGAAACTTAAAAGTGAAATAAGCGATCTTCTTACAGAAACAACGGAACTTCAACCAGATGAAGTGGTACGGTATAAAAATTTGCTACATGGTCAGATTGATCGTGGCCCATCTTTGTTAGATAAATTGTTTTCGCTCCTGAAAACACTTGAGATTATAGACCCGTCGCCAACACATGAGCAAAAGACTCGGGTTCAATATGTTGACCGGGTACGTAATGTCCTGACGCACACTGGTCGGATACCAGAGCTACAAGGACTTGATGATGAGCAGTCCAAAATATACACCGCCAACATAGTTGCTGCCGTAGTTCCCGAGATCATACGCATTGTCATTGGCCATCATTTGGGTTTCAGGGCAGGTGGTCTTGGATCATATTGTCAGATAAAAGATGACACTATTAATTTTTTTCAAAACGATGTATTGCGAGGACAGAGTTTTGATGATCCTATTAAATCTTTTGAGAAACAGAGATTTAAGGATATCTGTGAACAGGTACTCAAGGAAAATAGAGAACTATACAAAAGGCTAAGTTGATGAATTATATCAATTTAGATAAAATATTAGCACTTCACAATCATATTATTCAAACAAGTGGCGGATCTGCGGGGATACGCGATCATGGTGGACTGGAATCGGCCATCGCACAACCCCTTATGACGTTTGGGGGACAGGACCTTTATCCGACTATTATAGAAAAGGCAGCGGCTTTGTGTTTTTCTTTGATTCAGAATCATCCCTTTGTGGATGGGAATAAACGGGTGGGGCATGCTGCAATGGGAGTATTCTTGCGTTCTAATGGATATAGAATTGATGCTACCGTAGATATTCAAGAACAAATCATTTTGGGCGTCGCATCAGGAGAAGTTTCCCGCGAGCAACTTGTCGAATGGTTGAGAGAGCATATTTGTGAGCTAATTTGAGAACTGTTGCCTGCTAACGCTGACATAGGAGGAGATTATGACACCGGAAGAGAAATTTCGATTTGATTTGCAGGGGTTTTTGGTTGTTAAAGATGTGTTGAGTGCGGATGAGGTGGGTGCGTTGAATAAGTTGGCCGATGAGGTATGGCCTGCCGGCGAAGAAGATGGCAATGGGAACCGCCGCACGAGTCGCGTTTCAATGTGGGGTCCAGAAACGCAGGCGTTGTTCGATCATCCCAATGCGTTGCCGTATATGATTGAGTTATTGGGACCGACATTTCGCGTGGATCACGATTATTCCATTTTTATGAAGAAGGGCGCAAGACGCGGGCGATTGCACGGTGGGCCAACATTGCAGGCGGGGGTGCCGGGTGATCACTGGTACAAATACCGCGATGGCGTGATGCGCAATGGGTTGACTGTGTTTACGTATAATCTCGCGCCTGCGCGCAAAGGGGATGGCGGGTTTGCCTGCATTCCCGGGACGCATAAGAGCAATTTTATCGCTGATATTCCCAACGATGTGCGCAATTTTGAGCGACCGGCGCATTATGTACATCAGCCCGAAGCAGAAGCCGGGGATATGATTATTTTTACGGAGGCGTTGGTGCATGGAACAATGCCCTGGGAAGGCGAGCACGAGCGCCGCTCATTGCTGTATAAGTTTAGTCCGGGGCATTCGGCGTGGTCGCAGAATTATTATAATCCAGACGATTATCCCAATTTGACAGATCAGCAGCGACGGATTATGGAGCCGCCATCGATTGGTGGGCGAAAAGCAGTGGTGATGTGATCGCCGAAGATGAAGAGAGGACATATCATGGGTCTTACAGCAAAAGAAGTTCAACAGTTCAACAAGTTGGGCTATGTCGTTAAAGAATCCATCTATTCTTCGGATGATTTGCAACTTCTGAAAGATGGGTTGACGGGCGCGATTCAGGAGAAGTGCGATGAGTTGATTGCCAGGGGCGAGTTGGATCGCGATTTTGCCGAAGAGTCGTTTGAGACGCGGCTGACCCGAATCCACCAATACAACCCGGAGGCCGCTCACGAGGTGTTGATGTCGATCTGGTCGGGCAGGTTTCACGGACCGGGGATTTTGAAAGCGTTGCGACATCGTCCTTTAATTGCGTGTATTGAGGATATTATCGGTCCCGATATTGTCGGTACATCGATTTATCGCATACGCCCCAAGGTGCCGGGCTATTCGCGCGGGGAAGTGCCGTGGCATCAGGATTCGGGTTATTCAATGGCGCATTGTTACGATTATTTGATGGTAACGTGCTGGATACCGCTGGTGGATGCGACGCTGGATAATGGGTGTTTGTGGGTGATTCCAAAGGTGCAGGATGAGGGGGTTATCCGACATTATACGGGTGGTCACGCGGGCTTTTTGGAAATTGCACCTGAAAATGTGCCCAGGGGTGCGATACCGGTGGAGATGTCGGCGGGATCGGTTTTGTTTCTGACGAATCTGACACCGCATGCCTCGTTTGAAAACAAGACCGATATTGTGCGGTGGAGCATGGATTTGCGATATCAGGATTTTGGCGTGCCGAGCAATATCGGCGAGGTGCCCGAAGATTATACGCCAGAGCGCGAGCCGGTGACGATGGCGTGCCATCCGGGTGAGGCGTATTTTGTGATTCAGGATACGCAAAATCCCGAGCGAGAGATGCGAGATTCCGAGGCATTTGCCGCGATGCGGAAAGAGTGGGACAGAAAAAAGGTTCATACTCCCGGGCGCGGTTGGACGCCGCTGGATGAACGTCATTGAACATGGAGAATTTACATAAATAGCTCATGATCAGAGAGGAGGATCGTTTTGATTTATAAAGTTGGAGGCAAGGGCGAGGTTGTCATAAGAAAGGAACTCCGTGATCAATTGGGGATAGAACCCGGGTGGATTGCGTTACAGCGCCTGGTGGATAATCGCATAGAAATTCAATTCTTTTCGCCGGAGCATAACAAATCCCTGAAGGGTAGCCTTGCTAAGTATGTAAAGAAGAGCATTGCGCCAGGCAAGGAATGGGATGAAGCTCGAGAAGCCGCCTGGAAGCAAAGAACAGAGGAAAAGATGGGCATAAAGGAAAGAGATAATGAGTAGATTTTTGGATACAAGCATAACTGTTCGTTATATCACAGGCGACCCGCCTGATATGGCCGAATAGGCGGCTCAGATTATCGATGTAATTAATGATATCAAGATTACTGAGGGCGTATTGAGCGAAACAGCTTTTGTCCTTTCTTCGGTTTATCAGATGCCTCGTGAACAAGTCATTGACTGCATTATGGCTCTGGTTCAGAAGGACAATATTTCCACCTATGCGATGGATAAGAGCTTCGTGTTAGAGGGACTGCGGATGTGCCGACCGTCTGGTAGGGTGTCTATTGCAGACGCGATGCTATGGGCAGCCGCTCGGACAGATGGCGGGAGCGTGATATATACCTTTGACGAGCGTTTTCCCAGCGATGGCATTGCGTTGCGTCGGAGGTTGTAACTGTCCAGAACCGCATTTATGATTGATGGAGGAATGTATGGGTGAAGTAACTTATCGGGTTGAGAAATTGCACGGCAGGCCGATTGTCGATGGAAGTGATGTGCGGCGGCTCAGGATTGGGGCGGATCCCAATCGATCGAGGTTGCGCGGCGATGCGATGTTTCCTTCTGTGGTTCGGATACCCGACTGGGTGCCTGCAGAAGATCGGGCACATCCGAATGCGAATTATTATCTCTATTGTGCGTCGCATCACGGGACGAGTATTCACATGGCGTGGTCAGATCGGGTGGATTCGGCGAATTGGACGCTTTTTAATGCCGGTCGATTGGATGATCCGCGTTTTCCTGGGCGCGGGGTGTTTGATTTGCGGCTGGGGAATGAGACTGAGACGATTGATGTGGTGGATGGTATTGTGTTGACGGGGCATGTGTCGTCTCCTGAGGTGATTGTGGATGAGGATAATCGGCATTTTATCATGGTGGTTCACGGGAAGAGCAATGATGACCAGCGATCATTTGTGGCGACGTCGAAGTACGGGTTGAATTTTAACCGTCCCGAAGTGGGTGGCGAAGAAGGATGTGGTTTGAAGCGGTTGAAATTTGCGGATCGAAATTATTTGCGCGTGTTTACCTATCATGGCGATTGGTACGGTTTTGCACAGCGCGGATTTTTTTTGAAGCCCGCTGATCCCGGATATCTGTGGGATGTGCCAGAGGGTTGGAATACGAGCGATCCCCTGTGGGTGTCTGCTGAATCGTCGCCTATTGAAGATGATCTCGTCGCCGATGGCTTGGCGGGCGATCATCTCCCCAATGGAGGTTTGGGGTTGCGCCACGGGTCTGTGCGGGTGATGGAAGATGGCGAGACGCTGGAGGTGTTTTATAGTCGGAAATGGGAGGAGCCGGAATATATCATGCGTTCGACTGTGGATTTGAGCGTGGGCGCCTGGCAGACGAGTTATCCTCCCGAAGATATGGTTCGCGCCGAGGAGGATTGGGAGGGTGATGTGGTGCATGATTCGTATGTGTTGAAAGAAGATGGTCAGTTGTATTTGTTTTATACCTGTTGGGAAGAGGATGCTATTGCCGTGGCGAAGCTACATTGTAAATAAAAGGGAGATTTTATGGCAGATGCTGAATTAAAACATTTCAGCACAGAGTTTGAGGCGACGTGGGAGTCGTCACAGCAGTACAATTGCCCCCAGTGGTTTTGAGATGCAAAGTTTGGGATTTGGGCACACTGGGGGCATCAGTGTTTCATGTGAGTTCGCGCGGAGCATTCGCGTTGATTGATAAATAAGGGCGAAAGGAGAAGATATGACACAGGTTCCTGCATCCACTGAATGGGATGACTATCTTTTTGACCTTCAGGGATATCTCGTTTTGAAGAATGTGGTTTCTCCAGAGCTGATTGCGGAGATTAATGAGACGGTCAATGAGTGGGTTGCTTTACAAGAGGCCGGACACAAGTGGATCGGCCATGTTCGCTGTAGTGATCCCGAACCTGTACAGGGTCCCGATATTAAGTTTGGCAATATTATTGAGGGTGGACCAGCTTTTGAGGCGTTGATCGATAATCCCAACTGGATCGAATTTGTGAAGCGCTATGTGGATAACCACGGGTTGCATATCTGGATGAATTTTCTTCCGATTGTCCATCAAGGGAACCATGTCAGGTTGCATTCGGGTGGTCATAATAAGATGTATCGCACCAGCTTTTGGTATCATGACGACAGATTTTATTGTGGCAATTTGAATCTTTTTTTGGCACTCAACGATATTGGTCCTGGGGATGGCGGTACATTGGTCGTTCCTGGATCCCATAAGTCCAATCTTCCAAATCCGCTGGTAAACCAAAAAGGAAAGGACAGGAAGGATTATGTTCTTGAGCCTGGTGATATGGCACCGTATCTCCGAGAAGTCCATCTTAAAGCTGGCGATGCTGTTCTTTTTACAGATGCATTGATTCACGGCGCAAGTGTGCGGACCAATGAAGGGGAACGTCGTGCATTGATCTATCGCTATTCGTCTTCTTGGACCAGAGATCGTTTCGGGTATGAATACTCCGATGAATTGGTGGCAAGATTAACGCCTGCCCGCAGAAAGATTATTCGTCCTATTGAACCAGCAAAACCACCGATTATGCAAATGGATAAGGCTCTGCAAAATAAATGAAAGGGCCACAGCATATCATGGTCGGTGAATATCTAAATGAAGAGAGAAAAAAAACCGCTCGGATTCGAATCGCTGTCAGCCACTGAAGCAAACCAGCCACAAAGCAATCAGAGAATTCTCAAAAGGAGACCTAAATGAGCAAGCCGAACCTGTTGATTATTCACACCGATGAACACAACTTTCGCACATTGGGTTGCTATCGCGATCTGATGACGGAAGATCAGGCGTTTGTCTGGGGATCGGGCGTTAAAGTAGATACGCCTCATATTGATTCGCTCGCCCGGGACGGTGCTATTTGCGACAGTTATTATTCGTCGTCGCCTGTTTGCTCGCCTTCGCGTGCCTCTTTTGTTTCCGGCCTTTATCCGATTGCCACCGACGTCTATAAAAACGATATCCCCTTGAAAGAGGGGCTGACCACTTTTGCCGAAGTGCTCAAAAACCAGGGCTATGCCACTTCATACCTCGGCAAGTGGCATCTGGGTGGCGGAGCCAAGCCTGGCTTTGCGCCAGAGCACAAATTCGGTTTTGAGGACAATCGGTATATGTGGAACCGCGGTCACTGGAAGAAACTTGGGCTAAGAGAGGACGGCACGCCCTATGTTGCGGCAACGAACAACATCGGTGAGCCTGCCAGCAGAGTAGATGGTGCCGACGAAAAATCGTTTACAACAGATTGGTTGGCTGACCGGACCCTGGAGGTTATTGAACGCGACCAGAATAACCCCTTTTGCATTATGGTCTCTATCCCAGATCCGCACGGACCAAACATGGTTCGCGCGCCCTATGACACCATGTACAAAGACATGGTTTTTCAAAATCCGCGGACGATGGATTTTCCCGTGGAGAAAATGCCGAAATGGCACCGGATTGGAGACAACAATACGGCCTATGAACTGAATCAGGGTCAGATGCAGAGGTATTTTGGTATGGTCAAATGCATCGACGACAATGTGGGGCGCATTCTGGCAGATCTGGAAGATAGGGGGTTGGATCAGAATACGATCGTAATTTTCACCGCCGATCATGGCGACCTGATGGGCGAGCATAGACGCCACAATAAGGGGATGCCCTACGAAGGCAGTGCAAAGATTCCGTTTGTGATTCGCTGGCCCGAGAAGATTGCGGCGGGGAAAGTTGTGAATACCGCCTATACGACGGTTGATTTCGCCCCGACAATTCTGGGCATTATGGGGATTGAGGAGGAAATTCCAAATGCCCACGGGTTAAATGATTCTGCGGCGTTTCTCAGTGGTGAAAAGGTAGTAGATGATGATCGCATTGTCTATATGACTACTTCAGCATCGCATACCATTATGGCCGTTAACCGACGTTATAAACTGGTTCTCTCACAGGTCGATGATCCCTGGTTGTTTGATCTGCATAAGGACCCGGATGAGCTGGTCAATGTATATACCGATCCCGAATACAAAGAGATTGCTGAGAATTTTAAAGCTGAGCTGATTGCTCAGATGGAGCGCTACAATGAGCCTGCGTTAGGCAAAGACCAGCTGATTTATGAAACTGGCAGCCCGACCAGCCAATGACCGCGCTAAGGAGACAGAACGCTATGAAACTCACTACCGAACATCGACCAGCCCGAGCCACCGCCCGACCGGTGGTTCATGATCCGTAATGGGAAGGCGTGTCCGTATCCGATCGGCTGAGAAAGGTGTGATATGTATGACAAAACGTGAATCATCGAGCCTGCACACCGAAGCACATTCCCGCCCCAATGTGATTTTGATCATTACCGACGACCAGGGGTATGGCGATCTGGGCTGTCACGGCAATCCTGTTGCCCGGACGCCGAACCTGGACAGCTTGCACGGGGAAAGTATTCGGCTGATGGATTTTCACGTCGCTCCCATGTGCACGCCTACTACGTTTACGTTGCACGTCAATGACAGGGCAGTGATGCCGAGCAAGAATGAAGCGAATTAGACGCCGCGCATTGGATCTTTTTCTATCTTTCTGCACGCCATTTCAAACAGGTATTCGAACGGGGGGGCGATGAATTCGGCATTGGGATCGACGTCGCTTGCTCCGAATATTTCTTTACCGCTTTTATCAAAAAAGAGTGTTCGTCTTCTGACCAGCCAGCCGATGTTGTAAACAACTGCGATCATGTGGCGGTTGTGGTCAGATGGATTTGGTACGCCGCGATGCCAGAGACGTGAATCGCGGATCAGGATGTCACCTTTTTGCAGGGTGGGCTGAATCGGCGGGGAAAAGGATTGACGATCAGCTTCTGTTTCGTCTGTTACTGGGCGCATATCGAGATGCGAACCTGGCCAGATCTGTGTCGATCCGTTTTTGTCAGATGTGTTCTGGGGAAAGATGTTGATAATGAGTTGGGTTACTGGATGGGGCTGGTCTTGCTCGCCCCAGAGGTGAACGCCGTCAGCATGAAGGGGTTGGAAGGTGCTGTTTGGCGTATTTGTGTTGCCGTTGTAAAAGCCGCAGCAAAACCCTGCACCCAGCATTTTTTGTGAGATCTGAACGGCATAGGGATTGACGAGGATGTCTGGGGATAGGAATGGGGCAAATGGTGGGGGTCCTTGCTGTAAATGGCCATGTATGCGACCTGCGCCACCCCATTTTTGTGCTTCAATCAGCTTTGCAGAGTCTTCGTCCATACGCGTTTTGAGGGCGTCGAGTATCGCGTGATCCACCACCTGCTCGATGATGACATAGCCGTCTTTTCGAATTGCCTCTATCGCATTTGCCAAATTGTCTTTTGCCAGTTCACCGGAGCTTTGTTCTGTTGAAGTGAGCGAAATGTTCATTTTGTGCGCCCTTCCCTTTGTTCTTCTGTTTCCTATATGGTATCATCTGTGGCATTGGTGTGTCAACCAGATTCATACTTGTATGTGGCGGTACCAGAAGAGAGTTGATATAGAGATGGTATCGCGTTAAATTGGCTTGGGTTTATGTAGGTGTTGGATATAATGCCCGATTTGAAACTGGCTGTCGCCAGTTGTACCTCGTTTGTCGATGATTATGTTCCGGAGCAATAAAAAAAGAAACCATTTAAGGGAGAAATTGGCGATGTTGACGAAAAGAAAAATCGCAGATATTCTCTTGGAAAACAGTCCGTATCTGGCGTCTGAGTACGGGGTTAAGAGAATTGGTTTGTTCGGGTCTTATGCGAAAGGCACGCCCACTGAATCGAGTGACATTGACCTTGTTGTGGAATTTGAACATCCAATAGGTTTTCGGTTCATTGAGTTTAGCGAATATCTTGAGGCTATCCTGGGCAAACGGGTAGATGTCCTGACAGATGCTGGTATTCAAGGGATTCGAATTCCGCACGTTGCTCAGAATATCAAAGAAAGTATTGTGTATGTCTAATCGAATAAATATGGATTTTCTGAGCGATATTCAAGAAGCAGCACGGCGGATAAAAGTTTACACGGAAATGACGTATGAAACATTTTTGGCGGATACGAGGACGCAGGATGCCGTGATACGCAATCTGGAAATTATTGGGGAAGCGACTAAAAACCTATCCACAGAACTCCGTACCAGATATCCAAATGTTCCTTGGAAAAGTATGGCGGGCGTCAGGGATAGGCTTATTCATCATTATTTTGGTGTTAATTTTGATATTGTGTGGAACATTGTTATTGTCGAATTGCCCGATGTTGTCTTACAAATCGAGGAAATCATACGCCATGAATCGGAATCGCTTCACTTACCAATGGAGGAAATTTTAATGTCTGATCCGCGTCCCAATATTCTATACATTATGTCTGATGACCATACCGTGAATGCTATCAGTTGTTATAACGGATGGCTGAATGAGGTAGTGGATACACCGAATATTGACCGCATCGCCAATGAGGGGATGCGGTTTAATAATTGTATATGCAATAATGCGCTGTGTTCGCCGAGCAGGGCGAGTATTATTACGGGGCAATATAGCCATAAAAATGGGGTGTTGCGGTTGAATCAACCTCTGGAGGACGATCATCCCAATTTTGTGCGGCAGTTGCAGGCTTCTGGATATCAAACGGGTATTGCGGGTAAGTGGCATCTGGGATCTGATCCGGATGGGTTTGATTATTGGGAGGTGTTGCCGGGGCAGGGTGCTTATTTTGATCCGTCGTTTACGCGCAATGGCGAGCCAACGCAGTATGAGGGGTATGCGACGGATATTATTACGGATTTGTCGCTCAATTGGTTGAAAGCACGCGATCCGGACAGGCCCTTTTTGATGCTGTGCCATCACAAAGCTCCCCATGGTTTGTGGGAGTACGCGCCTCGTCATGCGGATTTGTTCGCGGATGGGGATTTGCCCGAGCCATCGAATCTTTACAAGTCGTTTGACAAAGTGTCCAGCGCGTTGGAGAATCACCATCGCACGATGCTCTCGCAGGCCGAGCGGATGGATGAGGGTCTTCGGGGAAGAGAGTGGCCTACGGGGCGGCTGGATACGACGGGGATGAGTACGCAGGAGAAGATTCACGCGGCTTACCAGAAGTATGTGAAGGATTATTTGCGGTGTATTACGGCGATTGATGAGGGTGTGGGGCGGTTGCTGGATTATCTGGATGAGGAGGGGTTGACGGAGAATACGATTGTGGTCTATACGTCTGATCAGGGTATGTTTTTGGGCGAGCATTCTTATTTTGATAAGCGTTTGATTTTGGAAGAGTCGCTTCTCATGCCTTATGTGATGCGGTATCCGAGGGCGATTGCGCCGGGTTCGGTGAATGAGGATATTGTGGTGAATGTGGATTTTGGTGCGACGTATCTCGATTTTGCCGGGTTGCAACCCGATGCAGAGGTGCAGGGGCGGAGTTTTCGCGCGCTGTGCGAGGGAGAGACGATAGAGGATTGGCGGCAGTCGGCTTTTTACGCGTATTGGGATGGGCCGACCAAACACTATGGCGTGCGTACGCAAAATTATACGCTTGCAGTACATCGAACCGGCGAGCGCGATTTGTTCGATTTGGAGAAGGATCCCTGGGAGATGACGAGTGTTTACGGCGATCCGGCGTATGCCGATGTGCAAGCAGACGTAGAAGCAGATCTGGCGCGGTTGATCGAGGAGATCGATATTAGTGCCGAGGAATTGCCGCAGGAGTGATGAGAAGTGTGAAGTAGGTAGGGGACGGTCCCCGTGCCGTCCCGTGTGTCATCGCGGCATGATTTTAGCCGCGATCCAGAGGTTTTGTAAGGAGTGAGCGATGTCAAAATCCGATGTACTCAGGTTTATCACACAAGACGATGTGCAGGTGGAGGAATTGCCGTGGGGATCGCATGAGTGGATCAGTCGGGAGGGGTTGACTGAGGCGGATCATCTGCTGCTGGTGCGGGTGATAATGCCGCCGGGCAAGGCGCACGCGTTTCATCGCCATCCTTGTATGGAAGAGATTATTTATGTGATTTCGGGAATGGCGGAACAGTGGGTGGATAGGGATTCGCAAATTTTGGGACCGGGAGATGCAGCGCATATTCCGATGGATATGGTGCATGGAACGTATAATGCCGGGGATGAGGATCTGGTATTTCTGGCGATTTTGTCTCCCGCTAAATTCGATGGTGAGGTGCTGGTCGATGTGTCGGAAGATGAACCGTGGGTAAATATGAGGGGTTAGTATGTCAAATACACGTCCGAATATTGTTTATATCCTCGCCGATGACATGGGCTATGGCGATGTGGGGTGTTATAATCCGCAGTCGAAAATCCCCACGCCGTATATGGATCGGTTGGCGCGTGAGGGGATGCGGTTTACGGATGCTCATTCGCCTTCGGCGGTGTGTACGCCCACGCGATACGGTGTTTTGACCGGGCGTTATTGCTGGCGTACAGAACTGAAGAGCCATGTATTGTTCAATTACGAACTGCCATTGATTGAGCCCGAACGCATGACGGTGGCTTCTTTGTTGAAAAGATGTGGATATCACACGGGGTGTTTTGGCAAGTGGCATTTGGGTTTGGGCTGGGGGGTGAAGGATGGTGAGGTGTTTGATTTTGATCTGCCCCTGCCGTGGTCGGGCGGGTCACCTGATCCTGTGGAGGAAGATAAGATCGATTTTTCAAAGCCGATTGCGGGAGGACCTGTTGAGCTTGGGTTTGACAGATTTTACGGGACATCGGGTTGTTCGACGGCACAGCCGCCTTATTGTTTTATCGATCAGGATCAGACGGTGGGTATTCCGAGTGTGCAAAAGCCCGTTGAGATGGCGGGTGGTCGGCGCGGTTTGATGGTTCCGGACTGGGACCACAAGGAAGCGGATCCGACTTTTACGGAAAAAGCTGTGGCGTATATTGAGGAGCGGGCGAAGGAAGATACGCCCTTTTTTCTTTATTTGGCGGCTTCTGCGCCGCATGAACCGTGTACGGTCGCGTGTGTGCCGGAGTTTTTGCGCGGTGCGAGTGAGGCAGGTCCCCGGGGGGATATGGTCGCGCTGTTTGACTGGATGGTGGGGCAGGTGATGGATGCGCTGGATCGCTGTGGTTTGGCGGATGATACGCTGGTTATCGTGACGAGTGATAATGGTGCATTGCCCGGCTGTAATGGGCGCACGTATGGTCACAAGTCCTGTGGTGATTGGCGCGGTTTTAAGGGGTTTATCTGGGAGGGGGGACATCGAGAGCCGTTTATCGCGCGCTGGCCGAGCGTTGTCGCACCCAATTCGGTTTGCGATGCGCTGGTCGGGTTGCAGGATTTTATGGCGACTGTGGCGGATATTGTGGGGGAGACACTTCCAGTGGATGCGGGTGAAGATAGTGCGAGTTTTTTGCCCGCGTTGATGGGTGAGAACAAGCGTGTTCGCAATGATCTAATACACCATTCCTGCATGGGGGTGTTTTCGATTCGGCGAGGAGATTGGAAGTTGATTGTCGATTGCGATAATTCCGGAGATAGCGGGCGCGGTGTGGATGGGTGTGCGGGGACGGGTCCTGTGCCGGGGTCAAAAGGTCAGCTTTATCATATGAGAGACGATCCGTTTGAGTCGTATAATCAGTTCAACCGGGAACCGGGTATTGTGCGCGAATTCAGGGAGATGGTCGAGCGGTATATCGCAGATGGAAGGAGTGTGTGATGGCGTATTTGACTGTTGATGATAAAGAGGTGTTTCGGGAGAAGGGCTATGTGATTAAACGCGATGTGGTAGCGCCCCAGCAGATGGAAGCCGCGCGAGCGGGAACCGCAATGATCTGGCATAGTCATTTGGTTCATAGCGCGAGTATGAATTGTAGCGATGAAATTCGCATGGCAATTATTACGCGCTTTCGGTGGACGAATTGGGATGATTTAAAGTTTGAAGATCCGGATGATATGTGGGAGTACTGGGAGGGGATGTAGAAGGTCGCACGCGGTGCAAACAGGGGGATCCGAGATGAAAAAGATTGGGCATCGGATTGGCATGTTGACATTCGCAGTTGTCGCGATCGCAAGCACTGGCATGGCTATGGCGCAGCCGACTGTGTATCCGTTTTTTCATAAGGTGGCAGATTATCCGGAATATTCGCTGCGCGAGTCGCCGCCGCCAACGCGCGATACCTTTGGCAACAGGATGCACATTAAGGGAGGCAGTCTCGGGGATGATTTTGCCAATCACCCGTTTCGCGGCAAAGTCATGAGGGTAGAAGAAAAGTCTATGTCAACGCTTCACAGAGTTGATCAAACCCGCGATCAAATGCTCGAGGCCATTGCTAAGGGATACTATTTTCGATTGGCTGGTTTTAAGGTTTTTCGGGTTAAAGACGTTGATCCCCAGAATTACAACATGCGGGTTGAAAGTGCAGATTCGTATAGTGATGTTGCGAGAGAACTGTACAAAATTTGGGGAAGTCGTTATTTGGGGATGCACTTTGGCGAATCAGACATGTCATATCTCAATTTGTCACATGGTCATGTCTTCCCCTTTTCGAGAACCCGCATTGGGCAGACAGCCGATTTTTTAGATCACTACCAGTGGTATGGGCAACAAACGGGCAATCGGATTTTGTCGCATCACAATGGAAGCCTGTGGCAGTATGCTGGCTCGGATGCAGCAACCGCGCTATTAGGTGCTCAGTGTTTTTATCGCAACAGCATCAATCCGCGCGTGCATTATGCTTTTATCCGGGGAATGGGAAAACAATACGGCTTGCTATGGCAGGGATCCCACTCGGGCAATCCGTTTTGGCTGACGGAAAAACACAAAAGATATCTCGAAAAAAAAATTCTGGCGGCCGGTGCGTCGCTCGAACCAAATGCGCCATTTGAAAAATACAATTTACGAAAGCCAGCGGGGCGGGAACGCAGAATATATTTTCACAAAGTTTCCGATGCGGAGAGCAGTGTCAGTGCGATGCGTCGGTTGCTTTATACGATGTATATGTGGAACGGCGTGTTTATGGGTTGGGAAACGGGTGCTTTGAAAAGGGGCTACAACGAAGCACCTGAACTCTCTCCAACCGGCTATATGTACAATCAGTTTCTGAAATTTCAAGATAAATACGGCACGCCAGGCGTGATGCAAACCCCTATTGCCTTATTGGTTGATTATCATTGTGGCTGGCGAGCACCAGAAGTAAAAAGGGAGGCTGCAACATTCGGGGTTTGGACAAAATTGCCGTATCGAGCGGGCGACCATTTATTGCTGAATATCTTTAACATGCTCTATCCGGGGCACACCAACAATTCACTTCACAATAGCCAGCGGTATTTTTTGCCAGATACCCCTTATGGTGATGCTGCAGATGTGCTCACGCACGATGTGCGCCCAGAGGTTCTCAAGCGTTACGGCGTTGTGGTCGCGGCTAATGATCTTGCGAGCGATCCGCTGTACACAGCCGACAAGGTCGAAGACTATGTTAGAGGTGGCGGGCAATTTGTCGTGACCGCAGAGAATGCCGCAAAAATGTGGCCGCAATGGGGCGTGACCCCCTCGTACCAGATAAAAGCCGGAGCGCGCATAGTTTATCCGAAAAAAGAGAATATTGTAGAACCCGATAGCTTCAGCTTTTTTACGGCGAATAATATTCCCGCTGGCGCACGAGCGATTTCGACTGTAGAGGGGAGGCCACTCGTGTACGAAATCGCTCTGGGCAAGGGAAAAATCACCCTGGTGATGAGCGCGTTCGGAATAAATCGCGATGCTTTGAGCTACATTTGGCCCAAACGCGGAGACATTCAAAAGCATCATCGGGGATATACCACAGAGTTTGATGGCTTGCTCAACAATGACAGGATGCTTCCATATCCCTATGTTTTGACAGAACACATGCGTTGTGTTCTGGATGCCGCATTCAGGTCGCAACAGTTGTTCTCCGTAGGGGATGGGCTTTCTCATATCGCGAATCGTTTAGGCGATGGGGAATATCTCGTTGGCATATTTAACGATGCGCTGGATACTCGACCATTCAAAATTCAATCCCATGTCGGTGAAATTGACGCGATAACGGAGCGGGAGCTTTTGGATTTGGATTTGAAACGGGAAGCGTTCTTTTTCCCCCATGAGTTTGAGGACAAATTGAAGCAACAGGTGGATGACGCGCATTATATCAGTGGCTCAAATGTGCGCATTTTTCATGTGAAGCTCAAAGAGGAAAAGGTCAAACAACTTGCGGAAATGAAGCCAAAGGCACAGCCCAGGGGGCAATATGTGAAGGTGCATTCGGTGGCGCACGCTACACAGTTGCTTCGCGTCTGGCCCATGTTCATTCAGCACCTTTCCGGCTTTGTCTTTGGCCCAGAGGCATTGCTGGATTACAATGCGCGGTATCTGAGGGAAGCCTCGCGCCTGTTCAACCGCAACAAAGTCGAGATTCGGGTTGATGCCCATGGCTGTTCGGAAAAGGAGCGGGTTGAAATATTAGAAAAGATGAAGCTGTTCCATCGCGCTGAACTGCTGGGAGACGATGGTGCGACGGTCTATGATCGCGACTATCAAAGTTTCGATCAACTCTACGCCGATATGCAGGGCGCGACTTATAGGGATTGGAAGACCGCGCCCTATCGAAGTGAACCGCAGGGCAAAGTACAGGATCAGAATGCCAATCGCTATATTGTCGTGCGCGGAAACATCCGCAGCATAGCCAACGCCGTGGCACATGTGGATGGCTTTTTCGACACCTTTGGCGGCGTATTAATCAATTCCGGCTATTTGTATGCCGCGTCAGATGCGCGTATCGCCAAAGACAGGGATTTTATCCAGCTCACGGGTGTGTCGGTTGTATTGGATTTTAGTTCTGCGATGCAGGGCTACAAAGAGATCACCTTTATGCCGCATCAGATTTACCAGTATGAATGGACGCAGACTTATTTGAAGGATGTTTTCTCTAAGATGAAACGGTTGAGGCTGCGAGATGCATTGATTCTGCCCGCCAGATTGGGACCGGATAAGCAAGCCTTCCAGAGCGGCGTTGAAAACTGTGCAAGGCTGGCCAGGACAGCGGGCGTGACCCTGCACTGGCGCAATTCGGTGCGCATGGATCTCAACCGGCTTCGGCCAGCTTTGAACGCGCTGGATATCCCGAATTGCAAGGTCGCGCTTTCGACCATTACCACACAAGGGGCGAGGAGTCTGCGGGCGGAGTTGCCGAAAGATATCGATTTTATCCTATTGGGGCGTTCTACCACGGCGTATAGCAACAATGTCATTTTTCCACTCAGCTCAGGGGTTGGCAAACCGCTCAATATCGAGGCGGTAACGCAGTCGGGCAAAGCCGTTGTACTCGACGCGGAATACCTCTCGAGTGCCGAATTGGAACGCGACCTAAAAATGTTGTCGTGGCGGTAATGCGCTACGCGCGCTCTTTGTTTTTTGGAGGTTTATTTTGCGTTTGTGTTTTGATCCTGTTATGTGTCCGAGAGCCGTGTTGCCCGCTGCCTTGAATATTGCGAAGGCAGCGGGTTTTGATGCTTTGATGCCAGAGTTGCCCGCGCGCGCGCATATTTGGCTCAATGCGACGTGTGTTGATAATGCTGCTGGGATTGTGGATAAGTATGTCGGGCGCATCGGGATGGTGACGATTGGGGAAGATGATGCGGATGTGATCCACGCGCTCAAAGCGAATGGGTATGAAGGGCCTGTGGTGTTTAACGTTGCGGGTGGTTCTGTGGCGGATTTGCGGGTGAGGGTAGAAGAGATTTTAACATGAGGAGTTTGTTATGAATGTCATTCTTATTGTGCTGGATACCTGGCGTCGAGATCATGTGGGGTGTTATGGCAATTCGCGGATTCATACGCCGAATATAGATCGTTTTGCCGAGCGGTCAGCGGTTTTTGAGAATGCGTATTTGGGTTCGTATCCCACGTTGCCGTGTCGCCGGGATATTGCGACGGGGCGATACGAGTTTCCATGGCGGGGTTGGGGTGGTATAGAGCCTGATGATGTGACGCTGGGTGGCACGGTGCATGAGGCGGGTAAGGTGTCCTATTTTTTTACGGATGTGTATCATCACTGGACGAGCAATCCGGGCAGTGGGTACTGGCGACCGTTTTCGGGATTTGATTTTGTGCGCGGGCAGGAGCGGGACCGATATGTGACGGATTCGGATATTGTTTTTGACAATCGAACGCTGGATTATCCACCGCATAACAGGCCCGATCAGCCGCATTTCCGAAATGTGCAGTATATCCGGAAGGAAGAGCGCGATTGGTTTTCGCCGCAGTTGTTTTCAAGGGCGGCGCGGTGGATTCAGCACAATGCCGATCAGGAGTTCTTTTTGATGATTGATTCTTTTGATCCGCACGAACCCTGGGATCCGCCACGGCATTATGTGAAGTTGTACGATGATTCGGAAGGCGATGTGATGGAGTATCCGGTCGCGCCTTACGATTGGGTGGATGGCAATTTGACGGAGGCAGAGTTGAAGCGGGTGCAGGCGATTTATGCGGGTGAGGTGACGATGGTGGATCGCTGGGTGGGGCATTTTCTCGATCAGGTTGAGAATATGGGGTTGATGGATGAGACGATGGTTATTATTGCGTCGGATCACGGGACGCATAATGGCGATCACGGGCGCACAGGTAAAAACTGGGTGTTGTGGAATGAGATTACGCGGATTCCGATGATTGTTTGGCATCCCGAGTTTGGCCATGGGTCGCGTCCCGTGCAGTTTGTTCAGCCGGTTGATTATTTTCCGACTGTGCTGGAGGCTATGGGGTTGCCTGACGGGGTGAATTTGCATGGGCAGAGTTTGATTCCTTTTCTGCGGGATGAGAATGCGCCCGGGCGCGATGCGATTTTGTACGGTCAGTTTTCGGGGACGTGCAATATTACCGATGGGGAGTATGTGCTGTTACAGGGGGTGGATGAATCCAATCCACCGGTGTATGCTTATACGAGTATTATTGCGAATCGCAATCAGTTTGATTGGGCTGCCGATGTGCTTCGGAGCAAGCAGACGCCTGCGCGACATCCCGAGAAGCACAAGACGCGGTTGTATCACATGCCTTCGGATCCCAAACAGGAGAATGATCTTGCCGATAGTGAATTAGATGCCCTGTCCCGTATGCAAAATCTGATGGTTGAAAAATTGCGCGCTATTGATGCGCCGCCAGAGTTGCTGATTCGGTTGGGGCTAAAAAAGGAGGGGCTATGGAGCCGAATATTTTGATTATGATTGCAGATGATGCGACGTATCTCGATTTGTCGCTGTACGGTGGACAGAATGTGCAGACGCCGAATATTGACCGATTGGCGCGAGATGGTCTGGTTTTTAATCGGGCGTATTTGCCAATGGCGATGTGCAATCCGTGCCGTACGGCACTTTATACGGGGTTGTATCCGGCGCGCAATGGTTCGTGCTGGAACCATTCTGCTGCGCGTCCGGGGACGAAGAGCATCCCGCATTTTCTGGGGGATCTGGGTTATCGCGTGGGGTTGTGTGGCAAGAAGCATGTTGGTCCCAATAGGAGTTTTCCATTTGAAGATGTGCCGGGTATTGAGGGCGGATGCACGCATCCCGATCCCGATTTTGGTGTTGAGGGTATTCGCGCGTTTGTGGAGCAAGATCGGGATACGCCTTTTTGTCTTGTGACGGGTCTTTTTGAGCCGCACGCGCCGTGGACGCTGGGCAATCCCGAGCATTTTGATCTGGATGCGTTGAGGTTGCCTCCGTATTTGGCGGATACGGCCGAGACGCGGAGTGATTATGCCAAGTATTTGGCGGAGATTGAGGTGCTGGATCAGGAGGTGGGTGAGATTCTCGCGGTGCTGGACGAGAGCGGGCAGGCGGATAATACGCTGGTAATTTTTACGTCTGAACAGGGGTCGCAGTTTCCCGGGTGCAAGTGGACAAATTGGAATACGGGCGTTCATACGGGTTTTGTCGTGCGCTGGCCCGGCAAGGTGAAGCCGGGATATACCGATGCGGTTATTCAGTATGAAGATGTTGCGCCAACGCTGATTGAGGCTGCGGGCAGTGATCCAGGGGCGATTGATTTTGATGGGTCGAGTTTTATGTCCGTGCTTTTGGGGAAGGCAGATGACCATCGGGAGTTCGCGTATTTTATGCATAATAATATTCCCGAGGGGCCGCCGTATCCGATCCGCGCGGTAACGGATGGTACGTATCACTATATTCGCAATCTCACGCCCGAGGCGATTTATATTGAGAAGCATCTGATGGGGCAGTTTCGATGGCATCAGTACTGGCCGACGTGGGTTTTTGATACGACGTTTAATGAACATACGCGGTTTTTGGTGGATCGGTACATGCGCCGCCCTGCCGAACAGTTGTATCGCATGGATGAAGATCCCTGCGAGTTGAATAATCTGGCTAATGATCCCGCGCACGCAAAGGCGAAAGAACGCCTGTCTGCCGAGCTCGATTGCTGGATGAAACAACAGGGCGATCCCGGCGCTGAGATCGATACAGAAGACCAATGGCAAGCGGCGAAGCAGGGGAGACACTTTGAGAGGCAACTGTGAGTAGCTGATATTGGTATGCGGGAATTTGGCACTGATGCTATATATTATTGGTATGTGGAGCTAACCGGAGTTTCGCGTTGTCGAAATGCAAGACTTTGGAGAAAGGATTGATCATGAGCAGTCAGGATTCGTTTTTTGCCGATAGCTGGCTCTCGCCGCAATTGGTCGCTGACCTGCGCCGGTTTAATCCTTGGTGGGAAGGTGCCCCCATGCCTTTGCAACCTCAAACGCGCCGCCATCTGGTCGCGCAGATACGTCGCCGTCTGGATGCAGAGATAGCTCCGATCATCGTGGTGCGAGGCCCGCGCTAGGTAGGAAAAAGGACGGTACAGTTTCAAATCATTGCGGATTTGCTCGACGAAGGCGTGTCCCCCACAAGTATCCTGCGGGTCCAGTTTGATGAATTGGCATCGCTGCAAAGGATGGCGGATCCGATACTTCGCATTTCCGATTGGTTTGAACGAAAGATAACAGGGGCGCATTTCAATGCGCTGGCGCGAGATGGCCAGAAGGCACATCTCTTTTTTCACGAGGTTCAGAATCTGGATGGGTGGCATGCACAACTGAAGTCCCTTGTAGATAATGCTTCAGTAAAAGTTGTAGTTACTGGAAGTTCCGAACTGAAGATTGAAAGGGGTCGGGATAGTCTGGCAGGACGAATTAACACCATTAACGTCGGAAGCCCTAACAGAGCGTCCTGAACTCACCACATTAGCCGGGCATCTCGCCGAGAGTATTTTTGGCGCAACTGCCTCAACGATTCACGGATTGGACATCGCCCATTTTCCCGAACGGGGAACAGACCGTGAAGTGGATTTCGTTTTGACCGTCGGTGCTCAACGCGTGCCGGTAGAAATCAAATATCAACGCAGGATAGATCCCTTACGGGATACGCTGGGCATTCGGTCATTTCTCGAAAAATCAGTCAACAATGCCGCTTTTGGCTTGCTGATCACACAGGACAATTCCGGAGAAGTTGACGACCCCCGAATCGTTAGCCTGCCCCTGTCAACTTTCATGCTTCTCAGATGAATGAGAAATGTGCTGCTCAGGCATATCAAGTTGCAGAGGACCGATATGCAGCGGCATAAAAAGGGGTAAGGTGGTACAACCGAGCGAAATCCTTTTCTAAAAGAGGGCTTGGGTCAAGTCCTCTTTTTACTTGAAATAATCGGGGCGGATCAATTGATGTACAATACCCAAAAAGCATAGATACAACGACATACTTGCTTTGAAATCGAAATCAAGCACTCACACACACATTCCGACAGTTCCATCAACAGCGCCGTCATTGCGGCATGGTTTTAGCCGCAATCCAGAAGGTTTTGACCACCACGATGCACCAATCAATTGAACAGTTTTAACAGAAAACAGCAGGTGAATAATGTCAATTCCAGATCAAAGTCATATTAACCAGGTCCGCGATGCTCTCTGGCAACGTTCAGGTCGTGCGTCCGTCATGATTGGGAGCGGTTTTAGTAGAAATGCCTTGAAACGCCGACCAGATGCACACGATCCTCCGTCATGGCAGGAGGTAGCAAAAGCGGTATATGAGAAACTATATTCACAAAGTGATAACAGAGGGTCTCTGACTTTAGCAGAAGCATCATCAACGAGTGGCTTCTTGAGATTAGCCCAGGAGTATGAGGTCGTATTTGGACGAAGTGATCTCCATCGATTCATCAGGCAAGTGGTCCGAGACGAGGACATCGCGCCAGGAGATATGCATAAACGGCTACTGTGTCTCCCCTGGCGCGATGTCTTCACCACCAATTGGGATACCCTCTTGGAGAAGACACGCTCTTTGGTGGCCGAATACGCCTACAGTGTTGTACGAAATATGGATGAGATTCCGCTGGCTGCCCAACCGCGTATCGTTAAGTTGCACGGTTCCTTGCCTGCACATTTCCCACTCATCTTTACGGAGGAGGATTACCGTACCTATCCGACGAAATTTGCGCCGTTTGTGAACACGGTCCAACAAGCAATGATGGAAACCGCGTTCTGTCTGATCGGTTTCTCTGGTGATGATCCAAATTTCCTGGAATGGTTCGGATGGGTTCGTGACAATTTGGGTCCATCGGCACCGAAGATATATCTGGCTGGATGGTTGGACTTGTCGTCACACCGTCGCCGTATGCTTGAAGACCGCAACGTTGTTCCTATTGATCTTGCTCATCACCCTAAGGCGAGCAAGTGGCCGGACCATTTGCGCCACCGATACGCAACCGAGTGGATCCTCCATACATTGGAACGAGGACAACCTTATGATGTTTCAGAGTGGCCAAAGCCACCAAGCCGACAACATGCGTCAGTGCCGGAAGAACTGCAACCTGTTGAAGAGGTTGTTCCCGACGTGCCCAAAGACGAGCCTGAGCCAGGCACAGATAACTCTGGAAATGTGACCGTAATCTATACGCCCAGCAGAGGTGAGGAGCGAGGATCAGAAAAGATTCTGGTACAGAAAATCCTTGACGTTTGGAAATACAATAGGAGACTCTATCCTGGTTGGATAGCTGTTCCCACAAGTACGTTTCAATCATTGCATTATAAAACTGAAAGATGGGAACCAATCATTCTGCGTGTGATTTCCAAGTTCGAACCGATAGAACGGCTAAAGGCCATTCGCGAATTAATATGGCGACGAGAGATCATGCTGGACCCAATCTATTCCAACCTTGAAGAATTAGCTCAAAAGACCTTAGAAGCTGTTTTAAAATCCCTGGCTTAAGCGAGTCTGTTGATTAAGAGGTAAATCATAACGATGTGAATAAAGGCTTCACTACTGTGGGTCAAGTCTTCATAATCCTTTGATAGTCGGCGAAAATTAAATAACCAAGCAAAGGTGCGCTCGACGACCCACCGGCGTTTGACGAGTTGAAAGCCTTTGCCTTTTGGGGTGACAACCTCAAGATCAATCTTATGCGTCTGCTTCTTAGCAGCGACCCATTTCTTGAGGTCTTCACCTCGATAGCCGCCATCAACCCATAGCTTGCGTAAGCGTGTCTCTCCCGTGTCAAAATACTGATTGAGCACCTGCTTTAAGCCATCACGGTCTTGGAGATCAGCAGGCGAGACATAGGTGCTGATGACGAGTCCGAGGGTATCAACGAGAAGATGGCGTTTGCGTCCATTGACCTTTTTGCCAGCATCATAACCTTTTGATTTTCCTTGTGTTGCTGTCTTGACACTTTGGCTGTCAATGCAGCCTGCTGATGCGGTAGGCTTACGTCCCTGCCGTTTTCTTTCTCGCCGCGTGAGTGCCTGTTGCACCTGCTCAAAGATGCCTTGCTCGCGCCATTTATTGAAATAGCCATACACGGTCTGCCAGCAGCCGAAGGTATGGGGTAGCATGCGCCATTGGCTGCCGGTCTTCGTCAGATACAGGATGCCATTGAACACTTGGCGCAAATTGGCAGGAGGGCGTCCGGGACCTCCTTTTCGCCATTTGCGTTTGGGCAGCAAGGGGATCAGCAGTTGCCATTGCGCTTGGGTGACATTTGTCGGATATTCTCTTTGCGTATTCATCTTTGTCCTTTCGTTTCAGGGTGATTTGCATAACCTGAATTTGGACAGATGAATACGCTTTTTCAACCCTTTTCTTCACTCACAATAGTTTTAAAACAGCTTCTTAGATGGGATAAACTGTCAAGATCGGACAATCAACGATGTTGCTGACACAAGTGTTGAATGGGGAGTAATTCGGGAGGCATGGCGTAATGTCGCACTCACATTGGTAACGGTAGCGCGACTCCGCTTTGATAGAGATCTATTCCAGCAACGACTTGAGGCATTAGAACCTTTCCGACAAGACCATCCTGATATTGATCAGAGAATGCACCATGAACAATGTCTCTGGGCGATTTATTCGCTTGATTTCGAGACGTTAGAAAAATTACTCGGGGCTTGGCAGACCGAAGGCTGCGATCCCGTCTGGATGTTAAGAAAAGCCGCCCTGCTTATCGAAACGAATCGGCATGATGATGCAGTTCAACTTCTTAACCGTGCTCTTTCGACTATTCGTGAGAATCCTGGAGATGATCGTAGCGTGGCTGGCCCCTCGCGTGAGGGATGGGCTTTATGGCTCGCACTACCATTTGAGCACAGATCTGGGGAAGAGGTTAAGAACAATATCGACGCGCCTCCAGCCTTCGGGAGATGGAGGGAGTTGGCACACTTGAAGTGCGACGCCCAAGCAGAGAAACGTTATTACATTAACGCAATAACAGATAATCCTGAAAAAAAAGGGAAATTGCCCTTTGAACTGGGTGCTTCGCCAAATCACGAAATCCGCTTTTCCCGTGCAGAACGCGACCAACAAATTGCATCTTACAGAGCCGTTCGTCTCTCTGAAGTAGCTGGATTGCCTCCGTTTGTTGACCGTTTCATTGTAGCTTCAGATATGTTGAAGCTTGTCGTGGACAAACTATCCGTATCAGATCCTACAATGGCCGCATATTTGGTTCTCCGAATTTCTAATTTCGACGAAGATCCGATACTCACGCGTGTTCTTTCACGTACTCGTGTAGCCGCAATGCCAGCCGACTTGGCAAGTACGCTTACACAGATCTGTGTTGGCGCTATTGAGTATGTATTACCCCGGATCGTTGACATCGGCAAACACAGCGGTATTTCTTGGATTGAACGACTGCGTGTTGCTATTGAGGCACTATCACGCCTCGTCCTTCGGTTAGAGCCCAAGATGGCGGAGGAAATTTTCAACAAGGCACTTGAATGGTATCGAAATGATAACATAGCCCAACATCCATGGCTATCGAGACCTATACAACATATTTTGGATCGTTCTTTTGAAGCCTTGCCTAAGAATCGTCAGACTGAACAGGCCCTTGAATTATTGAGCACGCCAATTGTCGGGTTAGACAACTTCTCGGCCGCCGAATCTGATTACCCGGACCCTGGGTATTTACTGGAAAATGATCTACCTTTGCCTCCTCGTACAATAGACAACGAAAGCCACTGGCAGGAAACCATCAGCTTGCTGCTACGTGGCTTACGTGCTGGCGATGAGGCACGTAAAAGAGCGAGCAGAAGAATCGCAGAGGTAACCTTCTGGGATCGACTAACGGAAGCCGAAAAATTACAAGTGGCTGAAGCGCTTTGGAACGAGGATCATACTGGATCCGACGATCTGCCGAGTGGAACTGATCTACGTGAATGGGTATTCTTCCTTTTGCCAGAACCAGAGCGTGGTATTGCTGAACAGCGATTTCGTCGCAAATGGCTCAACACTAACAGTCTGTTACGAGAGAGTGAATTAGGTCTGGATGAGATTCTCTGGAATGTCGGATCTACCATATCTGGATTGAATGCCCGTCAGCGTTCGCTGAAGCTTTCAGAAGAAGAAGAGGATTATCTTTTACAAGTTATCAAGCAATGGTCTGAAACTCCTGTACCACGTCCAATTCATTTTTTTGACCATGAGGGGATAGAAGACACTCGTCAAGCCATTATTGGCTTACGATCAATCCTCTTGGAAATCGGAATTCCGGAGTCCATAGCCAAGAAGCTCTATGAAAAGAGCAAACAGTTAAGCGCATTTGGCCTGCCGGGCATGGGGTTTGTCTCAGGCATTGTCAAGTCGTGGCCAGACAGCTTAGATGATATCGCTCTGTTGATGCGAACCTACTTGGCATCCTATAACGATGATTTAGTCTATAATGCGTCAGGAGGGTTGTATTATTGGTTGGAGGCCGTTACTGACTCAACGCACCAACTTCAACCCCTACCGCATGACCTGATTCGTGAAATTGGCTTCCAGATCGCCACTCGCAGAAAGGGAGTTCTTAGAGGGGCCTTACAGGTCGCCACATTGGTGTTTGAAAAAGGAAATCAAGCGCAGAAGGATGCTATATGTGAGTTGGTGTTGCAGGGTCTCGGTTATCTCGTTGAGGAATTACGGTACGATAGAATGCATGATGAAGACGATGACGTGCCGTTTCTGCGTTGGAATTGCTTTCAGCTTGCCCGTGCAATGGCAGAGTGCGGTTTCCACGATAACCCGACTATTGCCCGCTGGTTGGAGAGTGCCGAAAGCGATCCTTTGCCCGAGGTGCGACATGCGGCAATTTCTACATCTGCGCATCAAAGTGAGGATAGTTAGAGCATTGAAAAAAATAAACGCGTACCCAGAGTAGCCGATATTTGGTGTGAAGGATTTTGAGACTAAGGATAGAAAATGAAAAAGACTTCAGAAAATTCTACAGAAATACCAATACCCAAAGTTTTTATCTCTTACAGTTGGACAAACCAACAGCATCAGGACCGGGTGAGGGAATGGGCAGATCGCCTTCTATCGAACGGTATTGACGTGATTCTCGATATCTATGATCTACAGGAAGGACAAGATAAGAATGCCTTTATGGAGAGGATGGTTACAGATCCCTATGTGACGCATGTGTTGGTTATTTGCGACAAGGGATATGCTGAGAAAGCTGACGCTCGAAAGCAAGGAGTCGGAACGGAATCTCAGATCATTTCTCAGAAGGTTTACGATCAAGTCGAACAGACTGAATTTATACCGATTGTGTGTGAATTTAAGGATCCTGATACACCTTACCTCCCTACATTTCTACAGTCGCGTATTTGGATCAATTTTTCTTCTCTTGAAGCGGTCAACAGCAATTGGGAGCAACTAATTCGACGTCTTTACGGAAAGCCGATACATAAGAAGCCACAGATTGGAAAGCCTCCAGTTTATTTGAACGATACCGCCGTACCACTCAGCCCTGCACGCTCTCAATACGATTTACTTCGTCAAGCTATATTGGAGGCAAAGCCCGGGGTTTCCCTATATCGAGAAGCGTTTCTTGCTGTCTGCATTGAGTATGCTGACGAGTTGCGTGTGAGAGTGCAACCGGAGGGGAATTTAGGTGAAAAGATACTTGAGGATTGTGGAAAACTCATTTCTGTTCGAGACTGTGTTGTTGATTGGGTGCTCCTTGAGTCTAAGGTAGCACCATCGGAGGACTTTTTTGAAGCACTAATTGATTTTTTAGAAAAATTGTTAGAACTAAAAGCTCGGCCAGTGGAGCTAAATTCGTATAATGAAAATTGGTTTGAAGCGCACAGGCTTTTTGTATTCGAAACATTTCTATACATAATCGCTGCACTTCTGGAGACTCGTGCCTTCAAAGACCTTAACAATGTATTCACATCTCATTATATTGCTCCTACAACTGAACGGTATCATGATAGGAAATTCATAATGTTCGATGATTTTTATGCCTATTCTGATATCCTGAACCCAATCTTAGCATCAGAAGGTCAAAAACTTCTCAGTCCAGCAGCAGCACTCTTGAAACGGCAGGCGAATAGGGAGGACATACCATTTTCTGATCTCATCCAGGCTGACCTTCTTACCCTACTGATGGCGTTTATCACGCCTAACACACGCTGGTATCCACAGCTTATGTACTATTCCAGTTATAGTGAGGATTTTCTCTTCTTTACCCGAGCCAGCCAACATAAACATTTCGCCAATCTTGCAATTGTTACCGGAATAGCTGATGCGGATACTCTTAGAGAAAAGTTTAGGGAGGGGTATGAGCAGTCAAGTATAGGACAGCAGAGTTTCTATTTTAGGCAAAATTTCTGGACAGCAATGAACATGGACAACCTCGATACGATCAAATAACGGAGATATATCGACTGATTTATGCACAGTACGGAATGGTCAAAAGCCACACTGTGAAATCCTATAGTGCTTTGCAAAAATTGTAGAAACTGTCTGTCAGGATGTTCAGGATGAAAAGATGGACAGGATGGAGGCTTGGCGGTATAATCAGGATGGGAGAGTGGTCAGATTCACAATTGGGGTGATATGGGTAATATGAAAAAGGGAAATGGTCTTTTCAGACCGTTGTGGAAAACAAGAGATGGTAGCAATGAACAAAAAAGCCCTCACCGAACAAGACATTCGCACGAAGTACATCACGCCTGCCTTAACAGCGGCTGGATGGGACCTATATACCCAAATTCGGGAAGAGGTCCCTTTAACGGATGGACGGATTTACGTACGGGGTAAATTGCACACGCGGAGTGAGAATAAGAAGTATGCTGATTACATTCTCTACTACAAGCCGAACATACCCATCGTCATCATTGAGGCGAAGAAAAACAAGTACACCGTTAGCACGGGTATGCAGCAGGCACTTGGCTACGCTGAAATGCTGGACATTCCCTTTGTGTTTAGCAGCAATGGTGATGGCTTTATTTTTCACGACAAAACCCTGACAAGTGGCAATCTCGAATCCGAGTTGTCTCTCGATTCATTCCCCTCGCCCGAAGCTCTCTGGGCCAAATACAAAGCGTATAGAGGTATTACTGCAGAAGCTGAACCCGTTGTTGCACAAGACTATTTCACAGATGGAAGCGGACGTTCTCCCCGCTACTATCAGCAAATAGCAATCAATCGCACTGTTGAGGCAATCGCGCGAGGTGATAAGCGGGTGCTTCTGGTGATGGCTACCGGTACGGGCAAAACCTACGCCGCGTTCCAAGTTATCCATCGCCTTTGGAAAAGCGGTGCCAAGAAGCGCATCCTGTTTCTTGCAGACCGTACGGCTTTGATTGACCAAACTGCGCGTGCCGATTTCCGCCACTTTAGGGAGGCTATGACCGTAGTCAAACACAAGAATATTGATACGGCCTACAATATCTACCTCGCGCTTTATCAGGGGCTTTCGGACAACAAATCCGAAGATGCATATAAACAATTTAGCCGCGGTTTCTTTGATCTCGTCATTGTGGATGAGTGTCACCGGGGCAGTGCTCGCGAAGACAGCAAGTGGCGAGAAATTCTCGAATACTTCAACGAGGCGTCACATATTGGCCTCACGGCAACGCCCAAAGAGACAAAAGAGGTATCAAGCTCCGAATATTTCGGCGATCCGATTTACACTTACTCACTCCGGCAGGGTATTGATGACGGCTTTCTCGCGCCCTATAAGGTCATTAAAGTCACGCTCGACATTGATGCCGAAGGGTGGCGTCCACCTCAAGGTTTCAAAGATAAGGACGGAAATATTGTTGGGGATCGCATCTACAATGTGAAGGATTTCGATAAGAATATCATTGTTGAGGAACGCCGCAAACTGGTGGCTGAAAAGATTACCGAGTTTCTTAGGGGTAGCGATCGTTATGCGAAGACCATTGTATTTTGCGTAGATATCGAACACGCCGAAGGCATGCGGCGCGAGCTTGTGAATACCAATGCTGATCTTGTGGCTTCAAATAGCAGGTACATCATGCAGATTACGGGAGATAACGAGGAGGGCAAACGCCATCTAGATGCGTTTACCAGTCCGTCGGAACGTTATCCCGTCATTGCAACGACTTCCAAGCTGATGACCACAGGCATTGATGCACAAACTTGCAAGCTGATCGTCTTGGACTCCAATATTGGTTCGATGACTGAGTTCAAACAGATCATTGGACGAGGCACGCGCATCAATGAGGACTTTGGGAAGTACTACTTCACGATCATGGATTTCCGAAATGTAACGGCTTTGTTTGCCGATCCTGATTTCGACGGTGATCCCGTTCGCATCAAAGAGACTTCAGAAAATGAAGATCTTTCCAGAGCAGAGGAAGAGGTTGGCGAAGAACCTGTGATTGATGTGCTGACAGGTGAGGAAATTACTTTCCCAACGCCAGATATTATCAAAGAAGGTCAGCCACACTACAAATGGAAGGTCATAGTCAACGGCGTCGTGGTCACCATTCTCAATGAGCGCGTTCAATATATGAGTGAAGACGGCAAAATTATCACTGAGAACTTGCGCGACTATACCCGCCGCAATGTGCAAAAGAACTACGCCACACTCGATGCGTTCCTGAACTCTTGGAAGCGAGCCGATAAGAAGCAAGCGATTGTCGAAGAATTAGAAAAACAAGGCGTTATTTTTAATGCGCTAAAGGATGAGGTTGGCCCAGCATTCGATCCGTTCGATTTGATCTGTCATGTTGCCTATGACCAGAAACCGTTGACCCGTAGAGAACGTGCGGACAACGTGAAGAAGCGCAACTATTTTGCCAAGTATGGTGAACTCGCCCGCGAGGTAGTTAATGCGCTTCTGGACAAATACTCGGATGATGGTTTCGCCGATTTGGAGAATCCCGCGATTATCACCCTTGATCCGATCAAACGACTCGGTACCGCGTCCGAGATCGTCCGCGCCTTTGGGAATAAAGATGATTATGCTGCTGCTGTTCGAGAACTTACCTATGCACTCTATCATGCTGCATAAGGACTAACACTATATGGCTAATATTTCCGCAATCATCAAAAATGTCCGCAATATCATGCGGAATGAAGATCAGGGTATTTCAGGTGATGCCCAACGCCTTGAACAGCTCGGATGGATGCTTTTTCTTAAGATTTTGGACGAAAAAGACCAGGAATTGGAGATCATCCGCGAAAATTATACCTCTGTGATCCCAGAGCCTTTTCAGTGGCGCAATTGGGCAGTGGATCCCGAGGGAATCACCGGCGCTGAGTTGCTTAAGTTCATAGACCATCCCAACGATGGCCTTTTTGTCACGCTCAAGAATCTCCAGTCCATTACTGCTTCCGAACGCGCCGCGCTCGTGCGCGAAGTTTTCGATGGTTCAAACAATTACATGAAATCGGGCTATGCCATGCGCAAGGTTATTAACCAGCTCAATGGCTTCGATTTCAACAACTTGGAAGATCGTCACATCTTTGGCACTATTTACGAAAGCATTCTCATTGAGTTGCGGGATGCTGGCAACAAGGGGGAGTTCTATACGCCCCGTGCCATTACCCAACTGATGACGCAGAAAACCAACCCGCGTCTCGGTGAAAAGGTACTTGATCCCGCCGCAGGCACCGGGGGCTTTCTCACTGCCGCTATCGACTATGTGCGGGACCAGGAGGTCAAAATTCTTGAAGATGAAGCAATACTACAAAAATCCATCACTGGCTGGGAATACAAGCCCGTTGCCTACGTTCTTGGTCTCACCAATTTGATTTTGCATGGTATGGAAGTGCCCGACTGGCATTATACCGATAGCCTGAAGACGGAATACAACAGCATTGGTCCGCGCCAGCAGGTAGATGTTATTTTGGCGAATCCGCCTTTTGGTGCTGGCATCGCAGAAGGCGTGGAGTCGAATTTTCCACAAGCTTTTCGCTGCCGAGAATCCGCTGATCTCTTTGTGATCCTGATGATTCAACTTCTCAAGCCCGGCGGACGTGCGGCCATTGTTTTGCCAGATGGATGTATCACTGGAGAGGGTTATAAAGCTCGCATCCGCGAGAAACTCTTGAAAGATTGTAATCTCCACACCATCGTTCGCTTGCCGCAATCTACCTTCCACCCCGCTACTGTTTCGACCAATCTTCTCTTCTTTGAAAAAGGGACGCCTACAAAGGAAATCTGGTATTACGAACACCGCCTGCCCGAAGGCCAGAAAAGCTATTCAAAAACTAAGCCTATTCAGTTTCACGAGTTTGAGACCATGCTAAAATGGTGGGATAAACGCGAGGAGAATGAAGTTGCCTGGCGGGTGGCGGTTGAGGATTTGATGGAAGGGTATGATCTGGATGTGAAGAATCCCTATCAACCGGAAGAGGAGAAACAGTACAGCAGTGCCGAATTGATCAATATGTTGCATCAGTCGTTTGCCAAATCAGATGAATTGCTTGCCCAACTCGGGAAGGCACTAAAAGGATGAAGAGACTCTCTACACGCTGTGTAGAGAATTGAATGAGAGAAGTAGCTCTTGGAACAGGTGAATAAACCATGATGAAGTGGCAATCAAGACGAATTGGAGATTTCATACACAGAGTCAAAGACCCTGTAACCGTTGAAGATTGGGTCGAATACAAACAAGTCACGATCCGAATGAATTATAAAGGTGTGGTTCTTCGGGGCCTTAAGAAAGGGTGTGATATTAAAACGAAAAATCAATGGCGGGTCAGGTCGGGTTTGTTCATCTTGAGTCGTATTGATGCTCGGAATGGCGCATTCGGAATAATTCCCGAAGAGCTTGAAGGTGCTATTGTATCCAATGATTTTCTTGCCTATGAAATTGACCTGGCTGAAGTTGATATCGAATTCTTCAATAGTTTTCTTCAGTCACCCATATTTCTGGAAGCCTGTATCAAAGCGAGTCGAGGAAATACGAATAGAAAGCGGGTCAATGAAAGTTTTTTTTTAGACTACGAAGTTGGGCTTCCTACCCTATCAGAACAGCAACGACTGATCAGGAGAATCAATGAGGCAAAGGACTGTATAAGTGTTGCGAATAAAGAAATCTCCCATCAGGAAACCCTCCTTATCAAACTCAAGCAGGCTATCTTACAAGAGGCGATTCAAGGTAGGCTGACAGTGGATTGGCGAAAAGAAAACTCCGATGTCGAACCCGCGAGCCAACTTTTGGAGCGTATCCAAAAGGAGAAGCAACGGCTCATCGTCGAGAAGAAGATACGTAAAGAAAAACCACAGCCTCCCATCACGTCCGAAGAAATTCCATTTAAAATTCCCGAGACATGGCAGTGGTGCCGGTTGGGGGAGGTTGTTTATGATACAAGTTACGGTACGTCACAAAAAGCTTACTCAGAGCCAATAGGTGTTCCCGTATTGCGTATGGGTAATATTTCAAGCGATGGAGCAATCTTGTATAGTGACCTCAAATACGTCAACCCTTATATAAAAGATTTGCCAAAATTATACCTTGAGGATGGAGACATCCTATTTAACAGGACGAATTCTTACGAGCTAGTGGGAAAATCAGGAGTTCATCGAAACAGTAATGCATTCACCTATGCGTCCTATCTCATACGATTGCGAATGCTCTGTGCATTATATCCTGAATACGTTTCAGGATATATCAATAGCATTACATGCCGTAAAAAATTTATAGAGCCCAACTTGATACAGCAAAACGGTCAGGCAAACTTTAATGGAACGAAACTAAAAAAGGTTCTGATTCCACTTCCTCCTTTCCCCGAGCAAGCTGCCATCGTTGAGCGAACTGAATCTCTAATGGACTCCTGCCGTCAACTTGAGACCGAAATCAAGCACTCCCGTACACATGCCGAAAATCTCCTTCAGACGGTCCTGAAAGAAGCGTTTACAGCGACATGAGACACATTCCTACCTCTCTCTATATTGACACCCAGGTTTTTGTTCAAAATGGATATCGGTTCAATACAAAAGTGTTTACCCAATTACTGGATACTTTTGTCAAAGGTGGTATCCGTCTGCTGATCCCGGAAATGATGGAGCGAGAGTTGCTTCGCAAATTCGACGAACAAGCTGAGAAAGTAGCCCAGGCTCTGATTAATGCACACAAGACACATCCAATTCCCTCTTTATCACTCGTTGTTCTTCCTCAGAAAGAGGATTTAAAATCAAAGTGCTATGATGAAATGGTTCGCCAATGGGAGACGTTTAAGGAACATTTTAGGGTAGAGGAACTACCACTCGTTGAAAGAAATTTAAAAGAGGCGGTTGACTGGTATTTCAGAAAAGAACCGCCATTTTCAAATCCGAAGAAACCCAAAGAATTTCCGGATGCATTTATCCTCAGTGCTTTGGGGCATTATCACACGGAATACAAGGCAAATATCGGTGTTATCAGTGGCGATAGAGATTTCCACGAAGTCTGTGCGCGACGCCGATTTATTGCACACTTTTCCAGCCTTGATGAATATATAAAAGCGTTTGAACCAGAACTTCAGAGTGCCGCTCCTCCGGTGATTGACCCTACCAGACCAATCACAACCGAAGACCTTACGGAATTGCAGGCTATCCTCGGTCGTGGCAACGAGGTCACACCTATTGAGATTGACCGCGTCTTGAATCTGCTGAAGAGCCGGGGCACCAACTATGACTACTTCTTCGCTCATGCTAAAGATGACGTGTGGCTCGAACCTTTGAGATCTAATGGTTATTTCGACAATCCTCCGGACATAGAAGAAACACCGGATGGCGGCTATCAGATACCTTTCTGGCAGCCGATCAATTATCTCATACGCGTTTGTGAAACTAAGCCTGAGAGAGTTCTTGAGATATTAGAGAACCTTCCCGAAACGTCAAATCCGTACATTTTGGAAGGCATTATAGATGCCGTTCTAAACGCCGATTCGGTTGAAGCGGTCGATAGACTCTCTTCCAGGATTTTATCCTTTGTGGAGAATGCCAGATGAGATATAGCAAGATTATTGAACTGCTCAAGAAGCCATTTCTGTTTGACAGGGAATTGGCGGAGTTCACACCTTCGCTCTTAACAAAACTAATTGGTTTTCTTCCAGATCCAAATACTAAGGAAAAGGAAAGGCAAGCACGCCGCTTGGGGAATCCAAAGGGTTGGGCTACACGCTTGAAACCGTCGCCTCGTTCGGATCAATGGGAATACCAGCAGATTCTCGAAAATGGCATACGTCCTCTGTGCGAGAAAGAGCCGTATCAAATAGCTCGCATTCTTATCGATGCCACGGCAAGCATGGTTCGCCTGAGCAAGCATCAAGAAGAACTCGATAAAGAAGGGGATGAAGATTCCTCGGAATTCTGGTGCCGCCGGCTAAATCGCCCCACATGGCACCTTCTTGATACTAAAGAAATGTTGGTTCACACACTGACCTTTGCTTGTGAAAAAGTCTATAAAAAATCTCCGGAATCAGTTGAGGTATTGGATCAAATACTGAGAAATCAGCGATGGAAGGTTTTCAAGCGGTTACGACAACACCTCTATGCACTGAACCCAAATGAACAGACCTTACCCTGGATTCGCGAGTTCATCTTGGAACACAAAGACTATGCCAAATGGGAACATCATTACGAGTTTCAACTCATGATTCGCAAGGCTTGTGATCACTTTGGTGTAAGCCTGCTTAGCGAGGAAGAGCGGATGGCGATATTTGACGCTATTCTAAGTGGTCCACCGAGAGGAGAACGATCCCCTGAAGAATTCCAGCAACGACAGCGTTATTTTCACAGAATGCAACTCCAACCATTTGCTCGTTTACTAACCGGAGAATATCAAAACTATTTCCAAGAATTGGAAGACGCATCCGACGGAGACCCTCCTAACGATGAAGACTATTCACCAGTTGGCCAAGTAGAAGGCGGGACGGTCTCGTATCGCAGCCCAAGTTCATCCGAAGATCTGGCGAGAGTTGATGATGAGGAACTGCTCACGTACATCAACACTTGGCAGAAAGAACGTCCATGGTACGAAGAAGATAGATACGAGGATGACCAGTGGGTTGAAATCAACATTGGTGCATTATCGGATGCATTTAAAACGGTGTTTAAAGATACAATTATCTCCGATGAGAAACGATTGACATTCTGGCTGGAGAACCGTGATCGGATAGAGCGACCCGTTTACGTCAAAGCAATTGTCCAAGCGATACAGGAGCATGTAAAAGAGCAACATTATAAGGGGCTTGATCTATGGTTTGAATTCTGCGAGTGGGTGCTATCGCATCCCGATACAGAAAGCGATAGAGGAGAGTGGGGCGATGAGTCACGGGAACATCCAGACTGGGGAAGTTCGCGGCGAGCAGTGGGGGATTTCATTGGTGAGTGTCTGAAAGAGGATATGAAGGTCCCATTTACTGCAAGGGAGTTACTGGCAAATATTCTCGGGTTGCTATGCACTCAATTTGACAGACAATTAGATCACAATGAGCCGATCGTACTGAACCATAACGATCAAATTACCGAGGCGATTAACAACACCCGGAGTCGTGCTCTGGAAGACCTTGTGAAGTTTGAATTTTGGGTACGCAGGCACGATGATACGGACACTGTTCCAGAAGTTACCTCAATACTTGAAGAACGTTTTAAGGACGACGCGGATTACCCTCTTACGATGCCGGAACACGCGCAATTGGGCAGGTATTACGGTCAACTTTGGAGCCTGAATCAAACATGGGCAGTCGAACACAAAGCGGTCTTTTTCCCTCAAGATGATCTACCCGTATGGATAGAGACATTTGGAAGTTTCTTGTGCTTCACTCGGCCGTTTAAGCCGATCTTTGAAATTCTGAGGGATAATTTCGTATTCGCACTTGACCACTTGCCCGAATTTGAGGACGTTGAAATAGCCGATAGACTGGGCCAACATCTTTTTATTTATTACCTGTGGAAAGTCTATCCACTCAAGGGCGAAGATAGTCTGTTGGAAAAATTTTACGAGAAAACCAAAAACGATCCACAGCGGTGGGCGAACTTATCCAATCATGTCGGGTGGTCGGTGAGAAAGAGTAGTGAGCATTTGGAACAAGGCTTGATAGACCGTACCGTCGCATTTTTTGACTGGCGGCTTGAACAGAAGGAACCAGAAGAACTGCAAAAGATTGCTTTCTGGCTCGAAGCGGAATACCTTGACCCGGATTGGCGATTGGATGCTTATGCTAAAATTCTCGATGTAGGCCCGTTAGGTCGCATGGGAAGCTCAAGCGTTCTGACTGTATTGAACGGAATGCTCGAAAGCCATACTGCGAAAGTCGTTGAATGCTTCGAAAAAATTACTGATGCCATTGATCAGGGTGCCAGAATCTACATTGATGCAGACAAAGCGAAGCCCATTCTGAAGGCAGGATTGGAAAACGAGGATGAGAGTGTGCGCGAGAATGCGGAGCGTGCGCGAGAAAATCTTTTGAGTGCTGGGCGCTACGGTTTTTTGGATATTTAAGATAGTTGGTATTCGGGATTTTGACACTGCTACTGTATATTATTTGGACACGAGCGCGGGACCATTCACCAAAACTTCCGCGTTGTCAAATGCAAGGTCTTAAAAAAGGACAGATAATGGGGAGGAACATCAAGGTCAGATTTTCAAAGAGCGTACTCATACCGCAGGAGAGACATAGTCGTGTTGCCGTTTGAATTTGTGATTGATGGGCCTCCTGTTTCTCAACAAGCAAGACGTAGAGCAAGACTGCGAGAGTGGATCAGTAAAGTTGCAAATGAAGCGAAAAGCCATTGGCCAGAGGATGCGTTCCCGGTTGCCGATCCGGTTATGGTAAAAATTACGTATTTCTACGAAGATACACCCGTAGATGTAGATAACATAAGCAAACCCATCTTAGATGCTTTGAAAGGCATGGTTTTTAAAGACGATTCTCAAGTAACGGATCTGTTATGTCGAAAGCGAAGTTTGAGAGATACAATATTCGAAATTCCCTCTGATATTTCACTTAATCTATTGATCCGAGAAAATGAATTTTTATTAATTGTCGTTCAGGATGCTCCTGATCAGGAGGTGTTCAATGGTTGACTTAACCGCTCGTGAAAGTGAAAGAATGCGTGTTGAAGAAATTGCGCAAACATACCGCGAAAAAGGCTATGATGTGTTGATTGAACCCCGAGGCGATCAATTGCCTGATTTTTTGCAGGCATTTCGGCCCGATTTGATTGTACATAAGGGCAATGAACACATTGTTTTTGAGGTAAAATCGCGATTGCGTGGGCAGGTTTCTAAATTTCTTCAAGCGGAAGGATTAGCAAAAGCTGTCAGAAACGAGGCTGACTGGAGATTTCAGTTGGTTTTATTGGGGCCAGAAAATTCATTGTCTGTAGCTGGAGCTTCACCATTTACAGTTGAAGAAATTCGCTTAAAAATTAAGGAAGTGGCTTTCTTTTTGGAGAATGGACACTTAGAAGCCGCATTTCTCATTGGATGGTCTTTAGTGGAAGCGACTTTGAGAACCCTGGCAGTGAAAGAGGAAATAGCGGGTGAAACTGCAACGCCCGATTATCTGCTTAAGCAAATGACTTTTGAAGGGATTATTGCGCGAGAAACATATCACGATCTCAAACACGCACAGCAAACGCGAAATGCGATTGTTCACGGTTTTAAGCCGTCGCAACTCACTGTTGAGACGGTGCAGGAATTGATTGATTTGATTGATGGGGTTCTGTTGCAGGAATTGGATAATGTAGCAGATGATTAGTACACGCCAGCCGGGAATCTGACTCCAAATAATAGAGGAATATAAACCTCTGATGATCTTCCTACATTGGAGAATTTCCCCTTGATATCTATTTTTTCCAGAGTATCTTAATTTGGGTACTTTCTTTATTATGGAGAGAGGAATGAAGCAGGTTAAGTAATATGAAAAGAACTGCCCATAAATTCGATCCGATTCCACTCGATATAGAAGAAGCGTTGGCAAATAATCCGGATGTAAAAGCAGAATATGATCGTCTTGAGCCAGAGTTTGAGTTGCTCAATACATTATTGAAAGCTCGAAAGCGAGCAGGCATGACCCAACTGGATGTTGCAAATGCGATGGGTGTTAAACCTCCGTCTGTGGTACGTTTGGAATCGGCGAACTCGAGTCATTCGCCAAGCGTAAAGACCTTGCAACAATACGCTGAAGCTGTGGGATGTAAATTGGAAATTAAGTTGATACCGCAACAACGGGAGGCGCAGTGAAGATATTGGTAATTAGCTCTTGTTCAAAAGCGCAAGGCAATGACCGTGCACCTGCCGCGGAACTGTATATAGGACCTAATCACACGCCGTTGATGGAAGGCTTAAGAGAAGTTAGAAAACGCGATCAGTCTGGAAAGACAACTATTGATTTATTTATTGTGTCAACCAAACATGGACTGATCAGCGAACGCGATGTTATCGCTCCTTACAATGTTGAAACTGAATATGCCATCTGGAACCAGACTCCCGACTGTGTTTCTCAAAAGCTGTTGGGCATAATTAAAAATAATAAATATGACCTCGTTTTCTTTTTATTAGGACAAGATGTCAAAGCTCTACAACTCCGTGAAAAGTGGTCTTTTTGGTATCCTGGTACAACAGACTGGATTTTCCTGCTTGCCCCAACTTACAGGAATTATCTTCCTTCTAATTCATCACTGAATATCCACGTTGTTGAAGCAGGAACTGAGTTAGCAAAGGAAATTGGGGGAGTCGACACTAATAACCTCAGAGGGTTCCTATTCAAAAAATTGTGTGAGACCGCGTGTCGTGAAGGATTGCAGGTCTTTGAAGAAGTCAGACGCAATCCACAGATGATTCGTGACATTGCACGGGGGGACAGGTAAACATAATCTGTTTTGTGTTTGATCTACAGAAATGAATTGGTCAAATTGCGGAGTATTCCGATGAGTTTGCTTAAAAAAATAAAGTCTGATGACTTCATTTTTTCTATCGGCTATGAAATGCCACCTAAAGCGATACGATATGTTCTTGTACGGACCGAAGAGTGCAAGCAGCTTCGAGATGCATATTGGAGTGGGAATTTATCCGAGGCAGAATTGCGTGGATATATACAGAGTTTATTGGGAGAATTTGTGTCTGGTGAGAAGTTTTCCTATGATATAACATTATCGTTGATAGCAGTTGCGCTGGAGCCTTTTTATACGCCTTTTGTTGAAGAATACCTCACTACACTGGCTAATCTGGAGCTATCGGAGATGCCTTTGAGTATCCGAGTAGCGAAATTATGCAAATATCATGATTGAGTGATCTATCAAAAAAATTCGATAACATATTTTTCTGATAGACTGGATTGCGGCTAACCCCATGCCGCAATGACAACCAAACCTTCTGGAATAAGTTGATAAATCAACTTATTTGAAAGACCATTGATTATTTTTGATTGAGTTACTTTATCGAAAGATCTCGCCTGATTTTTGCGAGGTCTTTTTTTAGATAGGCACAACACCAGGATGAGGGTTTGGCAGGCATGACGGGATATGGCAAGGTGTATCCTGCTCATCCTAAAATCCTGAAAATCCTGATTCAGACAATAAGAGGATAGCCAAAGTGATAAGTGATGATTTGACGTATAAAATCATTGGTTGCGCTATGAAAGTACACAGTACGCTTGGAAATGGGTTTCAGGAAGTGATTTATCAGAGGTGTCTTGCGATTGAGTTAGAACGGGCAGGCATCGATTTTGGGCGGGAGGTGGAGCAACCCATTTTTTATGACGGTATTGAAGTCGGAACGAGGCGAGCTGATTTTATCGTCGCCAATTGCGTCGTTGTTGAGTTAAAAGCCTTAACTGTCCTGGAGGATGTTCATCTGGCGCAGGCGAAAAACTACGTGGTGGCTTATGATTTTGACGTCGGCCTTTTAATCAACTTCGGGGCGAAAAGTCTGGAGTACAAACGGATATTCAATGACAAAAAGCACCCGGATCGAAACTAACAGGATGGGGTTTGGCAGATTTGGTGGGATGTGGTAGGGGGCTTCCTGCTCATCCTTTCATCCTTCCGGATGGGCTTGGCAGGTTTGGTGGGATGTGGCAGGGGGTATCCTGCTCATCCTAAAATCCTGAAAATCCTGATTCAGACAAGGAGAGATAGCAATGTCGCGTCAACCGAATATTGTAGTTGTGATTACGGATCAGCAGCGCACGGATACGATGGCGTGTTATGGCAATGGGTGGATTCAGTCGCCGCATCATGACGCGCTGGCCGCGCGCAGTTTTGTTTTTGAGAATGCGTATGTGACGCAGGCGGTTTGTACGCCGTCGCGGGGGTCGCTGATTACCGGGCTTTATCCGCATTCGCATGGGTGTGTGGTCAATGGGATCCCGCTGAGGGAGGAGACGTTGTCCATCGCGGAGATGATGCTCGATACGTACCGCAAGGGATATGTGGGCAAGTGGCATTTGGGAGATGATGGACAGTGTCAGCACGGATTTGACGAGTGGTGCAGTATTGCGGATGGATGTGGGTATCACCAGTGGCTGTTGGATCAGGGCTTTGCGCCAGATGTACCCAACAGATTTACGCCCCAACAACGCGCGGAGATGCCGGCATCCGGGCAGATTGGGGCTTATGTGGGCGAAGAGTCAGAGCGGTTTATTCGAGAGAATACAGGGCGTCCCTGGCTGCTCGTTGCCAGTACGTTTGAGCCGCATCCGCCTTATCGGGGACCTTATGACGGGTTGTACGATCCCGAAGAGATAGCGTTGGGACCGACATTTTTGAAGCATCCAGAGGGGCATTCGCTGTTTAACCGCGCGCGCTCAGATTTTTATCGCAATACCACAGATGCGCGGGTTGTGGCTGAAGATATGACGCGGGATGAGAATTGGCGGAAGTTGCGGGCGCAGTATTTGGGCAATGTGAAAATTGTGGATGACGCCATTGGCGAGATGGTGCAGGCTCTGGACGAGACGGGGCAGATGGAAAATACGATTTTTGTGTTTACGAGTGATCACGGTGAGATGGCGGGCGATCACCGCATGTGGGAAAAGCGGGCGTTTTACGAGGAGTCGGCGCGCATTCCGTTTTTGATGCATGTGCCGTGGTTGAGCACAGAGCAGACGCGAGTGGATGGGGTGTTCGGTCACGCGGATCTGGTTCCGACGCTTTTGGACCTGGCCGGGCTGCCGATTCCAGATCAGTGTCAGGGCGAGAGTGTGGCAGGTGCGTTGACGGGCGAACGCGATTTGAGGGAACATATGGCGTTTATGGAGTGGAATGGGATCGGTGACCGCAATTTGGGGAATCCCGATATCAATTTGGTGGCGACGCTGCCGTGGCGTTGTGTTGTGACGGGTGACCGGTGGAAGTTGAATTTGTGTGCGGGCGATCAGTGCGAGTTGTTCGATTTGAATACCGATCCTTTTGAGGAGAATAATTTGTTCGATGCGCCCGAACACCGGGATCGCATTCGCAGTATGGCGGCGGCGATTCGTTTGTGGCAGCACGAGACGGGTGATACTGCACCTTTGCCGAGTATGTGAGGAGAATAAAAATGGGTTTTTCGTATTGTTTGAATACCAGCACGATTCGCAATGAGGGTGTTTCTGTGGTCGATGCCATCGATATTGCGGCGGATGCGGGTTATGATGGGATTGAGCCGTGGGTGGCAGAAATTGATCAATGGGTTGCGGGGGGTGGGTCGCTGTTTGAGATACGCGATAGAGCAGTGGATAGGGGGATTCAAATTGTCAATTTGATCGCGTTTTTTGAGTGGTCAGTGCCAGAGGATGAGGCGCAGGCAAAGGGGCTTGAAGAAGCGCGTCGCTGTTTTGATATGGCCGATGCGCTCAATTGCACGTATGTGGCGGCGCCGCCTTTTGGGATTCGAGACCGGGATGTCGATTTGTTTTCTGTGGCGCGTCGCTATGGTGAATTGGTCGATGAGGTTGCCGGGTTTCGGGCGAAACCTCTGCTGGAGTTTTGGGGTATTGCGCAGACCCTTGGTACGTTGGGCGAAGCTTTGTTGGTGGCGGGTGAATGCGGACGGCCCAACACGGTGCTTTTGGCGGATGTGTATCATATGTACAAAGGCAGTGGGCATTTTCACGGGTTGGAACATCTGGGTCCGGGCAAATTGGGGTTGGTGCATGTGAATGATTATCCAGCATCGCCTGGTCGCGATACCGTAACAGATGCGGATCGGGTTTATCCGGGGGATGGATTGGCGCCCTGGGCAGAAATTGTGGCGGGGTTTGAGAATGCGGGGTATGAGGGTATGTTGTCTCTGGAGTTGTTTAATCCGAGCTATTGGGCAAAGGGTTCTGTTGTGGTGGCAGAAGAGGGTTTGGCAAAGCTCAAGGCGTGTGTAGAAGTTAAATAGCAGAAACCCATTTGATGGGTCAAGCGTCCAAAAAATGCTTGACGTAAAGAGTTTTGCCTGTATCATTTTGTAAAAGTTGAGTTTTCATTAAAATAACAATATACGACATGGCCTTTCCCAAATCTGACAGAATAATATTTACAAACAACCCCTTGCAGAAGGTTGTTTGTCAGTTGCGATTTCCTGAGATTTTGAAAATTGCAAGCGAACTACCATCTAATTTTCAAGATCGAATAAGGTCTCAGTATCCTTATTACGAGGAAGAGAAATCATATCTTCCAGAGAGAATCTCTGGAATAATAGAGCAACTTTCGAATATCGGTTCTCTGAAAAAAACATTCGAAGAACCCAATCATAAATTTACATCTGAAAACAAAAAAACACATGTCAATCTGACCCAAGACTTTATCGCTCTCACGGACAATAACTACAAGAGTTGGGAGAATTTCAGTCAGGAAATGAATTTGGTTGCTCAAGCATTGGAGGAAGAGTATAAACCCAATTTTTACACCAGAATCGGACTCAGGTATATTGATATAATTGAGCGAGAGAAAATCGGTTTGGGTGGTATAGCGTGGTCAAAATTGTTGAATCCAGCTCTTATTGGGTTGCTCGGTGACACAACCCTTCAGACTGCACCGGCCCATATCATTTCTGAGGCAGAATTCGATATTCGTATCGAAGGAATATCAAAGGTAAAGCTTCGACATGGTCTGATTTATAAAAATCATCAAGAGCAATATTTGATAGATACAGATTGTTATACCGAAGAAAGGAGTGAGTTTGATGCAATCCCTTCAATTCTTAAGTCCTTTAATCGCACAGCGGGGGACCTCTTCCGATGGACTCTCTCCCCTAAGCTCAGACATGCGCTTGGACCAGAGTGAAAGACAAAATGTAAAGGGATATTGGAAGTTGAGTGGTACTGTGGGGGATTTGGAGCAAGAGATTAGTTTTTACAATGAACAAGAGGGCGAGAGAAATGAAGTAATCCAGAGATTCTTTTGTCATTTTCTCATATCGAGTTTGCCATCACAAGCCTTAGAAGAGGCTTTGGAGACATTGGCGGATATACTTCTATTTCATTTGCAACCGCCACCGCCAGCCCAGTTCCAGTTGAAGAGCAAAGAGGCGGCACCTAAAATAGCCAAAGTCGGGAAAACCATTCCTCGACCAGAGTTGATTCTTGAAGGTTGAGGACGTGACGTGTCATTTGCTTATGAACCTTCCCCCCAAGATGAAGCCTTGATCCAGGGTGAGATCCTACATGGTGTACATGAGTTTGTGGCAGATGTACCTGCGCAAGCTCTGTCACAGGATTTGGAAATAACATTTAATCCTATCGAACATAATCTGATAATGGTGATGAACCCGGCTTGTGATTTAGAGTGGGATTATGTATCGCGATTTACTGGCACTCGAAAGCCACAAAATGAGCTTGCCCAGATTTTTTTTTGTGACGTTTATGAGGAAGAAAATATTCGGCAGCGAAGTCAGCTCAATTCGAGTTTATTTAGAAATGTGAGGAATAACCAAAACGAAAGGTATCACCATCTTCAAGAAGCGTCAGTTGCAAATAGTGATCGAGTCCTACCTGATTTGTATATGGATTTCAAAAATGTCTTTGGTATTGCAACTTTAAGTATTTATCGTGCAATTGAAGAGGGCGGTATAGATAGGATTGCAGTTGTACCACCAGTCTATGTTCAGTATCTGATGCAGAGATTTTACAATTTTAGTGGTCGGATTGCTTTACCAGATTAACCCGTTTTTTGATTTGCAAAAGCTCCAACAAGATGAATTGCTTGTTGGAGCTTTTTAACTATATGTTCAATAGCTATTTTCACGGAGTAGAATTGATTTTCAAAAACGTTTTTCGCAATGCGCTGCCCGCGCGCGTGCCGTTTTATTACGGTTGGGTGGTTCTGATTTTTGCGGCGGTTGCGATGGTGGCGACGCTGCCGGGCAGAAGTGTTGGCATTGGTTTGATTACAGAGCCTTTGATCGCGGATCTGGGTATTTCCCGGCTCGATTTTGCCGGGATGAATTTCTGGGCGACTATTTTGGGGGCTTTGTTCAATTTGATCTGCGGTGTAACTATTGATCGCTTTGGGGTTCGCGCTGTTGTGACGGCGGTGCTATTTGTTCTGGGCGCGGTGGTTTTGGGATTTAGCCAGGTGGCAAGTGGTGGTATTGTTTTTATTTTTTTTCTGATTTTGATGCGGGGTGTGGGGCAAAGCGCGTTGTCTGTGGTTAGTTTGACAATGGTTGGCAAGTGGTTTGTGCGGCGGTTGAGTGTTGCGATGGGTATTTTTGCCGTGCTTATGAGTCTGGGTTTTGTGGTCGCTATTGTTGTTGCTGGCGATGTTGTGCTTACATATGGTTGGCGGGTTATGTGGTCGGGGCTGGGGTGGATTCTTATGATTCTGGCCGGTTTGTGCCTGCTATTTGTTCGTCGAGATCCGGAGGCGGTTGGGCTGGATACCGAGGTTGTGAAAGGTGATGACGCACAGGATCCGGTGATTGGGTTTACGCTTGTACAAGCGCTGATGACGCCGGCTTTTTATGTGTTTGCTGTTGGTAGCGCGCTCTACAATTTGATTATCGCAGGTGTGCTGTTGTTCAATCAGTCTATATTGGGCGAGCTGGGGTTTGATGAGACGGTGTTTCAATACGCGATGGCGGTGTTTATGGCGACGGGATTATTGGGGAATTTTACAGCGGGTTGGGCGGCACGCCGATGGTCTTTGGGCAGGTTGATGACGGTTGCGATGGTGGCTGTTGGTATTTATTTGCTCTTGTTTCCGCAGCTTAAAACGCCGGGGCAAGCGCTGACACATGCGGGGTTGCTCGGTTTTTCCGGGGGTGTGGTTTCGGTAATTTTTTTTACGGCCTGGGCGGATATTTTTGGGCGTCTTCATTTGGGCAAAATTCAGGGTGCGGCACAGGTGTTTGCGGTTTTGGCTTCTGCAACAGGACCGTTGTTTATGGAATCTATTTTTAGCTCTGCTGGTACTTATGCACCCGCGTTTTACGCGCTGGTACCAGCGGTGTTGTTGGTTGCCGTTTTTGCCTGGTTTGTGAATATTCCAGTGCCAGAAGATGCTCCGGTATAGTATTCAGGGGAGTATGTGTATGAAGTGGATTGTTATTTTTGCAATCAGCATGGCCGGTGCGGCGATGGCGCAGGATACGCCCTGGCGTTATGATTTTGAGGCGATGGGCGAGAGCTATGAGGTAGATGTGGGTAGCGTGTCGCCTTCGACGAGACGTTACAAATTGGGACAGCAATCTTTGAGGTTTGCATGGCAGAATAATGGGCGTCTTTTGTTCACAGACCCCGCGCCGGGACGCAATAAGGCGCTGACCGGTTTTCGGGCGTGGGTGTACAACGAGGAGGCTCTCGATGAGGTGCTGACATTTGGGTTTGGCACGGAATCTGAATTGGCGGCAAATAATCCGCGTTACCAGTTTGAGTTTGGCTTGAATTTTACGGGCTGGCGGACGATGTGGATCAGTTTGCAAGAGGATGCGCGGAATAATTCTTATAGGGGTGCGAGAAATGGGCGGGTGACGGCGTTTGAAATCCGTGCGCCGAATAGCGGGACTGTGTATCTGGATCTGATGGAATTGGTGGAGAGGAGTGACTGGAGGCGGTCTGCCGACGCACAGGTTCCTTTTGTCAATGCAAATAGAGTAGATAGAACTCGTGAATACCGATGGAGTCGAAACAGGCTGCCGGGTCCGCTTCCTTCGCAGATCACCGATGGGGAACGGGAGGCTCTTGAGACGATTGCACAGCACTATGAAGCGTGGGTGTTCGGCAACAGGGTGAAGGATGATCAGCGAGAGCCTGTGAGGATTCGGCTCAATGAACTTACAGCATATATGAGGCGAGGGCATCGCAATCTAACAAATTATGAGATTCGACGCGAGGATGACCGCATTTTGGGAAAACCCCTGTTTGCAGCTACATCGCCCTATACACCCTCTTTTCAGAGTGTTTTTCAGGGGGTTTTGTTGCGTCTGGTGCTGGATTATCGGTTGAATGGCAATGAGGATGCCAAAGACCGGGTGCTGGATGTTTTCGATTATTTGCACGATCAGGGATGGGCAGAAGGCAGTGGTCTCGGCGCGATGCATCACGAGTTTTTGCGGATTGCGAGCTATGCCCATGCGGTGTATTTGATGCGGGATATTTTGGGTGATACGAATCGACTGGATCGGGAATTGGCGAGTTTGAAATGGTTCAGCATGTTTGGCGAGTTGTATGAACAGACCTGGGATCCGGGCGCGAATGCGGATTTTTTGCGTTCGGTGGCGATGTATCGTTTGTTGTGTATTTTGATGATGGACGATACGCCTGAGAAGGTGGCAAATATGCGCCACTATGTGGCCTGGCTGAATAATGCGCTGGATATTGCGCCCGGTTGGCTGGATACGATCAAACCGGATTTTGTGGGTTTTCACCATCGGGGTATTTACGCCAATGCGTATGCGCCAAATGCTTTTCACATGGGTTCTGTGCTGGTGTATTTGTTGCGCGATACGCCTTTTGCAGTTGCGGATGATAAGCGCGATAACTTAAAGCAGGCGCTGTTGACGGCCAGAGTTATGACGAATACTTATGATATTTCGTCTGCTATCGGTGGTCGCTTTCCGCTTAACACAACGGTAGCTGATGGCCTTTTGCCAGCGTATATGTATATGGCTTTGAGTTATCCTTCGATAGATGCGGAACTATCTGGCACGTTTATGCAGCTTTGGAGACCGAAGTCGCAGTTGCTGATAGAGGGTTTGTTCGAACAGGTAGCTGCGCGGATCATGTATTTGCATACGCCGGGTGCGATGCAGATGATGGCGGATTTTGCAAGTGCGGGTCACCCTCCTATCGTTGCGCCATCTGGGCATTGGACGTTGCCTTATGGCGCGTTGTCTATTCATCGGCGCGGGGAGTGGATGGTGAGTATGAAAGGGTGGGGCAAGTATGTGTGGGATTTTGAGTCGTCGGGGAGAAATAATCCGCTTGGTCGTTATTTGAGCTATGGTTCGATGCTGATTTACGGCAGTGGCGATCCGGTTGGCCGCGAGGCGAGTGGGATTGTTCGGGATGGGTGGGATTGGAGTATGTGGCCCGGTACGACGGCGATTCGCCTGAGTCATGAGCAGCTCAAACACGAGGGGCGCGATCGCAATTTTTCGGATGAGATTTTTGTGGGTGGTGTGAGTTTGGAAGGGCAAAACGGTGTGTTCGCGCTGAAGTTGCACGATACAGAACACAATACGAGTTTTCGCGCGGTTAAGACGGTGTTTTGTTTTGACGATGTGCTAATTTGCCTGGGGTCGGGTATTGAGAACGATGATGGTGAGCATGCGACGGTGACGCCGTTGTTTCAGGCGTCTATTTCCGAAGATCGTCCTACGGGGGTGAATGGGGAGAGCGTATTGGCGATTCCCTATACATTTTCGGGGACAACGGGGCAGACCGCATGGGTGATGGATTCGTTGGGCAATGGGTATGTGATTCCGGATGGAGAGGGTCTGCGGGTGCAGCGTCAGGTGCAAGTTTCTAAAGATTATGGCAGAGATAGTGGGGGGACAGGGGCTTTTGAATTGGCGTATCTGGATCACGGGAGCGCGCCTCGAGATGCATCTTATCACTATGCGGTGCTGGTTCAGAGGTCGGCGGATAGCGTGCGTGCGTTTGCCCAGTCGCCCGAGTATGATGTCTGGCAGAAAGATCACGAGGCACATATCATATATCATCGGGGGATGAAGGCGACGGGTTACGCGATGTTCGATGTTGCGACAAGGCCAGCGGATGGACCGGTTGTGGCTGTGTCTTTGCCGAGTTTGGTGATGGTCCGCGAAGTGGAGGATGGGTTGTTGCTTTCGGCGGCTGATCCGGATTTTGGGTGGGGTTGGCAGATTCAAGATCCGCACCGGCAAGATGGTACGCTGATTGTCAATCAGGCGAGTATGCCCCGGAAGGTAGAGGTGACGGTGCGAGGGAAATGGCGTTTGGATGGCATGTATGATCTGGCGGGCGCAAAGGTTCGGTCGGATCAGACGGTGGTGGCGTTTATGTGTCAGGACGGCAAGAGTGTGGAGGTGAAATTGGTGAGGGCGGATGGTGGGGATGCTTCACGTTGAAGAAAAATTAACGGCAAGCCTCTTGACTCAAATGGGGATATGGGATAAATTGGATCGCGGCTCAACATCATGCCGCGATGACAATCGCTATTCCTGTCGCGCATGTCTTAAGCAGGCGTCCAGGATGGGGGTTGCTTTTAACTTTTTGTAGTTGTTTTTATTTTTGGAGGGCTGGATGATTTATGAGGACGATTTGATCCTCGAAGATGAGGAAAAAGAAGAAGACGGCGCGTCGATGAACGGTATTTTGACCAAGGGGTTGATAGATGCCCGTACGATTTTAATTTCCGATTCCGTGGATCACAAATTGACGGCTAAAGTTACGGCTCAGTTGCTGTTTTTGGATCATCAAGATTCGGAAAAATCGATTAAAATTTTTATCAATTCGCCCGGCGGCAGTGTGTACGATGGGTTTGCGATTTACGATATGATTCGGTTTATCCGACCCAGGGTGAAGATAATCAGCGCGGGTCTGTCGGCCAGTGCTGCGACGGTGATTCTGCTGGCAGCCGATAAGGAAGATCGGCTGGCTTTGCCCAATTCGCGTATTATGATTCATCAGCCTTCGATGCGGTTTCAGGGGGCAGCCGAAGATGTGCGGCGCACGGCTGAGGAAGTTGTGAAGATTAAGAAAAAAATTAACGAGATGTATGCCGCTGAGACGGGTCAGCCGTTTGAAAAGGTGGAGGAAGATACAGATCGAGATTATTGGATGAGTCCTTATGAGGCTGTGGAATACGGGTTGATCAGTCGGGTTGTGAATGGGTTTGATGAGATAGATGATTGAAGTGAGGGGCTGGGGACTGGTTGGGCTGCGCGTGCGGGACGGCACAGGGACCGTCCCCTACGATGATATTGTGAATCCGATTTGTAGGGGCGACCCCCTGTGGTCGCCCGCTATTTTTAAAAAGTCTCCGAAGTAAGGAGGCTTTTTCTTTTGAGACCTTGATGAATGGATATACTTGAAAACAAAAGTATTACTCCGCATTGGATGATGCGTCTTTTGGGCGCGAGGAAGGCGATTCTTTCAATTTCATCCGATGGATTGATTTTGGAAATGGGCAAGGGTAAACGCTTTGCCATAAGCACTGAAAAACTGACGCGAGAGAATGTGTTACATCGGGGGAGGCTGTTTTCTGAGTTGGTGTTGCCGACGGATTTCGGCGTGCAGCGGTTGCAGGGGTTGCACAAGGCAGAGGTGGAGGGGTTTTTCGACTGGTTGCAGGATTATTGGTATTGGTTGCAGGAGGCTCAAAAGCTCGCGTCAGCGGTGCGGCGGTGTGCCGAAGAGATCAATATATTGCTGGATGCGGGTTATCTGCGCAATTCCCGCTGGTTGAAGATCAGGGCGATGGCGCGGGAAATGCTCAATCGCTTTCGCAAGGTGCCGGTGGTGGGTTCTCTGGATCGCAATCGCCATGCTGATTTCACTCTGGTGCAGCAGATGGCGTACTGGAACGATCAGCAGGTGGAAGATTTTCGCGCGCAATATGTCAATCGCTTTAAGGAACAGTTTTCAACCTATTTTGATGGGGTGGAGAGCAATCCGCTGAGCGAGAGTCAGCGCGATGCCTGTGTGATAGATGAAGACAATAATCTGGTGCTGGCTGGTGCGGGTACTGGTAAGACGAGTACGATGGTGGGGCGCGCAGGTTTTTTGATTAAGAGCGGGCAGGCTCGGCCCGATCAGATTCTTATGCTGGCTTTTGCGAATAAGGCGGCACGAGAGATGCAGGAGCGATTGGATGAGCGCGTGGAGGCAAAAGGTGTTGTTGCGAGTACGTTTCACAAGTTGGGCAAGGATATTATTGCATCGGTCGAAAAGGTGCAGCCTTCGATCTCGCCTCTGGCAACAGATGGCGCGTTGATGGAAAAGCATGTCGATGGGTGGTTTGAGGGGTTGCTTGAGATCCCGAGCTATAAACAATGGGTTCTGGATTATCTGAGTTATTACAGGTATGAAGAGGTTAATCGCTTTGATTTTGAAACTGAAGGCGCGTACCTTGAGTATATTTGGGCGAATGATATTCGCACCCTGAATGGGGAGATGGCAAAGGGCTTTGGCGAATGCAGGATTGCCAATCATCTGTTTAAGCTGGGTGTGGCGTATGAATACGAGGCCGATTATGAGCATGCGACGAGTGGGCTGGATTATCGGCAATACCGACCCGATTTTTTTCTTTCGGATTACGGTATTTATCTGGAGCACTGGGGTATAGACCGCGATGGCAATACGGCTCCTTTTGTCCCTCGGGCGAAGTATCACAAGGGGATGGATTGGAAGCGCAGAACTCACGAGAAGTCCGGGACGCGCTTGATAGAGACGTATCACTACGAACATACCGAAGGCCGCTTGTTGACGGGTTTGGATGAAAAATTAATACAGGCTGGCGTGCAATTTAATCCGAGATCGCCAGAGGAGATGCTGGATACGCTGAGGGAATTTGGTGCGATTAGTGATTTGACACCGTTGCTCGCAGATTTGTTAAGGCGGTATAAGAGCACTTTGCCCCGGCCGGATCAGCCGTGGACAGAAATTGTTCAGGGCGGGCATCTGAGTCAGATGCAGCAGCAAGCTTTGAAAATTGTGGTGCCGATTTATGAGAAATATGATGCGTTCTTAAAAGAAAACCAACATATCGATTTTGACGATATGATTGGTAGGGCAATTGCGTATGTGGAAGGTGGTCGCTTTGTTTCGCCGTGGCGATATATTCTGGTGGATGAGTTTCAGGATATATCCGAGCCGCGTGCGCGGTTGGTTAAGGCTTTGAGAGAATCTGTTGATGCGTGTTCTCTGTTTTGCGTGGGGGATGATTGGCAGTCGATTTATCGCTTTACAGGTAGTGATATTCGGTTCACGACGGAATTTGAGGCGAATTTTGGGGCTACTAAAATTACTGTTCTGGATAAGACTTTTCGGTTTAATAATAGTATTTGCGATGTTGCCTCTCGGTTTGTGCTTGAGAATCCGGCGCAGGTTAAGAAGTCTTTGACTACGCATACGATGGTAAATCACGCCGCGGTTTCTTTGTTGTGTGAGAAGAAGCGTCGCTCTGCTGACGAGGCAGATTTTGATGATCGGCTGGATAGCGTGTTGGCACATGTCGCCGCGCGGGCAGAAGAAGGCAGTTCGGTTTATTTGTTGGGCAGGTTTCGTTTTAACTTGCCCAATAGCACGCAGATGATGATGTTGAGGAAGCGATTCCCCACTTTGTCTATTGCGTGCAATACTGTTCACGGCGCGAAGGGGTTGGAAGCGGATTATGTCGTGGTGTTGGGGCTTGAGCGCGGCCAATACGGTTTTCCTTCGCAGAAGACTTCTCATTCTTTGCTGGAAGCGTTATTGCCCGCGTTAGATCCTTTTCTCTATTCGGAGGAGCGCCGTTTGTTTTATGTCGCGCTGACTCGCGCCAAACAGCGCGTGTATTTGATTGGCGATATGACACGGGCTTCTGAGTTTGTCGTCGAGTTGTTGGGGAATAAGTATCCGTTGGAGCTAAATGAGTTTGAGACCAGTTTGGAGCAGGCGTTTTTTGAGCGCATTGGCTGTGTGAAGTGCAAGACGGGTACGCTCGTTGCCGTGCAGGGAAAACCGTTTTACGGTTGTAGCAATTATCCGTTGTGCAATCATACTGAGAGCGGATGTCAAGCGTGTGGCAATCCGATGCAGCGCGTTGATCGCTTCAAATTATGTCTCGATCCTGACTGTGATTCATGGATGCCCATTTGTCCGAGGTGTGATGCGGATATGGTTCAGCGCAAGGGGCGTTATGGTGCATTTTGGGGATGTAAGAATTTTCGCGGTGATGATGATAATTCTTGCCGCCATACGGAGAATGATATTAAAAGCAGGTGAGACGAAAGACGTGAGACGCGAGAAGCACTCCTTCTTACCTTTTACGTCTTACCTCTTACCGCCTTTCAGGAGTTTGTAATGGTTTTGCCCAGTATGCGATTGGATGATAAGGTTGTGCTGGTGACGGGAGCGGGTTCGGGCATTGGACGGGCGATTGCGATTGCGGTGGCTGAGGTGGGTGCCGATGTGGCGGTGTGTGAGGTGCCGCAGAAGATGGGTGCGTTGGAGGAGGTGTGTGAAGCGATTGAAGGTTTGGATCAACGGGCATTGCCTTTGGCATTGCAATTGCCAGATTTGGAGAGTATTGAGGCGGCGGTGAGCCGGGTTATCGATACTTATGGTCGGGTTGATATATTGGTGAATAATGCGGGTGTGAATATTCCCAGGGATGCGCTTGAGGTGACAGAGGCGGATTGGGATAGGGTGTTGGATGTGAATTTGAAGGGGTTGTTTTTTATGTCGCAGTGTGTGGCGCGGTCGATGATTGAGACGGGTGGTGGCAAGATTGTCAATATCGCGTCGCAAAATGGGGTGGTGGGTTATTATAAACGCGCGGCTTATTGTTCGAGTAAGGCCGGTGTGGTGAATCTGACGCGTGTGTTGGCTGTGGAGTGGGCGCCCTATCAGATTACGGTTAATGCCGTGGGGCCGACGTTTATTTTGACGCCGTTGACACAATCGACATTTGATAATGCCGAGTTGCGCGAGGATTTGCTTTCTCGCATTCCTCTGGGGCGCGTGGGCCAGCCCGAAGATGTGGTGGGTGCTGTGGTGTTTTTGGCGAGTCCGGCTGCCGATCTTATTACGGGACATACGCTGCTGGTGGATGGCGGCTGGACAGCACTTTGAAGTGTGAAGGACCATCAACTGTCATCGCGGCATGCTTAAAGCCGCGATCCAGAAGGTTTTTGCTGATAGCTAAAGGCGAATTACGATGATGAGTTCTAAAAATACAGGTCGCGGACCGCTGTTTACAGATCCCGATCCAGATGTTGCACGGGCGTTTTTTCGAGAGAAGAAGGGCGCGCTGACAGATAAGCTGATGTCTGTGTCTGATGCTGTTGCCCGGTTTGTGCATGATGGCGATTATGTGGCTTCTGGCGGATTTGGTGGGAATAGGATTGCGACGGCACTTTTGCACGAGGTTGTGCGGCAGGAGCGAACGGATCTGGGGTTTGCCGGTCATACGACGACGCACGATTTTCAGATTTTGGTAGCGGGTACGCGCAGGGGAAAGCGCATTATATCGCGGTTGGATGCGGCCTATATTGTGGGGTTGGAGGCGCGCGGGTTGTCGGCGCAGGCGCGGAGGTTGATGGAGAGTGGTGAGGTTGAGGTGTGTGAGTGGACTAATTACGCGCTGGCATGTCGGTTTCGGGCGGCGGCGACGGGTGTGCCTTTTGTGCCTATTCGCAGTATGTTGGGGACCGATACGTTTAGGGAGAGTGCGGCAAAGGAAATCGAATGTCCTTTTACTGGTAAATCGCTGACGGCTGTGCCCGCTTTGTATCCCGATGTGGCGCTTATTCATGTGCATGAGAGTGATTTGTACGGGAATTGTCGCATTCGGGGTATTACAGTGGCTGATTGGGATTTGTCGCGTGCATCCAAACATGTGATTGTGAGTGCGGAGCGCATTGTGAGTACAGATGAGATTCGCAGCGATCCAAATGCGACTGCGATTCCGGCTTTTTGTGTTGATGCGGTGTGTCATGTGCCTTATGGATCGTATCCCGGCAATATGGCTGGGGAGTATTTTTCAGATGAGGCGCATCTCAAAGCGTGGTTGGATGCAGAGCAAGATGCGGAGGCATATCGCGCATTTCTGGATAAGTATTTGTATGGGGTTGATTGTTTTGAGACGTATCTGGAGATTTGCGGTGGCGAAGAGCGGTTGGCAGAGTTGCAGAGGTTGGAAAATAGTAGCGAATAGTCAGTTATAGTACTGCCACTCCTGTATTGGGTGGTAAAATAGATACTACCGCATAGGAGTTTTTATGGAATACGATGAGCTTGAGTTTAAAATTCCACAGGAAAGTGAAGACTATTTAGAGTATTCAGAGTTTGTGACTTCTTCAGTAGAGTCAATCATTCAAGAAGCAATTGAAAATGGCAAAAACAAAATCGTCATCAATACGAACCTCAGACTGGGATTACCCATGGAAAACATCAATAAAATTGCTGGGCCTTTTGTTGAGGCCTGGGCTCTTGAGACATTCCATGAGGTTTTGAAGAATCAGGATAACAAATACTATTTGATCCATGTCGAAGCGCAAGAACGCCTTCACAGAGCAGATATTATTCTCCAGTTTAGAAAGGAAGGAAAGGTCGGGTCAGGTGTTACGGCGGAAGTGGATGTTAAGGCTACATCCGAGGATATTGAATCCAGCGGCAAATCACCCAATATTACTTCCTTTGGTCGTATTCGTTCGGCATATGTTGAGGATCCAGACTGCATCTTTGTGATCCTTTCGCTTAAACATCGAGTTTATTCAACGAGAAATCCGGCTTCCGGGTTAATGGACGGAATAATGGAAGTTGTAGCCTATAACGCTTATGATCTCAAGTACCTCTCTGCAAAAGATTTCAATTACAACCCAGCCCTTGGAACTGGACAAATTCAGGTGAAAGACATTCATTATATTTCGTTGGAGAGGAGAACAACCTGGGAGTTTTGCCAACTGTTAGATCACAAATATCTCCGTTCCACCAGAAAAACGCTCCAGGATTGGCTGAACCTTGCCACAAGGTATGGTTGGATAAAGTATGACGGATGACTTTTGTATTTTTATCAAAGGGGAAAAACAAATGAGTCATTTACAAATTATTGAGGGAAACGCGCTGGAAAAGCTGCCTGATATCCCGGATGAATCGATAGATCTTATTGTTGCTGATCCACCGTATAATTTAGGTAAAGAATATGGCAATAACTATGACTTGAAGGGGTTTGAGGAGTATCTCAAGTTCTCAACTCGCTGGCTAACGGAAGCCTGTAGAATTCTTAAGCCAACGGGAACCATTTATGTGTTTATGGGCTTTCGTTTTATTTCTTATTTGTATGATATACTTGATCGCAAGTGCCAGATGTTTTTTAATAGTTGGATTTGCTGGCACTATACACAAGGAATGGGAAAAACAAAGGGTTTCTCCCCAAGGCATGATGATATGCTAATGTTCACCAAAAGCAAAGTGTTCAAGTTTAACTTAGACAATATAAGAGTACCCCAGAAATACTATCGAGAGCGCAACAACATGAGAGGGGCAAACCCGGGAGATGTATGGCAATTTTCTCATGTACATTATTGCAATGAAAATAGACAAAATCATCCCACTCAGAAACCAGAAGGTTTAATAGAAAGGATGGTAATGGCATCGTCCGATGAGGGAGATGTGGTCTTGGATCTGTTCTCGGGTAGTGGCACGACTTTAAGGGTTTGCCAACAATTAAACAGGAATTGCATTGGGATCGAATTAAATCCAGAATATGTTAAAATGATTGAGGAACGTCTGAATAGTGAATTTACCGGATTTGATAGCATAGATCCTCGAATGGAGCGCGTTCCCTTGGATTTAAAAAGAAAAAAAATCAGGGAAAAATATCTTGAGAATCACAAAAAATGGTTTCTCAATCGCCAGTCCTCGTATGACAAATTTGAGAAATCCGTTCAGAAATTGTACGGCAAGGCACAAGACCAGAAAAGGGAAATACAAGAGGAATTTGACTTTGATAAAGGAAATGGGATAACTGACCACTGATTATAGCAGTCCCATCCACCCCTTCAACGAGATTTAGTGGGGAGGGCTGACTACTGAAGGCTGATAGCTATGTACAATGCAATGGAACTTATGATTTGTGTGGCGTCCCGGTTGCTGGAAGATGGGGCGACCGTTGGGGTGGGTACGGGGGCACCGTGTGCTGCGGCGATGCTGGCGCAAAAGACGCATGCGCCGGGGCTTTTGGTGGCTTTTGAAGCGGGTGGGTTGGCGCCGGTTTTGCCCGCGATGCCTATTTCTGTGGGTGATTCGCGTACGACGCATCGGGCACTTATGGCGACCAGTATGTGCGATATTATGGAAACGTGTCAGCGGGGTGTGATGGATTACGCGTTTTTGGGAGGTGCTCAGATCGATGCGTATGGGAATTTAAATTCTACGGTTATTGGCGATTACAAAAAACCGCGCGTGCGTTTTCCGGGTAGCGGGGGTGCCAATGATTTTGCGAGTTTTTGCTGGCGCACGCTCATTATTACACAGCAAGACTGCCGCCGTTTTGTGGAACAGGTAGATTTTTTGACGACGCCCGGTTTTCTGACCGGGCCGGGTGCGCGCGAGGCTGCGGGGTTGCCCGAAGGCGGGGGACCTTATCGCGTGATTACGGATTTGGCTGTGATGAGTTTTGATGAAGATACCTGTCGCATGCAGGTCGAGAGTTTGCACCCCGGCGTGACGTTTGATGAGGTGCAGAGAAATACCGGGTTTGAATTGGGTTGGGTGACGGATGTCGAAGAGACTGTGCCGCCTGCGGAAGAGGAGTTGTCCATTTTGCGCGATGAGGTCGATCCCGATGGTTTAATTATTGGGAGATGACTATATTGTAGCTTTTTTCTTTTTCGGTTTGGAACGCAAGTTCGCCCTGGCTTTCTGCGATGACCGCCCGGTCATCATTGATAGCGCGCATAGATCCATTGTATCGCAGGCGTATGGGATTGCCCAATAGGGAAGTTATGTGCGCGGATTTCTCGCTGTTTTCCCACTGTAAATCTACAATAAATCCACCCCTTGCCCTCAGTCCTTTTGCGTTGCCTTCTGTCCAGGCGTCTGGCAGTGCGGGAAATAATTCGACTGCGTTGTGATGGCTTTGCAATACCATTTCCACAATGCCCGCGGCTCCGCCCATGTTGCCGTCCATCTGAAACGGGGGATGGTTGTCGAATAGGTTGGGCAGTGTCGAGCGTATCAGCAATTGCCGCACGTCTTCCCAGGCGCGATCCGCGTCTTTGAGGCGCGCCCACACGTTGATGAGCCAGGCTCTGCTCCAGCCCGTGTGTCCGCCTCCATGCGCGAGGCGGTGTTCAATGCTTTTGCGCGCTGCGGCTAAAAGATCGGGCTGGTTGTCGAGTTGGAAGCCGGGGTACACGCCGTAGATATGTGAAATATGCCGGTGCCCCGGTTCTGGTTCTCCAAATTCTTCCGTCCATTCCATCAGGCGTCCATCAGTTCCGATTTGTGGTTCTGCGAGGCGGGATAACGCGCTTTTTATGTCGTCGATAATGGGGTTGTTGAGTTGCAGGATCTCGGCGCAGCGCAGGCAATTTGTAAATGTTTCCCAGATTATTTGTTGGTCCATGCTCGGGCCCATTACGAGGTTGCACACGTCCTGTGTGCTTGGCGCGAGGAAGCGGTTTTCAGGTGAAGAGGAGGGACCGGATACGAGTTTGCCCGTTTTTGGATCTTCTGCCAACCAGTCGAGGTAAAACAGGGCTGCATCCCGCACAACTGGCCAGGCCTGGTCTCGCAGAAATGTTTCTGAGCCGTTGAAATCCCAATGATCTACAAAGTGCCTGCTGTTCCATCCACAGCCCATGGGCCACATTCCGTGTTGTACTCTTCCAGTTGGATCGGTAAATCGCCACGCATCTGTTGTGTGATGCGATACGGTTCCGCGACAGCCATAGACTGCTGTTGCTGTTTGGCGGGCTGTGTCGCGCAGTTTGTCTGCAAATTCCAAAAATGGTTCATGGCATTCGGGCAAGCCGACCAGTTCACAGAGCCAGTAGATCATCTGGATATTGATGTTGATGTGGTAATCGCTGTTCCAGGGGGCTTCGTATTCCTGGTTCCAGATGCCCTGTAGGTTGGCGCACAAACTGCCCGGGCGCGAGCAACAGATTGTGAGGTATCGTCCGAAATTAAAGTAGAGTGCAACAAGCGCGGGGTCTGATGTGTGTTCGAATTCGGTTAGGCGGCGGTCTGTGGGTATGTTGTCATTTTTGTCATTTCCCAGGGAGAACGCGCATCGGTCAAAGTAGGTGCTGTGATCTTGAGTATGGTCGCGTTTTACGCGGGGGTATGGGCGTGTACTACACGTTTCGACTGTGGATATTACGGAGGCGTTCAGGTCGTGTTCAAGGGGTTTGTAGGGGTCATCAAAGTTGTAGTCGGTGTCGGCGCAGACGATAATTGTGACTGCGTCTGCATTTTCGACGATGAGGGTGTCGTCGTCACACTGGATGTGCCCGTTTTCGGCGGTTGCCCGAATGCCTGCAGAAAATTTCACGCCGGGATGGGTTTCTCCGTGTCCCGCGCGGCCGGTTATGAGTAGTGTGTTTTCAGATATGCCCGACCATTGTGCGTTCTCTTCCCGATGAAAAGATATCCGACACGATACGGCGCCTGCTTTGTTCGATGCGATGCGACAGATTATTGCCCGGTCGATTGCGGTGGCGAATACTTCTCGATGATATGCGATTCCATTTGCATTCCATCGCGTTGTGGCGATTGCAGAGTTTAGTGAGAGTTCGCGGCGGTAATCGGTGTGTTGATCAACGCCACTTTGCTCGATGAATAAGTCGCCCAATGGTTGATAGCTGCGCGGTACAATGCGTTCTCCCATGACGCCTTCTTGCACGAGGTCTTGCGCTTTGGTGTATTGGCCTTCAAAGAGCAGTTGTCGCGCGCGTGTGACGACCTGTTGTGCGCCCGCTGGTGATTTGGGCACGGGAGGTCCTGCCCAGATTGAGTCTTCGTTCATCTGTATGCGTTCATTGCTTACCCCACCAAATACCATGGCGCCGAGTTTTCCACCCCCCACGGGCAAGGCGTGGTTCCAATTTTCCGCTGGTTTGTCATACCAGAGTCGCATTATCATTCCTCCGATGTTTTAGTTTCATGAGTTCTATGGTAAAATAGTGGGTGAATTCGGTTCTGGCAACCGTCTATTGCATCGTGGGAACAAGGCTGTTCATATCGATCTTGATTTTTGTTTTTCTCTAATATATTCTTTATAGAACACAAACCTAACTGGTGCACGCACCAGGTCCGCCCGAACGCTCTACAGAGGAGAGACTGAATGGCCAGCAAAACCCCTCCAGAGACACTGCTTGACCTGCTCGAATCAGGTGCGCCATCGCACCCGGCTATAGTGGCCCCTGGTGGGCCTGTTGTGAATTACGACTCGCTGCGGCGTCAGGTGCAGACGCTCGCGGCGCAGTTCCGCGCCATGGGCATAGACCGTGGAGACAGGGTAGCCATCGTCCTGCCCAACGGCATAGAAGCGATTGTGACATTTCTGGCGGTCGCGGCGGCTGGCACGGCAGCTCCGTTGAACCCCGCCTACACGGCCGCAGAGTTCGAGTTCTACATGGACGACACCAAGGCCACGGCGCTCATCACCTCGGACGACGGAGGCGAGGAGGCCCGCAGCGCGGCCCCAGCCTCGGTGATGGACATCCGGGCCGCGCTCGACGAATCGGGCCGCGTCAGTCTGACGGGGTCCGGAGCCGCAGCGGAGGGTCGCGAAACCGCTCTGCCAGAGCCTGACGATGTGGCGCTCGTGCTGCACACCAGCGGGACGACCAGCCGCCCCAAGCGCGTGCCGTTGGCGCACCGGAACCTCACCGCATCCGTCGAGAACATCGTCGAGACCTACGACTTGTCCGACAGGGACGTATCGCTCTGTATCATGCCGCTGTTTCATGTGCATGGGCTGATGGCATCGACGCTCTCGACTCTCCACTCGGGCGGGACCGTGGTCGTGCCGCCGCGCTTCAACCCGCTGGGATTCTGGCCGCTTGTCGAGGAGTACGAGGTCACGTGGTTCTCCGCGGTGCCGACGATGTTCCGGGCACTACTGTCCAGGGCCCGGAGTGGGCGTGCGTCCCGTAATGCGGATAGACTGCGCTTCATCCGCTCGTGCAGCGCGGCTCTCGCCCCGGCTACAATGCAGCAGATGGAGTCGATCTTCAGCGTACCGGTGGTTGAAGCCTATGGCATGACGGAGGCCGCACACCAGATGGCGTCGAACCCCCTGCCTCCTGGCAATCGCATCCCCGGCTCGGTCGGGCAGGGGACCGGCGTGAAGATCGGGATCATGGACGAAGCGGGCGGGTTTCAGACGCCGGGTACGGTTGGCGAGGTGGTGATCAGTGGTCCCAACGTGATCTGGGAATACGAGTCCAACCCCGAGGCGAACGCTTCTTCGTTCGTCGGCACCTGGTTCAGGACCGGAGACCAGGGCGAGCTTGACGAGAACGGGGTGCTGACGCTGCGGGGCCGGCTCAAGGAACTCATCAACCGCAGTGGCGAAAAGATTTCTCCGGTCGAGATCGACGAGGTGCTGCTGTCGCACCCCGCCGTATCGGAGGCCGTGTCGTTCGGAGTCCTGCACCCTACCCACGGAGAGGAGCCCGCCGCGGCGATTGTTCTCGGCTCCGAGGCGACGGAGAAGGAGCTGATCGCCCACTGCCGGCAGAGCCTGGCCTCCTTCAAGATCCCGCGCAGGATTCACATAGTAGATACCATCCCACGGACGGCAACGGGCAAGGTGCAGCGCCGGATCGTCGCGGAGGTCATCGCCGGAGGGCCTTCGACGTGAGGTTCGCATTGGTCGGTGCCGGGGCTATTGGGGCTTACCTGGGTGCTAAGCTCAGCGTGTCCGGTCACGAGGTCTTCCTGATCGCGCGTGGTCCGCACCTTCAAGCCATGCAGTCGCGCGGCGTCCGCGTGCGGAGTCCGGAAGGCGACTTCGAGGCCCATCCTACCGCAACGGACGATTACGATCAGGTGGGCGAGGTTGACTTTGTCTTTCTCACGGTCAAGGCTCACAGCCTTCCAGAGGTCGCCCCCAGGCTGGGACCGCTTCTCGGGCCGGAGACGGCCGTTATATCGACCCAAAACGGCATCCCGTGGTGGTACTTCCATGGTCACGGCGGCCATTGGGACGGAAGGCGGATCGAGAGGCTGGACCCGAACGAGGTCGTCTCCTCCGCCATTCCCGCCGAGCGTGTCGTCGGATGCATCGTCTATCCCTCGGCTTCCATCGCCGAGCCAGGGGTGATCGAGCATGTGGAGGGCAACAGGTTCGCGATCGGCGAGCCGGAAGGCTCGACCAGTGAGCGGTGCAGAAGGTTGGCCGACGCCTTGAAGGAATCAGGTCTGCGCTGCCCGATTAGGTCCCGGATACGGGGAGACATGTGGGTCAAGCTGCTGGGGAATGTCGCCTTCAATCCCATCAGCGCACTGACTCGCGCGACTCTGGTGGAAATCGCCACGCATCCCGAGGCCCGCGCTCTGGCTCACTCCGTCATGGAGGAGGCCGACGCGGTGGCCCGCGCCCTTGGCGTGAGGGTGCCAATCTCGGTCGAGCGGCGCATCGCGGGAGCTGTCGCCGTGGGCGAGCACAAGACCTCTATGCTTCAGGACCTGGAGGCTGGAAGGCCGATGGAACTTGAAGCCGTTGTGGGCACTGTTATCGAGCTTGGAGAGATGCTCGATGTCCCCGTGCCCAACACCAGGGCCGTGTACGCGGCCGTCAAGCTCCTGGCGGAGATCGCTGCGAGGGACAGGACGGTCTAACCGGCGTATGAGTCGATTAGACCAGAAGAGGGAAGTGAGGATATTGATAAAGATAGACCGGATATCTCAAGAAATAAAAAGCACGCTTTGTTTAGAGCGTGCTTTTTATTAGTTTAGGGTTCGTTGACTCCCTATTGGCTTTGGGATATGCGGGCAGGGCTGGTTGCGGCGTGTCGGTCCGGGTGCGTACGCACCTGTTGGCCTTGACTCTCTTGCCAGCGAGCAGGTTCTTGATGATCCCTGGGTGCTGGTGCCTGCGCTCTTTAAGCCGGCCTACATCGGCGGCCGGACTGCCGCCGAACACTGGGATTTGACGGAGCAGATCTTCCGCGATATTGTTGTGATGACAGCGCGGGCTGTGCGTGCGAAAAACCAGCAACGCCATGGCGCACACTTTACCCTGAAGCATGTCCGGCAGGATATGATCTTTGGCACGAAGACCGTCTGGCGCGGAAGAACCCAGATCGCTGTATCGGATGTTCACCGCACCATCATTGATATGCTTGACGATCCGGACCTCGGAGCCGGTATCCAGCATGTTGCCGATTGTCTTGCAACCTATTTTGAGCGCAAGGATAGGGATGATGATAAGCTGATTGCCTATGCAGACCGGATCGGTAACGGTGCCGTGTTCAAGCGCCTGGGCTTTCTGGCTGAATGCGGACCCGGTACTACCACCCTTGTTGAGGCGTGCCGTGCGCGGTTGACCCAGGGCAACGCCAAACTTGATCCGAGGCTTTCATGTCGTCGCCTTATATCCCGATGGCGCCTCCTTATGCCTGAGAGTTGGGCGAAGGCAGCGTCCGCATGATTGACCGAGTTTAGAAGCAGAAATGAGAAAGCACGTTCCGTTTAGAGCGTGCTTTTTTTACTTTAGGGTTCGTTGACACCCTTTTGGCTTTGGGATATATTGTGAGTGATCGCGGCAGGGCATGTGCTGAAGAGAGTGTATTCAGCAATGTGGCTTTGACAGTAAGCGCGTCGTAAGTTGAGGAGAGGGAATCGAGAGAATTGCACATGAGCGGATCTAATTCTAATAATGTCGTCATGAATAGTCTTAGCGAACGACTTGCAGCAACTCTAAGTGAGACCAGTTTTGATCTCGAGTACGCAAGGAACGGCAAACGGAAATCGGTGACAAAACGTGGCCTTACCGCCTCAGAGCTTGCCGAAGTCTGCCATGACCAGGACCACGGAATTGTCAGCAAAAGAGCGTACGTCCGTGCACCAGAGGCCATAATGTCGCAATTGGTCGAGGAACTACGGAGTGTCTTAGGGCGTTTCATTGATCCGGATTCAGACCGTATAGGACACGCGTTTCCGATTGATCAGTTTGGTAGGTTCTCACGGCACACAGCAAGATCAGATGGACTTTCTGACTTCGAGTTCGAATCGACGGTGGCGAACTTCGCAAATGGTCTTGTCCAAGCGGCAGCGATCATCGGGGTCGATAGGGCAATGCAATTGCTAGCGGATTGGGAACGCGGAGAGCCGGTCCGATTTCGGACGTCCACATTTGTCAATGGCTTGACTCTGAACGCTCGGCTATCGCCACGAAAGGACATCGAAATAGTCCCATTGCCCTTGACGACGACCGAGTTGCCTCGTTTACCCAGCTATAATAACCTTTCCGGTAAGGACTATCTTGGGCTGACTGTTTTGTCGTTGGCTATGTCGGCGTCTCCCGCCCTATTTTGTCCCAAAACAGGAGATTCCGAAGCAACAGTACGATTACATACGGAGAAGGACATCGATATCAATGTCGTGTGTGAAGCCCTTTCACTACAGGCGAATTGTCATGTTTCGCAGAGCTTCATGTGGACTGAGTATGAAGAGGCTGCGCCTTTCTCGCTGAAGGATTGGGAGACATGGACGTTAGGCACTAATTCTTTTGAACGTGTGCGTTGGAAAAGCGCAAACTACCAAATGGGAGCGGCAACTATCGAACTGCATGATGATGTGTCAATCGTAAGTCTGGACGAAGACGAGGTTATGCAGACGATTGAGGAGCTACAGGGCGCTGACAAAAAGTTGTGCATTGCGGTTGATCGTTGGAAGAGGTCGAAACGGCCGAGCGCTCGGTTGGAGGATCAGTACATCGACCTTCGCATCGCTCTCGAGACGCTTTACTTGAAGGACTTTGCCGATGAACACAGCACAGAAATGCGCTTCCGGTTGTCTCTCTTTGGAGCTTGGCATCTGGGTTCGACTCTTGAAGAGCGGCGAGATATCCGCAAGACCTTACGCGATGCATATGACACGGCCTCCGGCGTTGTGCATAGTGGAGAGGTTTCAAGCAAAAGCAAAGGGTGTTTGGAGGAGGCACAAGAATTGTGTCGATTGGGGATCCTTAAGCTTCTTCGCGAAGGCCCTCTAGGAGACTGGGGCGATCTGATTCTGGGAGCCTCTCCTTCATAACGCCGATGACGAACGGCACGCCGGACTGGCTTCGGTTGATATTGGGCGCCGACGGCTTGAGACGGATGCAGAAGGGTAGATTATGCAGGAAAAGTTATTAAATCGTTTAGAACAAGTGGAAAACTTAGGCAAAGCGGCTCTTGCGGCGATAAGCAGTAACAGTTTTGGAGAGTATGTTGATACAGGTAAAGCTAATGGCTTTAAGGCAGCCTCACTGTCTTTTATAGAAAGAGTCTATGGAAAAGATCATTCTTACTATGAAGGCTTTAATACATCTGTTGATGGCTATTATCCTTCAGACATAGAGTCTGGCCTTGAGATACTGAGTTCAATTAGGCAAGAAATTGAAGGCGATTGGTTGTTTACTGTCAAAGGTTTGATTGCCGCAGAACTATTCGCAGACTTTTTAGAAATGGCTGACCATTTATTAGAGCAGGGATATAAAGATCCTGCTGCTGTAATAAATGGAAGTGTTTTAGAAGAGCATTTGCGTCAACTTTGCAGCGCAAACTCAATACCTATAGAGATTGAGAATAATAAGGGCGTTCTAATCCCTAAAAAAGCAGACCGACTTAATTCAGATTTGGCAAAAGAAGGTGTTTATTCCAAATTAGACCAGAAAGCCGTAACCATGTGGTTAGACTTGCGTAACAAAGCAGCGCATGGCAAATACGACGAATATACATCCGAGCAAGTTACTAATATGTATTCTGGGATAACGGAGTTCATGGCAAGATTAAGTATCAGTGTGTAAGCTTTTAAAAAATGGTCAGTTGAAAAATGAGATTATAGGAAGAAATAATGCAGACGAGGAGTGTGACTGAATTTAAGGCTCAGGCATTTGGACACGGTTCCTACAACTGCGATAAGCGCGGATGTTGGGAATTAAAGGGGTAAATTCAGGGCCTTTGTAAATGCTTCAGGTAATGGGATTGCAGAGACCCAAGGAGAAAAAAGGAGACATGCTATGGCCGAAACAAAAAAGAATCCAATCTGGCAAGATCGCATCGTCACTGACCCGTTGATTCTGGCCGGAAAACCAACAATAAAAGGCACTCGGATTTCAGTGGAACTGATCATGGAATTGCTGGACGGAGGGCGCAGCGAAGCCGATATCATTCGCAGGTATTCGCACATTACCCTGAAAGATATCCAGGCCTGTCGGGAGTACGCTGCCACTGGTGCAAAGCTGTCCAATGTAACCTGGGCGGATATTGACGCGATTATGGATGGCAAACAATAGATGAGAATACTGGCTGATGAAAACATACTGGATCAGGTTGTCATCCGGCTACGTGCTGCAGGCCATGATGTGCGATGGGCGATGGGCGATGGAAACGGACCGGGGTGAAGCAGACCCCAACCTACTGGAATTGGCAACGCGGGAAAGACGTACGCTGATAACTTATGATAAGGACTTTGGAGACCTTGTGCATCGTGACGGTATGTCCGCCCCTCACGGCGTCATCTTGTTCCGCATCCATAGCGATGTGCCGGACACAGTGGAAGCCGAGTTTGTCGCCAGCAGTGTTATGGCATGGGATAGCTTGCCACCTGGAATCTGGACGATTCAGATACGGCATCAGTGAAGCCGTTCCGCTCACAGGGCATGGAAGAATTGAAGCATTGAATAGCAGTTTTAGAAGCAAATTGGAGTCTAAGTGATGGACAGAATGAATCGTCCCTATGTGCAAATCGAGGCGGAGATCCTGCGGGCTGTGAAAGAGGATCTCCAGGAGGGACGCAAGGCATAGTTACCAGGGTAGTACGAGGAAGGGGAGAGTATATCTCCCCTTCCCTGTACGGGGAGAGACCGGGGGAGGGGTTAGAATTAGTGTACGTCAAGATAAATTGACAGCTTTGTAAACGTCGAGGATGGGCACCTGTTTTTCGCGTGCAATGCGGGCGCAGTCGTCGTATTCGGGGGTGATGCGCTGTTTGCCGCCAATGTCGGCGATTTTGACGCGGATGGGTCCATAAGGGGTTTGGACGGTGTCTGTGCGGCGTTCGAGGATGTGGCGCTGAATGGGCAGGCGGCGGATGCCGAGGGTGGTGGTTTCTGAAAAGATGAGTTCGGTGAGTTCGGTTTCTTTGTTGGGGTCGGCCAGGACAGTGAGTTGAATGCCTGGGCGGCCTTTTTTCATGATGACGGGGGTGAGGAAGGCGTCGCGAGCACCGGCTTCGAACAGGCGGTCGATGAGGTAGCCGTAAATTTCAGGGGTCATGTCGTCGATATTTGTTTCCAGTAGAACGGGGAAATCGGTCCGGGGATCTGCGACGAGTTCACCGATTTCAACGCGGAGGAAATTGGGCACCTGTTCGACATCGCGCGTGCCGGCGCCATAACCCGTGCTTTCTGTGCGAAGCTGAATTGTTTCGCCAATATTAGAGGCGAGTGCCGTGAGGAGGGCCGCACCGGTGGGGGTGACGAGTTCATACGGGATATTTGTGCGTTCGGAGGGAAAGCCTTTGGTCATTTCTACGACTGCGGGAACCGGAACGGGCATGGCTCCGTGTGCGCCTCGCGTGTGACCCGAGCCAAATCGGAACTTGGAGGCGTAGATCGCTTCGATTTCGAGAAGTTCGAGGCCGACGATAGCGCCGACGACATCGACGATGGCATCTACTGCGCCCACTTCGTGGAAGTGAACCGCTTCAATGGTGGTGCCGTGGATTTTTGCTTCGGCTTCGGCGAGTTTTTGAAAGACGCGCGCGGCTTTTTCTTTTGCAGAGGCCGATATTGAGCTGCTGTTGATGATTTCAAGTACGTCTTTCAGGTGCCGGTGGACGTGGCCTTCACGAGCGTTGACGTCGATTTTGGTGCCGGCAATGCCGTGTTTTTCCACGCGACGCTGGGAGAGGGTAAATTCGCGCACACTGAGTTTGTCGAGTTCGGATTTCAGGGCGGCAAAAGACAGGCCCGCATCGACGAGCGCGCCGAGGGTCATGTCGCCGCTGATGCCGGCAAAACAGTCGAAATAGGCGACTTTCATGAGATCACCCTAAAAAAAAGACCGTGAATACTCACGGTTATAGAATTTAAAAATCCAGGGGACAGGGCGAGAAAAGTGTCTGGTATTTACTCTGCTACTACCCCTATCGGCAATGCGGTTGTGACGATTGAACCGTTTTTGCGATCTAAGAGCGCGAAGTACTGATCGCGCTGCAGGCGAAAATATGCCATATATTTTTCGGGAATGGATTGACCTACAGAGCGATTGATTTTCCGCGTTGGGTTGGTCAGTGTGTATTTGCTATTTACTGTGGTGTAAAAGTTGAAGTGCACGTGTGGACCTGTTGCGCGTCCGGTCGAACCCACATAACCGATGGTTTGTTTTTGGTTGATGCGCTGTCCCTTTCTCAGCCCCCGCGCAAAGCTCTTCAGATGACCATAGCCGGTTTTGTAACCATTGCTGTGTTCGATTTCGACATAGTTGCCGAGCGGACCTTTGCGTCCGACAAAAGCAACTTTGCCATTGGCAATAGCCCAGACCTTTGTACCGTAGGGCGCGGCGTAATCTACGCCGTGATGGCGCGTGTATTTTCTGAGGATGGGATGAAATCTACGGCTGGTGAATGGAGAACTGATGCGGGTAAAGTTCAGGGGTTTGCGCAAGAAAAGTGCCTGGAGTGAGCGGCCTTTAGAGTCGTAGTAATTTCTTTCGCCTTTGGGATCCACGTAGAGAAATGCTTGAAAAGATTCTTTGTCGCCTTTGTATTGGGCCGTGAGAATATCGCCATAACGGACAAAGGCACCGGATTTGCCGTAGAGTTTTTCAACGACAAGCGTAAATTGATCGCCTGTTCTGCAGTCGTTGTAAAAGTCGATATAATATTCAAATACGTATTCGAGTTTGTCACACAGAAGAGACGGGCTTGCACCGGTTTCTTGAAGCGCGCTCCAGATGTTATCTTTTATGCGGCCAGATACGATAATGGCCTCTCGCTTCAATGACAGGTTTTCTTGCCTGGCTTTGAGTTGGTCATTTATGCGTTCGACAATAAATTGCGTTTCGTGGTCACCCTGTCTGGTGTATTTCAGGTGCTGTATGGTAGAGCGGCTGTCGATCACCAGTTCATAGCGATCCCCACGCCGAACAATATTGGGATTGAATGACGCGCGTTTAATATCTCTGTGCAGTACATCGATAAGCTCGAGAACATCGGTGCGCGAGATATTTTCGCTCATGAGGGCTTCGGTGAGATTTTCTTTATTGGCGATATATCCCACAATTCTGGTGGATTTGGATTCTGGAGGAGGGGTAAGTGGCAGGATGAGGTTTGCTTCAACTGCATCTGCTTCAACCAGTTCTGTGGAACTTTCTTCAGTCATTTTTACGATGGGTTCATCTTTTGCTGGTTCTTTGCCAAGGCCGAAGAGCATGCTGACGGATATCAGCATGCAGAAGAAGACCCATCGGCCTGGTTTACGTGATTTGGGGGGTGGGGGGAGACCTTTATAGGCGCGAACTGGCATGTGGGGAGGGACCCTCGTGAACCTTTGATGTGTTGCTGACTGAATGTGCGCCAAACAATAAACCATCTCGCTATTTACGTCAAGCGCATTATATGGGGGGTGTAAAGTTGTGTCTGCTATATGTTGTAATATGTGCGTTGTGACCTTGACGTGATCCGCAAGGCTGGGTAAATTAAGTTGTTGGTGAAGTTAGACATCGGTTAGAGTTGAGGATATAAAATGAATGCTGAGAAAATGGAACTCAAAGGTTTGTTTCCCGAAGAATTGGCACAGCATGTGTCCGATATGGGCCTGGAGCGGTACAGAACCCGGCAGTTGGTTGACTGGCTTTACAACAAGGGCGTCACGGATTTTGAGTCGATGACGAATTTGTCCAAAGCCGTGCGCGCGCAGTTCGATGAGCTATTTACGCTTTTGAGATTAAATTGCGTTGGTGAATTGAGGTCTTCGTCAACAGATACGGTAAAGTTTTTGTTTGAGTTGCCCGATAAGCGGCTTATCGAAAGTGTTTTGATGTGGGATGGCAAGCGTCGCACGCTGTGTGTGTCGTCGCAGGTGGGGTGTCCGCTCGATTGTCAGTTCTGTGCGACCGCACGCATGGGGTTGATTCGCAATTTGACGGCGGCAGAGATTGTTGAGCAGGTGTTGTACGCACAGCGGTTTTTGCGCGCGGAGAGCGATGAGTTGACGCATGTGGTGATGATGGGGATGGGGGAACCTCTGCTGAATTTCGACCAGGTGATTCGGGCTATTCGGCTGATCAATCTGGATTATGGGGCGGCTGTGGGCATACGTCGCATTACGTTGTCAACGGTTGGCCATGTGCCGGGTATTGCAAAATTGGCGAGAGAAAAACTCAAAATTGGATTGGCTGTGTCGCTCAATGCGACGACGGATGAGCAGCGGTCAGAGATTATGCCCATTAATCGCAAGTGGCCTATTGCTGAACTCCTGTCCGCAGTGCGAGCATATTACGATCAGGTCAGGCGGTGGGTGACATTTGAATACGTGTTGTTGCACGGGTTTAATGATACGGCCGAAGATGCACACAGGCTGATTGATCTCGTACGCGATATTCCCTGTAAAATCAATGTGATTCCGTGGAATCCCATTGAGGATGCGCACTATGAACGCCCCCCTCAAAGAGCAATTGACCGGTTTGTCGATATTTTGTCTCATGCGCAATTGACAGCAACTGTTCGATATAGCAAGGGAGATGATATTGCGGCTGGGTGTGGACAGTTGTATTGGGAGATGGAAAGTGAGAAGTGAGAGGGCCTCACACAAAGACACAAAGATACAAGAAGGGTGAAGTAGGGGACGGTCCCCGTGCCGTCCCGTGCGTCATCGCGGCATGGTTTTAGCCGCGATCCAGGAGGTTTTATTTGTAATTACTGGCGTTAAACCGCTGATTTTTACCTTTTTATGCTTGAAATATTTTTATATCTGTACTATGATAGACATGACCGCGAAGCTACTTAGTTTTTCTCCTCCATGACACAGTTTGGAGATGCTTTTTATGGAACAATTTGTTATCGAGGGTGGGCATCCTTTATCTGGAACTGTTGTTCCTGCTGGCAATAAGAATGCGGCCCAACCTCTTTTGGCGGCGACCTTGTTGACAGAAGAACCTGTGGTGCTCAAAAATGTGCCTGATATTGGCGATATTGCTGTTATTGTCGAAATTTTGCGCGATCTGGAGGCAGAGGTTCGCTACTCGGGTGATCACGAACTGACTATTTGTACACGCGGGGTCCGCAAATCTGTGTTGCGGGCCGATTTGTGCCGAAAAGTGCGCGGTAGTTTTATGTTTGCCGGTCCGTTGTTGGGGCGTTTTGGAAAAGCAACTATTCCGCGACCTGGGGGCGACCGCATTGGTCGGCGGCGGGTCGATACACACTTGATTGCGCTCGAAGAACTCGGCGTGCGGATCTATACCAATCACATTTACGATTTTAAGGCACCCAGAGGTCTTGTAGGGGCAGACATCTTTTTGGACGAGCGCAGTGTAACCGGCACTGAAAATGCCGTGATGGCAGCGGTTCTTGCGCGGGGTACGACCATTTTGTGCAATGTGGCTTCAGAGCCTCATGTGCAGGAATTGTGTTTGATGCTCAACGAGATGGGCGCTCAAATTTCGGGTATTGGAACTAATGAACTGGTTATTGAAGGTGTTTCAGGGCTTTGTGGAACAACGCATACATTAGGTCCAGATTATATGGAGGTCGGCAGTTTTATTGGGTTGGCCGGGGCGACCAATAGCGAAATTCGCATTGTCAATGCTGCGCCCAAAAATATGCGCAAGAGTTTGATGGTGTTTCGGCGATTGGGGTTGGAAGTTGAGGTCGATGGACAGGATATTGTGGTGCCGCCTTTTCAAAAGCTGGAAATTATGCCGGATATGGGCGATGCGATTCCGCGCATTGACAATGATCCGTGGCCGGGTTTTCCGCCCGATTTGATGAGTATTGCCATTGTGTTAGCGACACAGGCACGGGGTACGGTGCTGTTTTTTGAAAAGATGTTTGAACAGCGCATGTACTGGCTGGACCGTCTCATCGATATGGGCGCGAAGATTGTTATTTGTGATCCGCATCGCGCGGTGGTGGTGGGGCCGTCAAAGCTCTATGGCGAGCATTTGTCGAGTCCCGATATTCGGGCGGGTATGGCGCTGATTATTGCGGCTTTGTGTGCCGAGGGTCAAAGTGTGATCAGAAATATCGAACAGATTGATCGCGGCTACGAACAAATTGATACGCGCTTGCGCAGTTTGGGCGCGCGGATTCAGCGGGTGACGGTGGAGGAGTAAGAACAATATGAGAGGTTAGAGGTGATTTGATGTGACAAATGACCAGGATGCACGCGCGGGCGCGCTGGAAATTGTGCGTCGTTTGCAGGCGCGGGGTTTTCGCGCTTTGTGGGCCGGTGGATGCGTGCGCGACATGTTGATGGGGCAGGTGCCCCGCGATTACGATATTGCCACAAATGCCGATCTCCAACAGGTGATCGGCATTTTTCCTCATGCACAGGTGGTTGGGGCGCATTTTGGGGTGGTGATTGTGCGGTTGGGTGATTATCATTATGAGGTGGCGCGTTTTCGCCGCGATCTGGCGTATTCCGATGGTCGGCATCCCGATGGTGTGGTGTTTGTGGATGAAGAGGAGGACGCGCGGAGGCGCGATTTTACCATTAATGGGATGTTTTACGATCCGGCGGCAGATGTTGTGCTCGACTATGTGGGGGGACAGGCGGATCTGAAAAAAAATATGATCCGCACGATTGGCGATCCACACGCCCGATTTTGTGAAGATCGATTGCGTATGTTGCGCGCGATTCGCTTTGCGTGTCGGTATCACTGGCCCCTTGAGGATAAAACGCGAGAGGCTATTGGAACACTGAGCGCGAGTATCGCGTCCATAAGTTTTGAGCGCGTTCGCGATGAAGTTGTCAAAATTTTGACCGAGGGAGGCGCGCCTTTGGGGGTGCGCTGGCTGATTGATCTGGGATTGATGGCGGTTTTTATGCCCGAGGTTGTTGCGATGGATGGCGTTCCCCAACCGCCCCAATTTCACCCCGAAGGCGATGTGTTGACCCATACGCTGATTATGTTGGGTTTGATGCGTGATCCTTCTGTGGAATTGGCGATGGGTGTTTTGTTGCACGATGTGGGCAAGCCGCCTACCTTTCAGGTGCGGGATCGCATTCGGTTTCACAATCATACAAAGGTTGGGCGCGAGATGGCCGAGGAGATTTGCAGGAGGCTGCGTTTCTCGTCGGAACAGACAAGGCATATTGCGGCATTGGTGGCAGATCACCACAAATTTATGCATGTGCAGGAGATGCGCCCGAGCACTTTGAAGCGTTTTTTGCGTACAGATCGGTTTGAAGATCATTTGGCGTTGCACCGGGTTGATTGTTTGTCGAGTCATGGCGAGTTGGATAATTATGCGTTTTGCAAGACTGCGCTGGAGACTCTGGAGCCAGAACAAATTCGCCCCGTTCCGCTGATTAACGGACGCGATCTGATTGCTATGGGACAAAAACCCGGCCCTGCGTTTAAGCTGGTGTTGCGGGCTGTTGAAGATGCCCAGTTAGAAGGGCGTGTGACGCGCCGCGATGAGGCGCTGGTATTGGCAGTTCAGGTGTTTGAATCGCTTGAGCTGTAGATTTGTCCGAAGTGTGGCAGTTCATTCAGGCAACTGTTTGTCCGTTGAGATATGTAAGAAGATGATATTTGAGATGTTTACTGGTTGCTGTTTTTTTTCGGAGGTAGGAAAATGAATAAACGATTGTTTGCAGGTTTGATGTTGATGGCTATGGGGTGGACACCTGCCTGGGCGACAACTGTGAAGACTTTTGGCTTTGAAGAGATGTGCGAGACCGCTCAGACGATTGTACATGTCCAATGCCTTGCGCGCAAAAATGCCGTTTTTGCCGATCGAGAGGGTATTTTTACCCAAACGCGGTTCAAGGTGGTGGAAGTGGTCAAAGGGCGGGCTGATTCAGAAATGGTGCTGACTTTGCCCGGCGGTGAATGGAATGGGCGACACATGCATGTGCCAGGTATGCCGCAGTTTGTGGCGGGGCAAGAAACTGTGCTGTTTCTTTCGAAGCGCGACGATTTTGGATCTCCATGGCCGATGGGATTGGGGCAAGGGTGTTATGGCGTACAGGTGGGCGAAGATGGAAAGCGCGAGGTCAGGCTCAGCCATGTGCCCTTACCTCCGAATGTGCGCAGCAAACCCGCGCAAGCGCGAACATCGCACATGGCATTGCGCGATTTTTTGACTACGGTTCGAGAGGTGCTCAATGTGAACCAGCGGGAAGTACCGTCTGAACAGTGATAAGGGTATTTCTATGAATCTACATTTCGATATTCGAGATATTTTTCGCTGTGTGCGACTGGGTTGGTCCGGGAAAAAAATTTGGGTTGGGCTGTTGGGGCTGATTGTGGCCTGGGCGGGCTATTCGGTTTTGTTGCTTATCGCGCATGTCCGCGCGGGCAGTGAGGGCCTGTGGCAGCGCTATGGTTTATTCCCCGGTGCAACGCTGGGTGACTTTGATCTGATTGGCACGGGGTTGCACATTTTGGGCATGGTGTTTGCCCTGTCGGTGGTGTTTGTAACGACCAGTATGATGTGCAGGATCACTTTTCAGCAACTTCGGGGTGATGATTTTTATTCGGTTGGCGATGCCTGGCGATTTGTGAGCGCGCGCTGGAAAACCGTGCTGTTTGGTCCCTTTGCTGTGCTTTCTCTATTTGCCTTTTTTCTGATTGTCGGTATTGCGATTGGGTGGATTGCCGGCTGGATCCCCTCGGCGGGCGAGATAGTTTTCGCGCTGTGTTTTATTCCGATCTTTTTTGCCGCTTTGTTGGCTGTGTTTATCGGTCTGGTATTTGTTGTTGCTGTGATTATGTCGCCAGCTATTGTGGGCACCGAGGGGTATGATATTTTAGATGTTGTGATACAGTCGTTTTCACTGACATGGTCACAGCCCTGGCGTTTGGTTTTGTATGCGGTGTGGATGGTGTTTGCGGTGTGGGTTGGCTTGATGTTGCTGGGTGCTTTGACTATGGCCGCGATTGGTCTGATTGCCGTGGCGTGCGGTTTGTTTATGGATGTTAAACTGGCCAATCTTTTTGACGTGGCCTCGAGCTATCTCTTATTTGTTCCAGAGAAATGGGATGATTTGTTTGCGAGTTTGCCCGCACCGGGGACATCGGCGGGATCAGAGGTCTGGGGTGGGGGTATTCTTGGGGTGATGCTCATTGTGATTACAGGGATTGTGATTTCTTATGTTCAAGCAACGTACTCGTCGGGACTGGGTTTGATGTATGTGGTTTTAAGATATCACAAGGATGGTGAAAATTTGGTTGCGCGGGACGATGATGTCGAGGTTGAGAGCGAGGAGGCCGGCGATAACACGGATTCCGAAACGGCATAGGTCCAATTGTTCCATTGACTTGTTGCGCGAGGTGGCAATCCAGGCGCGGCTGGCCGAAGGTGCCGAGGGCGTGCGTCGCATTTTGCGAACGGTTTTTATGTCTGGGCAGATTCCCATTCGCAATGTCGCCCAGGAGGTGGGTTTGCCCATTCCCGTGGTTGCCGCTGTGCGGGGTGAATTGGAAAAGAGAGGTGTTTTGACGCGAAAAGGTGGGGTTTCGCTCACAGATGAGGGCCTGCGTGTCGTGCAATCGGAGTTGGGGCTTTCGTGTCGAACACGCTTTGCGCGCCCGGGCGCACCTCCTATACCGGCGGTTTTGGATGATGTGTGCGAACGCCTTGCAGATATTGCTGCGCGGCGGCCGAAGGTCGATGTCAGGCTGGATCAGTCCCATGCCACGCCCGAAACCGTTTTAAGGCGCGCTGTGTATTTGTACGAACACGATGCAATTGAAGGGCGAAATCTGCTCGTTCTGGGAGACGATGATTTGACTTCTGTGGCAGTGGGATTGCTGGCGCAGCATTTGGAGCTTGTGCTCGGGCAGGTGGTGGTGCTGGAGTGCGATGGGCGACTTATTGATTTTTTGGGTGCAATTGCTGAACGCGAAGGGTTGTCTGTCACTGTGATCGCACGCGATTTGCGCGAAGATATTCCGTCTGACCTGTGCGGGCAGATGGATGTTTTTTTTACGGATCCACCCTATACGTTGCCCGGCTTGTCGCTGTTTGTGTCGCGTGGGATTTCTGCACTGGTGCCCGAGGTGGGCAAGCAGGGATTTGTCAGTTTTGGCCGTCGTTCACCAGATGAGACAGCACAGGCGATTGGCTCATTGACCCAGATGGGCTTTGCGCCTGTGGAAATAATACCAGAGTTTAATGAATATGTCGGTGCCCAGGTATTGGGTGGGGTCAGTCAGATGATTCGTCTTATTTCTACCGGGAAACCACAGCCTCTTGTGACTGGCACATATCAGGGGGCACTGTACACGGCTGATCTCAAAAGGCGGCGACAAGGTGATCGGGCATCCCATTGATCCCTCACACGGCGGGTATTTGCGCGATGTGTTTTTGCGAGCAAATAAACGGGCCTGGTGTTATTTTCCGCCTTTTCTCTGTGCTTTTAGTCTCGCACCCAATCGGATTGTGTGTGTCGATGAAATTGCGGGGAGTACGTGTTTGTTTGTACAGCGTCCGGAAGGTGTTGATTTGTTGTTGCCACCTGTTCCCTGTGATGCTGATACGCTGAAAAGGGTTATCGACAAAGTCGCATCTCATCAGGGTGGCCGTCTGCCGAGAATTTTGTGGTTAGACGCCTGTGATGCCAACTATGTAGATACCGAACAGTTTGAGTTGCGCGATAAAGACGCAGAATACGTTTACGATCCGTCGCAGATTGCTTCGGTCAGAGGACGGCGTTTTAGAGATGTGCGCAAGCGCGTGCGGCGGTTTGAACGCGACTACGCGTTCTGTTTTCGCGCTCTGACTGCGTGGGATGTGCCGGATTGTTTCGCGTTGTTGAAGCATTGGCGTCGGCGTCAAGGGCGTCGGCATCCCTTTTTGTTGGATTGGGGATATACGAGGGCTGCGCTCGATCAGTTTCATTTTTGGTCAGAAGATGTGTTGTGGGGGTGGTGTATGGAGGTGGCGGGGCGGATTGAGGCTTTTGCTCTGGTAGGCGATATGCAGCCGAATTTGGCGCATTTTTTTGTTGCGAAGGCCAATCCCGATTTGCCCGATTTATCGTATTTTTTGCGGTGGCGGGTCTATGGCGAACTATCGGCCTATCGCCGTGTGAATGACGCTGGGGATTTGGGCTTGTCGGGTTTGCGTCAGTTCAAACAGAAATTTCGACCTGTGGATCGGTGGCGAGTTTTTTCAGCAGAACCCCTATGAGGCATATTATGAACAGGTTGCTAATCGTTGCTATTTTGAGTCTGTGGATTTGTGGATGCGAGACCACATCGTCCTCTTCTTATACTTATTACGAGGTGGTGCATTCCCCAGAGCAGGTCGCGGTGGGAGATTCTCTGTTGATAGAGACCAGAGATGGCGCGACATTTCAGGGGATTTTGTTGCGGATAAATAAAGAAGAGATTGTGGTGACCACAGAGACGCAAGGTAAGGTCCGGGTACTCTGGCGCGAGGTTCTCAAGGTGAAGCGCGTTGGAAGAGCAAATGCGGAATAGTGAGAATATCACTCAGGCGAGCAGGCGATCTACTTCATTGGGCCAGGTGTTGGCAACGCAAAGGCCGTATTCTTTTTTTCCACCTGTGGCAAGAGGACCCGTAAGGTGGGTATAGCGTCGGGTCGCTTTGACGTTTTGGGGAATATAGTCGGTGTTTAAAAAGTGCAGGGCAAGGCCCGCGCGTTCTCTATGTGTGGTATTTGCAAGTGTGCGATGTGCAATGCCAAAGTTGAAGAAGATGGCACCCCCGGCTGGCAATTCGATGGGGATGGCTCTTTCTTCGGGTACTGTGCAGTGTATGTGATGGTCGCTGTTGGGGTCTCGGTCGTGGGCGTAATTTTCGCGGTGGCTGCCGGGTACGATGTGCAGTGTGCCGTTGGCAATGTTGGCATCGTGAAGGGCAACCCACATGCCAACGCCTTTGGCGGGATCGCTGATTTTGAAATAGGCGTTGTCCTGGTGCCAGTCTGTGCCAATGCCCTGTTTGCCGGGTTTGAGAAAGATCTGGTCGAGGTAGAATACAAAGGGAGAGCCGATGAGTTGCTCGACCAGTGCGAGGACTTTGGGGTGAAAGTGCATGGCGCGATAAAAGGTGCTTTTGGGCGTGATGGGACAAATTTGCAGGTTGATTTGCGTTTGTGAATGGGTTTGCCCGTCTCCGTCGGTGGCGACATTGCGCAGGAGGCCTTCGCGTTTGAAGCGTTTGAGTTCAGCGCGCATGGCGCGTATTTCGCGGTGGGTGAACATGTCGGGGACAATGGCGTAACCCGAGTTGCGGAAGAGGTCGAGTTGTTCTTGTGTTAGAGACATTTTTTTCTCTTAAAATGAGAGTTCGCCAGCGAAGTGACAACTCGCCCGATGCCCCGGTTCAATTTCTATGAGCCGGGGTTCTTCTGTTTTGCACTTGTCCTGTGCATAGGGACAGCGCACGTGAAATTTGCATCCGGGTGGGGCGTCGGCGGGGTCTGGTACGTCGCCTTCTATGGGGATGCGCTCGCGCTGATCGTCGGGGTCGGCGGTGGGAACGGCAGATAGGAGGGCTGCTGTGTAGGGGTGAAGGGGATTTTGGTAGAGTCGCTCGGATGTGGTGATTTCAATGATCTGACCGAGATACATCACGGCAACGCGATCGGAGATGTGTTCGACGACGCTGAGGTCGTGGGCGATGAACAAGTAGGTGAGATCGAATGTTTCCTGGAGATCTTCGAGGAGGTTGATGACCTGGGCCTGGACGGATACGTCGAGGGCGGAGACGGGTTCGTCGGCAATGACGAGTTTGGGGTTGAGCGCGAGGGCGCGGGCAATGCCGATGCGCTGGCGTTGTCCCCCTGAAAAGGCATGGGGATATCGCCGCAGGTGATCGGGACGCAAGCCCACGCGGATGATCAATTGTTCGACGCGGTCTTCGAGTTCAGACCCCGATGCGATCTGGTTGATGATGAGGGGTTCGGCCACAATGTCGAAGACGGTCAGGCGCGGGTTGAGCGACGAGAAGGGATCCTGGAAGATGTATTGCAGTTCTCGCCGCAGGTGGCGCATGTTTTCTTTGCCAAGGCTGCGCAGGTCGAGTTGTTGGCCGTTGTGGTGGAAGATGATCTCGCCGTCGGTGGGTTCGATCAGGCGAATGATCGATCGTCCTGTAGTGGTCTTGCCGCAGCCCGATTCGCCGACCAGACCGAGGGTTTCGCCCCGGTGCAGGGTGAGGTCTAAGCCATCTACTGCTTTGACATAACCGACGACTTTTCGCCAGAAGCCTTTTTTTATGGGAAAGTAGGTTTTAAGTCCGGTAACTTCGAGAAGGGGCTGATTGTTTTTCTCTAACATGATGTCCGGTTCCGTTTGTGAAGCGATCAGTTTTCCAGCCAGCAACTGACTTGATGACCCGATTCGATTTCGAGGAGTTGTGGTTCTTCGCGACACTGGTCCATTGCATGCGGGCAACGCGGGGCAAAGGCGCAGCCGTGTGGAATTTCAAAAGGATCGGGGATTGTGCCTTCGATGGGTACCAGGCGGCGTTTTTGGCCCACTTGTGGGATGGAGTTCAGCAGGCCCCTGGTATAGGGATGGCGCGGATTTTTGAAGACGGTGCGCGTGTCGGAATATTCGACGATTTTGCCCAGGTACATCACCGCGACATAATCGGCCATGCTGGCGACGACGCCGAGGTCGTGGGTGATGAGCATGATCGCCATGCCGATGTCGGATTGGAGGTGGCGCATCAGGTCCAGGATTTGGGCCTGTACCGTGACATCGAGGGCTGTCGTGGGTTCGTCGGCGATGAGCAAGTTGGGATTGCACGAGAGGGCCATTGCGATCATGGCGCGCTGGCGCATGCCACCTGAGAGCTCATGGGGATACGCATCGACCTGACGGTCTGGGCGCGGCAGGCGCACTTTGTTGAGGGCATCGATCGTGCGTTCACGGGCTTCTTTTTTTTTGACATTCTGATGCAGCATGATCGCCTCGGCTATTTGATTGCCCACGGTGTGTACAGGGCTGAGAGAGGTCATAGGCTCCTGAAAAATCATGGCGATGTCATTCCCGCGAATGCCGCGCATCTGCGTGCCTTTGGGGTTGAGTTGTGTCAGGTCAATGGGATCGCTTTCGAGGTCTTTGTGAAAGAGAATTTGCCCGTGTTCGATTTTGCCCGGTGGACTCGGGATGAGGCGCATGGTTGAAAAGGCCGTGATGCTTTTCCCGCAGCCCGATTCGCCGACCACGCCGAGTGTTTTTTCGGGTGCTATGGATAGGGATACCCCATCGACTGCGCGCACGACGCCGTCGTCGGTGTAGAAATAGGTTTTGAGGTCGCGTATGTCTAAGAGCGGTTGTGTCATATCTTATCTACTCGAATACGGGTCGGCTGCATCGCGCAGGCCGTCGCCGAGGAAATTGAAGGCGAGGACGGCGATGATGATGCAGACGCCCGGCATGAGGAGCCAGGGATAGAGGCTGAGTGAGTGAATGTTCATGGCGTCGGATAAGAGCAGTCCCCAGGATGTCATGGGCGGTTTGATGCCCAGGCCGAGAAAACTCAATGTGCTTTCGCCAAGGATAAATCCGGGGATGGCGAGGGTTGCTATGACAATGATGTGGCTGAACATGGACGGGAGCAGGTGCCGAAAGATGATGCGCCGATCTTTGGCGCCAGCCACGCGGGCGGCCAGTACGAAGTCGGCTTCGCGGATGGACAGGGTTTTGCCGCGTATTTCACGGGCGAGCCCGCCCCATCCCACGAGCGCGAGTACAGTGACAATGCCCATGAAGACCAGATGCGAGGGCCATTCAGGGGGCAATATGGCACTGAGGGCCATGAGGATGGGGATGGATGGAAACGCAAAGATGAGTTCGATGATGCGCTGGATGATGTTATCGACATTGCCGCCGTAATAGCCAGAGATTACGCCGAGGGCAGAGCCGAGGGTGAGGCTGATGAATACGGCGAGCAGGCCAATGGTGAGGGAGATGCGGCCCCCTACAATAATGCGCGAGAGCATGTCGCGCCCAAAACGGTCGGTGCCAAGGAGGAACATCGGATTGTCTTTGCCGGTGCCAAACAGGTGGAGGTCGGTGGTAAAGAGGCCGTAGAATGTGTATTGGGCACCTCGCACAAAGGGGTACACGGGGTAGCGCACAGAGGCGTCTTCGGTATAGGCTTTGATGCCGGTTTGCAGGCCAAAAGATTTTTTGATGCCGTAAACAAAGGGCCAGTGGATGCCGTCTTGAGAGAATATGTGGATGCGTTGGGCGGGCAGGTGTACATAGTTATAATAGCGATGCGCCGGGTCGTGCGGGGATAGAAATTCGCCCAGAAAAACGCAGAGATAAAGAAAGATGACCACACATCCACCGATGACGCCGGCGCGGTGTTTTTTGAAACGCCGCCAGATGAGTTGGCGCTGTGAATAGGTGGCGGTGGTTGTGGTTTCTTTTTTCACGCGCTCGTCGGGAGGTGCTGCGACGAAACTACTCATAGCGAATCCTCGGGTCGAGCCAGGCTAGGAGAATATCGGCTAATAGGTTGCCCATGAGCAAGAATGTGGCGGATAGGAGCAGGAATGCGCCTGCCAGATACATGTCTTGAGATGTGAGTGCGGTTAGAAAAATGGGGCCGGCTGTTGGCAGGCCCAGGACAATGCCGGTGACAACAGCGCCAGAGAGCAGGTTGGGCAGTTCCAGGCCCAGGCGGCTGACGAGGGGGTTGATGGCAATGCGCACGCCGTATTTAACGATGACTTTGCCTTCTTTGAGGCCCTTGGCGCGGCCGGTTTGAATGTGTTGTTGGCCGAGTATGTCGAGCAAGTTGCCGCGCATAATGCGGATGATGCCCGCTGTGCTGCCCGTACCGATGACGATGATGGGTACCCAGATATGTTTGAGGAGATCGACAAATTTTGCCCACGACCAGGCAGCGCCAATGTATTCGGAAGAGAGGAGACCTCCTACGGATTCGGTTTCGAAGACCGCGACCTGAATGAACATGATGACCAGTGCCAGCAAAAAGTTTGGTGTGGCCAGGCCGATGAATCCGAGAAAGGTGAAGCCGTAATCGCCAATCGAATATTGTCGGGTGGCAGAGTAGATGCCAATGGGAATGGCGACGATCCAGGTGAAGATCAATGTGGAGAGTGTGAGGGTAAGTGTGAGTCCCAGGCGTTCGGCCAAAAGTTCCATCACGTCTATTTCGTAGGTGAAGGATTGCCCAAAGTCGCCTTCGCTGATGATTTTCCAGATCCAGCGGACGTATTGTACATAGATCGGGTCGTTGAGGCCATAGCGGTCGCGCAGGGCGTCAATTTGCGCCATGGCACTTTCAGAGCCAAGCTCACCTTGTTCGGCCAATTCGGCGAGGCGAGAGGTGAGCATATCGCCCGGCGGCGCTTGAATGACCACAAAGCTGACCATTGATATCAGGATCAGCGTGGGGATCATGTGCAATAAACGGCGGATGATGTAGTTGGTCATATCGCTATTTTATGAATATCTGTTCGTGAAATACGGGGCGACCCCAACCGCGATGTACGTCGGCGGCACTGCCTTGAAATGGAACATTGCCGAGTCGTGTGCTGGCTCCCCAGATAGAGTAGGCAGAGCCGACGACAATAACGGGTACGTTGTCGGTGTGGAGGTCGCGCACTTGTGTCATGTTTTCATGTACGGCTATGGGATCTACGGTTGTCAATACTTTTTTGATGCGTGTTGTGGCTTCGTGCAACCACGTGGGCCCCTCTTTGGAGGCGTTGCGGTGCCAAAAGGGGACGGTGGGTGCCATGATTGCCCAGTCATTGAGGCGGCCCAGGGGGTCTGCGGGGCCTTCGAGTCCCCAGTGGTGAATGTCAAATTCGCCATTGAGGCGGCGGGGCCATACAATGTCGCGCAGGGAAATGTTCAGGTTGGCTTTGATGTCAATGTCGCGCCAGTGTTCGGCGATGAGTTCGGAAACATCGACGCCAACGCCGGGAACGACGTCGATGTTGAGTTCAAAACGCGATCCATCTTTGAGTTCCCGCCAGCCATCGCCGTCTGTGTCGCGGTATCCGGCTTTGTCGAGGAGGTCGCAGGATTTGTTGGGATCGAATTTGGAATATTTGCGATAGGCCGCTTCTGAGTAGTGCGGATTAGAGGGTGCGAAGGAGTAACCCGCGGGGTCGAGCAGGCCGTGATAGACGATTTGGTTGATTTCTTCGCGGTTGATCGCGTATGACATGGCCATGCGCACGTCGCGGTTGCGAAAGGCTTCTCGCAGGGCGGGTTTTGGGGTGTCCCAGTTGAGGTAATAGGCGGGACCGCGATCTGGACCGGTGATCCGCAATTTGAATTTGCCCTTTTTTTCTTCGGTGCGCAACGTGGGAAACATGTTGATGCGAGAGTAACGCCCGAACAGGTCGAGTTCACCGTTGACAAATTTGAGCAGGATAACCTGGGGGTCTTGAATGACGGTAAATTCGATGCGATCGGCATAGGGCAATTGATTGCCGGCTGTGTCGATTTTCCAATAATAGGGGTTGCGCGCATAGACGATGCGCTGACCGCGAATCCATTCGACGGGAACCCAGGCGGATAAGCGCGGCATGCCGGGTTTCATGATGACCATGGCATTGGTCGCTTGTTCTCGAAAGCCTTCATAGGTTGCTTCGGGATTGTAGCGGGGGTGCAGGTGTGACAGATGGTGTTTGGGCTGTGCAATGACGTCTAAACACAGGGCGTGTAATACGCGACCGAGTGGTTTAGACGATGAGACTTCGAGGGTGTGGTCGTCGATTTTTTTCAGGTCAATGGGTTTGCCATCGACTACCCACACAGAGGGGGGTACGGGCTCGTTGTGGGGACGGGCATTGTCGTCAAAGGTCATGTCGTAGTACCAGAACAATATGTCGTCAACTGTAAATGGCACGCCATCTGACCATTTGATGCCTTTGCGGATTTTGAAAATAGCGGTTCGCCCTTCGTCTCGAAATTCAAAACTCTCCGCGAGGTTTTGCACGATTCTGTCGGGCAAGGGACGCGAAAATCCCATCAGGTTTTCGCTCAGTGTTTTATTGACTCCCGCTGTTTGGATGATGTCGCCGGTGAGTGCGCGTCGCAAAACGCCACCGTACTGTCCAATGGTGTCCATGGGTACGACGATGAGTGGATTTTCGGGCAGGCGTTCAGATACGGGGGGGAGTTCCCCTTTTTTGACTTTTTTAGCGAGGATGGGGGCTTCCCCAAATGTGCGGTTGATCAGGATTTCTGGGTCAATTTGTTTGGGTGCGCGCGTTTCGTGAATCGCTGCGTTGGATTGAGCGGCTTCACCCGTTTTTGCACGGTGCCCTGGATCGGGGGCGAGACAACCACAGAAGAGTAAAAGAATTAAAGGATAGATTCGTTCCATAGGTGTTCTAACTTAACCAAACGGCTTCTTTTATGCGAGTGCTTTTTCTATAACCTTGACGGATCGGTTGTTGTGCGAGTATATTGTTTTTATGATTTCTGATGAGATGAGAAAACGCATCGCTGCGCTCAATCGCCGCGATTTGAAACACGCAGACGAGGTTTCTGAAGCCGAGGGGCAATCGGAGCCCGAAGTCCGTCCTGTCCGTGGAGAGAGACGCGCGTCCAATGATGTTATGCGCGTGGCTACTGCGTCCGATGCGCGATTGCATCTCGCGCTGGATGAAGTGGCACAGGGTGAGGAGATTCATACGCCTGCAGGCACATTTTTGCTGATTGATCAGACGATTCAAGAGGTTTTGCGCGGCGGCGGGCGCGAGTTTGGCGCGCGATACGAACGCGCGATTGGCGCGTTACATGCGGGTAATGTGCCGCATGATCCGTATGATACGTTTCATCCCTTGATTGAGACGCGGGTCAAGGATGTGATTTATGTCGATATCGAGACGACGGGGTTGACGGCTGGGACGCCGCTGTTTTTGATTGGTGTGTTGGGGCATTTTAATGGCGCGTTGCGCGTTGTGCAATTGCTGGCGCGAGATTATACGGAAGAGGCTGCGTTGTTGACGCATTTTGTGACTTTGTTGGATGCTTCGAAGGTGGTTGTGAGCTTTAATGGCAAGTCGTATGATTTGCCTTATATCCGCGATCGGTGTTTGTTTATGGGCGTGCCGTTTCGGCTGCAACAAGCGCATATCGATATGTTGCATGTGGGGCGCCGCATTTGGGGCAGACAGTTGCCCAATTGCAAGTTGCAGACTTTGGAACAATATATTTGCCGCCGTACCCGGCAAGGCGATATTCCGGGTGCGGAGATTCCCAATGCGTATCACCGGTTTGTAAAGTCGGGAAATGCCGTGCAAATGCGCGATATTTTGCATCACAATGCGCTGGATCTGCTGACGACGGCTGAGGTGATGTTGCGTGTGGTGGAAGGGGAGAGAGAAGTGTGAGAGGGAGGGTGATAATCCGATTTGTAGGGGCGCCCCCTGTGGTCGCCCGCAGGTGGTCATTTGGGACGGCACAGGGACCGTCCCCTACTACGCCTCATCCAATATAGCGTTAAATGTCGCACTCGGGCGCATGGCTGCTGTTATTTTTTCGAGGTTTGGGAGATAATAGCCACCTATGTCAACGGGTGGTCCCTGTGCGGCGTTGAGTTCTTCGATGATCGTTGTTTCATGTGCTTCGAGTTGTTGTGCTAATTTTGCAAATCGCGTTTGAAGTGTTGTGTCTTCGCTTTGTTCGGCCAGTGCTTGTGCCCAGTATAGTGCGAGGTAAAAATGGCTTCCGCGGTTGTCCAATTCGTGTACCACGCGCGAGGGTGATTTTCTGTTGTTTAAAAATGCGCGGGTTGCGCCATTTAGTGTTTCGGCCAGGATGCTGGCTTTTTTGTTATTTGTTTTATGTCCCAGGTCTTCGAGGGATGCGGCAAGGGCCAGAATTTCTCCCAGCGAATCCCACCTCAAATGCCCTTCTTCTACAAATTGCTGAACGTGCTTGGGGGCAGAACCGCCTGCGCCGGTTTCAAAAAGGCTTCCGCCTGCCAGAAGGGGGACTATTGAGAGCATTTTTGCACTGGTTCCCAGTTCGAGAATAGGAAACAGGTCCGTGAGATAGTCGCGTAATACATTGCCGGTGACAGAGATGGTGTCTTTTTCATCTTTTGCGCGTTGTAAGGTTGCGCGCATGGCTTTTGTTGGCGATAGAATTTGAATGTCTAAACCGCTTGTGTCGCAGTCTTTCAAATAGGTATTGACTTTGTCGATTAAATTTTTGTCGTGCGCTCTGTTTTCGTCCAGCCAGAATATGGCTGTGGATCCGGTTATTCGCGCGCGGTTGACGGCGAGGTTGACCCAATCCCGTATCGGAAGGTCTCTGGTTTGACACGCGCGCCAGATGTCCCCTTTTTCTACTTCGTGATCGAGTAAGACCTGTCCCGAAGTATCGACGACGCGAACGCGACCGTTTGCAGGTATTTGGTATGTTTTATCGTGCGATCCGTATTCTTCCGCTTTTTGTGCCATTAATCCCACGTTGGCAACATTGCCCATTGTGGTGATATCGAATGTTCCGTGTTCTCTGTGAAAGTCAACGATTTCGCGATAGATGCACGCATAAGAGCGGTCGGGGATGGTGAATAGGGTGTCGCGGGGTTCACCGTCGGGTCCCCACATTTGTCCGGATTCGCGGATTGCAGCGGGCATGGATGCGTCGATGATTACATCGCTGGGTACGTGTAAATTTGTGATGCCGCGGTCGGAGTTGACCATGGCGAGGTCCGGGCGATGTGCATAACAGGCTTTGATGTCAGCTTCGATTTCTGCGCGTTGCGCTTCTGGTAGGCGCGCAATTTTTGTATAGACTTCTCCAATGCCGTTGTTTGGATCGATGCCGAGCTTATCAAATACAGCGGCGTGTTTTTCAAATACGTCTTTGTAATAAACAGAGACCGCATGACCGAAAAGGATCGGGTCTGATACTTTCATCATGGTGGCTTTGAGGTGGAGTGAAAATAACACGCCTTTGTTTTTTGCATTTTCGAGTTGGGTTTCGTAAAATGCGCGCAGTGCGCGACAACTCATTGCCATTGCATCGACGACTTCGCCGGCCTGAACGGGTATGTTGTCTTTGAGGACAGTGGTGTTTCCGTCGCTATCCACAAATTCAATTTTGAAAGTCCCATCTTCTGCTGCCACGACAGATTGTTCACTGCCGTAAAAGTCTCCATCGCGCATATATGCTACATGTGATTGGGATTTTGAGGTCCATTCGCCCATGGGGTGTGGGTTGTTTTTGGCGTATTCTTTTACGGCTGATGCCACCCTGCGATCCGAGTTTCCCTCTCGCAAGACGGGGTTTACGGCGCTTCCCAGAATTTTTGCATATCGGTCTTTGATGTCTTGTGCTGCTTCTGTTTTGGGTTCTTCTGGATAGTCTGGAATATTATAGCCCTTTTCTTGCAGTTCGCGGATTGCTGCGGTCAATTGCGGTACGGAAGCACTGATATTGGGCAGTTTGATGATATTGGCTTCAGGTGTTTTTGCCAGTTCGCCCAGTTCCACCAAGGCATCGGATTGTTTCTGGCTTTCGGTCAAGTTTTCTGGGAAGTTCGCAATAATTCTGCCGGCAAGAGAAATATCTTTTGTTGTTATTTCAATGCCGGCGGGTTCTGTGAAGGTTTTGATAATTGGGAGCAGAGAGCATGTTGCCAATGCGGGTGCTTCATCGGTTTTTGTATAGACGATTGATGTCATGATATTCCCTGAGTTTTTGTGGCGGCGGATATTTTGAAGTGCGTATTATACGAGCATGGGAAGGCGAAAGTCAAGGAGATATTTGTAGGAAATTGGGAACGCGAGTGTCATTGTGTGAATCTAAAATGGGGGCTGGGGACTGGGCTGACTGCTACGGGCGGGCACGGGGGCACCGCCCCTACAAATCGGATTCACAATATCAACGTAGGGGACGGTCCCTGTGCCGTCCCGAACGACTGATCGCTGATTTTATAGTTTGGGTATTATCACAAGAGAAGAAGGCGAGGTATGAATATGCGGTGGATCGTCGGTTTATTTTTCGTTGGGTGTATTGTGGCGCAAGAGGTCTGTGCGGAGACATCATTGGGGTTGCCGGTTGAGGGTGTTCAGACGATTGTATTGCGCAATGAGGTGGGTAAGAATCAGATTCGGTTTGTGAGTTCGGCGCCGCTGGAAGAGATTCACGGTACAGCGTCGGGGATTTCGGGCGAGTTGAAACTGGATCCAGCAAATTTGGAGGGTATGACCGGGAAGATTGAGGTGCAGGTTGCGAGTATGGAAACGGGTATTGAGAAGCGCGACGCGCATTTGCACGACGAGGATTGGTTGGGTGAAAAACAGTTTCCGGTGATTGGGTTTGATATTGTGGGATTGAAGGATGTGTCTGTGGAGGCAGGCGAAGATAGGGCTGTGATTAAGGGTTTGGCAATCGGGACGTTTTCACTGCACGGCGTGGATAAGGAGATAGAGATTCCTTTTGAGGCGACGTATTTGCTGGCGTCAGAGCAGACAAAGAAGCGAGCACCGGGGGACTTTTTTGTGGTGAAGGGCGAGTTTCAGATTGCGTTGAAGGATTTTGATATTGCAGGTGCGCGCGGGCTGGTGGGTAACCGGGTTGGGAAGAAGATCGATTTGAAGATAAATTTTTTTGGTTCTACAAGGCGGTGAGACGTTAAAGGCACTCGTCATCGCGGCATGGTCCCCGTATAAGAGCATTACGGGGCATGCTTAGCCGCGATCCAGAAGGTTTTGCTTGTCATTACTGGCGTTGTGCACTGGAGGATTTAATCAAGGGGACATGCTTGAGCCTCGATCCAGTGTTTTCGAACTGTGAATGGGAAAATTGATAACCCATTCACAGTTTTTTTATGCATGAACAAAAAAAAATCAGAAAATCATATATACACGGTGGGAATCACAAATACGCGGGGACTTTTTGAGTTGATATTACAGACGCGATGGTATTATCATAAAAAAGCCGCTGACAAGACTCGGCAAAGTCCCCTGTCAGCGGCGGCAAATATCTCAAGCTAATAACTTGAGAAGACGACACTAAAGTAACAACCTGAAGCGCGGTTGTCAATGTGAATGAAAAGCACATTAATGTTCAATCGAAAAAAGAAAAGTGAATGATGTTTTCACCTCTTAATTCGCTATTCAGTCTGACTTTTATCCGACAATAACCTCTATGTTTATATATGAAATTGCACGCCTATGTGGGTTTCGTGCATCAAATCGTTTCTCTGAGGATTTCAAGAGGATACATGGCATTTCTCCTACCCAGTACCGCAAAAAATTTATGCGCGGAGAAATTTAGACGCTTTCGGGAGCTGTTTGAGTTGAGTGTTTATTTGCCTGGTCTAAATCCATCGGCTTTAGCCGTTATCACAATCTATCTTATGTCTCCAGTATGGCTTTAGCCACCAAACAGCCTGAATCTGATCATGAGATCAAGCTAAGGGGCTTTGAGTTTATAAGATTCTTCATTCTGTCTATTATAGCATCGAGTATTCTGCTTATTGCAGGGATTGTGATTTTAGGCTGGGATGTCGAAATGGAAATCAGTGTTGAGGCTTCTGGTCACGTTGAACCCGTTGAGAAAAAATTTGTCAAATCAGAGACCATAGGGACGATAAAGAAGGTGCTTATTCACGCTGGTCAGCAGGTCGCAAAAGGGGATACACTTTTTGTTCTCGATGCTTCAGATTGGAGAAAAGAGGCCGCGAAAATTGAAAAAGAGATCGCAATCAATCAGCGGCAGCAGGAAGAACTCAGAGAGACATTATTTTTTGATAGGCAAAGGATAGAATCGAGTCTTGACCAGACGCGACTGGAACATGAAGCCGCTGGTCTTCGGCTTGAACAGATTTTACGAGAGCAACAATTGTATCAAAAATATCTCAAAGAGAGAAAGGAACAGACACGACCTCTTGAGACGCTTTTGCCTGTAAAACTTCAAGAAAACAATCTCAATCGCATCCTGCAACGCATGACCTATCTGGAAATTGAGCTTGATGCTTTGGTTGTCAGAGAGAAAGAAATCCAGACTTTGAAGCTGGTCGGGGACAAATTCCAACAAGAACACGATTGGATTCAGGAACAGATAAGAAAAACCGTTATCATTTCCCCAATCTCGGGCATTGTGCTAACATCAGATATTGAGACGATTGAGGGCGATAGGGTTTTGGTTGGCAGTCCGATATTGGAATTGGCGCAGTTAAATGAATGGCAGGCAAGGGTTTTTGTGCAAGAGGTGGATATTTCAAAAATTGAAATGGGTCAAGATGTCAAGTTGTACATCCATGCGTTTCCGCATATGAGTTACAAAATTTTCGGTGGTAGAGTGAGTGAATTGCCCAGCCGGAATCAAGTTTTGCCCCCAAATGCAACGGCCCTGACATTATACCCGGTGAAGATATTGATCGATGAACCCTTTGTTCGCAATGGCGATCAGATCTATCCGGTGGCTTATGGCATGAGATTAGATGCGAAGATCATTATTGAAAGAAATTTCTTATGGAAAATTGCGTGGAAAAAGATAATAGAGGCTTTTGGCATCATTGATAAGAAAAATCCTTTGGTTTTTTGATCAGGTAGTTGTTGACCACATAAGCAAACTGGAGATTTATAATCTTGACGCAAATATTCACTATTATTAAGATGCTGCGGCCTTATTGGCGGTATATCATTCAGTCACTTTGTGTTGGCATTTTGTTTATGCTGTTTCAGATACCAGGGCCTTATTTCACAAAAATAATGATCGATGATGTATATCCGCACAAAGATTTCTCTCTGTTGAATTTCCTTCTGTTATTGGGCATGCTGATGTCGTTGGGGGTGGGCGGGATGAGGTTTATCAGTGGGTATTTTGGTCAGTGTGTTGGCATCCGGATGGGATATGATTTTCAAGCGCGTTTTTATAAACATATCCAAACACTGGATTTCAGTTTTTTTGACAATCGAGAGACGGGTGAAATTTTATCTCGATTTAGGGATATGCGGAGTTCAATTGCCAGTGTTATTGGTTTGATTAACACACTGATTATCAATTCACTCCAACTCGTAATTTTTCCGCCCATTCTGTTCTTTATCAATTGGAAATTAGCCCTGATCAGCCTCACGGTCTTGCCCTTCGACACGCTGTTAGTTTTGATTTCAAGACGGTTTATCCGCAAATATACGAGGGAAGTTGCAGAACGCTCAGCAGAGTTATCAGCAAAAAATTATGAGTCCATCTCTTCGATTAGAACAGTACAATCTTTGGGGTTGGAGGCTTCATTTTTTCAGAAATTGCAGGGATTGTTCATCAATGTTGCAAATCTCAAAATGAAAGTGTCGCTTTTTTCGGGCACAACGGGATATGTCAGCACCATTGTTAAGACGGGCGGCACACTTGCCTACGGCTTCTACGGGTGGCACGAAGTGTTGTCTGACAATTTGACATTGGGAAGTTATATGGCTTTTACGGGCTATGTGGGGTATTTGTATGGACCTATTAAAAGTCTCATTGGTCTGTTGCGGCGCATTGAATCTACATTGGTTCACACAGATCGCTTTTTTGAAGTCTATAATATCACGCCTGACATACGCGATGAACCGCAACTGGCTGAACTCAACGAGGTTCGTGGAAGGATAGAGTTTCGAGATGTCAATTTTTCGTATCAGCCCGAAAGGGTGGTGTTAAATAATATCAATCTCGAAATTGACGCTGATGAGACCGTCGCCATTGTTGGAAGAAGCGGGTCAGGCAAATCTACTTTGGCGAAACTCATCCCGAGATTCTACGATCCGGTGGATGGTCAGATCTTGATTGATGGGGTCGATATCAGGCAATACCGTCTCAATTCTCTGCGACAAAATATCGGCTTTGTGATGCAAGGCAGTGCGCTGTTCCAGGGAAGTATTTTAGAGAATCTGACGTTTGGCAAGCCAATTTCCATGATTGATGTCGAAACCGCGACCCGGGCAGCCTATATCCACGATTTTGTCACAAAGCTACCCAACGGCTATCACACGATCATCGGTGAGCAGGGAGCGCAACTTTCAGAGGGGCAGAAGCAGAGGGTCGCGCTTGCACGGGTGTTATTACAGAACACGCCTATCTTAATTTTGGATGAACCCACTGCCGCACTGGATAATGAATCTGAGTTTTATATTCAGGAAGCGATGAAGGAAATTTGCAAACAAAGGACAGTGATCGTCATTGCCCATCGCCTGTCAACCATCCGACGAGCAGACAAAATCGTGGTCATCGATCAGGGAAGAATTGCGGAAGAAGGCAGCCACGAAGTTTTGATGCTGCAGGATGGTGTTTATTCCATGCTCCAGGAGAGAGCAGCGAGGATTTAATATGTTCAAAGCAAAGTGTCCAAACTGTGAATATGAAAATCCTTGGGAAAGAGACAAATGGTTTACATGGAAACCTGGTCTCACCTGGCCCTGTAAGAAATGTGGTGTTATGCTTAAAGATGATCTGATAAGATCGTTCTTGCTGCTACCAATATTTGTGGCTTTCTGGTTATTTTTGCACCATTGGGTCAGTCACTGGAACCTTCTTATCTATTGTCTTATTCTGCCTGTTGGCGTTTTTATTATTTTTTCATTGAAGCGCGTTAAAATTGTGCAATCTTCACACAACAATTCTGACTCTGAGAGCTAAAAAAGCACCGCCTAATAAAGAAAGGAGGTAAGGATGAAATCAAGGATGAAATCGCCGCATGGTGCTTTGTTCATGGTGAATAGACAAATATTCATCGATTTCTAAACTTCATTGTATTGGAGGATCAAATGCAAAAGCTGATGAAAAGAAAGATGCATTACGAGACCATTATGCCTGTTGAGGCTTATGAAGGAGAAGAGAAGGATGAAGTGATGGAGGAAATATATTTTTGGACTCTGTGGAGTGCTTCAGTAAGTATTCCTTATGCCGCTCCAGCTTTGCATATCGCTGACCATTATTACCATGATGAAATGGTAGACGCTTTGCAAGGTACCCTTGAAACTACATTTGATCAGGCCGCTGCCGAGGCACAAGCAGGAGAAGCCATAAGAGAGTTGGCCGGTGATGCAAATGAGGCTATTATGGAGGGATTTATAGATTGGAGTAGTGACATTGACTACGACGACCCAATCGTACAAGCATATGGTGAATAAGGCGATCAAAAGTTAGATGGCTTGGTCATTGCAGATATTGCACTCTTGTATATTTGAGTGCAATATCTGCTAAATTATCTCATTCAAGATAGAAGACTAAAAATATGCCAATGAACATAAAAAACCTTTATACCTGTCCAAAGTGTCGCCATCCAATTGGATGGCGTCGCAGATTGACTGCCAGTCTTTGCCGAAGTCAATGGCCCTGTAAGAATTGCGGTACTCTTTTGGGGGTTGGTTATTTGGGACGCATTTTAATCTCTACGGTTTGGGGGACATCCTACTTATGGGTTAAGCCTTATATGGATTTTTGGGTCTTTATAGTAACCTGGCTTTTGGTATCTTACTTAATATTAACTTTTGATCCGATTATTGAAAAGCATGAACCACAGCGGCCTGATGCCGAATGAGCTTATGGAACGAAAATATATGTCAATAAAAATAAAAAATATTTATTTCTGTCCAAAATGCGGGCATCCCGTTGGATGGCGTCGCAAATTGTTTACCGGTATATTGGGTCAATGGCCCTGTAAGAATTGCGGTACGGCCTTGGAATTTGGCATCAATAGATGCCTGATTCTGTTCCCTGTGGTTATCATATCAATCAATTTATGGGTTACGCCTCATGTGGATTTTTGGGTCTCTGCGGTAATAAACGGTTTAGGGATATTTTTTGTAAGTTTTGTAAGTCTAGTAGTTGTAGAGAAGTATGAACCCCGTCGGCCTGATCTCGAGTGAGGGGTTGGAGTCACAGTATATGCCAATGAACTTAAAAAACATTTATACCTGTCCAAAGTGTGGTCATCCCGTTGGGTGGTGGCGCAAATTGAATGCCGGTATTTTTAGCCAGTGGCCTTGCAAAAATTGTGGTACTCTCTTGAAGGTTACTTACTGGAAAAGTATGATTTTTATCTCTATGCTTGCCTTGTTGATCTACTTATGGATTAATCCTCAGAGAACTATTTTGGATATTAACCTATGAATTTTATGTTAGCAGGCTGTGTTTTGTTAGATATTTTAGGAAAAATGTTTATCAGTCCGATTGTTGAGAAAAGTCCAAGCCAGAAGTCTGATTCTGAGTGAGATTTTGGAGTCACCATATATGCCCGAAAAATAAAACATTTATACTTGTCCAAGCCAATAATTCCGGCACGGGTTAGCGTGTACTCAAATTGAGTACTGCGCAATGTCATAAGTCAAGAAAGGAGACAGGCAGTATGAAAACACGAATCATCATATGGGTGGCCTCACTGGTTTTAATAGGGGCACTTAATGTTGTCGCAGATGAAAAGGCTGACTTGGCTGCTGTATCCATGAGAGCGGATATCAAACGCCTGATGGAAATAACCGGTGCAGGCAACCTCAGCATTCAAATCATGAATCGGATGATGCTCACCATGAGGAAAGGCCATAAGGACGTTCCTGAAGAGTTTTGGGATAATTTCATGGCTGAAATTGACCCAAATGGTCTTATCGAAATAATAATACCCATTTATGAAAAGCATCTCACCCACGAGGACATCAAGCAACTTATCGCATTTTATGAGTCTCCTATAGGGAAAAAGCTGATTAAAGTCCAACCTCAAATCATGATGGACAGCATGACAGCGGGCGAAGAGTGGGGGAAAAAGCTGGTCAAGAAGGTCAAGAAGAAACTCCGTGAAGAAGGGGAATAAAAAAATAATCTATGCGTCACACCGTTACGGATCGTTATGTGTATCGTACATAAAAAATACAAATGCAATTTCCAAGATTTAAACGGAGAGGGTGTCAAAGTCGCAATTATTGATAGCGGGATTGATCGCTCTCATGAAATATTGCAACATGTGACCGCAGGAATCTGTTTTGAGTTTTCTGCGGGCAGCGTCCATACATCTCAAGACTATCGAGACACATCTGGTCATGGCACCGCGGTTGCGAGCATTATAAAAAAGAAGGCTCCGGGTACAGAGCTATACGCCATAAAAATTTTCGATCAGTCTTTGATTGTCGAACAAAAAATTCTTGTTGAATCCATTCGCTGGGTAATTGATCAGAACGTCGATATCATCAACCTGAGTCTTGGGGCGACGGGCGCACAAGTCAAACAGGTTTTATTAGATGTATGTCAGGTAGCCGTAAACAAGGGTATCGCAATAGTCGCTGCCGAACACAATTCAGGACAAGAGAGTTATCCCGCCTATTTTTCCAATGTGATCGGTGTAAAAGCGGGGGATATAAAAGGGCGTTACAATTACCTGTTTCGCAGGGGAGAACCCATTGAATGTATCGCACCTGGAACAACTCAGCGCGTTCTCTGGGCGGGTGGGCGAGAGCATATTGTTGAAGGTAGTAGCTTTGCCGCGCCCCACATTACGGGCATTATCGCATTAATCAAACAAGCCTTTCCCAAAGCCAATCTGAATGAGATTAGACACATATTGGAAGTGAATGCCAATCGAGAAGTGCATCAAAAAATCTCGCCAGGTCGTAAGATTCGCTCCCTCCCAACACCCCAATTTTTTGATCTAAGCAAAATCAAAAGAGCAGCTATTTATCCCTATAACAAAGAAATACATAGCGTGGTGCGTTTCAGGGAATTATTAAATTTTGAAATTGTGGGTATCGCTGATCCCATCGCCAAAGGTTATGTTGGGAAAGATGCTGGTGAAGCGATAGGCATACCGCCCGTTGGCATACGGGTTCAGCCGCGATTTCAAGAGATATTAAAAGAGGCTGATACGCTCATTCTGGGTTATGTAGATGAACTGAGTCGAATCACAAAAAAGAATGTCCTGCGCGCGAGTATTGAGAAAGCCATAGATGCCGACTTAAATGTGTTCAGCTTTTTGTCCGTTTACCAAAAGGATTTAAGAGATCTGATCGAAAAGGCACGCAAAAAGAACCTCTGGATTTATTCGCCCGACATTCATCAAAACGACCTGCTCAAAACACTTCAGCCCCCCACACCCAGCCCAGCCGTTGATGTGCCAGTTATCGGTGTTTTTGGCACGAGTGCTCAACAGGGTAAGTTCACTGTTCAACTCGCCTTGCGGTCAAAGCTAATAAAAGAAGGATATAAGGTTGGGCAAATCGGTACCGAGCACCATTCTCAGTTATTTGGAATGGATGTGGCATTTCCAACGGGCTATGCCTCTCCACTGCAATTTCCGATACAGTTTCACGCGCCCTATCTGGATTTCAAAATGCGCGAGGTCTGTGCGAATAAGAAACCAGATTTAATGCTTGTCGGCGCACAGTCGGGGAGTATCCCCTATGATGTCCATGAGCCGGGAAATCATACGCTTTCAACACTTGCTTTTATGCTGGGTACAAAACCCGATGCCAACATATTGGTCGTAAATAGCGTTGATGACGGCGAGTATATACGCGATACCATGAACACGCTCAAGGCAATTACCAAAGGCCCTGTTATATGTCTCGCAATGAGTGATAAAGAAAAACACATTCGAGCAGCTTATGGTCGAACACTGATTAGTCCGCGTCAAATGTCAAAAGAAGAAATTAAAGAGAAATTGGCCTATTTGGAGGATAGATTTGAGATTCCAGCCGTAGAAATTGTCTCAGAGGAGGGACAGCAGAGGATGGTTAAAGCCGTCATCAGCTACTTTGCGGATGAGCAATAAGGAGGGGTGTATGAATAATGATCTAAAAAGACAGATAAAACAGACGATTGTGCGTGCATTAAACCTTGAAATTGAGCCTGAAGAAATAGGAGATTCCGACGTACTTTTTGGTGGAGAAACGGGTCTCAATTCAATGGCAATGGTTGAACTCGTCGTGGGCATAGAAGATGAGTTTGGTTTTGAAATCTCTGATGAAGACCTGAGTGCCGAAGTTTTTAAGAGTGTGCAGACGATTGAAGACTATATCCGGTCTGTGCGTGAGTGCGTTTTGACTACCTGAAAATTTGAAAAATGCGACAGCCCCATACGAGATGCGTAGTATGAAAAGATCGCTTCCCATCCAACCATTCCCCCCCATACACGGATATCCTCGCCATGCCTATCGGCTTTCGATTATGTCGCTTCAGGATGCGTATATTCCCTGGTACTTCTGCAATTACATCCAACTGTTCGCCGTTGACCTGTTAAAGGAGAGCAAACACAACATCCGATTCAACTTCTATTTTCAAGGCCCGTACTCCCCGCCGTGGCTGTCTATCTACACCGTTCCGAGGCGATCAATCGCTAAAGTATATCACCAAATTGTGCCGTTTATTCGCGATCAAATTGATGAGGGGTTCTATGTCCAGTTGCTCGCCGATGAGTATTTCCTGCCGCATACGCCATTTTATGAAAAAATACATAATCCACATGCTATTCTGGTATTCGGATATGATGATCATACAGAAACGCTTGAGACTCTGGGATTCAATCGATCACGGGATTACGCTGTTTCAAGGGTTGGGTATTCAGATTTTGAAGAGGCGTTTCGCTGGATTGATCCCGAGAAACGCAGATCGTACCGGGTGGATCTTTTTGAGTATAACGAGAACGGTGTCTATGAGTTTGACATTGACGCTGTCATTGACCAGTTGCGAGCCTATGTCCATTCTGAGAATCCGTCTATCCACTACCGGATGTTGCGTAAGCCAGTTGAAGGCGTCTTTGGGATGGCGACCTATAAGCTCTTGAGGGATTACTTTACTCATTTATTTGTTTATCCTCGGTTGTGGGATCGGCGGCATCTGTTCACGCTTTGGGAGCACAAGCGTTGTATGCTAAACAGGCTTGCTTATCTGGAGGAGCACGGGTATTTGCGTCCGTCAGACCAGTTTCATCAGGCGTACAAGGAGGTTGAACAGAAGGCGAATCAGATTCATCTGATGATGCTTAAATTACGAGCGTTATTGAAGGTCAAGAGAGCGTGGGATTTGGGGCGTATCAATAAAATCATCATCTCGTTAGATGACATTTCTCAAAGGGAGGCGTGTATTCTGAAGGATGTTCTGAAGGCCCTTTGAAGTTTTATGTCTTCCCGCTTCTCTCACATCAATTTTTTGCGTTTTGCGAGGTAGTTGAAAAGGGCGGTGTCGAAGGGTTCTGAGGTTTCGAGGAGGACGTAGTCGATCAGGGCTTCGCGGCATTCGCGGCGGAAGCGATCGATTAGGCTCTCCATGTGGTCGCGGTACGCAGGTGCGAGATGCCAGGGTTCTGTGGCGATTTGCGTGCCGGATTCGAGATCGACAAAGCGCATTTCGCGGTTAAAGTCGAGGTCGCGCTCCCGGGGGTCCAGCACATGGAAGACGATGACTTCGTGGTTGCGATGGCGAAAGTGTTTGAGGCCATTGAGCAGGCGATCTGGATCGTCGAATAGATCGGAGATGACCACGACAAGGCCGCGGCGCACAATGCGTTCGGCCAGTTCGTGAAAGGTTGCGGCCAGATCGGTATCGGTGCCTTCGGGACTGGTATTTTGAAGGGAGGTCAGCAGGGTGTGCAAGTGACTGGTGACAGAGCGGGGCTGCAAATACGTGCGTATGCGATCATCAAAAGCGATCAGGCCAACGGCATCGCGCTGTCGCAACATGAGATGGGATAGGGCGGCTGCGGTATAAGATGCGTATTGGAATTTGGTGATGGAATCCGAGCCATAGGCCATTGAGGCACTGGCGTCTATGAGGAGGTGGGCTTTGAGGTTGGTTTCTTCTTCGTATTGTTTGACGTAGAGACGGTCGGTTTTGCCGAATACTTTCCAGTCCAGGTCGCGCAGCGAGTCCCCCGGCATGTATTGTCGGTATTCGGAAAATTCGACGGAGAATCCGTGATAGGGGCTTTGATGCAGGCCGGTGATAAATCCTTCGACGACCATGCGCGCGATCAGGTCGAGACGCGAGAGCCGGGAGACGACTTCGGGTTTGAGATATTCTTGATTCATCCCTAAAAGCCCGCGGCGAGGAGCAGCCAACCCACAACAGCTCCACCGACGACCAGCCATACTGCGCCGACACCGCGCCACAATATCAGAATGGACGCCACGCCTGCGATTGCCATTTTGGGCACTGAATCCAGCGATAGATAGCCCAGTTCTATTGTCACAGCGGCCATCAATCCCACGGCACAGACATTCACGGCGTCGAGAAAAGACGCCACCCATTGAGATTCGCGAAGGCGGGGTAAGAGGGGATTCAGTGCGGCGACAAATACAAAGGAGGGCAAGAAGATCGCGCCAGCAGCGACGAGTGCGCCCGATAATTTGCCACCGGTGACGAGATAACCGATGAAGGCCGCGGTCGATAATACGGGTCCAGGTGTAAACTGGCCGATGGCAATGGCTTCCAGCAGTTGTTCCTGCGTTAGCCAGGCATACCCGTGCACGAGTTCTTCTTCGAGAAATGCAATCAGTAAGTATCCGCTGCCGTAGAGAATCGCGCCAATTTTGAGAAAGAATAGGCCCAGTGCCCACAGGGTTGGTCCTGCGGCTACTGCGCCTTGACTTGCCAGCATTGTCAATCCCGTGCCTGCTATAGGCGCGATTATCGCTACGTGTCCGCGGTCTCTCGGTTGCGCCATGCGCAGCCAGAACATCCCAATGATTCCGCCGCCAATCAGTGCGAGGACGCCGCTAAATGGCGTGAGGGACACGAGCATTACAGCCAGGCCGAGAAAGCTCAGTCGCCAGCCTTTTACGGCTTTTTGACCCAGTCGCCAGAGTGCGCCCAAAATGACGGCCAGTACCGCTGGTTTGATGCCGTAGAGCAAATCGGCAACCTGGGGGATGGCGCCATAGGTCATATAGGCCCAGGCGAGTATTGTGGTCAATGTGACGGCCGGGAAAATAAAACATCCACCAGCCAGCAATAGGCCGGGCCAACCGCCGCGCAAAAATCCCAGGTGAATCGCCATTTCCGTGGAGTTTGGACCGGGGATAATACTGGTTACACCCACGAGATCTAAAAATCGCTCGCGCGATAACCACGCGCGCTTTTCAACGATTTCGTCTTCCATTAAGGCGATATGCGCTGCGGGGCCACCAAAACCGATTACACCGAGTTTAAAAAATAATGCCGCTATTTCGCGCAGTCGTCCGCGTTTTTCGTTTGCCATTTTTACCCCTGTATATCATCCACAACTTCAGCAAGTACTTGCAGGCCATCTTCGAGCGCGTCTTGTTCAATCGTCAATGGCGGGGAAATTTTTACGGTTTGTCCCCACGCGCCCACAGGTGCAAAGAATAGTAGCCCTTTGTGGAAACAGCGCAGTACAATTTCGTGCGCCAGGTCCGGATCGGGTTCTTTTTGACCCGCTTTCACCATTTGCACACCGCCTACAAGTCCTTTGCAGGTTATGTGTCCGACCACATCGGGATGCGCGGCTTGAATTTTTTTGATTCCGTTCATCAATACTGGTTCGAGGCGCGCTGCATTGCCGGTTAAATCGTCAGTTACAATTTTTTTCAAGCTCGCCAGTGCGGCTGCGCAACAGACGGGGTTGCCCGTGTGGGTGCTTGTCATTGATCCGGGGGGATATATGTCCATGACTTCGGATCTGCCGATTACGCCCGATAGTGGCAAGGAACTGCTCACGCCTTTGCCAAAGCAGATCAGGTCGGGCGTTACGCCGTAGTGCTCAAATCCCCACATTTTACCGGTGCGACCAAATCCCGCCTGTACTTCATCAAAGATTAACAGGGCACCGTGTGCTTTGCACCACTCAGATAGTGCCTGTACGTATGCTACGGGTGCGAAATCAGGTCCTACGCCCTGATATGTTTCCAGCATTACGCCACATACATTGTCTGCTATTAGACCTTTGTCTTTGATTGTAGAGCAGAAGAAATCAAAATCTATATTTTCTGTCCAGTACCCGTCGGGAAAGGGTACTTGCACGATGGCGGGGTCTTCGTTTCCGATCCAGTCTTTTTGCCCGGGCATCCCGCCGACTTGCTGTGCGCCCATTGTGCGTCCGTGAAATCCGCGTTCAAATCCCACAAAGCCGATTTTCTTTTTTCCGCCTGTTGTAATGCCGTGCGTTCGCGCCAGTTTCAAGGCGTTTTCAGTGCTTTCAGATCCGGTGGTTAGCAGAAATACTTTGTCCAATCCATCGGGAGCCAGATCCGCCAGCAACTCGACGAGTTGCGCCCGCTCTTCGCTTGGAAATACGTAATTGTGCAATAGCCCGCTGTTTACTTGATCTATGATTGCTTGTCGGACTTCGGGCATGCCGTGCCCGGCATTGGTAACGAGTACGCCCGAGCTCCAGTCGAGCCACATATTGCCGTATTTGTCGTAAATTTGACAATCTTCTGCACGGTCCCATACAATGGGCGGTTGTCCGCGCATGGAAATGGGTTCTACCCTGTGTAGCGTTTTTAGCGTTGCTACCGAGTCTGGATGGGGCACAGGTGTCACAATGCGGCGATATTTTGTATCGACCTCTGGCACATCAACAGGGGTGATATCAAATTCTTTTCCCATTACAAAGGCCTATCGTATATTTTTTCAAATACGGCGTCGGGTCCGTCAGACACGCGATTGGGATCGACGATGACGATGCCATCTGCGCCGAATTGCGCTGTGACTGTGGCGCCTTTGCCTTCGCGCATGTATTCAAAGTTGCGATCGCGGACAATGCGCGCAGCATCTACTATCGCCGTTGTAATGCGTCCGTCTTCAGCCGTGGGATAGATTTCTTTTACATCGGATAGGGTTTCGCCCAAAAATTCGATGCGACAGATTGCGACCAGTGCTACGGTGATGCTATCTGTGCCATATCCCACATAGACTTCTGAGTCGTCGGGGCGTTTGACGTTGCGCGTGAAGTGGTTGTTTGAGCTCTGGCTGCCGCCGCCTGTGTACCAAAAGCGAAATCCGCGATATTGCTGGTCGGATTCCACTTTGCCGTCGGTGCCGACAATTTCGTGTCCCTGATTGACGGGACCTTCAAAATCATCGGGCGTGATCCAGTTGTTGTGAAAATAAATGCTCATGCCATTGTCAAAATCTACCCGCACCTGGACGGCATCATAGGCGTCGATTCCATCGCGTATCAGGCGTTTTTTTTGTCCTACCGCTGTGAGGGATACGGGTTTGCTGCGATAGTAATTGTAAAATAGATCGACCCAGTGGGGTCCCACATAGGAAAAGGGGTCGCTTTCTTCTGCCCACTTAAATGTACTGGTGGATACTTCGAGCGGCTCTTCCAACATGGCCAGTCCATAGAGTGGATCGCCGATGCGATTGGCGATGTCGTGCTCGATGCGCAGATGGTCCGGGTCGTAGCGCTTGTGCATATCTACCGCACATACCAGTCCTTTTTTATTGGCGAGTTCGATCATCTCATCGGCTTCATGTATTGATAAGCACATCGGTTTCTCGGTCATTACATGGGTGCCGTTGTTCAATGCTGCCAGCACTACGGGCGTGTGTAGATTGTCGGGTGTGGCGACGGCCATGACATCGAGGTCTGGAAAGTCGCGCAATACGTCTTCCCAGGGCGTTTTGCCCCAGTAGGGTTTGGGGGCGTGTCCAGTCCATTGCTCAAAATTGGCTTTTGCGCGTTGTGCGGATGCTTCGCTGCGCGTGGCTACTGCTACCAGATCAAATTCGATGTCTGCAAGGTCACGCGCCCAGGCGTCGAGTCCGACTCGCCCCATCAGGCCACTGATACCGTTGCGTTGCAGATCTGCAAACGCTCGGGCGTGGACATCGCCGCCAAACATCCCGGCACCAATCAATGCTATTGTTATTTTTCTCGCCATTAAATACTCCATTCGAGATTGAGATTTACTACGTTAAAAATTATACATGTGCGCGCAAGAACGATAGGTCGGCTTGTGCCGCTGCCCAGAGGTCATCCATGTTTTCGCCGGACTCGCGCGTTCCTTTGGAAAATTCGACGGTGATGGAGCCGGTGAAATTGTATTTGGCCATCAGGTCCAGTGCTGTCTGAGCGCGTTCGGGATGGTCGTGAAGCAACAGGACATTGGTGTTTTCGTCGCGCAATTGCGTGTGTGCGTGCGTGACTTTGGGGCCAAAGAGGTCGAACCATCGCTTTAGGATATCCATCTCGGGGATAAAACAGTGTACGATGATTTCCCAGCCATCAATGCTTAAATCGTCGAAGAATGCCCTGGCGTCATCGGGGTCTTCGACAATTGTGCCGGGGTGGCATTCGCAGAGCAATGTGCAGGTCTGCGGGACTTGTTCACGCCAGGCGCGCAAGTTGTTCAAATAGGTCTCGCGCAGGGCAGGGTCTTTGCCCACGTTGAATTTCACGCCGGCTGAACCGAATAGACCGATCATTTCTGCCGCGTGTTGGCGCGCATCGGCAGCGTTGTCGTCAAAGTCGCAATAGGTATTGTAGATCGTTGCGGGAAAATTAGAGGATAGCAATTTTTCGCGCTCGGCGTCTGAACACACTGTGGCGTGATATTCCCATAGTTCCATTCCATCAAATCCGGCTTTCCGAAACCGGTCAGTCCAGTCGCTTACTTCATAAGACGGTATTTTGGGATTGCCCCAGCGATTGAGATCTAACAATATGGAGCCGATTAAAATTTGTCCGTCGCGATTTGGCATGTTCTATCTCCGTTTATTTGTTCCAATTTTTCATCAACCGACGCCAGACTTTCACGATCTCGTTCTTTTCTCGAATGGCATCCTGCCAGATATCGGGGAAACAGGCCAGCGCGTATCCAGAGCCTTGTGGTCCCAGTTCGGGTACGACATAGAGCGTTTTGCCCGATTTTGCACCCTGTAACCACGCTTCGAGGGCGGGTTCCAGATAATTTGTCAACCAGATTTTAAAATCGCGATCCAGTCGTCCTTTGCCATTTGTCACGGGGGTTTGACAATGGCTGCCCGTAAAGGGGCGAAAATGGATGAGTTCGTGCATTTGCAAGAGGTCGATGTGCTCCGATAGCCGCTCCCAGTATTCGTGCGGGCGGAGTTGTTTGATGATTGCCGGGTGTGAATGGTCGAAGTTCATTCTCAGTTTCTTTTTGTATTTTTTTCTGTATGCATCGGCGAGTGCATAAGCCTTTTCAGGCGTTTCTGTACATGTGTCGCGATGGATCTCGATTGCGGGTTTGACGTTGTACTTTTTGCCAGCTTTTACGACGGCTCGCGCGACTTTTACCGCGTCTTTTGTGCGCGTATCGTGATCGCACAATTGGACGTTGATGTGAACCACGCCTATATCGGCAAATGCTTTCATTTTCTCATCGGCTTCTTTTTTGCTGCCCACATCTACCCCGCCGACCATTTCCAATTTGTTGTTTTGCAATTCGGCAGCCAATTCTGCATTGGCCCCCGCCGACATGCCGTGAAATCCCGCTTCTTTTACATGCCGTACTTTGGTCTGGATAGACCAGGGATTTCTTGCCGAAGGGTAATCTCTCAATGACCAGTCTGCTGCCATGATTTTAATTCTCGGTTTTTGAACTGGTTTTTTTGCCATATAACACCTCCGCATAGATTTGGGTTTTTACATCGGCCCAATGCGTTCTGGGCCTCTATCCATTGCGAGCATTGATGCATCAAAACTGCGCTGCATTAAGTCGAGTTTTATATCTACATGATCGGGATTGTCCCACAAATTGTCAAATTCACCTGGATCCTCCTGCAAGTCGTAAAGTTCGCCCAGGTCATGCCCGTGATAAACTACGAGTTTGTAGCGTCGGTTGCGATACATTGTGGCAAAAGTTCCGTCGGCTTGATCGAGTGCATTGTAATATTCACAGCGCACAAAATCGCGGTGTTCGTAGGGGGGGTGATCACCGCTTAGTATGGGCAATAAAGAACGCGGTTGCATTCGTTCGGGTATCTCTACGCCAGCCAGTTCCAATAAGAGGGGGGCTATATCGCGCAATTCGACGAGTGCGTCGCTTTTTTGTTCCGATTTTACGTGGCCTGGCCATGAAAAAATTAACGGTACGCGCACCAGGCCTTCGTAAAAACGGCATCCCTTTTGAATCAGTCCATGGTCTCCCAGGGTCTCGCCGTGGTCGCTGGTGAAGATAATTAATGTGTTGTCGCGCTGTCCGGTTTTTTCCAATGCTGAAATTATGCGTCCCAGTTGATCGTCGATCAATTTGACCATGGCGTAATAGGCGGCGATCAGGGTTTTTGCATCGCGCTTGCCGGCTGTCTCTGACTCGCGCAGTCCGCGCGTCGGTGTCTTGGGAATCACGGGGCTTCCGATATCCAATTCACTGGGATGCCGCCCTTTGGACTGGAAATCGATGGCTTCCAATTTTTCTTGTTGTGCCAGGTCGCTTTCTCGAAATAGCGGACCGTTTACCTGTTCGGAATCGAACATATCGCGGTACGTTTTGGGGGGATTGAATGGCGGATGCGGGTCATAGATATTTACAGAGGCCAACCAGGGGCCATCGCGCTGTTCGCTCAAAAATTCGATGGTTTTTTCCGCGCACCACGTTGTCTGGTGCAATTCTGCAGGTACGCCATCGGGACTTTTGGTCAGCTCGCCCAATATCTCGCCTTTTGATCGCACCCAGTCGGCATAATCGTGTCCGGTTTCCCAATCGTCCCGGGGCGCGTGGCTGTATTGCCAGTATCGATATCCGTCATGTACCCGTTTTTCAATGCGTCCATACGCGCTCGATAAGTGCAATTTGCCGATTAGCCCGCAATCGTATCCATTGTCTGCGAGTATTTTGGTAACCAGTGGCGGCGTGTCTGGGAAATGCGAGTTGCCATTGCCGTTTACATGTACGGCACTGGCGTATTGCCCGGTCAAAAAACTCGTCCGGCTCGGTGTGCAAATCGGACTCTGACAATACGCATGGGTAAATGCAAAGCCCTCGGCGGCTAGGCGGTCGATATTGGGGGTATTCACATGGGGGTTGCCCAACGCGCCAATGGTGTCATACCGCTGCTGGTCTGTGCAGATCCACAAGATGTTTGGCCTTATTCCTTTCATACATGCTCCTTTTCATAATCCACCAATTTCACGCCTTTTTTCATCCATTCGCGCAGGCGCGTCATGTCATTTACTGCTCGCAATGCGATGTTTCGCGATGCCTGATGAAGATCTATATTGCGGATTATAATTTCGTCCGTAAATATGCCGGCCTCTGCTATGACGTTGCCATCTGGGTGGATAATTTTCGATTCGCCATGAGAAGATCCCGCGCGGTTGATGTCCAGGGGATCGGCGGGCGCATTGGCCATGACGACGTAAATCCCATTTTCGGTTGCGCGGCTGATGGGCATGGCGCGATAGGCCGATAATTTGTATTCTGAGGTGACAGAGCTTTCACAACTGGAGAAGAAGCAGATTTTTGCACCTGCCGCGGCGGGCAATCTCACGAGTTCGGGATAGCGAATATCGTGACAGATTAAAAAACAACAGGGGATGCCACACAACTCGTAAATGGGCAGGTGTTGCGCGGGTTCACACCATTGTTCTCCCGCCAGATGTATTTTGCCGTAGCGTCCCCGCACGGTGCCATCTCGATCTATAACGAGTAAGCTGTTGTAGCGGTGTTCATCTTCGAGATGGGTTGAGCCGATGATTGCGGCAATGCCTTTTTCACGGCATATTTGAATGATTTGTCGTTCGGCTTTTTCAACGCGCGTTTGATCCAGGCTTGACCAAAAATCAGGGCAGTTGGAATAGCCGTATAAAATCCCTTCGTGAAATGCGGCTATATCCACTTTTTCACGCGCACAGGTGTTCAGGCGGTCGATAATCTCACATGTATTTTTTTCGATGTCTTCATTGGCATGCATCTGGCATGCGGCAATGCGCAACCATTTTCTGGACATATTTTCCTCCCGATCAATAGTCAGTCGCAGAATATAATCACTATTTAGGAGAAGTGAAGGATTTTTTAGCGGAGAGTAAAATTTGGTTTGGAGTATTTTGTGTGATATATTGTGGCCAGTGGGAAGGGTTGGGGACTGGGGTATCATCCTGATCATCCTTTAATCCTGATCATCCTGATCCCGAAAGGAATTTGTTTATGACTGGAATCAAGTTGGAACGCTACAATATCACCAGGCCGATTATTTTGCGCAATGCTTCGCCTGCGGTGCTTTACGAGGAGGCGCTGACGCATGAAACCGGATCGACTATTACCAGTACAGGGGCACTTATTGTGCGTTCGGGAGAAAAGACCGGGCGCAGTCCAGAGGATAAGCGCATCGTAAATCATCCGGATAGTGCGGACGATATCTGGTGGGGTGAGGTCAATATCAAACTCGATGAGCGCACGTTTCTCGTGAATAGAGAGCGGGCTATTGACTATCTCAATGTTTGCGATCGTATCTATGTGGTTGATGGGTATGCGGGTTGGGATCCCAAATATCGCATTAAGGTGCGCGTTATTTGCGCCCGGGCTTATCATGCTTTGTTTATGCACAATATGCTTATGCGTCCTTCGCGCACAGAGCTTGAAAATTTTGGTCAACCGGATTATGTCATTTTTAATGCGGGCAGGTTTCCGGCGAACCGATATACGGCTGATATGACCTCGACGACGAGTGTGGATGTGAGTTTTGAAATGCGGGAGATGGTTATTTTGGGGACGGAGTATGCGGGGGAGATGAAAAAAGGTGTTTTTACGGTTTTGAACTATATTTTGCCCAAACAGGATATTTTGTCGATGCACTGTTCGGCCAATGTGGGGGCAGCGGGTGATACGGTGCTCTTTTTTGGTCTGTCTGGTACGGGGAAAACCACGCTCTCTGCCGATCCGCGGCGTCGGCTTATTGGCGATGACGAACACGGGTGGAGCGATCGCGGTATTTTCAATTTTGAGGGTGGTTGTTACGCCAAGTGTATTGGCCTTTCGCAAGCGCGCGAGCCGGAAATTTACAATGCGATCCGTTTTGGTACGGTGCTCGAAAATGTCGTTTTTGACGAGAATACGCGTGTGGTTAGTTACGATGATGATTCTATTACGGAAAATACGCGTGCGGCTTATCCTATCGAATATATTCCCAATGCTCAAATTCCCTGTGTGGGTAGCCATCCGAAGAATGTCATTTTTTTGACTTGTGATGCGTTTGGGGTTTTGCCTCCGGTGAGCAAGCTTACGCCTGCGCAGGCGATGTACCATTTTATCAGCGGTTATACGGCCAAGATCGCGGGTACAGAAATGGGTATTACCGCGCCGCAGGCTTCTTTTTCGGCTTGTTTTGGCGCGCCTTTTCTCGTGTGGCATCCGGGGAAATATGCCGAGCAACTGGCAGAAAAAATCCAGCAACACAATTCGGATGTGTGGCTGGTTAATACGGGCTGGTCGGGTGGTGGCTACGGCATTGGCAAGCGCATTACACTGACCAATACCCGCTCAATTATTCGGGCGATACACAATGGTGCTTTGACAGATGTCGCATGCGAAACAGATCCGCGCTTTGGTTTCGAGGTTCCCAAAACCTGTCCAGATGTTACGGGCAGTATTTTGTCTCCACGTGCGACGTGGTCTAATCCGGTTGAATACGATGCGAGGGCCACACACCTGGCGCGGTTATTTAAGGAAAATTTTGTGCAGTTTGAAGACGGAGTCAGCGATGAGATTTTAAAGGCAGGTCCTGTTTGAGGGGAGATTAAAGAATGAAAAGAAAACAAGTTACCATCAAAGATATTGCAAGGAAGCTGGGGATTTCTTATTCAACAGTTTCACGGGCATTGTCTCCACATGCGTCGATAGTGGTGAAAGATAAGACCCGAGACCTGGTGCGACAAACAGCCGCCGAGATGGACTATAGCCCCAATTTGATGGCGCGGGGGATGGTGATGGGGAAGACGGGTACACTGGGGTTGCTGACCTATCAGGTTTCCCTGGAGACGTTTGGAAATCAGATCGAGCAGATACTGTGGAAGGCTGAGGAGCATAAGTATCAGATTCTTCTGAGAATCGCCGTTAACCGGATGCATCTGGCCCCACTGGACGACCAGGCCATGCAGATCCGACAGTTGATTTCATGGGGCATAGACGGACTCTTGGTTAACACGCGGGGCGACGAAGGAGAGTCAGAGCGTATTTTGGATACCGTGAGGGGACAAGTGCCAGTGGTGACATATAACTACCCGACTCCAAACCTGAGTGGGGTCGTGCTGGACCTTACGGCGAATTATTACGAGATTACAGAGCATTTGATCAGGTTGGGTCACGAGCGCATCGGGTTTCTCGGTTCGCACTGGAATGATGGCAGCCCGCTTTCAAACAAGGCTAAGGGGTATGGCCTGGCGATGGAAAAGTACGGCCTGACGCCAAAACACACACCTGTTCCCACCATCAATGCAGAATCGGGGTATCTCCTGGGCAAAGAACTCGGCGATCAGTTTACGGCTCTTGTGTGCCGGGATGATTATACGGCTATGGGCGTTTGTAGAGGGCTGCGGGAATTGGGTCTTCGCGTACCCGAGGATGTGGCTGTGGTGGGTCACGGGAATATTGATGTGGCGGCTTATATGACGCCGGCATTGACGACATTGGCAACCCCTTATGAGGCGATTGCCCAGGCTGCGATGGATTTGATGCTGGAACAACTCGAGGGGCAGGATGAGCCTCGTCAAGTGACCTTGAAATCTAAGCTAATCGTGCGGGAATCGTGTGGGGCGAACAGACGCGAAAGTTGAATTTAATCTCGAGCCTTCAGTTCCCACGCTGCCGCGCCCAAAATTTTCATTGTTGTTCGATTTTGTACATATCCGATAATGGATGTCTGCGCCAAATTTACCCCTTTGGGAACCGCAATTTGTATCCTTCCTTTTTTTTCAGGCGATATATGCATAAAGGTTCGCACCACGTTGTGATGTTGCAGTAGGCGCCCGGCATTTTCCCCCCTCGGGACTTCAACGCTCAGATCGCGTTCAACCAGTGCGATGTTGAGCACGCTTTGTTTGGGGACGTCATTGAGCGCGTAATCTACAAAAACAGCATTTGTGTCGCTGCGTGCTTTTATTTCTATTGTGAATTGCGCTTCTCGTGTCAGTGCTTCTCGAATCCCCTTTTCTGCACGCTCGCGATGAGATCCCACAAATCCATCTGTACCATTCACAATGATCTGTGGCGTATATACGCGGTGATCGTCTAATACTCTTGCATAGCGTCTCTGTCGATCGGAAAAAATAGCCTGACTAAATGGGTCTTTCCAACCGAGCCGATTCCAATAATCCACATGAAAAGAAAGCGCGAATACGCGCCGTTCCGAATCTGCGATCTCGCCGAGCAACCTGTCGGCCGGGGGACAACTCGATCAGCCCTGTGAGGTAAACAACTCGACAAGGGCAAACGGTTCACCGCCGTGTATTTCTCCGGTTAGTATCAGGATTGCAATACCAACAGATAACAAACGCATGGTTTTAGTCCTTTCCATCAGTTGCTCTTCAGGTAGGGAATTGCAAGTGGGCCATCGGGCAATAGGGCGATGTGTGTATTCTGGGATTTCAGGTGTTCGTGTATGGCTTTATTGAGGTCGGGAATGACTTGTAGTTTGCAGGCGCGGACTTCATCTTCGTCCATTTCGGTATAGACTTTCACATTTACGCGTTCTAAAATGCCCGATAGAATTTGCGCCTGCCACTGGTCGAGGATCGGTTCGCGTGCATAAACGGATTCTATTACATCTGCAGGTGTGTGGCCTTCGCGCATCAATGCCGCAAAATTGCCGTGATCGGGGACGCCATCGCTGCACGCGCTCGCGACCAGTATTGTTCCGCCGTCATTTACAATACGCGCTGCGGCTGAGATGCCTTTCACTGTTTGATACAGATTTTGATCCAGGGGAAAGCCGCTATTGGATGTTACGACCAGCGGGAAGGGTGTTTCGACGGGTACCATTGCCGAGGCTTTTACATCGGCACATCCCTTTGCATGGGCTGTGGAGAGGTCGCCGGCGTAATATCCCGAAATTTTCTTTTCCGCATTGAGTGTTACGTTGAGCAAAAAATCTGGCGGACATAGGGCGACGCATTCGCGAATTTCCCGATGTAGTGGGTTTTCATGAAGTACGCCCCAGGTGCTGTTTGGGTCGGCGATTAGTTCAGCGCGATGCAGTCGAAAAATGGTTTCAATACCCGCCACACCGGGCGCGACGGCTTTTGGTCCGCCTGAAAAACCCGCAAAGAAGTGTGGTTCGATAAATCCGAGGGCGATGCGTATGTCTGCATTGATGTATTCCCGGTTCAGAAATACCGTTGTTCCGTCCACAGTTTTGCCCACCCGTTCGTTTTGCGTTTCGCTAAATGCATCGTGATTGACTATGCGGACGCGACGAACCATATCTTCTCCAAACATTTCGACAATCTCGCGCTTTGTGTTTGGCCTGTGCGTGCCTGTGCCGATTAATACGGTTACACGATCGGGGGATACGGGCAGTTCTTCAAGCAGCCATGGGATTAGTTGTTTGTTGGGGACGGGGCGGGTGCCGTCGGATGTTGCGATTACCACGCGGTCAGAGGGCGTGACAATTTCTTTGAGCGGTTTTGTTCCGATGGGGTCGCGCACGGCTTCGTGAAATAGCCGTTTGGGGTCTTCAAGTGCAGGTTCAAATGAGGGGCGGATTACATCCCAGTGCGCCAGTTTGGGGTCTGCACAAACAGATACGGCTCCTCGGCCATAAGGTACATTGATTTGTTTCATTTTTAACCCCGTACTAAAGCGTCTGCTGTCTGTAGGATGGTTGCTTCTTCGCCCTGAAATGGCGCGGGTTCTCCGTAATACGGATAGGCATTGGGTTCATAACCGCCTTCTTCGTATTGTCGTTCTGTACACAAATATCCCACCTCGTCATTGGCATAGCCCACGGGCCACAGGTCCGCGCTGGTGTTCCGCAGCCTTTTTTCCATTGCATGTCCAATTTCCTGTACTGGTTCGCCCGGTATAGTGACCAGTGTTAGTGGTCCCACTTGTATCAGTTGCATTTCGGTGGGCTTTGCGGATGGGATGGTGTCTGATGCCGCCATTTCCATTACTTGTCTTGCCCAGGGGCCTGTCAATAGTTGTCCGCGTTCGCTTTCGTCTGTTGCCATCTTTTTTAGTTCTTCTTCGGGCATCAGGTCGCCGAATGGTATTGCGATGTCGGTGCGGCGGGCAGAGACGCCTTCTGCGCTTTCGGTGTTCAGTCCTGTAGCTACGCGACAGACTTCATCGCCGAGTTCGTGACCGCAAGCGTCCAATTGTTCTTTGGTGGCTGATGCGAATCCGCCGGTTTCGCTCAATATTGCGGGGCGGATGTTGCCAAAGCATCCGGGTAAGAATAGTGCTTTGCAGCCGAGGGTTTGTTCAATTCGGCTGCGGGCAATGCCCGGGAAATCGGGTGAGATGATGCCTTTGGAACCGCTGAGTGTGGTGGGGTGACAGGAATAGTGGAATAATGTGGCAAGGGGGATGCCGTTTTCTCCTGTTATTTGTAAGACTCGCACGCGGCGATCTACTATTCCGCCGTAATTCAAGGTCATGCTCGAAGCGCCGGGGAGCGGACGGCGGTTGATGTTAAAATGCGCCGATCCGCATCCCAGACCCAGGGTTACGGGCTGTAGTGCCCCAGCCGCTTCGGCTATGCACGCGGCGGTGGTATCGACTATGCGATCCATAAATTCGGGGTCGGGGGTCATGCCCAAACACGGTAGTGTGGCGGGCGCGCAGTGTGTGTGGCTGCACGCTATCATTACGCTGTCTCCCGGAATGATATTTGCCACCTGCGCTCGGATTCGGTCGGTGGTGGCTTTGGTTATGCCGATGACGTCGAGTGTGGCGATGGCTATTCGCGCGTCTCCGTCGGCAAATACAACCGTCCGTACTTCCAATGGATAGAGCACGGAATGAGACGGGTTGGTATTCCAATGTCCCTGAAGCACAAGGCCAGGCTCTGGTGTGATGTCTCGGCTTGCAACGCCGCTCTGGATCATGGTATGTCTCCTTACAATTACAAAAAAGCCTTCTGGTGTGCCTTTACGAGATCGGCCATGCTATTAAATTGAAAATTATAGTTTGGCATCTCGCCTGGATCTATTGTCGCGCCGAAGCCTTCTTCATTGGAGCGTCTGTAGATCCAGCAGGTGGCAAGTCCGTTTTTGTTCGCCGGAATATGATCGTGGAACAAGCTTTCTGCGGTATGTAAAATTTTCGATTTTTCAATGCCGAGCGACTGCAGGTGTTCCAACATATATTTGAAGTTTCGATCCGCAGGTTTATACGATCCTATGTCTTCAGCCGTATATATTGCGTCAAACGCAACACCAAGACGGTCATTGTTAAAGCTTTCATTATCGACGTTCGATAGGATCACGAGCTTATAGTGCTTTTTAAGATATTGCAATGCACTGACAGAATCGGAAAACGCCGGCCATTGCTTTATCGATTGACCGTATGCGGCGCACTCATCAGGCGTGACGGCGACGCCCCATTCTTCAGCAAGGCGTTTATAGACGATTGCAAGGAGTTTGGAATAGCGCATGCCCGGCGTCCAGGTTTGTTGCGTTGATTCGTGTCGCGCGTGCGCTTGAAGAATTTCATTGCGCGACAATTCTCGTTCGACCTTTGATAGAAGCGGCTCAAGCCCTTTAATCATCCCGGACTCCCAATCGATAAGCGTGCCATAGCAATCGAATGTCAGGACTTTGAAATCGGTGAGTTTCATTTTTTAAAAACACCCCAGCTGATCGGCGAGGTCGTGAAAATCATGTGCTATGATGTTAAAGTCTAAATCGGGGGGTAGATCTTTTTTTGCGTTGGGACCCCGCTCGAAGGGTCGGAATACGAATGCCGTTTTCATGCCGACGCGCGCTGCATGGTGCAAGTCGCCCTGATGGGCGGCGACCATCATGACTTCCTGGGGTTCACAACTGAGCAATTCGATGGCTTTCAAATAGGTTTCGACATCGGGTTTGTAATGCCCGGCCAATTCGGCGGAAAAGATGCAGTCCCAGGGCAGTCCGCCGTATTTCGCCATGTTGGCGAGTAGCGATACATTGCCGTTGGATAGTGTGGCGATCAGGTATCGCGATTTTAATCGCAATAAGCCGCCTGCGGCATCGGGCCAGGGGTCGAGGCGGTGCCAAACGCGGTTGAAGTCCTCGATCTCTTCTTCGGATAATCCCGAGATGCCGAATTTTTTTAGTAGTTCGTCCAGGATCATGCGGTGCAGGTCGTCGATTTTTGTCCAGGGTAATTCGCCCGTGCGGACGCGGTTCATCGATGGGCCATAGCCCCCGCGCCACGCATCGGCAAATGCAGCCCAATCTATGTCCAATCCCTTGCGTTTGCCCAAACGCTCGCCGTCGCGGATGACCGAACTGCGCCAATCGACCACTGTGCCGAATACGTCAAATGTCAATGCTTTGATTGTCATTTTTGGCCTCTACTGCACCGCGCCCACTGCCTTGTTCAATGCTGGCATTAATTCACGGGCGAACAATTCCATGCTGTACACCCAACTATCTTTGTCGTCCCAGTCATAGCCCATTAGCACCAGAGTGCCAAAAGGACCGGTTTCCTCGATCAGGGCAAGCAAGCGACGCAATACTTCATCGACGTCGCCAGCTATAATCTGTTCGGTCATCAAATAGTCCAAATTGCACTCGGAGTCGGGCATGTCCAAATTGCGCTTGTACACGCGACGCCCCAGGCCCTTGTCAAATAAACGCCCGATATACTCGTAATTTTTTGCCAGGGAATTGTTCCGCGCCTTTTTTATCGCCTCGGCCGTGGTGTCGGCCAGAAAGATTGAACGGGCGATTTTCCAGTCGGTCCGCTGCGGTTGTCGTCCCGCCTGTAGGGCACTCTGCTCATAGATCTGCCAATTGTCGGCTACCACATTGCCCGCCACCAGGCAGGCGGAAAAGGGCTGGAAGCCGCGCTCGCCAGCTATTTGCATGCTGTGTGAATTGCGGCTCATCCCCGGCATAGCGATGGGTGGATGGGGCTGTTGCAGCGGTTTGTGGATGAAACCGATTAGTGTCTCTTCATCAATATTGTCTTTGAGCTGGAACTGCCAGTATTTCCCCCGGTGCTCATAGGGTGGATCCGATGTCCACAAATTGAGGATGGCGCCAATGGCTTCCTCGGTCATTGCGCCACCCGCCCTGGGATCCAGACCGTACAGTTCCTGGTCTGAAGTGACACTGCCCGGGCCAAAGCACAGATTGAGCCGGCCCCCGGCCAAATGATCCAAAAAAGCCAGACGACTGGCCACATAGGCGGGGTGGTGCAGGTTCAAACAGACCGGTGCCGGTCCCAGGCGGATGCGCTGGGTCTCGCCCAGGGCGCGACCGATGAAAATTTCGGGCATGACAATGGTTTCGTATTTCATGGTATGGTGCTCGCCGATCCAAAATTCATCAAAGCCCAGTTCCTCGGCTTTGACAACGAGCTCCAAATCCTCGTCAAATCCCTGACCCAATGGCTTGTCCGCGGCGTGGAAGGGCATGATGAACATACCGTATTTTATTGGTTCCATATAGGTGCTCCTTAGCTTCCGTATTTGTTCACGATCACCAGACCGGAGGTCTCGGAATGGATGAATTTTACGAGGAGTGAGATGCGATTGTCTTCGTCTAACAGGTTCCAGAATACATCGGCGGTTTGCTGTATGTCGTCGAATAATTCGACGGCATAAGGTTCTCCTTTGAATGAGGGCAAGGGATTGCCGTCGTCTATGTATGTTGTGATATAGTGCCCAGTGCCGGGGATCGCGGTTTCGTAGTCAAAAAATTGGCGCGAACAATAGCGCGCATCGCCGCCAACGGTTTTTAAGATTGCCAGTCGATAGGCCCGGGTATCGTCCAAATCGACAAGGCCAGAGATACGCGGTGTAAAATTGGGGGCGTCGGGTTCATAAGTGCGCGTTTTCAAGGCTGATTCGAACGAGCCGCCATTTTGCAGGGCATGGACAATTGTGTCGGTCTGATCGCCGTTTGTGACGATATGCGCGTCGCCCAGTACGCGGATGGGATAGTACAGGGTTAGTGGATCTACATCCTGCGATTTATCCACAGTATCGGTCTTAACCGTATCGCCTTTTCGCACAAATACGCGGTTGCGGCTGCTGGGACTGCGGCCCATGATCCAATAGATCTGGACCATACATGTGCCATCGGGCGTTTGTCCTATTACAATGCCCCGACCGGGATAGGTGGCGTTTTTCAAGCGGTTCATCTCAGCATCTATGGTCATTTTTCCATCGCCCCCTCTTCAGGCAACAGGACAAATCGCGCGTAGTTTTCCATATTGAAGTATTGCTGTGTTGCTTTCTGTACATGTTCTGCTGTGAGTTTTTTGATGACTTCGTCTTCATACGTCAGCCACGCCATCAAGTCCAGTTCATTCTGGTAATATTGGCTCAGCGTACTGCGCCAGTAACTGTTTTCTTTTCGATTGGTCTCCCGGCTTCGCAAATCCATTTCGGTCACTTTGTCGATGTAGGATTGATCGACGGGTTTTTGCTTCATGCTGTCAATTTGGACAAAAACGAGTTGCGTCAGTTCTTCCAACCGTTCGGGATCGCATCCAAAGCTGATTGAAATATTGTATCGGCCTTCGGGCCAACGCGAGCGAGATGTGCGGACGCCAACGCCGTAGGTGCCGCTCTCATCTTCTCGGAGTAATTCTCGAAGTTTTATCTGCAGGACATCGCCCATGGAATCATAGACGTATCGCTCAAATCGATCGTTGTAATCAATAGGTCCGGTGAAGATCAAGCTTGTCTGACTTTTGGGTTCTTGCCCCCGTGACACTGTTTTTTTAATGACGCCTTTTGGTGCTTTGACGCCTGTATCACGCCAGGTTTCTTCGCGGTTGAGCGCGGGCAATCCGCCCAGATAGGTTTCTACCAGAGGCTGTATTTTTTTTGGCTCAAAGTTGCCGATAAATACAAATGTGAAGTCACTGGCATCGGCAAATCGGTCTTTGTAAAATGCCAGCGATTTTTGCAGGTCCATTTCCTTCAGTATTTCGTTCGATAGCGGGCGTGACCTGACGTGGTATTGAGACATCGTAACTTGAATCGTGTCGTAATAAGCCGTGGTTGGTCTCATATCCCGGTTTTGCAACATGCCGCGATAGCGGTCCAGTAGTGCTTGGAATGCCAGTGAGTCTGCACGCGGTTCTGTGAAGATGAGATAAATGAGTTGAAACATGGTTTCGATATCTTCGGGAGACGCACTGCCCGATACGCCTTCGCTGAGGCTTGAGATGCGGGGCGATACGCGCACGACTTTGCCGGCTAATTTTTTTCCGAGTTCAATTTGATTGAATTTGCCAAGGCCACTTTCCATGACGGCTGAAGTCGCCGTGGATGCTGCCATGTAATTTTCATCGCTTGATAGAGAATGACCGCCCGGGCTGAAGGATGTGAACAGGATTTCATCGTTTTTGAAGTCTGTGGGTTTCATGACGACTTTTACCCCATTGCTCAATGTCCACTCTGTGACGCCAAATGTATCAATGGTTGTTTCGCGCACGACCTTTCCCGGCGTTGGGATATGCGCGATGAGGGGATCGTCGGATATATCTTCTACATAGGGTGCTACGTCTTTTTGTTGTACCTCGTTGATTATGGTTAGCAGGTCGGCTTCGGACGGAACAGTTAGGCCATCCTTTTCGGGCGCGCTGACCACGATGACGCGGTTTTTGTCGGTAATCCATTCGCCGACGAGGCGGTTGATTTCCTCGACTTGAATGCTCGGGAGTAATTCTTGAAATAAATCGCGTTCGATTTCAATGCCTGGAATGGGTTCGCCTGTCAAGATGTGACGGATGTATTCCGATGCAAAACCGCGCGAACGACGTCTGTCGCGCTCGCGATAAGATTGTTCAATGCCGCGCAACATATTGGTTTTTAAACGATCTACTTCGGGTTGCGTAAATCCGTGGCGTTGGACGCGAATGGCTTCTGTTAAGACGGCTTCCAGACCGCGTTCAATACCCCCTTCTTTGACGCCTGCACCCAGGATATATGCCGCTTTGGTTCTGACGAGATTTCCGCGGCTGGATCCCGCGCCCAAAAATGGTGGGTCGGGCTTTTTGGTTAGTTCGCTAAACCGCTGATTGAGCATGCTGTTAAACATGTTGCGAATGAGCATGCTGCGATAATCTTCCACTGTTCCTTCGGGCGCGACATCTTGCAAAAAATAAATAGAGATAGAAGATCGAGAATTTTCTGGATCGGTTGTGATTGCAAATAGGGTTTCTTCGTGATCGGGAACCGTATAGGCGGTTCGGGCACGCGAGTTCTCTGCTTCTGCAATTGGTTCAAAGGTGTTTTTGATCAGGGTTTCAATCGCGTCTGTGTTAAAGTCTCCTACTGCAATGACCGCCATGAGGTCGGGGCGATACCAGTCGCGATAAAAACGCGTGAGGGATTCGTGCTTAAATGTGTCGAGCAATGCTTTTTTGCCGATGGGCAATCGTTCGGCATAACGCGAGTCTTTGAGTAAGACCGGCAATTGTTTGTCGCGCATGCGCGCTCTGGCACCGCGTCCCGAGCGCCATTCTTCAATGACTACACCTCTTTCTTTTTCGATTTCTTCGGGATCAAATTTTACCTGGTGCGCCCAGTCGCCCAAAATGCGAAATGCTTTTTCCATTACTTCGGTGCTGTCTGTGGGCACGCGAAGCATATATACGGTTTCGTCAAAACTCGTATAGGCATTTAAGTGTGCGCCAAAGCGCATGCCAATTCCTTCGAGGAAATCGATAATTTCCTGTTTGGGGAAATTGGCAGTGCCATTAAAAGCCATGTGTTCGGCAAAATGCGCCAGTCCCTGTTGGTCTCGATCTTCCAGAATGGATCCCGCATTGACTACGAGGCGCAATTCGGCGCGGTTCTCCGGTCGTTTGTTTTCCCGAATGACGTAGCGAAGCCCGTTTGATAGTTTGCCCATTCGCACAGCTGGATCAATGGGTAGGGGTGGTGGTGGCTGAGGTGTTTCCGTAGTTTGTGGTTGGGGTGTTTCAATTTCTGTCTGTGTTGTTGCACACGATGTTATGATACCCGCACAGCAAAGTAGAATAAAATAGTTCCTGATCATGATATTCCTTTCCATTTGAGCTATTATTCTGGACGCCAGATCGCATCCAATTTTCGATGTGTAAATGTTTTTCCATTTTCGCCGATATAATCGCCCGCTATATGTCCTTCACCCGTTACCACATATTTGTAGATGACGAGGCCCTCGAGACCGACAGGGCCGCGGCTGTGCAGGCGGTTGGTGCTGATGCCCACTTCGGCGCCGAGGCCATAGCGAAATCCGTCGGCAAATCGGGTTGACGCGTTGTGCATGACCGATGCCGAATCGACGGCTTGCAAGAATCTCTTCGCGGCTTGTTGGTCTTCGGTTATAATCGAATCGGTGTGGTGGCTGCCGTATTCGTTGATGTGGACGATTGCTTCTTCGACTGAGTCCACGACTTTGACGGATAGGACATAGTCGAGGTATTCGGTTGACCAGTCGGTGTCGCTGGCCGGGGTCAGAGCATCTGCGCTGGCGGCGAGGGCCAGGGTGCGGGCGTCGCCGCGGATCAAAACACCCTCGTTGGTGAGTTGTTGAATTGCCGTGGCGAAAAAGCTTTTGGCGATTCCAGCGTGTACCAGCAGGGTTTCGGCGGCGTTGCAGGCGGCTGCGTACTGCGTTTTGGAATCGATGGCGATGCGCACTGCTTTTTTCAGGTCGGCGTCCTTATCTATGTACACATGGCAGATGCCGTCGGCATGCCCCATTACGGGGATTTTGGTATTGTTCATGATATGTTGCACAAGTTCATTGCCGCCGCGCGGAATAATCAGATCGATGAGGTCGTGTAATTCGAGAATGCCGGCGACTTCTTCTCGCGCTTCTAAAAGGTGTATCCATCCTTCGGGGATGCCATTCTGTTCAGCAGTTGCAGCGACCATTATCTGGGCAAGTGCGCGGTTGGTGTGGAATGCTTCGCTGCCACCTTTGAGCATGACGGCGTTGCCCGATTTTAGACACAGTGTCGCAATTTGCACCAGTGCGTCGGGGCGCGATTCAAAGACTACGCCGATTACGCCGATTGGGACGGTTACGCGATAGAGGTTCAGGCCTTCGTCCAATTCGGTCGCGGCTTGCGTTTTGCCAATGGGGTCTTCTTGAGCGGCGACACTGCGAACGCCTACTACAATTTCACTGTCCAGCTTTTCACGATCTACTTTCAGGCGTTTGATCAGCGGGAGGGTGATTTTACCCTGTGCCAGCATTTTTTCTGCTGCTGTCAGATCGCGTTTGTTGGCGTCTAAAATGCGATCGCGATTCGCACTTAATGCCTGTGCTATGGCCTCAAGCGCGGCATTGCGCTGTTTTTCCGTGGTCTGACTCAATGTTAGAGCAGCCTGCCGCGCAGTCCTCGCCGCAGCTTTGATATCATCTGCCATGGTTCCTCCTGATTAGCTCTCGCGTTGGACTTAAAAAAGGTTTTATCGCAAACGAATAGGTTTTCAAACCAGATCCATTCCTTCCTTTAGTGCTTGAAGAACAAACGCATTTTTAGATATGTACATCGCTTCCAGTTCAGAACGTGTGTACGCAAAAATATCTACGCCGATCCCGACATCTTTGGGAACATAATAGGCACTGCGTTCTCGAAAAGACAGCGCACTTTCTCGAAGTACCAGCAACACATCGGCATCACTTCCGGGAACAGCATCACCGCGGCACAAAGAACCAAATAGAACTACGCGCTCAATCTCGGGATGCTGGGTCTTCATTATTTTCATCGCCTTCCGAATCCGTTGGATCGTCTTTGGGCGGTTCAAATAGAAAACTCGAACAGAAGGTGATGATTTTTTTAGCGTTTGAAACAGCACGATCCGCCTCTCCTTGTGTATAGGATTCAAATGGCGCGCCCTGAGGATGCGAATTGGGATACCGCGCTGGGATATAATGTTTGTCCAACTCTTTTGCCGCATCTAACAGTGCGGAGTCAGGCAGCGAGATATCGGGTAAAGCCTCTAATAGTGCCGCAACGGAATGTCCCCAGGCCACACCGCCAACTTTTTGAAAGACCGCCTTAACAGCTTTCTCAGCACCTTGCTGAGCGGCAAAGCAGGCCCATTCATAATCGCCATGCTCTGTTGCCCTGCGAGCGTGTTCCAGGTCGCGTTGTCCTTGTCTAAACCAATCTGCGTGCCGGCTTGCCATGTTTTTTACACCAGTTTTGAAAGGATTTCTGATGGAACGCGCGATTTCAGAAAGGGGTAGCTTTCAATGAGGCGAGCAATATCGGCCAGATCTTTTTGCCGTTTGCTGCTGCGTCGGTCCGTATCTATCGCAGCCCATATCTTGCCCTGTAATGTATCTTCAAGGTGAGCAACTGGCAGTTCAAGGCCGAGTATTTCGCGTGGTGCGGCGCGATCTGGAAAATCAAAATATCGCGCATCTGTTTGTATCTGCACGCGCAAGTCAGACCCCTTCTGATACACGTTGAGGCTATGGGGAAATTGCTTTACCTCAAAGTTCGCTTCCAACAAGGCTACAACCTGTTTGAATTGTGCAATAGCAACAACCAGATCGAGATCCAGGCTGACCACTGGCTCTACATAGGCATTGACAGCTTGACCACCAATTACGCAATACGCAATATCGTGCTTTGCCAATAAAGCGATCAGGTTCTCTAAAAAATGGCTGTGATCCATTGTCACTGTTTTCCAAAAATCGAGTGCGTGCATAGTGTTTGCCTGTGAGAATAGCGGTTAGCCCCTTTCGATCAACCCTTCCCGATAATGGCGGGCACGCCTCTACGCTAAAAGAATTGTCGCTTTGTGTCAATCCACCGGCTGATTGTTACTTTTTGTCGTGTAAAAAAAGAAATGCCTTCGGTGCCCTGTACATGTAAATCGCCGAAGAAGGAATTGTTCCACCCGGAAAATGGGAAGAATGCCATGGGCGCGGGCACGCCGATATTGATGCCGACCATGCCGGCGTTTACTTCGTGGCGAAATTTGCGCGCGGCTCCACCACTCGATGTAAATAATACGGCTGCGTTGCCATATCCGCTGGCATTGCATCGCGCAATGGCTTCGTCTAAGCTGTCTGTGTGCATGGTCGATAATACTGGTCCAAAGATTTCTTCGCGTGCAATGGACATTTGGGGGCTCACACGATCGAAAATTGTTGCGCCCAGGTAGAAGCCCTGCGGCGTTTCTTCGACCTGTACATCGCGTCCATCCACGAGTAGTTCTGCGCCTTCTCGCAGCCCAGTTTCAATATGTTGATGGATGCGATTCAGATGTGTTTTTGTCACCACGGGTCCCATATCCACATTGGGGTCGCGGTCGGTTGGTCCCACCCGAAATGCGCGTGCGGTTTCGCTGAGCGGGTCCAGGAAACGGTTGCCCGCACCTTCGGCACAGACGAGTACACTGCCGGCCATGCACCGTTCGCCCGCGCAGCCATAAGCAGATCCCATTACGGCTGCTACTGTTGAGTCTAGGTCGGCGTCGGGCAATACGATCAAGTAATTTTTCGCACCACCGGCTGATTGTACGCGTTTGCCATTGCGCGTGGCTGTTTCGTAAACATGGCGCGCCACGGGTGTTGATCCCACAAATGAAATGGTTTTCACTTTGGGATGGGCAAGCAGGGCATTTACCGCGTCTTTTCCGCCGTGTGCGATGTTGAATACGCCGGGCGGTAAGCCGGCTTCGGCCAATAATTCGCCAATTCGAATTGCACTTAAGGGTACGCGCTCCGATGGCTTTAATATATAGGTATTGCCACATACCAGGGCAATGGGCAATGTCCACATCGGTACCATAGATGGAAAGTTGAATGGCGTAATGCCTACCGATACACCCAGGGGTTGCCGAATGGTGTCGCAATCAATTCCCCTTGCGATATTTTCCAGCGAGTCGCCCATCAATAGTGCGGGCGCACCACAGGCAAATTCTGCGACTTCGATTCCGCGTCGAATTTCTCCCCGTGAATCCTCTATTGTTTTGCCGTTTTCGCGTGTTACGATTTGGGCCAGTTCTTCGAAATGGGTTTCCATGAGTGCCACCAGCCGAAACATTACGCGGGCGCGGTCAACGGCAGGTGTATTTGCCCATTCGGGGAATGCGTCTGCGGCTGATTGCACCACGCGATCTATCTCTGACGCGCCACATAAGGGTGTTGCCGCTATCTCGGTTCCATCCGATGGGTTGTAAACCGGTACTGTTTCCGTTGCTTCAGATGCCACCCATTCGCCATTGAGCAATAATTTGACTGTTTCAGCCATGATTATCTCCTGTACTCACTCCGTGCCGTGTTGCCGAAATTTTGGTGCTTCGCCGGGTACGGGCGAGTTGTCAAATGCGCCTCGATTAAGTACGGCCTCTCGGCCGCCCAGGGAATCAATCATTGCACGCTGCGAGGCTTTGGCCTGGGTATCCACAGCTTCGGGATCTATGAGGTCGCGCAATTCGTATTCGAAGATTTCCAGAACATCCTGATGATCGGGTAACTGCGCGAGATCGCGGCACTCTTCGGGGTCATCCGTTGTATCGAATAGTTGCGGCGGATTATTGACGTGATATACGTATTTGTATTGCCGATTTCGCAACATATACGCCCCGTGCTGGGCGCCTACCGCGTGATATTCGCTAAATACTGTGCGATCGCGGTCTTCTTCCCGTGCGATGTTCCATAGCGATTCGCCCGGCAAATCCGCGTCTGCCTCAGTTTGTTGCGCGCCCACTGCTTCCAAAATTGTTGGGAAGCTATCGACGAGCGATACGGGCGTTTCCACTACTTTACCCACGGGGACATCGGGACCTGACATCAAAAATGGCACGGCGGCCGATTCTTCATACATCGTAAATTTGCCGTAAATACCGCGTCCGCCCAGGTGTTCACCGTGATCTGTCGTATAGATCACGCGCGTTGTATCGGTTAATCCCAATTCGTCCAATGTGTTTAGCACCCGACCAATTTGTTGGTCCAGATACGTACATACGCCGTAATACGCCGCGTTTAGTTGCCGCACGATGGCTTCGGGAAATTGGGGATCAAATGTGAAAAGTCGCCTGAAATAGTCCATTGCGGGATGATCGGGCCAATCCTCGGTTCGCCATTGCGGCGGCATGGGCAATTCGTCTGGGTCGTAGAGGTTGTATGAGTCTGGCGGCGAAATATACGGCGGGTGTGGGCATACAAATGACAAAAATACGCACCAGGGTTTTTCGTCATCTCGATGCTCCTGTAACCATTTTATCGCGTGGTCTGCATTGCGCTGGTCGTATTGCAAATAGGTCGAGTCGCCCGGCCCCGCCTCTCGAATACCGGGTCGTTTGTTGCGAAAGGGCGGCTGTTCTCGGATACAGCCAAGCACGTCGCCTATGCCATCTACGACGTTTAATGGCTCGATTTCTTCAGTGAATCCGTGGTCCGTGCCCTGGCCCTTAAAGTGCAATTTGCCAATTGAGGTGGCGTTAAAACCCTGCTCGCGCAAGCGGTGGTGCCAGCTTGGCGTGTTTCCGGTGTATGGATGTCCGTTATCCCAGTTGCCAATTTGATGTACGTAGCGTCCCGTGGCCAGAGATGCACGCGCCGGCACGCAAATTGGAAAGTTGGTGTAGGCATTGGTAAACCGCGTGCCCTGTTCGGATAGCCGATCCAGGTTGGGCGTTTGCACTGTGGGGTGACCATAGCATCCGAGCAGATTGCGATTGTGTTGATCGGAAATGATGTACAGCATGTTTGTCGGTTGCATAAAAACCTCATAGAAGGGTGGAATATTAAATCAGCGATAGCAGTTTATTTAGAATGTAGGGGCGGTGCCCCTGTGCCCGCCCGTTGAGTGGTGGGGTTACGCCGCCTATTACTATTTCCATAAATTCATTATAGCACCATTTATTCCAAAGATGGGATCGGAAGCGGGCATTGGTACTTTGGGGATATTTTTTAGCGCGTGTCTGTGTTCACGGGTACTTTCTCGGCACAGGTCCGGGTGCTGTCCATCGGGATATGCACCTACGACCAATAAGTCTGAACTCGCGCCCAGATTTTTGTGTCCCACGCCCGCGGGAACAACCATGACATCGCCCGGTCCAATGGTCAAGCGCACGCCCTGTTCACCGCCCATGCACACTCTGGCACTTCCCTTTGCTATGCCCAATACTTCGTGTGCTGTGGCGTGGTAGTGGTGAAAGGGATAGATGCCATTGCGCCACGAGCGCGACCAGCGATTGGCTGCAAATACCTGTTCAAATGCCCGCGCTGGGTCGTCTTCGGGCAATGATAGGACACCTTGATAGACCAGGAGGGGGAATATACTATTTGGTACCTTTCCGTCGTCTCGAAAATAATGCGGTGTTATTTGTGCGTCTTTTTGGATGAACTCCATAATCTTTCCTCTGGCTAAAGCGCGACTGTGATGGCTTTTCCCTCGCGGGAGGAGAGATATGCGCCTTCGCTTACGGCTACTTGTGCAAGTCCCTCTCGCAGGCTCGCTCCGGGTGATACATCTGTTTGCCCTTCTTTTACGCATTGCGCGAAGTGCGTCCACATGTCCGTCGCCGGCTTTCCCGATCCCGTCCATTCTCCTTTTTTCAGGTCAATCGGTGTTTTGTCTTCGTTAAATCCGCGGTGTGTCACATATCGGATCCGATTGCGCTCTATCGCCGAGATATTTCCCCTCAAGCCCGCCATTTGAAAAATGTTCTGCATCTGGAGTCCCGCCATGCTGCCCGTCATGCACACAATTTGCCCACCTTCGCACCGGGCTGTGATATTGACGAATTCTACGGCGTCTTTGTCGGGTTTAAATAGGCCGCAACGCTCGTGTCCCATGACCTCCACGGGCAAGGCGCCGGTCCACCACAAAGCCAGGTCCATGGTATGTGAAAGTGCGTCGAGAATGCCGCTGTAATGTTCGGGGAAGAAATACTGTGGGTTAAAAAATCCGCGCTGGAGCGATACATTGGTTTGTACCAGGTCAATCTGCGCGGCAAGAGCTTTCATTTCCTGGGCAAAAGCCGTAAAGCGAGATTGATATCCCACCATTGCCACTACGTTATTTTTTTCTGCAAGCTCACAAATTTCTTTTCCCGTTTCAATGCTGTCGCAGTATGGCTTTTCGACCAGAAATGGCTTGCCTGCCGCGGCTGCATCGCGCATGACCCCTGCGTGATGTCGCGTGTGCGTTGCAATTGCAAGGGCGTCGATGTCGTCCCGTGCGATGACTTCCCGATGGTCGAGTTCGTATTTTACGTTGAAATTTTCAGCCGCATTTTTGGCGCGTTCTTCATCCAGGTCGCACACGAGTGCCAGTTCGGCTTCATCGCATCCCAATAGCTCGCGCGCATGCGACGGCCCGCGCTGTCCTGTGCCAATTACTGCAACTCGAATTTTGTTTGACATAATACGCTCCTTTCATCCGTTGAACATAATTTTGAAGGTAAGAAATAACCACCAATCTCTCAATCCGTCAACAAAAATAGCCTGTCTTCACTCTTCTGTCTTGACAAGTGCTCAGATGTGTCAGTACTTTTGGTTTAACAGATATTGCAACACCCATACAGTGAATACGGAGGATTCAATGAGCGATATAGGTGGAAAAATAGGTTCTGCACCCGTCACGGCACCGGGCTGGACCGCGAAGTCCAAAGAAGGTGTTGCGATTGTCGATTGCGATGTACATCAAAATTTTCGCCGTCCGGAAGATTTGTTGCCGCATCTTTCCAAATTCTATCAGGAGCATCTCTACGATCAGGGTTTGCATCTGCCCGGCGGTGGATATCCCAATATGCCTTTCCGCGCCAACCGGCCCGATTTGAAAGATCCCGATCTCAAAGAGCGGGATTTCAATTTTTCCGTTGAGTTTTTGCAGAAAGAGCATCTCGATCGCTGGCATATTGATTACGCGCTGTTGACGGGGCCACCGCCTTTTTACGGGTATTCGGGTTTGCCCGATCCGGATTGGGCGGCTGCGCTGTGTCGCGCGTTTAACGATTGGACGATTGAGCACTGGCTCAGTCGAGACGATCGTCTCGTCAATGCCATTCTCGTTTCGCCTACTGATCCGTCTCAAGCGGTTGATGAAATCAACAGGCTGGCACATCGCAAAGACACGGTTGCGGTGATGGTGCCGATGGGTGCGATGATGCCTTTTGGCAATCGCTTTTACCATCCGATATGGGAGGCGTGTGAGAATCACGGGTTGCCGGTGGTTTCTCATGTGGGCGGCGGCGGTGGGGCGACGCGGACTGTTCCGACTCCGGTGGGTTTTCCCACGTACTACATGGAGTCCAGGATGAGCCGACCGTATATGGCGAGTACCCATGCGGCGTCGTTGATCTGCGAGGGTGTTTTTGAGAAGTTCCCAAATTTGAAATTTGCTCTCATCGAAGCACAGCAGTTTTGGGCTGTTCCGCTGATGTGGCACATGGATTCGGATTGGAAGGCTTTGCGCGACCAGACGCCATGGCTGAAGCGTTTGCCGAGTGAGTATTTCCGCGACCATATTCGGGTTGGCTCACAGCCCTTGCACGAGCCTGAGCGTCCCGAGCAAATATACCAGATGCTGGATATGTTACACGCTGGGGAGACCCTTATCTATTGTTCGGACTTTCCCCATTTTGACTGGAACGATCCCGTGACGACATTTCCCAGGTTGGCGGAGGATTTGCACCAGCGTATTTTTGTCGATAATGCCCTGGATATGCTGCGTATGGAGGTTGTGTAAATGGCGCGTATTGCGGTCGCTAAGGTCTCGGAGATACCGCCCGGACAGCGCAAAATTGTGGTGCCATTTCGCGGTCGCGCCGGTATTGGCGTTTTTAATGTCGCGGGGGCGTTTTACGCGGTTCGCAATATTTGTCCGCATAAGAATGGGCCGCTCTGCACCGGGACACTCGGCGGTCGGGTGACGACTCAGGCACCGCCTTCCGCGCGGGAGGGGGCGATTTCTATTAATGGCGATGGAGAAATTTTGCACTGTCCGTGGCATCAGTGGTCTTTTGAAATTGCAACTGGACGCTGTCTGGTCAATCCCGAGGTGTATGTCAAGACCTACGCGGTAGAGATCGATGGCGATGATGTTGTCGTCACTTATGAAGATTAATCATATACCAGAGGAGAGCTATCTATGAGAAGTATTACGATCGCGCTTCCCGACCAGCCGCTTGGAGATGTAGAAATGACGGATGATGAACTCACCGAAGAGATTCGGATGTTGGCGGCTGTTAAGCTCTATGAACTTGGGCGCATTTCCAGTGGTCGGGCAGCCGAATTTGCGGGAATTTCTCGGGTTGAATTTCTCAATGAATTAGGCCGGTACAATGTATCACCTTTTCAGATTACCCCCGAAGAGTTAAAGGCTGAGGTTAAAGGACTACGTGCCGATCTGGATCAGTGATACGTCGCCTATTTGTTATTTTGCCCGGCTCGGGTTGTTAGATGTTTTGCATAAACTGCTCGGGCGAATACTGGTCCCAATGGCTGTTGTCGATGAGATCGACAGAGGCAGGGCATTCATCCCTGAATTGCCTGATCTGCGATTACTGGATTGGGTAGATATTGAGATAGTCGCAGACAATATATCGGATGTTTCAAGTAGTCAATTGGGACCAGGGGAAACTGAAGCATTGGTTCTGGCCGAATCGCTTTCAGGTGTCTGTCTCCTAATGGATGATTTTCAGGCTCGTGAACAAGCGATGAAAAGCGGGATTTCAGTACGAGGAACACTCGCTTTGTTACTGATGGCAAAGGAAAAGAAATACGTTCAGGAAGTTGGATCGCTTATTGACCAACTTAAGAAAATGGGATTTCGACTCTCAGATTCTTTACAGAATACCGTTTTGAGTTTGGCGAGAGAAGATTAAGGGACGTTATGTCAATTGATGCCTCTCAGACTTTACAAGATGTGTCAGAACAAAAACGGCCTCTTATTACTGTGCGGGCGGTAGTATTGGGCGTGGCTACGGGGGTCTTGCTCAATACTTATACCAATTACACGGGGATGGTGCTCGTCAATAGCGCGCTGGTCAAGTCGCAACTCCCAATGTCTATGTTGTTGCCTTTTGTGGGATGGATTGGCGTTAATCTCGTTCTCAGATTTTTTTGGCCCCGCATCGCCCTTTCCAGTTCTGAACTTGTTCTGATTTATAGCATGTCGTGGATTGTGGGGACGATTCCCGTTGCGGGATGGGCCACGTACTGGGGTGGTATTGTCAGTTCCCCGACTTATTATGCCTCGCCCGAAAACCGATGGGAGGAGTTTCTTTTTGACGTTATGCCCTGGTGGGTATTGCCTCAAGCGTCGGAGGGGTCTATAACGACTTTTTACGAGGGCCTGCCGCCGGGCGAGAGTATTCCGTGGATCAGTTGGATAGGCGCGCTTGGCTGGTGGTTCAGCTTGTCTATCGCGCTTGTGGTGGCCGCGCTCTGTGTTTCGGTTATTTTTCAGAGGCAGTGGGAAGATGCCGAAAAGTTGACTTTTCCTCTGGCGACTTTTCCCATCGCGCTGACCGAAGGTTTTGATGGTAAAGAGCGCATTCCCGCGATGTTCAAAGACGGCATATTCTGGGCGGGCGTCCTGGTTGTGCTGCTTGTTTATGTCTATAATATTTTTACGTACTTTGCGCCCAATCTGCCCCATATTGGAATTTACGATTCGGTGCGTATCGCGGATAAGGATGTTATTCTCGCAGAACATTTCCCGCCTCTGAGGCTGCGTATTATGCCGCCCGTTATTGGGCTGACTTATCTGTGCAATCTCGATATTCTCCTTTCTTTCTGGGCATTTCGGCTCTTTGCCATTTTGAAAGAAGGATTTATTAATCGCGTTGGCTATACGGTGGGTTATACGGGCCAGCAGGCAGATGCGTATGAGATTTTGCTGCTGGAATCCCACGGGGCTTTTGTCTTTCTCGCGCTGTGGTCAGTCTGGATTGCTCGGGGGCATTTGCGCAGGGTGTTTCAGGCGGCGATGGAAGGCTGTCGGTCTCCCAAAGACGATGGTCTTATCCCTTACCGGTTCGCGCTTGTGGGTTTGGTGCTCTCTACAGTTTTTGTGGTGGGGTTTGTCACGTATATGGGGCTTTCGCTGCCCCTTGCGATTCTTCAGGTGGTGCTTCTCTATATTGCCTATTTTACCATTGCCAAATATACGGCGGCCAGTGGATTCTCCTATTTGTTTCCGGTGGCGAATAGGGGCGGACCAATTATTGAAAGTTTGATTGGCTATTCGACGTTCACGCGCAGGGAGGTCGTCGGTCTGGGTTTGGTCAATTCCAATATGTTTTTTGGGAATTACCGCATTCCGGTTTGGCCCTCGCTGCCCCATCATCTTAAATTTTTTTCGTCTGCAAGGAAACGGGTTATCTGGACGATTTTTCTGGCTTTTTCGACGTGTTTTTTCGCGTCTATGCTCTATACGATTTATCTCGGCTATGACAATGCGGCTCAAAATTTGGGGTTGGGCGGATTTCAGGGTGGTAATAAAAATCTTTATAATCGCATGGTTTCGATTATTGTGCGCGCAGATAAGACTGTGTTCGATCCGGCCAAGGCGACTGTGTGGGTTCTGGGCGTGCTTTTTGCCGGTTTGCTTACGCTTTTGCGAAATCGCGTGCCGTGGTGGCCGCTGCATCCGATGGGACTGGCTTTTCAGATTAGCCAGGGGTCGAGGACTTATGCTTTTAGTATGTTCCTGACGTGGTCGGCAAAGCATATGATTCTGCGGTTTGGGGGTATCCCGCTTTACAATCGCGTGCGTCCATTTTTCTTTGGTCTCGTTGTTGGATATGTGACGGGTTGCGCGCTTTCTTCGCTTGTGGATTATATTTGGTTTCCGTCAACACCACACTGGACGCATGGGTGGTAGAAGCTCAAAAAGGAGAATAAAATGAAGATCAAGACAGAGGATGCTATGGATGCTTATGTCCGCGAGGGCGAGGAGATGGCATACGCGCTTGGGAATCGCGGTGTTATCAAATTTAATGCGGACGGTACGCTGGATGAGGATATTCTGGAGGCGTATTGGCGCGTGGGTTTTTATGTGTTTGAGGGTGCGCTGGGCGATGAGGAACTCGAAGATTTGCAGGCGAATTTGGCGCATGCTTTTGAGCGGGCGCCACATACTAAAGACGCGGTGGTCGATGCAAAGGGCCGCAAAGCGCTCGGGGCGGATTTGGCGCGACAGCCATTTCGCTTTGTCAAACCGCTGAGCGATCCCGTGGGGGGTACGTCAAGCAATAATGGGCGGCATCCGGCTAAGATGTCGGAGCCAGAGCCTCCCGCCGATGCGCCGGACTATGTGATTTCCAATATCGGGGCTCCTCTGCAGATTATGGACGCTTGTTTGCGGCTTTATGGACATTCCCAACTGCTGTCTATTGCAGAACAGATTAATGGGCCGGATTTTACGCCGTTTACGGAGTCTGTCATTGTCAAGTTGTCGGGGTTGGGGGCATCGGTAGCCTGGCACCAGGACGGCACTACGCAGTGGGATAGGCCCGATTGGGATGAGGGTACGCACGGGTTTAATTTTATGGCTCAGCTTTTCGGAAGTACGGCGGCCAATGGGGTGTGGGTGGTGCCCGGGTCACACAGGCAGGGCAAGCTGGATATTAAAGCGATGATTGAGGATAACGGTGGTTCTGACCGTTTGCCGGGGGCGGTTCCTATGGTGTGTGAATCCGGTGATGTGGTTATGTCCAATCGCCAGGCTTTGCACGGCTCTTTCGCAAATACGTCGCCGGATAAGCGGGTGACGATCAATTTTGGGTTTCACCGCCGATCTTCTGTTCTGAATGCACGGATGAGGCGTGGGGATGAGGAGGTGATTTACGACGAGGCGCGTATCTACGAGCGTTCCCGTTTGATCGCGCTGGGGATTGATGCGCGGCAGCAGCGATTTCCGGATGAATCCCGCTATGTTTATCAGCCTCTGATTGAGGAGGGGGACGCCAACCGCTGGAATGAAGATACGCGGGAGAGTATTTTGAAAAATTACAATCTGAGAGATCTGGGGCTTTGAGGTATGGAAACGATTTCGAGAAATCTCCTATCGGGTGTTGCAAAGGTGATTATAACCGATCCAGAAGCGGGACCGGCCAATGACCCACTTTATGTCAAGGCTCTGGTGCTGAGGTCTGGTGCTGCAACCGCTGTTATTGTGACTGTAGATGCGGTAGCTATAGCTGAGATCGGTTCTATCAGAAATGATTTTCTCGCCAATGTGCGTTCGCAATTGAACAGAGAATTGAACCTTGATCCCGCGCATATTCTGATTAATGCCAGTCATTGTCATGGCAAGGTCTGTGCAGATGTGGAAGCGCGAACCGTTCAGGCGGTCGTGGAGGCGTGGCAAAATATGGTCCCCGTAAGTGTCGGTGCTGGCACTGGCTGCGAGGACAGGATTATGGAAAATCGCAGGCTTAAGTTGAAGAACGGAAAGGAGGCCGATGTCCGCCACGCGTATTCCCTTCCGCCCGATGAGGATGTCGCTTCGGTCGGGCCAGTCGATCCGGAAATCGGCATTCTTCGGCTGGACCGGGAGGATGGAGAGACGCTGGCGGTTGTTTACAATTTCGCGTGTCATCCAATTCTGGAGGTGCCGAGCAGAGAGAATACGGCGGATATTTCCGGTTTTGCGTCAAAGGTGATTGAAGATAATTTGAGCGAGGATACGATTGCTCTGTTTTTGCAGGGATGTGGGGGGGATGTCAATCCGATTTTGTACAAGGATGTCAACAATCCTCGGGATGCCGAGGTTCTGGGAAATATGCTGGGTCTTAGCACTTTGCAGGGGTTAAAAAAGATCCGCAGTAGTGAAGGTGGGGAGTTAAAGATCCTGCGTGAGACCATTGAACTACCAAGAGCCGATCTCGCGGAGCGTATCGAATCACTACAGGCTGAACAGATACAATTGCTTCAGGCTCTGAAGGGAACGAGTCTCAATCTGAAGACGTTTATTCCACTGTATGTGAAATACAATCTTTCCCGCGATTTTCCGTCTTATTATTCTCATCGTTATTTGCATGAGAAGATGATGGGGCGAGATGGTCTGAATAAGCTGGATGCTGAAAATAGAGAGAATATGGACCGATATATTGAGAATATTTACGCGATGGAGCAACTGACGAGGATCCAGATAAATCTGAATTTGTTAAAAAAACATCAGGCGCGGAATGTAGATTCTGGAACAAAAACTATCGAAGTTGAGATGATGGGTTTGAGGGTTGGAGAATTTGTTCTGGTCACGTTCCCGGGTGAGCTGTCGGTGGAGATCGGTCTCAATATTAAGAAAAGGTCGCCACATAAACTCACTTTTGTCGCGGGTGTTACAAATGGCTATATCTATTATACGCCAACGGCAGAGCAACTCAAAAATCGGGGCGGTGCACAGGAAGATAGCGATTGTATGCTGGCACCTGAGTGGCAGATGATTTTTGAGGATAAGGTAAAAGATATATTGGCGGTGTTGTGAAGGTGGAACTTTCATTTTGTTGAATAGGAGAATTGATGGATACGTTAAACGTCGGTTGCGAAGATCGTCTGGCGATGGATGAGCGGCATGTTTATCCCCGGTATATGGGATTTCGCCCGGCAGATGGTCAGGTGTGCGATGTGAATCCGCCCAGATTTAGCTGGCCGTTTGATCCAGCGATTATTCCGCAGGGGTCGCTGCCGATAGAGCGGAGGTTCCGGTTTCGGATTGGGCGTACACCCGATTTGAAAGACCCGGTGGTCGATGTTAAACAGACGCCGTATAATTTTTACAATGCACTTCCGGTTTTGACAGGTGGTCGCAAGTGGTTCTGGCAAGTGACGTACGATGCGGGGACACCTTATGAGCGCGAGAGCGAGGTGAGGAGCTTTGAACTTTCGCACGATGCGGTTGCGTGGGATCGCACGGCGATTGAACAGATGGTGAGCGGGCATCCGAGGGTTATTTTTACGCCTGAGAATTTGCAGGCTCTGAGAGAACTTCAGGATAAGGATGTAGAATGTGGGGAGATTGCGCGGCAGGCGATTCGTCTGGCGGATGAGACGTTGCAGGCGGACTGGTTTGTGAATTTTCCGGAGACGGATGCGGATATAGGACCTTTTGCGTTCCCCTTTATTTATCCCGAATACGCACAGTTTCTCACGAATATGGCGTTTGCGTATATGCTGACGGGGGATGAAAAGTACCTGGCGATGAAAGATCGGCTGTTGACTATGGCTCGTTACCAGCCCGGCGGATATTCTTCGCCAGAGGGTTTTCCGAATGGGGAAAAATTCTGTACTAAAATTACGGAGTTTATGGGGGTCTGCTTTGACTGGTTGTACCCGATTCTTTCCGAAGCTGAGCGCGAGACGATTATTCACTCGCTGGATTGGCGAATTGAGCATACGCTGAATGAATATTCCTGGCGGCACGAGGGCGAGGTTCGCGCCGATGGCATTGCCGTGGCGCCGGCTTCCCATCCCTGGGAGAATATTACGTGGACGCTGACAGGTGCGATAGCTGTTGCCGAGCATTCGGAGGCAGCGCGGCAATTCGCAGAACTCGGCTTGCACTATATCACGGGTGTGGGCACCGGGTTTGGTCCGGATGAGGGATGGAATGAAGGCGTTTCTTATAGTAGCTGGAAGTTCGGTTCTCTGGTGGCGACATCTCTTTATGCCGCAATGATGCATCCCGAACTTCATCTGGAACGCAATCCGTTTTACCGGGGTATGGGAAATTTCCTTTTAAATCTGGCACCCGTCGGTGTTTTGCGACCTGCGTGGGGCGATATCGCTTTTCAGTATCGCTATTACGAACGCGGGCAGCACGCTTACCGCAGAAAGTTGGCTTATTTGACGGGGGATGGGCGCGTGCTGGGGGCGTGGAAGGAGTGGAAACGGGTATTGGCGACGGGTGAGGTGAAGCCCCTGAATTTGGGGGAACCGGGTATTACTGAGATTACGGATTATCCCCGGCCCTGGATCGAATATGCGTTGAAGCATTTTTTTGCGGAGCCAAAGGCGGAGACCAAATACCCGCGCACGCATCTCTTGCCGGTTGCCGGTTGGGCGATGGGGTATTCAGAGGCGCCTGAAAAGCTCGAGTCTTTTCGCAAGGGTGTGGGGTTTGTGTTCACTTGCCGACCGCGGGGAGGATATAGCCACAGTCACAGGAGCAATGGCGGTTTCGAGTTGTTTGCCTATGGAAAGACGATTGCTACGGGTGGGGGCAAGAAGAGCAATCGGGATGCTGTGGCGCGGTCGAGCCAGTCGCACAATACGGTGTTGATTGACGGTACAGGACAGGGCGAGGTGCGCGGCTCAGCCGAGTTGCCAAACGCGGGGCGCATTGTGGCATGGAAGGAGACGCCGCAGATGGTCTATGTGTGTGGGGATGTGCGGAATGCCTATACCGAGCAGTCCAATCTGACGCGGTTTTATCGCCATTTTCTATTTGTGAGAGATCGTTATTTTGTGGTGTTTGACGATTTGGCTTTGACATCGGATACAGCGGTGTTTTCCTGGTTGTATCACATTCAGCCAGATGTGCCGGTGGCGATGTCGGCAGAGGCTTTCAAGTATGCGATTGACGATGTTCAGGTGCAGGTGCATCACTTCGGGGAGACCGGTCCTTTGAAGGTGGAAAATATGTGCGGCGAGAAGGGGTATCGCAACCCAATTACGGGAGAGGATTTGTACAGTGAAATTGAGGCTCAGGTGAATGAATCCAAAGAGGACGATATCTGGGCTGGCGCTCCTCGCGTACACAATAATCTCTGGTTTTCTACTGAACCGCGCCGCGAGGCCAGATTTCTCGCGGTTATTGTGCCGCGTCGAGAAGGCGAGACAAAGCCAGGTGTGCGAAAGGTGGCGCCGAATGTGGTCGGGGTATCGCTGAAAGAGGGCGTGGAAGATGTAATTGCGTTTGGACGGGAGTGGGAGGGTGCGTTTGCGACGGTTGATTACAAGGCGATGCGGGTGACCTCGAAAGCAGACGACAGACGCTGTCGATTTTAGAAGAGTAGCGCGTATCCATTTGAGACGACTCACTTCCAGCTCAAAGGAGGAATAGTGTCTGAGAATGTAATTGCCACTCCACGGCCCGAAACGCGGGCCAGTCCATCCTCGGAGCGTGGGGTCACATTCCGGGCAGTCGCTCTGGGACTCTCCATTGTGATCTTCACCAACCTCTGGGTGACTTATGCCGAAGCGGTCGTCAAGTCCACCCGGCTCAATCTGGCCTACTTTCAGCTTCCGCTCCTGGCCCTCTTCTTCCTCCTGGTGGGGTTCCTCAATCCTCTGCTCAAGCTCTATCGGCAGCGGCTTGCCTTTTCCCCCTCGGAGCTTTTGACAGTCGTGGCCATCGGCATTGTCGGGTCGGTTGTCCCTGGCTCCGGCATTACCGGCTTTTTCCTGGGCATCATCACCTCCCCGTTCTACTTCGCCACCCCCGAAAACCAGTGGGCCGAATTCTACCACCCCCACCTCAGCGCCTGGATGGTGCCCACCGACCGCGAGGCCCTGAGGATGTTCTACGAGGGGTTGCCTGCGGGCGCACAGGCTCCCTGGAGGGTCTGGCTGGTCCCGCTGGTGTGGTGGGGCAGCCTCATCGCGGCTATCCTGGTCGGGACGGCGTGTGTGATGGTCATCCTTCGAAAGCAGTGGGTCGAGCACGAGAAACTCGTGTACCCACTGGTCTCCATACCCACTGAATTGGCCCGGGACGCCGATTCGGAGCGCCTCTGGCCGACCTTGATGCGGAGCAAGCTCTTCTGGGTTGCGGCCCTTCTGGCGTTTGGACTCTTCTTCTGGAAATCCCTCTCCTGGTTTTTTCCCGCCGTCCCCGATATCGCCCTCATCCCTTCCGGGGGCTACTTCCAATTTACGCGCTACTCGCCGTCTCTGCGGATCCGCCCTTTGCAGTTCTACACGCTCGGCTTTGCCTACTTCGCCAACCTGGAGGTCCTCTTCAGCGTCTGGTTCTTCTTCCTGATTCACGTGGTGGAAGGGCACATCATCAACCGCATGGGTTTGCAACTCGAACAACCCTCGGATTCCTTCACCGCCGATCAGGCGATTCAGTCCTGGCAGTGTTTTGGCGCGATGGCCAGCCTGGTTCTCTGGCGGCTTTGGGTGGCCCGGCACCACCTGAGGGATGTCTTTTTGAAGGCTCTCAATTCCCGTTATCCAGCCGACGACCGCCAGGAGATCCTCTCTTACCGCACATCGGTTTTGGGCCTGTTTCTGAGCCTGTTGTATATCCTGTTTCTGATCCATCAATCCGGCATGGACCTCCTCACGGCGCTGGTTTTCCTGGCCAGCACGGGAATCATTTACATCGGGATGGCCCGAATCGTCTCCGAGACCGGCCTGGTCACCACGCAGGCCCCCATCACCGCACAGGCCTTTGCGATGGACATGCGGGGGACCGACGTGATGACAGGGTCCACCCTCACCTCTATGCTCCTTTCCTATTCGTTGATCGACTATATCCGGGGCCTGTTCGCTCCGGGGCTGGCGCAGGCCGTCAAGCTGGGCGACCTGGTTCGTAGAAACCGACGCATGCTGGTGTTCTGGGTCGTGGTCGGTGCATTGGTCGGGCTTGTCGCCTCGGTCTGGCTTACGCTTTATCTGGGATACATCCACGGGGCCTACAACTTTGCGTTCTACTACAAAGGGAACCCCAAGAATGTCTTCTCCTCTACCTTGTCGCATATGAGGACACCCAAGCCAATGGCCCTGGACCGGATGATCTTCTTTGGCATTGGCGCGGCTCTGATGGGTCTGCTCACCTTCCTGAGGTATCGGTTCGCCTGGTGGTCGATCCATCCCATCGGTCTGGCCATATCCGCCTCGGACAACTCTAAGTCCATCGTCATCCCGGTCTTCTTCGCCTGGGCCTGCAAGGCGATCCTGATGCGCGTTGGAGGTGTGGCCCTTTACCGCCGGGCCATGCCCCTGTTTTTGGGTCTGCTGATCGGCTACACGTTTGGGGTCGTCTGGTGTTTCCTCATAGACGCGGTCTGGTTCCCAGGACAAGGACATGGCGTGCATAGTTGGTGAATATGCACTCTATATTGACGAAGGGCATGTTTACTTTTACTAATAACTTGACACAAGAATTTTTAAGGTTTATCTTTTCTCAAGACCGTTCTGATGAACTGCTGGGCACCATCAGATCGGTGTATGGGGATGAGAGATATATGAGTTCAAGCCTAAAAAAAAAGAGCCGTTAGCTACCGACCTTTGGCGAGACTGGAGCTAACGGCTTCGGAGATATATAAAGAGGCGTTGTCACCTCCTCGCATATCCAAGCCAAAAAGTAAAACGGGTTGTTTTTTATTGTCAAGACAAATCTTGTATTAAAGTGCTATTTGGTAAACTGTTATACCTATTCGATGCTGGATGGATATTGATGTTATTGAGTTGCATCCGCCTGCGATTTGGCCGGATCTCCTCGGTGCCATCGGGCGGAATTCGGATGATTTGAAAGGAAAGGAGATGAAGCGTGGGAAGATCTAATGATGAGAAGTTATTTCAGGGTGGTTTTCGAGGGGATTGAAGGTCTCAAAAAAGGAGGAACCATGAGATATAGGATGTTGCTCTTAGCGGGGGTCTTGCTGCTGGCCTGGCCCTTTGGTGCCGCTGCGCAAGTTGGTGGGACGTGGGGCTTTGGCGTCGCTGCCAGCTACGATCTGCCGACCTTCAAATTAAACGAATGGTTTCCCTCCGGTGGTATCAATCTCGGTGGGACAGCCCTCTATGTCCTCAACGAGCGGTGGACCGCCGAAGTGGAGGGACATTACGTCAAATACAGCGGCGGGGAACTGGAGAACCGGAGATTTCTCTGGTCGATCGACAAGCAGGAGTATGCCAGCCCACAGGCCAGTTCGAAGATGACCTGGACGGGCGGGACGATTAGCTGGCTGTATCATTTCAATCAGGGGGGTAGGAAGCTGGCAGAAGGCGGGGGAAGGGCACCCTACCTGGTGGTGGGCACGGGGTCTTTTCGGTATAAGAACGAGGTCAGTGGCTTGATCTGGCCCGGTCAGCCCGCGCCGCCTCTGAACGAGAATCTGCTGCTGGAACCTACGGCCGACCAGCACATGACACTGGGGCTCAATGTAGGGTTGGGCGTGCAGTTTTTCACCTCCCAATCTCTGGCCATCGACTTGAGAGGGCAGTATAACATTGTGTTGGGCAGTGTGCGTCCGATGGAGGCCTGGGGAATGGAAGAGGTCTTCCCCTTCCAGAAGCTCAACGTCGGTGTGCGGTTCAAGTTCTATACCCAGCAGTAGCCCGTATCTGGCAATGTCTCATTTCAGATTTTGACTTTACGCGATAAGGAGGTTTTTCTATGAAATACCTTTATAATTTTTGCCTGTTGCTGGTCGGGGTGCTGGTCGCCTTCTCGCCCACAGATGTACCGGCCGGGATAGTCGGCAAACTCAATGGTGTTGTGGCCGACGCCACAGGTGCGCCGTTGCCCGGGGCCAACGTGGTGATCCAGGGCACCCGCAGGGGTGCCACGACCGATACAGAAGGCTACTTTCTCATCTTGTCGGTCGAACCTGGCAGGTATAAACTGGAAGCCTCGATGGTCGGTTATACCGCGGCGACCAAACAGGATGTGGCCGTGCGAGCAGACTTCACCACCACCGTCGATTTTAACCTGGCGGAGGCCGCGCTACAGGCCGAAGAGCTGGTGGTGATTGCCGAGCGACCACCAGTGGAGCCGGATCGGACCTTCAGCCGTTATGTCGTCGATGCCGAGGACCTCGAGAACGTGCCTCTTGCGCGCACCCTCGATGAGGTGATCGCGCTACAGCCGGGCGTGTCGCTGGACGGCAACCTCCGCATCCGGGGCAGCAACAATGCGTCTATGGCGGGCTCAAACGATACCTTTGTGGAGATTGACGGGGTTCGGCTCGTCAACAACGACGGATTTGTTGCCCCCAACTGGATGGGCATCAACAAAAGCGCCCTGCAGGAGGTGCAGGTGGTCACCGGTGGGATGGAGGCCGAGTACGGCAACGCCCAGGCCGGCGTGATCAGCCTGGTCACCAAAGAGGGCCGGGACGCCTATACGGGTTTTGGGGAGTACCGCCTGGACCTGCCAGCCAAGAGACACTGGGGACCGAACATCTACGATCATCCCTTCCATGCAGGCAAGGTGGATTGGAATGACCCTGCCTTTGCGAACGAAACCGATCTCGAGACCGGGCGCAAGGTGCATGAACGCACCGACTACACGGGCGTGTTCGGACACTATTTGGAGGGTTCGGCCTCTGGACCGATCGCCAGGGATGTCTCCTTCTTTATGAATGCGGCCCACAGTCGCAAGGCCCCCATCTATCCCAGCGCGCTCAACCGCGAGCCATTCAACATCCAGACCTTCGGCAACTTCGTCGCCCGGCCGTCCCCCAACTTCAAGGTGAAGTTGGGCGGGGTGTTCGCCTACTACGAGGGCTTTGACCCCGGGACCAGGGGCAGCAGGCGAATTGGAGGGTCCAACACGAGGATCGATCCCGATGATCCCTTCGCCGGGCAGCAGCGAGATACCGACGGGGGCGTGCGGGGTATCACCAGGGGTGGGCGCAACCTCTTCCTGCCCGAGGGCTACTCCGCAGCCGGCAAACAGAACTTCAGCGAAAGGATGACGTATCTCCTCTTTACCCACACCCTATCCCCCACGACCTTCTATGAAGTGCGCCTCAACTGGCAGCAAACTCTGACCGACACCAGTGGCGTGCCTTCTGCGACCGAAGGCGTGCGGCGCGATAGCAAGGGGTACTTCCTGCCGAGGGACATCTATTCCTTTAAGTATATGGACAACAAGCGGGTGCGCCTCAAAGCCGATCTGAGCAGCCAGGTCACCAAGGGGCACTTCGTCAAAACCGGGTTTGAGATCACTCGCTACGGCCTCTACCACCACGAGGAGGGCTCCCGCCAGGCCCGCGCTTTTACAATCCGCCTCGCCGGCGGTCCGGGCGACCCGATTATCGGCATGGAACGGGCTCATCCTATCCAGTACGGGGTCTATATCCAGGACAAGATGGAGTTTGAGGGCCTGGTGATCAACGCGGGTATCCGGTTCGACGCGATGGATCCGGTAAAGGGCTGGCGCAACATCGCCACCCTCTGGATGTTCAGACACTACGAATCCCTGACGCGCTTTCGAAACATGCCCGTAACCGAAGACCTTCCGATTTTGCACGCCTGGAGTCCACGGATCGGGGTCTCTCATCCCATCACTGATCGCTCCACCATCCGGTTCTTCACGGGTGTCTTCCGGCAATTTCCCGATATCCAGAATTTTTACCAGCGGGAATTCGGCGGGACCGGAGAGGACAGGGACGTGAACGGGAACGGACAGATTGATCAGATGGAGAAGTACAATAGCCTGAAGCAGATCCACCACGGGGTCTCCGGGATGTCCGACATCGAGCCGGAAAAATCAACCAGTTTCGAGGCTGGATTCGACTGGAACTTCGCCGGCGAATACGTTGCCAGTGTCACCGCCTTTTACAGGGATCAGATGGGGATTATCACCAATGGCTCCACCTCCTGGCGCCTGGAGGAACCGGCTTTCGGGTACGACGGCGTCTCTTCGAGGGGATCTGGCAACCGGGGCCGGAAGTGGTCCCGGGGATTCGAGATCTCTCTGCGGAAGCAGTTCAGCAACATGGTCACGTTCAACGTAGCGTACAACCTCGCGTGGACGAAAAGTATGAATAATTCCGGCTTCCGTAATTGGCGAGCCTACCACGTGGTCGGTCCCTCATACGTCATGAGTGACGAATACTTCGTGGGTGTGGATGCGCGGGCGGACGGACAGGAGGTCCCTCATGCGCCTACCCAGGAGGAGCGGGTGCAACTGGCCGAAAGGGCCAGGGCACAACTCAAGGATTACGATAGCCGAATCGGCGAGCCTCTGTCCGATGGCTACTGGAACGCTCCGGTGGAGATACTCGAGCCCGGGATTTATGCCTATACTATCGGCCGATACAATACGCCGACACTGCAAAGCGGTATCGACCGGCGCAATATCCTCAGCGGGCAATTTCTCTTCTCCAGTCCCTCTGACTTTCACATTGCGCCTCTGGCCAGTCTCCGGATATCGTTGCTCTATCGGCTCCATACCGGCATTCCCTTCGGCTATACGCCTCCCACAGGTCCCCAGGAGCGACGGACCGGGCCGATCTCTCTGGTCAGCGATATCAACCTGGAGAGGGAATTCTACATTGGCGGCACTATGACAGCCACCGCTTTCCTGGAGATCCGCAACCTCTGGAACGACAAGGCCGACATGACTACCGGTTTCGATTGGATACAGTGGGGGAAGCAGATGCCAGACCCGGACAACGGCACCTACTTGAAGGATGGGGATGGCGATATAGACCGTTACGACCGGGGACTGGGGCGATATCCCCGCAACTGGGTGGTCGGCGCACGCCTGAAGTTTTGACCTTGAACATACACTGGAGGAATTTCAATGTCTGTATCTCTAATAAAGAAATGGCTTGGGGTGGGCCTGCTGGCGCTGGCGTTGCTGCTGTCGGGCGCCCTGACCGCTTCGGCCCAGCTCGATTACTACGCCAGCCGCATGATGACCCGCTCGCTTGTCTGGGAGACCTTTCACAACTACGGGTTTTCCGGCATGCACTATGCCGACAGCGCGGGCCGGGCTGCATTCCGTCTGATCTACCCCGGCATGATGATGGGGTTTTACACCCTGATGAACCCTACCGATTACATGGAATACTGGGGTGACAAGGCCTGGTCCGACGGTGCGAACAAGTCCGAAGGCACCATGCACTCATCCGGCAATGGGGTGCTGGTGCTCACGAACGTGGATGGAGAGAAGCACGTCTCATGGACCGGTCCGCGCCACCCCTCGGAGGATGTGTTCCCGATGATCTACGACATCCTGAACGGCCCGGAGGCCAATTGGGGCATCCGCACGGTCGTGCCCCCCAGGGGGATCAAGGTCGGCCTGGGCATGTCCAACTGGTATCCCGGCGCAACGCCCAAGTCGGGCGATGCCACGGCTGCCGACCCCTACGAGATTCACAATTACGACTTCCATATCTATCCACCCGTGCAGGACGCGCCTGAGGAGATTCACATCACGCAGACGCAGTTCAAGCACAACATCGTGATGACGCGCAAGATATACGCCTGGAGCCACCAGGACTTCGACGACTTCATTATCGTGGATATCGAGTTCGAAAACCGGGGCGACAAACAGCTCAACGACACCTACTTCGGCTTCAACAACACCCTCTACGTCAACTCCACTGGTACCTCCTACCGATGGGGGCACGAAGGGGGGATGATCCGATACAACAGGTCGGGTGGGCTGGACGATTTCTTCCGTTTCTCGGGATCTCCCGGCTTTCAGCCCAATACTCTCAGCGGCCTGACCTCTGCGGACTTTTCCGGCAAATACATCACCTATGTATATGATGGGAATACCACCAATAGCTTTGAGGATGACACAGGAGATCCATTTGATCCCGACCTTGAAAATCCCGGTGGTTCCTTCCCAGCCAGCGGAGACCGGCCAAAGGGCACACCGATCGCGCCGGAATACGCCGGATTTGCCCCCCTGGCGTTTCGCAATTCCGGCCCCAGCCACGTCTTTAACGCGAACGATCTGGCGCAAGGCTATGTGGAGCCGAGGAGCGACCAGGTTCTGGGGCATTGGTTCAGGGCACACGGGCTTGATAATATCGATGATCCCATCGGCAAGGGCGTAGGTATGGCCGAACTCTACGACATTTACACGGCTCCCTCGATGGCCGATCCCCCTGTAGAGGGGGTCGTCTGGTCCGACCAGATCTACGGTCCTTACGACCTAGCGCCCGGAGATAAGGCCAAGATCGTGGTCACCTACGTCTTTGGCCACGCCGGGGACATAGAAGAGAGCAACGTCGATTCCAGGACCGGTTTTGCAAGGGACCAGATGAGCTGGGCATTCGGGGTGGGGGAAAGGGGTCTGAATGACGATGCCCGCAAGCAGGTGCTCGCCCAGGGTGAAAAGGCCCTCCTGCAAAACCTATCGCACGCCCAGTTCGCATACGACAGTGGCTTACGCATCCCCAACGCCCCACCGGACGTGGACTTCCAGGCGGGGAATAACCGAGATGCCAACATCGAGCTCTCGTGGACCGACGCCGCGGAAAAGGTAATCAACCCCGAATATGGGGAGGCCGACGTTGTGGCCTACCGGATCTACCGGTCCACCTTCCAGGAATACGGCCCGTGGGAACTGGTGGAAGATGTCCCGGCCACAGGTGCTGGAACGTATAGGTATGTAGATACCAATTCCCTGGCGGGCTTCCGCTACATCTACAACGTCCGCGCCGTTGCTTCTCCCAAGCAGGACTGGAGCGAAGGATCAGTGACGCTGGCCGATCTGCCTCCGAAAGTTCGGGAACACCTCACCGTGAGCGGACTGGAGGGCGGCTACTCCGCGCCAGAGACAAAGGTCAATGTGCCGCTGCGCCCGAAGATGGCCAGTAGCATAATGAGCGACAACCTGGAGCGGCAGGTGCGAGTGGTGCCCAACCCGTTCAGTGTGACTCTGGACGGCCAGAGTTACCAGGGCGCCGAGAGCCTGCGGTTTGTGGGATTACCCCACAAGTGTACGATCCGCATCTTTTCGGTATCGGGCGATATGGTGGCGATAATCAAACACGACAACCCGCTTCTCGGCGAGACCAATTGGGAGTTAAAGGACCGGTTCCTCAGTGGAGAAGTCATTTCCGGACTGTACTATTTTGTCGTGGAATCCGAAGTACAGGAGAGCATGGGCAAGCTGTCTCGAGGAGCCTTTATCCTGCACAAGTAGCTGCTTTCACGCGCTTAAATAAAGGATGGTTTCAACTATGAAAAGAATTCTCTTCTTTGCGATCGCGATTGCCGTCTGCGGCACGCTGGGAGCGGAGGCACAGCAAGATCTGGATGTGCCGCACCTGTTTAATGACAAGGTTACCGGAGCTTTTGAAAAGCAAGGACCGAGCACGCTCGCCTTCCTGAAGGTCACACCAAGTGCCCGTATTGCGGCGATGGGCGACGCCTATACCTCTGTTGCTGAGGGCATGGATGCGATCTATTTGAATCCGGCCGGTATCACCTCGGTGCGGCGGTTGGGTTATTCCTTTGGATACGCGCAGTGGCTGGTGGACTCCGAGTTCTACTCTGGCGCTGTTGCCCTCAATGTCGGGTGGAACGCTATGCTGGGCATTTCCGTGGTTAGCCACCAACCTCCAGAGATCGAACGGACCACCATCCTGGAGCCCGATGGCACAGGAGAAATGCTGGATGTAGGCGACTACGCCTTGGGTGTGATTTTTGCCCGTCAGTTGACCGACAAGCTCTCTGCGGCCGCCAAGTTCTCATTCGTCCAGTCCAATCTTGGCCCGGAAAAGCTGGGCGGGACCTCGCTGAGCCTCTACACGTTGCTGCACACTGGCTACCGCAGCCTCCGCATCGGCATGGGCATCAACAACCTGGGCAACGAGATGAAGATCCACAGCGACCCCGCGGAATTCCCGGTGGTGTTCAATCTGGGCACCTCGATGGAGTTCATCGGCGAGTTGGGCGACCCAGTGTCGCTAACCGCCTCCTTCGAGGGGGCTTATTTCACCGACCGCGACCAGCGCTATAATCTGGGCGGCGAGTTGTGGTTGAAGAATATCGTCGCGCTGCGCGCCGGCTATAAGTTTGACTACGATGCAGAATCGTGGACTGTCGGCGCAGGGCTGAAGGGCACCTTCTCAGGTCGAAATATTCGGCTGGACATCGCCTACTCCAACTTCGGCAAATATTTCGATGCCCCGATTCGTCTGAGCTTTTCCGGCTCGCTGTAACCGCCGGGCTGAAAATGCGAAATTTCCCCGGCTTCCCTTTTAGACGGAGCCGAGGAGACCTCAGGTGCAAAGCTTACCCGACTGGGACCTTTTGGTTTGAATGGGTGGCTTTTGCGCCATTGCGATATTTTTTTAACAGATCCCATGCAAGATTCTTCAGCTCTTGGCACCAACGCCAGCCAGGCTCCCGAGAAGGCGCCCGCCCGCATCACCCTCCGCTCCGTTCTCCTGGGCGTGGCCACTGTCGTAATTCTCAACATCTATGCCGACTATGCCGGCATGGTCATGGGCTCCTTCTCTTTGAACAAGTCCCAGTTTCCGATGGCGATGCTGATCCCGTTTGGCCTCTGGCTCTTCGTCAATCTGGGCCTGAAGGCCTTCCTCCCCCGGGCGGCGTTGAGCGGCACCGAACTCCTGGTGATCTACAGCATGTCCTGGATCGCCGGAAACATCCCCTTCGAGGGTTTTACCGGCTATTGGGCGAGCACCCTGGCCGCACCCACCTACTTCGCCTCCCCCGAGAACCGGTGGGAAGAGGCGTTCTTCGACGCCCTGCCCTGGTGGTATATGCCCGATGCGTCTCCGGCCGTTATCCGACCCTATTACGACGGCCTTGCGCCCGAGACACCCGTGCCCTGGATCGGGTGGGTCAGGCCCCTCTTCTGGGGTACGGCGATCCCCATCGCCGTGCTCACAGCCGGCATCTGCGCGTTTATCATCCTCCAGAGCCAGTGGGAGGATGCCGAGCGGTTGACCTATCCGCTTGCACAATTTGCCGTGGAGTTGACGTCGGGATTCGACGAGCCGGGGCGGGTACCCCGCCTCTTCCGCGATGGCGTCTTCTGGGTGGGCTTTTTTCTGGTATTTGGTATCTTTCTCTGGAATATCGTAGGTTACTTCGCGGTCGTATTGCCTGAAATCACCGTTTTTGGATTCTACCTGACCAAGGCGGTGTATGTAAGCAGGGACTTCCCTCCGGTCTATCTCCGGGTCCTACCTACGGTGATCGGGCTTACCTACTTCTGCACCCTGGATATCCTGCTCAGCCTCTGGGTGTTCCGCCTGCTGGCGATCTTCAAACTGGGGATCATGAACCGCACTGGCTTCGGTATTGGACTATCCGGGCAGCAGGCTCCTCCCACTGGAATCCTCGACCTGGAGGGCTACGGCGCAATGGTCCTGTTGGCGCTCTGGTCAGTCTGGGTCGCGCGGAGCCATCTGCAGCGGGTCTGGCGCACTGCACTCGGGGGCGTGGCTGCTCCGAAGGACGAGGGGGTCGTGTCCTATCGGATTGCCCTGCTCGGGTTCGGGATCTCTACCGTCTTCATCGTCGGCTTGATGCACGCCTTCGGCATATCGCTCCCAATGGCCATCGCCCACACTCTAATGCTCTACATCGCCTATCTGACCGTTGCCAAGTTCACGGCTGCCAGCGGGTTTACCCACCTCTTTCCGGTGGCCGTAAAAGGGGGGCCTATGCTGGAGACCCTGGTCGGCACCGCGAACCTTTCCCGGGGGGACCTCGTTGGCATCGGCATGGTCAACACGGGAGCCTTCTTCGGTAACCTCCGCATCCCGGCCTGGCCGGCGCTGCCCCATCACTTCAAGCTCCTCAGCAGCCTCACCCGCAGGCGATCGCTCGTCGTCTGGCTCGTTCTGCTGGCGTTTCTCGCGGGCCTGTTCGCCTCCTTCTTCTTCGTGATCTACCTGCCCTATATCTACGGTGGGCAGAACCTGCACAAAGGACCTTTTAACCCGGCGGGATCACTGGTCGCTCCGTACAACAGACTGGCGGCGAAAGTCCTGGAGAGCGATCTCACCGTCTTCGACCCCGCCAAGGTGGGCGTTTGTCTTTTCGGTGCCCTGGAGGTTCTGCTCATGATATTGTTGCGCAACCGCCTGCCCTGGTGGCCCCTCCATCCTCTCGGTCTGGCCTTTCAGAATACCACGGGGCCCCGGATCTACGCCTTCTCCATCTTCCTGACCTGGGCCGCCAAGAGCCTGATTATGCGCATCGGGGGCATTGGTCTGTATCGCCGTGCAGCTCCTTTCTTTATCGGTCTCCCGATAGGCTACGTCGCGGGGGTCTTCCTTTCCTCCCTTGTTGACTACATCTGGTTCCCTCTTGGAGACGGTCATTATGTTCACGGCTGGTAATTTGGAATTTTCAAAAGGAGATAACCCACCATGGCAACTGAACAACCCAACATCCTCTGGATTTTGACCGACCAGCACAATGCACGCACGATGTCCTGCGCTGGGGAACCCCTGCTTCGGACGCCCAACATGGATCGCCTGGCGCACGAGGGGGTGCGGTTTTCGCGGGCGTATGGCAATAGCGCGCACTGTGGTCCATCCCGAATTTCCTACATGACGGGGATGTACGAGCATTTTCACCGGCGGCACAGCAACACTGACGAACCGCCCGATCATCTGAATCCGATCACATCTACACTGAAGCGGGTGGGGTATCAAACGGCTATCATCGGCAAGGGGCATATCGGTGTCCACTGGTCCCGTCGCGAGTACGATTATCACCGTTTCGACCACATGACCGACGCCCTGCCCGACGACCCGTTGAGTTGCGATTATTTTCGCAGTCTGGTCGAAGCCGAGGTGGCAGATGATTTTGATCTGAACAAAAAGTGGACAAAGCACCCCGAATGTGCGGTGACTTCGCCCCTGCCACTGGCGCATTCGGTCGAGGTCTGGTGCGGAGATGAGTCTGTCAAATATCTTCGGGAGCGCGATAAGGGCAAACCCTTCTTCACGTGTATCTCTTTTTCAAGACCACACGATCCGCTTACCGTGCCCGTGCCCTTTGATCGCATGTACGATCCCGAGGAGGTTACGGTACCGGCCAATGCAGCGGATGAGTTTGAGGGCAAGTCCGAACGCCAGCAACAGGCCAAACGGGGGGAACTTCCCTATCCCTTCAGGCCCAGGGATAGGGCACATCTGCAAAAGTGCATCGCCCACTATTACGGACTGGTCTCCCTGATTGATGAGCAGATTGGACGCATTCTCGAAGAATTGGAATCCCAGGACATTCTCGAGGAGACCATCGTCATTTATTCGGCAGACCACGGCGATTTTGCTGGCGAACACGGCCTGATCTGGAAAAACCTCGGATTTTACGAGTGCATCCATCGGGTGCCGTTTATTCTGCGCTATCCCGCGGCGTTACCGCAGGGGGAGGTTTTCGATAGCTTTGTGGAATCCGTCGATCTCTATCCCACCTTGACCGATCTTCTGGGTATTGAGGCGCCCAATACTGTTCAGGGCAGAAGCCTGATTCCCGCTCTTCAGGGGAGAGATACCTGGAATAAGCAGGCCGTGCTTTGCGAACACGTCAAGACGTATCACCATATGTCGATGCGTACGGAGGAATTTCGGATTACGCTCGATATTACGGGAGATGAGAGCGAACTTTACGACCATCGCGTTGACCCGGGCGAACTCATCAACCGGTGGGATGATCCCGACTACCGCGATATCCGAGAAAAGCTGCTGATCGATCTGCTGCGTTTCCGTTCCTGCCCACCGCTTCTGCACGGCTCGCTTCCAGAGGGATTGACTCCGGCAAATGTCCCCGGTTATGAAACTGAGACCTGGTCTCAAGCGCACGAGGACATCCATTCGGGCGTCCCCTGGTCGGAGGTCGTTGCGCGGGGCGACGGATGATGTCGGCAGGGAAGCAGCGCTGGTGGAGAAGCGAGGCCGGTCTGGGAGATGAGACCGCCGGAGCCTTACAGACATCTGTTCCCTCCAATGTATTGGAGATTACCGTTGAGGAACTGGTCAGTGGTGAGGCCAGGGTCCGACGCATTACAGAGAGGTCACATCAGATATGTCCGGAAGAGATATTAATCCCGTCCGATTTCCCGACACGATGAAAGCCGTAGTATACCGCGAATTTGGCGGGCCGGAGGTCCTGCACTGTGAGGAGGTAGCCACGCCACAGCCGGGTCCCGACGAGGTTCTGGTCAAGGTTCTGGCCGTTGCCATCGACTACATTCAGCTCCACATCAGGCGCGGCGGTAGCAGCCGCATCGGATCGGCACGAGAATCGAGTTACGGTATCGCGGGTCCTCCCTATTTTCCCGGTGGCACAGCCTGCGTGGAAGTTGTGGTGCTGGGGACGAAGGTCGAAGGTGTTGAACCCGGTTCTCGCCATCTGGTTGGAGGCCTGCGACCAGGCTCGTGCGTGGAGTGGGGTATGGTGGATGCGAAGGCTTTGCAGCCCAGACCCGACGGAAGGCCGGGTACAACGGCCTGTCCCCCGTCGTTTACGCCCGAGCAGGTGGCCGCATTCGGTTATGCGCCGGTGGCGTATCACACTTTGAAAATCGCAGCGGGTTTGAAGGCAGGTGAGACTGTGCTTCTCCACGCCGCCGCAGGCGGCACGGGAGTCCTGGCCATCCAGCTTGCCAAATTCTTCGGGGCGCGGGTGTTGGTCACCGCTGGCAGCCCGGAAAAACTCGAGCTGACACGCGAACTCGGCGCTGACCTGGCAATCAACTATCGGACCGACGACTTCGTGGCTGCGGTGCTGGAGGCCACCGCAGGGCGCGGCGTAGACGTGGTGTGGGAGTCGGTAGGTGGCGAAGTCTTCACCCGAAGTCTGGACTGCATGGCTGAAGGCGGCCGGATGGTCAGTTTTGGTTCCAACACTTTCACCGGTACAGGTCAGGTCGACTTCTGGCCGTTCTGGGTGAAAAATCTGAAGCTGATCGGGTGGGGGGGTACCAGCAATGCGGAGGCGCGCGCACCCGAGATTATGGAAGCGTTGATTGACCTGGCCCAGGCCGACAGGCTCCGGCCGGTGGTCCGCCACGTATACCCCTTTGAAGACGCATCTTCAGCGCACCGGCTGATTGAGGAACGGCTTTCGATCGGAAAGGTCTTGCTGCAGCCGTAGAGAGAAAGGAAACAGCTTATCGTTCGTCGGATAAGCAATCCTGGGAAATTAATGCACCAGAGGAGGTATTCAGCATCATGGACACGAACAGAATACGCATCGGTCAAATCGGTACAAAACACGCTCATGCCACCGGTAAGTTCCAAACAATGCGGGAACTGAACCAACTTTACGAAGTAGCCGGCATCGTCGAAGCGGACGAAAAGAGGCAGAATGAAATGGCAGCGCACCCTGCCTATGAGGAAGCAAACTGGCTGACGGAGGACCAGTTGCTCAGTACCGAGGGCCTCAAAGTCGTCGCCGTTGAAACCGACGTAGGCGAACTCGTTTCTACCGCCCAGCGCTGCCTCGAGGCAGGCCTGCACGTCCACCTGGACAAACCGGCTGGCCCTTCCATGAGCGCCCTCCGCCGGTTACACGCCACCGCCGATAAAGCCGGGTTGACGATCCAGATGGGATATATGTTTCGGTATAACCCCGGCTTCGAGTTTCTCTTCAAAGCGGTCGATAACGGTTGGCTCGGATCCATTACCGAGCTCAACGGCATGATCGGAAAACTCGCGAGCGATTCCGCGCGCATCGAAATAGGGCAGTTCCCGGGCGGCGGCATGTTCGAGCTCGGCTGCCATATCATCGATCAGATGGTTACCGTTCTGGGCCCGCCGCAAGGGGTCGAAACATTCACCTATCGCTCACGTCCGGACAAGGACAGCCTGGCAGACAACCAGCTTGCCGTGTTCCGGTATCCGACGGCAGCCGCTACCATCCGAAGCAACCATATCGACCCACACGGACGCCGGAAGTTCGAGGTCATTGGCGAGAATGGCGCTGTGGTAATAGATCCACTCGAACCGCCGAAACTTCAATTTTCCCTGGATAAACCCCTCGGTGAATTCCGTGAAGGCTACCAGACAGTGGAATTAGAAATGCTGGACGGGCGTTATCACGGGGACTTTTTTGACCTGGCGAAAGTCATTCAGGGCGAAAAGGAACTCCGTTGGAACTCGGCCCACGACCTCGCCGTCCACGAAGCCATTTTGCGGGCCAGCGAGATGGATATCGACTGAGCTTCCGACTAATAGGAGAAAACACAATGCCAGACCGTCTGCCAAATATCCTGTGGTACTGCACCGACCAACAGCGCTTCGACACCATCGGCGTGCTGGGCAATCCCCACGCTCGCACCCCAGCGCTTGACCGGCTGGTATCCGATGGCGTGGCCTTCACGCGCGCCTACTGCCAGCATCCTATTTGCGCCCCGAGCCGTGTTTTATGACCAGGCGATATCCCAGTGCAGTACACGTCAATAAACAATGGGATTTTAAAGGAGATACCTGATGAACTCGAGTAGATCAACAGAAAATAGCTCAAGACCGAATATTCTCTTGATTATGGTCGATGACATGGGCTTTTCCGACCTGGGATGCTATGGCGGCGAGATCCGCACTCCCAACCTCGACCGACTTGCCTCAAACGGCCTTCGCTTTACCCAGTTTTACAACAATGCCCTGTGCGCACCCACGCGGGCGTCTCTGCTGACCGGGCTTTACTCCCAGCAAGTCAGCAAGGGAGGGCCGAAAGGCTGTGTCACTATCGCCGAGGTACTCAAGGCTGCCGGCTACCGCACCCTCATGGCGGGGAAATGGCATCTGTCCGGGCTCTTCTCTGGATTACCCGTCGAACGGGGTTTCGACCGCTATTACGGCCTCGTTGACGGATGCTGCAACTTCTTTAACCCGGGTCTGCAACGACCCGGCGAAGAACAGCCCGGTGAAAAATTTCCGGACGACAATCCCGCATTTGCCATCGACGACCGGGTCATCCAGCCCTACACACCCGAAGATAAGGACTTCTACACCACCGACGCGTTTACCGATTACGCCCTTGGATACCTGGACGAGTACGGTAGAGAGGACAGGCCCTTTTTCCTGTACGTGGCCTATACTGCGCCGCACTACCCCCTACACGCCTGGCCGGGGGATATCGCAAAGTACAGGGGCAAATACAAAGCCGGTTGGGATAGACTGAGGGAGCAGCGCCTCGAACGCATGGTCGAGATGGGTCTGATTGACGAGCGGTGGGCCCTCTCGGCGCGCGATCCGGACTCGCTGTCGTGGGAGGGGATTGAGGATCGAGATGCCTGGGATCTGAAGATGGCCGTTTACGCGGCCATGATTGACCGCGTGGACCAGAACGTCGGGCGCCTTCAGGCCAAACTCCGCGAACTCGGTATAGAGGAAAACACCCTCGTGCTGTTTCTGTCCGACAACGGTGCCAGCGATGAAGACAGGACCAGCACGCCCGATATTCCACCCGGTCCCGTGGCGTCGTACCGTACGGTGGATCTGCCCTGGGCCAATCTCAGCAATACGCCTTTTCGCAAATTCAAGCGGTGGAATCACGAGGGTGGCATCTCTACACCGCTCATTGCACACTGGCCGCGCGTGATTCAAAACGGGGGCGGGATCACCCATCAGATCGGCCACCTCATCGATGTTATGGCTACCTGTGCAGACATTGCAGGGGCGGAATACCCATCCTCCCAAAAAGGCGTCCTGCCCCTTGAAGGCAAGAGCCTGCTGCCGGTCTTCAGGGGCGAACAGCGCGAGGGCCACAGGGCGCTGTACTGGAATCAGTATAGTGAGACCGCTCTCTGGCGTGCCGTGAGAATGGGAAAATGGAAACTCGTCTCTCCTGATTATTGGAGAGATTACAATCCCTGGCGTCCTGACAGAGAGGCAAGGTCAGAGCAGAAAGTGCAGCCGGACCCGAATTCGCTTTGGGAGCTTTACGATATGGAAATCGACCGAACAGAGGTGAATGACCTTGCAGATCAATACCCGGACCGGGTGAAAGAGATGGCCGAGATGTATGACGCCTGGGAAAGGCATTGTGCGGGGTGATTATTCGCGGTGGCCGCTCACGGAAAACGATAATGCTGCGCGTATGGTCGTTTACTCGGGAATCGGCTCAGCTTCTCGTTGACTTTTCCCCGGTCTCCGAATACTTTTGAAGGCAGTCTTTGAAAAGAAACGAGGTCGAACTGATGGCACTCTCAGATGCGCAAATCAAGGCTCTCCGCAAAGGGGCCGCCGGGCGCAAGCGACGCCTCGTCGTGCATTCAGACGGCATGCACATGGGCAAGGACGGAGGTGCGCTCGAAACGTATGAGTGCATCTTTCCCTACCTTACCGGCATGCCGGTCGATACCCTGACTTACTCCCTGGTGCATCAGTTCAACGTGGCCAGGCTCTACCGCTCTCAGGTCGCCCAGGAATGGCCGCGCGGTCACATAGCGGAAGTCTACGGCGACGGCCCCGACGGACTCGAGGTCTACATCGATTTTTGCCGCAAGAATGGCTTCGAGGCGTTCTGGGCCATGCGCATGAACGACACCCACGACGCGATGGACACCGAACACGGCTGGAAGCGCTGGAACAGCAACCCCTGGAAACAGGAGCGCACGGCATTTCTGGTCGGAACACGTCGGGAAGAGTCGCCCCATGGGCGCTGGAGCGCTCTGGACTTTTCGTTCGACGAGGTTCGAGAACAGGTGTTTCGGATTCTCGAGGAAGTCTGCTGTCGCTACGACCTGGACGGCATCAAGCTCGACTTTTTCCGGCACCCGACTTGTTTTCGATCCACTGCCTGGGGAGGGGAGGCGACCGACGAGGAGCGGGAAATGATGACCGGACTTTTCCGCCGCATCCGGGAGATGACCGAATCGGTCGGACGCGAACGGGGCCGCCCGATCCTGTTCGCCGCCCGAACCCCGGATTCGACGGCCTACTCGCGTGCGCTCGGTCTGGACGTGGCGGAGTGGATGCGCCAGGACCTGATCGACATCTGGATTGGGGGTGGATACTTTGTCCTTCGAGACTGGGAGGAGGCCGTGGAGATCGCCCACCGATATGGGTGTCAGTTCTGGGCCGGACTGGACGAATCCCGCGCGACCGAAAATGGGGGCTACAACTCAGTGGAGGCCTGGCGCGCCCGAGTCCTTACCGCGTGGTCGTCCGGCGCAGACGGTATCTTCCTGTTCAACTTCATGTACACACCAGGTACACTCTCGTTCGATATCCTGCGCGATCTTCACAGCCCCGAAGGGCTTGCGGGAAAGGACAAGATGTATGTTCCAAACCCAACCTGCGAGTACGACGCGGCCGGATACTGGTTGAAGGGGGGAGACAGACACTTTTCCCGACCGGGTGGGTTTTCGCCCAAAAGTCCTGTGGTGCTGGAACGCGGCGCCTCCCGCACGGTAGAATTGCGCATCGACGACGATCTCCGTGCGCCCGCTGAGGGAGGACCTGTCCCATCCGTCAGGCTGGGTCTCCATCTGGGCGGCATAAAGAGGGTCTCTGACGTCGATCTGGCCTTTAACGACGTTCTGATGGCAGACGGCGCACTGGCCGCAGAATCGGGAGAGGGGCCCGACTTTTACGACCAGATGGGAAAGGTCGTCGCCATGCCGTGTCCCGGGCAGTGGCTGCTGTGCGATATTCCTTTGGAACTCGTTGCGTGGGGGCTGAATCGCATCCGCATCTCGGGCGCAGCCTCTTCACGTCTGACTCTAAACGACCTGCGGGTATGGGTTCGCTACCTCCAATAGGTAGAGTCAAAAGAAAGAGATCGAACTGATGGCACTCTCAGATGCGCAAATCAAGGCCCTTCGCAAAGCGGCCGCTGGGCGCAAACGCCGGATCGTCTTTCACTCCGACGGGCAGCCCATAGAGAATATCCTCGCGCATGCGGCGGGTACCCGGGTCGATACGTGTACCTATTCACTGGTGCATCAGTTCAACCTATCCCGTTTGTACCGCACCACAGTCGGACAGGAGTGGCCGCCAGAAGGAATCAAACTCGACAATAAGGGCCGCGATGGGCTTCAGATCTACCTCGAGTTCTGTCGCGAGAATAACTTCGAGGCCTTCTGGGCCATGCGCATGAACGACACCCACGATGCCGGCGATTACGAGGATGCGAGGTGGAAAATCGCCAACAACAAGCTCAAACAGGAACACCCCGACTGGTTGGTGGGCACCCAGGATGATCCGCCTCCTCACGGTCGCTGGACATCGGTCAATTATGGGCAGGCCGAAATTCGCGATCAGGCCTTTCGCCTGTGGGAAGATGTGGCTCAGCGCTACGACATTGATGGGTTTATGTTCGATTTCTTTCGGCATCCGCTCCTGTTCAAGAGCGCCGCCTGGGGTGAGGTGGTCAGTGATGCCGAGCGCGAGAGTATGACCGATTTGATGCGCAGGACCAGAGCGATGACCGATGAAATCGGTGCGGAGCGCGCCCGGCCCATCCTCCTGTCCGTTCGTACGCCAGATTCCGTCGGGTACTGCAACGGGATGGGTATCCAGATAGAAAAATGGATGGCCGAAGATTTGATCGACATCTGGATTCCAGGCGGATACTTCCGCCTGCAGGAATGGTCCGAGAGTGTCGCTCTCGGTCACAGGTATGGCGTTCAGGTCTGGGCAGCTCTGGACGAATGTCGCGTCCAAACTCCCTTGCCTCAGTTGACCGGGGTTTCAAGGCATCTCGAGTGCGAACTCTCCGCCGCTTCCAGTGTGACGCCGCCCTTTTCCGTGGTGCGCAATTCGCTGGAAGCGTACCGGGCGCGATCTGTCAACGCTTTGAACGCGGGGGTCGATTCGGTCTATTTCTTCAATTTGACGCGCTGGCAGATTCTCCACGACCTGGGCGATCCAGATACGCTCGCCCATTTGAACAAGGTTTATTGCCCCGTTTTTCGGGGGCGACAGGCCATGGATGCCGGATATTGGCTGAAGGATGGCGATTGCTTCTACACGCGCCCGAGGGTCTTCTCCCCCGAGGATCCGCATACTTTGAATGCTGGCGAATTCCTGGAGATCTACCTGGAGGTCGGGGATGATCTGGTCAGTGCTGGAGCTAGCGGCTTTCGTCCCAGAGCAACTCTGTGCCTTCAAGCTGAAGCATTAACCGATGCCGGCGACGTATCTATCACCTTCAACGGTAACTGCCTCACCTGCACGGGGCACGCCGATGTTTGGGCGACCTGTACCGTGAATCCCCAGAAGGTGAAAAAGGGCTTGAACCGAATTGAGATCGCGCACAATGCGCCAGGCGGTGACGCGCTCATCCTTTGCGACTTACAGCTCTGGATAGAGTATGATTAGTGTTTGCCGTCGTCTCGTCCGCCCGGTTGATGTGATGTTAGTCGAAGAAGAATCAATGATCCTCAGGAACTCTCTATAATCTCTAAGGAGAATACTCATGTCCACTTTTAACATTCCCGACGGTACCCGGGTTTCGATGTCTGGGCGCGAACTCGTCTTTGGCGAAACTATTTTTACCCCCAGAGAAGCCACCCATCTGCTCGACGATACCGAGGCCCTTCACCAGTGCATCGAAGAAGACGGCTATCTCATCATTCGCAACTTTCATACGCGGCAGCAAATTCAAAATGCCCGGCGAGAAATTCTGGAAAACATGGCCGCTCAGAATCTCCTTGCCCCGAACACGCCTCTGGACAAGGCGGTGATTGGCGAGAATCGCCGTCCCCGCTTTCCGGATCGACTTGTGAAACAATGGCCGGGATTTCTCGAAATCGTTGAAGGCAGAAATACCCTGGCCTTCTTCGAACGCTTCATGGGCGGCCCGGTTCTTTCATTTGACCACAAATGGCTCCGAGTAATCTGCCGCAGTCAGAATGCGGGGGCGCATTACGATGTGGTCTATATGGGTGCTGGCACCAAAAACCTCTACACGATGTGGACCGCGCTCGGCGATATATCTCTGGACATGGGCCCGCTTGCCCTTTGTTTAGGCTCCCACAAAATCCAGCATCTCAAAAATACTTACGGCGCAATGGACGCGCATCAAGATCTAGAAGGGGGCGCGTTTTCCACCGATCCCGATGACGTTATGAAAACTCTGGGTGTCCGATGGGCGTCCACCCCTTTTAACGCGGGCGATGTCGTCATCTTCGGCATGTATTTCATGCACGCCTCGCTTGAAAACACGTCCAATTATTTCCGCTTTAGCAGCGATACCCGTTATCAGCTCGCATCCGAAGCGGTTGACGATCGCCATATGGGAGAGGACGCGGGCGACGTCATTCCCAAGTCCCCTCTGGAAGATCGAAAATCCATTTGGGAACTCCGCAAAGAATGGGGCCTCACCTCAAAAGCAAAGTAGAGCGGAATTTGGATGTACTGGGTGCCTCCAGGTCATTCGCGAAGGAGAAGGGTGCGATGAATGCTTTGACCGGATTGAGTCGATTACGAGACTGGGGAAACTGGAACAAATCCCCCTGCAATTGGATCCTTTTGATAGGGATTACGATCCTCGTATCTTCCGTTTCTGCCCGGGAAGAAGGTACGCCTGAAACAGAACAACAGGAGCCTTCTGAAGCGACGCAGAAGGTGGTGCTTTCCAAAGCAGAGAAGGACACTCTGCTTGCCTGGGGAGAGCAACAGATGCTCGAAGGCGCGCCCGGCGATGCGGTCGTCACCTACACCCGGCTGGTTGAGGCCTATCCGGAGGATGCCGCCCTTCGCTCTCGGCTTGGCTACGCCTACCTCAAAAATCGGGACTTCAAGGCGGCCGAAAAGACCTTCAAAACGGCCAAAAAGCTGGATGTAAACCGTCCCGATGCCTATGTAGGTCTCGGACTGGTTTATGTGGAGGGCCCTGGTAGGGGACTCAATGCCTTCTTTAACTCCAGGCGCGCTCGAGGCGAGGCCAGGCGGGCGATCAGGATTGATTCTACTTATGCCCCGGCGTACCGGCTTTTGGGCGAACTCTATGAGCGCTTCTGGCAGGACCACGAGAAAGCCGTCCACTACTATGAGAAGTACGTAGCGCTGGAGCCCGACAATGTGGATGGGCTTTACTACTTCGGGCTCGCCTGTGTGCAGGGCGAACAGTACGGCAAGATCAACACATACCTCACGCCTCACCTGAAACCGCATCTCATGGAGACCCGGCTGATTCCCTTAATAGCCCAGGGCTACTTCTTTTTAGAGCGCTATGAAACCGCCTTAGAACAGTTCGAGCGCTATCTGCAGAAGGTAGATGATCAGGAGCGCCAGCACTATACCGACATCTCGCTCGTTGCGTCTGAGAGGGAATTTCACGCCTATCAAGCGATCTCTGACAGTACCGAGCGTCTGGACTACCTGGAAAAATTCTGGCTGCGGCGGGATTCCGATATCCTGACGCGGATCAACGAGCGCATCATTGAACATTACCGCCGGGTCTGGTACGCACGCACCTTTTTTTCTAAAAAGGTATTCCCATGGGACAAGCGGGGAGAGGTCTACATTCGCTACGGAGAGCCAGACCACCGTTCCAGTAAGAGGCAGTTGAGCGTGAGCCGTGAGGTCGAGGCGGTGCGCACCCGGATGGCCGTGGACCTGTATGGTCCTGCCGCCACGTATTTAACCTTTACCGGGCCGGTCTTTCCCATCCGATCCAGCCCTCGTCGCCCCGATATAGGGTTCGATATCGCAACGGAGTCCTTCGACGCGCCCGGGGAGTTGGGAGAGACCGTGGGTCCGGATCCGGCGGAAGCTGAAGGAGATGCCGACATGCTCGGCCTGAATCCCACGAGTATGTTGGACGAGTTGGGAAATCCAAACCTCCGCCTCACATTCGAAAACTACGCTCCTGTGACGGTCGAACGCAGCGCTGAAACCGTGCCCTGGGAGACGTGGACCTACACCCAGCTCCAGGGAGGTGTGGAGTTTACCTTTACCGATGAGTTCGGTAGCGGCGACTACGAGTTTGCCCAGGTTCCTCCCATTCCCACTGGAGAGAATAAGCTCGCAAATGCCGCGCGAATGCTCGAATATGCTCCCGGGACGGTCTTCCAGAGGACTATTGCACAAACCCCCGATTATTATCGCCCGAGCATACGAGGTGCCGCGTTGCATTTCTATTACGATCTGGCCGATTTTCGTGGTTCCGAGGGGCAGACCAATTTCGAGATCTATTACGGTATTCCCCCCCGCGAGGTGGAGATCGTCAAGGGAGACGAGGACTTCATGATCCGGGTGCAGAGCTCCATGGCCCTGATGAACGAGGATTACACCCATATTTACCGTGCTACAGATGATTTTTTTTACCAGAATAGCAAGGGTTTCAGTCAGGCGAGGGGGGTGTTTGTGCCCGACCAGCTTCAGGTTCAGGTGCCTCCCGGGAAATACGAGCTACAGGTTCAGCTCAAGGACATGGCCTCGGGACGCACCGGGATCTATAAGCAGTCTGTAGAGGTCTCGGACTATGCATCGGATGGCCTCCATGTCAGCGGCATCCAGCTCGCTTCTTCGATTGGCGATGAAGGGATGAACGACCGATTTCGGAAGGGCGAACTCTGGGTGATTCCGGTGCCTTCCAGGACATACACGAAGGAGCAGAAGGTTTACGCCTATTTCGAGATCTACAACCTGAAACGGAATGACTACGGTCAGACCCGTTACAAGGTGAAATACCTGGTGCGGTTCACGCCCGAAGCTACTGTGGGAATTGCCGGGGCGATTACGACCGGGCTCCGTTCGCTCTTCAAGCGGAAAAAACCCCAGGTGTCGGTGACCTACGAGCAGGTGGGGACTAAGCGATCCGAGTACGAATATGTCGAACTCGACCTGAGGCAGGCAAAAGCTGGCGTGAATGTATTGGAGATTACTGTTGAAGATCTGGTCAGCGGTGAGGCCAGGGTGCGAGAGGTTGTTTTTTATTACGGAGGTACACCGGGATAGGTAAATACTCTGTTTCACAAGTTATATTAAGTAGAGACGACCAGCCCGTGCAGGATCGGTGGAACCATCACGGTCTTCGTGAAACAAAGTGTTGAGTAAAGGAGATATCAGCATGATTATTTCGGACCTGCAGCATATCGAAGGGCGGGTCTTTCCCGCAAGGCGCAGGACGCAACCCTTTGTGGGCGGCAACGCTCCCATTTTAGCGGAGAGTTTCGCGATGGGCTATGTCACCTTCGAACCGAACGGGGGTCAGGTGCCGTGGCACAATCAAGAACAGGAAGAGATTTATCTGATTCTGGAGGGTAAGGGAGAAATGTGTCTGGGCGAAGAACGACAGGTTCTGACGGCGGGCCAGGCCGTGTACATCCCGCCGGGTGTTTACCATCAGCTCACGAATATCGGCGATGAACCATTGAAAATGATCTACTGCTATTCGGGTGGGGAAGTTGCCCACCCGCATCAGGAACTGGAAGGGACGCTACCCAGGGCGGGGGTGGATGTCCCGCCCCTTCCCGAAGGGGCAAGGGCGCAGTGTGTGGATTGAGTAAATTTTCGTAGATTGGAGGGTTCCCCATGAAATATGGACTGAGCGTGCAACAGGTGGCGCAGTTCCACGACGATGGTTTTTTGATTGTTCGGGATCTGCTTCCAAAAGAAGCGTACCAGCCGTTTATTGATGAACTCGTAGTCAGGATTGATGAGGTGGTGAGCGAGGCGGTGCGTGAGGGGCTGCTCGATCCGGAGGATACCTTTCCCGACGCGCCTTTTGAGACCCGATTGGCTCTGGTGTCGAATGCTTGTTCGGAGCCAGAGCGGATCTGGAAGTATTTTCAGGGTAAGAGATATAAGACGCCCGGGATGTTCGAGCTTAGAACGCATCCCGCTATACTGGATGCTACGGAGTCTCTGATCGGTCCTGAAATTTTTGCTCATCCGCAATCCAACCTGCGCGCCAAATTGCCAGATCTGGAGGCGACGGTTGTGCCGTGGCATCAGGACCTGGCTTATCTCATACCGGAGGATGCGGGAGAGACGCTATTCGTCAATTTCTGGATCCCTCTGGTTAAGGCAACGGCTGAAAACGGCTGTTTGCAGGTGCTTCGCGGGTCCCATCGGATCGGTCTTTTGCCACACAATTATCGAACGCCTCACTTCAAGGGGATCTTCGAAAGCGATCTTCCAGATTTTGAGGTTGTGACTTGCGAGGTCGATGTGGGTGATGTGTTGATGACTATGGAGCGCGTTCTGCATCGATCAACCCCGTATACGACAAATTCGGTCAGGTGGAGTCTGGATGTTCGCTATAGCCGCATTGGGCTTCCGACGGGCCGTGAGAATGTGCCGGGTTTTATCGCTCGAAGTCAGGTCAATCCGGAGCGTGTGGCCCGGTCCCATCGCGACTGGCTCAGGAATTATGAGATGGCAGGTGTCGATCCGGTCGGTAATTGAGGGTATTTAGGAGGAGTGTTTTATGGAACTGACAGAAGAACAGCAGGCCGTCCTGGATGGGTCGCGGGGAGACTATTTGGCGAAGTGTATGCGCTGGCTGGTTGAATGGGGCAAGGTGATGGGGGCTAAACGACTAATTAAGGTAGATAATACACACGCCTTGTTGCCAGTGCCCAATTTGATGGCACGGGGGGCGTCCAAAGAGACGATGGACCAATACATGGCCGATCTCGTGGAGGCATGTTCTCACGGGACGCATCCCGGATGTACTTGTACGGTGCATGCCGCGTTTGTGACCCTGGACGATGTGGATGTGCCCGAGAATGATCCCGAACAGGTGCAGATGCAGAAGGATCTGGCGGTTCTGGCTGCGGATGCGGGGTTTATCCCCACTTTTACCTGCGCTCCGTACCTGGTGGGCAATGTGCCGCTCAAGGGGGAGATTCTGGCGTGGACGGAGTCGTCCGCGGTGGTTTATGCCAATTCTATCCTGGGCGCGCGGACTACGCGGCACGGGACTGAAAGCGCGATTGCGGCCTCGCTTCTGGGGCTGGTTCCAGAGTTTGGCGTGTTGCTGGATGAGGATCGCAAGGGTACGCTTCGGATAGAGGTGACGGCTGAGTTGGAAGATCCGCCCGATTGGGGTGCTTTGGGCTATTTTACCGGGAAAGCAGCGGGTCTGGGCATTCCAGTGTTCAATGGTGTGCGACGGCCCTCTCAGGACGAGGCCAAGCAACTCTGTGCTGCACTGGCGACTTCGGGCGGGGTTACGATGTGCCATATCGCCGGTGTTACGCCAGAAGCACCCACTCTTGATGCAGCGTTTCAGGGGGATGTTCCAGATGATTATCTGACGTTTGACGCAGAGACGCTGAAGGAGACTTACGAGTCGTTGCGGGTGCGCACGGGAGATGAAATTGATTCGGTAATTCTGGGTTGCCCGCATGCGTCTATTAATGAACTTTCGAAAATTGCCGCTCTTTTGAAGGGGAAGAAGGTGGCGGAAGGCGTGCGCCTGTGGGTCAATACGGCGCGGGGCACCAAGGGGAATGCAGATAGGATGGGCTATACGGAGATTATTGAGGCGGCCGGCGGGCGCATTCTTTGCGATACTTGTCCGACAAATATGCGGATTCCGGCCAAACGCATTGTGACTCATGGTTTTAAGCAGGCCCACTATGCCCGGGGGATGGTGGGGGCGGAAGTGATTATTGCCAAGACGGATGCCTGCATACGCGCGGCGGTTGCCGGGAGGTGGCTTGGAGATGGCTGATACAATTGATATCAAGGGACACGGTGTGGTTAAGGGATACGCCGAGGGAGAGGCGCTGGTGGCCGATACGACCCTGTCGTTTTGGGGAGAGGTCGATGCAATTACGGGCAAGGTGATCGGCGTGGGGCATCCTCTGGAGGGAATTTCTCTGGGGGGGCGCGTGCTGGTTATCCGCTCGACCAAAGGCTCTTCGGGTACGCCCATGGTTTTAAACCTGGCACAATTGGAAGGCAACGCGCCGGCGGCTTTTGTCAATGTGGAGGTGGATGGACTGGCCGCACTCGGATGTATTGTCAATGAGATTCCGATGATGACAGAGCTGGAACAGGATCCGTTTGAGCTGATCGCTACGGGCGACCACGTGGTGGTAGATGCCGATGGGGGCGTGCTGCGGGTGACCCCGAGAGGGAGATAACCCGACATGTCTTTGTCTTTCAGATCTCGCGTTCCCGTATTCGATGCCAATGTCGGGATCGGCAATCGTCACGACCGGCGATCCCCATTCGATTCGCCCGGTCAGTTGCTCGAAGAGATGTCGCGCCACGGGGTTGGTCGCGCGCTTGTCTATCCCGTTCAAGGCGAATGGATTAGTCCGATGCAGGGGAATGACTCGCTCGCCGCGTTGACGGATCGGAATGACGCGCTCGTTCCTCAGTTCGTTGCCGGGTGCGATTCCGGATCGTTGAGGCAGTTGTGCGATCTCCACCGGGATGGTCTCGTTTCGAGCGTTCGGCTGCACAATACTGCGGAATGCCGTCTGCCATTTGTCTCGTGGCTTTACGGTGATTTGCTCGCCTGGCTGAGTGCTGAGGGCATTCCCCTCTGGGTCTCGCTGGCGGATACACCTCCGGCCGAGATCGTCGATACGTTGGGTGGGTATCCGGACCTGGCTGTCGTGTTGGTCGGCGCGCACTATACGCATTCGATGATGATCCGTCCGATGATGCGGGTGTTGCCCACCGCGTTTCTCGAACTCAGCCGTTATGAGAATATCTGTGGGATCGAAAAGCTCGTTCGGAAGTTTGGCGCAGAACGCCTGCTGTACGGGTCGTTTTTCCCGCGATATGCAATGGGACCGATGCTGTTCGCGCTCCATCATCTGGAGATATCAGAGGGGGATCTCTCGTTAATCTGTGCTGCGAATCTGGAGCGGGTTTTTTATGATTGACGGTCAGGAAATCATCGATTTTCACGGGCACGTCGGCCGATGGGATATTTTTGAGATGAACGATGACGCCGACGAGATTCTCTACGCGATGGATGCCGCGGGGATTGATCGCAGTTGTATGTTCAATATTTTTCATCCAGATGGCACGACGGGCAATGATCAGACTGCGGCTTTTGTGAATCGCTATCCGGAGAGGTTCATCGGCTTCGCCTATGTCTCTCCCCTGATGCCCGAATTTATGGTATTCGAGTTGGAACGGGCGATCGACAAGCTCGGTTTTTTAGCGATCAAGATCTATCCGCCCTATTCCCGCTGGCGGTTGAACGATCCCGTGTGGGACCCGGTCTATCAGTTCGCAGATGACCGCGGTCTGGCGATTATTTCGCATACGGATGCGGAAGAAACGTGTTGGCCCATTTATGTTGAGGATATCGCCGGGTGCTATCCGAATGCAAATTTTGTGATCGCGCATGCGGGCAATTCCGAGCCGTACAGAAGTCAGGCGATCCGGGCGGCGCAGCGATTTTCGAATGTCTATGTCGAGACGTGTTCCACTTTCCGCGAGCCCGGTGTGATCGAAAGACTGGTCGCCGAAGCGGGTGCCGATCGCGTGGTTTTCGGATCGGATGTTCCGCTTATGGATCCGCGAACGCAACTGGGCAAGATTATCACCGCGAGGATTGGCGATTGCGAAAAGCGCCTGGTGCTTGGAGAAAACGCGAGACGCTTGTTGAGATTGTGACGGGGTAATGAGAGAGAGGATTGTGCAATGTCCCAAGAGACGATTGAAGATAGATATCGCGAGCTAACGCCGATGTCTCGTCAGATGTTTGAGGACGGGCGATGGGTGAACGCCGGCGCCGCCAAGGGCGCCTATTTTTTTGCGCCGTATCCGATCGCGTTGCGGCGGGGAAAGGGATGTGTGCTCGAAGATGTTGACGGTAGGTCTTATGTCGATTTCTCGAATCACCACACCGCGCAGGTTCTGGGGCACAACCATCCTGCGATTATAGAAGCCGTTGAGAGACAGTTGGCCGAAGGCATCGCCCTTGGCGCTGCAACGGGTATCGAGACCCGGTTGGCCCGGATGATGTGCGAGCGCGTGTCCTCGGTTGAGCGCATCCGTTTTGTCAATTCCGGGACTGAAGCCACCCTGCACGCCGTCCGGCTGGCGAGATGCTTCAGCGATAGGCCGAAGATCGCGAAGTTCGAAGGCGGTTACCACGGCAGTCATGATGCCGTGGAAATCAGCACTGCTCCGCCGCTGGAATCCGCGGGCGAAGCCTCTGCCCCCAATGCGGTTCCCAGTGCGGGAGGTATGGCGTTGCACGCGCTTGAGGATATGATTGTTTTGCCTTATAACGACGAGGAGAGTGTTGAGCGACTTCTGTCGCGCCACCGAGACGAACTGGCGTGTGTGATTCTCGATCCAAAGGCGGGTATTATCCCGATTCGGCGCGATTTTATCCAGAGGGTGCGCGCGATTACCGAGGAACTCGGTATTTTGTTGATTCTCGACGAGATTGTCGGATTTCGTCAGGCGAAGGGCGGTCTGCAGAGTCATGTGGGGGTCAGGCCCGATTTGACGTGTTTTGGCAAGATGATCGGCGGTGGGTTTCCAATCGGAGCCTTTGGCGGGCGAGCGGATATTATGGATCTGGTGGATAATTCCAGTGGGTCTTCGCCTGTTTTTCAGAGTGGCACCCACAGCGGTCACGCCGTGGCGATGGCTGCGGGGATCGCCACGCTCGAATCTATGACGGACGAGGCTTACGCGCATCTGAACCGTCTGGGGAACCGGTTGAAGGCCGGTCTGGAAGACTTGTTTGCCGAACGGGGCGTTATGGCGCAGGTCGTTGTGACGGGATCGGTGTTCAGTATCCACTTTGGCATTGACCGGTTGCACAATTATCGCGATTTGACCCGGTCGGACAAGGCAATGGTAGTGTTCCTGTCTTTGCTCAATCAGGGCTATTTCTGCGGGCAGGGATTGAATATGTGTGCAATTAGTCTGCCGACGCAGGACGATCACATCGACGGTTTGATTTTAGCTGTCGGAAACGCCCTCGATGAGGTTGCTTCATAAGGTTTATAGGAAGGATATCCCAATGGCAATGACTGGTACAAATCTCAGACAGAACCCTGAACTGACCGAAGCCGAATGGCAGGAACTGGAAAAGATTGGTTATGTTCGGCTGGGTGTGATATTACCAGAAGGGGAAATCGACCGTCTTTGCGACCGCATCGATGAGATCATGATGGGCAAAATTCGCTACGAGGGGATGCGCATGCAGCTTTGCCCTTCGGCCTCGGGGGCAGAGGGGATGACCGGTTTTTCTGCCAGGCACAAGGGCAGTTCCCTGAAGTATCGGAAGATTCAGGAACTGGAGATGGACCCTTTGTTCCTGAAATACATCCAGCATCCACTTTTCAGGCACATCACGCGAAAAAAGATAGGCGAGAAAGTCGGCGTGTTCAGGTCCATGTTTTTTAACAAACCGGCCGAAGGCGGTGTGCCCCTTGTCTGGCATCAGGACGGGCGCAGTTGGAACCTGAGCATTCCCGAAGAAATCACGATTTATACCGCCCTCGATCCGCAGACACGGGAAAACGGCTGCCTGACCGTGATTTCTTATTCGCACAAAGAATGTCCCATTCATACGGTCGATCGAGAAGATGACATTCAAAAGTATGCCCCGGAAGAAAAACGGGCTTACATGGAAATGGACAAAGGTGAAGTCATCCTCTTCAAAACCAAACTGCTGCATTCTTCTCTTGTGAATACTACGGATCGGCCCCGTCGTGCCTTCAGCATTGCCTTCATCCATGGAGATGCCTGCCAAACAGTTTCCGGTGAACGTTATCCGCAGGTATTCCCGACGTACCGTGCGGCAAAAAAGAACCTGGCTTCTATTAAGGCCTTGAATGCTTAAATTTTCAGGCCCTCCTCGGTCCCTCTCCTGCAGATGGAGTGAGGGCCGGATACAAAAAGGGTCACTACAATTTGTAGTGACCCCCTTTATCTTGTTGGACACCTGTCTCAGCAATACCGGTCAAATAATTCTCAAGTAGATGCAATCAATGATCGGAGAGCTTTGTTCACAGATTCAGAATTGGGAAAGTGCTGTTTTACATCCGGGTCGAGCATGATAGAACCATCTGCGGGCGTAAAGTAGTGGACTTCTGTTGCTCCATCCCGTTTTTCTATTTTTACTGAATGCCCCTGACGATACGCATGATAGTGTTTTCCACGAACACCATCCGAAAAATCGTATTCCGCTTCAAATATCAGTGCCAATTATTTGCCCTTTCTTCAATTCATTTGTAGAATTATAGCAAAAGTCTCATTGAGTAGCAAGGGTCTTGAATGCTTTTTGCATATCCCTCCCTGTTGCTTCGTATCGAGTGTTTAGAGAATTGATAGCTGTATTTAGGAAAAATTTAATATGCTACTTCGCGTGCGTTTAACACATGCCATTATACTCATCGCGCTGTTGATCCAACCGTTGTCTGCGGCGTCTTCCCCAGACTTTGACGAGAGTGGTGTGGTCGATTTTACCGACTTTTTGCTATTTGTAAGCGCGTTTGGCGCTCGGGAAGGTGAAGAGAGGTATGAGGCGAGATACGATCTGAATGGCGATGGCGAAATTGGGTTTGGCGATTTTCTGCTCTTTGTCAGCGATTTTGGCAGAACAGTGGAATTTCTGCGGAATGCGACCACCTATCAACAGTTTGTGAAGGCAAAAGAGAATGGAATAGAACCCATTTTACCCGATTTTTCTTATTCGGGCTATCACTATTTCAACAAACCGGTTCCCGATGTCGCGCATCCCATTTTTGACGTTACAACGTATGGTGCGATCCCTAACGATAATGTATCTGACCAGCCTGCTATTGTAAGTGCTATTGCCGCTGCAGAAGCCAATGGCAGTGGTGTTGTGTTCTTTCCGCCTGGTGAATTTCTCGTCAATACCGATGCGGATAAAAATGACGAGGGCTACAATGAGCCTATCTATATCTACAGTAGCAATATTGTTCTGCGAGGCAGCGGTAGCAGAACGGGTGGCACGATCATCCGAATGGTAAATCATATGTCCCCCCATCCCGATAGACCCGATTATGTGCCCCGTATGTTCATTTTCAATCCTATTAGCTTCAGTCGTTCCACCTTAACGCGCATTACAGAGAGTGCGGAGCGAGAAACTTTTTGGATTACAGTGAATAATGCTTCCAGGCTCGCAGTGGGTCAGAGGATTTGGGTCTCTATAAATAGCAATAGTGTAGAAGCAATTAATGAGTTTCTCGCTCCGCGTTCGCCAGAATCCGGCTGGACACTACTTTTCCAAGAGGGGATTATCAGAAATGAAAAACACAGCATTGCCGAAATACAGGGCAATCGCATTCGCCTCAATGAACCCCTGCATACCCATATCAATCCAGCGTACAATGGGCGGGTGCAGTCCTATCCGCATGTCGAAGAAGTCGGCGTTGAGGACATCAGTTTTCACGGCTCGTTCTTTGAGTCATTTGTCCATCACCTGAATCTCATCCACAATGCGGGCTGGAAGTTGCTCTCATTCAACCGGTGTGTCAATTCCTGGGTTCGGCGCGTCTCTTTCATGCATGTCAGTGGTGCACTTGGTTTTACTGTCAGTAGTGCCGTATCGGTTTATCAGGTTACAATAGCGGGAAATAAGGGCCATACTGCTTTTAATAGTCAGGGCAGTTACGGGATATGGTTTGGGCTGTCAGAAGATATTGCGGGCCAGGCTCCTTATAGCACGGCCCCTCTCATCGATGCTCAGAGAAATACCCGTGCCATTCCAGGACAGCATCATGGCACGGGTATGAGTCATGTCTCAACGGGCAATGTGATCTATCGTTTTGATATGGCGCCAAACCAGCCACTTGATATCCATAAGACCGATCCCTGCTATGCCAATTTGTACGACTGCGTGAATAATGGCAGGCTGTCTGGTAGTAGCGGTGGTGGCGTTCCGCCACACCATCTCAGGCATCTCGTGTTCTGGAATTTCAACCATGGGGGCGAGGATACACACTATCATTTTTGGGAAGGGTATCTCCGATTTTTGCATCCGATTATTGTGGGCTTTCACGGCAATCCGGCCATTTTTGAGGAAGGTACCCTCGAGGTTCTCGAGTCCAATGGCGAGGTGGTTGAGCCGGAATCGCTTTTTGAAGCACAGCTGGAATTGCGTCTGGGCACTGTTCCTGTCTGGGTAAAAAATCTACGTACAGAATGGGAGATGATTCGCAGTATTCCACTTACAATTTCAGCTTCGGAGTAGGCACTTCTGTTCGTTTGACGTGCGAGGGCAGTACACACAAGGTCATCAGTTCTGTGCGGTTAGAGGATTGATGGCCATTTTTACTTCAGGAGGATATAATTTGTTTCGCCTGCGTTTTACACCTATTTCGATGGCGATGATATTGACCCTTAGCACTGCGTTGGAAGTCTCGGCAGAGTCTTTACCTGATTTTAATGGGAACGGGATTGTGGATATTCCCGACTTTTTACTATTCGTAGATCATTTCGGTGCAAGACGTGGCGATGAGACGTATGAAGATAGGTATGATTTGGATGGTGACGGCGAGATTTCGGTGTCTGATTTCTTGATTTTTGTCGATCATTTCGGCAAATCTGCCCCGCCTGAGGTGGATCTCGCACTGATGTCTCTTGCGGTGACCGGCGGCATTGGCGAGATGTATCCGGCTTTTGATTCCGATGTTCGTCACTATGCTATCCGATGCGAAGATGGAGCGAAGTTGCAGGTGACGGCAAAGGCTAAGGATGAGAAGAAGCAACTAAAGCTGAACAATATTGAGATGTCGGGCCGGGATGTAGATGAAGCGGTCGTTGTGGATAACGATATTGCGATTGAAGTCAGTGATGGACAGAATTCCGTGACCTATGTTGTCCACTGTATTCCCCTGGATTTTCCGGAGATCAGAGTTGTGAAGAAGCAAGCTGGCGTGTCGGATGGGTTGATGTTCATGAATTTAGGTATAAAAGGTTCCAATCCCCCTTTCTTCATGGTTGTCATGGATAACAATGGTGTGCCCAGATTCCACCGCAGGTTCTCCACTCGACGCTCTCACTTCCAGCGTCATACCACCGGCCCGATGATAGATGGACGAAAGGTATATTATTCGGTAGCCAAACAGGTGCCAGAACCGCGTGAGTTTGCTTTTTTATCAGAGATAGAGTTGCTCGACGAATCATTCGATGTGATCAAGACGATAGAACCCGTCCCTCCGGTGACGCAGGCTACAAGTCACGATTTTTTAATTACTGATGAGGGCAATTTTATGTTTATGGCCTATAACCCGGCGCGGCGCGACTTTGGTGAACACGGTGTACACAATACGACAGATCCAGTTATCCAGGAAGTTACGCCGATGGGCGAGGAGGTTTACCGTTGGGTCGGCTTTGACCACCTGACGATGGACCCCGATTTCCTGTGGGATAACTTCAAGAGGGATTATGCACATATCAATTCCATACAACTGATAGAAGGGGATATTATTGTGTCGTTGAGAGGTGGTTCGCAGGTGCTTCGGATTGACCGTTCAGCAAAGTCTGCAACTAATCCAGGTACGAGTATTGTGTGGCAACTCGGCGGTACCGATCAAGGAGAATCATTTCCAGATGACCGCGTGTTTCTGACGATAGTGGGCGATGATGATGGCAGGGGAGAGTTTTGCGGGCAGCACCAGCCGACGCTGACCGATGCGGGTACCCTCGTTCTGTTTGACAATGGTGGCGATTGTCTGAGCGCGCGGATCGGCGAATCGCCTAATCGCGGTGACTTGAAGCTGTTCTCCCGGGTGGTGGAATACGCGATTGATCCCGTTAGCGGTCAGGCCAGTTTCATACGTCAGTTTCGGTTGGATCCGAAATACGGTTATACGCCCTGGTGGGGAGGGGTAACAGTGCTCGATAATGGGAATTGGTTGATTGCGTGGAGAAACAATCTCGATTACGACGAAAGCTTGGCGATCGAGGAGAGAGCGATAGCACTAAGTGAGGTGGATGCTACCGGTACGGAGGTCTTTCGACTCAATGCCTACTCAGAAAATACTTACTGGACAACTTATCGCGCCTACCGCGAACCCGAGGCTGAGATAGAAATTCCATTGAATCTGCCGTAATGCTTGCAATCGAGAATGGGCGAGGGATGGATAATGACAATCCACAGTATTGCAACAGTGCTCAAATCCTGCCGTAGAGGAAAGCTACTTCTCTGGTTTCGGTATTTCCCGTTACCAGATCGGTAATGATTACTTCGAGGACATTGACGCCGGTCTCGGCTTTGCTCAGGTCCAGTTCGATGTATTCCCTCTCAGTCGGTTGCGAGCCGACCTGTTCGTAGGTGACGGATACCTGGGGTTTGCGGCGTTTGAACAGGTTGCGGAATCCGGCGGCTACGATGCCTTTAACGCCGACTGGATTGCCGGGATGGTGACGTACGCGATATTGAATGCGGTAGTGCGTCTGCCCAAAGGTATCGCGTTTCAGGTTGTAGATTTCAAAATAGGCATAGACTTTCTGGTTTTCTTGATAAGCCCGGGATGGCATTGGCTCTATCCACAAATCTCCTTTCTGAAACCGGTCGTTGGTTCCGCTCTCGCCAATGGACGAAGCCAGAAGGATGCCACTTAGCCGAAGCTGATCGGTGCCGTAGTCCTGAATTTTCAGGGTCTGTTTGTAAACGCCCACGCGCCTCGATGCCATATCTTTGAGTTGTACCTGTAATTCGTACGTTCCGGGTGGCACCTGAACCCGCAGCATATCCGGGATATACGCGCCCTTTTGTCGGTCGAAACCCGTTGTGTTCTGGTAGGAAAATATCTCTGCTGCGCGAAAGATCTCGGTGTGGCCCTCGTTTGCCAGTGCAAGGGCGCTGTGTACCTGGATCAAAAAGTCATCCTGTCCTTTTGCGATTTCCACTTTGCCGGGCGGTACTCCGTAGTAAACTTCCACAGAGGTCTTTCCATCTGCGCCGCGAAAATCCGCGAGGTCGTAATAAAAATGGAGGGCGTCCCGTTCAATGCCCGGGCGATAATAATCGGGGGTGGTGGCGGTGGCTTTGCGAAAGAGAACCCCGGGCATGTATTCCATCATCCGCGCTGCATGCTGGGTCTGATTCTCGCCTGTGGGCATGGGTGGCAATGGGGCAAATGCGTAACGTCCGTTGTTCATTTCATCTGTAAATGTTATTTCGATGCCATCGCGGAGTTGTGTGTAGGTCCACGTCTCCCATGGCACGGTCTCAAATTCCCGGTCCATTGTGACGGGGGCGTAGTTCTGAAAATTCAATCGCAATTTGATCCGGCCCGCTTGATCAAAAGGCGCCCGCCCGCTTCCCGCACCGCTTTCCTTGCTGATGGGGACGGTTAAATCCACCACATCCCCGGCTGTTACCACGCCTTCAATATCTATCTCTGTATCCGGATCCAATGTCCTCAAGTCCCGAATGCTTTCTCCCGTGTTCAAGTTGTGTTTCCGTATTGGAAAAACAGGCCCGGTAAATGTCAGATAAGCGGCATTGGGACCGTACATATCCACGGCCATTCGGGTGCGTACGGCCTCTACTTCGGGGCTGATCAGCAGGTTCGGCTTATCGGATGAAGAGCGAAAATCGGGTTCGCCATATCGAATATAAACCACTCCGCGCTGGTCCCATGGGGTGGTATTTTGCGAGAAAAAGGTGCGGGCATACCACACGCGACGATAGTGTTCGATAATGCGCTCGTTGATTGGGGTCAACACATCTGGATCTCGCCTGAGCCAGAATTGTTTCAAATAGGTCAGGTGCTCGGTTTCTTCGCTTTGATATGTCTGCATTTCTCTGTGCGAAGCGATGAGAGAGATATCCGTATAGTACCCGCGTTCTCGTTCGCTCAGGCTGGGCAGGTAGCGTTCAAAATGCGCGAGGGCCTGTTCGTATTGTTCCCGATAAAAGTAGCCCTGTGCGACAAGGGGAAGCAGGCGGGTCTGATTGGGCTGTCGTTCAAGGGCGGGTGCGAGGTGGGTGTTGAGAGGGTCGTATTGTCTGGCCTGTACGCAGGCCAGCCCAAAATAATAGAGTTCGTCCGGGCTATCTGGCTCCAGTTCGAGGTATTTCATGTAGTAGCCAATGGCTTTTTCGTGGTCTGCTCGGAATCGCTCATAGAGATCGCCCAATAACCGATAGGCCGGCGCGTAGGTCGAATCGATTTTGGTCGCCCGCCTGGCCTCTCCAACGGCTTTTCGAAAATTGAAAAAGGCTTTTATCCCCATTGCAGGTCGTTTTACATAGACTTCGCCGAGGCCCACATAGGCGTCGGGCAATTGCGGGTTGAGTTGTCTGGCGTGCTCAAACGCGGTTTGTGCCGTGTCAAAATCCCCACGGGCGAGGTGCGCGGAGCCCAGGCGGGATCTGAATACGGCATTTTCAGGGTAGGCTTCCACCAGTAAGGCAAAGGTTTCGATGGCGCCGTCGAGCATGCCTTTGCGCAGTTGGTCTTCTCCCAGCGCGTGCAACGAGTCTGATGGAGCTGTTTCCACGCCTTTCTCTGCCCCGGCAAGCCCAAAACACATTGGGATGATGAGGAATAACAGTATCCATGTTCTACACAATATTGCGTTCATTGCTATGGTCTCACAGAGAGGTTTATTTTTAAAGAATATGTCCAATAACTGCGGCTTTGTAAACCCAATTGCATTAAGTTATCATAGCCATGCTAATTTTCAATATTAAAAAGGTCAAGTCCGAAAAGTTCTGTAAAAAGGTAGCTCCGTGATATAGGGGTCAGTGATTTTGTTTCAAATCCGTCATGTCCAGATAGCGTCTGCCAGCGATCCACTCTTCAGACCATTCCATACACAAGGCGCCGATCAGGCGTTGACAAGCTTCCTCATTGGGGAAGATCTGGACAACATCAGCCCGCCTTTTGATCTCACGATTGAGTCTTTCCAAAAGGTTGGTCGTACGGATGCGTTTGCGATGCTTTTGTGGAAAGTCGAAGCACGTCAGGCAATGTGCCACATCGCGGTCTATTTTGTCCACGAGCTTAGGTAGTATATTTTCATAGGTGTCCATCATGGAAGATAGGCGTTTTTTTGCGGTGTTTAGATCGGGTGCATTGAAAACGTCTTTGAGCGCATCGGCGACCTGGCGTTGATACTTGGGCGGTGTAATGCCTTTGATATTTCTATGAAAGTGTGTTTGACAATGCTGCCAGGAGGCCCCTTGAAAGTGTCTTTTGATGGCGTTTCGTAAGCCTTCGTGATGGTCAGATATGACGAGTTGCACCCCCTTTAACCCTCGCTTTTTCAGGTCTTTAAACAAATCAGTGTAGGTGGCTTCTGTCTCAGTGTGCGCCACGTCAAGTGATAGAATGTCTCGGTGTCCACTCTCTGAGATCCCAGTCACGATTAAGACGCCTTCAGAGGCGACATGCCCCCCAGATCGGATGTAGAGATAGGTCGCATCAATGATCAGGTAAGGATATGCCTGTTCAAGAGGTCGCGCCCGCCAGGCTTTTATGTCTGCATCAAGGTCTTGACAAAGCTCAGAGATCTGAGACTTTGAAAAGGAGTGCCACACAAGGCTTCTGTGATCTTTGTCACTTTGCGTGTGGAGACCCCTTGTAGATATGCCTCTTGAAGGGCAAGAATGAGTGCTTTTTCACTGCGTTGAAAGCGTGCAAATAACCCACTGTGGAAGCGGCCTTCCCGATCTTGAGGGACGCTCAGTTCGATACGGCCAACGCGCGTTTTGACTATACGGGGTTTATATCCATTACGGTAGCCCGTACGATCTGTCGTGCGTTGGTAAGGTTCCGCCTGTAAAAACGTGGCGATCTCCGCTTCTACAAACTGCTGGAGGAAGCGTGTCACGGCCTGATTGAGAAAATCAGGATCATTCAAAAGTGCAAATTGCTCTGGCGAAGAAATTTTAATATCTTTGGGGTAAGTCATCGTAGCCTCCAAGTTAGGGTTTATACTACTTTGTCACCCCTATTTTAAGATTTTTCTCGGAGCTACGGTGACTTTTTTACATTTTACAGAAATATATGGACTCTATCATTAAAAACACTTGCGAAGTGAGAAAAGTGGAAATATATTAGTAGAAATATACAGAGTATATAATTGCGCTTATTTCTCTGGAAAGGAGGCTTGCTTATGAAGTTTATGGCAACTGTTTTTTTGTGTTTTGTTCTGATCTGTCTGTGTGCAGATAGGGGCGAAGCACAGGTTGACGGTACGTGGGGTGTCGGCGTTGCCCTCGGATACGACATGCCCGCGTTCAAATTGAGCGAATGGTATCCTTCGGGCGGCTTTAGTTTCAGTGGTACCTTCGTCTATGTGCTCAACCAGAGTTGGAGTGCCGAAGTCGATGCGTTCTACGGGGGATATAGCGGTGGTGAACTCGAGAAGCGCACCTTTTTCTGGTCTATTGATGGCAACGAGTACAATAGTCCAAATGCCAACTCCGAGATGGTGTGGGGTGGTGGTATGATTAACTATTTGTGGCATATCAACGGGAGCGGTGCCAAGTTGGCACAGGGGGGCGGAAGTTCGCCGTATCTCCTGATTGGAACGGGGTTCACCTTTGTCGAGAATAAGATCAGTGGCCTGATCTTTCCGGGGCAAAGAAGCCAGCCGTTGGATGAATCGATCGTGCTGGAGTCGGTCTCGGATCGGCGCGTTGCGCTGGGTTTCAATCTGGGTGGAGGCTTCGAATTTTACGCCTCATCCTCTCTGGCGATAGACGTGCGCGGGCAGTACAAACTGGTCATCAGCCGCGTGCGGCCAATGGAAGCGTGGGGTCTGACAGAGGCATATCCTTTACAGAAGCTCAGTTTTGATGCGAGGCTCAAGTTTTTCTTTTCTAACTAAGCAAGCCGAAAGGAGCTTAGAATGAAATTTTGTCTCAAAATTATTTGTCTGATACTGGTCGGGGCACTGTGCTGGCCCGCAATGAGTGAGGCGGGGTCGGTGGGGAAAATCAGTGGGACTGTGCGGGATGCACGCGGTGAACCGCTGCCAGGTGCGAATGTGGTGGTGCAGGGTACGCGAAGAGGTGCTACCACGGATTCAGAAGGCTATTTTTTGATCCTGGCCATAGAGCCGGGCGAATATCAGATGGAAGCGACGATGGTCGGCTATGCGCCGAGGGTGAATAACGCGGTTGTGGTACGTGCAGATTTTACAACCACGATCGACTTTCAGCTCGAGGAGACGACTCTTCAGGCTGCTGAAATGCTGGTGGTTGCAGAACGCCCGCCCGTGGAGCCTGACCGCACGACGAGTCGCTATATTATCGATGTTGTCGATATTAACCGCGTGCCGCTTGCACGCACTGCCGAAGACCTGATTGAACTTTCTCCAGGTGTGTCTTTAGACGGCAATCTCCGCATTCGCGGCAGCAATGTCGTCGGGAGCGGAGGTCAAAGGCTAAACGAGACATTTGTAGAGGTAGATGGGATTAAACTGGTCAATAACGACGGCTTTTCGACGCCGAACTTCATGGGCGTCAACAAATCCGCGCTTCAGGAAGTGCAGGTGGTTGTGGGTGGGATGGACGCGGAATACGGCAATGCACAGGGTGGTGTTATCAGCCTGATCACGCGGGAGAGCAGGGATAAGTTTGGCGGGTTGGGCGAGTACCGATTAACGCTGCCGGGCAAAAAGCACTGGGGATCCAATGTTTACGAAAGTGCGATCCACGAAGGACAGGCCGACTTTAACGACCCGACTTTTGCGAGTGAGATTGACTCCCGAACCAATCAACCGGCGCACCAGCAGACCGACTACACGGGTGTTTGGGGGCACTTTCGGGAGGGGTCTTTTTCTGGTCCTATTAGTGAGGATGCCGGATTTTTTCTCTCGTTGACGAATAGCCGGCAGGCGCCTTTATATCCCGATATCGACAATGGTGAGCCGTTCAATATCCAGTTTTCGGGCAATGCCACCTATCGGTTGGGAAATAACACGAAGGTGAAAGTGGGCAGCGTGTACGGTTATTACAAGGGCTATAACTTCGCCCGGGTCTTTAGCGATGGAACAGGTGGTACCTCTGCGATTCCAGAGGGTTCGGCGCGGTCGCTTCAGAATGCCACGGAAGGGAAGAATATCTTTGTGCCCGGCGGCTTCGCCGGCGTTGGCGAGGGAAACGAAACGGAAAATGTGCTTTACGCTGTGCTGACGCATACGATTTCTTCCAAGACTTTTTACGAACTTCGGATTTCCCATCAGCGATCGGCGGTTGACACGAGTGGTATCCCTGCGACCACCGAAGCGATCCGGCGTTCCGGTGCCGGGTTTTATCTGCCTCGGGACGTTCATTCCTTTGATTATTACCGCAGAAATCGCTGGCTATTAAAAGGCGATTTGACCAGTCAGATCACCAGGGGGCATCTGGTCAAAGGTGGCTTTGAACTGACCCGTTTTAGCATCTATCAGCACGAGGAGGGCTTTCCCGATCCCCAAATTCGGCAGATTCGTCTGGTGGGCAAGGGAGATCCAATTCTCGGGATGGAACCGTTCACGCCGCTTCAGTACGCGCTCTATTTGCAGGACAAAATGGAGTTTGAGGGCCTGGTGGTCAATGCTGGCGTGCGGTTCGACGCGGTGGATCCGGGCGAGGCCTGGGGCTATGCCGGGGAGAAAATACTGTGGCATCACTACAGTTCTCTGACGCGCTGGCGAAATGTCCCCCTGGAAGATTCCCCGCTCAATACGGCGTGGAGCACCCGGCTGGGTATCTCGCATCCTATCACCGCTCGCGCCAGCATCCGCTTCTTCACCGGAACCTTTCACCAGTTTAACGATATGCAGTGGTTTTATACGCGGTTCTTCCGTTCTTCTGTTCCGGACAAAGACCTGAATGGCAATGGCGTGATCGACCAGCATGAGATCTACAATTCTCTGGCGCACTCGCTGGCCGGTAAATTTGGGTCCGTCTCGACCGATCCGGTACGCACCACCAGTTTTGAGGTGGGCGTTGATTGGAATTTTGCGGGCGATTATATTGCCAGCGTGACCGCATTTTACAAAGATCAGGAAGGGCAGATTGACGGGCAATCCGCCCATATGGAAGACCCCGCTTATGGATCTGTCTCCACTTATGCAAGTGGGATCACGAACAAGAGTTTTCTGACGTCCAGGGGTTTTGAGATCTCGTTTAAGAAGATGTTCACGCGCATGACGTCGTTTAATCTGTCCTACAATTTGCAATGGGTAAAGTCGTTTGAGGGTGGGAAGAGAGCCGCGAAGTGGTTCTATGTGCCCGATGCGACCTGGGTGAACAGCGATAAGTTTTTCAGTGGTATTGAAGTCGAATCCAATGGTCAGGAGATGCCCATAGTTCCAGATGCGGCAGCGCGGGCTGCATTCGCCGAAAAGGCGGACCAGATCATGCAGAAGTGGATTGATCAGGTTGGGTCTATCTCAACGGGTAGAATTTTTGAACCCCCGACCGAGATTGAACCCGGGCTGTGGTTATTTTCCAATACGAGTTATGGGATTCCGACGCTGCGAGGCGGTATTGACCGCAGAAATTACGCCACGGCGCAATTTCTCTTTTCGGCTCCGCCAGACTTTCATTTCAGTCCCCTGGCCGGTTTTCGGGTGACGATGATTTACCGCGTGCAGAGCGGTACCCCCTGGTGGTATGCGCCGCCAGAGGGTGGGCAGGTACGCCGAAATGCTCCGATTTCGACGGTTACAGATATGAACTTCGAGAAGGAGTTTCAATTCGGCACTTCGACAACGGCAACTGGATTTCTGGAAATACGCAATATCTGGAACCAGAAAGACGATATGACGACCGGTTTTAACTCGGTTCAATACGGATTGACATTGCCCTCGCCCACCGACAAGGTCTATCAGACGCACGGCGATACGGATGAGCTGACCCGATATAATCGCGGTCTCGGGCTGCCCCGGTCGATTGTGTTTGGTGCGCGTTTGAAATTTTAATTTTACTCTGGAGGAAAGCATGTTCAACACGCAATTTAACTGGCGGCTGGGTCTTTTGCTGTTGCTGATTGGCGTGCAGTCCGTCCCCGCTGCAGAGGTCGTTTACGGCACGGCGCGGCACACGACCCGGGCGCAGGTTTGGACTTCGTTTACCAGTGCTGGCACGCAGGGGATGCACTACGATGTCTCGGCGACCCGAATTATGATGCGGATGAACTACCCGGGCGGCGTCAATGCGATGCAGATCGGAATGACTCCGCCGGAATTTATCGACTACTGGGGCGAGAAGTCGTGGCCTGTATATTCACAGAAAACAGAATCCCACTCAAATTCCGCGGGTGAAGGGGTGCTCGTTTTGACCAATGTGGATGGGGAGAAGTGGGTATCTGCGACGGGGCCGCGCAAGCCGACCGAAGATGTGATCCCGTTGATTTACGATATTAAAAATATGCCGGAGGCAGATTGGGGTCTCGAATCGAGAGTACCCACTCGGGGCGTCAGGGTTGGCGATCTGATGGTAAATTATTACAAGGGTGCGCCGGCATTGACGGGAGACCCGGTGAGTACATCGCCTTATGAGATTCACAACTACGGGTACGGGGTCTATCCCCCTGTTCAGAACGCGTCCGAAGAGGTGATCATTTCGCAGTGGACGACCAGACACGATCTCGTGGTGACCAGAAAGGCATATACGTGGAGCCATCAGGACTTCGACGATTTCTTTATTCTGGAGTTGGAATTTGAAAATAGGGGAGGCAAACAGCTCAACGATACGTACTTCGGGTTTTTGAACGCCTTCTACGTCAGCAATGCCGGTACGGCCTTTCGCTGGGGACACGAAGGCGGAAAGATTAATTACAAGCGCGCGGGTGGCCGCGATGACTGGTATCGCTCCAGCGTGGCGTCCAATTTTCAGCCCAATTCTCTGAGCGGTTTGACTGCCAATGACTTTGCCGGGAAATACATCAATTACCAGTGGGATGGCAATGCGGTGCAAAGCAATGAAGAGGATACGGGAGATCCCTTCTATAAAGACCTCGAATCTGTGGGATCGGCACGGGGATTCCCGGGAAGTTCTGCTCGGCCCGAAGGTATGCCGATTTCCCCGCAGTATATGGGGATGGCACCGCTGGCATTTCGCAATTCTGGCGCGAGCCACACATTCAATGCCGCAGATCGGGTAGCGGGCTATGTGGATCCCGAAGGGGAAACGCCCATTCTGGCACACTGGTGGCAAGCGACTGCTCGAAAGAAGATCCAGGATCCGCTGCGCGGTGTGTTGAGCCCTGCGGAGATCTACGATGCGTTTACCTCTCCGTCACACGACAATCCGCCGGAGGTGGGTGTGGGTTGGAATGATCAGGTCTATGGCCCGTACAATCTCGCACTTGGTGACAAGGCCAAAATTGTGCTGGTATATGTGCTGGGCACTGCCGCAGATTTTGATACTCATCCGAGTACGGGATACTCCAGAGATATGATCACATGGGGTTGGAATTTTGGCGTTGTAGATGATAATACCCGCAAGTCGGCACTGGCTCAGGGCGAAAGGGCGATGTTACAGAATTTGTCGCACGCGCAGTTTGCTTACGAAAATGCGTACGATATCCCCGATTCGCCGCCCGATGTCGAATTTGAGATTCGAGGCGATGAAACCGCGCAGATGGAGGTGTCGTGGACGAATACTGCAGAAACGGCGGTGCATCCCGATTTCGGCGTGCCCAATGTCGCGAGCTATCGGATTTATCGCTCCACATGGCAAGAATACGGTCCATGGGAACTCGTGGGTGAGGTTCCGGCGACGGGTGCAAATACCTATGCGTGGTCCGATGATAATTCTCTGGCGGGCTTTCTCTACATCTACAATGTTCGCGCTGTGGCCAAGCCGCAGCAGAGCTGGAGCAAGGGGACGAAAACCCTTGCCGATTTGCCGCCAGTGGTTCGAGAACATGTGCTCAATGGAATAGAAGGCGGATGGTCGGCGCCAGAACAGCGGATGATTGCTGCGAGGAGTCCGACAATGGCTTCTTCCGTTGCTGCCGACAATTTAGAGCAACAGATACTGGTTGTCCCAAATCCATTTAACCTGGCGGAGTCGCTACAGAATTATCAAAATACCAAAAAGCTGCGGTTTGTGGGCGTGCCCAGAAAATGCACCATTTCGATCTTTTCGATATCGGGGGATCGGGTGGGTGAGATTGAGCACGACGATCCAAATTCCGGCGAGGCGATCTGGGAGTTGAGAGACCGTTTCATAACCGGCGAGGTCACATCGGGTGTCTATATTTTCACTGTAGAGTCCCAAGTTCAAGGATCCGGTTTTGGCAAAGTTCAGCGCGGGCTTTTCGTGATCCACCGGTAAGTGTTCGGCCATTTATTACACTCTTTTTGAAAAGGATAGAAAATGATGAAACGGTTCACAGGCTGTGTAGTGCTCGTTTTAGGTATCCTCGGCTTCGCATTGCCGGGGCATGCCCAGGTGAGACCGACAGATACCCTTGAAAGTACAGAGAATTACGAGAAGCAGGGACCTTCCACGTTTACATTTTTGAAGGTGACGCCCACGGCGCGCGCCGCATCTATGGGAGATGCCTATACCTCTGTTGCCGAGGGTATTGAAGCGATCTATTGGAATGCGGCGGGAATTGCGAAGGTTCCCAGGCTGGGATATTCTTTCGGGTATATTCAATGGTTGGCAGATACCAAATTCTATTCCGGTGCTGTTGCGGCCAATATGAGATGGAGTACTGTGGTCGGGCTTTCGGTGGTGACTTTTCAAACGCCCGAAATTATTGAGACGACGACTTTGCAACCCACGGGCACGGGCAATATGGTGAATACGGGCGATACTGCGATCGGGTTGTCCGTGGCGCGGCAGATGACCAATAAGCTTTCGGCTGGTCTGACCCTTCGCTATATTCAATCCACCCTTGGCGCAGAGAAATTACAGGCGTTGAGTTTGAGCGTGGGCACGCTTTTGCACACCGGGTTCAAGAGCTTTCGCATTGGTATGAGCATGAAGAATCTGGGTGGCGAACAGCAGATTGTTACGGAGAAATCCTCTATGCCGACTGTGTTTCACGTTGGCGGCTCGATGGAGGTGCTGGGGGAATTGGGAGATCCCTATTCTTTGACCGGGTCACTCGAAGGCGCTTATTTCACCGACCGATGGCAGCGTTATAATCTGGGTGCAGAGCTTTGGGTTATGAATACAGTTGCCCTGCGTGCCGGGTACAAGTTCCGATATGACGAAGAGTCATGGAGCGTTGGCGCGGGCTTGAAGGGTACATTTTCAGGCCGAACCATCCATGTAGATGTTTCGTATTCAGACTTTGGGCCTTTGCTGAATACGCCTCTTCGGTTAAGTTTATCCGGGACGTTTTAAAAAAGGTAAGAGGTGAGACGTAAGAGGTGAGACGTAAGAGGTGAGACGTAAGAGGTGAGACGTAAGAGGTGAGACGTAAGAGGTGAGACGTAAGAGGTGAAAGGGCCACCCCCTACACCACCCCAGAATATCAGGCCATCAACCGTTATGCATGCGGCTGATGGCCTGTTTTTTTTATCGCGGTTCGACGAATATTTCTACTTCGTCGATGACAATTGTGGGGGATGCGGCTTCGGGGTCGCTTTTGGTGAGTGTGATGGATAAACGGTTATCGCCGTGTTCAAGGAGCGGGTCCGATAGCGCAAACCAGCGCGTGGAAAAGACGGGTTTTTCCGCGAGCGTGCGAAATTCGATTCGCCCGCCCTGTGCGGTACAGGGTATGTTTCTGCCGTTTTTTTCCCGTGTCGAATCTACGGTCGTGATGCGATCAGAAGATGCGGTGCGACCAATAGCTTCGTCGGGGATGATATGGCTGTTGAGACGCACGTCCAGTTCATCGTGCTCGGTCAGGCCGAATCCCAGAAAGAGGAGGGTCGCGCAATGCGCGTGGTGCAGGTTTTCAAAAAGTTGGAAGCGAAATTCACCCGTGGGGCGTTGTTCGCCGCGCGATAGTCGAAGTTGCTGCGCTTTGATCACTTCTGTGCTGCACTTGCCATCTGCTCCAAAACCGCTAAATCCGGCCCAGGTGGGATCGAAGATGTAGTGCCGTTCGCCGCGTGCAACGCGTTCGGGGTCGCGGAGTTGGTGGAAGACCTGCATGCCCTGGGGATAAAAAGGCTGTTGCCATACGGATGGCACGAAATGGTTGTAGATCGATATGCCATCTGCACCGGCACCGTACATGGTGTGCGCGAGTGCGCGGCAGGTGGCATGGCTCAGGGGGATTCGTCCGAGGCGATAGCGCGCGCGATAGCTGTTCCACGGAAGCAGGCCCGGATAGAGCAGGCACTCTGTTTCCCGCGTTAGTGCCGACCATTCTGAATAGGGCAAATTGTGGTCGGCATACATCGTGTCTTGCGGACTGATGTAGTCGAGCAATCCATTCTGAATCCAATTGCAAATGTCCAGGCCCTGACGCGCGCATTCTGCCACGGTTGAGTAGATGCGCGCGCCCAATATGAGTTTTTTGCCGATTTCTTTGCCGCGTTCATTCAGTCGCGTGCGGATATCTTGTATCAATTCTGTCATGAGGTGTGCGCGTTCGGCAGCGTGGTGCGGTGGGAAATAAGCCGTGTCCCGAAAACACAGTTCCACACCGTCAATGTCAAAACCGCAGGCGACTTCTTCTATAACGCCATAGGTGAATGACCGAACTTCCCGATGTGTGAAATCGAGTGCTTCCGGCTCCTGGTAGTTCTGCGCCGGGCGCGGGTCGTGCAATCGCATATGTGGGTTGGCTTCAATATATTCGGCGATGCCGACGCCCTGTTTGTGGTTGTGCGCGGCATGGCCATCATTTATGCGGAAGCCAGCGATAAATTGCATGCCGCGCCGGTGCGATTGGGCGATGAGGATATCCAGGGGCTGGGTGCCCGCTTCAATCAACGGTCTGAATCGCTGGTGCTGAGGGCGCTGGTCGTATTCATAGTGTTCGGATTGCCAGTAAACCGTCCATCCTTGAGAGAATATCTCCTGATTGAACATGTCTATTCCGCTGTCCGCGATCATATCTACCCATTTGCACAGGTCTGCTTCTTCTACTGGATCGGGCAATACAGTGCGTGCGATCGTGGATGGGTCGCTCACATAGAGGATCCGATGGTCGCCTCGGGGATTCGGTCTCTGGTAGGTCATTTCTGTCATATTCCTTGGGAAGACGGTATGCCGAGAATTTTTGCTGTGCCTACTTGCACAGCTGTGCCGAGACCTCCACAATGGTTTCTTGTATCACATCGACAACGTGCTGTACTTCCGATTCGGTGATGGTGAAAGGGGGACTGATGGCGATATGGTCGCCTTCGACACCGTCAACCAGGCCGGGGGCTCCGGGCATGACCAGTACCCCTTTTTCGAAAGCCAAATCCACGATCCTTGCGGTCACCCCTTTTGAGAGGTCGAAGGGGGCACGCGTGGATTTGTCGGCCACGAATTCGATGCCGATCAGCAGGCCCTTCCCGCGTATGCCCCCGACGATCGACAGGTCCTGCAGGGGCATGAGTTTTTCCAGCATCAGGTCGCCCATCCGGGCGCAGTTCGATACCAGATCATGCGTCTGGATGTAGTTTTGCACGGCCAGGGCCGTGGCGCAGGAAAGGGCGTTTCCGCCATAGGTGTGCCCGTGCGCAAAAGAGACGGATTCCCTGTAGATGGCGTTGTAGATCTTTTCGTGGACGACGGTTGCGGCAATGGGAGTATAGCCGCTACTCAATCCTTTCCCGGTCGCCATAATATCGGGGACCACATCCCAGTGTTCGATGCCGAAGTTGCGACCTGTCCTGCCAAAGCCGGTGACGACCTCATCGACGATCATCAGGATATTGTGCCGGTCACAGATCTCCCGAATGAGAGGGTAGTAGTCCTGAGGAGGGGTCACACCGGCGGCGGAGGTGCCGAGGATCGGTTCGGCGATAAAGGCGGAGATCGACTCGCTCCCCTCCTGTTTGATGACCCGCTCCAGTTCCTCTGCGCAGTGGAGCTGGCATTCCGAGTGGCCCTTACAGTAGGCACACCGGTAGGGGTAGGGCGGCGGGATATGGGGGAAATTCAGCAGGTAGGGAATATAGTCCTCGCGCCAGGGTGACCGCCCGGACATGGAGAGGGCGCCAACCGTATTCCCGTGCCAGGCCTGCCACCGGGAGATGACCCTGTACTTTCCGGGATTGCCGGTTGCGATATGGTACTTCCGGGCGATTTTCATGGCCGACTCTGTGGCTTCGGACCCTCCGGAAACGAAAAAGACCCGGTTCAGGTCTTCCGGCGTGAGGCCGGCGATCCTGTCTGCCAGGTCAATCTGGGGCTGAGTGAGGAACCGGGCGTAGGTGAAACAGACCTTCTCCGCCTGTTCGGCCATGGCCTCTGCGATCTCTTTGACCCCATGGCCGATACTGACCACATGCACGCCCGCACAGGCGTCGAGATAGCGCTTTCCTTCCGTATCGAACAGGTAAATGCCTTCTCCGTGTGATATCTTCGACCATTCTTTTTTGAGGGTTCTGTGAAAGATGTGATCTTTATGCCGGGGCTGGAGCATTGTCTTTCCTTTCGTTAGAGATATCTCCCTTCACCGCGGTCAGCGATTCCATAAAGCGGGTCCTCAGGTCGGCAAACGCGCGCTGCAATTGCCAGGCAGGGGCAAGATAGCCTTTCGGCGCCGGTCCCACAAGCAATTCAGGATCTCCTCCCGCGCACTCATTGTTCGTCCTCGAGTTCGCCGGATCGCCACAGGTCGCGTGCGGTTTCTGATAGGCCATTTCTGTCATATTTTACTTCCCCGTTTTTTTTGGTTTGTACGATCGAAAATTTATTTTTTGTAAGGTATTTATTTACAGTATGTTGTAGAATTTCTAATGCGTTGATAAAATTTGTGTTGAAACTTTTAGATATATGGCGTGTATCTAAAACTTAGCAGGGGATGGGTGTTGATAGAGATTATATGCGAAGTTGTGAAACTTTGTAAATGGTAAGTGCGTTTAAATATCAAACAACTCATTGAACTGGTCTGAGAGGCGACTAGTTTAACACCTTGCTGGGAGGGGGTGAAGATCATGGTCGCACAAGAGGAAAGGCCGATTGTTGCACCAAAATCCCGCGTCGATTCGGGCAAAGAGGAACAAGTGGTAGGAGATACAATGGAATACACGCAAAAAGAAACGCAGTACGCGCGCGAGGCTTCTGTTCAGAGCTACCTCAAGGAACTGCGTAAATATCCCCCATTGAGCCGGGAAGAGGAACAAAAAATCCTTCGCAAGGCCAAAAAAGGGAACCAGACGGCGATTGATAAGATTATTACTTCAAACTTGCGTTTTGTCGTCAGTGTTGCACTCGAATATCAGGGCCGGGGCGTGCCCCTTGCCGATTTGATTGCCGAGGGCAATATGGGATTGATGGAGGCCCTCAAGCGGTTTGACGAAGAACGCGGGTTTAAGTTTATCAGCTATGCTGTGTGGTGGATTCGACAGTGCATTCTCAATGCGCTCAAGCGTACGTCTAATGTGGTTATGCCTGCAAATCGCCAGGAGGATATGGATCGGATGGCGCGTCACTGGGGGCAGATGACCCAGGAACTGGGGCGCGTGCCCACGCTGGATGAAGTTGCCAGCGATATGAAGATCAGCAACAAACGCGCAGAGCGGGCGTTGCGCTGTGTGCGTCCAGACTTGTCTCTTTCTATGCCTATAGACTCGGCGGGCGAGCAGCCGCTTATGAATATACTCGAGGCCAATGAAGAGGATCCAGATCAACTCGTGATATACCGGGATCAGTCCGAGTTCATATCGCGGTCTCTCAATGATTCTCTCGACTCTCGGGAGCGAGATGTTATTCGCGGTTATTTTGGTCTCGACGGAAATGAGCGCCAGACGCTGAGTGACATTGGCCAGTCTCTGGGTGTTACCCGAGAGCGGGTGCGCCAGATTCGCAACCGCGCGCTTGCTAAGTTGCAGCGATATTTTCGACGGAATGTTCCGGGTGGAAAAGTGGAAGATTTGGTCTGATATCATTTATATTTAAATTAGTAAAGGCGGTTCTGGTTTTGCCAGGGCCGCCTTTACTGTGCAGGCTCTTGCAGCAAAAAGGGTTGATTTATTAAAAAAGGGAGTGTAGATTCTATTTGCTTTTTGTATCCTTTAACCCGCCTCATTTTTTTGGACTTCACTATGAGCCGATTATTAGCATTTCTCGGCGGGCAGCTCGCCGCATTTTTCATCCAGGTTTTCCAGATGTTCTGCTATGGCGTCCAGTGCGTGAGAGAAATGCGGCATCTCTATCTTTATCGACATCAGATTATCGGACAGTGTTATTCTATTGGTGTTGGGTCTTTGCCTCTGGTCTGCTTGATTTCGGCTTTTAGCGGGATGGCGATCGCTATTCAGACGGCTTATCAGATGGAAGCTTACGTGCCCGACTATATGGTTGGTGCGCTTATGGTCCGCTCTGTGATCCTGGTGCTATCGCCTATTTTATTAGGTCTCGTGCTCGCGGGCAGGGTGGGTGCGGGCGTTGCGTCTGAACTCGGCACTATGAAAGTCTCAGAGCAAGTCGATGCGCTCACGTCAATGGCTGTCGATCCGGTGGGGTATCTCATGTTGCCCCGAATACTCGCTGGCTCTATTATGGTTCCAATTCTCGTGATTTATTCTTTTTTGGTCGCCATTATCTGTGGGTTTGGTATGTCGATGATCAAAATGGGTATCACGCCTACAGAGTTAATCAAAGGTATGAAGCTCTATTTTGAGGTGTATGATGTTTTTGTCGGGGTGGTCAAAGCAGTTGTTTATGGTGGGCTGCTGACGTTTATGGGGTCTTACATGGGGCTTTGCACCGCAGGCGGTGCGCAGGGCGTTGGACGGGCTGCCACGGCTGCAGTTGTGATATCTTCTGCGCTTGTTCTCATTCTCGATTATTTTTTAACACACGCGCTGTTATATTAAACTATGGCGAATGAAACGGCTATTGAGTTTGTCCAGGTGTTTAAGTCTTTTGAAGCACAACCCGTGCTGAAAGGGCTTGACCTGCGGGTTCCTCGGTCTGAGATTACAACCCTTTTGGGGCCAAGTGGATGTGGCAAAAGTGTGACCTTAAAGCATGTTATTGGGATTGAGCAGGCAGATGTGGGCAAGGTTGTCGTTGCCGGTTATGACATGGCGCGTATTCGCCGCGGCGAGTTGATCGAATTGCGCAAGCACATCGGGGTTTTATTCCAGTCTTCGGCACTTTTTGATTCTATGACGGTCAAGGAAAATGTGGCTTTTGGGTTGCGTATGCATACTAAGATGACCGAAGAAGAAATTGCAGAGCGCGTGCATGTCTGTCTCGATGCTGTGCGGTTGGCGGGTACAGAGGCCAGGATGCCGGTTGAGTTGTCGGGGGGAATGAGAAAACGCGCGGCACTTGCGCGGGCTATTGCGATGGAACCCGATTTTATTCTTTACGATGAACCCACAACGGGTCTCGATCCAAATACATCCAGCGTTGTGGGCGACTATATACTTAAATTGCAGTCAGAACTCAAGGTGACATCGGTGGTCGTCACCCACGATATGCCCCTTGCGCGGCGCGTTTCAGACCAGGTTGCCCTGCTCTATGACGGCAAAGCGGTGGTTCAAGGTGCAATGGAAGATGTCGAGGCATCTGGCAATGAGGTTTTCGAATTGTTTGTTGAGGGCAGGTTGGGGTAGCGTATGAGAAATCGCCAGCAAGAAATTATCCTTGGTGTAGTTATATTTTTTTCAGCCATTATTCTGGTGGTCGGCACGGTTTGGCTCTCGGAGCGCTATGCGGGTGCGGCTGGCGGATATCGAATCCATGCCAAGTTCGACAGTGTGCCGGGGCTTCAAGTGGGCAATCCCGTGACGTTTCGCGGGGTGCGGGTGGGAAAGGTACTGTCTATCGGCCTTGTAGATGGGCTGCCTTATGTTGCACTTGGGTTTGCCTCGGTGAGTGATTTGCCCGAGGATTCGCGTTTTTTACTCAAATCCGATGGTTTGCTGGGTGGGCAGATGATCGAAGTTCAGTTGGGAAAGTCGCCACAGATTCTTGCAGATGGAGCTGTTGTGCAGGGGATTTCTACTTCTGAACTCGATGCGATGGTGTCTGAGAGCAGGCTTATGATCGAAAAAATTGGCAATGCAGTAGATGGTGTCGCCAGTGATAATAATCTCGTGCACCTGGAGAGCGTTCTTTCGCGTATTGACACTACCACGCACTATCTCAACCGACTATTGAACGACGATAATCTGGGGAAGGTCGATAAGATGCTCGACAGTTTGGCGTTGGCGACGGGCGATGCGAGTGGTTTGATGCGGGATAATCGCGAAAATTTGAGCATTGCCGTGACCAATTTGGCTGTGGCTTTAGAACGCCTTGCGCGGATTTCGGCGCAGATGGAAACGACTTCGGTTTCAATGCAGAATACATTTACCAATCTCGATGACATTTCCAAAGGGATACGAGACGGACGCGGCACGGTTGGGCGTTTGCTTAAGGACGAAGCGGTGTACGAGCATCTGGATCGCACATTGACGTCTGTGGATAGTCTTATTGAAGACATCAGGCGAAATCCCAAACGCTATTTCCATATTAGCGTATTTTGAGGAGTTCACTATGGTCATAAGGATTCTGCTTTTGCTCGTTGCCATTACAGCCACAATCTCAGCGACCGATCTGGCGTGGTTTCATTGGAAGGATAATGACGCGATCTCTTTTGGTGGGTTTGTACCCGAAATGCGCGCTGTAAAAGCAGTTGTGGGAAAAGGTGATGAGGCGCCGCGCATTGTGTATGGTGACCGGCATGGATCAATTTACGTGTTGGAGATGCAAGAGGGGCGGTTTCGAGAGGTATGGAGAAGTCCCACACTGAGGTCGGAGATTGCAGAAGTTTTTGTTTTGGATATCGATGTCGATGACGAGCTTGAGATCGTTGCATATACCGCATCTGGAGATATTGCGTTTTATCGCGCCAGCGACTTCCATGAAATCTGGCGAAGTACGGACGGTGAATTTGCATCGGTTTCGGCTATGGTGATTGAAAATATTGACGACGATCCGCAGCTCGAGCTGGTGTTTTGCGGCGAAGATGTTGCAGATATTAGGAGCTATCGGCCGCCGGGCGGATCGCGCGATAATTCCGATCAGGATCGCGCCGCACAGGTTGGGCGCTTGTTTGTGTTTGATTGCAAAAATTTGTTTTTAGAATGGCGCAGCGAGCAAGGGCTGTGGGCAGAGAGTATGGCTGTTGGCGATCTCGACGACGACGGTGAGCTTGAGATTGCTCTCAATACCGGGTTTGTTATTGGGGCGACTTATCAACGCGTTGAGTGGGAATACCGCGATGGCTTTGGCGATAAGATTGGCTATGCTGATCTCGATGGCGATGGCATACCCGAGTTGATCGGCGAGACGACAAAGCCCCGTCGATTTATTCGCATTTTTGATGTGGATCTGCAATCCGAAAGTTTTCTGAGTTCTGGGAGATAGTGTGAATTAGGCTTTAATCTTGACGGTCTCTGGCAAAATGGGTAAATTCATTCTTGAACGAGTTGTCGGAGCGTAGCGCAGCTCGGTAGCGCACCATCTTGGGGTGATGGGGGTCGCTGGTTCAAATCCAGTCGCTCCGACCATAATAAAGACAGGGGTTATGCTTTTATTGCATAACCCCTTGTTTTGTGATGGCTAAAAATAGGAGGTTTGTGCAATGTCAGACATGTTCTCAGGCGATATAATGAATGTAGATAGTTTGCAAATTAGCACGATCTTTGAATTTTTGAATCCAGAATATCACGAGGCTGTAGTCAAACGCGCGCTCAATTCGAAAAATAAAGTGTCAAAAGAAGCGCTGGGGTTGCTCAACTCGGCTATACGCGAGTGCATAAGAGTTGATGGGTACAAAAATGCAGACCGCGCGCCGGCTCTTTATCTAAAGAAGCCTGTCCTGAAAGCTGTAACTCAATCCGACAAACTGGCTGGTGCGGTTTTGAAAGTCTGGGCAGAATCCCATGACGCGCTCGGCGATGTGGTTGTTAAACATCTCGAGGATCTGGCTATGCCGGCTGAATATCCAGATTTTTTTGGGAATCAATTCCGAAGTTCCTGGTTCAGGGACGCATGGGCGCGTGAGACGGATAAAATTCTCGAACGCCACGGCGAATTTGATAAAGATGAGGTTGCTCTGATGCTGTGCTATGTATCGGGCAAAATACCCGGGTCTCGAGAAACAAAAGACGATGTTTTGTCGCAGAGTCTCGAATATTTGAGGTCCCTACCGCCCAATGCACCGGAATGGGAGCAGGAAATTCCGGAGTTTGTCGCATTGCTGAATGATATCCGAGAGGTGAAAGAAAAACAACGCAGCCAGGCGGCTGATCTCGATGCTGCGATTGCCGATATCGGGGACGCTTTCTCAGCGGAACTGGCATTTTTTCAACGAGATGCAGATGCATGGTCTGCGGCGCAACTTTCACCGGATGCCGATATTTCAGAGGCACTTCAACTGACAACGGAGTTGCAGTCTTTGCTGACGGAGTATCAATCTGTTTATGGAATGGCACCTGTTTTTAGTGAGGAGCAGATTAGAAGGCAGCAGCGGGAGGAGTTGGAGCCTCGCGTCTTGTCGATTATGGGTCGCATAGATCGGCTTATGGGCGGGAATCAGGGGCCGGATGACGATTCTCCGTCGGGGATAGAATCGGTGTACAACTCCGACGACTCAACTGAGACTTCAACGGTAAGCGACTCGACAGAGCGCACTGAGGTCAGAAGTTCATCCGGTGAAGCAGAAGAACAACAGCCAACAGGTGAGATGATAGATGATGGACCTCCCGATACTCAAGATGGAGGTGTCAAATCTGAGGTAGAAAATGAGCGCGCGTTTTCTCTTGAAGATTATACTTTTTTGCTATCGGAGAATCAACGTCTTAATCACGAGGTCGAATCGCTCCAAAGCCAATTGCATAAGCGTCAGGATGAGATCGAAAAGTTGCAAAAGGAGGCCGAGGGATGGCGAAAGTACTACATTGAGGCGGCGAGCAAGGGGGCGGCAACCGCGGGCGAAGGTGAGGATTTGTCCATTGAGAGCGTTAATGATGCTGTTGAATGTGCAAAGGAAAAGTACAACGATAAACTTCTCTTTCAACTCAACGCAAAGTCGCAGGTTAAAGATAACCCATTTATGCATCCCAAAGCCGTGTGGGACGCGCTGCAATGGCTGGCGACCACTTATTATGGGTTTCGCATGAGGGGGGAGGACAATTTGCCAAATCTCGATGTGTCAATTCGGGAAGCGTGTAAGTGGTGGTACAGGGGGCACCAGAGCAATATGACGGTGAATAAGTACAAAGATTGGTACACCACTAAGGTTGGTAATAAGATCCATGAGCTAAAAAAGCACATCGGAACGGGAAGCAGTAAGGATGCGCACTATACCATCCGAATCGCTTTTGATTGGGACACTATCCAGGAGCGCGTTGTTATTGGTTTCATAGGCCAGCACCAACAGACGGACGCGACATGAGAAGTGTGAAGTGTGAAAATTAAACCGTAGGAGCGGCATCCTTGCCGCGATCACTTAAAAAATAAAGCCCCTGTGTGTCACCACACGGGGGCTAAAAGATAGGCTCGCCTACGAGCGTAGCGGATATGAATCAAATGTAGCGTATGCCCTGCTTTTTGTCAACTGATAGAAATTAAAAATTTTCTCAAAACGTCCAGCATGCCCTGTGTTCTTCAGGGTATTTTTAGTGTGCTCTCCCCAATAATCCCCTGTCTCATTCTAATCTCTACTGTTTCAAATGAAACACTTATTGTTTCATTTGAAACACCTACCTGTAGTTCCTCTCAACAGTATTTTATAGAAACACGCTCTCCTGCAATCAGTTACGGGTTATTTGCTTGTCTGGCATGGTATTTGCGTTACCTGAAAGCATGAATTTGCTCAAGGCCCTGCCGTTTTACTCAGTTGAACAAAGCTAACCACTGACCACTAAAAAGTGTGAAGTAAGCGTTTGGGAGCGCGGGTCTGACTACAGACAGGTGATTTTTTTCAAAATATTCTCGAAACAGTAGAAATATGAAGGTAAATGAGCAATACAGAGAATATTTTTGAATTGCGATTCAGGGTGTTGCGGTGTTATCATTAAAAAGCCGCTGACAAGACCTGGTAAAGTCATCTGTCAGCGGCGGGTTAATATCTCAAGCGGGTAACTTGAGAATATCAAAAAATAATGATCCGAATCTCAATTGTCAACCATTGAGATTTGTGGCTTGCTGATTGTGTATGATATGGACAAGCAGAAAATTCTGATTGTAGGTCATGCAACCTATACTATGTCGGCGTTCATAGGATTCTTGATTGATGGCCCTCATGAGGTATTTACTGCACCAGATGGCAGAGAAGGACTTGAAATTTTAAGGCAAGAGCAGATAGACCTTGCCATAGCTGAAATGTATGTAGAAGACCTCAATGGTATGCACTTTGTGAAGCGCGTATCGGCAGAGCAATTTCAGACAGATATCTTGCTCAGGGCAAGGTCTGGATTCCTGGATTTGAGCATACCCGGGACAGAGGCTGTAAGTGTGTTCCCAATAATGAGAGATAAATTTTTGGTGAAGATCAAACCGTATGTGCCTGTGGATAACAGCTTGCCAGTGCAAGCTGTTAAGGATGTGTGGAAAACTCGGTTAGAGTCATTTCTGAATGAGAATTACAGCAATCCACATCTAAAATTTGACGATCTTATGGACTATTTCCAGATCTCCAGATCCTATGGTTGCAAACTATTCAAAAAACATTTCGGCAAGACGTTCGTGAAAATATTGAGGGAGATTAGAGTGGCAAAAGCACAACAGTACTTGATGGAAAAACCACCACTGCTGATCTATGAATTTGCGGACCAATGTGGGTTCCATTCATCAAAGCAATTGTCTAAGGTCTTCAAAATTATACACGGCATTTCACCTACTGAGTACCGAAGAAGAAAAGTAAATCAGGGCTAAGCGTATCCTCTGTAATCCGCCTGGGAGCGCAGGCCTGCCTGTCGCCTGCATGGTTGTTTTCGCCCATTTTGTCGCACATTCGGTTCCTGTGACGTTGGAATGCTTTATCTATGCAAGTCTCTGAGGGTTTTAAAACAGCTTCTCAGATAAACTTTCATCTGATTTGTGCAACTAAGCCACAATAAATAGCTGGATTGAACGTGAATAAAATTCGATCTCACAAGACCCTATCAGCACTCTGGCCCTTTGGAAGAAGCCTGGGAAAGCCTGTAGATTTTGAGCATGTCCACCTCCCGGACGATGGCAAGGAGTTTCTGAAGCCGCCTCTAAAGATGTTGCTTCAAGAACTGGAGGGGGCATCCGCGCCTCAACAGAAAGAGGCTTTGGCTCACTTTCGGGTGGGGGAAGATAGATTCAAGAACTGGCAATATCGGGATGCTGCTGAGTCCTATCAGGCCTCCTATGAAGTATTCGAGAGCTTGTCGGCACTTCTGGCCCGGGGGGTAGCTTTGATGATGGTGTCGGAATTGAAGGAAGCAGCTAAAGTCTTTGAAGAGGGGCGGAACCTGTCACAGACGCGGAAGGTTGCTCGGTTGGAAGCCGCGTTTGGGATCAACTTGGGTCAAGTCTATTTTGATTTGGGAAAACCTGACTTACCTTTCAAAGCGTTGAAGGACGCACGAAATATCTTAACGCACTTGCCCGAACAGAATTTAACAGAAGTTGTTTTGAGACAGTTGGGAATGCTTATGTTTATGCAAGGCACTTATGACAAAGGGCTTACTTATTGTGAGTCAGTTGATACACTTCATAAACAAAAGCGAGATACTTTGAATGAAGTAAGAACTCTTTTGGGAAAAGCTCTTTTGTTATTTGGAAAAGGTAAATTCGAGGAATCAAAAAAAACTCTTAAAAAAGGATTAAATATTCTTGGTAGCCCAAATACTCATACTAAAGCACGTCTTTTGTTACAACTAGCACATTTTTACCTGTTCGATAATAATGGATATGATTCAAAACAGCTTGGAGAAAAGGCACTTCATGTTTTTCAAGAGATTTCCGATAAGAGAGGAACTGCACGGTGTCTCTCTTATCTCGCAATTTTTGATTTCTCTAATGGTAGATATGATGAAGGAAGAAAAAAATTAAACCAGGCGCGTCAGTTAGACCAGATTACGAGTTATCGCCGCGGTGAAATTAGACTGTTGGTAATGCAAGGGAAGCTTTATTTACAACAGGGTAATATTGAAGAGGCAAATCAAATTTTTCAAGAAGCAGATCAAATTGCCCGAGATATAGGTCATATACCAGCTTTGCTCGAAACATCTTCTCTAATCGCAGCAACATCTTCTTTTGTACTTCCGCCAAATGACTCTTTAGACATTTTAGAAGACTGTTTAATCCGAAGCAGATCTATACCAATACCTGAACGAGAAATTGACTTATGCCATCAAATAAGCTCATTGTGCTTGATCCAAGGAAGAATTTCTGATGCGTTAGACTTTTGCCAACAGGCAATTGAGCGTAGCCAAAAGATAGGCAATCCCTTGTGTGAGGCAAAATCTTACATAGCTCTTTCTCAAGTGCTATCACAAACAGGGGACGAGATCGGTGCAACTGAACATTTAGGTTTTGCCCAGGCTATCTTACAACATACAGGTTTTAAGGCACAATCTGCAAATCACATGGTGTAAATTTTTCATGCGTCACTGAAATTTTTAAAGGAAGGCCACCTTTGTTGTTTCTCAGTTTCTGTTTAGTCAATCAATTTGAAAGGAGTTTTGCTATGCAAAAGTTAGTAAAACCAGGCCGTTTTGTGTATAATGAATCCTTAAAGGATGTCATTGCCTATCATGATGAGGATGCAACTATCTGTACTATTGGAAATGTTTTAGGCGTAGCAGCCATTGTATTAGGCGTCGCCGCAAGTATAGCAACAGCTGGTACAACTACAGCCGTTTGGCTTGGCGCATATGCTGGGGCATCGGCTCTTTTTTCTGCTACAATCGGTGCTGCTTGTTAAGAGATTGTCATAAGGAGAATCTTTGATGTTATAGCAACTTATGATATCAAAATTCTATTGAGAGTTGTCTAAATTGGAACAAGGTGGCCTTTCCTTCAAATTAGACATGACTCTGAAGGATGTATGATATGTTAAAAGCTTTTTTGTCTATTGTCTGGGTTGATATTAGAATTTTTAGAAATAGATGGAAAAAGGTAATCTCTGCTTATGTTGTGCATGGGATATTTGTTTTTCCATTGATCTTCCTTGTAAGCTGGATACTTGGACACATTTTTGCAAAAATAAGTAGCGAAACCTTTTTTAGAGAGTTGATGCATCTGCTTTTTATTTTTTTGGGAACACTTTGGGGATTCCTGGCTTTTACCACGAATCTGAGTTCATTAAATTATTATCATTTGATAAGACTTCCGAAGTACCCATTCACATTTAGGCAAGTCTTTATAGCCTCCTCGATACGCGCTTTAGGAGATCGGTGGCTTTTATTTTTTGGCCCAATAATGGCTTGTATCATCATTGGGATGGATATTGCCGACCCAATTAAAATTTTAATTGCGATTAGCGGTTGTTTGGTTTTTGCATGCATTATGATTACCTGGTGTCAGGTATTGAAAGCCGCTATTGACATCTTGGGTAACTCCAATATGTGGAATTGGGTCGTCAAGTTATTATTCGGGGGTATCGGATTTTCGATTGTTTTTCTTTTTATTTTTTCAAGTATTGATATGGAATGGTTGGAAAAATATGCATCATTCAATCCTTCTTCACTTGTAGCATATTTGCCAACGGGATTATTATGTGAGCTTTTTTTTGCTCTAAAAAGTGGCGAAATATCAAAAGTCATTTATGATTTACTCGGTATGATGAGTTTTCTCGCAGTCGGTGGCGTTGTCGGGTATGCCGCGACTTATCAGCATATATTTAACGGGGGTACTCACAAGTCCAATGCGCTTCGAGGAGATCGGAATAAAGTATCATTGCTTGAGTTTTTGTGTAACCAGGTCGATAAAGCCGAAGCTCTACAGAAGTATGCTCCCATTATTGCACAGGAATTATGTTACTTAATTAGATCAAAGAAAAATCGATTTTTTGTCGCTATGGTCATTGCACTTAGCATTCTCAATACAAAAACAATTTATGAATGGCATCCTGCTTTGATCTTTTTCTTTCCATATAGTCTTGCCTCAATCAGACCTTCTGCAACCATACTGAATAAATACGGTCAGGGCATTATAACTTATTATTTAATACCCGTAAGTGCGTATCAAGCGATCATCGGAAAGAATTTGGCTTCTTTGATATTGCAATGCGGTATCCTGTTATTGTGTATCCTATATCCACTTTTTCTTTTATGGTATGATGCAGATATTTTTCTGACTTTATCTTTTTTTATACTTCAGATTTTTTCAATTATATATTTTATTGCGATTGGCAATTTTATATCTCTGCGGTATCCACACGCAGATGTTTTTGCTTTTTCAAGGTTTAGTTCTCGAGATATTTCATCTCAAGCTATTTGTCTGATGATGCTAGAATTTATCGGTTATTTTGTTGTAATAAGTGCGATTATTGGTGTTTTTTATTTTTTTCTTCAATCTTCCATATTGTTGTTCTCCTTTTGTCTTCTTTTATTGATTTTGGGTATTGCTCTGTATATCATCCTGCTTCCCAGGGTGTCTCAATTACATGAACATCAGAAAGAACGGATTATCAATACTTTCTTACGAGAAGGAGCTATCTCATGAGACACGATATGCCCACTGTCATTCAGGTAAAAAATTTGACCAAAAGATATGGCTCTTTGATCGCGGTCAATGATATTTCTTTCGACGTGTCTAAGGGTACTTGCTTTGGACTTATTGGACTTAATGGCGCGGGAAAAACGACGACTGTCAATATGCTAACGGGTCTTGCAGTTCCCACAGAAGGTCACATTCAGCTTTTTGGGAAGGATTTAAGTAAACACGACCTCGAAATTAAGCGTAGAATTGGTGTTATGGCGAGTGATTTGGGATTATATGAAGGATTAACAGGCGAGGAATATCTTTATTTTATTGCAAGGATATACCAAATCAGTCGTCAAAAAACCAAAGAACGGATAAATGAACTCTTAACTTTTATGGATTTAAATCAAGCCCGGCACCGTTTAATCCACGAGTATTCAAAAGGAATGAAAAAGAAACTGTGTTTAGCGTCCCTGTTTATCCATCGGCCTGAAATTCTATTCCTCGATGAACCTTTTGAAGGTATTGATCCTCTTTCTTATTCGCGTATCGTCCAAATTTTAATGAACATGAAAAACCAGGGCGTTACGATTTTTTTGACCTCTCATATCCTGGAAAGGGTCGAAAAACTATGTAGTCAAATAGGTATCATAAACAACGGCCAGATGCTTCTGGTTAAACCAATGCATGAAATCAGACAAGCGGTAAAACACAAGCGTTATGACAATTTGGAAGATCTATTTTTGGAAGTTGTCTCCGAGAAAGGTCAAATACAAGAGCTTTCCTGGTTGACAGATATTTGAACTGCTATCGCCTGCCGCGCCACCTGTTTGCGCTGCACTCAGGCAAGTGTGCGAAGAAGAAATGACAATGATACTTCGTCTTCTACCTTTTCTCAAGCCTTACTGGCTACGTGCTACCGAAGCCGGTGTGTGCATGGTTTTCACGACTGTGCTGGCATTACCCATGCCCTTGCTTTCCATCTATATCATCGATCACGTTATCGCAAATGGGCAAATGCAAACTCTGCATGTCGTGTGCGGCGCACTCGCGCTTGCTGTCATACTCGGCCTGGGTCTTGGTTTTCTCCAACGCCTGTTGCTGCTTATTTTCACCCGCCGGGTCTTTTTTGACCTGGAAATTCACCTTTTCGATAAGACGCACACACTGCCGATCCGTTTTTTTCAAAAACACGGGTCGGGGTACATCGCTACGCGCATCAGCGACGATGTGCGACAACTGCGCTCGCTCATGGCAGGTACGTACATCAACGGCTTGAGTAGTATCGCTCTGCTGCTCGTCGGTCTGGGTATCATGACTACTATTCACCCGGGATTGGCAATTGCTGTGCTCGTGATCGCGCCCGGTTTTTTGTGGGTCAATCTGCATTTTGGTCGCAAGGTGCGTGGGTTGAGTGATCAGGTACAAGAAAAAAAGGCTATTACTACCGCCACGCGCCTTGAGTCTCTGGATGCTGCGCCCGTAGTCCGTGCCTTTGAACGAGGCCGTGGAGAAGCCCGTCGCCTTGCCCGCGATATGCATAACGAAGTGAACGCAAGACTAAAACGCGATGTCACCCTTGCCAGTGCAGGTGTGCTTCAGATGGCTCTTTACAGCATAGGCGGATTGTTTCTCCTGTGGTATGGCGCTCACGAAATTATGGCGGGTCGGCTCACCCTGGGGCAATTTGTTGCGTTCAATACACTCATGGCTTATGTGTACGGCCCAATGAATCAGCTTTCCGGTCTCTATGTCAATGTTCAAAAAGGTCTCGGCATTCTCAAGCGCGTCTGTGAAATTATGGACATGTCGTCGGAAAAAGGGCGGGAAATCGAAACGCGCAGCATTGGAATAGGCGAGATTACCTTTGAAAATGCCTGTTTTGGTTACGAACTCCACCAGCCAATCTTGAACAACCTCAATTTTAGCCTGAAATCCGATCGCATCACTGCCATCGTTGGTCCCACAGGCGCGGGTAAAACCACACTTGTAAATCTTCTGCTCCGCTTTTGCGATCTGAACACTGGTCGCATTTTGATTGATGGAACAGATATTCTTGAATTTAATCCTCGAATTTTGCGTCGTGCAGTTGGCACAGTTGAACAGGACATTAGAATCTTCTCTGGAACAATCCGCGAAAATATTGCGTATGGCAAATTCGGTGTTTCCCAAACAGAAATTATTGATGCGGCCAAGGCGATGAACTGTATGGAATTTATAGAGCGTTTTCCCGATGGCTTGGACACGCGCATCGGTTCAGGTGGTGTGCAGCTTTCCGGCGGTCAGAAGCAGCGTGTGGCACTTGCGCGGGCGATGGTTCGCAATCCGAAAATTTTGATCCTAGACGAAGCCACATCTTCACTTGATCCGCGCTCAGAAAGCCTCGTGCAAGATGCTCTCAAACGAGCAACGAAGGGGCGTACAACCCTTCTGATTGCCCACCGGCTCTCCACAGTATCCATTGCAGATTATATTTATGTGCTCGCTGATGGGCGCGTTGTGGAAGAAGGTAATTTTCACGATCTCATTGAACGAGATGGACACTTCAAAACTTACTATCAACAAGACAGGATTGCTGCAACGGCATGAAAATTCCTCGAAATATAGAATGGCGTGCAGGCGCGATTCTGCTGTGCGCCGCGGTCATTCTTCTCTGTCTGCTTATAGCACTGACACTCGTCCGTATGGATGTGGGGCTGGAAGTGAAGGGTGTGATAAGTCCATCGGAAACAGGATGGACGCTTACCACTGAAATTCCTGAAGGACAGTTGGCTCTGGTACGTAGTTGTAAACACGTTTACTTATTTAAAAGCAAAGTATATGCGCAAATTTCTAATATTAATGTGTCCCTATCAAGCCCATCGGGCATACGCGCAGAAATAAAAATCAGAGATTTGAAAATCGAGGCCGCACCCGATACAAGCCAAACGGCTATGCTGATTAAAGCAAAAAAGGTGCCTGTTCTCAAAATGCTGTTGGACAGTGTATTTAATCGGCAGCGTGCGTAAAGGAGTATGTCCATGGGGTCTTCAATACGCCAGCGGGTCGCCGTTGCGAGTCTTATCGTTATTGTGGCAGGCTCGGCGGGCGGCCTCTTTTTTTTCTACAATTATTTTCTTCCGGAAAGCATTGCAGAAATTGACCAGGCTCTTCCTATTTTAACTTTGCAGGATATGGATGGACAGCCTGTGAACCTGAATGGCTACCGCGGAAAACCACTTTTGACCAGCTTTATTGAGGTCAATTGCCATCATTGCCAGAATCAGCTTTCCGTGTTTGAAACACTTCACAGCGAGATTTCAGACAAAAATTTGACTCTTCTTGCTATTTCGACCAGTTCGGTCGAAAAAACGGCTGTTTTCTTTCAACAACATCCTATCTCATTTCCCGTCTGGATTGACGCAAGTCGCAATCTGTACAAGAAACTGGGCGTCTTCAATGTTCCGGCACTGTTTTTTTTAGACGAAACAGGCGTCTTGCGCTATAAAGCCGTGGGGTATCAATCAACCGATACTGTGAGTGGGATTATCGACAGTTTGTTTCTGCGGGAAAGTGACTGAAAGCAAAACATCTCAGGAATAGATTGCCATGTTCAAACGACTGGTCTTGACAATTTGGGTGCCGACCAGGGCTTTTGAGGATATTCGGGAAAATCCGACCTATTTGGGTGCGTTCATCTTGATAGGCCTGGGTTCGGTCATTGTAGCAGATGCCACGCTGCCTATATTTCAGCAAATCTACCTTCTATCCGTAACAGAATCTTTGAATCCCAGCCAGTTGGAACGCCTGTATCGCTATCAAAAAACCATGCGTTATGTTTATCCCGTCGGCACATTGCTGGGTATTCTGTTTTTCTGGTTTATTTCTGCATTTCTGATCTGGTTAATTGTTCAGGTTTTCGAATGCCGAGGGCGGTTCAAATCCATTTTCTCGGTCATCTCTCATGCCAGCATTACGTCTTTGATCTCCAGTATTCTCGTCGCTGCGATTTTTTACTTCAGAGCGAGTAAAGGACTCACCGGCCTGTCAAACCTTGAAATCAAACTCGGCGCAGATTTGTTTATAAGCGGCACTGTACATCCCGCTTTGCAAATCGTACTGGCAAATCTGAATCCATTTACATTCTGGTACTACGCATTGCTCACCATTGGTATTGCAACAGTGTGCGAAGAATGCAGTCGCGTTCGCGCCGCTGGTGTGGTCAGCGTGTTCTGGGCTATTTCAATGGCTTTTAGCGCAGGTATCGCGTGGGTGTTCTCCATCTTTCAGGCATCGGGTACTGCTTCATGAAAGGTCTATGCAATGACTTCGGAAACGAGGAAAAAAATTGCTTTCTCACAATTGACGGGACGAAATGTTAAAGTTGCCATTATAGACAGTGGTATTGAAGCCGAGCATCCCAAAATCAAACGTGTTGCGGGAGGCATAGGGCTTACTGTCAAGTCGGATGAGCGCATTATTCAACAACCAGACCACACCGATTGTGCAGGGCACGGTACGGCCTGTGCAGGTATTATTCACAACAAAGCTCCTGATGCCGAACTCTACAGTATCCGCATTTTTGACGAGACCTTATCTGCAAATGGCCATGCCCTTGTCGCTGCCATTCAGTGGGCGACAGAACAGGGTGTAGATGTTATCAATCTCAGCCTGGGTACAACTGACGCTGCGTACAAAGACGTCATTGCGGAAGCCTGTCAGTGTGCTGTTGAAGCAGGCATCATCCTTATTGCTGCCGAACACAACAACCGCGTACCGAGTTACCCGGCGAATCTGCCCGAGATCATCGGTGTAACCGGTGGCAAGATCTATGACCGCTACGGTTATTACTACAGACCCGGTAATGTCATTGAATGCGTGGCGCGAGGCGACGAACAGCGGGTGTGCTGGAAAGACGGGCGAGAAATCATGATATCCGGTACCAGCTATGCGGCTCCCCATATTACCGGCATTGTTGCCCTGATTAGGGAAGCCTATCCCAATGCGGCATTGAAAGAAGTGCGCGAAATGTTAAAAGCCAATGCTTTGGAAGAAAGAATAGAACCGATTCCCAACATCGCCACACAATTTGCACCATCTTTTCCCGCTTCTTTTTCAGAGCAGTCGGACATTTCAAATTACGATTGGATCAAAAAGGCCGCCCTGTATCCTTACAATAAAGAAATGCATGCATTGGTCCGGTTCCGGGATCTGTTGCATTTTGAAATTACAGCCGTGGCGGATCCCGTGGGCAAAGGGCTTGTTGGAAAAGATCCCGGTGAAGCAATTGGAACGGACCCCACTGGAATAAAAGTCGTGCCGAATCTACAGAAAGCACTTCGAGGAGCAGATACACTCATTCTCGGGTATGTTGACCAACTCGGCCGCATTAGCAAACGCGATCTGCTTCGGGAATCGATCCAAGCAGCATTGGATTGCGGCGTTCACGTCTTTAGCTTTTTGCAAGTTCCTATAGGCATATACGGTGATCTATACACTCAGGCTCGAAAAAAGGGTCTCCGAATTGTCTATCCATCTATTTCTATGGGCGAAGTGCAGAATATTTTACAAAAAGATCAAAAAAGTACACCCGTTGATGTTCCCGTTCTAGGGGTTTTCGGTACGAGTTCGCAGCAGGGCAAATTTACCGTGCAGCTCGCGCTCAGGCGCAAGCTCATCCAAATGGGTTATAAAGTCGGTCAGGTCGGCACCGAACATCATGCGGAATTATTCGGCATGGATCTCGCATTCCCGATAGGCTATGCATCACCTCTGGAACTGCCGCTTCAAGTGTACGTTCCTTATCTCGATCACAAAATGCGCGAAATTAGTCGGAAAAAGCAGCCGGAAATCATTCTCGTTGGCTCTCAGTCCGGCACGATTCCCTATGATGTCAATGAACACCAGACGCATTCTCTATCCTCCATTGCATTTTTGTTGGGGACAAAACCCGACGCCTGTATTCTCGTGGTCAATAGCATTGATGCAGATGATTATATCCGCGATACGATGGACGGGATACGCGCTGTGTGCAAAGCACCGACTATCTTGCTGGCGATGAGCGATAAGGAAAAACATATTCGGGCAGCTTATGGACGCACTATGATTAATCCACAGCAGATGTCTCGTGAACAAATAGATGAAAAATTGCAATATCTGGAACAGACATTTAACCTACCCGCTGTCGAAATTGTCTCTGAAGAAGGCCAACAGAAAATGCTGGAGACTGTGCTGCAGTTCTTTACTGCAAGTGCAGGCGAAACAGATACACAAACTGCTTAGGTCCTCTCTTATGATGGGGATAATTCTATGCTCTCCGAAAGAATTGAAGATCGCGTTAAACGTGTCATCGTTAATACGCTTAGCCTGGAGATTGACCCGGCAGAGATTGGGGATACGGATGTTTTGTTCGGCGGGGAAATGGGACTTAATTCCATGGCTATGATTGAGCTTGTCGTAGGTTTGGAAGAAGAATTTGGTTTTGAAGTATCCGATGAAGATTTGCGTGCCGAGGTATTTGAAAGTGTGCAGAATATGGCCGACTATGTTCGTTCTGCGACCGAGAGCGTTTCGACTGCTACATGAAAGTTGAACCTGGGGCTGATAGATGTCAAAAAAACGCATTGTCTTTTATAGCCAACATCTCGTAGGTGTCGGTCACCATTTCCGCAATCGCCAGATTATTCGCGCACTGGCCGACGAATACGATGTCTATTTTGTTGACGGGGGTAGGCCGGTGCCGGGAGCAACACTACCAGCTTCAGTTCAAATATATCATCTGACTCCTGTCTTTAAAGACCTGACTTCCGGGTGCTTAACCTCGGAAACAGGATGTGATATCCAGGATGTATTAAAAGGGCGGAAGCATGCCCTGACCAACCTGATTACTCGTGTTTGTCCCGATATCTTTATCATTGAATACTTCCCATTTGCGCGTTGGGAATTGGCAGGCGAATTGCTTTCGGCTATCGATACAGGTCAATCTGTTAACCCTGACATTCGCATTATATGTTCAGTACGCGATGTACCCAGGCTCCTGCCAGATTCCGACCAAGTGTGTTCGATTTTGAATCACCACTTCCACGCGCTGTTGATACACGCAGATCCCCAGTTGACCCGGTTGGAAGATCATTTTTCACACACAGACAATATCCACATCCCGGTTCATTATACGGGGTATGTCGTAGAACCATTGGATAGCGTTGGTCGTGAGTTACAGACACAGAACTGCGTGCTGGTTAGTGCTGGCGGTGGGGCCGATGGCTATGCGCTCATCAAACCCTGCATCAGAGCTTGGCAGGGATTATCTCAAAGAGGTATTGTTGAAGACCGAAAGATGGTCATTTTTACAGGTCCTTTTATGCTGCAGCCGCAATACGATGCCCTTGAATGCATGTGCAAGGGCGGTCCGTTTCATATAGATCGGTTTACATCCCACTTTCTCCATTGGATGCGGTGTGCTGATCTCTCCATTAGTCGTGCGGGATACAATACCTGTATGAATATCTTGGAAACTCGCACGAGAGCTATTCTGGTTCCTGGATCGCTCGTTAGCGACCAGGAATTTCGCGCTCACAGACTGTCTGAGTTGGGGCTGGCCTATACACTTTTACCGCAAAATCTAACGAGTGATAAAATGGCGAAAGCTATTGTGCAAGCATTATCAAGTGCGCCATCTGTTCACAATATTGCCATGAACGGTGCGGTCAAAACTCGTGATTTAATTAGAGTCATTTAGCCCGACTAATTCATGAACTGTAATGGTTGGGGCTGTTTGTCAGGCGGCATCGGTTCCAAGCATCAAAATGAGGGTGCTTTCTATCTTGTCTGCCGTCATAGGCGTCTTCATAGAGTTCAAGCAGCCCAAATCGTCCCCTGACTGGCTCTGCCAGTGTCAAAAGTACAGACCGGTCCCTTGCCAGTCCTGTCTGTGGATAAGTCCGTGTATTTGTAAAGTCAGCAAGTGATGGGACAGACCCCTATTCCTGCCCCGTTGATGGGTTATGGCACCGCCTTTGCCAGATTGCACAGGATTTTATCAAAAAGGTGTGGCAATGGAAATGACATAGGCAGATGGAAGGTGATCTTTGTTTTCAACTCACAGACGCGTCCGGCGACTTTAAGGAAGCGATTTTGGAGGGTATTGACCTGTGCGTTTATCCACGTTGTGCCTTGTAATCCGATGTGCGCTAAGGTGTGCAACAAGACATAGGCAGCCGAATGGAGGAAGAGGCGGAACTGATTGGCTCCAAATGCGTGACAGGATGTGCGGTCTGAGTGGAGAAAGGTTTTGTGATTTTTAATGAAGTTTTCCATCTGTCCGCGAGCACAATAGACATTTTGGTAGATAAAGGAGGCCCTTGAACTTTCAAGGTTGGTCACGACAAAGCGTGTGTTTTGGCCTCGGGTGGTGATTTCAGCTTTGCAGATGATGCGTCTGGCACAGGCCCAAGTCTGGGCTTGGTAATAAAATGAGGTAAAAAGTCGCACGGGCTTGTTGGTGTGTGCATAAAGGCTTTTGGCCTTCTCCATCAAGGGCTTTGCCAAGTCTAAGAGGCGGGTATTGGCGGTTTGTCCGACAATAAAATAGAGGCCCTGAGTCTCACAGAAGTCCTGGACTTGTGGAGAAGAAAAGTGAGCATCGCCTCGCAAAAAGATCGCCACATGAGGCCAAGCCTCTCGTAGATAGGCCACCAACCGTTTCACGATGGCGACAACCTGTATGCCATCAGGACGCACACCCGGACGCAAAATCGTCGTGATTAGCTTACCCGATTGCCCCTCATAAATATGCAAGGGCTGGTAGGCGTAAGCATTGAAATAGCCATTGAATAAAGCCAACTGCTGCGTCCCATAAACCGTATCCTGTGTATCATCTATATCTAAGATGATCGCCCGGGGTGGCTTTTTATACGAGGCAATAAAAGCATCGACAAAGGCACGCGCAATGCGATACAAATCGCTTCTGCTCATCTGATTCTCAAAACGGCTCATCGTAGGTTGACTGCTCAAGTCTTCCCCCTGCAAGGGCAAGCGACCACACGCCGCCTTGAAACCCGGATCGCTGCACAAGGCATCACAATCATTGGCATCTTCATACCCGCAGGCGATCTGAAACACACGCTGTTTGACCAGGTCTGCCACACTGTGAGCCACATAACTTGGATGCCGACGGTCTTTGATCGCCTCAATGATGCGTGATAAAATGCCGGTTTTGGCCTCCACTTCTCGAAGCAATAAGGCACCGCTATCGCTGGTGAGAATACCCCCATCAAAGGCGAGGTCGAGACGTTTTCCGAAAATGCTTGCCAAAGGAACCTTGCAATGATTATCTTGTGTGCTCACGGTAGTTTCTCCCAAGTTTATTGTTCAATGGTTATGCGTATAACCTAATATAATACAATAACTTGAATAGGGAAACTACCTTTTTTATGAATTTTTCGGGTTAGATAAATTATGAAAAAAATACTTCCCATCACTATGCCTCCGGTTATCGGCTATCTGCATCACGCCTATCCGCTGTCTATCCTCGCCAACGAGGAGGCTTATCTGCCGTGGTTCCACAGCAATTACATCCAGCTATACTGCCCCCCAAATTTTCAGAACCCGAGCAGTAACCGAACTATGAAATTCAATTTTTATCGCAGGCCCGATCAGCGTGTCTCCTTTTCGCCCTATTTGAAGGTTCAACTTTTAGATAGAGACTTGATTTTCAAATCTCCGACAGACATCCTGCCCTTTATTGTCGCTTGCATTGATAAGGGCTACTACATCCAACCCACTGTGGATGAATATTTCTTGCCGGACAGTGCCGCGTATCAGAAAAGACATTTGGTTCACGAAACCCTCATCTATGGCTACGACAAACAGACCTTCGTTGGTATAGGTTACAACAAAAATGGCGATTACGCCTCATACCACATCATGTTTTCTGAGTTGGAACAGGCGATTGTGCATGCAGACCTGACCGGTCATTACGATCCCGATGGGTTGCGACTATTTAAGTATGACTCACAGGCCAAGTATGATTTTGACATATACCTCGTGCGGGAACAATTTACCGACTTGCTCCTTGCGCGAAACACATCTTATCGCTTTCGCATGGTTGCCAATCCATCCGATGGTGCGTACGGTCTGGCGACATATTCTTGTCTGAGAAGCTATATTGAATCCTTTTTATATTCTCCTTTCTCTTTTGACATTCGCCCAGCACATATCCTTTGGGAACACAAAAAATGTATGGTTAATAGACTCAAATACATGGAAGGTTATGGCTATTTGAAGTCCGAATATAGATTCTCTGTTCAGTATGAAGAACTGGCGCGAAAGACCGGGATGCTCAGAATGATGTTGCTCAAATTTAAAATAACGCATAGTGCAGTACTCCTGCACCGCGTACTTTCAATTTTAGATGACATCGCAGAAGAAGAAAAAAATCTCCTTCAAAATTTGGTTAAAAAATTCGAGACGGTTTGTGATGAATCGCGATAACGATGTGTACAAGATCAGTTTGTCAGGCTGGTTTATCCGCGTCCTTCGCATAATTTTAGGTGTGTTATTTTTGTGGGCTGGGCTTGCAAAAATGCTGCAGCCGGAAAATTTTGCCAGGACCATCGATGCCTTCAACCTGCTGCCTCATACGCTCGTTCTTCCCGTTGCTATCGTTACTCCCTATATCGAATGTCTTGCTGGTTTGGGTCTTCTCTCAGATTTCAAAACTCGATTGAGTGCCTACATCTGTTTGGGTCTCTTATGTCTGTTTGTCATCGCTTTGGGCATTACCATCGGTCGGGGCATCAACGATATTCCCTGTGGTTGTTTTGGAAGTAGACCGGGTGACACGCTTTCTACGGCTTTGATTCGAAATGTCGTGCTGATAGCTGTTTGTCTGCCTCTCGTGCGTATACGCCGACATCGCTGGTGAATTTTGCGCGATATAAGTTTATCTTTTCGCAACCGCATTCGTTTTAATCTCAAAGTATTTTAACCCAGGAGGGTGTTATGGCAGATTCGCCAGAAGTAACACACGCGGAAGAATTGGGGCTTGGCAGACGTCTGATAGGCGTGTTCGTTTCGCCAGGTGCAACATTTGAGTCGGTGCGGTCACGCGTCGGTCATGCCGATTGGTTGGTGCCACTCATTATAATGGCGATTGTGGTGGTCGTGACTGTGTACATGACTGCGCCCATCATTCAGAAAATGAGCCTGGAACAAATGAAGACGAGTACGGGACAGGATGAAGAGATGATGAAGAAGATGCAGACAATCGGCAATGTAGCGGCGTTGGTTATCGCACCAGTAGGCGTCGTTGTAATGTTGTTTGTGACATCTTTGGTTTTGCTCGCGCTCGTTCGGTTTATCTTGGGCGGTGAGACAACGTATAGACATGTGCTGGCGGTCAACGGCCTCAGTATGCTGGTGGGGATTCCGGCTGCGATAGTGACAGTACCCCTGATGCTCGCCATAGAATCGGCGTTTGTACAGGTTGGATTTGGGCTGTTGTTGCCCGATTCTATGGCAGAGACTTTTCTGGCACGTCTGTTGTTCAACCTGAACTTTTTCTCAATCTGGCAATATGCGCTGGTCGCCATTGGACTGGGAATTGTTTCGGGCATTTCTACAAAAAAGGCTGCTATCGGTGTCTTTATCTTGTTCTTCCTTTACGCGTTGGGTGGAGCAGCATTGCAAGGGTTGGCAGGAGGCTTTGGAGGTTAAGTGGCGATATCGTGGTCTAACAAGCGCAAGTTGCTCCTCGGCACGGGTGGGCTGATCATTGTGGCTACTATGGTCGCGCTCAATTTGCAAAAGGAGGGTAAAACCGAAAAGTCGGTTTTAGAAGCTGAAACTTTGCCCGTGCGCCGGGGGAAGATCGTTGAACAACTGAAGGAAACCGGGCGTATCGAATTTGTGCGTACTGTGGAAGTTAAGTCAACGGTATCGGGTGAAATTGTGCATTTGTTTGCCGAGGCGGGAAATGCGGTGTCCGAAGGCGATATGCTGGCGGTCATTAGACCGGATCCCAACCAGACGCTTCAGCTTTATAACAAACGCGCGGCGGTTGAGCGGGCGCGTATTGACCTCGATCGGGTGCGCAAGGATTTGGCGCGCAAAGAAGCGTTAAAAAAACGAAATTTGATTGCCGAAGAAGAAATTGAGCGGATTCGAGATCAGTTTGAAAAGGCATTAAATGCTTATCAACTGGCGCAGCTCGAACTGGAAACGCTGGTGAAGCGGTCGAATATTCAGCAATCGAAAGGGAGCTCGTCTTCGGCGCGACTGGACAATGTGCGGGTGCTGGCTCCCGCTTCGGGCATTGTGATTGCACGTCCCGTAGAAATCGGCGAGGTGGTGGTTTCGGGTATTCTTTCTACGGTGACGGGTACCAAACTGTTTGAAATTGGCGATCCGAGCTTGATGATGGTCAAAGCCTATATCAGTGAAGTGGATGTGGGGCGGCTGGAACCGGGGCAGGCTGTTCATATTATTGCAGAAGCTTATCCGGATACGACGTATCGGGGCGAAGTGTATCGTATTGCACCTGTGGGGAAAATTCGACAGGGCAGCAATATCGTGTCTTTTGAAACCGAAATCCGCATTCTGGATCGCGAGCCAAGGTTGCTCCAGGGTATGTCGTGCGATGTTGATATTGTTTTTGCCCAGCGCGATTCCGCGCTTTATTTGCCTCTTGAGGCTGTGTATGAAGATTTTGGAGACGATGTTCGGGAAGGCGATAAAAAAGGCATTCAAGGGCGTTTTGTGGTTTTTGTAAAAGAAGATACTTTTGTCGAGCGCGAGATTCAGATGGGCTTGAAATCAGATGTTCGCGTGGAAGTTCTGTCGGGATTGGCAATTGAAGATTCGGTTGCAGCCGATGCTGAAAAATTGTTCAAGGAGCGTGCAAAGGAAAGCGATTGATGAGCGTGCTTGATTTGTTTTTGGTCGGCCTCTCCCAATTGCAGGCAAACGCGCTGCGGTCGCTGTTGACGATATTGGGCATTACGATTGGGGTGGGGGCGGTGATTGGGGTTGTATCGATTGGAGAGGGCCTGCGGCGCAATATTGTGTCGCAGTTTTCACAGGTGGGCGGTGCCAATCTGGTGATTGTTCAGCCTCCTCGAACATATGAGATCAAAGACGGACGGCGGGTGCCGCGCTCCTGGCGGGAATATTTGACGGCACGGGATTTGGCCGCGCTTGAGGGGGAAGTGGGTCATATCCATGCAGCATTTCCCCTGGTCGGATGGAATACGCAGGTGCGCTATCAAAAAGCATCGGCAACCGGCGAAGTGCAGGGCACGTTGCCGGGGTATCACCAGGCGATGGATTGGAAACTGGATCAGGGGCGGTTTTTATCGAATTGGGATGTGAAGACATGGCGGCGCGTGTGCGTGATTGGAGATAAGATCGCCGAAGAGCTTTTCGGAGAACTGAATCCCGTGACCCGGGAAGTGAAGTTAAATGGCGAACGCTATACGGTTATCGGGGTGATGAAACCCCGATTGTTGTTTGGCCGTGACTGGGGCCGCCAGGTTGTTGTGCCGGTGACGACATTGCAAAAGCGCGTGGTGGGCAACGATTATTACAGTGTGATTTTTGTATATGTGGAAAATGCCGCACATGTGAAGTCAGTCACGCAGAATATTGAGAAAGTGTTGAAGCGGTTGCACGCACACGGAGATGCTTTTCGCGTGTCAAGCGGCGAGAGTGTTTTGGAAAATGTAGATCAAGTAACGCTGATTATGAAATTGGTGGCCGGGGGCATTGCGGGCATTTCTCTGATGGTGGGTGGTATTGGCATTATGAATATTATGCTGGTGTCGGTGACAGAGCGCACGCGAGAAATAGGCATTCGCAAGGCTGTGGGTGCCAAGCGCGTGCATATTCTCATTCAGTTTGTTATTGAGTCGGCTGTGCTGAGCTTGTTTGGCGGTTTGCTCGGCATTTTGTGCGGGCTTGGGTTCGGGTTTGGCATTTCCTCCTTGATTGAATATTATTCTGAAGCCGAGTTTCCCAGTGTGGTTTCGTGGAGTGCAGTGATGCTGGCAGTGGCTATTTCAGGTGGTATAGGCGTGTTTTTTGGCGTTTATCCGGCAGCCCGAGCATCGGCTCTGGATCCTGTAGAGGCGTTGCGTTATGAGTAATACACAGATTCAAATTGAGGCAATTCGGAAAATCTATCAGATGGGAAGTGAGACCGTTTATGCGCTGCGGGATATTTCTTTTACAGTATTTCAAAACGAGTACATAGCGATCATGGGGCCGTCTGGATCGGGAAAATCTACTTTGCTCAATATTTTGGGGTGTTTGGATATGCCTTCGGCAGGGCAATATATTTTGGATGGTGAAGCTGTTAGTGAGATGAAGGGAGATGCGCTGGCGGATGTGCGCAATCGGAAGATCGGATTTGTTTTTCAGACATTTAATCTACTCAGTCGGGCAACAGCTCTTCAGAATGTGGAGTTGCCGCTGATTTACACGGGCCTGCCCAGACGTCGCCGTAGGGAAAAGGCCAGGGCCACTTTGGAGCGCGTGGGGTTGGCCGACCGTATGACGCATCGGCCAAATGAGTTGTCGGGCGGGCAGCGTCAGCGCGTTGCCATTGCGCGGGCACTGGTAAACGATCCGGCCATTCTGCTGGCAGACGAACCCACCGGGAATTTGGATACGCGAACGGGTGAAGAGATATTATCTACGTTTGAAGACCTTCACCAACAGGGGCAAACGGTTTTGGTGGTGACTCATGAAGAAGAGGTGGCGCGGCGCACATTGCGCATTGTGCGGCTTCGAGATGGCCGAATTGAAAGCGATGCACCCCCATGAGGATGGGAAAATACTGCGGATATACACATATTTCCAGCAATGATGTTTTGGTGCGGGTCTATGGCTCAAAAACCTCAAATTTGCCGTTTCTGACGATCAGGATAACCGGGTTATAAACCGCGTCTCCATTGGCGTCAAAAGAGAATTTGCCCAGAATTGTGTCCAGGTTTGTGATATGCGCCATTGCGTCTCGAATCGCCTCTGAATCACTTGATGGGGCAGCGGCGATGGCGTTTGCGAGGATATAAACGGTGGCATACGCTTGTGCGACGAATTCGTCTGGTTCGGAATTGTATTTTGTCATGTAATTTTCGACGAATGCGCGATTTCCGGGTGTGTTAGCCATGCTGTTCCACGATGTAAAACTTATCGCTCCTTCGGCGGCGGCACCCGCGCGTTGTACATTGCCCGTGGTCAGGGTTAGCGTGATGAAGTGAACTTCGGCGGGGATACCGATTTGCCGAATCTGGATCAGAACGGCTTCCTTTTCCACGGGTAAGGCCGAGAGGAAGATGGCGTCTGGGTTCAATTCTTTTATTCGGGTTAATTGTTCCGAGAAGTCGGTGTCGCCGGTTTGGAAGATCTCTGTGGTCAGCACTTCGACACCATTCTGCTGGAGTGCTTGCAGGATCGCCTCATTGCTGCTCTGAGCAAAGACATCATTTTGATATATGGTCGCGACTTTCTGATAGCCGAGTTTTTCATGCGTGGTCTTGACGCCACTGGGTACGAGGCGATCTACGGTGAGAATTGTGCGAAAGACAAACAGACCTATTTCGCTGAGGCCATGGGCGGCGGAGGCCGGGCTAATCGCTACGATTTGATTTTGTTGGGCAATGGGAAAAGTCTCTCTGGTTATACTTGAGGATAGCGGACCGATGATGACGGATACGCCGTCGCGATGAATCAGTTTGTTATAAGCTTCCAATGCGCCCTCTGTGGTGCTCCGATTGTCTTCGACAATGGGCTTGAGTCTCATATCGCCGAGTAGCGATGAATGGTTAATCTCTTCGAATGCGAGTTGGAGTCCGTTGTTCACTGCCGGACCGACCGAAGAGAGATGGCCTGTCAGGGGCAGGACAACGCCAATGGTAATTTCAGCGGGGAGACCTTCTAATATTAGCTGTGCCTTCCCACCAATGGGCAAGTTGAGCCTCACTTTGTGGCCTTCGTTAATTGGAATGCTGGACCAGGATCCGATCTCGATCCCGTCTTGTGAGGCGCGCGCTTGATAATAACCATTGCCCGATGTGATCTCTATCCGCGCCTGACCGTTCTCATCGGTCGTATTTGACCACTGATAATCCGCTTTTTGTCCCGCAATAGAACGCGCAAATTCTACTTTTGCCCCGCTCACAGGTGTGTCATCTTGTTGTACAGTAGCTATGACCACTGACGCATTTTGTTGTGCAGCCAATTTGCTCAGGGGACGACCAATCTGTTCTTCTGTCCCGATTTCTGACTGCGTCACGCGCTCATTGCCACAGTTCCATATTATCCCTGCAACAAGGGCTATTGCGATTATAATGCGAATATTTTGTAACATAGTGATCTCCTAAAGCGGTATAGAGAAAATCCCAGAATGTAAAAAAACCATTCTGGGATTTTTTGTGCGAGATGGACGGGTGTTTAGCCTGTCAGTTGTGCGTGAAATTCTGTCCAGTCATCGAGGTTGTTCAGGTTGACGGCGCCGAGAATTGTGCCGTCGTCGTCAATGCCTGCACCACCGAGGATGGCTCCGCGGACATCGTCTGCGTGGTTGTAACCCGAGATTGCCGCGTTGAGTTCTGCAACGGCGTCGCTATCGAGGCTGCCGCCGCTTTGCGCGATAACCCATGCTTCGAATTCCGGATAGGAGGGCAGATTTTCGGTGAGATAGGCGAGGGTGGCATCGCGGTCGAGACCCAGACCATCGAGGACCATCTGGTCGTAACCCATGCCGCACTGATCATATCCGTCTTCGAGGTTGCCCGTGGCGCCCAACAGGACTTTGCTCCACAGGCGAGGAAGGTGGAGTACGCCCGATGGTCCTGCAACACCTGAACTGATGAGGGGGATTGTTCCTGCCATTTCTTACTCCTTTTGAATATGGTTCATCGACCAACACGCGAGAGAATAAATAGGGAGGTGCTGGTGCGATCTGAACCGCGTCTATAGAATGATTTTTTATTTTGCCAAAACACCTTTTTGATCTTTGTTGAGTTTCCACGTATCGATCACACCGTTTGAATGTGTTATGGTAAGTTGTGAGCCAATAAATTCAAATTGCGTTCCGCTATCGTGGGTAAGTGTTACGCGCGCATCGTCAGAGGAAATTTGCCCCGTGCCATTTTGGGTGGTGGTGTCATAATTTTCATTTGTGCTGTCTGCTGCCACAGCGCCAATTCTGAGTTTGGATCGATATGTAAATGTCGTGCCCTGAAGATCGTATAAGCGGTCAATGATACTAATGCTCTGTTTGTCGTCTGTTACGGAAAGATGTACCTTAGCCTGGGTGGGTGTGGTTGGAAACCATTCGATGAGGCCGCTGATTTGCGGACTCTGGATGATTTCACCCTGTGTGAGTTTGCGAGACTCCAATAGCCAGGTTCCGCGAAGCTCTGCCTGGTATTGGGTGTCGTCGCTACAACCGATCAGTAAGGCACAAAAGACGAGTGTTATAGATGTGCGCAACATAAAAATCTCCTGTCAAAACGTCAATGGTGGGCCAAAGCGAAACGACTGCGTTTCGCAGTGCGAACAATAAAGCGCGAATCATTGTGTTGTCAAGGACAAATCGAATGGTTGCTGTTGTTTGTGGCGGGTTCTCGTTCTATATTTTGAAGTGTGGTATTTTTAATTTTCAACCGGGAGAGCATTTGTAATGGAAGAGATGGCGCGTCGTCCAAAGCGGTCTTTGAGAAGTTATTTCGGCATCGCGCTCAGGGGCGTGTGCATGGGGGCTGCCGATGTTGTGCCCGGCGTGTCGGGGGGCACAATGGCGCTGATTACAGGTATTTATGAAGAGCTGATTCTTTCGATCCGTTCTTTTGATACGCGATCTGCGCGGCTTTTGATTAGATTCCGAATAAGAGAATGGCTCGATTACGTGCGATGGCCTTTTTTGTGCGCTCTTGTCGCGGGGATTCTCTGTGCGATTTTTTCTTTGTCGCGCGCGATTACTTATTTGCTGGATAACGAGCCTGTTCTGTTGTGGTCCTTTTTCTTTGGGCTGGTGTTGTCTTCTGTCTTTACAGTGGGTAGGCGCGTTCCGCGGTGGAATTTGAGAACGTTTTTGGGTGCTGTTGGGGCAACGCTGGGCGCGTATTTTTTGGTCGGGTTGGTGCCGGTTGAAATGCCGCACAGCCCGCCGTATATTTTTTGTTCTGCCGTAATTGCGATTTGCGCGATGATTTTGCCCGGTATTTCAGGGTCCTTTGTGCTGGTTTTGCTGGGGCAATATCCGTATCTTCTCAACGCGATCAATACGCGCGATTTGTTTACAATCGCGCTTTTTGGTGCGGGTGCCGTGGTTGGGCTGATGGCTTTTTCGCGCGTTCTGAACTGGTTTTTTCGGCATTATCACGATTTGACTCTCGCGCTATTGACCGGGCTGATGTTGGGGTCGCTCAGGAAAATTTGGCCATGGAAAGAGACGCTGGAGACGATGGTCAACCGGCACGGCAAGGTGGTGCCGCTCGTTCAGGTGAATGCGTTGCCCCAGGTGTGGTCGGGCGAGGTGATAGGGGCAATAGGACTTGCGCTTTTGGGGCTGGGGCTTGTGCTCATTCTCGAGCGTTTGGTCGAGCGCAGGTAGTTATATTCTGAATTTTTCTTGACAGGTCCGCGTTTTGGAAAATACATTGTCGGTTGAAATTTTATTTTTTTAACTCTTAAATCTATCGAGGCAAACATGGCAAATTCAGATTACAAAATTGGCGTGGTTGGCGTTGGGCGAATGGGAGCAAATATTGCGCGCCATCTCAACGATGAAGGGTTTTTGGTCGAGGCGGTGTACGATATTCGCACAGAGGTCGCATCGGCTCTTGCCAACGAGTTGGGTTGTGAGGCATATACAGAACTCGCGGGTGTAACGGCTGCTGCAGATTACATCATTACGGTCGTGACAGATGATGCTGCGATGGGGGTTATTTATGCCGAATCTGGCGATAGTCTGTTGCAAGGTGCCCAGGGCAAGGTTTTTATCAATTGCGCGACGATTACGCCACAGATTCACGTGGATGTGGAGGGTCTTGCAGAGCAGGCGGGTGCAAGCAGTCTGGAGGGGTGCATGGCCAGCAGTATTACACAGGCGCGTGAAGGTACGCTTTATTTGATGTGTGGCGGTAAGCGCGCTGTTTTTGACCAGGCGGGCCCAATTCTCGAATCTATGAGTACAAATTTGATCTATATCGGTACGGCAGGACAGGCCGCTCAGATCAAAGCGCTTGTAAATATGGTTATGAATATCAATACTGCTGGTCTGGCAGAGGGCCTGGGATTGGGTGCTGCGCTCGGTCTTGATTTGAATATGGTCATGGAGGTGTTTTCTCAAACGGGAGCAAATTCTCGCGTGCTGGAAACCGATGGGGAAGATATGGTCATCCGCGATCACGAATGTTATTTTTCCGCTGACCATGCGGCAAAAGATTCGGGGATTGCGCTTTCGCTCGCTCAGGACGTGGGTCTCAATCTTCCATTGGCAAAAGCGACAAAAGCCCAATTTGAGCTTTTGAAAGAGAAGGGCAAGGGCGACCTGGACAAATCAGGTGTTGCCGAGTTGACTTTCCCGGGACGGGATGATTAGGAGAAAGACGATGCAGACAGAAGAACTCATAGCGGCCATTGACCGGGAATGGGTGGTTGAGCGGACCCTGGAATTGGTCGATATATACAGTGTGACCATGGACGAAGCCGAAGTGTGCCGCGCATATTGCGATATGATGCGCGGGATTGGTTTGGATGTCGATGTGCGGGAAGTTAGTCCGGGACGGAACAATCTCTACGCGCGTATTGCGGGACAGGGGGATGGTCCCTCCCTGATGCTCAATGGCCATCTCGATACGATTCCCGTGGGGGACTGCCCGCCCGCTCGTCGCGAGGGCAACCGCGTGTACGGACGGGGGGCGACGGATATGAAGGGGGGAATGGCCGCGGCTTTGGCCGCGGTCAAGGCACTCATAGAAAGCGGAGTGGAACTGCGGGGGGACTTGTGGCTGACGGCTATTGTGGGGCACGAGGAGGTCGAGGCGCAAAAGGATGGACCGCTGGCGCTGATTGCCGATCGCAACAGTGGCCGGATTGGTGGAGATCGGATTTTGATTGTCGAGGGCCGCGATGCGCTGTGGGTTATGAGCATGGGGTCGATGGTTTTTACCGTCACGCTCGAATCGGATGCTGGCGGCAAGCACACGCAGTACGTGCCCTTTGCGGACAATCCGATCCGCTTTGTGGGTGCGCTTATTGAGCGGATCCACCAGTATCAACTCGAACTCGACGCCGGGCCGGCACACGCCCTTGCCGGCGCAGAGCGGATTGATCTGGGTATTGTCGCTGGGGGCGACTATTTTAATCGCACGCCCCGGCGTTGCACCCTGACCGGGACCAGGCGCTGGTTGCCGGGGCGCACCGCGCCACAGGTGTTGGCGGAGTTGGAGGCTTTGGCGCGGCCATTTGCCGAGGCTGGGAAGTTGAGTCTGCGGGTCGAGATGGAGCACGAGCGCGAGCCTTTTGAGACCCGCGCCGAGGATGCGGCCGTGCAAGCGGTGGCTCGGGCGCATACACAGGTGACGGGCCAGGAAGCGGAGTTGGTGGGGATGCGGATTGTGGGGGATGCCAATTTATACGTGCATGGGACGGGAGTGCCGACTTTTTATTACGGTCCCTCGAATGAAACGGCACACGCAGATGTAGAGTGGGTAGAGGTAGATCGGTTGGAGCGGGCGGCGCAAGTGTACGTTCTATCTGCGGCCGACTATTGCGGTCTTGTGGGCGGGAGATGATTGTGTGACGGGTTCTGCTAATACAAAAGGGCTGTACATCATTAAGATGCGCAGCCTTTTTTTACTTATCTATTCGTGTCTTCTGGGAGGTCGAGGTATTTGACAAAGACAACTTCGTTGCGCGCTTCGTTGTAGATCAATTCGTCTGCGCTCGTTTTGACCATCAACAGGCCAAAGCCGCCCGGGCGCAGCCCCCGGTTTTCTCTGACACTCATGTGGGCGATGGGATCGTCGGGGTTGTTGAGGGCTGCATGGTCGAGTTCATCTATGTCAAAACCCGATCCGGGGTCTGCAATGCGAAACATGAGCATGCGTTCAAAGCGAAGAAATGCGATTCGAACCTTTTTGCTCGGATCGAGTTGTCCGCCCCATTCAATGGCATTGGCGAGGAGTTCGTAAAATGACATCGCGATGGTCTCGCGGAGGTCTTCGGGCAGATCAGCTTCTAATTGCATCATGAAATTGCGCATCCGCCCCGCTGCTTTTTGATCGCAGGGCACCAGGAGTTCAACCCAGTTTGGGGTTGCCGATGTCACTTCGATAAATGTTTCCTGGCGACTCGCACTGAGACCGTCCTGGACGAGGCGTATCAGTTCCTGAGGGTCTATGGGTTTTGAGATATAGTGATATGCCTGTTCGCGGATTGCTTTGAGGAGGGTATCTGAGGTGTCATCGGAAGTCATGACAATGACTAACGGTGGTGAGGGCAAGGTTTTTACTTTTGACAACAATTCCAAACCGTTGAGTCCGGGCATCCATATATCTGTAAGCAGCAAGTCAAATGGGGTTGTGGCGATTCGGTCATAAGCCTTTTTTCCATCGGTAGCTGTTTCTATTGTGTACCCGGCGTCTTCGAGTATGGCTTCTACCAATACTCTGGTTGGGCCATTGTCTTCGGCGATCAGTATTTTGGACATGTTTGGTGCTCGGTTCAAGAGGAGGAGATGAGTTCTTTGAGTGCGTTTTGAACGGCAGATAATTCGTGTTCGAGCGTTTGACAGGTTTTAGAGGCCTGGCTCAAGTTGTTCGATTTGCCCATCTGCTCGAGCGCGAAAGTCGCTTGATATGCTGCGTTGGCATCAAAATTTGCCACGGCACCCCTCAGCGCGTGGGCTGCCTGACGCAGGTCTTCGGGCGACTGTTGGTCAATTGCCCGGTGCAATGCGGCGATCTGGTCGGGCAATTCTTCTGTGAAAACATCAACCATTTTTTTTAGAATTTGCTTTCTTCCGCCTACCCGTATCATGATACCATCAATGTCAATAGGATGCGTTGGGGGGGGGGCATTTTGGGGCTGCACATTCAGATTTTGCAGGATGGTAAAGAGTTGGTCTGCGCGGACGGGGCGGATCAGCGTTGCGGTGGCACCTGAGTTGAGACAGGGCTGCGCGTATTTTTTTTCTGATACGAGACCAATAATGGGAATGTCTGATCGCACCCGAGCAATTTGCTGTTCAAAATTTTCGCACTCATCGATGTCAATCATCGCGAAATGATAGGATATGGCTCTATCAGGCGGTTTGGGAACCGCCACAACCCGATATCCCTTTTGTTCGAGTAGCGCGTAGAGCAGGTGGCGATGGATGGGGTTGCGGTCGATAATAAGCGCGTCACAAGAAGTTGGGAGATGGTCCATCGTATCTGACTCCAAAAATGTAACGAAAAAAATTATTCGTATAATAGGTACAAAAGATTGGCGGTTTATGTCAACCACAATTGTTTGAGGTTGTGGGAGAGGTGGGGAGGCGCGAACTGTGCTAATGGGGAGAAGTAGATTTTCCATTGACTTCTGTTTTTATGTGTATAATTTTAATTGCGAGATAGTTTCTCGCAATCGCTATTCTGATAGCATCAGGAGGTACTTATGGATCTGAAAGATTTAGATCGTATCCACAAGGAACAGGCGGAGCGACAAAAGCTCAGAAACATTTTTTTCCGTTTTGACGAAGGGAATAATTTGAGGAATGGGTTTATTGTCATTGCCATTGTCATCGCCTTAGTCATTGTGATTTACGGTTTTAAAGAAATGAATTTTCTCTTTGAATCTATACCGGGTGGGGATCCGGCAGAACAGGTAGCACCACGGGGAACAGAGGGTGAATAGGGCTGATTGAATGGGTAAACGCGCTACACATACGGTTGATTCTACTGGTGGCTTTCAACAGATTCGAGATGCGTTAGACGCATTGCAGCGGAGTGAAGAGCGTCTAACACACGCGCTCGAAGCCGGGGGGATTGGCCTGTTTGATTGGGATATACAGACAGATCGCGCTGTGTGTACAGACCGGTATTTCGAACTTTTTGGTTTTCCTCCACGAGATACGATGGTCTCTGAGGCCGAGTGGTTGGCGTGTGTTCATCCGGATGATCGCACACGCGCACAGAAGGAGGTTGGAAACGCCCTCGAAGGACGTGCCCCTTATGATACTGAATATCGAATCGTGCATGCCAATGGCGAGGTGAGATGGGTCAGCAGCAAGGCCAAAGTATTTTTTGACGCTGGTGAGGAAGTGCCGGTTCGCATGATTGGTGCGATAGCCGATATTACCCGGCAGAAGCGGGCAGAGGTTGCGCTTGGCGGGCAAGTGGCTTTTCAGAACGCGCTTTTACAGGTTGGTCGCGCCGTGCAACAGATGACGCGGCCAGAGCATCTCGAGGTGGTTGTTCGCGTGTGCAGAGAACAACTTCAGGCACTCGATGTGTCATTTGCCGCCATTGCCGTGCATCGATTGCTCGATCCCAAAACGCATACTTTTGAAACGTACGAGGTGATGCCTTCGGGGCAGATTCATCACATGGTGCGCCAGGTGCCGAATGTTTACCGGATGTGGCAACAGCAGAAAACAATTTACCGCGAGAATCTCGTAGAAGATATGGGGGGGTTGACACAGGCGGGCTTCAAGGCCATAGCGGCGCGATACGGGGTTATGGTGCGGTGTATTCTCGATATCCCCCATGTGCGGGGCACACTGGCTTTGATGAGTGATGAGGTTTCTGCCTTTTCAGAGATGGAAGTTTTGTTTTTGGAAAGTATTGCAGAACTGGTCTCGATGGGTATTACCCGTTTAGATGACCTCGAGCGCCTTGAAGCGCAGAACAAGGAGCTTGAAAACGCACGCATGGCAGCCGAAGCAGCAAATCAGGCCAAGAGCCAATTTTTGGCCAATACGAGCCACGAGATTCGCACGCCAATGAACGGCATTATGGGGATGATTGAATTGCTCGGCAATACCGAATTGACCGATCGGCAAAAGGAATACGCCGATCTCGCTTATAATTCGGCAGATACGTTGCTTGTGTTGCTCAACGATATTCTCGACCTGTCCAAGGTAGAGGCTGGCAAGCTCGAATTGGAAAGCATTTCGTTCGCGCTTAGAGATACACTGGGCGATACGTTGCAAACGCTGGCTGTTCGGGCGAGTGAGAAAGGGCTTGAGTTGACCTATCGGATTTCGCCAGAGGTTCCCGACGACCTGATAGGCGATCCCATTCGCCTGAGACAAGTTGTTGTCAACCTGGCGGGCAATGCCATCAAATTTACAGAACGAGGGGGTGTGGATATCGATGTTGACCTGATAGAGATGCGCGAGGAGGACACAAGACTGCGATTTGAGGTGCGCGATACAGGTATCGGTATTCCATTACAAGTACAACAACAGGTATTCAGCGCGTTTGATCAGGCCGACAGTTCAACGACGCGGCAATATGGCGGCACGGGGCTTGGTTTGACCATTTCTGCCCAACTTGTGGAACTGATGGGTGGAAAACTCGATGTGAAAAGCGAGATAGACAAGGGCAGTGTTTTCTTTTTTGAAGCCACGTTTGCGCGCCGTACCAATGGTGTGTCATACCGAGATGTTTTGCCCGATACATTGCACGGCATGCCCGTATTGGTCGTTGATGATAACGACACCAATCGGGTAATTTTTGAAGAAATGCTGTCCTGTCAGGGATTGAAACCCGCTCTGGCCGAGAATGGTCAGATTGCATTGGAAGAGTTGCTGCGCGCACAACAGGCGGGCAGCCCATATCCATTGGTTCTGCTCGATGCGGAAATGCCCGTTATGAATGGTTACGCGCTTGCACGGCAAATTGCCGCTGATGCAACGCTGAAATACACGCGCGTGGTGGTGTTGACCTCTGCTGGTCGCCCGGATGTGGCTTCTACCAGGGAAATGCTGGCCGGGCACTTGTCCAAACCCATCAAGCAATCCGATCTTTTCAATTTGATTGCTGGCTTGTTTGAGGAATCTGCACCAGATGTTTTGGGGGCGGGCGATGTTATAACTGAAAAGGCACGCAAATCTCTGCACATTTTATTGGCCGAAGACGGTCTGGTCAACCAGCGCGTTGCTATTGATATGTTACACCAGCGCGGTCACAGAGTCGCTGTGGCAAATAATGGTGTAGAGGCTTTGGAAGCACTTGAGAAAGACGGCACCTTTGATCTGGTGTTGATGGATGTACAAATGCCCGAAATGGATGGGCTTGAAGTCACCAAAGAAATTCGCAAGCGGGAAAAGGTATCGGGAGGGCATCTTCGCATTGTTGCGATGACAGCCGATGTGATGAAGGGCGACCGCGAGCTTTGCATAGCGGCCGGGATGGACGGGTTTGTCGCCAAACCACTTCGGTCTCGGATCCTTTATGAGGCAGTGGAATGGGCGGATCCCGCTGCGCAACAGACGATCGATTGGGAGGCATCACTGCAACGCATTGGTGGGGATGAGGCGCTTCTCGTGCGATTAGCCGAGATGTTTTTAGAAACGAGAGGCGATATGATAAGCCTGCTTAACGACGCAGAAACGCTTCGCCTGGGGGCGCGTGAATTAAAAGAAAATGCCGAATTGTTTTACGCGAATGACGTAAGAGAAGTTGCCGTGACAATTGAAGATCTGGCAAAAGATGAAGATTGGGCAGGTGCTGATCGCTTTATGGCAGATTTAAGAGAGAAAGTGGAATGCCTTGCAGCCGCACTCGCGGTGCAAGGAGATTTGGGTCACAAATAGGAAGGAAAACAAGATGGCTTTTGAAGAAACAATGCGGGAGAATATTCGCGTTATAAGACTCGATGGTCAGGTGACGGACCGCGAGATGTCGGGGTTGGCCGATCATGTAACTGGATTGCTCGACAAGAATGAGGGGATGAAAGTGGTTTTAGATTTGGGGCAGGTGCGGTGGTTAAACAGCATGGCATTTGGGGTTTTGACCGCGCTTTTGCAGGGTTTGCGCAAGGCCAATGGCGATTTGAAGCTCGCCAATGCCCACGATCATGTGATCAGCGTTTTTGTACAGACGCAGCTGATTAGAGTTTTCGATCTGCACGATTCCGTAGATGAGGCTGTTGCGGCATTTCAAACAGCGTAAATCTTTTTCTTGCCTGAGAATGAAATTGTGGTATTTTTTTTAGACAAATAGCAAACGGGGCGTGGCTCAGCCCGGTAGAGCGCCTGCTTCGGGAGCAGGAGGCCGGAGGTTCAAATCCTCTCGCCCCGACCAATAGAATGAAGGGGTTGCGTTACATAACGCGATCCCTTTTTTTATACTTTTGGCAGTGTCAGTCCAAATGTCGATCCCTTGCCCTGTTCACTTTCAACATAGACACGCTCGCCGTGTGCATCCATGATATGCCTAACAATTGACAAGCCCAAACCCGTTCCTCCCATTGCCCGCGCCCGCCCTTTATCGACCCGATAAAATCGCTCAAAAATGCGATCCATATCTGATAGCGGAACTCCAATACCCGTATCCTTTACTTCAAGAGCGATGCGGCGAGTGCGGATCTTCGCGGCATTTCCAACTTCTTTAAGTCCATTGCGGCGGTTCTCATCTACATTTTCCGCACGCTTAAAATCCCGCGTCTGAATCCGGATTTTACCCCCTTCAGGTGTGTATTTTACGGCGTTGTCGAGCAAATTGAGCAATGCCTGTTCGATGAGCTTGCGATCGCACTGCACTTGCACATTTTCTTTTATGTCGATCTCGATGTCAAGGGTCTTTTCTTTCGCCAACGGGCGTATCTGTCCAACGACCGAATTGACCACTTCGTTTACTGGATACACGCCGGTCTCAAGGGGTAGAGCACCCGATTCTATACGCGATAAATCCAGAATATCTTCTACCAGATTGTGCAAGCGATCCGCGTGGGTGTTGATCATCTGTACGAATCGCCGTGAGGCTTCTCTGTCGTTTAAGGCGCCATCTGCCAGCGTGGATGCACATCCCTTAATGGTTGTAAGCGGGGTGCGCAATTCATGCGAGACATTGGCGACAAAATCTTTGCGAATGCGCTCCAGGCGGCGCAGTTCCGTGATGTCGTAAAAAATAGTTACAGAACCCGTGGTATGATCATCTTGTAAAATAGGTGCAACCTGCACATCAAAATGACGTTCTCGGCCATCTGAGCGGATGAGATCTAAAAACATCACTTGTCCGGTTTTCAGGGTTTGCTCAATCGCATCTTGTACATCCCGATGGCGCACAAGCTCAATGGGCATGCGCCCTTCACTGGCGTCAGACACACCAAATAGATTCTCAAATGTCCGGTTGCTCATCAGGATGCGACCATTTTGGTCCGTGACCAGAATCGCTTCTGTAATGCTCGTCAAGACGGCTTCTAAACGCGATTTTTCAAGTGTAATTTGTCCGATGTGTATCTGGACCTGCCGGCGCATGTCGTCTAATGCTGTGCCCAAGTCCCGCAATTCGCGCGTGGATCCAACGCGGAGCGTGCGGTGTTTTAATCTCCCTGAAGCAATGTTTCGGACGAACCAAATTGCATCTAAAATCGGGCGCGAGATATATCGCGAGGTGGCATAAGCCAATAACAAGATCAGGCCTAATCCCAGTATAGATGTCATCCATAGCGCCCGTGAAATCAGTTGTTCGATATGCTCTATATCGCGCAAGGGCAGGGCCAATCTCAAGACAAAATTTCCATCGCTAATTTCAGGTACTGCAGTTGCTACATATAACATTTCAGTGCCCAGTGTATTGCTATAACGCAAGCTGCTTCCTCGCCCCTGTCGAAGTGCCGCGATGATTTCTGGATGATCGGCGTGATTTTCCAAAGTACTCAGATCAGATGGATCAACTTCCGAATCGGCCAACACGCGCCCTTTGCCGTTGATCAGCGTTGCATGTACGCCCAAATGCGATCCCATCTCGTTGATAACTGAGGTGAGTCCTCCAGGAGTATCTGTCGCGTCGTTAAGATACACGCGGGCAAAACGCACTTCTCGCAAAAGCACCTGTTCGAGATGATAAGCCCAAAGATCGTGTATGGCGCGATCCAGATACAGATGTACAGATGCCAGTACCAGTACCAGTACAGAAAGGCAGGAGAGCATCCATTTCCAGTGCAAACGCATTTTAGACTCTCTCTCGGCGGAAGCGATAGCCCACGCCCCGCACGGTTTCGATCCATTCACTTGCTTCGCCGAGTTTCTCGCGCAACCGCCTGATGTGCGTATCGACTGTGCGCCCGTAGCCACTGTATTCATAACCCCATACTGTATCGAGTAAGTCGTCGCGTGTTTGCACGCGCCCCCGGCGTTCGATCAAGGTTATGAGCAACTTAAATTCTGTGCCCGTCAATTCTAATGGGTCACCGTTTAGCAGGGCCTGGTGTGCGGCTTTATTGATAGAGATCGGCCCCGTATGTAACCAGGCATCTGTGGTCGATTGTAAACCGCCCTGACTGCGCCGCAGAATTGCTTGTACCCTCAAGACGAGTTCGCGCGGGGAAAAGGGTTTGACGACATAGTCATCGGCTCCCAATGCCAATCCCACAATGCGATCTACTTCCTCTTTGCGCGCGGTCAACATCAAGATGGGTATATGACGGGTTTGCGCATTTTGTTTTAATTGCCTGCACATATCCAGCCCATCGATGCCCGGCAGCATCAGGTCCAGTATGATCAAATCTGGCAAAACCTCCTGAACGCACTGGAGGGCACGCTCGGCATCTTCTGCTGTTGCAACATCTAACCCCGCCTGATCGAGGTTGTAGCGCACCATTTCCAAAATATCTGGTTCGTCTTCAACCACCAGAATTTTATTCATTTTAATTTCCTGGTATGAAAATGAATGTACGTATTTCCACAGTGTAAATATAATACGAGGAGCAAATTATTGTGAACGTTTGAGAACAAATACCATGTCGATGGCTTGTAATTGTTCGGCCAGCTTATCCAGGGCGTTCGGTTCAGACAAGTTGACGGGTGTTTGCAATAGACGCTGAATATCTCGATGGTCAAAAATGCGTTGCGGTAGCGTTTCGTAGCCCGTTACTTCGATGTGTATCTGGCTGGTCGCAGGCACCCAAATTTGAAATGTTCCGTTCCGTGCCACTGTTTGCAGGACTGTCCTGCCAATGGGATCAACCGCTCGAACAACGGCTTTGGGCACAGAAGAACTGTCGGCCATTTCAATTTTGCCTTGCACAATGGCCTGAACAGGTTGGGGAGGCGCGAAATTTTTTGTTTGAAAGAAAATTGGATTTGTCAATGCCACGCGCGATGTGTTTGCACCATAGCACCGGGCGAGATACCAGCAATTGACGGAATCTTCGAGTGCTATTGAGATCCGATATTTTCGCGGCTGTTCTTTCAAATCCCAACTTCGGATTACCTGTGCATTGCGAACCAGTTCAATACGCGTCAAATACGCGTCGGATTTTGCTGCTGCCCAGGCGTGAATTGTTGCCCGTCTTTTGCGACCTGCAGGCAATTGGTTGCCGGGTCCCGCTGCAAAGACGGATAATGAGATTAGAGGCCCGTTGGTTATCATATTTTGGCCGTTGGCTATTGCGCGCATCAGTCTATCGGCGGTCAGGTCGCCGGGTACTTGTGTATATGTGCGAAAATGTCCGTCGGAAAAAGCGGTACCTGCAATGCGATACCCCCGATTGAGCAGTGCAAACCAAAGTGTTTGTGCATCGGGATGCGCGACATCGAGTGCGTCAAAAGCTGGGCCAGCGAGAATATCGAATAAATTCGATGTGCGAAAAATATCTGTGTAGCCAACAATACCGCGATCTAAACGCGCCTGGGCATGCACCTCGAATCCATATTTTTCAGGTGTAAATAGTCCCGTGGTGCCCAACACCCATTGTTTTCCCCCGCGGTTTTCAACATATTTGCCGGGTAGCGTCAGTATCGAGTTCCCATTCCCATTCCCATTCACTGGCAAAGCTGTCCAGTCCAGTCCGCGTGCCCGCGCATCACTGGTCGTGCTATTGAGAAAATTGCCAGCCACCCATCCCCGCGCATGGAGATCTGCCCATGGTTTGAAGGGCAATTCTACTATGTGTTCTTGACCGGCTGCGAGGTGCAAGACCTGCGGTTCTGGCGGCAAGTGCGCAAAACCGCGCATTGCGGATACGGTGACGGTTTGGGGTGGCACATCAATCGCAAAGACACTGTCGGCAACAAAACCGCGTTCTGCAAATCCCGTCTGTAAAACAGTACCCAGAGAGTCAGCGACAATTACCCGGCCCGATAGGGGTTGCCCGGTGTCGGCATTAAAAAGACGACCGCGCAATCGGGCCGCTTGTTTGTCACCAACATAGGCATAGGCGCCGAGGTGAGCCAACCGCGCCCGCACATAGATGCCGCCCACATTTTCATCGGCGTCGCGCAATGTGGCTATTGCAGTGCCATTTTTTATTTGTGCCCAGGGGGATATTTGCCCGCGACTCGTTTCAAAAATAACCACGGCTCCATCATAGGAAACCACATTGTCCTGTCCTGTCGCTTGCAGGTGGTGGGGTAGCGCAACAAGACTGTCTTGTATGGTCACGCGTACCTTTGAGACGCGTGTGCCGCGTATGGGAAAATCCGCTGCTTTTAATTGAATACCGAGGGGTGTTCGCGGTGCGATTTTGTGCAGACGCACATTGTCAAAAGCCGCTTCTTTTCCTTCTATTAGACAAATCACCCTTCCAAATACGGCTTTTGTGGGTACTACAAAAGTCCCTGCCCATTGCGCCCACGATGTACCTGTCACTTCTGTTGTTGCTCTGCTTTCGCCCACCGGAATTTGATCTTCTGACAACCATTGGATGCGTGCAGAAGCCTTTGCGCTGTCAACTCGTGCCCATCCGGTTAAGACATAAACAGCTCCCGGCTGAATATCGATGGCATCGCTGATCAGTGTAGTGGATTCCCCCCGCGGTCCTCCCAGCATAAGGACTGAGATTTTGCCGCTGTAGGCGCGTTCGCGTTCGACCATGACCCGCATAGAATCGGGCACGGGTACCCAATTTACAGGCATCTGAGATGCTGCTATTTGTTCAAACCCCCCATTGAGCACGTCTGCCCGAAGGTACCCGGTAAGGGATAAAAACGAAAAACAAAACAGGGCCCACACACGCATCATACTGTTGTATCCTTTTTTTATTCCATGACAAAGTGAATATCATCTGCCCAGGGATCTACCCGCGTCAGGCGCACGCTTATGAGATCACCCGCGCAGATTTGCCCCGATAGGCGCGTATCAACTTGCAGGGCATAGTCCAGGATCTCAATTCGAGCGCGCTGGTCCCAAATATTTAGCACGAGTGCGTCAAATATCTGTCCTCTGTATTGTGAGAGATGGTGATATATCCAGTAGTGCTCTCGTCGCTGTTCCAGGCGATTGATCAGGCGGAGCCGTTCTTCGATTTGGGGACAGAGTTCCGTCAGATCGTCCAGAGAATAGGGCCGTGCTTTATTTTTGATGACCGCGACGAGTTGTCGCTGCGATATCAGGTCCATAAATCGCCTTAGGGGAGATGTGGTCTGGCAATAGGGTTCTACCCCCAGGCCACCGTGTAGGCCAGGTTCTAATGAGACTGCTGCAGCACGCATGCGCGTCAGTACCCGATAGCGGTGCAATTGTTCGATATCCGTGGGTTCCAAATCGGAGAGGTCGGGGGCATTTTGCACGCGAAAGATAGCGGGTGCGTTTTGTTCAACACACAATTTTGCGGCTTCGACATTGGCTTTGACCATCAATTCGCTGACCAGCAAATCGGCTCTGGAATTGCGCCTTTTTATTTCGACGTTCACGGTTCCATCAGCTGAGATATTCACGCGGCGATCAATTTGATCAACTGCCACCGCACCGGCTTCAACGCGCTGTATTAAAAGCGATTCTGCCGTGTCAAATAAGGCCGATAACATCGCGTGCCTGGGGTGCGTTATGTCGTCGAGAATCGCGTCTGCGTCGTCATAACTCAGTTTTTCGCAACATTGGATGACCGAGAGCGTCCAGGTTGGCACTTCCATCATGCCATCTGCTCTCATATCCCACAAGAGGCTGACGGCCAACCGGTTTTCATGCGGGATAAGACTGCCCAAATTTTCCGATAAGACGGGCGGCAACATGGGGAATTTTGTCTCTGGCAAGTATAGGCTTGCGCCCCGGTTTCTGGCCTCTTCATCCAGGGCTGAATGCGCGGGGATCAATGCGGAGACATCAGTAATATGCACGCTGGCTTGATAGCTGCCATCTTCCCGAAAGTGAACCGATACCGCATCGTCCATATCTGTTGTGGATGCGTCGTCAATGGTTACGGTATCCATATACCTCAGGTCCTGGCGGTGTGCAAGGTGCGATTCGATTGACTCATGGTTGCACTTTGCTTGAAGCGCGTCCGCTTCTTTGATCACTATGTTGGGAAAGTGCGGAGATATATCTTCGCGTATCAATTCGACAAAGACATGCCGGTCCCATACGCCTTCGGCGACTAAGCGATCATAAGCTTTCCTCACAGAGATGGCCTGCCCGGTCATGCGTTTCAGCCAGTGTGCATATTTGCTCTGATCGCCGTATAGTGCGACGTCTTTTAGCCGTTCGATCCAGCCGTCCTTGCAGGTTCCCTGAAACTGGAGCCATTTCAAAAATGCCTCTCGTTCAGCTTCTCGTTCTTTGTCGCGGGCGACCAGTTCCAGCCTGTGGTCGACTTCTGCAGGATCAACTGCGCGAAATCCCCGTCCTTCGGCATCGAAATGGGCACTTGTTTCCAATGCGACCAAAAATGCCGACATTTGTTCCGATGTCGGCGCGTTGTTGTAATACAGTTCGGCCAATTCGTTCAAGCGCCAGATTTCATTTTCTTCCTCGACCAGTTCCCAGAGGTCGCAAAGGTCAATATCGATGCTTGTGGCTTCGGCCTGATTGAGCCACGCAGCGCCGGCGGATTTGTCGTTTCCGATATGTCCTGTTGTCTGAAGAATATTTTCGAGGGGCACGTTGTGCGACGCCCGCACCGATACCGCAAATCTGGCTCTGGTATGTGAGATATTGACGCACACACCCGCCATTAGCCGATTCCTGTAACGGAACAAAGCAATTTCGTTTTCTTTGGGCAAGGTATTCATACACAATCCGCGTACATCAAGTAAAACGGCAGACGAATCGTATTCGTCTGCCGCCGTGTCAATACATCCCTAAATTGTAGGCAATAATGCCTCGGGATGCTTTCGCGCATCCACGTCGGTGTGGATTTGCGCGATTATCCCATCGGGTGCGATGAGGTATGTCAGGCGTTTGGCAGCGCGATCCGATGTCGATTGACAGGCTCCGTAAGATAGACAGATTTCGCGTTCTGTATCGCATAGCAAAGGATATTCAAATGCCTGTGTTTTTGCAAATTTGGCATTGGCGGCAATACTGTCTGTGCTTACGCCCAGAATTTGTACATTTTTAGCTGCGTAGTCATGGATTCGCTCCTGGAATCCTATCCCTTCAGCCGTTCAGCCACCCGTGCTTGCTCTGGGATAAAACCAGAGTACGACGATTTTTCCGCGATAATCACTGAGTTTTACTTCATTGCCTGTGTGGTCTTTGACCAGAAAATCAGGCGCGACATCACCTGCAGAGAGCATTATGACCTCCTGAGAAAAATTGAAGTGTTGACAGACGGTGGCAATATAGGCAAACAGGATGTGTAAATCCAGTGGGAAAAAGGGTAAAAGGTGAGAGCGTAGGGGCGGTGCCCTGTGCCCGCCCATTCACCTAATTGCGGATAATGAAACAGACCTTTACCACATTCTTTATTCTGTGTATCTTGGGCTTGCCAACTAATAACTGAGGATTACTCCATGAAAATTGCACATATTTCTGACTTCCATCTTCGCCACCATCTCGCTGGCGATAATATCAGGTGCGGGCCTGATCTCATAGCCGAAGGTGCGCGTCATATTGCCGTGCATTCTCCCGATCTGGTCGTTGTTACGGGCGATCTGGTCGATTATCCTCTCGATGCATTGGACGATCCCGATACGGTTGCGCTGGGGGAAAAAGATCTCCATCTCGTGCGCGAATGTTTTGATAGTCTCACCTGTCCTGTTGCGTATGTGCATGGCAATCACGATCATCCCGCGTCTTTTCGCCGCATTTTTTCCGATCAGCTCTTTGATTTTGATGTGCAGGGTTTTCGCGTGATTATTTTTTTCGATGAGGAAGGGGATCAAAATGTGCCGCAGCGCGTTGGGGCGGAACGCGCGCGGTTTCAATCTGTGTTGTCTGATGGCGATCCGCGCCCGCAAATTCATTTGCAACACTATTTGATTTTTCCCGAGTACAGCGGAGGATATCCATATAATTATGGCGATGTGGCGGAGTTGAAAGCTGCATTGCTCGCAGATTCGCGCCGCAAACTCGTGCTTAGCGGGCATTATCACGAGGGGGAGGATCTCAAGGCGGAGAATCATATCTATTTTGCGACGGCGCGTGCTTTTCGCGATCCTCCTCATCCCTTTCGCGTGTACGAGATTACGGATGCCGATATTACACAGGCTGAGTACACTCTGTGAGTGGAGGATGTGTGACTTTCAAGGCGCAATATATTTTTATACTAATTGCTGCAATCGCTTTGGTGATGTGCATTTTTGTGATTTTTCTGGATTACCGAGATGCTTTTCACCGCGCCCTCGATGTGCCGCCAACTTCGCATTATGCCGCCGATATACCCGATTTGATCACGGCTTATCACACGCGATCAGATGTGTCAGATATAAAGTGGTCCCTTTCCGAAGCTCTTGCGCCCGGTCAGCCCATTCGCCGTTTGGTTTTTGCACTTTTTCTGGCGTACACATCACAGGAGAAGCGCGTTGCGGCATTTTTGTATTACGCGCCGTTTGGTCCCGTGCGCGGTCTCGATCGAGCTTCCCTATATCATTTTGATATTCCCCATTCCAAACTCACGGCTGGCGAGGTTTTGCTGCTGTGCGATCTGGCGCAGGGTGCAGAGCTTCCGGTGAATGACCCCATTGAAGCGCTGAAGCGACGGGATGTGCTTTTGTCCGATTTGTACGCGCGCGGTTTTTTGTCCCAGGCTGTTTACAGCAGTGAGCGCGACCGCGCGCTATCCCTTTCTGTTAATCCCATACCGGTGAAGTGATGGTTCGCGGCGATTTGGAGACGGTGCGGTTGGTGCTGGGTATCTGGATATTGTTTGTTCGTTTTGCAAGATAGCGAGGGATATACGCCACTTATGACTGCGTTGCGTTCGACGATAGGGATCAAGGGTAGTTCGATGACCCGCCTAAAGCTCTGTCGCCGTTTCTATCAACAACAGAAGGGAATTGGTCCGACACTGTCGGCCCAATTGGCGTCCTTGGCATACGGCGATGGAATTTTCGCAATTCGGCCGACAACACCAGACGAATCTGTTTCCCTACTACCAGCCGCATCGCGTCCCTTGGAAAACGCAATTGCGCTACTCGAAGACCAATTTCCCCTCAGTTGCGTATCAGCTTTTCTGATATTCCGCAGTCGATGCATCCCGAAAGCGACTGGGTTCAACATCGGGTGGATCGTTCGATTCAGCATTACGATGAGGTGATGCAGTGGGTCGGGCTGTTTCTGTTTGATCACGGCCTGACTACGTTTGCTGGCAAATATGTCAACCAGACGCTGTTGTTTCCGATGTGGGAATTGTTTGAGGATTTTGTGGCGGCGTGTTTTCGACGGTATCAGCAGCAATTTTCCGTGCGCGAGCAGGGTCCGCGAAAGTATTTGGTTACGGATGGCCAGAGCTATCGCACATTTGCAATGAAACCGGATATCAGCCTGATGTCTGGCAGGGAGACAGAATTTATCCTGGATACCAAGTGGAAGCGTATTAATGGAGAGGGTAGTGATCCGAAACACGGCATCAGCCAGGCCGATATGTACCAGTTGTTCGCTTACGGGAAAAAGTATGGCTGCAAGCAGGTCGCGCTTGTCTATCCGAAGACGGAGCAGTTTCAGGAAATTTTGCGCTATAAGTTTGATGAGAAATTGTCTTTATCTTGTGTTCCCTTTGATGTGACTAAGCCCGAATGTAGTGTGGAAGAAATACTGGAACACTTGAACAACAAACCAACTGGATTGCGGCTTTAAGCATGCCGCAATGACGATTGCGATATGCACACTCCTCATATAATTCTCAAAGGAAGGCGAACATGAAAGCGAGGATCGTTGGAGAACGGCAGGCAGATGTGGTGCCGGCACCGGTGCCGGAGCCGAAGGAGGATTGGGCGGTGGTGAAGGTGCATGCTTCGGCGATGTGTACCGAGTACAAGACGTGGATGGCGGGGGATCGGCGCGAGGTGATCGGGCACGAGGGTGCTGGTGAGGTGGTGGCGGTGGCGCAGCCGGGGCGGGTGAAGGTGGGCGACCGGGTTACGGTGATGCCGCAGTACCCGTGTGGCAATTGCGCCCTGTGCCGCGCTGGTGATTATGTCTATTGTGAGGATACATACAATTTTGCCGAGTTCACCGGTAGCCGCGATGGCAGCGGTACGTTTGCCCATTATGTGGTCAAGCCTTCATGGCTTTTGTTGCCGATTCCGGAGCGGGTTACGTACGAGCAGGCGACAATGGCGATTGACGGTATCGGTGCTTCTTTCGGGGGCATGCAAGCTATTGGCGTGGGTGCTTTTGATACGGTGCTGATTACGGGTCTGGGTCCGGTGGGGCTTGGTGGTGTTATCAATGCCCGGTTCCGCGGGGCGCGGGTGCTGGCGGTGGAGCCTGCGCCGTGGCGTGCTGCACTCGGCCTCGAGTTGGGCGCAGAGGTGGTGCTGCATCCTCAGGATGATCCGCTTGCGCGTATTCGAGAATTGACGGGTGGTCGAGGGGTTGATTGCGCGGTGGATTGTTCTGGTTCGGTGGCGGGTGAGCGGTTGTGTATTGACGCGGTGCGGCGGCGCGGGCGGGTGGCGTTTGTCGGTGAGTGTTCCCAGGATTTGCCGATCAGGGTGAGTCCGGATTTGATTCGCAAAGGGTTGCTGGTGTCGGGAAACTGGCTGTACAATATGCAGGATTACGAGGGCGTGATGCAGGTGATTGCGGAGTCGCCTCTTATCGATAAGCTGATCAGTCACGTTATGCCGATGAGCCAAATTCAGGAGGCTTTTGGTCTTTTGGCCGCTGGCGAAGCCGCGAAGATCGTGCTTCATCCCTGGGCGTAGTGCGTTTCTTTTAGCACGCTTTCAAGCCAGGCTCAGGCGCGCTTGCGATACGCACTTTCTCTGTGCATCCACAGATCCGTATGCGGATGCGCGATCACTATTTGGATAATCCCAGTTCCGTTCGCCGTCAAAATGGTCGTAGGTGAAGATGCCTTTCCAAAAGGTTGCAATTTCATCGTCTGCAAGGCCGATATAGCTGGTGCCAATAGCTCCGCGCGAGAAGCCGCAGATGAATATGTTGTGCGGGTCGCGTCTTCCACTTTACCCGTTGATTTACACGGTTCCCATTTGTTGCCGGTGTATTCGACGATGACGGGGTATTTGCGCCCGGGTTGCCAGTCTATGGGAAGGTATAGGGCGTGGTGTACATCGGTCCCTCTGTACTCCGGCGCGATTTGACGCACACGCCTGCCCGGAGCAGGTGTTTCATCGGTCATAGCCGGTGTAATGAGGTCTGATGGCATGGTCTCATATCCCATCATCTTAACCGATCCAACTGTCCCTTCAGTTCTTTCCATTTCTTCGGCTTCCAGGTGCGTGCTTTGCGCTGAGCCTCGGCAATCTGCTCCGCTGTCATTTTCTCAGCAATCCTGTCGCGGGCTTTTCCCGCATCTTCCTGACCGTTGGCGTCGGCGAGATCGAAAAAGGTGTGTGCAGCAATATAATCTTGGGAAACGCCCTCGCCTTTGTAATACATATAGCCGAGGTTGTATTGCGCCTGTGTGAAACCCTGTTCGGCGGATTGGCGGTACCAGTCAATAGCTTCGGCAAAATCCTGGGAAACCCCCTTGGCTTCGTGATACATCACGCCGAGGTTGTATTGCGCGGGGGCATAACCCTGTTCAGCAGCGCGTTGATACCATTCGAGGGCTTCAGAAAAATCCTGTGGAACCCCTTCGCCTTTGTCGAGCATTACGCCGAGGTTGTATTGGGCACCGGCGAAGTCCTGTTCAGCAGCGCGACGGTACCATTCAACAGCTTTAGAAAAATCCTGTGGAACCCCTTCGCCTTTGTAGTACATATAGCCGAGGTTGTTTTGTCCTTTAGGGTTACTCTGTTCAGCGGCGCGGAGATACCAAACAACAGCTTCAGAAAAGTCCTGGGGAATCCCCTCCCCATTGGCGTACATCCAGCCGAGGCTGGATTGTGCTTTGGCGTCACCTTGTTCAGCAGCGCGACGGTACCATTCAGCGGCTTTAGAAAAATCTTGGGTAACGCCCTTGCCGTTATAGTACATCACGCTGAGGTTGAACTGTGCATCGACATCACCCTGCTCGGCGGCGCGGAGATACCAAACGACGGCTTTAGAAAAATTTTGAACTACGCCCCTACCGCTGTCGTACATAGTGCCGAGGTTAAATTGGGCACCAGCGTTACCCTGATCGGCAGCGCGTCGAAACCATTCAGTAGCTTTAGCAAAATCCTGTGGAATCCCTTTGCCATTGTAGTACATATAGCCGAGGTTGTATAGCGCTTTGGCATCACCTTGCTCAGCGGTGCGGCGCAATTCGGCAATTTCATTGTTTTCTGTTTCCGGGATTAGAATAACGAAAGCGGCGACAAGAGCTACTGCCACGACAAAAATGAGCGTGTACAGCGCAGGGCCGCGTGCAGTCAAGGGCATTTCTGATCTCCTGCATTCAAGCCTGTTCAGGATCCCAAATTATCGAGCCAGCGCGATACAATCCGGCTGCCTTTTTGAATTTCAGAGATGGCTTCTTGGTCGGGTTGTTCTTTTTCGTCGATCAGTCCTTTTCGCCGGAAGCGGTTTCGGACATAACCGCCGCAAAGATGCGCGCCTATTGCACCGGGATTTTTCAGGAGGCCGTAGAGGGCATCGGCATACCATTTCCCATCTGCAAGATAATATTCCCCATCCAGATATTTCCCGCTGTCATCCGCGATGGTTTCCCGCGGGCGGGAGCCATCTGCCCATAGAACTGGTTTTCCCGTGGCTGCGTGCCATTCGTGCATGTGTGTGACCGGATCTCTAAAGTCCTGAAAGCTGAGTACGTCAACGTACGGTTCGGCAGCCTGTACAATTTCCATTGGGAGTGGTGCGAGCGCTTCGTATCGGTCTCCCAGGATCAAGTGGTGGGGATCATAACGGCGAATGGCGTCGTGGGTGATTTTGTAGTATCGCTGTGCCATGTTGAATAGTTCATTCCGGCCTGCTTGCGATTCCAGTCGGTCGGGATCAAACATGGGTCCGCGCCATGCCGTGTGTGTGGGTCGGATGTGAACCCAGGTTGGACAGTCCGAGTAAAAATAGCCGATTAAGTTCGGTTCGTCCCTCAGTCGCGCGCATTCGGATCTGGCGACATAATCGCACCAATCCTCGAAGTCTTTGCTGAAGATGTCGGGATTTTTGTGCCATGTGTTCCATTGATGTGTTTCGATGAAAGGCAATAAGTGACAGTAGGGCATTGATAGCGCGCGATATTCTTCCAGGGTGAAACTCGGGCTGTGCGCGTGTTTTAAGATGGTCACATCCTGCACCCAGCCGACGGTGTTAAATCCCCAGGATTGCAGGTTGGGCGATACGGATTCGCAGATCCATTTGATGCTGTTGTTGTCGTATTTCTGTTTCCAGCGGGGCAGGTTTTCTGGATACAGCAGTGGGGAGGAGTCGATGTGATTCAGTCCGACTGAGAAGAACGGCTGTCGCTCTGGCGTGAGCAAAATCCAGCGTCCGCCAAGTTTTGCAAGGGTGAAGAATCCTTCGGGGGATGTTTGTGTTGTTTCGACTGTTTCGAGTATAGTATTCATTGAGAATCCTCGGCAATTAGTTACACGTTGACTTTGTATTTGAGGTCATTGACTTCATCACCCGTTATGCCCCGAAATCCCCAACAATGCGGTGGTTGTTCTTTTATGGTGATTTCGATGTCCATGGGGGAAATGGATAATTGGTTTTCGATTTCTTTGAATAGCGTTTTGATCAGACTTTTTTGGGTTTCCACCTGGCGACCAGCCATCATGCTGATTTCAATAACGGTGTATGCATCCGTGCGACCACCGGGATAGTAAAAATCCTCTTTGGCCATGGGCACAAAGCGGTGCGCTCGCTTATCCTCTGGCAGGCCGAGGACGGATTGCATACAGTCGTGGATTACATCGGATAATTTTGCTTTGATGGGGTTCAAATTTTCTTTGATGCCATATACGACGATCATTTTCATTCCGGAAAGTAAGAGATGCTCCATAACCAAGATAGAACCAATGGATCTTTCGTTGGATAATTGATCTGTCTGTAATTTGTCTGTCAAATCAAATCATCAAGTTCTTCAATGGGTGAGAAATATCCCGCGTTAATAAATTCTGCTAACACCCGGTTTCCTTCATATAACGAGATAGTGGATCGTCTGACAAGCGAACCAAGGACACCAACACTTCCTGAAACACGTACTTGTTCACGAAATCCGATCTGACGAGCCTTGCGATCATCAGTGAGCAGTTCATGGTTACGGCATACGGCGATAGCCAAGCAGTCAGATTCACCGTTGCCTAACTCCAATCTATAACGTTGTGAAAGATAGATTTCTTTGGGATCTGTGATATCGATTTGATTCATCCACGATAAGTCTGTTTCAGGAAATAAGCCTCTGCTGATACCCTGTTGAAACTCCCCCCTGACTGCCTGAACGATCAATCCACGACTGCGGCAGAATAATTCTAATAGTTGAAGGTGGTTTGTACGTGCAAAATTAGACAATACGGTATTGTCAATAACGATCACTTCGAACGTCCCATTCGATCAGCAGCAGCGATTTCAGCTTTTAGTTCATCAACAGATTGGCTTCCTTCTCGCAGTGGAATGCCCTGTTTGAGGAAGCGTTGTCGCAGTTCTTCTCGATGGAGACCGAGAAGTTCTGCTGCCTTGCCGAGGTTAATATCACGATCGAGATAAGCACCGATCACAAGTTTTTCAAGACGTACGGGGTTTGATTCGTAGAAATGATGGAGTACATCATCTATCAAATTGGGATCCGTTTCGCTCATTTTTTCGAGTTGCTTAATTTGCCAGGAAGCCATTTTACTAATCCTGTGTAAAGAGGGTGAACAACAGAAATTTCTGGATCAGTTTGTCCATTAAAATATGGGCAAGGTCGGTATAAGTAGCAAGTCCAGATAAGAAATTGACGTTATGCATGTTGGTTGCGAGTAATAATACCGCAAGATTACTGACTTTTTTCAGAAATATATCTCTTAAACAGTTGACAAGATCAGATTACCCCATTCGGAGGTTGCGATCTTCAAGGGGCAGGTCAATGCGGATGTTGCCGCAGCGGTGTGATTCTCTTATGGCAATGCCGATTTCAAGAGCTTCGCGGCCAAACTCGCCGGGGCAGATGTCTTCGCGGCCCTGTTCAATAGAACGACAGACGCCTTCGATGGCGTCAACCATTGAGCTTCTGGGATGCCAGGGTCCCGGCAGATGCGTCTGGGTGGGCGCACCGGTTTCGGGATGTGGGGTCCATATCTCAAACTGGGCATGGGCGTTGCGGGAGATAATGCGGCCGGTTTCGCCGATGAACTCCAGGGACCAGGCAAAAGGCATGGTTTCGGAGCGGGAGTTCAAAATGGTGCGGATACCGTTTTCATATACGATGATTCCCGATCCTGGAATGTCGGAATTAGACTGGGCTTGTTTGTCTGTGTCGATAAGGCCGACTACCCATTGGGCCGGGGCACCGGCAAAGAGGCGGAGTAAGGATAGGGTGTGGCTTTGAATATTGGAAAGGTTCGAGGGACTGTGGCAGATCATTGATTTTAAGGGACCAATGGCGCCGTCGGCAATGAGCCGGCGGGCGTTTGTGTAGTAGCTATACCAGTTGAGATGGCAGGCCATTGTGAGGATGACGCCGTTCCTGGCGCAGGTATCGATCATGGTATCGGCATCGGCCAATGTGCGGCACATCGGTTTGGTGGCAAAAATGGCTTTGACCCCCAGTTCGGCCAAACCGACCGTGATTTCAGCGCGAGGTTCGGGGCGGGTGGTCAGACAAACCACGTCGATCTGTTCTTTTTCGACCATCTCCCGGTAATCGGTGTAGAGGGCTGATACGTCCCAGCGCTGTTTGAAGTCCTCAAGTTTAGCGGGGTCCTCATCAGCGGCGGCAACGAGATCAATTCCCCTGGCTTCAATCATTGCAGGCGCGTGCGCCCAGGGCCATGGGTAATGGGGCATACCAATGTGTTCGTCGTCAATGGTGCTTCCCATTCTGCCGCATCCTATAACAGCGCCTCGATAGGTATTTCTGGGAGCGGTATCTCGCACGGTCTGAAAGGCTTTGCCTTTGGGTTCGGCCATTGGGTTCTCCTTGAGATGGAGATTTCTGGATCGGTTTGTTTATTAGAATATGGGCAAGGTCGAAATGAATAGCAAGTTAGATCAGAAAGAGGGAAATTCTGAAGTCCGGTGTTGATTGACTTTGGTAGAATGGGGTTGTATTTTCGGGTACAGGCTACAGATGTTGGACCGATGCAGCGGATGTAGATTTTTTAGATATATCGTCGTTGGGAGGGAATATGAAGATTACCGAAGTTAAATACCATCGTCTGCGCTATCCCGTGACCGAGAAGTTCGGAAATTCTTTTACGTGGATTACGGGGCGGTCATCTATCCTATTGGAGATTGTTACCGATGCGGGTATTACGGGATGGGGACAGGGGGCGGGATCGCTGGGTGAGTCGGATATTCAGCGGCATGTGATCGGGAAGGATCCGTTCGATTGCGAAGTGATCTGGAACGCGCTGAACAATTCGGGGAGTCTGAGGAATGTGGGAGCGACCAGCGGCGTAGATATTGCGCTGTGGGATATTATGGGAAAGGCGCTTGATGTGCCGGTTTATCGCCTTCTGGGGGGCGCATTTCGGGACCGTATCCCCTGCTATGCCAGCGGGTTGTTCAGGAAAGACAGGCCGGATAATACACAGGCATTGATGGATGAGGCCAAAGGATATGTGGATCAGGGTTTTCCCGCGATGAAGATGAAGGTTGGGCTTGGGAAGGCTTATGATGAGAAGAATGTGGCTGCTGTGCGGAAAGCGATTGGCGATGATATTCTTTTGTGTGTGGATGCAAATCTCGCCTATGATGTGGGTACGGCGATAGAGGTGGGACGCAAGATGGATGCGTACGATCTGTTCTGGTTTGAAGAACCGATTTCGAGGGATGATGTGGCCGGGTATGTAGAAATTAAAAGGGCGCTCGGGATGCGGATTGCGGGATGCGAGGGTTTGCAGGGGCGGTGGGCATTTCGAGAGTTTATACAGCGAAGAGCAGTGGATATCGTGCAGCCGGATATTGCGATTGTCGGCGGGTTTACCGAGGCGAGAAAGGTTGTGGCGATGGCCAGTGCCAATTATATCCAGGTTATGCCGCATATGTGGGGGGCAGTCGTTGGTCTTGCCGCTACCCTGCACTGGCAGGCGTCGATCCCAGATGCGCTGGATTCCGTGAATCCAGTCCCTTCTTTTTTTGAGTGCGATATGACGGAAAATGGACTTCGAACAGAGCTGGCGAAAGAGCCTATTTTGCCCGTGGATGGTTATCTCGAGGTGCCTCAGAGGCCCGGGCTGGGGATTGAGATTGATCGGGATGTTCTTGAGAGATATTCGGTTTGATGCGGTGTCTTTTTAAAGGGGTAATAGCGATGGACGAGATGCTGAGATGTTTTGCGGAGAATGGGTATGTCGTGGTGCAGGGGGCACTTTCACCGGAGGAGGAGGCGGCGATTAACGAGGGGATTGATGCCGATGTGGCCGCGCACCCGAAGGAATGGGAGCCTGGACCGCGTCCGGGTCATATAGCTGTGGGCTGCAGGGCGCCGGAGTTGATGCACAGGACAGAGGCGCTGGATGGCGTGGTTCACCATCCGTCGGTTGCGCCACTGGTGCGCCGCATTCTCGGAGAGGATGTTCAGTTTAGCAGTCTGAGTTTTTTGCGGCGCGAGCCGTGTGTTGCCGAGCCGCCGGAGGATATTGACGGCGGCGATCCGCTCTGTCTCTCGCGGCAGTGGCACCGGGAGTACAACGGTATTGTGGAGGGTGCTGATCGAAATGAGTTTTTCGCTCCGGCGATACAGGTGATTTACTATCTGGACGATGTGGATGCCGAGTCCCACTGTACGAGCCTTATTCCAGAGAGTGCGGAGACCAAGAGACAACTGCCCAAGACGCGGGATGGCAAGAGCGGATGGGGTGAGGGTGTTCTGCGGATTGCCGATAGTGAGACGGCGTATGTCGATCCGGATAAACCGATCTGGACAGATTCCTTTGGTCGCACAAATCCCCGACGGATTGGTCGGGCCGATGTCCACGCTCCGGCGGGGTCTGCAGTGGTGTTCAATATTGCCAGTTATCACTGCGGGACTGTCCGGCAGACGCAGCGGATTCGGCGCACTGCGCATCTGATGTATCGGCATCCAGATCCGATATATTCGCGGCACGCACTGGGTCCTGAGTGGGAGAGTGTGGCGGCGTTCAGAGCCGCGCTGCCAAAGCGATCAGCGATTGGATAGGAATAGGATGTGGGACTCACTGCGAAAGATTTTCCAGGAGGATATTGAAGCGTTGCAGGAGATCACGGGAAGAAATTTGAACCACTGGCAGTAGGACCGGTTAGACTCTTCCCCCTTTTTCACGCGCTTCCATTTGGTGTTGACGCCTGTTTCGTTTAACTATAAAATAAGACTCATCAATATTATGAGTATCATTAATATTATCCTGAGGTTTGGACAATCGGTCCCTGCCCGATAAGAAATTGAGAGGGCTAAAAATGTTTTCAAAGCGGGGAGTCTTGATCTTGATTTTTGGGGTTCTAATTCCCCTATCGGGGGAGTCGTCTAAGACTATCTCCATCAGTCCCCAGGAGAGCGATTCCCTTCTCGCCTTGTGGAAACACCAGGTTATGGTAAATCAGGAGAAAGAAGCTGGTGAGACGTTGCGCCTTCTCCTGAAATCTGGTCGCAATGAAGCCGAACTCATGACCCAACTGGGAAATAGCTTTCTTCGGGCAGGTCATTATGCGGAGGCCCAGAGGGCTTTCAAAAGGGCAAAGTCGATTGATGAGAATTACCTGGAAGCGTATGTCGGATTGGGGATTGCGTACGTGGAAGAACCCGCACGGGGGTTAGGTGCATTCTACAACTATCGTCGGGCCATAAGAGAGGCAAAGCAGGCCGTCAAAATCGATTCCACATATGGTCCTGCTTATCGACTCCTGGGTGAAATTTACAGTCGCTTCGAGGAAAACCCTGAAAAAGCGATTGGATACTTCACGCGATATGTTTTATTGGAACCTGACAATCCCGACGGACTCTATTATTTCGGCCTGGCCTGCGTGCGGGCCGGGGACTACGAGAAAGTCGATCGGTTCATTGCGCCCTTCCTGAACACCCATCCAGAAGCGACGAAGATTTTACCGATTGTAGCTCAGTCCCACTTTTTGAATGAACGCTATGTTCAAGCGCTTGAGGTATTTGAGCGGTATCTCCAAAGACTTGATGAGTCGGAACGAATGTTCTATACAGATATCTCTATGGTAGCTTCCGATAGAGAACTCGAGGAATACCGCGCGACGCCGGAATCGGATAAAACGGATTATTTGCAGAATTTCTGGAATCAGCGTGATTCTGATATTCTCACCCGTATCAATGAGAGAATCATTGAGCATTACCGCCGCGTCTGGTATGCTCGGACCTTTTTTTTCAATGGTATTCGGCCCTGGGACCAGCGGGGCAAAGTCTATGTCCGATATGGTGAACCCGATTATCGCTCGATGTCAACCCGAAGACATTTTACTTCCGATCCCAATGTGGAAACGGTCCGCACGCGAATGGCAACGGCTCTGTACGGCCCCGATGCGGCTTATCTGACCTTTACGGGTCCGATTTTTCCTGTCCGCTCGCGCCGAAGTCCTGGCGAGGCGGTGCGATTTGGAGCCGATTCGGATGATGCACAATCAGACGTATCCAGCCAACCTGGATCCTCCGTTGAGGAACTGGATGCCGATATCCCGGCTCTTCCGGATCCAGAAGAAGAACTGGAGGAAATACCCCAGAAAACAGAGAACGAATTTTTGATCGGCAACCTGGAAAAGAAATTGAATTTTGGGGGTTATTCACCCGTTACATTGGGAAATGAATCGGCGACCATTCCCTGGGAGACGTGGACTTATACCGGGATTGGGAGGGGGTTCGAGATTACATTTACGGATGACCGGGGCACCGGCAATTTTGGGTTTGCTCCAATCCCTCCGCCAAACCTGGATGCAGATGTTTCACAACTGGCGCTGATTTCCGATTTCGCACCGCATGTCGTATTCCAGAACGCGGTTGCTACCATTCCCGATCATTACCGTCCTTCTTTTCAGCATGCCCCCCTGGACTTCTATTATGACTTTGCTGGATTCCGCGGAGAGGAGGGGAGCACGAACCTGGAAATCTACTACGCAATTCCAGGCGAACAGATTCAACTTCACCAGGATGCGGACTCCGCGTTTGCCTATGCCCGTTGTGCCGTTGCTCTGGCCTCAAGCGGATTCAGAGAGATTCACAGAAACGCCATTGAGCAGACATACAGGGTGTCCAGTGATTTCGATGAGAAAAAGGGATCCTTCATGCCCGAAATACTTCGGCTACAGGTCCCGCCAGGTAAGTACGAACTTCAGGTCCAGGTGAAGGACATTTCCAGCAGTCGAACCGGAATCTATCGGCAATCCCTGCAAGTGTCCGACTTCTCCGATGAGCATCTTCGTATCAGCGATATCCAGATGGCTGCAACAATCGCTGATACGGGTTCGGTGGAGAAATTCAGAAAGGGAGATGTCTGGATTATTCCCATGCCCACACGTACCTACGGCGAAGGTCAGAAGGTTTTTGTGTTTTTTGAAATCTATAACCTGAAAAGCGATGAATTTGGTCAGACCCGGTACAGAACGCAGTTTCGAGTCCGGTCAGTATCCGAATCATCTATCGGCGCCCTCGGCATATTGACATCTGGATTGCGCTCGCTTCTCAGAAACCGCAAACCACAGGTGGCGATCAATTATGAACAGATTGGTTCGTCTGAGGACGTTGAAACGGCCTACTTTGAACTCGACCTTAGAAAGACTAATCTAGGGTTCAAAGCCCTCGAGGTTACAGTTACCGACCTCGTAAGCAGACAGACCGAATCTCGGGAGGTGGTCTTTTCCTATGGTCGGGGGCGGTGATCGGTTTTCCGCGGTGTCGGTGCGTTTTATCAGGGGCAAAAGGTCTTCTAAAAAAGCCTGCCATTGATCAAGGTCAGGGGCTCCCACAGATCTCAACGACTTCTACATCATCGAACCACGTCCACTCCTCCCGGTTTAACCCGTTGGTGATCAGGTCGATGACCGTGCCGTCGGTGTCTGCGGTGAAGGTCGTGTAGAATGGCCGCCACTGGCTTTTCGTCGGTGGCAGCGGCCACCGCATCCCGCCGATGCTCCACATTGGCCGCCGCTGTTCGCCCTTCTCGTCCTCCCAGTCCGAACGGTACCATCCAGAAGCCCTGTAGCGCCTCCCTTTCACCGTGGGGACCTTCGTTCGAATCCCTCCGGTGTAGGCCTGCCCTACAGCCGCGGCTTCGCTCCCGTTCCGGCTGGCATGCGGGCTCCACGCGTGAATGGCGGGGACATCTTGCCAGGCCCCGTGGGGCTCCCATCCCGCTATCTCGGGCGGCGGTCCAGGCACTCCCGTTTCGAAGCCCGCGTTCTCCACGAGGTTCTCGCCGGGTCCTGTCTCGAGGAGATGCATCTGCGTGCGGATCCAGGGTGCCAGGACCGGGTGGGAGTTCAACTGATCCCTCCAGAAAGTCGCGACCTCCTCCTTTGAGCGTGATTCCAGCATGTGATGCGTGATGGCGTCGAACGCCACATCCACCGACGGGTCGAAGCCCGCCAGGACCTCTCGGCGCAGCGGCCTGAGGAACCGGTCCCAGGTCTCCTCTGGCGAGTACCGAACTGACATCAGCCATCCCGTGCGGTCTTTCGAGATGATCTCCTTCCACATGGCCTCGAACGCAGATGTCAGGCCGATGCCGCGTTCCGCCTCCAACATCACCTCCTCGGGAGTCCGAGCCAGGATCCACGTCTCATCCGAGAGTTCCTGTGTCACGAGGTACTGATCGGCATTGATGCGAAGCCACCGGTAGTAGGTTTGTACGTAGTCCATTCGCGCCTTCTCTTCAAGGGTCCCCGGCGCGGCCGATGCCTCGGCAATCGCCTTATCCATCACCAGCAGATCGTCCCTCTTCAAGTCCTCGAGATGTGCCTTCGACCGCCAGCCACGGCCGGTGTTATAGCGGATGTCTTCGCCCCCGCGTTCCCAGATTTTCTCCCAACGCTGGAAGTAGGTCCGCATGGCCGGGACAGACGCCTCTCCGTAAGCAAGGCGCAAATACTGATCGACTGTTGCATCTACGTCCGTTTTCGTATCCCAGAGTAGCCGCGCCAGCGTGTAGAATTTCGGTCCGCCTGCGGCCCAGATCGTGATATCCTCGCAGTAGTATCCGAAACCTCCCATCGCGTGCGACAGGTTGACCACATCCTGGACTGCGTGGGGAAAGTGGCGAACTGTCAGGAAACCGGTATCCCAGAGCCATTGATACAGGCAGGGAATGGCCCCCGCGGCCTGCCATTCCTCTTGCCGCACCGCCACGTTAGGCTCCCATTCCGTGTTGCTGCACACGTTGAACACTGCGATCCGAGGATGGATTTTGAGCACCTTCGGCGGGCTTTTACACCGTCCGTATCCCAGCACCGCGACGTATGCGTCCGGCTTTTCCCGGGTGATTCGCTCGGCCACGGCGTTGTAGAATTTGAAGTAGCGCTCGGTCAGGTCCGGCTGCCCTCGGTCCAGGGCGCCGGGAGGGTCCTGAGCAATACAGGCCTCGCACATGCACGAGCCTTTTCCGCCGTCATTCACCGACAGGCTGAAGCTTACCTTGTCGGTGTTTTCCCGCAGGTAATCCAGGCCGTACTGTACCGCCACCTCGACAGATTCGTCGGTGCTCGTGCAGGGCTGCCAGCCCGCTCGTTTGCTCTCCTCGTCCCTCGGCACGTGACGCTTGCCGCCGTAAAAGGGATACAACTCCTCCCGATCGCCGTACTTGTCCGGGTCGAACACCGACCGAAGGTTGTGGTGGAACTGCATGTGGAAGCAGGACCCCAGCCACCTCCGCGCGTTCATCCCCTGAGACTGCCAGAAGCGGTGCTCGTACGCGGGGTTTTCGAAATCGTCAATCACCGTAGGCATCTCCCAGTTCGGAAGCGACGGCAGCACCTCTCCGAGTGGGTCGGGGCCCACCCATTCTGCGCCCAGGTATTTGGTGAGGAAGGCGTAGACCGGCAGGTCGCAGGATTTCTCGTGTTTCGCAACCAAAAGGCAGACCTCGCGATTCTCCAGTTTCACCGGGTATCGAATCGCAAAGGCGTCCAGCCGCTTGCCCTCCAGGCGCGCCGCAATCTCGGCGGGCGCGCGATCGGCATTCGTGACCACGAATGTGTGCCGCGCCGCTGTCGCACACCAGGACGCAGCAGCAACCTCTCTATCGAGAATGCGGCTCATTACTCTGGCCATCTCACGGGCAGCCTGCTCGGCGTCCTGTCCGCCCTCCCAGCCCACGACCCAATCGGACTGTACGGGTTCCTGGGGTGCCGCGATTCCACCGTTGATCACCTTGTTGTTTTCCATCCACGATCTCCTTAGCGACCCAGAATATTTTCAGTCCTCAAAGCCGAAGGCGTAGAGGCGGCTTTCCAGGTCTTCGAAGGTGAACTTGAGACGATATCTTCCGTGAGGAAGAGAGCCAACGCCTTCCCATGCCACCCTGGAGGTCACCGCGTCCGGTTCGCTGAACCGGCACCGGTCCCTGCCGAAACCGTCCAGGGTCAGGCCTTCGGCCGTCAGGATTTCGACCTGTATTCCTCCCGGACCCAATCCCGATCCATTGACCACCAGGTTTCCACCTGTGTATCCGAATGGGATGGTGGTCAGGTATCCGCACCCGGCCTCCCGCACAGCCTGGAGATAAGCCCAGCCATCCACGCGCAACTTCGCTAGGCCTACCCTCCACGGACGCTGCTCCTGGCGTAGTCGCGTTTTCTCAAAGGTCCACGCATCGACCCACAACGGCGGCATGTATCCCTCTGTGTCGGAATCGCCGAAGAATTGAGCAGGCATGCCGCAGAAGAAGATCCAGAGCTCGTCTCCAACACGGATCGGCACTGCGGTACGGTTCCGGCCCGAGTCCCATTCGCCACAATTTCCATGCGGCATGTCGATGGCACCCCGCTGGACACGCCAGTAATGCCGTCCGTCTCGGGAGACGGCGAGCGCTTTCTCAATGTGCTGGTTCGCTCCGAAATAGAAGGCGTCGTAATGGAACATGAGGATGCCGTGCTCGCGCCAGATGTAGGCGTCGTGGACCTCCTCCTCCCACGGATTCTCCGCGGCGTCGGGATCGATAGGCTGAGGCCCGGTCGGATAAGGGCAGAGAGAGGAGAGCAGGTCGTCCGTATTCTCCCTCAGATAGACAGCTCTGTCCCAGTGGATCAGATTGGGGCTGGTGAAAGCGGCCACACCCCGGCCCGAATTGCATCCGGTCACGGCGAGGAATTTGTAGCGACGCATCGGTTCGGGGTCCTCCTCATCGCGATAGAGGTGTGAAGCGATGCTGATGTCCCCGCCGACCACATTCGGCTGGTCCACCGTATGCCACTGCAATGCATCGGGCGATGTGATGACGTCCCAGACGCGGAGCTCGAGTCCACGGTCATTCCGATACCGACCGATCAGGCCCTTGAAACGACGTGAAGGGTCCTCCTCGTCGGGGTCTTCCAGGTAAATGGGACGCCAGAAGGTCGAAGGCATGGGTCGATCATCCAGCGTCAAACCCGATTCAACCACGGGTTCGCGTTTCTCCCAATGGCCCCCGTCGCTGCTGAAGGCCCGTCCGGGAAGGGCGTTGCTGCGCAGTTCGGGACCCTGTCCCATGTAATGCATCTCAAATCCATCTTCGCGCCGGTGAACGTGGCACCAGGCGATGTTGTCGTCTTCAGTATCTCCCGTGATTCCCCACCCAAATACGGGACCCGGATGCTTTTCCCACATTCCGATGCAGGGCTCCAGATCGATCATGTGGTCAACCTCCAGATGATCCAGGAAGACGATCCGCCTCCGATCTCTACTCTTATACTCCGAGACCTGGATAACATCGAAGTAAACCTGATTCGATGCGAAGGTGAGATAGCCGATACCGGGACGACTCGAGGTTTCCTTCTGGAGGCACATCAGGCGGGTCATCACATCGTAGGGACCACGCGCCTCATGGTGAGTGCCGAACGTTTTCCCCTGAAACCGGGACCAGTAGATGTGCCTGCGGGTGGAGTTGACGTAGAACATCCAGACGACGCCGTGAGGGTCAACCGAAAGGGAGGGACGCCAGAACTCCTCCATGAAGGGGAGGAAGGTGGGATCGGCCTGGGGATGTCGATGGTGCGGACGTCGCTTCAGCAGGATCTCGCTGGATCTCAGGAAGTCGTGAATGGACCACTTTTCTCCATTGTGGACCGCATAGGAAACGGTAGATCCGCCAGCTACCCTGAGCGGCGCGTAGAGGGGAGGATACTGCTTGAGGTCCGTCTTTCCTTCGCCCTGATAAGCGATAACGATTTTCCCGTCAGTCGTTGTGGCCAGAGAGGGCCAGGAGCTGCAGAAGTAAGCAACCATTTCGGGTCCGGGCGTACCTGTGGAATCGGTCCATAGTCCATCACTGCCCTGACGCAGATAGAAGATTCTTCGATCACGCTCAAAGGCCAGGTGGATGGTTCCATCACCGTCCAGGTGGGCGGAGGGATGGATCCCACCGTCGCAGATTTTCTGCTCTCCCCCCTCGCCCAATAGCAACTGGTAAAGGACGCCTCTCCGCGTGTAAACCAGCCTCAAACGGTCCTGCGTATCCAGGAAGATGTCTCCCAGACTGGCCCCTTCGGCTACTGCCTCAGGCCCTGACCAGGCGGAACGATCGGCAAGACGTTCCCTGGGTGCTGGACTGGATGCGTCGGCGTGAAGGTGAAAGATATCTTCGTCCTGTTCGTAGAAGAGGTGAAGGCGGTCAGACGGGTCGATAACGAGGCTGGAACTTCCCAATCGACTGGTTCCGGATGAGAAGAGAGATCCGGATTCACCGACGAGGATGACCGGCTCAGGGAAGGCGGAACCTTGGAAAACGGGCTTGTTCGAGACCGCGAGCAGAATCTGCCAGTCGCGTTTTTGTCGAACGGGGAGGGGCCGCTCTTTGCGATCGATGGTGAAACAGCAGAACCAGGCGCCGCCACCATTTCGCGCGATGCTTCTGCCGTTGTTCAGATGAGGAATCGTACCGCTGAACATGGACCCGGGTAGAACATCCTCGTCGAGGAGGAAACGCCTGCTGTTGAAAAGCACGCCGTCTTCCGAGTGCGAGCTTCCTTGTGCCATGGAATCACCGGTCCTGTTGGATGTGAGGAAAAATTCCCGGGTAGTCTCGTCCCACGATCAACCTTTCACCATCGGTGAAGCCCTCCGGTCGGTCTGCCAGCCGCTCTATTAGCCTTCCTCGCCAAAGGCACAGGCGATTTAGGTGATCGGGCCTCAATGCCAGGTTGTTGCATTCGTTCGGGTCTTTTGCCAGATCGAATAGCTGTTCATCGCCGCTCAGCGGACGCCAGATGTACTTCGTGGTCTGGTCAACCAGATAATGGTTGGCCTGTTCCTGGCTGTAGCACGGCGCGTGCTCTCCGTGCAGGAAAGGACGCCAATAGGTCTGTTCTCCTCGGAGGATTGACACCAGGCTGTGGCCATCCAGGCCGTTCGGGACCCCGACACCGGCCAGGTCCAACAGGGTCGGCATCAGGTCCTCAAGGCAGACCGGCCCATCGAACAATTGCCCGGATTGCAGCCCCAGAGAATCGCCGCCCGAAATGATGAAGGGAATTCGTGCGGACCCTTCATAGGGCTCGCATTTGCGGAACATATACGGAGGGTGGGGCGCATAGAAAGACACGGTCAGGAAGAAAGGACATGTCTGGTCACGATTCTCCAGGAACTTCAGGCCTTCGTTCACGATGTAGTTCGTCGGGTGCCACACCTCATCCAGGTGCCACGGCCGGGCCGTCCAGCCGTCGCGGTGCAGGCAACCACAGGGGTTGCCTCTACTCGCCGATCAGGCGAATCAGATCGGGGTGGGGATATTCATGCGGATCAAACCATGACTCCTCGCGTCCGGAGACCCACGGCAGCATGCCTCGCATCTCGCGCACGGCGTGCCAGTCGTTGTTCGCAGTGATGAATGAGTACAGACCTTGCGCGTTCGGGTCGGGCTGAAAGCGACAGGGCTTTCCGACGGGTTGTTGCCGAGGTCCCACATTCGTCTCTACGAGACGGGTACTGTGAATCTGGCTGGCACCCGCAATCCGTCCCGAAGGATCGAATGTAATTACTCGCGCCCCGGGGAAATTACCCGGATAGCCAATGAGGATCTCGCCGTTTCCTTTTGGTCGAAACCAACCCTGGCCGCCAAATGTCGGCGAGCAGACAGCCCTTCTGCCGGGTGGGAGGACGTGGACGACTTTTCCATCTGTGGATTCGGCCCGTACCGGATAGGCTCCTACCTTCGACCAGAGCTCAATGGCGTACACCCCTCCAGGCCCTGTTGGAATCTGTACGGCAATGCCCTGGACCGCTTCCGGTTCGGTATAGCTGTTCTCGATCTCTCGCAAGATGTCAGCCACTCGCCGATTCTCAGGGTCGGTGACCCGAACACGGAGGGTGTTTTTTCGGCCCTGATTGTGCATCATAAAATGAAGATTCACAGTGAGCGGCTGTCCCTCTTTGACGAGTGCCAGGACCAGGTGCCGACCGCGGCTCTTTTCCCAGCCCTCATCCTCGCCCTCGGGTAACGGGAGCTGGGCATTGAAAAAGAGCGGAGGTCCCGTCGTCAGAGACTCCTCATTCTTTCCTCTCTCCGCCTGATCTGCAATCGCGATGACCCAGTCCCGCAGCATCGGACCGGCCAGGTGCGCGTCGAATTCGGTCAATCCATTCCAGATCGTTTCATTCTCGGCCACACTCCAAGCCTGACCCATCGAGGTCATTGCAATAGTCTCCAGGTACAGGGGATTGTTTCGGTCCTGCGACAGCGTGTGCGTCGTCCACAAGGACATCGGCCCGATTCCCGCACTTCCGCTCCGGCTCCTTACTGGCCCTCCCTGGTATTCTTGGAACTCATAGAGTGCCTTGAGAATCCGCTCCTTTTCGCCTGGAAATACCCTCAGTGCGATATTCAGCGGCTGATCCAGGTAATGGTTGGAGACGATGTTCGCAAATCTGCCATTGCTGATCTGGGCGTCGAGGGTTAGATCCAGATACTCTTTGAGGTAGGGTAGAATGCGACCGTCCCAGGTGGCTTCGTAGAGTACCGCCAGGTCTTTGACCAGGACATACAGGTGTCTCGAGCGTTTCTTCGGATTTTGACGGAAATATAGCACCCGTTCTTTCCACGGATCCCGCGCAAGGGCCTCGACGCGGTCGAGCAAGATGTCTTTTGCCCGCTCATACCCGGTCAGGTAATAGCAATAGGGCAGATACTCCGAATCCATAAAAAAGGAGGAAACGTGGGGGCCGTATCCCCAGTGCAGTGCCGAGTAGTGGTATTGACCTCCCCGGATTTTTCCATCCGGCGCAGGTTCCCACTCGGGGATGTGACATGTATCTACATCCATGACATGACGGCTGTTGGCCTCGCCGTTCTCCCAATACTCCCGCTCTCCAGATCGCAACCAGAGGACCCAGGGGACGATGGACCAGCCCTTCCCGTGATTCATCCAGTATCGGTATGTCGTGTAACCCAGACGCCCGATCCACGACCACTGGATGTCGCCGAAGTTCCAGGTTCCATAGTCCCCATCGAATGCGTTTTCCCGGGTCACACAGTGGAAGGCGCGCTCCAGCGCGCCCTCGATCAGCGGGAAATTAGCTTTGTCCTTGGGCGACATCGGTGAAGGCAGCATCGCCTTTGTCGCGAATTCCGGCGAGGCAAAACCCAATACGGGATGCTGGGCAAAGGTGTTCTTTACCTCGGGCGTTGTCTCCGAATCAGGCTCGCCATACCAGATCAGGATCTCAAAGGTTTTCGCCACACCCCTCGGAGAAATGTGTGGGCGGGCGGACGGGCCGTTATAGTCGGCATGCCACAGCTTGCTGCTGTCGAAGATCCTCAGGTTCCACTTCTCCATTCCGGGCCTGACATACGGAACTGCCACCTCCTCCGCAGTGAGGTCCATGGGTTTGTCAGGGCCGATAAGGCCCAGTTCGATTCTGCCATTCTTTCCCGAAATGCTCGTCGGGTACTGCTGCCAGGGCCATCTGAGGGCCAGGAAGAGGGACTTTTCTTTTTTCCCAAGCTGAATCCAGCCATCTATATGTTTGCCCATCGCGCTGCCCTGTACAACGTTCCAATCGGTCTGCCTCAGAAGAAGATCATCTGATTCGATAATGCGTGCTCCATCTACTCCCGCCGTTATTTGAGCACCGGGCAGGACTGCTTCTGGCACAAAGGTGAGGCATCCTATCTCGCTGGTTTGATCGCCTCCCCAGACCAGCGTGTGGTAGATGCGAGCATAGGACTGGCCCTTCCAGAAACGAACCCTGGTGATGAACTCACCCAGCTTCTGGCCATCTTCGGCGAGGTAGTCACCTTTCATACGCACCACTGCACGCACTGGACCCGATTTTTCAACCGCGATTTCGGATCCTTTTGTTGTGGCGCGAAAGGCTTTTCCAGATCCGTCCTTCAGGACAAACTGCCCCAGGACACCCGCATCGGAATCGAGCACACACTCCAGTGCACCCGTGTTGACGGTAATGCGGTCGCCCGTTTTTCTCGCCAGGGGATCTGAGTCCTCAAGGCCTACCTTGGGTCCGAATTCCAGAAAGACATCCTTTGCGCGGCCGTCCCGGATTTGCACGAGCAGATCGACGAGAAGCCAGCGCACCTCTGTGGATTCAGGCCCCCACGTGGCGGTCACTTCAAACTGAGCCGGCATCGTCTTTCCCTTGCTATCGACGATCTGCATGCCATCGCCGATACGCAGTTGTCCCTTCTCAAATGGAATCCCGAATGTCGCTGGCTGGATTCCAGTATAGGTATTTGCTTCGGGAGGGACTTCGAAATGGATCGGCACACGCTGCACAGCTTCAGTCCGGGAGATCGTGAGAAGAACCATACAGACAACCATTTTGTGAAACCAGACGTTCAAGACCACGTGTCCTCCACCTCGATCTAAAAGGTCCCTCCTAAAGAAACCCGAAGAGGCGTATTCAGCAAATTACCGAAGTCCGTGTACGAGATATCCAGCATTATCTTGCGGCCACTCATGATTTCGTAATTCAATCCCGCGCCAATACTGTAGGTTTCCGCATCGTAATTGAATTTGTAGCCGCCCCGCAAGGCCAGGATGTTCCCCAACCACAGTTCCGCTCCGACATGGTATCGCTGGTCATAGTCGATTGCATAGAGCGTTTCGGCCGCTATGGTCAGGTAAGCCGGCTCACCCGGTTTGCCAAAAATCTCATCTGCAATGGACATGTAGTAGTTTAGCGGCATCCAGAACTTCACCTGTTCGTACTGCTCGTTCCGCCCCAGATTCTTCAAGGACATCGCCATTCGAACATTTCGGAAACCGGTATAGAACAACGTTCCTATATCGAATTTGATCGTGTTGAGCGAATGGTCCAGAATCGTTTCACGGACCCAATCGACCTTCACACCAAACGAAAGCTTATTTGTGAATTTGATCGCGTAGATAAGCCCTAAGGCCATATTTGAAGCCCCGATGTTCCGCCCGGTTCCCGTGGGCTGAAAGATGGTGGTCTCCTCGACCTCCTCGGGTATCATCGATACCAGAGTGAGGCCCAGAAAGCCCAGTCTTGGGTCTTCTGTATTATATACCAGAGCGCCGGCATAGATCTGCGTATTCACCAGCCACTGCATGTAGGATGATGTCCAGGCGAATTTATCTACGTGCGTGATGCCTGCCGGGTTCCAAAAGGCGGAGGATACGTCGTTGGCCACCGAATTGAAGGCGTCAGCCATTCCCGCTCCCCGCGCACTCGGATTGATTTTGAGAAATCCCAGACCAGCCGTTGCGAGCCGTTCCTGGTCCTTCCCGATGTCGTTCTTCCCCGCCACCATGCCTTTTTCCACCCCAACCTCGAACGGCGGCTGTGCGCGGGTGATGGTGGGAAATAAAAGCCCTATTACCAGCAGGGCTGTTGCGAATAAGGTCTTACCTTTCATCTGATACCTCCTTTACCGGATTACAAAAAAGGTGCCCCGCTGAATCTTTCCTTCGTGCCCGGGCACGAAGGACTTGACTACGTAATAGTAAACGCCGCTGCCGGCCAGGGTGATCAGGTTCTGAACTTTATGGTCCCACGACTTTTCCCCAATGTTTGGATTATCGTGATCCAGCTTGATGACTAGGTCTCCGGTCGTGGTAAAGATGTAGATCTCGCACTTGCTGGGAATACCGACAAACCGGAATTTCTCGATTGCGCCCGGATACCTGTGGGGGCCGTTCGGGTCGAGAATGTAGGGATTCGGCACCACGCGGACCTTTTCTTCAAGGGCGTCAAGATGGGCAGCAGAGGGCAGTTCCGGAGACGTGTCGCCGTGTTCCTGCTGGAAGGGGGCACGCCGCCCGCCCTTTAGCCCCGCCTGCACGTTTTGCTGGATATGTGCCGGCAGGTCTGACAGGGTCTGCATTCCGTTCGTCCAGGCGGTGTGGCCTTTGGCAACTGCTCGAACCGCATATCGGTAGAGGAAGCCTGCAACCGAGTCCTTGTCTTCGTACGAATACTCTCCTCCGACGGCTGACCCTGCGGCAATATCTGCGATCTTCGTCCACGGGCCGACCGGGATCCATTCGGCGCGCCAGATCTCATATCCAATCACATCCTGAGCCTCGGCACCCGAGTAGTCCGGGTTGGTGGCATTGTCGGTCTTATCCGACCAGAATACCTCCATGTGAGCATCGGGCGTGATGCGGGTGTGGAAGGCCACATCGGGAGGAGCGTCCGGAATATCGAACTCGGCGCGGTAGGCAAATTTGGCCGCTTCCAGATTCTGCAGCATCGCGTCCAGGCCCAAAGGCAGCTCCTCTTTTTTGTGTTTGAGCGCCCAGGTGAGCATATCCTCGCCAACCATCTGAGACCCAGCACCTGCGACATAGGCGAAGACGATCATTCCGGATTCGCCGGGTGCCAGCGTGTATGGACCGTATGTCTGCGCGTTAAAGAAATAACCGACTTCGGTGGGATTGTTCGAGATTTCATGCAAGAGCATCTCCTGCATCTCCTGGGGATTGTGAATAGCGGGATTCGGGTCGTCCTGTATTGTGGTACTGTGCGATCGATACCACCGAACTGCCGCAGGCTGGTCTCCTTCCGGATCCACATAACTCTTCCCTGCATCCAGCGGTCCGAATGCGAAAGGGCCGGAATTGGCATAGGCGATCGGCGCCATTCCGATGAACTGGAATGCCCCGAACTGTCCGTCTTCGATTGCGATGCGCGCGGCCTTCTTCTGGGTGCTCAGAAAGTTGAACAGCAGAGGTCCTCCCGCGTCATCGAAGGGCACATCTGGATGGTCCCCATCATAGGCGTAGGTTAGTTTCAGGCCGGGCGGAACTGTCTTGCCCGTCTGACTATAGAGATCTACCGGATAATTGGGCGCGTCCGAATAGGCCAGCCAGTCGTCGTTGACGCGCGGTCCATGCCGCCACCAGGACTCATTGTAATTATGAGCCTCGCCTCCAGAGGCGCCGAAGAAGTTGGCCAATGCGATATAGACCGGGCTCAAGATTTCTTCAGGCAAATCGCGCTCCCCATCCCCGTCGCTGTCTCCGGTATTGGTAAATTCTACGCGCTGGATGATAAAGTCGTCGAAGTTGGGATAGCTCCAGGCGTAGGCCTTTCGCACAAATGTGATCCCCTGGGAGGTCGTCCACTTGTTGATCGCGATTTGCTCCGGGAAGGTATCGTCGGTGATATATTCGTAAAACCGGTGATTCTCGATCGTCAATCCCACTGGATTGTTCGGATCTACTGGCTCGTGGCCCTGCCACCAGTTGCCGATGCGGTAGGTCGAACCTCTCACCTCAAATACCTCAGTGCCCAGGTGGGCTTCCGGTCCGTCGGTTACGGGATTGTACTGCATTCCGTTTATTTCCCCGAAACTGCCCGTCATGTTACGAGGCCCCGTCCAGGTTGTCTGGGCCTCACCGCCCATCTGTGTCATGATGAAGAATCCGTGACCTGTGGAATTGTCAAAATAGCCCCGGCTGGACGGCCCTGCTTTGGCTCTACCGGTATCCCCCGAATTGTTCCAGTGTCGTGGGTAGGCCAGCCGCGTCTGCGCGTTGTTCAATGCCGTGCCGCCGTCGCGGCCCTCGTTTGAGAGCCGAGTAGCCAGTAGCGAGCGAGAAATGGTCTGTGCGTTGGCAAGTGCCGCGATTCCAAAAAGCAATGCGACTGCAATGGCAGGCACCGCGATTTTGTGAATTCCTCGTATTTTCATTCCTGTATCCTCCTTATACCGATTTCTGCTTAAAAGCGCAGTCTTACGCCGAGTTCGATGTTTCGGGGTTTGTTTACCAAGCGCCGATAATCATTCAAATCCCCGTAGGTTCTCAGGTCTGGATTGTCAGGGCGCGCCTGATCGAGCCCCCACTGAACCCAGTCCACAGAGGAGTCGACTCGAGAAACACTGCCGTCGTTGAACAGATTGAATACGGACGCAAATAGCGAAGTCTGGATGGTGTTGCCCAATCGAAATGTTTTCTGAGCCTCTATGTCGAAACGGCTCTGAAGGGGGCCGGATCGCCACTGTTTGGCACCCCCGATTGGCGGCGAGTACTCGAAAGTCACACCGTTTTGCACCCGGTAGAGGATATTGATATTCATATCGCTGAATATTCTGCCGGCCGGGCTACCTTCCGACGATGGCGGCGTGGAAAACAGGAACTGGATCTTCCCGGAGTTGCGGCGGTCCCCTGGCTTGCCTCCCCAGGTGTGGATGCCGCGCATCTGGCTGAGGCCGAAGAAATAGAGGCCCTTTTCGCCTTCAGGTCCTTCCATCTGGAATCCGATATCCCAGTATCCGGCCAGTACCCCACCGCCCCCAGAGCGGATGTCCAGCAATCTCTGGAGAGATTTGATATGGTTATCCGCCCGGGTCCCATACCTCTGGATGTCAGCATCGGTGAGCGGTACCCGAATGCGGGCCCCGGTATTCGGATCGATATCCCATTTATACGTCCAGTTTTCTACAATATATTTGGAATCCGGTGCTACTCTGCGGGAGACACCACCCCGTCCAACGACGTGCGTGATGTCGCTCCACTGCATATTGTAGGCCAGTTGAAACGCGAAATTGTGGCTGAAATCCTTCCGCAGCGAAAGCTCAATTCCGCGGACATCTTCGGCCCGCATATTCGAACGAACATTTGCGCCTCTTCCCCTTCTAAAGGGATCTCGCCACGATGTCAGCGGCGCGCCCATCTGGTCCCACTCGGCCCGGTAGAAGGTCGTCAGAGATAGGGTGTAGTCCGTTACGAAATTCCAATCCCCTCCCACCTCGAATGCCAGAGACCGTTCCGGCCTGATTCGAGGATCTCCCCAGTACCGGCGCCGCGACTGCATATTGTTCCACACCTCTTCCGAGCCGATTACACCATCCTTGTTCAGGTCCAGGGAGTGCGGCTTTCTGTTCGACTCGTAGGTCTGACCGTAATACTCGTAGAAACCTGCGCGCTGGAGGAACACCCCGCTGGAGAAGTGCATCGCGGCCTTGTCGGTGATCGGGTGAGAGATTCCGAGTCTCGGGCTGAAATGGAACTGTGCATCCACCGGTTCCATCGGGATATTCTCCTGGAGGGTGAAGTAGCGCGTATCCGCCCGATCAAAGAGTGTGGTTTCCACGGGCCATTCCGTTCGGGGATTGAAGTAGTCCATCCGAATCCCCGCGTTCACCACCATCCCCTCGAACTCCATCTTGTCCTGGGCATAGAGCGCTCCTTCGATCGGATTGACCGGTTCCCCGATTTTGCGGTCACCCCCGAAATATTCAATCATATTGTTTCTGGGCGCCGGATCCAGGCGCGCCGTCCACCAGGCGTCAAAAAAGGTGAGTTCTCCGCCTGTTTTAACGAAGTGCCCTTTGGTGATCTGGCTGGAAAGGTCAACCTTTAGCGTTTGCCGTTTCCGATCGAAAATCTCCCAGGCGATTGTCTCTGCACCCAGGTTAAAGCGCTTATCTGCATCCTTGCGGACCGTCGAGTTTACCGTGGATGTATTCAGCGTATCCTGAAAGCTTCGACTGCGAGACAGGCGCACCTGGTAAAACGTCTTCGGCGTCAGCGTATGTGTCAGGACGACGTATTCCAGATCCTCCCGGAACTTGAGCTGTCCGGATGAGGAGTATTTATCCGACAAGAACAGGTTCCTGAAATTGTCTCCAATGCCCCGCACGCCGCCGGCGTTGGCAATTGCGGAGAATCCGAATACATCGCCGCCCTGTCCGGCCCCGCTAAACCACGATTTGTAGCCCTGGTATAGAAAGCCCGTCTTGAGTTTGATGTTCGGGGTCGCAAACCACGTCAAGGCGGCGGATCCCTGTAAATTATTGGGTGCAGGTACAAAGCGGGCGCTCTGGGTGAAACCGTACTTTTCCGGTCCGGGAAGGGGACTGGCATCCCGGGTGTGTTTTCCAGAGAGGAGGAATGAGATGTTCTTCACCAATGGTCCAGAGGTACTTGCCTGCACCTCATGCCCTGTTACGCCCGTATAATCGGTGCGCTGATGCACGACCCGACCCGTCTCCGGATCTGTTTCGTTAACCCACGTCGGGTCGTTCCATTTGATGTTGGCGCGATGGATCGGAGCATCGTAAACATTCTCTCCCCAGTGCTTTTTGTGTGCAGGGGTGTTCCGATACTCTGCCCATCCGTGGTAGCTCTGGCCTCCGTCTTTTGTCACGATATTGATGATTCCCGCCTGCACGTTTCCATATTCCGCAGCCGTCACACCCGTGATCACAGAGATTTCCTGTATGGCACTTCGATTCACCCCGGAAAACATCGGGTTGTTTTGCCCATCGTTGGCCTCCACGCGCACGCCATCCACGACAAATGCGACATCGGTCGGCCGGTATTGATACGACCATCCCCCGGTACCCACATCTCCACCCCGCAGACGAAACAGCCCATCTTGGGAAACACCTGGCTGCAAGGAGACGAGTTCTGCCGTGGATCGGACAATGGAGAGTTGCTCGATATCTTCCGCCGTTACCGTGTACTTGGATGTGGTCTTGTCGGGTTCGACGGGAGGCCGTTCCGCAATGACCAGAATTTCACTGGCCTCAAGAGTCTGTTCGTGAAGTTCGAAGTTGACAGTGGTCGTTTTGTCGGTTCCGATTTGCACGTTCGATTGTGTGACCTTTCTGTAGCCCACCATAGACGCCGTCAGCGAATATTCGCCGGGATCGACCGAGAGGATCACAAAATAACCCTCTGCATCAGTTGTTGCCCCCCTCCTGGTACCTTCTATGATCACATTGGCGCCGGGCAGGAGATTCCCCGCATTGTCAAGGACGACCCCGTTGATTTTTCCAAGCGTACCGGCGTGGGCAGATCGCACCCCTTGAAGCGCGCAGAACAGGAGTGCGATACAGATTATAAAGATTCGATTTACGTTCATGATGTCGGCCTCCTCAAATTATGACTTCGAAAAGTAGAGCTTCAGGCCAGCACGGATTTCGAACATCTGGAGGGGCATCGTGGTTGTTTCGAAACCCCAGGTCGCCATTGGGCGCAGATCCCCCATGATGAGGTGGTAGCGAACCCGCAAATCCAGGGCAAAACCCTCGCGGAAGAAGAATTGTCCACCATATCCTACGTGAATGCCCAGTGCAGCTCGTTCGTCAATTTGAGGGTCCAGGTGCAGAGACGTATTGAGAGGTTCGATAGTCTGGCCGGGGTAGATGAAATTCCGGCGTTCAAACCTGTAGTCATATATCCCTGTCCCGACAATGAGATACTGGATCAGCTTCTCAGAGGGGTATTGAGGAAGTTTCGGGCTGATCATGAGATTCAAAAGTACGCTGTTGAATTTGATCTCCGAGACCGCCTGTGGACTTGCGTAGTCTTTTTTGTCAACTGGCCAGAAAAAGGTCCGCGTGGATGCCTCATTATCTTCAAATTGGGAATATTGGTACTCCACTTCCAGGAGTAGCTTGGGGCTGTACTGATATTGCCAGGTCGCTCCAAACTGGTTTGATCCCGAGAATTGCTTGCCCATCCCGAATACGGGTAAGCTGTATCCCCCAAACGCTCCGAAGCCCCAAAGCTGCTTCGACTGGGCCATGGATGGCATACCCAAGAACAGGCAGCCCAAAATGGTTAAAATCACTTTCATCAATCTATGTCGCACAATTCCACCTCCTTATCTTGTGTTCAGACGCAGATTATACACCGTGGAGAATCCCGTAAGAACACACTCAAATGTACCGTTTTCTGTGTGTAACTAACTAATTATTAAAATTTTATAATTCTTTCACCTCCTTTCTCTTCACCAAATTTTCTTGATGTTTTCACGGATCTCTCTTATATTTCATACCTGCGCAAGATATGATATTGCGCGTTTCCGCCGTTAGCCTTCCTTTGCCAGAGTGATAGGCTAACGGCCTTTTTTTTAGCGGATTGATTCTATTCGTACAACTTCAGGAGCCGCACGCGGTGACTGACGCCCATAGATGCGGCCAGTTCACGTTCGAGGGGAAGTTTGTCCCCTTCTCGACAAGGATAAATCTCTTGAGAATTGCCACGACCTCTTGTGAAAGGGTTCTTCTGGAAACCGGCTCGAGTATTTTGGCGAAATTAATTGTTGACATAACAATAATAATTTAAAGATATTAAAAACCTAAATCAAGTGTTTTTATATATAGAATTAATATATCTAACGTGATGTGTGACTATAAATAGGCAAAAAGAGGTTCCTCGGCTATCTTGAATAGTCCAATAAACAAGAAGCCATCCAAAGGAACCTCCGATGTATAATTTAGACCTTTTTGTCATTGCAATCTACTGTTTTATTGCTGATGAACTCTATCCAGCTTTCTATCAAGCCAATGGAAAACCCCGGCGAGCGGGCTTTGAACCCGCCTTAAGTGATGCCGAATGCCTCACAATAGAAATCGTGGGTCACTTTTTGGGGTATTCAAGCCAGAAAAAACTCTATGAACAGATGCGAGAACACTTCACAGACTGGTTTCCTGCTTTGAAAGACCGTCCTGCCTTTGTGCGTCAATCGGCCAATTTGTGGCATGTCAAGGTGTGGATGCAACAGATGATCGTATCACGCCTACAAGGGCATCAGGCTCCCTGTCAGATCATAGATACACTCCCCTTGCCGATCTGTAAACTGGCAAGGCGACATACGCGCAAGATTTTTAGAAGGCAACCTGTCTTTGAGTTCCCTGCTCCGTCAAAAGGCTTCTGTGCAGCTAAACAAGAAGCGTATTTTGGCTTTAAGGGCGGACTTAGGATCACGGATTATGGCCTTATTGTCCACGCGCCTATCCTGAAAGCCTATGGGCACGACAAGAATTGTCGAGAGGCACTCTTGGACGGCACGATGGGAGATACAACCGTCTTGGCCGATGCGGCCTTTATGGATTTGGCGTGGCAAAAAACCTGTTTTGATACCTACCGGATACGCATAAAGACACCCATCAAGTCCAACATGAAAGAGAACCCTGAACGCACCCCTTTCATTTTGCCCAAAGAGAAGAAAGCCACAAGGCGATTAGTTGGAGCGGTGTACAACTTCGCAGAAGTTTAACCGTTTATGCACAATTGACAGAACGTTTACACATCGCCCGTATGAAAATACGAGATGCTTGGCACTTACTGAATCTCTGGCATACCAAAATCTTAACCCATACCATGTGTGTCTTTCTCAACATCATCAATTATCGAGACCCCTTGATTTTGACGGCCTCGTAAAATTTTGAAGTCACACATCGCGTCTAATGTTATAAACCATGTAGCCCGGGACTTACTCTATGGGTGAATCAGATATAGCCTCGCAGCTCGAGCGGGAAGTGATCGAGGTTTCAGAAGCAGGGGGCCATCCCGGCAAAGCCGTCACGCTAAAGGCGGTGATCACGGCCCTGACTGTGGTGACCCTTGGCATCCTGTGGACCGAATGGTCGTCTTACTATTTCGATGGCTCACAGGTCACCCGCAGTTACTTCCCGATGGCCCTCTTTTTTCCATTTCTGACCGTGGCCATACTTTCGGTCCTGGCCAATCGGTGGCGGCCCGGGGCCGGGCTGTCTCGCGGGGAACTTCTGGTGGTTCTGGGAATGGGTCTTGTGGGGATGACCATTCCCTATGATGGCATTATGAAGTATCTGATTCAGACGCTGGCCGTGCCCTACTATTTCGCGTCCCCTGAAAACGGCTGGGAGCTATACCTGCATGATCACATTCCCACCTGGCTTGTGCCTCAAAATACCCACGGTGCAATGGTTCCCTTCGTGGAGGGGAGAGCCAAAGGGAGCTTTCCGTCCATTGGCGTCTGGGTGACTCCTCTATTCTGGTGGGCGTGGTTTCTCGCAGCCCTGGCCTTTGCTTCTTTCTGCATGGTCGTGGCGCTACGCAAACCCTGGGTGGAATACGAACGGCTCACGTATCCGCTGCTCGAGGTGGGGCAGATGCTGACGGAGACGGAGCGCGAAGGGCGTTTGCCCCAATTTCTGAAGGATCCGGTCTTTTGGATCGGGTTTGGGCTGGTGATGGGCATCAAGATGTGGAATTTGTTTTCCTATTTCTCTCCGAGAATGCCCCCAATTCCTTTGAAGATCGGTTCTATTCAGGTTGTACCGGATTTTCCACTGATGTTTCGGGATATCAACTTTTATGCGATCGGGTTCGGGTATTTCGCGCGTCTGGACGTGCTCTCAAGCGTGTGGATCTTTGTCCTGGCCACGGCCTTCGAAGTCTTCGCGTTCAACCGGTTTGGGTACCCACTCGGTGCTGCACACGTACAGTGGAGCAGCCGTGCTCTGGGCTGGCAGAGTCTGGGCGCATTGCTATTTCTGGCCGGATGGAGTATGTGGATGGCGCGGCGGCATCTGGGCGAAGTCTGCCGCAAAGCCATCGATCCCAGGTGCGAGATCGACGACAGCGATGAATTGCTGGCCTACCGTACGGTCGTGCTCGGGTTCGGTGTGGCCATTCTGTTCGCCGGGGGCTGGCTTTACGCGGCCGGAATGGCTCTCTGGCTGACGCCGTTATTTCTTTTGACGGCCCTTCTCACGTTCCTCGGTCTGTCTCGCGTGGTGGCCGAGTTGGGCCTGGCATTTGTCTATTATCAGGTGCAGCCCCACGAAGTGGTCTTGCATGCATTCGGAAGCCGCATGCTGTCCCCGTCGAGCATTACCTCTCTGGCGTTTATGGAAGTGATCAAGACGACGGGAAAGGGATTTGTTATGCCGGCCTTCGCGCAGGCCGTCAGGGTTGCCAGAGGTGTCATCGCGCCTAGAAGGATCACCAGAGTGCTCTGGTTCGCGCTCGGCTTTGCATTTGTCGTGTCTCTGAGCAACAATCTGTTCACCGGGTACGAGCTGGGTCTCTACAATATGGAAGTGAGAGGTAGCGTGAACCAGCGCACGTTCAACGGCGCCGTGTCTTCAATTCGAAATCCCACGTCAATGGGGGGAGACGGACGCGTGATGTGGCTGGTGGTCGGAGCGGCCGCAATGGCTCTCCTGACTCAGGTGCGCTACCGGGCGTCCTGGTGGCCCGTGCATCCCATTGGTCTGGCGATTCAGGGGCATATAGGTGTGACGCGACCGGCGTTTTCGATTTTTCTGATCTGGGCGATCAAGTCGCTGATTGTGAATCTGGGGGGCGTGAAGCTTTACGAACGGGGAAAACCGGTTTTTGTGGGGATTCTGGCAGGACAGGCATTGAGTACGGCGATCGTTTTTATCGCGGATCTTATCTGGTTCCCTTTGAAGGGACATAATGTGCATAATTTCTAAACACTAACTTTGGAGAGGACGATTTGGACACACGTCATTTGCTGGTTGCTTATAGCTGGGGTACGGCAGATCTGGGGGGGATCGCCATCGCTCCTGGACTGCTGAAACTGATCCGAGATGTCGATCCCGGAATGAGGGTTACGGTTCTGACGTTGCCTTTCGATGAAGGGCAACGGTTTGAGTGGCTGAGAAACTATTTCCCCTGTTTTCTCGCCGGGTGTGACGCAACGGTCAATCCGTTTAAGGCCCGTTTGGGAAGGCCGGGTGAACCGGGAACGCCGGATACGGCCTGGTACGCCTTTCACGAACGCTGGGGCCAACATCGTCTCCGCGCATTCGAAACGGGTTCGGTATCGGCACGGACCGCAGCGGAAATCACCGATGATTTGCTGGGCCGTTTTGCCCTTGATTTGTTCGCTCAAATTGAGCGCGAGATGCCCACAACCGCACATGCGTTCTCAAATGCGGGATTTGTGATCTACAATTCCGGTACGGTGCTGAATTTTGGTCGAGGCGGTGCGCGGAACTTCTGGGATGGGACGTTGCCGTTTGCCATGCCGCTGGTGATGGCGAAAGCTCTGGGCATTCCATATGGGATCAACAACCATTCCTTTGAGGCTATTGACTGGCCCGTCGAGCTCATCTTCCGGAAGCTCTTCGACGACGCCTGCTTTGTCTATTGTCGGGATACCGACTCGCTGGCCTATCTGAAACAGAAAGGGCTGCTGAATGCCCGCTCGGGATTTCGGCCCGATAGCACCTTCTTCTTTCGAGAATTCGATGAATCGTGGGGTGAGGCCTTTATGGCTGAACACGGTCTCGAAGATCGCGGGTTCCTGGTGATGGTGAACCGGGCGAAAATCCCGGGCAGATCGGACGAATCAGCCCGAGAAGCCGTCCACGCAGCAAGGTGGAAAGCGTTTGTGGAGGGATGGATCGAAGAGACGGGACTTCCAGTGGTGATCTGTCCCGAAAGCAGACCGGAGATTGCTGAAGACCGGGCCTTCTACGAATCGCTTTCTATGTCCGCACGGGAGAAGTGCGTGTGCAGGGATGCTTTCTGGACGCCGGAACAGGCCTGTTCCCTCTACCGGCGGGCAAGACTGGTGGTCGGACATATGCACACGATGATCCTGGCCCTGAGCGTGGAAACGCCGGTGCTGCACATCCAGTTTGCAGAGGCGGGTCGCAAGGCGTGGATGATTGATGACATTGGTCTCGGCGACTGGCTGATCGACATCGATGAAGCGGAGGCGGACGATCTGCTGGATGCAGCCCTTCGGATTCATAATGAGTTCAAGCCCAGCGTCGCCCGGATCAGGACCATCCTGCCCCGTCTCGAATCGCTCGCAACCCAGGTCATCACAGAGGTCAGGCTCGGCTGGCGTGCCGGTTAGTGCTACTCGGCGGAAAAGGCCTTATGTTATATCGAATGCAACACCCCTATTCAATTGCTGAAAGGACAATCACAATGGCAGCAGGCACTCTTGGACCGATCGATATAGACTCACGGCTGGAGTTGATGGTGGACGATCACCTGATTGAGCGATTCTCGGGCAGCGCGGCGCTGCATCTGCACCGGCCAGTTGCTCGCGAGATCGTTTTCCCGAACGAGTCCGATCCGGTCGTTCAAGAAGATGGCAACGGCTTGCGGGCTGGCCACGCATATATGACTGTATTCCATGACGAAGGTGTTTACCGGATGTACTACGGAGTCTCGAGATTCTTCTTCGAGAAGGACAGGCACACCAGGGTCTTCTATTATGCCGAGAGCAGGGACGGAATCGAATGGGAGACCCCGAACCTGGGGCTCTTCGAGTTCGAAGGATCGCGGGACAATAATATTGTCTGGTGGAAGGATGACACCGGCCGTCAAGCCGCTGTGAGTTTTTCTCCATTCAAAGATGAGAATCCCGACTGCGATCTGGAGCATCGTTACAAAGCTGTCGTCCGCTTCATGGGAAAAGGCGAGAAAGGGCTTTCGGTCCTCAGCTCATCCGATGGCATTCACTGGTCTGTGTTCACTCCGAATCCGGTGATTACCGACGGAGCCTTCGACACTCAGAACCTCGGATTCTGGGACGCTGCACGGGGTGAATATCGCGCCTACTGGCGCGACTTTTTCGATGGTCCGGGAGGGAGGCGGTTCAGGGGGATCAAAACCGCAGGTTCCGGCGACCTTTTGAACTGGAGCAATCCCCAATGGCTGTACTATCCGGGGGCTGAAACCGAGGAACTCTATACCAACCAGGTCATTCCCTACTACCGCGCCCCTCATATACTCGTGGGCTTGCCTTCGCGATATGTTGCCCGCGCATGGTCTGAAGCCGTCGAGGACCTGCCAGAGCCAGACCGCCGCCGCTTGATCGTTGAACGCACCGGGCATGAGCGCTTTGGTTCGGCACTGACCGATACCGTTTTCATGTCCAGCCGGGATGGCGTCCGATTCAACCTCTGGGATGAAGCGTTTATTCCACCGGGCTTGCGCCCGCGAGACAACTGGATCTACGGCGATAACTACGCGAACTGGGGAATGGTTACAACGGCTTCTCACATTGAGGGTGCTCCAGAGGAACTCACCTTCTACCTGTCGGAAGGAAGCAGGAGAGATCATTACAGCAAGGTGTACCGGCGATATACTCTTCGAGTGGATGGGTTTGCTTCTGTGCGTGCCTCCCGTCATGGCGGTGAAGTTTTCACCCATCCATTGATCTTCAGCGGATCGGAGCTCGTGCTCAATTTCTCGGCTTCCGCCGCAGGTAGCATTTGTGTGGAATTGCAGGATATGCAGGGTATGGCCATCCCCGGATTTGCCCTGGCCGATTGCGTCGAGGTGCTTGGAGACGATCTGGAACGTTCCGTACGCTGGAGAGATGGTGCCGATCTCGGGCAGTTGGCAGGATCGCCCGTGCGACTGCGCTTCCGTCTGACCGATGCAGATCTGTTCTCTTTGCGTTTCAAGTAGGGAAGGGTGGATTCGATTTGCTCAGGAGGAAAAATGGCTTCACCACTGAACTTTCTGTTGATCTTCACCGATCAGCAACAGCAAAAATTGATGGGGTGCTACGGGCATCCGGTCGTGAGAACATCTCGGATCGACGCGTTTGCTCAGGAGGGGGTCGTTTTTGAGAATGCGGTGTGTGCCCAACCCGTATGCACTGCTTCGAGGGCTTCCCTACTCACCGGGACCTTTGGACACACCCACGGATGTGTTCGGAACAATCAGGTCCTGACGCCTGATATCCCCACTTACGGTGAAATTTTTGGACCACACGGCTATCGCTGCGGGTATGTGGGCAAGTGGCACTGTGGAAACGAGAATGTGCCGCAAAGAGGTTTCGAAGGCTTTTTCCGGTCGATGGAGGGAAAGTATGTGAGTCGGTCAATGAGGGAGATGGGCATGTGCAGCACCTACGACCGGTTTCTGAGAGACCGCGGCGTGAAGTCCGAGAGCGGCGGTCCGACATTTAACCCCCGGGAGACGTGCGACCTGCCGGAGGAACTCTCGAAGCCCGCTTTCCTCGTGGCGCAAGCCGATGAGTTCTTTCGTTCGCAAAATTCGGATAAACCATTTTTTTTGACCGTGAGCATTGTGGAGCCTCATCCGCCCTACTTCGGACCGAACGATGACATGTACGATCTCGATCAGGTCAAATTGCCGGACAATTACGATGTATCCGAGGAAGAAATGGCGGGATGGTCCCGTAGAACCGAACGGTTTCGCAGTTTTTATTACGACTGCGGTCACAATATTATCACGAGCGATCCGGAGGATGTGCGCACCAATTTGTGCCGGTACTATGGATTAATCACCCAGGTGGATACCTGCGTGGGCAAGATCCTCGATTTGCTGGAAGCATACGGATTCGCGGAGAACACGGTCGTGGTATTCACCAGCGACCACGGGGACATGTTTGGCTCGCACCAGATCGTGGATAAGGGGATGATGTTCGAGGAATCCGTGAAGGTCCCGTTCATTCTTCGAGATCCCCAAAGAAGGGCAGAAAGCCGGCAGTCAGAAGTTGTCAATCTCGTAGATATTCTTCCAACCTTTCTGGATATGGCGGGCCTACCGATACCACAACACCTTCAGGGTTGCAGCAGGGTTCCGGTCCTGGATGGCGGGAAGAGCGGTATTCGCGACTTCACTATTTCTGAATGGAATGGCTTTCTGCAAGCCATGCATGCGCGAAACCCGATATTCGAGGATGTTCTGCATCAGCATATTCGATGTATCATCACTGAGAATTGGAAGCTGGTGCTGAGTCCCGGAGATACGGCGGAACTGTATGATCTGGTCGCCGATCCTCTCGAACGCCGAAGCGTGCTTCGGGACTCCGGATATCGACCCATCATCGACGACCTTTACGACAAGCTGCGGGCATGGCAGGAGGAGACCAATGACCCGCTGGAGATCGTTCATCCTCTTAAATAGAATTTGTGCGGTTTGGCATTCGGATCAATAATCGGAGAATGGAAATGGCCTCAAAAGACTATTCTGCTTCAGAGAAACCGACGCTGGACCATCTCGCCGCCAGTGTCCTGTGCGGCATGCCGGAATACCGCGATGCCGGCATTATGATCGATAAGTATCTGGATCGCATTCAGAGCAAATACGGTTGGCAGCACGATGTAGATCTGGCCGGGATCAAGACTGTGGAGGATTTTGAAGTTTTCCGCGCTCGTCTGCTCAAAGCTTATCGCGAGACGCTGGGGCCTATGCCCGAAGAGAAAACGCCACTGAATCCGGAGATTACCGGCACAATCGAACGCGAGAAGTTCAGGATTGAGAAAATCGTCTGTCAGAGCCGTCCCAATTTTTATGTGACTGCGAATCTGTTTGTGCCCAAGAATCGCCCGACGCCAATGCCCGGCGTGCTGATTCCCTGCGGCCATACGGCCAATGGCAAGGCTGTGGAGACTTACCAGAGTGCCGCGCAGTTTCTGGCACTGAGGGGCTATGTGGCTCTGTGTTTTGACCCGGTCGGGCAAGGCGAGCGTCTTCAATATCTCGAAGATCCCAAAACCGGGGAATCCCTTTCTTTGGCTCCCACATCCGAACATATGAAATGCGGCAATATCTGTCTTCTGACCGGACTCCATTTGATGGCTATCCGTATCTGGGATGCGATCCGGATGCTTGATTATCTGGAAAGCCGTACCGAAGTCGATGCAGAACGGTTCGGGATCACCGGAAATTCGGGGGGTGGCACGGTGACGCTGTGGTACACGCCTTTGGAACCCCGCATCAAGGTCGCGGTTCCGGTCGGGACTGTGGGCACCTGGGGCGGGGGCGATTCCGAGCAGAACATGCCGAATGATATGCTCACCGGCCTGTCTCATGCGGCGATGATGTGTTTGGCGTATCCCCGGCCGTACCGGTTGATCAAAGAGACGCGCGATGGCGTCTTTGTGAATACGCGCATGTCTTTTCACAAAGTTAGGTGGCTCTACGAGACCCTCGACCAGGGCGAGAAGATGGATTTTGTGGAAACGATCCGGGAACATGGCTATTTCCGAGAAATGCGGGAACCGATGATGGAATGGATGAATCGCTGGCTGGGAGATCCTCAGGCGGACTGGCGTGAACCCGAATTGGAAATTTTCTCCGATGCAGACCTCCAGGTCTCGCCCACTGGCCAGGTCCTCACCAGTTATCACTCGGATCGGGTCACTGACCTCTGTGTTCGTCGCACAGAGGAGACCCTGCCAAAGCGACGGGCGGTGCAAAGTGTAGCCGAGGCGAGCGCGCTTCGCGATAAGCTTGCCGAGTGTGTCCTGAATCGCACGGGAATAAAACGACCCCAGGAGGAGATTTCTATCGAGGTTGTCGCATCTGAGATGTACGGCAATATGCAGATCCGCCAGGCCATTCTCGAAAGTGAACCCGAGATCTTTCTGCCGATGCTCATTGGACAGGGTCCAGCCTCAGCGCCGGAAAGGTTGCCGGTGATCCTGGCCGACGACCGGGGTAAGGTTGCAAATTGCAACGAACTGTTTCGCTTGCTGGTCGAGGCGGGCCATCCGACTGTTGCGGTAGATCTGCGGGGTTATGGCGAGACGCAGACGACGAATTGGAGCAACCGGGACCGGCAGGGCGGTTTTGTCGCGCAGCTTCTGGGCGTGGAGAGCATGGGCTATGGGTACGGGGCCAGACATACGGGGCATACTCTTATTGGGATGCGCATTTTCGATTTGCTACAGACTATTCGCGCCCTGCCCGATCTTGGACTCGGCCGGGAAGTTGTCCTCATCGGCCGGGGGGGCTGTGGCATTCAGGCATTGCACGCATCCGTTTTGAGCGACGCTGTTACAGCCGTCTGCGCCTGGCGTACGCTTTCCTCTTATATGGATGTGGTTCGTGGTCCTGTTTATCACGTTCGGTTCTACGATATGGTCCCGAATGTGACGACGGCTTACGATTTGCCCCATCTGGCCGCTGCTCTGGCACCACATCCCGTGGCTCTTGTCAATGCGGTAGATGAACGGCTTGACGTTTGCGAAAAAGCAAAAATTGAGGCCGACTACGCACTGGCCTCTGAGACCTATGCCAATCTGAAAGCGGAGAAGAGTTTTTTGATCGAAACACAGGAGACCGAGGGGAAAGAGATCGCTTCTATTGTGAAATGGCTTGCGAGGATCGCGTGATCCGGTGGCTCTGGATGGGGACCGTCGGGAGGGCATCAAAGCCCGATTTGCTTGACCCACTGAAAAGATCGCATTAATTGCGTGATGTATGGCTGAGACGATCGCACTTTACTGGAGGTTTATATGCGCATACAAAACTACTGGCGGTACCCAGGGTGTGGGCCGCACGCGGCGGCGTATCTCGGGGACGGTTTGGTGGCCGCACCGTCAAAATACGGTAATCGCATCACGTTCTGGAATGTGAGTGACATCGAACGCCCTGAACTGGTTGCGGATTTGCCTGACCGCCCCGATTGCCAGTCAGTCGCCTTCTGCAACGGATATCTGATGGTGGGAAGTGATCGCGGGATCGAAAGTATGCGCTTCTCGAAGGCGGATCTCGTCCCCGTCGATTGTAGCGCGTTTGCCCCGGAAGTCAACGATTTCGAAGTGGCTGCCGACACAGTGCTCGCCGTCAGCAAGCGAAATGTCATCAAAGTTGTACGCGTCGAGGACGATGGCCGGCTGACTGAAATCGGAGTGCGCGAAGACGTGCTCGCCCGCTGCCATGGGGCAAGCCATGAAGGATCCCTAATTGGCGTGACGGGATTCAGAGGGGATGGCAAGGCAGAGACCCCTCTCGGCCTTTTTCCGGACGCTGTGGATGACGATGGACGATTTACCGATCCAGGCGGCTGGACGCTTGTCAACGGAGGTGAGCCTTCGAGGTGGTATATGAACATTTCGAACCGCATCATCCTGTACCGGAAGCGCGCCTATGTGGCAACTGGTATTTCAAGGATCCAGAATCCCAAGAAGGAATGGTTGTTGGATCCATCGGTCACAGTTCTCAATGTGGAGCATCCGGATGCCCCGGAGTTCCTGGGCAATTACCCCTGTACCGGTTCCACGACCTGCACGGGGCTTTATCTCGACCGGGACCGCGAGTGCTTGATCGTCGGATCCGGGAATATTGTGCGTCGCTTTGACATCGATGGCGACCTTCTGCACGAAACCGACAGGCTTGCGTTTCCCTACGGAGATTTCGGCGACGGATATCCCAAGACTCCCACGATCCACGACGTGTGCAAGACCGATTTGATCTGTGACGGTCTGCCCGTCTTTTTTGCCGGTGCTCAAGCGACCGACGATCTGTACCTCTTCACGGTTTGATGAGGCCGAATTTGAGTGTGGCTGGAGCGTGTTGCTCCGATTGAATAGCGGAAGGGAGGATTGCAATGCAGACCTGGACAACCGATCGCAAACAGGCATTCCACACGGTGGATGAAACCGGTTTTCAGGAGATTGAGCCGGGGTTGAGTGCCTCGCGTCCTGTGGTACGTCTGACACCGGCGGACCGGCGCTGTGTACACGGATATTATACCATGTCTCCACTGTCGGCCGATGGCGCGTTGATCACTTATTACGCGTTCGACGATCCGCACCCCAATCGCAATTCCGGGCGTCCTCTCACCGGGCGCGTCATCGTCGCCAGTGCCGATGGCTCAGACGCGCGTTCTATCGCAGACCTTGACAATGCCTCGGTCGCACAGGGTGTGATGCAACAATGGGTCGGCTCCGGGCACCGGGTGGGATTTGTTCACTACGGCAGCCGTGAGAAGAACACCGGTCAGGGGTGGACCGTCATCGATCTGGACACGGACGAATGCTGGGAAGGCGAAGGCCAGGCCCGCGAATTTGCACCCGAAGGCCGGGATCTGTTTATCCAGACCCCGGAGCAGGTCCACCTCTGGGCGGAGAAAGAAGGTCGGATCCTGGCCCCGGAAGAAGTGGCAGCCTCCATCATTGACTACACCACTGGCGAAGAGAAAGTCCGCATCAGCGTGGCCGACGTACTGGCCATACACCCGGATGCCAGCCGGGCGCAACATCAGCACATGTGTTTCAAACAGACCCTGTTCGGCCCGAACGGCCAGCGCATTGCGTTCAATTTCTCCAATGCTTTCTACACCGGCCATCACCCCGAAGAACCGAGGCGTCACGAAAAATTCGTGGCCCTGCGCGACGGCACCGAAATCCAGTACCTGGGAGACGGTGCCGGGCACCCGTGCTGGCACCCGGACAGCGAACACTACTTTGCGCTTGTCCCGGATTGCGAGGGGATCACGCGTTTTATGCTCTACCCGCTTGACGGCACGCCACCCCGCGCTCTGGGCCTGGATTGGCTGGGTGCCGGGCATCCCAGTTTTCAGCCGGGAGAGGGCCGGTATTTGGCGGTGGATATCCCGGTGCGAGATCGGGGGCATGTGTTTTTGCGGCTCTACGATTTGCAGGAGGAGTCTTACGAAGATGTGCTGGTGGCCGACTATACCGACTATTCCAACGATAGCGGCACCCACTTCCACCCGGCCTGGACACCGGATGGCCGCAGTCTGTATATTGCCAGTGCCCACGGTGAATGCGCGGGCGTGTACCGCATTGATTTGGTTTAAGATGTATTCAGGGGAGGTCCGTATGAAAATTCTCGGGATATTTTTGTGCTCATTATAGAGGAACCAGAATATGAAACAACCCAATGTAGTGTTCATCGACTGTCACGATCTGGGTGATTGGCTCGGTTGTTATGACCGGCCTGATGTATCAACACCAAATCTGGATTGGTTGGCTTCTCAAGGTGCCCGGTTTTCGCAATTTATCGCGACGGCACCCATTTGTATTCCCAGTCGCGTTGGCTTGTATTGCAGTCAGATGCCGCACATGATCGGTGTGTTGGGACAATTTCCCTATGATGATAGTGCTGTGTGCATGGCGCGTTATTTTCAGGATGCGGGCTATGAGACGGTGTTGAGCAACCGGTTGATGTTTTTGAATGATCCATCCTGGGCGGGATTTGCGCGTGTGCTGGAAGGAAAGGCAGGTGTGGAAGTTCTGTCCGAGCGTTTTTTACGAGAAGAAGTCTCGTCTATCAAGCGACCCTTTTTTTTGCAGGTCTCTTTCACGGAAGTACATAGACCTTTTGGTCTGGATTATGATCCAGAGTTTGCAGAAAGAATGGTTGTGCCTCCGTATCTGCCCGATTGTTCGGAAGTGCGTAAAGATCTCGCGACGCTGTGTCGGCAGATTGGGGAATTGGATAAAAAAGTGGGACGGATTCTGAATGCACTTGATGAAAGTGGGATGGTCGATGAAACAGTTGTGGTGTTTACCACCGAACACGGTGTGGCGACTGCGCGGGCAAAACACACACTTTATGATGCGGGTATCCGAACAGCTTTGCTTATGAGATACCCGTCTGAGATTGCTCCTGGCGCTGTGTATGGTGATTTGATTAGCAATCTGGATCTGCTGCCGACGCTGATGGATTTGTGCGGCCTGGAGAAACCAGATGGTATTCTGGGTCGGAGTTTTCGGGGATTGTTTTCCGGTAAGGGTTGGGCTGGCCGGTCTGTGGTGTTTGGCGAGCAAACCTGGGGACGGCGTTCGGGGAACTGGTATTACACGCCGATGAGGTGTGTTCGGTCGGATCAGTTCAAGCTGATTCGCAACTTTGCGCGGGTGCCAAATTATGTCGATAATGGGTGGGTGAATCGTTTCCAGAATAGACGAGAGGTTGTTCAGGAGCTTTTTTCAAAACCGGCACCGGACCGGGAGCTTTACAGTTTGGCAGACGATCTGTATGAGTTGAACAATGTTGCAAATGATCCGCGTTTTTCAAAGGTTTGCGATGATTTGGAGGGGCAATTAACCGCGTTTCTCAAGGAGACAGAAGACCCCATTTTAATGGGGTTTGTGCCGAATAAAGAAGGTCACTCCGATGTTCCGCAGTGGGTTAAACAGTCAGACGGCACGTTTCTGTTGGAGGCGGATCAGGAGATTTATCACACGGAGCAGCCTTTTGATTAGGGGAAAAGAATTATAGCTGGGAAGTCCACGATTTGCTTGACCCCCTGAAAAGATCGCATTAATTGCGTGATGTATGGCTGAGGTCGCGTTCTAAGCGGGAAGAATTTGGGGATAAGGAGTTGTGACATGAATCTGGAATCCTACTGCGCAGGGGAGCCTCTTGAGGTTGGTACGGAAACCGTATTGCTGATCGACAATGCCACGGTGGAAGACCGCTGGGGGGTAAGACGCGTGCTGAATGTGCCGATTAAGGATCCGCACAACCCCGTGCTCATGCCCGACAGGCCGTGGGAAGATGGGGTGGGTCAGCAAAATGTGATTTACGACGACGAAGCCGGCGTGTTCCGCATGTGGTACACCGGGACCGATTGGAACGCGTGGATGCACCAGTTCCGCTTCAAAGACTGGAAGGCGGAGCGGCATGGGTATCCCTATTTTGTCTGCTATGCCGAAAGCCCGGACGGGGTGCACTGGGACAAGCCGATGCTGGAAGGCAAGCCATACGGACAATATGAGAGGACCAATGTGGTGGTCACGGGACAGCAAAAGGCCCAGGGGGTGCGCGTGATGTGGAACCCCCTCGGTGGCGTGCAGCAGAGCCGTTTTCTGATGACTTACAAGGACAATCTGGCCGAGGGCTATGGGTGTCTGTGTCTGGCTTATTCGGATGATGGGATTCACTGGCGGGAGGACCCGTTGAATCCGGCTTTCATCGGTCTGCGGGACACATGGCAAAACATGGTATTCGACCCTGTTCGGGAGCGCTGGCTGATGTTCACGCGGCCCGTGTGTACCGCTGGCGTTGGGGATGTGCCGGGTGGACCGACGGAGCACAACTACAAGCGCCGGACGGCGGTGATGGTCGGGGAGACGCCGTATGATTTTGGCCAGCCCCGGGTGGTGATGTGGCCTGAAGAAGTAGATGATCCGGATATCGACCACATGGTGGTTTCTCGGGTAGGCAGCCATTTCATCGGTTTTGTCGGAGGTATGGGGCCGCCGCCGCACATGGCATTCCATCTGCATCTGGCGTTTAGCAGCGATGGCCTGCACTGGAATATGCTGCCCGACCGGTCTGTATATATTCCCCATGGCGGATCCGACGCCTTCGACTCGGGTTCCACCTCGGGGGCCGGAGGCATTGTGAGCATGGGAAATACGGATTTTATCTACTATCGTGGATCCCGCTACGGCCAGGCACAGGGCAACAGGAACAATGTCTCAGGCATCGGCCGGGCGCAATTCCTCCGGGATCGATTCGTCGCGCAGATGGGTGCGCACACGGGTGGCTTCCTGCTCACCCGCGAAATGGTTGTTGCCGCACCGGAACTGATCGTCAATACGACCGTGGCCGACGGTTACAACAGCGATCCGGCCACGGCGATCGTTCCGCCCGAATTCGCTGTTGAAGTGCTGCGATTCGGCGAGAGCGGTGCCCCGAGTCCCGTGCCCGGCTTCACCCTTGCCGACTGCACCACACAGGCTGTTGACCTTGTCGAGCACAAAGTGACGTGGAAAAGTAAGCAGGATATGGCCGAACTCGTGGGCATGCCTGTGTTCCTCCGCTTCTACCTCAAGAACGTGGGCCTCTATTCGCTGCGGTTTCGCGATGGAGGATCCGGCAAGAAGCTTTAAGGACAGGAGAAGACCGTATAAGGATATAGGAGGTGTGTTATGATTGGCGAGTCTGAAATCGCACAATTTGAAGAGGTTGGGGCGGTAACTATCGATACGTCTTTTAGTAAAGCGCGGTTGGATCGTGTTTCGAGGGTTTTTGATCGGATGCTGCCGTTTGAAGGCCCGGAAGATGGGAAACTGACCCAGTATCGTGTGGGGCAACGGTATTTTCTCGAGCCCAAATTACTGGATCTGATCCAGGATCCGTTTCTGGAAGTCGTGGCCAAAAAGACATTGGGGGCCGATGCCGTGCATTTTTTTAATTCGTTTATTGTCACTTCCTATCCACAGCCCGGCGCAACATTCAGTTTTTCCGAACATGTGGATATTAAATATAGCCTTTCAGACCTGGATGCTACACCCAAACAGATGCTTTGCAGTTGCCTGCTCTGGTTGAGCGATGTGACGGAAAAGCGGGCACCTCTTATGTACCGGCCCGGCAGCCACCGTTTGATTGCAGAGGATGTGGAAAAGCATGGGGCTTATATTCAGAATCCAGTCCCATTCCGAGAACTTCCCGAGTTGCCTTTTGCAGATCCGGTTCCTTTGCTTGCAAAGGTGGGGCAGATGACGGTTTGTACCACGGCGATGGTCCACGGCGCGTCTATCAATATTGACACGCTTCCCCGGAAAGTGATGTTTATTGTGTTTAAGCCCGCAGGATATACCATTGATGCTAACATGAAAAGTATAGAAGTCCGCGAACAATATTATCGCAAATTGAGAAACCATTTGCGTGAAGATCGATTGGGTATTCTCGAAATGAGTTGAATAACCTTGCAAATGCAATCCGAAAACGAAAAATTAGTCCTTGATATTGTATCAACACAACTGCATTGTTGTGTTATGGGATTATCGATAGACCTAAGAGGGTGGCAGATATGATCGAAAACGAGAGGCAATATCGGATCACCAAGGCCCAGATGAGGAAGTTTGAAGGCGCTTTGGCGGAGTTGGCTCAAAATAAAGATAAGAATATTCATCCTCTACTTCAGAAAGCTCATCAGGATGCATTGAGAAGTCAATATGAGGAACTCCGTATGCAGTTGGAGGAATACGACGCGCTTGTAGGTTAAAAAGGGTAGTTCCTGAAGTGGCTAAAAAGGAGGGCGTCGAGGCAGATGCTCTTTGGTACATGTTACACGTTTGAGGTTGAGTTTTCAATCTCCAGGAGTCGTTGTTCAAGGAGCAAATTAACCAGGCTCTCGATACTTACACCCCGTGTTCGAGCAAGACGTTGCACACGCGCTAATACCTCACGGTCAACCCCTATCAGGTATTGCCGCCGTGCTTCTGGCGCGAAATCGAAATCAACAGGCTCCGTCTGATCCCAATAGTCGGCAAGACTATGTGTATCCCAAAACGCTGCCATTTCTTCGTAACTGTCGAATTTCGGAATTTCTTTATCGTCGTGCATGTTATTTTTTTTAAGAAAAATGGGTTGCGCATCATTTTGCGTAACCCATTGTTTTTAATGGTGGGCGATACTGGACTTGAACCAGTGACCTCTTGCATGTCAAGCAAGCACTCTAACCACCTGAGCTAATCGCCCACGAATTTGAAAGAACACACCACTTACTCCGAGCAAAAACTATATGGATACAAAAATGTTGTCAAGCGAATTTTCCGATGGACGGTCGATTTTTTATTGTGAAGAAGTAGGTAGAAATTCATATCATAGTATTGCAAGACAGAGTTGACCGGGTTCTTTATTGGAGATGTGTGCATGTCAAAACCCAATATTGTTTTCATATATTCGGATCAGCATCGCGGTGATGCGGTGGGGTGCGCCGGGCATCCAGTGATCAAAACACCACATCTGGATCGTCTGGGGTCCGAAGGGGTGGTGTTTAGCCAGTGCTATACCAACGGGCCGATTTGTATGCCTGCGCGATTACGATGGCGACAAACCATTCTATCTGCAGGTGTTGTTTCCTGGTCCGCACAATCCCTTTGATTCGCCACAGGAATATCGGGATATGTACAGTATGGATGATATTCCTGTGGGCATTATGGATCTGCCCAAAGAACCGTATCCCAAATATATCGTGCGGTCGCTCTTTCGCGCTGGCGATGCTAAAACGATGACCGAAGCAGAAAAGAAACAACTGGTCATCAATTATTATGCAAAGATTACATTGATCGACCATGCGATCGGGGGTATTATCGAAGCACTCGAAGCAAAGGGCCAATTGGATAATACCTGGATTATTTACAGTTCGGATCACGGTGAAATGGGAGGGGATCATCGGTTGAGCCACAAAGCAGTTTTTTACGATATGGCTGTACGGGTGCCTCTGGTCGTGCGTCCTCCGGGAGGGCAGTCTGGATGGACCTCTGAAGGATTGACGGACTGCCTGAATATCACGGCTACTATCTTGGATATTGCAGGGGCAGAATTTTTAGAAAATAGCGATGGGATTTCGTTTGTACCTCAGGTGTTGGCAGGTCCAGATGCTGACGGCGCTCAAAAGGGCAAAGACGCTGTGTTTAGTGAAGTTGATGGATATACCATGGTCTTTGATGGGCGATACAAGCTGGTGGTCGAGGCCACTTCTGAGAAGCCGGTTGAGATGTACGATTGTCAAAACGATCCCTGCGAACTGAATAATGTCTTTGAGGATCCCGATCTGGAATCTGTCCGGCAAGATTTGATCGATACACACTTGAGCGCGATCAGAGATCGACTGGATCGAGAGAAGCTGGAGATTTATCAGGCGACACCGGCAAAGACGTATTCTCCACCGAAATAGAAAATTCCTTGTTTATAGTTACAACTGTCCATAAATTGCACAGCATTCATCAGAAATTGTTCAGCATTTGTCGTTCCGGTACGGATATTCGGCGATAACTCATCAATCCATTTTAGAACCAGTTCGGAGTTTTTAAGAGGCCACATGACCGTTTCTATAGACATACTCCAAACTTGGACGAATACCAGGGAAGATGAACATCTGGAGTTCAAAGAGGCAAAGAAAAATTTTCATTTTGAGACTCTGGTAAAGTACTGCGTCGCCCTCGCCAATGAAGGTGGTGGAAGAATGATCCTGGGCGTAACAGATAAACTGCCGCGTGAAGTAGTTGGCACCCAGGTTTTTCCCGATCTCGAAAAAACAAAGGCCGGTCTGATTGAACGGTTGCGGCTTCGCATGGATGTCGAGGAGATTCAGCATCCAAATGGCCGAGTTCTGGTCTTTCAGGTTCCCTCTCGCCCAATCGGTATGCCTATGCAGTATAAAGGTGCGTATTGGATGCGTGGAGGTGAAGATCTTATTCCAATGACCCCCGACCTGCTCCAACGCATTTTTGCCGAATCCGGTCCCGATTTCTCGGCGGAGATTAGTACCTCTGCCCTATTGGAAGATCTCGATTCAAATGCTGTGGAGGTTTTGCGCCGACTCTGGCAGTCCAAGACACCAGACCAAGACATATCGACCCGTCCCATAGAGCAACTCTTGTCAGATGCCGAGTTGGTCGTCGATGGTCTGGTGACGTACGCGGCATTGATCCTGCTTGGTAAGCGGGAAGCCCTGGGCAAATATCTTGCCCAATCGGAGGTCATCTTCGAGTACCGATCCAATGAAGCACCGGGACCGGCGGCGGAACGACATGAGTTCCGGCAGGGATTTCTCTCGGCGCTCGACGAAATCTGGCGACTTATCAACCTGCGTAATGACCGGCAATCGTTCCAGCAAGGCCTCTTTGTGTGGGATGTGCCCACTTTCAATGAGCGTGTGGTGCGCGAGGCCGTTTTGAATGCAGTGAGTCACCGCGATTATCGTCATGGAGGATCGGTCTTCATTCGACAGTACCCGCGGCGCATCGAGATTGTCAGTCCTGGTGGCTTTCCGCCTGGCATCACACCTGACAATATTCTTCGGCAACAAAATCCGCGCAATCGCCGTATCGCCGAAGCTCTTGGCAAATGCGGATTGGTCGAACGCGCCGGGCAAGGATTTGACTTTATCTTTAGCGAGAGCATTCGGCAAAGCAAACCTTTGCCCGACTTTTCCCATACAGATGCTCACTCTGTATCGCTTACACTGCACGGCGAGATTCAAGACCCCGAGTTTCTGCGTTTTCTGGAAGAGATTGGTCAAGAAAGATTAGCCACATTCGGTATCAACGATTTTTTGGTGGTCGATCTCGTCCACCGCGAGCAGTCTGTTCCCGACGACCTACAGTCAAGGGTTAATCATCTGCTGGAACAGGGAATCATTGAGCGCGTGGGACGCGGGCGAGGCGTGCGGCTCATGCTCTCCCGACAATTTTATCGGCACATCGGTAAGGCGGGAACTTACACACGCAAGCGCGGATTGGACCGCGAGACGAACAAGGCGTTGTTACTGAAACATATTCGAGATAACCGGAAATCAGGGAGTCAGTTAAAAGAACTCGTCCAAGTATTGCCATCCCTCTCTTACGTCCAGGTTCAGAAATTACTTCAAGAGTTGAGGATTAAGGGACAGATCCATAAAGTAGGGAACACCAGTGCCGCTCGCTGGTATCCAGGGGGATCGACATCTGGAATTATGCGTAAAAATAAATAATAGGCCAAAAAGCATAAGTTTGGCATAAGTTGGGCGCAATAAATTTTGTAAGTATTTGTTTTATATAGATTTGAAAATATAAAAAAGGAGTATAAAATACGTATAAAATACGTATAAAAGGGGTATAAAAAATAAAAAATATATATACAATAGTTACAATTAGAGGCCATTATGGACGCGATTCAAGTCGCCGATAGTATTACAAAACTCGGTTCGCAGTTGCGGGGAACGGTGCTTATTGCCGCTTCTCACGGGGGGCGGTATTGCGGATATCTCGCAGCACTATCGGGTCTCCGGGGCGTTATTTTTAACGATGCGGGCGTTGGGAAAGATAATGCGGGGATTGGGTCGCTCGATTATCTGCAAGGGCTTGGACTCGCGGCTGCGACGATTGCACATACGTCTGCGCGTATTGGCGATGGGGCAGATATGCTCAAACGCGGGCGCATCAGTTTTTGCAATGAGATAGCCCGTGCGCTCGGCTGTGAAGAGGGGCAGATGTGTCGAAAAGCGGCTGAAGTTTTGTGTAATGGCAAGCCATTTGAAGGCGATATACCGGGCTACGAGGAAACGCGCTCTGTATTGCAAAAGACGCCTGTTCTCACTATTGCATGTGATTCCGCTTCACTCGTTACGCCTGACGATGCAGATGCATTTATCATTACTGGATCGCACGGTGGGGCGATTGCGGGCAGACCCGATTATGGTATTGCAGCAGAGGCTAAAGGTGCGGTGTTTAACGATGCGGGGGTCGGTATTGATCGGGCGGGTGTTCGGCGTCTTGAGATTCTGGATCGCGCCGGTATTCCCGCAGGTACAGTGGATGCGATGACCGCTTGTATTGGCGATGCGGTTTCTGCATGGGAAAGCGGTGTTCTGTCGTACGTCAATTTACAGGCGGAAAGATGCGGCGTTACTGCAGGGATGACGGTTCCGGAGTTTGGAGAGAGGCTTAGTTTGTAATCCGTGGAGTTTTTATGTCTTCAGTCGTACACATGAATGGCGGGCAGGCGCTCGCAGAGATGTTTCACCTTCACAATCCTGCGCCTATGTTCGGCATGGGGGGGTTCCAACTTTTGCCCTTTTACGATGCCGTGCGCGAGTTGGGGCTTTCACATACGTTGATCAATGATGAGCGCTGTGGTATTTTTGCCGCCGATGCCTGGGCGCGCGTAACTGGTCGTCCCGGAATATGCGATGCTACGCTCGGTCCTGGGGCGACGAATCTGGTTACGGGATTGGTCGAGTCTCTAAATGCGGGTGTTCCGCTCATTGTTGTTGTGGGCAATAGCAATCGCGAGCATTCCTGGAAGAATATGACGCAGGAGGCGCGTCAGACGGAGATTCTGGCGCCAGCGGCTAAAGCTCTTATTCGGATCGAGAGCGGCAATCGCATCCCCGAGCTTGTGCGACGCGCGTACGCTGTTGCCACATCCGGGCGACCGGGACCTGTTGTGCTCGATGTGCCCGAAGATATTGCCCATGGGGAATTTGACTATCCCAAGTCGGATTTTTTTGTCGATCCAGAAACGCTGAGTATTCCCGCACAGCGCCCGCGCCCGGGGCGAGACGCGATTGCGCGAGCGGCAGAGCGGTTGCGCGATGCCCGGCGGCCGATTATTCTCGCTGGTGGCGGTGTTCATCTTTCTGGCGCGTATTGTGAACTCCAGAGCTTTGCCGAGGCTTTTAGTATTCCAGTCGCGCAAACACTGAGTGGCAAAGGTGCGATTCCCTGCATCCATCCGCTCAGCGTGGGGCTGTTCGGTCGCTGGTCGCGGATTGCCAATGATTTGATCGAGTCTTCTGATTGCATTTTATCGGTCGGATGCAAGATGGGCGAGATCGCCACGAAACGCTATGATTTGATTCCGCGCGATGTGCCTTTTATTCATCTCGATATTGTGGCTGAAGAAATCGGGCGCACTACGCCTACCACAGTTTCCCTTTGGGGCGATGCGGCCGAGGGTCTGCGCGATCTTCGGGATAGTTTATTCTCTGATCGGGTGGCAATGCAACAGATGCGCGCGGCTTATCTGACCGAGATCTCAGAACGGATGGCTGCCTGGCGCGCCGAAGCAGAGCCGCGTTATGCTTCTGATGAAAGACCCGTCAATATGGCGCGGGTGGTGCGCGAATTGCAAAACGCGATGCCCGAAGACGGTATTCTCGTTGTGGATGGTGGATTTGCCGCGCATTGGACTGGTTTGCTCTACAATTCAACCCGGTCTGGGCGCACGTATATTGCCAACCGCGGATTTGCATCTATCGGTTACGGGTTGCCGGGTACGATGGGCGCGCAACTCGCAGCGGGGGATTCACCCGTTGTTGGCCTGACTGGGGATGCGGGGTTCAATATGGTGCTCGGCGAACTGGAGACGGCCCGGCGTCTTGAGCTTGGGTTTACGCTCGCTATTGTGAATAATGCGGCTTCGGGCTATGTCAAAGCTCTTCAGCACAATATGTATGAGGGGCGCTATCAATCGAGCGATCTGAGCGAGACCGATTACGCCGACACAGCCCGCGCACTCGGCTGTCAGGGTATTCGCGTGGATGATCCCGGGGCGTTGCGAGATGCTTTTGCCGAGGGTATTGCCAATCGCAATATCCCTACGATTATCGATATTATTGTTACCAGAGATCCATCAAAAATGTTGCCGGGCGTTGATAGTCGAACAGCGCCGGTTAAAAAGGGCGATAGGCCCGCATAGTGGAGAATATCTTATGGCTCTTACAGAAGAGAAGCAACGCGAGATGCTGCGGATTATGCAAACGATCCGGCGCTTTGAAGAGCGCGCGTCTGATGATTATCGCGCAGGTGATATTTACGGTGTGGTCCATTGCTACATCGGGGAAGAAGCGGTCGCCACAGGTGTATGTGCCGCGCTCAATCCGGACGATCAGATTATCAGTACGCACCGGGGGCACGGGCATTGTATTGCCAAGGGTGCGGATTTGAAACGCATGATGGCTGAGCTGTATGGGAGGGAGACGGGGTATTGCAAGGGCAAAGGGGGGTCGATGCATATTGCCGATTTTAGTATTGGCATGCTGGGTGCAAATGGTATTGTTGCAGGTGGCATACCGATTGTTACGGGTGCTGGTCTGGCCGCGCAGCTCGAGGGCAAGGGCCGCGTTGCCGTCTCGTTTTTTGGCGATGGGGCGTCAAATGCAGGTCCTTTTCACGAGTCGATCAATATTGCTGCGGCGTGGAAGCTGCCCATGCTTTATGTTTGCGAAAATAATCTTTACGCGGCGAGTACTCCGGCAACGAGTACGCTGGCGCATAGAGATGTTGCCGCGCGTGCCGCGGGGTATGATATCCCGGGCGTGGTTGTGGATGGGAATGATGTGACGGCGGTTTATGATGCAGCGCAGAAGGCTGTTGCGCGCGCGCGCAATGGCGAGGGTCCAACGCTGATTGAATGCAAGACTTATCGTTGGCGTGGGCATACGGAAAGGGTTGGTGGGGCTGATCCAAGACCGCAAGGCGAGATCCGCGCATGGCAGGAGAGAGATCCGATTGAGCGATTTGTCGCGGGTCTGATGGATCAGGGTTGTATTAGCCAGGAAGCGTGGCAAGAGATGGATGAAGAAATTCTCGCGGAGATTGAAGATGCGGTGCAATTTGCCAAAGAGAGTCCATTTCCAGATTTAGAAGCAGCCATCGAAGATGTATTTGCCGAGTGATCTCGAGGATAATACGATGCGAAAAATATCTTATGCACAGGCCGGGATGGAAGCCCTTGTAGAAGAAATGCGGCGCGATCCAACGACGTTTCATTTGTCAACCGATGCGCCCGATGCGCTCGTCGAAGAGTTTGGGTCTGAGCGCGTGCGCGCCACGCCTATTGCCGAAGGCGCGCTTACGGGTATCGCTGTTGGCGCTGCGGGGTCTGGCTTTCGTCCGATTATCAACTGGAGTATGGTTACGTTTTCTTTTGTGGCGATGGATCAGATTGTGAATCAGGCAGCCAAAATCCACTATATGTTCGGGGGGCAGGTGAAATTCCCGATTACTTTCCGCACGTCGGTCGGTGGGGGCAGAAGGGTTGCGGCGCAACACTCTCAGAGTCCGTATTCGATGTTTATGAATCTCGCGGGGTTAAAGATGATATTGCCTTCAACGCCTTATGATATGAAGGGGCTTCTCAAAACTGTTATTCGGGATGATAATCCCGTCATCTCTTTTGAGTCCAATCGCCTCATGGGTTTTGAAGGTGAGGTTCCCGAAGAGCCGTATGCCCTGCCTTTGGGCAAAGCAGATATCAAACGCAAAGGGACAGATGTCACTATTGTCGCGCTGGCGTGGCTGGTACACGAAGCACTGGCGGCTGCTGAGGTTTTGGACAAGGAGGGGGTTTCCGTCGAGGTGCTGGATCCGCGTACGTTGGTTCCGCTCGATTGCGATGCTATTCGCTCATCTGTGCAAAAGACCGGGCGGCTGGTCGTTGCAGACGAGGCAGGTCCCACAGCGGGTGCCTCAGCCGAGATAGCTACTGTGGCGACCGAAGATGCAGAGACATTCGCAAAGATGAAAGCGCCCGTCAAACGCGTCTGCGCCCTTCATGTGCCCATCCCGTACACGCCTCAGTTGGAAGACCACGTTTTTCCAGATCGGGATAATATTATTGCAGGTGTTAGGGAAGTGATGAATGTTTGATAAGAAAAGTAGGGAACACTAACGCCGCTCGTTGGTACCCGGGAGATTCTCCATCTGGAATTGTGCCTAAAAACAAATAATAGGATAAAAAGCATAATTTTGGCATAATTATGCATATAAGCATTTGTTTTTTCATAGGTTTTTTTAAATTTTTTTGCATGTTAATAGCATTAATAGCGTTTAATAACTTTGGGAGCGGGTTATCCATTCTTGTGGCTTCACCAGATCATTCTTTAAGGGTCGTAAGTTTTTGCTGCAAATGAACAGCACTTACGGCCTTTTGTTTTTATATAGTGCATCCTGGAAAAAAAGGCTGTCCATATCGCTACATGCTAGTCTTTCACTCTGTGTTTATCGGTGTTCATACTCGCTACGCTCCGTTGTAGGCTGCGCCTGTGCTGTGGTTGCATTTACACATTTCCCAAGAGGTGTAGTTTGACGCCAAATCCAAAATTTTCAGTAATTATTCCAACATATAATCGCGCAAATTATGTTGCGGAGGCTGTTGAGAGCGTTTTGCAACAGACGTATCAAGGTTTTGAACTCATTGTGGTGAATGATGGTTCTACGGATGATACGGCAGAGGTGATCAGACGGTTTGGAGATCGGATTTGCTATGTTGAAAAGGCAAATGGTGGGAAGGCGTCTGCTGTGAATCTGGGGCTGAAATATGTGACGGGTGAGTATGTTTGGATTTTGGATGATGATGATATCGGGCTTCCGAATAAGCTCGAATTGCACGCGGCGCAGTTTGCAGAAGATCCGGATTTGAAATTTGTCTATACGGGTTATGAATCGATAGAGGGGGAGAGAAGCGATTTGCCCGTGCGATCTTTTGAAGCGAGGATGCCGCCCAAAGGCGATATGGTGATGTATTTGTTCGGGCGGTTTGAATTGTGCAGTCCAACCGTGGTTGCCCATCGGATGTGTTATGACAGGGTTGGCTGTTTTGACGAGCGTTTGATTCGCGGGCAAGATTACGATATGTGGATTCGCATGATACGCGCTGGGTTTAAAATTGGGATTATTGTGCAACCCACGCTTCGGTGTCGCATGCATGAAGGTGATCGGGGTTCGGCTTCTGATCGCTTTCCCGCGAGCGATATTGCGAAGAAGAATCGGGAATATCTGGGGCTTATTGTGCAGAAGTTGTATTGGGAGTTGCCCTTAGAGGCTTTTTACAGTCGTTTGGATCAAAATCCAGATGACCCGATTTTGATTATGAAGACCCTGTTGAGGCGTTTGTGGATAATGCCCCTACCCGCGCTACAGGACGAGGTGTTGCGCGATCTGGATATGTTGGAAGCACATGTCCAGCATCATCATTTATCGTTTGATGAGCCTGCACACCGTTTTTTTATGAGTTTAAAAAATATAACAGAACAGACTGCGCCCCGTGTCGCAAAAAAGGTTGAAAAAATCCTGAATTTTACGCATTTCGAAATATAATAATTGCTGGATAACCAGTTCGGCTATTTTAACTAAAAATAGACTTGTTCTCTCTAATAAGGGCGATATATTGTATATTAGAACGATATATCGCTTTTTTATAATATACTGTTAATTAAGTAATTGATATTATGTCCATGCGAATATCACTTTGGAAACGGGGTTGCGAATGACTGCCCCGTAGCTACACCGTCGAACTTGTTGATCTGAAGAAAGTAGAAGAAGACATGTTTGAAATCGGCACCATTCTCGACAAAAGATATCAAATCCAGGCGCATCTGGGAACCGGGGGCATGGGGGAAGTTTATCGGGTTTTGGACCTGGAGCAAGACCGGGTTTGCGCGCTCAAAATTTTGAATACAATGGTGGATCAGAAGGTTGTGCATCGCCGTTTTCACAGAGAATTTCAAGTGTTGAGCAGACTTCAGCACCCGCGCCTGGTCCGCACGTATGCCTGGGGCTTTGCCGAGGATCGTCCCTATTTTACAATGGAATATTTGCCCGGAAAGACATTGGAAAGAATTATTGCCGATCAAGCACGGTTAGGGCAATTCCGGGCGTCTCACTTTTTCGATTTGATACAACAAATTGTCGAGGGTTTGGCATATATCCACTCGCAGGGTGCGGTGCATCGCGATCTCAAACCATCCAATATTATGGTTTTGGAAACAGAAGAGGGGATTGAGACCACAATTCTGGATCTGGGGCTGGCGAAATTTAGACATCTGCATAGCGTTTCCATTACGCAGACGGGCACGGCGATTGGTACGGCAGAATATATGTCGCCAGAGCAGGGTAAGGGGTTGTGGGTGGATCATCGGTCAGATTTGTACGCATTGGGCGTGATTTTATACGAGATGCTCTTGAGCGTACCGCCCTTTTCTGGCCAAAATCCGGTATCTGTTATTATGAAGCATATTCGAGAGTCACCGCCACCAATGAACGAAGCTCATGTCGAGGTTCCTGCTCAGACGCAACAAATTGTGTTGAAGTTGTTGGCAAAGGAGCCTGTTGATCGTTATCAGTCGGCAGAGGAACTGGTGCAGGCATTAAATGGTGTGGCATCATCAAGGTTTGTGCTACCGGATGACAAGCAGCGCGATGTGCATAGGAAAGTTATGCGGTCACAATTTGTCGGGCGCGAATCCGAAATGAAGACGTTGCGCGCGATGTTGCGGGATGTACAGGCTGGCAAACAGCGCGTGGTTTTGATCTCCGGTGAGGCAGGGGTGGGCAAATCGAGACTGGTCGAAGAACTATTGGGTGATGCGCTAATCCATGACTTTCTGTGTTTGAAAGGTGCAGGGCGGGAAGAAGGCGGACAAATATACGGTGCGTTGATCGATGCATTTCGGCAGGTAAAGACGACGGATTTGGTGGCAGAGTTGCTCGATTCATTAGAGATGGACAAGTTTTCTATTATGGAGCGTTGGTTGCAGGTGTTAAAAAGTCTGCGACAGAAACAGCCCATTGTGTTGTGTTTGGAAGATGTTCAATGGCTGGATGAATTGACATTGGAATTTTTACAGTATGTGCTGCGCGATCCAGAACCGTGCCCGTTTTTGTTATGCCTGACTTGCCAATGGTCTAACAGGGAATCCATTCCAAACGAAGTTGAAAATTTTATACATAGCAATGAACTTGCTGGTGCGACCCGGATTCAGGTCGAGAATCTACCGTGTGAAGAGATGGGGTATTTAGCGGCGTCGATGTTGGGGGAGCGATCCATACCTTTAGATGCATTGCAAACCCTGTTCAGAGAAACGGGTGGGTTGCCCTTGTTTGTCGTGGAAGCCGTGAGGACTTTGGTGAATGCCGATGTGGTTCGGCAGAATGCGTACGGCGATTGGCAGTGGGGAGAATTTCTCGAAAGATTATTATCCGATGATATTTCAGAGGTTTTGTACAGGCGCGTGGCTGCTCTGTCGGCAGTGCAACGTCAGGTAATGGAATACGCGTGTGTTTTTCTAAATGATTTTTCTTTTGAATTATTGGCTGCTATCTGGCTCGGTGATGAGTTGGAACTGTTGGATGTACTTGAGGACCTGATTGAAGAAGGGCTCTTAATTACTTATGAAGATCGATATCGTTTTTCACAGGGTTTGTATCGGCGGGCAATTTACGATCGCATGCAAGATGTGCGGCGACGTTTGTTACATCGAGAAATTGGCAATGCTTTGGAAAAGATGGAGGATGCAGAAGAATTGACGGAAGAATTGGCGGATCATTTTGCGGCGGCAGAAGAACGAGATAATGCTGTGAAATATATGCGCCTATCAGGCAAAAAAGCATTGGAAAAACACGCTTATCGCCAAGCATTGAGGCGGTTTGAGACTGTGTGGGATTGGGCAAGTGGACGGGATGGCTTTTTTGAATCACAAGCAGATGCGATCGATTTTTTATGCGATTATGCAGATGTGCTGTGCAATTGCGGTCAGCACAATAGAGCATTGGAACTTTTGGAGGAGGCAAAGGCGTTATTGCCCGATGATCGAAGAGATTTGAAAGCGCGTATTTTGGGGATTATAGGTGGTGTTCATGGCGTACTTCAACATGGGGAAATTGCAAAAGAATATATGCTGGAGTCATTGCGACTTTATCGGGAACTGGATGATCTCGGCGGAGAAATTCAAGCATTGAGCAGTTTGGCTTATTTGTGTGATGTGTCTGGGCGGCACGAAGAAGCGGTTGCGTATATGCGTCGAGAAATAGAGAAACGTCGTGTGCTGGGAGATCCTAAAAACGAAGTTTTTATACAAGTTCGAGAAGGTCAGGCCGCATTAATGGGATTTCGATTTGAGATAGCTAAAAGACACCTGGAAGCATCTGTAAGGGCATCTCAGCAACTCGGACTTGAACACCACCGTATTGGGGTACTCAATTTACTTCAAAGGGTTTATTTTTATATAGGTGATTTCAAGCTTGTGGAAGCCGTTTGCAACGAAGTCATTGGTGAGTGGCGGAAGCGAGGGTTTATACACTGGGAAGCAGCAAATTTTCTCTATTTGGGAGAATTGGCACTGGAACGCGGTAATTTTTTAGAGGCATTGGAATATGCCGAGACCTCAGTGGAGCGATTTTTGGAAACACCGCGTAAAGATTATGTCTATCGCGCTTATGCAATAGCGGCAATAGCTGCTGCGAGGATGGGAGATACAGAAGTAGCACTTGAATGGGCAGAAAAAGCCAGTGAAGGCACGCAACAAACATCGGGTATGTACACGGGCATATTGCCCCTGGTGTATTGTGGGGTTGGTGCAGCTTTTGCTCAAGCAGGGCGGATTGCTGAGGCTGAAGAGGCTTTTGAGCAGGCGATTGAATGCCGAAGAGAATCCAAAGGCGATCCCTGGGCGCGTGCATTGCTGATGGCTGGGGAGTTTTATCTCGAGCGCGATGATATGACAAAAGCTCAAGAGCATCTCGCAGTGGCAAAACAGGCGTTTGGAGAAATGGAAATGTCTTATTTTTTTGAGAAAACACAGGTGTTATTAAATCAATTACACGAATCTTCTCATGGCAAGGATGCCGCACCCGGTTCTGAAATTTCAGGCGATACGTTGTCCGTTGATCGCTGGCGCTTACTTTACGATGTGAGCCGGGAATTGACCACAGAGCGCGATGTCAAAGTATTATTGGACCGAATTTTGGGTAATTTGTTGGCTGTTTATCCAGCAGAGCGGGTGCTTGTTGCAATAAAAAATGAGACTCCAAAAGGCTTTGTGGTCGATGCCGTGCGCCACCACAATGTAGAAGCTGATGATGCAGAAGAATTGAGCCGGGGTATTATTCGTCGGGTTATTGAGACAAATGAACCTATTTTGAGCATTGATGCACAGACAGACGAAAGACTCAATCGGTATCAAAGCGTGATAGATTACCACATTCGGTCTGTATTGTGTGTGCCCGTATTTCATCTTAATGAAGGTGTGATGGGTGCGCTATATGTGGATCATCGCGGTATTGGCAATGCATTTTCTGAAGAAGATCAGACGTTTTTGCAAGCATTTGCGAATCTGGTGGGGGTGGCGCTGGTCAATGCGAGGATGTATGAACAATTGGAAGAAAAAGTACAATATTTGCAGCAACAGATCGAAAGACGGTACCAGCTTGGCGATTTGGTCGGGCAAAGTGATGCAATGCAGGCCATCTACTGGCTTATCGAACGCGCGGCAAAGAGTGATTTTCCCGTGCTTTTGCAGGGCGAGACAGGTACGGGCAAAGGATTGGCTGCGCGTGCCATACACTATAATAGCAGACGCAAAGATCAGCGATTTTTGTCGCAAAATTGTGCCACACTTTCACCAGAGTTGTTGCAGAGTGAGTTGTTTGGGCATAAAAAAGGAGCGTTTACTGGGGCGACTGAAGATCATATTGGGATTTTTGAGGTTGCCAATGGGGGGACGGTTTTTTTAGATGAAATCGCCGATGCCCCACCACAGTTGCAAAGGAGTTTGTTGCAGGTGTTGCAAGAAGGGGAGATTCGGCGTGTGGGGGAAACAGTGGATTGCGCAGTGGATGTACGCATTATTGCAGCGACCAATCGGGACTTAAAAAAGGAAGTTGAAAAAGGCTTTTTCCGCGAAGATCTGTATTACCGGTTGCATGTAATTCAGATCGATATGCCGCCTTTGCGAGAACATATTGAGGATGTGCCGTTATTGGCTGAACATTCGTTTACCCGAGCAAAAGAAGATGCAAACAAGTCGGTTGGAGGGCTGACAGTGGGTGCAATCAGGGCGCTCACCAGTTACGACTGGCCGGGTAATGTGCGCGAGTTGGAGAATGAGATTCGGCGTGCGGTTGCATTGGCAGAAGAAGAGGGTGATATTACGTCCGATTTGTTTTCAGAAACTGTCGGTCACGCGGTGTCAGATACCCCTGTCGAATCCCAGGGGCGTTTACAAGACCGTGTTCAGGAGTATGAGAGACGATTGATTCGAGACGCGCTCGAGAAATGCGAGGGCAATATTACACATACAGCCAGAGAATTGGGGATGACGCGCGTAGGCTTGCATAAAAAGATTAATCGTTTGGGATTGAGATAGACGTTGAATATTATGTATCTTTCTATATACAGTGTATCTTTGTGTTTACAGTTTATATCCTTATATAAATCAGATATTTATGGATATTTCATTTAATAAACGTTTGCAAGTGTATCCTGTTATATACACTTGCGTCTGGATATAATATTTGCAACACACATAATCCTTAAATTTTATCTCTTTGTTTTTCAAGCACTTGAGTGTTTTCAAGTGCTTTTTTATTTTGGGACGATTTGTGGCACGGATTTTGCAATATGAAGGACAGATAGCATTTAGATTCTTAGCAAGGAGGATAACATGGCAACGCGACGCAAGTTGACTTTGATCAATGGAACGACAGATACAGAGGGTCATATTCAAATATATCGGTCCAAGAATAGCCCCGAAATGGGAGGATGTCCAGTTGGTTGGATAGCTGTTCCTCCCCTGCCCTTTCCCAATGACGATGATGATTGGGACGATTTTGATCAGGTTGATGATCAGGCTAAGTGATTTCGGTTCTCAGGAGTGTGTGCTATGCTATGCATTCAGAAATGTGACATGCATTTTTTTCAAACTGAAGAGCAAAATCAGCCGATTGTCTATCAGGTTGAGACGGGTCTGTTTTTTAAACTGGATACCCTTTTTCAGGCGATTTTAGCGTGTTGTGAGGGCTTGTCTGTCGCTCAGGTTGTTCAGATGTTGGCTGATCAATACGAGGCAGAAGAAATTGTCGAGGCTATCGAGGAATTGGCTCAGGTGGGTTTGATTTCGGATGGTGCTTTGCCTGTGGTATCCAATGTGCCGACGACAGAAGGGGTGGCAGCCTGTGGTGCATCGCAGACAGACCGTTTGCAGGTGTCGCTGCACGTTTCGCATACGTGCAATATCCAATGTGCTTATTGCTTTGCTCACGGCGGGGATTATGGCGGCAAGGCCATGTTGATGCAACCGGACGTTGCCGAGCAAGCCATACGCTGGATTGTCACCGAGGCTCAGGCTTTGGGGCGGTGCCAGATTGATTTTTTTGGTGGGGAGCCGCTTTTGAATTTTCCGCTGCTGCGCAAGCTGGTGCCGTTTGCCAAATCCCAGGCAGCGCGCTTGGGTGTGCAGGTTGGTTTTGGCATTGTGACCAATGGCACGTTGTTGACCGACGAGATGAAGCAATTTTTGGTTGATGAAAATTTTCAAATTAAGGTCAGCCTGGATGGCGGGCGTAAAACTCAGGATCGCATTCGCAAGTTTCACAATGGTTCGGGTACTTATGATGTTGTGGCAAAGAATGTAAAAAAACTGACTGATGAGGTGCCTGAGCGCGTGTACCTGCAAGCCATTATGACAGCGTATGATATGGATGAGGACCAGATTGCCGATGAGTTGCGTTCTCTGGGTACTGAAAACGCGCTTGTTGGTCAGGCTGTTGTTTCCCCCGATGCACCATACTCCATTCGAGAAGAACACATACCCGCTTTGAAGCAACAAATTCACAAGCGGAGCCGGCGTGCGCTCAAAGCCATTTTAAGTGGTAAAGAAAGTGAAGAGTTTGATCCGAGGATTCAAAAACTTTTGACGCGCGAAAAATCTTGTCACGGATGCCTCGGCGGTAAGCAGTATTTGGCTGTTGCAGCAGATGGGGCGATTTATTTTTGCTCGAGTTTGGCCGATGCGCCCGAGTTTAAGATGGGTGATGTGTTTGCGGGTATTGACCGCGAAAAACAGCATCATTTTGACACGCAGTTCAATGTCAATAATCGGCCTGAGTGCAAAACGTGCTGGGCGCGCAACTTGTGTGGTGGCGGATGTCTTTGGGAGGCGCGGACGACGACGGGTGACCCGATGTATCCAAACCCGGTTGCTTGTGAACAGACGCGCTATCGCTATGAACTGGCGATGGAAATGTGTATGGAAATTGCAGAAGCAGATGCGTCTTTGTTGCAGCGACGTTATGATCTGGAAGTGGCATCATAAACCACTGAAGGATTTGTGCTCATTATAATTCTAAGAGGGATCAGAACAGGCCTCCTGATATTTCCCCCTTATCCAGGATGCCTGAAGCCGCCACGCGCACGCCGGAGTAATCCAATAGAGAAGTGAGAAATGCATAAAATTTCAGACTGCAAAATGCCGGAGCGGCTTAATCTGGATACGGGCTGGAGTATTGGTGAAACGGCGTTTGAAAAAATCACAACTTTGCTTCTTCAGATGTCTCCAGTAGAAAGAATTCTCGAATTTGGAAGTGGTCCGAGTTCTATCCGTCTGGCAATGGCGTTTTCTGAAGCGCAAGTTCTGTCTATAGAAGGCGACTGGCGGAATCTCGGAGAAACTACGGATTTGATGCAGAAGTTTTTGGATAAGCGCAATCTATCGATCAAATATCGTCCGATTACACTTGAATTTTATGGAGACGCCAACTTTTTGACTTATGAAGATGGGATGTTTTGGGATGACCAGGAAGAGATGGATTGTGTGATTATTGATGGTCCGCCTGTTTATGCCTTGCGAGGTCGAGAGGCATGCCTTTACCAGGTTTATGATCAGATCAAGATTGGTGGTTTGGTCATTCTGGACGATTTCAGAAGGTCATTTGAGAAGCAAATTGTCGAGAACTGGCTGTCCGTCTATCCCGGCAGTTTTACAGTGGAAATTATCCGCGAAGACCACCATCTGGCAATGCTGCGTAAGATCAAATCTGTGACGCCATGTTGGGATGCACCTTATAGGCTTTCGGATGCTCAGTCTGTTAGCGAAACTCTCTCCCGCATTGCAAAGGCATTATTGCATGTTGATGATGTGTATTTGAGAGCGCTAGCTAAAGCGAATAACTGCTCTGAAACAGATCTGATTGGTCTGTTCAATACCCTTCGCAACATCTATGGGGTGACGCCTGAGCGCATCCAGGGGTTCACGAGCCGAAATTCTACGCTCCCACCAAAAATAAAAAAAAGAAAACAGAATGCGTGTTATAGGACAATCGTCAATACGTTTTTTCGGAACTGTTAATTAGAACTTGGACAGATATTTGACAAGCAAAAGTTGTCGGATATCCATTCAAGGAGAAATCATGACCAGCCAGTTCCACTTTTCGTGCACTTTCGGCGACTGAAGCCATAAATAGAAACCAACGGATAAAGGATTATAAAGATGGGAAATACAGAAATTATGATAGGTATTATCGTTGTTTTGGGAGTCCTTGCTGGTGTATTTTATAATTTACAAAAGAACATTTCTGTGTTAAAAAGAATTTGGAAATACATAGGGGGATCAATAGCGACAATATGTTTGTTTATCACTGTTTTGTTAGCTATTCAGATTTTCGAATCTTGTAATGATGAGGTTAGAGAAAAGCCCGTTGCATTTTATAGAGTTAATGACCATTGTGCAGATCCGCAAAATGTTCGGTGGACCGTCAAGGCCGAAGAAGGATGGGAAATAGATGTCAATGCAATACAGGTAAAGGCAACATCCAAAAGCCGCGAGTCCATTTATTCAGGAGTAGAGAACGCAACAAAAGATGGATTCGATATCGTAGGCAGACTTGTTAATAATGGAACCTGTGTGAGAGAACCTTTAACTGGAGCAATTCTAATTAGAGATGCTAGAGGGTCTCTAAGGGTTTATGGTAAATATACGGAGATCCGACGCCCCAAAAATTGACGAAAGGAGATAAAATGTTGCGTTAAAGGAAGAGCAGGAAGCCATCAGCGAATTACTCACAGAGGCGAAGAATCAAGTTTCCGAATTTACAGCTAAGATTCAGAAAATCGAGAGCAAGAATTTCATCACGATTGATGATGTCCTCAAAAATCTTGAGCAACTTGAAAGCGATTTTGAAAAAAATAAGTAACAATCAAAAAGAAATAGATAAGCGTACTAAGAAAAATTGCAATTAATTTACTCACGGGCGGGATAGGAGGCGAGCTATTTGATCTGTCGACAGAACTAATTGATTTTTAAAGAGTGGGGATTAGGGATCTCATTTGGTAGATAAAGACGAGGCAAGGCCTGCACTAACGTGCGCCGCTTAGCTTGGCGTTACACGGCAGCAGATTGAAACCGTGAACACTATCCATTGCTATGGGAGGGTCGATGGGCAAGCAGACGCAAGATATATGCAAGACCTCATTGGAATCGTTTTTGCAGGCGCATTACAGCAATCCATATCTAAAATTTGAAGATGTTACGCGTCATTTCCGATTTTCTAAAACGCATGGTTACGCATTGTTCAAAAAACACCTGGGAGCACCATTCGGGATGTGCCTTAAGAATATACGCCTGGCAAAAGCTGAAGAAGCGATGAAGAACACACCATATTCCATTACAGAAATTGCTTATATGTGTGGGTTTACATCTTTATCGACATTTAGCAAGGCTTTTAAAGAGAAATATGGAGATAATCCAACCATATATCGAAAAAAACAGTTTGGAGTTATTCCGCTTTAGATGCAATGGATACAACCAATTGTCACAACGACTGCGGGATGTTCTTCTGGGTTCTTCAAGAACAATTAGGGATCGGTCCTCCCTCCCGCAGTCTATTTAATTGCCAATAGCCAGTATAAAAAAATAAAACGCCGAAGAGGGATGTCCGCCAAGACAAGAACCCCCTTCGGCCACTATATCACGGGATATTTCTATCCTGCGACTTGAGAAATTTACTGCCCAAAGTACCGCAAGTCATGAGAATTGGTACTTATCAGCACTTCACACTTCTCATAACGTCACGGAGACAAGAGGCATAAAATGGAATGGATACTACCAGGTTTCACAATAATCTCCATATTGGGAGTAGGTGCAATGCTTGGAAGGATGCTTTCACAATACTGGCGCCGAGATTCCCAATAAACCACTAAAAAATCGTAAAAAAAAGAGAGCGCATAAATTTCTACAAAAAAATAACTTAGTTACCATAATCGATAAAAAAATGATTTTTACACCACATTCCTCACACCTAGGGAGATGAAGCATGGCAGAAGAAAACACAAGGGATCTCGACCATCTCACTCCGCAGAAGATGCGAAGAGCCGATGAAGTGATAGCAAGCATCCCTCGCGAAGCCTTGAAAGCAATGTTCTATATGTTTGCAGGCAAACCTGATAGTATAGTTAAAATATTCGACCGTCGCATTGTTATTAAAATTGAAGACATAGAAGAATTGAATCTCCGCATAAAAGAGAAACTCGAAAATCATAGGATCGAAGGTGTTTTAACTTCTGTTGATATCGGCTACGGTCAAGTCCTATTTTTAGTTGAAATAATGGAGGCTGTTGGATTCAATCAGCAGCAATCGCGTCTTGCCAGTCTGTATCTATCTTCAAGTTCTTGTGCAGAGCGCGCCTGAGCCTGGGTAGGCTTTTGTAGCCTTTGACCCTTCGCAAGCGGGGTTGGATGTCCAAGAGTGCAGTGGCTAACCAGCGACGGCGTTGATTAGAGTTTGTCCATCGCTTCACATTTCGGGTGAGTTGTGCCACCATTGAGTTAAGCGACTCAATGCAGTTGGTCGTACGAAAGGACTGCTTCAAGTGTGGCATCAGTCCCAGACGATGCAAGCTGAGTGTTTCTTCAAGACCTTCTTCAAGGCTGTTTAGCGCGTCTTCGTTGATCAAGGCCAATTCGGGTTTAAGGGATAAGAGAGCAGTTTTAGCTTCTTTGTAAGTGGGCAGGTCGTAGGCGTGTTGGAGTGCCTTTTTGATCTCATCTTGTTTATTTTTCGGCAGATAGGAAAGCACATTCTCCCTCTTATGCCATTGGCAACGCTGGATGACTACATACCCGTCCAATGCCTTTGTAAGGGCAGCATACAGCCCTTTTGAGCCATCAATAAGACACAGCAGGCCCTTGTGATAGACCATGTCGCGTTCTATGAGGGACTGTATAAACTGCCGACAGACACGCTCGTTCTCAGTGGCAGCCTGGACAAAGCCTATTGGGATCTTCTCGCCTTCTACTGTGACGCCGAGGGCAATGATCATCTCCTGATCCGCGAAGGTCTTGCCATCTATAAAGAGGGCGACGAGGTCATACTGCGCTAAAGAGCGTTCCCGAAACTGCTTCAGCTTTTGTGCCGACGCCTTGATAAAACGTCTCGATACCGTTGATGAGGACAGCCCAAAGGCTTTGGGTATCGCTTGTGCACAGGCGTGATAAGACCTTGTCGCAATGCCTTTGATCACGCGAAGCAGCAGTCCTTCATCCATACGTCTGGGAACCTGAAGATGATGATAGGCCCCCAGGGAGACTTCCTCATCCGTCTCCACATTACGTACCCTCGGTACAGAGATAGGCACTTTTTGATCAGAAAGATACACAGACCCTTGTTGACTGCCCCACCGACGATTGGGGTTTTGTTGCTCTTTGCGAGTGTATCTATCACCTGCTAAGCGGCTCACTTCCTGCTGCAATTCTTCTGCCACGGCGTCTAATCCTATTGGGATCAAGGCCTGGATCAACGCGATGCGTGTATCCAGTGCGTCCAGTTCTTCTTCTGTGGGGCTCTCTGGCGTTTTATCGTCTTTGTGGATTGTCTTGACTTTGGGGGCTTTGTGCGATACTTTTTTCATCACGGGCTCCTTTGGTTGAGGACACAGCGTTTTCACGGTTGAATCTGCTGTATCCAATTTACATTGGAGCCTCTACTATTTCAACTAAGATAAGCACAACCTCTCGGCTACGAAAATAATAAAATAGACCAACTGAGCAGTTGGGATGAATTTGCATCTAAAAATTGGAACATAGCCGATGTTACTGATCATATTTTAGTTAAATGGGATTTCCTGATCAAATTGCCACAATATCCAATCCCCCAGCGACATACTTTAGTTGTTAGACTTTCTTCTGGTATAGATCCTAGACAGCTTTTTCAGTTAATGATTTCCAAAGGTTTTGATGAATTAGACAAAATCGATGAACAAGTTGCCCCTTGTCATTGCAGAGTTGATTTCATCAATCATATACTAAGTCAAGAGTTGATCAATGTAGTTGAGGAATGGAATAAGAGCAGGCTCCAACCCGCCACTCGAGTAGGTTTATGCCATTATTTAAAAAAAATCAGAGTTTGGATAGCAAGAGCGATTCATTATTCTCTCCCACTCTGTGGTGTTTTGCTTGCTTTATCCTTTCTTCACAATTTCACAAGTCAGCTCAATATCGAGGCGTCGCTCTCCCTTGAAGATATGCGTAACATGCTTTATTGGCTTACAGGAACTTCATTTGCAGTGTTTATTCTGACTAAATTTGGGCATTGGATTGCGAAGAAAGCTTACACAGCTTTAGCAGATTATGGCAAAAGTGCTATTTTTCATATTACAAATGGTGATCGGAATTACAACTTAGAGTTAGAAAACAGAAATCAAAATTCTATAAGAATTTTTTTCCTCACATCCATTTGCACATTGATAATGGATGTGATTGGCGGACTAATTACTTGGCAGTTGATTAGTCCCTGATTTAGCGTATTGGAGATAGTCCTGGCCCCTGAAACTTTCTTATAGTGAGTCACCTTAATATATCGCTATAAACATAATCCATTGATATGGGAGGGTTGATGGACAAGTAGACGCAAGATATTTGGAGTTACCTCACTTTAGTGGATAGTGAAGGTTCTACTCGGGCACTGATCGTTTGGGCGGTGGATTCAGATTCTGTTATCGACTAAAACGGGTCCAGTCTATTAAGTAAAAAACCACGTCCTTTGGGCGTGGTTTTTTACTTAATACTTCTGATGTTTTCAACAGGGATTAAAACCGCGATTGTTTGCTCTCCATACTGGTATGCACATCGATCAATACGGTTTTGCCATCGGCATTTAGTCGCTGTGCTTCTTGTAATGCGGGGCGCATTACGCCCGCTTTTTTAACGATGAGTCCCACAGCGCCCATGCCTTCGGCAATTTGGGCAAAGTTTCCCTCTATTAATGAAAGGAGCTTACCATGGTTTTGTTTACAAGATGGCGTGTTGCAGTATCGTTTTTGGGACTGATAGCGATAGAGTCCATATATTCCTGTAAAAAGAAAAAAATCACCGTAGCTCCGAGAAAAATCTTAAAATAGGGTGACAAAGTAGTATAAACCCTAACCTTGGAGGCTACGATGACTTACCCCAAAGATATTAAAATTTCTGCGCCAGAGCAATGAACTGGTCGAAACGGGTCTCGGGACGGTGTACAATGAGCCGTCTCCCAGGCTCATTCACCGACTCGTTGTACACCCTTCGGACTGCGACCAGTTGTACATCGTTTCGCACTTTTGAATGTTCCTGATTTTCTCAATCAGATCGTGACCCGCTTCCTGCAGCAGTTTCTCGAAGCTGAGATCACCTCATTTTTACAAGCAGAACCCTACCAACGCACGACAGACCGTACAGGCTACCGTAACGGATATAAACCCCGGATACTCAAAACGCGCGTTGGCCGTATCGACCTGAGCTTACCTCAAGATCGGGAAGGCCAGTGAACTACTATACTGGCGTTGTGCTGCGCGTGCGCAGTTGTACACCGCGCCACAGTGGGTTATTTGCGCGCTTTCAACGGTCAGAAAAAGCCCTGTCCTTCGACTTACCCCCAGGTAGCATTATCTATGCCAATAAAGCTTATCGCAATAAGCAAGCCCTGCATTTGAAATCATTGTGATAAATCATGGTTCTACGGATGGTACAGCAGGCACATTGAACTAAAAATAATGTGCCTGTTTTGATTTTAAGTGTTCATTTTCGGACACTACTGTATCAAAATCGGACACTTATTAAACTGCGCTCATGGCACAAATTTTCGTAACTAATTGTAAAACATAGAGAAGAGAGTTCTGGCACAGAAATTGCTTTATATTTTTATATATTCACCCTTTCGCGTACGCAAAGCCGTGGTGGTCTTCCAATATATTTTGTCAAGAGGACACGTCTGAAACCAACGTGAGAAGACCATCAGAAGGAGAACCCCATGCGGAGCCTGATTCTGTCAACTTTATCAACACTCGCACTTTTGATACACCCCCTGTCTCTCTCGGCACAGAATAGCTTTTCTGTTTCGCTGGATGTGGATGGTGCGGCGGGCGATCAAGCGATCACATCTGGCAATGTGTCCGCGGATCAAGTTGTCGCCATTCAGATATTTGGCCAAGATATACAAAATGCGATCGCCCTTGCAGTGCGCTTTGAATACGATGCCAGTCAAGTGACTTATGAAGGCTTCGATCTGGGCAATGTCTTGCCCAATGCCCAGGCACTCATAGAGCAGGGCACGAATCCGACTTTTGTCGAAATAGGCATTGCGTCTTTGGGTGATCAAGCAACAGTCAACAGCGGTCTGGTCGGCACAGCTCACTTTCGCACGACAGCCGCGTTTTCGGGCACAGCGATTCAGTTGGTGCGTGCAGAACTCAGCCGCGATGGACGATTTGAGACTGTAACCCTGAATACGAGCGTTGAGTTAAAGCTACAAGTCCTTACTCTGGACTTTAACGGCGATGGGAGGGTAGGCTTTCCCGACTTTTTGGCATTTGTGGGGCAGTTTGGGACCCGTCAGGGCGATGGGAGATATGAAGCAAAATACGACCTGAACAGCGACGGCGCGATTGGCTTTGGCGATTTTCTGATCTTTAGCGGCAACTTTGGCGAAGAGGCCGGTGGCGGTAGGGAGGAAACACAAGTTACCATTCCAGATGCGAACCTCCGTGTAGCAATCGAGACCGCACTGGGCAAGGCGAGAGATGCGCCGATCACGAGGGCAGAGATGGCGAGTTTGATACGCCTTGAAGCGCCAAACTCGAACATCAGCGATTTGAACGGACTCGAATTTGCAACTGGTCTGATATCGCTGAACCTGTCCTATAATATCATCTCGGACATCACACCCCTATCGGGATTAACCAATCTGACATCGCTGGACCTTTCCAATAATATTATCTCGGACATCACACCGCTATCGAGATTAACCAATCTGACAGCGCTGGACCTTTCCGTTAACGCCATCACAGATATTTCGCCGTTGTCGGGTTTAACCAACCTGACAAGCCTCAGACTTCACGACAATTTCTTCTCGGATATATCGCCGTTGTCAGGCTTAACCAGATTGGTATCGCTCAGTCTTTACGGCACCACAATCAGAGACAGTTCATTGCTGTCTCGCTTGTCCAACCTATCAGAAGCAGATATCCCAGATGCCAACTTGCGTGCGGCCATTAAAACAAATTTGGGTAAGGCATCAGATGAACCGATCACTGGCTTTGAGATGGCATTCGTGTCAAAACTTGAGGCTCCGAGCTCGAACATCAGTGATTTGACCGGGCTTGAGCTTGCAACTAATCTGACATTTCTGCATCTTGGTTATATGGTCGGTTTTCCGCGTAATAGCAACAACATCTCGGACTTTTCACCCCTGTCGAACTTAACCAAGCTTAGAACGTTGGATCTTGCCGACACTGGCATCTCGGACATCACGCTACTATCAAATTTGACCAGTCTGACATTACTGAATCTTGGCAGCAACGCCATCTCGGACATTGCACCACTATCAGGATTGACCAGCCTGGAACGGCTGTATCTTTACAACACCAGTATTTCGGATTTGTCGTTGCTGTCAAGATTGACCAGCCTGAGATCACTGCATCTTTCCAGCAACGACATCTCAGATGTATCTACGCTGTCTGGCTTGACCAGTCTGGACTTTCTGTATCTTTTCAACAACAACATCACGGACCTTTCGTCTTTGGTTGCAAATATAGGATTGGGTGGAGGAGATCAAGTTGATGTGAGGAATAACCCCTTAAGTGCCACATCGCTCAACACGCACATTCCAGCCCTTCGAGGTAGAGGGGTTAATGTGCGGTTTGGCGCGTCCAAGCCCACGGTAGAGGAGAAAGAGCCGCGCCTGCCCCATGCGGCAAACGAGGACATCGTAAACGGAGGTATGCCATGAAGTATGTCATGACATTGATTTTCCTGCTTCTACCTGCCTATGTACACGCAGCACCAACCGCATCAGATTGCGATTTCAATAACAGCGGCAAAGTGGATTTTGCCGATTTTATCGCATTTTCACAGGGATATGGAACAACCCAGACCCAGTTTGACTTGAACGGAGATGGCGCAGTCAATTTTCGGGACTTTGTCATTTTTGCCCAGTTCTACGGGCAGACAACCACCGCGCCAACCCCTCCGCCAACCACCAATGCTCCCGTTGGCATGCAAGTTGGGATGCAAGCCCCTGACTTTACCCTGAGAACCCTCACTGGCGAATCGTTCAATCTCTATGAACAACGCGGCAAACCCGTGTTCCTCAACTTCTGGGGAACCTGGTGTGGTCCCTGTATTGCTGAAATGCCCGACATGCAAAAGTTGCAAAATACCATGGGTGACTCTATTCAGATTGTCGGCATTGGCGTACGAGACACGCGCAACCAGGAGATACGTTTTATCACAAGATACGGCTACACCTGGACTTTTGTTCTCGACTCGATAGGAGAAGTGAACAATACATATGAGGTTTCGGGCATACCCAGGTCATTTTTTATTGACGCCAAAGGTGTGATTGTCCGCGTATTGCGCGGTGGTCCTCAGCGCTACGAAACGTTCTTAGAAGCAACGCGACAGGCGATTAACAATTAAAGGCGGTGAAAGGTCGATATGTTTCGCAGTTATCTCATAGCCACCATTCGCACCTTGCTAAAAAACAGGGGATTGACAGCCATTAATATTCTGGGTCTGGCAATCGGGATGGCGTGTGTAATTTTGATCGCCCTTTACATTCAGTACGAGTTTAGCTACGACCGACATCATGTCAATGCAACCCGCATTTATCGCGTCTTCCGCACAGTTTCAATGGAGAATACGACATCGGTCAGTCCGCGTGCATCTGGCGCACTGGCACCGGCATTAAAGCGCGATTTCCCTGAGGTACAGGAGGCCATCCGCACACAACTGCTTACCTCATGGGTCAAAACTGACGACCGCTTTTTTCAACAAGACGTGTGTGTCGCAGATCGGGAAATTTTCAATGTATTTACAATCCCCTTTGTAACCGGTGATCCAAGCACAGCATTGACCCAACCGGGTTCAATGGTGCTGACAGAGTCAATGGCGCGCAAGTTCTTTCAAAACCAGAATCCCATTGGAAAAGTCCTGCAAGTAGATCACCAGGAACTGAGCGGCACGGTAACATACTTTGTGACGGGTATTGTGCGCGACTTTCCATCCAATTCGACCTTTTATTTCGATTGCCTGACCGCCACGCCAAAAGGCAATCTGGCCAACATGTGGTCTATATGGCAGCCTACGGGTGCTTATCGTCCTTTTTTTACATATCTCCTATTGTCAGAGGGCTACGACCATCGCGCATTAGAGCATAAACTGCCCGACTTGATAGCGCGGCACATGGGAGATGAAGTGCGCCAAACGACCCGGTACATAGTGCAATCCCTCACGCGCGTGCATCTTTATACCCATCCGGATTTAGGGCTTCAGTTTAGAGAATATGGCGATATCAAGCAGGTGTATGCCTTTGGACTTGTCGCGAGTTTTATTCTCGTGCTCGCCTGTGTCAATTTTATGAATCTCTCAACAGCGCGATCATCCACCAGAGCACGAGAGGTGGGATTGCGAAAAGTGGTGGGCGCATCTCGCCAGCAATTGATCGGGCAATTTTTGGGCGAATCAGTACTGGTGACACTGGTAGCAATGATAGTAGCACTTGCCTTAGTCGAACTGGTCTTGCCGTGGTTTAATAGCTTTATTCAACGGGATTTAATATTGTATAGCGGTGAAAATCTGTGGTGGCTGATCGGGTTGATCGGGTTTGGACTGGGCGTGGGTGTATTCGCGGGAAGTTATCCCGCATTTGTACTCTCATCCTTTTTGCCCACGCAGATGATGAAAGGAGATTGGATACCGGGCTCAAAACACGTTGGGCTGCGAAAAGCCATGGTGGTCTTCCAATTTGCAATTTCGATTGCTTTTATCACAGGTACTGTTGTCGTACAAGAGCAACTGGCATATATCCGAAATAAAGACCTTGGCTTTGACAAAGAACTCGTGGTCGGCATACCGCTTTTCATCTATTCTCGACAACTACATCACGGTGGGCCAGAAGATCTGAGACGGCGTATTTCCACGGTAAAACAGGTGTTCATGGCACACCCAAATATTTTGAACGCAACAGCCACGCGTTTCCCTCAAGGTGGATCTCATATGACAGATACGTTTCGGGCCGATGACGCCGATTGGCAGATGGGCCTGTTTGATGTTGACCGCGATTTTCTGGACTTCTTCAACATCGAACTCATAGCAGGCCGTATGGCACCAGAACCACCAAAGCGACCAGAAAGAATAGAAAATATTCAGGATTTGCAAGAATATCGAGAATTGGTGCGAGCATATTATGAAAAAGGCCGGCTATTTATCTTAAATGAAACAGCCGCACAGCACCTTGGATGGGACGATCCAATTGGCAAGCGTTTTAAGGAAAAAAGAGGACCTGAGGGATATGTAGTAGGTGTGATGAAAGATTTTCACGTTCAGACACTACACAATGCCATTCGACCCGTTGTATTCAGATTTTTTACGGGAGGAGCCAAACATCTCTACCTCAAACTGGGCACGCAGAATATGCAGGAAACCCTTGCTTTTATAGAGAAAACATGGCATGCGTTTTTACCTCAAATTCCTTTCACCTATCATTTCTTAAATGATGATCTGACACGCGTGCGTTATGAAAATGAAATTCGTACGGGGAATGCACTAACAGTGTTTTCCGGGCTGACAATTTTCGTAGCCTGCCTGGGACTGCTTGGTCTGATTTCGTTTCGCGCAGAACAAAAAACAAAAGAAATTGGCATACGGAAAGTCCTGGGCGCATCGGTGTTCAGTATTTTCAATTTATTAGCCAAAGAATTTGTCAAGCTCGTAATCGTCGCCTGTGTAATCGCCAGTCCGATAGCCTATCTGTTTGCGAGCAGATGGTTGCAAGACTTCGCCTATCGCATCGACCTGCACGTTATGTATTTTCTCATAGGCGGTGTTCTCGCGCTCTTGCTCGCAATTGCAACCATGACCTATCAAGCCCTCAAAGCCGCCCGGACAAATCCAGTGGATGCCTTGCGGACGGAGTAAAAACAGAGGCTGGGCAAGGCGCGTAATGCGACGATTACCGGGGCCGAGATGGCGACCTTGTGCGTAATTGACCAGAAATTGATGCGCTTGATGCCCAGGCCATAAACATTTCACCAAAATGGGAACTCCAATGAGATATTCTCTTTCAATTTTCTTGCTCGTGTTTTCCGCAGCGGCGCAGTGTGAGGATTTGCCGCAGCGCGAAGCGGTTCCTCGGTTGGCTGTGTTTCCGCTGTTGTCGGAGAAAGATCCCGATTACGGGGTTTTTATGGCTGACCGCTTGGTGGATGAGTTGATGCGCCATCGGGATATTCCCGCCTATCAGGGACGCTGGTTTGAACTGGTGGAGCCAGATACGATTCCACGGGGTAAGATGAAGTGGATGGTGGAGAGAAAACAGGCGTTGAAAGACTATGATTTATTTTTGTTAAAAACAGCGGCTCGCGCAGATCAGGCGTTGATCGGATTTGTTTCTGATGCCGGGACGCGCACATTGCATGTGCGGCTTGTGGATTTGGACACTGGAGAATCCGTGTGGATGGGCAAGGCTCGGGATGATGTCGAATGGCAGTGGATTTATGCCCAGCGCGATATTGGGGAGATTGCACTGGGCAATTTGATGTCGCAACTCGGGTTTCAGGAAGCCAATCGGCATGGTAAGATGATGCGGTCAGACGAATGGCCTTTGCAGGTGGTATTCGCGCCGTTGCACACTTCGCAGAAAGCACTGGTGGGAGGGTATGAGCGGTTGATTAGAGAGGGTATGCTGAGTGATGGGTTGTTCGATGGATTGGATATGTCACAGCCGATAGGCGCACGCTTGAGTACTGCGGATCGAATGTTGTTGGCAAAAGCCAATAAGGCAGATGCGGTTTTATGCGGTAGTTTGATGGCTACTGGCAAGGACAATGCGGTCAATGCTGTGGGGGTTGCGCTGCGGCTGATTGATACGTCTTCTGGTCGTATTTTGTGGGCGGGCAGTGCCAATGCGCGGCGCGTCTGGCGCAAGGATCGGTTTGACGATTTGTCGCAGACCATTGCCACAGATCTGGTTGCAGGGTTGGCAAAGGTTAAATCGGGTGCTCAGACGGATGCCTGGGCTAATCAGCCGGAGCCGCAAGATGGGTCGGGCTGGGTGAATCGGGGTATGGCCGCGCTGGAACGCGGGCTTTTGAGTGATGCTGAAGAGGCATTTTTGGAGGCCGAGCCTTTTGAGGATAGCCAAGTACTGGCTTATGAGGGGTTGGGGCGGGTTTATGCGCGACGCCCAGCCCTGCGGCAGCGCGCTGTTTCGTATTTTTATCGCGCTTTGGAGGCGGATACGACGCGCGCAGATTTGTATTACCAGATGGCGTCGGTTTATTTTGATATCGGGACAGATCAGTGCGTGGATATGGCGTCTCGGGCGATTGCGATTGATTCGACATATAGCGCGCCATATCAGTTGTTGGGTGATTGGTTTGCGCGCGATGATTTTTACGCTTTGTCCCAGCGCAACGCAACAGCCGCTGCATATTATACGCGCTATCTATCATTGGAGCCGGATGATGTTGATGCGGTTGCAAAGCTGGGCGCTGTGTTGTTGCGCATGGAAGACCAGCAGGCGATAGCGCGACAGATTTTGCCAGTTATCGAACGCCATCCCGGGGCGCTCAATTTGTCGCCCGTTGTAGCACAATGGGCTTATCGGGCAGGGCAGTACGAACGCGCTTCGGTGTATTGGAATCAGTTTTTAGAACGGATTGATGCACAGACGTTGGTGCTGTACGTCGATCCAGGCCCTATTTTGTCAGATGAACAGCGCGCGATCTACAACGCACTTTCCGATGCGGAGAAGCAAAATTTTATTGATCGGTTCTGGATGCAAAAGGATCTGGATCCGACTACGGAAGTGAATGAGCGTTTGCAAGAACACTATCAGCGCGTGTGGGTGGCGCGGCAATATTTTGCCGGGTCTGCATATCCATGGGATCGGCGAGGTGAGGTGTATTTGCGCTATGGCGAGCCAGATTATCGCTCGCGCTCTGGTCGCGCGCCCGGGGTGATGAGTGTTGCGGTGCAGCGGGTGAAAGACGAGTTGTACGCGCAGTTGTACACTCGCCGACAGGAGGGCGCACTCGTGGGTACGGTGTTTCCGGTTCGGAGTTCGCGCGCGATGTTCGCCGATTCGTTTGAACTGATGGGAAGAAATGCCGCGATTTCTCACACGATGGGCGATGGATATTTGCCCGTCACATCTGCGGAAGATAATAGCCTGGTGCCGTGGGAATCGTGGGTGTATGTGACGGTTGGCGGGGGAATGGAGATTACATTTACGGATGAGATGGGATCGGGGCATTTCAATTTCGCGCCGATTCCGCTGCGCCAGCCGCTGGGGATGCGACCAATCGCGCGGATTCATGAAAATGCACCGGAAACGGCTTATAGGCAGACTGTGGGCGAGATGCCAGAGCAACACCGACCGTGGTGGCAAACGCGCGAGTTGGAATTTTATTACGATGTGGCCGATGCGCGAGGGGGATATTTCATGACACGGGTGGATGTGGCCTATGGTTTGCCGCTGGATGTGGAGAAGATCGGCAGAGGCGATTTGACGCTGGCTATTGCGCTGTACGATTCGGTTGCAAACCGCGCGTTTCGCCTGAGTCGAACGGTTGTGCGGAAAGACACTCTGTCTGATTCGAATGCTATGCTGACCGATTTGTTGACTTTGCCCGTGCCGCCTGGTACTTATCATTTGACGGTGAAGGCAGAGAATGTCAGTGCCAATCGCGTTAGTTTGTTGCGACAGGTTATAGCGGTTGAGCCTTATGGTGATTCGGAATTGCAAATGAGCGATCCGGTATTGGCCGCTCAGATTGATGAGACGGATGTGGATGATTCTTTTCGCCGAAAGAATTTGCGCGTGCTACCTTTGCCCACGCGCGCATTTCTCGTTGGGCAAGAGATGGGGTTGTATTTTGAGGTTTATAATCTGGTGGCAGACGAGTTTGGGCAGACGCGCTATCGCGTTACGCTTCAGATTGCGGCTTTGGAACAGGTAGAGGGTTTGCGAATGCTGTTGACTGGTCAGGATGTCAATCCCGAAGTGTCGATGTCGTTTGAACAGGTGGATACGCAGCCGAGCGTGCAGGTTTATCAGTTTGTCGATCTGACAAAGGCAAAACAGGGGCGCAATCGGGTGAAAATTATCGTGGAAGACTTGAATGCGCAACGTCGTGTTTCAAAGGAAATGGTGTTTCGATATGGGGAATAATATTTTTTTGTTGTGTCTTTTGGTATTCGTTGGGTGTGATTCCCGGCGCGATCTCGTTAATGATCCGGCCAATTCGCCGGTTGTGATCCCTTTTGATTTGAAATATGAAGAGGGGCAGAATGCCGTTATAATTGATTGGGAATATCTGGGTATTGAACCTGCGACGCGCTATCGATTTTGGCGCCTTGAGCGCGATGGTATTCACAGGTTTCCGTGGCGGGATTTGCCTGTACCTTATCGGGAAGCGAACCGCCGTGCAGATGTGTGGGAGATGATGCCGATAGCGCATTTTGATATCCAGGCTGGTGAAGAGTACGGTTATAGCCTGCATACAGAAACCGCTGGGAAGCGACCAGCAGAAGCAGAATTAGGCTGGGTGCAGATTCCCGGAGCGCGATTGGAAACGATCCAGTTTTTGCCCGAAGAGGGCACAGCGACTGTCAACTGGCATTTGCCAGCAGGTGTTCCCCGTCGCTATGAGTTGTTGCGTTCTGTAGATGATGCGGCGGCACAGGTGATTTTTCAGTCTGAAGATCCCGAAGTTGCGAGTTTTTCCGATATGCTCATAGAGGGCGACCGCAAATATACGTATCGCTTGCGGAATACGATGGATCGCGATGTGGTGCTCGAAAGCCGCGAGATGTTTATATACCCGTATCAACGGCGACTCAATTTTGATATTGTCGAAGCAGCGAATGTATTTGTGGCTTTGACTTCCGCTACGACTTTTGCGAGTCCTGCTCTGGCCTTACTCGCGACATCCGATGCCATTTCCATACGCGAGGTCAACCATACGGGATATGTGGGTAGCCCGCACGTACTGCCCGTGCCCAACCGCGCGGGGTTGCGATTGGAATCTCTTTCTGTTGCCGTGGTCTCTGCTGGAACGCCTGTTATTCCCACTGTATTGCTCGGCGGCATTTTGTCAGAGACCAGAGAGGTGCAACTTTCGGCGTTTCGGAATGGGGCTTCTGTGGTCTCCTGGCAATACGAGGACTGGCGCGTTGCGGATTCTGAGTTGCCTACTGCGATGGCGATTACCCGAGGTGGCACGATTTGGGTGGGTGTTGGACAGAGGTTAAAGGCATTCTCATTCGGTATAAATACTATTGTTGAACGTGGGTCTTATGATACGGGCATTGCTGGCGCGATCCGAAGTCTTGCGGTTTTGGGACCTGATATCTGGATAATGACGACGCAGGGAGAGGTGTTTCGCACAGATACAAGCCACATGGGGTCACAGCCTGTTTGGGAAGAGGTTGTGTTGCCCGCTGGTGTTTTTCCCGTGTGGGTTAGTGGTAGTTCTGGTTCTAAGGCTGTATTTGTACTGGCTCGGGATCGAGTTATGGTTTTTAATGCTGACAGGCAGCCTGTATTGCGGTGGAGTGTTCAGAATGATTTGGTTTTAGATCCTGCGGGTTTGGCTGTTTCTCAGGATGGCGGTGTTTATGTATGGGATGTACAAAATCGTATAGTTCTGTTTAAGAGTGCACCTCCGTTCCTGGTGCCTTTTGTCCAGGCCGATCGGAATTGATTGGGAGATTGAGATGAGATTTTTTATTTTTGTCGCGCTTATTGGTGCTTTTGGTATTGCAGGTGCTGAGGGTGTACCGCCTTATGTTCGAGAGGCCGAGGTGCGCTACAAACAGGGTGATTATGAAGGTGCGATAGGGTATTTGTTGGCTGTGCCGGGTGTGGCGCAACTCTCGCCGAAGCTGACGCCGATGAATCGGGATTCACGTGCGCGTCTGTTTTTTGATCTTGGGTGTTGTTATGTCGCAGCGGGAGATTCTTTGCATGCCGATTGGGCATTTCGAGAGGCTTTTGCTTTGAATAACCGATTGGATCGGGGCTATTTTGAAAATGCAGATTCCGGCGGATTCTGGTGGGCTTTGTTGCACGGTGAGGAGGCGGCACGCCGCATGAAAACCAAACGCTTGTCTGCCGCGATTCGGTCTTTGCCAGTTCCGGGATGGGGTCAGTTTTATCGGGGGTATAAGAAAAAGGGATATGCGTTTCTCGGCGCAGTGGTTGTGACGTCTGTCGCGCTGAGGTTTCAGTATCAGAATTTTAGAAGTGCCCGCAATCACTACAATCAGACGACTATATTTCAACATGTAAACCAGCAATATCCAAATGACGATGGGACGCGCTATACCGAGTGGGAGGCGCGTCATCGAGAGGTCAAGTCCAGTGAAAAACGGGTGAATATTCTGATCGGTGTACTCGGTGCGATTTGGGTTTTGAATCTATTTGATAGCGCGGTTTTTGCGCCTGCACCTATGGGTTTGACTATCGCGTTTTGATTTTTCTCTATTTGCCCTTAATAATTTTTCGACAGGGATTAAAACCGCGACTGTTTGCTCTCCATACTGGTATGCACATCGATTAACACGGTTTTGCCATCGGCATTTAATCGCTGTGCTTCTTGTAATGCGGGGCGCATTTCGCCCGCTTTTTTAACGATGAGTCCCACAGCGCCCATGCCTTCGGCAATTTGGGCGTAATTGCCCTGCATATAGGAAACGCCATAGCGTTCGCGCGCTACGGGAAATCCGCCTGGATATGTCGCCATGCCCCCATTATTCAGAAGTACGGTTGTAATGGGGATGCCTGTACGAGCAGATGTTTCAAGGTCCAGACCGGACATGCCGAAGGCACCATCTCCCATCATGTTGAGACAGAATTTATCGGGATGGGCCAGCTTGGCGCCGATCATCAGTGGGATGCCAAAACCCAGGTGGGTTGTTTTGCCCCAGCCGATATAAGTGTGGGGCGTGGTTGCGGTATAAAATGGCACGATTGAGTCGCGGGGCGCGCCGGCATCGTGTGTGACAATGCTGTTTTCGCGGTCGAGTGTGTTATTGATTTCGTTGATTACGCGATAGGGATTGAGGGGTTCTTCATTTGAGGTCAGCAGGGGCGCCCATGTGTCGAGCCATTCTTTTTTGGCATGTGCGATCTCAGCGGCGACCCGATCAGAATTCTTGGGTTCGCCAATTTGGGCTTTTACTTCGTCAATGATCGCTTGCAGGGTGAGTTTGACATCGCCGATCAATCCGATATCTACGGCTTCGTCTTTGTTGATATCATCTGGATTATCGGTGTTTTGTATGAGTACCCTGGCGGGAGGGACGGACTGAGCATAAGGCGTGCGCGTTAAACTGGATCCGAGCGCGAGCAGTACGTCGCAATTTTTAAGCCAGTGGTGTACAGGTCCCGTGGTCGCGCCGCTGCCAGCACCGAGGGCCAATGGATGGCGTTCGTCAAAGGCCGATTTGCCGGGCATGGTGCAAAATACGGGTATGCCGGTTAGATCGACCAGTTCTTTTAATTCATCGGTCGCACCGGCAAATAATACCCCACGTCCCGCCCAGAGTACGGGATTTTTTGCTGTGAGGAGTGCTGTGACAGCATCTTTGATGTCCCCGGACGAGGGCACTTGTCGCGTGCGTTTTGGCGAGTGATAATTCTGTGCATCAGCAGGTATTTCCTCTGCACAGACATCGGAAGTCATTTCAACTACGACTGGACCTGTAGGGCCATTGCGAAGCGCGTGGAATGCGCGCCGCATCACAGTGCCAACATCTTCTGGTCGATAGATCGCTTCGACGCGTTTGACCCACCCGCGATACGTGTGGCTTGCGGAAAAATTGGGACGAACTGCAATTTGACTCAGTCTTACGCCGCCAGGGAGGACCAGAATTGGGATGTTGTCGGCATAAGCCTGGGCAATTCCACCCATTGCGTTTTCTGCACCGGCCTGTGCCTGTATTGCCACGACGCCAAATCGCTGTCGGTTGCTCGTGCGGCTAAAGCCGTCTGCGGCCATTACTGCCCCGCGTTCATGGCGAAATGCGATTGGGCGGATGCTTTCTTTGGCTGCCGCCTCAATCAGGGGATTGCTGGGATAACAGGAGATCCATTCGACGCCTTCTTGTTTCAAAATGCGAGCGATATATTCAATGCCGTTCATGAAAGTTCCTTGTTAAGAAGCTATTCTTTTAATGTCTCATTAAAAAAGTCAATCGTGCGTTGCCAGGCGAGATTTGCAGCCGCTTCGTCATAACGCGGGGTTGTGTCGTTGTGAAATCCGTGGTTGACGTTTTCATAAATATGAGTCGTGTAACTCACGCCTGCTTCTTTGAGTGCGGCTTCATAAGCGGGCCAGCCCTGATTGATACGTCTGTCCAATTCTGCATAGTGGATGAGTAAGGTGCCTTTGATTTTTGGCACGTCTTCGGCGGCGGGTTGGCGGCCGTAAAAGGGGACTGCGGCAGAGATAATGTCGGGGATGCGCACGGCAAGGGTGTTTGACATGCCGCCGCCAAAGCAGAAGCCCACTACGCCGACTTTGCCGGTGCATTTTTCGTGTGTGTGTAAAAATCGCGCAGAGGCGATAAAATCTTCTGTCATTTTATTGCGGTCTATCTCGCGCTGCATGAGCCGCCCTTCGTCATCTGTGCCGGGATATCCGCCCAGAGGCGCGAGCGCGTCGGGGGCAAGAGCCAGAAAACCGGCCGTTGCCGCGCGCCGGGCAACATCTTCTACGTAGGGATTTAAGCCGCGATTTTCGTGGATTACAACGACGCCGGGTACTTTGCCCTCTGCTTGGGCTGGGGCGACGAGGTATCCGCGCGTTTTGTCGTGTCCTTCTGGTGACGGGTATTCTATATATTCGGCGCTGATGCGCTCGTCGTCTTTGGCGATTTGCTGTGCCAGCGCGTAATTGGGTTTTAGGCTGTCCAGCAGAGCAGCAGCCGTTACGCCGCCGACTGCGAATTTCGCAGCGCGGTTTAAGAAGCCTCGCCGATCTGTTTGTCCGTGGACATATTCATCGTAGAGGTCGAGTAGTTCACGATCAAAGTCAGTTGCTGTTTTCATAACTTAGTTCCTTTCTATATTATACAAAGCCAACGGTCTCGCTCACGCCGTCCCATTCGCGCCATATATCTGTGAATGCATCGAATCCAATTTCATCGATCTGTGTGTGTTTGGACCTGAAGATCACGGCATATCGAATGTCTGGCGAGGTGTTGGGGCAGCCCGTATGCACCATGGCGTGATGGGCAAAGATTACGTCGCCCGCTTCGCCAGTCACAAATACCGGACCTTCGGGCAGATCGACATGGGGCATGTGGTCATCCAATATCTGATGCCCGTGTTCTTTGAAATAGTTTTCGAAGAAGTGATGTGACCTGGGCCATACGGTAAAGTTGCCGCCAGTGGGAACCTGCACGTCATCCAGATATACTACGGCAAAAGATGTAAAATTCCGGTGATACGTCCCGTCTTCGCGCAACCCGCGCAACCGATCGCCTACGGCTTTAATGCCGTCCAGGTGCCCGCCACTTCTGCCCCACCCAATTTTTTCCGTTAACGTACCTGTCGGAGGACTGCCTGGCGGGCGCGGAAAATTGAGTTTGATACTTCCTGTCTGACTGCGCTGCAAATTACCTTCTCCCAACGCGGATTCGAGCAGAGAGAATACGGGTGTTTCGTTGAACAGGTCCGTAATGACTGGTGTGGCGTTAATTTCGGGAAATGGATTGGTATTTCCGTGAACTGCTGTCGCAGTTGTACACCGCTGGCCTATTTCGGCGTTAATCGCCTGCCGCGCGGCATCTACCATTGCGCGGGATACGGCACCCGAGACTCTGAGATAGCCTTCCTTGTAAAAGAATCGCTTTTGGCTTTCGGTTAATTTCATTGCGATCTCCTTAAATTCACGTTCAAATTTTACCTCGCCCAAAGTTATACCAGTTTTTAAAAAAAGCAACATTTTTACTTTCTTACAAGGGACGGCACAGGGACCGTCCCCTACGATGATATTGTGGTTTGTAGGGGCGACCCCCTGTGGTCGCCCGCTGATGTACGGACAGGTTTGAAACCTGTCCCTTCGCCGATAGCTCTTGATAAATTTTTTGTTTCATGCCAAATTTATATAGAAAAATGGGAAGTGGGGAAAGCAGATTTATCACCCTTATGATGTCCTCAGTGCTGAGACAATAGATCTGGCACGGGGCGAAAGGAATGAAGATGTCCAGTTCTCAATCACCATCGGCGGTTTATCGCGCTCCGGCTTTTGCCGATTCCAAGCCAGAGCTTTCGGCTCCCGGGGCTACGCCAGAGCGGTTGGCGTACTTGGAGGAGCACGGTTTTGTCATTATTACCGATTTTGTCGATAATCCCTGGATTCCCGTTCTGCGCGAGGCGGGTCGCCGCGTTACCGAGGCGTGCGCGCCAGAGAATGGGTATAGCGAGATCGACTGTTCGAAGGGCTATGTACACCGCACGGGGAACGATGAACCGTGGGCAATTCGGGGACTTATCCATCCCGCTTTCGGAGAGCCGTGTTTTGCGGAGTTCCACGGTTCGCCAGATTTTCTGAATTTTGTTCATTTGTGGTGTGACGGGCTGAAGCTCGAAGATATGGTGCTGGGTGGGTTGCTGCTTTGGTGCAATGCCCGGCAGAAAGAGAATAAGCTCAGTTGGCACCGGGATGTGACGTGGTGGGGCACGGGGGAGCGCTATTTTGCACAGCGGGATGAGCGGGGTAAAGATCCAGAGGCGTATTCCGAGGAGGTGGAGAGGAAACGCTGGAAAGAGATCGTCGCAAATAATGCGAAGTCTGTGAAGGAGCGGAATGGCGTGAGTATGTTTTTGGCATTGGCGGACGATGAGTGCCACGAGCTTGTGCCGGGTAGTCATAATCGGTGGCGTACGCCGTTTGAGCACGATGTGCTTTTGCCGAAGGCGGTGAAGGAGCAGGGGGTGCCGCATACGCCGAGTTGGAATGGCAAAGACCCATTGCCGGGACAGGTGGCGATCCGGCTCAAGGCTGGGGAAGCGCTTATCCGCAATGGGACGACGATCCATACGGGGCACACGGTTCCCGGTCGCGAGCGCAATACGCTGTCAATTGGTTGGTCGAGGTGGTCGGGACCATCTACAGAGGAGCCATCTATGAGCGATGTGCGACATGCATGGCAGCTCGATCCCGCTGTGCGAGAGGCATTGCCACACGAGTGGATGAAGACGGCGTGGGATCGCTGGGCTGAGACAAAGAAGCTCGGGGATACGCTCGAGGACCGGTATCCGGGTTTTGACATCAAGCGCGTCAAAGCTGGCGAGGTGATCGGTTGGCGCGATGAGTTGGAGCGGCAAGCGGCGGCGGCTGGGGAAGCGTGGGAGCGTTTCCAGACTGTGTCGTGAAGGCTGTATAGTAGCAAAAAGCCCCCGGTGCGGTTGTGGCGTCGGGGGCTTTTGTTTGTGGGGGATGTCCGCGGTTATTATTCGTAGATATTCTGCATCTGATAGGTGTCGAGAGACAGGAGTTCGCTGTCCTGTCCCTGTGACCGCAGGGAGACGCCAGTGCTGTCTTCGCGCCCGGGATAGACGCGCAATGCCACGCATTGTTTGCCGTTTACGAATACTTCTACGACGCTTTTATCGACAAATACGCGCAGTTTTAAGGTTTCATCTGGCGCAATATAGACCGAAGCGGTTTCTGGCGCCCGTGTGCGCACGTCGGGTAGAATTGATGAACACGACGAATCGATGGTGATCAAGCTCTTCTGTATGTTGAGTTCTCGATTTCTGAACCCGCGGTCTTTGAAAAACATGATGCGCGTCACTTCTTCTTTGTTCGGTGACCGCAATACGTCCATCTCGACCATGGGCGCGTTTTTGGTATCGATCTCAGCGACGATCTCCATTGCATTGCCCTGGATATTGTCGAGTACAACCTCAGTATTGGCCGCGAGGGTCATGCCTTCTATGTGCTGGTGATCGCGGCGCAGGGATTCCACATCGCCCGCTGGTTCGACCCGCAGGTCCTCTTCGCCGATGAGGGTCAATTTGCGGGGCAGGGTCATGATCTGGTTCCATTTCTCTGTTGGCTTGCCGGGGTTCATGTTGAAAATTACTATGATATTGCCATCTCCATCCGGGGTTGCCGAAGGCGCGTGTACGCCACAGGGACCCGATGGCCCAAAATTGCATTTGTCGTGCGCTGTTACTACAAATTTGTCGCGTTCTTTATCGTAATCGCCCAGCAGATATTGCCCTCCGCTCATGTGGCTGTAGAATAGCAAGATATGGCGGTCTGCAATAGGCCAGAAATAGGGGCAGGCGCCGTCGTCGCCAACGAGCGTGAACAGGTCGTCTTCGACAAATGGATGCAAATACGTCCAGTTCGCCAGATCGGGTGATCGGAGCAAAAAGTTCGCGCGCGTGCGCTTGCCGCCCGGCCCGGGCAGGGTGCCGCCCGAGAGCGAGTAATAAAAATCTCCCTTTTTCCAGATACAGGGATCAAATACCCGATAGGGCGGGATAGATCCATCGGGATTTTTCGTGGGGATTACGGCTTGTCCGGTCACTTTTTCCCAGTTCAATAGCAGGGGATCGCTGGATACAGCGACCATGTTGCCAACTATGGTGCCGTGATACATGGCGATGACGCGATCGTCTTCCACGAGTGTTGCGCCGGAAAAACAGCAGCGCTCGGGGTTGGGATATATCGCATAAGGCAGATCTTCCCAATGGATCAAGTCGTCGCTGATCGCATGTCCCCAGTGCTGGCGCGGGTCTTCGGGGGGATATGCCTGGTAAAACAGATGCCATTGTCCCTGCCAGAAGCAGATTCCATTGGGATCATTGAGTGTGTGTTCTGGATTTACATAGTGATAGATGGGTCTGTGCGGATCGCCTTCATATCCTTTTCGCGCTTCATTCATTCTCTGCAATAGCGGATTTGTGGCGAGGGCTTCGCGCTGTTCCTCAAGTGTGTTTGGAAATGTGTGGTGCGGTACGAGTGATGTGTAATCTGGTGTGTCGCTCATGGTGAGATGTCCTTTCTGGTTTAATTTTCGGGGGGAGTCCCTACTGTCGAATCCTCATCGCTTCCAATTCGGGGTGTGCGTCCCAGTGCGCCCGGATGCGCGTTCCCCACGCGCCGATTTGACGGACGGGTCGCTCGTGTGTGATTTGCCGCCGTTCCAATCCCGCTTCAAAATTCAGTAGTGCCTGGCGGCATTGCATCAATAAGCCGCGTTTGTTTTCATCAAAGGCGAGATTTTGCGTTTCTCCCGGGTCGTTGTGTAGATCAAAAATTTGCTCGAGGCCAATGCGTTCGGGATCGGGGCCAGGTGGGAGCAGGTCTTTTTCATGGCCGTAGGGAATATACTCACAAACGTATTTATAACGGTCAAAAAGCAGTGCGCGCCCCCAGTAATTGCTTTCGACAAAGGCAAAATCGCGCCAGGGCACATCCCGGCCTTCAACGAGGGGACGCACGCTTATTCCCCGCGTATGTTCGGGTGGATCAATCCCGGCATAGTCGCATACGGTGGGCAGGAGATCGACGCCGGATACGAAATGTTTGTGATCAAACGCGCCTTTGGGGATGTTCAGGTTGTGTCCGAGTGACGAGACAATAAAGGGTACGCGAATGCTGGCTTCATAAAGGGAGAATTTTTGGAACATCTGGTGTTGCCCAAAGGCTTCGCCGTGATCTACGCTGAAGATGATCGCGGTATTATCCGCAAGGCCGCTTTGCTCAAGTGCGGTTAGGATCAGGCCGATTTCACCATCTACTTTTTCTACAAAGCGGTGATGGTGCCATATAAATGTTCGCCATTGGAGTTCGTCCCATGTTTTCATCGCTCGCAATATCGGCCAGTGGATCAGGCACTCATCCATGCGCCTGCATACACGATGTAAAACGGTTTCGCGCGTGTCATAGTTAAAGTTCTCAGGTAGAGGGGGTAAGTCTTCTTCGCTGAGCATCCCCCGGCGCACGGCATCGGGCATTTCTTTTGTTTCAAAGTTGTGACCATACTCACAGATGTCGTGTGGGTTGACGTACCAGACTTGCAGATAAAAGGGGTCGGCTTTGTCGTAGTCCGTTAAAAAATCTACGACAGCATGGGTCATTGCCGCGTCGTAATATTCGCCACCGCCTGCCCCGATTCGCTGTTGGCCGTAGTAGAGGACGTCGAAACTATCATATACGTTTCGGCCATCTACGTGCCATTTGCCGCAGTGGATTGCGCGGTAGTCGCTCTGTTGTAATACCTGGCCTAAATCGGGTATATCTTCGTGCAAATGACCGCCATTGAACGGGGTGCCGGCTTCTGAGGTATATCGCCCGGTCATCCAGCTCGCTCGCGCAGGGGCGCAGACCGGGTCGCTGCTATAAGACCGCATAAATGATATGCCGTTGTTGTGCAGGCGGTCGATGTGTGGCGTTTTTACATGTGTATTGCCGTAGGCCGATATTACGTCCCAGGTGTGCTGGTCGGTGTTGATGAATAGGATATTTGGTCGGTCGCTCATGCCGGGTTTCCCGATAGTACGAAGGTTTGGAATGTGGTTGATGCGATCATGACCTGTCCTTGTTGATCCAGCCACCAGTACGAGGGCAGCATTCCCGCGCCATAGACGAAAAAGCCGGAGAGTTCCAGTGTTCTATCATCGAGTGGCAAAGCATAGTCTTCCAAATAGCCAATACGCACAGGTGTGCGGATTTTTTCGAGGTCTTCCAATATTGCGAGGGAAATTTGTTCGCCAGATGCTTTTAATTGGTGGGCGAGGTTTGGGATTGCGTCAAATAGCGCCCAGTTGCAGGTGATGGGGTGGGCGTTATCGAAATGACCGACGGGTAAGGTTGTGTTGTTGACTACAAGTGTGATTCGTTGTTGATCTCCCTGTGACGTGATGTGTCCTTCGCAGGTGAATTGGCGATATTTATCCCCTGCATTATTGATCGCTGTTACGTGCCAGGTATCCCGCAGGGTGCGGAGGTCGTCGTCCGCAGAATAAAAGTCGAGGTGTAAATTTTCGCCGCTTGTGGTATTTAAAAACCGGACATTATAACGCCAGTTTTTCGATGGCTCGCGCTTTCTATTGATTATTACTTCACCAATTGAGAGGTCGCGCGCGGCGTTTTCTCCTGCACGCCCTTTATACCCTTTCCAGTAGTTCGGGAGGACGGTGTATTTTTTTTCAGACGCTGGCGTAGTGCTTCTATTCAGTGCATGTGCTGAAGTGCTTCTATTCAGTATCTCTATCAACTGTTTGCCAAAATACGGGGTCTGACTCCTGCCATCGTATTGAAATGACCAGTGTATGTGATCGGATGCCATTGGATGAGTTCCTCAGAAGCTGTTTTAAAATTTCCGGTGTGTTCATCCGCTTCGCGCTGTTCTTCAAGTGTGTTTGGAAATGTGTAGTGCGGTACGAGTGATGTGTAATCTGGTGTGTCGCTTCATGGTGCTATGTCCTTTCTTTGAAGATGTTAGGCGGTTTGAGAGTTGCTTGTGGAGATGTGTTAAGATAACATACACAATGGCTTCAATTTTTTATTTGCAACACTGTATTTACATGCTTAATTTTTATCTCGCATCTTCTTGCCACCGTAAACGCTCGGCGTAGAGACTTGCCAAATCGTATCCTGCCCGGAACATTTATGATCGAAAGCGCAGAATACATTGACGCTAACGGACGCAACTCCTACGCCCGATGGTTCAATCGGCTCAACCGACAAGCCGCAGTTAGAGTGGCAAAAGCACTGGCCAGGATGAAGGATGGCAACTTTTCCAACGCAAGAGGTGTGGGTGCCGGGGTCTTGGAATGTCGGATAGACTTCGGCCCCGGCTATCGGATCTACTTTGGCAGGGAAGGCGATGTTTTGATCATCCTTTTGGGTGGCGGAACGAAGCAGCGACAGCAATGGGATATCGAAACTGCCCGACAACTCTGGCGCGAATACAAACGCCGCAAACGATAGGAGACTTGAGATGCCCCCTTTAACGCGACCTTCTTGGAAAACGCTCCAGGAGCGCATAGAGCGCGAGCCGGCTTTCGGCGCGGAACTGCTCAACGTCATGTTCGAGTGCCTGCTTGAAGGCGAAGTGGGCACAGGCAGAGTGATGTTGTACGATTACATCAGGGCGACCATTGGCTTTCAAAAGTTGGGCAAGCTGATCGCCAAATCGCCCGATAGCCTGATGCAAATGTTCACATCCGAGGACAGTCTTGACGCACATACCCTCTTTGCGGTCATCCACTGCCTTCAGCAGCAGACAGGCTTGCAACTCAAGGTCAAAGCCGTCACAAAACCAAGCCAACCCACACAACAAGCCGCCCTTTCGCATTAGATCAATATTGCGAGGGAAATTTGATTGATGAAACTACGTCGGTGGTGGCGGAGAATACGGTCCAATGATGTTGCGTCTGTTCTCCCATTCTTTCTGCCTTTGTCGCATAAGTCCTTTTTTTTCACCAACAATCTTTTCGTTCTTATCCTTGCACTTCACACACAATCGTGCGTCAGGAATGGCCTTGAGGCGTTCTTCATGTATAACCGCCTTGCACTCGTCACACCTTACCCCTTGTTCCACATTAAGTTGTTGTCGTGTTATATCGTCCTTTTCAGCCGTTGCTGTCTGAGGCTGTGGTATGTTCTGGGGTAGAGACTCTTCACCGCCATATCCAATGTCCCTTCCCATATCACTACGTGAATCTAGCAATTGCATATCGCGGGCAACCACTTCGGTGGTATATCGCTTTTGCCCATCTTGCCCTTCCCAACTGCGCGTTTGCAATTTGCCTTCGATATAGACTTTACTGCCTTTGCGCAAATACTGGTTGCAAATTTCAGCCAAACGGCCCCACACCACAATGCGATGCCATTCGGTGCGTTCTTGTTTTTCACCACTGCTGTCGATCCAGCTTTCGTTGGTGGCGATGCTAAAGTTCGATACGGCTGTGCCTCCTGGCGTGTATCGAAGCTCGGGATCGGCACCAGCATTGCCGATCAAGATGACTTTGTTGACTCCTCGTGCCATACGCGGCTGGTCTCCTTGAGATTTTCTATCATGTTTCCGTTGTCTGCGTTGTGGGTGGTGTGGTCGGGAGTTCGGGCACAGGGATGCCATCACATGCCCCAAATATCGATCTCCACTCCACTTTCCGACATCTGGCGACGATGGAACACCTTTTCCTCCCAACGCCTCTCGGTTCGACGGTCAAAGATCACCAAATGTCCCGCCTCTGCAGCACAGCGATCCATGTAACCTGCGGTCTGCTCTAAGCCATCGGCGATGGTTTGTTCCAGGCTTTTGTGGAGCAATTTGCACTCGATCACAATCTTGTGCGTCTGATCGCCCTGCGTCCATACGATTAGCAGATCCGTACGCATTCGGCCAAGGCCATACTCCCGCTCAATGCGTCCACCGCTATTCACGATGCGCTGGAGGAATGCCTGCAACAGCAACTGCGGACCCGCCTCCTGGTACTCGAACCGCGCCACCCAATGCTCTGAGTGCTCGCGGAAGAAGGTCTGAAACGCGGTCATTAGTTTGACCATGTCCAAATCGCCGTCGGCATTGACGTACCATGCAGTATCCTCGACAAGGCCCGCCTGGGCTGCGTAGGTCAGTTCGCGGGGGACGACTTCGGCGTAGATCGGATTGGCGATGCGGAGTGGATCGCCCCTGGCGATCAGACCCAGATCGCGAACGTACTCGAGGTCTCGAGCGGAGAAGTCGCGTGTGTCGCCACCACTCAGCAGCGGCTCAACGACGCGCTGCACGCGCTTCTCCTGCAACTTGTCGGCCAATTGATCAAGGTGCGTCTCTCGGCGCAGGATGAGTTGCTCTTGTGCTTCGCGGATGGCGTCGGCAGTGATCGGGATGCGACGGTCCTCTGCGGCTTCGCCATAGAAGCAGGTTTCGTCCGCCAACGCGTTGACCAGCCAGGGTTGCCCCTGGGTCTGCGTCCAGACTGTTTCTATGGCGTCGGCGATAAATGGCTGTCCCGTCTCCTCGGTGTGCTGTGCGAGCAATGCCTGCACCTCTTCTGGCGAAAAGTCGCCCAGGCGCAGGGATCGCGCTTTGATGTTGAACGCGCTGCCGCCAGCGATGATGGCGTTGGCCGAACTGGAATGGATGCGGTAATCGCGCACATCGCGCACACCACATAGCACCACGCTTTGCGGAAAACTCGCCGGACGCCGGACGTATCCCGCCCTTAACTGCCGCAGCACCGACAACAGCGCGTCCCCGATTAGCGCGTCGATCTCGTCAATGAGCAGTACCAGAGGTTTCGGACTGGACTCAGCCCAGCGCGTCAACGCCTCGCGCAGAGCACCATGGGGGCCGTACTTTGCCAAGATGTCGGGCCAAATCTCGTCCAGAAATTCGTCGCTCAGTGTCGAGCGCGCCCAAGAGGCCAGTTCGCCCAGGATGGTGCGCATAACTTGTTCTACATCTTCGCGTCCGGCCTGTCCGCCTTCGACGTTGACGTACACGCAGCGGTAAGTGTCCTCGGCATTGAGCAAGTCGCGCAGGGTCAGTAGGGCCGAGGTCTTGCCTGTCTGCCGAGGCGCGTGCAGGACGAAGTAGCGTTTGTCGCGGATGAACCGGCGGACCTCGGTGAGGTTGAGCCGTTCCAGAGGTGGGATGCAGTAGTGGTCCGCAGCTACCACTGGCCCGCTCGTATTAAAGAAGCGCATGACTCAGGTATCCTCTTTATTTTTTTAAGGACGGGACACGCCTATTTTGGCGTAATTTTTAAGACGAGCGCGTGTTCGCATGGTTTTTCTGCGGGCAATTTGACTTTTAAGCCGCGCATTGTTTGCGACCATTGCAACTCGCCCGCGCCTAATAATTCTACTTCGTCGATTTGCTTTGTTAGCAGACGCAGGGAAGAACCGAGCGAGGGTAACATCACTGCTCGTTTTGCTGACTGCTGACCGCCTTTATCAAAACGCCACATAAGGCTCTGACTCGACAGGCGTAAATGGTTTGGGGGGATATTTTGCGAGGATATCCGCTTTCAAATCTACGCCCCAGCCAGGTCCTTCGGGTGGTACGCAATATCCATCAATTATTTCGATGGGCTGTGTGAGGACTTCGTTGTAGAGGTTGATGGACGATAGGAAGATTTCCTGCATCAGGCTGTTGTGGATGCAGAGGTCCAGATGCAGGCTGGCGATGGTCGATATGGGTCCATTGGAGTTGTGCGGTGCGACTGTTACGTAATATGTCTCGGCCATTGCCGCTATTTTTTTTAGTTCGGTGATGCCGCCCGCATGGCATATATCCGGCTGAATGATGCCTACGGCATTCAGTTCTAATAATGAGCGGAAGCCCCAGCGCGTGTACAATTGCTCGCCCGTTGCAATGGGTACGCGCACTTCGTGGGCAAATTGCGCGAGGGCTTCGGGGTTGTCCCACAAGATGGGTTCTTCCATCCAGGCGATGTTAAATGGTTCGAGTGCTTGTGCGACCCGGCGCGCGCTCCAGATATTTAACCGCGCGCGTATGTCTATGCCGATTTCGACCTGAGGTCCGGCGGCTTCTCGGGCGGCTTCTACGAGTGCTATGCCGTGTTCTATTCTATCGATTTTTGCAACTTGTTCGCCGCCAAAGGGATAGAATTTTAAGGCTGTATAGCCTTGATCTACGACTTGTTTTACGCCGTCGAAGATGCCTTCGGGGGTATTTCCCTTTCTGGGCCAGCCATTGGCGTACATGCGTATTTTGTCGTGCGATTTGCCGCCGAGCAATTCATATACGGGTACGCCGAGTGCTTTGCCTTTGATGTCCCACAGCGCGAGGTCAATGGCACTGATCGCACTTGTGGTTACTGGTCCGCCAGACCAGGTGACGCGCCGATATAGAGATGTCCATAAGCGCTCGATTTCAAAGGGGTTTTTGCCGATTAGAAATCGCTTGAATGCCCCAAATTCCGCTATTAATCCTTCGTCTTTATATTGCAAACTGGCTTCGCCCAATCCGTATATGCCGGCGTCGGTCTCGATTTTCACAAATGTCCAGTTTGTCCCACCATGTCCCGGTGTGCCCATACGCATGACATGCAGATCGGTGATTTTCATTCGTTTATGCTCCTTTATTCTTGAACGGCGACAGCTATTTCCTCTGGTTTGTCCAGTTGCGGAATCCACTCATAGGGCACGCGATAAGCGCGATAACACGTTTCGTGAGGACTGACAAATTCCCACACAATTTCAAGTTCGGGAGTCACTTCAAAAAGCCGACCTCCTGCCCCTTCGCAAATCAGTGTATTGCCATTGGGCAGGCGCTGTGCAGAACTCCACGGACGGCTATAAAAACGGCAGGCGCGGACTCGGTCGCCATCCGCCTTGAGCGCGGAATACTCCCACACAAGCTCCAGTGTCACCGGATCGAATTCCACCACACGAGAATAATCTCTCACCGCGTTCATCCTCCCGTTCGGAGCACCCGGATTCGGTGCACCATATCCAGCAGCGCCGCCATTATCAAATACCAGGACATTTCCTTCACCGGGCAAGCCTCTTGGAATCATATGTGCGTGATGCAGCCCAATAATCCAATCCAATGCCCGCAGTTCAGACGTCAGTGAATAATCCGGCCCGACCTTCCACGCGATTTCACCAGTCTCTTTGCTAATCACTGCGATTGTATTGGTATGTCGCCCATCCCAAATAAAATTATCTGGATGAAATCGCTCATCGCCAGCATCGTACCATTTGTTTGGCCCCAAATACGATACACTGTTGGAATGCACCCAGTCATAAGGATCTGCACCGACACGCCCACCCCGGTAAATCGCATTTTTTGCTTCCTCGCTAAAATCCATTTCATCAAAGTGATCCACACTTTGCCATTCCCACACAATGTCACCGTCCCAATTCACTTCCAAAATACAATCGCCATGCAGCACCCCAGGTGCGATATGTGGCCTTTCAACTTCTTTTGCTGCAAGCACAATTGTATTTCCGCCTTCTATAATGGGATCTAAACCCGGCGCATAATACCCGGTTGGACTGCCCTCGCGCTCAAAATCATGGTGTTGCTTGGCCGACCAGATTTTTTTCTTATCAACCTCGATTTGCTCAGTCTTATCATAGTGCCAAACTTCATTCCCATCCCAATCCAACTGAACAAGTTCGCGCCCCCGTTCCATACGGGGGCCGTTGTAACGCCGGTCACCGAGAATATGCCCCCCAGGCATCACTTTGCCCAGTTGTGACAGATCAAAATGCTTTACCAGATTGCCGTTCATATCGATCAACTCACCGCCAGCATAGACCGTATAGCCATTCCAGCTACGCTCGGGATCGTAAACAGATATACCAACCGGTCGGGGAACCCCCGTTATGCGTGACGCCATTGATAGACTCCTTTTAATTAGTCGCCTCCGCAGCAGGCTTTGGAGACTGTGCGGGGCTGATTCTCTTCACATAAACATAGTACGCACCAGGTGGCGCGTCAATGCCATCGTCGAACCATGTCTGTACGCGGGTTGGTCCTTTTTTTAGTGATAGTTGGAACGCGATGCACTTGTCTTCTTCGCTGACTGCCTTTTGTTGGACGATATCGCCTACTTGCATTTTTGCCGTTTTGATGGCGAGTGCTTCTCCTGGTAATAGATCATCTACATAAGCTACGCCTGTTCTGCCCGGTAGTGCGGCGCATATCGGTGTGTCGATTTCAACGGGCCAGCGGCGAAGTTCGAATTCGTATTCTCCGTCTTGTTCTATGTCGATGGCCCAAAATCCGTTGTCTCGCTCTTTTTGGCGCACATGCCGCTGGCTGTAAATCCCTTCTTTTCCGTGCCAACTGTGTGCGGTGAGTGTTGTGGGGTTTTCGCGATCTGATCCGATTGCGATTTCGCTGTATTCGCCAAATCGCCGGGAAATGTCAGTCCACCAATTTTCGTAAGTTTCGCACAATGTTTGCACGATGTCGGGGTGGTGTTCTGCTATGTCACGTCTCTGCTCAGGGTCGCTTTTGTGATCAAATAACTCGTATTGTGGCTCGCGCCATGTCCCCGTATGCACGAGTCGCCAGCGGTCGGTCATGGCGGCAAAGTCTTTGTATTTTTCCGGGTGATCAATTTGTTGCTGGTGTACGAATAGGGTGCGCGTGGGCCAGTCGCTATGAGAGTTGTTCAATAGAGGTGTGAGGCTGGTACCGTCGAATTTCACGTCTGGTGGTGTCAGTTCGCAGAGGTCGATCAATGTGGGCAGTATATCGATGTGTGCGGTTATATGTTCGATATCGCGCCCACCTGTCAATTTTCCGGCAGGCCAATGTATAAAGCACGCGTTGCGATGGCCGCCGTCATAAACCCACGTTTTTTTTCCGCGCATTCCCGCGTTAAATCCATCTGTTGGAAATCCATCCGGGGTCATTCCTGTCCCCATGGATGTGCCATTGTCTCCCATGAAGATCAGTATGGTGTTTTCTGTTAGATTATTTTCTGAGAGCCACTGGCGGAGTCGCCCGATGTTTTCGTCGATGTTTGCGATCATGCCGTAAAATCGCGCGCGCTGTTTCGGTATTCCCTGTTTCAAATAAGGTGCGCTGTATTTTTCGTGTACGTTGAACGGTCCATGGGGGGCGTTGGTCGAGATGTAGCAGAAAAATGGGGTCTCCGGATCTGATCCCATAAATTGCATGGCTTCGTTGAACCACACGTCTGTGCAATAACGGGAGTGCTGTTCGGGTGCGCCATTTCGCAGATATGTCGCGGTAAAATTGTCGTTGTCCCAGTAGTCTGGAATTTCTCCAACTACGCCACCGCCAAAGCTCAGGGATTCACGAAATCCCCGATCAAAAGGGCGATAGGGATAGTTGTCGCCCAGATGCCATTTGCCAAAGATGCCGGTGCGATAGCCCGAATCCGCAAATACATCGGCTATAGTGACTTCATCCCGGCGCATAATATACCGGCCCCGCAAGGTGCTCCATACGCCGGTGCGCGTGGCATATCGCCCGGTCATGAGCGCGGCTCTTGTGGGCGAACACATGGCATCTACATGGTAATCGGTCAAGCGCACGCTCTGGTCGTATAACTGATCCAGGTGTGGCGTTTTCAATACGGGATTGCCCGTGCAACTCAAGTCCCCATATCCCTGATCGTCCGTCAAGATCAGGATTATGTTGGGGCGTTCTGGCATAGGCGAGACTCCTTAATAGTACGGACTGAGGTTCATTTCTGGATAGGCGTTTTTAATGAGGCGAAGCGTTTCTGGCGTGTAAAAGTCGTCGCCGGGGTTGGGCCAGCCAAAGAGGCTGCGAACTTTTGCTGTGGTTTTTGTCAAGAAGGGGCGCAGGCGTCCGCGTTCTTGTATGTCTCGTTTTTCCGTGAGTGTCCAGGTGCTGGTGTCTCTGCGGCCCACTGCGTAGAAGAGGACGGCGCGTTGTTTTCTCGGGTTGGTGAATGCCTGTGGCGAATGGGGCGTGTGCGAACTGTAAAAGAGTACGGTTCCGGTTTTTCCCTCGGCGGTAATGGGTTCGAATTTGAAGGGGAGTTCGCGGATGTCGTCAAAGCGATAAGATGCGTGTTCTGTGCCGAGTGGGTTGCGGATGAGTTCGCTCATTTTGCTGTGTGCGCCGGGCAATACGCGGACCGGGGCGCAGTCTGGGTCGTTGTCGGTCAGATAAACCCAGGCCTGGATGTGGCCGTAGCGTTGCCATTCCGGGTGCGGAGGTAGCAGGGGTTTTGCCCAGTCGATGTGAAATCCTTGCCAGGATTCTTGAGGTGTTCTCCGGTCTAAGCGGCCGCTGCGGACATAGACAAAGCCGTGATGGTAGTGCATGTCGGGTGTGTCTAAGAGTTGGGAGAGGGCGTCTAAGAACGGTTCGTGTTCAATGGTCTGATCTATGGCGTCAATACCCGTTGGTATGTCGTGAAATTGCGCGCGAGGTCCGCCCATTCTGCGCCGGCCTTTTGGTGTGATGAGCGTTTCTGCGATTTCGGGATGGGTATCTAATTCGGCGTTGAATGCTTCGAGAGATTTGCCGTAAGCATTTTGTTCTGCGACTTCGAGCGCGGGTGCCAATTGTTCTTTTGAGAAGAGATTGGGGACCAGAAGATATCCATCGCGTTGGTATGATTCACATTGTTCTGGGGTTAACATTTTTGGCCTCCTTTATCCTGCAACTATGGGATGCAGGGGATGTTCCCAGGGTTTGCCGATTTCCATTTCGTCTTGCGCGCCCGCTGCGTCATTTTTGCCGGTGAAGAGGACGTAGTCGGGGATGTATATGATGGCGAATGCGCGGCGGGGCTTGTCGCTGAGGTTTGGTCCTGCATAGTGGAAGTTGCATCCGTGGTGGAAGGTGACGCCGCCGGCTGGCAGTTCTATGGTTTCCGGTTCGGCAACTTTGTGTCCGCGTTCTTGCATTTTTTCGACGATGCTTTCGCCCTGAATGGTCAGGCTCACGCTTTCTTGTTTGCCGAATTTGTGGCTTCCGGGGACGAAGCGCATGCAGCCGTTTTTAGCGTAAACGTCGTCTATTGCGATCCAGGCTGAGAGTGCGCCCGGGCGGTCCATTCCAGACCAGTACGGGAAGTCCTGGTGCCAGTTGGTTTCCCGGCTTTTGACGCCGGGTGGTTTTATGAGTGCGTGGTCGTGATAGATGTGGATCTTTTTGGCTTGCGATAGTCGGCGAGCGGATTCTGCGAGGCGTTTGTTCAGGGCGATTTTTCGCGCGCCTGCATAATCGGTCCAGAGGTTGACCATTTGATTAAATACGAGTTCGTACTCGGGCCTACCTCGTCCCGCGTTTTCTGCTCCTTTGATTCTGGCGCGGTTGATTTCTACGGCGTGGTCGAGCGCGTCTGCCAGTTCCCGGAGGTCTTCGGGAGAGAAGAAATTGGGATAGCTAATGAATCCTTTTTTTTGATATTGCGCGACATCTTCAGGGGTTGTGGGGCAGTCTGCGGTCATTGCTATTCCTCCAGTATTATTTTATTTCTGCCACTTCTACCATTTGTCCGCCGCGTTGTGCCGACAAATAGGCTGCATCGACAATTTGCATGGTGTATAAATTTCCTCGTCCGCTGTGCATTGGCTCTGTGCCGCGCCGCGCTGAATCCATTAAATGATTCATGCTTTCACCCATTGCGTGTGTGAATGCTCCTTCGCGATTGAATTCGCGTGTTTCCTTTTTTCCATTCAGGGAATGGATATGCAATGTGGCTGCGTCGGCAAGTACGACTTTTTTGACGGATAGCACCGATCCTCTTGTGCCATCTACGCGCAATCGACATTCTGACAGGGTCATGGAATGCCAGTTGGATATCATGGTTCCGACGATGCCATTTTCAAATTGTACTGTCAAACTCGTAAAGGTTTCGCCTTTGACATCTGGATTCCAATGGCGCGTTACGGCTGATACGCTTTGGGGAGGGCTGCCTGCTAATGTGCGGATGCGGTCGATGAGGTGTATGCTAAAGATACTGATTTCCAGGCGTTGTTCCCGGCTTCGCCACCCGCGCACTTGCGTCCGATTTTTTAGTTCGTCGTGTGATATATAACGTATGTCGCCAATGTCACCCGAATTGACGATATTGCGCATTGCGACGACGTCTTCCATAAATCCCAATTGATGGTTTACCGCCAGGGTTACGCCTGCTTTTTCCGCGGCTTCGACAAAGGATACCGCATCGCTTGATGTTTCGCCAAATGGTTTTTCGACCAGGAGATGGATACCTTTTTCAATTGCGGGGAAGATCACGTCATGGCGCACAGCAGGTGGTGTTAATAAGCTGATGACATCGACTTCTCCCGATGCGATCATATCCGCCGCATTTGTAAAGCGATTGGGTATGTCGTATGTGTCGCAATAGCCATTCAGTTGTTCTTTGTCTATATCACATCCCGCGACGACTTCTCCCAGGTCGTGTGCGACTTTCCGATATCCCGCAATGTGCCGATGTGCTATCCCGCCACATCCTACAATCCCAATTCGAAATCCGTTCATTACGTGATCCCTCATAATTCAGGTGCGCCGTGGTTCCACGCGATATAAGACCGCTGGCTTAATTCAATTAGTTTGTCCAATAATCGCTTTTGCAATTTGGATTTTAATTCTGTTAGTTCTTTGCAATCCCACAGATTTTCTTTTTCCCACGGGTCGTTTTTTAGATCGTAGAGTTCGCCATAGGGTTTGTTCATATAATGCCCTATTTTCCAGCGTCGGGTGCGCAAACACCGAATACCCGATGCTTCCATGTATAACTCATCCCGGTCGTCCAGGTCTTCTGCATGGGACCAATAATGCGACAGATCGCGTGAAGCCATGTGTTCGGGCACGTCTGCGCCGGCGACTGTCAAACAGGTGGCTGCAATATCAATTGCCGAAATTAGAGATGTTTCCACTTTTCCGCGTACACCGCCTTTGGGTGGTTTGATCGCAAAGGGAATGCGCATGAGCACTTCCATGATGTTTTGCCCTTTGGCCATTAACTGAAAGTCGCCCATGAAATCGCCGTGATCGCTGGTGAAGAATATGAGGGTGTTGTCATAGGTGCCGCTATTTTTTAATGCCTTTACGATTGCGCCGATTTTTTCATCAATTAGTGTTACGTTTGCGTAATAAGCGTGCCGCAGCTTGCGAATCTCATCGTTTGTAAAGGGCTGTTGGCGCTCGGGTCCGCCTCGCAATGAATTGTGCGGTGGTTTTTGTGCCAGCATCTCAAAATCCGTCTCTGGCATGTCAATTTCTGCCGGGTCGTACAGGTCGGCCTGGGGTAAGTTGCCACAGTCAATGGGTCCGTGGGGACCTGGGAATGAGATCCAGCAAAACCAGGGGCGATCTTCGGGCATTCCGCTTTCAATCCACTCGCGGCCCCGGTCGCCCACGTAGTGATCGACGTGGTATTTTGGATCTGTCTTCCAATCCGAATATCTTCTGATGTCGGAATTCCCCTGAATCAGTTCGCTGCGGTGCTTAAATCCAGAGTCCCATAACCACTGATTATAGGAATTGCGATTTGGATTCTGTGGCGCGGGGCTGTGGCTGTCAATAATATCTTCATGGTCATAACCACGTTCAATTTCCGACTCGCCAAAGTGTTGCTTGCCAATTACTGCGGTGTAATATCCCGCTTCCTGCAAATAACTCATGAATGTCTTTTCATGCTTTGGCAAGTAGGTGATGAATGTCGGTGCCGCGCACTGGTGTGGATATTTTCCCGTAAAAATTCCCGCCCGCGCAGGCACGCACGAGGGATTGGGTGTATATGCTCGGCTGAATAGCACGCCATCATTGGCCAGTGCGTCCAGGTGCGGTGTTTTTACTGCGGGATTTACACGTCCCAGATGGTCAAATCGCTGTTCATCCGTCATTAAGAACAAGATATTTGGTCGCTTTTCGTCCATAATACGTCTCTGTGTCTCTGTGTCTTTGTGTGAGGCCCTCTTACGTCTCTCGTCTCACCTGACGACATTTTGGCCGGCATATCGCTCTCTGAACAGGGTTTGGCGGATTGGGGGCATGGATTTCAAAATGCGGGGATCTGGTCGCAATAGGCTGGCGTGACCACCATCCACGAAGTTGTAGAGGTTGGCAATGGCTATGCGGTCGTTTTCTTCATTGGTCCACGGATACGCGCTGTGTGTGGTTGCTTCTGCAAAAAATAGGACTGAGCCTGCCGGACATGAATAGGTTGTCCAGATGCTGGAATCGGGGTCTTGAATTTCGTCGGGCGCAGTGTACACAGCTTTGTGGCTGCCCGTTACGAGGAGTGTGCCGCCCTGTTTGTGTTTGACGGGGTTCAATTCCCAAACCACGCGGGTATGCGGGCTGTTGGCTTTGCCGGGAAAGGCGTTGTAAAAATGTGCATCGCCGGGCAGGCGATATAGTCCATTGCCATTGTGTGGGCCAAACTGACGGGCTTCTCTTTTGCCTTCATTTCGCCTGTTGGGTGCGGTTCTATACCACAGCCCATTGGCGGCCAAACTGAATCCATAACAATTGGGGCTTGATAGGCGGGGATTGGCCATAAATTCATTCATCATGCCGACCACCAGAGGGTGATCTATCAATTTCTGCGTTGGGCCTGCCAGCGGGGTGCGCTCGTGTTCGGGTAGCGATTGGGGATCGAAATGCAGTTGAATACAAAATTCCCGCATTTCTTTGATGTCCTGTTCGCTCAATACGCCAGGGACCAATAACCACCCGTCTTTGTCGAATCGGTACTTATGCTCTGCGGTCGGCTCGATGACGTCTAATCCATCGCCATTTTTCTTTGGCAATACATCTGAGTAGTCGCCCATTGGGCTACCCAGGTTTTTATCGATGATATAAGGTGTTACTGTTCCATTGTCGTCCATGTGTCGGTCTCCTTTTCAGTTATCCGTCCATATACGCTGTTGTACGCGGGAAAAATGTATCCACTTTTTCGTTGTACGGTTCGCTAAAGAGCGTTTGTCTGAGGGGGGGCATGGATTCGATGAGTTTTTCGGGGGGCAACCACGAATGCCATCGGCTCGCGACAATATTGTAGAGGTTGAATACGGCGAGGCGATTATTTTTGGTATTGGTCCACGGATGTGCGCTGTGCGTGATTCCTTCGGTGAAGAACAACAGCGATCCGGGCGGACAGCCATAGGTTTCCCACATGGTTGAATCGGGATTCCGGACGGTTTCGGGTGCTGGATAAGCGGCTTTGTGGCTGCCCGTTACAAATAATGTGCCGCCCTGGCCTTTTTTCACTGGATTAAATTCCCATATTACGCGCGTTAGACCGCTCCAGGCTTTGCCGGGAATGCACCGATAGTAGTGGGAATCCCAGGGCATGCGAAACAGGCCATTGCCGTTATGCGGGCTAAATTTTCCGGGTACTTCAGCATTGCGGTTAAACAAGTGGGATGTTTCCAATCTGAATCCATATCGCTCGTCATTGGCGAGGGGAGGATATGCCACAAATTCATTCATAAATCCCACGACAACGGGATGGTCGGCCAATTTTTGCAATGGGCCACCAAGTGGACAGCGTTCGTGTTCGGGAATGCTTTCGGGATCTTTGGCCAACCGTTCGGCAAAGGCCCGCATTTTGTCGCATTCGTCTTTTGAGAGTACGCCGGGAATTAAGAGCCACCCCTTGCGGTCAAAATCGTATTTTTGTTTTTCTGTGGGCAAGACCACTGGAAGACCATCTGCATTTTTTGGCGTCAGATCTCTGGCGGATATCGCCAGCGGGCTGCCCATGTTTTTGTTGATTACAAAGGGTTCCGATCGCACGATTTTTTTTGTTTCTGCCATAAGGTACCTCCTTTTTTTATTCAATCACCACAATCTGATTCATTTCGACCTTTGGCACGGTAAATGATACGCGCCCATCGGCGACGGCAAATTCAAGGTCTTCATTTTCGGGCGCGAGATATACGCGAGATATGTCGCGGTCCGCTTTCAGGGAGACCGCAATATCGTATAGTGGGATAATGTCTTCAATTACTTCTGTATCGCCCCGTTTGATGGGGTTGGCGTACATCAGATGCAAGATCAGTCGATTCCCTTCATGCGGTTGGCGCGTCACATTTACGCGGCCACACGATGGTAGGGATACCTGCAATAAGGGATCGTCGTAGAGCAAGTCGATGCAATTTTTTACCAGGTCGCGATGCAATTGCATACCCTGGTCGTCATATACCCTGAAGATGGGTTGTGCGATGTGAATGATGTTGCCTTTGCGTATGACAGAGGGCCAACCCGCGTCGCCTTCATAAGGGGTGTTTCGGTGGGAGCAGAATTTTCCGTATGTGCGGTTAAAATACGGTTTCCACGCGGCTGCGAGGATTTCGCCATCTGTTATATTTGTCGTTACGCCGGATTCATAGATCAGGAATGGCGTGCGGACCAAATTTTTGGCAACCGCGTCTCCGACGACCACATATTCTATATCATTCGGTGAGGGTCCGGTATAATCCGCGCCAATATCATACGCAAAACCATTTCCCGCAGGGTCCAGGCCGCTTTCGCCAGATGATAGCAATTTTCCGCCATTTGCCAAAAATGCATCGATTTTTGTTTTTAGCGCATCATCCACGCGTACGCTGTCTGGTAAAATCAGCAGTTGGTAGGGCGATAAATCCATTGTTTCGTCCAGCATTAAAAATGGGATATGGTTTTCCATTAGCATTAGCCCAGCACCAATTTCGCTGTCTTCCAGTTCCCTATTTTTGTGTACTCCCGAGGGTGCGAGAATTGCCACATCTACCACATGTTCGGCACCTTCCAGCCAGGGTTCGCGTTCCTCAACGCGTTTGTATGCCTCGCCAATAATGCGATAGGTCTCTTCGTCCATTTCACCTTCTGGATGGAGTTGATCGCCGACCATACAGCGGCAATTTAATGAGATGATTTGTCCAACTTCGTATTCCAATGCGACTGGATTTTTGAAGCCGCCAAATTCGCCCCACATGCGATGAAATTTACCCGTTTGTGCGATTACATTGCAATCGGGCAGATTTGTGAAGTAGCGCGCATTTGTCGGGAAGTGGTTGTATCCCCACATACCTGTTGGTAGCGATTCAATTTCGTGGTGCGACCAGTAGGGGTAGAGGTCGTGGCGACCTTTTTTGTCGCTTCCATTGTGATAAATTGTCGCGTCCGGATTTCGGCTCCAGATGATGTCTGTGGTTTTGGTCAGATAATCTTTGTACACATCCTGTGAGTGTATAACCCGATCTCCAGCATTATTGGGATCGAGTCCTTTGTTTTGCATGCTGGCGATACACCAATCACAGGTGCAAATTTCTTCTCCGGTAATATCGAGAAATATGCCAGAGGGATTGTACATGTCCATCACTTCTGTCAATACGGGCAGGACACTTGCATTTAGATAGGGCGTGTTGCAACACAAGCGATACCATCCGCCGTGTGGCAGGGGGTTATGGGGATGCATGGTTGGCCGTCCGACATAGCCCCCGTCGGGTCGCCTGACGCGCCATTCGGGATGTTCGCGGGCAGCTTTTTCCTGCCATTGTACGGTGATATAGACGGGCATGTTAATGTCGGCTTTTTTGGCTGCGGCTAACATCCGCCCAACCAGGTCGGTTTGCAGGTTGGGATGCCCCATATCCGTGTTTGTGGGGTAATAACACCAGCCGTGATGGCATTGTGCAAAAATCGTTATGGAATTTACATGCCCTTTTTTCAGGGCGCCGATGAACTGATCTTCGTCAAATTTGCCCCCGACATTTGGGCAGTGTTCAGAGGTGTGAAAGTCCAGGTGAATCTGTCTGTAGCGGAGTTTGGCATTTTTCATTGTTCTCCCTATCGGTATTGGTATCTACCATTTGCAATAACGCATTCATCTGTTTGCGCGTCTGAGGTATGTTATCGCTGTTAAAAATCTGTTGTTCTATTTCGTCTGTCAGGCCCGCTTTTTCGCGTTCTGTCTGTAACAGGGCTTTCATTTCGGATACTGTCGAGGCGTATTCGGGGTTTTCCGATACATCCCGCGTTTCGCTGGGGTCTTTGTGTCTGTCGAAGAGCTGGTAATGGTCGTAGTTGTGGTTGTACCAGATTAGTTTGAAATTTTTGGTGCGTACGCCGCAGTTTGCCAATTCGCCGTCTGGATGGATGTCGAAATGCTGGTAGTAAAAGGCGGTTCGCCAATTGTCTGGCGTGTGCCCTCTCAGGAGGGATACCAGACTTCGTCCCTGGATGTCTGCGGGGATAGGCTGCCCGGCGTATTCCAAAAAGGTCGGTGCATAGTCGAGATTGATCACCATGTCATTTGTATGGGATCCCGCTGCAATTTCTCTGGGATATCGGATCAAAAATGGAACCCGCAGGCTTTCCTCAAACATCATTTTTTTATCGACCCAGCCGTGTTCGCCCTGAAACATCCCGTTGTCTGAGGTATATACTACAACTGTATTTTCGACCAGGTTCTGTTCGTCAAGGCAGTCGAGAAGCCGTCCAATATTATCATCTACCGAGGCTACACAACGGAGGTAGTCTTTGATGAAATACTGGTAGTTCCTGTGTTTTTGCTGCTGCATGGACAATCCTTCGGGCATGGCGTCCCAGTGCGTAATATTCCACTGTTCATGCACGGTTTCCAGCTTGACTTGTAAGGCTTCGGGAGGTACCGGGCTATCTCCAAAATTGTGGTCAAATGTTTCTGGTTCGGGGATTGTTTCATCCTGGTACATTGCTTTGTGTTTTTCATCCGGCTCCCAGTTGTAATGGGGGGACTTAAAATGACACAGGAGCATAAAGGGTTTTTCAGCGTCTCGCCCTTTGAGCCAATTTAGGCATTTGTCGGTTACCAGATCTGTCGAATATCCCCGGCTTTCTTTCCATACGGGACCATGCGCGCCGGGTTCGATAAATCTGGGATCAAAATAAGAGCCTTGTCCCCACATTATGCTGTAGTGATCAAAGCCCGTTGGTATGCTGTGCAGGTGCCACTTTCCAATAATCGCTGTTTGATATCCCGCGTCCTGTAATAGGCGGGGGAATATTTGCTGTGAGCCGTCAAAGATATTTCCCCCAATGGATGTTTGTCCGTTAAGATGTGCGTATTTTCCGGTTAATATGGATGCGCGGCTGGGCGAGCACAAGGAGTAGGTTACGTAACTATTGTCCAGGCGCATTCCCCCGTGGGCAATGCGGTCCATGTTGGGGGTGTGGTTGATCTGGCTGCCGTAGCAACTCAGGGCACCGGTTCCATGGTCGTCGGTCATGATGTACAGGATGTTGGGGCGTTTATCTGGCATTTTGTTTCCTTTTAATCCGAATGTCGTCTTCTGTCAATGTCCGTCCCAAAGCGCTGTTCCAGTTCATGCTTTCTTTCTCAGGCGTTGTTTGTACGGATCCGGGCACTCCGCAGATGTACATCTCCATAGTGCCCCAGTGCTCCGTGTCTTCGGGGATTCTTTGCCTGTTCCTGGTATTGGTATGCTGAATGGTGGCTTTCATATAATGCACGATATAGGCCCGCCGAAACCGATCTGATCTGTTGGGTGTGCTGCGGTGCAATAGTGCATTGTTAAAAAATACGAGCGCACCTTTTGGCACTTCTACTGGTATTGCCCGTTCTTCCATTTCATCGGATACGGTTACTCTTTTTTGCAGCAAATACTTATCGCTCTCCTCGACCTGACTGTGATCTATTATACCCAGGCGGTGGCTGCCGGGGATCACCCACAAGCATCCGTTTTCTTCATCTGCATCATCCAGTGCCAACCAGGTACCAATTGAGGCTTGCTCTATTGCGTCGCCCACGCTGCTGACATAGGTATTTCGGAAGTACCAGGAGTCCTGGTGCCACGCGATGGGCCGTCCGCTGCCCGGGGGTTTGAAAAAGTACAGGTCGTTAGGACAGAACAAATCCGATCCTACGATCTGTGTGACCGCTTCGAGTCGCCTTGGATCGCGGATGTGGGATCGCACCAATGCGCTGAATCTGTGAAGTCGCGTTATACTGTTTAATGATGCAGGTCCAGAAGTCGCTCCGATATTGCGTTTCAGAATTGCTTGTTTCTGTTTTTCTGGCAATACGTCAGAGGTCCCGATGAGTTCTACGAGGTCTTCAATTCTGTCGCGCAGTGCATCAATCTCATACGTGTCGAAGGCGTTTGGTCGAATAAAGAATCCGTCTTTTGCATACGTCTCGCGCTCTTCCGCGGTTAAGCTATGTGTTCTGGTGTCAACTGTCGCCATTAAATATCTCCTTTCAAAATCCGTGTACCAGGTGTCCCTGTCCAAAAAAGAAGATGCTGTCTATTACGCAGGATAAAAATGTCGCTATGGCATATCCGATTAGCAGGCCGATGAAAAATGGTTGTCCTTTTCTGTAGAGGCGCACGCCGCCTATTTTTAGTATGGCCGATTTGTAGATCCAGATCAGAAATACTGAAAATACGGTTTTCTGCGCCATATAGGTTCCCTGTAGCATCAGGGCTACGGGATGGAGCGGCAGGTGTACGAAGCGGTATTTCAAATAGGTGAGTACGGCGGTGATCAATACGCCAGATCCCATGAATAACATTCGCTCTACATCGGGTGCTTCCGGGTTGCGGATCCAGGTTACCGACGCATCGTAGGATCGCTGTGGTCCGATTAATAGATTCCACGCGGCTCTGAGGTTGAAGCCGCCGGAGGAATAGCCCATGTATATGGCGTGGAGTATTGCAAATGTCGCGCCGGCCACTACGGCTAGGACGATCACGCCGAACAGACGCCCCCGTTCGGCGCGCAATGGTGTGGTCAATTTCAGCATTTGCGCGATTGGGGGTCCCAGAAATCCCCGGGTTTTTCCGAACATGGCCCAGAGATAGCCCTGGCCTGTCAATGTGGATGCTGTTACTGTTTGTCCGCCCAGGATATGGAGCGGGGTCCAGGTGATTGAATTGTAGGAGATATCTCCATAAGGCAGTCCCAGTTCTGCGGCGAATCGGGCCATTCCGATGTAGGCCACTGCTGTAAAGAACAGGTACAGGACGACGACTCGGATTTCCATGCCCGCCGCGTGTAGCCAGGCTACCATGTACAGGAGGGATGCGACGAGGGCGATCATCGCCGCGCGGTAGGACATTACTTCTCTGAAGTCATCTACATCGGAAGCATTTTTGAAGACTTTCCGAAATACGGCTTTCAAATGCCCGCGCGCCATCCACAGTCCGAACATGACATAGGCGCATAGTACCCCGAAATTTTGTGATCGCACGGCTTCGCCACCTCCGTGCCCAGCCGCGATTCCCAGGCGGTCAAATGTCGCCACTTCAATTTCTGTAAAGAGAAAGAATAACCAGAAGCTGAACAGGGTTTCGACTCGTGCAAAATAGGCAAAGCCTATGACGTAAATGCTGATTTGAACCCAGAAGGGTTTGGCGCCTTCCAGCCAGAGGAACCACTGGCCTTCGGTGTGCGTGGTTGGCAGCCCCGGTATTAAGGGATAAAAATACGAGATGATGTTCCAGAATACTGCAAAGATCCCGATCCAGAAACCCACGCGGAAGAGCGGTTGGCTGAGTAAGGAGGGTGTCTCTGCGTCGCCCTTATCTACCTGAGCTACCTGCATGCCCACTACCATTAGCGGGAATTCCAGGCGTTCGTTTTCTACCCACTGTTTTCGCAATATTACCATGAGGCAGAGGGCTACGCAGGCGGCTGCGGCCACAAAGGTCATCCACCAGAATACAGGTACGGCCCAGGATCCCCAGGGTATGGGCTGGCCGGGGGGCAGGCCGTCGTAGAAATAGGTCACGGCTTTGTCTTCGTTGTTCATGACCAGCCAGGAGACCATGTTGGGGTGCAGCAGTTCTGCCCAGCCGTTTTCCGGTGTGGCAAAATAATAGGGCGCGGCAATGGTGCCGACTACGTAGGATGCCAGGCCATAGAATGGGAATAGCGATCCGATCAGTCCCATGCCCAGAGCTACGCACAGTTGCCCGCGATTTAGTGCCCACCGCGGTTTTACCCATCTGAGTAGCAGGTTGACACCCACGAGCATCACAAATGGGAAAAATAATCCCATTGGGAATAGCGCTTTGTTGTTCTTTGACGCCCGCAAGATCACGGTGGACCAGTTGATGTAATAGTCCGCTGCGATAATTAACAGCAGGCCCGCGACCACGACCTTCCACGATATTATCTTTGGTTCAGTTGCTGGATATATTGCTTCTCGAGCAGAAGAAAGAGCCAATAGAGATCTCCATACAGACGGTAAGAGGTGAGAGAGGGTGCTTCGTCTCACGTCTCACGTTTTACATCTCACCTGCCTTTTACCACCGGGATCGCAGTGCCAGGCGGGGTGTATCTTTCACATTATTGCTGGCGGCGTGGACGCAGAAGTGGGCGAAGAATAGGATGTCGCCGCACTTTGGCTCCAGTTCTACGGGGTCGCCGATATCGACGGTGGAGAGATCCTGTGATAGCCGCCACATGTATTCGTATTTCTCGGGGTCGGATTCTGCCAGTACGCGAACGGGTTTGTGAGATCCGGGCCACGCTAATGTTCCCCCGCCGTGTTTTTCAATGTCGTTGAGATAAATAATGGAGTTGATGATGAATGGGCCGGGGAGTGTTTTGTGCATTTTGGCTTTTACACCACCGTCAAAATGTGCTCCTCGCCACGCCCATTCTTCATTTGAGGGAAAGATGTTTTGTATGAGCGTGCCGTCTGGTGGATGAAAGAGATCCGTACTTTCGCCGGTCAATTGCGCCATTGCTGCCATCATTTCGGGCGTATAACAGGCGAGGAGGTCTGGGTGTTGGTTGCCGAAGAACTGGAACAATTTCGATCTGGGTTTGAATCCCGCCTGAACTGTCGAAGCAAGCGCTTCGTCCGAAGAGCTGTCCCATGTTTCGGGATCATTTGCGTCCATGCCCATGACTTCCCACATTGTGGCTTCGCCCATGCGTGCAATTGCCTCGGGAATCAATCCCGAGGCCAGTAAAAAACCGTCTGTATGGTATTGATCAATTTGATTTTCTGTTAGGGGTAATGTTTCAATGGCCATTGCGAGTCCTTTCTTTTTAGGTGAGACGTTAGACGTAAGATGTCAAAGGCAATCGTCATTGCGGCATGCTTAAAGCCGCAATCCAGTGGGCGGTGTTGGGTAGGGTCGTCTCACCTTTTACCTTTTACGTCTCACCGCCTTTTAATATAAAAAACGACGGAAGATTGTCCAACTATCCCCTGCACAGGGGTTCAAAGAGGATAGTGTCGCCAACCACGTAATCAACGACCTGTACCCAGGTGCCTGGCGATAGGTTTTGGAGTCTGTTATTGTTCGGGTCAATGGTGATGGTTGCCGGGGGGCCAGGACCCCGGGTTGTGGGCGTTGGCAATGACCGCCCAGTCGTCGTTGGTTTGAAGCCGTGTGCCGTGGAGGTTGCCGGATTTTGCCGGGATTTGAAAGCCGGAGTCGATTTTGTTGTCTTCGATGGCGATGACTTTTGCGCGTCCCAGGATGGAGGTGACGTCGAGGGTGAGGCGGTGGGTGTGGGCGCCGAGTTGTTCTGCGGCTTCGATGCGATAGCTGTGTGCGCGGTGCTGTTTGTTTTGTACGGTGGTTTGGATTTCTTCGATGTGTGGGGCGTTGGTGAAGGCGGCGGCGCGTTCCAGAACGCTGGCGTTCATGGGTGCGTGAAAGAGGTAGATGTGGCCTTCGGCGTCGAAATAGCCATATCCGTCGTCTGCATGTTTGCCCGAGGTATAGTCCCCTTTTGTGAGGTTGTTGCTGGGATAGACCGAGGCGCAGTTGGGACATTGCGATTTGAAATCACAGGGCAGATGGTTGCGTTCCCAGGGATAGAAGCCGCTGTATTTGAAGATGGCGGTGCCGCAGTTTGGACAGCCCTGATGGCAGTTGGCAAAGTGCGCTTTGGGCAGTTCTGCGGGCGGTAGTTGCGACCAGAGGACATGGTCGGGCTGGGATGACCACCAGGCGATGGTTTCTTGGTTTAGGCGTTCCGGTCTGGGGTCGTCTTGTAGTGTTTGCCGGGTTTTGGTGGGGTGATAATTCTGTCCCAGAGGCCATCGGCGGGGCCATTGCGCGCCGTTGTAGGTGTGGGGCTGGCGCAGGTTATTTAGAGTGCGGACCTGGATGGTGGTTTCCGCGGTGTTGCCGTTGTGTGTTGCGATGAGGGTGTAGTCGCCCTGTTTTTCGGGAGATCGCAGGTAGTAGTAGCGCGCGGTGTCCCGCTCGCACCATCGGGTTGCGATGGTTTCAAAGTGTTCGGCTGTGAGGGCGATGTTGTCGTCGGTTGCCCGCACGGGCAGGCGGAAGTTTCGGCCGGGCAGAATAATTCTTGGCCGCCAGGGTATGCTGGGCATGGCGAGGTCCTTTGATTAAGTAACTGACGTTACGCATAGGCACACTATAATGCGCCTGTCATTCTGAGCGGAGCGCAGCGGAGTCGAAGAATCTATTACTTCAGGGGTAAAAGATGCTTCGTCAGCCTATCGGGTGTTGGGCGCAGGAGATTCATTGCGCCCGCCTCAGCATGACAGAAACGCGAGACCTGCGTAACATCAGTAAGTAATAGATAATCAGAATATATTGAGAATCGGAATTTATCAAGACCGATTTTACATGCTGTTCTCCCGCATTTCCGTAGAGGATAATCCTTAAGACTTGCATTTACGGGTTTTTTTGCTTAAATCATTAATGTTACGCAGCTTTAAGGAGTTGGCGATCATAAATAGAAGGTAATTATTTAGGTTCTTGTGGTCGCGTAGGAGGGAAATCCTTTTCCCGACCTTGATCGCGGCAGGGATGTCGCTCCCACATCATCCTTTTGTGCATTTTGTGCATTTGAACTGGCCTGAGAGACGGCCAGTTGTACCCCGCTCGTGGCTAATCATTCAAATGACCTAAATAGTTACAATAGAAGAATTTAAAAAAGACAATGCCAAAGAGGATTGCAAAATGGCCAGGATAGAAGGCTTGAGAATCAAAAATTTCAAAGTGCTCAAGGATGTTACGCTGGGTCCCCTGTGGAATCAACGGGATCGCCAACCGCTTACTCCTATGACAGCGGTGATCGGCAAAAATGGCGTGGGAAAAAGTGCCCTATTCGATGCGTTTGGATTCCTTGCAGATGCCCTCAAGTTCGGCGTTGAGGAGGCTTGTGATGCACGAGGACGCGGTGGGTTTGAGAAACTGCGGTCTCAGGGCCAAGCAGATCCCATCGAGTTCGAAGTGTATTACAGAGAACATGAAAATGCCCGGCTTATTACCTATAAGATCGCCATTGAGACGGACGAAATTGGGCGTCCCTATGTGTTGGAAGAAGTTATGATACACAAGAGAAAATCTTTTCTTGTACTCAGGGAAGGTTGGGGCTTTGTGTGGAGGGAAAATAAAACGGCAGAAGGTTTCGATTTTTCCGAGGTAAAAAAAATTGTAGAAGAAGGCAAAAACCCCAAAGATGCCGAAGTCATCCAATTGGAAGACAAGCGCAAGCTGGGCATTGCGACACTCGGTGCTTTGAAACAACATCCACGAATTTCTGCTTTTCGCCGCTTCATTGAGGGATGGTATCTCAGCTATTTCACCCCGGATGCAGCGCGTAGTTTGCCGCTGGCCGGTCCGCAGAATCGTCTCAATATCCATGGCGATAATCTCGGGAATGTCGTGCAATTCATGGAGCGCGAACATCCAGAGCGTTTTCAGGATATCTTAAAAAATATTGTTGAGAAAATTCCGGGTATAGATAAGATTGATACGGAGAGAACCAGTGACGGGCGGTTGCTGCTCAGGTTCAATGACAAAGGCTTTCAGGATCCCTTTTACGCGCAGCAAGTGTCCGATGGGACGCTCAAGGTGTTCGCCTATCTGTTGTTGCTCGAAGATCCGAGTTCGCCTCCATTTCTCTGTATTGAAGAGCCGGAGAATGGCCTGTATCACAAGCTGCTGGAGACTCTGGTCAATGAGTTTCGCGAGCACGCCGATGCTCCTGGCGGCTCGCAGGTTTTTATCACCACGCACCAGCCATATTTGGTCAATGCGCTCGAGCCGGATGAAGTCTGGATTCTGGAAAAGGGTGCAGATGGTTTTTCGACGGTTCGCCGGGCAAGCGATGATCCAATCGTAAATACATGGTTGCAGAGGGGTTGCCGTTGGGCGGTCTCTGGTACAGCGACTATTTCGACGAGAGGTGATTGGATGAACTTTGAAGTACTCGTCGAAGATCAGTCCGGTAAGAAGGCACTCGATATTCTGATTCCAAAGATCATAGGTGATCAGCATACATTCAGGGTTATTGAATATCAGGGAATTGGACATATTCCCAAAAATCTCAAGAGCAGTACCGGTGCGAGTAAGCGCATTTTGCTCGACCAGCTTATCAGGTTGCTCAGAGGATATGGAAAGACATTTGCTGGCTACCCTGCGAACTATCCAGCAGCAGTGATTGTGGTTTGCGACCTGGATGATAAATGTCTGAAAGCATTTCGTCAGGAATTCTTCACGGTTCTAAATGCGTGCAATCCCAGGCCAGTGACTCGGTTTTGTGTTGCCATAGAGGAAGGTGAAGCCTGGTTACTCGGCGATGTTCCCGCGATCAAAACCGCTTACCCAAATGCGAGGAATAACATCCTGAACAGTTACACAAATGACGCCATTTGCGGCACATGGGAACTCCTATCGGACGCAATATCTCAAGGTGGTGCAAATGGACTAAAAAATAAGGGATGGCAAGCAGTCGGGAGGGAAAAGACGATATGGGCAGCGAATATCGCCCCAAACATGAATGTAAAGAACAACAAATCGCCCAGTTTTCGCTACTTTCGACAGAAGATTCAAGAGCTTATGGTAGAATCGCTGATGTGACTTTGGTCGTGGTCAGGCTTTTCTACTGACTTGTCCAGTAGCACGCGGGCAAGGTCAAACTCCGGGCCGAGTTTTTCATAAGCAGCCTGGTACTCTGGGGCATGGCTCCATTTTTTGTGCAAGTCACTTACTTTACTCATTCCATTCCCCCTTCATGTATGTCCCGCCTAAAACCCTTTTCTCTGTGGATTTCTCATCTGCGTTCATCGTTGGTTGCTAACAATATCGCTCCTATCCTTCTCGCCGTATTCGCAAAGTACTGGACTTCCTCCGGCGACAATGCCCGATCAAGAACTTTATGTTCCCGATACGATAGCCATTTTTTGAGCACCTGATACCCACCGAGCTTGTAGTCCCAAATCGCGGCGGGGATGTTGCGCCAGTAGGCGCGGTCATTCAGGTAGATATCGAAAGTAGTTTCGCCAAGCGTGGATATGGAATCACCCAATGAGGTGCATTCGGATCGTGTATAGTCACGTTCAATTGCTCGGCCCTTGCCCGGCATCACTGCACCGCCCGATCCGAAATGTCCCCACCCCGCTGTTACTGCAAAATCATCGCCAGTCATATTGCGACCGTCGCCTGTGGCAGGCACGGCAATGGTGGCGATCTCTTGGCGCAACTCGCCTTGGGTAACGCCCGGCACCGGTGCTTCAGGATCAAGTAGTCGGGCAAGTTCGCGTCCTCTCGCCGCCGATTGGGCAAAGGCATCCGCTGCACCTTCAGCCTTGCCATCGGGCCAGCCCGACAGTGGGATGCGAGGCCAGCCCATGCGCAATCCATCCGAATTGGCTTCACGGTAGGTGAGATTGTGGAGCACAGCAAGGACATGGTAGAACAAATCCTCCACACTTGAGTCAAGATATCTGAGATAGTTTCCTGCCTCAATAGTCAAATTGGGCCTGAGTTGCGCGGAGTTGCTGTTGTTTTCTCCATCAGCGTAGCGAAGGTAGGTGGGGAACATGTTTGCTCCCCGCTCTATGAGGTGCAGGGAAGCGATGTGTTCCGTGAAATACGTCTGTGGTTCTTGTACATCCTTTCTCAGATGCTGTGCAGCAGATAGCCACACATTCCCTTCAAATACCTGTGGCTTGTAGTCGGGACGTGGACGATCAACCAGTTTAGCTCTCATTTCCCAATAAACCCAACGGTTGTCGAAGGGACGAAAGGAATAACGGAGAAAGCTGCTATCAGCGGGGCCGCCGTGCATGAGAAGTGTGTCACGCACAGCACGGGCATCATACTCTCGTGGGTTACGCATTGCGGTTGGATATCGACGCTCGATTTCGTTATGGCTCAGACTTGCATTGAAATAGTCAGCGATTCGATCCTTCAAGCGATTCAGATCAATATCCACAACAAATGGATCCCGACCACTCTTGACGCCCGGAAACGACACTGGAAATAGATCAGACAGTGCTGGCCAGTCGAACCAGTTCTCGCTTACCGCTGTTTGCACAAACGGCAAACCGAGCGGAAGTAATGGTTTAATGTTGTCGTAGAGTGCGTCCGGTTCTTTCTCTGCTGTCTCCAGTAGTTCTTCGCGTTTGGCTTGTCCCCACAGATGGCGAAAACCGACCTGCTCTGCTGACGTATGATGGGTCTTCCGCACCAGGGTTGTAATCGCTGTTCCTACCTGAATCCCGACCGGATTGTTTTCTGTTGAAAAAATGCTCGGGTCTGGTAAACCATCGGGTGTAACTTTGCCCGTCTTGTACTTGTCGCCGTTCAGACAGTCAATCCTTACTACATCAAATGCCTCAAGGTAATGCTCCCTCATACCCGTGAAAGATAGCCCATCAAGCCATGAGTAGTTGGAGATGAAGCAGACGATGCCCTGACCTGTCTTTGCAATGCGTCGTTCAGCCATACGAAAAAAGCGAATATAAAGATCGTTCAGTCCTTGGCCCTTGGGACGGCCCACCCGTCTCGTCGTACGGTAGGCTTCCGATAGCGACCGTTCCTCATCTACTGCCATACCTGCAAAGCTATTGTAGGGCGGATTACCAAGAATTACGAGGATGGGCGTTTCCCGCTTCACCTTCTCGGCACGGTCATGTTCTTCTTTCAGTTCTGGAAATAGTTGTGGCCTTATCTTTTCTGGATCCCATTCAGGTTCCCATCCGGTCAGCGCATTAGTGAGGAAGATACTGGGGCGTTCTGTTTCATTATCGGCCAATGGTGCGTCAAGTGCTTGCATCGTCAGCCCGACCTGCAAATGCGCCACGACAAAGGGGGCGGGCATGATCTCAAAACCAAACACCCGTTCCAGCGCGGCCTGTTTCACCCTTGCGCCAGTGAGCGCACCCAGGCCCCGACTTTTTATATTATTGGCAATGCGGTGTAGCACTTCCGCTAAATATGCCCCGGTGCCGCAACACGGATCGAGCACATAGACGTTTTCTGCAGCGAGTCCGTCTGCGATGCCGAGATCATCTTTCAGTGCCTTATCGACACGGGCAACCATGTAGCGCACCACTTCGGTTGGCGTGTACCAAACGCCCAATTGCTTGCGAAGTTCAGGATCAAAGGCTTCCAAAAACGGCTCGTAGAAATAAGGCACTGCCTCGCCCTCGTTGAAGCGGGCGAAGAAGGCAGCCTGATCTACGCGGTCAAGAGCATCTGCGGTCCAGTCGAGCACCTCGACGAGGCCGAGTGGTCGCAGGCGTCCGGGGTCGGAGAGTTGTTGAAACAGTACCCTCAAGACGGGTACGCGCAAATGCCAAACCGCTTCGTGCCAATTAAATGGTTTATTTGGCGGCGGGGTTTGTCGTGTCCACAGTACCCAGGCAGAGAAGACGCCGTAGAACAGCGTTTGTACCAGCGTTGAATGGAAGAAACGCGTACCGCGATCACCCTCAAATCGGACGCCAAGGGCATTTTCAAGCTCCAGGCGTACGACGGTCAATGCTGATGTGTCATTTGACGCCTCAACGCGACTGAGTGCATCCCGTGCATACGAGGCGAGCAGCCAGGCAAGATCCTTTGGTTCGGCCAGCCGTGCGCGATGCGACAGTGCTCGGCACAGATATTCGCCAAAACGCGCACCAATTTTATCGGCAAAGTCGTGCGGTGTCTCCAGAAGGCGTTCGAATTCCTCCGCACTTTCGGCCAGCCGGAACGTTTCGAGCTTGGCTGAACGTCCATCCGAATCCTCGCCAACCAGTATAAAGTCATGAGTATTGGTCACCAGCACGAGGCGATAGCGTTCCCAATAACGGCTCACTTGATCGCCCGCCGCGACCATCCATGTGTCATCGCCTGCGGGTTTCACCTCAATCACACCGCATTCTGGGACCTGCCCTTCACGAGGTTGACCCTTTTGCACCTGACGCGCTGCATAAAGACCAAGATCGGGATGACCTGCACCTTGATCAGCTAACTCGATCACGCAAGACACCTTCGGCTTGAGCGTGTCCCCTATGGCGTTCAGCAGGTTGGCAAGCGGCCCGTAGAACGACCTCTCTCCAGTTCCCCCGCCTAACGCACGAATTCGTCGCAGGTCATTGAAGTAGATTTCAACTGCTTTCTTTAGTTGTGTCGTCATTTTTGTCATGATTCGTCACTGCCTCTCAGGTGTTCCGAGTTTTTCAAGTCGTTCAATCTACGCATTAAAGTGGGCATTTGTCATCTCTTTGATGGATCGAAAACCGCTGATCTTAATACTTTTTAGTACTGGCATCCTGCTTTCTCCTTCTCTCTCCTGCCCGGTACACAAGCAATCAACATGTCTCCACAAGACGCGATCCCATTCTGGTGGGTCGCGTATTTTTATTTTCGCTTGTCGCCCGGTTTTCGGACCGGGTATTCATAAGTGTCTCCCATGGCGTCGTAGGAGACGCTTAGTTGGCCGTTTTCTACAATGAGGCGGGGTGTGTTTCTACTCCGGACGTCGCGGGTGGAGCCGCGCATGACGGCAAATTGGGCGTCGGTCATGCCTTCGACTATGTCTTCTCCCCAGCGGTCTTCGGGTTCGATGACGCCGCCGCTCCAGGAGTGGTGGCGGGACTGGTATGTGAAGAAGACGGACCGGCGGCTGGTGTCAGATTTCCAGGCCCAGGCTCCGTGGGTGAGGACGGTGTCCATAAAAAAGAGGATGTCGCCGGCTTTCGGGACCGGTTGGCGGATGGTGCCCATGTCGTCGTCGCTGGTGCGAATGCCTTCGGGCATACGATAATAGCTTTTGTGGCTTCCCGGGACGCAGACGAACCCTCCACCGCCAGGGGTTATGTCGTGCAATTGCCAGACAGCGCGGACGAATTCGGCATGGCTGCGGCCGTTCTGGAAGACGTAGCTTCGGGAGGGCGTGAGGGGTTCGTTGCCGCCGTGGAGGGAGTGCCCGGTAGAGCCTTTGACCGAACAGAAGGCGGTTGCCCCGTCGCACCGATAGCCGCTGCCCATCATCCAGTTGAGGCGGCCGATGACGGCCGGGTGGATGAGCATTTTGCGGAAGGGATCGCAATAGGGTTCGGGCAAGTGAAGAAGGCCGCTGAAGGTGGGGCGTCCGGTGCCCCGGAGGCTTTTGGATCCCCGGGCGAGTTCTTCGCCCACGACAATGCGATCAGAGAATTTGTCGATGGCTTCGTTGGCCTGTTCCAACCATTCTTCGTCCATGACATTGCGTACGATGAGGTAGCCGGTGAGATCCCAGAAATAGAGTTCTTTGTGGTCAATGCCAGCGTCGGGATCGGGTTTGTAAAACGAGGGGTGGATAATGTCCGGCGACTTTTCCAGCCAGGTCTTTTTGCCATCGGTATTGAGGCTTGGCGGCGGGTCGGTGGTGTCTTTGTATCCGGGCTTGGAGAGGACGGCCACATGTTCGGGCGGCAGGCCATCCATCCATTCCGGTCTGGGTTCTGGTTTTGCTCCTGGCCCGTTGGATTGCAGGACAGCGCGGTTGGCATATTCGCAGGCGAGGAGACGCTGTGGATCGCGCCCTTTCCAGGGGCGGAGGCCCTGAAGGGTGGTTCCGGCAATGATGAGCAGATCGCCGGCTTTGAGCACGGGTTGTTTGACCAGGTCCATGTCGTCTGCGCCTGTGAGGAGGTCTTCGGGTGCTTCTACATTGCTTTTGTGGCTGGCCGGAACCAGGACCACGCCGCCGTCGTCCGCGTTGACATCGCAGAGTGTCCAGATGACGCGTACGCCGTGGCAGACGCGGTAGTGGTTCTGAAAGTAGTAGGCCCGGGCGGTATCTCTGGGTTCGTTGTTGCCCTGTAGCGGGGCGTTGGGATCGTCGCCAGCAGTTTCTCCGATCAGGTGAGGTGCTCTGTCCAGGCGAAAGCCGGGGCCGCAGATCTGGTTGAGGTACCAGACCAGTAAGGGATGGACCAGAAGGTCGCGGAAGGGGTCCCGCAGCGGGGCGGATAGTGTCAGAAGATTGTCGGTGGGTCCGGCTTCGTCGAGGGTGTTGTTGAGGGAATCGACTTCTTTCGAGGTGAGGGCACCGGGGACGATGATATAGCCTTCGGTGTCGAAGAAGTGATTCTCTGCATTGGTCATAGATTCGCGGTCCATGTCCGGTTCTCCTTGAAAGCATAGATGGTGGAGGATGCGGTCTAATTGCTGGCAAAATATAGCCTTTGAGATACAGGTGCAAGAAAAATAGATATTCGCGCTTTTTGAAGATTGCGTTCTGTGAAGGGAATCGCGTATATTGCGGGATGGTGAGTCAGATTTCAGAGAGGAGATACTTATGAATGTGGCAGTGATTGGCGCGGATCGCCCCTGGGGTGCACTGCTGATGGATGGGTTGGGCGTGGGCTTTGAGGTGGTGGCGATCGGTTCGGAAGATGCCCCTGGTCTGGTCGGCTATCGACAGGTGGATTTGCTTGAGCGGGAGTCGTTGGACCCGGTGCTGGGAGGCGTAGAGGCGGTTGTGTACGCGGCGGTCAGTGATTCGACGGGTGATAGCGAACAGGTTTTGCTCGACGCAGCGGCGAGGGGTGCGTATGTGGTGCTGACGGCTGCCTGTGCCGCTGGTGTTGAGAAGGTGGTGCTGTTGAGTTGTCTCGATTTGGTGCGGGATTATCCCGAGGAATATATCGTTGATCCGCGGTGGAATGCGATACCGCGAGCCGAGGCAGAGTCACTGGCACCGTTTATGGCTGAGTTGGTGGGGCGCGAGATTGCCCGTACGGGTCAGATCGAAGTGCGCTGTTTGCGTCTGGGTGTGCTGGGTGTGGAGACGATGGCAGAGGATGCGGTGGCGGCGGTTCGGGAGGCGCTTATAGCCGAGCGCGAGGGGCACCACTGGTCGCTGGCGCATGTGGCGTCGAGTGGGCGCTTTGCTTGAGGGAGGATGTTATGGCAACTGTAAATGAGGGCAATGTGGTGTTGTTTGGGGCTGGTGGTCCGGTCGGTGCAGCGGCGATTTCTGCGCTTAAAGACCACTATACTTTGCGGGTGACCGATCTTCGTCCGATGACAGAGATAGCGGTTTCGCCGCCGCAAAGTCTCCGGGCGCCAATTCCAGAGGTGTTGGGACCTCCACACGAAAATCGGGTTGTCGATATTACCGACTACGCGCAGGTGCTGGCTGCGTGCGAGGGGATGGATGCGGCGATCAATGTTTCTGTCATTCGGCCACATCCGGTGCTGGCGTTTCAGGTCAATATGGTGGGTGCATACAATGTGGCAAAAGCCTGCGTGGCATGTGGGATTGAGCGGCTGATCCACACCGGGCCTTTTCACACTTCGCTGGACCACAATGCCGATTATTGGCACGACTTTCAATTGGAAGCCGATATTCCGCTGCATCCAGGCGATGATCTCTACGCTGTGACCAAGTATCTGGGCGGGCATGTTACGCGCGTTTTTGCCGAGCGCGAGGGCCTGGAGGTGCTTGCATTTGTCTATACGAGTTTTCGACCGGGAGAGGTGCTGCCCGAGGAACGGAGGCGCGGCGTGTCTCCTTATTCGACGTCGTGGGAGGATACGGGTACGGCGTTTTTGTGCGGGCTGCGAGCGCCCGAGATGCCGTCGCTTTATGAGAATTTTTTTATTTGTGCGCGGTTGCCGCACGATAAGTATCGGCCGGATAAGGCGAAGCGGTTGTTGGGGTGGGAGGCGAAGGATCGTTTCGAGGCGTTGTATGTGCGGTCTTCAGGAGCGGGTGATTAGAATGCCTCAGTTCAACAGCGCCGTCATCGCGGCGTGGTAGTAGGGGACGGTCCCCGTGCCGTCCCGTTTGTCATCGCGGCATGGTGTTGAGGCAGGTAATTCCTTATACAGATAGGGACCGGATCGCCCGGTCCCCTTAAAATTTACTGTATCAAAGCCTTATAGTTTGGCAGAGTTGTAATCATTTATGCCGCAAATGATGAATGGGATTTAACAAAGCAGTTTTCAGGGTATGATAGACGATGGTAAGCAGGGTAATCACCAGGGATATCCCACCACCCAGGATCAGCGTTATAAGATCCACATGAACGCGATAATGAAAATCCTGCAACCAGGCCTCCATGACGAAAAAAGCTATGGGCCATGCAATGATATTGGTCAATAAAATGAGTCTTAAAAAATCCCTCACGAGCAACCACCAAATGTTGAACTTAGAAGCACCCAGTACCTTTCGGATACTCATTTCGTGGGTGCGATATTGTACGGTAAATGCAGTTAGCCCAAATAAGCCCAGACAGGCTACAAAAATTGTAATCAATGACGCTAATCGGAGCATTTTTTCTAATTTTATTTCAGCCTCATAATTCAATTTATCTATGTTTTCATTTAAAAAATAAAAGTTGAAGGGAAGATTTGGGATTAGTCGGTTCCACTGGTTTTCCACGAATTGGATCGTGTTGGCAATATTATCTTTCCGAATTTTGAGGGAGAGATTATTCCATTTGGAAACCCACATGCAGACGAAAACAGGTCCTATTTTTTCGTGCAAAGATTGTAGATGAAAATCCTCGACGACGCCAATTACTTTTCCGGGCCTATCATTCCACTCAAACCGTTTGCCAATTGGCTTCTCCCAACCCAGTTGTTTGACCGCCGTTTCATTCAGGATATAGGCACTTGCGGTGTCGCGTCCAATGTTGCTTGAGAAATTTCGGCCTTCTTTAATTTCGATGTCAAAAAAATCCAAAAAGTTCTCATCAACAGCCAATATATTCATCTCCCAACCATCCGAATTGCTTCCTTCTGGGTAAACCACCCAGCGCTCTCCCGACCAAATATTGGGCAATGAATGAGAAGCCGTTGCTGCCAATATATCTGGATGTTTTAGAAATTCCTGGTGTATTGCGCGATAATTGCTCGCCAATGATCGATCTGTCTGGTATAACTCCAGAACCATGACGTGATCTTTATCGAAACCGAGGTCTTTATTCCTCATATAGTTCATTTGATTGAAGACGGTTATCGTGCCGATGATACATATAACAGAAATTGAGGATTGAAAAATAACCAATCCTTTTCGGAATCGAGTGCTGTTTTCAGTAGCGACTAACTTGCCTCCTTTGAGAATATCCATAGGCTCAAAGGCAGATAAAACAAAAGCAGGATAAATTCCGGAAAATAGGCCGACCAATATCGCAATACCGGATAATCCGGCCAATAGAGATCCGTTCTGGGTACTTAGTGATAATGCCTTAAGTGTAAAGGCATTAAAAGTAGGTAGGAAAAGCTCAACAAAACTCAATGCCAACAAGAGGGCGAGCAATGATAGCAGAAAGGATTCTCCCAAAAATTGCACAATCAATATCCGTCGGTCAGCACCTACCACCTTCCGCATACCTACTTCTATTGCTCTGGTGGTGGCGCGTGCCGTAGCGAGATTCACAAAATTGATACAGGCAAGGAACAAAATAAAAAAGGCAAGTGTAGAGAGTAAGTAGATATACGAGATGTCACTATACATGGTCATATCGTAATCTACGTTAGAATAGAGGTGGATGCGGTTAAGCGGCTGAAGGTGATATACATTGTGTGATTGGACTTCCTCCCCCATATAACGAAGCATAAAATCGCTCAATTTTTGTTCCAATTTGGAAGGTGGATACCCTGCTTGTAGCAAAATAAAAGTTTCTATTGGCAGCCAACCACTCTCGCGTTGCCACCTTTCCCACACAATGCCAGCAAATTCTTTTTGTCTCCATTCCGATGAAGCAGACGAAGCGAGAAAATCGAATTGAATTGTCGAATTTATTGGAATATTTTTCAGGATACCTGTGATTTTGTAGTCCCCTCTAAAATATCGATGTTCAACGGTGATTGTTCGGCCTATGGGATCTTCGTCGGGGAAAAATTTATTCGCCATTTCCTGAGTGAGAACAACGGTATAGGGGTCTATCAGGGCTGTCCTCGGATCGCCTTTTACGAAAGGAAAAGAGAAGATTTCAAAGATTTTAGAATCGGTCATCATAAATTTTTGTTGAAACCATTTCTCTTTATAGTTTATCCACGTATCAATACCCCAGGTCCGGACAGCACTTTGTATTTCTGAAAAATCTTTCAGCAGAGACGGTGCAAGCGCACCTGACGTACCCGGATGCGTCTGGAATTCGCCGCTATTGGCTTTCCTTTCTCTCAGCACCCGGTAAATGCGATTGCTTTTTTCGTGGAACTGGTCGTACCCCATTTCATCCTGTATATATAAGAAAACCAAAATACAACATGCCATCCCAATAGCTAAACCACTGATATTCAGGAACGAAAACATCTTGAACTTAAACAGGTTTCGAACTGTAACTTTTAGATAGTTTTCAAACATTGCGAATCCTTCCTTATTCTGTATATCAAATCGCTCAGAAACGGTGTGTTCACACTATTGATAATGTCAAACTAATTTTCACCATTGTTCGATTCTCTCGGTAAAAAACCTCTGACCTGCATACGCCACAAATGGAAATAGTGGCTTTTCTGTTCCAAAAGTTCTACATGTGTACCATCCTCAACAATCTGTCCATCTTTGAACACCAGAATGCGATCCATCGTGGCAAGCGTTGATAGGCGGTGGGCGATAGCAATGGTTGTCCGATCTCTCATGAGGTCTTCCAGGCTTTTCTGAATGTATTTTTCAGTAATTGAATCAAGGGCCGATGTCGCCTCATCCAGGATGAGAATAGGAGCGTTTTTCAATATGGCTCTTGAAATGGCGATCCTCTGACGCTGCCCTCCCGAAAGTTTAATGCCGCGTTCACCAACCAGTGCCTGATAGCCGCCTTCAATCTGCTCGATAAATTCGTGGCAGTGTCCCTTTTGAGAAGCCGCGATCACTTCTTCATCTGTCGCATCCAATCGACCATAGCGTATGTTCTCCATCAATGTGCGGTGAAATAAACTGGGATCTTGCGGTATCATCGCTATTTGATCATGGAGAGACTCTCGCTTGACCTGACTGATATCTTGTCCATCAATCAGAATACGTCCGTTCTGCACATCAAAGAAACGAAGAATCAAATTGACAAATGTGGTTTTACCGACTCCGGAAGACCCAACCAAACCGACTCTCTGACCTCCCTGAATTTCTATTGTTTTATCCGAAAAAATATCACGTCCAGGAACGTAGTGGAAGCTGACCCGATCGAAAACAATCGCGCCGTCTGAAACGTTCAGCCGTTTGGCTCCGAAAATATCTACAATCTCGTGGGGAATTGTTACGATAGCAATGGCCTGTCTGCAAACCCCCAGTTCTTGTGAAAATCCTACAAGTGAGTCTGCCAATCTCCATACTTCCCATACAATTGTCATTGCCAGTGTAAGGACAAACGTAAAATCCCCAATGGTGATCAGCCCCTGAGAATAGTAATAGATGAGAAAAAAGAGCCAACCCCCTACCAGCAAAGTAATTGAAAATCCTTGTAGATATTTGATCTTGAACAGGTACCACCTCAGTCGTCGGTCTTTTTTCATTGCATCATTTAAGTATCCATGCAGATATTCCTTTTCGTACTTGTTGCGTGCGAAGAGATGTATATTGATGACATTGGCAAGACTGTCCACAATTTTCCCCATTACAATGCTGCGCGACTCGGATGCAATGGTTGAATACTGGTGTGATCTCTTTGAAAGAAATACAGTACCGAATAGGAATAGAGCGGCCCAAAGAACAAAAGCGAGTGAAAAAAATGGATGAATAAAGAAAAGCAGAATGGATGCAATAATCAGTGCTGTAAAATGAGAAAAAAATATCTCCATTCTCTCCACAATCGTTCCTGCTCCCCTTGCCATATCCATAACCTTGTTTGAAAGGTTTCCGACAAATTGGTTCTGAAAATATTGGTACGAATGTCGCTCCAGATAATCGAACATGCTGGCAGAGATATCCCTTTCTAAATTGGGTATCAGCCGCAACTTTATAAAATCCATCATTCTATAGTTGAAATTGTTCGCTTCCAATAACGCCACATAGAAAATTGCCGGTAAAACGACCAGATTAAATAAATTTTCCGCCGTTTCCCTATAAGCCACAATGCCGTCAATGAGCAATTTGACCAAATAGGGTTTGAAAGATATTTCTAATGCCCAAAAGACGCCCGTACCAATTAATCCCCAAACGCCCAGTTTGTGGGGACGTAGGAAGTGCCATAAAAAAGCGGGTAGAGCTGATGGCGGTTTTTGCATTTCTATTTTCCTTATAGGCAATTACAGTAGTATCAGGAGTCCCTATTTCTAATGCAAAAACTGTGCCAAAAAGCCAAACATTGATATAACAACAGGTTACGAAAAATCACTTGAAATTGATGTCTTAAAAAGTGTCCGATTTTGATACAGTGGTGTCCGATAATGAACACTTAGGAGCATTCAAAAGTTGTGGCTGGGTATAGAAATTACAGGGTTAATGCTCATCCCAATGGGGTTGGCAATGCCCAATCAACCCCAACTTGGCGCAAATGGTCGTAGCAAATTAAGGGGATAATTCTGAGAAGGAGAGGAGGAGATCTTGCGAATTTCAGCGATTTCTTTTGATGATGATATGATCTTGGCGGACTTATGAAAGGTTGATCAGGAATACCTGAATAGATGTGTTTGCCATCTTGACAAGGGGCTTTGTTGGGGGAATCAGGTTGTAATCATTCATGCCGCAAGGCCTCTATTGGATTTGCCTGGGCTGTTTTGATCACTTTATACGCTACTGTTATTGTTGTCAAGCCAACCATAAACGCACCACCAATTAAAAACGGCAGTACCGAAGTCTCAATGCGATAGGCAAAGTTGTGTAACCATTCATTGGTTGCCCAATAGGCAATCGGCCATGCCAATAAACATGACACCAATACCAGGCGAATAAACTCTTTCAAAAACAGCCCTACAACAAGACCTGCAGATGCACCCAATATCTTGCGAATGCCCACTTCCTTTTTGCGCTGTTCGGTCAAAAAAGAAACCAGCCCCAATAGCCCCAGACACGCAACAAAAATAGCCAGAGCAGCAAAAACGCTCACTGTGTGGCTCAACTGTCGCTCTTGTGTATAGCGCTGATTCAGATTGTCATCCATAAAAGTGTAAGCAAAAGGGCGAATCGGCAAAAAATGTTTCCATACCTTTTCCATGTGTGCAATGGTTTCATCGAGATTTTGAGGGTTTATCTTCAGGTAAAGTGTCTTGGGTACCGCGTTGTTCGCATATAAAACCAGGGGCCCCAGTGGCTCGTGCAATGTGCGCGAGTGAAAATCTTTAACTACGCCTATAACACGCCCTGGTCTTCGCCCCTTCACACCAAATGGTTTGCCAATGGGGTCTGTCCAACCCAACATTTTAACAGCGGTTTCATTGAGAATGTATTCTGCCTGACCGTGAACCTTCAATTGGTCCAACTGATCTCGGGGCACAAACGATTCCGAATCATACCTTTTCGCTGCGTCTTCTGAAAAGTCTCGGCCCGCAACAAGTTCAATATTAAAGAAACTCAGGAAATCTTCATCCACTTCATTCCTGCCCATACGCAATTCTTCTTTGCCCGGTTCATACGCACTAAAAATCGCTTGTGGCGCAGTGCGTCCGTGTGAAGAACGCGAAATCGTTGCAGCCGTAATATTGGGATGCTGCAAAAACGCATCTTTGACAACATTATACCGTTCCCACAAGCGATCTTCACGCAAACGAGAATTGCGAGATTCCCACAAGAGACGAGACTCAATGACGTAATCTTTGTCAAATCCCAGGTCTTTATTCTGGATATACGACATTTGATTAAACACAACCAATGTAATCACAATCAGTGCAATAGATGTACTAAACTGAAAAACCACCAGCACTTTGCGCAATACTCCACCGCGAGCACCTGCTGCGAGTGTGCCCTTGAGCACTTCAACAGGCCGAAACCGCGATAAAAAAAATGCTGGATAAATCCCCGTAAGAAGTCCTGCCATCAAGGACAAGCCAACGAGGGCAAGCACCATATTACTCGTGATATCCAATGTCAAAAAATTACCTGTATAGTCATTGAAATAGGGCAAAGCAATAAAAGCCGCAAATAACCCCACAATCAAACTCAATACAGAAAAAATTACCGACTCGCCCAAAAATTGCAAAGCGAGTTGTCCCCGATGCGCGCCGACCACTTTTCGCAACCCCACCTCGCGTGCCCGGTTAGCTGATCGCGCTGTGGTCAAATTGATGAAGTTGATGCCCGCAATTAAAAAAATGAGAATGGCTGTAGCAGATGCAGCATAAACGTGTGCAATATTGCCATACGTCACTGGCCCTTCAAGGTCGAATACGTCTTGAAGTCCATAATCGCGTCGCGAGTACAAATGCACTTCATCCATGGGCTGGAAGTGATACGTCGTGCGTGCCACCATTTCCGGTCCCATATACTGTTCCACCATTGCGGGTATTTTTAAAGCCAATTTTTCAACTGACGTGTTTTCTTTTAACCGTGCATGAACCGTGATTGAGCCTCGCCAGTGTGCTGTGGGCAAATAGGCATTCCAATATTCAGAAAGAAAATAAGGCGTGACAGAAGCTGAAAGCATGTCAAAACGAATCGAAGATCGCCTGGGCAAATTTTTAAGCACACCCGCGACAGTATAATCGCCCCCAATAAAACCACTTTCGACCGTAAGCACTTTGCCGATGGGGTCTTGATCGCCAAAATAATCTCGTGCCATAGACTCGGTGATCAAAACAGCATTGGGCTGTAAAAGAGCGGTCTTGTCACCCTGTACCATTGGAAAGTTAAACATATCCAGGCAATTCGGGTCTGCGAGACAAAATACCCGATTCAAGACTTTCTCCTCATGCTGCACCCAGGCTTGGCGAAGCATTGTGCGTGTGGAGATTTCAACCTCGGGGAAATCGCGTGCCAAAGTGGGGCCTACTGCACCCGAAATGCGCCAGTCGTATGTTTTCTGACCATTTTCTGATCGATACTCACCAATGACCCGATACAAGCGATCTGTGTGTGGATGTTGTGTGTTAACAGCCAATTCGTTTTGCACAAACAGACCGATCAATATGACACACCCGATGCCAATGCCCAGTCCGATAACATTGATCGCTGAGTACATTTTGTACTTGAGCAAATTGCGAATCGCGATGACGAGATAGTTTTTGAACATTAAAGCGCCCTCCGCTAAAAAATCTATCCACATTCCAAAAATTTGTCAACATTGTCCAGGCTATCGTAATCCATTCTATCAGATAAAACAATAAATGTTAGCGTTGAAATACCATTCAGTCTTGTCTTTCGAAGAAATCACTGGCCCAAATGAAATGACCAATACCGGCATTTTGAGCCGCCTGCTGGTCAATTTCTGTATCCCCAACCATCACTGATCGTTTGACATCGACAAAGTGTTTGTCGGCAAGGCCAGTGATCATGCCGGGATTCGGTTTTCTATATGGTGATTCGACGCGCGGGCACACCCAGTAATCTGTGATCAGGCCCCCGATTGCGGTGTTGACCTGATCGACAAAGGACTTTGCGCTCTCGATAGATAAGGTTCCCTTTTCTATACCCGATTGATTGGTAATGATAAATATCGCGTCGAAGTCCTGTGCCCTTTGTCTGAGAATCTCAACGGTATTTGGCAGGATTTCCACGTTTCCGGCAGCGTCCGTGGAGATCTCATCATCTTCTATCCGAACGAGAGTCCCTCCGAGGTCCAGGAAAAGAGCGTTATACATGCCGCATTGGTCAGCCCGGTTCGTTCTCATGTCATGTAACCTTTCGTACTCTGCAGATTTGGCGTTACCTGTACAATGGCGTCTATTTCGGACAAAGCCAATGCAAGCCGAGGGTCCATATCGCCGCTTCTTTTGTCTGAAGGCATTTTTGTTGATCCCTAAAGAATGTTAGAGGTGAGTTAAATTGGTCTTCCTGAAAAAAACGATGACCCATCAAGGGAAAGTACTCAAGGTTTCTTGGCCACTGCCATAATGTGCGGAGAAGCGCCGAGTAGAGAAGGCTCCGTCTCAAGTCTCTGTATTGCATCGAGAAGTGCCTCGCGGCGTTCAGAATCTTCCAATTGATCTTTTATATCTCCGAGTAACCAGGCGGCACTTTCTATGGCAAATGTCTGGCATTGGGTGAATCCGCATTCAGTGATTTCGACAGCGAGTTCCTCCGGGCGATGGAAGTAGGCCGTCGTAAAGTAATCTTTGTGTTCTTTGGGGTTGAGATGTTGACCGTCCTTCAAGTCACGCTCTACAATTGCTCGGAAGGCTGGATCGAGGATCGCTCCGGATCTTATTCCGTCAAGTAGAGATGCAAATCGTGTGATTGCAGCTGCAAATAGAAGTCCCCCGGGTTTCAGGACTCTCCTGGCCTCGCGAAGTGCCGTTTTCCGATCATCGGACTCAGTCAGGTGATATAGTGGCCCCATGAGCAAGACGATGTCCATGGTGTCGTCTGACCAGTTCAAGTTGCGAGCATCGCCCTTCTGGATGCTTTTTAGAGGGTTCTTTCTCGCGCGTTCCTCCGCTTCCTTGAGATGTCGAGGGACGGGATCAACCAAATGGATTTTGTGTCCTTTTTCTGCGAGCCAGGACGAGTACGCGCCTGGACCGCCACCGATATCGAGGATGTTGACAGGAGCTTGGGGTAAGTACCGGTCCAGAATCTGTTTCGAGCGTATGTACTCCAGGCGACCGCTGCCGTCATTGAATCGATCAATTTCATTATAATAGGTCCCGTAGTAATTAAGGATGGATGGATCCATATTTGACAATATCTCCGAAGTTTTTATGAGGACATCAAAGGTATTTCTGCACTTTGCCGGGATTTATAGGTTCGCAGAGATAGATTGGGTAGTGGTTTTCCTGTTTGTTCGCATAGGCCAGAATGTGATCTGTGACGTGTGGGAGCAATTCCACTTTTTCGAGATCAACGAGGGGGATCCATTTGACTGCTGTCTGATTGGGGTCCGGGATTTGTGGCATTCGGGGTTCTGTGTCCCCTTTGAGCCTGCACTCGAAGATCACTCTGAGGCTGTGAAGAGTTCCTCCCCAGAATGCGTTTCTCTTTGGTTCATATTCCGTAATGAAGAGCGGCCGACCTACTTCGACCTCAGCGCAGGTTTCTTCTTTTACCTCTCTTTTAAGTCCTTCCTCCAAAGTCTCATCCGGCTCAACACCGCCTCCTGGCATGTTGTAGTGAAGCCCCGATTCGTCATCGTATTCTACGAGCAGAATGGCGTCGTCTCGAAGAATGAGAGCTGTTGTACCGACTCTGATGTGTGTATCCATTACGTTCATTCTCCCCAGTTCAATGCTCAACTTATGCAGGATCTATTAAAAATTGCTGATTCTGACATACAGGATGATGACTGACAAAATTTTTACTGATCTTTTGACAGTTCTATCAGCCAGAGGGTTTCTGTATTTGACAGTTCTATCAGCAGGATAGTTTCTATGATACACGCGAGGGGGTTGGGAGGCTTTTTGAAATGTCGTGGATAGGAACGGAGGGCATCTTCGAAGATGGGGTTTTTGGATTTTGAGATATTATTTGTTCTTTAATCGATTTCATAGGCCATAATCACTCTGCGCTTGCCCAGGTACGCGATCTCCTCCATGCGAGACCATCCGAGTCGCTCATAATAACTCGGAAGCGTTCCCGATGTGTACAAATAGATTATTGACCTGTTCAGCTTTCGCGCCTCTGCAATGGCACCCGCAATTAGCAATGCGCCTGCACCTCGACCTCGAAAATTTGGAAATACATATAATTGTGCTAACCAGGGTGCAATATCAGGACGGAGTGGTAGATCGTTTTCGAGTGCGTTTACGGAGCCGAGGACGGTTGCGTTTTCTACGGCAACGAGCGTGGTCGGCAGGCTCTCGGATTCGGCGGCGAAGTGGAGTAATTTGCGATATTCTTCCAGCGTGTTTCGACCTGTAAGAGGTCTCCACAGTTCAAATTGTGCCTCTGATAATGTGTCAATGGCGTCAAGGTGGTGCTTGATATTCTCGATTTGCATGGCGATTGCTGTGTTATAAGACGGATTATTCCACTCCCGATTCTGGACATATCTGAATAAGTTCACCTATCTAAACCTTCTATCCTCCATAGCAGATTTGAGTAGGTTTATACACTTATCCCGGTTATGCATATAGTTTTGTTTTGAAAATATCTCTATACGCCAGCAATCCCCATCGCCTGGACCTTGATTCCCCAGGACAGAGTGGAGAATCTGGTCGTTTCGACCGAGAGACCCAGACTGCGAAGGTAGTTGACTGTCGCATCAACATGCCAAAAGAACTCTTCTTCGATGGCGGTCGCTGTGGTGTCGTCACCAGTAGAACGGTAATGATCAACCAAAATTCTCTCCTCCTGTGCGTTCTCCAACATTAAATCCCCAAACAGAGCGCATCCCCCGGGTAGCAGTTGTCGTGCGAGTTGGTCAAATAAGAATTCTTTCTCCTTCTGGGTAAGATGATGAATGGCGTACGTACTGGTGGCAACCTCGAATGGAGAAGTGGCGGTGTCGAAGTACTCCAGGATATCCGCTTGCACATAAGAGATATAGGATAATCCATGGAGCTTTCGTTTCGCGATCTTAATCATTTCACCAGAGACATCGACACAAACAAGAGACTGGCACGCTGGTAATCGAACAGTCAGATTTCCGGTTCCAGAGCCAAGTTCTATGACGGTCGAGTTTTGAGTGATACTGGCGCTCTGTGCGACCCAGTCCAGGACCTCATTGTAGCCCTCCCGAATAGGATCCTCAGACCTGAGCACATCCCGATCATACGTGGGTGCGTCCTCGTCATGATTGTAGATATCTACATGGCTACTTCTCATCTCATTCATCCTTTCACCGCTGGCATAAAAGATTCCCGCTAAATAGTCTATTCAGCGGGAACTCGTTCATATCTTCACTCAGATGAAAAACAAAGCTATTCTTCCTCGTCAGATTCGCCACCTTCCAATCGCTTCAGAAAATCATCCACACTGAGAATCTCTATTCCACGAAAGGGACTCAAAGCCAGCAGATCATCGTCACCGCTGATAATATGATGTGCCTCTCCGCTCACAGCCAATTCCAGAAACTTATCATCTTTGGGATCTCGGCAAGCCATAATCTGTTCAGTAGGTTCAACAAATCTTGCACGTCCAATTAACGCCTCAAGAAATTCTTCCCGCTCCTCGGCAGTTACATATCGTTCAAACTTCTCACGACTCATCACCTCGTCTATTTCCTCTAAGGTCGTTAGGGATAACAATATTTGACCGTTTTGAAGCGCGTGCCGAAAAGCTCGACCAGGCTTTGAATCCTCAAATATAAGCGCACTAACAAGCACATTGGTGTCAAAAACATAACGGGTATTACCGTTCATTGAGGATGGACTCCAAAATTTCCGGCGTCATGCCTCGTGCTTGTGCCTTACGACTAATCTCACTCATAATTACATCAAGAGGCCTTTTCGCTCGTCCTACTTCACTGAGTTTGAGACTAAGTAGGGCATCCAACTTGCGCTGTTCTGCTTCAGAAGCTATTTCATAGGCTTGAGCGGCTTCGGAACTAACGCGAATTTGAATCATTTTCGTTTCCATAGCATACTCCATTGCCATTCTTTTACTCGAATGTGTAGAATCCGATCAAAGTTTACTATTGCGAAGCGCAATCATCAAGAGAAATTTGGCAATCTCGATCATCTATACGTTATAGACGAGCGTGCGTTCCAGAAACTTATCGACCATCCTGCGTTCGAATTCGATTGAGGCGGGCATAGAAGAGTTCCCCAGCCCATCAGGGGTCGAAAAATCTGATTGGCAGCATGTGTATCGCAAGTGGCGACGCCTGCACCTTGAGGCGAATCTTGAAACCGCTTGATTTTATTACGACAACTCGGGATTTGGCTGGAGCAAACAGCACTTTAGTAAAGGTTATTAAATCCTTGATAGAATGAGGAGTCTCCGTTCTGCTATGCGAAAGGATTGATTGAATTGGAGCTAGGTGCGCGTTCAATGACCCGGCTGCGCAAGTTAGTAGAAATATAAGAACTCATTTGGATTTGAGCTTTAAGGCAGCATTTGCTTTGGCTAACCGAACCAGATGTTCCAGGTACTCATATTGCGCCCACTCTCTTTCTTCTTCAGGCTGCAATCCTTCAGTGCGATTCTTTTTTAGCAAAGCGTCAATCCGTTTTTGCAATCTATCTGATGGACGAAGCTTTATAATTTCTTCTGCGGAAGGAAGGGCGATCAATTTTTCTAATATCTCCGAAGCATCTTCAAAGGTCGAATGCGCATTTGCATCAATTTTGCGAAGTCCAAATTCTATAATTTCGGCGTGATCTTCTCTATCGCGCAACCGCGCGGCCAGATCACCGGGAATATCCATCGTGATTTTCATGATAGACCTCTTGATGTTTGTGGCGCAATACGGCTATTTTTCTATAAAATAGTCAATAATAACCGTTTTTCAAGGCTGAATTTTTTTAGAAGCGTTTTTATGTCCAAAGAGATATTGTCAGATGTTGTGGATAGGGTATGAGCGCATCTTCGACGATAGGGTTTTGAGATATCATTTGCTCTCGTTTATGCCGAGTATCGATAAGCACCTTTTGGTGAGTTCCTCCACATTGGCTTGCAGAACATCTACGAGAATGAACCCATGCCGGTTGGCAATCTCTATCATCTGCGCGTTATAGGCGAGCGTGCGTTCCAGAAACTTATCGATCATTCTTCGTTCCCGAAGCGACTTCGAATGATACAGGCTTTCATCGCGAATCCTCTGCCGAAAAATCGCCTCACTCGCTGTGAGCCACAATGCAGCAATAGTGTCGAATCCAGAGTTGCTACAAGTTCGGGCCATAGAGCTGATCCTTCTATGATTAATCTCCCTCGGGAAGGATCATTGATGTGAGACGCGACAATTTTCTCAACCTTCGGCCATACATTGACCCTGTAGTGGTGGAGCACATCTTTGATCAGTTGGTCAACTGACAGGGAGAGATAGTGTTCCGCCACATGGTCTGGTACCTGTCCTGGCTCAGGTCTCCACGGTCGGCCGGGATGACGGGCAAGTGTGTCTGTGGAGATTCGGTTCCATCCCAAATTTGCGGCTATCGACTCAGACAGGGCTGACTTTCCGGAGTGAGATGATCCTCCGATGAGGATCACTCTTGTGTTGGGATGTACATCACGCATAATTTTTACTGGTTGAACAGGTGGATGAAAATGCGCTCGAAGTTCTTGTCGCTCCATTCACTCATAACGCAGCGCGTCAACCGGATTTCTGCGCGCATTTTTCAAGATGAGAAATCCTACGGTGATCCCAGTAATGAACAGGGTTAACAATCCCGTGCCTGCGAAGATGGTGATTTCCGCTTGTGTTCGATAGGCAAATGATTCTAACCATTGGTGAATGCCCCAGTAGGCGATGGGGAGAGCAATCACATTTGATATAACGACCAGGAACAAAAATTCTTTTAAGAATAATCGCAAAATATCGTACTCTGATGCACCTAATACCTTTCGAATTCCTGAGTCGTTTACTCATCCCGCAGCGCGTCAACCGGATTGGCGCTGGCCGCGCGCCAGGCTTGTCCGCCTACGGTCACGAGTACAATCCCCAGCGTCAATAGCCCCGTGGCAATGAACATGAGTGGCTCCAGGTTGATGCGGTAGGCGAAATCATTGAGCCAGGAGGACATCAGAAAATACGCCACTGGCCATCCGATCACATTGGCTATGACAGTTAGCCACAGAAAATTGCGGGTTAGTAACAGAACGATTGTACCCTCAGTAGCACCGAGTACCTTGCGAATGCCGATCTCTTTGGTGCGCTGTTGTACTGCAAACGCGATCAATCCGAGCATTCCCAAGCAACTGATAAAAATGGACAGCGCGGCAAAAACGCCACACACCTTTTGCAGCGTTATCTCTGACCGGTAATACGCATCGAGTACTTCGTCGAAGAATTGATACTCAAAAGGTCGGGCCGGTAAGAACTGCTTCCACACGCTTTCCAGCACGGCGAGTTGCGCCCCCAGATCGCCGGGTGCCAAATGCACGGCGACCCAATGCAAACTGGGAGAGTTTTCCAATATCATGGGTGCAATGCCATAGTGCAGAGACTGGTTGTGATAATCCTTGACTAAGCCGATTACCCGTATCTCGACCCGGCCATCGGAAAAGAAAAGAGATTTTCCCACGGGATCGTCCCATCCGAGTTCCCGCGCGGCTGTCTCATTGATCAATGCGGAAACTTCCCATTTGTTCTCGTCGATTTGGCGAAAATTAGGCATACCAATCAGGCTCCTGCCCGATGCAATGGACAATCCAAACAGATCGAGATAACTGTCGTCAATGCCGTTCCAGTACAGCTTGAATGTCGCATCGCCATGCCCTTCGGCGCGCAGAATGCGTCTATCCACAGCGATTCGCCCAGGCGGCGTGTGAAATGCCGATGCCTTCAACACACCTGGCTGTGCGCGAAACTCATTGACGATGGTTCCCGCCTTTGGCCGCAGTCCGCGGTCTCGTAAAAAGAACGGCATCATGACGATGTGTTCCTTCTCAAATCCCAGTTCTTTGCTACGCACGAACGCAAGCTGACTGTACACCACCAGCGTCGTGATGATCAAGACCACAGATATGCCGAACTGCAGGACAACCATCACTTGATTCAAGCCCAGGCGCCGAGATTGCAGCGTCCCTTTTAACGCGCGAACCGGCTCAAATGCCGATAAGACAAATGCCGGATAGCTTCCGGCGAGCAGGCCCGTACCCAACAATACGCATAATGAAAGTGCCAAGACGAACAGTGAACCCGCGTCGGTCAACTGCAGATCAACGTCCATGAATTGATTAAAAAAGGGCAGTGCGTTGGAGGCAAATAACACCGCCAGCACACCTGCCAATAAGACGATGAGCAGGGACTCACCCAAAAATTGACCCATCAATTGCAACCGCGTCGCACCTACCACCTTGCGCAAACCAACTTCGCGCAGCCGATTGGCTGATCGCGCCGTTATCAGATTGATATAATTGATGCAGGCGATCAACAGCACGAGCAGTCCAATGAATAGCAGCATGTAGCAGCGCGTGATGTCCCCGGCATTGAGCTCCGCTGTGCCGTAGTCCTGCATCGAGTACAAATGGATGCGGTCGAGCGGTTGCAAATAGAAATCATAGCGTTCATTACCGTCAATCTGGTGATCGGCAGCAAAAGCGTGTAATTTTTTTTGCAGTTCAGCAACATCGGCTCTCTGACGCACCAGTACATAAGTCCGCAACGGTCCGATGATCCAATTCGAGGGCCACCTATCCCACACCTGCTGTCGCCATCGGTTTTCTGGATATTTATCCGATGGTTGTGGATATGTGGTGGTGAGAAAATCGAACTGTAGCTTGTCATTTGATGTCTTTGGTTGATTCTTCAAAATACCGGTAACCGTAAAATCGCCCTTAAACCATTTGTAGTGAATATTGACGGTCTTGCCTATTGGGTCTTCATCGCCGAATAGCTTGTGAACCAATGTCTGGGAGAGAAACGCGGTATGGGGATCGTTTAGTCCGGTTTTGGGATCGCCGACTACCATTGGAAGCGTAAAGATATCGAACATCTCCGCATCGGTTATGCACACGCGCGTATTGAAACCGCGATCTTCGTTAGATGCCCACATAGATCTTATGAGCATCCGGGTCACTGCCTCAACTTCAGGGAATTTGTCGCGCAGATGCGGGGCAACGGGCTTTGTCCCCAGGTCGTAGCGCTCGCCGCTGACATCCTGGAGTTTTCGGATTACCCTGTAAATGCGGTCGCTTTTTTCGTGGTGCTGGTCAAAACGAAACTGATAACCCACATACAATACCGCCAGCAACATGCACGCAATACCCACAGCCAATCCGAGGATATTCAGGAGTGAATAGAAGGCGTGCTGGCGCAGATTTCTGAATCCAACGGTGAGGTAATTCCAGAGCATATTGGGCCTCCACTTTGTTTTACCATTACTGAGTATAGCTGAGGATTATACAAATATTAAGCAAAAACTGTGCCGAAAAAGTCAAATGTTTATATAACAACAAGTTACGAAAAATCACTTGAATTTAGCGTCTTTACAAGTGTCCGATTTTGATACAGTGGTGTCCGAAAATGAACACTTTGAGGTACATTCAAAAGCATTTTCGCATATAAAAAAAGGGGACCGGCCACTCGGTCCCCTTAAATAAATTACCACCCGTGAACCCCGTGTCCTTGATCTGGAAACCAGATCACATCTACGAGGAATGCGATTCCTATGGCAAATACAAATCCCACGATTAATCCATAACAACACGGTCTGACCCGTCGGTAGAGCAAAATACCTCCGAACTTCAAAACCAACAACTTGGCCAACCAGACGAGAAAAATATTAAAAATATAAATGCGCATCTGCCAGCTATACATCACCATCAACCCCATCGGATGTACGGGCCACCAGGGAATGCGTGCCTGAAGTGCCGCGAATACCAATGCACCCGCAATGCCGAATAGGTACGCGCCGATTTTTTCGGGGTCTGGAACAGATCGATCTGTATTGGCAACTTCACCTGCGATAATATTGTAACGCTCCCGAGCAGAGCCTTCTAATGCCCAGGAGTGAAAGCTGGCACCGCCCCAGGTATAACACAGCCAGATCGTATATAGTCCACCGATAAACACGCCGAGGAGCACGCCGATCCAGATCAACCGTTTGGTTTTTGTCGATCCCGCCATTACCCGATCGATATTGGGCAGTGCTGTTGGAACGCGCCAACCTGCCAGCAACCTGTGGTTTACCATATGGGTACTCACGAGCGTAGCGGTTGACATATTTCGCGTGCCCACAAACATATCGCCCAGTATGGTCGTTCCACCTGCCCAAAAAGGGAATAAATACGCAAAACCAACAGCCGCCAGCAACTTCATAGAAACAAAAATTCCGATCCAGAACGCCGTCATCCACAGCACCAGTGTCACCGGGCCATTGCCCGACTGATATAGCCAGAATGCCATGTACAACAACCCGCATCCCAGTGCCAACACCGTCCCTCGCGGCGATAAGATCACCGTCTCATAAGCCGTTCTCTCAACGGGTTTTCGCACCTGATGCCAGACCTGTCTCAAATGCCCCCGCGCCACCCACAAGCCCCAAATTGCCAGACCGGCCATTGCGCCGTTTGAAAACAAACTGAGAATGGCGCTGCCATCTGCTGTCTGGCCTTCCAACCCGATTGTAAATCCAACGCGGTTCATCGCGTACTGCGCCCCTGTTCCCAGCAGAAACATCGACCAGATGCTGAATAAAATATTTAAGTCGCACAAAAATGTGAAGCCTATCAAGGTGGGCAAAATGCGGTAGGAAAAGGCGAAGGACGGGAGGTATCGCGATAGCTGGACGCCGCGCCGTCCGCCGCGTCCAAACATGGGGTCAAAAATTGAGATGCGAGGGAAATCGGGGATGAAGTATTCTCCGATGTTCCACAAAAGGGGTATTGCTGCGATAAAAAATCCCGCCCAAAATGCCTTATTTTGCATAAAAGTAGGCCACCCCCGCTTTTGATCAAATCCTTCGGTGAGTTCCAGCGAGACTTCAGCGAGGGGATAGACCAGGCGCTCGTGTTGCGCCCATTGCTTTTGAAATAATGCGGTTAATCCCAGGCCAACTGCCGTGATTGCCAGGGCGATAGATCCCGCCCAGAAAATCGGTCCCAACCACGCGCCCCAGGGCACGCCGGACCATATTCCCTGATAGAAGCCATCGACTACACCCGGAGTGTCTAACGGCAGCATCCAGTTGGGCAAATCGTCAAAGTACAACTCTTCCCATCGGTTCTCTGGCGACGCAAAATAACGCGGTGCAGCCATCATGCCAGCCCACTGCGTTGCCCAGTTAAAACCGGCAAACAAGCCGCCGACCCACAAGAGGCAAAATAGCACCCGCATCTCTGTTGCCGATAGCGACAACTGGGGCCAAAAACGCTTCAATATCGAATTGCCCAAAAGCCAGAACACGAAGGGCAACAACACGGTCATTGGCAGATTGGACATTGCCAGGAGACCGGATCGCGTAGTCAACTCTACATAAGTTGACATGACACACGCAAATACCAGCGTACCTACCATCGCCAATACAGCTGTCTTGCGGACCGGGTTCTCTGTCTCTAAAGTTTCAACGCTTTGTAATTGAGCCATGAATTAAAAAAGGGAAAGGAAAAGATAGGAAACGAATACGGAGTATATACGGCAAAAGACCGGTGATTACTCCCAACGGTAGAGCAGTTGGGCTTCTTGGTGGTCAAGCCACCTGACTTTGTAATCCCAAAGTCAATATGTTTATCGCAGCATTGTGGTCTCTGTCTGCTGTATAGCCACACTTTTTGCAATGATGCACACGATCAGAGAGGGCTTTCTTCTCGCGGTGCCCACAAGAAGAGCAATCTTGTGAGGTGTATTCAGGATCAACGGCCTTGAATCCAATACCAGCCTCTTCCGCTTTGTATTCGAGACAATGCCGAAACAGTGACCACGCTGCGTCTGAGATGCTTTTTGACAAGCGACGATTCTTTAGCATCTTTTTAGCGTCTAACTTTTCTGTTGCAATAAAGCCATACTTATTGACTACTTTCCGAGCTTCTTGATGCACAAAATCATTCCGTCTATTACGGATACGCTCATGCACTCTGGCAACAGTTTTACGCGCTTTCTCTCGTTTCTTTGGCGACGCTTTTTTCACTTTGTCCCACTTGCGCTGTGCTTTGGCAAGCACCTTTTCCTCTTTCCGAAAAAAGCGAGGATTGGCTATCTTCTCTCTGTCAGAAAACATAGCAAAATTATCAAGTCCCACGTCAATGCCAACGGCGGGACCAGCGTCTGTTTTATCAGGCGCGTCGCCTATATCACAAGAGATAGTAACAAACCACTTGCCAGTTGCTGTGCGCCTGAGCGTGCAAGACTTAGGCATACCCTCAAGGGGTCTGTGCTGCACAATCCGAATACAGCCTATCTTCCCCAATCGCAAGCCCTTCTCGTCCAGTCGGCATCCGTTGGAAAACTGAGGATAGGTGATAGAATCATAGCGATTCTGACCTTTGTATCTGGAAAAGCCTGCTTTCTCGCCCGTCTTTGCCCGCGCTTTGACACGACGAAAGAACGCCTTGAATGCAAGATCAACCCGTACCGCGACCTGTTGCAACACCTGACTATACACTTGCGTAAATTCAGGTCGTTGTTTCTTCATCAATGGAATAGTTTTTATCTGGTCATAGCAGGACAAAGACTGATGCTTTTGCTGCCATGCTTGGACTCTTGCACAGACAAGCTGGTTATACAGCAAGCGACATTCTTCAATGTGAGCCAGTAGGATTTTCTCCTGTTTTTTCGTCGGGCGCAGTCTGTATTTAAAGGACTTAAGCATAATAAAAATATATACTTATGATCGTATTTTGTCAACCCATTTTTCGCCTGTCTGCGTGCGGTGACGCACAGGCAGGTGGAATTAGCGGACGAATCACAATGACTCACCGCCCACAATCCCTTGATGATTGTGCCCCAACGCTCTTGCACCACCCCATAAGCATGTCCCTGCGAAAGCAGGGATTCGTAGAGCCACTCTTTATACCATCGCTAAAGCCGATGGGGTTTACGGGCTATCTGATAAGGCTCAAAAAAAAAATAGGCACCGACGGATAAGATACGCTCCGTCAGGTGCCTATTAAATGATGGTGCAGGTTATCAATTGGATCCTATGGTTGCAATCGTCATTGCGGCATGGTTTTAGCCGCAATCCAGGAGGTTTTTTGTCATTAGTGTCGTGGTGGTGTGGCTACGTCTGTGCCGTGTTCATCTGCGTTCATCTGTCGTTGCTACTGAACTCTGTTTCCCATATTGAAAACTCACCGCTCTACTGGTTTGTTCACCGCTCACGAGATCCGTAATCTGTATCTCCAGCACATTCACACCGCGCTTGACCTTTTGTAAGTCCAGTTCGACGTATTCGCGCGTGCGCGTATCCGTGCCCACCTGTTCGTAACTCACGGATACCTGTGGTTTGCGGTATTTGATAAACGCGCTCAATCCCGTGGCAACCGAACCCAGAATACCAGAGATCGCCCTGGGGTTGTATCGAATTAGATATTGCACTTTATAGCGGGTCTGCCCAAAGGGATTCTGCTTCAAATTGTAGATCTCAAAATAAACATAAACTTTTTGCGATCCGGCATACGCTCGAGAAGGCATTGGCACGACCCAGATGTCCTCCTTCAAAAACCGGATATTCGATGGCTTCTCGCCGATGTCATAAGCCAGTTCAATATCGCTAATCTGAAGCGTCTCCTGCGCGTAATCCCGCACATCCACAGCCTGTTTATAAAGCCCCACCCGTCCCGAATTCATGTCTTTGAGCTGTACCTGGAGCTCGTATTTGCCCGGCGGAATATTCAGTGTCAATACATCGGGTACAAATACGCCTTTGGCGCGGCTAAATCCCTCATTTCGGGAGCGCTCGTACAAAAAGACCTCGGCTTCTCTGTAAATATGCGTATGGCCCGCGTCGGCCAGTGCCAATGCCGCCTGTACCCGGATATAGTCCTGTTCTTCTGCCTGCTCGATTTTCACTTCTCCTGGTGGCACGCCGTAATAGACTTCCAGCGTGGTCTGTTCGCCGGGACCTCGAAAAGCGGCCAGGTCGTAAAAAAAGTGCAGCGGGGCTTTGCCTATTCCCGGGCGGTAATAATCGGGCGTCTCGTTCTGAACCCGTTCGAACATCACTGCTGGGGCGTGTTCGGTCAGGCGTCCGACCTTGCTGATGGCCCGTTTTCCTGTAGGCGTGGTTGGCATTGGGGCAAATTTAAATCGACCGTTGGATAGTTCGTCGGTAAAGGTGAACTCCACGCCGCGCCCGAGTTGTGTGTAGGTCCAGGCTTCCCAGGGGACAGCCTGTAATTCTGAGTCGAGTGTTACGGGCGCGTAATCTTCAAACCCGAACCGGGGATTCACCCGCCATGCCTCGTTGCGCTGGTTCACGAATTCCGATTCGCCAGGCACATCCCGAAATACCTGGCCTTCGAGGCTCCCCAGGCCCCCCTGTTCTGCCTGCGTCACCAGCACATCGTCCTCCTCGTCCAGATTTGACTCGGACATTTCCGCTCCTGGACGGGCCAGCGTTGCTTCGAGCAATTCGTCTGGCGCGTTGAATGTCACGCTGGTGCTATAGGGATCGCGCTGCACCTTTACCGGAAAAACCGGACCGCTAAACGTCAGGTACGCGGCTTCTGGGCCGTACATATCGACCGCCATCTGCGTGCGTACAGCCTCGACCTCTGGGCTTACACGCACCTGCCGCTCGATAGACCGGGCGCGGTGATCGGGTTCTCCATAGCGGATATAGACCTCCCCGCGCTGGTCCCAGGGTTGCTCGTATTTGGAGAAAAACGTCCGCGCGTACCACACCCGGCGATAGTGCTCAATGATCCGCTCGTTGATCCCGGTCAAAATATCGGGATCTCGCCGCCTCCAGAACCCTTTCAGATAAGCCTGGCTTTCACCTTCGTCGGACAGGGCCTGATATGCCTTTCTCTCTTTTCCGGAGGCCACGAGAGAAATATCGGTATAATGCGCCCGCTCCGCCTCGTCCCGATGCTGCAAATAACGCTCAAAGTGTTCCAGCGCAGCCTGGTAATGTTCCAGAAAGAAGTAGCTCTGGGCAGTTAGAGGCAGGAGCTGGATGGCATCGGGATGGGTCTCCAGATAGGGGATGATATACCGCTCGATTTTGTCGTATTGCCCCGCCTGAATGCAGACCCGCCCAAAAGAATAAAGCCCCTCCGGGTTGTCTGGCTCCAGTTTTAGATATTGCAAATAGTATGTGATGGCCTTTTCGCGGTCTTCTCGAAACCGCTCGTAGAGTTCGCTCAAAAGCCGATAGGCCGGCGCGTAATCCGGGTCGAGTTTGGTCGCCCGTTTGGCTTCCCCCACTGCGCGTCGAAAGTGATATACGGCTTCCAAACCCTTTGCTGGCCCTTCCACATAGGCCATCCCCAGCCCGACATAGGCGGGGACAAAGGTCTTGTCCAGTTTCTTGGCTGCTTTGAAAGCCTCTTCGGCAGCCTCGTAATTTTTTGCCTTCAAATACGCATACCCCAGTCGTGTTTGCACCTCGACATCTTCGGGTTTGGCTCTGGCCAATTGCCCAAATGTCTCGACTGCCGCTTCGAATAAACCAGTCGCCATCTGCTCTTCACCCAGCGCGGTTAGTGAATCCGCTTTGGTCATAGCAAAGGCCGTTGCCGAGGAGAACATCAGTATCATCAGAAATGCAAAACGCACCATGACACACCTCCAGTATCGCTCGTTACCATCCGTGTACGAAATGCCGGTTCAATGGAAACCAGATCGCATCTACCACTGTCGAAGCTCCTACCCCCACCAGATATCCCACCACAATACCATACCAGAATGGCAGCGATCGCCGGTAGAGGCTCACCCCGCCAAAGCGCAATGTCAATGACTTGGCCAGCCATACGATAAAAATCCCAAACCCGTAGCGAAATCGGTTGTCTGGAAAAGCCAGACCGAATGGGTGAATCGGCCAGCCCGCATACCTCATGCCCAAAAGCGTCAATAATCCCGCCTCGGCAATACCCGCAAACCACACTATGGTTTTGTCCAGATCGAAATACGCTGGCTGTGTCCCTTCAATCAGCGACACTTGCCTGACCATGTGTCGCCAGTCGGGCATATAGGCGTAATTCAATCCGCCTTCCATATAACACACGTAGAGCTGTGAGGCACAGGCCACCACAAATGCTCCCAAAAGGGCAACGGGCAACACGCCCGCGATAGCCCATGAGCGCTGTAGCCCATTGCCCAGGAGCTTAAAAAAATGGGGAATTGCTGGCACAGATAGCATGCGGGCTGGCGCGCCGGCAAGCGCGTTTCGGCTCACCACTATTAAACCCGTCAGATCCCGGCTCGAAATATTTAATGTCCCGTAGAGCGCCTTCATAATCTGCCAGCCTTTTTCTCCTTGGGGTGCGAGGAACACATAGCCCGTGGCCGCCGCAAATTTGGTTACCCCAAAGTAGATGACGAACAGAAGCCCCATCTGCACCATTGCCGAGGGCAAACTGATGCCCATTGAGAGCAAAAAACCCGTGAAAAAGACAGTGGCACTTAAAAGCCCCAGCCAGGCCGTGCGATAGGATACCGGCACCCCATCGTCTTGTGAGCGCAGGTCTCCGAAAGCCTTCTGCAGCGTCTCTTTCAGGTGGTCCCGGGCAACCCATACCGACCAGATAACCAGAAAAACCAGTGCCCCGTGAGCCTCCAGCATCAGAATTTCTTCGGGCGCGGCTGTCTGGCCCTGCAACCCGATGGAAAAGCCCGTGCGGTTCATCACCGTCATCTTAAACGCATTGACGAGAAAAAAAAACCAGAAACTCATCAAAATATTCAGGGGGCACAAATAGGCCAGACCCATCATCAGGGGGTGAATGCGCAAATAGATGGTGGGAATATACTGTCCCGTATCTACCGCTGTGGTCAGCCAGTGGTCGTAGATTGTGATGCGGGGCAATGTCAAGACAAAATAGCCGGTGATATTCCAGAAAATCACGCCGGCTGTACACGCAAACCCGATCCAGAAAACCCAGTCTTTGAACACGTCGGGAACCCGGCTGCCCTCGGTTTCTTCCAAAAGCGCCAGGGGTACGGTCGCCAGGGGGAATGATAGGCGCTCGTGCATCAGCCACTGTTTGTAAAACAGCACGCTGGCAAAAAACCCGGCCAGCACCAGAGACAGACTTCCCACAAACCACCAGAACAGCGGAACGACCCAGTGCGCCCAGGGGATCTCATCTCTATGGCCCAATCCCACGTATAGCCGTTCTACCACTTCGCTACCCCGATCCATAAATAACCACCGGGGCAGGTACTGTCCCGCCACTTCCCAGAACCGATTTTCGGGTGAGGAAAATGCCGCTGGTGCCGAAATATCCGTGATCAAATACCCCACCCATCCGATCGCGGGCACCGTAGATACCATCCACACAATTCCAAAAATCGTCACCACTTCGCTGCGCGACAATGCAAATCGGGGCACTGTCAGTTTTAACGCGGTGTTGATCCCGATCCACACCACGAGGGGCAGCAATGCGGTTACGGGCAAAAAACTCTTCATCAAGTTCCGCCCGTAATAGGTCGCAAAAAGACACACCCCGGCAATGGTGATCATTGCCAGGACAAAGGCCCTGAGCGTCACGCCATGGGGTTCTACAACTGTCTCTGGCGCCTCAGTTGTGCGCTGGGAAATCGCCACGACAAATCCTTTAATCTCAAGCCGTTCACAAAAGAGGCGGCGGCCCTATCCTTACTGGACCGCCGCCAGAAATGCGTGGGCGTTTATGCGAATGAGCGCATCAGAATGTCCCGCTAAATGTCAATCGCAGCGGTGCGGTAAACGCGACTTCATCCACGGCCACATACGAGAAGTCAACCGCGACACTCCGCCCGACGAAACTCTGCTTTACGCCCGCGCCAATAGACCAGCTATAGATATCTCTGTTGTATCCAAAGAGACCTTTGTCGAACTTATAGCCCGCGCGCAGGGCCAGCATATTTTGCAACCACAGCTCTGTGCCCACTTTGAACTGCTCTTTCTCTACCTCCAGATCATAGGTATTGACCAGCGATAATGTCAATGAGACGGGATCGCCCAAATTGCCGATAATTTCCATGGCGGCACCAAAATTGAATACCATTGGCATCCGGAATGGATCGTCGGTCACGACGGCTTTGTCTGCGCCGAAGTTTTTCAGCGACATGCCGATGCGGCTGCTGGCAAAGCCGGTGGCAAACATGCTGGACACCCCGAAATCGACGTGGGTAATCTGTTCTCTATGCAGGTTCTGCTGCAAGTAGCGCATCTCCAGCCCAAACGACAATTTATTGGTCAGGCGCTTGGCAAATACAAGCCCGATAGCCGTGCCATTGCCGTTGACCAGCTCACCCGTGCCCTGTGGCTCGAAGATCGTAGTCTCTTCAAATTGCTCAGGTGCAAACGAAATGACGCTGACGCCCAATGTCCCGAATGGGATATTGTAAGACATGGCTCCCGAATACAGCTTCGAGTTGACCAGCCAGCGCGTGTACGTGGCGGAAAAAGCCCCGCGTTCGATGGCGACCAGCCCCGCGGGATTCCAGAAGATCGCGTTGATATCGTTGGAAATAGGCATATAGGCTTCGCCCATCGCCGTGGCCCGAGCGCTCTGCCCCACCAGCAGGAATCCAAAGCCGGTGGATGCGGTGCGCCGAAAACCGGACTTGACTTCTTCGGCCAATGCGGAAGGGGCCGAAAGCCCGACCATAAGGGCCATAGTCAGTCCGATTAAGAGGGTCTTTCTATTCATGTTTTGGCCTCCTCCTCATTATCGAATTATCATCAATGTGCCGGTCTGTGTCTTGCCTTCACTGCCCGGAACTAAGGACTCCACCACCCAGAAATACACGCCGCTGCCGAGTCGCTCGGTCACGTTGCCCGAATGCATCGTGTTCTGGTTCCACACAGCCTCACCTTGCGATGCGTTGTTGTGGATTTTGGTGACGATCAAGTTGCCCGATATAGAGTAGATGCTGATGCGGGCATGGCGCGGCACCCCCGTGAACCGCATATTTTTAGATGCCTTGTAGTGGCCGGCCTCGTCCGTCAGATGGAATGGATTGGGCACCACTTTAATCGGTACTTCCATGCGGTCGAATGCCGAACTGGAAATCACCACGGGGCGGACGCCGTTGTGATAGCTGATCTGGTTTTGCGAACTGTGTCCGCCTTCCAGGCCCATGCGCACATTGTCCTGCACATCGGAGGGCAGGTCGGCTAAAGTTTTGCCATTTGCACCTGTCCAGTGGTCGTGGCCCTTGTCAAAAGCCCGCACAATATACCAATAGGCAAAGCCGGGTAGGGACTCGGTATCTGTCCAGGAAAAGAAATTGGTGGAACCGTCATAGGTCACGCCATCGGACAGGTTGACGGGACCCGAGGCGGGATCGGTTTTTACCTCAACGGCGAGTTCCCACGGACCGAAGAAGGACTGGCGCGACACATAGACGCGGAAGCCAGCTATGTCCTGAGCCTCAGCGCCCGTGTAGTCGGGATCGCGCGCATCCATCACGTCGCCAGACCAGCTCACGTCAAAGTTGCCTTCGGCATTGCTGCGGATCTCGAAGTACACATCTGGCGGCTGATTGGGCACGTTGTAGTCCAGTTCGTAGGCATTTTGCGCTCTCTCCAGATGCTTGAAGAGCACTTCTTCGCCCAGATCGATTTCGTCCTTTTTGCCTTCGAACATCCAGTACCAGTCATAGGGTTGCACCTGGTCTTTGTACTTGTCGTGACCAGATGCCTGAGCACCCACATAAGCCGTCACCACCTTGGCCTTCTCGCCCGGTGCCAGGTCATAAGGTCCCCAGGCCTGGGTGTGGGCATAGGCGAATACTTCTGTGGGGTCGGCTGGCGTTGAGGCCGTAATCATGTTGTACATCTGCTCGTCCGAGTGCTGCGCTTCGTGCGGATCGTCGTAGTCTGACCGATTGCGCACCTGGTACCAATTGACCGAAGCGGGTTGTTCTGCCATCTTTGGGGCTACGTACTTAGACGCGGCATCCGGCTCGTGGGCAAACCCGTCGGTGGGGTCTGCATCGATGGTGGCAAAGCCAATGTACGCAGCCGACAGTAGCGTGCCTTCGGGGCGGTCAATCTGCGGCGGATAGAGCGGGCTTTCACGCGATTTGACCAGCGGCTCTCCCCTGTCATCGTGTGGACTGAGGGGATAATCCCCGTCATAGCTATAGCTCATCCGCGCCTTCGCGATGGCCTCGGCAGATACCCCTGGAGGACCCACATAGCTCGGCGATCCCGTGTATTTGTAGTGGTCGTCATAAGCTGCCGTATTGGATCCGGCATACCAGAGCGGATACCCACCCGTAAAAATATGCCCGGGCTGGGCGGGCCGAAAGATGTTGTTCATCGCAAAGTACGTGTCGTTCAGGGGTTTGTCACCCACGTTCTCGAATGTCAACTCATAAATGATGAAGTCGTCGTAATCCGGATGGCTCCACACTCGGCCTTTGCGCGTGCCCAGGATAGGGCCTGCCTGCCAATGGGCGATCACGACCTGCTCGCCATAGCTGTCCTTATCCGGGGTCGCGTATTCCCCATAGGTCCAGTTGTGGATATTTACGGGACGCGCACTCGGCGGTGCCACGCCAGCCCAGTAGTTGGGCTGTACAAAACTCGGCAAGCCGTGCGTTTCCAAAAGCGATGAATCGTCGCTGATGGGTTGGTTGTCATAGCCCTGATGCAGCTCTTCTCTCTGATCTGCGGGATAATCTACCTGGAAAACGCCATCGCTGTTGTAGCGCGGACCTCCGCTGGAATACACCTCGTAGGTTCCCCCATCTTTCAGGAGAATCCAGACGCCCTGACCAGAGGACTGGTACCATTTGGTACTCCGCGCCCCATACGAACCGCTCAACTGTAGCATGCCCGGATAAGCCAGGCCGATCCGCTCGTAAATCTTCTGGTAGTTGAAGATCATCCCGGATCCACCGTTTTCAACCACGCCATCCCACAGCTTGCCCCGGTTGAGATATTCCATGCTCTGGGCCTGCACAATGCTCGGCGCGCACAGCATCAGCGCCAGTATTCCCACAAGGCTCCACAACATTGGACGTGCGTTGAATCGCATTGTCCTACCTCCTTGTAATTAAGACAACAAAAGGTTGTCGCCGTTAGAATTTTACCCTCCAACCCAGCACCAGATGCCGGGGGGCGCCCATATACCGGTTCAACACGCGCTCATCTCCGTACTGCTCAAATTTCGCATTGCCCGGACGCGGCGTGGTCAAACCCCACTGCATCCAGTCGAACGGAGGCTGATTGTTGTCGAACTGGTTGTTGTTGCGCAAGTCCTGGGTATTGAACAAATTGCTGATTTCCGTGTAAAAGATAGCCTCATAGCGGTTGCCCAATTGGAAACTGCGTTCCAGACTCATGTCCGCGCGGGTCCGCAGCGGGGAATTTGCCCACACCGTAGGCCCGTCGGGGGGCGAATACTGGAAGGGCGTACCCGTATCCAGGCGGTAGATGATGTTTGAGCGCCAACTGCCCAGCGGATTTATCTTCCCGATTGTCGGGCCGAAGTCCGCAGGCGTGGATACCAGCACCTGGATGCTGCCGAAAGCGCGCTGGTCTGCATTGACGCGCGGCCTGGATTCACGACCGCCCGAAAGTGTCATGAAGAGCCACATCTTGCCCCCGTTGGGCGCTTCGTACATCAGGTCGGGGAAAGACTGTCGAAAAGGTGCCAGACTGATTTCACCAGCCTGCCAGGAGCGCAGTGTCTTGTTCGCCTGAGAGCCGAATTTCACGATCTCGGATTCGGGCATTGGCACGGGTGTCTCTAAACCGGTATTCGGGTCGTAGGTGTGCTGCCGCCAGAACAGACCGCTGGCCATAAATAGCGAGTCCGGGAAGGCGGAAGCGCCGCGCCAGCCCGACTGGTCTTCGGTGGCCCACTGCACGTTATATGCCACCTGGAAGGCGAAGTGGTGAGAGAACCGCTTTTTCAGGCTCACCTCAAACCCGCGACTGTCCTCTGAATATCCGGCCATCCTGTGGGAAGGTCCCACGATGTTTTTTCCGTTCTTCAATGGGTCGCGGTAATTGGTCTGGCTGCCCGCACGCGACTGGTCAATCGCGCTCTTGTAATACGTGGTCAGGTTCAACACGTAGTCGCTTACGAAGTTCCAGTCCAGTCCCACTTCAAAACTCGTGGTCTGCTCATAAGGCGCGAATGCCGAGTGCCCGTGAAGCAGGCCCTGTGTCTTTACATATCCACTGCCCCATTCGTAGTCCTGTACCACGCCGTCTCCATTGCGGTCATCCGTGGTGCCGGAATCCCACTCTTCCTGATACCAGTGATCAAATCGCAACGGCTGGGTGAACTTGCCGTAGAAAAACCGAAGCGTTGACTTTTCGGTAATCGGGTGGGAGATGCCCAGGCGCGGGCTCCATCGAATCATAGGCTCGGCCGGTTCGGTCGGCGCATTGCGGTAGCGCAATAGGCCCACGTACATCGGTGTGGTGCCCCACAGGTAGGGATGCGGCTCGTCCCTGCGGAAGTCGAAGCGGTCCAACCGGATGCCGGCATTGAGTACAATGCCTTCAAACTCGATCCGGTCCTGCAGGTACAGAGCTATTTCCAGAGGCTGCACCCCTTCGCCGATGGTGTGGTCTTGGCCAATAAATCTTATGGTGCGGTTCGCCTCAGTGGAATGCTGAATCCAGGTCCACCACACGTTGTAATACGTAATATCCAGACCCGCTTTAATCAGGTTGGAGCGCGTTATCTGGCTGGACAGGTCCGCCTTCAGATTCCACCGGGTCCGCTCCGAATCCTCCGGGCGAAAAAAGGCGCGGTCCATATTGAAATAACCGTTTCTGGTCCACTTTGTGGTGGCTTCCGGGCCGTTCTCCGTCTCTATGCTGCTGTGTGAACGCGAAAGACGCATTTCGTAAAATGTGCGGGAAGTGATCGTGTGCGTAGCAGACACGTAAATCAGGTCTTCCTGGTTCCAGCGGTGGCCGGCGGTGGCAAAATCGTCGGGCAGGAACAAATTGCGGAAGCCGCTTCCAACGCCGCGGGAATCGCCGCTGTAGCCTTTGTGTCGCTCAAAAAGACCCCCTACACGCACTTTCAAATTGGGGTTGACTTGCTGGATTAACTTCATGTGGTTCTGCGTATTCCACGGCATCCGCGTTGTTGGGCCGGGAAATGTCGGTGCTCTGCCGTCCCACTTGGTGCTGGCAAAAAATTGCAAACCGCCCACCAGCGGTCCGGACAGGTTTAGATCTACTTCGTGACCTGAGATGCTGGTGTAGTCCAGCAAATTGGCGTTGTCCGGGATATCCTGTTGAAGCACGGTTGGGTGCTCATAGACATTTGGCCCCCAGTGCTTTTTAGAAGGCGGCGTGCTGCGGTATTCTGCCAGGCCTCTCAATGTGTTGCTTCCGTCTCGCGTCACGATCCGGATAATCCCGGCCTGCGCGTTGCCGTATTCCGCCTCCATTCCACCGGTGATGACCTGCAATTCCTGGATCGCGTTGGTGTTCACGCCCATAAACCGGTTAAATCCCCTGAGGTCGTTGTTCACCAGGCGGACTCCGTCGATAATCACCGCGGCATCCGGCGCGTCTCCACCCCGGATGGTCCAGTTGCCATCTACTGATACACCGCCTTGCAACTCGGCAAAAGCGGATACACTGCGCACCATTGGCAATGCCTCGATCTCCTCGGAGGTCACCACGTATTTGGTCGATGTTTTGTCCGGCTCAACAAGGGGCCGCTCGGCCACAACTACGATTTCTGCCCCTTCAAGTGCCATTTCCTCCAGGCGAAAACTCACTGTTGTGGTAAAATCCACAATCATCTTTACATCTTCTTGCGCGATGGACTGGTAGCCCACCAGAGATGCTTCTACCCGATATGTGCCGGGATCCACGGATAAAATAAAATATCTGCCTTCCGAATCTGTGCTTGCGCCCCGCCGCATTTCTTTGATAACCACATTGGCGCCGGGAAGTGGCTCCCCTCTTTGATCTAATACCACGCCGGTGAGCTTGCCCGTCGTACCGCTCCAGGCATTTCCTGCACATAGACAGATCAGGAGTAGCAGAAAAGGACTCAATAAGACAAGTCTTCTCATTGCAACCTCCTCTCAAAAATAGTATTTCAGACCCACGCCCAGATCCAGCATTTGGAAGAACGAAGTCTGAGCAATTCCCCAGGCCAGATGTGGCCTCAGGTAACCAAAAATGACGTTGTAGCGCGTCCGTACGTCCAGGGCGAGTTGTGTGCCGACGGGCAAACTTCCGCCCAGGCCCACATTTACACCCAGTGCCGTGCGAACATCGGTCTGATCGGGCAGGTGTAGCGACTGGTTTAGCGGCTCCACGGCTTGACCGGGAAAGATCAGGTTCTGCACTTTTGTGCGGTAAGCGTAAAGCCCGGTTCCTATCGCGAAATAGGGCGAAAAGCCCGCGTTGGGACTGCGATCCTGAAAGTGGATGAGGGTGTTTAACAAAAAGCTGTTAATCCGCATCTCGTGTACCGCATTTGGGCTTACGTAATCCCGTTTATCTACCGCCCAGGTAAATGGCGACGTCTCCAGGGACCCATTGCCGAACATGGAATAGTGATATTCCACTTCTACCGAGATCTTCGGGTTGGCTGTGTAGGTCAGCGTTATCCCGCCTTTGGGCACGCCGTCCCACCGATCGGCCATTCCCAGTGTCGGCCTGGCATAATCGACAAAGGCCCCCACACCCCACTGCCCTGTTTCCTGAGCGTCTGCTGCCTGCCACAATCCCAGGCAGCACCCCACACAGGTTATAACAACTGCCATTTTTTTCATTCAGAACCTCCTTTCAGCCTCAGAGACTGTTTTCCAACTTCGAATGCTTGTAAAACGCGACATCTTTGTCAGTTCCGGCCCTCACCTCCTCTCAAAAAATTATCCGCGTCCGGCTTTGGCCATCAAGCGGCGGTAATACGGCGTGGGCACCGGGCCTTTGAGGATCGGATCGCCGACCTCTTCCAGCCAGGCCCACAATCGTCCATCCAGTTCGGCGCGCACATCTGCACAATTCGGATCTTCCGCCACGTTGTGAAACTCATTGGGATCTTTTTGCAAATCAAAGAGCTGCACTGCCGGGCATTCTTCCGATGTTACCAGGTATGCCGTGTTCGGCCACCGGGAAGATACCGAAACCGATACATCTACAGGCGTGGCAAATAGCCTGCGGGGTTCAAAATTGCGGATCAACTTGTGGTGTTTTGTGCGAATGCAGCGCAATTCGCCCGACTGCATAAATCCGAAAATGGCATCTCGCGGGGGTTCGGCCTCACCTTTTCCGAGAGCACCGGAAAAACACACGCCCTGCACGTTTTCGGGAGTTGGCACCCCGATCAGGTCCAGTAGGGTGGGCAGAAAATCCACGTTGCTCAAGAGCCAGTCGCATGTTTTACCGCCTTGAATTCCACCGTCGGGCCATCGCACGATGAGGGGAATGGACAATCCCGGATCGTACACATGGCCTTTTGCTCTGGGATAGGGGATGCCGTGATCTACCGTAAAGATGATAATGGTATTGTCCGCAAGGCCGCTTTGGGCAAGTCCTTCTGCAATAATTCCCACTGCTTCGTCTGCTTTTCGGAGTGCGCCCTGGTAGTGAGCCAGATCCTTTACTACTGTCTCGCTCTCTACGAGGAAGGGCGGTACAAAAACCCCTTTGCTGTCGTCGGGCGTCACGTCTCCGAAGTCAAAGGGGCGATGTGTTTCAAAGAATCCCACCTGTGCGTAAAAAGGCGCGCGAACTTCTCCTTTTAGAAATTCGGCTGTCGCCCGTGCAACCTCATCGGCTGTACACCGTCCGCCTTCATCCCGGTGCTGGGCGTGTAATGCCTCAAAGCCCAGTGTTTGCACATCGGCGGCTTCGTGTTGCAATCCAAATAGTGCGGTGTGATAACCCGCATCGCGGAGTATATGCGATAGGTGCTGTTCTCCTTCGTTGAGAGACCAGTGCCAGGGCGCGTGCGTCAATCCCATCAGTCCGGTGCTCTGGGGATAGCGCCCGGTGAGCATTGCGCCGCGGCTTGGGCTGCAAAGGGGTACGGTTGCAAAATAATTTTCAAATCTCAGCCCATCAGCGGCAAGTGCATCAATCGCCGGGGTATGCACCGTTTCCACCCCGTAACATCCGAAGTGGCGGCCCGAATCGTGATTTGTGATGATTAGAATATTAGGTTTTTGACTCATGTGTGTTTCTCAGAAATAAAGTGCATTGAATTTTTCAGATAAAAAAACCGCGCTTACATTCTTTAAGTAGCGCGGCAGGCTCATCAAAAAGGCTTTCTCCTTTCCGAATGGTCTTTCAAAGCTGAATCGAGAAATAATTAATCTTACACATCAAGTAATCTTATCAGAAGCGCCGTCATTGCGGCATGGTTTTAGCCGCCACGCCGTAGGCACAACACCAGTAATCCAAAAGGTTTTGGTTATCATCGCAGCATGATTTTAGCTGCGATCCAGTCTATCAGATAAGCCCTTTTTTCCAAGACCACTAATTTATATATAAATAAATTTTAATACTTCTGACAATATATCTCCTTAATCCGCCATGTCAAGACTTTATGCACAAAAAAATTAAGGCGCCGACGGGTGAGGTACATTCCGCCAGGCGCCTATTACAGATCATGCAAAATCTCCAGGTAGATCTAATTCCCAAATTCAAAGCCGACCGTCACGACATGTACAGAACCCAGACGGCCAAATTCGATATAGGCGTAATCCACGCTGATCCCGTATTGATCGCGCTTCAGATTGAGGCCCCCGCCAGCGGTCAGGCCCTCTTCGTCGTAATTGAAGCGGTACCCGCCGCGAATATAGGCCAGGTTTTGCAACCCGTATTCGGCGCCCACGTGCATTTTTTCGTCGCCGTCATTGGGATGCGTAACTCGGTTGCCACCGTGAGGAGATGGGGCTGATCCTCTGACTGTTCGATCAGATCAATAGCCGCACCGAGTTTGAATACCATGGGCATTCGCACTTGTGATGGCGGAATTTGAATCTGTTCGTCGTACTGGGTGAACTGGGTATCGGGGCCAAAATTTTGCCCGAGCATTGCAAGCCTCAAGCTTTTGATTCCGGTGTGATAGTACGTGCCGATATCAATGGCCCAGTTGCCGGTGGTGGCATTGTCTAAGTTTTCCTGGAAATATTTCACGGTGCCGCCTATCTGCAAGCGGTCTGTGATGCGCCGGGCGTAATTGATACCCACGGCGAGGTCACCGCCCGAAAACGTGCCCAATCCTTCTATAGCAGGCTGTGTGCGGCCCAGGGTTTCTCCACCGGGACCAAATAGTTCCTGGTTTTCCGTGCGTACCATCTCCCCGTAATCGAGGGAACTGATGCTGAGACCGAAAACACCCCACTGGTCAAAATTTTTGACCACAGCGCCAGAATAATAGGTGATGTCGGCAATCCAGTTCATGCTGCTGCCCGAAAGGCTGATGTTTGTTACGTCTGAGATCGCGGCGGGATTGGTCAATGCGCCGTTGGCATCTGCTTTGCCCAACACCGTTGCAATACCGCCCAGACTCGCCATGCGCGCCGAGGTGGGCAATTTGGCAAATTGCCAGCCTGACCGTCCCACGCGGCTATAGGGCAGGGGCGCAACACCCGATCCCACTTCTGCTTCGAATCGCCGTTGCGCGAACCCGTCGCTTGCAAATCCCAGCACGAGCAAAAGGATTGGGATTATTGTCCATTTAAATGTACAACGTTTCATTATAGCCTCCGCTTATCGAATGATCATGAATTTCCCAACGTGAGACTGGCCTTCTTGTCCCGCTACGTGAGAGGTTACTTGATAGATGTAAAGGCCAGCGGCCGGGCTTTCAGAAAAGTCCGTCTGCAAATAATTGCCATTGGCCTGGCTGCCCCAGGTGGTTTCGCCAAAACCGTCGTGTTCAATAATTTTTATCAGATCGCCCGCCAATGTATAAATCCGGATGGTGCATTTGGCTGGAATATTCACAAAAGCCAGGCGGTTGTTCTGAGATGCATCCAGCAACCCGCTTCGCTGCCGGAAGGGATTGGGTACCACGCGGATCTGGGTCATATCATCTGAAGGTGCCTTGGGGGCTTCCGTAGCGAAAAACGTATAGGCCGTTATGCCGCTTTCCAGTCCGCGGGTATCGTAGGAGGTCACCGCAAAGCGGAAGGGGATACCGGGATCTGTCTCGGCTCGAAAAACGATCTTATCGCCCTGCTTATAAGCTGCGGCTTCCGCAGCGGAAATCTCCGCAAGCTGTTCCCAGGGACCGCTGATGTGAATCTCTGACCGGTAAATCCGATATCCGGCAAAGTCATTTTCACCTGTGCCCGGATCCTGGTAATTATCCGGCACGGCCTGCCAGGTCAAATCAAAGCCCTGCGACCCGGTACTGGCGTCGGCAAATGCTTCAGCCTCCAGCTTGGGGTATCCGTCTTCGACAAATGGCTGCGAACCCACGATTGGAGGCGGATACTGATTGGCGGGCAGCTTGTAGTTATTGGCGATCAGTTCCAGGGCAGAATCCCAGTTTTGCTTCAACGCGGCAATACCTTCTGCCTGATATCGCTGTGCAGCTTGCAATCCGCCGCGTTGCGACGCATTGCGGTCCATCTCGCCAAAACAATAGAGGATGATCAGTTCAATTTCATCGCCGGGCTGAAAAGTGTAGGGGCCAATGTAGGAATACAACATGGGGGATCGTTCAAAGAGATTGCCATCCGCCGATCCGTCTTTGGGGCGAGATGGGTCGTTCCAGAGGTCAATCCAATTCGCCCGCTCCTGATCGTGTGAAAATGCCAGCAAATCCTGTTCCCAGGCTTGCCCAGACCACAGACGCCCGGATTCGCGTGCTGGTACGCGAGCATCGCTCATCCTCCCTGCGAAGTTGCCTGTCCTTGTTCCGGATTCAGCCGCAGCCAGGATATTGTAATGGGGTTCTTCGGGCTGACCGTTGTAAGTCAGATTTAGAATGCCCCACGCCCGGGCTTCTGGTTCGTAAAGCCTGCGATCCAGAGATCCCGACTCGGTGATATTGCCCGGATCGCCACCATCGCCGGTCACGTCTCCCGGCGGCTCGAATATGCCAAACGAAATGGGCGAGCTTTCCGTGGTGGGCCACTGTACATCGTCGTAGAATATGAAAATTTTCCGTTCGGGATCCCAGTCGAATTGCATGTCGTTCTTGAACTTGAAGGCGTTGTTTACAAGCTGACCGTTGTTGTATTGCACCTGAGCGGGAAAACACATGTAGAAATCTTCAAAGGGTACGTCATCCACATGTTTGATCTTGATTTTGTGGATAACAAAATCGTCGTACTTAGGGACGCTCCACACCATTGTCTTGGTGGTGATCTGCATTGCCCCCATTGCATCGGCCGGGCTGGCTGGATCCATTTTGAACGTCTGGAAGATTCCTTCGCCCCATTGCTCGGCCTCGTTGGTGCCGCCTGGTCCCACAAAATTGTAATTGTAATTGTTGACCATGGGCTGTGCAGCACCGCCAAAAGACACAATGCTTCGTTCTGTTAAGTTGAGCTTGACCCGCCGCCCCTGATTGTTGATCCAGATCCAGGGCGCAATCATATCTATGTGGTCGGTGGCCTGGTAATAGCCGGGATACGAAATGACGTTGGGAATCGCCGTTTCTGCGTAATTCGCCGCGGTACTGGTGCCCCACCACAATCTTCCGGCGGTAAACTCGATTGGGTTGTTGCCCACGAGTTGGCTTTCGGGCACCTGGGCATTCACGGCCTCTGACAACATAAGTGCCAGGCCCAAGCACAGCACCCAAAGCAGAGGATGCTTGCGTATTGCTTTCATCAGAAACTCCTTTGTTATTTGAAAATATTGGGAACTCTGAGACCGGATGTCGCGCATTGGCGACGACATCCGGTTGTTCGGCTAATAATCAATCGACAGCGAGAAGAACAACTCTCTCGGGTTCAGGTCTGGGCGGTAAATTGTCCACTGATTCGGCTCTACCCATTCGGATGAAGCGCCATCTGGCGTCAGATAGGAGGCTTTTACCACGGGCATTTCGCCTTTTTCAATGTAGTTGAACAAATCCTGTCCGCCGAACAGTTTCAGAATTTTGTTGTTGAAGACATTGTGTACATCCAGTGCAAATTCGCCTTTCATTCCACCCACCAGTTCGAAACGCTTGGAGAGGCGCGCATTGGTGCGGTGATAAGGCTCCCACGACCGGTTCAGCGGCTCGGTGCTCGTATCTTCGGCCGGGTGATAGGTGTATCGCTGCGCCGAAGCGTAGGTGTAGTGCATATTCAAGAACCAGTTACCCATCACCGGGCCAAAGTTGCTGGGCGTGCTGAGCAATGCATTGAACTTTAAGGTATTGTGTGGATTCCACAATTCGAGATTGTTCTCACCGGACCCTTGATATCTATCTCGTCCGAGTTGCTTGATCGAACCATCTGGTTGTGGTATGGGAATATAGAGGCTCGATGGACCATAAGCGCCTGTGCTGGAATAGGACAGGTCGTACTTGATCTGGAATTGTGCATGAGGCCAGCGTTTGGTGCTCAATTCAAATTCCAGGCCGCGGGCATCGAGGCGCGCACCTTGCATAGACCACGCGCCCCGGTTGGTAAACCCACTCTGAGGCGTTTGCTTCTGTGGATTGTTGGGATCCATAAACAAATTGAGCTGAAGCGTTGAGCTGTTGCCGGTTTCTTCCTCCCGTCCCTGCCGGAAACCTCGCCTTGTCAGATCCTTGGCATCTTTGTAATACATGGTTACGTCCAACCCAAGTGTGCCGGCAATGTCCTGATCAAATCCAACCTCATACTGGATCATCTTTTCGAATCCGATCTCTGGATTGCCGCCTGTGCCCCACCAGTGGATATAGTTGTAATCCTCGTTGGGATTTGCATCGTAGTTGGGCGGCAGTTGAACGCTCGGATCAGAGGGTGCCCCGCGGTTCCAGATAGCTTTATTTCCGGCAATTTTTACCCAGGGCGGACGCTGATTGAAATGCCCGTACATAAAGTGCAATACAGTGCTCGCGGTAATGGGATGCGCGATGCCCACGCGCGGTGAGAGCGCGACTTGAAGCGGCGTGTCAACGGCGTGGGGACCCTCCGGGTCGAAGGACAGAATCCCACCCGCGATATTTCCATCGGTGATGCTCGACAGCGCGTGGGGATCCCACAGGGTGTAATTTACCTTCCGGTTGGCGTTGAACAGGTCCAGACGCAATCCGAGATTTACGATCATGCCTTCGGCTTCAATTTGATCCTGTACATAAGCGGTGAAATCCCACGGGCTATAATCCCGGTTTGGCACTTTGTTAAACGGTTGCGAAGCCGATCCAAACTGCCCACCGTACCAGGTATCGATATACTGCGGCTCGAATGATAGGCCCGCCTTGACCAGATTGTGTTCATTGACCTGGCTGGTCAGATCGAACTTGATCGATGTTCGCGAGGTATTGGCGAATAATTTGGCGTTATCTCTCGGCCATTGCCATTGCCGTCCGCCAGTGCTGACCGGACTGCTGGGAAACCACGTCGGTTCCAAAAACACCGGGGTTCGATCAAGTTGATCCTGGAATAAGACGGGATTCGTATCCAGATTCTCGTAATGCGCGTCGTAATCCATTCGATAGTGCTGAATGCGGAAATCCACAAATGTGCGCGGGCTGAAAACGTGCGTCAGTTTTAACATTGCCGCATTCGTCCGGATATACTGCGGAGGAGGCACGCGCGAGTTATTGCCGGTAATTACGGAGTTGCCATTCGAATTCCATTTCTCTCTCTGAAAAGGCGTTCGTATCCCTCCCGACGGAAGATTCCCCATCGAACCGCCCATATCGTCGGACGACATATAAGTCAACCTGGGCTGACCGCTGTTATCGGTGCCCTGGTGATTGAACGACGCCGTGATTCTGGTATTCTGGGTCAGGTTGTAATTCAATTTGGCGAGCGCGCTCCATTCGGGGCTGTATTTGAAAACGCTCGGCCACTTGGTTACACCTCGCAAATACTTGCCGCTTAACAACAGATCCATATTGGAGGAAATAGGTCCGAACGCAGCACCTTCCCACTCCCACTGGTCCAGATCTGCGTAATTGCCCATGTCTTCCGGTGGCGTTGTGAATTCCTGGTATTTTTGCCAGTTGAACTCAGGTGTAGGATTTTCGCCCTGTTCCTGCCAGTAGGTATTCCAGGAAGCTCCCATGTCGTTTTTGTTGAAGAACTCTTGGGTGATTACCTGGTTTTCGACATTTTCCTCGCTGTAAATATCGCGGCCCCAGTGGTACTTCCCGCGTGGACGCATGCGCGTTTTGACAGTCGTGTGCCAGCGGTCTCTTGCCGATCGCGTTACGATGTTGATAATCCCATCGTTGGCCTGGCCGTATTCTGCGTTGTATCCACCCGTGAGTACTTCCATTTCCTGGATGGCCGCGGTATTGGTCACGACAAAGCTGGATTGGGTATTGCCGTCCCGCACATCCACACCATCTATAATATAGGCGGCGGTGAATCCGTATCCTCCGCGGACACTTCCCCGAACCCCCACCCCAGACTGGATTTCCACGGCTTCTTCCACGGAATTGGCCCAACTCAATTCCAATTCCGCAGTGGTCATCGTTTGCTTGCTTCCCGTGAGGTCGAGTTCTACGGGGGGGCGTTCGGCCATGACCAGTATCTCGGCAGCTTCGAGGGTTTCTTCGGTCAGTTCAAAATTGAGCTTTGTGGTCTGGTCGATTTTTACGCGGACGTCGGTCTGTGTGACCTTTGTATATCCCACCATTGACGCCTGCACTTCCAGCACACCAGGGGGGACATTGAGAATAAAATAGTTGCCCTCGGCGTCTGTGGTCGCACCCAGACGGGTACCCATCACAACGACGTTTGCGCCGGGCAATACTTCTCCCGTGGCGTCTTTTATTACGCCGGAAACCCTTCCCGTGGTACCTGCAAATGCCTGAGATATCAGGCAAAGGGAAATGATACACAGCAAACACATTCGCTTCATGTGTCAACTCCTTTGTTTGTGGTTTTGACGAGGATGATCCCGTGTGGGATTTTCTCGCCTGACGACTCGGTTTCCTTATTCAAAAGCTATCAGATCTCGGCATTAAAAAGACCTCCTTTCTCAGTGCAAATTATCCGTTCTCAATATCCAGTCCAACGGGGTCCAGTCGCATTGTGGCGGACCGGTTTTCGGGACATATTGATATTCGGGAACGGCCTTTAGCCATCCGTGAAGCCCAACGCGTACGTGGTTGCCCCGGTTGGGAGAAGAGGCGTGTACCATCAGATAATGGCATATTGCCACGTCGCCCGCCCGTGCGACAACGGGAATTGGATCGTTGAGCGGAATGTCCGGCGCGCCCGTGCTGCCCGTTGTGCGCCACTTTTCTCCGAGGTCGATATTGTTGGAGTACGCCCACGAAAATACCTGTCGGGGACTGCCAGGCCATACGGTGAATGCGCCGTCGTGTGCATCCGTGTCTGTGAGATAGGCCATGACCAGGAGAAGAAAATGGGTGGGATATACGGTGAGGCCGTTGCCCTGGCGCGTGCCATCGATATGCGCGCCGCCCGGTTCAAACTGTTTGGGTCCCGGCTGCGGAAATCGCAATATAGGTCCCAGTCCCCGCTCACAGGTGACTGCCGGCCCGGCCAGTTCCCGCACGACAGCTTTTAGTTGGGGTGAGATACACACGGTCCGATCAACCGCAATGCCTTCCTGAGTCACATGCATACCATTTTTTTCTGTGGGCCATGTTTTTGACTCATCGGGCACTATGCCGGTTTTGTGTTTTAATTCTTTTAGTCCTGCGCTCACACGGTCTGGATCGATTAAATTTGGAACGATGACAAATCCGTTATTTACAAATTGCGCGACCTGCGCCTGTGTGAGATGTGTTGTGCCTTCTGGTTTGGAGATGGATTGCGACATGAAATATCCCGAGGTTTTGAAAGGTTGGTATTACAATCCCGCAGGTAAAAGAATGAGTTCGGGTATTCGCGCGCGCGAAGGCGTGGTCGCCACGTATAGACATGCATCGGCTACGTCTTCGGGCTTTAATGCTTTGGCCATCACTTCTGGGGGTGTGGGCGTGGGGCGCTTCAAGACGATGGGCGTGTCGCACAATCCGGGGAAGATTACTGTGGTGCGAATGCCGTTCTCCTGCTCTTCTTTGAATGTTCCGTGCGCGAGTCCCGACATGCCGTGTTTGGATGCCTGATAAGATACGCCAGATACATCGGGCGATTGTACGCATCCAGAAGATAGATAGATGATCAGGCCCGATTGCTGTTTTCGCATGACGGGCAAAACCGCTTTTGTGCAGTTGAATGCGCCAGTCAGATTTGTGCCGATCATCATTTCCCACGTTTCGTGGGTTAATACTTCGAGGCTGCGGGCTGGGATATTTGTTCCAGTGGCGTACACCAGGATATCAATTTGCTCGAATTCCTGTAGTGTCGTCTGAATCAAGTGGTTTACTTGATCCACATCCCGCACGTCTGTTGCACAGGCGATTGCGCGGTTTCCTATTTCTGCTGATAGGTCGTCTAATTTGTCTTTGCTTCGCGCTGCCAGTACCACGCTGGCGCCTGCCTGGGCATAAGATCGTGCGGTCGCTTTTCCCATTCCGGAACTGCTTCCCACAATTATAGCGACTTTGTTCTCCAGCGCAAGATGCATAGGTTCTCCTTTAGATTCGAACGCACTCAAATACAGCTATATAAAATAATAAGGTCTGTGAATACGCGCAAGTGAGTAATAAAAAAAGTGAGGAGCAACCCCCGTCAGCGGTGAGCGGGCGACCACAGGGGGTCGCCCCTACAAGTCGGATTCACAATATCATCGTAGGGACGGTCCCTGTGCCGTCCCGCACGCGCAGCACAACGTCAGTAATACCCAGCCTCAAGATGGTTGCCTACACATGCTCAGAACCGTATCTTTGTATTGGGAGATTATGTAGATAATGAAAAACAGAAAGGACAAAAGATGAGCGATTTATTGATCGAAAAATATATGGCAAAAACGCCAAAGTCACGCGCTTTGTACCAGCGGGCGCGCGAGACTTTTCCCAGTGGGGTGACACACGATACGCGCTATTTGATGCCTTATCCGCTTTCTGTTGATCGGGCACAGGGTTCGCGCAAGTGGGATGTGGATGGGTATGAATATATCGATTATTTTGGGGGGCACGGTGCGCTGATTTTGGGTCACAATCATCCAGAAGTGACCGAGGCCGTGCGGGAGCAGTTGAGCAGAGGAACGCATTACGGCGCGTCGCACGAGTTGGAGTTGGAATGGGCAGAGCAGATTATTCGGATGGTGCCCTGTGCCGATAAGGTGCGTTTTACTTCGTCGGGTACAGAGGCGAGTCTTTTGGGGTTGCGCGTTGCGCGTGCTTTTCAGAATAAGTCGAAGATTCTGCGCTTTACGACCAATTTTCACGGCTGGCACGATCAGGTTGCTTTTGGTGCTTCGCCGGGCTTTGACGGTACGCCTCCGCCTGGTATTACGGAGGATCATATCGAAAATGCCGTGTTGTGTGAGCCGAATAATATCGATCAGGTCACACAGGCACTTGAGAGTCGGGACGATATTGCCGCGGTTATTCTGGAGCCGACGGGGGCGAGTTTTGGGCGCGTTCCCACGCAGGGCGAATTTTTGCGCCGGCTTCGCGCGATTACTCGCGAACATGGGGTTTTGCTCATTTTTGACGAGGTGATTACGGGTTTTCGCGTTGCGCCCGGCGGTGCTCAGGAATATTACGGGGTGACGCCCGATTTGGCTCTTTTTGCGAAGATTGTAGCGGGTGGATTTCCCGGTGGCGCAATTGCAGGGCGCGCGGATTTGCTCGATGTGATGACGTATCGCGACGATGCTTCGTGGAATGATAGGTACCGCGTGCCACACCAGGGTACGTTTAATTCCAATCCCGTTTCAGCGCGTGCGGGGTTGACTGCGCTTAAGATTGTTGCAGAAGATGAGATTACCGAGCGCGCCAATCAGAATGGCGAGGTGTTGAGAAACGCGCTCAATGACACAATTCAGAGACACGGGCTGAACTGGCTTGTGTATGGCGAGTTTTCGGGGTTTCACATTTTGCCTTTGTCCGAAGATCAGGTGTACACATGTTCGGATATCTACGATGGAACCGTGCCTCATGTAGTTCTCAAGGGTGGGGCTTCTATGAAGCAGATTCACCAGCTCCGCTGTGGTCTGATTGCAGAGGGCGTCGATGTGATGCCCTGGCCCGGTGGCGTGATTTCTGCTGTTCACAGCGATGTGGATATCGAACAGACGGCTCAGGCTTTTGATCGGGTTCTGACGGCGTTTAAGGCTTAAATATTCAGGTGATCAGGTGTTGTAGGGGACGGTTCCCGTATAGAATCATGAACTGGCCTGGGATACGGCCAGTTGTACCCCGTTCACGGGGCAGGCTCCCGTGCCCCCGTATAGAGTCACTACGGGGCAGGCTCCCGTGTGTCATCGCGGCATGGTTAAAGCCGCGATCCAGTGGTTTTTTCACGGTACCAAGATGCGAACATTGCGAAAGTCAATGGGGCTGCGGTGGTTTTGAAGGCCGATGTATCCGGTTTTCAAGCGGTCTTTTAAGTCGGGATGTTTGCTTATGTCACAGGATATGACTTCGCGTCCGTTGATGATGACCTGTACTATTGATCCCCGGCAGGATACTTCAACCGAGTTCCATTCCCCCGCTGGATGAGACGGATCAACGGTGGGAGCTACCGAGTCGTAGATCGCGCCGTTTGATTTTGTGTTGAGCGGGTCGTGCGGTACGTCGTAAATTTGTATTTCCATTCCCTGATAGGCGGGGCGTCCTTCTTCACTTGTCCGCAGGAATATCCCGCTGTTTCCTCCCGCGCTGTTTCGATAGTCAAGGCGCAATACAAAGTCTGTGTACAGAGCTTTGGGGCGAATCCATCCCCTGCCTTCGCCATTGCATACCATCAATCCGTTTTGGACTTCCCAACCTTCTTCCGGTCCGATAATTTTCCAGTCGTTCAGGTCTTTGCCGTTGAATAAGGGCGCGAATCCCTCCGCTTGTTCTTCTATGGATAGGTGTGTTGGGTTATCGTTCAATTTTGCCATTGGAATTCCTCTGTTTTGTATCCGATTTCGCTTATGCCGGGTTCTATTACCCGCATCTCACCGGCACTGCCGCACGGAAAGTCGTCATCGATGATGAGGTCGCCGTTTTTGAGTTTCACTCAACACACCATCCCGCGTTTTGCGCGAATTCCATGGGCAGGTGGGTCGTCGCCAATCCAGCGTTCGTCAACGGGTTCCGATGCGAGTTGATATCGCGTGTCGGATGATATGCGGTATTGTTTGGAATGGTTGTCGGAGCTTGAGTGCAGGGTGTGCATGGAAAATATCAGCAAGTCTCCCATTTCGTATTCCGATACCAGCCAGCGTCCGCCCAGTTTTTTGCGCGTGGAAATCGCGTCGGAGGAATAAGAGCCGGTCGAGTTCCACTTTACGGAAGACCGTTCTTGATTGGTCAAGTTCCGCCCTTCGGCGCGTGCGCGTTCTACGATTGTCTGGGCATCGTCTTTGTTTTCGCAGTATAGATCGACGTCTGTTGAGCCATAGCCCGCTTTCAGATCGTGCAATTTGTGTGAGTTTTCGAGTAGCATCAATCCGCCCATGTAGGAGGGTACATCGCCATAGGGGACCCAGGCGGTGTAGAGGTTTCTTGTTCCGCGTCCCATATAGACGATGTCGCAGTGGGGATTGGTGGCGGTGTGCAGTCCGGGCTGTTTGACTCGAAACCAGGTGTAGTCAAAATAGCGCGCAGGTCCGTCCAAGAATAATTCAAAAAACGACATGATCGGGCCTTCGTGGATTACTTTGTCCAGGGGGGGATTGTTGCGCGCGAGCAAGGGCATAAATGAACCTGTTGCGCGTCCGTCAATTTTCTGTTTTGACGCTGCAATGCCGTCGATTGCCGGATACCGTTCGTCTAAAACACCTGCGCCCATCAGCCGGTTCATCACTTCCTGACGAGCGGCTAAGACTTCATCTCTGTTCAGGTAATTTTTGAGAAATAAATAGCCATCGGCTGTCATTCGGCGGTGGAGTTCGTCGCGATCATCTATCGCGTCATTGGATTTGCGCAAGCCGCCAAAGTCGTCCGATGAGTGGCCCAGGGGTTCGCCCTGGTACGTGAGTTTTAATGCTTTTTCATTTTCCATAGATGCCTCCAGGATATTTGTTGTGTGTAATATAAGAAAATAATTTAGATAAACAATGCTATGCGTTAGGGGTAATAGAAAAAGGAGCTTTTATGATTCTCGCCAATATGACCTCTCCCGATGTCGATGCTTTGTCGCGTGATTTGCTGGTTATTATACCCGTGGCTTCGCTTGAACAACACAGCCTGCATTTGCCCGTGTTTACCGATACGATGATTCTGCAGGAGGTGGTCAATCGCATTGAGAAGCGATTGTCTGAGGATGTGCTTATTCTCCCGGTTATGTGGCTGGGGTATTCGCAGCATCACATGAAATATCCCGGTACGGTTTCTGCGTCGTCCGAGACACATCTGGCGATTATGAACGATATGCTCGTTTGTATGATTGAACACGGTTTTACGCAATTTCTTCTGATTAATAGCCACGGGGGCAATGAAGCCAATATTTCGGTTTTGCGCCAGCGCGTTATGGAGAGGTATGAAGATGTCGATCTTTACACGACGACGCCGTATGCGGGACCGTCGGACAAAAATATAAATGAGGTTCTGACGCTGGGTTCAACGGGATCCGGGCATGCGGGTGAGTGTGAGACCGCTATGATTATGGCGATAGATCCCGATCTGGTGAAAACAGATGCGTTACATAAGGATGGTCAGCGCCGCCAGGAAAGTATTTCGGGTTTGCGTTTGTACAAGCGGTTTGATCAGAATACAAAACATGGGGGGTTGGGAGATCCGCGTCCTGCGACGGCAGAGATGGGCGAGCGAATTTTTCAAGTTGTCGAAGACTTTTTGGTTGAGGCGATACAGAAGATTTATCGGGATGGAAGGCGGTAAAAAATAGAGTTATAAAATAAAAGCCCGCACAGTTCTGTGCGGGCTTTGTCGTTTGTATCTCAACTAAAATGGCAGGTCGTCGTCTGCGGCATAAGGGGGTGGCTCTGTGGCGGACTTATCGTCCGATGCAGAAGAGGATGCAGAAGAGGTTGGCTGTGATCTTGCCTGCCCTCCGCCCTGGGACCCGCCACCGCCATAGCTACCATCCACACCTCCCATTTCTCCTCGGGCATCGAGCAATTGCATATCGCGGGCGACCACTTCGGTGGTATAACGCTTTACCCCATCTTGCCCTTCCCAACTGCTCGTTTGCAACTTGCCTTCAATATAGACTTTGCTGCCTTTGCGCATATACTGGTTGCAGATTTCGGCCAAACGGCCCCACACCACAATGCGATGCCATTCGGTGCGTTCTTGTTTTTCGCCACTGCTGTCGGTCCAACTCTCGTTGGTGGCGATGCTGAAGTTCGATACGGCTGTGCCTCCTGGCGTGTATCGAAGTTCGGGATCGGCGCCAGAATTGCCGATCAAGATGACTTTGTTGACTCCTCGTGCCATACGCGGCCTCCTTAGGATAAATAGTGCGTTTCAGGGATCATGGCACGACCCTGTATAATATGTAGGGCGAATATACTTTTGCATGTGGAATTTGTCAAGGTAACAGTCGCAAATTGTCGGGGATTTTTGGGTTGGTTAAAACAATGGCGAGTGGGGTTGCGATGCCCTATATTAAGCGCCTATTCAAAGGAGATTTTATGAAATATCGCACACTGGGGCGCACGGGGTTGAAGGTTTCGATTATTGGTATTGGCGGCGGTGGGCCTACGCAACTGGGTCAAAAGACGGGTGTCGGTCAAGAAGGCGTGAATCGATTGGTGCAACGCGCGTTGGATCTCGGTATAAATTTTTTTGATACGGCTGCTGCGTATGGCGAGAGCGAGACGATTCTCGGAAATGCGCTTAAGGGCGTGCCGCGCGATGAGTATATTTTAGCGACCAAATTTCACGCCCATCATCACAGCAATAATGAACGTATGAGTCCAAAGGATGTCGTTGATTCTATTGAGCGCAGTTTGAAGCGTTTGCAGGTCGATTATGTCGATGTGATGCAGTGGCACGGTGTTCGTCCACACCATTATTCTGAGGCTATTGAGCGGCTGTGGCCCACGGTGGAGAGGTTGAAAGATCAGGGGAAGTTCGGGTTTGTTGGGGTGAGTGAGACGTATGCCGAAGATCACAAACACGAGATGTTTTCTATGGCTTTATCAGATGATTTGTTCGATACGGCTATGGTGGGGTACAATTTGTTGAATCCAACGCCCGAGCACGAGATTTTTCCAAAGTGTCTGGAACAGGATGTGGGTGTGATTTGCATGGTTGCTGTTCGGCGGGCATTGGCTCGGCCCGATGTTCTCGAGGAGCGCATTGCGTATGCGAAGGATAAGGGGTTGATTGCGCGAGACGCGCTGGATGATGAGGATCCGTTGGGTTGGCTGGTCAAGGGCGATGTTACGTCATTACCCGCGGCGGGTTACAAGTACGTGAACGCGCATCCCGCCATGGGTGTGGTGCTGTCGGGGACCGCAAATATCGATCATCTGGAAGAAAATGTGGAGGCGATTCTCGGTCCACCTTTGCCGGATGAAGATATGGCGCGGTTGCGATCTATTTTTGGCGATGTGTGGAAGCCGTTGGGGAATTAAAGGAGTTTTTTTGAATAATCCAATTTCTGAGTGGAATCGAGACTTTCGTTTGCTCGCGCTTGCGGTTGCTTCGCAGGGGATTTTTTTTGGTGTGCAGTTGACGTTGTTCAACAATTTTATTGTTGATCGCCTGAATATTGAAGCGCACGAATTGGGATATGTGGAAGCCCTGCGCGAGGTACCGGGGTTTATGAATGCGTTTTTTGTCGCGCTGATGGTGCGGTTCGCACCTCCTGTTGTCGCTGCGATTTCACTGATGGTTATGGGCCTGGGTATTATGGCATACTCCCAGGTTGATTCGGTTTTTGTGCTGGCTTTGTATTCGCTGGTGTGGAGTGTGGGTTTTCACTGCTGGATCCCGATGGAGCAGTCGATGGCGTTGCTTTTTTCGCCGGCGGGAAAGAAGGGGAAGTGGTTGGGGCAGTTGCGCAGTGTGAACAGTGTGGCGTGGTTGTTGTGTATTCTGATTTGTAAATTGGCTTACGATTTTGTCGGGTACGAGGGTCTGTTTATTATGGCGGGTGCTGCAACTGTGGGTGGTGGTTTTGCCATTTTGTTTGCGTCTCGCAAGCGGCCACTCGACGAGCGGGGTTTTGTTTTTAAGCGGCGGTATGGCCTGTATTATGCGTTGAATTTTCTTCAGGGTATGAGGAAGCAGATGTTTATTACGTTTGCGATTTTTGCACTGGTGAAGGTCCACGGGATGCCCGTGCATACAACGATGTTTCTCGTGTTGATTAACCAGACGTTGATTACGCTGACTGCGCCGACGATGGGCAAGTTGGTGGATCAGTACGGCGAGCGGAAGATGCTGTCGTTCAGTTATATTGGGTTGGCATTTGTGTTTGTTGGATACGCGGTGGTGACGCATCGTCCCACGCTTTACGTTTTGTATTGTATCGATAATATTATCTTTTTTGGCGGGATTGCACTGACGACGTATTTGCACAAGATCGCGCCCGAGTCGGATCTCAAGCCGTCGCTTGCGATGGGCGTGACGATGAATCATGTGGCCTCTGTTGCCGCGCCGCTTATCGGCGGTTTTGCATGGCACCATTTTGGCTATCAGGTGATTTTCTTTAGCGGTGCTGTTCTGGCTCTGATTTCGCTGATTGTGAGTCAATGGATCGATCCCGAGGGTCAGCTTCAGCGGGAGCGAGATGAGATGCCGGATCAAGTGGTACCTCAACCTGTTTCGTGAGCGGAGGGAGGACGATGGCTGGTAAGGTGTTTGATACGTGGGAACCGATTGTTGAGGATGACGAGACGATCAGAGCGGCGTTGAAAGATGCGAATATTCCCGCGTTGATGGTTTCTCTGGTGCATTTGACCGGAGAGATGGGCATTGTTCGGGGGGAGATTCGTCCACGGGCGAGGAATCTGGCGGATCCGCAGGCGGGTGTGACAGAGGAACAGCAGGCGGTTGTCCGGGAGATCGCTTTTGAGGTGTTGAAAGCCTATCGAGATCGCAATTGTACTCTGCCACCCGCACCGAGCAGAGCACAGGTTTGGGAGATGATGAATTTTATGATTGGGGAAGAGATTCCCGAAGATTACGGGGCGTTTTTGGAGGGGGAGTTGTCCTTGAATGGCGAAGATCCGTTTGTGCCTCCGGGGATGGATGATTTGCCCGAGGATAAGAGGCGGGATTTTCGCGTTTTGATTATTGGGGCGGGTATGTCCGGGTTGCTGGCGGCGCATCGGCTTCAAGAGGCGGGGATTTCGTTTACTGTGGTGGAAAAGAATGCCGATGTGGGAGGCACTTGGCTCGAGAATACGTATCCCGGATGCCGCGTCGATAGTCCGAATCACTCGTATTCCTATTCTTTTGTGCCCAAAAATTGGCCGCAGTATTTTTCTATGCAGCAGGTGCTTCTCGATTATTTCAGGCAATTTGCAGCGGATTTTCATCTGCGCGAGCATATCCGGTTTCACACAGAGGTTGTGTGCGGTCGTTTTGATGAAGAGAGCAAGGTCTGGAAAGTTGAGGTGCAGGATAAAGATGGTGCGCGGCAGACGCTCGAGGCGAATGCCATTATCAGTGCTGTGGGGCAACTCAATCGCCCAAAGTTGCCGGATATTGCGGGGCGCGAGTGCTATCGGGGGATTGCTTTTCATTCTGCGCGATGGCCGCGGGAATGCGATTTGATGGATAAGCGCGTTGGGGTGATTGGTACGGGCGCAAGTGCATTTCAGTTTGTGCCAGAGATTGCAAAACAGGCGCGCGAGGTTTTTGTGTTTCAGCGCACGCCGCCCTGGATTCAGTCCAATCCGCATTATCACGCGGATGTGCCAGAGGGGCAACACTATCTTTTGAACCATGTGCCGTTTTACGCCAAGTGGTTTCGGCTGTTTATGTTCTGGCGTTCGGCAGAGGGGATGCTCGGCGCGGCGAAAAAGGATCCGGCATGGCCGCATCAGGAACGCGCGGTTAGCAAGGCAAATGACAAGGTGCGCCAGCGGATTATAGAATATATCGAGTCTGTGCTGGGCGATGATCCCGAGTTGATGCAGAAGTGTATTCCGGATTTTCCGCCGGGCGGCAAGCGCATGTTGTGGGATAATGGTCTGTGGTTGCGCACTCTGAAGCGGGAGAATGTGCATCTTATTACGGATCCTATTGCGCGTATTACGGAATCTGGCTTGGAGACGCGGTCGGGCGATGGCTACGATTTTGATGTGCTGATTTACGGCACGGGGTTTCAGCCGAGTCAGATGTTGTGGCCGATGACGTTTGAGGGGATTGGGCGCAGGGATTTACAGGCGCATTGGGATGGCGACCCGCGCGCGTATAAAGGTGTTTCTATTCCGGGATTTCCCAATTTCTTTTGTATGTATGGTCCCAATACCAATATTGTTGTGAATGGCAGTATTATCTTTTTTTCCGAGTGCGAGATGAGATATATCCTGGGGTGTATTAAACTTCTGATTGAGACGGGCCGCGCTGCGATGGATTGCAAACGGGATGTGCACGATCGGTATAATGAGCGCATTGATGCGGGTAATCTGGAGATGGCCTGGGGCGCGCCAAATGTTCGGAGTTGGTATAAGAACGAGGCCGGACGGGTGACGCAGAATTGGCCGTTTTCAATGCACGAGTTCTGGAAGCAAACACGGGTGCCCGATCCCGAGGATTATGTGTTTGTTTAAATTCTCATGTTCTCCAACTATTTCACCATTGCATGCCGCAACCTGTGGTCGCACAAGCGCGATACGCTGATCAATTTGCTCAGTCTTATTGTGGGGCTGTCGTGTTGTGTGATAGCGATTGTGATTATTCATTACGAGATGAGCTATGATCGCTTTCATCCCGATGTGCGTCGCATTTATCGGGTTTTGCGGGAGCGGGTGAGCAATGAGCAGACGCAGGTGCGGTGGCTGACTTCGGGGGCGCTTGCTCGCGCGATTGAAGCGGAGATGCCCGAGGTTGAATTGGCGTCTAAAAATCGCATTTATCCGGTTGTGGTGCGCTATGAGGACAAAGAGCTTACGCTGGTGCAAGGTCAGGTTGACGTCCAGTTTTTTGAGTTGTTTCACTTCCCTTTTTTTTCAGGCGATGCCGACGCGCTGTCGCAGCCGTATCGCATTGCGATTGCGCAATCAGCGGCTGAGCGGTTGTTCCGCAAGGCCGATCCCATAGGCAAGGTTATTACTATTCGCGAGCGGTACTACGGCGGCGATTATACGGTTGCCGCTGTTTTGCAAACGCCTCCGAGGTTATCGTCCATTCAGTTTGATTTGCTGCATTTTACCAATGGGCGGACACAGGAGGCTATTGTTGATTGGACGCAGTGGCAGGGGCGGGTGCAACAGGCGGGTATTGAGACTTTTGTGCTTTTGCGCGATGGGGTAAACGCGGGTGAACTCGAAGCAAAAATGTCGGGTATTATTGAACGGCACATGGGCGCGGATGTGCGCCGCATTCTTTCGTATCGCTTGCAGCCTCTTGCGCGTTTGCATTTGTATGGGGTTCAGGATTACAATTTGTCTTCGGGTGGCAATGTCCATACGCTCTATCTTTTTGCGGCGATTGCGGTGCTGGTTCTGGCGATTGCGGCGATCAATTTTGTCAATCTCGCTACGGCGCGTTCAATGTACCGCGCGCGCGAAGTGGGGATGCGGAAGGTGGTTGGCGCGCGTCGCGGTCAGTTGATTCAGCAGTTTTTGTGCGAGACGATTTTGCTCGCGCTTCTCGCTGTGGTTATAGCCGTGCCCATTGCGCGCGTCGCGTTGTTGGAAATCAGCGCACTCACAGACGCGCATTACGCTCTTGACGCGCCGATGCTGTTCGGGCTTTTGCCGGGTCTTTTAGCGCTTGCCGTGTTCGTGGGTTTGATGGCGGGGATGTATCCCGCGCTTTATTTTTCGGGGTTTCGGCCGTCTGATGTGCTCAAGGGCGTCGCGCATTTGCAGGGTGCGCGCCTGCGGCAGGTTCTGGTTGTCGCACAATTTGCCATTGCGATTTTGCTTATGATTGTTGCGGATGTTATCTATCGGCAACTGGACTATATTCAGCATAAGGATCTCGGTTTTGACAAAGAGCATCTCGTTTTGTTGCCCATTTTTGAGATGGATCGCCTGTTCAAGACCAATGATGATCCCTGGCTCGTGGCGCGGTACAATACTGTAAAACAGGCGTTTTTGGAACATCCCGATGTTGTTTCGGCGTCTGCTTTTCGCTTTTTGCCCGGGCAAGATGGCGGTGGTTTTGTGCGGATTGTCAAGCCCGAAGGTCAGGACCATACTGAGTGGCGGATGCCCGTGCAGGAGGCCGATGAAGATTTTTTTGGGACACTCGGCGTGTCCATTTTGGCTGGTCGCACGTTTTCGCCCGAGGTTGCGCGGGACCGCACGCATGGCTATATTCTCAATGAGACCGCTGTGCGCGCGCTTGGCTGGACAGTGGAGGACGCCGTGGGGCGGCGTTTTGGACGGGCGCGTTCAGAAGAGGATACCAGGGGGGCCGTGATTGGCGTGATTTCAGATTTTCACTACGCTTCCCTGCGGCAACCGATTGAACCGGCGGTTTTTGCCTATCGCCAGTGGTTTTACGATTATCTGGCGTTGCGTGTGCGCGATTTTCCTGGGGTTCGACCTTTTCTCGAAGAGACCTGGGATACATTTATGACAGCCGATCAGCCTTTTGAGTTTACATTTCTCGATGAAGAACTCGATGCGATTTATCGGGCTGAAAGAGATCTGGGGCAGACTGTTACCGCTTTTGCCGGGCTGGTGTGTTTGCTGGCGTGTTTGGGTTTGTTTGGGCTGGCGGCTTTTACGGCTGAACGCCGCAAGCGCGAGGTTGGCATTCGGAAAGTGTTCGGTGCGTCTGTTTCAAGTCTTGTTTTGTTGTTGTCAAAAGCGTTTTTGAAGCTGGTGTTCATTGCCAATATCATTGCCTGGCCCGTTGCCTATTATTTGACAAATACCTATTTGCAAAATTTTGCGTATCGCGTATCCCTCAGTTTGTGGCCTTTTGTGGTTTCGGGCGTGCTCGCTCTCCTGATCGCTCTTTTGACGGTTGGCACACAGGCGTTCAGAGTTGCGCATACAAATCCCGCGGAAATACTGAGGCATGAGTAGGCGAAGCGCCGTCATCGCGGCATGATCCCCTGCTTAAACCATGCAGGGGCATGCTTGAGCCGCGATCCAGATTGTAGGGGACGGTCCCCGTGCCGTCCCGTCATCGCTATTATGGAGGTCCTCCCATGTTCTTCACACTTCTCCTCATCACCTTCGCAGTCGCCGCTCTTGTGTCTTTTATCGCCGTGCGTGCGTTTAGCAGCGCGATCAATAGCATTCTCCACCGGCTTATTGACGATGCCATCGCAAGTGCGTGGATGCGCTACATGAAGTTTGCGATTTATGTCGTCGGTATCTCCGGCGGTGTGCGTATCCGCTCGCTGGAGCGTTATATTTTACCGCAGGAGTATTTCGTTCCCGCAGGTAAATCCCGCGATATGCCTCCCTTTGAACTGACTACCGAACGCTGGGTGCTCGAGATCTATCGCACGATTATCAAATCCCTGCAATCTATCGCGTGGATGTTGCTCGTTTTTTTTATTGTGTCGCTCTGCATGTACATTGTCGTGCGTATTTTTGAAATGCGACGGGAGACGAACGAGTGATGGGTCGGACATTGTTGAACCGGGTTTTGGCGATTCGCGTTCGAAAGCGCTGGACATCGGATTGCAGCGAATATTATATTAGGGTGTTAATTTAACGCGCTTGGAATTTCGGCGGATGACGACGCAAAGGGATTTGGTATGGAGAAAACAGAGAAAAAAGTGATACCGGGCTGGACCGGGAGATGCTATGAGGATTTCGAGGTGGGCGAAGTTTACCGAAGCCGGTTCGGGCGGACGGTGACGACGACTGACAACCAGCTGTTCACGCACCTGACCCTGAATACCAATCCGCTTCACTTTGACGAGGAGTACGCCCGCCGGACGCGGTGGGGAAAGATCCTGGTGAATAGCACGTTTACGCTCGCGCTGGTCGTGGGAATGAGTGTCCCGGACGTGAGCGAGAAGGCGATGGCGAATCTGGGTTGGAGCGAGATCCGGCTTCCGAACCCGGTATTCGTGGGAGATACGCTCTATTGCGAGACGGAGGTGCTCGCCAGGCGGGAGTCGAAGTCGTTCCCGGAAGCGGGCATCGTGAAGGTGCGCACACGGGGAGTGAATCAGCACGGCCGTGTTGTCATAGATCTGACTCGCAGCGCGATGATCTATAAGAGGGCGCACGCGCCGTCGGAGGATGCCTTTCCCGAAATTCACGAGGAGAAAGACGGGTGAAGTCGATGCGGTCCTGGTTTTTTGTGCCGGGGCACCGGCAGCCGATGATCGACAAGGCCCTGGGCCTGCCGGCGGATGTGCTGATATTCGATTTGGAGGACGGCGTCCCGGAGGCTGAGAAGGACGTTGCGCGCAGTCGTGTCGCTACCGCGCTGGACGGCGTGCGTGGCGGCTCAACGCGATTCGTTAGAGTTCACGATGCCGGATCCTCCGAATTGGACGCCGATCTGCAGGCGATCGCGCGTGCGGGGCTGCAGGGACTCGTGTTACCCAAAGTGCAGGGACCGGAGGATGTGCTTCAGATGTGCCGGTGGCTGGACCGGCACGAGACCAGAGCGGGTATTCCATCCGGAGGCATCAGGCTTCTGGCAACCATTGAGAGCGCCCGGGGCCTGGTTCAGGCTCCTGCGATCGCATCCGTCACACCCAGGCTGGTGGGGCTCATGTTCGGCGCGGAGGATTTCGCGCTGGATCTGGGCTTCTTTTCGCACCTGGGACAGGGATTGGTCAACTACGCCCGATCGGCGCTGGCGGTGGCTGCGGCAAGCGGACAAATCCGGGCTATAGACAAGGTATTTACGGACATAAACGATCCTGACGGACTGGCCGTGGAGGCGCGGCAGGCCCGGGATCTGGGGTTTGCTGGAAAAGCCGTGATCCATCCGGGTCAGGTTGGGGCGGTGAATGAAATCTTCAGTCCCACGGAGGTCGAAGAGAGATGGGCCCGGCGAATTGTTGAGGCTTTTGAACGGCGGGCGGACGAAGGCCCGGCGACCGTGGATGGCCGGATGGTAGATAGGCCGGTTCTGGAACGGGCTCAATGGATCCTGGATCGTCTCGAGGAAGAGCGCAATGACCGGCAGGCCGATTAAAGAATAAGAGAGGGTTACTTGCACGATCAACACCAACACCCACCCCTGAATGGAATAAGGATTGTCTCGGTGGAGCAGTTTGGGGCGGGGCCATGGGCAACGATGATGTTGGCGGACCTTGGGGCGGAAATCATCAAAGTCGAGAATCCCGAGACTGGTGGCGATGTCGCGCGTTACGTGCCACCCTATACCGCTGAACAGGACAGCGTGTATTTCCAGAGTTTCAACCGGAACAAGAAGAGTATGACGCTGAATTTGCAGCATCCGGGAGCGAGGGAGGTGTTGCATCGGCTGGTGGGGATTTCGGATGGGGTGTTCAACAATCTGCGCGGAGACCTTCCGTCCCGGCTGGGTCTGGACTATCCGGCGCTGAATGCGATCAAGGCTTCAATTGTATGCTGCTCACTTTCCGCGTTCGGACGGCAGGGGTCTCGAGCGGGCGAACCGGGATACGATTATCTGATGCAGGGATATGCCGGATGGATGAGTCTTACGGGCGAGCCCGACGGTCCACCGACGAAAACAGGACTTTCCCTCGTAGATCTCGGCGCGGGCGCAATGGCGTCCCTGGGCATGGTCAGCGCGATTTTCCGCGCCAGACAGACGGGCCTGGGGTGCGACGTGGACGTGAATCTGTTCGACACGGCACTGGCGAATCTGGGATATGTGGCGGCGTGGTTCCTGACCAAAGGGTATCAGGCGCATCGGACGCCCGATTCTTCTCATCCGTCACAGATCCCGTCGCAGGTGGTGCCGACCAGGGACGGATGGCTCGTGATAATGTGTGCAAAGGAGAAGTTCTTTCAAAATCTGGTACGCGTTCTGGGGGTGCCAGAACTGGCGGAAGATTCTCGGTTCTGCTCTTTTGCGGATCGCCTGGAGAATCGGGACATTCTGGTTCCGATTTTGAAGGATCTCTTCCGCAAGAAGACAACCGCCGATTGGCTGGCGCTGCTCAAGGGCAAGGTGCCCTGCGCGCCCGTGAATACGGTTACGCAGGCCTTTGCCGACCCGCACGTGGCCGAGAACGAGATGATACTGGAGTTGCCGCATCCGGAGTTCGGAGCCGTCCGGGTGGTGGCGAGTCCCATAGAGGTCGGCGGCGGATCGGTTGAACCCCGGCGCGGGCCTTCATTGGGAGAACACAACGAGCCGATTCTGGGCGAATATCTCGGATATTCAATACCAGAGATTGAGAAACTCCGAAGCGACGGCGCCATTTGAATGATCGCATTCTGCTTTCAAAACCTGCAATACGAACGCCAGATGGTGTTAGAATGGGGTTATGGTTTGTATCAGGATATAACGCTTGTCGATGGTTGAAGGCTTACCTATGATGAAGACGGACAGGAGTGTATAGGGTCATGGCAATCGTAAACTTGTTTAAGTCACTTGCACCAAACGCGATATATCACGGCGATTCGCAGGAGCTTTTGGGAAGAATTGAGCGGGAATCTATTGCGCTCAGTATCTGGTCGCCTCCGTATTATGTCGGGAAAGAATACGAGAAGGATTTATCATTTGAAGATTGGAAAAATCTTCTGCGAAAGGTGATTAAACTTCATTTTCCCATTGTGAAACCCGGTGGATTTTTGGTGATCAATATTGCCGATATATTGTGTTTTAAGGATGAGACGATGCCGAAAATTATGGCAGAAAACATTTCTCGTCGAAAAATTAATCTTACAAAAGAAGACATACTTAAGGTTGTACAACAGCATCCCAATTGGAATAGGTACAAACTTGCAGAACACTTTGGATGCAGCGAGCAAACAATAGATAGGCGGCTTAACGGTAACAATATTAGAGGTGGGAAATATCAATCCCAAACAAGGGTCTATCTCGTTGGGAGACTAATAGAAAAAGCTGCTACAGATGCAGGTTTTTATTTGTATGACCGGCGTATATGGGTAAAAGACGCTGCCTGGGAGAATTCAAGATGGCATACCATATCATACCGTTCTGTAGATGAGTCAGAATATATTTATATTTTTTGGAAGCCGGGTATAACGAAGGTTGATAGATCAAGGCTTACAAAACAAGAATGGGTAAATTGGGGTTCCAGAGGCGTATGGGAAATTCCCTCTGTACGCAGCAATTCAGATCATGATTCTAAGTTTCCAGTTGAGTTACCTCGTAGAGCCATTAAGCTATTTACCGAACCTGATGAAATTGTGCTCGATTGCTTTATAGGAAGCGGCACGACTGCTTTGGCAGCATTGAGTGAGGGAAGAAGATATATCGGGATTGACAAGGAAAAGAGGTCGGTGGAGATCGCAACAGAAGCTGTAAAATCATTCAATACGTACGAAAAAGAGCCTGAGCAGATGGATCTTCTAATACGGGAATTGGAAGCAGTGTACGAAATAAATGTTTGAGATGTTGTGAGTAAAAAGTTACCAATAAAAAAGCCCCGGACTTCTCCAGGGCTTTTTTGTATTGTAAATCTCAGAGTCTAAAATGGAAACCCAGGTACCGATCATGCATCGGGCAATTCCGTTCGCAACACAAATTTTTCTTCGGGTGTTTCCGCGTGTTTTAATACTTCCAGATACGCTTTGTGCAGTCGCTGTGCTATGGCCATGTTTTCGCGGTTATATACGTTATTCTTTTGTGCGAGGTCTGTTCGCAGATCGTATAGTTCCGACGGCCAGTTGGGGCCGCGATAGTGCAATGTCCAGTTGCCATCTGTAATGCTGGAACACACACTGCGGTCTTCGTGTACGGGCAGGGTTGCCGATGTGACGGCGACTTTGCGCCGTTCTTCTGCTTTTTCACCTTTTAAGATGGGGGCGACTGATACGCCGTGCAGGCCATCGGGTTTTTTAATGCCTGCCAGGTCGAGAATTGTGGGCATGAAATCGACGGGTTGTGTCAGGAATTTTGTGCGTTTTCCCGCTGCGTTGCTGCCGGGCACATATCCCATAAAGGCTGTGTGGGATACTTCTTCGTAATAGGGCCAGTCGCCATCTGGTCCCTGTCCGCTTTTGCCAATGCGTCCGTGGTCGCCGATATAATGCCCGTGGTCAGACATGAAGATCACGGCTGTGTCTTCCCAGAGGCCCAGGTTTTCTACTTTTTCTAACAGGTGTCCTACCCAGGTGTCCATGAGCGTGACTTCGCCTGCGTACAGTGCCCGCGTGTGTTTAATTTCTTCTGCGCTCAAGTAATCGCAATAGTCGTAAACGGGGTGGTCAATGACTTCACCTGTGTATCCGGGGTTGTACATATTGACGTAGTGCGCGGGGGGGTCCCACGGTTCGTGGGGGTCAAAGGTGTCGATGTACAGGAAGAATTTTTCGTGGGTGTGGTTTGCTTCCAGCCAGTCTGCGGCGCGTTGCATGGTGCGGGCGACAAAGGTGTCGCGTTCTGTTTCCCAGTGTACTGTACGCCAGAGATAGTGATGCTGTTGCATGCGCTCTGCCGTGCGAATTTTTTCGGGGGCTGATTCCAGGGGGACGGGTACGTCGTCTGTGATTGAGCGGTCGCCCTCTTGCCCGCGAATCCATTCCCAGCCCAAAAATCCGCGATCAAATCGATGTCCGTCTCTTACCAGATGCGGTGTGTCGCATAAGAGCATGGTTACATAACCCGCGTCTGTGAGGAGTTCGGCCAAGATGACTTCATCTTCGGGAAGTGGCGTCCAGCCCCGAAAGGGAAAGGTGAGTCTGCCGGTCATCATGTCTGTGCGCGTGGGTATTGTTGGAAATGATGCTTGATACGCACGGTCAAATAACATGCACCGTTTGGAAAATGCGTCTATATGCGGCGTGCGGATCCATGGATTTCCATGACACCCCAGATGATCGTAACGCAGGGTGTCGGACATTACGACAATGATGTTCATGTGCAGTCCTCCCAAAAAGGTTTCTAAATGCTAAAAATCGGACCTGTGTAAAATAATCCCTTTTTTAAAATCTGCAACACGAACACCAGTCGGTGTTAAAATGGTGTTCGTGTTTGCAGCAGGATATAACACTTGTCGGTGGTTGACAGGTTGTTTAGGTTTCAGAGGTGATGTTGTAAATCTCAGGGCTATTGAATTCATAAGCGTTCTGTCTAAACGGACGCCAATTTAGGCCTGCCTCTTGGGTGTTCATTGCGCCATTGCACAATTTTTTGCGCGTCATGTTCAGATAAGATAATAGGATATGTAGATCCGTATTGTTTGCCGACGTCTATTCCCGAAGCTCGCATCGAATGGATGGTATTGCGCAATGTGCGTGGTGTAATGTCCAATTTTCCCGCTAATTCTGAAATTGAATAAATGGTTTCTGTGTTTCCACGTAAAATTTTTGCGTATCCCGAAAGAATATCATTCAGGTCAACCCCTTTACTGGCATTTTCAATTGTAATAGATACCAATTTATCTTTATCATTATAGGATAGAATAATATCCTGATGTTCGCCATCTGTTCCGGCATTTTCTGCGCCACCAGATGCAAGTGTTGAACTCAGAATAATATGAAGCGTATCCGTTTCGGGAAAATATTCCAGGGATTTCATGTCAGGTCCTTTCTTTTTTGCTGTCGCGTGTACGTACGATCCTGAAATGCATTGTGGATGGTCTCACCATCAGGTTCGACAATGACGCGAATATATTTGTCAATTTCAGATATGTAAATCCATCGCCTTGTGCGGCCATCCGCTTGCTGTTCAATCGCATGATAGTGGTCTATTGCATCTGCAATTTCATTTAGATATTTTTGTAATTCAGGCCGATCTCTGAGTGTTCGGTTGCGAAAGTATGGCGTCGTCTTCATCGATAATATCCTCTCCACCTAAAATATACTCATATGGGAATATTTTTCAATAAAAAAAAAGCCCCGGATTTTTCCAGGGCTTTTTTTGTGCAATCACCAACTCGTCTTCCGTCGGCGTTTTTTAATCCTTTGACTTCAGTCTCAGCGGCATTAACAACGCCAGCCATTCCGCATTCAGGGGCGTGCGAAAGATGATCGCTTTTTCCTGTTCTCTAAATTCCAGCACTATTTCATCGCTGTCTTCGAAATCTAACGCATGCAGGATCTGTTTGAGATACGCGAAGTTCACGGCAAAGCGATGTACAACGGGTCGTTCCTCAGACCCGTTCAATCTGAGCGTGTCTTCTGATGATGTTTCAAATTTGGCATTGATCGGTATTTGAAATATCCAATCTACAGCCCCTCCTGGCGAGATGTCATCTTCCGCGTCAAGCAGATATTGGAATTTGCCATTATCCTCTCGGGCATATCCCGTATCCCGCGATGTGAGAAATGTTATGGTCTGGGTCAATGGCGAGAGATGCATATCCACCCGAGGGCGATATTGCCACATGTCTGACTCTGGGTGCCGCGCTTCCATGAAATTTTGTAGTAAGTCCAGTGCGTGTGCCAGAAGAGCCGAGGAGATAGAAACTCGCATTGCGGGATCTTCCTGAGGGATGACCTGCTCATATTTGACATAAGGTCCTTCGATTAAGGGCACCTGCAGGGTCGTGCCGTTACTCTGGATTTCCGCGGTCGTTTCCACAATTTTCAATGTGGCCTGTTCTGGCAGTTGAATGCTTGACCAGGGTCCGACGACAATGGGGGCGGCCAGTTCTGCGAGGCTCTTCAATGTGCGAATGATCATGATATGTCCATTGGTCGCAGTCGCGCGACCGCCTATGTCGAGACATACGCCCTGCAAGATCGGGCGTTTTTCGTCGTCGCTTACAAAACCAATTACTTTTTTTAGCGCGTCCATATCTGCGCGGTTTAGTTCTGCTGTTTGTGTTTGAATATCCGACATTTTGTGCAGCTCTCCTTTCAATTTGAGACGCGCACGCCTCAGACGCCCGCGCACTGTTTCTACCGTGAGATTCAGGAGGTCAGCGGTTTCCGCGTAAGAATACCCTTTGAAATAGTGATGGGCGATTACCTGGCGGTGTTCAGCCGATAGGATGCGAAGCGCGGCTCTTACGACATGTTTGATTTCTTCTTCAGTGTGTGTTGCAGGTTCTGGATCAAGTGCCTCTTCCAACCGCAACTGCACTGCTCGACGGCGATGGTGGGAATTGACGGCGTTGCGTACGATGCTGTGTAACCAGGGTCTAAATCGGTCGGGATTGCGAAGCTGATGCAAATTTTCGTACACTTTGACAAATACGATTTGAATTAGGTCTTCCACATCATCAAACAGTCGCACGGATCGGGCAATTTGGGCATACACATATCGCGAATAGCGATGCACCAAAACCGCGAATGCTTTGCGGTCGCCATCTAAAATCCGGGCGATGAGTGTGCTGTCTTCAATCTGTTCCACGAATGCTCCACAAGAAATTAATCCACGCGTGTTTTACTATAAAGACGACTCTGCATCCCGAAAGTGTCGCAGGGATATAAAAAAGTCTCGGAATTGTCCGAGTTGCAAACTTTGACAGCAGCGCGTCTTTTTATTTTTTTTATATTATGAACATGTTACGAATTTTTCAGGGTGACCATTTATGGTCACGCGCATTTGGGAGGAGATGATGGATTCTATTTATGGGATTGTGCCGCCAGTGGTGACGCCGTTTCGGGAGGATGACTCAATTGATGAGGGGGCGTTTCGAGCGGAGATTCAGTATATGATTGAGACGGCTAAGGTGCACGGATTGGCGGTGACGGGGAGTACGGGAGAGGGGCATACGCTCAGGGATGATGAAGTGAGGCAGTTGACGCAATGGGCAGTGGAGGAAGCTGATGGGCGAGTGCCAGTGATTACGGGGATTATTACGGACAGTACGAAGTCGGCAATTGAGCGGGGGAAGGCTGTGGCCGATTTGGGTCCGGTGGCGTTACAGGTGACGCCGGTGCATTATTTGTTTCGGCCCGATGATGATGCGATGGTCAGGCATTTTGAGGCGTTGTGTGAGGGGGCGGGGTTGCCGGTGATGATTTACAATGTGGTGCCGTGGACGTATTTGTCGCCGGAGTTGTTGGCGCGGATTATTGATGAGGTGGAAGGTGTGGTGGGGGTGAAGCAGAGTGCGGGAGATATGAAGTTGCTGGCTGATTTGTTGTTGATGGCCGGAGATCGAGCGCGGATTATGACAGCGGTAGATGCGTTGTTGTATCCGTCATTTGTTTTGGGTGCGCACGGTGCGATTGCGGCGATTTTGACGGCGGTGCCTGAGTTGTGTGTGGCGGTGTGGGATGCGTGTCGTGCGGGTGATCATAAAAAGGCGTTGGATTTACATGAAAAGCTGTTGCCGATTTGGAATGCGATTTTTGATGATAATTTGCCTGCAAATACCAAGTATGCGATGAAACTGCAGGGGCGTGATGGGGGTGTGCCGAGACCGCCAATGCCACCGCCGTCTGCCGAGCAGGAGGGGCAGATTCAGGCGGCATTGGAGAATGCTGGCGTGATTTAACAAAAAGCCTCGGATTTTTCCGAGGCTTTTTGTTTTGGGGGTTTTAAACATTGGGACACTTAAAGTCCAGGCCATCCATAATGACCGCAACCTGATCGGACGGTTTGAAATAATCTGTCGCTGTATAGTTTTCGCCCATATCGCCCATTAACCGACGGCGACGCGGTGTCATGCGGGATAGAACTTCTTCGGGACATTTTTCGTAATCATAGGGCCTGCACCACATCTGTCCATACCGGAAGGTGATGCTGCGCCGCACGACGTCTGTATGATTTGGCGCGACCGCGTGCCACATGGTATTTGGAAAGATCGCACAATCTCCCGCTTCGGCAATCAGTTGTATCCCGCCTGGTGGCGTTTCATTGCGCGCCCCTTTGGGCATTGGGCGGCGATGGCTGCCGGGTACCAAACAGAAGTTTGCACAATTCTCACGTGGAATATCGGTGAGGAAGAACTGAATTTTGAAGTTCAATGGCAAACTGTCTGGCGTGGCGCGAATTTGTGCCAATGAGCGTCCGGCATCGGTGTGCCAGCCGATCAAATTATCGGCTTTGTCATTTGGATAGCGCACGTAAATTTGCGATCCCATGATCTGGAGATACGGCCCCATCAAGTCGAGAATAATGCCAAATAAGTTGGGGTGATCCATCAACCCATCGATTCCGTTTGTTCGGAAGAGCGTTTGAATGATGGTATAGACGCCTTTTTCGCGCACGTCGGGATTTTCAGCTTCATACTGCGCGATCACTTTATTGGCCGCGTCGAGATAACCCGCTGCTTCGTCTTTGGGGATTACATTTTTGAGATGTAAATATCCCTGCTCCTGCCACTGCTGCCGCATAGATTTGCTCAATTGGCTCATGTCAAAGCTCCTGTGTTTTTAATGCTGTCCTCAATTGCGTACGAGACTGTTGGCGGTGGCAATATGCTTATGGTCAGTGCCAGTGGCACAGCTGTTACTTATCGGGATTGAGGCGGACGAAATTTCACGACCGCTTTCCAAATTTCGATTCTTTTAATACGGTTTGCGACTCGTAAATGGATCCGGTTCGAAGTGCGCCAGGCCATGGCATCCGCACGGGTACGGGTTCCACGCGAGGGATGTTGGTCGGCTCACCGCGCACGATTGTCTCATTAAACGCTTCCCAGTTGTTCATGCCCGATAGGGGATACGCATCGATCGCGCAATATTGAAATAGGAGCAGTCGGCGGGGTTTGTCGGATGTATTGGATATTGACCCGTGTAGCATGCGTACGTGATGGATTGTAATGCCGCCTGCTTTTACCATTACGGGTACGGCGCCTTTGTCGCTAAAGGTCGAGTCGGTTACGGCGCCGCAAAAATGGCCGTCGAGGTGATGGTCGTACACTGGTCCTTTGTGTGAGCCGGGAATCACGAGCAAGGGGCCATTTTCTTTTGTCATATCGTCGAGCACCACACCCACGGCGAGCAAATCGTCGTTGCTATGCGGATAAAATGCCCAATCCTGATGCCATTCGACCGGGCTGCCGTAGCCGGGTTGCTTCATGTTTAGCTTATTGCCATTGCACCGCAGGCCGTATCCGATCAATTGCGATACGATTCCCAAAATTTTCTCGTGATGCAGGGTCTTGCGATATATCTCATGTAGCGTGATCGGACTTTTTAAGCGTCTCAGTTTTGGGTTTTCGGGCGTGTGCCCGGGTTCGAGGTCGAATACTGGGGTGTGGTCTGTAACTTCCCGCGATTTTTCCACAACTACATCGGTAATCCCCCGCAGGTCATTGACCTCGTCTTCGCTCAGCACGTTTTCTACACCGATATACCCGTGCTCGCGATAAAACGCAATTTGCTCTTGCGTGAGCATGGTTTACTCCTTTTGGATCAGGATTAACTTCTATGGGTGGCGGTATTTATTTCCAAATCTTTCGCGCAGTAAGACCGCGCCTTCTGCACGATCGGTTTCTGCAAGGCGGTCGCAATAATCTTCGAAAGCACCCCAGGTGTGCATTGGTCCGCCTTCTTGCATGACTGTCCAGAGGGGATCGTTGTCGTAAGGCCGCGGCATGGTTTCCATCATGTGGTCGTGCCAGTTCATGAGTCGATATGCAGCCTCGCGGCATATATCGGGATTTTCAGCCGCTACGTCGCGCATTTCCCAGGGGTCGTCTGACAGGTTAAATAATAATTCGCGCGGATAAAGTCGATATCCATCGTGATAGGTGCGGATATAAATCCAGTCGTCAAAGCGGACAGCCCGCTGACATACATGCGCGCACTGGCTCAAGATCAATTCGCTGCGTCCGGCATCTTCGCCTTCGGTAATTACAGAGGCGTAACTTTCGCCATCCCACAACGCTTGTTTTTGCCCGCCTAAAAGATCGGCTAATGTGGGAGCCAAATCAATATTATAATGCAGGCCATCGTCTGTGATTCCAGACTGCCCGCCCGGCCATTTTACAATCATCGGAATATGGCAGGTCGCCTGATCGGCTGTTCCATGTTCGCCGTATATGCCGAGTTCGCCCATGTTTTCGCCGTGATCCGCGCTGATGATGATCGCCGTGTCGTCCAGCACGCCTTTGTTTTCCAATATTTCCACAATAATGGCAATTTGATCATCTACGTACCGGATCGCGGTGTCGTAGCCATCGATCATCCGCCGCAAATCGTCCATGTTGTCCAGACGCCCGGGATGCCGGGGAAAGCGCGGATTGGGGCGGTCGTTCCACATCATAACGTCCTGCGCGGTGTGGGGGCCGACGAGTTTTTTGTGTTCTTCCAGCAATTCGGGTGTCAGCCAGTCCGGCAAGGGATCATTGGCAAAGGGTTCGCCATATTCCGCTGGCGCGCGGTAGGGTGTGTGTACATCCCAGTAATTGATGTGCAAAAACCAGTTGTCGTCCGCGGCATTGTCATGTAGCCACTTTTTGACTACGGGCGTTACTTCTTCGGCTGATTCCATGCCGCCTTTGCCAGTGTTGTGTATTTCGTTGAAGCCCGCGTAAAAATGCCACGCGGCATGCCGCTGTCCGAAGGGGCTGATCATGGATGTTTTAAGTCCCCGACGCTGCAAGAATCCGGCCAGGCCCTCGTTGGCGAGTCGATCTCGAAAACCGCGGTTTGGTCCGTTATTTCGCCGTTCTGACGCGGTGCCGCCGTGCCCCACTACGCCCGAGTGAATGCCAAATTGCCCGGAGTAAAATGCCGTGCGCGATGGCAAGCAGGGCGCGTCTGTTGTATAGACTTGATTGAACTGAATGCCTTCGGCTGCAATTTTGTCAATTGTCGGCGATGTGTTGCGGTGATATCCGTAACAGCTTAGGTGCGTGGGATTTAAGGCGTCGAGATCGAGGTACAAGATGCGCATGTACGTTCCTTTCTATATTTTTTTAGTTCAGGGGACAATTTACCTCTAAAATCGTTTCTTAGCAAGTAGCGATCAGCGGTCTGTAGTTAGCGGGCGACCACAGGGGGTCGCCCCTACAAACCGGATTAACAATATCATCGTAGGGGCGGTGCCCCCGTGCCCGCCCGTAGGGGACGGATTAACTTGACGGATTGGCCTGTTGGCGTTATTCTGCCCTTCCAGGCAGTGTTGGATTGAAACGGCATCAAAAAATCAAAATCACAAGGGAGGTTTCATGAAAGTTCTCGTTACAGGCGCTGCCGGACAGGTCGGTTGTCGGCTCGTGCGCCAGTTGCTCGACCAAAATTGTGAAGTTCGGGGGACTATTCTTCCCGACGATCCCGCGCGCAGCCGTCTCGATGGTGTCGATATTGAGTTGCGCGAAGGGGATTTGACCGATCTCGCCTATATTAAAGATGCCGTTCAAGGCATGGACGCAGTTATTCATACTGCCAATCTGGTTGGTCCCCATTTTGAACTCAACAATCAGATCAATCTTCAGGTTACACGCGCTTGCGAGAGCGTTGCTGACCGTCTCGAACGCTATGTTTATACCAGTTCTTCGGGTGTGTTTCCCAATAATGGCGAAAATGTCCCGTGTGCTTATCATCCGGTTGATGAATTGCATCCCAAACGGCCGGATGGCGAGTATTCTATGTCCAAGTATTTCGGCGAGGTGATGGCAGAACGCGCGGCTCGAGAGACGGGTTTGCGCTATTCTATTGTGCGCCCAAGTCACGTTTTGTCCGGGACCAAAATTTTGAATCAGTTCAGCGTTGCGCGCGTGGTCAATACGCTGAAAAAAAGCCAGAGCAAGCCCGGCACTGAACTCTATATGTCCGATGGTACAGAACTCTGGCACGATATCGAAGCCCGAGCGGTTTCCCCCAATCAACCTTGTAGTATTACGGATGAAGACGGACGCCCATGGCTTTATCAGCCGCAGGATGCCCGCGATATTGCCCATTGTCTGGTTTGCGCGCTGAATTCTGGCGCGGCGCTGGGCGAGTCGTTTAATGCGGGTGCGCCAGAGCCATTTCCATTTCCCGAAGGGGCGCGGTTGATTGGAGAAAAAAGAGGGGTTGATCCGCTCGAGGTTGTGGTTCCCCTCCGATACATGTATGACCATGCCATTGGCAAGGCCAAGAGTCTGATTGATTATTGTCCGCAAGGCGATTTGAATGCGATGATCGAGTCGGCTTTTGCGTGTGAAGAAGGGGCGACGGATTATACCTGGGATTGAGAATCCTAAAGGCGCGTACGCAAGGCATGGATCAGGTTATCTGCTGGTTCGCAGGGCAATTCTACGGGCCGATGTTCCAATGCGCTTGTATAAATTCCGAGAATGATATTGAAGTCGCGCAAGGCGAGGTCGAGGTTTAAGGGATGGACCTTTGTGTCGTCTTCAATCCATTGCAGCATGGCGTCTGTCATGGCCGCTTGTCCGAGTATGTCTTCGTCCGGGTATTCGTGCATGCCCCGCTCAATGCGGCCATCAATGCCGACTTCCCATGACCACATTGTCCAATGTACAAATCCCCGCGTGCCATAGGCGGCGATCCGCTTGTGGACATTGGTGCGGTCTTCATTTGTTACGCGTGGGGCAAATGGTCCCGAGATGAGTTGGGCGCGCAAGCCATCGGCATATTCTATCGCTCCGATGCACTGGTCGGGCGCGAAATGCTTTTTGGGCGTGTCTTCCAGGCCGTCCGTGCCAGAGGCTTGTCCCATCACTTTTATGGGGCGACCGTCTGGATGAAAGGCGGAAATGGATTGTAGTGCATGTGTGCCTTGATACGCCAGATTCATGCCACAACTCGCTTCGATAAATCGCACGTCGCCGATTTTTCCTTCCTGTACGATATTTTGCAAATGCTGTCTGCGCGGGTGAAAGTGGAGCTGGTGATTCACCGCGATTTTGGTTTTCGCGGTTGCCGCAAAATCTTTGATCGCGCGCCAGTCTTCTCCCTGAATTGCCACGGGTTTTTCCACGAGCACAGCGGGTACACCGGCGTTTTCCGCAGCTTCGAATACCTCCAGTCGCACACTTGGCGGGGTATTTACGTGTACCAGATCCGGCTGTTCTTTTTCAAACATTTCCCGATAGTCCAAATATCGCACATCGACGTCAAACGCATCGCCAAATGCGTGTAAATTTTCTTTTGTTCGCGTGGAGATTGCGGCGAGTTTGCCGTGCGTTACGTGTTGATACGCTTCCGCCAATCCCCGCGCTCTCCCGCCGCTTACGCCGATTATTGCACATTTAAGCATTGAGTACATCCCCCTTCATACTTTACTCCCACGGTTTCAATACGACTTTTCCACACGCGCCTGTGGTTTGCAATTCCCAGGCTTTTTGCACTTCGTCCAGTGAAAATGTATGTGAAATTAGCCGATTCAATTTGTCTGTGTTTGCGCGGACGACTTGCATGAGTTTTGGTACGTCTTTTAAGTTGTAATGCCATGAGCCAACGAGCGTGATTCCTTTTCGGATCATGTCCTGGCTGATTCGCAAGGGGGTGTCTTCACCGCATTCGCCGACGAATGCGACTTGTCCGCGTCGTCTTGAGGCATCGATGCACAGGCGGTGTGCAGATACGGCGCCGGAACAATCTACGGCAGCATCCACGCCAACGCCGTTGGTGAGGTCCATTATTTGTTGCAGGGCGTTTTCTTCGAGCGGGTCGATTGCTTCGTCTGCGCCCAGCTCGAGGGCTTTTTCGCGTCGCCAGGGGTTGATATCTACGGCTATTACGCGCGCGCTCAGGTGTTTGCCGTTGATGACGCCTCCAAGTCCCACGGGGCCAAGGCCCGTGACCATGAATGTGTCATAGACATTTACTTGCATGCGCTGTATTGCGCCAAATGTGGGGCCTAAACCACAGCAGGCCATTCCCCCGTGTTCGTAAGATATGTCGTCTGGGATTTTTGGCAGTAGCCAGTCGGGTTTCAAAAGGTACTGCGCCATGGTTGCTCGGCCTTCGTCTCCGCCCGTGAATTGAGAAAAATTGGCACTTTGCTGACAGTGGATATAGTCGCCACTTACACACAGGGGGCAGATGCCGCAGGGATATTGGGGCATTACGGCCACGCGGTCACCAACTGATACGCGCCCGGGTTGGGCGATTTCAACGACTTCACCCGATGCTTCGTGTCCCAAAGAGGTGGTTTTTCTGCCGCCTATAAATCCTTTGTATTCTGTACACATCGGTGCGGCGTGAATTTTTACCAGTACCCAGTTGTCTTTTGGCTTTGGATCTGGCACGTCTATCACGCCACCTTTGCGTTCACCAAGTATTGCAGCTACTTTCATTTTTTACCTCCAAAATAGGGTTGACAGAGGTTATGCATCGCTATTCATTCACACGCAACAGAATATTTCTAACGATAGACTTCACGGAGAATATATCATGGACAAAATCCGAATGGCATTTATCGGTTGTGGTAATATGTCGTCGCAATTGCAACAGTGCATACCGCTGGTACCATAGAGGAATTCCACATGAATAAACCTATTCGCATGGCCGTGGTCGGTGTTGGGCGCATTGGCGTTTTTCACGCGCGGCATGTTCAGGAACTCGCCCGGGAGACGGGTGTGTGTGAACTCGTCGCTGTGTCCGATACTTATGGCGATACGGCCAGGCGCGTTGCAGCAGAGCTTCAGGCAGATCAGGCGACTGAGATTTATGCATTTGATGATGTATCTGATCTCGCGGCGTCGAATTTGATCGATGCTGCGCTTATTGCGTCGCGCACAGAAGATCATGAGCGCGACGCGCGAACGCTTGTTGACGCGGGTTGTCGCGTGCTTTTGGAGAAGCCGCTGACCGATTCGCTCGCGTCTGCGGAAGCTTTTGTCGCCGATTTGAACCGGGATCTTGCGCGCAAAAACGCGCTGATGCTGGCTTTTATGCGCCGGTTTGATGCCCCGCTGCTCAAGGCCAAGGCATTGCTCGAGCAAAAGTCCATCGGCAATGTGTTCAAAATTGTCTCGGTTCTGGAAGATCCAATTCCACCACCCGTTGGCTATAATAGCGCGGGGTTGCTCAGCGATATGGCTGTTCACAATTGCGATGAGATTCTCTGGCTGCTCGGCGGCTCCCTGCCCGAATATGTCGCTGCATTTGGGTCCAATCTTTACAACAGTACGATCAGTAGTGTTAGAGAGGATTACGACGATGCCTTTTTGCAGATGTGGTTTCCCGGTCGCTTAATCGGCCAGGTTATCGTTAGCCGCAATCACGTTGCGGGGTATCGCAATACGACCTGGATTTATGGCGATGGCGGGGTGATTCACGTCGGTCATTTTCAGGGGGATCCGCACAAGGTTGAGGTGGAGGCTTATGGTCGCGATGGCGTGATTCATAAAGAATCTATGCCTTTGCGCGATTACGGTCCCGATGTGCCCGTGTTTATTACCCGATTTGGCGAATCTTATAAGAATGAACTCGAGTACTTTATTACGCAGTGTATCAATGACGCGCCATTTAGTGTCACGCACGAAGATGGTCTCAATGCGATGCGCGTTGCTATTGCCGGGGGCGAGGCAGTATGTCCCAGGGAAGAGGCGAAAAAGATCCGATAACACGTCTAACACGTCACGTTCTTGCCTTCGCTGCCATAGACGGCGAGGCGTTCTGCCGAGGAGATCGTTTCTACAGATGCGGGTATGTAGTGCAGTTGCAGGGCGCGGCGACGGCGGTCTGTTTGGTTCGCCGGAGAGCCGTGGTGCAATCGCCCGTGCCAGAGCAATACGCCGCCGGGTTGCAGGGCGACGGCGGTGATGCGGTTGCGGGCGATGTCGGTGTCGCATATTTGCCAGTCGCGTCTTTTGAAGTGTATCACAGGCCCTTTGCGATGGCTTTGGGGAATGACATGCATACACCCGTTTTCGGGATCGGCGGTGTCGAGGGCAACCCATGCGCTGACGATGCAGGTGTGCATGGGCAGGTCAAAGTAGGCGTGATCCTGATGCCAGGGTTTTTCGCGTCCAATGCCGGGCGGTTTTAACATGGCCTGGTTGGCAAATAATTTGGGCGGTTCACCCATGATGCGCGTCAAGATATTTAGTAGGTGGGGATCTTCGCCAAATGCGTCCAGACGCGGATCAAATCCGACGAATCGGGTGAGTTTTCGCACGAGTAATTCGCGCGCATGACCCGCTGATTGTTTAACTTGTTGGGCGCGCCCGCGCTCGAATTGTACGCCTCGGAACTCGCGGTTTTGTCCCGCGATCAGTTCTTTTACTGCGGCCATGCCGTCGTTGACCTGGGCGCTGGAATACGCGCCTTGAATTGGCAAGAAGCCCTGTGCGTGAAATTGTGCGATGTGTTCATCGCTTACGTTTTCAAAGCCGTCAACACATTCGGCGATGCGGACGTGGTTGTAGAGCGCGGGGTCGTATTCCCCAGGCTCGTACGTGTCTTGCAGGATATCAGTTTCTTCTATCACAATAACCTCCTTTGGAGATTTTATGCTCGACCTTGAACTCGTTGAACCGTCAGAAATTGACCGCGTAGCCACTGTTTTTCACCGCGATGGGCTTGCCGTTGTGACGGATGCGCTGACCGATGAAGAGTTTGCCTTTCTAAAGGATGGCGCGCATCGCGTTGTTGCGGAACAGACCAATGCGATTTCGCTGAAGAAAGCGAACAGGGGTTTTGCGCGTTATTCGTTTGGTTCGCAGATCCATCACCCCGAATGGGCGATGCTGGTTGATCTGCCTACTATTTTACCTATTATTGAAGCTATTTTCAATAGTAATCAGTTTGTGTGCAGTGGTGCTGGCGGCGATTATTCGCTGCCGGGTGCAAAAATCCAGCATCTCCACCGCGATATGTCCGATATGATCAATGATCCCGAGCAGCGGGTGACGATTTTGGATCTTCCAGTGCCGTTTATTGTGGTTAATTTTCCCATGATTGATTTTAGTGTGGAGAATGGGGCAACGCGCTTTATCCGAGGTACCCATCGCTCGCGCCATCCGGTTCCGAGTCTGGAAGAGGAACCCGATTGGATGAAGAATTCCGTGGCTTGCGCGCCGAGTAAGTCGGCCATTGTTCGAGATGTGCGTTGCTGGCACGGGGGTACGGCCAATATGTCTCGGGATGTGCGTATTATGACGAGTGTGGGCTATTATGCGCCCTGGTTTCGCCGCCCCGGACGAGATGGAGAGATGCCCCGCGCTATTTACGATTCTTTGTCAGAGCGCGGCAAAGTGTTGTGCCGATCTATCATGGCGTTGGATTAAGTTGATCGACAAGCGGAATCGAGAAATGAACCAATCTCACCCATCAACCAATCCGATCACCAAAGCCGTCATCGCGGCATGGTTTTAGCCGCGATCCAGAAGGTTTTAGTGAATTTTTTGACGGACTACTAATATGAAACTGGTCGTTCTTTCCTATAGTCACCACGGACGAGGTATGGCGCGTACGGCGCACGGGCTTGGTCACGATATTGTCGGTGTTATGGATGGCGATGCGGGTCCCCGGCAACAGTTGGCGGAGGAGTTTCAATGCCGTGGATTTGAGACGGCAGGTGCGTGTCTCGATGCGTGCCAGCCTGATGCGGCAATTGTCGCGGGAAAACATGTTGAGATGCCGTTTCATGTGCAAGCATGTGTCGATCGCCGCGTTCCCTATCTTCTGGATAAGCCGTTTGCAGATTGTGCAGATCGCTTGCGTCCCGCTGCCGAGGCATCGGAAAAGTACGGTGTGTTCAGTGCGCTGGTGCTGCCCAATCGCGCGAGCCGAATTGTCCAGGTGGTCAAAGATATGGTCGCGGATGGTAGTTTGGGCGATCTGGTGCTGTACAGTAGCAGGTTGAATAATGGTCCGCCATCCCGTTATGATCCGACGCCGTCAGCGTGGCACAATGATCCGGGTATTTCCGGTGGCGGTTGCTGGGCAGTCGAGGCGGCGCATGGGATTGATACGTTTTTGCAATTTGTTGGCGGTCGGCGTATTACGGTTGTTGGTGCGGTTATGTCCAATGCGATGTACAGTCGGGGTGTGGAGGATAGCGGTATCGGTGTGTTGCGGACGAATGACGGGATTACTGGGATTGTTGAGTCTGGTTATACTTATCCGGCGGGTACGCGCAGTGGCGATCATTTTTTTAGATTTATCGGCACAAAGGCATCGGTTTTTGAGCAGTATGGTCGCAATGGCGAGCCTTTAATTGAGGTTCACACGACTGGGGGTGTCCAGTTCACCGAGGATATTTCGCACGGCGAGCAAATGCAGCGCGTGATGGGCAAAGCTCTGGACGCGAGCCGTGAGGGCAATGCGTTCGAGCCGACGGTTGTTGATGCGGTGCGTATTCTCGAGATTCAGGATGCGGTTTATGCCCACGCGCGACAAGGTGTGATGACCTATGGTCCCCATCCAATGATTAGTAGGGTAACTTCGAGAACCGTGTCATCCCGCAATCGTCAACCTTAAAAAGAGGAGAGTGCCATGTCCAAAACGGCTGTTATTTCAGGAGTCGGCTCTGGTTTAGGCGCCGCGTTGGTGAGGAAGTTTGCAAGCGAAGGCTACCAGGTAGGGTTGCTGGCCCGGTCCCCTGATTATATCCAGGAACTGGCCGAAGAACTGCTGCAAGGAGGTGTGAGGGCCTTGGCCGTACCCACGGATATCACCGATCCCCAGCGGGTGATCCGGAGTTTTGCCCGAGTGCGCGAGGAACTGGGTCCGGTCGATGTCCTGATCAACCACGCCGGTAATGCCTCCTGGAAAGACTTTCACGAACTGACCCCGGATGAGTTTGAACAATCCTGGCGCGTGTGTGCCTACGGCTCCTTTCTATGCGCCAGGGAAGCGGCCAGCGATATGCTATCTGCAGGCAGCGGCGCCATTCTTTTTACCGGAGCCACCTCGTCCATTCGGGGCCGGGCAGGCGCCCTTGCCTTCAGCAGTGCCAAGTTTGCGGTGCGCGGTCTAGCCTGGGCGTTGGCCCGCGAGCTGTGGCCCGAAGGCATTCATGTGGCCCACGTTATCATAGACGGGGTGCTGGATACCCCCCTGGTGCGCGAGGGAGGATATGTCGAGGAGGGCGAACCTCTCCTAAATATCGACGCCGTAGCCGCCGCCTATTGGAGTCTGGTGCAGCAGGACAAAGGTGCCTGGGGTTTCGAGATCGATTTGCGGCCTCACGATGAGGGATTCTTCGAGTGAAGTCAACTATCCGGGGGTACGCGCAGTGGCGATCATTCAGCCCCATCACCAGAGCTGTCATCGCGGCATGGTTTTAGCCGCGATCCAGTGGTTTTGGTTGTCATTACTGTCGTCGTACCTACGGCGTGGCGATATGGTTTTGAGCCGCTACGCGCCACGCCGTAGGCATGGCGTAGCCACACCACAACGTCAGTAATCCAGTTCGTTTTTTATACCAGAAAATTCATGGGCGACTACTTACCAATGCGGTAGGCGGTTGGATACCCAATTCGCAAACCGTAAATGACCGCATTGGGATGATTGGCAAGTAGCTGTTTTGTAGCGACCAAATCGTCAGCGTTGATTTCATATTCCCCTGTTTCAATATCTATGACCAAGAACTTGCCTTTGTGCTTGGGATCCACTTTGTCACGGATCTGTTGCACATATATTGCTTCACTGCGCGATTCGACTTCCTGAGACGTATAATTAGTATAGGGCATGGTCGTTTGGTCGTTCTCTTAAAGGATATCAGTGGTGAGGAAGCCAATCACTCTGAGGAAGCCAATGGCTCCAGGGCAATTCTTACACATGTACATACGCCTTGCCAATCGAGATCAGATAGATGGCCGACAAGCGTAGGATGGGTAGCTGAGGGTAGAGTGACGAAAAAACTGCGAAAAATTGAGGGAATTTTCAAGCCAGCCTGCGACCAATCTTGCAATACATAGTCCGTAGGACCAAGTGCCGCGGTTTGGCTGGTAATCAGGCCAACGATCACATCAGGCCGCGAGGCATGATAAACTGGAGAGGAAACAACTACGGACGGTCGGCGTTTGGTGCCAGTCACGCCAGGAAAGTCAAGCACCACCACATCGCCCGGATTAAACAAGGTCTTCCTCCTCTGGATAAAGTGCCGCCCCGTACTGTAAGGAGGCCGTGGTTAAATCTTTTTGATCTTGTTCACTCCAGGTGTCACTCCGGTCCACAACAGTAACATTGGGCTGTACTTGTAAAATTGTTTTCATCCCCTGCCAGTGGGTCTCCACAAATCGTAGGCTTGTTTCCAACTCTCCCAATTTTAGTGGCACTTCGAGAACATCTGAATTCTTCATGGCATGATACAGATTCTTCATGGCGGTTTCATCACGCTTTATAAATTCCTTATACCTCGCCGCGCACTCTGGACATAGAGCAAGGAACTGGGCTTCATGTTCCCGAGGGAAATAGTCTCTTGAGAGAGCTTCTACCGCCTCAAAGTAATACTCGCTATCGCGCTTTTTGAACGGCATTTCCCCTTTACATATCTGGCATATCATCTGGTCAGAATCATTAGTGTACTGCTCCCGGAGTTGTTGGGACGATTCGATAATGACTCTGGTTGTCCGAACGCTTCTTTCCCGTGGTTTGTATTCTTTCTCTGGAGCATCGCGGAGCTGTTCAGCGACTCTTGCCCTTCGCCGTTCAGGATTCTTTAACTGACGTATTGGGAAATGTGGTTTTTCTTTTTTACGGCCTCCTTTCTTACGATCTCTTCCTTTACGATCTTTCTTGTTACTCTCTTGCCATCTTTTGAATCCATCTGGGTCATTGCGTTTTAACTCTATCATTTCTTCTGCTTCCTCAATAGAGTCAAACCCCAAATCCTTGGCGACTGCTTCACGCTGCTGAACTTCATCGGTCTGCTCTTGTGCTTCTAAGCGTTCAGATTCTTCTCGCCGGACAGATTCTCCAAAACTAATAGACTCGAGCCATTTTCGACCTTTTTCATAAGGAAACCCTTTTGGCAATTTATCGACTACCGCATCTTGTGGTCTTACAAATAGAATGGATTTTTCTTCAGACTCTTGCGGAACCCACTTGTTTTCTTTTAGTTCGTGAACGAGTGTAGAATTGGCAGTTTTAACACTATATCTACTGTTTGAACGATACGAGGCTACGAGAAATCTATCAGGCAATGTGTTCATGGTATCCCAAATAAGTTTAGACATGCTTAAATTAGGATCGGTAAATAATACGTCAAGCTCCTGTATATCATAGTCTTTATCTATTCCATGGTGAGTCCACCTCCCGGAATCATTTAACCCACTCCGTTCTGGGTGTCCATAAGGAATCTCTTGTTCCTTAGGCTTTAGTTTTGTTTGTGCACCAACTTTTTTTCCAAACTCTCCGATTTTTTCGAGACTAATTCCGCACTTTTTGTAATTCTCGGATAATGCCCATCTTTGAACTTTATCCTCTAGTGCGTCATAATAGGCTGACAGTCCAGTGGTATAAAAAGGAGAGTCAAGATAAACCTGACCCGGCTTACCCCACTTCCCATGGGTCAGGTTGAAAATGAAGTAATCTTTGAACAGATCACCCTGTGAGGGATCTTTTTTTACTAAATCGATAAATCGTTTGATATCCTTAATCTCGGGTCTAAAATTTTTACGGGCAACTGCTACTTGAGAATATCTATTTTTTAAAATCGCCTCGACCTGCTCAACTTCACCAACTTCACGAACCCCGATGTCTTCAAGGAATTTGTGGGCTTTCTCTTGTTCCTGCTTGTTTTCGCCAGACGAATAGGCACCTTTGGTGACGCGAGGCATTAATTTATCAAATTCGGCCCCATCGCTGGGGAAGTAGCACTCACTTCCGACTCTGTATTCGCCATCGCTACAACGAATGATGCGAAGTTTTGATAACTTGTCTTTACGCTCCGTTGCGGCAGAACGTGGATATAACGGAGCATTTGATAGGAAGTCACCTAGCAATGCATAGAGTCTTTGATGCCACTCATCTGGTTTTTCCGCTATCCATGTCCCTATCGGTTCAGAATTGCCAGACAATTCATTTACAAGGTTTTCTGTTGTCCACTCGGAGATACCCAGCACAGACAAAAAATTATCTTCACGCTGGTTTAGCTGAGGAGGATTTGTAATCCATATCGGCGGGGAATAATCTTCTCCAAGAATCGTTGCCAAATCGCTGTCGCTGATAAGGTTGGACAGTCGTGCCTGTCCTCTAAATGTCCAACTTGCAGCAGCGTGACCTCCCTGTTTCATCGGGGTCAGTTTTTTATTGTTGAATGCTTTAATCAGCCTTTTCATGATTGGTTTATAAAACGAAGACAGATTGTCCTTGTCATTGGGCAACGTCGCCAAGAACGCCACATCCAGCAATCCTTGGTCGCGTATATTGCTCATTGATTTTGCGACTAATTCCGCGAGGTGATCCCGCAATTTGTCATTGGCTGGACAATTGCGAACACTGTCACGCGCAACGGTTGAGGCAAAAGGCGCGTGTAGATGAAACCGCAGGTTGGATGTTTCTTTTTCGGCAGGAAAGTAGATACAGACCCGCCCGGGCTCCAATGGTTTGATTTTCCAATCTTGTTCTTTAGTTTTCTCCAGACCAAAGGCAGCGGCAATGCGGCACGACTTGAGTTTGTCGTTCTCATCAAGAACATCAACCTGTTTTTCAAACCGGAGAAAAACGACCGAAGCAGGATCCGAGTCTTCGGGATGCTGAACAAGAATCTCAATTCGGTTCCCATCCGTTTCTTTTCGCTCCATAAAACCCAAGGTTGAATCAGGCAGCAGGTATTCTATTTTTTTAATATTGCTCAGAAAAAGCAATGTGCTTTCGTCTAACTGCCGGAGATTGTTTTCTATTTCTTCACAAGCCCTTTCAGGAGGTTTTTGGGGATTATCGAAAGGAAAGAGGAAGCGGGTTTCATTTTCGCCGAGAGTGAGAGAAGTCAATCCTTCCGCATCGGGCACGACTAGATCGCGGATGCGGAAATGATATTCACCTGATTTAATTTCCGGTGTGGAGGTATAGGTAAATACAGCCTTAAAGCCAACACCAAACTTGCCAATGTTAGTATGGTCATCTTTCTTCGTGCTGATACCGATACTTGTGATGGATTCTACATCTTTTATGGAGAATAGACGGTCTCCATTATGTTCAAATTCAACGCTGTCTTCTTTGAGAATGAATCGGACTTCGGATGCTCTTGCATCCTCGGCATTTTGAAGAAGTTCATAAATAAAATGTGCATTATCCGGATATAGGTCTGTCAGTAAACGCTTAATGCCATCATCAAAGCCGTTTTCGCGGTTCGCCTCTACCCACTTCAAACGTTTCTGCCGTAATTCTTGCAGGTTCATTTTACCCCCTCAATATTCAAAACACCATACGCCACAGGCTCAGCGATAACATCCGCTTTATCTATGGCGTTATCCAATTCCTGGATGCGTCTATGGTAGTCGGCGGCTGCGCTCTTGATCTGCGATTGGCGCATCCTTTGTATTTTTTCGTCGTTTGCCTGTTCAAGCTGTTCTCTAAGAAGTGCCATGCGTGCCTGGTGGCTCGTTGACAGGCTCTCTTTGCGGTATTTCGCTAACTCCTGATTCCGTCGCTGATGATCTGTGCGTTCCTCGGACCACAACTTGTAATGATGAGCGTCTAATTCATCCCACACGGTAGCGTTGCTTCTTTTTTTATTGTCTGCATCTACGGCTTTCTCAAGAAGATGGCTCAAGTGTGGTGTTACTGCCTCTGATGAGGCAATTGGCTTGAGCATCAAATCCTCTCTTATGCCCTGGAATCTCCACTGGTAAATGGCAAATTCATAACGACTAGCAGGTACTTCATTGGCTTGTGCTTTCAGGCTTACAATGACTCGTTCCTTTGTATCGAATGACTTCGCCGCCTGTTTTACAAAAGGGTGAAGCGGCATGACAAAAGCGGCTTCGGGATGCTGCGTAGCGCAGTCCGATTCGAAGGTTATGGACAAGTGAGGATCTCCGCCTTTCAGCCAATTTTCCCAATCGCGATAGGCCGTCGTGTTCTGTCGGGGAAGTTGCCGAAAGTCGCGCAAAAGGATATTGCGGGCATCTTGTGAAAGGCGGAGCGTTTTCAAGGGCCTCTCTCCAAGAATAAAGGCATGAGCCTCCCCGCATTTTCGCTGTAGATAGAGCGCGACGAGTCTTTGCAGGGAGGTCGGCGACAACCAAAAGCTCGAGGCATCTTCAATTTCCTTTTTCATCTGATCTTCAGGAAGACGAATACCGAAGAGCTCCATCTGCTTCTGTTCCAGTTTATCTTGTTCTTGTATCAATCGAATCTTGTTATCTGCCAACTGCTGCAACTTGGCCCTTCGGTCCTCTTCGGTCAAAGAATAATTTTCCGCGATATTTTTGATCTCTCTGGTGATCTCCCCAAGTATTTCTTCGTTGCTGCCAAGAGCACTATTGAACACACCTATGCGAACAAGACAACGCTCATAAATATCTGCATCAACTGTTCCGGGAGTGATCAAGTTGACAATGGCGACGGTTTCGCTCTGCTGGCCGTTGCGGTCAATACGACCAATCCGTTGCTCAACGCGCATTGGATTCCACGGCAGATCATAATTCACAATACAATCGCAAAACTGGTAGTCCAATCCTTCGCAACCGATTTCCGAAAACAATAAGACATCGAGAGTATCGCTACCCTCCCGCGGCTTCTCAAAACGGCTCCGAAGTGCAACTCGCGCTTCATCGGGCGTCCCACCGTGAATCATACCGACGCGAGCTCCATCCGCCTTGAGATGTTTATGAAGATAGCTAAGTGTGTGTCGAAAGCTACTGAACAGCATGATTTTGTTGTTGGACAAGCTCTGTTTTTCCCGGATGACTTTGCGAAGGGCCTCCAACTTCGGATCATAGGGATCAAGAGATCGTGTTTTCTCAAGAATCGCTTGGATTTGCGGTTGGATGGAACCAATGGTATCGCTTGATGGGACGGATCCCATATCGTCGGCTTCGTCCCATTCTAATTCGTCGAGATGGCGGCTCAAAATATGTTCGAGAAAAGGAGCTAATCCATACAAACAACTCGCGGCTTGCCGCCGGATTGTGGTCATCATGAACTTGACGTTGATATCCCCATGGAGCCTACGGAATATCTCTGCTTGTACCTGGAGCAACTGGTCGTGAAGTTGTTGCTGTGAAGCGGTAAATGAAACGTTGACTGTTTCCGATTTTCTAATGGTAAACGTGCCGATATCTCGCCGCCGCGTCCTGTTGATAATTCCCGAGAACGTATGCAATGACTCAATGTCCGTGATGAGTTGCACCCTTTTATCGGCGGTAATACGCCCTTCAGCCAGTCGTTCTTGGACCCTCTTAAATTCAGGATTGTCGCGGAGAATCGCTTGTCCCCAAGCAGTTTGGGTTGCCTGGTCAAGGGCTTCCATAGTTCGCGCAGTCCAATCCTGCTCCTGTGTGCGTACATAGTCCACAGCTTGGTTAATAAATGGGTTTGGCTCTGCCATGTGCTCAAAGCTCTCATGATCCAGGATGAGATCGGGACGGAGCGTATTCAGCAGAACAAACAAGTCATGGTTACCAAGCTGGATAGGCGTAGCGGTCAGAAATATCGCGGCTTCGGCGTGGTCACAGAAAAATCGCACGGCCTGGTGAGAGTAAGTAATCTGATTGCGAATATGGTGGGCTTCATCAACAATTACAAGATCGAATCGTGGAGGCGGGTCTAAATCCAGCAGACCTTTTCTGCTTTTTCCTCTGCCCCTTCTCTTTGAACCGTGAAGGAGCACCTCATCAAATAACGAGTAAGGAAGAATTGTTCGCTGATGCTGTTGGGGCCATACGCCTTCCAGGTCCATCTCATTGATGCAGTATCTCAAGGTAGGTCCGTCGAGATGGGTGAAACGCTCGTCAAATCGTTTCATCTCACTCTCCCATTTGCGCTCGGTCACCAATGGACGCGGGCATATAATGAGTACAGAGTTGATGTCACGTCTGGCCTGCAACTCCCGGAGGATCAATCCCGCCTCAATTGTCTTACCCACTCCTACGCCGTCTGCAATCAGAAGTCTCGGACGGTCTGACCGAATGAATCTTAACACCGGGCGAAACTGGTAGGGTATAAAGTCAATGCGAGCCGCATTGAGTGAATACAACTTCGATAGGCTCGGATGCCGTATTTGTAGGGCGGTCAGGTAGGCATGGAACTGATCGCGCGAAAGACTCTGAAAAGTGTCTTCGGGTCTCTCTTCGGTCTTCAACTGGGAAGCGTAATACGTATGGATATTTCCCTCTGTAAAAACCCTGACCCGATCCTCATCCCCACCTGGCAATACCTCAACAACCGCTCCCTTCACAGAAGAATCGGACTTTAAGACCACAATTTGTCCCTGTGAAAATTCTATCTCCATTATTTTTCTTTCTATTGAGTTTGGTGGTGAGTTTCTCTGCCAATTCATCCAGTATTTTTGGACAGGTTAATCCTTCAATTTTGCTCTGTCGCGCCAGTGCAAGACAGCGATAAGGGTTGCCTCCCCAGCCGATACTGGCAACAGAATGTTTGTATCATAAACAGCTATGGGTTGCATTCGCGGTCCTCATGGATGAGGTCATCGACAAAATTCTCGCGTTCTGCTTCGGTCATCGTGTCCCAATCCAATCCCCGAGACGCACATAACTTTCGAAACTGCGCTTCAGCATAGTCCATGCGTGCCGCGCGATTGACTTCTGCCTGCTCTGCAAGCGCAAGCAATACTGTTCGCTTCTCTTCCGGCGGTATCTGCTGGACAAAATCAATGACCTGATCGGTTGTTAATTCAACGGTCAAATTCATTTCCATCACTTCCTTTCATATATACTGAGAAAAGTCAGTTGGGTAGTTATACCTCATGCCAGAGCTGTCTCGAATGCCACCAGGTTGCGGGTTTCTCGGCTGAACTCTACGGCAATGAGGTGAATTGGCTCGCCCAGGTCGCGGTATTTGTCTGCGTAGTGCCGCGCTTTTAGTTGTGCCATCGCGGTGCCCTCCGGTGCCAATTCCACCACTTTGAACTCGAACAGGTACACATTGCCATTGAAGCGAACTGCCATGTCCAGACGGCCATAGCTGCTACTGTCCTCCACGACGATGTCCAATCCCACTGACGCGAAGTAGGAGTAGAAGACGCTGGCGTAGTAGCCTTCATAGTTCGCTATGTCGTTGTTCGTGTGCCATTGGTAGGGAATGCTGGCGAAGAATGCTTTGAATAGGTTTTCCAGGCCAGCGAAGTCATTGATCAGCAATAGGTCGTAGAGACGGGCACTGTGTTCTGCTTGCTGTGCCGGGCTTCCGGTCAAGTGGTTTAGTAAGCTTTCGTTCAGGCTCTGGCGCACTTCCTGGTTTGGGTAGCTCAGGCGATAGTAGGTCCTGCTGCCGCGCAGTTCGGTATGTCGAATGGTCAGATAGCCGGTCTGAAATAGCAGTGCTTCAGTGGCGATGTGGTCAACGTCGAAGGCAGATAACAGTTCGTCGCTGCCCAGCATGTTGTCCAGGGCCAACGTACCGACCCCGCGCGAGATCAGGGTCTCGATTAGGAATGTCGGGGTGCCGGTCTCAAACCACCACGCGCCAAAGCGTCGGCTGTCGAAGAGCAGGAGGATGTCGAACGGGTTATAGACCTCTTCTCCCAGCCAGCTATAGCCGTTGTACCAGCGACGTATCTCGTCCCTATCCAGGCCAGGCAGCTCTGGTGCGAATACCGTGTCCAGGTCTGTGTCGGTGTAGCCGCAGATGGCTGAGTAGCGCGGATCCAGTGTGATGTCTTTGAGATTGTTGAGGCCGGAAAAGAGGCTGACCTTGGAGAATTTGCTGACGCCGGTGAGGAAGGTGAACTTGATATGTGCGTCGCTGTCCTTGATGGTCGCGTACAGGCCACGCAAAAAGTCGCGGTTGGCGCGTGCGACTTCTGGCACCTCGAGCGTGTCCAGGATCGGCTTGTCGTATTCATCTACGAGAACGGCCACCGGCTGTCCGGCGTGCTCGTGCAGTGCCTCTATAAGATAGGCGAAACGCCCCGATACTGTCTCTGCCTCAACGACTACCCCGGTCCGACGTTCGATGGCGGCCAATTGATCCAGGAGGTTCGCTTGCAGGTAGCCCGGCTCTTTGAAGTTGCCACTGCCAAAGCTCAAGCGAATCACCGGATGGTGAATTGACCAGTCCCAGCGGTCATGGATGTGAAGCCCATCGAACAGCGGTTCATTGCTTTCGAACAGTTCCTTCAGCGTGTCCAGGAACAGGCTTTTGCCAAAGCGACGCGGGCGCGACAGGAAGTAGTGCTTGCCCTCGTCTATTAGCCGCTGAATATAAGAGGTCTTATCCACATAATAGTAGTTTTCTTCTCGCATCTCGCGAAAGGTCTGAATGCCGATGGGTAGTCTGCGTCTGGTCATGATTTACTCCTGTTTGTCTGCTTCAAACAGGTCCTAAAGATCGACCCGCACATTGCCCGCGTGATGCGAGTCCAGTATGCCCAGCATGATCTGAAGTGTTTTTCTGGCTTCGCGTGCGGGTGAAACGAGTGTGCCGCCGTTTTCCAGGACGTGGATGAGTTCTGAGACTGCGCCAATTTGTCGGATCGCTATATATGGCTCCACGGGAACAGTTGCATGCGACCACCAGCGCGGCTCTTGTTGTGTAATGACCTCGAATTTCTGATCTGAGATTTCAATCCTTCCATTTTCACACGTCAAGGAAAATTTTGATCCGTTAAACGCCATTTTGTGGCAGTTGTAAAATGCGCGTACGCCATTGTCAAAATGGATGTAGGCCGATGCATAAGGATCGGTCGCTGGATCGTGCCCGCCATCGCCTTTGTATTCGGTGAAATGCTCAAATCCGGGTTCCAACTCGCTGACCAACCATTCGGGATTTGCTTCGGCAAAAAAGCACATCATGTCGATCATGTGTGTGCCGTTGCGAAACATCATGGCGCGCGTCCCAAATTGGTCGCAGACAATGGTTCGCAAGCGGCCCAATTCACCGGATCGGATCATCTCCCGCGCTTGTAGATAACTCGGATACCAGCGGCGGGTGTGTTCAATCGAGAGCGGTACGTTATTTGCTTCTGCGGCTGCGATCATGCGGTCGGCATCGGCCATGGTTGTTGCAATGGGTTTTTCGCACAAGATCGCCCGCGCGGACCCTTCGGCGGCTGCTACTGTGATATCGGCGTGTACGTGATCAGATGTCACGACACTGACCAGGTCGGGCTGCTCTTTGTCCAGCATTTCCCTGAAATCTGTATATGTGTTCATATCGGGCCAGACATCGCCCCATCGCTCGGAGAAGTCATCCAACGCTTCCTGGCGCAAGTCGCATACGCCGACGACCTCTGTTTGAGCGTGTTTGTGATATGCCGATGCGTGCGATGGCGGCATAGCGCCAAAGACAGGTCCTCTCGTTTCATGCGGGCGGCTGGCGCCAATGCCCGTCAATCCTATGATAACAGCGCGATATGTGTTCATTTGATACCTCCTGATTAATCCAGCAAATGGTCAACTATATGATCTTCTGCATCAATTAAAGGATGTTGTTCATTTTGCAAGGGCAAGGTGACTGGTTCGCCAGTATGTGCGGCTTGATAGGCGGCTGTTGTGAGCAGGGCTACGGATAGTCCCTCTTCTGCACCGGTGACAGGTGTCGCGTCTTGTTCGATGCAGTCGATGAGATGCGCTACACAGGCTGCGGATCCCGTTGTGGTGGGCACTGGAATATCGACGGTTTTTCGGTTGACGGAATAACCCAGGCGATCTACCTGAACCCACGTGCCTTCGCCCGTGATGTTGACGCAATCGAATGTGGCATCCTCGTGTCGCGCTTTTGACCTTCCTACGGTAAGTGTTGCTGTAAAATCTGGATATTCACACCAGAGTGTGGCGATATCTTCTGTGCCAAATTGCTCGTATTCCTCAAAGTAGAGATTTTGCATCTGACAACTCACCCTGTTTGGCATCCCAAAAAACCAGAGCAGAGCACTCACGGCATGGCTGCCCAGGTTCATCAATTCACCTCCGCCATTTTGCACGGCTGGCGTCGGATAGCTTACGTAGGCCATGATGTCGCCTAAAAATTGTCTTACGCTGTTGTGGGCATACGCGGAAATACGTCCGTATTCGCTTCGGTCAAGGGCCTTCTTGAGCCGCAACATTGTCGGTGAAAATCGCGAGGGATAGGTCAGCAGCACTTTGTTTGATGCGCTGGCGACGATATCGACAATTTCTCTGGCTTCAGCAACGGTTCGCGCAATGGTTTTATCGACCAGTACGTGTTTGCCGCAGGCGAGGGCTTTTTTTATTAGCGTGCGCTTGAGATAAAAATCCGTGCAGATGGAGACGATATCGACATTTGGGTCTTCCAGAACTGCGTCGTATTCCCGCGCGACCTCAACGCCGTAGAGTTGAGATAGGGCCTCGCCTTTGCCCGCGTGGTGTTCGGCTGCTGCGACGATTTCGCAATCCTCTCGTTCATGCCAGATCGGGCCGTAGGTATTCTGGTGCGCCCGATTGCCAATTAGTCCAATGCGATACATGGTTTATTTCCCCCCATAAGTCGGCGATGAAAATTCGGGCTGCTGCGACCAGTGATTGACTTTTCCCATGATGCCGTAGAGTTCGGGACGCCGGTCGCTCAGATGGTTTTCATCTGATGCGTTTTTGAGATCGATCTCGTGGATTAGCACATCTGGCACGTTGGATTGCAATTTTGCCGCTACCTTGCCGCGCGGATCTGTGATCAGGGCCACGTTGGGATGCGTGAAACACACGAACATCTGATTTTCATAGGATCGCGTGCGCATCCACCATTCATTTTCTTCATGCCACATGCCATAGGTTGGCATCAAACAGATTTTCGCGCCTTTGAGCCGCAATGTGCGAATCGATTCGGGCCATCGGCGGTCTGCACAAATTACTATGCCTACTGTGCCAAAGTCGAGATCAAATACGGGCAAGTCATCGCCGCGCACAAAACGGTGATCGTGCGATTGCAAATGCGTTTTGTAATATGTCCCGACAATTTTTCCCGTGCGGTTCACCAATATAGCGGCATTGTAAAAATATCCCGCGCGTTTTTCGGTGAATCCAAAGACAATATGGGTGCGCGATGCGCGTGCCATCTCGCATACCTGTTGGATGTACGCGCTTTGCTCGATGTTTTGAGCAACTTCGGCAAAGTGTTCTGCGGTCCAATTTTTCTCTGTGACCGCGTATCCATCCAGGAAACATTCGGGTGTTATAAATACATCTACATCGCGCCCATGTGCCTCAAATTGTTTTTCAAATACTGCCCAATTCTCCGCGACATCCCACTTTTGTGGCATGGCTTTTAGCATCCCAAGTTTGATTTTATTACCCATGTTGTTTCTCCTTTTCTACGCACCTCAGAGCTTGCTCAAAATCCGCGCATAAGTCCTCCGCGGCTTCAATGCCAACTGCCACGCGGATTAGTCGCTCGGATATTCCCGCCTCGCGTCGATCTTCGTCGGTTAGTCCCGAGTGCGATGTTTGTACGGGGCGGGTGATCAGTGTTTCGATACCGCCCAGACTGGGCGCGGAGACTGGCAGTTGCAGTCTCGATATTACCGCATCAGCCACGCGGCTGTCGCCTGCCACTTCAAAACTCAATACGCCGCCACATCCGTTAAATAGCTTTTTTGCACAGTTGTGTTGCGGGTGGCTAGATAAGCCCGGATAATTTATGCGTACTATGGCTGGGTGATCTTGCAGAAAAGAGGCCAATGTGTGTGCGTTTTCGTTTTGTTTTTCCACGCGCAGGACCAGTGTTTTCATGCCGCGCAATAAGAGAAAGCAGGCGTGTGGATCCAGGCAGCCGCCCAGGATATTCAAACGGTGCATAATGCGGGAGACCAGATCGCGTGACCCAATCGCGCAGCCGGCGACAATATCCGAATGTCCGTTCAGGTATTTTGTACAACTGTGCAAGGAGAGGTCAAAGCCGATGTCTAAGGGGCGAAAGTTCACTGGCGAGGCAAAGGTGTTGTCGATCATGGAGATGAGGTTATGGGATTGGGCAAAGGTGACGACGGATGGGAGGTCGGCAACTTCCAGCAGGGGATTGCTCATGGTTTCGACATAGATGGCGCGGGTTTCGGGTCGCACCAATCTTTTCCATTCATCCGGCGCGTTTCCCGATACAAAATCCACGTCGATCCCAAAGTCGGCGATGTCGCGTGCCAAAAAAACGCGCGTTCCGCCATAGAGACAATTTTGTGCGAGGAGGTGATCGCCTTTTTTTAGTACGGTCAATAGGGCGGTGGTTATCGCTGCCATGCCCGATGCGGTGACGACAGCGGCTTCTCCGCCCGCAATTTGCGCCAGTTTTTCATGAACTACTGTGTGATTGGGGGTGTTGTTCAGGCGAAGATATTTTATGTCGTGGTAACTGTCTTCACTGCTGTATGCAAATGTGGCACTCTGAAATATGGGTAGCGCGACCGCCCCTTCATATTTTTTTTCTTCTTCACCTGCGTGGATTAATTGCGTTTCAAGGTTCATGCTCGGTTCCTCGGTTAAGATATGTAGGGGCGGTGCCCCTGTGCCCGCCCGGTCAGCCCTCCTTTGCTCTATGATTATACATTCCGGCGTTGGGGGCAACCCAAAACACTATAGCCATTCGCTATCTGAAATAATAGCCTGTTTCCGCTTGACAGTTTTTCGCGGTTTTGATACCTTTGTCTGCCTTATAACGTTGTGCTGTATCACAAATACGCTAAGTAGTTGATTTTAGCGGACGTAGCTCAACTGGATAGAGCACCTGACTACGGATCAGAAGGTTCCGGGTTCGAATCCTGGCGTCCGCGCCAGATAAGGAGAAGGGGTTACATCGCAATGGTGTAACCCTTTTTTATAAAATAAAGGAGAGTATTTATATGACGCGTTTTCTGAAACGTAGCCTGTTTGTTCTGCTTGCTGCTTTTTTCTCCTTTCACTCGATTTCCGCTACTGAAATTCCCTATGGAGATCCCGCAGAGATGGGGTTTTCTGCAGAAGGTCTTGCGAAGATCCAACCCACAATGCAAGCTCTGGTGGATTCTGGGAAATTTGCGGGTGTTTTGACGCTGATCGCTCGAGAAGGCAAAATTGTGCATTTCGAGACTGCGGGTTTGCGCGATCGGGAATCGGATAAGCCGATGACTGAGGATACGCTTTTTCGAATTTATTCTATGACCAAACCGGTTACCAGTGTTGCGATTATGATGCTCTATGAAGAGGGTAAGCTGAAGCTGGACGATCCGGTGTCTAAGTTTATACCCGAATTTGCCGAGACAAAGGTTTATACGGGTGGCGGGACGGAGAATCCAATTCTGGTGCCGCTCGAGCGCGCGATAACGGTTGCGGATTTGTTGTCGCATACATCTGGTTTGACGTATGGCATTTTTGGGGAAACATCTGTCGATACGCTTTATCGGATTGCGAATCTGTTTGGGGCCAAATCAAATGTCAAATATGCCCAAAAGGTCGCCCAATTGCCTTTGCGTTTTCAGCCTGGGACCCGATGGCTCTATAGCGTAGCTACCGATATCCTCGGCAGTGTGGTCAAGGTCGCTTCAGGTATGTCTTTGGGGGAGTTTTTCTCGCAGCGCATTTTTGTGCCTTTAGAGATGGTCGATACGGGTTTTTATGTGCCCGAGGAAAAGCGCGACCGCATGGCTACGTTGTATGGGAAGGACGATGAGGGTAATTTTGAGGCGCGCAGCCTTCGGAGCAATACACGGCGCGACGCACGGGAATCCGGTGGCGGTGGGTTGGTGAGTACGGCTCGGGATTATCTCCGTTTTTCCCAGATGTTGCTCAATGGGGGCGAGTTGTACGGTACGCGTATTTTGAAACCGGAAACTATCCAGCTTATGACGGCCAATCATTTACCCGAGACGGCACGTTACCGACACCGCCAGCGCAAGAGCGATGGTTTTGGCTATGGTTTTTCTGTGATTGTGGATGAGACCGAGACGGCGTGGGAGGACAGGAATGGGACGTATTATTGGTCGGGTATTGCCAAGACGCATTTCTGGATTGATCAGCAAAATGAGATGGTTTCTATGGTGTGGACCCAGTTGCGCGGATCGGGCAATATTGTGAGGCCTTTTCAGCCTCTGGTTTATGAGGCACTTGTGGAGTAGGGAGGCTTGACAAAACTATCGAACTTTATTAGGTTGTCGCCATCGCATTGTGAGTGACCCCGTCGTTCAGTGGCCTAGGACACCAGACTCTCACTCTGGAGACGGGGGTTCGACTCCCCTCGGGGTCACCAAAAAATATATTGTTTTTTATATCAGAAAGGTCGTGGGGATTTATTCCTCACGACCTTTTGTTTTTAGTTTTGATTTTTTAGGGAATTATATACTAAAGTGACAGTGAGAGGCAACTTTGCTTTTGTGAAATTGAAAATTGAAATTGGGGGACGGCGGTCGGTCGGGGGCTGGCACTCATGGGATGGTCAGCAGGACAGAAATGGTTGCTGGCGGGTTATCATTCTCCATATTTCTAAGCATATTTTCAAACTTTGCTTTTGCGTCAAATTCTTTCCTGATTGTTATTAAATCCTCGTCAGACCATCCCGTAGCTTTAAGCAAGGTATTCCAATCTATGGGATTAGATGAACCCCCTGGATCATCAAACTCTGATAGAGAGTGTAGGTAGTTCTTTAATTGCCCAAAGGATTTATTTCCAAATTCCTTAAATACATCATTTATCAGATCAATTTGTGCTTGTGATAGTTCATCACTGCTTATATCGTCTTTAATTAGTTTAATAATATACCCTTGTGGTCTGGAAAAATATTGAGACCAGTATTCGCCTTCCCAGGGTTTGCAAACAAGATCGTATGTATGACTTGGCGTTGGCCCAAATGGTAGATTATACGGACGGTCAAAAGTCACGGGACGACCACGACGCTCCAAAGAGATTCTATCAATAAGGTATATCAATTTGACAAGTTTATACACACTAATTTGACCGCCAGAATAATGTGCAAGTAAAGCAGCAACTTGCGTTGTCCTGCGCTCATTAAACTCAGGAATATCTAATAGACTTGTATCAAACATGATAGTATTAGACATTTTCAAGTCCTCTTAATATGTCATAAAATATTACGACACACATTTCGTTATATTATAGCTAAAATATACAAAGAAAGCAATTTTCCCAAAATCCTTCTGCACGAGATCACTCCGGGAGATAGACCTCTTCTTCGATATCGTCTTCAATTCCCATGCAGGATAGTATTTCGTCTATGACATCATCAAATTCCACTAGCTCTGCGAGATTGAACAATTTGCTGTACGTGATTTTGTCGCGTCGATAGGCTTCAATAGCCAGACCCACGAAATTGAGTGCGAAGTTGCTGACGGGACGTTCTTTTTTTCTATCATTATAATATAGTGCCATTATTTTCTATAAATAACCATTTTACAATAAAATAGGGAGATTAAATTTATTTAACCTCCCTATCAAATTTGAGCAAATTTTAACGCACTTGTCAATCTTTTTTCTCCGTTTTTAAGCCCTACAGACCCCGCAGAGCCGATAGTGCTTCGGCGACTTCTCTCCCTTTTTGTTCGATGATATTGAGCAGGTCTTCGGGGGTTCGGGTGTCTTCTTCGACAATGCTGTTGGGATTGACGGCTTTGAGGTCATAAACCGCGTTGTCAATTGCCTGCGCTCTGTTTATCAATTCTCGCGCATCTCGCCGCAATTCTTTTTCCTGACTTTCCAGTGCTTTGTAGTCATCCGTTCTATCCTTTGTCCTGGCCATCAATTGGACTTTGATTTCATCGGCTTGTCGGCTTTTGGCTTCGGCTTGTTTGCGGAGGGGCGCAGATTCTTTGAGGGCGTCTTTTCGGCATTGGACGAGATCGACTGTCCAGCTTTTTTCGCTTTCTTCGCGTTTGGGCATCCGTTTGAAAAAGTCTTCGAAGTGTTTCGACGTTAGGGGATTGCGTTTTGTTACTTTTACGTCTGACAGGTCGTAATACCAGATTTCTTTCGTCGGTTCACCTTTTGAGAAGAAGAGCAGATTGGTTTTCACACCAGCCCCTGCCGATGTGAAGACGCCAGGAGGTAGGCTCACAATGCACTGTAGGTTGCACTCTTCAACGAGTTTGCGTTTGGTCTGGACAAAGGCGATTTCGTTTGTTCGGAATAAAATGCCTTCGTCCAGCACAATGCCGCAGCGTCCGCCTGGTGTGAGGCTGTCTATGATGTGTTGCAAAAAGAGAACCTGCGTGGCTCCTGTTTTGTAAGCAAATTGCGTTTGGGCGTCTTTGCCTTCTTTGCCGCCAAAGGGCGGATTCATCAGCACCACGTCAAATAGCGGTGGTGCGTTGAGAAAAAGCCCGCCATAGACTTCATTGCCCGTGAGCGTGTTGCCATGCCAGATGTGGGGCTGGTCAATGCCGTGAAGCACCAGATTGGCAAGGGCGATGGGATAGATCAGGTTTTCTTTTTCGCGTCCGTAGAACGTTTGTGTTTTGAGGATATCGAGTTGATCGGGGGTGGCATCGTCGCCGAGGTTGTGATGCATGTGCTCGTAAGCCTGTGCCAGAAAACCGCCTGTGCCACACGCCGGGTCGAACACGGTTTCACCGATTTTGGGATCGACTGTGCGAATCAAAGCGCGAACGACTTCCCGAGGCGTGAAGAATTGACCGCCATCGTTGCCCTTTTCGCCCATGCTAAGTAAGAGACCTTCATAGACTTGCGATAGGGGAAATACATGGGTTGGGTCAATGGATTCGTCTTTGATTTCGTGGACGCGGTCCAGCACATCAAGCATGTTCCGCTCGGTGTCAATGCGGGGCCGTTCAACGCCAGACATGACTTCGCTGATGATTTTTTGCCGTGCAGTGGCGTTGGGTTTGTCCCGCAGTGCTTTCAAGTGGGGCAGAAGGTCTTCGTTCACAAAGGTAAAAAATGCGCCCAGTGTACCTTGTTGAAGTTCTACGCGCTTTGCGCCATCCGGTGCAGCCCAATCGCGCCAACGATACGGTGCTTCTAATGATGGGATATAGTGCTGTCCAACGGCTTTTGCCATCATTTCTTCTTGTTCTTCGCGTTCGTCCAGGATGCGGAGGAATAAAATCCAGGTCAGTTCTGGTACATACTGCATTGCGCCCGCGCAGTTGGATCGCCGCATGATGTCGCAGATGCTTTTGATCGCGCTGTTGACGGATTGCACTGTGGATAGTCCTGCTTTTGTCATGAATACCTCATTGAAATGTTAAAGTTCGCCGTTGAAGGCTTTGCGAAGTATTGTAGAGGGCAGTTGGTTAATTGCCTCCAATTTTTCTTTGATCGCAGTACAAGCGAGTGCGATGTCGGCCATGCGTTCTTTTAAAGTGGCAGCGATGCGTTTTTGTTCGGAGAGGGGAGGTAGTGGAATCGCAAGGTCTTCAAGAAAGTATGGTGGGACCCTTCGTTGACCCACTGAACCTGTGAAGTGTGTGGCGGCTTCATTGAGAATCGAAGGTTGGCGGATGTAGAGATGTATCCATTCAGGTATAACTTCGTCTCCTGATCTTATGACATGAAATTCGGTCGTGCCAAAACCTATCCCATCAACCAAATTTCTCGCTATAACGTGTTTTCCATTCTGCATGCAGGGTGTAATTTTGGCAAATAGAACATCATTTTCTTCAAAGTAGGTGTATCCTTTTCTGACTTCTCCAAAAGGCTTTTCTAACGGATCTGAGATGTTCCCCGAAGTTCCATCGACAGAGGGCATTGGGACAAAGGTTGTCGGTGCTTCTTCTATCCGCTTAAGATCTCTGGGACGACGAGGATTGATCCCTGCAAATTCCTTCAATTGAGGCCAACGCCATTCCTTTGCCTCTTTACTCTTGAAAGTTTCCCGCAAATACGCAGCCGATAAAGCCTCAGCAGCCTCCAATTGCGCTTCAGCAGCAGCACGGGCGCGTACGATGTCGGCCATGCGGTCGTTGAGAATAGCGGCGATACGTTTTTGCTCGGAGAGGGGAGGGAGTGGTAAAGTAAGATTCCCCAAGCGGGTTGCATTTACATTAGACTGAACACCTCCTCTTACATTCAGTCCTATCTGTTGCCAATAATCGTTACTTTGAAAGAAATGATAAACATACTCTGGGGTTGCAATCTCTCGAATTTGCAGACGAATTAGATATGAAGCAAACACTGCTCGTGGAGGATCCACAATCAAATAACTTTTGCCCACAGAACCTGTACGAGCGAAAACAATATCGCCACTCTGAAGATTTTTCTTTTTTTCATTTTCGGGATCAATTTCACAACCCGGCGTTTCATCCCAATTTACATTGCCATCCTGAATGTCTGTAATACGCAGAAATTTCGGCTCTTTAAGTGATGGGTTTGCCTTTGCGGTATAGCCGTAATCTATTTTAGAACAAATATCTTTGACTTGAATGCGTCTCCATCCATTAGGCAAAAATGATCCATTATTTTTCATGTAGCAAATGTCCTTTTCATTGTCTGTCCAGTATGCCAAAATCCTAAATATCACCTAGTAGAAATCAAAAACTCGAGGAAATCATTTACTTTACGAAAAATTTGTATAGACTTATCACCCAATTCTTTTTCTTTCAAATAATTTTCTCTTTTTGATTCATTTCTGTGGGCAACACCTTTTTTGTTTCTGATTTCGTAAATTTCATAAAGAATTTCAACATATTGTGTGGGATCTATATTTGTCACGCTTGTTATCGTTTCTTTTATCCATTTAATCTTTCCCTTTGTACCTCCTGTTCTTTCTTCCTTTTCTTTTATGGACTCTATCAAGAGTATTGTCAAAGCTGTTATTAAAAAATTAAATTCCTCTCTATTCACAGTAGGGCATTTTAATTGGTCAAGCAGGTCACTCTCTTGCTGGGATAAAGGCTGAAATAAAATACCTTCGTATTCATACTTAACTTCGAGATACAGTTTCTTAAAAAGAGGCACTAAAGATTCATTATAATATTCTGTTTTTATTTTTATACGGGATTGACCGTCTGTAACTATATACTTTTTCCAGTGTTTCCATTCTTCGGTGGGAGGTATAGGGGCGCGATTGCCTAAATCACAAAGTTCTACTACCTTTTCACCACCTGCATAGGTCGAATCAACAAAAGAAAAATGACGGCTCCATAACCCTAGGCATTCTATCTTTGGATAACTGCCATAAGTTATACTATATTTATCCGGTTGTTGATAATATTTGTCTAAAACTCGTCTATCATATTTATGAGATTTAGAAGGAACATCTGGGCTTGAATTTGTTCGTTGATTCATTTCAATATCAAAAGGAACTAACAATTTTCCATAAAAACGACTCATAGATTTCGGATAGTGTCGTGTTGGTGAACAACTGAAGATTGATAAATTCCAAAAACAGATCTGATCTTTTGTTGATTCTTCATTTTCTTTTATTTCCAAAGTTTTTAAATTAAACTTAGACCACACTTTAAAATCGAATTGAATCAAAAGAAACATTTTCTTTGCTATCAAGAATTGATTTAATTCTTTCCATCGAATTTTAACGCTATCAGATTTAATCTTAACAACACACTCTTCATTACCCGTCTCATCAATTTTAACATAACGTTCCTGTCTTCTATCCTCATAAAGATTATGAAACAGACGAAACTCCTCGACGACCTCTAAATAACTTTTTTTATTTCACCAAAACTGCGATATAAAACTAAAGGCTCGATATCTGAATGTATAGCATGCCACCGCTGGTACCCGTTGTAAGTTTTATCGTCTTCCCATGAAGGTTTAGTACTCCAATCAATGTGAAAATCCCATTTTTCACTTTCTAAGCAAGTTTCTATCTGCTTGTTCGGAACTAGAACCGCGTAAACTCCTTCATTTTTAAAAAGTCCTTTATAAGATTCGTGATCTAGCCCGAAAAATTCATAAAAAAGGTAGTTTCCCTATTCAAGCCATTGTATTATATTAAGTTACACTCATAACCATTGAACAATGAACTTGGGAGAAACTACCGTGAACACACAAGATAATCATTGCAAGGTTCCTTTGGCAAGCATTTTCGGCAAACGTCTCAACCTCGCCTTTGATGGGGGCATCCTCACCAGCGATAGCGGAGCCTTATTGCTTCGAGAAGTGGAGGCCAAAACGGGTATTTTATCACGTTTGAGTCGCGCGATTAAAGACCATCGGCATCAAAGTTATGTGGCGCATAGCACGGCAGAGTTGATCAAACAGCGCGTGTTTCAAATTGCCTGTGGGTATGAAGATGCCAATGATTGCAATGCCTTACGCAGCGATCCCGGCTTCAAGGTTGCCTGTGATCGCTTGCCCATAAGTGGTGAGAACTTGGCCAGTCAACCCACGATGAGTCGGTTTGAGAATCAGATGAGCAGAAGCGATTTGTATCGCGTTGCTCGTGCCTTTGTCGATTGTTTTATTGCTTCGTATAAAAAGCCGCCTTCGTCGATCATCTTAGATATTGATGATACGCAGGATAGGGTTTATGGGACGCAGCAGTTGTCCTTATTCAATGGGTATTTGGGTGCCTACTCCTACCAGCCTTTGCATATTTATGAAGGGCAATCGGGCAAGCTAATCACGACGATTTTACGTCCGGGTGTGCGTCCTGATGGCAAACAGATTGTCACCATTCTCAAGCGGTTAGTCGCTTATATTCGTCAGGCTTGGCCAAAGGTGGCACTCTTTTTGCGAGGCGATGCCCACTTCTCAAGTCCAGAAGTCCAGGACTTTTGTGCGACAAAGGACCTCTTTTTTATCCTCGGACAAAGTGCCAATACCCGACTCTTAGCCCTTTCAAAGCCCCTGATGGATCAGACCAAAAGCCTTTATGCACAAACCGGCAAGCCCGTGCGACTTTTTACCTCATTTTATTACCAAGCCCAGACTTGGGCCTGTGCCAGACGCATCATCTGCAAAGCTGAAATCACCACCCGAGGCCAAAACACACGCTTTGTCGTGACCAACCTTGAAAGTTCAAGGGCCTCCTTTATCTACCAAAATATCTATTGTGCTCGCGGACAGATGGAAAACTTCATTAAAAATCACAAAACCTTTCTCCACTCAGACCGCACATCCTGTCACGCATTTGGAGCCAATCAGTTCCGCCTCTTCCTCCATTCGGCTGCCTATGTCTTGTTGCACACCTTAGCGCACATCGGATTACAAGGCACAACGTGGATAAACGCACAGGTCAATACCCTCCAAAATCGCTTCCTTAAAGTCGCCGGACGCGTCTGTGAGTTGAAAACAAAGATCACCTTCCATCTGCCTATGTCATTTCCATTGCCACACCTTTTTGATAAAATCCTGTGCAATCTGGCAAAGGCGGTGCCATAACCCATCAACGGGGCAGGAATAGGGGTCTGTCCCATCACGTTTTGACTTTACAAATACACGGACTTATCCACAGACAGGACTGGCAAGGGACCGGTCTGTACTTTTGACACTGGCAGAGCCAGTCAGGTGACGATTTTGGCTGCTTGAACTCTATGAAGACGCCTATGCCGGCAGACAAGATAGAAAGCACCCTCATTTTGATGCTTGGAACCGATGCCGCCTGACAAACAACCCCAACGATTACAGTTCATGAATTAGTCGGGCTAGATAGACTTCCACAAATTTATTAGGTAACAAGTTAGACCAAGTTTGAAAAAACGACTCACGCCTATTTTTTTGCGATAGACACGTACGATCTCGTTGTCTTGCTGACTGTACCTGTTCATGATGAACCTTATATAATTTTTGCTTTTCTTCATTCAACTTTTCTAGACAGCCAAACGTACAAGCTCTCGAGTCAGAAGGCTTACTCAAAATTCCACCATGTTCACACCACCAAGGTTGTGTCTCCGTATAGTTTTCCGGGTCCAGTTCCCAATCAAACTCACTTTTTGCACACTTTTGAATCCAAGTCTTACTCATCGTGTATTCCTTTCTTGATTTGCAGACCTGATAGCTACCCAATCCAGGTAAGCTGGTGCTCCATAATAGACTTATTGGGATACCACTGTGAACAATATCAAGTTCCGTTATCTTGACTTATACAATAATGCCGAAAGCCTGTGTTTTAAGGGGCTTCCGGCACTTATTCTCAGAAAGCAAGTCACAAACTTGTCACACGGTCAGCTCATTCTCATGCTTTTGACCCCTTGACAACAACCACCGTTGAATTGATTGCGGACTTTCGCTACTTGGACGCCCGTCTAACAATCCTTCAACAGAAATATGCTCGTCGAGACTATCCCAGGCGATTGCACGGTCTTCAAATCCAAAGGGACGCCAGTCCTCTCGTTCCTTTACTGTTCCGTAATACAATCTGGGGTACCATTCGAGAGGCACAGATATGCGGCGACCGTCATTCAGAGAGACGGTCAAATGCGTCTCATCTGTTTCAACATTGACAACAGAGGTCGGTGATTTAGATGCCAAAGTGTTCAGGTCCTTTCCTTACGATAGACAATTTTGGGCTTATGTCAACCAAAATAAGAATCAAAATCCCAACTTCCAAAGCACTTTTCGAAAGTGCTTTCCGGGACGTTTTTCAACCATGTCATTGACTTCCTGTTTTTATTTTGTGATTTTCAAAAACAACTTTGAGTCCGCTCCGAAAAGTCGATTTTATTTTTATGTAAAAAGAGTTAAATTACGTGTGTGAGGCTGTGGCCTCGTAACGGATGTATAACCTATAAAGTAATCCTGTGGGAGTATCGCAATGTTTAGAAGAAGTGCCCCATCAAGCCAACCGGATCTGTTTTCGAGTTTTGAGTCCCATTTCAAAGGGCGCAAGCAGGCGCAGTTGAATGATCCGAGTGCTTGGCATAATGTGTTCTACGCACATATTACCTGCAAGATAGATGAAGATGTCTTTTCGGTCTTGTTTGATCGTGAGCAAGGCCGTCCCAATGCTTCTGTGCGCCGCTTGGTGTCGATGATGATCTTGAAAGAGGGCTTTGGGTGGAGCGATGCGCAACTTTTTGAGCAGTGTGGATTCAACATCTTGGTGATGCGTGCTTTAGGGTTGATGAATCTGTCGGATGAGGTGCCTGTGGCTTCGACGTATTATCTGTTCAAGCAGTCCCTGTATGCCTATGGCCTGCAAAGGGGTCGCAATCTGATTGGGGAGACGTTTTCCAGCTTAACCAAGACACAGGCTAAAGTCTTTGGCGTGACGGGTCAGCAGGTGCGAATGGACAGCAAGTTAATCGGCGCCAATATTGCCACCTGTTGTCGCTTGCAGTTGGTCATTGGGTGCTTACAAGGGTTCTGGGGCTCGTTAGACAAGGGCGCAAAGGAACGATTATGCGCAGCAGACCGCGAGGTTTTGGACGCCTTGCTCAAGGTGAAGCCGCATCAGGTTGGGTATCCACTCAGCAGTGCAGAAAAAGGGGAGAAGCTCGAAGCCCTCGGTTTGTTACTGTGCAGACTGTTGGCGGCCTATCAGGAGAAAGACAGCGATGAATATGGTCTCATCGTGCGTATTTTTTCTGACCAATACACCGTCAGTGTCTCCGCCAGTGAAAAATCAGTGCTTCCCAAGCCATCACAATCTATTTCTTCTTCCTCCTTACAGTCTGTCCATGATCCAGATGCGACCTTTCGCAGAAAAGGGGTGCAAAAGGTCAAGGGATATAGTGTCAATCTCACTGAGACCTGTGATGGGGAGGGCCTCAATTTGATCACGGATGTAGAAGTCAAAGCGGCAACGGCTGCGGATAACGCTTTTGTCCAACCGGCCATAGAACGGACACAGGAGGTGGTCGGACAGGTCTCGGACGTGTCGATGGATGGGGCTTACCATGCGGCTTGCAACAGTGCGTATGCCGACAAAGAGGACAAGCAATTCTATTACAGTGGGCTACAAGGCAGACCGGGACGTTTGATATATGAACGCACAGAAGAAGGGGTTGAAGTCATTGATCGACACAGTGGAGAAATTCAGCTTGCACAAGAATATAAACCGGGCAAATACAAACTCTTCATCGCAGGGAAGCCGCGATATATTACCCAACAAGACATCCTTGCCTATCACCGGCGAAAACAGATTGAAGACATGCCTGTGCACATCCGCAATCGACGCCATAATGTTGAGGCCAGCATCTTCCAGTTGAGCTATCATACAACAGGGGGTAAAACGCGTTATCGTCGGCTTTTGCCCCATCAAGTCTGGGCATGGTGTCGCAGTTTATGGATCAATCTGGTAAGGATCAAGAATTATCTCGCCCAGCCAAATGAAGACCCCCCAATAGGTGCACCCTGTTGACCCAAACATGCACGTTGTAACCTCGTCAGCACGCCTGCAAAGCACGGGCACTCTATACACGACCCCAATACCATACGTCACCACCAAAGGCGACACAGACAGACCCAACGCTCACAAAAAACCTATACTCTCTATTACACTCTATTACACCCTTTTCGGAGCGGACTCAACTTTATATTTTTTAGACAAGCAAGAGGAGGTCTATATGTCATCCATAAAGATGCCAAAATTTAAAGAACGGAAAGCTGCTCAAGTTACACGTTTATTCATACGGTGCAATGGTGACAAAAGTTTGAGTACACGCAAACTGCTTAAGTTGATCTATCTTGTTGACAGAAAAGCACTGGAGCTATGGGGGTTTCCAGTAACCTATGATACACTAAAAAATCTTCCGTATGAGGACCTCATGCTTGGCCACACGTACGATCTTATTGATCCTCCAAAGAAGAAAAGCAAAGCCCTCAGTATGTTTATGTCTGATAGCTACTGGTATCATTATTTTTGCAGGTCCAATGAGGGTCATTATACCATACCAACTGAACTCAATCCAGGAACAGCAGATCTATCTCGTGCTGAGATTGAGTTGGTCGAGAATATCTTTGATCAATTTGGATATAAGACCGATGAACAATTGGATGATTATTGCCGCACTTTGCCCGAATCACGCCATTCAGAAACGCCACACGGGGACATCGATTGGAAGGTTCTTCTTCAGGCTGTTGGTTGGGCAGGTAAGGATTTGGTAGAAATAAAGAAAGATCTTGAATTCCAGGCAAAATTTGAAGGTCTTATTACAGCAGGAGAAATATGAGTTTAGCAGGTACGTGTGTCGTTCATCCCGATTTTGGAGGTGAGCATCTATGTATATTCGTGACAGACTATGCAAATTATAGAGACAGCGAGATAGAAGCTGTCATTGTAAACATCACATCCTGGCATCAGAGAAAGGACCAAACGCTTATTCTTCTGCCAGGAGATCTCGATTTTATAACCAGCAAATCGGTAGTGTCTCAGTTTGAAAAATAGAAATAGAAAGTTGAAAAATCAAAGAAAAAAGTTGATTTTTGTTTGTGGATTCGTTTAATTGTACAAAACCCACGTACTCCGCGCGAGCAGAACGCGAAGTACAATCGCGGGCGTACAACGCCTGAGTACACGGCGGTAACCGCGTACTCAGGGTTCTCAAAAGATTTACAGCATCTTTGAGATTTGTACGAGAAACGATGCTATGAGCTTCAGCCACTCAAGCAGCCCACAGATTCGCTCTCGTAAGGGTTTTCTGGTGTCCATGTGGACTCCCCCTTTCTTAAAAATTTCCCCGCCATTCTTTCACGCTCTAATTCTTGTGGAGAATTTAAGGGGATTCGAGACGGTGAATGTTAACGGCATTCACCGTCTTCCTTTATCAATACTGTGAACAGTTTTTGTAACTTATTGTTTTATATGGATTTATAAATTTCACCACCTAAATACATAACCTGTTGATTTTTAAAGATTTAGGAAAATATCATGTCCCAAATTAAGCCGAAATCGCAAAAACTGTTCACCATATTGTTTATGAAATTAAGAAGAATTGTGCAATCTACCAGCAAAAAAATGTACAATTATGCAAAAAGCAGAGACAACCCGCAGGGTGTGGCCTACGGACTGTCTCTGACCGAGTTAGCGTTTCCGCCTACGTGGCGGGATTCTCTCCGTCACGGTTGTTGACGGTCGCTGTCTGGCCTCACGGCTCGGCACGTACCGCCCTGTCCGTGCGTCTCGGACTCTGGTGTTTACCCTTCGTCGGGTCATATAGATCACCCCCTTTCTCTCCTTCTTGCACACAACCTTCGGTTTGTGTATCTTTGTTATGTGCTTGATTGATTGGGCGTTTTCGCCTAAAGTGCTTTTTTGCCCTTTTTCCCTTGCCTAAAGACCACAATATCTTGTGCGTGGGTCGCCAATAAAAGTGGTTTAGGCACTAAATCTAAGGTTGAAGGTAAGATTTTAGGTAACAAGCGGTTTTTATAAAATAGCGCATTAGGTTGATTTATGCAACCCATTTCGGCCAATTCAAGCAAAAAAAAGCGTCAGACTCTACTTCTGACGCTTTTTTCGTTCCGAAAGTATTATCGTTTCCAGTATGTTTTTGGGCGTTTTGGTTTTCTCTCTCGCATCCACCAAGTCAACGATCCATCCCATACTCCGTTTTTGGGCGACCAACCCCGCCGCGACTGCTGGCGTCGTGCCCAGCGTCATGTGTCTCCGCACAAAGTTTTAATAGACGAAATAGATACTCAACATGTGAATGTGGTTTTCTAATTTCTTTGAAAACGCATTGGTCAACAGTGTTTTATCGTTTGGAACAGAACAGCCCCAGCATCCAGAAACTTGTTGCTTAGAATTGGCAATGGTCTTCTTAGATCGCCCTTTACTCCAGAGGATGTAAAAGATTCTTATCTTCAATATTCGCGGGATAATAATGGGCCTATATAGCTGTAATTAGTTGATTTTTATAAGTCTTATTTGTGTGGGGTCTATTTCCTATTCTGGCAGGGATAGGCCCTTTCTCTGTGCTCATGTCTTGTAATACAATATTGAGGTTCCAGGCAAGCTGTTTTTCTGGACACTCGCGGCGGTACGTTCTCTTTTTTAGTTTTTGTCTTAAATTTCTTACACGCTGTGTAAGAAATCTGATCGGTCCCTGAGTAAGCGAGATAAAACCTCATTTCCACTCACAAGGCAAATATCCTTTCCTTTATTTTTACCAGCAAATCTGCAGGCTGTCCGATCTGGGCCAGGGCATTGATGCCGCCGGCCTGGGTGACTTCTGGCGTGGTGAAAACGCGGGGGTTTTCCAGTCCGTCTGTGCCTGTGCGTGCAAATTGCATGGTGAGTGCTTTTAATGTGTCTGCGGTTGGGATGGGCAGTCTGTTGAGCCACCGGTCGTGTTTATAAAAGAATGCGTCGGCGCGGTGTATTCGGGTTTTTGGCGCGAGGCCATAGCCGAGTTCAGCCAGGATGTCGTAGAGGTCATAGTCGGTCATGTTATCCAAAGATTGTACCACCTGAGCGGACCGCCCCTGATCTGGCAAACGCTTCATGAAGGCGCTGCGATCCTGGGGATGGATCCAGCAGGTTCGGAAGTCGTCCAGATTGGGCATTTCTTCTACGATACGAGCGGCCAGGCGTTGTTTGTATTCTTCGACAGTAATGGGCATGGATTTGCCATCTACTTCGGCTAAGATGTATTTGCCTGCATCTGTGACATGGACTTCCAGGCCTTCGACGAGTACGGTGGGTTGTACTGGGGTGTCGCCCTTGTCTCCATCGCCTGTGCTTTTGCTTTTGATTCGGGTGCGGAAGTCTTCTCCAAATAATCGCGTGGCATTTGTGTAATCGTAAATTCGGAACATCAGTTTGTTTGTCACGGGATCGAGCCGTGTGCCCCGACCAACCATTTGATAGAAAGCGATTGGGGAACGCACGTACTTAAAGAAGACGATATTTTTGACGGAAGGTACATCCACGCCTGTTGAGAGTAAATCCACAGTTGTTGCGATGAAATGATGGCGGGAAGCTCCGCGCAGATCGGCGACATAATCGCTGCCGCCACTGGCTGCGGTGCATTTGAAGGCGTAGGGATCTGCGCGATCGCGATTGTTGTTATTGCACCATTGGGCATACAAATTGTTCATCGCGTTGGCTACTTCATCGGCATGGGTATCTCGAACACAAAAAATAATGGTTTTTTGCTCTGGGCCACCGGTTGCGACGAGGTGATTGAACAAGTCACGAGTCATTTCGCGGACGCGGTCTGGCAATAGTATTCGGTATTCGTACTCGGTTTTGGAAAACGATTTTGGGAGTTGATCTCTTCCGAGTGGTTGACCAGTTATGGCATCTTTGGGACCCAGCGCATAGATTTCATCTGCAGTGAGTTCGGTATAGTCGATATCCACCTGTCCGCGCTGGATTTCACAGGCTGCGAGGTAGCCATCTTCATTGCCCTGGCTGATGTCGTATTCGTAAACTGGATCGCCAAAGTGCCGGATGTTGTCGGCTGAAATTTTTTCGTCGGCCTGGGTTTCAGGCGTTTTTTCACTGGTTTTAAGCTGTCTGGGCGTGGCGGTCAGACCGATTTGGGTGGCTTCTGGATTGCGGGTCAGGACCATGGACCATTTGCCCCAGGCAGATCGGTGGCACTCGTCGATGATGATGTGAGAAAAGTAATTTTCGGGGTAGTTGGCCGTGAGGAAGTTCGCTTCTGATGTGTCGGTATCTACATCGAGGGTTTGATATGTGGCGATGAGAATGCGGGCGTTTTTCTGCGGATTTCGGCTGGATACGGCAGCGGCATCTGCGCCGAACACATTTTGAAATGCGCCGAGTGCTTGGGCGCGCAGTTCGTCTCGGTCACAGACGAATAATGCTTTGCGAAGTTGCCCGGCATCGGCAATGCGTTTGAGCAGGTGTACGGCGATAAATGTTTTGCCTGCACCCGTTGCGAGAGATAGCAAGACACGTTTGGTTTCACCGCGTTTTTCGCATCGGGCGAGTTTTTCAAGCGTGGCGCGAATGGCTGCGTCCTGATAATAACGGCGAGTGGCTTCACCGCCGGGGTAGGGCACGAGCAAGGGTCTGGCTTCGTCGTCGTCCAGGGAGAAGCCTTGAGCATTTTCATAGCGTTGGCGCAGGTCGTCGGGTGTGGGAAATTCAGAGATTGGATAAGGATCTGTGGTTTCTCCTATTACGCGATCATATTCAACAACCCGATGCCCATTGGTAGAAAAAACAAACTGGACATTAAGTCTTTGGGTCGCCGTTGCATATTCTTTTCCTTGCTGAAGGCCATGTCCCGGAGAATATTGCTCAGATTTTGCTTCAATAAATGCCAGAGCTACTGGTTGCGTGTCCGAATTCACGCGAACCCGAAGGGTGTAATCGATGCGTCCCTGAGCGCGTTTGCGCGGTTTGCCATCTACGACGTCAACTGCCCCCGGCGTCTCTTCCCGCTTAATTTTATCCTCGCTCCAACCTCTTTGATGCAGCGCGGGATCAATTAGCTTGGCTCGCGTATCGGCTTCGTTATAAATTTCTTCCATTATTGGATTTCCTTGCCAATGGCGAGGTGTTTACATGGATTTTGGCATGGTTAAAAAATAAAGAAATTATATACAAAAGGGCCAGGCGAATGGCTCAATGATGTGGTAACAGTCTGAAATAGAAATCAGGAATTAAACGAATAAGCCTGTTTGTCCTTTGCTTTGTTCTTGTTTCCTTTCTGCGTCAGTAAACCATAACCACTCGCTATTTTTTATCAGATGCAATATACTAAGCCCCTGACCATTAAGCCCCCGACTAATTCCATAAAAATCTTCCGTATCAACTTCGAGAACATAATATCCCTTTTTTTGTACTTTCGATTTAAATTTATCGTTCTTTTTATTTTTGTGCTTCACCTCGATTATTAACTGGTCGCATTTCTTAGATTCAATTTTGATTTTTTGGAAAATTTCGTTCTTCCAAAAATATGGATGTGTCTCTCTAACAGTTGCAGGTTTACGCTTGAAATGATCTTCATACAGGTGCTTAATGGGATACATAATTTTAGTGTACGTCGTCATTCTATCCAACATTTCATCTGATGATTTTCCTTTAGACGGAGACGCGAATGTGTCTCTTAATTCCTTTGAATAATATTCGCCACTCCATGTCAAATATCGGTAAAAATCCAGAACGCGGTTAGCGTCAAGGCTGTTGGCGTCGCCTCTGTAAAAATCTGGATTCCAGTAATATGAATGTTCAACGGGTTCACCTCCAAAGTCATACAAAAATGATTCTCTGTTAATATATTTGCTAACATCGTACGAATACGAGAAACTTCCCAGAGCACGAATGTCGAACTCGTTTATCTCTCCTTTTGAGTTGTCGTAAAATTCAGTTTCGCATTTGTATGCCAAAAACTCGCACGGATTTTTTAATACTGGATGGGGCGGTAATGGAAATATATTGGACGGTAATGCTCCTTCGATCCACAATTTAACTGTTTTATGAATGCGCGATTCTGGATAACAAAAACTTTTTGAAGCATGTACAAAATGCGGGAACAAGGCATCTTTTTTTAGAATAAGTGGTTTGTCACAATTTACACAGACAAAACCACTTTTTTCGCCTGATCTAACTCCCTCGTCAAGTGCCTCAACGAGTTCTCCTTTCCATATTGCATGGTAAATAGAATTAGACATAAAAATTCTCCTTAATGAGCTATCAGATAAAGCGATTCGTTAAAGCTATAGCGCAACGCACAGCGCGTGAGTCCGTCTCGCAGCGGACGTCCGTTGTCCATCCAAACTCGAAAGGCCACCTTCTTTTGTGTTTGCATACAAACGGTTTGCGCTGTGCAAGCCTCCCGGCATTTGAGGGCGGCATTTTTGAACTGCTGTCGCAGTTGTACCCCGCTCGCCTACTTTTCTTCAGACGCTCAATCGCGTCTTCTCTGGTGACAAAAAGTAGGTCGCCACACGCCGCAGGCATGGCGTAGCCACACGCATGAAAAGAAAAATTGTAAAAAAGCTTTATAGGTCGTTTCACCACAACACAAGAATTATGCACACCCCTCATATATTTAGTAGAAAAAACGCTAACATTTGTTGTTTTTATTTCATAGACTGGATTACTAGCGTTGTGCTTCGCGTGGCGGCTCAAAATCATGCCGCAATGACGATGGCAACACTATCTGAGTCGCCCAAGAATTTATAACTTGTACCGTTGATTGGTGCCTAAAATATTCTAAAAAAAATACGCTATGTGTATGTTTTGTGCAATAGGATTGCCTAATGAATAAAAGAAACGGCGTCAAGCCCATCGTGATTGGCATTTCGGGGGGGTCTGCCGCCGGCAAGACGACTTTTACGGATATGCTGGCTGACAGGCTCGCAGATTTTGGACCCGTGGTCCTCAATCAGGATAGCTATTTCCGCGATTGGTCAGCGCTGCCAGAAGACGTGCGCGAGATCAGGCGAACGGCAAACCATCCGCGTGCTGTGCTGTGGAAGCATCTGATCGCGCATGTTAAATGTCTGCGCGAAGGACAGGCGATTGAAATTCCGCCGCCCGGTACGCGGGCGTTTCGGCGGGGCGATGATCCCCAAAAGATCGCACCCGATAGACTAATTATTGTGGAGGGGCACTTGATCTTTTCACAAGAGGCTCTGAGGTCTTTGCTGGATATCAAGCTGTTTTTAGATGTGGATACACACGAGCGGGTGCTCAGGCGTATGTTGCGCAATACGTCGAGTGGGATGGCGCTGCAAGATGCTGTGGCATGGTATCGCCGGGATGTCGTGCCCAATTATCGCGTCTATACTGAGCCGACAAAAGTGTACGCGGATTTGATCGTGCCATTTGAAGGGGATGTGCAAATAGCAGTAGATGTTGTAGCCAATGGCGTGGAAAGGATGATTCATCATAGATAGCAAGTATGGCTTGCCTCGCGTGGTTTCAGGTCGTAAATTTGTTTGTGATATGTTTGCAAGTCAATGAAAGGAGATGATCGCTATGACAATTCAATCCGATTGGGCTGTTTTCACAGATGAACAGCGGCAGTTTTTTGATGACAATGGGTATCTCATGATTGAAGACGCGCTGCCGCCCGATGTTGTTGCCGAACTCAATGCGGCGGCTGATGAAATTTACGACCGGGAAAAGGCCGCCGATCGCCTGGAGAAAACTGGCAAGCTCAATTTGCGGAACTGCATTGTGCATCACGATGCTTTTCTTCAGTTGCTCGACTGGCCAGCTACGGCTCCTTTAGCGTGGCAGATTCTCAATTGGAATATCCAGATGATTACCTCGCACCTCATTGTTTTGCCCTCTGGTCCGGAACCTGCGGAAGAGGTAAAGCGCAAGGGTGGGTATCACCGCGATGGCGGTTCGTCTGCTCGGGAAATGACCGAACCCCATCCGCGCATTCTGCTCAAAATTGCCTACGCCATCAGCGACCAGACAGATCCCGCATCGGGGGCGACGCAACTCGTGCCCGGGAGCAATCGGCTATTTGGCAAGCCTGCGATTGATCCGGCGACGGGTCATCCGAGAGGTGCGCTCAATATGAATGTCAAAGCTGGCTCGGCATTCATTTTTGAACAGCGCACGTATCACGGTATTGGCAGAAATTGGTCGGGTTTTCCTCGGAAGACCATTTTTATGGGCTATGCATATCGCTGGGTCAAGCCTATGGATTATATCAATATGCCCGATGAACTCGTTGCCCGCGCAAATCCCATTCAAAAACAACTCTTAGGCGCGGTCTCCGATCCGCTCAGTTTTTATATTCCGCAAGCGCAAGATGTGCCTCTCAAAGAGCTTGTGGAAAATGGTGCGTGAGTAAGGACTCTACTCATCTGTAACACATCCCTCCGAAGCCGTTTTGACGTTTTTGATGTATTTGTAAAGGGTGCCGCGGTTGGCTTTGTACGGCGGTTGGGTCCATGCTGCACGGCGTTTTTCGAGTTCTTCGGCAGAGACTTCCATGTTGATCTCGCCTTTTTGACTGTCGATGGTGATTTGGTCGCCGGTTTGGACGAGGGCGATAGGACCACCTTCGATGGCTTCGGGGACGACGTGTCCGATGAGAAAGCCGTGCGATCCGCCCGAAAAACGCCCATCGGTAATCAGCGCCACATCCTGCACCAATCCCGCGCCGGCCAATGCGGACGTGGGGGTGAGCATTTCCGGCATGCCGGGTCCGCCTTTGGGGCCTTCGTAACGGATAATGATTACATTGCCTTTTTCGATCTTGCCCTGTTCGAGCGCGGCGAGCATGTCTTCCTCGCAGTCGAATACACGGGCCGGGCCTTCGAAAACCTCGCCTTCTTTGCCCGTGATTTTTCCGACTGAACCTTCCGGTGCCAAATTCCCTCGTAAAATTTGCAGGTGCCCCGTTGGTTTGATGGGGTCATCAAATGGTCTCACGATGTCTTGCTGTCCTTCACCCGTGCCATAAGGGAGAAGGGGTGTTATATCGGCGAGATTTTCGGCAATTGTTTTGCCCGTTACTGTCATCTGGCCGCCGTCGATGAGATCGGCGTCGAGGAGAAGTTTCATCATCGCAGGTGTTCCGCCGATGTTGTGAAGCTCTTCCATGACGTAACGTCCAGAGGGTTTGAGGTCACACAGGAGGGGTGTTTCGTTGGATATTTGCTGAAATTCGTCGATGTTGAGGTCTATCTCATAAGCTCTGGCAATGGCGATTAGATGGAGCACGAGGTTGGTGGATCCGCCGGTGACAACGGCGAGGCGGATGGCGTTGAGAAAGGATTGTTTGGTGATGATGTCGCGCGGTTTGAGATCGGCTTCGAGCAAGGCGCGAACGACGTGACCGGCGCGAATGCATTCGGTGCGTTTGTCGAGGTCTTCGGCGGGTGTGCATGAAGAATAGGGCAGGGAGAGGCCCATGCACTCGATGGCGCTGGCCATGGTATTGGCGGTGTACATGCCCCCGCAGGCACCGGCACCCGGGCAGGCGTGTTCGACAATTTCCTGGCGTTCTGCATCGTTGAGCGATTCTGTGAGAAATTCGCCGTAGCTTTGAAAGGCCGAGATGATGTCGAGTTTGCGTTCTTCACCCTGGATGGTGGCGCAACCGGGTTTGATGGTGCCGCCATAGATCATCAGGGCCGGGCGGTTGAGGCGGCCCATTGCCATGACCACACCGGGCATGTTTTTGTCGCAGCCGGGCAATGCGATCAGGCCATCGTACCACTGCGCTCCCATAAGGGTTTCGATAGAGTCGGCTATGAGGTCGCGGGATTGAAGGGAATAGGACATACCATCTGTGCCCATGGATATGCCATCGGATACGCCGATGGTGTTGAAACGCATGCCAACGCATCCGGCTTCGGTGACGCCTTTTTTGGTTTCGGCGGCGAGGTCGTTGAGGTGCATGTTACACGGGTTGCCTTCGTACCAGACCGAGGCAATGCCGACCTGTGCTTTTTCCATGTCTGCGCGCGTCAGTCCCGTGGCATAGAGCATGGCCTGTGATCCGCCCTGGGATTTTTTCTGGGTAATTTGTGAACTATACTTATTCAGTTTTGCCATTGAGGATTCCTTTCGAAGATGGGGCTTTTGTCTTGTTTTTGCGAAGGTGTAATTTAACCGATTTGTGGGAAACGTGTCAACAAGGGTGTGGTATATGGCTGACTATGTGTTGCCGGATTATTTGCGTGTGGGACTAAATCTGGTGTTTGTGGGGTTTAATCCGAGCTTGAAGTCTGCGGAAGTTGGTTATTATTACGCCGGGCGCGGCAATCAGTTTTGGCCCTTTTTGTACGAGGTGGGGTTGACTGATCGATTGTTGGAGCCGCGGGAAGATGCGACAATTTTGAATTACAATATTGGGCTGACAGATATTGTGAAGGGGCGAGCAACGCGGGGAATTGGAGATCTGACGGATGGCGATTATGTGTCGGGTTTTGAACTGTTGCGAGAAAAAATGCGGATGTATCGACCTCGGGTAATTTGTTTTAATGGGAAGAGTGGATATGCCAAAGTGATGGGTGGAAAGCGAGATTACGGTCTGCAAGATGAGTTGTTGGAAGGCGCGAAGCTGTTTCTCGCACCGTCAACAAGCGGTGCGCTACCCATGCCGAGAGTTGAGAAATTGCGCCATTATCGAGATTTGAAGTCTTGTGTTGATGTTTATGTCCAACCTGTGAAGGAGTGAGAATGAAGCGACCGAATATTCTGTTTGTGATGACCGATGATCACACACCGCGCGAGATGAGCAGTTATGGCAATCCGATTTTGCATACGCCCAATCTGGACCGCATTGGGAATGAGGGCACGCGGTTTAACAATTGTTTTTCGACCAATGCGCTGTGCGCGCCTGCGCGGGGCACGGTGTTGACGGGATGTTTTTCTCATGTCCACGGTATTCGGGGAAATTCCGAAAGAGCCGATGCGATTGAGGATCTGGATCCGAATGTGCCGACATTTCCCGAGTTGCTTCGCGCCGCGGGATACAAGACCGCGTTGTTTGGCAAGTATCATATCCGGCAGGATCCGCGCGGATTTGATACTTGGTGTATTCATCCGGGGCAGGGTGTGTATTTTGATCCGACGTATATCGATAATGGGAAGGAAGTGAAAAAGGAGGGGTATGCCACAGATATAACGACGGATATGACACTTGAATTTTTGAAGGGGTTGGATGGGGAACAGCCTTTCTGTCTGGTGTATCAATTTAAGGCGCCGCATCGGCCGTTTACGCCAGCACCTCGACACGCGCATCTTTTTGAAGATATTGAGATTCCTCAGCCAGAGACGTATAGCGATGATTTTGCTACGCGCAAAATTGCGGCTTTGGCCGAAGATATGAAGTTTGATATCAGTCTGGCACCCGATTATGACGATATACCTGGAGATTTGAATGAGGTAGAAAAGAAGGACTGGATTTACCAGCGTTTTATGAAGGACCGGTATCGCACGATTTACGGGGTGGATGAAAATCTGGGGCGGGTGTTGGATTATCTGGATGAGACGGATCAGGCTGACGATACCCTGGTGATTTACACGTCGGATCACGGGTATTTTTTGGGCGATTACGGGTGGTACGACAAGAGGTTTATGTACGAGCCGTCGATTCGCATTCCGCTGGTGGTGCGTTATCCAAATGGGGGTATAAGCGGCAATGTGACCGATGCGTTGGTGATGAATGTGGATTTTGCACCAACGATTCTGGATTTTGCAGGGGTCGAGATTCCCGAAGGCGTGCAGGGCGAGAGTTTGCGCCCGCTGCTCCAGGGGACAGAATCCGACGATTGGCGCAAGTTTGTTTATTACGCCTATTTTGAAGATTCGTGGGTGCTGCACGGCAAGGGGGCAGAGGCTATGTCAGAACCGTCATTCCAGTATTTTACGCCGCACCGCATTGGCCCGCACCGCGGCGTGCGTACAGATCGCTACAAGCTGATTGAATATTATGCCGAGGGAGATTACTGGGAGTTGTTCGATTTGCAAGAAGATCCCAATGAATTGCGGAATGTGTACGAAGATGTAGCGTATGTAGATTTGGTGGCGGATTTGAAGGCTGAGTTGCGAAGGTTGCAGGCGCAGTATCGGGATTTAAGTGTGTGACTTTTTGGGCATGTACACGTCGGTCGCGGATCCGAGGTGAATATCAGCGGCTATGCCGACGGATTCGGCAAGCGAGGGGTGCGGGTGAATGGTGTGGGCAATGTCTTCGGCGACGGCAGCCATTTCAATGGCGAGCGCGCCTTCGGCGATGAGGTCGCCCGCGTTTGGTCCCACGATGCCCATGCCGAGCACGCGCTGGGTATAGGGATCGACAATGAGCTTGGTCTGGCCTTCGATGCGCCCAATCGCATGCGCTTTACCCAATGCGGCCCAGGGGAAGTGCACGACATCGACTTTTCGGTTTTGTTCGCGGGCGTCGATTTCGGTCAGGCCCACCCAGGCAATTTCGGGATCGGTGTACACAACAGAGGGAATGAGTGCGTCAAATGCCACGGGTTCACCGGCGAGAACTTCGGCGGCGATTTTGCCTTCGTGCGCGGCTTTGTGGGCAAGGCCGGGGCCTGGGATAGCGTCGCCGATTGCAAAGAGGCGGGGATCGTTTGTACGCATTTGGGAATCAACTTCGATGAATCCGCGATCATCGGGTTCAATATCCGTGTTTTCAAGGCCTATATTGTCTGTATTTGGGCGTCGGCCAATGCAGAGGAGGACGCGGTCGAATATTTCGGATATTTTCGATCCTCCGCCTTCGCAGTGTACTTCAATACCGGTATTGACTTCTTCAATATGCGTGACGCGCGTGCGGGTGTGTATGGCGCTGAATGCTTGACGCAATCGGGTTTCGAGGGGTTTGATCAGATCGGGATCGGTGCCGGGCAAGAGGGTGTCGGTCATTTCGACGACTGTGACGGCGCTTCCCAATGCCGCATAAACACTGCCGAGTTCGAGACCGATGATGCCTCCGCCAACAACGAGAAGGCTTTTGGGTATTTCGTCGAGATCGAGCGCTGTTGTAGAGTCCAAAATGCGCGGGGTGTCGAGCGCGAAAATTGGGAGGGAAATTGGGCGTGACCCCGTGGCGATGATGGCGTGTTCAAATGTGATGTGGTCGATATCCTCATTGCCTGTGATAGACGCGCTTTGCGAATTCTCAAATTGCGCGTAGCCCGTCAGGTGGGTGACTTTGCGCTGGCGCACCAGGCCAGATAGACCGGTCGAGAGGCGGGTGATGATGCTGTTTTTCCAGCCGCGCAGAGCGTCCAGATCGATTTTGGGGTCGCCAAATGTGAGGCCATAAGTTCTGGCTTCACTGGCTTCGGTGATGAGTTCGGCAACGTGGAGCAGGGCTTTGGATGGGATGCACCCACGCAATAAGCAGGTGCCGCCGAGGTTGTCGTCGGCATTGACGAGGGTAACTTGCAGACCCAGGTCAGCAGCGCGAAAGGCCGCTGTATATCCGCCGGGACCGCCGCCTATGACGAGGAGATCGGTTTTGTGCGTTTCGGCCATGTGATTTCTCCAGTTTATCCGCCCATGAGCATGAGCTCTGGGTTTTCGAGCGCATCAACGATTTTTCGCATAAATCGCGCACCGTCGGCGCCGTCAATAACGCGGTGATCATAAGACAGGGCCAGGGGCATGATGAGGCGGGGTTCGATGCGCCCCTCGCGCACGGTGGCTTCTTCTCTGGCACGTCCAAGGCCCATTATTGCAACTTCGGGGTGGTTGACGATGGGGGTAAATTCGCCCACGCCCAGGCTGCCCAGGTTGGTGATTGTGAATGTGCCGCCTTGCAGTTCGTCAAGGCCAATTTTGTTGGTGCGCGCGCGGTTGCTGAGGTCGCCGAGCTCGAGGGCCAATTCCAGAATGTCTTTGCGATCGACGTCTTTGATGACGGGAACGAGCAAGCCGCGCTCGGTGTCAACGGCGATGCCGAGGTTGTAGTAGTGTTTGAGGATAATTTCATTGGCTCCCGCATCGAGGCTGGCGTTGAATTGCGGAAAGGTTTTAAGCGCGGTGATGATTGCTTTTAGCGCGAGGACGGTCGGTGTTAGTTTGGCCCCCGATGCTTCGGTTTTGGCTTTGTTGCGCTGCCGAAATGCCTCGAGGTCTGTGACGTCTGCGCGATCAAATTGAGTGACATGAGCCACCTGTTGCCAGGCCTGGCTCATATTTTTTGCAATAATCTGCCGAACTCTGCTGAGGGGTTGGCGTTCGATGTTGCCCCATCTCGAGAAGTCGGGCAATTCGACAGGTGCTGTGGGTGCGAAACCACCTGTTTGCCGGTCGCGTACAGCGGCTTTGATATCGTCTTGTGAGATGCGTCCACCCGGTCCAGAGCCAGCGACCTGGGTGATATCTACGCCGAGTTCTCGCGCGAGCCGCCGCGTGGATGGTGCTGCGGGAATGGGATCGCCGTTGGATGTGGGGGCAGGTGGCCTGGAAGGCGTTGGTGCGGGGGCTTTGGCGACTTGGGTTTCTTCTTTTGGTGCGGGGGCTGTCGGGACGGATTTTTCGCCTTCTTCAACGGAGATCAATAAGCTGCCTATGGGCACGCGGTCTCCGGCACTAACGTGTATTTTTGTGACGGTGCCAGCAACACTGCTGGGTACTTCGACAAGGGCTTTGTCGGTTTCGAGTTCGACCACGCCTTGATCGATTTCAACAGTGTCGCCCTCGGCAACAAGTACGCCGACAACATCGCCGGCTTCCACACCTTCGCCGAGATCGGGAAGTTTAAATTCGGTTGCCACAAGACCTCCTTAATCGCGGATTGAGTTAATAGTACGTCGTGACCGGGCCTGCCGATACGGGATCGACTTTTGCCGGATCGATGCCGAGTTCGTCGATGGCTGTGGCGACTTGTTCGCGTTTGATTTTGCCCTGTTTGGCCAGGGCGTAAAGCGCGGCCACAGCAATGCATTCGGCATCGACTTCAAAATGCCGGCGCAGGGCTTGGCGCGTGTCGCTGCGCCCAAATCCATCTGTGCCGAGCACGGTCATATCTTCGGGTACCCAGGGGCGGATCATTTCGGGCAGGGATTTCATATAATCGGATGCGGCGACGATTGGGCCGTCGGTTTTTTCGAGTACTTTGACGATATACGGCTTTTTCTGGCGCCGCGTTGGGTGCAGCATGTTCCAGCGCTCGGTTTCAAGCGCGTCCCGCCGCAATTCTTTGTATGAGGTGACGCTCCACACGTCGGCGGAAATATTGTATTCGGCGGCGAGAATTTCTTGCGCGCGCAGGGTTTCGCGGAGGATGGAGGCACTGCCAAAGAGCTGAATTTTGTGCTGGCCCTGTTGTGTTTCGTGTGGTTTGAGCGGGTAAATGCCTTTGACTATGCCTTCTTCAACGCCTTTGGGCATGGGGGGATGTTCGTAGTTTTCATTGCCCAGAGTGATGTAATAATAAACATCTTCCTGTTCTTGGTACATGCGTCGAATGCCGTCCTGGATGATGATGGCAATCTCGTAAGCATAGGCCGGATCGTAGGCGATACAATTGGGAACGGATGAGGCCAGAATGTGGCTGTGCCCGTCTTCGTGCTGGAGACCTTCGCCGTTGAGCGTGGTGCGCCCGGCTGTACCGCCTAAGAGAAAGCCCTTGCAGCGGATATCGCCGGCCAGCCACATGAGGTCGCCCACGCGCTGGAAACCGAACATGGAATAGTATATGAAGAATGGGATGGTGTTGACGCCGTGCGTGGCATAAGCTGTGCCAGCGCATATAAATGAGGACATGGCACCGGCTTCGTTGATGCCTTCTTCGAGAATTTGACCGTCTTGCGCTTCTCGATAGTAGCTGATGTTGCCCGCGTCAACGGGTTCGTATATTTGCCCCATGTGCGAGTAGATGCCGAGTTGTCGAAAGAGGGAATCCATACCAAAGGTGCGGGCTTCGTCCGGGATGATGGGGACGAGCAATTTGCCAATGTCTTTGTCGCGGGCGAGTTTGGCAAACAGACGCGCAAAAGCCATGGTCGTAGAGGCCTGACGGTCGCCTGTACCTTTGAAGGCTTCGTCAAATACCTCGCGTGGGGGTGCTTGGATAGGTTTGGCCCGAACACTTCGGCTGGGCAAATATCCGCCGAGTTCGCGGCGGCGTTGTAGCAAATACTCCATTTCAGGGCTGTCGTCGGGGGGACGATAAAAGGGTGCTTTGCCCACTTCGCTGTCGGAGATGGGGATGTCAAAGCGCCGCTTGAATTCGCGCATTTCGTCTTCTTCGAGCTTTTTTTGCTGGTGGGTCATGTTGCGGCCTTCGCCAGCTTCGCCCAGGCCATAGCCTTTGATGGTTTTGGCCAGGATAACAGTTGGTGCGCCCTTGTGTTCCACAGCGGCTTTGAAGGCGGCATACACTTTTTCGGGATCGTGACCCCCGCGCCGCAATTTTTGGAGTTGCTCGTCCGAGAGGTGTTCGACCATTTTGAGCAGGTCGGGATGGGTGCCAAAAAAGTCGCGGCGGATGTATTCGCCAGATTCGACGGTGTATTTCTGGTATTGACCATCGACGACTTCTTCCATGCGCTGCTGAAGCAGGCCCTGGGTGTCTTTTTCGAGTAGTGCGTCCCAATCGTCTCCCCAGATAACTTTGATGACATTCCAACCGACACCGCGAAAGACTTGTTCGAGTTCCTGAATGATTTTGCTATTGCCGCGCACGGGACCGTCGAGGCGTTGCAAGTTGCAGTTGATCACAAAGATGAGATTGTCGAGTCGTTCGCGGGTTGCCAGGCTGATGGCGCCGAGGGTTTCGGGTTCGTCTGTTTCGCCGTCTCCAACGAAGACCCAGACTTTGGAATCGCGAGTCGATTTGAGGCCGCGATCTTCGAGGTAGCGGTTGAAGCGGGCCTGGTAGATGCCCATGAGTGGGCCAAGTCCCATTGAGACCGTGGGGAATTGCCAGAAGTCGGGCATGAGGTAGGGGTGTGGATAGGAAGACAGGCCGCCGGGATTGCGGAGTTCGCGGCGGAAGTTTTCGAGGTGTTCGGTGCTTAGCCGGCCTTCGAGAAATGCGCGGGCATACATGCCGGGCGAGGCATGGCCCTGGAAGAAGACTTGATCTCCGGAGAAATCGCCATTGGGCGCCTTGAAGAAGTGATTTTGCCCCACTTCATACAGCGTGGCAGCCGATGCAAAGGTGGAGATGTGACCGCCAATGCCATCGGCTTCTTTGTTGGCGCGGGTAACCATTGCCATGGCATTCCAGCGCACGAGACTTTTGATGCGGCGCTCAATTTCCCGGTCGCCCGGATAGGGCAGTTGTTTGTCGCGCGGAATGGTGTTGACATAAGGTGTGTGGGATGCGAAGGGTATGTCAACGCTCAGACTTTCCTGGGCTTCTTGTTCAAGGCGGTGAAGCAAATAGCGCACGCGCTCTGGCCCACCGCGTTGCAGGACATAAGATAGGGATTCGATCCATTCTTCGGTTTCGATGGGATCGGTATCGCGAAATGTACCTGGTGCGACAGAATCGGCCATGATAAAACCTCTTTGTTCTGGAGTGCAATGACAGGTATTTAATAATATGCGCGCGTATCCAAATGTCTATTCTGAGCTTGAAATTTACGAGGGATAATGAATTTTGTCAAATGTAGAGAATATTTCTGCGCGAGGGAAAGGCAGTTTTTAAGAGGGTTGGTTTAGGTAAAGTATTGTTAATTAGTAAAATATTGTATTTAGTTGACCGGTCGGTAAAATACTGAAAAAAAATGCAAAACAAGATTACAGGGATCTCGGGGATGGGCTGCTAAGAGAGGAGGCTTGTGCGTACACAGGCAAGCCTATCGATAGATGTCAGGCGTCCGGTACTTGTTGTCCCCGATGGCAGGTCTGGCAGGTGACCTGGGTGAATTGTCCTTCTTTGAAGTCTTTGAGGATTTCGCCATTGATTTTTTGCGTCATGGTAATCATGAGGCGCGCAATGTTTTTGCGGGGGTTTTCGTCTGATGCGAAGTCGTAAGTGGATAGGGATTGGCCTTCTTCTCCTTTGTGGCAAGCGTGACAGCGCACGCCCAGAGCTTTGCTAAAAACTTTCATGTACTGCATGAGTTGCGCTTTTTTGATGTCTTTGGGCAATACTTTTAAGTTGGTATAGGTGTCGGGAATTTGGGCGAAAGATGCAGTGACGATGAGGGAACCAAGTGTGAGAACGAGTGCGATGAGAAGTGAACGGTTCATGGTGCCTCCTTTTTTATCTGTGCTTATCCAGCCATTGCAGTTGATTTGTTTTTGGAAAAGGGACAATGGGATTTTCGAGGGGGCCAATGCCTTCAAATGTCATGCACACGCGGTCGCCTTCGCGCAATCCGCTTTCGAGGTCGTCGTCGGAAAAAACAATGGGTGTGCCCCAGTAGAGGATTTGCAGGGTGTCGGGTTCAAGAGGTAAGCGGGAAAAGAGTGACCGCTCCAGGTGAAAGAGTCCGTCGGGCATGTTGAGATGGTTTTGGCCGGTATGCCCTTCTTTGTAGGCTATGCGCGTATTGTTGCGAATCACTTCGCAAGAGACGGCTACGCTGCTGTTGTCATAAGCGGAGTCAGTGACCATCAGCGGACCGAGGCTGGCGCAGCCGTGGGACCAGTTTTTTGCCTGGGGTAAGTTGAGCGGGTTTTCGGCTTCGATGCCGTTGTCGGTGTAATCATTGCCGCCTGTGTAGCCCAGGCGCTCAATTTGCCCCGTGGCATTGAGGCCATAAATGGTTACGAGTTCTGTTTCGGGTACAAGGCGTTGGGTGTTGTGCGGGTGAGATATGCGTCCGCCGTGTCCGACGAGGGCAACGGTGTCGTTTTTGGCAAAGAGTTCGGGTATGCCGCCCCGTGCACATTCCCGATATTTTTGATCATAGACATTGACGGCGTCACCGGTGGCCTGTTTGGCTTCTATTTCGCGCAGTTTCGCGCTGTCTTCATGGGTGACTCCCGCCAGCCAGATACGCAATTTGTGCGGTGCATCTGTCGGTGCTGTGACCGGGCTGATCAGGTGCGGTTGATTGGGGTCGGCTGTGTTGTTCAAGAGGTCGCGGAGTGAGAGGCGCGGCGCATTGCGGGTATTGATTGACTCTACTGTGGATGCAATGCCATTTCTGTTGCCTCCGTGGCGGTAATAGAGGTCGTGAAGCGAAGCCGGGTGTGGGGCGCAAGCCGTGAGATCGAAGATATCGTCGCCTTTGACAAGTCCCAGGCGGGATCCTTGTTCGGGTTGTGTGAATTGCAATATTTTCATAGTTGCCTCGGTTATTTTGGGGCAGATACGCTGCCCATCTGATTTCGGGAAACAAGAATAGGAATAATTAGAGCACCTGTAAAGCAGATTATTACGGATGTGATTGGGGTGATAAGATGTTCGCCATTGCGCGATTTTTTTTGCATATTGAGGGACAAAAGGAGGCGGTTTTATGGCTATAGCACTGATTACGGGTGCGTCGAGTGGTATCGGTTTGGAATTGGCGCGGGTGTTTGCAGCTGATGGGGTGAATGTGATTTTATCGGCGCGGTCAGAGGATAAGTTGCACGCGCTGGCAGAAGAGGTGCGAGAGAAATACGGTGTAAGAGCCGAGGTGATCGCGGCCGATTTGTCGGTGCCGGGCGAGGCTGAGAAGGTTTATGATCTGGTCGTGGAAATGGGGTGGGATGTGGATTATCTGGTGAATAATGCCGGGTTTGGGGTCTATGGTTTTTATGCGGAAACAGATTGGATGGCCGAAGCGGATATGTTGCAGGTGAATATTGTCGCTTTGACGCATTTGACCAAATTGTTTTTGCCGGATTTGATTGATAGGGGTCGGGGAAGAATTTTGAATGTGGCTTCGACTGCGGCGTTTCAACCGGGTCCGAGGATGGCTGTGTATTTTGCGACCAAAGCGTATGTGTTGTCGTTTTCAGATGCGATTGCCAATGAATTAAAGGGCACGGGTGTGAGCGTGACTGCGCTGTGCCCGGGGGCAACGAAGACGGGATTTCAAAATGCCGCGGGGGCAACGGGTTCGCGGTTGTTCGATATGCGCGGATTGCCCACGGGAGCCGATGTCGCAAAATATGGGTACAGGGCTATGCAAAAGGGAAAGCGGGTCGCTATTCACGGGTTGATTAATAAGGTACTCGCATTTACCGTGCGTTTACTACCCCGGTGGGTTGTCGCTGCAACGACAAGAATGTTGATTGCGAGAAGTAAATAAATATATCAAAATGATAAGGTAAAGATATGTTAATGCAAAGCGAAATTGCCGGGATGGGACGGCGTGTGTTGGCAACGGTGTTGGATTTTGTGATTTTGCACCTTGCTTTGACGGTGGTCCTGCGCAATATGCTGCTATCGCCTGCGGGCGTTTGGATGGTGGATTTTATTCTTATTGTGGTGTATTCCGCAATATTTTTGGGGATTACGGGCCAGACGCCGGGCAAAATGTTATTGGGGTTGCGCGTGATTGATGCCCATGGTGGCGGGTTGGATTATGTGCAGACGTTTCGGCGTGCGGCGGTGAAGTGGTCGCCGGTTTTTGTGCTGTTTATTGTGATGGCACTGTTGACGCCAGAGGAGTTGTATCAGGGTCCTGTGGATGGAGAAGTGGTGGATACCGTTGAAGTTGATGCACAATCGGTTCTGGCTTCATCAACTGCAATGGTGATCGGCACGGTGGGCTGGTTGGTGTTGATCTATCTGGCGCGTCGCCATCCCGATGGGCAGGGGATCCACGACCGCGTGGCAGAGACGTATGTGATTAAAACGGGGTGATATGATTACCGGTTGCCCGGTACAAAGAAGATTGCATCTTTTTTTGTGCTCTGGTCGGCGTTTTTGTCTGTGACACTGAGTTTGAGGGTGTAGCGTCCGGGCGCGAGGTTGGCGAGGGGCATTTCGAGATAGGTGTTTTCGTCGGGGTTTGTACCGACTTGCTCAAAGCTGAGGCCAACGGCCTCGGTATTTTTTGTGCCCAATTTGGCGAGGAGAGAAACGAGCGCAAAACCGGTTTCCTGGCGTTTTTGCACTTCGTAGGAGATGGTGTAGCGCGTCTGTCCAAATTCGTCGCGTTTGAGGTTGTAGATTTCAAAGTAAACGTACATGGACATGCCGGGGACAAAGGTTGCCGAGGGCTGCGGCTGAATGTAGAGGTTGCCGCGCACAAAGGATGTGTCGGGGGCGCGATCTGCTTCGACGATGCGGGAGGCGATCTGGATATCGCTCATCATCAGATGGCTTTTGTCGTGATAGGCCGGCAAGTGAAGACCGGGCTGGCGATAGGCGCCAATGCGGTTGGTATTTTGACGCCACGCTTCAACGACCAGTTCATATTCGCCGGGGTCTGCGATGTGGCGCACGCTGCTCAGTGCTTGCAAACCGCGACCGCGATGGTCGTCTGTGATGTCGATGGCCAATGCGCTTTTGGTGCTCTGAAAATCGAGTGCGCGGGGGTAGATAAGTGCGGTGCGGCGCTCGACGACCACAGTGGTGTCTGGGTCCGTGGGCAGGGCCACATTGTCTAAAGGCAGGCCAAATATGACCTGCAATTCGGTTTTGTTCTCCGGTCCCCGAAAGGTGAGGGTGTCGAAGTAAAAGTCGAGGGGTTCGAGCGTTTCTATGCTGTACAATTCGGGCTCTACTGCCGCGAGCGATTGGGCGAGGGTGGCGGGGTTAAATTCGTTGAGGCGCTGAATAACGCTCATGTACGATCGCCCGGAGGATTCGGCATTGGCGAGGTCTTCTTCGGTCAGCGATGGGACGGGGGCAAAATCGTAGTTCCCGCCCAGAAATTCATCGGTAAATGTAAATTCTGCGCCCTGGCCGAGGTTTTTGTATAGCCACACTTCCCAGGGCACAGAGGTCCAGCCGCTGGTCGTTGTGACGGGGCGGTAGTCGGTAAAGCCTATATTGCCCACACGACCTGTGCCGCCTTGTTCCATGGTGCGAATCGGATAGACGGGACCGACGAAGTTGGCTTCAATGCCCGCATCGCCGTAAATCGCATAGGCTCTTTGTTCTTGTATGCGCTGTACGTCGAGTGGGACGATGGCATTGAGTTTTCGGGAGGTCGAGATATAGTCGGGTTCTCCATATCGGATGTAGATTTCTCCCCGGCGATCCCACGGCCACTTTTTGCCAAAGTGGGTTCGCGCATGCCATACTCTGCGATAGTGCTCCGCTCGGCGCAGTGCGCCCCCCGAGGTTTTAAAGGGATCTTTTTGCAGCCAGAAGCGTGTGAGAAAACGCTCGCGTTGTGTCTTGTCGTCTGAGGCCGACGCGAGGCGGTAAGCGCGCGCTTCGGCTTTTGAGCCGATATAAGAGATGTCGTCAAAGAGGGGCTGTTCTTCTTTGGGCAGGGTCTCAATATAGCGTTGAAATGCCGCCAGTGCGCCTTCGTGGTCTCGTCTTTGAATGAGGGCCTGGGCGAGCAATGGCAGCGCGCGCGGGTCTCGCATGCGAGATGTGATGTCTTCGACGTCGCGGTATTCTTTGGCTTCGTATAGCGCGTAGGCAAATTGGTATGCGGTTTCGTGATCTTCGGGGTTGCGTTCGAGGTATTTTTTGTAGTAGTAAAGCGCGACCTGATGCGCGCTACCTTCTTTGCGGTGTGCGCGAGCGAGCAGGAGATAGGGCGATGACAGGTCGGGAAATCGCGCAATGGTTTGCGAGGCCGCTTTTCGCGCGCGGCTTCCCGTATCTTCAAGTGCGAGCAGGGCTTTGATGAGGCGGTCGTGGGCGTTGGCGTCTGTGGTGTCGATAGTGACCGCTTTTTCGTAGTGTGACACTGCGCGGTCGGGTTTGTTTCGCAGGTTTTGGTACACGCGACCCAGGCCCGTGTGGGCAATTGCGAGATTGGGGCGCAAGGCGAGTGCATTTTGAAAGGCTGCTTCGGCGCTGTCGGCTTCTTCAAGGCGCAAATAAAGCAGGCCCATGCGCGCATAGCTCGCCGATGAATCAGACGCGGTAGCCAAATCTGCTTTCAATCGGTTGATGACGTCGTGGAGGTCGCGGTTTTGCGCGAATCCCGTGCTTGCAAAACTGATGAGGAGTAGATAAATGGTCGAATAGAGGACTTTGTGCATGAGTGATCCCTTTATAGTGTCGTGGCAGTTTTTACACGCCTGTTTGGATTTTTGGTTTCTTTTAAACGTTAAACACTTTTGTCGATTTTCTCAATGACTTTTGCGACTTATGAGGCTGCACAGGTATAAATATCTCTAATTTTCTTGACTTAGTTGAAGGGGCGTTTTATTTTCCGTCTGAAAGCGATGCGTGCGGATAGGCGCGCAGGCAGGGATGTCTATGCTCCCGCTCGAATGAAAGGGCGTTCATGATACTGATGGAGATTCTGTCGGGCAAATCGGTCATTATCGGGCTTAAGGGGCAAAACAAGCGGGAAATTCTCGAAGAGCTTGTTAATGAACTCGAAGTAGGCGATAAAATTACTGACCGCGATAAGGTGCTACAGGCGGTTTTGGACCGCGAAGATATTATGAGTACGGGTATCGGGCACGGCATCGCCATTCCCCATGGGAAGTCGGAGTATGCCACGACGCTGGGTGGTGTGCTGGGCATCAAGTCGGAAGGTATCAATTTTGAGGCTTTAGATGGCAAAAAGACTTACATCTTTTTTCTTTTGGTCTCGCCTCTAAATGTCTCAGGACCGCATATTAAAGCCTTAGCGCGTATCTCAAGGGTGCTTAAAGGAGAAGATTTTAGACAGCGTTTGATTAGCATTAGCAATAGCGAGGAGGCTCTGGCGATTATTGAAGCAGAAGATAAGAAATATTAATATATATTATAATCTTTAGACCCAATGCCTGCTTTTCTGCGAAGCAGGTTTTTTGTTTGAGCTTTTCTTATGTTCGGTCTTTCATTTACAAATCCGTTACTATTACACGGTTTGTGGGCGGCACTGTTGCCGCTTGTGATTCATTTGCTGAATCGGCGTCGTACGGTAACGGTGTCGTTTTCAAATGTGGCGCTTTTGCAAAAACTCCAGCATGACCGCATGCGGCGGCTAAAGTTAAAGCATCTCGCGTTGCTCATTTTGCGAACCCTGCTCATTGTTTTGCTGGTGCTGGCTTTTGCGCGCCCGACTTTGAGTGGGGGCAGTGGACAGGTGGGCGATGCGGGCACGTCGGCGGTTATTTTGCTCGATCGTTCGTTGAGTATGCAATACCGCACAGCAGAAGGCACATTATTTGAGCGCGCGCTTCGCAGGGTGCAGGCTGTGCTGACCCTGTTTAATGAGCGCGACGATGTGCGTCTGGCACTGATCGACAAAGGTGTTGAGGAGGTCGATGCGACCGCGCCAGAGCGGTTGCGGCTGCTTATGGATGCGCTGCAACCCGGTTTTGGCAGTACAGATTTTGAGGCGGGATTGCAATTGGCTTTATCGCATTTGTCCAGGTCACAGATGCCCAATCGCGAGTTGTATTTTGTAACGGATCGCGCGTATAATGGCTGGACGAATTTGCCCGATACACTGTCCAATTTGGACAATGTATCGGTGTACATCATTTCCGAGCGGCCTTCGCGAGTTGCCAATATCGGTATTGGGCAGATCAATACTACTTCTCCAGAGGTCGGGCGCTCAACCTCGCTGGGGATTGAACTGATCAATTATGGCGCGGCAAATCGAGGCGATGTCCCTGTGCAGATATTTTTAGATGGTCGGCGCATTGGCCAGGATATTGCCCAGGTGCCTGCGGGTGGGCGTCGCAAATTGCATACGTCTTTTGTGCCCAAAACAGGGGGGGACGTTGCCCTGCGCGTGGAAATAGGGGAAGACGATCTCGAGGCAGACAACAAGCGCGTGACGGTGTTGCGCGTTCCAGAGCGCGTTCGCATTTTGCTGGTGGGCGAGGCATCCCACGAGTCTTATTATCTTGCAGAGGCTTTGGCCGTTGTCTCGAGCGAGGTGGTGCATGTTAAACCCGAGCGCGTATCAGAGCAGGTGTTGGAAGGTATTGATGTAGTTTTTTTGTGTAATGTCGCGCGGCTTTCTACAGGTGCGATTGCCGCTTTGCAAAATCGGATATCGCGCGGGGTTGGTCTGGCTATTTTTTTGGGGGATCAAATTGATATCCGGCATTATAATGAGCGCGTGTTGCCCGCACTTTTTCCTGCCAAATTGCTCGGTACGCGGGGCGCGTTGGCGGGTGCTTATCAGGCTTTGCAGACGGTTTTGCCCGATCATCCCATGCTATCGGGCCTGGAACTTAAAAGTGCGTTTCAAAGCCCGCGTTTTTTCGTTTCTTATCGGGTTTTACCCGCGCAAGATGCACGTCCTGTGTTGTCTTTTGCTTCGGGAATACCTGCGCTTCTCGAATCTCGCAAGGGCAATGGACGCGTCGTGCTGTTTGCGTCTTCGGTGAGCGCGAATTTGGGATGGAATGATGCGCCGCTTTCCGGCTTTTTTGTCCCATTTGTGCATCGTTTGAGCGGATATCTGGCAGCCGGAGCGTTTGGTCGATCTGATTATCGCGTCGGTCAGATCGTGTATAGAGATATCCGAGAGAAAAATGCTTCTGAAGCTGTTTTGCAAGCGCCAGATGGAGAACCCAGAACAATTTGGCCTCAACAACGCGGTTTGCAATCGGTGTGGCCGATTGGCGTGGTGGATGCGCCAGGGCTGTGGGAGATTGTTGCGCGCGAGCGCGTCTCCGATCGCTTTGCCGTTCAGATTGATGAGCGCGAACCCGATTTGACCCCGGTTCCGATGGCGCGACTCGAGGCACTGTTTGGTAAAGACCGCTTGCGCGTTGTGGATGGTAAGGCCGATTTGAAGGAGGCCATTCTTTCCCAAAGGCACGGTCAGGAGCTTTGGCGATGGGTGTTGTTGGCTGCCTTGATGGCGATGGGCGCAGAGATGCTCATTGCACAGTCTGCGCGCACGAGCCGCAGTACGCGACCTTGACTTTTGTAATAGGTGCGCGTATTTTTTAATTTTCGGGATGCCGCTTCTACTTCATTTGAATGACAAAGGATGTTTTGATGGCGAAAAATTTGATTATTGTCGAATCACCTGCTAAAGCACGTACAATTTCTCGATTTGTGGGTAAGGACTACAAAGTCGCCGCTTCTATGGGGCATGTGCGCGATCTTCCCGCACGCGAATTGGGCTTTGATGTAGAGAGTTTTGATCCCAAATACGTCGTGTCGCAAGATAAGCGCAGTGTGATTCAGGCACTTAAAAAAGATATTGAAAAAGATACGACTGTATATCTGGCGACGGATGAGGACCGCGAAGGGGAATCTATTTCGTGGCATCTGATTTCCGCGCTCAGGCTTAAGAATCAGCCGATTAAGCGGATTGTGTTCCACGAGATTACCAGGTCTGCGATTTTGCACGCGCTTGAAAATCCCCGCGAACTGGATCAAAATTTGGTCGATGCACAACAGGCGCGTCGCATTTTGGATCGCGCTGTGGGATATCAGTTGTCGCCTTTGTTGTGGCGAAAGGTAAAGGGCGGATTGTCGGCCGGGCGCGTGCAGAGTGTGGCGGTGCGGATTATTGTTGATCGGGAACGGGAGATTCGGGCGTTTAAGCCAGAGGAATATTGGAAAATTAAATCCGATTTTAAGGATCCCAAATTTCGGGCTGAGTTGACGCGGCAAAATGATAAAAAAGCCGCTGTCAAGAATGAAGCCGAGGCCAAAGCTGTTGAAGCGAGTGCGCTGAAGGGGCAATTTGTCGTGGCAGAGGTAGTCGAGCGCGAGGGCGTGCGGCGGCCCGTGCCTCCGTTTACGACATCGACGCTGCAACAAGAGGCGTCTCGCAAGCTGGGTTTGTCCGTGGCGCAGACAATGCGGATTGCACAACAGCTCTACGAAGGCAATTTTGAAATTCCCGGATATACCGGCGGTTTGATTACGTATATGCGTACCGATTCGGTGAATTTGGCCGAGCAGGCGGTGAATCAGGCGCGGGAGGTGATCGCGCAGGAGTTTGGCCGGGATTATACCGTGGAGAGGCCCCGACGATTTGCCAATAAGACCAAAGGGGCACAAGAAGCGCACGAGGCGATTCGTCCGGCGGATTTGTCGATTAAACCCACCCGCGTTCGGGCACATCTCGATCCCAGACAATTTCGGCTTTACGATTTGATTTGGAAGCGTACGTTGGCGACGCAAATGGCCGATGCGCGCATTGCATATACGACGATTCGCATTCGGGCTGGCGAAGCGGGGGAATTGATTTTTGAAGCCAGGGGCCAGCGCGTTTTATTTCCCGGATTTTTGAGGGTTTATGCCGAGGGATCCGATAATCCAGATGCGGACGTCAGCAACAAAGATGTGATTTTGCCCAAGGTTGCAAAGGGGCAGGTGCTCAATTTGGAGAAGTTGCATTTAGAGCAGTTGTTTACCAAACCGCCCGCGCGTTATACCGAGGCTTCGCTGGTGAAGAAGCTCGAAAGTGAGGGTATTGGACGTCCTTCGACTTATTCGCCGACGATTTCAACCATTCAGAGCCGGGGGTATGTGGAACCCACAACAGACAAGAAACTCAAACCCACAGATATCGGCGAGGTGGTCAACGATTTTTTGATGGCGCACTTTCCCGATATTGTCGATTTGGGTTTTACGTCGCATCTCGAAGATGATTTTGACGAGATTGCCCAGGGCAAAAATTCATGGAAGGAGATGTTGCAAGCGTTTTATCCGCCGTTTAATAAGCGGGTGGAAGACAAAAAGTCGGTCGATAAAATTGGGCGCAAGTTGGGAAAGGACCCCAACACGGGGCGCGAGGTGAGTGTGAGTTTTGGTCAGTATGGTCCTTATGCTCAGATTGGTAGTGCGGATGAAGAAGAGAAGCCCTTGTTTGCATCTTTGCCCCCCGATCGGAGTATTTTTGATATTGAATTGGCCGATGCTCTCAAGTGTTTTGAATTGCCCCGCAAACTCGGGCAAAATGATGCGGGCGATGAGGTGCAGGTCAATACTGGTCGATACGGCCCTTATGTGCGAATAGGTCGCAACTTTTTTTCTTTGCCAGAGGGAGAGGATCTGTTTGAAGTGACACTAACTCGCGCATTGGAGATCGCGGCTGCTGAGGAAGATCGCAAAGCCAAGAATGTGATCCGCGATTTTGACGACTTCCAGGTGCTCAATGGCCGGTATGGTGCTTATATTCGCAAAGATGGCAAAAATTACAAGATTCCCAAGGGGATGGATGCGGCGACATTAGACCGCGAGACGCTCGAAAAGTTTATGCAACCCGGGGCGGGCGGCAGGCAGTCCCAGCAAGTGATCCACGATTTTGACGGGATTCAGGTTCTTGCCGGGCGCTATGGCCCATATATCAAACACGACGGAAATAATTACCGCATTCCAAAGGGCGTGGAGGCATCGTCTTTGACGCAGGCGGCCTGCGAGAAGATTATCGCGGAAAACCCGGCGACGAATAAGAGAAGCTCGAGAAGAAGACGTAAGAGGTAAGAGACAAAATACCAAAAGTAAAGCTATGGAATGGGATGACATTGCGCGGCGCGTCAAAGCGGGCGAGGATGGCAGTACGGAATTCAAACGCGACCTGGAAGCGTTCTCGGGAATCGGTCGGGCGATTTGTGCCTTTGCCAACGGGGAAGGCGGGCTGATCATCCTGGGGGTTGATGACCAGGAAACGATTGTCGGAGTGAGAGGGGATCCGGATGTAGTGCAGGAACGACTGACCAGTTTTCTGCATTCGGGATGTAGTGCGCCGGTTTCTGCGCGCTGTGGGCGGTACAATGATCCGAATGGATGGGTGCATTGGATTGAGGTGCCTCGTCAGCGGGGGTTTGAGCCGCTTCACTATCGAGGGCGCGTCTGGATTCGGCGCGAACGCAGCAGCGTAGAACCATCTTCGACCGAACTCCAGGAGTTGTACAATACTTTTGGTTTTGTTCTGACAGAAGAACAGGTCATTCCGTCTGCGAGGATGGATGACATTGACTTCGACACGTTTCGGTCCTTCCTGCGTACGCAGGGTCTCGAGACAGAGGAGGAACCGCAACCCGCAATCGCTGACGATCTGTGCAATAGACGCATTCTGGCCGAGTTCGACAATGCCCTGTGTCCTACGCTCTATGGATTGATGGTATTTGGCAAAGAGCCGCAGGCGCATCCGCAGACAACGAACTTTTTTGTCGAGTGTGTAGCCTATCTGGGCGAGGATCGGGCGTCGGATATCATTCTCGTCGGAGAGGGGAAAGGACGTCTCGAAGAGCAAGTACGCCGGTCGGTCGGATGGGTTCGAGGCCTGGGATGGACCGAGAGCTACCAGGGCTTGGATCGAGAGGATACGCCGTTGGTTCCCGAGAAGGCACTGCGCGAGGCAATTGTCAATGCCGTTGTTCATCGAGACTACGCGATTACAGGGTCGAAGGTGCTGCTCGAAGTATTCCGTGACCGAATTGATGTGACCAGTCCTGGGACTCTTCCAAATCACATGAGTGTCGAGAATGTTCGCTCGGGCGGCAACCCCCGATCCCGCAATGAGTTGATGGCAAATGCCATTCTCGTCGCACGCTTGATGGAACAGCGAGGACGCGGATGGCCCGTGATGCGAAGAGAGATGCGGGAATTTAACGGCACGGAGCCAGAAATCGTGCAAGACGAGGGCGGGAAGTTCGTGCGGGTGACGTTCCGTAAAATGGCAACGTAGGAACGCACGCACAGCACAACGTTAGTAAAAGCCTCGTCACGCCTGCATGTCTTAAGCAGGCGTCCAGAATGGGGTTGCTTTTCTTAATTCGCATTATTGGCAAACCGATGATTGATGAGAGTATATCTCACAATGCGCTTTATTCAGATAACAGACCTGCGACCATCCGAGATTTGGGAGCAATTGGCTGATGAGCGGGAAATGGTGATCACGGCTCAGGGAAAACCCATCGCCATTTTGTCATCTGTTTCTGATGCTAATTGGGAAGAAACCCTGGCGGCTTTCCGTCGCGTGCGTGCGATTCAAGCCATCGATGAGCTTCAAAAGCAATCGGCTGAAAATGGTTGTGATAAGATGGATTTGGAAGAGGTAAACCGCGAAATTCAAGCCGTGCGAGAATCGACACATTATAATGTTATGACATCTCGCTGAGACGATTTTGATATAGGTTCATAAGAAGGGGTAATGGATGCAGATAGCAGAATTTTACCATAAGGTACTGATTGTAAACGTTACCCATAGCATACAGGCGGGGCGATTCGTGTATGATGCAGCCCGCTTCGCATGGAGTCTTAATCCTTTGAGGGCCGAGAATGCAGAGATTATTTTGGCTCGCTGTGGGCATGAGATTATAGAGGCATTTGTCGCTTTTAGATGGATAGAGGCAACGCGCGAAAATTTTCCAGACTTGTGGGACCAACTCGACGGAATGCCGGTGGTGGGAAGATATCCCAAAGATCGTTATGGTTTTGAGGGACGTGAGGCCGATGACGACATCAGAAATTTGTATGTCGGGAAACGTGTCCCGGATAAATACATAGGCCAAAACCCGATTCGGTATATAAAATGTTGAGCTAACACCAGTGAGTGAAGGAGAAGAATAGGAAGTGAAAAAGGTCATCATCACACTTGCCGCTACACTGACATTTGCTGCAACAGCGGATGCCATCAAACTTCAGCTTCCCGAAGTCACCAGCCAACAGGTTCAAGAGGAAAACGCATTTATTCGGGCAGAAGGTCTTAAGGCGTGGAAAGCGGAAAACGAAGCCAGAATCGCCGAGCAGGGAAAAATTGACGATATGTATTTTGAAATCCTCATTGCTGCAACGCGATTCAACAGAGTTATGGAAAGAACCTATATTCCTGCCGAATTTCTTGGGTCACGCTCCAACCCCAATTATCCCCGACACAAAACGCGCTTTACGATGGGCTTCCGTTATATTCCTTGGGGTTTTTCAAAAAAGGTTCATGTAATAAAAAAAAGAAGATTGAGTAGAAAATACGAGATGACCGTCGAGGATGATTTACAGGAACAAATCCACGTTGTCAGGATAATTAAAGGCTCTCCCGCTGAAAAAGCTGGCCTAAAAGCCTGGGATCGCATTGTCAGCATCAACGGAGAAGACGGTTGGAAGTCTGCCAAAGAGTTTGAAAAACTTCTGGAAAAAAATACTTCGAGAACAAATTACCAAAAACATAAAGGCTCGATTATTTTGGATGTAGAGAGAGACAACAGCACTCTTTCAATTCAAATCGAAATGATTGGAATTTTAGATTTCAGCCTTATTCTGTTTGAATCTCCAAAGGTGGCAGCATTTGCCGACGGAAAAAATGTTTATATCACACGGGGAATGGTTGAATTTGCAAAAAATGATGATGAAATCAAACTTGCCCTTGCACATGAGCTTTCCCACAACATCATGCGCCACTCTATATCAAAAAAACTTGGCGCCATTTTGGGTGGAATTTTCGGCGCAGCATTGGACATTGGCCTTGGGCACATAAACAACGGGTATATCTACACGGACTTCACAAAGTTTTTTTCAGCGATCGGCCAAGTTGTCCACTCCAAAAAGCATGAGCGCGAAGCAGATTACTTGGGAATGTATATCGTTGCCGCCGCAGGTGGGGACGTTTCAAACGTCCTGAAACTCTGGCGCAGAATAGCCCTTGAGGAACTAAGGACAACGGGAACTCTATCAGAAAGCATGACACACCCTTCCGATCCTGAACGTTCACTCCTCTTGTTGGCCACCTTCAAAGAGATTCAAGAAAAACGAGAAAAAGGGATGAAAGTGTTTCCAACCCTTGAAAAGTAAAAAAATAGATACCCCCCAACTATGCTTTATCTGGTCCGACAGTCCAGGGCCAACCGATGTAGAGATTGTAGATTATCACTAAAATCGCAGAGGATCTGAACCATGTTGAAGCGCGTTGTTCCTCCCGGGGAGATTCTACGAGACGAGTTGGCGGAATTGGGGGTGTCCCCAGCGATGCTTGCACGCCAGATTGACGTGCCGCCGGATCGCGTCGGACAGATTATCGCGGGCAAGTGTTCTGTAGATAGCGATACCGCTTTGAGATTTGGGCACTGGTTCGGCGTTGATCCCCTGTTCTGGTTGAACCTCCAAATACAGTTCGATCTCGTTGTTGCCGATCAGCAAGTGGGGGCGGCTGTGAACGCGGCGTGGGAGTTGCATCCTGAGTTTCCTGGCGCACTCGACTGACCCGCGTGGAACATTGGACAGAGGTGGTGCTTTTCCGGTATGCCGAACTGCGCGGCATGTCCGCTGACCGCTGTCTGCAGGAGAGCAATATAGAGGCTGTAGGCTGAGGTCTTGTTTACTGATCCTCAATTTATTGAATGGAGTATCATGCATGAGTGTTCCATAGTTAGAGGTACCAACGACAAATTTGCGTCCATCCGATCATTAATAAGCCCGAAGATCCATGCTCAATTGCCCTTCGGGCTTTTTTGACATTGGCAACGGGTGATTTAATTTTTGTATTGCTACAAGTCACAAACTGATTTTTATTGACAGTATTAGGCGTAGGGAGAGATGTCTTACTATTAGAGAACTCACTTGGCTTCTTGGGATGATACGATGGTCGGATGGAATTGGACAAAAAACACTTGGGAATGTAACGCGTGCAGGGCTGAAAACAATCCACTGCTCGCCAATTTTTGCTCTCAATGTGGCAGTCTCACAGATAAAGCGATCCATGTTGCAGCACCCATAGCTCCCGCAGAAAGCAGCCCGCCCGAAGAACACATGGTTCCGCTTAGAGGAAACCCTGATTTGCTCTTGAACATATTGGGCGTTGCACTGGTTGTCGAGAAAACTACTGGAAATATGGTCGTTTTTCCCGAGCCTCTACGCGAAAGCATATATTTTCTTCTTCCCCGCATCGACGAAGGAATCGCCCAGATCGGTTTTGACCAATGGTGGGTATATATCTTAAATACTCAAGGCACCCTTTCTGTCTTTCCGGTATCTGCACTCAGCGACGAATATATGGCTAAGAACACAAACTGGCGGCTATGTGCTGAAGGTGTACGCAAATTTTGGCTGTTCAAAAACCGTTTGTTCGTAATTGATAAAGATGGTCAAAAAATAAAAACAGGTGATATACCATCCATAAACAATTTTTGGGCAGAAGGAGAGGAAACTGCTTACAAACCTCGAGACATAGATATGCCATTTGATGTTGAAACTCTGGTTCCACTGCAAGGTGAGGATTTTCTGGTGGCCCTCGTAGGTGAGAATAACATGGCCCTGTTGACAGATGAAGGTGTTTCGGACCTTTATGAAGAGTTTTTAGAAGGTGGGAAGAGTCATTGGATAGGCTCAAATCGTGAAGGCCTGCTTCGCTTAGCGTTCAGACAAGAGAATGGCGATGTCAGGATAATTTCTTTCTCTCAGGATAACCCCCAAATCCTTCAAGAAACTATACCTGATCTACAGGCGGGAGCCCTTCACACCATAGACATTGACGGTCAGTACTGGTTCGTTGCCATCACATCTGATGACATAAATTTAGTGAATCCTTTGGATCGCAGTATTGATAGAAGCGATTCGTTCTTCATGAGAGAGATGGATAAGAGCACCTCTTTTGGTAATCTTGTTGCGGGTTACAATGAAGATCCTGGTGGTTTGCCCCTCGTGGCCTTATTCCATTTTGACCGCAACAGTGGCATTTCTCGTCTGCGCTTGTGGTCGCTCAAGCCCGGTCTAACACCAATGACTGCACCAGCAGGTTTTGGGCATAGTGTATATGTCTTGATGAGAGAAAAAAATTACACAAAGCTGTACTGTTATCCTCTCAATGAGGACAGCGGGGTTTAGGCGGTGGCGTATTTTATTCTCATATTGGGCCTATTGTTCGCACAGGCATCATCGGTTTATGCCCAAAGAGTCAGTATACAGATCGATGGCTCCGGTTCTATGGCTGGTTTCGACAATAGCAAGGAACTCGATGTTCTGGTCAATATCCTGAAAAAGGCGTGTGGCCAGACGGACATTCTCTCAGAGACGGTCTTTTTTGTTTCAACTCGGTCAGATACAGTAACCTGGCATGATGTCGAGAGGTTCCAAAAGACAAAGACCTGGGGTGGATATACCAATCTTGAAGTGGCATTTAATACGGGATATGACAGGGCGCCGATTGTGATGATGCTCACAGATAATGTCCAGGCAGCCAGCGATCTGGATGCCAGAGCACTTTATGCTTGTTTTAACCGCGATACTATCAAAGTCTTACGGGCTATCCCCCTTAAGCGGATGTTTGAAGGGCTTCTATTTAATCCCCTTCCAGATAAGGGACATAACGAGCTTCGAAGAATGAATCCCGATGCTGAAATTCGGGTCCGTTCAGATGGTCGGCTCTACTACAAGGGAATGAAAGGTTTTGTCCTTTATCTATTTCTCACACAGTCGCAATATCGCTCCCAATATGAGTCCCTCGTCACAGCCTTGCAGAACGAGGGTATGGAGCCGATGGTGATGAAGCCGATTGATGATACCATTATTTTAAGTCCCGGTTTGATCAGGCCGATAGTGGCGGAAATTAGTGAAAAAAACAGACTGCGTTTTAATTTTACACTACAGTCTCGGCTCAGCCATATTAATATTGAACCTACAGGGTCGGAATTTAGAGTCCAGCCTCCACAGGTACATGCCCGCAAGATTCAGGATCGCATTTTATTGGGCCGTAGATCGTATCACTACGGTGGGGTGAGTCCCCCAGCACTTGTAGATACACTGATGTCCGACTCCCCACATACCTCTGTCTATACCTGCCTGGTACACTTTGGTCCTTTTCATCCAGACCATCAAAATTTTTGGGATTATTTGAACCTTGCTCGAACTGGTCCCGTGCCAGCAGACTATTACTTTGCGGTATCCATAGAAATTCCGCCCAATTCATTTCGCATGACAGAGGCTTACAAAGCGCGGTATTTCACCGACCAGCCGGATGTGTTGAACCGCATCTATACGCCTACTGATATTATCCAGTACCTACACCAGCAGCCTGCAACTGTTGTGCCGATAGGGGGCATGATCTCTGGCGAATTGCAAATTACGCCTCTTGAAGGTCCCTGGTTCGCCTGGATCGCACTCCTTCTCGTCTTGATAGGAGTGGTTGCTACAATCGCCTGGATAATATTCTATCCGTTAAGATATCGGGTTACAGACAGCCTGTATCAATTTCAGGAGCATACCGAACGGCTTCGTTTAGGGCCTTTGAGCAGGCAGGTTGATCTGAAAATTTCAAATGCCGCAGGCAACGAGATCGGTTTGGGGAGCATCAAGCGAGACGCTATTTTTCAATTTGCTTTCCTTCCAGATGATGACGTTATAGTGGAAGATACTTTGGGTAATGATATGTTGGAAGAACTGAACGCAAAAGTAGAAGAAGATGAAGAAGAACAGCCCAAAGATGTCAAGCTGTTGTTAGAGCCTGATAAAGCCCTGATATTAAAAAAAGGCGATATGTCGGTGACTATTGAGCGTTTGGCTGCACGGTTTTGAATAGGAGAGTATGTGATGACATCACATCTTGCGGGTATAATGGCTTGTTTTTTATTGGCCCTTTGGGGTTGTGGAAGGACAAGTAATAACACTGCTTCGCGGATTGCCGAGGAGGAAGGTCCTGCTGTGGCTTTTGTGGTTATTGAAACAGATGGTGCAAAGAGTCAAGGTTCGGGAATAGCTATTGATGGTGCAAAAGGCCATTTTCTGACCAACTGGCATGTGATTAAAGGCATTCGCGAAGGGTGGGTGCGCGTGCAGGGAGCCGAGTGGATGCCTATCGTGGCTATTGTGGCAAAAGATGAGCACAAAGACCTCGCACTTATAAAAGTCGATCTGGGTGGACAGACCCTTCATCAGGCGCGTTTGGGGACAGTGGCAGGGGTAAAACCCGGCGACCCTGTGGTCGTGATTGGCAATCCCTTAGGCGAGGAATTTTCTGTCACCGATGGCATCATATCGCAGATACGAAATCAGGATGGATACAAAGTCGTTCAGACTACCGCACCCATCTCACCCGGTAATAGCGGAGGACCGTTGTTTAATGAACAAGGAGAAGTGGTAGGCATTATAACATTTACCAAACAGGATACGGCCAGGCGTGCCCAAAATCTCAACTACGCTGTGGCAATAGATGAAGCCAGGCCATTATTGGACAAATCAGGCTATGAGGATAAGGTTGTTCCAGGTATGGAGCCTCCTGCCTATATGTCGCCATCCAGACCGTCTATTTTTTCTGGTTCTCTCAGGTGGGTGTTGCTGGTGATTATTATTTTAGGGATTTATTTTTTTTCTACGGATGTGGTTTTCCCATATCTTATCAGGAATCACGATCGGCGTCCTGGTCATGCTTTTGGGCTTTCGGCGGTGATCACGTTTGTGGGAGCGGGATTGACCATTGTCTTTTTTCTTAGCGGATATTTAGATTATCTGCTGGGTTGGCAGACCACCTATGCGAGAACCTTTTTTTGGGGGGCTGCTATTATTTGTTTTCTTGTTTTTGTATTGACCCTTATTTTCACTAGTCCACAGCCTCGTAAAAACTGAGAGTACGAAAGTTTTGGAGATAAAATTATGAATAGTCAAACAGCTTATATTGGTGGCCCAGAGCGAACCCAAAAATTCATTAGTGATGCATTACAAAAAGAAGGCAGAGTCAGCATTAGACCAACTGTTTTGATCGGTTTAGGAGGTACTGGCAAAGAAGTTTTGCGGCGTCTCCGCCGGATGTTTTATGAAAAATACAGGATGGTCGGTTTGCCAGTGATGGATTACCTCTGGTTTGATACCGACATCCAAAATGTTGATACAAAAAAGAATGGAATAGACCTGCTGGACGAGAGCATCGACTTTTCTGAGCGCGAAAAGATAGATGGCAGAATTATGCCTCGAGACCTTGATGGATATCGCAAAAACAGAGGGATGTACCCTCATATTTGGTCATGGTTTCCCGAAGAACTTGACTCCCTTCCCTCCACAGCGATTACCAAAGGGGCTGGGCAGATTCGACCTTGTGGCCGGTTGGCTTTTTTTCATCACTATGCCAAACTCCGAGAAGAAATACAAAGAAAGGCCAACGGCGTTCGGAGTATAGAGGCCATAGGTAGGATGAGCGATAGCTTTCCCGATTATCATGCAGACCCCAACGACCTCGAAATTGTGCTTGTCACATCTATCGCCGGAGGTACTGGTTCCGGCTCTTTTATCGATATGGGATTCCTGTGTCGAGACCTTTTTCCAAACGCGACCTGCACAGCCTATCTGGTGCTGCCCTCTGTCTTTGATGATGTCGTGGGCGGGGCACGCGAGACAACACAGGCCAACGGTTTTGCCGCCCTTAAAGAACTCGAACACTACATGCAGCCTCACTTTGATGCACAAGGCACAGGTGGCGACCATTTTACGCAACATAAATTTGAGTGGGATGGCAGTGAGCACAGGGTTCCGGCTCCCCCATTTTCAACTGTCTATTTACTTGATAATAGCAATCTTGCCGGAGACCGCTTTGATGATTTTACCGATGTCTTTCAGATGATCGCAGAATTTTTGTTGCTCGATTTCGAACAGACTCGTTTTGCTATGGATAAGCGTAGTGTGCGCTCCAATATGGAGCAATTTTTACAGCAAATGGCGGCATGGAACTGGACAAGCGACACGAATAACGTTCGGTACGTCCAGTACTTCCCATGCCGATATGCCTCATTTGGTCTTTCTCAAATGGAGATCAACCAGCCTCGTCTCGCCAACGCTGCATCAAATAAATTCGCACAGTACTTGGTGGATTTTATAATCGCGGCAAAAAATAAAATTCCTCAAGGGTTCCGTACAGCCGATGTGCAACCGCATCTGAAACAGATCAACCTCACCGCGGACCAGCTAATCACCCGTGCCTTAAACCGCCCCGGTGCAGATTTCACGCTCGCCGATCATGCCATAAACGAGATTTTGAAGCCGGTTTTCACCGACCTTCAAAAAAGTATTCTAAAAGCACCTGAGGCTCAGGATGTTGCGGTCCTTGAAAGACAGGTGGCAGAAGCCAAGTCAAAAGTTGAAGACATAACACTTGAAATACAGCATAAAGTGGCTGAAAAGCTCAAAGAGGAAGGAACAATCAAAGGGGACGATATTAAACAGATCCTCGGCAATGTAGATCAATTACTTCCAGAACTCGAAGCTAAAGTAGAAGATCATTGTATTGACATGCTCTGCAATCCTTTAGAGTACGGTCCCAATTATGTCGAAAGCTTCTTAGAATACGGCAAAGAGGCATTGGAATCTGTGCGTGAAGATTTGCAAGGATTGGCTGATGAGCCAATGGAAGGCCCCAAAATCCCCTCGATCAATATTGAATTTTCAGACGACTTTGGTCTTCTTGAACAGCGGTTGAAAGAAGCTGCAGATCTCCCTTTTGCATGGCGAACTAAAAAGATAGCGTTGCGTTATTACGAAGAAAAAAAAGCTGAGGCTTTTCGCGAGGGTGCGAGACAGATTTATGGAGACCTTCGCAATCAAGTTGATACCACTCAGCAGGAACTCTCCGATTGGGTGAAGAAACGCTTTCGCAAGGATGCTGCCCGGTTTCTGGTCAATTTGGTGAGTAGAATCATCAGTTTGCTGGGAAGCCGTTCAGAGGTCACTGGAGATGATGGAAAAATAAATATAAAAGTGAGCGGCTTACATGAACAAATTCATAGCTTCCGCGCTAACCTGCGGGAAATGGCCAATGGTTTTTCAAATATCCATCAGGCATATATTCAGAACAAAACGCCAGAAAGAAATTTCAACCTCACACCCGAGGTGAACTATGCCGCAGAAATTCAGAATCATCTCCGACAGATCAGAGGATGGTCGGAAACCGATTTGCCGCGTCTCTGCCGAAGGGGACTGGAAGACTATTTCTCTAAAAAGGCCGAATCTCTATTTGTCAATATCGCTACGGCACAGGGCGAAGGTATAGACACCATAAAGGAGGGTACCCGAGAGATATTCAAGCGGTCTGCCAGCCGAGGTCATTCCCCTCGCAATTGGGATGCCGTTGGTAAGACTATTGATGAATACACATATCAGATTTTCGAGGATTTTAAAAATGACCTTTTCGCTACTGGAGAGTTACACAAGCATGTCCGCGGTCAAGAAGAAATTAAGAATCGAAACAATAGAGCTGCACCTCGTATTTCTTTTAGAGAGGGCTTACCCGGTCAGGTAGATATTACCGATAACCGTATCGGGGTTGGCAGTACAGACGCGGGTTGGATTGAACAAGTCAACCGAGATGCCAAGCCGCACATAGGACAGCCATATCAGGGCACAGAACACAGAAACGATGCCATTGTGTTTGTAAATCAATGGATGGCATTTCCTATTTTATCTATTGGAAATATCGTTCGCATGGAAGATGAGTACAAAAAAAATATACGAGCATTTCATGGAAATGGGGTTCGTCGCCATATGGTGAAAGATTATCATGAATTTGCCGAAATCCTGCCTCCAAGAGATGATGGGGAAGTTGAAAGACTTATCAAGGCGCAGGGTGCTCTGATCAATGGGTTAATTATGGACATTATCAAGTATGACGCGTGTCAGGAACTTTTCTATCGTCCATTTAAGCGGCGAGGCATTGAGGAGTTAGATAGATACGGTCATAAACTCGATCGCTCACGGTTAATTATTGGAAACATGCCCGAAAAAAACGATCGCTTAGATAGTGAGATTCGCAAGATGGAAGAGCAGTGGCGTAGAGAAAATCGCGACGAGTGTTTTATTCAACGGCTTGCGCTGAAAAGTTGGTTGCTCGACAAGGTGTTCCCCATTACTCAGCTTCGAGTGGGGGAAGAGGAGATATTTCAAGACCACACCCTTCGCGTGTTGCTGGAGACGTCCTACCACAGAGATTACGATCAGACGCTTAAGCAATTCAATTTGAGCGATGCCCTGTTGGACGAGAAATTGGAAAAATTGAGGAATGAGATCGATACGTATGCTACTCGTTTGTCGTATCGTGATCAGTTCTGCAAAGATGATATCTATGTGATGAAATAATTTTGTGAAGGTTTGTTCCAAAATGAACTCAACAGGCAATATACAGGTATGTCCCAGGTGCTATTGGCATATTTCCCCGGAAGATATTTTTTGTGGGAGTTGTGCGTATCAGTTAGCAAGTATAACAATCACGCCCGATCCAGATGAAGACCTGGGAGGTGCTCCCTGGACAATTTTTTCTGGAATACCCATCACACTGAAGGTTAAAAACGAAGGCGTCAATCCCATAGAAATTCAGGAGTTAAAGGCTCAGGGTTTCGAGATTACCCAATGGCACGGAAATATTGATCTACCTTATAGACTTGATACCAATGAAAATGTAGAACTCCGCTGTTCGCATAATGCGCGTGAGCGCAGTATCGGGCGGTTAGAATTACTTACGTCGCTTTCGTCAATTAAACCTGTTGATTTTTTTATTCAATGTGTGAAAGCTCCAGAAATTTCACTTGTCTCAGCAGATGGACACGAGTTTGAGCACGACACAGACGACTATCAACCTTGTGCAATAGACCTCGACGATGGACGGATCAGCCTCGCGCTTCACCACGATTTGCCGCTGATGCTTCAAGCTACCCCTTATCTGTCTGAAGGCGAAGATTATTTTGACATAAGTGGCTTACCGCGAGACCAGGAATTTCCCGATCGACGATCGCCAGAACACCCCCTTCAATTTCTTCTCAGGCGGAAGCAGGACTTTGGAGATACTTGTCGCGTCGTGCTAAATTTTCCTTTTGATAGTTTGGGCGAGATAATATTCAGATTGGCGTTGCGCCTCGTTGAACGACCAAGGATCGACCGGCCGGCGTTTAGCCGCACATTTATCAACGACCAAGCACTTGTATTTGGCGGAAAACAAACTATATCTTTTGCCGCAACGATAACCCATCAAGGGGGGCCACCTCTTCGAATTACTGGAATTGAACCAAATCAGCCCTGGCTGCGTGTCATAAATCAGATAACAGATCGGGATTCAGTTGTTATAGATAATTCAAGTGTGCAAATTGGCCTGTTTCTCAATCAAAACGACCTTCGGACAGATCAACAGAACACCACCATTGAGGCAACGCTGGACATTCATGGACATACCATTGGCGCAAACGAACCTTTCCGAGAATCCATCGATCTTCCCGTTCAAATCCGCCCACCTCAGCCTTTGGCGCATCCCATTGCAGTAGATTTTGGAACCACAAACTCGTGTATTGCATATATGGATCCCCAAGACCAAGACAGGAAGAAACTTTTGGAATTGGAGCCTGGCGCAGATGTCTCGGAAATACCCACAATATTTCAGTTTTTGGTGATTAAAAAACCCGGCGATCTAATCGAATCAAGTGCCGATGGGATAGCTTTGGATGAAAGGTGGATGCCTTTGGAGAATGAAGCCCTTGTGCGATTTGGGCACACACTTAAAAACCTGCGGTTTGATCCTGAAGATATCCGGTCGATTTCTTGGGGCTTTAAACGCACCTTGAGAACACCCGATGATCCGTTCATCTATAATGATAAGGGTACAGGGAGCATCAGCTTAAATGGACGGGCTTACCGGGGCAATAGATATGTTGAAGTTGATGCGATTGAAAAGGTGGGACTTTACATCCGTTTCTTGTTGGAGAGTTTCCAGGAAAATACGGGTTATTTGCCCACAGAAGCTGTTTTTACCTATCCCGCAGTTTTTAACCGCCAAAAGGAGGCATTGAGAAAAGCCATTGCGTGGGCGACACAGGGGATAAACCTCAAACCTATTCTCGATATTAGTGAACCCGAAGCCATTGCCCTTGATTATGCGTTAGATATCGCGCAAAAACAAGACGCTAGCCAAGATATTATTTATGGGGTCTTCGATTGTGGCGGAGGGACGACAGACATCTCCATTGTGCGTTTAAAACACGATGAATCACTCGCAGTCGAGATTCTCGCTTCTGACGGAGATAACGCGCTAGGTGGCGATTTGCTGTCTTTCAAAATCGCGCAATATCTGTATGGTCAGGTCGTCCCTGAGACTTACAGAATCCTATTCCCCTTTCCCGGCACATTGGACAAAGCACTGAGGTTGCGAGAAGGAAACGAAAAGAAGAATTTTTCCGAACTCTATAAATTGGCAGAAGAACTAAAGGAGAACCGTAAAAAACGATATAAAAGAAAACAGTCGAATGACGCCGAAGAAATTAGAGAGAAAGGTATTTTAGATCTCCTGGTGGAATCCTCTGTGAGTTTCGATAATTGGCCGAGCATTACTCTTAAAAGTTCTGAAAACACTGATTTGAGTATAATAAGTAGTGAACGTCGTTTGGATGGCACGCCACTCCCCAATATGGATCCTCTAAATGTTGACGACATTTATAATTCTGTCCGCGAGGAGTTGGAAAAAGGCTTTGATAAGCTCAATCAGATGCAGGAATATCTGTTAAAGAAAAATCAGATTGACGATATCCAGTTAGATTATCTAATCTTAGAAGGAAACTCTTCTCATTTTTCGCTTATAAAAAGGATTGCTAAAGAAAAAGCACAGGCTAAAGAGATCATTTTCGAACCAGAAAAGCTTAAAAAAAGCGTGGCCTTGGGGGCTATTGAGTATGGCACGAGTTTGAAAGCACCCATCCTATCCCTTCGAGTACAAGGGATACACAAATTAAATTATCCCATCTGCATAAGTGCCTTTACCCATTTTGTGCCCATTTTTGACCGCTGGACACCTTTGAATCCAGATATGACCATAACTCCGGAAAACTCAGGCACCATCATGGAAACAGAGAGGGCGAATAGCCAAATTTTACTTTTCGAGTTTTTTGGGTGGGACTTAAACACAAGAGTAACTCAGGGTGAAAATAGGGTAGTTGCCGATCTAGCTGTGCCAAATGAAAACGAAGCATTTCAAAATGCACAATTCTGGACTTACGACCTGGAACTGAGGTGTGATGCAGAGGGGAAAGCGAGCCTTTGGTATAATTATCGCGTTGGCAATGAAAAGGACGACAGTGATTTTGAATATGTATGGGAAGAACATCGAAAGTGTGAGAATTTTTCCTATACATAATGCTTCTCGGAGGTAGCTTGATGTTTGAGGAATTTTTTGATCCATTGTTGAATGTCATTTCATTTATCATTTCTCTAATAGCACTTTTGATGGTTCTGCTATTAAGAAAGCGTGTTTCAAATTTTCATTCAGAAGTAGAAAGCAGGAAGGAAAAAATCAAGAATGGTCAAAATGGAGAAGATATTGAATGGCTAAAATTGTTGAAGGAACGATTAAAAGAAAGCGTGGGTAGATTTTCAGAAGATTTAGATGAAGAAAACTGGCGCGAATTGGAAGCGCGTATAGCGTATTTGAGGCGGTTTCGGTCGGCTTTAGAGGAAATTAAAAGTGCGATGTCGCAGGATGATCGTGCCTCTTTTGCTGTATATGTTGATCGGGAGGTTGAGAAGCCCGTAAAACAAATACGGGACTTATTAACGTTGCGCGAAATGCAAAATGATTCAGATGATCCTGTTCTTTTGCTCAAAGGTGCTCTTATAGGTGAAGAGGTTTTCAATGCGTCTTCAATAGCAAGCCTGCTACGCCGTACTCGACCTGCACAGATGATTCGATACTTCTTGCCCGAAATCGACAGTCGCGTAACACAGAATGGACAGGAACATGCGCAGGGTGTTTTTGATCTGATGGTGGATTTGGGAGGGGATGAAGTAGAGATAATTGGTGCGCGTCCAGGAGACACGTTTGACATGCGTCAATACCAAATTATCAGCCAGGACACAAGTGGGGTACAACCCCGGGACCGAATTGTAAGGTGTTTGGCTCATGGACTTAAAAATTCTCAAACCGATGAGATAGAACTCAAAGCAAAAGTAGTTATTTCTGGATAAGAGACTTTACCAATATGTTCGACTTATTTTTACAATGGAATTTAGAGATTTGGCTGCCCGTTATGGGTCTATTTTTTTTCTGGGGTCTTTGGTTATTAAAAAAAATGAGGTTTAAGATAACCAGATCGAGAAGCGCACTTGAAAACTTGAGAAGTTGGGAAAAAAAATATCCAGGGTTTAGTGCCGGAAGATATCGCCGTCGAGAAAGCGATGCGATCAATTCTATTTCAAATCCCACGACACAGAAATGGTTGAAGCTTTTCTGGGCGGGTCATCGCCAAAATAAACCACCAGTCGTTGATGAAGTGTTGCAGAGAGAAGAGGAAGATCTTTGCAGCGACGATGAAGCGATTCGCACGACGAGTGGAAGTTTGATCGTATTGGGTCTTCTCGGAACTTTTATTGGACTTTACAAGGTAATTCTGCCCATTGAAGACATTATCCAAAATGTCAGAAGCAACGCGACAATAACAGACCAGTCGGCAGCAGCGCAAAGCATGGCAAAAATGCTGGAAAACATTTCGCAGTCGCTATCCGGGATGGAATTTGCCTTTATAACCAGCATCGCCGGGTTAGGTGGAATGATTGTATTGAATGGCCTTTTTTCTTATTTCAGTAAGAAACGGCTTGTACTGATTGATGAGATAGAAACCTATTGCAGTGAAGAAATTGCCCCAAAATTCAGGTTGTTTTTACCTGAGATAGATTTGAAAGAGGCGGTTCAAGAAGCTTTTCAAGTCCTTGCAGATAGACATTCGGAATTTATGGTGGGGCAGACAGACTATCTCAAATCCACACTCGAAGCGCATTTCGAGAAAGTATCTGCATCATTTGAGCCTTTTTTAAAAACCCTCAACAACACCAGCGACATGCTCAACAAGGCGAGTGCCTCCAACGAGCAAGTGAGCAAGCAATGGGGCAACACCCTTGAGGATTTCTCACATAGACATTCACAGTTGGTGGCAGATCAAGAAGAACATATCAAGCGTGCGCTCGAAACGCATTTTGGGAAAATATCGGCCTCGCTCGGACCACTTTTGGAAACTCTCAACAATGCCTGTGATGCACTTAACTGTGGGGCCAAAGATATTCGCGAGTCGGGCGAGAATTTTGTGGAACATATATCTAATTTTACCAGGCTCAGTGAACCATTGGAAAAATTGAAAGTCGCAACAGAAAAAATGGTCGAAGACTTTGATGAAAGAATGGAGGCTCTGGCATTGACAATGGGGGAAACATATCAGGTACTTCAAAAACTCAACCCCGATGAACCAACGTATAAACCCGTTTTTGATAACATAAAGGCGCAACTGGGGGCAATTCACGCAACTGAACAAGATCTACTGAAATTTCATCAGGAGTTGAGTGATAAAGACAACACGGGCTTAGATAAAAAGGTAGGTTCCCTACTCGAGGGCCTTTCAGACGTTGAAAGTGCCATAGGGCGTCTCGATAAGACACTTGTGGAGAACTTGGCTGGTGTCAATCAAACGTTGAATGATTTTCCCGAAGTCGTCAGTCAGCAAAAACAGATTATTAAGTCTGTACAGAATATGGACAATAGACTTAGAAGCGGCTATGGAAGTCCACCAATATGGTTTAAACGTTTTATGGATAAACTGAAGCGTTTCTTCAGCCAATAGGATCGCAAGTAAGTGGCAATGAATAAAAAACGAACTCGTAGGGATACATCACTAAATGTATGGCCGTCTTTTACGGATCTTATCACATCTATCTTTATTTTTGCAATGTTTCTTCTCATATTGATGGTTGTGCAGAACCATATTAGCCTAATTCATTTGAGCCACCTGCACGAAATCGTCGGCAGTATTTTTAGAGACCTGGATGAGTTAAAACAGGTTATGGCAGATGAAGAAGTCGAAGTGGATAAGGGGACGATTGTCATCAAAAGCGATATCATCTTTCCCTTTAACAAGTGGAAAATACAAGATATACCTCCGCAGGCACTGGGAGATTTGGAGCGTATCGGACAAAAGTTGAAGAGCTATCTGGAGAGACGTGGTCGAAGTCAAAAATTCAGGATTGTTGTCGAGGGGCATACAGATACCATAGGACCTTCTGAAAATAACGACCGTCTTTCATATCAACGTGCCCAATCGCTTGTGCTGCTCTGGAGAAATATTGGCTTTACGCCAGAACATTATGAACTTATTCCGGCAGGTTTGGGGGAGTCCAGACCCAAAATTGAAGTGAAAAGAGATGGCGCAATCACCATCTACAGCGATGTATTTTCTCCTTTGGGTATGTGGGAGGCCAATACTATACTGCCCTCAGCAAAAGAGGGTTTAGAAAGTATTGGGCAGATACTGAAAAGTTCTTTAGAAGTGCGCCAACAGGATGGAAAATTCGCAATTTCAATAGAAACACAAACAGATACTCAAAGGGTTTCCAATTTTTCTGAAGAACGCACTCAATCGCTTGCGCTGCTCTGGCAAAATATGGGCCTAAAGCCTGAATATTATGAACTGATTTCTATGGTACCTGTGAAAGAATTAGAGACTCGAAAATTCAGGACCGCTGCTATTGACAGTAGTTTGAGAAAATCTATAGAGAAAGTAAACCGACGAGTTGAAGTAAAAATCATTCCCAAGTTCAGCGAGCTAAAGCCTTTCTATCGCAACCAATGACCACTGCCATGAAAACATCCATTACCCAATTTCTCAATCATCTATCGCGGCAGCGGCGGTTATCTGATCATACGTGTACGGCGTATGCGACGGATCTGGATCAGTTCGCCGCTTTTTTGCATGCGCGTCAGGTGGATCGCCCGCAACAGATTGATCGGAATGCGGTGCGGGGGTTTTTGGGATTTTTGCACAATAGGGGATTTGGTCGGCGGTCTGTTGCCCGAAAGCTGGCGGCGGTGCGAACATTTTTGAGTTATTTGTGCAATGTGGGCGATTTGGATCAGAATCCAGCGTTCGATGTGCGCCCGCCCAGGCAGGATAAGATATTGCCCGTTTATCTGGATGTTGACGAGGTTGCCCGCGCGATGTCCATGCCGTCGCCCAATACGGTGTTGGGATTGCGCGATCGGGCGATATTGGAGTTGTTTTATAGCGCGGGGATTCGATTGCGCGAGCTTGCGGGTCTCAAAATTGAGGCTGTGGATCTGGCCGATAAACTGGTGCGGGTTGTGGGCAAGGGCAACAAAGAGCGATTGGTTCCTTTCGGGGAACCGGCTCGGGTCGCATTGGTGGCTTATTTGATGCGGCGGGAGGAGCTGATTTCTGAACAGACGACTGACCGACGGCATTTGTTTTTGGCGCGCTCTGGGCGTCCGCTGAGTCCCAGCGGTATTCAAGGTCGCGTAGCCCGGTATCTCGCCAAAGCGACCGGGCGGTCTTTGTCCCCCCATGCATTGCGTCACGCCTATGCAACCCATCTGCTAGATGCGGGTGCGGACCTCAATGCGGTGAAGGAATTGCTCGGTCATGCGAGCCTTTCAACCACACAAATTTATACGCATGTGAGTGTTGAACGGTTAAAAAAAGCCTATCGTCAAGCGCATCCTCGGGCGTGAGAAACAATTAGGAATTAAAAATTAGGAGTGATTCCCATTAGCGTGCAAAGTACAGATGACAGACGATAGACCACAGAGAAGCGGGGGATTTTTTTTTCTTTTATGTACTCTCTGTTTTTTGATGGCCTGTGCGCGGCAGATGCCTCCGCCGGGGGGACCACCCGATAAAACGCCGCCGCGGGTGGTTGATACAATGCCCGCAGATGATTCTGTGCGAGTCGGGTTGGATACGCCGATTCGCATTCGCTTTTCTGAGGCGATGGATCGCAGGTCAGTCGAGCGCGCATTATTTGTTTCGCCACAGAGTGCTGAGGAACCCGATTTTCGGTGGCGTGGGGATGTGTTGGAAATTCGATTGCCCGATGGCTTGCAAACCGACCGAACATATCTGGTCACGGTGGGGCAGGAGAGCGCGGATGAGTGGCGCAATCGCATGCGGTCTTCTTATAGTTTTGGATTTGCGACGGGGGATCGCTTAAATCGCGGGGAACTCAACGGGCGGGTTTTAAAGTCTAAGGGGCAGGCAGGACAGGTTTTTGTGTGGGCTTATGATCTCTCTGTGGTGACAGCACCCGATCCGGGACGAGATCGCCCCACTTATGTGACGCAGCCCGATGAAACGGGTCATTTTGTATTGCCGCGTTTGGGTTCTGGGAACTATCGGGTATTTGCTTTTGTCGATCAGAATAATGATCGCACTTATTCATCAGGCGACTTGTTGGCACTTCCGCCCGGCGATGTGGCGCTTGCCGATGAGGGGCGCGTTCGCCTGGGCGATCTCAAACTCGCGGTGCGCGATACGTCAGCACCTGCGCTCGTTGCCGCACGCACCCCCGATCAACAGCATATTTTGATGCGATTTGATGAACCGGTACGCGTTTTAGGCGTTGAAATATCCGACCTGTCGGTGTTGGAGATATATCAAGACCCAGTTGACTCGAGTGGGGTTGGGGTGATTACCGGACCGCAAACGCAGGGGGTGGCATACACGGCGCGGGTTGATATTGTAGATCGTTGGGGCAATCGCGATACCACAGATGCAACTGCGCGAGGCGATGGTACGCGCGATCGCCGTGTGCCAGAGGTGCTGGTAAGCGCGCCGGCTGAGAATGTCGAGAATGTTTTGCCAACGGCTGTGATTCGCATGTTGTTTTCCGATGCGATGCGCTTAGATGCCGTGTCCGGCTTTTGGGTAGCGTCGGATTCGACGGTTGTTCCTCAGGGGCATTTTGAATGGGTCGCGCCCAACCATCTCGTGTTTACACCGGATAGTCTCTGGACGAGTGGCGAGACGATTCGACTGATTGGAGATCGCGAAAGGCTCCTGGATATTGGTGGCAATGGCCTCTCTGAACCGATTTCGTTTGTGTTTTCCGTGATGGACACTGCGGCACTGGGGCACATTTCCGGGACGACGTCTTCTTCTGATGTGGTGATATGGGTGGAGGGGTTGGCGCATGAATTTTTTCTTGAACGGGTTTTGCAGGATACGACGTTTGTTTTGACAAATTTGCTTCCGGGGATGTATCGCATTTCTGGATTTTCAGATCGGGATCGCAATGGTCAGTGGATGTCTGGACAAATCCATCCATTTTTGCCCGCAGAGCCTCTGATCGCGCATGCCGATACTGCAGAGGTGCGGGCGCGGTGGGAGACGCAGGTCGGAAAATTGGAATCCAAAATCTGGTGGTTGTTGCCATCTGATGAGAAGAGTCCGTGATGTTATTTTGGAAATATCGAGATCAGTTGCATCAGGTGGGTGTTGTTATTGGCCTTTTGGTGTTGATGTGCGTGGTGTTGATTTATCAGTTTACATATCGTACGCCCGAAGACGCAGAACGAGAACGCGCCCGCATTATGTTGCAACGCATTGCGGCTTTAGAACACGCATATCGCGTAGAATACGGCACTTATTTGTCTATTGACCGCGGAAATAACGGTGGTATTTTACAACTCAATAATGTGCCCGGACGATTTAGCTATCGGGTAACCGTTTCAGAAGATGGCTTCAAGGCGTATGCGGAAGCGGATTTTGATCGAGATGGAAAAGCCGAGGTTTGGGTGGTGGATGCAATGGGATCGGAACCAGTACTCCAGAATAGGGATTGATGTTATGAAAAAGATGTGTGTTGTTGGACTTTTGCTCGCTCTGTGGATTGGAGCAGATGGGTATGTGATTCTAACAGAACAAAATTCGCAAGAGCGTATTGTGACAAAGCGCTGGTCACCTTCTCGGGCCGGGGCTGGTATTCCCTTTGTGGTCAATGCCGGTAGTTTTCCTTTTCCCGAGGCCGAGGTGGTACGGATTGCACAGCAGGGATTTAACGAATGGGGCGCGGTACCATCGGCATTTATTGAATTTGAATATGAAGGTACAACGCAGATTGAAGCGTCGGGTGGTGATAATCGCAATGTGATCATTTACGATGCGACAGGAGAGGTTATAGGAGCTCCCGAGGGATCGGGGATTATTGCAATTGCACGGATCAACAATAACGACGACGGTTTTATTACGGATGTAGATATTGTTTTTAATGGACGGGATCATAAGTTTTCGATAGATGAGAATAATACGCCTGAGGATCTGACCGATCTTCACGGTGTGATGACGCATGAAATCGGCCATTTGTTGGGGCTGGATCACTCTCCTCTGGTGGGTGAACCCGAAGAGCGCCCTACGATGTATCCCTATAATACGTCCGCAGCACCGCGTGCGGAGCGTTCTCTGGAACCCGATGATCGCGCGGGTATAACGGCGATATACCCGGTGGAAGGGCTAACCGGCGGTGTGCGTGGGCAGGTATTAGATGCCGATGGACCCACATTTGGCGTGCATGTGGTGGTTTATCAGGCAGACACTGACGTGTTTGTCGCGAGTTCTTTGTCGGGGACGGCCGGTGACCAAAAGGGCCCCAATGGCGATGGTCGGTATGAAATTCTCGGGTTGCCTCCGGGCGATTATCACATTGCGATTGAGCCACACCATCGCGCAATTTCTGCTGATAATTTTGGCGGTATTTTTCAGACGTTATATGAAAAAAGATTGGACAAAGAGTACTATAACAATGCGTTTTTGCAGACCGGTGCTCAGATTATACGCGTTGAAATCGACCGCGTTATAGAAAATATCGACTTCGCGATTGGGCCTTCTGTGGCGGGCGCGCCTTTTATTCGGGAGACTATTTTTCCAGCCAATACGCCCGATCCCAATGGTCCCTATCGCTTTTCGGCAAGGGTGACCGATAATAACGGGGTGGCAAATGTCGAATTGCATTATCGGATCAATGGCGGGGGCGTGCAGGTGTTGCCAATGACCCCCACGGGTAACGATATTTTTGCCGCTGAACTCGATGGGCAAAGTGTGGGATCGAGGGTTGAATATCGGGTGATTGCGCGAGATGGCGATGGCAATGAAACGCCTTCACCGCCACCTGAATTGCCCATGTTGCAATTCGATGTGCTATCACTTTCTGGATCGTCCATACTTTTTGTTGCATTGCGAGATGAAGATGTAGTGGCCGCTATCGATATGGGGCCGGGCGAAGAGGTGGCGCGTATTCCCACTGGTTCGAATCCCTTAAGTGTTTTGATGACGCCAGATGAGCGCTATTTATTTGTGGCCAATACGGGAGGGAGTGAAGGCACATCTGAGAATCGGGTCACAGTTATCGAGACTGCCACGCATCGGGTAGCGGCGAGCATTGAAGTTGACACTGCGCCTTTGGATCTCGCTTTGAGCGCAGATGGGCAGTTGGTCTATGTCACCAATTCACAGTCTAAGAGTATTTCGGTTATCGAGGTGGCGAGTTTGACTGTGCGCAATCGTATTCGGGTGCCAGTTGCACGCGGCCCTTATGGCGTGGCGATTCACCCAAATGGATCGCGGCTTTATGTCACAGATATTGACGGCAATCAAGTGCTGGTTGTCGATACCGCACGCAGGGCAACGGTTGGGCGCATCGATGTGATTGAGGAACCCCGCTCATTGGTTATATCTGCGGATGGAAAGCGGTTGTATGTGTCGGGGGGGGACTTCGGTGACGATGGCGGCGGCGGTATTGCGGTGGTTGATACCGAGTCGGAGTCTGTGGTGACAACAATTCTTATAGATGCCGGGATATTTCGTCTCGCCTTATCGCCAGATGGCTCGCGGTTATATGCAACAGACCGCTCGAATGCCCAATTGGTCGTCGTGGATGTGGCGCAAAATCGCGTTGTGAATAGCGTCAAGGTTTTGCCTGAAGGTGAAGAGACGCGCGATTTGTTTGTGTCGCGCGACGGGTCGCAGATATATGTGACGAACCAGGAATCGAATGATCTGGTTATTTTTGATGCAGAGTCGCTTCAGATTCTGAGAACACTGAGTTTGGAAGATAGGCCGCGCGGTATAGCCGTGCGCTCTCAGCCGGCTGAGTTTCTGCCCTTGCGGGAGATAGCTGGTCAAGCGGATTTCGATGGCAGTGGAAAGATTGACTTTGGCGATTTTCTCCTGTTTGTTGCCGCTTTTAGTGCTGAGAATCCCGATGCGCGTTTTGACTTGAATGGAGATGATCAGGTCAATTTCGGCGATTTTATTTTATTTACCAGTGTTTTCGGAAGAACAGCGGGCGCGTGATATGCGATAATCTTCAAAACAAAAAAAGCTCTGGATTGCCGGAGCTTTTTTTTTGTTTGCCCTTCAAATTGTGGTGTATATTGCAGAGACGTGAAATTTTTTTAGCTTTTTTACAAGGAGGATGTGATGACATTTGGACAGGGTGAGTATGTCTATACGGTGCAGGAAAATTGGTGGACGCTGCCCGAAGGCTGGTCGTTTGGATGGGTACCAGCGGTGGCTGTTGATTCGCAGGACCGCGTTTATGTGTACAGTCGCAGCGAGCATCCGATGGTGGTATTTGACCGCGAAGGCAATTTTTTGTCTTCGTGGGGCGAAGATGTGTTAAAAGACGCGCATGGCATTTATATCGACGCAGAGGATCACGTCTATTGTGTGGAGCGCAACACGCATTGTTTGCGAAAGTTTAGCTGTGATGGCGAGTTGCTGATGACGGTGGGGACGCCCGATCGGGAAGGCGATGAAGGCGAGCCGTTTCGGTTGCCGACCGATGTCGCGTTTGATTCTCAAGGGTTTATGTATGTGTCCGATGGGTATGGCAATGCGAGGATGCACAAGTTTACGCCCGATGGCGAGTTGATCAAGTCCTGGGGTGAACCGGGTACCGGGCCGGGGCAATTTGATCTGGTGCATAGTGTGCGGGTCGATAAAGATGACCGTTTGTGGGTGGCAGATCGGAGCAATAATCGCATTCAATTTTTCGATACCGAGGGCAATTTTCAGGGCGAGTGGACGGGTTTGCACCAACCCGATACCGTTTATATTGACGATGACGATGGTGTGGTTTATATCGCGGAGTTGGATCAGCGGGTGAGTATCTGGACGGTTGATGGCGAGAAATTGTCAGAGTGGGGGCGCGGTGTTGAAAGCGATATCCCGGGTGAGTTCAAAAAGTGTCCGCACGGTATCTGGCTGGATTCTCATGGCGATTTGTACGTGGGGGAAGTGCAGACAGATGGCCGATTGCAAAAGTTCATTCGGCAAAGATAAGAGGCGTGTGGTGATGATTGAAGGTATTGTCACTTATGGTCGGATGATTAAATTCGGCCACAGTATTTTTGCCTTGCCATTCGCGCTTTCGGGCGCGGTATTGGCGGCTGTTGGGCACGGGATTTCGTCGGAGCAGGTGTTCTGGATTGTGGTGGCGATGGTGGGCGCGAGAAGTGCGGCAATGGGTTTTAATCGGCTTGTGGATCGGCAAATGGATGCGGCCAATCCGCGCACGGCCAATCGCGAGTTGCCGCGGGAGGTTATTTCTTCGGGTGCTGTGAAAGTGTTTGTGTGCGTTTTTTCTGCGGTACTCGTTTTTGCGGCCTATAAGTTAAATCCACTGTGTTTGATGCTGTCGCCTGTGGCACTGGGCATTGTATTTTTTTATTCTTATACGAAGCGATTTACGTGGGCCACACAGCTTTTTCTCGGTTTGGCATTGTCAGTCGCGCCAGTGGGGGCGTGGATTGCGGTGACGGGACAATTGGATCCAAAAATTTTACTGCTCGGTGGCGCAGTGTTGATGTGGGTTGCGGGATTTGATGTGATTTACGCCTGTCAGGATGCCGAGTTTGATCGGCAGTTTGGCGTGTATTCGATTCCGCAGAAATTTGGGATTGGCCCCGCATTGTGGATTGCGCGGGTATTTCATCTGATTGCTTTTGGTTTGATGGTGGGCGTGGGTCAGGTATTTGAGCTGGGAATGATCTATCTATTTGGCGTCTTTGTTGTGGGGTGCTTGCTGATTTATGAGCACTATTTGGTGAGACACCGGGATTTGTCAAAAGCGGGCATGGCGTCTTTGACTATGAATGGGGTGGTTAGTGTGGTGTATTTTGTGGGGACGCTGGCCGATTTGTTGCTGTAATTAATCCGCTGTATATGGAATCCTGTTTGCTATGAAACGAATTACGGTTGCAATTACAGGGGCAAGTGGGGCCATTTATGCCTTGCGCACATTGCGCGCATTGCTGATGCGCGAGGTTGAGGTAGATGTGGTGATATCAGAATTTGGTTGGATGCTGTTGCGAGACGAGGCGGGCTTTGAGGGGAAACAGCAAAATTTTGGTGGGTTCATTCGGGAACTTTACGGTGTTTCGGTAGATAATATGGCACTGCATCCGCTTAAGGATCTGGCTGCAACGCTGGCAAGTGGTTCGGCGCAGTCAGACGGCATGGTGGTGGTGCCGTGTTCGATGAAAACACTGGCGAGCATAGCACATGGGTTATCGCGCAATTTGATTGAGCGCGCTGCAGACGTCGCGTTGAAAGAGCACCGCAAGCTCATTATTGTGCCGCGCGAGACGCCCATGAATTTGATTCATCTGCGCAATATGGTTGCGGTGGCCGAAGCGGGTGCTGTCGTGGTGCCGGCGATGCCAGCATTTTATCAAAAGCCGGAAACGTTTGACGATTTGGCGGATTTCGTGGTTGGTCGAATTTTGAGTTTATTGAGCATTGAGCACGATTTGTATCCGGCGTGGGAAGGGTAGTACACCTGGTGGAGATAGGGGGCTAAAAGCCGACTGCTGAACGCTGGTAGCTTTTTTTCGTGAAGTGTGCCCAGCCTTTCCAGCGATCAATACCTGTCAGGCGCAGGTCAATTTCGTCGCCTACTTCTACGGGATAACCCGGGTAGATGACTGTTTTGAAGGGATGGTCGAGGAGTTCGACGAGGACACCGCGCATTTTGAGGTGGAGAACAACGGCGCGAAATTCGCGACCGAGTTGATTTTCCCATGATTGTAACATCAAATTGCGGGTATGGCGGTGAACCAGATCGTCAATGAGGTCCTGCGTTTCCCACATGCGATAGCGCAGGGTATTGAGGTCGTCAACTGAGTAAAGGGATTGTTCGGCCTGAAGGTAGTGACCGATCTGGCGTTGCATCACCAGGTCTGTGTATCGGGTGGTGGGTTGGGTGATGGGACAATAATGCGAAATGCCATAGCCGTGATGTATTTCTGGTGTTGTGTTGAGGTCGATGTTCGGGGTGTGGCGGTGAAGTTCGTGGCGGTGGACGATGGGGTGTGGGATTTGTATGATGGACTCGGCATTTTCAATGGAATCGCGCATTTCGTAAATTGCGGGGATCTTTTTGTTATCACACCACCGACCGACAGCTATGCCAGCGAGCAGGGATAGTTCACGGGCAATGCGAAGCGCGCGATTTGGGGGTGATAGTTCCTCTGAGTCGCAACTGACTGTTTGTCGCTTTTTGTGGAGGCGCGTGGATAATTGCGAGAAGAATTGCACGGCGCGGTGCTGCGGGTGAGCGGGGTCGTTCAGTGCTCGATTGATGTTTTCAGGTGAAAGGTCTGCTTTGTTGGTTGCGGCCGTTTGCGCGATACAAAAATCTTTGAGGCGGCCAGCCCGGTTCACGCGCCAGAAGATGCTGAGAGATGGGTGCGCTTTGTCTCTTTGGAATTGGCCCAGGTCATGTGCAAAGCGCGTGGGTAGCATGGGAATGGGGTGATCGGGAAAGGGGATGTGCGCCATGCGCTCGGCCGCATCGCGGTCGATGGGTGAATCTTTGGGGATAAGTGTGCCGATATCTGGCATGTGTACGCCGATTTCTGCGCCCCCAAAGAGCCGGCGGCGGAATGAGAGGGCAATGTCTGGGTGATCGGGTGGATGTATCACAAAGACGAGTTGTTTTTTGTGGTTGCCATAAGTGGGTGCGAGTGTTTCTGCCTGGCGGATGACGAGGTCTGAAAATGCAGTTGGAATTTCGGCGCGGAGCAAGTCGAGGTTTTGATTGCGATTCCAGACCTTTTTTTTTCTGAGCAATTCGACCGCGGATTTTTGGTGTTTTTTTTTGGTTTTGCAGATTTCCGCGAGCAGTGCCTGAGCCTGAGTCGCGTGTTGGGATTCGCGGCCCCACAATGCGTATTGTCGAATCTGTTCCAAATAGGTTTGCTGGCGTTGGGTCAGCGTGTGTTCTGCAATGGATTCGTCATTGTTCGCCATGGCGTGGATAAATTCTTCGCGTTCTTCATCCCGATCTTTTCTGCGTTTGTCGCGTTGGCGAAGGACATTTACTTGACCAACCGTATAGGGCGAATACGAGTTGGAAAATTGAGGCTGAAAATAAGAACAGGCATAGTGCAGATGAAGATAGAGGGCGATCCACTGTGTGGCATCGATTTTCGTGTTGTAGAAGAGGTCGGCGATTTCTGAAAGCGGAAGCGGGGCGGCAGATTCAACGGCGATTTCCCATACGTCTTTGAGGTCTATTTCTCGGCTCAGAGTGCGGACAGTTCTCGAGTATGTTTTGAGTGGTACATCGTTTGACGAGGTGCCGGTGAGATAAACGAGGTTGGTGTGGTGAAAGCGGAGGCGCCGGCCATCTTCTGATAAAACTGTGATTTCGGAAATTTTGCGGGGCAAAACGGCCTGGCATGTGCCCAGGAGCAGGCGTTTGCGAAAGCGAAACAGGACAATTTCGTCTCGGACAGGTGTGCCGGGCAGCCTGTCTTTTGTATGGGTCGCATCTTTGGAACTCAGTACCGGATCTTCATCCAGATGGCCCGTGTAACGCTCGTCGGGTTGGTTTTTGTGTTCATTTCGGATGATCAGACCGTAGATGCGTTTGAGCAGGCTGGCGTAGTAGTAGAGATAGCGATTGGAAATCGTGATTTCGCGTTTGGGTTTTTGCATGGTTTCGCCTCGGCTCTAAGATTGTCCCATTAGTAAAAAGCCCCGGTGTGTGACCGGGGCTTTTATGGTTTCAGACGATGCTGGGTGCTTAACGGTTTCGGTAGGCATCGACAAATCTCAGGAAATCGCTAAAACCAACTTTGCCATCACCGTCTAAGTCGAATTTGGCTTCGGTGCCGCCGAAGGCCTGGGCAAATTCGAGAAAGTCGGTAAAGTCGAGTTTGCCGTCGGCATTAAAGTCAACTTGGGCGAGATCGAGCTTTGGTCTGAGAATGGGAACGTGCGAGGGATTGGATGAAAAGATGTTCGAGACAACATCTTCTGATACGTCAAACCACTGGTTGAGCACGGAGGCATAGACATGGCGGAAGTCGTTATCGTAGAAAAAGTCACCGCGCCTGTCAACCCGTTCAAAGTTGGGTTGTGGACCTGCAATGCCCCCATTAACCGATGTGCCAAAGAAGAACATGGGGGCTGATGTGCCGTGATCTGTGCCTGCGCTGCCATTTTCTTTTACTCGGCGACCAAATTCCGAAATGCTCATGCCGAGCACGCGGTCTTGTAATTGATGTTGCCGCAGGTCCTGAACAAAAGACGCGACTGCTTCGTTGAGATATCTCATCAAGGTGTTGTGGCGGTTGAGTTGATTGGCGTGTGTGTCGAATCCGCCCAGTGAGACCAGATACACTTTGGATTGTAAGCCACCAGCGATCAATCGCGCGACCAGACTGAGTTGGTTGGCGAGCGAATTATTGGCGGGATATTCAACCCTGTTCGCGCCTTTATTTGCGGCATCTTGGACTTGTGAGGAGTATTGCAGGGATTCAAAATTGATGCGGCGGATAAAGTCGAGTTCATATCCAGCCGGTGAGGGGATTTTACCGTCTTCGATAATTTGGTTGCCCCGCTCCACGAGATAGACAAATTGTCTGGGGTTGCGCAGTGCAATGCCCATGGCACCGTTTTTGCCCAACAGGGCAAGGGAAAGCACGGGGCCGATGTCAACTGCCAGAGGCTGTTCTGGCAGGGTGTCTGGAAAGCCCGGAGTTTGGGATTCAAAATAACGCCCCAGCCAACCGTCACTTAGAAATTCGTTGGAATCCGATGCGGTCAGCCAGATATCGGTTGAGCGGAAGTGCGATCGGTTGGGATTGGGATATCCCACGCCTTGCATGACCATCAACTGACCTTCGTCATAGAGTTCTTTGAACCCGGTGAGTTGGGGATGCAGGCCCTGTGTTGGGGTGAGTCTGAGGGCTTCTTCTTTTTTAATGTGGATTTTTGGGCGGGCCTGATAATAGGCATCGTTTTCAAAATTGACCAGGGTGTTGAGGCCGTCGTTACCGCCATTGAAGCGAATAATAACGAGGACGCGGTCGGTCTCGCTGAGGGCTGCTGCTGCCAGGGGTCCAATAGCTTCGGCGCGCCCATAAGCCCGCGTCATAAAACCGCCCAGCGCAAACCCGGCACCACCGCGGGTCGCATTTTTCATAAAGTCGCGTCTGTTCATAACGAGCTCCTTCTGGAGGCTATTTCCACCCGACGGGGGTAGAACAGGCAGGCCTCAAGTCTAATTCAGTTGATAGTCGGGCAACTCAAAGATGAGTTTGAGGATGTTCTTGATGCGTCGGGGGGCTGCAATCGCGTCGGGATTCCAGTCATAGACGTCGGCACCTTCGAGTAGTGCTTCCAAAAACATTTCCCGGCGATAATCGTCAACTGGAAAAGCCGTTAGACACTCTCCCATGGCGCGAACGAGTTTTTCCGCGTCGTAGGGTTCGGGAAATGCCTTGACGAATCCCACGGTATCCGGATTGATGATGGTGTAACGATTGGGATTGCGCGGTTTGGCATCGACCATTTCGTCGGTCATTTTGTGGCGTTCGGGCAATGTGGATGTGCTGATCCATATCCGATACCCCGGCCACCCGGCCACATTGGGGGGATCGAGCAGTTTCTGACCGAGCACCTGGGCGATGTAAACGAGGTACTCGGAACTGATGCTCCTGCCTCTGCCAGCTTTGAAACCGAGACTGCGCGCTGTGCCGGCGGCGAGTTCGACGGGATTCTTGATTTTGGCGCCGATGATGGCTGGATCGAAAAAGTGTTCGCTCAAGAGCAATGCCTTCAACACCGGTTTGATTTCGTAATCGTTGTCGCGCATGATTTGCGCGAGTTCCGAGATGACATCTTTGTCTGGGTGTTCATAGACAAATTCGCGGTAGAGTTTGCCGCATATAAATTCGGCTGTGGCTTCCTGCTGAAAAATGATGTCGATAATGTCTTGTTCATTAAAGTTGCCGGTTTGTCCAAGGAAGGTCTTCTGGCCTTTGTCGAACCGATTCTCTCTAAAAACGGGTTGTTTGCCCGTGACACCCCAACCTGTGAGCGCGCGAGCCGCTTCTCCGATGTCGTGTTCTGTGTAGGTGCTGCCCTCGCCCAGGGTGAATAATTCCATGAGTTCTCGGGCGTAATTTTCATTGGGCTTGCCGACTCTGTTGGCGTTGCTGTCGAGGTAGTAGATCATGGCTGGATCGCGCGTGACGCCCTCGACGAGTGTTTTGAAATTGCCGACAGCGTGTTTGCGGAACAGGAAATTTTGGAGAAACATCCATTGTGGGCGTCTGACATCTTTGGCCTGGGTGGCAAAGTGATCGTGCCAGAAGAGCACCATGCGCTCTTGAATTGAGAACCCCTGATTGACGATGAGTGCCATCCACCAGGCGCGGGTCTGGTCAACGCGCGCGCGCTCAATTTTGCGCTGATCTGCATCGGGTTTTTGAAATGGATCTTCATAGACCCATCTGTCGGGTGGATTGGGGGGCAAAAAAGGCATTTCCAGAAGGCGATCTACAACGGCTTCTGAGGTGCTTTGCACGGCTTCTGAAATTTCAGTTGGCGTTGGGCCAATCAGGGTGCGCCGCAAGAGATGTGCCGCCCGGTGCTCGTTCCACGGCTGTTCTGCCGAGGGGATATACGGTTCGAGTCCCGTAGATGCATACGCAAGTTTGGGCGCAACAGGAAAATGTTTGCGATTGGACACGGATGCTCCTCCTCTTGATCTAAAATGCTGGTGGTGCTGTCTGCCATATATGCTCAATATGATAAATTTGTGCTATTAGAGCAAGTTAATAATTGTAAACTTGATTTAGACGCGCGAAGCCTCAGGGGGAATATTTTGTGAGTGAATCGAGTAAGGCGAGTTGTGCCTCCAAATTTCTTTCCGATGCTGCGACAATGGTTTCCTGAAGCTTGATGCGGGTGTGTTCTATTTTTTCTGCCTGTTCTTTTGGAATGCCCAGCGCGATATTGCGATGAATTTCGCTTTTCAGGCTGTCGCGCAGGGTTTGCAGGCGGATGCGTTCTTCGCGCAGCGTCTGTTGAGCTTGTGAGACCTTCATTTTTTGACTTTCGAGAACGGGATTGGTTCCCGAACACGCGAAAATCAGGGTGATGGCGAAAAAGAAAAGAAATCGAGGCATAAGATCGGCTATTGAGATTGGCTCTTGAGATAGTGCTGGATGTGGCGGCGAGCGCGGTAGGTTTTAACGCGGCTGACCCAACTCTTTTTGGGATGTTGGTTTGGATCGGTGTCAATTTCGACGGTGTCGCCCCAGGCAAGTTTGGAAAACGGATAAGCCCGCGCGCCGTTGATACGGCCTCCTTTGCATTGCATGCCGAGGTCGGTATGCACGGCAAAGGCAAAATCGACGACAGTCGCGTGTTCGGGTAAAATAAAGGGATCACCTCTGGGTGTGAGTGCGACAATTTCTCGGGTAAAGAGAATGCGTTTGAGTTCAGACATCAGGTGATGGGAGGCATCGACGCGGTCGTACCAATCGACAAAATCGTGCAACCAGCGCGTGCGGCGCTCTTCGTGCTGTGTGTCTCCGCGCAATGCGGCGATGCCAAATTCTGCCAGGCGATGCATTGCAGGGGTTTGAATGTGAAGTTCGTAGCGTTGATCCCTGTGGTGGATACAGGTATGCAGAGCCTGATAACCATTGCGTCTGGACAGGGCAATAAAGTCTTTGAAACGCTCCATAACGGGCAGGAAGTGCTCGTGCAAAATGCCCAAAGTCAAATAACATAGATGACGACGCGAGACAATGACTTCGATTGCGTATCGGTCCTGAATTTGATTGAGGGGACGATGTTGCATTTTGCGGTAAATGCTGCTTAAGCTTTTCTGTTGTACGCGCACGCTTGTCCGCACGCCGTTGGCGTTGAGTAAGTTGCGAATTGTGTCCTGGAATTTCACGAGGTGTTCGGTCGGTTCTGTTCTAAATGTAGTCTGTATCTGATTTGCAATGCGCGGTTCAAGGCAAAAAAGACTGCTGTCTTCAAGTTCGCGACGGATGCGGGCCATGCCCAACAGGTGCGATAGGGGCGCATATATGTCAATGGTTTCTCGCGCAATGCGTTGCCGCCTGTCGAGTTCTGCAATGCCGTTGAGGCTACGCATGTTGTACATGCGATCGGCCAATTTGAGAATGAGTACGCGCGGGTCTCGTCTGGCATGGGTGAACAGGTGTTGCAAGGTGGCAATGCGCCGCATGACGCGGCCGGCTTTTGCTCCTTCTACTTTTGTAACGCCGCTGACGAGGGTGGCAATGGTTTTGCCAAAGGTGGGTTCAATGTCGTTGAGGGTCAGGGCAGAATCTTCAACGGCGTCATGCAATAGTGCTGCCGCCATCATTTCTGCGTCGCGTGCAAAGCCCAATTCAGAAGCCAGAATGAGGGCCACGCCTATGGGATGGGTGATATACGGTTGCCCGGCGTCGCGGTCCTGGCCTTCGTGGCTGGCATTGGCGAAGTGATAGGCATGCCCGACGAGTGGATGATTGCGCTGGGGGATTTTTACCAGCAATTTTCGCAGAGGCTCGCGTATGGCAATTTGGCGTTCGGTATTCACGCTGCGCTCACTTTGTCGAACCAGCTTTTAATGGCTTGTAATAAATGGTCTGGTGCTTGAAACGCCCGATGTTGAACTGGCAGCGCTTCGAGAAAGGCCCGGCCATAGAAGGTGGATAAAACCCGACTGTCGAAGACAATGACAATACCTCTATCGGATTTATTGCGAATCAGGCGGCCAAAACCCTGACGAAATTTGAGAATGGCTTCGGGTACCGAATAGTGTAAAAATGGATTTTTGCCCTGTTTTTCGAGTTCTTCCATGTGCGCCGCAACGAGGGGTTCAGATGGCACGGCAAAAGGCAGGCGAATAATGCCCAGTATTTCGAGGGCTTCGCCGGGGATATCTACCCCCTCCCAGAAACTGTCTGTGCCCAGGAGCATTGCGCGGCGGTGGGTCTTAAAGCGGTCGGTAATGCTGCCGCGCGCACCGTCTATTCCCTGTCCTAAGAGCAAGATGCCATCGGACAACAGATCGTTTTTGAGTGCATCATAAGACTGGTTGAGCATGTTGTAGGACGTAAATAATGCCAGCGTGCCCCGTCCGACTTCGCGTGCCAGATGGCGCAACAAATCGTCAACGGCGCGTTGAAAATGAGGGGATTTAGGCGATGGCATAAATTGTGGCACGCAGACAAGGGCTTGTAAGTCGTAGTTAAAGGGCGAACCCAGGCAACTCGTTTGCACGCGCTCATCGGGCATGGTGTCGAGTCCCATGCGTTGAAGAAAGTAGATGAGTTTGCCGCGAATACCCAGGGTAGCCGATGTGAAGACGATGGTGCGCATTTTGTCGTAGAGCGCGTCGCGCAATACATTGGCGACGTGCAGGGGCGCAGAAAACAGGCGCGTGTCACTGCTGTTTTCTCGGGTTGGCAATTCAAACCAGTAAACACATTGTTCGTCTTCGGGATGGGTCAAGTGATTGAGGGTTGCGAGCAGGTCGCCGCATTCCTGTGCGCGTCCGTCGAGTTGGTTAACGAGTTCGTCCTGGTTGGGAAAGGTGTGGTCGGGCAGGTCTTTGAGCCAATCACACAGATTTTTTAAGCTGACACCGAGTTCTGAGCTCGCTTTGACAAAGTCCTCAAGGCTTTCACCAACCGCTTCAAACGTATTTTCACCCGGGCGATAGCGCATTTTTGGCGTATAATAAAATTTGCGATTGCCCTGTTTGCCGTACAAAAATACCGTAAGGTCTTGAAAAAAAGTCTGCGCTTTGAGATAGATGTCTTCGGCGGCGTTCACGGCCCGCCCAATGCCTTTGTCAAAGGTGGCGAAGATATTGTCTTTCAGATCGGCCACGCCAATCCAGTGACGCAATGCGGGCAGGGTTCCGGTGCTGTGAAAGCCGGGACTGCGCAATTGATCGGAAAAATTTTTGATGTGCCATATATTGAGTTCGTGCCCCAAATATTGTGCGGCAAGTTTTTCGATGTTATGGGCTTCGTCCAGAATGAGGTCTTCGTATTCGCCCAGCACGGCATTTTCCGAGACGATGTCGGAAAAGAGCAGGGAGTGATTGACAACCACGATATGTGCTTTTTGGGCAGAGCGGCGTACGGTGTTGGCAAAACACTGTCTGTTGGTGCGGCACTTTTGCGAGCGGCAATATCCCGAGTCGGAACACACTTTGGCCCACAGGCCGGCATAGCGACGCATATCAAAGCCATTGTTTTCCGAAATGTCGCCGGTTTGCGTTTGCTCTGCCCATATAACGAGGGATAAGGCACCTGCGCGCTCGTCTTCGGTCAAGAAGGTATCTGCATTGGCAAGTGCTGCGTGCCACCGATTGAGGCATATATAGTTGCTGCGACCTTTGAGCAGGACATAGCTGAAGGGCACGTTAAGGGTGCGTTCGAGGTGGGGCAGGTCTTTGAAGAACAATTGTTCCTGAAGATTTTTGGTATTGGTGGATACAATGACGCGGCGACCATTTTGTGCGGCGTGGTGAATGGCCGGGGTGAGATAGGCCATGGATTTGCCCACGCCTGTGCCCGCTTCGGCGACGAGGAGATGGTTGTTGTTGAAGGCGTCGGCAATGGCGCGTACCATTTCGATCTGTTCGGCGCGCACTTCATATCCGTCGGTTTGGCGGTCAAAGGTGCCGCCGGATTCAAATAGGGTGCAGAGCATTTCGATGTCGAGGGGCGCGCTGTCCTCTGTTTCCTTTCGGGGTTCATCGCCGCCCACATTGGAGAGAGGGAGGTCATCTGCCCCGCCACCGCGAATCCGGCTCATAAATTCACTTTTGGCAGCTTCATTGCCCAGATCGACAAAGATGTTGAGCAAGGGGGTATTTGTGCCTTGCAAAAGCTGGAGTATTTGTTGTTTGGTGCGGAATGAGGTTTCGCGCAAGATTTCGACGACGCCCAAGTATATGCCCGCGAGTTGCTCGGCATCGCAAAGTGCTTTGTGCGCTGATGGGGATTCGACTTGAAAAAAGTCTGCAAGCGTACTCGCCCTGTGATCGGATAAATTGGGCAAGGCAACACGGGCGAGGTCGCGCACGCTGTGTATGTTGTTGCCAAAGGGCAGGCCAGAGGCTTCAGATAAAAAGCGAGTTTCAAATCGGCCCTGGTGTACGATGAGGGGCTGGTCGCCGGTAAAGGTCATAAAGTTTTCGATTGCCGCGTTGATGCGAGGTGCGTTTCTCACGTCTTTGAATGCAATGCCCGTCAGGCGCGTTGTTTCTTCGGGTACACCCATTTTCGGGCGCACATAAGTCTGAAAGTGATCGATTATTTCGCCATCTTTGACTTTGACAGCACCGATTTCGATTATTTCGGCTTCTTTCGAATTCAGACCCGTGGTTTCGAGGTCGAGGGTTATGAAGGTGTGGAGAATGGACATGGAGAATGAAAAGATCCTGCTTTGAGTTGACTCTTTGAGTTCTGTGCAGTATCATAAATGCCGACCGGTTTTGATTTTCCGATCGGCTCTTGCACAGTGGTGATTCGATATGGTGTTAAATTATACATTACAAAGCCCTGAATTTCAAGCGTTATTGTGGAGGTGATATGAAAGCGTCTGTTTATCTGGGACCCGAGCGGGTTGAATTGCGCGATATTGCGGAACCCAAACCGGGTGATGATGAGGTGCTCATCAAGGTGGCGCGCGCGGGTTTATGCGGCACGGATTTGCATATTTATCAGGGGCACATGGATCAGAGGGTGCAAATTCCTCTGGTAATGGGGCACGAGATGTGCGGCGAAATTGTAGATGTTGCGGACGATGCCAAGTTCAAAGTGGGGGATCGCGTGGTGGTTGAACCCACGGTGGCATGTGATGCGTGTGCGGCTTGCCGGCGGGGGCATCGACATATTTGCCAGAATCTGAATTTTTTGGGGATTGACTCTGCGGGTGCATTTCAGGCTTTTTGGAATGCACCACTTGACCGTTTGCACCGCGTACCCGATGCACTGGACGACGATGCCGGCGCGCTTATTGAACCGCTTGCGGTCGCTGTCCACGATGTTCGTCGTGCAAAAGTGGAATTGGGTGATCGCGCGGTTGTGATTGGCGGCGGCCCGATTGGGATGCTGGTTGCTATGGCGGCGCGATTGGATGGGGCCGAGGTGGTGGTTGCCGAAGTGAATCCCTTTCGTTTGGCAAAAGCAAAAGCATTGGGCTTTGAGATTGTGAATCCATTGGAAACGGATTTGCTCGCATACACAGAGGATTGGACCGAGGGTGCGGGTGCAGACCTCGTGTTTGAAGTTAGCGGTAGTGCGCCCGGCGCAAAGGCTATGACAGAGTTGGCACGGGTTCGCGGAACCATTGTGCTGGTTGGGGTACACGCTGAACCACCGCCAGTGGATTTACAGCGTTTTTTTTGGCGGGAATTGCATCTGGTGGCGTGTCGCGTGTACGAACCCATAGATTTTGAGCGTGCAATTCGATTGGCGGCATCTGGCGCGGTGGATGTGAAGGCTCTGATTACGGATACGCTGCCACTGGATGATGCGGCAAAAGGGTTTGAACAGATGGTGGCGGGTGGCGAAGTGATGAAGGTGCTTTTGGACTGTCAGGCGTAACGGGAGTTATTATGGGAATTTTGGATCGGTTTGATTTGAGCGGTAAGACTGCACTGGTTACGGGGTGTCGGCGCGGTATTGGGCGCGCTTTTGCCCAGGGGTTGGCCGAGGCGGGTGCCGATATTGTGGGGGTGAGTGCATCGCTGGCGTCGGGTAGTGAAGTAGAAGGAGATGTCACGGAATTGGGCCGCAGTTTTCGCCCTTATGCATGTGATTTTTCCGATCGGGATGCTTTGCGCGCTTTTATAGCACAGGTGAAAGCGGATGTCGCTCAGGTCGATATATTGGTGAATAATGCGGGCACGATTTTGCGGGAACCCGCAGCCGATCATCCGGATGAATACTGGGATAGGGTGATTGAAGTAAATTTGAATGCGCAATTTGTGCTCGCGCGCGAGTTTGGCAAAGAGATGGTGGCACGCGGATTTGGCAAAGTTGTTTTTACAGCGTCTCTACTGAGTTTTCAGGGTGGAATTACCGTGCCGGGTTACGCCGCTGCAAAAGGGGGTATTGCGACTTTGACGATGGCGCTGTCAAATGAGTGGGCGAGCAAGGGGGTGAATGTCAATGCTATTGCGCCGGGGTATATTGCAACGGATAATACCGAAGCCCTGCGCAGCGATTCTGTTCGTTCTGAGCAAATTTTGACACGCATTCCGAAGGGACGGTGGGGACAGCCGGATGATCTGAAAGGCGCGTGTGTGTTTTTGTGTTCGGATGCGGCCAATTATGTCAATGGTGCGATTTTGACAGTGGATGGCGGATGGATGGGGCGGTGATAAAACAACATTTTACTTTGGAGGTTTGATATGGAATACAGGCCGTTTGGAAAGACAGGGTTGGACGTTTCGGCGATTGGTTTTGGGTGCTGGGAACTCGGCGGAAGTTATGGATATTTTGACGAAGGCGAAGTGATTGCAGGCATTCACAAGGCACTGGACCTGGGGATTAATTGCTTTGATACAGCCGAAGGCTACGGGATGGGAAAATCAGAAGCCCTGCTCGCGCGTGGCCTGGGGAATCGACGCAAGGATGTGATTGTGGTGACAAAGGTCGGCATTGGATATACGGATTCGGGACGAGAGAAGGGTCGCGATAGTCGCAGAGAGCAGATCATGGCTTCGGTAGAGAATAGTTTGCGGTTTTTGAATACGGATTATATCGATGTTTATTTGATTCACTGGCCAGATCGATACACGCCTTTTGACGAGCCAATGCAGACGCTGGACGATCTGATTCAGCAGGGCAAAGTGCGTTTTGGGGGGGTATCGAATTTCAAAGCCGAGGAGATTGATGCGTGCATGAAAACGCGACGCGTAGATGTGGGGCAATACGGCTATCACATGTTTGACCGGCGTATGGAGAGAGATGTTTTTCCATATTGCGAAGCGCACGGCATTGGGATGATGGGATATGGATCTCTGGCGCATGGATTGCTCGCTGGGGCATTTGATGAGAATACGATATTCGACGCACAGGATTGGCGCTCTAAGGGCGGGTTGTTTAATATGCCTTTGTTTACTGAGGAGAATTTTCCGCGCAATTTGAAGGTGGTGGAAGCATTAAAACAGATGGCAGCGGATCGCGGCACAGCAGTGTATCACCTGGCGCTGGCGTGGGTGTTGTCCAATCCCGTGATCAGCACAGCACTGGTTGGTGTACGTAAACCCGAGGAGGTGGTGTCGAATATGGGTGCATTGGAATTGACGCTGTCCGAAGATGATAAGTGTGCCATTGATGCGATATTTGAGAAATACGCGGTGGATACACGCCCGGATATTTGGGTGGAGTAAACTAAAGGGGCAAAAAAAAAGAAAATGGGCAATCTATACTTGACAAATTAAAGTAGGCTGGACTATAATTAAGACATGACATAGCCTGACAACCTATCTGCCTTCGCGGGGGCATAGGTTTGAGATTATAAATCCATTTTTTCACAAAGGGAGAGAATTATGCCGCAAGCTGAAGCAGTTACAAAGCGATGGAGCAAAGCTCAAATTGTAGGCGAGATCGCAGAAAATACTGGCCTGAGCAAAAAAGATGTGGGTAGCGTCCTGGATGAATTGGACACCGCCATTAACCGCCATGTCGCAGAAGGTTCTGTCGGTGAATTTGTGTTGCCCGGTCTGCTCAAAATCAAAAGGGTCGAAAAACCGGCACGCGCAGAACGAGAGGGTGTCAATCCTTTCACTGGCGAAAAAATAACAATTGCAGCCAAACCTGCCTCGTCGGGCGTAAGAATTTCAGCCCTCAAAAAACTGAAAGACATGGTTTAGTAATTTCTGCATTTAGGGAACCGTCGTAAAGCCCAGCCTTTTAAGGTTGGGCTTTTTTATTTTAGAACTCACTGTGGGTATATTTCGCAAGACTGGACAAAATACCGCGAAATAGTTACCTTCAAGATTGCAATTAAAAAGCGATAATCCAATCGCCAAGGAGGCAAAATGCGGCGGTATATTATGGGAATATTCATGATCGTATTTGGGGTTCTATCTTGCCTGGTCGATACAACTGAGGCCGTTGAAGTCGTTCTCAAATCGGGTCGTGTTGTGCGAGGTGAGCTGATTCGGGAGACCGCGACTTCCATTACGCTTCAGCTATCTTCCAGCCGGATAGAAATTTCCAAATTGAGTATCAAAACAATTGATGGGCGTTCCCCCTTTGAACAGTACAGACCCCGCGCGGCAGTGTCTCCCGATAGTAAAAATAAAATGGAGGTGCAAATTCCCGCAGGCCATTTTCTTATGGGAGATACCCAGGATAAAGACGCGCCAGTACACAAGGTTTATCTCGATGCGTACTGGGTTGATACACACGAAGTAACCAATATTCAGTACCGCGAATTTGTGACGAGCACAGGGCATGCGGCACCCCGGTATTGGGGCGAGGCAAAATACAATGATTCCAACCAACCCGTTGTGGGTGTTTCGTGGAATGACGCCAATGCCTATTGTGCATGGAAGGGCAAACGACTGCCCACCGAAGCAGAATGGGAACGCGCAGCACGGGGGGCACAAAGCCGCCTTTACCCCTGGGGCGACCGTTTCGACGTCACGCGAACAAATACTCGAGAAACCAGAACCCGGCGTCCGATGCCTGTGGGAACCTTCCCCGAGGGGGCTACCGGTGAAGGCTTGTTCGATATGTCGGGTAATGTGTGGGAGTGGTGTTGGGATTGGTTTGATGAAGGATATTACCGCGTTTCTCCTCTCAACAATCCCACGGGGCCAGAGGCCGGAAAAAAGCGCGTCATAAGAGGTGGAGGCTGGAGTGCCCCACATGTCCACATGGCCCGGCGGCGGGGTCAAAAGCCCGATAAAACCTATCCTTCTCTGGGCTTTCGGTGCGCCAGATCGGATACTGGGGCACGGGCGAAAGAACAATAAACGAGTGACAATAAAAAAAGCCGCTGATTAGCGGCTTTTTTTATAGGACCATTCGCAACACCATTACAGGTCGAGATCGTCCAAACCCTCCAATTCATCCAATTCATCCAATACCTCGTCTTCGCCCACCACAGCATCCGACTCCCGAATCACAACGAGAATAGAAGCCTGGGGTACAATGAGATATTTCTCCCCTTCAAAAGAAATCTCCATTGCGGCTTTTTGCAAAAACAGGGCAAAATCCCCTTCCTCAACTTGCAGGGGCAAATATCGCGGCTCTTTTGGAGAATTGCGCCAGGGTTCATCGGCTTCGGGCGTTTCTGGCAGCGGCAGACCAGGGCCTGTGGCCATAATGCGACCACTTTGTACTTCCTCTTTTTCGACCACAGTTTGAGGCAAATAAAGCCCAACTTTGGTTCGCTCTTCCAAATCTTCTCGCTTGACCAAAACGCGATCGCCAATAACGACCAGTTCTTTGTTTCCTATTTGCATTGCATCTTCTCGCTCAATGAGTTCCGCATATATCCAAATAATTATTTGTCAAAATTAAAAAATTGTATCGTAAGTGTCAACAGTTTAGAGAGAGCAAATTCGATAATAAAATCTTGACAAATGGATGGATAAGGCATATTATTTCCCATCGTGTTGCGATGTACCTTTTTGAGTATGGAGCCGTTCCATGTTGTTTTTTTCTCCAATAATGCAAATGCCGATGCCCGTCGTTGTACGGGCTGGACGTGTTGTACATTCCCATTGTGGACAGGAGCATGGATAGCGGATCATTTTAGTCGTTTGCAATATGTAAAAAAGCCGTTGGAATGTTTCGTTCCAGCGGCTTTTCATCATGAGAGGCAATATTGAAACGGGTGATTGGACAGGGGCGAGCGGTTCGGTTTTTGACCGAATTGATTGAAAGAGATCGAATCCCGCACGCGCTGTTGTTTTTGGGTACTTCTGGCACAGGTGCAGTGGCGGCAGCGTTGGATTTTGTGCAGGCATTGCATTGTCGGGCGGATGGTGTTGTGGCATGTGGCCGTTGTGCCGCATGTCACAAGGTGACAAATCTCAATCATCCGGATAGTACAATGCTCTTTCCCTTTTCTCGGAGCGTGAAAGAGGAAACCAGGCAAGCCACTCTGCTACAGGTGTGGCAATCGCCTTATCACTACCCATTACCGGACGACAATGCGGCGATTGTCATTGATCGCGTTCGGCAGATGCAGCGGCAGTTTACGCACAGTGCTTTTGCAGGGGGATGGCGCACGACCCTTATTTTACACGCGGACCAAATGCGCGTAGAGGCGGCCAACGCCATGTTGAAAACCCTGGAGGAACCGCCTGCTCAGTCGCTGATAATTTTGATTGCATCCCATGGCGATGCGTTGTTGCCCACTATTGTGTCGCGGTGTCAGTTTGTGAAATTTCCCGCGCTTTCACCGCATGACATCGGTGCCGAGTTGGCGGCAAAGGGCGTTGATAAAACGACGGCAGATTTTATTGGGCGCACATGTGGCGGCGACTTTCGTCGGGCGTTGGATATGACCGATGGTCAGACCGCAGATAGGCAGGATCGATCATTTCGGTTTTTGGAAGCCTTGCTGTGGGAGCGGGACGAGCGCACTTTTGAAGCACTGGCAAAGCTCGACCGCCAGGAGGCATTGGATATTTTGGCAGGTGCAGAAATCTGGCTCAGGGACGCGCTGTTGTTGCAATGTGGTCGGGGTGATCATATTGCCAATGCTGCGCAGGAGGACAATGTCGGGCGATTGGCAGAGGTTTTCGATCTTGCGCAACTGACCGCAACGGTAAAAAAGATTGAATCTCTGCGAGAAATGAATCATCGCAATGTAAATATGAACCTGGGGCTGATCTCGCTCTGGCGGCAGATTAAGTCCTTTTGAGTGGGTGTAAAAAAATGGGCACATTTTATATTACAACACCGATTTATTACGTCAATGATGAACCCCATATCGGGCATGCATACACGACGATTATGGCCGATGTGTTGTCGCGTTTTCATCGCCTGGCTGGTGATGATGTGTTGTTTTTGACCGGTACTGATGAGCACGGGCAGAAAGTGGATGAGGCGGCAAAAAAACGCAATCTGTCGCCGCAGGCACATGCGGATGAAATGGTGGTGCGCTTTCAAGATTTGTGGGAGGTCTTAAATATTTCTAACGATGATTTTATTCGCACAACCGAAGCGCGACACAAGCGCGTTGTCTCCGAGATTTTGCAATGCATTTACGATGCAGGCGAGGTTTATGCCGACAATTACGAGGGCTGGTATTGTATCCCAGACGAGCGGTTCTGGACGGAAAAGGACCTGGTTGATGGCAACTGTCCGGATTGCGGGCGGCCGACGGAGAAGATTTCGGAGAAGAATTACTTTTTTAGAATGAGCAAATACCAGGACTGGCTCGTTGAGTATATTGAAACACATCCCAATTTTATTCGACCGAAAAAGCGGCGCAATGAGATTCTCGGATTTTTGCGCCAACCGCTGGGCGATCTGTGTATTTCTCGCCCCAGGGCGCGTTTGGAATGGGGGATTCCGCTTCCTTTTGATGAAGATTATGTCTGTTATGTGTGGTTCGATGCGCTGATCAATTATATCACAGCACCGGGCTATCTCGCCGATGATGCGCGTTTTGAGCACTGGTGGCAGGCGTCTTGTCATCTGATTGGCAAGGATATTTTGACCACGCATTGCGTGTATTGGCCCACGATGCTCAAGGCGATAGGTGTGCCATTGCCCAAAACGATTATGGGGCATGGTTTTTGGCTCGTGGATGAGACAAAGATGGGTAAGTCGCTGGGCAATGCGATTCGACCGCTGGATTTGGCGGATAAATACGGCGTGGATGCGTTTCGGTATTTTCTGGTGCGCGATATGACGCTGGGACAAGATAGCAATTTTAGCGAAGAGGCTTTTGTCCAGCGTTATAATACCGAGTTGGCCAATGAGTTGGGCAATTTGCTGAATCGATCAGTGGTTATGGCTGCGCGTTATTTGGATGGGGTTGTGCCTGAGGTTGATGGGAACCAGGAGGTGCTCAAGGCATTGAAAGCGCAGACGGATGAGACGCTCAATGCGGTGGGCGAAGCTATTGATGCGATGAATCCCAATGCGGTGCTGGACGCGGTTTGGAAATTGGTGCGGGAGGCCAACCGGTTTGTCGAAGTGCAGGCGCCGTGGCATTTGGTGAAGGATGCAAGTAAAAGGACCGAACTTGAGGTGACGATTTACGCGTTGTTGGAAACGATGCGGCAACTATCTGTATTGCTATTTCCCGTGATTCCCTCAAAGGCGTGTGAGATTTGGCAGCAGCTCGGCGCAAAGGGGTCGCCGGGAGATATTCATTTGGATGACTTAAAAACATGGGGAGGTCTGGACGCCAATTTGAAAGTTGTACCTGGCGATCCGGTGTTTCCGCGTATTGAGGAGGTCAATGTGGCAGAAGAAAAAGCGAAGGAAGATTTGATTTCTTTTTCAGAATTTCAGAAGCTCGAGTTGCGCGTGGCAAAAATTGACGCAGCCGAGCGCGTGAAGGGGGCAGATCGCTTGTTGCGCTTGCAAATCAGTTTGGGTGATGAGCAACGCCAGATTGTCGCCGGGATTGCCGAGTATTATGAACCGGATGCGCTCGTTGGACGACAGATTGTGGTGGTTGCCAATCTGGAACCCGCGACTATTCGCGGCGTCGAATCCCAGGGTATGCTGCTGGCCGCGTCCGACGATCACGGTCTCGCACTCGTAACGCCAGATAGCGAGATTAGTGATGGGGCTGGGGTTAGTTGAGAGAGGTGAGAGGGACTCACACAAAGCCACAAAGATACAAGACTTTAAAGGCAATTGTCATTGCGGCATGGTTTTGAGCCGCAATCCAGAAGGTTTTTGTCATTACTGATGTTGTGCTTCGCGTGCCTGTCGTTGTGGTGTAGCTACGCCTGTGTGAGGCATTAGTTGTAGCTGTATGAGCGGATTGTTGTACAAAGAGCAAGTGGAGGGAGTACATGGATAACGAGCAGTATCTGAATGAGGTAAAAAAGGCACTTGAGAATGACACCACGCGACTCGGTGAGGTGTATCGACTGGTTAAGAAAGGCAAATCTCTCACCGAGATAGCAGAGGAACTAAACGTTCCAAACAAGTATGTTGAATATTTCTCTTACTATCAGATATTAGTAATTGTGAAGGGAAGAATAGACGGACGTCCTACAACGGCTCGCAATTGTGTAACGGCTCTACGAGGTTTCCTAAAACGCCATCATAAGGACTTTTCCAAAGCGACCATCCAGGAGCTTACGAGACGGAAGAAAATATGTAATAGTCTGGCAAATCATCGCCCATCCATAGAAAAGGAGGCCGCGAAATCTGACATCGCAGGTATCTACGTGTACACTTATCCTCGCTACCATAACAAGGGTAATCGGCCATCCCTGCTGAAAATTGGCATGTCTGAAAAAGGCGTCTCTAAGCGCGTTATGCAACAGCAGACGGGAATGCCAGAATGTCCAAAGATTCTACAAATCTGGGTGGCCGACAACGACGGTGATCTGCGGGAAATTGAAAAGAAGATACATGATCATTTGCGTACCATTGATCACGGTGGCCCCCCACGTAAAGAGTGGTTCCTGACAAATGAACAGTCCATAGCGTCAACCGCCAATCTCCTTGGTCTCACAGGCGACTTTGATCACAGGAAGCCAAAGACCGACGATTAGCCGGTGGTTGCTAACCACATGAACAAAAAATATCTGGATAAAATTACACAAGGCGATTGCCGGGACCATATTTCACACCTGATGGACAATAGCATTGAACTTTTCTTATCAGATATTCCTTATGGCATCAATCTGGATGATTGGGATGTGTTGCACGACAACACGAACTCGGCACTGTTGGGGCAATCTCCAGCGCAGGTTGGGAAATCTGCCTTTAAGCGGCGGGGCAAGCCCATCAATGGCTGGTCGCAGGCTGATAGGAATATGGGAATAGAGTATCAGCAGTGGTGTCAAAGTTGGGTTGAATTGGTTCTGCCAAAAATGAAGAATGGAGCTTCTGTCTTTGTCTTTGGCGCACGGCGCACAATACACCGCGTCGTCAATGCGTTTGAAGATAATGGATTTCTTCTCAAGGATATGCTCGCCTGGAAAAAAGAATCGGCACACCATCGTGCTCAGAGGGTGAGCATTGTCTTTCAACGGCGCGGATTGGAGGCCGAGGCCGAAGCATGGCATGGCTGGCGTTTGGGAAATATGGCACCTGTATATGAGCCGATAGCCTGGTTTGTGAAACCCTACAAAATTGGTGGAACCATCGCCGATAATGTCCTTGATCACGGCGTGGGCGCGATGAATATAGAAGCGTGTCAGATTCAGGGGACGAGTCCAACAAATCTCCTTGAGTTTGGTTTCCAAAAGAGCGAACAAAAAATTCACGAGGCGCAAAAGCCATTGAAGCTAATAGAGTTCCTTATCAAACTTACAACAAGAGAAGGCCAGGTGGTGTTGGACCCGTTCATGGGAAGTGGAACGACGGCTGTTGCCGCTAAGCGGCTTAACAGACATTTTATCGGTTTTGAGATCGTACCAGCATTCCATCAAGGCGCGCTTCAAAGGTTGGACTCAGAATGTGGCACGGAATACACAGAAGCCTCTGAGGCGTTCCAACCAATGCTTTTTGAGAAAGCAGAAGATGAGTAAATGATATTACGCAGTACTTCAGATAAGTCATTACCGGCGGGGCGGCTTGAAGGAGAAAACAGAATGTCTGATCATGGAGTGGCGCGTGAAACATTGGTTGAGATGAGTGTTACGTATAGCATTGAAGTCAATGGGCGATTTATTATTATTGAAGATGTTCCCGCTCGGGTCAATGTTGAGACGGGAGAAAGGTTTTTTTCTCCGGAGACTGTCGAATGTTTGCAACAGGCGGTTTGGGAAAGATGTCAACCCGTTCGCACCATTGAAACACCTGTGTATGATTACGCCGCATTGACATGACTCATAGACCATTGTTTCAGTTTTCAGGATTTCAATATGCTTATCGACTCACACGCTCATTTGATGTTTCCACAGTTCAGGAAGGATTTGGATGATCTGCTCGCTCGGGCGCGTGCCGCGGGGGTGGGGCAGATTGTGAATGTGGGGACAAATTTGGATACGAGCCGCGCGGCCATTGACCTTGCTGAGGCAGAGGCTGATGTGTTTGCTTCGGCGGGGTTTCATCCGTCAGATTCTGCAAAGGCGGATGAGTCGGCCATAAAAAAGCTGCCCGCGCTTTTGAAGCATTCCAGAATTGTTGCGGTCGGAGAGACGGGGTTGGATTTCTATCGCGATTACGCGCCGCGCGAGGTTCAGGAACTGGCGTTTCGGGCACATATTCGTCTGGCGAGAGAGATGGGTTTGCCGCTGATTATTCACAGTCGGGGTGCCGAGACGCGGGTGTTAGAGGTGTTGGAAGAGGAAGGCGGATCGGAAGTAGGCGGTGTGATGCACTGTTTTTGCGGGAATGGCGAAGAAGCCCGTCGCGCGGTTGATCTCGATTTTTATCTGGGTTTTGGCGGTATTGTCACTTTCAAAAATTCGGGTGCGTTGAAGGTTGCATTGGATGTGCCCGCTGAGCGGTTGCTTTTGGAAACGGATTGTCCGTTTCTGGCACCGGTGCCGAAACGCGGCAAGCGCAATGAGCCGGCGTATGTGCGTTATGTTGCCGAGTGCCTGGCCGATGCTGGAGGTGGGGATACTGAAGATGTGTGTCGGCAGACAACGCAAAATTCTCAGACCTTGTTTGGGTTGGGATCAACGTGAAAAGAAAAACGCGGTTGGGCCAGCATTTTCTTATAGATGTCGTATCTATCGAGCGAATCGTAGAGGCTGCACAGATTGAGAAAGAGGATCTGGTCGTAGAAATTGGTCCTGGGCGGGGCGCATTGACGGGCCTTTTGGTTGAGCAGGCAGAGCAGGTGGTCGCTATTGAGGTTGATGGGGAATTGTGTGATCTGCTTTCTGATCGATTTGGTTCGCAGTTAAAAATTGTATCAGATGATGTGCGGCGGGTCAATTTGTCGGCTCTTGTCGAAACGTTCCAAAAAGAAAAGGCGGTTTTGGTGGGCAATTTACCCTACCATATTACGGGCGCGCTCATCAGGCAAATTACGGATGCTCAAAGGCTGTGGAAACGCGCTGTGATTACGGTGCAGCGCGAGGTGGGACAACGCATGATCGCTCCGCCGGGCAGCAAAAGGTATGGCGTACTTTCGGTTGTTACACAGGTGCGGTGTGTCGCAAAACGGTTGTTTGACCTGCCTCCTGCGCATTTTTATCCGCCGCCCAAAGTGCATTCTTCTGCGTTGATGCTGGATTTTGAAGCAAATTCTGCTTATGATATTGTAGATGAAAGGCGTTTGTTTGGCGTGGTGCGTGCCGCATTTCAACAGCGGAGAAAAATGGTGCGCAACGCACTTGCTGGCGTTGTAGATGACGAGATTTTGATGAAAGCGAATATCGATGGTCGAGCGCGTCCTGAAACCATATCTATAGATGGATTTGAACGGATTTGCCGCGCGTTGGCGATGCGATAGTTTTATAGAAAGGGATTTCTTATGCCCATTCCAAAGTCAGACAAGATCTGGTTTAATGGGGATTTTGTAGGTTGGGACGATGCCAAAATTCATGTGCTGTCCCATGTGGTGCATTACGGTTCGAGTGTTTTTGAGGGGATACGATGTTATCGCACAGCTAGAGGACCGGCTTGTTTCAGGCTTCGAGATCATGTGAAAAGGCTTTACGATTCGGCTAAAATTTATCGCATGGAAATTCCCTACAGTCCAGATGAGCTGGAAGCGGCCATCCTGGAGACAATTCGCATTAATAACTTGCAAGCGTGTTATATCAGGCCCGTGGTCTTTCGGGGATTTGGCGAATTGGCGGTCAACCCAATGCCATGCCCGATTGAGGTGGTGATCGCGGTGTGGGAATGGGGCAAGTACCTGGGGCCAGAAGCTCTGGAAAAAGGCGTGTCGGTTCGGTTTGCGTCGTGGAATCGTCTGGCACCCAATACCATGCCTTCGCTGGCCAAGGCGGCGGCGAATTACATGAACGCACAACTGATTAAAATGGAGGCGATGGCCGATGGATATGCCGAGGGTATAGCTCTGGATACACAGGGTTATGTGAGCGAAGGTAGCGGCGAGAATATTTTTATGGCGAAGAATGGGCAAATTTACACGCCTTCTACCGGGTCGTCTATTTTGCCCGGTATTACGCGACATTCGGTTATTACACTTGCCCGAGATTTGGGACATAGGGTGACGGCACGACCGATTCCAAGGGAGTCCCTGTACATTGCGGACGAGGTGTTTTTTACGGGTAGCGCGGCAGAGATCACGCCTGTCACGACTATTGACCATATCAATGTCGGCTGTGGTTCTCGGGGCGAAATCACAAAGAAGCTGCAGGATATCTTTTTTGCTACTGTGGAAGGGCGTGCAGAAGACAAGCACGGCTGGTTGACGTATGTTTGATGAGGTAAAAAAAACTGATTGCTATGAAAAATAAAAAAATTGCTGTTATTGGTGCAGGCAATATGGGGGGCGCGCTGATGGCCGGTTGGATTCGGTCGGGGCAGATTGCGCCTGAAAATATCACGGCGGTAGATCTGATTGCAGAGGTATTGGATCAGAGAAAGCGCGAGTTGGGTGTCCAGGTTGCGGCGGATGCGCGCGAAGTGGTGGGCCATCAGGATATTGTGGTGTTGGGTGTGAAGCCCCAGTTTTGGAAGCAAACCGTTGTGGAATTTCGGGATTTGTTGCACAGAGACCAGGTGATCATTTCCTTCATGGCGGGTGTGCGAATTGCGGCATTGGAAGCGGCATTGGGCTCGCTGCCCGTTATTCGTGTGATGCCCAATATCCTGGCGCAGGTCGGTGCTGCGGGTTCGGGCTTGTGCGCTGGTACGCATGCGGGTGAAGATCACTTGCGTCTGGTGCTGTCTCTGTTCAACGCGGTTGGCGCGGCCATCGTCGTTTCAGAATCGCAGATGGATGCGGTGACCGCACTTGCGGGCAGTGGGCCTGCATATGTGTACGCGATAATCGATGCACTGGCAGATGGTGGGGTGCGGTCTGGTTTGTCAAAAGATATGGCGTTGACATTGGCAACGCAGACCGTGTTGGGGGCAGCGCGTATGGTTGCCGAGAGCGGCGAACATCCGGCAATTTTGAAAGACCGGGTGACATCGGCGGGCGGAACTACTATTGCGGGTTTGCACGCGCTGGAACAGGGCGGTTTGCGCGCCGCTTTGATGGATGCTGTTTTGGCTGCAGCAGAGCGGTCGAGCGCGTTGGGGGAATGAGATGATTGCGATTGTCAACTACGGGATGGGGAATTTGCGAAGTGTTCAAAAGGCATTTGAACACCTTGGCGCAAAGGCTACTATTGTTGATAGACCCGAGGATATCGACGCTGCCGAGCGCGTTGTGCTGCCCGGTGTGGGCGCGTTTGGCGATGCGATGAACAATCTGAAAACAGCGGGATTGATCGCGCCCATTGTAAGGGCTATCTCAGAAGGCCGGCCCTTTTTGGGTATCTGTTTGGGATTGCAATTGATGTTTGCCGAAAGTGAAGAAATGGGGCAGCACCGGGGATTGGATATTTTGCCGGGAAAAGTGAGGCGTTTTCCCGAAGGGCAGCGCGTTCCGCAAATTGGATGGAATGAAGTGCGAATTCAGCGCGAGACAGCGCTTTTAGATGGCGTGCCCGATGGGTCTTATTTTTATTTTGTTCATTCTTTTTTTGTGGCATCTGAGCGCGATGAAGATGTGGTGGGGGTGACGGATTATGGGATTGATTATGCGTCAATTGCCGGAAATGGTCGGGCTTTTGGTGTGCAGTTTCACCCCGAAAAAAGTCAGGATGCCGGTTTGAAAATCTTGAAGAATTTTGCGGAGAAGGTGTAGGATGCTGACCAAGCGAATTATTCCGTGTTTAGATGTGAAAAATGGCCGCAATGTGCGCGGGGTCAAGTTTTCAGCCGATACAGACGCTGGCGACCCCATTGCGCTGGCAAGACGCTATGACGCAGAAGGCGCAGATGAATTGGTGTTTTACGATATTACGGCGTCGGCTGAGAAGCGCGATATTGTCGGCAAACTCGTGCGGCGCGTGTCCGAAGAGGTGTTTATTCCCTTTACGGTTGGTGGGGGCGTTCGCACCTATCGCGATATTCGCACAATTATTGAAGGAGGCGCAGAAAAAGCATCGATCAATTCGGCAGCCATACACACACCTGAAATCATTACACAGGGGGCTGAAAGTTTTGGATCGCAGGCAATTGTGGGGTCAATTGATGCGATTCGACGACCGAATCCCGATCAAACAGATGATGTGCATTGGGAAGTGGTCATCAATGGCGGGCGCACATATACCGGGCGAGACGCCCTCGAATGGGCTGAAGAACTGGTGCATCTCGGCGCAGGAGAACTGGTTTTGAATAGCATTGATGCAGACGGTACAAAAGATGGATACGATATTGAGTTAAACCGCCTGGTTGCCGAGCGCGTGGATGTGCCGATTGTAGCGTCTGGAGGTGCTGGTGGGCCAGAGGATATGTACGCTGTGTTGGCTGAAGGCAAGGCGAGCGCGGCGCTGGCTGCGTCGATTTTTCACTACAACCAATACAGTATTGCAGAAGTCAAAACGTATTTGGCAGAACGCGGGGTGCCCGTGCGCCCCAAAATTGAAATTGATTTGACATGAGTGGGATGAAAGAACACGAAATCGAGCGCAGCGCTTTGTTTGCCGATGTGCGGCGGGTGGTGGTAAAATTGGGCACGCGGGTTGTGACGGCACATGGCAACACACTGAATTTGGCGGTGATTGATCGCTTGGCCGCCGATGTGGCGTGTTTGAGCGCGCGGGGTTTACAGGTGGCAATTGTGACATCCGGAGCGGTTGGTGCGGGCATGGGGCAATTGGGGTTGCGCAATCGACCGAGGCGTTTGGCCGATTTACAAGCTACGGCTGCGGTGGGGCAGGGATTGGTGATGGATGCTTACAAAAGGGCATTTGAGGCACACGGTATTTTGGTGGGGCAGGTGCTGTTGACATCGGATGATCTGGACAATCGCACGCGGTATGTGAATGCGCGCAATACATTAGATCAGTTGTTTCGGTATGGTGTTGTGCCTGTTGTCAATGAGAACGACAGCGTAGCGGTGGAAGAATTGCAATTATCTGTGGGCGAAAATGACCGCCTATCCGCGATGGTGTCGCATTTGGTGGATGCGGATATGCTGGTGTTGTTGACCGATGTCGATGGGTTGTTTTCAAGTGATCCCTCAAAAGACCCAAGGGCGCAATTGGTTCGGTTTGTGCGCGGTGTGCCCGACGAACTCTACGCAACTGTGGGGTCTTCGGGGAGTGCGCTGGGGCGCGGGGGAATGCGCACAAAACTCAAGGCCGCCGAGGCTGTGATGCAAGGTGGGCAGATGGCGGTGATTGCAAATGGATGTACAAACGGCTTGCGCGAAATTTTGGACGGGGCAGATTGTGGCACGTTATTTGTGGCGGATGATCGCAGTTTGAACAGCAGAGATTTGTGGTTGGCGCATTCCCGAAAGCGAGGGGGTGTAGTTGTAGATGATGGTGCAGTGGTTGCTTTGAGCAGTGGGGGCAAAAGTTTGTTGCCTTCGGGCATTGTCCGCGTTATTGGCGATTTTGAAGTAGGCGAACTCATTGGTGTTGAAAACGAACAACGCGTTGAGGTCGCACGCGGTTTGACGCGATTTGGCGCCGGTGATGTTCGACGTATTCGCGGAAAAAAGACGCCAGAAGTTGCAGAAATTCTCGGGATTAACAATGGCGCGGTGGTTATCCACCGAGATGATATGGTGGTGTTAAATCGGAGGTAGGACAACCGACAACTGACTTTGGAGATTGTGTCATGCGCTCATTTTATCGGGGACAAAGTACGGTGTTGCCGGGAAGTGGAAGGCGACGCCTGAATAAATTTTTGATCTTTGCACCGGTGGTGCTTTCGGTTTATTTGTTTTTTGTAGGAGATAGTGGGATTTTTCAACTCGTGATGCGCAAGCAGCAAATTGCCGCATTAAAACAGGAAATTGCAACTATTCGCCAGCAGAATGCGATGTTGGAACGCGAGGCGAAACTATTGGAAAACAATTTGGATGAAATTGAGCGCATTGCCCGAGAGCGGTATGGCATGGTGTATTCCAATGAATCGATTTATATGATCTATCCCAATCCACCAACAGAATTGGAGTCGCCGTGATTTGTCAGACCGATGGATTGGTGTTGCGCGGTTTTCGCATGAGTGAAAGCAGCAAGGTTGTGGTGCTGTTTTCCCGCGATTACGGCAAGTTGCGTCTGGTCGCCAAAGGGGCGCGACGGCCCAAAAGCAAATTTGGCGCGAGTCTTGAACCCATGACATGGGGGCACTATGTTTTTTATCGGCAGGATAATCGAGAGTTGCAAATATTGAGTGAAGGCGATATTACACACGCTTTTGACCTGGTGAAACAACACTATAGTCGAATGGCAGCCGGAAGCGCGATATGCGAATTTCTGGATCATATTACCGAAGATGAAGACCGCAATCCACTTTTGTTGAGCATTGCGCTTGAAGCGATGCAATGGGTGGGAAGCATTGCTGAAACAGCACTGGATGTACCGGTGTGGTATTTCCAGATTCGCGCTGCGGGTGCAGTGGGTTATCGCCCCCATGTGAGTGGGTGTGTTCAATGTGGTGCTCGGCTCCAGGGCCGCCGCTTGGGATTCAGTCCCCGCCAGGGCGGGACACTGTGTGGCAATCACGCAGAGGCGGGCATGCGCGTGCAATTCGAGACGGTGAATTTTATGGCACATCTACAAGTGGGACGTCCCGACCGCATTGATCTCTCGCTCTTGCGAGGTGTAAACCGCGCAGAGGTGACGCGAATATTGCGCGCATTTTTTGATCAACACATTGAATCGCGCTATCGCCCAAAGGCACTGGATTTTTTTGAACGCTTAAGGGCGGCAGAATCTGCGGTGCCTTATCGCGCAGGGATATAGGATTTGTGATGAATCGATTTTTACAGCGATGGTTGGAGCGCGAAAAGCCTTTGTTTCCCCAATTGCGCGCCATTCCATTGTTTCGGGAACTGAACCGCCGAGAGTTGCAGGCGGTGGTGCAACTTATAGAAATTTGCAAGTATTCAACGGGCGATGTTGTGTTTGAACAGGGTGCGCAGGGAGACGGGGTTTACGTGGTTTTGAAAGGGTGTGTGGAGGTGATTCAGAAAGATGGCGAAGATGGCGAAAAAGTGCTGCTTTCCCAATCTGAATCCGGTTCCTTTTTTGGTGAAACTGCACTTTTGGAAGATGCGCCGAGAACGGCAGCAGCAGTGGCGGCAGAAGATACCAAATTGGCACTTTTTTCGCGAGACGCGCTGCGCCAGTTGGCGGAACAGCGACCGCATCTGGGGGTAAAAATTGCCATTCAACTCGCGCGGATTGTCGCTGAGCGATTGCGGCAAACCAACCACAGTTTGCAGGCTGCCCGAGATGATCTCGCGGCCAAACAAAAAGAGGACGGGGAAGACAAGTCATGAATGAACCCTCTTCTGGCGGTATGGGCACGGCTCAGATTTTGCGTATTGTGATTTTTTTGGGCCTCATCGCTGTGATGATCTGGCTGCTATATACTATCCGAAGCACTCTGGCGCCTTTTTTTATTGCATTTGTGCTGTCGTATTTGTTAATGCCCTTAGTCGATTTGCTCGAGTCTTACCGCTTAAATCGTCTGGTCGCTGTGGTTGTCGTCTTGATCTCTGTTTTTGCAATTGTGTTCATTCCGCTTATTGTGGTCGCGCCTGTGATTGTGCGAAGTACCGAGGATATGGTCGAGCACATTATTGGTGAGCAGGGCACATGGTACTGTGTGGTGGAAAATACGGGCGATGCCGTGGTGACGATTGATCGTTTTGAGAGCGAACTCGAAGATTTTAAGGTCGATGGCTTGCCACTGAAATTGGTACCCGGTGGCCGAGACGTGGAATCCGCTGTCTTTTCCTGGCCCCCACAGGCCAGTCCGAATGTCGCTGGTGGACGAGACACACTGCGTGTGGTATTTTCTCCACAGGTAAATGAGCCGCGCCAGGCGTTTTTGAGATTGTACGGTTTTTATGCTGGGCGGGAAGATTCCCTTGTGTTGACACTCAGGGGGAATATTGAGGGTGTATCATCGGTTTCAGACTCATTGGCGATGGAACCCGAGGAGTCGGTTCAATTTGGGACATCAAAACTTTTAATGTCGGCAACACAACATATGTTTGGCAAATACCAGCCCGGATATCTGGCAGTTGTAAAAACCTATATTGAAACCCTTCATGCCAGATTTGAAAAATGGATGCCTATGCTCAAAGAATGGATGCCTCTGCTCGAAAGTAGAGATGTGTTACATGCGATCAATGCGCGTTTGCAGACCATCGCCACAGATTTGTTTGAAGAGACCCCCCGATTGGTTGGACAATTGCTATCGGGGCTTACATTTTTCATTATTGTGCCTTTTGTTTTGTTTTTCTTTTTGGGACAAGGCAGAACGATTAAGCGTGCGATTATTGAACTGGTGCCAAACCGATATTTTGAGCTGGTATTAAATCTGCTGTATCGCATTGACGGGCAATTGGGTGGTTATGTGCGCGGTATGGTGTTGTCTGTGATAATTGTCTCCCTTCTGTCAAGTATCGGTCTTTATTTTATCGGTTTAGAACATTTTTTGCTGATTGGCGTCCTCGCGGGTTTGGCCAATGTGATTCCCTATCTGGGACCTTTAATTGGGATTGTCGCCGGTATCATTGCCACTGTATTGCAATATTCTACCCTGAGTTTTGGCGTGGTTCTGCCAGTGGTTATTGTTTTTCTCATCGTACAGATTGTAGATAATATCTTTGTTGCCCCCGTCGTGGTTGCGCGCAGTGTTAATTTACATCCTCTGCTCGTCATTTTTGCCGTGCTTGTCGGTAGCGAGTTGTTTGGCGCGGCTGGCATGCTATTGGCCGTGCCCACAACAGCGGTGATTAAGGTATCTGTGCGGACGATTTATGAGGGGTGGCGAAGTTATTCGGTTTAGGAAAGAAGGGGCTGACCGCTATAAGGAGTAATGGAGACGATGAAGAATAAAGCTTTGGAGCGTGCTTACGATCCAAAAGATATTGAAAAGACGTGGTATGATTTCTGGCACAGGAAGGGATATTTTCGCCCGGAGTTTCGCGCGAAAGGCCCCGCCTATACGGTGACGATTCCGCCGCCCAATGTGACGGGGGAGTTGCACATGGGCCACGCGCTGCAGCACGCGATTCACGACGCGGTGATTCGGTACAAGCGGATGCGGGGATTTCGCACGCTGTGTTTGCCCGGCACTGATCACGCGGGTATTGGCACCCAGATGAAGGTAGAGCAGGAGATCTGGGAAAACGAAAAAAAGACGCGCCGAGAAATTGGGCGCAAAGCCTTGTTGAAACGGATATGGGCCTGGCGAGAAAAATACGGCAGCACAATTTTGCGACAGTTGCGCGATTTGGGATGTAGTTATGACTGGTCGCGCGAGCGATTTACAATGGATGAGGGGTATGTGCGGGCGGTGTTGGAAACATTTGTGCGTTTTTACGAGAAGGGTTGGATTTATCGCGGTAAACGCATGGTGAATTGGTGCCCGCAGTGTGGGACTGTGATTTCCGACCTCGAGGTGGAAGAAAGAGAGGTCGATAGCCATCTGTGGCATATTCGATACAAAGGGATAGATGCTGCGCCCGATGTGGTTGTAGCGACAACGCGCCCAGAAACCATGCTGGGCGATACCGGGGTGGCGGTGCATCCATCTGATGCGCGATGGCGAGATGCAGTGGGTAAAATGGTGATGTTGCCACTTATGGATCGCCCCATTCCCATTGTGGCAGATGACTATGCCGATCCAGAAATGGGAAGCGGTGCGGTGAAGGTGACGCCGGGACACGATCCCAATGATTACGAGATAGGGCAGCGTCACGATTTGCCCGAAATCGCGGTTATTGGTCTGAATGGCGAGATGTTGGAGGATGCGGGTGTTTATGCTGGGCAGGACCGGTATGCGTGTCGCAAGGCGGTGGTTGAGGCGCTCGATAATTTGGGTTTGATGGAAAAAATTGAGGATTATACCCACGCGGTGCCGCATCACGATCGCTGTGGTACGGTGATTGAACCCATGCCTATGGAGCAGTGGTTTGTGGCGATGCGCGATTTGGCCGATTTGATTTTGCCCCTGATGCGCGAGAAGAAGATTGATTATGTGCCGGATCGGTTTCGGGAATATTCGATTGAATGGCTGGAGAATATCCGCGACTGGTGTATTTCGAGGCAACTGTGGTGGGGGCACCGCATCCCGGTGTGGACGTGTGACAATTGCAGTGAGGTGATTGTAAATGCAGAGCCACCTGAGGTGTGTACAACGTGTGGCAGTCAGCAGTTGACGCAAGACCCCGATGTGCTCGATACGTGGTTTTCCTCAGCGCTGTGGCCTTTTGCAACTCTGGGTTGGCCCGAAGATACGGAGGATTTGAAGCTGTTTCATCCGACGGATTTGATGATTACGGGGCGGGATATTTTGTATCTGTGGGTGATTCGGATGATCATGACAGCAGTTGAATTTGTGGGCGAGATTCCGTTTCGGGCGGTGCTGGTTCATCCCACAGTGCAAACGCGCGATGGCAAGCGCATGAGCAAGTCACTGGGTACGGGGATTGATCCGCGCGAACTAATTGAACGCTATGGCGCAGATGCCACGCGCCTGTCGCTTTTGTATCAATGCGGCAGTTCGCAGGATATTCGGTTTGATGCCGATGTGAAGGACAATAAGTTGCAAGATTCGCCCATTGCAGAAATGTGCCGCAATTTTTGTAACAAAATTTGGAATGCCGCGCGGTTTGTACAAATGAATCTGGACGATCGCGACATCCGCGATGTGGCGTTACAGACGGTGCCCGAGCCGATTACAGACCTTTCTGATCGATGGATTTTGAGTTTGTACAACCGCACGGTGTTGCAGGTTACAGAGGCTTTGGAGGCGTATCGCTTTGACGAAGCGGCTCGTGTGCTGTACGATTTTGTGTGGAGCGCGTATTGCGATTGGTATGTGGAGATGGCGAAAGTGCGCCTGCATGGTGATGATCTAACCGCTCGTCAAACCGCACAGTCGATTTTGTGTGTCGTGTTCGAGGGGACGTTGCGCCTGCTGCATCCCATCGCGCCCTTTATTTCTGAGGCGTTGTGGCAAACATTTCCACGCGAGGGGGAGGCACTCATTGTTGCGCCCTGGCCCAAATGCGACAAAACGCAATTTGATAAAGCTGCCGAGCGAGAGATGGCTTTGATGCGGGATGTGGTAGGTGCTGTGCGCCATATTCGAGGCACAATGCGTATTCCGCCGGGCAAGCGCGTGGATGTGGTGTGTAAGACGGGTTCTGAGGAGGCGCGCGCGATCTTGACATCTGTTCAGGGCTATATGAAGGCGTTGGGGCGCATTGAAAATTTGACCCTCGGTGCGGCTTTGGAACGCCCGGCAGCGTCTGCAAGTGCTGTGGTTGGCGATGTGGAAATTTTTGTGCCCCTGGCTGGCGTGATTGATCTCACTGTGGAACGCCAGAGATTGGAGAAGGAGATTGGGGGATTGGAAAAGGCGCTGGGCGGATTGGAAAAGAAGTTGAGCAATGCGGGTTTTTTGAACAATGCCCCCGCAGAGGTCGTGGCAAAAGAGCGCGAGCGCGAGCGCGAATATCGAGAGACGCTGTCGAAGTTGCGGGAAAATCTCGCGGTGCTTTCGGGGACCACAGATTAAAAAATGTCTGAAAAATTGGAAGTAAAGCTCGGAAAATTGCTTCGAGAACGAGGCTGGACCATTGCGGTTGCAGAGACAACCACAGGGGGGGTAATCAGCGCCCGCATTGTTTCGGTTCCGGGCAGTTCGGCTTATTATGAGCGCGGGGTTATTGCGTATAGCGCGTTGTCTAAACGCGAGATGCTGGGGATAGATGTGCAGGTGATGGATACTTATGGTGCAGTGAGTGCGGAAGCCGCGTGCGAGATGGCCAAAGGCGTGCGAAAACTGAGTGGTGCAGATTTGGGATTGGCCGAGACCGGGATTGCAGGTCCCATTCGCGGACGGTCGTCCAAGCCTATCGGCACGGCGTATGTCGCGCTTGCCAGTGCAGAAGGTGTGGTTTGTGAGGTCTTTCAGTTTGATGGAGATCGCGATGCGATTCGAAATGCGATATCAGATGCGGCTCTGCAAATGGTAATTGAGGCGATAAAAAAAGCAATTGATAACTGATAACTTGATTTTTTGCTTGTTCAGCCGTATTTTCAGTGCCCCATGCGATGTTCAATGAGTTCTGGGTTTTGGAGGTTTGTATGAGAATTTCGGAAAAAAACCGCGGCGATGTCGCGGTTTTAACCCTGTCGGGTGAATTGATGAGCGGTCCCGAAGTTGCCCCATTTCAAGATCATATTAAAAAACTTGCAAATGAGGGTATAAAAAAAGTGGTGGTTGATTTTTCCAGGGTAAGATGGTTTGGCAGTGCTATGTTGGGCGTGCTAACGGCGAGTTTGACGACGCTGCGCAGCGAAGGCGGCGATTTGAGATTGACGGGCGTTACCAGAAAGATTGAAAGTATTTTGATGGTTACGCAGTTGGCGAATATTTTTAAGACCCTACCTACGGTAGATCGGGCTGTGGAAAGTTTTGCAGATAATGACGCATAGCGGTTTTTTTTGGTCGTTCAATTTTTGGAAGAGTTGTGCGCAAAATTGATGAGAGTGAAAGTTGACATTCGCGATCACGTCGCGGTTTTGACTGTATCGGGTACCCTGATGAGCGGTCCTACAGTCGTTCCTTTTCAACATTATGTCGAAGAGGTCATGGCCGATGGTATTACAAATGTCGTGGTTGATTTTTCCAAGGTGAAGTGGTTTGGCAGCACGATGTTAGGCGTGTTGGCGGTCAGCCTGGAGATGTTGAGAAATGCAGGGGGCGATCTCAGGTTGGCCGGCATTGCAAACCGGATGGAGAGTTTGATGATGGTCGGAAAGTTGTCGTCGCATTTTCGCACGCTGGAATCTGTTGAAGTGGCCATTGAAAGCTTTGTATCCGACCCGCCGGTGAGACGGGAAATATGAATCGCCCCAAAATTATCATCTGTATTTCGTTAACAAAAAGGGGTGCGATTATATCGCAATCCCTTCTTCTTTGGGAGGAAATACCGCAAAGTTTTAGCCCCATCAACCCGGTGATGAGGCTTATATATTGAAAGGAGACACATCTATGTTGCATCGTATGATCCCCCCAGCACTGATTTTTTTATGTGCTTTTGTACAGTGCAGCGAAAAACACCCCGCACCACCACCCTCACCCAAATACACGGGCGATCTTCCTCAATTGCAGGCTCGCGGTGTATTGCGGGTGATCGTCAGCCAGGAGCCGATTACCTATATACCTCGGCAGGCGGAGCCGGTGACGCTGGACTACGATATTGCCCATAGTTTGGCGGACGCACTCAATCTGAAGTTGGAGCTTGTAAAGGCCGATAATTATGTTCAGATGTTGGAAAAACTACTCGAAGGCGAGGGCGATATTATCGCCTCGAACTTGACGGTTACGCCGGATCGAGAAAAGCTGGCAGCGTTTTCAGTGCCGTATTTGTACGTTGATGAATATTTGATTACAGCGCGGACAGATAGCCTGCCCAAGACGGTGGAAGATCTGGCGGGTATGGAGATCAGCGTGCGGCAGTCCAGTTCGTTCTATCAGACCTTGATCGATGTTCAGAAGGAGGTGCCGTCTTTACGCATCCACACTGTGTCAGATACGCTCAGCACCGAGGGTCTGATTAAAGGCATTGCCCGTGGCCAATACAAAGCGACCTTATGCGACGCGCATTTGTGGCATGCCATCGCCAATTATTACAATAACCTCGTCGCGCCGCTCGTTGTGGCTGAAGAGCGTCCGCTCGCCCTGATGATGCGCCCAAACGATACAAAGCTCAAGGTCAAGGTGGATGAGTATTTGCTGGCACATCAATTTACGCGCCATCGCCAGCAAACATTTACCGACGATCTGCCCGGCCTGAAAGAACGCCGCCGGTTGCGGATGATCACGCGCAATAATGCGATGACTTATTTTATTTATCGGGGACAGCAGATAGGATTCGAATACGAGCTTATAAAGCGATTTGCCTCGCAGCACGACCTGCGTCTCGAAATTGTCATTCCTAATAGTCACGCCGAATTGTTGTCGTATTTGAATGAAGGCAAGGGCGATGTTGTGGCTTCGGCAATGACTATTACTGAGGAACGGCAAGAGCAGGTGGCATTTACGCTACCCTATAATGAAGTGAGTGAACTGGTGGTGGTGCATGCGGATGACGATTCGATTGCCAGCCTTCAGGACCTGGCTGGGCGGACGATACATGTGCGTGCCAGCTCTTCGTTTTATACGACGCTGATGGCGTTGCGGGATTCCATCAAAGGTCTCGAGATTGCAATAGTGCCCGACAATATAGAAACTGAAGATATCTTAGCCGGAGTTGAAGAGGGCATCTATGACCTCACGATGTGCGATTCCCATTTGCTCGATATAGAACGCGCGTATGGCCGCCGTCTCAAAGCCGCCTTGAGTATCAAGCCTTCAGCGCTGGGCTGGGCGGTTCGCAAGGACAATACAGAGTTGCTGGCAGCACTCAACGAATATATAAAAGAAGAAAAGGGCGGTTTGTTTTTTAATATGATGAAAAAGAGGTATTTTAAGAGCACGCGCGCTGTCGCCAGAGCTAAAGATTCAACGCGGGTCGGTTTGAGCGGTCAGTTGTCGCCTTATGATAAACTGGCAAAAAAATACGCCTCTCAATATAGGCAGGACTGGCGGTTGATTACCGCACAGATGTATCAGGAATCCAAATTTGATCCAGAGGCCGTCAGTTGGGTGGGCGCGCAGGGGCTGATGCAGGTGATGCCGAGCACGGGGGAGCAGTTGGGATTTACCAATCTTCAGGAGCCTCAGGAGAGCATTCACGCAGGGGTCAAGTACATGCGTCAGCTAATCAACCGATTCGACCACAAGCTCCCGATGGAAGAGCGAATTCGCTTTGCGCTGGCTTCTTATAATGTGGGATATGGCCATATGCTTGACGCCCGCCGTTTGGCGCGGGAAATGGGATGGGATCCCAACCGCTGGTTCGGCAACGTGGAAAAGGCGATGCGCTTGCTGTCCCAACCGGACTATTACGAGCGGGCGCGATACGGTTTCTGCCGCGGCGGTCAGCCCGTACACTATGTCGAAAATATTCAGAATTTCTACGACGCTTATGTCGAAATTCTGAATACGATGATACCTGTGAAGGCAACTCAGCCGCTTAGCTCAGGCTTCGTCGGATCCCCGCCTGCTGCAGAAGATCGTCGCTGAGTCTCCATCCCTTTTTTATCAGGTATTGCTCTATTTTTTTTGAGCAATACCTGTTCCTATTCCTCGGTTTTATCTTTCTGCTTCAATCCGCGACTTGATAAATCTCAGCCCCTTTTTCTTTGAACTCTCGCGCTTTTTCTGCCATGCCGATTTCAAGGGCTTCGGCCGAGTCTATGCCCTTTTCTTTGGCATAGGCACGCACGTCTTGCGTGATTTTCATGCTGCAAAAATTGGGGCCGCACATGCTGCAGAAGTGTGCGATTTTGGCGCCCTGCGCAGGTAGTGTTTCGTCGTGATAGGCGCGGGCTGTATCGGGATCGAGCGAGAGGTTGAATTGATCTTCCCATCGGAACTCAAAGCGCGCTTTTGACAGGGCATCGTCCCAGTCTTGCGCGCCTTTGTGTCCTTTGGCGAGGTCGGCGGCGTGAGCGGCAATTTTGTACGCGATCAAGCCGTCTTTTACGTCCTGCTTGTTCGGCAAGCCCAAGTGTTCTTTGGGGGTGACGTAGCAGAGCATAGCCGTGCCATACCATCCGATCATTGCCGCACCAATGGCCGAGGTGATGTGGTCATAGCCCGGTGCGATGTCTGTGGTGAGCGGCCCCAGAGTATAGAAGGGGGCTTCGTGACACCACTCCATCTGTTTATCGACATTCTCTTTGATAAGGTGCATTGGGATGTGCCCGGGGCCTTCGTTCATGACTTGAACATCGTATTCCCAGGCGATTTTGGTGAGTTCCCCTTGCGTTTGCAATTCGGCAAACTGCGCTTCATCATTTGCATCGGCAATGGCTCCGGGGCGCAATCCATCGCCGAGGGAGAATGAAATATCGTAGTGTTTCATCACCTCGCATAAGTCGCGGAAACGGGTGTAGAGAAAATTCTCCTGGTGATGGGCGAGGCACCATTTGGCCAGGATGGAGCCACCGCGAGATACGATGCCCGTGACTCGTTTGGCGGTGAGGGGTACATAACGGAGCAGTACGCCGGCATGCACGGTGAAGTAATCGACGCCTTGCTCGGCCTGTTCGATGATGGTGTCCATAAAGATGTCAAAGGTGAGGTCTTCAGCAACACCGCCCACTTTTTCCAAAGCCTGATAAATCGGCACTGTCCCAATGGGCACAGGGGAGTTGCGGATGATCCATTCGCGGGTTTCGTGGATGTCTTTGCCCGTGGATAGGTCCATCACCGTGTCGGCACCCCATTTGGTGGACCATTGCATCTTTTCGACTTCTTCTTCAATAGATGAAGTGACCACCGAGTTGCCAATATTGGAATTGACTTTGACGAGGAAGTTGCGCCCAATGATCATGGGTTCGCTTTCCGGGTGGTTGATATTTGCTGGGATGATGGCGCGGCCTCGGGCAATTTCTGAGCGCACAAATTCGGGATCGACATTTTCTCTTATGGCGATAAATTCCATTTCGGGCGTGATTTCACCGCGTTTGGCATAGTGCATCTGCGTGACGTTGCCCGTGCCGCGAAGAACGGTTTTGCGGCGCAGGGTGTCCGGGATTTCCGCTGCCCCTGACTGTGGGACATAAGCCAGTGAGACGTCTTCGACATCACCCCGCGCTCGAATCCACGGTTCGCGCAAAGAGGGCAGACCATTTCGCACATCCCCACCTTGTGGTCCGCTGGTGTCATAGACGTAAACGGGGTCTTCTCCATTTGTCAGAGAAATTTTGCGAGCAGGGATGCGAATCCCATGTTTGCCTTTGAGATAGACTTTTGCGGCATTGTTGCCATTCTGGTTGTCCATAGTTTTCTCCTAAAAAAAATAACCGACGATGTGTGCGAAGGCATCGGCGGTTTGTATTTCCATAATGCGCCGTGTTCCCTTCGCTGGCATTACCCAGAGCAGGTTCGTAGGGTGTGTTCTCAGCCTTTCGGCACCCCTGTACGGTCAGCGTTGTGTTGAACAACGTAAGGAATATGTTGACGTCTGTCAAGTCATAAGGGAACATCTTGACCTGAAGATGTGAAAATGGTATCTTTGCAATGCTAAAGAAGACAGGGGTGCTTGCTGCTGCAAGCTGAGATTATACCCTTTGTACCTGATCCGGATCGTGCCGGCGTAGGGAGTTTGTTAAATGGATGATAAACCACTTTTCGACTCTGTGCGAAGGGTGGTTTTTTTACCTTGAGGTTGTGATGGTGCAAAAGCGCGTGCTCATTGTGGGTGGTGGGGCGATTGGGCTGGCGATTGGCTGGCGGTTGGCGCGTGCAGGGTGTGCTGTGGCTCTATTTGATCGAGGCCGCGTTGGGCGCTCGGCGAGCTGGGCTTCGGCGGGTATGTTGTCGCCGCTGTCAGAGGTGCAATTTGAAGAGGAAGATCTGTTGCATCTCGGCCTTAAGGGGCTGGCGGTTTATCCCGAGTTTGTCGGTGAATTGGAGGTGGACACCGGGTGCTGTGTGGGCTATCGCCGCGATGGGGTGCTGCTGGTGGGTATTACGCAAGATGATCTGAAGTACTTAAAATTTCGGTATCGCTATCAGCGCGATTTGGGATTGTCTGTTACCTATCTTTCGGGTGATGAGGCGCGGGAGCGAGAGCCGCATTTGTCGGCTCAGGTGAGTGCTGCTGTGTGGTGTCCGGGCGATCATCAAGTGGATAATCGGCGTCTGGTGATGGCGTTGAAGAAGGGACTTGTGGCAGCAGGTGGCGAGGTGTTTGAAGAGATGGGGGTAGATGAACTTTTGATAGATGGGATGGGGGTGCGAGGGGTGCGGGTTGGTGAGGAAGTTTTCGAGGGCGATACGGTGGTGTTGGCGTCGGGATGCTGGTCGCGTCTGATACCGGGTTTGCCCGATTGTGCCAGGCCTCCGGTGCGACCCGTGCGCGGGCAGATTATGCGTCTGGCCATGACGGAAGATTTCGCGCTCAATACGATGGTCTGGTATTCGCGAGTGGCGACTTCTACGGTGGCGTATCTCGTGCCCAAGGATAATGGGCATCTCGTTTTGGGTGCTACATCAGAAGAGATGGGGTTTGATGAAGATGTGACCGCGGGGGGGATGTTTGAGCTGTTGCGCGCCGCGTGGGAAGTGGTGCCGGGGGTTTACGATTTGCCTTTGGTCGAGTCCATGGCGGGGTTGCGCCCGGGCAGCCGAGATGACGCGCCGATTTTGGGTAAGACGCCTATCGAGGGATTAATTATGGCAACAGGACATTATCGGAAAGGTATTTTGCTGATGCCATTGACTGCGTTGTCTATTGCCGAAGTGATTTTGGAGGAGCGTACTCCGACTCTTATTCGGTCTTTTGGTATTGACCGATTTGGATTATAACCCATGCAACTCACAGTGAATGGTCAAGAGCAATCAGTGGATGATGCGTCAACGCTGCGCGATTTGCTGATCGAGATGAATTTTAACGCCGAACAAAAGGGCATTGCCGTGGCTGTAAATGCCGAGGTCATAGCGCGGGCAATGTGGGCAGATACGCGGTTGTGCAATGGCGACCGGGTGGATATTATTCACGCGGTTCAGGGGGGGTAGAGTGGGGGTTGGGGTAGCGGGAAATAAACACTGTGAGGGTATTATGACAGGCAATTTTAAGATAGCAGGGGTAACATACGGATCGCGACTGTTGATAGGCACGGCGCGTTATCCCAATATGCAGGTGATGCTGAAGTCCGTTGAAGCCAGTGGTGCAGAGATTGTAACGGTGGGCATTCGGCGGCTCAATATGAATGACGAATCTGGCGAGGGTGTTCTCAATTTGCTCGATCGATCGCGGTACACTATTTTGCCAAATACTGCCGGATGTTTTACGGCTCAAGACGCGGTGCTTACTGCGCGGTTGGCGCGCGAAGCGCTGGAAACTGATCTGATTAAGTTAGAGGTGATTGGCGATGAACGCACGTTATTTCCAGATGTGGTGGGGTTGCTCCAGGCTGCCGAGATATTGGTGAATGATGGGTTTACTGTATTGCCCTATTGCAACGATGATCCGATTACCTGTAAGAAGTTGGAAGATTTGGGGTGTGCTGCTGTAATGCCTTTGGGCGCGCCTATTGGTTCGGGAATGGGGATTCGCAATCCGTACAATATTCAGATTATTTTGGATTCGGTCAATGTGCCGGTCATTGTCGATGCGGGTGTGGGAACTGCATCGGATGCTGCTCTGGCGATGGAGTTGGGTTGTGATGGCGTGTTGTTGAATACGGCAGTCGCAGGTGCTCGGCATCCGGTGAAGATGGCTGAGGCAATGAGAAAAGGTGTTGAAGCCGGGCGGTATGCTTTTGAGGCCGGGCGGATTCCCAGAAAGTTGTATGCGACGGCTTCGACGGCGATGGAAGGACGGGTGGAAGTTTGAATCTGCCACCTCTCTATCTGATTGCCGACCGGGCAACGTGCGGTGATCAACCGATGCTGGATGTGCTCGCGCGTGCGCTGGATGCCGGGGTGCGGTTGGTGCAGTTGCGGGAAAAAGTCTTGCACAGAGATGTGTTAGAAGTTCTGGCGGAGCAGGTGTTGTCGTTGACAGCGCGTTATGATGCGATGCTGTTGATTAATGAACCGCAGTCGCGGTTGTACACCGCTTCAGGAGCAGATATTGCCGTGAAAATCGGCGCGCAGGGGGTGCATTTGCCAGGTGGTACATTGCCACGGGTGGTCCGGGATCGGGTCGGGCCGTCATTTTTAATCGGCTATTCCTCGCATACCCATGCGGAATTAGGTTGCGCTGATGGGGCAGATTTTGTGACTTATAGCCCCATTTTTACACCGGGGTCCAAACCCGGGTATGATGGTGTGGAAGCAGGGCTTGCGGGATTGGCGAGTGCGGTGAGGCATTCTCGCTTACCCGTTTACGCGCTGGGCGGTATAACACCCCAACGCACATCCAGATGCCGCACAACGGGATGTGCAGGCGTCGCTGTGATGTCGGGTATTTTGGCTGCGAAAGATCCGGCCAAGGCGGTATGCAAATTTTTGAAGGCCTGGGAATGAAACAAGCCCTGACAATTGCAGGTTCAGATTCCGGTGGTGGCGCGGGTATTCAGGCGGATTTGAAAACATTTCACGCTCATGGCGTGTTTGGCCTGTCTGCGATTACATCGGTTACGGCTCAAAATACGCAAGAGGTGCGTGCGGCTTGTGATTTGCCCAAAGAGATCGTCCGCGTTCAGATAAGTGCCGTGTTTGACGATTTTGAGATTGCTGCGGTCAAGACGGGGATGTTGTCTTCGCGTGAGATTGTAGAGGCTGTGGCCGATGAACTGACAGTCCGCAATGGACAGCCGCTCGTGGTCGATCCAGTGATGATTTCGACGAGTGGATTTCCGTTGCTCACGGACGATGCCATACAATGCGTTGCGGATCGCTTGTTGCCGCTCGCTACAGTGGCGACGCCCAACCTCCACGAAGCGGAATTATTGAGCAAAAAAAAAATAAACACGCGAGAAAATGCGGGAACTGTTGCGCGGAAAATTGCCGATTTGGGCGCGTGTGCCGTGCTGGTAAAGGGGGGGCATTTGGAGGGTGCAGCGGTGGATGTGTTGTGGGATGGGACGTGTGAAACAGTTTTTGAAAGTGAACGTATTGATACCGAGAATACACACGGGACAGGTTGTACACTGGCATCGGCGATAGCAGCCAATTTTGCGTTGGGATACGGGTTGCACGATGCGATAGATAGGGCAAAAAATTATATTACTGAAGCTATCCGGCATGGCTTAAATATTGGCAAGGGCAAAGGTCCTACAAATCATTTTTATTTTTTTCACTGTGAGAAATGATCTATTCTTCAGGCTGTTTGACTACTGATTGCTAACTCTAATATGAAAAAAATTGGCAGACTTCACGTCATAACCGATGTTGTTTTGCAAGACCGCTTTTCACACAGCGCGTTGGCGCAGATGGCTGTTGCTGGGGGAGCGGATACCATTCAGTTTAGACAGAAAGAGGGATCGACGCGTGCGTTGATTGAGACTGCCATTGCAATGAAGAATGCGTGTGGCGATGTACCTTTGATTGTGAATGATCGGGTTGATGTGGCGATTGCCGCGGGTGCGGATGGGGTGCATTTGGGACAAGATGATTTTCCCATTGAAAAGGCACGCGGTCTGCTGGGTGAAGATGCAGTGATTGGCGGGACGGCAAAGACGCTTTCGCAGGCGCGGCAGTGTGTTGCTGAAGGTGCGGATTACATCGGTTTTGGGCCGATTTATGCAACTGGTTCAAAGGCTGATGCGGGCATGGTGAAAAGTCTGGAGGGCTTGCGCGAGATGGTCAATGGGGTACGTATAAACTGCTGGCGCAGTTGTACACCGATCCCAATTATTGCCATTGGGGGCATTGAAATAGAAAATGCTGGCGAGGTGATGCGCGCAGGGGCGCACGGTATTGCGGTGATTTCAGCCGTGTGTTGCCAGCCCGATCCAACTGAGGCGACCCAAAGGCTGATGGATCAAATTCGCATTGTGAATGAGAGGTTATAGATGAATAAAAAACAGGCCGATGTGCCCGATTTGCTCCAGATTGGCGGCGGATTAAATTCAGGTGTGTCGCGGGAGGTGTCCCAAAAAACTGGTGTTCCCGAAGCACATGTCTATGGTGTGGGGAGCTTTTTTGATTTGTTGACTGATGCAGACAAAAAAGTGCGGGTCTGCACGGGTTTGTCGTGTCGCATGGCGGGTGCAGATCAGGTGTTGCAGGCGATGGAAGATGCGGGTTTGCCCGCGATGGGGTGTTCATGTCTGGCGGCTTGTGATCGTCCGCCTGCGGTATTGCGAGACCGCGATGTGTTGCCCGCTGTATCGGTCGAAGATGTGGTGCGGACAGATGGCGATTGGACAAAGCTGAAGTCAGAAATAGCGTCTAATGGCAAAAGCTGGTTGGGGCATGTGGGGCCAGAAGTGGATGATCCAGAGACCATGGCGATCAATTTGCTGGGGCGGGTTGATTGGTCGGGCAAAGCGTTTGCAAAGGCTGCGAAGATGCGTCCGGAAGAAATAATTGAGGAAATAGAGACATCGGGGTTGCAAGGTCGCGGTGGCGCGGGTTTTTCTGCATCTTTTAAGTGGAATGCGGTGCGTTCACAAAAAGAGACCGCGCGTTATGTGGTCTTAAATGGCGATGAGAGCGAGCCTGGTACATTTAAGGATCGGGAGATTTTGATGCGCCGTCCCGATCTGGTCATTGAGGGATTGGCGATTGCGGCTTATACAATCGGGGCAAGAGATGTTTATTTGTACTTGCGGGGTGAGTTCGCTTTTCCAAAGGCTGTGATGGCAAAAGCTGTTGCAGCGTTTGAATCGCACCGTATATTCCCAGATATCCGTTTTCACATTCACTCGGGGCAGGGTGCGTATATTTGCGGCGAGGAGACGGCGCTTTTAGAGGCATTGGAGGGCAAGCGGGGGATGCCGCGTTTGCGTCCGCCCTATCCCACAGAGTATGGCTTGTGGGGAAAACCCACACTTATTCACAATGTGGAGACTATTGCGTGCGTGCCTTCGATTATTTCAAGAGGTGGCGGTTGGTTTCGCAATTTGGGGCGCACAGAAGCGGGTTCAAAAGTGTATTGTATCAGCGGGCATGTCGAACGCCCGGGCGTCTATGAGTTGCCGCTGGGCGTGACTTTAGATGAACTGGCCGAAGAGGCGGGCGGATATATTGGTACTCCGAAAGCGTTTAGCCCCGGGGGTGCGAGTTCGGGCTTTTTGCCTGCCAAATACAGAGATCAGCCATTGGATTTTAAGACAATGGATGAGTTGGGTTCGCTGCTCGGCTCGGCCGGTGTTGTTGTGTTGAACGACACGGTGGATATGAAATGGTCTGTCAGTCAACAGTTGAGATTTTTTCACGATGAAAGCTGCGGGCAATGTGCCCCCTGTCGCATTGGCACGCGGTATTTACACGAGGCGCTTGAAAATCGCATTTGCAATCGGGAACAGGACCACAAACCTCACTTGCAACACGCGGCAGACGTGGCGTGGCAAATGAATGAGGGTTCGATATGTGGTCTTGGGCAAATCGCTTCTCTTCCCCTGACGAGTGCCCAAAATTTTTTCCCCGAGGAGTTTGATGAATGAATTGACATTGAACGGACAGACGATATGCTTTGCCGAGGGCGAGACCCTGCTGGATATTGCATCTCGTCAGGGGTTGGAAATTCCGACCCTGTGTCACGATCCGCGTTTAGAACCCGCGGGTGCGTGTCGATCTTGTCTTGTGGAAGTTGCTGGCGAGCGGTTGATGACACCGGCCTGTGCGCGTGTGGCGCAAGCTGGTATGGTGGTGATGACCGAGAATGAGCGCATTGATAGGCACCGCCGAACTCTGATGGCTTTGTACATGACCGATCATCCGCACGAGCGCGAAGTATCGGAAGTCGGTTCGCCGGATTTATTGCTGGATATGGCCGCTGAGTTCGATGCCCCAATGGATTGGGGGTGGATGCAGCCGATGCGGGGAGATAGAGAGGATCGCAATCCTTATGTGGATTTTAATTCCGATACCTGTATTGCGTGTGCGCGGTGTGTGCGCTATTGCGAGGAAATAGAAGGTGTTTCGGCGATTACCCTTGCGGGGCGGGGGTCGCATACGACGATTTCCACGGTGGATGAAAAATCTCTGCTGGATACGACGTGCGAGTTGTGCGGTGGATGTATTGATGTGTGTCCAACGGGCGCAATGAATGAAAAATTGCCGCTTATGCGCGGGCAAAAACCCGAGCGCGAACTGGTGAAAGTGCGGTCAACATGTAACTTCTGTGGGGTCGGTTGTCAGCTCGATCTCAATGTGGATACAGAAGGACGAGATGGTCAGGGGCAAATTGTCAAGGTGACGAGTCCTCCGCCGGGCACGACAACCAATGACGGCAATTTGTGTGTTAAAGGACGCTTTGCCTATGACTTTGTTCACCACAAAGACCGGTTGACGCAGCCGCTTGTGCGCGGTGATGATGGGGCGTTGTACCCAACAACCTGGGATGATGCTCTCCAAAGAGCAGCGGAGGGATTGTTGGGCGTTGCAGAGCGGCATGGCGTAGATGCCCTGGGTTTTGTGAGTTCGTCGCGGTGTACGATGGAGGAAAATTTTCTCGTTCAGAAAATGGCGCGCGCACTATTTCGGGCAAATCACGTCCATCAGTGCGCGGCCACGTGACACGCGCCAACTGTGGCCGGTCTGGTCGAAACGTTTGGTGCAGGTGCTATGACAAATTCAATTGGCGAAATACGCGATGCCGATTTTCTGTTTGTGATTGGGAGCAATACGAGCGAGGCGCATCCGATTATTGCGATGGAGATGAAGCGTGCTGTTCGCAGAGGTGCAACCCTCGTTGTCGCGGATCCCAGGGCGATATGGATGACGTCTGTTGCGAAAAAGCATTTGCAACTGAATCCGGGTACAGATGTGTGGTTGCTCAATGCTATGGCGCATGTTATTGTGGCAGAGGATTTGATCGATCGCGAGTTTGTCGAAAATCAGACGGAAAATTTTGAGCAGGTTAAAGAGGCGGTTGCGTCTTATACACCCGAGAAGGCGGAACAGATAACGGGTATTTCAGCAGATGATATTCGCTGGACAGCGCGGCTGTACGCAACGACGGAAAAAGCGGGGATATATTATACGCTGGGCATTACTGAACACGCACACGGTACGGATAATGTGTATGCGCTTGCAAATCTGGTTTTGATGACGGGGCATCTGGGCAAACCAGCGACCGGGATGAATCCTCTGCGCGGACAGAACAATGTGCAGGGTGCGAATGACGCGGGTGCTACGCCGATGTTTTATCCGGGTTATCAGCGCGTGGATGATCCCGAAGTGCAGGCAAAATACGAAAAATCCTGGGGTGTCCCATTGTCTCCTGTGCCGGGTCTGAATCTCAATGAGATGATGAAGACGGTGGGCGAACAGATGCGCGGCTTTTTTGTGATGGGTGAAGATATTGTGTTGTCCGAACCCAATGTTCTCCAGTTGGAAAAGGGATTGAATAATGTTGATTTTGTCGTGATGCAGGATGCGTTTATGAATGAGACGGCGCGTTTTGCCGATGTGATTTTGCCCGCAGCCGTGTTTGCCGAGAAAGAGGGCACATTCACCAATTCAGAGCGCCGCGTGCAGAGGGTTCGCAAAGCGGTTGAACCGCCTGGCGATGCGCTTCCCGACTGGGAAATTCTGGTTATGCTGGCGAATAAGATGGGCGCGAACTGGTCGTACAAAGATCCGGCAGAGGTGTATGCCGAAATGGTCAAAGACGTTCCCCAATTTGCCGGTATCAGTCACGAAAAGTTGGAGAAGATAGATCGCGTAGCAGAAGAAAACAGCATAACGGGCCTGCAGTGGCCGTGCCCCGATGCAGATCATCCGGGTACAAAATTTTTACACGAAGATGGCATTTTGCGCGGTAAGGGATTGTTCACCCCCGTGCATTATATCCCACCGGCAGAATTGCCGGATGAAAATTACGGTCTTTTTCTTTCTACGGGACGCACGCTATATCACTACAATGCCGCAACACAGACGCGCCGAGAGTCTGGGCTTGATGCAAAACAGTCCGAAGCTTTTGTGGAGTTGCACCCGAGCGATGCGCGGAAACGGGGTGTTCATCACGGGGATATGGTGGAGGTGGCGACGCGGCGCGGGAGTGTGCAGTTGCGGGCTGTGATGTCGCGGCAAGTTCGCCCCGGGTGTATCTGGATGCCGTTGCATTTTGCCGAGGCGCGTGCCAATGTGCTGACCAATGATGTGGGCGATGCGGTGACGGGGACAGCCGAGTACAAGGTTTGTGCGGCAGAGGTGCGATTGGTCGAAGCGATGCCCGGCAATGAAACGTTCTTTCCGGGTAGCTATTATTACGAGAAGGGACCGGGGTTGCAGCGTGTGGGTGATTGAGTCAGGGTATGTATGTGAAAAAGCCGCGAGTTATGCTCGCGGCTTTTTTTATTTTATATCAACTGGGTTATCCGTCTGTTGGTGCCTGCGGATAAAAGCCAGAGAGCAGGGTTAATTCCATGCCGGTTTGTGGGTCTGTGATTGGGGTGGCATAACTTATCTTGGGCGAGCCAACGGGATCGCCTACCAATTCACCATCCCCATTCTCATCTACCGCCGGATTATCAAAATAATACTCGACAAAACCACCACCTGCAGCGGCTGCAGCGATGAGTTCCTGGACAGCTTTGACACCATTGGGGTCTTCAAAGTTAATCAGGTTTTGTCCCTCGAGAGCTGAATTGGCTGCGTGAAATAATATGACGCCATCGCTGTTTAAAACTGCGAGGTAGATGGATCCGTGTTTCCACTTTCCTCCTTCTTGTCTGAATTCTTCTTCGATGTCTTCGGAAAAGGGGAAGCTTTGCGCGTATTTTTTTGCGGTTTCGACAAATGCTTTCAGGGTTTTTTTGTCCACTACGTCACGAGCCGTGATCTGCTTTGCTGGCTCCAGAGAGTATGAACCCTTCACCTGTGCCTTTCCACCAATGGGCAAATAGAGTATGATCTTATAGCCTGCGTTAATTGGTATGCTCGACCAGGAACCGATCTCGCTATCATCTTGCAAGGCACGCGCTTGATAATAACCATTTCCCGATGCGATTTCCACCAGCGTTTGACCTTTTTCATCGGTTGTGCCCGACCATTGATAGTCGGGAGCCTGTCCTGCAATAGAGCGCGAAAATGCGACGGTTGCACCGCTTATTGGTGTGCCATCACTATGCAATGTGACCATGACCACAGCCTGTGCTTTGTGATGGGCTACTGCCAATTTGCTCAAGGGACGTCCAATCTGTTCCTCTGTTCCGACTTCCGATTGCATCACACGCTCTCCGCCGCAGTTCCACATCAGCCCTGCGGCGAGAGCTATGACAACGATACTGCGAATGTTTCTCAACATAGCAACCTCCCTGGTAAAAAAAGCGTTGTCTCACTGCGAATTTGTCGCAAAATAAAAATCATCACGGCGAGAACCGATAGACCACGGGCAACTGAGCGGGGTCTGTGATGCTCGTGTCCGTGTGGTGGTAGATGTTCACGTCCCCCGTGCCGCAGTCTCCAAAATCGTCGCAGGAAAGTTCGCCGATGAGACCGGGGAAGTTGGCTGTCGCCCCGAGAGCTTTGCGTAGCGCGGCGCGGTCTATGTACAATTTTTCGCCATCTGCGACCGCAACGGAGTTGATGGCGCTGAGCAGCAGCGTTGTGGCGTCGTAGGCGTGCGCCCAGTACGGCGCGTTCGGAGACCCGCCGTACGTGGCTGCAAATGCGGCGAGCACTTCATCCACGCTCTTGCCAGTGGCAATATTGACGTTTGAGCCATGCACCGGCTCCGGCCCTGCAAAGTAGATGCCCTCTGACTGTGGCGTACTGAGGAACTCCGACAGGAGGAGGGCTGTGTCCGTGATGAGGGTCACATCTTTCAGGCCGCTGACCTCCCGCACTTGCTCGGCAAATGGCGAGCCTTCCGCAAGGAAGAGCGGGAAGAAGATGCCGTCTGGCGTAGCTGCCGCAAATTCCGCGAGGACAGCCGTCATGTCCGTGTCGCCCTTCTCAATTCTGACAGTGACCGCGACCTCGCCGCCGAGAGAGCGGAATTCATTGCCAAACGCGGTGGTAAGACCCGTGGTGTACGGGTCGCCGTCGTCTATGGACACCATGCGCCGCCGACCCAATTCACTGTATGCGAAGTCGGCGACCGCCTGCCCTTGATAAAGGTCGTTGTTAGCCGTGCGGAAATAGCCGGGGTGGTAGTTGGGGCTCGCATTGCCAGCGAGGTCGGATGTGAGTACAGGCGATGTGTTGGTCGGCGAGATCATCACCAGACCTGCTTCGCTGATCAGAGGTGAGGCCGCCACCGCTGAGCCAGAACACAATGTGCCGATGACGCCCAGTATCTGCGGGTCGGCGATGACTTGCTCGGCACTTGTGCGTCCGCCCTCTGGCGAACACATGCCGTCTATTGGCTCGCCGAGTTCGACCTCGTGACCGTGGATGCTGCCGAAATCTCGGATGGCTAACTCGATGTTGTACCGCGCCCATGTGGCAACCGACGGTACGACGACGTGCGCGAGTATCGAACGGATATGCACGGCCTCGCCCTCGCCAATCGTGACTAAGGAGCGCGTGGATGAACTCGTCACCTGTGCTTGTCCGCCGATGGGCAGATCGAGCATGACCTCGTAACCTGTATTAATTGGAATGCTGGACCAGGAACCGATCTCGACTCCGTCCTGCGAGGCACGCGCTTGATAATAACCATTGCCCGATGCGATTTGCACCAGCATTTGACCATTGTCATTGGTTGTGCCCGACCACTGATAGGCTGGAGCCTGTCCTGCAACAGAGCGTGCAAATGAGACGGTTGCACCGCTTATTGGCTCGCCCTCTTGGTGCAAAGTGACCATCACCACTGCCTGTGCCGTGTGCTGGTGTGCTGCCAATTTGCTCAGGGGACGTGCAACCTGCTCTTCTTTTCCGGTCTGTGACTGCGTGACGCGCTCACCGCCGCAGTTCCACATCAGTCCTGCGGCAAGAGCTATGACTACCATACAGCGAATGTGCTTCAACATGGAAACCTCCCCAAAAAAGCGTTGTAGAGAAATCATCACGGCGAGAATCGATAGACTACGGGCAATTGCGCAGGATCTGTGATGCTCGTGTCCGTGTGGTGGTAGATGTTTATGCGCCCGGTGCCGCAGTCTCCAAAATTGTCGCAGGAGAGCGTGCCGAGGAGACCCTGAAAGCCGGTTGTCGCGCGGAGTTCTCTGCGGAGCGCGGCGCGATCTACATACAACTTTCCGTCATCTTCGCTTGCGACAATCTCGATGGCGTTGAGCAGTAGCGTTGTGGCGTCGTAAGAGTGCGCCCAGTAAGGCGTGTTCGGAGACCCGCCGTACGTGGCTGCAAATGCGGCGAGCACTTCGTCCACGCTCTTGCCGGTTGCAGCATTGACGTTTGAGCCATTCACTGGCTCCGGGCCGGCAAAGTAGATGCCCTCCGACTGCGGCATGGCGAGGAACTCTGTCAGGAGGAGGGCCGAACTCGTGATGAGTGTCGCGTCTTTCAGGCCGTCGAATTTCCTCGCTTGCTCGGCGAAGGGCGCGCCTTCTATATCGAAGAGCGGGAAGTAGATGCCGTCCGGCCCGGCTGCCGCGAATTCCGTGAGGATGGCCGTCATGTCTGTGACGCCCTTCTCAATCCTGGCAGTGACCGCAACTTCACCGCCGAGAGCGCGGAACGCATTGCCGAACGCGATGGTGAGGCCCATGGTGTACGGGTCGCCATCGTCTATGGCCACCAGGCGCCGTAGGCCCAATTCACCGTAGGCGAAATCGGCTACCGCGTTTGCCTCATAGAGGTCGTTGTTAGAGGTGCGGAAATAGCCGGGGTGGTAGTTGGGACTCACGTTGCCGGCGAGATCGGAGGTGAGCACAGGCGATGTGTTGGACGGCGAGATCATCACCAGACCAGCCTCGCTGAGCAGCGGTGAGGCCGCCACAGCCGCACCCGAGCAGTTCGTGCCGATGACGCCGACTACCTGCGGGTCGGCGATGATCTGCTCTGCGCCCGCGCGTCCGCCTTCCGGCCCACACCCGGTGTCTATTGACTCGCCGAGTTCAACCGCGTGACCGTGGATCATGCCGAAGTCTTGCACGGCCAACTCAGCGGCGTACCGCGACCCCTCAGCAAGCCCTGGCACGACGGTGTGCGAGAGCAACGAACGGATCTGCACGGCTTCGGCCTCGTCAATCTCGACCAGGGAACGCATGGATGAACTTGTCACCTGTGCTTGTCCACCAATGGGCAAATCGAGCATGATCTCGTAGCCTGTGTTAATTGGGATGCTCGACCAGGAACCGATCTCCACTCCGTCCTGCGAGGCACGCGCTTGATAATAACCATTGCCCGATGTGATTTCCACCCAGGCCTGACCATTCTCATCGGTTGTGCCCGACCACTGATAGTCTGGAGCCTGTCCTGCAACAGAGCGCGAAAATGCGATGGTTGCACCGCTTATTGGTGCGCCATCACGATGTAAAGTGGCCATTACCACTGCCTGTGCCGTGTGCTGGTGTGCTGCCAATTTGCTCAGGGGACGTGCAACCTGTTCCTTTGTTCCGGTCTGTGACTGCGTGACGCGCTCACCGCCGCAGTTCCACATCAGTCCTGCGGCAAGAGCTATGACTACCATACTGCGAATGTGCTTCAACATAGCAACCTCCCTGGTAAAAAAAGCGTTGTCTCACTGCGAATTTGTCTCAACATAGAAATCATCACGGCGTGAACCGATAGACTACGGGCAATTGCGCGGGGTCTGTGATGCTCGTGTCCGTGTGGTGGTAGATGTTTATACGCCCGGTGCCGCAGTCTCCAAAATCGTCGCAGGAGAGCGTGCCGAGGAGACCCTGAAAGCCGGTTGTCGCGTGGAGCTTCCGACGCAGTTCGGCGCGATCTACATATAACTTCCCATCATCTACTACCGTAGCGTCTTGGATGGTATCGAGCAGCAGCGTTGTAGCATCGTAAGAGTGCGCCCAGTAAGGCGTGATTGGAAACCCGCCATATGTGGCTTCATACGCGGCGAGCGCTTCATCTACGCTCTTGCCGGTGGCAGCATTGACATTTGAGCCGAGATCCGCCTCCGGTCCCGCAGCGTAAACACCCTCTGACTGCGGTGTGGCGAGGAACTCCGAATCGAGGAGGGCCGCACCCGTGATGAGTGTCGCGCCTTCCAGACCTTCGAATTCCCGCGCCTGCTTGGCGAAAGGTATGCCTTCCCTATCGAAGAGTGGGAAGAAGATGCCGTCTGGTGTGGTTGCTGCAAATTCCGCGAGGACGGATGTCATGTCCGTCTCCCCTTTCTCGATCCGGGCACTGACCACGACCTCACCGCCGATGGCACTAAACGCATCGCCAAACGCGCTGACGAGGGCTGTCGTGTACGGGTCACCGTCGTTAAGGGATACCATGCGCCGCAGGTCCAATTCATTGTATGCGAAGTCGGCGACAGCCCGCGCCTGATAGAGATCGTTGACGGCAACGCGAAAATAGCCGGGGTGATAGTTGGGATTTGCGTTGCCTGCGAGGTCGGATGTGAGCAAAGGCGATGTGTTGGATGGCGAGATCATCACGAGACCCGCCGCGCTGATCAGCGGTGAGGCCGCCACTGCCTCGCCGGAGCAGGATGTGCCGATGACGCCGAGTACCTGTGGGGCGGCGATGATCTGCTCTGCGCCCATGCGTCCGCCCTCCGGCCCACACATGCCGTCTATTGGCTCGCCGAGTTCGACCTGGTGACCGTGGATCATGCCGAAGTCTCGCACGGCCAACTCCACGGCATTTCGCGATGGCACACCAAGCGACGTCGCGATGGTGTGCGCGAGCAACGAGCGGATCTGTACGGCCTCGGCCTCGCCAACCATGACTAAGGAGCGCATGGATGAACCGGTCACCTGTGCTTGTCCACCAATGGGCAAATCGATCATGACCTCGTAGCCTGTATTAATTGGAATGCTCGACCAGGAACCGATCTCCACTCCGTCCTGCGAGGCACGCGCTTGATAATAACCATTGCCCGATGTGATTTCCACCCAGGCCTGACCATTCTCATCGGTTGTGCCCGACCACTGATAGTTGGGAGCCTGTCCTGCAATGGAGCGCGAAAATTCTACAGTTGCACCGCTTACTGGTGCGCCATCACGATGTAAAGTGGCCATTACCACTGCCTGTGCCGTGTGCTGGTGTGCTGCCAATTTGCTCAGGGGGCGGGCAACCTGCTCATCTGTTCCGATTTCTGACTGCGTGACGCGCTCACCGCCGCAGTTCCACATCAGTCCTGCGGCAAGAGCTATGACAACCATACTGCGAATGTGTCTTAACATAGAACCCTCCCTTTGGGAAAGAGTTGTGTTAAAATTCTGTCGATCAAGCAGGTGTTAGGGCTTCTCTGGCAGCTTTGGCCTGAGGTGAGGTGGGATCGCGTTGTATGGCGCGATTCATAGCAATGTACCCGCGTTTATCTCCCGCTTTAGCCAGTTCGAGCGCTTCTGCAAAACCTTTTTCCGAATAGCTGAGGTCGCGGGGTATGATGCGATTGTTCAGGTTTTTCCAGTAGTATTTGAGATCGTCGGTTTTCCAGTCTTTGTACACATCTTCCCAGGTGAGATTGTTGAAGATGTTCAGATGGGGTTCGAGCATGTGCTCAGATAGGGTGTCGCCGAGTTTTTGATAGCGGTTGTCGAGGGAGACGCGAAGGCGATCTTCGGTGAGATTTGGCAGGGCTTGGTGTACTGTGAGTGCCGGGAAGATAAGGGTATCGCCGATTTCGTAGTTGGTGCTGTGCCATTGGCCTTCCAATTCGTCGGTGTGGATGCACAGGCTGCCCGCGCCCAGGGAGAAGTGGTGTTCCATGACCACATTGATTTTGTGAGAGCCAGGCAATACGGCGAGGCCACCCAGTTCAATGGGACAGTCGCCAACAGGCGCCCAGCAGGTGTAGGTGTCGAAGTTGCCCTGAAAGTGTACGAAGTCCTGGTGAATCGGTGTGGTGTGCGCCGTGTATTTGGGAAACCACAGGCGAGCGACTTTGTGCGGATGCGGAAAAACAGGGCCGTCCATCACTTTTTCGAGCAAGTCGAGCACTTCTGGTTCATGGGCGATGCGGTGAAAGGCTTCGAGTTTGTACACTTCGTGATACACGTCGGTGTATTCGGAATCGCCTTCGGTACACTGCTTAGAAATATCGGCAATGCCATCTATGGGATCGGTTCCCTCGACGAGCCATGGTGTCATTCTGTTGAGCATTTGTCGCCGCAAATCCCAGAGTTTATCCGGGTTCTGCAATTTGCGAAAGAAGAGATACCCCTCTTCTCGGATGCGCCGCCGCAACTCTTCCGTATCGTTGATTGCGTCGTTGGATACGCGCAATTCTGCAATCTGGTCTGTCATGGCATGCTCCTGTGTTAATGAGGAGATTTGGGCGATTTCTCTTTGGGGGAGCTGGTCTTCTCAATGGTCTTTAAATCCCTTATAATTTATGTACCCTACATTAGAACGCAACTCAAATTAGCAGCGAGAGATTTAATTTACATAATTATTTTTTAACTGACTGATAGAGCATCGCAAACTCTGTTTGCCAAATTTGTTCAAATCTTCGATAATTAAGAGCAATACTCTGGTGACGCTAACTAACCACTGAGTTTACCATGCATCCCAAATCTTCTCTTTTGCCGCATATTTCGGTGTTGCGACCCGTGTCTGTTACCATGTGCCTCATCGCGCTATTGGTGCTGGGGGCGGTGGCGTATGTGCGTATGCCCGTTAAGATGATGCCCAATGGTTTGACGCCGCCATTTTTGGTTGTGTCCATTGGGTTTGGCAATGCCTCTCCGCAGGAGACAGATCAACAGATCACCCTGCCGCTGGAAGAGACGTTGCGTACCGTAAAGGGTATTAAGACCATGCGTAGCTCGAGCTCTCGGGGCGTGCGCGTGCATATGGAATTTCGCCAATATACAGATATGGTGGCGGCCTACAATCAGGTTTCAGACCGGCTCGAGCGTCTCAAGCCCATGCTGCCGGAAGAGGCGCGAGACGAGGTGCGTATTCACAAATACGATCAGGATTCGTGGTCTGTTATGTATGTGGCTATGTCGGTAGATTCGGCTATTACGGAACCCTTTCAGTTTATCGAGACTTTTGTGCAGCGTCCTTTGGAGCGCGTGGATGGGGTTGGGCGTGTGGATGTGTTTGGTGCGGATCGGAAAGAAGTGATGGTAGAGGTGGATCAAGAGCGCATGAGGGCGCGCGGTGTGCGCATCGGCGAGATTGTTTCGACCTTGAAGGGCGACAATTTCTCTCTTGCCGGGGGCTATGTGCGCGAAGGCACAAAGAAATTTTACGTGCGGTCGCTGGCGCAGTATGTCACGTTGCGAGAAATTGAAGATATTCAGATTCAATCGCGGGCAGGCAAGGTGCGCCTGGGCGATGTGGCTGCGGTGGTTTTCGAGGTGCCCGAAAAGTCGTGGACGCAGCGTATTGATGGCAAAACAGCTATTAGTTTTGGTATCAGACAGGAATCGGGTGCAAATGTCGTGGATGTTACCGATCTGGTCGTGGCAAAATTGAAAGCCATTGAAGAAGATCCGCGCATGGCCGGGCAGGTGTCGTTTCAAGTGATGTTCAATCAGGGATTTTTTATTAAGGAATCGATTCGCAATCTTCAAGAAACCGGGCTTTGGGGAGGGCTATTTGCGGCGCTGGTGTTGTTGTTCTTTTTGCGTACCGTGCGGATGACGGCCATTATTACACTGGCTATTCCGCTGTGTGTGATGATTGCGATGACTGCGTTGTATTTTATCGGCTGGTCGCTCAATGTGGTGACCATGATGGGTCTCATGGTTGGGGTAGGGCTGGTTGTGGATAATGCCATTGTGGTTTTAGAGAATATTTATCGCCGGCGGGGCAATGGAGAGGCGCCCGAAGATGCCGCCATATTTGGCGCGAGCGAGGTGGGGCAGGCCATTACTATGGCGACGTTGACGACGGTGGTGGTATTTTTGCCCATGATGTTGTTTAGCGGCAATATGTTTATGACTTTTTATATGACGCGCATGGGTGTTCCGGTTGGGGTGGCTCTGGTGGGGTCGCTGTTTGTGGCGCTGTTATTTATTCCCCTGGCGTCTGTGCGATTGGGCAAAGGTAGGGTGCGTCCCAATCCCAAAATTATTGTGAAGGCGCGGGAAATTTATGCGCGTATGTTGAGTTGGACATTGAGACACCGCCGGGACGCGGTGTTGATCGCGCTGGCACTTGCGGCTACGACGATGTATCCCATGGATAATTTGAAGCGCGCAGACCGCCACCGCGGGGGCAAGTTTAACGATTTGGACGTGCGGTTGAAGATGCCGCGGCACTTTTCTCCAGAAGAAACCGCAGCGATTGTGGCAGAGGTTGAGGAATTTTTAGAGGCGCAGCGCGCAAAATACGGCTATGCAACCCTGCGCGTTTTTTATCGACCAGGCCGTGCTTCTCTGAGCTTGTATATGCCGGCCAAAAGCGATGACCCGTGGTGGTATGTGGCGTACAAAAATACGCGCAATGCCCTGGGGATACCCGTTGCTGGGCCAATGGAACGGGCAGAGATCGTGGAAGATATTAGCAATAACATGCCCAAATATGTGGGTGTGCGGCATTCCGTGGAAGGGCGTGGCGATGGGGGCGGTGGTGGCGAGCCGGGCGTGTCGGTTTATCTGGAAGGCGATGATACCGAGGTCCTGGTCAGTCTCGTCAATGAGGTGGAGCGGCGTTTGAGGCAAATTCCCTCTCTGGTCGGCATTGACACGGATTTGGAACTGGCCGATGACGAGGTGCGGGTCGTGATTGATCGGGAACGGGCGAAACGGTTTGGGATTTCTGTGCGGGACGTTGCGCGCTATATTTCTTATGGTCTGCAAGGGGTGTCGTTGCCCCGGTTTAAGTCCGATGAGGGCGAGGTGCGGGTGCGGCTTTTTTTGGAGAGGGCAGACCGACAAAATTTGAATCAGTTGCGCAATTTTCCGTTTGAGACCGACGCGGGCGCAGAAGTGGCTTTGAGCGAAGTCGCCTCTTTTCAGGTCTCGCGGGGTATGGGGCGCATTTCGCGGTACGATGGCAAGGTCAAGTTGCGTGTCAGGGCTTATACGACGCGGGCAGATATTAAGGGCCTGGCCGAAGAGATTGACAAGGTGATGGCCGGCCTCGAGTTGCCCCGCGGGTATTCGTGGAACAAGGGAGAGCGTTTCAAGCAACTTGAAGAGGACGCAGCCTCTGAGCGACTGGGGATTGTGATGGCGGTGACGTGTGTGTTTTTGTTGATGGGCGTTTTGTTTGAGTCGTTTATTTTGCCGTTTTCAGTGCTTTTTTCAATTCCATTTTCTTTTATGGGTGTTTACTGGACGCTGTATTTGACAGATACGCCCATGGATGGAATGGCGTCTGTGGGGGTGATTGTGTTGATTGGGGTGGTGGTGAATAACGCGATTGTGCTGGTAGATATGGTCAATCGCTTGCGTGCCGATGGTATGGATCGCTTTGAGGCAATTATGGAAGCGGGGCGCAATCGCTTTCGCCCCATTTTAATGACGACGTTTACAACGGTATTTGGCTTGCTGCCTATGGCTGTGGGCGATAGCAATGCAATGGGTACGCCTTACGCGCCTTTGGGGCGCACGATGATAGGCGGGCTTTTGGTCTCGACATTCCTGACTTTGCTGGTCGTGCCTTTGTTTTATACTTTGCTCGACGATTTGCGTCTGGCAATTCGGCGTTTGGGTGCTGGCGTGTTTGCCTCTCGCGCTGGCGGTGAGGCTTATGATGCTGCTGACGATGATTGATTATTAAAGAGGATGTGTAATGGAAATAGTGATTAGCATGATTATTGTGTATATAATCGCGGCCCTGGTAGTGCGGTGGCAGGGAATGGAGAAGTAATGATTGTGGCGGTTTTGAGGCCGCCACTTTTTTTTGGGATTTATTATGCTTGAGAAAGACGATTTGGACAAACGCCCGTTGATGGGCATTACGATGGGCGATCCGTGTGGTATAGGACCCGAAGTGATTTTGAAGGCTCTGGCGCGTGAGGAAAGCTATCGCGTGTGCAAGCCATTGGTTATTGGACATCCGGAAATATTGATACGCGATATGGCTATGGCCGGTGTGCAATTGGATGTGCGGGTTGTGGATCGACCCGAAGATGGCGCGTTTGAATTTGGATGCGTCGATGTCTGGTGCCCGGTAGATGTGGATGTGGATCAGATCGCGATGGGCAAAGTGCGTTGCGAGGCGGGAAGAGCAGCGGCTGAGTGGGTGATTCACGCGGTTGATATGGCGATGGCAGATCGCATCGATGGCATTGTGACTGCGCCTTTGAACAAGGAAGCGATGAATCTGGCGGGTTATCCCTACGCGGGGCATACGGAATTGTTGGCTGAGAAATCGGGCGCAGGACGCGCACATCTCATGCTGGTATCTGATCGCATGAATGTGTCGCATGTGACGGGGCATATTGCATTGCACGAGGTGTCCGATAGGCTTACGGTAGATCTGATTTACGATACTGTTCGGCTTACCCGCGATGTGCTTATCGGCATGGGGAAGATAGACCCGAGGATTGCGGTGTGTGGGTTAAATCCACATGCGGGCGAAAATGGTTTGTTTGGCAGCGAAGACGCCGAGATCGTCCGTCCAGCAGTTGAAAAGGCTCTGAGCGAAGGCTGGCGCGTTGACGGGCCGTTGCCTGCGGATACGACTTTTTTGAAGGTTTATAATGGGGTGTATGAGGGCGTGGTGGCTATGTATCACGATCAGGGCCATGTGCCCGCAAAGCTGGTGGCGTTTGATGAGGCTGTCAATGTGACGCTGGGTTTGCCGATTGTGCGGGCGTCTGTGGATCATGGCACGGCTTATGATATCGCGGGCAAAGGCGTTGCCAAATCCGTGAATATGTTGCAGGCAATTCGCGTGGGGAGCAAGTTGGCGATTCAGAGACGGGAGATGTGATCGTTCATGGTAGGGGCGACCCCCTGTGGTCGCCCGTGGTAGGGATAACCGCCTCTGGTTGTTTTTTTCCGTCTCACTCCATTCCCGCGATGACGTCGAGGAGTACCAGGTGTGCGCCAGTATCGCCAAAGATGGGGGTGCGTGTGGGTGCGTTTTCAGAAAAGAATTCGGCGTAGGCGTCGTTGAAATCCGAAAAGAGAGAGCGATCTTTGAGGATGGCTGTTACTTTCAGAACGTTGTCGAGCGATGTTCCCGCGTCTTCGAGAATGCCCGAGATGTTGGTGAGAATGCACCGGGTTTGCGTTTTGACATCGTCTCCGACAATTTCATCGGTTTCCGGATCAACCGGGGGTTGAGCAGAGATGAAGATGAGGTCGCCATAGATTATGGCTTGCGAGTAGGGGAATTTGGGGATGTTGCCGCGTTTGCTGGTGAAGGGTTGTTTTTTCATTGCTGTCTCCTTTTGAGAATGAATTGTGAACGTTTTAATATAATTCTCAATACAAAAAAATAAAGGGATTTAGATGGATGATGGTGGATGGGAACGTTTTAACTTTTTGTGTTGTCTAAGTAACAGTGCTTGAAAGATAGGAATGCGTTTTGGATATATCAACCCAACGATCTCGGCGAAAAGACATCGATACGCTTCGGCGTTTTGTTCTCGCTATTTTGATAATGGGAATTGTCGGTACGGGAGCCGAGCTTGTTCTCCTTGAGCATATGGAGGACGTCTGGCAGTGGGTGCCTCTCGTGCTCTTTGTGGTGGCACTTCCGTGCGCCGGCTGGCTTCTTGTCGCGCCTGGTGTGGTGAGTGTGCGCGTTTTTCAGATTTTGATGGTGCTTTTCGTTGTTTCGGGCTTTGTCGGGCAGTGGCTTCACTACAAGGGAAATGTCGAGTTCGAGTTGGAGATGTATCCATCCCGCGGCGGGCTTGAGCTTGTTTGGGAGGCTCTGGGGGGTGCCACCCCATCGCTGGCGCCAGGTACGATGACACTTCTCGGGCTGCTCGGTTTAGCGGTTTGTTTTCGCCACTCCGGTTTGAGTTCCGACGGAAAGAGAAGTTCTCAGGGGGAAATATGAATATTTGCGGAAGAAGGGTGAAGTTTACCAATATGGCGGTGCTGCTCGTGTGTTTTGCGATGCTCTGGGGATTTGGTAGGTCGAATGCGGATGAGACTACTCCCGTGGAAGAAGCCGCGAGTGGCGCGATGGTGGTTGTCAATCCGAATCTCGCGGGTGCCGATGACCTTAGCTCGCTTCCCGGGATGAGCAAGGAACTCGTTGACGCGATTGTGGAGCAGCGCCCGTTCCTCGGTATGGAAGCATTGCACCCGGTTGTCACACAGCATCTCGGTGAGGAGGAGGTCGAGAAACTCTATGTTCAGATGTTCATTCCGATTAATCTGAACACTGCCAGTGAAGAGGAGATACTTCTGGTGCCTGGCGTGGGAAAACGGATGGCGCACGAGTTTGAGGAGTACCGTCCTTATATGGCTATCGCCCAATGGCGCCGTGAGATGGGCAAATACGTAGATGATACCGAGGTCGCTCGGATGGAGCAGTATGTTTTTGTGCCTATCGACTTGAACACAGCCACTAGAGAGGAAATCCTCGCCATTCCCGGCGTGGGAAGGCGGATGGCACGTGAGTTTCAGGAGTATCGTCCGTATGTGAGTATGGAGCAGTTCCGGCGCGAGATTGGCAAGTACGTCGATGATGGCGAAGTCGCACGCCTGGAACGGTATGTGGAAATAAGGAGGCCGTGATGTCTGTTAATCGCCGACGTTTTCTCTATCAATCCGCCACATTGGGTGCGGCGGTTTTTGTGACTCCAGGGGTTTTTGCCGAGCAACTGGTGCGTACGCCCCGGCAGACCGAGGGTCCGTTTTATCCGAATAAGATGCCGCTGGATGTCGATAATGATCTCGTGATAATCAATGATGCGATTACGCCAGCCGTGGGGGAGATTACGCATTTGACCGGGCGCGTTTTGGACGTGAATGCCAATCCCGTAAAGAATGCCGTAGTGGAGATCTGGCAGGTCGATCGCAATGGCGTTTATATTCATACCGGGGCTCCGCGGCGCAATAGGCGAGACACAAATTTTCAGGGTTTTGGGCGTTTTGAGACGGGATCTACGGGTGAATACCACTTTCGGACGATTAAGCCCGTGCGGTACGCGGGTGCGCGTACCGCTCATATTCATTTTGCGATCAACAAGAATGGGCATCGGCTGTTGACCTCGCAGTTGTATGTGAAAGACAATCCGGATAATGAGCGGGATTCTATATTTCGAAATTCTGGTCGCGCTTCTGACGATTTGCTGTCTGTGCCGTTTGAGCCATTGCCCGGATCTGAGATTGGCGAATTGACGGCAAATTTTGATATTGTGATTGGCGAGACTCCCGAAGACCGGGAAAATGACCGCGGGCGACGAGGTCGGCGACGCGGGTGGTGGTAAAAAGATAGGATATGCTTGACGCAATAATCATTTCTGGCTATTCTTCTTTTGTTGATGGTCCATCCCGACGGCTGTGGTAAAAGCTCTGGCTAAGGATTTGCTTAATGCATAGAAACCCTGGGATTGTTTTCCGGGCAATGAAAGAAGATTTTGATGGTAAACCTCTCGTGGAAAGGTCGGCAAGGGCATTAGGGGTTCGCATAAGTGGACCATCTGTAGATATCCCTATTGATGAGAAAGGTGAAGTGCTTCCTAAGACGGGAGGGATGTCTGTAACGCTAGATTCTCTTTACCTGTTGCCGTATATAAGAAAGCCCAAAGCTCTGGGTGGTGAAGGGCGAGACCCGGTTTTTTCTTTTTAAGTGATCAATTTGCCTTCTACTTTAGCTCTGCGTCGAGATACATCAAGTCACGCGCTTGTTGAACCATCGGAGTCCTGTTTGTTCGAGGAATATGAGCAGAATTTACAGGGCACGAGAGAAGATTGGGTAAAATGTCATGAGTGAAGCTTTCGAGCGATATCGTTCTTTAGAACGCGATCTCATTTATATCCGCTGGCAGCATGCAGGATTTAAATCTGACAAAGAAGAGACTATTCTGGATGTCATGGAAGAAGTCTGGTATGAATTAAATAAAAAAGAACAGCAGTTATTATACAGTGAAGGGACAAAGTCCCTAATTCGCGATACCATACCACATTATTGTTTGATCGATGGAGACATTTGGAGGGATTCCCATTCCGGCAAATTGATTCGTACTCTTGGAGGTGTAGCCTGATGTATCTTACTGCACAACGGATTCTGCGGATAAAGGACAAGAAGGGGGGTATCAATGTTTTCCTGTATCAACACGGTAAGCATGATTTGCCTCTAAATGCACGATTTAGCAACGTTGACTGGATCACCAATCAGTATCCGGGAAAACTCATCGCGGAATCTGTAGATTTGGTGCCGGGAGGCAATGCCGTTCTGAGCTTTATCGATATCGTTGGCAGGGAGGGTCTCGACAAAGAGTGCATACAGCACTTCCTTGACCAAATGGAATGCAGTGTTAAGGATATACATACTCCCATTACCAAATCTGCTTCAGATCTCGCCGTTAAATTTGGAATCACTGTTGGGTTACATGGACATGAGATAAGAGAATATAAGGCCCTCACTGAACGGGCGATGCATCTGTTCGAGTCGCGAGAGCCTCCCAGATGGCGTACCGGGAACCCGTGGATAGTGATTCATCGCAATATTTCTCATAACCAGGAAACATTTAGCTTATCATCAGAAACTGCCGAGAAACTCAAACAGATACACGACGAGTCTTGGAACTCTTTGAGGGTTTCAATAGATCGAGACACAAAGGATAATGTCGAACTCATACACGGTGACCTGATACAGCACATTGCACCGGTCTTAACCGATTTAACCCTTGAACAGATTGCTGCACAGGGTGGATTAATACTTTGCGATTCTTTGACCCAAAAAAAAATTAAATGGCCTGAGCTGAGGGAAATATAGCTCAGGTAGAAATAGGGGATACTTTTTGCGACGTTTTACTCACATTTTTACTGGCATTGTGCTGCGTGCGGTTGTCGCGCTGACGCTCATTGGAACGGTTGCGCCCTGTCTGTGTTGGATACATCAGGCTGCGATGCCAGAATGTCATGCTGCGGCAGAGATGAAAGATTGCTGTTGTAGCAAAGAGGCGACAGTCGATCGTGAGATGCCGGCGGGCGATCTGGCTGTTTTGCCCGGTGAATGGCAAAATCCAAAGTTGGATTTGACATGTGTGACGCTGTATCCCGCGGTTGTTCTTTCCCAGAGCAATTTCCTTCCTTTTGTGGCGCATGATCGCCAGAAAGCTTTGCGATCACCGCCCGATCTGTATCTTCTCCACGCTGCATTTCTCATCTGATTTTCCCTTCCTGCGCTTAAATGGCGTTTGGGGATAGGTGTGTACAAATCGTTTCCAAACGGTCGTTTTCTCTGCCGCATAATATCTTTTTTGCGGATGTTTTTCTCTTTTTGACAAATTCTCTGGAGGTGGCTTGTGTATGCAATTCGAGCCATGATCGGACTATGCCTCATGGGTATATCTATATCTGCTGTACCTTTGCGGGCAGATGAACTGGATCTGGATGCGCTGATTCAGGAGGCTTTAAAAAATAATCCCAATTTGTCGGTTTTGCGGGCGCGATTGACTGCTTTTGAAGCAAAAATTCCCCAGGCGGGCGCATTGGAAGATCCGTCTTTTCGTTTTGAGGTGAGCAATTTACCGCTGAGAAACGTCAATTTGAGCAGTACGCCGATGAGTGGGAATCAATTTGTGCTTAGTCAGAAGTTTTCTTTACCGGGAAAACAGCGGGCGCGGGAGCGATCAGCCCAGTTTGCCTCAGATTCTGTTGCATGGTTGTTGCGCGACCGAGAATTGGCAATTGTCAATGCGGTTAAGCAGCCTTTTTTAGAACTGGCTTATGTGACCCGCGCTATTGCCATAATGGAAAAGAATCGGGTGTTGTTGCAAGATCTGGTTCGCATTGCCCGCACGAAATACGCCGTTGGGAAGGGGTTATTGCAAGATGTGTTAAAAGCTCAGGTTTCGCTGTCGGCACTGGATACGGAGTTGATTGCGTTTCGGGCTGAAAAACAATTGGCAGAGGCGCGTTTGAATCTGGTGTTAAATCGGCCTGTGCAAAGTCCTCTGGATACGCCGCCAGATACTATTGATCTTTCGGGCGTGCCCATGACGGTTGATGCTTTGCAGGCGCAGGTCGATGAGGCACATCCGTCCCTGAAGGCGATGGAGCAATCGATTATGATGTGGCAGGCGCAGGTTGAGGTCGCGCGAAGAAATCTTTGGCCGGATATGACGGTGAATTTGGGGTATCGCCAACGCGTATTTACGCCCAATGATCCGGTGAAAGGAAGCGATTTTATATCTGTTGGTATCGGCATTCCGCTGCCCGTGTTTGGCGGGCGCAAGCAACGCCAGCAGATTGCAGAAGCGCGGGCCAATATGCGAGAGGCTGAGGCGCAAAAGGCCGCTGAACGCCAACAGATTTACTACCAGATTCAGCGTCTAATTATTCAGGCAAGGCAACACCGGGAAAGTGCCGAGTTGTTTCGCACGGCGATGTTGCCTCAAGCAGAGCAGTCGCTGGCGTCGGCGTTGTCGGGGTATCGGGTGGATAAGGTGGATTTTCTGACTTTGTTGAACAATCAGATGACGCTGTTGAATTTTGAGATGGCATATTATCGACATGTGATTGAGCATGAAAAACGGGTGGCAGATTTGGATGCGGCGGTGGGACATTAGATGCGAGGTAGGGGCAGGCTCTGTGCCTGTCCGTCTAAAAAGGAGTTGAGACATGAAATATTTCTTTCCAATTTTAGTATTGACCGCGGTATTGATCGCGGGATTTGTTGGCGGGGTCTGGATTTCGGGAGATGCGCATATAGAGCCGGTGCAGGCGTTGAAAACATATATCTGTCCAATGCATCCGACGGTGGTATCGGACAAGCCGGGCAGTTGTCCTATTTGTGGTATGGATCTGGTGAAGAAGGAGGCTGATGCGTCGTCCGCACAAAGTGGAAATGTGCAGATAGATCCCACGACGATTCAGAATATTGGGGTGAAGACAATGGTGGTGGAAAAGCAGCCTTTGAGGCGCACGGTGCGTGCAGTTGGCAGGGTAGATTATGACGAGACGCGAATTATGGATGTGAATAGCAAGATCGCCGGGTGGGTTGAGCAATTATATGTGGATTATACCGGTCAGTGGGTGGAAAAGGGGCAGCCTTTGCTCGCGCTTTATAGTCCGGAACTGGTCGCGGCACAGGAGGAGTATTTGACGGCTCTGGATTATGCGGAGAGAATGCGCGATGGTGTGACTCGCGATGTGGCGCAAAGTGCCGATGATCTGCTCGCTGCTGCGCGGCAAAGATTGTTGTATTGGGATATTTCGGCGGGTCAAATTGCGGAGTTGACAAAGACGCGACAGGTTGGGCGGACAATGCCTATTCTGGCCCCCCGGTCGGGTATTGTGACGCACAAAGATGTGCTGGAAGGCGCGCATATCGGGTCGGGTCAACATCTGTATCGCATTGCGGATCTGTCGATGGTGTGGATTTATGCAGATGTGTATGAATACGAGATGCCGTGGATTTCCAAAGGGCAGCGCGCAGAGGTGTCACTATCTTATTTGCCGGGCGAGCAATTTGAAGGCAAAGTGGATTATATTTTTCCGTTTATGAATAAAAAGACGCGTACGGTTCAGGTGCGGATGGTTTTTGACAATGCAGACGGCGCGCTTAAACCCGATATGTATGCCGATGTGGTGATTCGTCCAGAGGTGGCTGGTAAAGGCGTTGTGATACCGGCTCAGGCTGTGATCCATTCGGGAACGCGCAGGGTTGTTGTGATAGCCCAGGGAGACGGCAGGTTTGAACCGCGCGAGATTCTCATCGGGGTCGAGACTGAGGATGGCTATGAGGTGTTGCACGGGCTAAATCCGGGGGAAGAGATTGTGACTTCGGCGCAATTTTTGATTGATTCGGAGAGCAATTTGAAGGCTGCACTGGCGGGGATGAGTGGGGATGTTGGGGGGCATGGTGGACATTGAAGCGCGCATTTTAACGGAGCTATAACGCGATGTTAAATCGAATTATTGAAGCGAGTGTGAAGAATCGATTTCTGGTGGTGATTGCCACTTTGATGGTGATTGGATGGGGGGTGTACGCGATGCTGAATACACCACTGGATGCGATTCCCGATTTGTCGGATGTACAGGTGATTGTGTTTAGCGAATATCCGGGGCAGGCGCCGCAGGTGGTGGAAGATCAGGTGACGTATCCGCTGACGACGGCGATGTTGTCTGTGCCCTATGCAAAGACAGTGCGGGGTTATTCGTTTTTTGGCATTTCTTATGTGTATGTGATTTTTGAAGATGGAACGGATATATACTGGGCGCGCAGTCGCGTGTTGGAATATCTCAATTCCGCGTCTGATCGATTGCCGCAGGGGGTGACGCCAAAGCTGGGGCCAGATGCGACGGGGGTGGGCTGGATCTATCAATATACGGTTTTGGATACGACTGGGAGACATGATCTTTCAGAATTGCGGTCGATTCAGGATTGGTATTTGCGATATGAGTTGAGCAGTGTGCAGGGCGTGTCGGAAGTGGCGTCTGTAGGTGGGTTTGTGAAGCAGTATCAGGTGGTTGTGGATCCCAATCGTTTGCTGGCATACAATATTTCCTTACAGAAGATTCGGACAGCGATTCAGCGCAGCAATAACGATGTGGGGGGGCGGTTGGTCGAACTGGCAGAGACGGAATTTATGGTGCGCGGGTTGGGGTATATCCGATCTGTGGCGGATATTGAGCAGATTGCCCTGGGCGTGGGTGAACACGGGACGCCGATTCGCATCAAAGATGTTGCGACTGTGCAGGTGGGGCCAGAGCTGAGAAGGGGATTGGCCGAGTGGAATGGCGAGGGGGAGGTGGTGGGGGGTATTGTGGTGATGCGGTATGGGGAAAACGCGCTCAAAGTTATTGATCGGGTGAAAGAGAAGATAGCGTCGCTCAAACCCGGTCTTCCCGAAGGTGTGGTAGTGATCGCCAATTACGATCGCTCGGCACTTATTCTGCGCGCGGTTGATCATTTGCAAAAAAAGTTGCTTGAAGAGATCGCGGTGGTGGCTGTGGTGTGTATCGTTTTCTTGCTCCATTTCCGCAGTGCTTTTGTGGCTGTTTTCACATTGCCGATGGGGATTTTAATTGCGTTTGCCGCGATGCATCACCAGGGTGTCAATTCGAATATTATGTCTCTTGGCGGTATTGCTATTGCCATTGGGGCGATGGTGGATGCAGCTATTGTGATGATCGAAAATGCACACAAGCATCTCGAACGCGATGACGGGACAAAGTCGCATCGCGAGATGATCATTGCCGCTTCGAAAGAGGTGGGGCCTGCGTTGTTTTTTTCGCTGTTGATTATTACGCTGTCGTTTTTGCCAATTTTTACGCTGGAGGCACAGGAAGGGCGGTTGTTTAAGCCGCTCGCATATACCAAAACTTATGCTATGGCAGCGGCGGCATTTTTGGCGATTACGGTTGTGCCGGTGCTGATGACTTTTTTCGTGCGCGGCAAAATTCGGTCTGAGTCGGAGAATCCCATCAGTCGCGTGTTGATGTATCTGTATCGACCCCTGATTGATTGGGTGTTGCGACATCGGGTGATGACTGTGATGTTGGGTGGGCTGGTGTTGTTTGTGACTGTGTTTCCCTTTCGCGATATGGTGGTGTCGCGTTTTTCAGATCGACCGCAGAGTTTGACTTATAAGGCACTGGTGAAATTAGATGCGGTGTTTCCAATAGAAAAAATTGGATCGGAATTTATGCCGCCCCTGTACGAGGGGGATTTGTTGTATATGCCCACGACATTGCCGGGGGTATCGATTACGAAAGCGCGGGCGTTGTTGCAACAGACGAATAAAATCATTCGCACTTTTCCCGAAGTTGAACACGTATTTGGCAAAATTGGTCGGGCAGAGACTGCGACAGACCCGGCGCCGCTGTCGATGATTGAGACGACGATTATGCTCAAGCCCGAGTCCGAGTGGCGCGATGGCATGACGCCTCAAAAATTAATTCGAGAATTGAACCGTGCTGTAAAATTTCCGGGATTGACCAATGCGTGGACAATGCCGATTAAGACGCGTATCGATATGCTTTCAACAGGTATTAAGACGCCTGTGGGCATTAAGGTCGTGGGGAATGATCTGGAGACATTGCAGGTGCTGGGCGAGAAAATTGAAACGGTGGTGCGCGATCTGCCGGGCACGCTGAGTGTGTTTGCCGAGCGTACAGCAGGTGGCAATTATCTGGATTTTGAGATCGATAGACAGGCTATTGCGCGTTATGGGCTGACGGTTGGGGATGTGCAGGATGTTATTATGTCTGCATTGGGCGGGATGAATATCACGCATACTGTGGAGGGTTTGGAGCGCTATCCGGTGAATTTGCGTTATGGACGAGAGTTGCGCGACAATTTGCCCGCGCTTCGGCGCGTGCTGGTGCCCACGCCGATGGGGGCGCAAATTCCCATTGGACAATTGGCAGATCTTCGCATTCGGAAGGGGCCGCCGGGCATTAAGAGTGAAAATGCGCGGTTAAATGCATGGGTTTATGTCGATATTGAAGGTGTGGATGTGGGTACTTATGTCGCGCGGGCGCAACAGGCGGTACTGGAGCAGGTGCCTATGCCGCCTGGTTATACCGTGATCTGGAGCGGTCAGTATGAATATATGTTGCGGGCAGAGAAAAAGCTGAAGATTGTGGTGCCCGTGACGCTGGCGATCATTTTTCTGCTGTTGTATCTGAATTTTAGAAGTGTGGCTGAGAGCGCGATTGTGATGCTTTCTCTGCCCTTTGCACTGGTTGGTGGGATATGGTTGATGTATATTTTGGATTACGATATGAGTATTGCCGTGGGTGTGGGGTTCATCGCGCTGGCGGGTTTGGCTGCTGAGACGGGGGTGGTGATGCTGATTTATCTGGATCAGGCTTATGAGAGTATTAAACGCGAAAAAGGCGATAAATTGACACTAACAGATTTAAATCAAGCGGTGATGTCCGGTGCTGTGGAGCGGGTGCGGCCCAAGTTGATGACGGTGTTTTCAACGATGGTTGGCCTGTTGCCGATTATGTGGTCAACGGGCACGGGGTCCGAGGCGATGAAGCGCATTGCGGCACCTATGGTGGGCGGGATGGTGTCATCGACGATTTTGACACTGTTGGTGATTCCAGCGATTTATGCGTTGTGGAAAGGGAGAAAAGCAACCACAGATGAACGCAGATGAAAGACGAGAAGATACAAGAAGGTAGGGGCGGTGCCCCTGTGCCCGCCCAATGAGAGGTAAAAACCGTTATCAGGAGGTGTGTTATGAAGTCTCGTATTTTTGCATTATTGGTTATTGTCGCGACAGCCGTAGGCCTGGCGGGATGGGTTGGTTGTGCGTCAAAGTCGGAAGCGACAACTGTCGAGGTGAAGTTGTCAACGATGCAGTGTTCTATGTGCTCGAATACCATAGAGAAAGCACTGAAAAAGGTAGATGGCGTTCAGAGTGTGGCAGTTGATCTGGAGGCGAAAACAGCGAAGGTGACGTTTGATGACAAGGTGACCAATGTACCCGCTTTGGAGCAGGCTGTTGTCAAGGCGGGTTATGCGGCTAATGATAAAAAGGCCGATTCCGATGCGTATGCCAATTTGCCCAGTTGCTGCAAAATTCAGTGAGTATTAATCTGTAGATTTTTGGATCAAAGCCCCGGATATTTTAATAATTTCGGGGCTTATTTTTTTAACTGGAGATGTGACACGCAAAGTCTGAAAGGTTTTGAATCAGTTGTGTCTTGAATTATTCGCAAGTGATGAGTATATTCGGCTTGAAATATTCTTCGGTCTGGGAGATATCTGGTGTGCAGGCTAAAGGAGGTATTTATGGCCCTTGGGATGACGGAGCAGCAAGAGAGAGATTTTGATGAAAAGGGATTTATTGTCCTTGAAGATTTTTTTGAACGGGATGAGGTCAATCGGCTTCTGCTGGCGATTGACGAAGTGGCAGAGCGGATTCGAGATGCAGAAGGGTTGGGGCCTGATGATCCTTTTGCCGTGCGCAATGCGCTGTCGCAGCACGAAGCTTTTCTCGATTTGATCGATCACCCGCGCATGTTGCCTCTGGTGGTGGATGCGATTGGATGGAATATTCAGATCCGAACCACGCATCTGGACTATCGGCCGCCATATCCCGAGGGTTTGAAAGCGGGTGATGTTGGCGTTGGAAAGGGTGAAGATCAGAAGGTTGGGTACCGCAATGTCGCATGGCATCCCGATTTGGCGAGCGATATGCTGTTTCTGGGTCCTTCGCTCGATGGACGGCTCCCGTTTATGGAGATCAAAGTTTTTTATGTGCTTTACGATATGACCGAATCCAATTGTGGCAATTTATGGTTGGTGCCGGGTAGTCACAAGCGCAAGCCAGAAGAATTGCGGGAAATGGGGCGCGAGGTCAATCCAGAAGAAGCGGTTGAGCTCAAGTTGCGTGCTGGTTCTGCCGTGTTGTGGCGAACCGCTGTTTGGCACTGCGTGGGGCCCAATTTGTCGAGAAAAACGCGAAAGATTATGCATGTGGGGTATAATTACCGGTGGCTTCGTCCGACTGATTATATCGAGCAGGATGCGGAGCTTGTTGAACGGAGTTCGCCAATTCGGCGTCAGTTGTTGGGCGCGCTGGCATCGGGAGAAGACCCGCTGGGGCCAGAGCCAGATTTCCATCCCTCGTCACAATACTGGCTCACAAAAAATTGGGATGATATTCCACTGCGAGCCTGGGCACAGGCGCGAGAAGCAAGCCAGACGCAACCACAGATAAACAGCTATCGCAGTTGCACACCAGTAGTAAGATGAGAGGCAAGAGGTGCATGTAGAGGTGTACTCCTGTGTGCGCCCAAAGGTATAGGATTAGAATGGAAAAACATCAAGCTGAAGTCTTATTGAAATGCGCTGTAGGTGATCCCTACGCCCAGTTTCGAACGGGTCAATGGGAAGCTATTGACGCGCTGGTCAACCACCGCCACAAGCTGATGGTGGTGCAGCGCACTGGCTGGGGCAAAAGTTCGGTTTACTTCATTAGCACGCGCATATTGCGTGATCGAGGGAGCGGAGTAACAGTTATTGTGTCCCCTCTTCTTGCGCTGATGCGCAATCAGATAGAAGCGGCCCATCGACTTGGTATCCGTGCAGAGACTATCAATTCCACAAATCAGGATAACTGGCCTGAGATCAGTCACGCCATGTTAGCCGATCATGTTGATGCCATTCTGATTTCGCCTGAACGTCTCGCAAATGAGACATTCGTTGAGGAAGTTTTGACACCGGTAGCTGATCGCATTGGCCTATTCGTAGTAGATGAAGTACATTGCATTTCTGACTGGGGTCACGACTTCCGCCCCGATTATCAACGGCTGATCAATGTGTTGCAACAAATGCCACCTAATATGCCGGTACTGGGCACAACTGCCACCGCCAATGACCGGGTGATTGAGGACGTAAAGACACAACTCAGCGATATCGAGATTCAGCGCGGTACACTGGTTCGGGATAGTCTGGCACTGCAAACACTACAGTTACCCGATCAGGCGTCCCGGCTGGCTTGGCTGGCACAGCATATTCCAGTACTGCCGGGTACTGGGATCGTCTATGTGCTGACGATTCGGGATGCTGAACAGGTGGCAGGCTGGCTGCAGCAGCAGGGGATAGAGGCGTGCGCCTACTATAGCGGTGTCGAGCATGAAGACTTCGAGGACAGCAACGAGTACCGACAACATCTCGAAGACCTGCTGTTGAGAAATAAGATAAAGGTGCTGGTGGCGACTACTGCGTTAGGTATGGGTTACGACAAGCCTGACCTCAGCTTTGTTATTCATTACCAGGCTCCCAGTTCCGTAGTGGCCTATTACCAACAGGTTGGTCGAGCCGGAAGAGCAATCGACAATGCTTATGGTGTGTTGCTGGCGGGCCGGGAGGACGAAGATATCCACGAGTACTTCCGCAGTAGCGCGTTCCCTGACGAGCAAGACGTGAACAGAATCCTTGATGTGCTGATCGACCACGATGAATTATCTATATTTCAACTTCAGCCGTATCTCAATTTGAGGCAGAGACAAATTGACAAAGTCTTGAAAATTCTCAGTGTTGAAAACCCATCTCCTGTAATTAAGCAGGGTAGCAAATGGCGTCGGACACCTGTTCTATACCATATGGACCACGCGCGAATTGAACGTCTGACACAACAAAGAGAAATCGAGTGGCAAGAGGTTCAAGATTATATCGACACGGATGTTTGCCTGATGGCCTACTTGAGAAATGCCCTTGATGATCCAGAAACCGATAAGTGTGGTCGATGTGCTGTTTGTCTGTGTGAACCAGTTGTGGATATAGATATAGAACGCTCTCTTGTCATTGATGCAACCCGGTTTTTGAGGCAGGCGGAGATGCCCTTCAAACCAAAGAAACAGGTAGCTACTGGTGCATTTCCTATATATGACTTTCGAGGCAACCTGCGGTCTGAACTTCAGGCATCGGAAGGACGGATATTATCGCGCTGGGGTGATGCTGGTTGGGGGCAACTGGTGGCCGCTGACAAGCATGCAGGCCACTTTCAGGATGCGTTGGTGGAAGCTATGGCAGAGATGATTAAGCAACGATGGCAACCGGATCCCACTCCGGAATGGGTGACCTGTGTTCCTTCATTCAGCCATCCTACGCTGGTGCCGGACTTTGCGCAGCGACTCGCAACCCAATTGCAGCTGCCTTTTGTGGACGCCATTCAAAAAATAAAAAATAACGAACCGCAGAAGAATCAGCAGAACCGTTTCCATCAATGCCAAAATCTGGATGGCGTGTTCGAAATTTCGGGAAATATTCTTGGAACACCTGTGCTACTGGTGGACGATATAATAGATTCCGGATGGACGATGACCATACTTGCCGCCTTATTGCGGCAGGTGGGAAGTGGGCCGGTCTTTCCGGTGGCGTTGGCCTCGACGAGTGCGGGGGATTAAATGTCGGTATCAAACAATACACAGGCGATCTTGTTGCTGACGGCGCATTTCTCAAAAGCGAAAAATGAGGTGGTTAAGCCGTTGACGATAAAAGAATGGGGGCGTTTTACGTGGTGGCTTAGGAATCGGTCACTGACCCCAGAGCACCTGATGACTGGACGTCTCGATAAGCTCTTAAATGGTTGGTCAGACAAGACCATTACCATGGAGCGTGTCAAGGGCCTAATGCATCGCGGTTCAGCTCTTGCGCTGGCCTTGGAGAAATGGCTCCGTGCGGGTCTATGGGTTATGACAAGATCGGATCCAGATTACCCGACGCGATTCAAGCAACGTCTGGGAATCGGCTCACCTGCTGTCGTGTTTGGCTGCGGCAATAGAGCCTTACTCAATGGTGGCGGCTTGGCAGTCATAGGTTCTCGCAATGCAACGGAAGAGGATTTGGCATATAGTCGTGATCTGGGTGCCTTGGCTGCGGGTACTGGTTATTCGGTCGTTTCGGGAGGTGCAAGAGGTGTTGATGAGGCATCCATGCTCGGAGCCCTCAAAGTAGAAGGCACTGTGATTGGTGTGCTTGCTGATAGCCTTATGAGAGCCTGCTCAAGTGTCAAGTATCGCAAACACTTGATGGCAAATAATCTCGTACTCATTTCGACTTTTTATCCCGAAGCAGGGTTCAGTGTGGGCCATGCCATGCAGCGCAACAAATACATTTATTGCCTTTCTGATGCAGCCTTGGTGGTTCACTCCGGTGAAAAGGGCGGTACCTGGAGCGGGGCGATGGAAAATCTCAAGAAGCAATGGGTATCGCTTTGGGTGAAAAAGACTAACGAGAAAAGAGCTGGAAATGCAGCCATTGTCAGGGCTGGTGCAGCATGGATACCAGAGAATATCGGAGACGTTGATCTCAAAACACTGTTTTCGACAGATCGTGGAGAAAAATCCCTGCTACCAATGACGCCGACGAAATCGGATCAGTTCGTCCAAGTTGTTAAAGAGGATGCTAAGACATACTCCTCAGTCGAGGATACTGAGTTCTATGATCTATTTCTCTCAAAGGCTCAAATCCTGTGTAAAGATGTCTCAAAGACTCCTGATGAATTAGCCGAAGGAATGCAACTTCACAAGACCCAACTCAATATCTGGCTCAAGCAGGCTATTGCTGATCAGAAATTGAAGAAACTGTTCAAGCCGGTTCGTTATGAGTGGTTCACCGAGCAGCAAGGCGCGTTATCTGTATAAAAAAAATGAGATATATCGCAGCAGAATATTTTCCATTGTGCAGCTTTGATATGAAATAGAAAACCCCAAGAGCGTGCTTCTGGGGTTTATGGTGTGTCAGGTCGATTTTTGAATATTAGGTCAGGGAGGATCAAATTTGTAGCCGACACCGCGCACTGTGGTAATGGCTTTGCCCGATTCGCCGAGTTTGGAGCGCAAGCGGCGAATGTGGACATCAACGGTGCGCATGCCGCCGTAATAATCATAGCCCCAGATGCTGTCGAGCAGGTCTGATCGGGTAAATACGCGGGCCTCGTGGGTGACCAGATGCTTGAGTAGTTCGTACTCTTTAAGTGTGAGTTCGACAACGCTACCCTTGACGCGCACTTCGTAGCGCGCCATATTGATGACCAGGTCATCTATTTTGAGGGTGTGGTCGTCGGGGGGATGGTCGTCGTTCCAAAGGGCCAGGCGCAAGCGAGCTTCGAACTCGCGCAGGCTATAGGGCTTGATGACAAAATCTGAAATACCGAGTGAAAAATCGAGGTTGAGTGCGGTCATTTCATCGGTGATGACGAGCAGGGAACTGTCGTTGGTGGAGCGTTGTTGTTGAAGGTACGCGATGGCCTGCGCGAGGCGATCGAGGGAGGATTCGGGATCAATAATGGTCAAATCAATGCCGTCAGCGGGAATGGGAGGCAAATTGCTCCGCCCGCGCAAGAGCATGTGTTCGACACGATGCCCGATGTATTCGAGGTCTGATTTGAGACGCGCGCCGTAGGCTTCGTCTGCGAGAAGAAGAATATTTGCCATGGGAGACGAAATTGGGAATAAGGGAGGAACTGATATTACGCATTTTAATGCGCCCGTGTGTAACATCAGTACTAAAAATAGAAGCCGAAAATTAGTGGCCTCATGGCATTTTGTCAAGCCGTATCTAAGAATACAGGCGCGAGCGCTTGATAGAAATTAACAAAGCATCTCAATCACTTTTTATCGAAAACCGTCTCAGGAGCATATGATGTCTTCCCCTCATGCAATCGTCCAACCCGCCTTCAGACCGTCCATCATGGGTAGAAATGGCGTGGTCACATCGGGACACCACCTCGCTTCCCAAGCAGGTATTCAGATCATGATGGCCGGTGGCAATGCCATTGATGCCGCCATTGCCACAGCCGCTGCGCTTGGCGTGGTTGAACCGCAATCTTCAGGCGCAGGTGGCGATGGATTTATCTTGATTTATTCAGCCAAAACAGGCACGGTATCTGCTATCAACGCCACTGGCGCAGCGCCAACGGGCGCGACCCGAGAATTTTATCTCAAACGCGGTGGCATCCCAATAAAAGGTATTTTGAGTGTTTCCATCCCCGGCCTGGTAGATGGCTGGCTCGTTGCTCACGAGCGCTTTGGCACGCGCCCGCTTGGCGATATCTTTGCGCCGGCAATCGCCCTTTGTGAAGACGGTTTTCCGCTCAGTCATAAATTAGCGGATAGCTTGAGGGGGGAAACAAAACGCTTTGCATCCGATCCACATACGCGGGTAGTCTTCACAAATGATGGTCAGCCCCTCAGTCCCGGAGATATTGTCTATCAGAAAGACCTGGGCAAAACCTTGCGGACAATCGCCGCAGAAGGACGCGACGCCTATTGTACAGGTGAAATAGCTCAGGCACTTGTTGCATTCAGCCAATCGCGAGGCGGATTGCTCACCGAAGCCGATTTGAAGAACCATCGCGCTCGCATTATCGATCCCATTGCCGTGACCTACAAAGGTTATACCGTATATGAAACGCCGCCCAATTCGAGTGGGCATATTTTACTCCAAGAACTCAATATCGTCGAAAATTTTGATCTTCGGGCACTGGGCTGCAATACTGCTGAGAGTGTCCACCTTATGGTTGAAGCCAAAAAACTCGCTTTTGCAGACCGCGAAAAATACGTAGCCGATCCAGATTGGATCGATGTGCCAATTGAAGGACTTCTCTCGAAAGATTATGCAAAAGAACGCGCCTTGTGCATTGACCTCGAACGCGCTGCTACCCACGTTCCTCCCGGTATCCCAGAATCGGTTGAAGATACCACCTGTTTCTGCGTGGCTGACAGGGAGGGCAACGCGGTTTGTCAACTGCAGAGTATTCAATCCGGCTGGGGGTCAAGTCTTATTGCGGGTGATACGGGTATCCTTCTCAACAACCGCATGACTTACTGGCATCTCGAAAAAGATCATCCCAATTGCCTGATGCCCGGCAAACGGGTTCGCCACACGATGAACCCCGTTATTGTCACCAAAGACGACAAACCCGTTCTGATATGCGGCACGCCAGGCGCAGATACACAGGTGCAGACCAATTTGCAACTGGTGACACATATTCTGGAATTTGGCCTGACACCTCAAGAGGCTGTTGAAGCTCCTCGCTGGCGTTCTTTGCAAAACCCTATGGAATCCACTGTTCCCCATACCTGCGAAGACGCGCTTCAACTCGAAAGCCGTTTTCCCGATGCCATCCGCCAAACCCTCAGACAGAAAGGCCACGACCTTCGCATCCTTTCAGATTGGGGTGGGCCTGGAAATGCACAAGCCATTCAGATCAATCCCGAAACCGGTATTCTGATGGGTGGTTCAGACCCCAGACGAGATGGATACGCCATTGCTTTTTAAGAAGGAACAACCATGCAAATCAAAGATATTCGCGCAGTTGCCGTTAATATTACTCCTGTTCAAAAAACAGAACCTCGCGTCCCGAAGTTGCCCACAGATGGCTTTATCAGTCCTATGGCGCGCTATCCCGAACTCAAAAAATCGGAGTGGAATCCAAATTGGACTCGCACAGCCTGTGTCGTGACCGCTCAAGACGGCACATGGGGGGTGGGTTTTACCAACCACAGTGGCCCGGTGCTCAGCATTATCAACGATCACTTTGCTCCTTTGCTCGAGGGACAAAATTGCATGGCGACCGAAAAGCTGTGGGACATGATGCGTCGCGCTTCCTCGCCTTATCATACGGCGGGTTTGTCCAGCTATGCCATCAGTGCTGTGGATAATGCCCTGTGGGACTTAAAAGGAAAAATTTTGCAGCGCCCTGTTTACGAGCTTTTGGGCGGTCCGCAAAAAGACAAAATTTTTTGTTATGCCAGCAATACAGATATATCTTATGGTACGGAAAACAGCATTGAATGGTTTCTCGAATTGGGCTTCAGGGCGGTCAAGCTCTTTGCGCGATACGGGCCGGAGTCCGGTATTGAGGGGATAAATAGGACTGAAGAACTGGTTGCCAAAACGCGCGAGCAGATCGGCGATGATGTCGAACTCATGCTCGATGCGTGGATGTCGCTCAATGTCGAGTACACGGTTCGCCTTGTCGAAGCCCTAAAACCGTATCGCCTCAAGTGGCTTGAAGACTACGTGCTGCCCGAAGATATGGAAAGCTATGCGAAAGTTCGCCAACGCGTCCCCGGGCAAATCCTCGCAACGGGAGAACACTGGTACACCATTCACCCCTTTGCCACAGCCGCGAGTCAGGGGCTTGTCGATATTTTGCAGCCCGATATTCAGTGGGCCGGTGGTATCACGGCCTTGATGCGGATATGCCATATTGCCGAGGCGCATGGGCTAACGGTCATCAGCCACGCGGGCATGAATTACCCCTACGGTCAGCACCTTTCTTATGCTATGCCAGCGATACAGTGGGGCGAGCGTTCCGAAGGGGTATCGCCCCCGGGCGTTCCACTCGAAGAACGCGTTGCACTGCCGGGAACGCCCGTGATCAAAGACGGTTATCTCATTCCGAGCGATGCGCCCGGCTTTGGTATTGAAGTCACGAAAGACTGGCTGGAACAAAAGGCCGTATAACTATTGGAGACGATATGGCGCAAGGGTGGAAACACTTGCTCAACTTTCGCTGCACTCGCTGTGGAAATTGCTGTCGAGATCCCATTGTACTGGTTACTGACGAAGATGTGCGCCGCATTATTGATGGCACAAATCAGGCCGCTTATGATATTGTCGATTTTTATAAGCCCAGCGAAATTGAATGGGGCGAAGACCAGCCTGGTTGGATACGTTTGAAGTCTGACCAGCGCATTATGGGATTGCGTCGAACCGAAAGCGGATGTCAATATCTGGGCGAAGACGATTTGTGTACCATTTACAATTATCGCCCGGTGACCTGTCGAAGGTATCCATTTGATCTCGAGTTTGACGAAAATGACAATATCGAGTTGCTCAGCATTAACCAATCTACCGATTGCCCGTATGAACTCGATGGGTATAATCCTTTGGGCGAAATCAAGGCCATTGCAAAATGGGAAGCGTGGGAAGAAGAACCCTATTATGCCAAAGTTGAAGCGTGGAACGCGCGTAAAAAGGCAGGTGGCAAAAAGACATTTCTCAAATTTATTGGGTTGTAGTAAATCCGCAAACCGCTCGACTGGGCACGAACGCCCGAACATCCGCTTCGCAAGTACTTTCGAGAAGAGGATATCGCTGCAAATCTCGACGCAATCGTTGCGGGACAACAGGCAGATGGAGGCTGGAATATCACCTGGCAAGCTGTGAGCCCGGGTTGCGAACTCGAATGGCGCGGTTGGGTGACGTTGGGGACACTGCTCACGCTGCGGGCGAATGGGCGGTTAAGATTGTAATATAGAGGCATTATAATGTTGATTGCCAAGATAGAAGGACACTACCATTTTCTCAAGGGTATTGACCCTTATTCGTGTGGTGTTATTGCCGACCCCGGCTGGGAGATCGTCCATGTCACTCTGGAACAGGTCCTGCCCTGGCGCGAGGGCTTTGACCGGGTCGAGGCGCATTTGCAGGGGGTCAATAGGGATCGGCAGGCATTGTGTGGCATGGAGTTGCGATCGCCAGCACCTTTTACCATGGCGGGGTTTATCGCCTTCAACCGGGATTATTGTCGGGTGCTCAGAGATTGGGATCTGTACGTGGGGGAATTGAATCCAGTGGCTCGCACCAATGTGGCACCGCTGTTCGATCCGCCCGGGGAACCGGTGCTGCACGCATTTTCCTATACGGTGCCGGCAGCGGCCAATACTCCCCGGACTTTGGTGGTCGCCGGTGCCGGGGAATTGCGCGAGGGAGTATTGGTAGAGCAGGGCATTATCCGCAGTGGAGATACCAGTGAAGGAGCTATGCGCGAAAAAGGTAGCTATGTGGTGGATGTAATGGTCGAGCGTCTGTTCGGCCTGGGGGGATCGTGGGAGATGATCAATGCTGTGAATGTGTACACTGTACATCCTCTGGACGGGCTGTTGGAGGATATTTTGCTCAATCGCCTTGGATCTGCCCGGCGGCACGGTCTCCGCTGGCACTTTACCCGGCCGCCAGTGGTCGATATTGAATTTGAGATGGATATGCGCGGGGTGCGTCGGGACTTAGCGATATAGGCGAATTGGGGACTGCATGGGTTGATAGCCGCCGCGAAATGATATTTTTTCTTGACATATTCCACTGAGGTTGCGTAAGTTATCTAATCTAAAACATATTATCACTTCTATTTCCAAGTTTTCTATTATGCGCTCAATTTCCACATTGGCGATTTCCACAATGCGAATCGGTGTACAACTGCGACAGCAGTTCACCGGTGTACAACTGCACACCCGATCTTCGCGCCTTTCTATTGCAGGGCGAGTACCTCTGCTCATTCTGCACCTTCTCCTGCTCGTGAGCCTTTCTCTATCTATTCTCGCTCATTAGTCTCTGGCTCTTTCCCCAACTCTTGCGACAACGCCTATAAACGGATAGAGCCTGTGACTTTACTCATAGGTCGTTGTCACCTCATGTATTCAGGAAATGTTTAATGCCCCAAAAACACACGATAAGTGCCCTGGTCGAAAATCATTTTGGCGTTCTGTGTCGCGTTGCTGGCCTTTTCTCCAGTCGCGGATTCAATATCGATAGTCTGTCTGTTGGTGAGACAGAAGACCCGAGTATTTCTCGCATGACCATTGTCGTCGGTGGCGATGATAGCGTGCTCGAGCAAGTGGTCAAGCAATTGGATCGCGTTATTGATGTTATTCGCGTGATCGATATTACACAGGGCGCATTTGTCGAACGCGAACTCATGTTGATCAAAGTCAAAGCCGATACAACAACACGCGCAGAAATCATCCAAATTGCCGAAGTGTTTCGCGCACATATCGTCGATGTGTGTCCCAGGTCGATGACCATAGAGGTTACGGGCAAAAATGATAAAATTCAGGCTATCATTGGCATGCTCAGTTCTTTTGGTATCGAAGAAATCGCGCGCACAGGCACGGTTGCTCTGTTGCGAGATTCCGCGGTACAATAATATGAATTTGAAACTCTACACATTCCTAAGGAGGTGATGCAGATGGATCCCGATCTCGGTGATCTTACCGAAGAACTCGCTCTCGTTTGGCAGATGGAGAAAGATAGCCAGAGTGTTCCATCTGCCCATTTCACTTCGATTCTGGCATGTTTAAGGAAAAAAAATGTCAAACGCAAAAAACAAAGACCGCGTCATTATTTTTGACACCACTTTGAGAGACGCGGAACAGACGCCGGGGGCTACGCTCGCGTTGCGCGAAAAAGTTGAAATTGCCTATCAACTCGCGCGGCTCAATGTCGATGTTATCGAGGCCGGATTTCCCATATCGTCCGATCAGGATTTTAATGCCGTGCGGCGTATTGCACACGAGGTCGAAGGCCCTGTTATTTGCGGTCTGTCTCGCGCAATTTTCAAAGATATTGACCGCGCAGGTGAAGCCCTAAAAGACGCGCCAAAACCGCGCATACACACGTTTATTGGGACATCTCCGCTCCATATTTCTATGGTTGGCAAAACGCCCGATCAAGTCTTGCAAATGGCCGTTGATGCGGTTGCACGAGCCAAGTCTCATTGCGACGACGTAGAATTCTCGCCGATGGATGCTGCCCGCACAGAGCCGCAATATCTCCTTGATGTGATCGAAGCTACCATTGAAGCGGGTGCGACAACCATCAATATTCCCGATACCGTGGGCTACGCAGTTCCCGATCAGTTTGGGCGCATTATTCGCAATATTTGCGAGAAAGTGCCCAATGTCGATCAAGCCATTATCAGTGTCCACTGCCACGACGATTTGGGCATGGCGACCATCAATGCCCTCGAAGCACTCAGAAATGGCGCGCGTCAGGTCGAATGCACCGTCAATGGATTGGGTGAACGCGCGGGCAATACCTCGCTTGAGGAAGTGGTCATGGCTGTCAAAACGCGCGGGGATTATTTCGACCTCTATACGGACATCGAAACCCGCGAAATCGTAAACACAAGCCGTCTGGTCAGCCGCCTTATGGGCATTGTCGTTCCGCCCAACAAGCCCATTGTGGGAGCCAACGCATTTGCACATAGTTCGGGTATCCATCAGGATGGGGTGCTCAAAGACCGCGAAAATTTTGAAATTATCGATCCCAGGTCTGTGGGCTGGGAAGAATCGAGTATTGTGCTCACAGCGCGTTCTGGCCGTCACGCATTGCGCCATCGTCTGGAAGAACTCGGCTTTCAGCTCAGTCAGGATGAATTGAACATCGCTTATGAGCGATTTGTCAAAGTCGCAGACAAGAAGAAGGAAGTTTATGACGAAGATCTCATGGCTATCGTGGAAGATGAAATTCGGGACTTTCCCATGCGTTTCGCGCTGGACTATTTGCATACTGTGAGCGGTACTGGCACGGTTCCTTCTGCAACGGTTCGCATTGGCATTGACGGCAAAGACCACGTTCAGGAGTCTGCCTGGGGCGATGGGCCGGTAGATGCAACGTATCGGGCGATTAAGAAAGCCACGGATAATACAAATACAAAAGTCGAAAATTATACTATTCGCGGCGTTACCGGGGGTGCCGAAGCGATGGGAGAAGTCACGGTCAATGTGTCGTGCAATGGTCGCATATCCAGGGGGCGCGGCGTTTCAACTGATATTATTGAAGCCAGTGCCAAAGCTTTTCTCGATGCTCTCAATCGCCTGGCCATTCAGCAGGATAGTCACAAAGAGCGAGAACCAACCGTTTAGTATCCGCAGATGGACGCAGATGGACGCAGATGGACGCAGATGAAATGTAGGGGCAGTGCGTGAACGGGTCCGGCGACCCGTTGTAAACCGCTCGTGCCTGCCCGTCTGTGGTTCCATAGGATTTTAAGAAAAGAGGCCATAGATGGGTCAAAGTTTATTTCACAAAATTTGGGATGCGCATGCGGTGCGAACGTTGCCATCGGGACAAACGCAGTTGTTTATCGGCCTGCACCTGGTTCACGAGGTTACCAGCCCGCAGGCTTTTGATATGCTCAGAGAGCGCGGTCTCACTATTGCGTATCCAGAACGCACATTTGCCACGGTCGATCACATTGTGCCCACAAGCGATGTTGCCCGTCCATTCGCCGATGAGATGGCTGAGGACATGATGCTCGCTATCGAAGAAAATGCCCGACAGTTCGATCTTTCTTTTTTTGGTCTCGATGACGAGCGTCAGGGTATTGTCCACGTTATCGGTCCCGAATTGGGTCTGACACAGCCGGGCATGACCATTGCCTGCGGCGATAGCCACACCTCAACGCACGGGGCTTATGGCGCCATTGCATTTGGCATTGGCACCTCGCAGGTGCGCGATGTGCTTGCCACGCAGTGCCTGGCGATGGATCCCCTCAAAGTGCGCCGTATTGAAGTATTCGGCACGCTGGGCAACGGGGTTTACGCCAAAGATGTCATTCTCAATATCATCCGCAATCTCGGCGTAAAAGGCGGCACGGGCTATGCTTACGAATATGGTGGGTCCGCTATTGAAGCTATGGACATGGAAGCGCGCATGTCGGTGTGCAATATGTCCATTGAAGGCGGCGCGCGCGCGGGGTACGTGAATCCCGATCAGACGACTTATGACTATCTGCGGGGACGCATGTATGCACCTTCGGGCGAAGCCTTTGATCGCGCGGTTTCCTGGTGGCATTCTATGGCTTCCGATGCCGATGCCGATTACGACGATGTGTATCACCTCGATGGCTCTGCCCTTGAGCCTACCGTGACATGGGGCATTACGCCGGGGCAGGCACTCTTTGTATCAGAAAAAGTGCCTGCTCTGACGGATCTGCCCGACGATGAGCGCGATGTTGCAGCCGAAGCGTATGATTATATGGACTTAAAACCGGGTACGGCTATATCTGGTATGCCTATTGACGTGGCTTTTGTAGGCTCGTGTACCAACAGCCGTATCTCCGACCTCAGAGAAGCTGCCAGAGTTGTCAAGGGTCACAAGGTGGCCGATGGTGTCAAAGCGCTGGTTGTGCCGGGGTCCAAATCCGTTCTCAAGACAGCGGAAGCAGAGGGCTTGCACCACATTTTTGAAGATGCTGGCTTTGAATGGCGCGGTGCGGGGTGTTCGATGTGTTTGGCTATGAATCCCGACAAATTACAGGGACGCGAAGTGTGCGCGTCGTCGAGCAATCGCAATTTCAAAGGGCGTCAGGGCAGCCCCACTGGGCGTACGCTTTTGATGAGTCCCGCAATGGTCGCAGCCGCGGCCATCGCCGGTGAGGTCATTGACGTACGCGCCATGTGAAGGAAGGGTTATTTATGAATTCATCTGTGATTCAGCATGTAGTAGGACGCGCGATTCCGATTCGGGGAAATGACATCGATACCGATCGCATTATTCCCGCGCGATATCTTCGCGCCATTACATTTGACGGCCTGGGTGAGCACGCATTTGAAGACGACCGCAAATCAAATCCCGATCACCCATTTGATAATCCGCGCTATCAGGGCGCATCCTTACTCATCGCCAATGGCAATTTCGGGTGTGGGTCGTCCAGAGAACACGCGCCCCAGGCTCTGATGCGCTGGGGGGTTTGTGCCATTGTTGGCGTATCTTTTGCCGAAATTTTTCTCGGCAATTGCACGGCTATGGGCATGCCTTGTCTGACGGCCTCAACCGAGGATATTGTCAAAATACAGGACGCAGCCGAAGCCGATCCGCAACGGGAAATGTCGGTTGATCTCAAAGAAAAAAAATTGATATTTGGCGATATAGAAGTCGATCTTCAAATTGCAGAAAGCAATCGGCTCCAACTCATTGAGGGGGCGTGGGATGCAACGGGTATGCTCCTTGAAGGCCGAGATACAGTGCGGGATATCGCCAACAAACTTCCCTATGTTACGGGCTTTTAACCTTTTTTATACCCGCGTCTCGCGGGTTTTTTTTCGAGTTATGTATGCATACGCACATGCGAACAGGCAGGAGATATTATCCGGGCACTCGTTGCCCGGAGGCCATTGGTTTGGGCATTGGATCGTTTTGCATGACCCAACTTTTTTAATCCCAAACCAGAGAAATTACATGTCTGAACTTGTACAAATCTACGATTCGACCCTTCGAGACGGCGCGCAGGCCGAGGGCATTTCATTTTCGGCTGAAGACAAAACCATGATTGCGCAGTATCTCGATGCGATGGGCATTCACTATGTTGAAGGCGGTTGGCCCAATTCGACGAATCCCAAGGATCTCGAATTTTTTGACCGCGTGCGTGATCTCGAATTTCACAACACCAAAATTGTCGCGTTTGGCAGTACATGCAGGGTTGGCAATCCGCCCGAAGACGATCCCACCCTCACTACTTTGCTCAAGGCAGGAACAGAGGCTATCACGCTCTTTGGGAAAAGCTGGACGCTTCACGTGACCGATGTGTTGCGGGCGACACTTGAAGAGAACCTGCAAATTATTGAGGATTCTTGCGCCTGGCTCAAGGAAAACGGGCGAGAAGTCATTTACGATGCCGAACACTTTTTCGATGGTTATAAAGCCGATCCCGAATACGCACTGGAAACTTTGTTGGCCGCGCAAGCAGGGGGAGCGGAGGTACTCGTCTTGTGCGACACCAATGGCGGCACGATGCCATACCAGATCCAGCAGATCATCAACGATATTCAGCCCAGGCTTGATGTGCCTTTGGGCATTCACACGCACAACGACGCGGGAATGGCCGTGGCGAATAGCATTGTCGCACTCGAAATGGGTGCTACGCACGTGCAGGGCACCATCAATGGCTATGGGGAACGCTGTGGCAATGCCAACCTGTGTTCGGTGATTCCAAATATTGAATTTAAGTTGGGAAAGACAGCTATTGGCGCAGAAAATCTCAAAAGACTTATGGAATTATCGCGCTTTGTCAGCGAAATAGCCAATGTCTATCACGACCACCGCCAACCTTATGTAGGCGAGAGTGCTTTTGCACACAAAGCGGGTGTTCACGTAGATGCGATGCTTAAACAACCCGCCACGTATGAGCATTGCGATGCAGAAGCTGTGGGCAACCAGCGCCGTTTTCTGCTTTCAGAACAATCGGGCGGCGGGGCTGTTGCAGCAAAATTGCACCATCTGATTCCCGGGCTGGACAAACGCCATCCAACCGTCCAAAAATTGCTGCAAAAAATTAAGCAACTCGAACATGAAGGCTATGTTTTTGAAGCCGCTGAAGCGTCGTTTGAAATCCTCGCCCGGCAGATATTGGGCAGCATTCGCAGACCGTTCAAACTCATCAATTACAGGACGATTAATCGCAAAAGTGTTGCTGGCTCTGAAGTAGAAGCCATTGTGAAAATCGAAATTGATGGACAGATCTACCACACGGTTGGTGAAGGTGATGGTCCTGTCAATGCCCTCGACTCCGCATTGCGCCTGGCACTTGAAAGCGTGTATCCCACCCTCAAAGATGTGCGCCTTGAAGATTACAAAGTGCGCGTGTTATCCAGTGCCGATGGCACGGCGGCCAAAGTGAGGGTGCTGGTCGAGTCCTCTGACCGGCAGCGCGTGTGGAATACTGTGGGGGTATCTGAAAATATCATCGAAGCCAGTTGGATGGCACTGGTCGATAGTTTGACTTATAAATTGTTGCTCGACGACATCATCGTCGTTGGCTGATCCTTTTCAAAGAGTATCGTATGCAAATCAATTCTCGCCGTATTGAACGCCTGCCGCCCTATGTTTTTCACGAGGTCAATGCCCGAAAAATGTACCTGCGGCGCAAGGGTGTTGATATTATTGACCTGGGCATGGGCAATCCCGACCAGCCGACACCGCCACATATTATTGACAAACTCACCGAAGTTGTTCGCGATCCCAAAACGCATGGATATTCGCCATCGGCGGGTCTTCCGGCTTTGAGGCGGGCGATTTGTCGCCATTACAAACGCCGTTTTGACGTTGATCTCGATTCGGAATCAGAAGCGATTGTCACCATCGGCTCGAAAGAGGGGCTGGCGCATATTTGTCTCGCGCTTCTCGATCCGGGCGATCTCGCCATTGTGCCAAATCCGGCGTATCCCCTGCATCTTTATGGTGTTGCGATTGCCAATGGCAATGTTTTCAGCTTGCCCTTGCGACCGGAAAAAGAATTTGTGCCCGATCTGCAAATGATCCCGCGGGAACTGTGGCCCAAACCCAAAGTGATGATTTTTAACTTTCCTCACAATCCCACGACAGCTACTGTCGATATTTCTTTTTTTGAGGAGATCGTGGATTTTGCCCGCCGTCAAAATATCATTGTTATCCACGACATGGCCTATTCGGATATCGCGTTTGACGATACCCGCGTGCCCAGTCTTTTACAGGTTAAAGGTGCGAAAGAAATCGGTGTTGAATTTTACACCATGTCCAAGTCCTACAATATGGCTGGTTGGCGCGTCGGATTTTGCCTTGGAAATCCGGAGGTCATCAAGGCACTTTCCATTATCAAAAATTACTACGACTACGGCGTTTTTACCCCCATCCAGGTCGCTGCAATTGCCGCGCTTGATGGCCCGCAAGACTGCGTACAGCAATCGGCCGCTATGTATCAGAGCCGCAGGGATACGCTGGTAGAAGGTCTCAATCGCATTGGGTGGCCCGTCAACAAGCCCAAAGCGTCGATGTTTGTTTGGGCGCCTATTCCAGAAAAATATCGGTATCTCGGTTCTATGAATTTTTCGCTCAAACTCATGGAAGAGGCCGAACTCGCGGTTTCTCCCGGTATTGGTTTTGGCGATATGGGCGAGGGATATGTACGCATTTCGTTAGTCGAAAATGAACACCGAATCCGACAGGCTGTTCGCAATGTCAAACGCGCGCTTTTTTGAACGCGGGTTATACGAAGTGTGAGGCGAAAGTCAAAAAGCAAATACAGAAGATGGACAAAAAAAATGGCTGCTCCAAAAAAAGTTATTGAGTTGGTCGAACGCTTCAGGCAAAATTTTGAGGATTACAAGTCCGGCTCGTACAATGAGACCCAACTCCGGCGCGAGTTTCTCGATCCCTTTTTTGAAATTCTCGGCTGGGACGTGAGCAATAAAAAGGGCTATGCCGATGCCTACAAGGACGTCATCCATGAGGACTCTATCAAAGTCGGTGGTTATACAAAAGCTCCAGACTATGGCTTCTGTATCGGCGGTACGCGCAAGTTCTTCCTTGAAGCGAAGAAGCCCTCGGTAAACATCAAGGGCGACATCCATCCCGCCTACCAGCTTCGCCGTTATGCTTGGTCCGCCAAGCTTCCTCTTAGTATCCTATCCGACTTTGAGGAGTTCGCTGTTTATGACTGCCGAATAAAGCCGGTGCAGACCGATGGTGCTGCTACCGCTCGCATTCTTTATTTTTCCTATACCGAATACGAAGATCGCTGGGATGAGATTGAATCTATATTCTCACGTGAGTCAGTCTTAAAAGGTTCGTTTGACAGGTACGCCGAATCGACTAAGGCCAAGAAAGGTACTGCAGAAGTCGATGATGCTTTTCTCAAAGAGATCGAATCATGGCGCAACGTACTCGCCCGCAATTTAGCCCTACGCAATCCTGAATTGACACAACGCCAACTCAACTTTGCCGTTGGGCGCACCATTGATCGCATCATCTTTCTTCGCATCTGCGAGGATCGCGGTGTCGAGGATTATGGACAACTAATGGCACTTCAGAACGGTACGCGGGTCTATGCCCGTCTCCGTCAACTGTTCCATCGCGCCGATGATCGCTATAACTCGGGTTTGTTCCATTTCAAAGTGGAAAAAGATCGCTCCGAGCCTCCCGATGATTTCACGCTCAACCTGATCATAGATGACAAGCCGTTAAAAGACATATTCAAAAGCCTCTACTACCCCGACAGCCCCTACGAGTTTTCTGTTCTTTCATCTGACATCCTCGGACAGGTTTATGAGCAGTTTTTGGGCAAGGTAATCCGCCTTACATCCGGCCACCGCGCTGTTGTGGAGGATAAACCGGAGGTTAAGAAGGCTGGAGGCGTTTACTACACGCCGATTTACATTGTGAACTACATCGTCAAGAACACTGTGGGCGAGTTGTTAGAGGAAAAAACGCTCAAAGAGGTTGAGAAACTGAAAATTCTCGATCCCGCATGTGGCTCTGGCTCTTTTCTTATTGGTGCTTATCAGTACTTGCTCGACTGGCACTACGACTTTTATTTCGCCGCTGGCCCGGAGAAATGGATGAAGGGGCGCTCTCCTGCCCTCTATCAAGGCTCTCGTGGCAACTATCATCTAACGACAGCAGAGCGGAAGCGCATTCTTTTGAACAACATTTATGGTGTGGATATTGATTCACAAGCGGTGGAGGTGACCAAACTATCGCTGCTTTTGAAGGTGCTGGAAGGTGAGAATGAGCAGACGCTGACAAGGCAGGTCAGGCTGTTCCAAGAGCGTGTCCTGCCTTACCTGGGAAACAACATCAAGTGTGGTAATTCGCTGATCGGGTCCGATTTCTATGATGGTCAGCAGCTATCGCTGCTTGACGAGGAAGAACGCTACCGGATCAATGTGTTTGATTGGGAGGTTGAATTTTCTGAGATAATGAAGGGTGGTGGGTTTGATGCGGTGATTGGGAATCCCCCGTGGATTTCTTTAACAGGAAAATTTGGTGTCGGAATTTATCCCAAGTCCGAAATTGAGTATTTAATTCACAAGTTTGCCGGCAATACATATATGCCCAATATGTATGAGTACTTTGTAGCACAGGGAATCCGTCTAATCGTGGAGGGCGGATATTTTGGATACATTGTGCCTGACCGATTAGGATTCAACTTTCAATTCATAGAATTGCGAAGACAGATATTGAAACAAACACAGGTTATTTCGCTGATTTACAAGGTTCCATTCCCTGGAATTACTGCCGACACCTTGATGTTTGTGCTGAAACGTACTAACAATTCAATTCTAAAGACACCTGTTGAGATAGGAGAGTATGGAAAAGAGTTTTTACAGATTCCGCAACTAGAGTTCGAACAAAATCCGACTTACCCTTTCCAATACTATGACAGTGTTGGTATAATGAACCTGATAAAAAAATTAGAATATTCATCACACACAGATCTTCTGGGTAACCTCTGTGAGACGACATCGGGATTCGGAGGAAAATCAAATCTTATTACTCAAAAAAGAATAAGTTCCTCACAGATTGAAACCATAAAGGGAGATAGTATTGGTAGATATACTTTGAAAAAAAATTATTGGTTTGAATTCAAGAAACAAAATATTACTGGTCGCACCACCAACATAGCAAAGTTGGGAGCGAAACCAAAACTCCTGTTGCGCAAGACAGGAGACCGAATTCTGGCTACATTTGATGACTCGGGGATATTTCCTGAACAGTCCTTGTATTTTCTATTTAACCATCGAAGTAATCTAAATTTCAAGTATCTGCTTGGCATTTTGAATTCAGCTCTTGTGAACTTTTATTTTCTGAATAGACTCGTTACGAACAAGAAAAGCATCGCTCAACTCAAAAAAACACATCTTGATGAAATTCCCATCGCCACCATCAACTTTTCCGATCCTGCCGACAAAGCCTGCCACGGTCAAATGGTGGATTTTGTCGAGCAGATGCTATTACTGCACAAGCAGTTGGCGATGGCGAAGATGAGCTATGAGAAGACAGCTATTCAACGCCAAATTGATGCAATAGATCAGCAGATTGATCGGCTGGTGTATGACCTGTACGGGCTGACAGAGAAAGAAATAAAGATCGTCGAAGAAACAAGAGTCGTAGATTGATAATTCCACATTCGCTAGGTTTTTAAAAAATGGGATTTTGAAACTCCCGCGCTCAATGCATTAAAAATTTTCTGGAAGCAAACGATCCTAAATTCTCATTGGGAAGAATAGATATGATTACGCAAATCGAGATAGGGGGCTACCGGCTTCTCGACGAGTTTGAGGCCGACTTCAACCCGCTGACAGTGGTTATAGGCGCGAATGCCGTTGGTAAGAGCACGCTGATTAATTGTTTACAACTGATTGCCCAGTGTAGCGCGGTGCCGATAAATGCCGCAATGGGGGAGCATGGGGGAGCAGCATCTCTTCTTACAGTAGGCAACGAGGATAGACGACTGACCTGGAAAATCACTTTTCATAAGTCCGCAGCGGCTCCGTGGAATACTGTTCCATTGGAGCAGGAACAGTCCTTGGTGTACGAGGTCGTTCTCCAAGCTGATGCACAGAGCCAGATGTATCCGCAATACGAGGTTCTCAGGACTCGCGAGCCAATAGAAGGGAGATACAGTGATCCCCTCAAGTTTCTGGAGGCAACCCCATATCGACAAAACATATTCGATAGAAGACAAGGCCGATTGATACCGTTTGATGAAGGACAATCTTCGCCTAATGACGTCCGCGAGTCCGATTCGGCGAAAGCCACCTTGAAAAGCGGTCTGCTACAACCCGCACAACAGGAGCCTGCGTTGTTGCTTTCACAAATCCGATTCTTCAACGAGTTTCCCGTTCCTTCTTGGGTACGCGTTCTATTGGCAAACATGGCGTTCTATCCGGGTTTCGATGTAACACAATCTTCCACGCTCCGTACCAAGGCCGCCGATATCAAGCCGGTTACAACATTATCGGCTAACGGCAACAACTTGGGTACCGTGCTGCACGAAATGCTGACTCGATATGATTACCATTCAGAAGCAGAGGAGTTGCGCGATTTTCTGCGCGTAGCCTATCCCGCATTTGAGGAAATTCATTGTGATACCACCTTTGGAACACCAGCACAAGTGGTCGTTGGGGTGCGCGAGAAGAGCATGTCTCGCTCTATAGTGTTGTGGGAGTTATCGGACGGCATGTTGCGATTCCTTTGCCTGGCGACAGCACTGTTAAATCCGAGACCTCCGCTCTTGGTGGCGATTGACGAACCGGAATTGGGTCTGCATCCCGGCCTGTTACCGATTGTAGCCGAGATGATCAAGGTAGCGGCGGAGCGCACCCAGGTGCTCGTGACGACGCATAGCCCGGACCTGCTCAACTGCTTTGACATAGCCGATGTGGCCGTGATGGCGAGGAATGCAGACGACGCAAAGGTAGTGTGGCATCGTCCCGCGAATCGCAAGACGCTTGTGCAAATGCTTGAAGATGTTACAAACGGAACCCTAGGCGACCTTCACCGCTCCGGCGAATTGGAGGCTGGTATATGAAGGTGTGGGTTTTTGTGGAAGGGAGTTCGGACGTTAAGGCACTGTCGGCACTGTGGAGCGAATGGAAGGAGAAACTTGGGGAGAAAGGCTGGGGCATTCATATAATACCTCTTGAAAACAAGTCCAAATATTTTAAGAAAATTGGACCCCGAGCGGTCACTCGTTTGGTGGATGATAAAAGCGATCTCGTTGTGGGTTTACCTGATCTCTACCCAAATCAAAACTATGCGAATACGGATTACAGACACAATAATCTACAAGAGCTTCGAGAAGTGCAAACGCGACTCGTAAAACAGAATTTACAACAGGAGGTCAGGCGGGCTGAAGTTGACAGCCACATGGCGCGTTTTTATGCCAGTGCATTGAAACACGATTTGGAAGTGCTGCTCCTTGCTGCGACGAAGCAACTTAAAATTCGACTTGGGATGCAGAACCGTCATCGTCTCAGCGGCTGGCGGCGTCCGGAAGATCAGAACCAAGACAAGCCTCCGAAGAAAATTGTTGGGGAACTCTTTCGGAGACATCTCAAGCGGCCCTATCGCGAAATTTCGGATAGCGACGCCATTCTCAGAAATGCGGACCTACGAGAGGTGGCTGAACAATGCCCAGCATTCCGCGCTATGATTGATTGGATTGGCGAAAAGACTGGCGTACGTGGGTAATGATGTCAATAACATTTGTTGTTTTATCTAATAGACTGGATTAAGGTAGGCTGGGTTACTACGTTGTGCTTCGCGTGGCGGCTAAAAACATGCCGCAATGACAATCGCTATTCCTGTCGTCACGCCTGCATGCCTTAAGCAGGCGTCCAGGATGGGGAGGCTTTTAATTCTTGGTAATCCAGTGCTGCGCCTGTGCTGTGGTTACTTTCAAGTCATAATCACTGACATTGAGCAGGTCTAAGTAGGAGAAATTAGATAAATCTGACATACGCCTTTTCCAAAGAGTCTCAGGATTTTGATTCTGAGATCAGTGAGTCCATCCATCACCGTGTATGTCTGTGTCGGTGTGTGTAAGATCACGCGATGAATGCCGTCTAAGACCTGAAATAGCCATCGCAATGTGGGTTGCGCCGTGGGGTTGCCGATTTGATCTGGCAACGTATCGTGATGTTGTGCTAAGGCGGCACGCATTCGGCGCTGGGCAATAGAATAGACCAACAGTGCCAGGGTCATCACCATGAGTAAGGCTTGGATACGAGATGGTTTTTTGAGAAAGAGCGATGAGACAAAAAAGAGCGGGTCTTTCAAAAAACGGAAGCCTGTTTCGACTGCCTTTTGTCCTTTATAGGCTTGGATGATGTCCTGATCACTCAGGTGCGCGTGCGGGATATTTGACCCGATAACAAAGGTGGCTTTGCGCTGTTTCACAGCTTGGATTTTTTCTTGATCAGGTAAAATATCTGCTGTGATTTGCCAGCGGATATCTTTGATGGGTGTTTTGGGTGTGGGACGCCCTTTTTTGGCATATCGGATATGGGGTTTTATATGCTCCTTTTCGATGCGATGATACTTCAACTTTTTGGCGATAGCAACGAGGGCCTTTTGTGCTTCTTGTTGGGCGTTAAATCGTTGTGCCTGTAGATGAAAGAGGGCTTTTTGCACCGTGTCCTGCTCACGCTTTTGCGCCTTATGTAGCGTTTTTTTTGCCCGTTGCTCTGCTTGCTTAGAATAGACAACCAGCCATCTTTGAGAGATCCCATAATGGGAGAGTTCTACGCGCTGATAAGCCAGTGAGGCATCTATAAAATCCCAAGCCTCAAAGTCCCAGGCCTGTTCAATGACATGCCCAACGACTTTGATCGTTTCGGGTAACCGCGTGATAAAGGACAAACGCGACAAGTTGGGCGCATTGTCTTTTGTGTAAAGCTTGGCGTCTGCCACAAGATAACGCGGCGCATCGGCACCTTGAAATTGCGCAATCAAATCTGCTGCACGCGCTTCAAAAATCTTGGTATCCGACGCATTGCCATCCCAGCTTTTACACACCAACGGGATGCCCCCATTCTGGCTGACAATGGTCTCCAGAACCACTTGCTTCAAGTCGGGACGATGATCTTTTGAATAGCCACGCACGATGCGGATGGCCGATTCATCGCTATCGGGCACATAGGCACCGGTCAGGGAGAAGGTGGTCGTATCGAGGCTGTGAAACCGAAGATCAACAGCTTCTTGCCTGCAAACATCCATACTGATTTCACTGAATAACACATCACACCCATAGCCAAAGACTTTATCCAGGCTACGGCCTAACTTGAAACGATTGAAGTGATCTGCCTCGACACCGGGGCGAAATAACACGGCTAAGGGCTTGTTCTGGAAAAATTGGGGGGTTAAGCTCATCGGACGGTCTGAAAATCCCAGGCCATTGAGAATCATGCCTGTGATCGCTTCACCTGTCGTGATCTCCTCTTTTTCATCCACCTCAATGCGCGAATCTATCAACTCAACCAGACCCAAATCTTTGATAACACCAGCAATAACACCAAGATGATCTAAACGCTCTACGACAACCTGTGGCATCTTTACCTCCTCTGTGGGGACGATCTACTCACAGAAGGGTAATTCTTTTTTTTCTTTTTTTCAACTGCTCAATGTCAGAATCACATTCTGAATTATTACAATTGAGGTTTTTTGTGAAAATTATAGAAACTACGATTTATCCCTCGAAGGGTTATAAGGCCGCGGGGCTTCATTGTGGTCTCAAAGAAGGGGATGAAAAAGACCTCGCGCTTATTGTGTCTGATCGGGTGGCTTCGGCCGCGGGGATGTTTACGACAAATCGCGTGTGTGCAGCACCTGTACATATCAATAGGGAACATTTGCGAAATGGACGGGCGCGAGCCATTGTGGTCAATAGCAAAAATGCCAATGCGTGTACTGGAGATCAGGGCATGGCCGATGCGCGCCAGATGGCGCAATGGGTGGGCGGTGGATTGGATGTTGCACCAGAAGACGCGCTTGTCAATTCGACGGGGGTCATCGGTGTGCCTCTCCCGATGGCGTGTCTTGAAACGGGTATCCGAAATATTATTCCGCAACTCGACGTTGGGGGATGGGACGATGCTTCAGAGGCGATTATGACCACGGATACCGTGCCGAAGAAAGCATCTGTGCGATGTGAAATAGATGGCTGTGAAATTACTATTGCTGGGATCGCCAAGGGCGCGGGTATGATCGCGCCAAATATGGCGACTATGCTCGCTTTTGTGCTCACTGATGCAGATCTTTCCCCTGGGGTACTCCAAAACGCGCTTGGTGAAGCTGTTGCGCAATCTTTTAATTGCATTACTGTCGATGGCGATATGAGCACCAATGACACGGTTCTGGCTCTGGCAAATGGCGCGGCGAGCAAGAGCGAACTCACGGGCGAAAATCTCCAAACCTTCCAGACTGCGCTCAATGCAATCTGCATTAGTCTGGCCAAACAAATTGCACGCGACGGCGAGGGTGCGACCAAACTCATTACCATTCGCGTTGATGGCGCGCCCACAGCAGCCGGTGCACGCACGGTGGGGCTGTCTGTTGCCAACTCAAGTCTGGTCAAGACCGCTGTTTTTGGGCGCGATCCCAACTGGGGCCGCATTTTGTGTGCGGTGGGTTATGCTGGCGTTGCTATTGATCCCGACCGCACAGCCGTTTCAATGGCCGGTATTCCCATTTATGCCAACGGTAGTGGTCTCCCTTTTGATCATGACTGCGCTATCAAAGCCTTAGGTGCTTCCGATATAGATATTGACATCAATTTGAATATTGGCGAGGCATCAGCCACCATTTTTACGTGTGATTTGACTTATGACTACGTCCGCATAAATGCCGAATACACGACATAATACTTCACATGCCAAAATCTCCTTTTACACAGCGCGTTCTCAATATCCAGGCATCTGCGACTGTCTCGGCTTTTGCCAGGGCAGGAGAACTGCAACGACAGGGCGTTGATCTCATTTCCCTCGTTGCAGGGGAACCCGACTTTGAGACTCCTGAGCACATAAGAGACGCTGCGATTCGCGCCATTAACGCGGGCCAGACGCGATATTCAAATCCCGCGTCTGGCATTCCCGAACTCAAAAGCGCGATATGCGACAAATTTGAGCGCGACAATAATTTGTATTATACGCCCTCACAAATTATCGTGACATGTGGTGCAAAACAAACCATCTTTGACGCTATTATCGCTTTAATAGAGGAAGGGGATGAGGCCATTATTCCCGCCCCTTATTGGACGAGTTATGCCGATCAGGTGCGCTTAATGGGTGGTAATCCGATCATTGTGCCGACTATACAAGAAACAGATTTTTGCATGACGGCGCGGCAACTTCAAGATGCTATTACCCCACGGACAAAATTTGTGCTCTTAAACAGCCCCTGTAACCCAACGGGAACGGTTTATACCCGTGAAAATCTGAACGCACTGGCCGATGTGATTGCGGGTGCTAATATCTATGTGATTGCCGATGAAATCTACGAAAAGCTCCTCTATGAAAATGCCGAGCATGTGTCTATTGGCGCTTTGTTGCCGGAGTTGGCAGACAGAACGCTGACTGTCAATGGCGTATCAAAATCCTATGCGATGACCGGATGGCGCGTCGGGTATGGCGCGGGTCCCCAGAATTTGATCGACCTGATGATCAAAGTCCAGACCCAGGAAACCACAAATACTTGCACCATTTCCCAATACGCCGCGCTCGAAGCACTTACAGGCCCTCAAGGCTGCGTCGAAGTAATGCGACGAGCTTATGTTAAACGACGCAATCAAATCGTTTCTCGTCTCAATCGGATGCCGGGTGTGTTTTGCAATATGCCTCGGGGCGCGTTTTATGTTTTTCCCGATATCTCTGAATATATTGGCAAGTCGTCATCTTGTGGGCGCATTGACAGCGATGTTGCGCTTTGCAATTTTCTGCTTGAAGAGGCGCGTGTCGCCTGTGTTCCCGGTACGGGTTTTGGGGCGCCGGGGTATTTGCGGTTTTCCTATGCCGCATCGCCCGAGCAAATCGCCCGGGGCATGGACCGCATTGAAGCGGCGTTGACTGCACTTTCATAAAGGACGATCATTTATGAGCGACCGATCTTATCTCGACTTTGAACAGCCACTGGCTGAGTTAGAGAAGAAAATCGCCGCGCTTCGGGCACGGGCTAAGGCGGAAAGTCTGGATGTGACTGATGCAATTAAAGTTCTCGAGAAACGCAGCGCGAAACTCGAACGCGATATTTTTCGCAATCTCACGCGGTGGCAAAAATATCAGCTATCGCGTCACCCTCAGCGACCATATTCGCTGGACTATATCGACCGTATAACTTCTGATTTTATCGAATTGCACGGCGATCGCTGTGGTGGGGATGATCAGGCGATTATCGGGGGGTTGGCGTATTTTGAAGGCCAACCCATCGTCGTTATCGGACAACAAAAAGGGCGCAATACAAGGGAGAATCTCAAGCGCAATTTTGGCCTTCCACATCCGGAAGGATATCGCAAAGCCCTGAGATTGATGCAATTGGCTGCCAAATTTGGTCGGCCCGTGCTTTGTATGGTCGATACGCCGGGCGCGTTTCCAGGCCTGGCCTCGGAACAGCGAAGCGTATCACAAGCCATTGCTCGCAACCTTTTTGAGATGGCACGACTACCCGTTCCCATTGTCGTTGCAATTATCGGTGAAGGCGCGAGCGGAGGGGCACTTGGCATTGGGGTAGGCGACCAAATTCTCATGCTCGAAAATGCCTGGTATTCCGTGATTAATCCCGAATCCTGTTCGCTCATTCTCTGGCGCAACCGCGACAAACGCACAGAAGCCGCAGAAGCCATGAAAATTTCGGCCGATGATCTCCTGGATTTCGGTATTATTGACTGCATTGTGCCAGAGCCTTATGGGGGGGCACATCGCAACTTTGATCTGGCCGCGCAAAATCTCAAAAGATCCGTTTCAGACGCTCTTGCAGAGATCGTTAAAATACCCGCTGAAGATCTTCCAAAATTACGGGTTGAAAAATTCAATCGAATGGGGATTTGGGAAGAATCTCATAAATAGAGGGATCGTACATCCAGCCTGCATATCCGTGCGGAAAACCCCGCAATTTTTTTTTAGATAGCAATGTTCTTAAGTTTCAAGACCTTATTTCAATCGCCCTAAAAAAACCGACATTAAAGGGCAATTTAGTAGTTGACGCACGGACTTTCACTGTATATATTCTATTTGCGGTCCAAAAAGAAATTTTGTCATATCTCCATATTTTTTATATGGTTATAGATGTTTATATTTTGGTGGATGGGGGTTGGTCTAACCTTCAAGCCTTGAATTGGTCCAGGAGGAATTAGGGTTGGACTTTAACGGTTAAACTATGGTATTACCGGGGGAGATAATACTATGGTACTGGCCGAAAAATGGAGAAACCACATCCCTATTTTGGTGCATCCCAATATACGGAGGCTGATGGAAAAGACGCCTTCATCCACCACAAAAAAAGCGGTCCTATATGGATCGCTTTTTTTATTTTTTTTGAGTTTTTATCCACGGCACGATATCGATGTGTCCGCGATCTATTCTCACTGTGATTGCACCCGAATGATCTGTGCGCCAAATTTGTATTCCCATCTCGTGAAAGCGCTGCACAACTTCTGGTGAAGGATGCCGGAACTTATTGTTTATTCCGCACGATATGGCCACAACGCAGGGATTGACACCCGCGAGAAACTCGGGCGTTGAGGATGTGCGCGAGCCGTGGTGCGCTGCTTTGAGAATGTCTGAGCGCAGGCGATGGCCCCAGCGCACCAGGTCGCCATCTGTCTCGTGTTCTATATCTCCAGTCAACAATATCGCTGTCCCCTGATGGACGATTCGAATGACGACCGAACCATTATTCAAGCCATCGGGCGCTGGTCCTGAGTCGGAAACATAAGCCGATGTCGGATGTAGCACCAGACCGCCAATACCCACCAGACTATCTCCCGCAGCCACAGCCTGATATCTTATGCCTTTTGCTTTTACGATCTCTTGAAGCCTTTTGCCGGTAAAAGAATCAACGTGCTGTCCCGCATCCAGATAATGGCCTACCGACACGTGTTCCAAAACGGAAATCAGGCCGCCAATATGATCGGCATGTGGGTGAGACCCAACTACGACATCGATATGATCAATACTCTGACTTTTGAGAAATGGCAAAATCACGCGCTGTCCCATGTCGGTGTATTGCGTGCGAATACCACCATCGACCAGAAGTGTTCGCCCATTCGGGTATTTGCAAAAAACAGCATCGCCCTGACCGACATCGAGGAAATAGACTTCAAGGGCTGACTCTGTTTGTAAGATATTTTTCCAAACTCCGATATTCGCCAGAACAAGGACGATTATGAGACAATAAGTACCCCAAAGCCGTCTGGCAGTCGGGTGAATCAGAGGAATCAGGATCAGGTAAATAGCAAAGATAACCCAGGAAAGACGCGCAACTTCAAAGGCAGCCCACTCTGGCTCGGCCATAAATTCTGCACACTTGATTGCCCCACTCAAAATCAGCCAATTTGCCGCGTTTAATATCGTCGCCATGGGTTCCCAACAGGCGAAAGCCATTACGGTCAGGAGTCCCAGGCCAACGCCAAGGCCTATGAGTGGCACGACAATCAAATTTGCAATCAAGCCAACAACCGATACCAGCCCAAAATATCCCGCAACAAAGGGTAGGGTCGTTGCCTGAGCGGCGAGAGAAACCGACAGCGGCCCTGCGATACAGGTATCGTACCATCCCTTTTTTTTGGGTAACAGATCGCGCAATGGGCGATAAAAAATCAAAATGCCACCCGTGGCTACAAATGACAGTTGAAAGCCCACATCGAACAAATCTTGTGGTCGAGCGATCAACAACCCCAGACCAGCTATACCCAGGATATTTCCACCGTCTATATCGCGTTGCCCCACCAGGCCCAGAAGTGCCACACATCCCATCGTCGAAGCGCGCACGACCGAAGGTGGCAACCCGGTTATCAGCGCGTAAAATATCAGTGCACAGATCGTCAATGCGGCAGTGATACCCCGTCCAACTCCCAGCATCTTCAGCATAAAAAATACAGTCCCGGCGATCAATCCTACATGGAGTCCAGACACCGCTAAGACGTGATTGACACCCGTTTGCGCGAAAGTGGTTTTAACTTCTTCGGGCACCGCATGCTTTGCACCCAAAAGCACCCCTTTTAAGAGGCCCGCTGGCCCGCCGGAAAGATTCTGCTCAATTGCGCGGCGAATGAGGCGTCTGACGGGCAATACGGTCTGCGCCCACCAGTCGCCTTTTTCTCGCCGATGTCCAATAATCTGAGAACGCTTTTGCACCGTGCCCAAAGCATCAATGCCCCTCCGTCTCAGAAATTTTCGGTAATCAAATGCGCCCGGATTTCGCGGGAGGCTCGGTTGATAAAGCTGCATGTGCAATTGCATCCGATCTCTGTAGGCAGGCAATGCGGTACCCGCCTTAAACCTGATCAGTGCCCTGCCACTTACAGCGCGCACCGTGTCTTTGACGACGAGTTGAAATATGTCAAAGACGATACGATAATCGCCATCGACGTGTTCAGGGTCAGATGAGACCAATCCCTCGACTTCGACAAGTGTGCGGTCTGTAGGTAAAAATTGGACAAAGTGATCTACAGCGCGTTCCAGACTCTGCGTACCTTTCAATGCACCCAGCAAAATGAGAAGACCCGCAAAAAGGATGCTCATCTTCCCCTTATTCCAGTGCCACCACAGCCCCACGCCACAAAGACAAATAACGGCAAAGGCGCAGAAAAAAGTGGGTAGTGGAAACACCCCAATATATCTGTGCAAACCGATTCCCAAAGCAAAGTACAGCGCAGTCCACAATGCGGGTCTTCTCATGTTTTTTCCTTTCTCGGACCCGTATTGTGGCAATTTTCGTGCCATCTCTCATGGTAGGCTCATTCCGCCATTTGAGGAAAAAAACTGTTCACATGTGTGAAAAAAATGTTCCCCTTTTTCGTCATTGACTTTCCCCATGTGAGATGGTATATTTGCAAAACTGTTCGAAACTGAGTTTCAACTGTATGCTTTTTGTGGAAGTTAGGATCGTTCTCTCTTCGCGTTTGGTGCGGGCCGTTATCATGCAGATTCGCCTGACGCTCGAATACGATGGAACCGACTTTAAGGGCTGGCAAGTTCAGCCCGACCAGCGCACGGTCCAGGGCGAACTTCAGGCACGCCTTGAGCAGCTCTATGGCGCACCGATCTCGGTTATAGCGTCTGGACGCACAGATGCAGGTGTTCACGCACTTGGGCAGGTCGTCAACTTCACGCCCACACGCGATATTTCGCTCGATCGCTTGCAGCACGCGCTCAATGGCATGTTACCACCCGATGTTGCCGTCAAAAGGGCCGATTATGTCGGCCTTGACTTTCACGCGCGTTTCGATGCCCAGCGCCGCCATTATTTTTATTGCATACGGTATAACAAACAGCCTATCGGTCGGCAATATGCGTGGTATATACGTCGCAAACTCGATCTGAATGTGATAAAACGGGCGAGTAAAATTCTCATTGGTCGGCACGACTTCACGTCCTTTTGTGTGGCGGCCAATGAAAGAGAAAATCGGGTCTGTCAGGTCTATACTTGCGATTGGCTGCGGCAGGGCGACGAACTCACATTTCATATTTCCGGTAACCGTTTTTTGCGCGCCATGGTGCGCAGCATCGTTGGCACCCTCGTAGAAATGGGTCGAGGGGTGCGACCAGCCGAAGCCATGCACGATATTCTCGGTGCTCGCAACCGCCAAAGTGCCGGAGAATCCGCTCCTGCCCAGGGCTTGTTTCTCGAAAGGGTGATTTACGACGATGCACACCTGCGAGGATGAGTGCCGTGAAGCACCCTCTGCTGATTTTGCTATTGGGCCTGTGCATTGGTCTGGCACTATTTCCCCTGCTCAATCGGTCTTCGTCCAATACGAGCGCAGTAAGTACAAGCATTGAGGCTTCGCGCCGAAATGCCATTGTTCGAGCGATTGAAAATGTGGCCCCTGCAGTCGTTAGCATCAATACGGTGTACGATCGGGATTATCCCCGATATCCCGATCGCTTTTTTGAACCCTTTGAACCCTTTTCCGATAGGCGACGCATTCCCGGAATCGGCTCGGGGTTTGTGATCCAGACCGATGGTTATATCCTGACCAGCAGTCATGTTGTCGATGGCGCTCAGGAAATTTTTGTAATCTTTCCAGACGGTCGTCGCTTTGATGTTCTCGACGTTTTTATAGATCGTCAATGGGACCTTGCCGTTGTGCAGATTGACGCCGATAGTCTCTATGTCCCCGAGATTGGGACATCTGAAGGTGTCATTATTGGCGAATGGGCAATCGCGCTTGGAAATCCTTTTGGCTTGCACTTTGAAGATCTCAGTCCCACCGTTACCGTTGGTGTTATTAGTGCGGTAGATCGCATTGTTCGCCCAGAACAAAACGAACGCGCCTACAAAGGCATGATTCAAACGGATGCTTCAATTAACCCGGGCAACAGCGGCGGTCCTTTGGTGAACAGCCTCGGCCGGGTTATTGGCGTTAATTCATTTATTTTTTCACAGGGCGGATCGTTGGGCATCGGTTTTGCCGTGCCCATTGATCGCGCAATCCAGGTGGCCTGTCAGCTTATTGACCAGGGTAGCCGCGAATTTTGGACCGGGCTGGATATTCACAATCTCAACTCGCACATTGCTCGCACGCTTGGGGTTTGGACAATTAAAGGTGCTTTGATCACCGTTGTCGATCCCCTCAGCCCAGGCGAGAGTGCTGGCTTATTGCCCGGCGATGTGATTTTGATGGTCAATGAGAAAAATACCAGTAGTGCTGATGATGTCGTAGATGCTTTTTGGTACGCAGCTGTTGGCGATACATTTAATCTCAAGATTTTGCGCGGGCAAGACCGCGTATTTGATGCGCAACTCGTCTTAGAAGCCGACCCGCGCAATGAGTGATCCCCGATCGGAGCTATGTCAATGAATGCCAAAGCAGCCCTGCCCAGCCTGTTTACCATTAGCAGTTTGTTTTGTGGTTTTTTATCTATGTACTATGCTGTGGAAGAGGGTTTTATCGGTGCGGCACTTCTCATCGTTATTGCGGGATTTCTCGATGCGTGTGATGGAAAAATTGCGCGTTACTTCGATACGTCCAGCAATTTTGGCGTTCAATTTGACTCCATTGTCGATGTGTGCTCTTTTGGCGTGGCCCCAGCCCTGCTCATGTTTTACTATCTCGATACCTTGCTGGAGATTCGCTTTGTCGTTTGTTTTCTGTTTCTTCTGTGCGGTGCGCTGAGGCTGGCGCGTTTCAACGCACAATTAAAGGGATTTGACAAAGAAAATTTCTCTGGCCTCCCAATTCCAACGGCAGCGGGTACCTTGGCCGCCTATATTCTTTTTACAGAACGGGTCTGGCAGAGCAGCACCCACGCGCCTCATATTGCCATCGGCCTGTGTGTTATGCTCTCATTTCTCATGATCAGCACAATCGAATACAGCGCGTTTTCGAGATTATCTATTGAAACCAGACGTGGTCGCGCCCGCTTGGTTTTTCTCCTATGCGTTATTGTGCTCATGTTTTTTTATACTTATGAAGTATTCTTTCCCCTGGCACTCGCCATTTCTCTATCTGGCTTGTTCAGATGGTTGTATTACACCATCACGGACCGCGAAGTGGCAGATGTAAGGGACTAAAAATACACCTTACTTTTATTTGAAAAGCGCGTTTATGGGTCGAAAAAGTCTGGGAATTCTCATTGTTGCAATCTTTGTCGGCATTATTGCCGGCAACGTGGTTGGTCAGGTTTTGGCTATTATTTTTGACGGCCTTGGCCTGCAAAATAATGTGGTAGAAAAAGTGCTTATTGAATCTTATGTTTACAAGCTTAATCCCATTGAGATCAACTTGATCATTATGACTCTTACATTGGGTTTTTCGCTCGATTTCAATGTGTTGAGCTTTCTCGGTATTGGGTTAGCCTGGTACTACGTCAAGTATTCCTTTTGAGTTATCTCTGGAGGTGTGATATGTTCGGCATGGGACCGTGGGAAATCATGATGATTTTGGTCGTTGTTCTGTTGGTGTTTGGTGCAAAACGCATTCCCGAAATTGCCCAGGCACTCGGCAAGGGCATTACCGAATTTAAGCGCGGGGTCAAGGACGTTCAGACTGAAATAGAAACCAACGTCAATACCGCACCGCCCCCCGCACCGCCCCCCGAACAGCAACCCACACAGACAACATCGGGTACAGAAACAAAATCGTAATCTGGAGGCAGGGTGGCTGACGATTCTGTTTTTTCCGCCCAAACAGCGCGAGGGCTTGTACAAGGTATTCGCAAGGGAAAGCACACAGCCCGCGAAATAACAGAAGAAATCCTCGCGCACATTCAAAATACAAATCCCGATATTAATGCTTTCATCACTATTGATGAAGAAGGCGCGCTCGAAGCCGCCGATGCTGTCGATCAAAAGGCCGCGGAGGGCCAGGTCCTTGGCCCTCTCGCAGGCATCCCGATTGCCCTGAAAGATGTGTTGTGTACCAAAGGGCTGCGCACGACCTGTGCTTCAAAAATCCTCGACAACTTTATCCCACCTTATGATGCAACCGTTGTTACCCGCCTGCGTCAAGCCGATGCAATCATCCTGGGCAAACTCAATATGGATGAGTTTGCCATGGGCTCTTCCAGCGAAAATTCCCATTTTGGTGCGGTCAAAAATCCACGCGATCAAACCCGCGTAACAGGCGGATCCAGCGGTGGCTCTGCTGCGGCTATCGCTGCCGACCAGGCTCTTATGACCCTGGGGTCTGATACAGGGGGTTCTATTCGTTTGCCCGCATCTTTTTGCGGTGTGGTGGGCCTCAAACCCACTTATGGTCGCGTTTCTCGTTATGGCCTGATCGCTTATGCCTCTTCGCTCGATCAGATTGGTCCATTTGCGCGTACCGTCGAAGATGTAGCCACTCTGCTCGGCGTCATTGCTGGACACGATTCCCGCGATTCTACTTCTGTCCATGTACCGGTGCCCGATTACCTTTTGGCTTGTCAAAGAGGCGTTGATGGCCTCACTATTGGTTTGCCGACAGAATTTTTTGGCGAAGGTTTGCAATCCGATGTTCGCAATGCGGTTATGCAAGGGGTTGAAGTTCTAAAAAAAAATGGCGCGTCTATTCGCGAAGTTTCGCTGCCAACTGCCGGACATCCCGCCTTTGCAATTGCCGCATATTATATTGTCGCCACGGCTGAAGCCTCCTCAAACCTGTCGCGTTACGATGGGGTGAAATACGGCTTCCGCGATGAGGCAGAAAATTTGATCGATATGTATGTTCAAACGCGCAGCAAGGGATTTGGCGCGGAAGTCAAGCGTCGCATTATGCTGGGTACTTACGCGCTGAGCGCGGGGTATTACGATGCGTATTACCGCAAAGCGCAACAGGTGCGCACGCTTATCCGTCGGGATTTTGACCGTGCGTTTGAAACCTGTGATCTCCTCGCTTCGCCCGTATCACCTACCCCGGCATTTAAGCTGGGTGAAAAACTCGATGATCCACTTCAGATGTATCTCTCCGATATCTATACGGTTTCTGTTAATCTCGCTGGTATTCCCGGTATTTCAGTGCCGTGTGGGACATCGACCGAAGGCTTGCCCGTGGGCTTGCAGTTGCTCGGCAATGCCTTTGCCGAAGAAACCATTTTGAGCGCGTCTGCGGTTGTTGAAAGAGAATTGGGGTTATGACTTACGAATCCGTCATTGGCTTGGAAGTACACGCCCAACTTGCGACTACTACCAAAATTTTTTGCGGATGTAGTGCCGAATTTGGTGCCGATCCCAACACTCATGTCTGTCCAGTGTGTTTGGGCTTGCCTGGCGCGCTTCCCGTGCTCAATCAGAATGTCGTTGAACTGGCGATGCACATTGCGCTGGCTGCAGGCTGTAGCATTCAACCGCGCAGCCGTTTTTTGCGTAAAAATTATTTTTATCCCGATCTGCCCAAGGGGTATCAGATCTCGCAGTTTCAATCCAATGAAGAAATGCCCCTGGCCACTGGCGGAGGTGTTGACGTGCCCACGGCTGACGGTGGTACAAAGACAATTCGCCTCACGCGCATCCACATGGAAGAAGATGCTGGCAAAAGCATCCACCAGGAAGATTTTGTGGCTGCGGGGGAGTCCCTCGTCGATGTCAATCGCTGTGGCGTGCCGCTCATCGAAATTGTGAGCGAGCCAGACCTCTCGACATCTGAGGAAGTCTTTCACTATCTCACGAGTTTGCATCAACTGCTCGTTTACACGGGCGTTTCTGAAGGCGATATGGAAAAAGGACACATGCGGATTGATGCCAATGTGTCGATTCGGCCCGTTGGAGAAACCCGACTTGGCACAAAGGTTGAGATCAAAAATGTCAATTCTTTTCGCAATTGCCAGCGCGCTATCGAGTCCGAAATTCAACGCCAGATTGACTTGCTCGAAACCGGCGGTGAGATTGAGCAGGCGACCATGCTCTATGACCCCGACCGCAATATTTTGCGCGCTATGCGTACAAAAGAAGAATCGGATGATTATCGCTATTTCCCCGATCCCGATCTCGTGCCACTTGTCGTAGATAATGCCTGGGTCGAGCGCGTTCAGAACCAGATTCCAGAATTGCCAGAAGCCAAGCGCGCGCGGTTTGCAGAAAATTACGATATTTCCGCCGATCAGATCGATGTGCTTACCGCAGATCGAGACATTGCCGATTATTTTGAAGCCACTGTTGCGGCGGGTGTGCAGAGCCGGCTCGCGGCCAATTGGATACAGGGCGATGTGATGCGCGTTCTGAATGATCGGAAAATTGCGATTGGCGATTTGCGTGTCTCAGCCGAACATCTCGCGGAATTGATTGGTTTGATCGATAAGGGCGATATTAGCACCAATATCGCCAGAACGGTTTTCGACGATATGGTGGAGACAGGTGATAGCGGATTGTCTATTGTGGAAAAAAAGGGCCTCGTTCAGATCAGCGATACGGGTGAACTCGATGGCGTGATCGACCAGATTATTGCCGATAATCCCGATGAGGTTGAACGATTCAAAGGCGGGGACCAAAAACTTATGGGTTTTTTTATGGGCCAGCTTATGAGAGCCACAAAAGGCCAGGCCAATCCCCAAAAGGCGAGTCAATTGTTGCGGGAGAAATTGGGTTGATGTAAATCGAAGAAAGGTATTAAAAAATGACTACTTCAAATGTCTCTACAGGCGCAACAAAAGTTGCCGATTTAACAATTGATGAATTTAGAAAACTCGTGCAGGAAGTTGTCATACAAACGCTCTCAGAAATGATGGGCGATCCCGATGAAGGGCTGAAATTGCGCGATGACTTCGCCGAAGAGCTAAAGCAGTCTCTTGCTAATATAGAAGCTGGGGGCAAGACTGTGCTTATGCAGAAAGTCGCTGAAAATCTGGGGATTTTGCAGTCATCAATGAATAACTCAACACAGCTATCTGATGATAAATTCGAGGGCCTGGCTGATGCGTTGGCTGACGAATTTATGGAATACGCCGGTCCTGATTGCCCACCGTTATCCGATTACGCGGTTAGCCGAAAAGGAATTGTGGCTGTTGATCCAGCGAGGGTTTAGGTATGACATACGGAAAATCGTCCTGAATGACACATACCAGAAATTGCGAAATTATTTGTTTGATGTGCGGGAGGTTGTTGTTCACTTTGCCAAGCATCGTCGAGAAGTGTACTGCATCGTGGCAAAAAAGGTTATGCATATCGATCTTACTTGCGATTGTCATTGCGGCGTGGTTTAAGCCGCAATCCAGAAGGTTTTGTTGTTCATTTCTATATGCGGCATGACTTACGCCATGATGCAGTACAGAGATTAGGTATGATGGCTGATAAGTTCTTATATGAGACGCTTGATGCCGCTTTCGAACTGGGATTGCTGTTAGGGGTTTTTAACAATACCCACCGACCTGGTCTGGGCCTCAACAGGAGAAAGAAAATTGAATGCAGAGACTAAAAGACAATGGAAGCGGGTAAGACGGACTGTGTGGGAAGCAATAGAGGAATTAACCCAAGGACAAATGGATTTTGAATTTGCGCCTAAAGATGTCACATCGCATATCTCAGAAAAAGATCCGATGTTCAAGGTAAATAATGTGTCAGCCCAGCTTACAGCGGACTGTGTTAATCACCCGTCACGCCATCACCATAGCGGTAATCAGGATCTATACTGGTGGGAGGGAAGGGGCAGGTATCGTCTGTATGATCGCGAAAAAGATACAACGCTACAAGAAACTTAACTCGGCGAGTAGGGAATTACTATGACAAGACGGGATTTTTGGATTTCCATAGTAGTCGGCTTAGGAATAGGTTTCATTTTCGGGTTATGGGCTATCCGTTTGATCTTGAGTCCTTATTGACACTTGATTAAGGAGATAGAAAAATGACAAAAAAACACTGTTGTGTTTTTATAGCAGCAGCCGCAGCAATTGGAACCGTTGTAGGTATGTGGGTTGCGACAATGCTTATATTCTTTGGCACGATTTAGCAATACAAATTCCAGCATGAAGTTTTGTCTCGCTTGATTTACTTCAGCGTGTTCACGTTATTCTCGGGCTTGGTATAGTCGATAAACTCGGTCGGATTTGTTCCATTGAGGTATTCCTCAATGTTGGTGTATCCGTCGTTGTCCTTGTCCTTTGAGGCGTTGGCAGCGTCATGCGGATCAAACCCGTATCTCTTTTCCCATTCGTCTGGCATACCGTCCGCATCACTGTCAAGCGGGGCAGGCAGACTTTTGAGTTCGGGCCACCCACCAACATCTGCCTGTGAATCAATAATACCGCATTTTTTTAATTCATCAGGCACACGGTTATTCTTCTCGTATGTTCCGCCTTCATAAGTGGCATAGCCATTACGGGTTTCGTCAACAATGCGTGCATCCACTGCATCGCGTTTGGGCAGTGAGGCACCTGCACTCTCAAGAACAGCAGGATAGGCATCTTCAGCCGTTTGCTGGTTGATAGGCATAGAGTCAAAAGGTTGATTGAGTTTTAATTTTGGAATATGCGAACTACCGTCCTCAGGCTGCACGCCACCATCCCAGTTATTCGCAGTAACTGCGGAATTGCCATGAATCACATTATCGACAACATACCATTTGCCGAAACCATCTGCTGAATCATTTGATGAAGGATTAACAATGCGGTACGTCACCTCACCCGAACGGGTTGCAGGTCCCGGCTTGTAGTAATTGGCTACCATGTTGACAACGGAAAAGTTAAACTTCTCATTGCCTGCCTGTTGTTTCTCACCACCATAGGCACTGTTATAACCCCAGTTGTACACCACGTTGTTTCTGAAATCGTTATATCCGCAACCAGAAGCAAAACGCGGATTCCGGCTGGTGTGGTGCGCCAGCAGGTTGTGATGGTACGTGCTACGGTTTGATCCCCATATTCCTCCATACCCATGCGCACCTTTAGCGTGACCAGCATAGTACAAACTTTCCGATATCAGACACCATTGAACGGTTACATTTTCGCAATGGTAAATAGACACCGTTTCATCAATGCTCCAACTCGCTGACACATGATCAAGGATAATGTTCTTGTGATACCTGCTGGATATGGCATCTGAATCATCGCCGGTTTCATCTCCCAATCTTACCCTTATATACCTGATAATAACTTCGCTGGTATTAATTGAGAGCGGATATCTCCTGATGCAAATCCCATCACCTGGGGCAGTTTGTCCGGCGATGGTGATATAAGGATTGGAGATGGTCAAACGCTTTTCAAGGGTAATCGTTCCAGAAACCTCGAACACAACGATGCGTGGTCCTTCAGTTTCGCAGGCATCGCGCAAGCTGCCTGGTCCGGAGTCGTTCAGATTCGTTACAATGATGACTTTTCCACCCCTACCTCCGCGCGTCATTGCGCCATAACCTTCGGCACCCGGAAATGCTGGAATAGATGGAATATCCTCTGCATATACATTCGGAATCAGTGCGAGAATACCAACACACACAAAAAGCAAACAGATGTGCAGAAGTATCGGCTGGCAAACATAGATTCGGAGATCGGTGTCAGCGGGGACGTGAAATGTATCTGTGATAGACATGATGCCTCCTCTATGATCTTGATCCGGATTTTTTGTGCGTTTTTAGAATGATATACCTTTTTACGAAGTATGATAACCCTTAACCGCGTAGCCAGGCTCCCTCTTTGTACCTCTCGTTTAATCGACTGCCAAGTTCCTTCACAATATCTGGGTTTTCACGCGCTATATCGTTCAGTTCATTCGGATCATTTTCCAGATCGTAAAGCTCATTGAGATCGTTGTTGTTTTCGATCAGTTTGTGTGTTTTCGTGCGAATCAACCTGAAATGACGAATTTGGCTCACCGACTCTGTGCGGTGATCATCCGTCTCGCCTCTCAAAACGGGTCCCAATGACTGTGCGTCGATATTTTCCTGTGGTGGCAACCCGGCCCATTCACAGATCGTTGCGTTGGTATCGATCAATTCTACTGGTTCAGCCGACACCCTGCCCCCTTCAATACCAGGTCCAGCCACAATAAGCGGCACGCGCAACGAAGCCTCATAGGGCACGCTCTTGCCATAAAGCCCGTGGTCGCCCAGCATTTCACCGTGATCACTGGCAAAAATAATGTACGTATTGTCCATCATTCCCCGCTTTTCAACCGCGTCTAATATTTCGCCAATCTGAGCGTCAATCAGTTCGATATACGCACAATATTGTCGTCGCGTCTCCAGAATCTCAGCCCCGGTCAGACCTTTTCTGCTGCTTTCAACATTTCTGGGTTTAGCTTTGCTTGTTGCTGGAATCGGAGCTGGCATTTCGGCATTGCGATATCGATCGGCATATTCGGTTGGTGGATCAAATGGACTGTGTGGTCCCACAAAACTCACAAACAAATGCCAGGGGAAATCGCTTGGAATGTCTTCAATCCACTGTACAGATCGCTGTCCGATGTACGTATCTGCAAACGCTTCGGTCGGCAGTACCGAATCATGACATGTTCTGGGGCCACTTCGCGCTGAATAATCATCGACAAATGCATCGAGTAATCCTTTTTCTTTTAAGAAATGATTATAAGGCCCCTGGGGAATTTTGCTCTTGCCAGCATGGCTTTTGCCTTCAACTTCAACGGGATGCGTAAATCCCCACATATACGTAGCTGGCCTGTCTCCATCGCGTCCATTGTACCCATCGGGTTTTGCCAGATCCAGTTTGCCCACGCAGCCTACGTAATAATTGTGATCGCGTAGCCGTTGATAATACGTTGTGGCTGTGCGTGGCAGAAAATTGCTGTTTCCCAGCGCTCCCAGGCGAACGGGTTGCAGGCCCGATGCGACCGCGATGCGAGATGGCGCGCAAACCGGGCAATTTGTTGTACATTGTGTAAACTGAATGCCACGCTCGGCCAGCCGGTCCAGATTGGGTGTCTTGACAAAATCAGCACCCATTGACCCCAGATAATCCCATCGGTGCTGGTCGTCCATGATGTAAAGAATATTCGGTCGATTCTGAGACATAGATTCTCCGTTCTTTGAAAGATTAATACGTGTAGAATTACCTTGTATATAATTCTCTTTGGTTTTTAGATCATTTTCCGGTACTATGTCCATTGGCTTTGTTATGATACAAAAGTTTGGTGTTTGCGTAAACTGCCAGTTTTACACTGCGGGGGTGGTGTTGGGGGACCTCTTACTTCACACTTCTTACTTCACTATATGACGTCTCTAATCGTCTTTGTCAAAAATCCGATTCCCGGAGCGGTCAAGACCCGCTTGCAGACGCGCTATGCACCCGATCAGGTTGCAGCCCTGTACACCGCATTTGTGCGCGATGTGTTGGAGCGGGCCGAAGGTATTGATGTTGATCGACGGGTGATCGCTTTTGATCCGCTCGATGCAGAATCTGAGGTTCGCGCACTTTTTGGTCGGGGGATGGAGGCGAGAGCAGGGCAATGGCAGTACGTTCCCCAGGCGCAGGAAGACCTCGGTGCTCGCATGCGAGAAGCACTTGTTCAACAACTCGATGCAGGTGCATCAGCAGCCGTTCTCATTGGGACGGATATCCCTTCTCTTCCAGCCCACCATATTACACAGGCATTCGATCTGTTGCGTACAAAGGATGTTGTTTTAGGTCCGAGTATAGACGGCGGATACTATCTCGTTGGCGTTTCAAAACCCATACCGGAAATTTTTGAGGATGTCGAATGGAGCACTCCCAGGGTTCTGTCGCAAACGCTTGACCGCATTCTGCGTGCGGGAAATACGCTCGGTCTCGTTCCTCCCTGGTTTGATGTCGATACGCCCGATGAACTCGATCTTCTCCTCGCCCATGCGCGCGCTACAAAACTCGCTACGGGCATAGATCCCTTACCACGCACCCATGCCTGCTTGTCTGGCTTGACTTGATCTTTTTGGGCGCGTATCTTGCGAAGCCATCATTTCGAGATAGGAGTTCTCAATGATTATTCGCTATATTCTCGCGCTTTTCTTTCCTTTCTCTTGTCTGCACCCCGCAATTGCTCAGGAACGCTACAAATTTGCTTTTGTCACGCATGGCGGACCGGGAAATCCATTATTAGTGGCCGCAGGTTATAGATAGGATTTCTGTTGAAGCCTTATGATGCCATTCGCACCCGCCTTGCGCGCTCTCCAGAAGCTGGCGCAGGGTATCCCTGAACACCTTTTAATTTCATGTCCAAACCACTCGAAACGACAATAGAACCTACTGACCGCAAAGTCGATCTTTCGCTTACCCGCAAGATCCTCGAGATGACCATCCCCGTTGCTGGGGGAGGCCAGATTGAGTCGATGGTAGGCATGGTGCAACTCATTATGATCGGGATGCTCGGTCCTGTAGCACTTTCTGCGGTGGGTATTGCTCAGGCATTTACGCGCGTGCTCTTTACCGCGATGATGTCCATTTCGAGAGGCGCGCTGACAATGGTTGCACAGGCGATTGGCGCAGATTCTATGCGCGAGGCCAGTGCAGCTACCAAGCAGGCGTTTTCCCTGCTTTTTTCGTTTAGTATCGCTTTTGGCCTGGGTAGTTTGATTCTTTCGCCTTTTTTGATTCCGGTGCTGACCTCCGATCCCGAGGTGGCAGCTTTGGGCACGCCGTATCTACAGGTCTTTTTTATCGGCGTTCCTTTTATGACGCTGAATCGCGCTATTGCGAGTTGCTTTCAGGGGGCTGGGGATACGCGCACGCCTTTCTGGCTGAGCCTCATCAGTAGCAGCATTCAAATTGTAATGAGTTATCTCCTCATCTTTGGCCACTGGGGTTTGCCAGAATTGGGCGTTGTGGGGGCTGCTGTGGGTGGTCTTTTGGGGCGCAGTGCGGCGACTTTGATTGGGCTTGGGTGTCTGTATAGCGGGCGTTTCGCGCTCACGCTTTTGCCCGATACATCCTACCGGTTTAACTGGGATGTTGCGCGCCGCATCCTCAAAATTGGCGTGCCTTCTGGGCTTCAAGGCATTTTGCGCAATGGCTCAGGGCTGGTTTATTTCAAACTCATTGCAATGTCTGCATTATCTACAACTGCGGTTGCAGCTTATACCATTGGGAATCAAGTGGAACACATTTTGCGACGAACCGGGCTGTCTTATGGCACGGTTGCAACGGCTATGGTGGGGCAGCATTTGGGGGCGAAAGATCCCGCAGGTGCAGAGCGCCACGGTTGGACTATTCTCTTTATTTCAGTTGTGACCAATATCGCCCTGTCGCTGCCCGCCGTGCTGTTTGCGGGATCTTTTATGTCGATATTCACCGATGCACCAGAGGTGATCAGCACGGGTGTCATTTATCTTTACGCGATGGTTATTGCCGAACCATTTTTGTGTGCGGCCAATACGAGTAGCGGCAGTCTTAGAGGTGCCGGCGATACGATGCCTCCAATGTATTATACTTTGATTGCCCAATGGCTCGTTCGCCTGCCCATCGCTTATGTTCTGGGGTTTACACTTGGGTTTGATATCTATGGTATATGGGCCGCGCTCATTGTTTACAGTATTTTACAGGGCGCACTTACCGTTCGCAAGTTCGCCCAGGGCCATTGGAAAAAGCACCAGATTTAATTTTTTACAAATTGTTAATAGACAATTGGGTGGATATGATTATACGTTGCGCTGATTCGCAGGAGATTTTGATTGTCACCATTAGGAGGATGATTGATGCCAAAACTATGTTATCGACACGCCTTCATATTGTGTGGCCTGATATTGATGTCAGGGACGATACTGGGCGCTGAGACAACGGTACTGGAAAAAGCCCGGGCCAGTGTCGAGTTGACGCGTTTTGTGCAAGCTGTTGTCGATTCCAATCACCGCGTGCAGGCAGCACGCGCGGGTTTAAAAGCGAGCAGTGCGCTTAGAGATGCCGCGTCGCGCCCGCTCTACAACCCCGAACTGTCGTACGAAGATGAGAATTTAGGGCGCAAGCTGCGTTTATTCGCAATTAGCCAGACGGTGGACTGGGGTGGCAAACGCAAGGCGCGTACCGCAGTGGCGGAGTTGCATCGTCTCGTTGCCGAGGTGGAGTATATGGACGCCCGATGGGTGGTCACCGTAGATTTGCTCAATGGTCTCGCGCAATACCAGACTGACGTTGAACGCAATCGCCTGGCCGAGACGCGCCAGCAGTTGATGGAGGAGTTTGCGAGGTTGGCGCAGCGTCGGTTTGAGGCCGGTGAGTTAGATCTGGTGGAACTCGATCAGGCCCTTCTTTCCTTGACAGAGGCGCGCATTCAAAAAGCAATGACAGCCGCCGATCTGGCTGAGGCGCGGCAAGCGGTTTACAGTCTTGGCCCGCGCACACCCGAGGCGCAGTGGCCTTTTCTTCCTGAAAAACTACCAGAGGTGCTTGAGCAAGGCACTGATCCACAATCCCTGGTGCAGGCATTACCCGAGGTTGTAGCCGCGCGGCATCGGGTCAGCGCGGCTGATGCTGTGGTTACACTGAGACGCCGCGAACAGCGTCCAGACCCGACGCTGGATATCCACACTGGCTTCGAAGATCAGGACAGGTTTTTTGGCGTGGCCCTGTCCATTCCGCTTCCGCTCCTGAATCGCTTTACACATGAAGTTATCGCCGCCATGGCAGAGCGCGAGCAGGCACAGCAACTCGCCGATGATGCGATGCAGATGGCGCAGGCTTTTCTGGCCAGTGCGGCAGAGCGCTACGAGTTATCGTGCAGTGCTTGGGATGAGTGGGAACAGACAGGGCGGAAAAGCCTGGACCGACAAAGCGAGCAACTGCGCCGACTCTGGCAAGCCGGAGATCTCGGTACAGCCCACTATTTGGCACAACTGGAGCAGACGATACATGTGCGAGAAAGTGCCCTCGAGTTGCACGGGCAGGTCTGGCGTGCCTGGTTCGAGTGGCTCCGCGCATCGGGCCAGGTGGATGCCTGGGTCGGTCTTAGATGAATTACAACACACAAAGAACCGTATTGGAGGCCCGATGACAATGTTGAAATTTTGGGCGGTGTGTCTGTGTTTGATGCTAATCCAACCGGTATATGCCGAGGAGGCTGGCCATGATGACGCGGCAATTGAGATGAGCGCAGAAGAACGACGCGCGGCGGGCATTGTTATTGGCACGGTTGCACCGCGCGCGCTCAACGAGACCCTGCGGATTCCAGGCGAGGTCGTGATCAATGCGTACCGGTCTGTGATCGTTACTCCGCGCATCACAGCACAAGTCGTAGCGCGTCATGCGAAACTCGGCGATAAAGTCGCAGTCGGTCAACCCCTTGTGGCGCTCTCGAGTGTTGAGATGGCTGAAGCGCAAGGGGTATTGATTGTCGCGAATCGCGACTGGCAACGCGTCAAGACTCTCGGTCGGCAGGCCGTGTCTGTGCAACGCTATACCGAAGCGCACGTTGCACAACAACAGGCCCTCGCCAAAGTGCTCGCTTACGGCATGACCATGGCTCAGGCAGAGGCGCTTATGCAATCGGGAGATGCCAGCAAGGCGACCGGTACCTTCGACTTACTCGCCCCACAGGCGGGCATGGTGCTACGGGACGATTTCATTGTCGGCGAATTGATCGAGCCTGGTCGGGTACTCATCAATATTAGCGACGAGTCGGTGATGTGGGTGGAAGCACATATGGTGCTGACCGTGTCACCCAAAATCGATATTGGTTCCAATGTTCGGGTCAGCCCCGATGGTATTAACTGGTTTCAAGGCACGGTCCTTCAACGCCATCACCACCTCGACGAAAAGGTTCGAACACAGGGCTTGCGCATTGAGGTGCCCAACACGGCTCATCGCTTGCATTCGGGTCAGTTTGTCGAAGTAGAGGTTGTCACCGGGACGCGCGCACCAGCACTCGCTGTGCCGAGTGCTGCATTGATAATGATCAAAGGCTCACCGAATGTATTCAAGATCGAGGACGGACACGAGTTCCATGCCGAGGCTATTGAGATCGGTTCCACGGTGGGTGAGTGGACGGTCGTTCGCAGCGGGCTTGTTGCTGGTGATGAGATTGCTGTGAGTGGTGTTTTCCACCTCAAGTCATTGATGCTCAAGTCTTCGCTTGGCGCAGGTCATGTACATTAGGAGAACTGCATGTTAGAAGCACTGGTACAAACTTCGCTGCGCTATAAATTCCTGGTGTTGATTGCCTTTGGAATCGTGGCTTTTTTGGGTTGGCGCGCGGTTGTAACCGTGCCGATCGATGCATTTCCAGATGTTACGCCCACCCAGGTCAATATCTATACCGAGTCGCCTGGGCTTGCTGCTGAGGATGTGGAGCAACTTCTCACTTTTCCCATCGAATCCGGCATGGCCGGGTTGCCGAAGGTGAAGGAGATCCGCTCTGTAAGTCTCTTCGGCTTGTCCTACGTCGCCGTCTATTTTGAAGACGACATGGATATTTACTTCGCGCGGCGTCTCGTGATGGAGCGGTTACAGGAGGTAGGGGAGCGCATCCCAGAAGGTTATGGCACGCCAGAGATGGGTCCCAACTCGTCAGGACTCGGTCAGGTTTTCTGGTACACACTGGAACGGGCTGACGAAAAGCTCAACGCGGCGATTACCGATATGGACTTGCGGACGCTGCACGACTGGAACGTGCGTTTGATTTTGAGAACTGCCCCCGGCGTTGATGATGTCATTTCCTGGGGGGGCCAGGAGCGACAATTTCAGGTTGTGATGGATCCCCTGAGTCTCATCAAATACGACCTGACCTTCACCGATGTCATGGAGGTGATCGAGGCCAACAATCGCCAGGTTGGTGGTCAGTACATTAATCTCGGTGCGGAGCAGTACCTCGTGCGCGGTCTGGGCCTGGTCGAAAACGAGCGCGATATCGGCGATATGGTCGTCAAGGTCGAAGGCGGCGCGCCGGTATATTTGCGCGATATCGCCGAAATCCGCCAGGGGGGCGCACTCCGTTTTGGTGCCGTGACACGCGATGGCAAGGAAGTCGTCCTCGGGATGGTGCTCTCGCGCATCGGTGAGAATGCCGCCCAGGTGGTTGAAGCGACGAAGGAAAAGGTCGCCATTATCGATCAGTCGCTGCCAGATGGTGTTGTTCTGCGACCCATTTATGAACGCACCGACCTCGTTGAAAAAGCAGTGGGTACGGCTACGAATGCACTATTTCAAGGCGCGATTCTGGTGGGTGTTATTCTGTTTTTGTTTCTCGGCGAATGGCGACCAGCAGTGGTTGTGATCGTCTCTATTCCGCTTACGATGCTCATTACATTTGTGTTCATGGATGAAGTGGGCCTCTCGGCCAACCTCATGTCACTTGCCGGCCTCGCCATTGGTATTGGCATGATTGTCGATGGTGCAGTGGTCGTCGTGGAGAATTCATTTCGCGTCATGGCAGAACGCAGGGCAGAGACGGAGAAGGTCAACCGCACTGAGGCGGTATTGGTTGCTGCCCGCGAAGTCGTGAATCCGATGACCTTTGCCATCTTGATTATTATGGTGGTATTTCTGCCTTTGTTCGCACTCGAGGGACTGGAAGGCAAGCTCTTCAAGCCGATGGCGTTCAATATCACGTTTGCTATGGGCGGGAGTTTATTGCTCGCGCTGACACTGATTCCTGTGCTCGCGGCATTGGTTTTAAAACCACAGAGAGAACGCGAAACATGGCTCATACGAGTCATTAAACCGCGCTATCTATCCTTGCTTTTCTGGTCATTGGCGAATAGAAAAGTGGTGGTTGGCAGTGCAGTGGGTTTGCTCGTTGCGAGCATGGCGCTGTTCCCCTTCCTCGGGAAAGAGTTTATGCCGCAATTGCAAGAAGGGTCAATCATGTGGCGCGTGACCTCGATACCTTCGGCTTCGCTCCAACATTCAATCGAGATTTCGAAGGATATCGAGAACGCGCTGTCGAAATTCCCAGAGGTTGAAACCACGGTGGCAATGATCGGCCGTGCCGAGAAAGGCGAAACCGCCGATGCCAATTATATGGAGATTTATACGGCACTCAAGCCCGAGAGCGAATGGCCCGGAGACCGCGATATCAAAGCCCTCGCCGAGGCTATGCGCGAGGAGTTAGAAGAGGTGGTACCAACGGCTGTTGTCGCTTTCACCCAGCCGATTCAGATGCGCGTAGAGGAATTGATCTCAGGAGTTCGCGCCACGCTTGCCGCCAAGATTTACGGTGAGGATTTGGCAATGCTCGATCAGTTGAGCGAGGAGGTCAAAGACGTCATTGCCGAAGTTGAGGGTGTCGCGGATCTGTCGCTTGAGGCCAATGTCGGCAAGCCACAGATCCGCATTCAGGTTAAACGCGATCAACTCGCCCGGTTTGGGGTGAATGCGGACGATGTGTTGTCCGTTGTCCGCACCGGCATCGGCAATGAACCGGTCTCGACTTTGATCGACGGCGTGCGCCGGTTCGATATTACGGCGCGATTCGATGACCGATCAAAAGCGTCAGTGCAGTCGATTCAGCGCATTCCATTGAAAACAAGCGATGGTGCGATTATATCTCTCGCGACTGTTGCAGATGTCAGCGTTGCGGAAGGCTACTCCTTTGTGCGCCGCGAGCAATTGCAGCGTTACGCAGTGATCCAAATGGATGTGCGAGGGCGAGATGTCGATGGCTTTGTGCGCGATGCCAATGCGGCTATCGATGCACAGATTGACTTGCCTCCGGGCTATTGGATCGAGTGGGGTGGCGCGTTCGAGAATCAACAGCGGGCGTTGGCGCGTTTGTCGGTGATCGTGCCATTGACGATTTTTTTTATTTTTGTGCTGCTCTATACTGCATTCAATTCGGTTAAATACGCCGCGCTGATTATCGCCAATGTGCCTTTTGCGACAATTGGAGGGATGGTAGCTCTTTTTATCAGTGATCAATACGTGTCAGTGCCTTCGGCGATTGGATTCATCGCGGTGTTTGGCGTGGCGATGTTGAATGGCATTGTGCTGGTGAGTTTTATCAATGGGTTGCGCGAAAAAGGACTCGATGTTGCAGAGGCGGTGCGACGGGGGGCGGAGCTGCGTTTGCGTCCCGTTTTGATGACCGCGAGTACGTCCATTCTCGGATTGGTGCCCTTGTTGTTGGCGACGGGTGTTGGTGCCGAAACGCAGCGTCCGCTCGCTTCAGTGGTGGTCGGTGGTTTAATCACTTCGACGTTGCTTACACTCGTGTTGCTGCCGGTGATTTACGAATGGATTGAAACGCGACGGCAGTAAACAATTATCCACATTTTTATTGGGGATATTACCTTATAATCCGAATTATTATTATATGTGATCAAAACATTATGCTTCCCATCAGAGGGGGTGAGGGCTATTGATTCTCCAATTAGTACAAGTATTGGCTTAATACAAATATTGACCAGTTTCTTTGATTTTCTTTTGATGTCGTTTCTGTTATTAGCACCTATGCTAATTCTGGGGCTATTTCTTTCTGGTCTGATTCATGTTTTTATTTCGCGTGAGGCTATTCTGCGGTGGTTGCGCGAAGATAGCTTGAAATCCGTAAGCACAAGTGCGGCTGTTGGTGTGCCCGTGCCGCTTTGCAGTTGCTCGGTTGTGCCGGTAGTTGCCGAGATGCGCAATAAGGGTGCGTCCCGTTCGTCCTGCATGTCCTTCCTGATAACGGCGCCGGAAACAGGTGCGGACTCGATTCTGGTCACGAACGCATTCTTTGGGTTCATCGCTGCTATTGTCAGGCCCTTCATTAGCTTTATTACCGCGGTCGTCGCCGGTATCTTTTGCATCGGTCTCATAAGAGATGATAACGACGAGGCCGAAGCAAGTGATCACAGTCAAGACCATGGTCATGACTGCGATCATGACCATGACTGTGACCACGACCATGGGCACGAAGCTCTGGTGCCTGGAAGCGACGATTGCTACGTTAGTCCCTCACAACTGAAGGCGTTATTTTTTAGCTGGATGAGGATGATCACCGGCGCGATCGGTTATAACAAACGCGATATGGTTCGAGCCGATGACAAACAAATTTCTGCGGACGATCTGACTTTTAAAAAAGTCGTCAGGCATATTTTCCGCTATGGCTTTGTCGAAATAGCGGACGATATTCTGTTTGCGCTGCTCGTGGGCGTCGCACTGGGCGGCGTACTCTACCTGGTGATTCCGAGCGACTTGATGTCAAATGAGTATGCGCGCTGGTTGTCCTATCCCGTTATGGTGCTGGTTGGTGTTCCCCTCTATATTTGCGCGTCTGCGAGTACTCCGATAGCCGCCGCGCTGGTCGCCAAGGGATTCAGCCCTGGAGCGGCGATGATTTTTCTCATGACTGGACCGGCGACTAACACGGGTACTATTGCGATCATCGTCAGCCAGTTCGGGTCACGCTTTGCGACTATCTATGTGTCATCAGTGATCGCTGTTACCGTTGCTCTGGGCATTGTAATCGATATTATACTTCTCGCCATCGGCGTGACGGTTCCCGTGTACCTCGGTTCTTCAGAGTCAACGACGATTCAGCTCATACAATGGGGTAGTGCCTTTGCCCTGATCGCCCTGATCGTCTGGCGATTCCGCGCAGGTGCTTTTAAGAGCGGCTACGAGGATCTGCTGTTTAATCTCCGCCCCCTGTTCAAGCTTTGACATATATCCCAACCCAGCTCAGATCATTTGAGCTTAATTCAGGTTTAAACCACTTGGATTCAAATTTTCTACCACTTTTCATAGGATACTCCGTCGCTATTATTGCCGTGTCTTTGCTCGGTGGATATCTGCCGGCAATTATTACGATGACGCATACGCGCATCCAGTTGGTGATGAGTTTTGTTGCGGGTTTCATACTTGGCGTCGCGCTTTATCATCTCCTGCCGCACGGTTTGGTGTTGATTCCCGGGCCAGATGCTGTCGAAAAAGCTGTGGGATTGATGATGTTCGGCATCATACTGATGGTATTGTTGCTGCGGATCTTCCATTTTCATCAGCACGACTTTAGCGACGAGGTAGGTGATTTTCTCCACGATCATGCGCACGGACATACCCACGATCATGCCAGTTCAGAGAGCAGGTTGATCGGCATCGGCCTGGGTCTGGGACTGCATACGGTGACCGAGGGCATCGCCCTGGGTACCAGCATTCGGGTTGGTGAAATACATGGGGGCGAAGCCGGTTTAGCGGGACTGGGGGTGTTTCTTGCGATTCTTTTGCACAAGCCACTCGACGCGTTTTCCATTATCGGTTTGTTGCAGGCCGCCGGCCATAGCGTCCGTACTCGTATGGTAGTTAATATCGGATTCGCCATGCTCTGTCCGGTGGTGGCTTTGTTGACTTTTTGGGGGATTGGGTTTCTGGGGCATTGGGAGGAAGAGGTGGTCGGTTATGTGCTGGTCCTGGCAGCCGGCGCGTTTCTGTGTATTTCCCTGAGCGATCTGCTGCCGGAGATCCATTTCCACACTCACGACCGCGCGAAGCTCACGGTGTGCTTCCTCGTGGGGATTGCCCTCGCGTATGGGCTGTATTTTATCGAGTCCGGAGTTGTGCACGGGTTGGAGACGCACGAAATGCATTGACGCAATAAATAAGATAATCGAGATGAGAGCAGGATTATTGACATGCTGTATGCGGTGCGCCCAGAAACGCTGGCCTGACGTTGTCTATCACTTATGTCCGCCACAATCTCGGTACTCTGACGGGTGTTTCAGTTACCGGCCAGTATTCTGGAGGTGCTTCTTTCCAATTGGGTACGGTGCGCGCGTCTCGGTCAAAAATGATCTGTCCATTGCGAATTGTAAGCCGACAGATCAGGCGTTGATCCGTGTCTATTCGCGTATAGCCACAGTCTTGAAATGAGAATTTTCCCAATTCGAGGGCCAATACTGCAATATCCGCTTCTGCACCCACTGATAGTGTACCCAATTCCGGTCGTCCGATTGCACGCGCTGGCGTCGCGGTCGATCTGTAAATTACATCTTCGAGGGTCATGCCCATTGCCAGGCATTTTGACATGGTGTCTTGCATGCTGAATACGGTACCAGAAATATTGCCCATGTGCAGGTCTGTGCTGATGGAGTCGGGGGCAAATCCATTGGCAATGGCTCGCGCTCCGTTGCGATACCAGAAACTCGCAGCGCCGTGCCCCAGGTCAAACCAGATTCCGCGTTGTCTGGCTTCAAACATATACGGCTCGACGTTTCCGTTGTCATCTACTACGGGGAATTGCCGCGCATAAACATGGGTGTGAATATCACCTGGGCGGAGTTTGTCGAGAATTAACGCGGGGTAGGATCGTTCGGGCGGTCGCGGCCAAAAATCGACCATGACGGGCATGCCGCATCCATCGCCCGCTTCAACTGCTTTTTCCACCGATTCCCAGGGCGGGTGGATTTCGTCAAATGGCGCGCTTGTCCAATAATGCGCTGTTTTGATGCCGACGACTACTTCGCTGTGTTCGCGGGCAGCTTTTGCCGCGCCATCCACGTCAAAAGTTCGGATATCCTGCTCTGGCGTGCCCATACCGGGTGCAGAAATATTTACATAAGCCAGCACTCGCGTTTTTGCATGCTCCATGACGGTTTGGCGAAAATGCGCTATTTCCTCGCATCCCGCGGTTCCCGTATCCACGCATGTTGTTACGCCAGAAAGTGGAAAATGTGCGTCCGGATTCAGGCTTGAACTGAAGAGGCCCTCTCCTGGCGCACGGGTGAAATAAGCGTGGATGTGAATATCGATCAATCCGGGCGTTATTAGCAGATCTGACACATCTACCACATGGTCTGCTTCTTCTGCGGCGATATCTGCTTCTACCTTTGCAATTTTCCCATTTGCAATGCCCACATCGCATAATCCATTTACCTTATTGGCGGGATCAATTACCCGCCCGCCTTTCAACAGCAGGTCGAATTTACCTTCGGCCATAACTAACCTCCAATCGCGTTTTTTGGAAATTCATCTACTTGAGTATTATGCACCGCAATCGTATATTTAACAAGAACGATGTGAGGTCTGTCGCATTAACTGTCCAAACATATGAAAATTTTTGGGATTAAACCATTGATTGCCAATGCCAAAAGATGTGTGCGCGGTTTCTCTATTTGTTGGTGCATATTCTTTTTTACGACGTGCAACCAGACGCCGCCCCTTCCGGGTGCGGATTCCTCCGCTTCTGAATCCGCGCTTCCGTCCATCTATACCTACACTATTGGCAATACCTATTTACACGATCCCAATGCTTTTACCCAGGGTTTGGTTTTTGAAGATGGATTTTTTTACGAGGGCACCGGAAATTACGGCACTTCAACTATTCGCAAGGTTACGCCTGCCACAGGCGCAGTTTTGGTGCAGAAAAGCATTGCACCCAATTTTTTTGGGGAGGGCGTCGCGATTTTTGGCGACCGCCTGTATCAACTCACCTGGAAATCGGGTATATGCTTTGTGTACGATAAAAGTACATTTGAGTTGCAAGTCCAATTTACATATTCCACGGAGGGTTGGGGACTTACACACGACGGCGAAAAACTGATTATGAGCGATGGTACAAATATTATTTATTTTCGGGATCCCAATACATTTAGGGAAATTGGGCGCATTGAAGTGAACGATAGTACGGGTCCTGTTCATTATCTCAATGAACTCGAATATATCAAGGGACAGATTTTCGCCAATGTATGGCAAACCGATCGCATTGCCCGTATCGATCCCAAAAGCGGTAAGATTACGGGATGGATTAATCTCACGGGTATTCTCTCTCAAACCGATCGCTTGCACCACCGCGTTGGTGTGCTAAATGGCATTGCCTATGACGCCGTGACCGACCGCATTTTTGTCACCGGCAAGTGGTGGCCCAAATTATTTGAAATCAAACTCATTCAGTAAAAGGTGGAGGGGATAAAGGAGGGTGTCTTGTTAACCCGTTTAAGGAGGGTGTCTTGTTAACCCGTTTAAGGAGGGTGTCTTGTTAACCCGTTTAAGGAGGTGTCTTGTTAACCCGTTTAAGGAGGGTGTCTTGTTAACCCGTTTATTGCTGTTTGTGTCCGCTATATGTCTATGGGGATGTGCCGATGATTCTTCGCCAACTGCTCCAGGAGAAGATGTTGTGCGCCCAACCGGGGATCTATTACCCTGGTCTCTTTCATCCATTGTTTCGGTTGATTCGGTTCGTTCTATGCCCACGGGTACGCCCGTATTCATGCGGACTGAATTTGCCAATGGACAACTCGCAGATCTCGAAATGAAGTTCATACAGGTGGTTGATGATTTTTTGCCGCCAATGCCTGTTTATATGGTTGAAGCTTCCGATCCTGTTTTGATACAGCTCGGAGGCATTGCTCAGGGTATGAGTGGTTCTCCCATTTTCACTGAGCAAGGCACATGGGGTGCTATTGCTTATGGTTTTAATCAACAAGACAGTCCGCCGTACTATTTTTTTGCAACACCGATAGAATGGGTGATTGGCAACCGGGGAGCGATGCCATTGGCTAAGAGCGCAGCCACCTGGGAGGAGAATGGTATTACACCCCTGACTATTCCCTTGCTGGGCACGGGAATCAATCCCGCCTACGAGTTAGATGATTTGCCCTTTCAGAGTGAGCTGACGCCAGCCGGGAGAGCCGCACAAAATCAGGATAGTTTTGAGGCGGGCAGGCCACTGGCGATTGGTTTGATGCTGGGTGAGGTTACGATCGCTTCGTTGGGAACCATATCGTACGTCGATGGCAATCGGATATATGGTTTTGGGCATCCGATGTCCGGCTCGGGTGCGGTAGAACTGCCTATTATAGAAGCAGTGGTGCTTGGTCCAATATCTAATCTCTCTGCGCCGTTTAAGTTTGCAACGCTGAATCCAACGGTGCGGGGAACGCTGACCGAAGACCGTTTGCCCGCGGTTCGCGGTGTGCTTGGCGAGGGGCCAGAATTGATACCTGTGAGGAGCGTATATACGTTTTCTTCAGGGAATATGCTTGAGCTTACGCACAGGTTGGCAACCGCTGACCCCTCTACGACAGCAGGTCTCGTTGCGCTGGCTTTGGCCTCGCCTTTGCTTAACCGAGTTGAAAACGAACCGAATCACAGTGTGCGTGTCAGGACGGATATTTCTTTTGTCGAAACAGATTCAAAACTGGCTCGTTCTCGTCTCTATGCAGAGCCAGATGGGCAGCTTTTGTCTTTGATTTTTAGTGCCTCTGCTGACTTGGGAGGGATACTCTCGCAACTCATGACAAGAAATGATTACGCCTTGCAGATGCGCGAGGCGGAGATTCATATTGATATATTGCCCGAATCTCGTTTTGGAAAAATAGTAGGAGTTGATGCGGATACTGTTATCAGTGCTGGAAGCACGTTGTCTATCAGGACTTCGCTACGCGTGGGGCGGCGTGAGGATCGGGAAATCGAGCTGGCATTTAGCATACCCGATACGCTTCCTGCTGGTGTTTACCAACTCGAAGTGGGTTCTGCCGCAACATTAGGGGAGGGTTTTGCTGGAGAAGATGGTGCGCCGTTTGGGCTGTTTGATTTTTTTGGGAGTGATGAAACGCTCGAAGATTTTTTTGCCCGCGTGAATGGAATAGATGAAAATGTCATCTTAAAAGCGCGTTTGACATCGGATATACCAGTTGGGGAAAGCGCGTTGCGCGACAGTTTGCCAGACAATTTTCCAAGCAACCTGCCGCTTGATTTTCTCGGTCTTCAGTCCGCGACTGCGCCTGTTTCTATGCAGAAAGATGTCGATTTATTTTTGGAAGGTTCTCAAATGCTTCAGATACGCGTGGTTGGGAATTAACAATACCCGGGAGTTACTCATGAAATGGACAGATGAACAACTCGCACAATACGATGAACAGGGCTATTTCTTTATGCCCGGTTTGCTCTCAGCCGACGAGGTTGATGCACTCAATAGCGATGTCCCGCTTTTGCTCAATGGAGAGAACGACGGTTTGCATCGGGAACGCGAACGCGGCGGTGCTGTGCGTCAGGTTTATCTCGCCCATCGGAGCATTGATGCCTTTCAGAATCTCATCAGTTATCCCAAAATCCTGCATCCCGTTCGGCAGATTCTCAAAGGCGACGTGTATGTCTGGCACTCGAAACTCAATGTCAAGGATGCGTTTGAAGGCACGGTCTGGTTGTGGCATCAGGACTATGGGTACTGGATGTGGGATGGGGTTGATCCGCGTCTCGTATCCGCTATGGTTTTCCTCGATCGGGCCACGCTCAACAACGGTTGTTTGATGGTGGTATCGGGATCCCATAAATGGGGGCGGCAGGAGCACTATGCGGACACGATTACCACGAGCTATAAGCAATGGTGTATTGATACAGATACTTTGAAAGAAAAAATCTGCGAAGAAGATATTGAGCATATCACGGGAAAACCGGGCGATGTGCTGTTTTTTGATTGCAATATCGTGCATGGCTCGGGCCACAATATGTCGCCATTGCCTCGCAAGACATTTATTATCGCGTACAATGCCATATCCAACAAACCCCGTGCGGTGGATAATCCCCGACCCGACTGGGTGGTTGCCCGCGCGTTTGATATCGTTTGACTTGAGAAAAAAAATACAGTATTCTCCTGCCCATCACTTATGGAGGACACCATGTCTGCTACAACAACTGCCCCGCGCACCAATGGTCGAGCCAATTCTCTTACGAAAATCAAAATCGTAGATTGCGATGTACACCATTCTCCGGGCAAAGGCGATGCCCTCTATCCCTATATGCCGCGCCACTTTGTCGAGTATATCAAGGACTTTGGTACGATGATGCCCAGACTCGGGTACACCAATATGCCGGGAGGTGGTGCGCGAAAAGATCTGTGGGATGATCCAAAGGAAAATCCCGCTCATCAGCCACAGGCTTGTATCGAGAAACATCTCAATGCGTATGATATAGATTACGCGGTTCTCACGGGTGGGCCTTATGCAGCAGCCGTTCATAACAACCCGGACTACGCATCGGCTTATTGCAGTGCTTTTAACGATTGGACAAAAGACCACTGGATTAGTGCCGACCCGAGGTTTCGGGCTTCGATTCATATTTGCCCCGTAGATCCACAACTCGCCGTAAAGGAAATCGACCGCCTGGGTCCCGATCCGGCTTTTGTGCAGGTTCTGATGCCCGCGGGCGCCCGCATGCCTTTTGGCAACCGCCATTATCATCCCATTTACGAAGCCTGTGAAAGACACGGGTTGCCCGTCTCGGTTCACTTCGGGGGTGAAGGTGCTGGCCTTGCATCACCGCCTACTGCTGCGGGATATCCCACCTATTATCTCGAAATGCGCATGGCGCGACCCCAAATTGCACAGGCCCATGTCACCAGTCTCGTTGTGGAGGGCGTGTTCGAGAAATTCCAGAATCTCCACTTTATATTTGTCGAGATGGATACTTTCTGGCTGCCGGGTCTTATGTGGCACCTCGACCTCGACTGGCGCGCACTGCGCGATTACACGCCGTGGGTCAAACGCCTGCCCAGCGAATATATTCGCGAACACATCCGCCTGGGCACGCAACCTATGCCCGATATACCCGGCGGGAAAGAAGGCCTGGAAACATATCTGCGCTGGATGCACGCCGAAGACACTCTCGTTTTCGCCAGTGACTATCCACATTGGGACTGGGATGAACCCGGCCATGTACTTCGCAATATTGATCCCGATCTGAAAAAGCGAATTATGGGCGAAAATGCCGGCGAAATACTTGGGCTTTTCTGATGTCGAAACACAGGGTAGCGAAAACAGCTGACTTGCCACCCGGCGAGCGCAAAATCGTGACCATCAACAACCGGGAGATCGGTATTCTCAATGTGGATGGCAATCTCTATGCCCTGCGCAATATTTGCCCTCACCGCCTGGGTCCGATCTGCAAGGGCCGCGTGCGACCACTCGTCGTGTGGGAGGGCGAAGAGGTGTATAATGAGCTGTCTCTCAAGCCCGTTTCGTCCAATATCGGCCATGAACGAGAAAATGAAATTATCAAATGCCCCTGGCACAACTGGGAATTTGATCTGAAGACCGGTAAATCCATTACCGATGACGATTTGCGCGTGCGTACCTATCGCGTGGAAGCCGAGGGTGATGATATTGTACTTTATCTCAGGTGAGATGTGAGAGGGCCTCACACAAAGACACGGAGACACAAAGATACAAGAGGCGGGGAAGAGTGAACCTGGTTACTGACAACTTTTTTAAAGAGACACCTTATGCAACTTACTTTTAGCACCACTGTTTGTCCCAATTTACTTTTGCCCGATGCCCTGAAAGTTGCCACAGATGCGGGTTTTAATCGCATTGAACTTTTTCGCACAATTACCGAGAGTTCGCCCGTTCACGCGGATACATCGGTGCGCATGGTGCGCGAGCGTTTGGACAATGCGGGCGTTACGCTCACGGGCCTTAATATCCGCAATATCACGGGACGCAATTCCAGCAAGGACGAACGCGATTTGAGCTACAATATGCGCCAGGTCGAATGGGATATCTATCTTTCTCGCGCTCTGCGGTTACAGTGTGCCAATCTCAAAGGCGGTGCTCGCACAGATGAAGCGCGCGAAGATTTTATTACGGGTATTAATCATGTGCTCGGGCGCGTTTCCGACTTTACCCTCAACATAGGCAATCACAAGGGGAATCTGCTTGAAAATATCGAAGATTATCAGGGTATTTTGCCCGAGCTTCCCGATCGCGTCAAAGTGCTGATGGATACGGGTCATCTTCTTTCAGCAGGCGTGGATGTTCGCGCTTTTGCAGAAGCATTTGCCGACCGCATTGGCCTTGTTCACTTGAGAGACCAGAAGGGTGAAACACCTGTGCCTTTTGGCGAGGGCGACTTGCCTTTTGAAGATGTTATCGGGATTCTCAAAGGCGCAGGTTATGATGGCGAACTCGTCATCGAACTGGAAAAAGTCACCTGGGGTGAACCCGCCCAGGCTTGCGCTGCTGCACGTGAATACGTCGAAAAAATCCTATCATAAATGCCTCCAGAGTCTATGCCCCATGCACTGAGCAAACATCTGCTCGTCGATCTGTACGGTTGTCCCGCCGATCTGCTCAATGATATCGCCGCGCTTGAAACTGTTATGCTTGAGGCTGCTCACCGTGCGGGTGCCACAGTGATCAATAGTATGTTCCATCATTTTTCGCCACACGGTGTATCGGGTGTTGTGGTCATTCAGGAAAGCCACCTGACTATTCACACCTGGCCTGAGCAGGGTTTTGCAGCGATTGACCTGTTTACCTGTGGCACGAAGACCAAGCCGAGGCGCGCTTTGACCCACTTAAAACGCGCGCTCCAATCCACACGTATCGAAGTTCGACAATTCATGCGCGGGCAAAGCGACGCATCGCCTGCAAATACAAGAGTTTGAAACTCGTGAGATGAAAAGTAAACGCCCGTCATTTGGTGTACAACTGCGGTAGCAGTTCATCCCGGCGGGCGTTTTTTGTATAAACTTCTGTTTTAAGTTCTATTTTTTTGATTTTTTATGGAGGCCTTCATGACAGCCAGCCAGGCTACAGATATTCGATCCACACTTATTGCGATGTTTGAGGCTATTGATAAAAAAGAAAATATCGCCGAGCACTTGCTCAAACTCGACGATATTCAGCGCGGCCTTGACCGCAACACGCCAGCACAACTCAGACATTTTCTGGAGCGCCGAAGTTATACCAAGGCACTCGAATATCTCGATACGGGTACGTTTATTGACGATCCCAACCGCCCCGACTGCGACGACCATCCACATTAATTTTCAGGAGTTCATCTATGTCTGTTCAAACCCGCACTGATATAAAGGGCATTCCTCGTTTTCTATTTACCGAGGGCACAGATGCCGACCGTCTCCACCTGCATGTTTCAGAAGTTGGTCCAGGCCAGCGCGCCCACCCGCCACACCGGCACGATGGTTGGGAAATTTTCTACGTCATCAAAGGAAATAGCGAAGTTCTGTACGGCGATCAAACATATCCTGTCAACACTGGTGAGGCCATGCATTTGGAATGCAGTATTTTGCACGGGATAAAAAATATCGGCGATGGCCCGCTTCAATACACCGTGATTATCAGAAAATAAGTGGGGATCTTCAGGTGTTGCCAGGATCAGTAGCGTTTTCGCAACACATCCATAATGTGTGCAGAGAGCGATTGCACGGTTTCTTCAAAATTTGCATTCTCAACAGTCATGATGCGATGTGCTTCGCCCACTTCTAAGATATGTTGTTGAATCTCCAAAATGGCATCGAGGTTTTCTACATAGTGGTGCGACGACCTTTGCGTTGCTTCTTCACTGCGAAATTCAAAACGCTCGGCATAGTGCTTTTTGTCATCTAAGTACAGAATCATCCAGATAAATGTTGCCTGATCTTTGTACGCGCTCAAATCGATCAAATCGGGCAAGAGATGCACGCCATCAATCACCAGGTTGGCATGCTCTTCAACGGCGCGCTCAATCATTGCTCTCACGCCAACACCAACGCGAACAGCTTGCTCGCGAAATGCCTGCACAACCGGTGGGTGCTCGCCGCCCAATTCTGCGCCTGTATGTTTCCAGGCAGAAAATGAGGAGGTGTGTAACGCTGGCATCAGTTCGGGGGAGATCATTAGTCGCATAATCTGTCGAATGGCATCGGTGGATGCGATGTGCGAAATTTTTAGCTGATTGGCCAGTGCCAATCCCACAGAGGTTTTACCCACCCCACTTGCACCACTGATGAGAATGACGAGTGGCTTGTGTTGTCGATCCTTGCGAAACCGATACCAGGCCTGATAGCGCTCGGCATACTGAGATCCATAGCCGTCTTTTAAGATTTTCAGCGTTATCTTGAAAAGCTGTGGTCGCTTAATGACTCTGCTTTGTGAACTCAAAATTTTCTGTGCGACTTCCGAGGCAATCTGGTGTGCGAGATCGTGATCCAGTCCAATGGCTTCGAGCGAATCGGCGAGCCGCTCCAGAGAAAACAGTGCCCTATCTTCGCCTTCTTCGATAAAAATTTGCCGCGATGTGGGTTCCCAAAAGATGGCATCGCCAATCAGGCGGTCACCAAATTCGCGCTGCACCTGTTTTCGCACCAGATCGGCCATATCTTCAGCCTTGATGTCTTTCGCTTTTTGAAGCGACCGACGGATGCCATCTGCAAATTTGTATGCATCTTGAAATGCGAATCCATGCTCGATTAAATAATGCGCCAGCATGCCCCGCAAAAATGGAATCCTTTTTTTGCCATCAACAATTGTCGCCATGGCAATCTCCCACAAAACGCAGATTTTTTAAAAATAACTGCCCATACTCGAACTTAGCGAACCTTTTGCACGGTGTCAAGTCTCTGTATTACGGCTCGCCAAAGAGGTGAGAAGGGGTTACGTGGCTAACCAAAATGCGAGGAATCTTATGTCTGTACAACCAAACGTCTTGTTGATTTCTACAGACCACTGGCCGGCACATCTTTTGGGATGTGCTGATCATCCTGTTATTCAGACGCCAACGCTGGACGAACTCGCCCGAAGCGGTGTGCAGTTTACCAATTGTTATGCCGAATGCCCGGTGTGCATTCCGGCGCGGCGCACGTTGATGACGGGCACTACGCCGCGAACGCACGGGGATCGCGTGTTTAGGGAAACTCTCGAAATGCCCGACCTGCCAACCCTGGCGCAAACCTTTCGCAACGCGGGATATCAGGCTTATGCCGTGGGCAAGTTGCATGTGTATCCTCAGCGGGATCGCATTGGGTTTGACGATGTGATTTTAGACGAAGAGGGGCGCACGCAGTATGGGGTTCTCGACGATTATGAGCTTTTTTTGGGTGATCAGGGCTATGCGGGCCAGCACTTTAATCACGGCATGAGCAATAACGAGTATAGCGCGATGCCCTGGCATTTGCCCGATGAAACCCATGCGACAAATTGGGCGACTCAGAACATGGTGCGATTTATCAAACGGCGAGATCCCAGGCACCCTTCGTTCTGGTTTATTTCTTATCGGCATCCACATCCGCCGATTGTGCCGTTGCAAAAGTACCTGGATTTTTATCGGGATATGGAGATCGATACGCCGTTTATGGGCGATTGGGTTCAGTCTGAAAATTTTCCCTATAGTCTTCAATCGATGACTGCGCGAGGAGATAAGCACAGTGCGGTTCAAATCGAGATGGCGCGGCGTGCGTTTTATGCCCTGTGTACTCATATTGACCACAGCCTGCGCGTGCTGATTGGTACGCTGAGGGAGGAAGGCTTGCTCGACAATACGATTATTTGTTTTACGTCGGATCACGGCGATATGTTGGGCAATCACAATATGTTGGCAAAACGGCTTTTCTACGAGGGGTCGGCTAATATTCCGATGATTTTGCTGGGTACGGCTGACGATGAGCGGGTCGGGTTCAATCGCGTGGATGATCGCCTGGTGGGGTGGCAAGATGTGATGCCCACGTTGTTGGATTTAGCGGGGATAGATATTCCCGATACAGTGGAGGGGATGTCGATGGTTGGCGATCAAAAACGGGAGTGGTTCTATGGAGAGGTTGGCGAAGATGCCCACGCGACGCGGATGATTTGCGATGGGCGTTACAAGCTGATTTACTATTCTGTGGGAAATTGCCGGCAGCTTTTTGATCTGAAAGCTGATCCTCAGGAACGCGTGGATTTGGCATCCGATCCGCAACACGCCGAGACTCTAGCGCGGTTGACAGAGCGTTTGATTGGCGAATTTTACGGTGAGGATGAAACATGGGTCGAGAATGGACAATTGGTGGGCCTGCCAGATCGGCCATATCATCCCGGCCCCAACCGGGGGCTGACCAGCCAGCGCGGGCAGCACTGGCCTCCACCCCCAAAATCCGATATGCCCCAGATTCAATGGCATGCGTGAGGAAATAAAAAGCCCAAAACTATCCATGGAGGAATTATGCCATCGCGATTGTTCAATTCACATCCAGACCACGGGATTCGCGTGCCTTATGAGGCGATGGAAGCTTATGTGCGCGCGCTTTTTTTCGCTGTGGGTACGTCTGAAGAACACGCGCAGCACATGGCGGTTACGTTGACGGCAAATGATTTGCGCTGTGTGTTCAGTCACGGCACGCGGCAGGTGCGCGACTATATATCCCAAATGAAAAATGGGCATACCAATCCGCGGCCCAATGTGACGGTAGTGTCCGAGTCAGAGGCGACGGCGATACTGGATGGGGATGGCGGGTTGGGATATTTCCCATCGCATCGGGGAACGGAGATGGCGATTGAAAAGGCGTTAAATGTGGGGGTGAGTACGGTGACGACGCGCAATCACTTCCACTTTGGGGCAGCAGGCAATTATTCTCGCATGGCCCTTGCCAGCGATTGTATCGGGATGGCGCTGTCTTCCCACCGCTATCGCCCGCGTCCAGAGGCGACGGTTATGAGTGCGTCGGGCGGGTCGCCGATTAGCATTGCCGTGCCCACTGGCGAACAACCCCCTCTGGTTATGGATATGGCGGCGCATTTTATTCGATACAGCGAAGAATCATTCGAGAAGTTTCCCGCCGCGGTTTTTAAGGGGCTGGGACTGGCGGCTGTGCTGCAGGCGATGGGGGGAATTTTGGCCGGTATCTGGAATGAAGGGTATGAATTTACCGGTGAAGGCGAAGGGGCAGCGCCACATCAAGGTGCGTTTATTGCGGTGTTTGATGTGAAGCGATTTGCAGATGTGGAGATGTTTAAGCGGGAGATGGATCGCTATATCGGCGAAGCGCGCGCCACAAAACCTCTGCCGGGGCACGATCGCGCAGAGTTGGCTGGCGGCATGGAATGGCAATGGGAAAAAGAGCACCGCGAGATCGGTATTCCTATGGCAGATGAGCACCGCGATTTGCTGGAGAAAGTGGGTGATGGTGTCGGCGTTTCATCGCCGTTTGGACAATTTGAAGGGTCGCGGTTTTAGAAAGGTATCAACCAACAGAAGGAGCAATGCATGAGTGATAGACCGAATATTCTTTTTCTTTTTGCCGATCAGATGCACGCTTTTGCAATGGGATGTATGGGAACGGAAGATATTTACACGCCACATCTGGACAAGCTGGCGCGAGAAGGCGTTTTGTTTCGCAATTGTTATTCCAATGCACCGGTTTGTACGCCGTTTCGCGCGACGCTGATTTCGGGGCAATACGGGTCGCAGACAGATACGTTGCGCAATGGGCGGTATATTCCCGAGGGGACGCGCACACTGGCAGGCGCACTGAATGATGCGGGGTATCGAACCGGTTGGGTGGGCAAGTGGCATTTGGGCGCAACGGGTAATGTGTGGATACCGCCTGAGTTGCGGGCGGATTTTACGGAGTTTATCGGGTATCAGTGTTATAACGATTTTTTGCACAGTGTAAAATTTTACGATGAAGTGGGCGATGAGCATTGGTACGGTCATCACAGAACGGATGTGACGAGTGATATTGCGATTGAGCGCATGGAGAAGATGGCGGGAAACGTGCCTTTCGCACTGTTTGTGTCCTATCAGAATCCGCATTATCCCGAGCAACCGGGATATGAATACGACGAGATGTATCGGGGTGTGACCATTGCGCGACGTCCAAATTGCATGGAGGTTGAACCCTATACGAGAACGCATAGCCCGCCGAGTCCCAAACCCCAGGAGAACGATCCGATTTATCAACGCTATGGCAATAATCTGAATGAATATCTGCGCGCGTACTACGCGATGGTGACGCAATTGGATGCAAATGTGGGGCGGATGATGGATGCGCTGGATCGCATGGGGTTGCGAGATAATACGGTGGTGATGTTCACGTCAGATCACGGGGATTTGCAGGGCAGTCACGGAGAGACGAATAAGGGCAAGGCCTGGGAGGAGTCGAGCCGCATTCCCCTGATTGTTCGCGCACCGGGGGGCGCGGCAGGTGCGGTGGTGGATGATCTGGTGTCTGGTGTGGATTTTTTCGCGACTTGTGTAGATTACGCGGGACAGCCCCCCGAGCCTTCGGTAGAGGGCGATAGTTTCGCGTCTCTGGTGAGCGATCCTTCTCAAAGCTTAGAACGACCGGTGTTTTCAGAAATGCAGCCCTGGTGTATGGTGCGCGAAGGCGCGTTTAAGCTGGTGGTGGAGAAAGAAGGATTTGTGGCAACACATCTGTTCGATTTGGAAAATGATCCCTACGAGATGAATAATCTGTTAGACGATCCTATAAACGCCGAGAAACAGGCGCATTTGTACAATATGTTGCAAAACTGGTACAGGCGCGTGACGTCAAAATAGATGATTGTGGATAGTGCTGGGAATGGAGAACAGTCCAGAAATGGTGAGGAGAGCAAATGGAGGACAGCGTGGAGAGATCAAAGAGGAAAGGTCCAGATTTAAAATTCTGGGAACGCTTTTCGGACTACAAATACACCGTTCTCGCCCTTTCTGTGGTGTTTCTTTTTTTTACAATGCCGTTTTTGGAAGAGCACGAGGGGGAGGATTTTGTACCGTTTCTTTTGTTAACGGTCATGGCCGCAGTGCTCTGGACTTTAAGCCTTCCCAGATGGTTATTGACGTTGTGTTTGGTGCCCGGATTTCTGGGATTTGGATTTCATTTACTTATCTACACCATTGGTCTCTCTGAGGCAGTATCCAGAGTGCTTGATGTGGCTGAGATGGGTGTTTATATCCTGTTTTACGGGATATGCCTTCTGGTCTTTTTGCACAGGATTTTCTCGGAGAAGACGGTCACAGCAGATACCATCCAGGGGGGGGGTAGCCGTTTATTTTTTGAGCGGATTGTTATGGGCATTTTTTTATAAGATGCTGCTCTTATTTAATTCAGAGGCGATTTTATTTTTAGATCACGCTTCGGGTGGGTTTTCAGATATGATTTATTATTCTTTTGTAACAATGACCACCCTGGGCTATGGGGATATAACGCCTGTGAGCCGAATGGCGAAAAACCTGGCTCTTTTGGAAGCTGTTTGGGGGCAAACCTATCTGGCGGTGCTGGTTGCTCGTCTGGTGGGACTGCATTTAAGTAGCAGCGGCCGATCCGACTGAAGGAGGTGTTTGGGCAAAAAAGTCGGGGATATCGACGGGTTCACCCAGGGACAGATTCATGAGTATGTCGTGCATGCAGAATGCAGGTTCGTTTTGGGCGGGTGCCATGCGACGGTCTGTGCCATCGTGCAGTAGTTTGTGCGATTTGACATTGTCGGCAAAGCAGGTGCTGAGGAGTTCTGATTTTATCCGTGCAATTAAGTCCGGGTCTTCGATGGGGCAAAGTGTTTCTACGCGGCGGCGCAAATTTCGAGGCATCCAATCCGCACTGCCGATGTACACATCGGGATTCCCGTCATTTTCAAAATAATAGATGCGGCTGTGTTCCAAAAATCGCCCGATGATGCTGCGCACTCTGATGTTGTCACTTATACCGGGAACCCCCGTACGCAGACAGCATATACCGCGCACAATCAGGTCAATTTGTACGCCGTTTTGGGATGCGCGATATAGCGCGCGAATGACTTTGGGGTCTTGCAGCGCATTCATTTTAGCGACAATACGGGCTGTGCGTCCTTTGCGCGCATGGTCGATTTCGCGGTCGATTTTTTGAAGGATAGAGTCGAGCATGGTATAGGGCGCAATGAGCATTTTGCTGACCTGGGGATGTGCAGATTGCGTGGTGAGGAGATTAAAAACTTCGGCTACATCGTTTGTGATGTCTTCGCGTGCAGTGAACAACCCCAGGTCCGTATAGAGTCGGGCGGTTGAGGGATTGTAATTGCCCGTGCCGATGTGGGCGTAGCGCCGCAGGCCATTGTTGGTTTCGCGCCTGACCAGCAGCGAGAGTTTGCAGTGCGTTTTAAGGCCCACGACCCCATACACGACACATACGCCTGCATCCTGAAGGCGGCGCGCCCATCGAATATTGGATTCCTCGTCAAATCGCGCTTTGAGTTCAACAACCACAGTTACTTCTTTGCCCGCCTCTGCTGAGCGAATCAAAGCATCGATAACGGGCGAATCTTCGCTGGTGCGATAGAGCGTCTGTTTGATGGCGAGCACATCGGGATCGGTTGCTGCTGAATTGACAAATTGAACGACGGGTGTAAAGGCATCGTAGGGGTGGTGGAGCAACATATCTTTTTCTTTTATCTGGTCAAAGAGGGTATCGACTTCCTTATAAGTCTGGTCGGGCGGGTGATAGGGAGGATATTTCAAATCGGGTCTGGGGGTCGCGCTGTAAAGTCCCATTAAACGGTTGAGGTTCACCGGTCCGTTGACCTGATACACCTGATTGTTTTTGAGGTTGTATGTGGATTGTAAGCGCTTGACAAGTGCCCGGCTGGCATCGGCTTCGATTTCGAGGCGGACTGTGTCGCCTTTGCGTCGATTTTGCAATTCGTCTTGAATGGCGAGCAATAAGTCGTCGGCTTCTTCTTCGTCCAGGTAGAGATCGCTGTTTCGGGTGATGCGGAAAGCAGCGGTGTCGAGGATTTGATATCCCCGAAAAAGTTCGGGAATATGCGCCTGGACAATATCGGCGAGGAAGACGAAGCCGATGCGCTGGCTGTCTTCTTCGTGGGGCAAGCGAATCAGACGTGGCAACAGGCGAGGAACTTGCACGACGCCGAGCAGTATTTCGCATTCGCGGTTTTTGAGCAAAAGGGCAATGCAAAGGGCTTTGTTGATCAGGCGTGGCAATGGGTGTGCGGGACTGATGGTGAGCGGGGTTAAAACCGGGTATAGTTCTGCGTGGCAATAGTCGTCGAGGAAGAATTTTTCGCGTTTGGAAAGCGTGCCGATGGTGCGAATGTGAACATCTGCATCGCGCAATGCGGGAAGGAGTTCGTCATTCCAGCAGGCGTATTGCTCCTCAACCATGCGATGAGCTTCTTTTGCAATGGCTGAAATTTGTTCTTCGGGCAGGAGGCCATCGGGGCCGTAGTCGGAAATGCTCGCTTCTACTTGTTGGAGCAGGCCCGCTATACGCACTTCAAAAAACTCGTCGAGGTTGTTGGCCACAATGCCCAGAAATTTGACACGTTCCAACAGGGGATTTTCGGGGGTACGGGCTTCTTGTAATACGCGCTGATTAAAACGCAGCCATGAGAGCTCTCTATTAAAATAGAGACCGGTATCGCCGAGGTCCATAACACACTCCGGGAGAAGAAAGACGGAATTGCGTTAATTGTCTGGTATTATAGCGATACAGAGCAGATTGTCAAATAAAAATATCAGTCTTCAAAGCCCTTCAAAAAGGCCATTATCGCCTGGAGACTTTCAATTTCCCTGTCGCGGCGGAGGTTTGTGGCATAAGCGCGGGCAAAGTCGCGGGTGAGGCGTCGATATCGCGCGTTGGTCTGGTGAACCTAATACGCACAAAGTCTATGATTCCAAAAAAAAAGGTCGGATGGGCAAAAGTCCATCCGACCTTTTTTTGAATCTGCTGCGTCAGCTTTAAAGAAGGCATGGAGCAATTGTAACATAAATGTCGTGTTTTCGTCACACAATTGTAATGCGATACAGGTTTATTTTTTTACCCTATAGCACTGTAACACCACGTCTTGTAAGTCGCATAACACAAGGGAGATTGAATGACCAGAATTATTTATATGATTGCGTGTATGGCTGTTTTGATACAGGCTGCGGTTCAGGCAGTTCAAGCACAGCAAGATTCGCCTGTTTCCGCGTATCAAAAAGTGAGTGGGATTTCCGGAAGTGCTAGCAGCATTGGGTCAGATACGATGAATAATTTGATGACTCTCTGGTTGGAAGGCTTCCGCAGGTACTATCCCAATGTAACAATTCAGGTTGAGGGCAAGGGGTCGAGCACTGCGCCTCCCGCTCTAATTGAAGGCACCGCGCAATTGGGGCCTATGTCGCGCCCGATGAAGGCTTCGGAAATTGACAAATTTGAAAAGCATTTTGGATATCCACCAATATTGTTGCGCACCTCGCTGGATGCACTGGCTATTTTTGTCAATAAAGATAATCCCATAAAAGGGTTGACTTTGCAACAGGTAGATGCGATTTTTTCCAAGACGCGACGCGGTGATTATAAGGAAAATATTGCGAGATGGGGGCAGTTGGATTTGGGAGGCGATTGGAAGAATGCCGCATTCAGCCTTTACGGTCGCAATTCTGCGTCGGGCACTTATGGATTCTTCAAAGATCACGCACTGTTTAAGGGCGATTTGAAAGATGAAGTAAAAGAGCAGCCCGGGTCTGCTTCGGTTGTGCAAGGCGTAGCCGAAGACAGGTACAGTATTGGTTATAGTGGCATAGGTTACAAGACATCTGGCGTGCGCGTCGTACATCTGGCGTTGGAAACTGACGAACCCTTTAGAGAGAGTACGATAGAAAATGTGATAGATGGATCTTATCCTCTGGGGCGTTTTTTGTATTTGTACATCAACAAAGCACCCAATAAACCTCTCGATCCGCTGGTGAGAGAATTTTGTAAATTCATTTTTTCCAAAGAAGGGCAAGAGATTGTCGTTAAAGATGGCTATATGCCCGTGCCCTATCAGGTGGTTAAAGAGGAACTCGAGAAGTTACAGTAGTTAGCCACTCAAATACCCAACCTCAAAGGTGAGACGTTAGACATTAGTGGGCCATTCAGCCCTCAGCCCCTGCCTGTCTCTTACATCTCACCTTTTGCGTTTCACCTCCTTATTATGGCACTTCCCTTAGAACCGACACCAAAGCGACAATTGCCCGGCATCACGCCAAGGGCACGTCTGATGGACCGCGTTGGGCAGTGGGTGATCACTGCTGGCGGTATCGGGGTGATCCTGTCGGTGATGGGCATTTTTCTTTTTGTGTTGATGCAGTCCTATCCCCTATTTGTGAAGCCGAGCGTGTCCAGGGCGCATACCTTTGATTTTTCGCACCGTCAGCCCGTCCTGTGTACGGGGGTTGATCCCTATCAGGCTGTGATGTTTGTCGTGCATGAATCGGGGATTGATTTTGTGGATATGACCACAAAGTTGGTGACAAAGTCTGTGTATCCTCCTGAACTACAGGGACGGCGCATCCGAGCGGCTTATCGCGCTCTGGACAACACGCACATTGGCCTGGGTCTGGACGACGGTACAATGCTGGGCTGCCGCGTGAAATTTGCCGTGGATTACGATGCGGAGGGAAAACGGATTGTGACGCCGTCTTTTTTTGTTGAATCGACGATGGACTTGACTGATGAGGCTCTTGTGCATCTCGTATTTCGGCATGATGGAAAATCTCGAGGCACAGTACTTGGCATTGCGGATTCCGGGCAACTCGTTTTGGGAATTTCCGAAAAACAGCGCGATCTTTTGGGCGGTGGCAAAACAACTGTCCGCACATACGATTTGACCGCTGAGATTAAAGGGCGCGCCAGGGTGGGTGCTGTGGCAAAATCGGGACGCTATGTTCTGGTGGGTACAGATCGCGGTGATGTGTTTCGATGGGAAGTCGGGCGGGCGAGTTCTAATCCCAGGCTGCTGGATTATTTTCGGGTTTCCGATCAGGAGGTGACTGCGCTGGACTTTGTGCTGGGCGATGTATCGCTCGTTGTGGGTGATGTAGGTGGTCGTGTGTCTGTCTGGATGCCGGTCAGGACGGGTGAGGGCGACAATAAAAAGATGTTCAAAAAGATCCACACTTTGCGATCTCATTCCGCGGCGGTGACTGCACTGGCATCGTCTGCTCGCGACAAACAGTTTTTATCGGGCGATGTATCGGGGATGGTTGCATTGCATCATATGACATCGGAACAAACGTTTTTTCAGTTGCCCGGCGATGGCTCGATCCAAACCCTGTCTTTCGCGCCCAAAGCAAATGGTTTTTTGACTGTGAGCAGGTCGGGTCAGGTGGTGGATTTCGACCTTCAAAATCCACATCCCGAAGTGACGTTGCAAACGCTTTTTGGCAAAGTGTGGTACGAGGGATATACGGAGCCGCAATACGTGTGGCAATCTACGGGCGGGTCCGATGATTTTGAATCCAAGCTCAGTATTGTTCCTTTGATGTTTGGCACCTTTAAGGGCACATTTTACGCCATGTTATTCGCGCTGCCTCTGGCTATTCTGGCAGCGATTTACACATCGGAATTTTCCTCTCCCAATGTTCGCAATCTGGTCAAACCCGTGGTGGAGTTGATGGCCTCGCTTCCCAGCGTGATTTTGGGCTTTTTGGCCGGTTTGTGGTTGGCACCGCTTCTGGATACGAGAATTGTTGGTGCGTTATTGCTATTACCCTGTGTACCCGTTGTCGTGGTGATATGCGCGTGGGCATGGGGACAGGTGTCTGAAGATTTTGCACGCAGAGTACCCGATCACTGGATTCTAACTTTGCTGGCGGGCATTGCGTTGTTCGCGCTCTTTCTGTCGTTCGCACTCGGCCCAGCAGCCGAATCGCTTTTGTTTGGTGGCAATTTTCAAAGCTGGCTGCTCGGCACAACGGGTACGCGCTACGATCAGCGCAATTGTCTCGTGGTGGGCTTTGCGATGGGGTTTGCCGTGGTGCCGATTATTTACACGATCTGCGAAGATGCTCTGTCGAGTGTGCCGCAACATCTGCGCGCTGGGTCACTCGCGCTTGGTGCAACGCCCTGGCAAACGGCTATCCGCGTGGTGTTGCCCACGGCGAGCCCGGGCATTTTTTCCGCGACTATGATTGGATTTGGCCGCGCTGTGGGCGAAACGATGATTGTGCTGATGGCTACGGGCAATACTCCGATTTTGGATTGGAGCATTTTTAATGGCATGCGCACTATGTCGGCCAATATCGCCGTGGAGATTCCCGAAGCACCCCATGAGGGTACGCTTTATCGCGTGTTGTTTTTGACAGGGGTTTTGCTGGCGGCAATTACTTTTTTAGTGAATACGCTGGCAGAAGTGGTGCGACAGCGTTTGCGCGAAAAGTATAGCAGGATTTGATGTTTGGAGATGGATGTGAAAAATTTTTGGAAAACAGGTGTGCCATTTATCTGGTTGACCGGCAGTGCGCTGGCACTTTGTTTGCTCATGATTATAGGGCTGTTCGCGCTGGTTTTGTACAATGGCACCGGATTTTTCTGGCCCTCGGATATCGAAGCCGTGATACTCAAAGATGGTCGGACAGCGATGGGAAAGCGATGGGACAAACAGGAGATTCCCGCATCGAGCCGAACGGGGTCTGGGCAATTTCGCATTCAGCTCAAAGTGGGCAATCGCGATGTGTATGGCAGCGATTTTCAATGGATAGATGAATCGGATATTCAAGTGACGGACTATCCCAAAGATGCGGTGGTTTTTGAGCGGCGCGAGTGGGGCAATTTTTACGGGTTTATCGAAGCTCTGTACGAAGGTGAAACCCGCATGTCGAACACCTGGGATGTGTTGCAAGCACAATTGGATAAAACCCGAGAACGACACGAACAGATTCGGCAAATTGAAGAAGATGCTATTGGCGACTTAAATCGACAAATTGAAAGCCTGCGACTAAAAAAACGCGAGATAGAGTTGGGTGATGGAAATGCCGATGAGATTGGCGCGATTGATCGAGAGAGCAGATCCTATTGGAAAGCTTATGAAGAATTGGCCGACCAATTGGCGCAATTGCGTGAAGCCAACGAGATTAACCGCATAGATGTGCGGTTAATTGGCGGCGAGGTGCGACAGATTGCCACGGCCGATGTCGTGCGTGCTTATCGTCCCAATCAATTGGGAATTTTGGGAAAAACAAGCGTTTATTTTTCGCGCGTCGTGGAATTTTTATTTCATGAACCCCGTGAGTCCAATACAGAAGGCGGGGTATTTCCCGCGATCTTTGGCACTGTTATGATGGTTTTTTTAATGAGTTTGGCAGCCGTGCCATTTGGCATCTTGGCCGCGCTCTATTTGCGCGAATACGCCAGGCAAGGTATTTTAGTTAGAGTGATTCGCATTGCGGTTAATAATCTGGCGGGTGTACCTTCTATTGTTTTTGGTATGTTTGGACTGGGATTTTTTGTTTACGGCATTGGCGGAAGTATCGATCAGTTCTTTTTTTCCGAAGGGTTGCCCACGCCTACGTATGGTACTGGCGGCATTCTATGGGCTTCGTTGACCCTGGCATTGCTGACAGTGCCGGTGATGATTGTTTCAGCCGAAGAAGCGCTTGCTGTCGTGCCGAGTGATGTGCGTGCCGGGTCGCTGGCACTGGGGGCGACCAAATTGCAGACTATTTTGCGCGTGGTTTTGCCCGGTGCATTGCCGGGCATTCTCACGGGCATTATTCTCGTGATTGCGCGCGGTGCTGGCGAAGTGGCTCCGCTGATGATTACTGGCGTTGTGAAATTGGCTCCTGCGTTGCCCGTGGATGGTATCTGGCCCTTTTTTCACCTGGAACGCAAGTTTATGCATCTGGGTTTTCACATTTACGATGTGGGTTTCCAGTCGCCCAATGTCGAGGCGGCTCGCCCCATGGTATATACGACGACCTTATTGCTGATGGGGATTGTACTGGCTCTGAATCTGGTGGCGATTCTGGTTCGCAATCGGCTTCGCAATCGCGTTGGTGGCGCGGCGTTCTAATGAGAGGGGAAAAGAATCGCGATGGCTGTAGCAATTGTTCCAGATATTCAGAATCCCATTGTCACCGTATCGAATCTGAGCCTGTATTATGGCGAGACGCAGGCCCTTTTTGACATTGACCTGCAGATTCCCGAGCATCAGGTGACGGCTTTTATCGGTCCTTCGGGATGCGGGAAGTCAACGCTTTTGCGGTGTATGAATAGGCTGAACGATTTGATTGATTCGGTGCGTATCGAGGGTGTGGTTGAAATTGATAATGACGACATTTACAGCTCTGATTACGATGTGATTTCGTTGCGCCGCCGGGTCGGTATGGTATTTCAAAAATCCAATCCTTTTCCCAAGTCGATCTATGAAAATCTCGTTTACGGTTTGCGAATTGCAGGTGAAAACCGTCGGGCGGTGCTCAATGAGGTGGTGGAACGCAGTTTGCAAGCTGCCGCGCTTTGGGATGAGGTAAAAGATCGACTCGATGATAGTGCTTTGGGTCTTTCGGGAGGACAACAGCAGAGGTTGTGCATTGCGCGTGCAATTGCTGTTGAGCCTTCGGTGATCTTGATGGATGAACCTTGTTCAGCACTGGATCCAATTGCGACAGGGCGTATTGAAGAAACGATTGAAGAGCTCAAAAAGCAATATACGATTGTGATTGTAACACACAATATGCAGCAGGCGTCGCGCATTTCGGACTATACGGCGTTTTTCTATTTGGGACATTTGATTGAGATGGCCGAAACGACCGAGATGTTTACCAATCCGCAACTCAAACAAACCGAAGATTATGTGACGGGGCGGTTTGGCTAAGCAAGGGAGTGATAATTATGAAGCGTACTCTCGACCAGCATCTCGACCACCTCAAAGGTGAGTTGTTAAAGATGGGCAGTGCGGTGGAAGAGTCGATTGAACAGGCAGTACAATCACTTGTAGAACGCGACAATCACCTCGCCGATGTGGTTGAAGAAGGTGGGCATTATATCGACGATTGGGAAGTGGCGATAGAAGAAGAGTGTTTGAAGTTGTTGGCTATACAGCAACCCGTGGCCAGCGATTTGCGCCTGGTGGCGGGCATTATAAAGATTAACTACGATCTCGAGCGCATCAATGATCAGGCAGTCAATATCGCTCAGCGCGCCCGCTTGCTCAATCAGATGCCGCAATTGAAACCGCTGATCGATATTCCGCGAATGGCCGAGTTGGCGAGGGGCATGGTCAGGGATGCTTTAGATGCGTTTGTCAATCGCGATGTGGAATTGGCCAATGAGGTGCGTCGAATTGACGATATCCTGGATGCTTTGCGCGATCAAATTTTCCGCGAGTTGTTGACATACTTAAACACGGGTGTTCCCTCGAATGTAGATCAGGCAATTTTGCTCATTCTCGTGTCCCGGCATTTGGAGCGCATTGGCGATCATTCATCCAATATTGCCGAGAATGTCGTCTATCTCGTGCAAGGGCGCATTGTGAGACATAAAAAAGAGGAATTGCGCGCAGAAGAGTAATCCTCACCGTATCTTTGTGGCGAATAATTAACGGTTTTGTCGTGTAAACGACACGCGATTGTAACACGGCGATGATATTATACCCAAAGCACGACGTATTCTCCCTCTTGGGGACCGGCCCGCGACCCGGTTTCCATTTTTTTTTGCCCCGAATTCAAATTCGGGGCTTTTTCGTTGACCCACAACATATCCCGATGTATTTTATTATGCAAAGTTCTACTATATATATCATAAAAAAAATTTATAAGGTGGTCGGTCTCTTTGCCAAATTGCATAAAATCCGAAGCCCGGTTTTGCGAGCGCTGTGGAACTTTGCTGGTCGTAAAAGCAGTTGAAGACCGGGATAGACCGTGTTGTCCCGCGTGTGGATTTGTGGCCTATCTCGACCCCAAAGTAGCGGCCGGGGTTATTGTAACCCTCAACGGCGGTGTTGTCTTGCTCAAGCGCAATATTGATCCCGGGTTTGGCAAGTGGGTGTTCCCTGGCGGATATGTGGATGCAGGTGAGCCAACCGATGTCGCGGCTGTGCGCGAAACCCGCGAGGAAGTGGGGTTAGAGGTTGAGATCGGCGAATTGCTCGGCGTGTTGTCTTATGAAGGTGAGCGGGTGGTGCTGATTGTTTATACTGGACGGGTTGTGGGCGGAAAGTTGGAGGGCAATTTTGAATCGCAGGCTGTGGCTACATTTGCACCCCGGGATATTCCCTGGAATGATCTGGCTTTTGACACGACCAGAGAGGCATTAAAAATTTGGGTCGCGCAGTATGGCGAAAGGTACGCAAAAGAAAGGTTATTATGCTGAATTCTATTGAAGATGTTGAAGCGCGGTTTGCCGAGCAGGGGTATATTACTGACCGCACATTGGCAACGACGATTTTTTTGGCGCAGGCGCTTGGCAAACCGATTTTTCTTGAAGGGGAACCAGGCGTTGGAAAGACCGAAGTGGCCAAAGTTATGGCCAGTATTTTTGGCACTGACTTGATTCGATTGCAGTGCTATGAAGGCATTGATGCCAACACCGCATTGTACGAGTGGAACTATCCGCGCCAGATGCTGGAGTTAAGGCTTGAAGAAGCGCGCGGAATCGACAAGGCCGAAATTGGTCAGAATATTTTTCGCGAAGATTTTTTGCTCAAGCGTCCCCTTTTGGCGGCTCTTGAGGGCAGCGCAGAAAAGCAACAGGTTTTGTTGATCGATGAAGTGGATCGATCAGATGAAGAGTTTGAAGCGTTTTTGCTGGAAGTGTTGTCCGATTTCCAGATTACGATTCCCGAGATTGGCGCGATAAAAGCAATACAAGTGCCGTTTGTCGTGCTTACTTCCAACCGAACGCGCGAATTGCACGACGCGCTGAAGCGCCGATGTTTGTATTTGTGGATTGACTATCCCACATTTAGCAAAGAAATGGATATTGTGCGGTCGCGTGTGGCGGGCGTGCAGGACGAATTGGCACAACAGGTTTGCGGGTTTATGCAATTGTTGCGCAATCGCGATTTTTACAAAAAACCAGGCGTTGCCGAAACGATTGATTGGGCATTGGCTTTGATGGCTATGCAAGTTGAAGAATTGGATCCGCAGATAGTTGATGCGACATTGGGATGTGTTTTGAAGTATAAAGAAGATATTGAAAAAATTCAGGAAGACGGTCTGCCACAACTGATTGAGAAGGCTCGATTGATAAAAGAACGCACGCAAATCGGCGTTTAGGAGATTACATGCCAAGAACCATGCTGGGACGAGTTGTCGGTTTTTCAAGGGCTTTGCACACCGCGGGCGTTGAAGTCAATGCGGGCAATCTCATCGATTTGTGCGACAGTTTTCGATATATTAGCATGCATAATCAGCGCGATTTTTATGCTGCTGCGCGTGCGACACTGGTGTCGCGATACGACGATCTGGAGACTTTTGACGAAGTCTTCAGGGCTTTCTGGGCGCGGCCAGTTTTGCCCGACGATATGACGCTGACCGATACAGAGGCCGGAGGAGATCCAGATCTCGATGTTCAGGCAGATGTCAATGAGGTGGTGGATACCACAGATTTGCAGGAAGAAGCCGAGGGGGAAGGCGAATCCGAGGAGGTCGGGTATAGCCCCGATGAGGCTTTGATGGCAAAAGATCTGGCCGCAATGTCCGATCGCGAGATTGAGCAGGCTCGAAAGGTAATCCACGAAATTGTGAACATCATTGCCAATCGCCGCAGCCGCAGACGCGTGCCCGAGAATCGAGGGGCTGAACTGGATTTCAGGCGCACATGGCGACGCAATGCGCTATATGGTTCCGATGGTGTCGAATTGATGATGAAGCGGCGGCGCATTAAAAAGACCAGGCTGATGTTGTTATGTGATGTGAGCGGGTCTATGGATTGTTACAGCCGCTTTCTGATCCGCTTTATCTACGCGCTCAAGCGCGAAATCCGAGATGTGGAGGTTGGGGTGTTTTCCACGCGGATGACAGCAATTTCGCGCTTGCTAAAAACAAAAGGTATTGAAGAATCGCTTGTGGAAGTGGCTGATACAGTACACGACTGGGCGGGCGGAACAGATATTGGCAGGTGTTTGCGCGAGTTTAACGACCAGTTTGCGCGCGATATGTTGCACTCGCGCACTGTGATGATTATTGTGAGCGATGGTTGGGACCGGGGCGACCCCGATTTGATGCGGCAAGAGATGGCGCGCTTGCGAAAGCGCGTGCATAAGCTGATGTGGCTCAATCCGCTTTTGGGCACGCCGGGGTATCAGCCCCTGTGTTTGGGGATGAAGACGGCGCTTCCCTATCTGGATTATTTTTTGCCCGCACACAATCTGGAAAGTTTGATCCAACTGGCTCGAACACTGCGGTCTGTTTGGAAGTAGGCTGCACCAGTTCATTGGCGATAGTAGGGGCGGTGCCCCCGTGCCCGCCCGTTGGATAGAATCCGTCTATTTTTTAAATAGGTGATGGTTATGGCTGGTCAGGATATTTTTCAAGAGGCTTTGGCCCTGGTTTCACAGGGCGAAAAGGCCGCCTTATCGACTATTGTGTCGAGCAAGGGGTCTTTGCCGATGAGCAAGAAGGCCAAGATGCTCGTGCGTCCCGATGGCGTGATGATAGGTACGGTGGGTGGCGGTTGTTTGGAAGCCGATGTGTGGGCCGAAGCCCGTCATGTGATGGAAACGGAAACGCCGACATTGCAGAACTTTATTTTGACGGAAAAACACGCGGGTGAAAATGGCCTCAATTGCGGTGGCAATGTTGAGATTTTTACCGAGCCTCTGTTGCCCGGTCGTGCAGATGACATGCTCGGCGATATTGCTGGGGTTCGCAAAGTGCGCGGTTCGGCTGTGTTGGCAACGCTGGTTTCGGGCGGCGATCAGGTGGGCGCGAAGCTATTGGTCCACCCCGATGGCAGAACAGTGGGTGGTCTGGGCCATGCCCTTGCCGAAAAATGTGTGCGAGAAGAGGTGGCGGCTTTTGAGGCGATTCCCGAAAGCTTGCTCAAAGTCATAAAAATCGGTTCGGAACCCGTTGTGGTCTTTTTGGAATCTATTTGTCCCGAACCTACGCTGTTTTTGTTTGGCGGGGGGCATGTCTCCTTTGCCATCGCACAGGTCGCGCATTCGGTTGGGTTTCGGATTGTGGTCATTGATGACCGACCTATGTTTGCCAATAAAGAGCGGTTTCCCATGGCGAGTGAAACGTTGACGCTAGAGATGGAGACGGCTTTTGACCATCTAATTATTGACGATTTGTCTTATGTGGTGGCTGTGACGCGCGGGCACCAGCACGACAAACCGGTCATTGAGCAGGCTGTTTATACTCCTGCGGCGTATGTTGGTATGATAGGCAGCCGTCGCAAGATCGCGCTGATGTGGAAAGAGTTTGAAGCCAAAGGCATTCCGCGAGAAAAATTGGATGCGGTTCACGCACCGATTGGATTGGACATCGGCGCAGATACACCCGAAGAAATTGCCGTGAGTATTGTGTCAGAGCTTATTCAGGTGCGCCGATCACAGGGAAAGCCCATTCACCAGGGCATATCGCTGTCATCGGTGTAAGGTGAGCAAATGGCTTATTGCCGGGAGGAAACAAGGAGGTGATGTAAGCGACTTAGCTGAGAACGATTTACGTGAGGGGAGATGACAGAGATGCGCGAGCGTCTTTAAGTCTGGTTTTCGAAATTATTTCTGAAGGGAGTTAACCATGACCAGATGGATAATCGCACTTGTTGCGATGTCGTTTTTATCCGCATCGGCGATGGCCGGGGTGACGGGTAAAATTGCAGGTCAGATTGTTGACAAAGACGGCAGTGGCGGATTGCCCGGTGCCAATGTGGTGGTTCTGGGCCTGTCCAGTGTCTTTGGTGCGACATCAGATCCCGAAGGCCATTTTGCGATTTTGAATGTGCCGGCAGGTACTTATGACGTAAAATGCAGTTTTATCGGGTATCAAGACGTGGTGTTCAAGGGCATCAAGGTGTTGCCCGATTTGACCACCGAAGTTGATTTTGTGCTCGCAGCACAAGCTCTGGAAGCCGAAGCAATTGAAGTGGTGGCGGTGCGCCCGCTGGTGCAGAAAGACAATACCAGTTCGATGCGCCTCGTAACCAGCGAAGAACTCGAATATATGCCCGTTCGCGGGTACGCAGCGGCCACGTCCTTGCAGGCTGGTGTGACGACTCGGAACGGCGTAATTTATGTACGCGGCGGGCGGTTTTCAGAAGTTGATTATATTGTCGATGGCGTTTCGCAGAAGGATTTGCAATTCGGCTCATCGACCACGACCCTGAGCAATGGTGCCATAGATCAGGTATCCGTGATTGTGGGTGGGTTTGAGGCGGAGTATGGGCGCGTGATGTCGGGCGTTGTCAAGGTGGTGACGCGCGAAGGCGGGCAGAATTATTCGGGATCTGTGGAACACATCACAGATGAAATGAATGACCGCAGTTGGGCCGGTGCGCCTTCTTATGGGTATAACACTACCGATGCGACACTGGGGGGGCCACTCATTCCCGGGACGAACAGGATTTCGTTTTTTGTCTCTGGAGAACGCATTGATCGCCTTGATCGCAGCCCGAAGTGGGGTGTGGAAGTACACGAGTGGGAAAAAGACCTGTTATCACAGGAAGATTACGACCTGCTCAGCGAAGGCATATTGCCGCATTATACGCTCAACAGATGGGGCTGGCAGGCCAAGCTCTCGTATCGGTTGTCCGACGCAATCGGTCTGAAAGCCGGGATTATAGGCTCAAAAACAGATCGCTTGAGCTATATTCACTCATATCGCTACAATTTGCGGCATGCGCCGCGTGTCAAAAGAAATAACAACTCGGCATTTGCCCGCGTGACTTATACGCTCGGTGCAAAGACCTTCTTTACTTTGCAAACGAGTATGTTCGACCAGAATTTCAAGGCGGGCGATGGGGTTCATTTCGAAAATTTGCACGACTATTCCCGGCCCCAGGGCAATCCGCGTTATGATGCGGAAAGTTTGTTTGCACGCGGCGATGTGGATTCCACCGAGATTACGAGCACAACAGAAACCATCAATGACCGCTCCATAACGTATTTTGAAGGCGATGAAGGGCGCGTGTATAGCAGCTTTGAGCAAAGTAGCTCATTTTATCTCACGCCTATCGACTTTGATTTGACCAGCCAGATCAGCCGCAATCACCAGTTTAAGCTCGGTTTTGACGTGCAACTACATCGATTGCGTTATTATCGTCATCTGTCCCCCAATTTGACCTTTCGCGGGCCATTTGTTAGCCCAGACGACAGGGGTGGCTTTCAGGATGTGGACCGCTACGGATATCAGTACGACTGGGATAATCAGATGGTCGAGCCTTTGGATGCGACCCGCGACGCGCAAAAGGAGCCTATTTTGGCCTCGTTTTACGTACAGGACAAGATGGAATACGATGGGTTGATCATCAATGCAGGCGTTCGTTATGATTATTTGAATGCGAGTACCGATGTGCTCGCCAATGAAGGCGTGCCATTAGGTGGCGATTCCACGCTCGATCCGTCGGATCTCGCTGGCAATAGCATATATCACAAGATCAGCCCGCGTCTGGGCGTTGGCTTTCCCGTCACAGACAAGACCGTGTTTCACATGAACTACGGCATTTTCTACCAGCAACCCAAGCTGGAAGATCTGTATGTGGGGCTGGATTATCTGGAATACAAAGTGCCTTTGGGGGGATATTATTACGCCTTTGGCAATCCGAATCTCAAGCCGGAAAAAACCACAGCTTATGAAGTGGGGTTGGTACAGCAGGTAGGCGACCATGCCAGTGTCGATGTGACGGTATATTACAAAGCCGTGGAAAATCTCGTTCAGGTGGCGACAATCCCGTCTAATCCGACAGCCTTCTCTTCATTCCGCAACCACGACTACGGAACCATTAAGGGGCTGGACTTTGGTTTGTTGATGCGGCGTACAGGACGCACAACTGTACGTCTGTCTTATTCTCTCGCTTATGCGACAGGCACGGGATCAACCCCACAAACCCAGCGACAGATCGCGTGGACATTCCAACCCGGCGTGAATGAGCCGCCCAAATCGACTTCACCGCTCGACTTTGATCAACGCCACAAAATTTCGGCATCGATCGACTATCGCTTTGTAGATAAAGATGGCCCGATGTTCCTGTCCAATGCCGGGATCAATGTGTTGTTAACTGCCGGGAGTGGGTTCCCCTATACGCCCACGTTTACGTTTAATGAAGTGACCACGCTGGCGTCGTTTTCACGTCCTTCGGGTCCTGTAAATTCCAGCTATGGTCCCTGGTCGTTCAGGACTGATGCGAAGGCGAACAAGCGCTTCAAGATCGCGGGATTGCAGGGCGACATATACGTGTGGGTGCTCAATTTGTTCAACCGCGCCAACCCAACCAACCCTGTGTATTCGAGCACGGGCAGCCCAACGACTTCGGGCTGGTTGAATACAGACGAAGGCCGCGAATTTGTGGCTCGCTTTGGTCAACTGGGCGAAGACAAATACAAGCTCAAAGAGAAAAGCCCGTTCAACTTTGAGACGCCGCGGCAGGTTCGCTTTGGACTCGCGCTCAGCTTCTAAATGGGAGATTAGGACATGAAAAGCTTTTTGAAAACATATTGTGGTGTTATTACATCCACAATTCTGACGCTGGCTTTGATGAGCGTGGGCATGGCTGGCATTGCGCTGGCTGTATCGCCCTCGCAACAGCCGCGGCTGGGTAAAATTAGCAATGATCAACTGATTGACGTGAACAATATCGCAATGTTTGTGACAAATCAGGGATCATTTGCCTGGGATCTGGGTACTGGGGCTTCGGGTCTCGAATTTCCCAAGGGCACGGGTAAAACTTCGGTGTTTGCAGCCGGTCCGTGGATTGCTGGCAAGGTCAATGGCGAGATTCGCGTGGCGATTGCCGAGTATTCTTTTGAGTATGCGCCCGGGCCAATTTTGCCCGACGGTACACCTGCCGATCCGCAACTCGACCGCTATCGCGTTTATAAGATCAACAAAGGCGATGGCATGGAAAACCCGGATTACGCACAGTGGCCGGTTGAAGACGGTGCGCCGGTCAATTCCGATGGCACGCCGATGGTGCTGGGCGATCAGACCCTGTGGGCGGTGTATAATGATGCCGACCCGGGCAGTCACACCAATATGCAGACCGCGCCTTTGGGCCTTGAAATACAGCAGACGACTTTTGCGTTCAACCGCACAGGTCCGCTCGGCAATGTGGTGTTCATCAAGTTTTTGATCATCAACAAGGGTGGCAATACCATCGATAGCACGTATGTGTCGATTTGGTCTGATCCCGACCTGGGGCAAGCCGATAACGACCTGGTGGGGTGCGATGTGGAGACCAGCTTTGGGTTTTGTTATAACGGCTCGAACACAGACTCGCAGTATGGTTCATCACCTCCGGCCGTGGGATATGACTTTTTTAAGGGTCCGATTGGCGATGACGGTGTGGAATTGCCGATGACGTCGTTTAACAAATACATCAATGGCACCGACCCTGGTACCGCAGAAGAGACCTTTAATTATATGAAAGGGATTGACGCGGATGGTAGTGTGGCTCTGCACACCGACCCGATTACAGGTCAGGTAAAGGCATTTATGGTCGATGGAGATCCGGTTGCGGGCACGGGCTGGAACGACGAAAACCCCGCCGACCGCCGCTTGATGCTCACGGCGGGGCCGTTCACCTTCGCGCCCGGCGATACGCAGGAAGTGGTGGGCGCCATTATTATGGGGCAAGGGCAAGATAGGCTCACGTCGATTACGGCCGCGCGTTTTAATGATACATTTGCACAATCGGCTTTTGATGCCAATTTTGCATTGCCGTCGCCTCCACCCGCGCCCAAAGTGTCGGTAGCTGTGACGGGTGATCACATGGGTAATGGCAAAGTTCAGTTGACCTGGGGCAACGATTCAGAAGTTGCATCAGGCGATTATGGGTTTGAAGGTTATAACGTGTATCAGGGCGCATCGATTGCTGGCCCGTGGAGGCGCCTTGCGACTTATGATATGGTCAATGGCTCGGCCATTATTTTTGACAATCAGTTCGATGAACGTGCCGGTGTGGTGGTCAACTCACCCACGCAATTTGGCGGTGACTCGGGCATTCGGCGCTATGTCGAACTTACTGAGGATAAGGTTTTGGGCGGTAGGCTGGTGACGGGTAAAACCTATTATTTTGCGGTGACGGCCTATGCGTTGAATGAGGGCAGGTCGCCCAAAACACTCGAAACAGCCATTTCGGCTCTGGCCGATGGGCGCATGACGTTTAAGCCTCTTTCGGATGAGTTGATTCCGGCCAATGGCATTGTGCCGCGCGGGCCCACTGCGGGTACGCGATTCAATATCGTGGGTGTGGATAGTGTAGTTGAGCACACATCGGGTTCAAGCGATGGTATTGTGGTTGCGGAGGTGGTTGACGATACACAGGTCACGGGCGCGTCTTACGAAGTGAGCTTCCGCGATACCGATGCGGGAACGGTGTGGGATCTGATCAATCTGTCGAGCGGTCAGGCCGTGCTTTCAGATATGGAGCAGCACGCCTCACTGGATGCGGCGATTGTCAATCCGGTTGTCGAGGGTTTGCTCGTGCGTGTGACCGGTCCTCCCCTCGGCATCAAAGATTGGGATATTCCGTCGGGTGCGCGGTGGTACACCTGGGCAAATAACAACTGGGGTGCTGAAGGTTTCCGCGGTGCGATGACGGGCGATATAGCCCATCAGTGGTTTGGCCCGACGAGTGTGTCGCCTTCGCGATTGGTCAATGTGGAATTGCGGTTTACCAGTGTGATTGAAGATGAAGGCGAGGATCAGTACAAACCCATTGACCTGACCAATCCCAATGTGTCTTATGGATATCGGTATTTGCGCGGCGCAGGTGCTCCTCCTCCTGCACCGGCAGATCAGACGACCACACAAGTACCTTATGACTGGAGCAATTATATCATCAATACATCAGGCCCCGGTGTGTATGTGTATCAGGAGCGCAATCCAATCGCGCTTTCGGCCTGGGATATGGAAAATAATCGCCGTCTCGAAATTGGTTGGCTGGAAAACAACCAACCCGGCGGCCTGGTCAACGGTGCGTATGGTCCGGCATTTTACAACGATGTTAGCAATCTGGCTGGCGGTGGACCGCGCGAGTGGATGTTCATTTTTGATCGGGATTATACCGAGCCGGGCGATGATTCCAATGTGGCGGAGTTGTCTCAGGGATTGATCAACGGCGATCCGGCACCACCCATTATGTATATCATTTTCGCTGGGCGCCGTGGGGCAACGCGGTTCCCGCAGGATGGCGATTCGTTTTTGATTTTGGCGAATCACGTCAATGGCCCCAACGATGTGTTTTCATTTAGCACGCAGGGGGCTATCCGGGGTGATCAGGAGTTGGCGGTGGAGGATTTGACAAAAATTCTGGCGGTGCCCAATCCGTATCTGGGGCGTTCATCTTATGAATTTAGTTCGCTCGCACGCCAGATGCGTTTTACCAATCTTCCCGCGCAGTGTACGATCCGAATTTTCAGTCTGTCGGGCGATCTGGTGCGAACGATTGAGCACAATAACGGTTTGTCGTTTGATACCTGGGATATGAAAACAGATCAGGGCGTGCTGATTGCCAGCGGCGTTTATATCGCGCATTTTGACGCACCAAATATCGGTACGCATTTTATCAAGTGCGCGGTGTTCATGGAAGCTGAGACGCTGAACTCATTTTAACAAATCTGGCTCATGGAGGAATAACTTATGTTCAGGCAGATGATCTTTCTGTTTGCCGCGCTGGCATTGATCGCTCAGGATGCCCGTGCAGGCGATAAGAGCCGCATCGGCACAGCCGCGGCACAAGAGTTGCGCATTCCAATTGGATCGCGCGGTACAGCACTTGGCGGCTCAATAATGGCCCATGTAAAAGGCGCCGAGGCATTGCAGTGGAACCCCTCGGGATTGGTATTTGGAACGCACAAGCGCGAAGCCGTGTTTTCATATCTGGATTATATCGCAGATATGAATGTGAATTATTTTGCGATGACCACACGTCTGCGCGATGATATTTCGGTGGGGATCAGTGCCCGCGTGTTCGCAGTGGGCGATATTGTTGTGACCACCGAGGAAGCGCCCGAAGGCACGGGTGAGATACTCTCGCCGAGGTTTTCGTGTGTGACATTTACGTATTCGCAGTTGTTGACAGACCGCGTGTCGTTTGGCACCACGATCAAATATATCCACGAGGGGATCAAGCGAGAGGTCGCCAATGGTGTGGCGTTTGACTTTGGTTTCCAATATAAAACCGCACTCAAAGGTTTGACACTGGGTATTGCCATGCAAAATTTTGGTCCCGACCTGCGGTTTGATGGTCCGGACCTGGACCGGGTGGTGAGATTGCAAGACGCGGTTCCAGAAGCTGATCCCCAATCCGGGTCGCGTATTTTCCGCACGTCACTGTCATCCGCTGAGTTGCCCACGTCCATAGAAATCGGTTTTTCCTATAATTTTTATGAAGACGCGCTGGGCAAAGCTACTTTTTCCGCTACCTTCCGCAATAACAATCTGGCGACTGACGAGTATCAGGCTGGCGTTGAGTATTCGATGAAGCAAATACTTCAGTTGCGCGGTGGATATGTGACCTCTCCAACGGGCGATGCCCTGCCCAACGGGTTTAAGAAGGAATATATTCTCGGCCCAACGTTTGGCTTTGGTCTCAATGTGCCCATGGGCAATATGGGTTTTCAAGTGGATTATGCCTATGGCAAAACCGAGTTCTTCCAGGATAATCACTGGTTGACTGTGGGACTCGGCTTCTAAATAGTTTCTCATAGGTGTATTTAACCGCCTGTGTTGGTTTTTCTCGCCAATACAGGCGGTTTTTTTTGTTCTTTGAAAATTTTATTTATAGAAAAAACAATAAGATAGATTCTGAAGGATATTTTGGCACAAATATTGCAGAGGTATAGATGCGCGTTTGATTAATAACCAAAAACCGAAAGGAGATATACGATGGGCACCTTTTCAAGAATAAGTAATGTTGTTCGCGCTGAGGTTGACGAGGTTTTGAATAAGCTGGAGGATCCAAAGAAGATGGTGCGACAGATGGTTCTGGATATGGAGGCTGCGCTGGATGATGCGGTGATTGCCGTGGGACAGGCGATGGCCAATGAGAAGTTGCTGTCGCGTCGGATTGTCCAGAAGCAGACGGATTCAGCTTTGTGGGCGCGCAAGGCAGAGGATGCTATGGATGCTGGCGAGGAAGAACTGGCGCGCAAAGCACTGTTTCAGAAGGTGGCGGTTGATGAAGCGGTTAATACCCTGCAGAAAGCACGCGAGGAAGCAGAGGAAGTGACGGCGACGCTGAAGCAGCGACTCGCAGAAATGAAGGCCAAATTGGCGTCTGCCCGCGCGCGACAAAGCACGCTGGCGATTCGCAAACAGGTGGTGGTGCAGGAGATGCGACAAGATGCGCGTGTGGCGGCTTATGATAAGTTTGTTCGGGATGTGGCGCGCGAGGAAGCAACTGCTGAGATCTATGCCGAGATGGTGGACGAAGCACAGTTGCAAGAAGAGTTTGATCAACTGGAGCGAAAGCAGCGCGTCGAAGCCGAGATTCAGGTGTTGAAGGAAAAAGTGAAACAAAACGCAGGCCAGAATAATGAATCTGAGCAGGAGAAATAATCATGTTAGTATTTGGGATTGCCTTGCTGGTCATCGGTGGGATTATTGCATTTTGCTTGCTGATGGCACTCATTGGAACGATTTTTGGTCTTTTGATATTTGCCGTGAAGGTGGCAGTGCCCGTGGTACTGGTTTATTTGGGGTATCGGTTGATTACTCGAGATAGGCATCAAGTTACCTATTAAATGATTGGCTGACCGCTAATGAATAGAAGCCCTGGGCGTTAGATGACGTCCAGGGCTTTTGTGTATAAACGCATTGACAGAGCGAGAGGAGTATTGCAGATTACATCTTTGTAACTATACCGCGTTGCAATTATTTAGCGGAGTGGTTCATGGTCAACAAAATAAAAAATCGAACATACGAAATTCTTGAAGTCGCCGGTCATGGCGACTTGTTCAGCCGGCGAATCAACTGGGCAATACTCGTTCTTGTGCTCTTTAATACGGGTGTTCAATGTCTCGATATCTGGTGGCCGGAAACTATTCTGAATTATCTTCAGCAGTTCAAGTGGTGGCCGGGTGAAGACATCCTGCATTATTATTTTCTTTATTATTCTTGAGTCCGCTCCGAAAAGGGTGTAATAGAGTGTAATAGAGAGTATAGGTTTTTTGTGAGCGTTGGGTCTGTCTGTGTCGCCTTTGTTGGTGAGGTATGGTATTGGGGTCGTGTATAGAGTGCCCGTGCTTTGCAGGCGTGCTGACGAGGTTACAAAGTGCATGTTTGGGTGAACAGGGTGCGCCTATTGGGGGTCTTTATTTGGCTGGGCGAGATAATTCTTGATCCTTACCAGATTGATCCATAAACTGCGACACCATGCCCAGACTTGATGGGGCAAAAGCCGACGATAACGCGTTTTACCCCCTGTTGTGTGATAGCTCAACTGGAAGATGCTGGCCTCAACATTATGGCGTCGATTGCGGATGTGCACAGGCATGTCTTCAATCTGTTTTCGCCGGTGATAGGCAAGGATGTCTTGTTGGGTAATATATCGCGGCTTCCCTGCGATGAAGAGTTTGTATTTGCCCGGTTTATATTCTTGTGCAAGCTGAATTTCTCCACTGTGTCGATCAATGACTTCAACCCCTTCTTCTGTGCGTTCATACATCAAACGTCCCGGTCTGCCTTGTAACCCACTGTAATAGAATTGCTTGTCCTCTTTGTCGGCATACGCACTGTTGCAAGCCCCATGGTAAGCCCCATCCATCGACACGTCCGAGACCTGTCCGACCACCTCCTGTGTCCGTTCTATGGCCGGTTGGACAAAAGCGTTATCCGCAGCCGTTGCAGGTTTGACTTCTACATCCGTGATCAAATTGAGGCCCTCCCCATCACAGGTCTCAGTGAGATTGACACTATATCCCTTGACCTTCTGCACCCCTTTTCTGCGAAAGGTCGCATCTGGATCATGGACAGACTGTAAGGAGGAAGAAGAAATAGATTGTGATGGCTTGGGAAGCACTGATTTTTCACTGGCGGAGACACTGACGGTGTATTGGTCAGAAAAAACACGCACGATCAGACCATATTCATCGCTGTCTTTCTCCTGATAGGCCGCCAACAGTCTGCACACTAACAAACCGAGGGCTTCGAGCTTCTCCCCTTTTTCTGCACTGCTGAGTGGATACCCAACCTGATGCGGCTTCACCTTGAGCAAGGCGTCCAAAACCTCGCGGTCTGCTGCGCATAATCGTTCCTTTGCGCCCTTGTCTAACGAGCCCCAGAACGCTTGTAAGCACCCAACGACCAACTGCAAGCGACAACAGGTGGCAATATTGGCACCGATTAACTTGCTGTCCATTCGCACCTGATCACCCGTCACGCCAAAGACTCTCGCCTGTGTCTTGGTTAAACTAAAAAAAGTCTCCCCAATCAGATTGCGACCCGTTTGCAGGCCATAGGCATACACGGACTGCTTCAACAGATAATACGTCGAAGCCACAGGCACCTCATCCGACAGATTCATCAACCCTAAAGCACGCATCACCAGAATGTTGAACCCACAATGCTCAAAAAGTTGCGCATCGCTCCACCCAAAGCCCTCTTTCAAGATCATCATCGACACCAAGCGGCGCACAGAAGCATTGGGACGGCCTTGCGCACGATCAAACAACACCGAAAAGACATCTTCATCTATCTTGCAGGTGATATGGGCGTAGAACACATTATGCCAAGCACTCGGATCATTCAACTGCGCCTGCTTGCGCCCTTTGAAATGGGACTCAAAACTCGAAAACAGATCCGGTTGGCTCGATGGGGCACTTCTTCTAAACATTGCGATACTCCCACAGGATTACTTTATAGGTTATACATCCGTTACCACGCCACAGCCTCACATACGTAATTTAACTCTTTTCACATAAAAATAAAATCGACTTTTCGGAGCGGACTCATTCTTATTGGTTCGAATGGCTATTTGTCGGTTTGCTAATTGTTGAATATCTGGCTCGTATGTGGTCCGTCCATGCGGCTGGAGGAACACACCTGGCCGCTCGGCTGCGTTTTGGACTTCGCCCGCTACAGATCGCCGATCTCATGGTAATTCTGAATTTTTTCTTTTCCATCGTGTTGTTCGATCTGCGGTTTCTGCGTTTGTTGCGCTGCCCGCGGTTGATCGATCTCATTCGCCTCACCTATGACCATGCCGCGCCTCCAGAGGGCGTCGCGGACTACGGCGCAACGATCCAGAACATCCGCAGCCAATTATCGGAGGTGCATCAAACAGTGCGTGCGGAACAGGAGAAGGATTTGCACACCGTCCGAGGGCGCACGGAGTCCACAGTTGAGCACTTGCGAAGAATACAACAAGATATATCGATCCAGCTACGCCGTCATCCTCAGACCCTGAAAGAATCTCTTCCTGAGACACGCGAAACCGTGCAACACATTTTCGACTCGCTTCGTGCAGATTTGAGTAATCCCAATAGGCTGGCCGAGGTGGAGGCGTTAAATCGAGCTGTATTCATAAATTCCTCCACTGCCTTCGACAATGTGTCGGAAAAGGTCAGTTATGAGCACGATCTGAATTGGAAAGATGAAAAAAGCTACCGGCTTATCCCGTTACGTCAGGTTGGCTCTTCCCATTTTAGTGGTCTGGAAAACAATGCCGATACCTCGTACCAGCAATTCGAAAAAATCCGCATTGAAGGGTCGCTTGAAGGTTTAGACGGTGTGTTTAGCACGCTCAGGTACGCCATCAACGCAGTTGAGGATGGCCTGTCGCATACAGATGAAACACGATCGCCCGATGTTCAGATGGGGTTCAATCGCGCGATCAACCGATTGCGGGACCTCAACGACTATACCCGAATGGCGTGGGAGTCATTGCTGTGGGACCTCGAATGCGAGCATCAAGAGCGGTTGGAACGGGTCGGTCAGGACGCCGCCCGTTATGGTCGCATTGAGTTTTGGCTTGCAAAACTCGGGCGATTTGGTCGTCAGAGTGCTTTGACCGTCTTGAGGGAGGGCAGACAGGTATTGCAGCACCTGTTGTCATTTCTCCGATTACAGGGGATCAAGCTATTGAACGCCGCCTCTGGCATCGTAAAACCCGTGTCGCGCCGCCTGGGTTTGATGGCACCGGTCGAGCGCGAAGTCCGCATGGCGCTCGACAAAGCCAATTTGGAGTTGATCAGACAACTCGGACTGCCGGAAGACTACATGGTTCATTTTGCTTTCAATCCATTGAATGAGGAGACGTTATTTGTCGGATTTGACGACGAGTTGGCTACAATTGATCAGGCGATTCAGCGCTGGGAAGATGGTCTCACCTCTTCCTTCATCTTATTCGGACAGCGGGGTACGGGTAAAACGACGCTGTTAAATATTGCCATCTTGCGATTGTTCGACGATGCTTCGGTTGTAACTCGATCCGCAATTGAGCGCAAGATGACGACTGCGCCAGAGCTGGTGTCCTATCTGTCAAACATCCTTGAGATCGAAGGTGCGGCGAGCTTTGACGATCTATCTCTGAAATTGTTACAAGGTCCGCGACGTGCTGTGATAATCGAAGGATGTCACAACCTGTTTTTCAAACGTATCGGTGGCCTGGGTGCAATCCAGCACCTGCTTTGGCTCATAGCCCGTACCAACCACCACATACTCTGGGGTGTTTGTCTCGACCAGCATGCACGCGACTATCTCGGTATGTGGCTCCCCCTGGATCGCCTATTTCACTTTGAGGTCGGAATTCGCGCCTGGCAACCGGCAGAGTTGCAGGTGCTTATTATGCAACGTCATAACCAGAGTGGCTACCGCCTGCGTTACGCCATAGATAGGGAATTGGAAAAAGCTGTGCGGCGGCGCGTGCGCCGCTGGCGCCGGCCAGAAGAGCCAGCTGTTCAGGATGCGTTGTCCCAGATCTATTTCAAAAGTCTGGCAGAGATCAGCAAGGAGAATATCTTTGTCGCTCTTGTGTATTGGTTGCGGTCGCTGGAACCCTCGGAAAACGAACTCCTTATGGTTAATCCCGTCAGCGAAATTGATCTGGGAATTGTGCGCGATTTCTCGCTTGAGCAGGCCCTTGTCCTGATCGCGGTGCTGCAACACGACAATCTTACCGCCGCCGAACTATCGGCAATACTCGATAGGGATCTCATCCAGACTAGACTGGAACTCGAAATTCTGTGGAATGATAATATTCTCGAGTTCAACCAGGAATCGGAGCGTTTTCGCATCAATCCCATCGGTTTGAATGTCGTGGAGGAAATGCTGGAAGGACGCGGTCTCTTGTGATCTAAAAAAGGAACCATAATGGATACTTCCTCTCTCGAACAACTCACAGGAAGCGGTGGCTTACACATTAACGCCACCAAAATTGTGGCTGTCCTGCTGTTGATTTTGGCAGCTTATGCAGTGACAGCCATCATCCGCCTCTCATTGGATTTTGGGGCTAGCCGATTCCCTTCGCATCGCTTGCTATTCAAGCGTGTCCAGCCACTGCTGCGTATCGGTGTTTACGGGGTTGCGATTTATTTTTCTGTTGTTATTGTCGCACCCGAACAGAATACCTTATTCGCCCTGCTGGGGTCAATTGCCCTGGCACTTGGGCTTGCCGCGAAAGACCTTCTCAATGATCTTATTGGTGGTATTGTCGTGCTGTTTGACCGATCTTTCCAAATCGGCGATCGCGTGACCGTAGGCTCTTATTACGGCGAAGTCGTGTCGATTGGCCTGCGCAGCACGAAGTTACTAACGATCGATGACTCACTCGTCACGGTGCCGAACTCTACGTTGCTGACCTCTGGCGTGTCGAATACCAATGCCGGGAATCTCGATTGCCAGGTTGTTGTGGATATCTACATGCCTGCACGGGCTGATCTGAAGGAGATTGAGGATGTGGCTCACGAAGCTGTGCTTACATCCAAGTTTGCCTACCTTAAAAAGCCAGTGGTGGTCAATGTCAAGGACAAATTTGAAGAGACTCATCTGACGCATCTCGTAGTGAAAGCGTACGTATTTGATACACGCTACGAGAACCATTTTGCCGCCGATCTTACCCGGCGTATTAAAAAGGAATTGTCCAGGCGCAAACTCATACCATCTGATGTGCGTTTTACGGACGTTGATGATGATTGATAAGGTGGCTGTATTGGGAAATCTTTTTTCTAAACCTACGATCTAACTACTCACATGCTTGCTCGATTTAAAAATTACCTGAAATTTCGCGTTGAGCGATTGTTGTTGCGCGGGGCGCATTCTCGATTGCTATTTATCGCGTCCTTAATTGGCGTTGTCGCCGTTGGTGGTGGTTTGATGGTGCAGGCAACGGACGCGCCTTTTGATGATCGCGAAACAGCCGTCTGGTGGGCTTTTTTGCGTTTGACCGATCCGGGATATTTGGGGGATGACGAAGGGCTTGCCCGCCGCGTGATCTCAACGGTGGTAACGGTGCTTGGATACGTGCTTTTTATGGGGTCGTTGATTGCGATTATGACGCAGTGGCTCAATCAGACGATCCGCAATTTCGAGCGGGGACTTACGCCTATTGTGCGTCGCAATCACATTTTGATTTTGGGATGGACCAATCGCACGCCCGAAATTGTCGGCGAGTTGATGCGTGCTGAAGGGCGCGTGCGCCGGTTTTTGCAACTTCGCGGTGCGCGTGGGTTACATGTGGTGATTCTCTCTGAGGACGTGAGTTTGGAGCGCACAATGGAATTGCGGAGAGCACTGGGCCCTCTATGGAATTCTGGGAAGATCACATTTCGGTCTGGGGTACCCCTGCGGATAGAACATCTGGAGCGGGTGGATTTTCAAAACGCAAGTGCCATTATTTTACCGGGGGCTGATTTTGCTTATGGTAGTGCGGATGAATCGGATACGCGCATCATAAAAACACTGTTATCAATAGCGAATCAGAGTGGAATGCGAGATGCGACAGAAGGTCATCGGTCCCTGCCCTTGCTGGTGACAGAAATTTTCGATCCCGACAAAGTGTTTATGGCACAAAGAGCTTATCGGGGCATTTTAGAAATTTTGGCGAGTGATATCTTTATTACGCGATGCGTGGCGCAAAATGTGCGTCATCCGGGATTGTCACATGTGTTCAACGAGATTTTGTCGCACGGGCTTGGCTGTGGGATCTATGTGCGAATATCCGAGGAGTTTACGGGTTTTCGTTTTGGCGATCTATCAGGTGCGTATCCCAAAGCGGTTTTGCTGGGTCTGGTGCGTCCTCGTGGTGAGACATTTTTCTCTATGCTCAATCCGCCCGAGGATCTGATTTTGGAATCAACAGACCATCTGGTCTTTTTGGCGCAAGAGTACGAAGATTGTGAACCTTTGAAAAATTATCAGCCAAAACAATTATCGCATGAAGTTCGGGGTGTGTCTCATATGCGGACAAAAAGCAAACGGCGCATCTTAATTTTGGGATGGAACCACAAAGCCGCGGTTTTGCTCAAAGAGTTCGGCAGGCAGGTGCGCGAACAGTTTGAGGTCGCGGTTTTGTCTCTTATACCTTCAAAAAAAAGAGAAGCAGAGATAGAACAAAAAGGCATTGATCCGCGCCGCGTGGTTGTTACCCATCGCGAAGGCGATTCTGCTTCTCTATCAGATGTGGAAGCCATGCACCCGAGCAAATATGACAATGTGGTGATCCTGGGCAGCGACTGGGTACAGACACAGGAAGAGTCGGATGCGCGGACGATTGTGGGACATCTGGTGCTGAGGAATGTGCTGGACGAGGGCACGCATCAACCAGAAATCCTGGTCGATTTGATGGATTTCGACAATGTGGCGTTGTTTGAAGATTATAATACCGAGGTATTGGTTACGCCCATGATCGCAAGTCATGTGTTGGCACAAGTCGCGTTGCGCCGGGAACTCAATGTCGTTTATGAAGAGTTGTTTGCTGCCGGTGGTGCAGAGATTTCCTTTCGCCGAGTTTCAGATTATGGCATAGCGGGTCAAAATATGAGTTTTGGAGCGCTCAAAGAGATGTCCGCCTGTCGGGGCGAAATCGCGCTGGGTATTCGCTTGCAAAACAGTGGGGTCGCGCTCAATCCGGCGCATGATGAGCTACATATGCTGGGTGAATCAGATGATCTGATTGTATTGGTTAGGGAGGATCGGGCATGAAGACCTGGGACGAGTTACGCGCGGTATTTGATAAACAACTCGTATCTCTTGGCGATGTGGAAGTAACGCCAGCTATTTTGCTGACGGCTGCGCTGATTATCCTCATTGCGTATGGAGCATCGCGGTTGTTGCAGCGCATGTTGCGGCGCAATGTGTTTGAACGGATAGACTTAAATAAAGGTTCGCAGGGGGCTATCTGTCGCTTATTGCACATTATCATCATGTGCATCGGCGTATTTATCGCCATACAACATACCGGGATTAATCTGACGGCATTGGCTGCAGTCAGTGCGGTATTGTTGGTGGGGATTGGTTTGGGGTTGCAAACTATTACCCACAATTTTATCAGCGGACTCATTATGTTATTTGAGCGGCCCGTGCAGGAGGGAGATTTTGTCGAGGTAGGCGGCGTGCAAGGTAGTGTGCAGGCAGTCAATGCATATAGCACAAAGGTTGAAACCCTGGACAAGGTGACGATTATTGTGCCCAATTCACATTTTTTATCTGAAAATGTCACAAACTGGAGTTTTCAAGAGTCAAAAGTGCGTATTCATGTATCTGTGAGGGTGTCCTATGGTTCCGATGTAGAACTGGTCGCAGAGACGTTGTTAGAGGTGGGGCGGGCGCATCCAGAGGTTTTGTCCGATCCCGAACCGCAGATTCAGTTCCTGGCCTTTGGCGATAGTTCGCTGAATTTTGATTTGCTGGTTTGGATTGCGGATCCAACCCGTCAGTATTTTGTGATAAGCGACCTCAATTTTGCAATTGTCCAGGCGTTTCGAGCACGGGATATTACCATTCCATTTCCGCAACGGGATTTGCACATCAAAAGCGCTGTGCCCATCGCCAGGTCGCCATCGGAAGGCGATCCATAAGCAAATGGTATCTCATGGATAATCTCTGCACCGCAGTAGCGGAATTTTGGGCTAAGAACGGCGATGGATACGGCGAATTTCGCAACCAAATGGCGCGATTTGGGTTTAACCATCACATGTCATTCACACGGATATGAGAGGAGAACGCACAATGTCGATATATAGGGGCCTATCCCCCTTTCTCGTCTGTCTTTTGTTTTCCCCCGTGTGTGCAGAAGATATAAGGCTTACTGTGATTCACAGCAATGATGTCTCAGGTCAATTGACGCGGCGAAGTGGCCGCGGTGGCATGGCTGCGCGCGTGGGGTTGATTCGCAAATTGCAGATTTCTGAACCGGCGATTGTTCTGGATGCCGGGAATGCTCTGGGACCCAATGCGATGTCCCGGTTTGACGCGGGGGCAACGATGTGTGCGGCGATGAATCGCGCGAAATATGCGGCTATGGTGGTGGGGAATCACGATTTGTCTTTGGGCTGGGATGTTTTGGCAGAACGACAAAAAGAAATCGATTTTCCAATGCTGGCGGCGAATCTCGTGCGAAAAGATGGTGGGACGCCTCCTTTGCCGGGTTATACCACGGTCAGGGCTGGCGATGTTCAGGTGGGGATCATCGGTGTGGTGGATCCGCAGGTTGCACATAAAATTGATCCAGGGCATCTATCGGGTCTGAGGGTTGGCGATCCCGTAAAAGTAGTGGATTCATTGGCCGTTGTATTGCGCGGTAAAAAGGCACAGTGCGTTATTGTATTGGCGCACATGGATGAAACGAGTGCATTGAATTTTGCCCGCAAGGTCGAGGGCGTTGACCTGATCGTCGCTGGCGGATTTAGCGATCTAAATCGCCGTTTACAGGTGCCGGGTCTGATCCGTTTGGTCAATGGTTTGGCACTGGTCGTCACACCGAGCAATGGGATATCTATTGGCCGCGTTGTGCTCCACTTTTCGCCGGATACTCAGGGCAATATGAAGGTGGTGGATGTTTTGGCAGAGCAGATTCCAGTGGATCGCTCCGTGGAGAGAGACCCGGAGACAGAGCGGTTGGTCAACAATCTCAGGCGACAATACGAACAGGTCGCGAGCCAGAAGATAGGCCAGATTGCGGGAAAGACATATCGGGATCAAGGGCGCGTTGTCGCAGGCGTGATGCGTCGGCATCTGAACAGCGAGATTGGCATTGTCAACCGAGGGGGGTTGGGAGTCGTGCCTTCAAATCGCGTGCTCACGGTGGGGCATATCGATCACATGATCCCTTTTGATGACCGCCTCGTCAAAATGGAGTTGAAGGGCGCACGCCTCATGGATATTGTGCGTCGCAGCCAAAATACGCCGACAGAAGAAGCGCAGTTGATTTTTTCTGGATTGAATAAAAACACCGTCAATGCCCGTCCCATCCAAAAGGACGAATGGTATCGCGTTGCCGTCACCGAATTTCTGGCGAACGGTGGCGATGGCTACAGCGCGTTTCGCAAGGGTAAAAATGTCGTTTTTACAAATATCGCACTTCGCTCACTCCTCGTTGCAGTGCTGCGAGATACGCAGATTGTTTTGACATCCTCCGATGGTGAAGTGCCTGCAACAAATGACATCTGGCATGTTCATTGGCGCGTTAAGGGTGCGTTTAATCAGAACTATATCGATGGCACCGCGTTGTTCTATCGGAAACAAAAAGAGCGCGTGTCATTTCTCAGCGGCAAAACCAATTTGGCATGGCATACGCGGATCGATTGGCAAATTGTCAGAGACATGGAAGAGCGCGTGTTCACCCTCGATCAAAGTCTCGCCTTTGGACAAGTTGGCACGACATTTGGCGATTTGGTACTATCGGGCGATCAACTCGAAACAGATGTGATATACCGCTATCGCAGGAAAACAGTTGCCGATCCCTTTGTTTCGGTGGGATACAGCACCGCATTGCGCGAAGTCGAGGGACAGCGGCCCAAGCTCTTGCGCGGCAGCGCGGGTTTTCAACGGCGTTTTGGGCGGCGATTGACCGTGCGATTGGGTGTCCGCGCACAGCGCGATTTGGCGATTGACGCAAATGACATAGGGGTGGAAGTGAATTTGGACTATCGGCGATCATTGGGCAGCGGCAAATTGCGGTCGCGGTTGCGCAGTTTTACGGGGTTTACAGATCGGCATGTGGTGTCTTTAGAGAATTACAATACCCTCGCGTTTCCATTGGTGGGCACGTTGAGTTTGTCTGTGCAGCAAAGCAATTTTTTGTATCGCGTCAACAGAATTGGCAATACGCCTGTGGAGGGCATTGCCAATCGCTGGAATCTGACGCTCGGTCTAGTTTATGATTTGGGGTGGAAGTGGTACTGAGATCACATGTGCGAATAGGGAAAAAGAATAATGTCAGCGAGCCAGGAAGATAGGCGACCTGTTGCCGGCGCATTGATGGTCGGTTTTGCTGCGGGTTTTTTGTTGTGTGGATATGAGTTTGTGCGAAGTGTATCCACGTCGTTATTTATTGGTGCGTATGGGGCGCACAATTTGCCTTTTGTCATGATGCTGGCTCCCCTGGGTACGTTTGGTATGGTTTGGGGATATGGGGTGTTGTTGTCGCGATTTGGGTCGCGGCAGACTTTGTTTTTGACATCGGTGATTTCAGGTGGGGGTATCCTGGCGTGTTACGGGGGGATTGTATCTGGATTTCATCCGGCGGTTGGGGTGTTATATGTGCTGCGCGAAGCGTATATTGTGCTGATTATTGAACAATACTGGTCGTTTATCAATAGCATTTTGCGCGACGAACAGGGGCGGAAATACAATGGTCCGATCTGTGGCATTGCTTCGGTGGGTGCGATTTGTGGCGGTTTGATTGTAGGGCAAACGGCGCAGGTGTTGGGTAGTGAACATCTGCTGATTTTTGCCGCGTTATCGCTTTTGCCAGCAGCGGTTCTGGCGCGGTGGGCTTATGGTCTGGGTGGTGTGCCGGTTCAAGATGCGGAAAGGCGAGGCAAGTTGGCATTGGGTTTGTTTCGAGAAATTCCGACTTTGCGCTATCTTGCAGGATTGATTTTTGTCACGCAGATGGTGTCGGCGGTGTTGGATTTGCGGTTCAGTGGGCTGGTGGAAACGGCTTTTCCGATTAAGGACGCACGCACCGCGTATTTTGGGCACTTTTATGCGCTGTTGAATACATGTGCATTTGTGTTTCAGTTTGGCGTTGCGCCCCTGTTGCTGCGCTTTGTGTCGCTGCGAACCGCTCATCTCGGTATTCCAGTGATTCATCTGATAACGTGTGGGGTGTTGTTGGCCTATCCGACTCTCACTACTGGCGCATTGGCCTATCTGGTGTTTAAGACGCTGGATTATTCGGTGTTTCGGGCGGCAAAAGAATTGCTCTATATCCCGCTTTCATTTGATGCGAGGTACCGGGCCAAAGAAGTGATCGATGCTTTTGGTTATCGCGCGTCAAAGGGGATGACTTCGGGATTGATCGCACTGGCGGGAACAATTTCTTACAGGGTTTTCAATATTGGACGGTTGCCGGGATCAGTGTATCCGCTTGTCGCGTTGGGCGCGTTGGGAATATGGAGTTGGTTCGCGTGGGCAATTACAAAATCCGAGAGTGATAGCGATCGGCGACCACTGGTCTCAGAGGAAGTTGCTGATTTTTAGAAGGAGTTTTTAATGTTTAAAAAAGTAGATACACAGGTGAATTTTCCCAAAGAGGAAGAAAAGGTGCTTGCTTTTTGGGATGAGATCAAAGCATTTGAAAAATCGCTTGAGATCAGAAAAAACAACGACGAATACGTTTTTTACGATGGGCCACCTTTTGCGACGGGTCTGCCGCATTACGGACACTTGCTGGCCGGGACGATCAAAGACGTGATTCCGCGCTATCAAACCATGAATGGCAGATACGTAGATCGCGCCTTTGGATGGGACTGTCACGGCTTGCCCGTAGAATACGAACTCAGCCAGGAATTGGGCCTGAATAGCAAACACGAGATTGAAGAATACGGCATCGCAGAATACAACGAGGCCTGCCGGGGCATTGTCTTGCGTTATACTGCCGAATGGCGACAATTTGTCAAACGCATTGGGCGCTGGGTCGATTTTGAAAATGGCTACCGCACGATGGACCGCGACTATATGGAGTCCATCTGGTGGGTGTTCAAACAGCTTTGGGACAAAGGTTTGATCTACGAGGGACACAAAATTTTGCCTTACTGCCCCAAAGATGCGACGCCTTTGTCCAATTTTGAAGCCAATCAGGGTTATGAATCCGTGCAGGATCCGGCCATTACCGTTGCATTCAAACTCAAAGATGAACCGGATACGTATCTTCTGGCGTGGACGACAACGCCCTGGACACTGCCGTCCAATCTGGCACTGACCGTGCATGAAGATGTAGATTATGTGTATGTCAAAGATGGGGATGTGACATATATCCTCGCTGAAGCGCGGGTGGATACCTATTATCCCGACGCAAAACCCGAGATCGTCAAGACCGCAAAGGGAAAAGAACTCCTCAATCTGCAATACGAACCGCTTTTTCCCTATTTTGAAGGCCTGCGCGCCCAGGGGGCGTTCCGCATCATCACGGCTGAATTTGTCACTACTGAAGAAGGAACGGGTATTGTTCACACGGCACCTGGATTTGGCGAAGACGATGCAGAAGCCGGTCGCGTTCACGGCGTTCCGGCTGTATGTCCGATTGATGCCGAATGCCGTTTTACATCTGAGGTGAGCGATTACGAAGGCCGCTTTGTCAAAGACTGTGACAGCGATATTGTGAAACGCTTAAAAGAAGAGGGCAAGCTCGTACACCGTTCCACACATTACCACAGTTATCCCCATTGCTGGCGGTGTGAGTCGCCCCTTATTTACAGAGCGATCTCGACGTGGTTTGTCAATATTGAGAAGATCAAAGACAAGATGATCCGGGCAAATGCGCAGATCCACTGGGTGCCCGAACATATTAAAGCGGGGCGTTTTGGCAATTGGCTGGAAGGCGCACGGGATTGGGCTATTTCTCGCAATCGCTATTGGGGCTGCCCGCTTCCCCTATGGCGAAATGAAGACACGGGCGAGACCGTATGTGTTGGTTCTATCGGCGAACTCGAAGAACGCACAAGTGGAAAGTTTGACGATATCCACAAACACTTTATGGACCCTGTTATCGTCGAAGGTGAAACCGGTCCTCTGACCCGTGTGCCCGAAGTGCTCGATTGCTGGTTTGAAAGCGGTTCCATGCCTTATGCACAACGCCATTATCCGTTTGAAAACAAAGATTGGCTGGACGCGCATTTCCCGGCGGACTTTATCGCCGAGGGATTGGACCAGACACGCGGTTGGTTTTACACGCTTGTGGTGCTCGGTGCTGCCCTTTTTGACCGTCCGCCGTTCAAAAATGTCGTCGTCAACGGTATGATCCTGGCCGAAGATGGGCGCAAAATGTCCAAGCGATTGAAGAATTATCCCGATCCTATGCATGTTATGAACACTTATGGTGCCGATGCTTTGCGTCTCAATATGCTGTCTTCACCTGTGGTGCGTGGGGAAGATCTCGCGTTTTCAGAGCAGGGGGTTCAAAAGACTATGCGTAGCGTTCTTCTGCCTTTGTGGAATGCGTATAGTTTTCTGGTTACTTATGCGCGTGTTGACAACTGGCAGCCCGGGTCTGAACGGTCAGACCATCCGCTCGACCGCTGGATTCGCGCTCGTTTGAATCATCTAGTGCGCGATATTCGCTATGGTCTGGATCGCTGTCATTTGCAGACAGCGGCCACGCGATTTGCGACATTTATCGACGATATGACCAACTGGTATATCCGACGCAGCCGGCGGCGGTTCTGGAAAAGCGATAATGACAGCGATAAATTGTCTGCTTATGCAACTCTATATCACGTGCTTTTGACGCTGGTCAAAGCACTGGCTCCTTTCGCGCCGTTTATTACGGAAACGATCTACCGGAATTTGCGTACAAAGGATATGCCGGAATCCGTTCATTTGTGCGATTATCCCGATGTGATCGAAGCCGATCTCGATGAAAAACTCGAACAGCAGATGGCGCGCACGCGGACAGCGGTTGGTTTGGGCAGGTACTTGCGCAGTCAGGCCAATGCGAGGACCCGACATCCGTTGCGTACGGCGATTCTCGTGTCTATGCACGAGGATGTGCGTGCAGATCTTATGGCGTTACAAGATATTGTCGCGGATGAGTTAAATGTGAAGCGCGTGGATATTCGCGACGATGAAGAGGCAGTGGTGACGCTTTCTGCAAAAGCCAATTTCAGAGTGCTGGGGCCACGTTTGGGCAAGAATATGAAGGTGGCTGCGGGGAAGATTGCGGGTCTCAGCTTTGAAGAGATCCGATCTCTGCGCGAAGGTCACGCGCTGACATTGGAATTAGATGGTGCGGAGTCCTTAGAAATCACGGTGGATGATATTTTGATCCAGCGCGAAGAGAAAGAAGATATGCCTGTGGCCAATGAAGGCGATATTACGGTGGCGCTGGATTTGCACAGGGATGAAAATTTGACGCGCGAAGGTCTGGCGCGTGAGATCGTCCATGTTATTCAAAATATCCGCAGAGAGAAAGGACTGGATGTTTCAGACCGGATTGCGGTGACATATACGGATAATAACAATTCTCTGGCACCTGCTTTCGAGCAGTTTCGGGATTATATTATGGGTGAGACGCTCTGTACGACATTGGTTCGCGCAGATGAGGTGGAAGGCGATGCGGTTGATATAGAAGGTCACACGACGAGGTTTGAGATTAAAGTTGAGGGTTAGCAAAAAAAGCGTCAGGAAAGGGATAGCTATACCCATTCCTGACGCTCGATTGAAGATTTTTGAAGTACTTCATTTCCTATTCTTGTACAAACCAAAAATCCCCACCGCGATCAACACACCCGCTGTTGGTCCCGCTATATCCAGCCCCAACCAGAATCCTTCTTTCCACTCGACGCTCTCAGTGCCGAACATTTCATCTACTACTACCACTTGCTGCTTGTTTTTCGTAAAGATCTGTGCCCCGTCCATCGTCCACTTTGCACTTATACCTATCGCGAGCACAAATGCGATGATGCTGATAGTTTTCCACATGGTTTACTCCGTATTTTGAGACTGCCCTTGCCTATTTATAATTTATATGATAAATTGAATCACAGGGATTTTGAAAAATATCTCAAATGGAGACCTATCATGCAGATATTTCTTAGTCATTCGCATAATGATGAAATTTTTGCCAGGAAAGTCGCATCTTTGCTTCAATCCTATGGCCTGAATGTCTGGGAAGCAAGTAACGAGATTTTTCCCGGAGACAACTGGGCAGCTAAAATCTCTCAAGGATTACAAGAATCTAATGCGATGGTTGTATTGCTGACGCCTGAATCCTTAAAATCCATCTATGTGCAACGCGATGTAGAATACGCTCTCGGTGCAAAAGAATATAGTGAACGTCTTATCCCTGTTCTTATTGATCCAGATAAAACGGTTGGAGAAAATGAAATACCCTGGATTCTAAAGCGGTTAAATATTATTAACTTGACTGAATATGAAACAGAAGAAGATGGCATTCGCAAAATTGCTGATACTCTCCTTGAAGTTGCCTAATTCCTTTCCCAAAATCCTGCCTTTCTATGATACCTGAAGAAGTCTTCCTCTCCCACTCTGACAATGATCGAGAATTTGTAACACATTTAGCCAATGTGATACGCAATCACGGTATTCCAGCCTGGTATAGCCGCACTGACATTGTAGGGGCACAGCAATGGCATGACGAAATCGGTAGGGCACTGAACAGATGTGATTGGTTTGTGGTTATACTCTCACCTAACGCTGTAGAATCTCGTTGGGTAAAAAGAGAACTGCTTTTCGCTCTTGACCAATCTCATTTTGGGGAAAGAATCATCCCGCTGTTATATCGAGATTGTGATTATAAAAAATTGTCCTGGACATTGTCCATCTTTCAAATGGTAGATTTCACGAAAAATTCTAATGATGGATTTCGCGATTTGTTCCGAATATGGGGTATAGGATATAGAGCCCCGTGATCAATAATTCCCGTCCCAGCCCCCTCTTGCCTCTCATAAATTTCCTCCCGCCTCTCACCACTGATGGCTCTAATAAAACACATGCAATTGCAATGCGTAGCGCGATGAGCGAAAGGTTTCTGTGTCGAGGATGCGATATTCGGGGCGCAGTTCAATTTGCGGTGTGAGAAAAATTTGCATGCCAAATACTGCGTGGCGGGTCATCAAATCGATAGGGTTCTCGCCCGTGCGGATATGCGTTACTTCGCCGCTTTCTCCCCGCGCAAACAAAAGCAGTCCGGGTATTGCTTGAAGCGTGATATCAACCGAAGCGGTTTTTGCCTCGCGTGCGCCATCCTTATCGGATAGGGCATATTCGGCCATGACGGCGATCTTGTCCTGCAATCCGACGCCTGCAAAGAGGTTTGTCATTAAAAAATCGCCGTTTTTGAGCCACGACGCTCCCAGATAAAAATTCATTTTTTGTTCGACCAATCTGGGCCACAATACTATACGCCCCAGGAATGAGGGTTTATCGCGGTTTTCGATCAAAGAGGCGTCTTGTACGGTATTTTCAGAGAGTGCGCGGGCAGAATAAATACCTGCGGTTAGCGATAGCCACAATTTTTTGTAATAATGCACTTCTGCGCCATACTCTGCGTAATTTGGGGCGATAAGCGATGTGGCCCCGGCAACATCGGGCGTTTGTCGCACGAGCATGGTATGGTCGTCATACCGCATGCCAATGGATGGCTGGAAATGCCCCATGCGCAATGTGGGCCAGTTGTAATTGGGCTGATAAATCGCCGATGCTGTCCACGCGCGCTGTCCATCGTATTTTTTTGGACCAAAATTATAAGAGCCTTCGATTTTCAAGGCATTTGAGGGGCGGGCAACGCTATATAGCGCGACCTGCATCGGAAATACTTTGCGCTCGGCTTCTGGCGATACATGAGATCGCGCCATTTGTCCGCGCAAATCCGCGCCCATGAGGATCAGGCCATCGGCATAAGCGGTCTTTCCCGGTAAGACGTAATTGGGTGCGAGCAATCCCACGCCATCCATTGAGTATTGCCCCAACTCATCCCGCTGTGCCCCGCCTTGCGCGGTGATGTGACAGTTCACGCACCGATTGGCAGTCAGCAATGCAAACTGCGAGAGGGCATCCGCCTGCCCCACAGAGACTATCAGGATTAACAGCCCGAATAATCTAAAGTATGCGGTATTGCCCATGTTATCCCTTTATTGTTTTTTTAAGTCTTGACCTGATCTTCTCGAAACGTTTTATGACATCCGGCGTGTAAAAGCGTTCGCCACAACGGAGACAAACTTCGGCTTGAGCTTTCACGATTTCCTTGAGATTTCCACCTCGCAAAATCTTCTCGACTTCCTTTTCAACAATCTCGCCACTACATACCGGACATTTGTCAAGCGGCGTCATCACTCCGTTCTCCTTTCACGCCAATTGATCCAACGCGCTGGATTTGGACGATAAACAGTAATCAAGATTGTCCGTTGATTCTCCGCGATTACATCAATACTCAATAATTGCCGCAATTGCGCTGGCAATTGATTTCATAACCGCTTTAGAGGTGTCGCCAATTTTTTTAACGAATCTTTGTGTATCAACACCACGCAGTTGTAACGTGTCAACTGCTGATGGCTTGGTCAATCCATTGCCACTGTCAGGCATCAGTTTGACATGCCAAACGTTAGAAGCAAAATAATGTTTCCATTCCGTCAATGGAGCGACCAACCGAATTGGTAGCGTGCCAACCGCATCAGAATTGACAACAACAACGGGGCGAGTCTTTCGAATTTCTGTGCCGAGAGTTGGATCGAGGTTTACCAACCAGATTTCACCGCGTTTAATACGCATCAATCAAAATCTCCTGCTTGCCATTCAGTTCGTTCAGCCCTTGTCTGTTCGTAGTGACTCTTCATCCGTTTGGCTTGTTGTGCTAAAATTTGGCGACGTTCATCAATGGAAAGGCTCGCAAAATCCTCTTGAGACATCGTGTCCAGGTCTTTGTCAACGAGGTTTTGCAAAAAATGAAAGGCAAGTGACAATTTTGTCTTCGGGAGTTTGTTAGCCAATTCTTGAACCTGAGCGTGAGTAATTGTTTCCATTTTTCTCCTCCTTAATCTCTCGCGGGGTCATCTCTGCGTATTCTCGTGTGGGATAATGAGCACCTGACCTCACGTGATTCTTCCATGCAACATCAGGCATTCTCAAGTAGCGGAATGTCGCAAGCAACTTCAATCTGGTTAAAACTGCATGGCTCAGCTTCTATCAAGTGGGGCCAAAAGGTATTTTCGTAACCATCGGCAATTCCCACCAACTCTACCCATGTCCGCCATAATAATCCCGCATCAGTTTGATAAAGCCATGCGTAGCCGAGATCATATAGCCCTTGCTCTATCGCTTCAGGGGTTTCATCCTCGAATATATCCAGATGATGCTCTGGGAGATAATTATCAAAGTCCAACCATCCCAGACTCTCGCTATACTCTGTCGGTAAGTGCATAGTTGCTTTAACATGAACTGTGAGGTCACCACCAAAAATTAAAAAGTAATCTCTATCGGGGGTCATAGTAATAATGCGTTCTGGGTCTCCCTTAACAGAGGTGTTATACCTTTGAGCGATCAACTTTCGAATACTATAAGCAAGTTCGTAGATTAGTTGAAGTTGGTCACGGATATCGCTGGAGAGTTGAAGGCCAAAGTTGAATATGAGAGGCGAGGATAACGAGTCGCAAAACTTATTAAAGTCACCCGATATGTCTGCAAAAACTCTCAGGTCAACCCCTTCAGGGGACACAGCTTTTTGGAGCGCATAGTTTAGCACATGTCGAAGATTATTTTCAGCAACCTGTATGTCTATGCGATCAACTTTTTCCACGATATAATCAATCTTATGTTCAATACGGCCCATTATTTCTTCTAAATGGTCCATTTTCTTGTGAAGGCTGTTAATTCTGTGTGCGATGTACACAGAAACTTCCAGATTCAAGATAGAACTAATGAGATTGGCTCTTGCCAGCCCAGCAGATAGGCCCGATTCACCAGCGACCATAGGATTGGCGGGTATCTCGGAACTGTCTGGCGGCAGGTATCGAATGTTCTGCGGATTAGGAATCGGCCCATTTTGACCGAACACTTGATACGCGAGCCTTCCGGATTGTCCAGGTCCCAGTTGGTCAAAAGGTACGGTGTTCATTGTTTCCCTTTCTTTAAATTGCTGAGTTTGTTCATAAAACAAGCGATTTCATCTGGATCATGAGAACACAGTTGCGGTTTTGCGTCGCGAAATATCCACTTTCGATAGTAAGACATTGCACCTGTTGTTTCACAAGAGGCAATCGCATCCGAGAATGCCAACGAAATCAGGTAGTCCAAGTCATGTTTCGTGTTTATCAATTTTTTTCCAAGCGTTTGATCACCTTGATGTCGGCAGTCTAAGGATACTGTAAGAAGCAATTTACAGAGGTGCCAGATAATCCATTTTTCATCTACTTTATCAGGATTTAGTCTAACCCACGTTTCTTTCATAAGATCTCGAAAAACAGTCTTCAGATCTAACCGAATGTTGTCTGAATTGTTGATTCTGGCGTAACAAAATTGCGCAACTTCTTCATCATGGGGGTCTTGTTTCATCTTCTGCCCGACATCCTTAGAGGGAGGTCTGCTACCCCGCAAACAGTGCAAGCTGGCAAGTATATCTTGGCCTTCTCGTGCTTTCACATAGCCCTTAATGAGTTTCCTCATATCAGCAGGTTGATACTGCGCATTTTTTGTTATCGTCACGCCTGCATGCCTGAAACAGGCACAGAGGCTCCGCCCCTACATTTGCTTTTGACTTTTCATCTGTGTCCATCTGCGTTCATCTGTGGTTGCTTTGATTTTTCAGTCTAATAAGTCTGTCCATCTCCGGGGGAATTGCCGCCGAAAATCACTTGCTGGCCGGTCAGGTCGCGCAGGAATATCTGCAGGCGGATGATGTGTACATTGCCCGCTCCCATGCGCATATTCAGACCATTTATAACTTCGAGGGTTATAAAATCGAGATTTTGTTGCAGAAAAGTAGCCCCATCGAGATAATCTGCGAAGGCGGCTTCAAATTCCTCGGTGTGCAATCTGAGCAGATACGGATTTGCGGGGCGCATGTCGTGCAAGGTAGATTGAATGGCGTGAAGCCGCGCGATCATGTTGTTTATAAATTGCTGCGACCAATAGATAGGGATCAAGTTATTCGTGACCTCGACCGTTACGCCGCCGTATTCTGCAAAAAAGACGTCAATAGATAAAAAAACCTGGTTGATGTCGGCGATATAGGCATTGACCTCATCTACAGTGACATGGTCATACGTCTGTTCAGCAGGCGGTTCGGGCGCAGGTGTCACGGGATTTGAGGAACCACACCCTGTGTACAACGCCAGCAGTGCAAAACACAGAATCCATCGTTTCATAAAATACCTCATTCTGTTTGTCCCATATAAAGCAGACGTCGTTTCTGGTATCTCCTGGTGTTGTTCAAAAATCGCGCGACTTCGTCATCTGACAATGTTCGACGCGGTTTGGCGGGTACACCGGCGACAAGTGTGCGCGGCGCGACCTTTGCCCCCTCCAATACCAGCGCGTGGGCAGCCACCAGCGCAGATTCACCCACTGCCGAGCCAGTCAACACGGTTGCTCCCATCCCGATGGTCACGCCCTGTTCTATTTGACAGCCGTGCAAAATCGCATTGTGCCCCACAGTCACATTTTTGTCAACATTACAGGGATAGCCCGGATCGGTATGCACCACGACGCCATCCTGGATATTCGATCCCTCGCCGATTACAATGGGTTCAACATCGCCCCGAATCACGGCATTGAACCAGATGCTCGCGTGCGCATGAATTACCACATCGCCAATTATAACAGCACCGGGTGCGATATAAGCCGACGCATCAATGTGAGGGGTTTTGTCCTTATAAGGCAAAATCGTCATTGCGTTTTCTCCCCTTATCGCCCTCAACAGGCCCCAGCGTGAAGGTCTCACCGCTTTGTGTGGCTTTGGCACCTGTGATCAGACCGCTTACAAAACCAAAGATGCCAAAAATTACAGCGGCCCAGATCGTCGTCTCCTTGACATCGGCATTGGTCTGCCAGGCGGCAAGTGCCCCGGTCAATGCACCCATTGCGGCCCCTCCAATCCCCTGTACAAGTGCCCGTTGCATCGCAATCGAACCGCGTTCCCCAAAGAATTGCACTTTGTGAATTTCATTTACAGCGACTTTTTGAATGCTCAACTCTGTCTCGATCAAAATGCTATTATCTTCGTATAGAGGTACAAATTCGCCTTTGATTTGTTTTCCATTCTTCAGGGTGATCATTCCGGGAAAGCGCGTTTGCACCCGGAAGCGCGGCCTGCGTTCTTCAAAAGAGATGACATCCTCGGTATATTGGGGATAGGTCGCATCCATTTTGGAAGAATCTGTTATCGCGTATTCGCCCTTTACGATTTCATTGAAGTGTTCGACGTATTCTCTTAGGCGACGCAGCTCATTTTCACTTTCCAAATTCACCAGCCGCGTTTCAATGCGGGAGCCTGACCGATATTGAATTTTAATGACGAGTTTGCCATTGTCACGCTTCATAAACTCGGCAAATTGAAATCCCGCTACGCCCAGACGTAATACCGGAAGATCTATTTTTTGAGAATAAACGGTTGTCCCTTGAAACAAAGCGTAGCGATTGCTTTCTGCCAAATCGATTTGAGGACCCACCTGGGAACTTAATACAATGCGTGTGCCCGATACGCGCCGCACATCGGCAACCTCCCAGCCATCATCTCCCAAGTTGTAAATTCCGCGTTCGTATTGTGTCTCCTCTTCGCTATCGGCTGCCGGAATAGGACACACCGAAAAAAGCAAAAAGCTCATCGCAGTAATCAATGAAACCGATTTTTTGATCATGAAATTCTCCTCTGATATGAACAAACAATAGCGGTCAGACACAGGACACAGCCCTTATGACTTTCATCCGCGTTGATCCGCGTCATCCGTGTTCACTATTGCCTCGGAAATGCCATCTAAAATATACGGGCGATACTTGCGAAACCGCAGGCGGGGATGAAACCATGTGCCTTCAGGGTCTGATGTACCGGGCACGGAAACCATGCTGGACAGGTCGATTCTGGACAATGTCGCTTCTCCCAAAAACCATTCTGCAATTTGTCTGGCCGTGCGATTTGGCCGACCATTCTCGATGGCAATTTCTCTATCCATAGAAAAAAATAGCGCGCCATCTCCCAATACAGAGACATCGTTTTGATATGCTTGTGCGGCTTCGGTGATTTGGCCGGGTTCCGATATGACAACACCTGTTACACATGCAATATCCTCTTTGGATACCACATCGCTAAACAGCGTGCGAATGCGATTTTGCAGCCCGGCATAGTCATCCAAAAGATGTGATGATCGGGGGTTCACGCCGGCTTGAAGAAGGCCCAATGTATTGTAGCGCAAACACTCAGACACAAAATCGTCTTCATTGTCAAATAGCCCCACGCCAATCAGATTTTCGTCATCCATCACATTGAGTTGCGTGAGGCCCAAATCTGGTTTGTGCTGAAGCAAATCGTAAAAACGCCGCACATCCCGCTCGTGAAAACGCTTCATCCACACGCCTTTCCTTCGGCCAGCAAACGCCGCCCTGCTTCGATCTGTCTCAAAACAGAATCGCGTCCTGTCCCGCCATCTAGATTGCGCTGTGCTGTACTGGCTTTTGCCGACAAAATCGCTTGCACATCGGTATCGAACACCTCAGATGCTGCGCGCAATGTCGGCATGTCCAATTCTTCCAACTTTTGCCCACGCGCCAGAGCTGTTCTCACCAGTTCCCCTACAATGCGGTGACATTTGCGAAAAGGCACGCCCTTTCGCACGAGATAATCGGCCAGGTCGGTGGCTAAAATGGTGCCATCTATTGCGTCGGCCATCCGCTCGCCTTTAATTTTCATGGTCTGCCATACACCAGCAAAGACCGATAGGGACATCTGCACGGTTTCTGCGGTATCAAAAACGGGTTCTTTGTCTTCTTGCATATCCTTGGCATAAGCCAGCGATACGCCCTTCATTACGGTGAGCAGAGACATCGTGTTGCCATACACGCGCCCGGTTTTGCCGCGCACCAGTTCCAGCGAATCGGGATTCTTTTTTTGCGGCATCATGCTCGATCCGGTGCTGAAGGCATCGTCCAGTTCGATAAATCCAAATTCAGAAGATGACCAGATAATCAGATCTTCGCAAAACCGGCTCAAGTGCCCCATCAATATGGATGACGCCGACAAATATTCCAGGAAATAATCGCGATCACTAACTGCATCAATGCTGTTTTCAGTGATGCGATCAAAACCCAGTTCCTCGCGCAAAAATTCTCGATCAACCGGGTACGCACTTCCCGCCAGTGCGCCCGATCCCAGGGGCATGGCATTTGCGCGTTTCCAACAGTCTTCAAACCGCGAGCGGTCGCGTGACAACATCCAGAACAGGGCCATGGCATAATGCGAAAAGAGGATCGGTTGTGCCTGTTGCACATGTGTATATCCCGGCATTACGACATCGAGATGCGCTTCGGCAACATCTAATACCACGCCCATTACCTGCTCGATTTGCGCGAGCGTGTTGGCGACTGTTTCGCGCAAAAACAGGCGCTCATCCAGGGCGACTTGATCGTTGCGACTGCGTCCCGTGTGAATTTTCGCGCCGGCATCGCCGACCAGTTCCGTCAAGCGCTTTTCCACTGCCGTGTGTATGTCTTCCAGATCATCCGTCAATGGTAAAGTGCCCGCGTCGAGTTCTTGCTCCACGCGATTTAGACCTTTGAGGATGCGTTCCAGTTCCTGTTTTGTCAAGACACCCATTCGGGCCAATGCGCGGGCTTGCGCTCGGCTGCCTTCAATATCCATTTTGTATAGGAGCCGATCAAAACCAATAGATGCATTGAATTTTTCCATTAGTTTTTCAGTCGATCCCGAAAATCGCCCTCCCCAGAGCTTTTCGGATGATTTCGATGATTCATTCATGGAGTTGTACCTACAAATCAGCACTTTGTCCCGCTGCGTGTTGGGCTTTTGCGCCGACGCCGAGGACGTTTAAGAAGCCTTCGGAATCGCGGTGGTCGTAGTCGCCCACATCTTCCATTGAGGCGGTCTCTTCAGAATAGAGAGAGTGCGGCACATCTTCGGATGAGTGAAATAATACCGTGCCTTTATATGCGGCGACTGTTATTGTACCCGTCAATAGCTTTGCCACGGGCGCGAGTGCGCCTTGCATCATTTGAGTGGATAAATCGCAGTAATATCCCTGGTAGATTTGTTCGGCGAGAGACGAAGATATCGAATCGTAAAATCTTCGCGCGCGTCTGTCCAGAACTTGTTGGAGCAAAAACTCGTAACACGCGCCGAGCAGGCAAAGCCCCGGGCTTTCATATACGCCGCGCGATTTAATGCCAACAAAGCGGTTTTCCACGGTGTGAATACCAATGCCCACGCCGTTTCGCCCGCCAATTTCATTGGCTTTTAGTATTGCGGTTACGTCATCGGTATCTGCGCCATTGATTTGCACCGGGCGCCCCGCGTCTATTCTGACGGTAAACAATTCGGGTTTATCCGGTGCTTGTGCGGGGAATACGCCCATGCCCGGTTCGATAAAATCGGCTGCGACATCGAGATACTCGAGTTTGCCAGCTTCGTGTGTTAGCCCCAAAAAATTGGCGTCGGTAGAATACGGTTTTTCATACGTGGCTGTAATTGGCAAATTGTGTGCATTGCAAAAATCGATCATTTCTTTGCGTCCGCCAAACATATCCAGAAATACGGGGTCGCGCCAGGGGGCATACACGGTTACGCTGGGCTTGAGCATATTGGCAACGAGTTGAAAACGCACCTGATCGTTGCCGCGACCGGTTGCGCCGTGCGCCAGTATATCGATATCGCGGTGATTCATTTCCTCTAATAATCCCCGCGTGGTGACATATCGCGCTATGCCCGTTGTGTTCCAATATCCGCCTTCGTAACGCGCTTGTCCAATCAGCATTGCAATACCCGTTTCTGCCAGATCGGTTTTTAGATCAATTAACGCGGCTTCACGCGCACCGCAGGCCAGCATGCGTTTGGATATATCATCGATATTCACCTCATCGGGCTGTCCAATATCGGCGGTCAAACTCACCACATTCACGCCGCGGTCAGCCAGCCATTTTGTCACGGTACAACTGTCCAATCCTCCCGACGATGCAAGTGCCACTGTTTTTCCGCGCAATTCATTAAGCGTCATAGTGTCCTTCCTGTTTGCCTTTCAGGTCTCGTCTAAAGCAAAACCCGCACCAGTTAGTAAATCTATCACATTCTCGCGTGCGTGTCGGATGCGAATATCGATTTCTTCAGCCGTAAAAGCGCCACCCGTGCCGTTCACGCGCTCGACCACCACTGGGCCATCAAAGCCCGCTTCGAATGCCGTGGCAAAAATACGTTCGAAATCCACATCTCCTTCGCCGGGAATGGGGAAATTATTTTCTGCCTTTGGGCCAATATGATCTTTGGCAATTATTTTATAGGTCTGGTCTGCAATATGGGGAAAATCATCTTCGGGAGAAATCCCTTCGTAAAAATGGACATTTCCCGGGTCGTAACAGGCCCGCACCGAAGGCCGGTCAATTTCGGGTAATAACCGGGCCAAATGTTTTGCGGTCGCGGTATTGCCCGTATGCGGTTTGGGTGCGAGGATAATGTCTCGGTCCTGTGCATAGGTTCCCGCTTCTTGCATGTCTGCGACATAGGCTTCGTGGGCAGCTTGAAAAACTTCGGGGGCGAGCGGTTCATTGGGAAATCGCCGATACCCGCCCGCACCGGCCAGCTGAATCGCTTCGGCGCCGAGTGCCCGGCACACATCAATTCTTCGCATAAGATAATGTGCGTTATCTCTTGCCGGGGTCGATCCAAGGCCGATCACGACAGGGGTTAAACCCGCTTGTTCGCACAGGGTTTTTGTCCGATGCACAAGTGGTCCATCGGGATCAAAACCGAGCGTATCTTCGCCTTCGTGCGACCAGCCCAAACCCACATAGGAATATCCCGCGCGGGCAACACCTTCAATGCCGCGCTCGAGAGAATAGTTTGAATAAGGCAATGTTAGACAGACGAGTTTGATCAAAAGAGGCCTCCAGATGTGTTAGTCGTTTTTCCGCGTTACAAATAGTGCGAGAAATCCGGGCAAAAAGGCAATGGTCCAGCAAAGCAGATTGTAGGGATAATTTGGTCCGCCGGGCGTGTGACTGGTCCAAATGCCCGAAATCGCGTAGAAGGCGAGGCCGGAAGTCGCGGCGGCCAGAATACCTCGGAGCAAAGTATGTTTCAGGTTTTTGGGGATGGCACCCACCCATTGGTGGAGCAGAGCTGTGAGAATCCACAGTTCCATCCACGCGACGATCATCGCGGCATAGCGAATGAACGGGCGCAAGAGGTAAAATCCACCGGCTGACAAAATGCCAACTACGAGGCCACCGAGGGCACCCAGCAAGATTGATTGTGGCGTTTTGCCACCATATCCGAGAACTGCGCCCAAACAGAGGCATAAGAGTGCCCCGTGAAGGATGCCGGCAAACATGCGGTGTTTGATCGCGTAGTGCGCCCACAAAAAATCGCCCAGTGTGCTGATCGCGGCGAGAATGATCGCAGCGATAATTGCTCGTAAAATTCCGTTGTATTGAACAGTCATGTGCTCGCTCCGTAGATTATTGCTGATACGCGGGATTGGGCGTGGGTATCACAGCGCCGGTATCTGTCAGAAATTGGTCGATAAGGTCATTCAATTCAGATACGTGGTCGGGGTATTCGTCCGCCAGATTGTTCGATTCGCCAATGTCTTCAGCCAAATTGTAAAGTTCTACGCGATCGCTCTGGTCGTCGTTGTCGCAGTAGAAACGGATGAGTTTCCAATCGCCTTTGCGGACATAAGTCGATGGTAGGCCACCTGCTGCCGGCGTATAGTGCGGAAAGTGGCAGAAAATGGTGTTCCGCGCAAGGGATTCACCGCGAAGTGCGGGTGCAAAACTGATGCCGTCAACCGGGTCGGGCATGTCGAGGCCGCAGAGTTCGGTCAGCGTGGGGAAGAAATCGATGCTCTGTACGATTGCCTGGTCGTTGCGACTGCCCGCTTCAATCTGGCCGGGCCATACGACAATCAACGGTTCGCGGGTGCCGCCCTCATAGATATTTGCCTTGCCACCTCTCAGGGGTGCGTTGCTCGTGATGGGTACATCGACATAATCGGGATGGACCTGTTCTTTTGCGCTCCAGTGTACTCCACCATTGTCAGAAAAGAAGATCACGATGGTATTGTCTAAAATCCCTTCTTCCTCCAGCGTTCCAATTAATTGTCCTACTACGTCATCCATTGTTTCAACCATTGCTGCGTAAACGGGATTGTGCTGGGGGTATTCAACATCGACTTCTTGCGCGTATTTTTCAATCAAGTCCTGTTTGGCGTGCCAGGGGGAATGTACGGAAAATTGCCAGAAATGAAGATAAAAAGGTGTGTCTTTGTTTTGGCGAATGAATTCAATGGCTTCTTGCGCCATGCGATCTTCCAGGTGTTCGCCGGGTTCGCCTTTGTTGGGATAGACTTTCCACGGCGCAAACCAGCCATCGGCCAATGGACTGGGGGCAGGTGTGTGCGGGATGTCGATATCGAATCCGTGCTCAAACGGACTATAAGGTTCTGCGCCTAAATGCCATTTTCCAATGTGTGCGGTTTTATATCCGGCATCGCGAAATACCGAGGATAGGGTCTGGTATTTAGTGCTCAAGCGGGTGACGCTTTGTGCGATCAGAGCTTTGTTATGCGGTGGACCTTTTTCGCTTAAAAAGGATTCGAGTACAATGCGGTCCAGATGGCATCCCGGTGTTGTAATGCCCACGCGTGCGGGCCACAAGCCCGTCATGATGCTCGCGCGAGTAGGCGAACACAGCGGGTTGGCTGCATACGCATTGGTAAACATCATGCCGCGCTCGGCAAGGGCGTCGATATTTGGGGTTTCGCAAAATGCGCTGCCGTATAACGATGTATCGTGCCAGCCCAGGTCGTCTGCGAGAATGAATACCACATTTGGTTTGTTTTTTTGTATAGGAATCTCTATGAACAAAAGTGAGTGTAGCACTAAATTCGTTTTTGGAAAGCATCCTCCGACACCAGTCATTTCACCCAGTAGAAATTACCACTGGAAGCTGGCCAGTCGAGAACATACAGAATTTGGGCTTTCGTCTCGTATTTTTCAACTTCATCGCGTACATTTGCCCAACGCTTTTGGATTTTATCAGATTCCAGTCCTTTAGAAGTCGCTGTGCCGTACACCGGAATAACTTCATTCCAGCATGTCATAGCGAGTTTCTGGAGCCTTTTAATTTTTTTTTCACGAATCGTGTGTGTATCTCTGATCACTTCGTCTATTTCGTGAATAATTTCTGGGACTGACATTTATGTTAGCGTCCATAGTCGGTAGTTACACGCTACTTTTTGATGGTGCCATCTCAATCCCCTCTCGGGTTTCGGCAATTAGCTGATCGACGACGGCGTGCAATGCCTCCATTTCAGTGGCACCCTCCAGGCGGCGGATGCGAAAATGGTCAACCTGTCGGTCAGCGCTGCTGCCGTCGCGGATGATCTCAGATACGCGGTGTAATTCGTCTTCGACGCCGAGGGTGATTGTGAGGTCTTCATGCATATTGAGTAGCTCGTTATTTGGTTATGCAATTGCTTCGGCCAATTCTGTAAAATCAGTGACTGTTACATCTGCGCGATACGGCGAATCTTCATAGGGCAGGTCATAGCGGTTTACATATGCACCTCGCAAACCGCACGCGCGAGCGCCCACCACATCAAATGAATTAGCCGATACCATCATGCACGCGCCCACTTCCAGTCCCAGGATTTGTGCGGCGCGGCGATATACGGCGGGATGTGGCTTGAATGCGCCCATTGTCGTCACTGAGATGACGTCGTCAAAATCCCATTGGATCCGATTTTTTGCCAGGTGATCGAGAAAGGCCGGGTCGCCGTTGGACAGCCCGACGAGTTTGTAACGCGCGGCCAATTTTTTTAGTCCTGCTCTGACTTCGGGAAAAGGCGATAGGTCCTGCCAGCATGCGAGAAATGTTTTCACTTCCTCTTTTGACATTTCAATTTTATTCAGGGCGAGTACATATACAAATGCCCGTCGCACTGTCTCCAGGTAGCCCCCGTGTCCGAGCATCATGATTGTGTCCTGAAATTGCTCCAACCGCTGGCGATAGCGCCATTGCTGCCAGAAATGTTCTGCTGTGGTATCGGCTCCTTTTTCCCGAAGCATCTCGGCGATAAACGGCGTCAAGCTACCACCCAGATCCAAAATCGTGCCAAATAAATCAAATGTCAATGCCTGTACTTGTTCGAATTTTGCCATTAAAACCTCCAGCTTTCTCTATTTTCATTCTCGACCACGGACAATCAGGGGTTGATTCGCCACTGCAAATAGTCTATTTTTTCGGATGCTTACTTCTCCAGATAAAAAAACAGTTATCGCAACAAGCGTCCGTTTTGACAATAACCTTCTATATGTCGCATTAAGCGATGGGCGCGAAATGAGTCTGCAGTTGGACAATATTCATTGGCTGGACTGGTTATACAGGGCAACCGATGAACAACGTGCCGACTGGTCAATAGAACCGGGTGGTTTTGCTATTTATTGGGAAGATTTAGATGATGGCATCGAACTTTGCCATCTCTTGAGCCTTGAATCCCTTTTTTGAGCTATTCGGCAATCACTTGACCGAGCTTATCGGTACTTTCACTTTGCGACCTGTGCGAGCAGATTCATGGGCGGCGAGGGAAATCGCAATGGTGCGCCGGCCATCAAGGCCGTTGGACTGTGGTTGTTCGCCCGTGCGGATACACTTTAAAAAATAGGTCATTTCTTCCAGCAGGCCGTTGTTCCGCTCAAACGACATGTGCTCGGGTTTTTCGCCCACCCGGTTGAGTGTGAGTTGCGCGCCCGTTCCACTGGTAATTTTCACCGAACCTTCAGTGCCCGCCACGCCCAGTTCGTAACTCCCGCTTGGATAAATTCGGCTGCTGCTCAAAGACCCGATTGCGCCTGAGCAGAATTCCAAATTGATAAAAATACTTTCCTCCACAGTATTATCTGACTCATCGCCATATCGCATTGCGGCTTGAACAGCGCGCACATCACCCGCCATCCAGGTCAGTTGATCCAGTTCGTGGCTATGCATTGAAAAAAGTCCGCCGTACCTCTCTCGATCCAATTGCCATCCCGCTACGCCCCCAGGTGCTCCTGTGCCCAAACGCACGGTATGCGCCATACGCACTTCGCCGATTCGCCCTTCATCGATCAACCGTTTCATTTCGCGGTAGGCATTTTGAAATCGCCGCACATACCCGATCATTAAAAAGACACCGGCATGATCAGCCGCTTCAATCATCGCATCACAATCTTCAACCGTGAGTGCCATTGGTTTTTCGCAAAATACATGCGCGCCTGCTGTGGCGGCATCGACTGTAATGGGACTGTGTACAAAATTGGGGGTTACGACCAGTACGACATCTGGGGATTGTGCCGATAGCATGGTTCGGTGATCGTCATAAACAGCCGGCTGGGATGCGAGTTTGTCTGCCAAAGCCGTTGCCGAGGCCAGTTCATAATCACAAACTGATACCAGTTCTGCGCCTTCTATGCTCTCTACATGGGCGGCGTGACGCGATCCTAATCCCCCACAGCCGACGAGTCCTATTTTGAGCATTTGGTCTTCTCCCGATTTTCTATTTCAGGTGAATGGGCGTACCCCGATCTCGTGCGGATGCTTCAGCGGCAAAACAGGCCAGATGGGTATTGACCGCTACGGATAGATTGTCGTGGGATTCTGCGTCGGTCAAAATACAGTCGATGAAGTGGTCGATCATTTCCTGGAAGGGATGGTGTGATACTGCGCCGCTGTCTGGCAATACGGTTGGAATTTCAGCCAGATCGCGTTGTCCTAAGATTTGTTTTGTATAAAACCGATTGTTGCGGATTACGCCTTCGTCGCCGAATACTTCCAGGTTGAATACATAAGGCATGAAAAATTCGGTCGATCCCGAAATTTTTCCCGCGGTGCCGCGCTCAAACTGAACCGCGGCCGCGGTTGTTGCGAGATATGTTTCGGGATGGCTGGAATTGCGGGGAGAGACCCCCGATACCTGAATAATGGGGTCATTATTTAATACATACCGCGCTGCATCCATTGCATGGCACCCTCCGTGTACAATAGCCCCGGCAGTCATGGAATTCCACCTGGGTCGTTCAAATTTTTTGGGACGCTGATGGGTTGGCCCGTGCCAGTAATCGGCCTGTACCAGAAGCGGTTGTCCGATCCACCCCTTTTCAATGGCTTGTTTGATGGACAGCACCATTGGGTTCCATCGCAGGACAAAGCTCACGACGGTTTTTACCCCGGCTTTTTGAACCGCCGCATCCATGGCGTGAAGTTCGTCTATATTCAGGGCCACTGGTTTTTCGATCAGAATGTGTTTGCCGGCCTCGGCTGCTGCGATGGTTTCTGCTGCATGCAAATCTGGGGGTGTGCAAATCGATACCAGATCTACGCCGGGATGGGCGAGCATGCGGTCGTAAGAGTCGAATAATTCACAATCTATACCGCAGGCGATGGCCTTTTTTTGCGCGCTTTCCAATGTGCGACTGCCAATGGCTACGACCCGGGTATGGGGATTATTCTGATATGCTCTGATATGTTCGGTGGATACATTTCCCGCGCCCTGAATTGCCACTCCAATCATCGCGATTTCCTTTTTAATAATTGTGTACATTGTGCCCGCGGGCGGGGAACCACACACAATCGATGGCGAAGACCAGAGCCGTGCTCAAAGCCTGGGCAACGATTAGTCCGATAAAAAAGGGTTTGCCGCGTTCGTAGAGATCCACGCCGCCTATTCTCATCAGTAGCGATTTGATTGCCCAGACGATCAGAATTGAAAATACGACCTTTGTCACGCCGTAGTTGCCCTGTATGGCCAGGCCAATGGGGTGCAGGGGCCACCAGGGGAGCCAATAGCGCGCCAGCGTGAACGCGGCCATAGCTGCTGCACCGATTAAGGCCCATATTGCCAGCCCGCCTTTGCCTCCCATTGGAATGGGATTGCGGATGGAATTGATCGCTTGATTAAATGCGCCCGGCGCGGCGTTTTTGAGTCCCATGTTGCCCAGGTTGTACGCGCCATAAGCATATCCCAAATACAGTGTGTTGGCAATGGAAACCACATAGCCCAGGATGAGTGATACCCCAATCATCAGGGCAATCTGGCGGGGTTTTACCACGCGATCTACGGCTTTGACCGATTGTGTCATAGCGGGCATGACATAGCCTTTGCCGGCGCTGTTAAATATCCGCATAAACGACAGGGTTGTGACACTTTGTCCGCTGATTGTTGGCGTGCCCCAAATTTGCAACACGGCGTCAAACGGTTGTACCTGATAATACACATATACCAAGCCCAGTTCGGCAATCACGCGAGAGAGTCCCAAAAATGTCAACAGGGCAATGGGCAAAAATGTGAGAATGACGAATAGTGCCATGCCCGCAGCGTATAACCACGCGGCGACAAATGATAGGGAGACGGCCAGTCCGATCACAGCCGTGCGATACGATAGCAATTCGTCGCTGTCATCGACATCGCAACCTGGATGCATGGCTTTTCGCCAGACATCCAAGAGGTGTGCGCGGCCCATCCACAGGCTCCAAATCGCCAGAAAGATGAGCGCTCCCCCGCTTTGCCAACCCAGTGCTGGACTTTGCCACTGCCGGTCTGCTGCGCCCGGCGTGTACCCAAATTTGTTGAATAAAAAGACCTCAAAGCCCGATAAAAACACCCATACCCAAACGCTGAACAGCACGTCCAATCGCGCAAAATAACCAAAACCTACTGCGTAAAAACTGACTCTGCGAATTAAAAAAGGAAAGTCGGGGTAGAACCGAAACTGCCCGCCTTCAAACGGAATGTGCGGAAAAATCGGTGTGAAGTACGACCCGATGTTCCAGACTTTCAGCAGCATCACGAGTCCAAACGCGATCCAGAACAGAGGCGACGAAAAAACCTGGGATAGCCTGCCCCCTTTTTGGGTCTCGGTCAATAGTGTGCCCACTTCTACGATGGGATAGGTCAAGCGTTCGTGATCTACCCACTGTCGGCGCAACATGACGACCACACAAAAAACGGCAAATGCGACTGCGCCGAGGAAGCATGTCCACCAGAAAAGCGGTGTTGCCCACGCGCCGAGTGCGGGAACATGGCCTGCGGGTGTGCCCTCGAAAAACCAGTTCATGGCGCCCGTATCATTTTGCGGTGCCAACCAGGTTGGGATATTGTCATGGAGATAAAAATCCCATCCATTTTCGGGCGTTGCAAAATAATACACCCCGGCCAAAACACCGATGAGATGCCCGGTAACGCCGTCATAAGGCACAATCGCGGCAACGAGTCCCATCCCCAGAACTACGCGCAATTCCGGCGGTGTGAGCACGAGAGAGGGCAGGGCACGGCGCGCGATGATGTTCAATACGGCCAGGGACAAGAATGGGAAAAACAGTGCGAGAGGGAAATGGCTGCGGCTGATATTGGAGCCGCTCATGTAGTAGGCCATCCACTCGTCCCACAAGACGGTTGTGACGATGATCACGATGGCTACAAAAACAGCCCGGGGCGTTACAGCGCGGCCGCTTTGAACCTCAGTTGCTCGATATGTAGATGCTTCTGCCATCTTATTCCAAATGCCAATCGGGGTCTTCGAGGGCTTCGTAAACCACGCCGCCTTCGACCTGCATGGGCATGGGCACACCGGTGAGATAACAGATTGTGGGTGCGACATCGATTGAGCGCACTTGTTTTGTGAGCAGGCCAGTCTGCTTAATGCCTGCGCCCGCAATCACAAATGTCGAATGCTGCCCGCCCATGCCAAAGCTCACCGAGGGCAATTGCTTGCCGTGCGCGCCGTCAAATTCGGGGTGCAGTGCATAGACCACATCGCCGACCAGATCGCTCCACAAATTGACCATTTCGGCATTTTCGCGGGTCAGGGCCAGGGCAAAGGGGTGGCGTCCAGTGGCTTCGTCTTTGTATTCCATCAGTGCGGCAATCAGCTCTCGGCGCACGGTTTCGTAATCGTCCTGGGAAACAATCCCGTCGGGTTCGCGTCCTTCCAGGTTGATGAAAATATGCACCAGCCCCACGTCGCACGCGCGCGTTTTGGTCCAGTCGATTTGTCCATTTTCACGGTATTTCACGAATCCCGTTTCTGTGAGGACCTTGCGGATGTTGACCGCGGGGAATTGATTGGATGTGCCGCCGTGATCGGCCACGACTGCGACGACGGTATCTTCATCGGCAATATCTTCAACGATGCGCCCGATCATGCGGTCAATTGACTGATAGGTGCGGAAGACGCCTTCGCGTGACCGTTCAAGGACCGATTGCTCGGCACCGCTCGTAGGGTCGGCCTGCCCCAGGAAGAAGTGGCTTGTATAGTCCGAAGCGTGCGTTTCAATCATCAGCAGATTCCATGTGCGAGATCCCGTCAGGTACTGTGCCACATCGGCCAGTCGCTGGTGGTGGAATTCCAGCAATTCAAAATACGTGTCATCGTCGATTTTGCCCAGGGCATCGCGAGCGGGATTTTGCAAGAAGTTGCCCACGTGTTCGTCGATTTCTTGCGCAATTGACGCCGGTTTGGTATAGCCATCGGGAGGCCAAATTTGCGGCACAAATAGCTCGAACATATCGGCATTTTCGGTCAGCGCGATCAATTTCATTTGCACGTAACCGCGCACCTGCTCGCCGTCAATTTCAAATGTATCGAGCCACCAATCGCTCCATTCGCCCACGCCGAGGTCACATACTTTTGAACCCCCATCCCGCGCGCTGCAGACGGACACGCGGTCATACCCCTGCGCGGTTGTCGCGTAGATCAAACCGTAAAACGGCTTGGGCGTGCCTTTCTTTCCCCGGTTCATGGGTTCGCGTCCACGCGCTAAGGGCGTGATCACCATTTCGACTTCGAGCGGTGGCTTTTCGGAATTGGGCAGTGCTGTCCACCCATCAGCGGCCTTGAGGGTGACCGGATCAAATTCCGATACGGTTTGCAGAGCACTCGGGTCCAGCGTTTCGGGGTCGCGCTGTACGACCAATCGCCGCGGTGCCCATTTGCCCCCCACAAATAAGTGATAGCCCGCGACCTGGTGGTGATTGGACACACCGGGGCCCGTGCCTTCCACCTGGATCCCGGTCGTCACGGTGGGTGGCCACGACATTTCCCATTTGACCAGAATCGGCGTTTTACCCGCACGTTCAAATGTATTCCAGATATACTCGGATTTGGACAGCTCCGTATTGATGCCCCAGACGGTCTGGTCCAGTTGCTTGCCCAGGGCGCGGATGTTAAAATCCATGACTTCGTGGTTGCCTGGCCATGACCCCGTGGATACGGCAGTCCATCCCGGCGGCGTGAGGGTGGGAAACACGCCAATCATGGGGCGCCAGGCCCCGCGCTCGATTAGTTTTGCCACATTGGGCATGTGCCCCCAGTCAGCCATATTTTTTACAATTTCCATGCTCGCCCCATCCATCCCAATGACAATTGCCTTCTTTGCTGGACTTTCCATATAGTCCTCCTCAAAGTGATTGAAGAACGTCTCGCGTTTTTGAGAGCGTCTCATCTATATCCGCTTGTGAATGTGCAAACGAAATACTGCCCTGCTTTGTTGCCAGTGGAAAATGATAAATGCCTCTTTCAATCAATGCGCGGCGATAGCGCTCGTCAAGCGCGAAATCGTGGTGTTCGGCAATATCGTGCCAATCGGCGGGCGCGTGATCCATAAAATAAACGCAAAAAGCCGATCCCTGTCGGGCAATTGCCACTTCTATTCCGGTCTCTTCGAATAACGCCGTCAATTCCGTTTCCAACTGTTCGCCCATCGCGTAAAGTTGTTCAAAATCTGCCGATGCCAGTTTTTCCATTGTGGCAATGGCGCCGGCACATGATATGGGATGGGCATTGTACGTTCCGGCGATTAGTACGCGCTTTGCCGGATTTTCGTGGACAAAATAATCCATGAGCGACACCTGCCCGCCAATCGCGCCAATGGGATAGCCATTGGCTATTGCTTTGCCAAAGACGGACAGGTCTGGCATGATGCCACACATGCTTTGATAGCCTCCCATTGTGTGGCGAAATCCCGTTTTTACTTCGTCAAATATCAGTACAACCCCTCGCGCATCGCACAAATCTCGCAATCCCTGTAAATAGCCCGCTTGTGGATGTACGATGCCGATATTTTGCAAAATTGGCTCGAGAATCAGCGCGGCAATATCGTACTGATCCATTGCCCAGCGCACGGAGTTGAGGTCGTTAAAATTCACCACATGTATATCGTCTAACACAGTGTTGGGCACGCCGGCAGAGAGCGGTATCTTTTTATATTCACCCGGTGAGACCCGCGGCCCGATTGCATTTAGTGGCGTCATCACATTCAACGCTACGTCATTGTGCCAGCCATTGTACCCCCCTTGCATTACAATGACGCCATTGCGTCCCGTGTGTGCCCGCGCGATGCGAATGGCGTGATAGGTCGCTTCTGATCCCGTATTTGTGAGCATTACCCGTTCAACAGAGGGTACGTGTTTTACGATCAATGCGGCACAACGCCCTTCCCACGGATTGGTGCCCGATCCCATCAGTGTTGTGCCGTCGGCAAGTACCTTTGCCACTGCTGCGTTCACATCTGGATCGTTATGCCCCAGAATAAATGGCGCGAATGCCGCGTGATAGTCGATGTATTCATTGCCGTCTGCATCCCACACATGGCTGCCCTGTCCGCGCACAAAGGCAATTTCCGGCGCGACGGCGCGGTTGACCGAGACTACGCCGCCGGGGATGAATTTGCGGTTTTTTTGGAAAATTGTTTTGGAAGATGACATAGTTTATCACACCTCACGTTTGTAATAATTTTCCCAGCGTTCAGCCGGTTCGTAACCCAAAATGCGTTGTGCTTTTTCCATGGTGTATTTTTGGTGCGCTGTCATACTCACCATGTTGAATTCCTGATAATTATCCGGCACGGATTCGATATCCAATGCGAGGCAACACGCATGCGCCAGGTCTTTCCAGAATATGCGAAATGGAGGGAAGTCCTCGCCTTTGATGGGCGCATCTGGCTCCGGGCCCAGACCGTTGAATACAAAACAAATTGTTTGAATATCGTAAATCCGCGCATATGTGCGACAAATCTCGTAACTGAGCATTTTGGTCACGCCGTAATACCCGGTGCCGGGTGCGCGGGGGACATCGGTGATTTCAAAATCCTGATCGTAATAATTTCGCACCAGTTGCGGTCCCGTATGCACTACTTTTTTTATGCCCATTTCGGCCGCGGCTTTCATCACATGTAGTGCGCCCAGTATATTGACGTGAAAGCTCAGGATGGGATCGGGACGATTTACCGTAAAATTCATCACCGCATCCATGCCCTGCATGGCATCGCGCACCTGGTCGTAATTGCGCATATCTACATGTTCGATGGATCTGCCATCGGGATAGGGTTTTACGTCGGCCAGTATGAAATCGCAATGCGATTCCATATCCGGTATAATATTGGGTGCAATTTGCCCGGAAGCACCCAGCAAAAGTACTTTTTTCACGTGCCACCTCCTTGCCAGATGGCTTCAAAATTGTGTTGCGGCTGAAAACCCCGCAACTGAAATCCGCGAATTTGGCCGACCAGATATTTTGGATTCGGAATGTCTGCACAAATGTGATGGAGGGCAAATCGCCTGTTCCACATCAATTCGGACTGTGCATCTCGATTGAGAGATAGGCGAAATGCCCGCGCCGCATCGCGATAATCGACCCACATGAGGTCTGGCTCCTGCGCGGAAGCGTCTTCTTCTGCAATTAGCTTTCCCAATCGCAATACTGTGACGGCTACGGGGAAATCGCGCGCAAATTCGCGCGCTGTCATTTCGCCGAGATACCGCGTGAGCTGGAATTTGTCTGTCGATGGTGTGGGCCGCCACATTTCGCTGATATATACATCATTGGGATATGCTTCGAATATTTGGAGGGTGCTTCCATATACAAATCGCTTTATACCGGCATCTATACCAGCTTTGAATAAAACATGGGTGCCCCGCGTTGCCAGATCCAGCAATTCTTGTTCGCAGGCGAGATCAAGATTGGGAGGTGGCTCACCTGTGTGTACAATAGCCTGCATGTTGCGAACGGCTTGCCCCGCCACGTCTGGGTCGCGTATGTCGCCTTCAAAATAGGTGATATTTTCACCCTGTTCAGAAGGCGGATCGCCCGCCCCCCAGAGTCGCAACCGGTTACCCGGTGCCAATTCTCTGGCAATGGCCTGTCCCAAATAGCTCTCGGCTCCTGTTATCAGTACATTCATAAGTTGTCCTCCAGATCAGATTCCCATCCAAATTGTTGAAATAAGCGCTGAATTGGGCCGGGGATTGGCGCGGAGATTTCGGTCCATTTCCCTGTTTTGGGGTGTGCAAAACCGATGCGGGTAGCCATTAGCAGCAATCGGTCGATTCCAAAATGCGATTTCAGAACTAAGAGCGAATAGCACAACTCCCGATGTCCAGCTTCAAAATCAATTCCTGCGAAAAAATAGGGCAGACTATGCGTCTGCCCATCAAGACGTCAGATTATATGCCTATTATTTGATCTCGATCAATTCCAATTCAAAAATAAGCGTTGAATTGGGGCTAATCTGTCCGGCCGGTCGCGCGCCATAAGCCAGATAGGATGGGATATAAAGCTCCCATTTTGATCCTGTGGGCATGAGTTGCAGGGCCTCTGTCCAGCCGGGAATGAGTTGATCCACGCGAAATTGCGCTGGCTGCCCGCGATCATAAGAGCTGTCAAATTGCGTGCCGTCGAGCAATGTTCCGCGATAGTGGCACGATACGGCATCGGTTTTTTTTGGTTTCGGCCCGTCGCCGGCTTTGATCACTTTGTATTGTAAGCCACTGTCCAATGCCACTACACCTTCTTTTTTCATGTTTTCTGCAAGAAAAGCCTCGCCGGCTTTTTTGTTTTTTTCTGCCATTTTGTTTTTCTCCGCTTGTTGTTGTGCTCTTTGCTCTTCCTGCATCTCGATTAGAATTTTTAGTGCTTCGTCAGGGGAAAGCAGGGGGGATTCTCCAGTATAACCGTCTTTGAACCCCTGTACAAATACATCCACATCAATTGTCAGGCCCAGTTGCTTTTTCAATTGATCGGAGAAATTTAAGCCCAGCGCATAACTCAGCTTGTGTTCCTTGTCCTCGAGGTTGACTTCTACAAATTCGGGTTCTTCTTTTGCTTGGCAACCCAACAAACCAGCGGCAATGAATACGGCAAAAAGACGCTTCATAATTGCTCCTAAATAATAGGTAAACGTCCGCCTGCAAGGTCTGTCCCGGCAGGTCTATGTGGACGTGTACACACTAAACAGCCCGAAATCGCGTTTTTACTTCTGATAGCACAATATCTGGAATATCTTCTGCGCGTTCAACTGCATAAACGCAAATGTGATCCGCAGTGGCAGTCCGCTGGCGAAATCGGTGGGCATCCCGATTTTGTGCCACGTGAACAGCAGTTACTCGGTTTTCTTTTCCAATCAGAAATTGCATCAGGGCATCGAGATTGGTAATCTGCATATCTGTAATGAGAAAAATATCCACATGATTTTTGAGAAGGGGTTCCAAATCAGGCAGATGCAACGCGGTTCCACCACCGAAGTAGCGGCATAGGGCAAAAAACACGCGCTTGCGATCTCTTGAGAAGTCCAGTACCTCTTTCCCGCCAGACTGTGCATCGCTAAAATTGTAAACGGCCACGCGTTTGCCCCGTCGCAAATACGCATCGGCCGCGCATCCAGCACCTAAGACTGCGTGGGATATTTCTCTGCACGGATCGACCATACTGCCCGAGGAATCGACAATGACCACACAATCGGGTATGCCATCGCCATCGCCGTGGGTTTCGCCATCTCGCCAGTTCCACATTTGGGAAATGCCCGGCATGATGCGCCCAAAACTCGTCCACACATCGATGTGCTGAACGGGTTTGCCAATTTCCCAGGGAGAATGAGAATGCGGATGTAATCCTCCCACTTTTTCCATGGGCATGGTTTGAACAGGCAGGCGAAATGCGGATGCGCGCGCCATATAAAACAAAAGGTCGGCATCCGAGGGCGTGCCTTTGCCCCGGCCCATATCGGGCATCATATTGGCGTCTTGTAGCTCGTCGGAAAAATCGCGCACCATTTCTCTAAAGGCGTAAAATCCCTGCTCGGCAAATTGTTCCAATCCCGCCGCGAGTTCGCCTGCCGAATACTGTTGCACATCGCCCATCATGCCGCCCTGTCCATTTCCTTCGCCCATTTCTTTTTCGATTAAGGGGGCAATTACCTGTGCAAATGTCCGAAGGCTATCGCCCCACTGTGAAGTATCCAGAAAGGGTATGCGCGCGAGCCGATCCACTTCGCCGCGATCTTCCACGCCCAAATTTTCACCCCAAAGACGCTGGTACAATGCCCGAATTACGTCTGTCACTTCACTCGATTCAGCGTGGCGATAAACCTCTGGCAATTTCGATTCGCGCTCGCGTACGGCATGGGTATCGACTACCACATCCGAGAAATATTCGACCACCTGCTTGACCAATGTCCCATCTAATAATACGGGTTTGAGCGCAGCATATAGCTTTAAGTGCGTCTCAAAATCCCAGGGACAAATGGTGTGATGTCCCACTCCGTGATCCAGTAGTGCAGAGGTGGCGTCTTCTATGTCCATCACTTGCGCGAGGGCGGCTAGCCGCTCGGCATTCAACTGGATTACTTTGTCCTTCATTTGAATGGTCGCGTTTTCGTCGCCTGTTTCGATTACTTCTGGTGTCGGCAATTCGGGAAATAGATGGCGCTTGCGAACAGCAGGCCAAACGCGCTGGATGATGTCGTTGAAGTTCATTTTGTTTTTGTTCCTCTGAGCATCTGGTCGCGGTGATAAATCGCGCCGCCTTCAACGTTGCCCACACCTCCCAGACGCCCATTGATGTGGATTTCGCCAGCTTGCATTTGCTCGCCGATGTATTTGCTAGCGTCTCCTGAGACTTCAATCCGTCCGTTGATCATACCCGCGCCGAGATAGTGGCGAACATTTCCCTCGACCTTCAGATAGCCCCCCATGAGCGAGATGCCCGTGAGGTCGCCCATGTCGCCCACAATGGTCAGTGTGATGCCTTTGCGAAGGTGATAGCCCATAAGAGACAGGCGCAAATCGTGACCTGTGAGATCGAGATGAATATCCGACTGGGACGATGCGTTGCAAAAGGCCGATAAGAATAAGCCGAGGGGTTCCATGACAAAGAAAGCCGCGTCGTTGCTTTGCAGGGCGTGCGCGCAAAACGCTTTGAGATCGGTCATTTCCCAATCGGTTTGTCCCACAATTCGCGATGCCGCAGCATAGGTCGATTCAATGGTTTTGCGGTCGGCTTGCCAAAGTCCTTCGCCTACGCATTCAGTGATTAGCGCGCGATAAGCTGCTGTCAACCGATCCATTGCCGCGGCATGAGAGGCGAGAATTTCATCCATGGGCAGGACGCGCTTTTCGCGTGTGTCTTCGATAAACTCTGCGAAGGGATTGCGCTTTGTGGATAGCAAGCCATTGACGTGCGTTGCGTTTTCAGGGGTCAAATCGGATGATATAATCCGATCAAATTCTCGGAATGGATTTTGTCCCATGTCTGGTCCTGTAAAATTTGAATTACGAAAATTCTGGCCGCACAGGTTCTTGTCCCAGGTCGCGCATAATTTCCATGTAAATGGGGTGTTCGCCTTGAATGGGTTTCTCGTCGGCACCACTTACAATGCGATTGGCAGTCATCAAGGCCGATTGGATGCGCTCGCGCTGTTCGGTATAGCGCCGAAAGACCTGCCGCACCGCTTCTCGCGCTCTGTGAATGGGCAACACATCGTCTCGGCGGTTTTGTGTTTCTCCCTCATCTCGCCATTGGATGCGGTGAGCGCATGTGTATGGCAATATCGTGCGGATATGTTCGAGATGCACTTCTTTGTCGCGCAACACCCAGGCGAGTGCCTGTGCGTAGCGTCGGATGGAAATGGGCAGGCGATTGGACGGACATGTTTGTACTTCATAACAAAGATAGCCCGTGTAGTGACAGCCTTCGCCGCAGACTTCATTTGTGCGTTTTTGTCCGTATTTGCAGCAGAAAGAGAGTTCAGCCAAAAAGGTTCGAACATACGCACTGGCATCGGCCTGGAAAGGCAATGCGCTCATTTCACTGCGAATCGTTTCGCGCTCGGCACGCCCCAGAGTTGGCACGGACAAACGCTTGGAAATCGCTTTTCCATAGGCTGTGCAAATCGCTTCTATCTCTGCTTTGGCATTGGGGTTGATCAGACACGCCTGGAGTGCTTGCTCGCGTTTTGGATCTCGCAGAAGATGTGCGGGCGAGGATGCTGTGCCGATCATCCAGGACAAATTTGCGCCAGGATATTTGGATTCTACCATCACGTCAAAGCGATCCAAAAGGGGTACGACGATAGTATTTGTTCCGCGGTCCTGATAATTGGCCGTTGCGAACAGACAGTATTCATCGTTGATTTGCATCTGGTTCAAATAGGACCAGTTGCCGCGATCTACACCGTTGAGGATCAAGCTCTGCTTTGTTTCCGGTAGGCGGTTGATTTCATCTACGACTTTGACGGGTAAGACGGAAAATGCCGACCATACCACATCTTCTTCGCCGCGGTTGAGCGCGCCGAGGTTTGGTCTCCCAACAATTTTTTCTTCGGTCTGCTCGGGGTGTCCGCTCACTTCTGCTTCCCACACAGCCCCCAATGGCATGCGATATAGCAGTGCGCCGATATACTCTGCCGATGTTGTTTTGCCCAACCCGGGTTCGCCTACAATCAGAATTTTGCCGCCTAATAATCCCGTTAGCGCGCTGAGCAGCAAAGCGGCATTGTGTTTTTGTCCCTCGATCTCCATGTCTGCCCGATTAAAGTAGAGCCGATCCTGGATAAAGGTCAAAATATCGCTTACTGTTGTCTGTAAATCAGCCATGTTTTTGACCTCAGTCTGTGTGGGAAGAGGTGGCGGCGCGGCGGCGCAGCCATTCGACGGTGAGCAATAGCAATACGGCGAAGACGATCAAGAATGTTGCGACGGCGAGGATGGTCGGGCTGATTTGCTCGCGGATGCCCGCCCACATCTGGCGCGGGATTGTGCGCTGTTCAATGCCGCCCATAAAAAGGACTACGACTACTTCGTCGAAAGACATTGCGAACGCGAAGAGTGCGCCAGAAATAACGCCCGGTGCGATTATCGGCAGTTGTACTCTGCGGAACGCGAGTAGCGGTCCAGCGCCGAGGCTTGCGGCGGCGCGCATCAGGTTTGTATCAAAGGCGGATAGGGTAGCGGTTACGGTGATTACGACAAATGGCGTGCCCAGTGCGGCGTGGGATAGGATCAATCCGATGTGAGTTTGTGCGAGGCCCAGGGCTGAGTAAAAAAAGAACATGCCTGCCGCGGAGATGATCACCGGCGTGACCATCGGCGAGATTAGCAGTCCCATTGCCAAGCGGCGTCCCGGCATGGCGGGGCTGGATAGCCCCAGCGCGGCGAGTGTGCCCAGTGCAGTTGCCAGCGCAGTAGAAGCGATACCGATGATCAGGCTATTGACCAGTGCGCGCGTCCACTGGTCGTTTTCGATGATCTGCCGATACCAGCGCAGGGAATACGCTTCGGCGTCCAGGCGCAGCATGCCTTCGGTGAAGGTGAAGTAGGGTTCGGCATTGAAGCTCAGGGGTACGATCACCAGAATTGGCGCGATTAGGAACGCGAAGATCAGAGTACAGGAGGCCAGGTACGCGCCCCGGCCAATGCGTTGTGTCGAGATCATGTTAGCCCAATCTCATGCGGTCAATGCCGACTATGCGGTCGTAGAGCAGATAGAGCGCGATTACGCATACCAGCAAAATTCCACCAAGTGCCCCGGCCAGACTCCAGTTGAGCGAGGTCTGCATGTGGTAGGCGATCATGTTGGAGATGAGTTGTCCGGTGCTGCCGCCTACCAGCGCGGGGGTGATGTAGTAGCCGATGGCGAGGATGAATACCAGCAGCGATCCAGCACCTACACCGGGCAGGGTCTGCGGCCAGTACACGCGCCAAAATGCCTGAAAGGAACTCGCACCCAGCGATGCCGCGGCACTCATTTGGTTTGATGGGATGGCGCGCATGATTGAGTAGAGGGGCAGAATCATAAAGGGCAGAAGTACATGGGTCATTGCCACCAGTGTGCCAATCATATTGTAGATCATGGCGAGGCGGCCGTCGTCGCCGATCAGCCCAATTGTGACGAGTAAGTCGTTGATTACGCCCTGAGTCTGGAGCAGTACGATCCAGGATGTTGTTCTCACCAGGAGCGATGTCCAAAAGGGCACGAGCACGAGGATCAGGAGCAGGTTTGCGGTGCGCGGAGACGAATGCGCGATCAAGTGGGCGATGGGATAGCCGAGCAACAGGCAGAGCGCGGTGATGCTGAGGCTTACGACGAAGGTGCGCCACAAGAGGGCCAGATAGATGCGGCGTTCTGAAGACTGGCGAGCGATGGAGCCGTCGGGCAGGGGTCGCAGGTCAAGGGCATTGAGATAGTGCCGTGCGGTGAAACGCGCCCCAGCACTGCGGATCGCGTGCCAGGTTTGTACATCGCCCCATGTGGGATCAAGGCCGATCATGGCATCGCGCCAGGGACCTTCGGGGACATTTTGCAATTCTCGCGCGCTGCGCATGAAGACACTGCGAAGTCCCGAATGCACGCGGTTGACGCGGGTGGCGACCCGACCCAGTGAGCGATTTTCGCGTGCTTTTAATAGCTCGCGTGCGGCCGTTGCGTACACTGATTCGTCAGGCGTGCTCTCTCCATCCCATTTTTCCAGCATGTTGAGGGTTTCAGGCAGGGCATTGGCGACTGTGGGATCGTACACACTCTGCACGAGCATTGTCGCCAGTGGTGCGACAAAGGTGATGGTAATGAAAGCCAGCAGTGGTAACACCAATCCCGTAGCGCGCATTCGCGGGCGGAGGATATTGGTTTTTATGTCTGTGTTTGATTTCATAGGTCAGTTTTATTGAAATCGGATCTTCGTCATTGCGGCATGGTTTAAGCCGCAATCCAGGAGGACAAGAGTATGCGCTTCCCACCGGCGTTAAGCGGTAGCTCTGCTTGCTGTGCTTGTGAGTGTTTGGCTTCCGGCGGCAAAACTCGTGACACTGTTGCGAGTTTTTTATCAGCGAGTGCCCTGCTTCGTCGCGTTGATATAGTCGTGCATCACGGCTTTTCCAGTGTCCACATCGCCAGCGCGTATGCACCAGATGACTTCTTTTATCAATTCCTCGCGAAAGACTGGATCGTGCTGAACGCGGGCCTTTATCGTCTCTTTGAAATCACATGTAAGTGCCATATCTCTCTGTGGCCTTTTTCATCAATGTATGCCCGAATTTCAATCATGCAAGCCTCACTCTTCGCTCTGTTGAATGAGGAGTTTGAGGTCTGCAGGTGTGATTTTCGCCATGTGCGTCAACCCGATTATTGTTCTTGTTTAGAATTCATCTCGGCAATGCCGCGCCAGCAGTTGTGCTCGTTACTGTAAAGGCTGGACTGACCGCTACCTCCGTCATTGCGGCATGGTTTAAGCCGCAATCCAGTCCGTTTTTTATTTTTTCGTGTGTGGTTATACCCTCGCCTGTCCTGTTGCCGGGCGAGTTCAGGAACGGTTGCCTTCAGTCAGCCACGGTCTCGAAGCACTCCTGGGCCCGAAGAGCGGGCCTTAAAAGCGGCATTTGGTGAAACGTCCGTATGATGCGGACTGGAAGAAATCGTGGGATTTTTCGGAAGGGGATATTAAGCGCAAATAACCCTCCGGATGTGTCTCAGGTTTGAACCAATCTCTCCAACTCGGTTCTTCCAGAAGCCTAAGTCTACCTTCCCGCAAAAGGAGGTCCCGGTGTTCTTTCCCGCTCATAATTCTGTAATCAACGGCGACAAGGAACTCTTGGGGCTTCATCCATTTTGGTCGATCAACTCCCGTCCTTTGTCGGATCACCTTATCAATGTCTTCTTTTGACAAACTGAGGAGCCGAGAGACAGCACCTGGTTTCCGAGTTATCAGTACCAGTTTTCCAGAATCGAGTGCCCATTTTCCACGGTCTAAATAAATGGTTTTCGAGAAATCAGCAGAATATCTAAAAATCTTGTAATCGCAATTTCCCAAAAGGCTCAATTTAGGAGATCCATTAATTCCACCTGAAAACTCCCATAGCCCAGACAACTTTTCATCGTGAGACGGTCCACATGCTGTGCCCGCAAGTAGAGCCAGACAGAGAATATGGAGAGCTACCAAGACAAACCTAAACACCTTTCTTTTGTTCATTACGGCATCTCCGGTGAACGCCGGGCTAGATTCCCACTGACCGGGCCATATATCGTGACCATCTCAGTTTCTATTGATAGCCCGTCCCGTGCAAAGAAGATGGCCAGACAACATCCGTAACCGGCTCGCGTAGCTGGTCGCGAACAGAAAACGTATAATACTCTATGTATGGATTGTAGGATGGATGAACAACAACACTAATTCGCTGATAGGTAAAGATTTGCGACTCGTTCTGCCTTCTCCTCAATGTATCTCAAGAAAGCCTCCCTTGCTACATCCTTTCCAGCATATCCATAATGTATCTCCTCCCACGGCTTGATAAAACGCTTGTAAGGTTTCTGGTTTCGATAAAAAATAAGCGGCTCTTTAAGAGATACATTTATTGTGAAAGCGACGAACCTTTTTTCTTCATTCCATAACGCTTCAATACCAAGCGATAGGTGGGGATTGGACCAATTCGATAATGGCACACCATATCGTCTCAGCGTCAGTTCAAACTTGTCCTTCGCACGTTGTTCGGAAAGTATATCCTTAGCATCCTCATTCATTACAACGCTGACTTCCATACTGTCCAGACCTGAAAAGCATGTCTCCTCATCAGCGATAAGTGCAATTGACTCGGCAACCTGTTTCTCCCACGCTTTCTCATAATGTGTGGGTACCTCAGCAGGCACTTCAACTCTCTTTATGACTTCTTTCTCCACCAACATAGTGTCTCGTAAGATAATCTTTTTCTCCACCAACATAGTATCCACCACTACAATGGTATCTCGTAAGGTGATGGTATCTCTCACAGTAATGGTATCTACTCTTGTGCCAGAGAACCAAGAACCAGTCCCTTCTTTCTGGCCTTGGCGATCACAGCCTGTCATCAACATCAGGCTTACAGCGAGGGCGGAAAGGAAGATCATTACTTTTGGGCAGCGTGTTAATGTTTGCAGCAATTGGTTCATACTCTATCCTATCGCAACTTTTTCTATCGCGTACCCTAAGCTTTTTCCCTTTTTCATTCAACCAAAACATCCAACGCCATGTCTAAAACGTTCGAGAGTCGGCGAAATATATCTACTGTTTCGGACTTTTGACCATTCTCGATCTGTGAAAGATATTCCTTCGAGACACCTATCTGATCCGCCAGCATATCCAGCGTGAACTCGCGGTGCTGTCGCCATGCCTGCAGGGGTGTAACGCCATCCATGATCGCATTCACGATCTCGCCTGGAATGGTGTCCCCAGCCTCATCTTCACGCAATGCGTGGTCAATGGCGGCACAATCTGAGTTATCATGACGACCTGTTCCTTGTAGTTTGATCATTTCTCTGTGCTGCCCGAACTTCCGGGTTCAGTCCCACTATTCGCCCCTACCGCCAATCACGAGCAAAAAGGCACTATCCTCCAGGGCTTTGACGCTATGAGGTAAGTGGGCAGCGCAAACCGCAGCGTCACCTGTTCTCAATGGCTTAGATTCAGTGGCTGTCGAGAACTCGAGGTGCCCAGACAGGGCTGTGACAGTGATCGGCCCCGGGGCGGTATGTTCATGAAGCACGGCTTGGGCCTTTAATACTATCAAGACAACCGTCAAATTATTTCCATGCACTAAGGACAAGGAATTACGTCCCGTATGTTCAATGACATCCTCCATCAGGAGTTGATCAGCCATACTCAACAGCGAAAAGGATGTGATGGTGGAATCTGTCATTTCGATAGGCCGAAAAGGACGTTCATAGGCTTGACTCATGATTATATTTCCTTAAGGATCTATGTGAGTTATCTCAAATGCTGCGAGGTTGCGGCTCTTCCGGCTGAACTCTACCCCGATCAAGTGGATCGGTTCGCCCCGGGCGCGGTATTTGTCGGCGTAACGCCGCGTCTTCAATTGCGCCATTGCCGCGCCTTTGGGGGCCATTTCCACTACTTTGAATTCGAATAAGTACACGTTGCCGTTGAATAATACGGCCATGTCCAGACAGCCGTGGCTGCTGCTGTCTTCCACCGTGATGTCAAGCCCCAGTGCTGCGAAATAGGAATAAAACACGCTCGCGTAGTAGCCCTCGTAGTTGGCGATGTCGTTGTTCGTGTACCACTCGTAGGGAATACTGGCGAAGAATGCTTGGAACAGTGTCTTGAGTCTCTCGAAGTCGTTCGCTTCCAGCAGGCGGTAGAGTTGGACGCTGTTCGCCATCTGCCGCGACGGATCTTTCACCAGGTAGCGCAACAGGCTGCGGTTGAGGCTCTGGCGCACCTCCCGGTTGGGATAACCCAGTCGGTAAAGGGATTCACCGCCCAGGTTCTCCTCACCGGTAATGGTCAGGTACCCGGTCACTTCAGTTGTATTACTTAGATGGGCAGCGTAATACCTCTCTCACTGCGCCAGCCAGGCGCTGAAGCGTTCGTTCATTTCATCCTGGTGATCGCTCCACCATTGCCAGGCATTTCGCAGGGCGCGCTTGGCGTTTTGCGAGCTGTTGGGCATGTGGGGGTTCATATCGACGCCCTTCTCGGCGTGCGTCGATATCAGCGGCTCCGCAGAGATGCGCGTGGGGCTGTAGGCGATGTAGCTACTGACGGCGGCTATGGCTTTCGCTGTTGAGGCGTAATTGAGAAACTTCTTTGCGGCGTCGAGGTTGGGCGTTCCCGCGACAACGGCAAGCCCGCCTATGTCCAGTATTTGCCCGTCCCAGACAATGACAAAGGGTTGATTTTCCAATACCTGAGCATTGAAGATACGCCCGTTATAAGCCGTGCTCATCACCACCTCGCCATCGGCGAGCATCTGCGGTGGCTGCGCCCCGGTTTCCCACCATACAATGTGGTCTTTGATGGTGTCCAGCTTGCGGAAGGCGCGATCCACGCCTTCAGGCGTATCGAGCGTGGGATATACTTTGTTGAGCGGCACGCCATCGGCAATTAACGCGAACTCCAGGTTCACCTGGGGTGAGCGGCGCATGCCTCGGCGACCGGGGAATTTCTCGATGTCAAAGAAATCGGCCATTGTGGTGGGTTTTTCGCCCGGGATATTCTCCTTATTGTACGCGTATATAGTGGAGTAAAACATCGTTGCCGGACCGCAATCTGTCGTCGTCCCGAGCGGAAAGTCCTGCGCTGCAGGCGTTCCATCGGCTCCCGCTGACAGCGAGTTGATCGGGATGGGTTCGAGCAGGCCCTCGTCACAGCCTCGCACCATGTCGTGGATTTCCAAATCGATGACATCCCAATGTACATTGCCCGACTCAACCTGCGAGCGGACCTGTGCCAACCCGCCGTTGTAGTCTTCGAGGTTGATTTTAATGCCTGTTTCAGCGGTGAATGTCTCGTGGTAGCCTTTGACGCATGCGCGTGCATAAGAGCCACCCCAGGAAACTACGGTCAGTGGTCGATCGTTGGCAACTGCACGGTCCGAGGTCAATATCGCCAGCGCGGTCAGTACAGTTAGATAAAACGCCGTTTTACACTTGTTCTTCCACTTCAAGTTTTGTCCTCCTCTTATGGGCGGGCAGAATATCCGGTAGTCCAGGTGTTCCGTCTCTCTTACTGCGCCAGCCAGGTGCTGAAGCGCTCGTTCATTTCATCGATGTGATCGCTCCACCATTCCCAGGCATTTCGCAGGGCGCGCTTGGCATTCTGCGGGCTGTTGGGCATATGGGGGTTCATATCCACACCCTTCTCGGCGTGTGTCGATATCAGTGCCTCTGCAGAGTGGCGCGTGGGGCTGTAGGCGATGTAGCTACCGACGCCGGCCATGGCTCTCGCTGTTGAAGCAAAATTGAGAAACTTCTTTGCGGCTTCGAGGTTCGGCGTTCCCGCGACAATAGCAAGTCCAGATAGATCCAGTATTTGCCCGTCCCACACGATAACAAAGGGTTGATTTTCCAATACCTGAGCATTGAAGATGCGCCCGTTGTAAGCCGTGGTCATCACCACCTCGCCATCGGCGAGCATCTGCGGCGGCTGTGCTCCGGCTTCCCACCATACGATGTGGTCTTTGATGGTGTCCAGCTTGCGGAAGGCGCGATCTATTCCTTCGGGCGTATCGAGTGTGGCATATACTTTGTTGAGCGGTACGCCGTCGGCGATCAGTGCGAATTCCAGGTTCACCTGGGGTGCGCGGCGCATGCCTCGGCGACCGGGAAATTTTTCGAGGTCAAAAAAGTCGGCCATTGTGGTGGGTTTTTCGCCCGGGATATTCTCCTTATTGTACGCGTATATAGTGGAGTAAAACATCGTTGCCGGACCGCAATCTGTCGTCGTCCCGAGCGGAAAGTCCTGCGCTGCAGGCGTTCCATCGGCTCCCGCTGACAGCGAGTTGATCGGGATGGGTTCAAGCAGGCCTTCGTCACAGCCTCGCACCATGTCAGGGATTTCCAAATCGACGATGTCCCAATGCACATTGCCTGCCTTAACCTGTGCGCGAATCTGTGCCAGCCCGCCGTTGTAGTCTTCAAGGTTGATTTTAATGCCTGTTTCAGCGGTGAACGTCTCGTGGTATCCTTTGACGCAGGCGCGCGCATAAGCACCGCCCCAGGAAACCACAGTCAGCGGTCGGTCTTCAGAAACAGCACAACCCAGGGTCAACATCGCCAGCGCGGTCAGTACAGTTAGATAAAACGTCGTTTTACACTTGTTCTTCCACTTCAAGTTTTGTCCTCCTCTTATGGATGGAATATCCAGTAGTCTAGTCTATAGGTGTTTAGTCAATGCGGTATCCCTTACTGCGCCAGCCAGGTGCTGAAGCGCTCGTTCATTTCGTCCAGGTGAACGCTCCACCATTCCCAGGCATTTCGCAGGGCGCGCTTGGAATTTTCCGGGCTGTTGGGCATATGGGGGTTCATATCCACACCCTTCTCGGCGTGTGTCGATATCAGTGCCTCTGCAGAGTGGCGCGTGGGGCTGTAGGCGATGTAGCTACCGACACTGGCCATGGCTCTCGCTGTTGAGGCAAAATTGAGAAACTTCTTTGCGGCTTCGAGGTTCGGCGTTCCCGCGACAATAGCAAGTCCAGATAGATCCAGTATTTGCCCGTCCCACACGATGACAAAGGATTGATTTTCCAATACCTGAGCATTGAAGATGCGCCCGTTGTAGGCTGTGGTCATCACCACCTCGCCATCGGCGAGCATCTGCGGCGGCTGTGCTCCGGCTTCCCACCATACGATGTGGTCTTTGATGGTGTCCAGCTTGCGGAAGGCCCGGTCCACGCCTTCGGGCGTATCGAGTGTGGCATATACCTTGTTGAGCGGTACGCCGTCGGCGATCAGTGCGAATTCCAGGTTCACCTGGGGTGCGCGGCGCATGCCTCGGCGACCGGGAAATTTTTCGAGGTCAAAAAAGTCGGCTATTGTGGTGGGTTTTTCGCCCGGGATATTCTCCTCGTTGTACGCGTATATGGTGGAGTAAAACAGTGTTGCCACGCCACAGTCTGTCGTTGTCCCGAACAGAAAATCCTCTTCCGCAGGCGTTCCATCGGCTCCCGCTGGCAGCGAGTCGATATCAACGCGTTCGAGCAGGCCCTCATCGCAGCCTTGCGCCCATGTCGGGAATCTCAAATCGACGATATCCCAATGCACATTGCCCGCTTTAACCTGAGCGCGAATCTGCGCCAGCCCGCCGTTGTAGTCTTCGAGGTTGATTTTGATGCCAGTTTCAGCGGTAAACGTCTCGTGGTAGCCCTTGACGCATGCGCGTGCATAAGAGCCGCCCCATGAAACCACGGTCAATGGTCGGTCTTCAGAAACAGCACAACCCAGGGTCAACATCGCCAGCGCGATCATTGCCGCGGTGCAAAATGTCTTTCTCTGTTTGGCCTTCATGTTGTATCCTCCTTGTCGTCCGGGTCAAGCACCCGGCAGTCTGTTGGTGTCCAGCCGATGCGGATGTTATCGCCTGCCAGCACGGCTCCGTGTCCTACGATATTGGGTATTTTTGCGATGAAATCTGAGCGTCCGCACACGTTCAGGCGAAGGCGCAGAGAGTCTCCCAGAAAGGTGATGTCCTCGATTTTTGCTTCGAGTTCATTGGTGTACAGGCCTGGCTCGGGTGCGAGGGCGACGCGTTCCGGGCGAATCGACAGCGTGGTGGCGTCGCCGCGCTGGCAGGGTGCAACGCGCAATGCATGGATGATTTGGCCGCCGGTTTCCACTTCGCAGATGTCCCCATTTATTTTTATTACGCGGCCGTGCAGGCGGTTGTTTTCGCCGATGAAGCGGGCTACAAATGAGCTCTCTGGCTCTTCGTAGAGGGCTTCGGGTTCGGCAATCTGCTCAATGTCTCCCTCCTGCAGGACAGCGATGCGGTTTGACATTACCATGGCCTCTTGCTGGTCGTGCGTGACGTAAACGACGGTCACGCCGAGGCTTTTGTGGATACGGCGGATTTCGTATTGCATCTCTTCGCGCAGGCGCCGGTCAAGTGCTCCGAGTGGTTCGTCCATCAGCACCAGGTCGGGTTCGAATACCAGTGCGCGGGCGATTGCTACGCGCTGCTGCTGACCGCCAGAGAGCTGGTTGGGGCGCCGGTCTTCCAGGCCGCTGAGGCGAACAAGATCCAGGGCACGCGCTACGCGTTCTCGGCACTGTTCGCGGTCAAATCCACGCACCTCGAGGGGAAAAGCGAGGTTGCCGCCCACTGTCATGTGCGGGAAGAGCGCGTAGTTTTGAAATACCATGCCAATGCCTCGCTTGCGCGCGGGCAGTGCGTGTACAGAACGCCCGCCAATGCGGATGTCGCCCGAGGTGGGTGTCTCGAAGCCAGCGAGCATCATCAGGCAGGTCGTTTTTCCCGACCCAGATGGCCCGAGCAAGGTCAAAAATTCGCCCTTGCGGACGCTGAAATTGACGTTTTGGACGACCAATGTGCGTCCGTCGTAACTCTTGCAGACATTCTCAAATTCGACGTAGTTGTTATCATTTGCATTCATTCGGATATCCTATCCGAGGTTCGAAATTTCGTAAAAAATAGCTTGATAAGCCTGCGGAATCACGTTTGAAGTTCGTTGAAAATGAATCAAAAGTCAACGTCTTTCCTCTTTCGCCATATCTCGCTTCGCTATATATTTTAGAAACTATTATCTACACTTGTTATTTTTCAGAGGAGTCAGATTATATGCGGTATAAACGCGTTGTTCTCAAACTCAGTGGCGGTGCTGTTTCAGGTGCTTTGGTATCGGGATTTGACCCGGAAGCCCTCGAACATATTGCCGATGAAATTCTCGACATTCACAGCCGAGGTATTGAAATCGGTATTGTTATTGGCGGGGGCAATATTTTTCGGGGCGAACAGAGTGTGCAGTGGGGTATTGAACGATCCGAAGCCGATAATATCGGTATGCTGGGCACCATTATCAATAGTCTGATGCTGCGCGGTGTGCTCAATGCCAAAAGCGATGCTGAGGTGCGCGTGATGACCGCGATTCCGATTAACACAGTCGCAGAACCTTTTATTCGCCTGGTTGCTGCTCGGCATCTCGATAAAGGGTATATTGTAATTTTTGCCGGTGGTATTGGCAATCCTTTTCTCACGACTGACTATCCCGGCGTACAGCGCGCTCTTGAAGTGCGTGCAGATGCCATTTTGTTTGCCAAGCATAAAGCCAATGGCATTTATACAGACGATCCGAACAAAAATCCCGATGCCAAACTCTATCGCCGCGTCAATCACGATACAATTATTCAAAAGAATCTGGGTGCTCTGGATCAGTCCGCAGTAATTCTCGCACGAGACCATCATTTGCCGATCCACGTTTTTGACTTTGAACAAAAGGGCATGATGCGCCGCATTATAGAGGGACAAGATGAGGGAACACTGATTACCCAAACGCCAGAAGACGTGCTTGAAGAAGAAACAGTCGTTCAGGAGAACCCCACATGAAACTCCTCGTAGTTGGCAGAGGCGGGCGCGAACACGCCTTTGTCTGGAAACTCGCCCAGAGCAACAAAATTACCAGGTTATACGCAGCGCCCGGAAGCCCGGGCATGGCACAATATGCCGAATGTGTTGATATCTCGGATAGCGATCTCAATGGTCTGGCAGATTTTGCACAACGAGAGGGCATTGACATTTCGGTCATCGGTCCCGAAGCACCTCTCGCAGATGGTATTGTCGATATTTTTACAAAACGGGGTCTCGTGGTTTTTGGCCCCCCACAAGCGGCGGCGCAAATCGAGGCGGATAAAGATTTCGCGCTTGAACTCATGCACAAATACGATATTCCAACCGGTGCTTACGAAACTTTTGTGGATGCGGAAACAGCCCGAGAACGACTCGTGGAATGGCAACACCCGCTCTATCTCAAAGTGAGCGGCCTCGCCGCGGGCAAAGGGGCGATTTATTGTGAGACCCTGCAAGATTCGTATAAAACTGTGGATGAAGTGATGGTGCAACGCGCTTTTGGCGACTCGGGTGACAAACTCGTTGCAATGGAGTTGCTCGAGGGAGAAGAAGCGTCGATATTTGGATTTTCAGATGGGGAAAATATTGTTTGTGTTGTGCCTTCACAAGACCACAAGACTATTGGTGAAGGCGATGTGGGCCTCAATACGGGTGGCATGGGCGCGTATGCGCCTGCTCCGGTTATTACGTCCGCACTTTTCGACGATATTGTTCAGCGCATTATGAAACGCACCGTACACGCCCTGGCACAGGAAGGCCGTCCGTACAAAGGTATTCTCTACGGTGGTATTATTGTCACGGCTGATGGTCCCAAGGTGATCGAATTTAATTGCCGCATGGGCGATCCGGAAACTCAGGTGGTTCTCCCATTGATCAAAACCGATTTTGTCGATATAATCGCGGCTGTGTGCAATGGTTCGGTGGCGGATCTCGATATTGAACTCGACAATCGCGCGGCGACTTGTGTGGTCATGGCATCGGGGGGATATCCCGAAGCATACGATACTGGTTTCCCTATTTCTGGGATTGACCGCGCTGAGGCATCCGGTGATGTGATTGTTTTTCACGCTGGCACGGCGCGCAAAGACGGTCAACTCGTCACCGATGGTGGGCGCATTATCGGCGTTACCGCAATCGGCGATTCTATCAAATCTTCTATTGACCGCGCTTATGAAGCCGTGGGCAAAATTGATTTTGACAACGCCTATTTCCGGCGGGATATTGGGCATCGCGTTTTGACAAATGTTTGAGTAAGGTTGCCTTCTTACGATGGAGATTCTCCGATCTTTGTCAACCAATTTGGCGGTTGAGCGTTATAACACGTATCTTTTTTTAACGAAATACCAGATATTTCTGGAGGCATGCCATGTCTTACAAAGCTGCGGTTATTGGTCTGGGGCGTATGGGCAGTACATTTGACGATGAAATCACGCAGGGCGGATCCATTTTCTTGCCCTATTGTCACGCGCCCACTTATTGCGCGCATCCACAAACCGATCTCATTGCTGGGGCTGATCCCCACGATGAGCAACGCGCTCTGTTTGGCGAGCGGTGGGGGATTGATCGCGATCACCTGTATGCCAATCATCGCGATTTGCTCGAAAAAGCAAAACCCGATATCGTCAGTGTGACTACCACTGCGCGTTATCGTCCACAAATTGTACTGGATGCTGTTGAAGCCGGTGTCAGAGCCTTATGGGTTGAAAAACCCATTGCCTTTAGCCTTGAAGAAGCCGATGCTATGGTCAATGCGTGCCGGGAAAATGGCGTTGCCATTGCTGTGTATTGCTCGCGCCGTTACAATCCCTATTTCAGTGAAGCCCGCCGCATGATTGAAGCTGGCGACCTCGGCGATATTCTCCAGATCACGGCTTATGCCCAGTGTGGTTTGTCGCACAATGGTAGCCACGCGATTGACACGATTCGCTATCTCGCAGGTGGCGATGTTTCATGGGTTTTTGGAGAGATGGCGTCGGACGAGGCAGCCGCTACGGATGACGATCTGATGGGCAACGGGTATCTCGCTTTTGACAATGGCGTTCGGGCGTATCTTCGCGGGACCTCGACCGGTGTTGCTTCGTGGGAATTTGACATTATTGGGACACGGGGTAGGGTACGCACGTTATCGGACGCGCTTGAGTTTGAGTTTTTCCAGAGGGTTTCAGGTGGTATGCGAGGACGGGATGTCCCCGCCAGGTCGCCTTTTCCGCAACCAGCGCGTCCCGTAGGTCAGGGTATTACTACTGTTGATGATCTGATTGATGCATTGGAGAATAACCGTCCGCCGCGCTGCTCTGGAGCCGATGGCCGCGCTGCTCTCGAGGTTGCTATTGCACTGCGGGAATCCCATCGGCGGGGTGGCGTCCGCATTGATCTGCCCATTGAGGATAGGTCGCTCAAAATTTTATCCAGCGAGACTCAGGCTGACCATACACCTGCGCGAGTGCGCCGGTTGAATCAATAAAAAGCAGGTAAGAGGTAAGACGTAAGAGATGAGACGACCACCCTACCCCTCTCACGTCTTAGTTTCACCCTCAAAGGAGATTTATATGGCAGATCCAGTTGTTGGCATTATTATGGGCAGTTCATCGGATGAACCCACGATGCAAAAAGGCTGCGCCATTCTCGACGAACTCCAGATTCCCTACGATATGATCGTATGCTCTGCCCATCGCAACCCCGAGCGCACCGCTGAATACGCCAGTACGGCAAAAGCGCGTGGTCTCAAGGTGATCATTGCAGGTGCTGGATTGGCCGCAGCACTGCCCGGTGTGATTGCCGCGCATACTACCTTGCCGGTTATTGGCGTTCCCTGCGCTTCGGGTGCGCTCAACGGCGTCGATGCCTTATACGCCATTGTCCAGATGCCTCCGGGGGTTCCCGTTGCGACTGTGGGCATTGACAATGCGCGCAATGCCGCTGTGCTGGCAGCGCAAATCCTCGCGCTTTCAGACGAGGGCATACAAGAACGCCTACAAGCTTATAAAGACGCCCTGGGTGGATAATACCATTGCGATTTAACACGGAGGTCTTTTTTTGGAACGTCATATATTTGTTTTTTTTGTTCTTCTTTTGATCAGTTGCGACGCACCCAAAACAGATCGCGTATCGAATACGGAGCAGTATCTCATTCCTGCGACTGCAGAGGAGATTCTCAAGAATGTCAAAAATGCCGATGCCAGGGTCGTTCTCGTCAATGTGTGGGCAACGTGGTGTCAACCCTGTGTCGAAGAGTTTCCAGATTTGATGGCTGTTTATCAGCAGTACAAAGAACAAGGCGTAAAGCTCATCTTTATTTCTGCTGATTTTGAAAGTCAGGCCGATGGCGCAGTTGCCTTTCTCAAAGCGCATGGTGTTGACTTTCCGAGCTATCTCAAGTTGAAGAGCGATGGGACGTTTATCAATACATTAGACCCCGACTGGTGGGGCGCAATACCCGCTACATGGCTATACGATGGCGAGGGCAATAAACGCCATTTTTGGCTTGGGAAGACCTCACGCGAACAATTTGAGAAGAAAATACGCGATGTATTGCTGGAGAGCGATCAGCGGTCAGGTTCCCATACACCCTTAAAGGCGAGAGGCGAGACGTGATAGTCTGCCCTGAGTATGTGCCTATCCGAGAATCCAGACTATAAATACTCTCATACCACCAAATATCAGGAGGATTCCATGCGTAAATTATTAGCCATTGCACTTGTCGCAGCGTTGGGTTTTAATGCCGAAGCGGGCAAAAGCGAAACCCTCGCATTGGGGGCGGAAGCACCGGCAGCCAATCTGGAGATGGAAGGCACTGATGGTAAGATGTACACTCTGGATAGCATGCAGGGCGAGAAGGGAACTCTGGTCATTTTTTCGTGCAATTCCTGCCCGTGGGCCGTCAAATGGGAGAGCCGCGTCGCCAGTATTGGCAATGCATATCGCGGCAGGGGTTTTGGCGTTATTGTGATTAATTCCAACGATCCCAAACGCGCTGCAGAAGATAGTTTTGATGAGATGGTCGCTCGCGCCAAAACCCTGTCTTACGAATTTCCCTATGTGGTCGATCCCGCATCCCAGGTCGCCCGCGCATTTGGTGCCAGCCGTACGCCCGAAGTTTTTCTTTTTGACGCCAAAGGCAAGCTTGCGTATCACGGCGCGATTGATGACAATGCTTCGGATGCCAATGCCGTGGAAGCGGCCTATCTCAAAGACGCGCTCGACGCTTTGTTGGCCAGCAAAGCCATTTCAATATCCGAGACCAAAGCCCTCGGTTGCAGCATCAAATTCAGCGAAGACTCGTAGGAATGACCGTCTCAAAATGCGGCAAAGCCTCTTCGTCTGGAAGAGGCTTTGGTGTTTATGATTGAAACACCTGTTGAAAGGAGCTCTCATTATGACTATGCCGATCACCCCATCTCTTAGCGAGCAACAGATTGCGGATTACTATGAGGATGGTTATCTGATTATTCGCAATGTGTTATCCGCGACTGAGGCGACTGAACTTCGTCGCGTCGTGCAAGAACAGGTCAAACGCGGTGCGTATCCACCAAAGCTTGTATATCCCGAGCCAGCGAAGTACACGGTGAGTGGCAATAGGCTCGCCGAACCGGAGCTTGCGCCGATTGCCGAACATCCGACGGTTATTGGTGCCGTAGAGTCCGTGCTGGGGCAACCCGCGCATTTGACGGCTTTTGTCGCGTATTTGCGGACGCCCGACGATAAGGGGGGTGGTGCCCACTGCGATTACAAACGGTGGCGTCCCGTGGGTTCGTCGATGAACTGGGTGTTTGCCATTATTCCCCTGACTGATTTCGATCCGGTGCATGGTCCCTTTCTGGTATCGCCCAGGTCGCACAAACTGACGCGGGTCATTGACGAGGAGGCACATATCTTAGATGTCAACCGTCCCGATGCGAGCCAATTGCCAGATTTTATTGATCCTGAGCTTAAAGCGGGGGATTTGCTGGTTGTCAACGAGCATGTTTGGCATGAAGCACCTGCCGGTACCAGTACAGAAGACCGTTGCGGGATTTTTAATAAATATTGTGCAGTAAACGCACCCCCCGCTGCGGGATATTATCCGTACAATTCCGCGGCATTTGAGGCTTTGAGCGACGATGGAAAACGGCTTATCCCCGTCTGTTTTGATAAACCGCTTGAGACGACACGCCTGCTTATCGAGTGTCCGGACGGTGGGGAATCGAAGTTCTTGCTGCGACGCGATGCTGATACGAATTGTTGGGAGTTGCCGGGAGGCGAGGGATGGGAAGAGGAGAAACTGGTCGGCTGGGATATTGGCGCGCGGGTCGGCTCTTTGCAAGCACTTACCAGAACGCAACTCGGGCTGGAGGTGCCGTGGATGTCCTATATCGAGGATGTGGAAGAGGGAGATGGTGTTTGTCGAGTTTATGGCTTTTCAGATGAAAATTTGAATGTCGATGCGCTGGCAAACGGGCACTGCGACTGGTTCACCAGAGCACAGATACAACAGCTTCTCGGCGAGGGTGATGCGATTAGTCGTGCTGTTGATCTATGGCAACGAGCAGATATTATCCGCGGTAAGGGCAAGGCGTGTAATCAGAGTAAAAAACAGTTTGAATGAGTTGGATACAGAAGAAAACGGGTAGGAATGAAACGCTATGGGAAGAACGCATTTGAGGAGGTTTTACCTATGAAAAAGAAACAGATCATTTCGCGGAACCCAAATGTGATGAGTGGTGCCTTAGTTTTTGCTGGCACCCGCGTCCCTGTTGAGATTTTGATCCAGCATTTAACGGCAGGAGATTCACTCAACAAGTTTCTTGATGACTTTCCGACAGTCTCTCGTGAGCAAGCTGTGGCGTACTTGAAAATGACGCTTGAGGTCGCTGATGCGCGTGCTGCTTGATGAAAATTTGCCCCATAAACTGAGGCGACTTTTTGAGGACGACATCGAAGTGGTCACTGTTAGCGGTCTGGGTTGGAAGGGAAAGGAGAATGGCGACCTGTTGAGAAGTGCAGCAGATGAATTTGATGCCTTCATCACAATGGATCAGAGTATTCCCAATCAGCAAAACTTGGACACGATTGAGATGGGAATTGTATTGTTGTAAGCTGGGCGTAACCGTTTTGAAGATCTCTCGCCGCTGATATCTCAAGTCAATATAGTATTGAAGACGCTCAAAAATGGGCAACTTGTTCGTGTGAAATTCTAATTATTCTTTTTTTAACACGACGACGCGATTGGTATTTGTGCCTTTTTTAAGATTATCGACGCCCCAAACATTTGCGGTTTTGGTGAATTTTTGGTCGTTGATTAAAACGAGCACTGGCTTAAGTCCTGCTTCGATGCCGCACGGGATAACCGCTTCTTCGAGTTTTATTTTGCCGTGTCTGACTTCACCGACTTCAAAGGCGATATGTCCGCCGGGTTTCAAGACGCGCTCTAATTCTAAAAAGATCTTTATCATTTCACTTTGCCATTGCTCGACTTTTTTCGCCATGGTTATGGGAACAGCCGCGGGATCTATCCCGCAAAACCAGCATCGCAACCAATTGTCCTGCGCGTAGTTGACGACATCAAGAAACGGTGGGGAGGTTACGACAAGGGCGATGGAGTTGGAGGCAATTTTGGGGACACTATGTGCTGGTTGGGTGAGGAATTGCGCCTGGGGAAAGACGCCTGTTAGGGTATGTAGAGTTTGTTCGTCGCAGTGTTTCAAAAGGGAATGCGTTTTTTTTAAGATGAGATTTTTGACATCGCGCAATGGCGGTGTTTGATTTCTTTTTTTGTTGATTTTTTTTTGCGAATCAACGGAGACCGCCTGATTGGGTGGCAGGGTATAAACCGAGAAAAAGCCCGATGAGTGACCTGTTAACCTGTTCATTGTGATCAGGCGAATCCATTGATCGACCCAATCGAGGCTGCCGGCTTTTTCTTTTTTTATCAGATATTTTTTTAAGGCGCAAATCTGCTTCAATGTTTCTGGGTGATAAAAGACCAGTAATTCTTCCGGATATTCATCTACATCCTCAAGTTCTATACGCGACAGTCTATCGGTGACTTGATCAATGGTGGGCGGATTCAGGCGGGGGAGCGTGAGGATGGCACTCAATGGATTGACGTCGCATCCCAGGGGAACGCGGCCCAAAAGCGCGGATTCGATGAGTGTTGTACCTCGCCCGGCAAAGGGGTCATAGACCGCGTCGCCCGGTGCGGTTAGTCGTTCGATAAAGAATCGGGGGAGTTGTGGCTTGAAACACGCTCGGTATGATATTTCGTGGAGAGCATTGGCCGCCCTTTGTTTTGCTGTCCAAAATTCGTTTACATAAGTTTCAATGCGAACCCGCTCGCATCCCGAATTACTTCCTTGCAAGACATGTCCAGTCGCGGCCTCTGTAGAAGTCACAATTGTATCTTTGCCAAATGCGTTGAAATCCGCCAATTCCCGTTTGAGCCAGTCAGATTCAGGGGATTCAGATCGCGTGTCTATCACTAATGTCAGTTGTTTCGCAGTCATATATGGATTCTTTATAGAGAAGTTTATCGCAAATATTTATAGATATAAAACCGCCTGGTGTCAAGGATGCTGAAGAGACCGGGCAAGGCTTTCAACAGGAGAGGAGTAGTCCATTCGGTGAATGGAAACGGATTATGAGTATTTTTATTAAAAAAGAAATATGCCGCGATCTCGGTCAGGCGATGGGGCGGGAGTGGCTTGAAACCAATGGCATGGGTGGATTTGCGTGTTCGACCATCATTGGGATGAACACGCGGCGGTACCACGGCTTGCTCATTCCAGCACAAAATGAGTCGCACGGTTGGTTTGTCGCGCTGTCCAAATTCGAAGAAATGCTCGTCGTGCCGGGCGCGGAGACTTTTGAACTTAGCAGTAATTGCTATTTTGGCGATATCCATCCACACGGCTACCGCTATCTCGAGCATGTCCGCCTGGATCCCTTTCCAATCTTTACCTATTGCGTCGGCGACCTGTGTTTTGAAAAGCAAATTTTTATGGTTTACGGTCAAAATACCACTGTGATCGCGTATGGTCCCTTTGATCGCCCCGTTACGCTTACGCTGCGACCACTCGCGGCTTTCCGAGATTACCATCACCTGACGCGCCAGAACCATTTGCTCAATGGCGATGTCGGTATTTGTGATGGTCTGATGAGTTTTCAGCCTTATTCCGAATTTCCGCCTTTGTATATCGCACACAATGGACAATTTCAATTGAGGGGCGATTGGTATTACAATTTTGAATATGCTGTTGAAGTCTATCGCGGCCTCGACAATCGGGAGGACCTGTATTGTCCCGGAGAATTTACCTTCGATCTCGAAGCGGGCGAATCCGCGCACTTGCTCGTCAGCCTTGAACGGGGTACTTGCGATCAGGTGAACGCGCTTCGGCAGGCTGAGATAGATCGGAGAAATAAAATTGTCCAAACAGTTCCCGAATGTACTCGTCTCAGTCTCAGTGCGGATGCTTTTCTCGTCAAACGCAGCGACGCACGCGCTACCATTATCGCGGGTTATCCCTGGTTTACGGATTGGGGCCGCGATACGATGATCGCGCTGCCCGGTCTCGCGCTGGTGACCGGGCGATTTGACGAAGCCCGCGATATTCTTGCTACTTATGCGCGTTTCTGCGACAAGGGGATGATCCCGAACCGATTTCCCGATTGCGGTGATATACCCGAGTACAATAGTGTGGATGCAACCCTGTGGTACGTCTATGCGGTGGATCGCTTTTTGGCGTACACAGATGATTATAACTTTGTGCGCGAGACCCTCTGGCCGGTGCTACAAGAGATCATACAGTATTTTGTTCGGGGAACGCGCTACAATATACATCTGGATTGCGATGGGTTGCTCTATGCCGGAGAACCCGGTGTGCAACTCACATGGATGGATGCCAAGGTCGAAAACTGGGTTGTTACCCCGCGGCAAGGCAAACCCGTTGAAGTCAATGCGCTGTGGTACAACGCGCTGTGTGTGATGCGCGACCTGGCTGATAGATATGGCGAACCCAATCTCAGTGCCGAATACGCCGGGCTGGCTGAAAAAACAGCTGCGCGCTTTGCCGAAGCATTTTGGAACCCCAGTGTGGGATGTCTGTACGATTGTCTGACCGATACGGTGTCAGATGCGGCCATTCGTCCCAATCAGATCTTTGCCCTCAGCTTGCCGCATCGCATGCTCGATGCCGCGCGTGAACGCAGTGTTCTCGACGTGGTCGAACGCGAGTTGCTCACGCCTTACGGTTTGCGAAGCTTATCGCCATCTGACGCGGCATACAGGGGTACCTATGGCGGCGATCCGTATAGTCGCGATAGCGCGTATCACCAGGGGACGGTTTGGGCATGGCTTATGGGGCCATTTATCACTTCATGGGTTCGCATTCATAGAAAAGAGGCAGATGTCCATACTAATGCAAGACGCATGTTGCGCCCTTTGTTGCGCCATGTTGAAGAATCGGGCCTGGGACATATTTCTGAAATTTTCGATGGCGACCCGCCCCATGCCTCTCGCGGTTGCTTTGCTCAGGCGTGGAGCACTGCCGAAGTCTTGCGCGCTTTTGTGGAAGATGTGCTGGACCAGAGACCTGAGAAAAATGAAATAGAGGTGGAAATATGAGCGAAACAGATCAAAATGGCCGCACGCCGGTTGTGACAAAATGGGGACGTATTGAGATGGATTTTGAGAGTGACAAAGACTACGAAAATCCCATTCAAGAAGTGGCATTGCAGGTGGTATTTACATCGCCGTTTGGATCGGTCTATAATGTGATGGGATTTTGGGATGGCGGGCGGCAATGGCGCGTGCGCTTTTGTCCAGACGAAGAGGGCGAGTGGTCGTATGCGACGTTTTTTTCAGACGGGGGGAACGAGGGATTGCACAATCGCGAGGGGCGTTTTATGTGTGGGCCATCGGCGACGAGCAGCGAACTTGATGTACACGGCCCCGTTGCGCTGTCCGCAAACAGGCGGCATTTTATTTATGCCGATGAGAAGCCGTTTTTCTATATGGCGGATACGGCGTGGAATGGGTGCTTGCGGGCGACTCGGGATGAATGGCGCTATTATCTCAGCGAGCGCGTGCGGCAGGGGTTCAATACTGTGCAATGGGTGGCTACGCAGTGGCGGGCGGCTCCAGATGGCGATATTGAGGGCAATCTGGCGTTTTTCGGCGTGGAACAGATCGCAATAAATCCGACGTTTTTTCAACGTTTGGATGACTGGGTGGAGATGACTTTTCAGGCGGGCCTGGTCAATGCACCCGTGATGTTGTGGGCACTGGGGGGGCGCAATCATCCGGAAAAGAGTCCGGGCATGTCTTTGCCAGAGGGCCAGATGATCTTATTGGCTGAATATATGGTCGCGCGATGGGCGTGTTATCCCGTGGTGTGGATTTTGGGCGGAGATGGCAATTACGATGGTGAGAATGCCGAGCGATGGCAGCGCGTTGGTCGTGCGGTTTTCGGGAAAGGCGCTCACGCGCCTGTGGCAATGCACAGCTCGGGGCAGCGATTTCCGGCTGATGAATTTCGGTTTGAAAATTGGCTCGATGTGGTGGGGTATCAAAGCGGACATGGCGACAGCGACGAGACTTTGCGGTGGATTGTGACGGGGCCGCCTTCGGAAGATTGGAAAAAGACGCCACGCCAATTTTATATTAATATGGAGCCTGCCTATGAAAATCACGTGGCCTATCATTCAAAGCGACCACACGATGCAGCGTCGGTGAGGAAGGCGATGTACTGGAGCCTGCTCAACGCCCCAACCGCTGGCGTGACTTATGGGGGGCACGGCGTGTGGGGGTGGGACGATGGCAGCGGGCCACCCGTTGATCATCCCAATTCGGGGACGCCCCTGCCCTGGCATGATGCGTTGCTGATGGATGGCGCAGAGCAAGTGCGCTATCTCGTCGATGCATTCGACTCGATCGGGTGGTGGAAATTGCGTCCGGCCCCAGAGTTGCTGGGCGCACAGCCCGGACGAGAAGATGTACACAAACACATTTTGATTTCCAAATCTGTGGCAAACGATCTCGTGGTGGCCTATACGCCACAGGGCGAGGCGGTGGAGGTGAAGATGGCGGGCCTGTCACCACAGCTTCGGGGTATCTGGTACAATCCGCGCGATGGTGATGTGGAAGCAGCAGAAGTGCGCGAGGCCAACGGCAGGCGCGTTTACGAGGCACCGGGAGATGGCGATTGGCTTCTGGTTTTGGCATGAGGAGATGATATGGATCACACGAAGCGAAAAATTGAACAGAATTGCACAGTGTCTTATAAGGTTCTCAGTCCCAATACCCGCGGATCAGACCACCATTACGAAATAGATGTTTGTGCATCGGCAGAGGAGTTGCAGCAATTTGACCGAGAGGGATATCTGGTGCGCGAGGGATTGTTTGCGGGCGAGGACTTGAAAGCATTGCAAGACGCGCTGGATCGGTTGGAGGACCGGGAATCGGGCGCGTTTCAAGATACTGGAAAGCGATCCTGGGGGCGTATTCCGCGGCATTTGATGGATAAAGATCCGGTGTTTTTGGATTTGCTGAAATTTCCTCCTGTACTATCAGTGGCGCGGGCGATGATGGGGCCGCTGGTCAGGCTTCGGGGATTGAGCGCGAGGATCAGTTATCCGGCTGCGACGCCTCATCAGACCCCATGGCACCAGCATCTGCGCGTGGTTTCCAATCCTTTGCCTCCGTGGTTTTCCAGACCTCACGGGTTGGATGCTCTGATTTATCTGGATGATTTGAATGACGATACAGGGGCTGTGGGAATTGTGCCGGGGTCGCACAATTGGTTGGACAGAGCACCGCCTCCCGATGTTTATGAGCCGGTTGAAGGTGAGCTTGTGGTTCGCGTGAAGGCCGGGGGCGGCGTGTTGATTCACAGCAATCTGTGGCATCGCGGATTGCCGACGTTGAGAACAAAGCGCAGGATGTTGATTTTGAGTTATACGCCGACCTGGCTGCGCCGATCACCCCACGGGGGACCGCCTCCCGATGACGGGTTGACGCAGGCGATTTTAGAGGGTGATGACGAGGAGGCGCGTATTTTGTTGGGCAAAGGTGGATATTCTTGATTTTCCAAAGGAGTGGTATATGAGTAAGGTAGCTGTTGGCGAATTAAATGTAGATGCCGAGTTTTACGCATTGGTCAAAGACGAAATCGCACCCGATACAGGTGTAGATGCCGAGGCTTTTTGGCGTGGGTTGGGGGAGATTATAAGAGATCTGGGACCGGAGAACCGGCGTTTATTGGAAAGGCGCGATGTCTTACAGGCAAAGATCGATGCCTGGCACAAGGGGCGCGAATCTATTGATGGGGAAGCGTACAGGGCATTTTTGCAAGAGATCGGGTATTTATTGCCCGAAGGGGATCATTTTCAGGTGTTGACGAATGGCGTTGATCCAGAAGTTGCGACAGTGGCTGGACCGCAGTTGGTCGTGCCGGTGGATAATGCGCGTTATTGTTTGAATGCGGCCAATGCGCGTTGGGGCAGTTTGTACGATGCACTGTATGGGACAGATGTGATTCCGGAGGATGATGGCGCAGATAAGGGTACGGCTTATAATCCCGTGCGCGGCGAAAAGGTGATTGTTAGAGCGAATGAATTTTTGGATGCGACTGTGCCGCTGTCCGATGGGTCTTATGCAGAAGTGACGGCGGTTGCCCTGCGTGAAGAGGGCGGGCAAAAGGTGCTCGTTGCAGAGGTTGATGGTCGGGTCACAGGGTTATCAGATCCGCATCGGTTTGTGGGCTATGCGGAGCGAGATGGGGAATTGTCCAGTGTGTTGTTGGCGCATAATGGGTTGCATATTGAGATTCAGATCGATCCGGACCATCCCATTGGAAAAGAGCATCCGGCGGGGGTGAAAGATGTGGTGCTGGAGGCCGCAATTACTACGATTCAGGATTGTGAGGATTCCGTATCGGCTGTGGATGCCGCGGATAAGGTGCGCGTGTATCGCAACTGGTGCGGTTTGATGAAGGGCACGTTGGAGACGACTTTTGAAAAGAATGGACAGCCCCTGAATCGCAAATTGAATCCCGATAGGAACTACATCCGCCCAGATGGCGGTGCGTTGACATTGCCGGGGCGAAGCACGCTGCTGGTGCGAAATGTGGGGATTCACATGTACACCGATGCGGTGACGACTGCCGATGGAGAGGCGATTCCCGAAGGGTTTTTAGATGCTATGGTAACGTCGCTGGGGGCTATTCACGATTTGAAGGGCAATGGCGTGTTGCAAAATAGCCGCTCGGGCAGTGTGTATATCGTCAAGCCCAAGATGCACGGGCCTGAAGAAGTGGCGGCGACAGTAGAATTATTTGGGCGCGTGGAAGATGTGCTGGGGCTTGAGCGAAATACGCTAAAGATCGGCATTATGGATGAAGAGCGGCGCACGACTATCAATTTGAAACGCGCGTTGTGGGAAGCCCGCGAGCGCGTCATTTTCATCAATACGGGATTTTTGGATCGCACGGGTGATGAGATACACACGAGTATGGAAGCCGGTGCTATGCTTCCCAAGAATGAAATTAAGGCGCAGCCGTGGTTGACGGCTTATGAAGATTGGAATGTGGATGTGGGTATTGAGACGGGGTTGATCGGCAAAGGGCAAATAGGCAAGGGGATGTGGGCGATGCCCGATGCGATGCGGGAGATGGTGGAGACAAAGATGAATCACCCCGAAGCAGGGGCGACAACTGCGTGGGTTCCTTCGCCAACTGCGGCCACATTACATGCGATGCACTATCATCAGGTGAATGTTTCGGCGCGGCAGGTAGAACTCGCAAGGCGAGAACGCGCGAGTTTGGATGCGATTTTGACGCCGCCTTTGCTGGATAGGGATCTGACGGCTGAAGAGATTGTGCAGGAATTGGATAATAACGCGCAGGGCATTTTGGGCTATGTGGTGCGCTGGGTTAATCAGGGCGTTGGCTGTTCTAAGGTGCCCGATATTCACGATGTGGGCCTGATGGAAGATCGCGCGACATTGCGTATTTCGAGCCAGCATATCGCCAACTGGCTGCATCACGGGATTGTGAGTGCCGAGCAGGTTCGCGAGACATTTGAGAAGATGGCCGCGATTGTCGATCGGCAGAATGCTGGCGATGCGGCGTATCGCAATATGGCTCCAAATTTTGATGAGAGTATTGCGTTTCAAGCGGCGCTCGATCTGGTTTTCAAGGGCCGCGATGTGCCCAATGGATATACTGAACTGGTTTTACACGCGCGGCGGCGAGAGGTGAAAGGTTAATCGCTGAATAGGGGTTGAACAATGGGGCGAAAGCTGCTGGTTTTTGATGTGGGCAATTCGCGTTTGAAGGCGGCGTTATACGATGGCGATCGTCTGATTGCGCGTGCGTCTCTAAGTGCGGTGCGAGATATGGCCGGTGAGGATTGCAAGGCACAGGTCGTGAATATTCTTGAATCGCGTTTTGCCCCGAGAGAGACGCCCGACCACTGCTTGATTGCTTCTGTGGTGCGTGGCGCAGATGAGGTGATCCACAAGGCGGTTCAGACGGTATGGGCGATAGTGCCGCAGGTGGTTGATACGGATATGGATCTGGGGATTGATGTCGCTGTGCCCCGTCCCGACCATGTTGGTATTGATCGGCTATTGCAAGCGAGCGAGGCGTTTCGCGTTTGCGCGGGAAGTGTGGTTGTCGCTGCTTTTGGCTCTGCGCTGACTGTGGATCTGGTGACAGCAGATGGTGTTTTTCGCGGGGGGACGATTGCGCCCGGTTTGGGTATGGGCTTGCGCGCGTTGCACGATGAAACGAGTTTGCTTCCCCATGTGGCACTTCATCCGCCGGATTCTGCTGTTGGGACAGATACGGCTTCTTGTATCCAGGCGGGTATTGTTTATGGGGCTACTGGCGCTGTGGAGCGATTGTTTTGTGAATTGGCTCCCGATGGGCGTGCGACGCTTGTTTTGACCGGAGGCGATGCCGAGGTGATTGCGCCTTTCATAAACTACCCTCATCGCGCGGAGCCAGATCTTGTGCTGCGTGCGCTGGTTTCTTTAGATCGGAGGATTTTTTGACTATTAAGGGTCAAAGGTGGTGGCGTTGAGGAGAACAATGCGGTCGCACGCGGTGGTGGGGTAATCCCTTACGGTGATGGATTTTTCCGAGGCGGATTCGATTTCGTAGCCGGTGTCTGCGCACAGGAGATAGGTTCCGGGGAGGGTGTCGGGTTCGGACAGGGTTTGCGATATATGATAGGTGCGATTGTCAACTGAGGTGACGTCGAGTGGGGTCTGTGCCTGAGAAAGTGTGAGGGTGTGACTGCCGTAGCGGAGTTCGGTGCCGCAGAGTAAGTAGGCCCGTTGGAGAATGCCCTGATTGTCGATGGATGCAAATGCGAATTGGCCTGTGATGGAGACGGGACCGAGGTCGTGGGTTGCACCTTCTGGAGCTGAGAGGATGTAGTCGGTACAGCCGTCGCGTTTTACGGCTATTGCTATGGCGCGGGTGTCGGGATCGTCCAGGATCAGGTGTGCGGATTGGATGGGTGATTTGTCAGTGTAGGGTGCGATGACGGCGGCGTACCTTGTGTTCATATCGTCTTTGCGTTCGGCCAGGATTTGTTGGACGGGTGGGGCGTTGAGCTGGTCGCCCAGGTCTGAGCGCCATCCGGGCGCGTCTGTAAGCAGGAGGCGATGGATGGGGTTGAGCAGGGTGAAGTCCATTCGCAGGTCCTGGTTTTGCCATGTGGCGGTGAAGGGGTTTTGAGGGTGGTCGGCGCGGATGTTGTCGAGCCATTCGATTTGTTCGTCAACAGGTTGGGGGTCGGCGCCGCGAATGCCTGTAAGGCGGCCGTTGCAGTGGAAGCCATACTGGTGGAGATTGCCACCGTTTATTCGGAAGAAGTCGATGGCGTAGGTTTGTTCGCCGGGGATCTGGATGAGCACACAGGTGCGCTGGTAGAGGTCGCACTGATCGTAAGGGGCGGCGGATGCTTGAACGATTTCGACGCCTGCACCCGTGCCGAAGAGTTCCAGGTGTGCGGGTTTTGGGTTGCCGCTCTGGTTTTGGGCGTCAACGGTGACGATGTTGTGGGAGAGGGTGCTTTTGGTCCAGGCATTTCTGGGATCATCCCAGATATAACCCCGGTCTGCGGCCATTTCCCGCTCATAGGCGATGTAGATGATGCCCAGGCTGTCGTAGTGGCGATGGCCGCCATAGCCATAACCGTTGAGGTAGAAGGCGGTGTGACCTTTTGGGTTTCCGCCGCGCAGGACGGCAACGTGCCAGCCGGGAAACCATTCGGTGTGGTGGGGCAGGTCGGTGTTTTGTTCGGCTATTAGATCGGGGTTTCGGTGCCAGAGGGCGTATTCGCTGCCCTTTTGTGAGAGCGGGGCGTTCTGCGATTTTTCCAGCAGGCCGGCGTAGCGGTTGCCGTAGTGGGCGGTCAAAATTTCGGCGTAAATGGGGTCGATGCTTCGGCCTTCTCGGGTGTCTCCGATGACGGGGTCTTGCAGGTTCGGGTCGAGCATGCGGACCATGCTTTCCAGGGCGAGACGGTAGCGGTCGAAGTGTTGGAAGGGGTCCAGGTTTTTGAGAGGTGGGCCGGTTTCAGGTTTGTAGCCATCGGGATCGGAGTATCCGGCGAGCAGTTCTGGTATGTCGCGCAATAGGTTGAGGTGCATGGCGGAATAGGCGGGAGATTCGGTGCAGAAGCCGTCGAAGTGGAAGGCGTCTTCGAGGAGGGCTTCAAGTCCTTCGATGGCGCGCCGCACGCTTTGTGGTTTATTGAAGAGAGTGCCGACGGCGGCGCTTAGTGCGCGGCCGGGACCGCATTTGTTGTTGATTTCGCTCCAGTTTTCGGTGTCTGCACAGCCGGCCAGGATGAGGTCGTTGACGATGCGTTGATCCATTTCGGGCGTGATGACGGGTGAGCCATCCGGATGCTGGGCCGTTCGGATGAGGTCGTAGGCCAGGGTGATCTGAAGGATGGTTCCGCCGTCGGAGCCGCTGCTGCCAAAGCGTCCGGCGCCCCAGAAGCCATTGTTGAGTATCGCATGGTCTCCTTCGCGATGGCGGCCTTCAAAGGCGGTGATGATGGTTTCGACGGGAAAACGTCCTGCGCGGGGATATTTGCCCAGGGAGATGGCTGCTTCGGCTGGTGGACAATCCGCAATGGTGCCGTCGTAGGAGTGGAAGAGCCAGTTGGGATATCGCCGCGCCATGCAGTCTATGATCCTGGCGCACCACTGGGCGTATAATACGTCTTCGGTGAGGGCGTATAATTTGGCAAGTGGTAGCATTTGTTCGAAGCACCAGCGGCTTTTTTTTGTGCGGATGATACCGGTCCAGCTCGTGTGTACGGGCCAACTGACCCATTTGAAGGCGTGTTTGCCCGATTTGTCTTCGGGGTGGGCGCGTTCTTCGTCGGTGAGGTAGAAGGTGAAGGTCTGGTTCATTCTGGGGGCGGTGATGCTGCCGGTTTCAGGATGGTTGGTGTTGGGATATTCGGTTTTGCAGTATTTGCAGATGAGCCTGTCTGGATCGGTGGGATCCCATTCGTACAGGCCGGTTTCACCCATGGAGGAGAGGCGGTTGACGCAGACGGGACAGTTCTGGCCGTATTCGGGCCAGGGTGTGAGTTCGGGCATCATGGCGTCGATAAAGTCGCGGTTCTGTGTCATTAGATAGGCGGCCTGTTGTTTCCAGTCTTCGAGAATAGCCTGCGCCCAGGGGTAGCGGCTGAGGTTTTTACGGGCGTTTTCGACGTTGAGAAGGGGCATGGGTACTCCTGTGGAACGAGTTTATCTTATAGTTTTTACTTATTGCAATATATTGAGAAACAAACTTCGTGTCTAAACAAAGAATGTGCGCACAAAATAGCTGATTGCCTCTCATTTCTTGCGTCTTGTGGCTCATTTTTGTAATATCTCCACGGATGTTTTTGCCAGACGCAAAATACCAGAATACAGACTATTTACTTTGGAGGAATACGATGGGAAAGCAGCAAATAGCAGCAACAACGCTCAACAAAGACGATTTGATCGTCATTTGCGGGGCGGGTGGTTTTATTGCCGGTGCACTGACGAGATGTTTTCATGATCAGGGGTTTGTGCGGCTTCGGGCTGTTGATAAGAAGCCCGTGCCCGAATGGTACCAGCGCGTGCCGGGGGTGGAGAATTTGTGTTTGGATTTGAGCGATGAAGACAATAGCAAACGCGCCGTTGAAGGTGCTGTCGAAGTGTACAATCTTGCAGCGGACATGGGAGGGATGGGATTTATTGAGCGATTCAGGGTCGAGTGTTTGCGCAGCATTCTCATCAATACCCATCTGGTTGAAGCTGCCTATTGGGCAGGTGTAGAGCGGTATTTCTTTTCTTCTTCTGCTTGTGCGTACAATACTGAATTGCAGAAAGATCCCAATGTGCGCGCACTCAAAGAATCGGATGCCTATCCGGCAATGGCCGAGCGCGGATACGGTTGGGAAAAGCTGGTCTCGGAGATGTTTTGTGAGGAATACTGGTCCGAACGCGGTATGAAGACCGCGATTGCGCGGTTCCACAATGTGTATGGCCCTTATGGGACGTGGGATGGCGGACGAGAGAAGGCACCTGCAGCGCTTTGTCGTAAGGCGATTGAAGCCAAAGATAGGGGCAATCTCGAAATCGATATTTGGGGTGATGGCAACCAGACGCGTAGCTTTATGTACGTTGACGATTGTATCAGAGGCGTCGATCTGATCATGCACAGTGAAGATTTGATTGCAACGCCGATCAACCTCGGTTCGAGCGAATTGGTTTCGATCAATGAATTGGTCAGTGTTATCGAGGAAATCGGAGATGTTAAACTCAAACGCACGTATGATTTGACCGCGCCTCAGGGCGTTGCTGGGCGCAATAGTGACAATACGATGATTAAAGAAATACTCGACTGGGAGCCAGATACCTCTTTGCGCGATGGCATGGCTAAGACTTATGCGTGGATTGCACAGCAATACGCCGATCGCAAAGCGGGTAAACGGACGGTGAGTTAGGTAGGGGTATTTGGAGAATTATATGAGCAAAGATATTACGAGCGTTATTGGCAATATTCCTTTTCGCATGGCATTTGCCGGCGGGTGGATTGATCAGCCATTTTTGTCACGGCACAATCCCTCGCCTCCCGGATCTATGGTTGTGATCTCGCTCGAACCTACCAGTCGTTTTATGAATCGCTGCGGCATGGCGACGAGTACGAGAGATGTCGCGATGAAGCTCTGGGGATCTACCTTTCCCGACCGCGCGCCATCCGATCTGGTGAAAGAATTGTACACGGTCGAAAATGAAGGCAAGGCTGAGCCATCGGGTTCGCAGGATATGATTGGGCTGCTGTATCCGGGTGTGAGCAGGCTCGACTACGATTGCGATTACGGGGGCGGCTATTTTCCGGTTCATATCGAGTCCAATAACGATCCCGATGTCGCGCGTTGGCTCGAAGATGTGATCTATATGGTTCCCGTTGCTCCGCGACCCGATGGCTATGAGCCGTTGGGTGAAAAAAATTTAGATCCGATATGGATTGAAAGATTGAGTCAGTCGGGCAAAGATTGTTATGATGCGATTATCTCCAAAGATGTGCAGGGACTGGGCGCGTCGCTGAATGAGTGTATGATTTGCTGGGAGACCCTTTTGCCACATACCGTGCGACACCCGACTATTCGGATTGATCTTATGGGTATTTTGAAATATTATCAATCGCGATATATCGGGGCGATGTATTCGGGTTGTGGCGGTGGGTACATTTACGTTGTTTCTGAAGTACCCGTGCCGGGTGCGCTTCGCGTAGATGTCCGATATGACAAAGGGAACGCAATATGAAGACCGTCATTGTTTCGGGTAGCTTTGACGATATGAGGGCGCGCGATATCCGTTTTTTGCAAGAGGCATCCAAATACGGATGTCTTCACGCGCTGGTATGGGGCGATAATGTTATCGTGGGGCGAACCAAATTTCCAGAAGAAGAACGCATGTATATGATGGATGCGATTCGCTATGTGGATTGCGCCACGCTCATGGCGGAATTGGGAGATAAAGACGGCCTTCCCGATACGATCCATGCCGATGTTTGGGTGGTGCATGAACGAGATGATACACTGCAAAAACGATATTTTTGCGATTTGCACAATATCACATATCGCGTTTTGACCTCGGATGATATTAGAGGGTATCCGATAGCAGAGACAGTGGATGAGGATGCGAAAAATAAAAAAGTAATTGTGACGGGGTGTTTTGACTGGTTTCACTCCGGGCATATCCGATTTTTTGAAGAGGTGTCAGAGTTGGGCGATTTGTACGTCGTTGTGGGTCACGATGCAAATGTGCGTCTGCTCAAAGGCGAAGAGCACCCTATGTTCAACGAAAACGAACGCCGATATGTCGTGCAATCCATCCGTTTTGTCACACAGGGTCTCATTTCTTCCGGCGATGGATGGATGGATGCTGCGCCAGAGATCGCGGTTCTTAAACCCGATATTTATGCGGTGAATGAAGACGGCGACAAGCCGGAGAAGAGAGTTTTTTGCGAGGAACACGGTCTGGAATACGTTGTGTTAAAACGCGCGCCAAAGGATGGATTGCCCCGCAGAGAGAGCACGGTTTTGCGGGGGTTTTGATTCTTCACAACATCGTGATATGAAACCTCATCGCAAAGAGTTTTGTCTTTTTATGTAGTAAAATCAAGACCTCCATATCTCTAAATAACAGGATTGTGCGATGTTAAACGACAAACCCGATCTCGAATCTCATTTTAAGACTCTCGGTTTCGACACTGTGCTCGCGTATAAACTCTGGTGTTACCGCAATGGGTTGGATACCGGTCTGGATAAAACCGTTGCTCAGTGCAGGGCGGAAATTGATCTTTTGCAACGCGAAGTTGAGCAGCGCGATCCAGACATTAGCCCACGACACAATGCCCACCGAGCCAAATTTATCGCCCGCATTTTCAAAGGCGAGCTTCAGAACGAAACGGTCTCTGATTTGCTCTTTCGCATTCGCGCGATGTACAATAATCTCGATGGTGATGCCGAGGCGCAACATGCGCTGGGTCGCCTCGTTCTCCACGTTGAAAAATACGGCGATTTGATGCGGCCCGCACGCGCCTGCAAGCGTTTTGGTCATACGGTTGTCAATACCTATATCGCCGCTCTTGAGCAACTCGCTCGCAATCACGCGGATTGGATTCGGCCCGTTGAGGACTGGCGACCAGATAGCAATAAACCAGTGCACCAATTCAATAGCCTTGCGCGTCATCTCCTGGCCAAATACGATGTGCCCGCATTTTTTGATACCGCATTCTTGCAGGGCAGCACACCACAGGCGCGACTGCAACAAGCGTGGGTCAAACACGTTGGCATGGGCCAGAATATCCGTACAGCCGGTGTGCCTATGCGGATCACAAAGCGCATGGCGCATCTGCTCATGCAAGAAAGACGCAATTACCACACCGTTGTTCAGTGCCTTCGCAAAGTTCAGTACGAAGCTTATGGCGGCAACCCAAAAAACGCCTGGGAAATTGCCCACGGACCTCTGGGACAAAAACTCGAGACCGAAGATTTTTGGGAGACTGTTGTCCAATTCCTCGCCAATCAGGCCTTTCTCGACCGCAGCTATATCAATCCCATCATCGACTATATCCGCAATCAAAAATTCACGCCTCAGCGCATTCTACAACCCGATGGCACGGAGATCGAAGGGGCGCCGCTACATCCTAACTTTTGCATGAAGGGCCGCAGTATTAACAAGCTCCTCCGCCAGGTTGATCAGTGGCATCAAGAACTCACGGGCATGGAAGATGTCGAATTAGATATCTGGAAGTCCTCTGGCTTTAGAGAGTTTGAACATGTCATACTGGACCCCAAACTCAGACGCAATATTCAGTGGACGGTTCACGAACTTATTACCTCGCAACAACTCTACGCCGAGGGGCGCATTATGCATCACTGTGCGGGGTCTTATGCCAAACGCTGTGCGGCAGGTGAGAAGTCCCTGTGGTCTTTGCGCGCGCTCGACCTCGAAGCTGCCGAAGAAAATCAGGTGCGGGAACATGTGCTTACCATTGAGGTCGATAATAAAAAAAGAGTTGTCGTTCAAAACGCCGGCAAATTCAATCTCAAACCCTTTGGTAAAAAACACCTCGCGAAGCAACGCCAAACGGGGAATATCTACCTCCATCTCCTCCGCGAGGCGCCGACTATTATGCGCCTGTGGATGGATAACGCAGGATTGTCCCATGGATAATGCTATGATAGCCGGTCACACGTTTCCCTTTATTGAAGTATCTGGTACGGCGTACGATATGGGTTATCAACACGGCAAACAGGCTATAGATCTCGTTCACAAATATCTTTTGTGGATTGAAAAACTCACGGGCAAACCCCGCGATGAACTCTGCCAGAATGCGCGTGCTTTTCATCCCTTAATTGAAAATCTAAGCCCGCCGCTCATGGAAGAAATTCACGGGCTTGCAGATGGTGCGGGTATTTCTTTTGACGAAGCGCTCTTGTGTCAGGCGCGGGGCGAAGCCGCCTGTGTTCCTCCCGAAGGTTGCACGGCTTTCGCACTTACTGGCTCTGCGACTGCCGATGGGTATCCCCTGGCCGGTCAAAATCAGGATCTCGCGGTCGAATACGCCGATGTCGCCATTCTCCTGCACGTCTGTCCTTCTGATGGTCGTCCCAGGGCATTGCTCTTCACTTTTGCGGGACAATTGGGTTATTCGGGTATGAACCAGTACGGTTTGGCCCATTTTGCCAATGCGCTCTACGATTGTCCCTGGCAAATGGGCTTGCCCCACTATCCGCTCAAACGCATTATGCTGGAGCAGGAAGATCTGGATACTTGTCTCCAAATTCTCAGACAACATCCCACCTGTTCGGCTGGCAATATGGTTTTTTGTTTTGGCGATGGGCAGATTGCCGATCTCGAAATCCGCCCCGAAGGTGTGATGCAATTTACCGATGCACATCCCGATGCGATTGTTCATGCCAATCACTATCTCACCCCTGAGTTTGCACCCTGCGAAACCAATAGTCTCGCCGACTCCTGCCCCCGACGCGACAGAATGCGCGATCTCGTCAAGAAACACTGGGGCGATATCACGGTGGATACGATGAAGGCCATTCTCTCAGATCACGATGGCGATCCCGCAGCGATATGCCGCCACGGTGCTGTAGATATGTATTCTATTTCGGGTTATATCGCCGAACCCGCAAAGGGGTTGCTCCACGTTAGGCGCGGACTGGGCTGCACGGGAACGTGGACGGCATACGAAGTGTAGTGTTTTTACAGGCGGGTTCAAGGGGTCCAGGTTTTGGCGCGTTCGGCGTAGTCTCGGGCCTGGGCGGGAATATTTATGCCGACTTCTTCGGACCAGGCTGCGAGAAGCTGTTGATAGATAGGACCGGGTTTGCCCGTGCCGACGAGTTGGAAGTTGAAGCGGGTGATGGGCACCATACAGATGGTGGTTGAAGTGTACCAGGCTTCGTCGGCTTCGCGTACATCGTAGGGTTCGATGTCGGTCTCATAGACAGGAATGTTCAGTTTGGCAGCGAGGTCCATGCAGACCTCCCGGGAGACGCCACGCAGGATATCGTGCGGTTTGGGCGTGTGGATTTCGCCATTGCGGGCGATGAAGAAATTGGTGCCAGTGCCTTCGGTGATAAAGCCGCGTTCGTCGGTGAGGAGGGCGTTGGCACCTTTTTCCATGCGTTGAGCCTGGAGATTGGCAATCTGGTAGTAGATGCGGCTGCGGTTTTTGGCTTTGGGGTCTATGTACCGGGCGGGTACGGATTGCTGGGGTGTGATGACAAAGTGAGTGCCCTGTTCGTAATAGTGGGCACTGCCTCCAATATGGCGCACGAGCGGGATGACGTTGATGGTGACGATGGGACGGGAGCCTTCTGTGACGAGGGTGTCGTAAAAGGATAGGGCACCTCGGGTGATGTTGTGCATGATCTGAAAGTCCAGATTTTCCAGGGCGGGTAGATTTTTCTCGATGGTTTTGTGCGTGGCGTCTTCCATCTGGTCAATACTGAGGCCGCAGTCGATTTCGGCGTATTTCATGGAGGCGTACAGGCGTTTCAGGTGGTTGCGGAGGCAGTAGGGTTTTTGCTTGAAGGAGCGGGTCATTTCAAATACCATGTCTCCAAACATCAGGGCGGAGTCGAAGATGGAGATACGGGCTTCGCGTTCGGGAACGAAGGTTCCGTTGAAATAGACGAGGCGCTGAGGCATGGGGAGACCTTTCGTGAGAGCCAGAGATGGGGAAATGGGTCGTTATATATACGACAATTTTTTTGAAATTCAAGTTGTCTGGAAGGAGGATGAAGATCCCGGCGATCGAGGTGATGAGTTGTTGTTGAAGGGAGAGTGGGACCTCACTATAAACCGAAAGAGAGGATTGAGACAATGGCGGAGCGATATAGAGCGGCGTTAATCGGATGCGGCAGGATGGGGGCGACGATTGACGATGAGGTGCAGGATCGTCCCGACAGTCATCTGTGGATCCCGTATTCACATGCAGCGGCGATTGTGGCGTGTGAGCGGACGGAGCTCGTAGCGGTTTCGGATGTGATAGCAGAGAAGGCAGAGGCGATTCGCCAACGGTACGAGGTTGCGGTTTGTTATACGGATTATCGGGAGATGATTGAGGTAGAGAAGCCGGATATCGTGTGCATCGCGACCCGTCCAGCGACTCATTCAGAGATAACGGTTTTTGCGGCCGAACATGGGGTGAAGGGGATTTATTGCGAGAAGCCATTGTGTTGTTCGATGGCAGAGGCAGATGTGATGGTAGCAGCGGTTGAGAAGAACAGAGTGAAGTTCAATTACGGTACGCAGCGGCGATATATTCCGGTTTATTGGAAGATGCGGGAACTGGCGGATGCCGGGGAATTGGGTACGGTGCAGGCTGTAATTGTGCAGGATGGGGTGACAGCGGCGTTGTGGGGGTTAACCCATGGGGCGGATATGATGTTATTATTAGCCGGAGATGCCGAGATTGAGTATGTGCAGGGAACCATTGTGTGTGAGGATGAGGATTGGGAGGGCAACCGCCTGAATGTGGATCCGGGCATAGCCAGCGGGTACGTTCGGTTTGCCAATGGGGTTCACGGATATACAACGGCGGGCAGCGGCTCAGAGTTTGAGATTTGTGGCTCGGAGGGAAAGTTGAGAACGTTTAATAATGCGATGACTTATCAGTTTCGCAAGGCAAGCGGCGTGCGGTATGTGCTGGAGGAGCAGGCATTTCCAGAGGTTCCGTGCGAGAGTGGCACGGTGAATGGGATTCGGGATATCGCGGAGGCGCTGGATACAGGGCGGGAGACAAAGGGGCCGGTTCATCTGGCGCGACGGAGCCAGGAGATGGTGATGGGGTTTATTGAGTCGCATCGGTTGGGCGGTGTGCGGGTAAGTTTTCCGATGGAGAACCGAGAATTGTACGTGGGGCGAGAGAACTGGTGAAGGAGGATGGCGATGAAGATTACGGAGATTGAGGTGATTCCGCTCCGGGTCCCGTATGAGGCGCGTATCCGGAAGGCGTATTATCATTTTGCGATGAAGGAAGAGGTGACGGTTTATAGGTTTCATACGGATACAGGGCTGATAGGGCTGGGAGAGAATGTGGGGTTGCCGTTTGGTCAGGAGATGCTGGAGACCTATATCGGGACGGATCCATTTGACCATGTGATGGGGCAGGGGCGGTTTAATCTGGATATGGCGTGCTATGATTTGATGGGCAAGCACCTGGGGTTGCCGGCGTGGAAGCTGATGGGGCAGCAGGTGCGTCAGTGGGTGTCTATGGGGTGGTGGATGCCGTGTATGTCGGTGGAGGATACAGCGGCCGAGGTGCAGGTGGCGGCAGAGCGGGGGTACCGGGGGTTGAAGTGCAAGGCACGGGCGTTTTACGATGTGGTGGCATGCGCGCAGGCGATCCAGGATGTAGCGCCGGTGGATTTTCGGGTGGAGTTCGATTTTAACGGGGCGCTGATTTGTGTGGAGAAAGCGTTGCCGGTGCTGCGGGAACTGGAGAGAATTCCGGTGGTGAAGGGGGTGGAGGAGCCAATTTTTGCATATGATGTTGAAGGGTGGCGCAGGTTGCATGAGACGATTCGGATACCGTTCTATCTGCACGGGGTGCGGGTGCTGTGTGAGGCGGCGTCGCGACAGCCGTCAGGACCGTGGATAGGGCTTCGGGCGGGCGATTTTGATGGGGCGCTTTGCAGCCACGAGTGTGTGCGGGATGCACTGGCGGCAGGCTGGACTTTTGCAGCGGCGAATACGCCGATTTTGTTGCAGTATGTGGGAACGGGGATTACGACGGCGTTTGCGCTTCAGTTGGGCGCGGTGATGCCGACAGCGACGCTGCCAGGGGTGACGGCAAGCCATTCTTATGAGGACGATTTGATTGTGGATGCACATTTGGTTCAGCGCGGGTTTATGAAGGTTCCAGAGGGACCTGGTCTGGGCGTGGTGCTGGATGAGGATGCAGTGTCGAAGTATCGGGAGACACCTGCTGTGGAATGGCCCCGGCATGTTTCGGTGGTGACGCTGCCGGGCGATGTCAAACATTATTATCGCAATTTGCAGCAGGCAGAGCGGCTGATGAAACAGGGAGTAGATGAGTCGTTTGCGCCGGGTGTGCGACTGGATGAGTGGGAGGACGATGGGAGCGAGGTATTTGACAGGCTGTGGACCCAACTGCAGGCGCAGGATGCGCCAGTTTGGGATGGGTGAACCAGATGGAGAGTATGACGAGATTCAGTGGGAATACGGGATGTATGGACCGCTGCGAGCTGGGTTGCAGTCAAAGGCGGTGGAACGGTAGTTCGGGCAAGGATGGTCGGGACTTGCGGGCTGTTTTGCACACACATTCTAATTCTGGAGGAGACGCATGGCTGTTACACGTGAGGATTTGCAGGCCGCTATTGATCGGTTTCCGCGTACGGAACTGGCGGATTTGCCTACGCCGTTGAACGATTGTCCGCGATTTTCAGAGGCGCTGGGTGGGAAGGTGCGGGTGATGGTGAAACGCGATGATTTAACGGGGCTGGCTTTTGGAGGGAATAAGACGCGAAAGTTTGATCTGGCGCTGGGAGATGCAGTGGCGCAGGGAGCTACGGCGGTGATAACAGGCGCGGCATCACAGTCGAATCACGCGCGGCAGGCGGCGGCAGCGGCGGCTAGGCTGGGGATGAAGTGCGTGCTGGTAAACCGGCACGATCACCGCAGCCAGATGGGTATTCAGGGCAATCAGTTGCTGGACAATATTCTGGGTGCAGATGTACGGCTGGTGGTGGATGGCGTGAATCAGAACGAGGTGAAAGAGCGGGTTGTGGAGGAACTGACGGCGCAGGGAGAAAAACCCTATCTGATCGGGCGGCGTGCGGTGGTGTTGGGTACGGTGGCTTATGTGGGCTGTGTGCTGGAGATTGTGGCGCAGCTTGAAGCGATGAACGCACAGGCGGATTTTATCTGTACCGCGTCTGGGCACGGGACACATGCGGGGCTGGCATTGGGCGTGAAAGCGTTGGGGCTGCCAATTCGGACGCAGGGATTTTCGCCGAGCAAGGGGGATGAGGCGCAGCGGAAGGCGAGGCTGGCGGAGGTGGCCAATGAGGCGGCAGAGCTTCTGGGGCTGGATGTTCGAATGCGGGCAGAGGAGTTGGAAAATACGGATGCGTACGTGGGTGAGAACTATGGCATTGTGACGGAGGCGGGGCTGGATGCATTGCACCTGCTGGCGCGGACAGAGGGAATTTTACTGGACCCGGTATATACGAGCAAGGCGATGTCGGGGGTAATTGACCGAATTCAGACGGGAGAAATTCCAGAGGGATCTACAGTGGTGTACGTGCATACAGGTGGGAATCCAGCGCTATTCGCTTATGCGCCAGAGTTGATTTCACACGGAGATTACCGGCAAAAACTCGTGACTAATTGACGCAGGTATCACCCTTATTTAATCCCTATGCCATCTCGCCTTTCAACCGCAGGCCGCGTGATACAAACACGCGCTCAAACAACTCAAACAGTCCCTGTACAATGAGCGCCAGCAATGCCGCAGGTATAGCCCCTTGCAAAATCAAACCGATATCATCTAATCGAATCCCTGTTAAAATGGGTTGCCCATATCCCCCAGCGCCAATTAACGCCCCCAAAGTCGCCGTGCCCACATTGATCACAGCCGACGTTTTAATACCCGCCAAAATCGACCGCGAGGCCATCGGTAATGTTACCAATCGAAGTTGTGCCCCATCGGACAAACCCAATGCTGCAGCTGACTCTCGTATCCCCACTGAAATATCGTGCAATCCCGCGTATGTATTTCGCACAATGGGCAGTAAGCTGTAGAAAAACAGCGCCACAATCGCAGGCGCCCCGCCAATACCCAACAACGGAATCATAAACACCAACAGCGCCAGGGATGGAATGGTCTGAATAATGCCCACCAATCCCAAAATAACTTGTCCACCTCTTACCCACCGGAATGCCACAATCCCCAGGGGAATCGCCACCACAATCGCCCCCAAAAGAGAAATCCCTACCAGTGTCAAATGATCCCACGTATGCCGCCAGAATCGAGTGCCAGCAGTCTCTTTTTTTATTTTGACCTGTACATTGAGATTCTCAGCCAAAAAATCAGCCGCAACCTGAGCTTCTGGCTTTTTCTCCAACTTGACCTGTGCATTCATGACCATCATTTTTTTTTCTGAAATCAGCCCCTCTAATTTTAAAATTTCCCTCACCACTTGAGGCGCTCGATCTATCAAATCTACCCGATAGATAATGACGGCATTATAAATGGGGAAATGCTGCAAGTCATCGACCAGCGACCGCAACCCGTAATACTGAATATCGGCATCTGTCGAATACATATCCATCACGTCAATTGTGCCACTCTCCAACCCGCGATAGGCCAAATCGTGATCCAATCCACTCACATTCTGATGCGGGAGCACATACCGGTTTCGCAAACTCGGCCACCCATCTCCTCTATCCATAAACTCATTGCCGAATCCCAACTTCAAATCTGGATGCTTCTTTAAATCCGAAATCGTCCGAATCCCCAGCGCTTCAGCCCTTGTTTCCACCATGCCCAGTACGTATGTATTGTTAAATCCCAAAGGCCGACTCATCACAAGGTCCATCTCTGCCAGCCGAGCGCGAATATCCGCTTCATCACTCAAATTTTCTCCCGCCAAGATCTCCCGACTCAGGGTACCTGTGTAATCCGGATAAAGATCAACCTCGCCCTTAATCAATGCATTCCACAACACCCGCGTCCCTCCCAACTCACGCCGATGCGTAACCGATGCGTTTACACTGCGCCCGATATGAGACAGCACCTCACCCAAAACGACTGACTCAGTAAACTTCTTTGACCCCACAACTATCTCTTGTGCCTGGGCTGATGCGCAGAACAAACAGCAAAATAGAATATGAGTGAAGCCCCTCGTCCACAGGGCGGTGAACTTCACTGACGTTGTGGTGTTGGGTGCCGATAGATTGCGCCCGTGCGTGCGCGTCATTTCGCTATGTCTCCCCGCGCCATACTTTCCAACGGACTTCTCTGCGCATGAATAAACTGCGTCACAAATTCATGCGCCGGGTTCTGCATCAAATTTTTCAAGCTTCCAATCTGAACGATCTCCCCTTCCCGCATCAACACAATCTGATCCCCGAAAAATCCCGCCTCGCCCATATCGTGTGTCACCATCACTACTGTTTTACCCAACGTCTGAAAAATCGAACGCAAATCAGATTGCAAATCCGCCCGAATCATCGGATCCAGGGCACCGAGCGGTTCGTCTAACAGCAATACGTCGGGATCCAACATCAATGCCCGCATCAACCCCACGCGCTGCTGCTGACCACCTGACAATTCCCCTGGAAATCGCTCCAATCCATCTGCTGGAAAATGCGTTAAAGTTGCCAATGTCTCGATCCGAGAATCGATCCGATCCTCCGCCCAACCCAGATAATTTGCCATCAACGCTACATTTTTTCGCGCCGTTAAATGCGGAAACAAGCCCCCCACTTGAATCACATAACCCATCTTCTGCCGCAGCGACAACACATTTGCTGGCGTCAGAACTTGTCCTTCATAAGTCACCGTGCCCTCATCGGGCCAGACCAGCCCCACCATCAACCGAATCAAGGTTGACTTGCCACACCCACTCGGCCCAATCAACACCGTTGTCTGCTCAGCATGCACTCTCAGGTCAACCTCGCACAGCGCCTGCAAATCGCCAAACGTTTTCGAAACACTTGTCACCTCAAACATAACGTCTCCATATCCGCGCTGATCCCAAGCTTTGATGTTTGCATTTCTGCGCCATTCTCCTCACAGACCCACCGTACTCGATGCGCGCCACAAATTGGGATGTGTTTCCAAAATCAAATCTGCCACTTTTTGTACCGCTTTTTTTATTCCCCATGTGGGGCGCGGCTGACCAATTGACGCGAGTTTGATCAATAGCTGGTTGTTCTTGCGAAATAAGATGGAAATACCGAAATACTGGACGAGTTCTCCTTCGCGCACCATAATCGAGATGAGGCCATGATTGTTGGGCATTTGGCAGTAGATGTCTGTCATTTTGATCACGACTTGCATATCCCGATGCGTTTCGCGCCACACTTGATCTGTGGCACGCGCGATAAGCCTCAGAATTTCTTCGCGTTGACATTCGCCTTCTAATATGATATTTGGCATATTCCCGACCTTTTGAATGCGAGTTTCGACTGATAGTTCTGATTCTCGACGCCACAAAAAATAGTGAATGGGCACGCCCGCATCTATTGCCTTTTGTTCGTATTTGGTTGGGGTGCGTCCTGGCAATTGGTGAACAGACGGGGTTTCGTAAATAGATTGCAAGTGCGATTGCCGTGTCAATATATCGGTGATCCAGGTTGCATGATCTGCGTGATCAGTCGCTATGGTTACTTCGCCGCCCGGTTTTAATCGTTCGGCCAGTATTTTTATAAACGCATCTTGGATCAGACGCCGATTTTGGTGTCGCTCTTTGGGCCATGGATCTGAAAAATTGATCCATATCTCCGATAGGGATTGCGGGGCAAATACGTGTTGTAATAAAAATGCGGCATCGCCCTCTATTGTACGCACATGATTTAATTTTTCAGCATTTAAACGCTTAAACAATCGGCGCATGGATCCCCATGCGCGCTCGATTCCGACAAAACACGCATCGGAACGCGACGCTGCCATGTCGGATAGAAAATGCCCATTGCCAAATCCGATTTCGAGCACGAGGTCGCTTGGCCGTCCAAAAATCTGCGACCAATTTATCGGCCAATCCAGTTGCAGCCATGGAACGGTATATTTTTGTATTTCTTCACTTAGCGGTAAAGACATCATGCGTTTAACTCATCTGCGGATTGCGGTAAAGCGTTTGATCTGCTCTGTAATCGCCACTTCTGTGGGCAGGCGTTCCATTGAACTGGCGCCGTAGAATCCATCGACTTCTGGAACCCGTTCAAGGATATAAGAGGCGTCGTCTGGTTCGGCAATTGGCCCGCCGTGGCAAAGCGTGATCACATCGCCTCGGATTGACTTGCAGGCATTGCAAATCGCCTTTACTTCTTCCACACAGTCATCGAGTGTTTTTGCCGTGTGCGCGCCAATTGTGCCCTTGGTTGTCAATCCCATGTGCGCCACAACAATATCGGCACCTGCCTCTGTCATGAGTTGTCCTTCTTCGACATTGAATGCATAGGGTGTTGTCAGCATGTCCATCTCATGGGCCGCCGCGATCATTTCCACTTCGAGGTGGTAGCCCATTCCGGTTTCTTCCAGATTGGCGCGAAATAATCCGTCAATGAGTCCCACGGTTGGAAAATTTTGGATTCCCGCAAAGCCCAGGTCTCTCAGTTCTTGCAAAAAGTGATCTCGCAACATGAATGGATCTGTTCCATTTACTCCGGCGAGTACGGGGGTGTGTGTCACTGCTGTGATGACTTCGTAAGCCATTTCTTTTACTATCTCGTTGGCATTGCCATAGGCCAGCACACCCGAGAGCGATCCCCGCCCCGCCATGCGATAGCGTCCCGAATTGTAAATTACAATTAGATCAATGCCGCCCGCTTCTTCGCATTTCGCCGAAATTCCCGTGCCAGCACCGCCACCGATAAGCGGCAGTCCATCTGCGATTTTTTTTCTCAATCGTTGTAAAATAGATGTTCGGATCTCTGCTGCCATTGTTGTCTCCTTGTGTTTTAGCTATCAGCTTTTAGCTCATGGAAACTCGCTACCAGTGCCGCTGCAAATTCTGGATCGTTGATATTATTCGCCAGCCGTTTGATTTGTCGATTTTCCGTTTGTTCGATTTGTGCTTTTAGGGTTTCAAATAATGCCTTATCTGCATCTGGATCGTGAAAGGGTTGTCCATCATCATCGATTAACGATACGCCGTTTTCCGGAATTAGAATTTGGATGGGTGCTGTTGATCGGTTCAATTTGTTCGCTATCCATTCGGCGAACTGGCGGTTTTCATCCGCTGTCGTCCGCATCAATGTGACCTGTGCGTTGTGTACGTGGAGTGTGCGGTTTTTAAATTGTTCGGGTACGGTTTCCACGGCGCCAAAATTTACCATGTCGAGCGCGCCCAGGCTCACGACATAAGGTATTTCACGCGCGAGAATGCGATCCATTCGCTCGGGTCCGGCGGGAAATACGCCGCCCACTACTTCATCGGCCACTTCGGTTGTGGTAATATCCAGAACACCGTCGATCATCCCACTCTCGACCAGTTTTTCCATTGCCTGTCCACCCGTCCCTGTCGCATGAAATACCAGGCAGTCATATCCGTCTTTCTCCAGTGCTTCCCGCACCATTGTCACGCACGGCGTTGTCACGCCAAACATGGTCATTCCAAGCGTGGGTTTGTCTTCGGCCTCTGCAACAGTATTTACGACCATTCCCGCAATTGCATGCGCTGCATTGCCCAATACTTGCCGCGATACGCGGTTGATCCCGGCTACATCTACTACTGAATACATCATCGCTATATCACAACACCCTACATAAGGTTCAGTATTGCCACTGGCTACTGTTGATACCATGACCTTGGGCACCCCAATGGGCAATGCCTGCATCGCTGGCGTAATGAGTGCCGTGCCTCCGCTGCCCCCAATTCCAATAATACCTGCTACGTTGCCCTCTGCATATTCTTGCAGCAAATAGGCGCACAATGCTTCTCCCATCGCTGTTACGGCTTCTCCCCGGTCCGTATGCCCAAGCACGGCGCCTGTTCCACCTGCGTGACAGGCGGCTACGGTTTCCCGCGATACATCTGGCGCGCCCTGCGCGTCGCTCTGTGTGCCTACATCCACGACTGTTATCTCTGCGCCCGCTTTTCGGATGCATTCGGCGACATATCCGATTTCTTCACCTTTGGTATCCATTGTGGCTATTGCGTAAATACTACCCATTATACTCTCCTTGATTTAAAGAAGTTGTTTTTTAACTATTGTTCCATCGAATATTACCCGGTTCGGGAGAAGATAGCAATATCATCCCCTGCCTGCGCGCCCAATTGTGGGCGGCTTTGGCCAGCACGGGGTGGTCGGCGTTTAGATATGTTAGAGCCATTTCCTCGGTGCCATACTGATTCAGAGCCTGGACGAGCAGGGGTTCTGATTCGGACATCCCGTTGCGGATGAAGAAGGCGTGCGCGGCTGCTATAATCAGGGTGCGTTTCTGTTCCATGGCTTGCAGGAGTTTCTGGCTCGCCCCTGGCGTGGCAATCTCTCCCAGAGCTTCGGCAGAGCGCCATTTAACTTCTGGCTCGGGATGGTCGATATGTTCCAGAAAATAGGTTTCTATCTGCAGAGTCGCTTCTCGTTCCCGCCAGTTGGCATCCAGGCGGTCCAGCACCCGTACCATTCGCCGCGCCCATATCCGTCCTTTTCCGATAATCGAGATGAGAGAATCTGCCACAGACGCATCGCCGATTGATCCCAGGGCATCGGCCGCAGCCCAGCGCACTTCGGCTGACTGATCATTCAGCATTTTCAGCAGGGGAGCGATGGCACCGCGGTCTTCTATTTCTCCCAAAGCCTCGGTCGCAATGCGCCGAACCTGTACCGATGAATCGTCCAATTGATCAATTAACAAGGATGTTGCACGGGGATCTTTCAGCGCGCCCAGAGTTTGTATTGCGCCCATGCGAAATACGCCGTGCTCTGCATTGGCCAGGATGGTCATGAGCGGTTCAACCGCGCGTGCATCGCGCAGTTCACTCAGGGCCTGCGCAGCGACTGAAACCATGCCGGGGTCCGGATGTTTGAGGGCTTCTACGAGTGGTTTAACCGCGCGTGCATCGCGCAGTTCGCCCAAGGCCTTTATAGTGACATACTGCACTTGTATGTTCGGATCTTTTAGTGTGTTCAGCAGAGACGGTACCACCCTGGCGTCTCCGATCTGCCCCAGAGCCTCAACAGCCCGCATCCGTGCCATGAGATCTTCGTTTGCGAGTTGCGCCGCAAAAAGGTCCAGGGCCACTCTGGCGTCTGCCCGCGTTCTCCAATCGGTATCCATTTCCGACAGTACTTGAACCGTCCGGTAGCGCGACTGGCCTGGCATCTGAGCTTCTTTCAATCCGTCAATCAGTCGATTGATCGCCTCTTCAGCAGGTGCAGAAGTTTGCCACGATGGATCGATGGTATTGAGTGCCCACATCATTACGCTGCGCAGTTCTCTGTCGGCCTTTGGAAGTGCCCCAATCAGAGGGGTGAGGGCCTGGCGATTCTTCAAACGGGCGAGGGTCAGCGCTGCCACCCAACGCACGTCGCGCGCCCTGTCGGATAGTGCAGTGGTCAGTACCTGTACAGACCGATCGTCGGTACCCAGACTTCGCATTGCTCCCAGGCTCAGGGGCCTTTCCCGCGCCTGAGCAATCCGGAGCAAGGTTTCCACGGCTTTTTCGCCTCCGATGCTGCCCAGGGCTTCGACCGCGCTCAGGCCCACCATGGCGTTCGGATCGCGGACAATCGCAATGATCGAATCCACTGCCTGCCGATCTCCCAATTTGCCCAGGGCTTCGACCGCAGCCAATCGCACGGGCATTTCCCGATCTTTCAGTGTTTGGATGAGGGCTGGAACCGCACGCCGGTCACCCATTTCCCCCAGTTGCATTGCTGCGCGGGCGCGATCTGCAGGATTAGGATGCTCCAAAATCTGTATCCATTCGTCGGCTTTGGAAGCGCAGCTTGTGGTTAGCAAGCCCATAATAATCAACCACAATCCGCTTTTTATGATCACGTCTCACCTCCTGCATTGTCTCGTCTTGACAGCGATTGTTTTATCCGGTATCATTGGACATTAACTAACTATTTGTCGATGGGGAATGCAGTCATGAATCGTTTACTGATTTGTCTGCTATTTGTCTGCTTCACGGTCGCCTGTGGTTCGTCCGATAAGGGTCTCGATCCCGAAGAAATTCCCACTTTTTCCGAAGGCGATATTCTGCTTACGGATGTCGCCCAGCACGCGCTTTTTCGCATCCATCCCAGTACGGGAGACCGCACCGTGGTCTCCAGCCGCATTGGCGGTGTTCCTCGGCAGATCGCTCGGGATGCCAATGGCGATCTTCTGATGGCTCTCTCTGAAAGCAGCTTGCCCATTGTCCTGCGGTTCGCCGTCCAAACCGGCGATCTTTTTATCGTGTCTTCAGGTGGTAGTCCCGTTGATCCGAATGTCCCGATCATCGGTTCAGGTCCCGCGTTTTTGGGACCGGTCGGCCTGGTGCAAGAAATATCTGGGTACCTCCTGGTTGGCGATCAGCCATCTGCCACTATCTTTCGCGTTAATCCCAACAGTGGCGACCGCACCGTTGTCTCTGGTCCTGGCCGAGGCGAAGGACCGCCCTTTACTGGCCCCATCAAGCAATTTGCTCTGGATTCCGATGGCAATCTCCTGGTGGTGGTCGGCTCAGAGGGCAATGGGCAGGTTTTTCGCATTGATCCCAATAGTGGCGACCGCACGGTCATCTCTGGCCCAGAAATGGGTGAAGGACCCGGACTGATAAACCCGGAAGGCATTGTTCTAAACAGCCTGAACACAATCTTTGTCACCGATATTGGCCAGGCCGCTGTTATTCAAATCGATCCAAACAGCGGAAATCGCACGATTATTTCAAGCCCTTTTACGGGCGGTGGCGAATTGCCCGATATCCCCTCTGGCCTCGCTTTTAATACTCTCGATCAACTCCTGGTGGCAGATCGCACCGTTATCTACCGCGTGGATATCAATACTGGCGATCGCACGGTTATCTCGACACCCATTATAGGTCAGGGCGAATCCTTTCTGGTGGCGGATGATATTTTTGTGATTAAGAATTGAGGGCTATTTATCCGACCTCTCCTGCTCTTTCAGGTTCCGAATAAATTGCAGACCCCGCCGCGCGTCTGGATGGGTCGGGTCAATTTGAATCGCCCGTTCGAAATATGCCTGTGCCGAGTCTGTGCGGCCCTGATTGAGAAATAGCGTTCCCAGTTGCACATGTCCATCGTAGAACCGGGGGGCAAGTTCGATTGAACGGCGAAATGCCGCTTCCGCACCCGCCATATCTCGGAACCTCTCCAGGGCCATCCCCAAATCGAAATGCGCTGTAAAAAGCGTTGGCTCCAGTTCCAGGGCTTTTCGAAATTGGGCAATGGCGAGGCCGAGAAATCCCCGTCGGTCCAGTGCATATCCGATTTGCAAATACGCCTCTACATCCCCAGGAGCCAGCGCATCGGCTGCTGTTTGCTCTCGGGCGGCCAGGTCCATCCGATCGTTTCCCGCGTGGCGCGCCGCCCGTTCCAGATGTAGCATGTAAGCCTCGCACTGTCGGCTCAACACCACCCCCGAGCGATAAACGCCCAATCCGATACCCACAAATAATGCGATTACGCCGACCCGGAAAAGCCATTGTCTGCCCCACTGTGCGCGTCCTTGCAGGAATAAGACTGCGGCTACTGGTGCTGCGACAAAACCTGTACCAAATCCCTCGGCCACCCAGGCAACAACCGCAGAGGCGAGAATCCAGGGCATTGACACCTTTGGGAATGCCATTAGACACAGTAGGCACAGCGGGATTAGCGAAATTAGCATGTCTGGTCGCCCGCCAATGCCCACCTGCGCCACGATCATCACCGCTGTGAACAGCCCTATACACACCCACATCAATTCGTGCCGCGACCCGTGCTTGCTTTCGGCCGTTTCCACATTTGTCGAGCCTGCACTGGTCAATGCCAGAATGCCCAGAGTCAGGATGCTTATCCAGTGCCAAAGTACAAAAGGCTGGGTGGGTACTGCCGGAGAAATCGGCTCGGAAAACAGGTGTAAAAACATGTGAAAAAGAAATACGCCCCACAGCGCGTGCGCCCAGACTCTGCGCCGATAGGGCGTACAGAATGCCAGAAAATAGGGGATAAAAAACTCGAACCCCACCGCAAACCATTCCGCTATCCCCACAGTTGGCACACCTACAAAGAAACGATTGTACGTCGGTATGCTCCACACCCACCAGCCCGCTGCCGCTGCTCCGCCTTCCACCCCATATCCAACTGCCGCCATCCCCACGCATGCCATTCCCACTGTGGCCATCAAATCGCCTTTAAGCGCGGGTATCCGCGCCAGCACCCGCTCGGCCAGCCACCAGCTCACATAGAGGGCAAAAATCCATCCGATTACCGCTTGTAAAGACGCTGAAAAAATCTGCACTACTGGCTGCGTGAATACATAAGGCATCACGCCTCCCTGCGATTCGACCGTGATCCAGTGAATCACATTTCCGCGCACGACGCCAAACAGAAATGCCGAGATAAAAAAACTCAGTGCAATGCGACGGCCCCGATAGGACCAGGCGTGCCACATCAACGTGGCTATCGCCACAGCAGAGGGCACAAAAAGCAGAAGCGTCTTCATGGCTCCTCTTGTTTTATATCATGATATCTGACTGCGTATGGGGTGCGTGGTTTTTGATAAACCAGAGATAGAGCACCCGACTGTATGTAAAAACCGCCATCTGTTTTCGTTGAAAAAAAGGCGCCAGTTCCTTTTGCAATTTCCGCAGGTTGTAAAACGGCACACCCGGGAAATAGTGGTGTTCCAGGTGATACGTCGAAAACAGATAGAGAAAATTCCACATCCAATTGGCTCGCATTAGCGTCGTCCAGTTGGCAATTTCATCTGGGTTTATCACATAGTGCTGTCCTAAACGGTTGACCGTAAAAGCAATGGGAAAAATAAAAAATACTGGAAAAAGATGCGCTTTGAAAGCAAACCACGGATCCATCGTCCAGAACCACGCCAGAATCCCCAGATGCAGGACGATTCCCACTATGCGTTCTCGTTTAATCTGGCGGCACAGATGCTCTGGATAACCTTTGAAGGTTTCGGCTACTGCCCGGAAATAAATGGGGAACAGCATTGGCGTGCAGTAAAGCAGCTTGAACCACGGGGAATTGATGCGGGGTGACAGGTGCGCCCGTTTGGGATCGGCGTGCAATGAACCCAGGTGATCGTGATGGTCCAGATGCCACCGCTTGAACTGTGAAAATGCCAGTCCGGAAATCCACCCGTACACAAGTCCCAGGAGGTCATTGAGCCGGTGCTTTTTGTGGAAAATACATCGATGTACGGATTCGTGTAGCAAAACAGAGAAGCTGAAAATCACGAATCCCAGAAGTACACTTGCGGGAAACCAGGCCCAGAATGAATCGACATGGTAAATCCAGACCGGCAGCCCTACCAGCAGTGCTATCTGCCGCACGGCGATCCAAAAATGTCGCCAGGTCCGCCGCCGGTGCAGGTCTGCAAGCCGCTCTTTTGGAATTGCCGCCCGCAGTTCCCGGTTTAAGTCTCGCGCATGGTCGTGATAGGTCGGTTCCGCCATTGCAAACCTCCGCGTTATCCGATTGCAAACACACACACAAACCCCACATGTCCCGTCATCAATAGCAAATACATGTGTTTCCACGAAATGTGATTGGATTCAAGTGTCAAAGCCTCGGGGCGCTTCAACATCAACCAGCCTACGTATCCACCCCAAAGGGCGAGAAAGCCCAGCCACTGCGCGCTCGGCGGCACCCATTCCCACATTGCGCCGATGGGAATGAGTAGAAAAGGCAATACCAGAAAAGGCAGTACCATCCACGTTGCTCGCCGAGGCCCCAATAGCACGGGTAGGGTCTGTATGCCAAAGGCGCGGTCTCCTTCTACATCTGCGAAATCTTTGGTATTGCTGGCGCCCAATACATAGAGGCCGAATACCAGGCCCACAAACCAGGGTGCCGGATGCCATATCGGTTCCACAGCCCCCCATCCTCCTACGGGCAGCAAACATCCCCGTCCAAACCCCAGAGCCAGGCTTGAAGAGAGTGCGTGTCGTTTCAGCCGCAAGGGTGGTGCTGAATAGGCCAGCGTGAGCAATGCGCCCACCGCGAAGATGCCCAGCAGCCGGGGATGTACCAGATAGGCCAGGCCAAGGGCAATGATATAACACGCGGTTCCCAGAAGTGCTGCCCCCCGCATGGATACGCTTCCCGAGGGCAAAGGGCGGGTGGGCTTGTTGATCCGATCAATCTCCAGATCGTAGCACTGGTTGATGATATTCGACCCCGCATTCAGCATTGTGACAGCCAGAGTGCCTACCAGGCCTGCTGTTGGAATTTCACCACCAGTAGCCATTGCCGATCCCGCGAGAAATCCCACGGCAGGTGCCAGTAGCGTGAATGGCCGCGCGAGCATTAAAAAGGCGCGAAATCCATTTTGTTCCATAGAATTGCTCATTCTTTTTGGGCCTCTGCTCCCCGCTTATCCACCACGTAAAAACGGGCTGTTTTGAATACTTCAATATCGCGGTTTAGATCTTTTACTGCTACGACCACCTCGTGTTGACCGGGTGCGACATCACCCAAATCCAGTTCTACAAAATTCTCACTTTTCGTTTGCGTTCCCGTTTGCTCGTACCGAATTGTCACTTCCTCTCTGTTGCCACCAGATAGCATTCGACCCAGCCCCGACAGCGCGCGGATCAACATGGGCGTATGGTTGGCGTCCCGCACCGTATAGGCGACCTCGTAGCGCGTTTGTCCAAATGAATCGCGCAGCAAATTGTAGATTTCAAAATAAATAAATAACGATGTCCCCTGATAAAATATCCGACCCGGTGAGGGATCTACGCGGAAGCCCGATCTCACAAACTGGCCCGCGGTTCCCGAATCTATCTGAGCCACTGCACGGGCCACCTGAATGCCGCTGACCATCAGGGTATCCCGGTTGTATGAAACCACCGGTACAGATACTTGATAAACGCCCATCAAATCCACCTCGGGTCGCCAGACTTGAAGGGCGAGCATATAATCGCCCGGCGGCACGTTCATCGGAAATTCTTCCACCAGTACTGATTTGCTGCTCCGCAGTGCCATGATCTCAACATCGCCCTGTACGCGATAGACTTTTCCAGATCGCTCGTTGATCAGGGCTACCCGCCGCTGTACCCGCGCCGTATCGCTGGCACCCTGCACATAGAGGTTGCGCGTGGGCACTCCCATCAGCACCCGAACTTCTGTATTGTTGTCTGTTCCCTTAAAATCCACTGTATCAAAATGGAAATCCAGCGGTTCGTAATAACTGATATTATAGACCTCGGGCATGTCCCGAGTGATGCGGGACATAAAAGTGGCCGGCGAATAGTCCGAGAACAGTTGCGATATCCGCAGCGTCTGGTCGTGTCCAAAACGTTCCAGGCGGTCTCGGTCTTCTGTGGTCAGAACCGGCGGCGGCGCGTAATCGTAACGCCCGGAGGTAAATTCGTCGGTAAACACCACCTCGATGCCCCCACCGATGCGGGTGTAAAACCACACTTCCCACTTCACGGTCATCCCGGCAATGCCCGTTGTCACTGGTTTGTAGCCGTAAAATCCCAGGGTGTCTTCAGCCGCCATGCCCGCGCGGGCCTGCATGGATCCCTCAAAGGGCATGCGGGGCAGGTCGTCCAGTTCGGGGTTGTCTTCGTCTATGATGTTTATAAATCGTTCTGTTCGCACTGGATATACGGGTCCCAGAAACGTGTGGTGTACACCATCGGGACCGTAGAGCCGGCGGGCGAGTTCCGTCTGGATGATCCCGACCGACTGGGGTACGTTGAGGTTTAATGAGCGGGAAGTGGAGCGGTAGTCTGGCTCCCCGTAGCGAATATAGACCTCACCTCGGCGGTCCCAGGGAAATTGCTTTCGCCCGTAGTTTTCCCGCGCGTAGAGAACTCTCCGATAGTGCTCGCACCAGCGCATCAGCCCCCCACTGGCTTTTAAGGGGTCTTTTTTTAGCCAGAATCGCCGCAGAAAATCTCGCCGCTGATCTGGTGGGGTTTGGCGATAAGTCGCTGCTTCTCTGGGCGTCGCCACAATCGCAATATCCCAGTAGAGTGCTCCCTCTTCTTCGGATAATGTGGAAATATACTCTTCAAAAGCGATCAACGCGTCTTCGAAATTGCCCTGCTCCATGAGTATTTGTCCCAGAATCGCATAGCCCCGTGGGTCTTCCAGCCGACCCAGCAGACGTTCAGCCTCTGCTTTTTTCCCCGATTCGGCCAGACTGCGGATAAATAGATAAGCCGCTTCCTGGTCTTTGGGCTGGCGCTTGAGGTACTGGTCGTAATAATAAACCGCCAACTGATCTAATTTATCGTCATGGTAGATCTGGCCGAGAAGCAAATATACCGGTGCGTAATCCGGATCGATCTGGATCACCCGTGCAGCTGCTTGCATGGCATTTCCGGTTTCCGATATGCGATAAAGGCGGGCCAGGTGGTAGTACACCTTTGCCTGAGTCGAATCCAGTGTTACCGCTTTCTGCAAATGGGAGCGGGCACCTCGCCAGTCATTTTTTAAATCCAGGTAGGCCAGCCCCAGCCCCAGGTGTGCCTCCACCCATCCCGTATCGGCCTGTACCGCCTTGCGAAATGCTTTGATAGCGTCGTCGCCCTTTTCAGACTGGAGGTGAAGCTGTCCGATCATGGTCAGCACCCGCGCAGGCTCGGAATGCTGTCTGGCGATCTTTTCCAGGTCGTTGATGGCCTGTTTTACACTGTCTTTGTGCGAGACTTGCAACGCCCGAGCGTAAATCGCCTCGGCGTTTTCGGTTGCATGCACTATTCCCGGCCAGCCCAGTCCCACAAAAAGGCCCATTGCAAGATAGAAATAAATTTTCATAATGTCGCAATCACGAAAAATGTGATTTTCCAGGAGGATGTATGGGTCACAATTCAATAAAAAAATATAGCATATATTGGGGTAATTGGTCAACTCTATCTACAACCGCGGCCCTCTGGTTTTTGCTTTCCGGTTTTCACGAGATCATCCGAACGGTGCTGCTTCCACTTTGGGGAAAGCCGCGATTGCGTATCATGCCCTGCACACTGTTAATATAACTCAAGTTGTGCCCTAAAGCGATCAGCTTTCAGCAGTACTAACGTTTGCAATCCAGCGCACATCCATCGGAAACCGTTCGCCCATCGCGTGTGCGATTTCCAGAACAAGCCCGTATCGGTTGTGCTCTGCATAAGCAACCCCCCGGTCGGTAATACCCCTCCGGAGCATCCGGTTGCACTTCAATATAGAAGAAGAAGCATATCGGTGGAGCAAGAGAATCACAAAGTGTAGAGAAGATTCTGGTTGCGTTGAGAATTTCTTTGAAGTAAGATATGAAAATTTCTTTTCTGAACGGCAGACCGGCACGATCTGGAAGACCGAATGGCGTAGCTTGATCGGCTGCGTAACTTCACATCAACTTCTGAGAATGACCACTAGTTGGCTACAACATGATAAATCGAAATCTACATAGGTTCCCTTTTTCTGCGATAGTTGGCCAAGACCGGTTGAAATTAGGCCTTATTTTAAATGCTATTTCTCCGAATATTGGAGGCTTGCTAATTCGCGGTCCCAAAGGCACAGGCAAAAGTACCGCCGTTTACTCTTTGGCCGCCCTTTTACCTGAGGTAATGGTAGTTGATGGTTGTCACTATAATTGTGATCCATACGAAAAAGAAAACCTTTGTGAAGATTGTTATGCTCGGGTTGATAGAGGCGAAGAGTTAGCTTGTAAAAATGAAAAAGTAAGTGTCGTAAATTTGCCTCTAAGTATAAGTGAAGATCGTCTGATCGGGTCGATAGATGTGGAAACGCTTCTGAGCAAAGGCCAAAAGACTTTCATTCCGGGGTTGTTAGCAGACGCAAATCATAATATTCTCTATGTTGATGAGATAAACCTTTTACCAGATAACGTTATTGACGATCTTTTAGACGCTACCGCTTCAGGATGGAATGTTGTGGAACGTGAAGGTTTCTCTGTCAAACATCCAGCTCAGTTTGTATTAGTAGGAACGATGAATCCAGAAGAAGGAGAATTGCGTCCACAATTATTGGACAGACTACCCTTATCTGTTTCTCTCGAAACAATTAATAACGAAGAACAGAGGGTTGAAATAATAAAAAGAAATCTTTCGTTCTCGCAAGACAGTGATGGCTTCTACCAAATGTTCTTTGAAGAAGATGAGGTACTCAAGAAGAAAATTTCACAAGCGAAGATCAGGTTAAAAGATGTGACTATTATGGAACATCAGCTAAAGTCCATAGCCTCTACCTGCATCGATTTAAAAGTAGATGGCCAAAGACCTGAGATAATAATCACCCGGACAGCTATCACAGCAGCTGCTTTCCATGAACGGGAAAGTGTAGAAGACCAGGATATTCTGGATGCCTGTATTTTTGCACTTTCTCACAGAAGTAGAGATGGTGGTTTCGAACCTCCAGCCAAAATGGATGAAATAGAATCGACGCTAGTGTCCGCGTTAAAAAAAAGCCAAAAATACGCTCATGATTCAGAAACATTTCGATTTTATAAAAAAAAATATAATTCATAAAGTTCAAAAACAAGAACAAAATTCTGATAAAAATCAACTCCAAAGCAAGAGCTTGCCTCCTCACGATACTTCTAATCTAGGTGACAAACAATTCTCAGACAAATTTACCTCAAGTGTATTAAACTCTAAAGAAAAAAAGCAGCAGGGAAGCACCGTCCTTTCATTACCATTCTCGTTAACATCGCTTAGGGAAATAAAGGAAAAATTAAAGCATTCTTTCATTAAAATCAAACTCAAGTTCACTGGGAAATCAAAAAAAAAGACTCAATATCAAGGACGAAAAAGAACCTTAGATACAATATCTGAAAGTCACGGAAGGCCTTTTAAATACAACACTCCTCCCTCTTTCCCCAAAGGCAATATCGCGCTTGTTCCTTCTATAATGAACGGCATTGTACGCCAGGGTGTTAGGTTACCCTTGAAACTCGGTCTAGCAGATCTACGTGTTTGGGTAAGACAGAGCAAAGTCCCCTTAACGATTATGCTTGTAATTGATTCTAGTGCATCTACATACCATTTTATTGAACCTATATCTCAAATTCTATCAACTTTATACCATGATGCGTATCGTAACCGGGATAAATTAGGCCTTGTTGCTATCCAGGACAATAAAGCCCAGATCATGAATCATCCTTCCAGAAATTTGCAGATAATCTTGGGAAATATAACTCGTCTAAAACCTTCGGGAGAAACTCCTCTTAGTCAAGCTTTAGATCTGACATTGGGAATATTTAAGCAGGAAAAGCGTAGACACCCAATCTTTAATCCTTTGACAATTCTACTTAGTGATTGCCACCCAGAGCCAATCAACTCTCGGACAGGAAACCTAATGAAGGAATTACCTTATCAGCAAACACTAAAAACGGCTCGGGCTTTTGGAGAACTAAAAATACCTATTGTTGTAATAAATCCAGGACATGGAACCTTTAAGGATGGTAGCAAGTGGTGGGGGACTCAACTGGCTATGCGAATAGCCGAGTCGTCAGGCGGAGAATATTATGGAATTCCTCATGACAAGTATGAGAAGGATGCTGGATTTATTACTAAACGTTTAGAAAGAAGTGAATTAGAAACGGATTTCCAATCTATCGCAAATATACTTTTTGACTTCCGAGATAACTTGTCCACGATATAAGAAGCTAATCAAGAGATATTGTGAAATGTTGTGGATGGGTATTCGATATGCAATGAACCGTCCATGTGTAATACGGAGTCTTCCATGCGCGTCATTGTTTTGTTCTTCATCTTGCTGGTGCCCCTATCGGCTCACAGTCGCCCGGTCGTCGCGGTATTGCCTTTTGAAGAAGTTGATACCGATTGGCTCTCGCAGGGCATGGCCTGGAGTTTATCGGACAAGATCCGCCGTGTGTCGGCCTTGCAGATGGTCGATTCCGATCGGCTGAATGCCGCTCTGTCCGAACACCAAACTCCTGTGCAAACATCGGTGGAAGCCGTCCAAATCGGTCGGTCAGCAGGTGCAACACTGGTTTTGTACGGCGCTTGTCAGATTCAGAAAAACCAACTTCAAATTTCTGCGCACATTTTGCGGGTGGAAACGGAAGAAATTCTGGAACTGGAAGAGGTATCCGGTCCTCTCGAATCCCTATTCGCCCTGCAGGACAGTTTGATTCGTCGCTTCCTCAACCGCGTTGATCTCCGTCCCACCGCCATCGAATGGAAGGCGATTCTTCGCAAACCCACCCGTTCGGTTCGGGCATATATCCACTGGGTGCGCGCTCGGAGTGTGCTGACTGGCAATGCCGAGGATCCCGATGTGGTGCGCGATCACCTCGCCCTCGCCCTTGCCGAGGATGCCGATTATGCCGACGCCCACAGCCACCTGGGTCTGTTCTACATCGGGCAGCGTCGATTTCGGGAAGCTCTCGGCTCTTTGCAAACCGCTGTACGTCTCAAACCCGATGATCCACTGACCCGCTACAATCTGGGCGTAACCTATGCCAGTTTGGGACAGCCCGATCGCGCGGCTGGCGCGTTCCAGGATGCGATTCGCCTCAAGCCCGATGATCCCATCACCCACTACAATCTGGGTATTCTACACCATCTTCAGGGCAACCACGAGGCTGCTATTTCGCCTTTGCAGACAGCGGTTCGCCTCAAACCCGACTTTGCGGTTGCTTATCTAACCCTGGGCATTGCCCTTGCCAATACGCAATCCCACACCCGCGCAGAACACGCGCTGAAAGAGGCTATTCGTCTCTTGCCCGAAAATGCCGATGCCCACTACAATTTGGGTGTCGTCTATATGGAAATGAGGCACCACGATCAGGCGGTCGAAGTTTTAGAGCGAGCCATATCGCACAATTCTGAGCACGCCGATGCCCATTTTAATCTGGGTCGAGCTTATGAGGCTCTGGGTCGCTATGATGAAGCTGTTGTCGCCTTCAAACAGGCCGCCCAATTCAACCCCGATTATGCGGATTTGCACTTTAATCTGGGCATTGCCCATACCGAGGCCGGGCGTTTTGAGGAGGCTATTCGCACCCTTCACACTGCCCGCCGGATCTATCCGCAAGATCCGCTCATCTATCACAACATGGGCATTGCCTATCGAAATGCCGCGCGTTTTGAAGAGGCGGAAAATGCTTTTCGAGAAGCGCTCCGTCTCAATCCCCATCTGGCCGATATTCACCTGTCTCTGGGCAGTCTGCAACTGGATATGGGACGCTATGAACAGGGCCTTTCAGCCATTCGAGAGGCCGTTCGTCTGACGCCCAAAAATGCCGATGCTCACCGCTATTTGGGCGAAGCTCTGGCTTATTTGAAACAGTATCCGGATGCGATTCAGGCTTTCCGAAAAGCCATTGAGCTCAAACGCGACAATGGAGAAGCCCATCTCGGTCTGGGCATGGTCTATTTGCAGGCTGGGCAAAAAACCGCGGCTGCTTCTGCCCTCAAACGAGGTCTTGCGCTCGATCCGGATCACCCCGATTCTCTGGCCATTGCCCGCGAAATTGCGCGGTTGCAGAATCAGCCTGAACAGGTCAGTACTTACCTGAATCGCGCCCGTGCTTTTGAGAATGCCGGGCTTTTGGACGAAGCGATTGACACTTACCGCAAAGCCGCCAGTCGCAGTCCCGAAAATGCCGATATTCAGCACGCCCTGGGCCTGGCTTGCCTGCGGGCGAATCGTCCAGAAGACGCGTTGCTCGCGCTCCAGAAGGTTCTCCGGCTCCGTCCGGATCATCCCGATGCAGGTCTTATCCGAGATTTTATCCGCCGCATGGAAGAGGAACAAGGGCCATGAATCGCGTTGCGTTGTTCCTGATTCTGATTTGCGCGCCCCATCCCACCGCCGCTGATTCCATACGTTTTACTGAAATAGCGGAGAAGGCTGGCATCCATTTTGTCCACAGTACCGGGGCCAGGGGCGGCTGGCACTATATCGAGACGATGGGTTCTGGCTGTGCTCTCTTCGACGCGGATGGCGATGGGGACCTGGATCTCTATCTTGTCAATGGCGCCAATCTGCCCGGGCAACCGGTTGAAGGCATCAATGCCCTGTATCGCAATGATACGGATAAAACGATTCGCCTGACCGATATTACCAAATCGTCGGGTGCGCTTGGGCGGGGCTACGGCATGGGCTGCACTGTGGGCGACGCGGACAATGACGGCGATCTGGATATCTACGTTACCGGCTATCCCGAAAATATTCTGTATGTGAACAATGGCGATGCCACTTTCAAAGACGCTTCCCGGCAGGCCAATGTGACCGCAGGCGGATGGAGCGCGGGAGCGGCTTTTTTTGATTTTGAAGCCGATGGGGATCTGGATCTCTATGTGGTGCGCTATCTCACGTACGATCCCGCCCGAGAGCCGATGTGTGAACGCAGTGGCGTGCGGACCTACTGCGCTCCGTACCGGTTTCGGGGTGCTCCCGATTTGTTGTACCTGAATAGTGGCGACGGCACATTTGAAGATATTTCTCAACGGGCCGGAATCGCCGATTCCCGGGGCAAGGGTCTGGGCGTGCTCTCCCTGGATTATGACCGAGATGGCGATACCGATCTCTATATTGCCAACGATACGACGCCCAATTTTCTCTACCGAAACGATGGTGACCGCTTTACCGAAGTTGGCCTTGAAACGGGCACGAGCTTAAGTGCTTCGGGACGTCCGCAGGCCGGCATGGGCGTGGATGCTGGCGATGTGGATGGCGATGGGCGCACCGATCTCATTGTTACCAATTTTTCCTATGAGTCAAATGCATTCTATCACCATCGGGAACAGGGCATTTTTTCCGAGTCCAGCGCTCGTCTGGGGCTGGTGGGACCAAGTACTCTTCCCCTGGGCTTTGGCACGCATCTTTTCGACGCGGATAGCGATGGCGATCTGGACCTTTTTGTCGCCAATGGTCACATCTTTCCCAATGTCTCGGATTTCTCTTCTGCCGAGTCCTACCCTCAGACCGATCAGTTTTTCCGCAATACTGCAGGCGTTTTTGAAGACGTTTCCGAATCGGCAGGTTTCGCATCGCCTGCTGTCAGCCGGGGTTCAGCTCTGGGCGATATAGATACCGACGGTGATCTGGACCTTATTGTGCTTGTCGCCAATGCACGCCCCCATCTCTATCGGAATGATACTCCGCCTGCCCATTCCTGGCTCATTGTTCAGCTAAAGAGCGCGAATCGCAGTGCGATTGGTGCTCGCGTCACCTTGACCGCAGGTGATCGCATCCAATCTCGAGAGGTGCGGAGTCAATCCGGCTATCTTTCCTCGGGAGATCCGCGTCTCCACTTCGGTCTGGGCGATGCCGAACAGATTAACCGTCTGGACATCTGGTGGCCCTCTGGACGCACCCAAACCCTCCGCAATCTGCCTCCGAACCAGATTCTGGTGATTGAGGAATAGGCTTACCACCCGTGTACAAAGTGTCCACTTCCAGGAAACCAGATCGCATCTATGACACTCGACGCGCCTACGCCCAACAGGTATCCCACCACAATCCCATACGAAAATGGCAGCGACCGCCGGTAAAGTCCTACTCCCCCAAACTTGAGCACCAGTGACTTGGCCAGCCATACCACAAAAATGGCAAACCCGTACGTATGACTCGGGAAGGCCAGTCCCACCGGGTGAATCGGCCAGGAAGCGAACTGGGCATTCAGAAGTGTCAGCAGCCCGGCTTCTCCGATTCCGAACAGCCAGACCAGCAGTTTCTGAAAGTCAAAATACGTGGGTTCTGTCCCCTCAATTATGCCTACTTGCCCCAGCATCACGGTCCAATCGTACATATAAGCCGCATTGAGACCACCCTCTGTATAACACAAATAAAGCTGGGCACCGCAGGCTATGGCATAGGCTCCAAGCAGAGAGATGGGCAAAGCCCATACCACCAGAAAACGTCGCTTCAGGGCTTGCTGCAACAGATGAAAAAAATGTGGAATGGCTGGAATCGACAGCATCCGGCCCGAATGCGCGGCCAATCCGCCGCGGTTTACCACCATCACTCCCGTCAGGTCGGAGGGGGAAAAATTGGCTGTCCCCAAAAGCGTTTTCAGTATCGGTCCGCCTTTCTGTCCCTGGGGAGATAGGAATACGAACCCCGTGGCCGCTGCGTATTTGGTTACGCCAAAGTAGATCACAAAAAACAGCGAAAGCTGTAGCAAAGCCACTGCAGGTTGCATGTCCAGAGATATCATCCAGCCTGTGAGGAATGCAAATGTCGCGCTAAATCCCAGCCAGGCTGTGCGGTAGGTCACGGGCGTTCCATCGTCTTTGCTCCGTTCGTCTGATAATGCCTTTTGCAGGGTTTCTTTCAGATGTTCCCTGGCTACCCAGACCGACCAGATCACGAGAAATACCAGTGCTCCGTGCGCCTCCAGCATCCGTATTTCTCCCGAGGTTGCCGCTTGCCCCTGCATGCCCACTGTAAATCCCGTTCGATCCATCAGTGCTTGTTTAAAAATATTGATCACAAAAAAGGTCCACACGCTCAGCAGTATATTTAGCGGACACAGGTAGGCCAGCCCCATCAAAAGGGGCTGAATCCTCAGATACAATGTCGGAAAATCTCGACCGATGTCCACGGCTTTGGTCAAATAGTGATCGTAGATCCCAATGCGCGGAATTGTCAGAATAAAATATCCGGCAATATTCCAGAAAATCACACCGGCCGTACACGCAAACCCCACCCAGAAAACGGGCGTTCGGAACACGACAGGCAATCGGTGTGAGGGGTCTTCCCGAAGCAGTTCCAGGGGCATTGTCGCCAGGGGAAATGTCAGCCGTTCCCGTTCCACCCACTGTTTGTAAAATAACACACTTGCAAAAAAGCCGGCCATCACCAGTGCCACAGTTCCGGCAAACCACCAGAACAGCGGGGTTAGCCAGTTGCGCCACGGGATGGACTCCTGCGATCCCAGGCCCACGTACAGCCGCTCTACTACCAGATCTCCAGGCTCAAAAAACAGCCACCGGGGCATATAGGCCCCCACCACCTCCCAGAATCGGTTTTCCGGTGAAGAAAAAGCGGACGGTGCTGAAATATCCGTAATCAAGTATCCGGCCCAGCCCACTGCCGGTGCTGTACCCACCATCCAGACCATTCCAAAAATCACCATTACTTCTGTGCGCGACAGGGCAAAGCGAGGTAAAATTAGCTTTAAAACTGTGTTGATCCCCACCCACAATACCAGTGGCAGCAACGCGGTAACGGGCACGAAGCTTTTCATCAAATTCCGCCCGAAGTAGGTCGCGTACAAACACATGCCCGCAATCGTGATCAGCCCCAGTACAAAAGCCCGAATTGTGAGCGATTCAGATACTGTTGATGCGTTTTCTTCAGGTTCTGGTGCCGAAGCCATATTCGCAACCCCTATCTCTCAGGGCATGGGTTCTTTTATATTCACAATTTGTCCTGCGGGCAGATTTTCTACGACCTGCACTGTTCCGCTCGGCCAGACCACCTCCAGGCGCGTTGCGCGGTCGGCATCTCCGAGTCCAAAATGGATTGAGTATGGATCGGTTGACCCAAACCCGACGCTTCCCAGCACTTCTCGGAACAGGGTGCGGTTTCCAACTGTCAGGCGCAATTTCGCTCCCACGCCAAAACGGTTGCTTTGATGCCCTTGAAGTGTGACCTGTAGCCAGTGATTCTGGTTTCCCGCCTCGTTTCGGTAAAGCGCGTTCTCGAACAGATCTCCGTGGTACCATCCCCCTTGTGGTGCATATATATCGAGGTCGCCATCCTGGTCATAATCGGCAAATGTAATACCGTGCCCTTTGCCCAGGTGTCCCATTCCCGCGTATTCGGTCAGGTCGGTAAAGGTCCCGTTCCCATTATTGCGATAAAACCGGTTTGGCTCCAGTCGTCCCAGGTCCGGATCACCCGTCCCGAAGTACACGTCCAGGTACCCGTCGTTATCTATATCGCCTACATTGCCACCCATCACGCCGTGGGCATAAATGAATCCCGCCTCGTAGGATACATCTGTAAAGCGCCACCCTTCGGTTGGTCCCTCGTTTCGGTACAGTTTGGGCGTTGGATAGGCCGGGTCGGTGGGCGCGGTATAGCCGGCCAGTTGTCCTTCTAAGCTTTCCTGAAACCCGGCCAGGCAGGTGGTCAGGATGTCCAGATCGCCGTCGTTGTCGTAGTCGAAGAAAAACGATACATAGCCCCGAAGGGTGCCACTCCCGGCGACATTGGAAGCCAGCGCCACATCGACAAAAGTGCCGTCTCCGCGATTTCGATACAGGGCATTGGGCGTCTCGAAGCCGGTTACAAAGAGGTCCAGGTCGCCGTCTAAGTCATAATCGCCGAAGGCTGCACCTATCGTACCAAGGTCAAAATGAAGGCCCGCCTCATCTGTGGTTTCGACAAAGTTTCCATTGTTGCGGTAGTGTGCGTTTGAAGATCCGTCTCCAGCAATGCCATTTGCTATAAATAAATCCAGGTCGCCATCGTTATCCGTATCGCCCCACAGGGAGACAAATCCCGATCCCCCGTCATTTGTGCCCGAAACTGCGGATACATCGGTAAATTGACCCCCGTCATTGCGGTAGAGCGTATTTGGCCCGGGTCCGGACCATCCGCTGCGGGCGATGTAGAGGTCCAGGTCGCCATCGTTGTCGTAATCCACAAGATTTCCCGAAAATCCCGAATCGACGTCTTTCAAGCCGATCTGGTTGCTAATATCCACAAATCGGGTTCCGTCGTTGCGGTAAAACGCCAGGTACGTATCGCATCCCTGCGCCAGCAGATCCAGGTCGCCATCGCCGTCGATATCTCCCCAGGCACTCGGCCCGGCTCCGTCCAATTTGGCTACGCCCAGGTCGCGGGCCACATCTGTAAAGCGCACGGGAAGCGGTTTATCCACAGATTCGGGCCGCTGGTCGAAGCGATAATGAGACCACAACCACCAGGGATAACCGCCCAGTTTATCGTATGCTTGTTTCAAATTCCACTGGGTGCGGAAAAACCATTCATCTGTTTCCGGCAGGGCGCGCAGCAAATTTAAAAATGTCTCGGTCGCTTTGCGGTAATGGCCTGCGCGGTAATAGGCCACGCCCAGCCGATCTGGAACGCGGAGGTCCAGGCGGTCCTTTTGCATCTGCATCGCTACTTTCAAACGCTCAATTGCCGCTTCGTAATCCCCCATCCTCAACAGGGATAGACCGGCCAAATAGAGTGCCTCTGCATCGTTCATGGAACCATCGGCCAGTTTCTCTGCGTGGTGAAATGCGCGCTCCAGCAAGATGCGGGAATCGTTCAAGGGCATGATCTGTCCGCTGCTTCCCATTTTCTGATTTTCAAACCAGATGGTTTCCCCACCCAGCAGCCAGATGACGTATTCTTTTCGCACGTCCAGCATCAGCGGTTGCCCCGCAAGGGCCGCTTCAAATTGCGCGGCTGCGCGGGCGGGTTCCCGCTGCGAGCGATAAAGCCGCGCAAGCCATATCCTCGCCTCAACAGCATCCGGATTGCGGGACACTGCTCGCTCAAACGCGGCTACTGTTTCGGGGCGGTCTTGAATCGCCAGCACTTTGCCCAGGTGTAAATAGGCCGCGCTTTGGGTTGAATCAATTTGAATACACCGACGGAACTCGGCTTCGGCAGCTTCGTACTGCGCCCGCCGCATGCTTTCTATTCCCTGCTGAAGATGCGTGGCATAATCCATCCGCATGCCCGGAGAAGACTCTCTTTGCTCACCGCATCCGATGGTTAGCACTATCAGCACCAGAACGACCACAATCATCTCAGACCACCCGTCCATCTATGAGTTTCACCTGTCGATCTGCTCGATTTGCCAGATCCCGGTTGTGCGTGGATAGCACCACTGTCAATCCCTCGGTCTGGTTCATATCCCGCAACAATGCCACAATCTCGTTACCCCGTTTTGAATCCAGGTTGCCAGTTGGTTCATCTGCGAGCAAGATCTCGGGGTTGTTTACGAGTGCGCGTGCAATTGCCACCCGTTGCTGTTCGCCACCCGATAGTTCGCGGGGCAGGTGATCTGAGCGGTGTTGCAAATCTACGCGCGTCAGCAAATCCCTTACCCGGTCGCGTTGATGCAGTGCGCGGGAAAAGAGGAGGGGGAGGGCCACATTTTCTTCGACGGTCAATGTGGGTAGCAGACAATAGTCTTGAAATACGAATCCCACATGTTGCCGACGCATGGTTTCCAGGTCTTTGCCGCGCAAGATGCCCACATCTCGATCCAGCAATTTCAAAAGGCCCGATGTGGGCTGGTCCAGACAACCCATAAGGTTCAAAAGCGTTGTCTTTCCCGCGCCCGATGCGCCGGTGATCGCCACAAATTCGCCGGGTTCTACGATCAGATCTACACCGAATAACGCTGCGATTTCTTCGGCTGAACGGCGGTATATTCGCGTGAGTCCCCGTGCAAGAATAGCCGACATTTCAGCGTATCCACGTAATGGGATGCAGGCGGGAAGCCCGCCACCCCGGTATGATTCCAGCCAGTATGCCCATGCCTACTGCCATTGCAACGCCACCTATAAGCAAGGTCCCATCAATTTGCACCAGTACGCCTGAGGGGGCAAATGGGAGAATCGCGCGCACGGCTTCAGATGCCATGCGGCTGCCCAGAACCGCGACGCCACCACCTGCGATTCCGCCCAGGGCGCAAATTAACAGCGCCTCTGCCCAAATCAGCGCAAATATGTCCCACCGAGACGCCCCGACCGCCCGCATCACGCCGATCTCTCGCGTTCGTTCAAAGACCGCAATCAGCATCGCATTCATCACGCCGAGCGCTGCAATTGCCACGGCTACGATGGCGACTGTTCCGATGAAAAACCGCGCTGTGCCCAGGAGGTCGAGAAGAGTTCGCTGGACCTGCGCCATGGTGATAACCTGCACCGAGGGTATTTCGAATACGCGTTCCGAAAATCCGTCTATTCTGGACAGGTCTTTTAATTTTACGCCAACGCCCGTCAGTTTTTCTTTTTTATCGAAGAGGCGTTGCGCTACCCCAAGCGGCACGAAGATGGTGCCGTCGTCCTGCGTTCCACTGCGGTCAAAAACCCCGCGTACGCGGAAGTTTTGTCCCAGTCCCTTTAGCGGAAAATCGTCCCCGATATTTTTTCGATAATACGCCGCTACGCTGTATCCCAGAATTACCTCATCGGTTTTCCCATCGCCAAACCACCCGCCTCGCTGGAAGGTCAGCCAGGGTTTCATTTCCAGAAAGCTATCTTCTATTCCCATCACCAGAGAAAATTCTTCTCGGTCTCCGGAAAGCGTTCCCAAAAACAACCGCGTCGCTGTCGCCACATCGGTATCTCGAAGAATCTCCCGGTGGATGGCCTCATCCATATACATCGGTATTACCCCACCTTGCATCAACAGGGTCGCGGCTTCGTAGGGGCACCCTTTCGAGGTGACCAGTACGTGATAACCCAGGCGGTCAATGCTGTGGATCAGGGATGTGCGGTATCCGTTTCCCAGGCCCAGCAGGCTCACAAGCACACATACGGATAGGGCTACCCCGCTTATTGTCAACGCGCTTCGCGTGCGGTGTCGGCGCAGCTCTTTTAGCACAACGCTTATAAATTGAAAAATGACCAAATACTTGCCCTCTTGCGATGGATTTCTACGCCTTTTCCCATCAGGCGCAGATCGCCCCCGATTCGTTTTACGACGCCCACGACGCGCAGGGAATCTCCAGAGATATTGCGGGGGACGGTTATGGTCCGCCCCTGCTCCAGGTCGATTAGAATATGCTGCGTGCTATCTTGCAGTACAAACCAGCATCCCATGTGCTGGCACACCTGCCCCACGCGGCCTGTCAGTACCACTCGCTGTTCCAAAAATGCCGCTGGCCGATCCAGCACTTCTTTGATCTGGATCGCGCGATTGGCGGGTACGACTTCGCCCACTTGTTGGACTTTCACAGAACCGCACCCGATAATCAGAATCAGCACCATCAGATACAGACGCATCTATATGTCCTCAGTTTTTGCGTGACGCCTGCCATAAGAGATGATATTTTGTTTTAGAGATAAAATCAAGGGATTCCCCCCATCCGCTTTCTCTGCCGGGAATATGCCCATGAAAAAAATCTCCGCTTTGATGCGGATCCTCCTCGTCGGCGTCTGCCTGGCGTGCAAGCCCTCTCAACCCGATGTATCTACGGAGTTTGTCGGCGTACAGGGCTGTGCGAGTTGCCACATGGAAGCGTATCAAAAATGGCAGCGCACGACCCATGCGACTTCCATGCAAAAAGCGACTTTGCAGACTGTTAAGGGTGATTTCACAAAAGATAACGCCTATATTTTTGGCGGTATTACCTCAACGATGAGCCTTCAAAATGGTCGTTATTTCATCACGACGCCGGGGGCCGACGAATCGCAAGGTACCCACGAAGTCCTCTACACGATTGGCGACCGGGATACGCAGTGGTACATCACCGAGCTTCCCGGAGGTCATTTGCAGATTCTTCCGGTTTATTTCGATGTTCGCAGAAATACCTGGTACAATCCCGTTGAAGGTATTATCGCCTCGCCATCCGAACAGCCTTTAGAGCCTGACGATGTCTCGTTCTGGATGCACTTTGGGCGCAATTGGAGCGCGCAGTGTTTTGACTGCCACGCCAGCCAGATTGAGGTCAATTATGACCCGGACGCTGGGACTTACGATTCCCGGTGGGTAAATCTGAGCATCAACTGCGAAACCTGCCACGGACCGGGAGGGGGACACGTCGCGTTTTGGGAGATAGCTCTGACAGATGCCGAGGCCGCGAGCATGCAGGATACTTCGCTGGTGAATTTGAGAACGCTCTCCGCAGAACAATCTGTAGAACTCTGCGCGCAGTGCCACGCGACCAAGCGCGTTTTGAAACTGGGCTATCGGCCCGGCGACAATTTCTACGATTTTTACGAACCTATTGTTCTGGATTTTGAAGGCATGTGGCCCGATGGTCGCTATCGGCATCTCACCTATAATTACACCGCTCTCACCCTCAGCCCCTGTTATACTGAGGGCGGGCTGACGTGTTTGACCTGTCACCCGTCTCATGGCCCGGAGGGGGAAAAAAAGACGAGGGCTGATTTTGACGGCATATGTATGCAGTGTCATCGGGATATACAGCCTCGTGAACACAGCCGCCACGAGCAGCACATCGCCTGTGTGGATTGCCACATGCCCCCCATTCCAGAAGTGCATCGGGTGCGCGTGTTTGACCATCGCATCGCGCCCCCGGTTCCGGCGAATACCGTGCGTTTTGGCATCCCAAATGCCTGTAACGAATGCCACGGGGATCGCACACCTGAATGGGCTGTGGAAAAAACAGAAGCCTGGTGGGGGAAACAGGATATTTATCTTTTGCAAACGGCCGCCATTGCACTGGGGCGACAGGGCAACCCGATGGCTGTATCGCCTCTGAAAGACGAACTGCTCGATCAGTCCAACAATCCCACGCGCCGGGCCTCCGCAGCCCTGCTTCTGGGGCGCACCCGATCCGCGCAGGCAGTGCCCATTCTTCTCAGTGTATTAAAGGACCCACATCCCCTCGTGCGGGCAAAGGCGGTAGAGGGTCTGGGTCTGATCGGTCAGGCGCGGGTTGTGCCTGCACTGGTCCCATTGTTAAACGATCCGATTCGGATTGTGCGGTTTGCCCTCGTGCCCACCATCGAAAATCTGGGCATACACTATCTGAGTGCCCAGGACTACGAACGCTATAAAGCCATTTTTGCCGAATACGAACAAGCGAGCAAAGAGGTCTGGGCGACGGATCCTTATGTACACGCTTTTCTCGGATGGGCTTATGTGAGGCGGGGGAATACGGAATTGGCCCGTCGCGCTTTCCAGCGGGCGTTGCGGATTTGGCCCGGTATTGAGGATGCGGTTAGAGGGCTGGCCCGGATAGAGGCGGCTCATAACCCAGAAAAAAACGACCGATGAGTAGAGAACTCACCGGTCGTTTTTTTTCGATTTAGAGCGTCCGTTAGAAGGATCCGGTTATCGATACGCGCAGGGGCGCATCAAATAATTGCCCGAAGTCCATATATGCAAAATCGACGCCGATCTTCCGCCCCACGCCCAAATCCTTTTGGACGCCACCGCCCAGCGTCCAGCTACCCAGGTCGTACCGCCCCCGGTAACCGGCGCGCAGTGCCAGGGTGTTGGCCACCCACAATTCGCCGCCCACATGCCAGCGCTCGCGGTCGTCAATGTGATGCACCAACTCGGCCGCCACCGTCAGATACGTGGGGTCTCCCTTGCGTCCATAAGGCTCCATCGCCAAAGCGATGGTGTAGATCAAAGGCTGGGCAATTGACGTGCCCTGCGGTATGGAACCGGGAATCACCAGTTCCTGGTCTTTGCCGAAGTTGCGAAGCGTCATAGCCAGGCGCGAACTGCCAAATCCGGTATAAAAAACACTGGAAAAGTCGAATGAGGCACTGTTGATCTTGTCCTGGTCCAGCGTCTCTTGAATCCACTTTATAGACGCACCCAGCGACAACTTGTCCGTCATCTTGTAGGCATAACCGAAGTTTATGAAAATATCACCGGCCGATATATCCCGCGTGAAACGCCCTTGCGGATCCAGAGGCGTAGTCTCGCGGGAGGTGCCCGCGTCAAACTGGACAACCGACAACCCAAAGGTCTGCTGACCGTATCGCCAGGCCACCGCACCGTTGAAAAATTTCGAATCTACCATCCAGCGCGTATATCCCAGGGCATATTCAAATCGCTCGATGTGGGTCAATGCCGCCGTGTTCCAGAACATCGCATTGATGTCGTCGGCTGCGGCTGTAAACGCATCGCCCATTGCAGCCGCCCGTGCGCTCTGCCCCACCTTCAACGCGTGGAACGAAGCCCGTCCGGTTCCGTGGAACTCTTTTGTCCGATGCTGACCCGCGCGCACGCCGGACGGCAACTGGTATTGCTGTGCCCAGGCCTCTGAACCCATAAGTCCGACGGCCAGGAGCATCATATAAATTGCAGTTAATCGTTTCACTTCCACTCTCCTTTGTTTGCAGAGGGACGGAACAGAGTGACCGCCCCTCCCGTCGGTCTTACTGGATAATCAGAAAACTGCCCGTCTGAACCTTGCCTTCTTGCCCTGGCACCAGCGACTCTACGGCGAAGAAATAAATTCCCGGAGACGCGTACGACGTGCCAGAACGTGATCGTTGAGACCAACTCACTTCTGCCGTGTGCTGATCTCCGCGCGTCCCATCGTGTACTATTTCCATGACCAGGTCTCCCGCAGCCGTGAAAATCGAAATTCGAGCCAGACGCGGCAGGTTGGTAAACCGCATGCGCTTGTTGTTGTCGCCCTGCGCCCCAAAGGAATGCAACCCGTCGTCCTTCCAGGGATTTGGCACCACAAACACTTTCTCGTCTAAGGCGTCGAACCCATCTGAGGCTGCCACAACAGGTGTAAACTGACCGCCGGATGTGTTGTGCCGCGCAGCCGTGACAATATGGCTCGACTCGGTCCCCGTGCGGATATGGTTTTGAACCACGGGGGGCAGATCTGCAAGTGTTGTCGGGACGGGCATTTGCGCGCCTGGAATCGCGTTTTTCTGCGCATTCAGGTTCTCCCAATTCGCGTGCCCGTTGGCATAGGTTACGATATTGTACCGATACCCGAATCCCGTAATTGAGTTCTCATCGGCAAAAGTATAAATCCCGGTCGAGGCATCGTAATAGCTTGGGTCTTTTGCCTGAATTGTGGCGATCAGATTCCACGGGCCCAGAGGCGCGCCAGCATGCTGCACTGGATCGGTCTGGATCAGTGCCGTGTTCCCGTAAACCTTGTAACCGGCCACATCCTGCGCCTCGCCACCCGAATAATCCGGATGCACTGCATCGTCGGCACCGTCGCTCCAGGACAACTCCACGTTGCCATTTGCATTGCTGCGAAGCAAAACAGGACGGTCGGTTTCGGCACGCGCAATTGATTCCACATCTGGCGGTTGATTGGGCAGGTCAAATCCCATCGCGTACAATTGACGTGCGCGGTCGATGTGATTGAACAAAATATCCTCACCGCCGGGCACCTGCGACTGCGCGCCTGGCGTCATGGCCCAGATGCGAAAGTCCATCGGCTCACCGCCTGGGCCCGCATTCTCGGCTGCCATACCCGCGGCAAAAACTATCACGATTTTTGCCTTGTCACCCGGTGCCAACTTCCAGGGACCGAACATCTGCGAGTGCAGTTGCTCCTGCAATTCTCGCTCATCGGGGTTTGGACCACCCTCAATCGGGTTGTCGTCATAGGGCTTACCCGGCGTGATGAACTTCTTCCACATCTCTTCAATCGTATCAACTGATTCGTGCGGCTCAAACTCGATGTTCGTGCGGCTTCGGCGCTTCCACCAGTGTGCATACGCAGGCTGACTGATGGGAATATCCTCGCCCCCCATCGCCATGCCCGTAATCGGCACATAACTTTCCGGGTCGTTGATAAAGGGCGGTGTCACATCTACAGGTCCCCAGCCTATGTATTGCGGCGAATACAATTCTTGCTCTGCCCGATATCCGATCACACCAATGGCTTCTGCGCCGAACCGGGGTTCGCCCATGTCGTTATTTGAACTGGTGGGTGCATCGCCATCGAACTGATACGATACCTTTTTACCTCGGTATTTCCCACCGTAATTGGCGGCCTCGGTAAACTGATACCGGTCGTCTTCAAGCCGCCGTCCCGGTTCGGAAAACCAGTAGCCATTCCACTTGCGAAACGAGTGCCCGGGCTTATTCACGCTGAAATAGTTCAAATATCCCATATACACTTCTTCATAGGACCGGTTTGAGGTATTCTCTATGACCAGTTCCACAAAAAAGAAATCGTCGTAATCCGGGTGGCTCCATCCATACGCAGACCGCGTAATTGTCATCCCCGTCCCGTCTGGCTCGATATTCGTGTTGCTGCGCCATTTCGTAATCACAGTTTCTTCTGGAAAGTGATCGAACCTGGGCAGCGTATATGACCCGTTCTCGCGGTAATTATCCACTTCTACAGGCTCTTCGGAAATTGGTTTGGGCTGCTCGGTGATCCCGCCGCGGTCCGTGTTGAACCACACGTTGGCGTCCTGGGTATCAAACCCCAGTCGGGCCGCCACGATCGGTGGGTCTTCCCCGCTCCGCAAGCGCAAATTGCCCGATCCCGGCGTCAAATCTGGCACCACCTGCACCACATCCCCGGTGTTGGACACCGGCCCCGACGATGTGACAAACGAATTCCCATTCACATCCCGCGCGAGTATCCACACCCCCTGGCCCTTCGAGTTGTCGTAGTCCTGATCTCGACCTCTGAAGCTACCCGATGTCGAAGATCCCGTATAAATATACGGATACGTCATCGAACCGTTTTCCCGCGCCACATACCCTTCCGACCCCAGGGCAAATGTTCCGCCCTGCTGCCCTGTGTTGCGAAACGACTCCGACAGTTTCGACCGGTCGACCTGCTTCATCGGCACTGGCTCGTCCACCGCCTGAACCCCTGCTGAAAACAGTCCAGTCAGGAAAATGCCCGCAAGCGCCTTACCAATCATTTGTCTAAACATAAATTCACTCCTTACTTATGAGGCGCCAGGGCCAGAGCACCTGTTCTGATGCTCTGGCCCACCTTGGTTTACATGCTCGTGCGCACGCCGAAATAGATCTCCCGAGTGCGATTCGTGTAGCTATTCCACTGATCCCAGATCTGGTTGGTGTCCCGCACCACCACTGGTGTGGGCTGGTTCTCAGCCAGACCGTACTTCGGTATGTCGTGGAAGAAATTCCACCTGCGGATCGAACGCGGCTTTTTGGCGTTGAACAAATTGGTCGCCTCAAAGAACAGGGTCGGACGGAACTTCCCAATTCGGAAGCCCTTTTGAATGCCAAAGTCCGTGCGAAATGCCGTTGGATTGGTAAACAACAACTGGTTCCTGATCAACTTGTTGGCAGTCGCAGGAGCTGGCGTGGGCTGGCTATAGCGGAAGAATGTACCCGGCTCGATTCGCAGTACCAGGTTCACGTTCAGATCGCTCAGCACCTTGCTTCCGCCCACCTCTGGACCATATCCTTCCGGCGTAGCAAATAGGAATGTGATGCTTCCATCGCCTGTGGCATCGCGCATGTTGGCAGGACCGCGCACGCCTCCTATCGTGGCTATACGAGCCGCAATATTCCTCTCATTGGTCCAGGGGAATCCAACCTGTGCATCTGGCACCTGATTGGCGAATTTTTCGGTAATCCACAGTTCCCGATTGGCGTCGATTTCCTGTTGCACCAGCTGGTCGGCAAACATGCCAATGGCATTGACCTCGGCACTCGACAGCGGTTGCCAGACGCGCTCACCCGTGGTCGGGTCAATTTCAAACTTGAAGCGATACGCGTCTTTGGCCAAAAAGTCCGAATCCACGTACCAGCGCGACACCCACTCTCGACCACCGTAGAAGTTGTTCTGCTCCCAGTACCAGCTCCACGTCGCGCGGAACGAGAAGAAATTGGTGAACCGCTTGCTCACGGCCACTTCCAGGCCGCGCGTTTCACCGCTGTACGCGTTCTGATACCAGTGCGCGCGCTTGATCTGCTTCTCTACGGGATCGTGCAAAAACGTGTTGTTCTGCTGGAGATAGTCTTCTGTGCGGCGGTAGAACATCGTCGCATTGGCCGTGTAGTCCGAAACAAAGTTCCAGTCCACACCCACTTCGTAGTTCACGGTACTGCCCGGACGCGAATTCGTCGATCCGCGCTTGGTCGAGCCCATTTCCAAGCCGCCATAATACTCATAGGAACTGTATCTGTCGTCTGCGTTCAGGTCTTCGGCTATGCTTCGGCCCGAAGCTGCTTGCCAGGTCTGCCCATACATCGCATAGAAAATCGGCAGCACGAAAAACCGACCATACGAAAAGTGAATCGCAGACCGCGCAGTAATCGGGTGAGACACCCCGAAGCGCGGCGACAGCTTGAACATATTTAGACCATCATATGTCGGGAACGACTGTGGATTGTTGGGATAGGGCGTCTGACCCTGCCGCGCCAACGACGCATCTGCATCGGAAAACCAGCGGTTTTGGGGCAGCACCGACCACACGGGTTCGGGACGCGTCTGACCGCCGTGGTTGAACGCATCCAGGCGCAATCCCACGTTCACCACCATCCCTTCGAACTCCATCTTGTCCTGCGTATAAGCTGCAAACTGAAATGCCTTTCTGGGATGATCCCGGTAGCTGTTCCATGCCGGGTCGTCGAGACTGCTGGCCCGACTTAAATCGGGCAATTTAACGCCGTTCACAGTTCTGGCGGGCACGAAGTCCATCTGGCCATCTGCACCCAGGCGGTTCTGGGCCGATGCATAGTAGTCGTACATCGTCCAGACCCGATAACTACCCGATGTTCCACGGCTCTGTGACTCCCATTGGTAGGTCTGGAACCACGTTGCTTCGGCCCCCGCCTTAAAGAAATTCCCCTTTGTAACCTGACTGGAGAAATCGAATTTCAAATTGTGGCGCGTTTGACGATTCAATCGGTAGTCCCGAACCTCACGAGGTGTTGCCGTAAACCACTTGTCGTGGTCCCGAACCACATTGAACGTCTCTATGGGCATCCCCGTTGTGTCCTGCTCGCTGTCTGAACGCGAGATACGCAACTCGTACAGGGTGCGCGAAGACAGGGAGTGCGTCAAATACGCATACAACATCGAGTTCCATTCGATCTCTTTGCCCGCACCGTCTATGCCTGCGGGCAAATACAGGTCTCGACCGGCTGATAATGCCGACTCTCGCGTATTGCGGAAATTTTGGTTCGTTCCATACACACCACCCAACTTCAGATTGATATTGGGCTTCACGCCAAATGTCAGCTTGCCCGTCACCTGATAATTGGGCAGATCGCGAAGTGCGGGGTTGGGACGCTGTACGGGTTGCCGATTTGTCTGCGCGCTCACGTGGAACGAGGTCTTGTTCCCAATCGGACCCGAAATGGATCCCTCAAGGCGATGCCCCGATATATCTGTGTAATCGTCCGGCTGGATATGCACCAGACGTCCCGAATCATCCGCCGTGCCGGGCATCCCATCGGCACCAATATTTTCCGTTTCCTGCAACCAGGCCGGATCGTCCAGGCGGATGCGGCTCTTGCCCGTGCCCTGGTTCAGGTGAATGATCGGATCGTACGCATTGAAACCGTAATGCCGCTTCCTGGCAACTGTGTATCGATACTCGAAAAACCCGTGGTAGTCCCGACCGCCCTCTCTCGTCACGATATTGATGATCCCGGCGTCCATATTTCCGTATTCGGCTTCTGGAACACCCGTTACCACTGAAATTTCCTGGATCGATGCGCGGTTCACACCCGTGAACAGGTTTGCCGCGCGGCGGTCATTATTCACCATCCGCACACCATCTACGGTATAGGTGAGTGAAATCGGCTTTGGCGTCGTCGTGTACCAGCCCGCACGGCGTTCGCCTTCGTCCATTTGGAAGTTGCCCTGCCGCACTGACCGGCCGTCTTTCTGCACGCCCGGCAGCAAGCCCGCCCACGCTTGAGCATCTTTGACCACGGGCTGTAAATCGATTTCGTCAGCTGTTACGTAGTATTTGCTCGCGGTCTTGTCCGGCTCTACGGGCGGACGCTGTGCCGTCACGATCAATTCTTCGGCTTCCAGTGCCGTCTCAGTGAGCCTGAAATCCACTGTGGTGGTATATCCCACCACCACTTTCACATCTTGCTGCACCACCTTCTGGTATCCCACCAGCGAGGCTTCCAGGCTGTGCGTTCCCGGCTGAACCAGCAAGATGATATAATATCCTTCTGCGTCTGCGGTCGCACCCCGGTTTGTTCCCGCGATCACGACGTTGGCACCGGGCAATGGATCGCCCTTTGTATCCGTTACCCTGCCCGCTATTTTACCCGTTGTTGCCGCCTGTGCCCAATCCTGCACACCCAGGGTACATACCAGCAAAACGGACAAAAATGCTAACTTTCTTATCATCTCGATGCCTCCTTACATAAAGGGTTGCTCTTTACACTTACATCACATAGTACTTGACCGAAAGCCCGATTTCGAAATAGTGCAGCGGAAAGGTCCGCGCGACGCCATAAGACTCCAGCTGACGCAATTCCCCGATCAGCAAGTTCCACCGCGCCCGCGCATCAACTGCTGCGCGACCACTTGTCAAGACCTCCACACCTAAACCCACATTGAACCCCCACGCCACATCCGTATCATCAAACGGTGCCAGTTCCAATGTCGTATCGATCCCCCCGCCCAGGTTGGGTTGTCCTGCAAAGATCAGGCCCGATACCGAATTTTTATAGTGGTAAAACCCACCGCCATAGGTGATGAAGGGGCCTCCCGTCATGCCATCCGAACCACCTGTTCGCTCATTCAGGTGATACAGGCCGTTAATCGTAAACGCATTGACTGTCATAGAATTGCGCGCCAGCGGACTTGCGATTTTCTGCCACTCTTCCGGCTTGTCTTCGGGCCAATAAAAGGTGGCTTCTTGGATTTTGCCGGGACCAAAGTGCGTGCGGTGAAATTCTATCTCTAAGGTATTGCGCGCATTCCGGGCATAGGTCAGATACAGCCCGAATGCTTCTTGTGCGCGAAAACGATCCTTCATTCCGAACACGGGAAAGTTGAAGTTTCCGCTTAAACCCAGGCCAACTTTCCCCACCACGCCAGTGTCCTGCCCATGGCTATTGCCTGGAAGCGCGAAGAATATCAAACAAACTGCGGAAATTATCACTCGTTTCATACGCAACCCTCCTTGTGACTGCCCACTCAATGCGATAACTCGCAGGTGGGAGTGGATGTTAATCGTTACGAAGCGTTATTTATTTGATGTAAAAATAAACGATAGTGAATGATTATAGTAATAGTAAGTAATGGCTCAACGGAAAGATAAAACGCCTGTACTCGGATGTCAAGCGGTTTTGCTTCGCTTATTTTAAAAGATTCTAATATTTAAAAAAAGAAATCCTTCCTCTCACCGAATTCCAAAGGTCGTTTTTTTCGTGACCTGCACGCCGCTTACCAGGTCTTCTACGGTTACCTGCACCTCATGGTCGCCTTTTCCCGCTCCATCGAGATTTAGTTCCACATAAGAGAGGCCGTCTGTGGTATTTCCGATCTGGTCGTATGTCACGCTCACGCCCTGTTGCCTCTCTTCTTTTCCCAGCAGACGACCCAGTCCGGCGAGCACGCGGGCACCCCGGCCTTTTTGGTCCTTGGATTGGATGTCATAGGTCACGCGGTAATGCGTTTGTCCAAATTCATCTCTGCTCAGGTGATAGATTTCAAAATAGAGAAAGGCCGGATGTTTTTCTGGGAATGCCCATACCGACATGGGCATTATATTCAATCCTTGCTTGACAAAAACACCTTCTGACGGTGTCTCATCTGAGATTGACCAGGCCAGCTCGATGTCGCTCAAATTCAAGTCGGCTCTGGAATAGTCTTCCAATACCACCTGTTGTTTGTAAATCTGAAACCGCCGCGTTTCCGCTTCCCGAACCCGCAGGCCGAGTTCATAAGTTCCCGGCGGTGCTTCTATGGCGGCCATATCCAGCACCAGGTTTTGCCATCCTTTGGATGTATCGACTGAGGCTTGTAAAAATGTTTCATTCAGGAAAAATTTCCGCTCGTCCCGGTACGTCTGATCCACTTCGGGATCTGTTAGCGCCGCATTGCGTACCACCCATGTGCCCTCCTGTTTTTTGAGTAGGGAATCCGGCGGGATACCGCTGTAGATTTCCAGGCGCGTGCGCCCATCCTTTCCCTTAAAGCTGGCGGTGCGATACCAGAAATCCAGGGGCTGGGCGCCCCGGGCAAAATCGTGAAAATCGGGAATCCGCCCGGCCATTTTGTTTACTACCAGTTCTGGAGAATGGTACAGAAAATCCGTCAGGTCTCGCACGGCAACATAACGCTCTTTTAATTCATTGGGCACATGCGTGGGTACGGGGGCAAAATCGAAATTGCCCTGAAAGTACTCGTCGGTAAATGTGACCTCCAGTCCCTCGGCGACCATGGTATATACCCAGGATTCCCAGGGTACAATGCTGGCGTCTTCTCGGTTGGTCACCGGCATAAACAAGCTCATCGCCTGTTCTACAAACCGCTCTTTACGCACCCGCGAGGGCGAAAAGCTCAAGTTGCCTGTGTTCACATCGCCCAGCGCGGCCAGGGTTTGCTCTTGATCTAAAATTCGGTTCGCCTGGTCGCCTTCACCACCGTCGGAAGCCTGCACCCGTTCCGATAACTCAGTGCGCTCGGCATCCTGGGCGTCTTCCAGCAAAAAAATGAGTTGGATCTCATCCGAGGTCAAACCCAGGTCCTGTAGATCGGGTGCTTTCGTGCTAAAAGCCCGGTTGCTTCGAACGGGAAATACCGGTCCTGTAAAAAATTCGCCGACTGCGTCCGGTCCGTAGAGATCTACAGCCATCCGCTCCTTGATGCGCTGTGCCTTGGGCGGCATATCGGCATTTAGACGGTTCGATGTTGACCGATAATCGGGTTCACCGTAACGGATGTACACTTCGCCCCGCCGATCCCAGGGGTACATCGCTTTTGAAAAATGCGTGCGTGTGTGCCAGACCCGGCGGTAGTGCTCTGCCTGGCGCAAAAACCCGCCGGATACGCGCGATAGATCGTGCCGAATCCAGAAGCGGCGCAGAAATGCCTCGCGCTCCACAGCCGACGCGACTCTGGCATAGGATTCCAGTTCGGGTATGGAAGCCAGTAGCGAAATATCCCGGTAAAGTGCCGCCTCTGTGGCATCGAGAAGTGCGATGTAATTCCGAAAAATGCGTACGGCCCGTTCGCCATCGCCTTCATAGAGAAAGACCTGGGCTATCAGAGGCAAAAAACGACGTGTTTCTGCTGCGTGGCTCAAACGAATCAACAGGTCTCGCAACTCGGCAAAGCGTTCGTTCATGGCATAAATTATTCCCAATTGATAGGCGACATCCTGGTCTTCGGGAACCTGCCGCATGCAGCGTTCGTATAGTTTGATCACCCGGCCCCACTCATCTTTTTTTGCATGGTGTTCCGCCATGATTTTGCAGGCTGTAACATCCGTAGAGTCGCGCTTTAGTACCCGTTCGGCAGCCCGTTTCAAAGACCGGTTCTCTTTCATGAGTCGCACGAGATCGAGATTATAGAGAATTTTTTGCGATGCGGGTGCCAGAGATAGTGCCTTTTCAAAATGCGCCCTGGCTCCGTGGATATCTTTCTTGTCGTAGAGCGCGATCAGTCCCAGCCCGTCGTGCGCTTCTGCGAGATCTGGATTTAAGCTCAGTGCCTTTTCAAATGCCTGCCGGGCTTTCTTCCATTGCTTTTTTCGCTCGTGGGATTCCAAATATGCCGTACCCAGACGGATGTGGCCCTCTGCCAATTCCGGATCCAGGTGTACAGCCTCCTGCAATAGATCTATCGCGTGCCATGCATCGTTCATCTCGATCCGCACATCGGCAGCCATCAGGAGAGAATCCGACCGGGTCATCAGGGTTATGAAATATGGAGGCTGCTCTGCCTTTGCTCCGCATGTAATCAGGACGATGTATATGGGAATCAGTCGAATCGCAAAATGATTTTTCATTGTGTCCTCACTCGATCTCTTTCGGTATTTCCAATTTAAAGCTCGCGGTTTTGGTCACTTTTTGTCCGTCTCTGCGATCTATTGCAGCTACCTCGATGACGTATTCTCCCGGCTCGGAACCGGACAGGTCAAGTGCCAGATAGTTGACCACGTTGTCGGCATCGCCCGTCTGGTCATAAGAAATCGCAATTTGTTCTTCGTTCTGGTCTATGCCTACCAGTTTTCCCAGGCCACTGAGTACTTTTGCGCCAAACAACTGCCCGGAACGCGGCTTTAAGCGGTAGGAGATCTGGTAGTCCGTCTGTCCGAACACATCCTGGCTCAGTCCGTAAATTTCGTAGTAAAGATAGACCAGATGCCGCTGTGTATAATGCCGCGTGGCCAGTGGAATGACTTCCAAATTCTGTTTGACAAAATGTCCTTCTTTGGAGGTCTGTTCAATTGAAGCCGCCATTTCGATATCGCTCAGCCTGAGTTTGCCGTGCCGATAAGACGGGACCCGCAAGGGCATGCCATAGACCTGCGTCCGCCCAGATCGCTCTTCAATGGCCTGCACAGCGAGGTAGTACGATCCAGGTTTTACATCCAGTGCGATTATATCGGGAATGATCCCGGTTTTTCCATCTACCCGCAGTACTACTCGTTTTGCTGCTTTGAATACCGGATCGCCTTTTGCATTGTAGAGAACGGCACCCCGGTTTATCCGAACATCTCCGCCATCTCGCGTCAATGCGGAAGCGGGAAATCCGTAGTAGATCTCCACGCGCGTGCTGTCGCCCAGTCCTCGAAATGTGGCGGGATAGGCCGCATAATACAGCGGTTCGGCGAGAAATGCCGGTACATAGATCTCTCTGGGAGCCTGGCTTATAATTTGTTCGGGAATGAGAGGCCCCCACAGGTGGCGCATTTTGGTCGCCATTTCCGCGGGCAATACGGCGTAATCAAAAACGCCATCGGGCGCGCCGGGCATCTGGCGAAATACGATTTCCACGCCTTCTCCCAGTCCCGGATATATCCAGTATTCCCACGCTCTGCGATCCTGAATCGGAAAGATGGGGCGTCCCAGAAAAATACCCAGTCCTCCTGTGGCCATCGCCGATTCGGCTCGTTTTCGGATCTGTTCGCTTTTCCGATTGCGCTCGGATGATCGGCTGTACAATCGCTGGAATTGCCTGTCCAGTTGACGTTGTGCTCGTTCTGCTCCGGCTCCGCGATGGGTCAGGCTGTCGCCATCAGAGGCGGCGTAATCCGATAGCAGTATTTCGGCGGCCCAATCTACGCGATCTAATAACCGTTGCTTGATGGCCCAATCTTCGGGATGGGATTCGCGCTGTCGATTCGCGGAAGCACTTTTGTGTGATGGCGTGCCGTAGCGCACGTAGATTTCGCCTCGCCGATCCCACGGGAAAATCGCCGATCCGAAATGCTCTCGCGCATAAGCCACCCGCCGAAAGTGCTCGACCCGCCGCTCGTTGACTTCTGTAATCGGCGTGGGGTCTCGGCGTTTCCAGAATTGGTTCAGAAACGCCTGCCGTTCCCTGCCCGTTGTCTGTCTAAAAGACTCTGTTTCCTCTTCTGAGGCAAGCAAAGAAATATCTTCAAAGGGCATCCGCTCTCTGGCGTTCAGGCCGGCTATATAGGTCTCGAAAAGCGTTTCGGCCTTTTTGTAATCTTTCCGTTCCAGATAGACTTCGGCCAGTTCCAGCATGTATTGCCGTTGGTTTGTGCCCTGAGTCTGCATGAGCCGCGACAAGGTCCGCGCGGCTTGATCTGTGCGGGATAGGACACGGTAGAGTTGCCCCAGCCGCCACATGGCGTCCTTGTGCGCGGGATTGATTGCCAGTTGTTTTTCGTAAAATTCAATTGCATCTTCTTTTTTTAACAGATCATTTTCATACATAAATCCCAGGCGGTAATACGCATCTGGATGGTCTGGATCCATTTCGACTACCCGCTCGAAAGCCCTGATGGCGTCGCGATTCATCAAATTCAGATGCGTCAGGCCAATGTGGTATTGGGCTTCTACATAGTCGGGCTTTTCCGCCAGGGCACGGCAAAAATAATCAATCGCACGCACCCATTGGCCTTTTTCACGGGCATAAACCAGGCCCATGCCGAAGTAGGCTTCGGGCATTTTTCGCTGGTATTTTTCCGCATTTCGAAAGGCTTTTCTGGCTCTGCCAAGCTGGTCCTGGACGAGATACACATGCCCCAACCCACTGTGGGTTGGGGCATGTTTTTTGTTTGCTTTTAGAGATTGCTCAAACAAAATCTTCGCGCGGTCTATTTCCCCAGCTTTGAGTGCCTGATCACCCAGCAGATAGAGAGAGTTCGCGGCAGAAGAATCCGCCAAAATTGGTGCAACTGTCCAGAATACCCCAAAAATCAGGGCGAGTGCAATGCGTCCGATATGCCAGCCAAATTTCGACGTACTCATGACAAATCGCCTGTGTATCTACTTTGTCAGTGGTCCCGTGGGAGCTTCTTTGCTGTAAAGCGCGCTTCCCCGTTCGTAGGACACCCCCACTTGCCCATTATCCACCTGCAATCGGGGCACATTACTTGTGCCCACATCGCGGTCCGGTCCTCTCATTACGGCGAGTTGTGCATCGCTCATGCCAGCTATTAGATCGCCCCATCGGCTTTCTGGATGCACCATTTCGCCGCCGCTCCGATGGAAATTCCGGGACGTGTATTTGATCAGAATCCCCCGTCTCGGGATCGGGTTCTTCCAGGCCAGAGCACCGTGGGTCGTCGCCCCATCCCCAAAAAAGAGCACGTCGCCCGCCTTCATCGCCGGTTGCGCCACAAGCCCCATATCGTCGTCGCAGGTGCGGATGCCCGGCGGCATGGGATAAAACGCTTTGTGGGATCCCGGTACGCAGGCGAACCCGCCCAGACCGGGTTCCACGTCTCGAAGTTGCCAGGCCACTGTCACTGCCTGATCGTAACTGCGCCCGTTTTGAAACACATAACCCATCGGCGGATAGAGCGGTTCGTTGTTGCTGTGTAGCGAGTGCCCGCTGCCGCCCAGAACCGAGCAAAATGCCGTGGCGCCTCCGCAACGGCCCCCGCTGGTGCCCATCCAGTTCAAGCGGTGCTCGACAACCGGATGCGCAATCATCCGCCGGAATAGCTCGCAATACGGCTCTGGCAATTCGAGCAATCCAGAGAGGAGCGGTCGTCCCGTGCCGGCCAGGCTCTCTGAGCCTCGCGCCAGTTCCTCGCCCACTACAATCTGGTCTTCAAATTTATCGATGGCCTCGTTGGCTCTCGCCAGCCATTCCTCGTCCATTACGCCGCGCAGTACCAGATATCCGTTCAAATCCCAGAAATAAAATTCCTTGTAATCAATTCCCGAATCCGGATCCAGTTTGTAAAGCGAGGGATGAAATACCTCGCGCGATTCGTCCAGTTTTACTGTTTTTCCATCTGTCACAATGGTCGGTGCAGGCGTCGTTGGTTTGTAACCGGGCTTGTAAAGCGATGCGCGCTGTTCTTCACTTAGCGAATCGTGCCATTCCGGGTGCGGCTCTTCCTCTGTCTTTGAGCCTGTTCCGGCAGATCGGATCACTCCCCTGCCCACGTATTCATAAGATAGCAATCGCTGCTGGCCCGCTCCCTGCCACGGGCGCATTCCCTGTAATGCTGATAGTGTTACTATCAGCAAATCCCCCGCTTTCAGAACGGGCTGGTATGTCAATCCCATGTCGTCTTCGCCCGTGGTCACATCTTCTGGCGATGCCACATTGCTTTTGTGCGAGCGGGGGAGCAGCACGAAGCCCCCATCCTCCTCATTCACATCTTCCAGCGCCCAGATTACGCGCACGCCTTCGCTATAACGCCGACCGTTCTGGTGGTAATACGCAATGCCCGGCATCCTCGGTTCGTTGCCGCCTATTAGCGGTGCTGTGGTATCGCAGGTCTCATCGCACAAGATTTCGGGTTCCCGGTCAAGGCGGAAGCCGGTTCCTACAATTTGATTGAGATACCACACCAGGTGCGGATGAACGAGTAGATCCCTAAATGGTTCTTTCAACTCGCCTTCCCATCCCAACATGTCCGATAGTTGACCGGCTTTGTCAATGGCCTGGTTCAGTTGCTTGACTTCGCCGCGGTTCAACACGCCCGGCACATGGAGATAGCCAGCTATATCAAAACAGTAATTTTCTTCGTTGCTCATGAGTTCCTGATCCATTTCAAACCTCCCCAGGTTGGAATGCCTATTGACGAAACTGAGAGTCAATCATTAATTAATCTAAAACATGTGTTAAATTATATTAAAAAACAAGAAAAATACAGTCTCAAAACAAAAAAAGCTCTCTCTAAGCGGGCACTTCGACAACGTAAATCTGGCTGCTACCGGTTTGATCCGATGTGTAGATGACCCGTTTTCCATCGGGGCTGAACGACGGGTGCGGGTGAGACCACTGGGGTCCATAGGTATCGGCCTGGACTTTATCATCGTCCGCGGGCACTGTTTCGGCCCACTGCGTTCCCCCATTGGAACTGCGGGGGTAACACAGGGTTTCGTGTTCACCCGTTTCTGGGTGGATCAGTTGTAGCCCGATGTCTGGACATGTGGTATCGCACACAATGCGCGATCCATCTGGACTGGGCGATGGATGCCAGGTGTTGAATTCGGCGATTTTTCGATCTTTGTCTTCGCCCACCCGAATGCCCCGCAACGCATAGGGCCAGTGTACGAAGATGACTTCGTTGGTGTGTCCCAGGAATGTCTCGTGGGTAATCCACACGGATTTGTCGTGTTTGAATAGTGGGCGTTCGTTGCTCCCATTAATTCGCACTTCCCACATTCGTTGATTGATATCGCTGGAATACAGGATGAGGTCCGGATCAGTCGGGCAGACCTGCACATGGCCTACAGCACGCGGGGGTTTGTGCACGACCCGGTGTCCCGATCCGTCTGTGTTCACCGCCACCACTGCCGAATGTCCGTTGTGCTGCAAGGAGGTTACCAGCCGTTCTCCATCTGCCGAGAGGCTGCATCCACCCACGCGGCCTTCGCCAAAATCGGCCAGAATGGATTCCTCCAGTGTTTCGATATCTACGGCTCGAACTTGTCCACCTGTGTTGTAAAACACCTGGTTTCCATCTTTGGCCGGGCAAGCGGAAAACCCACCGAATCCCTCCGCGTCGGTCAATTGCGTCATTTCTCCGCTGTTCTCATCCATTTTGAAGAGGTTGGGGTGTCCAGAGCGATACGAGGTGAATACAATGGTTTTTCCATCCGGCATCCAGGATGGATTTGAAAAGTACAGGTTGTGGCTGATCGCGGGGTGATCTGTCATTTGTCGGATCGCCGCGTCCGTTTGTTCGTCTTTTAGTGCTTTTGCTTCCGAAGAATACGTCTGTCCTTTTGCCATGTCTGATGCCTCCATTGATTACCGCTTTGGAAAGAACATATCCACACATGCTTCCACGTCAAATGGGTCGCATCCGTAATCTCGTTCAAATTTTTCGAGGTGTTCTATTTCGTGTATTGTCGGTTCTTTCAAAGGCAGATCGACAGGTTTTCGCCCTATGCGTCCGGATTCTTCTACTGCGACCTGGACCTCGATATCCCGTCGCGCCCTTTGCGCGTTATAGCGCGTGGGTAGGTCTTCCCGAACTGCTCGGGCAATGCTGTCCATTTCTTCTACAATCGCCAGTCCTCCCGGCGATGTTTTATATTGGGGCCATGGATTTTCCCATACCAGCGCGGGATCGGTTTCGATCACCATTCGCACCAGCACATGCACCCCGTCCATTTCCCGCGTCTCTGTGCGGATGGGGTAGGCGGTGGCTCGTCCCCCGCTCAACCGCTGTGCTTGCGTGGTTATATGTACTTCATTTTCCACAATTGTTCCGGTTGTGCCATCTACCTGGAATAGTGTCTGGCTTTTCCGCCCGAGCGCCCGACCGTGATAAATCGAGGAGTAGGACATTATCGCCAGTGCGCCATTCTCAAACTCGACGAGGTCCATTGTCCAGTGTTCGGTGGTAAATTGCCGAATTTCACTCACATTCACGCGCGGGATTGGCGAATCCATCACCAATCCCGTTACCCGAATGGGCGCCGCATTGCCCACCATCATTCGCACGCTGCTGACGATGTGATAGCCGCCGGTCTGAAATAGGGCAAAAACCCGCAGTACGTCTCCTATGGCTCCGGCGTCGATGGCTTGTCGTTTGATCAGGTGAAGGGGGTCTCGGCAATATTGCTCTGCTATTTCGAGTTTTACGCCGTTACGTGCCACCGCGTTGATCAATACATCTGCGGTTTGCAGGGTGGGTGAAATGGGGGTTTCTACGATTAGGTTTACGCCGTGTTCGGCCAGATATGCACCGATGGCGTGGTGTGAGTCGGCCGGTGTGCTTATTGCCGCAATGTCCAATTTTTCATGTGCGACCAGGTCCTGTATCCGCGAATAAGCGGGCACGCCGTGTTCGGCGCCTATTTTTCGCGCTTTTTCCTCATCTACATCGCATACCGCCGCCAGTTCGAATACATCTGACATCAACAAGATTGCCGGGAGTCGCACCCCCAGCCCACGGCCACCGCATCCCACGAGGGCGATTCTCAATTTTTCTTTTGCAGCCATGGCGGTCCTTTCTCATTGGATTGAGGGATTTGTGTGTAAATGGACCTATGGTGGTCGCCGAGGCGGTATTGGTTGAATAATTCTTCTCTGTTCGGGGGTCAATCGCTCCAATAGTTCTTCTGAAGGGACATAGTGAAACCGCGTGCGGATGAACCGCGGAGAATACCGATAGACCACTGTGCGGCGATACCCTTTTTTTCTGCGCTCGGCTGATCCATGTGAGATTGCGTCTGTGAAAAATAGCGCGTCACCCGCTTTCATGTACATTTCTTTCATTCCTACGGCAGTTCCAGCGGGTTCTTTCCCATAACTCACTTTTCCCTCGCCATCTACAAGCAATCTGGGATGCACTTCTGTGCTTTTATGGCTGCCGGGTATCAGGACTGTTGGTCCGTCTCCCGGTTCTATATCCGTCAATGCGACCAGCACGTTGATCTGGCCCACCATCCACGCGCCTGTGTTGTGTTGCCGAAAGGTGAGATAGCACAGGGGGGCGTGACCGCCACAGTGGATATGGATAAAGCCACCGGGTCCGCGTACGGTTAAAAAATTCTCGTGGATCGATATGCCGTTTACTTCGGCGTTGATATAACGCTTGGCCAGGTCAATCCAGGACGGATGATCGATTAACCGCTCGAATACCGCGCCGGCTTCGATGATGTTCTGAAAATTCAATCCGTCTTTTTCGCCGTACGTATGCGTTTCTACATGGCCGATCCACGCACCCGTATCATCACTTGCACCCCGACGCTTTTTGCCATTTACATGTTCCCAATGGTTATCCACCCATTGGTTCATTTCGCACACATTCTCCTGGGATACCGCGTTTTTCAGGTGCAAATAGCCGTGCAAGTCAAATAAATAATCCTGTAATTTCTGGTCAGAATTACCCATAAGCACCTTTCTCGTGCCGTCCCAATAACCGCTGCATTCGCGCGTTGGCTCCTGTCCAGACGTGTTCTGGCATTCGGTAATCGATGAATGGGTATAACCGCTGTGCGATAATCCGCTGGCTGTACACCACAGACCCCACATAGCGCACTTGATCGGACTTGTTTTGCGATCCCCGATGCCACACTTGATTGTGGAACAGGCACAGATCACCCGGGTCGGCAATCATGGATACTGGACCCTGTCCATCAAACTCGGGCGTTTCCGATTTGTCCGGTCGCCTGCCCGCATAATGGCTGCCGGGCACCACTTCTGTGACGCCGTATTCGATGGCATCGGCTCGGCTTAGCGGGAATAATACGTTCAATACAAAACACGGCAATGGGATTTTTTTATTGTGCTTGGGCACATTGTCTGGCAATGGAAAGAGTATGCGGTCATCCAAATGCCATCCACCGCCCTGACCGGGTTCATAACGAATGGCATTTTGCGACATCATGTGGCAATCATCCCCCAGGATCGCCTCTGATAGGCTCACAAATGGCTCCCGCGCGATCAGGTCCCGGAAATTGATGTCATACTCAAACATCCGCATCATACTGATGCCCCGAATATGGTCTCCTTCGGCTTCGTGCATTTTGGGGTCCTGATATTTTCGCTCCATTGTCTCCCGCAATACCAGTACTTCTTTCTCGGTTAATACGCCTTTCAAAAACAAATACCCATCCCGCTGAAATTGCGCCACCAGATCCCGGGTTTTGTCTGCGCCATAAGGTTTGGCGTTTTTGTCGATTATGCTATTTGTGGTGTACATCGTTACCTCACTATTTCATTAATCCCAATATATCCTCATACACGGCCAGGCCACCAAAATAGGTAAAGGCGAGGCCCGAGATTATATTGAGCGCGATGAGAAACCAGCCCATTTGCAATGGGGGTGGGATGAATTTGCGGTCGATATAAATCATGGCAAAGCACCAGGGACCGGCGAGAAATACCCCGGTGATGTGCAGTGGGATTGTCATAATCGAAATTGGGTTCCAGCCTACGCCATTCGGGTCTTGTGTGGCTGTCCACCACGCGTATAGAACCAGTGCGCTACCCGCAATAGCGGTGTATGCCAGCGTCCATTTTCGCACGTCGTTCAATGATAGGTCGCGCCATTTGGGGGTTATTGCGCGAATGCTTTCATGTGCTGTGCGGACGTATAATTCATACGCGCCGTACACGGTGCCAAAAATTGCGAAGAATACCCCGAGCTTATACAGTCCCGAGAGAAATGCTTTGACGCCCGCGCTTTCGTGCAATGCCGTTAAAAATACGACTTGATGATTGTAGAGATCCATACCGGACGGTACGATTTCTCGTGGATGCAACAGGGCAGCACCCAAAATCAAGAAGGCCGCTGTGAACAATAACACACTGCCAAATGATACGAGTGTATCGATTAGCGGTGCTTTTAACCACGCTTTTCCCAATTCGATATTTTCCTGGGATTCCGAGATGGTTTCTTCCCCATTGCTGCGTCGGCCAATCAATCCCCACGCCTTTTCGCGCAACATGCCCACATATCCCACATAGTCCTGCACGCCGCCGCCGATCACGCCCATATACGCGACCATTTCGACAATTAACGTGCGGTCTGCAAACATCGGATTGCGCGATACCCATTCTGGATATACCGGAAATGTGGGTACTATTGCACCCATTAGGGCGGCAACCCAATCGGGATTTGCCGCTACTGTCGCAATTAACATTATCAGCAACATCAATCCCACGAGTGAGGTCTGCGCCTTTTCCAATAATCCATAACTTTGTTTCAGGGTTAGTACAATTAAAAATGCGATGAATATCAGGGCGATCAAATGCGGATATCGCGCCGGGTCGTCAAATAATATCCACGACGAAATTGTGCCGAGCATAATGGGCAGACTGGACAGATAAAACGGAAAACTTACGACCATTACCATGCCGACAACTGCTGGGAATAATCCTCTTGGGCCGGGCAATAGTGCCCAGCGTTCCATTGGGTGCTCGCCGGTTAGCGTCATATATCGCGCCGCTGAATACACCTGAACCACTTTTGTGATGCAAAACAGGCTGAATGCCCAGAACATCGCGTAGCCGAAAATCGCGCCGCTGCGCGATGCCCACACGGTTTCCCCGCTGCCGATCGTTACCGATGCGATAATCGCGCCTGGCCCGAAGAATTTTAAAAAATCGCCGACCTTCCGCGAGCGCAATGCTGCCGCTATTGCTGGAAATTCCAGTTTTTTCGATTCTGTCATGGTTTCTCCTATTGAAAAACCCCAGCCCAACCGATTTTACGGAGGACTGGAGGCAGGAAGGTGCGGCATTATTTTACGGCGATTGGATTTCCCGGGGAACCCGTCCCGCCTTTTAGGCGCAATGGCGAAAATACAAATGCAAATTCATACGCCTGATCTTTTGCCAGTTCTTCCAGATCCAGGTTCTCCAGGATGTAAATCCCATGCTGGGCGATTAGCAGTTGATGTACGGGGAAAGCCTGTGTGGCATCCTCGCCAGGTACGACTTCTAAGCCCCAGGTATCGCCTGCGACCATCGCAATTTTTTGATCTACCAGCCACTGGCCCACAGCCATTCCTATACCCGGCTGGCCTTTATTGAATGTTTCGTTGTCTTTCATCCACAGGGTGCCGTGACCCGTGCGAAAGATTACCACGTCGCCTTCTCCAACCGATACATTTTGTTTTTTTAGCGCTCCCTCGGTATCGGCCACTGTGATTACGTATCCGACCTCTAATCGCTCGACACCTTTGTATCCCGCCACATCGATTAGCACGCCGCGCGTGAAAAATGCCCCCACGTTTTCAACGCCTAATTTTTCCAGGCCATAAGGTTTGCCAAAGTCCGAGCGCTTAAAGCCATTGTAAAATACATCTTCGTTTCCCATCCGCGTGCCAATATGCCCCAATCCATCGAATTGTGTACCGATTTGACCGATTTCGCCACTGAACATTTCATCGTGCCACACGAGTTGGTTCTCACCGAGCGGCCCACCGCTCGGTCCGCCTACGATTGTTAGGCTGTAATGACGGGAGCCAAATAGCGGTATCCCGTGTTCATATACTTTTCCCAATTGATATATTTTGCCGGTTTTGATCAATTGGGTCGCTTCCATCACTTTGGCAGGTGTCAAACGGTTCGCCGCACCCCGTTGATCTTCGGGACCCCACTCCGATGGCGACTGCTGGGCATATCCCGGCACCAGCATTAAATTGATCAGTAGTGCTATAAACAGTATGCGTTTCACGATTTCCCTCCTTTGAAAAGATACAGATTCGCGATCAAGTCTTCTCATAAAGCGCGATGCTTACCTGTGTGCCGGGGAATAGCGCAGATGGATACACCCACATTTCGTCTCCCCGAATGTACACTCGTTCATCTCCTGAGCGAATATGTAAACGCCCGCTGTTTTCCTGGCAAATTTGTTTGACAATGTATAGACCTAGTCCCCGCGTATCGCCCCGTGAGACGGTCTTTTGTACCGCCATTTGTATCGCCTGACCGTGCGACCAGTGTGCTGCATTGTGTCCTGTTGATAAGCTCTCGCGAATGCCAATGCCCAGGTCGCATACGCCAATGATCGCAAATTTTCTGTTCAATCTGGGATTGGTATAGCGCTGCGCGACCACAAACCCTTTATCCCCGCTGTGGTCCAGGATATTGTGACACAATTCGGCCACGACATTTTTAAATCCCGTAATTTCTCGCACGGTATAGTGCAGTTCTTCGCTCAAGATGGCACCAACCCGGGCTTCAATCACACTTAGAACTTGCTCGATATCGCTTCTTTGCTCAATGGTGGTAATTTCCAGCAGACTTTCGTTGCGTATTCGCGGCTGTCCCGTTTGCGGTACTCGCGCTACGGTCACATAAGACATCAGCGCGTCAAACACTTTCATCCGCATCAAATAGCTTCCAACATCTGAATTTTCGGGCAATCGGCATGTAATATCCCAGTATTTGGCACTCAAATGCCGGCCAATCAGACACAATATTCCCATTCCATAGGGATCGACAAAACCCAAATTTGACAGATCCAGAACGATATTGTCTTCGTCTCGTCGCGTCCAGAATGCCTCGAGATCGCGCAATACATTGTCACACGAAACAGCCGATAAATTCTGTTCCGCTATCTCCAGCGTGTTGTTATTCATGTGTGATCGTTTAGTTGCGTACCCGGAATATCGCTCTGCGTTTGGCGTGTTTTTTGATCTGCAAATCCGTCACAGCGACTTCGAGTTTGTAAACGCCGCGCGGCATTTTGGACAGGTCGATTTCCAGGAAGGTGAAGTCGTCGGATTTGTCGCCGGCATATACGGAACTGATCGATGTGCGGCTTTGCTGCCCGGCTCGGCGCAGTTCTTCGAGGGATTCGGCCATCAGGTTGCGTTCGGCGGGCATGTATTGCACTTCAAAATCTACGGTTTTGGCTTTGAGATTTTCTTCCCCGCCGGCCATGGCATCGCCAAGCTGGGCTTCTTCGTCTGGCATGTCATCTTCGCCACCTCCGCCATCTGTGCCGTCGAGCGCGCTGCCTGCGGCGAGCACGTCACTACTGGAGCGATCATCTTCTGTTCCCGCTTGTGCCAATTCCTCAGCAGTTGGTACAATCAGCAATCCACCGACCTTTTTGAGGGCTACGGCACCAAACATCGCGGGATTTACTTCCTCATTATCGGGTACGCTAATGGTGTAGGTGATTTCGTATTGGGTGCGCCCAAATTCGTCTTTTTTCAGGTTGTAGATTTCCAGATAAACATAGGCCGATTGTCCGGTGCTATACGCGCGGAGAGGATTGGGGGCAATGCGTAGATCCATTCGCTTTTCGGGAAAGGGATTGACCAGTTCAATTTTCTTGGCGAGCAACAGATCGCTCATATCCAGGCGCGATTCAGATACGGACAAAAGGCGTTCTGTGCGAAATGTGCCGATGGTGCCGCTGTTCCTGTCTCCCACTTCGACCACGATATTGTACGTGCCCTGGGGAAGTGTCATGGCGCGTTGGCCCAATAAATACTGCGGTGCATTGCCCCCTTTGGGCTTCTTTTGTCCGAGCGGGCGCACATTGCGGTAGATATCTCGCCACAGGTAATCGAACATAAATAAACCGTCATCCATGACGATCATCTGGTCGTCATTTGCTTTTAATTTGCCCGTGGGAATGGCATAAGCGATTTCCATGCGCATATTTTTGCCTGAGCGGAAGGCGGTGATCTGGTGTGGCATGGAGTATTTTCTGTTTTGAAAGGGATCGACAAAGCGCGCTTCTTTTTCTTTGAACGCCGCGCGATTTTGTATTTCAAAATACTCTTCGCGCATCTTGTCGCTCGCCCATCGCGTGTTAGTAGATTTTCTGAAGAGCGTTTGCTCTACCTGCCTTGCATCCACATTGCGCGTTCTCAGCGCGTTGGGGTCCCCACCTATGACATCGACTGTGCTGCTCGGTCCCACTTCGCCTGCAAATCCCCAACCGTCAACGCCGTTCACACTTTGAAATGTGAACCTGTATCCCCCGTAGTACCACGTCTCCTTGAACATGGGAAATACGCCCGTTGTGCGACGTCGATATTTTCCGTATTTAATATAGGTTTGTCCGCGAATGGTTTTCCAGCCTTCAATGTTCCGTGCGGGCACGCTAAAGCGCAGATTTGCATACGCCACGCGACCGTAGTGTTCCATCCGACGCTCGTTGTGATTGGTCAGAAAAAGCGGATCGTTCTTGTTCCAGAATTGCGTCAATGCCGCAGAATCCTTCCACTCGCCATCTTCGCCGACTTGCATGGCTTTTGCGATGCGCGCACTGTCTTCTTTTGGAGCGATGAGATCCACAGATTCCATCATTTTGCGCTGTTCGGGATCCATGGCTGCGATGGCCTGTTCATACAATTTGTTCGCCTCTAAAAGCTCTCCCTTAAGTTGATGCGAATAGGCCAAGAATAACTGCGAGTTGGTATCGCCCGGAAACCTCCGCATCATTCGCTTCATCACCCGTTGCATGGCGGGGATTCTTCTGTGCTCCAGATGGGCAAGTCCCAACAGATAATAGGAGTCCTTATAATTCTTATCGACCTCCAGGCTTTTTTCCAATAGCATCACAGCCTGATCGTATTCGTTCTTGGCAAAGGTCCGGATCGCACCGCGCCGCTGAATGATCCGATCTCGCGTGATCATGTATTCGCCAAATATATGGCGCCCGGCATCGTAGGCTGCTACGGCCGCATTGGGAAATTTTTCAATGACTTTTTCATAGTGCGCCTTGGCCTCGCGCTGAAATCCCCTGTTCCACAATGCCTCGCCGTGCAAGAGTTGATATTGCAAATTTTCCGGGTCAATCCGAATGGCTTTTTCGCTCGCTTCTACTGCGCGGCGTCGAAACTCGGGCGTGTCCAGGCGAATGTAGAGACGGGTCATTTGTGCAAGTGCGGGGGCGTGTTTGCCATTTTTCTTGAGTACTTGCTTAAATTCTTCCACACTTTCTTTAGGTTCAATTTCATTCATGCGCGAGAGTGCGGCGTGATAGAGTGAATCTACTTCGCTGGTCCAGGCCGGTGCTGCGATCAGGCAGCCGAGGATCAAAAGCGAGAGGGTTTTCATGGCGTTTTCCTTGTAGTGGCTGCTGCTGAGGGGCTTAAAAACTGTAAAATGCTTTTGCATTTTCGTACAGAATTTTTCCCAGCAATGCATCCGGCAAGCCCTTGGGAATTGCGTCTATCGGCGCGTCGAAATGATAGTGTGGATAGTCCGTGGAAAACATCAGCATGTCATCGGAGTCCAGATGTCCTATGACTTGCAACAGATGTTCGGCTTCGGGCGGAGCGTCCAGGGGCTGCAGGGTCATCCGAATGTGTTCGCGGATGTATTCCGAAGGCGGGCGTTTGACCCAGGGGATATCGCGTCGCAGCCCCTTCCACTCCTTATCCATGCGCCACATCCACGCGGGCATCCATGTCCAGCCGCCTTCGATGAGTGCTATGCGCAGTTCTGGAAACCGATCAAACGCGCCTTCTACCACCAGGCTCATGACCTGTGACTGAAATATTTGCGCCATGTCGGCCATTTCTTCGGCGTAGGTCGAAGGCCAACCGACGGGCGTGGGCGGCAGACTGGATGCTCCGCCGTAGTGTATCCCGATGACGAGGTCGCGTTTTACGGCTGCTTCAAATAAGGGGTCATAGGCGCGCTTGCCATAAGGTTGATATGATCTGACCGGCACAATGACCTGCACAAAGCCCGGATGGTCGCCGAATCGCTCGATCTCGCGTGCGGCGAGTACTGGATTTTGGCTGGGCACTACGAGGGATGCGCGCAATCGTTCGTCTTTGTTTAACCAGGTGTCAATTTGCCACTGGTTGATCGCGGTTGCAAGCGATGCGGACAAGTCCTCGTTGTGTACGCTTTGCACGCGATAAGCACAGGTCAAGATCCCGATTTCGACATCCCAGGCGTCCAGTGCTTGCTCTTTTAGCAATTCAAAATCAGATCCCGGCGGACCATTTTTCGGCTTTGTTCCTTTTCGCGCAGATGTGGGTGCTCGCGCGGGATAATCACTCGCATTGGGGCCTACAAATGCCGATTCGTTAATATAAGCTACCCAGTGTTCTTCCAGATATGGAATCAGCGTGTTCAAACCGGGCAGTTCATTGTGAATATCGCAATCGATGATGGGGTGATAAAAGGGATTGTCAGGTGTATTGCGCGCCATGGTACCTGTCCTGTTTAATATCCCGCACCGCGACAGTACTGATACATTTTGGCACTGCGGGTCGCTTCATTTATCGCGTCTTCGCCTTCGTAAACTGGCGCGCCCGGGCAGGCTGTCACCCATCGGTCATATCCCATATCTTCAAGCACATTTGCCAGATCGGGAAAATCCAATCCCTCGGCTACGCCTACAGAGACCCAGGCGGGCGTAAATCGCCCCTCTGCATCCCGCGTGATATTCTCATCTGCCCAATCCTGCAAGTGTACGTAATTGAGCTGGTCTTTAAAGTCGCGCAAGGATTGCGCGGCGTCATAGTCCCAGAGTTGTGCGTGTGACACATCGATACACAGTTTTGCTTTTTCGAGGTGTTGCATGTACAGCGTCCAGTCTTCTTTTGAATCTACCAGCAGATTTGTGTGGATGTGATAACTCAATTCCAAATCGTATTGCGCCGCGTAATCAGCCCAGTTGTCCGCTGCTTCAGCCGCCTGTTTAATATCGTCTTCGGTGATATCCCGATCTTTGGGTTTGGGACCGCTCATGTACATAAAGCAATCCACTTCCATCTCAGCGGCAAAATCAATTCGCCGTTTGTTGCGCTCCTGGTGCTCCCAATCGGATATTTCGGGCGATCCCTGCGCTGTGTACACGGCCATGGGCAATCCGACATTGTCACAAATTTTCCGAACCCGTCCCGCTGGTCCCAACCAATCCAGGGGCAACCGACATTCCCAGCCGTCCCAACCCGCTTTTTTGAGGGCTTCAAGGGCGCGCTCCAGGTCTGGATTTCTCCATCGCAATGCACAGTATCCGAGTTTAAATGCCATGATAATCTCCTTGAAAGCAGGTAAGAGGTAAGAGGTGAGAAGGAGATACTTTCACGTCTTACGTCTCATCTTTTTTAAATAATTCCCGATATTCCCGGTCGTATTCTTCCGTTCCGTCGTCCAGTTTTAGTTCCAGGCGAATGCCCGGTAAAAAGCCCGTTAGTCGGCCCGCCAGGAAGTCGTCGCGATAGCTTCCGTCTGGATAATGGGTCTGCCGTCCGTCGGGCCAGCATATTGTGTGTATCTGCCGCTTTTCTTCGAGCTTAAAATCTGGATCGACGCGATAGCGCTCAATGACGTCCCAATCTAGTTCAATACCCAATCCGGGTGTATTGGGTACGCGAATATGACCACCTTCTACTTTGAAATTTTTGACGAGTGGATGCGTCCAAATGTTCACACAGGGGATCGCGGGCCAGCGCGCGTGAGATAATACAGCGCCCAAATGTACGCCCCACATAGTGGTCAATCCCGATCCCACCAGTTGTAGCCAGAATGGCATGTTGGCTTCTGCGGCGAGAGTGCCCTGTTTTATCACGCGATTCGCGCCACCACCTATGACAAATCCGTCGCATACGCCCTCGCGCACTGCTGTCATAAAGGGCGGGTTGCCAAAGTGCATGGCAATAGGACTGGCGATTTTTTCTCGCAACAGGGCGTTGCCCGCCACGTCGTTTTGCGGGATTGGCGTTTCGACCATTGCCAGTTGGCTATACGTGTCTTCTAACCGCCGAATCAAGGGCGCGGCATGATCCACGCCGAGCAATAGGCCATTGAAATCCGCATCGATTTTGAAATAATTCGGTACAGATTTTCTGACGGCTTCAAGTTGTTCTTCGGGATAAAACCAGGGTCGCGCCTTTACTTTCATTGTGGTGAATCCGTGGTCTATCGCTGCCTGTGCTTCCATAACCCATTCTTCGGGGGTGCGGTCCTGCGACCACCACGATACGGGGCATGTTTCTCGATATTGCGCGCCCAGCAGTTTGTGACACGGCACGCCGAGTGTTTTTCCCGCTGCATCGAAGAGGGCCATTTGCAAGCCGGCGCCCAGGCTGTCATCCCACAAATAATCGAATATGTTCTTTCCGCGCACGCGGGCAAATTGCCTCTCATTCGATTGTCCCCACGTATATCGCGTCAGGGTTTCGCCATATCCGGTTACACCCGCAGAGGTGGTTATTTTACACACATCCACAAGTGACCAAAACGGGACTCGAATTTGTTTCACTTTCGCACACCGCGGATGAAATGGGACGTGCAGAAGGATGTGTTCAATATTCGCAACTTCGCAGTCTTTGGAAGTCATTTTGGATCCTCTTTCTCATACGATTAACCGGCCAATATCGCAATTGTGAGCATCGCAGTACCACAGGACCCCATCGCGCATGGTCATGCCGTGTACTTCATCGGGTGCTTCTACGCGGATTACCTCGTACACGCGCCCATCTGCTGTGCCGAGTAAATTTACCGTGCCTGCGGATGTATCCGCAACCCACAGTTTGTCGTCTTGCCAGGCCAATCCGTGGTTGCGGAGGCCGGGTGTTCGAAATGCGTGTTCTTCTGTCCAGGTCTCGGTATCTACCACATGTACAAATTGCGAGGGTGGGGACGCAATGTAAATTTTGCCGTCGCGCCATTCCAATCCGTGTGCGCCGGTTTCTGAGGCTCCTTCCATGCCTTCGCGCCAGGACGCGACGCCAACGCCGGGAGAATCGTATTTTGCAATGGTTTTGCCCGTTTCCATGTCGACTTTTGCAATTTGCAATTCAAATGTGGATGCTATCCACACATATCCACCACCGAGTGTGATCCCACTGGAATGCTCTGTGTCTGTTTGCGCCTCAAATAGCACGTCGCCCGTTTCCCAATCTACTTTGTAAATTTTCAGATCTACCTGGTCGATAATCCACAGGCCATCTGGCGCGGCTTGCAAACCATTGGGCTGCGGGCCTGGACTCTTGAAGCGCTTTTCGACTTTTGCTATTTTTATCATGGTATGGCTCCTGTTTGTAAGCGGTCAGCGGTCAGTTCTCCTCATCTACTCATCCTAAAACCACGTATGACGTAATGTAATACATCTTTTGCCTGAAGCAAGTTATTGTACTATGCTATATTTTCTTTGACTTGTCGATTTTCGAATGCCATTTTAGTTTTCACATGATTCGACTTCCCGAAAATATCAAAGTGGTGCTTTTCCGTTGTCGCGTACGGTATCTGTGTCCGTTGGTGGTGACGCTGATTCTGGTAGCCTTGATCGGTGCAGGTGTTGCCTGGAGCGAATATCAGACCAATTGGTTTGCGCGACGTCTTGGGGTATTTTTGCTTTCGATCAATGCGTTGCGCCCTCAGTCCGGTGCGCTCTGGCAAGATATTCAAGCACAGGCGCGAACTCAACAAGCCATTGATATAGCTGATCCTTTGCCTGTGCCGCGAGCGGGTTTGCCCGATGCGGTTACGCGTAGTCGTTTTGAGGGTTCGCGCGTGCCGGAAACCGGTGTTCCGAGCTATGTCGCGATCTACAAGATACCTTTGCCCGGCGTTGATCTCAATACCAGACCTCTCGGCGATGTGATCGCCAGTTTGCGCGTTTACCGCCAGGGGCTTGCGATTGTCAAATCACTGCATTTGCCGGATGTGCATTTCCACGCCGAGGTACGCAAACATATCGAGCATCTCTACGCCCAGGTGGGCGATATTGAGACTGTTGCGCCAGACACGCTGGACGTAACCGATCCCGATTCGCTCAAAGCTGCTGTTTTTTCAGAACTCGCCACTGCGGTTATTCCCGATTTGAGACAGCGCGAAAAAGATGCTCTGATTGACGCTTATGAAAATGGGCAGATCGCGCAAATTTTTTTGTACCGCGACCTCGGGCGTTTTCACGGCGAACTTTTCCGCGAAGGAAGCCAGGTACCCGTTGTCTTTGAAATTGAGGCGAGTGCTGTTTTCGAAATTGTGAAATAATTGCTAAGCCTTAACCAGTCCCCAGCCCCTCACTCCTTATGAAATTACTCTCACATCGCGGTTTCTTCCTCATCATTTTACTCATTGCCGATGTTTTGCTCATTGTATTGGGCGCGGCATGCTGGCTTGTTATGACATTGCCGAGGCTGCCCGACGATCCCGATAGCTTATTGGCGGAGTCCGGTATTAATATTTACGCGGCTTCTGGGGAGTTGCTCTATACTGTTAATCAGCGCGTTAGTCGCGTTGGTTTCGACGAGGTGCATCCGCATTTTATCCAGGCTGTGCTGGCTATTGAAGATTCGGATTTTTATCATCATCGCGGGTATAGTATTAAAGGCATGATCGGTGCTTTTTTTAATAATATTCGACACTGGGGCAGGGTGCGGGGGGGTAGCACGCTCACGCAGCAGATTGTAAAAAATATCTTTCTCACGCGCGAAAAATTTTATGTGCGAAAATTGAAAGAAATACTTCTCGCAACGCAACTCGAAGCCCTTTTTGAACACCACTACGGTGCGGGATATAAGGACCGGGTGCTCGAGATTTATATCAATGGCAGTTTCTACGGTGCCAATGCTTATGGTATTGCCGATGCGGCGCAGACCTATTTTGGCAAAAGTGCCGCGGAACTTACGCTTCTCGAATCTGCAATACTCGCCGGGCTTCCCAATGCGCCGAGTGTGCTCAATCCGTTTCGCAAAGACCAATCGCGCGTTCTGGCGCGTGCTGCGCTCGTCTTAAACCGCATGCGGGCTTTGGGTTTTATTAGTTCAGAAGAAGTCCAGAATGCACTGGCCTCGGAGCTGCAAATCGTTTCGGGACGCACGCCCCAGAATCGAACCCCGTATTTTGTCGAGACCATTAAAGCCGAGGTTACACGCTTGTGGGGTGCTCCGGCGCTGAGTTTTGGCGGTTTGAATATTTATACGACGCTCGATTTGTCTATGCAACAAGCTGCCGAACGAGCCGTGGCCAGAGTTTTGGCGGATCTGGATGCACGTCTGGGGTTTCCAGATTATGGCAGTGCATCATCTGATCAGCGTGCCAATTATGTACAGGGTGCGTTGATCTGCCTGGACCCGCGCACCGGATATGTCAAAGCGATGGTGGGTGGGCGCGATATTTTTATTAGTTATTACAACCGCGCCACTCAAGCGCGGCGTCAACCGGGTTCGGGTTTCAAACCTTTTGTCTATCTGGCGGCTTTTGAAAGCGGTGCTTTTTCGCCGGTTTCTCTTTTTAATGACACGCTGCGCACCTATCGCGTGAATGATGAGGACTGGACGCCCAAAAATTTTGCAGACAAATATCTGGGGCTTACCACTGCCGCGAATGCACTGGTCAATTCGGCGAATGCGACGAGTGTGCAAATTGCAATGGAAATAGGTCCCGAAGGCATTGTCGATCTGGCCCAACGTCTGGGTATTCAGAGCCAGCTCAAACCGTATCCCAGTATTGCCCTGGGAGCGCAGGAAGTCACGTTGCTCGATATGGCCGTTGCCTACGGCGCGATTGCGAGTTACGGGTTTCGTGTGATGCCGACATTTATCGCGCGGATTGAAGATACCACTGGACAAATACACTATGAGCATCAACCAAATCCCGTGCTCGTTATCGATCCCGAATACGCGGCGATTATGGTCAATTTGATGCAGCATGTTGTCAATCGCGGTACGGGTCGCGCGATTCGCGCGCTTGGGTTTCAGGGTCCTGCCGCGGGGAAGACCGGTACGACAAATGACAATACAGATGCCTGGTTTACGGGTTTTACGCCCGATCTGGTTGCCAGTGTGTGGATCGGTTTTGACAACCGCGAGGGTCGCCGCCGGCTGATTGAGAGAAGGAGCAGACGCCAGATTACCGGCAGCAGTGGTGCTGCCCCTATATGGGCGGCATTTATGAAGAGCATAGGTAAACCATCACATGACTTTATCACACCCACAGGAGTTGCCGCGCATACTGTGAATTTGCGGAGTGGTATTGCCGATACTTCTGATGGGACTGTCACCCTCATACTGCCCGAAGGTGTTGCGCCCAATACGCCGGCAGATACATTGAGGTTTTTTAAAGAAGTGGATATGAAACAATAACCCCGATGCAAAGGAGACACCATGGAACCCTGGTTCTTTCTGCATATCTGTGACATGCAACCCGGTTCGCCCCGGTCCTTTCGCTTCAAACAGCGCAGTATGGACAATTGGCAGACGGCGTACCGACAGATTCAAGGTATTACCGATGTCGATCTTCTTCTCGTAGGTGGTGATCTCACGAGGGATGGGTCGATCCACGACTTTGAGTTTGAAATTGCCAAACGCGAACTCGATGCCTTGCCTTATCCGTATTATGCGATTCCCGGCAATATGGATACGTCCAATAAGCATACCGATAAAAATGGTGCCACCGGGCGCGAAGATATTCGCCTGAATGTCACTGAGGAGCAACTGGATCGGTTTGTATCGTTTTTCGGCGATTTTCCCTGGAGCTTTGTACACAAGAATGTGCGTTTTAGCGGATTTTATGCGGCTGTGGCGGGTTCGGGATTATCCTATGAGACGCGTATGTGGCACTGGCTCGAAAGCGAGTTGCCGTCCCTTCCCCGCGCGGCGCATCACGTTGTGACGATGCACTATACCCTTTTTATGGATACGCTCGACGAACCCAAATGGGATATTACAAAAGCAGACGAATATAGAGACTGGTATTTTTCGATTGATCCGCCACACAGACAGCGCATTTTTGAGGCGTTTAAAAGGTCCAATGTGTCCATTGTTCTCAGCGGACATATTCACTGCCGCCGTCCGCCCCAAATTGTTGAGGGGATTCACTTTTACCGCTGTGCTGGTATAGCTATGTCCCAGGCTGCCGACCGATGGGATGATGGCGATCCCACGTTGGGGTTCTATCGTTTTGACGTGACAGACGCTGATCTAACCCCTACATTTATTTCTCTGACTGAAGAATCGCAATCTACCGCTGGTTATGGTCCCGGCGGACACCCCAGACCCGAAGAACGCGACTATTCGCTCGCGTGGGAAAAATGAGGAGTGATTTTCATGGCTATTCATATTACGTCACCTGCTGCCCCTCCGGAGTGGGCACTTTTGCAACGGGAACTGATGCGCGCGCAGGCCACGGCAGGCGAGGTTTTTTATCACCGCTATTTTGACAGCCGGGGATATCTCAAGTGTATTCCGCGGTGGGGAGGCAACGATGGGCCAGATGATGCGATAGAGAATCTCACGGGATATTCGATGGTGCATACGCTGGGTGGGCCAAGACAGATTCTCGATCTCTACAAACAGGCGTGGGAAGGGCATATCGAACAGTATTCCGAAGCTAAAACCGAGGTTGTGCCCATTGGACGCGATGGTATGTACTACAAAGAGTTTCCAGCGTGCTTTGACTGGTTCCACCACGGGGAATCGCTTACTATTTTCAATCTGCAGGGGTTGTCCGATCCGCATGAGGTCACATTTGGTCACCGCGTGCGTCGGTACGCGGGTTTTTATATGGATGAAGATCCACAGGCGAAAAATTACGATCCCGAGCACAAGATCATTCGCAGCCTTTTCAATGGCAGTCGGGGACCTTTACTGCGAAAAGCCACGGGTCTCGATTGGGCAGGGGATCCCTTTGAAGTTGAGGGTCGCTTTCCCGCACCGCGCCACGGTGAACGCAATTTTGAAGAGATGCTCATGCATTTTGAAGATTATACCGATGTGATTGGCGATCATCCCCTGAATCTGGCGGCCACTACGCTCGGTCTCAATGCTTTTGCGCTGGCTGGCGAAGAAAAATATCGCACCTGGTTGCTCGGATATGTGGATGCGTGGGCTGATCGCGCGGCTGAGAACAACGGTATTCTCCCGTCCAATATCGGTCTTGATGGTAGTATTGGCGGTGCGTGTGATGGCAAATGGTATGGCGGTTGTTACGGTTGGGGATTTACTGTGGTTGTTCCCCAAACAGGCGCGCTTTCCAATCGCAATTCCATAGCCCGCGGTATAGCGGGTTTTGGCAATGCCCTGCTTCTGACTGGCGACCAGAAATATCCCATTGTCTGGCGCACTATGCTCAATGCGGTTAATAGTAATAGCAAAGATATTGACGGGCAGATCCAATATCCGCATATGCACGGCGATGATGGTTGGTATAGCTATAGCTCTCAGCCCTTTAATCAGGGTGCGCTCGATGTGTACTATTGGACGATGGATGATGCCGATCTACAATATATTTCCGCAGATCCATGGATAGACTATCTTCGCGGGAATAATTCCGACTATCCCACACGTATGTTGCGAAATGCACTGAGCGCGATTCGCGGGAAGATGGAAAATGTGCGCAACGATACGTCTTCCACGGATATCCGCTTGTCCGACGATCCATTGCCGTACAATCCCGCAACTACTGTGAACGCGCTCATCCAGCTTCAACTGGGTGGTTTGGCACCGCGGCACGGCGAACCCCTGCATTGCCGCGTGCGTTATTTTGATCCCGAAAATCGCCGTCCCGGGTTGCCGTCTGATGTGGTTGCTCTGGTCGAAACGCTGACCGCGGATCGTGTCGTGTTATCACTTGTGAATGTCAATCAGACAGAATACCGCGATCTCATTATTCAGGGCGGTGCTTATGCCGAACACCAGATTATTGCCGCTGAGGTTGATGGCAATACATCTGATCTCGATGCATCGTGGATGTCTGTTCGTCTCGGACCTGGCTGCGGCACGCGACTCACTCTCAAAACAGAACGCTATGTCAATTCGCCCACTTTTGCGTTTCCATGGGAGAGATAAATTCAGAAACCAATAAAAGGAGTATCTCATGTCCAGAATTAATGTCGGTCTTGCCCGCCGCGAAAATCGCCGTCAGAATGTATTTGGCGCTCTTGATCTCATTCGCGATGATGTGATTCCCAAACTCGCCGAGCAGGTGATGCTCAAGCCCAATTTTCTTTCGTCTAAAAATCAACTGGCGTCTTCCCATACCGATGCGATGCGAGGGGCTATTGATTTTTTGCTCACCACGCCCAATCCGCCGGATGAGATTCTCATTGCCGAGGGGGGTAACGAAGATATTTCGGGACAAGCTTTTGAAAATTTCGAGTATCACGCCCTGAAAGAAGAATACGATATTCCGATTCAACTCATCGATCTCAATTCTGAGACCCAATGGGAAACTGTGCCGATCCTCCTCGATGACCGAACGGAATACCAGGTGCATATGCCCAAAACCGTGCTGGATTGTCCCTGTACTATTTCAATGGCGGTTGCCAAAACCCACGATGTTACAGTTGTTACGCTCGCGCTCAAGAATATGATTATGGGAACGATTCGCAAAGAGGACCGCGTCAAAATGCACGGGTTTCCCTCGCATCCAGAGCGCCTGCGTCCCAATGAATCCAAACGACTCAATGTCAATCTCATTCGGCTCGCCAAATATTTGGCACCGGATATCGGCGTTATTGACGGTACTGTCGGTTTGCAGGGCGATGGCCCGGGAGGGACAGATGCGGTTGATCTGGGCGTTGCTGCAGCGAGTGTGGATGTTTTTGCTGTGGATGCGGTTATGGCCAGTGTTATGGGTTTTGAACCCGCGAAGCAGGGGCTTCTCTATTATGCCAATCAACTCGGCATTGGTGTGACCGATCTCAACAATATCAATATTCTCGGAACTGCTATCCAAGATGTCGCCAGGGCGTTTAAGCCGCACAAGTGGATCGAACAACAACGCCAGTGGCACGAACCACATGCGATGACCGATATTTTTGTGTGATAGCGAAGCACAGGAGTTTTTCTTGCCCACTATTGTTCTCATTGGCGGTGGTACCGCAGGGCATGTTACGCCCAATATCGCGCTGTTGCCCGGTTTGCGCGATGCGGGATACGATGTGTATTACATCGGTACGCGGGACGGTATTGAGCAAGAACTGATCGCCCGGGAGGGCATTCCCTTTCACGCGGTTCCCGCGGGCAAACTCCGCCGCTATCTGGACTGGCAAAATTTTACCGATCTCGCACGTATTAAGTTTGGATTTCTCAAGTCGCTGTTGATTCTCGCTCGTATCAGACCCGATATTATCTTTAGTAAGGGGGGATTTGTCACGCCACCCATTATCTGGGCTGCGTGGTTGCTGGGCATTCCCGTCGTGTGTCACGAATCGGATCTCACCCCCGGTTTGGCCAACAAACTCGCCCTTCCGTTTGCCCGGCGTATCTGCTATGCCTTTGCCGAGACAGCCAAATATTTGCCCGTTGAAAAAGCGGTTCATACGGGTATTCCCGTCCGGGCAGAACTCGCAAATGGCGATGCCCAAAAAGGGCGTGATCTGTGCGCTTTTAAGTCTGAGAAATCCATTATTCTCATTATGGGGGGTAGCCTGGGATCGCGTGCGATTAACGCGGCGGTTCGCGCTGCACTCCCCGATTTGCTTGTCGAGTACCAGATTTGCCACCTGTGCGGGCAGGGCAATCTCGACTCGGCTCTTGAACAGACCGAAGGTTACGCGCAGTTTGAATATGTTACGGATGACTTGCCGCATCTTTTTGCGGCAACCGATTACATTGTCTCTCGCGCAGGTGCTACCGCGCTCTTTGAACTTCTCTCTCTCCAAAAACCCGCGCTTTTGATTCCCCTTTCCCTGCAAGCCAGTCGCGGAGATCAGATCGAAAATGCCGAAGCTTTTCGAAATGCCGGTTATAGCCTCGTCCTCTCAGAAGAGGGGCTTACGCCGAACGCGCTTTGCAAAGCTATCCGCGATTTGTGCGATCAAAGCGATGCGCTCCGCCAATCTATGTCCGATTGGCGCAGGCGCGATGCTGTTGCGGAAATTCTCTCAATTCTCGCCGATTGTCTGAATAAGAATTGACTACTATGGCACAAGGAACATATCCATCTGTTGAACCCGCCCGGTTTGTAAGAGAAGCCGTTACGCTGAAGTCCATTTTGGTGGGCATTCTGGTTATTCTTCTGTCCGAAGCCTATATCACGTGGGGTATGTTGCATCTGGCTTCTCGCATGAATAAGTCCTATCTGCCGATGGGACTGTTTTTTGTGTATGTGGTTCTGGTGCTGGTAAATATCGCGTTTGATCGGGCAAAGAGCAGGTGGGCACTTTCTCAGGCTGAGTTGCAAGTTGTGCTGGGTATGGGATTGATTGGGGCGTTTTTTCCATTTTTCGGTCTGGCGAGTTTTTTGCCTACGGTGATTGCGGCGCCTTTTTATCTCGATACGCCGGAGAATGGCTGGCGCGAGCTTTTGCACGAGCATATCCCCACGTGGATTGTCTTGCACAATGAAGATGGGGCAGCAACGCTGTTTTACGAGGGGCTTGCCCCGCATCAGCCGATTCCGTGGGGTGCGTGGATTGTGCCGCTCTTTTGGTGGGGGTCGTTGATCTGCGCCATCGGATGGCTGACGTTGTGTATTATGGTGATTTTGCGGAAGCAGTGGGTTGAAAATGAGCGGTTGGAATATCCGTTGATGAATGTGAGTATCAAGATGGCTGCCGGATCAGATGACGCCGAGGGCATCGCGCACATGGTTCGGCAGCGGGGGTTTAAGATTGGCTGTTTTCTGGGTGCTCTCGCTGTTTTGTGGAATATTGTGACGTTTTTTTATCCTTTGATACCGCGATTGCCCACTACGCCGAATGCGGCCAGTTGGTTGCGTTGGATGGATGGTGCGCCGACGTTTTGGGTGCAGATCAGTATTTATATTATTGGCTTTGCCTATTTTGCGCGTGTCGAAGCGCTGTTTAGTTTTTGGGTGTTTTTTCTTCTGACGGGTATTGAGATATCTGTGTTTGATCGTCTGGGCGTGGGGTCTTCTGTTGGTCAAGGAGGGCTGGAGGCGGTTCGGTCTCAGAGTTTTGGCGCGTTTGTGATGATTGTGCTGGTGAGTTTGTGGATGTCGCGCAGTCATTTGAAGGCGGTATTTCGGAAGGCGTTGCGAGGGGATGCCGAGGTCGATGATTCGCGGGAGGTTTTGTCTTATCGCACGGCGGTGTTTGGGATGGCGATTGGGCTTCTTTACGTGGGTGGATGGTTGCATCTGGCGGGTATGGAATTGAAGGTGCTGGTGCTGTATATGTTTTTTGCCGTAACTGCTTATATTGGACTGTCGCGGATTGTGGCTGAGATGGGGTTGCCGTATGCGAATATCTCGGATACGGCACTGAATTTCGCGCCTATTTATATATTGGGGTCGCGTGCGATTTCGGCACCTTCTATGGTGAGTCAGGGTTTTATCTACGCTCTGTTTGCTACTACGCGCGGGTTCCTCGGTCCGCCTCTGGCGCAGACGCTGAAGCTCACGAGTGGGTTAAAGTTTCGGCGCAATCGCTTGATTGGTGCGATTGCGATTGCAGTGACGCTGGGATTTTTGGGTTCTATTAGCGATACCATTTATACCTCCTATCGGCATGGGGGATATAATCTGGGGGGGCTGACGAGGGTCACAGGTGTTCGAAATAATTATCAGAAAGCCGTGACCTGGATCCGAAATCCCCAACCGCCCGATTGGGATAGGCTCACATTTGCCGGGTCCGGGATGGTGATTGTGTTGTTGTTGACCTTTTTGCGATACAATTTTATCTGGTGGCCTTTGCCCGCTGTTGGTCTGGCGCTGCAGGGCATGTATATGGCGCGTCGTCTGGTGTTTCCCGTGTTTATGGTGTGGGCTTATAAATCGCTTATCCTGAAATTTGGGGGTGTCGCAATGTACCGCAGGGGGCAGCCGTTTTTTATCGGTTTGATGGTGGGCTATGCTTTTGCGGTGTTTTTCTCAACTTTGATCGATCATCTCTTTTTCTTTGGGCACGGCCATGTGGTGCATGATTTTTGAGAGATAAGAGATCTCTATAACCGACAGGAGGGAACAATGGAAAAGAAACGAATTAACAGATGTATCGAGCTTCTCGAGCAGGGGGAGTATCTCTATTACTCGGGTGCTGGTCCTCTTACTTACGAGAATGGGAAGAAGCAGGCAAAGACGTGGGCGGATTTTTTGATGGTGGATTACGAACACAGCCCGTTTGATGTGGTTGGTCTTCGCGCGTTTATGAGAGGGCTGGTGGATGGCGGTCCCACAAATTCGGGGCATCGCACGCCGACTGTGTTTGCGACGCTGCCGTCCAATTGTCGCACTGTGCATGAGGTTCGCGCCAATGCGTGGCAGATCAGGCATGTTTTGAGTTCGGGAGTACACGGCATTTTGCATACGCATGCGCGGCAGGCCGATGCGGTGAGGGCGTTTGTCGAAGAGTGCAGGTATCCCTTCCAGACGGCCGGGCTGGATCGCGGGCTGGTGCAGGGGCAGCGCGGGTCGGGGGGTCAGGGATATGCCGCGGGTATTTGGGGGCTTACGGGACAGGAGTACGCGCAGGTAGCGGATCCATGGCCGCTGAATCCAGATGGCGAGTTGATGCTGGGTCTTAAAATTGAGGATAGGGAGTGTGTTGCGAATGCCGAGTATATATGCAAGGTGCCGGGTCTGTCGTTCGCGGAGTGGGGACCGGGGGATATGGGTATGTCCTACGGTTTTGCCGATGCTCACGATCCGCCGTATCCGCCGGTTATGGAGGAGGCCCGAAGTATTGTGAAGGGCGCGTGTGATGAGAATGGGATTCATTTTCTGTGTTCGTGGAAGGATTCTTCAAAGACTATGGAAGAAAATATTCGGTTTTTGATGGATTGGGGCGTTAGGATTCTCTCTGGTGGGGGCGAAGATCATGCAAAAATCGGCCGCGCAATTTCAGGTAGGCAGATGCCTGTGTGATTGGGGAGAGGTCGATGGCAAAAAAGCCCAATATTCTGTTCATTTTTAGCGATCAACACCGCCACGATGTGCTCGGCTGTGCCGGGCATTCGCTGGTTCAGACGCCGAATCTGGATCGGCTGGCGGATTGGGGTATGCGTTTTGAGCGGACGTGGACGCAGTGTCCGGTTTGTATGCCTTGCAGGGCTACGATGATTACGGGGCGATATACGCATGAGTTGGGGTTTACGTCCAATGCCACGGCTGATCGCGGGGATACGGTTGATGATAGTCCTTTCAAACCCGCCTGGCCGACGATTGCGAGTTGTCCAGTTTTATTGCCGATCACGCGATGGATTGGCTGCAATCGCGCGATTCCGAGAAGCCCTTTTATCTTCATCTGGGTTTTGTGCAACCGCATGTTCCGCTGATGGATGATCCGATTTGGGCTGCTTATTATGCAGATGCCGATATCGAATTGCCGGATATGACAATGCCGAGAGCTACAAATGAGATTTGGACAGAAAAGGTCGAACGCCTCAAAGCGCATTCTCAGGTTCAGACTATGACGGATGATTTTGTGCGCGAAGGTATCAGGCATTATTTGGGTGCTGTTTCTCTGGTCGATCAGAAGATTGGGGAGGTGATCAATACGCTGGATGCGTTGGGGGAACTGGATAATACGTGGATTATTTACAGCGCGGACCACGGCGAGATGCTCGGCGAACACCATTTGTGGGCGAAGCACTGTTTTTACGAGGGCTCAGTTCAGGTTCCGCTGATTGTCAGTCCGCCAGATCGCAAGAGCAGAGGGGTTTGCAGCGATCTCACGCAGTTGATCGATGTGGTCTCAACTATCGCTGAGATCGGACAGGTCGTACCACCCGAAGGTGCTCGCGGGCAATCTTTGTTGCCGTTGTTGGAATACGGTTCTGGTGGGTATGAGTACGTGTTTTCGACGATTGAGGATTGGACTGGGGTGAGGAATGAAGCGTATCGCTTTACGCTGCATATTCCAACGGGGACGCCCTGTGAGTTGTACGATCTGGCAAGAGATCCGGGCGAGTTGAATAATTGTGTGGAAGATCCCGCCTATCGAGAGATTGTGGCTCAGTTCAAAGCGGTTGTTTTGAACCATCGCGCGGGTTGAGGGCTATACACATGAGCGAAGAGACAGAGATATTGATAGTTGGCGGTGGGGCAATCGGTGTTTGCTCGGCTTATTATTTAAATGCTGCGGGTAGAGATGTCGCGCTGGTTGATAAAGGCGATATTTGTTCGGGGTGTTCGTATGGGAATGGGGGTCTTGTTGTGCCGAGCCACAGCATACCGCTATCCGCTCCGGGGGTGGTGTCCCAAAGCCTGAAGTGGATGTTGAATCCAGATAGTCCGTTTTATATTAAGCCGCGATTGGACCGGGACCTGATTGCCTGGTTGTGGCATTTTTACCGTGCGTGCAATGAGAAGCATGTTGTGGGGGCAACGCCTGTTATTCGGGCGATGAATATGGCGAGTGTGGCGTTGTTTGAGGAGATGGTATTGCTCGATGGCATGGATTTTGGGTTTGAAAAGAGGGGGACAATCACGGCATATAGGACTGAGAGGGGTTTGGCAAAGGCGGTCAAAGACGCGCGTTTTTTGTCTGAGATGGGGATTGAGACACGGGTTCTCGACGCGGATGAGATGGTGGCATTAAATCCCGGCATTCGGATACGGGCGATTGGGGGGATATATTTTCCCGAGGATGCCCATCTCGTGCCGCATCGCTTTGTGCGTGGGTTGGCGCAGTACGTCGGTGAAAAGGGTGTTCGCATTCATAGGGAGACAGAGGTTCTGGGGTTTAAGACTTCGCGCGATCGCGTGGTTGCTGTGCAAACTACTCGGGGTGATTTTCAGGCCGAGCACGTTATTTTGGCAGGTGGGTCGTGGTCGCCTATGATTGCCGATGGTCTTCATATCAATTTGCCCATTCAACCTGCCAAGGGGTATAGTATTACCTTTAAGCGGCCTGACGTTTGTCCGACTACGCCATTTTCTCTGGGGGAAGCAAAGGTCGGTATTACACCGATGGATGATATGCTGCGGTTTGCGGGCACGCTTGAATTGGCTGGGTTTGATTTTTCGATTAACCAGCGGCGCGTGCAGGCTATTCTCAAGGCTGTGCCCGATTATTTTCCCGATTTGAATCCCGACCATCTCGAAATGATAGAAATTTGGCGCGGTTTGCGGCCCTGCACGCCCGATGGTGTGCCATTTCTTGGTCGCGCTCCCGGGTTTGATAATGTGATTGTCGCTGCTGGTCATGCGATGATTGGGATTTCTCTGGGGCCTATTACCGGCAAGCTGGTGGCAGAACTGATTTCCGATGAAGTGCCATCTATTGATTTGTCTGCACTGAAAGTGGATCGGTTTGGGTAGGCTGTGTTATTTTTTCAAAGAGGTGAAATATGGTCAAGATGTTGCTGAGGGATGTTGCGATGTCCGATCTGGCGGAGATTTACCAGCGGAATGCAGATCGGTCACCCGCGCCGTATCTCAAAGATGCAGAGGCGGTAGAGCGGGCGAGGGAATTGGCGAAGAAGAATGGTGTGTGGGATGATTTGAGCGAGAATTTGGATGGGAGTCGGGAGATTCCCGTGTTGAAGCGGTCGGCTTATCGCAATTATCAGCGGGTTGGGGATCGCAATTTGCCACAGGCCGTGGCGGGCAACCGCAGACGTGAGTTGGAGCGGGCAGCGATGGCTTTGTGGCTGGCGCATCCCAATGCCGATGTGGATTATTTGCAGGATTTGCTCTGGGCGTATTGCGACGATCACACGTGGGTGATGGCCGCGCATGAGGGTCGGGCTATTGATTTGGGGTCGGCTGCATTGGGGGCTGCGTTTGCAGAAATTTTACATGTTCTGGGTGATCAACTCGAGGCAGAGGTGGTAGAACGCGTTTCGCGGAAGATTGAGGAGCATATTTTTGAGCCGTTTTGGAATTATAGACATCTGGATTTTTGGAAGACCGTGCGGATGAATTGGAATCACGTTTGTAATGGCGAGATTATCCGCGCTGCGCTTTATCAGATCCAGGATCCCGTGGTGCTGGCTCATATGACCCACGCGGCGATTGTGAATTTGACGTATGCGCTGGATGGCTTTACAGATGATGGCGGGTGCGAAGAGGGGCCGGGATATTGGGAATACGGTTTTGGGCATTTTTTGTATGTTGCCCATGCGCTGTATTTGAAGACCAATGGAGAGTTGAATTTGATGGCGGATGAGACGGGCAAGATTCGTCGGATATGCGGGTACCCGCTCGCGGCGCATATTCAGGGCGCGTTGCGCTCGACGTTTGCGGATTCGAGCCACGGATATACGGGGGCGCGGTCTGCTATGATTATCAATGCGTTTTCTGATATGCCCGAACTGTATGCCCTGTGCGACAAGCATTCGGACAATACTTTGAAGGTGCGGGATGTGCATAGTTTGGCGATGTATTCCGGGTTTGAGGTGGAGACAGAGGCGAATGATCGGGATTATGTTTTGTCCGATTTGGGACAGGCGAAGTTGCGAGGGACGCCCGGGGAAGATCAACTGACGCTGATGTGTCTGGCGGGAAATAATGGGGTGCCGCACAATCACAATGATATAGGGAGTTTTATTGTGCATCGCGGGGACGCGCTCTGGCTGACGGATCCCGCGGGTCCTGCTTACAGTCAAAAAACGTTTGGTCCCAATCGCTACGATATTCTGTTTTGCAATGCATTGGGCCATTCTGTGCCCGTGATCAATGGGCAGTTGCAACAGCCAGGCGGCGAATATTTCGGTACGTTGGAGGTGGAGAATTTGAATGGCGAGGGCGAAAAACGCGCGGTGATCGATATGACACATGCGTATCCCGAAGGTACGGTGAAGAGCCTGACGCGTACTTTTGTGCTGGATGCAAATGTTCTGACTATGGAAGATCGATATGTGTTTGACAGTGTGCCGCAAACACTCGAGGAAGGATTTATTACATTTGAGGATGTGCAAATTGACGCGGATTCGGTTCAGTTCGGTCCCAAAGGCGAGGGTATTACACTTTCGGCAGTTGATACACCGGGCGCGTTTTCGGTCAAGCGGTTTGAAGAGGAGTCAAAAGAAGGGCGCACAGATGAGGTGGTTACGCGCGTGATTTTTACGCCCTCAGAGCTATTGCAAGATCTCTGTTTGCGGTTTGCGATGGGGTGAGTTTTTGAGAGGATTCGGTCATGTATAGAATTTCTTATGATGGCAGCAATAAGAAGGTGATGTGGCAGGAAATGTGGCGGCATGAGTTTTTGGATGCTTTGGAGCGCGATCCCGTGGTAATTGTGCCGGTGGGGTCTGTGGAGCAGCACGGGCCGCATTGTCCGATGGATGTGGATATTTCGGCACCGTTCTACATGGCGGTGGAGGTGGCACAGCGCGTGGATGATTTTCCCGTGATTGTCGCGCCGCCGGTGTGGTCGGGGTTTACGCATTATAATATGGGATTTCCCGGTACGATTAATTTGCGTTTGGAGACGTTTCAGAATTTGCTGGCCGATATTTTTCGCAGTATTTATGCCAATGGGTTTAAGCGGATTATTTCCGTCAATGGACACGGGGGCAATGCGGCGCCCTGTCGCGCTGTTTCGTGGCAGGTGGCAGAGGAGAATATTTTTACGCTGTCGTTTAACTGGTGGGATATGGTAGAGAAGGAATTGCGGGAATGGAGCGCGACAAACGAAGGCGTGGGGCACGCCGGGGAATGGGAGACGGCTGTACAGCTTCACTTGCGCGAACATCTTGTTGATAAGAGCCGTATTGATAGCGATGAGACCGGGACGAGACCATTTGGCGATGATCTGAAGTTTGCAGAATTTGCCGAGCGCCGACGCGATACAAAAAAAGATACGGGCATTATGGGCGATGCGTTTGCTGCGAGTGCGGAAAAGGGCGCGCGCATTTTTAAACTGGCTTGTGAACGCCTGGAAAAGCTAGTGCGAGAATATCACGAGTTGCCGGTGCGCGAGTACCGCGAGTTTGGGTCTCATTGTCTTTGAGTGTTAAATTTATGAAAATCGTCGATATAGATACCATCATGATCAATTCTCCAGGCCGCAAGTGGACGATTGTTCGGGTCCACACGGATGAAGGACTTGTCGGGTTGGGCGAAGCCACGTATTCGAATAAAGAACCCGTGGTCTGTGCGGCGGTTGAGCATATGAAACAAGAACTCATCGGCTGCGATCCCGCGCGCATTGAATACCTGTGGCACTATTTGTTTCGCCAATCCTCTCTCAGTGGCATCTGGCGCATGAGCGGGCCTGTGTGGATGAGTGCATTATCCGGTATAGACCAGGCTCTGTGGGATATAAAGGGCAAGGTGGCGGGTATGCCGGTCGTGGAATTATTGGGCGGTGTATTCCGCGACCGGGTTGAGGTGTACACCCACTTTGGCGGCAGTACGCCAGAGGCGTCTGCAGCGCATGCACAACGTCTGGTGGAGGGCGGCTTTAGGGCACTCAAAGGTGGTATGGGTAGTGTTAGTGCCGATCAATTCGACCCGTACGTCGAAACGGGTAATCCTCGTCAAACAGCCGCGCGTTTTGAGGCGGTGCGCCGGGCGGTGGGTCCTGATGTCAAGCTGTTTATTGATTGTCACGGGCGCTTGACTGTGTCTGGCTGTATACGTCTGTCACGGGCACTGGAGCCTTTTGATCTGTACGCGCTTGAGGATCCGGTGCCGCCGGATGATTTGAGTGCTTATCCCAAAGTGTTGAGAAGCACCGCTGGTGGCCGGGAGATCCGCGCTAAAGATCCCATTAAATAAGGAGATTGTCTCATGCGTCGTTTCACGCGCACGCCCTATTACAGTGGGCCGGATGATCCGGCTATAGGATTTTTGGGGTAACACTATCTCGGACATTTCGCCATTTGAAATTGTTCACTATATTGTTATGGATAGCCCAACTTTTTTGCTCAATTCTGACATCACAATCTGGAGGTGAGAGATATAAATGCCCATCGCGTTGAAACGATTATAGGCCAGGGCAGAAGGTTGTGCTAAAGGATTTGCCTTTTCGAGAAGACAAGCCATTTGAAGTCCTTATTTTTCTATGTTCTTTCCCGTCTGCACAGGTAGAAAAATATGCATTTTCGCTTTTACATTGATCCAGATACTAATCAGTTCCACATTTACAACCACGGCGTCGAAGAGTACGAAGTGGAAGACATAATGCAAAATGCACTGGAAGATCGCGCTGGTCGCAATGGCACTCGCGAAGCCTTGGGCCAGACCCGAGGCGGCCGATATCTGCGCATCGTTTATGTGCGCGACGATTATCCCACAGATAGCTTTTTTATTATAACCGCTATTGAGATGCGTGGCAACGAATTGCGGGCTCTCCGCCGTCGCCAACGCAGGAGGCGATAAGTATGGATAAAAATAAATACCCCAATGGGTGGAATCAGAAGCGCGTCCAGGAGGTCATTGACCATGTCGAATCCCGGACGGAAGAGGAGACCATCGCTGAGGACGAGACCGCCTTTGAGCAAGGTTATACCGCTATGCAGGTTCCCCACAAACTGGTGCCTATAGTGCGCCAACTCATCGTCCTGGTAGATGAGAAAAGCGATGTCTCTATCTGACGCAGTACTCTGAATGATTCATAGATTCAATAGAGTTCAGCGGGAGATCTGCAATATAGTGGCGTTCGAGACAACTCTCGCATGAGTGGTCTGTCAAATAAGTTTATTATCCCTGATACTAGCTTAAAGCCTACCAGTACATGCTTACACTCTTTGATAGAAGCTCTCTCTATCAGGCCAGGCTTAGTATCACTTCCCTTGCGTTTTCTGGGTTTAGACTTCTGAATCTGAATCCTTGATAAAGGAGATTTTCTATGCGTCGTTTCACGCGCACGCCCTATTACAGTGGGCCGGATGATCCGGCTATTGGCGAGGTGCGGGGTACTCTTGCCCTGGGCGAGACAGTGGTTATCGAGACGATTGGCGGGGCCGACAATGATTTTGAGGCCGCTGGTGAGACCCGCGCGGGGATGATTACTTCTGGGGAAAGCCACCGCCGCTATGCCCGCCCCGGCGGTCCTTTTCGCATTGAAGGAATTGCGCCCGATGACTGGGTTGCTATTGAGATTATCGATATTGAAGTGGGTCCCTACGGTTTTTATCGCAACGGCGGTCCCAACTGGGGCAATTGGCGCTGTGTGGCTCCGGTGCGCGATGGGTTGATCCACTTTCCGCCGGATTTTGTGGTGCCGGTGCGCCCTATGGTTGGCGTGGTTCAACTCGAACCGTGGGCTGCTCATTCGATTGACCACGGCGGCAATATGGATTTTAACGCGGTTCAGCCGGGCAGTACTATACATATCCGTGCCCAAAAGCCCGGGGGATTGCTCTCTTTAGGCGATGTGCATGCGCGGATGGGCGATGGCGAGTTGACCGGTGCTGGTGTCGAGATCGACGCGGCGATTACGCTAAAGGTAGATCGCTCTCCCGGGTTTCCCAATAGCAGTCCGGTGGTGGAGACGACCAGAGTGGTAGAAGCCGCCGAGGAGTATCTGACCAGTGCCCGGGCGGCAGAGTGGGGCGATGCGCTCAGGCTGGCCTGGCTGGAGATGGTGGCTCTGATTATTGATCGCTACGATACCACGTACGAATACGCCAATATGATCGTGGGGACTATTGGCGATGCGCGGCCCGGCTTTGCTACCGGTTATATGGGCAGCTATGTCACATGCCAGATTGCTATAACTAAGGAATTGCGGCGCACCGGAGTGCCGTATGAGGCGTAGATAGAGGTTTAGAACATCAATGAAAGGATTTGCTATGTATTTGTACGGGATTCGCAATACGAGTCTGAATATGGATTGGGGGAAAGATGCTTTTGCCGTAGCAGGGGATATTGGGTTTGATGGGGTGGAGATTGTGCTGCGAGAGGAGGAGCGGTTGGACTGGCTTTTGAGTGCGGCGGGCAAGGGAGAGATTGGGAGATGGGTTCAGGAGACGGGCGCGCAAGCGTGTTCAATCAGTTTTGCCCTGTTTCGGGCATATAAGGGGAATGAGGAAGATGAGGCTGTGCGTGACCGCGTGGTGGAACTCGTGCAAAAGGGGATTCGCGCATGCAAGGGCATGGGAGGTGTGGGTATTTTACTTCCGTATTTCGATGCGGAGAATCTCGATATGTCGAGCGCGCATGCAGAATTGCTGATTGAGGACTTGAAGCGATGCGCTCCTGTCGCTGAAGACGAGGGCATTAAGGTTGCTCTGGAGACGAGTTTTTCACCGGGATTGTTGAGGACGATTTGCGATGGCGTGGGGTCTGAGATGGTGGGGGTGTATCAAGATACGGCGAATGCGCTGCAATACGGGTACGATTCGGTAGATATGCTCGTCGCGTTATCTGAGCACACACAATTGATTCATCTTAAAGATACGCGGCGTTCTGATCTGGGCGAAGGCGATGTGGATTTTCCCGCGTGTCGAGATGCGATTGCACAGATTGGTTACGAGGGATGGCTGGTTTTTGAAACGCCGAGGGGGTCTGATCCTGTGGCATCGGGTAAGAAGAATCTGGCGTTTGCAAAAGAGATGTTTGGATAGGCTGGCAGAGGGTGAGGGAATTGAACCCTATGCGGTTGCCCGCACCACCGACCAGTGTCAGGCGGCCCACCACGGACCGTTCACCCCCTACCTATCTATTTTGACAAAGCTGTGTGCTCAAGGGTTTCTTCAAGGGTGAGGTCGCAGTTCACCCAGGGATTGTTCATTGGGTTGGATAAATTCTACGGCTGGGCTTTCGACGCGTCCGTAAGCATTCCATACTTTGAACCCGAGTAAAGACAGAAGATCGGGCGATGCATCAGCCAGTACTTTGGTATCCGTGCCTACGGTAAAATTTTCCTGTGGACGGAACTGAGGACCGCAGAATGTGGTGAGAACGGCCCAGCGCAATTGGTCGCTTATATTGGCTCCCGTGCCGTGCCAGATACGTCCGTCGAGGAACCCAACCGTGCCGGCTGAACCTTCGAGGGCGACTGTTTCGATGGTGTTGTCATCGGGATTGTCTGGCCGTCGTCCCCACAGGTGGCTGCCGGGAACGATGCGGGTGCCGCCGTTTTCTGCTGTGAAGTCGCCAATCATCCATGCTATGTTGACGACTACGCGGGGCCATATAGATGTGGCATCGGGGGCGTGATCTGTTTGCTCGCGGGTGATGGAACCTGCGGGTAAATGCGTTCGGTCTGCGCGCGTTGGCATGGGCATCCACCACTGGTCTGTGTGCAGGCGCATGGGAACGCCGCCGGGTTTGGCAATATTGGCCGAATGGCTCGATAGCAAATAATCATTGCCCAGTGCGTGATCTGCGATGTTGCGAACCCTTGAGTGTAAGAGCATGTCTTGAAATACCCGACCTTTGTTGATCAGCATCCACACGCGCTGGTTGACACCTCCTGCAGATTGTGTAAACGCCCCCCCGCGTACCTGCCCTTTTTTGTTCCGAAAATCCCCCCAGTTTTGTTTTGCACCCCCGTCTTCAAATGCGAGTCCGCGTTGTTTTTCGGCTATGGCCTGTTCTTTTAGACGGGTTTTTATTTGTAACAGGTCTTCTGCGTTGAGCGCATTGGCGAGTAGGCCATAACCATAGGTGTCGAGTTGTGTTTTGACCTGTGCGAGATCTTCGGTTGGTTGTGGAAGTTCAGACATGCTTGTTCCTCAGATTTGAATAATCGCTATTATCGGGGCGAAATGCCATACTGGCGCAGGGTGCTTTCCAATGTGGGGCGACGAAGGCGAATGCGGTCGTCGTTTAATAAATAGGAGAAGACATACCCGAGGCCGAGCATAAAAATCCCGATTAAAAAACAATAGATGACTGCGCGGTCGGGGTATTCGTCTTTCAGATATCCCACGTAGAGGGGTCCGCAGATTCCCGCTGCAGCCCAGGCGGTTAGAATTGCCCCGTAGATGTTGGACATTTTTTTGCTGCCAAAAACGTCGAGAATAAAAGATGGCATTGTGGCAAAGCCACCGCCAAAGCACAACAGGACATAACAAACGAGCGCGGAAAAGATCCAGGGGTTGCGCTCTGTCATCAAGATACCGAACAGAGTTGCAAGAGCGTGCATAAGAGCGCGATAACTGAACGTGGAATATGTATTTCCCGTTTTGCCATTTTTATGTGTCCGGTTGATCGCTTTTTTGATCTCCTGAAAAATGGAGGAAGAGGTGGGCCAGATGCCCGACCTCGTCGTCGCGCGATAGCAGTTTGTCGTCCGAGGACCCAGCTTCACCACGCGCGAGACCCACTGCATAAGCAAGGAGTTCGCCCAGGGGATTCGCCGCGAGGTTGACGAGCCATATCGCAGCAAAGAAGCCAACCACGAGTATGATGCAGATGAGATAGACCTGCCTTCCGATTGCTCTTCTCGTTATTGGTTTCATACGGGATGTAATCTTTCGCTGACGCCCAGACCTGATTATTCTTCAAGCGTTGGACGATTTAGCCGCGTGTGATAGGGCGGTTCCATGACTGCGCGTTGTCGTTCGTTTGCCCATTCGGGTATGTCGTAGGCGCGTACATACGCCATGTTGCCAGCGGTGTAGCGGGTGAGAGTTGACCGGCGGGGATGGTCCGCTGTCCAGGGCAGGGTGCCGTGTGTGACGGCTTCGGTGAAGATGATTGCGTCGCCAGCCCGACAGGTGACCTGGCGAATGTGCTCACGATGTTTCTGGTAGAGGCGCATGTCTTGTGGACAGGGATAATTGCTTTTGTGCGATCCGGGAATGAGGGAGAGACCGCCGTCGCCTGGGTTGACATCGGTGAGTTGGATAGAGGCGACGGTGAGTCCGTTGTGCATTTTGCCGTTTTTAAAAATATAATACTGGTTGGGGTCAAATCCAGGGCCAGAGGAGCCGTGAAACTGATGGCCTTCTGCACCTTTGTCCATCCAGAGCAGCAACATCTGATGATCGATGCGAAAGCCTTTGCCGAGTATTTCGTTGAGATAGGGCACAATGCGAGGGTGCGCCAGCATGTCTCGAAAGGGATTGCACCAGGGTTCGTCCCAATGGATGAGTTTGCCCAGTTCGCCGCGACCATGCGTGCCTTCAAGCGCAGGTGAGTTGCCATCGAGACGCTGTTCTCTCGGGCGAACACGCCCACGGTCCAGGTGGCGATCAACCGCTTCGTTCGCCAGGGCGAGTTCGTCTTCGGTCAGGACGTTTTCAACGACGAGATATCCGTTGAGATCAAAGAGATATTTTTCATCTTCGGTCATGGTGTTAGGCTTCTTGTTTGGGGTTTTCAATTTATCAGACTCGCATACGCTTCTCGCCCTTGTCGGAAGAGGTCTTTGACTTCTTCGCGTTGCTGGTCGGTGTTGTAGCGGCCATAGGTGTCGATCCATTTGAGCGCGTCTTCGATGCCGTTGAGGAAATACTGCGCGGATTCGTTGCGCTCGGCAGGTGGACGGCCGCAGGCAAAATAAACCGGGCTGCTGTGTGCGTAGATCGATTGGTCAAAGCTGTCGCGCTGGTTACCCCACAGTCGGGCGGAGACCCATCCGTCGCGGTCGATATTTACCCGATGGCGAATGGCGCCCTCGCGTTTGCCATCGGGATAGTTTTCTCTGTGAATGATGTGCCCGTTCATCGCGATTTCAGCGCAGTGAATGGGGTAAAAGGATGTGAACGTGGATTCTATGTCGAGCGAGCCGCCAGAAGGCAATTCGACCGTGGCACCCATCGGTTGATCGTTTACGTTCAGGTCAATAGCCGGACCATTGGTGATAAAGGTGTTGCCCGATTTCATGCCGGCAATCCAGTTTTCGTAGGAGAACGCGCCTTTGGTGTTGACATAGACGCGGTTGTTGGAGCAGACGAACCAGTCGGTGCCGGTGGAGGCGGGCAAGGCGATGCCGCAATTGAGCAGTTTGTACCACAGGTCGTATTCGGGGTCCATCCAGAAGGGGTCGAATAGGTTGAAGGCGTCCAGTTTGCCCAGTGCCGCGGCAATGGGGGCTTCCATGCCGCGACCGTTGTGACACCATATCACAATGCCACCTTGATCGCGCGCTTCGTCGCAGCAAAAGCACAGGGGGGGATAGTCGGGGTCGAATTGCGCGGTGAGGATGTGGCCGCGGCTGACGGGTTGGATGAGGTTGCGGATGTTGAGGAACATGACGTGCCCATATCCGAACCCCCAGGGCGAGTTTTCGCCGTAGTGGCGGTTTTCTTCGCCGATATCGAGTACGTGATGTGCGGTGGTAAATTCGTTCATCACGCCGATGGGATATTTGTTGCTGGCGTAGGGGAGTTGTCTTCTGTCGAGGACGCTTACGACGGTGACGTTGTAGCCTTCTATGCTACAGTCAACGGCCAGACGGTCGTCGGGGCGGGTTTCTTTTTCGTCGTAGTGGATGTGTGTGTTGCCCGGATACCAGTTGTTTTCCTGCGGGATATACCAGCGGTTGAGGGTGATTTCAATGTCTTTGATGCCGTTTTCCGGCATTTCGACTACGGTGCGGATGGGTTCGTATTCTGTGCCGCGTTCTACCAATATGTCGGTGCGCCCGCGTGAGGCTTGAACTTCAAATTCGCCATCGCAGAAGAAGAAGGGCGTGCCGGGGCCGCGTTTGAGCAGGGCTTCGCGCGGGTGGCAAAAACGGCCGTTGGCGGTCAGGACGTGTACTTTGGCGTTGATGTGTTCGCCTGTCGCGCTGTCGATAATATGTCCGTGCAGGGTGCCCATAGATAACTCCCGGTTTGGGTGATTGCCTGCTCTGTGGGGTCACTCCAGGTTGAGCTTGTCTGCAAATGCCAGCATTTTTGCTTCAACCTCCTGGGCAATCGGTTGTAGTGTTTCCTGATCGATTTCGATCTGCTGAATCCTTTCATCCGTATTTGTCGTGAGACAAAAACGCAGGTTGTGTGTCAGGTCGTGTATCGCGTGCCCGATATGGTCTCGAACTGTTCCGGGAGGGTACATCCATTGCCTTGCCCGGGTCTGTTTCAGGTTGATGTGGCAATGGCCTTTCCCGCCGTGTTTTTTTGCCTCTCCAAAGCAGTCCAGACGCAAAACCTCCTGATTATAAGCATACACAGATGCTGCGGGACCGTAACCGGCGCGGTCATCCCGCCAATAGACATCCAGTCGCACATCGTCTTGTATCGGGTATGTAACCCGATCTTGTCTGCCTGGTTGTGTATTCATGTCATTTCCCCTTTATTGTGGCCTGCTATGGCCTGTGAGCAGCTTCGTGGATGGCGTATTTTTTCAGCATACGATAGTGCATCGTGAAAAAAGCTATCCATATCGATCTTGAGCTTGTCATTGCGGCATGGTTTTAGCCGCCACGCGCAGCACAACGAAGTAATCCAGAAGGTTTTGGGTACCATTGCGGCACGGTGTTGAACCGCCACGCCGCAGGCATGACGAAGTAATCCACGATGTATTAGGTTTTGAACATGTCAGTGTAATTCAAGAAGTAATTGCATGTTCTGATAGTTTTTGGACAAATTTATTAGACGGTAAGACTTCAACATCATCTACAATTCTGTTTGATTTGTGTGATAAGAGACCTATCAGTTGGCTTTTAAGATTACGAAAAATTCTCGCATCCTTTGTCGAATACTTACCACTCACGACAATCCAAAACTTGTACTTTTTTCTCTTTAACATATTTTTCGCATTGTTGCATACCGCAACCAAGCGACATAATACAAGCATTGACCCATAAGCTTTAAGTCGATTTTCTTGTAAAATTAGCTCGTGGATAAATTCCATTTGATAGGGACTTTGAAGATAATCATATTTTGTTTTTAAATTTTCAATTTGTTCCGTGAGTTGGGTTTCTTCAATCACGAGGACGGAATCAGCATTATAGGATCGAAAATAATCACCGCAATTACAATTGCCTAAACCCACTTCGTTCCTCAAGTTAGGTTGCGGCGATTTGCCATCCATGCGATATGCCTGGTGGTTCTTAAGAGGTGTACCAGCAAGTTTAATCGGTTCGAGGAATTTTTCGAGGTCAATCATATTCCCTCAATGTACAGATCGGAGAAGGGCTTGGTCAATTCGTGCATAATTTTTCCCATCTTCGTTTCAAAATCCTCTTCGGCTTTATCTGTTTCAAAATCTTCATCAACTTTATCGCCGTTGAGAGAAAATTGGTTGAGTGCAATGAGTTGTTCATCCTCAGGGTTCTTCTTTACCTGAACGTCCAGCCATTGGAGGATATCTACGCTGTGCGTGGCAATCACGACGTTTACTCCCGCTTTTGCAAGCTCAAATAATGCCTCAGCCATAACGACCTGCCAGGCCGGATGCAGATGTGCTTCTGGCTCATCAATAAAGAGAAATGTCCCTTTGTCCAGTACCTTGCGCTCAATCAACAATGCCAGAATGCCGAGGTTGGCGATTCCCATAGCGGTGACAGGCAATGAAAAATTGCGACCATTTTCATGGAAGGACAAATTGCCGGTTTCAGAAATTGCAATCTTTCCGTCCATGACACTTTTGCCAGTCAACTTTGCATATACATCCGGAAAGGCCATTTTCCCAGTGTATTCAAACTTCAATGCGTTTGCAAGGTCATAGAAATATCCCGGAACACCACTGAGTGTTACCCTGCCATATCGCTGTTGAACGTAATCCTTGGTGTTTTCCAACGCGGTTTTCAATTTCCAGTAAACGGGTGATTCCAGATAGATTACTCTGGAGTATTGCTGCAATTGCTTCACCCGGGATTTATCTATTTCGAATCCAACCCCCTCGTCCACGAATGCGAATTTTCCAAAGTCTTCAACCAGGACCTCTGATGGTGCTCCTTCTTCCCTTATTAGATCAGAAACAATTGGAACTTGAAAGTTCTGAATCAGATTTTGCAGGATTTCATACTCTATACCGATATTAATAAAGTCTTTCGCATTTGTTTGGGGAAGTTTCTCTTTCATCTCGGCAAATGAATTTGTTAGTATCTCCAAGTATTTCTGGTCAGTCTCTTTCCTCTCTCCTATTTTTGTTTTGGGAAGCCATGGCATATCGACGGCTATTTGCTCTATTTTTTCTATTTGGCTGGTAAGGTCAGGAATAATGTCTTCTAAAATAATGTTCTCGTTCTTGAACTCTTCGTTGAAAGCCTCCTTAACAAGAGCTTCCAATTTTTTGATCTCATTTTCCAATGAAGACCGCCACGAGATTGCAGCTTTATTAGGGGGTGTTGCTATATGATGCAGTCTCATCGGTATCATTAGGGATTCATAAATCGGCTTGAACAGATCGTTTGTGAATGTCTCGAACTGGTTTGTGTTCATTGCATTAAAAAGCGAATACAGGAGTTTGGAGACAAAACTCTTGCCCGTATTATTTGGTCCCGCAAACACAGTGAACTGACCGATGCAGACTTCCGCATCTTCGAGTTTGCCGATATTTTTTATTTTTACTTTGAAAGCCATGGCAGGTTTGATTGATAATTAGATGCATGTTTTGTGGTGTTTGTTCAGGGTATCGCCAAAATTCCATAAAATTAAGATACATATCTTAGGATAAAAAGAAAAGCCCCGCTTTTACCATTGTTTTTTGTGGCGGGGCGTTCTGTATTGGGTCGCTATTGGTCGCCTGTCTGGGATTGAATCACGCATTCTATGTGATCAACGATGATATCCCCGTCAATATTTTCCGCAGATTTTGCGATGGCCAGGCCCAGGTGGTTGTCGCCATAAATAAATGGCGGGTTTGATAGCGCGATTGTACACGATGGCGGTTGGTCGTCATCGGGCCAGGTCCATGTCAAATTTTGAGATGGGATTTTTGTGCCGTTGATGTCAACAGTGAGCGCGTCGTCTTTTGACAAGCCCTGAGCGAAGAAAGTCAGGGTATTTTCTATGGGAAAGGGTTCTATGGGAAGATTTTCACATAGGCGAAATCTGAAGGTTTCTCGTTGCCCCATTTTTTGGCGAGAGAGGACGAGTTCTTCTTTTTCATAGACCTCGCCCAAACTTTTGCTATTTGCCCAGAGTGAACGGAAGGTATAGTGTCGGTCTGGGCCGATGCTTTGCGGGTCTTTTAATTCTTTGAGATCGTTCATCGCCGCTGGATACATTGCGGGGATTTCTGCACCATTATTTTGGGGGGGTTCAAACTGGGGCCCCCAGTGAAAGAAGTAATTCTGGGTCGAAAATCCGTCGGCACCTGCAGCATAGAAGTTCTGTAACGCAGCGCGGTATTGGGATATATCCATGAGAAATTCTGTATCGATACTGAGCCTGGGTTGCACTTGAGGATAGACATAACAGTTGTGTTGTCGAGCTATTGATACAAAGTCTTCATATTTTTCGTTGAAGTCGGTAAATCCAAAATCTCCAGGGGCGACATAGTCGATCAAGCCCTCTTCGATCCAGGTAGGAACGTCTAAGCTGAGCTTTTTGCAGCCCGCCATTTGCTGGGGTACGCGAACGCCGAGGATGAGGTTCCGCTCTCTGCCTTTTGGGGAATGAGCATTGTCCAGCATATTGCGGACTTGTCGGATAAAGCCGGTCATGGTGCTGTGGCTGTGTGCCAGTTCAGCTTTGGGAAAACATTCTGCGAGGCGTGTGAAATTAAATTCTATGCCGTCGATGTCAAAGCGATTGGCGACTTCCTCCATGATGGCGAGCAGATAGGCACGCACTTCTGGTATGGCGTAGTTTAAAGAGCACCCGTATTTGCGGCTTTCGGGCGATGCGCGTCTGGTGGAGGGTTTGTATTCTCTGAGTACCCATTCGGGTTTTTCGTCGCAGAGTTTCTTGAAAAATTCCGTGTGGTGGCCGTGGCGGTCGTTCATTCGAAAACCAGCGATAAATTCCATGCCCTGCTTATGGCATTCGTCGATATAGATTTCGACGGGCATGATGCCCGTGTCCATTATGGGTACCAGGCGCTGGTGCTGATACCGGATGTCGTAGGGGCATTTGTCGGTTCGCCAGAACATAGTCATTGCTTCGGCAAAGATTTCCTGTACGAGGGTGTCAATACTTTCCGCAGAGGCGTAATTGCGAACGATCTGACGCAGTTCTTCGGGTTGCGCCGCCGGGACGCTGAGGTGGCTGGTGGTGTTTGAAGGGTCGCTGACGTAGATGAGACGGCGTGTGCCACGGGGTTGTAAGTGACCCAGATGTGGAGATGATGTTTGTGTGGTAGGCATTTGGTATCCCGTCCTTATTCACATTTGTGGTGGGTCTGTGTGTTGCGGTTGTGCGCCATTGGGTAGGGGAGGAACATCGATGCCAGCTTTTGGCAGGGTGCCGGTCATTTCTTGCTGCGGGTGTGCAACAAAGCCTGCGGCACAGCAGTAGATCATTTTCAGGGGTACGTCGCCCGTGTTGGTGAGTTGATGATATTCTCCCGGGGGAATGTACACGGACTGACCAGCTTTCAGGGTTTGTCTTTCGGTGCCGAGGCACATTTCGCCTTCGCCTTCGATTACAAAGTAGATTTCTTCCTGTGCCTGATTGTGCCAGGGTACCTGCCCGCCGTTGGGTTCGAAGGTGACGAATCCAACGGAGAATTTTTCTGTGGGTATGGGGGTGCCAGCACCTGCAAATGGCTGTGTTCTTCTGCGTGCGGGAAATTGTCGGCCTTCAATCTCGCGCAGGTCTGAAATGGTCATGTCGGGTTCCTTTAATCGGCAGCGACTGTTTCGCGGGGTTTCATTCTTTCGCGTTCTTCGATGAGCAGGTTCATCCAGTGTTTCATATACTGCCCGTGGTCGTTCCACACACGACCGCTGACCAAATTGCCATCGATGACACACGGTTCATCGACGAAGATGCCGCCGCAGACTTCGAGGTCAAATTGGCATTTCCAAACGCAGGCCATGCGACGTCCTTTGACTACGCCTGCGCGACACGGGATTTCAACGCCGTGGCAGACGCTGGCAACGGGTTTGTTGTGTTCAAAGAAATAGCGCGTGATGCGAATGAGGTCGGGGTCGTCGCGGATGTATTCAGGGGCGCGACCGCCAGAGAAGAAGATGCCGACGTATTCGGATGGGTCGATGTCTCGAAAGGCGATGTCGGCATTGATCGAATACCCTTTCCATTCTTCGGTGATGTCCCAGCCGGGGGAGATTTCGTGGAGTACCATTTGATAGCGTCGCTTGTCTGGCCCGGCGACAACGGGGGTAAATCCGTCTTCCTGTATTCTAAGAAACGGATATAGGGTATCGACGGTTTCTGTGGCGTCTCCAACGATGATGAGAACTTTGTCCATGACGGTCTCCTTTGTTATATATCGACGAGGATGGTTTTTTGCTCCTGGGCAGATCGCACGATGGCGTCGGCGGTTGCGACATATCTCCGGCTCTGTTCGGGCGTGACAATGAGGGGTGTTTCGCCTCTGATGGCGGAGAAGATATTGCGATAAAAAGGACGGCTTTGCAAATGAAATTCGGGTGGGTCCGAGATTTTTTGTATTTTCTTTTCCGTCCATTCTTTTGTGAAGCCAGTGTTTCTGGTTTTCATCGATCATGACCATGAGGTCGCCTTTTTCGCAGGCAATATGAAAACGGGGAAATGCTTTCAATCTGTTCCCCTTGCTCATTTCGACCAGGGCGGTGGAGCTATCGGAAAATGTGAGATAGCTGTTGAAGTAGTCGTGTTCGTGCAAAATGGATTTCAAAATGCCGGATACATGGATGGGACCTGAGGGGGCCAGCATTAGAATCTGGTCCAGCAGGTGGGGACCAAAAGACATGAAGGGCGCACTGCCCGTGAATTTTTTTGATCCCGCCCATGTCTTCTTCCAGGGACCGCCCAGATGTCTGGATTGGATCATCAGGGGTTTCCCCATCAGTCCTTCGTTGAGGATGCGTTTGAGTTCGAGATAATCGGGATCCCATCGGCGGTTTTGGTGGGTTGTTACAACAAGTCCATTTTTTTTGGCTATTTGCAACATATAGTCGGTTTCCGAAAGGCTAAAAGACATGGGTTTTTCAATGACCACATTTTTACCCGCTTCCAGAACGCGCACACCTGTTGGACCGTGCAGGTAATTGGGCAATGCCACGACAGCCATTTGCAGACCCGGATGCGCGAGAAATTCGTCGATGTCGCGGTAGCCCTCACAGCCGTATTCTCTTTTGGCGTGTGCGAGGCGTTCTTCTCGGGTGTCGCAAACCGCAATCAATTCGCATTCTTCCATTCCCGATAAACATGGAGCATGCAGGTTTTCCGCAATTGCTCCCCAACCGATAATTCCAGTGCCAATACGCATGTTTTACCTCTAAATTTGCATTTGTAAAACTATTGGGCTTGCTAACCGTCAACCTATCTCCAGTTTCATAGCCGATTTTTATTTTTTCTTGGGTAAGTTCATGCCCCAGCGTCCACCGTCAACGTGGATGGTTTGGGCTGTGATATAGGAGGCGTCTTCGCTGAGGAGGAAGGCGATGACAGAGGCTACTTCTTCGGGTTGTGCGCGCCGCCCCATGATGCAGGATGAGATCGGTGTTGCTTCCAGTTCTTTTCTGTACGCCTGCGGGTCCGGGGCTTTGCCAAAGTGCATTTCTGTGAGGATCCAGCCCGGTGCAACAGCATTTACCCGAATGCCGTAGTCAACGAACTCATAGGCCATTGTTTTGGTCATTGAAACCAGGCTTGCTTTGATCGCATCATAGACCAGCAGGTTCTTGCGCCCGAGGAAACCCCCTTCAGAAGAGGTGTTGACGATTGCGCCACCCTGTTTTTTTAACAGGGACAAGAGGACTTCGGTTAGCAGCACCCAACCTCTTACGATTCTCGTTTCGGGTTCCCAGTTTTTCCGCCATTCGCCGTCTTCAATACTGCCTTTTCTCACGATAGCGGCGTTGTTCACGAGGAGGTGAAGTGTGGGGAATGTTTCCGAGACGATTCGACCCGCTTTTCTGACGGATGTATCGTCTGACAAATCGACTTGTAAAAATGTGGCTTCGCCGCCAGCTTCTCGGATCTGAGATACGGCGCGATTTCCCATCTCTGCATTCAGGTCTGCGATGATTGCGTGTGCGCCTTCGTCCGATAGACGATTTGCCGTTGCCCGACCAATGCCAGAAGCTCCCCCTGTGATGAGGGCGATTTTGTTTTGAAAACGCCTCATTTTGTGTGGATTTGTATGCATTATTTTGCCTCGTGTTGTGGGTATTATTCAAGGAGTGCTTTTCTCGTTTTCGCGCATCTCGGCAACGGTTTCCTGCATGCCGTCCCATTCGCTCCAGGGGTCGCACAATGCGTCAATCGCAGTTTGCCATGGGTTGTAGCCTTTGGGGTATTTTAAGAATTCGCCTTTCCATCCGCGGTCGGGGTGATCGCTGTCACCGACGACTGTTGCCCCGTTTATAGGTTCAGCTATGTACGAAGGAGGCTGTGAGACGTTAATTTTGTCTGTTTCTGTTTATATAAAAACAGCAGGCTTATAACATTGGCTGTGGGGAGATGCGATCTTCAGAGGAGAAGCGATTGGGTAAAGGGAAATGCTACAAAAGGAAAGATAAAAAGGAATGGTAAAACAAAGCTTTAGCGAATATATCAGGCTTTATGGCTTCAACAAACATATATAACCTGCTGTATCAGCAAAAATATCAGACATCTGAAAATTAGTTGTCTTTCGTGTTATCCATTGAGTCTCTTACTGATTTTCCAATGTATTGATCGTGATGATCTGCCCAATTGGGAATAGAACCCTTTAATGTCCCTATAAACTCCTCCAATGGGTCATTCTCAAGACGCTCAGTTGCCTCAGCCAAGAGATTAGCAGCTAAAACTTCTGGGAGTTGCCCAATATGCGCCGCGGATTTTCTCAACGAATCATACACTTTCTCTGGTACTTCGAATGTAAGTGTGTGTCCCATAGCTTATCTCCAACAATTGTTTTAGAACGGCAGAAATAATACGGGAATTCCCATTGTGTAAATCTACTATGATGCAATCAGGAGTCAAGAAATTATCACATTGATATAGCTTAACTCTCCATCGCCCTTCGTATTTGGTCAGCGAGTGCCTTCATTTCACTTTCAGAAATATCCAAAATCCCTTCGCGTGTACTTGTTCATAAATGCAACTGCAAAGTCGCCCTGATAAACAATGTGATGGGGATTTTTACCCGCCAGTATTTCGCATATAAAGCAGGGTCCGCTTCTAACGCGTTCTGTATATGCGTCAATGTTGTGATGTTTTAGTTTTTGTACATTTTCCATGGGTTGCCTTTCTGATATATTGCATTGCCCATACAAAAAAAAGCGGCCAGGGGCAAAAAGCCCAGGGTCGCTTAAAATATAAGATAAACACAGTGCCTGCCAAATGGCAAGCACTGTGTTGGCGGGAGAGAGTTTATTTTTCTATGCCGTACTGGCGAATAAAATCACTTGTCATTTCACGGGCCTGGTCGTCGCTAAATTGTTTGGGCGGCGATTTCATCAGGTAAGACGATGGTCCCATCAAAGGGCCTTTGAGGCCGTGGTTAAGGGCGAGTTTGCAGAGTCTGACTGCGTCGACGACCACACCCGCTGAGTTCGGTGAGTCCCAGACTTCGAGTTTGAGTTCCAAATTGAGTGGCACGCCGCCAAAGGTTTCGCCTTCCATGCGGATATGACACCATTTGCGATCTTCCAGCCAGGGGATGTGGTCGCTGGGACCAACGTGAATATTGTCTTCGCCCAGGTCGTAGTCGAGCTGAGAGGTGACGGCCTGGGTTTTGGAGATTTTTTTGGATTCTAAGCGTTCGCGCTCGAGCATGTTGTAAAAGTCGGTGTTGCCGCCAAAATTGAGTTGATACGTTTTGGTGAGTTTGACGCCGCGTTCGCGGAACAGGCGGGTGAGCACGCGATGGGTGATGGTGGCGCCGACCTGTGATTTGATGTCGTCGCCGATGAGGGGCAGGCCGCGTTTTTCAAAGCGCTCGGGCCAGTGCCCGGCACTTGCGATAAAGACGGGCATGCAGTTGACGAAGGCACATCCGGCTTGAAGGATTTGTTCCACATACCACTTGGTGGCCTGTTCGCTGCCAACGGGTAAATAATTGACGACGACATCTGTGCGCGTGGCTTTGAGGACTTCGGCAATGTCAACGGTGTCGCCTTCGGCTTTTGTGATGATCAGGTCGAGGTATTTACCCAGGCCATCGTGAGTCATGCCGCGGTAAACGGGAACGTCGAGGTGGGGGACATCGGCAAATTTGATGGTGTTGTTGGGGTATGCAAAGATGGCTTCGCTCAGGTCTTTGCCCACTTTTTCGGCGTTGATGTCAAAGGCAGCAGAAAATTCAATGTCGCGGATGTGATAGCCGCCCAGGTTGGGGTGCATCAATCCGGGGATGAACTCATCCTCAGAAGCGTTCTTGTAGTATTCGACGCCCTGTACGAGCGAGGATGCACAGTTGCCTGCGCCGATGATGGCGACTCGGACTTTGGAGGACATGGTTTTTCTCCTTGCAGTGAAAGGTGTTCAAAGTATTTGTTGGACAAAATGTCGGTTATTTTTATTTATTAAACAAATCAATAATTATTATATTATTTATAGATAAAATCTATAGACTGTATTCCGAATAGGAGCGAGAAATGAATTTTTATCATTTGCGCTATTTTTTGTCTGTTGCACAAACCGGGAGTTTTAGCCAGGCCGCGCGGGAGATGCATGTGACACAGCCAACGGTGAGCAGTGGTATTGCTGAATTGGAAAAAACGATGGGTGTGAGGCTTTTTAATCGGGGAGGCAAGCGCGTGGCGTTGACAATGGAAGGGCGCACGCTGGTGAATTATGCGATGCAGATTCAGGATCTGGTTGAAGAGGTAGAAGACAATTTGCAGCGGCGCGATGTGTTGCCGGGGGAGGGGTTTCAGTTTGGCGCGATTGATGCGGCTGTGACGTATTTGTTGCCAGACATTTTAAAGGATTACAGGCGTGCTTATCCCAATGTTTCCTTGTCCGCACAGGTGGCACCATCGCGTTATCTGGTAGATGACCTGCTGATGAATCGCTCTGAGTTTGCGGTTATCTCTTTGCCCTATGATCATCCGCGTGTGGAGACGGTGTCGATTTATCGGGATTCTATGCCGCTTGTGGTGGGTGCATCTCATCCTTTTGCCGTGCGAGAAAGCGCGACTTTGCAAGAGGTGGTGCAAGAGCCGTTGATCCTGTTTCACACCGATTCCATATCGCGCAAAATTGTGGATGAGCGTTTTGCAGAAGCAGGCGTGTCTCCCGGCGTGGTGATGGAGATGCGAAGTCCAGAGGCGATGCGAAAACTGGTGGAGGTTGGTGTTGGGATTTCGTTTCTGCCTATGCTAACTGTGCAGGATTCTCTGGATGCTGGGGCGTTAAAAATGGTGGATGTGGAGGGGGTGGCATTTAGCCGCGAGATCGGCGTGGCGTGGAGACGGGGACGCTATTTTAGTGCGGCGATTCGCTATTTGATCGAGGCGATTTTTGAAGCATATCAGGGGCTTGAGGTCTGGCAAAAGAAGGTGGGTTAGTAAGAATTATGGCGATATCACAGTGTATGCATGTGCATGTCCACAGGCCGATAAGTTGGTAAAATATTTCTTTGCCTTATTATTTTCCTTGCAAATTTGATAAAATTGGGAATATTGAGAAAAGAAAATTGATTCCAATATCTGTAAATTTTTTCATGAGAATAGATAAGATGGGAAAAATTTCAGTTAATCCTGATATCCTCAAATGGGCGAGAGAAAGTGTTAACTTGTCCTTTGAGGATGTTGCAAAAAAAATAAACAAAACTGCTGAGACAATTCAAAGCTGGGAGTCCGGGCAAGAGTCCCCTACCTATGTCCAGCTTGAAAAATTGGCTTATCATATCTACAAAAGGCCTATAGCTATCTTTCTTTTTCCTAAACCTCCTGAAGAAGATAGCCCGACCAAATCGTTCAGAACTCTTCCCGAACATGAGCTTCAGCAACTACCTCCAAATATTCTCCACCTGCTTCGAAAAGCCTATGCTATGCAGATAAATCTGGAGGAATTATGTGATGGACAAAATTTTGCCCAGGAAAAAATTTGGCAGGAAGTTCAAATAGTGCCCGGACAACCCCTTGAACAAGTTGCTACACAGATAAGAAATATCTTGGGAATTTCTTTGGAAGAGCAATTTTCTTGGAAAAGTGCCGATATCGCATTGAAAAACTGGCGAGAAGTATTAGAGGAGAAAGGTATTTTTGTATTTAAAGAAGCTTTTAGGCAGCCAGAAATTTCGGGATTCTGTCTTTTTGATGATGAATTTCCGTTGATTTATCTCAATAACTCAATGCCCAAAACGAGGCAGATTTTTACCCTGTTCCACGAGTTAGCACACCTGTTATTTGGCACTGGTGGCATAGATAAGGTTGAGGACGATTATTTTAACTTTTTGTCTGGCACCGATCTGCGAATTGAACATTTTTGCAATCGGTTTGCTGCTGCGTTTCTTGTACCAGATTCAGATTTTGACCAGAGAATCCAGGATTTCCGATACAGTGTTGACGATTATGGGATATCAGAGCTCGCCAGAAAATATTCTGTAAGTCGAGAAGTTGTACTGAGAAAACTACGAGATCGACGAGTGATTGATTCAGAAACATATCAAGCTTATGTATCAAAATGGGCTGATGAATCGAATGAAAAAAGAAAGAATTCTAGCGGCGGTGATTATTATTCAACTCAGGCTTCCTATCTTGGAAAACAATACCTAGATCTGGCTTTTGGTAAATACTATCAAAATCAAATTAACGTTGGGCAATTGGCAGACTACCTCAATGTACGCGTCAGCAATATCCCGGGATTAGAAGAAGTGATGAGTCGATAGGGTGAATTTGTGATCTACGTATTTGATACCAGTAGTTTGATTGATCTATTCAACAACTTCTATGAGTCGCGCTTTCCTTCATTGTGGAGAAATTTCGATCAGCTTGTTGCCTTGCAACAGATTGTATCAGTGAGAGAAGCCGCAAATGAAATTAAAAGCCATTACAAAGAGGATCGACTGACGGAATGGATCAAGCAAAATCCAAATGTTTTTACAGAACCTACCGAAGACGAAGTGGTTTTCGTCAAAGAAATTTTCGAGCATGATCACTTTCAAACTTTGATTTCTCAGAAAAGCAGGTTAAAAGGACAGCCGGTGGCGGATCCATTTGTTATTGCGAGAGCCCGATTTTTAAATGCCACAGTCATAACACAAGAACGTTTCAAAGAAAATGCTGCAAAAATTCCAAATGTATGTGAACATTTTAAAACCCGATGGACAAATCTTGAAGGTTTTATGGCACAAGAAGGATGGACGTTTTGATTCTAGTAGTATAGTACATCGGTTATATTGAAAGCCACATCCCCAAGTTTAATTTATTCGCCCGAAACAAACTATCGTTTCGGGCGTTTTGTATTTTGCCACTTTTAGAACTTAAACGTTTTGCGTTCGGTTTGTTCAAGGGTTTGTATGATGAGAGGGGCGAGGTCGAGCGCGGATTCGATTTCGCGGACTTTTTCCAAGTTGGCGCGCGTTTCGGGGTGTTTGGGTACAAAGACAGAACAACAATCTTCGTAGGGTTCAATGGAGATTTGATATGTGCCGATGCGCCGTGCTTCGTTGATGATTTCTTCTTTGTTATCACCGGCCAATGGGCGCAAGATGGGCAGTAGGGTCACTTCTTCGATGGCGCGTATGTTCGACAGGGTTTGCGAGGCGACCTGCCCGACATTTTCGCCTGTGACAAGTGCATGGGCATCCACTTTTTGGGCAATGGCTTCTGCAATGCGCAGCATGGCGCGGCGGTAGAGAATGACGCGGTAGCTCGCGGGTGCGCGCGTCATGATGTGGCGTTGAATTTCGACAAATGGTACGAGGTAGAGGTCCGACACATATTGATGCCGGGTGAGGAGTCGTACGAGGTCTTCGGTGTTGCGCTGTGAATTGCGATTGGTATAAGGCTGGCTGTGAAAATGTACATAGGTCAGTTTGACACCGCGTTTCATAATTTTGTAAGAAGCCACGGGTGAGTCAATGCCCGAAGAGAGGAGGCTTACGGCGCGTTCATTGGAACCGACGGGTAAACCCCCTGGCGCCGGGATTTTTTCGGCGTAGATAAATATGCGTTGTGGGGCAATTTCAATAAAACAAATGAGGTCTGGATTGTCCATCAGGACGCGGGCACCTGATAGGGTTTGAATATGCTTGCCCACATCTCGGTTGATTTGATCTGAATTGAGGGGAAAGGTTTTGTCGCCGCGCTTGGTGACAATTTTGAAGGATTCGAAGTCGGCTTTTTGTGCAAGTGCCCAGGTTGTTTCTCGGATGGCTTCGATATTGCGTTTGGCGACGACTGCTTCGGAAAAATTAGCGATGCCAAAGACTGTCGAGAGTCGCTCTCGGATTACATCTATTGGCGATTCTGAAGTGAGTGCGAGCATCATGCGGCCCGATAGACGCTCGAGCTTTCCACAGGGCACATCTTTGAGTGCGCGGGTGATGTTGGTCATCAGGCGCCGTTCAAATTTGCCCCGATTTTTGCCTTTGAGGCCAATTTCGTGATAGTGTATGAGCATGAATTGGTTGTTGGGCATCATTTTTTCACGAGATGGGTTAGGGATTAAGGGATAGGTCGCGCTGGAGAATAACGAGGGTTATATCGTCGGTGCGCCGCGCGTTGCCAATAAAGGATTTGACATCGGTGACGAGATCGGCAATCAGGTCTGTAGGTGTCTGATCTATGGATGCTTGTTCAAGGCAACGAACAAATCGGTCGTCGTCAAAGAAGTTGCGTCTGGCATTTTGGGCTTCGACAACACCATCGGAGTAGAGCACGAGGCGATCACCGGGCGCGAGTGTTAAATGCACAACGCGATAGGGGGTTGGGGGGCGCACAAGTGCCGGGATCCCAAGGGGGTATCCCACGAGGTCGATAAATTGAGATCGGTTGGAAAGATGGATCGGTGGACAGTGTCCTGCACTTGCCAGAGTGACTTTGCCAGTGGGTACGTCGAGCACCGCGATACAGCATGTGATAAATGTGGCATGGTCAATCTGACCTTCCAGTGAGTCATTAAGACCGTCGAGTATATCGGCTGGCGCAATGCGATTTTGGCATTCATAGCGGAGCATTTCATTGAATCGCACGGCGGTCACGGCTGCTTCCATGGCTTTGCCAGAGACATCGGCAACGACAATGCCGAGTTTTGTTTTGTCTTCATCCAACCAGCGGTACGCATAGTAATCCCCGCCAACGCTGTTGGCGGGAATACACGTTCCGTCGAGTGCATAACCAGGCAGGTCAGGACTGGATTGTGGCAATAGACCCATTTGCATGTCGTGTGCTGTTTGCAACTCATCGCGCATTTCCGAAAATTGTTGTTTGTAGCTCTCCCACTGTCGCGCTTCTTCGCAGAGGGTTTGGTTGTAGGCCGATGCAAAAATCCCGAGCGCGAGGGGTTGAAAGAGGGTGAAGATACAGAGTTGGGCTAAGGCATTGTCGGCGATGTTCTTAGAGAGTGCAACTGAGCCTACAAGAATTCCGAGCGCGGTGAGTATAAGCGCACAGTGGCGAAAGAAACCATAGCGTTCAACGGCTTTGCGACTTTCGACATAGGCTTCATCAATGTGTACCCCCCGGTCTGCTGCCAGAAGATAGATGTAGAAGCATTTGACAACAAAAACGAGGCCGGGCAAACATAAGAGGCAAGCTGCCAGAACGACGGCCCAAAAAATATTTTTTTCTTCTAAAAATTTCCCAATGTGTTCTGATCCAATGGGGATGATCCAGGGCGTTTCCTGGGCAACTACCTGTTTGAATGCATTGAGCAGAAATACAAAGAAATCGCTGCTCATAAAAACCAGTACCGCAATGATGACCAAGCCGAAAATAAAAAACAGGAAGATAAAAATATTCATCGAGAAAAAACGGACGAAACGAATGATCTGTCCAAATAGATCTCGCATAGAGGGTTGTTCCCCTTGCTGTGCGCGCAAGATCATGATGGCAAAGCCCGCATATAAGCTGCCCAGGAGCAGAGTGCCCGATATCGCACTCAGGAGTATTGCCAAAAATGAAGCGAGACACAAAATGGGTAGGTGACTCGCCCAGGTGGATATGCTGTCGTTGAGACAGCGAAAAAACTGGAGATTTGCCCGAACGGGGATATCGAGAGCCATAACAATCAGGGTTTTTCTTTGTTGAGTTTGTATTTGCGGTACAGGTGACGAAATTGGTCGTAGCTGAGTTTGAGTTGTTTGGCGGCTTCGCGCTGGTTCCAGGAGACTGTATTGAGAACGCGCCGCAATAGACTCAGTTCAAAGGATTGTACTTGTGATTCAAAGTCGTCGCTCGATTCAGATGATTGGGGCGCTTGTTGAGAAATTTCGGGGGGCAGGTCGCCGGGTTCAATCTCGGTTTCACGGGCGACACAAGCTGCGCGTTCGGCCGCAAATTTGAGTTCGCGCACATTGCCCGGCCAGCGATATGTCATCAGGCGTTCTGTTGCCGCATCGGAAAAATTGCGTTTTTGAAGGCCGGGTACTTCCTCAACGATTTGCACGACAAAATAATCGGCTAATGCGGGAATGTCTTCGCGGCGTTCGCGCAATGGGGGCATGTGCAGGACTTCAAAGCGCAATCTGTCGTAGAGGTCCTGGCGGAATCGGCCTTCGGCAATTTCCGTTTCGAGATCGGTATTCGTGGCGGCAATAACGCGCACATCGACAAAGATGGGGGTCGCGCTGCCCACGCGCTGAATTTCTCTATATTCAATGGCGCGCAGCACATTTTGCTGAAATTCGGGGGTGGTGTTGCCAATTTCATCGAGGAATAGGGTGCCGCCACTCGCGGCTTCAAATTTGCCCGGGCGGGCTTCTGTTGCGCCTGTATAAGCTCCTTTTTCGTGTCCAAAGAGTTCGCTTTCGAGCAATTGGTCGGCAATGGCAGCGCAATTGACTTTGACAAAGGGACGGTCTTTGCGGTCACTGCCATAGTGGATGGCAGCGGCGACGAGTTCTTTGCCCGTGCCGGGTTCTCCTGTGATGAGCGCGGGCCGGGGGATGGGGGCTACGGTTTGCGCTCGCTGGAGAATTTGCTGGAGTTTGGGGCTGGAGCCGATGATTTGATAACGCTTGCCAAATTCGTCTCGGTAGAATTGGTTTTCACGCCCCAGGTCTTGAACTTCGGCCCGCAGTAGGGCATTTTCCTTAAGTACCTGATACACGCGGTCGAGCTTTTCAAGGCTGAGTTCGATTTTGTCTTCTATATAAAAGTCTTTTTCGATAAAGTCTGTTGCGCCCAGTCGCAATGCAGCCACGGCAGTATCTATTGTGCCCTGACCGGTAAGCATAATGACGGGCAGGTCGGATACTACGTTGAGCATTTGCGGTAAAATTTCGAGGCCATCGGGCTCGTCGGGGCCATAATCGAGGTCGAGAATGGCCAGGCTAATCTGATTGGGATGCTGTTTGAGATGCGCGAGAGCTTCGCGTCCGGTGGAGAAGGCATGGACAGTGCGCGTGTCGTCTCGCAGGCTTCGAATCAGCATGTCGAGGACTTCAATTTGGTCGTCAGCAACGATAATTTCGGTCATGGGAGAAATGTTGAAAAGGGTCTTATTGAATGAATTCTTCAGCTATTGGATCGCGCGAGGTGTCGGGTACGCTGTGTTGCAGGCCAATGCTGTCTTGTTGTGTTGAGACTTCAAAATCGACGGGAAGGTCAATGCGAAAAACCGCGCCTGCACCCGGGCGGCTGATTACGCGCAACGTGCCGCGGTGTGCCGCTGCAATGCGAGAGCATATACTCAGCCCATATCCATTGCCACGTTCCCGCGTTGAAAATCCGGGGTCAAATATGCGGGTTTGCAAATTTTCGGGAATGCCGGGGCCATTGTCTTCCACTTCAATATATACCGAATTGCGTTCTGTATCGGCACCGACCTGTACTGTCACCTTGCCATCGTCTTCAACGGCTTCGATGGCGTTGAGGGTCAGGTTTGTGACGGCTTCAGATAACATGCCTGCGTCCGCTTTTACCTGAGGTACATGAGGTTCGGCGGCAAAGGCGAGTTCTTTTTCTCCTGCTCGTGCAGAGAGTTTGTGGGTCATTTTTCCAATGAGTTGGGGCACATCGACCAACGCGGGGTTCATAGTGTCTTGTTTCATAGACCGCAAGTAGGCGACCCATTGGCTATAGATATGTTCTTGTTCGTGTGCGATGTCTTTTAGATCATCCAGGCCATGAGTATCTGGCGGTAAATTGCGTATGGCGCGGCGCATTCGGCTGCCGGAGAGGCCCATCAGGTTTTTGATGCGGTGGCCGTGCGTGTAGAGGCTTTCATAGACCTGTGCGCGGCCCAGGTCTATGAGTTCGAGAGAGAGACGCGCGAGAATGCCCGGTGCTCTAACGCCAAATTCTTCGGTGATGCTTGCGTATTCGCGTTCCATTTGTGTCGAACTCATGTGGTGAAAGAGCAGTCGGGCGAGATTGCCATAGGGCAGCATGTAATCGGGTTCGAGGTGTATGGCGATTTTAAACTCGCCAAGTGCCGATAAAATTTGCCCATTTTGCATGAGCAAAACGCCCAGGTTGTTGTGCCCGGGCGCGAAGAGTGGATCGGCTGCTAAACCCCGGCGGTAAACGGCAATTGCTCGAGATGCGTTTTCAGGAAAGTCATCGAGCAGGCTGCCCAAGAAAAAACAGACGCGGTCAATAAGGGCCTGTTCTCCAACCTGGTTATCGACAGACAAAATGTATTCGAGGTGTTCAACCGCTTTTTTGTAGTCGTCAGAACCCGGTGCTGCACCGCGTGCGTGTTGCAGGGCCGTTTGAAAACGGGATTCCAGGTCTGGGGTTGTGTTCAGGGTGTTGGACATGATTATAAGTATTTGTGCAGTACACGAAGGAACAAATCAGCGGAGAGGGTACAACTTGTACCCTCTCCGTCTATTACTCCGCTGCACTCCATTGTAGCCTATGCCTGTGCGTCTTCTGAGGTATCGGGTTTGCCGTTTTCCCCAGACGCTTGTTCGCCGTTCATTTTGCCCAGAAATTCGGGCAATTCAAGCCCGGCCAGACGCGCCAGATCGTGCATGGGCGGTATGACACCCATAAGGCGTTGTCCCAGGTTGGACATGCCACTGTCGCCATTGCCGCTATCCCAGACCATTACTTTGTCGATGGGCAAGTTGCTAATGGCTTCGGCCTGGATGTTGGCGACTTCGGTGAGGCGTTCGATGATCAGGAAGGCCGCTGCTGCCTGGTCTTTGTTACCACAGGCTTCAACGAGTTGTCTGTATCCTTCGGCCTTGGCGTTGAGAATGGCTTGAGTCCCCTGGGCTTCGGCCTGTTTTTGTGCGAGAATGGCGGCGGCTTCACCCTCGGCAACAAGGCGTCGCTGTTCTTTTTCGGCTTCTGCTTGGATGACCTGGCGTTGCTTTTCGGCTTCTGCCTGAACGACGATTTCTGCGCGTAAGCGCGCTTCTTCGCGCAGTGCCCGGGCTTCTTCGGCTGCTTTTTCTGCGGTTTCCTGGGCGACGCGAATAGCGCCGTCAGCGGCTTTGGTCGCTTCTTCTGCTTTTCGGCGCGCTTCTTCTTCTGCAACGCGTTGTCCTGCGCGATAGCCGGCTGTTTTTGCTTCTGCTTCTGTTTCTGCTTGCACGGCTTCTGCTTCGAGAGCCGCGACATTTTGGCGTTTGTCTCGCCCGGCTTCAGCTTCGCCAATTTCAGCTTGGGATTCGAGTGCTGCGACCTGTCGTCGTCTGTTTCGCGTTGCTTCTGATTCGCCGATTTCGGCTTCTGAATCGGCTGCGGCGACCTCCCGACGGCGATCGCGTGCGCGTTCGGCTACACCAACCTGACCATGCCTATCTTGTTCGGCCACGTCAATGGACGCCTGATTGATGGCTTCTGCTGCTGCTTTTTGGCCGATGGCTTTGATGTAGCCGCTTTCGTCGTCGAGGTCTTTGATGTTGACGTTGATAACAGACAGGCCAATTTTTTCCATTTCGGTGGAGACGGCGTCATTTACTTTGGCCATAAATGCCTGCCGGTCCTGGTTGATCTCTTCAATTTTCATGGTTGCAATGACTGCGCGCATTTGGCCGAGGATGATGTCTTGTGCCTGGCTCTGAACTTTTTCGCGGGATAGGCCCAGGAGGCGGATGGCCGCGTTGTGCATGATGCCGGGCTGGTTGGAGATGGCTGCTGTGACTGTGGTGGGCACGGATACGCGGATGTTTTCCTGTGAAAGCGCGTTGTCCAGATCGATGGGTACGACAAAGGGTTCGAGGTCGAGGTATTCATAGTCCTGCAAAAGGGGCAGGACAAAAGCTGCGCCACCGTGTACACATTTTGCGGCTGAGCCACCCCCTGTTTTGCCGTAGATGACGAGAATTTTGTTGGATGGGCAGCGCTTGTAGCGGGAAATGAACGTGAGAAACAGCAGAAGTACGACGGCTGCCAGGATGACGGTGAGAATGAATTCGGTGGGCATTGAATCTCCTTTAAGTTCAGGATTGAATGGGTTCGACTTCAACGGTGGTTGTGTCGAGTGTTCGCAGTACGCGAACCGGCGTCTTGTTTTGGATGGACTGCCCGCTTTGGCTGCGCGCAGAGATGTAGTTGACAGCCCCGCTTTCCATCACGCGGATTTGACCGGCGCCATTTTCGGGGATGTCCATATAGACTTCGCCTTCATTGCCAATACAGGATGATAGGTTTCGGTTATGCGATTCGGAGAGTTGCTGCACTTTGTAGAAGAAGTAGGCTACCAGGACCATCCCTGCGCCGCCCCATACGAGACCGCGAAGAACCGACTCTTCGATTGAGAGGCCCAGGTCGAGGTAGAGTGCGCTGGCCCATCCAAAGAGCATACCAAAGGCGATCACAGAACGCAGTGAGAGCAGTTGAAAGGTTGCGGCACCGTGATCATAAGGACTATTATCGACATCTGGTCCTGCATCATTGGCATTGAAGTCGTCGGCAAGGCCATCTGCGGAATCGCCCAGGCCGATGAGGGTCGTGATAAATTGCCAGAGAAACAAAAGGGTGAAGAAGACTGCACAGCCATAGAACACCTGAGTGAGAGGAGCGAGTTCTGACCACCATGCCTGCATATTAACCTCCAGAAATCGGACCAAGAGTTGCGCGTTCTATCAACGACCTTTATGTTCCTACAATTTGTCCATGCAAAGGGCGAAAAGCAAGGGTTATTTCTTACCCGGGTTGTAAACCGAGTTTGCGAAATTCGTTTTTGAGTTGGCGGCGGGCGCGGCACAGCCAGGTTTTCACGGTTCCAAGCGGAACGCGAAGCGCCTGTGTGATTTCTTCGTAGGACCAGTCCATGACGTAGCGCAGCCACATGGCTTTGCGATAGCGTTCGGGTAAGTTTTGAATGCTTTTGTGGACCAATTTTATGCGTTCGCGGTTTTCTACAATTTGGTCTGGTAGCGTGCCGGGTATGAGGTCGCGGAGGACGTTGTGAACGACTTCGGGGTCTTCGGTTTGACTGATCCAGTTTTGCCGCACTTGCCGCGAGCGCAAGTGCGAGCGATAGACGTTGAGGGCTATTTGTGTGAGCCAGGTCGAAAATGCTGCCTGGCCTTTGAATGTGTGGAGCGAGCGATAGGCGCGGAAAAATGTGTCTTGCATCAGGTCGTCAACGGTGTCGCGGTCTGAAATGCGCTGTGCGAGGGTGCCATAGATCTGGTTCTGGTATTTGTGGTAGAGTTTTCCAAAGGCTCGGCTGTCGCCCGAGAGGGATGCGCGAATCAGAGTTTGATCCTGTGTTTTCACTTTTTTCTCCAGTCATTAAGATAATTCGTTTATTACTATTCTTTTTTTGTCACATGTTTGTGACAAGACGGATTTTTCCGTCAGACTTCTCTTTTGATCAACCGCCAACCGATCGCAATACATACAACGGCGATGGCGAGTTTGATCAGGAGAAAGATTAGCCCAAATAGAGAGCCGATGAGCGGGAAGAGAACAGTGATGGCAATATAGCCGCCAATGATTAATGAGTACGATACCGATGAGTTTGGCCAACATGGGATGTCCTTTTTATTTATGTCCGTCAATCCGAGATGGTCTGCGGAGATGAAGGTGGCGCGGCGAGTGATCGGCCTTCGAGACGCTCAAGTTTATCGTCGTTGGTGATGACGATGTCTTGAAGGTCGATGAGGCGTTTTTCAAGTTCTTTTACGCGTTTTGACAGTTTTGCAGAGTGGTCTCCCTATCTTCTGCTGAGTTTTTCGTCAATGGCGATCATGACGTCCTGAATATCCGTGAGCCTGCGGTCGAGTTCGTCCATTCTCGCGTTTATGCGTTCTTCCGCATCGCTGGGGACGGATCCTCGGGTGCGGTGCTCAATGTATTTGTATGCTGCGGATGCGAGAATGATTATCGCAACCATCATTCCAATTTCAAACATTATTGTCTCCTCCCACATACATTAAAGTTCATCCACGGGTCTCGCGCGGTATTTTTCATCCCAGCGTTCGATTTCCGGAAAATGGTAAACGACCATCCCCGAATCTGAGATTCGCATTTCCGCATGACCACTTATGGTTAATTCTCGCAGGATTTCTTCGGTTTTTTCAACTGTGATTCTGGTGTCCATGGCGGCTTCTATCACGGTGAGGCTGCCCCCTTTTTGCCGGGCGAGACGGAGGATGCGATGCTGATTTTTGGCATGTGCTTTTTTGTCTCCCGATCTTTTGACCCGGCGACCTGCCCACCATATAATCTGAGAGAAAACGATTAGACAGAGGCCACCACTGAGTTCTTCGTGCATGAATGGGGTTGTGCCATCGATCCAGGGGGAATGTTTTATCAATACCATGAGTACGAGCATGAGGCCGCAAAATCCCATAAGTGCAGCCATTCCTATTAAACCATAAGCGAAGAGATAACGCATGGCACAACTCCCATCGGTGGCGAGATCAGAGAGGCGGTCGGGCACTCGCTTGAATGAATTGATTTGGAAATCACTGCTCGCGCTGTGAACGCGCGCCTCCCAGTTCCCCTTCCATTTCTTTTTTATTTTTCGCTCTGCGTCGTTGACCGCGCGGTCAATTTTGCTGGCGATTTCATCAGCGAGTTTTTCCAGGTCACGCATCTTTTTGTCCCATTTTCTGTTTCAGTGCATTGAGTTCGTCTTCTACTGTGCTTTTGCGCTCGAGTTTGGAAAATTCTTCTTCTAAAGAGGGGTCGGCGCTCGCCATCTCTTGATGGGCTTCGGCTTCGGCTTCTTCAGATTCGATGCGCTGGCGGAACCGCTCAAAGCTCGAAAATGCGTCGTCGCCCACTCCTGACAGACCTTTGGCGATTTGCTTGCGGGCTTCGGCTGCACGGCGGCGAGCAACAAGGGCGCCCTGGCGGGTGCGGGCTTCGTCGAGTTTGGCTTTGAGTTGGGTGAGTTGTTGTTTGAGTTGGGACGAGGTCTTTTGGCTTTCTTCGAGGGCTGCTTCAAGGTCGTGCGTGGCTTCCTGGGTCGCTGCTTTGCGTTCGAGGGCGCGGCGGGCAAGGTCGTCTTCGCCTGCTTCAACAGCTAATACGGCTTTTTTTTGCCAGGCTTCGATCTGATCTTGTTTTTCCAGATATTGTCTTTCCAGGCGTTTTTCATTGGCAACAGCCGTGCCGACCGAGGCGGTGGCTTTGTTGACGGCTTCTTCCATTTCCAGAATCATCTGGCGGATCATTTTTTCTGGGTCTTCTGCGCGGGTAACCAGGTCGTTGACGTTGGCCTTGACGATGTCGGCCATTCTGTAAAAAATTCCGCGTGCCATGATCTACTCCTTTCACGAAGTGCTGCATTTACGGGGATTCTGATGTTTTTTTGCTGACGCCCCCTTTTTATGCAAAGTTTATGCCAATATCGGCATGTGATATTAAGTATTGTTTTTAATGCACATAGATATTTTTAAACAATGGGTAGGTTGATAAAGTTGGTAAAAATTGCCATGTGTGCTGGCGAAAGTAACCAAGTGCCTATCCAATTTTCCCATTTTTAGAGGGTCCTATCTTGTCTTTTTGTGCCAAAATGTCTATTATCTATCGGTTTGTCGCAAGTTGGTCTCCAATATCATTTCTTATACTGATTTTTTATGATCTTTCAATATATACGACTGTTTTTGTTTGCCTGCTTCTTTGTGGCTTGTGCGGCACATGCGCCTGCTTTGACTGAGACTTATGTGGTGCAAAGGGGGGACTCTCTGTGGGAAATTGCCGATCAGTTTTCTGTGAGTGTGACCGAACTCAAGCGGAGCAATGGGTTAAAGTCGAATTCCATTTATCCGGGACAAAGACTGCTCATTCGCTCACAAAGGCTTCACACTCGCCCCTCCAGTGGGGTAGAATATGTGGTGAGAAGGGGAGATTCGCTTTCTAAAATCGCCGCACGATTTTCTATGAGTGTGACCGAACTCAAGCGGATCAATGAGTTGAGATCGAATCGCATTTATCCCGGACAAAGGCTTCGCACGCGTTCTTCTGCTGTGCAACAGTCTCGCACGCGTCCATCTCTTAGCCATGTAGAAATGGAATATGTGGTGAGACGGGGAGATTCGCTTTCTAAAATTGCCGCGCAATTTTCCACGGGCTTGTCCGAACTCAAGCGGAGCAATGGTATCCGATCGGATCGCATTTATGTGGGACAGAGGTTAAAGATACGGACTCGGCTGCAAAAGATCGCAATGGATAATGGACCGTATTATTTTTCTCGTCCCAAAGCCGCTGTGCAACGCAGTCGGGGGTATCGGGAAGTGCCTCCCAAAAAGCCGATTGACGATTATAGAAGTGCCCAAAATTTGATGGGCGTGTTCAATGTAGATCTTAATTTTCAAGTGCGTCGAGATAACAGATCACAGCCGTTGAGAGGCTGGCGCGTTGTGCTCGATCCGGGGCATGGAGGACGCGATCCGGGTGCTATTGTTTCCAATGTAGATGGCAACAACCGTTCGGTTTATGTGGTAGAAGACGAATTTGTTTACGATATCGGGTTGCGTTTGTACCAAAAGCTGAGGCTTGCAGGTGCCGAGGTGGAGATGACGGTGATTAGCCCGAATCATCTCATTCGGGAAAATAACCCTTCTTCCAGGACGTTTGTACACGAGCAAAACGAAGTCTATAACGATGAAAGTGCCAACAAAAAAAATAGTTTTTCGGTGCGTCCAGGGCTTCACAATATTGCGCAACGGGTGAAAATTGCCAACCGATTCTTCAGGGGTGCAAGGTATGGAAAGACCCTGTTTATATCGTTGCATGCAGACAACAGTCCCAATCGCCCAAAGGGTCCGCTGGTTATTTATTGGAGCAGCCGAGGGAAGATTGATTCGCGGTCTCGATCTTTTGCGCGGATTATGGAAAGGGCACTCGATCTGCCAGATGTGCCGGCACAAATTGGGGGGCGCAATCTGGCGGTGTTGCGAGGCAATTTGGCGCACGCAGAAATTCTGGTGGAGATACGCAATGTACACGATAAAGGCGAGGCCTGGGCGTTGCGATCTCACAATAGACGCAACGCCGATGCGGATCGAATTTATCGCGGGATATTAAATTACGCGAAGAGGCGGTAGGATATTAGGGACAAAATCGCTTTAAGCGCAGGGCATTGGTGACAACGGAGACAGAGGAGAGGGCCATAGCGGCTGCGGCGAGCATGGGACCACCCAGGGGATTGAGCAGACCTAGGGCCGCAATGGGAATGAGGAGGGTGTTGTAGGCAAATGCCCAGAAGAGATTTTGGCGAATGATGCGCATGGTTTGCCGCGATAGCCGAATAGATGTGGCTATCGCCAACAGGTTGCCCGACATGAGGATCATGTCCGCGCTTTCTATGGCAATGTCTGTGCCCGAATTCAGGGCGATGCCGACGTTGGCCTGGGCGAGTGCGGGGGCGTCGTTGATGCCGTCGCCAACCATGCCCACGTTCATGTTTTTGTTTTGGAGTTGCGCGATTTTTTGGGCTTTGTCCTGGGGCAAAACTTCGGCAAAGACCCGATCGATATTGAGTTGTTGCCCAACTGCTTTGGCCGTGCGCGCGTTGTCGCCTGTCACGAGAGAGACTTTAAGGCCCAGATGTTGGAGGTCTTGAACGGCTTGCGCGGCGTCGGCTTTCAGGTTGTCTGAGATGGCGATGAGGCCCGCGGGCTGATGATCGACGGTGACAAATACGACGGTTTTGCCCTCGGCTTCGAGTTTTTCTGCTGGGTATTTTGCGCGATCAGATATACTGGCGTTGTGCTGCGCGTGCGCGCCTGAGTTGCCGAGCACGACGCGCTGTCCGTCAACTGTGGCGACGATACCAACGCCGGGTTTGGCTTCAAAATCTGTGGCTGGATGCAGGGAGAGGTTGGCTTCTTGTGCGGCGCGAACAATGGCTTCGCCAAGGGGATGTTCCGATCCTTTCTCTGCGGAGGCTGCGAGTTTGAGTATTTGATCGCGGTGGTAATTTTCTGCGGGGATAATGTCGGTGACAGCGGGTTTGCCCTCTGTTAGCGTGCCCGTTTTGTCCAGGACAATGGCATTGAGGCGGTGTGCATTTTCGAGCGCATCGCCTCCTTTTATGAGGATGCCGAGTTGCGCGCCCCGTCCTGTGCCGACTGCGATGGCGGTGGGCGTGGCCAATCCCATTGCACAAGGGCATGCGATGATGAGAACGACCACGGCATTGATGAGGGCGGTTTCGATTCCAAGACCAAAAATCCACCACAGGGTACAGGTCAGCAGGGCGATGGCGAAGATTATCGGGACAAAGATGCGGGAGACGCGGTCTGCGAGGTTTTGTATGGGGGCTTTAGATCCTTGTGCTTGTCGCACGAGATCGATGATTTGAGATAAGACGGTATCGGCGCCGATCTGTGTTGCTTTGAAGATAAAACTGCCGGTTGTGTTGCGCGTGCCGCCTATGACTTTGTCGCCGAGCTGTTTGCCAACGGGCATGGATTCACCTGTGAGCATGGATTCGTCAATTGCGGATTGTCCGTTTTGTATGAGGCCATCGACCGGGATATTTTCACCGGGCCGTACGCGAATGTGATTGCCGACCTGGATGTGTTCAATAGGTGTTTCAACATCCCGACCGTTGCGAACGATGCGGGCGGTTTTGGGGCGCAGGTCAAGGAGTTTTCGGATGGCTGATGATGTTTGCCCTCTGGCGCGTGTTTCGAGCAGGCGGCCAAGCAGGACAAGGGTAATGATCATGGCTGAGGTGTCGAAGTAGGTCTGAATAGTATGTGTGCCGAGTGGGGCAAAGGTTGCCGCGGTGCTGTAAAAAAAAGCGGTGAGGGTTCCCGCGGCAATCAGGCTGTTCATGTCTGCTGTGAGATGGCGCAATGCCGTCCAGGCCCCTTTGAGAAAGCGCCAGCCGCATAAGAATTGAACCGGTGTGGTCAATGCAAAGAGCAATATGTGAATGTGATGGGGGGGGATGTTCGCGCCCCACAGGGTGCGGGTCATGCCCGTCGCCATGATGAGCGCGGAGAGGATTGCGGCGACAGTGAATAGAAAACGCAATTTGCGATATTCAATCGTGCGTTCGTTCTGCTCAGCGTCTTCCGAAGTGTGAGAAGAGGCTTCGTAACCGGCATTGGAGACGGCATTTACGAGCGTGTCTAATGGGATGGCTTTGTGATGAATCGTGGCCCGATGGGTGGCAAAGTTGACATGGGCATCTGCGACGCCGGGGACGGTTTGAAGGGCATTTTCAACTCGTGCCACACACGCGGCACAACTCATGCCTTTGATTGAGAGCGTTAGGGTTTGCATGGTGTGTTCCGTTTTGTCTTATTTGAGGTTTTCGGGGTTTAGCCCTTTGAGGTCTTCTACTGTAAAACGCCCGTCTTTGCGAATGCACTCGTCGTCGAAGTAGATTTCTCCACCGCCGTATTCGGGGGTTTGGATGAAGACCATGTCCCAGTGTACGGCAGAGCGGTTGCCGTTGTCGGCGTCATCGGGATAGGCATTGCCGGGTGTAAAATGAAATGATCCCGATATTTTCTCGTCGAAAAGAATATCGAGCATAGGCGATGTGATGTAGGGGTTGAATGCGATGGCAAATTCACCAATATAACGCGCGCCTTTATCTGTGTTGAGAATATCGTTGAGTTTGGTGGTATCGCTCGAGGTCGCATTGATGATTTTGCCCGCTTGAAAGGTGAGTTTAATATCTGAAAATGGGGTGCCGCGATAGATGGTGGGAACGTTGAAATGGATATGACCGTTTACGGAATTTTTAACCGGCGCAGTAAAACACTCGCCATCGGGGATGTTGCGAAGTCCTGTACACGGTCTGACCGGTATGTCTTTGATGCTAAAGGACAGATCGGTATCGACTCCCGTGATACGCACGCGGTCGGTTTGTTCCATGCGTTTTTGAAGAGGCACGACAGCTTCGGCCATTTTGCGATAATCGAGTGTGCAGACGTCAAAATAAAAATCTTCAAAAGCTTCGGTACTTTGTTGCGCTTGTTGCGCCATAGAAGGAGTGGGCCATCGCAAGACCACCCATTTGGTATGCGGCACGCGGATGGCAAAATGCACGGGTTTGAGCCAGTGTTTTTCGTAAGTATCCATTGCCGTGCTGGATACATCCGATAATTCCGCAATATTGCGGCTGCCGCGCAGACCGATATAGGCCTGTACGCGCTTCATTCGGTAGGCTTCATAATCGCCTGCTTGTTGCATGGTGGCGACATCGCCTGAATGGATGAGTTCGCGTTGGACGCGGTTGTTTTTGATAGACACCAGGGGAATACCGCCAACTTCGCGCACTTTGCGAATGAGTGCAATGATCATGTCTTCGGGCATGTCGTATCCCTGGATGAGGACGGTTTCGCCCGCTTGCAACTTTGTGGAATGGCGGATCAAGACATCGGCGAGTTTTTCAAGTCGGGGATCTTGCATGGGATTTCCTCAGGATGATTGATGTTGATATAAAAATAAAATAATATATGCTATATTAGCAACCCCCATTATTAAAATAAAATAGGTAGATCACATGAAATTTAGACCGTGTATTGATTTGAAAGATGGCCGGGTTGTACAAATCGTGGGGGGCACGTTGCGCGATGGGGATACCCAGCGTGCGGTGACGAATTTTGAGACCGAGCGTTCTCCTGCGGATTATGCCCGGCTGTATCGCGAGGACGGATTTTTGGGAGGACATGTGATTGCGCTTGGACCGGGTAATGAAACGGCGGCGTTGCAGGCCCTCAAGGCATTTCCCGGCGGTCTGCACATGGGCGGCGGCATCACACCGCACAATGCAGAAAAATTCTTGCGCGCAGGCGCGAGCCATGTGATTGTGACGTCTTATGTTTTCCGCGATGGACAGATTGATATGACGCGATTGGATGAGATGATAAGATCTGTGGGTAGGGAGCGTTTGGTTCTGGATTTGAGTTGTCGAAAGCGCGGCAATGATTATGTTGTTGTAACCAATCGCTGGCAAACTTTTACGGATGTGACTGTCGGCGAGGAGATATTGAGCGCGTTGGCCGGTTATTGTGCCGAGTTTTTGGTACACGGGGTTGATGTAGAAGGCAAACGCGCAGGTGTAGAAGAACCTCTGGTGGAAATGCTGGGTAGATGGTCACCCGTGCCGGTAACTTATGCAGGTGGGGTGCGAGAGCTATCGGATTTGCACCGTGTCAATGTGCTGGGACAAGGTCGGGTAGATCTGACTATTGGCAGTGCGCTGGATATTTTTGGGGGCGATGTGGCGTATCGAGATGTTGTGGCATGGGCGAGGGGAAGAAGTGACCATGGATCGTTTTAAGGACATCGGAGAGTTCGGTTTTATTGATCGCATTGCCGCGCACGCACAGGGCAATCGGGTTCTGTGTGGGATTGGTGATGATTGCGCTGTTATGGCAGCCGGGCAGGAGCGCGTGCGATTGGTGACGGTTGATGCGATGGTTGAGGGCGTCCACTTTGTGCCTCAGGCGCCGCCAGAAGGCGTGGGGTACAAATTACTGGCCGCGAGTTTGTCCGATGTGGCCGCTATGGGTGGGAAACCGACGGATGCTGTTGTGGCGGTTAGCGCGTCGGGTGATTGCGATGCGGGTTATGTCGAGCGGATTTACAATGGGCTTTTTGCCTGTGCAGATCGGTTTGATGTGGCTGTTGTGGGCGGGGATACAACGCGCACGTCTGGTGCGCTGGTCTTGAGTTTGACACTTACGGGTGAGATGGCGCGAGATCAGGTGTGTTATCGGTCTGGTGCGCAAGTGGGTGATGCCGTCTATGTATCGGGTACATTGGGCGATGCTGCGGGCGGTTTGGGGGTGGTATTGGGTGAAGTCGATCTGCCGAGTAAAGTGAGGACTGCGTTGTTGCAGCGGCATTATCGACCTGAACCGCGGTTGGGTTTGGGACAGGCGTTGGTGGAAACAGGCGCGGTGACAGCGATGATCGATGTGTCGGATGGATTGGCTTCGGATTTGAGCCATATTTGCCGGCAAAGTGGTGTATCGGCTGTGATTCGGGCAGCATCGATTCCCATGTCGCGGGCGTTTATAAGATTTTGTGAAGTCAGTTGTCAAGAAAAACTGGCTCTGGCTCTCACTGGAGGGGAAGATTTCGAGTTGCTATTTTCTGTGTCTCACACACAGGTCAATAAGGTCGAGGCATTGGCAGAGCAGTATTCGATTTGTCGCATTGGCGAGATTGTGGCTGGCGATGGCTATGTGGTGATAGAAGAAGAGGATGGAAAGCGCGTGCTATTGGAACAGTTTGGTTATGATCATTTTGGAGGGGAGTAGCCAGGGGGCTAATTGCTGATCGCTACACCTTGTCGCTGGCGTTTTTTATCTGAGCGCTGGCGTTTTTTTTCGAGGCGTTTCTCAATTGAAGATCGTTTGGGACGGGTTTTGATGCGCGGTTTGCGCTTTTTGTTGCGCTCGTTCAGGCGGTTTTGCAAACGCTCGAGGGCGAGTTGTTTGTTGCGATATTGTGAGCGGTGTTCTGTGGCGATGACCGTAATACCCGTGGGCAGGTGGGTCGCGCGTACGGCGGTTTCAACTTTGTTGCGATGTTGACCGCCAGGGCCAGACCCGCGCATGGTTTGAAATCGAACCTCCTTCAGGAGGGTGTTTTTGTCGGTGTTTTTAGACATTTTGAAATAAAAAAATAGCGGTCAGTTTTAACGATCACCCAACGAGACGTGACGATGAAAAACTGACCGCTGAATTTTAAGAGTTCACTCAGGCCAGTCCTGCACGGCGAAGGGCGTCGGCCATGGCATTGTCGCTTTGAGACTCTTGTGTCTGTTTCGACTTAAATGCGGCCATGTCCTGGATTTCGGCTGTTTGCCTGGCGCTCTCTTCAACGGCGCGCATCGAGAGTGAGATACGTTTTTTGTGAGAATCGACTTCGCGGATCAAGGCTTTGACTTCTTGACCGACTGAAACGACTTCGCTGGGGTTTGAGATGCGTTTTCCCGAAACGAACTGCGAGATGTGGACTAGCCCCTCAATACCGGGTTCTATTTCGACAAAAGCACCGAAATTTTGGATTGAAACGACTTTGCCCGTGATGACGCTGCCTTCTCGGTAGCGCTCTGTAGCAGTGTCCCAGGGATCTTTTTCCAATGCTTTGATGGAGAGCGATATGCGCTCATTTTTTTTGCCCAGATTTTTGAGACCGAGTATTTTGACGCGTACTTCTTCGCCTTTTTTTAAGACACTGCGCGGATTTTCTACGCGGGCGTGGCTGATTTCCGAGACGTGTACCAGGCCTTCAACACCTCCTAAGTCAACAAAAGTGCCGAAGCGTTCTATACGTGTAATAGTTCCCGATCTTTCTTCACCTTCTGAGAGTTGTTGGCGCATTTCGTCGGATTTTTTTCGATTTTCTTCTTCCAGATAAGCGCGGCGTGAAACGACGACATTGTTGCGTCCCCGCAGTTCGACAATTTTGAAGTTGTAGGTCTGACCTGCATATGAAGCCGGGTCGTTGCAATATCCCGTATCGATTTGCGACATGGGGCAGAATGCCCGAAGGCCGCCGATATTCACTACAAGGCCTCCGGTGTTGAAGCCGGTGACTTTGCCGGCGATGGGCATGCCGTTTTGATGTGCCTGGCGCAGGAGTTGACGGCTGGAAACGCGCAACGAAAATGTCAGGCGTATTTCACCATCGGTGCTGGCGACAAAGGCCTCGATGGAATCGCCGGTCTTGTATTTCAATTCGCCCGATTTATCTCGCAGTTCTTGAATGTCTATTGATGCTTCACCGCGTCCGCCAAAGTCGATAAAAGCTGTGGATTCGCCGATTTCGCGAAGGGTTCCAGTAACTTTTTCGCCGGTAGAGACCTCGCGATAGTTCTGCTTATCGCTTTCTTCGAGCAATGTGGCAAATTCGGCATTGGGTGTGTCTCCAACGTATTTTTTGTCGAGTGTTTCGACAGTGGGCGCGTCGTCTGAAGGGGCTTGGGCTGGTGTATCGCCAGCCGTTTCGCCTGTTTTTTCAAGGGTGCTCATAGTTTGGACCTGTGGAATCGTTTTGAGGGATGGGGGTTGTTAGATAAACTAAAGAATCTATAAAGGATACCGAAAATAAGCAACCAAATTTTCCCTTTTCAGGTATAAATTTAGTACCTACCCCGACCATGTACAAAAAAAAAGTGACAGTTTGATGTGTGTGGTGTGTTATAGAAATAAAGCGATGGGTTGTCTATGAATGTCGAAATATTATATGAAAAATACGGCTCCATGGTGTTGCGGCGCTGCCGGCGGTTGTTGCGAGATGAAGATCGCGCTATGGATGCCATGCAAGATGTTTTTGTGCGGGTATTGCAACGCCGGGATCGTCTGAAAGCGACTTATCCGTCGAGTTTGCTGTATCGCATTGCGACCAATGTGTGTTTGAATCGCATTCGCGATCGACGGCTCGATCTGCCGGGCGATGAGGTGTTGATGCATATTGCGGGGATGGAAGATCCGGAATCTCGGTTGGATGAATCGCTTTTTTCCTACGCACGCCTTCGCAACGCAATGGATCGGATGGAAGCCGAAGTGCAAATTGCTATTTTGGATGCCTGTGCTTCTGGTGCGATTACGCGATTGAAGGGCGGACGACGCCAAAAAGCGTTTATGGTGGATGCGTCGTCGGATATGCGGGGGTATGCGTTTTTGACGTCGAGTTCCGGAGATGAGGCAGCGCAGGAGTCCGATGCGATTGGGGCGTCATTTTTTTCGCATTATCTGGTGTCGGGATTGCGCGGTGCAGCCGATGTGACTGGAGATGGGCGAGTCACGTTGAATGAAGCCTATCAATTCGCGTTTCAAAATACATTGGAGGGTACGGAACGCACACAAGGAGGAGCATGGAAATGTGAGCGTGTGGAAATTGCAATAATGGCGAGGTGACGAATGGATGTACATCTGTCTAAAGATGATTCTTTTCTTATTCGCCTATTCTTGTCATGTTATTAGCGAATACCGGCATAAACGCTAATAAGCATCATTCTTATTTTCACACTTGAAAACAAGAGGGGAGCAGGCCGCGGCGCAGGGGGTAATCTATCAATTGCGCGATGCAATTAGAGGGTTAAAAGCAGGTTGCTGGCACTCGTTTCTTGCGTTTTTATATGGTCTAATTTAGATTTTACGCATAAGTTTTAATAAATGTGCGGCTTATTAAGTTATGCTTAACAAGGATGCTTCTCTATGAAACGCGGCGAGACCGGACGATACGAAACTACGACCATTGTTGGTGAGACAGTACGAGCTTTTGTGCCCGCCCGCCTGCCGCCCAAGCCCGCGCTGGATTTGGCAGCCCTACAAAGCCCCGGGTGAGTTTCGGCACTCGCAAAACTGGATAGGCGGCAGCCGTCCCGGAACAGCACGCTTCGTACCCCCGCCAGCACACGCCGTTCCCGATTATATGTCGGATTTGGAGCGTTTTATCCATACACAGGATTTAGGGGTGTCTGCGCTCCTGCGGGCGGGACTCGCCCATGTCCAATTCGAGACCATCCACCCTTTTCTCGACGGCAATGGACGGGTCGGTCGTCTGCTGATCACGTTCATGCTGTGTCACGACGGGGTACTGCGCGAGCCGTTACTGTATTTGAGTCTCTATTTCAAACAATATCGAGAGAGCTATTACGCGCTCCTGAATGATGTGCGGCGAAATGGCGACTGGGAAGCGTGGCTATCGTTCTTTCTCGATGGCGTGACCCAGACCGCAGAAGGGGCTGTTCAGACCGCGCAGCGGTTGCTATCCCTGTTCCAAGAAGATCAGGCGAGATTACAACAGACAGGCCGTGCGGCGGGTTCGGCATTGCGCGTTCACCAGGTGTTGCAGGAACGCCCAATAGCATCACTCCAGGAGCTTGCCAATCGTGCGGAACTTTCGTTTCCTGCGGTTACCGCTGGGATGCAGGTACTCGAAAAACTCGGCGTGGCACGCGAATTGACAAACAAAAAGCGGAATCGACTTTTCGGCTATGATCAATATCTTGCCATTCTCGGTGAGGGCACCGAAGTGCCGTGAACATGGTGATTTCCGCACGCGCGTTTGAAGACGCTATTGAGGTGGTTTGCTTTGACTGCTGGGACCAGGGCGAGATGGAGAAGGTGCGGGGGTTTTAATCTGAGGAATCGTTAATCAGGCGGCGAACGACTTCTGCGGAGTCGCCAGTGAGGGCAAGGAGGTCCATCTGCCGTTGTGCCCAGGTGGGTTGGTGAGCCATGTCGAGGACGTGTTTGAGAAAAGGTACGCAATTGAGTTGTTCGGCCATGGGGAGCAGGTCTTCGACGAGTTCCTCGGTCATTTGTAGGACGGATTTGAGGTCGTGAGAAGAGGAATCGACCAGTTGTGCATCGATGCCATATCGCGAGGCGTGCCATTTGTTTTGACGGATGAGCATGGGGTGGCTGTCGCGTTGATAGATTCCCCGGTCGATTTCGTCGGACAGGTTGCAAATTAAACACTGAATTAGTGCGACCAACCCCAATGTGTCTTCGAGAGTGCCGGGAATGTCGCAAATGCGGACTTCAACGGTGCCAAATGCGTGGTGGGGACGCACGTCCCACCAGATTTCGCGGATGGATTCGATATAGCCGGTGTCGATGAGGTGGTTGATCAGCCAGACGTATTCGCTCCAGTTGCGCATTAAGGGGGGCAGCCCAGCGGTGGGGAGGCCCTCCATTACTTTTGACCGCCACGAGTGCAAGCCTGTGACCCGACCTTCCCAGAATGGACTGTTGCAAGAAAGCGCCAGTAAGACGGGCAAATAGCGCAGTATTCGATCGCAGATCATTATGGCTTTGTCGCCGCTGTTGACGCCCACGTGTACGTGGAGGCCAAATGTGACCAGTTGTCGGGCTGTGTCCTGGAGAAGGTTGACGAGGCCCATGTATCGGTCATTGGGTGTGATTTTTTGGTCTCGCCAGGTGGAAAATGGGTGTGTGCCCGACCAGTAGAGCTGGACATTTTCTGCGGCTGCTGCGCTGGATAACACCTGGAGTTTAGGCTTAAGGTCGGCTTCTACATCGCTGACACCTTTGCATACGTCGGTGTTGATTTCAACATAACACTGCATCAATTCGGGCTTGATTTTGTCGGCATATTCGCTGGGAATGCGATTGAGAATCGCGGCATTTTTGCTGCATAAGGCCATGGTGTTGGCATCGACCAGAGCCAGTTCTATTTCCACGCCGAGGGTGGGTTGATTACTGGGATTAAATTCAAGTCGGGTCATGGCTGTCTCCATTCTTTTTTCGCGATGGATCGAAATAGTTGACGACACTGCGCGCGAGTATTTTGGCGCCTATGACCAGGGCGCGTTCATCGATGTCGAAGTCGGGTGCATGCAAAGGGGGAGCACTCCCCCGGGCGGGCATGCATCCCAGGCGAAACAGGCTACCGGGCACATGGTCGAGATAATTGGCAAAGTCTTCGCCCCCCATGCTCGGTTTGGCAATGGTCTGAACATGTGTTTTGCCCAATAAATTGATGGCATTTTGGCGGATCAGGTCTGTGAGATTGGGGTCGTTATTAACCGATGGAGGACCAGTGAGAAAACGAATATCGATTTGCGTGTCGGTGAGATTGGCCATGCCATTGGCAATCTTGAGAATGTGATCCATGGCATGGGCTTGGGATCTGTCACTGAGGGTGCGCAGGGTGCCGCGAAGCATGGCCTGGTCGGGTATGACGTTGGGATTTTCGCCAGCAGAGATATGCCCAATTGATATGACGACCGGGTCGTGGGTATCTATATTGCGAGGCAGTGATTGATAGAGCGCGGTGATGACCTGAGCAGCAGCGGCGATGGGGTCTCGGGTTTCACGAGGGCGCGCGGCATGTCCGCCCCGGCCTTGGATGCAGATTTCTATTTCGGCACAATTGGCTGTGAGCACGCCCTTGCGTATGCCCACAGTACCTGCTGGCCGCGAGGGATCGAGATGAAGGCTGAGCAGGCCACAGACGTTTTTGAGGGCGCCAAAGGCGATCATGTCCTTGGCGCCGCGATTGGTTTCTTCAGCAGGTTGAAAGATGGCGCGCCAGTGTACAGGCCACGGCAACACCCGGGCACATTCCAAGAGGCCCAAAACAGCACCTAATACAGTGGCTGTATGACCATCGTGTCCACAGGCGTGCATCACGCCTGGCACGCGACTGCGGTAGGGTACTTTTTTCGCATCTTGTATGCGAAGTGCGTCGATATCGGCTCGCAGGCCTATGCGCGTGTTTTCCAATGTATTATCGGCTATAACGCCACAACCTCTGGGACCCGTCTGTACATGGCATCCGGTCTGTTGTAATACTTTGACGAGATAGCGCGTGGTTTCCACTTCGCGACCGCTGGGTTCGGGATACATGTGCAGATCGCGGCGGAAGCTCACGATTTTTTTTTCTTGCACGTCAATGGCACGGTCGAGTTTTTGCATCCATGTGTTGGGCATATTTCTAAAATACGGATAATTTTTTTTTGCGCTATAAATTGTTTCAGGCGGTTCGCCTGCCTGTGCCCGATTTGGTAGATCCAACGCTTGAATGCCTATTTACTCTTGACTTCGCGTCGTGTATGGTTGAAATTATATTGTCATTTTTGTAACGATAGTAAACCGAGATATTCTTTTCTAAGGAGTGTGTTATGTGGCGACGACAAGAAGTACATCGCGATTTTTTTTGGATTGGGGTTGTTGCTGGCTTTGCCATCGTTAGCCTCGCCGCTGTGGGATTTTTGTTGGGAACGGAAATGGGGCGAAATACGCGCACGCGATTGGGACAGGCCGTTCAACGCGTGCGTAGCCGCATTAATGGAGCAACAGAATCCAATGGTTCAACAGAATCTCAGAAATCATCCACTGAAGCAGAATATATAGATTAGGAAGAATCCCAGGATGGGTGTATTTTTGGATTGAACTGCCCAAGTGGTTAACCGATAAGAGGTGAGACGCGAGAAGTAAGACGCGAGAGCGTTTTTACTTCTTGCGTTTTTGTATCTGAATGAATTTGCTTTCCAAACCCGATGGATATCCCATTTATGCTATTGTGGAAAATGTCCGTTCATTGTTTAATGTGGGCGCGATTTTTCGCTCGGCAGATGGGGTCAATGCATCGGGGGTTTATCTGACGGGATTTACGGGATGTCCCCCGCGCAAGGAAATCAGTCGCGTGGCGTTGGGCGCAGAAGAGATTGTGCCCTGGTATTATGAACGGGATACGGAAGTGGTGATCGGCGGTTTGCGATCACAAGGTGTGCAGGTGGTTGCATTAGAGCAAACGCCAGATAGTGTTGATTTTCGAACTTTTTGCTATCGGTGGCCGGTGGCTGTGATTTTAGGCCATGAAGTGACGGGTGTGCGTTCTGAAACACTGCGTTTGTGCGATGGCGTTGTACATATTCCAATGTTGGGAACCAAAGTGTCTTTAAATGTGTCTGTAGCTACAGGGGTTATGCTTTATGAATTGTTGTCCGTTTTTGAGGGACAAGGAGATAGGAACTGGTAAATTGCTCACACAAAGACACGAAGCCACTGAGAAAGGACGTATCCCGATGAATTTACGCTTTTGCGCTGTGCTGTGTATGCTTATGGCCCTGAATGGAGAGGAACTGCGGGCTGAAACGAGCGTGTTTTGGGTGGCTAACGGCCCTATGGCATCGGATTTTGATGGCGATGGCAAGGTGACGTTTACCGATTTTTTGTATTTTGTCAATAATTTTAATGTGAATTTAGAGGATGAGAGTTATGATCCTCGTACGGATTTGAATGAGGACGGGGTCACGAATTTTAACGACTTTTTGGCATTTAGTTCTTCTTATGGTCAAACAGAGACCTCTGATGAACCGAGCGGAGATCGATATATTATTTATGTGGCGGATTCGGATGACAGTTCGGTTATGGCACTGGATTTTGATTCACATCTGCTACTGGATTATATGCCTTATCGCGGTCCCGGTGGGGTAACGGTGTCTGCGGATCAGCAGTCGATTTATGTGACGGAGGTGTTTGGATTTTACAAGATGGATACCCGCCATCAGGTGCAGTTTAGCGTGCCCGTTGAATCGCGGGGCAAAGCAGTGCTGAGTCTGGATCAGACGCGGGCTTATGTGGCCGATCAAGTGCAGGATCTGGTTCGCGTGGTGGATGTTGTGAATGGTGTGACACTGGACTCTATTCAAGTGGGAAATCGACCATTTGATGTCGCGCTCTCGCCCGATGGCACAAAGTTGTATGTGGCAAATCTAACCGATCAAAATGTGGTCGTTGTCGATCTGGCAACGATGACGGTTACGGCGAGGATAATTATCGGTGATTTTCCGGGGGAGATATCAATTACGCAGGATGGGGCGCGCGCTTATGTGACAAATGTGCAGCGCGGTGTGATTTCTGTTTTGGATCTCAATACCAATCAGGTGGTGGGCGCGCTTCAGCTTGATCAGGAGTATTCATTTGGTGCAGAGTTTTCGCCCGATAGGAGTTTGTTGTACGTAAGTGCAGAGGGCGTGTTATTAGAAATTGATGTGGAGCACAATTTGACTGTTCGCACATTGCGGTTGGGGGATGATTCGACAGTGCTCGGAGTTTCTCCCGATGGCTCTCGGGCTTATGTCACAACGCTTGTGCGACAGGCTGGAGGACCGGGACTTACAGTGGTGGATTTGAATGAGTGGAAGATTCTCGGGCGATTACGAGGGTTCGTTTACCCGAGGGAGATCGCGTTTCGGACTGTGCAGAGGAGCGCGGAATCTCAGTGAGGCGAGCGTGTGATTTGATCTATGGAGAGACAAGAAGCGGCCTGAATGGTCGCTTTTTTATTTTGTGGCATTTCCCGCAAATAGGTCGAGACATTCCGCCATGAGGATATTGATGCGTTCAAACCGATGCTGGTCTGTCAACATTTCGTGTGCGGGCTGAATATAGGGCGCAGCGACGATTTCGTGCCTGCAGTGATCGATCAATGCCTGGGCGGCGGCGGGCGTTGTTTCCAGGTGGAATTGCAATGCGAGGATCTGATTGCCTACCGAGAATGCCTGATTCTTACAGGCATGGCTTTTGGCAAGGTGCGTTGCTTCAGGGGGGAGGTCAAATGTGTCGCCATGCCAATGAAAAACTTCGCCGGCATTGGAGAGTGCTTTTCCGATTGAACTGCTGTGCGCCGCTTGCACCCCCTTAATGGGAAACCAGCCGATTTCTTTTTGGTCATTTGGATAGACCCTGGCACCGAGCACTTCGGCAATGAGTTGGGCACCCAGGCAGACGCCGAGTATCCGTGTACCGGAATCTATTGCCTGTTTCAAAAATTTCTTTTCTCGCACGAGCCAGGGATAGTCGCGCTCGTCATAGACGCCCATGGGGCCTCCCATGACGACCAGTAGGTCAATTTCATCCGCTGATGGCAATGTCTCACCAGCAAAGAGGCGCGTACGTGAAATTTGAGCGCGACGCGCTTTTGCCCAGGTTGTAATGCTGCCCAGCCCTTCAAAGGGTACATGCTGGAGATAATGCAGTTTCATGATTTCAAGAAATGTCAACGGGTTGTTGTGTTTTCATGGACTCGTAAATAGCGTCCATGGTTTTCATGTTGCCAATACTGTTTTCGAGTGGGATGCGGTGGGGTTGCCCGGTATCGAGGCAATCGCACAGATGATGGAGTTGGTTCAGGAATTGAAAGACGGGTTCAAATTCATGGGTTTCAACGCCATCGCGGGTGTGAACTTCAAGGGTCGTGGGTTGGTTTTCGTTGTTCCAGGCGCGTTCTGTTCGCAACATGCCATCGGTGCCGGATATTTCAAAATATTGTGAGGAGGACATTTTGAAGCTAAAGGTGAGTTGCGCGGTGACATGATTGGGAAATTCGTAGATGGCTATAATTGTTTCATCCACTTCCTCACCAAATTCTCCTGTGGCATAGACGCGGATGGGATCGGCGTTGGCAATGAAGCGGGCATGATGGGTATTGTAACAACCCAGGTCATAGACCGAGCCACCGCCTTTTTCTTTGTTGAAACGCCAGTTGAGTTCGGGTTTTCGCCGGTCGTCTGAAACGCCTGTGCAAAAGGTGCTGCGAATATTACTCAGGGTTCCGATTTGTCCACTGTCGAGAATTTCTTTGGCTTTGAGATGAAGGGGGTGATGGCGAAATTTGAAGGCTTCGGCGAGAAGGATATTGTTGGCTTTGGCGCATGCGACCATTTCTCGGCATTCTGCAGCGGTTTGTGTGATGGGTTTTTCGCAGAGGATGGCGCGGACTTTTTGCGACTTTGCAATTTGATTGCTCAGGCTGGCGTGAAAGCGGCCCCAGGTGCAGATGATGGCGATGTCGAGGTTTTCATTGTCGAGCATCAGGTCGAGATTCGTATAACCTTTTCGGACGTCAAATTCGCCTCGATATCTCTCAACCGCTTCGGGTAAGACATCGCAGACGGCAACGATTTCTGCGCGGTCAGATTGTGCAACTGCCCGACCGTGAGCACGCGAGATACCGCCAGCACCAACAATTCCAATGCGATAAGACATGTAAAATTCCTTAAAAAAAGGACATCAGGTCAATACATCCAAAATATGTCGTGCAACAGATTCAGCCAGCGCGGCAGAGCCTTCTTTTGAAAAATGCACATTGGCGGGGAGTTGTATATCGTCAAGGCGTTGGAGAGCATATCCATAGAGGTCATTTGTGGGAATGCCGTGTGCATCCATAACTTTTTGTGCGATGGCGTTGTATTCAACTTCGTCGCCGGGTTTGCGGATGGACGTGCCTTCGGGAACCGGTGTGGTGGCGCACCAGATTAGTTTGGCTCCAGTTTGTTTGAGGCGTTTGACCAGGGTGTCGAGGTTTTGTTCGTATTGGTCGGCAGACACCTGGTGTTGGCTCTGTGGGGAATCAACGCGTTCTCCGGTTTCTGTCATATAGACGATGTCGTGTAATCCCCAGTTGAAGTGAATGACATCCCAGGAACCGTCACCGAGCCAGTTTTCGATTTCTTCTATGCCGCGTTTTGTCGGCCCGCAGTTGGTGAGCGGGCGGTGGAGGTTGGCCTTGCCTTTGAGCAATTCGCGCACGGGCACGGTATAGCCAATGGAGATGGAGTCCCCAATGATCAGTACGCGAGGGAGGCCGGGGGCGTCTTCGATGGGTTCAAATGCTGGATTATTGTTGGGTGGCATGTGATTCTCCTCTTTATGGATCTTATGCGTTGTACCATGCATCTTCCCAGGGCGTGTCTTCGAGCGATTCTGCGGCGGTATCCTGGGGACCGCGTTTGAGCACTTGTTCTTTGTATTTTCCGATGCTCAATTTATCGGGCGATAAGGTGGTTTCTTTGCTGATGGCGCGGGTAAATGCTTCGGCGAAGGTTTCGATACTGTCTGTTTCATCATCGGGCAAGCGTTTGGGCCAGGGGCCATCGTTGAGGTTGACCGTGCGGCATTCTTCTTCTGTGGGAATGCGGTCTGGGCCGGAATATGAGCGCAGCCTATCGCCGTCAAACGAATCACTCAGGCCGTGTTGTCGTTCCCAGGTGGTGATTTGGTTGCGAAATTTTGCCGCCAATGCGGGGTGTTCGGCGATGAGATTGTGCTGTTCGTGTGGGTCGGTTTCAAGATCGTAGAGTTCTTCGATACCGCCGTGGGCAAAGAAGGCGTATTTGTGTTTTTGGTTGCGCGCTGAAATCCAACGTCCTTTGCCTTTGCCGTAGTCTATTATCGCGGATTCTCGAGGTTGGGCCAGGCCTCCACCTGTTGCGCCCAGGAGATTCGCCCCCGGTAACGGGCCGTGTTTTTCTGGATACTGGAGGTCGAGTTCTTCAATGAGGGTGGGAAAGAAGTCGAGCAGGCTGACGAGGTCATCGCATTGCCGCCCCGCCCGTGTTTTGCCGGGCCAGCGCAAAAGATATGGAATGCGTACAGAGGATTCGTAAGGACAGTTTTTTTGCGACAGGCCGTGTTCGCCCATCATTTCACCGTGGTCCGAGACAAAGAGGACGACAGTGTTATCATATAGGCCGAGGGTTTCGAGTTCATTCAAAATGCGACCGATGCCATCGTCAACATGAGAGATGAGGCCATAGTAAAGGGCGCGCAGGCGGCGCAGGCGGTCGGGGTCGCGGTGGGCACCATCCAGACGTCCTCGGCTGCTGTAAAAATTGGGTGGCAGGGTTTCAATAGGGCGATCGGCAAAAGGCGGGAGGTGCATGTCAGAGGGGTCGTACATGTCGTCGTACGGTTCGCAGGGCGCAAAGGGTGGGTGCGGTGAGATCCAGGAACTCCACAGGAAAAAGGGTTGATTGGGGCGGTGGCGCGTGTGTTCTCGAAGAAAGTCAATGGACCGGTCGGCGACCCAGGTATTTTTGTGGTGTTCAACGGGTATGCCACAGGTTTGGGGCTGGAAGAAGAGCAGATCGCGAATGCCCTTGGGAAAACGGGTGCGGACGTCGTTTTCTCGCAGATACCGCAGGTAGTCATCATCGACCCAGTGATCGATGCATTCTTCCATAGTGAGCAGATTTCGGAAGCCGTAGTGTCGTCCGTGAAAGTGCATTTTTCCAATGCCCTGCGTCCAGTACTTGGCGCGCAGAAGAAGCGTCATGATGGTGGGAAGTTCGGGTAAGGGGCCAGGTAGCGCACTGTTGTCTGTCCAGTGGTGCCGGGACATTCGGTGACCCGTGATGAAACTCATGCGCGCGGCAACGCAGACGGGGGTGGGTGTGACGGCCTGTGCAAAGCGAACACCGGAATGTGCGAGCGCGTCGAGGTTGGGTGTGCGGATTGTTGCATTCCCGGCACATCCCATGGCATCTGCGCGCTGCTGGTCGGTCATGAGGACGAGAATATTGGGGCGATCTGGCATAGTGTTCCCCTCAGCACTTATGGCAATTCATGACATTCGGTATTTAGTATGTCGAGTCGAGCCGGTAGTTGGGTGCTTCTTTGGTGATGGCGATGTCGTGAACGTGGCTTTCTCGAATGCCGGCAGAGGTGATGCGTACAAAACGCCCATTATTGCGCAATTCTTCAAGGGTGCGCGTGCCACAATAGCCCATACCCGCGCGAAGCCCACCTGTGAGTTGATAGATAAAGCCCGAGAGAGACCCTTTATAAGGTACCTGTCCTTCAATGCCTTCGGGCACGAGTTTGTTGGTCGTTTCAACTTCGCCCTGGAAATAGCGGTCTTTGCTGCCGCGCTGCATCGCGCCCAATGATCCCATGCCCCGATAGACCTTAAAGGTGCGGCCCTGATAGATAACGGTTTCGCCAGGGCTTTCGTCCGTGCCTACAAATAGGAAACCGATCATGACCGAATGGGCGCCTGCGGCAATGGCTTTGGTGATGTCGCCAGATTGTGTGATGCCCCCATCGGCGATCAGGGGTACACCGGTTTTGGCGGCGATTTCGGCACAGTCCATGATGGCTGTGATTTGCGGCACGCCAATGCCGGCGATTACGCGCGTGGTACAGATTGTTGCGGGGCCCATACCGACTTTGATGGCATCGGCACCTGCTGCGGTCAAATCGGCTGCGGCTTCTGCTGTGGCGATATTGCCTGCGATGAGGTCGATTTCGGGATATTTGTTTTTGAAGTGCTCTACGGCTTCGAGCACACCGCGAGAATGTCCGTGCGCCGTGTCGATTACAATGACATCTACCCCCTGCTCAATCAGCGCGGTGGTGCGTTCTGCTGCATCGCCACCTACACCGACTGCCGCACCAACGCGCAAGCGCCCGAGGTCGTCTTTGCAGGCGTTGGGATATTGGATTTTCTTTTCGATGTCTTTAACTGTAATCAGGCCCTTTAAGACACCCGCATTGTCGATAACCGGTAGCTTTTCTATGCGATGTTGTTGCAGAATTTCCTGCGCGTCTTCAAGTGAAATGCCCAGTTTGGCTGTCACCAGTCCTTTGGATGTCATGACGTCTTTGACTTGACGATTGAGATTTTTTTCAAAGCGCAGGTCGCGGTTGGTCAATATGCCGACCAGGCGGTTGCCGGGGGCGACGATTGGCACACCCGAAATGCGATATTTTTGCATGAGTTCCAGGGCTTCTGAAATGTAGTGATCGGGCGATAGGGTAACGGGATCGACAATCATACCGCTTTCTGACCGCTTGACTTTTTCGACCTCTTGGGCTTGTTCTTTGACGGAGAGATTTTTATGTATGATTCCGATACCGCCTTCTTGCGCCATTGCAATGGCGAGACGCGCTTCTGTTACGGTGTCCATGGCGGCACTGATCAGGGGGATATTGAGTTTTATATTCCGCGTGAGTCGCGTGCTGAGGTCGGTGTCTTTGGGCAAAATTTCTGATTTGCAGGGCATGAGCAAAACATCGTTAAAGGTGAGCCCTTGTTTGACAATTTTGTCTGTTGATTTATCCATCACGTGTCCTTTCTATAGAAAGTCGAGAAAGTAGATGAGGATTATTTTCTCTCTTTGGGGCGAATACAAAAATCCCCTTGACGCAAACACATCAAGGGGATTCAGGCGACAGGCACAGTTACACACTCCGACCCGAGGCCTGTCGGAGGTGTAAACCGCCGTTTTTTGCGGCAATAATAAGTATGAAATCTCTGGTACATGATGATTCTCCAAATCGCTATTAGATTGACCAAATATACCGTTTCTCTTTTATTATGTCAACATGTGTGAAATAGGATTTTGTTTTCATGGCCTCTGGAAAAGGGGTTGACACCGCTCTTTGCTGCTTATATTTTTTGTTTTTTAGTATTCCAAAATTCTAATATTGCTCTTAGTTGATTAGCCACCTTAAATTTTTAAAACTGAGATCATTAATATTTCTCATAAATCGTTGTTGCAGAATTGGATATACCGGGAACTCTACTGATTTGTATTTCGTTTAATATTGACGGGTGCTGAAGCAGATTTTGGCTTGACAGGGTTTTTTTCATTCATTAGATTCTTCAGCCCGGATACAGCTAATCGCTATTATTTTTTTCCTGCGGGTTGTATATTGTTCTTAAACGGAAGCGGCCTGTCTAAACTATGTGTCGTTTTCTGCGAATTTTTATCCATAACAATATGGAGATTAGGACCATGATTTTGGATTTGAAATTCCGATCGGGTTTGCTGTCTTTGCTGTGCGGCTTTTTTGCTTTGGGTACAGCGTCACTTTGTTTTGCCGAAGAAGGCAAAACCGAGATGTCACAGGCGGATTCTATTAACAAAGCCAACCAGCACTTGTCTTTTGGCAATCGCTATCTCAAGAGCAAGCAATATGAAGATGCCGAAACACAATTTTTCAAATCTTTTGGTTATAATTCCAAAAGAGCAGCAACAGCTCGACTCTTGGGAAAGTTGTATAATGAAACAGAAAAATATGAGGATGCTATTCAGTGGTATCAAAAAGCTATTGAAATTGACCCTATAATCAAGTACACTAGAGGAGTACACAAGGTATTGGGCAGTATCTATGAAATACTGGAACAGCCCGAAAAAGCCATTGGAAGTTATGAAGCATTGCTGGCATTAGACCTCGAGTTAGAAAAAATAATTAAAGAAGCGTTGTTGGACCCCGAGTCAGAGAAAAAAATTAAAGAAGCGTTGTTAGCATTTGACCTCAAGTCAAAGGACATGAATAAACTCGAGGTGGAAAAGAATAAACTCGAGAAGGAAAGAATTCAAACTTACCACAAGCTGGTCAGTTTGAATATTGAAACTCAAGACTATGAAAGAGCATTGGATTATGCCAAAAAGTGGGGTGTATTGGCTCCCGATGAGCCCGAAGTGCGGGATATGATAGGTGAATTACATCTACAAACAGGTGGCGAGGACGAGGCTCTGGCCGAAAGGGAAAAAGTGCTGGAGATAAATCCCGATGATTATGCTACGCTGGAAAACTTGGCGGGTATGTATGAGCGAAGAGGCGATGATGATAAAGCCTTTGATGCCTTTGAAAAATTGTATCAAAATGATGTCTCGAGTGTTTTCTTTTTAGAAGAGACCATTAAATTGGGCAAGAAGGTGGGGAAATCCAAAAGCTGGATCGTCAATCGGCTTAAAAAATTGCACGCCATGCGGCCCGACAATTTGGGGGTGATTGAAGAACTGGCCGAGTTGACCGGAAGCCTCAAGTGGGTCGATAAAGGTCTGAAACAAGATCCCCAAAATGGCAGGTACCCCTATATGAGGGGCGACCATTATTTTCATAGGTGGGAAAATTCAAGTGCAAAACAGGATTCGGTCAATGCCCTGACATGGTATAGACGGGCGTTGAAAGATCCGATGTGGAAAGGCAATGCCAATGCAATGATCCAAACACTTGATCCACCCCTAACCGAAGAAGAAAAGAAGCGTCGAGATTTTTTTGAAGGTAGCAAACAAAAAAAGGAGGAGAAGGAGGAGGTGGAAACAGAAGGTAAGAAGTAGAAGAGCTGTATGCTGTTAATCCATTTTTCGCATTTCATAACCTAACCTGGGAGATGTGGCATGGTTGATCTTTTTATTAAAGGCGGAAATTTTATGTATCCGCTGCTGGTGATGTTATTTTTTGGCGTTGTGGTGATGATTGAGCGTTTTTACACGCTTTTTAAGGCACACATCAATGCCAAAGAGTTTATGGTAGAGCTACAGGATGCCCTCAAGCAAAATGGGCCAGAAGGCGCTGCCGAGTTGTGTGCCAATACGCGTGGCCCGGTCGCTACGGTGCTGCATGCAGGGCTGTTGCGTTTGGACCGCGGTATTGAGCATGTGGAAAAATCGATTGAAGAATCCGGTGCTATCGAAATGGCTTTTCTCGAGCGTGGTCTCGTGTGGCTTTCCACGGTCGCAAACCTGGCACCTCTTGTCGGTTTCCTGGGCACCGTGTCGGGTATGATTCGAGCTTTTAACGATATTGCCGCTGCTGGCGATGTTGATCCCAGTGTTGTGGCTGGTGGTATTTCTGAAGCTTTGATTACAACGGCTTCGGGTCTTGTGGTTGCTATTCCTGTGCAGGCTACATACAACTTCTTCCTGTCAAAAATTGACAAGATCATCATCGATCTCCAGGAAAGCTCCAATCAGTTTGTCGATGACCTGATTCAGTTGGGTTACGGCAAGGAGGACTAAAACATGGCCCTTCAGCGACGCCAAAAATCTTCACCTGAAATCCCCACCGGGTCTATGGCAGATATCGTATTTTTGTTGCTGGTGTTTTTTCTGGTGACCACCACGATGAACCAGGATAAGGGCATTGGTATGCACTTGCCGCCGGCAGGCGAATCCAAGAAAATCCAGAAGAAGAATATCTGCAACGTCTGGGTCAATATCAATGGAGATATTCTCATCAATTTGGAACAAAGTGTACCGCTGAATCAACTTCGAGCAGATATTGAGCAGCGATTGGCGCAAAATGAGAAGCTGATCGTTTCATTAAAGGCCGACGAAGAAACGCCCTATGAGAAATTTATCGATGTGCTCGACGAGATTAAATTGTCAGGGGCAGATAAAATTTCGCTCGCCTCGCCCAGTGAGTGAGTTTAGGAGGTTCTTATGAATTTTAAGAAAAAAGGCGGTGTTTCACACAGCATCCCAACCGGATCTATGGCCGACATTACTTTTTTGCTGCTCATTTTCTTCATGGTATCCACGGTTTTTGTCCGCTTCCGCGTGACGGGCATCATTATGCCCAAGGCCGAAAAAATTGAAGAACTCAAGAAACGTCGTCACATCAACTATTTATGGGTTTCTGCTGATCGCAAAATCTATATTGACGACAAGTTGGCGAATATCGATCAGATAGCCGGAATTTTTTACGATCGCCGCGTCAAAGATCCCCGCATGATCGTGTCACTCAAATGTGACTACCGCACGCCTTATGGATTGGTCAGCCGTGTGATGGAACAATTGCGCGAGGCCGATGCGCTGCGCATCAACTTTGCGACCAACCGAGAGGGGTAAGCTATGGCAATGGTTCGAGGAAAAACACCTGAAGCCGATTTGCGACGCTCTTATAATAAGGTTTTTGGATATTGCACATTGATCACATTTGTCTTGCATACCGCCGTGGTCGTGATTTTTCCAACTTTTGAAGCCTCTGCGAGTAATCGCCAGAAGAAACAGATCATTATTGAAAATGTGGATATTCCAGAAACCCAACAGATCAAGCGTCCGCCACCGCCGCCGCGGCCTGCTGTGCCAATTGAAACAGAGAGCGACGATGTGCCCGACGATGTGACTATTGAGAGCACAGATCTCGATTTTGACGATGCCATGGTCGATATGCCGCCGCCACCACCGCCGGGTTCAAGAGACGAAGAAGAAATTCTCGAGTTTTATATGGTTGAACAAAAACCAGAACTCGTGCATTCCGTAAACCCAATCTATCCCGAAATCGCCCGCAAAGCCGGGTTGACCGGAAAAGTGTTTTTGAAGTTTTTGGTTGATAAGAGCGGTCGAGTAAGCAATGTGACAGTGCTTAAAGGACAAGAAATTTTCCGGCAAGCAGCGATTGATGCCATCCTGCAATTCAAGTTCAAGCCTGCGCAACAGAATGACAGACCGGTTTCTGTTTGGATGACACAGCCGATGTCTTTCCGTCTGAACTGAGATGGCACTATTATTTTCAAAAGGCCATTGTGCAGGGCGTACAATGGCCTTTTTTGTATTAAATATGTAAACAATACTTGACATATACGCCGAAATTTTACAATATATATTGTCTAATCCGAATTTTAAGTTTTTGTAAACGTTCAAAATACAGGAGATTTTCCATGCTAATGCGTTCCTTCTTTGCGATAGTTGCATTGTCTGTGTTAATGGCCGGTTCTGCCCTTTCGCAAGGGGTGAGTCCCGAATCGGCTGAAAAGTACAATGCCGGGCAGGAGTTATTCAAAAAACGACAGTTTCAAAAAGCGCTCGCAGCCTTTGAAGAGGCTGTAAACAGCGATGGCAAAAACGCGCAGGCATATCGCGCGATGGGCAAGACATACAAACAGCTTCGCAATTACAAAAAGGCCATTGAAGCTTATCAAATGGCGACCACAATTAAGGGGGATTACGCAGCCGCTTATTTTGAACTGGGCGAAGTGCAATTGCAGACCAAAGACTATACAGGTGCCCAGGCGAGTATGAAAAAGGTGCTGACGATTGATCCCAGCATTGCAGAGGGCAAAGCACGAGATAGATTAAAGGTAGCACATCTTAAAGAAGGCAGCACTTTGTATAGCCGACGTAACTATAAGGCTGCTGCGGCTCAGTATGAAAGTGCCACGCAAGTCGATCCTTCGGATGCGACCGTATTTTTCAATTTGGGATTGGCACATAAAAGTGCGCGCAGTGTAAATGCCGCACAGGAAGCGCTTGAAACCGCTATTGAACTGGACCCAAACTATGGCAAAGCCCATCGCGTTTTGGGAGATCTCTTCAGGGCGACCGGAAAAAATAGCAGTGCAGCAAGGGCGTACTTAAATGCGATTAAGGCCGATGCAAAAGATACGAGGTCTCGTCTGAATTTGGCAGCAGTCTATCAGTCGATGAGGCAAAATAGCAAAGCGATTGGCGTGCTTTCAAAAGCGGCACAGGTTGACCCCCAAAATGCAACGGTTCATACGGCATTGGGCAAAGCCTATTTCGATGCCAAACAGTACAAAAGTTCTGTAGCTGCCTATCGAAAAGCACTGGGGATTAAGAATACATCTGAGGCAAACTATCGGATAACTGAACCTTATTTTGCGCTCAAGCAATATCAAAATGCCATTGTTCACGCCAATAAAGCTCTGTCTTCGTCTAAATGGAAAGTGGCCGCCAATGTCATCCTGGGCGATTGTTATCGGGACCTTGGTCAAAAAGAAAAAGCGGTCGCGCACTACAAAAAAGGGGTTGGGAATCGCCAGTACAAGAAATATTGCGAAGATCAGATTGATCGCATCCTCAATCCAATGGGCGGTGGAGAAGAAGAGGCGCAGTAAGTAGCGCAATGCTTTTTGTGGATAAATAAGAAGGGACTCTTTTTGAGTCCCTTTTTTTTTAGGAGACTTCTCATTTTGTGAAAAAAGACACTTTTTTGTATATCAGTGCCTTTTTAATGGATAGCTGTTTTGCCATTGTGGGCGTTTGCGTTCCATTACATGCTCTGCAATTCGGGGCGACTTATGACGATCTTGGTTGGATAAATACCTGCGGTGCATTTGCTTATTCTCTGACCAGTCTTGTTTCGGGCCGTCTTTCTGATCGAATGGGTTATCGCCCAGTTATGACTATTGCGTGTATTTTTCTTGTCCTGGCATTTGTGGGATATCTCGGTGTCAATCGCATCTGGCACTTTGTTGTGCTTTCTGTGCTTGTTGGTGTTGCCATTGCACATTATTGGCCCCCGATGCAAGCCTGGCTTGGGCGTGGGAAATCTCGAGACAGGCTGTTACCCGCATTGGGGCGGTTCAATGTGGCGTGGACACTGGGCGTGTGTATTGGTCCAGCTGCGGGTGGTGAATTGTTTGAATTTCACCCTTTTAGTGGATTTATTTTGGGTGGCTTTCTGGTCGTTCTGTTATTTGCCGGTTTGCTTGTTGTTCCGATTTTGGAATCGGAGTCCGGTGCTGCAGGTGGTGGGGCAAAACGATCGGTTACCGCAACGGCGGGACATTTTTTACCGCTTGCATTGCTGGCTAATTTTGCAACGTTTTTTGCTATTGGCCTTGTGCGCGCGCTATTTCCAAAATTGGCGATAGACCTCGGCTTTTCACCCAGTTTGCTGGGGTATTTGCTCGCGCTGATCGCGGTGACCCAACTTGCGGTTTTTTATTTTATGTCGCGGACAGATCGATGGCAATTTCGCATGTCACCCATTATTTTTGCTCAGCTTCTGGCAGCTTTTGGCCTCGGTTTGATCGGCATAGGAACACAGCCGATTATTTTTGCATGTGGTTTTTTGCTGTTGGGCGGGCTTATTGGGGTGACGTTTACAGCGAGTATCTTTTACAGTTTATATGCCGAAGGGCCAGGAGGTCGTCGTACGGGTATTCACGAAGCTATTGTGGGCAGTGGGTTTTTATTTGGTCCTCTTCTCGGCGGTCTTGTTGCCGAGCATTTCAATGCACGTCTGCCCTATCTGATGGGTAGTATGGTTATTCTGGTGACGATTGGTATTCAGTTGTTGATCCACAAAATGAATGCTCCTCTGGAGGATGAATTTGAAAAAGCGTTTTAGTAAAGCCGAAAAAGCCGAAAGAATTGCCGAGACTTTGGACGAATTGTATCCCGATCCCGAAGCCTCGCTGAAACACGGGAGTGCTTATACCCTGTTGGTCGCTGTTTTGTTGTCGGCGCAGTGTACCGATGTGCGGGTCAATCAGGTGACGCCAGTTCTGTTTGCAAAAGCCGATACGCCACAGAAAATGGTTGCGCTGTCAGTTGAAGAAATTGAAGGCATTATCCGTCCGTGCGGATTAGCACCTCGCAAAGCGCAGGCGATTTTTGATTTGTCTCGTATTTTGTTGGATAAACACGATGGTGAGGTGCCCCAATCTTATGAAGATTTGGAAGCATTGCCCGGCGTGGGACACAAGACGGCGTCGGTGGTGATGGCTCAGGCTTTTGGTGTGCCAGCATTTCCCGTGGATACGCATATTCACCGCCTCGCCTACCGATGGGGATTGTCCAATGGCAAAAATGTGGTGCAGACCGAGCGCGATTTGAAACGCATTTTTCCCGCAGAGATTTGGAATAAGCTGCATTTGCAGATTATCTTTTTTGGCCGAGAATATTGTCCGGCCAGAGGACATGATCCGCATCAATGCCGCATTTGTAGTGTGTATGGACGCAGAAGTTTGTTTTGAAAGACAGGAGATGGTATGAAAATTCGAGCGATTTCGATTTCGATTTTTGAGTTGCCTGCCAATACGGGTCGGTTTCAGATGGAACAAACCGGTCGAGGTGTTCGCAAGCGATGGACAAAGCGGGGTGCGGGTAAGTCGGCAGAGCAGATACACGTTTTGCATGTGAAAACCGATGAGGGCGTCGAAGGAGTATGTACAGTGGGGGATGCGCGGTACACGACGATGCGTCCTGAAGATCTGGAGCAATTGCGGTTGCTGGCGATTGACGAAGATCCATTTGATCGCGAGCGACTCGCGCAAAAATTACATAAAGCAACGCGCGGCATGTTCACGCGCCCTGGATGGTTTGGTGCTTTTGACAATTGTTTGTGGGATATTGCCGGCAAGGTTGCGGGGCTGCCCGTTTACAGTCTGATTGGTCGGGCGCGGTCTTGTTGTGCGGCTTATTACAATTTTAGAAGTGGCTCAAAAGAAGAGGCCGCAGCCGATGCAAAAAATGCAGTGGAACGGGGATTTTTGGCTGTAAAAGATCACTTTGGGGGTACGGCAGATGAAAATATCGCGTGTTTTCACGCTGTGCGCGATGCGGTTGGGGAGGATATCGATATTTTGCACGATGCCGCAGGGTGTGATTATACGTTGCAAGATGCGATTCGGGTGGGTAAGACCCTGGATGAGTTGCGGTTTGGGTGGTTTGAAGAGCCTTTGGCAGATCGAGATCAAAAGAACTTGCAGCGTTTGTGCGCCGCGCTGGATATCCCCATTTTGGCGCCTGAGACTTTGATGCACGATGTGGATTTGAGCGCGCAATGGATTATTTCCGGGGCAACGGATGCCCTGCGTGCCAATGCGCGGCTGGGTACGACAGCGACGTTGAAATTGGCACATTTGGCGGAGATGCACGGTGCAAATATTGAATTTAATGGACCGGGTGGGTTGTTTGGGCTGGTGCATGCACATCTGGTTTGTGCCATATCGAATACGAGTTATTACGAGTTTTTCCCCGGAGGTTCCCGGGATGTGCGTGGTCGTGAGATTGGATTGCTCAATCCACCCCTGCCTGATAATGGCCATATTACACCGCCCAATAGTCCCGGATGGGGCGCCGAATGGGATTGGGAGTTTTTTGAGAAGAAGCGGATTGGAGAGTTGTAAATAGCGGGCGTGTCCTAAAATTTTGACTACTGAAAGGAGATTTTATGGCTTCTGATAAACCAAATATTATTCTGATTCTGTCCGATGATTTGGGATATGAATGCCTGGGATGTTATGGGGGTGAATCGTATCAAACTCCCGTGCTGGATGGTTTGAGCAAAGAGGGTATGCGTTTTGACCATGCGTATGCCCTGCCGTTGTGTACGCCGACGCGGTTACAGTTGATGACGGGTAAATACAATTTTCGCAACTGGAGAGCTTTTGGCGTGATGGATCCCCAGGAGCGCACCTTTGGGCATCTGATGAAAACGGCTGGTTACAAAACGTGTATTTCGGGCAAATGGCAAATGTATAGCTATAATCCGCCAGATTTTGAACCCGAGTGGCGCGGCAAGGGGCAACTGGCAGAAGATTCGGGTTTTGACGAATATTGCTTGTGGCATACGGAACACACGGAGGATAAGGGGTCTCGGTATGCCGATCCGGTGATTCAACAAAATGGGAAGTATTTGGAGGATACAGAGGGCAAGTACGGTCCCGATATTTTTACCGCTTATATTTGCGATTATATCGAGCGGCATAAGGACGAGCCGTTTTTTATGTATTATCCAATGGCGCTGACACACGGTCCATTTGAACCTACGCCGCATAGCGAAATATGGTCTGAAAACCGGCACGATAGTGGCGTGAAGTATTTTGTGGATATGGTTGAGTATATGGATGTGGTGATCGGGCGAATTGTGGATAAATTGGATGAACTTGGTCTGAGAGAGAATACGTTGCTTTTGTTTATAGGTGATAATGGGTCGCCGCGTCAGGTGACTTCTATGATCAATGGTCGTGAGTTCCAGGGAGGGAAGGGGCTTTCGACTGATGCGGGGACGCGGGTGCCACTTATTGCGAGTTGGCCGGGTACGATTCCATCGGGGTCTGTGTGTGATGATTTGATTGATTGCAGTGATTTTTTGCCGTTGATGATGGATATGGCTGGCTCTTCTTTGCCCGAGGACGATGTGTTTGATGGGGTGTCATTTTTGCCGCAGTTAAAGGGTGAGACGGAAACGCCGCGCGAGTGGATTTTTGCCCATCACGATCCTCTGCCCGGATGGGGGAAGGAGGGTTATTACTTAAAGCGATGGGCGCAGGATAAACGCTGGAAGCTCTACGATACGGGCGATCTGTACGATGTTGTAGCAGATGAGTTGGAAGAACACCCAATCGCCGATGGGGGTACAGAAGCCGAGGCAGCGCGACAAAAATTGCAGCCGGTGCTGGATCGGATGAAGTAGCAGGTGTATGGCACATTTTGTTCTATGCAAGATGGCTATTGTGAATAGATCTTTCAACACAGGGCTGCTTTGATATCGGGTATTTCTTTTTATTACAAGAAGTTATTGCTCTAAGGGGTTCTGGCATACTCCTTGCCTGATTTTAGTGCTTCTATCAGTTGGTTCCTTTCAGGCAAGGAGGTTTTGATGACTGCGCGTGCGTTGAGTTGTGCAACACTGGGTATAGATGCGTATATCGTGCATATTGAGGCGGATATTTCGCGTCGGCTTCCCTCATTTTCAGTGGTGGGTTTGCCCGATAGTGCTGTGAAGGAAAGCCGAGATCGGGTGATGGCTGCGATTAAAAATGCCGGGCGAACATTTCCAATTAATCGGATTACGGTGAATTTGGCACCGGCAGATATCCGAAAAGAAGGCACGGCATTTGATTTGCCGATTGCCATAGGCATTATTGCCGCAATGAGCGGTTCAATTTCACCCGAGAAGTTGTCGCAATATCTCATTTTGGGCGAGTTGGCTTTGGATGGCACGGTGCGTCCTGTGCGCGGTGCGCTGTCAATGGCTGTGGAAGCCAAAAAGGCGGGCTTAAAAGGGGTGCTCATCCCTGTGGAAAATGCGCGGGAGGCGGCGATTACAGGAGGGTTAGATGTTTTACCGGTGCGCGATTTGGGTGAGGCACTGGATTTTTTAGAAGGGTACTGCGAGATCATGCCCTTTGAAATCAATAGCAAAGCGATTTTTCGGCAGGCGCGGACGCATCGGGTGGATTTTAAGGATGTGCGCGGGCAAGAGCATGCAAAACGCGCGCTGGAGGTGGCGGCGGCGGGCGCGCATAACGCGATTCTCATGGGTCCTCCCGGATCGGGCAAGACCATGCTCGCCAGAAGATTGCCGACCATTTTACCCGATCTGACCCTGGATGAGGCTCTGCAGACGACAAAAATTCACTCGGTGGCGGGATTGCTGCCACCCGATACGGCAGTGGTGGCGATAAGGCCCTTTCGGTCGCCGCATCACACGATTTCAGATGCGGGATTGATCGGCGGCGGCCCCTATCCCCGGCCGGGAGAAGTATCGTTGGCTCATCACGGGGTGCTGTTTTTGGATGAGCTTCCAGAATTTAAGAAACAAGTGTTGGAGTCCCTCCGCCAACCTATTGAGGACGGTTTTGTGACGATTGCACGGGCGGCGATGTCGCTTTCGTATCCCGCGCGGTTTATGCTCGTTTGCGCCATGAATCCGTGTCCATGCGGGTATTTGGGCGATCCACACCACGAGTGTATTTGTTCGCCACCTGTGATCCAACGCTATATCAATCGAATCTCAGGACCGTTGATGGATCGCATTGATATTCACGTAGAAACCCCGGCTGTGCAGTATGAAGAACTGACTAATGAACCTACTGGCGAGTCTTCCGCAGAGGTTCGCCGGCGCGTGCAAGCCGCCCGGCAAATGCAATTGAAACGGTTTGCAGATTATAGTGATTTGTTTAGCAACGCGCACATGGGACCGCGAGAGATTCGAACATTTTGCAAAATTGATGATAAGAGTCAGGAGTTGTTGCGGATGGCGATTACGCGATTGGGGCTGTCGGCGCGGGCTTATGATCGAATTCTGAAGGCGAGCCGCACGATAGCAGACCTGGAGGGCGAAGGGGATATTCAGTCGCGCCATGTGGCCGAGGCGATTCAATATCGCAGTCTGGATAGAAGATTGTGGGAGTGATATCACAATAAAACAAAAAGCGGAGCATTGACAAGTGTTCCGCTTTTTTAGGCTTGCAATATGAAACGCGATGCGAAAAAAATTATAATACCAGGTATAACGGGCGAGGTGTGTATCCGGCGCATGGCACATGGGTTTCCGCATATCTCGGCGCGGGATGAAGGGGATCGGTATTACGGTTTGGGTTATGCACATGGTCGGGACCGGCAGATGCACATGTGGTTGCTCAAGCTCATCGGGCGTGGGAATGCGTCGGCATTTTTGAAGGCGGATGAGAATTTGATTGAGGCAGATCGGTTTATGCGCTGGCTCAATATAGCGGGTGATGCGGACCGGGAAGCGCGGCATTTATCACCTGATGTGCAAGCGGTTCTGGATGCGTATTGCCAGGGGGTGAATCAGGCGGTACGCGCAACGGGAACGCCGTTTGAATTTAAGCTGATGGGATATCGACCGGATGACTGGACGCCGGCAGATGCTTTGCTGATGGTTAAGCTGATCGGTTTTGTGGGGCTTTCCCAAATGCAGGGCGATGTGGAGAAGTTGATTGTTCAGTTGATTCAAAAGGGCGTGGATACCGAGCGGTTGAAGGAACTTTTTCCGGCGATTCGGGATGATATATCAGAAGATTACATCAATCTAATAAAAAAGGTGCAGATAGTGCGTCCGATGATTCCGGCATCTGTGGTGTGGCGCGATTTGTTGCCCAATTTTTCCGCGAGTAATAATTGGGCTGTGCGTCCGTCAAAGACGGCATCTGGATGGGCGATGTTGTGCGGGGATCCGCATCTGCAATTGCAATTGCCTTCGGTGTGGTATCCGGCGGTTCTGTCTGGGGACCATGACTATTTGATGGGTGCGACTCTGCCGGGATTGCCCTTTGTGGCAATGGGACGATCTCACTATTTGTCGTGGGCAGCGACCTATGGGACTGCCGATGTGTGTGATTATTTTGTCGAGGAAGTGAGAGATGGAAAATACAGATGCGGGGATAAATGGATTCCGCTGCGCGTGCGAGAAGAGGTTATTCGGCCAAAAAAGCGGGATCCGATAAGGTTGCGCGTTTGCGAGACAGAACGCGGTTTGTTGGAAGGCGAGGTCAATGAGGATGGGTATTACCTGTGTTATGCGTGGACGGGCAAGCAGCAAAAAGGGACGGGCGCGGATTCGCTGGATTGTGTTCTGCGAATTACAAAGGCGAAGGGCGTTGAAGAGGCACGGGATTATTTTGTGGGGTTGACGTTTGCTCCGTTTAATTGGGTGTTTGCTGATCGGGCGGGGAATATTGGCTATCAACTCGGCGGGCTGGTGCCCAAACAACCCGAAGGCTCGTCGGGTTTGCTTCCGTATTTGGGGTGGGATGAGAAACAGGGTTGGGATGGGATGATCGATCCAATATTGTATCCGCGCGCAGTCAATCCCGAATGCAATTTTATTGTGACGGCAAATCAGGATCTCAATTTTATGGGGCAGACTGAGCCGATGAAATTGTCGATCTCGTCTTATCGCGCTGATCGAATTTACGAGATATTGCGGGAAAAGGATGACCTGACCGTAGAAGATATGAAGCGGATTCACTACGATCTTTACGCGCTTCAGGCCAGGGATTTTATGGCGGTTATACGTCCGTTGTTACCCGAATCGGAAAACGGGAATATATTGAGGGACTGGGATTTGTGTTATGATGCGGATTCTCTGGGTGCGACGCTTTTTGAGCGCGTGTATCGCGAACTTGTTTTGCTCGTTTTTGGGGACAATGGCCTGGGGCGCGAGATGATGGTGCATTTGCTGGATGGAACGACGCTGTTCAGTGTTCTGCACGGCTATTTTGATCGCATTCTTTTGGGCGAGGCGTCGGTCTGGTTTGGAGATCAGTCGCCGGAAGCTCTGTATCAAATGGCGATTGAACGCGGATTAAGAGAAAAAGCCGTGCCACACGGCGAAGTGAGTAAAGTTTATATTGAGCATATTTTTTTCAGGGGGAAGTTGCCGCGGTTTTTGGGATTTGATTATTCGCTTGCGAATATTGGCAGCCGGTCAACGGTTTCCCAGGCCGGCTTGTTCAAAGGCGGCGCGCTTGCGCCAACTTTTCGAATGATTTGCGATTTTGGGGAGGATGTGCTACACGCGAATGTCGCAGGTGGGGCTTCAGATCGCCGTTTTTCCAAATTCTATACGTCGGGGTTGGATGCGTGGAAACGGGGGGATTACGAGGTTTTAGACCCGTTGGGGACTGACCGCTAAAAGCTGGTCGCTCTGCCAATGCCTTTGAGTTTTTGATTTTCTTTGGCGCGTTGGTCAATTTCTTCGGGCGTGACAATGTTGTGGAGGTCGGTGCGAAGATCGGACAGGATGTCGGCACAGGTGGGATCGTCGGCGCGATTCTCAATTTCGTCGGGGTCGTTGGCGACGTTGAATAATTGGTCGGGAAGACCGACGTAGTGGATGTATTTCCAATCGCCTTTTTTGATCATGAAGCCGCCAGTTAGAGCGCCGAGGGCGTGGTATTCGCTAAAAATGGGGCGATCGGAGAAGGCGTGACCGCTAATGGCGGGTAGGAGGCTGCTGCCGGGCAATGGCGCGGGGTTCTGTTCGGCGAGGTCGATAAGGGTGGGGAGGATGTCGGTGAGGTTGGCACCTGCGGCGATGCGCTGGTTGCCCGCGGTATTCGGATGGCGAATGATCATGGGGACGCGCACGGCGTGTTCGTAGAAGCATTGCTTTTGCCATATACCGTGGTGCCCACCCATTTCGCCGTGGTCGCTGACGTAGATGACAACGGTATTGTCGCGCAAGGATGAGTTATCGACAATGTTGAGCAGGCGACCGATGAGGTGATCGGTGAAAGAGATGAGGCCGTAGTAAGCGGCGGTTGCGGTGGTGGAGATGGCGTCGTCTAAGGGTTCTTCGTTGCGCAGCCAGTAGCGGAGTTGCTGGATAGAAGGGTGCTGGGTGTCGCAGGGTTCGGTTCTCGTGTGTGGCAAGACGACACGGTCGGGATGGTAGCGGTCGAAGTATTCCCGAGGGCACAAGAGGGGGAAGTGGGGGTTCATGAAGCCAGTGTAGAGGAGAAAGGGATGGTCGGCGTATTGCGCGCGGGATTTGAGGAAGCGTTCGGAGAGGTCGGCGGCTGTGCGGTCGTAGTCGTTTTGCCAGTTTTCGCCGGGACCGCATTCGGTGACGTGGCTGTTGCTGGCGCGCCGGCCGTCGGGTGTGCGCGAGGGGGCACTCATATTTCAGTGTTTCCATTTTTCGGCGTCGTCCATGAGTCGCGTGCCAAAGCCGTGCAGGCGTTCGGGACCTATGAAATGGGTGCGACCACAGATTGCGGTTTCATAGCCCGCGGCTTCGAGGTAGCTGCCCATTGTGGGGATTGAACTCGCAAGGGGCGAGCCGTTATCCCAGGTGCCGATCTGGTGGACGTATTGTCCGGTCATAAAGGACATGCGCGCGGGGACGCATATCGGGCAGGCGGTATAGGCATTGTCAAAGGTGGTGCCTTCGGATGCGAGGCGATCCAGGTGCGGTGTTTCGATATGGGGATGGCCGTAACAGCCGGTGACTGCGGGGTCGTGTTCGTCGCTCATGATGAGCAAGATGTTGGGTCGCTGGTTCATGCTAATATCTCCTGATCCAGGTCAGGCCTGGTACAGGCTCTCTGTCGGGATGTCGGTGATCATTGCGTGGCCAGGGGTGTAGGATATCATGAACGGGAGCTTGGCCTGCTCGGCGACAATGCGGGGTGTGATGCCGCAAGCCCAATACAAGCGATCCGTTCCTTCGGGTACTTCAAACGGGTGACCGTTCATGTTGACGTTCAGCTCTTCGATGCCAAGTTCGTCCGCATTATTTCTTCCGATTGGGGCACCGTGACACCCGGGAAAGTGGCTGGTGAATTCCCATACATCGTCGATTACGGCCGGGTCGAATGAGCGGATGGTGACGGCCATGTTGCCTGAGAAGGGTCCGACAGTTTCGCACGGGAGTGACGTGAGTTGGATGGTCGGTCCGAATGCGGCGGGGTAGCCTTTCTCGGCCAAGAGGCCGTCGAAGGAGACGCTTGATCCGATCAGAAAGGTAACGGTTCGGTCGTCGAATAGGTCCACGATGTCCTGTCGGAGTTCGGTGACTTCGCCATTGCGTACGATGTCGTATGAACCCAGGTCGGTTCGGATGTCGAGGGCGCGTGCATACTCGGGGCAGTCCGTTTGGCCGGGTTCCATTTTAGCGATCAGCGGGCAGGGTTTTGGGTTGGCGCGACAGAATGCCTCGAAATCGTCGGCGTAGTCTATGTCCAGAAAGGCGACGTTGACGCACAGGTAGCCGGGAAGGGCTCGGGAGGCGAAGCCTTCGAGTTCGTTGGCCCTACAAGCGATTCTGACGTCTAACGGTGTTTTGAATTTCATGTTGCGCTCTCCATTGGGACGCTGACTCGTGCTAATATCTCCCGATGCGTTCAGGACCGGGGTCGGCGCATATAACGGTGTGGTCAAAATTTTGTTTGATGAGTTGGTATTTCAAGTCTGTGTGGGATGGATCTTCCCAGAGATTGTGAAATTCTTCGGGGTCTTCCCACAGATCGTAGAGTTCGCCATAGTCTTCGTTGTGGTAAACGACGAGTTTGTAGCGGTCGTTGCGCAACATGGTTGCCCAACAGGGTTTGTGTGTTTCCGAGGTATTAGGGGCGAATTTATCGACGACATCGTAGTATTCACAGCGCACAAAGTCGTGGTGCGCGTGCCCGGGGTGTTCGCCCGCGAGAATGGGGATGAGAGATTTGCCGTGTGTCCATTCGAGAGAGATGCCAGCGAGGTCGGCAAGGGTGGGCGCAATGTCTAAGAGCGCGGTGAGGCCGTCTGCGCGGTGGCCCTGCAGAAAAGTGCCGGGCCACGAGATAATGAGGGGGACCCGCACGAGGGCTTCGTAGAAGCGGCAACCTTTGCCGGTGAGGCCGTGATCGCCGAGCATTTCGCCGTGGTCGCTCGTGAAGATGACCACGGTATTTTCGCGTTGGCCCGTGCGCTCAAGTGCGCCGAGCATGCGGCCGACGTTTTCGTCGATGAGGGCGATCATGCCGTAGTAAGATGCTTTGTTGTGCTGTTCGCGTTCGCCGGGTGGGTTGCCTTCTTGCCCAGCAAAAAAGCGTTTGAGTCGCGTGTGGGTTTGCAGGTCGCTTTCACAAAATAGCGGCGGTGGCAGGTCGGCGGGATTGTATTTGTGCGTGTCGGGCGCGTCAAAAGGCCCGTGTGGATCAAAGGGGTTGACGCTCATGAGCCAGGGGCCGTTGTGAGAGGATTCGATAAATTCGATGGCGCGGTCCGCACACCAGGTGGTCTGGTGATATTGGGGATTCATGTCGGGGCGATAGTTGCCATACATGCCGTCTTTTTTTCTTTGGAAGACGTCGCCGAGGTCTATGCCTTGTTTGGTGAGCCAGTCGGTGTACTGGTTGCCATTTCCGATGCCTTGATTGTGTGAGTGGCTATACCAGAACTTGCGATATCCATCGTCAACGCGTTGTTCTTCGCCATTCCAGGCAGAGGCGAGGTGGAGTTTGCCCGATAAGCCACAATCGTATCCGGCATCTGCGAGGCGTTTGGTGATGAGTTGCACGCGTTCATTTGCTGGAAAATAGGCATTGCCATTGCGATTGCCGTGTACGGTACTGGCGTAAAGCCCGGTGAGAAAGCTGGAACGACTGGGCGTGCATATCGCGCTTTGGCAGTGGGCCTGTGTGAATGCTACGCCCTCGGCGCAGAGGCGGTCGAGGTTGGGCGTGTGAATGTGTTCATTGCCGAGGGCGTGAATGGTGTCGTAGCGTTGTTGATCGGTGCAGATCCAGAGGATGTTGGGGCGTGATGCCAAGGTGTGATCTCAAGGTTAGACACAGATTACGCGCCTTCGTGTTCTGCCCGCATTGCGTTAAAGAAACGCACATCAATCCGCGCCAGGTCAATTACGGTTTCTATCGGTTCACCGCTGTATTCACTGTGGAAACTCACGGGGCCTTCAAAGTTCAATCCATCCAGTGTTTTTACCACCGCGGGCCAATCGCCAAATCCTTGCCCCAGGCGCATTGTTCCACCCGTGGGCGCGCCCTGTACGGTTCGTCCCAAAGGTCGCTGGCGAATCAGATCCTTAAATGCCAGGACTGAGAGATACTCGCTCACAATATCCAGTGCCATTTCAATTGGCTCGCCACATATTGACAGGTGACCCGGGTCGGAAAATACGCCGATGTGTTCGGGATTGAATCCTTTGACCACGTTCATGACGGCACACGAATTTAATCCCATCGATTTGCCCGAATGGTTGTGTACCACGGTTTTTACGCCGTGTTTTTCCGACAATTTCTCAAAGCCTTCCATCCAGCCCCGGATTTCATCCAACTGATCCCAGTAGTGTTTCTGATCCGACCAGTGCCAGTAGCCCAGTTTTACGTGCGCCACACCGGCTTCGCCCAACGCGCCGTAATAACGCTCGACGTAATCGATATCCGGGCGGCTAAAATCGCCGGGAGCTGTTACCAGGGGAATGCACAATCCCGCTGCTTCAAACTGTTTGGCGGCTTCGGGTAGTGCTTTATCGATATTGTCTGGATTGACCGGATATCCCTCTCGCACACACAAATCCGCGCCTTGCACGCCTACAGATTGAAGTGACTCAATAATTGTGGGTATGTCCTGACCTTCGAGGTGTTTTGTGAACATGATGTACGTGAGCTTCATTTTCTTTCCTTTCTTTGGTGTATTGTTCGCTTTCGTGAGCACTTCAGGATACGCAATCGTGCGTCTAAAATCAATGGTGATGCGAAGCGCAAATCTTGACATGCTGTGAGAAATGCATATGTTGTCGTCAAATTGTTGAGAAGAATGACGACAAGGTAGTCAAAAAACAAGGTTTCGCATATTTCAGCATCTCGGTGCAAATGTAGGAAAAGATTATGAAGCTCAGTCGCTTTGCCATTTTTAAACCTATCAGCACGATTATGATTGCACTCAGTCTCGTGGTGATGGGTTTTATTTCGCTGTTCAAGTTGCCGCTCGAATATTTGCCCAGCGTGACGTTCCCGGTCCTTTTTGTGTCTATCCGGTATCCTTCTTCTTCCCCAGAGGAAATCGAACGGTTTATCACGCGCCCAATTGAAGAGATATTGGGCACTATGCCCGGCATTGAAAACATGGGATCCACATCCAATGAGTCTTCTTCGACTATTCGCCTGGAATTTGCAATGGATGCGGATATGGATCTCGTTGGCATTCATCTGCGAGACCGCCTCGATCAGGTTCGTGCAGATTTGCCCGAAGACGTGGACTACATTGGTGTTAAAAGTTTCGATACCGAAGATATTCCGGCTCTTGAATATACTGTCTCGTGGCTCGGTGAAGATCCCGAGGATCTCATCGCGGTCTATAACCAGCGCCTGTTGCCGAGATTGCAGCGGCTCGATGGTGTGGCAAGTGTTGAATTGAGGGGTTTACAGCAGAAAGATCTCCTCGTCGAGGTCGATCAGAGAGCTATGATAGCGCACAAATTGGATTTTCGCACCATCAACCGCGCGCTTCGTAGAAATAATATTAATATCTCAGCGGGTTATGTCACCGATGGCGATAAGCGATTCGCTGTGCGAAGTGTGGGTGAGTTTGAGACTGTTGACCAGATTCGCAATCTGCCCATTCGCCCAAATCTGACGCTGTCCGACGTTGCATCGGTTACTTATGATTATCCCCCCGCCCGTCGATTTGATCGCCTCGATGGCGTGCCCTCCCTTTATCTTTCTGTACAAAAATCTTCGACTGCAAATATGGTCGATGTTTGCAAGCGCGCCCGCGAAGAACTCGCCCGTATCAATGAGGAGGTTGGCAAAGATAATCTTCGAATGCTTCTGGTTCGAGACCAGTCAACTGCTGTTATTGCCAGTATAACCAGTCTCAGCCAATCGGCGATTATGGGTGGTCTTTTAGCAGTTATTGCCATCTTCATTTTTCTCCGCAACTTTCGCAGTACGCTCATTATTGGCTCCGCCATTCCAATTAGCGCGCTCACGGTGTTTCTCATGATGTATTTTCTGCGTCAATCTGGTATTGATATCACCTTGAACTTGATTTCGATGATGGGGCTGATGGTCGCTGTTGGGATGCTCGTGGATCCGGCGGTTGTGGCACTGGAGAATATTTTTCGCAAGTGTTTTGATGAAGGTCAGAGTGCAACACAGGCAGCTCTTGAGGGCAGTGAGGAGATTGGTCTCCCGGTTCTGGCTGCAACGCTTACCACTGTCTGTGTATTTGTTCCGGTCATTTTTGTGACTGATTCGGGCACTTCGCTCTTTATGCGGCAATTCTCTGTAACAGTTGTCGTGTCTGTTATTGCATCGTTTTGTGTCGCGCTTTCCCTGATCCCGTTGGCTGCATCCCGTGCCTTCAATGAAGGAGGGCAGACGCTTGATCGCATTCTCAAAAGTATTTTGGTGCTCGCGGCCATTGTCGGGGTGGTTGCGTATATATATTATACGGATTTCAGTAAAGTTGATTACGCGGCTCTGTGGGACAGGATTGCCAGTACCATCAGTGCGTTGCCCCTGTTTGCCAAACTTGGTTTTCCCGCGGTGATCGCAATGACGGTTTTTCTGTATTTCCGTTATCGCGCTATTGGTGCCAAAGCTTTCTATGCGCGGGTGGTTGCCAATACTCTGCACTATCGCTGGGCAACTCTTTCTGTTGCCTGTGTTCTTCTCTTTTTGGGTAATCACATATACGGGAAAATAGAACAAGAACCTTTTCGCTATCAACCCAGCCGCGCGATCAGGCTGACGGTTGAGATGCCTCGTACGTACGATTTGGAGCAGGCGAGTAGAACTTTTAAGATCGCCGAAGACATACTTATTCCACTGAAAGAGGAACTCGACATAGAGGCTATTGCGACCAAGTTCAATACGGGTAACCGTCAGGGAAAGAGAAATGCGCTTTTGACTATTTATCTCACGCCGGCAGAAGAGAGCAAATTGACGACAGACGAGGTTCAGCGCAAGATCATAGCGCTTCTTCCGAAGGATATTCCCGGTGTGCGTTTCAGGTCTCGTGGGGGCAAGTCAGGGGGAACCACGGGGGTGGGTGTTGAACTCAAAGGGCGAAAGCAGGAAATTTTGGCGGTTCTGGCCGAGGATATTGAAGCGAGTATGCAGGGCATGTCTGGCGTTCACGAGATTGAAACCAGTCTTGAGACGGGTACCGAAGAGATTCGCGTGGTTGTAAATCGCGAAAGGGCGCAGCGGTATGGTATATCGCCGCGCGATATTGCCACTAATATCGCTTTGGCACTCGGGGCGCGAGGAGCTTCCAGGTTCAAAACACCCGAGGGCGAAATCGATATTACTGTTCAACTCCGCGAAGAAGATCGCGCTACTCTTGAACAGCTCAAAACAACGGAGTTTGAAAGCGACAAAGGTGGGATGGTCACTTTCTCAAGTCTGGCGGATTTCAATCTCATACAAGGACCCAATGCGATCTCCCGTGAAGACCGCATGCCCACGCTGACTGTTTTTGCCAATACAGAGCAAAAAGCAGTGTTCCAAGTGGGACAGGTGATGAAAGCGCGTATGGAAAGCGTGCCCTTGCCCAAGGGATATACGTATCAAATGGACCGCCGCTTCAAGTCTATGAATGCCGAACAGGAGCAGGATTTTGAGACGCTGATTTTCGCGCTGATTCTCATTTATATTATCATGGCTTCGCTCTTTGAATCCTATGTCCATCCGCTCACCATTATGTTCTGCATTTTCTTCGCATTCATCGGTGTCGCACTCGGTCTCTATACTTTTAAGATCGCTATGGATAGCAATGCCAAGTACGGGCTTCTGGTGCTTTTTGGCATTGTGGTGAATAATGGCATTGTTCTGGTCGATCATATCAACAGATACCGAAAACAGGGGCTTGTTCGCCGCGATGCCATTATTCGCGGGGGGCAAGACCGCTTGCGTCCGATTATGATGACGGCCACCACCACCATTATCGGCCTGATGCCGCTGGTTATTCCGATGCTTTTTGGCCATGCCGAAGGCACAGCCCGCCGCTGGGGCCCCATCGGTCTGGTCGTGGTATCGGGGTTGTCCATTTCAACAATTCTGACACTTGTTCTCCTGCCCACAATGTATTCGCTTATGGATGATCTCTCCCAATTTACCAAGGGCGTTGTCGCGGTGGCTCGCGGATAAAGTGGCAGAAGGGATGACGCGGATTAAAAAACTATTTGTCTAATAAATATCGCCGCGATTATCAATTTGAACAATGCGGATTAACCGGTTGTCTCTGTCAACTCGGTAAATGAAACGAATATCCCCTATCCGATAGCGATAGAGTCCTTTTTTCTTTCCATGCAGTTGTCTGATTGTTGTGGGATTTTCGTGCTGAAACGGAGATCTGGTGATGTACTCAAAAGCGGCATTAATTCGTTCTTGTGTTACCCGATCTCGCCGCTTGATAAAATTTTCGACTTTTCTCGGAAGTGATTCAAGCGTGTATCGGTGATGATTCACAGCCCAATCTCCTCCTTGATTAGGGTCCACGTCTTTCCTCCGCCAGCATCCAATTCCCGTTCTGCCTCAGCAATGTCTTCTATGACTTCCGGCTCTAAATTGAGCAAAGCAGTTTCACGCCATTCGGCGAGAAAAGTCGAAAGCGCCGTGGCAGTTTTTTTCTTTTTTGATATCTGTGTTACCAGCGTGAGCAATTGCGCGAAAAATTCGACAAGTTCCTCGGTTTCCAACCACTTGAGCCAATCAAAAGACTTTGAAGTAGCAACAGATTTGACGAGTAATTGGTCATTCATGAGGTGTCCAACGACAAGTTTAGATTTTTTCATCTAAAACCTCCGTTATATCGCAGAATACGTTTCTTTCATACATAATCCCATCTGAGGTCACAGGTAAGGTACCCACCTAAACGGGTCAAGTCCAGTTCATTCTTACACACAGTCAGCCTTACATCAGAAGCACCGCGATGTCTTCCGGCAACTTCACATCATATTTCTGTTCAAATTCCGCAACATTTTTGTACTCTTTACAAAATGCCGCGATAATATCCATACCCATGTTTTTGGCAAGGGTCAGGTCTGTTTTGGCTTTATTCCATTTTCTCCAGCGTAACCAGGCTTTCCCGCGGTTGTAATAGGCCAAGGCAAGCTCTGGGGTAAGTTCTATTGCCCTATTCAAGTCTTCAATGGCCCAGTCAACCTCGCCTTTTCTGTAGTAAGCAACGCCACGATTGTTATAGGTGTCAGCATCATCCGGAGTCAATTCGATTGCCTTATTCAAGTCTTCAATGGCACGGTCATACGCCCCTGTGTCACTGTAAGTATCCCCACGATTGTTATAGGCTTCGGCATAATCTCGGTTCAGTTCTATTGCCTTGTTGTAGTCTGCGATAGCTTGGTTAATCTCGCCTTTGCTGCCATAGGCAATGCCACGATTATTATAGGCTTCGGCATTATTCGGGTCCAGTTCTATGGCCTTGTTTAAGTCCTTGATAGCATGATCAATCTCGCCTGTACCACCGTAAGCATTGCCGCGATTATTATAGGCTTCGGCATCATTCGGGTCCAGTTCTATGGCCTTGTTCAAATCCTCAATGGCACGGTCATACGCACCTATGCTGAGGTAAGCAAGACCACGATTGTTGTGGGCTTTAGCGTTATTAGAGTTCAGTGTTATGGCTTTATTCAGGTCTTCAATGGCACGGTCATTCTCACTTCTTTCACTATAAGCAGCACCGCGATTGGTATAAGCTTTGGCATCATTTGGGTTCAGTTCTATGGCCTTGCTCAAATCCTCAATGGCACAGTCGTACGCACTTGTATCACTGTAAGCAGCACCGCGATTGTTATAGGCAGAGACCATTTGCGGATTGAGTTTAATGGCATTGCTGTAATGTTCGATGGCTTTTGAGTAATCCTTTTCTTTTTGAGACATAAGACCTTTGAAAAACTCGGCAGAGGCACTTTGATGAACATTCTGGTATTTGATAAAGCCATGGAGGTCGTTGTAAATGGTATTCGTAGATATGTTGTGATATTTTTGCAAGTGGTTCAGGATAGGCTGTTTAAGATCTTTTGGAATGTTGATTACATGGTTTGGTTCAATAAAACCCTTGGCTGGTTGCACGAATATGCTCTTTTGGGCAATGACGCGATTTATTGGATTCTGAGGGAAATTAACCTGTTCGTTGATCTCTCCGGTTTTTTGCAACAAAATGACTCTGCCATCTACGTTCAGTAAATCAGAGCCATCGCAGGAAAAGAAAAGAGCTATGAGATAGTCAGGCGTAAAGTCTATCAAATTGGTTGCACCGCCGTAGTGTTGAAGTTGGGTCAGTATTTCAAAGTCGTCGGTTTCGGTCGTATATTTTTTTGCAGCTTCCAGAATTTCATTCTGAACAACCTCAATATCAAAATGCTCGGCCTCAATTTCCGAGTATTTGCGGTAGAGACCAGAAGACACTTTATCGTAGCATTCAGGTTCCCCGCGGTAGAGGTAGTCGCCGTTGGCTGATAATTTCACTATCTCCTGAATTTTTTTCAAGACTCTGTTTAACTGGTCGTTTTCGTTCATTTTCCCATCCTGGTCTAAAATCACCATCTTTCAGACGGTAGAACTTCTGTTGGAGCAGTGTACAACCGCGACTGTAGTTCATCAGCGTAATCTTCTTCATCCGCGATCCCAACAGTTTCCACCACCGCAATCTCTACTCCCGTTAGTCCAAAAATAATATACCCACATTTTGAAAGAGTAGCCTTGCCTTTTTCAAATCCCGTCTTATTTTGGTAAAACCTCAAGCACAGGATAAGAAAATGAAATCGTTTGCCGTTGTAAACCACCTTATCGATTTGATGTCGATATCCATATTTGGGAGGGAAGAAGATGAATCCACTGGAAGAACGTCTGAATCAATTAGAGACGCGCGTCACGCGCTATCGCAATTTTAATATCCTATTGTGTCTCTTGCTGGTGGCCGTTGTCACGGTTGCCGCAACAGATGGCGTATCACCATTTCAATCGAAATTAACCCCTGATCCCATTCCAATGCCTGAAGGTAATGTCGGAATTCCCGATTTACCGAATTCAGATATACCTGTTGCGATTCCAGATGTACATAGAGCGGGAAAAATGGCGTCACAGATACAGGGTGTGATTCGCACGAGGGGATTGCAGATTGTAAACAGCGATGGACAGGCAGTTGTTGAATTATGGCCCAGTACCGTGGGGGGCGGTCTCATTTTTGTTAATTCTCCTGAAGGTAAGCAACTGGTTTACATTGGATCGTTAGCCGCGAGTGGCAATGGGGTGGTGCATGTCAATTCAACAGAAGAAAAGAACCAGATTGCTCTGGGATCAAATTCTGAGACAGGAGATGGAAGAATCTGGATTAGAAACAGAAATGAAGATATTTTGATTAGTTTGAATACACACGAGAGATATGGTTCGATAAACATCAACAGAACAGGCAATCAACTTTTAGCGTATTTAGGTGCAGACCTTTCGGGCAATGCTCGTTTAAGTCTCTTAAACAATCTGGGAGATTTTATGGCGTTATTGGAGACAGGAGAGACTGCAGGTAATCTGAGGCTAGCGAATAATAACAATAAGTGGATTGCACGTCTGGGGGCATATTCTGGTGGAGACGGAGTATTGAATATCAACTCTAAAACAGGCACAGAACTTATCACTGCCGGTTCAAACACAAATGATAATGGATTGATCAGGGTAAGCAATAGCTATGGTACCCTCGGCGTTTATATCGTTGGCTCAAACGAACATGGATATGTAGGACTACAGGATGCTCAGGAGAGGATTCTTGCAGAACTGACAGCAACGGCAGGTGGCAATGGGCTTGTTCGCACGCTGTCACCAGAGGGTATTACGACCTGGTCGAGCAATTCTGTTCAAGTCAACACGGGTTCATCCTTAAGAGGTGATATGGACAATGATGGCGATATTGATGGCGATGATTTTCTCATTTTCTCTGAAAACTTCGGCAAAAAACGGTGAGCAATATTTATCTATCCGAAATATTGGGGAAAACGATTAGTGCATCGCGGTGTAAGTCTTATTCCATATAGATTGCCGTCACTCCTGCGGAGGCAGGAGTCCAGTCTGAGAGGTCCGCCTGTGGATTACTGGCGTTGTGCTTCGCGTGGCGGCTTTAAGCATGCCGCAATGACAACCGCAAGTAAGACTGGTATGGCTAGCTTCTTTTGCCATGTAGCATTAGTTCCCTCTGTGCTCATCCTGCTTTTTTATCATGCTATGGCTTTTGGCGCAGCTCCAGTTGAGTATGAAAAGGTAGATCATCCCCCGAAGTTGGAAGGTGTACTGGCTCGGATTCAAAAAAACTGGGTGGCACAAAAACGGGCATTGGCCAAGGCGACAGCACGACAATATGGTGCAGCAGATATTGATGGCGAAAATATCACGGTTGTATTGGAGCCGCGCTATGGGAGGCTTTCGGAAAGTATTGATTTTGGGGCGTTGTCCAATTTGGGTGTCAGAATCGTTGCCCAATCGCGGCATTTGGTTGAGGTGTCTGTACCCATAGCTGCGCTTGAAAGGCTGACACAGGTGAATGGCGTGCAATTTGTGCGATTGCCCATAAAGCCAAAATTACATGCTGTAGTCAGCGAGGGTGTGGCGCGCATCAAGGCACAGGCTTATTCAAATAGAGGGTTTACTGGACGGGGCATAAAAGTCGGGGTCATTGACATCGGATTTGTCGGAGTGCCATCTCTGCAAAATCGAGGCGAATTACCCAATTTATCTCATCGGGATTTTACAGGAGAAGGGATTTTTCAACAAGGTCGTCTTTCGGAAAGCGCAAGGGTGCATGGGTCGGCTTGCGCTGAAATTGTTCACGACACCGCTCCGGATGCTGAAATTTATCTATATAAGGTCGGCAATCTGGTCAGTTTGGAAAATGCTAAGGACGCGGCAATTCAGGAGGGCATGGACATTGTCACGGTATCTTTGGGAACCCATGCTACTGGTTTTGGTGATGGATTGGGTTTTGAGTGCGAAATTGTAGATGATGCTTTTCAGAATAATGTTTTGTGGGTGAATGCTGCGGGGAATGAGGCCCAAAGAGTTATATACGCACAGTTGCGCGACCCGGACAGCGATGGATATCATAACTTTGATGGAGAAAATGAAATCGTCAAGTTAAAGAATCGTCAAACAGGGAATTTATTTCTACAAGCAGGAGATGAAGTAGAAGCACGATTGACCTGGAACGAATGGCCGCTCACGTCTCACGACTATGATCTTTTGCTTGTAAAAATCGAGACAGATGGCAGTACCGAGATTGTTGAGCGCGCAGATACCAAACAACTTCAGTCACCTCCCAGAGAACATCTCATTTACACTATCCGCGATCCGGGAACTTATGGCTTTGCAGTTTGGAAAGTGCAGGACGCCAAATTTACCGATTTTAAATTGATCAGTAGCAACCATGATCTCGATGGACCTGTATCCATTACAGGTTCCGTAGGCACACCGGGGGACGCGCGTGGTGCGTTGACTGTGGGAGCATTGTATCATCAAAACTGGACGACAGGGCCTATTGATTCGTACAGTTCGCAAGGTCCTACATTTGATGGGCGAATTAAACCGGATTTGGTTGCACCTGCTGGTGTTAGTACCATAAGCTATAGCCCCAATCCATACTTTGGAACATCAGCGGCGGCGCCCCATGTGGCCGGAGCGGCAGCACTCTTAAAATCTGCCGATCCCATCCATTATAATGTGCGAAATTTATATGACGCGCTGGTGCAATCTGTGGTCGATATGGGGGTTGCTGGACGGGATAATGTCTATGGCTATGGGAGATTGGAGTTGTCCTTGCTTCCCGTTGGCACACCCATCATGAATCTTTCACGCACTGCACTCGATTTTGGTGCGGTCTTATTGGGATCATCCCAAACCCTTAATCTTGGGATTGTCAACACGGGTCAGGCGTCATTGGTTATTACAAATATCCTGTTGCCGTCCAGTGATTACGGCCTTTCTCAATCTTCTTATACCGTAGCACCGGGTCGTAGCAAACAGATTTCTGTCACTTTTTTTCCGCAAAGTGTGGGCGATAAATCTGGCAACATGACTATTTTGAGCAATTTACCGCGGGCTACTGTGACACTGCGAGCGCGAGGCGTTCAACAACCCGTTGTTCCCGTTCCGCAAATATCGGTCAATGCTTCTCAGCGCGATTTTGGCAGTGTTGAGGTCGGCAGTTCAAAGTCTATGACGGTGACTGTCACAAATTTTGGAGATGCTTCCCTGTCAATTACAGATATTATTGCCAGTGATGAACAGGTGAGCGTTACGCCCAAACAATTCGTGGTTCCCGCAAAGCAAAACGGCTTTTTTACGCTTCGTTTTGAGCCAAACAGAGCGGGAGATTTGTCAGCGCGTGTGACCATTTATAGCAATGATTCTAAAACGCCTGCTGTCAGTTTTCCGGTTGTTGGAAAGGGACTTCAATCTCAAACGACTTCCTTTACATTATCTCTTGTAACAAATGCAACAGAAAATCAAGGTGTGTATGTCACGCCTTCGGATGGTGTAATTACTGTTGAAATTCACGGGCAGCAGGTTGTAGATGCGATAGGATTTCGCGCTTTGTTTGATTTTGACGCGCCATCTTTGGCTTACGAGGGTTTTGATATTGGAAATGACATTCCGAATGGACACTCGCCAGGGCCTTATTATCCTCCCAATCCTTCTTCTGTTGAAGTGATGGCAGCATCATTTGGAGGAAAAATTGCACAGGAGGCGGTGAGGCTCGGTACAATACGTTTTAGCGTTTCAGATACTTTTCAGACAGGTCAAATACGGCTGCGATATGCGCGTATTCGACGGTCTGGACAATTTGAAGTATTTGCCAATCCTATAGTATTGAGGTTTTCACAACAGGGGGCACTAAGGGCAGACTTTGATGGCGACGGTACAGTAGGGATAAATGATTTTCTTCTCTTTGCATCTCATTTTGGTTACGCGGTTGGTCACGCAAACTACGATGCGCGATATGATCTGGATGGTGATGAACAGATTAGCATTGGAGATTTTTTGATCTTTGTCCAGGATTTTGGGCAGTCTTGAAAGTATAAAAAAAGGGTTGGGTTTGGCTAAAAGCACTGTTCTATCAAAAGTGACGCGGCGATCCCTGATAATCGGTTTGGGCATGGCGGCGTGGGTCAATTTTTGGCCTGTGTACGCGAGTCTGGTGCTGCATTCCACACGTGCAGATCACGCGCATTTGTCCGTGGCTTTGCTCATTCCATATTTGTTCTTGTTGGTTGGCAATCTGTTTTTGAAACGACGCAGCTTATCGCCATCTGAGCTGCTGGTCGTGTGTTGTATAGGCATAGTAGCTGCGTGTATGCAGGGGGAGTGGTTGTCGAACTATCTTCTCGAAGCGCTCACTATGCCGCACTATTTTGCGTCGGCAGAAAACCGATGGGGCGAATTGCTGTTGCCGCATTTGCCGGGTTGGGCTGTGGTAAATGATCGCGCGGCGGTGACGCATTTTTACGAGGGACTTCCACCCGGAGAGGAATTTCCGTGGCGTTTGTGGATTGCTCCGCTGTTCTGGTGGGGCACTTTTTTGGGGTCTATACTGGGCGTCAATCTTTGCTTGAGCGTGATTTTGCGAAAGCAATGGATGGCGCATGAGCGGCTGGCCTTTCCCGTGGCGCGCGCGCTTTTGGAACTGACGGGTGTGTCTGGAACGCGCGGTACGCTTTCATCTCTAGTGCGGTCGCGCTTTTTTCAGGTGGGATTTGCCATCACCTTTTTGATGATTTGCTGGTTTATGATCACCTGGTTTTATGTGGCTGTTCCGCCTCCGCCTATTTTGAGTGGAAATTTTGCGTCTAAATTGTTGCCACTTGCCCGGGGGTTTCCGCCTTTTGAATTGCGGTTCAGTCTTTTGACACTGGTGTTTGGCTATTTCACGAATCTGGAAGTGCTGTTTTCAATCTGGTTTTTTCATCTGCTGGCCATTGTGCAGGCGGGGGTATTCAATCGCATTGGTCTGGAAGTGGGCAATGTGGATCCATGGGGATCTTTTCACGCGGCGGTGGGGTGGCAGAGTTTTGGGGGCATGATCGCCTTTGTCGGCTGGGGTCTGTGGATTGCGCGGTCGCATTTGCGGGATGTTTTTCGCAAGGCTTTTAGAGGTGATGACCGCGTGGATGATGCCGAAGAATTGATGTCGTATCGAACCGCTGTGTGGATGATGCTGGGCTGTTCTGCATATTGCGTGTTGTGGTTGAAAAGCGCGGGTATAGCCTGGGCACCCATTTTTGCATTTTATTTTGCCACGCTGGTCTTGTATTTGGGGCTGGCGCGGATCATGGTGGAGAGCGGGCTGATTTTTTTGCGCGGGCCTATTACGGCGCAGGCTTTTACCTGGCATTTGTTCGGCGTTGTGGGTATGGGACCGGGCAGTGCGGTGATTTTGACGCTGACCAATGCGTTTGCCTGCGATGCCAAGACGTTTGCGATGACGCCTATGGCGCATGTGCCGAGGTTGGGCATGGCGATAAATCGCAGGCTTCGCAAGGTGCTCGCGCCGGGCGTGATGTTGGGGGCATTGATAGGGGCTGTGGTCTCGGTGGGATTTATTTTGTATTACGGATATTATGTCATGGGGAGTTACAATTTTGGAACCGTGAGTTTTCGGGGTATCGGGGCGCTGAATCTGGCGGGGTTTAACCGGCTCGCCGCGGGACGCATTCAAGCTGGGACTATGGGCACCAGCTGGGATCGCCTCGGTTTTTTGGGTATTGGCGCCGCGTTTACCGGGTTGTTGTTCTACTTGCGGTATCGGTTTCCGGGGTTTCCGATTCATCCGATTGGGTTTACGATTTCAGCTTCTGCACCGCTTCGCAATACAACGCTGACGATTTTTTTCGTTTGGGCACTGAAGACGATCGTTCTGCGGCTTGGCGGGCTGGAGCGCTATCGCAAGTTGACACCGCTTTTTTTGGGGATGATGGTGGCTTATATGGCGGGCACGGCACTCGGTGTTGTTGTGGATTGGATCTGGTTTCACGGACAGGGGCATATGATCCATGTCGCGTGGTGAGTTTACATGAGATTTAAGACGGTTTCTAAATGTATTGATATGCCTTCATCGCAGGATGCAAAAATTCAAAATCATGGACGCTATCATCGGTTTTCCACCTGCCCACGGAATCGGGGCGCACGATCACTTTGCCCAATGGAAATCCGAGAAATGCTTCTACCCGCGCAAATGTCTCATCCTGATTTGTGATCGCATCCTCAAACCGTACGGTGATACAGTGCTCGGGCACAGGTGTGGATTTCATGATTTCATACTGGTACAACCAGGAAATTGCCCGCCGCTCGCGTATGTCGTCTGTTTGCGGATATTGAATATCGAAATCGCGCAAATCATCTGTTTTGTGCCGCCGCAAAATACAATCGCGGGGATCGCGTACCCAGTGAATATATTTTGCATCGGGAAACATCCGCACAATCCACGGATAGACCAGTGTGGTTTCGGGTAGCTTCCATCCATAGTTCTCGTACCGATTTTTGGGGGGAAGCACGTCTTGCAAATAGGTTTTGACCAGGTGGGTAAATTCGGGATCGATGTCCATGGTATGCAAGGCATCAAAATTCCAGGATAGCCCGCCATTCCATTTCACGTATTTTGCCATTACGCGGCACGCATCGTACAGCGCGGCGGGGGGCATTTTATCGCCCGATGCATTGATCAATCCACCCATGTGCACACCGCTGGCATAGAGTGTGTGCGAAATTAACCGCGTGCCCGAATGACCACGCCCGATGACTGTGATTAACGACAATGTTTTCCTCCTTATAGCCTTTTTTTAAATTCATTTTTTACGCGAATTTTGTCGGCTGCATTTCCAAAGCCCAGACTGAACCACCCTTTATAGCCCATGGCATTTAAGCGTTTGAAAAGCGCGTCAAAGTCGATTGTTCCTTCTCCTGGCACCAGGTGTATTTCATAATCGCCATTGTTATCATTTATGCGTACCTGGCCGATGTTATCTACTCCAAAGATATCGAGGAATCCAGCCCAGCCTTCTGGGACGAGATGCCCGTGCGCCACGTTGAAAGCCCACTTGAAGTGGTCGGATTGAATGGCATCAAAAAACCCCTGTGTCTCTTCGACATTGTGCGGCAAATAGTGAATTTCGGCGTGTTCGGGTTCCAGATTGTGATTTTCAAAATAGATCGATACATCGGTTTTTTCCGCTCGATGCACCAGCCGCTTCATGCGTTCTATGGCTGCATCTCGGCGCAGGGCTGTGTCGCTAAAATGATAGCCCCCATGGCCGACAATCCAGCCGCATCCCAACCGAACCGCCAGATCAAAATTGGCGTTCACATAGTCATCGACTGCTTCGGATAAAATTGGCACGTATTCGGCATTGTTAATGGCGGAAGAAGGATGTACGCCGATTTGCACTGCGTGTTTTTCACACAGATCTCGAATGCGTTTTACGCGCGCATTGTCAAAAGAAGCCAGATCATTTGGGGGCATATCGGCTTGAAAGTCGATATAGCGAAATCCATTTTTCGCACCCCACACAATGCCTTCTTCAAGGGGTGTGGGTTTGTCCATGTTGTATCCAAATCGCCCGTTCATTATTGTCTCCATCAAGTTGATTGTCCTGGATTGGGAATGGCACTGAGACTACGGATGAATATCAATTGGCGTTCCATCTTTTACGGAAGTCCAAATTTCATCCATCGCTTCGTTTGTCACAGCAATACATCCATCCGTCCAATCGCGCCCCAAAAACCAGTATCGATTCCAAAGCGACGCCGATTTACCCGTTGGGTATCCGTGAATCATGATAGCGCCCCCTGGACTTACGCCAAGGGAATCCGCGCGTTGTTTGTCGGCCTGGTTTGGATAGGAAATGTGAATAGATAGATAGTATTTGCTATTGGGATTGCGCCAGTCCAAGATGAAAAAAAATCATTACTCAATCAGGGCCTGGTACACAAGTGTCTTAAATTCAGCGCGAATGCGGTAGTAATTTGCGGGCATAAATTGCGTGAGCAATAACCCGACGAGTTCTTCTTCATAATCGATCCAGAACGCTGTTGTTGCCGCACCACCCCAGCGAAATGTACCCACGCTACCGGGACCGCCAGCGGCTGCATCGAGCAATATCGCGCCTCCCAATCCAAAACCTTCACCCGATAGATTTGTCAGTCCCAGAGATATGGGTATCAATTCATCGGGCAAGTGATTCATTGTCATTAGTTCGACGGTTTTGCGTCCCAGCAGGCGCACGCCTTGAAACACACCTCCATTGAGCATCATGTGGCAGAAGCGGATGTAATCAGAGGCCGTGGAGACCAATCCGCCGCCACCGGAAAAGAATTTCTGGGGACTGGTGAATTTGCTGGTCGCCGGGTCATCAATCACCCGAATCCCACCTTCTTGTGCTGGACCATAATTTGTTGCAAACCGATGTCCCTGTCCCTCGCGTACCCAAAATTCAGTGTCTTCCATGCTTAGAGGGTCTAAAATTCGCTCTCTGAAAAATGTATTGAGAGGCATGCCGGAGATCACTTCGACAAGATGCCCGAGTACATCGGTCGATACGCTGTAACGCCAGGCTGCACCCGGTTGGTTTGCCAGGGGTATTGTTGATAGTGTTTGTACCATTTCTTTTGTCGAATGGTCTGGCCGATTAATTTTTGCCTGATTATACATTTGTTCGACGGGTGAATTGCCCATAAAGCCATACGTCATCCCCGATGTGTGGGTCATCAAGTGGCGAATTGTGATTTCTCGCTCCAGGTCTTCGGGGGGCACGCCCGTACCGGCGAAGACTTTCATTTCTTTTAATTCGGGAATAAAATTCGATACGGGATCATCCAGTTGAAAAAGCCCCTCTTCAAAGAGCATCATGGCCGCGACAGTTGTGATTGGTTTGGTCATTGAGTAAATCCGAAAGATCGTATCGCGTGTTGTGGGTACTTTTTTGTCTTGTGTTCCGAAACAATTGAAATGCGCGATTTTGCCCTGCCGACAAACCATCGTTACAATGCTGACCAGTTTGCCTTCGTCGATATAGCGTTGCATCACGCGATTAATGCGGTACAGACGCGTAGCTGATAATCCCACATCTTCTGGTGCAACAATGGGAAGCCCTGGATTGCTGTTCAAAATTCGCTCCTTTCGACTAACTTGATTTGAAACATCCGGTTCCGATCGAAATATACGAACTCGCCTGGTAAAAAAAACCACTATGTCTTCCTGCACATTTCCTATCGCCTTTTGACCCGAATAGTCTGTTCTTGACCTTTTCGATTGCAGGCTTCATGGTAGTGCAACAATTGAAATTGCGCAATCCATACAAAAGGATCTGGCTTTTGTTGCGTGCAACATTTCAAAACTGAGCCGGATATCAGAAAAGGATGAGCTATGGACGCACCTCGCCCGAATATTTTGATTTTCCTGGTCGATGAAATGCAGTTTGACGTTACCCAACCCGCGTCACCCTGTCAGATGCCTGCCCTCCAAAAATTCGCAGAAGAAGGCGTCACTTTTACCCGGGCGTTTACACCCTCTCCTCACTGCTGCCCTTCGCGTGCAACGCTCATGACCGGTGTTTATCCCAGCAGACACGGTGTATTCAACAATGTAGAAACCGATACGGCCCACCAGTTTGGTCTAAATCCAGGTGTCCGAACGTTTGCTCAGGACCTGGCCAGAGTCGGATACCGGCTCTCGTATGCAGGCAAATGGCATCTATCAAATGAAGAAACGCCGGCAGACCGCGGCTGGAAGGAAGTGACCTCATTTGCAAAAAAAATTCCCCGGGGCCACAGACAGTGGGCCAGTCGCACTGCAAAACCAGTGGTGCTTGATCGACCCAGAGCGCACGGACACATGGTGCGTCCCGGTTGGGGCGATCAAGTAATCAACTCGGGCTTTGTAGATGACATCTTGCAAACACACTATTATCAAAATGCCGTGGGACCGGGCATTGAAGAGCTTCGCCGCCTGACCCAGGAAGACGATCCCTGGTGTTTGTGCATCAGCACAGACATGGGACCCAAAAGCGTGGGCGTAAGGGCGCTCTTTGAACAATACGATCCATCTACCTTTGATTTGCCTCGAAACTTCCACGACAAAATGGAAGACAAACCCAATATCTACCGTCGCATACGGGAGCAGGTCTGGGGCCAGCTCAGCCTGGCCGAAGTGCGCGAAGGCATGGCGTCTTATTTTGCCAATTGCAGCCTCGAAGACTGCTATTTTAAACGCATCTTGCAAGCCCTTGAAGAAACCGGCAAAGCCGACGACACCCTGGTCCTGTTCATCTCAGATCACGGAGACTACAATTTTGCACACGGTCTGCAATATATGGGCATTCCGCCTTTCCGAGAAGCCTACCACGTACCTGTTGTCGCCCGCTGGCCAAGGGGCCTCGTTGCTCCGGGACGAACCGTCGATCACCTCGTATCGCTCTCCGACATTGCACCCACACTGATCGAACTGGCCGGAACAACACCCGAAGATGCCAAAAGCGGGCGCAGCTTGGTTCCATTTTTAAAGAACGAAACACCTTCAAACTGGCGGGACGACCTGTTTTTTCAAACCAATGGAAACGAAGTCTATTATACCCAGCGTATTGCCATGACGGATCGATATAAATATGTGTACAACGCATTTGATTACGACGAACTCTACGACCTAAAAAAAGACCCTGGTGAACTGGTCAACCTCATCCATCCTTCCCGGTATCCACAGCCCGAACCGTTTGCAGAAACGCCAGAACAAGACGTACATCCCTTGCCTCGAATAGCCCCGCAACTCGAACCGGTAAGGCGAGAAATGATGTCTCGCATCTGGGCGTTTGCGATCCAGGAAAACGACACCATATTCAGTGGTTTTGCGCCCATTGCCGTTGCCACATACGGTCCAATGGTCGGGCTGGAATGGATGCAAGGAGATCGCAATGCGCAAACTTAAAATCGTGCTCGTTGGCGGTGGCAGTTTCCGATGGACGCCTCGTCTGGTCTGCAACATATTGGAAAACGCGTCGCTCAACGGCAGCTACGTCGTGCTTTACGATATCAACAGCCAAGCGCTCGAACTCACCGGCAAACTGTCTGAGAAGTACAGGGCATTGTACAAATCCGACACCACCTTTGCTCATACAACCGATCAGGCCGAAGCCTTAGAGGGAGCCGACGCCGTAGTGGTCACCTTATCCACAGGTGGTCTGGAAGCCATGCAACAGGATCTGAAAATACCCGAAACATTTGGTATTTTCCATACCGTAGGCGATACGATTGGCCCTGCTGGCCTCTCCAGATCTCTGCGCAACATTCCCATTATGCTCGACCTGGCGCACGCTATGGAAACCCACTGTCCAGATGCCTGGATGCTCAACTGCTCCAACCCCCTCTCAGCCCTCACCCACAGCGTAACCTGCCAGACCAGCATCAAAGCCATGGGCGTCTGCCACGGTGTGGTCGGTGCTGCCAAAATCTACGCTGAATTTTTCGGTACCCAGAACAAGGCCTGCGCCTGGTCGCACACTGGTATCAACCACTTCTCCTGGTTTACCCGATTTTTTGTAGAAGGCCGTTGCGCCTGGGAGATCCTCGCTGAAAAAGGCCTGGACGCATGGCTTGCACTTTCGCCAGAACAGGCAAAAAAAGATCCCGTATTTGGCTCGCTTTACGGGTTTCGTTGTGGCCTCAAACTTGGCCGTACATTAGGTGCCATCCCAGCCATTGGCGATCGCCACCTGGTTGAGTTCCTTCCCGGCTATCTCATCAGCGAAGATCGCCTGGTCTCATACGGTCTGGTGCGCACCACTATAGAAGGACAAAAGCGACAGGCCGCTGGATATCGCTCCCGAGTAGAGCGCTTCATCAAAGGGGAAGAAGACCTGCCCCCTGTCGCCAGCCGAGACAATGTGGCTGCCTGGATCGCGGGCCTCTTTGGAGGACCACCCGCCCACGACAATCTCAACGCCCCCAACACAGGCCAGATTCCGCAGTTGCCTGACGGCGTGATCGCAGAAACTCGCGGACTGCTCGACACAGCTGGCATCCATCCTTTTGTCAGCCCAATGCCAAAAGCCATTGAAGCGATCATTCGTCCCCAGGCACTTCGTGAAGCACTGACCGTAGAAGCAGCATTAGAAGGCAGCTTTGAAAAGGCGCTATCCGTCATGATGACCGATCCTCTTCTTCCCTCCGTAGAAATTGCCCGTCCAATGCTTGAAGCCCTCATCGCAGCCACCCGCAAGTGGCTACCTCAATTTTAAATTTAAAACGTCCGGTTCCGAACCCTCAACCCGCTGTCCCGTTCAGTCCGGCTACCAGATCCGGCGGAATGGACGCCGCGTGAATCTGAGGCTGTCCGCTCAAGTCGGAGGTGAATACCAGCCACCGCATATCCGGAGAGGCGTAGGCGTGTGGATGCGCTTTTTTCACCAGAATCGAGGTGCGGGCGTCACACACCACCGCATTTTTTCCCGTCTGGATGGATCCCAGAATGAGCTTGCCGGACCCCTGCCAGTCATCTGCAAAAAAGTACTGGCCGCACGGAGATGTCCCCAGGTGATTAAACCGGTACCCCCGCGAGACGATCCGGGGCGGCCCCTCGGCCTTTACCCCCAGCAGATTGCCCTTTTCGGCGGTGTAGTCGCCTTCTGCAAAATACCATTCCTCGGGGCTGTGTAGCCCCCGGGCGTTCGGGGCTCGAACCGTGAGCAAAATCTCGTTAGTCCCTGCAATCCAAGCTTCGTGTCCCACGATGCTGGGCGTATAAGGTTCCCCCACCTGCAGCCGCGTCACCTTCCCATCCGGGATATCCAGGAGAAATTCCGTGGCACCCTGCTCCCCGAAAATTACCGCCCGGGTACCGTCGGGCAGCACTTTGCACCCCCGGTTGTGCTGCACCGTAAGCTGCTTGCCCCAGGTGGGCTCGAACTGAGTGTGAGGATTGCAAATATCCGGATCGGTGTGAATAAGATCCCGCGTACCGGTCTTCAAATCCAGCAGTTCGATCCCGAACATCTGGGGTTCTAGACTAAGGGTCACGCCGTAGGCGTAGTAGCGCTCGTCGGGAGATACTGTGTCCATCCCCCGGTGCTGAAAATCCTTGGGAAATTCGAAAATCACCTCCCATTCGCCTGTGGCGAGATCTACCCGCCGCAGTTCCAGGCATTTCCCCTCCTGAACGTGGCGGTAATAAAAAATCCCGGTGTGGCTCATCCCCGGTGCCCGCAGTCCCTGTCCTACAACCTCGGTCTTCCAGGTCCCGAATTCGCAGGTCACATATTCGGTATAGTTCGGGCCGGGTTTCGGGTTTTGCCGTTCGTAAACAAAAACCCGGGAGTCCGCCGAACAGTAGGGCTGTTCGCAGTAAATATTGGATTTTTCGAGCGGGTCGTCGGTAATCTGATAGACGACAGCGCCGTTTGCCTCTTCCTCAAGTATCCTGGCCATAGCTGGTCTCCTTTTCTATAGTGTACTTCAGAATCAGATCGATCCAGGAAATCCAGTAGGCGGGCACGCCTTCGGGATCGGCCGTCTCATGGACCAGCTCGATCGTGTTCTCTCCCAGATGCAACCACCGTGCGTCCAGCCCGACTCGATGCTCGCCCCGCTTCCACCAGTCCGGCTCGAAGATCCACGGACCTTCCCGGATCAGCGCCCCGGTCGGCTTTCGCTCCCACAAAATCGGCTCTGGCTTATCCTCTTCTTCAGGCGTGCCGCCGGTCACCCGCACCGGCCCCCGCCCGTTGATGGTAATCGACAGCACCTCGCGTTCCCGGAGACCGCGGGAGTAAAAAATCAGTTCGGCGTTTACCCGATAGCCTTCGGCGTGTGCGGCGGCGATATCGTCGCCGATGTGGAGCGGTACCTCCGTCCGGGATTCGAAAGGCGCTTCCTCCGGCAGCGGAAACCACACCGGGATATGGGGTCCCACGTCCACCATATAATGCTTATCCGCAAACGCGATCTTCTGAAGATCGGCCAGATCGTTCTGCCAGGGCTCTGAAAGCCATTCGTCGCCGGTCCCCCAGGCAAGCTGGATCCCATTCACGCCAGCCCGGTGATACAGCAGGGCCTCCGCGTAAAACATCTCCCGGGTCTTGGGCCTGGCGTATCGCCGCCGTCCCTCCGGCGTTGGGTCGTGGCTTACAAGCCCCAGGTCGAACCAGATGCACCCGTACACTTTGCACCCGGTCTTTTTGCCCATATCCACGAATGCGTCCACCGTAATGGCGAACCGGTTGCCGTAATCCCGGAACGTCACGGCCACGATATCGACCAGCCCTTCCCGCATCCAGGTTTCCCAGTCCAGCCCCTCTTCCAGACACCCGGTCCACGGCACCCGCGCCATCACCTCCAGGCTCCGGTTTTGCAAAGTCCCGACCTCGTCCAGCATCTGCCGGCAATCGCGCATAAATTGGGTCATGATCTCGCAGTCGGGTTCCGCAAAATGGGGTAGCCGCCGCATGAAATCCAGCTCAACGCCGTCCATGCCGGCCTCGGCCGCCTCCCGGAGGATCGTCAGCTTGAAATCCCGTACTTCCCTGTATTTGAAGTCCAGGTGCGGGGTACCCGGCACGAGACAGACCTGGTGGTTCCGGTAAAAGCTGCCTGCAAACCCGATCGCATACCAGGTCCCCAGCGCGAACTCCTGGTTCAGTTCCAGCCGCCCGAACACCTTCAGCCCGATTTCGTGTCCCCGTTCCGCAGCCACCCGGAGGGGGTCCGCCCCCGCCTCGATCAGACCGCGCACATTCTCATAAACCCACCGGTCCTTCGGCCGCATCTCCTGCCATTCCGCCTCAGTGACCCCTTCGCCGAAGATCTCCCCGACCTTCGTGTCATAGCAGAGCGTACTGCCGGGTCCCACTCCCCAGATGAGAATCTTGACGTTGGATCCCTCGAAAGGATTGATAAATTGCGCCTCCAGCATGGCGCGTGTCATCGGCGGCTCGGTGTGAAAATACATCGTAAAACCGTCGTTGCGATACCCCAGCGGCAAAACGCCCATATCGGAACGCCCGCCTGGAGCTTGCCGGTGCGCGTCTGAAAGTGAAAAACCGGGTTTCTGGTTCATAAAAGCCGAGTGCCTCCTGTTCACACTATGGCCCATTTGATTGGGAGATTACCCTTTGCGCCACCAGGCGTTGGCATAGTTGAGATCTGGCGCAACGACGAGTTGGCGTTCCCATTCAATAAGACGTTCCCGATGTTCTTTTAAAATAGATACGTACTGCGGGCCGGCTGATAGATTGCGAGTTTCACCGGGGTCTTCCTGCATGTCGAAAAGCTGATCGACTTCGTTTTGAGCATAGGCGATGTATTTGTAGCGACTGGTACGCACCATACGCCCCCGGTTGCTGTTGGATTCGCAGACGACGGCATCATCCCAGGCTGGATCAGGTTTTGTCAGCAGAGGGCGGAGGCTGCGACCACGCATGATTTTGGGTAGTGGAACGCCCGCGAAGTCGCATACAGTTGGGAAGATGTCCATCCCTGTGATGAGGTGTGAGATATTGGTCTGATTTTGCGGTAGGTGGCCTGGCCAGGAGATGATGAAGGGTACCGCCAGAGCTTCTTCGTAGAGCGAGCTTTTGCGTACGGTTTGATGGTGGCCCATGCCTTCCCCATGGTCGGATGTGAAAATGACGACGGTATCGTTGAGATGGTCGGTGTCTTCCAGCGACTGGAGAATGCGACCGATTTCGGCATCAACCATTTCGACGTGGCGATAATAGCTCCACCGATAGTAACGCCACTGCATTTCGTCCCAGTTGCCTTTGGGGGGATCGCGTCGCTGACGGTTGCGCTTTACATAGTCGGGTTCTCGCGGATCGTATTCAAAGTTGTCGGGCAATGGCGGTAGTTCGGATTCAAGCTCTGCGTAACGAAGCTGATCGGGTGGGTAGGTGTTGATGCGCAGCCACTCGCAGATATCGTGCGGTTGGAGAAATGAGGCGACCATGAAGAAGGGGCGATCAGACGTGCGATTGTGCAGATAGGTTTCACAGGCGCGCGAAGACGATGTGTCGCCAACATTGCCTTGCCCGCCGATGCCGGTGTTTATGACGTTGAATCCGGGGATAAAGTGCGTGAATCCCTCGGGGACGTGCCACTTGCCGGAATAAATCGTTTCGTAATCGGAATGCTGTGAAAGCCACTGCCCGAGGTTGGGGATGCCTTCACGGATGGGGAGACCGTTGACTGGCACGCCGGTTTCGGAGGACGTGCGTCCCGAGAAAATGCAGCTTCGCGAGGGGCCACAAACCGGGTTGCCACAATAAGATTGGGTGAAAAGTGTCCCTCGATTTTTCAGCTTGTCCAGTGCAGGCGTTCGCTGCACTGCTTCAAATAAGCACCAATCTGCAGTGATTGGGTTGGCACCCGAAGCGATGCGCGTTCTGTTGTTGATCGTGATTTCCGCGGTCATGCCCTTGGCTTTTCCCGTTTCTTCCAGTGCTCGCAGATCACTTTGATTGGGGGCTGTGAATTGACTGGATAGCCGCCAGGAAACAGGGCTTGCAGTCAGGTCTTTCCGACAGATGATTTCTGCGGCGTACTTGTGTAGTCTGTGTTCGTCGTTGACGATTTCTTGATCAACCTGCAGGCGGAAGGTATCGTCTGTATCGGGGGATTTCGAGAGGCGTAGAAGACCGATGTCTTCATTGCCATCTTCCCGATAACCATGACAGGTCATGATGCGATAGGTATTGATCCACTGACCATTTGGGTCAAAGTCTGCGGGTGTTTCTGGAAATCCCTGAAGTAAACTCATGTCACCCAGAAGATCGGGCACTAAGGGAAATCCGACAATGGTGCGTTTTTTCCCCATGGGACATACTCCTCAATTTTTAGAAGTGCGACCATCAAAATAGGATGTTAGGGGATAAACCTGAGACTTGACCCCGCCACCTGCCCCATCTCTATTTTTATATCCAGAATCCTCTCCCTTTACATACCACTCACTAATAACAAATGGTTTATCCCCAGACCAGGTGTTCCAATTTTTTAATTCCGATGTTCTGGGTGTCCAACGATGATAATAATTCACCGAAATGACATCGGCATATTCGCCTAAAGCTTCAAATACCGGCTTGAGACGAATGGCCTGCCCATGCAAACGCGATCCCAAAAAGAGATGATTGGGGTCGCGGTCCCTGAGCACTTTAGATACAATGCCAAAATATAACCTGGCAATATACCCCAGAAATTTTTCCTGCTCATCAGAGGTCACACTTGATTTGAGCGTAGCGATGTTAACATTTTGCGACTGAAGGTTTCTCTCTTTTTGTACCCATTCAAATGCCTTTTTAAAGTTGATATCCGATTGCTCCAGGCTGAGATACCGGGTCAAGACATCCTCTCGCCAGGGAAGTTCATTATCTACAAAATATCCCAACAGTGTCGGGTCCTGAATCATCTCATCTGTTATCTTTTCTTTTACTTGAGCCCTGCAAAATGCTTCAAACTCAGGATCAAAAATCGGGATACAATGATTTGGGAACTGCATGTTGTTTTCATTTGATTTTGCCCCATATCGCCTGCCAAAAGGATACATCATATAAATGACCGTTGCCCATGTCTGGGGTCTGTTGTGTTGTGTTTTTAAAAGCAAGGGATCACTCCAGGTGCCAACCACATTGAATCTGTTTGTTCCCAAAAAATCAACCGTCTCATGAGCCCATGCCTCAGGTTTTTCCCATCGGCGTTCAAAAACAGGTGGTGCTGTCACACTTTTGTCTTTTGCTGAGCCCCACCGGATGGAATTGAGTGCTGTGCAAAAAAACAGATATCCATATTCCAATCAGAACTATAGAGGTAACAATTTCACTCATGCAGTTGTCTCCAACCGGATAATGTTAAACCTATCACGCATCGGTTGATGGTTCAATCAGATTGTCGTTAATATAGTCCCAGTTGAAATCAAATCCCAGACCTGGTAGCTGGGGTAGGATGACATTGCCGTGATCATCCAGGGGATCTACAATGGAATTCAAATAGGGTGGTGGGGTTTCGTAGTCGAAGTCGGGGCGTAAGAGGCCGCGTTCAAAGTATTCACAGGTTGCTTCTGTTGTTGCGCCCAGGATTTGACTGTTTGCCCATCCGCCGCCATGCATTTCACACTGAATGCCAAAAGCCTGTGCCACATTCACCATTTTGTATGAACCAGTAATGCCGCCAAAGTTGTGATCGATGCGCAACATGTCAGATGCACCCTGGAGCACCCATTCGGCGCGGGTGAACACACCGCCGGGAATGTGTTCTGGCGCGAGAATGGCGATGTCCAGTTCGCGGGTCAATCTTCGGTATGCTTCTGTTCGCGTTTCGATCATGGGATGTTCCAGCCAGTAGTAATTCAGTTTTTCCAGTTCGCGGCCGACCCAAAGCGATTGTTCTAAAGTATATACGCCGAAGGGATCAAGCATTAAGACCATGTCATCGCCGACCGCTTCGCGAACGGCCCTGCACACGTCCACGTCTTCTTTGGGGAATCCGGGAACTTGAGGCGCTGGTTCCCAGGTGTGAGGGTTCCAGCAGATGTAGGCGTGAACTTTATATGCTTTGTATCCCTGTTTTTTGCACTCGAGTGCATGTTCGGCATAATCTTCTGGTTTGCCGATGTTGGGATAGGTGCTGGCGTATGCTTTTACTTTGTCGCGGGCACCTCCCAGAATTTTGTGAACGGGCAGGTCAACCATCCTGCCGAACAGATCCCAAAGGGCGCAATCGACTGCGCCCATAACATGCTCGGGCAAGCTGTGACCGAAAGTGACGAGTTGGTCCATCCAGTTCCAGATGGTTTCACGGGCTAAGGGATCTTCGCCGATTAACATTCGCTTGATCGGGCCTTCAAGGTATCGGCGGTCGCCACCGATCATATACCCTTCGAGACCTTCATCAGTTACGATTTTGAAGATCGAGCTTGCCGATTCTTTTTGTTCTTCTCCCCAGACGCCGTAACCCCACTTACTCGGTCGGTTCCTGCCGCCTGGCGCGCGGAATGTAATCACTTCAATGTCTGTAATTTTCATGGGGTCCTCAATTCAAAAGACGGAAAGGAGTACAGATTGCTCGCGATGTTTCAATTTAGCTTCTTATACTGAAAAATCAAGGATAAGCGGATATCTCTACCAGGTATGGATCCAGTGACCTCCCTCGGGAAACCAGATAAGGTCCACGATGGAGGAGGCGACGATGCCAGCGACATACCCCACCGTGATACCGATAAAGAAAGGGGCAGCGCGGCGGTAGAGCGCGATCCCTCCGATGCGCAGCAGGATGAATTTCGCTGCCCAGGTGAGGAATAGCGAAAAGGAATAGAATCGCAGGCCACGTGTGTCCTGAAAGGCCAGCCCGAGCGGGTGAATTGGCCACCAGGGAAGACGGTTGCGCAGGAGAATCAGGAGACCTGCCTGAAGGCCCCCGAACAGCCAGACGATCATTTTGCCAGGATCGAAGACAGTGCGATCGACGCGAAGGATGTCCGACCGCATCGCGTTGTAGGAACCGACGGGACCTGCGCTCGAGCTGAATGGAGCAAGATGAAGGTTCTGTCCACCGTAATGATAGGCGATATAGATGATGGAGACGAATGAGGCGGTCATACCAATGACAAAGGCCAGCAAAGCCAGGCCAGAGAGGCGGAAAGGTGTTTTGATCTGCCCGCCGAGAAGCTTGAAGTGGTGGGGCAGCGCGGGCCACGCCGGTACGCGGGCGTTACCGAAAAAACCGCAGGAGTTCACCAATCCGATTCCGATGAGGTCTTTCCGGTCCAGATGCGCTGTGCCGACAAAGCTTGTCAGTAGCTCCCCGCCCTTAGCTCCGTAGGGATTGGTGGTGGGGGAAAAGAGGTGGGTGAACCCGGTGGCAGCGGTGAATTTGGCCACGGTGAAGTAGGCAATATAGAGCAGGAGTGTATGAAACACAGCAACCGGATAGGCCATGCCAACGGCGTGCATCCACCCGATGATGTAAATCGTGGCGGCAAAAAACGCGATCAGTACAGCACGATAGCGCCTCCCATCACCCGCTATGAGGTTACCAGAGCGTGCCGACTGCCATACCTGGTGGAGATGCTCTCGTGTCGCCCAGACCGACCATATTACGATCAAAACCATAGCACCGTGGCTTTCGATCTCGATGATCTGTTCGGGTCGAGCCTGCTGGCCCGCCATGCCGACGGTGAAGCCCGTCCGGTTCATCATGCCCAGTTTTAGGGTGGCGAGAAGTCGGATAGCCCAGAAACTGAACAGAATACCGAGATCGCAGAAGTAGGTGAGTCCCACGACGGAAGGCAGGATGCGAATGGGGATGAACGGGTAGCCTTTGGCGATCTCTATCTGTTTGCTTCCGATACCGCCATAGATGCCCAGGGTCGGTAGTTCGTGAAGGAAATAGCCCGCGATATTGTATAGAATGACGCCGAACACAGCGAAGAATCCTGCCCAGAAGATCTTTAATTTGAAGATGGCAGGCACCCGGTCGTGTCCGTCGAACCCTGAAGTCAGGTGGACAGCGAACTGTCCGAGAGGATATGTCAGGCGCTCGGCGTCCTCCCACTGCCGCTGGAAGAGCATGCAGAGGCAGACTCCCGCGGTAAACAGGGCGATGGATACGGTCCCCCACCAGAACATGGGTTTGATCCATCCGATCCAAGGTAGAGCCATACCTGGAGAAAGACCGTCGAAGAAAGGTCGAATGACGCCCGTATCTGTGTCTGTAAACGCCCACCAGGGAATAGAGCTGAAAAGGACCTCTTGCCACTGGTTCTCGGGAGACGCGTAATAGGTCGGGGTCGAGACGATAGTGGACCAGTAGGCTGCCCAGCCTTCAAGGGCAATGCCGGAGGAGATCCAGGACATACAGTAGATGACCAGAAGTTCTCTGCCGCTGAGGGCGGCGGAAGGGAAGAAGGCTTTCAGAACGATATTTACAAAGAGCCAAAGGAAGAAAGGAATCAGCATCGCCATGGGGTACTGTGACTTTACCAGAGCGGAAGATCCCATGACCAGGCCTGCGTGATTGGTATAGATGTGCAGGGCAACGATGGTGACCACACCCAAGAAGACAGAGCGAAGCGTGATGCGAGCCGGCCTGGGGACTTCGACGTTTTCTGTCGGACTTATCCTCGGTGTATCCAGTGCTGACATCTGTAATTCCCGTTGGCTGGATCGGTGCGTATCTATCAGACGATAAACGAGTCCCTGAGATTGTGCTGTCCGGAAAGGGGTTGCTGGTGAGCCTCAATCCTTCGACCAGGTGAAATCCTCTTCTTTCAGGGCTGCGAGGCCAGGCACCCCCCGGTGTATTTCCAATGCCGTCCGGAAGATGCGCGATTTGCCCTTTGCCCTGAGGAGAACCGTGCCTCTGCTATCTGGAATGGGATTGCCGGGAGTCCGCGCTGATGTGATTTCGAAGGGGCCGTCGGAAACGGCAAGCAGGCGCAGCCAAACCCGATCAGAAATTCGCCAATCTACGCAGAGAGTTCCGTCTGTGGAAGTGATCTGGCGATCCCTGAGCCAGGCAAACACGCCGTAATACGACAGAGGCGGGAAATCGAGGTCATCGATAACGTTTGATGGGCGAACAATCATGCCACCTCTAGCATGAAATACCCACGCGTACCGGTGGATGGTATCAGACATGCAGCGATCTTCGATCCATATGTAGGGCGGTCCGAACCGGATGCGGCGTTCCAATTCCACACCCTCGTACGCGTCTTCGATTACGGCAGATGCGAGTCGAGGATCTGTTTCACGGAATTCCAGTCGGGCCTTTTCCACTGGCTGCTGATTCTGCTCATCTACCATCAGGGTGTTATGCGACAATGTGCTTCTGTAATAGGCATGGATGTCGCTGACAGCATAGCCCGCAGTGCCGAGGTCGGACGCGATTTGTACTCCGTGGGCCCTGAGATCGATAGACAGCTTATCGGGATGGTCGTGACCGGCTCCGTGCGCACCTCCTTTGAACAAAAGATAGAAAGGACCTTTAGCTGTGTCTTCCCGAAAGATGCCAAAGCCCATGGCCGAAAGATGGGTGGATCCCTGCGACAGCGGATCTGCATCGATCTCGTCAGGGCCGAAGGCGAGTGCGGTCAGGCTATTGCGGGGAATACCTCGCTTGTATATGGCGCTGAGCGTTTCTGTGAATAGACCGCCGCCGAGTTGTCCAGCAGCGTATTCGTAAATGTGTCTGTAGATGGCCAGAGAACGTGAACCGGGCGATCCCAGGTCGCCCACGCATGGCAGGTCGAGATTCTGGTCGCACATGTGTACGGGGGCTTCGAACAGCTTTTCAAAACGCGTCTGGATATCCTGGGTCACCTGACCTTGCTGGCGAAGCATTTCAAACACAGTGATCATAGGACAGACCGAGTAGAAATGGTAGAACATGGTCCCTTCAAACCAGAATCCATCCACCTTGCCTTCCGGATCAGTTCTCAATCCATCGGTAAGCAGCGCAGACAGGCCTCCCCGGTCACCGCCCAGACCCATCGAAAGCCAATCTTCGTGGCCGGTCGCCTCGCCGGAGAGAGCCAGGCACGCACCCACGTAACAGGTCATATTGTGCGCGCCTGTACGTTCGAAGAATTGGATCTGCGAAGGCATCCCGGCTTCAAAGATCCCTTCGCGGATGGTTTGATGGTCGGTGCTGGAATACGCCTCGCTGTCGCGCGTCCAGGAGTAAGCGTTAGCTATTAGAGCCAGCACTTGGGCATCGTAAAGTGGCTGGAAATAGAGGGCGTCACCGTAGTTACCTTCGCGGAGATCTTCCCGGGTGAAGAACTGGGCTGCCAGGCGCATCCCTTCGGCTATCCAACTGGCATAGCGTTCATCCCCGGTGAGGCCGTAGAGCAGTCCCAGGCTGCGCATAAGGCGATAGGTACGTTCGTGGGTGAGCAGTGTCCAGGCCCGGTGTTGGACTTCACTTTCGTGGAGTGATTGATCTGTCGGATCCAGAAATCGATGTGGACTCTGAGGATCGTAGATCAGGTGCTCGGCAGTGGTGTGCGAGTAGAAGTCGTGGCGCCACCCTATCCGTTCTTCGGGTAGCTGAGGTGGTTCTTTGAGTACAATCTCGGCTTCTTCTTGCATCTGTGAGAGGGAATCGGCGGCCCACTGCAGTGCGTCTGTTTTTCTGCGGATCTCTTCCAGGCGTTCCGCGCCAAAAAAAATTGTCGGCCAGACATCCTCGATGATCATACCCGAGTCATAGGGCGATAACGTGTAGGGCCATTGAAAGGAGCCGGCACTTGGTATTTCGGTCATTTCATCTCCTCAGATTGCCAGTTGTTTTCGACGGCGGCGAAAAAAGAAAAGCCTCCTTCGTTCAGATCTTGGCACTACACCAAACATCCATCAAGCTAAGGAGGCTTTCATAAGGAATATGGACTTATCTCTATTCAGTGGTCCAGAGACTCGCAGTCAGTTTTGTATTGACGGTGGTATTGTCCCGGGTCTGGTTCAAAATGCAATTCCCACTGAAAACCGGCTCACACTGTCGAAAAACTCGTTCTTGGTAAAGGAATAATCGACCAGGACCTGCGTATCGCCGATACGTTGCTTTATGCCGGCTCCCGCGGTCAGGCTTTCCATGTCGTGATTGAACTTGTAGCCAACCCGGAGTGCCAGCATTTCCTGAAACCAGTATTCTCCGCCCAGGTAAATCCGCTCGCTGAAATCGCGCGGGTGGATGGCGTCGAATGCCAGCGATAGAGAATGTGAGGGGGAGTCAAGGAGTTCCATTGCGGCGCCGATATGGAACGTCAGGGGGAGCTGAAAACCGATCTTCTGGTATTCAATTTCTGGCGAGAAGTTCCGAATGTAGATCCCCAGTCTCAGGCTTCTCAACCCGGTGTAGTAGATGGTCCCAAACGTGAAGTTTATCGCATCCGCTTTGTTATCAACGGTCACGTTGGATGTCCCCACGGGTGAGATTGTGTTTGAGCCCAGGTGCTCGGACACATACTTGATCTGGCCCCCGATGAAGAACTTGTTTGTCAACTGCTTGGAATAAGCAAGTCCCGCAAAATAGGCCCCCACGTCGATGCTTCCCGTCTCGGTAAATCCCTTCTCGTTCCCGGCGACCTGCGTCCCAATCAATTCACCGTAATTGACAGCGCCGAAGTTCACTGCAAAAACCCCGTGAGATGCCTTGTAGGCAGTCCCCAGTGCCGTATAGTTGATGTCCGCGATCCACTGAACTCGGTGTGCGACCATCTGGATCTTAGAGTCCATGCGGGCCATGCCTGCCGGATTGTAGAACATAGCATCGGCACCGTCACCTACCATCGAATACGCCCCGCCCATTGCCTCCGCCCGCGCGCTGAGACCAATCTTTAGAAATTGAAACCCCGTCTGGGCCAATTTCTTCTTCTGGGCCTGGGCAGGTGTAACCAGGCACAGCAGCAATATCAGAGTTAAACCCATACATTTTTTCATTGTAATTCTCCTTCTTCGAGACCGTCGATCACCTGACGATAACGAATTTGACAAAGCTGGATTCTCCGCTTGGCGTCTCTACATGCGCGATATAGACGCCACTGACAACGATCTGCCTGGTTTCGGTCGTCAAATCGCTCCAGGGCTCATCCCCCGAACCGTCCGTGTGCTCCAGGACTTTGACCAGGTCTCCACTTAGAGTGAAGATACGGATTGTACATTCTGGCGGCAGCCCTGCGAACAGGATCTTGTCATTTTCTCCTGGGAACTGCAGTCCTGCCTCTGCTGCCGTAATATTGTAAGGATTGGGCACGATTCTGATATCGGCCAATGTATTCCCTGGCGCCCGTGTCAGAGAGACCGGTTCCGTCGTTCGGTTATACAGGATGCCGCTTTCGACGCTCTGGCCGGGTCGAAGTCCATCCTCAATGCCCGGCTGATTCTGAGACCCATCGTCAAACGCTGTGACAGCGTAATAATAAGAAACGCCCCGCTGGGCGGTGACGTCGGCAAACGAGTGGGCGCTGTTTCCATGAGACTCGTGGATCACCGTGAACGTCGTGTCGGGGCTCCCAATCGCTCGATACACCCTGTATCCGGCAAAGTCGGATGCAGATTCGGATTCGGACCCCCACAAAATCTGGACTCCATCGGGGCGCCCCCATACCTCGATAGACGGCGGCGGCGGCGCCTTGGGGACGTTGTAATTGTGTTGTACGGCCCACTCCGCGTTGTAGATGTTCTGGAACAGAGAGTCCTTACCCGTGGCAACCCAGTTGTCTTTGGCGCGATCGACCGCCGTCGGAATGAGATCCGGGAACGCCTGGCCCACGGGCGGGATCTTGTCTTCGCCTTCCCAGGTCAGCGTTCCGTCTTTCCATCTTCGTCCGATATCCCACCGCATCTCGCGGGAGAGGGAGCCGCCGACAACGGCGAACACCACCCGCAAATCATCTCCGGCCTTCATCTCGTCGAACGGTCCCAGGGACATATAGATGGCTCCACGTCCCTTTGTCGCATCTTGCACCCATTTGATCTTTCGCTCATCCATTCGCGACTGGTAGCGCACACGGCCCTCGGAGGGGACGTTAAGGCCGAAGTAGTAAGCCTTCTGGCCCTCCACCAGTTCGGGAAAACCGTAGTGGAAGGAGCTGTATTCCAGTTCGGTCACCGTTGGATTGTTCTGGTCATGCTGTTGGGCGGTGGTGTATTTCTGCAGTCCGGATGCAAACACATGCGGCTGCTCTCGGTCGTCTGTAGGGTCGTCAACAGATTTGTCAACGTGTAGCATGGCGATGCCAACGTAGGATGGTTCTTTGATAAACCCCGTTGTCTGATCGGGATTTCCGAAGGTGTCGTATTGCTGGCCCCTGTTCCAGGCGGGATAATTGTAGGCGACCCGCAGCGAATCGCCTTCCTGTTCTCCATACGTTGTGCTCCATCCGAAATTCCCCAGATCCTGATTGACCCATGCTGCGAGGGCAAAATATACGCCATTCAGGGTCTGGGCGGACAGATCCACCTGTATCCCGGATGGAGTCGTGTACTGGCCTGTGGTATTCTTGAAAGTCCAGTCATAAAGCACATAGTCGTCGTGGTTGACCTGCGAAAAAACGAACGCCTTCTGATGGATCGTGATCCCGACCGAGGTTCGAATCCAGGATTCGATTAACTGATCAGCGCCTTTTCCCCCACTCGAATCGATATAGTCTGGATTGACTTCATCCCCTTCCAATGGAAAGAAGGGCTGGATAGGGGCGCCCTGAACGGATATAGATGGAGGCTGGAACCTCACATACCTTCTAATCGTAAACCCATCTACATCAACGGGCATATTGTCAAAGGCCTCTTCACCGTTATAGACGCTCGTACCGCTGGTCTTGAAGCTCCAGAGGGTACCCTTCTCATCGGTCCAGTCCCTAACCGCAACCCTCCACGCGATATTCTCCATAAATCGGTTTCCATTGTAGTAGAACTGCCGGTATGATCCGAGCGGCCTGGACATATCGCCGGAATCGAAAATGGCGCTCCACATTTTTCCTATTCTCACCCACTTGAATACATCTGCCCGGGCAGTGTTGGCGAGGACCAGGAAGGCAATCAATCCAAAAACGATCGCCACCAGTGCCTTCGGGATCCTTATCCCTGAATATTTCATGGCTTTTCCTTCCTTTTAACTGTCAGAAACAGAACAGCTTTTTAAAAACTCACCTTGATCCCAAAGAAGATATCCCTCGGAGGCAAGAAGGTCGCGCTTTCTGCGTTCGGCATTATGATATGGCTGTCCTCTCCTCCGATGGCCCCCATCCTGTCGTTCCCCACTGGATTTTCGTAGGCCGGAGATTCGGGCAGGTTCAAGGATGTCATATAGTCCTCCCTGTCGGAGGTGCTGACAAAACCCGCGTTCCCATTGAAGTATTTCTGGTTGAACAGATTCGTAATATCTACAAACAGGCCGACATCTACCCCTCTCGTCACGAAGTCCTTGGATATTCGCGCGTTCCAGTTCGAATAGTTCTCCCACTGGAGGTTGTTCTGGGTGCCTGGAACCTGGTTTGGATTGTAGGTGATCCAGCCCCCGGCTCTCCAGTTGTAGAAGAGGCTGAATCGAAATCTCTCCAGCGGCTTGAATCCGGCCACTTCTGGTCCGGATTCCGGCGGCACCAGGAGCATCACATTCGCCCGGAATGAAGGCCGGGTTTTAGGCCTGCTCTGGTATGGGTTCTGTAGGCCAAAAAGCCTGTGTTGAACCGGGTCCTCGTAGTAGTTCCGGCGCCCGATAAACCCACTGGACAGGACCATATAGTTGTAGTTCGCCCATCCTGTGAACCACTGTCCCACGCTTTTATCCACTCTGATTTCGAAACCCCTGATGTCCGCGTAGTTGTTGTTTTCAACGGTGGCATAGACCACACTTCCGTCCACACTGTTGTAGATGACATTGCCAGCCTGATCGGCGACATCCTTATAGTATCCGGCCAGATGAATGAGCACCATATTGGACAGATTGTGGTCGTACCCCAGTTCATAAGCGATGGTTCGTTCCCACTCTGTGCTCGGGTTGCCCAGATAGGTTATCTTGCCCGGAAAACTCCTCCGGACGCCGTAGTAATCCTCTGTTCTGGGTATGCTGTAGAAGTGACCGTAGTTGAAATAGATCTTCGAATTCACTGTGAGGGGGTGCGATACACCCAGCCGTGGGCTGAATTTGAGGTGGCTCTTGGCTGGCTCCGTGGGAACGACTTCCTCAAAGTCATCCTGGTATTTCGCCGTCAGAAATTTGGAATAGCGATCCACCGAATACCAGTCTGTGGCGGGCGTGGCGTAATCCATACGAACCCCAATATTCGCGATCATGCCCTCCACCTCCAGCTTGTCCTGGGCGTACGCGCCGAACCGTTTGGGGATCTTTTCGTACGTGTTGATCCAGGTGTAGGGTGTGATGCCCGGATTGTAGGTGGCATTCCAGATCGCCAGGTCGTTATAGACGTAGTGAAATCCTGCTTTGGCCTGGTTGTAACGGCCGATCTGGCTGGTGATATCCGCCCGGATATTTGTGGTCGTAATGATTGAGCTGTCACGAGCTGTCGAAAGATGCATGCCCATACGCATTCCGTCCTGGGCTTCAATTGAATCAAACCACAAACCCAGCGGTGCTTCATCTACCATCATTGGACCGAACTGGTGTTGCAGCGTGCGGTCTCTGATGGGCGGAGCAGTCGTACGGTACTCGGATTCCATCCGATCTACCCTGAGGTTGTAGAAAGTAGATCTGCCCAGGGTGTGTGTGAGTACGAAACCCAACGAGGTCCTCTTGAGGCTGAACAGAGAAAACCTGGATGGTGTATAGATTGTCGCGCCGCTATAGCTGGTCGCGTCCGCGAGTGCCTCGATGGCGTTGTCGTAATAGAGCCCTGTGTTGCCGTCTGCGACCGACTCGATATTGCTATATCCTCCGACAGCAGTGAGTTTCATTGACGGGATGATATTCAGAATCAGCTTCAGCGTCGAGTTGTCTTCCCGATGGCTATCCCTTGACATCGGATAGGGATAGACATTGATATCCGTACGGTGTGATGCAAAGAAGCTCAGCTTTCTACTGGCGGGAATCAGCGGTCCACCGATACTCGCATCTCCAATATGGTCCGCCTTGTCCCCATCCTTCAAAGAGCGTGGTCCTCCTTCGGCGAATTTTCTGAACATAAATAGCTGCTGGGCTTCTTGGGGCGACATGTCATTTGAGGGATCGTCATCTCCTGTATATCGCTTGGCTATCTCATTCCAGCCTACAAATTGCCTTTCCTGCAGCTGGGTTTCCTCGTCCCACTTGCTCGTACCTTCAAAGGCGACCTCAGGATCGAGAAAAGCCCGTAAATAGTAGTTATCTGCGCTATACCATGGGGGTCCGAAATGCTTTTTGGCAGGTGGGCTGTGCCGATAATCAACCGACCCGTGGTAACGGTCCTGGGCAGATTTTGTGATCACGTTGATCACACCCGATCTCACATTCCCGTATTCCGCATTGAACCCACCGGTGATAATCGAGATCTCCTGTACGGCACTCAGGTTGAGGGAGGTCAGCGTGGGCCTGTTCACCCGTTCATCCACCATCAGGATGCCATCCACCACCATAGCGACCTGATTCTGCCCACCCCCTCGAATCACCATATTCTCGATTCCCGGCTGCGTGTTCAGGAACTGCTCGACCTTCACAACTGCAGGGATCTCTCTCACCTGCTCACCCTGGACAATTACCTCGCTGGCCGAAACGTCCATCTGGACTACTTCCCTTTCAGCCGTTACCGTGATCTCCTGTCCCGCTATATTACTAGCTTGCAATGAGAAGTTGACAGGAACCGTACGTCGTCCCTGCACCAGCACGTCCGTTTTGCTCACAGTGGTGTATCCGACCATGGATACCCGGACCACATGCTTGCCCGGTGAAACGTTCAGGATGTTGTAAACGCCTTCCACATCGGTGGAAGCTCCTAATGATGTACCTTCGATGATCACGTTCGCCCCCGGTAGGGGCTCTCCGGTCTCTGCGTCTGTGACGACACCGCGGACCTTACCTGTCTCTTGGGCTAACAGGTCTCCCTGCACGAGGAAGAGCGAAAGCGCAATGCTAAGTAGCGGTAGAAACCATCTTCTTGCCTGTTCCATATTTCTCTCCTCTTTTTTTCAACTTGTAATACAACGTGTTAAATTTTGTAGCATTTACCTCCTTTCTACCGAAAGACCCGATGATGTATCTTCTAAACAGGACAAGGGGTCACCGGTTGGCAAATTTTGTTGCTGAAACCGTTTAAAAAAAGCAAAAAAATAAGTTTTTCTAAAAAAAATAGTAGTCTTAATTTATTTTTTTAATTAGCAGATGTCAATATTTTTTCCCGGTGGGTAGCTTTATGGTGGGCAGTATCGTATTCGAACAAAAAAAAGGCCTACGATTTTCTCGTAAGCCTTTTTGTTACGGAGTTTATGGTGGGCGATACTGGATTCGAACCAGTGACTTCCTGCTTGTAAGCAAGAACACCTAAAAACTCACGATACGCGCAATGTTTGCTATATCAATAAGTTACAAGATCACTTAAAAAGTCCTTCAGCTCTGGTGTTGTATTGGTGTCATTGTCTCACACAATGTGGCCTGAGATAGGGATGTCTCTTATACTAAAGATATTATAACTGATACCTGTTTTTTAGAGTGAGTGCTATATGTGTGCTATGACCTTCCACCCGGAAAAACCTGAAAAAACACAAATGCTAATTTTGGCTATAGATTCATTCTGTGCCTTCTGAATTTTCCTTTGCAACATCTATGGCTTGTGCATCCTCTATTAATTCTCCAGAAGTTCGACGTCATGATTTTGTTTTTCTATTCTTTTCGGAGAGCATCTACAGGATTTGTACAAGCAGCTTTCCAAGCTTGATAGCTTACTGTCAGGAATGCAACCAGCAACGCCAACCCGCCACTGAGCACAAAAATTATCCAGTGCAAATCTATACGATAAGCAAAATTCGTTAACCAATCTCGCATGGCCCAGTATGCAACAGGCCACGCAATGAGGTTTGCGACCATAACCAGTGTCAAAAAATCCTTCGACAGTAACATCACAATCCTACCCGCCGACGCACCCAACACTTTGCGAATGCCAATCTCTTTTGTCCGCCGCTCTGCGGTGAATGCCGCCAAACCGAATAGTCCCAAACAAGCAACAAACATCGCTAATCCCGTTAGAATACCTGAAACATGTCCGCGTCTTTTTTCAGCTTGATATAACCCATCTAATCGACTAGACAAAAAATAGAATTCAAACGAACGATCCGGAACAAATACATCCCAGGTCTGTTTTAGATATTCAATCGTATTCATGATATTTTGGGACCGAACGCGAACAACAAACTTGCTATACCAGCGCGGCGTCATAATAAACGCCATTGGCACAATCTCCTGATAGAGCGACTCAAAATGAAAATCTTCGATCACCCCTATCACCTGTCCTTGCCGCTCCACATACGGTATACGCACTGTTTTGCCTAATGGTGCTCCCCATCCGAATTCTTCTATCGCCGCCCGATTAAGAATCACCGCCCCCTCTGCATCTGTTGCCCGAGCCTGTGAGAAATCGCGTCCCATTTCTAAGTCGATCCCAAGAGCTCTAAAATAATCCGAATCTACCATCAATACAGCCATCTCTCTTAGCGCTCCACCTTCAGGAACTACGTCATATCGACGCACAGACAGGTCATCGGGGGGTACATTGAGGCCCGTTCCTATTCTCAATACATTTGGATTTTTCAATACTTCTGCTTTGAATGCATCTAATTGAGCGTGTACAAATCTTGATCGTTCGATTACCACTACATTTTCCTTTTCAAAGCCCAATGCTTTGGATCTCAAAAATTTCAACTGTTCAAATACTATACCTGTGCAAATCAGCATAACAATTGAAATGCAAAATTGAACTACAACCAACGCATTGCGAAATACCACACCGCGACCAACCTTCTGTGCTTCCAAGGCTTGGACAGGCTGGAAATCCGACAATACAAAAGCGGGATAACACCCAGCGACAAGCCCAATAAAAAAGGCAAAACCAACGAAAGACGGGAAGCCAACCCAACCTTGCCATAAAGATACTTGTAGATTTGTTGCCATCAATTTATTGAACCAAGGCACAGAAAATTTAACCAATAACAGCGTGATACAAAGGGCGATACAGGATAACAGTACCGACTCGCCGAGAAACTGAGCAACCAACTGCCACCGATGCGCACCCACCACCTTTCGCAGGCTAATTTCTTTAGCGCGAATAATAGATCGCGCTGTTGACAAACTCATGAAATTCAAACACGCAATTGCCATCACCAATACAGCAATACTTCCGATAGTATACACAAAATCTATAGAACCATTCTCTTTCCACTCCTCTTGGATATTTGAGTGTAAATGAATACGTGTGATAGGCTGCAAAATCAGTTTTGAAAATGGCACATCTGCTTTATAAAGCTGCTTTACAAAGGCGACTAATTTTTCTTCAAGCGCACCAGATGAAATCCCTTTGCGCAATAACACATAAGTATACTGGGTATTTCGCCAGGTATTAAGCGTAGTATTCGAAAACAAATCCTGTGAAACAGACATCGACAGCAGCGCATTGAATCCAATATGCGAGTTATCTGACGTGTCTTTCAATATCCCTGTTACTTTCACCGTAGGCATCGAATCGCCTACCCAGAGTAGCTTCCCCATAGGATTTGCATCACCGAAATACTTCCTGGCAATCTCTGTATTAATCACAATCGAATAGGGTTCTTTGAGCGCTGTCTTTGGATCTCCCTTTTCCAGCGGAAACGAAAACACATCAAATACAGTGGCATCGGCAAAACAAAATTGACGTTCAAAAAATTGCTTGTTGCCATATCGTACAAATGGGTTTATACGATAAAAGCGCACAGTTTTCTCAATTTCAGGAAATTGCTCTTTAAGCAACTCACTTAACAGATAGGGTGTTGTTGCCCTCTGATACATTTCGCCAGTGGTCTCATTTTCAAATTCACTTACAATGCGATAAATTCGATCCGCTTTCCCATGAAAGTGATCATAGCTCAGTTCATCTATTATAAATAGTATAATTAAGAGACAACACGCCATACCAACGGCCAAACCGAGGATATTGATCGCCGAATGCAGTTTGTGACGCTTGAGATTGCGAATCGCCACAAGCAGGTAGTTGTGGATCATTGGGTGTTTCCAGATTCTGATATCAATATTCCAATCAGAACCATAGAGGTAACAATTTCACTCATGCAGTTGTCTCCAACCGGATAATGTTAAACCTATCGCGTATCGGTAGATGGCTCAATCAGATTGTCGTTAATATAGCCCCAGTTGAAATCAAATCCCAGACCTGGTAGCTGAGGGAGGATGACATTGCCGTCATCATCCAGGGGATCTACAATAGAATTCAAATAGGGCGGTGGGGTTTCGTAGTCGAAGTCGGGGCGCAAGAGGCCGCGTTCAAAGTATTCACAGGTTGCTTCTGTTGTTGCGCCCAGGATTTGACTGTTTGCCCATCCGCCGCCATGCATTTCACACTGAATGCCAAAAGCCTGTGCCACATTCACCATTTTGTATGAACCAGTAATGCCGCCAAAGTTGTGATCGATGCGCAGCATGTCAGATGCACCCTGGAGCACCCATTCGGCGCGGGTGAACACACCGCCGGGAATGTGTTCTGGCGCGAGAATGGCAATGTCCAGCTCGCGGGTCAATCGTCGGTATGCTTCTGTTCGCGTTTCTACCATGGGATGTTCGAGCCAGTAATAGTTCAGTTTTTCCAGTTCGCGGCCGACCCAAAGCGATTGTTCTAAAGTATAGACGCCGAAGGGATCAAGCATTAAGACCATGTCATCGCCGACCGCTTCGCGAACGGCCCTGCATACTTCCACATCTTCTTTGGGGAATCCGGGCACTTGAGGCGCTGGTTCCCAGGTGTGTGGGTTCCAGCAGATGTAGGCGTGAACTTTATATGCTTTGTATCCCTGTTTTTTGCACTCGAGTGCATGTTCGGCATAATCTTCTGGTTTGCCGATGTTGGGATAGGTGCTGGCATAAGCTTTGACTTTGTCGCGGGCACCTCCCAGAATTTTGTGAACGGGCAGGTCAACCATCCTGTCCAGCAGATCCCAAAGGGCGCAATCGACTGCGCCCATAACATGCTCGGGCAAGCTGTGACCGAAAGTGACGAGTTGGTCCATCCAGTTCCAGATGGTTTCACGGGCTAAGGGATCTTCGCCGACTAACATGCGCTTGATCGGGCCTTCAAGGTATCGGCGGTCGCCACCGAGCATATACCCTTCGAGACCTTCATCAGTTACGATTTTGAAGATCGAGCTTGCCGATTCTTTTTGTTCTTCTCCCCAGACGCCGTAGCCCCACTTACTCGGTCGGTTCCTGCCGCTTGGCGCGCGGAATGTGATAACTTCGATGTCTGTAATTTTCATGGGGTCCTCAATTCAAAAGACGGAAAGGAGTACAGATTGCTCGCGATGTTTCAAATTAGCTTCTTATGCTGAAAAATCAAGGATAACATAGTAGGAATGACCAATTTACAGAATCGGATATGAACGACGATTTCGAGTTCTCAGCATCCTGGACATGGACCAGCATACGGCCTTGACCTTGTCTGTCAAACAGACCTTGTCGCAAGAAGAAATAAGAAGAAACGGTCCTGATGCTCACCTTGAAGACAAAGATGAAAAGACGACAAGAATGCAACAATATCTTGACCACATCCGCACGGTGGCCCCCCATTTGACAGATTGTGAACACTATCTCGTCGTTAATGGCAGCTTTGCCAATGCCGATTTCAGCAGATATCAATATTTCCCCCCTGATTTCTGCCCATTTCTCCATCAGATAAAAAAACTGGACATGCCGACCAAAATATTGTACTATATGTCAGAGTAGAAAATATCATACATTTAATAGCGATGTGGGCGAAAGCGGCACGGAAAAAGACCTGATCGCCCGCTACATTCATCAGCATATCGATCGGGACAATCTGTACCGGTTTCTGGTCCGAGCAGCAGGCGGATAAAACAGACCGGGAGAAATAGAAGTCGAATAACCGCGGGAAATTCAGGTCTGTCACCGAAAGGATGGATGCTTATGCGATTCAAGAACATTCTACTTACCGCAGTGCTCCTGCTTGTACCCCCGCTGTCTCCGACGATACCAGCTTTGGCTCAGGATAGCCAATGGGGTCTGGGAACAAATCTCAGCTATTCTCTGCCGGTGCTGGACCTCAGAAGCTGGTTCACTCAGGGGCCCGAACTGGGCGTTATGTTGCTCTATAACTACACCTCCAGAACCGAGCTGGAAGTGGAATATCACCACGTTCGTTTCAACGGTGGGAGTCTGGAGGAACGGACCTTCATGTGGGCACCGACGGGGACCACGGATCGAAGTCCATACGGCAGCCCGAGCGCGCAGTCCCGGATGCGAATGAACAGCTATCTGGTCAATGGGATTTTTTACCTGGACCAGAGGCAATCCGGCAGCGGATGGGCACCGTATTTTAGCTTCGGGAGCGGTTTTTACCACTACCGGACGCGTGAGACGGGGCTCATCTTCCCCGGCCAGACAGGGGATGCGCTGGACTCGACACTCGTGTTGGAGCCGGATGGGGACTCAAGAGCGGCCCTGGGGATCAGTCTCGGGCTTGGAGTTGGACTTTTCGTGTCCGAGCGAGCGACCATCGATTTCCGCGGCCGGTATAACGTGATGCTGGGTCAACTGCGGCCGATGAAGGCGTGGGGGTTAGAGGAGGTATTTCCATTTCAGGTATTGGACTTCGGCATTCGGATCAAAATGTATCTTTAGGGGCTCGCCGTAAATCTGCCCCAGGTTGACCCGAACGGGCCAAAAGGAAAGGAGAAACCGGTATATGGGAAACCTGAAACTGCTTGTGGTCTGCGTGCTGGCGCTGGGCCTGCTGTGGGGCTACGCCGGGCATGCGGAAGCTGCGACGACCGGTAAAATCACGGGGAAGGTAACCGACGGGCAGGGCAACCCCCTGCCGGGGGCGAACGTAATTGTGGCCGGAATGCGACTGGGCGCGAGTGCGGACGTGGACGGGCGCTACCTGATCCTGGCGGTGTCGCCGGGGAAGCACAGGTTGACTGCGTCGATTGTCGGATACGGGTCGGTGTCGCAGACGGACGTGAACGTGCAAGTCGATTATACGATGACGGTGGATTTCATCCTCCAGGAGGAGACGATCCAGACTGGGGAGATCGTGGTGGTGGCGGAACGACCGCTGGTGGAGCCGGACAAGACGACGAGTAAGTACGTAGTGAGCTCCGAGGAGATCGAGCAGCTTTCTATCGTGCGGGAAGTAGATGAGTTCGTAAGCCTGCAGGCGGGGTCGGTGCCAGACGGGAGCCTCCAGATCCGGGGCAGTCAGGCCGACGACGCGACCTTCTACGTGGACGGGGTGCCTATCGTGACCTACGACGGCCAGTCCAGGTTCAACCGGTTCCATGGGGTGAACACCAGCGCCGTGCAAGAGCTTACCGTGCTGACTGGGGGGTGGGAGGCGGAATACGGCAACGCCCAGGGCGGGATAATCAACATCGTGACGCGGGAGGGTGGTTTACGGTATTCCGGACGGTTCGAGTACGTGTTCGAACCGGTGGGGAAGAAGCACTGGGGGAAGGATGTGTACGAGGCACCGCAGTTCGAGGGCAACCTCCGGTGGGACGATTCGGACTGGGTGAACGAGACCTACGCAGACAACGACCACCCCGGGCCTGACTTCATCTTCGGCACCGCAGACGACAATGACCGCATCCACACGCGGACGGACTACACCGGTGTGACCGGGCACTTCTTCGAGGGATTCTTCTCCGGGCCGCTGACCCGAAGCGCGACTTTTTTCGCCAGCTCGCGCACGGACCGGTCGGCCAACGCGTCTCCGGGCGCTGCGAAGCGCATCCCGGCCAACACGCAAAACATAGGGAAGCTGAGCTTTGACCTGACGTTCAATATGAAGCTGAATATCGGCGGATTCTACCACCGGACCTGGGGGGACAGCGACGGAAGGGTGCAGATCACCCGCCGTCAGTCCATAGGAGGGTCTAGCGCCGGGATCTCGCGAGGGATGCAGGACGCCGGGCGGAACCTCTTTCTGCCGTCGGGATCCACGGTGGGGAAATTCACCGACACGGACAACCTGCTCTACGCATTTGCGACGCACACGCTGAGCCCCCGGACGTTCTACGAGGTTCGGCTGTCCTGGTCCTCCGCCAGTCAGGACACGAGCGGACTGCCGGCGATCTCGGAGAACCCGATCAGGGACAAGCAAGGGTTCTTCAACCTGCCTCGAAAGGTTCGGGCATTCGAGGTTTCGAGGCGCCACCGGGTCAACTTCAAGGCAGACCTGTCCAGCCAGGTCACTTCGGGGCACCTGCTCAAGATAGGGATCGATCTCACCCTGTTCAACTCCTGGGGGTGGGGGTTCGTGCAGGAGAACCCCAGCATCCGGCGGATTAGCTACTACGGGGACAACAGCCAGATCGAAGAGGCGATCAGCCCTATCCAACTCACTTTCTACGCGCAGGACAAGATGGAGTTCGAGGGGATGGTCGTGAACGCCGGGCTGCGGCTGGACGCCTTCTATCCCCGGTTTGATCGGTTCACGGTGCCGGCCTTCCCGTCGACTCCGATGTACAACTCCTACACCCTCCTGCAGAAAGCGCCCACGACCGCGATGGAGAACCACATAGCAGTCAGCCCCCGGGTGGGGGTGTCTCACCCGATCACGGCCAGTTCCATTATCCGGTTTTTCTACGGCAAGTTCTACCGGTGGCCGGAATTCCGGACGCAGTTTGGGCGGCAGTTCTTCGCGAACGCGCCGGACCAGGATCTGGACAATAACGGCCAAATCGACGAAGACGAGAGGTTCAACGGGCTGACCGAGACGGACCTGGGGACGTGGTTCGGGCACTACGGCCTGCCCGAGCAGACGAGCAGTTTTGAGGTGGGCATGGACTGGAATGCGGTCTCCGACTACGTGCTGTCGATGACGGCGTTCTACAAGAGCACGGACGACCAGCACAGCTCCAGATCCGGCATGAACTGGAACGACCCCCGCACGGGCAGTCCGAACCGCACGGGCGTACCGGTGAACCGGTGGTGGGAGGATATGCGGGGGCTGGAGTTCAGCCTGCGAAAGCGGGTCAGTCCCCGGTTCTATTTCCGAGCGGCGTACAACGTACAGTGGGCGTCCGCGGGTCAGACGAGCCCGAAGGCCTACGGTTGGTACCCGGACTCCACCTGGGTGGCCGCGGGGAACTACTGGTACAAGTACGAAGTCGTGAACGGAGAAGAGGTGCCGGTGCCGCTGACGGAGGCGGAGATCCGGGATATCGGACACAATGCGCAGGAGCGCATCCGGGGATTCCTCGAAGCGGAGGACGAACGCATCCTGATTCCGGTGAAGGACGAGCCGGGGTTCTGGGGGCTCTACAACCCCAACGGGGGGAGCCTCTCCGACGAAACCGGGCCGTTCTTCGGCTCGGACATCCGGGCCTTCGGGAGTCTGCAGGCCTTCTACCAGACCCCCAGCGACTGGGGCCCGAAGGTGGGGCGAGCCGGGCTTCTGGGGAACATCCAGTTCAACTTAATCTACCACATCCGAGGGGGCAACCCCTTCGTGTACAGCCCGCCGGAAGGCGGGTCGGAGATCCGGCACCGGCCGATCCGCACCTGGACGGATTTCAACGCACAGAAGACGTTCCGGGAGCTGGGCGGCAGGGGCCTGAACCTGACCCTGTTCGTGGAGACGTTCAATATCTTCGGACAGAAGGACCGGAACGCGGGCAACTTCGACTATGTGCAGTACGGGCTGCGCAAGCCTCGGCCGAACGACCCGAACTACAAGTTGTACGGAGACCCGAGAGATCGGAGCTTCTGGGGCCGGCCTCGAGATGTCCATCTGGGACTGCGGGTGAGGTTCTAATAAAAGGAGGACGATACGATGCGTTGTTTGAATAGACGACACATCCTGCTTGGGATCTGCGCGCTGGCTGCGGCCCTGTTTTTCGGGTTCGTTTCGGACCTGAACGCGCAGAATATCCGGCAGTTCGCACACCGGCAACTGACCCGGTCAAAGATTTGGCACACCTTCCGCAACGGGCTCTCCGGACGGGTGATCCGCCAGCCCGGCTCCCCCTGGCACGCTGGGATGAACTACCCGGGAGGGTTCATGGACCGCGATGCGTCCGATTTTAACAACTGGTGGGGGCAGTGGACCATATCGGCGAGGAGGGGCCGGTTTAATCTGCCTTATTCCACCACCCGAGGGGAGGGGATCTCCATCCTCATCCCGGACAAGGGAGTCTCTGCGGCCGGGCCCCGCTGGAATACCGATGATATCGTTGGAAAGGTCTATGACGTGGCCAGCGGTCCGGAGTTCCACCTGGGGTTCGAGACCTACGCCCACTACAAGGGGGGGTACAACTACGCGGAGGAGCGAAGGCCCGGCCCAATGGCCAATTACTATCCGGGCGCGCCGGCGGTGGCGCGCGGCCCATTGGAGATTCACAACCACATCTACGGGCGCTACATTGGGGACGACGCCTTCCCCGAGGAGATGGTGATCTCTCAGTGGACGACGAAGTTCGGGATCACGGTGACGCGAAAGGCGTATGCGTGGAGCTACCCGGATTTCGACGACTTCATCATCCTGGAACTCATCTTCGACAACAACGGGGATACGAACGGCGACGGCGTGCCGGACGCCGGGCTGCCCGAGCCGCTCAAGGACGTGTACTTCTCCTTCCAGAACATCGAGACCATCTCCTCGGCCGGGATATTTAACACCTGTTGCTCATGGTGGTCGCATAGTGCCTTACACGAGGACGATTACTACCGGTTTACGGGCGCGGCAAACTATGACGGTCCGGTCGAGTACGCGGACCTGAAGATCAGCTACCACTGGGATGGGGACTCGCCCAACACCTTGTGGGACGATACGGGGGGGCCCTACGTCTCCAGCCGGCACTCGCCCGGGTTTGCGCACCGGCCGGACAACGAGCTTACGGACGCGATGTATTTGGGGTTTGCGCCGATCGATACCGAGCCGCCGTTTGTTAACGACCCGGAGGTCTATGAGGCACCAAAGGTGGCGGACCAGCCGGTGGCGGCGAACTGGTTCCAGATCTTCAGCAACAGCAGCTACACCGAAGCCGATCCGCAAAAGGACAGCGACGAAGCGATCTTCCAGAAGCTCATTGAGGCGGGCATCGTGGACAACCCGACGGACATCGGGTCCTACGTGCATTCCCAGAGCTACGGACCCTACGACCTCCCGCCGAACGGGAAGGCGAAGCTCGTGATGGTCTTTGCGGGTGGCTATGGCGGGGAGTTCGAGGACGAGGACGCGGGGGTGGACTCCCGGGGATTGGGGTTCTACGAGTGGGCGCAACTCGGTCGGCAGGAGGAGCTTCCGAACGGGCTGCCGGTGATGGTGCGGCACGTGCGCCGTGCGCACCTGGCCTACAACAGCGGCTACGACCTGCCTGATTGTCCGCCGGATGTGGCCACCCAGCACGAGGACAACCCGAATGGGCAGTGGCGCCTCGTCTGGCCGGACGATGCGGACCGGGCCGAGGACCCCGATTATTCCGACCCCAACGAGGCGCGCGATGTGGTGGCCTACCGGGTCTATCGGGCTACCTTCAAAATTGAGGGACCCTGGAAATTGTTGAAGGAGATTCCGGTGGGGGACCCCGCGCACTACGACGCCGCTGCCGGGACATACACCTTCGACGACGAGAACTCTGTGGCCGGGTTCAATTATAGCTACTCGGTGCGGACGGTGGATAGCGGGCATTCGACCTGGGTTAACAACGACGGGACGATGACACTTGAGGACCTGCCTCTGCAGCTCCAGAACCGGGTGAAGAATGGGATGGAGTCCGGGCACTCGGCCCCGGAGCAGCGGATGAATCAGCTCGTGGCTCCCAAGGTGCCCGGCACGGTCGATAAGGACCGGCTGGAGGAGCCCGTGCGCGTGGTGCCCAACCCCTATCGGGACGACGACTTGCACAAGTACCCGGGCAGCGACCGCATCCGGTTCGTGAACATCCCCCGGAAGTGCCGGATCTCCATCTTCACCCCTGCGGGGGACCTGATAAGGGTCATCGACCACAACGCCGAGGTCGGTGAGACAGCGTGGGAGCGGCAGATCCCGAGATCGTTTATCCAGGAGACGGCCAGCGGGATCTACTACTACGTAGTGGAATCGCTGGTGCCCGGGTCGGAGGGAAAGCAGTTCATCGGTACATTCGTAATTATCAGGTAGGAGGACCCTTGAGATGGCATACAGGATCTGGTTGATCGTCGTTCCGACGGTCTGGTTCTTCGCCCTCTCCCCTGTTCTGGGGGCCGAGATCGGGACCGAAAGCGATTTTGACATCGATGAGAACACCCGGAGCCTGGCGGGGCAGCGGGTGGGAAGGGCGGGTTTTGGATTTTTGAAGATCGGTCAGGGCGCCCGCCCGGTCGGGATGGGTGAGGCGTTCGTGGCGGTGGCCGACGACATCAACGCGGCCTTCTGGAACCCGGCTGGTCTGACCGAGGTCGAGCGCCTCGACTTCCTGTTTACCTACAGCGAGTGGATCGCCGGCAGTATGGTGATGTCCGGGGCAACGGCAATGCAGACGCGGTACGGTGTGGTGGGACTCAGCTTCATCAGTCACCAGCCCCCCGCTACTGAGGAGACGACGATCTTAGAGCCGCAGGGCACTGGGGAGATGATGAACATCGGCGACATAGCGGTGGGATTCCTCTACGCCAAGCAGTTGACGAACAAGCTCTCCTTCGGGGTGCATTTTCGATGGATACAGGAAAGTCTGCACCTCGAGAACCTCCAGACGGTGGACATGTCGGTGGGCACCCACTTCGACACCGGATTCAAATCGGTGCGGATTGCGATGAGCTTCCAGAACTTCGGGAAGGACCTCACGCCCGTGGACCGTGCGTTCCCGATGCCGGCGGTATTCAACTTCGCAGGGGCGATGGAGGCCTATGGAAATAGGGGAGACCCGGTCTGGCTGACGATCGCGTCGAATTTCAATTTCCCCATCGACTACGAGGAACGGCTGGTCGTGGGCGGCGAGCTATGGTTGATGAACACGCTGGCGCTGCGCGGCGGGTACAAGTTCAACACCGACGTGGAGGGATATACGCTTGGCGTAGGGATGAAGTGGGGCCGCGACAATGGCCGCCACATCGCGGTCGATTTCGCCTATTCCCAGTTCGACCTTTTCAATGCCCCGCTGAGGTTCTCGGTCAATGGAAGTTTCTAACGGCATTAACGGCATGCAGGAATGACCGCCTCTTCGCCAGGACATAGGCGCGATCCAGTATCCCTGGGCCGGGACGTCGTGCCCGATATCCGGCTGCGCAGGACGGTTGTGGTCTTCGCTGCGCTGACGGTGGTACTGGTGGGCGCAGGGGCAACTTATCTCGACTTCAAGACGAACTCCGGGCGTCTGGCGATGTCCAACCTGCCCGTGGTCGTGTTGATCCCTTTTGTCTTCTGGCTGCTCACCAACCTGCTGCTAAAAGTTTGTACGCCCCGTCTGTCGCTGTCCACCGGCGAACTGCGCTTTGTACTCAGCCTGCTGTGGACGGGCGGCATGTTCGCCGGGTTCAACTGGATTACCAGATGGATCGGCGGCATGACTGCGCCCCGGTATTATGCCTCGCCGGAGAATCGCTGGGAAGAGCTGATTTTCGATCACCTGCCTTGGTGGCTTTATCCCACCGATGCGCCGGGGGTCTTGGGGCACTTTTACCTCGGCCTGGGGCACGACGCTTTGCCGTGGGGCGCGTGGATTCCCCCGGTTTTCTGGGCCGTCTCGGCCGCCGTGGCCATGACGGCCATCGGGCTGAGCCTCACGGCCCTGTTCCAAAAGCAGTGGATTCAGCACGAACGCCTCACATATCCTCTCGCTCAAGCCTCCCTAGATTTGACCCGCGGTTTCGACCGGCAGGCCGGGTTGCCGAGACTGTTTCGCTCGCGGCTCTTCTGGGTGGGTTTTGCCGTTGCGGCCCTTCCGTTGCTTTTTAATCTGATCGGATATTGGAATCCCGGTTTTCCTCACGTTTCCGTTTTCGACCCGTACTACAGCCGCTGGAGCGGCTATCGCGGCATCCAGGTCTCCCGATTCTTATTCCCGGTCTCCTACCGGATCCTGCCCACCCTGACCGGATTTCTCTTTCTGTGCGACGTCAACATTCTGTTCAGCATCTGGTCGTTATTTGCCGTGGGCCAAACACTACTTCACGGCATGTATCGTATCGGTTTATCCGCAGGTCTGAGCGGTCAAAGTGCCAGTCCGGGCGAACTTGGCAACATCTTTTCGCACGGCGCGATGATGGGTCTGTCCGTGTGGACGGTCTGGACTGCGCGCGGTCACCTCAAGCGCGTATGCCGCCAGGTACTGCGCCCTGAAAGCACGTCGGATGTCTCTGTCTTCGCACCCCGCCCGGCTTTTATCGCGCTGATCGGCGGCCTGATTTACCTGGTGTTCTGGCTGCACGCGGTCGGTTTTGGGTGGCTCGCCGCCCTGGCGTGGCTGGGTTTTTTCTGGGCCGGGGTGCTGACGGCCATGAAGTTTCTCGCCGCCAGCGGCTATGCCTACCTCTTTCCCTACTGGGGCCTCTCGATCGGCGGCGTTACCCAAATCTGGATCGGGTCGGCCAATATGGCAGAATCCACACAGGTGGGGCTGCGCTTGATCAATGAAGGCAGCCTTGCCGGCTGGCGGCTCATGCCCGTCCTGCCCCAAATCTCCAGGTTGCGCACGCACGGCATTGCCCGGCTCGTGTTCGCCGGCCTGCTCATCGGCCTGCTATCGGCCGCTCTGTATACGATCTGGTTTTCTTATACCCAGGGAGCAGCCTCCTTTCAGACTTGGACTTTGCGCGGCCAGCCGGTTAACATGTATCAGGGTATTGCCAACGCCGTATCCGATACCCATCTCACCGTCCCCGACCCGGCCAAGATCGCCGTATGGCTGATCGGCGGTGCCACGGTCACTCTGATGATCGTCCTCCAGGTTCGCCTGGCCTGGTGGCCGATCCATCCGGCCGGCCTCTGGTTGATGTTTGAGTGGTACGTGCGCTACTATTCGGTCAATATCTTTCTGGTTTGGCTGGCCAAAGTCATCGTTCTCAAGTTTGGCGGCATCCTCCTTTACCGCCGGCTCAAGCCCTGCTGCTACGGCCTGATCGCAGGCTATGCGTTCGCCTTAGGCTGTTCTCTTCTGGTCGATCTGATCTGGTTTCCCGGTGGTGGCCACTTTATTCACGCCTGGTAATACGAGGAGCATGGAGAGGAGATGGGGTGAAGAATCCGGAGATTGGGGATAGGGGAGATATGAACAGCTTTTTTTGGAAAATTCAACCCGTACAGGAGTGCGTAGCCCTATGGAAGCCGTGAAATTCGACCCGTCAACCATGCCGCGCCAGCGGCTGCTTTACCTGCATGCCCGCACACCCAGCGTCTTTTCGGATATCCTGGGCTTCACGCTGATCGAGCCGATCGAGGGATACAGAGCGGAGATCGCCGCCGAAGCGCAGGAGTGGCCCTACCAGACCGTGCACGATGCCCTGGTGGCTGGCTGGCAGATTGTGCAGTTTCCCCACCTGCAAGCGCCCTTTAGCGATCAGGACCTGGACGTGGTCGGCTACGAGTTCATTTTACAGAGACTGGAGATCATCGATGATCAATAAAGAACACCTACTTACCGACTTGGAGGTAGCCCGGTTTATCGTCAACGGCTATCACATTGTGGAGCCCGACCTGCCGGAAGGCCTGAACGAAGGGATCGCGCGGCAGCTGGATGAACTGGATTCCAATCCCGGCGCCGCAATCACCGATGTGGTGCCCGACCTGTGGCAGGTGCTGGAGCACCCGGCCTTGAGAGGGGTACTGGTCAGCTTGCTCGGCCCTGACTACGAGGTGCTGTCCCCGCGGCACTGGCACTGCAAACCGCCCGGTTCGGACCACATGCAGTGGCACCAGGATGGCACTAACAACCGGGCAACCCGCATCGACCACTTCCTGGGGCTCTATTACCCCCGCGACGTCACCGCAGAGATGGGGCCAACCATTATCGTGCCCGGTACGCAGTTCCGGAATGCGCCCACCGACCGCATGGCCACCTACACCAATATTCGCGGGCAGGTCCCGCTGGTGATCAAGGCCGGCACGGTCGCCCTTACCCACTACTATCTGTGGCACGGCACGGCGGCCAACCGCTCCGGCGTCAAGCGCCATATGGTCAAGTTTCACTTCCAGCGCACCCAGGAGAACAGCGAACCGACCTGGAACCACGACCCCGAGGAGCTCAACAGGCCGCACGACTGGAACCTGCGCGATAGGGCCGAAGATGTGAACAATATTCTCACGTTCGGCAACCCCCTGGGCGTGTCCCAGAGCGACCACTACAAGGAACGCGCCATTCGACGCAAGTGCTGGAACTCCCTGATGGGAGGTTAGAAGGAGTAATCCCAGAAAACCGAATGTGCTGTTTTAGTTTTAGATTCCCTTCCTTTCCCAAACACAAAAAGGCTTACAAGAATTCTCGTAAGCCTTTTTTAATTTTATGGTGGGCGATACTGGATTCGAACCAGTGACTTCCTGCTTGTAAGGCAGGCGCTCTAACCAGCTGAGCTAACCGCCCAGATATTTTTTAAGATGATTTTCAGACCCAAAATCTATCACACTGATGGCTCATCTTCTTTCTTGCCGCTGAGCACGGCTATTGGGAGCAACACACAGTAACCGAGCACGAGTAGCAGCGGTGCCAGAGTGAGCGACATAAAACCATCAACTGGCGGTAGGGAGAGAAAAACATAGCCCAGTGCAATGGTGACAAGCCCAAGTCCAAAAAGCCATATATTCCGCTCTGAATAGGGCAATGACTTTGTCTGACGTTCAGATGTGCGGCGTTGGTGCGCTCTGCGAGGAGGCATAATAGAATCCCTATCGACGTTCTGGGATGCGGGCAGCACGACCGCGCAGGTTGCGCAGGTAGTAAATTTTTGATCGTCGCACTTTACCGTGGCGCACCACTTCAATATTAGCTACGCGAGGCGTGTGCAGTGGAAAGATGCGCTCAACGCCAATACCACCCGTGCTAATTTTGCGAACCGTAAATGTCTGGTGAATACCCGCTCCTCGGCGCTGAATGACCACACCCTCAAAAAGCTGGATGCGTTCTTTTTCGCCTTCTACCACGCGCACATGCACGCGCACAGTATCGCCGGCTCCAAATTTGGGAATATTATCGCGCAGTTGCGCTTCGGAAACAGATTTCAAAATGGCATTCATGATTTACAAACTCCTGAAAAATGAAAGTACAAACAAAGTTGGTTATTTCAACAGATCGGGGCGTCGCTCACGTGTGCGTTGTTGGGCATTGTCACGACGCCATTGGGCGACTTTTTCGTGATCCCCGCTGAGCAAAGCCTCGGGCACGGTCAAGCCTTCAAATTCTTGAGGTCGCGTGTACCACGCACAATCCAACAGGCCATTTTGAAACGAGTCTTCAAGTGCCGACTCGGCATTGCCAATGGCACCGGGAATCAAGCGAATCAACGCATCAATCAAAATGAGGGCGGGCAATTCGCCACCGCTGAGCACATAATCGCCTATCGAAATTTCATCATCGACATAGCTTTCGCGGACGCGCTCATCAATGCCGCGATAGTGACCGCACAATAACACCAGATGATCCGACAAAGACAGTTCATTGGCCACAGATTGCGTAAATTGCCGACCTTCAGGCGTGAGAAAAATCACGCGACCACCTGCGGGGAGTGCTTCTATTGCACGTGCAATGGGTTCGGGTTTAAAGATCATCCCCCCGCCACCGCCATAAGGCGTATCGTCGATTGTTTTGTGCTTGTCGTCCGCGTGGTCTCGAAGGTCGTGTGCCACAACATCAATCAATTCCGCAGCAATGGCGCGTCGCGGAATACTGTATTTCAGCACATCCCGAATCAAATCGGGAAAAATTGTGATCACGTCTATTCGCATCACAGATAGCCGCCCTACAAAAGCCCTTCGATTTCCTGCACTACAATTTTGCCGGCTTTTTGATCCACGCGGACAATCTCGCGCACGGCAGGGATCAATATGTCTTCGCCATTGCGATCCACCACATACACATCGTTGCCCGGATACGACAAGACCTCTACGACATGTCCCACCATCGCGCCCGATGCTGTTTCAACTGGTAGCCCCTCGAGTTCAAAAACGTAAAATGAATCTTCGGGCAGGGGATGCACGGCATCGCGAGCCACTAAAATAAAATGTTCGCGCAACCGCCCCGCGTCTTCGGGGGTATCGATGCCTTGAAATTTGATTGCTGTGCGAGAACCATAGGCGCGTACATAAACCACATTTAATGTGAAAAATGTGCCATCGGGTGCTTCAACGCGCACAGAATCCATATCGTCAAACCGTTGCGGAAAATCGGTCAGCGGTAGCAAAAAAGCTTCACCCCGAATGCTTCGAGGTTTCATAATTTTGCCAACCGTAACAAAATCCAGCTTCAAGACTTATTCCTCAGATGGGGCGTCTGCCTCAACATCAGCAGGTTGTGCGTCCTGATCCTGAGTCTTTCTGAGCAGACCCTTTTGGCGGAATAAACTGCGTACCGTATCGGAGGGCTGTGCGCCCACGCCCAACCAATACCTCACGCGGTCTTCTTTCAACTCGATAATCTGGGGATCTTTTGTCGGATTATAATGCCCCAAAACCTCAATGAACCGACCGTCGCGGGGTGAGGAGGCATCGGCCGCTACCACGCGGTAGAACGGTGCTTTTTTCGCGCCCATACGACGTAAGCGAAGTCGAACCAAATCAAACTCCTTTGTGTTATCTGAACATCGGAATTGCCATTTTACCCTGTTTTTCCATACGGGACATGCGTTTCATCATTTTTTGCATCATGTTGAATTGCTTGATCAACTTATTGACATCTTGAATGCTGCGCCCACTGCCGTTTGCAATGCGTTTGCGCCTGCTGCCGTTAATAATATGCGGTTTGTCGCGCTCTGTGGGCGTCATTGAATAGATGATTGCCTCAATATGCGAGAAGGCTCTTTCGTCCATCTGCATGTCTGGCATGGACTTGCTCACACCGGGAATCATCTTCATCAATTGATCTAAGGGACCCATCTGCTTGATTTGCGCCATTTGCTCGAGAAAATCGTCAAATGTGAACGATGCCGAGCGGAGCTTTTGCTCAATTTTTTTGGCCTGTTCAACGTCAATGGTCGCCTGTGCTTTTTCCACCAGCGTAACCACATCGCCCATGCCCAATATGCGAGAGGCCATGCGGTCGGGATGAAATACTTCCAGGCCATCGATTTTCTCGCTGACGCCAATGTATTTAATCGGAACGCCCGCAACCTCGCGGATGGATAAAGCCGCACCGCCACGGGTGTCGCTGTCCATGCGCGTGAGTATCACACCTGAAAAATTGAGTTTTTCGTAAAAGGCCGAGGCTGACGATACGGCATCCTGTCCGGTCATGGCGTCGCATACAAACAGAATTTCTGAGGGCGATACAGCCTCGCGGATGCGAAATACCTCATCCATTCGCTCGTCATCAACGTGCAGCCGGCCCGCCGTGTCGAGTATTACCACATCGCGTTTTTCATGTCGCGCGCGGTCCATCGCCTGCGTGCAAATATCGACCGGATCGGTGCCTTCTGGAGACCGATGCACGGGCACGCCTACTTGCTCGCCGAGCACGCAAAGCTGTTCAATTGCTGCGGGACGATAAATATCAGCCGCCACGAGTAAGGCATTTTTATTTTCCGACACCAATAATCGGGCCAATTTTGCTGCGGAGGTCGTTTTACCTGATGCTTGAAGCCCAACCATCATCACGGCTGAGGGCGGCGATTCTGCGAATTGCAATGCGGCATTTTGATTGCCCATCAGCGCGATCAATTCGTCGTGGACAACTTTTACAACTTGCTGTCCGGGCGTAATGCTTTTGAGCACTTCCCGCCCTATGGCGCGTTCTTTGACCCGCGCAATAAACGAGCGGGCAACCTTGTAGTTGACGTCGGCCTCGAGCAATGCCCGGCGCACCTCTCGCATTGCGTCGTCGATGTTCGACTCGTTTAATCGACCGCGGCTGCGAAGTTGCTTAAAAACGCCGTTGAGGCGCTCTGTCAACATTTCAAACATAAAAAGACCTGAAAAAATAGCGGAGTAAGAAAGGGAAATATAGAAGATTCGTCAATTTTATGCAAGAAATAAGCAGTCGAAAAATCCCTATCCCATTGCCGCCTGGCGAATGGCCTGTACGTTTTTTGCAATAGCCCCATCGCGAAATACTGCCGAACCCGCTACGAGTACTTGTACTCCGACTTCGACCACTTGTCGCGCGTTCTCCACGCCAATGCCACCGTCAATTTCTATTTCGACGTCCAATTCTTGTCGCATAATCTCGGCTTTTAATGCCCGCACCCGATCGAGAGATGCCGGCATAAACGATTGGCCGCCAAAGCCCGGTTCGACCGACATAATGAGCGCAAGGTCTAACCGGGGCAGTAGCGGAAATAACGCCTCGATCTTCGTACCCGGACGCATGGTAGCACCGGCTTTCATATTGGCTTGGCGGATGCGATCCAATAGTGCGGGGACATCTTCTTCAACCTCGACATGAACGGTCAAAATATCTGTGCCCGCATCGGCAAAATCACGTAGATATTTACCGGGTTCAGAAATCATGAGATGCACGTCCAGGACCAGGTCTGTGGTTTTGCGAATGGCCTCAACGACCAGCGCACCGAATGTAATATTGGGCACAAAATGCCCGTCCATAATATCCAGATGGATATATTCGGCACCGGCTTCTTCGACCAGACGCACCTGATTTTCGAGCGTACGGAAATCGGCAGAGAGAAATGATGGGGCGATTTTTATCATTTAAGCCTCAGTGGACGAATTGAGCATTAAGAGTTAAGGACTGGGAACAGGGTGGGCTAACTGCTGCCCCCTTTTTTATAACTTACTCACAATCAACTGCACAGGAGACCCACGTTTTATTGATGTGCCCGATTCCGGTTCCTGGCGGATTACGACATTGGGTTCATAGGCGGTACTAAATTCATATCGGATATTATTTGGCTGCAAACCGAGCGACAACAACAAACGCCGGGCTTCGTCTAACTTTAGTTCGGTTACTCGGGGCATTTTGACAAATGCGCGGGGTGGCCCCGTGCTTACAATCAGTTCGACCTGCGTCCTCTGGGCGACTTTATCGCCAGCTTTGGGCTCGTGATCAATAATATTGCCCTCTTTTATTTCTGACGATGACATTTCGGCGACTTTTCCGACAGCCAAATCTGCCTGTGCAATCCACAACTGAGCCTGTCGCAAAGGGCGGTTGCGGAGATCGGGTACGACGTGAAGACGCTGTCCCAAACTCGGCGCGACATAGACCGTGCGATTGGGTTTTACGTGCGAGAGAGCAGGAGGATTTTGCCACACAATTTGTCCTGCAGGGACAGAGGCATCCCAACGCGGTTCTCGTTCTTTCATGCGCAGGCCCTTATCTTGCAATTGCGTCTGCGCCTGTGGGGGGGTAAGCCCTGTAAGATCGGGAACAGCGACTTCTACGCCTTGCCGCACATAGATCGGCATGGCAATTTGATCGACCACAATCAATCCGATTATCGCCGTAAATATGGCACACGCAGCAAAAAGAGCAATTTCGCGCAAAATTTTCAAAGGCAAATCCATTTATTCCTCCAAACCCCAAAATAGCCGAAGGCCCAAATCCTGTCAAGCGCGGATCCCATGAAACAGAGGGTTAATACTCAAAGATCACCGAAGCGCGATGTGTGATCCCCAGTACTGTATGCCATACTGCGGCATAGTCAATCGCAAAGCCATTTTTTTGCATGCCAAACCCCGCACTCAGTCTTTCCGGGCGGCTGCCTGCACCTGTGCGCAGTACCAGTTGGGGATGGATATGATACAGCACCCCAATGCCCGCACCCGTGGGGAAATTCGCTTCTTTCTGCACGTCTGCCGCCAACACGACCCGCGGCATGACGGCTATACCCATCCCAACCGTGCCACCCTGTCCCAAAAGCGATGTGTGTCTGCTGCCAGCATTCCAGACCGCTGCGCCCAGAAAGACGCCTTCGCGCAACTGCAACCTTATTCCCGTATCAAATACCATCCAGTGTTGTGCGGGCATTCCCGCTATGCTTACTTGCAATGCGCGCACACCCAATCCCAAACTCGCTTGTTGAAATACGCGCAGTCCATAAACGAGACCAAATACCTGTTCTTTATATAGCGCGAATCCAAATCCCGTATATTTCGCACCCAGGCCATGACGTCCAATTCGCAGGCCAGCACTGAACGCATGTGTTGCCAGTTCGGTTATTCCAAATGGCTGGTGATACATGCCAAACAAACTCAATCGCTTGCCCCAGGCCAATGCTGCGGGATTCCAAAATGCGCCTGCGGCACCAGATGCCAGTGCGACGCCTACATCGCCAGCACCTGCGGTATGGGCACCAATGGGTTGAAATTCAAAGGCTGCTTGAGCAGATGAAGGGAGGAGTGCGAAAAGTAAAACAAGAACAATCTGACAATACTTTGTTCGCATAAACGGGCTGAGATATAGTTGATCTGGCATGTGAGACCACGTATGGAATGGGTTAGGGATGCGTATTTTCGCAATTTATTTGCAAATATCCTGCCAGACTTATGATTTGACCTATTTTTTTGTAACCCGTTGATATTGCACACCAAAATCTGTTTATTGTCGGTTAGAACAGGCGGACACCTGTCGGCAATTATGCGACAGAGTATTTCAATTTGTCGCTCGTTATTAGACAAAAATTTTTCTTTTTCTCAGGAGTCATACGCGATGTCTTAGGGAAATCCTTTCCCGGCTTGCCATTGATTGACACTTGCAGATTTGCAACGTATTTTGTAGAAGGACATAATGAATTTTGAAGGAAATAGCAGCATGAATTGGCATATAATTCAAAAAATCGCGTTGTGCGTGTTTGTCGCGCTTGCGCTGGTCGCATGTGGTGGAGGTAATCCCACAGGTCAAGAAGGTGGAGGTAATCCCACAGACCGCGGTCTGAATGATGCGCACCGCTTTGATATTACGGAGAATCAGACCAGCGATTTCGGTATGAATACACCTGGCGGACGCGGAGGCAGGGTCATTCGGGTGACAAACCTATGGGCGAGTGGGCAGGGATCACTGGATGCGGCACTATCTGCACCTGGACCGCGTATTGTGGTGTTTGAAGTGGGTGGGGTGATTGATATGGGCAAGGGGAAGCTGAGGATTCGCGAGCCGTTTGTGACTGTGGCGGGGCAAACCGCACCGAGTCCGGGCATTACGATTATTCGCGGTTCGTTGTCGATTACGACGCACGATGTGATTGTGCAACATATTCGGGTGCGCCCAGGCGATGCGGGCGAGGAAAAAGGAAGTGGATGGGAGCCAGATGGCATTTCAACAGATGGTGGCGAGGCGTACAATGTGTTGATTGATCACTGTTCGATTTCATGGGCAGTAGATGAGAATTTGAGCGCGTCTGGCCCACGCCTGAATGGGCCGGATGCGACTTCTCGTCGCATCGCGTTTGTCAATTGCATTATCGCCGAGTGCCTGAATGATGCATCGCATAGCAGCGGTCCACACTCAAAGGGATCCCTGATTCACGATTTTTGTCGGGAGATTGCCATTATCGGCAATTTGTATGCCCACAATGTGCAGCGCAATCCGTATTTCAAGGCGTTTACCACTGGGGTGATTGTGAACAATTTGATTTACAATCCGGGGTCTCGGGCGATTCAACTGAGTTTTTCAGATAGCGAGTTTGGCAGTACCAATCTCGTTCCGCAAAATGCACGCGTGAGTGTGGTGGGCAATGTGATGGTTCACGGTGAGGATACGCGGTCAGGACTGGCATTGGTATCCTCAAAGGGCGATGCCTATCTCGATGATAATATCGCGCTGGATCGAACGGGGGCTGCCGCGCCTTTGACATCGGGTGATATCCGCATTTTGAATGAAAAGCCAATCTGGGGCAATATTACACCTTTGCCCGCATCGGCAGTTGTCGATCATGTGGTGCAAAGTGCAGGTGCGCGTCCGAAAGACCGCGATGAAATTGATCATCGGATTATACGCGAATTTCTCGCACGCGAAGGTCGGGTGATCGATCGCCAGGTAGAGGTGGGTGGATATCCTCCGAGAAATATGGTCATGCGCAGGTTGGATATTCCCGCAGATGTGGATGCGTGGTTGGCGCGACTTGCGGCAGAGATTGAATAAACGACGGTTCGTTTCGCGTTTGATTTTTTGAAAAAAAGAACCGATATTGTGCTCGTCCGGTTTCTAAAAATCTTCATTTGGGAGAGAAGGTTATGGCTTATTTTACCGACGAAGAAAAATTGCATTTCAAAGAACATGGGTATGTTGTCAAACACAATGTCGTGCCGATGCACTTGATCGATAAGGCGGTGGATGTGTTGTGGGAGGAGATTGAGGCAGATCGCAACGATCCCGAAACGTGGATCAACGCGGGGCCGAGGGGAAATTTGAAATGCAGCAACCATCCCGATGTGCGGGCGACGTTGACGGAAACCCCGATTCAGGATATGTGCGAAGAAATGGTGGGTAAAGGGACCCTGGCCGTGTCGAATTACACGTTTGCCAAGATGATTTATCCCGAAGGACACGACAATTGGACGACGGCCAGGCAGATGCATTTGGACGGATATACGTGTGAAGGTGTGGTGGATACATTTGCGATCGCGGTGACGGTGAATATCAATCACGTCAAGCCGCGCTCGGGAGGGTTTTCGATATGGCCGGGCGCGCATAAGCGGGCATACGAGTATTTTAAGACGCATAGCCTGGTGAATGGGTTGGATGCGTTTCGCAATGAGCAGGGGGAATATTACGATCTTCCCACACCCGTTGATGTTACGGGGCCACCGGGCACGGTGACTTTCTGGCATCATTTGATGTTGCACAGCGCAGGTGTAAATTGTGGGCGGGATATTCGCATGGCATTTGTGAGTCGATTTCGGCGGAGGGATAATAACGATATGCGCTTTGAGACGCCGGATGATATGTGGGAATATTGGGATGGATTATAAGCCGTTTTCGCGTTGAAATACAGAAGGCCAGGATGGCGAGATGTCCTGGCCTTCTGTATTGTTGTTAATCACATGAGTTGTCAAGTTAGTGTTAATTGACAGTTGATATGACTTTACCCATATTAAGGGTTACTAAATACGACACCAAATATTTCAAATTGACGGTAGGATAATAACGAGAGATGAGGATACATCATGAATATTACACTCAGCATTGATGAAGAAATCGTTAAAAAAGTGCGTAAAATTGCTGTGGACCAGGATACGACTTTGACTGCTATGGTACGCGAATATCTCAAAACTGTAGCAGATAGTGACCAGGCTGAACGGCGGGAACGCATTCGAAAATTGAATGATACTTTCCGCAAATACAGTGGCAAAATGGGTCCTCGAACGTGGACACGAGAAGATATTTATGAACGCTAAGACCTTTTTAGACTCCAATGTACTGATTTACGCTTACGATAATAGCAATATATTAAAACAGACCCTCGCGCAAAAGATTTTGAACCAGGGACTTGCTGCTAATAATATCGTTCTGTCTGTCCAGGTACTCAGCGAATTTTATACAACTGTCACAAAGCGTTATGAGGAACCGCTTTCCACGGATCAAGCACGTGATGTGATCAATCTGGTTGATATTTTGCAAATTGTGCAAATAGATGTTCCTCTGGTTAAGCGTGCAATCGAGACACATAAGCGATATCAGATCAACTATTGGGACGGATTGATTATTGCCGCTGCGGAGCAGGGGCATTGTGGAACTATTCTATCTGAAGACTTAAATGCAGGGCAATTGTACCACGACATCAGAGTTGAGAATCCTTTTAGCAATCTGTAAAACCTATGCTCTCCAAAAATAAATTAAGAAAAAAACGCAGATCGCGCAGAAAGCAGCCGAGCCTGATGTCGGCGGTGTGGTCGCTGTTGCCTGCGTGTATGCTCCAGGATGGCGTGGTGATTGCGCAGCAGTTGCGGCAATTACAGCGGCAAAAGCGGCGAGATACGGTGCGGTTGAAGAAATTGAAGGCGCAGGCGGAGCGGTCGGCGACATTGCGGAAAGACCGCGGGGAGAATCCGCTGCATGTGACGTATCCAGATGCGTTGCCGATTGCGGCGCGGAAGGATGAGATTGTCAGGGCGATTCGAGAACATCCCGTGGTGATTGTAGCGGGTGAGACGGGATCGGGAAAGACGACGCAGTTGCCCAAGATGTGTTTGGAAGCCGGCCGCGGTGTGGCGGCGAAAATTGTGTGTACTCAACCCCGGCGCGTGGCGGCACTATCTGTGTCGCGGCGTATTGCAGAGGAGTTGGGGGTTGCGTGGGGTGCCGAGGTGGGGTGCAAAATTCGGTTTAAGGATGAAACGGCGCCCGATACGCGGATCAAGATGGTGACGGATGGGATGTTGCTCGCGGAGATTCAGGGCGATCCGAATTTGTATGAGTACGATACGATTATTATTGATGAGGCGCACGAGCGCAGTTTGAATATCGATTTTTTGCTGGGGTATTTGCGCCTGTTGCAAAAGCGTCGCCCCGAGTTGCGAATCGTGATTACATCGGCGACGATTGATACGGAGGCGTTTTCAAAGGCGTTTGACAATGCGCCCATTATTGAAGTGTCCGGGCGGATGTATCCGGTGGATGTGCAATACTGGCCTCTGGAAGATCTCGCCGGAGAAAGTGATGTACAGACGTATATTGATGCGGCGGTGACCGCAGTGGATATGGTGGTTGATGCGGGACGAGGTGATATTCTGGTTTTTATGCCCACGGAGAAGGATATCCATGAGACGCGCAGGCGTTTGGAGGGGCGACAGCTTCGCTTTACAGAAATTTTGCCACTGTTTGGGCGGTTGACAGCGGGCGATCAGCAGAAAGTGTTTCACAAGCAGAGATATCGGCGCATTGTGGTGGCGACGAATATTGCGGAGACGTCGATTACGATTCCGGGTATTCGATATGTGATCGATACGGGGCTGGCGCGAATCAGCCGGCACAATCCGCGCAATCAGACGCATCGGCTACCTGTGGAGGAGATTTCTCAAAGCAGTGCCCTGCAGCGGGCAGGGCGGTGTGGGCGCGTGCAAAATGGGGTGTGTATTCGTCTGTACGATGAGAAAAGTTTTCTCGCGCGACCAGAATACACGCAGCCCGAAATTCAGCGGTCGGATTTGGCTGAGGTCATTTTGCGGATGATTGCGCTGCGGCTGGGCGATGTCGAGACGTTTCCATTTATTGAGCCCCCCCGTTCTCAGGCGATTGAGGGAGGATTTAATGTGTTGAGGGCGTTGGACGCGATTGATGATAACAAGCGTCTGACACCGCTGGGACGCGATATGGCGCGTTTTCCGCTCGCGCCAACAGTATCGCGGATGATTTTGCAAGCGCAAAAAGAACGCGCTTTGCGCGAGGTGCTGGTTATTGCGTCGGCAATCAGCATTCAGGACCCGCGCGTGCGGCCGCTCGAGCAAGAGAAGGCGGCAGACCAGGAGCACAAGCGATTTGTGGATGGGGAGTCGGATTTTATTGCGTTGTTGAATATCTGGAAGGCGTATCACGATACATTTGAGAAGTTGAGAACGCAGAGCCAGATGCGGAGATTTTGCAAGCAGCATTTTTTGTCTTTTAATCGCATGCGCGAATGGCGCGATATTTATATGCAGATTCGACACACTCTGCGCGAGATGGGCGATTTTCGGATGAACCGGGACGATGCAGGGTACGATGCGATTCATCGGTCGGTGGTGAGCGGGTTGTTGGGCAATGTGGCGCAAAAGAAGGAAGGCAATATGTATCGCGCAGCGCGCGGGCGCGATGTGATGTTATTTCCGGGGTCTGGTCTGTTTCAGAGGAAAGAGGCGAGGAGTGAACGGAAAGATGGTACTGCCCGAGAGGGAGATAAAAAGAGTGCGCCCAGTTGGGTTATGGCCTCAGAGGTGGTGGAGACGTCGCGTTTGTATGCGCGCACTGTGGCTCGCATACAGCCATCGTGGCTGGCGGAATTGGGCGTGCATTTGTGCCGGGCATCTTATAAGGAGCCGTTTTACAGCGTGCGATCCGGGCGGGTGCTGGTGACCGAGACATTGACGTTGCACGGTTTGCAGGTGGAGCAAAAGCGCGTGGGGTATGGGGGTATAGATGCCAGTGCCGCGACGGAGATTTTTATTCGCGAGGCTCTGGTGAATGATGAGGTGGCGTTGCCCTATCCGTTTCTGGCGCGCAATCGGGATTTGCGCGCGCGCGTGGAAACATGGCAGATGCAACAGCGTTTGATGCAATTTTTGGATCTGGACGAGGCTGCGTATCGGTTTTATGCCGAGCGATTGGAGAATGTGTCTTCCACGCACGATTTGAATCGCGTGATCAAGAGAAAGGGCGCGGATTTTTTGCTGATGTCCGAAAAGCATCTGGCGGGCGAGCAGGTGGATTTTGACCGGGATGCATTTCCCGATTTTTTGGAGGTGGATGGCGAACAGGTACCGCTTTCTTATGCGTATCGGCCCGGGCAAGATCGGGATGGTGTGACGTTGCAACTGCCGTACAAGATGGTGCATTTTGTACAGCCCGAAGTGCTGGACTGGCTGGTGCCGGGATTATTGGAACAAAAGATTACGCATTTGTTGCGCGGGCTTCCAAAAAGTATTCGCAAACGGTTTGTGCCCGTGCCGGACAAGGCGCGAGAGATTGCCTCGGCGTTGCAGCCAACGCATGGCGCGTTTTTGGATTCGCTGGCTGCACATATTTTGGGCAATTATGGCATTGAGATTTCTCAAAGCGATTGGAATGTGCGCGATTTGCCCGAACATTTGCAGATGCGCGTGGAAGTTCGAGACGAGAAAGAGAAGGCGATTGTGGCAGCGCGGGATTTGCGCGTGTTGCGCGAGCAGTTAGACGTGCACGTAGAAGATGTGCAGTCCGATGCGTGGATGCAGGCGCAAAAGCAGGTGGCGCGCCGAGATGTGACGGGGCAGACGCTGGGTGAATTGCCCGAGCGCATAGAGGTGATGCAAGCCGGTGGGATGCCGGTATTTGGCTATGTGGGGTTGAAGTGCGAAGGGGATCGCGTGGATGTGTGTTTGTTTAAGCGCGCAGACGAGGCAGTAGGCGAGACGCAGGTGGGTTGGATGCGGTTGTGCGAGCGCGAAATGCGGGATGAGATGCGGGCGTTGAAGCGGTCTTTGGGCGATCTACCATTTGAGGGGAAGCGGGACGCTTTGCGCGAGGGCGCGTACGAAAATTTAATGGTCCATCTGTTTTCGCGAGATGCGGCGTTTCCCGTGACGCGCCAGCGTTTTGAAGCGCGGGTTCAACAGGCGCGATTGTATTTGCAGCATCTGGCGCCGCAATTGATTCAGGCGATGGGATCGCTATTTGAGACGCATCGAGAAATCCGCCTGTTGCGAGGGGGCTATCCCGAGATGGAGGCCGATCTCGCGCGTTTGATGCCGCCGGATTTTTTGCGACAAACGCCTTATGATCAGGTGTTGCATTTGAGTCGGTTTTTGAAGGCGATTGTGATACGGGCCGAACGCGCGATGCTCGATCCGATGAAGGACCGACAAAAGGTCGAGCAGGTTCAACCCTTTCAAGACGCTGTGGATGAATTGATGGATTCGGAATTGACGGGTGCGAAGCGCGATGCGGTGAATGCATTGCAGTGGATGATGGAGGAATTTCGGGTGTCGGTATTTGCACAGGAACTCGGCACGGCGCAAAAGGTGTCGCCAAAGCGATTGTACGATAAATTGGAGCAGGTGAGAGGGATGGTATAGAGGTTTTTATGAGGCTCAATTTTTTTAAACCCTTTGCGGAGTATGTACACCCCCATCGATGGAAGATATTCTGGGGATTGATGCTGTTGCTGGGGACGCAGGCGGTTCAATCGCTCATCCCGATGTTGATGAAATGGGCGATTGATACGGCCAAAGAAGGGCTGGATGCTGGAGATTTTACAGGTGATACGGTCGATACAATCACCGGAAGCCCGATGGGCGATTTGCAGATGTACGGGGCACTCATGGCCGCGCTGGGTCTGGCGCAATGGGGCATGTCATTTGGCATGAGATGGTATATTGCCAGTGTGTCTCGTTTTATAGAGCGCGATCTTCGCAAGCTCTATGTGCGACATATCGTGCGGCTGCCGCTGAGCTTTTTCCAGACGCAGCGCGTGGGCGATTTAATGGCGCGGGCGACCAATGATGTGGAAGCGATTCAGCGGTTTTTTTATTTTGCCTATCGCATGTCGCTGCAAGCGGTTTTGAATTTTGTGATCAGCCTCGCTTTGATGTGTGTGATTGACTGGCAGTTGGCTCTTTTGGCGCTGGCTCCTATGCCTGTGATGGCTTTTTGTGCGCGGTGGGTTGGGCAAAAGGTGCGCGTGGGATACCGACGGGTTCAGGAACAATTTGCCGCTGTAAGTTCAAAAATTCAGGAAAATCTGACGGGCATACGAATGGTCAAAGCCTTTGCGTTGCGCCCGCTTGAAATTGTGGATTTCGGGATTCTCAACGAAGAATACGTCACGCGCAATCGCCATTTGATTAAAATCCGCAGTCTGTATTATCCATTCACTTTTTTGTTGAGCGGTATTTCGATGGTGGTGATTTTGTGGCTGGGTGGTCTGCGCGTGATTGAGGAGAGTTTGAGTCTGGGGGCATTTGTGGCGTTCAATGCGTATTTGTTGCGTATGAGTCGCCCGATGTCGATGTTGGGGAGAATTGTCGATGAGTATCAACGCGCCGTGGCTTCGCTGAGGCGTGTTGAAGAGGTTTTGAAGGTATCGCCGCAAAGCGATGTGGAGGATCAAACAGCGGGGGAGATCAGGGGTGAGATCGAATTTCGCAACACGAGCTTTTCATATAATGGTCAACGCGTGCTCAAAGATATCAACCTTCGCATTACGGCGGGAAGTACGGTTGCATTGGTGGGGCGCGTGGGTTCGGGAAAATCCACGCTGGCGCGGTTGGTCCCCCGGTTGATCCATGCGGATGAAGGGCGGGTTTTGATCGATGGCAAGCCGGTGGAAGATATACCGCTTCAGACCATTCGAGACGCTACGGGATATGTGCCGCAGGACGCATTTTTGTTTTCGGATACGATTCGGGAAAATGTGGCTTTGGGCGCAGGGGCAGAGGGCGATGTTGTGCGCGCGACCGAAATTTCGCAATTGGCCCCCGATTTGCACCTTTTCCCCGAGCAATTGGAGACGATTGTAGGAGAGCGCGGGGTTACGCTTTCGGGGGGACAAAAACAGCGCACAGCCATTGCGCGCGCGGTGGTCCGAGAGCCGCGGATTCTGATTATGGACGATGCATTGGCCAGCGTGGATACGCGGACAGAAGAAGAGATTCTCAAACATTTGCGCGAAATTATGGCTTCGCGCACGACGATTTTGATTGCCCATCGCATTTCGACCGTGAAAGATGCCGATCATATTGTGGTGCTGGATGAGGGGCGAATTGCAGAGCAGGGGTCACACGACGAATTGGTTGCACGCGATGGTATTTATGCCGATATGTTTCGACGCCAGCATCTGGCTGGGGAATTGGAAATATTGTAATGGAAGAAGAAGAAGTTGGTCATAAGGGATTTGATCTGCGTTTGATGGCGCGCCTGTTGAACTTTCTCAGGCCCTACACGCGCTGGGTTGTACTCACGTTTGTGCTCATTATTATCGCATCGGTTGTGCGGCAGGCTGGGCCTTTTTTGACCAAAATCGCTGTGGATGATTATATCGTGCCGGGAAATGCCGATGGATTGATCTATCTCGTGATGTTCTACATTGGTCTGCTTATCGTGCAATTTGGCGTGGGATATTGCCAGAGTTGGACGACCAATATGATCGGGCAATGGGCCATGCACGATGTGCGGTTGCAAATTTTCATGCATTTGCAGCGGTTGCCCATGCGATTTTTCGACCGCACGCCTGTGGGCCGCTTGATGGCACGCAATACAAATGATGTGGATGCCCTCAACGAGTTGTTTACCGATGGCATTGTGTCGATGATCAGCGACATTTTTACGATTATCACCATTCTCGCATACATCTTTTATATGGATGTCACGCTCGGTTTGCTGATCAGTCTTGCATTGCCCGTGGCTTTTGTCGCAACGATATGGCTTCAGAATAAGACTTTTTTTGCGTATCGTATTGCGCGCACCCTGTTCGCGCGATTTAGTTCGTCGCTGCAAGAGACCGTGTCTGGGATGGAAGTGGTGCAGTTATTTGGTTGTGAAGATCGCTGTGTGCGGCGGTTTGAAGACGCCAATAAAGAGTATCTGGATGCGCGGTTGAAGAGCTCGTTTTACCATTCGATTTATTTTCCCGTTATGGAGTTGGGCGGTATTTTGTTGTCCGCATTGGTGTTGTGGTATGGCGGCGTGCAAGTGCTGGATGGGGAAATCCCGTGGGGTGTGCTCGTGGCGATGTTGCAGTATGTTCCGCGATTTTTTATGCCCATCCGCGATATTGCGGACCGCTTTACCGTGCTTCAGGTTGCGATGGCGTCTTCAGAGCGCATTTTTGAATTGCTGGAGACAAAGCCAGAATCACTTGGCAGCACTGTGAAGGCCGATCACTTGAAGGGTGAGATTGCGTTTCAAAATGTTTGGTTTGCGTACAACGAAGGCGAATGGGTGTTGCGCGATGTGTCGTTTCGCGTTGCGCCGGGGCAGAGTTTGGCCCTGGTTGGCGCGACGGGCGCGGGCAAGAGTACTGTGATCAATCTGGTCTGTCGGTTCTACGATATTCAGAGGGGTGCGATTCTGGTAGATGGTGTCGATATTCGCGAGTGGGATGTCGAGGAACTTCGCAAACGCATTGGGGTGGTGCAACAGGATGTTTTTCTTTTTGCCGGAGATATTGAAACCAATATCAGCCTGGGGCAGCCACACATCAGTCGCCAGGAGGTCGAACAAGCCGCACGCGATGTAAACGCAGATCGGTTTATCGACAAATTGCCCGATACCTATCAGCACGAGGTCCATGAGCGGGGTAGTTCCCTATCGGTGGGGCAGCGGCAGTTGATATCTTTTGCGCGCACCCTATCTTGTGCGCCGGATATTCTCATCCTGGATGAAGCGACGGCCAGTGTGGATACTGAAACCGAGATGTGGATTCAGGATGCGGTGGCAAAATTGATGCGGTCGCGGACTTCGATTGCGATTGCACACCGCCTTTCAACTATTCGAAATGCGGACAAAATTCTGGTGATGCACCACGGTCAAATCCGAGAGGAAGGCGACCACGATACACTGATTAATCAGAATGGGATCTATGCTCGGCTCTATCAGTTGCAGTATCAAGAGGAGTAGAAGTACAACTGGTCGTTCTCCAGACCGGTTCATAGACGTACAATTGGTCGCCTCCCAGACCAGTTCATAGGGGAATCGGCGATTCGTTATTTTTAAGGAGGTGCGACATGTTGTTTGGAGAAGGCGATTATCGGTACGAAGAAGTTGAGGGATGGGCGAAATTGCCCGAGGGCTGGGTGTTTACGCAGGTGTCGGATGCCGCGGTGGATTCACAGGGCCGCATTTACGCATTTACGCGCGGTATTCATCCCGTGGTCGTGTTTGATAAAGATGGCAATTTTATTACGTCGTGGGGATATGGCGATTTTGGGATTTCTCCGAATTTGATCAGTCAGTCACACGGTATTTTTATCGATCCGGACGATAAGGTGTTTTTGACTGATGCGTATCAGCATATTGTCAGGCGTTATACCCGATTGGGCGAGTTGGAACGCGAATGGGGCAATCGCGGGGTTCCCGGTCCGACGTTTCACCGCAGGGAATACAATATGCCAACGGGTGTTGCTTACGCGCCAGATGGCAATTCGTTTTACGTATCGGATGGGTATGGCAGCCGGTGTGTACACAAGTATTCGCGCGCGGGTGAGCATCTCGCGGTGTGGGGCGAAGGGGGCAGTGGGCCGGGGCAGTTTGCATTGGTACACAATATCGGATGCGATAAAACCGGGCGGGTTCTGGTGTGTGACCGGGAGAATAACCGCATTCAGATTTTCGATCCAGATGGAAAATTTATGGAGATGTGGACCGATGTGATGATGCCGGGCGATGTGTGGATTACAGATGACAATACGATTTATGTGGCTGAGCAAGGGGGTGGGGGGCGTGTCAGTGTGTGGTCTGCGGATGGGGAATTGATTTGTCGCTTTGAAGATAAAAGTGCTGTGCAGTCGCCGCATGGGCTTTGCGTGGATGACGAGGGTAGTATTTATGTGGCAGAGATCGGTACGGATGGACGGGGACAGCGGCTGCAAAAATTTGCCCGGGTTTAGGTTTTCAAATAACCACAATATAGCGAGGTTGTCATGGCAACACCAAATCGCATTATCGAGCGTTATCACAATGGCGAAAAAGCCATTGGCATACAGATGAGTTTTGTATCAGAGGTTGTGATCGAAGTGGCCGCTAAGATGGGGATGGATTTTATTTCTTTGGATGGGCAGCACGGCGCATTGACGTTGCCGACTATTGAGACGGTCTGTCGCCTTTGCGATGCTTATGGTATGACGTCAGCTATGCGGGTTGTGGATCAGTCCGAGGCGGCTATTTTGACGGCATTGGACCGGGGCATGCAGATGATTACGGTGCCCAATTTGCAGACTGCTGAAGAAGCCGAGCGGATGGTACAGGTTGGTTTTTACGGGCCTTTGGGACGGCGAAGCGCGATGAGCCAGCGCGTAGCGTATAGCTTGAACGATACGAGCGATAGTCGGGAGATTTTCAAGTTTACAAATGATAATACCATTATTGTGCCGCAGCTCGAGAGCAAGACGGCTTTTGACAATTTGGATGAGATTCTTCAGGTTGACGGGCTTATGTTTTTTGCGGGTGGTCCTCAAGATATTGCGCAGTCCATGGGGTATCCCGGAGAGCCGAATCATCCGGAATGCGTGGCGGCATATCAGGCGGCATGTGACAAGGTGCGTGCGGCTGGGAAGCACATGATTGGCGATGTGACAACCAGTGTGGATGCTTTTGGGGCGATTTACGATGCGGGGAAGGCGTTGCTCGAAGCACATGGTCGCGTGTGTGGTATGAAGATTGGTTGAAGATATCGGTCATGCGATATTGTAGGGGCGGTGCCCCTGTGCCCGCCCGTTGATTCGTTGATTCGTTGATGAACTGGCCTGAACCAGTTGTACATCGTTCCGTTGATTCGTTTGTGAGGTGCATTTGTCTAAGGCACAAGTTGAATCCGAGGAGGCAGAATCGCTGTCTTCTCGGGCGGCTCGGCGCGTGTTGATTAGTCTGATGTTTTCTTCTATGCTGATGCCTATGGTGTCTGGCATGTCGCGTGTTGCGCTGCCGGTTATTCGAGATGATTTTGGGATTCCCGCAGATTTGACGGCATGGGTTCTGGCAGCTTTTATGCTGCCTTTTGTCGTTTTGATGCCGATTTATGGGCGCTTGAGCGATGGCGTTGACCGGCGGCTGTTGATTCTGGCGGGTACTGTGATTTTTGGCATTGGTTCCACGATGACATTTCTGGCGCCGAATATGCGCTGGTTGATGGCCGGGCGTGCGATTCAGGGCATTGGTGTGGGAGGTATGACGCCGATGGGTATGGCGCTGCTCGCGTCGATTTTTAGTGCGGGAGAACGAGGGCGCGTCCTGGGTACGTGGAGTGCGGTGGGACCGGCGATGAGTTTTTCGTCGTCGTTTGTCGCGGGTATTCTCATTGCTGTTTGGGGGTGGCGCGCCGCTTTTGTGCCGGGTCTTTTGCTTAGTGTTGTGACTTTTGTCGCGATTTACAGGGGGGTGCCTTCTCAGGTGATTGGAGAGGCTTCCAAATTTTTGCGGCAGTTTGATTGGGGTGGGGTCGGTTTGTTGTCGGGTGGGATTGTATTCCTGATGTTCTATCTGTCCAGCCGATCTGTGACGGGGGTTGCCTCTTTTGAAGATTGGCGATTGCTTTCAGGCGCGGGGTTGTTTTTCGTTGGTTTCTGGTGGTGGGAAAGAGGGCGCGAGGATCCTTTTCTCGCGCTCAATTTTTTTGGCAATCGCATGTTTTGCCGCGTGACGTTTTGCGCTTCGATGCGCATGTTTGTGCAAGGTGGTATTGGGGTGTTGATGCCACTGTATCTGGTTGATGTTCACCAGATGGGTCCGGCAAAATTGGGCGTGTTTCTGATTATTAGCTCTGCGGCTATGACGCTGATTGTGCGGTTTGGCGGGCAGATGGCCGATCGTTTTCAGAGCCGTTGGCTGGTGATGATTGGGTTGTTTGTGCAGTTGACGGTGATGATAGCTTTTGCCCATTTGTCCGATACTATTTCGACATGGGCTATTGCAGCTTTGCTGGCGTATTATGGGCTTGGGGCCGGGTTGATGCTGGCTGCATTGCACAGTACGGTTATGGGGACTGTCGAGTCAGACCAGATGGGCGCTGCTGCGGGTCTTTATAGTATGTTGCGGTTTATGGGTATGGCGATCAGTACGGCATTGGTCGGGGTGGTGTTGCAATTTTTCTTCGATGCAAATTTGACCACGCTCGACGCGTACCAGAAGGTGTTTATGGTGCTTACGATATTTCCCATTCTGGGGATGGTCGTGGCATTTGGGTTGCGAGAAAATAGGATGTGAACAAGGTTAATCCTGAACAATTTCTAATGTGCTGTTGCCGGCTGTTAGTTTTTTAACCCTGATTTGGGTTGTGATACGCTGCTTTAGAAGTTCGACATGTGAGATCACGCCCACACTTTTGTTGTCCTGATGCAATCCTTCAAGAGCTCCAATGGCGAGGTCGAGAACCTCTGAATCCAGACTGCCAAAACCCTCATCGATAAAGAGCGATTCAATACGGACATTTCTCCCTGCCAATTCAGAAAGACCGAGCGCAAGTGCCAGGCTGGCAAGAAAACTTTCACCGCCAGAAAGGCTGGCCATAGGCCGTGTGACACTTGCTTGGTGCAAATCTTCGATTTCGATCTGGAGTTCTTCCCCTGTACGCCTCTGAATGCGGTAACGATCACTTAAATGGGTCAGATGCCGGTTGGCGTGGCGAATGAGAATATCCAGAGAAATGCTTTGTACATATCTGCGAAATTTTGCGCCATCGTGAGAGCCGATCAATAAACGCAAACGGTTCCAGATGGTGACTTCTTTTTCTGCTTCTTCCATTAATTTCTGCTGATCGGCGAGTTTTCTACGGTTTTTGTCGTCCACTTCAATCTGATTTTGCCGAGTTGTAAGGTTTTTAATGAGTGTATCTCTATTATCTTGTAATTTCTCATGTTCTAATTTGAACTGTTCTGCCTCATTTCCTTCTGGAATTTGGATTTCTCGAAGGGGTTTGATAGTCTCTTTAGCAATTTGTAATCGAGTGGTTAGATCCTTTTCTCTGTTGTTGAGACCTGTTTCGATTTCTTCTATACGGTCAGCTTCTTCTCGATTCAATTTTGCAGCACGCAGATCGTCCAGATATTGAAAATCGGATCCTTCCAAAGCCGATATGAGGCGTCGTTGAATTTTTTTCAGCGATTTTTGCGCGGTTTCTGTGTCCTGTAGTCGATCTTCAAATGCATTTTCCCGGATTTCTAACGTAGTCTTTTTGTCTGACCAATCCTGCTGTGCTTCCTCTACACTGAGCCATTCAGACACATCGTCCTCTCCATCAATATCTTCTGTTTCAATATCTTTGAGTTGTTCAAAAGCAGGGATATGTTTCTCAAGCAAGGTATGTGCGTTGTTTTCATCTTCTTTGGCTCTTCCGACGGCTTGCTCTGCATTGTCGCAATTATTCCGATGTGTTTGATACGCCTTTTCACGATCTTGAAGAGATTTTCGCGTTTCTTTTTCTTTGCCTGCCTCTGGCAATGCAACCCCAAACATGCTAAGGCTTTTGAGAAGCTCTGTTTCGCATTTCGCCCGATCTCGACATGCTTTTATAGTAACAGATTGTTGAGAGATTAGTTTCTCGCGAGCATCATAGAGCTTTGAAACCCGCTCATTTTTGGTGTTGCGCATTTCCTCTGCTTTGGTGACTTCCACCTCGAGTTCTTCAAATGGAAAACTCAGTTCCTGCCCTTCTGCATAAGGATGCTCTGTTGCACCACAAAGCGGACAGGGTTCACCTTTTACAAGGGAAGCGCGATGTGTATCGTGATCCGCAATCAATTGAGCTTTATGTAAATGATCCTTGCGAAGACCGAGCTCTTTATCAGCAGAAGTTCGCTCATCTTTGGCACTTGCGTGTTCTTCCGCAAGTTTTTCTGCCATCGTATCGAGGATTGTTTTTAGCTCTTTTTCCTTTTCAGGTAGCAACGGTTCTATCGCACCAGATGCCAATACTAATGTTATATCACATACTTGTTTCCATTCTCGCAGGAGCGTTTCGCGTTTGGATTTTAATTCTGTCAGATTAGCGGCAAGATCCGCGATGAGGTCTGAAAGGTCGGCATCTATCTGGTTCGCTTCCAGCCACCCTTTTTCTATTTTAAGTATTTCATTGGCTTTACGCACAAGAGCCTTGGCATCTTGGATTGTCGATTTTTGTTCGGCGATTTCATTTTGCAAGATTCTGTAATAATTTAATTTTTCCTGCTGACATTGTTCATATACTTCGTCGCGTTTATCTTGTGCTGCTTGTCTTTTCTCTTCACTGCTTTGTACCATCTCTTCTGCATTTTGGAGGCGATAGAGTTCGTCCCAAAAAGGCACTGTCTCTTTGTGTCTCTTGAGCAACTTCAATTCCGATTTAGCGTCTTTTCGATTTGCTTCCAAAATTTCCAAATTGTTAGTTATTTCTGTCTGTTGTGTTAATGCCGATTCGAGTTTATCAATTCTTATAGCAGTATTTGATTTTTTATCGAGATCTTTTTCCAACACACATTTTTCTTTTTTTAATTTGGTGATATGACCTTCGACTTCTTCACGCTCTTCATCTTTAAATATCTCGATTTGTTCGAATGCTTGCTGTTTGATCTTTAGATCAGTCTCACGGCGTGTCGCTTCTTTGTGAGCAAGGATGCTCAGATTTGAATAGATGGCTGTTCCCGTAAGGCATTCGAGAAGTTCTGCGCGTTCATTTGCGTTGGCTTTTAAGAACCGCGCAAACTCACCCTGTGCGAGCATGACACTTCTTATAAAACGGTCGTAATCAAGTCCTATCAGATCGACAATCAGCGTATCGCACTCACGCACTTGCTGTGCGAGCGTAGTGCCATCCACATCGTATATATAACGTTTTGCAGGTTGAATTTTGCCATTTGCACGGGTGTGTGCGCGTTTTAGTTGCCAAACGGCCCTGTACTTGCCCTGGGGAACTTCAAATTGGACTTCGGCAGAGCATTCACCACAACGGCGACTCATCATGCTTTCAGGATTAGACTGGTTGCCATAACGAGCGGCACGACCATAAAGAGCGAGAGTAATGGCATCGAGCAATGTTGACTTGCCAGAACCTGTTTGTCCCGTAATTGCAAAGAGGCCCGCATTTGACAAGGGTTCAACGGTTAGATCAATAGTGTGTTTGCCACGTAAAGAGTTCAGATTCTTGAGAATGATGCGTTGGATTTTCATGTATTTACACCTTCTGTTTCATGGAGATTGAGTAGTTGAGCAAAAGCAATTTTAAGTTCCTTTTTCTCATCTTCATTCATATTGGGTACTTGTTCCAGCCGGTGCTCGAATACCTTTATGGGATCATCGAGAAGTGTTTCAATGGCTTCGTCATCTGACTGATCCCCAATACCCATACCCCTTGGTATATCCGCTCTTTCTCGTAGCACTTTTAATACCTTAAAATCTCGCTCTGCTACCAAATTCTGTACGACTTCATTGATATCCTCGCTCAAGTCAGCCTTTTTGACAACAACCTCGACCCAGGTTTCCAGTTCGCCAGTGTCAGGATTGAAACTGCTGATGGCTTCTGATAGGTCGTTCCACGATGTGCGAATCTGGGCCAATCTGCGGAATACAGGCACAGGGATGGGTGTTTGCGTTTTTAAGGCGCCGTCTGCAAAATCGAGTATTTGAACTTCTTTGGTATCATTTGCTTCGCTAAAGCTCAGTGCGATGGGAGATCCGGAATAACATACGCGGTTAGATGGTGTTTGTGGCCGGTGCAGATGCCCCAGGGCAACATAAGAAAAGATATCGGGAAATATGTCTGCACCAACGGCACCAAGACCACCGATATGGATTTCTCTTTCGCTATCCGATTTTGAGGCACCCATGACAGTGAGGTGGCCTGTTGCCAATATCGGCACACCTTTTTTAGCCCATTTGGCTGCTGCTTCGGCGGTTTCTGCATAACGCTGCGTGATGCCAGCAGTGAGTGCCTGTTGAATATCTTTTGCATCCTGACCAGCATACCCTGTTCTGAGATCTCTATCTCGCAAAAAGGGAATAGCTGCGATGACAAGGCGTGAATTTTCAGGTGCGGGCAGGACGAAAAGGCGAGATGCGGGTTCTTTGGGCAAAGAACCTACGACATGAGCATTAAGTGCCTGCAGCACTTGGCGTGGTGCTTCCAATTGTAATGGCGAATCGTGGTTGCCTGCAGTGACGATGAGTGAACAGTTAGTGTTTTTGTAAAGTTGAGAAACAAAATTGTAATATTGAGACTGTGCAGATTGAGGAGGATTTGCAGAGTCGAACACATCGCCTGCAATGACCAGTACATCGACAGCATGTTCGTCAATAATTTTGAGCAACCAGTTGAGGAACAGCTTGTGTTCTTCATCTCGCGATTGATCATTTAATGTTTTTCCCAAATGCCAATCGGCTGTGTGCAAGACGCGAAAAGTATCATCGGATTTGTTGATCAAATTGGTCATGGTGTTATTTTTATTGAATCAGCAACTTTGGTTAGCGCGTTGCTGAATTTGGTGTGGTTGATGGAGAGTGCTTCGGGAGGCGAGGGGGTAGCAGGATTGCTATCAGGAGAATTGCCTTATCATTGAGTTTACTGTGCATAAATGGCTTGCTCTAAACATGGAATAAAAAAATCACGAGCGAGATCAGAAGATCCTGAGCGGTAATGTGAATTGAATCCTTCAAGAGTTGCTTTACCAGCCTCTACTGTATAAGAATATTCAGAATGTTTCTGCATAGACCTTATCAATTGATACCACTCTTCCAGTCAGCATGCTTCAAATTATTTATCCGTTAAGTGAACAAGGCAAAATAATAATATGGATTCAGGCAAATGTCTATTGATTTTTTAGTAAAATCGCGATTTCATCGCTGTGCTACTTATCTCAGTGACATTTCTATCGGGCCAGAGGTTTTGCTGCCATTTCGTGTAATCGAATGGCTCTCGCAAGATCAAGCTGATAAATTTTTCAGCTTCAACGATACCCAAAACATCCACCAGTGCGCGTAGTCCATGTACTCGTATTTCAGTATCGGTTCTCATATACGATCTCGTGGGCACTTAAATCAATCATCCCCCAATAGCTTCTGTGCATTTTGGTATGTTATTTTGTCAAACGCTTCTTTTGGCAGGTTCAAGCGCTGTAGATAGTCCATTAAGCGCGTGTCGAAATAATCCCGTCCGAATAACAGGCAATCTTGAAATTCGATCAAGAATTGTCTGCCAAACACTTCGTCTCTGCTGATTGCCGTCAGTCCCGATCCCGCGGAGAGGTCGGCGTACAGATTATCGTATTTTCGCAGCATCTCGGGCACTTTGCCACCCGGTTCAATCGGCCCTGTGGGATACGCTTCTTTGTCAAACTTGTCGTCTCCAGAAATGTGCGCCCAAAATCCCGGCGCATGGCCGATGAAATTGGTTTCGGGACATGCGATAATCGCCCGTTCAAATGCTGCGATACTGCCGCCATACCACCAGTTTGGTCGCGGGTAATCTCCTCGCCCGTGGTCGATGGGATAATCGAGATGGATCGTGATCGGCAGGCCCATTTCACCACAGACGTGGTAGAGTCTGAGGGCATCCGGATCGTCAAATACCACCCGTACCTTTAGTTCGCTGGCAACCCGAATCCCGTGAATTTCTACGGCTGCTTTTAAGCGGTCAATTGCATCGGGCCGCTTTGGGTGTGGCATATATCCCAGTACAAATCGGTCGGGGGCTGTGCGCCCCACCTGTATCACATCTTCGAGGGGGATGCCCACGCCTGTTGGGGGCAAGACTTTGTGATAACTGGGGCTGTATTCGTCTTCTGGCGCTTCCCACGAAAATAGCCACATCTGGTCGATGTTTTGCTCGTCCATGTTTTTCAATATTTTTTCAGCGTTGAATCCGTGCCAGTTCGGGTGATTGTGCGCGTCGATTAACATGTGAATCTCCTTATTAAACCAGATACGCGCCATCTCGAATGATTTCGCGTGTTTCTCCGTTTGCTGAAATCAACAGGAGTGACGCCGCTTGAATCGGGCTGTCTTTGGCATAGACGATGTCCTGGTGAACAATATGTGCGGGGGATTTGAAATGTTCTGGTCCAATTGTGCCGCCGAGGTGTTCGCTGCGTCCATAAGCCCAGTGAAAGCCCGCTTTTTCATCTTCTAAGACATTGCCCCAAACAACGGCTTTGGGATTACAGCCCAGGGCAAATTCGGCGATGTTGGCGCGCATCGGGTCTTCGTTGAAATATGCTTTGAGTCTCGCGGCTTGTGTTGTTTTGCCCACGACATCTACAATCCGATTGTTCTCAACCCGAAATACGATAATATCGCCATTATCACTGACGGGTATTTCGCCTTCTGTGCGGCTCGGTTCGCCATCTCTTTCACCTTCATAGGGTACCTGAAAACTTTCCCCACTGGGCAAGTTGATAATGGGAAATGCCGAGTTTGCTTTTTCCCGGGGCAGTTGTCCATCGTCTTTGTGGGCTTCTCGGAAGCGCAGGTCAACTGTCCATTTGTGGCCGGTTGTAAAAATAACCCGTGCGTATTCTGCCTTGGAGAGTGTGTCCATTAAAATCTGGCAACGGCGCGCCACTTCGGAATAATCCGCGGAAAGTGCGGTTTCTTCCATGCGGCGCGCAACGCCTGGCAATGACGCAGCGCGAAAGTCGCTGTGTGAACGCGCCCATGCAGATAGTGGTGCCGTGGCGGAGAATTGCGTGAGTGCATTTACTATTGTCGCTCGCGCCAAGCTGTCGCGCAAAGGGATGGGTTCGCCTTTGTCGAGGGGCAAATTGCCATTGTGTGTACCGGTCGCGGGAAAGGTGATGAGAGGCAGTACGTCAAAACCGATCTGTTCGCCGAGTGATACCCACGCTGCACGCCATTCGGCAGCCATCTCTCGGCACTCGCGCCACGCCTGATGATCGCGCAATTCTCCGTGCGGGACATCGGCAATGATGGCTACTGTTTCATCGGGTTCGGGATGAAATACATCCGTAAATAATTTGTGTAAATCCATCTTACAAATTGTCCAATACAGCGCGCAATTGCCGCACGCCTTTTAGCATTAATTCCGGCGATCCCCAGTGTTCAATACTCACATTGCCCGCATAACCGTCTGCTGTGACCATTTTGAGCAAGTCTTTGTATTGCATATTGCTTTCGCGAATGGGGTCCAGTTCTTTATCGGGATTGGGTTTGACATGTAAATGGGTGATCCGCCCTTTGAGCTGTTCGTATCCATCGGGTACGGCTTGTTCGCCACAGCCAATGCCGTTGTTCACATCCCAACAGAAGCTAAATCCCGAGGTATCGCCCAGGGCGTCGGCAACCATTCTCGCTTCCGCGCAACTGCCGGCAATGGTCGCGCCTTCATTTTCCAGTGATAGGGTGACGCCTTCGCGTTCGGCTGTTTTTGCAATGGGTTCGAGAAATGGCACAATGACATCCAGATAATTTTCAACGCCGGGCCGATTTTCCCGGTCTCCGTTGCGCCGATTGGGATTCCACAGCGAAAATCCGCGGATGACGGTTGTATCAAATGCTTTTGCCAGTTCGATCATGCGGTCAAACATGCGCTGGTGTTCGGCTTTTTCTTCGTCGCTGTCGTGCGCGCATTTGCCCACGGGCGAGCCGACGGACATAACGGTCGCGTTATACTTTGCCAGTACGTCCTGTACGCGCTTCAATTCGTCGTTGTCGATTTCCTGTACGCGCTTGCCCCAGATTCCGCCGCGCAGTTCAATCCCCGTTGCACCCGCTTCTACGCCCAGGCGCACAGACTTATCAAAATCAGCTTTGTCGATTTCATCTGCAAAATAACACAGTTCCATCCCTTCCTCCTAATAAGTGGTTATACGAATATACGAATCAGCGAATATACGAATCCGCGGAACGGTGTATGAAGGCGAGTAATTCGAGCATGACTGACCGCCTCTCAGGCCAGTTCATTGGCAAATCAATGTAGGGGCGGTGCCCCTGTGCCCGCCCGTTGGGTGGCGGGGTTCTTGGCTACAATAAATATAACATCTTCTCACACAGTCAAAGGAAAACGCGACCCACAGGTATTAATTTTTAATTTTTAATTTTTAATTTTTAATTATCATGAGCGTATGAATGAACAGACACGCAAAAAAATTCTGCAATCCACACCGCACCCGAAGGGGATTCGCAAGGTCGATAGAAAACGCCTGCTCGCGCAATTGGCCCGCGCTGAGCCGCCGCCCGATTACGATCGCTATATGCGATCCAAATCGTGGCAAATTAAAAGGCAGAAGTTTCTCGCCCATTACAATTGCCAATGCGTTCTGTGCGGTAGCAAAGAGCATTTACACGTCCACCACCTGCACTATCAGACCCTGGGCAAAGAGCGCGTGGAAGATGTGATTGTTTGCTGCAGGCGGTGTCATTTTATTGAACACTTTAAGAAGTGATCCAGTGTTTTGTAGGGGCGGGTCCCCGTGCCCGCCCGCAGATGGAATTACTTTTCCGGAGATTTTCATGCCGAATATTATCATTATTACCACGCACGATACAGGGCGGCATTTTGGGTGTTATGGTATCGATACGGTACACACACCTGCAATTGATGCGATTGCCGAAGAGGGGTTCAAATTTACCAATTATTTCACGACCAGCCCGGTGTGCAGTCCAAGCCGGGGGGCTATGCTTACGGGACGCTATCCCCAGAGCAATGGTTTGATTGGGCTGACGCATTCGCCCTGGGATTGGTGTTTTAATGAGGGCGAGCGACACCTTTCGCATATTTTGCGCGATGCGGGCTATCACACGGCTCTTTTTGGTTTGCAACACGAAGCCTCTAATATTGATGATCTGAGTTTTGAAGCGACTTTTGCACAGCGCGATGAAAACGGTCGCCGAGCAAACGCGCTCGTCGTTGCCGATGCTTTGGCCGATTTTCTCAGTACTGACGCCGTTTCCAAAACGCCATTCTACGCGCAAGTTGGCTTTTTTGAGACCCATCGCCCGCACGATTTTGGCGATGTTGAACCCGATGATAGCAAAGGTATTGATGTGCCGCCTTATCTAATTGACGACGAAACGTCGCGCCGGGAACTCGCCCTGCAACAAGGGGCCATTCGCCGCGTTGACGATGCTGTTCAGATTATCACCGATGCATTGAGAGAAAGCGGATTGGAAGACGATACTTTGCTCGTCTTTACGGTTGATCACGGTATTGAATTTCCCAGGGCTAAGTGGTTTTGTTATGACGCGGGCATTGGCGTTGCATTGCTGATGCGCTGGCCCGGCGGAGGTGTTCGGGGTGGACAGACCTGTGACCATTTGCTCAGCAATGTCGATTTTTTGCCCACGCTTATGGATCTCATACAGCATCCCATTCCCGATAATGTGGAGGGCTTGAGTTTTGCCAGTGTGTTCAAAAGTGCCGAGGCGGAACCTGTGCGAGACGCTGTCTTTTCTATTTTTCAGGGCAGCGATAGTCGGAGCATTCGCACCGATCGCTACAAGTTTATTCGCAATTTTAGTCCACGACGCTTGATAGATGTGCCAGTTGATATGACCGATCCTCCAACGCCGCGCATCAAACAACCCGTGGCACAACTCTACGATCTGGAAAAAGACCCCAATGAATTTGAGAATGTCGCCCAAAAATCCGAATACCGAGATGTTTATAACGCATTGAGCCAGCGCCTGTGGCAATGGATGGAAGATGTAAATGATCCCTCGCTCAAAAGTCCGATTCCCACGCCGTATTATTGGGAAGCAATGGCAGAATATCATTCGAGAAAGGAAGGGTAATGTCCAGAGGAAAAATTGTAAACCTCGCGCTTGTCGGCTGTGGCGGTATTGCCGGCGGGCATCTTCGGCGGTATGGAGATCTCATCGACAAAGGCGAAGACCGCTTTCGCATTGTCGCCACGGTTGATAGCGACATCAGTCGCGCTCAGGCATTTGCCGATCAGCTCAACGGCAAGACCGGATGGGAGGTCAAAAGTTATCCCTCGGTTGAGGATCTGCTCAATTCAGAATCCAATCTCGATGGGGCCGATATATGCAGTCCTCACGGTCTCCATCACGTACTCGCCTGCGAGTTGCTCGAAGGCGGTGTGAATATCCTGTGCGAAAAACCCATTGGTATAACTGTTAAAGCCACGCAGAAAATTATTGCTACAGCCAAACGCTGCAATAAGATCGCGGCCAATGCCGAACAGTGTCGCCGCAGTGTTGGGCAGCGCACGATTCACTGGGCATTTAATGGTGGTCCGCTCGGCGAACCCAGATTGTGGTACGCCATCAGATCGGGATGGCAGGATCCCGCGAATTATCCCGATTGGCACTGGCGCGTGGATCGCAAACTCGGCGGTTGTGGAATGATTATGGATAGCGGCGCGCACTGGGTGGATACCATGCGCTACTGGTTTGGAGAAGTGGATAGTGTTTATGCGCGTGTGGAGCAGATGGAACAGCGTCCCCACAAAAAAGGCGATGATCTGGTCGATGATAGTCGCGAGGATTTTTGGAGCAGTATTTTCAATTTCGAAAGTGGTGTGATCGGCACATGGTCGTGGACGATTAGCGCGCCGGGTAAGGGATTTACCCAACTCAATCTCACCGGGAGCAAGGGTACGATTGCCGAAAGCGATATTTTCCATCCGGCAGCCTCTCAGGCGCGCGGTGAATGCCATTTTATTGATGGCACGACTTATGGCGTGTCCCAACTGCAAGATATGTTCCTCGATTCACTGAGCCAGAGCGAAAAGGATCATCTCTTTCCCTATGGTCTGACCGATGGCATGGCGATTGAATTGTGGGACTTTATCGATGCTCTGAGTATTGGGCGCGATGTCGAAATTGATGCCGAAGAGGGCCTCAAGAGCAAAGCGGTGAGCGAGGCCATTTACGAATCGGGCAAAAGTGGACAGGTCGTCAAGGTGGGCGATGTGGTATCCGGGAAGGTCTGTGCGTATCAGCAGGATATTGATCGCATGTGGGATTTGGTGTGAGAGGCGAGAGGTTGGGATGAGCAAAAAACAGGCCGCGATCCCTTGAGATCGCGGCCTGTTTTATTTTACTTTTCTTTGTGTCTCTGTGTCTCTGTGTCTCTGTGTCTCTGTGTCTCTGTGTGAGAACTCTCACGTCTTTCCAGGACGACCGATTTCGATGAGGTTGCCATCGGGGTCGTGTACAAAAACATAGCGCGTGCCGTCGTGCGAGCGCACGCCGGGGCCCGATGCAACGCGCACGCGTTCGCGGTCGAGCGAGGTGATGACGCGGTCAAAGTCAGCGACTTCAAAGGCGATGTGGCGGCGCGAGGGACGGGGGTATTCTTCGGCGAGGATCAGGTGGATTTCGAGGTCGCCGCAGCGATACCAGGTGCCCGCAAAATCGTAATCTGGTCGGAGAATGGGTTGCAGCCCCAGGAACTTTTCGTAAAATGCCGATGCGCGCTCGAGGTTACCTGTAACCAATGTGATGTGGCTGACGCGCGTGATGCCCATGCCAGCAGATTCCATGCGATTGGCCACCGGATCAATTCTCCATGAGTAAGGTTCTCATTTTTCGCATACGCGAAGGATGTTTGAGTGCCGCCAGGGCTTTGTCGCGTATTTGACGCACGCGCTCTTTGGTCAGGTTGAGGATGTTGCCAATTTGCTCCAGCGTCATTGTTTCACCGCTGTTAATGCCAAAATAGAGGCGCAACACGCGGGCGTCACGCGGGGCCAACGTGTTGAGTGCGGTGCGTATTTCCTCTGCCATAGAACGTTCGAGCATGGCCTCTTCAGGGGTTTCCTGATCTTTGTCGGATAACATTTCCAACAAGCTGGTTTCAGGACCGTCTTCAAGGGGCGTGTCGTATGAAACATGCCATCGCGAAGCGTTGAGGAGGTCTTGCACTTGCTTGGGATGCATTTCGGCAAGTGCAGCAATTTCTTCGACACGCGGTTCGCGTCCCAGCGATTGTTTGAGTGCCGCGGATATGCGTTCCAATTTGCTCAAGTGTTTGATTTTGTTGACGGGCAGTCGCACCATGCGGGCTTTTTCTGCCAATGCCGATAAGATGCCCTGCCGAATCCACCAGACTCCATACGTGGTGAATTTGACACCAACGGTTTCGTCATAGCGGGTGGCCGCGCGAACAAGCCCCATGTTCCCTTCGGCAATGAGGTCTTCCAGGAGCAAGCCACGTCCCTGATATTCTTTGGCTATGGTAATGACAAATCGCAAATTGGATTCGATCATTTTATTGAGGCTTTTGCGGTCTCCTGCGCGAATGCGTTTGGCCAGATCAATTTCTTCTTGTGGCGTGAGCAATTCGCTAAAGGCAATGTCTTTGAAATAGAGTTCCAGCGCGGAAATACTGCCTCCATTTGTTCTGGTTGAGGTGCTGTAACTCATAAGTGCGGCAGGCATGTATTTCCCCCGTGACTGAGAAATCGACTCTCTTGATTGAGTGTCTTGTGTTTCAACTCGTCAAAGGTTCACAATACGAGAAGTATACACTGTGACACTTTCCGACTCCTGTATGGGAGAGAATCGGTTGTTGTCAGAATATATGGCACATTGATCATGGGGAGACCAGTGGCCTGATTATGTGACAACTTAGGTTCGGGGAGTGTTGCTTTGGGGAGTGATTTGGATGGGGAAACGATCACGAGCCGCAGGGGAGCGGTGTGTTCGATCAAATCATAGTGTGTGGCAAGTATTGAGGGGAAAAATAATACTTGGGCAGACAAGATAGTGTATTCAGTTTTGGAATGCAACCATTTTTCTATGCAGTTCTCCTGATATTTTGAAACTCAAGGCCATGTTTTTAGTTTTTTTCACATGAAATACTTATTGGCCTATTGAGAGAAAATAATAAACGGAATTTCATTTGTCAATAAATAACTCTTGTTTAATAAGTTACAGGCAGCGTTTTACACTTTGGTAAAAGCTACCGCTACTGGCCCTCGGTCGTGTCTGTGCCGTTGAGTCCTCGCTGAGCGAGGTCGCGGTCGAGCAAAAATAAGCCGTTGCCCTCTATGCCGACCAACTTGATCGTGTCGATCAATTCCCTGACAATGGCTTCCTCTTCGACTTGTTCGGTAATAAACCACTGTAGAAAGGTATGGGTGGCATGATCGCGTTCGGACAGGGCGAGGTCGGCGATGTTGTAAATGCTTTGAGAGACTTTTCGCTCTTGGGCAAGTGTATCTTCAAATACTTCTAAAGGGCTGTCCCAACATTGTTTGGGGGTATCAATGGTACCAAAGCGTATATCGGCCTCGCGGTCATCGAGGAAATCGTATATCTTCATGCCATGGGTGAGCTCTTCCTGGGCTTGGACGCGCATCCAATGGGCAAAGCCATTGAGATTTTGCCTGAGAAAATACGCGGACATTGCCAGATAACTATATGCCGAGTAATATTCCATATTGAGCTGTGCATTGAGCGCGGCGGTTATTTTTGTGTTGATCACGATGTCCTCCTGTTGCGGCAGGGTGAAAAAAGCAGTACCCAAAGGGAGGATAAGTATAAAAAAATTATGAGCTTTGTCAATGAGTTAAAAATAATTTGTTGATTATGCGAAATTTAAGAGACAAAAAAAATCATGCATTTGACGTCATTTTTCGATTGATTCTTTTTGCAAAATTGCGTAAAACTTTAGCAACTTCTAAACGCGGAGCATTTGACTACCCCAGTGTGGCCTATGAGCCACCCGACAGGAGGTTTGTTTTTATTATGATTCCCAAAAAGGTCCTCATGGCGTTAAACGAACAACTCAATTTTGAGTTCCATTCGGCGTTTCACTATCTCGCTATGGAGACGTATTTTCACGGGGTAAATCTGCACGGATTTGCCAATTATATGCGCGAGCAATACAAGGAAGAACGGCAGCACGCGCTCAAGATCGTGGATTATATCAATGCGCGGAACTGTCGAGTCCTGCTCAAGCAGATCGCCGAACCACCTTCTGAGTGGGCATCTCCTCTGGAGGTTTTTGAAGATGCTCATCAGCAAGAGCAGAAATCCAGTGAGATGATCAATGATCTGGTCGATCTCGCACTGAATGAGCGCGACCATGCAACGGGGATCTTCTTGAAGTGGTTTATCGAGAAACAGGTAGAAGAGGAGGCCCAAATCAGCAGTATTGTGCAAAAGTTGAAGCTGGTGGGCGATGACGCTTATGGATTATTTTTATTGGATCGAGACATGGGGTGATAGAACAAAAAAAAATTTAGACAATTCACACGGGAAGTGCCCTCAGTGTTTGAGGGCACTTTTGTTTAAGTGTGCAGAACGCTACAAGGATTGCAAAAAGGCGAGCAATGCGTCGCGGTCTGTTCTGGATAAGTTTCGCACGGCTTCGCGCGATTGTTCGGCTTCGCCGCCGTGGAACATAATGGCTTCGAGCAAGGTTCTGGCTCTGCCATCGTGTAAGTAGGTCGGAACGCCACTGACAGTTTCCGTGAGTCCAATACCCCACAGTGGGGTCGTTTTCCACTCGCGGCCATCGGCTTCGTAGTCCGGGCGATTATCGGTGAGGGCTTCGCCCATGTCGTGGAGCAACAAATCCGTGTAGGGGTGAATGGTTTGATCCGATAGTGACGAGATGCTGTGGTTGCCTGTTTTAAATGTGGTGGTATGGCAATTTGCACAACCGGTTGATTCAAAGAGTGCTTCGCCGCGCAATGCCTGTGGATCATCCCAATTGCGCCGCGCGGGCACGGCGAGGGTTTGTAAGTAAAATGTGGTGATGTCCAGTGTTTCCTGTAGGATTTCCGGATCGTCGTTGCGGCCGTCATGCTGGGGTTGTCCGGATACAGATTCCTGAGGGAAATAGGGGTTGGTAACGCCCATGTCTTCGTTGTACGCGCCGGCGGTCTGCTGCAAAAGATCGGGATTATTAGCTTTTAGTCCAAAGCGCCCGAGTTCTCTTTGGCCCGTTCGGAAATTGTACACATAATTGGGGCGGCCCGATATGCCGTCTCGGTTGACATCTGTGGGATCTGATAGGGCGAGAATATCGGACTCGGGGATGGCTTCCAGGAGGCCGCGTCCAAATACGGGCGGGGCCATGCGCGCGGATAGGAGTAAGCCAGCGGGTAGTGGTTGATATGCGTCAACAATAGTGTAGATAGGGTGTTTTAGATAAACTTTTTCGCCATCGGATAGGGTTTCCGTTGTTTCATAAAAGCTGATTTGAACACGTGCTTCGAGTTTGACGCCAAAGTTTGAGCGGTCGCCGAGTTGGACGCCAAAGCCGGGAACGGGTACAGGACCGCCGTGAAGGGTGAATCCGGGCAGGCTGACGCGCATGAGCATGGAGCCGACAAAGGGCGGTTCAGAGCCGAACGCACCGCGTCCTCGTCCATCGCGCAGATGACATCCCACGCAAGAGGTGTGACTAAATACGGGACCTAATCCGGGATTGACGTCTGCAGGGGCCGTGACAAAGACCTGTTCAAAGGCGGTATCACCCGCAAAAAATTTGTCGAGTTCGTCGGGCGAGAGTGTTGGTATGGGCATTTCAAAAGCCTGGCTGGATGCGTCAAAGACGGTTGCCTGCCCGCCAGATAAAGCACTGTCCTCTGAGGGAGTTGTAGCAACGGGATTTTTGTTGCTACAAGAAAAGAAGAACAGCATTGCGGCAATGGTGCATAAAAGATGTATTTTCACGAGTATAAACTCTTGATCTGATCTAAAAAAAATAAAAGATGATGCAAACTCGGCCGATAGGGCATTGCCCTATCGGCTTTGTTTTTATATTTACTGTTCTGCCAGTACCAGGGGCAAAATATCGCCTTCGAGTGTTTGTTGCACGGTTGCAATGGCCCGTTGGGCCGCTGTTATTTGCGCGCCATGGGCGGCGAGGGCGTCGCGGAATGGGAAGGAGATTTTGCCAATTTCTGTGATAGCCGCCTGAATTTCAGACTGGAGACGTTGGTCGAGGGCGGGGTCTTTGCTTTTGACAAATTCATCGAGACCTGCAGCTTCAACATTGTACCCACCTGTGTAAACATTTTGAATGCTGCGGATGTTGTCTTGAAAATCGAGGAGGGAGTTAAAGCTGAATTGCGATTCCACCAGGCGCGTGTCTTTCTCGGTAAAGGGATCGGCAATTTTGCCGTTTCCAACTTCGTCGGCAATGCCAATCATGCCGTTGGCCATTTCCTGGACAGCGGCTTTTTGCGTGGTATAGGTGTTGCTTCCCGCGCCGGCATTGACCACCTGTGCGCGGAAGTTTTCGCCGGATGCGAGCCAACTGGTGTGCAGCGATGTTGCCGCATCTTTGAGCAATTCTGTTGCTGCGATCAAATAATCGTATTGACGCGGGGTGAAATCGTTGATGGTTTTGGTGCCGCCTTCGTCAAAAAGCAAAAATTCAATGGTGTGAAATCCCTTGAGTTCGTTGGCGAGGTTATTCACGGATGTTTTGCTCAGGGGATCACTGCTGCCCAGGACGCCTTCGAGATCGGTGCGGTTGACCGGCCAGGAATCCAGCGCGGGGTCAAAGCCGCTAAAATCAACGGGACCGAACAAGAAACCTTCGCTTTTTTCCCAGGGAGAACGCGAGGCCACCCATTTTGCACGGGCTGTTGCCAACGTGGCTGCCGAGGGATTGGTTTTGAGATTTTGCACAGCCGTGAGGAGTTCTGTGGCGACGGTGGCGAGGTCTTTGTAGGTCGGGATAACTGTTTTGTCGGCAAAGTCGATCAAAATGGGTGCAAAATCATATCCGGGTTCTGGTTCTGGCGCGACGGGGCTTGCGCCCTTACTGCTGCAGGCCGCGAGGGAAAAAGCGAGGATGATACCGAGTAAGGGTTTGACGTATTTCATGGTTATTCTCCTTGAAAATTAGAATTGAAAACCAAGTGCAAAACTGGCGGTGTTTTCGCCGTTGAAGTTTGACGCGCCCAGGCGACGCATGGCATAGTCGCCTTTCAGGACGACAGCATTGCTCATGGTATAGTTGAGACCAAAGGTGTAAACGCGGCGTTTGAAGCGCGGGTTGTCAAAAAAGTTGAGTGGCATTTTGGCCATTGTGTCGTAGCTGTCAAAGCGAAAAAATAAATGGCATTGATCCTCCTTGAGCGAAGTGAAAAAGGGCATGATATCGTAACCGGCTTCGGCGTAAAACGCATACGCTGCACTGGCGACGGGCGTTCTCAAGACATCGAGGTTGTTGGACAACGTGCGGTTGCGCTCGCTGACAATGTCCGCATTTTGCAGGCTCCCGTAGAGATACATACCCTGTGCGCGGAAGCGATTGTATCGCAGCACAGCGTGGACGTCAAAGATGGATACGTAGGCGTCCGTATCTTTCATGTCGGGTTTGGGGCGGTTGTCGGCACTGTTGCCGCGATAGCCCGATACGCCCAAGGTGAGACCATCAACGAGGTGGTAGTCCAGCCGACCCACAAGGGCCATGTTGGATGCGCGAACTTCTTCGAAGCGGGTTTGATGGCCGCCCACAATCCAGTTTTGCGAATTGAAGCCGGTGGCGTCTAAGCCGTTGACGAGTTGGAGCTGATAGGTCAGGCGATTGGTATGACCACTGATTTCAAGGCCAGTCTCGTGCCATATTGTCGGAATAATCGTGGTTTCCGATTCGGGGCGGCGGGTGCCGAAAAAGTCCGTGGGGTGGTATTGCTCTGTGGTGAGGCCCACCGCGACGTAGAAGTGGCCCAGGCGAATGTTGAAGGCGTCGCTAAATTCGCGTTTGATGTAGAGTTCTTCGAGGATGACTTCCCCGCCTTTTTCCACTTCGGTTTCGTATTCGCCAAATTCCTCGTATTCGATTTCGAGGGCACCGCCCGTACCGCCGTGTTCGATTTCCACTTCGGTTTCCAGTTCGACACCGCGCAGCAGGCGGATTTCCATTTCGAGTGCCAAACGCGCAATATCTATGGTGGCGCGGCTATCCGGCGGCGAACCCGTTGGGCTGCTTTTCTGGTCGGGACCGTAATCGAAGTGGGAGTAGATAAGTTCACCGTATCCCGTGATTTTTAGTTTGGGTGCTGACTTATGGCCTTCTGCCATGATGCTTATGGGCAGCGCGAGCGTTAGATAGATACTACGCAAAAGAAGTCGGTTCATAAACCACCCCTGTGTGAATGTTGACGCTGCAAAGACGTGTTGTTATATTGTGTCCTGCAAGCGCAGAGGGTTTGCTCTCTCTGGCGCGTGCGTGCGGGTGATCGGTGATGGCCGGGCAAGTCAGAACCGATCGCCCTTTTTTTATGTACGACGTATGCGGCGCTTTCGGGTGCGCCACCAGATGACCAGGCCAGAGATGGACAGGCCGATCAAGCCCCAGGCGGCGATGTCGTAGAGATAAACAAACCAATCGGCGAAGAAATAACCGGTGTGAATCTGGTGCATGATTGTGTAGAGATCGCGTCCGGGTTTTGCAGATTGGGCGACAGAGGCCCAGGTTTTACCGCCGTTGGAACTGGTGAGCAGGCCGCCCGTGGTCCACAGGTTCAAATTTTGGGCGGAGCCAATGCCAATGCGCTGGAGGCGGATGCCTTCGGCAAGGGGCATAAATCCGAGGCCGACTTGTTCCCATACGATGCCGCCGTCGGTTGAGCGAATGAGGCCCAGGTCTTCGAGAACGACGTAAATGTGGTCGGGATTGTCGGGCGCGTAGGCGATGTCAACGGCGCGTTCTGCCGCGAAGAGCATTGGGACTTCGGTCCAGGTTTTGCCGCCGTCGTCAGAGGAATAAAGGGCCGAGCGCGTGCCGCGATAGAGATGTTGGGGATCGCGGGGGTCAACCTCAAATGAGAGGGTGCGTTCAGAGGGTGCGCCGAGCAGGCTGGGGTGATTGAGCAGAAAACCCGAGACAGCGAGGAGAGATAAAAATATGAGTGCGCCGATGCCGACATAGCGATGGAGTTTGCGGAAAAATTCGGTGCGCTTTGTTCGCGTTTTGGGCTGTTCTTTGTGAAGCGGGATGGTTTTGCTCCGACGTGTGGAGGCTTCAAGTGTAGCACTCATTGGGATTCTTTTTCCGAGTAAATGACATCGAGGACGGTGAGAACCCTCTTGACGCCTGCATTTAAGGCGCGTACAGAGAGGGTTGCGCCACTGATACCAATAATGTCGCGGTTGAGGCGAATGTGATGATCGACGTTTTTGTTTGTGTATTGGGTCAAGAACCGCTGGCGTTTGACCTGGCCGCCTCGCGATTCGCGATAGACCATGATCCATACACCACCAACGCGGTGATCGGGTTTGACTTTGACGATGAAGGTGATGGGTTTGTAGAGGCCAATTTGATTCGTGATGATCGCGTATCCCTGGTGTTGTTCATTTTTTTTTGCCTGAAAAATTGTGAAATCGGGTTCTTCAAGGCGCCATCCCAACCGCCGTTCAATGCGTCGCCGTTCTTGTGGGGTTGGGGTCCAGACTTCGCTCCAGAGCGTGTCTGCATCTGAGAAGGCTTTTTTTAGAGCCTGTTCTTCTGTGAGGTAAACAGTGATAGCCTCTGGGCCGTCGGGACCCTGCGCGAATCCGAGTCCCGATAGCAGGCAGACCATGATACAGAACACGTACTTATTTTTTATCACTGTTTTCAGTCCTGCATCTTAAAAATACGACGCAATCGAAAAGAAGAGACGGCCTGTGCCATCGCCTTTGTCGCCATTTGCCGGAGTTTTATAGGTGGTGTTGTAATCCAGCTTAAATACCGTGTCTTCAACGGGGCGGAAGTTCAAACCAAAGGTGATCCCGTATTCCGAATCGCCGGTTATCGAGGTATCAAAATCGACCCAGTCCCAGCGCGCAACAGCTGTGAACACGGATTCTGACAAGAAATAATCATGCCCAAAGTGAAAGTTGGTTTGTGCATAAGCACCGCGCTGGTCGCCGTTAAATCCATCGGCGGTGGCTTGCCCGTATTCGCCCTGAAGTTCAATGGGTCCCCGTGTAAATTGCGCGTCGGCACCGAGGATGGAGAGGCGGTTGTTACCCGCATCGTCGTATTTGCCCGTGTGGAAAGATGCGCCGAGGTCAATGCCCAGACGCGGGCTGAAGCCGAATCGTCCGACGAGTGCTTTGTCGTGGTTGTTGTCCGATTTTTGGCTGCCTCGTCCGCTTCGAATGCGGAGTTTGCCGCCAGAGTTGACTTTTTCGTTGAATCCGTTGACGAGATAGATTTCATAAGTTGCTACAGAAATTTCAGATGGATAAAAGGTGCCAAAGAAGCCCATTCCCGCTTCTGCGAGGGTAGATGGCATGATTTGACGGTTCACGGTGGGGCGTTCGGTCAGGTCGTTGAGTGGGGTATCGTGCAAGAGGTTGAAACGCCCGAGCGGCGAGAGGATGACACCGCCCCGATAGCTGAAGGCTTCTGTAAAGGTGAAGTCCAGGACGGCGTATTCGAGTTTGATTTCGCCATCGGTGTTGCTGCTGCCTTTGATGAGGCCGCCGTGTTCAAATTCGATTTCGCATGAAACGTGAAGTCGGTCGGTGATTTCCGAGTAGATAAAGGGGATGAAGCGGTGCTGGTCAAAGGTGCTGTCTTTTCCTTCTGTCCACTCAAATTCGTGGTCGAGATATCCGCCGATAGCTACATTTTTGCCCATGCGTTTGATATAGGGTTTGTCGTATATGCCGCCGGGCAATTCGGGCCGTTTGTCTTCCTCGGCTATGATGGGAAGTGCGAGTGTGAGAGACAAGAACGAAGCGAGCAGTTTGAAGCGCATGTTTCCCCCATTGAGAAACACAACGCCGTTCAAAGTGGGTTGACATGAACCGCAAAACACCCTACTTTGAATACGAGTTGTGTTTTTGGTGTGACTCAGACCATCTTCCGTTGGGCTGGCAGGCTCGTGAGACGGGAGGTGGTCTTTTTTGTTTGGCGGTCTATAGATATGTTTTACTAATAAAACATTCGCCCAACAAGCAAAACAAATGTTGGGTATATGTCAACATTTGTTTAATAATTTAGAGGATAAAGCAACATTTTTTTTAATGACTGATGTTACGCAGTTTATCGGAAAATACGCCATTTTGCCACAATATCTTGTATATCTCATTTCCATTAAATCACAAGATAAGTAATGAATGGGTGAACCACCCGTCCACTAAAATCGGTCGGGCCACCAAACGTGCGGATAACCGAGTGGAAAGAGGGTTTCCAGCACGGGAATAATTCCCTCAGTTACCGAAACATCGGGTTCAACGGCAAGATCTTCGATGCTTCGTCTCCCCATCATCAGTTGGATCAGCTTGTCCTGCGGAATCTCAAGGTGGAAGGCGTTCGCCCGACTGTTGGTGTGTGCAACGCGGCCCCGATCAATTTCCAAACAATCCTGTCCCAGATCTGTCGAGATTAGAATCTTTCCAATCCACTGTAAGAGATCGGCAGAGCATCGTAGACGTTTTTCCAACTCACCGGTAATCCGTTTTAAAGTACTCGATTGGTTGATAATCCGCATCATGCCCAAGTGGTTCTTCGGGGTATAGGTATTTGTCCGGCAGCCATAGCGGCGGCAGAAGATGGCGAATGGATGGTCTGCGGGTATTGAGCACTTAATCCGCGCTGTACCAGAGCTGTGGTTCGCGCGATCCGCGAGAAAGCGGACAATTGTCTCAAAAATCGTTCTGTCCTGAAACCCAATATCGCAAAGGATACAGTTTTCTTCAATCATGTTTCTAACAACATCTAGACCACCGCAGACAAAATAGCCAATCACCTCACCGGCTTCGTTCAGGACAACAAAAGGGTCAGCGACAACCCCGAAGTTACCCGTCGTCTCGAATCTTTTCCAACCGATTTCTTTTCTCAACAGCGTCCCTGTTCGTTCAGCGTTGTTTGCTGCGTAGAGATCCAATATTTTCGGCGTGTCCTCTGTCTCAAATTTTCGGATCTGGTATGTGGATACAGCTGCTTGCACATCTTCTGTATCAAGTTCCACCCATGTTTCCGGCAGCACTGTTGCATAGCCAAATTTAGGGTAGAAGTGTGGAATACCAAAGAGCATGGCGACATCGAATCCGTTCTCGGTCATGTACGCCGTGGAGTACTCCATGACGCGCCGAGAGTATCCCTTGTTACGATGCTCCTCCTTCGTGCCGACCCCGCAGATACCACCCATCTTGAGTTGTGCAAACCCGAATCGCATGTGGTATTCACGGATCCCGAGCCAACTCACTTTTTCCTCGTCTTCAGTTGAAAGCGAGAATACCCAGTTTTTTAAAGCCGGTCGAGACACCAGATTCGTAATATCAGAGCGGTCAATTTTCATCGAAACATCTCTATTGCTGCAATTGTTATTACATTACATGAGAGTGTAAATTAACTGACCTTATAGGGTAGGCGATATAGAACAAAAAATTCAAAACCATTCATGGTTAGCGGAATCAATCCGTCCAGTTCATCACCTCTTCGAGAGGTTTTCGCCTTGGTTCTGGAATCTCATCGGGATATCCGGTATAGAAAAATCCGATGATGTATTCGTTATCGGTATCTACACCCAGCAATTTGTAGGTGTTTTCTTCCAGCGTAATCGGTCCAGTGCTCCACTGCATGCCAACCCCTTCTGCCCAGGCAGCCAACTGTACATTTTGCATAGCACAACACGCAGCTGCATAATCTTCTCTGTTCTTGATATCATCACCATCTTGCAAACACGCCACCGCAATAATTGTGGGCTTTGACATGAACTTGGCATAACCGGCTTCCTTTAATATCTGTCTGGCCTCGTCGCTGGCACCTTCAGCGGCTTTTGCCTCCTGAATTTCGCTGTAGCGTTGCGCCAGTATTTCTTTGGTCTCTTCTCCCAACACCACGAATCGCCACGGTTCTGTCAGATGGTGATTGGGCGCCCATAGACCGGCCTCAAAATTTTTTTCAATCACATCTTTGGGTACACCACCCGGTTTGAACTTAAAAATTGTGCGTCGTGTGTGAATAGCTTCCAAAACGTCCATCGCTTGCCTCCTGTTGGTCTGGATAAAAAGTCCTAAAGTTTGGACAAGGGATTGCAGAAAAAAAAAGAGCAGGACTCGTTAGATTATCCTTAAAAATGGACCCATCAAAGAGGAGGATAATCATGCCTTGTTGAAATTATTTTACAAACCACAATACCATAATATCTCGTGGTTTGATAGCAGTCTTTTTTGTTTGATGGTATATAGAAATGTTTTATTAATAAAACATACGCCCAACAAACAAAACAAATGTTGGATATATGTCAACATTTTTTTTAATAATTAGCGATCATCGGTCAGCAAAAACCTCCTGGATCGCGGCTCAACATCATGCCGCGATGACAATCGCTATGCCTGTAGTCACGCCCCTGCTTAAAACATGCAGGGGCAGACTCTGCATGCGTTAAGCAGGCGTCCAGGAAAGGGGGAACTGCACGCGGAGCACAACGTTAGTAAAGCTGATAGCTCATCACTTTGCACTTTGCACTTTGCACATAACCGTCTATTTTACAGCCCTGTTTTGCCGATCTTGTGCGAGGAGGTGTGAAATGTCTGAGGTATCGAAGGTCGCTGTTATTGGCGCGAGTGGCATTGGGCAGCACCACGCGCGATGGCACCATTTGTCGGGGGCTCGGGTGGTGGCATTTGTGGGTACTTCGGAAGAGTCGTGTGCAAAGACCCGGGCGCAATTGCAGGCGTATTTTGGATTTGATGGGCGCGCATATACGGATGTGGCGCACATGCTGGCGGCTGAACAACCCGATGTGGTCGATGTTTCAAGTCCTTTTCACCTGCACAGAGACCATGCTATAATGGCTCTGGAAAGCGGATGCCATGTGGTGTGTGAAAAGCCTTTGTGTTGGGATATGGATAGGGATTTGGACGATATTTTGGCCGATGGGCAGGCTGTGGTGCGTGCGGCGGAACAGGCCGGCAAATCGCTGGTGATGTCTGCACAGTATCCCGCGGGGATTTCAATTTATCGCGATTTTTACGCGCGTGTGCGGGGGGCGTGGGATAGGGTTGAATCGCTTGAGATGGAGATGGAGGTGAAGGGGCGCAGGGGACCAAAGGCGCGAGAAGATATCTGGATTGATCTGGCTTCCCATCCGTTGAGTTTGGTCCTGGGTTTTTTGCCCGAAGGGGAAATCGATTGGGCAACGGCCTCGTGTACAATAGACGAGCGGGAAAATCGCGCGAGTTTTGATGTGATCACGCCCGAAGGACGGTGCGATGTGCGGTTTGTTTTGCACGATATTGATGTGGGCGTTCCGGTGCGTCAATTTGGCGTCAATGGCTTTTTGGTGAACTGGGAGGGATTTGCCGATGATGAGGGTATTTATCGCGCGCGATTAGTCCACGGAGACGAAGCTGTGATTTGCGACGATTTTATGCATATTTTAATTGGTGAATTTGGCAAGCATGTACGCGGCGAAGGTGGGCAGGTTGTTGTTTCTGGCGCGGACGCTTTGAAGAATTTGCAGTATCAAATTGCCCTGTTAAAGCTGGCGGATTGGCCTGTATGAGTGCGCGATCAGACATTGGGGTGGTGATTACCACACACAATTACGGGCATTATCTTTCCGCATGTTTGGAATCGGTTTTGTCACAGACGCTTTTGCCTTGCCAGGTGGTGGTGGTTGACGATGCGAGTGAAGACAATGCGGCAGATGTTGTAGCAGCTTTTTCTGATGTAGCGTATTGCCGCGTCAATTTCCGCAATGGCAACCGCGCTCGAAATTTTGGATTTTTGAAGGTTTCGACTTCTTATGTCGCGTTTTTTGATGCCGATAATGTGATGATGCCGCGCTTTTTAGATGTGCTTTACAGCGCGTTGCAAGAGGTTCCCCGCGCGACATTTGCTTATGGCGATCGCATTGTGTTTGCCGATGGCGATTTACAGCAGGGCGAACGCGAGGTGTCTGGCTCTTTTGACGTGCGGCGATTGCGCGCCGGAAACTATATCGATCTCGCCGCGTTGATTCGATCCGATAGATTTCCAGGATTCGATCCCTCTGTGCGCCGATATCAGGATTGGGATTTGTGGCTGAATATCGCACTCAAACAGGGGGGGATTGGGCAGTATGTGCCCGAGCCATTGTTCTATTATCGGGTTCATCCGCACAGTGTAAGCCAGCGCGAAGACCGGGATTGGGCGATGTGGGGTATTCGAAGAAAATATCATCTCGGCTGGGGGGCGCTGCCCTTGCTGCGCCATTCTTTCAGGCTCTATCAACTCGCGCGAAAGACAAAGTCTGTGTGGACGGGTTGAAAGGTTGGGATTGGGAGATTAACCGCTGCCATCTTGACATGATGCGTCACAGGCGTTACTTTTTCCGGGTGTGTACATATATTTGTAAAGGCATTTAGAAAAGTGGAGATTGCCATGTCATTCGATATTGCTGCGATTGCAAATGCCGATTACATCGACGCGATGTATGAGAAATACCAAGAAGACCCAAATCTGGTCGATGAACAATGGCATGTATTTTTTGCGGGTTTTGATTTGGGGATGCAACGCGATGGCGTCAAAATGACTCCTGATACGTCGAGCGAAAGCCAGGCTGAGGAAGATGCGATGGCGTTTCTCGATGCTTATGACACGTTGGAGGAATATACCCGTGCGGACGTAAATAGGCAGCAAGGGGCGATGGCTCTGGTCAATGCCTATCGCACCTGGGGGCACCTTGTCGCCGATATCGCGCCGATGAGTTATACGCGCCCACGGTATCCGCTGTTGGAGTTGTCTGAATACGGCTTTACAGAAGAGGAACTGGATCAAGATGTCGGAAATGGCGGATTTCTCGGTCCCACGGACGGTACGTTGCGCGACCTCGTTGCAAAGCTCAGGCAAACATACAGCGGTTCTGTGGCGGTAGAGTACACAGATATTCCGTATAAGAGCCAGCACGAGTGGCTGGAACAGCGCATGGAGCCGATCTTAAATTCGCCGAAATTCAGCGCAGAACAATGTCGAGATCTGCTAAAACAATTGATCGAGGCGCAGGAATTTGAACAATTTTTGCATGTTAAATATATTGGCAAAAAGCGATTTTCTATTGAAGGCGGCGAAGCACTTATTCCGATGTTGCACGCGCTCATTGAAACTGGGGCCGCGTTGAATGTGGAAGAAATGGTGATGGGAATGGCGCATCGCGGCAGGCTCAATGTGCTCACGCATATTATGCAGAAGCCCTATCCGGAGATATTCAGTGAATTTGAGGGCGTTGAGGTGGGGCACTCCGAGGGGTCGGGCGATGTAAAATACCACATGGGATTCGCCCATGAGTATGTCACGCGCGATGGTCACACGGTGCATTTGGGTTTGACGCCCAACCCGAGTCACCTCGAATTGGTCAATCCCGTGATTGAGGGCATTGTTTGTACGAAGCAAGAGACCAAAGGCGATATACAGCACGAGCATATCGTACCCTTGATTATCCACGGCGATGCCGCTTTTGCCGGGCAGGGCATTGTGCCAGAGACGATTTGCTTGTCCCATCTGGATGGCTATGATAATGGGGGTACGATTCACATTGTTGTGAATAACCAGATCGGTTTTACTGCGTTGCCTCGAGAATCCCGTTTTACAGCGTATCCAACAGATGTGGCGAAGATTGTTAAGATGCCCATTTTTCACGTCAACGCCGATGATCCCGAAGCTGTGGTACACGCGGCGCGCATGGCTATGGCCTATCGTCAGGCGGTAAAAAATGATGTGATTATCGACCTGTGGTGTTATCGCCGATACGGTCATAATGAAGCCGATGATCCTGCTTTTACACAGCCCCTGCAATCTGCCGAAATCGCCGGGCATCCAACGGTTGTCGATTTGTATGCGAGGCGTTTGATTGAGCAAAATATTGCAACAGAAGATGACTTCCATGCCATGAAGCGGGCTGTGCGCGAGAAACTCGAGGCGGCATTCGTCAATGCGAAAAATCAAAAGACAAAACCGCGCGAGCCGACATTCGGAGGCGTGTGGAAGGGGTTTGGAAAGGCGGGCGCAGATCGCACGGAAAAAACCGCGGTGAGCAGAGAAAAATTGATTGATATTGCCGAAAAGGCGACGACGGTGCCCGAGGGATTTAACGCCTATCGCAAATTGGTGCGCCAACTCGATTACCGCATGCAAATGGTCCAGGGCAAGGTGCGTATGGACTGGGGGTGCGCGGAGATGCTCGCGTTTGGCAGTTTGTTAGTTGATGGGTTTCCGGTGCGATTGGCCGGGCAAGATTCTCAGCGCGGTACATTTAACCATCGGCAAGCGGTGTGGCACGATATCGAAAATGGTTCGATTTATTCACCGCTGAACCATCTATCGGATGGTCAGGGAGGATTCAGGGTTTACAATACCATGCTTTCGGAATTGGCGGTGCTGGGTTTTGAGTTTGGCGTGAGTTATGCCAATCCCAATAAATTGACGATCTGGGAAGCCCAGTTTGGCGATTTTATCAATGGCGCGCAGATGATTATCGATCAGTTTATTTCCAGTTCTGAGGCCAAATGGCACAAGATGAGCGGGCTGGTGATGCTGTTGCCGCACGGGTTTGAAGGCCAGGGGCCAGAGCATTCGAGCGCGCGGTTAGAGCGGTTTCAGGCGCTGTGTGCCGAAGACAATATGCAGGTGGGCTGCCCCACGCTGCCCGCGCAGTATTTTCATTTGCTGCGCCGCCAGATGCTGCGCGCATTTCGCAAGCCCCTCATTTTGATGATGCCAAAGAGTTTGTTGCGGCACAAAGAATCGACGTCAACGCTCGAAGATTTGTCCAAGGGCGCGTTTTATCCCGTTTTGGACGATCCCGCACAGCCCGATCCCAGCGCGGTGAAGCGCGTTGTTTTTTGTACGGGGAAAGTCTTTTTTGATTTCAAAGATGGGCGAGATAAGAAGGGCGAGGAACGGCTCGCGCTGGTGCGGATTGAGGAACACTATCCCTTCCCGTGGGATGAGGTGGGTGCCGTGCTCGAAAAATACGGCGATGCGGATATTTTCTGGGGGCAAGAAGAGCCGCAAAATATGGGTAGTTGGGATTTTATGGAGCCAAACTTCGCAGGTTGCTCGATAACAAAAAGCCGGTGCGCTATCTGGGACGAAAGCCCACGGCTGCAACGGCCACAGGTATTCAGTCGGTGCATTTGGCGGAACAGCAAGAGATCGTGGAGACAGCTCTGGATTTTTCTTAGGGAGGCGCGTACATGCCTGTTGATGTGGTTTTGCCCGAATTGGGGGAGTCAGTGACCGACGCCATTTTGGTCGAGTGGTTGAAATCGGATGGCGAGGCGGTGACGGTAGATGAACCCCTTGCGGTTATTGAAACGGATAAAGCCGATGTCGAATTGCCCGCGCCTTCGGCGGGTGTGCTGCATACACTGAAGGCCGATGGCGACACGATTGAGATCGGCGAGACCATTGCTACAATCGATGAGGATGGCAAAGCCGTTTCAAAGGCCGAAGTCCCAGTGCCCGAGAAGGCCGATTCGTCTGCAGAGCCTGCACAGGACGATGGTTTGAGTCCGGCAGTACGCCGATTGGTGACAGAGAATGATCTCGATCCCGCGGCGATTACGGGTACGGGAAAAGACGGGCGATTGACGAAAGAAGATGTGCTGGCGTACCTCGATTCAGTGGCCGATCCGCCCGTTTCTGAACCCGAAGCCTCTGCACCATCTCCTGCTTCTTCGAGGGATGGCGAGCGGCGCGAACCCATGAGTCGAATTCGCACGCGCATTGCCGCGCGTCTGGTTTCAGCACAGCAGACAGCGGCGCTGTTGACCACGTTTAATGAAGTAGATATGAGCGGTATTTTTGATTTGCGCGCGAAATACAAAGAGATGTTCGCAGATGTACACGGCGTATCCCTGGGTTTGATGTCCTTTTTTATTCGCGCCTGTGTTATTGCTTTGCAGGAATATCCCGATGTAAATGCCAGTATCGATGGTTCTGATATTGTCTATCGCGATTATGTCAATATGGGCATTGCAGTGGGTACTGACCGCGGTCTTGTCGTGCCTGTTTTGAAGTCGGCAGAGCGCATGTCTTTTGCCACTATTGAGTCTGAAATTAAGCGCGTGGCTCTCTCTGCGCGAGAAGGCAAGTTGGGGTTGGATGAGTTGAGCGGGGGCACGTTTACAATTACCAATGGTGGGGTGTTTGGGTCGTTGTTGTCAACGCCTATTCTCAATCCACCTCAGACGGGTATTTTGGGCATGCACGCCATTCAGAATCGGCCTATCGCCGTGGGCAATGAGGTGGTTGTTCGTCCGATGATGTATTTGGCATTGACTTATGATCACCGCCTGATCGACGGCCAGACTTCGGTCACATTTCTGGTTCGCGTAAAAGCCCTGCTCGAAGATCCCGCACGTATGATGCTGGAAGTGTGAAAGGAGTTTCTCGTGGCAGATAATACATTCGATCTCATTGTTATCGGTGCTGGACCAGGGGGGTATGTCGCGGCGATTCGCGCGGCGCAATTGGGCATGCGCGTGGCGTGTATAGAGAAACAGGGATTGGGAGGTACATGTCTGAATGTGGGCTGTATCCCGAGTAAAGCCCTTTTGGAGTCGAGTGAGTTGTTTCACCAGGCAGAGACTTCGCTGCGCGTTCACGGTGTAAAGACCGGTGGTGTGGAACTGGATTTGAAGGGTATGATGAAGCGCAAGTCCGGTATTGTGCGAAGAATGACGGGTGGTATCCGCGGCCTGTTTCGGAAGAATAATGTGACGCATATTTCGGGGCTGGGGCGGTTGGCTGGCGATGGAAAGGTCGATGTTGGGGGGGATATTTATTCGGCAGGGCGCATTTTGATTGCAACGGGCAGTTCTGCTATTGAGTTGCCCAATTTGCCTTATGATGGCGAGTATGTGATCAGTTCGACCGAGGCTTTGTCGCTGGACGAGGTGCCCGAGAAAATGATTGTGGTGGGTGCAGGCGCGATTGGTCTCGAGTTGGGGTCTGTGTGGCATCGCCTGGGTGCAGAGGTGCATGTGGTTGAATTTTTGGATGGGATTACGCCGACGATGGACCGCGAATTGTCCCTCGGTTTGCAGAAGGTGCTGGAGAAACAGGGGCTGAGGTTTTCGTTTGAAACGCGCGCGGAGTCGGCTGAGGTTTGCGATGGCAAAGTGGTTGTGACACTCGCTCGGGGCGATGAGACGACTTCCGAGGTATGTGACCGGTTGTTGGTCGCTGTTGGGCGAAGACCAAATACCGATGGGCTGGGTGGCAAAGATGTGGGGTTGGAGATGGATGACCAGGGGCGCATTCTGGTCAATGAGGCGTTTGAGACAAATTTGCCCGGTGTCTTTGCGATTGGCGATGTGATCCCCGGTCCGATGCTGGCGCACAAGGCAGAGGAAGAGGGTGTGGCGGCGGTGGAATGTATGGTGGGAAAGGCGGGCCATGTGAATTATGGCGCGATTCCCAATGTGGTGTACACGCATCCAGAATTGGCATCGGTGGGTCTGACTGAGGAGCAGGTTGTGGCGGATGGCATTCCCTACAAGGTGGGTAAGTTTCCAATAGCTGCCAATGGTCGCGCACATACGCTACAGGCTGTGGATGGGGAGGTGAAGATTATTGTACATGAAAAGACAGATCGCGTATTGGGGATTCACATCCTATCTGCACGCGCGTCCGATATGCTCGCCGAAGGGGTTCTGGCAATGGAATTTTCCGCCAGTGCAGAGGATATTGCGCGAACAATGCACGCGCATCCCACACTTCCAGAGGCACTGAAGGAGGCCGCGTTGAATGTAGAGAATGAGGCGATTCACATTTGAGAAAACTTGACATTGTCTGTTTATATATGTAATTTTAAAAAATCATCATCTTTAAAGGCTTAATCTAATGACATCCTCTGACACGCATACATCTATCGCTCACCAGACTGTGATCGTTTTTCTGGTGAGAAAGGCCGCGTCCTGAAGACGGGTTTACGGGATAGGTGTGTCCATGCGTGAAAGAAAAGACCTTGCCTGATTTGTTCATAAAACAAATAAAATGAACGATTTAGGCTTGATTGTAGTTTATTTTTTAAGGCTGTGGCACATATTGTGACCACAGCCTTTTCTTTTTTTGAAAGTGCGACTAATGACCATTTTGGAATTACATCATATTGCAATGGATTACGGTGCTCAGGATGTGCTGATCGATGTGTCTTTTAAGATCAATAAAGGCGAAAAGGTTGGTTTGATTGGTGACAATGGCTGCGGAAAGTCCACTATTTTAAAACTGATTGCAGGTATTGAAACACCGGTTTCTGGCACTGTGAGTAAGGTAAAAGGCATATCTACGGGATATCTCGCGCAGCACCTGAAATTTCGGGCGCAAAGCAGGTGAACGCACGCTGTTTCGAGATGTTGATTTGCTGGTGCAATCGGGCGACCGCGTCGGATTGGTTGGGGGCAATGGGACAGGCAAATCTATGCTCTTTAAAGACATTGTTGCCGAGGCTGCCTGGGAACACCCCACAATGCGAATCGGTCCGCGCATTCAATTGGGATATTACGCTCAAGAACACGAGACCTTAAATGACAACCGAACCATTCTCGAAGAGATCTGTTTGTCGGGCGAGTTGAACCGCGATCGGGGGTTTGGGGTGCTATCCAGATTTTTATTTGGATGGCGTGATCTGGACAAAAAAGTCGGCAATTTAAGCGGTGGAGAAAAAAGTCGCATTCAGTTGGCCTGTTTGATGGTGTCTGGGGCCAATCTGTTGTTATTGGATGAGCCGACCAATCATCTGGATATCGCATCCCGCGAGCAGGTGGAAGATGCTCTTGAAGACTTTGACGGTACACTCATAGTGATTTCACACGATCGCTATTTCCTCGATAAAATTGCCGAGCGGGTGATTGAAGTGCGCGACCTGAATTTGGAATCCCATGCAGGCAATTTTTCAGATTTTTGGGCAAAATGGAGATCGGGTAAAACGCCGGATGGAGAGATCAATGCTGAGGTTGAAAAACAAATTGAGGCGTTGGAAGACGAGAAATTGAGAATGGAACGGGGGATGGCGTCGGCTTTTGAAAAAAGAGATTTCAAGCGAGGAGATCGCCTCGGCCGTCGGTTGCGTCTGGTGGAACAGCAGATTGAAGACCTTTATGACGCCTTTTAAATCATATTGTCAGCGTTATAAGAAAACACCGCAACAAATCTGTTGCGGTGTTTTTGGTTTTAGACCGTCTTGCTCTGTTCATTTTTCCAGATCTTTGAGGGGTATTGAGAGGGCGTCTCGAAGTATTTTGCCGGGTTTGAACCCCACTTTGCGTCGCGCAGGCACATAGACTTCGTCGCCCGTTCGGGGATTGCGTGCGCGAGGACGAGCATTGGTGCGTTTGACTTCCCAGCTTCCAAAACCTCGAATTTCGATCCGTTCACCTTCGACGATGGCATCTGCAAGAGTTGCAAAGAGTACATCTACGGCCTGTTTTGCCATGGTGTTTTTGCAATCTATTTCATCTGCAAGTATTTTTGCCAGATCTGCTTTGGTGATGGTTTGCACCCGCCAACCTCCACAAAAAGTGCCAAACGCTTTGAATGCGTTTAAGAAAATAAGGCGTTTGAAGAGAGTGTCCAGAAAATAATGAAGCGACGTTTCACAAAAAAGCGGCGACCTCGCTGATGGTCACCGCGATGATTTATGGTGGGCGCACAGGGACTCGAACCCCGGACCAACGGATTATGAGTCCGTCGCTCTAACCAACTGAGCTATGCGCCCCAAATTTAGTTTTACTAATCCAAGCTGAAAAGCAAAGATAAGGAACAGAGTTTAGTTGTGCAACCAAAAATTAGACACTTTATGGAAGTTATTTTGGTTCAGCCATCGCTTTGCGCTGGGTGGTGAGGTGGCGGTGTTTTTCCATTGTGGCGCGCAGGTCGTCGGAAGAAAGCGGTTGGCGCAATTGCTTTTCGAGTAGTTCGATTTCGCTTTCGAGATTTTTGAGTTGAAACTTGTGAATATAATCTCGAATGGGAATATTGATGTTGGGATTCGCAATATCAGTGTCCAAAGATAGGTCGGTCAAAATGCGGCTCAGGCGATCATCGTTACACTGATCGATGAGGTGCGCGGTTTCAATGGATTGTTTTTGTTGTCGGTTGTGAGCAATCATGGCAGCGATTTGCCGGTAAGCACTATTTGTAAAGTTGTCGGGGGAAATCTGCTGGAGCACTGTATCAGCGGTTTCGGAATGCTGCATCAGAAAGGTGAGCAGTTCGCGCTCAGAACGGGGCCGCGTATCATAAGGTTCGGGTTCTGTCTGTCCATTTTGTGGTCTCGCGGTGCGGCGTTGCGTTTGGGCAATGCTAATGAGGATTTCTTCATCTATCCCGATTTTTTCGGAGATGTCTTTGATGAGAAATTGTTTGAGCGCGTTGTCTTTGATGCGTCCAACGAGTTCGGCCAATGCGTGTGCTGTTCGGGTTTTGCCATCTATGGTGGAAAGGTCGTCGCGTTTGGCGAATTGTTCCATGAGAAAGTCGATGGCGGGCGCGGCGTTTTCGGTAAGGCTCAGAAAGCCATCGGGTCCATGGGCGCGCACATAGCTGTCGGGGTCGTGGTCTTCGGGCAGGGTGACAACGCGAACTTCAAGGCCCACTTCAAAGAGTGATCCGATCCCCCGCATTGCCGCGGTTGCTCCGGCGGTGTCGCCATCAAAGACGAGTATGGTTTTGGGCGCGTAACGCCTGAGCAGGCGCGCGTGGTCGGTTGTGAGTGCTGTGCCAGAGGATGCGACTGCGTTTTCAATGCCATGTTGCGCCAGGGCAATGAGGTCCATATAACCTTCAACAACGAGTGCTGTACCCGCATTGCGAATGGCGTCTCTATTGCGCCACAAGCCGTACAGGATGGCACTTTTGTTGTACACCGGGGTTTCGGGAGAGTTGATGTATTTGGCCTGTTCGTTGGGATCGAGGGCGCGCGCGCCAAAAGCGACTGGGCGACCTGTGGCGGCGTGAATGGGGAAGATGATGCGATTGCGAAAGCGGTCGTAAAAACCACCTCCTGTTTGCCCTTGTAAGACCAGACCGGCGCGTTCGAGTATTTGCGGAGAGAATCCCCGGCGGGTAGCGACTTGCAAAAAGCCATCCCATTGATCGGGCGCGTAACCGAGGGAAAAGGCATCGATCACGTCGCGGTTTATGCCGCGATTTTTGAGATAGGCCATTGCATCGGCGGCTTTCTCGTCTTGTGTGAGCAGGTGGTGAAAATATTTGACCGCGAGTTCATTGGCGCGGTAGAGCTGGTCAAAGACTTCCTGCTGGTCCGGGTCTGTTGGTTTTGCATCGGGCAGGGCTATGCCCGCGCGATCGGCGAGTTGGCGGATGGCTTCGATAAAGCTGATATTTTCTATGTCGCGCAGGAATGTAAAGCTGTTGCCGCCCGCACCGCAGGAGAAACACTTGTAGATCTGTTTTTCTTGCGAGACGTTTAAGGAGGGTGTGGAATCGTCGTGGAATGGACACAGACCAACAAAATTTTTGCCCCTGCGTGTCAGTGCAACGTGGTCGCCCACAACATCGACGATGTCGGTCGATAGGCGCACTTGATCGATGACTGTTTCTGGAATGCGCGGCATGGAGGAACTCCCCGGGGAGAGGAGATGGAGACTGTAAATGGGTGGTGGTGCGGGGGACCGCTTTTAAGCTGGCTCAACCCAATCACCACCGGCGCGTATCAGGTCAATCAATTCGTCAACCGCGCCTTCTGTGGGGATATTGCGTTTGACGATGTCTTTGCCTTTGTAGAGCGTGATTTTGCCAGGACCACTGCCCACGTAACCGTAATCGGCGTCGGCCATTTCGCCCGGGCCGTTGACAATGCAGCCCATAATGCCAATTTTGAGGCCTTTGAGGTGGTTGGTGTGGCTTCGAATCATGGCGGTGGTTTCCTGCAGGTCGAATAGGGTGCGCCCACACGAAGGGCAGGATATGTATTCGGTTTTGGAGATGCGGGTGCGCGTGGCTTGCAAGATGCCAAATGCTGTGCGGGTGAGGGTGTGATCGTCTATTCGATCGGATGAACCGAGCCACAGACCATCGCCGAGGCCATCGACGAGCAGTCCACCGCAGTCTGTGGCGGCGTAGAGCATGAAGGTATCATCGATTGAATACATTGTCGCGCTATATGTTCGGCGGATGACTACGGGGATGTCGCAATGCCGATTTGCAAGCAGGCAGAATGCGCGGCGCAATTCGGGCATGGCGTGGGTGTTGTGGGTTTGCAGGACGAGCACAGCACAGGAATCGGCCTTGAGCGCGCGGATAAGCGGTGCGTCGAGTTCAGCGAGTTCGGCGCAGACAAAGGTGATGCGGTCAGATGCGTGATTGGACTGCAAGTATGCGGCCGCAGAAAAAATCGGGTATGCGGTGGATGCGGGCGACCAGGCCCGGGCATTTTGAATGACGCCAAGTGTGCCCGGCAGTTCAAAATTCAGGGTGCGATCGCCGATGTTGATAAAGTCAATGGCCATGTCGGCAATGTGCCATTTGTCGAGTACCGCGTCGTATGAATAGCCAAAAGGTTGTAGAGATTCGGGGGTGATAGTGCCCCGTGGGGTGGCAATGACGATTGGGACATTCGGTTTGCCGATTTTTTCAACCTGTCGCGTTGCGCGGCGCGTGTACGAAAATGGATCGATATGAGGCGTTTGAATTTCCGGTATTGGCGCGTGATCGCTGCGGTTGCAATAGCGGGCGACCAGTGTTTGCGCCACGGGGATTTCGGCTTCGGGTTCTTCGGTGAGGGAGACGCGAATGGTGTCGCCCAAACCGTCTTCGAGCAGCGCGCCTATGCCCACGGCCGATTTGATGCGCCCGTCTTCGCCATCGCCGGCTTCTGTGACCCCCAGATGGAGCGGATAGTTCATGCCTTCGGCCATCATTTTGTTTACCAGCAGGCGGTAGGCTTGAACCATGATTTGCGGATTGCTGGCTTTCATGGAAAATACGATGTCGTGATAGTCGAGGTCATTGCATATCCGCGCAAATTCGAGTGCCGATTCGACCATGCCGAGTGGGGTATCGCCAAACCTGCTCATAATGCGGTCTGAGAGCGATCCGTGGTTGGTGCCAATCCGCATGGCTGTGCCGTATTCTTTGCAGATTTTGACCAGTGGCGCGAATCTGTCGCGGATGCGGTGCAATTCTTCAGCGTATTGTGCATCGGTGTATTCGATGAACTGAAATTTTTTTTTGTCGGCATAATTGCCGGGGTTCACGCGCACTTTTTCCACAATTCGGGCGGCAATTTCAGCGGCATTGGGGGTGTAGTGAATATCGGCTACCAATGGGGTGTTGTAGCCCGCTGTCCTGAGTTTTTTTTGGATGTTTTTGAGGTTGCGGGCTTCGTTCTGGCTGGGTGCGGTTATGCGCACGTATTCACATCCTGCGCGGATCATGCGGATGGACTGGGCAACCGTGCCATCGGTATCCATGGTATTGGTTGTGGTCATCGACTGCACGCGAATGGGATTATCGCCGCCAAGGGGAACGCCCCCAATATCGACTTCGCGGGTTTTGAAGCGGGCGTATTCCGTGAGCGAATTGCAGTACTTGCCCGGGGAAACGAGCAGGTCGCTAGTTATGGACATTGGTCGTCTCTGTGGTTGTCAGTAGGGGCGGGTTTCCAAACCCGCCCCTACTTGGATTCATCGAGCATTTCGTTGATTTTTTTTCGCGCTTCACCAGCTTCTTTGTTCAGCTTTTCAATCAGAGGAGGTGTTTTTTCGATCTGAATGCCCAGTGTTTCGAGTAGGATTTTTACGTTGGGAAACATAGCTTGCACACCATCGGCAATCATCCGAGCGGATTTTTGAAGCGGTGCTCCTAAGGCGGAATTGTCGATGAATTCGGGCACGCGGCTATGGATGGGTTTTGCATGTAAAAATATGGCGATCAGACCTAAAATCAATGCGCCTTGAGCCAGCCCCAGAGCTATGCCGCCAAATGCGTCAATCGCGCCCAGGGGAGAGGTCCGCAGTATTCCGTGAAGGGTGCGTCCCAGGAAAGTGCAGGCGGCTAAGACGGCCACAAATACCACGAGGAACCCGAGTAGCGCGGTGCCTGTGCCGAGGTCTTCTGTTGTATCGAACAAAGCGCGCGCTGTCGTTTCGCCATAAGTGAGGGCAAAACCGTAGGCCAATATCACGCTGAACAACATGATGAGGCTTTGTACCAGCCCAATTTGCCATCCTTTCCGAGCGAACCAGAAGAGGCCGAGGGCAAGAATGAGATCGACGATGTTCATTTGATGTGAATGATGGAATGGATGAAAAAAAGCGATAGCCACCCTGGAGTGATTATCGCTTGATCTGAATAATTGCGAAAAACTTAGCGGGTGTATTGCTGGTCCAATTTGATCCGCTTGCGTCTTGCAGCGGCAATTTTGCGTTTCCGACGTTCACTTGGTTTTTCAAAATGCTGATTTTTCTTCATGTCGGAAATAACACCGGCTTTTTCGCAGGCCTTTTTGAACCGCTTGAGTGCTCTTTCGAACGGCTCGTCGTCACGTACGAGGACACCAGGCATGCCTGGATCACCCCTTTCTCTTGTGAATGTGGTGAATAACTAAAACGAATTTCAATATAACATATAAAATGTCCCGCACTTTTGCAACCCGTTTTTCCCCATCGGCCACTCACTGCGATGTATGTTATACGCCTCGAGTTTGTTTGCTATAAAAAACGTCTTTGTTCATTTGAAGGTGTTTTTTATTTTTAATGCGGAGATTGTTAGACTTTGGTTTTGAATGGGAACTGAAAAAAGCGTCGGGCGTTTTGGATGGGAAAGGACTACCAAACGGAGGGGCAAATGCAGCTCAAAAATAAAAACAAGATCGGCGGCGAGATCAAGACCTTGCACTTACGCCTGTCCAGTCAGAGTTTTTTAACGGCTTATTTTTTTCTTTTGGCGGTTATCATTGTCATCGCATTCCTCATTTATACACAGCTCTATGTGGTGCAACCCATGCGGCAAGAAGCCAGGCGCATGGGAAAATTCTACGCGTTTATGCACAGTGTGACTACGTTGGACACAATTGAGGTCAAGGGATTTTATAAGGATGTCATTTTTCACACTGTCCAGAATCCCAATTTTCCGGTCGTAATCACAGACGAACAGGGTATTCCCAGATACTGGAAAGCGATTGGCATTCCCCCCTTTGGCGACCACCCCCCCGAGAAGCTGGGCAAGGTGATGGATAAAGCTTACGCGCTTGATCAGGAAAACGATCCGTTACCCTTTGAATATCCCGGATCGGAATGGGGTCCGGATAAAAAACCCGTCAAGAAGGAACCGGAAATCTGGCAGTTGCACTGGGGTGCGTCCGCACTGGAGAAGCGTTTGAACTGGTTGCCCTGGGTCGCTTTGGGGGTGACAATCGTATTTACAGGAGGTGGATATCTCGGATTTCGGTATATTAAGAACAGAGAACAGCGATCTATCTGGGTGGGGATGGCGAGAGAAACAGCCCATCAGTTGGGAACGCCGCTGTCTTCGCTGTACGGTTGGTTGGCATTGTTGAGGGACGAGTTGGATGCAGAGGGTGATGGAGAGAGTAGTCAAAGGCTTAAAAATATTCTGGGAGAGATGGATCGGGATACGAGTCGATTGGACAAGATCGCTTCTCGCTTTAGTCTGATTGGTTCCACGCCCGAATTGCGATTGGATCAGGTGCGCGACGTGGTGGCTGAAACAGCGGGTTATTTGCGCGCGCGCTTGCCGAAGAATGTGCAAATTGTAGAGGAACTGGACGATGTGCCGGTTATTCCGCTCAATCGGGAACTTTTGGGATGGGCGTTTGAAAATCTCTTCAGAAATGCCGCCGATGCGATGGAGGGCCGAGGGGGCCGCATTGATGTATCGTCGCGCGTGGAGGAACATCGGGTGGTTATTGAAGTGCGCGATACGGGAAAAGGCATACCTTCGCATATGTTAAAGCAGGTTTTTTTGCCGGGCATCAGCACTAAGAAACGCGGGTGGGGGCTTGGCCTATCATTTGTGAAACGCATTGTGGAAGACTATCACAGCGGAAAAGTATATATCAAAGAAAGTGTGCCAGATCAGGGCACGACATTTGTCATTTTGTTGCCTTTGTCTCCGGCAGATATAGATGACTAAAGGTGAGACGTGAGAAGCACCCCCTCTTACCTCTTACGTCTCACCTCTTACCGCTAACTGGAAAGAGGTGCATGTGAATCAAACGCAAGAAGCCAAGCAGATTTTGTGGGCAGATGACGAGATCGATTTGTTGCGACCGCATCAAATTTTTCTCAAAGATCGGGGGTATGATATAACCCCTGTGACCAATGGCGACGATGCTATTGCGATGATCCAGAAACGAGGATTTGATGCGGTATTGCTCGATGAAATGATGGCTGGACGTGACGGGTTGTCAACCCTGGCGGTGATTAAGGATATCAATCCGCATATTCCGGTTATTATGATTACGAAAAACGAAGAAGAACGGTTGATGGAACAGGCTATAGGGCAGCGGATTGACGACTATTTGACCAAGCCCGTGAATCCGAGTCAGATTTTGCTGGCGTGCAAAAAATTGCTCGATACACGTCAAATTCAAAAAGACCGCATGGGACTGGATTATGCGGCTGCATCCAATAGATTGCGCGAAGCTCTCATACTTGCAGATTCATGGCGAGATTGGATCGATCTTCACGTGCGCCTGTCTGAGTGGGATCTGGAATTGGACCGCTTTTACGATCCGGGCTTGCGCACTATGCACGACGATTTGCGCCGCGCCTGCAATTCGGCATTTGGCAAGTTTGTCGAAGACAATTACAGCCAGTGGGTGCAAGACGAAGAAGATTCGCCCCTGCTTTCTGTGGATATTGTATCCGAATTTCTCGCGCCCTGTGTACAAGATGGACAGCAGGTGTTTTTTGTGGTGGTCGATTGTATGCGATTGGATCACTGGCTTGCCATTTTGCCGTTGTTGTCCGATATTTTTGATATTGAGCAACACCACTACTATTCTGTTTTGCCTACTGCGACGCCGTATTCTCGCAATGCCATTTTCAGCGGTCTTTTTCCCGTTGACCTCGCGGCATTGTATCCCGATGAGTGGCAAGTTGCGCGCGACGACGACATGAGTCGCAATCGACACGAGCACCAATTGCTCGACCAACAACTCGAAGACATTGATCCAACATTGAATTTGGATACGCGCTACGTCAAAATACTGGATATTGCAGAGGGCAGCCGGTTGGCAAAAAAGGTGCATTCGTACCGCTCTTTTCCGCTTATGTCGGTTGTGGTCAATTTTCTGGATATGCTCACGCACGGCCGTTCCGAATCCGAATTATTGCAAGAAATGGCGCCCAATGAGTCTGCTTATCGGTCTTTGACGCGGTCGTGGTTTTCGCATTCTTCTCTTTTTGAGATGCTGCGCAAGCTGTCCGAGACCGACTCGACAGTGGTGTTGACGACAGACCACGGCTGTATGATGAGTGGGCGAGCTTCTCTGGCTTATGGCAATCGGGAGACTTCGACGGGGATTCGCTTCAAATACGGCAAAAATTTGCGATGCGATAACCGTCATGCGATGCATATTCGCGATCCCGAGGCTTTTGGTCTGCCGAGTTTGGGGCAGGGGACCAACTACATTATTTGCAGGGAAGATTACTTTTTTGTGTATCCCACCAATTTCAACGAATACCAGGCCAAATACGCCGATAGTTTTCAACATGGGGGGATTTCCCTTGAAGAGTGTATTTTGCCGGTTGCTATTATGCGCGGGAAATAATCTGGCACGATGTCAAATAGAACGATCACACAGGTATCTTCATCACCGGATCAAACACATCGGTTTGGACGCGAGTTCGCGGCCCGGCTCGAGCCGGGCGATTGCGTTGCGCTGACAGGAGATTTGGGCAGTGGCAAGACCTGTTTTGTACAGGGTGTTTGCGCGGGCTTGAATGTAACCGATTATGTGACGAGTCCAACTTTTGTAATCGTTAACGAATACGCGGGGGTCTCGCCCGATGGAAAGCCGATGCCGGTGTATCACTTTGATCTTTATCGGTTGGGCAGTCCCGACGAACTCTATGAGATTGGGTGTGATGATTTATTTTACGGCGAGGGTGTGTGTTTGATTGAGTGGGCAGATTTGGGGGGCGATTTGATTCCCGACCATGCAATTGATGTGCATTTTGCCCACGTGGGGGAGATGATTCGAAACCTGACGATTGAATCTCAGCTCCGTTCGGCTTCGGATAGGACGAGTTTGTACACGGCTTCGGAGGGGTGACGTGTTGCAAAAAGAGTATAATTGCAGACTCATTTGGCTTCGGCCAGGACGAGGTTGTACACTGCTTGCCCTGTGGATGGTGTGCGTCTCTGTGCTGTGCGTTATGGCATTTGTACCGGTTGGAGCGCAACAGGACTTACAGCCACGGCAATTGATTGAAGCCCCCACGGCTGGTTTATTGCCCAGTCGCAGTTTGGGGTTGGATCTCCGGTTTTATGGAAGCGATGGCATTTTGGGCGGTGTATCGGTCGGCTTGTTCAGCCGGGGTATGGTGGGGGTGTCTTTTGGCGGGAGCGACCTTTTGGGCAATGAGGCGATGAATTTGAATCCGCGAGTCGAATTTTCAGGCCGCCTGCGGGTGCTTGAAGAGGGATATACAATCCCGGCTCTGGCTGTGGGTTATACATCGCAGGGATACGGGATGTACGATGATGAATTGAAGCGCTATACTCGCAAGTCCAAGGGTGTTTATCTCGTTGCCAGCAAAAATTTTAAGTTACTTATAGGGCATATGGGTCTCCACATTGGCGCGAACCGAAGTTTTGAAGACAGCGATGGCGATGATGATTTTACGGGTTATGTCGGGTTAGACGCAGGGATTGGGAAATATGCAGTGGTGCTGGCGGAGTACGATTTTGGGTTGAACGATAACTCGGACAATAGCCTGGGTTCTGGAAAGGGATTTTTCAACGCCGGTATCAGATGGACGCTGTCTGGGACATTTTCTCTGGAATTTGATTTGAAAAATATTTTTCGCAATGGCGTGCAAAACCCACATCCCGATCGGGAACTTCGCGTTGCGTATTTTGGGAAATTTTGATTTTACCCTCCCCCCCTCATCCACTCAAACATTTTGTAGTGGTTGCCGTCCATTCCCATTGCGTTATAAGTTTTTTGCGCTCGTTCGTTTTCTTGTTCGACATAAAGCCGGAGTCCGCGCAAGTCGGCAGATTGTTCGACTGTGGTCTTTAGGGTTTCGTACATCTTCCGAAAAACGCCGCGTCGCCGCGCTCTGGGAATGACGTAAACCGAATGAATCCACAATACGGTTCCGTTGCGCCAGTCGCTCCATTCGGGGACGGTGAGCAAGCAGCCCACTACGTCACCGTCTAACTCGGCAATCCAATACGCCCCCTTGTGCGGGTCGTCAAAAACGGCGTGTACGCCTTTTTCAACGGTTGGACGATCCAGCGCAAAATCTTCTGTTTCTTTCGCCATCTGGATTTGAAAATCTGCGATATTGGACGCATCTTTTCGCCGCCCCGGGCGAATCTCAATCATAACTCCTTCTTCCATTTCCGATATAGCGCGAATGTTTCTTCATCTGGCGGATAGTATTTGCCCGGCGAGAGGTTTTCCGTATCCAGGCGTCTTCTGATCCATTCTTCGAGGTCGTCGTATTCAATCGCTTTTTGAGCCATTTCCGGCGCGACTTTTCGCGGGATGACCACTGCGCCGTCGTCGTCGGCTACGATGTAGTCTCCCGGTCTGACGAGGATGCCATCGACTTGTACCCAATCATTGGTCGAATAAGGCGTTCCAACGCGGGTGCCGAGGTTTGATGTTTTGCCATATCCCCACAGCATAATGCCATAGTCTTTGACGGTGTGCATGTCGCGGATGCCGCCATCGCAGATCAGACCATCTACCCCCCGCTGTTTTAGGCGAAGAAATTTGATGTCTCCGCCAATGGACATCAATTTGGTGCGCATAGATTCCATGACGATGACGTCGCCCGGACCGGCGAGTTCAAAAGCGGCGTATTCGGGAGATTCTTCGCCGCCCGGTTTTTCTTCATCGGCATCGGGGCGTGAGGGCACAAAGCGCACGGTGATTGCTCTGGCGACCAGTCGCTTCCCGGGGTTCATGGTTTGTAGATTGGGCATATACGTGTACCGAGCGTCGTAGCCATTGCGCGCGAGCACATCGACCACGGCCGTTGTGTTCACGCGCTTGAGTGCTTCTCGCGTCGCGTTGTCCAGAACGTGATCGGGGGTGGGTTGTACGATTGCCATGTATTCTCCTGTTTTTTATTCTATTCACTCTCGTTTTCAACTGCCTGAATCAACGCGATGATGTACCCAAACTGGAATGCCCACGCCTGGGTCACGCGGCCCGAGACGCCTTCGGGGGCTGTGTCGTCGGGATGGCGGGGGGCGTGGTCGGGCATGAGCATGTACGAATAGCCAGCCTGGTGTAAAGTTTTTACAATTTCGTACATGTTGACGTCGCCTTCATCTGGCCAGGTTTCGCAAAAGTCGAGCAGACCCCCGCGGATGTTTCTGAAATGTACGTTGAAGATTTTTTTTCTTTCCGCGAAATATTTGACGATGGGCGGGAGTTCTTCGGCTGGATTTTCCAATCCTTCGGCGGCCACGCCGCAGCAAAAATTAAATCCGTGATAGGAGCTGTCAACCAGTTCGCTGAATCGCTTTAGCCCTTCAAATACAGGATAATTCCACTTTTCCACGCCGTTTAACACGGGTGCTGGCGGGTCGTTGAGGTGGCATGCCATCTGGATTTTGTATTCTTCGGCGACAGGCATTACGCGTTCCAGAAAGTACGCTGCGTTTTCAAAAGCCTCTTCTCGGCTCACGTGACCGATTTCGGTGAGTGTGTCGTTGTCGTATTCAGAGAGGACAAAAGAGCTATACATTGTTCCGCCCCGCCCCGGCCTGCGCCCGGTGCGTTGTACAAGGCCACCCGAAGGTGCGCGCAAGACACAGAAGTTGTAGTTCAGACCGCGCAGCCCGGCTTTGTGCGCGTTTTCGATGTATTGACAGAACAGGTCAATGTCTCTGTCGCGCTGCGGGTCTTTTGCCATGGGGATGCTGTCCATTGGGGGGACGTGAACCATTTCGAGTTCGACTCCATAAGCGGCGGCTTCTTCTCTGTGCCGCGTGAGGGTATCGGCATCCATGCCATCTACTGTGGCGTCAAAACGGGCGACGCCATGGCGCGATAAAAATTCCATTTCTATTTTCGATGTACCAAAATACTGTGTGCCTACATACATGACGGGTGTCCTTTCAAAAGGGGATGGAGTATTCTTAAATCTCCAAATCTCGATCTCGGATTTGGGATAGGGCGTCGTCGAGTTTTTGGACGGTGCGGTCGATGTTTTGGAGTTTGTCCAGGCCGAATAGGCCCAGGCGAAAGGTTTGAAAATCTTCCGGCTCGTCGCATTGCAAGGGTACGCCAGCGGCGATTTGAAGGCCAGCGTCCATAAATTTTTTCCCCGTTTGTATATCGGGGTCTTCCGTGTAGCTGACCACCACACTCGGTGCTTGAAAGCCCTCTGCTGCCACGCTTTTTATGCCTTTGCTGTTCAGCAGTGCCCGAACTTTTTCGCCGAGTTCTCGTTGTTGCGCGCAAATTTTATCAAATCCGTAATTTTCGGTTTCTTTCATTGCGTTGCGAAAAACTGTGAGGGCATCCGTAGGCATGGTCGCGTGATACGCATGGGCACCGCCTTCGTAAGTTTCCATGATTTGAAGCCATTTGTGCAAATCGCAGGCAAAACTGGTGCTGGTTGTCGATTCAATTCTCGCCAGTGCAGCGGAACTGAGCATGACCAGGCCACAACACGCAGAGGCACTCCAGCCTTTTTGTGGGGCGCTGATCAGGACATCGACACCGCAGGCTTTCATATCGACCCAAATTGTTCCCGAGGCTATGCAGTCCAATACCAGCAGGCCGCCAACAGCGTGTATGGCATCTGCTACGGAACGGATGTAGTCGTCGGGCAGGATAATCCCGGATGCGGTCTCGACGTGTGGCGCGAAAACAAAGTCCGGTTTTTCTGCCGCGATTGTTTGCACGACCTCCTCAATGGGCGGAGGTGCAAATGGGGCGTGTTTGTCATCGCCTGTGCGCCGCGCTTTGAGGACTATGGATTGGGATGGTATGTCGCCCATTTCGAAAATTTGGGTCCAGCGATAACTGAACCACCCATTGCGTATCACAAGGCATTTTTTGTCTGTCGCAAATTGTCGCGCCACGGCTTCCATGCCAAATGTGCCACTGCCGGGAACGACGATAGCCGCGCTGGCGTTATACACTTTTTTGAGCGTGGCGGAAATATCTTTCATGACGCCCTGGAATGACTGCGACATGTGGTTGAGTGCGCGGTCTGTATAGACGACCGAGTATTCCAGGAGTTTATCGGGACCGCTATTGGGAGGTAAACTCGACATGTTCGCCCCTGTGAGAATTGGTGGTTTGATCTATAGTGCAACTTCGGCGATGGCTATGCCGCTTTCTCCTGCGACGGCATATAGCAAATAGATGTGGTCATTTTCTACAAAAATTGAATAGCAATGGGCCTTTTTCAAAGTGAGAGAACCCGTCAGCCGAGCGATACAATTGGCCCGGCATTGCCATGCCATAGAAATAAGGTGATAATGGGCGCATTGTGAAGTCGCGTGACGCGCATATTATTTTCCTCGTGATTATACCAGCCCCGGCGTGAAGAGCACCATGTCATCTTCAAAATTTCGCAATGGCGCAATGCCGAGTTTTTTGAGTGTGTCTCGATAGATTTTAACCCCTTCTTCTGGGCTGACAAGGCCATCTGCGACATCGCGCAAGACATCCACAAATGCTCTGGGGCTTTCGGCGCCTTTGATGCGACGGCCAAAGAGCGCGACGCGGGCGCCGTGTTTTTTGGCTTCGGCAATGAGCTTGAATGCATCGTAAGTCGTGCTTGTTACCCCGCCGAGAATGCCGACGATGACTGTGGAATCATAATTGACGAGGGCTTCCATAGATTCTGGTCCATTGTAGGCTATTTTCAAAAATTCGGGGCGCGATGCGCGGGGAATGCCGGCCAGCATCCGGGCGATCTGGTCATTTACGTATGTGGGGATATCTTCTGGGCGCAACCCGCAGTCTGCGACATTGGGATTAAAAACTTCGAGGAAATAGCGAAGTCCTTTACGCACGGCTTCTGTCCTGAAAGCCTTAAACTGCATCAGCGAAAACCAGTCTGCGTCCAGGTTGTTATTGAATGTAACCGAGTACAGGCTGAGATCGATGTCTGGTTTCTGGTCGGGTTGGGGCAATAGCGTGCCGTATTGCGCTTCTTCAATTGTGGGCGAGGCAAAGGGGCGGGATGGTAGAGAGGTGTATTCTGCGCCTGTTGCATCCCACAGGTCGGTTGTGTCATTGGCACGCACGGCAGGCGTTACAGGTGATGTGTCAAAAAGCCGTTTCTCTCTCGCCAGAACATCCATGCTGGATACAGAGGTCAGCAGAATATCGATTTTTGCTTGTTCTATTAGATCTATAAGGTCATCGTAATAGGCTTGTATAGATGGTGTGGCATCTGTCAGTGTTGCAAGTCCTTTTGACATGTCGGGATCAGCGGCATAGGCAATGATAAAAGCATCGCTGTTGGGATTGCTGCGTATGTCGGCCAGTTTTGCGTCTAATGATTTTTTCATCTGTATCCCTTTTTTTATGAGCACTTATTTGTGAATTAAAATTACATCGGCTCCGATGAATTCGATTTCTGATTGCCAGGTCTTTCCCAACCATTCAAATGTCGGTTTTGAAAAAAAACAGATGTGTGTTGGGTCTCTTTTGTAATGCCAGTTTTCAAATGCGGATTTGTCGGTTGCGAGTTTGGTCATGATGCCGAGTGTGCCGCCCTGTTTTACGAGGCGATAAAGTCTTTGCAATTCATGTTGGGGATTTTTCAGATGTTCAACGACTTCTGTTGCGGTTACAAAGTCGTATTCGCGCTGGAAGACTTCGGGATTGCGCGCATAAAATTTGTCGTATATATCGACGGTATATCCGTGCGCTTGAAACATAAGGGACAATGTCGGTCCAGGGCCGCATCCAAAATCCAGGCCGTGCCCGTGTTTGGGAAGGCGCGCTTTCATGGGATTGCAAATCCGCGATAAAAATGCCCGGTATCTCGGGTCTGTGGGGTCATTTCTGTGCAAATCATACCGTTGTTTTTCTTCTTTTTCCGATAGGTGAAAAGTTTTGGGCACAAAGATCAGAGAACATTCCGTACAGATCAGATATTCCCTGAATGAGTCGCGGAGATAGTGGGTTGTGTTTTGGCTTTTGCAAAGCGGACAGATATCCGCAGGAGAGTTGCGCATGATGATAGATTAAATGATGTGGCGTCTCAAAATCCCATTGTATTATTCGGACAATGAGAATATCTTTGGCTCCGACCCTGCATAAGGTAACAATTTATCCACTTTTCACAATATACAAAACGGAGAAATCTATGACTGGTTACGATGCTATGGCGCGTGTGCTCAAGGCAGAAGGCGTTGAATTTCTGGTGGCTTTTCCCCATCAACACCTTATTGAATCCGCGGCTAAGGCGGGAATTACCCCTATTATTTGTCGTCAGGAGCGCGCGGGCGTCAATATGGCCGATGGTTTTAGTCGCGTGTCCAACGGAAAAAAGTTTGGCGTTTTTACGATGCAGCAAGGTCCCGGTGCGGAAAATGCGTTTGGGGGTGTGGCGCAGGCGTTTGCAGATTCGGTGCCTGTGTTGCACTTGCCCGGTGGGGAATCGCTGTCGCGCCAGGGTATTCATCCCACGTTTGAAGCGGTGCGGAATTACCGTCATATTACGAAGTGGGCGGCTCAAATATACGCGGTAGAGGATATTCCGGTCATGATGCGTCGCGCGGTTGTGCAGATGAAGAGCGGGCGTTTGGGGCCTGTGTTGTTGGAGATGCCGGGAGAGGCTATGGCTGCCGAATATCCAGGTGAGGATGTTGCTTATACGCCGGTTCAGACCCGGCGCTCCGCCGCTGCATCTGAAGATGTGCGGGATATGATTACAGAACTTCTCAGGGCTTCGCGTCCGGTTATCATTGCCGGGCAGGGGGTGTTGTATGCAGAGGCGACGAAAGAATTGATTGAGTTTGCCGAGTTGACGAGTATTCCCGTGATGGCGACGCTTGCGGGCAAGAGTGCTTTTCCAGAAAATCATCCTTTGTCGCTTGGCACTGGCGGACACACATACACGTTGATGGTCAAGCGGTTTTTGGCGACGATGGATTTTGGGTTGGGTATTGGTACGAGTTTTACACGCAATACATTTACTACGCCGATGCCAGAGGGGATTCCCCTGGGGCAGGTGACGAATTGCGCCGAGGATATGGGCAAGGATTTTGAAATTGCAGTGGGCGCGCTGGGGGATGCAAAGCTGGTGTTGAGGCAGATGATTGAAGAGGCCAAACGACAAATTGGTGAGGGTGGGCGGGAGAACGATGCCGCGGATCGGGTTGCCGCTGTGAGCCGCGAGTTTGCCGCTCAGTGGGAGCCGCATTTTACGTCTGATGAAATTCCGATTAGTCCTTATCGCGTGATTCGAGAGTTGGAAAATGCAGTGGATGTGGGCAATACGATTATTACCCACGATTCGGGTTATCCGCGCGATCAACTCGTTCCGATGTGGAAACCCGTGACTCCGCGCGGGTACCTGGGATGGGGTAAGTCAACGCAACTCGGATATGGTCTGGGGCTGTCGTTGGGCGCGAAGTTGGCGGCGCCGGAGAAACAGGTGATCAATTTGATGGGTGATGCCGCGTTTGGGATGTCGGGTCTGGATTTGGAGACCGGTGTTCGGGCAGAGATTCCGATTTTTACGGTTGTGCTCAATAATGGCGTGATGACGAAGTACGATTCGCATATGCCGTATGCTTCAGATCGCTTTGGGAGCAATGAGATGAGCGGGAATTACGCCCAGGTGAGCGCGGGATTGGGCACACACGCCGAGCGCGTGGATACGCCCGACGAACTCGCACCCGCGATCCAACGCGCACTCGCAGCGAATAGAGAGGGCAAGCCCGCTGTTCTGGAGGTTCTGACCAAGGCAGAGCCTAATGTTCCGACGTGAGTGCACAGGCATCCAATCAATACAAGACCTTTTTTATTTAACGTATTTTAAACATCCTGAGTAAAATCAGTGATCCAAACGGAGGAGAGTAGCTCATGTGTGCAAAATTATCCAACGAGGGACTCCATCTTCCCAACCTGTCGGTTAAAGGCTTTCAGGGGATCAAAGACCTTTTGATTCCACGGCTGGGACGCGTGACGCTGATTGCTGGGCAGAACGGGGTTGGCAAGACCACTTTGCTCGATGCCGTGCGTATCTATGCTGCACGAGGTAGCTTCCCCGTGCTCTGGAGCATATTGCGGAATAGGGAAGAGTTTACTGTCATTGTTGATGAAGATGGTGATGAGGAGACTGTACCCGATTTTGAGGCTCTTTTCTATGGCCGGCATTCCGCGTCAGATTCTTGCATATCAATAGGTCCAGAGAGTGAGGCACGACAGCTTAGTATTATGGTAAGCCCAAACATGCAGCAACAATTTGTCGCTCAAGAGTTTCCAGGTGAGGAGGAGTTATTGCTCATTATTGAATTTCAAGGAACAAAGCAAGAAATTCCTATGCGTTTCTTCTTGAGTACACGTAGTTACCCCCCCTATCGCAGACCGCGGGCTGACGAATCCAAACGGCGATCTGAAATTCGGTGTGTGTCTGTGGGGCCGGGTTTGTTGAGCGATGATGATATGGCTCGATTCTGGGATAGCGTAGCCCTTACAGACGATGAAGCACGAGTAATACGCGCGTTGCGGCTGATTTATGGCAATGAAGTAGAGCGTGTTGTTGTGATTGGTGATGAAAGATCGTCTGGCCGTTATGGTCGGCGGGCGATTGTGAAACTCAAAGGACAAGAACATCCGGTTCCTTTGAAAAGCCTTGGTGACGGCGCGTCGCGCTTGTTCGGCGTCGCTTTGGCACTTGCCAATAGCCAGGATGGTTTTCTGGTTATCGACGAAGCGGAAAACGGTATTCATCATTCCGTGCAGCGCGATTTCTGGAAGATGGTGATGAGGACAGCTGTCGAGAACAATGTGCAGGTTTTCGCTACAACTCATAGTTGGGATTGCGTGGTCGGTTTTGCACAAGCGGCCGTGGATTTAGAGGAAGTGGACGGGGTTCTCGTTCGCCTTGAGCGGGATGGTGAAAAAATGCGTGCTGTAGAATATTCCGAGGAAGAACTCCGAATCGCGGACCTGCAAGGCATTGAAGTGAGATAGATTATGGCCAATCGAAATACATCGAGTCGCGTCCTTTTAGTCGAAGGGGATAGCGATAAGCACGTTGTCCTGCGACTCTGTGATCGTCATCCATCAACTCCGTCTTTTGACATTCTGAATAAGCTTGACGTTAGGCAACTGCTTGATTCCATTAACCTCGAAATCAAGGCTCCGGAACGGCAGGCCGTTGGCATTCTCGTGGATGCAAATAACAGTTTGACGGCACGTTGGGACGCTGTAGGACATAGGCTTCGAATGGCGAACATTCAATTTCCTCAATCTCCTGAACCAGCCGGGACAATTATCGAAGGCAAGCCCCGCGTCGGTATCTGGCTGATGCCCGATAATGTGTCAAGTGGCGAACTTGAGGATTTCGTTGTGAAAATGATTTCCGACGGTGACCCAGTATGGCCTTTGTCTCAGCAATACATTGACGGGATTCCGAAAGGTGATAGAAAATTTACTGAGAAGAAGATGCTGAGAGCCAAGCTCTATGCCTGGTTGGCGGCCAGAAAGAACCCCAAGCAGATGGGTTCAGGCATTGAATCGCATGATTTAGATGTTGATGGTGCTCTCTGCCAGGGCTTCGTTGATTGGCTTATGGCACTGTTCAAGTAGAGTTCGGTTCTAAAACACAGCCCTGCCTTTAGGAGATAATCAGGTATGAATGGCGTTTTCATTTATTGGGACAATTCCTATATCTCCTATGAGGCACAACGGTTGGCGGAGGAACGGCGCGAAGGCCCAAATGCCCGTTATCGCGTGCGTATCAACTTTGACAATATACTGCGCCTGGCGCATGCCGACCGGCCTTTGAAGAAGGCACTTGCCGCTGGCTCTGTGCCGCCGGAAATGCGCCAGTTGTGGAATCGGATGGAGAGCAAGGGGGTGGAAGTTCAGCTATTTGACCGGGGCGACTCTGCGCGTGGTGAACAGGAAATGCCCGACCGGGTGTTGCAGTTGCGGATGCTGGAAGATGCGCTGGATTACAACGGCGATCCGGGTATTGTGGTGTTGCTGACGGGTGATGGCGCAGGTTATCTGGAAGGCGCGGGTTTTCACAGTACATTGGAGCGCATGCACAAGCGCGGTTGGCGGGTGGAAATTCTTTCCTGGGCGCATTCCTGTAACCAGCGGATGCGCAAGTGGGCACGAGAAAACGGTGTGTTTGTCGCGTTGGACGATTTTTATGAGGCCATTACGTTTATGGAACCGTCCAGGCCGGGAGCTGAGCTTGAGTCTCCACGCGATTCCGCGGAATTGGATCTGTCGAAAAGATCAATGGCCTGATTGGGAAACCGATAGTCGCGAATATTCCCCTCAATTTCGATCACAGATATATGGGGATTTTCAGATTACTTTGCGACACCTTTGTCCATGACAGACTTCAGGTTCAATAGATGAATTCTTGGCCGATCTTCCATACCCCCTTCTCTCGAAAAGCGGGAATGGTCTGGCGACGGGCGGCGTTAGTGACAGCGGGTGCCGAAAGCCCATTCTGTCTGATATAATCCGATAGATTGATGATTGCATCTCCCCTCAAATAGCTCAGTCGCTTGTGCAGAGCCTCTATGAGAGCCAGTGATAGAATCCCTTCCATCGTCCTGGTCGTTCTGCTATCTCCGTAGTCTCTGAATGCCCGATAGTACGTCTCCTTCCCTGAGTTGCGAATGATAAGGCGCGGCAGACGGAGTTGCAGGAATTGAAAATTGATAATGACCCGCCCCATGCGGCCATTGCCGTCGCAAAAGGGATGGATGGTCTCGAAATCCAGATGAAATCGGGCAATTTTATCCAGGAAGTAGGTGTCGAGGTTGCTGGAATACTCGACGAGGATATTATCTATCATGCGCTCTACATGCTCGGGTGCCGGCGCAATATGAGTGCCTACCCGCACGTATTCTCCCTGCTGACGAAAGCGGCCTGCAATAGCATCGTTAATGCCGCCGATAAGCATCTGATGTAAAAATAGCATCAGGTCTTTGTTCAATTCGCTATCTTTAGCTCTATTGCGCTTATATTCTGTGACACGAGCCAGGTTTTTCGCCTCAAAGACTTCCCGCACAGATACATTCCGAGATATCATCTGCTCCAACAGGATTTTCTCTGTCTCATTGAGGGTGAGGGTGGAATTTTCAATCGCGTTTGAGTTGTACACGCTCTCCGGTATCTCTACTTCATCAATCATTGACAGTAGCGATTCTTTACCCTGACGCAAGATATCGTACTCTCGTTTCAGAGCCTGGATGCGGTTTTTTATCGGTTGTGTGCTTGCCATATCATTAGAATACTCCATTCACGATAGATTGTCAAATTTTAGTGAATGGATAGGTCAAAATGGCTGGTATTCACGGTAAATTTCAAAATTTTAGTGAATATATGGGTAAAATAGGTGCCATTCACGGTTTTTTTAGGTCAAGTATGTGGTATTACGACCTGGCTCAAGCCATGTAGAAGGCCGACGAGATTCGCGTTGAGCACGGCGCATTTATTTGATTTTTTCTGCTTTTGGCATACCTATCGAACCTCAAGATTGTGTCGAATTGCAGCACTGATTCCATTTGGCTTAAAGGTGACACAGCGATTCTCCGTATCACTGACTTCGAGGCGGTGTAGGAGAAAGCCGTCAGAGCCAAGGGCTTGATACGCTGCTTCTATACATTCAAAACTATGCGTGGTCGTAAATATCTGCGTGCGGAACTGCTTGGCCGCTTCTTCAATGACCCGCCAGACATCGGGTAGCACAGAGTGGTGAATCCCATTCTCCACTTCATCTACCAGAACCACACCATCCGGTACTGAAGCTATGGCCAAAACAAGGCGGGCAATTTGGGTTATACCTTCACCCATTACCGACAGCGGTACCAGTTCGGACAATCCGATGTCCCCCCAGATCAAGGGGATACCGCTGGAGGAATTGTCTTCGATGCTTTGCAGTTTTGGCTCGACAACTTGTAGTGCTTTTAAGATCAGATCCCCCTGTTTCTGTCGTCTCAATCTTCCCAACCTTATGGCATCTTCCTGGATATTCCCAATTCGAGATGAGAGCATTATGGCATGAAATGGAGGATTTATGGCAGGCTGATTGACCTCAAATCCCTGTTCCTTCATACGTATATGGCTTTTAACTGATTTACGTGAAGAACCGCTATACTGAAATACGAGTGAACGGTCGTCAAAAAGGTTTGTCACTGGAGTTCCATTCGTACGACCAAGAGGAGATTCAGTGGCGGGCTGTCGCTTCAATGAAATTTCCAAAGTCAATTGACCACTCAACGTATGATCCACCTTGATTTCAATGCATCGCCCCAAGTCCAGATCGGAGAAAAGCTGTTTCCAGAAAGGCTCACGTGCCGAAACGCCGCTTGGCTTCAGGCCACGAATAACATTGTCATTTGTGGCTACTTGCGCGTTTCCGCCTCCAGATAGAATAAAAATTGCCTCAAGTAAACTGGTCTTGCCGGAATTGTTTTTGCCAACAATGAGATTAATACCGCTCAATTGGTCAATTTTGAGTGCGTTGAAGCCGCGAAAATTTCGTATCTGCAAGCGTTTCAACATCCCTTTCACTCCTCGCTTGGCGAGCCAGCCACTTGTAACGAAGTGCCGAGTACTTGATAGTGTTCAATATCGGGATATTCCTGCCATTGTCGTCCATCCAACGTGTTGCCGCCAGCCTTGGGCGTGCGCCCTCCCCACTGCTTAAAGAAGAAAGCGACGTTTTGCTCCTGGCATTGATCGCGCAATTCACGCAGCCACTCTACTTTGACCGGACGCGCTCCTGGTCCGCTCTCGCCCCCAGCGATTACCCAATGAATATCCGTAAGGTCCAACGTGCCAAGCGCGCCGGGCAACGGCTCGAATGAAACAAAGCGCGTTGAGGCATTGGTCTGTTTCAAATGTCTTAAGCGCGTCATGGCCGAGGTGTCTTCGATAGAGACACCGAGCCAGATATGTGGCGGATCGGACAGGCTCCCATAGCGTTGATGGACAAAATCGCGCATCAGCGAACTGCGCTTGGTCAGCACTTGATAGATGTGCCAATCCGCCTGTTCCATCGTATCAAATACACGGTGGATGTACTGAGTTGGTATGTCCTTATGAAACAGATCGCTCATCGAATTGACAAAGATGAGTTGCGGACGCCGCCAGTGCTTGGGTTGCTCAAGACGTTCGGGACGAAGCGTGAGATCAAAACCCGTCTCAAAAGGGTTGCCCTTGACGCCTCGAAAACGCTCCGATAATCGCTCAGCATAACAATGATCGCAACCCGCACTCACTTTTGTGCAGCCAGTGACCGGGTTCCAGGTGCTGTTGGTCCACTCGATAGTACTTTTGCGCGACATGTAATTCCCCTATGTGCCACTCGGGATAATTCGAATACTGCACATAAGTATATCATATTTTCGCGCAAAGATCAAGTATGTGATATTTTGATTATGGAAGAAGATAGAGTATATTTTGAGGAGAGGATGCTTGTAAGTGGATATGATTGACTACCACTAAGGAAGAGAAGAATGCCGATGAAGAATCCACCCCATCCGGGGCTATCAGTACGCTACGATTGCCTGGAGCCACTCGGGCTGAGTGTGGCTGAAGCCGCGCGAAAACTTGGGTTTGACTACGAGGAACTATCGGATATCGTGAATGGCAGGGCCAGCATATCACCCGAGATGGCGATTCGCCTGGACAAAGCCTTCGGAGGAGGCGCAATCACATGGTACCGAATGCAAGCAGCCTATGACTTAGGTAGTGTCTGAAAAGTCTGAACTTTCCTCTAAATACCGATTTGGGCTATTCACCAAACCCTATAAAATAAGTTGTCTGATAAAATCGCTTACAGGTCATTTTAGGCTCAAAAGTGACTTTTCAGACAGAACCTAGCCCAGGCCATGCAGAAGGCCGACGAGATTTGGGTTGAGTGCGTCGCAACTAATGCACCATCTGACTGATTTATACCTTTCCACCCCACCAGTATCTTTCCTTCTATCCGCTCCTTTTATCAAGCAATTGCTACTTGAGTCCATGATTTTCTTTTTGATACTTTATATCGGAGTTCATTGACCTTTGACTTGGTAATTTCTTTAGCCCGAAAAATTCATAAAAAAGGTAGTTTCCCTATTCAAGCCATTGTATTATATTAGGTTACACTCATAACCATTGAACAATGAACTTGGGAGAAACTACCGTGAACACACAAGATAATCATTGCAAGGTTCCTTTGGCAAGCATTTTCGGCAAACGTCTCAACCTCGCCTTTGATGGGGGCATCCTCACCAGCGATAGCGGAGCCTTATTGCTTCGAGAAGTGGAGGCCAAAACGGGTATTTTATCACGTTTGAGTCGCGCGATTAAAGACCATCGGCATCAAAGTTATGTGGCGCATAGCACGGCAGAGTTGATCAAACAGCGCGTGTTTCAAATTGCCTGTGGGTATGAAGATGCCAATGATTGCAATGCCTTACGCAGCGATCCCGGCTTCAAGGTTGCCTGTGATCGCTTGCCCATAAGTGGTGAGAACTTGGCCAGTCAACCCACGATGAGTCGGTTTGAGAATCAGATGAGCAGAAGCGATTTGTATCGCGTTGCTCGTGCCTTTGTCGATTGTTTTATTGCTTCGTATAAAAAGCCGCCTTCGTCGATCATCTTAGATATTGATGATACGCAGGATAGGGTTTATGGGACGCAGCAGTTGTCCTTATTCAATGGGTATTTGGGTGCCTACTCCTACCAGCCTTTGCATATTTATGAAGGGCAATCGGGCAAGCTAATCACGACGATTTTACGTCCGGGTGTGCGTCCTGATGGCAAACAGATTGTCACCATTCTCAAGCGGTTAGTCGCTTATATTCGTCAGGCTTGGCCAAAGGTGGCACTCTTTTTGCGAGGCGATGCCCACTTCTCAAGTCCAGAAGTCCAGGACTTTTGTGCGACAAAGGACCTCTTTTTTATCCTCGGACAAAGTGCCAATACCCGACTCTTAGCCCTTTCAAAGCCCCTGATGGATCAGACCAAAAGCCTTTATGCACAAACCGGCAAGCCCGTGCGACTTTTTACCTCATTTTATTACCAAGCCCAGACTTGGGCCTGTGCCAGACGCATCATCTGCAAAGCTGAAATCACCACCCGAGGCCAAAACACACGCTTTGTCGTGACCAACCTTGAAAGTTCAAGGGCCTCCTTTATCTACCAAAATATCTATTGTGCTCGCGGACAGATGGAAAACTTCATTAAAAATCACAAAACCTTTCTCCACTCAGACCGCACATCCTGTCACGCATTTGGAGCCAATCAGTTCCGCCTCTTCCTCCATTCGGCTGCCTATGTCTTGTTGCACACCTTAGCGCACATCGGATTACAAGGCACAACGTGGATAAACGCACAGGTCAATACCCTCCAAAATCGCTTCCTTAAAGTCGCCGGACGCGTCTGTGAGTTGAAAACAAAGATCACCTTCCATCTGCCTATGTCATTTCCATTGCCACACCTTTTTGATAAAATCCTGTGCAATCTGGCAAAGGCGGTGCCATAACCCATCAACGGGGCAGGAATAGGGGTCTGTCCCATCACTTGCTGACTTTACAAATACACGGACTTATCCACAGACAGGACTGGCAAGGGACCGGTCTGTACTTTTGACACTGGCAGAGCCAGTCAGGTGACGATTTTGGCTGCTTGAACTCTATGAAGACGCCTATGCCGGCAGACAAGATAGAAAGCACCCTCATTTTGATGCTTGGAACCGATGCCGCCTGACAAACAACCCCAACGATTACAGTTCATGAATTAGTCGGGTTAGTTGACTTCTCTGCGTTTTCCTCTTATTTTATTTTTGGCTTACAGGCAGAACTGTATCGCGTATCGCGATAAAAGATAAAATGTTAGGATGTATTGTTGCTTCATCCAATTCTTTAATGCGGCATTTTCGGTGTTGTTGTGTTTTTGTGTATGTATCGCATAGGAGTGCCTGTAAGCCGTTTTCTTGAGAATTGATCCATGACCTATTTAGAAAAGATTCGAGAGGCTAAAACACTTAAGGACATCGCACATATCTTGGGGGTACAACCTAAAACTGTTTCATTTCTACTGTATATCCTACCAGAAGAGGAAAAATACCGCTCCTTCGAAATTCCAAAGCGTAACGGTGGTAAGCGGCTAATTAACGCACCTATATCTCAATTGAAAATGGTACAGAGACGATTAGCGAATGTACTCTATGGATGCGTCGCTGAAGCTGAGAAATGTGCCCCATCACGCCGTCCGCTCGCTCACGGTTTTGCACGTCCTCGTTTAATCGGCACCGATGCTTTAAAAAATAAAAAACGTCGCTATGCACTGGGCATCTTCTCCAATGCTTCCGTACATAAAAACCGCCGCTATGTCCTGAACCTGGACCTCGAAGATTTTTTCCCTTCTCTCAATTTCGGACGAGTTCGAGGTTTTTTTATCAAGGATAAGCGCTTTGAGTTAAATGAAAAAGTAGCGACAGTTATCGCACAAATTGCATGTCATAAGAACGAGTTACCGCAGGGCAGTCCGTGTTCTCCTATTATCTCAAATTTGCTTGGACATCTACTTGATGTGCGCCTCGTTCGATTTGCTCGGAAGTACAACTGCACCTATTCGCGTTATGCCGATGACATCACTTTTTCTACGAATCTCAAGGATTTTCCCGATGCTTTAGCAGAACCAATTCCGGAAAAAACTTCGCATTGGCAACTTGGTTCACCTTTAGTAAAACAGATACAAGATGCTGGTTTTAAGGTAAATAACGATAAAACACGAATGCAGTGGCGAGGATCGCGACAGGTAGCGACTGGTTTAGTAGTCAACAAAAAAGTCAACATCAGATCCGAATACTACCGGACCGCACGCGCGATTTGCAATAGGCTGTTCACGACCGGAGAGTATTACATATCCGATCCAGAAAATTCCTTGGATGGCTTAAACAAAGTTGAGGGCATTCTCAGCCACATACATTACATAAAAGATCGAGCTGATTTCAGAGAAGAAACAGAAAAAAAACAAAAACCGCTCGCGATACGGAAATTGTATAGAAGGTTTCTGTTCTACAAGCATTTTGTGGCATTAGAAAAACCATTGATCCTGACAGAAGGAAAAACTGACCTTATCTATTTACGTGCGGCAATCACAAAACTAACAGATTACCATCCACGATTAGGTAAGTTTGTTGACGACAAGTTTTTTAGTGCAGTTCGTTTTATGAGATATTCAGACACGATTAACAAAGTACTTCAGCTTAGTGGTGGCACTGGCGATTTCAACTACTTGATCCAGACCTATAAGAAGAATATCGAGTCGTTCAAATTCAAACGACTTGCTTATCCTGTAATTGTTCTGATCGATAACGATGAAGGGGCAAATACAGTCTTTAATGCGATAAACGCGATAAAAAAGAGTTTCGAGATTAAAATTGCACATAAAACCACTAAACAATTCTATCATATTCACGAAAATTTTTATCTGGTAAAGACACCAGAGAATGGCACGGATCCAAAATCCTGTATAGAAGATTTGTTCGACCCAGAGTTGCGCGAAACACTTATAGAAGGAAAGAATTTTGACCCCTCGAAGAAACATAACACGGACAATACGTACGGAAAGACTGTTTTTGCTGAAAAGGTAGTCAGAACAAAGGTTGACCAGATTAATTTTTCGAGATTCGAAAAATTGTTAGATCGTATTATAGCGGTCCTAGATCATTATGAGGGACAAAAACAGTCTCTTGAGGACTCTTAGTCATCTTTACCAGCTTTATTGAAATGTTTCGGTTTTGAAATTAGCCTGTCCTTTTGCGTTATCCTCTCCCCCACTTCCCCTCCACCGCATCCCATATCTTCTTAAATCGCTCAATCAATTTGTTTGCGGTTGGTGGAAAACGGGCATCTATTGATATGACTACAAGCTGATGCACCGTCAGTTAGGGAAACTAGTCTTACGACCTTGACAAATTGCCAATCTCAGTCTAATTATATATGAGTCAGTCTTTAATTGTTTGTACATTGGAGGTGGTTGCATGAGTGAATCTCTTAATCAAGAGGTGTACAACCGCGATAGCAGTCCATTCAATGCACAAGTGTTTGATCTATTTTGCAGTATTGGAGGTTTGACCTATGGGCTAAAAAGGGCAGGAATTGCGGTCAAAGCAGGTCTGGATATTGATGGTTCGTGCCGTTACGCTTATGAAAATAACTGCGAAGCGACTTTTATTGAAGCGGATATTAGGGAAATCTCTTTTTCAGATATTTCAAGGTATTTCAATGATGCGGAATATCGCGTGCTTGTGGGTTGCGCGCCCTGTCAACCGTTTTCCAGTCATACAGCCAAAATGAAGTCTGGTGAGTCGGATTCGAGGTGGAATCTGATTGATGAATTTCTGAGAATAATTCTTGAGGGCATGCCAGAGATTATCTCAATGGAAAATGTGCCTCAATTCATGGATAAGCCGATTTACAATAAATTTAAGCGCGAATTAGTCGATGCAGGGTATAGTATTTCTGATGGGGTTATATCCTGTGCCGACTTTGGGGTTCCGCAAAGCCGAAGCCGTTTGGTTATGCTGGCATCTTTATTGGGCAGGATTGATATGCCGAAACCCGAACCCCAAAAGCCCAAAACGGTTAGGCAAGCAATTGGGCACCTCGCACCTCTTGATCAGGGACAATCAAACGAGGATGATTTTCTACATGTTTGTTCTCGATTGGAGCCAATCAACCTGAAACGCATCCAGGCTTCCAAGCCCGGTGGAAGTTGGCGAGATTGGCCTACTGAACTATTGCCAGATTGCTACAAAAAAGATAGTGGCTTAAGCTATGTGAGCGTTTACGGGCGTATGCAGTGGGATAAGCCAGCACCTACGCTGACCACGCAATTTTATCGCTATGGGACCGGACGCTATGGGCATCCAGAACAAGACCGTGCTCTGAGCTTGAGAGAAGGTGCAATCCTCCAAACTTTCCCCGAGGAGTATCAGTTTGTTGCTCCCGGTGAAAAAGCGTCATTTTCGAGAATTGGTCGTCAAATCGGCAATGCTGTTCCGCCATCTTTGGCTTATGCTATTGGGAAAGCAATTACAGGTCATTTGAGAAAACATGCCCCTGAATGATTTAATCAGGGGAGGACTGAAAGACATGCCTGAAGAATACACTCTGGACATTGACTTAAATGTACTCAACCATCTGGGATTGAACCTGTATAGCAATGTTCCCGCTGTCCTGGCTGAATTGATTGCCAATGCTTGGGATGCCGATGCCTCTCGGGTAGATGTATCTGTAAAAGAACAGCGTGAGGAAAAAAGAATTATCATTCAGGACAATGGCTGTGGGATGAATGATGCAGATTTGCGTAAGAAATTTCTAACCGTTGGTTATCAACGCCGAAGCACAGGAAGTGGTGATCAAACACCGGGCAAAGGGCGACCCGTTATGGGAAGAAAGGGTATTGGTAAGCTGTCTGTCTTGTCTATTGCTCGGAAAGTATATGTCTATAAAAAAAAAGAGGACACCGACCCTCTGGCAATTGCGTTAGACGTTGAAAAAATCCAAGAAGCAATTGAAAAAAAAGAAAAATATCATCCCCCTGTCATAAATGTGCCAGGAGATATTGAGCTTGGGAGTTCTGGTACAGCACTCGTCCTGAGCGATCTTAAGAAAAGGGTTAATGCGTCACTTGACGCCTATCTACGCCAGCGTGTAGCTCGTCGCTTTTCGGTTATTTCCAAAGACTTTCAAGTGTTCGTTAATGATGATGAGATTACAATAAATGATAGAAACTACTTCGGTAAACTGGAATATGCGCTGGTGTACGGCAATTTCGAAAAGTCCAATTTTAAGCACGATGAGAGATATGTGGTTCAACAAGAGGAAAACACAGTAGATGAGGCAGGAAAATATCCCGTTCGCGGCTGGATTGGCTTGGTCAAAGAATCGGGAGCGTTACAGGAGGGCGCAGATAATCTGAATAAAATATCTATCCTCGCCAGAGGGAAGGTTGCACTGGAAGATATCCTGGATTCCTATCGAGAAGGTGGCCTATATACAAAATACATCATTGGTGAATTGGAGGCGGACTTCCTTGATTTAACAGATGATGACGATATTGCCACATCCAGCAGACAGGATTTTATACAGAGCGATGAGCGATTTATTAAACTGAGGGAATTTGTCGAACAGGAACTAAAATATTTGGCAAGAGAACGAGCAAAATTAAAGGATGAAGAAGGGGAGCATAAAGCTCGTGAAATTCCCGCTGTCAAGGATTGGTACGAGTCATTGAAGGGAGATTCTAAAACCTCCGCTAAAAAATTATTCGGTAGGATTAATCAAATAGCAACCGACGAAGACCATAGAAAAACGCTTTATAAACATGGGGTTTTGGCCTTTGAACATTTGCATCATAAGGAAAAACTAAACGAATTGGAACAGCTTGACATCGAAAATCTTGAGGTTGCTGTAAGGCTCTTTTCCGAGTTAGATGATATAGAAGCATCGTGGTATTACCAGATTACGGAAGGTCGTTTGGATGTAATTAAAAAATTGTCTGGTGACATTGCTGTTGATGTGCTGGAAAAGATCATACAACAACATATTTATAAACATCTCTGGCTATTGGACCCGTCGTGGGATAGAGCTACTGAAACGCCCACATTGGAACGGTCTGTTACTACGACTTTTGAGAAAATTTCCGCTAAATTGACAAAAGAAGAACAGCAGGGGCGTCTGGATATTAGATACAAGAAAACATCTGGTAAGCATGTGATTATTGAGTTAAAAAGAGGATCTGTTAGAACTTCAACAGGCACTCTCATAGATCAAGTTGATAAGTACATATCGGCTTTGGAGAAACAGTTAAATGAAGCAAATGAAAGCGGCTCTATTGAAGCGGTTTGTCTAGTAGGGAAAGAACTCAGTGATTGGGAAACTCCGAAAAGGCGACAAAGCTCAGAACGGTCTTTGGAAGGGAAAAATATTCGAGTGATTACCTATCAGCAACTTATCCGCGATGCCGAAGCAAGTTACCAACAGTATCTTGAAAAGAAAGAAGATAAAGGCAGAATTAAAAAGATATTAGATGAGATTGAAACATTTGATGGCTCTACATTCTGATTTCCCTCCACCCCATCCAGCCATCCCTTAATTCGAGATTCAGACAGTATTCCCTTCACCACACACCCTTCCCAGCTTATTGTCATAAATTCTGAGCCTCACGCAGCCGCTCAAAGCAGTAATTTACAAATTGTGGTAGCGTACCTTCCCAAGGTTCGCAACCATTCAAGCGTGCGCCATGAAACAACCCGGCGAATGCGATCTCCTTTGAGGGACCAACGCTGATGGTAAGCATCACGTTTCGGTCAATGACCCAATCGAAATCCACTTCGCCGTGTGGTGTAGCGGCGACATCTGGACTACCGACATGAGGCGGGAATTCGTCGATAAGTTTCTGAGCAACAGCTACTGTCTCCGGAGCAAGTGCAAGGACGCCTTCGTCATCCCAGTCTTCGATTCCGGCATTCTCAAGCAGACCGTGAACTTCGCGCTTGAGTGAAATTCGCCCCTCATTCGGATATTCGCTGGTCGTATCTGTATAATAGGATTCCACGTTTCACTCCTCCGATCCAGCCTCCTTGTTCTCTTCCCATCCCTTTTCCACAGCATCCCGTATCTTCTTCTCGAATCGCTCAATTAACTCGCGGTTCTCATCCACCAGTGCCTGCTCGGCTTCAATCTCGGCGACGATGGCTTGCTGCGTTTCGAGGGATGGGAGCGGGAATCTAATTTGTTTTATCGCATTGCCATTGAACATGTATAGTTTTTGGCAATTATTATACAGGTCTTGCTCGACATGTATAATATCTATACATTTGTCCGTTTTTCAACCCCTTCCCTTATACCAGTCCGCAGCTCGTTCTATTATGAATTTGATCCGTTTTCATAACCATTTGGATCAAGCCTTTGCGCTGTGGCGAAATCTTCAGCGGCACCTCCATCGTCTCCCAACGCGCTCTTGGCAAGCCCACGATTGTAGTATGATTTGGCGTCTTGTGGGTTGGTTTCTATCGCCTTGTCGAAGTCTTGTATTGCACCTTCAATATCTTCCATTTTGATCTTCGAAATTCCACGATTGTAATATGCTTCAACATCTTGGGAATCAAGTTTTATTGCCTTGTTGTAGTCCTCAATAGCATCCTTATGGTTTCCCACACTCTTTGCAATCCCGCGAGTGGTATAGGCTTCGGCGAGTTGTGGGTTGAGTTCAATCGCCTTGTTACAATCCAAAATCGCCCCATAATGATCGCCCGATATGCCCTTTACAACCCCGCGATTGCTGTATGCCTTGGCGAATTGGGGTTTGAGTTTAATCGCTTTGTCACAGTCCAAAATCGCCCCATAATGATCGCCCGATATGCCTTTTGCAATCCCGCGAGTGGTATAGGCTTCGGCGAGTTGTGGGTTGAGTTCAATAACCTTATCATAATCCGAAATAGCTCCCAAATGATCACCCAAAAGACTCTTGGTAACCCCGCGATTGGTGTATGATTGAGTGTCTTGTGGATCAAGTCCTACCGCCTTGTCATAATCCGAAATAGCTCCCAAATGATCACCCAAAAGACTCTTTGCAATCCCGCGATTGGTGTATGCTTCGCCGCGTTTTGGGTTGAATTCTATCGCCTTGTCGTAGTCCAAAATGGCACCTTGAGGATCTCCCAAAGTCTGTTTCACATCCCCGCGATTGGTGTATGCTATGGCGTTTTGAGGATGGAGTTCAATCGCTTTGTTATAGTCCAAAATGGCACCTTGAGGATTGCCTAACTCGTTCTTCGCACTCCCGCGAATGGTATATGCTATGACATCTTGAGGGTTGAGTTCTATTGCCTTATCGTAATAATCTATTGCCTTATCCATATCTCCTTGCTGATGGAATGTTACGCCTAAACTAACAAATTCCTCCGCAGTAAATTCATCATAAGGTTTGTCGTGTGCATTGCAGAGGGCGAAGCCGGCGAAGTCGTTGAAAAGTTGCTGTTCTTTGAGGCCGTAAAGTTTTTCCAATACTTCTTTGATGCTCTGCTTACTACCTGCGTCTATCTCGATTTCTTCGTAATAGCTTTTTCCTATATTCCCTTCTCCAAACACAAAAACCGATTGTTGGGCAACGATGCGGTTGTTCAGGCCACCGGGCGACCATTTCCATAGCTTGCCCATATTCAGAAACTCTTTAATCGCCTTATGATTCAAGTCATCATAGCCTATATGGGAAAAATTTTCGGGATCATCTGTTGCCATAGCGACTACTTTTCCGGATTTGTCCGATTTTTCCTCACACGCGAACCAGAGGGCAATCAAGGCATTGGTGGTAAAATCAATCAGGCAGGTCGCCGCGCCGTAGTGTTGCAACTCTGCAAGCAGTTCCAAATCAGAGAGCCTTCTGTCTTGGTGCTCACGAAAACCCTGTAAACCTGCGTTATCCAACAACCGATAAATATAGCTTTGAAATACGATTGGAGGAGGCGATGCCCCTTGCGATTCCTTTATTCTGCGATGCGCTGAGGATTCCACTTCCCAATCCGCGTTAGCCAGACCACGATAGAGAAGCAAACGGCCCTCTAACTGCTTTGTCTGCGCAATAAATTCTTCAATGCTTTTTATTGGTTCGCTCATTTGTTTCTATCTCCTGGCGATTCGGCCTCATTTTTATGGCCATGGCAACCCATAGCTGGCCTTCGAAAGAGATTCTTGAAACTTGTCGAAACGGGTATTTAAGGGAACGCTCTCCATCACTTTCTTGTAGAGTATTTCTGCAATTTTTTGTGCAACAATAGATTCTGATTGTGAAACATTACGTTTCCCTGTATGTACTAACAACGAACGAATACTATAAAGAGAACGAATCTTTTTTGCTATCTCTGCTCGTTTTCCAGCGTCAGTGTCCAGAATCGTTGCTGCATATCGAGATATTGTTTGAACAACTGGCGCAGTCTTATCGTTGCCGGATAACAAAGACTCAATTGCCGTAAAAAAGAAGAGGAAACGCTCTGAACGGTCCGCTGTTTGGCGTCCACGGGTCAGCCAGCCAAGTCCTTGGCTAAAGCGCTCTGCTAAGCTATTCTTACTAGGAAAAAAGATCTCCTGTGCCCTATCTTTGAATTCTCTTTCTTCAGTTATCGCGACTATAGTGCTATCGACAATATATAGTCTGGGGACTGACGAATTCGTCCACATCATATCCTTATCGCTGATTATGATACCTTGCTCATCTGATTCTGGCTTGATCAGTGGCATTGTCTCAACTTCACCGAATAAAGGAAAAAAATCATCTTTTCTATCTGGATAGGAAAGACGAAGAAAGCTAAGGGCGACGTTGATCAACCAAGCTGCCTCTTCTCTGACGTTTCCCTTAGTCGCATTGACAGAGACATACCAGCAAGTTTGAGGCAATTGAACTGATATTCCATTCTCATCGAATGAGATATCAAACTCTGCTCCAGATTGAAAATTGCGGTTCAAATCTGCCGATAGAATTGCTGTTACTGGACCAATCTCAATTTTCCGTGCGTGTTCACAAAATTTTACTAAGTAGTTTGGAGCGATATATTTGAAACTATCCTCCATATCCTGACAAAGTGCATTCAAGAAGCGTTGGGTAATGGTAGATACATCTGAAGTCGTATTTTTACTTGAAATGCTTAGCGCAACTTGCTCCCAAGCTAGCCCGACTAATTCATGAACTGTAATCGTTGGGGTTGTTTGTCAGGCGGCATCGGTTCCAAGCATCAAAATGAGGGTGCTTTCTATCTTGTCTGCCGGCATAGGCGTCTTCATAGAGTTCAAGCAGCCAAAATCGTCACCTGACTGGCTCTGCCAGTGTCAAAAGTACAGACCGGTCCCTTGCCAGTCCTGTCTGTGGATAAGTCCGTGTATTTGTAAAGTCAGCAAGTGATGGGACAGACCCCTATTCCTGCCCCGTTGATGGGTTATGGCACCGCCTTTGCCAGATTGCACAGGATTTTATCAAAAAGGTGTGGCAATGGAAATGACATAGGCAGATGGAAGGTGATCTTTGTTTTCAACTCACAGACGCGTCCGGCGACTTTAAGGAAGCGATTTTGGAGGGTATTGACCTGTGCGTTTATCCACGTTGTGCCTTGTAATCCGATGTGCGCTAAGGTGTGCAACAAGACATAGGCAGCCGAATGGAGGAAGAGGCGGAACTGATTGGCTCCAAATGCGTGACAGGATGTGCGGTCTGAGTGGAGAAAGGTTTTGTGATTTTTAATGAAGTTTTCCATCTGTCCGCGAGCACAATAGATATTTTGGTAGATAAAGGAGGCCCTTGAACTTTCAAGGTTGGTCACGACAAAGCGTGTGTTTTGGCCTCGGGTGGTGATTTCAGCTTTGCAGATGATGCGTCTGGCACAGGCCCAAGTCTGGGCTTGGTAATAAAATGAGGTAAAAAGTCGCACGGGCTTGCCGGTTTGTGCATAAAGGCTTTTGGTCTGATCCATCAGGGGCTTTGAAAGGGCTAAGAGTCGGGTATTGGCACTTTGTCCGAGGATAAAAAAGAGGTCCTTTGTCGCACAAAAGTCCTGGACTTCTGGACTTGAGAAGTGGGCATCGCCTCGCAAAAAGAGTGCCACCTTTGGCCAAGCCTGACGAATATAAGCGACTAACCGCTTGAGAATGGTGACAATCTGTTTGCCATCAGGACGCACACCCGGACGTAAAATCGTCGTGATTAGCTTGCCCGATTGCCCTTCATAAATATGCAAAGGCTGGTAGGAGTAGGCACCCAAATACCCATTGAATAAGGACAACTGCTGCGTCCCATAAACCCTATCCTGCGTATCATCAATATCTAAGATGATCGACGAAGGCGGCTTTTTATACGAAGCAATAAAACAATCGACAAAGGCACGAGCAACGCGATACAAATCGCTTCTGCTCATCTGATTCTCAAACCGACTCATCGTGGGTTGACTGGCCAAGTTCTCACCACTTATGGGCAAGCGATCACAGGCAACCTTGAAGCCGGGATCGCTGCGTAAGGCATTGCAATCATTGGCATCTTCATACCCACAGGCAATTTGAAACACGCGCTGTTTGATCAACTCTGCCGTGCTATGCGCCACATAACTTTGATGCCGATGGTCTTTAATCGCGCGACTCAAACGTGATAAAATACCCGTTTTGGCCTCCACTTCTCGAAGCAATAAGGCTCCGCTATCGCTGGTGAGGATGCCCCCATCAAAGGCGAGGTTGAGACGTTTGCCGAAAATGCTTGCCAAAGGAACCTTGCAATGATTATCTTGTGTGTTCACGGTAGTTTCTCCCAAGTTCATTGTTCAATGGTTATGAGTGTAACCTAATATAATACAATGGCTTGAATAGGGAAACTACCTTTTTTATGAATTTTTCGGGCTAGATCTGCAAATTCTTTTTCATTCCCAAAATTTGTTCCTAATAGCTTAACACAACGAGTGATAAGATCGTGTTGCGCCTTGAGAACATCATCATTTACTTCAAAAATGAGGTTTTTATAGATCCTGAATTTACTGAAATTCCTATTGTTAGGCTGACTAATGTAAGAGTCGCGTGCAACCTGAAAAAAATTATTTGCGTTTTTTTTCAGTTCTTGGTCTGATTTGCACTTGTTAATGTTTCGGCCATCCATGGTTCACTCCTCCTGAGCAATAAGTTTGTCCTCCCCACATCCTCCCCCCCCTGTATCTTCTTCTCAAATAGCTCTATCAACTTCCGGTTCGCATCTATCAGTGCCTTTTCCTATTTTCAATCCGCTTCCCAAATTTTTTTAATGGCTTTGGTAATCTTTTCACGGCATTTCGTAATTTCCCATTCGTAATTTTTAATTTTTTTTTCGTAACCTTCGATCTCCGCCACAATCTCCCGCTGAACTTCCAGTGGCGGTAGGGGGATTTGAATTTCTGATAACTGTCTTTTTGTGACGCCTTGTATGGTTGAACCCTGACTAACGTTCTTAAAATTTTCGACCCTTTCCTTGAGTACATACACAAGATAATCTGCATTAACCACGTCTTTCAAAATTAGTCCCTGAGAATCTTGGCTTATACAAACGTCAAAATCATTCTTGAATAATTTCCCCAGTCCGACTCTCGTTACGACTATGACATTCCCCTTTTTGATTAAGTTCGTGGCTGATTCCCTGATGGCTTTTTCTGTGATATATTTTCGTGGTTTTGCCGTCTTGATATTTACGATATCTGCACTTGTAATCCAGGGAATATCGCCGTTCCAATAAGCTTCATTTTTTGTTGAAGGTGTACCTCCGCTCAAAATATCATCGCAAGTATCCTTCAATTCCACCATCGGCCACTTCGCACTGGCGTAATTCAACTTTTCCCGATACCTATCCCCGCTCAGATTATACTCCCCACCCTCTGCCACCTTTGATTTCTCAACGATCAGTCCTTGCGTGATGGGTTCGTCCGTTGTGTACTGCGCTCCAGGTTCTGCGGCCATTGGTGTGGGCTGAGAATCATCTACTGCTTCGCCTGCCCGTAGTCGCGCGAGGTATTCGCAAAGTTCCTCTGTTACTTGCGGCAGGTCGTTCTTGTCAATCGGTCGTCGTTGTGCCCCCAAATCAAAGCCGTCGTTTTCCACCTTAAAAAAGGCGATGTGGTCTGTCTTTTTCGCCAGTACTTTGTCCAGTATGAGAATGGAAGTTTTGACGCCTGAGTACGGATTGAATACGCCAGCGGGAAGCGAGACGACGGCGACGAGATATTCTTCAACCAGCATTTTGCGGAGTTGTTTGTGCGCGTTTTGTCTCTGAAAAATGATGCCTTCGGGTACGATGATGCCAGCGCGTCCTGCTGGTGTCAGATGTTCGGCCATATAATCGACAAATAGTACTTCGCTGCGTTTGGACTGAACGGAGAAGCGGTTGTGCGGGCGGATGCCCCCTTTTGGCGACATGAATGGCGGATTGGCGAGGATTACATCGGCGTAGTCGTTCCAGTTTTCCTCACTAGTCAGAGTGTCGTATTCGGAAATGTGCGGATCGGCAAAACCGTGCAGGTACATATTTACCAGTGATAGGCGCACCATATCGGGCGATATGTCGTAGCCCTTAAAATTGTCCGCCAGTCTCCCTCGTTCATCCGGTGTAAGTGTGCTGTGGCCCTGCTCGTTGGTATTGGCTTTAAGTATATGCTTGTAGGACGAGATTAAAAATCCGGCGGTACCGCAGGCCGGGTCGAGTACGCTTTCGTCCTTTTTCGGATCAATGACAGCGACCATGAAGTCGATAATATGGCGCGGTGTGCGGAATTGTCCGGCATCTCCCTGCGAACCGAGTACAGAGAGCAAATATTCAAAAGCGTCGCCGAGTCGCTCGGAGTGGTCGTATTCAAATTCGTCAATGATTTTGAGAAAGGCGCGCAGGGTTTCGGGGTCGCGGTAGGGTAAAAAGGCATTCTTAAAGATGTCCCGAAATAGAAGTGGAATACCGGGGTTTTCTGGCATTCTGGTTATGGCTTCGGCGTAGAGATTGAGCATTTCGTATCCACCCAGGCCAGAGCGCATCAGTTTTGCCCAACCGAAACGGGCGTATTCTCCGGCGAAGAATTGCCGCTCACCTCCGAGTTCTTCACTCTCGGCGTCCAGGTCGTCCATGAACTTGTAGATCAGCGCAATGGTGATTTGCTCAACCTGACTTTTGGGATCGGGGACCTTGCCCACCAGAATATCGCGGGCAGTGTCAATGCGGCGTTTGGTATCGGTATCGAGCATGGGTAGGACTTCCTTTTGTAGCTATCATTTTTAAGCAATGAACTGATTCAATGACACATAATCTTTTACATACTCGGGAATGAGTGCGCGGTATTTCTCTGGCACGGCGCGGAAGTCGTGGAAAGAGAAGACCGGGTTGGTGGCGAGTTCGGTGTATGCGCGGTTTTCGATGATGTGACGAGTCTGATCACTGGTGAGGTACGCCTTGAAGTAGGTTTTGAGGGCGGGTATGGAGTGGGCGTCTTCCGGTTTGTTATCGGCGACAAATTTGTTGAATTCCTCTTCCAATAATTCGTCCTTAGACTTGAAATGCGGGATGAGGTCAAAGACTTTCTCCAATATCTCGCGCAGGGTCAGGCGACGATCCACGGCTGCTGCCTGGCGGAGTTTGTTGAGAGTATAGTATTCCTCGGGCTTGTCAAAGACTTCGCTGTTCACATAGTCAATTACGCGATCCCACTGTCCGGCTTCAACGGCTTTCACTATGGTTTCATCTTCGCGCACTGTGTCGGCGAATTTGTCGAAGAACATGCGGTCAATTTTCATGCCGTCGTAGCCGATGTGCTCTTCCGTGATTGTTGACAGAATATCCCTACCCAGATGCTCGTACCCGTAGCGTGTCGTTGGTCCGGGATCGCCTTCGCCCTCATCTCTGTGCCTGTACGCAGGCAGTTCCAGTATCTCGTCGTAGTTGAATTCGGTCTCGAAGTATTCGCAGTTGCCGAAGAAATCAAAGAGTTTGAAGGCGGTTTTCTCTGGGTGCACGATGCGGTCCTTGTGGCTGTCGTCCAAGAGCAGGTCGCGGAAATCGTGCTTTCGCGTGCCCCGCCCTTTAATCTGGATAAAATCGGTGGGTGAGAAGATGGGGCGGAACAAGCCCAAGTTTAGGATATCTGGACAGTCGTAGCCGGTGGTCATCATGCCGACGGTGACGCATACGCGTGCTTTACTCGTGCGGTATTGGGGCAGGAAGTTGGCGGTGCCGAGCAGGTTGTTATTGGCAAAGTTGATGGTGAATTGTTGCGCGTCTTGTATGAGTGATGTGACCTGCACGGCGAAGTCGGACTGGTATTTGCCGGGAAACATCAGATGGGCCATTTCGTTGAGTATGTTGGTCAAGTGGGCGGCGTGGTTCTGGCTGACAGCGAAGATAATGGACTTGCCAATTTCCCTGCTGACGGGGTCGCGCAGGGCATTTTTGAGAAAAGTCTCGCAGAAAAGCACGTTGGTGGCGTCGGAAAAGAATCGCTTCTCGAACTCGCGCTGTTTGTAGGTTTCGTCGTGATCCTCGCCCTCGGCATCGGTGAACGAAACGACGAAGCCCTGCTCAGAGAGGAGTTGTGTTGTCACATCGGTGCGGGCATCAACAACGGTTGGGTTGATCAAGACGCGATCTTTTACGCCATCGAGTAGGGAATAGCGAAAGGTGGGGTGTCCGCTCTCACATCCAAAGGTGCGGTAGGTGTCGAGCAAGAGGCGCCGCTCAACCGCGCGCGGATCGCGCACCGCTGGGGCAGACGTTTTGACGCCGCGCAGGTAGTCGCGGGGCGTTGCGGTCAGGCCGAGTTTGTATCCGACGAAATAGTCGAATACCGCACGGGCATTGCCGGAGATGGAGCGATGGGCCTCATCGGAGATTACGAAATCGAAATCCGTGGGCGAGAAGATTTTCTGGTACTTGTTGTCGAATAAGAAGGATTGGACTGTGCTGACCACGATCTCGCCACGTCGCCAGTCATCGCGGTTCTCTTTGTAAATGACCGTCTCAAAGTCGGCTGAGAGCAATTGTGTGAAGACCTTTTTGGCTTGGTCCTCCAGTTCGAGGCGATCCACCAGGAAAAGCACGCGGTGGGCATTGCTAGAACGGAGAAATAGCTTGATGATGGCGGCAGCGGTGAGGGTCTTGCCCGTGCCAGTAGCCATTTCAAATAGGAAGCGATCCTTGCCTTCTTTTACAGCGCGTTGCAGGGCGTGGACAGCTTGCAATTGATATGAGCGGAGGAAGCGGAGTTTGTTGGCATGGATGAAGCCGGGGCGTTCGGCTTCGTTTTTCCACGCGGCTTCTGACGCATAATTGGGGCGTTGGGTGAGGACGATGTAGTCGTCGGTGACATGTTCATCTACCAGACGCTGCGGGTTGGGCGCAGTCTTCTGGTAGCCAGCGACTGAATCTAGCGTTGGGAATGCGGTGATGATGTAGGGATTGCCGCGGTCGAGGTCCCAGAAGTAGTGCAGGTTGCCGTTGGAGAGGATAACGAAGCGACAGTTTTGTGAGCGGGCGTATTTCCGCGCCTGTTCCTTGCCCACCAGCGGTTGCTTTTCCTCCGCCTTGGCCTCCAGTACGATGAGCGGAAATCCCCTGTCGTCCAGCAGTAGAAAGTCGATAAATCCTTTGCTGATCTTCTCGAAGTTGTCACCGAGGGTGTTAATCTCAACACCTGCTTCAAGACGAATATTGGCGGGTTTGTCTCCTTCGTCAAAAAATCGCCATCCCGCTGACTCGAGTAGTTTATTGATCTTTAACCGTGCAGTAGCTTCGTTCATCTTCTTCAATCTTATTGTTTTTGGAGAACCTCGGGCGCAATAGCAGTCGGCTGACTTTCCAGATAGAGCGTGTCATAGCTCAGATCTAACTCGTCCGGCCACTCCACGGAACCTGCTACTACACGGACTGCCTGGAAGGTGGCGCGATTCTGAAGGCGCACAAAGACGCCGCGCTGGAGATAGGGCTTCACATCGAATATCCGTTGCTCACCATTCTCAAAGATTACTTCCAGTTGGTAATCCTCGAGTGGGCGCACTTGTTTGACATAGGGATTCATTTCAATCTCCCAAGCCATCATCTATCACCCAATAACTCCACATAATCAATTTCCAGTGGCTGGGTGATCCGTTTCACAAGTTCCAGAAGATCTGGTCTGCCGGCTGGGACGTCTTTCTCCATCTTTCCATCGGGATATACTGTTACTGTGTCTATCCTTTTTATGAATCCCTTCTTGGCTATAGCTCGATTGATCTGGAGGCCGTCTTTTGAAATTGCCATGCGAGTCTGTAAAACGCGTCCTTCGCCGATAATGCGAAAAAGAAAACCCAGGATGCCGGATGTTGGGCGCCCTGTAAGCCCTTCGATCTTATCATAGATGACCCAATCTCCAAAATCTACCAATCGATAGGTCATCACCCGCTGATTGGTTATTTTGAGATTCGGCGTCGAAAGCGTATCCTGGTACGAATACCGATCCGGCTTGCCGGGCTGGTCCTTCCACCAAATTCTCACATTTACTGCCAATTTTGGCGTTGGGGCTTCTTTTACCTCGCGGATGACCCGATCTACCCGATAATCTACTTCCGTAATCTGTTTGTATTGATAGGCTAACTGCGCGTACTGAGGCATTGCGTTTTCCGTGCGTGCGGTCACTTCCATAAATGCCTGAAACCAGTTCTCGTACCCGATAAATAGCGGTAGTCCCTGCGGATCGCGCGCTCTTGCCTTTTGCGCGAGATAAAGTATCATGTCCCCCTGAAACCGCGCGCCATTGGTCGTTGCTGTCGGGTCGTAATCGTCACACTGCCGCATCGCCTCTATTATCTCTGCCCGACTCACCACCTGATACCCCGGACGCACTTCGTCTGCCTCTGCACAAACTATCTGATCTGGCAAAAATAAAAAACAAAGGAGGGTTGCGATTCTCAACCCTCCTTTGTATCGAAAGCTCGTCATATTATCCCTTAATCGCGATTGAGGATTGGCGCGAATATTTTTTATCGCTAAAATACATCTCCTATCATTTTACCATGTCCCAATCCGCGTCATCCGCGATCTAATTTTTTAGCACAATGAGGACTCGCTGACCCACGAGCAGAGCGTCGGAAAAGGAGATGCTGAGGGTTTTGGTTTCTTTATCTTCGCTGAGTTGGTATTCTTTATCTTTACCCAGTTTGCCATGGTCGTCGCACACGGCGGCGAGTTCACCCTGTACGCTGATGGCTTTGCCAATCTCAACTTTTATAACGTCGGTGTTGTCAACATCGGGGAAATTTATAATCTTGTAGTTTTTGCGAATCCTTCGCCATGTATGGAGATACCCCTGTTCTTTCAGTTTATCCTCGGTACCGACATAGACGAGGACTGAACTGATAATTTCTTTGGCATCCTGAAGGTCTTCTTTGGTGACTTCAAGGTCTTCTTTGGTGACCTCAAGGTCTTCTTTGGTGACCTGAAGGTCTGCGCGCAATTTTTCGCTTTCCCGATGGGCTTTTTCCAGAGCCTCTGTCACGCGTTGAAGGCGATTGGTTTGCTCGAAGAGGCTGTTGCGGAGGCTGTCGCGGTTTACTGTGACCTGTTCGAGATCGCCTTGCAGACTGACGGTGAGACGCCGGTATTCTTGCATCTCGTTGGTAACGCGGTGGAGAGTGGTCAGCAAAACTTTATTTGATGTGCTAGAACTATCCATTTGCGTACGTACGGAGTCAATGCGGGAATTTAAGTCAACGACCACCTGATCCAGAGAATCTATCAGTGCTGCATCGCGTTGGGCTTCTTCCTCCATTTGCATGACGTAGGGACTTTCTTGAATAATTTCCTCTTCGCTGGGCAAAAACGCGATGTACAAAAGTAGGGCCAATGCGATGGCGGCAGTGCCAATCACGAGGATGATTTGCTTGTTGTTCTGCATGGTTACCTCCAAAAGAGAGACAGTTGCAAAGAATGAGGACTGTGGGGGTTAGAGGGCAAGGGATTTATAGCAGATATGTCTGCCTCTGTAGGTGTGCCATGTATCTGGGTTGTTTTTATGGCGTGATGACCTGCGTGATCCTCCCTTGTTATGGTATTGTAATGGTTTCTCGGTTGGGAAACCCACCGCCCAATGCGAGATGCAGGTCAATGCGCGCCTGAAGTCGTTGCTGGCGCACAACGAGCAATTGGCTTTCGGTAAGATAAGCCGTGCTGCGGGTTTGGAGCACGGCTAACAAGCCTATAAGCCCTCTGTAATATCTATCTTCTGCCAATCGGCGCGCTTCCCGCGCCTGTTCAGCAGCGGTTTCCAAAGCGGCCTGGCGTTTTGCCAGATGCGCTTCTGCAGAGAGTGCATTTTCAACTTCGCTATATGCGTGCAAAACGGTTTGGGCAAATAGTGCGGCGGCCTCGTTTTCTCTGGCACTGGCCAGGTTGATATTGCCCTGTATGCGCCCGCCTTGAAAGAGGGGTTGTGTGAGGTTGCCAATCAGGCTCCACACGCTGAAGTCGCCATTGAGCAGGCTGCCCAATGCGTCGCTGCTGGTTCCGCTTGAAGCGGTCAGGCTGATGCGCGGATAACGCAGGCGTTTGGCGGCTTTGTGATTGGCCTGAGACGCGGCAAATTGGCGTTCAACCGCAATGAGGTCGGGGCGCCGGGAAATGAGATCTGCCGGAAGACCCGCGGGCACTGGATGCGGTACCTGGGGGAGGTCGGCGGCAATGGCGAATGTGCCTGAGGGATAGCGACCGATGAGCACTTCGAGTTGGCGAATAGCCATTTCATAGCGTTGTTCGCGCTGGTACAGGCGGTCTTGCGATAACGCGAGGTCAGATTGGCTCTGGCGCAGGTCGAGCGAGGGCCGCACGCCCCGTTCGTAGCGTGTGCGCACCTGTTTGTGGTTGGTGAGGTTATTTTCGTACGTCGCTTGCGCGAGTTCGAGTTGGCGCCTGGCTTCGATGGTGGCAAACCACGCTTTGGCGGTTTGTGCAGCCAGTGACATGCGCGCGCCTCGATACGTGGCCTGTGTTGCCTGATAGGTGGCTTGTGCAGCCGCAGCACTTGCGCCGAGCCGCCCCCAGAGGTCAATTTCCCACGCGGCATTGACGGAAACGCCATAGGTCGTGTTGGTGTTCGAGAGCACCCCACCATCCGCCTGCCCGGGGATGGGAAATCCGATGAAGTTTTGTTTGCGTCTTAGCCCCGATGATCCCGCGCTGAGTTGCGGGTATAGCGGTGCGCCGGCCATTTTCGCCTGTGCGCGGGCGGCTTTGAGACGGGCTGCAGCAGCGTGCAAATTGTGGTTGTATGCCAGTGCCTGCGCGATTAGACTGTCGAGATGGCTATCGTTAAATGTCGTCCACCAGAGGGTGTCTGCAGGTGTTGTTGCGGCGGTCTCTGTCTGATAAGTTTGAGGTGGCTGAACCGGGGATTGTTGAACGCGAGGCGCGGATGCACATGAGGTTATAAGTGCAAAGCAGAGGGCAAAGAAGTGCCATGTCGCGTGGGTACTCATTCTCGATCTCCCGAAAGAAGCTGTTAGCGATCAGCGTTTATGACTGACCGCGCTTATCATAAGGAACCTTTTATTTTTGTCAATATATATATCGCAATCGGAGAGGATTAGACTATGGCGACGCATTGTTTTGAGGGCATGCTTGAGAGTACGTCGGTTAATATAGGATTGACGCTGGGATCGGGACAGGTGTTTCGGTGGGGGCGAGATGTCGATGGATGGTGGAAGGGTATTGCTTATGGCGTGGTTGTGCATCTGAGACAAATGGGAGACCAGATCCGGTATCGCGCATCGTCTGAGCAGGTGGCTACATACTGTGGTGAGATGGCGATTGATAATTTTTTGAGGTGGTATTTAAGGCTGGATCACATGCCCCGGATCAGAGTGCCGCGCGGCGATACCTATTTGCGAAAAGCGCGGGATTTGTTGAAGGGACTACAATTTGTTCGCCAGGATCCATTCGAGTGTATTATTTCTTATGTTCTCTCGGTTCAAGCACATATGTCGTTGACCAAAAAGCGGATCGGATTTATTGCGCAAACCCTGGGCGAGAGACGAGTTTTTGAGGGCGAGACGTACTGGACATTCCCAGAACCCGATGCACTTTCTGAGTTGGATGGGGGATTTTACAGGCGCCACCGTTTTGGCTGGCGTTCAGAGCGTGTGGCTGAAACAGCGCGGTTTATTGCCGAGGCGGTGTGCGATGGGGCAGATCTGGACACATGGCGGTGTATCTCGGATGATTTGCACGCGCTGTCCGGTAGTGGCGTTGGCATTAAGGTGGCGCGGTGTATCGATCTGTTCTCGCTGGATCGGCTCTATGCGGTTCCCGTTGATACCTGGGTGCGAAAATTTGCCCAAGAATGGTATGGCGTAACGGGTTCAGATGCGAAGATATGCCGGTGGGGCGAGGCGCGATGGGGCAAGTGGGCGGGCTATTGCAACGAGTATTTGTTTGCGTATTATCGCGAGTTGTATGGCGCAACGCTGTATGATCGGGTGCTTTCTTTTGATGCTTCAGATGAAGCTTCAGCGGTGATGCCGTTTGAAGATCGGGGCTGATTGTTTTTTATTCTCTCGCGTATTTGGGATTGCCAAAGCCGTCGTTGACGATGTGGGAACGGGCGGGGATTTCGGATTTGTCGGGAATGATGAGATCGAGTTCGGTGCTGTTTTCAACGACCGTGCCGTCGCCTACGCGCACGTGATCCCCAAGGATGATTTTTCCCGGGTATCGGGAACCAGAACGCACGGTGCCGAGCACGACTGATGACGCGATTTGACAGCCGGTGCCCGTTTCGACAAAACCGTAGATGTCTGTGCCACTGCCGATCGTGGAGCGGTTGCCAATGACGACGGGGCCGAGCAAGATGGCGTCTGTGCCGATTTTTACAAAATTGCCGATAGTGGGATGTCTTTGTCGCGCTCTTCCTGTTAATCCGCCGAGTGTGCAGGGATAGATGATGCACCCATAGCCTATGACGCCTGTTTGACCGGTTGTGAGGCCGCGGTGCGGGTGTTCGAGAAAGTTGGCGTCTGCGATGATGGTTTCTGGGTGAATATCGGCCTGATAATAGCGTCCGCCGAGTTCTGAAATGGCACGGGGCAGGAGGGGGATGGGGGTGCAGTCGAGATTTTCTACCTCTCCGGTTTGGGTGAGGGCATTGGCGATGTCGTGATAAAACAAGACGCGCCATCCGGGATAGGCACTGGCGACGAGTTGCATCTGATATGCGAAGGCAGATTGCAGGCCCTTTTCGGCGAGAAATGCTTCGTAGAGATCAAAGGTGCGCGCTTCAATGGCTTTGTCAATGACGGGCGCGAACTCGAGGGCGGCGAGGTCGCTGTAATCCAGGTTGTGTACTTTGCGTAAATACGCATCCCACACGGCGGGATCTTTGAGCGATGCAAAGCGGTTCCATAGCGCGCGAATTTTGAGTTGGGGCAGTCGAGAAATGAGCGCGAAGGCCGATTGGAGTGCCACATCTTCTATCGGGCCATTTTCGCCCTGTGCGGCTTGAAGCGATTGGTAGATCATGGCGTAGAGCTGATCGACAATTTCTTCAATATTGTCCGTCAGGGTCGCCTGCGCGGCTCCAGACGCATTGTGAGAACCGGGAGCGACGCATTCGAGCAGGTTGCCGAGTACGGTTTCGAGCAAGTCGCGATTGACAAACCCGCGGCCTGAACGCTGCGAAAGAATCGCGCGATTGATGGGGTCAATGCGAAGAGCGGTCAGTTCTTCCGCTGTGTAAATCGGTTGAATTTGATCGACGACTTTTTCGAGGAGCGGGCGTTTGCGGTTTGCATACGCGGTGTCAAATAAGGTGGTGTTGTTCAAAAAAAATTCCTTTGTGATTCTGTTTGTTCAACTTCCGGTAGAGCGGTAATGGCGCACACCGATTTTCCATATTTGGAGGGCGACAACGAGAAAGATAACGCAAATTAGGGGCGCACACCACTGCAAGGCAATGGGAAATCCCAGGGGGTCGTCGCGTTCGAGGATTGCCAGTGCTGGCAAGTAATTTACACACGCAAGGGGTACGATGTAAGTAAAAAATTTGCGAAAATAGGTGCGGTAGATGGGCAAGGGGTACTGTGCGGTCTCCACGCCGCCATAAGTCAGGGTGTTCATGAGTTCGAGAGATTCGGTGGTCCAAAACGCAATGGTGGCTTGAATGATCATGAGGCCGATGAAGAGGCAAGCCCCTCCAAAGATGGCGATTAAGACGAGATAGATTTTTGGTGCGGACCAGGAGATGTCGAGGGTGTAGCTTGCCCAGGAGAAGACAGCGAGGCCCTGAACCAGACGGCCAACGCGGCGGAGGGTAAGTTCATGGCCTGCGAGTTGTAAGGCCGTGCTGCGAGGGCGAAGCAAGAGGCGGTCGAAGTCGCCGCTTTTGACCATGGTGCTAAATATGTCGAAGCCGCGCGAGGCTGCGTCGGCAAAGGAGAAGGAGATGTTGATGAGGCCGTAGAGAAAGGCCACTTCGGGGAGGTTCCAGCCCTGAATGTGTTTGAATCGCGCGAAGAGGGAGGCGATGGCGAGAAATTCGATGCCGGTGACGAGGAAATGCCCAAAAGAGAGCATGATGAATGACGCGCGATATTGCATTTGGCTGCGAATAGATTGGCTGAGATAGTGCATGTAGAGGCGAAGTGCGTTGGTCATCGCATTATCCTCCTTGCGCGACGAGGCGGTGAATGCCGCGTGTGAGAATGAGGTGCCCGGCAATGATCAGCGCACTCAAATAGGCGACTTGAAACGGCAGGTGATACCAGATTTGTTCTGGTGGGATGTGGCCCAGGTAGAAGCGGAAGGGGATGTCCATGATATATCGAAATGGGAGGATGTTGATGGTTGCCTGTGCCCAGTCGGGAAAAAAGGGCAAGGGGATTATGATGCCACTGAAGATCCAGGTCAGGCCGAATACGAGGTAGCTTATACCCTCGCCAGATATGGTCCATAAGAGGGAAATGTTCAGGAGATTGGTGATGGCTGCGCTGATGAGGACGGCAAAGAGGATCGATACGAGCCAGGTACATGTAGCTGGAATATTGGGAGGCATTTGCATGTTAAAGAAAAGACCGGCCGCGATGAACATGGGGAGGGCGCGGAAGACGCCGGGCGCAGTGCGTTGTGCTATGGCGCGGCTGTACCAGAAGAAATACAGGTTGGCCGGGCGCACGAGTTCATAGACGACATTGCCCGAACGCACCATGTTGCGTACATCGGGGTCGGCACGTAAGGGGATGAGTACGAGAAATGCCTGACCGAGCCATATATAGGTGACGACTTCATCGACAGTCATGGGTTGTGGCGCGGTTGATGATCTGTAGAAGGCTTCAAAGATCATGACGCGGATGAGGCCCCAGAAGAGTTGGGTGCCGAACCCCGCGAATGCCGCGGCGCGGTATTGCAAGAGTGTGCGGAAGCTGGCGGAGAGGACAGCTATGTACGATTTGATGGCCAGTGATGATGTGCGGTTAGCGATTTTCGGCATAGAGGCGTGAGATGATTTCTTCGATGGGGGTGTTTTCGACAAAGAGGTCGCGCACGGGGTGCTGTGCTGTGATGCGGGCGATCAAATCAGCCGTGGCAACGCGGTCGGGATCAAATGTGAGATGTACGCGGTGTCCGTCGCGCAATACGACAGATGCGTCGGGGTCGGTGATGTCTTCTGTGCCTTCGAGATCGACGATGAGGCGGCGCTCTGTAGTGACGCGGGCGCGAAGGTTTTCGAGCGGGCCGTCGGATAGTATCTGGCCCTGTCCTATGACCATTACCCGCGTGCAGAGGGCTTCGATGTCGTCCATGTCGTGGGTGGTGAGGATGACGGTGACATCGCGCTCTCGGTTGAGGCGTTTGATAAAGTCGCGCACGGCGAGTTTAGAGACGACGTCGAGGCCGATTGTCGGTTCGTCTAAGAAGAGGATTGATGGACGGTGAAGAAGGGCAGCGGTGAGGTCACAGCGCATGCGCTGGCCCAGGCTGAGCTGGCGAACGGGTATGTCGAGAAGCGATTCGAGATCGAGAATAGCGATCATTTCATCGCGGGTTTGCGCGTATTGGTGATGATCGACGCGGTAGATGTCGCGGAGCAGATCGAAAGATTCGATGACGGGCAGGTCCCACCACAATTGCGTGCGCTGCCCAAATACCACGCCGATTTGTGCGACGTGGGCGATGCGTTCTTTCCAGGGGACGCGGCCGAGGATTTCACAGCGACCCGAGTCGGGAACGAGAATGCCGGACAAAACTTTGACGGTGGTGGATTTGCCCGCGCCATTGGGGCCGATATAACCGATGAGTTCTCCGGGTTCAATTGTAAAGGAGATGCCGTCGAGGGCAGATATCTGGCGGTAGTTGCGGTGCATGACGCCGCGCAGTGCACCCCACACACCGGGCTGGCGTTGGGCGATTTGGAAGGTTTTGACGAGGTTTTCGACAATGATATAGGGCATGGAAGGTCGCAATGTGCAGGGTTTATATTTCTACCTTGTCTTTATTAGACAGGTATCTCGGCAAGTGTGTTTTGGTTTGTGGGAATTTTTTATAAAAAAAGCAAAAGCCATCCGAAGATGGCTTCACACTTTTGTAGAGGTGGAATTCCAAGCTTTATTGCGTGGTCTGGTAATACGGGTTGGTGCCTTCGGCGTGGTCTGTGATATCGCGGATGTTTGCGATTTCGGGAACGGCTTCTTTGATCATGACTTCCACTCCCTGTTTGAGGGTAACATCGACCATGCCACAGCCCTGGCATCCACCGCCAAATTGAAGATAGGCCGTGTCTTCTTTTACATTGATCAATGACACATGCCCGCCGTGTGCGGCAATGCCCGGGTTGATTTTTTCGTCGATTACAATTTGGATTTTTTCGGCCACACTGCCTTTGAGGTGCGGGGGCACTTTGTGTGGGTTGTCAATTTTGAAGCCGCGTCCCATCAGGCCATCGACAAAGTCGAGCGTGATGTCCTGGGTATAAGGCGCGCTGTTTTCGTCAATGTAAACGTTGAAGCCATCGAATGGTATCGCGGTGTCGCGGTCAGTTATCTGTCCTTCGGTCACAAAAGCAAGGCGGTAGTTGGCCTGTAAGGGCGATGTTGCTTCGGCGGTAATGCGCACGCCCGTAATCACCTGTTCTTGTTCGTGTACCAAGCGGGTGATTTCTGTTTGTGCAATATCTGTGACGGTGATTTCCATGAAGTTTCTCCTGTATGAGCGGTCAGCACATGCATTGCCTTAGGGTGGATGGGCGAGGGCTGAAAGCTTATTACGGCATTGTGACTTGCAAGAGTTCGTCTGCTTTATGCGCGAGATGATTTTCAAGCTGGTGCTCGTCTCCCATCAGGTCTTGCAATGTAATGCGGTCGAGCATCTGATCAACCACAAATTGGATGGCGTTCCAGAGGGAGCGAATTGAGCAATCGACGGAATGGGTGCAGCACGCTTCATAGCCGGTGTGTTCATCGCAAAAGTCGTCGTTAAAGAACGGGTCGCCGAGTGCACCGAGTGCATCGGAGATCAGGATTTCACTGGCGGGCCGAGCCAATTTATACCCTCCGGCTTGACCTCGCACACTTTCGACGAGGTTGCCCAGGCGCAAGAGACGCACGAGTTTGCCGACATGGGCAGTAGATAATCCTTCTGCGCGGCTGATTTCAGAAATTGCAATGCTGCCACCCGTTTCAGATGCGCGCTGTGCGACCTGCATGAGACAGCGAAGGCCGTATTCTTCTTGTGTACTCAATTTCATACCAAAACTTTTCTGTAAAAGGCATTGTTAAAACATACCCAATTCGAGTTTGGCTGCTTCTGACATGCGTTCTGGCGTCCAGGGGGGATCGAATACGAGATCGAGTTCCACATCGTAAACGCCTTCGACAGATCGGGCCGAAGATTCGATTTGTCCGGGCAAAATACCCGCGGCGGGACAATTGGGGGCTGTGAGTGTCATTTGAACGTAGGTATTGCCATCTTCTTTTACTTTGATGTCGTAGATGAGGCCCAGTTCGTAAATGTCAACGGGGATTTCTGGATCATATACTGTTTTGAGTGCTTTTACGATTTCTTCTTTTACGGCCTCGGTGTCAATGGGATCTTCCGATGAGGGTTTTTGGGGCGTTGGTTCTGATGCTTCGATATTGTGAATCTCCTCAGCAGTGGCATGGTCAGAGTCATCGGCGGACGGTGCGTTGGATTCAGATGTGTCTTTGCGGAAGATGTTCAGGAGGCTCATGTGTCATCTCTCTGTGGTTATGGGGGTTTGGGCATTTTTTATAGCTGCTCGAAGCGTGTGCCACGATAGGGTCGCACATTTGACACGGATGGGATAGTTGCGCACGCCGGCAAAGACGAATAGTTTGCCCATCTGGTCGAGGCCGAGATTGCTGGATGGGTCGGTGAGCATTGCCTGGAAGTCTTTGAAATAGGCTTCGGATTCGCCGAGGGTTTTGCCTTTGATGGTTTCGGTCATTAAAGAAGCCGACGCTTTGGAAATGGCGCATCCCGAACCCTGAAAGCCAATGTCTTTTATGTGGTTGCCATGGAGTTGAAGATAGACCTGTATTTTATCGCCGCACAGTGGATTATAGCCTTCGGCAAAGCGGTTTGCGGGATCGAGCACGCGAAAATTTCTGGGATTTTTGTTGTGATCCAGAATGAGTTGCTGGTAGAGTTCGCGCAAATCTGACATCAGCCAAAAACCTTTCGCACGGTGTAAAGGCCAGAGACAAGTGCGTCAATGTCTTCGCGCGTGTTGTAAAATGCCAATGAAGCGCGCGTTGCTGCGGGTATGTCGTAGTGTTTCATAATGGGTTGCGCACAGTGGTGTCCGGCGCGAACCGCGACACCGGCCCGGTCGAGAATGGTACCCACATCGTGGGGGTGAATATCGGAGAGGGTAAATGAGATTACGCCTACTTTGCGCTCGGCTGTGCCGAGCAAGTTGAGGCCCGGCACGCCGCGCAGTGCGTCGTGTGCGTATTCCAGCAGATTGGCTTCGTATTTTGCCGCGCCATCAAAGTCGATACTGTTGAGGTAATCAATGGCGGCACCCAGGCCAATACTGCCCGCGATATTGGGCGTTCCCGCTTCAAATTTGTTGGGCGAGTTTCCGTACGTAATATTGTCAAAGTCAACGCTCTGGATCATGCTGCCCCCACCTTGATAGGGCGGCATGGTATCGAGGTATGTTTCGCAGCCGTACAGGACGCCAATGCCTGTGGGCGCGAACATTTTGTGTCCCGAAAAGGTGTAGAACGCGCAGCCCAGGGCGCGCACATCCACGCGCTGATGGGGCACGGCTTGTGCGCCATCGATATGTACGGGCACGCCGTTTGCGTGCGCGATTTGCACGATTTCCCGCACGGGATTAACTGTGCCGAGCACATTGGAGATGTGTACGATGGAGACGAGTTTTGTGCGCGAAGAGAAAAGGGTTTGATACGTGTCCATACAGAGTTCGCCCCGGTCGTTCATGGGGATGACGCGCAGTTTGGCCCCCTTTTCCCGACAGAGCATCCACCAGGGAACGATGTTGGAATGGTGCTCCATTTCGCTGATGATAATTTCGTCGCCTTCGCCGATTTGCTCGCGTCCAAAGGTCTGTGCAATGAGATTGATGCCTTCGGTGGTTCCACGCACAAAGATGATTTCTCTATCTGAGGTCGCATTGATAAAGGTCGCCACTTTTCTTCTGGCGGCTTCATAAGCATCGGTCGCTATTTGCGAGAGGTGGTGTACGCCTCTGTGTACATTGGCATTCTGGTCGGTGTAATAATGCGAGAGGGCATCGATGACCGCGCGCGGTTTTTGCGATGTGGCGCCATTGTCGAGGTACACGAGCGGTTGCCCCTGCACTTGTTGGCCCAAAATGGGGAAGTCAGCGCGGATGCGGCGCACGTCAAAGGGCGGTGCCGGGTGCGTGACTGGCTCGGGCGGTTGAAGTGTTAAGATGTCCAGAGGCGAACTCATGCCATGTCCTTTGCATAGATGTGTTCGAGGCGGGTGTCGATTAAATCGCTGAGGTGCGACCGCACGGGGGCAAGGGTTACGCGTTCGACAATGTCGTCGGCAAAAGCGCGGAGCAATATCCGTCTTGCCTCGGCCTTGGGAATGCCGCGTGCTTGCAGGTAGAAGATCGCATTTTTATCGAGTTGGCCTATTGTTGCGCCATGCGAGCACTTGACTTCATCGGCGTAGATTTCGAGTTGGGGTTTGGTGTTGACGCGCGCATTGTCCGAAAGCAGGATATTTTCGTTCTTCTGATAGGCATCTGTGTGTTGCGCTTTTTGGTGTACGTGAATTTTCCCCCGGAAAATTGCACGAGATGATCCTCCCAGAATCCCTTTGTAGTGTTCGTGGCTGGGGCAATGGGGTTCGGCGTGTTCGAGCAGGGTATAATTATCGACCTGTTGGGATTCTTCGAGGGCATAAAATCCATTGACGGCGGCTTCACTGCCTTCGCCGCGCAGGTACGCGCTTATGTCATTTCGAACAAATGCTCCGCCAAGTGTAAAATCGTGAAAGGTCATCCTGCTGCTGCGCCCGAGTTGCGCCTGGAAATTGGCGACGTGCAAGCCCTTTGTGTTTTGTAATTCGAGGCGGATGCAATTCACGCTGGCATTGTCGCGGACGATGATTTCTGTGACTGCGTTGGTAAAATAAGCCTCTTCACCCGTTCCCGCATAGGTTTCAATCAGCGAAAGCTGACTGTTCTCATCCGCGATGATCAGGTTGCGAGGATGAGATATTGTGGGGATTTCTGACGCCGTTGTGATAAAGAGGATATGCACGGGGGCTTCGACTGCGACATTTGGCTGAACATGGATGAATACACCGTCGCGCATGAATGCCGTGTTGAGAGCAGTGAAGGCCAGGTCTGTAGTTTGTGCGAGTTTGCCCAGGTGCGCTTTGACGAGGGGATGGTCGTAAACGTCGGCGAGGTTGGCGATGTTTACGCCTTCTGGTATGTCAGATGCGTGTTCTGGCGCGTAATGCCCATTGACGAATACGAGGCGGATGCATTGCAGGTCGGGATAGATAAAAGGTTCCAGTTCTGCATCTGCAAGGGGGGCGGGGATAGCAGGCTCAAAATCGGGTCTGATGAGCGCGGATGGATTCACGCTTTTCCAGGCTTCATCCGCAGTGGTGGGATATCCCAGGCGGTCAAAGTCGGCAATTGCTTGTTGGCGCAATGCTCGCAGTGGATGACCATTGAGGCTGGATTCAAATTTTTGAATCCAGGATGTGTGATTAGACGCTATGTGTCGCATGTTCTTCTTTGATCCAGTCATAGCCTTTTTCTTCCAGTTCCATGGCGAGTGTTTTGTCGCCCGATTGCACAATGCGTCCGTTGAGCATAACGTGGACCACGTCGGGCACGATATTGTTGAGCAAGCGCTGATAATGCGTAATCACAATGGTCGCTTTGTCCGCGCTGCGGAGTGTATTGACGCCGTTGGCAACAACGCGCAGGGCGTCGATATCGAGTCCAGAATCGGTTTCGTCGAGGATGGCGAGGCGGGGTTCCAGAACGGCCATTTGCAGAATTTCGTGGCGTTTTTTTTCGCCGCCGGAAAAGCCTTCGTTGACCGGACGTTTGAGGAATTTTTCGTCCATTTCAACCAGTTTGAGTTTGTTGCGAATCAGCGCGAGGAAGTCTATGGCATCGACTTCTTCTTCATCTCTGGCCGTTCGAAGGGCGTTGAGTGCTGTGCGCAAGAAGTACGCGCTGTTGACACCGGGTATTTCTACCGGGTACTGAAAGGCAAGGAAGACGCCATGTACTGCGCGTTCATCCGGGTCCATATCGAGCAGGTCCTGGCCCTCGTAGGTGACTTCGCCCGCTGTAATGCTATAGGCTTCGTGACCCGCGAGCACCTGAGCCAATGTGCTCTTGCCGGACCCGTTGGGTCCCATAATGGCGTGGATTTCTCCCGCGTTGACCGTGAGATCGATACCGTGAAGAATTTCCGCGCCTTCCACACCTGCGTGCAGATTCCGAATTTCGAGCATGTGATTTCGTTCCTTAAATTGTGATCTAACCGACGCTGCCTTCGAGGCTGATGCCGAGGAGTTTTTGGGCTTCGACTGCAAATTCCATGGGCAATTCTGCGAGGACTTCTTTGCAGAAGCCATTGACGATCATTGAGACGGCGTCTTCTGTGGAGATACCGCGCTGGTTGCAATAGAAGATCTGATCTTCACCAATTTTGGATGTGGAGGCTTCGTGTTCGACCTGCGCGGATGGGTTGCGCACGTCGATATAGGGAAAGGTGTGTGCGCCGCACTGGTCGCCGATGAGCATGGAGTCGCATTGGGTAAAGTTTCTGGCGTTGTGTGCGCCTTTGAGCACTTGCACGGCGCCGCGATAGGTGTTTTGTCCGCGCAGGGCGGATATGCCTTTGGAGATGATGGTACTTCGGGTGTTTTTCCCGATGTGGATCATTTTGGTGCCGGTGTCGGCCTGTTGCTTGAGAGAGGTGAGGGCGACAGAGTAAAATTCGCCGACTGAGTTGTCACCCTGAAGAATGCAGCTCGGATATTTCCAGGTGATGGCCGATCCGGTTTCGACTTGTGTCCATGAGATTTTGGAATTTGCGCCCCGGCAGGCGCCGCGTTTGGTGACAAAGTTGTAGACACCGCCCTTGCCATTTATGTCGCCTGGATACCAGTTTTGAACGGTGGCGTATTTGATCTGCGCATTGTCGAGTGCAACGAGTTCGACCACGGCTGCGTGGAGTTGGTTTTCATCGCGCATTGGCGCTGTGCAACCTTCCAAATACGACACATAAGCACCTTCTTCAGCAATGACGAGCGTGCGCTCAAACTGCCCGGTGTTGGCGGCGTTGATGCGGAAATAAGTCGATAATTCCATTGGGCAGCGCACGCCTTTGGGAATATAGCAGAACGACCCATCGCTAAAGACAGCCGAGTTGAGCGCGGCAAAATAATTGTCGGTGTGGGGGACGACAGAACCGAGATACTGGCGCACGAGGTCGGGGTGATCTTGCGCAGCTTCTGAAAAAGAGCAAAAGATAACGCCTGCTTTGGCCAGTGTTTTCTTAAAGGTGGTCGCAACTGAGACGCTGTCAAAGACCGCATCCACAGCTACACCGGTTAGCATTTTCTGCTCATCGAGGGAAATGCCCAGTTTTTCATAAGTGGCGAGCAGTTCGGGATCGACTTCGTCCAGGCTTTGGGGGCCATCGCCCGCTTTTTTGGGTGCTGAGTAATATACGATGCTTTGATAGTCGATATCGGGATAGGTAACCATGGTCCACTGTTCGCTTTTTTTGCGTTTGAGCGGGTCTGTCATGGTCAGCCAGTGGCGATAGGCTTTTAAGCGCCATTCGAGCAGCCAGTCGGGTTCATTTTTTTTCTCAGAAATAAATCGAATAATGTCTTCATTCAGACCTGGGGGAGCAGATTCCTGCTCGATATCTGTCACCCATCCAAATTTGTAATCGCTCGTTGCGAGCGTTTCAAGCTCCTGGGTCTGTGAACTCATTGTAGAACTCCTTTTGAGGTCGAAAAAGTAGCCGTGCAAAAACAAATTTACCCAAAGCATACAAAAATGTCAAGATTAAAAATATACAAAAACGTGAAAAAATAACTCGTTGTAAAGTAATATATTAGGGGTCATAAAGATCGAGATGTGGTTACTGTGCGACTGTTGGTACAGTGTCTTGTAATCGATCCAGCAAAGGTCATTGCAGAATCAAGTAAGGGAATGCCACTTGAGAGCGGTCTCAATTTCTCGGTTGGGATGAGCTTCACCATACACTATCCCCATGCCTTGCCGCTGGCGTGCCTGCGACGCTTGCTGCCGGGCAGGTCGTTTTTCGCAACAGCAAAGCCGAGCAGTCCTTTTTGCCCGAGCTTTTTGAGATAGGCGAGCAGTGATATTTCCGCTTCTTTCACATTGAGTTGGTGGATTTTGCTCAGGCGTTTGATGATGGCTTCGACGGTTGTGCGCCCATCGCACATATCCCAGACCTGTGCGCCAATTTCGTCGAGTACCAGTGTTTTTTGTTGGGGAATCCAAAAAATTTTAGACAGAGTACGCACTTTCCACGAATCGCCGCGTGTGAGGGTGACGTGGATTTCTCCTTTGTCGTTTTTTTCCCATTCGACCTGATTGTTGCGAACAGGTTTAGATTTGAACATGGCCTCGCGGCCAATTTTGGGTTGTTTTTTGAATAGCATAACAGGACTCCGCTTGTGGGCGAATGGACAGGGTAAATAATATTCTGTCAGGAAATGGCCGTTACATCCTTGCAATAGGCATTGAGGTCTGGGGCACCTTCGGATTTTTTCCAGAAAGTTTGTACGGCAAAAATTTTATTGGTCTCCATATCGGTCCAAACCCGTCCCGAAAGATTCTGACGGGGACGCATATTCCAAAAGGGCAAGGGTTGAAGAAGGCCCTGCCATCGACCTTTGGGGCGTCCATTGATTGAGAGCACGATGTTGGATCCCCGGGTTTGGACATCGGTTTCAACGTGAATGTGTCGGAGGTCTTTTATAAAAAATTCAATGTACCACTCATCGATATCTTTGCTATTGAGGATTGTGCGCGCCAGGCTGAAGCGGTCGATATTGAGCCGCGTGCTGTCTTTTTGGAATCTCAAGCCTATATGTCCAGATTTGAGTTCAAAATTTTCGAGTTCGTATTCTGGGGGCGATTGGCAGGTCATATCGTAGAGTGCCCAGGTCAGGGGATCGCCGGGCGGGGTGTCCCGAAGGGTGTTGAGGACAAGGGGTAGAACGGGGTCGAGGTTTTCATCCGTGCGCCCCATAATTCGAATAAAAATGAGACGGTCCGAGGCGGGACTATACGTTGCAAGCGTGTGTACTGTGTAACGCGATTCCCAGATGAAATACTGCGTGTTTTGCATGGCGGGGAGGTCGATGTCTATGGCTTTGGGGTTGCGTTCAACGCGCAGGCGACTTTTTTGTTTTTTCGCATTCTTGGCCAGACCTTCAATGTAGCGATCTACAATTTGTTCCACGCGGTCATCCCCCCGCGCTTCTTTCCATTCGAGTTCGAGGCGCGCAATTTGAGAATCGTCGAAGCGCACTTCGCCCGAGTTGGCCTCTCCCGATATTTTGCCCGGGTTCCATTCTGATGGAATAGTGAGACCAATGCCATGCCAGGCAAAGGGTACGTATGTGTCAAATATGAGATTTTTCATGGCGCTCTTTCCGTTTAGTGCTCGTGCGGAGGTTGATCATACACCACTTGTCTGTGCGTACAAAGATACAAGGGGGTATTTGCGGTGTCAAGCAGAGGATATGTGGATGTATTTACGGTGTTTAGAATGGATAGAATGGAGCCCACTTTGCAGGGTTTTGGGCGAAAAGAAAAAAATAACCCTTTTTTTGGGAATTATTTGAGATGAAAACTTGACGGATGCACGAACGTTCACTATATTCAAATGTGCAGGTTATGGATGCACGCGTTTTTGACTGATATATTAAGGAGATGTGTTATGCGAAAAAAACTAACTGCGCGTCAGCAGGAGATATACGATTTTATTGCTCAGGTGATTCGCAACCAGGGATACCCGCCTACGATTCGAGAAATTATGGAGGCTTTTGGCATTGCTTCAACCAATGGCGTGCGAACCACGCTGTCTGCATTGGAAAAAAAAGGGTATATTCGGCGAACTGCCATGTTGTCGCGCAGCATTGAGTTGACGGATTATCAGGCACGCGGTGCATCACTTTCCGGCGATGTGCGCGAAGTGCCAGTCATTGGGCGCGTCGCTGCCGGTGAACCGATCCTGGCGATGGAAAATATCGAGAGTACGCTTGCGGTTGATTCTGGTTTTGTGCCGCGAGGCGATGTTTTTGCCCTTCAGGTTGAGGGTGATAGCATGCGCGATGCAGGGATATTAGACGGCGATTTTGTGCTCGCGCGCCATCAAGAATCTGCCCTTCAAGGTGAGATTGTCGTGGCTGTAATCGGCGAAGAAGCAACGGTTAAACGCTACTATCGAGAGGGGTCGCAAGTCAAGTTGATGCCCGAAAATGAAGCCTATCAACCCATTGTGGTGGGTGAAAGCCACGAGCCATTCCGAATTGCCGGCAAAATCGTGGGTTTGATGCGGTCTTTTTAGTGATGTATCGGGGCGGGGTAGGATGTTTAATAGAACAGAAGAGAGGTCTTAACGGATCTCTCTTTTATTTTTTTTGCTTAAAATGCATGCCCGGCAGTTGTTCGACACAGCCCTGGATTTCGAGACTCAAGAGGATGTTGAGGGTTTCTCCAGAAGAGAATTCCGCATCTCTGGCGAGGGTGTCAATATGTACCGGGGTCGCATCGGCAGATAGGTTGGCAAGGGCGTCCCATACGCGTTGTTCGCGGTCGGATAGAGAAGGTTGCTCAGAGGGTTGAGCGGGGAGTGCTGGTCGGTGCTCAATTTCGTTCAAAATGTCTTGCGTCGTCTGCACGAGAATGGCCCCTTGACTGAGAAGGCTATTTGTGCCCTGACTTTTGCCCGAATAAATCGGACCGGGCACGGCAAAGACATCGCGGTTCTGGTCAAGTGCAAATTGGGCGGTGATGAGTGCGCCGCTCTGTTTGCCCGCTTCAACAACGACTGTGCCGAGGCTCAAGCCACTGATGATGCGGTTGCGTCTTGGAAAATTGTGGGGTTCTGGGGGCGTGCCCAGAGGAAATTCTGAGCAAACAACACCGCGTTCACATATTTGTTCAAATAGAGCGCAATTTTCAGGTGGATAGGGGCAATCCAGACTGCTGCCAAGCACTGCTGCTGTTGTGCCGTGTTCAAGTGCTCCTCGGTGTGCATGGGTATCAATGCCAACGGCCATGCCGCTGACCACTGTGATTCCCGCTCTAGCGAGATCACTTCCCAGGCGATGCGCAGTTTCTCGTCCATAAGCTGTAAAAGAACGCGAACCGACAATGCTGATGGTGGGCCTGTGACACAGACTTATATCGCCTTTTACAAAAATCAGAGGTGGCGGGGCGTAGATTTGGGTTAGAATTTCGGGGTATAGGGGATCGGTGAGCGTGCAGATTTGGATGTCGAGGTCTTTTGCGCGTGCGACTTGATCCCGCGCCCATGCCCAGTCCCGATTGGTAGAGATAGATTGTGCGGTACTGGGGCCAATGCCGGGAATCTGGCATAGGGTTTTGGGAGTTTGCGAAAGAATGTTTTCTGGCGTTTTAAAGTGCTCGAGAAGAGCGCAATAGGCAGCGGGACCCAGGCCGGGTATGGCGTAGAGTACCAGCCAGGGTAGAGCATGATCGCACATAGTGCCTCGTTTGAGATGAACGTTTTTGGAAACACATAAAGCAATGATTATGCCAAAGAAAAAAAGCCCGTAAAATGGGCTTTTTTTCTTTTTGATGTGAAACTTTTGTTCACAAGGCGGCTGATTGTATGAAATATTTGAAAGCGGTAAGAGGTGCAGCGGTGTACAACTGGTCGCAGTCCAGACCAGTTCAACGTTAGACGTGAGAGGGGGCTACCCAGCCCTCATTCTCTGCCTTTCACTTCTCGCCTTTCGGCACTGAATATCCGGGAAGATCGTAGAGAGGAACCGACCATCCTGCATCCTGAATTAACAAATTTGCATCCACGCTTTTGGGGTCGGAAACCGGGCCAAAGTCTTTCCATTGGTTGCCATCCAAAGGTTCGGTATAGCTTTCATTCTGGAAAAAGCCAATCAGATTTTCACGCATTGTTTTTATCTCTGAGGCGTACAGGACATTGTACGCACAGTTGCGCGTTTCCTCGGCATCCACTCGGTGATCGAGCAAGTATTCCTTTTGATCGCCTGCCGAATAGATGTATTTCAAATTGCCATCATAGGCCATGTACATACCGCGTTGTCCGCGCTGAATCTGACCGTAGATCATTCGCTCTTGCCCATGGCCGACGAGATCGGCCATGTCCAGACCGTCTAAATCTGCGTTGTGACGAGAAATACTTGCGGCGCCCAAAAAGGTTGGCATCAGGTCCATCAATCCACACGGTGTTTCTTCTTCAATACCGCGAGGGAAGCGCTCGGGATAGCGCACCAGCATGGGCACTCGGGCTGCTGCATCCAGAAAGCTGCGCTTGCCAAAACAGTTGTAATCCCCCAGTAGTTCACCGTGATCCGATGACCAGGCAATGAGGGTATTGTCCAGCTCGCCCTGTTGTTCGAGTTCGTCAAGAATCCGGCCCACGCTGTAATCGATAAACGATATACACGCCCAGTAATACCCGCGCATGACCTGCAACATGCGATTGTCCAATCCCGCATCGCGGTACTTGTATCGATTCTGATGGCGATTGAAATGAGTCCACAGATCTTCCATGTTATCGGGGCGTTTGGGAATGGGCATCAGGGAACCGCGATAGAGTTTGTTCCAGGGTGTTGGCGGTGAAAAGGGTGGGTGCGGATGGATAAAACTCGACCACAAAAAAAATGGTTTGGATGTGTCGCGGTTTTTTAGAAAGTCAATGCTACGGTCTGCGACCCAGGCTGTTGGATGGTGGCGTGCGGGAAGTTGAGAAATTTGCGGGATATAATACATTTCTCCTCTTGCGCCCATCGGATCGTGTACATGGTCATAGTCATGTGCATGCAAATATTTTAGATAATCGTCTGTATCAACCGTTCCCGAAAGTTCCTCCTGTACATCTCGTGCGTGAAACCCCCGCAGTCCTCTTCGATCACCCGTAAAGTGCATTTTGCCCACCCCGTGACAGAGATATCCGCCCTGTGCGAGGAGATCCATTAGCGATGGGCGGTCTATCGGTTGTGGGAATCCATTGTCAAAGCACCCATTTTTATGCGGGTACTGCCCGGTAATAAGGGATGCACGCGCCGACACACAAACAGGCGATGGGGTGTATCCCTTGATAAAATTTACCCCTTCATGACACAGGCGGTCCATCACTGGTGTGCGAATATGCGGATTGCCTGCCGCGTGAATGGTGTCCCAGCGTTGCTGGTCGGTCAACACGAACAGAATATTGGGTTGTTCGGGCATTCTTCGCTCCTTGGAAAATTTAATAATCTGACGCTTTCATGTTAAAACACAGCCAAAACCCCGCCAAAATGGTTATAGCAGATAGGGCAAACACACCTTGAAGGTGGACGAGGTCTGCGAGTACGCCCCCAAATATGGGATAGAGCGAACCAATGCCCAGCACGGTATTGGTGATGCCGATATAGGTTGGGCGGCGTTCTGCTGGTGCGATATCCAAAAGATAACTTTTGAATCCGATAAAGATACCTGTTGTCGTTCCACCTATTAAGAAAAAAATCGGCGAAAAATACGCCGCGATTACCCATTCAGAAGTATGTTGCAATAAACTCGCCTGGCTGCTTAAAATCAATGCTATACACGGAATTAAAGCCACGCCCAACACGGCGAATAATACCACACGGTGGTTTCCGTAGCTGAGAGAAAGCCTTCCCCATATTATATTAAAAATAGCTGCGCCTATGGTTTGTATGGCTAAAAACAGGCCGACTGTGCTTTCCGAGATGTAAAACGCCTCTTGGGCGAGCACCACGTAAAAGGGGAGCGAAAATCCGATGCCCGATGCCAGCATTTGAACCAGAAGAAACCGACCGAAATTGCGATCGCGGCGCAACAGGTGAGGAATACCGCGAATCACTTGAATGGCATTTCGGTGGGCTGTGCTCACATCGCCCTTTGGCTCTCGAACCAGGCAGAAGCATCCAATGCCCAGGCTCATCATTCCGGCACCCAGCGCAAAGATCATTACATAGTTTATCGGAAAGGCGTAACCATTCTCAGAGTCGAGAAAATATTTGACCAATATGCCTGCAAGGATGCTCAACACGCCGCCGAGAAATGAGCGGGATGCGTAAAACAGTCCCGTGTGCGACCGCGGCAGAGATCTGCCCACAATGTCTGTATAGGCATTGCCCGCAGGTCCGCCAAAAAGAGAAGCGATGCCATAGAGAATGAGGAAACTGCTCAATACCAAACCTGGTCGTTCCAGGCCGTACCACAAAAGCAGTGGCACGATTGTCCAGATTAGCGACATACGCACGAGGTTGGCCTGTCTGTACACAGGTAGCCTGCGCGCACGCCGCTCCAGGTATCCCGCTACGAGCAACTGGGGCAAATGCCAACCCGCGCGGTGCAGAGAAGAGGCCAAACCGACCAGCGTATCTGAGGTTGTAAAATGCCGAATAAAAATGGGCAAGACGGTCGTGGGGTCTAAAAACGATATGCCAAATGCGAAGATACCGCCATTGAATGTCCCTATAATAAAATTGAACCGCGCATTGCCTTTTTCAGGTAAGAATCCCATTTGATGAATTAAAAATTGAGAAGCGGTTATACGCTGTTCCACAATATAAATGTGCAATGCTTCTTGACAATCGAAAAACTTGTTTCTATATCACAGTTACAGATCAACTTTTCAGTACAAGGAGAATTCTATGTCCAAAATTATTTATCTTGCCAGTCCCTATGGTTTTTCGTCTCAACAGAAACAGAAACTTTTGCCCGAGTTTATTCAGGTGCTCGAATCTCTTGGCGCGGAAGTGTGGGAACCCTTTGAACGCAATAACCAGATTGATAAGGCACAGCCCGGATGGGCGTATCAAATTGGGCAGGCAGATGTGCGCGATGTCAAAGAATCAGACGCGATATTTGCCATTGTCAATGGCACGCCACCCGATGAAGGCGTGATGGTTGAGCTTGGCGTTGCCATTGCTTTGGGCAAAAAGACCTTTCTCTTTCGAGACGATTTCCGCCGCTGTACCGATTCAGAAGACTATGCCCTCAATCTCATGCTTTTTACAGGTCTGCCAGAACACGGCTGGGAAGATTATTATTACACCTCTTTGAATGAAATTGCCGATCCGGATAAAGCTCTGGTGCGCTGGCTAAATGGCGCAGTGGATTGACAGACCTGTTATTCTTGAGTATTATATTTTATCATCAACTATCATTTCACCCAAATAAAACAGGTTCAAGTATGGCCCTACAAACAGTTGCCACCATGACAGCCGATGAGCTTCTGGTGATGCCGCACAATGGCTATCGCTATGAACTCATAAAGGGAGAATTGCGCCAGATGGCTCCAGCGGGAAGTCAGCACGGACGAATTGCAGCAACAATCGGTATCCGCCTTGGATTATTTGTCGAAAACAATGACCTTGGTACAACTTATGCCGCCGAAACCGGATTTATTATCGACACTGCGCCCGATACGGTGCGCGCACCCGATGCGAGTTTTGTGTCGAAAGAACGTGCGGAAGCCATAGACGAAGAAGGGTTCTTCCCCGGCGCACCCGACCTCGCCGTTGAAGTCGTCTCGCCAAATGACCGCGCATCCGAAGTGACGGAAAAAGCTTTTGATTGGTTGCGGGCAGGTGCGAAGATGGTTATTGTACTCGATCCCAAAACGCGTACAGCAACCGTCTATCGCGGGTTCGATGATATTCGCGTTCTCACAGAGGACGATACAATTGACGGTGGCGATGTCGTGCCCAGGTGGCAATTGCCACTTGCAGATGTATTTTAAAAAAAGGGGCGACCTTTTCCGGTTGCCCCTTTTTGTTGTATTTGCTGTGTATTATCGCGCAGCCTCTATGGCCTCGGCTTTCATCTTTTCTCTCTCCACATCGTCCTGCCATCGCGCTTGAATATCTTCGCGCAAACGCCAGAGTGGATCAAAATAAAAGAAAAATGTATCGGGCTTTACTACGGGACTGATATAAACGGCGATCCCGGTTTCCCGGTTGTAATATTCATAAGAGTGCGCGTCTCGTTTTCCGCCGCCGCCCAGTGTATCTACGATAAATGTGGGCATGTTAAACCCGGATGTGGCACCGCGTATGGTTTTCTCAATGGCGAGGCCATCGTCGAGTGTGGTACGCAAATCTTCAACGCCGCGCACGAGATCGTGGAAATACACATAATAGGGTTGCACATTTAAGTAGCTCAACCGCTTGACCAGAAGCATCATTGTCTCGGCGCTGTTGTTCACGCCGCTTTGAAGTACTGCCTGGTTGCGTATTGTTATTCCCCGCGACTGTAGCCGATTAAGCCCGTCCTGCGTAATGCCGGTGATTTCGGCGGGGTGATTAATATGGGTATGTAGCACCACTTCTTTGTGTATTTTTCGCCCGCGATCTACCACGCGCGTCAGCGCATCTACCCAGGCATCATCTGTGACGAGTTTTTGCGGCATGACCGCCGGGCCTTTGGTCGCAAAGCGAAATCGCCGAATGTGGTCAATATCGAGCAGGCGATTGCCCAGTTCTTCGAGTTGATCGGCTTTGAGCTGATACATGTCGCCGCCGCTGACCACTACATCTTCCACTTCTGGGCGCGATTGAATATACCCAATCGCATCGTCCCATCGCGCGCGATTGACCCGTAGATTTACCTTTTCCACATCTTCTGTATCCAGCCCCACGGCATAGCTGCGGGTGCAAAATCGGCAATATACGGGACAAGTGTCCAGTACGAGAAATAACACGCGGTCTGGATAGCGATGTGTCAATCCCGCAACGGGTGCATCCCCCAATTCATTGAGCGAATCGAGGTGCAACTCGGGGTGATCGTGTTCTTGCTCGCATCTGAGAGACAAAAATTGTTTGCGAATCGGATCGCGATACGGGTCATCCCAATTGATCAAGCTCAAGATATACGGCGAAATCCGCACACTCATAGGCGCGTGTTGCAGGCCGGCTGCGACCTCTTGATAAAAGTCATTGGATACCCGGTCCTCAAGTACCCGCATCAATTTGCCCACGCTGGTTATTGAATGGCGCATTTGAAAGATATGCGAGTGAAAGGTGTGTGCGTCTATGTCTGCAAATGCGGGGATATGTCGCCAAAATTCGTCCCGACGCAACTCGCGATGCGCGAGATCTTCGGGATTGACAGGCGGTTTTGTGTGATGTGAATACACGGTTTCGGTAATGGCCATCTTGCTACCTTTTTATTAGATTGCAGAGTAAAGGTGTGGTTACCCCATACTGCACCTGCGCCTGTGCGCAGGCCATCTATAATACACCCACAGTATATATCTGTCAAGTCTGTGCGCAGACAAAAACCTTGTTCAACCTGTTTGTTTATTTTACTTTAGGAAATCCATTGCCATCATTCTGAACGGAACTTCCCATGCCAAAACGCGCGTTTATTATCCTCATTTTGGGTTTTACTGTTTTTGCAGCTTTTGTTGGGCTGAGGCTGCTCTCGGTGATTTATACCGATTATCTCTGGTTTTCAGAACTCGGCTTTCAAAACGCATTTATCACCATTATACGCACCAAAACCCTCGCCCTTTTCGCATTTGGAAGTGTTTTTGCACTGATCTGCGGTATGAGTATTGTCGCTGCTCGACGCTATGGACAGCCCACACGCATCATGGCACTTGAGGTTATTATCGACGGCGATGTTCCCATACCTCCTGATCACTCTCTTCGACAGCGCTACGCCTGGGTTGGGATTGTTGCGCTGTTGTCCTTTTTTATGGGCGTTGCAGGCACCTCGGCCTGGTCAGTTGTTCTCAAATACGCCAATCCCACTTCTTTTGATCTGGCCGATCCCATATTTGGACACGACATAGAATTTTATGTTTTTAGCCTGCCGCTGTACAATTTTCTGCAGGGTTGGTTTATTTCTGCAATTATTGTGACGGGGATTGCCACAATTGTTTCCTATCATCAGGATAGGGCGATTCGATTCGATGACAAGTGCTGGATTACGACCCCGTATATGCGGGCACACGTCTCGATTCTCGGCGCTGTTCTCGCTCTTTTGCTCGCGTGGGGTTATTGGTTAAAAAGATACGAACTGCTCTATTCTTTTCGCAAAGAAGCTTTTTTTGGCGCGGGTTATACAGATATCAATATCCAGATTTGGGCCTATTACCTGATGCTTTTGGGGCTTATTGTTCTCGCGGGGTGGCTCTTTTATAACGTGCGCGTTCGCACATGGACGATTCCCGGATTTGGCGCGGCGGGCTATCTCGGTTCGCTCATTGCCGTGAGTTGGTTTATCCCTATCGTCTTTGAATTGGTGGTTGTGCGGCCCAATGAATTTGACAGAGAAAAGCCCTATATTCAACATGCTATTGAGTACACGCGCAAAGCATATAATCTGGACAAAATCAAGGAGGTGCCTTTTCCCGGGGAATCTGATTTGACCGCGGATGATATTGCAAATAATCAAGCCACCATACAAAGTATTCCGCTGTGGGATCGCCGCCCGCTTATGGACACGTATTCGCAGATTCAGGAAATTCGGTCCTATTACAAATTTCGAAGTGTCGATGTGGATCGATATCACATTGATGGTGTTTATCGGCAGGTTATGCTGGCCGCCCGCGAACTGGCGAAAAATCCGCGCGATTTGCCAGGGGATACATGGGTTAATCGACATCTTGTGTACACACATGGATACGGTCTGGTCATGAGCCCGGCCAATGAGATTGCCGCTGAAGGACTGCCGGGGTTTCTGCTCAAAGATATTCCACCGGTTACATCAACTGGCCTGGAGGTTGTCCGCCCCGAACTCTACTACGGGGAAGACATGCGCGATTATGTCATCGTTCAGACCAACACACCCGAATTTGACTATCCCAAAGGCGATGAGAATATATACACGACCTATAAGGGGCGCGGTGGTGTGCCATTGAGCGGATTTTTGACGCGCCTTGCATTTGCCATTCGCTTTGTCGATCCATTAATTCTTTTTACCGATGCGATAACGCCTCAAAGTCGCATTGTGTTTGACCGGCACATCGGCACCCGCTTTGGCGAAGATGCCCCGCGGCGGTTTGACAAAATTGCCCCGTTTCTGCGTTTTGACAGCGATCCTTATCTCGCTCTGGTCGAAGGCCGCCTGGTCTGGATACAGGATGCCTATACCGTGTCCAATATGTTTCCCTATTCGATGCCCTATGGACGGCCTTATGTGCGAGAGATGAATTATATCCGCAATTCTGTCAAAGTGGTGCTCGACGCATACAACGGCAGTGTCACTTTTTATGCCTGGGATACGAGCGATCCCCTCCTCAAGACCTATATGGCGATTTTTCCGCATCTGTTCAAATCAGCCGATGGAATCAGTCCCGCGCTTCGCGCACACCTGCGGTATCCGATAGATATGTTTGATATTCAGGCGTCGCTCTACAATACGTATCACATGACCACTCCGGTCGTGTTCTACAACCGCGAGGATGTATGGGAAATTCCCACCGAATACTACGGCACTGTTGATCGCCCCATTCGCATGCGTCCGTATTATGTGATGGTGCGCTTGCCGGATGAAGACCGCGAGGAATATATCCTCATGCTGCCGGCTACGCCTTCCAACAAACCCAATATGATCGGCTGGGTATTTGCGCGCTGTGACGGAGAAAATTACGGACGACTCGTAGTCTATAAATTGCCCAAGGAAAAGCTTATTTATGGGCCGATGCTCATTGAACAACGCATCAATCAAGATACCGATATTTCCCGAGAAATTACTCTGTGGGACCAGCGCGGGTCAGATGTCATACGCGGCAATTTACTGGTTATCCCCATCCGCAATTCGTTCATTTATGTCGAGCCGCTTTATCTGCGCGCATCCCAACACGGCATGCCAGAACTCAAGCGCGTGATCGCCGTTCACGGCGATCACCTCGCTATGGGCGAAGATCTCAACGATGCCCTCAACAGGGTTTTTGCCAAAACAAAGGGCACGCGAGTTTGGGATACTGAAAATTTGCCAGAAGATATCAAAGCACTTGCACGCCAGGCTTATCGCGAATTTGAAACGGCTCAAAAGCACTTGCGCTCAGGCGCGTTTTCCGATTATGGACAAAGCGTTGAGGCATTGCGCGAAACCCTTCAGCGCATGAATAACAATGAATAAACAGGTCTCAAAGTGGGCCGATTTGCTCACCGAACAGCGCAATCCCAATAGCACCCACATTGACCGGTGTTCGACAGTGGATGCGTTGCGCCTGATCAATGCCGAAGATCAAAAAGTCGCGCGTGCTGTTGAAGGCGCGATAGCAGATATTGCCAGAGTTGTCGATCTCGTGGTGTCGGCATTCCAAAAGGGCGGTCGCCTCTTTTATATTGGCGCGGGAACCAGCGGTCGCCTCGGCGTTCTCGATGCGTCTGAATGTCCACCGACCTACGGCGTGTCACCCGATCTCGTACAGGGTATTATTGCCGGCGGTATTCCCGCTTTGACGCGTTCACAAGAAGGCGCGGAAGACCACCCTGAAGACGGCAAAGCAGCACTCAAAGATCGCGGCTGCACATCTGATGATGTCGTTATGGGCATTGCTGCGAGCGGGGTTACACCTTTTGTGCTCGGTGCGCTCGAATACGCACAACGCATTGGCGCAAAGACTGTGTTTTTTACTTGCAATCCAGTTGTCATAGAAAAAGCACGCGCAGATGTTGCGATTGTCCCTGTTGTGGGGCCAGAGGTCATTGCCGGATCGACGCGCATGAAAGCGGGTACGGCGACCAAGCTCGTGCTCAATATGATAACCACGACGGCCATGATCCGCGTGGGCAAAGTCTATGAAAATTTGATGGTTGACCTGGCGCCAACCTGCGATAAACTCATAGATCGCGCCGAACGCATTTTGGGGATCGTGTCTGATTTGACGCCTGAAGAAAGTCGTCGGGCACTCGACAAGGCAGAGGGCGATCTCAAAACTGCTATTGTCATGACAAAACGGGCTGTCTCCATAGAAACAGCCCGCGAGTTGCTGCGGCAAAACGACGGCGTTATCAACAAGGTCCTGGTGGATTAAGTTTTATTTTCTTCCCCTTGATAAAATGCTTTTACCAGGCCGTTGAGAAAGGTTTTGGGCTGGCGTACGGCCTCTGCGGTAATGACAAAAGACTGGTGCCCCAACAGCTTTAGCCCGTGTCCATAATCATCAAACAAATCCGGACACACTTCGTCAACTGTTCGATTTTCTTTTCCGGCCTTTTCGGCAAGTGCGCCCAATGCCTCATTGTCAAATGTAAGCGCGATGCCATAAGCGGCTTGAAATCGCTTGACAAACGTGCTCGTGCCCCGCAAGACCAGCAACTGCTGAAGCGCGTGTTCGGGATATTCAATTACATTTTGTGTGACGTGAAACGCATCGATATCTGTCGATGGCAATGATTTTTCAAATTTTAGCAACGCGCGTTCACATACGCTGACCAGACTCCGCGCGCCGGTTTGTTCCAATGCGGCTTGTTCGGCCAATAACCTGAGCGCGTCGTCGTCAAAAGTCAGGTCAATGCCGTAGGATTTGAAATCGCGTTGCTTGCCCAAAACCACCGAACTGGTCGGGCTTTGCAAAATCGCGTAGAGATCGTCAACGCTCAGGGGGGTTAAAATTGCTGTTACGGGTAACCGCCCCACAAACTCAGACTCGAAACCGTATTTGATCAGGTCTTCTGTTTTGACATATTGCAAGAGTGCTGTGCTGTCCTGTTCAGGGGAGATGTCGCGCCCCGATTGAAACCCGACTTTGCCTAGATTGAGACGCCTTCGCACGATGTCATCGAGGCCGCTAAACGCACCACTTACGATGAACAGGATATTGCGCGTGTTAATTTTTTGACGCTCTACTTTGCCACTGCGCTGAAATTGCATCATGGATTCCATCTGCGATGTGAGGTCGTGCGGTGCTTTGAGATCGACCTCGGTTTCTTCCATGAGTTTGAGCAAGTTGCGCTGAACGCCAGTGCGCGATACATCCGGGCCGACCTGATTTGAACTCGATGCGATTTTGTCTATTTCGTCGATGTACACGATGCCGTATTGCGCCATTTCAATGCTGCCATCGGCTTCGCGTACGAGTTCTCGAATCAGGTCTTCGACATCGCCGCCCACATATCCCGTTTCGCTGAATTTTGTCGCATCGCCCTTGACAAATGGAACGCCAATGCGCTGTGCAATTAACTTGATCAAATACGTTTTGCCCACGCCCGTAGGCCCCATCAGGAGAATATTGTTTTTGATGTGCCCCACATTTTTACGCGAAAATTCCGGGTCTTCGCGGTCGAGTTTCATGCGACTGTAATGCGTACATATCTTGGTGGCTAATACTTCTTTTGCTTCGGCCTGCTGCACCACATACTCGTCTAAATAAGCCTCTAACTCTTCGGGTTTGAGATCAAAATCTATGGTTTGCTCTGCGGGTTCTTCCACGCGGGGGCCTTCCTGCATTCCATCAGCTTCCCCTTGAGGAAAGACCACCTGATTCCCGTATTTTTGTTCGAGGAAATTTTTGAGATCTTTTTGCAATTCTGCAGGAGAAACAGGTCGTTTTTCAGACATAAAAAAAGCTCCAGGGACTGGGGGCTGGGGACTGGGGACAACTCTCAGTCCCTCCAGAGTAGTAATAAATGAAAGCATCTAAACAATACCAATACTGCTTCTGACTGTCAAGCCATCATCAGAACATAGCTGACGGGAAGCTGCATGCTCGACAGATATTACGGAGATGAAATACAGGTATGAATCTCAGCCCACTAACACTTCGCCGATTATGCGATGAATTGCAGCCTCAGATTGACCATCGTCTGATCCGCGATGTGTACCTCGTTGGTCAACACGACCTCTTTTTTTCTCTGGGCGATGCCGGGCACCTCTTGCTTTCCGCACATCCGAGTCGCAGTTGTCTGATGCTGACGCAACCGCCCATTGACGCCCAGCGCGTACGCATCCCCTGGGCGGATCGCTATTTGCGCGGTGCGGGTATTATTGGCATTGAGCATGTTCCCCACGAACGCATTGTGCATCTTGTGGTTCGCAAGCGCGATCGCATTGGTACAGCTACCGACTGCCGCATTATCTGCGAGTTGATCAACAGGTATGCCAATGTCATTCTGGTCGATATCAGAACGGAACGAATTTTGGGGGCGCTCAGGTCTGTTCGCGCGCGCCAGAACCGCGTGAGGGAAATATTTCCAGGAAAATTCTATCAGCCGCCGCCGGCACTTGACCGCACACCGCCGGAAAGTGCGAAGCTTTCCTTTTTGATGGACATTTCCAAAGATACGCGTGCAAACGCGCTTGTACAACATATTGCGGGGCTTGATCTTATATCTGCACGGGAATTGCTTCATATCGCTGGTTTTGTAGAGAAACGTCGGCTTTCCGCCAGCGATCTCGCAAATTTTGCAGAGATTATTCGCGCCTTTTTTGCGAATCCGCCATTTTATGACGGAGGCCTGCGCGTGCGCGATGGGGATAATCGCAACGCGGTTTGTGCCCTTGATGTTCGGCATACGCAGATAGAACAGACGTATAGTACGCTCAGCGAAGCCATATTGGATGTTGCGGCGTACGAAATCCAGACTGAAGCACTTAAAGGGCGGGGAAAAAATATCGAGAAAGATCTGAAAAATCGCCTGACCATCTGCGAACGGAAAATGGGGCGGATTCGCACAGATATCGACGATGCGGGCAATGCAGATTTGTATGAAAACATGGGAAATGTGCTGATGTGCCACATCGCGCAAATCCCGCCGAATGTCGATACTATCACGCTGCCCGATCTGTTTAATCCATCCGGTGGGGATATGGTCATTCCCCTCAATCCGAGACGCACGGCTTCGGAAAATGCCAGCGAATATCTCAAACGGGCGCGAAAAGCGCGAAAGGGCGCACCCATTCTCGCCAAACGCCTCGTGGCCGCGCAAGGAGAGAAGGATAAAATCCAGCAGTACATAGATCGCCTCAACGCTGTTCGTTCAGAGGCTGATCTCGATGTCATACGGCGGGAACTGGAAGACGCACGCCTGATCAAAGTACCCCAAAAGAGACCGCAATCCAGGTCTAAACGCCAGCCTGGCGATATTCATCCCAGGCGGTATCGCACACAAGACGGTTGGCGCGTGCTGGTGGGGCGGAATAATGCGGAAAACGATAGGCTTACCAAAAGTTCAGGCCGCGACGATCTCTTTTTGCACGCTCACGGGTGCCCGGGATCCCATGTGATTCTCAAACGCGATGGCAGAGCAGACCGCCCCTCTCAGAAAACACTTAAAGAAGCGGCCAGTCTGGCGGCCTATTGGAGCAAAGCGCGGGGTGCCCAAAGTGTGCCGGTCAACTATACGGAGGTTCGCTATGTGCAAAAACCGCGCGGGGCACCGCCGGGCCTGGTCACGATTCGCAACGAAAAAACCGTGATGGTCTCGCCTCGTGAACTCAAGCGCGAGGATGGGGAATATTCGTAAAATTGAACTGGCCTGGGAGACGGCCAGTTGTACACCGTTTCTTATATTTTTCAAGGGAGATATTGTGGCGCGAAAGAAGGTGTTGATTACAGGTGCAGCAGGGCGAATTGGCGTGGTTCTCACAGATGGTTTGCACGAGCGGTATCAGCTGAGAGTGCTGTATAATCGCACGATTTTAGATCAGAAATACGACGAGGAAGTGATGGTAGCAAATATCACGGATCTGGAGAAGATGGAAGAGGCGGTGGATGGAATGGATGCGGTGGTACACATGGCGGGCAATCCGTCGGGTGGTGCGTCATTTGAAGAAACAGTGGAGGCAAATATTATTGGCACCCACAATATTTACGAGGCGTGCAAGCGCAGGGGAGTGAAGCGGGTTATTTTTGCCAGTACAAATCACGTTACGGGCATGTACGAAAAGAAGGGGCCGATTTATACGACCTGGGAAATGCCCGTGCGTCCCGATAGTTATTACGGTGCGAGCAAAGCGTATGGCGAAGCGTTGGGCCGGTATTATGTCGATGAATATGGTCTGTCTGTGATTTCCCATCGCATTGGGTCTTTTCAGCCTGTTTCTTCTGTGCAAAATAGAAATAGTGACCGCATTTTATCGACCTGGTTGAGTTATAAAGATACGGTGCAATTGACCTGGCGAAGTATTGAGGCGCCGGAGAAAATTGATTTTGCGATTTATTACGGTATTTCGGGCAATACGCGAGCGTATTGGGATATTCAGAATGCGCGCGAAGAGATCGGGTATGATCCTGTAGATAATGCCGAAGATTATGTTTAGCGGGAAATGCGAAAAACCGCCGATTATAAGCAATCGGCGGTTTTTTTTGTGTCTGAATGCGACGGTTTTATGCGAGGCCGTGCATGCGTTTGGCCGATGTTATGGTGTTGTGCAGGAGCATGGTGATGGTCATGGGGCCAACGCCGCCTGGGACGGGTGTGATGGCGCGCGCTTTTTTGCTGATGGCTTTGTAATCGACATCACCAACGAGGCGATAACCCGCTTTTTTGGATTTGTCGGGTACGCGATTGACGCCAATGTCGATTACGACTGCGCCGGGTTGTACCATATCGGCAGTAATGGTTTTAGGATGCCCTGTCACTACAATGAGGATATCCGCCTGACGGGTGAAGTGGCCGAGGTCGCGCGTGCCGGTATGGCATAAGGTGACGGTGGCATTTGTGGCTTTTTGCGAAAGGATGTTGGCGAGTGGACGCCCCACCAGGGTGCTGCGCCCCACGATGACGACGTGTTTGCCCGCTACTTCAAAGTTGCCGCGTTTGAGGATTTGTTGAACGCCGTGAGGCGTGCAGGGCAAAAAGCCTTCTTCACCGCGCATGAGGCGACCGAGGTTGACCGGGTGAAGGCCATCTACATCTTTGTCGGGTGAGATGCTGTTGAGGGCATTTTGTTCGTCAAAGCCTTCTGGCAGGGGAAGTTGAACGAGGATGCCGTGAATGGTGGAATCGTCGTTGAGTTGTTCAATGACGTTGAGGAGGTCGGATTCGGGCTGGTCAGCTGTCAGGGTGTGTTCTATGGCATATAGACCGATGTCCGCACATGCTTTGCGTTTGCCTTTAATGTAGGATATGGATGCGGGATCGTCGCCGACGAGTACGACCGCAAGGCCAGGGGTGAGGTTGTGCTCTGCTTTGAGATTCTTGACCTCTTCGGCCATTTCAGCGCGCATGGTTTTGGACAGGTCTGTGCCGTTTATGATTTTTGCCATGGTCGCTTTTTCCCATGTGAATGCCCGAAATAAAAAGACGCCCGGGCGATGTGGTTGTTTTCAGCCCAGGCGGTCGGCGCGTGATATAGTCCAGTGCTTCCTCGTGGTTATTTCCACGTTTCCGCCAGTTACACTGGAAATTTATATAAATCTAAGGGATTTGAGCAGACAATTCAATTTTTTTTTGGATTTTACCAGCCCGCATTTTTTAAATAAGCCAGATTGTGACGGGCACTTTCGAATGCGTTTAGGCCGCTGTTGGGAAGAATGTCCTGTTCAATAACTGCCCAACCACTGAAATCTATTTCTGCGAGTGTTTTGTAGATGGCTTTAAAATCGACAGATCCGCGACCGAGTTCGGGGAAGACCTGGGAGACGACGCCGTCAAAGTAATCGCCCTTTCGTGCCAATATCTGGGCCAAAACGGTTTTGTCGCATTCTTTAATATGAAGGTGCCGAATGCAATCGGGATAGCGTTTGATCAGTGCAATGGGGTCGTGACCGCCATACATAGTGTGGGCTGTATCTGGGCACAGGCCGAGTTCTGTGCCCTTGTAACCCGCTTCGCTCATTTCGTCCAAGACCTGTGAATAGGGCGGTACATTGGGTGTGTCTTTCATCACAACACCCCAGGAAACAGGTGCTGTGGCGAGTTCTATTTTCACGTTGGATTCTCCATTAGCGTATCAGAGTGGTCAAAGGGAAATCGGATGCTCGAAATCGCTTTCCATTGTTTCGGGAAGTTGATAGACGTTGCCTGTTTTGTCGCAGAAGTAAAGGCAGGATTTGGATGCTTGTCGCGCATTACCATCAGCCCAAAGGGCGTAGAAGTCGGGATGTGCATTGACCGGGCTTCGGGCGTAGGTGTGGTTGCGGGTGCTGTTTTGCGTGAGTTGTTTGACGCGCTTCCACGTTTGTTCACTGCGTTCCCACATTGCCATTTCACCGCCGGGATTATAGGGTTGTGGGCCGGTTTCTGTGGGGGCAATGACGCGCCATGTGCCGTCTGTTTCAAGGTAGAGGGACCCCATGTCGTAGTTGCTGTCGGATGTGGTGATGGGGTGGGCGTGCCAGTCGCTTCCTGTCCACTGCAATAGCGTCCAGGTGCGCGGGCCATTTTCCGGTCCCGATTCATAACCTTTGCTGGTGATGACGAGGATGACGGGATTGCCCTGTGGGTCGAGGCGAATGTCTTTGAGATAGACTTTCAATCCCTCGGCTTCGTAATCGCGTACAAGGGCGTTGTTGTGTGGGGTTGTAAGCGGAATTTCGATGGGTTCACCAGCTGCGTTTTGCCAGGTTTGTCCAAAGTCGGGGGTTTCGAGATAGTAGAGGTTGGTGCGCCAGTTGAGACCGTGTGGGGCGGGGTGGTAGTTAAAGGCCGTGACGGCTTTGTGGTTGGAGCAGATGCTGATTTGATAATGGCCTTTTTCGATGGCGGCCAGGCGCGTCCATTCGGACCATTTGACGCCGTTGGGGCTGGTCATGAAGAAGAGGGTGCGGTCGGCCGGGTCTTTGTAGCGCGTGACAAAGTTGATGAAGCCGCGACCGGGTAAGTGCCAGGCTTGCATGTAGGAAAAGTTGTCCATGGGCCGTTCTTTGCCATTGAGGCGATAGGTCGCGTCAATTTGTTCAAATTTGTCAATGGCGTAGGGTTCTGTGCTTCGGTGGATATATGAAGGGCGCGATAAGCCGTGTGCGGTTGAGAAGATCCATATATAGCCGTTGTCGTCTATGGAAATGACGGGGTTGTCGTGGGCGTCGGCTGTTTTTTTGTCGAGGAGGATGGTCGGACGGGGAACCTGTCGGGTTTTGTGGTCGAAGTAGGAGACCATGTGCAGGAGAAAGCCGCTGCGATCGCGTGAGAATGCGCGGTCGCCATTGAGGTCTTCTTCGGCGTGTTTGAGATGTGCGTCAACGGGCGTGCCGCCGTAACAGAAGAAGGTTTTTTCGACTTCGGGACGGTACACGGCAAAGGGGCGATGTTTTGCACAGTACGTGCCCAATCCGCCGCTGTATTTGTACACGTATTCATCGCCCGATGGCTGATTGTAATACCATATCCCGCGATAGCCCGTGTCTTTTTGGTTTATGGTGAGGGTCATGTTTTCTCCTTTAAAAAAATATTTGTGGATGGTAAAAGAAAGGGGAAAAAGAAATTCGCGTCAAGTTTCTTGACAAAGTTTCGTTTCATGACTTCATTGAAAAAATAATGTGCCATGTAGGGGCGGTGCCCCTGTGTCCGCTCATTGTAGGGGCGGTGCCCCTGTGCCCGCCCTCTCTTAGAAAGGATTATTATGTCGAATCCCACGATTGATTTTTTGATGTCGCACAGGAGTATTCGGAGGTTTGAAGACCGGCCGTTGCCAGATGGCGTGTTGGAGACGCTGATTCGGTGCGGGCAGCAGGCGAGTACGTCGAGCAATTTGCAGGCTTATACGGTGATTCATGTGGCTGATCCCGAGCGCAAAAAGAAGCTGGCTGAGTTGTGTGCCGATCAGGTGCAGATTCATCAGAGTGCGGCATTTTTGGCTTTTTGTGCGGATTTGCATCGGGATTGGATGGCGAATCAGATGCACGGGGTTGAGCGGTTTGATGGGGATTATGTCGAGGCGTTGATGATTGCGACGGTGGATGTCGCGCTGATGATGCAAAATGTGGCTATTGCGGCGGAATCTATGGGGTTGGGTATTTGCATGATCGGGGCGATGCGAAATAATCCCAAGGCTGTGGGTGAATTGCTTGGCTTGCCTCCTTATGTTGTGGCTGTGTCTGGTTTTTGTATTGGGTATCCCGCGCAGGGTCCAGAGGTGAAACCGCGTTTGCCCCTCGATGCGGTGTTGCACCGCGAGCGTTATCTGGACGATGAGGCGCATCGTGCGATTATGAATGCTTACGATCAGAAGATGGTGGAGTTTTATGCGTCACAGGGGATGCACGAAGGAGATCAGCGATGGACAACGGTGGTGGGGGGACGCACCGGGCAATTTCATGTGAGAGAGGAACTGGACGAGTTTCTGACGGCGCAGGGGTTTAAGTTGCGGAGGTAGAGATATGGGCCTGTTTGTATTCTCTTTGACGATTTCCCTATCTTCGCGTATAAGTTTAAGAGACGGGAGAATATTCTTTGAGACTTCGCATGAGAATTATTGCGGGAATATACCATGAGCAATGTCATTGAAGAAATTGATCGGCTGAAAGAGGAGTTAGACGCATTTCGACCATTGCCTTCTGATGTTCTCGACCGGATAGGGCAAAAGCTCCGAATTGAGTCGAATTATCACTCCAATGCCGTAGAAGGCAATAGTCTGACCCTTGGAGAAACGAGAAGTCTGATCCTACATGGGCTGACTGCCCGCGGGAAACCGATGCGCGATCATCTGGACATTAAGGGGCATGATGAGGCAGTAAAGGCGATGGAGGATGCGGTAAGAAGAGACGAAGCATTCAACGAGGTCTTTATTCGCAATCTCCATGAAGTGTTGTTGAAAGAGCCTTATGAAAACGACGCGATAACGCCAGATGGACAGCGCGTGAAACGACGCATTGCCATTGGAGAATATAAGACACAGCCAAATAATGTGCGGACTTCTACAGGAGAGATTTATTATTTTACGCCGCCGGATCAGGTGAAACCGGCGATGGGAGATCTCATAGATTGGTACAGAAGACAAGAGGACGAGGGCGAGCATCCGATTGTTATAGCCGCTACGTTTCACTACCGATTCATCCGCATTCATCCGTTTGATGATGGTAATGGTCGCCTGGCGCGGCTTTTGATGAATATGATTTTGATCAAACACGGGTACACGGTGGCCGTAGTCCTCGTTGAGGAGAGAGGTCAATACATCGGGATGCTGGAGCAAGCCGATAAGACCGAAGATTTGGCCGAGTTTATCACCTATATTGCACATTGTTGCGAACATACCCTGAATCTCCATCTAAAAGCCGCTCGAGGAGAGGATATTGAAGATGTGGGGGATATAAATAAAGAGATCGCGATCTTCAAATGTTCTTTGCAAAAGGGCAGAGGCGAGACAATTAATGCGAGAGAGTATGCGGAGAAGGTGCTGTATCCATTATTGTTTTATTGCAAGGAGACAGTTGAGGAGTTTTCCGATCTGTTTGAGAGTATTCATACATCTGGCGATTCTACTGTGAGAGAGGCTGACAATCAAATCTCTTCTTTTTCCATACTAGAGGAGATGAGTGACGCTTGGCCTGAAAACGCACTTTCTATTTTTACTTCCATCGAATTTGATTTATGGGCTTTTCAGGGAAAGCAGAATGACGATTTTGAATTGGAAATTGAAAATGAAGCAGACGCGGATGAATGCTACTGGAAATTTGATGGTGATTTTACAGGCGAAAGAGTTGGAGGCACATATAAAGGGCAAGATTTAGAGGTCCTCAAAAAGACGTTTAACGAAATGATACGGTTCATGATGAACAAGCTATCGGAGCAATCTAATGACTGAAAAGCCGAGCAAGAGAGAACCTAAAAGAGAGCAAGAGACAAGGGAATCATAAGAAAACGCACGGAAAGGGAAGCTGTGAACGCTAGAATTGAGATACCAGGAGACGAGATTGCTGAGTTCTGTCGGCGCAATCATATTCAGCGCCTGGCACTATTTGGATCGGTGCTGAGGGACGATTTCACGCCTGAGAGCGACGTGGATGTTCTGGTGGCGTTTGAGCCGCATGTACGTATCGGGTTTGCGTTTATCACTATACAGGACGAGTTGTCAGAGATACTTGGTCAGAGAGTGGATATGCATACCTTCAGAGGAGTTGAAAATAGCCGCAATTGGTTGCTTCGGGAAGAGATACTCAATTCAGCAGAGGCTGTGTATGAGCAAGCGTGATGACCAAATAAGCCTCGTAGATATGCTAAACCACGCTAAAGAAGCCGTAGATTTGTTGGGCGGAGCAAGCTTAGAAGACTTGATAGGCGACCGGGTAATGCAACTCGCCCTGCAAAAGTTGGTGGAGGTTGTGGGTGAAGCGGCTAACCGCGTTTCTGAGGGGACGCAACAGCAACATACATCGATAGCTTGGGGGGAGATTATCGGAACGCGCAACCGGATGGTTCACGGTTATGATGATGTTGACTTGAGTATTCTTTGGGATATTATCAAGAACGATTTGCCGCAGCTCATTGGGCAACTTGAAGCACTCGTTTTGAAAAGCACTTGACCAGGTTACAGGTGTGTATTATATACGCCGATGCGATTTGAAGACGAATAATCACAAAGGAGGAAAAAATGAAAGTGCTGGTTTTGTCGGGGCCGAACCATCGGTTTGATGCAAGTGCCGAGGTTATTAATGGGTTTTTGGGTGCTCAAGACGATTTGTCTGTGGCGCTTGAAGACAATAAGGATGTGTTGACTTCAGATGCTTTGAACGATTTTGATGTGCTGGTACACGGTACGGGATTCACGCGCACAGAGCGGGAGGCAGATGGGACGGTGAATCGTCTGCGGGATTTGACGCCCGAGCAAGAAGAGGGGCTATTCGATTTTGTGGCAGGTGGCAAAGGTCTGGTGGGCATTCACGGTACGGCCTGGTGGATTGGCGGGAAAGCCGTGGATTTGATTGGCGGGCACGCAAACTGGCATCCGCCGGGATTGACGTTCACCGTGAATATTGCAGATGACGCACACCCCATTACACAGGGGGTGGATGATTTTGAAGTGGAAGACGAGATTTATATGTCGGCCTGGGATCCCACCGTTCACATTTTGGCAACTGCGGATTGGAGCGATAAGCAGCATCCCATGGCCTGGGTGAAGGGTTATGGCGAAGGACGGGTATTTTATACGACTCTGGGACACGGGCCAGGTACATTTGAGCGAGCGGCGATGCAGCAATTAGTGACGCAGGGCGTGAGGTGGGCTGGAGGGAACTCGTAATGCTTAGATTTGCCGAAGAACTCATGCTTTTGATACTCGACGACGAGAATGGGAGGTTTGCTCGCGTGCCAGACCGGCTGATGCGGTACGCGCTGGCCGGTGGTGTGTTGATGGATTTGGCACTGGAAAATCGGATTGATACGGACTCAAAAATTTGATCCTCGTCGATTCGACCCCGGTTCAGGATAGCTTGCTCGATCCGACGCTCGCGGATATTGCCCAGGCGACCGATACTAAGGATGCGCGTTTTTGGGTGGAACGCACCGCGCTTCGCGCCGATGAGATTCGAGAAGTGGCACTCAACCGGCTCGTAGAACAGGGTATTCTACAGCGCGAGGAGGACCGGTTTTTGTGGGTATTCCAGTCGCGGCGCTATCCCATTGTTGACAACACGGCTGAGCGCGAGGTCAAGCTGAGGATTATGGAGGTGCTGTTTAGCGACCAGATACCCGATCCGCGCGATGTGGTGATTATCGGATTGGCGCATGCATGCGATATATTCAAGGAAATCCTGTCCGCACGCGAACTGGCGCGTGTTGCCGATCGCATCGATCAGGTGCGAAAGCTGGATTTGATCGGCCAGGCCATGTCGCAGGCGATCACAGATATCGAGCTATCACTCGCCCTCGCCGTGCAGATGATGCCGTGAGATGAGAGAAATATGTACATAAAAAAGCCGCCCTGCAGAAGTTTTGCAGGGCGGCTTTTTTATGTTTTTTTAAACCTGAAGCTCTGCGGGGTCATTGATGCGCGCGCCTTCGGGGGCAGGGACTGAGCCTGCGAGCAATGGGTCGCGAGTTGTTTCCATCCAGGTTTGGAGGCGATGGCGCAGGTCGTCTATCGCGTCCTGATGGTTGGAGTCAGAGGCGAGATTGTTGGTCTCATATGGGTCAAAAATGAGGTCGTAGAGTTGTTCGTGGGGCTGATTTTGCCGTCGCCAGCCCTGGGTGAGAAAGTAGGACTTGCTCGGGCTGCCGTCGCAGTTGATGTCGCCGGGGCGCAGTGTGGGATACCAGTGGCGGATGTATTTCCATTTTTTTGTGCGAATGGCGCGTTGTGGGTCGTAATAGCTGTGGTAGTTGACTTCTGCGAAAATTTCATCGTGGATTTCATCTGTTTCTTCGCGGACAAGTGGCAGCACGGATTTGCCTTGCAGCCAGTGGGGATGGTCTATGCCGATCACGTCGCACAAGGTGGGGAAGAGGTCAATTTGAGAGACCATGCCATCGATGACTTTGCCGCCTGAGAAACCCGGTCCGCGCATGATAAGCAAGACGCCGATGCCGTGATCGGTGAGGTTGCATTTCATCATGGGGAATGCAATGCCGTGGTCTGTGGTGCTGATGACAAGAGTGTTGTCGGAAAGTCCGGCACGATCTATGGCGTTGAGGATGCGCCCGACTTCTGTATCGAGGATGCGAACGCAGGTTTTGTAAGCGGCGGTATCGTATCGGGTTTCAGGGGTGTCGGGCAAAGGTGCGGGGGGGATGCAATAGCGCGGGTCGTCTCCAGGCCCTGGTTCGGGAAAGCTGCGATGGGTGACGGTATATCCGACGTCGAGAAAGAAGGGCTTGTCGTGAGATCTGTTGAGAAATTCAATGGCCGCATCTGTGGTCGTCTGTTGATTTTTCTCTGTGTCGAATATTTCGTCATAACCGATTTCCGAGGGATCGGCTGCGGGGGGGCGACCGACGTGCTGAAAACCTGAGAGGGCGGTTGTGTAACCCGCTTTTTTGAGCGTATGAACGAGGTGATGGCTGTAATCCTTGAGGCGAAAACCGCGGTGTGCCAACCCCAGCATGCCGCAACTATGGGGCCATTGTCCGGTCAGGAGTGCGGCTCGGCTCGGCGAACAGGTCGGGTTGGCGCAAAATGCCTGGCGAAAGAGAACGCCCTGCTCGGCAAGGCGCTGAAAATTCGGGGTTGGCATGGCATGCCCAAAGGGCTGAATGTAGCGACCCGTGTCGTGAGAGTGGATGTAGAGGATGTTTGGATGGGCCATTGAATTCTCCTGTGATTATTTATAGATACGCTCGAAGGTGTTTGAGGGCGCGGCCATTGTCTATTGCTTCTCGTGTCTGTTGAATTGAATCGTGGGGATCGGCGGTGAAACCGAGCAGATAATCTGTGAGGGCGGCATTGAGTACGATGCGGTCGTAAACAGGACCTTTTTCCCCAGAGAGGGCTGCAAGACCGAGTTTGGCAAAGGTCCGCGCATTGACGGCTTTGGGGCGTGGATTTTGTGCGTAGTGAAAGCCGTAAGTGGCGGGATTGATGTCGCAAGCATAAGTTTGACCGGCGCGAAAGCCCTGTGAAAAATTGATGGCGTTGCGCGTTTTATCGGTGGGTTTTCCCAGGCGAAGGGAAAAGTGGCTGCTGCCTTCTTCGCCCTTGATTGCGACGGCAGATGTAAATCCGGTCTCGCGTGCGATTTTCAGGAGGGGGATTTCGTATCCCGAATGGTAATAACCGATGACAATGTGATTGCTGCCAGCGCAGGAGAAGAGTTGCTGCGCTTTTTCTGTGGCAGACCACGGGGGGCGTTTGCCAATGTGGGCGCGAAGGTCGCGGGATGCGTAGGCCGCCGGGGCATATTCGCGCTGGCTGATGTAGGCAAAGCCAATCTCGGGATTTTCGAGTCGTTCTGCTGCTTCTGAAAGCGACAAATTGGTGCGGGCATTGAGGGCGTTGAGGATCTGTTCGTCAGTCACACCCCATTTGGGCGGCATGGCATCTACACCGTGAAGCACGGTGGAGCGGCCGAGGGCCGCGCGCAGTGCCGCGACAAAAAGGGTGGGTTTGAAGTAGCGGGTTGAGCCATTGTAGGGTTGGCCAAAGTGGGTGAGGTTATTCACCTGTACTGCGTGTGCGCGTTCGGGTGCAAAGGTCGAGTGGAGGTATCCGCGCACCTCGTCGTAGGATTCGAGATTCATGCGCTGGCCGATCAGCGCAGCACCTTTGAGGCTGCCGCGAACGCTGTCGGTGAGAATGGCTTCGCACATAAGGCGCGTTTGGTCGTAGGTGAGATGCCCGCCGTTGAGAATGGTTTTTAGCGCGGAAATGACGGTTTGCTCATTGGGTGATTTTGTGGGACAGTGATCTTTAAGGCCGAATATATATTGCAGGTCGGGTGGCAAGTGGGTGTGTAGAGGAGGGGTATATTGTTCAAAGGCATTGATTTCCGCCTGGCTCCAGGCTGTTTTGGGCGGGTAATTGCGCCGCAGATGCATTGCTGCAAAAAAGGCTCCCATCTGGACATCGGAGACCGGATGACGCGCTTTGTTTTGCAGCGTATTGAGGATGGCATCCAGGACGGGTTGTGGCTGTGGATCGCTGGATTTTTTGCCCAGAGGACGAGATTGCGTGGGGCCTGTACACACACGCGCCTGGGCTTCGAGGACGAGGGGGTTGGGGTCGGATAGTGGCATAAGGTGAAATTATCGCGGAGATGCGGTGTTGTCAAGCGATTGAAATGAGGGAACCACAGTTGAGAGATGAAGTATTAGTAAATATTGACCTCTACACGCAAATTACAACTTTTAGTAAAGTCAAGTTTTGTTCCAAAAAAAGATTTGACTTTCGCACAGACAAGTAATATTTTAGCTGAGTTTCTCAATTCCCTGCAAGAATATATTCTCGCTACAGGACGCAATAGCCCTTGACCGAATTGAGCGAATGGCTTGATCGGGTTTCGATTGATGCAAAAGTCGAATTTCATGCACGCGATGTGCGGCAAGAGTTTTCGTAGATCATTTTCACACATCAGGATACAGGTCAATGGAGATTAAAACGCAACGAGAAAATGGAATTTTAATCGCGAACGTGAATGGCCGGGTTGATAGTGCCAATGCCCGCGAGTTCGAAAATGTATTAAGCTCCGCAATCAGTGACGACGATACCTGTGTGATTGTAGATTTTGGAGGGCTTTCTTACATTAGCAGCTCGGGTCTGCGGGTCATTTTGCTGGTTGCCAAGTCACTCCGGAATCGCAACGCGGAATTCGCGCTTTGCTCGCTTTCTGGCCCCATCGGAGAGGTCTTTAAAATCAGCGGATTTGACAAGATCATTTCGATCTATGATTCACAGGCAGAGGCCTGCGCCGCACTGGGCGGATAACCTGCCTTTCGCTTTGTCGCGTGTGCTCTCAAGCCATAGATGGAGGACTTGGCGTGTTTTAACCTATTTCATAGACCAAGACTCGCCCTGTTTTAATCTGTGTGCTTTCCACAATCGGGTTGCAGGCGAAGCCATATTATCGAACTCACACGCCGATCCGATTTTCCTGTGTATCTGTTCCATAGATCACTATTTCAGGGTATCTCTCATGCCCTGTATATCCGCTTTCAAACCTCCCGAATAACAGCCACCCCTCTATAATTCAGTAACTGGTGTCGTGCAGTTTGTCATTACACAATGACCGATTTAGCAATCGTTCATATTCTTTAATACCTCTCCTCGGATTCTTCTCTCTTACAACGCAGCGAGTAATGGGGATAAGTCCATAAAGCGAGGACGTTTGCTATCGCAATGATTGTACACCGATCAAAGAATGCTTAACGTCGGTATAAGTAAGACACCATTAATATATCAATATAAGAGGCGTATATGACAAAGGCGCAATACAAAATCCTCGTGGTTGATGACGAACCCGATCTCGAACATCTTATGCGGCAGCGCATGCGGCGCGATGTGCGCGCTGGGCTCTACTCATTTGCCTTTGCCCAAAACGGCGTTGAGGCTCTTGAGGTGCTGAATAAGGATCCGGATATTGACATGGTGCTCTCGGACATCAATATGCCGCGGATGGATGGTCTCACGCTGCTCGAACAGATGCCGCTAGTCGATCCCAACCTCCGTGCTGTGATTGTCTCGGCTTATGGCGACATGAAAAACATCCGTACGGCCATGAACCGGGGAGCGTTCGACTTTGTTACCAAGCCCATTGATTTTCAAGATTTGCGGGTCACTATTGAGCGCACTTTGGTACACCTGAAAATGTGGCGCGAGGCTGTGGCTTCTCGGGATAAGTTGGTGGCACTGCAAAACGAGCTTCGCGTTGCCCATGATATGCAGCAGTCGATCCTGCCGAAGACCTTCCCCAATAAACCCGGTTATCAGTTGTTTGGAAACATGGAGCCTGCACGCGAAGTGGGGGGCGATTTTTTCGATGTTATCAATCTGGAAAACGGCCGCGTTGGTCTGGCAATTGCCGATGTCTCCGACAAGGGCGTACCGGCTGCCCTTTTCATGATGTCCAGCCGCACGTTGTTGAAAGGGGCCGCCATCGGCAAATCGAACCCGGGCGATGTGCTGACCGAGGTCAATAGTCTCTTGCAGGAAGACAACGACGCTGCGATGTTTGTCACCGTGTTTTATGCCGAATACAATCCGGCGAATGGATTGCTGTCGTACGCCAATGGGGGGCACAATCCTCCGATTGTCATCCACGCGGATGGTAGCTCGACTATACTTCCCCGGACCGACGGAATTGCTCTGGGTATTCTGCCAGACATCCGATACGAACAAAACGCAGTCATTTTGGCGCCCGGCGATGTCCTCGTGCTTTACACAGATGGCGTCACCGAAGCTGTGAATGCGCAGAATGAGGAGTTTGGGATGGAGCGCTTGCGTGCGGTATTGGTATTGGCCCAGGCGAGTTCGCATGATGTCCGCGAGATAAACCAGGCGGTATTTCAAGCTGTGCAGGCATTCGCGGGCGAGATACCCCAGTTCGACGATATGACCTGTATGACACTTTTTTGCAGAGAGTTAGAGACATGAAGGTGAAACGTTCTTTGTGTATTGAGTCGGATCTCAGCGAGTTGGAGCGGCTCCACGACGCTGTGGCAGAACTCGGCGAGGTGGGGAATTGGCCCCCCGATCTCGTGTTTCAGGTCGATCTCGTCCTCGAAGAGTTGATCGTCAATACTGTGAACTACGGGTACGACGACGATGCACGCCACGAGATTGAGATTGCGCTGACCTCGGATGCGGATGTCTTCACCGTTGAGATTATAGACGGCGGGCATGCCTTTAATCCACTGAGCGACGCTCCCGAACCGGATCTGGATGCAGAGATAGCAGATCGCCCGATAGGGGGGCTTGGCATCCATCTGATGCGCGCTATGATGGACGAAGTACACTATCGGCGCGAGCAGGATAAGAACTATCTTACTCTGATCAAGCGGAGGAATGGATGAGGAGAACGCGCTACAGTTGTGCGGTTTTACTACTCGTCTTGCTAATTGTAGAAATCCGTGCGGAAGAATCTGGAATCTCTGACGAGCGCATCCTTTTTGGACAGTCCGCCGCCTTTAGTGGTCCCGCTCGAGAATTGGGCAAGAACATGCGGATCGGAATTGAGGCAGCTTTTCAAGAGGCTAACGCGCGGGGCGGCGTGCATGGTCGGCAGCTAATATTGTTGTCTTTCGATGACGCATACGAACCCGAAGCTGCCATCGCCAACACCCAGCGGCTGATTGAGAAAGAAGGGGTTTTCGCGCTGATTGGTGCTGTTGGCACGCCCACTTCGCGCTCTGCTACTCCTATCGCCGAGCGCGCGGGTGTTCCCTACATCGCTCCCTTTACCGGTGCTGCCTTCCTGCGTGAAGCCAGGTGGAAAAGTGTGATCAATCTGCGGGCGTCTTATAATCAAGAGACCGAGGCTATGGTCGCTCGTTTGACCACAGACCTGGGCATTAAACGCATCGCCGTGATGTACCAGGACGACTCTTTTGGGCGAGCGGGCTATCGCGGCGTGCGGCAGGCACTCGAACGGCGTAGCATGGAACCGGTTGCAATAGGCGTGTACCCGCGCAATACCACAGCGGTGAAGACGGGCTTGCTCAACCTGCATAGTGCAAACCCCGATGCAGTCATCCTGATTGGGGCCTATCAACCGGTAGCAACGCTGATTGCCTGGGCGCGACACACGGGGCTGGATCCCGTATTCATGACCATCTCCTTTGTGGGCAGCAACGCTTTGGCCGAAGAACTCGGTCGCGCTGGTGCTGGGGTCTTTGTCACTCAGGTCGTACCTTTTCCAACAGATGAGATCCCCCGCGTTGGTATTGCCTATCGCCGTGCCCTGGCGACCCACGCGCCCGAAGCAACTCCTGGCTTTGTCTCCTACGAAGGCTATTTGGCGGGTCGATTGGCTATCGTCGCTCTCGAACGCTGTGGTAGGGAGGTTGACCGCGCCGGGTTTCTCAAGAGTTTGCGTAGCACAGACATCATTGATCTCGATGGCTTTGAACTTCTCTATGGCGAAAATGATAATCAGGGTTCAGACGCTGTTTTTCTTACCGTGATTGGCACAGATGGCAGTTATCGCTCGATCCAAACGCTGCGGGACGCAATAAAGCCATGATTGACATACTAAAACCTCTGCTTGAAGGCCGCTACCGAATCTCGACGCAACTCTATCTGGGCATTGGCGGGGCTGTTGTCCTCACTATGGGGGCGAGTCTGGTTGGCTGGCTTTCCTTCAACAGCGTGGGTGACGCGCAAAGTCGCGTGAATGAAGGCAGTGTGCCCGGAATGGCAGCCGCATTTGGAGTCGCTCAACAAAGCGGTGCTCTTGTAGCTGCAGCCCCGCGCCTGGTCGCAGCTGCAACACTGGATGTCTTTGATCAGGTTACCGCTGAAATCGGCAAAGAGCAAAGTGCTTTTGAAGCGCAGTTGGTGGCTCTGACGCAGCAAGGTGAAGAAGAGAAACGCTTCAGTCGCATTCGCGCCCAGGGTGGTACGCTGATCTCAAATATCGAGGCAATTGAAAGCTCGGTAGCCGAGCGTTTTGATCTGCAAGCACGAAGCGAAGCCCTGCGTGCAGAACTGGTCAAAGTGCGCAACGAACTGGTTGATGTCATGGGTCCGCTTATTGACGATCAGCTGTTCTACGCTATGACGGGGTATCGCAATCTCGGCGAAGCACCCGCGCCGCTTACACAGCACTTGTCGAGAAAAGAGTTGGATCGCTATCGCCATCTGGCTGCGTTGCAAGCAGACGCGACCATAGCAATCCAGCTTCTGTCGAGTGCTTTCAATCTTTCGGACGCACCCCTGATTGAACCATTGCGGGAGCGCTTTGAGGCTGCTAAAGACAGGATTGAATGGAGTCTATCGGCACTCGGAACAGCCCGTACACGCAGTCAGATCGCTTCGATATGTGCCCGCCTGTACCAGTTGGGGCTGGGAGAGCAAGGGGGCTTCGACCTGCGTGCACGAGAACTCGAACTCGCTGCGCACCAGCGAGATCTGCTCGCACACAATCAGTCTCTGGCCCTTGATCTAATCGCTGAGGCCGAAGGGCTGGTAAATGCGGCCCGCATAAGTGCGGAGGAAGCTACCCTCGCTTCCACGCAGGCCATCGGCACCGGGCGCAGTCTTCTGTTGGTTTTGAATGTGATCAACATTACTGGCGCGTTGTTGATCGCCTATTTATTTGTGGGACGAATGCTGTTGCCCCGTCTCGAGCGACTATCCGAACGGATGCGCCGCATGGCTGATGGCGACCTGGAGGGCAAGGTCGAGATCGGTGGGCACGACGAGGTGGCAGACATGGCCGCAGCCCTTGAGATTTTTCGCCGCCACGCTCTGGAGGTGCAGCGCCTGAATCTGGTGGAAAAACTGGCCGAAGAGTTGCAATCTAAGAACGCAGAGCTTGAAAAGGTGCTGGACGACTTGCGGGTGGCGCAGGACCAGATTGTCATGCGCGAGAAATTGGCCGCGCTCGGCGAACTCACCGCAGGTGTGGCGCATGAGATCAAAAATCCGCTGAATTTTGTGAAAAACTTCTCGGAGGCGTCGGAAGAACTGATGGAAGAGTTGACTGAGGTACTGGACGAGAGTGTCGAAGCACTGGACGAGGAGCAGCGCGAATTGGTTGACGAGATATGCCAGGATCTCACCGACAACATGGGGCGCATCCTCCAACACGGCAATCGCGCCGACCGCATCGTTCACGATATGCTCATGATGGGGCGCGGCTCTGGTGAGCGGCAGCCCACTGAGATCAACAATCTGCTCAATGAACACGCCCGCCTTGCCTATCACAGCGCACGGGCGACCGACCCGGATTTCAATTTGACCATCGAGCAGGATTTCGACCCGGAGGCGGGGCAAATCGAGGTCGTCCCGCAGGATCTGGGGCGCGTCTTCCTCAACATGGTAGGCAATGCTTGTTATGCTACCGACGAGAAACGGCGTGCTATCGAATCAGATGCTGGCGAGACCTATTTCCCGACCCTGTCGCTGATTACCAGACGCCTGGATGATCGCATAGAGGTGTGCATACGGGACAACGGGAATGGGATGCCGCCCGAGGTTATCGAGAAAATTTTCAACCCATTCTTTACCACCAAACCGACAGACAAGGGCACTGGCCTCGGCCTTGCTCTTTCCAACGATATCGTGCGCGAACACGGGGGAACCATCCGGGTCGTATCCGAACCCGGTGAATTCACCGAGATGACAGTCGAATTGCCTTTGGTGCCGCCCGCGGTGACGATTGAAGAGGTAGCGAGCTAAAGGGAAGAGGAGGCCCCCTGGCCGAACGAGTCAAGATGTGGTCGTTCCTTGGCCTGGTGGCGATTACCGCGGGACCTGATATTGTTGATCACTACTGGGCGGTCATTATTGGTGCCATTGGCGCGGTTTTGTGTACCGCCGGGATCAGGTTCTTGGAGAAGGTCAAGCTGGATGATGTTGTCGGGGCAATACCGGCTCACTTGTTCGCCGGTATCTGGGGTACTTTGGCGGTCTGCATAGTTGGCGGCGGCAACTTGGGCGTGCAACTGATCGGCATCGTGGCAGTTGGCGCATTCGTGTTTGTCACTTCGTGGGTGTTGTGGCGTGTGATTGCGATGACGTTGGGCGTGCGTGTGTCGCGCCAGATCGAACAATTGGGGCAGGATGTCGGGGAATTGGGAATTGACGCCTATCCCGAATTTGTGCTTATGCCAGAAGAAGATGATGAGGAATAAGTACCGGCAAGAATATTGAGCACCCTTTGCATATCCTCTGGCGGATGTGCTCGAAACACCATTTTTCTTTTTGTTACGGGATGCACAAATGTCAATTGGGTTGCGTGGAGCATCTGTCGATTTGTTTGTGAGAGCAGGTGGGTTGCCGATTGTCGAAACAGGGGGGCAATCCCGTTCAACCGCTTCTCGCGTCCTCCGTATAGTAGGTCGCCAAATACAGGGCGATTGAGATGTGCTAGATGCACTCTGATCTGGTGTGTACGCCCCGTCTCCAGCGCGAGAGATAACAAAGAGAGAAAATCGTAACGCGCCCTTATTTTCCAGCGCGTTGCTGCAAATCGCCCATTCTGAGAAACAGCCATTCGCTTTCGATTTTTTGAGTGCCTTCCAATAGGTGCTTCTATACGCCCCTCATCTGCTTCAAAGCCCCCCCATATCAGCGCGAGATAGCGCCGTTCCATCGTGCGGGCTTCCAATTGGGCAGCCAATCCGCGATGCCCTTCATCGCTTTTGGCGACCACCATTAGCCCCGTTGTATCTCTGTCCAGCCGATGCACAATCCCCGGTCGCAAAATCCCATTGATACCCGACAAATGCGTGCAGTGTGACAGGAGGGCATTGACGAGTGTTCCCGAGGTCACCCTTCCCGCTGGATGTACAATCATACCCGCAGGTTTGTCGAGCACCAGCATATGATCATCTTCAAAAAAAATATCCAGAGGAATATCCTCTGGATCAATTGTACTGTCTCTTGGAGGTGGAATATCTACTGTGATGCTATCGTGAGCCACCACCCGATAGCTCGACCGCGTCGTCTTTCCATTGATGCAAACAGCACCTTCGACAATCAGTTTTTGAAATCGTGAACGCGAAAGTTCGGGGCGTTGAACGGCCAAATAGCGGTCTAGCCGCTGGCCTTCATGTTGGGGCAGAATTTTTAGATGAATCACGGTTGTACACCGTCTCACGGTGTTTAGGTATAATGCCGAAAGCAAAAATTAAGAGGGCGGTTCCCACGCTAACACAGGTATCCGCGAGGTTAAAAACCCACCACCGCGTAGTCCCAATGCCAAAATCGAGAAAATCAATTACCACACCAAATCGCACGCGGTCGATGATATTGCCAATTGCGCCTCCCAGCACCAGATTCAAACCAATGGCTGCGAGGCGGTCTTCGGGAGCGAGACGCCGCAGCAACACACCAACCACGAGAAGTGCCACACAAGCCAGTGACAGATGCAGGTATGGGTTGCCCAATCGGATGCCGAATACTGCACCTGGATTGTGAATATAGGTCAGCTTAAAAAAAGACCCCAACACCGGTACAGATTCACCCAGGGTCATGGTTTGCAACACCCACCATTTTGTGAGTTGATCCAGTACCAATGCCACACCTGTAATCCACAAAAATTTCACAATTACCTCATGCCGATTTGTTTTGTTTTTCTTTACAGGGCACGCAAATTTCCGTGGTCGGCACAGCTTCCAGTCTTGCTCTGGGGATGGGATATTTACATTCTCGACACACGCCAAATTTGCGTTTTTTGATGCGCGTTAAAGCGGCTTCAATTTGATCCAAATAAGCACCGTCGCGCGCTGCAAATAGAAAAGCCTTTTCGCGTTCCATGGTCGAATTGCCCAAATCGGGCATGTGATCTGAATACGTCAGGTCGCCCGACGATTCTGCCGAGGTGACCAGCATGGAATGGCTCTGCAAAGTACCCAGGTCTTTAACCATAGAGGTGCGTTTGGTCTCTAAAAGTTTTTCGAAATAATCCAGATCTTGTTGTGTCATTTTATTCCTTTCTATCCGCAGCTTTCCGAATTTGACGCGCGTTTTCTATGATTAGCGCGCATTGTTCCGGCCAAAAAAACACAGGGAGTGGATCAAGCGGCACCCACGACATATTTTCGTGATGCGTTGTGTCGGTTGGCACGGCATCAATCTGCTTGGTCGAATACAAAAAATAATGTGTTATTTTCCATTCTGTCTTGTGAAAATCAAGCCGTTCTTTTGTGCCGAGTTTTTCTACAATTTGCAGTTTTGATATTCCCACTTCTTCTTCGATCTCTCGTCTGGCAGCACACTCGATTTCCTCGCCGGCTTCAACGTGTCCTTTGGGCAACACATAGTCGGTATGCCCTCTCTCGCGGGCCAAAGCCAGCAATATCTGATTGCCATCCCAACGCACGACCACACCGCCTGCAGCATGACGTTCTCGCAATCCTTTGGGACGTGTGTACCAGCTATTGTCGATCATAAGAGTTATGGCTCGCGTTTTTCCCACTCCCAGTACTTATCGTATAAAAGACTGAGACGTTCTTTTGCCACGCCGGAAATCGCATCGGGTGCTGTAATAATCGCAAATTGTGCAGCATTGAGACAATCGCAATTCGATGTATTGGGCAACTGTGCAGCCACTGTGCATACAATTTGATTTGCGTGCTCGGCATTGTCTTTTAACACAGTGACTACTGCTTCTACTGACACATCTTCTTCGGCTTCATGCCAGCAATCGTAATCGGTGCCCATAGCCAGCATCGCATAACACATTTCAGCCTCGCGCGCGAGCTTGGCTTCGGGCAAAGCCGTCATCCCAATAACGGTCGCATTGACTTCTCGGCGATAAAAATGGGACTCTGCGCGTGTGGAGAACTGCGGTCCCTCCATACAGATATACGTTCCGCCGTCGTGGGTGGTCACTCCGGAATTTTTTGCAGCGGCCAGCAGTAAGTCGCGCAATTCGCCACAAAAAGGATCGGCAAAGGCGACATGTCCGGCAATGCCCTCACCAAAAAATGTGCTCGCACGGATGCCGCGGGTGCGATCAAAAATCTGGTCGGGCACCACCATATCACCCGGCTTTATTGATTCTCGCATAATTCCCACAGCACTTATCGCCAACAGATGCGTCACACCCATCTGTTTCATGGCATATACATTGGCGCGATAGGGCACTTCAGAAGGTAGCAGCACATGCCCGCGTCCATGACGGGGCAAAAAATATACCGATTGGTCGCATATACGCGTTTCGACAACTGCATCTGAAGGCTCGCCAAAAGGGGTGGCAAGGCGATGTTCGGCTACGATTTCCACGCCTTCCATGTGATAAACACCCGATCCGCCCATAACACCCAGTCGAACAGTCTGTTCAGGCATCTCGGTCGTCCTGCTCTGCGGAGGCAGCTTCTATTTTTGGGATATTCTCTTGCACGACATCGAAGGTGGTCACTTCCAACTGTTCCACAAAATCAGTCTGAACCTGTACCAGAGCCTTAAACTTGGACAAAAACATATCGCGTTGATTTTGTAACTCTACAATCTCTGTGCGGATATCATGCACTTGCGTGCGTGCTTTTTCAATGGCCCGATTGCTGCGGATTTCTGCTTCTTTTACAATCAGCTGGGCTTCTTTGTGCCCATTTTTCTTGACTTCATCAGCCGTTTGTTGGGCAGTCCTGAGCATCTCCTGGAGGGTTTGCTCTATTGACCGATAGTGATGTACTTCTGATTGCAACATGTTGAGATGTTCTTTTAGTTCGATATTTTCGCCGTTGAGATGTTCAACTTCTGTGGCCAGCATTTCGAGAAATGTCTGCACTTCCTCTTGATCATAACCGCGAAAAGATTTCTTAAAAATCTGCTTGCGAATATCCAGTGGTGTGATGTTCACTATTTCCCCCAGGGGCTATCTATAGTTCAAATATACTTTGAATGGCACTTTGAACAACTTGCAGAAGCAAAATTAACAAAATAGGCGACAAATCGAACATGCCCAGTGGCGGAACGATCTGCCGAAAAGGCCCCATAATAGGCTCAGTCAAGCTGTAAAGCGTCCACATAAACTTGCCCTCGCGCACGAAGGGCAACCAGGAAAATACGATACGCGCGATAATTAAAACCAACAAGATCGCAACGGCTCCATAGAGCAACCATCCGATGACATGCAGGATTTCGCCAGAAGAAATTCCGTGCAACATTCCAATGAGTGCGCGCAGTACATCGTTGGTCAACCACTTGAAAAAAAATGCCCCAATCAATGTCGCGATCACCAGTATCAACGGTGCCGCGGCGGTATTTCCGGGCATGTGCTGAGCAATGGGCCACACGAGGGGTTCCGTTATGCGCCGAACATAATATGCAGACCAGCCAAAAGAATTTATACGCAACAAAACAGCGCGCAGCAACAGCAACGCCACCATGCCGATTACCAATGCAACAAGCACCCAGTCAATGGCCTGCTGTATTAAAATAATCGTCTGAGCAACCATATCTACCATAGTCTATACCGCCCGCTGACCAAAAATTGCCGTGCCCACGCGAACCATTGTCGCGCCTTCTTCAATCGCAACTTCAAAGTCGCTGGTCATCCCCATGGACAAGGCAGATACATGGGGCTTATGAATTGCGATGCGATCCCTGATTTGTCGCAACAAGACAAAATTTGGTCGCACTGTTTCGGGGTCTGGTGCAAATGCGCCAATCGTCATCAGCCCTGCCACCGAAACGCCCTCTAAGTCATCGACCTGCCCGACCAGGTCTAATGCCGCGTTGGGCGATACACCAAATTTCGATTCTTCGCCCGATGTATTCACCTGTACCAATACGCGAACTGCGGTATTATTTTTTGTAGCCTGCTGGCTGATCTCTCGCGCCAGACGCAATGTGTCAACCGAATGAATCAGATCGAATAAAGGCAACGCAATTTTGACTTTGTTGCGCTGTAAGTGCCCAATCAAATGCCAGGATACAGTGCCCGCCACCTCTGTGACCTTGTACTGGGCCTCTTGCACGCGACTTTCACCTAAAACCCGTGTCCCCGCATCTATGACCTGTTGCACGACATCGGCAGGCCAGGTCTTTGTTACGACAATCAATTTAACCGCATCTGTTGACCGCCCGGACCGATGGGCAGCCCTGGCTATGCGGTCTTGAACGCGCTTTAAGTTCTCAGCAATTGCCGACATAGGTTCCGGTCTCAAAATTGAAATATAGATTTTATAATGTAGGTAAAAAACCGTGTAATGGCAACAAAAAGGCTTGGAATATATGAAGTAAGCTGCGTGAGATTTTTAGCCGTGTCCCGCAAAAAATCGTTGACCCCACACGGGGGATATATGTATTGTAGTGTGCAGAGTACAGGCCCTTTCACGTCATGTCTTTACTAAGTCTGGAGCTATTCTTATGCCTCGAAATGGTTATGGACACATGGTGCTGGATGATTATGTTGCGCGTGTGCGGGCTGTAAATGCCGACCGCGCAAAACGCCTGTCATCTATTCGCACAAAAAAAGAAGCTTTTGCATACCGAGATGCGGTACGCGAGGCCATTGACAAAGCCTATCGCCCATGGCCGCGCAAAACACCTCTTCAAGCGCGCGTCGTCGGTACAATTGAATGCAGCCATTATCGCATTGAAAAAATCCTCTTTGAGAGCCGCCCGGGCTGTTTGGTCACTGCCCACCTCTACGTGCCCGACAAACTCGATGGGCCAGCACCTGGTATTATTGGCTCTTGCGGTCACGCTGCCGATGGCAAAAATGCACCGCTTTATCAGGCATTTTGTCAGCGTCTGGCGCGCAATGGCTTTGTCGTCTTGATCTATGATCCCTTCAACCAGGGAGAGCGCGATCAATATTATGCTCTGCGTAGCAGGGAAAGCGTGCGATCATCCACACATGCCCACAATATGATGGGCAAACAACTCGAACTCGTGGGCGAATGGTTTGGCGCGTGGCGCGCCTGGGATGGTATTCGCGCGCTCGACTATCTGCTTACACGTCCCGAAGTTGATCCCGCGCACATCGGGCTTACGGGCAACTCGGGCGGCGGTACAATGACCAGTTGGATCTGGCCGGTAGAAGAGCGTTTTACTATGGCTGCCCCCAGTTGCTTTGTTACTACGTTTGCCGCCAACCTCGAAAATGAACTGCCCGCAGATTCGGAACAGTATCCGCCGGGTGTGATTGGCGCGGGTCTGGACATGGCCGATTTTTTTATTGCCCGAGCACCGGCTCCCGTCATTCTACTCGGTCAAACGTATTGCTTTTTTGACCGACGTGGTCTCAAACAAGCCTATTCTGAAATCCGTCGTTTTTACGATATCGTTGGCGCACCAGCCAATGCGACTGATATTTTTATCGGGCCAGAAAACCACGGTTTTTTTCTCGACAACCAGGAAGCTATGGTGCGATTTTTTGCAAGGCATGCCGGCATTCAGCGGGTTACTCGTTTGGAAGAGACTGAAGACCCGGGGGGCGAAGCATTAAATGTCACACCAAAAGGCGAAGTTGTGCCCGAAGGAGCTACCCCCATATACGATCTCATCGCACAAAAAGCCGATGTTCTTGCGTCAAAACGCAAAAAGCTGAGCAAAGACCAGCTCATCCGTCGCGTGCTGCGTTTGCTCAACTTGTCTGTCAACCGCGACCTGCCACACCATCGGTGGTTGCGCAGCACGACAGAAGATGGCGTTCGTCTGGCGCGGTATGCGATTGAAACCGAGGGCACTATTCGCGCTATTATGCGAAAACGCCTGTCCAATCCATCTTATTCGCATACGCTCGATGTCGAGCGCGAAGTCCATCTCTATATGCCCCATATTTCTTCGGAAATAGATCTGGTTGAAGACCCTTTGGCGAAAAAACTCAAAGAGCAACATCCGCTCTATGCACTCGATGTGCGCGGCCTGGGGGAATCGCTTGCCGATGATGAACGCGACTTTTTTCACCCTTATGGCAACGACTATATGTGCAATGGATATGGTCTGATGCTCGGTCAGTGCTTTCTCGGACGGCGGGTTCACGATGTGTTATCGACACTCGACCTGCTGGTTGATGAAGGGGCAGAAGAGATCCATCTCTACGGACGGGGGCAAGGTTCGCTTCACGCGCTGTTTGCCGGATTTCTCCATCCCGCAGTGACGTCTGTTACTCTGAAAAACTATCCGCTGTCCTATCACGCATGGACACAAACGCCCCTGGTTAGTTGGCCTGCTACCAATATCCCTCGGGGCGTTCTCACATCATTTGATCTGCCCGATCTGATGGATGCTCTGGACAAAAAACTCGAGCTTATACAACCCTGGGGGGCGATATGGGAGAAGTAAGAAGTAAGAAGTGGGGCTGGAGACTGGCTGGTTTATCTTTCCAGTTGCTCGCGCAAATGGGCTTCCATTGCCACAAATTGGGGGTCGGCGCGCAAGGTGTTTTCTCGAGGATGGGGAAAATTAACTTTCAGGTCTTCCGTAATTCTGCCGGGTCTGGCAGACATCACCACAACGCGGTCAGAGAGGAGCAATGCCTCGGAAATGCTGTGGGTGATAAATAAAACAGCAGCACCGGTCGCCTGCCATATTCGCAACAGTTCAATCTGCATCTTTTCCCGCGTCATTTCATCCAATGCCCCCAAAGGCTCGTCCATAAGCAAAACGGATGGTCGGAAGGTCAAAACTCTGGCAATGGCGACCCGCGATTGCATGCCACCCGATAGTTCGCGCGGATAAGCATGCTCAAATCCAGCCAATCCGACTATGTCGATCGTCTTAGAGACCCGGCTCAGAATTTCTGCGTCTCCAAAGACCTCTGCTGGCAGACGCACATTTTCTTCCACAGTGCGCCAGGCGAGAAGCGAGGGTTGTTGAAACACAAAGCCGACCAATCGTTCGCGCCGCGCGGCTTCGGGTATTTTCCCCAGTACGCGAACCGTGCCTTTGGTCGGTGTTTCCAGATCGCCGACAATCCGCATTAAGCTCGTTTTACCACATCCCGAGGGACCGATCATGCTGACAAATTCGCCTTGCTCAATCCGCAGAGAAATTTGTGCGAGCGCCTCTACGCGGTTGCTGTCGGTCACAAAAACCTTGTGAATATCCCGCAGTTCAATGGCTAATTCACTCACTTTACGTCTCACCTTCAATGCTTGATCAAGTGTTTTTCCAGGGTTTTGACTACGGTGCGCAGCGTTTTAATGCGCGCATATAGCTTGCAATTGGACTCTACAATGGTCCATGGCGCGTGATCTGTATTTGTGCGATATAACATCTCATCCACAGCGTCGCGATACTGGTTCCATTTCTCTCGATTGCGCCAATCTTCATCTGTAATTTTCCACTGTTTGAACGGTGTTTTTTCGCGGTCTTGAAAGCGTCGCAATTGTTCGTCTTTGTCAATATCGATCCAGAATTTGAATAATAGGGTACCGTAATTTGCCATCTGTTCTTCCATTTCGTTGATTTCGCGATACGCGCGCTGCCATTCCTGTTTTGTCGCAAATCCCTCTACGCGCTCAACCAGAACGCGCCCGTACCACGACCGATCAAAGATGGCAAAATGGCCAGCTTTGGGCATTTTGATCCAGAACCGCCACAAATAGTGATGTGCCAATTCAATATCATTTGGCGCGGCGATGGGGATCACTTCGTATCCACGCGGGTCCATGCGGCGCACCAGGCGTTTGATATTGCCGCCCTTTCCCGCAGCGTCCCAGCCTTCGTACACAATGACCACCGACTGCCTTTGCATATACACATCGTGTTCAAGTTCCCATATTCGTTTCTGATAAACGCGGCGCAGGCGATCGTATTCTTTGCGCGTGAGTTCTTTGGACAAATCAGATGTATCGAGCATAGAATGCGGGATTGGGGATAGGGAAACCGCTTTGGCCCGCGTCTTTTTGTTTAGCGATGTCAGCTTTTTCTCCACGACTTCTATCACTTTTTCAAATACTGAAACCGCCGCAAAACGCCAATTTTGGGCAGGAACAATATGCCAGGGCGCGTATTTACTATCCGTACGCGCGATCATCTCTTCGATGACTTCCCCATACGATTCGTATTGCTTATTCTTTTTCCAATCGTAATCTGTTACGCGCCATGAAGTCATTGGGTTTTTCTCGAGTTGCTTAAAACGCTTTTGCTGTTCTTTGCGTGAAATGTGCAGGAAAAATTTGATGATCACATGGCCGTCATCTACGAGTTGTCGCTCGAAACTATTTACTTCTTGATATGCTTTATCAACCGGCAGTTTGCCCATCATCGGATCCATTTTCTCCACAATGAACCGACTGTACCAACTCCGACCGTAAATCGCTATGCGCCCGCGTTCGGGTATTTGAGTCCAGAATCGCCACATAAATGGTCGGTAAGTCTCTTCTTCATTGGAAACCTGCGTCGAATATACTTTGACGCCTCGGGGATCGAGTACTTGCAACAATTCGTTGATCTGTCGCCCTTTGCCAGAAGCGCCCCAGCCTTCGAATACAATTGTGATGGACACATTGTTTTCCAGCGCCTGTCGCTCGAGTTGGCCCATTTTTATTTTCAACTTTTCCATCCGGGCGTTGTATTCAGATTTTTTCATTTCTTGTTTTAGATCAATAGCATCCAGCATTCCCATATTTTACTCCTCTACCCACGAGCGCGAGTCGGGCACGTCTAACCACGCCCCGTCTTGCACAATTGATTGCTGACTGATTAATCCCGGCAAGGTCATGTCCATTGCCTCGTGAATGCCAATTGGACAGTCGATTTCGCCGTTAATGCTTTGGATAAAATCCATTATTTCAAAAAAGTCGCCTCCGCCGTGCCCTGTTTTTAATGCCGCTTCAGAGGGGTTGCGCCACATGTCGGGCAAATAATCTTCTTCTAAATTTTCCAAAACCATCCATTCATTTTTTTTGTCGCAGATATCTGCAAGCCATACGCGATTGACGCCACCGCGCGCGCGCGCCGATTCATAACACCCTTTTGTCCCTTGTAGTTGGAAATTGCCGGTTGCATGGGGCCGCTCCGATAGCATATCTACCCGAATTTTTACCAGTCCACCGCACGCCATTTGGCACAACATGACGCACGAATCCTGATTTTCATACTGATCTCCCCGCGGGTCTGTGTAATGGTGCCCGCTGCCTGCACAACACACGCGCACCACGCGGTCGCCTGGCATCCATTGCAAAAGAGGTCCCAGGCTGTGCGTGCAATAGGTTATACCATCAATGCCCGTTTGCCACTTGCGCCGCCATGTTGTGATTTCATTCAGGGCTTTCAATTCGTGTAAATACTCTCCTTCTCCATAATATACATCGCCAAACAAACCCCGGCGCACGAGTTCTTTCACCAGTACGTTGGCGCGGGTATAGGTGTAATTTTCAGCCATCATATAGATTGCTTTTGACGAAGTAGCGGCCTGCACCAACTCGCGGCATTCCGCTACGGAGACCCCGGCGGTGACTTCGCTCAGAACGTGAATATTGCGACGCAGTGCCTCAATTGCCTGCGGAGCGTGAAAATGCATGGGCGTGCCAATGACGACCGCATCGATTTCAGAACGCGCCAGCATGGTTTCATAATCCGCGTATTTTTCAGGCGCTCCCAATCGTTCAGCAGCAGCGTCGAGTTCCTCTTCGCGCACATCGCACACTGCGTGAATGCGGGCCGTTTCCTGCGCTTCAAAAGCCACCCGAAAACTGCCCCCTCGCCCAGCAGCCCCCACAATGCCCACGTTTAATTTTTCAGTAATGCCCATGGTTTTACTCCCATGTGTTGTTTGTAAAATCCAGTTGATTGGCGTTTTCGGATACGGCGCGTTTGATTTGATCTGGAACGCCATTGGGGAACTCTGCCTGTATTTCCAGCCGGACATCCACCTGTGCTTGTGGGTCGCTTTGAAGAAGGCTGATGATTTCTTCGGCAATTTGTACAAGACGCATCTTTGCAACGGATGGATTTACATTCGCTGTGCCGATGAATGTATGTATAGAAGTCTGTTCCTCTGGGGGGGGAGTCTCTTCGGGTGGTGGGGCAGGGGCGGGAGGACTGCCAGGGGGAGGGTCTGGGTCTATATCGGGATCAGGCGTTTGATTTTCAGCTTCGTATTGCTTTGCGGCTTCTGGTTCGATCAACAAGAGTGTGTCGTCGAGTTGTACATTTGCATCACCTAACTTGAAGCCATCGAATTTGCCATCGCTATGTCCATAAGCTGTACCAAAGAAATCTCGGCTGTCAGCCCCTGTCGCGATAACCTGAGCAAATACATCGCGATTTTTGAGGCGCGGAAGGTAGAGGTACTGCATCGTATCTTCCCAAAATACCATAGCCTCAATGGCGGGTTTATCGGGTTTCCAATAAAGCTCTTGTAGTCTGGTGCGAAGGTGAATAGGTGACCATGTGATAATTACCAGTTCGTTTTCCACGCATACGCGCTCAATTTCATTTCCCAATGGGGTGCCATGCGTGTTCAATGCAAATGCTTCGACAATGAGTTTGCGGTCTGTGGGCGTGTTTTGCACCGCACACAAAAGCCATTTATAACATTCTCGCGCAATTTGTGGGAGAACATCTTCGGCGGTTTGAAGCTGTTTTTGTGCCTGTTGGACCTGAAGCGTGTCCAGCACTAGGCGCATCTCAGATACATCTTCGACGATTGATTTCCAGGCCAAAGCCACCCGAATACAATCGCGCAACCGCCCCAACAAACTATAATCTGGCGCGAGGAATACCAACCGATTGCCCCGGTACCTGGGTTTTGCACCGTGATTGCGCACATAGTCCAGAATCGCTTCGGTTGAGAGCCGCGTTTCTTCACGAGAATAAAAATTTTCAGGCAAGAGATAGATCAGGCGCAATGCGCTGTCATCGGGAACATCGGCATGGGGAGTAAATATGTGCTTGCCCTCGAAAAACGAGATGCCGGTTGACATTTTTTTCAGTACTTCGGCCAGCTTGCCGCGCACTTCGTTTTTGTCATCAAAGCGTCTCTTGCGGTCTTCCATCTCGCGCCGAAGATTTGCTCGCGTATCAAACCAGAACCGCGTGACTTCTCGCGCTTTGTCGCCAGAACTGTTGAGATAATGCAAGCGATCCGATAGGCGATTGAGGGCGTCTGAATAAACCGAAGATGGTTGACCGGGTTGCAAACACCCCAATAGTACACGCGATCTATCGAGTCCCCGTGTGTTGGATGTTTGTACAGCAGAAGAAGGCGCACTCCCCAGAAAAAGCGTTCTTGCCACGCGGCGGGCAGCCTGAACAGCACCAAACCGAGGCTCTTTGTTTTCGAGTTCTGTTGTTTCTGCGCGTTCACCGTCTATGTCTCTTTCTATGACGGGATCCCAGCCCGCTGGCAAATAATAGGTCAATTCGTTGCGGGAGCCGCCATCGTACAGGGGCAAACTGCTGGGCAAAATCATCGTGTCTTTATTGTCGTCTTCCCATAACCGATAAATTACTTTGGCCATCAGTTTGAGTACGCCGCGCGTACGCTGGAACCCATCTATGGTAGCCCAATCTTCGTATAGCCGATCAAAGACTTCGGGGTGGATGGGATAGGCTTGTATCAAGCGGTCGAAATAGCGGGCTTCTTGTGTTTCTCCCGGTAGCTTTGCACCTTCGGCAACATACGCATCGGCATAAGCCCTGCAAACTGTTTCGCGGGTTTGTTCATCGGTGATGGTTTGGAATAAACGCCGCCTTACGATTTCAAATGCCTCTTCGGTTGCAACGGGCTTCCACAGGGCCTGTACGCGCCCAAATGTTTTTTCCAATGCACGCAAAGCCATGATCCCCCGGTTGCCACCTGCTTCCACTGTAGATTCGGGTAAGGATCCCAAAATCACGGCATTGGGTACTAATTTACACGCTTCTGTGAGGGCTTGAATAAATGACAAATTGCTGTCATAACTTCCACCGCTCAAATTTTGTCCTTCCTGAAATTGCCGAATATAAGCTACCAATTCGTCAATGAGGATCACACAGGGTGCGTAAGTTTCCAGGAGTGTTTTTAGCACATCTTTGCCCGGTGATGTGCCATTTGCATCGGCTGCTTTGACAAGCTCAAATCCCTCTTTTTCCCCCAATTGGTAGGCGAGTTCACCCCACAATGTGCGAATGCCGTGTTTCCATGGCTGACCGGGTGCATGAGCCTGACCGTCTAAAATGGCAACCCGCGCTTTGGGTACGTCCATCATCCCGGCCTTGTCGAGCAGTGTTGGAATGCCCGCCAAATCACTCAATTCACAATTTCTCGTTGTGAGATGATAGACTGCCAATAGCGTGTGCGTTTTGCCGCCCCCAAAAGCCGTTTGCAATTGAATGACTGGCTCTCCACCTGTACCATTGAGCCGCTGCGCGACTTGCATCAGCAGCGTTTCCATGCCTTCTGTGATGTAGGTGCGCTGAAAAAAAGCAATGGGGTCTTGATATTCCCGCGTGGCTTCACCCTTGCGAACGGCTGTTATATCGGCGGCAAATTCCGATTGCTGAAACGTGCCTTCGAGCACATCGGGATGAGGAATAACGACTTCTCTCCAGGGTTTCATAATACCTGCTCCGGTTGAATTTACTGTTCGGCCTTTGGGCAAGAGGGGCGTGGTTTATTCAAAAAGCCGTGATTGCACGGGTTCAGTCACAACTGCACTTTCAATGCCTGTCCAGCTTGTGACCAGTTCGTTATATGCTCGCGCATCCTCTGCCCATCCCTTGCGTTCACAAAGGGTGTAGAGACGATAAGCCAATTGCCGCGTGGCCCCGCGTTGGGACTTCACTGCTCCAAGTTGAGCACCGGCCACTGTTTCGCCCGATTGTTTTAATGTGCGAATCAAATGATGCAGGGTTTCCCAGATTGGGTTGCGTGAATCTGTGTGTGGATTCCAATTGGTGGGATATTCAGACCACCTGTGCAAACGCACCTGCCCCCCGCCAGACGCAATGACCCCGGCATTTTCCACCCCATCGACACTTGTTCCCTTTGCGCGCGAAAGGGTATCTGCATCGCCATAGGGTCCCTCGCGCCAGCCGTATTGTTCAAACCAGTGCAAGCAGAATTGCGTATCGGCATCAAAATCGTCTTCAGCCAGGTACCGGTTGATAAGCTGAAGCGCTGTTCGCACGGGCATTGGTGTCCCATCGGCTTCAAGCACAGCCTGGTATTTGGAAAAAACAGCCATTCCCGGTCCAATGATGGCCTGAGACAAATCCACTGGTGCAACCGGAGACCGATCTTCACCGGCCCCTCGGGTCATCTCATCCAGTGCTTCTGGCAATACCGCATCTAACTCTCGCAAAAACTCTCGTCGAGAAATAACAGGTGCATCAGCAGAACGCTTTTTGCAAACGAGAATGATGCTGGAGGCGAGGGCATTGGTACCTGCTGCAATCTGGCGAGACTTCATTTCAGTACGCATCGGCCAGGTGCCCGAAAGCTGAAATCCTGCTTGATCAACAGCTTCTAAAAAGGTCTCCCAGCCGGTGGAAGTTGTGCCCCCGTTGGCTTTTTTTTCCGCCTGCTTGAAGGCATAGTAGATGGTAACGGGAAAACCGGGGTGTGCTTGCTCTGCCAGCCGTTGCATCGCCTTTGTCATCCCGCCCATGAAGAATGCCTCTGCCTCATCATTACTGTTGTGGCGGTAGCGCATGGCAACCAATTCATCGGCCTTGGGCGTGGCGAGTGTGGCAAATAGGTCGGGAAATACCGAGCGTAGCGAACGGCGCAGCCAGATGTAGAAGAAGTCCGAAAGATCAGCGTAGCAGATGTTGTCGTAGTAAGGCGGATCGGTGGATATGATCATTCCATTTGACAAGTCCTGTGTCTGAGCGTCTGCCTGAACGGCAAAACCAGAAGTATTGATCTCAAGAGGAATACCCTTGATCACTCCGGCAACTGAGATTTTGTAGTCACCTGCTGCACCTGCAAAGGGATTTACATCTGGGAAATCCCAAGTCATTGGAATGGCTTGGCGGGCGAATGCTGTCACGGTTTGTTCTCTTCCTGGTGTCCAACGTGCGATCGTACAAAGCGTGTTGCTCATGCGATCTACAGCAAAAGCCAGGTACACCCCCATCGCTTCTGCATACGCCGTTGCACCATTGCCGCCATCGCGCAGAGGGCTGTCGTCGTCAGGTAAACCGGCAGCGGTAGCATCGCGCTTGACTTGCTCCATTGCATCTTGTATCAGGTCGCTAAAAGTTGTGAGAGCGACGAGTTGGCGGGAGGTGAAAAGATCGGCCCATGTGAAGAAGCCGTAACCTCGGCCGCTAACCAAGTTGGGGGTATCGCGATTCATTGGTTCGTCCGGCTTCCACTTCGGTTTCGCCTCGTGTGCGATGGCTTCCATTTCCGGTGTAGGTGATAGGTACACCCGCCCGCGGTCGCCCGAGGCCACAATTGCCATGAGCCGTGCGCCCATGCGCCCGCCCATGCTCTCGGCCTTGATGTGGTTGCTCGACATCGGTGCGCCGGATAGCAAGCAACGGAAGGTTGACCCGCGTCCGAGTTTTGTTCCGGCTTTGGCTGCATCTGGATCCTTTGGCTTGCCTACTTTTAAGATGAAGTGATAGGCGTCTCCTTTGATGACTGGCTCTATGTAGGCTTCTTTTTTGTTCTTGGTGGAGAGCATAAAGGTCGAAATCAGGGGTACATCTACATGGGCAAAGGCCGGGTTTGGGCTTTTTACCGTGCGCGCCCACAGCCATGCGATGACTGTGAGTTTGCGTCCCGCGTACTGTTTCAGATCTGACCTTTTGGCGACCATCTCTTCTGTGATGGCGATTTTTGGGTACAGATGGCCGATGCGTTTTTCGGCCTGGTCACGCATCCATTTGCCATAGTAGCGCACATCCTCGGCAAGGCCCGTTGCGCCTTTCCACCGCGCTTTTTGGGCGAGATTTTTCTGCATATCTGGGTTTACTGGCGGTCTGTTAGAAAATTTTGGTGGGATCTCGATCATTGCTTTGTTGATGAGCACAGCAACGGGATTGAGGTCTGAGGCGTATGCTTTCAGGCCAAGGCGTTGCGCTTCCAGCGGGATTGCACCTCCGCCTGCAAACGGATCATGCAGGGCAGGGAGTTTGTCCGGGTTGAACAATTCGGCAGCCTGTGGGTGGTCTTTGTTGAGTTCACACACTTCTCGCCATGACCGACGGATCTCAACCCTTGCCTTTTCCAATACTTCCTCGTTTGTGGTGTTTTCCCACCGTACGAGTTCTTCAATGATTTTGAATAGCCGTTTCCGCTCAATAGCGGCGTCCTTTTTATTCACGCCATATTTGAATCCGTCTCCTTGCTGGTATCCCGGGTCATTCACAAGCTGTGCAAAGATAACCGCGCGTGCCGCAGCAAGTGGTCGCCGTGCCCACCACAGATGCAGGGTGCTGGGGTGTCCATGTCGAATAGATTTTTCGCGTGCCGCTGCCGCGTTGATCGCGTCCAGAGGTAGCGCAACTTCAATGAGTTTCCTGGGTATTTTGACATTCTGATACATACCTGCTCGTTTCATTTTGTGTGGGTGGTGGTTCCTGTTCGATTGGCAGTCTCTCAATGGTCATTCTTCAGGTAAGTTGGGACGCTCGCGCCAGCGCGAGGCATCTGCGAGTTCTTGTGCATGCCGCTTTTGTTCTTCCCTGTCTTCAGCTGTAAGCTCTGGTAGGCGAATATCCGCATGATACGGATTATTATCGAGCGGAGAGGCAATGGCCTGCCGTCCATTGCAGTCAGCTTCCTCAGCGGTAAGGAAGGCCCATCCGTAGAAAGTGGCACTAGGTGTACGTGCTGCGCCTACATTATCAGCAATTGCAACTGCCTCTTTCGCTGGTGCGATACTGAGTCTGTCAACCGAAATGTCGGTTTGGCCCTCTTTTTCTAAAAAAGCATTATGTGAGACTCTGGATCGCCGCGCACGCTTCGCCTCCCTACTTGAAAACATACTACGCCCGAGTTCCTCCGCCGGTGCGATGTTATTCGGAATATTCATGAAATTTTATCATCCTACTGATGCAACTCGATTAGAGCTTCACGCACAAAGCCGTCGGGAAGTGTACTGGTAGTGTCATAACGGGCGCGTCTATGATTGCCGTTCATGTTGACCAGACACAGCGCACCGCCTGCGGAATCGCATAGTAACAAAACTGACCGTCCGTGCCCGCCCGGAGCATCAATGGCAATCTCGCCATCCGGTGTGGGATATACCTCGAAACGACGGGGTGAAATCAAGTACATCTCTCTCAACAAGCGCTCCGCATTTTCCAAAGCCATTTCGGATGGCACAGGGAACCCTTCTTCAAGTGCTTCGTCCTTTGCCTCCTGAAGATCGTACAGTGCATCGTACAGTTCAGGATTGAGTGTCTTCTCAATTGCTTCGTAAAAATCACGGAATGCGTTGGCCCGTTCAAAGTTGTATGCCTTCGCAATTCGACTAATTAGAAGATTATAGATATCGGAACTCGATGTATCGGGTTCGATACTATAACTAGGCGAAAGCAATAATGTTTCTAAGTCTTTTGACTCTTTTGCAGGCTCATTTAAAATAGCCTCTAATATAGACTGACTATTAATTAGTCCCTCCTCAGTCTTGCTAATCCAATCTGTCGAATAGCCAAATATATTCATATCGTCCGGGGTAGTTCCGGTATCCGGACTATCTAATAGCCCGATGTTTTTGTACAGCATTAATGTGGGAGAACTGAAAGTTGTCATGATTTAGACTCCTGGAAATTGAACTTTTTTACCAGCGCATCAAAATCAGATAAATCATTTTTCCACAATGTAAGAATGTCTGAAATTATGTTGATACGGTCTTGCTGATCCATTGTTGATGGTATATCTCGATGAATATTTGCTTGAAACAGCATAATAGGGATTTCTGGATCATCATTTTTTTTCTTCGTTGTTTCAGCGATATCCAAGACAATCTTTCTTGTGTCATATTGATATATCGTTTTCAAATGAACCTCCGGTGTAACGTCCTTGAATGACATCTCCGCACTTTTGATTAGGATATTAGAAACTTTTTCTGGAACTTCAGCAGATAAATACCTGTAACCTTTGGGATTGATACCAATAGCACTATAAGGGACATGAGGCACTTTCTCCATATAACGTTTCGCTATTTCCGGACACAGAATATCTTCTGGCGCCAAAGAGTCTCCCGTTTGCAGAAAAGTTACGCGATCAGGTAACGCCTGCACGATGATACCTCTCTCAAATTTCACTTGCGAAAAGAGCGGACTTGAAATTGGATTACCTTGCAGCGACAGGTCGGCATTCACGATTTCATTGTGACGCAAAAAGTCCGGGTTAATGATTGAGGGATTGTTTGACTGAGCAACTAAAACAACAGCAACCTCACCCAGTTTAACGCTCTTATCACTTTTTTCGTCCAGCAATTTCTCCTGTGTCATGATTGACCTCTCTTTTTAGTAGAATCGGCTGACCGCCGAACTACATCTCACTGCGAAATGGATCAACAGATAGTCATAATTTTTTGACTCCCGCCCACCTATTGTAGAATTTGTCCACAATGTAGGTGTATTTCAGTCATCTCCCGCGTCTCTCAGCTCAGCACTTGTGCCAGAGAGGTCCCACATTTAATTCTCTGAACGATTACTGATCTCCCGCGAAACTGGACTTTGTTGGACTTGTTTCTCAGTCGTCTTTGCTCAATTTTCGAAATCCTACCCGATGCAACAACCGGGGTAAAATTCGTATTTGCGTTATGTGGAATAATCTGATTGGCGACATCAGCACCAGCCTGAAGTTGCTTTGCGACCGCACTGGCACTGACCCCACCTGATTTCAGTTCTATGGGTACGGTCCACGGACTTCCATCTGTATCGTCTAAATATCCGAGAAACAGGTAGTCGCATCGCGTTTCATGCTGGCTCGGAGGTGAACTGGGAGAATCCATGTGGATCAGGACGAATTGACGCGAAACCCCCTTGAGAAAAATCGAACACTTTCCCGCTCTACACTGCTTTCTCAGGCATCGAGCATCCAATTTCCCTCGTACCGATTCCATCATCGTCATCTGGTTCAACTTTCCTCAATTCGGTTGGAGATTGTTGCCCAATCGTTGTGGGTACCAATCGCAATGTCGTCATAATCAGATCGGAATCCACCATAATCCACATCAAGGGGCATCTCCTTCACTATCGAACCCTTGGGGCGTTTTTTTGGCTCGAATAGCCAGGCGCCTACCTGGTCGGGACTGAGCGCGTAATCCGCCCCACCGACCCCTTTTCTCCGAGATTCAGGTAGATCGGATAGACGTACCAAGTTAGCGAGTTCTTCCAGTACCCATTCGCTATGTGTGGTAATGATGACCCGTATGCCGGAACGCACCGCCGCAGCGAGGTGCCGAATGAACGCGACCTGCATTCCGGGGTGTAAGTGGGATTCGGGTTCTTCGATGATCAGGACTTCCCCAGGGGAGACGACATGGCGCAGGTACAATACGACGGGCGCGAGTTCCGATACCATTGACGAAGTATTCATCAATTGCATGTCTTCTTTCCATCCTGTTGGTTGGTAGGAAAATACCGGGTAGCCAGTAGATGAATTTTCGATGCGAATTGATCCACTCAGGATTTCTTTTTCGAGACGTTGGGTGAGATTCTCATTTAGCCTTTTCTTTTTCCTTGCCAAATCGCCCAAGTCAAGGAGTTGTTCGATGAAGTCGGCGAGAACGCCAGACAACTCAGGTAATGCTCGTTCGGGGCGAAGACCCGCACGCGACGCACCTTGGATCAAAGAACCTACGACGACTTTGTGCGCGTGCATGACGCCCGCGCGGTCTGCGGGGAGATAATAGGCAGGCCGACTCATTGGATTCGCGAAGTAAGAAACGACGTTACCAAAAAGGTTATCTATCAATGCAGCCGCCGCCAAAAACCTTCTTTCTCTACTATCTGGCCATTTTGGTTCGAAATTTTTTATTCGGGATGTGATTTGGATATACTCCTCAATGGCGCCTTTTCCGATCTGCAAAGGTGCTGTGTCGGGAATTGAAGCGATGAAAGCCTTTTTTGTAATATTGAATTTATACAATGAACTGTTGTTGTACCTCGCTTCTGATGAGCCTGGCGTTTTTGAAAGTAGAGCGACCTTCGCGCTTTCCTTATTTGCATGGCGAATAAGCTTTCTGGTCTCGTCAATACCAAAACACCGCATTATTTCAGGGGCGAGATCATCGCCGAGGAGAACATCACTGAGCATAGGACGGATCAGCGATGCAATTACGTCTGGTACAGGAAAATCCTCTGACGAACCCTTTATTTTCATTTGCGAAACGATTTGGTCCGCTCCGTCAATCAAACGCGCGATATTTTCCTCGGATATCGCCTGCTCGTATAATAAACCTCTACGAGAAGAAAAATAAGGACGTCTTGTTGTCCTGCGGCTATTAAAAAACTTATGCAGCGCGTAGATCAAAATCGCCAGATAAGATTTTCCCGTATTGCTCGGTCCGACAAATACGGTGAGTGGGCGCAGTTCGATTTCTGCACTATAAATCGGTCCGAAATCCCTGACCGATAGCATCAGATTTCTGTTTTCTGATGTCGCCATTGTTGCCTCCTCTGAATATCCTGGATGGCTTATTGGGCAGGTGTACCTTTTTGGAGCAACGTTTTTAGATCGAAGTTGACAGATGAAACGCCCCAACCTGGTTCGGTGTCAAAGGGGTTGCGAATATAATAGGGGCCATCTACGGTGTCGTCTTCATCCACGAGTACAATCGCGAGTAAGAATTTGTTGGCTTGATTGAGTGCATAAAGGATTTCATTACGAGATATAGTCACGGTGGTTGCACCTTTCACACGGCCTTTCACTTCTATGTGTCGAACTTCGTTGGTTACTTCATCATCAACGGTGGTATAAGATGTGATATCCCATCCGCATTTCTGTGCCGAAACATCTATGACGCGACATCCGCGTTGTTTTTCCACTTGAATTACAGTATCCATTGCAATGCGTTCAATACGCGCGCGTGCCTGTGCATCAACAGCAAAAGTGGATTTCCCTTCTTCTGGTAGTTCGCCGCGCAATTTGCGAAGTAAGCCCACGGGAACGACGAGCGCACCTCCAAGGGCAACGGGTGTCGCAGATGTGACGTGCCGCATGGCCTGGAGTTCCTTTTTTCGATTTTCCAAACGTCCTTCAAGATCGCTCACCATACGTCTTGCTCTTTCGAGAGGGAGGCGCACGTCTTTACCCATTTCTGCGTCTTCTTTGAGTTTGAGCCAGCGGTCCGACAAAAATTCGATTTCTCTGGTCAAGCGTTCATGAACAGCGGCGAGGGTCTTATCTACCCCGAAAAATTCATAAAATCTGAGAAATTGGCGTAAATACTGGACTTCCCAGTTATTGCATCGAAACAAATATTTTTGGCCTAAATTTCATAACCATTTGTAAAAAATAAAATTATGGAAATTTTAAGCAAATTCATGAATTAGTCGGGCTACATGTTCAATCCGTCGTTGGGCTACTTCTCCATAATGTTCGGGCACCAGTGTTTCGGCGGCTAATGCCAATGCGCGTTGTTCATGATCTGTACAAATCCACGGTTCAGCGAGCACATCTTTGAGCAAGTCGCGGTCACCATCTGAAATGGGTTCTAAATCGAGATGTGGTGCCCATCCTGCAAAAGCAGCAGAACCGTCGGGCGCAACACGTACAAATTGTAAGCGTTTAGACAATGTCCTGTCAACATCTCCTTTGATTTCATGTGTGAGTAGAAAAAGCAAATGGGGTTCTATGCCTTCATCGGTGGGATCGACGAGCACTGTACCTTGCCGTAGCAAATTGCCGTGACGCTCCAACAATACATCGCTGGCAGCCAACATCAACGGATGGCCGGGGTGCAACATCGCCGCGAAAGGCGCATTGGGCTTATCAACGAGACGAACAGCCTCTTTAGTAAAGCAGACTCGTTCGTATTTTTTCAGTACGGGCGCTATATCGCGACGGTTACGACCCGTTATCATTCGGTCTCGATCCCGAATTGCAACAGGAACATGTGTAATTTCAAAACGGGCAGCTTCCCGTTGATAAATAACGCCTCCTAAGGACTCAAAAGCTTTTAAGAAAAAGGAACGCACAAAATAGGGCTGAAGTCGTCTGGCCTCGGCTTTTTCCATTTCTTCTTTGACCGCAAAGAGGCGTTCGGGATGCATTGTTTCTTTTGCAAGTGCGTTGCGGTGGAGAATAGCGAGTATGTGTTCGCGGTCAAAGGCGTGATCGACCTTTTGATTCAAGCTTGCCCGGATTTCGGGCTGATCGCCATATCTGATCGCATTAAGCAAAAGGTCTTTCAGGCTAACGCCTTCAAATACTTCGCCCAAAATGTCAAATACCCGACCTTGTAGAGCCGAACTCTCAACTTCCAGTTTTTGCAAAAGCCGGTGATACACATCGCCTTCACGGGTCTCTCTGGCTACCAGATTCCAAAGATGACATACATCTTGTTGTCCAATGCGATGTATGCGCCCAAAACGCTGTTCCAGACGGTTGGGATTCCACGGCAAATCGTAATTCACCATCAGATTGGCATTCTGAAGGTTCACGCCTTCTCCGGCGGCATCTGTTGCAACGAGGATACGCACTTCGGGGTCGGAGCGGAACCGAGCCTGGACGCGCAAACGCTCGTCGTGTTGAATACCACCGTGAATGGTGACGACTGAATTGGGATTCCCCAGCACACCTGCAATTTTATTTTGCAGATAGTTGATGGTATCGCGGTGCTCAGAAAAAACGATCAGCTTGCGCAAATTTCCATCTGTATCGCGTATAGCCTGGTCCTGCTGCAAAATGCGCGAAAGCTCGTCCCATTTGCGATCTCGCTCGGAATGCACAACTGCTTCGGCCTGATTTTCCAGTTTTTTTAAAATATCTATTTCTTGCGCCAATTCTGTAACTGTCCGTGCAGCAGTCGCCTGATCTACAAGTGTCTCTTCCAGATTTTCTTGCTCTTCGGCATTGAGTTCATCGTCGTCTTCGGGAATGTCCGCAAGAAGCTCAGCAAGATTTTTTGGCTTGTGCATACCCAATTTTTCTTCGCGCAAACGGCTTTCCAATCGTTCTTTTCTGCGCTTAAGCGACTGGAAAATTGCTTCGGGACTCGAGGCGAGACGGCGTTGTAATATTGTTAATGCAAATCCAACTGAGCCTTTGCGTTTGCTATCGAGTTGATCTGCCTTGCCCATTTCAGTTTGCACATAGTGTGTCACTGCCTCGTAAAGCGTGGCCTCAATATCCGAGAGTGTATAATTTACCGTATATGCTTTGCGTTCGGGAAATAACGGTGTGCCATCAAACTTAAACATTTCCTCTTTGACCATTCGGCGCATCAAATCCGAGTAATCGACTTTGTGAACTCCATCTCGAAATTTACCATAAAATCGGTCTGAATCCAGCAATGAGAGGAAAAGCTGAAAATCTTCTTCTTTGCCGTTGTGGGGCGTTGCCGTTAGGAATAGAAGATGCCGTGTGTGCTCACCTACTTTTTCCGCTAAAAGAAAGCGTTTTGTGCGTTCAATTTCGCGTCCATAAAAATGTGCCGAAAGTTTATGCGCTTCATCAAAGACTACCAGATCCCAGGGTTCAAGACACAGTTTTTGTTGATAGTCTTCATTGCGTGCCATCTGGTCGAGCCGGACAATGAGATGATCGTGGACTTCAAATGGGTTGCGGCCAGGAGAAGTGGCTTCGAGTTCTTTTGAAAAAATGCGAAATTCCAGACCGAATTTTTCATACAACTCATCGCGCCACTGTTCAACGAGATTCCCGGGTGCTACAATTAGAATACGGCGTGCATCTGCACGCATAAGCAATTCGCGGATGTAGAGGCCCGCCATAATGGTCTTCCCCGCACCGGGATCGTCAGCCAGAATATAGCGCAGGGGTTGCCGGGGTAGCAGGGACTCATAAACTGCTGTTATCTGATGTGGAAGTGGCTCCACATTTGACGTGTGGACAGCCATCATCGGATCAAAGAGAAAAGCCAGATCAATACGTTTGGCTTCGACCGCGAGTTTAAAGGCTTCGCCATCCCCATCAAATGACCATGGACGCTCCTGTGTGGCAAGCGCAATATTTTCCTCATCCGCTCGATTCAGCAAGCGTTCTTTGAGCGTGCCATCGGGTGTTTTGTAGATAAGCGTTACAGAATCTTCAGTAATGGGTATTACCGCGACGACAGAGACAACACTTGACGGTTCAATACCCACAAGGGAGTTACCCACAGATAAGTCTTCGATTCGCATTAAAATACCTTTATTAACAAATTCTATAGCAATCAGCGCATAGGCGTAGCTACGCCACAACGATAGGAATGACAACAAAAAAACTTTCTGGATCGCGGCTAAAACCATGCCGCGATGACGGCTCTACAGCGCATGATTCGCTAACCGCTTTCGCTATGGCCCGTGAGGCGTATATCTTCCACCAGCATTTGCACGTTGGTTCTGCCTTGCCAGGTATTGGCCTGTAGTGCAAAGGCGAGATCGACGCGGTCGCCCAGTGATAATTCGTAAACCCGTTCGCCCTGGCGAAACCAGATTGCATCGCACAGATCAGCACCTGTATCCACGCTGAGTTTCAGATGCGCCCCGCGGCTTATGGCGCGCGCATCTGCAATTCGGCAATTGCGGGCTATAAAACGCGGCAACGCGTTCTTTGCACCAAAAGGTGCCAATTTGTCCAGGGCGTCAACTGTCGTCAGAGATATATCGGATGGTTTAAGTGCCACATCGACTTCTAATTGGGGCGTCAGTGCTTCCTCTGATAGCCGCGCTTGAGCATCTGCGATCAACCGGTCTTGAAATTCGAGATAATTTTCAGCGGGGACTGAAAATCCGGCGGCATCGGCGTGTCCACCAAATTCGGTGAGCAAATCTGAGACGCGGAAAATCGCCTCGACGATATTGTATCCACCTGTTGTGCGCGCAGAACCCGTATAGATGCCATTTTTTCGAAAGTTGGTACACACCAGCGCTGGGCGCGAAAATTTTTCGACCAATCGCCCGGCGATCAGCCCGACCACACCCAGATGCCAGTCTTCACCACGCACCACCAGAATGCGATATTGATCCAACCAGTTATCCTCTACCATGCGTTCTGCTTCGGCTATACCGTCGTTTTGCAGAGCCTGTCTTTCGCCATTTAGACCGTTTAATTCTTCGGCGAGTTTTGCCGCCTGTCCCCGGTTTTGACAGCGCAACAAATCGAGTGCCAGATCGGCCGATGATAGGCGCCCGGCGCTGTTGATGCGCGGTCCCAGGAAGAATCCAATAGAGATCGTGTCAACGGGGCGGTTGGTCGTACCCGCGACGGCTTTGAGTGCCTGCAAGCCCGGTCGCTCGGTGGTATTGAGGACCTGCATCCCCTTTCGCGTAAGCAGGCGATTTTCTGCAACCATGGGGGCCATATCAGCCACAGTGCCCAATGCGACGAGATCCAAAAGCGAGTTCAAATATCGGCGGCGTTCTGAATTGGGCAGGAACTCGGATGCCAGAGCCTGTACTACCTTAAATGCCACCCCCACGGCAGCCAGTCCCTTGAAGGGATATTCGCAGTCTGCGCGATTGGGATTCACCAGTGCCAGGGCGTCTGGCAATTTGTCTTGTGGATGGTGATGGTCAATGACTACCACATCAATTCCGGCGTTATTGGCAGTGTCAACAGCCTCAAAAGATGAAATACCATTGTCGGCAGTTACAATGAGTTGTGCTCCCCTGTTGAGTGCCCTCGTCACACCCGGCGGTTTCATGCCATACCCATCTCGGAACCGGTCGGGCAACAAAAATGTGGCATCGGCACCCACCATATCAAAAAAATCGAGCAAAACAGCGGTGCTCGTGACGCCATCTACATCGTAATCGCCAAAAACCACAATGCGCTCTTTATTGTGAATGGCTTCCGAAATGCGTTCAACTATGCGGTGCATGTCTTTCATTAAATAGGGGTCATTCAAAATATCGGGAGAATCGGCCAAATCCTCTATTTTCAGTGAACGGTTTGCGAGAATGACATCGGCAATAGAATGATAATCGCCCTTATGGCGTATGTTCCATATCGGGTATTTAGGCTCCATAAAATCTCCAGAGTGGTTGATTATAGTGAGTATATGCGATCTGTGCTTGACTTGAAGTCAATTTGAACGTTAATTTTTTGAAACCAATATTTCACTTGGGAATCTCATAGGCTGAACGGTGGATCAATTTTACACCTTCTGCTAACCGCTTTCAGGAGTTTAAAATGTCAGAATATTTCAATACAGTCAAATCTTATCTTCAAGACCTCAATCTCGCGGTTGACGAGGAAGATACCGCTGAAGAACTCGTTGTGGTGAGTGACGAAGATCGCGGTATCAATCACCTCATTGTCGATTGTGAAGATCCCATCCTCATTATTGAGCAGGCCATTCTGCCCATTCCCAACGTTCCTGGCGACCTGTACAAAAGGTTGCTCGAAATGAATCGCACACTTGTTCACGGGGCGTTTGCCCTCGATGAGGAGATCGGTACGGTTCTTTTTCGCGATACCTTGCGCCTCGATACCCTCGACCGATCTGAGCTTGAAGGCTCGATTACCGCGCTCGAACTCGCCCTGGCCGAAAATGCCGCAGAATTACTCGAATATAGCCATCAGTAGCCAGTTGTACTACGTTAGACCGCTGACCACTTTCTTAAAGGAGTATCTTATGAGCATCTTTCAACGTCTCTTCAATGTGGGCAAGTCCGAAGTCAATGCTGCCATTGACAAATTTGAAGATCCGATAAAAATGACCGAACAGGGTATCCGAGACCTGAAAAATGACCTCAATAGCGCGATGACCAGCCTGGCTGAGGTCAAAGGGCAGGCCATTCGATTGCGAAAGCAGGCGGAAGACAACAAAAAGGCATCTGCTGATTGGGAGCGAAAGGCCATGATTTTGCTCCAAAAATCCCAAAGCGGCGATCTGGATGCTGGGGAAGCCGATCGGTTAGCAGCGGAAGCTCTCAGCCGCAAATCAGAAGCCGACAGCCGTATCTCTCAGTTTGATCAGGATGCCCAGATGCAGGAAGATATGGCCGCTAAGCTTCAAAGCCAGGTGGAGAAACTCAAATCTACTGTTGCAAGACACGAAAATGAACTCATTTCATTGCGTGCGCGTGCAAAAACAGCCGCTGCGACAAAAAAAATCAACAAGCAACTCGCCAAGGTCGATTCGTCTGGTACGATCTCTATGCTCGAGCGCATGAAAGAGCGGGTTGAAGAAGACGAATCGCTCTCGCAGGCTTATGGTGAAATGGCCGATGAATCCAAGAGCGTTGATGAGGAAATTGACGCGGCGCTGAGTACTTCATCAAGTGGCACAGATCAACGCCTTGCCGAACTCAAAGCAAAGATGGGGATGAATTCGTAAGTGATGGATTGGCTCTGGGTGTGCCTGTGAGTGAGAGACTCGCGCACCCGGATGAGATTTTTACTCGCTGCGTTGCAGGGAGAGAAAATGAATTGGAATCCGTTTAAAAAAAACAAAGAAGAACCCGAAGCTCTCGATCCCCTGAATGTTACGCTGTCCGATCTCAAGTTGGGGTATGTCCTCGACTACGATCTCAAAACATGGCAGGTCACGGCGCAGCATTATTACGATTACGAAGGTGATCGCGTGGATGAATGGGAACTCTCCTGCGGCGATGATGTGGCATATCTCGAGCGGGCAGAAGACGATGATATCACCTGGGCATTGACGCACAAAATTCGCCTTTCCGATATTGAGGGCAATATCCGTGCGCATATGAGCAACTACGATGATCCTCCAGATGAAGTCACTTGCAATGGTGTTATTTACTACGGGGAATCATCAGCCGTTGGATCTTATTACAAAGATGGCGAGGGAGAGGGGCAGGAGTTTGTCATCTGGAATTATCTCGATGAGTCGGGAAAGCACACTTTGTCTCTTGAGCAATGGGCAGAAGATGCTTATGATGCCTCAGTGGGTGAGGTCGTCGAAGAATATCAATTTAGCAGTATCCTGCCAGTCGCGTAATACCTCTATTCAACTCCCCATTCCGATTTTCGATAGTATCGATCTACTGTCGGTTCCATTTCTGTGCTGACATCAATCGCGTGTTTTTCTTCAAACATGCCCTTCCAGAAGTGCAACATTCCCCGCATCGTTTCCGCATTCAAAAATTGCGTTTCAATATCCTCAAAAGTGAGTTGCCGCATTCGGCGACTCAGATCCTCTTCGCGCATTCCCTGTGTTTTCATCCCCAGTACCCATCCCCAATCGCCCATCGTTGGTATATAGGTGTGATAGGGTATTGTCGAAAAGCCAGCGTCTGCCATCGTGCGCTCAATACAGAGAAAAGCAAGACGCGCGTTAAAGGGACTCGACGCCTGGGTTACCAGCACGCCATCGGGTGTTAGGTGACGCGCACACAAGCGATAAAATTCCCGCGAATACAATCTGGCGAGGTCTGGTCCTTTGGGATCGGGTAAGTCGATGATGATGATATTGAACAACGCATCTGAACGCGCCAGAAATGCGCCCGCATCGCCGATTACCACATTTACACGCGGGTCGTCCAGTGCCCGCGCATTCGCTTCCACAAAAACCGGGTGTGTTCGCGCCAGATCGATTATCGCTTCATCTAAATCTACAAGCGCAATCGCTTTCACATCTGCATATTTCGCGACTTCGCGCACAGCCAGTCCATCCCCTCCGCCTAAAATGAGTACGTTATTCCGCGATCCCGATAGTTTCATGGCCGGATGTACCAGCGATTCGTGATAGCGTTCTTCGTCATAGGTGCTGAATTGCACGTTGCCATTTAAGTGCAGCCAGTGGTAGCCTTTCCATTCTGTTATGACAATGCGTTGATAAACGGTTTGATCTTGATAGACCACGCGATCGCGATACCGACTTTGCTCGCCCCATATTACAATGGGACGGATATAAATTCCCAGTACCAGAAGGCCCGCGCCCAGAATCCAGAATGCCGTCAATAGCCGCCGGCGACGCGCCAATAAGTGTCGATATTGCCACAGTAATACCGATGCCACGATAAAGTTAATCGCGCCCAATACCAGTGGTGTGTACGTCAGACCCAATTTTGGCAATAAAAAAAAGGCGAACAATAGTCCGCCGATCAATGCGCCAAAATAGTCTTTTTCCATCACTGAGGCGATATTGGTGCTCAAATCCTGGTACGCTTCGTTCATGCGCGCTACCAGCGGAATTTCCATGCCGATTAGCACGCCGATTGCAAAGGCATAGCCATAGATAAAAACGCCTGCCGACAACACAAATGCCGATCCAAAATACGCCGCAACCGCACAGGTGACGCACAGAGCCGAGAGATAAAATTCGATTGCGATAAAGCGATCCAGCAATCGATCTGTCAACAATCGGCTCCACCGGCTGCCCAGGCCCATGGCAAATAACATCAGCGACATGAGCATCGCCCACTGCAATGTCGTATTGCCCAATAGATAGCTCGCCAGTGTTGATAGCGTAAATTCCGCTACTATGCCCGAGCATCCCGTGGCGAATATACAGGCTTTTAAGAGATAGCTTTGACGCATACCAAAATAATAAAAATAACTCGGAGGGCTGAACACCCGCCGAGTTGGAGAGATTTAATCAGGGAATTTCACAGTGCGATAGCAGTGTCTTTTGGGGTTTCGCCATCCACACAACTTCCCTTCTCACAAACTCCACACAATCAGGAACGACGCGCCGATATAAGATGTGGCTTCGATGAAGCCTGCGGCCAAATTGGGGTGTTCTTGATTGGCGATTTCATCGGTCAGTTTTTGTCCTGGCAAGAGAATCACATCGGAGATGAATCGGGCGATGGGTAGCAGTATTAATCCCGCGATTACTTCGATTGCAAAATCCTGTAGATTTACGGTCCATGAAATAAAATCACCCGCCGATGCGTGAAATACTATAATGCCAATGCCGACCAATGCGCCCGCAAAAGCGACGCCTGCCGCGACATTGTCTTTTTCAATTTCGTCGTGAATACTATACGGGGTAATCCATTCGTACACCAGCCCGGCCAGTATCAGGGCGGCCTGGCCCAATGCCCAGAAAATCACTGTTGTTACAATTCCGCCTATCTCACCGGATACCGCACCAAAAATCACTAATCCCGTTGCAATATACGACGCGGCGACTACAACACCTGTGCCCGCGTTTTGATCGTCAATCAATTCATCCCGCACTTTGAATCCGTGTAAGATCAGCCCGTCGTTGACCAGACGCGATAGATTCATCAACAGGATAGAAAGCACTCCGTAAATGCCGATGTCGATCAAATCGTTTTCCAATCCTTGGGATGGCCCCGACAAGGTGCCGCCAATAGCCATTACCAATCCAAAATAATATCCCGCCATGGCCACACCTAGTGCTGCGTTGTCTTTTTCGACCAGTTCATCCCGCACGCTGTAACTCGATGTCGTCAAATCCTTGACCAATTTGCCGAGCCAGAACAATATAAACGCGCTAATGAGATAAATACCCGTTGCAATCAAATCTTGTCCAATCATTTTCCAAACCCTCCAAAACTACGGCTGCCAAATCCAGATCGGCTGCGGCTTGTCGAACGCGAGCTTCCAAATCCGCTGCGACTCTGGCTCGTGCGACTTTGCACTTTTTGTGTGAACGATTGTCTCTTTTGCGCTATGTTTGCCTGGCGTCGCTGGAATGTCGATGGTTTTTGTTTTTGCGTGACAGATCCCTGCGTGCCGTACTCCCGATTGCGCCCATAATACGGGCGTCGATCCTGGCGATAAGACCGATAATCGTCGTAATCGTAGCGACTCATGCCGAACCCGCCGCCCCAACCGAGCAAACTTCGCATCATCGCGTATTGCCCGTAAAACTCCCAGAACGATGTGCCTCCGCGATTCGTCCATTGTCCGTATTGTGGATTGCCCACATAGTGGTATCCGGGCGGATGTGGCGTATTGTTGACGCCATCTTGCTTCGATTTGGCAATCAGCGCCATTCCCAAAAACGGTTCGTATTTTCGATAGATGGACTCCGATACTTCTATCCAGTCCGATTGTACCTTTTTTTCGCCCTGTGTAATTAAATACCGATGATAATACGAGGTAAAAACAGTGCCTTCTTCACGTATATCATCCAACACAATCATATACGCCGGTGCCGAGGCCAGCGATTTCTGCATCTCAACTACGGGATCGCGTTTACCGCCGCACCCGCACAACAACAGAAGGCCGATCAACAAGACCGGCAATCGTTCTCGTGTCATAATTTCCTCCAGATATGGGTGGTTGCAACCATAGCTTTTTCCTTGAAGTAAGATACGTCAATATCGGTTTTGTGCAATATGGAACTGGTCTGGGGGATGGGATTCAACGGCCAGTTGTACATCATTATCTCGGATCTTCGGGCAATTGCGAAAAATCGAATGCATTTACTTCGTCGATGTTTGGCGCGAATGGGGGGATGGCGTGGGGGATATGGCTGTGCCCACAGCGTGCGATGAGTGCTCTGGCACGCGCTTGCCGTTCGGCTTGTTTCAAAATATCATCGGCAGACCAGCGTGCAAAAATTTTTGCGAGGCCCGATTGGATCGCGTCTTGATATCGGGGGTCATCGCTCAGGTCGCGGCGTTCTTCGGGGTCTTCGTCGATGTTGAATAGCTGGCAGGTGTCAAGCTCGGAGTAATAGTTCAATTTCCACGGCCCCGTGCGGATCATGCATGCGGGTTGGTCGCCCAGCAAGCCGATATATTCTGCAAAGACTTCATTGGGCCAGTCCGATGGCGGGGGACCTTTGAGGAATGAGGCGAAGCTTTTGCCCGAGACATCGGGCATGGGGTCTGCACCTGCAATGTCCAGAGCCGTGGGGCCGACGTCGATGAGGCTGACGATGGCGTCTTCTGTGTGGTTTTCGTGAAAATGGCCCGGCCATGAACTGATTAAGGGTATGCCCACAGAGCCTTCGTAAAAGCTGCTTTTCCACCACATGCCGTGTTCGTGGGCCATATCGCCGTGGTCCGAGGTGTAGATGATGACGGTATTATCCGCATTAGAGGAGGATTGTACGGTGTCACTGATCTGGCCGATGTATCGGTCGAGTTCGGTTGTCAAGCCGTAATAAGCGGCTAACCCGCGGCGGTTCTGCTCTGGGGTGATGTCGTCAACGCCGCGTCGCTCGCGCCATTTTTTCATGGCTGGATGCAGGGCATTTAAGTATTCGGGCGATTCGGGTTCGAGGGGTGGGATTTGCGCCATGTAATATTCAAAGTCTTCTCTGCCGCAGATAAGGGGATTGTGCGGGTTCATGTAACCGACGACGAGGGCATAAGGTCTGTCGCTATTTTGCCGATCGGCGATGAATTTGCAGGCTGTTTCGGTGACGGATTTGTCAAAGTAGCGATAGCCGGTTTCGCCATAGCCAGATACTTGAACGCCGTATTTGGTTTGTCCTGTTGTGCGGTTGTATCCCGCGCCGAGAATTTCTGCGGATAGCCCACCGCAGTCGGCGTGGATGCGTTTTTCAAAGCCATGAAATTGATCGGGATTTCTAAAGTGCATGCGACCACATAGCACGGCTTCGTAGCCGGCCGCGCCAAATGCATGGGCAAATGTGGGGGTGTCAAAAGACAGGCTGCCGCTGTTGTCATAAACGCCCACGTCGCTGGGGTACTGCGCCGACATAAAGCCCGATCGCGAAGGCGCGCAGAGGGGATAGGGACAATACGCATTGCGAAACCGGGTCCCGCGACGCGCAAGCGTATCTAAATTTGGCGTTTGCACAATGGGATTTCCCGCACATCCCATTACATGGGGATTGTGCTGATCGGAGATGATGATGATAATGTTAGGAGTCATAAGGAGAAGTGTGAAGTGTGGAGGGTGGAGGGTGAAGGAACAGGCATAAGCACTAACAGTGGATTATTTTCCATCATTCCCGTTGTACAGACCTTCTCCGCGTACCAACAGGCGTTTGGGGTTGGGGATGTCCATGAGTTCGTCAACGCTGTGATAGCCAACTGTCATGCTCATGCGCGTGTCGTCGGTGTGGTTTTCGCCTGCGCCGTGAACGACCATGCTGTCGATTGCGAGCATCCCTCCTGCGGGCATGGGTACGGGGAGTGCCTGACCCAGAATATCGCTTGCCCAGTCTGCATCGTGAATAGATGTGGAAACGCCGGGGAAGTGATGTGATCCGGGTACAATGCGGGTGCATCCATTTTCGAGGGTGGTTTCTTCGAGGTAAAAGATGATGGTGTAGATGTTGCGCGTCCACTGCCTGACGTCGCGATGAAGATACGCGCCTTTGTTGTCATCCGCCGTGCGCAAGGTGGCGTGGTTATGGCGGTTGGTGAGGATTTCGATATTGGGTCCCAAAAGGGATTCGAGTGGGTCGAGTGTGAATGGGTGCGTGACTGCTTCTCGAAAGATCGGCACGCGATCCATAAGGGCAGAGATACGCACGGCACGGCCATCTTTATTGCGTGAGATGGGTTCGACTTCGCAGTCGATATCTTCCGTAATAGCGGTCTTCAGGTTTTCAACCATTTCTTCTGGCAAGCGGTCTGGAAGGCAGAGAAAACCGTTGTTTCGAAAGAGCTGGATTTGTCGCATGGTGAGTGAGGGCATGTCCTACTCCTGAATGGGAAGAGCATAGGGATGTGGGTGTCCTGTATAGGCTTTTTCACCGCGCACGAGAATTTTTTCCGGGTCGTTTTTGATCACATCGTGGGCGTCGTGGGCGCGATAGGCAACCGTCATGCTGCGGCGAGAATGATCTGAACGATTTGTGTCCGACCCGTGATAACAGCAGTCGTTAAAGAGGATTACACCGCCGCGCGGCATGGGGATTGGCACTGCGCGGTAATAGTTGTCGCTGTGGTAAAAGTTGTCTCTGTGTTTCTGTGGTCGGCGCGGGTTGAGAAATGGACGGTTGTGGCTGCCGGGCACGATGCGTATACAGCCGTTTTCAACGGTTGATTCTTCGAGGTATATCAAGCCGGTGATCAGCGTGTGGTCATAGGGTTCTTCACCTGCGTGCCAGGGGACGGGATAAGACCCGGATGGGCGCACCATGACGTGATTGTGTTTGTTGGTGAGTACTTCGATGTTTGGACCGATGATGCCTTCGAGGGCGTTGAGGATGATGGGGTGAGACGCGGCTTCGAAATAGACGGGGTCTCGCAAAAAAATTTTTGAAAGACGGCGAACATTTTCTGACGTCCGATCCCCTTTTTCTTCCCAAACAATGGGTTCTCGCATGCCTGAAATCTGCCGGGAGGTGACTTCATTTAGGCGATCGACCAGATCGCCGGGCAGAGTCTCGCGAACTTTGTAAAATCCAGTGGTTTTGAAATACCAGAGGTCTTCTTCTGTGATCATGTTGAGATATCCTTATGAGTGAGAATCCCCTATTACCTCGGGTCCATTACTCGCCCGACAAACAGGGTGGTGTTGGTCGCTATGTCTCGGATGAGGAAGATAAATGGCCGATCGACCGCGACCACAATTGGTGGTGGGGGAACGGATTTTACGCCTACGACCACGGCAGTGGCCGCTGCGGCTTCTGTGCCATTCTCATTTACCAGGACGAATGCTTTGTGAAAGGCATCTGAAATGGAGAGGTCTTTTCTTCCATCCATGCCCGAGAAGTCAGCTAACTGCTGGTCAAAGGCGTCTGACATTCCCAGCTTTTTGAGGGTTGCGCCCAATTTGAATTGGGCCTCAAACTCGAATGAAGGCATGGTGAGTTCTACGTGCTCGCGGCTCAGGTCTCCCGAAATTTGGCTGACGAGTTCGGCGTTTAGCGTATTTTCGAACGTATCAAAATTACCCTTGTCGGGAAGCAGGATGATCATGGACATTTCACTGCCATCGTAGAGCAACTCAACGGCCTGATATCCCGTGCTACTCGCATAGCCGAATGACTCGGTCTGTCGCATCATCGGTACTTTTATGCTGCTGCCATTTAGCAAGTGGAAGTCGCCTTCAGCAGTGGCTTTTTCGTCGAAGGTGTAGAGCCACGCCGCGTTGAAGTAGATGGCATTGGTGAGGACTAACCGGGTCAAGTTGTCGATGGCACCGGAAGGTATCAGGTCTTTGATTTTCTCTTCGGTCTGCTGGGCGACCCAGTCGTTGATCGCGACTCGCGAGTTCTCGGGTGCTTCTGTGAAATTTGCTATTTTCATTCCAGCACCGTAATTCTCCGCCAGTTTGTCCAGGAAGTCCTGCAGGAAGTCATAGCCCTGTTGTCCCCAGATCGCATTGGCGATGTTCAATCGAAACCCCTTGCCATCTTTGCCACTGCTTTCTTCGCCGCGAGAGGCGAGTTGCAGATCGAGGGCGTTGAACGCGGGGTGCAATTTATCCTGGGGCAGGATGAAGTGTAGTGTGTTCGATATCTGGCGTTCGGTTTCGCCTCTGGCACCGGCATACGTCATGGCAAGTGCCAGTGAGATGCTGTAGGGCGAATAGAACAGGTTTCCACTTTCTTCCTCACGCAATTTTTGATACAGGTCGAAAGCGAAGGCGTTATTTCCACGCACCAGGTCTGATAGTTCTGAATCTGTCGTTACTGGTACGGTTACTCGCGTCTTTTCTGATCGCACCTCTTCTGTCGCAGACGCAGATGGTGTCTCGGTCGGAGGTGGCGCCGTGGGCGAGATAGTCTCCGATGATTTCTGACCGCATCCGATTAGTGCGGCTGATAGTATTACAGCGGGTAGCAAACGGTTGGCGAAGAGGGGAAATACCATTCTATACCTCCCTGGCTACTGTTTCGATGTATAGGTAGAGAAAAATTATCCTAAATTATAGTATAAATCAAGGTTTATTATTCGCGGTGGGTTGCACGCGCAGGATGTTCCCCGAAAGCCACACTTCAAGCCCGATGATCCGAGGTGTTATATTTTTTTAGATCTGGATGCCCTCGTTTTTTCTATGAGGAAGAAAAAAAATGTAGTATATTGAAGTTAGTTGGAGTTCTTTAGTTTTTTGCTTGCTTTTTGTGAAAGGATGTCTGTATGTCCAATGCGCTCTTGGTATATCCAAAAAACCCGGTGACGTTCTGGAGTTTTGATGAAGCTTTAAAGTTGGTCGGAAAGAAGTCGGCTTTTCCGCCTTTGGGGTTGTTGACAATTGCCGGTATGATGCCCGATAACTACAGTTTGCGCGTGGTGGATGTAAATGTGCATCCATTGACAGATAAAGATCTGGATTGGGCGGATATAGTGATTACATCGTCGATGATTATTCACTGGCATTCTCTCGAAGAAATTATTGCCCAGTGCAATGTCACAGGCGTGCCCGTGCTCAATGGCGGTCCGTTGCCCACGCAGTATTGCGAAGATATTGAAGGGGATGCGGTCTTTTATTTGGGCGAGGCTGAAAATGGCTTTATGGATGTGGTCGAGCGATTGGTATCTGAGCCTTATCAGGGAGGGCGAGAGTATATTGATCGACGAGGTGATTTTCAAAGCCTCACAACAACACCGCTTCCTCAATGGGATCTGGTCAGTTTTGACGATTATACCGTAATGGTGATTCAGATTACGCGAGGTTGTCCAGAAAGTTGTACATTTTGCAATATCCCCGCGCTTTACGGCAAGATAACGCGTTTAAAAGATAGCAGCCGCGTGATTCAGGAATTGGACGCGCTTTACGATAGAGGCTGGCGCGGTTCGGTTATGGCAGTTGATGATAATATTGTTGGCAACCGCGACGAGATTCGACAAATACTGGAAGAAGAGGTGGTGCCCTGGCAAAGAGAGCGCGGGTATCCTTTCCAATTATTTACGCAGGCCAGTATTCGCGTAAGTGATGATCCCGCGTTGTTAGAGGCGATGTACCTCGCTGGATTTGATAAGATTTTTGCGGGGATTGAATCGCCTGTGGAAGAAAGCCTGAAGTTTATGGGCGCGCAAAAGAATTTGCAGGGCGATACGCCTTTGCTGGACAAAGTGAAGATTCTGCAAAACTATGGCATGGAAGTTCAGGCCGGTTTTATTATGGGCCTGGATACAGATCCAGATGATATTGCCGATCGCATGATTGCGTTTATTAGAGAAGCGGGTATTCCGGTGGCTATGGTGGGGATTTTGGGCGTGCTGCGCGACACGCCCGACTTCAAGCGCTACAAGCGTTTGGGTCGCCTGCGTGAAGACGTAAAATATACGGGTGATTCGGGTATTTTCAGCCGGGAGTTGAGTTATGTGCCTATCATTGATCCCGACGAACTGCTGGCGCGCCATCGCAAGGTTCTCGAAACGTTGAACAGTCCAGAGATTTTCTTTGAACGCTGCCGCACGCATTATGCACATCGCACGCGCAGACCGCTTCCATCAATGCCAATTGGTTGGACAGAACTCAGGGCGGGATTACGCTCTTTTTGGCATCAAGGTGTGGTAGGGACTTATCGGTGGACGTTCTGGAAGTTTATGGCCCATATGCTCGTGCACCATCCCCGCGATTTTGGCGATAGCATACGCATGTCCATTCATGGCCGTCACTTGATTCTCACCACGCGCGACGCCCTGCAAGTCGATGAGGTGAAAACCTTTTTCGATGAAGCGCTGGATCATCTGAAGCGATTTAGCGAGGGATATAAAGAGGTGAGTGTCAGTGATTACGCGAGCAAGTTGATGCACGCCTTGCACGGGCGGGTTGATCATTTTCAGGACGATTATCGCACTTTGCAGCACAACGCGGAGGTGATGTTGAAGGCGGCTCAGGAATACTGCGAAATGATCCGCGAAGAATTTCGCCATCAGGTTGCAGAACCTTTCGAGCGTTTTCAACAAGAGATCGAAGCAATCCTCGAATCATATCCCACACAAAACAATTTGCAACCTGCGCGGTAAGACGCACTTCGATTTAAAACAAAAGCCCGGTATCTTTTTATGATACCGGGCTTTTGTTTTGACTAAGAAGCCGGAGACACTGTCCCCGGCTTTTTAGTTTTAGGCAAGTACGGCTTTGAGTTTGTCTTCTATCGCGCTTTTGGGGACAGCGCCGATAAGTTGATCTGCCTGTTTGCCATCTTTAAAGATGAGCAATGTGGGGATGCTGCGAATGCCAAACCCCTGTGCTGTCTGCTGCGCGTGATCTACATCGACTTTGCAGACTTTAACGCGACCATCGTATTCCCGAGCGAGTTCTTCAATGCTGGGGGCAATCATTCGGCATGGACCGCACCACGTTGCCCAAAAATCCACAAGCACGGGAAGATCGGAATCGACAACTTCTGTTTGAAAATTTTCATCTGTAATATTCAATGGGCTTCCCACTTTGATACTCCTTTCGGATTGGGTTTTGTTCTAATGAGAATGTGCTAAGCTACCAGATTTCTATGGGGTTGTCAAGGGGATGCGCGGCAGATTCGGTAGGCCAGGTGGGCGAGAATTTCGTGCGGTGTACCGCCGCTGGACTTGAGGCGATTGTCTGCGTGGAGAAGGGCATCATGGGCATTCCAGAGTGCTCGTTCGTCAAATAAACGGGCCTGATCGAGGTAGTTATTTAGAAAAAAAGCGGGCACTTTAAGACGCGAAGCCATTTCATTTCTGGGCAGGCGCTGGCCCACTATCCATCGCGCGCGCCGCAGAATCCCAAAATGACGGACGAGTAGCGCGATCGTGCCGGCAGGGTGTTCTCCCTGTTCGCGGAGTCGTCCAATAAGGATCTGTGCCTTGTCCAACTGGCGGTGCCCGAGTGCATCGGCGAGTTCAAAAACCGTGACTCCCCGCGTGTTGTCGATCACCCGAGCGACGTCCTCGCGCGAGATTGGATTGGAGGAGGTAGCGATAAAGAGTTTGTCGATTTCGCCGTTCAATTCGCGCAGATTTGACCCAATGCTCATGTGGAGCAGGTGAGCCGCATCGGGCGCGATCTGTCTGCCCAGAGTTTTGACATGTGTCTGGATCCAGGCCGGGATTTCGTTGTCGTAGGGCGGGCGAAATTCGATTGCAATCGCGCGTTTTCGAAGTTCGGCAAACAGTTTTTTTCGACCATCTGGTTTGGCGGCAGTGATGATCAAGGTCGTTGTTTCGGGTGGAGATTCAATGAGGGGCAAGAGCTCGGGGGTGGCTGAATCGGGTAAGCGGTCGGCGTTTTTGAGGACAATCAGGCGGCGTTGCGCTATCATTGGAAAGGTGAGTGCTCGTGAAATGACCTGCGGAATATCGATGTCTTCGGCGCGATAGATGTCGAGGTTGAAGGCGCGTGTTGCGGGTTCAATGAGGGTTTCAACGAGGACGTTGAGAAGCTGATCGCGTTGGAAGTCTTCCTGCCCGTGGAGATAGTAGAGGGATGATATCTGGCCTTTTTTCACGGCATTGAGAACCTGGTCTGGCGATGGGCCAGTTTTGCGAGGGCGTCGGGTAGCCATGCTCTGTGTTATCCGAGAAATCTGAGTCTAAAGGTCTTTGAAGTCCGCGTCTTGAATTTGTGAATCGTCAATGTCGCGCAGTGGTTTTTTTTTCGATGGCGCGGTCGGGCGCATTAGTATGGCGCGAAACAGGCGACCGACAAAGCGAAAAAATAGGACCAGGATAAGGGCAATGAGAAATAGACGAAGCAACATGGGTGTCTCCGTGCCTTAATGGCTCAATCTGCGGCGGTGTGGCGATATGGGGATGCCGATTCAATTTTGGGCGCGCCAAACCACCGCCAGATAAGGCTGATCAGGACAGGTACAATAACCAGTGTGAGGGCAGTGGCAAATGCGAGACCAAAGATGACAGCTATGCCCATTGGCCCCCACCACTGACTGCTACGCCCCCCAATTTCCCATGAAAAAGAAAAAAAGTCAAAACTGATACCCGTGGCAAGGGGCAACAGGCCCAGAATGGTGGTTATGGCTGTGAGAAGGACAGGGCGAAATCTTACGACACCTGCGCGTATGATCGCTTCGCGCGCTGAAAGGCCGCGCTGGCGCAACTGCAAGGTATAGCCGATTAGAACAATGGCGTTGTTGACAACCACGCCTGCAAGGCTGATCACGCCAATGCCCGTCATGAGAATGCCAAATGGGGTTCCGGTGACAATCAGGCCGATCAGCACGCCAATCATAGACAAAATGACGGATGTGAGAATGGTAAAGGGCAGGGCCAGAGAATTGAATTGCGTAATCAGAATGAGCGCGATGCCCGCCAATGCTATGAGCAGGGCTTTGGAAAGAAAGGCAGTGGCTTTTTGCTGTTCTTCATTTTCACCAGAATAGGCGATTTGATAGCCCGGTGGCAGAGGAAAATCGGATAGGGCTGCTTGCACATCGCGCATGGCTGCATCAGATGTGCGGTCTTGCACTTTGCCTTCAATAGAGATAACGCGCTTGAGATCTTTGCGCCGAATGCTGCCAAATCCCCCACCCGTTTCTATGCGTGCAACCGCGCTTATGGGCGTAAAATTGCCATCTTTTTCAATGGTGATGCGCTTGAGGTCGGCAAGGGTGTTGCGTTTGTCGGACTTGAATCTCACGCGGATATCGTATTCGTCTTCGCCCAGTCGATATTCGGATGCTTCTGAACCGTAAACAGCCGAGCGCACCGTAGCGGCAATCAGGCGCGTATTGAGGCCCGCTATTGCAGCGGCTTCTCGATCTACAACGATACGGACTTCGGGGCGCCCGCGGTCGTAGTCGTCTTTGAGATCGACAACGCCGGGCACATCGGCCACGACGCGTTTGATGCGTGCGGATAGTTTCCCCAAAGTCTCGAATTTTTCGCCGGATACCTCAACGCTGATGGGCGGGCCTACGGGGGGTCCACCGCGTTCTTGGGACAGTTCGATTTCAGCACCGGTCAGGTTTTTGAGTTTGCTGCGAATTTCCTCAATGGTTTTAAAAGAGGATTGTTGCCGAAGGCTTTCATCAACAAAGTCGATGGAGATGCGACTGGCATTTGAAACGCCTTCGCCACCTGCAAATACATCGCCGCCAGAGACACCCACGTTGGCGACATAGGTTTCAATATCGGGAATACCGGCGAGAATAGATTCGATCTGGCGTGCCAGTTGATCCGATGTTTCGAGGTTTGTGCCAGATGGAGCGCGCACATCGATATAGGCTGTGTTGGGTTCAATTTCGGGAAAAAATTCGATGCCTCGACCCCAAAAGTAGTACGCCACAACGACGAGAATGAGTGTGCTCGCTGCAAGAGAGAGGGTTATTCCCGGGTAATTGAGTGCCATTTCGAGGCGACGCTGATAGGCGTTGAGGCTGCGCTGGAGGCGGGGTGATGTTTCTTTGGCCGTTCCTCGCACCGTCATGAAAGATGCACAAAATGTGGGATTGAGGACAAGGCCCACAAAGAGGGACGAAGACAGGGTTATGATCAGGGTTATGGGCAAATATTTCATAAATTCGCCCATAATGCCGGGCCAGACAATCATGGGTGCAAAAGCACATAATGTCGTCAGTGTTGAGGTTATCACAGGCCATGCAACTTCTCCCGTGCCTTCCAACGCCCCCTGGATGGGAGATTGGCCTTCTTGCCGGTGACGATAGATATTTTCGACAATGACGATGGCATTATCGACGAGCATGCCGAGCGCGAGGATCAGACTAAACAAAACAATCATATTGAGCGTGATGCCCATAATGGATATGATGATAAAGGAAATGAGCATAGAGAGGGGAATGGCGATACCGACAAAAAAGGCATTGCGGAGGCCCAAGAAAAAGAGGAGCACCAGAATGACGAGGATAAGGCCAGATACGATATTGTTTTCGAGGTCTTTGACCATCATGCGAATATCTTCGGACTGGTCGCCCAAAATGGTGATTTGTGTGCCTGCGGGAAGGGTGGGGTTCAAATCGTCGAGCGCTATTTTAATCTGATCGGCTATGGCAATCAGATTTTCACCGCTGCGTTTGACAATTTCGAGACTCACACTGGGCTTGTGGTTGAGGCGGGCGTAATTTGCGCGGTCCTTAAACCCATATACAACATCGGCAACATCGCGAATATAGACCAGGCGGCCTTGCGATGCTTTGATGAGGAGGTCGCCAATTTGGGGAACGGTTTCAAGCTCGCCGGGTACACGCACGGCGTATTTGTATGCGCCCATATCCACGCTACCGCCGGGAAGGGTCAAATTTTCGCGTTGAATGGCCTCAATCACGTCCTGGATAGCGAGTTTGTAGGCGATAAGGCGGTCGGGATCGACATCGACTTTGACTTCGTGTTCGAGACCACCCACCACGCGTACTTCGAGGATGCCGGGAATGGTTTCGATATGATCGGCGAAGTCTTCGGCAATTTCTTTGAGCCGAATAAGCCCATAGTCTCCCGACAATGCGACGATCATCATGGGGATATTGGAAAAGTTGACTTCGAGAACCGCGGGGTCTTCTGCATCATCGGGTAATTCTGACTTGGCCAGATCGACCTTGTCTTTGACGCGCTGGAGAGCATTGTCAATGTCGGTATTGGGATTAAATTCGACTGTGATTGACGAAGCACCTTCGACCGAGCTCGATCGGATCATTTTGACGTTTTCAATAGATTGAAGTTCTTTTTCCAAAGGTCGGGTAATGAGGTTTTCCACATCCTGAGGCGAGGCACCGATATACGGCGTGCTGACGATGATGAGGGGTATGGTAATATCTGGCGCGGCTTCGCGGGGAAGCGACAGATAGGCCGATATACCCGAGATGATCAGGATGCCGACAAAGACGTAAACAGTGATGCGGTGTTTGAGTGCGTAAGCGGTGATGGTCATGGGACGGGTTCCGCATATTTTATTGCCACGCGGTCGCCATCAATGAGGTCTCGCCCGCCTTTGACGATGATCTGATCGCCAAAGGAAAGCCCCTTCTGGACGACGACGCGCTCGGCTTCTGATGGCCCCAGGCTGAGCGGGCGCAAAAGGGCCATGTCACCTTTCGCGATAAAGGCCACGGGTCCTGTTTCGTGTTCGATAATGGCTTCGCGGGGAATGACGAAGACATGCCGGTGAATACGCCGCACGGCTTTGAGCGTACCGATCATGCCGGGGCGGATGTGACCTGTTGAGTTGGGCAGGTGGACTTCAATGGGAAAAACCCTCTGGTCTGTGTCTGCTGCCGGGCCAACATGGGCGATTGTGCCCTCATAAGTCCGGTGCGGCAGGGCATCGAGGATGAGGGTGACGAGACTGCCTTTGCCAAAGTCGATGATTTCGCTTTCGGCCACCCAGGCCGCAACGCGCAGGCTATCGGTTTGAACGAGGCGAAATGCTGCGCCGCCCCGATCAATGTGTTGTCCCTGTGAGAGATACCGCTTTGCAATAGTGCCTGAAAAAGGCGCTTGTATCCGCCCATAAGAGAGCCGATGTTTTAAGGTCTGCGCTGCTGATTTGGCCCGATGGAAGTCGTATTCCGTGGCAAAATACGCCTGTTCGGAAATCGATCCTTCCGAGAAAAGTTGTTTGCTGCGTTCGCAATTGTAGGTTTGAAATTTGAGATTGGCCTCGGCTTCGATCAATGCGGCTTGCAGAAGCTCCATGTTGAGTTGCGCGAGGGCCTCTCCGCGTTTGACGTAATCGCCCACATCTTTGTACGTGCCGATGACCTCACCTGATTCGAGCGCGCTGATGGTCACATCGCGCCAGGCTTTTACTGTAGCAGATAGCCTGCTGTATTGGACGAGTGAATCGGGTTTGATCTCAAATGTAGATACATTGGTGGTGCGTTCTAATGGCATTTCTTTTTCTGCCGCAGATTCGTCACCACATCCCAGATTGATCAACATCAAAAGACAGGGTATCAAAAGTCTGTACAAACTCATGGTTTATCCTCACCCAAAATGCCCATACTGAGTTCTAAATGCACGAGGGTGACCGCAAGGTCTCGCTTTGCGCGCGCGAGTTCGGCTTCGGCGCGTTGTAAGGTGAGTTGCCCATCGATGACTTCGATCTGGGTGCCAACGCCATTTTCATAACGCGATTCCGCAATTTGCAGCCCTCGACGGGCGAGATCAAGGGCCTGAATCTGCGCGCTTTTTCTGGCGCGAACTTCGAGGAAAGTGCGCCACGCTTGCAGGACGTTGAACCGCACATCGCGTTCGGTCTTTTTTTGGACCAGTTCGGCTTGTCGCGTGTCTGAGCGAGCTTGTGCAACCTGTGCATTTGTGCGAAATCCGTCGAAAATGGGAATGTTGATCGCGATGCCCGAAAACCAGCTTTGGCGAAAATCGTCTTTTACAAAATCAAATTCGTTTTTTTGCGCCTGCCATTGGCCATTGACAATTAGATCTATGGTTGGGCGGGATTCTGCCTGGGCAATGGTCTCTGCGTACTGGCGCATTTCAACTCCGAGTCGGTGCTGGCGCACAATGGAATTCATGTGCTTTGATAGGTCAATCAAAACGGCTTCGTCCTCGGTTGGCAAATGGTGGATTTTTTCGCGGAAAGTCCCGTGAGGTGTAATGGGTTCGTTGGGGTCGATGCCGATCAGGTTTTTGAACGCGAGATCTGCCAATACACGCGCATTTTCCGTGCGTATGGAGTCTGTCAACAATTCGGCTACCTGTACTTGTGCGCGCAGCAAATCGTAGTCCGATACGCGCCCTGCCTCGCGCAGTTTTTCGACGCGCCTGAAATTTGCACGCGCACGCGCCATGGAAGATTTGCTGACGTGCGTGAGTTCTCCAGCCAATAGCAGGTCGTAAAAAGCCGTTTCGACCTGTGTGTGTACTTGTTGCTTTGCAGCGCGTACCTTTTCCATCGAAAATTGCCTGAACAGACGCGCAACGCGCATGGCTGAAAAAGATTTGCCTCCACCCCAAATGGCTTGTCGAATGCCAACTGTGCCGATGAGGTTGTTGTGCGCGCCGACGGTAAATTGTTGTTGGCCTGCTGGCGTATCGAAAAAAAAGGTAGGCAGCAACCAGTTGCGCGTGTACTGCAAGGTAATGTCAAACTGGGGGAGAACATCGGCCACTGCATGGCGAATCTGTTGGTGTGATTTGTCCAGATCTTCGCGCACAATTTGCAGGGCTTCGTTGTGCGATAGCGCGTGCTGTAAACTCTCTTCGAGTGTAATAGACCGGGAATAGGCTTTGGAGATCGCAAAAAAAAGGAACAGAAGGACGATGGTACACAGCCATCGGCAAAGAGATATATAGTCCATCGGCATTTGGTGGGATCGAGATTTGGTGGGGATACTGTTTACCTGAAAATCTACGGGGTTTTGCCGTACATTGTCAAGGTGTTTCACAAATTGATACGGCAGACCCTGTCCGATAAGGTCAATGCCTGGACAGTCTCTGCGACATCGTGAACCCTTACAATGTGTACTCCTGCGGTTATACCCAATGTGATTGCAGCAATGCTGCCGGGTAGGCGCTCATGAGGTCGGTTTTGTGGGGCGGTAAATTGCTTGCGCGATGCACCCAGGAGAAGGGGATATCCCAGCGTGCGAAATTCGGACAGTCGGGCGAGTATCTCGATATTGTGCGCGTATTTTTTTCCAAACCCCAGCCCCGGATCAATCGCAATCTGAGAGCGGGAAATGCCCATCGCCGTTGCGCTGTCGATTTGTGCGCTAAAAAAGTCGAGAATATCGGACACAACATCGTTGTACATGGGGTTCTGCTGCATGGTTGAGGGCATTCCCTGCATGTGCATGAGGATAATAGCAGCTCCCGTTTCTGCAATCAGATGCATCATGCTGGCATCAAAACGCAGGGCACTGATGTCATTGACAATGGTTGCGCCGTTGTCAATGGCCTGTCGGGCGACTTCGGCTTTGGTTGTGTCTATGGAGATGGGGACGGCGAGTTGTGGAGCAATGGCCTCAATAATGGGAATGGTGCGATCCAGTTCTTCTTTTAGAGAGACGACAGCCGCCCCTTTGCCATAAGGTCCGGCTGGGCGGGATGATTCACCCCCTATATCGATAATGTCGGCACCTGCCTCAACCAGTGCCAGTGCCCGCTCAATCGCTTTGCGCGGTTCAAAATAAAGGCCGCCGTCTGAGAACGAGTCTGGCGTGACATTGAGAACGCCCATCACGAGTGTTCGATGACCCAATTGGAGGGGTGTGCCACAGCATGAAAGCTGGTAAATAGGGCGTGTGTGTCTCATGGGAGCTAAAAAAAGAGATGGCAACCGCCATCTCTTTTTGTGTGTGGATTAGTCACCTGATGGCTGTTTTTCTTCTTCAGCGGTGTGTTTCTCCGAGATTTGGTCTGTTGCTTTCTGTTCTTCTGTGACCTGATCTTTCGATTCTTCTGGATGTTTGGCACGCCCGTTTGGCACTGGTTTTTCGAGTGTTTTGCCTTCTAATAACTGGTCAATCTGTACATCGTTGAGGGTTTCAAATTCGAGTAATGCGTTGGCGAGGATGTGAACGTTGTCGATGTTATCACTGAGCAATTGTTCTGCGCGGGACTCGGCTTTGAGCACGAAGTTTTTAAGTTCCTCGTCGATCATTTCGGCTACTTTGTCGCTGTAGTCTCGACGTTGTGCCATTTCGCGCCCGATGAATATTTCGTCGTTTCGCTGCCCATAAGCAATGGGTCCGAGTTTTGGACTCATGCCCCAATCGCAAACCATTTGCCGGGCGAGATTGGTGGCCATGCGGTAATCTTGCTGCCCGCCTGTTGTGATTTCGCCAAAAACGAGCTTTTCGGCAATTCTACCACCCAGGGTGTAAGCGAGGACAGCTTCACAATAACTTTGAGGATAGGTGTGGCGCTCGTCGATGGGCAGGGTGTGTGTGACGCCGAGGGCACGCCCGCGAGGAATGATGGTCACTTTGTGCAGGGGATCGCTTTCTGGTATGAGTTTGGCTACCAGCGCATGACCAATTTCGTGATAGGACGTGAGGCGTTTTTCCTTGTCGGAAATGACAAGACTGCGTCGCTCTGCACCCATCATGACTTTGTCTTTGGCATCTTCAAAGTCGTTCATAGTTAGGCTATCTCGATTTTTTCTGGAGGCCAGCAGCGCGGCTTCGTTGACCAGGTTGGCGAGGTCTGCGCCTGACAGTCCGGGGGTTCCGCGCGCCAGCACCTGTAAGTTGACATCGTCGGAGAGGGGTGTGTTGCGGGTGTGGACTTTTAGAATGCCTTCCCGCCCTCTGATATCGGGACGATCCACCACGACCAGGCGGTCGAAGCGTCCGGGTCGCAACAGCGCGGGGTCGAGCACATCGGGACGGTTGGTGGCTGCGATGAGGATGAGGCCCTCTTTGGATTCAAAACCATCCATTTCAACCAGGAGTTGATTGAGGGTTTGTTCGCGCTCGTCGTGACCCCCTCCAATACCTGCGCCGCGGTGCCGCCCCACAGCATCTATTTCGTCGATAAAGATGATACACGGGGCATGATTTTTTCCCTGTTCAAAGAGATCGCGCACGCGCGATGCGCCCACGCCGACAAACATTTCGACAAAGTCCGAGCCGCTCATTAAAAAGAATGGAACAGCCGCTTCGCCTGCGACAGCGCGTGCCATATACGTTTTGCCCGTGCCGGGGGGGCCAACCAGGAGTACGCCTTTTGGAATGCGCCCGCCCAGGCGTTGAAATTTGCGCGGATCTTTCAGAAATTCGATGATTTCCTGTAGTTCTTGCTTGGCTTCTTCGGCACCTGCAACGTCTTTGAATGTGATTGTGGTTTTATCTTCAGAGATGAGCTTTGCCTTGCTTTTGCCAAAGCTGAACGCGCCTTTGGGGCCTCCTTGCATTTGACGCAAAATGAAGAGCCAAAGCCCTATGAACAGTAGCCATGGCAAAAAATTAAAAAATATGTTGAGCCAGTTGGAGGGTTTTTGAAAGCGAAAGTCGATGCCGTGTTTGAGCCATTCCTCAATGGTTGAGGCATCTATGACGCCCAGATCAACGACAAAATCGCGATAGGTGTGCTGTTGTCTGCGACCTGGAGGGGTAAGCTCTTCTGCGACGAGGAGGCCGTGAAATTCGTTTTCAATAATAATCGCGCTCTGGATTTTTCCCTCTTCGAGGAGCATTTTGTACTCTTTGTAGCTGAGCACGACATCGCTGGAGGGGGAACTGCCAAAAAACTTGGAAGCAAAAATGATAACCAGCAAAAAAAAGACCCAGAAAGCCAATGGTTTTGAGATGCGCCGCCAGGGCCACTTGCCATTCTCCTTATCCCCATTGCGATCAGCATTATCCCGGTTGAGCACGGAGAAGTTGGGTCGTCGCTCTTTTTTGTTTTTAGGCGCATCATCTTCGGGCTGTGTGGGAGCGCGATCAGGCGTCTCGTCGGACGGATGTGTTTCTTCATCCGGTTTCGAGTCCCTGTCTTTGGGGTCGGTCATAAATGCCTCTTTTCGCATTGTGTTATCAAGGCGTGCAGGTCACTGCTATAAGTTGCTTTGAGCACGCGCCGAGTAGCTGGTGTGATGGGTGCAATTTGTGAACGCCGAAGGCCAACGACCCACAAAATGGTCGCGCCGCTCACCAGGAGTGGTATTTCGCCGCGCAGTAGGCGGGGTATTTTGCTGTCGCTGAGCAGTCTGCTGACTTTTTTTTTCCCGTGCATGCCAAAAGGGTGAATCCAGTCGCCCACCTGGAGTGAGCGGAGATACAACGCCCGGTTGGGGAGTTGATCCAGGTCAAAAAAGACGGTGTGGTTCGCTGTTTTTGAACTGCCGAAGCAGTTGTACACCGCTCGCAGATGTTCATGGTTGCACAATATGTTCATTGAGAATTTGCCGTTGATATCGAGCGGCAAATCGGGTTCAACCAGAAAGCAGTAAGCTCGGGCTGGCTGGGCGATAATGAGTGTGTCATGCGTGCGATAAGCTGAGATTTCTGGCGTTATTTGAACGCTGTGTCCCGGGTTGGAAGAAATTTTGAGAATGCGATCAACAACCTGGAAACGCGCGGCTTCGGCACTGGCCTGAAGGGCAAAGAGTACCTTCCGAATCAGGCGACGCCGAAGTGATATATGATAACCGAAAAATCGCCTAACATCAAGGATAAATTTTCGATTGTCGCAGTACAAGAGGGTTTCCGAAAGTGCCTGTTCCGCAATGTTTTCGAGGTGTGCGTCGTCATTTTGCAGCAAGGTTGCCGCGCGTGAAAGGAGGTCTTCGATTTGGGGATTGTATGCCTTTTGCAAGTGGGGAATCAGGTCTGTGCGGATGCGATTGCGCAGAAATTTTGGATCGCTATTTGTTTCATCGCGCATCACCTGCAAATTGCGGGTGTTTACATAAAGTTCAATTTCCGATCTGGAAAATGTGAGTAAGGGGCGAATCCAGCAAGCTTCTGAAATTGGACGCATACCCCCCAATCCGGTGAGTCCTGAACCTCGAACAAGGCGCAACAGAACGGTTTCTGCCTGATCGCTTTTTGTATGGCCAAGCGCGATCCGATTTGCGCCGGTTTTTTGTTGTATTTTTTTTAAAAATGCTCGTCGTGCATCGCGCGCTGCTTCTTCGATTGATTGCTTTTTATTTTTTGCCCGCTGCGCAACATCTTCCTTTTCGATATAGACGGGATAGTTTCGGGCGATTTGTTTGACAAATGTGGCATCGCTTTCGGCATTGGGACGAAGTTGATGATTGAGATGCGCGATATAAAGTGTGAGGTGCCATTTTGATCTGAGACGGTGGAGCAGATCGAATAAGGTGACGGAGTCGGGACCGCCAGACAGGGCTACGACCACCCCATCACCTGGTGCGAGGAGGCGTTCTCGTTGGATATAAGCTTCAACGCGATGTAGAAGATCCATTTTCTGAACGGACATGTCGAGTTCCATTTTGCAAGTGTTTATACGCTTGTGACTAAAAGTAGGTATTGAGGCGCATTTCCACGCCTTTGAAGGGGAGTACTAGATAGCAGGTCCCCGATGTGCAGGCGGTGCCTCCTCGCCGTTCGCCCACAAAGAGGACGGCGTCGTAATGCGTACCGAAACGCGTATTGAGATTGAGAGACACGAAGGTGCGGCTGCCGGTTTCAATGTCGAAAGTTTCTGGACGGTCAACTACAAAAGGGTCGGTTGTGTGATCGACGACAAGGGCTGCGCCAAAACCGCGTGCGTATTGTGCGGAGAGCGCGCCATAAGTATTGGAGAAGTGCGGTTCGTTTTCAAAATGGACAGCGCGTTGATATTGGAGGTCGAGGCCAAGGGTATGGCCTCGTGTGGTTGTGGTTTCAAAAATCGCGCCGCCTGTGCGGTGGCTGTCGATGCTTTCGAGGTCGTCTTTGCCCCAGTTAAAGAAGAAGGTGGCGGTCAGGTTGTCAAATTTGTACAGATCAAATGATAGGTGTCTTTCTTTGAAAAAGGTCTGTATAGTTGGAGCCAAATCATTGCGTGCGTGGCTGATATTGACCGTGAAATTGCCCAGGTCCAGTTGCGTATAAGTGCCTTCGATCTGATAGCCTATTTCGCTGGCGAGCAGCAGTACATGTGTGGATCGGTTGAGCAAAGAGGCCGTGTGTTCTCGGATGAGCGATGGGGGGTCATTGAAGTGGAGGTTCATGTTGTCGTAATTTTTGTATTCGACACTCAGCCCCAGATGGCTCCCGCCCACATTGCCGGATAAGTAGAGGGCAGTTCCTTTTTCGCTGTTTTCGCGCTGTGCGTATTCGCCATAGAGGCTTCCGTATAGGCCGGCCTTTTGCAGAAAGTTGGAAAGGTCGAGATCGGCAAAACCAGACCAGGCCCAATTTTTATCAATGAAAGAATCTCTGGGGGTGATGTGAACGCCCGTGCTGCCAATTTTGAGGTTGGAATTGAGTCTGATGGCGAGTTCGCCGCCCGCGGCCCAATCTCCGCGACGGGAAATGCTGCGTGGCGGGGTGCCGGTTTTGGCGCCTGGGGGAATATCGCTGAGTGCTGATCGACCGATGAGGGCTTTGGCCTCTACGCGATTGCCAGTCCATGAAGCTGTCGCTCCTTCGAGGTCCTGGGTTGGAGCATAGCGCAGGCGATAAAGCGTGCTTTCGAGCACGACGCCGGGCAGTTCAAATGCGCGAAGTGTGAGGCCCCGTCCGAGAATCGCGTAGTAATTGCCGATTTCCACACGCGCGGCACCATGGTTCCATCGCGCGTATTTTTGCGTGATTTGATACGTTTCGCGGTCTGCGCCCCAGGTGTTATAAACCTCTGCTCTTAAACCGGCCTGCAAGCCCTTTTGCGTAAAGTCAATATTTACTTGATTATAGGCTGTAGAGATGGCTGTGGAGTCAGATCCCGGTACTTCGCCGCGCTGCATTTCCGTCAATCCCGTGATGGTGATTTGTGCAGAAACGGGGGCTGTGAAGAGCAGGATAAGGAGCAGGCTACTTGCTTTCATCTGGGGTTTCCTTCTCTTCAGGGGTTTCTTTTTTTTCTAATGTTTCCATTTCCTCTGATGTTTCCTTTTCGGGTAATAGGACTTCTAAAGCGTCGATGATGGTTTGCCCATCGGATAAACCGGCCTCTCGCAATACGATTTCGCCGTCTGGAGCAATGAGAATCGTGGTGGGCAGGGCGCGAACTTGCATGCGTTTCATAACTGATCCATCGGCGTCAATCGCGATTGGGAATGTGATATTGCGCCCTCGCAAAAATGGGCGAATGCGGTTTTGGCCACGAGGACCATCTTCATTCACGCCAAGAACGGTGAGTCCTCTGTCGGCGTATTTGGCGTGGATTTCTTCGAGCTTGGGCATTGCTTTGATGCAGGGTTTGCACCACGTGGCCCAAAAATCGAGTAAAACAGGGCCTTTTTCGAGGAGCGCAGCTAATTGTATCCGCTCGCCGCTGAGAGCCGGCAGGTTGAATCCAGGTGCTTCGGTTGCGCGGGCAGATGATGCGATTAGCAGGCAGCACCATAATGTGAGAATTTTTTTCATGAGATACCTCTTGGGGATTGAGATTTACGAATTAGTAGGGGCGGTGCCCCTGTGCCCGCCCGTTGTTATAGGGATGGGATCGCCTGTTCCTTTAGAAATATGCCGAATTTTGTGTTTCAAGAGAAGAATTATTTTCAGACGTTGGCGCAAACAGACAGCCCTATCCTTCAAGCAGTGTGCCGAGAAGTCGGACTGAACCCATTATTGGCGTTCAAAGTGAGATTTTTGAGAAACAAACTCGTGTGCGAAAATAGAGCCGGTAAAAAACAATGGTGTAAAGGCTGATAGTAGAGTTATTTTATTTTGCACATCAGACCAGAGAATACAGCAAAATCTTGAGGGAAAAATGAATATTCGCTCACTCCATGTACAAATCCTCATTGCGTTGCTTCTCGGCGCAATGAGTGGAATGCTGTTAGGTGAATCCGTTCTTCACTTCGCCTTTGTGGGAACACTTTTCCTCAAGGGCCTAAAAATGATCATCGTCCCCTTGATCGTCACCTCCATTATTTCCGGGGTGGTCGGCATAGGCCGAGTCGGTCATTTTGGACGCCTGAGTGCTCAGACCTTTACCTACTACCTGAGCACCAGCCTGTTGTCCATTATCACTGGCCTGGTATTGGTCAATGTCATAAGTCCAGGCAAAGGAGCACAGTTGTCTCTGCAAGCCCCTCCTGAACAACTGGCCCATTCCATAGCCCAATTCGGCGACGGTCCCAAAGCCGCCCTTGAGCGGCTGCTGTTGGACCTGGTGCCGGATAATGTATTCAAGGCCATGGCCGAGGGGCAGATCTTGCCCTTGATCGTCTTTTGTTTTCTTCTCGGATTTGCCATCATCCGCTTGCCCGATCCGCACCAGAAGCACCTGCGTGATTTTTTTCAATCGGCTTTTGAAGTCATGATGCAACTGACCCATTTTATTATTCGTCTGGCACCCATCGGTATTTTTGCTCTGGTCGCCAAAGTCGTTGGCACTACCGGCCTGTCGGTTTTCGCCGATTTGGGGCTGTACGCTCTCACTGTCTTTGCTGGCCTGATCGTCCACGCGGCGATTACTCTGCCGCTGGTGCTCTATTTTTTTGGCGGCATATCGCCCCTGGCTCTCTTTCGCGCCCTAACTCCGGCTCTTCTCACCGCCTTTTCTACCAGTTCCTCTTCGGCGACCTTGCCCATTACCATTGAATCGTTGGAACAACGCGCTGGCGTTTCCAACCGCACCACCAGTTTTGTCGCGCCGCTGGGTGCCACCATCAATATGGATGGTACAGCCCTGTTCGAATGCGTCGCCGCCCTATTTATTGCCCAAGCCTATGGGATTGAGTTAGGCTTTATCCAGCAATTCCTGGTCGTCCTCACCGCTTTGTTGGCCTCCATCGGCGCGGCCGGCATTCCTATGACGGGCCTGGTGATGCTTTCTATTGTCCTATCCTCTGTGGGTCTGCCCCTGGAGGGAATCGGCCTGATTTTGGCTGTGGACCGCATCCTGGACATGTGTCGCACTACTGTCAATGTTTGGAGCGATTCGTGTGGCGCTGCCCTGATAGCCCGCTTCCAGGGCGAAAAATTAGACATCACTGAACGCTAACATTTACTTGTTGGAGGTTTGTTATGGTTTCGATAGGTATTATCGGATTGGGATTTATGGGTATGACGCACTACCGGGGGATTCGGAATGTGCGCGGGGGCAAGGTGGCTGCTATATGCACGCGCAGTCCCAAAAAGCGGGCGGGAGATTGGCGGGGGTTGGGCGGCAATTTTGGAGAGCCGGGGGGTGTGGAAGCCCTTTCGGGTATCCGCACGTATGAAAAAATTGATGATTTGCTATCAGATGCTTCAATTGATCTGGTCGATATCTGTTTGCCGACGTCGCAACACTGTGAGGTTGCAATCGCTGCGATGCGCGCGGGCAAGCATGTGCTGGTCGAAAAACCCATTGCGCTGAGTCTCGAGGACGCCGACCGTATGGTGCGGGTTTCCGAACAGACGGAAAGGTTGATGATGGTGGCACAGGTTTTGCCCTTTTTTCCGGAGTTTGCCTATCTCAAGCAGGTGGTTGATGGCGGGGAATATGGCAATGTGCTCGGCGCGCATTTTAAGCGCGTTATTTCGCAGCCGAATTGGACATCGGCTTTTGCCAATATGGAAAAGAGCGGGGGGCCGGGCGTCGATTTGCATATTCACGATACGCATTATATTCTGGTGGTGTTCGGCAGGCCAGATCGGGTGGTGTCTTCGGGCAGGCTGGTGCAAGATCGGTATGTGGAATATATTTCGACGAGTTATCAATACGATAGCCAGCCGGATTTGTGCGTGACGTGTGCTTCGGGTGCTATTTCTCAGCAGGGCAGAGCGTTTACGCACGGGTTTGAGGTTTATATGGAGCGGGCTACGGTGCTTTACGAATTTTCGACTCTGGGCGGCAAGCCGGTCGTGACGATGCCCGTGACTTTGCTGACTGATGATGGCGAGGTGCGAAAACCGAGTCTGGGCGATGCCGATCCCGTGGTCGCATTTACCAACGAAATTCAAGCCGCAGTAGATGCTGTGGAAAGCGGCGAGGTTGCCAGAGAAATTTCTGGTGAAAGTGCCGCCGACGCGTTGCGGCTGTGTTTTAAGGAGGTCGAGTCGGTAAAACAAAGATGTGCGGTGAGGCTGTAAATAAGTCCGCATCGGCCATGCGCCTAAAAAAAATAGGGCGAACGCACAGGTCCGCCCTTACGTATTGACTATTGTCCGCTACTACCTCATTCTCACCTCAGCAATAGGTGTTCCCGCTGCTCCATTGAGGAAGAGACCGCCCGCTTTGATCAGAGTGGCAGATATGTTTTCGAGGCTTTGTCCATCGAAGGTTTGACCGCCAATGATTTTTGGGCTGACAATGAGTGCCTTGCCGGCAGGTTGATCGAATAGCGCGAATGTCGCGTTGCTGCCATAGCGCGCCATAGCACTTATTGTGTCGTGAAATTGTGAGATTGTCTGGGTAGAGACATCGTCGGCCTTCATTTCGATAAAGACAATATCGGGAAGTGCGGCATCCAGGGCTTTTTGCGTGACCTGGGTGATGAATGCGCTACCGAGTTTGCGGCTTTCTTCGCTGTCCATTAGTACGCCGGATACCAGCCGACCAAACGCCTCATCTTTGATGATTTTTTTTAATTTGAGTGCTTCTGGGGTCAGCTTGGGTTTCACCATGCGGTCTATATATCGCTGCGATTTGCCTTGTTTTATAGCTGTGCCGAGTTGTTCTTCTATGGTGCCTGCGATTTTTTCGAGGCTGGGTGCGTTGACGGCATAAGGGCTGTATCTGGCACCATAGTCCTTGGTTTTGCTAACTGTGGGGGGGATTTCTTTTTCTCCAGACTGATAGAAAGCCAATGTGCGCGTATGGGTTTTGTCCTCAATGGCTTTGTTGTGGTGTTCAAATAGCGAAGGGACTTTGAGATTTTTGCCTTTGATTGCATCGGGTGAAGCCGTTTGAATGGTGGCCATCCAATCGCGCGAATTTTTGCCGTAGTCAATATTGTTAAATAATGCCCCTCTGTACGTCAGATAGGCGGGGATATTCGATTCTCCCGATCCGGTGATCGCAACGATGACCAATCCTTTGGGCAAGCCCTGGTCTGATAAGACAAAAGATTGGAAAGCGCGCTCGATCATGGCGTATTGAGCAGGTGTAAAATCGGTGATATTCAGACTGGGGCCTCCGCGTCCACGTCCGCGTCCACCTCTGCCGCCGCGTGCCCTTTGCCCTCGCCGGCCCCCCTGTCCGCCGCCCTGAAGTGCCTGAAATTCGCGCAAGATATTGCCGAAAACCGCGTTAAATTCCTGGCGATCGGTGTTGGGAATTTTGCGAAAAAAGAGTTCGAGTTGTTGGTGGCGAACGGGAAATAGATCATCCCATTTTTTGGCTTGATCGAGTATGTACATCTGTATGGGAGCCGGCATTTGGCTGAGAATCTGCACGTTGGCTTCGAGGAGTTTTTGAGCATCCCAGGGGAAATCGTTGAATTGTCCGCGTTGCTGGGGGCGAAAATCTCCACCACCGCGTCCGCCACCACCGCGTCCGCCGCCTCCGCGTCCGCCGCCACCGCGTCCACCACCACCGCGCTGCGCGTAAATATCTGACAGGTCTAAGGCGCACAATGCCGCGCCCATAAGTACGATCAATATCCATCTTGAAAATCGCATGTTTGCCTCCCGGGTGAAGAGATGACGCGCTTTCATACATCGTTTCAAAGATTTTTGTCGAGCCAGTCCAGGACGGTTGTCCACGCGTTGCCCTGGGCGAGCAAATCGAGTCCACGTCCCGTTCCCTGGTAGCCGATTACGGCAGTAACCCCCCGGGTCAATTCAGACATGGTTTGGGATGAGGTGTAGGCATATCCATCGCCAAAAGCTGCGAGATAGAGAATATTGTGCGGTGCAAAACCGGGTATATTGGTGCCAATGAGAATTTCCTGAGCCTGGATTTCGCGAAACTCGGGCGAAATAGATACGGTTGCTTTGATGTCGGGGAATAGTCCTGCGCTTATAAAGGCGATATTGGCGCCGATGTCTGCACCGATGACGCCGATGCGATTGGGGTCGGCTTCTGCGCGGGTTTTGAGAAATGCAATTGCAGCGACGACATCGAGCGGCATCTGGTTGATGTCATTAATGGAAAAGTCCTGGAATGTGACGGGTTGCCCATTGCGAAAAATACTGTTACCATGTCCACGCAGGTCAAAGGCGAGCGCCACATAGCCCCGCTGTGCAACGAGTTCGGGAACAAAGCCCGCCCATTGAACGTGATTTTCGTTCAACGAGTGAAGCAGGATGACCGCAGGGCGAGGTGCGGGGTGGTTGGGAGAAGAAAAGAGCGTGCCAAATAACAGGAATCCGTCTGGCGTTTGAAACTGCACGGGTTCCAGACGCGCGTGTTGGGCGGTGAGGTCGGGTTCGGTAGGTGCCGGCGTGGTGCTGCCGCCGCATCCGATTAAAAATATTGCGATCCATAAGTATTGGCGCATAATACTATCCTTTGATCAGTTTTATTTTTGACTATCATAGACAAATGTTTGTTCCTCATAATAGTGGGAACATAAGGCAATTAAACCAGAATAGCAAGCGAGCAAGCACACCCTATTTTAAGGAGGAGAGATGCCAGAACTCACGCGTTATGATTTGATTTTGATGGCGATTACCGGCGGGCTTTTTGTGGTGGGATTGTGGTGTACGGTTTTCGCTTTTCTCTATGGATTTTTGAAGCGGTTCGATCAGATTATTTTGCTATTGCAGCAGGCAAATCAAGATACCGATACGGATTCTTAGAAGTCGATTGTAGTACCAATTGCTTGCAATATCATCTACAGGTATATTTGACCTTCGTCTAATTTAGGCATTGCACTGCGATTGATGCAATATATATTGAATAAAATGGTTCCTAATTCTTAATCCTATAATGGGAGAGTAAAGCGAGCGTTCTATGCTAACTACATATATTCAATCGGCTATGAAACACGCGAAATACGAGATCCTCGACGATCAAACGTTTTATGGAGAAATTGTAGGCTTTCAAGGCGTGTATGCCAATGCGGATACTTTAGAAATGTGTCGCGAGGAATTGCAATCTGTGCTCGAAGGTTGGATCATTCTCGGCTTGAGGATGGGACATCCGCTTCCGGAAGTGGATGGGGTGCGTTTGGATGCTGTATTGGAGTCCGTGTGATGCCCAAATTTGGGCCAATTAGTCGCCGCAATCTAATTCGCTATTTGAAGCAATAAGGATATTGAATGAGCAAACCGAATATTTTGATGATTATGACTGATCAGCAGAGATGGGATGCGCTGAGTTGTGTGAGCGATTGGCTGGAGACGCCCAATATGGATCGCATTGCGGCAGAGGGCGTGCGGTTTTCAAATTGCGTGACCAATTCGCCGGTGTGTATTCCAACGCGGTTGAGTTTGGCAACCGGGCATTATCCGCACAATACGGGCGTGTGGGACAATCAAGGCCACACGTTATCGCCAGATTGCCCCACGTGGATGAAGGCGGTGCGCGATGCGGGGTATCGCACGAGTCTGTTTGGCAAGACGCATTTACATCCGCATGGGGGCGATTTGAGGGATCGCGAACATCTGATGCACAGTTATGGGCTTGATGACGTGGATGAAATTGGCGGGCCGAGGGCGAGCGCGCGATGTTTGTCGCATATGACGGCGATGTGGGAAGAGAAGGGTTTGTGGGATGCGTATCGGGCAGATTTCGATGAGCGATTTAGCAATAAGCCCTGGGTGACGCGGCCATCGACATTGCCTTTTGAAGAATATGCGGATGTGTATGTGGGGCAGCAGGCGAAGAAGTACCTGACGGGATATGATCGCGATCAGCCCTGGTTCTGCTGGGTGAGTTTTGGCGGGCCGCACGAACCGTGGGATACGCCAGAACCCCATTACAGCCGGTATAGCCCCGAAGATATGCCCGATCCGGTTGCTCCGCCAGACGATGATCGCGAGCGCCCACGAGGTTTGTTAGACGCGAAACAAAAAGTACCTTTTGAACCGGGGGAAGAGAAATTGTTGCGCGCAAATTATGCGGGCAATGTCACGTTGATTGACGATCAGATTGGCGAAATTTTCGATGTGATTGAAAAGCGCGGTGAGATGGATAATACGGTCGTTGTTTTGATGTCGGATCACGGCGAGATGAATGGCGATTACGGTTTTATTTATAAGAGCAATCTCCTAAATGGCGCGGTGCGGGTTCCCCTGCTGATTCGCACGCCCGAGACGGCGAGCAGCGATGTTGCTGGCTCTGTGTGTGATAGTCCTATTGAGTGGTTTGATGTGGGGCCAACGCTGGTCGAGCTTGCAGGCGGTGAACTCGACTTCAGGCAGTTTGCCAAATCGGCCTGTCCCGTTCTCGAAGATCCGATACGAGAACATCGCACAGAAGCGATATCGGAATACGGCGGGGAAATTATGTTGTTGAATCGCGAATGGAAAATCGTGCTGAATCGCGAAGGGCAGGCCTATTTGCTTTTCAGTGTGGAAGAAGACCCCGCTGAAGTGAATAATCTCGCGGGTTTGCCCGAGATGGCCGAGGTTGAGAATCAATTGCGCCTGCGGATTCTCGACCGCGTGGCTTCGTCACAAGTTTTGTCGGGAGCGCATTTTGCGTTGGGGACATGAGGAGAGATTATGTTTGAAGGCAGGCCCCATATTATTTTTGTGATTACAGATCAGCAGCGGTTTGATACCATCCACTCCTGGGGATATGATTACATGGTGACGCCCACGCTGGATCGGCTCGCGCGTGAGAGTGTGTCGTTTCGGCAGGCGTATTGTCCCGGCGCGACGTGTGTGGCGTCGCGGGCAGCGATTTTTACGGGTATGTATCCTCATACGACGGGGGTTTATAGTTTTGATCACTGGGCAGATCACCGCAACTGGGTGCAGGATTTATCGGATGCGGGCTACTATTGCGTGAATATTGGCAAAATGCACTTGACACCACGTGATGTTCCCGGTGGATTTCACGATCGCGTTATTGTGGAAAATCCAACGAATAAGTCGTTGGACAATGGTGGGGCTGATGACGATTGGGGTAAGTACATGACGTTTCACGGTGTGAAGCGTCCCAATGATCGCAATAAGTCAAATTCCGAATGGCTCAGCAAGTGTCAGGGGGTTGTGTGGCACGAAGAGGAGCGGTTTCACAGCGATGTGTTTATCGGGAATTCCGCGTTGAGCTGGATTCGCAATCACCGGGGCGATAAACCGCTGTTTCTCCAGGTTGGATTTACGGGACCTCACGAGCCCTGGGATCCATTGCCGCGGCATTTGGATTTGTATCGCGATCGAGATATGCCGCCGTGTGTGAAGCGCGATGGGGAGTTGGAGGATAAGCCGCCGCAACATGCGGCACATCTGGAGATGCACGCGACGACCGATCACGAATCGCAAATCGATTTGCGCGGGCGCACAGATGATGAACTCGCCGAGATGAAGCGGCATTACTACGGGAATATTTCGACGGTTGATGAAAAGCTCGGCGAAATTCTGGATGCTCTGCAAGAGCGGGGGTGGTTGGAGAATAGTTTGTTGATTTTTTGTTCCGATCACGGTGAAATGCTGGGCGATCACGGGTTGGCTTATAAGTGGTTGATGTACGATCCGATTGTGCATGTTCCACTGATGATTCGCACACCGAAATCTGTTCACCAGCCAGGCGAAACGCGCGATCTGGTTTCGCTTATGGATTTGGGACCGACGATTCTGAACGCTGCGGGGGTAGCTGTTCCGACCTATTTGGAGGGGCGCTCTTTGATACCGTATTTGAATGGGGAGACGTCTGAGTCTCGAAAATACGTTTTCTGCGAGGATAACTATCAGATTATGATGCGGTCACAGGCCCATAAGATGGTGTATTATGTCGGGCAAGCAGAAGGCGAGTTGTACGATTTAGACCGCGATCCCGGAGAGTTGTGGAATGTTTGGGATAGGTCTGAATCCGCCGATGTGAAAGGCGAGATGTTCACAGATTTGCTCAGTTGGATGGCGACGAGCAATTATTATAATGCCGGATACAAACGCCAGCGCAGCAAACAATACGGCATGCGATGGCCCGGGGAAAACGACGCGTATTTGCACGGGCGCAAAGGCCGGCCAAAACCTCGGACTGTCGATTTGTAGAGGTAGTTGCCCATGAAATGGTCAGATCAAATGCCGGGTATAAACACCAGCGTAGAAATTAGTATTACATAGAGGAGGACATCTTGAAAAAAACAACTCCTATGGTACATCGCGTTCCTTTAACCGAAGCCCGCACCAATTTGGGACAGATCGTGCGCCGGGCACACCTCAACAACGAGTGTTTCATCCTGGAAAAAAACGGTATTCCCATTGCTGGTATTATGGATATAGATGATATGGAAGATTGGTTAGAACTCCAGGATCCCGAGATGCAGAAGCAGATTGCGGAGGGGTATAAAGAATATCGACAAGGCAGAACCAGACCCCTGGATGATTTTTTAACTGAACAGAATGCTGGCGACAATCCCGAGAAAGTAAAAACGCAGTCGTAGGCCCCTATCTATAATGTCGCAATCATTTTTCATTCATACTTCATCCCGATTTCTGCGCGATGCCCGAAAACGCCTTAGACAAAATCCCGAACTGGTGGAAGCACTTGAGGAGTTGCGTGTCATTCTCGGCGAGGATCCCTACAATCACACGAGACAATACCATATTCAAAAACTCAAGGATATAAAACCGGGAGAGGGCCAGTGGCGCATACGACATGGCGACTATCGTCTGCGTTACGATATATTCGGCAAGGAAGTCGTCCTATACTCTTTTCGCCATCGCAGAGAAGTGTATTGACTGATCAGCGAAAAAAAAGCCCTCCTGAAAAAGACAGGAGGGCTTTTGATATTACAATCCATCAAGTTGGAGTTCAAGGGCTCAGGGCAGGATCCTGGCAATTGCCTGAAGTGGCAGAGAAATAAGAGGATCATCTATGAGGCATCCACCAATAAACGAAATACAACTCGAGACAACTAAGATCCGGTTAACCATATTGTGATCTCCTTTCAGACGTGTAAAACGACAAAGGCAATCAACAAGGCTATCCTGCTCCGCAAAAAATCGTGCCCTGAGACCTCGAATAACTACCAGACCCGTAAATAATAAGGTGTTTCGGCCTGATATGCCAGTCTTTTATATTTTTTATCAGGCGGGAGTATATTTGTTTCCCAACCAATTCTTTAAGGATGATAGGTTCTCTCCTGAGAATTTGCAATAATATCGACAGCCATAGACGTATTGAGCGGATTTTGTTTACTGTAGTTATACAGGCACGACTTGTCGCGTGTCTTCGATTTCTGTGTCGAGATTGCCCGATAGGTCGTTGTTGTTGAGGTGAATGCGATCGGCTTTTTCGCCGATGTGGACACCTATGCGTTGTGTTGCTGTTTCATCGTTGCCAATGCGATTATTTGTGAAGGTGAGGTCGTGGGTTTCGCCCAGGATGCGTATGCCATATCCTTTATTTTTGTCGCCATTGTCGAGAATCTGATTGTTTTCAAAGGTGTTGCGATGCCCGCCCATGGGTTCGGATTCGTTGCGGAAGAGTATGCCTTCACAGCCGTTGCGCAATGATCGGTTGTTGGAAAACACATTGTCGGTGTCTTTGTGACCAATGGAGATGCCGGTGTCGCCATTGGCGATGAGGTCGTTGTTTTCAAAGATGCCATGTTTGACGCGCCAGCACAGGAAGAGACCAATGCGACCATTGTTTTCCGAGCGGCAGTTGCGGATTGTGGGGTGCTGGCTGCCACTGCCCGGGTGCAGGCCCAGGTGGGTATTGCCCGTACAGGTACAGTTTTCGACTGTGATATGCTGGCTCTGCTGGAAGCTGATGCCATCGCCGTGATAATTTTTAATCACGCAGTTTTGTATCGCTGTATGGTGCCCGCGGTAGAGGAATATGCCGGCGCCGCGGCAACCATTGAGGTGCGGATTGTTTTCGCGGTTGCCATCTACAGTCAGATTTTCGATCCGGGCATTTTCGATGTGGTAGCCGCTGATGACCGGATAGGTGGTTGCAGCGCGTGCATTGCGAGAGATGAGGTAATCGCCTCCCATGGGCACATTTACGCCAAAGGTATTGTTGTCTTGCCAGAGAATGGTGCCGACGGCAGTGTGAAATCCACCGCCCTGATCATCCGTGATGCTGACGCCGTAGCCCACTTTGAATCCATCGGGATTTCCAAGGGTGATCTGTTCTTCGCCGAAATCCCCGTCGAGAAGAAGTGGGGTCTCAACACCATCGGCTTTCCACAATGTGGTATTTTCCCCCTGGCCTCTGACTGTGATGTTGCTGCGAAGATGGAGCGCGTCGCGCATGACGTACGTGCCGGATAGGATTTCAACCGTGCCTCCGCCGAGCGCAGCAATATAATCGATTGCTGCTTGCAACGCGCGGTTGTCATTGCCGATGATGTCGGCGTTTTTTTCACCGACGGTGATATGTAAGCCAGTCATGAGAATCTCCGTGAGTTATGCGATGCGAATTTCCTGTCCGGTTTCGCCACTTTCGAGCAAGGCTTCCATCATTTGCTGCACTTGATATCCGTGGCGCAGGGGTGCTTCGCAGGTTTTGCCGTCGAGGATGCAGTCGATAAAGTGGCCTGCAATGCGGTCCCAAGCCTGGGTTGGGAGCGGAATATCGACGGCGATGTCGTGCGGGACGCCGTCCTGTGTTTTGAAGATTTTGAGCGGGCGGAATTGCGCGCCTGCTTCATCGCCAAAGAGTTCGATCTGGAGTTCGTTGGGCTGGTGTGACGCCCAGAAGCTTTCGACCTGGAGACCCGCACCGTTTTCAAAGCGGATGAATCCACCGGCATAGTCGTCAGCGGCGTATTGTTCATAGGTGCTGCGCGGGACTTGTCTAAAGCCCCAGTAGCCGCGTCCGCGAGGGCCAAATTTCGCGCCGCATACGCCTGTGACGGTGGCGGGTTTGGGCATGCCGAGCAGGTACCATACGGCGTCGAGGACGTGGACGCCCATGTCGCGGAATGCGCCGCCGCCTTTTTGGATGAATCCGAGGTTCCACGCGGGGATGCCGCTTCGGCGCACGCTGCGGGCGCGGGCGTAGTACAGGTCGCCAAAATAGCCTTCGCGCGCGAGGTTGCCCAGGTATTGGCATTGGTCGGAAAATCGGGTGGATAGCGACATCATGTTGACAACGCCAGATGCTTCGGCGGCTTCGACGAGTTTTTGTGCTGCCTGCTCAGAATCCGATAGCGGTTTGGTGACCATGACGTGTTTGTCGTTTTTTACGGCTTCGAGTGCGACGGGCACATGCCACTGGTTAGGGGTGCCTACGAAAACCGCGTCGATGTTGGGATCTTTACACATCTCTTTGTAATCGGTGTAGAATTTTTGTTCGCCGGGCAATTCGTGGGCAAATTCTTCCATTCTTTCGGGCAATAGATCGCATAATGCGACGACTTCGCCGCGATCATTTTTCGCAAGGGCGCGGCCATTGGGTTTTCCAATGCCCATACCGACGACACATACGCGGACTTTTTTTTCTGGCATGATGCACTCCTGGTGTTAAATTGGATCAATTGTGAAAATGCGCTCTGTATTATGCAAAAAAAAGAGGGATTTACCAACAGAATTTCACGGAAAGGATATATTGTTATGCTTACTATAGAAGGCTGTCGCGGCAGGCAGCAGCGATTTCGAGAGTGTCTCTCTGAGGAGGGAATTGACGCGGTTATTATCACAGACCCTCGGGATATTTACTATTTGACCGGCGCGCTCTTGTCGGCATATCCGGCATTTTCTTTTCCCGCGCTTCTGTATTTGGAAACCGATGGGGGATCGTGGCTGGCGTCAACGACCGACGAAGGGAATGCAGCTGTGGATGAGCGCGTGGTGTACGATTCGCATGTGCTCTATACGATGAACCCCGATCCGATGCGCTTGCTGAATGCGGCTGTGGCGCAAAAGCTCCGCGATTGTCGGGGTATTTCTCGTTTGGGCTGGCAACAGGAAGCCACGCCCAAGTTGCTCGCCGATACGGTGGCAGATGTTTTGGGCGGCACAGGAGTGGGTATAGACGATTTGTTGATTGCACAGCAGATGAAGAAGGATGCCGATGAAGTTGCGATGTTGCAAAAGGCGATTGATATTAATCTGCGGGCTTATGATCGCGTGCAAGAGGTGATTGCGCCGGGCGTGAATGAGTTGGATGTGCTCGCGGCAGGGCAGCAGGTGGCGCTGCATGCGGCAGGTGAGGTGCTGCACCACGGGGGCGATTACCAGTGCGGACAATTGGGCGGGCCGGCCAGAGACCGGATTATTGAAGATGGGGAGTTGTACGTTATTGACGCGCAAACAGAATATCACGGGTACTGGTCCGATTTGTGCCGCACCTTTGCGGTGGGCGATCCCACGGATTTGCAGGCGTCGGTGTACGATCATCTGAAAGCTATTTTGGAGGATATTCCCAATCTGGTAAGACCCGGTGGTCGGGGAACCGCCCTGTGGCACGCGATTGATGCGAGGATCCGAGAGCATCCCCATCTGTCCGATACCGGGCTGATTCATCACGCGGGGCACGGCGTGGGGATTCGCGCACACGAACCGCCCGATCTGAATCGAGACCGAGAAGGTATTTTTGAGGTGGGCACGGTTTTTTCTTGCGAACCGGGTGCTTATAGCGAGGCATTGAACGGGGGCATCCGGTTGGAGAATACGTTTTTGGTGACAGAAGACAGCGTGCAAAATCTGACGGATTATCCGCTGGTGTTAAAGCGATGATGCAGGAGTCATCCACTCAGAGTGCGAGTACTTTCCCTGTGTCGGCGGCTTCGCGTGCACGCAGGCACAGGCGCGTGACTTTTATGGCTTCGTCGGGGCCGATGATGTGGGGTGCTTTGCCCGTGCGTTCGCCGTGGAGGTTGACGAGGAAATTCTCTTCAGGGGACAAGGGTAAGTCGCGGGGTGCTTCGTCCGAGCGAATCAAATGTGTGCGGTCGTCGATGACTTCAATGACGCCTTCTGATCCGGCGATTCGGAGGCGGTCGTCGCCGTGGGTGGGTGCTGTTGAGGGGCGCAAATAATCGAGGTTGATCATTGCCGTGCCGCCATTGCTCAGGCGGAAGAGGATACCGCCGTGGTCTTCGCAGCCGGGATAGTCGGGATGGGCGAGATTGCCGTGAAGCGCGGCGACTTGCGTGTATTCTTGTCCGGTTGCCCAGCGCGTGTAATCGACGGCGTGGATTGCGACCCAGGGGATTGTGCCGCCATAAGTTTCTCGCTTTTTGAAAAAGTCTGGGCGCGTGCCAAAGCGATAGGATTTTTGCGCGGTTGCCAGAATGGGTTCGCCGATGAGGCCGTCTTGCACCGCCTGGTGTGCTGCGCGGAATGCGGGCGATAGTCGCAGGCCAAACATGGCGGTGAGGCGAACACCGCTGTTTTTGATCGCTGTTTCAAGGGCGTCGAGATCTTCTAAAGTGGTTGCGACGGGTTTTTCGCTAACAATGTCGATTCCGCGGTTTGCCGCGGCGATTGAGGCTTCGGCATTGAGGGAATACGGACGACATATACTGACGAGATCGATTTCTTCGGTGTCGAGCATGTGGCGATAGTCGTCATAAAGACGGGTGTGTGCGGTAAATGCCGCGTGCGATTTGACTTTGGCGAGGGTGTCGCCGGGGTGGCCTTTGGCGCAGGCGATGAGTTGTGCCTCTGGGATTTGCGCGATGCCGTCGAGTACCATGTTCTGATGTCCGTCGCTGCCGATTTGTGCAATTTTTAGTGGCATTTTGTTCCTTTCTGTCAGATATTTAAGTGACCCATGCAAAATAAATCACGAACAGAGAAAATGAACAGGGGAAAATGGATAGGGTCTATCCACTAAACGGAGGAAAAAATGCTTTCGCAAAAGTATTCGGAAGACGTGTTAAAAGATATTTTGATTTCGCGGGATGACTGGCGGCCTTTTCCCACGGTGTTGACGCGCTATGCGTGGGAGGCATTGCCAGACGCGGTTCGGCAGGCGCAAATTGCACGGGGGGAAGAACGCCTGAATTTTGAATGGCCGGGTGTGCCCGCGGTGCGGTTTTTGGATTATGCGCGCAATGGCAATCGCTCGCGGTACGAGGCTCTGAGTTTTGGGCGGCGCACGGCGCTGTCCGATCTGGTTCTGGCAGAATGCGTGGAGGGAAAAGGCAGATTTTTGGATGATATTACCAATGGTGTCTGGTGTATTTGCGAGGAGTCTTTTTGGGGCGTGCCCGCGCATATTGGCGTGCAGAAGGCGGGTAGTGGCCTGCCGGATACGGCTGAGCCGATTGTCGATCTGTTTGCCGCAGAGACATCGGAATTGTTGGCGTGGACGGTGTATTTGCTCGGCGCGCAACTCGACGCAATTTCGTCTTTGATTGTGCCGCGCATTGCGCGTGAGATGCAATATCGCATTTTGACGCCTTTATTGGAACGGGAAGATTTTGGCTGGATGGGATATTCGGGTGCGCGCGTGAACAATTGGAATCCGTGGATTGTGTCGAATTGGTTGACTTCTACTTTGTTGATGGAGACCGATGATGCGCGTCGGGTTGCGTCGGTGTTTAAGGCGATGCAGACGGTGGATCATTTTATCGATCCGTATCCGAAGGATGGGGGTTGTGATGAGGGGCCGGGCTATTGGGGACGTGCGGGGGCATCGCTTTACGATTGTTTGGAGTGGCTTTATAGTGCAACGGGTGGCGCGATTGATGTGTACGACGAACCGCTTGTTCAGAATATTGGCAAGTTTATCTATCGGGTGCAAATTGCGGATCGATATTTTATCAATTTTGCCGATGCGCCGCCTGTGGTGATGCCGGCTTTTGCGGTTGTCTATGGCTATGGCAAGCGCATTGGCGATGGTGCGATGGTGACCCTCGGCGCGTGGTCTGCAAAACAACAGGGTGCTGCCGAGAAGGGTATTTCGGAGTCTTTTGGGAGCATGGGGCGCGCATTGCCCTCGCTGTTTTCGCTGAATGAAATTCTCGATGAAGAGGCCGTGCAGCCGTTACCGCGCGATGTGTTTTTGGATGAGATTGAGGTGTTTGTCGCCCGCGATCAAGAGGGATCGACAGATGGATTTTTTGTGGGGGCAAAGGGCGGGCACAATGCCGAGAGTCACAATCACAATGATATCGGGCATGTGGTGGTTTATGTGGATGGCAAGCCCGTGCTTGTGGATGCGGGGGTCGAGACTTATACGGCTAAGACATTTAGCAGTGAGCGGTATGATATTTGGACGATGCAATCCCAATATCACACGTTGCCGACGGTGAATGGACAGATGCAGATTCCCGGGCGGGTTTATTCCGAGGCGGGGATTGATTATCACTACGATATTACCGCTCGAGATGTGTCGTATGCGGCGAGTGAGACGGATGCGACGTTTACACTGGATCTGGCGCAAGCCTATCCGCCAGAGGCTCAGATTGATTCGTGGATGCGGACGGTTGTTTTGCATCGTGGCGAAGGTGTGACGATTGCAGATCGATATGCGTTGAAAGCCGTGACGGGCGATGTTGTGATGAATGTGTTGACGGCGTGTGGCGTTGAAGATCGTGGCGATGGGACAATCGCGTTGAACGAGGTAGAGTTGGCGGATGGACGCATGTCGGGCGCGGTGCGTTTGCACTATGATGCGGATGTGTTCGATGTGGCGATTGAGGATATCGCGATTGAAGACGCGCGATTGAAGACGGTTTGGGGCGATTTGTTGCGAAGAATTACACTGACGGTTAAGAATCCCGAGCCTCAAGGCGGGTGGACGATTCGGGTGACGCGGTGATGTTGGATTTTTAAAAGTAAAAAAAGGAGCAAGGTCCTGACATTGAGCAGGTCTAAGTAGGAGAAATTAGATAAATCTGACATACGCCTTTTCCAAAGAGTCTCAGGATTTTGATTCTGAGATCAGTGAGTCCATCCATCACCGTGTATGTCTGTGTCGGTGTGTGTAAGATCACGCGATGAATGCCGTCTAAGACCTGAAATAGCCATCGCAATGTGGGTTGCGCCGTGGGGTTGCCGATTTGATCTGGCAACGTATCGTGATGTTGTGCTAAGGCGGCACGCATTCGGCGCTGGGCAATAGAATAGACCAACAGTGCCAGGGTCATCACCATGAGTAAGGCTTGGATACGAGATGGTTTTTTGAGAAAGAGCGATGAGACAAAAAAGAGCGGGTCTTTCAAAAAACGGAAGCCTGTTTCGACTGCCTTTTGTCCTTTATAGGCTTGGATGATGTCCTGATCACTCAGGTGCGCGTGCGGGATATTTGACCCGATAACAAAGGTGGCTTTGCGCTGTTTCACAGCTTGGATTTTTTCTTGATCAGGTAAAATATCTGCTGTGATTTGCCAGCGGATATCTTTGATGGGTGTTTTGGGTGTGGGACGCCCTTTTTTGGCATATCGGATATGGGGTTTTATATGCTCCTTTTCGATGCGATGATACTTCAACTTTTTGGCGATAGCAACGAGGGCCTTTTGTGCTTCTTGTTGGGCGTTAAATCGTTGTGCCTGTAGATGAAAGAGGGCTTTTTGCACCGTGTCCTGCTCACGCTTTTGCGCCTTATGTAGCGTTTTTTTTGCCCGTTGCTCTGCTTGCTTAGAATAGACAACCAGCCATCTTTGAGAGATCCCATAATGGGAGAGTTCTACGCGCTGATAAGCCAGTGAGGCATCTATAAAATCCCAAGCCTCAAAGTCCCAGGCCTGTTCAATGACATGCCCAACGACTTTGATCGTTTCGGGTAACCGCGTGATAAAGGACAAACGCGACAAGTTGGGCGCATTGTCTTTTGTGTAAAGCTTGGCGTCTGCCACAAGATAACGCGGCGCATCGGCACCTTGAAATTGCGCAATCAAATCTGCTGCACGCGCTTCAAAAATCTTGGTATCCGACGCATTGCCATCCCAGCTTTTACACACCAACGGGATGCCCCCATTCTGGCTGACAATGGTCTCCAGAACCACTTGCTTCAAGTCGGGACGATGATCTTTTGAATAGCCACGCACGATGCGGATGGCCGATTCATCGCTATCGGGCACATAGGCACCGGTCAGGGAGAAGGTGGTCGTATCGAGGCTGTGAAACCGAAGATCAACAGCTTCTTGCCTGCAAACATCCATACTGATTTCACTGAATAACACATCACACCCATAGCCAAAGACTTTATCCAGGCTACGGCCTAACTTGAAACGATTGAAGTGATCTGCCTCGACACCGGGGCGAAATAACACGGCTAAGGGCTTGTTCTGGAAAAATTGGGGGGTTAAGCTCATCGGACGGTCTGAAAATCCCAGGCCATTGAGAATCATGCCTGTGATCGCTTCACCTGTCGTGATCTCCTCTTTTTCATCCACCTCAATGCGCGAATCTATCAACTCAACCAGACCCAAATCTTTGATAACACCAGCAATAACACCAAGATGATCTAAACGCTCTACGACAACCTGTGGCATCTTTACCTCCTCTGTGGGGACGATCTACTCACAGAAGGGTAATTCTTTTTTTTCTTTTTTTCAACTGCTCAATGTCAGAAGGTCGTATAATCTTGCTCCTTTTTTTATGCGATTAAGGCTTCGGAGATTGCGTCGTGAAATTCGGGTCGGAGATGGGCAATTTGATTGTTCTTGCGGGTGGGGTGTACGCGGTTGGTGAGGAGAATGACGCCGAGGTCTCGGATGGGGTCTGCCCATACGGATGTGCCGGTGAATCCGAGGGAGCCGAAGGATTGTTCGCTAAAGTGGCTTCCGCTCGAGCTTTTGCCGGATGAGACCGTGTCCCAGCCGAGTGCCCATGTGCTGTTGGGCGCGATGTTGGCGCGGGTGGTGAATTGTGGAATGCTCCGTTTGGGAAAGATGCCTGCGCCGAGCCATGCGAGTAGGCATTTTGCCAGATCATGCGCTGTGGAAAACAGACCGGCGTGGGAGGCGATACCACCCATTGCGGCGGCGTTTTCATCGTGGACTTCACCGTGTACGAGGTGATCGCGCAAGTCGGTGCCATCTTCCGTGGGCGCAATGCGGTGTTTGAGATGGGGAGGTGGACAGTAGCAGGTGTCGTTCATTTTGAGCGGTTCGAATATGTGCTGTTTGGCGAGGTAGTCCAGACGATGGCCGCCGATGGTTTCGAGGATTTTACCCAGGGTGAGAAAGCCCATGTCGCTGTACGCGGTGTCTGTGCCGGGTTCATAAATTAAGGGGAGTTGGCACGCTGCGTTGAGCATGGTTTCGCGGATATCAATATCGCGCGTTGCGTGTTGGTCTTCGTACAGGTGAACATGTGCGGGCAGGCCGCTGCAATGGGCGAGCAGATGCCGAACTGTGACGCGATTTTTGTTCTTTCCGGTGAAGGATGGCACATAAAATTGCACGGGTGCGTCGAGGTCCAGACGATCTTCATCGACAAATAACATGCAGAGCGTTGTGGTGGCGATGACTTTGGTGACAGAAGCGAGGTCGTAGAGGGTGTTGATTTGCACGGGCGTAGCGTTGGGTTGATACGTGTAGTGGCCCACAGCCCAGCAGGTGACGATGCCCGCGCGGCGGAGGACGAGACCGACGGCACCGGGCGCGGTGCGGGTATGCACATGGTGTTGTAATACTTGACGGGCGCGGTCGAGTTTTTGCGAATTAAAACCGAGTTGTTCGGGTGTCATTTGTGTCTCTCCAGTTCGCAGATTCTTGCACATCGCATTTCTGTGTCCTATATTGCTGAAAGTACGGGAGAAAAACAAAGGAAATTTGACTGGGGAGATCGTTTTATGAGATATCGAAATACACGCTGGCGTTTTTGGGGAGTGGGTGCGTTTATCGCGTTGTTCATTATTATGAGTATGCCCGCTGAGGGACAGGTGAATGTGGAACGGCTCGAGAGCATTGCGCGACATGTAGTGCGGGCGGTTTTAGCAGAGGGGGATTCTCTGACGGCCGAGCAGGTCGCATGGGTCGAGCGCATGACCGCGCAATTGGCGGAGGATGTGGCATTTCTCGACGAACAAAAACAGCGGTTGGAAGAAGTGCGCAGGGAAAGAGATGCGTCGATTCGGAATATCGCAAGTCAGGTTGCCAAGGGGATCGCTGTTCTGATTGCGCTGCTGGTTTTGTGGGCAATTTTCCGTGTGATTCGAAGGGGGGTGCGTGCCGAGTCGGGAGATGATCCTCTGGGGGTGTTGATTGCGATGCGCACAGAAGCGCGGGCGCAGAAACTCGGCGAGGCACTTGTTAAAGAAAATCTGGCGACGGGAGGAACTGTTGCGCCGAGTATCCGTTCAATATATCGCCGGGAGGATGGGGTGCGAGAAGCTGCGGAGGCGATGGTTTTTTTGAAGACGACGCGTGCACATCTCAGCGATTTGATGGACCGAGCAGAGGAATTGGGCGAGGGCAAGACGCCAGAGGTCGTTGTGATACGTGAGGCGTGAATGGCAGTGAGACGAAAGTGTGTAGGGGCGGTGCCCCAGTGCCCGCCCGTGAAAGGATATCATAGCATGTCAAAAGTCTGGATTGTCATTCTGTTTGGGTTTTGTTTTGTTGCGTCCGCAGGGGCTGTGGATGAGGAAGAAAATGCCTCGCGTATTGCGCGTGAGATGATTCGCTCGCTGTACGGTTCTGAGCGCGTGAAGCCACTGCCACCCGTGGCGAATGCACAGGTGCGCGTTATTGCGAGAAAGTTGGCTGCAGAGTCGGACGGGCGTTTTCAGCATGCATTTTTTCAGGAGGAGGATCGCAAACAGGGTGCGTTTTTCAGCGGGCTGATAAAACACGTTGCTATCGGGGTGATGATCTGTCTGGTGTTTTTTGTGGTGCATACGGTTGTGCGAAAAATCAATGCGGCGCGACGTCTGGGCAAAACCGATCTCAATGTCACGGTTCACGATGGGTTGCGAGCCGCGCCTTATATTCTCGCTCTTCCCATGCCATCTGAAACAGAGGCAAATCGCGTTGGGCACGCGCTTGTTGCCGAGCGGTTGGCTGCGCGGGTGGATGTTTTTTCGCAGTATTTTTTGTCACCGGATCGAGATGAAGATACCGTGCTTTTTGTGATGACTGTGAAAGGTCGCTTAAAAGCACTTAAAAAAAGGCTGAGAAATTTGTCCATTTCGCTTCCCGTATCGCATGGACACAGGTCCTATTTGACGTGGATTGCCGATGCGGCTGATGGGAGAGGGTAGGATGTGCGAGAGACGTTTTGGTGGGCAGTCATTAGTTTGGGATATATAGGGCTTCATAGCTGGGGTTAGAGATGAAAACCGAAAACGAAAGGAGAAAATGATGACGGTTCAAGAAATCACAGAAGTCATAAAAACGTTAAGTCCCAATGATCTGAAGTACTTGCGAAATCTATTGGACGAGCACCTACCCATGGAAGGCGAAGTGGAAAAACGGGATGCATTTCATCAATCCCTAATGGAGAAAGGCCTGGTTAAAGAACTTAAGAAGCCGACGAAGACAATTGAACGCAGACTTATCAAGGCCAAGGGAAAGCCTGTATCACAAACAATTATTGAGGAGCGGAGATAGAATGGACTTGCGCCGATTGTCTTTGTTTCCGCAGATACCAACCTCAATGTCGCAGCTATTGCTGAAGGGCTGTCAGTAGAAGATCCAAATGCACATTCTTAAAAATAAGCTTCAGCTTTTAGCATTTAGTCCTCGCCTTACTGTCCCAAATCAAATTGATCTCACGGCGGGCTGACTGCTGATAGTTAATACGTGTTACGATGGTTTTCCAGGGGGCTAGGAGGCTGCTATGTCATACCGTATTTCTCTCGTCGTGCTGCTGACGCTGTTTGCGTGTAGCCAAAAGTCACTGGAAGATGCGCCGCAATCCTATCCTTTGGAGACCGCGCGCATGGTCAGCCATGTGAGTGGGGGAGTGCTCGCTTCGAATGATCCGATTCGCGTGCGGTTTGTATCGCCTGTTATCAGCAAAAATCAGGTAGGGCAGGTGTTGCGAACGCGCGTGTTTCGCTTTGTTCCATCTATTGACGGTTTGGCGACATGGGAAGATGTGCGTACGCTTGTTTTCAAGCCAAACGCACCGCTGGCGTTGCGCACAGTCTATAGCGGTGAACTCAGCATGGTCGATTTGTTTCCCCAGCACAAAGATCTAAAGCCACTTGTCATCCAGTTTGAGGTCGCGGGACGAGAACTCGTCGCGCTCAAGGCAGATTTTGAGTTGCCCGATGCAAATGATCCGCAGCGTCTCGTTTTTAGTGGTCAGATTAGCTTTAACGAACGCGCGGATTCTTCGGTCGTGAGCGATGCGGTGGCGTTGCGTTTGGGAGATCAGCAGCTTGCACTCCATTGGCGCGTCTTATCAGATGGCAAGACGCACGATTTTACAAGTGCCGTGATCACGCGCACAAGAGAGGCACAAGAACTCGCCCTGCATATTGACCGAGCAGATTTGGAACTCTCGCAAGACTACGACAATACATGGGTGCTTCCCTCTTTATCGGCACTTTCCGTTGTCAAGATTGAAAAGCATATAGATAGTGACCGCCCGCGCGTAAGCATCATTTTTTCAGATGATCTCGATTTCGGTCAGGATATCACGGGGTTGATCACAGCCGACCCACCGCAACAGCTTCAGCTCAACGCGCTTGGCAAAACAGTGAGCGTTGTGGGCGATTTTCAGCATGGACAGAGTTATGCGTTGACAGTACATCCGGGGGTTCGCAGCCGCTGGGGTATTGCGCTGGCGCAACCTTATACAGAGACGGTGGTTTTTGACGATATCAAACCCCGCATGCGTTTTGCGCGTGACGGGGTATTTTTGCCCTCTTCTGGCAATCAAAAAATCCGGTTTCAGACGGTCAATGTGTCGCGCGTTCACCTCAAAATAGATAAGGTTTTTGAATCGAATCTGGGGCAGTTCTTGCAAGATGAAAGAGTGGATGGATCGCGCGGTCGCACGCGAGGCGTTTATATGCGTCGCGTGGGGGTAAATGTGGTGGATGAAAAGCTGGATATTGGTAGGGGAAAAAATGTGTGGTTGCAGCACGAACTCGATCTGGACGATCTGATTTCCAAAGACGAGAAGGGGCTTTATCTGATCGGTCTCACTTTTGGGGTAGAGGATATGCTCTACGGAGACCCTGTGGAAGCGGCAGAGGCCCGCCAACAACGCAGGCGGTACCGTGGGGCTGATTTTTTAAATAATCCCTATTCGCGCGGTTATGTCTATCAGCACGGGCGCATCTATAAACCCGTGGTGGTCAGCGATATCGGTCTTACACATCAAAAGACGCACGAGCGGCATCTCGTTTATGCCACCCATTTGGAAGATGCGCGCCCATTGTCCGGTGTCACCATAACCCTGCGCACATACCAGAATCAGATTGTGGAACAGAAAGTCACGGGTCGGAATGGCCTGGCGGATTTTAGTCCCGTAAAATCAGATGTTTTTTATATCGAAGCCGAGAAAGATGGGCAGCGCAGTTTTATTAAACCGGGGGATATGGCGTGGAATCTATCGACTTTTGATACGGGGGGGCAAGACCCTGCACCCGATGGCATTCGGGCGTTTTTTTACACGGAGCGCGGAGTTTATCGGCCCGGTGATGATATTCATTTGTCGGCGATTGTGCGCAATCACAACCACACGTTTCCAGATGGGCATCCGGTCTCGCTCGCGTTTTACAATCCATTGGGACAGCGCGTGCTCACGCAGACCAATCGCGAGGGGAAAGATGGATTTTATACCTTTGATTTATCGACCTCGGCCGACGCGCCAACGGGCAACTGGCGCGCTGAAATTGATGTGGGCAGCCGCACGTTTAATCACACGATCAAAGTCGAAACCATTGTGCCTTTTCGCCTTAAGGTCTTTCTCGATCCGCAACTTGCAGATCGGGATCGCGTGTTGAAAGCAGATCTGAGGAGTACGTATTTATTTGGCAATCCAGCGGCGGGATTAAAAGCCAGTGTCGATGTTACGCTGCGCAGTTCTCCGCCTGTATTTCCCAAATTTGAGGGTTTTTCGTTTGTCAATCAGGCAGTGAACTTCAAGCCGATTACAACTAATGTTTTTCAGGGTGTTCTGGACAAGGAGGGCAAAGCCGCTGTGTCGTGGCAGCTTCCTTCTTTGAGCGAAGCGCCTTCGCGCCTGTCTGCGATATTGCGCACCCGCGTGCTCGAAAAAGGGGGGCGACCCAATAGCACAGCGCGCACGGTACACATCGATCCATTTGAGGTTTATGTGGGCTTACACAAGCCAGACCTGGATTACGGTTTTACGCGCATCAATGCCTCTCTTGAGGTGCCTGTTGTTGCGGTGACGCCCGATGGGGAGGCCGCGTCTGGACGCACGTTGATGTATCGCATTTTTCACAATGAGAATTACTGGTGGTGGGAATACGATTCGAGGGATCAGTTTCGCCTGCGTTTTAAGCGGGATTTTAGTACGAAGAAAATTTTCGAAACATCGATTATTTCTCAAGAACGCCCGGTGCCGGTTGCGTTTACGCCCGAGAAACAAGGAGAGTATTTGATTGAGGTGGCGGATGCGGATGGGCATAGGGCGGCACTTTTTATTCGCGCGTATCCCTGGGGCAGTTTGCCCGCAAGTGGGCGAGATGCCGGCGCACTGGTGCTCAAGACAGACCGGGAAAATTACGCGCCGGGTGAAAAAGCTGTGGTGTCTTTCCCCGTGCCCGATACGTCGTCTGTGCTGGTGACGGTATCGCGCGGTGGGAATGTGGTGCATTCGCGGTGGCACACGCCGAGTACAAGGAATACCGCGCAAATCGAGATTCCGATTACAGCAGACATGGTGCCGAATGCGTATGTGACGATATCCGTTATTCAGCCGCATAAACAGACGGCCAATGATCGCCCATTGCGGATGTATGGGATTGTGCCCTTGCGCGTGGTTGATCCAAATACGCGGCTCGGTCTCACATTGACTGCGCCCGATGAACTCAAACCCGACGATTCTTTTGAGGCTGTCGTGCAAACGGATGATGGAAAACCCGCGCAGTTGACGCTGTCTGTTGTGGATGAAGGTTTGCTGGATATCACGCAATTTTCCACGCCCGATCCCTGGCGTGCGTTTTTTAGCAAGTTGCGTTTGGGGCTGCATATTTCCGATCTGTTTGGGCAGGTTATAGGTGTCAATATCGGCGATGTGTTTAAGACCTTTGCGATAGGCGGCGATGCCGCTCTGGCCGCTTATCGGCGCGACAGGCTCCATGATGAGCAAAAACAGCGTTTTAAGTCTGTATCGCTTTTTGAAGGTCCGGTTGCGACTGACGATCAGGGTCGCGCTGTATTTTCTTTCACCCTGCCCAATTACGTCGGTTCGGTGCGCATCATGGCTGTGGCTGCGCGAGGCAATGCTTATGGGAGTGTGGAAAAAACAGTACCTGTGAAAACGGATTTGATGGTTTTGCCTACTTTGCCGCGCGTGTTGCGCCCCGGCGACCGTATTGCTGTGCCAGCTACCGTATTTGCCATGAGAGATAGTTTGGGTCCTGTTGATGTGGCGATTAGCACAGAGGGATTGCTCAATGTCGATGGGCAGGTGCGGGACACCATCGCGTTTCAAAAAGCCGGTGAAAAAGATGTGCTATTTATGTGTGTGGTGTCCAATGCAATTGGAGATGCGCGCGTTGCGATTACTGCGACTGCGGGCGATGTGATTGCTACTCATACGACGGATCTGACTATTTCACCGTCGTCGCCGCGCATCAGCGCCGATGAGACGCGGGAGATACGGCCGGGACAGGCGGTTGTTCTTCCCGTTCCCGATCGGGGCATTCCCGGTTCCAATCGGGCACGTCTCACCCTGCACACGCGCCCAAATATGAAGCTCGGCAATCGCTTGCTGTGGCTGGTGCGATATCCCTACGGTTGTGTGGAGCAAGTGGTGTCAGCAGCATTCCCACAGCTTTATCTTAAAGATATTCTCATTGCATCGGATAAATCGAATGAGATTGCGCGGGAGATCGACGAGCACATCAATGCTGCGATTCGGCGGTTGCGCCGATTTCGACTGTCTTCGGGTGCGCTCAGTTATTGGCCGGGACGATCCAGGCATTCGCCGTGGGGCACGCTATATGCCGGGCATTTTTTGATTGAGGCCAATGCCCTCGGCTATTATGTACCCGACGGTCTGTTTGAAGGCTGGATGCAATACCAGCAATCTCGCGCTTTGACCACGCGCGATAATCTGAAGATCCGAACCTATCGCGTTTATTTGCTCGCGTTGGCAAATCAACCCGCGCTGGGGGCGATGAATTTACTGAAGGAAAGCAGTTTGCGGGATATGACGGATGTGGAGAAATGGCTGCTGGCGGCGGCGTACCACCGCGCGGGTAGTTCTGCGATAGCCAGTGAGATTCTCAGGAACGCGGGGACGCTCGCAAACAAGGGCAACAGGTGGGAACATACCTTCGGGTCTGCACTGAGAGATCGCGCGATGATTTTGGGGGCGATGATCGATTTTCAACGCTGGGGAGAAGCCGATCCTTTGGCCGATGAAATCGCTCTGGCACTGGCATCGGACATGTGGTATTCGACACAGACGAGCAGTTTCGCGCTGCTGGCACTGGGCAAGCATATTCGGGCGACCGAGGGGGATCAATCGCTGCGTTTGACGGGTTTGGTGACATTGCCCGGTGGGGAAGTCGTGCCGTTTGATTCGGGTTCGCGTTTTTACAATATCGATATCGAATCTGGATTTGGACAATCTGTTCAGGTCTTGCTCAATCCCGAGAGTACGGTGACGCGGGCGTTTGCAACACTCGAGTGGTCGGGCGTTCCGCTACAAGCCGATGCGGTGGCCGAATCCCGCAGTTTGCAACTCGATGTGCGCTGGCGCGATGATGATGGCTTTCCCGTGTATCCCGATACGCTCAAACAGGGGGCGACATTCTGGGGACATTTCAGCGTGAAAAATACATCTGTCGCACATATCCGCGAGATTGCATTGACTCAGTTGTTGCCTTCGGGTTGGGAAATCGAAAATACGCGCTTGTCGGGCGCGCCAATGCCGAGATGGACTGATAGTTTGGGTTTGGGCAGTGAGGCATATTTCGATATGCGCGACGATCGCGTGACATATTTTTTTGATATGGCACCTGATAGCAATACGCAGAATTTTGTCGTAAAGCTCAATGCTGTTACGGTGGGCACATTTACCCTGCCACCCACACTTGTCGAGGCGATGTACAATAATAAAATTAAAGCGGTTGTGCCGGGTAGAACTGTGGTGGTGAGGTAGATGAGACGCCGGTACAAAATTTTAATCGGTATTTTTGCGGGAATAGTACTTCTGTACTTTGCCGTTCCATTGCCGCATTTTTTAGACGATTATAGCGCGGTTGTTCTGGACAAAGACGGTCGCATTTTGCGTGCATTTCTCAATAATCGCCAGCAGTGGCATTTTCCACCTCGGAAGGATGCGCGCGTTTCGCAGAAGCTCAAAACGAGTGTGCTCTATTTTGAAGATCGATACTTCGATTACCACTTTGGCGTCAATCCCGTGTCTGTGGTGCGCGCGCTGTATCAAAATTTGAAACAGGGCAAAACCGTGAGTGGTGCGAGTACGTTGACCATGCAAGTGACGCGGCTGATACACCCTAAGCCGCGCACATATTTCAACAAGACACTGGAGATGCTTCAGGCGCTGAAAATCGAGATGCGATATTCAAAAGAAGAGATTCTGCAACTTTATCTCGATCACGCGCCTTATGGCGGGAATGTGGTGGGCTATCGGGCGGCGGCGTTGCGTTTTTTTCGGAAGTCGCCGGATCAGCTAACCTGGGCGGAAGCGGCATTGCTCGCGGTGTTGCCCAATTCGCCGGGAAAAATTTCGCCTCAGATAAATCCCGATTTGTTAAAAAAGAAGCGCGATGCGTTGCTTAACGCACTGCACGATGAGGGATATTTTGATGCTGAGACGCTGTATCTGGCGCGAAAAGAATCTGTGCCGCGCAAGTCGCATCCGTTTCCCATGCTGGCTCCTCATCTGGCGCGGTACATTAAAGATCGCCAGAGGTCGTTTGTCCATCCAACGACGATTGATCGGGATATTCAGATTCGGGCAGAAGAACTCGTTGCGCGTCATGTCAGCAGGTTGCGGCAGCGCGGGATTCACAATGGTTTTGCGCTGATTGCGGATACCAAAACGGGTGCTGTTCGCGCTTATGTCGGATCTGAAAATTTCACAGATAGTCACGTTGATGGGATTCGCGCGCCGCGGTCGTCGGGTTCGTTGCTCAAGCCATTTCTCTACGCGCTCAGTATGGATGCGGGGCTGATTCTGCCGCAGAGCAAAATTCGGGATATTCCGACGTATTACGGCTCGTTTTCGCCACACAATGCCAGTCGCACGTTTCAGGGGCTTGTCTCGGCGCACGATGCTTTGATTTTGTCGGCGAATGTGCCTGCGGTACGCTTGCTTTCTACGTATGGCGTGGTAGCGTTTTACGAACGGCTTCGCGCGGCTGGTTTGACGACGTTGTTCCGCACGCCAAATGATTATGGCTTGCCCCTTGTGCTCGGCGGTGCCGAGGTGACGGGGTGGGATATGGCGGTGCTTTTTCGCGGCCTGGGCAATGGGGGCGTGTTTCAGCCTCTTCATATAAATCCGGCAGACCGTCCGCCCGATCCCCCGCGTTTGCTCAGTCGCGGCGCGTGTTATCTGGTGCTGAATACGTTGCGCGATCTCTCGCGGCCCGGAATAGAATTTTACTGGCATCAGTTTCAAAACCAGTGGCCCATTGCTTGGAAAACGGGTACGAGTTATGGGCATCGCGATGCGTGGGCTGTGGGGGTGTCGCCGCAGTGGACGATTGCTGTGTGGGTGGGGAATTTCGCGGGTGAAGGGGTGCCCGAACTCACGGGCGCGCGCTGTGCCGCGCCTTTGTTTTTTGATCTGTTTAACAGCTTGCCCCACGACCCCGATCAACGGTGGTTCGCCCCACCTCAGGCCGATTTGATCCGGCGCGATGTCTGTGCAGATACGGGGTATCGCGCCGCGCCGCATTGTCCAGAGCGGGTTTCTGTGGAAGCACCTCGATCACTTTTGAAAATTTGCCCGTATCATCGGGTTATAACTGTGAATGCCGATAGTACACAGCGGGTATGCTCTCTTTGTTGGCAGCCGGGTGAACACCGTCGCGTTGCGCGTCTGGTGTATCCGCCAGATGTTGTTCATCACTTGCGGCAACGGGGGCAGAGTACAGGGGATTTGCCCCCGCATCGCGCGGATTGTGCGGCGCAAGCAGATCGCGCACCTGTGCATATTGTGTATCCAACGCGGAATGCGCGTCTTTATTTGCCACGCGATTTTGACGGTACTGTGCAGAATGTCGTGTTGCGGGTGACGCATCGCGATAAAAGCCGCACATTATACTGGTATCTCAACCATCGCTATCTGGGGGAGACGAATACGCAGCACGTCAAATCCGTCGCCCTGCCGACGGGCGAACACACGCTCGAAGTGATTGACGAGATCGGCCACCGCGATGAAACGCGCTTTTACGTTTCATCCAGACAAGGATGAAGGGTATTTGGTGGGCCGGTTCGTACACATCCCTGTCTGTTCCCAAACTTTTCAGTGTCCATAAAGGGGTAAATCTATGTACATTCCAGAAACCTTATCGTCTAATCCAAAATGGGCTGAATGGATCGAACGGCTGCCAGATATTGTCGCTGCGTGTGCAGAACGGTGGCATCTTCGCATCGAAAGCTCCATGACAGAAGATTATGCCGAAATGTCCTATAGCTATATCGCGCCGGCGACGGATTCGAAGGGGACAGAGGTTATTCTGAAAATTGGCTCGCCGGTGCAACTGGCGGAAATCTGGCAACAAGAGTGCCACGCGCTGCAACTTTGCAATGGAAATGGCACGGTCAAGTTGCTCGATTTTGACAAGGAGTTAGGTGTGCTGATGCTCGAGCGCGTCCGTCCGGGTGTCCCTCTGGGTGTTTGCTCGGATGACGAGGAGAATACGCGCATTGCCGCTCGCCTGATGAAAAAATTCTGGCAACCCGTTCCAAAAATTCACACTTTTCGGCCGACGGCGTATGAAATAGATGGCTTTGACAAGTTGCGTAAAAAATTTAATGGCAGTACCGGGCCGTTGCCCGAAAAATGGGTTGTGCGCGCCGAAACACTTTACGATGAGTTGATGAGTACGAGTACAGAAACGGTTGTTCTGCACGGCGATTTGCATCATTGGAATATTTTGAGTTCAGAGCGCGGACCGTATCTCGTCATTGATCCCAAAGGTTATTTTGGCGATCCGGGTTACGAGGTCGGTGCTTTTTTGGCGAATTATCCCGACGCATCCTGTAAAGGATGTGACCGGGGCGAAATCGATGTTCGCCGCGTGGAGATTATGGCCGAAGAATTGGATATCCCGCGCGAGCGAATTATCAAATGGGGTCTGGTTTTGGCTTTAATTTGGGCGAGATGGAGTGCGGATACGCCCGAGGAATTTTGGCGTACAAGTATTAATCGCGCCCAGGCACTGGATCAGTTGCTTTAGATTGTAAATTCATTGCATCTCGCTTTTTGTCTTTCTTTGTGTCTTCGTGTCTTTGTGTGAGAATTTACCCAACGTAAGGAGATTTTATGTCTGACCGTCCAAATATTCTGGTGATTATGTCCGATGAACACGACCCGGCAGTGATGGGGTGTTATGGCGATTCTATTGTGCAAACGCCGCATATGGACCGGCTGGCAGAAGAGGGTATTGTTTTTGATGCGGCTTATACGAGTTCACCGCTTTGCGCGCCTGCGCGTGCGAGTTTTACGGCGGCGCAATACGTGAGTCGCTGTGGCGCGTGGACTAATGATTGTCAGTTGCCGTCTGACGATTATCCTTCGCTGCCTCACGCGCTGAACGCGGCGGGCTATGAATGCTGGCTGGGTGGCAAGATGCACTTTGCGAGTACGCATCGCTATGGTTTTCGCGATGTTTATCCCGGTGCGAATCGGGGGGACAGGAGTGGGAAGGGCGGGCGGCGAGCGTTCGATGATCTGGGGGAATCGAATTTTGGTTGGGAAGGGCGAGTGGCGGCATTTAAGACAAGTGATACATCGCCCATTTTAGAAAAAGATCGCAAGGTGACGGCGGAGTGCAGTGCGTTTTTGCGGGATCGAGCGGCAGATGATAGGCCGTTCTTTTTGCTGGCCGGTTATTTGGCGCCGCATTTTCCATTGACTATTCCAGAAGAATATTACGCGCCTTATAAAGACAAGGTGCCCATGCCCGAGATTCCCGAGGGTTTTTTGGAGACGTTGCCGACCAATTACAAGCATTTGCGGGCCGGGTTTGGGGTGACAAAGGCGACGCCCGAGCAGACGAAGTTGGGGCGCGAGCTTTATTGGGGCTTTGTGAATTGGTTGGACGATGAGATCGGCAAGTTGCTCGCCGCGCTCAATGATTCCGAAGTGGCGGATAATACGATTGTGATTTACTGTACGGATCACGGAGAGAACAAGGGCGATCACGGGTTGTGGTGGAAGAACAATATGTATGAACACGCTTCGCGGATGCCGCTGATTGTGTCTTATCCAAAACGTTGGGCTGGTGGGCAGCGGCGGGCTGGCGTGTGTTCACTGGTGGATCTGGCGCAGACAATAGCGGAGATTGGCGGGGCGGAGCGGTCAGATGACTGGGATGGCGAGTCGCTGCTCAATTATCTGGACGATGGGAATAGCGATTGGCGGGATATTGCGGTGAGTGAATACTATGGCCACAATATTGCGTCGGGCATGGCGATGATTCGGCAGGGGCCGTGGAAATACGTGTATCACGCGCGGTTTGACGAGGCGCACGGGCCAGAACGCGAGTTGTACAATTTGGAAGAGGATGCCGGGGAATTTAACAATCTGGCAAATGATCCGGCTCAGGCAGATCGCATCGTGCAGTTGCACGATTTGTTGGCGAAGGAGTTGAGGCGCGATCCCGAAGAGGCCGAAGCGCAAAGTCGAGCGGATTTGGCGAAGGGGTATTGATGGACCTATCGTTATACGAGACAATCTGGCTGGTCGGCGCGGCGCTTGCCGCCGGGTTGCTGTGGGGCATTTTTGTCTCGGCAATAAAGCGGAAAGGTACGCCGCTGCCGCTGTTGTTGTTGATTTCGGCGGGGGCACTCTGGTACACTGGGGACGCGCTGCGCATTTTGATTGAGCAAGCGGCGCCGGGTGCTGGTGCAGTGAATTATGCGGCGCATGTGGCGCGTTTTGGGCTGGATTTTTTGCCGTCTGCGCTGCTGGCAACGGTGCTGGCTTTTGCAGATGAGCACAAGATGGCGCGTGGGTTGCGGCGGTATCTTGTACCTATCACTTTTGTGCCGGGGGTGATCATCTTTTTGATTGGCATGTCTCAAGCGCCGATCAAGCGCGTGAGTTTTAGCCTGTATGCTATCGCTATGCTTCTGTTTTCGGCGTATCTCTGCTGGGGATTTGCGGTGAGGTCGGAGACAGAGGTGCATAAGGTGTTTTATCGGTTGATGGCATTCGCGCTGACAGGTATTGCCGTTCTGACCGTTTTTGCCTATCCGTTTAGTTTGCTCCAAAGTGCTGTTGTGGGACCTGTGCTCGCGCTGGTGCTTTTTCTTTTGCCGATCGCGCCTGCGTATATTCTGGGCTATTTTATTTATCGGTACAGCTTTTTCCAAATTGTGGTGAATCCCGCATTGTTTTATTCTGCGCTGACGGGTATTGTGTTGACGGTTTATTTGCTCGTGATCCGGCGTGTTGCAGAGGCGCTGGGACGTCTGGACAGTGGGTTCAGGGTAGAGGTGGTTGAGGCTATTTTGATTTCGTTGCTGATTTTTCTTTTTCAGCCGATTAAGAATCGGTTGCAGGGGATAATCAATCGTCTGTTTTTCAGGGCGCGCTACGAATACCAGCATTTGCTGGGTACGCTGAGTCAAACGCTGAATGTGCCGCACGCGCTGGAGAGGCGGTTGAAGTCGGTGGTGGATGCGGTTGGGACTGTATTGAAGGTGCATGCTGTTTCGCTGGTGGTGTTTGAGTACGAGGAGGGGCGGGTGAGTCAGGTGCAGGTGATCGCAAGCAGTGGTTTGCCGGGGTTTGAGCCGCCTGTCACACCCTTTGGGGGTGGGGACGGGGTGCAGATTGAAGCGGTGGTCGGCTGGCTGTTGGTCCATCGTCGCCCGCTGGATGTAGGCGATTTGCACCATCCGGCATTTACCGCAATACTCGCAAAGCAAGGGGTTGAACTGTGTATTCCGGTGTTGCAAGAGGAGAAGCCGGTTGGGTTGCTGTGTCTGGGCGAGAAGAAACGCGGGGGGTCTTTTTCGTCTGAGGAATGGGATTTGCTCGGTACTCTTTGCAATCAGATTGCATTGGCGGTTGAAAATACGCGCCTTGTGGAGCGGCGGTTGCAATTGGAGCGACAGATGTACGAGGCAGAGCGGCTTTCGGCGTTGGGGTTGCTTTCGGCGAGTATCGCGCACGAGGTGAAGAATCCCCTGAGTTCGATTAAGGCGATTGCGACTGTGTTGCGGGAGGATTTGCAAGATGATGAAATCAAAGTGGGCGATTTGTCTGTGGTGTTGCGCGAGATTGATCGGTTAAGCCGCGTGGTGGATCGCTTGCTCAGGTTTGCCCAACCCAAGCAGGGCGATGGGTTTCAGACGTTGGACCTGAAGGCTGTGTTGGAAGATGTGGTGTTGATTTTGTTTCACGAGGCAGAGCGACAAAATGTGGAGATTTGTTTCGAGGTGGCGGATGGTCTCGTGGTGAAGGGAGATCCTGAGGATCTGAAGGAAGTGTTTTTTAATTTGATTTTGAACGGTATTCAGGCTATGGAAGGTGATTGCACAGAGCGGCGGTTGACGGTGCAGGCGCGGCGGTTGCACGGCGGTGTGGAGGTGCGGGTGTCGGATACGGGTCCGGGGATTTCAGAGGAAGGCCAGGCCCGCATTTTTGAGCCGTTTTTTACGACAAAGGCTTCGGGCACGGGGTTGGGGCTTGCGATTGTGAAGCGCGATGTGGAGCGCATGGGGGGGGCGATTGAGGTGGTAAATGCAGATGGCGTGGGGGCGGTATTTGTGGTCCAACTTCCCGGGGGTGACGATGCAGTATAAAATTCTGATTGTGGATGATGACCCTGCGGCGCGGTATGGGTTGAAGCGGGCACTGGCGGCGCTGGGGTGTGAGATTGTCGAGGCAGAGGATGGGGTGGCGGCGCTGGCGGCTGTGGCGCAGGGCAATCCCGATTTGTTGATTTGCGATATCCAGATGCCGAAGATGGATGGGTTGACGCTGGTGAAGCGCTTGGCGGATCAAGGGGATGCGCGGCCGGTTATTGTGATTACTGCGTATGGGTCGGAGCGGATTGCCGTGGAGGCGATGAAGGCGGGGGCGTACGATTATTTGAGCAAGCCCTACGATGTGGATGAGTTGCGCTGTTTGGTGGAGAATGTACTGGAGACGGTGCGGTTGCGGCGGGAGAATGAGACGCTTCGCAACGAGATTCGGCAGCAATCGGGATTTGGGTTGTTGATTGGTCGTAGCCGTGCAATGGAGAAGGTCTATGATTTGATCGGCAAGGTGGCCGCTGCAGATGCTGCGGTTCTGATTAGCGGGGAGAGCGGTACGGGAAAGGAATTGGTCGCGCGGGCGATTCACGAGCAGAGCGGACGAAAGGCGCGGCCGTTTGTTGCGGTGAATGCGGCGGCGTTGCCGACAGAGTTGATCGAGAGCGAGTTGTTCGGGCATGAGAGAGGCGCGTTTACCGGGGCGACTGCACGGCGACAGGGCAAGTTTGAGCTTGCGGATGGGGGGACGCTGTTTTTGGACGAGATTGGCGATATGCATATCGAGACGCAGGCGAAGTTGTTGCGTGTGCTTCAGGAGAAACAGTTTGAGCGGTTGGGCGGTTCGGAGACGGTGACGGTAGATGTTCGGATTATCAGCGCGACGAATAAGGATTTGCCGACGGAGATTGCAGAAGGGCGATTCCGGGATGATCTCTTTTATCGCTTGAAGGTGGTGGATATTTTTCTTTCGCCGTTGCGAGATCGGCGCGAGGATATTCCGATGCTTGTGCAGCATTTTTTGGCGCGTTTTAATGAAGAGCACGGCAAGGCGATGACGGATGTGCCGCCGGATGTGATGAAGATGCTGATGGTGTATGCATGGCCGGGCAATATACGGGAGTTGATGCACGCGGTTGAGCGTGCGATTATTTTTTCAGAGGGGTCCGATTTGAGCCGCAATTTGCTTCCCCAGGAGGTTTGGTCGGCAGAGGTGGGGGCTGGCGAAAGCATTGAGTCTGGCTGGCGGGATGGGGTGTTTTTTCAAGATGCAAAGCATGAGGTTGTGCAGTCTTTTGAGGTTGCGTTTATTCGTTCCGCATTGGAATACTACAAGGGCAATATCAGTCGCACAGCACCGGCTATTGGCATGAAACGGCAGGCGCTGCAACAGAAGTTGAAGGAGCACGGGATCGATCCCGGGATTTATCGTTAGGACGAATAGACGGAGCGGTGTACAACTGGTCCAGGCCAGTTCATCGACGAAGGCTGTCGGAGCGGCATCCTTGCCGCGACCAGGTCGGGAAAGGGATTTCCCTCCTACGTGATATTTACAAATTTCTAATCTGTTTGACAGGTCCGGAGATACATGTCGTGTCTCCGGATTTTTTTGTGCCTTGTGTGCAATACGGGGTTTGCAGGTGCAATATTGAGTTTGCACTAATTGGGCGATTTTTAGGGTGGATAATAGGGAAGACGGCCTTTTTCGGGGGTAAAATGGTTTTGGCACGGGATTTGCATATATCGGGAGTGAGCAAAACGTAGGGGCGAAAAATCTTTCGCCCGAATCCCGTAGGGGCGATCCCTTGTGGTCGCCCGAACCTTTGAGAAGGAGGCTGAGATGTCAACTCTTACATCGACGCTTGCGACTTTCAGGAGAATGAAAGGCTTTTCTGGATGCAGGTGGGTCTAACGCTGCTGCTGATCGGGCCGCGGGGTAAGCAGGCTGATGCAATGCCGGAAAATGATAGCCTTCAGCAAGTGGAGATGTAGCAAAATTACTGCCTGACTCTGTCCAAATTATTGAATATAAATTATCAAAGTACACGACAAAAAATAAAAGACCTGTGAAAATTGCTAAAAAGAGTTAGGTTTGAATGTCCCAAAACGAACCTTTCTCATCTTAACAAGGCACAGGTCTATGTCTCCTCAAGTTAATCAATTACACGACGTGATGCAACAGTATTTGCCCTGGCATAAAGCCCGCGTCACATTCACTGCGGCCTTCATTTTGTCGCTCATCACGCTGACCACGGTCAACTTCACCAAGCTTTCCAATGCGCTGAATGGACAGGCCAAACCGGCCTCCAACTATCGTCGTATTCAACGCTTCTTTGCACACTTTGATCTATCAGGGGATTGCCTGACGCGATTGATCTTGCACTTGTTACCCGTAAAGTCGGATTTCACCATCTCAATAGATCGTACGAATTGGAAGTTAGGAAAATTTAATATCAACATCCTCACCGCAGGGATTATCTATGAGGGGGTGGCCTTTCCTATCTGTTGGCACTTGTTATCCAAACGAGGCAATTCCAATACAAGGGAGCGCGTCAAGCTGATGAAACAGGTGCTTACACGCATCCCTAGATCTCAAATCCGCATTGTGGTCGCAGATCGAGAATTTATTGGAAAAGAATGGTTTACGTGGCTACAAACACAAAACATTCTCTTTGCCATCCGCATCAAGGAAAACGCCATCGTCTCATCAGGGGGTAAAGAGATACCCCTGCGAAAGCTTTTTGCAAACCTGCACATCCATCAGCAAACCATCTTGTGCAAACCCCGCCGCGTTTATGAGCAGCCTGTGTATCTGTCTGCGATACGATTGAAGGATGGGTTCCTCATTATTGCCAGCAATGCACAAGGCCAAGCCGCTTTGGATGCCTATAAAAAACGATGGGGTATTGAAGTCCTTTTTGCCAATCTTAAAAGTCGTGGCTTTGATTTGGAAGAAACACATCTCGTGCATGAAGAACGCATTGAGAAACTCATCGCGCTTTTGGCGCTTGCGATGAGTTGGGCACATATCGTTGGGGAATGGCTCGCGCTTACAAAACCCATCAAGATCAAAAATCACGGACGAAAAGCCAAAAGTCTCTTTCGATATGGATTGGACCATTTGCAGTATGTCCTGCTCAATATAAACCAGAAAGCCCAGGAGTTTCTCAAGTGCATTGGCTTACTCCTTCATCCTCCATTTTTTACCGCACATTAAGTTTTGTCGTGTACTATGATAAATTATATAAAAAAATATTTGAAAAACCGCGGGAATGATATATTTTATTTTTGTCAACAGTCAAGTAGGTACCGTTATGTCGGGTATCTGCTGAATACAATAACCGATTTATAGACATGGACTGATCCCCCATGTCTCGGTAAATAGGTAGGACATTCTCGCGTTTCTATTCCTGCGTGACTGTTGACAATGCCCGACACCCCTTTTTTGGGGTGTCGAAACACGCACTATCAACTCGTCACACTACGTCTTGCGTAGATGAGGAACGAAATGCGATTTTTTTTGTACGGCACAAAATGAAAAGGAGAAATCCATGCATGTCGAATACAACGCGAGTAGAGCCATCGCTATCTTTGTAACCGTGGCCTTCTTGCTCAATGCGATGGCTCCCACACTCGCACACGCAGCCACATACCTGCAAGGCACAGAGGTCAATGCCAATACGCTGATTCGAGGTGCTTATGTTGCAGTTACTTATTACGGTAGTAATAAAGAACAGAAATGGGCAAAGGGGTGGATTGATGCGGTTGGTGAAACTTCGTTCACGATTCGGAGTGGAGGTGTTAAGGACAAGAAACCCATTACTTACGACAAAGTTGAGTCAGTAATCATGAGCGACGAATCAACGGTACCGGCAAAACAGATGAATGAAGTGAATCGGTTTATTCGAAATATGGGAATACAATTGCAGGAGGTCTTCACGGTCATATCGCGCGGGCAGATTAATCTTCAAAGATCTTCAAAGATTAGGAAGGGGTGGTATGCCCATGTTACCTATACATCAAAAGGTGAAGCAGAGGCTGTAACTGGAATAATTACCCAGCACGACTCTGTGCATATTGTGATTAGAGTGCAGGAGGAGCACGCATTAGGAATTTTGAAAACAATAGCATATAAGGACGTCGATACCCTCGTTATTTCGCAACACGCGCAGAGCATCGATGCATGGAAAAATGCAAAACAGACCCAAAGATATCTGAAAAATAAATACAATATTTCGCAACCTGCGCAGAGTATGAAAGCAGAGAAAAATGTAAAACAAGCCCAAAGACACCTTGAAAATGGATACAATACCAAAGTGCGTGTCCAGGCCTCTTCAATCTGGAAGAGTCGGGTGGTTGGCAGACTCGTCAAAATGACACCGGACACACTGTTTATCTCAAGAGGAGGCACATTTTTTCAAGTGCCCGTGTCTTCGATCTCCAATTTTGAAGTCAGCCTCGGACAGCATAGAAACACAGGCATGGGAACGATAATTGGAGTTGTAATTGGAGTTGGCATTCTTGCACTATCTTCTCGGGGAATATATGACGCCGACGACAAGATAAATACGGCTAGTGCCAGAGAAAGGAGGGAGTGGGCTAAATTTGGATTTATTTTGGTCGCTGCACCTGTTGTTGTCCTCACTACGTTAATAGGTACAATAATTGGCTATGAAATAAAATCCGACAAATGGGTCAAAGTGTCGCCCCATAGTCTCAACCTGAGTCTCGCACCCACATCCACAAAAGGGCTTCGCGCTGCATTCACATTTAATTTTTAATTGAGGTTGCAAAGAGTAAATCCAGAAACAAAAAAGGCGATCGTGATGGTCGCCTAAAAATAATGTCTCAGTGTCTCGCACTTTACACACGCTTTTTAGCGGGTGGTTATTGACAAAATTGATCAATAAAATTGCTCTTTGGATAAAAGTTGACTATATTTTGTTCAGCGACCAGAATGGGCCGGTCCATAACCGACCCTGGGCTTTACGCCCCTGGCCGCTTTTTTTATTTTATCCTGTTTGTTCCGCAAATCCCCCACAAAAATTATCACGTAGTGCGATTAGATCAACCGCCGAATTTCATTTGGCTCTTCTCAAGACATAGACATTGCCGATGTCTAATCCTCCGGTAGGCTGCTCTGAAAAATCGCCATTTTTCCCTTCGCTGTGAGGCGGTATTTCTGATTTGGGCTCCTCGGCGATTCGGGCTGTGTCATTTCAACAAGTCCTGTTGTCATAACAGGTTGCATATAATTGTAAAAAAACGTGGGGCGATGATGTAATCCAAGGGCTTTCATTGCCTCGCGTGCGCTCAAGGGTTCATTTTTTAAGCAGTTCAGGATGCGTTTTGCTTGTTCGGTTACTTGTTCGGTTACTTGTTCGGTTACTTGTTCGGTAGCTTGTTCGGTTACTTGTTCGGTAGCTTGTTCGGTAGCTTGTTCGGTAGCTTGTTCAGTTACTTGTTCGGTAGCTTGTTCAGGCTCCTTGTGAACCGAGATATTCTCAAGTAATGGTACGGTAACACGCATCCTCATACCGATTTCTTCAATACGCAACTCCGACAGCCCCAGTGCTTCAGCCTCGCGAAAGATGCGGGGAATGCCGCTGCCCCATTGTTCAATCAGATTCAGTTCGCGAAAGATGCGTGCAATGACATGGTTGCGAATTTTAGAGATACCCTGGCGAATATCGTCAAAGGTCAAAAACCCGGCAGCAATATGCCGGGATTTTCGACCTCAATTCGGTCATCAAAAAAAGCCACTCGAATGGGTGTTCCCTTTTGTGAATAGTCAGCGTGAACAAGCGCGTTAATGACCACTTCGCGCAAAATTCCAAGGGGAATATTCCAGGTGTCTTTGCGCCGGACTTCGGAGAAATCAGCACCGCGCATGGCGTGCTTTTTGAGAAATAACATGATGCTTTCCACGGCCAAGGGCAACGGATCGTGCAGTTCTATATGATCAAAGATATCCGCTTTGTCCCGACCAATGAAACGTCCGCATTGTACCCAGGCATCGGGGAAATGTCTTTCCCGCTCTTTTCCGACGAGCAAAATCGCGCCTTTTGTCGGCACCTGTCGCCCCTGCTCATTCGTCAATAGCCTCAGAGTGTGCAATTCCCGTTCGCCAAGGTCGCGCTGATCCTGAAATAGATTTTCCAGTACCCTCAAGTCCAAATCATCAACCGATAACTCGGGCATCGGGAGTTCATCAAAAGCAACTCCTTCTACCGAGCGACCCAACTCGGCGATCAATTCCCTATCTGCCACACGATTGGTGGAGCCTAAACGGACATAGACACCGCGATCAGGGCCTTCGGCTTCCAAATAGTGTGGCCGGACCCCACTCAGAAAAACTTCTACTACAAGCAGAGTTTTGCCATCAACTGTCGTCATTTCGACATTGGGAACCAAACGCGGTCTGATCAAGTCGGCGATTAAACTACAAAGCCGTTCCTCTTCATCAAGCGGATTTTCTACCCCTACTGGCAAACGAGATATATCATCCACACCGATGATTACCCGCCCACCCGCCGTATTCGCAAATGCCACCAAAGTTTTCAGCAGATTTTTTGGTGAAGACAAGTCCCGCTTAAATTCCAGCGTCTTACCTTCCCCCTGCTTGATATAATCAGCAACCGTCATCGCTTCAGGGCCTCCCAATAAGTTTACAAATCACATCTATCTGTATAATACCGAAAATAGTAATCACGAGTAAATATATCCAAACCCAGTTGCAAAGTAAACAACCCATACTTTTGCCCGGATAATAACATTTGACAATATCTCGCGGCGTCCTTGCCGCGATCAAGGTCGGGAAGCGGGGTATGAAGGCGAGTAAATCGAGCATGACTGCGCCAGCAGTTCAAAGGATTCCCTCCTGCGTGACATTTACAAATTTCTAATCCGTTTAACAGATCCGGAGATACACATTGTATCTCCGGATTTTTTTGTGCAAACCTGCACCAGCCCCCAGCCCATAGCCCCCAGTCCCTGCAACTTTGAATTTGCAGGTGCAATATTTAGTTTGCACTAATTGGGCGATTTTTGGGGTGGATAACAGGGAAAATGGCCTTTTTCAGGGGTAAAACGGTTTTGGCACGGGATTTGCATATGATGTGTTGTGACCGAGAAGTTTGAGATGTGAACCGTTCAGAAGGAGGCTGAGATGTCAACACTTACATCGACGTTTGCAACCGCGTTTCCGGGGCAGGTTGCCAATTTGATTACCGCGGGCAGAGTGGTGCTTTTGTTTTTGGCGACGGCTTTTGCGGTGTCTGGAGATGCGACGCTGGCCTGGGTTGCGGTGCCGCTCGCATTTGTCGCGCTGGTGATGGATTGGCTGGATGGGTATCTCGCACGGCGGTTGGGTTGCGAGAGCAAGGTTGGGGGTTTGCTGGATATTGTTGGGGATCGGATTGCGGAGAATGTGTGGTGGGTGGTGTTTGCGTGGTTGCATATCATCCCGCTGTGGGTGCCGATTGTGGTGCTCAGCAGAGGGTTTGTGACGGATGCGATTCGCAGTTGCGCTCTGACCAGGGGTTTCACGGCGTTTGGTGAGTCAACGATGATGAAGTCGCGGCTTGGGTTCGCGCTGGTTGCTTCGCGCGTGAGCCGGGCGACGTACGGGACTTCTAAGGTGGTCGCGTTTGTGTTGTTGTTCAGTCTGAATGCAGCGCAGGAGATGTCGGGTTTGACGCCTGCATTTTTATCTGGTCTTGAGATGGTCACTATGGCGGCGACGTATCTGACGGTCGCGCTCTGTGTTATTCGGGCGATTCCAGTTGTTACGGCTGCTAAACGGGTTGTTTTGTAAGGTATTGGTTTTTTAGGAGAATGACATGAAAAAACAGGGAACGCATATTTTGCTTTGTCTGATAGGGTTTGTGGGCCTGGGTGTGCTTTTGTATCAGCTCAGTGCGCCAGAGGTGTGGCGGCATGTTTTGATGATGGGTTGGGGCTATGTGCTGGTGGTTGTTATTTCGCTGATGGGATATGTCAATAATGTGTGGGTGTGGCGAGAGTGTTTTGAGCGCGGGGTGGAGAGGCCGCGGTTGCGGCAATTGCTGTGGGTGAAGTTGGCTGGCGAGGCCGTGGGCAATGTGGCACCGGCATCGCAGGTTGGCAAGGAGGTCGGCAAAGCGATTGTGCTGAGGGATAAGATGTGCGTTTCCCGCGGGGTGTCGTCTCTGGTGATCAATAAGACGGGTGAGATGATCGGTGGGGTGATTTTTGTGCTGGGTGGTATTGTACTGGGTTTGCAGCGGTTTTCATGGCCGGCTGAGGTGCGGGCCGCTCTAATCGCTGTTTTGGTGCTGTCTGTTCTGGGGGTTGTTTGGACGGTTTTCAGGCAGCGCCGGAATCCCTTTGCGCGATTTTTGAATTTGATGCTGTGGTTGCGGCTCGCGTTTTTGGAGCGGTTCCGCGATCGCGTGGTGGAGATTGACGAGAATTTGGTGCAGTTTTATCGGTTGAATAGATGGCGTTTGGCGGGGTTGTTGGGCGTACATCTGTTGGGCTGGAGCATAGGGACGCTGGAGATTTACGCGATTCTTTACGTGTTGGGTGAACCGATGCCGTTTGTTTCGGTGTATCTGTTCCACGCGCTGATGATTGTGATTAACGCGGTGTTCTTTTTTGTTCCGCTCGGGATGGGCGTTTTTGAAGGGGGGCATGTGTTTCTGTTTCATGTGATGGGATTGGATCCAAAGATGGGATTGGCCGTGGGCATTGTTCGGCGGGTTCGAAGGCTTTTCTGGATGCAGGTGGGTCTGGCGCTGTTGCTGATCGGGCCACGGGTCAAGCGGACTGATGAGATGCCGCAAAATGATAGTCTTCAGCGGGTGGAGATATAGTGCATCATGCCTGACAATTGTCAAAACGACGACGCTGGCAACAGGACTCGCTTTTGGAGGCGATATTGTGTTTTCACTTGGGGGGATTCCTCTCGGTTTGAATGTGGAAATCGGTCAAGGGTTTGGTAGGAAAAAAACCAGCTTTCAATCTAAGGGCCTTGCTGGCGTTTACGTAGGCGGGGGTGTACATGTCTATTTTTAGTTTTCTTTTTTCTGTTTCGCGCTGCGCTCACGTTTAATTTTTGATTCAGGGACCTGTTTTTTGAGATCCTGAAGCCAACACACGGAATCCATATTTCTGAAATACCGCAGCCGCTATGTCTGATTGAAAAAAGTGCATGGCGGTGTCAACAGTTGGGGTGCGTCGGCCTTTTACTATGGCGATTGGATAGACAATGGGCGTGCTCAATAGGGAATCGGGCAGTGTGGCAATTATCTCGACGCCATCGCTGATTGTCGCATCTGTGGCATAGACAATGCCCGCTGCACATTCTCCGCGGGCGACCAGCGTGAGTGCGCCGCGCACGTCCATTGCCGGGGCGATGCGATTTTTGAGCAATGCCCACCAGCCTAATTTTTTCAGGGCTTCTGTGGCGTAGATACCCGCAGGCACATGAGACGGGTCGCCCAGGGCTAATGGTCCTTCGAATGCGCTGGGGAAGTCAAAGTCCGCCTGGGGTTTGACTTCGAATATTTCATCCTTTGGTGCGATGATTACCAGCGCGTTGCCCAGCAGGTTGATTCGGGTATCGGGTTCGAGCAATTTTTCCTTTGCTAAAAAATCCATCCATTTTACATTAGCTGAGAAATACACATCCGCAGGCGCACCCAGGGCTATCTGTTTGGCGAGGATTGAAGAACCGGCAAAAGATAGTCGCAGCGGTATGCCCTGTTTTTCTGCGGTTTTGGAGAGGTCTTGCAAGGCACTCGTCAAGCTGGCCGCAGCATATACGGTCACGGGTTCGGCAAGGGCGATTCCGCGCGTTGAGAGGCAGGTTGTGATGAAGATGGCAAGATAGATGAATAGTTTTTTCATGGGATAAAGGAGAATAGAATGTCCGATTTTTGGATTCAAGATGGCGAGACGATGTTGTTTATTGGCGATAGTATTACGGATTGTGGCCGGCGGGCGGCTGAGGCACCGCTGGGCAGTGGGTATGTGCGGTCGTTTACAGAGATTGTGACCGCGCAATTTCCCGAGCGAAAGATCGATTATATCAATAAGGGGATTGGCGGTAATCGCGTGACGCATTTGCACGAGCGCTGGCGAGAAGACGTGATTGATCACGCACCGGATAAGTTGTCGATCAAGATCGGGATCAATGATTTGCACAGCCTTTTGCGAGAGGCGGAAGATGCGGTTCCGCCCGCGCGATTTGAAGCGTTGTACGATGCTATTTTGGATACGACACAACGGGAGATTGGATGTCCAGTTGTGCTGATTACGCCGTTTTATATTTCGATGGATACATCCGGACAGACGTTCCAGAGCGAGGTCATGGCATTGATCCCAGAGTATATTGGCATTGTGGAAAAGATGAGCGAGAAGTACGGGACAAAGCTGTTGCGTTTGCACGATCTTTTCCAGACGCATTTGAAATATAGAGGTTCAGAAACTTTTTGTCCAGAGCCTGTGCATCCCAATCGGACAGGGCATTTTATTATTGCAGATGCGTTGTTTAAGATGCTTAGTGAAAGGTGAGACTGAGAGGCATACCATATCAGCTTTCTTCAATTGTCAGAGGAGGCACATCAATGGATAAGCTCAAAATTGCACATATCGGCACAGGGAATCGTGGAACAGGCGTGTACCTTCCGCTCATCGCTAAGTTGAAGGACGACCTTGAACTGGTCGCCGTTTGCGATGTAAGCGAAGATTTCGTCAAAGCGCAGGGCGCAAAGTATAACGTCGCTGCATACACAGACACCGCTGAGATGCTGGAAAAAGAGAAGCCAGATATCTGCTCTATCGTAATTACGCCAGGCAATAATCATATCCCGGGGCTGTTGTGCTCTGAACATGGCGTGAGTTACTGCACCGAGACGCCGATCGACACAGACCTCGGCTGGTCGGACAAGATGATCGAGTCCGCAAAGCAGCACGGGACGAAGATTGAGGTCAACGAAAACTATTATCGCGTGCCATCGGAACGGATTAAACGCGAGATGATTCTGGCGGGTGTATTCGGCAAAATCAACGTTGCCTACAACGAATTTCGCGGACACGGGTATCACGGGGTCGGCTTGATTCGCAGTTACGTCGGATTTGATAACGAACCCCTTCGAGTGTTCGGTTTGCGAAAGAGCTTCACAGTGCAAGAGCACATCTGGCGGCAAGGTCAGCCGACACGCGACTCAGAGGATTGGCAGCAAGGCGTCATCGAATTTACCGATGGCGCCGTCGGAGTATTCAATTTCAGCAGTTTGTCTTACGGTTCGCCGCTTCGCGGTTTCAACGGCACGAAGTTCTACGCCGAGCGTGGGATGTGCTTCCGCGATGAAGTGGTCATTCTGAACGACTCTGCCGATGGGCAACGCAAAATCACGGTCGCCCGCAAAACCAACGATGTTGATGGGTTTGAGACCCTCGCCGCACTCGTGGCGGATACAACGCCGGAAGTGGTGTGGGAAAATCCGTTGCAAAATTATCCGCTCAGTGATGGCGAAATTACCGTCGCGTCAGAACTGATGAGTATCGCAAATGCTGTTCGCAACGACACCGAGCCCGAATATGGGGCTTACAATGGTCGTAAGGACCGGGAGATTGACGTGGCGATGGCGAAATCGTGGGCAAACGATGGTGAACCTGTGACGTTCCCACTTGAATACGAGCGGCGATAAAGTCAGCTCAGCTTTTTCAGCCGTTCTGCTGCCTCGCTCAAGCTGTCGAGGGTGCGGCAGAAGGCAAATCGCAAATACCGGTCGCCTTCGCTGCCCGTTGCGTAGAAGTTGTCGCCAGGTACGGGGGTGACACCGATTTCCCGGGTCATGTACAGGGCTGCATCGGTTGCGTTCAGGTCGCATAAGGTCGGGACGGAGCGGTAATCGGCAAAGAGGTAGTAGGCGCCGTCAGGGGGGGTGATTTTGAATCCGATGGATTGGAGGGCGTTTAGGAGCAGGTCGCGTTTTTGCAAAAATGGTTTGTGAATATTTTTGAAGATGGCGTCGGGCAACCGCAACAGGTGCTCGGCGCCTTTTTGCAATGGGGTGGGGGCTTGTACGACGAGGGTGTCGTGAACAGCGCGAATCCGCGGGGTGTGTTGTTCGGGCGATATAACCCAGCCGACGCGCCAGCCGCTGGCGTTGGCGGTTTTGGTGATGGCGTTGATGACAATGGTGCGCTCGGCCATGCCGGCGAGTGTTGCTGGGCAGATGTGAACGCAATCGCCGTAGAGGATGTGTTCGTAGATTTCGTCTGTGATTAAAAATAGGTCGTGTTTGTAGCATAGGTCTGCAATGAAGGCGAGTTCTGCTTCGGAGAAGACTTTGCCTGTGGGATTGTGTGGCGTGTTGAGGATGAGTGCGCGCGCGCGTTTTGCCGCGGTGGCCCATTCGTCTTTGTCGATTGCCCAGCCATCGCTTTTTTCGCGCAGGGTGACATATTCGCAATGCAGCCCGAATAGGCTGGCCTGGTTGGGATACATTTCGTGAAAGGGCTGTAAGACGATGACGCAATCGCCGGGATTGCACAGGGCGCAAAGAGTTGAGGATAGTCCTTCGGTCGCGCCTGCGGTGACGGTAATTTGCGTTTCGGGGTTGGGGCGAAAGGCGTAGAATCGCCGGGTGTAGTCTGCGATGGCTTCCCGCAGTTCGGGCAATCCGTAGGGGAAGGAATATTGATTGTAGCGGTCGTGCTCGGGTTGGAGGATGGCGCAGAGGTCTTTGAGAGAACGGTTATCGTTCCCCGGGTTGCGCGCGAGAAGATCGCGGAGGGTGAGAGCGTGCAAGTGCTCTGCGCCTTCATCTGAGCCACCCAGGATGGCGGCGATGCCCGCCCAGGCGAGGTCGTAGAGCACGGGTTCGTCTGTGACCCCTTGAGAGAGGTTTACGGCATTGTGCTCAAGGGATAGGCGGGTCATGCGCCGGATAACGGATTCTTGTGGAGAAGAAGGCATAAGTAAGCTCTCAACCCAGCAATTTCTGTTCCCATATTTTTATGTATTCTTCGGGCGATAGCTCATCTTCCCCCTGGCTCTGATGTTTGGCATACATGTCTTCTGCTTGTGCTGCGATGACTGCCGGGTCTTCGGGAATTTCACCCTGGTCACCGTGTGTTTCAATCCAGTTGTCGAGGCGCGCGCGAAGGTCGTTGAGCACGTTTTGACGATCTGGAGACTCTGCGAGGTTTTCAACTTCGTGGGGGTCGGCTTGCAGGTCGTAGAGTTCTTCGTAAGGGCGATAGGGCGCGAGGAATTTTGCCTGTGCTTCGGTGAGTTTGCCTTCTTTGCCGAGCAGGGGAAGAAGTGTCCAGAGGGGATATTGCTGGTATTTGTAGCGGTTGAATTGCATGTAGGGGCGGTCGGGGTGGTAGTTGCGTATGTATTTGTAGTTTTTGGTGCGCACGCAGCGGATGCGATCTACTGTGCCGTCACATCGGTCGCGTGCGGAGAAGATTTCGCTGCGGGATTTTGCCTGTGGACCAAGGAAGATGTTGCCCTCCATTTCTGGGGGTATGTCTAAACCCGCGAGTGAGAGCGAGGTGGGTGCAAAGTCTATGCCGCTGACGAGTTCATCGCTCACGACGCCTGCGTCGATGTGCCCGGGCCAGCGCACAATGCAGGGTATGCGAATGCCGCCGTCGTACAGGAATTGTTTGTCGCGGATATGCGCGCGTCCGTGGTCGGCAATGAGGAAGACGATGGTGCTGTCGGCTACGCCTTCGTCTTCGAGACGCTGGAGCACCTGGCCGACTTTGCGGTCGAAGACCTGAACGCTTTCGAGATACATGGCCCAGTCTTTTCTGATGAGGGGATGATCGGGATAATAAGGCGGGATCTCTACTGCGTCGGGATCGACGGGGTTTTGCGGGTCGGGCGTGAAGTTGCGATGGGTGTCGGTGATGTTGTTCTGGGCGTAAAAGGGTTGGCCCTCGGCGCGTTGGGTCCAGTCGATGCCGTCAAAGACACCGTTGCGCTGGAAGTTGAAGTCGGTTTTGCCGGATTTGTCAAAGGGAGGTCCCGGGCTGTTGCAGGTGTAATATCCCGCATCGCGGAAGTAGTCGGTGATGAGGCGAATGTGTTCGGGCAATGGGGTGTCGCGTTTGCTGCGGTGGTTATGCGCGCCAAAGCTGGTTTGATAGCGGCCAGTGATGATGGCCGATCTGCTTGGGGAACATACCGGGCAGGTGACAAACGCATTTGTAAATAGCGTGCCTTCCGAAGCGAGTTTGTCGATGTTGGGTGTTTGCACAACTGGCGTGCCATAACAGGCGAGGTTGGGATAGAGGTCTTCGCCGTAGATCCAGAGGATATTGGGTTTATTGGGCATTGCGAAAAATCCATTCGTAAGTGTGGTTCAGGTGGTCGGATAAAGGACAATTGTAGGGGCAGGTCCCCCGTATAAAAGCATTACGGGGCAGGCTCTGTGCCTGCCCGTTGGCTGGGTTGATCTGATTCGGTCAGTTTATCGCGCGCCGCACGCTTGCAAGGATGCCTGCATGTGTCCGCGGGTTTCCGCACCGATGATGCAGCACTGTTCCAGGCTGTATCCCTTGGCTTTGGTGCCGATGACTTCGAGGTTGACGGGTCCGTCGTAACCGTTTTCGTGCAGGACGCGGATATAACCGACAAGGTCGATGTCGCCGCGGCCGTTGGCCTGGTTTTCGGGGTCGCCGGGGCCGCGTTCACGCCCTTTGCAGTCGCGGATGTGGATGTGTTTGACGCGCGAGATGACGGCTGCGATGGCTTCGACTGGATTTTCGTTTGCGCGGTGAATGTGCGAGGGGTCCATGTCAATGCCAAAGGCGGGGGATGAGATGGCTTCCATCACGCGCAGGGTGGTTGGGGTGTTGTAAATGGCTGCCCCCACATGGGCTTTGACGCAGAGGGTTACGCCGTATTTTTCGGCCATATCGGCAAGGCTGCCGAGGGAGTCGACGCTTTGTTGGAAGGTTTCTTCATCATCTGATTTTCCGCCCGGACCGCAATTGACGACGGGGATGCCGGCTTCGTTTGCAGCTTGAAATGCTTTTTTCATCGTGTTGGGGTCTTGCCTGGGTTGTTCCATGGCGAGGAGTTCAAGGCCGTATTCACGTCCCAGACGCCTGGCTTCCCGGGCTGTTTCGCGCCAGTTGTCGAGGACGAGGTGCTGGCTCATGCCGCCAATTGCCGCGACTTCTATGCCGTCGTATCCCGCCATGGCCGTGTACTTAAAAGCCGTTTCCATGTCCCACGCGCCAAAAAGAACAGAGTTGAGTCCGAGTTTCATGGTTCCTCCTGTAAGGGGTTTATTGATTATTATGACTGCATCGCCGGCAAATCCGTTCGCGATCCTCGCACGTCTATCGCTGCTCTGGAGAGCCGAGCCTGGGGTGCTTCGCCATTTAAGATCCGCTCAAAATCCTCGGCGATTACTTTGGCGACTTGTAAGTTTGCATCTCGCGTGCGTCCGGCAATGTGGGGTGTGTGGACGACATTGACCCGGTTTCGCAATAGATCGTCAGTTGGTACTGGCTCGTTGTCATATACGTCAAATGCACCGGCGAGTTCATTGGCGATAATGCGTTCCCGCAATGCGTCCATATCAACGGCATGCGCGCGCGTGGTTATTACGACCAGGCTGCCCTTGCGCAACCGATAAATGCGTTCGCGCGATAGAATTTTTCTTGCTGATGGCGTTGGCGGTATGGTGACAACGACTATCTCGCATTCATCTACGAGAGTATCCATTTCTACGCCTTCTACGCCGAGTTCATCGAGTCGTGATTTTGGAATAAACGGATCGTAGCCGAGTACGCGCGAGCCGAGTGTGTTGCACCACGACGCCATCCGTCCGCCGATTTGTCCCAGTCCCATGACGCCGACGGTTTTGGTTCCCAATGTGCCGTTGACAAAATCTGGATTGTCGCAAAATTGCGCGTATTCAAAATTCCACAGGCGTTCCCCCGATGCCATGCGCTTGTGCCATTGTGGTATCATGCGCAGGGCATTTAATGTTAGCGCGAGTGTGATTTCTGCGACAGACGCCGCCCACGCGCGCGTGCCATCAATGATGGGGATATCGCGTTCAAACATGCCATCAACCGGAAGACCGCGATGTCCCGAATTATCCAGCACCCCTCCCACAGCTTTTAATTCGGGCGCACGGGCTAAACACGCTTCTGTCAACTTCCCGCCGAATAGCGCGATGGCCGATACACGCGATAAGTCCGTCACTTCCCCAAGTGGCACGCCGCGTTCCACCTGCACTACGCGCATTTCATCCAATTCATTTAGCCGCGCCATCAATGCCTCTGGCACATACGGCCACGATCTCTCCAAATTTTTTGTCCGAGCAAACAAAATCGCCATGGTCAATCTCTCCTATTGTAAAATCGGTTTTCATGATATACGGCAAGATAATGCGTCTTGTCTGGACAAACAAGACCCAAAAAATGCGGATGCATTGTAGGGAGGGGAAGGTATCGAGGAGAAGGGAGCGAGTTGAGACCGCAAACGGGTTCGCCCGGTGCTGGGCGAACCCGCGGTTTTCATAGCTTATGGCGTGAGCATCAGGGCGATGCCTTGTGGATTGACCAATCCAGTGGTGACGAGGGCTTCGGGGCTGGATCCGTCGAGGTTGGCGCGCCAGATTGTACCATCATTGATGTTGGCTGTGCCAGCATCTGCCCAGTACATCTTTGGGGGATCGCTCGTCAGGTCCAGAGCAATGTCGCGCGGGGTGGTGGCCGGGCCACCGAGTGACTGTCCAGCGATTGTTCTGGTGAGGACGAGGTCTTCTGCTTCAGTGCCATCGAGGTTGGCGCGCCGGATTCTATCCCTGACGATGTCTGTCCAGTACATTTTGCCCGCAGCTACATCCAGAGCAATGCCCCTTGGAACCCGCAATTGGTTTTGGAAGGTGAGGAGGGTTTCAACGTTGGAGCCATCGAGGTTGGCGCGCTGGATTTTATCGTCCTCCAGTGAGTTGGGGCCACCCGTGCCGGAGTCTGTCCAGTACATTTTGCCCCCGGCCACATCCAGGGCGATGCTCTGTGGATTAACTAATCCAGTAGTGACAAGGGCTTCGGGACTGGAGCTATCGAGGTTGGCGCGCCAGATTTTACCTTCCTCAAGGTTGAGCGTGCCAGCGTCTATCCAGTACATTTTTTGAGGATCGCTTACCAGGTCCAGAGCAACGTCGCGCGGGGTGGTGGCCGGGCCACCGAGTGACTGCCCGGCGATTGTTCTGGTGAGGACAACATCTTCTACGTTAGAACCATCCAAATCGGCACGCCGGATTCTATCTCTGGTGGCGTCTGTCCAGTATATTTTGCCCCCCGCCGCATCCATGCCCATTGGAAGTCGCAAGAAGTTTTCGTATGTGAGGAGGGTTTCAACGTTGGAGCCGTCGAGGTTGGCGCTCTGGATTTTATCATCCTGCATGGGCGTGGGGTTACCCGTGCCGGAGTCTGTCCAGTATATCTTGCCCATAGCCTTAGGTGCTTCTTTGCCAAATTGCCCGGCGAATATCAGAAAATCGCCAAACCCGACCTCGCCGTCGCCATCCAGATCGAATTGGCTTTCATATCTCTCATCGCCCTGACGAGCCCCGAACTTGCCGGCAAACTGCAAGAAGTCGGTAAAATCGACAACGCCGCTTCCATCGAAGTCTGGATTACCTGATTGTAACTCAACCCCGGCTTGAAGCGGTTGGTTCAGAAGACCGATGGATAGGGTTGCAAGGATTAATAGACGCATGGTTTCCTCCCTCTTGTTAGAGTTTTAGCGTTCGTACTTGCTCATATAAGGCATGATAACATGATAATCATGGATTTACCAATTAAAAATTCATGTTGCCCGAACTTGAGAAACGGTTTTAGTTTCCGTGCGTCTTGCTGTATATAAATTTTTTGACTTATGCGTTTTGCGTATTATCATGCGTCAGACATAAATCACACAACTTATCAGGAGATTTGAATATGAGTAGCAAAGTTGCAATTGTCACTGGCGCGGGTAGCGGGATTGGCAAATACACCACGCTTGCCTTTTTGAGCGCGGGATATTCAGTTGCTCTGGCAGGACGACGGGAAGATCCCTTGAAAGCCACAGTGAGCGAAGCGGGTGTAGATGATTCAAAAACGCTGGTTGTGCCGACAGATGTCGGCGATCCCGCGTCTGTGGAAAATCTTTTTGCACAGACAAAAGAGACATTTGGACGCCTTGATGTGCTTTTTAATAATGCGGGCGTGGGCGCACCCGGTATCAATCTCGAGGATTTGGCTTTTGAGCAATGGCAAACGGTCGTCAATACCAATTTAACGGGTGTCTTTCTGTGCATTCAGGAGGCGTTTAAGATTATGAAAGATCAGACGCCCCGGGGTGGGAGGATCATCAATAATGGGTCGATATCGGCGCATGTCCCCCGTCCAAATTCCGCGCCCTATACGGCGACCAAACACGCGGTGTCTGGTCTGACCAAATCCGCCTCGCTCGATGGGCGCAAATACGATATCGCATGCGGGCAAATCGATATTGGCAATGCAGCGACCGATATGACCGAGCGCATGAAAAACGGTGTTCCGCAAGCCAATGGATCTACTCTGATAGAACCCACGATGGACGTCAAAGGCGTCGCGCAAGCCGTGCTCCATATGGCGAGCCTTCCGTTAGATGCAAATGTTCAGTTTCTGACGATTATGGCGACCAAGATGCCTTATATTGGTCGCGGGTGACAGAAAAGAATATCCCCAAAAACAAAAGACCGGACGCTTTGTCCGGTCTTTTGTTTTTGTACTATGAGAGAGGGATTACAGCCCCAGCATATACGAAATCTTCACGAGAACAGCCCGATATCTTTCGCCCCATTCGCGCAAGATATCTCGATCATCCAGGTCCTGATCGTAAGTCACATCAAAGCCCTGGTCATAAACAAAGTAGATATCGCTGCCGGGACGGAAGCGGTAATTCAGCAATACGTTCACACTGGCCTGTTCGCTGTCATTATTCCACTGGGCGAATAGTTTGACATAAAAGTCTGTGGAAAATGAATAGATCAAGCGGTTGCTCAATACCTGAATATTGAAGTTGCCCTGGGGCAAGCGCAGCCAGTTGACTTCGTAATCCGTTTCAATCGAAAGTTTGCCCGAAGGTCTGTAGCTGTTTTCGAGTGAAAGTTTATATCGCTTACCCGTGTAATAGTTGCCGATTTCAATATCGAACTCGGGGCGGACTTTCCGCGAGCGACTTGGATAGGGGCCAGTTCTGAATTTCGTAAAATTGTATGTGTCGTGTGGGATTATTATATCTGGTCGTTTTTTTGATGGTTTGAACGTGCGTTCGACCACGTCGTGCGTTCGCGTAAATTCTATCCGATACCAGTCTCCAGCGTTGAACCGCGTATAAGTAGATACCTGCAAATCCCAGAATTTGACTTTGTTTATTGGGTCACCTGGATCTGTAATGAGCCGAAATCTCGGTCCTGTGGAAATATAGCGCGTGAGATTCGTTTGGGCGGGGATTCGCGCCCTGACTCGCGCCTCGTATCGCCGAAGCCTCTGCATGCCAGCGCGGCGGTTGACAAACCCGGCTTTGGGTTGAAAATGTTCTCCAATATCGACATATTTTAGCGTACTGGAATAAATACCTCCCGAATAGGTCCCCTGTAAAAATCCCGCAGCCCCTGTCTGCGCGTTTTCAGCAGAATCCCAGGTTTGCGCGTAAAATCCCTGAAAATTGAGGGAATTGGATGGTGAAAAACTAAAATCAAGGCCGGCAGCGCGGTTGTATTGGTCCCAACTTGAGTTCGGAACAGGGGTTTGTTTGTTCACAATAATCGCACCGATATTTGATCGCCCCAGCACGTCGTGTTTCAGGCGCAAGACCGAGAAATTGCTGCGCTGAACAACTGTATCATCCTGAAGCGTTTTGGAATCTGTCAATACATTTAAAGCACCAATACTCGTCTTACCAGCCTTGCCCGCCAGTTTGCTACCCAAAAGAATTGGTACAGGCTCCCCCGATTCCAGGCCGATTCGGCGGCTGTAAAACAAGATCGTAGGTGGCCGGCTGTCTCCGCCGCGTCTCGTGGCGGCTTCTCCAAAGTCAAAGAGATTGGATCCTTCCAGGAAGAATTCGCGCTTTTCGGGAAAGAACTGTGAGAATTGCGTCAGGTTCACTTGCTCTTGATCCCCTTCAACCTGGGCAAAATCTGTATTATAAGACAGGTCCAGCACCATATTGGGTGTGAGACCATATCGCATATCTGCACCCGATTCAAAAGACTTTTGCACAGATGGATCGTCTGCCTGCAAATCTTTTAGCGCGCCGGGCAATACATAGGGTTTGATCTGAAATACCCGCTTGGTCTTTAGGGACTTCAGTCCCCTGAGTTCTGCGAGGTCTGTCGTGCGATAACGCTGCGTTGGAGAAGTCGATTTTTGCCCCACCATCAATGCTGTCGATTCAGTTTTGCGGGCAATAAATCGCGCCAGGTTAATACCCCATACCGCATCGTCTTTCTCCTTAAAGCGAAGCTGATCGAATGGAATTGCCACTTCAACCGACCACCCTTTGTCGTGCCGGTGCCCTTTGGCTTCCCAAATACAATCCCAGTCTTCGTTATAGGTGCGGCCTTCCCGCGATAGGATCAAGTCTCGTTTTGCACCCAGGGAGTTGACAAAAAAGAATGCCCCGGTTTGGCGGTCGTTATAAGTGTCCAAAAGAATTTGCACATTGTCATCGCCCCACAATTCGGAATCGCGTCGCATGTTATTTGCCACGATTTTGTGTGGCTCGGAATCAAAACATTCAAACCCGAAATAAATTTTTGCCCGGTCGTAAACAATACGGGCTGTTGTGCGTTCGGTGCTCGGCACCCAGTAACCCGGATCGCGCTGGACAAATCCCTCAATGGGTTTTGCATTCTGCCACGCAGCATCGTCCAAACGCCCGTCCATTTTGGGACCCGTATCTACGCGGACGGCGTAAACAGCACGCGAGGCATCGCCAGAAGTGTTTGTCGTGACAATGCGAATGCGATCTGATACTTTTACAGGCGAGCCGTTTTCTTTGATTACGCGAGCCACGAGTAAATCGTCGAGTTTTTTGATGACCTGAAGCGTTGATCCATTATCCACTTGCAATTGACTGCCCAGAGTCGCGGCTCCATTGAGTCCAGATACATAAGCGAGATCGCCCGTGATTTCTTTCACAACGCCGGCTGTATCTTCACCCTCAGCCGGTCGCGCGCAAATCGCTATACAGATAAGCCCAAGCAAGCACGCTCTAATCATATTTTTGCTCCTGGAAAGTGGTCAGCAGCCAGTCCCAACCCCGGTGGAATGGCCACAAGTAAGTTCTTACTTACTTAATGTAATAAAAAATAAAATTTCCGCATCATTTTTTTTAAAAAATAAGCGGTCAGCTCAGTACATATTATCTTTGGTCGTGATTGGGCACCAGCGGGAATTGAACAGGATGTGGAACAAAATATCGCGTGCAGCAGGTGTGCCGATCTGCTGCAATACATAAGCAGCGTAAAAGCGGTTGTAGCGATTTTCGTCTTCGAGCATTGGCGCCAATGCTTCAATCGCAATATCGCTCGATTCCCCACATTTCGCCAGGGTGAGGGCTGCGTTGCGGCGCACGCGATAGTCTTCATCGCCAAGTGCCTGTGTCAGATTAGAGATTAGCTCTGGGGAAAAATCACCGATTGCGCCCAGAGCCTCAATCGCATTGCGACGCACCCACCAGTGATGATCATTCATCGCGGTTCTCAAAGCGGGTTGAGACGCTATTGCACTTGCGCCTATCCGCCCCAATACATTGGCAGCAACCGCTCGCACCCACCAGTGATTGTCTGATAATATTTCTGTCAAAGCTGCTACCGCGGGTTCTCCTATAGACGCGAGGGATAGAGCCGCACAACCACTCGTGGGATTTGTTCCATGGGCATTGTCCGGTGTTTTGGCTTCTGTTTCCTCAATTGTCGCCAGTGTTTCCTCTCGCATGGCAGCGATCAGTTCAGGCACGATCTCTTCGCCACACTCAGCGAGTTTATACGCCGCGTCCAACCGTTCACTTTCCGATCCATTTTTTAAGACTTGAATCAAATTTTTCAGATTGTCCTGTCGCGTGTCGCGTTCTTGTTGTGTGTTTCCGCACATCCAGTCCCACACGTCTTTTGATATGGGCGAATGTCGGGCTTCAATTCCCGGCGACCATGCGCGACTCTGGTGATCCCATGTGGGTTTTTGCGGTTCTTGTGTGCGCGCAAATTGAAATTTCAACATATACCGATTTTTATTGCTGACATTCTCAGTTGCGCGGTGCCAGGAGTCAAAGTGGATTAGAGCTACTGTGCCCGCAGGCCCACAAAATGCGCGTGCTCTTTCTTTTGTTTGTGTGGGATCTACATCGCTAATGGTTTTATATATTTGCATACCGGGCAATACGCCCGAAGGCCCCATGTCTTCAGTTGTGTCCTGTGGATAATAAAAAGCGAGCACCCAGTAGAATTTTGGGTGCCGCAAATTGTGATCATATACATAACAGTCTTTATGCCATCGCTGTCCGTTTCGTCCCGGGGGGTTCAGGTGACAATGTCGATGGGGATTCAAAATGTACCCCGGTCCCAGTAAGCTGGTCAGTGCCCCTTTCACATTGGGGTGGTCAAATATCTGTCCGATTTGCGGTATCCGAGGCAAGATATTATTGCCGGGATTGTCTTCTGCCTCAAAGACCGTCTCAATCTGATCGTAGATACCAGCGTGGAACGAGGATGGATAATCCGCATGAACGGTCATGCATCCATCTGCGATAAATCGCTGTACCTCTTCATCGCTCAACAACTGCATTGAATCAGCCATGGGGTCTCCTCAACCGAAAAGTTCTACAAATTTCGCAACGCTCGCCCTGAACCCGTCTTCAAAAGTGCCGCCCTCGGGACGATAGACGCTTTCGTAAGAAATCGCACCCGCATACCTATCGCGTTTGAGCGCGTTCGCAATGGGTTCCAGATATGGCCCTACATCGCCTTCGCCCAGGGGATAGAATCCAACGGTCGCGCGCGCAATATCGGCTTTTGCGTCTTTGATGTGAATATGGCCGATATAATCGCGAATTTCATTGTAGGCATCGGGAAAGGGCACGTCTGTACAATACATTGTATTGGGAATATCCCACAGCAGTTTGAGGTGGGAACTGCCCAATTCGTCGATCAACTTTCGTGCCAGAAATCCCGATGTAATCATGGCATTATTGCCTGTTTCAACGACGAGTGTCACGCCTTCTTCTTCGGCAATTTGAACGGGTACGGCCATCAATTTTACCAGTTTATCCCATGCACCAGCCGTCACAATCCAATCTTCAGCGCCGTTGTACCCAAAAAGTATCATCTCTTTTTTACAACCCATAATTCTGACAATATTCGTCCCGAGGGTTTTTGCCAGGGCAATGCATCGCCGCAATCCCGATACATGATCTTCAAATACGGCATCTCCCACCTCGGTCTGCAATACGGGCAAGCCGCCAAAAGCGTGCCGCGAAATGCATGAGACTTCCATGTCGTGCTGATCCAATAGTGCTTTCATGCTCGCTACCTGATCGGCGTCGTGATCTCCCACTTCCCGGTCCCATACAAACTGAAGTTCTGGATATCTCAGTCCGTATTCCGCCATGACATTCAACGCGCGTTCAAAATCCCTACTAATTCCATCTGTAATTACACCGAGTTTCACAAGTAATCTCCTTACGCCTCACCGTTTTTTCACTTCAATGCCTAACATCTTTTCAAAAATTTTGATAATCGCCCAGTTCGCTTCTTCGGGGTTTACGCTGATACCCGCTTGAAACCATTCTGCTGCCGATGAGAGTGTGAACAGGGGGACACCACATTCGCGTCCCAGTGTTTTTGCAATTCCGAGGTCTTTGTACATTGTGCCAATGCGGCTTTGGCCCGCAAAATTTCGTTCCATGATATTTTGCGTTGTGTCCCGAAACAAAAAGCTACCGACCACACTCGTGTTGATCACTTCGTAGAGGGTCTCGGGTTTTACGCCGGCTTTTACACCCAGAGCCAGGGTCTCGAAGATGCCCGCATAGGTTACACCCGTCAGAACCGCCAGACACGCTTTCACGGTTTGTCCCGCTCCGATTTCTTCGCCAACGTGGTAGATATTTTCTCCGACTGCGTTGAGAACTTCTCGCGCTTCCTCAAAAACATCCCGTTGCGCTGCTACCATCATTGTCAGTGTGCCAGCCGACGCGCCGGGTGCGCCACCGCTTACCGGGGCATCTATGACGCGGATACCCTTTTCCTCCAGCCATTGCGCGACTTCGATCAACTCTGAACGCAAGATGGTTGCGGTGCAGATAAATGTCGATCCCGGTTTCATGCTGTCCAACAAGCCACCGTTTAAGATTGCTTTAATTTGGTCGCCGTTCATGACCATGACGAATACAAAGTCTGAGCACTCGCCCACTTCGCACAAGTTTTTGGCTGCATAAGCCCCTTGCTCGACAAATGGTTCCAATTGTTCGGGACGCAAATCATATACCACAAGCTCATGTCCGTTCTTCAAGAGATTCGCAGCCATCCCACTGCCCATATCCCCGATACCGATCAACCCAACACGCGCCATGTTTTTCCCTTTCTCTTTTAAATTTAGCTTGCTAACAAAAAATAAGACACTAAACTTCATTGGTCAAACTTACACTACAGGAGGTCAAAATGGACAATATACATCTGAGATGGTGGGGGTGTGGTGCTTTCGACATTCTCGCAGGCGATACCAATATCGCCATCGATCCGTATCTTTTCGGTGATAATTTAAAAAATGCCGAACCCATTTACGATTATATTTTTATCAGCCACGAATATTTTGACCATTGTCATCCCAAAACCCTGACGAAATTGTGTCAGGGAGATCGCTTCAAAAAACTCTTTGTTAATATCGGTTGCATGACCCCAAACGAACCTGTTGACGAAAATTATGGCGACGCGGCTTTTTCTCGGGATTTGCCCATCAGCAAGCATATACCCGAAGAAAGAATCCAGGTGCTCTATCCCAAATATCGCACCGATGACGCGCGCACTTTTCCCGGACCCTTTGCGTGCGACCTGGGCGCTGTGCAGGTAGAAGCTGTTGAAAGTGGTGAAAATGCGCGGCCCGATTTACCCACCTGTGGTTACTTAATCACATATATCGAGAAAGATATCTCGTTCTATCACACCGGCGATCTTCACGCGACCTACCCCGCGCTGGGCAATCTGAAAGGCCGCGTGGATTATCTCATCCACATGAAAACTGGGCTGAAGAACTGGCCTGTTTTTGTACATCTGCTCGATCTCGTACAGCCCCGTTTTTTGATCCCAACTCATTATCGAACAGATCGCAAAACCGATCCTATTCCAGAAGGACATTGGCCTCCCGATGTTACGGATGTGAATGCTTTTATCGAGAGCATCCGCGAACACGCCAGTAACCGAACCCAAATTTTGCCCTTTACTGCCGGCGTCCAGTACGAGATTGAATTGCCCGATAAAAAAGTTGTGTGGGCGTGGGATTGGCACAATACATGGACTGTGCCCCCATGGCGAGAGGGATAGGTTCCTATAATTTTACACGCGATCTTTCAACTGATATGCAATCGCGTAAAATGCCATTGTTTTACCCGTTCGATTTGGCTCGCTTCGGTGCCAGGTGTAATTTGTGAAGAAGAGGCCATCGCCCGGTTTCATTTCGACCAGGACTTCATCGGAGTAATCGATCTGATTCAGGGGGATGCGGTGGCGTTTAAAGGGTTCATAAGTTACACGAGATTTTCTGAACATTGGCGGGTCGTCGTAATAAGATTCGTGGGGCACGAGTCCCCAACCGATATGGCTGCGCGGCATGACCGATAATGCGATGGCGTCTTTTCCCACTTCTTGCATTGGGATCCAGCAATTGCAACCCAATTCCGGATCAATTTTCCAGTACCACGAATCCTGGTGGAAATAACTGCGTCCACCCTGCTCAGTGTCAATCCATCCGTGTTTAACCCCAATCTGATCTGTGAAGAGTTCTACATCGCCGCCCAGAACCGCTGCCATTGCATTTGCCATATTGTTGTGTTCTGCAACGATGGCAAATACCTCTTCTTCCAGACCCGGACGTTGAATGCCCTTGGGCACTGGATCGCCTGAAGCCGCGCGATATATTTCGGGATTGAGAACTTGAAATCTGCCCTTTTCCCAATCTGGCGGATGATCTATTATTTCTTGTACTCGCGCCCAGGCGTCCGCCATGAGTTCAGAGGGGATCAATCCCTCCACATGGCAGTATCCTTCCTTCCGATACTGTTGGATATGTTGTTCGGTAACTGTGCTCATTTTGTCCTCTTTTACTCGCTTACCCAGTGTCGGAACAGGGGTTGTACGTTTTCCGGCAATCCCTCGTAAACTCGGCGCGGTACGAGTTCTTGATCGTTTTCAGTCAAACCGGTTTCATCTACCATCATTTTTCGCTCTTCAGACCCTGGCAGTAATACGCGCGTGTTCAACCACCAGGGGGCGTAGCGAACGACAACTGATACCCGATCCTTTTGGGATTGATTCGGTGCGGTTGCGTGCCATATCCGGCTGTCCAGCACGAGGACGCTTCCCGCTGGACCCGTTGCATTTATCTCGGTTAGATAAGGCGCGAGGGGATCAACATCTATATTTCCGGTTGGATTATCCGCCCATCGGTGACTGCTCGGCACGATCAAGGTGCCGCCATTCTCACGGGTAAAGGACGATAACATCCACAGGGTTGTGATATGCATTACCGCATCTGGATAGGGTGCGGGCACATGCGCGGCGTTTATCTGATTAAACGGCCAGTCTGCATGCCACCTGCCCCGCGGGTTGCCCGGGCGGTTGATGGTCGCTGTTGTAAAAGACACTTTAATAAACGAACCCAAAAGTGCTTCAAGAAGAGCTATTAACCTTGCGTCGGCGAGATAGGGCGCAAGGGACTGGTCGTAGCGTATAAATCCCGGCACATGTCCGATTCCCTGTTCTGCGGCCTGCGCTCTGCCGTGTATTTCGGTCGAATGCGATACATGATCGCGTATTGCATCTACCTCATCTTCTGGGATCACGCCTTCTACCACACACCAGCCGTCTCTGCGGATTTGGTTCAGGTTGGTACTTAGACCCATAGCTCCTCCATTCCTTCAAACATCAAACAAGATGATCTGCCGCGCAACTTCGCCTGTGAGCAGGGCATCGAACGCATCGTTAATGTCATCTAAGGAAATGTTGTGCGAAATCATTTCGTCGAGCTTGAGATTGCCCATGAGATACATATCCACATACCGCGGCATATCCACGCGAAAACGATTGGACCCCATGCTCGAACCCTGAATTTTGCGCTCACGCAAAAAGTTTCGCCCCGTAAGCTCGATTTTAACGCCTTCGGGAATCATGCCAATAATCGTGGCGGTGCCGCCTTCTTCAAGCATATAAAAACACTGTTCCGCGGTCTGTTTCAATCCCACCGCTTCAAACGAATACGCCACACCTTTTCCACCGGTCAGATCCATAATTTGCTCAACGGGATCGCCGTCATTCGCATTGACGATATCCGTTGCACCCAATTCTCTTGCCAATTGCAGTTTGGAAGAAATTGTATCCACCGCAATAATGCGCCCTGCGCCACCTATTCGCGCACCCTGAACAGCGCTCAACCCAATGCCACCACATCCGATAACCGCCACTGTGCTGCCCGCCTCTACTTTTGCCGTATTGAGCGTAGCCCCAACACCCGTTGTCACACCACATCCGATCAGAGCCGCTTTGTCCAGCGGCATATCCTCGCGCACTTTACATACCGCGTTCTCATGCACCAGCAACTGTTCTGCATAAGAGGCGAGGTTCGAAAACTGAAAAAATTCACGACCATCTTGAGACAAGCGCGGTCTATCCGTCTCTTTGCGCTGTGTTGACTCTTTATCTTCACACAGATTCGGATGCCCGGTGGTGCAGTAGCGACAATGCCCACAAAAAACCGACAGACACGTAATCACATGGTCGCCGGGTTTTGTATATGTCACATCTGGGCCAACAGCCTCTACAATACCCGCCGACTCATGGCCGAGCACCACGGGCATCGGACAGGTATAAAGCCCCTGCTGAAAATGGACATCGCTGTGGCAAACCCCCGCGGCGGCGGTGCGAATCAAGACCTCGCGCCCGATTGGATCGGCAATTTCGACATCTTCCACACCAAGTGGCTGATGCGCTTCGCGCAAAACAGCAGCTTTCATTGTGAACCTCCTGTTGTAAATGTATTGCTACAATTTCTCTGCCCAGCGGCGAATCACGATTTTGGGATCGAAATAGGTGTTGTTTGGATAAAAATCGGGCAGCGATATGCGATCTCCTTGTCTCGCGCCTTCCAGATGCAATAGTGCGAGCGGTAGCGCGGTATCGATATTCGATTCTCCTTTCCGACCATCTGAAACAATCAGATCATTTACCTGATATTGCCGCAGCAAGCGTTCTCCAAGAGAATTGGCAGACTGCAACATCGCATCATCGCCCGTTGCTGCGTGAAGTTCTAATAAACCGAATAGCGCGCAGGCATCGTTCTGTCCTTTGTTTACCCACGCTTCATCACTTGCAGGCGAACCGCCAGACCCAAAATCCACAGGCGTATTCAGGTCGCCCCAGCCCATCCCCTGGGCCAGTGAAAAAGCCATCTCTCGAAAACGCGCAATGCCGGTCAGGTGGTATGCCCGCGCGTAAGACAAGAACATCAGTCCATTCGCAGGTACTTTTCTCAGCTTTGTGGGGGGACAATAGCCGATTCCTTCATTGCTATTTTCGGGGTAAAGGCGGGTGCCGTCATTGATCGCGGGATAAAAGCTGTGATCGTTGACATTATAACAGTGATTTGCCAGTGCTTCTAAATCCGCAGTTGCCACATTGAGAAATGCTTTGCCCTTTTCTTTTCCCAAAACCCCCGCTGCATTGAGAAAGGTGACGGCGGCTCGCCCGTATCGAACTTGAATTACGCCATTGGTGACAACTGTTACTTCGTTGACATCTGTTCGTTCGCTAAATGGCGCTTTGAACGACTCCCGCACCCGACAGGGATCGCGGTGATTAAACTGATACCCCGCCAATCCCGTCTCTGGATGTCGAATTTGATCGTATCGGGAAAGCAGATGCTTTGCCCATCTCAAAGGCGTTTCATCCCCCGAAAGCGCGTGCAGCATTGCCCCGCTCAAGATTAAATCGCTTCCCGTATTGACAAAGGAGAGCGCGGTATTCTCCACAATTGGCAACGGACCTCCTTCAAATTCCGCATCCCATTTCTCTTCCCACGGCTCGTAAATTCCGTGTCTATTAAAAAGCAAGGTGGGCCAATCCCAGATATGTGCGTGCCAGGCTGCTTTGACAAAGCGGTGCATGCGCTCGGGATTAACTTTATAGAGGTACGCATAATGCGGATAGACGCACTTCATTTCGTGATTGCCCAGTACTGGCGCATCTGTCAACAGATCGTAACTCGTATGCCCGCCCCAGTAGAACAGGTCGGATTCTGGATCGTGAATTTTATCCAGTGCAGAGCTAATCCAGTCATCCGCTTGATTGTGGTATTTGTCATGTGCGGTCAATGTTCCCAACGCATCCAGTGTCCGCAAAAAATTCTGCTGACACGCGAGATTTGAAAGCATATTTTTTTCCCAAATCAGCGGCTGTGCAGTCGATAAGTCGAGTCCATCTGCCAGCAAAGCCCCTTCTTTGTGTGTACAACGCGCAAATACCTCTTGTACGTGTTTATCTACCGCATCAATGAATTTTGATCCCATGATTGATCTCCTTGTCTTTGTCAAAACAATTATAGCTCCAATAGACGAAATATCAAAGGGCTCTCACATCCGCTCAACAATCGACTTGACATTGTTTGCGACAGCAAGCATAAATGGGAGACGTAAAATGCGAGACGTGAGAGGGGTAGGGTGGCCTTCTCACTTCTCACTTCTCACTTTTTTTGGAGGAATCACATGTTAAAAGCTGGATTTATCGGAGCTGGGGGTCGCAGTCAGGGCGCGCATTATCCAAATGTTTATCGCCTGGAGCAAGATGTCGAGATGTGCGCGGTTTGCGAACTCGATGAAGAACGCCTGAATCAGGTAGCAAAAAAATACGAGTTTCCGCAAGTATATACAGATCACAGAAAGATGCTCAACGAAGCCGATCTCGATATTATCTATTGCGTTATGAATGAAAAATGGATTTTACAGACGGCTATTGATTGCATGAATGCGGGCAAACACATTTTTATTGAAAAGCCACCCGGCGCCAATCTCGAAGAAACCGAGCAATTGCTCGAAGTAGCCGTTTCTAATAATGTGTTCGCTATGGTCGGGTTCCAGCGTCGCTACACAGCGGTCACGCGCGAAGCCATGCGCGTTGTGGCAGAAAAAGGTCCTGTATCATCCATTGTAACGACATTCAATAAGCAAATGCTCGGTGGCGATGGCAAAGAATTTACCTCTACACTGTGGAATGACGTCTGCCATATTGTCGATCTCACGCGCTATATGGCGGGGAGTGAACCTGTGGAAGTGACCGCGTATCAGGACAAATTTGGCGGGGAAAGCTATAATAATTACACGGCACTCATACATTTTGAGAATAACGCAACCGGTGTCATTTTGGGCAACCGCGCTTCTGGTGGGCGCGTGATCCGATCTGAACTCCACGGCGTGGGTATTGGGTGTTATATGAAAATTCCCCAGGAGATCGAGATTCACGAAGATAACCAGGTGCGTACTCTGGGAGGGTGGGAAATCGACGGTGTGGAAGAGGATGATGTGGCCAGTTACGAGGGTGTCTTGACGATGCACCAGCATTTTGTCGATTGCATCAACAACAACGAAGTGCCTCATAATGACTTGCGAGATGTTATCCACTCCATTCGCCTGGTGGATCAACTCGAAGCGAAAGAGTAAATGCGCCTCGTCTCGGGCGAACTCATCAGTTCGCCCGCTGCTTCTAACACTTCGATCCCCGCATTCTTTTTGTACGCATTTTCGCTGATATATCGCCGCCAGGTTTTTGCACCCGGTACACTGGCAAACAGCCCTATAAGATGTCGCGCAATATGGTGCAATCGCGTACCGCGTTCAAGTTGATCGGAAACATAGGGCAAATACGCCTGCAAAATTTCATGCCGAGACGGTATTGAACGCGCCTCACCGAAAAATCGATGGTCAACTTCGGATAAAAAATAGGGGTTTGAATAGGCTTCCCGTCCGACCATCACGCCATCGACGTGCGCCAAATGCCCGGCGACTTTGTCGAGCGATGTAATTCCCCCATTGATCACCACTTCCAAATCTGAGAAATCGCGTTTGATGCAATAGACTATGTCGTAAGACAATGGCGGGACTTCTCTGTTTTTTTTAGGACTCAAACCCCGAAGCCATGCTTTGCGCGCGTGAAACGCAAAGATACGGCATCCCGATTTGGCAACGGTCTGGACAAAATGCACCAGTTCGCCATAAGAATCGCGGTCGTCAACGCCAATTCGCGTTTTTACAGTCACGGGAATATTCACCGCGGCGCGCATTGCGCCTAAACAATCGCGCACCCGTTCGGGTTCTTTCATCAAACACGCCCCAAAAAGCCCTGATTGCACGCGGTCGCTCGGACATCCCACATTCAGATTGATCTCATCATATCCCCAGTCTTCCCCCACTTTGGCGCACAGCGCGAGATCGGCGGGGTCGCTTCCGCCCAATTGCAGTGCTATGGGATGTTCAATCGGATCAAATCCCAATAAACGCGTGCGATCACCGTGTATGATTGCGCCAGTGGCAACCATTTCGGTATATAGCAAAACCCGTTGGGAGATCAGGCGCAAAAAATACCGCTCGTGCCGATCTGTACAATCCATCATGGGCGCGATTGAGAATCGCCTGCTGCGTCCGATAGCCATATAAAAACTCAAAAAAAAACGAGTCGATCACAGGGGCAACCGACTCGTTTTGGATTAATACCAGTGTTTATCATGCATAAGCGGAAAGTCCAACTTCACTTGCATTGACAATACTGGGGGCTGCCTGTGGGGGATTGTCGCCGAGGAAAGATAAGACATCATCCGGATCTTGCCACGCGCCGTACCCATTCAAAACGCCAGCAACATTCGAGGCCGCTAAGATGGCCATTCCCGAACGGGTCCAGATGGTCGCCGATGCAATATGCGGTACAATGACCACATTGGGCAACTCTTTAAGCCCGGGCTTCATCAGTGGTTCATCTTCAAACACATCGAGGCCGACTTTGAAATCGGGATGGGTTTTGCAGTGTTCGACCAGGGCGACCTCGTCGATGACCGGACCGCGGCTGGCGTTGATGAGAATAGCGTTGTCCTTCATCAGTGATAGACGCTCGGTATTCATCAAATGGAAGGTGGTGTCATCCAATAGCGGATGCAAACTCACCACATCGGCAACCTTCAACACGTCTTCGACCGAATCCAAAAGCCGACACGTCACGGGTTCATCGCCTTGAGATTTTAAGAACTCGCCATAAGCTGCGATATAATTTTCCATATATTCATTGGGATACGGGTCAAAATAAACCACGTTCATCTTGAACCCTTCGGACATCATTTTGGCATAAGCGCAGCCAATGCGACCAGCGCCAATCACCCCCACGGTTTTCCCTTTCATCAGCTCACCCAGATAAAGTGTGGGCAACCAGCCGTGATATTTTTCAGCGCGCATAAAGGCATCGGCTTCGACCACCCGACGCGCCGCCGAAAAGGTCAGCGAGACGGCCATTTCTGCCGTGGTATCGGTCAATACGCCCGGCGTATTGCCCACTGGAATGCCGTATTTTGTCGCCAAGCCCACATCCACATTATTGTATCCCACGGCATAGTTGGCATAGGCTTTGCCACCCGCATTTTTGAGGGCAGAAAAGAGTTCTTCGCCCCATTTTTCGGTCAACTGCCCGATTACCGCGTCGCACTGATCGCCGATTTTGTCTTTGATTTCTTCGACACTCAAAATTTCAGTTGATGTGCCAATCTCTACGCGGCAATCAGCAGCCGTGAGAATCTCAAGCCAGCGGTCGCCGGGCAATTCTTTGGTCACGACTACGCGCTTGCTGCCCGATTCGTTGTGTGTTCTCCAGTCATTGGTGCTCAAAATACATCCTCCTTAAAATATGCGTTCTGTCCAGAAAATTTCGAATGTGGAATATAAACAACCAAAGCGGTTGTTTCAAGTAAATCTCGCTGTACGGAAAAATGAAACGCAAGGTTTTGGTGGTCATTGCGGCATGGTTTTAGCCGCAATCCAGTGGTTTTAGCCGTCACGCCGCACGCGAAGCATGGCGTAAGCTTACGCACAACGCCAGTAATCCAGTCTATTAGATAAAACAACTACTACGACTTGCCCAGTCGGGTGGCCTCAGTCTGTACAGACTCTGAGGCACTTTTTACTTTTTCGACGAAGGGTTTCATCGTCGCTTCCATCTTTTTTTGTAACTCTTCGAGGATTTCGGCCAACTTTTGGAAACATTGATATCTGCGATCAGCTACTTCGATCCGAATCTGTTCTATATCAGCACGCCATTGCGCTTCTCGCTCTCGACGGCGTTCTTCGTGGGCGCGAATCAACTCACGGATATTGGGTGTCGCGCCATCAACGGCCAATAATAGCTGCAGAAAAGAGGCGGCACGGTCACCCACCAGCTTTTGCGATTGTGCATTCTGTAAGATAGATTCTGCTTGTTGCTCCAAGAGGTTGGATAGTTTTTCGAGGTGCAGGATAGACTGCTGGAGCAAAACAGTGGATTCATCGGGCCAGAGCATTTTTTTCCAAGAGGGTATATTGTTTAGTTGGGCTTGTGCGCTGGCGATGTGCGCTGATAGGTCACTGAGGGCCGCCTCCAGGAGTTCTCTCGCCTGTGCAGGTTCAAGCGCGTATTCTTCCCTTCGCTCTTTGATTAAAGCATCTTGCTGCTGCTGGAGCTTGCTTTTGCGACTTTCTACGGTTTGGGCGAGGCTTTTCTCTTCGCTTTCTTCTGTACTGGCATACTGTTTTTCGGCTTCCGCCTGTGCTACAGTAGCCTCCTTTTTTGCTTTGCTTTGTATCTCTTCGTATGCCTGGAGCGCATCTCGGAAAGGTTTCTCTTTGACGGCATTACTGGCCTTGCGACCGAATATGGCACCCAAAATGCCACCAGTAATAGCTCCAGCGACCGTGCCGAAAACCGGTATAACAGAGCCAATAGTCGCTCCAGCTATACCCCCAGCGGCGGCGCCACCCCCTGTCCCAGCTACGTCCAATCCAAAATTTTTCACTGCATTAGATACATCGGTATCGTGATTTTTTAAAAGTTTGATTTCCCGGATACCGGAAAGAGCTGCTGTGATAAATGGGATACCACCCACATCCACATTCTCCAGAAGCGCATCGCTCACTCCTTCGGCATGTTCCAGCATATCAGCATGCGACAAGGCGTTATCCACCAGGACAATATTTTCTTCTCCTAATTCCAACACCTCTTGGAGTTGATCGAGAGAACCAGCCGCGTCGAGATGAATCGCATTGTCGGGTATTCCAGCCATGTCTCCGGGCACGATAACTGGTATATCGGGATACTTTTCAAAATGCTCAGAGAGTGAATTAAAATCTTTAACAGTTTTGATATTAACAGCATGTTCCCCATTCAATATTAGATCATAGCCCGGTTGGTTGGATGAGTCTGGCATCCCTACCTGAATACCCAATTCCTCCAGATGCTCACCAACAATGGGTTCAGCCAAATGGCCCATTAGCTTGTTTAAGGCCCCTTCCGGAAGTGCTTCTCCCATCTCGGCTGAATCCCACCTCGAAAGATAATTATGTAGATCGCCAATCGTGTTGAGTTGCTCTCCGGCAAGCTGGCCCATCGCCGTGTACACATGTTCGTCTATTTCTAATAGATTCTCAAGGGGTTCCTTACCGAACCAGGCACCCTGTGCCGCCGCAGTAATTGCAGCGTAGGGGTCTCGGGGCTGTTTAATGGTGAAGTTGGGTACGGATGGTGGAGGCGTAGCAGAGTCTGGCAGAGAAGAAGGGGTTAAATCATTCGATTTATTGACGCCCGAATCGGTAGAAGGGACAGGGTCTTGGCCTTTTAATTGAGATTTGGGCTGGCCAAATCGCTCAAGCAGTACCAAAGCCCCGAGGTCGCGTGGTGTACGCACAGATTGTGCTTGGTCGCTTACGTCCTTTTTCAGGAAATATTTTCGTCCTACTACTATGCCACCAACGATTGCCAATGAACCTAATGAATATAAGACTAAGACGATTTCCATGATATCTTCCCTATTTATACAAAAATGACAATCGCTATTCTTATCGTCACGCCTGCATGCCTTAAGCAGGCGTCCAGGATGGAGGTACTTTTAGCTCTAAGGATATTCGGATATATCGGACACACTTCGATGGTTGACCATAATCAGTTCTAGTGCTGTGTCCAGCATGATTTCTTCAAATTCATCAAGGCTGGCAGACTCAATATGCAAGCCCTCAATGTCGCTTTGAGCATAGAAGACCTGAGCTTCATTATCCCAGATAGCCTTTACTGTAAAAGTGCGCTTCATGTCATTGCCTCTCTGCTGTGAGCATTCAAAACTCTACACAATAGGTCGCATGGCGTGTTGGTCTAATTCAAGTTCCTTCTGTGAGAGGATCTAACACGTTGAGTTCACTGATCCAGAGAAAATCCTGGACATTATGTGTCACCAATATACGATCATGCACGATGGCAGTAGCCGCGATGATCGCATCCCCTAAACTCATACGACGCTGCTGGCGCAAACTAACCGCTCGGTGCATAACTGTATCTGACAAAGGCAGTATCTCAGTTTTTTGAAAAAACTGTTCCAAATATTGCCGTTCATCTTCCTCCAATTTGTGATACCCAAATACCTCAATATAGCTCACCACCGAGACAGATAGAGTGATCTCATCAATAAACTGCCGCAAATCGATATGATGCGGTTGCGCGGCATAGATAATTACATTGCTGTCAATCAGCATCGGTATCTCTATGGGGCAACGGGCGATCTTTACGTTGCTGGCGTTGCCAGGCGACCGGATCTTTTATTTCGGCGAAAGTACCTTTTTCAGCCAAAGTTGCAAGCAATTCTCCTGCTGTTTTCTCTTTAGCCTGGGATAGCTCTTGTTTCGCTTTGTCCAGGATAATAATATCCACCGAAATCGGTTCGGCGGTTTCAGGAGATCCGTCGAGCCATTCAACGCGGTTATCGCGCAGGATGGCTTTGTAAGTGCGCCGCATGTTTTCTCCTAAAAATTTTGAGAGCCTGTTAGCTGTGCTTGCCGTGTATTGGGACATAATTCTTAGGCGAGAGTCCCTTATTTGCGATGTTCAGTTATGATTTCATAAGCGTTTTGTATCTCTTGGAATTTTTCTTTTGCAAACTTGTGAAAATCCGGTGCGAGATCCTTCGAGGATATTCGGTCTGGGTGATATTGCAATGATAATTCGCGATAGTGTCGTTTCAATTCGTCATCGGAAACCGAAGGGTCGCAACCCAGGACCGCATAGTATTTTTCAATGTCAGACAATATTCCTTCTTCTTTCAGTGCTTAGGTCACGGAGTCTGGCGGCAATCCAAATGCGGTGGCCACATCATTGAGGGATTGCTCTTCTGCTGCGTGCAATACACCATCAGCGGCAGCGATTTTCACGAGAAGAGATAGTATGCCTTTACGATGCTCAATTTCTTCTACATATTGTGTAAATTCGGCGGCAATTTCCTTAAATGGGACTTCCGTTGTCTTACCTTCATTAAAACCTTCAATGGCCATTTTTCGTGTATCTTGATCAAGTTCTAATTCGGCCATGAACGCTTCGATCTCGTTAATTTCATCTTTCGATACGTGCAAGTCGGTCTGTGCTATCTTACCAAACATTAAAAATAACATTCTAATTTTGATGATGTAGTTCCGTTTTTCCTCTTCATCCAACGCCTGAGAAGCTTGATTTTGCGCCTCCCTTTCCTGAAGCATCTGCAGGAATTCATGGGGTGTTGGCGCACCTGCTGTCTTGGGAAATACTGTTTTCTCTCCGAAGAAGCCACTTTCAACGATGTAAACAGAGCCGTCTTCTTGCACGGTAAGCGTGACGGTCTTAGTACCAAAAGTGCCTTGTTTTTCTAATTTAGCCGCAAAAGTACTACATTCCATGACTGTGTAACCATCGGCATTGCGATATTTATGCATTGCGTCTTGAAGTGTCGGATAGACTGGGTCACTTGATAGCTGATCCAGAATAGCCAATGCAACCTTACCAATCTCACCTAAGGTGCTCCAAAAACTCACTATAAACTCCTATTTTCTTGTTTTTAATATGGATAAAAATAAAATGGATTTTTTAAGCGTTTTCAACCACAGGCTCGATATCGAGGACCTCGCGGTCGAGCTTGGGGGGTGTTCCTTTGCCATTGAGCCAGTAGTTCGCCATCTTTTTGGCCGCTGCCATCTTGGGCCAGATCACCTCGCGGTAACCCCGCACGTCATCGGGCAATCGCAGGATTTTCACATAAGTATCATATCGCTCTGTATTGTCAAAATCAAAATCATCTACCAGGTCGATATACCAGTCTCGATAGTTTTTTTCTTCGCGGTGCCAGGCTGGGAATAGCCTTAAAAAGCGTGCGCGCTTCATGATATTGAGCATCCAATCGCGTGTTTGAAGATCGAATTTGATGTCCAGCCCCAGCACGGTGAAATGCGGGCGCGTTAAATGCCTGTAAGAAATCCGATCGCCGCGACTGGGAGCGACATCATAACGCGCACGATCACGGCGATGCTTTTCTTCGCTTGTCAAAAGATGTGCCGCATAAATTTCATCTTTATAGGCCATTACGCGGGCGAGAAAGCGTACCACAGCATCGGTTGCGCGATACTGATAGCGGGCATCATCGCGGTCGTAAATCCTTTTTACGCGATCGATATAAGACTGCGCGTATTCGCCGCCGCCCCATTGGATTAAATCGTAAACGCCGAGGGCGAATTGCAATTTTGTCGCCTCAGCAAGCACCCAATTGGCAACTGTCTCTGAGAGGGTGCGATAGGTCTCGGCCAATTTGGCGCTTCGCGTCTTTGCCAAAATTTTCGCTTTATCGTCAATGAGGCCCCTGTATGTGGTTACGAGTTTGGGTTTGAAAAACACATCGGGGTCCAACGCGGCCTTGCGCCCCATCTCAAATGCTTTGAGATTGGCTTCGAGTTCATTTGGTTTGATATTTTGTTTTATCGCCCACCGGATATTTTCCAGTGTTAGGGGCAATGCCCCCCGTTGAAATGCCGCGCCCAATAAAATGCTATTGGCATAGATTTTATTGCCCAAATACCGTTCGGATATTTCGCCGAGCTCCATCCCAAAATACGTGTCGGCATTGGTATAACGCCGCAAAATATCCTCGAGATGATCTGTATCAAAATCATCTCGTCCAATCAGCGATAAAATAGTCTCACGCTTGCCGGTTTCCACAACGGCTGTGGTGCACTGAGGGCTGCCCACACGGCCTGTTCCGTTCGGATCTAACCCGCGCACGGCCTCTAGAATGTCCAATCCCAACAGCAAGTCTGCATGCCCGTAGGGTGTCAATTGCGAAATCACCCGCTCGTCTTTGGTAAAACTGACGTGTGAATACACACCGCCGTTGCGGATAGCCAGCCCTTTTTTATTTGTAAATCGCACGGTATAGCCTTGCTTCGCGCCTGCAACGGCAATAATCGCAGAAATGGTATTGATGCCCATGCCGCCTACGCCGGCTACATAAGCGTACCACGCCGTATCAAAGTCGCGGGATTTGGGTTCGGGAATATTCGATAGATCAATCGACTCGGTTTGCACCTCGCGCGCGCGCGATCGGTGAATTGTCAGGCGTTCAAAAGAGGGACACGTTTTATCGCCATTGGCAACTTCGACCTTTGTACACGCCCCGTCTGCAACGCACAAAGACAGATCGGTCACGACCTTTGGGCCGTGAAGCGTTTCTTCTACGGTCAATCCGCTGCATCCGGTTGCCTGCGTGCATTCCAGGCAGTATTCGCAGACTTCTGGCGTGATGTTGATGTGGGTTTCTTTTGCCAGAAATCCCTTTTCCCGAACGGTCTGAATCTGTTCTGCGCGCACGCGACGGTGATAGGTGATGCCGCACTCTTTGTCGGCAATGACAATTTTGACGCCGTCTTTTAGAAGTGCTTGTTCCAGGACATCGCGATACGCCTCCCGATTTGCCGGATTCATGCGGGCGACCATCACCGGGCCGTCTGTACCGCCCCCCAAACCGCGCACGACCTGTTCGATATCCTGGGCAAAGGTCGGGCGTCCCATCAGGTCAATATCTACCCCCGGCGTGGGCTGGTGACCCGTCATCGCCGTAGTCTTATTGTCTAAAATGACATAGGTAATATCTTGCCCGTGTTTAATCGAATCGGAAATCGCCGCCATTCCACTGTGAAAAAATGTCGAATCGCCCATGAACACGAGTTGTTTGTTGTCGATAAAAGGATCGATACCCGCACCCGTGCCACCACCGAGTCCCATTCCCGACAAATTGTGCATCAGCCGGTTAAATGGCTCGTATTTCAACAGGGAATAACATCCGATATCCCCGTGAAAAATCAGATCCATCGTATCTGTGCCGTGCTTGCGCTGCATATAATCGCCATCTTGAAAATCATCGATCATCTTGTCCAGCACGCTGGCTGAATCTCGGTGCGGACAGCCCGGGCAAAACGAGGGTGTGCGAACCGATGCGTTCAGGTCAAATGTTTCTGTTTGAGCCATCAAGGCGACAACGGCATCAATGCGCTCGGCATCTGCGGGTATTGTGGGATCGTCGAGCGATTTCAACACTGGGGCCAGCACATTGAGTGTGATGCTCGGATTCAGGCCACAACTGTCGGGAAAACCACGTCCATCGGGAAAGCGTTTGCCCCATATCCGAAACGCATTTGTTTTGCCAGCCTGATACATGTTTTGCAAAGCAGCGGCAATTTGTTCTTCCAAAAAACCGCGTTTTTCTTCTACCACGTAAATCTCATCGACCATATTTGCAAATTCGCGCAAAATTTCCGGATCAATTGGATACGTAATTCCGTATTTCAAAATGGGAATGCTACCCCCCAACCCAACCATGTTGAGCGCGTGTTCCAAATAGCAATAGGCCAAACTGCTGGTGACAAAGCCGATCCGCTTTTTGCCAGAGTCTGGCCGATATAAAATCCGATTTAGCCCGTATTCTTTTGTGAGGGTGAGCAGCTTTGGAAAACGCTGCTCAAGGACCTCCTTTTCTTTTATTACAGTATGTGGCGGAATGATCACTCGATCATCTGGAGAAATCGTCTGTGGATCCAGGCGGATGGGGTGGTTAAATGTTTTTTCGGGAAACTGGTTTGCGTGTACCTCGACTGTGCCCCCGCCATCTGCCTGATTGGACGTCACGAGGTAGGCGATATAAAGCCGGGTTTTTTCCGACAACTCAAAGGCGACTTTGATCCAGTCTTTCATTTCCTGAAAGGTGCTGGGTTCGAATATGGGCATGTACAGATGTTTGGCGATAAAGCGAGAATCAGCGGGCACTTGTGTGCCCTCAGACCACGTATCATCGCCAAATACAGCAACAGCAGCAGCGCCCTCGCCTGTTCCGGCCATATTGCCCAGTGCCAGCGCGTCTGAAGCGACGTGCGCGCCCACGCTTTTCATCACTGCGATGGCGCGAATGGATTCCATCTGCGCCCCATTGAGACGCGCAGCCCCCAGGGCTTCGTTGTTGGCAATTTGCACCGTTATGCCTTTTTCCAACAACAACTCGCGGATGCGCTCTGCTGCATCAAATACTTCTGCCACGGGTGAGCCGGGATATCCCGTCATCAATCCCATGCCGCCTTCGAGGCTACCCTTGACAATCATTTCATTGCCCGTAAAAATGCCCAGGCCTTTTTCAAGTGTAAATCGAGGATCCATCAATATCCTTTAAAATGCTGTGTTTCGCCATTCGGGATTGTAGATTTCGCCCGACATGGTCGAATGTACCAATTCGTAAACGCCGGTTCCGCGGCGATCAAAAAATTCAAAAATATACCGTCCCGACTTTTCGTAAATCCAGGTATCTATGGCTTTTCCCATAGCGACCGATGTGGTATAGTCGCGCTCGTTGGGCGGCCCGTATTTGATATAAACGCGCCCTTGATCCGTATCTGATCCCCGCTTGCCCGGCTGCGATGTAAACGTATCATCGGAGTATTTCATACGACTCATATGGTCTTGAAGCCGTTCATTTAAGGGCGTACCCGGAGTTGGATCCAATTTCTTCCAAAATGCGTGGAGAAATTTCATTTTCGACGCCTGTGTTGGCAAAGACTTGTGAGTAGAGAGATCTTTTCCAGATGCAATGTGATGAATGGTTTGAAAATACAGCAGTTGTTCTTGTTGTGCCTCTGTCAATTGTGGATTTTCGTTTTCATCCGAAAGGAGAAAGACTTTGCGTTTGTGGCGAACGTGTTCGCGCGTGCCGCGGTCAAATAACTCGACCTGCAAATCGTACGCGCCACCCGATAATCCTTCTGTTTCCAGGGTTTCTGTTTTTACTACGCTTTCGCCAGGCTTGATCAATCGCTTTGCCGGATACGATTTGACAACGACATCGGCGGTGTCGAGCAGACTGTATCCCAGGACAAATGAATCATTGGGATTGTTGGGCATGACCTTAAAATTGTAAACCTCAAAGTAGATCTGAATCGGCTTACCCACGCGAAAGAACCGCGTGGTATTTGGCACGACGCGCCATCTATTTTTGACAAAGCGCCCGGCAGATTCGGCTTTTTTTAACTCCGAAGCGAATACCACATCGCTTACGACCAACGCTGTGTCCTCAAAACGACGCACGCGCATATTCCCTTCACAGATGCCTGAAATATCTCCGTAAATATCTTCGGCTTTCAGCGTCATTTTGTAGGGGGCTGGCGCGATATCAAAGGCGATGATATCGCGTACCAGCGCGCCTTCCTGTTTCAATTCTCGGATATTTGCCACCGAAACATTTCGCGTCCACAACTCTTGCACCATGGGATTTCCCGCGGAATCTTGCATAGAAAGCTCAAAGTCAATTTGGGATACGTATTTGCCGTCTTCGGGTACAAACTGCAATTGTCGCGCATCAATTAACGTATAGACTTCCAGGCGCGTGAGGTTTTGGGGTCCCCGAAATGCGGCAGTTTCGGCAAAAACGCGCAACTCACCCTTTGAGTGCAAAGGCATATCCCGATATATTGGCGTATCCTCTTGTCCGTATGCCGTTGTCCAGAAACAGGTGCAAGCACAACATAGCACAACCATCGCAACATACCATTTTATGAGACGCATGACGATCCTCCAGGTGTATACACAACAATTCCCCGGCTGGAATTTGAGAACAGTATAAAGAGTTGAGAGAATGGAATCAAGCGTTATCAAACCACTTGATCGGCAGCGTGGTAGGAACTACGCACCAGTGGGCCGGATTCGACATGCCGAAAGCCCAGTGTGAGCGCGAACTGTTTGAGATCTAAAAATTCATCGGGATGGTAAAAGCGCGCCACAGGGACGTGTTGGGCAGACGGTTGTAGATACTGGCCCACCGTGAGAATATCGGTTTTGCACTCTGCGATATCTCGAATCGTCTGGCGCACCTCGTCCGGGGTTTCGCCAGCGCCGACCATAATACCCGATTTTGTAGGCATATCTGAACTGCTGGCGCAGTCATGCTCGAATGACTCGCCTTCATACCCCACCGCTTTGGCCCGTTTCAAAAGTGCCAACGACCTGTCGTATTTTGCCTGGGGGCGCATGGTTTTATACAGGCGCGGCACGGTTTCGACATTGTGGTTTAAGATATCGGGTGCTGCTTCTACAACCACGCGCAATGCCTGCCAATTGCCCTGAAAATCCGGGATCAAGACTTCGACCTTTGTGTGTCTGCACAACCGCCGAATCGCACATATTGTTTCGGCAAAAATACGCGCCCCCCCATCTGGAAGTTCATCGCGATTGACCGAGGTGACCACCGCATGCCGCAATCCCATTGTCTGCACAGCTTTGGCGACCCGTTCGGGTTCTTCCGTATCCAGGCCCTCTGGACGGCCGGTTTTCACTGCACAAAATCCACAACTCCGCGTACACACATCTCCCAAAATCATAAATGTCGCGGTGCCCGAATTCCAGCATTCGCCGATATTGGGACAGCGTGCACTTTCGCAAACTGTATGGAGATTTAACCCGCGCATCAAGTTTTTTAACGTGCGGTATCCCTCACTGCCTGGGGCCGGCACGCGAAACCATTTGGGCAGTCGCCTTCGGCGCACAGAAGGTGCTTTGATGTCCATCAGGCCATTCATGGCACTCTCCGCCCGGTTAGTGTGCGCAGGGTCGTTTGGGTAATCTCGACATTGGTTAGTGCGTTGTCTGCGACGCCCTCGCGGGGGAATACGACTGTCTTAAAACCATCGGATTTCCCCACGGCCAAACCCTCGCCTTTGCGCGCATCCCCTTGCACCAAAACCTCAAGGGTGCGACCGATATAAGTCGCATTGATTTCTTCAGAAATGCGATTTTGTTGTGCAATAATGGTTGCGAGCCTTTGTCCCTTTTCCTCTTCTGTTACCGTATCGGGCATCTCGCGGAACGCGACCGTGCCTTTTCGCGCGGAATACTTAAACATAAATGCAGAATCATAACGCACCTGCGCCATCAATGCCAGCGTGGCTTCAAAGTCGGTTTGCGTTTCGCCGGAAAAGCCAGCGATAATATCTGTACTCAAACACAAGTCTGGCATTGCGCTGCGCAAATCATCGACCAGCGCGAGATAGTCCTCGACCGTATAGCTGCGCTTCATCGCTTTTAGAACGCGATTTGACCCGGACTGCACGGGCAAATGAATAAAGCGACAAATTTTCTTCTCATGCGCCATCGTTTCAATGAATTTTTTAGAGAAATCACTCGGATGGGGCGACGTAAAGCGAATGCGGGAGATGCCGTCTATGCGTGCAATCATCGAAAGTAGATCGGTAAAATCGCAGGTGTTGTCGCGATAAGAATTGACGGTTTGGCCCAATAAGGTGACTTCTCGAAAACCCGCATCGGCGGCGGCTTGAGCCTGTCTGACAATTTCGTGCGCTGGAACACTGCGCTCTCTGCCGCGCACGTAGGGCACAATACAAAACGTGCAAAACTTATCGCATCCGCGCATAATGGTGATCCAGGCATTGCTGCCCTCTTTGCGCAAGGGATCGATATTCATATAATATTCGCCGCGATCCAAACGCACATCCAAAGCCGAATCGCCACGCGCTTCGGCAATGAGTTCGGGCAGCCGCCGATACGAATCTGGCCCCACGACGAGATCGACATAGGGCGCGTCGTTCATCAGGGACTCTGAAACGTGCTTGGCCATGCATCCCGATACCCCCATAATCAGGTCGGGACGCCGGTACTTCAGTTTGCGCAATTGCCCCAATCTGCCTCTTATTCGCTCTTCGGCGTGTTCGCGTATTGCACAGGTATTCAGCACAATGACATCGGCATCTTCTGGACAGCGGGCAGAGGTATAACCCGACTGCTTCAAAATGCCCAGCATCAGTTCCGTATCCGATACATTCATCTGGCAACCGTATGTCTCGATAAAAACCTTTTGCCCAGACATGGGCGCGACGGGTATATCGGGTTCGGTTTGCACAGCGCGACCATCTAATTCAATATCGAGCAATGCGCTCACGTTCGTTTTCCTTTTTAATTTTTAATTTTTTTTTTGCCAAACGCATTTCTTCGATTACTTCTGCATCGCGTTCACACAATAGTGCTTTGTGGAGTGCCCGTCTTGCCTGCGCCCCCCCAATTTTGCCCAGTGCCCAGGCCGCATGTTGCCGCACGAGCGGCTCGTCATCTTTCAGGGCATTTGTTAGGGCGGGAACTTCGGATTTGCTTCCCACATTGCCCAGTGCCACTGCGACATTGCGCAATAGTCCACGCCGTTTGGCGCGTTTGATCGGGCTGTTTTTGAATCGCTTTGAAAAAGCCTCTTGATCCATGTGCAGCAAGTCGGTCAGCGCGGGTGCATTCAAACCCTCGCGTGCTTGAAAAGCATTTTCAGAGGTTGGCTTTGCGTGCTTGCGATTCCACGGGCATACTTCCTGGCAGATATCACAGCCAAAGACCCAGTTACCCATATCCGATCTCAAATCTCGCGGAATAGCGCCTTTCAATTCAATAGTCAAATAGGAAATACACCGCCGCGAATCCACGACATAAGGTTCTGGAATGGCATCGGTTGGACACGCATCCAGGCACAGCGTACAGGTGCCGCAGTGATCGGGTTGTTGGCGATCGACTTTGAGATCGAGATTTAGAATAATCTCGCCCAAAAAAAACCAGGACCCACGGCCTTTGTCAATCAAGCAGGTATGTTTTCCAAACCAGCCCAGCCCGGCTCGGGCGGCGAAATCGCGCTCCAGAACAGGGCCGGTATCGACATAGACCCGCCCCTCAGCAGAGGGCTCGATTTGCTGAATTTCGGCCAGTAGTTCTAACAAGCGGTCTTTCATAACGATGTGGTAATCATCGCCGCGCGCATAGCGCGCAATCTGCCCTTCGGGGGCACCACTGTTTTCAGCCCCATCAGAATAGGGCTGATAATTGAGCCCTACACACAGTACTGATTTTGCGTCTGGAAGGATCTGGCGAATATCTGACCGCCGCTCCAGATTTCGTCCCAAATATCCCATTTCTCCCGCGTAGCCCATTCCCAACCACTTTTGATAAAACGCCCAGTGTTGCGGGGGATCTACGGATGCAATCCCCACGGGATCAAATCCCAAACGCCGCGCCGCATCCTTAATCCGATGGGTCATGCAGGCACTCCAAAAATAGAGGGCAGGACACAACAATGCCCTGCCCCGTGATTTTTAAGTCTGACGAGCCAGTTTGCCAAGTGCGTTGTGAACCGCATCTACCGCCAGATCGGCGGCGTGTTTTCGCGTGGGGGGCAAGCCGCCAAGCGCGGTCTCGATATCGGCACGGACGATTTTACACGCCTGAGAGGGTGTTTTGCCAATCGCCCATTCCGTGAGCACAGATCCCGAAGCAATGGTTGCAGCACATCCCTGCGCCTGAAAAAGAGCGCGGTCAATGACGCCATTTTTAATGGCAAGATGCAGGGATAGGGTCGCACCCGAAGCTGGATTTTCAGCAAATCCAATCGCATCGGGGGTGTCCAATGTGCCGACATTTCTGGGATGTTCAAAGTGATCCCGCACAATCGTGGAGTAACCGTCAGACATGGGATTACGCGCTGGCCTGTGCAGAAGTTCCCGAGCGGTAATTACTATTGTGCCCGCGTCGCCCGTAGCGTCGCCCCCGACTGCGCGGGATGCGTTTGCCGGGGCGGCCAGCCCAATCTGTGGCAATTATTTGTCTAATCACCGTGATCTGGACCTCGCCTGGATAGGTCATTTCCTCGCGGATGCGCTCGGCAATTGCAAAGGATAGATCTTTGGCCTGTTCGTCGTTCACGCGCCCGGCATTGACCAGCACGCGCACTTCGCGCCCGGCATTGATGGCATAAGCATCGCGCACGCCATCGAAAGATTGCGCCACCTCCTCTAAATCGCGCACCCTTTTGATATATCCCTCGACATCATCGCGCCGAGCACCGGGCCGCGATGAAGAAATCGCATCGGCTGCTTTGACCAAAAACGAAAGCGGGGTGGTAGCCTCTGCCTCGCCGTGGTGATAAAAGATGCCGTTGATAACCTCTTGTCCTTCGCCGTATTTGCCGGCCAGATGCGCGCCAATGTCGGTGTGTTTGCCCTCGAGCTCCTGGTCCACGGCTTTGCCAATATCGTGCAATAGCCCACATCGTCGCGCGAGTTTTTCATCCATGTTCAATTCTGCTGCCATTGCACCGGCCAGAAAAGCCACTTCTTTGGAATGTCCCAGAACGCTCTGCCCGTAACTCGTGCGATATTTGAGCTTCCCGATCAGTTTGATCAGTTCTGGATGCACTGATTCAAGACCTAATTCGCGTACGGCCCGACGGCCTTCTTCGGCAATGAGCGAATAGATCTTTTTTTCGCAATTGGCAACAACCGCTTCAACGCGGCTTGGATTGATGCGACCATCGCGCACCAATTGCTCCATAGACAGACGCGCCACATCGCGTTTGACTGGATCAAAGCTGGACAAGACAACCGCCTCGGGTGTATCGTTTACAATGACTTTCACACCTGTGGCAGCTTCAAAAGCAATGATATTGCGCCCCTCTTTGCCGACAATACGTCCCTTGATATGATCATCGGGCAATGTGACAACCGATATGGACGACTGAACGGTTTGATCTGTGGAACAGCGTTCTATGGCCTGCGCCAGAATTTTCTTGGCCTCGCGATGGGCTCGTTCTCTGGCGTGATCGATAATTTCTCGGCCGATATTTGCGGCTGTCTGCCGCAGTGAATTTCGGATGTTTTCGAGCAGCATCTCGCGGGCGCGATCGGCATTCATGCCCGAAATACGCTCCAATTGCGCCCGTTGCTGATCGAGAATATCGGTCAGTTCCACTTCTCGTTTTTCCAAACGGACGGCTTTTTGTGTCCCTTCTTGCTCCCGCCGGGTTAAGGTTTTTTCGCGTTGGCTTGCGACATCGGCCTGTTTTGCAAGGCGGGCCTCTTGTTCGTGTAATTCGCCGTTTCGGCGATCAGAAGCACGTTGTTTTTGATCAAAAGATTTTTCAATTTCGGTCTTCTCTTCATACCAGCTATTTTTAATTTCTAAAAAAGCAGCCTTGCGGTCTCGGTCTTCCTTTTTTGCGAGTTTAATTGCGCTTTTCTCTGCCAGTTGCTCAATATCTCGCATTTTCCGATCTCTAATCCGGGTACCGACAAACCACCCGATTCCAAACGTAATAAGGGCAATGGCAACTGCCAGATAGATGATACCATTCGTTGCCATTGAAGCTCCCTGAAGTAGCATGTCCATTGGAGCCTCCTGTCAAGATTCAAATCCGGTTTTATATTCATAGCGCAGGTGCGTTTGAAGATATCTCCAAAAAGCTTATGCACAAACTGCGCCGGTGCGTATAACGCACCGAAAAGAAAAAAAAGAATGAAAAAAATAGATGTCATGCGTTTTTGTTCCTCAGAAGCTGTCTTAAGAACGATAGGGAGATTGTGTAGTCGATCCACCCCAATATTTTAAGGGACCCAAAAGGGAGGAATCGCGAGACGACCCCTCCCTTCTGCACAATGGCTTTTCTACAAAGCGATGTTCAAACGCTAAACGATTCCCCACAGCCACACTGATTTTTGGCATTGGGGTTGTTAAATCGAAACCCCGTTCCCATCAGGCCATCGTCGTAGTCCAGTTCGGTGCCTGTCAAAAAGAGCGCGCTTTTCATATCGACAAAAACTCGAACGCCATAGGCTTCGATTACGCTGTCATCTGTGCGGGTTGTCTCATCGAAATCGAGCTGATATTGAAAGCCAGAACATCCGCCACCGATTACTTTTAGGCGCAAACCGTGAGCTTCGGGGTGTCCTTCTCGGGTCATGAGTTCTCTGATTTTGCCCGCCGCTGTTTCCGTGACGCTAACCATAGAATGCCTCCATTAACTCAACGCTTGTAAACACGATTTGATCGCATCAAAATCGGGCAACTCGGCTGGATTGTCGGACACAGAAGCAAAGCGCACCACGCCGCTTTTATCTACGACAAAAGCCGAACGCTTTGCCACGCCTTTAAATCCAATCAGGTCTTCGAATTGCGATCCATAAGCCGCGCTGACTTCTTTGTTGAAATCGCTGAGCAAGGGAATGGTAATGTCGTTTTCCTTTGCCCATGCTTCCTGGGCAAAGGGACTATCCACGCTGATGCCCAAGACCTGTGCATCGAGTGCGTCGTAATCGGCCAAACCACCGCTGACCGAGCACATTTCATCGGTACAGACGCCGGTATAAGCCAGTGGAAAAAACAAGATCACGACATTTTTGTTATCTCTGTAATCGCTCAGAGAAATATCTTCCATGTCACCAGATTTTGATTTCAACGTAAAATCTGGTGCCTGGTCACCTACAGTAATGCCCATTTCTCATATCCTTTGGAAAAACTTACAGCGCAGCTTCGTAACGGCGATTGACTTCGTCCCAGTTAATTGTATTGGTCCAGGCTTCAATATAAGCGGGACGCAAATTCTGATACTTGAGATAATAAGCATGTTCCCACACATCCAGGCCGAGAATGGGCGTTCCAGCACCTGTCATGATCGGATTATCTTGATTGGCAGTGCTCAAAATATCGAGCTTGTCGTCTTTGACCACAAGCCAGGCCCACCCACTTCCAAAGCGCGTTGTTGCAGCGGTGGCAAATCGTTCTTTTGCAGCTTCCATGCTGCCCAAATCGGCCACAATGGCTTGGGCGACTGCACCGGTTGGTTCGCCGCCATTGGGACTCATAATTGTCCAGAACAAACTGTGGTTGGCATGGCCGCCGCCGTTGTTTTGAACAGCCGTGCGGATATCTTCTGGCACGCTGTCCAGATTGCTGATCAAACTCTCGATAGACTGATTTCCCAAATCATCGTGCCCTTCAAGTGCGGCATTGAGATTGGTCACATAGGCATTGTGGTGTTTGGAGTGGTGAATTTCCATCGTCCGCGCGTCAATATGCGGCTCGAGTGCATCATAAGCATAGGGCAAGTCGGGCAATTCATATGCCATTTTGAAACTCCTTGTTTAGAGATGAATAACGATAGCGTTACTGAGTTTGAATTGGAAATATAACGAACTCCCATAAAGGCGTCAAGTCCTTATACAGGCCATTTATTTAATATAAAATAAATACTTACAATAACTTGATATACGTCTGGAAAAATCATTTGATGCGAACCAGCGCGTTGTCTATCAGGCGTGCATTGCCAAATCGCACTGCCACGGCCAGCAAAATGGAATCTTTTAGCTCGGCAACGGGTGTGAGGTCTTTTGCATCGACGGCTTCGATATAGTCGATTTCTGCACAGCGCTGTGGTGCAATGACATCGCGCATGACTTCAATGACCTTTTGGGCGTGCCTTTCGCCCTGCGCGATCATTTTTTGTCCCACCATTAATGCGCGGTAAAGCGCGGGGGCTTCCCGCCGTTCTTCGGCACTTAAATAAGCATTTCTCGAACTCATCGCCAATCCGTCTGCTTCGCGCACTGTGGGAGCCATCTGTATTTCCACATCCAAATTGAGATCGCGCACCATGCGTTGGATTACAATTGTTTGTTGTGCGTCTTTTTGCCCAAAGACAGCTACATGGGGCTTTACTGCTGCAAACAGCTTGGCGACGACCGTTGTCACGCCTTCAAAATGTCCCGGACGACTTGCACCACACAGCCCTTTAGTCAGCTTTGCCACGCGCACAGACGTTACAAAATCTCCCGGATATAGTTCTTTTTTTTCGGGCAGGTATGCGAAATGTACACCGTGTTGGTCAATCAGTTCCAGGTCCCGACCAATGTCTCTTGGATAGGCTGCGAGATCTTCGGCAGGGCCAAATTGCAGCGGGTTGACAAAAATGCTCACCACAACCCGGTCTGTTACTTTCAGCGCTTGGCGCACGAGGCTGAGATGTCCTTCGTGCAGATATCCCATTGTGGGCACAAGCCCGATGCGTAGGCCCGCCAGTCGGATACGGTCTGCTGCGCGGTGCATCTCGCGGACGGTTTTTATGATTTTTACGGCCATTATCTGTTTATTTGTGCTCTAAATCGGCGCAGTTCTGCGCTCTTTATCTTAAAACGGTGTCTATCTTCTGGAAAACGGTGCGCCTTGATATCTGAGACATAGTCTGCAAATGCCTGATGCATCACCCTTTTGAGATCGGTGTACGTTTTGACAAACCGATAGTGGCTTTTGTAAACGCCCAGCATATCGTGTGCAACCAACACTTGCCCATCGCACACGCGCCCGGCACCAATTCCAATGGTTGGCGTGGACAAATGTTTGGTCACGATTTCGGCGACGCGCTCGGGCACGCATTCTAAAACTACGGCCAGCGCACCGGCAGATGCCAGCGCATCGGCATCGTCTAAGACAGCGAGAGCTTCTTCGGCGCGATCGCCAAACACGGGGCGCTTACCCGTGCGCGTTTGAGGCGTATAGCCAACGTGTCCGACTACGGGAATGCCCTCGGCAACAAGTGCCTCGACCTGGGGTATTACATTGCGCCCCCCTTCGAGTTTAACTACTTCAGTGCCAGCTGCAACCAATTGTCGCGCATTTTCTATTGCTTGCTCTGGCGTTTCGTAAGACCGGTAGGGCAAATCCGCCATCAACAAAGCACTGATTACTCCGCGCCGCACTGCGCGCGTGTGGTGAAGCATATCATCCATTGTCACCTGCTGTGGGCTTTTATACCCCAACACGTTGACGCCAACCGAGTCTCCTACAAAAATGACATCGACACCCGCAGCATCCTGAAAAACAGCCGTGGGATAATCGTAACAGGTCAACATCGCAATGGGTTCGCCTCGTTGTTTCATCAGCGCGAGGGTTTCTGGTTTTACCCGCGATCCCATAAGTCAGGTCTGCCTTGTCTTGCCAGCTTCCATGTATGCTGGTCGATAATAACGGGTTCCAGAAGGGGGCGATTTAATTTGTGCCAGTAAATCCTCTAAGTGTTCCGGGCGGTTTTCAAAATCGACCTCCGATACATTCACTGCGAGCAGTGGCGTTATCGAATAATGAAAGAAAAAATGGTTATAAGCTTCCAATAACTGCGCGACGTATTCTTTTGTTATCTCTCTTTCATATCCACGTTCATGGCGTCTTATACCCCGCATGAGATGATTGACTGTAGTTTGTAAATAAATCACCAGATCTGGTCGGGGAAGTTTTTCGCTCAAGGTTGCGGCCAGTCGCTCATAGAGCGCAAATTCCGTATCGTTGAGCGTCACATTGGCGTAGATGCGGTCTTTTTCAAAAATAAAATTGCTGACCACGGCTTCTTCAAACAAATCCATCTGATGCAGTTCTTGTTGCTGTCGATAGCGGCTTAGCATAAAAAAGACCTGGGTTTGAAAGCCATATTGATCTGGAGCCTCGTAGAACAAAGGCAAAAAGGGATTTTCTTCGGGTTCTTCGAGCAGAAGGCGGGCATTTAGACGACGCCCCAGAAGGCGGGCCAAACGCCTTTTGCCCACACCTGTTACTCCTTCAATGGCTATATATCGCAATGCTAAATCCCTTGGCCTTATTTTTTTATATCAAATTGAGACCTTCAATTTTTCGCACGGGCAAAGCCACGTCCAAAGACGCTACTAAAAATTGAATCGATCGACCCAAAACGGGGTGTTTGAGATCGGGGCTGAGGTCGCAAAGCGGCATTAGGACGAATGCGCGCTCGTGCAAGTGTGGGTGTGGCACCTGCAAGCCCGGCTGGTTAATGACGGCATCGCCATAAAGTAAAATATCGAGATCCAGTGTGCGCGGCCCCCACCGCGTCTCGCGCACGCGACCAAATTTGTGCTCAATTGCCAATAGACAATTCAATAAACTTCGCGCAGAGAGCCTGGTATGGACTTGCAGAACAGCGTTGAGAAAATACGGCTGATCAATCATACCGACCGGGGCGGTTTCATAGACTGCAGAGGCAGCGACAACATCAATTTTGGGTTTTGTATCCAGAATACCTGTTGCGTCCTGGAGCGTTTTTTCTCGATTCCCCAAATTCGCGCCAATGCCAATGTAGATCACGCTTCACGCCTCACTTCAACTTCAACGCCATCGAAATTGACGGATACTGGCGGATTGGGTTTGCGAACTCGCACGATTAGTTTTGACAATCCCAATTCCGACAGCAAGACGTCAGCGATGCGGTCTGCCAGGGCTTCGACGAGGCCGTATCGCTCGCCTGTCACCACCTTCTCAACCATCTCGCAGACGCGCGGATAATCTACGGTCTGAGGTGTATTTTTGCAGGCAAATCCCTTGAAATCGCCATATATTTCTACGTCAACCTCAAATTTTTGACCGAGTTTGGCCTCTTCTTCAAACAGTCCGTGGTAGCCGTAAAAAGCCATATTTTTTATTTTTAGTACGTCGTTTGTCATGGTGCTAATATTTACAATTCCATATATTAAGTCAAGCGGTTTGCTGTAAATGGCAAGTTGACCACTTCGGCCTCTGTTCCGTCGTCCAGGAGTACGCGTTGTCCTGCCTCGTGATAATTCCGGCGGATGATGGCGAGCGCGATCACGCGATTGAGGCCGAGCGATTTCACACATGTCGTTACCCGCCCTACGGTTTTACCGTTGACAGTGATATTGCCACAAATAGGCGTATTGCCGCTCAATAACAAGCCCGTTAGATAGCGACGGGGGCGTCCTCGAAAGTGCATTTTGGCGATTACTTCTTGCCCAACGTAGCATCCCTTGTCAAAATCGACTGCGTGATTCAAACCGGCTTCGAGGGGCGCGACTGACTCATCTATTTCGGCGCCATAACGGGGAATGCTGGCTTCAACTCGCAACATTTCCCGTACTTGCCATCCAATTGGCGTTCCCCCCGCTGTAACGAGTGCCCGCCGCAATGAATCGGCGCGGTCTTGTGCAATGCGGAGATCGCAACCTGGTTCACCCGTGTATGACCGCGCCGTGACCCAAATTGGGATGCCGTCAAATGCGTGTATAGCTGTATGGTGCTCGGGAAGGTCAGCCGATACGCGCCCAACAACTCGATCGACCAACTCATGGGCTGTGGGGCCTTGTATCCCAAAAATGGCCCAGGCGTCGGATTCGTCCGATAGCGCGACATCATCGGCGATCAGATAGCGATCCAGGGTTTCAATTAATTTTGCCGCAAGTCCCGGCTCTGTTTCCATATAGATACAATCTTGTAAGCGGTGGACCCAAACATCTAATAGCGTTTGACCTCGCGCCGATGTGACTGCGGCGTAATTGCCCTCATTTTCGGCGAGGGTCTCAACGGTATTGGTCACCATGCCGTGCAAAAATCTCAGACAATCCGCGCCTTCTGCACGCACTTTGCCTCGCTTGCTGCGGTTGAATATCCCCGCGTTTTCTCGAACGGCGCGGTACTGTGTTTCGATATCTCGATGTGATGGCATATATCCTATCCTCCTATTGCCTAATCAGGGCAATATCCATATAATTTGAAAACGTCGTTTTTGTCAAAGGGTTCTTATTCTCATCAAAAGGAGATTCATGTGAAAGCCATTCGCATATCGCAATACGGTGGTGCAGAAGTTTTGAGCTTTGAGGATATTGACGCAGCAGATCCGGGCGAAGGACAGGTGCGGATTACCATAGAAGCAGCGGGTATTAATTTTATCGACACCTATCAACGCACGGGCCTTTATCCCCTGGACTTGCCGCTGACACTGGGGCTGGAAGGTGCCGGCACTGTGAACGCGGTGGGCGCAGGAGTTTCGGATTTGGCTAAGGGCGACCGCGTGGCATGGAAAAGCGTGGCGGGTTCTTATGCCGAGCAAGTTGTCGCAGACGAAGCCGAGGTGATCAAAATTCCTTCAGATGTCGCCACCAAGACCGCCGCCGCGGTGATGTTGCAGGGCCTGACCGCGCATTATCTGGTCAATAGCACCTATCCCATTCGGGAAGGCGATACCTGTCTTATCCACGCAGCCGCAGGAGGCGTTGGCCTTTTGCTCGTGCAGATGGCAAAAATGCGCGGGGCGCGGGTTATTGGCACCACATCCACCGAAGAAAAAGCGGCTCTGGCGCGAGGTGTAGGTGCCGACGATATCATTCTCTATACCGAACGGGATTTTGAAGCCGACGTTTTGAGTCTCACGGATGGACAGGGGGTCGAGGTTGTTTACGATTCTGTTGCCAAAGCCACCTGGGAAAAGAGTATCAACTGTCTCAAGCCGCGCGGTTATATGGTCTTTTTTGGCAATGCCAGCGGGCCGGTCCCGCCGATTGATCCTCTGCTCCTGTCGCAAAAAGGGTCTATTTACCTCACGCGCCCCACCCTCAATAGCTACACGCAGACCCGCGAAGAATATCTCCAGCGCACCCGCGATGTCATGGGCTGGATTCAGGACGGCAGGCTGAGTGTGCGTATTGGCGAAGAGCATCCTCTTGAAAATGCGACCGAAGCACACAACCGCCTCGAAGGTCGGCAGACCACGGGGAAAGTGCTGTTGATTCCATAGTCGCATGTGTATTGAGAAACATACCACCTTGATACTACTCGTCAAGGGCGATCCTATAACCCATGTTTTGCTGGGCTATAAAAAACGCGGGTTTGGCGCGGGGAAATACACGGGTATTGGTGGGAAAATTGAACCCGGCGAAACAGTGCGTGCAGCCGCTGTGCGCGAAATGCGTGAAGAAACAGGCGTTGTGATGTCGCCGCAGGATCTTGTGGATGCCGGGCATTTGACGTTTTATTTTCCCACCCGCTCCGAATGGAATCTCACGACCCGTATTTTTATTGGGCGCAGATGGCGGGGTGAACCGATGGAAACAGAGGAAATACGCCCTGTGTGGTTTGAAATCGATCACCTGCCCTTTGATACGATGTGGGATGATGCCACCTATTGGTATCCCCATGTGTTGGGGAACAAGCGCGTCAGAGCTATATTTACGTTTTCTACCGATTGCGAGACTGTAGCGACCAGTCAAATATATGTGTCATATTGCTAAGGCGCGTGTGTTTTTTTCTTGACTCTTGTGGCGGAATGGCTATATATCAGGACATTTGATAAACAAAACTTAACACGCCCTTCATTTTTTCTTGAATGAGGTGATTGCTTTGCTTACATCAGCCAAAAATGTTACCAAAGATGCACTGCACCACTACCTCGAAGATGTGGCTTCGTCTCAACCCCTGTCTTCCGCAGAGGAAGTTGAACTCGCTGTTCGCATTCACAAAGGCGATCAGAAAGCGCGTGCAACACTCATTGAAGCCAATTTGCGCTTTGTGATTACCGTTGCCTACGAATATCAAAATCAGGGCGTACCGCTCGTGGATCTCATCAGCGCGGGAAACGTCGGTCTGATCACGGCGGCAGAGCGTTTTGACGAGACGAGAGGGTTTAAGTTTATCTCTTATGCTGTTTGGTGGATTCGCCAATCTATTTTGCAAACGCTGGCGGAACACGCCCGGGTCGTGCGCCTTCCGCTCAATCGCGTGGAATTGCTCAGACGCATATCTCGCTATAAAAGTAGCCGACAGCACGAGACTTCGAGGCGTACTGCCGAAGAAGAAATTGCCGCAGAATTGGATATCTCGGTGGAGCAGGTTACGGATATTCTCACCAGTGGACAGCGCACCTTGTCTCTCGATACGTCTCTTGGCGACGGGGAAAATAGCCTTCTTGAAATGATGCCCGACAATTCACAAGAGTCGCCCGACGCAATGGCATTGAGAAATACCCTCAAAGATGAAATCTCAAGTGCTTTGAGCACCCTTGATGAACGCGAGCAAAAAGTCATCCGTCTCTATTTTGGATTGGGCGGCGGCGTAGAGATGACGCTCGAAGAAATTGGCAAGCAATTTCGCCTGACGCGCGAACGGATTCGGCAAATTAAAGAAAAAGCACTCCGCAAATTGCGCCACCCCACGCGAGGGCGAAAGTTGATGCCCTATGCCGAAGATGCGTGAATAGCTACATACAACTCAATTTTTCCACCCATTCTCGAAATCGCTGGCCGCGCTCTTCAAAATTGCGAAACTGGTCGTAACTCGCCGATGCCGGCGATAGCAATACCACATCGCCAGATTGTGCGAGTCCTGTCGCGCAATCCATCGCTTCTTCTAAATTTTCTACGCGGTGAATGGCGGTTTTGCCTTTCGCAGTTGTCGCAAGCGCGTCCCCGGTTTCGCCCATCAGAATTAGATGTGCGACCTTTTCCTCTATCGCCATCCCCAAATCGTCAAATGCAATGCCCTTATCGTAGCCGCCGGCGATCAGTACGATCGGTTTGTCAAATGCCATGAGTGCTGTTCGCGTGCGGTCGGGACTCGTAGCTATTGAATCGTTCACATAGAGAACGCCGTTTACTTCTGCCACTTGCTCCAACCTGTGCGGCACCCCCTGAAATGTCTGCAATACCTCGGCGATATTTTTTTCAGACACGCCGCTTATAATCGCTGCTCCTGTGGCCGCCAACGCATTGGCGAGGTTGTGCCGTCCACGTAAGGATATGGTATCCACAGAACAGACGGTGTGTGCCTTGCCACCGATTGCGTGTTGAATTTTTCCATCGCGCACAAATATATCCCCCCCGCCTTCAACGGCAAATACCACCCTTTGCCCCGCATCCGCCCAATGAGATACTTCGGTATCTTCCCCGTTGACAATCGTCCAATCGCCTTTTGTCTGGTGTATGACGATTTGCTGCTTGGCTTTTCGATACGCTTGTAGAGACCCGTGAATGTCGATGTGATTTGGCGCAAAGTTGGTTATGACAGCGATGTGGGGGCTCCACGGCAAATCGCCCAATCGGTCGAGTTGAAAGCTCGATAATTCCAGTACGACGGGTATATCGGCATGCAGCCTGCCCAATTTATCCAGTAATGAACCCCCAATATTGCCGCCTATTCGCGTGCGTTTATCTTTTTGCTTGAGCATTTCTCCCAATAGCGAAGTCGTCGTCGTTTTTCCACTGCTGCCCGTTACGCCGATTATGGGTGCAGGACAGTGTTGGACAAATAGACAGATTTCCGATGTAATGGGTATGCCCGCAGATTCCGCGATTTTCAAGTATTGAGATGACCGGGGTACCGCGGGATTGGCGACAATTAAATCTGCGTTCCGAAAATCTGTTTCTTCGTGTCCCCCCAGCTTAAAGGATATGGGCAACCCATTTAGCGCGCGCACCGAAGCACGCAAGTCTTTTTTCTGGCACAAATCCGTCACTGTTACGACTGCGCCTTCGCGTACCAGAAAACGCACTGCTCCCACGCCCCCGCCAAATAATCCCAATCCCATTACCGTGACGCGCTGGCCTTTTAAATTCACGGGAGATCTCCAGGTGAAAGCTATTCTTTTAACAATTGATCGATGAGATCGACTGTGGTGACGCCTTCGGCTTCGGCGTTGAAATTTGTGACGAGGCGATGGCGCAATACGGGTTTGGCGACAGAAGATACGTCGTCGATAGAAGGTGCATAGCGTCCACTGAGCACCGCACGTGCTTTGGCACCCAGGATGAGGCATTGGGAGGCGCGCGGACCGGCACCCCATCTGAGCATACGTGCGATGGATGTGTCAGCATTCTGAGGTCGGGTTCTGCGGACGAGATCTACCGCGTGATCTACGATGTGATCGGCTACTGGAACTTTGCGGATGAGTTGCTGGAGGTTGCGGATTTGTGCGGCGTTGAGTACGGGCTGTACGTCGTGTGTTTGGGCACCTGTGGTGGCTTTGACAATGGCGCGTTCTTCTTCTCGGGTGGGATAATCGATCCACAGGTTAAAGATGAAGCGGTCGAGTTGGGCTTCGGGCAAGGGATAGGTGCCTTCTTGTTCGATGGGATTTTGCGTGGCTAAGACAAAAAATGGTTCTTCGAGGCGAAAGGTTCCCCCTCCGGCGGTGACTTCGTGTTCTTGCATGGCCTGCAATAAGGCGGCCTGGGTTTTGGGCGGGGTGCGATTGATTTCATCGGCCAGGATGATGTTGGCAAATAAAGGGCCTTTGACAAAGCGGAATGATTTGTGTCCGGTGGTGTGGTCTTCTTCGAGGAGCTCTGTGCCCGTGATGTCTGAAGGCATGAGGTCGGGGGTAAATTGGATGCGGCTAAAAGACAAGTCGAGGGCGCGTGCAAGGGTGCTGATGAGCAGGGTTTTGGCCAGGCCGGGCACGCCGACGAGCAAACAGTGGCCCCCGCAGAGGAGGGCGATGAGTAGCTGATCGACGATTTCCCGCTGTCCAATAATGACTTTGCCAATTTCGGCGACGATCTGGTCATACGCGGTTTTTAATTGTTCAACAGCCTGGAGGTCTTCGTGAGGAGATGCTTCGGGCATTTTGGTTCCTTTCTTATGTTTTGCGTTTTTCCTTTTTCGCCGCTGGGAAGAGAATATTATTGAGTATGAGGCGATAGCCCGGCGAATTTTTGTGCAGTGCGAGTTGTGTGGGCGGGTCGTTGACAAAGTGTTGATAGTCTTCCGGGTCGTGTCCGGCATAAAATGTGAATGTGCCTTTGCCGATGTTGCCGTGGATGTATTTGACGTGGTCTGTGCCGGAGATATCGCCCATAATGGTGATGGATTTTTTGATGCGATTTTTGCGAAAGGCCGTGGTTTGGCCCAAGAAGCCGGGGACGATGGGCGTGTGGTTTTGCGTGAGCATGGTGGGCACGGGATCGTATTTTGCCGAAAATTCAAATAGTGAAAAGGCATCGATATCGGCATTTTTGATCTGGCTCATTTCAATGGGCGACAGGTCGATGTCGGCGTGTTCGTATTCGAGGGGGTCCATAACGAGGTTAAAATTTTCAAAGGCTATGGTGCGCGAGAAATCGAGTTTTTGATGCGACGATGGATCTGCGGGGTCGCCGTCGTAAACGCTATCGACAATGTCGGTTCCGCGCGCTGCAAGGGCGATGTCAAATGTATCGGTGGCCGAGCACATGGCAAAGAGAAATCCGCCCTGTGCGACGTAGTTGTAAATGGCCTGTGCAACCGCACCTTTGAGGTGGGAGACTTTGGCAAAGCCCAGTTTGCGAGCGAGGGCTTTAAATGCGGCCTGTTGTTGTCGGTACCAGAGGGTGTGGCCGTGGCTGCGATAAAATTTGCCGTATTGTCCCGTGAAGTCTTCGTGGTGTAAGTGCAGCCAATCGTAGTTTTCGAGTTTGCCGGTGAGGACTTCTTCGTCCCACAAGGTGGTATAGGGTATTTCAGCATAGGTGAGGGCCAATGTGACGGCGTCGTCCCAGGGCTGTTTGTGTGGGGGGGTATAGACAGCGATGCGGGGTGCTTTTTCAAGGCGCATGCGGTTCATGTTGCCCGATTCAATATCGGCGTAGATGCGCGTGGCCTGCGCGGCTGAGATGGCCTGGAAGGCGACGGCGCGTATGCGGGCTTCGCTCGCGATGGTTTCGTGGTGGTCGATGAGGAAGGAACCGCCGCGGTAGTTGAGCAACCACTCGACGGGATAGCCCTGCTGCACGGCCCAATACGCAATGCCATAGGCTTTGAGATGATCTGTTTGCGATATGTCCATGGGGATGAGAATTTTGCCGACATTCGCGCTTCCTCCGCCAATCACCGCTGTGCAGGTAGATGATGTTGTCAGGAGGAGGAGTAAGGCGAGAAGTGTGAAGTATGTGTGTCTTGTATTTTGCCGTTTTAATATCATCCCGCTTCCTTTGTTTTTTGTTCTTCCAGAGACGATAAGAATAGCACTTGTCATTGCGGCATGGTTTTGAGCCGCAATCCAGTTTTTTTTGTTATTCCTATCGTTGTGGTGTGGCTACGCCTGTGTTCTGATCGCTACAGGTTAGCTTTTTCCTCTATGAATTATACGCGGTCTTCTTTTATTTTTTAATTCGCATAATTAGATCTCTCCCAGCAACCGCTTTGCATCAATACCCACATGTTCTTCCAACAGTTCACGAAATGCCGCCAGCACTGCCAGGACTTTGCTATGGTCTTCAGAGCTTTCAGAATAGAACAAATCCCTGACTTGAGAAAGAGGAAGTTCGAGAAATGGAGAGTGAGCTTGAGCGCGTTTTGCCTGAACGTAGTTTTCTGCCAGGTGCCGCAACCGAGCATCTACACCCAGGACAGGCTTTCTATGCCTGCCTTCAATATTTTGAACAATCTTATCCAGTTTTTGAAAAAAAGCTACAAGGGTCTCTATCGCTTGTTCTGCAGATTCTTTTCTATTCGTATCAAGATACCCCTTGTCCGTCAATTTACGGTGAATAGACAGGGTGTTGATCGCTGATAGAAGTTCCTGACTCTGTTGGAAGCTCTGAATAGCCAACTAATGTGTACTCATCAGATTTTACCTTCTAAAATACACTTCACAAAGATGGTTTGGTAATTTTATCAACAATTTTTTGTCTTTTCTTTACCCGATTCTACGCTGGCAATATGTGGCCTAACGACTTGAGGTCATGCAGGAATATTGAAGACGAGCACGGTGAGCACGATTTCCCTGTTTGCATCATCGCGGTGCCTGAGTATGTACCGAAAACCAGTCTCTGAGTCATAGTCTCGACTCGTTTTGTAGTTAGGATGGTCTTTAACTGCTTCGGGTATCCTCTTGAGGACGGTGGACATCTCGGCGTCTCGGTTGAACACGAGAAGGGCGGTCTTTGTATCCCGCCATGTAGAGTAATTCAGCAACTGATCAATGGATTTTCTGAACGCCTTTGGACCTTTCCAGAATTTGCATTCAGCGATGAATATATTTTTACCATCTGCGCGGATCAGGATGTCAGTCTTGCCATCGAAGTTGAAGGTTTCGCCTGTGGCCTGTCCTTCATAGTGTCCATTGAGTTGTACGAGGAAGTGTTGCCGCAGGTCCTCTTCGTTCATGTCTCTGAAAGCTCTTGGGCTGCGTTCCATAACCATGACCATGTTTGAAACGACTGATAGGATATGTTCGTAATCTTTTGTGTCCAGTACGGGTTCGGGTTTGTAGGGTCCAGTGGAGGCGGGCGGAAGTTTCGAAGCAATGGCCCGTTTCACTTGCGACGCAATGTAGGTATTGGGTGTATCGTTCCTGCGCCGGAGCGGGAAACCTATATTCTCCACCAAGTCTCTGTCCTTGAGTATTTTCTCACGTCTGAATTTGATTCCTTGAGATGCCGTTTCACGAATTGACGAGTTGAAAGGTGTGACATCATGCTCAATACATTGCAGATAATTTTTTAAGCGCGTTAGTTCTGACTCAAACTCACCCTTAATTTGCTTGGCTTCAGTGGTTGTCCGCTTGTAGATCATTACGATCTCACGACCTCTCACTTTTGCCCGTGGCGGGTTGACGCTGAACATGGATGGTTGTAGCTTGAATAGATCTGGATCGCCACTGAACGGTATGTAAAACGTGACTCTGGTTCCCGTTAGAGAGATAAGACGTCCGTAATCCCTTACATTGATCCGAGCGTCGCCGTAATCTATTTGTATCTGATTGTATCTGAGATTCATCGATTTGGAGAGCTTCTACTTTGTATTTTTTTACAAAGTAGTTGCAGAGATCATCCTCTGAAGTATTGAGTATCCGGTTTTCGTCGAATGAGTTGATCTCATCCCTCATCCTTTGTCCTCGGGAGCGAATAGCATCGTCAAGGTATCCACCGTCGAATAGAAAGTCTGTCACAGTTTCAGTCTCTCCGTTTGCATCTAATGGTTATTTTTTTGAGTAATGCTTATTCAGTTCTTATAGGATATTAGAGGTCTATAATTTTTTAATGATGCACAAATATACCAAAGGAGCAGTTTAACACTCAAAGGAAATTTAATATTTCGAACATTCTTTGCCCTTGCCCTATAAAAATTTTTCACCAGCATGGTCTGTAAACGAATCGGCATCGCGGATGTATTTCATTACAGTTGAAGGATTTGTGTGCCTGGTGATTTCCATTATTTTATCTAAGCGTGCATTGTGACAAGCCGCGCTGGTAACAAAACCAGCCCTTAATGAATGTCCTGATATCTCCTTCTCGTCTAAGCCGCTTAATTTCGCATAATGTTTAACTAAGCGGGGAATATCCGAATGGTGCATTGGTCTGCCTCGTAGTTTGCCTCCACGCCTCATTGTCTGAAATACAGGACCATCAGTAATTCCCGATACTTCCAGCCAATCTTGCAGCCTTTGTATAGGCCTCAAGTATTTACCCTCCGGTATAGCGATCTTATGTCCTTTTCTTTCTTGATCCGTCTTTGATTTACGAATATAGAGAAACATTTTTTTTGAACCATCTGGGGATGGCATGATTTCAATATCATCTGTCTTAAGTCCACATATTTCTGAGCGTCTAAGTGCGCCAGCGAATCCAATAGCAATAATTGCGGCGTCCCGTAGGCAGATTAATTTTTTTCCTGCTTGGTTTGATGTTAAGTCGCATATGCTTAGCATTTTCTTAATGTGGTACTCTCTTAACGCCTTGACCTGACGGCTAGCTGTGCCTCTAAGCCGCGCAAGCCCTTTCACAACGGCATTGACATCAGGATGGTTGGTGGGGGAGGGGATTCCTGACTCAACATATTTCCTATTGATTGCGCTCCGGTATAAAACTACCGTACCCATAGAAAGTATTTTTCCACTTGCCGGTCTTGGACGTGTCGCCAGTTCAATCATAAAATTAGCAATGTCTTTTGGCGTGGCGGATAAGGGACAGATGTTTTGAGAATCGCAATAATCGCTAAAACAAGCCCAACCTTTGTCATAGGCAATACGAGTATTGTCCGCTAATGCGGATGAAACCACCTTGCTATAAAAGTCTATTTTGATTGCATCTGCCTGAGAAAAGGATGTCATTTTGAACTCCTGAGAATTGATTTGGACTGTATAAAATTGAAACTGTAGCTCTAAATAGTCAGAGATAAAAAATATTATCAAGGAGTTTATCCATTTACCGAGGAGTTCTAACCGGTTATAATCGTGCCTTTATCATCGATAATCAGACTAAGGAGGTACTGGTTGAAAGAGATCCAAAGTCGGCTGAGATTATTAAGCCAGTCTTAAGAGGGAGGGATATTCAAAGGTATCAAGCTGATTGGAAAAGTACAAAACTCTGGCTGATAGCAACATTTCCTGCTATTGGACTCAACATTGACGACTATCCAGCAGTGAAAAGGCATCTGCTGTCTTTTGGCAAAGCGCGATTAGAACAATCAGGTAGAATCCTTTCGAATGGCACGAAATCTAGAAAAAAGACGGTACACGCTTGGTACGAATTACAGGATACTTGTGCTTACCATGTAGAGTTCGCACAAAAAAAGCTGCTCTGGATGGATATGTCGGATAGAGGGCGCTTCGCCTATTTAGAAGCGGAAATGTATTGTAACAACAAAGGATTCATTATGACAGGTGAATCCCTAAAATATCTATGCGCTATTTTGAACAGTTCTCTCATAACTTGGTTGATAAAAAATACCGCACGGACAACAGGAATGGGGCTTACTCAATGGGAAAAATTTGCTGTCGAACGCCTATCCATCCCCAAAATATCCGTTACAAAGCAACGCCCGTTCATTTGCCTAGTTGACCATATCCTGACGGCTAAAGCGACCGATCTGAATGCCGATGTATCAGCTACTGAAGCTAAGATTGATCTGCGAGTTTACGAATTGTACGGACTGACAGCGACGGAGATCTCAGCAGTAGAGGAGTAGCCTTTACCCTAGACAGACAATCAACGTGACGGCTCATAAAACTATGCTTTGGTGCCGTTCAGAATTTGAATTACTCATGATTTATCCTTTATCGCTACCGCCGAGATTTCTTTCGTGTTCAGACAGTAGAGGGCATAGACCAACCGGTCTATCTCTGCCTCCTGCTCGCTGACATCGGCTGTTGGGTTAGAGGCTTTGGCCTTCAAGATACGATCAACCAATCGGATAAACGAAAGTTGTTCTACTGCAGTGATTTTCGGAATAGGGATTGATCCTACGGAAGCATTAATCCATCTCGTAACACCCATTCCAGAATTCATGGCAGTGTTCCTCATAAACCAAGTTATCAGATTAGAATTAAGCAGGGCGCATAAATATTTGATTGATGGACCTGACATAATAAATGCCGTGTTTAAGCAAAACAGGCCATCAACATCATAGGCAAAACGTCCTTGTTCTGTCAGATCCATCCAGATCAGCTTTGTTTTGGAGAACTCTGCATGGTAAGCACAATTACGGAGATTGTACGGCGTTCTGCCCTTATCGTAACGTTTTTCTAGTTTTGGGTAGAATCTGTCCAGATGGTTTTTGACGGCCGGGTAATCGTTAATATCAACAGCGGGAACATTGCCGTATCCGTTATGAGTGTCAATCAGCCACAGTCCCGCCCAGTTAGCCTTGTAACGGCTAATATCCCTTCCTCGCAACACTGGCCTAATGATTTCAGCAGATTTAGGATCTTGGATAATTAATCTCTCCTTAGTCTGATTATCAATGATAAAGGCGGCATTGTAACCAGTAAGAACTCCTCGGTAAATGGATATATCCCACTCTTTCAGTGGTACCCCAACGGCTTCCATTTTGTCCATAATAGGCTGCTCTATGGCTGAAAGTGCGCTCCAGGGCTTTTCACTCTTTGGTTGAAATGTTCCCCATAGGTGCTCGGGAGGCGGAAAGTCTTTATCGGGTAGGCGGTCCATATCCACCGCCTTGCCGGTCTCATTGCTTTTGCCTTCGCGCACTACCAGTATGTTGGTGTCAACGATGGCATTTTCAAAAATGTCCTTACCCATTTCCAACAATTGCAAAGGTGTCTGTTGCTCGGCAAAATACCGACGTGTGGATTTACCGTACTCCGCTCTTAGCCAGCTATTGGAAGTGATGTAGCACAGCAGACCGCATTGTGGTGTGAGCAGCGTACAGCCTTTTTCGTAGAAAAGCTGATAGATATCACCGGTGGAGGCAAAGGTTTCAAAATCAGCGTATTGGTAACGGCGGCGCAGTTCCCCTCTGTTTTTTTGCAATTGAATGTACGGTGGATTCCCAATGACCACATCAAAACCGCGTGTCATACCGAACATATATTCGGGATCAAACCAGTTGACTGTGGCGTTTTGGTCGTACGGTTTCCAGTGAGCGACTTTCTGCGCGGTCTCAAGGCTGGCGTCGAAGCGTTTTTCGCGCATTCTATACTTTTTTAGTTCATCTTCCCGCAATTTTTCTCGGTCTTTCGGATTTGGAATTCGGGCAATTTTTTCGTCTATGTCCCGTTGCTGGCGCGCTGCCCATTCTTCTTTTTGTGCTTTCAGTGCTTGATCCAATTGGTCACGGCAGGCTTGCTCTTGGCGGGTGTATCGGAGCTTTTGCGGTCGGTTGTTTGCGAGAAAATACTTCTCACGAATTGCCTCAATTTCTTTTAGCAATTGCTGTACAGTGTCATCTTGAAGTAGGGATCTGGCTTCGGATAGCCCTAAGCCGATCAGCGTATCTGCCGCGACAAAGCGCGTCTCTAAATTGGGCAGGGGCTTGATGCCGAAGTTGTCGGCGTTCTTATCTCGTTCTTGCTCAATTGCCAGCGAAATGAAAAAGCGCAGTTTGGCAATTTGGCAAGCGATAGGCTGGATGTCCACGCCAAAGATGCTGTTTTGGATCAAATAGAGCTTGCGCCCGAAATCGCCCGAATACCGCTCAAAGGTTTCGCTAATCTCCAGCAACTCAGCGTCGCGATCTTGCTGATTTTGGGTCTCAAATGCTGCGTCTGCCTTTGCTCTGGCGCGTTCTTTTTGAAGGGCTTCCCAGCGTTTGTTATCGGGGTCAAGTCGCCGCAACGCCAGGGTGAGTTTGTGCAGCATGCCCATTGGAAATGCGCCGGAACCAACTGCGGGATCCAGCACTTTGATCTTTGCAATCGCCCGCACAATGCCCTCTGCTTCTTCTTTCAAAAAGAGTTCATTGGCATCATCGTAGGCATCCTCATAATCCAGCAGGTAATGCAAGCGTTCTTGCCAGTACTCTACATCGCCGTCGGTCGGCTGGCATTTTTCTGTGAGTGACGCCACCAGAGTCTCTTTCACCATATAGTCCACCACTGGGGGCGGGGTATAGTAAGAGCCAGTTTGCTTGCGGGCTGTTTCGCGCGTTTCCGGGTTGTAAGCGGCCAATAGGTTCTCAAACACCTTGCCGAGCAGTTCAGGGTCTAGGGCGACTTCCTGCTCTATGGGTGTGTTCTCTTCCACCGTGAACTTGTAATTGTTGAATAAGGTGATCAGTCCATCGGCACCAAAAAATAGGCGGTTAGGAATAGAATAGTCGCGGCGCTGGGCGGGGTTGTCGGTAAAGCAGTCCAGACGAGTGCCACCTGCCTTGACGCCTTCAAAGCTGTCAAGACAGTCAAACAGGCCGCCGTTGATGAAGGGCGTCTGGTCGAACAGTTTGATCAGGCTGTCGGGATCCTCAATCTCTTTCCTGTATCGGTACACGGAAGGATTGCGGTGGTCGGCACGGTTCTGTTTGCTGAAACGGCGCTTGTCAATTTCGGTGTTCAGGGTAGCGAAAAACAGGTTTTGCAAAATAGTGCGGTAGTAGGAATCGCCGGTGTCGGGATCGTAATTTTTCAGCAGACCACCAATCTTAGGCTCAATGAACAGGTCCTCGGCGATCAGCCTCTTTTCTTTTATAAACCAGACGAACAGCAGGCGGGTAATGAGGCGGATGATGTGTTCTTCCGATGAGATGGCCTGCGCCTGATTCTTGGGAAAAGTGGATTCCGCGATAGCACGCTCAAACCAGTTGTACAAATCCCGGTAGAATCGCCGGTTGAGTTCCTGGGTATCCAGTTTGTTTAGCCACGCAACGAGCAAGCCATCAAAATTATGTGGTTTGTTGTGATCGCTCATCCACGTCAGCAGATTTGATAGGGATAGTTCCTCGAGGATGTCCAGATGTGCCCGATACGGATTGTCTGGACGAATATCTTTAATCAATGTGACGCGATCCAACACGTTTCGCTTGTCATCGCGCTTGTGCGGGCGGCGGTGAACAAAGGCGAGGGTGAGTAGATTGGATGTGGTGCGGAAAAGAACGACGGAGGGTTGGCTTAAGCGCTTGTTGATTTCGCGGGTGAACTGCGCGTACTGCCCACGAGCGTAGGTGTCTTTCTTCAGTTCCACAGCGGAGAAGATAAAACTATTTGTGTTGCCCTTGTCAAAAGAAGCCGCTTCAAAATTCAGTGTCTGCTGATTGCTGGAGGCGATTTCATCGCTGGTAAGCTGAAAAATGAACCGCACGGATTGGGCGTTTTCGCAGAATGCTTGTTCAGTCTTAGTGTTCTCGTTTGGAGCGGGAAATTGCTGTATGAAGTCTTCTGGATGACCCGAAAGTTTCAGGGTGCGCTCGCTCTGGTATCCAAGTATCTCGAGTAGGTCTTTAGCCGCTGTCAGAAAATCGCAGGTGGGTATTGCCGCTAAAGCGGATCGTATTTTGTTTAGAATGTCTGAGTTAGTCATAATCGGTACTTTGTGTTGTCCCCTTAAAATCTGTCTGTAAATCAAGCTGATTTTGACCGCGTGCTCTCTCAAGTTCCCCGAGCTTGATTCTTTGTACGATCTTTTTCGCTAACACCTTGAAATCCTGGCGTGCGTCATTTGCAGCAGCGGCATGGCTGCCAATAGCTCCGTCAGCGGTGGTGAGGTGAAAAATGGGCTTGTGCGCTTCCTGAGACATCGGTACTAAGCTCCGATAATGCTTAACTGTGGCGAGAGCGTGTTGTTTATCTTGCGATGGTGTCTTAGCGTAAGGTCCTTTCTTATCGTTCAGCAGGTTCAGGGCGTATTCTTCCGGCATTCTATTTACCCACCTGTCATAAGCGCTGATGGGACGGTTTAAGCGTACCCCATGCTGTTGCACCACATAACCTATGGGTTCCATTTTTCCATCCGGAAGTGGAAATTCCGCGTGTGCCCAGTTGTGCTTACGCTTTTGCCAGTCCTGTCTCCACCGATCCAGGGTGGGACCAAGATTGCGCAGGCCTTGGAGTGAAAACAAATCTGCTCCCAGTGGAACGACGACGTAATCGGTCGCAATCAACGCAGAGCGGTTGATAGCACCGAGATTGGGACCAACGTCAGCCAGGATGATTGTGGCGTTCATTTCCGCAGCGCCCTTCTGCATAATAGTCGAAAACGCAGTCAGTATTCTGAAAGGACGGTACAGATTGCGGGACCCCAGCGCATTTGGCCATTCAGCAGATAAAGTATCTTCAAATGCTGCCAGTGCCAGGTCACCTGGAATTAACCGTAGGTCAGTCTGAAACACATTTAATTGGGGTAAAATTGTCTGAAGATGTGGTGATTGCAGATCCCCAACTTCGGTCAGCGGTTTCACACACTCAAAAATGGTGCTTCTGGATGCAATAGCACCATACCTTTTGTCCCAGAGATTTTCCAAACGTCCTTCGTCCAAGAACGCAGCGGTAAGGTTTGCCTGTGGGTCAAGATCGCAGACTAACACCCGATGACCGATGTCGTATAGCATCCACGCCAGATGATAGACGAGGGATGTCTTGCCGACTCCACCTTTATTGTTAAAAAAAGTTAAAACTGGAACAGGCATTGTCATGTAATCTCCTATTTTTACGCGGATTTTATAGTTACCTGCACATTAGTATCATAAATATCAAATTCAGGTTCTGGATGTCCTGCGGCCATTAACCGCTGTTTGGCGATTGGTATTCCTACGCCAAAACGCTGGACATAGCCCAGCGTTTTCATGGATTCTGCCAAGTTGGGGTTACGATAGTCGGTAAATCCGGGTTGTCCAAAGTTCTCAGCGGTTACAGTCCCGAACACACCACCGGGGCTTAAAATCTCGATGCGGTCATTGAACCAGTACACACGAACAGGTGTATTGGTTGCCTCATAGGTTCTGTGCATAACGGCATTTCGGGTGATCTGTTGTAGTGCTTCTATGGGGTAAAGCTCGGTTCGTTGTTCGATGTCACTTTTGGTGAATTCTACTGCTGTGCGATTATGAGCTTTTAGCTTCTCATCCATACGGCGGAGTAAGTCCGGAATTGCCCCGCGTATGTCTTCGCTGTCAAGGATATCATCTGTTAGCTCACGGCCATTAATTCTGAGGAATTGCACGTAAGCACCTGGAAGAAAATCTTGTGGGTTTTTGCCGAGTACCAGTATTCCCAACACAGTCGCGATTCGTTCATCGGCTGAGGCAATCATCTTTGTCGCGGCGAGACGTTCTTCGAGCGTGCGTTCATTGGCTTCCAGTATCTCGGGGGCAAAGGCTTGCGCCAGATATTCGTTCTCAAATTGGGTCTGGTTAAGGTCCGATAAACCGGCCGTGGGGATTGGATAAATGTCGAAGGGACGGTCTCCGTATCGCCGTTTTTCGTTAAGGACCCTCTCATCCTGTGCTGTGGCGATACTACGACGCGAGCCGATGCGGACATGGATAGCACCCTTGTAGCGAACAGGTGGCGAGTTAGAAGGGTGCACTATTACTACTGCAATTTCTTTGCCTTGCAGCCTACGCTTCTCCACCGTCAGTGAGGGCGGAGGTACGATATTGCCGTCGGTTTTCATGTCGGCTAACTGCTGGAGTAAACGATCTGTGACCGCTATATTGTCTATCGTTCTGTCGTCCGCCACGCCCACGAAAACGAAACCGGGTTTTTCATGCCCAGCTAAATCGTTGGCAAAAGCGCAGATAGCTTCCCTGATTCTGGTGGCGGTGCTGCTGGACAAAGACTTCTTGAACTCGACGCGGTCAGATTCGCCAGTTGCGATAATTTGTAGCAACTCTTCTTCTGTAAAATCTGGCATTGCGCTTGATCCCTCATTTTGACCTGTTGTCAACTTGTGCGTTTAGACACAACGAGCCAGGTTAGCAACTCAAAATCGTTCGCAGCCTGAAATCGCGCTGAGTATGGTCAAGATGCTTGGCCCAAGGTTGATGACGGACTGATGCCAGCGGTAAGCCGTTGCTTTTCGCTGGCCAGTTTGCGAAAATCGCTCTCGACCTGAAGTCCGTGCCAAAATTCGTCGGACTGGCCGAAGAAGGCACCAAAGCGGATTGACATGGCTGGCGTGATCGAACGCCGAGCGTGAACGATTTCGTTGATTGTCTGCGGCGCGACACCGATGGCGCGGGCCATGGCATTCTGCGAAATCCCCATTGGCTTGAGGTACTCTTCCAGGAGAATTTCACCGGGTGTGATGGACATGTTCACCATTGCACTATATAAGGTTATAGGGGGTTTGTCAATGATAGTCAAGGATGTGTGTGCGTTACTGTATCGAGGATGATCAACCACGTTACCAACTCAAAATCGCTGGTAGAATTTTCAGGTTTTACTGGCAATCTAAAATCGCGCGGACCGCCAATGCCCATTTGCTGGATCTGTGTTGAGGTGTTTGCCCTATTGACGTGCTGCATGACCTCGTTCAACAATTGGTCGTAACGGGCCATATCCTTGCCGTTTTGAGTTTCGTGGTCAAACTGATCGCAGAGCTTTTGCAGTGGCTCAGTTTTGCCAATGGCTGCGGATTCAAACAATTCCAGCACTTGTCTGGCATTGGCACAACCGTAGCGAATGTCGCCGTTATCGCGGATATACACGGCGTAATAAGGATGAATTGGGCTGGCTACTTTTTCTCGTTTATCTATGCTGGCGTTGCGCTGGCGCAGGAAGAATATCACGCCCGGTCTTGTGGAATCGTTTCCTCCATCGGCCAAGGCATAGGCTCCCTGGGGCGTTGCTTCCAGTTCTGCTTTGTTTTTTTCTAAATACCGCAACAATTGGGTAAAGAAGTAATCGAGGGTGAAATCGCTCATGACGACGCCGTCGGATAACTCGTCGAAGTCCAGTACTTCTTCACGCAATTTCTTCAATTGTTCGTCGCGGAAATTCAGTTCCATTTGTGCATCTTCAAAGGCATAGTCGTTCAACGGGTCATCGTCACCGCTGGCCGCCGCGTCTGCCAGGGCCATGCGCGCTTCTACGCGGCTTTGCAGGCGCAAATAGGTGTCCATGTCTTTGGTAGGCCAGTAGTTGATCATCCGCACGGATCGATTGCGGCTGCCAATACGGTCAATACGTCCAAAGCGCTGGATAATGCGTACGGGATTCCAGTGGATGTCGTAGTTGAGCACAGTGTCGCAGTCTTGCAAATTCTGCCCCTCAGAGATACAGTCGGTAGCAATGAGCAGATCAATTTCTCCATCCACGCCGTTGCCGCGCTGGCGTGCGCGTGGGGCAAAGTTGGTCAGGATGGCGTTGAAGTTATTATCGCCGAAAGTGGTGCGTGTCGCGTCGCCGGATACCATTGCCATGTTCAACCTGTGTTCTTTTGCCAACTCTGCCAAATTTTCATAAAGGTATTCCGCTGTATCCTTAAAGGTGGTGAATACCAGCATCTTGCGGTTGATCTTGCCGTCCTTGTCGGTCTTCGGATTTTGCGCCTTGTACTGAATGTGTCCCCGAATGGTTTTGAGCTTGTCATCTCGTGGCGGTGTGATGGCACGGACCTTTTCCCAGGCTGCTGTGAGGGTTTGCTTGTCTTTTAGTAAGTCTTTTTTCCAGCGAGGCAAATCCAATTCGCGCAGGTGATAAGGGGTGCGCGCTCGATTGATGAGAAACTCCTCGTCGTCTTCATCTTCGTCGGGCAGTATATCGGCCTGTTCATCCTGTATCGCTGGCAGCTGCTCGTAGCGGTCTATCTTGTCTAATAGATCGTTTATTTTACCGATGGTACGCTCGAGTGTTTTCGTCAGTGCACGCGCAGAACTCTCTAGGCGTTTGAGAAAGTTTGTCTGCATCATGCCAATTAGAAAGCGTTCGCGGTCTGCCTGATTGAATCTCAGTTGTTTTTTTTCGTCCTCCAACCGTTTCTTTGCCTCTGCGCTGGTGACATAGCTGGATGGGCGGTAGATGGATAGGGCGAATTGACCTATTTGATTGGACAAATCCCGATAGGAAAGCTCGCCTTTTATGTCAGTTTGTGGATAGACATTATCCGGTGGCTGCTGTGTGGGAAATCTGCCGATTCTGTCCATTTCCTGAGCGTAGAACATCTTGACCTGTCGTCGCGAGCGGGCGATGGAAACGCCGCCCAGTAAATGAAAGAAATCAGCACCCAGCTTATCTAACAACTCGGCCTTGTCTCTTTTTTTATTTGAATTATTCTCCCAGGCCTTAAACGCCTTTTGCGCCCGTCCCAGCAAGGTACCAATATGCCCAATGCCCAAGCTGTTGCGGAATACATCCTCGCGCTTTTCGGTCATCAAATAGATTTGATTGCGCAGGTCAATAAGCGAGGTGTTGACCGGCGTCGCCGTTGGAACTGCCGACTACTGCTGCGCCGCCGTTTTCGGATTCGGTGAGGTACATTTTGCCGTGCAGAAAATTGGATTTGCCGACAGAGCGAATTTTGACTCCTCTGCTGCGTACCCATTTGGCGCATTGCTGCGCGAGATATTTTTGCTGCAATGCGTGATTCGGCGAGAGCTGGCCTTCGACCAAGTCAAAAGATTTCTGTGTTTTCTCCCCTGGATCCACCTCGCCAACCGATGCCGGATCGCCAAAGAGAAAGCGCACATCCTTTATACCGTGCAATTCGCTTTGTAGGGCCTCGTAGCCGTAAATGGTGAAATACGCCGATACCAGTCGGAATGTCTCCGCGGCGGGCAGATGTGCGCGCAGATAATTGACTACTGTATTGAGGCGATTGTCCAGAATATGTTTGTCTTTTTGCATTTGGGAATCCCGCGGTATCATCCCGCTTCCTTTATTTTTTCGAGGGTTTGGATTTTTTGTCGAAGATTTCGCAATCGCTCGCGCGCTATGTCGGCTTCGAGGCTTAAGGGATAGTTGACGAGCAGGGTTTCATAGATTTTTTGCGCGTCGTAATATTGTCCGAGGTATTTGTCGTAGATCGCACCCTGTGCGATATGTGCGGCGGGGGAAAGCGGGCTTTGGGGCTGTGTGGCGATGAGTTTGCGATAGGTCTGGAGGGCTTGCGGGTAGCGTTTCTGATCGGTGTAAATTTTGGCCTGATGGTCGAGCAAGCGATCCGCGAGAAAGGATTGCGGATGGGTGCGATGGAGGGTCTCAAAAGCGCGCAATGCCCCGTTTTGATCTTTTTGGCGCAACTTGAGGTAGGCACTGGCATACGCGCTGAGCAGGGTTGAGTCTGCGCGCTGGCCTTCTTGTAATAGCGCAGATAGCGCGATGGCGTCGTTGATGATGTCGCGGTTGAGATGTGTTTTGAGCACGGCGTCGAGCAGGGTTTGTGCCTTGTCGATCTGGTCTGTTAGAAAATGCGATTCGGCGAGGTGAAAACGGGCTTCGATTGCTTCGGGAGCGGTAACTTTTTCGGCGATAATTTGGTGGTAGATGAGCCGCGCTTTTTCTATGCTATCCGCCTGTAGATGTCCTTCGGCGAGTGCAAATAGTGCCTTGTATCGCCAGGTGCTGCGCCGATGGGTCTGGATCAGGTTTTGAAATGCCTGTTGGGCATCTGCGGCGTCATTGTGATGATCGCGCAAGATGAGACCCACAAGAAAACGGGCTTCGTCGGCCTCTGCGCGGTTGGGGTACTGGGCGATGAGGTCGCTGTATTGGATTTGTGCATCGGTGGAGCGGTTTGCAAGCTGATATGCTTTACCAAGGCCCAATTGCGCGCGCGCCATATGGTCGGGACGGTCTGCGTGGTCGCATATCGCCCGATAAGCGGTGATGGCGGTTGGGGGATCGTCATTGTCGAGGGCATAGCTCGCAATGCGAAACAGATAAGTCGTATTATTTTTTTTGAGCGCGTCGTGTGAGAGCAAAAGATCGAGTGTTTGCGCGACAAATCCAGCGGGCAGGGCGTATTCGATGAGCAGGCTGAGATGGGTTTGATCTTTGGGCGATGATAGCACGTCAAAGATCTCGGCGTGCTGGTCGCCGTTGTAGGCCATATCGCGCAGGCGTGCTTCGACGTGTGCGCGATATTGTGGGTTTTGTTGAATCCAGATCAGATATTCGCGCACGGCATCGGGGTAATGGGCACGGCGTTCGGCGAGTTCGGCGAGTTCGCGGGCAAAAAGCGTTGTTTTTTGGAGTGCGGTTCTCGCGCGGCGGTAGATCTGTTCGGCGCGTTTGTCGAGGTTGCGTTTGCGATAGCGGTCGGCAATGATGGCAAAAGGATGTGTGGTGGTCGCCTGCTGAAGCAGGGGTTCCCAGGATGCGTCTGCGGAATCTATTTGACCCAGTGCAAAGAGGGCGAGACCCAGGCGCAGGCGCGCGTTTTTATCGTTTGGAACAGAGGACAGACGTTGGTGTAATAGGTCGGCGGCTTCGGCATGCCGACCCGCCCGCGAAAGTGCGGCTTCGAGGCGCAAGAGAAGGTCGGCGCGGTGGGGATGCATGATGTAAAGGCCGCGGTAGATGTGGATCGCGCCCGTGAGGTCCTTTTTGGCTTCAAGGGCTGATGCGCGCTGGAGCGCAGCGTTGATCTGGCTGGTAGATGCGCTGGCAATCCCCGCGAATAAGAGAAGGACTGCGATATAGCAACTGCCTCGAAAAAACCAAATTTTAGTTGTCTGTTGTCTTTTTCGCATCTTCAATCAAGTTTTCAAAATACCGTCGGATGAGGGCCTGGTATTCGGGTGAATACCCTTCTTTGAGGGCGTCGCGCATCAAATGGCGCAGGGGGTTGTCGGCTTCTCCCAAATCTGCGGGGAGCGATCCCGGTCCGCGATAGGTCAGATTTTCGCCTGTGCGGGCCTGTCGTTTTTTGCTCTTTCCGCGCGATCTCATCGCCTGTTGGGCATCGAGCAGGCGGGAGAGGATCTGTCGCTGTCGCATGAGGGTTTGAGGGGCAACCCGGCGTTGGAGAAGTTCGCGTGAGGTTTCGCGCATATCGCTGGCAATTTTACCCAGGTCGCCGAGCATTTCGCGCTGTTGCCGCGCCAATTCGCCGCGCAGAGCATTGAGCGCTTCTTGAATGGCGCGCTGTTGGGCCGCGAGTTTTTGCCACGAAGGTTGACCGCCTTGCTGCCCAAATAGATTTTCGGTTTGGGCGTTGAGTGCCCCTTGTTGTTGCGCGAGTTGGGCCATTTTCGCCATCATTTCTTCAAAGCCCGTGCCCGATTCTGACGATGCGAGTTGCCCCAGCGCGTTTTGTACCATCATGGCCGCGCGATTGATTTCTCCCAGGGCTTCGCGGGCGAGTTGGGACGCCTGATTGGCATTGCCCGCATTGAGTTGTTCGGCAGCACCTTCCATTTTGTTCAGGGCATGACCGAGGGCTGCCTGTGCGCTAGGGGGTATGAAGAAGGTTTTTTGCGAGGCGTCCATCAAGCGTTGTGCCATGCGCGATGCCCCGGTCATCGCACGCGCCTGGTCCAGCGCAAGAGGGGCGGTGTCGTCGCGGTTTCCCGCCTCATTGGCGCGCTGTGCCGTGCGTTCCTGCGCCTGGGATAAGGTGAGGAGGTCGTGCAACACGCGGTTGAGTTCCCGGGCAATCTCAGCTTTTTGTCGCTGGATAAATCGCTGGCGGCTCTGCGCGAGGCTCTGACTCAGGTTTTGCATGTCCCGGGCGAGAGAATCGCTGTTCTTTTCCGCGCGTTGTCGTTGTCCCATAGCGAGGTCCTGGCGCACTTGATCCATGCGGGGGGTGAGTTGTTTGTTTTGTATCGCGTCGGCGATTTGGTTGAGGTCACTATCGGTGGGGCTGTCCATTTTTTCCGCCGCCTGTTGAAGTTCTGTACGCAATTGTTCGGTGTCTCGGGCAATTCGCGCCTGGCGGCGGGTGAGGTCTTCGGCGGGTTCGCGTTCGATATTTTGCGTGATCTGGTCCTGGGCCTGGGCGAGTTCTTCGAGTTTTTGGTTGAGTGCGTCGAGGGTTTGTTGTCGTTGAACGCGCTGGAGAAGGGCGAGGGTGCGGTCGAGGGTTTCGCGGAATTTTTCGCGCTCCATCTGAAATTGTTCGAGGGCTTCGCGCACCATGTTTGCATCGGCTTTTTTGATGGCTTCGTCCAATTTTTTCATGACATCCGCGAGTTCTGGCGTGCGGATTTGCGAAAGCAATATTTGTAGTTCTTCGAGTTTTTGCAGGGTATCGTCTTCGAGCAATCCGCTTTCTTGTAGGCGGTTGAGTGCGCGGTCGAGTTGTTCGGCTGTGGATTCAATTTGTTCGGCGAGTTGTTCCTGTGTTTGGCGCACTTTTTCGAGTTCGCGTTTTTCCTGCCAATCGAGTTTGTCTTTGGTGAGCATATCGCGGGCGAGTTCTTTGAGGCGTGTGTCAAGTTCGCGCCCGCGTTGTTGCACGGTTTCGATCTCGTCGATGCTTTCGCGCTGTGTTTTGTCCGCTTCACGATGGATTTCAAACAGGCTGGGCATGCGAATTGTAAAGGTGGCTGTTTCCCCAAATGAGGGCCTGGGGTTGTTGTCATAAGCGCGGATTCTGTAGGTGATTTGATCGCCTGGTAGCAAGTTGAGGTTGGACATGTCCCAATTATAAGATGTCTCGATTTCGCGGCCGGGCGTTGTGATAATTGGAAGGATGTGGTCTGTGTCGTCGTCTTTGCGGTATCTTAGTTCTAAGCGCGAGATGCCGTAGTCGTCAAAGGCTTCGGCAACAAGGGAAACGCGCATCGATTCTGTGAGGTCGATGTCTTGACCTGGGCGCAACAGGCGCACATCGGGCGGTTGATCGGGCAGCGCGACAATGCGATATGAAACGGGGTCTTTGTTGGCGATCATTTGGGGATCGCGCAAGTGTACGCGATAGCGTCCGTCTTTTTTCACTGTCAGGGTCGCCTGTGCAAGCGATGAAGATACCGCGGCTGGCAATTCGGTTGCGTCGTCAAATACGAGGGCGGCCGATTCGAGAGGTTTGTTGGCTTCGATGGTCAATGAGACCTGTGTGCCGGTTGGTACAATTATATCGCCGCCCTGTTGATCGATGCGGTTGGGCATGGCTGTATGCGGCGGAAATCGGTCGCGGTGCGAGATGTGCGTGACGATGGGGCGCGGGTGTACGGTCGCGGTGTAGGTGGGGGTTTGCGCATCGTGGGCTGATAGGCGGTAGTCAAAGGATCGCGCCATATTGGGAAAGTGGTGAGATGCGCCCGCTTGTTTGACTGGCAAGACAAAGGAGGTCCACGTGTGCACCCCTTTTTCGCGGATATAGAGACGCGCGGTGCGGGGGATAACGCCCGAAAACTGTGCTGTGAGTGCAAGGGGTTCCCCCCCCACGATTTCGACATTGCCCGGTTGTAAAATTATGTACGTGTCTGCCGGGCGGGTGTATGGGGTTTGCGGGTTTGCGAGGCGTTGGGCTGCGCCGGATAAGGCCGTGGGCCACCCCGCGTGGAGCAAGAGACCCAATAGGGCGAGCACAACAACCGCCGTGGCAGCGCGAATGGGCGGTTTGCGATCGATGAGCGTTTCGTACGGGAGATGCTGTGTGGCGCGTTCGGCCTGGATGATCGCGGCATCGACGAGTGCGGTGGTGTGTTCTTCGCGGTTTCTTTGCCGCCATAATTGGAGTGCGCTGATCAAGTGTTGCTGGAGGCCGCCAAAGTGTTGTTCCACGCGCAGGGCAATCCGGTCGAGGCTGGGCGGTCTGATAAATGGCAGGACGCAGAAGCGGGCGATCAGGTATAAGAGGCACAGAGTGCACAAACTCTCTAAAACAATTTTGAGGATTGGGCGCAGGTAGAATACCGATTCGAGGATGACGAGGGCGATCCCCGCGCTGAGGATAAATACCAGCGCGAGGCCCACGCCTGTTAGCGCTCGATTCGCCGCCAGCAGTGTGCGTAGTCTTGCGAGGCGGTGGGTGAGTTTTTGATGTGCGGAGTGTGAAGTCATGGGAATCAATGGTCAATGCGTCAGTGCCCAGACAATGACGTTGGCGCCCATTTTGAGGGCTTCTTGTCTTTTTTCGGGCGGGTCGTTGTGTACGTCGGGATCATCCCAGCCGTCGGCAATGTCGCTGCTGGTGTTGTAAAAGACGATCAGGCGGTCTTCGTGAAATAGACCCAGAGCTTGAGGTGGGTCGCCGTCGTGTTCGTGGATTTTTGGCAAGCCGTTTGGAAAGCCAAACGGTGTCTTAAAGAGGTCAAAAGACGGGGGCAATTGGACGAGTTTTTTGTCGGGGAATGCGCGTTTGATTTCTCTGCGAAAGGATTCGTCCAGGCCGTAGTCGTCGTTGGCAAAGAGAAATCCGCCGCGTTCGAGATAAAGGCGCAAGCGCCGCAGTTCTTCTTCGGTGAATCGGATATTGCCGTGTCCCGTGAGAAATAGCACCGGATAGGCAAAGAGGTGTTCGTCGGTCAGCGCGACCTGGGCTTCTTGTTCGGCGGTGCGGATGGGCGTGTGTTGTCTGATAAATGCGAGCAGGTTGGGGATTTCTGTTGGGCCGTTGTACCAATCGCCGCCACCGTCGTATTTGAGACGCGCAATGGTGAATGCCGCGGGTGGGTCTTGCAATTGCGCCAGGCTGGGCGCTGAGATTATCAGGAGTAAGAGAAAGAAATGGCGCATGGTTTTATGACGCGAAAAGGCGGTTTTCGGTTCCGTTGGGGTCTCTCACGTTTCACTTTTCACGTTGTCAATTTGCAGAATGGAAGGCTCCGTGCCAAAGGTATAAGAGCAGTCGAAGTCAACTTCGGATAAACACCGCGTGTCAATTGGAAATGCCGCACATTGTTTTGGGCGGTTTTCGTAGATGCTGCACAGGGTGTCTCCGATGTCATTTTTGATGAGAAATGGGCATTTGAACAAGAGTTCACAGCAGTTGCCACATTGGTTGCATTCGCCTTGTCGGTTTTTTTCTTGTTGCACGACGTAGGCTTTGCGAAATCGCAGCAGCAAAAAGCGTCGCACTTTGCCGATGGCTTGTTCGCACATTTTGCCAAGGGTTTTGGGCATGAGAAAGTCCTGTTCCTTATTTCATTTGTTCGATTTCGCGCTCTGCGGCCTGTACACCGCTTTTGGTGTCGTGAACGGCAATGGTGAGGTCGCAGTGTTGGGTTTCGCCGGCGTTGAGTGTGATGACGCGCCCGGCGTCGCGTTCAAAGCTTTTGGCGTTGGGATAGTTGGTGGCGGGTTCGAGGCCCGCGACGTATCCATCTCGGGTTGTTGCGGTGTTTTTCCAGAGTGTAAAATACGGCATTTGTTTGAGTGAGTAGTGGAGTGAAGACCCCAGGTTGCCTTCGGCGTTTTTGAGCAGGACAGATGTGGTGCCCTCGCGGTTGCCGGCGAGTTCGTAAAAATAGACTTGTTCGATATAACCCGGGGTGGGGCCGAGGAATTGGTCGTAGGTTTTGAAGCCTTCCTCTGCGCGTAGGTCGCGTGGGGAGACGCTTTTGTGCGGCGCAACGATGGACGCGCCTTCTTCGAGGAAGGGCGCGCCGTAGTTGCAGTGGTAGAGCAGTTGCATTTCAGCGGGTTTGTCATTGAGGTTGGTCACTTGATCGGCTATGGTGAGGCTGTTGCTGCCGAGTTCGGTTGATATGGCTGTGGTGAGGCGCAGCGCTGGGCCAAACATCATGGTTTCATCGACGATGCCCAAGACGGTGATGCGATGGGGCGATGTTAGGCCGATTTGCACTTCGACATGGCGCGCGGGTATGTTGGCGATTTTGCCGTGCAGGGGGACAAAGACTTCGGCTTCGTTGCCGTTGTTGTCAATTACGATGTCGTTGCCAGGGGCGCCATTGCTGTCGAGGCCACAGCGCACGATCCATTCGTTGAAGCCTTTGAGCCATCCCAGCCCGCCCCGGTCGTTGAGTTCGATAAAGGCGGGGTTGACGAGGTCGCGCACGGGCGATTCCCAGCCCAGGGGTATGCCGCGATAGGTGCCTTTCCATATTCCCATGCCGCGCGTGGGGATGATGAATACGGAGAGTGTCCCGTTGTCGATTTCAATGAGGTCAACCCCGTCTTGTAAGCCGCCTTTGAGGGTGGTTTTTTGTACGCGCCATGTGTGTTCTGTGCCAAGCGGCAGGGTGGATTCATCGACGGTCCACGATTCGGTCCAAAGTGCACGCTCGATGTCGGTGAGAACAAAGCGATACAGGCCTTCCATGGAGATTTCCTTCTGTGTAGGGGCGGTGCCCCTGTGCCCGCCCGTGGGCAGGAGCGTCCATTTTTGTTGTGTATGATCGTCAGAATATACGGGAAAATGCGCGAGGTGAAAAGCGCAACGTAGGGGCGATGCTGCATGCTGCTGCTGGGATGGTTGCCAAAATAGATGTAAGAACGTATAATTTTCTAATGGATATTACGTAACTTTAAGACGCTGGCGATTGGGAAATGAACAAAAAAACCTTTTTCTTTTGCGGTATTGGTGGCAGTGGCATGAGTGCTATTGCACAGGTGTTGTTGCATCAAGGCCATGTGGTGCGCGGGTCGGATCGCAGTTGTGATCAGGGGCAGAATGCGGATTTGTACGCGCGATTGAAGGCGCTTGGGGTGGAGTTGTTTCCGCAAGATGGGTCGGGCGTGGATGCAGATGTGGATGCGCTGGTGGTGTCGAGTGCGGTCGAGCCAACGATTTTAGATGTGAAGGCGGGGCTGGATCGCGGTATTGCTATTTGCAAGCGGGCTGAGGTCTTGGCGGAATTGTTTCATTGGGGAACGGGGATTGCCGTGGGGGGTACGAGTGGAAAATCGACGGTGACGGGGATGATTGGGCATATTTTGAGCAGGACCAGGCGCGATCCCACGGTGATCAATGGGGGGATGATGCGCGATGCGGTGCAGCCACCGCGATTGGGCAATGCTCTGTGCGGCGATGCCGAGTTGGTGGTGATTGAGGCAGATGAAAGCGATGGGACGATCGCGCTTTACGAGCCGACTGTGTCGGTGTTGACGAATATTTCGTTGGATCACAAGCCAATGGCAGAGTTGGAGTCGCTTTTTGGGGCGTTTTGCGCGCGGGCAAGAGATGCTGCGGTGGTGAATCGTCTGTGCGAGCGGTCAATGGTGTTGACGCAGGGGGTGAAGCGGCGGGTGACTTTTGGGGTGGATTGCGAGGCGGCAGATGTGCATGCTGCCGATGTCGAGTTGTTGCCCGATGGCGTACGGTGTGTTATCAATGGGCAGTTTTGTCAGTTGCGGGTGCCGGGGCGGCACAATGTTGCCAATGCGGTGGCGGCTATTGCCGCGTGTGGGGTGCTTGGGATAAGCGCGAGGGACGGGGCAGAGGCATTGGGTGATTTTCGGGGAATTAGCAGGCGGTTGGAGGTGGTGGGCAAGGCGCAGGGGGTGACGGTGATCGATGATTTTGCACATAATCCGGATAAAATTGCCGCGAGTTTGGCAACGCTAAAGGCGCAGCCCGGGCGTGTGCTATCGGTTTTTCAGCCGCATGGGTTTGGGCCAACGCGGTTTCTGATGGATGGGCTGATTTCGGCATTTGTCAATGGGATGGATGCGGATGATCTGGTGATTATGTCGGAGATTTTTTATGCGGGAGGGACAGCGCAAAAGGATATTTCGTCGGGGGATTTGGTCGCGCAGATCGCGCGTGCTGGGCGACGGGCTGAGTATATTGAAAGGCGCGAGGATATTGTTGCGCGTTTGGCGGAAGAGGCGCGTGCTGGCGACCGGGTTGTGGTGATGGGCGCGCGGGATGATTCGCTGACGGTTTTTGCAAGGGATATATTGTCACGGATTGAGAGCAGGGCGCGATGAGATTGCCACCTGAATTGCAACCGGGTGATACGGTGGGGGTGATTGCACCGTCCGGGTCTTTCGAGCGCGAGCGGTTGGCCCCCGGTTTGGCGTTTTTGCGCGCGAAGGGGTTTGGCGTGCGCGAAGGTGCGTCGCTTTACGCGCAGGATCGGTATTTGGCGGGGACGGATCGGGCGCGTGCGGACGATGTGAATGCGATGTTTGCAGATGGAGATGTGAAGGGTATTTTTGTCGCGCGCGGCGGGTATGGGGTAGCCCGCATTTTGGAGTTTTTGGATTGGGCGTCTATTGCCCAAAATCCAAAGGTGCTGGTGGGCCTGAGCGATACGACGGCGTTGCAGTTGGCGATTTTTGCGCGAACGGGACTGGTGACATTTTCCGGGTTTTTGCTGTGTTCGGATGCGACGGCAGAAGGCGTTGACCAGGAGACGGAGCAGGTGCTGTGGGCGGCGGTGTGTTCGCATCGGTTTGAGCGCGTTGATTTAACGCCTTTGCGCGGTGGCGAGGTGAATGGTCCACTAATTGGGGGGTGTTTGTCGCTGGTGGCGTCGCTGGTGGGTACTCGGTTTTTGCCGGAACTCGACGGTGCGGTGCTGGTGCTGGAGGATGTGAATGAGCCGCCTTATCGCATAGATCGGATGCTGAATCAGTTGGCGATGGCCGGGATTTTTGACCGCGTCGCAGGTGTGGTGTTTGGCGAGTTTGTGGATTGCGATCCCGAGCGCGAGATAGAGGGACGGATTGAGGATGTGATCGATGATTTTGCCGCGCGGGTGTCCTGCCCGGTTTTTTGTGGTTTGCCCTATGGACACGGCAAAGCGCGGCGGGTGCTGCCGATTGGTCTGGGTGTCAGGATTGTACAGGATGTGTTGGAATTTGATCTGTAATTTGTGAAGAGGACTTTGTTTTGATGCAAAAAATATCTCTAATATTTTTTATCGCTATGACCCTATCGTGCGCGGCGATAAATCAACTGAATTTGTTGACGCCCGAGCAAGAAGTGGAGCTTGGTAGGCAAGCCTCTCGAGAGGTAGAGCGGTCATTGCGGATGTATAGGGATCCGCTGGTGCGCGCTTATATAGATAGCCTGGGGCAGGCTCTGGTGCGGGCATCGGCACGGTCACAGTTTCGATATTATTTCAAGGTGGTCGATGCGCCCGAGGTGAATGCTTTTGCTCTGCCGGGGGGATTTGTGTACGTGAATATCGGGTTGATTAGAGCGGCTGAGACCGAGTCGGAGTTGGCCGGGGTGATCGGGCATGAGATTGGGCATGTGGAGGAGCATCACGGGGCGAAGAAAATTTCACAGCAGTATGGTGTTGCCGTTGTGGTCGATGTCATAGCCGGGGGTGGAGATCCATCGCTGAAGCGAAAAATAATCGGTCAATTGGTGGGGTTTGGCGGGGGGTTGGGTGTGCTGAAATACGGGCGTTTCGCTGAGAAGGAAGCTGATGAGTTCGCTGTGCATTGTATGGTGAATGCAGGTGTCGATCCCGAGGGTATCGCGCGTTTTTTTGAGACGTTGTTGAAGTTGCACAAAAGCGAACCCACAGGGGTCAAGGTGTTGTTTGCGACGCATCCTCCAACGCAATCGCGCATTGATTTTGTCCGATCTGAAATTGCCAAACTTCCTAATACTTCGGGACTGAAAAAAACATCCGCGCGATTTGAGCAGATTCGCGCCCGCGTGTTGCGTAAGTAGGGGCGGTGCCCCTGTGCCCGCCCGTGCAGTCGGCAGTCATCGTGAACTGGTCTGGACTGCGACCACTGGATTACTTCGTTGAGCCTTTGTCATCGCGGCATGGTGTTTAGCCGCGATCCAGAACCTGTCCCGTAGTGCCTCTATACGGGAGACTGGACGCCTGCTTCAAGCATGCAGGCGTGACGGGGCGTTCACACTTCACACTTCTTATTGAACTGGTCAGGGAAACGACCAGTTGTACACCATTCCACACTTCTCATGATTCGTTTTCTTAAATGGTTTTTCTCGATTTTTGCGGCGGTTCTGATTGTTGTGGTCGCCGGTGCATACTGGTATGTGACGCCGCAGCGGTTGAAGGCGATTGTGCAGCCGCGTTTGTCCTCGGCTTTGAGCCGAGAGGTGATGTTCGACCGTATAGAGTGGGGACCGTTTGATGGGGTGGTGGTTTCGGGTTTAAGGGTAGGAGGTCGGGTTGGAGCCGATCCCGTTTTGGTCGCGGAACAGGCGCAGGTGTATGTGTCGCGGTGGAAGTTGTTGTGGGGTTTGGGCGCGTTGGTGCTGAAAGATGCGGTGCTTGGGATGGATGAACAGGGGGATGCTGAAGATACGTCGATTCTACCCGTAGATCGCGTTCAGTTTCAGGATGGTACGTTGCGGGTGAGACGCATTGCGATTGTTTTTGATCATTTGGAGATGGATTTGCACGTTGAGAATAAGCGTTTACATTTGGAGCCAATTCGAGGGCAGGTCTGCGAGGGCACACTTGAGGGTGATCTGGTGTGGGATAATGGCGCGTGGGATGGGTCTGTGTCGCTTGCGAATGCTCAGGCAGAACAGGTCGTGCGTTTGATGGACTGGGATATTCCACTTGATGGCGCGGTAGATATAATGGCTCATATCTCCGGTGCGAGTGTGCAGGGCACCGCACAGATGGCCGAGGGGCGCATTGTGAAGTGGAATTTTTTGCAGCGGTTATTACACCCGATGGCACAATGGGGTTTGATAAATGCCGATGAAGTCCCACTTAAAGATGTGACCGTAGCTTTTCAGGTGCAGGGCGATGAGGTGATTTTTAATGGTACAAAGTTCACAGCCTCAGATATAGTTTGTACGTTGAATGGTAAGAGTACTCAGAAGGGCCAGTTGGATTATGTGCTGGATGTGGAGATGCCTCTTCAATTCGCCGGATTTCGTCTGGGACGCGGGACTATTCCCATACGAGTAAAAATTACCGGCACGGCAAACGCGCCGGAGGTGACGATGGCGATAAAATAGGTTTAAGCTAGCAGAAGGATAATGATTATGCCGACCACAATCAACGCGCCAAAAAAAACGATGCAAAAACCGCTGATAAAACCGCCTACAAATCCATCTTTGTTGTGGTCATTGTTGTTCATGACCCGATCCCCTCAATATCGCCGCAAACAAAGCCATGAAGGATAGCGTTCTTCAACAGAATGGCCGGTAGCGGTGCGCTCGTATCAGGAATAATCGCAATAGAAGCAGGCTTAGGGGGTTAAATTTGCGATATCGCATCATAAAATTAACGCAATAACTTGTTGTTTGCAGTCAGAATAGGTATGCCTTGACCTTTGAAATCACCATCATTTGTGATCAGTTTCAATTCTTTTCTTTTACACAAATCGGTTATCATTTGATCATTGAAATCGAAATCACCAGTAGCATAATCATTCAGGAGGTCATCTATTTTCACTGTCTTAAAGTCATTTTCTATCCGTGAACAGTGGCCCAGAACGCGCTTAGTATTGTCGGCAATTTCTTGAGCAATGGGTTTGAAATCGTCGCTGTTGCGAAAAGTCTTAAATGACTCACTCGTTGCATTGATGTTCCATTTTATTTTCGCATAGGTATTGATAAATTCGGAAACAACAAGGATGTCGATATAAATACAACTCTTTGCGGCCAGAATACGCTCAAATGCTTTAGAATACACATTCACCCAATAATTCTTTGGTTTTTGTGGAGCATAGACATACAACCAGATATTGGCATCCAGAAACAATTTGTCTTGAGATTTAAAGCGGTATTTTGTTACCGACACTGCATTAAGTGTCATCGGTTTCTTCCTCCAGCGCATCCTGAACGGCCTTGTTAAATTTTTGCGGGTCTATAAAATATTGCTTGGCCGTTTCAATGACGCGTTTCAAAAGTTCCAGATCATCTTGTGCTATATCCTTCACCTTTAACAGAGAACGGATTTGTTCGCTATTGAATGTCCCATATAGCTGCCCAATCGCCGCATTCAAAAATGCAGAGGTCAAAGTCGTAACATTACGAAATGAGAGTGTGACACTATGGTCAGATTTAAGGACAGACTCAAGTCGTTCATAGACTTTCTGCCCATCGCTGGAAGCGACACACAAGGGACTGCCTACAACTTCAAATAATGAAATTTCAATATTTTTCTGCATGGGTAATCCCTCTAAAAAATATCTGCTGCATTTATTTCGGAAGTAAGGCCATAGGACGCTGTATCCGCTGTATTTATTTCTACACTTACCACAGTGCCGGGAAATCGTTCGCTTAGTCGTGCCGTAAAAGTCTGTCTATTTTTACGTTGCCAATAGCCGGCATCTGACACTATCTGGATACAGCCGCCGTTTAAGTCAACAAATTCGCCGAGTAATTTCAATCCCAACCCACCTGGCACATTGCCGCGCTTGGTTGTATTATTGCCCTTTGTTGCCCATTCAATCGCTTCTTCTGGAGAAAAATTAAGTCCTGTATGAGTTTTTATATTTTCGCACATACCCACCCCGAGGTCAGCCACTGTAAAATCGAGCTTGTTGCGGTTGTAAAAAAATTGTCCACAACTAAAAATTCCCCTCTTAGTGCGCGAGTGCAGAACTGCATTGCTGAATATCTCAAAAATACTCTCGCGGAATTTTTTGAGCAGTCCCAGAGACATTTTAGGCATCTCTGAACGATATATAAGCTCGTACTCAATATAGCCAGAAAAAAAACGATCATCTTTGGTATCAAATCGTTGATAGGTAATGGTCGATCCGCAATCGTCTGGGATTCTATTTCGTCCATAGTGACTGAGAAAACCGTTTCTTGAAAGAATATTTTGAACCTTATGAGGTATATTTGTCAATCTAACAGTGTTCAGTTTTGCACCCAAGTTATAGAGTATTGCGCCAAATGCCGCGCACATATCGGCATCGAACCATGTCGTTTCCGTCATGTCAATCTCAATATTGAGTCCGCTCCGAAAAGTCGATTTTATTTTTATGTAAAAAGAGTTAAATTACGTGTGTGAGGCTGTGGCCTCGTAACGGATGTATAACCTATAAAGTAATCCTGTGGGAGTATCGCAATGTTTAGAAGAAGTGCCCCATCAAGCCAACCGGATCTGTTTTCGAGTTTTGAGTCCCATTTCAAAGGGCGCAAGCAGGCGCAGTTGAATGATCCGAGTGCTTGGCATAATGTGTTCTACGCACATATTACCTGCAAGATAGATGAAGATGTCTTTTCGGTCTTGTTTGATCGTGAGCAAGGCCGTCCCAATGCTTCTGTGCGCCGCTTGGTGTCGATGATGATCTTGAAAGAGGGCTTTGGGTGGAGCGATGCGCAACTTTTTGAGCAGTGTGGATTCAACATCTTGGTGATGCGTGCTTTAGGGTTGATGAATCTGTCGGATGAGGTGCCTGTGGCTTCGACGTATTATCTGTTCAAGCAGTCCCTGTATGCCTATGGCCTGCAAAGGGGTCGCAATCTGATTGGGGAGACGTTTTCCAGCTTAACCAAGACACAGGCTAAAGTCTTTGGCGTGACGGGTCAGCAGGTGCGAATGGACAGCAAGTTAATCGGCGCCAATATTGCCACCTGTTGTCGCTTGCAGTTGGTCATTGGGTGCTTACAAGGGTTCTGGGGCTCGTTAGACAAGGGCGCAAAGGAACGATTATGCGCAGCAGACCGCGAGGTTTTGGACGCCTTGCTCAAGGTGAAGCCGCATCAGGTTGGGTATCCACTCAGCAGTGCAGAAAAAGGGGAGAAGCTCGAAGCCCTCGGTTTGTTACTGTGCAGACTGTTGGCGGCCTATCAGGAGAAAGACAGCGATGAATATGGTCTCATCGTGCGTATTTTTTCTGACCAATACACCGTCAGTGTCTCCGCCAGTGAAAAATCAGTGCTTCCCAAGCCATCACAATCTATTTCTTCTTCCTCCTTACAGTCTGTCCATGATCCAGATGCGACCTTTCGCAGAAAAGGGGTGCAAAAGGTCAAGGGATATAGTGTCAATCTCACTGAGACCTGTGATGGGGAGGGCCTCAATTTGATCACGGATGTAGAAGTCAAAGCGGCAACGGCTGCGGATAACGCTTTTGTCCAACCGGCCATAGAACGGACACAGGAGGTGGTCGGACAGGTCTCGGACGTGTCGATGGATGGGGCTTACCATGCGGCTTGCAACAGTGCGTATGCCGACAAAGAGGACAAGCAATTCTATTACAGTGGGCTACAAGGCAGACCGGGACGTTTGATATATGAACGCACAGAAGAAGGGGTTGAAGTCATTGATCGACACAGTGGAGAAATTCAGCTTGCACAAGAATATAAACCGGGCAAATACAAACTCTTCATCGCAGGGAAGCCGCGATATATTACCCAACAAGACATCCTTGCCTATCACCGGCGAAAACAGATTGAAGACATGCCTGTGCACATCCGCAATCGACGCCATAATGTTGAGGCCAGCATCTTCCAGTTGAGCTATCATACAACAGGGGGTAAAACGCGTTATCGTCGGCTTTTGCCCCATCAAGTCTGGGCATGGTGTCGCAGTTTATGGATCAATCTGGTAAGGATCAAGAATTATCTCGCCCAGCCAAATGAAGACCCCCCAATAGGTGCACCCTGTTGACCCAAACATGCACGTTGTAACCTCGTCAGCACGCCTGCAAAGCACGGGCACTCTATACACGACCCCAATACCATACGTCACCACCAAAGGCGACACAGACAGACCCAACGCTCACAAAAAACCTATACTCTCTATTACACTCTATTACACCCTTTTCGGAGCGGACTCAATATTATCATTTAAAAAACAATTCTCGGTTTGTGCATGGAGGAGAACTAATGTTTCAAAGCCTCGCCGATCATGACGAATAGGCGGCAGAGTAATTTTCACGCTTTCACCTCCACCTGTACGCTTTTGACAATTATTTTTTTTACCATTTTACAGTTCGGTAATGGTCTTATATACCACATCTTGCGAATAATTATACTATGCTGATTTGAGCAAAATAACAGGGGGACATGTCCATGTCAAGCGTGCTATTGCACGCCTAAAAATGTCCGTAGTGAAGCCATTGGAGTTACCCCGCTTCGGTGGAGTATTTAGGGCTTGTGTTTCAAGCCTGTGATTGATGCAGTTTTTCATACGCTATCGGCGCATAGTAGGCGATGGAAGAATGCCTGCGATGCGGATTATACCACCCTTCAATGTAGGAGAAGAGAGCCAACCGGGCTTCCTTATGCGTACGGAAGGATCGACGATTGATCAACTCACATTCAAGGGTGGCGAAGAAGCTCTCGCACATCGCGTTGTCATAGCAGTCGCCAGCAGACCCCATTGAGGGACGCACGCTGGCCTGGCGACAACGCTTTCCAAATGCTATGGAGGTATATTGCGCACCCTGGTCAGAATGGTGGATCACGCTTTGTGGGCGACGCTGCCAAAGGGCCATGTTCAAAGCCTTCAAGACCAACTCGCTCTGCAGGTGTGTCGCCATTGCCCAACCCACGACGCGGCGGGAGAAGGCATCCATGACAACACTGAGATACAAGAAGCCAGAATAGGTGGGTACGTAGGTGATGTCAGCCACCCAGAGTTTATTGACCGTTGCAGCAGTGAAGTCTCTCTTTACCAGATCAGGAGCCTTATCAGCTTTTTGCGCCTTACGCGTCGTTTGCGTGCTCTTTCGGCGACTAACGCCATAAATGTCCATCTCACACATCAGACGCGCTACGCGCTTCTTACCTACAAGGATGTCTATATCCATCAGATCTTTCCAGATGCGAGGGGCACCATAGGTGCCATCTGATCGGGTGTGGAAGGCTTTGATATGCGCCTTCAACTGCGTATCAACCTTTGCTCGTTTGGAGGGTGGACGTGCTCGCCAAGCATAATACCCGCTGAGGGAGACACCCAGCACGCGGCATTGCGTGGCGATGGGCCAAAGTGCCTGATGCGCTTTCACTAACGCGAAGATTTTCTGGGGATCGCGTCGGTCTCCGCTGCGAACCAGGCCGCTGCTACCGTATAGAACCACTACGGCACATGCTTTGACAGTATCTCGCGCTCGATGCGCAACTGCTTATTCTCGCGTCGAAGACGACGCAACTCTTCTCGCTCAGCACTGGTCAGACCGTCTTCTCGAAGTCCCTAATCTCGATCAGCCTGACCTATCCAGTTTTGGATCGTCTGAGCGGTTGGCTCAAACTCTCTGGCCAATTCAGAAGGACTGCGACCAGCGCGCACAAGCTCGACGATCTGGCGCTTCAACTCGGGTGGATAAGGGGGACGTGTTGGTGGCATAGTGCGTCTCCTTTCTAACTACTCATAAGGTACCCACCAAAACGGGTCAAGTCCAGACCTTATGAGGAACAAAGGTTCTGTCCGTTGCATTGCTCTTTAACATGTCGTTTCAATCCTTGTTGTATTGGAATGACCTTATGAGGCTCCGCTAACTTTCCCATGCCGCGTCTTTAATTCAGGTTTCAATCCTTGTTGTATTGGAATGACCTTATGAGGCCTTCACCCCACCCTCACCGCTTTTAATTGGGAGTATAATAAGTTTCAATCCTTGTTGTATTGGAATGACCTTATGAGGAAAAAGAGGCCGCCTTTACTGCCGAGGCAATACGTGTTTCAATCCTTGTTGTATTGGAATGACCTTATGAGGCGCAGCGTAGCCCTCACCGACTACGCGGGCAAGCGAGTTTCAATCCTTGTTGTATTGGAATGACCTTATGAGGAAACGCCATGCGGACGCAAATGGCTGCTGCGTTGGTGTTTCAATCCTTGTTGTATTGGAATGACCTTATGAGGGCAATGATGTAAAAAAGGCCATCTCCTACACACTATATGTTTCAATCCTTGTTGTATTGGAATGACCTTATGAGGCACGCGACGGGTTACCTCGCAATCCAAACTATTCTGGTTTCAATCCTTGTTGTATTGGAATGACCTTATGAGGGCCCTTTCTTTGAAAATCTATCACATCAGAGAGCTCAGTTTCAATCCTTGTTGTATTGGAATGACCTTATGAGGGAGCGCGTCATCCCTCGAAAATTCATTGACCTTGCGAGTTTCAATCCTTGTTGTATTGGAATGACCTTATGAGGCTCCGAGTATGTAATACGGACTGTCCCATCCGACAATAGTTTCAATCCTTGTTGTATTGGAATGACCTTATGAGGGCAGCGGACTGTATTGTATCGCATCGAATGAGCGAAGTTTCAATCCTTGTTGTATTGGAATGACCTTATGAGGCGGAAACGAAAGCGAGTGCTGTTGCCGAGGCAATCAGTTTCAATCCTTGTTGTATTGGAATGACCTTATGAGGGGGCGCCATACCCGTACGACGATGGCGAAGTGGATACGTTTCAATCCTTGTTGTATTGGAATGACCTTATGAGGCGTGGAAACACAGAATATAAATCACCACAAGCATGCCAAGTTTCAATCCTTGTTGTATTGGAATGACCTTATGAGGCTTAACCGACACCGTGTCGGTTAAGATTCATACAAGGTTTCAATCCTTGTTGTATTGGAATGACCTTATGAGGTGTATATGTTTGTTGATGATGATATCAATCTCAGTTGTTTCAATCCTTGTTGTATTGGAATGACCTTATGAGGCAACGTGACAGATCGCTAATGCCTTCATTGACAAGGGTTTCAATCCTTGTTGTATTGGAATGACCTTATGAGGCAAGCACGTTTATCTGAGGGGAGAGCAATGGAGTTCCGTTTCAATCCTTGTTGTATTGGAATGACCTTATGAGGTGAAAAGGTGGTCTTAGATGACAAGTAGAGTTAAGAGTTTCAATCCTTGTTGTATTGGAATGACCTTATGAGGCGCATTTTATGTATACCGTTTGAAACAACAACAAGTTACGCGAATTGACTGACGGACAAAACCTCGGTTTGATACGCCTTTTTCACTTCTAAATGCAGACATTTTGCTCTCCTTTGCAGAATGGAATTTACCCAACATCTTGATTTTCAATGGATTACACCATTGTCGTTCTTATACGCAAATATTTTTGTAGCAACAGTCACTACACTTGGCGCGGTGAGGTGTCTTTTTAGGCAGTCGCCCGGTTTGAATAATGTCGAGAATTTCAGCCACAATTTGTTGTGCGGTGATTTCTTCTGCCTCTCCAATCGGGACTTCTGCCAGGCGACTTCCACCGCGAATGTAGGCAATATATCCACGGGTCACGGGCTTTTGATAGGCTTCGCGAGCCAGCAGTCCGTAGAGTATAATTTGGATACGATGGGTTTTGAAAGCGTGCTCGCGATAGAGTGAATATTTGTAATCCAGAGGCGCGAGACTGCCATCTTGCAAGGTTAAGACTTCATCTACAACCCCGCGCACGCCAAGGCTGGGCGATGCCAGATACACATTGAGATCGCGATCAACAACGCCGATTTTCTTGCGTAAGTAAAATCGGTTTTCTGTTTCTCGGCGTTTGTGAACTTCGCGGCCTTTGAGCACTTTGAAGCGGCGGTCTTCAAACTGCGGGATATTGAGCACATTCATGTAGTAGGTAAAACGCGGACAATAGATATGCTCAATCACCTCTGACGGCGTGATCATGATGGTTGTTTCAGTATCGCTCACAGGAACATGCTCCTCACACCATCAGTAACCAGCTTTTCATCAAATGCCTGGCCCTGCAGGATCACTTTGCGAAAGTCCATCGCGCACATGGGAAAGATGTACACGCTGTCGGTTTCTTCGTCTATCTGGTCTTCAATACGCATAGAAAGCTCATCCAGGCGGTTGTGTTTGACTGTACCGAGAAAGACGGATTTTTGAACGCGATAAAGCCCCGCTTCCTGACAGGCTTTGACCACATGCCGACGGCTTTTGTTATTGGAGATGTCGTAGAGTATCCAGGTGAGTGATTCATCAGATTTCATGGGCTGGTTGCTCCTCTTTTGTGTCTTGTGACAGCAGATCATTGGCGATGCGGTGCAGGTCAAATTGGATGCTGTCTCGCCGCGTGATGTTGCGCCCCCGATAGCGGATGGCTGTGTCGAGATAATCGGTAAATGCTTCGATAAGCACGGCTTTGCCCTCTTTGTTCAGGGTAAAGCCGTTGCTCAATTTGTCGAATTGACCTTGTTTGATTTTTCGCGCGGAGAAGAGACCGATGATGGTTTCGTCGGCCCAGATGCGATATTGTTCGATGAGGTCAAAAACAAGAGAAGGCTTGTTGTAGTGGTCGGTGTGGATAAAACCGATATAGGGATCGAGTCCCGCCAATAAACAGGCGCGTTCAACGATGCCATAGAGCATGCCATAAGCGTAATTGAGCAAGCAGTTGAAAGCGTCTTGGGCCGGATTGCGGCTGCGCCCTGCAAAGCGGTAATGGACGGGTAAAAGTAGGGATACGGTCTCCCAATAGGTGCGTCCAGCCCGACCTTCCAGGCCGAGCAAGCTCTGGCGCATGCTGTCGATACTAATTGACCCCGTATCATCACATGCATTGCCCGCGAGGTCCTGCGTTTGCTCTTTGAGGGTTTTGAGACTGCCAATAGCTTCGGTAAGCGGTGCAGAGAGCCTTGTGCGCCGATCGCGCATGCGCGTGAGCAATGCAATCTGATTGTCGAATTTGCGCCCGATCCAGCCGAGGGCGAGTTGCACGCCGAGGTCAGTTTGCGCCACTGCGAGTTGCATGCGGCGAATGGCTGTTGTAGAACCCGGCCGGCCATGCCACACGCGCCCAAAGGGATCGCCGTATTTGTCGAGAAACAGGATGTCGATGTTTTTTTCCACGGCAAGTTGCACCGCGTCCGACGAAAACGCCGCTCCCGTTGAGATGAGAATCGAACGCACTTTGCGAGAGGAAATTTCAGTCGTTTGATCCTTCACCTTGACCTGAAACAACTCCCCCCGCCGACTCAAATATGCGCCATAAGTGTTGAGCACGAGTTGCATAATAGATACCCTCTAAACTTCACGCATCAAACCAAAACCATTGGACGTCAATTTACCGATGCCAATACCAGTAGGCAGAATCATATTGGAAACAAAGGATACTTTTATACCCTTAAATACGACACCGTGATGTTTTAATGATAAAAGAGAAAAGTTAAGGACATGAGTCATCAGACGTTCCTTGAGATAAACGCCAATTCCTTTACATAGTGAGAGATAGTTTCCATTAAGTATCTTCTCCAAAAGCTTTCTTCGGCTTTCAAACTTTGGTTCTTTTTGAAATAGTGCGTGGTTCTTTTCATTAAGTGCCAGCCAGGGTGTAATTGAGCGATAACTGATTAGATTGTCTGATAGGCCGATAGCTGCTATTTCGTCTTCCAGTTCTGCGCCCATAATCTGATACTGAGCACCTCCAATTCTGAGTGTATGACCTTGACTGTAAATCTCTTGCAGGATTTGAAGGCCATCGTCAAAGGAAATGAGTTGTGGGAGGTTATTCAAGATGATATAGCGAACTCTGGGAGAGCGATAATCAAATTGATCTCCTTTATGATTGTGTAATACTGGTCGATCAGGAAATGCACCTGTTATTGCTTTGCGAAGTTCCGATCCACGATGCTTAAAGGGACGATCAGTGTAAATTTTTAAGCGTCGAATATGTATAGTATTTTCTGACATCTCAATTTCCAATGATGATTAACTGAAATGATGCGGAGTTTTCTCCAGCCCTATCTCCAAACCTTTTCTTATAGGGGAATGGAGACGGAGTCAAAAACACATCAAATTCGGCTCTTTTTCAGCCTTATACCCAAACCTTTTATCATAGCCTCCAAGTTCGGCATCTAACATACACAGTTCGTCAACAGCATCTTGTGCATACACTTGTACAATTCGCTCCATCAAAGCAGCACGGATTTTATAGAATTCCATCTTGCGGTTTATTGGATTTTCGATTTCCTGGATCCCAAGATATTGATTCCAAATTTTTTGATCATCGTTATCCTGGACGATATAATAAGATTGTTGGGGTAATTCCTCGATAAGCTGAAAACGCTTTTCTACCTCTTCAAACTGTCCACAGGCCAACAGACGGTCGATGGGTTCTTCGCTGTTATGTGTGCGCTCATAAACCATTTTGAAATAAGACTCTCCCAACTCCAAAAATTGAGATTCCGTGACTTCTTCATATTGGCTTAAGAGCTCTTGCGTTGCACCTATCAATACGGGACTATAAATCCGCGTGAATGGTTTTTCTTTTTCATCCATTAGAGACCAGACCCTTACAATCCCTCCATCACCATCTCCATGCCGATTACAACGACCCGATGTTTGAATAATCGCGTCTAATGGTGCAAGATCCCTTTCAATCCGATCTACACTCAGATCAACACCCGCTTCTATCAATTGTGTCGTAATGACCAAAACGGGTTGATCTGAAGCCGCCAATGCTTTGCCAATGTCTTCAATCCGATCTTTGCGATCTTTAGGCGTTAGAAGTGCTGAAAGCGGGTAGATGCGAAATCCTTCGATATCGACCGTTTCTTCAAATATTTCCGTTAGCTCACCCACAAGCTTTCGATAATTAACCACAATCATGCGACTATGTTTTGGGTTTTGGTGAATTTCTTCGACAATTTCACCGACAAAACTCTCAAGAGGAGCATTTTCTTTTGAGCGATTGACAAGACGTACGCGCGATAGTTTTTGATAATATTCCGGATGTTTGGGCAAAAGTTCTCTAGACATATCCGGCAAAAAAATCAATGGCTTTGTGGCTGTCATCAGTATGAATCGCGTTTCAAGACATCGGCTCATTACTTTCAATATATTGCGAATAGCCTGCCAGTATTTCGGAGGAATGGCTTGCACCTCATCGAGAATGACAATGGCCCTACGTAGCGTTGGTAAGCGTTTGAGATTTCGGTTTCTACCTGTGAAAATCGTATGAAGAAATTGATAAAATGTGGTCACTACAAGTTCTGATTGCCAGGTTTCCACGAAAAGTTCTGATCCATCAGGATCAAACTCCGGGTCTGAAGAGCGATATTTCATATCTGTGAGATGGTGATGTTTCAAGAGCAAATCCGTTGTTTCGGCAAGCCCTCCAAATTCTAATACTTTTCGATAAACATCGTGGTTTTGATCAATAATCGCGGTAAAAGGCAAACAATAGATGATACGCGGGTTTTCTTGATATACTTCATGCAATTCCTGACGCAGACGAATTGCTGCATCCAAAGCGGTCAAAGTTTTTCCCGATCCGGTTGGTGCGGTAAGCGTAAATAATTTCTCATCTGAATGAGCAGATAATTCACATAAAACATCATCTCTTATACGGTCTCTCGGTTCATCAAGAGGAGACGGTTTGTGGTCAGGGTCTTGTTTTAAGTGCATCAAATATTGAGAGACAAGATTATCGGGAATTGCCAAACGACTGAATTCTGTTTCTCCTATTGCGGTATGAATTTTATCCATCTGTAAAAGACTACCAAATCCAAATAAGAAATCTACTGCTTGATCAAGTTGCTCCGGGCAGACCTCTTGCTCTTTATTTGGGAAAACGTTCCGAAGACGAAAGTGGGATATATCCTGTATAGCTTGTCGCAGCGCAGATTCATTAAGATCAGGTACTTCAAAGTGAAGGTCGAACTCAAGCAGGGTCTTTCTCAGCCATTGTGTAATACCAGAGAGGTCCATGCTGTTAATTTGACGAGCAAATGTCCCTTGTGGACCAGAGTCTTCTCGAAGATGACCTCTGGCTTCGGCATAATAGTCCGCCCACGACTTTCGTAGGTTGCCATGGTGTTTCATAACAGATGTAATCACGGAGAGTTGGAATTGATAGGCAGTCGTCTGATCGGGTGCTTGAACGCTTTGACTAATCAACCAACCAATGATCGCAGAAACAAATGAATGGTTGGACAGTTCAGATTTTTCTCCTTTACGACCCGGTTGAACGCGCTCTTGAAACCAAAAGGTCGCTTTACCCAAATCATGGACGAGGGCAGCCAGCAGTGCTGCCTGGGTAGGAAGCGACCGGCTGCCTTTCCATAATTGATTTACGCCTTTGGCGACTTCCTTAAGATGCGTTTGCAGAAAGTCATCAGGAGGATGCGCCAAACATTCAGAAAAACAGTACTTGGTCATCGCCCACCTCATAAGCTTGATCGGTTTCAACCGTTATTGAATCTCCATCCTCTGCGACAACGACCTCCCGGTAATCTACAACTGTTCTATCCGGTTGCATTTGTGCTGGCACTCGATATCGAACATAGCATCGGCCCGGTTCGTATCTGCAATTATCTTTAGGATCAGGTACAACAGAGGCTATTTTATGTTCCGTCTGTAAAAGGGGTTGGGCATCAAATACGCCGACAAAAACAACATTGGCTATACATTGTGCAAGGCCAAGAGATGGTGTATAGACTGTTTTGCCCACTCGAAGTTGGCTCTCCAGGTCTTGCATGGCTTCATCTGTGGCTTCAGCAATATAAATCCGAAAAGCTGGATCGATCAGAAACTCATAGGGATACTGACCCCGTAAAGAGCTGCCTTTTTTTCTCGGATCAGGTTCTAAGCGGAGATTTAGTCCTGTTCTGTATTTTCGGGTTGAGCGGAGCAGGCGAATACCGACACGTGCATTTTCCCATCCAATTTTAGATAGGTATTCTTCTTTTCCATAGCCAACAATAGCCCCCATAAGACCCAAAACGGTCGGTGGTGGTGGAAAAGGATAAGTTACAGGAGAAGCAGGCGCATACGGTTTGCGAAAATGTCCATAAGGCCCACTCACATCGAATACAATTGTGTGCATTAGATCACCCAATGGTCAAGGGGGTTGATTGCAGGTCACGACTTACAGCCAGTGATGTAAAATCGCCTTCACTATTCCCGTCTCTAAGTTTAAGGCGAGAATCCTGAACAATCTCCAATCCTTCAATATCATCTTTAAGTTCGCTAAGACCATCGAGCAATTGTGTGATGTTGATTTCATAATCATCAATCGAACGAATAGCTATGTCCTCTTTTTGGCTTGTCAGAGAGATTCGACCAGAAAGGTCGCCTAAGCGTCGTCCATTGGCGTAGCTTATCACCAATAGCAAAAGAGGTTGATGGCCTATCTTTGATCGGCTGATCAGTGATTCCGTCCCCTTCCAGAGTCCTTCTAACAATAACGAAACGTCATCTTCCGATAATTCGGTTGTCTTCGCTGCAATTTCGTTGACAATGCCATACGCAGATATAAGAGCATAGGGAAGAATATGGTCTTCACGAAAAGATTTTTGAGTGGCATTCTTCCTTGATGCGAAACCTGCGGTTCCTTGTATAAGCTGCGGACTTACACGATGTAATGAGCGATTGAATCCTGAAAATTGAACTGGTCCTGTTAGCCGTATGGATGATTTTTTGCGACCAAATTCCACTGGTAAAGTGGCCCCAAAAAGCCTCGCATCGATACAGTGCCCCAAGATGGTACTGCGAACTTTCGAGACCATTTCCGTAATTGTATCGGCTTGGGTTACACCAGCTTCATCGAGGAAATCGTCACAACGACCTTTTCCATCTTTGAGATACCCCTGTTCGTCTTCTGTATCTCTGACAAGGATTTCAAGGTCTTTGGTTTGAAACAAATAATCTCGCACAGTTCTCTTGATCCTCACGTCGGTTACAGTTGCGACGCCCGTTTCGGGATCGGTACGAGGTTTGTTTTCATCCAGAGGATCACCATTGGGATTACAGTCCTTTGTTTCGTACAGAAACAGAATTTCCGTACGGTTTTTAATCGAATTTTGGTCAGCCATTTTAATCTCCTTCTTCTTCAGTTAAGACTGCTTTTTTATCTGTTTCGCGGATTTTACCCGCAAGGCTCATGCCCAGTGTAAAAGCAAAAGTCACTTCTTCATCAGAGATAGTCCATTCTTTGCCGCATCTAATCCACGCTTCTGCGAGTTGGGGATCAAGTGTTTGGGCTACCAAGCCAAAGCTATTATACTGGCGCAATTTAGTTTGTGCTTCAGGATAAATCTGCTGGAGTTTTCGACGATCCATTTTTACACCCTGAACTTTTTTTAAGAACGGTGTCCGTTTGTCGAGATTCCGATATTGAGCGGATGTCACTGCGCTAACATAACATCCAGTCAGAAAAGCAACGGCTTTTTCCTGGCAATCAAAAAACTCATCATGTGTTGCAAGAAATTTGCCATACACATTGTCGAATTTTGCCATTGTTACACCCCCTTTCGATGAAGTTAAAATCTCAAGAAGACTTAGAAAACGATATGTCGCCCAAGCATCTCGGACGGTAAATATAGCTTTGTCCGGTTCCCTTTTGTAGGATGTGAGAATGACGGATACAGCATCTCGAAAAAACACCTCACGAGCAATTTTGCTTGTGCGACCAGCAAAAATTTGGTCCACATAAGTCAAGAACTGCTTCTGGCTACTTTTGTCCGTTCTTGTCCCAGTAAATTGACGCAAGGTTTTAAGAGTAAAGCCGTAGGTCTGATTTTTGCCGAAAACTAATAGACGGTCAGAATCGATTTGGTTTTTGATACGATATATTTCTTTAATGCGTGAAGGTAAAACGGTCGGAATTTCAGCCGTAATTCTCCAGGCGGCATTCTTTTTTTGAAAAAAGATCATGGACAAAACAATCTCATCTTGGTCTCCCGAAACATCTGCAATGGCTTCCAGAATCTCGTTCTCAGAGTTTGTAATTGTCTTCAGAGCATTCTTCTTTAGCGAGATACCTCGTTCTCGTTTCTCCAATTCTTCAATGACATATTCCCTCAATTCAGGATTGTGCATCTGGGGCAAAAGCAGATACGGTTCTCCAGCCAAGTTGAATTGGAGATTTGAGTTGACGAAATTCCAACCTTTAGACACAGCAAGCATACAATAATCACATACAGGAAAATTGCGTGTCGCAGCACTATGATCCATGCCGCCCGTGATTAAACCTCTTTTATCGAGATTATAGCACGAGATTAATGAAAAATTTCCATACACCCTATCTGCCAGTTTGCCACAGATAGAACAAACTTGATTTTCAGCTTCTAACGGCTGTTTTTGGACGCGCCCATATCGGGAGAGTACCTCAGAGATCGCGAATTGTTTGACATGCTTGTTTTCGTAGAATGGAACTGGTTTAGTACCTTCAAGCCAACTCAAATACACAAAGGGATATTTTTCTCGCGTATCAAGTTTTTCAATCTCATTGTTAATATCCTCAGATATTTGAGCATTATTATATCCGTCCAGAATACTATCTATCTGGTCTTGAATGGGTTCAGCTTGCGGTGATTGATTAAAAGTCTCCAAACATTTCCGAAGCCTTTGTGTAACTTTCTGAGGACTGCCTGCATATTTTGAGATGGCCAATGGATCAAATCCATTAGGTGCTCCTTTGATATAGATCACATTTTTGCTGCCTTCTGTCATTATGATGTTTTTGTATTGACCAACATCATCGAAACAGACACCCAATCCATAATGATATGACGGTTCCAAACCTTCATTCAAAAGTTTAATACGATCATTTTCGTCGCCATAAAGAATCTGGGAAATATGAAGTAGTCGTTCAAACATGATTATTTCCTTGATGGTGAGAGTGATAATTCAAAACTCTTGTTTTATTGAATTTATGGAATGATTTTGAGCGGCTAAATATAGTGAAATTTTGTTCACTATGCAAGATTAACTTGCACCTACGATACGGCTTTTCTATTTTTTGCATCCCAGAGGAATTATTAGGAGAGTAATGCGATGAACCACGACGATATCATAAAAGAAGTCCGAAAGATTCGCGAACAACTGGCGGCATCACACGGCTATAATGTGCGTGCCCTGTTTGCGGAAGCAAAAAAACGCCAAAAAGAAAGTGGACGGGAGGTCGTTAAAACCACAGATGCCGATATTGCAAGACAGCGCGAAATTGCTCGTCGTATGCGCGAAGCACGCGACAAAATGCCTCCTCTTGGTATGTCCATAAAAGAAATGGTAGAGGATGGGCGTATGTAAATATGGCGGCGATATGGGGTCAACAATTTACATACCTGAATGAACCACCGTACCCTCTCAATTCATCCGAGACACGTTTCCCGACATAAAGATTTTGAATATCAGGGCTGGCTTCACGCCCTATAAAACCGTAACGGTTGGAGACAGTTTCTCGACCTCGACCTGGGAAATTCTCAGCAGTTGCCTCTAACCATTCATCGGCGATGAATGCCCCTACAATTTTACGATTATAACTGGCTAAAATGACCTCTGCTCGCTCGGCTCTCGATTTCTTCACTTTCCAGGCAAAACAGGCGGCCTCATACAATGAGGAATCTCTACCATCCCAATTGCGGTTGACAACTAAAATTAATGCTTTGTGTTGGATGTCTGCTTTTTTCAACGTCTCCATCATTAGCTCCTTTCATTTTTGTTCTGACCCATAGTGTCTCCGCCTTGGAGCAACTCATTTTTTTGACTGCATTTCATACATCCTCCCTGCCGCGATCATATCCTTTGCGATGACCTGTCGCAAATCCTCTGGTTCGATCACCTCGCAATCTGCGCCCCAGCCTCTGATCCATGGTTTCATTTCCAGGGTGTGACTCACGGTTAATGTCATGAGGCAGCCGCCATCTAACAGGTCTTCAATGGTATCGACGCAGGGCCAATCCGATTCCCGCACGCGGTATGCCACATTGGGCGAAAAGCGAAGTTTGACGACAATGCGCTCATCGCCACCCATCACACCCCATGCTTGCGTCAGATAATCGTACGGGTCAAATTTGTCGCGAATCTCATAAGATGAATCGAGGATTGTGACCTGTTGAACGCGCTCGATTTTGAACTCGCGGATGGCCTGACGCAAATGGTCAAACCCGATCACATAACAGGCATATCCCACGGGCGAAGGCTCGATAAAATATGGATCAAAGACGCGCTCGGTGGTTTCATCGGTGTATGGATTGTAATACGTCAAACGCACCTGTTTGCGTTCAGACCACGCGCTGGTGAATGTCTCCAAAACGCGAATATACTCGCGATTCGGTCTGCGCTTGTGCGTGGCTTCGGCGGTTCGGGTGATGTGTTGACCGATTGATTCGGGAAGCGCGCTGGCGAGTTTTTCAAGTGCAGAGACGACATGGGGATTGTGTTTATCGCTGTGCGCTGAGATCAGGCGGGCTGAGAGATACAGTGCCAGCGACTCGTGCAAGTTCACGCGCACAGATGTGATATAGCGGTCTTTGTGCATGCCGAATCGACCATCGCGTTCCCAGATTGGCACGTTGAGTTTGGAAAGGGAGTCAATATCGCGATAAATGGTGCTGCGGTGACAGCCCAGTTTTCTGCCCAATTCTAAAGCTGTAAACCCTTGAGCAGCTTGAAACAGGATGCGGCCCAGCTCAATGAGTCGCTCAGAACGCTTAAACTGTTGTGTATTGTTATTTGGCATGGTAGTCTCCGCAGATAGTATAATAGGGTCGTGTTCCACATGTTGCGACAGGTTAAAAAAAATCTAATCGCAATTCATCTCTCCCAAAAAATAAGAGCCGGGGGACGTGTTTATCCCACCGGCTAATGAAAACAGAGATTAAGACATCAAGTGCGACTAAAAGCTATGAGGTGGCAGGGCGATAGTGGGCGGCATTGCTTTCATCTACGGCCTGGTCTATCTTAGCGGATAAGTCATCCACATCTTTGAAAACTTCTGCTACGCGATCAAAAACGGCAAAATCTTCGGCTTTCTGGTGAAAAACAGGTATTCCATCTCGCGTAACGGTTTGCCAGAATGGGGCTTCGTAGTCCTGGTGGTATATCCATTCCTCCGCGGTAAGTACGATAAGCGAGGGCACAACCTCGGTGCCAATCGCGAGCATATATCCGGGTTCGGCAGCCAACTTCTTCGTTTCCCAATTTCCTTCATGGATGACAATGAGAACATCCAAATCAGAGTCCTTATCGGATGATCCCCGCGGTCAAGTGCTATTTTTAGTTGAAATAATCGAGGCCGGTGATTTCAATCAGCAGCAAGCGCGTCTTGCCATTCCGTATCGAGTTTCAAGTCCTTTTGAAGCGCGCGCCTGAGCCTGGGCAGGCTTCGGAAGCCTTTAACCCTTCGCAAGCGCGGTTCAATATCCAACAGCGCAGTGGCCAACCAGCGTGTGCGTTGATTCGAGTTTGTCCATCGCTTCACATTTCTAGTGAGTTGTGCCACCATAGAGTTAAGCGATTCAATACAGTTGGTGGTACGGAAAGACTGCTTCAACTGCGGCATGAGTCCCAAGCGATGCAGGCTCAAGGTTTCTTCAAGACCTTCTTCAAGGCTTTTTGTCGCGTCTTCGTTGATCAAAGTCAATTCAGGTTTAAGGGCATCAAGAGCAGCTTTAGCTTCCCGATAGGTGGGCAGATCGTAGGCATTTTGGAGGGTCTTTTTGATCTCATCTTGTTTGCCTTTGGGCAGATAGGAAGTGACGTTCTCGCGTTTGTGCCACTGGCAACGTTGAATGACCACATAGCCAGAAAGTGCCTTTGTAAGGGCAGCATACAAGCCTTTCGAGCCGTCAATAAGACACAGCAGGCCCTTGTGATAGACCAGATCACGCTTTAGGAGGGACCGTATAAACTGTCGGCAGACACGCTCGTTCTCGGTCGCAGCCTGGACAAAGCCGAGGGGGATTTTATCTCCTTCTATCGTTACGCCAAGGGCAATGATCATCTCCTGATCCGCAAAGGTCTTTCCATCTATAAATAGGGCGACGAGGTCATACTGTGCTAAAGAGCGTTCCTTGAACTGTTTCAACTTTTGTGCCGACGCCTTGATAAAGCGTCTCGATACGGTAGATGAGGAGAGCCCAAAGGCTTCGGGTATCGCCTCAGCACAGGCTTGATAAGACCGTGTGGCAATGCCTTTTATCATACGCAGGAGCAGCCCTTCATCCATATGTCTGGGAACCTGGAGATGATGATAGGTCTGTAGGGAGGCTTCCTCATCGGTCACCACATTACGCACCCTGGGCACAGAGATAGGCACTTTTTGATCAGAAAGATACACCGAGCCTTGTTGACTGCCCCACCGACGATTGGGGTTTTGGTTGTCTTTGCGCGTGTATCTATCACCTGCCAAGCGGCTCACTTCTTCTTGCAATTCTTCTGCCACGGCGTCTAATCCTAATGGGATCAAGGCCTGGATCAACGCGATGCGTGTATCCAGTGCGCCCAGTTCTTCTTCTCTGGGTGTCTGTGGCGTTGCATCGTCTTTGTGGATGGCCTTGACTTTGGGGGCTTTGTGCGATACTTTTTTCATCACGGGCTCCTTTGGTTGAGGACACAGCGTTTTCACGGTTGAATCTGCTGTATCCAATTTACATCGGAGCCTCTTTTATTTCAACTAAGATAGGCACATCGTCGATCCCCGCGCTTTGGAACCAAAGATGATGAGATCTTTGATAAGATCCGGAAATCGCGCTTCTAAAGCCTTCTGGTAAGCTGCAAGCCAGGTGCGTTCTTCGCGCGTCAATGTCAAGGTTTCTAAAGCCATGAGTTCTGGAAAATTGAGGGTTTCGGTGCAATCTGCCTATCTAAAGAGTAAAGAGTAACCAATTTATGCTTTTAAGAAAAGTGTTTCCGTAAGGAAAAATTCAAAACAGAGAGAGTTGAACGGGGTCTTGTTCTGTTGTGGGTTGTCTGGCAGATGTCTCTTGGGGATAGCACACGGCTTTGAAGGGGCAGGTGGTACACAGGTGGGTATTTGTCGTCATTGGAAAGGTGTCTTGTGAGGCGGCGTTTTGCTCGGGGTCGTCGAGGAGCGTGCGCATTTTCTGGACGCTCTCGGTGACAAATATACGGGTCTGGTCGAGGTCGTCGGAAGAGAGGTCTAAGGTGCGCTCGGTGTTGGTTTGCAGGTAGATGTCACGGAGCTGGAGGTCGGATAATGCGACGCTCCACTGCGCGGTGGCGTACAGGGCGTACACAGCGAGCTGGTGGCGGTCGGCCTGGCGTTCGCGCCCGGTTTTCCAGTCGAAGATATAGACGGACTTGTCGCGGCGAATCGCCACGTCGAGCACGACCCAGATTTTGGTACTGGCAAGGGTAAAATCCGAGAGTTTTTCAATGGTGAGATAGTCTTCGGGGCGGGCAGATTGCAAGGTGGCGTAGGCATTGGAGGCGAAGAAAGCCTTGAGACTTATCGAAATGTGATTGGCTGAGTTGATTTGGTCGGTTTCTGAAAAGGGTTCGTTGTAATAGTGTTCAAACAAATTGGTGTATCGAGAGGCCGAATAGCGCCAGAGATGTTTTTTGGATTCTTGCAAGTGCTGACCGAATAGATTTTGCGCGTAGGTCTCGACAGCAAAGGGGAGAGTATCGCGCCCCAATTTCAATGCCTTGAGCACATTGTTGATGGCGTCGTGAACCACGGTACCGACGAGTTGCGGAACCGTGGTTATTTTTTTCAGACGATAGAGCAATTGGGTCTGCGCGTCTGCGTCTTTGTTCCAACCACCCCAACTGCCGTAGTAATTGAAGTAGTATTGTCGCTTGCACGATTCAAACATGCGATGCCGCGAAGGCGACCAGGAAAATTCGTTTTGGAATTTGGACATGAAAAAGCAGTAGTCAGTGGTCAGCAACCGACCCCTTATGGAGTTATGTATGAAAGGAAATTACGTATGTAGGGGCGGTGCCCCTGTGCCCGCCCATTTTCAATAAAGCGCGTTCAAGACATCGAAATATGTCGGAAATGTTTTGTTGACGCAGTCGGGATCGTTGATGACAATGCCGGGGATTTTCAGTCCAATTAGCGACAGGCTCATCGCCATGCGGTGATCGTCGTACGTGTCGAGTGCGGCGGGTTGGATGTGATCTGCTGGATAGACGGTGAGGCCATCGGCGCGGGTATCAACGCGCACGCCGAGTTTGTTCAGTTCGGTTTTGAGTGCGGCGATGCGGTCGGTTTCATGGATGCGGAGGACGGCCACGTTATGTACGCTGATTGGGGCAGACGCAAATGGGGCCAGCGCGCACAGGGTTGGCACGATGTCGGGCGTGGCGTTCATGTCAATGTCGAGGCCCGATAGGCGGCCTGTTCCGCGTACCTCAATGCCTTCGGGGTCTTTGTACACCTCACAGCCCATTTTGGACAGGATATCGACGAAGCCGATGTCGCCCTGAATGGACTGCGCCGTTAAATTGGGCACGCGCACGCGACCACGGGTGAGTGCGGCTGCGGCAAAAAAATAAGAGGCGTTGGACGCATCGGGTTCGATCTGGTATGTGCGCGGGTGATAGCGCTGGCCTGCGCGCACTGTGAAAGAGCGGTAATTATTATTGACGACTTCAATGCCGAAGTCGCGCATGACGGCAATGGTGAGGTCGATATACGGTTTGGAAACGAGATCGCCTTTGACGTGGATTTCGACATCGGTTTGGGCGTAGGATGCAACCTGAAGCAGGGCTGTGAAATACTGGCTGCTTTTGTTGCCCTTCATGGTGGTGCGGCCACCTTTAAGGCCAGAAGCGACAATGAGGGCGGGTGGGCATATCCCGTCCTTGCCTTCACAGCGCGCGGTTACGCCGAGGGGCGTGAGGCCGTCGAGGAGGTCCTGGATGGGGCGCTCGCGCATCCGTGCGACGCCGTCTATGGTATAAGTTCCGGTGCCCAGGCCGAGATATGCCGCGAGAAAGCGCGCTGAAGTGCCCGAGTTGCCAATGTGGAGTTCTGCGCGATCAGCGGGGATACGCCCGCCTGTGCCATAGACGCGAAATGCGGCCTCCGATTCGTTTTCTTCCACGCGAATGCCCAGATCGCGCAGGGCATTTGCCATATACCGCGTGTCGTCGCTCATGAGTGCGTTGTTGAGATGGCTGACACCATCTGCAAGCGCGGCAATCAGCAGAACGCGGTTGGTGATGCTTTTAGAACCCGGAATTGCAACGTCTGCATTGACTGGGGCTGTCATGGGTTGAATTTCAAGAGTTTTCATAGGTATAAAAATAAATTAAAAAGTAAAAATGCACAATGCACAATAGTTTTCCTGTGGGCGGTTTTTCGATGTCCTGTTCTAATGGCGCGTACATACGTTCGCACCCTGCCATTCTGTCGCTTGCTTTTTCCCCGGACCGGTTTTAGATTAAGAATCGCAAACTTCTCTCCCATTCCCCTTCGCGGATCTCTCCTGCACTCGGGGTCAAGTCGGGCCTTTGATTGCATCCGTTTTTATTTGTATTCATCTGCTTTTATCCGTGTTCATCTGTGGTTGCTTTTTTTGTTTCTTTCTCGAGATGCCCCTCCCCCAACATCTCCATTTACGGGAGCGTGTTGATGAAATCCTCTGACTTTGTCCATTTGCACAGCCACACCATGTACAGCCTGCTCGATGGTGCGTCGAGAATAGAAGATATTGCCCAAATAGCTGCCGAATGGGGCATGCCTGCGGTTGCGATGACCGATCACGGCAATCTTTTTGGTGCTATTGATTTTTATCGCGCGATGAGAGATGTGGGCGTCAATCCGATTATCGGGTGCGAAGTGTATTGCGCGATGGGGAGCAGATTTGATAGAAAATCTGCGCCGGGTCTTCAGGGCAATTCAAACCATCTGGTTTTGCTGGTCAAAAATTATACGGGCTATAAAAATCTGATCAAGCTGGTGTCTTCGGGGTATCTCGAGGGCTTTTATTATAATCCGCGCATAGACAAAGACTTGTTGCGCCAGCATTCGGAAGGGCTGATTTGTCTGTCGGCGTGTGTGGGAGGCGAGATCCCCTATTTGATCGAGCGCGAGGGATATAAGGCGGCACAAAAGGCCGTGGAAACGTATCTCGATATTTTTGGCGATGATTATTATTTGGAGATTCAGCGGCACGGTATTGACAAAGAAAAAAAGATCAATCCGGGATTGGTCAAACTGCACAAAGAGATGGGCGTGCCCCTGGTGGCGACCAATGATTCGCATTTTACGCGCGCGGAAGACCACGAAGCGCATGCGGCTCTGGTCGCTATTCAGACGGGCAAGACATTGGACGATCCCAAGCGCATGTGTTATCCCGAGGGCGTGTATTTTAAGTCGGCAAAAGAGATGTACGAGCTGTTTCAGGATATGCCGCACGTTTTGGAACCTACGCTCGAGATCGCCGAAAAGTGCAATCTGGAGATTTTATTTGATGAGTATCACGCGCCTGATTTTCCCTTGCCAAAGAGTTATGATTCGGCCAGTGATTATCTGGGCAATCTGGCGCGCGAGGGCATGGAGGCGCGGTGTAAGCAGGTGACCTCTGAGCATGAGGAACGCCTGAAGTTCGAGTTGGGCGTGATCGATCAGACGGGGTATCCGGGCTATTTTTTGATTTTGCACGATGTGGTGCAGTTTTCCAATGCCTCGGGCATCCGCGCAGGTGCACGCGGGTCTGCAGTGAGCAGCCTGGTGGCTTACGCGCTGGGCATTACGGCTGTGGATCCCATTGAATACGGGCTGGTGTTTGAGCGGTTTTTGAATCCCGAGCGCATCTCGCCGCCCGATATCGATCTCGACATTGCCGACCGCGACCGCGACCGGGTCATCGATTACGTGGTGCAAAAATACGGGCGCGACAATGTGTGTCAGGTCATTACGTTTGGGACAATGGGTGCCAAGGGCGTGATCCGCGATGTGGGGCGGGTGTTGGACCGGCCATTTGCAGAAGTCGATAGAATTTCAAAACTGGTGCCCGCAGAATTGAAAATGACGCTCGATAAAGCACTTGATCAGGTGTCCGAGTTGCGTCAGATTGCAGAAGACGGGGGCACGGGTCAAAAGATGATCGGTATTGGGAAACAACTCGAAGGTCTGGCGCGCCATGCGTCGATTCACGCGGCTGCCGTGGTGATTACGCCCAAGCCAGTGACCGAATTTATGCCCGTTTACAAAGCGCCCAAAGGCGGCGAGGTGATGACGCAGTACAATATGCACCACGTTGAGGATCTGGGCTTTTTGAAGATGGATTTTTTGGGGATTCGCAACCTGACGGTGATCGACGATGCCGTGAAAATGGTGAAGGCAAATTACGGCGTGGATGTGGATGTGGATAACTTGCCTCTGGACGATGAGGCGACCCATCGCCTGTTTGGCCGGGGCGATACGACCGGGGTGTTCCAGTTTGAAAGCGCGGGGATGAAAGGATATTTGCAACAACTGAAGCCGGATACGATTGGCGATATTATTGCGATGAACGCGCTTTATCGCCCGGGACCGATGCAGTACATTCCCAATTATATCGACCGCAAGCATGGGCGGGAGGACGTGACGTATAACGACGAAAAGATGCGCCCGGCACTGGAAGAGACTTACGGCATTATTACTTACCAGGAACAGGTGCAGCGCCTGTGCCGCGACCTCGCCGGATTTACACTTGCCAAAGCCGATGGCATCCGCAAAGCCATGGGAAAGAAGTTGGCCGATGTGATGGAACAGTATCGGCTCGAATTTTTAGAGGGTGCCGTGGCCAATGGCGTTAAAAAAGCGGTTGCACAACAGATATGGCGAGACATCGAGGTTTTCTCTGGTTATGGGTTCAACAAGGCGCACAGTTCGGGCTATTCGATGGTGGCTTACCAGTGCGCGTATCTCAAGGCGCATTATCCGGCGGAATTTATGGCGGCTAACCTCAACAGTGAAATTGGCAATATTGAGCGTCTGGTCGTTTTGATTGAAGAATGTCGGCGGATGGGTCTCGACGTATTGCCCCCGGATATAAATGAAGGGCAGGTCGATTTTGTGGCTGCCAAAAACGAGATTTGGATGGGTATGGCCGCCATTCGCAATGTAGGGCGCAGCGCGGTTCAAGCGATTGTTGCAGCGCGTGAGGCAGACGGCCCTTTTGAGTCGCTATTTGATTTTTGCGACCGCGTGGATTCTCAGGCCGTGAACCGGCGGTGTGTTGAGAGTTTGATTAAAGCCGGTGCTTATGATTGCATGCCCGGGCATCGCGCGCAACTGCTCGAAGCCTTAGATCGCGCACTGGAGATGGCGCAATCTGTACAGATGGATCGCGCGCGCGGGCAAATTTCCATGTTTGAAATGGCTGAGATGCAAATCCAGGTGGTGAACGACCGTTCGTTGCCCGAAGTTGTGGTGTGGACTGAGCGCGAACGCCTCGCATACGAAAAAGATATGCTGGGCTTTTATCTTTCGGGGCATCCGCTGGAACGCTACAGAACCGATTTGGCGGAAATGGGGATGCGGTCGGTAAATGATCTGGAGGGATTGCCCGATGGTGCTGAGGTGCAGATTGGGGGCGTTTTGACCGAAGTCAAACCGCATACGACGCGCAATGGTCAGCCCATGGCTTTTGGAACACTGGAAGATTTGAACGGAACGGTTGATCTGGTGGTGTTTTCCGATAATTTTGAAAAATTGCGCGCGCAACTGCTGGTCGATGAAATGGTGGTTTTGCAAGGTCGGTTTTCGGCACGCAATGGGCGGTCTTCGGTGCAGGTTGAAAATGTAATGCCCATTGAGCAGGCGCGCGAACAACTGGCCGATACTGTCAATGTGCTGTTGCCTGGCGATTTAATTCGGATGGAACGACTTAAGTCTTTGCATACTTTGTGTCTGAAACATCCAGGCGACTGTCAGCTGCGATTGCATCTGAAATTGGAGCGCGACCATTCCACCGTCGTCCTGTCCCGGCAGGTTCAAGTGTTGCCTTCCGATACCCTGTTGCGAGAAATTGCCGAACTCACGGGCGACAGGGCCAATGCCTGGGTATCAACCGAAGCGGGGCGCGCCCGACGTGCGGCGAGACGCCAACCCGATAATCAGGTCCCCGACGCGGTCTTCGAGGGCGGACTTGTAACGGCGTGATGAGAGGCGGGAAATAGACACAGATACATAAAAATAAAAGGCGAGAGGCCGGATGGCCTCTCGCCTTTTGCGTTGAACTGGTCTGGAAAACGACCCGTTGTACACCGTTCTACCTCTCGCGTTTCACGCTTTTAATAATTCTCATACCTATTGGCATAAATGTTGAGCAATAGACCAATGAGAATCATATTTGTGATGAGGGTGGAACCGCCGTAGCTCAGGAAAGGTAAAGGGAGGCCAGTGACGGGCATGATGCCGATGGTCATGCCGATGTTGACAAAAATGTGAAAGAGGAGAATGGCCGCCAGCCCGATAGCGGTCAAGCTGGAGAAGCGGCTTTTGGCCTGTACGGCAATGGACAAGGCACGCCATAAGGTGAATAAAAACAATGCCAGAACAAAAAAGGCTCCGATAAATCCAAATTCTTCGCATATAACGGAAAAAATAAAGTCGGTGTGTTGTTCGGGTAAAAAGGCGAGTTTGGTTTGTGTGCCTTCCAAAAATCCCTTGCCTGTGAGGCCGCCAGATCCAATGGCGATTTTGGACTGAATGACCTGATAACCCGCTCCGAGTTTGTCCATATCGGGGTCGAGAAAGGTGAGGATGCGGCGTTTTTGGTAGTCGTGGAGTTTGTGTTCCCACGCATAAGGTGCAGCGATGGCAACCGCGAGATTGACCAATAGCAAGATGCTTGCGGCGAATAAGCGGGGGCGTTCAATGAACAATATCACAATGAGCAGGAGCATCACTGAAACCAGCATCCAGGGATGAAAGGCACATATCAGGGTGAGAGCGGGAGAAATTAAAAAAAATAGATGCTGGGGTTTGGCACCAGCCCAGAAGAACATGGGCAGGATGAGGATGCTAAAAACCAGAGCAGTGCCCAGGTCGGGTTGCTTAAAAACGAGCAAGATGGGCACGAGGACGAGCAACAGAGGTGGGACAAAGGCACGCACGCGGGTCAGATCGTGGTTGCGATAGGCCAAAAAACGCGCGAGCACCAACACGGTCGTTATCTTGGCTAATTCGGAAGGTTGTATATGAATGGGGCCAACGTCGAACCAGCGCCGGTCACCCAATTCGAGAACCAGTATCAAAAGTGCAACCGTCAGGCCGTAGAGAACATGGGCAAAGGCATAAAAAAGTTTGAGGGGAATGCACATCGTGATGCCCATGGCAATAAACCCGAGCAATGCCCAAATGATTTGCTTTTCATAAATGTTGCCGGCCAGGCCCAAATCCCAATTATAGCTGGCACTGTAGATGATGGTAATACCCACACCAATGCTCAGGCATATTGCCGTGAAGAGACCAATGTCGAGGTCGCGTCGAACATATTGAGAAATATTCACAACTACCTCGAAAAATGAGTGATTACTGGTTATTGACCACAAACAATTCGTTGGTGGGTTTTGGTTTTGGCACCGCGTGTTCAAAATAGGCTGCAAGCGTTTTTTGAACAATAGGTGCGGCCACTGCGCCTCCCGAACCGCCGTTTTCGACAATTACAGCAATGGCAATGCGCGGGTTTTCAGCCGGTGCATAAGCGATAAACCAGGCGTGGTCTTCACCGTGAGGATTTTGCGCGGTGCCCGTTTTTCCTGCAACGACAATATCGGGTAAACGGGCGCGACGGCCTGTGCCACCTGGGCTGTTGACCACATCTATCATCATGCTTCGCACTGTTTTCATGACCTCTTTTGAGACGGGGAGCGGCGTAGTTCCACCCTGTGAGCCTTTGATCACGTGCAGGGTAGGTAGCTGACCGGTTGCCAGTGCACTCGTATAGCGCGCTGCTTGAATGGGCGTCGTCAGGAGTTCCCCCTGTCCAATGGTCAGGTTGAGCATATTGCCCCCAGCCCAGAAGCCGTCCCTTTGTTTGTAATAGTTGTGGTCGGGCAGCAGACCACGTGCTTCGCCATCGCCTCTCGAAGCGATGTCGATATTTGTCAATTCACCAAATTTAAACATAGCGGCATAACGATGCCAGTTGTCAATGCCCACTTTGAGGCCGAGTTGATAAAAGAATACATCACACGATTTTACGAGAGCTTGACGCATATTGATTGTTCCGCAGCCTTTTTTGTTGTGGCATCTGAACCTGCGATTGCCGAAAAATAGGCCTCCCGTACATGGTCTAAAGCGATATGCGTCGGCTGTGATAAGGTCCATGTCCAAAGCCGCTATTGATGTGATCATTTTGAAAACCGAAGCGGGTGGATATTCGCCCTTAAGGCTGCGGTTGAGCAAGGGCTTGGATGGATCTGTTTGCAAGTGCTGCCACGCTTTGGGGTCTCGGATAGATCGCGGGTGAAATCCGGGTTTGCTGACCATGGCAATGATTTCGCCAGAGTGCGGGTGCATGGCGATTAGGCTGCCGCGCATGCTGTCTGCAAAGGCGTGCTCTGCGGCATGCTGCACGCGCCAGTCGAGCGTGAGCCACAGATCTTCGCCGGGAATGGGAGGGTCTGTTTTTTCGGGAAAACTGCCCACTTCGCGTCCCTTGGCATTCACTTCGATGTATTTGACGCCCTTAAGGCCCCGCATTCGATCTTCAAAGATGCGCTCAATCCCTCGTTTTCCAATGCGGTCGTAATAGTGATATCCTTCCGCTTTCAGGCGAGAGTATTGCGATGCGTTGATCAGTCCGACATAGCCCAAAGTATGCGGTGCTAAGGGAAAAGATTTACTGGCGATGTGCTGCGCGTCCGAAAACTCGATGGATATCGCCGAGGGTTTGTCAAAGATGAGATAGCCCCTGCGGGGTTCGATTTGGATTTCTACACCGGGGAAATCATAGCGGTTTTCCTCAATAACGGAAATGGCTTCAAAATCCACATCGAATTTGAGTTTGACCGGATCGTAAAAGTGCCGATTATGCGATTGCAATTTTTTTGTTATGGTTTTACAGGGCAGATTCACAATTTGCCCGAGGCGTTCAAGAAGCCCATTGCATTTGTCTTCTTCAATATTTGCCAAAAAGCGAGGGGGAATGACCGAGATGTTATAAGACGGTCTGTTATCGACCAAAATGATACCATTGCGGTCGCGGATCATGCCGCGATTGGCCTGGATGATGACGGGCTGCATGGTATTTTTTTCAGATTGGATGCGATACTGTTCCCATTCGACAATCTGCAACATGTAGAGTCGGATGCCCAATAGGCCAAAGAGAAACGCTATTACGCCTAAAAGAATGCGTGAGCGATGTGCTCGAATGCCGTTATGTATGAAGTCATTCTTCATGGGATTCAATATTGAGAGATGAGAAGTGGGTGAGGACAAACGATAATGCCGTGCCCAACGCGGCTGTGTAAAGACTTGTACCCAATCCGATGCTCAAAATTTTAATCGGTTGTAAAGAAAAAACAAAAAAGATAATATCGTGTAAAAGTGTTGCTGAAAACAAAATGGCAGCCTGTGCTCGCAGGGCTCCTGTGTCAATGCCCACGCGGCTATAACCCACAAAAAAACCAATCAGGCTATTGGCCAGCGCATTGACGCCCAAACGCGTGCCAGGGTCGTATATGTCGATGAGCAACCCCGATAAAAAACCCAGTCCCGTCGCTTCAATTTGCCCTCGGGTAAAGGCAATAAAAACCAGTATGATGATGACGATATCTGGCGCAATGCCGTAAATTGCGAAGCTATCTACCCAGGATGCCTGGAGAAGCAGTGCCAAAAAAATGAGCAAAATATTGCGGGCGATAATCATAGGGAAAGCGTGCCGCAAACGCGTGCAGTGATCGGTTTTCCTCTCACTTACTCCGCAATTTTTCTGACGCGAATGCGGGTGCCGGGTCGCAAGCGCGATGGACTTCGAATGTCATTCCAGGATTGCAGGGCTGCAACACTCGTATCAAAGGCACGCGCTATGCCCCACAAGGTGTCGCCTGTGCGTACCGTATAAAAGATGGTAGATTCCGATGTTCCATCTTTGGGTATCCACAGTGTGAGGCGATCACCTGGGTGAATGGAATGATTGGTATTCAGATTGTTCCACGCACGCAGGTGTGATACCGTGATGCCTTTTCGCTTGGCTATGCCCCACAGAGTATCGCCTGTACGCACCGTGACATCGATCTGGCGATAGTGTTTGGGGTCGGGACTTTGGTCAATATTTTTTCTTTGTAGTGCTGGACGTGTCTGTGTTGCAGCAGACACACGTTGGGCGTGGGGATACATTGGAATGCTGAGTTTCTGACCGATTTGCAGGCGGCGAGGATTGGTGATGCCATTGGCTGCCTGCAGGTCGGCTGGCGACACTCCCACGCGGGATGCAATGCCCGATAGGGTATCGCCGCGTTTGACCTCATAGTCAACGAGCTGGATTTTTTTATGTGCAGGTATTTGCGCGTAATTGGCTCTAAATTTCGCACCTGCGCCCTTTGGAACGCGCAAAGTATAGGCGTTTCGCGACATTGCAGGTGGTGTATAGGGACGGCGCAGTTCGGGATTGAGGTTACGCAACCAGGTGTAGGTAGTGCCCGCACATTGGGCTGCCAAACGCAGGTTTACAGGTTCTGTCAAGGTGACTTTGTCATAAGACAGAGGAGGCTGATAGACAACATCTTCAAAACCGAAAAAAGCGGGGTCTTTGGCAATGATGACAGCAGCCATAAACTTAGGTACGTGATTGCGGGTTTCTCTAGGTAGCACGTCGATTTTCCAAAAGTCTCGGGTTTTAGATTTTGCAATAGCGCGATCCAGTCGGCCCTGCCCACAGTTGTAGGCCGCGACAACCAGATGCCAATCTCCAAAGTATTTGTACAGGTGATTGAGATGTCGCGCAGCAGCCTGTGTGGCTTTTTCGGGATTCATGCGATCGTCGATATAGGTGTTGCGCCGCAGGTCATAGAGCACACCCGTGTAGTACATAAATTGCCACATGCCCAGGGCGCTTGCACGCGAGAGTGCGCGGGGATTAAATCCGCTTTCGATCATGGCTTTGTACGCAAGGTCCAAAGGCAGGCCCTGTTCGCGAAAAACGGTCTGGATCATGGGCAAATAGGCGGTGGAACGAGACAGACTGCGCACAAAAAAGTCGCGCTTTTCCGTGCAGAAATATCGGATATAAGCCATGACTTCGGGCCTGAGGTCAATGGGGATATCGGCTTGCCCTGCCAGCGCTCTTATTTTGAGTTCTCGATAATGCGGATGATGCAACAAGTCGGCAACCATAGATTTGGGAAGGGCATTGAGCAGGGCTGCCAAAGGTGCATGCGGCGGTATGGGCGCGCGTGGTAGGATTGCGTGATAGCGCTCAAGTGTGAAACGCATCAGCGCGGCCCATTTCCTGGCTGTTTCTGGTTCGGAAACAAATCGCTGGCGCAACATTTGGGATGCCGTATCGAGCAAGGCTCGTACGCGATGAGACTGAGATTCGACAGCGGCGTTTTGGAGCAGGTCATAAAGACGGTCGCCCGTAGGCTCCATTTTGATCTCTGGCCTTATTTGTATAATTGGTTGTTCTGCCACTTCTGGTACAGTTATGGGGGCAGGTGGAGGTGCAGGTGCAAGGGGCGTGCGTGCGGTGGTTGCACAACCGCCAAAAATTAGAACTGCAATAAGACACAGGTTATACCGCATGGCAGTCTTCGCGTTATTGAGAAGATTTTGCCTGTACAATGAATGCTGTTTCATAGCCTTTTTTTGTTACCTCCTCGAGTAATATCTCTGCATCGTTGCGCGTCTGAAAATTGCCGACGCGCACCTTAAAATAAGGGGATTCAAAATCGATAAAAACATCGTCGCGGGCCAGTTGAACACGCGCTTGCATTTGTGCATTTTCCGCTGCCCCTCGCGTCGATGACGAAAAAATTTGAACTCGAAAACCCGATGTGGTATCGCCATGAGGTTGCACATCGGCAATTTGTGTGCGAACCACATAAGCTTCGGGAAAGCCCAGTGCTCTAATGGCGTCGCGCAGTGTTTCTGCTGATTCGGGCGTGTGGTTGTTGCCTACTTGAATTTTGTAGAGTTGGATATCTTCGTCGAGATGAATATATGCCAAGACCTGAGCATCGCGCTGAATTTGTTCGCGCAGGGCTTCGGCTCGGTTGCGATCGCGCAGGGCTGCGATTTGAACGCGAAAGCCTTCAATTTGCCGCGTAGATTCGGGTGATATTTCCGGTGGGGGCATTGCCTCGGCGCGGGCGGGCGTTTGCAATACCACGTCGTCGTCCATGAGGGTTTGCGGGTCAAATTCTTCTCGTACTGACGATGAATCAGCAAACGATGAATTAGGTGCCGATAAATCAGTCGGAGGGGTGAGTTGGGGCTGCGATGCGACACAGCCGATCATGAGAAATACGATAAAAAACGGGATTTTTTTTTTCATCATCTACCTCTGCTCATTGTCCAGACACGACCTCACGCACACGACTCTCACATTTTAAGAATGCATGCAAAATTTGTCAATAACTTATATTGCGCAATTTATCAAAAAATGCTCTATTTCCCCCAATATCTTGTATATCTTGTGAAAAATAACGCGAGGTATAAAGTCGCTTAATTATGCAATAAACTAAGGTTTATTCTCCAAACCATCGCGCAAATATTTCTGAGTAATTGCCTTTTGCCACGCCTTTTTCTGTTATGATCGCCGTGACGAGGTGGTTGGGAGTCACGTCAAAGGCAGGGTTGTAAACGCGGATGCCATTGGGCGCGGTTTGCCGGCCCATGCCGTGTGTGATTTCTTCTGTTTCTCGCTCTTCAATGGGAATTTGCGCGCCAGTATCGCATTTCATGTCAATGGTAGATAAGGGTGCGGCTACGTAAAAAGGTACCTGATGCGCTTTGGCCAAAATGGCCAGCCCATAGGTGCCGATTTTGTTGGCTACGTCTCCGTTTTTGGCAATGCGATCTGCGCCGACAACGATGCTGTCGATGTTTTTCTCGCGCAGCACTGCGGCGGCCATGCTATCGCATATCACGGTGACATCTACGCCGCTTTGATTCAGTTCCCAGGCCGTGAGGCGCGACCCCTGTAATAGTGGACGGGTTTCGTCGGCATAGACCGCGACTTGTTTGCCCGCTTCGACGGCGGCGTAAACCACTGCTAAGGCCGTGCCGTAGTCGGCCGTGGCCAGGCCGCCCGCATTGCAGTGGGTCAATACAGTCGCCTGTGGAGATAGCAATTCGGCGCCATGGCGACCAATTTGGCGGCATATTCTTTTGTCGTCTTCAAAAATTTCATGGGCTTCTTTGAGCAGGCGATCGCGTTTTTTAACGGGTGAATGGTCGGCTGCTTTGGCGAGGACCTTTTCCTGACGGTCGAGTGCCCAAAAGAGGTTGACGGCTGTGGGGCGCGTTTGCGCCAGTTTTTGAATGCTTTCTGCGACATACCTGTCGAAGTCGGCATCCCGCGCTATGGCTTCTTGCGCTGCGATAACGACGCCATAAGCAGCCGATACGCCAATGGCGGGGGCACCGCGCACCCGCAAGCTGACGATAGCTTCTGCCACCGTGTTGACATCGCGGCAAGTGATGAATTTGTACTCTTCGGGCAATAAGGTCTGGTCGATGAGGCGCAGTGCGTCATTTTTCCAGGTGATGGTTGGAACGGGCATTGGTCATCTCCAGTTGTCACGGATCGCGGATTAAATTGTTCATCAATACGTCGTCTTCAATGCGCTCTATCGGCGCGTCGCGCCACAGGCGTTCCAGACCGTAAAATTGACGCGACTCTTTTTGAAAAATATGTACGATAATATCGAAAAAGTCGATCAGTATCCATTTCCGCACATCATATCCTTCGACCTGATAGGGGCGCTGCCCTTCGGCTTTGAGCCCCTCGGTTACCGCATCGGACAGGGCGCGAACATGCACATCGGAAGTCCCCGTGCAGATGATAAAGTAATCGACAAAGTCGGCTGTTTGGCGCAGATCAATCACAATGAGGTCTTCGGCTTTGTGCGATAGCAACTGTTCAATGCAGGCACTGCGGACAATTTCGGTGGTATCTGACAAATTGAGCTGCCTTTCATTTAAATATTCCCAACCCGCGATAGTCGCGCCCAATGATGACGGTGACTTCCTCAATGCGAAAGGGATCGGGTGTTTTTTGCTGGATCACATTGAGCGTGCCGAGGACATTGGCGACTTGTTGAGCATATTCTATTTTACCCATGCGGTCTATGACAATGGTCTCGGGGAAGTTGAAATTTTCAGCATTGCCGAGGGTCATGACATCTATGCCAAAATCGCGCAGTTTTTGCCCGATCTCCTTGGCAACGCCGCCTTTGCCACAGCCATTGAGAATTTCAACGCGAATATTCTGGATGACCTGGGGGGCGTCGGGCACGACATCAGGTGCCGTTTGTGGTTCCCAAAAGGCTTTTGTCGCAAAGACCAGACCGGCGATGATAAGGCCGCCGAGAACCCATAACCAGCGTTTCATGTTGATAAATATACAGATAAAAAAAAAAGACGCCAGCCCTTACGCGCTGGCGTCCCTATCTGTTAATGTCACAACTTACTAGCGTCTGTATCTCTCGTTGTAATAATAGGGATAGCCATAGCCATTGAATGTGCTGAATCCAATTTCGATGCGAATATTGGGTTTGGGCTGGTACAGAAGACTGACATTGGGTACGACGACTTGAACACCGCCCGATGAAGTCGAACCGTAGCGCGTATTGCCCGACATTTGATTGACCAGGCCAACTTGCGCTCTGACGATGAGCGGTTTGGATATTTGATACGTGATGTCGTTGAGATAATACTGGTTCAGGCCACCGCCATACCCCGAGCCGTAACTGATCCCGATGGTGTGGTTAAATTTGAGCTTTTTCAGGTCGAACAAACCGCCGGTGGTTTTTAGCCCATTCACGAGGTTCTCGCCTGCGCGCGGAATTTTGTTTTGCGGCTGAACGCCAATGTCTGCCTGTGCCTGCGTCGCAATCAAGGCGACAACTGCAAGTGTGCAAATCCATTTGTACATGTATAAAACCTCCTTGTTCGGGGCCGCTATAAAACAGGATACGGAAACTGAGGTGAGATGTCAAGTGTTCTGTTCTCTTAGACACCTGAACATATCCGCGTGTTCCATAATAGAAATTGCGCTTGAAAGAGAGGGATGGGATGGCTATACTTATGTATATATTCTACGCGAAAGACATTCGAAAGGAAATGAAAAATGAAATTTCAACGCATCACTGTTTCTGCCGACCAAATGGGGGGATTGCCCTGTATAAGAGGTCTTCGAATCCCCGTTTCTATCGTTGTTGATCTCATCGCTGAAAACACACCTGATGAGGAAATTTTGAGACTCTATCCCGACCTCGAACCTGAAGACATTCGCGAAGCACTCGCTTTTGCAGCGGTCGCAGTGCGCGAACGGGAACTTCCTCTTCAAATGATACCATGAGATTTCTCATTGATAATGCACTTTCCCCATTGCTGGCTCAAAAGCTCGCTGAACAAGGATACGATGCTGTACATATTCGGAAATATAATATGCAATCTGCATCCGATGAAGATATTTTTCGACTCGCTCAGAGGGAGGATAGGATCATTATTTCGGCTGACACGGACTTTGGCTCATTGCTCGCATTGAGAAGTGCCCTCAAACCATCTGTAATTCTTTTCCGAAGAGGTACGGAGAGGCATCCAGAGCAACAATTTAAACTATTACAGGCCAACCTACCGACTATTTCCAATGATCTTCAAGATGGCAGCGTTGTTGTATTTACTCAAAATAGCATACGGATCAGGCCTCTTCCCATCGCATGAAATTAAAAAAGAAACTCCTCCGAACTTTTCAGAAGGAGAATGACATGGAAAAAGAAATATATACAACAGATGCGCCTGCATCGTGTCCGACATTGGAAAAGTTGTCGGAGAAAGAGCAAGAGATGTTGTTTGATGTGTTTGAGAAAGCCATCGAACGGGCAGAAAAAGCAGGTTTCTCAGAGGCTGAGATTTTTCAGTTTTTTGAAGACGTGATCGATGTCCGTGCTTCTGAGCAGATCTTGGACAAAATGGATAGAACCGGAGAGAAATCAATGCCTTTGGAGGAGTTTAAAGCGGAAGTGCAGAGGTAAGAGTTGCGGTCTTTTTGATCTATAGCAGTAAGGTCAGCCTTCTTCTTGGGACCGTCCGTATTCTGCCGATTCGTGGTCTTCGTCAGTGTAGGGCCAGCCTTCTTCTTGAGACCGTCCGTATTCGTCGATATCGTCATCACGGTCCTTTGCGATCAAGTCAGCCTCGTCCTCATACCACCATTCGTCGATTTCTTCTTTGATGTCATCATCTTTTTCGCCGCCATCTCTCCGATACAAAGTTACATTTTGGGTATTTGGGAGGTTGGAGTCATGAAGATTCCTGGTGTTACGGGTTTCCTCACCCTCCTCCACCTTTATAAAGACCCGCTGCCTGAACTGGCCATCTTCATATTCGATCTGCTTAATGCATCCCGTGTCCAAGATACGTTTCTGAACATTTTTATCAAGCAACCATTAGTTTCTGGTTAGAAAATTGCTGTTGATCAAAGTCAAAGGTCTTTATGCTGATAGCAAAGGCTCAGGAGGCACCATACGACGTAAATGTGGATATGGATAGGGGGGTTGGCGTGGGCTTCCTGTCGTATATCCCACCTGAGTTGTCTCAGATAGGTCACACAAGGTTTGTCATCATAGCGTTGATGGAAGTAGATAACCAGCAAGAGATAGGTGATCAACCCAGCAAGGAGTTGTATCAAGACCCCGTGTGGACTACGCGAGATGAGATGATAGACCTTGAGGTATTTTTTCCACCATGCAAAGAAGATTTCGATTTTCCACCTCAAAGAATAGATGAAGGCAATTTCCTCGGCAGACAAGTCGTCACGGTCTGTGACGACCCAGTAGGCTTTACCACAGGCAGAAAAACCGACTAAAAAGACCGGATGGGTCATTTGATGGTTCTCATCACCCAATAAGACCTTGGCAAAGAAGGAGATAGTGGCCTGGCCTCGTGGTTGATAGGATCTTGGTTGAAAAGCCAATCGCTCAAGGATGTGATATTGGATGTTTTTCTTGACGCGCACGACGAAGTGCTTTTCGTCATTGATCCACGCATCGAAGCGGGCATGTTCTTGATAGCCGCGATCCATCACGCCGGTCTGTCCTTTCTCCAAGAGCAAAGACACAAAGGGTCTTTCGGCGGCCTTGCCATCGGATAGAAAAATCTTGCGTGGGATGGCTCCGTTTAAGTCGAATCCGAAGTGCAACTTGGCCTTGCGTTTGTGGTGGCTATAATCTGCCCAGGTCATGGACAAACACGCATCAACGAAACTCCCATCAATGGCGATGAGTCCCCGATGGCGTGGCAGGGCAAGACCGACCTTTTTGGCGGCTGTCTTGGACAGTCTGGAGAATAACTCGAACATCTGCTTTTTGCCCCGCGTGGTATTGGCCTCATAAAAGGTACTTTGTCCCAACCCTGAAGGCGGCACCAAAAGCTGGTTGGCAAGTCCGTCACATCCGGCGGCCTGCAACAGGTCTTGGGCAGAACTGCATGCTTCGATATGATAATACACCAACCCGCGAACTTGATGGTCAAACGTATAGGTCATCGGCTTATTACATCTTGAAGTCAACGGTGTCAGATAGGGTAAGTGCGCTTCAAGAGGGGACAGCAGCAAAGAAAAGGTTGGCGATGCTTTTCCATATTCATTTTCTTCACCCGTAGGAGATAGGGGGGACTGAGACTGGATGGACATGGCATTACTCCTTGCAAAAGGTAGAATTTTTCTTTCTCAACTCTAACCTTTCATGGAAATGCCTTTTGTTCAATCCTTTTCTTTCCACGCTATCTCCTCCATGCAAATCCCTAACCAGAAACTAATGCAAGCAACCTAAAAACTGATTGATTTAACGAAAGTCTCAATACTTTCTCTTTGATGAGCCACGCGAGTTGTTCCCGGTTCAGGTTGTTCAAGTTTTCAAGATCCACATCAAGGCCTTTAGTTCTTTTTGCCGCCACTAAAACCTTGCCAAGGCCCGAAATAGAGAACTTGTTCTTTTTACCCTCTGAGTGCTGACGTATCGCCTCTTTTTTTTCTTCTATCTCCTTATCGATCGACTTTCCTTTTTTCTTTGTACAATTCGATAGTTCTAGCGAGCAATTCGCGAAAGCTTGTTTCCAACATTGTGGTTCCTCCGTATCCAGCAGCATTTCGTCAGCAAATGAACAATTTTGTCGATCCGGTCATAATTTTGGAAAGTAGTGGTAGACATGAGGTTTATCAACCAATCCGTTCTCCCCAGCATACACATTAAACCCTCGCCCTCGCAGAAATTCCGAGGTTGTGCTTATCTTAGTTGAAATATTAGAGGCTCCAATGTAAATTGGATACAGCAGATTCACCCGAAAACGCTGTGTCCTCAACCAAAGGAGCCCGTGATGAAAAAAGTATCGCACAAAGCCCCCAAAGTCAAGGCCATCCACAAAGACGATAAAACGCCAGAGACACCCACAGAAGAAGAACTGATGGCACTGGATACCCGCATCGCGTTGATCCAGGCCTTGATCCCAATAGGATTAGACGCCGTGGCAGAAGAATTGCAGCAGGAAGTGAGCCGCTTAGCAGGTGATAGATACACTCGCAAAGAGCAACAAAACCCCAATCGTCGGTGGGGCAGTCAACAAGGGTCTGTGTATTTGGCCGATCAAAAAGTGCCTATCTCTGTACCGAGGGTACGTAATGTGGAGAGAGATGAGGAAGTCTCACTCCAAGCGTATCATCATCTCCAGGTTCCCCGACGTATGGATGAAGGGTTGCTCCTTCGCGTGATCAAAGGCATTGCGACCCGGTCTTATCAAGCCTGTGCACAAGCGATCCCTAAAGCCTTTGGGCTGTCCTCATCAACCGTGTCGAGACGTTTTATCAAGGCGTCGGCACAAAAGCTGAAACAGTTCCGTGAACGCTCTTTGGCACCGTATGATCTCGTCGCCCTCTTTATAGATGGCAAGACCTTTGCAGACCAGGAAATGATCATTGCCCTTGGCGTGACGATACAAGGCGATAAAATCCCAATAGGCTTTGTCCAGGCTGCGACTGAGAACGAGCGTGTCTGTCGGCAGTTTATACAGTCCCTCATAGAACGTGATCTGGTCTATCACAAGGGCCTGCTGTGTCTTATTGACGGCTCAAAAGGGCTGTATGCTGCCCTTACAAAGGCACTTTCTGGCTATGTGGTCATCCAGCGTTGTCAGTGGCATAAGAGGGAGAATGTGCTTTCCTATCTGCCTAAAAATAAACAGGATCAGATCAAAAAGACCCTACAAAATGCCTACGACCTGTCCACCTATCGGGAAGCCAAAGCTGCGCTTTATGCCATAAAACCCGAATTGGCCTTGATCAACGAAGACGCGCTTAAAAGCCTTGAAGAAGGTCTTGAAGACACACTCAGCTTGCATCGCCTCGGACTGATGCCACACTTGAAGCAGTCCTTTCGTACGACCAACTGCATTGAGTCGATTAACTCAATGGTGGCACAACTCACCCGGGATGGTGTACAACGTGTCGCTTTCCAGACACGTTCATGTGAAGCGATGGACAAACTCTAATCAACGCCGGCGCTGGTTAGCCACAGCACTCTTGGACATCCAACCCCGCTTGCGAAGGGTCAAAGGATACAAAAGCCTGCCCAGGCTCAGGCGCGCACTTCAAAAGAACTTGAAACTCGATACAGACACACAAGACGCCCTTGCTGCTGATTGAATCCAACAGCCTCCAGTATTTCAACTAAATATAGGACTTGACCCGAAATTCCAACAGCGCCAGTTAATGAGAGTTACTTTCATAAACACCTTCTTTTCGTTCGTCATCACGGGTATTCAGAATACTCGAAGGTCGAACGCGGGTACCCGTCGCTTCCTTACGCTTGCGAACTCTGTGTAGCCACTCTTCAACCGAGGGCCGCGACGCGATTCGTTCCAATTCATTGCGGAGAAATGCTTGCATGGACTGGCGCTGGCGGGCGGCGCGAACAGCAAGCGCGTCGTGTACATCTTCAGGGACGTCTTCTATAGTGATTTGTACTGGCATGATAGTTTAGTCCTCGTGAAATATGGTTATTTCGCCTTGTCCATCAACTTTGCAAATTCGTCGAAGAGATAATCGGCATCGTGCGGGCCGGCAGAGGCTTCGGGGTGGTATTGGACTGAGAAGGCGGGCAATTCCCGGTGGCGCAGACCCTCGAGGGTGTTGTCGTTGAGGTTGATGTGGGTGAGTGTCACGATTTCCTGGTCGAGGGTGTTTAGATCGACGCAGAAACCGTGGTTTTGCGCGGTGATTTCGACTTTGCCCGTGCTGGCGTGCTGCACTGGCTGGTTGGCACCCCGGTGACCAAATTTGAGTTTGTACGTTTTCCCACCCAGTGCCAGGCCGAGAAGCTGATGGCCCAGACATATTCCAAAGGTGGGGCGTTCGCGGATCAATTTGCGGATGTTTTCGACTGCATACGTCACGGGTTCTGGATCGCCCGGGCCGTTGGACAAAAAGATGCCGTCGGGATCGATTTCGAGGAGTTGCTCTGCGGGTGTATCGGCAGGAAAAACAGTTACATCGCAGCCGCGGTCAACGAGATAGCGCAAGATGTTGTATTTGATGCCGAAGTCGTAAGCCGCCACGCGGTATTTGGTTTTTTGCCTAAGATGTCTGGTCTGACCGGTTTTGAGATCGCAAAGGCCCTCGGCCCAGTGATAGGGTTCTGTGCAGGTGACGTTTTGCACGAGGTCGCGGCCAATTAGGCCGGGGAAGTCGCGTGCTTTTTGAACGAGGCTGTCGGAATCGAGATCGATGGTTGACAGCACGCCTTTCATTGCGCCCCGAAGGCGGATATGCCGCACGAGTGCGCGGGTGTCAATGCCCTCAATGCCGGGTATGCTGTGTTCTTTTAGAAAGTCGCCGAGAGCGATGGCTGATCGCCAATTGCTGGGATATGGACAGTATTCTTTGACCACAAAGCCAGAGATCTGGGGTTTTTGCGATTCAAAGTCGGATGGGTTGATGCCGTAGTTGCCAATGAGTGGATAGGTCATGGTTACGATCTGGCTGTTATAAGACGGATCTGTGAGGATTTCCTGATACCCCGTCATGCTGGTATTGAAGACGACTTCCCCTTCGCACTCGACTTCTGCGCCAAAGGATTTGCCCTTGAAAATGGTACCGTCTTCCAATGCGAGAATCGCTTCCATGAATGTTGATCCTTTCAACTACTGCTTGTACGTTACCCGACCACCCAGTATTGTCATTGTGGCTCGACCTTTTAATGTCCATCCGTGAAAGGGCGTGTTGCGCGATTTGGATTTGAATTGATTGGCATCTACGATCCATTCGAGATCGGGATTGATGACCGTAATATCGGCGGGTTTGCCGAGGGAGAGGCTACCGCCTTTGATGCCGAGAATGCGCGCGGGTTCTATGGTGAGTTTGGCAATTGTATCTGAGAGGGAGAGCAGGTTGGTGTGGACGAGTTTGGTGAAGATGACGCCGACGGCGGTTTCGAGGCCAAGTATGCCATTGGGTGCTTTGGTAAATGCACCCAATTTTTCTTTTGTTGTATGTGGCGCGTGGTCTGTGGCGAGTGCGTCGATGGTGCCGTCCTGTAAGCCGGCGATTATGGCTTCTCGGTCTTCTCTGGCGCGAAGTGGCGGACTCATTTTGCCCGCCGTGCCGAGAATACGCACGTCTTCATCGGTCAACACAATGTGATGGGGCGAGGCTTCGCAGGTGACGGGTAGGCCCTCTGCTTTGGCCTGGCGCACGAGTTCGGCGGCGCGTTTGACACTGAGGTGCAAGATGTGGAGACGTCCCCGAGTTTTGCGCACGAGTTCGATGTCGCGCGCGTTCATGGCGGATTCTCCTTCGGCGGGCATGCCTTTCAGGCCGAGTTCGCGGGAGACCGCGCCTTCGTGCATGTGCCCTCCGCGCGTGAGTTCAAAGACTTCGGAGTGTGGATAAACTGCAAAATCGTTGGCGGCGGCGCGCTCCAAAAGTTGGCGCATCAAGGCTTCGGATTCAATGGGGAGGCCGTCGTCGGAAAACCCAACAGCACCTGCTTTGAGCAGGGCATCGGTGTCGGTGAGTTTTTCACCTTGCATTTTTTTTGTTGCACAGGCGATGGGATACACGCGGGCATCTGCAGATTTTGCCTGTTGGGCGATGTATTGGACAATTTCTGGGCTGTCCATCGGCGGTTCTGTATTGGGCAAACAGGCCACAGATGTGAAGCCGCCAGCAGCGGCGGCTTCACATCCGGTTTTGATGGTTTCTTTTTCGGGAAAACCCGGATCACGCAAGTGGACGTGCATATCGATGAGACCGGGCGCAACGACCAGACCGGAGACGTCAAAGGTCTCGGCACTTGCAGCGATATGCGGTTCAATACGCGCGATATGACCGCGCTGGATGAGCAGATCGGCTATTTCATCGCGATTGTTGGCCGGGTCGATGATGCGACCGTTTTTAAGCAGGAGATCGGGCATTGAAAAGTTGTAAATATCCTCGCTCAATCTGCAAAAACGGGTTCGGGCACGCGGTCGCAGTAGGCTTCGATGGGCGGTAGATTGCCGTCGGCTTCGGTTTCGAGGGGGCGCAGGTCGGTGAGGATCTCGAGGTCGTCGCGGATGTCGGCCTGCGATAGATAGGCTTCAGAGGCTTCGACTTCACCCAGATCGAGCGTGTTGGGGATCCAGAGTACGCGGGCGTCTTCTGGCGCAATGAGGCCAATGGATTCGAGGGCAATGTCGAGAATTTCGGCGTCTGTGTCGCAGTGCAGCGGAATCGCACCTGCTGAAACGTGTTGTCCGGTGATGACGTTGGTATAGGTGGCGTGATAGTCGATTTTATCGACGAGGCGCCTGGTGGTAAATTCGGCCATACCGATGCCGGTGGCGTTGCCGTGTGTGACTTCGGTGAGGTCGCGCACAAAGATGCGCAAGACGCGCGGGGTTTCGTCGCCCATTGCGCGGCGGTCATTGCGCTTGCGCCCGATGACGTTGGTGTCCATGCCCGAGCCGGAGATGTTTTTGCCCATTTCGTCGATGATGAGGAGATCAATATCATCGAAGGGAAGCGAGGGGCACCACTCTTTGGATTTTGCCTGAAGTACTTTTTCTCGCTCTTCAAAGTCCGCCGCGGGAATAGCTTCGATGAGTGCGGTTTCGTCATAGCCATTTTCAAGGGTGGCTACGCCAAAAGTGATGGGCATTTCCTCGCGCACGACTTTGCCCACCAGGCGCACGACTTTGTCAAAGGAGTGGTGGATGATGGCGCGGTGATATACCGAGGCGCCTTTGTGTTTGCCCAGGCCAATGAGCATCATTTTCATCAGTCCGCTTTCAATTTCGCCGGCAAATCCCGTATGCGGTTTGATGCGGTTGACCACAACGATGTGATCGGCTTCGGACGCGTGTTTGTCAAAGTAGATGGGCATGTCAAAATCCGATACGCCGATCTGGATGACGTCCATCGACGATTTGATCGGGCAGCCCATTGCGCCTTCGGTGATGCCATATTCAGCCAGGACCTGGGTTTGTCCCTCGGCTGTGCCTCCGCCGTGCGATCCCATTGCGGGCACGATGTAGGGAACAGCGCCAATGGCTTTCATTTCTTCGACGACGGTTTTGACGATGGTGTTGATGTTGGCGACGCCCCGGCTGCCTGCGGCTATGGCAACAGTTTGACCGGGTTTGATTGTAGAACTGGGATTGATTCTGGCGATTTCATCGCGTACAGTGCCAGCGATGTCATCGACGCGAGGGGCGTCGAAGTGTTGGCGAATGCGGAACATCTGTGGATAGGTCGGCATGGTTTATCCTCCTGTTGTGATTTGCTATCACATGGATTCTTCGTAAAGGGAGATCACGTCTTTTATCGTTGTTTTGCGCGGGTTGACCTGAATATTGCCACTTTTCATCGCGTCCTCGGCCATGACATGGATGCCTTCGGTTTTTGCACCGGCTTCGCTCAATGTGGTGGGAATGTCCACGTCGTCGGATAGGTTTTGCACGGCTTCAACGGCGAGAACAGATGCGTCAACAGCACTCAATCCATCGACATCTTCACCCATGGCGATGGCGATATCGGCGAATTTTTCTGGGCAGGCGCAGCGATTGTAGGCCATGATGCGGGTGAGCAAGATCGAGTTGGCAATGCCGTGTGGCACACCGTAGTGACCGCCAACCGGATGCGACATGGCATGAACATTTCCCAGGCGCGTTTGTGAAAATGCAAACCCGGCCATGGTGCTACCGATGAGCATATTTTGCGTGGCTTCGTGATTGTGGTCGCTGTACGCGGCTTGTCGCAGGTTTTGCGATATGAGGCGAATGGCGTGCAGGGCCATGCCTTCGGAGATGGGGTTGGACATCAGCGACACATAGGATTCAATGGCGTGTGTCAATGCATCCATTCCCGTGGCGGCGGCAATAGGTAGCGGCAATGCGACGGCCATATCGGCATCGAGAATGCCCACATCGGGAATGACATAGGGACCTGAGACGGTGCCTTTGAAGTGGTTGTTGTCGGTAATGACGGCAAAGGGCGTAACTTCGCTGGCTGTGCCATAGGTGGTGGGGACGCACAGGAGAAAGGGGATGGGACCGGGAACGGGTTTTTCGCCGATAAAATAATCGGTAATTTTTCCCCCGTGATTGACGAGCACGCCCGAGGTTTTTGCCACGTCCATTGAGGATCCTCCGCCAATGGCGAGCAGGAAATCGCAATTTTCCGATTGGTATTGCGCGGCACAGGCCTCGACATTGTGAATGGGCGGGTTGGGTTCAACGCCGTCGTAGATGCTGTAGGAGATGTGCGATTTGTCGAGTATCTCTGTAACGCGCGCGACAACGCCAGCCAGGACGAGGCCCCTGTCGGTGACGATTTGTGCCTTTTTCGCCTGCTGTTCGTTCAAAATTTGGGGAATGTTGCCAATAGTCCCCCGCCCCATGATGAGGCGCGTGGGACCGTAATAGCCAAAGTGATTTTGAAACGCCACGAGCAAACTCCTCTGCGATTTTTATTCGAGCGACAGTGGTTTGGGAAAGAAAATGGTTTTTGATGGCATTGTCAATCACATAAAACAACACACCAATGGTGCGGCGTTGGCTTAGAATGATGTGCCGACGCGGACGTAGTAACCGACGCCCTCTGGATCGGTGAATCGGTATGCCACACCCGTGCGGAGGCGGATGGCGAAATAGAAGGCGGCGTAGTCGGCGATAAGCTCGGTGCCAGCCGATAGGAGTGGGCGAGATTGCGATGTGTCGCGTCCCCAGGTGTTGGCGGCGTCGGCGAAGAGCGTGCAGAAGATGCGGTCGGCGTGCAGAGGCAATGCCACCAATCCGCGGTTTTCCAATGCGAGGGGTGCGCGATATTCGACTGATGCGGACCATGCGTGCTTTCCCGACCGCGTTGATGTATCGTATCCCCGTGCCGGGAAAGTGATCGACTCAGCGCCTCCGATGTCGAAGTAGCTGTTGTCGCTGCCCGGACCCCGAGATGCGCCAGCACTCGCGCGCAGTGCCAGCACGGGGGCCGCGAATTGGCGTCCCGGAAACCAGTGTGGTAGTCGCACGTAGGTCTTGACGGTGCCTCTGATATCATCGACTGAGCGGTCATTTGAGGCGCGAGCAGAGAGGTCGTGACGTCGCCTGACGCGGACGGAGAATGATGTGCCAGTCGCCGGTCCCATCTGAAAGGCGTGTGAGCGGGCATTAGAGGCGGAGAAATGCACCGATAGTTCGCCCAAGGTGCTGCGCGGATCGTCGAGTCGAAAGCGATCCGTTTTCTGTAGTGCGGCGTCCAGTATTTCCCGATCCTCTCGCACGAGTCCGCCGGAGACTGTGAGTGACATTTTACTCCACACTTTTGGCCGCGCCAGCGTCATTGATACTAAGGCACGGCGTTCCCGCTCGAGGATGAAGAATGTGTCGGGTGGGGCGCTAACGATTTCCTGCTGTAATCTGGCGCCGTCTTCGTCCCAGTCCTGCGATAGTGATAAGCCGAGCGTGGGGTTCTCCAGTCCGTAGTAACGGTAAGACAAATTGCCTGCTGCTCTTCCGCGAGAAGAGGATTTAACTGGCAGGAAGATGCGAGCACCGACGGTATATGAGTGCCGGCGCACGAGGTCGATCCCAGAGGTGCGAGCGCCGATGGCTGTGCCGAGTACTTTAGTGCGAGGTATCGCCGTTTCTCCCTTGCGATGAGCGGGTACTGCTATGGGGTCATTCCATACGGGTACCCAGTAGTAGGGACGCAGGGTCTCAAGCGGCGAGTAGGCCCGCACTTGTCCTTTTGCGCGCCCGCGTGGTTTGTTGGCGACCTCGGCGGTGTGTGTCGAGTCAGCGCGAAGCGCGGGCGGCGCGGCTGTGGGACTGAAGGGGATGCGTTCGATCTCCCAGCCATCGACATGGTAACCGGAAAAGTAGAGCCAGTGCCCCGATGGATCGACGCTGGGAAACGCTGCTCCTGTGCGGAGATTGGTCAGCATGACGGGGCGCGTGACTTGTCCGTTATCGATTTTTGCCGCGAGTATGTTCGGGATGCCGCTGCGGTCAGATGCCCAGACCAGCCACTGCCCGTTGGCGCTCCATGAGGGGGCGAAGTCGAGGGCGCGGTCGCGGGTCACTTCACAGACGAGTTTGCCGTGTGCATCGAGGAGTACGATGTCGTGTCGCCCCTGAGTCCAGCGGGTCGCCGCAATCCAGCGGCCATCGGGTGAGACTGCCGGGTGCGCCCAGTGGATGTCCGGGTCGGGTGGGACCAGCATTTCGATGGCACCGCTGCTGAGATTAACATGCGCCAGCCCATTGGTTCCCTCTCCTTCGGCGACTGCGACTACCCAGCCTGCGGGGCCGACTGATGGGGCGGTTAAGCGGGCGCGAGCTGTTATGCGTCGCACATCACTGCCCGGCGTTATGAGGTAGAGATCGCTAAATATGCGGTAGGGACCGGCAAAGTCGAATTCTGCGAAGACGACATCTCCATCGGGGGCGAATGCGAATGTGGTGCCGCTGGTCAGAGCTACGGTCGATTCGTCGCCGCTATCTAATTTGGCCGATACCAATTTTGGGTCTGATCGTCCGTCTGATCGGATGTAGTACAGTGTTTCGCCATTGGGCGATATCTTTGGGTGGTATGCATAGCGGGCACCGCGGGTCAATGCCTGCGGCTCGGTGATTGCACCGAATTTTGTGAGACGGGCGTCCAGTTCCGCCGCCGCTGTCCGCTGTGTATCTGCCCACGCTTTCCACTCGCTCGTCAAGGTGGTGCCAAAGGCACTGCGCCCGGCGGCGTTGAGGCGGTAGGGTATCCACTGGTTTTCGATTGCTTTGACGAAGGCTATCATGCGGTCGCGCCCGTATTTTTGTATCAGGTGCTCGAAGAAGAGCGATCCGTAAGCATAAGGGCGCGTTCCCCCCGGCCACTGGGGCGAGTTGCCGCCTGCCTGACCAATGGACTCGAACCGTCCTTCAAGAGCCGCTGTTCGCAGGACCATTTTGTGGAATGTTCCATGAACGCGCCCGGTGCCTGTCAGTGCCGATTCGTACCAGGTGGCGATTCCTTCGATGTTCCACAGCGGGGTGGTGAATGCTGGGAATGATAAGAACGGTATCGGCACCCGTCCAAATAGCTTGCTTCTATAGCGGCCCACCCTGTCAAGGTGAAAGATGTGTGTCAACTCATGTACAATGGCGAGTTCCAGCCAGTCGTCGAAGTAGGCAAGCCCGAAGGAGTCGATAGGTGGACGGGCGAATATGGTGATTCGGTTTGAGGGCCACGGGGTTGCGTAGGCATTCGAGACGTCGATATGATCGGTTAGTACAAGGTTGATCATCCCGTGTGGCGCGGCGAGGAACTGTTCGGATAGCCGGGCATGCGCCCACTCTGCGCGCTCCGCTGCCCGACGTCCCAGGTCTTCGAGATGCGCGGGAAAAGTGACGCGAAAGTGTTCCGTATCGAGCGTGCGCCACGATTCGTCCGGCGCAATGCGTTGTGCCGATGCTGTCGCTGTGCAGATGGCGATGATGGCGAGTATAACTTTTATCCCTACACCCATCCTTGATCTCATTGAGTATTAAAAATTGTGAAAGCCGTGTCCCGAGCCGGGGAACCAGATGAGGTCTATTACCATCCCGACCCCAATGCCGGTGCAATAGCCAATTACAGTGCCGTAAAAGAAGGGTTTTGCGCGTTCGTAGAGGTGGGGGCCGCCAAAATGGACGATGAGGAGTTTGGCCGCCCAGACCATGAGAATGCTCAGGGCGTAATAGCGCGGTCCCGTTGTGTATTGAAACGCCAAGCCCAGGGGGTGCAGCGGCCAGCGGGGGAACCACGTACGCAGGCCAGCCAAAAATGCGGCTACTCCTGCGCCCAGGAGCCATATACCGAGTTTTTGGAGGTCAAAAGATGTTTTTTCGGTTTCGCCCAATGCGTGACCAATGCCGCCAAAAATACCCAGTGGGCCTTCCCAGAGTGTCCAGGAACGCAGAAAGAGGGCGGAGTCGCGATAACAATAGTAGATGATGGTGGCGGCACAGACGAAGAAGCCCATGGTGAATGCGAGAAAGACGACGCCACTCGTCCATTGTTTGCCGCGTTCTGCGGGCACGTCGTCCATGGCTTTGAGGTGATGGGGCAATACCTGCATGGTTTGAATGCGCCCGCCGCCGTAGAATACGCCGCTGTTGACGAGGTGCATCGCGGTCATTTCGCGGGTTGATAGGGTGGCTGTGCCGAGGATTGCATTGACAAAGCCCGATCCTTTGATCCACACGGGGAAGAGGTACCCAAATCCGCTGGCGGCAATGAATTTGGAGGTCGCAAAATACGCGATGAACATCATCAACAGATGGATAATCGCAAGGGAGAGCGACATGCCCAGGGATATAAAAAAGTTACAGAGGTACAACACGGAAATGATCAGGCCGACAACGGCGAAGCGATAGGAGATAGGCCCATCGCCACGGTTGCCTTTTAAGGCGGTTTTTGCGACATGTATCAGATGCCGCCGTGCGATCCATATCGACCAGACGACCAGCACCGTCATTGCGCCGTGGCTTTCCAGGTTGACGATCTCGCCGCCGTTGGCAACTTGCCCTTTTAACCCCACCGTAAAACCCGTACGGTTGATCACGCCCATTTTGACCACGGCGAACAGGCCAAAGAACCAGAAACTGAACAACAGATCCAGGCTGCACAAATAGCCGAGGCCAATGACCAGGGGCAAGACGCGCAAATAGACGGGTGGAAAGCCATGTGCAACGGTCATGGATTTGGTGTTGATGCTGTCGAAGAGCGTGATGCGGGGTACGTTGGGGAACCAGAAGTTGATGATGTTCCATCCAATGATGCCCGCGGTCCAGGCAAAGCCAGCCCAGAAGATGGGGTCGCGGAAAATTTTGGGCAATGCGCGTCCTTCGCCAAAGCCCTCCATGAGGTCCATGGGGAAGTTGACGAGTGGATAGGTCAAGCGCTCGGCATCGGCCCATTGCCGGTGAAAAATGGCGATGACAAAAAATCCGGCAGACATGAAGGCCAGTACGCCAGAGAACCACCATAAGACAGATGGTATCCAACCCGTCCATGGGACGTATTCGCCTGTGCGCAGACCGAAATAGAACCGGTCCATAATCCAGGGCGTGGGTTCGGGAAATGCCCAGCGGGGCAGTTCATCCATAAACAATTCTGCCCAGCGATTTTCCGGAGATGCAAAAAAATGGGGAGCGGGCAACGCGCCGATAAAATACCCCATCCAGCCGACGCCGGGCATCATGCCCACAATCCACATGGTGGCAAAGATTACCATCATTTCATGGCGCGAGAGTACAGATTTTGGCGCGAACCGGGCGATGATCATATTGATCACGATCCAGATCAGGAATCCCAGGATGAGGGCAACGGGGAAACTGGATTTGACCAGCGATCCCGCGTGGAGTACGATTTCGAGAACATTTTGGGCATAAGCCATCAGGCCAGCGGTGAGCAGGCCAAGAAGGATGGATCGCCCGGTGATACGCGGTGATTCGGTCGGTTTGATTTGGGAATCGGGTTTTGCAATAGCCATATTGTTCTCCAAATTAGAATGCGCGTAATATACGATGCCCGAATAAAGGTGTCAAACGCATGGGGTTGTGTTTGTCAATTTGTGATATTGGGGTTATTATGGGGAATTAGGGAGCGTTTTACAACTGGTCGCAGTTCAGGCCAGTTCATTAAGGAGCGGTGTACAACTGGTGATAGCCAGTTCATTGGAGGGTGGGGATTTCACACTTCACACTTTCTCATGGCACGCAAAGACATTCGAACCATTTCGATTTTTTGTGCGAAATGCAAAACACTGCTGTACAAGTACCGCAAAGGTGGACGGGGCGGGCTGGTGAAGTGTATAGTAGAGCGGATTGCCGAAGATCATACCCGGGGGGATATGCAATGCCCAAAATGCGGACAGGTGTTTGCGAGGTTCAAGATGTATGGCGGGCAGGCCGCGCACAAAATTATACAGGGAAAGGTTTTTACGAAGGGTATGGCGAGGCGGTAGGTTAAAAAAAGGAGCGAAAATACAATGGTTGAATTTGTAGCAAATTACGATGAAGACAAGGTGCCCGATTACTCGTTGCCCGATCCGTTGATTTTTGAAGATGGGACGAAGGTCGAAAGCGCGGCTATGTGGGAAAGGCGGCGGGCAGAGATTTTGTCTTTGTTTGAATCCCAGGTGTATGGCAAGATGCCCGGTGCGGCAGCGGGCATGCATTTTGAGACGCGGTGTGTGAATGAGGATGCGTTGGATGGGATTCGCAAGGAAGTTCGCGTTCATTTTATGAAAGATGCTGAAGAGCCGTGGATGGATATTTTAATTTTTTTGCCGAAAGATGCCGATGGACCCGTGCCGTTGTTTGTGGGATTGAATTTTGGAGGGAACCATACTGTTCATCCCGATCCCGAAATCGCGTTGTCCGAGCAGTGGATGCGTTCAAAGACGGAAGGAGCTGTAGATCATCGGGCGACGGAAGCCGCGCGTGGTAAGGCTGCAAGCCGGTGGCCTGTGGGGCGGATTTTGGCAAGGGGGTACGGTTTGGCTACGATTTATTGCGGCGATCTGGATCCGGATTATGACGATGGGTTTCAAAATGGTGTACATCCACTTTTTGATAGGCAAAATGCTGGGGATGACTGGGGGTCTATTGGTGCGTGGGCGTGGGGATTGACCAGGTCGATGGATTATTTTGTGAGCGATGAGGCGATTGATCACGCGCGGGTTGCTGTGATGGGGCATTCGCGATTGGGCAAGACAGCGTTGTGGGCTGGCGCGCAAGACGAGCGGTTTGGTCTTGTGATTTCAAATAATTCGGGATGTGGGGGTGCCGCGCTTTCTCGCCGTCGATGTGGCGAAACTGTGGGACGGATTAATACCAGTTTTCCACATTGGTTCTGCGACAATTTTAAGCGATATAATGAGCGCGAGGACGATTTGCCCGTTGACCAGCATCAGCTCATTGCCCTGATGGCACCTCGCCCGGTTTATGTTGCCAGTGCAGAAGAAGACCGCTGGGCGGATCCAAAAGGGGAGTTTTGGGGTGCGAAACACGCCGATGCGGTTTATCGTCTGCTGGGAACAGATGGTCTGGATGCGGAAAATATGCCGCGCGTTCACGAACCGGTTACAAGTCGAATTGGGTATCATATTCGCGCAGGCGGGCACGATGTGATGGATTGCGATTGGGATCGGTATATGGATTTTGCCGATAAACACTGGCAAAGAAGTTCGACCTGAAATTGGAACAGAGGGAAATAAACCATGGCAACTCAAACAGAACGATCTTACGCGCTTAAAGCTGTGCCGGGATTTTATTCGACGTATTCGGGTATTCAGATTGCTGCGCAAACGTCGGATAATGCGAGCGACGAGGATTTGCAGTTTATGCAACAACTCGGTGTGGAATGGATGATGGTCAGCGTTGATGACCGCGAGAACCAGAATGCCGATTATTACAAAGCGTTGAAAACGCGGTTTGCAAAATACGATTTACAGATTTATCGCATTGCCAATCGCAGTGTACACAATATGCCCGAAGTGACTCTGAATTTGCCGGGGCGCGACGAGAAGGTCGAGGAATTTATCACTTTTATCCGCAATCTGGGCGAGGCGGGCATTCCGTATAATACGTACGCACACATGGGTAATGGAATTTGGAGTTCGGGGCGCACCACGCGTCGCGGAGGCATGGATGCGCGGACGCTCGATATCGAGAATGCCACAGGGCATTGGGACGGTCAAATTTTTGAAGGTAAATTGACACACGGGCGGGCATATAGCGAAGACGAGCTTTGGGAAAATTACGAATATATGATCCGCAAGGTCGCGCCTGTTGCCGAAGAATCAGGCGTTTATATCGGCGTTCATCCCGATGATCCCCCCGTGTATCCTCTGGGTGGGATTCCGCGCTGTATATTTGGCAATTTTAAGGGGTACAAGCAGGCGATGGATATTGCGGATAGTCCAAATATCGGGGTGTGTTTGTGCGTGGGGTGCTGGCTCGAAGGGGGTAAAGAAGGCATGGGCGTGGATGTGATTGAAGCCATTCACTATTTTGCCAGCCGCAAGAAGTTGTTTAAGGTCCATTTTCGCAATGTTTCAAACCCGATGCCAGAGCCGTGGATAGAGACTTTGATGGACGATGGGTACCAGGATATGCATGCGGTGATGAAAGCACTGCGGGAGGTCGAGTTTGACGGGGCGATTATTCCCGATCATATCCCGCAGATTTTGGGAGGCCATCGCGCGGGGGTGGCGTTTTCGATTGCCTATATGCGTGCGCTGGTTCAATCGGTGAATAATGAAGCGGGTTGAGGTGATAGGGGTAACGTTACGGTCCTTGTGCGCCCGTCGCAATGATTGTTCCAGCGGGCAATAAGGTGTCGGGGCGGTTTGGCAGATTGTCGCCGATGCTGTGCAGCCAGGTTATGAGTTGATCGCGCAGGTCGTTTTTTTCAGCCGCTATTTCCGGTTGTCCACTCAGGTTTTTCATTTCGTGTGGATCGGTTTGAAGATCGTAAAATTCGTCGATGTCTTGCGGATTCCACACGTATTTGTAGCGCGTGTTGCGAATGGCGCGTACTTCAAAGCTGTAACCGTTGTAGCGATAGTAAACGCCATGGGCGATTTGCGGCCAGTCGGACGGGCGGCTTTGCGTCCCGACAAGTGGGAGAAGGTTGCGTCCCTCGCGCGGTTGATCAGCGGATGATTTGGCACGGATGAGAGAGAAGAGGATTTCGCCGATGTCGAGCAATGAGACATAAGCATCCTGGGTTGCAGGCGGTGTGTTGGGCGCGCGAATGATGAGCGGGATGCGCCAGACTTCTTCGTAAAAATAAGCCCCTTTGTCAAACCGGTTGTGCGCGCCTTCCATGTCGCCGTGGTCAGATGTGAAGACAACAGTTGTTGTATCGGCGAGGTCAAGACGGTCTAAGGCGTCGAGAATGCGCCCGATGGCTTCATCGACCATTGTGATGTGTGCGTGGGAATAGGCGATAACGGTTTTCCATTCTTCTTCGTCGAGGGGGGATGTATCCATGCAACCCCACCAGGGTGTCGAATGGAACCAGGGCCTTCCCTCGCAGTTATCGCTCAGGTTTGCAGGTAGTTCGACGCGCGTGCGGAGTTCTTCGGCGAGTTTGACGTATTCTTCGGGCAAGTGATGCGGAAAGTGTGGTGGTGCGGAAGATACGGTGAGAAAGAAGGGTTTGTTTTGATGGCTCCGAGCCCATGTTTCGAGAAATTTTACGCCTTTGTTCACGGTGGGAAAGGGTTGGATATTTTCTTTTGGTTGCGGTGAATCCCCCCAAAATGGCGCGCGTCCTTTGATGAGGTTTTGGGTTTGTTTGTCGTAGCTATCAACTGTTTTTTCGTAGGTGTGATCATTCGTTTGTGGGTGGTATGGCTTTGATCCGATTTCGATATTGGGATCAAAGCCGTGTGCCCCGCGTTTTTCCGGGTTGATATGCCCGAGGTGCCACTTGCCGTAGTAACCGACGTGATAGCCGAGGCGCACGGCTTCGTCAATCCAGGTCTTTTGGTCGAGTGACATGGATTCCTGGAGGGAATAGCCGACGGATTGGTTGTCGTAAACGCCATTTTGATGCGGCCAGCGAGCCGTGAGTAATGTGCCCCGAGCGGGTGTGCAGAGCGGACACGATGTAAAAGCATTTGTGAATACCGTGCCCTGGGATACCAGGTGGTCAATATTCGGCGTGGGAATGTCGGCACCGAGAAAGCCAAATGCCCATGCAGGCCATTGGTCGGTGAGGATGAATACTGCGTTTTGCATAATTGGAATCCTTGTGTAAAGTGCGTAAGTGCGCGAATGAGTTAGAGTCGGTGCAATGTGAGTTCCAGTCCCGATTAAATAATAAACCGATCTTTGCGGTATTTCGCAATCTCAGATTTGCCCTTGATAGATGCACATAGAGTCACTATATTATATCACCTCTAACTCTTCCCCTGATTTGATCTGCAGCACTCTGTTTTTCCTTCCCCACGTATCCCGTCTGTTATCTTCACCTTCCAAACTAGGGTGGGAATGTATTATGGCAACGGCAATAAAATCGCGCACTTCCAACACTACGCAACTCGATTTGCTCTCGCAATCCAGCGCCAATGGAAAAACCAATGGCAAGAGCAATGGTGCTCATAATTACGACGAGAGCAAGATCAAGACTCTTTCATCGCTTGAGCATATTCGGTTGCGCACGGGTATGTACATTGGGCGGCTCGGTTCGGGTGCTGATCCCGATGACGGCATATACGTTTTGCTCAAAGAGGTGGTGGATAATGCCGTCGATGAATTTATTTCGGGTTTTGGCACAAAAATCGATGTGACAATTGACGCCAATCTCGTCAGTGTGCGCGACTATGGGCGCGGTGTTCCGCTCGGCAAAATTGTCGAGTGCGTTTCTGTTATCAATACCGGTGCCAAATACAACGACGATGTTTTCCAATTTAGCGTGGGTCTCAACGGCGTGGGCAGCAAAGCGGTCAACGCGCTTTCTATCGATTTTCGCGTGGTGGCCTATCGCGATGGCAAATACGCCGAAGCCCGCTTTGAGCGCGGAAAACTCATTGGCGAAAAAAAGGGGAGAACTCATGAACCAGATGGCTCCCTTTTTGAGTTTACTCCCGATCCTGAGATTTTTGACGAATACGATTACAATTTCGAATACGTCGAGCGCCGCATGTGGAACTACGCCTGTCTCAATAGCGGTCTCACGCTGGTTTTTAACAAACAGAAATTCGTCTCCAGGCGCGGCTTGCTCGATTTTCTCAGCCGTGAAGTTGATGATTCGGCGCTTTATGAACCCGCCTATTACAAAGGGCAATATCTCGAATTTGCATTTACCCACACGTCCAATTACGGGGAAAACTTTTTTTCTTTTGTCAATGGGCAATACACTATTGACGGTGGTACGCATCAAAGTGCTTTTCGAGAGGGCATTTTGAAAGGCGTCAATGAGTTTTACAAGAAGAATTACGGCGGCGTGGATGTTCGGGAATCCATCAATGGCGCTGTTGCGATCAAGCTCAAAGAACCCATATTCGAGTCGCAAACTAAAAACAAACTCGGCAATACCGAAGTGCGCTCGTGGATTGTTTCTGAAACGCGCAGTGCTGTGGTCGATTTTTTGCACAAGAACACCACAGCGGCGCAAAAACTTCAGGAAAAGATCAATCACAACGAACGCTTGCGCAAAGAACTCAACGATGTTAAGAAAAAGGCCAAAGAAGTCGCCCGCAAAGTCGCCATCAAAATTCCGCATTTCAAGGATTGTAAATATCACAAGGGCGACAAAAAGCGCGGCGATGAATCTACTATTTTTATTACTGAAGGCCCATCTGCTGCCGGGTCTATGGTCTCTGCCCGCGATGTGGAGACTCAGGCTATTTTCGGTCTCAAGGGCGTGCCCCTCAATGTGTTTAAGAAAACAAAAGCCGCGATTTACAAGAATGAAGAGCTTTACAATCTCATGACGGCTTTGGGTATTGAAGACAGCGTTGAAAATCTCCGTTTCAACAATGTGGTCATTGCCACTGATGCCGATTACGATGGTTTCCATATCCGCAACCTGCTGATGACTTTCTTCCTCAACTATTTCGAAGAACTCGTCACCTCTGGCCACGTCTATATTCTCGAGACCCCGATTTTTCGCGTGCGCAATAGCCGCGAAACGCGCTATTGCTATAGTGAAAAAGAACGCAATCAGGCTGTTGCCGATTTGCGAAATCCCGAAGTTACGCGCTTCAAGGGATTGGGGGAGATTTCCCCTAACGAGTTTGGACAGTTCATCGGAGAGGATATGCGCCTGATCAAAGTCGGCGTGCGCTCCCTCGCCGCCGTTCCAAATACCCTCGAATTTTATATGGGCAAGAATACGCCCGACCGCAGAGATTATATTGTGGAGCATTTGATTTAGAGGATGAGAAATGGCTTATATCGACAAGTTATTTGACCAGTATTTTTTAGAACACGCTTCCTATGTTGTGAAAGACAGGGCGATTCCCGATATTGACGATGGGTTTAAGCCCGTACAGCGCCGCATTTTACACGCGCTCAAAGAGCAGGACGATGGGAAATTTCACAAGGTAGCCAATGTCGTGGGGCAGACTATGAAGTACCATCCCCACGGAGATCAGTCAATTTACGGCGCGCTGGTCAACCTGGCGAATAAAGACCTGTTCATCGACAAACAGGGCAATTTTGGCAATATTTATACCGGCGACGAAGCCTCGGCTGCGCGCTATATCGAATGCCGGCTTACCCCGCTCGCCAAAGATGTGCTGTTCAATCCGAAAATTACCGAATACGTTGAATCCTACGACGGGCGCAATAGCGAACCCGTTGTTTTTCCGGCGAAAATTCCCGTGCTGCTCGCGCAGGGCACCGAAGGTATCGCACCGGGCATGACCACGCGGGTTTTGTCCCACAATTTGATCGAATTGTTGCAGGCGAAAATTGCCTATCTCCGAGGGGAGAATTTTCAGGTCTTTCCCGATTTTGCGACGGGTGGTTTTGTCGATATCACCGAATACGCCGACGGCAATGGCAAAGTGCTCGTGCGAGCCAAACTCGATACCAAAGATCCCAAACGCATTATTGTGCGCGAGTTGCCTTTTGGCTCTACGTCTGAATCTCTTATCGCCTCTATTGAAAGTGCAGCCCGGAAAAACAAACTCAAAATCGCGGGTATCAGCGATTATACGGGTGAGGGAGTCGAAATTGAAATCCGCCTTGCTCGGGGTGTGCATTCCAAAGATACTGTAGATGCGCTTTACGCTTTTACCGACTGCGAGCAATCCATCAGCGTCAATGCCCTGGTCATCAAAGACAAACGTCCCTATATCGCCACGGTGAGCGATATTCTCAAACACAATGCCGACCGATTGGTCGATGTTCTCACGGCAGAGCTTAAAATTGAGCAGAGCCAGGTGCAGGACAGGTTGCACGCCAAAACCATCGAACAGATTTTTATCGAAAACCGCGTTTACAAAGCAATTGAGGAAGTTGCCGATTCCAATGCGATTCACGACGCGGTACGCAAGGGTCTCGAACCGTTTCTTGCTTCAATCAAGCGCAAGGTCACGTCAGAAGACCTCGATACGCTCTTACAAATTCCCATTCGGCGGATTTCGCTGTACGATATTACCAAAGCCAAAAAGGAAATGCGCGGGATGCACGCGCGGCTCAGAGAGATCAAGACCAATCTCGACAATATCACGGGCTTTAGCATTGATTTTCTCGAATATCTGGTTGATCAATACAAAGACAATTACCCCCGCCGCACCGAGGTCACTTCTTTTGATCAAGTGGTTGCACGCGAAGCGGCGCAGCGCAATCTCAAATTGCGCTATGATGCGAAGACGGGCTATCTCGGTTATGATGTCAATGGTAGCACGCTTATGGATGTGTCACAATACGATCGCGTGCTTGTGATTCGCAAAAATGGCCTGTATTCTCTACACGAAGCACCCGATCGGCTTTTTGTCGATAAGGGTATGCTATTTTGCGATTTTGTCGATCCGGAACGGGTGTACACTGTGATTTACAGGGATAAGAAGACCAATTATCCCTGTATCAAACGCTGTGAGCTCGATACATTTATCCTGAACAGAGGTTACGAACTCGTGCCATCGGGATGCCGCTTGCTCAAGCTCACAACCGACCGCGAGGTCGAGGTTCACGTATCCTACAAGCCCAAACCCCGCCTGCGCATTCTCAATGAAGAATTTGCGATTGAAGACTATGCGGTTCGCGGCAAAACCACCAAAGGACTGCGCCTGTCATCGCGCGAAGTCAAAAGCGTTAAATTTGTAAAGCCTAAAGTCTGAGGGAAAAAACCGACCCCAGAGAAGTCGGTAAAGTGAAAGTGATGTCTATGACATCGTTAGATGGAGAAATTTCATGGAAGCTGCTGAATTAACACTTGAACGTGCGACAACTCTGGAAGATGAGTGCAGAAACGAAACACACACGCTGCACAGAGACTTGTTAAAAAAGAAATACGAGAGTCTGATTACTCACAATCCGAAATTAACAAGAACTCTTGTCAGCTTTCAGGCAAATAAAAACACACCGTATTATCGATGGTTTAAGTACAAAGAAGGCTTCTCGGCGCAGATGGTCCATTATCTCCTGAACACATTGGCGGAGAAACGGGGCGCATTGTTAGATCCGTTCTCGGGAACAGGAGCGGCTTTATTTGCATCGCAGGAATCTGGATGGGAAGCAACGGGTATTGAGCTTCTTCCTGTAGGGTGTGCGATTACTGAAGCCAGACAAGCAGCCGAGCAGGTGGATATTGTACAGCTTAAAAAAGAAATTGAGGCCATGAGTTGTATCGATTTTTCGACGATCAAATCAGATAGCCCGATCCAACACATCGCGATTACGGAAGGTGCGTTTTCTCAAGATACGGAAGACCAGCTAAACGGTTATTTAACCTATTGCGAAAATCAGATTAAAGATTCTCATATTAAGACGCTTCTTCGCTTTGCCGCTTTTTGCATTCTGGAAAGGATCAGTTATACCAGAAAGGACGGTCAATATCTCCGCTGGGATTATCGCGCGGGAAGAACGAGAGTGAAATCGAAATTTAACAAAGGAAAAGTCTATACGTTCGAAGAGGCTCTTCAACTTCAGCTCAATTTGATGGTTGAGGATCTTCTCCATGAGGACCTGGACCTTTTCAAAAAGGAAAATTTGTCTAAAAAAGAACAGCGCATCCGGCTGATTCAAGGCTCCTGTCTCGAAGAATTGTGTAAATTTAACGCGGGGAGTTTTAACTTTATTTTAACGTCTCCGCCTTATTGTAACCGCTATGATTACACGCGCACTTACGCGCTTGAACTGGTATTTCTCAATAAGAACGAAGAGGAAGTCAAGCACCTGCGACAGCAAATGCTATCCTGTACAGTTGAAAACAAAGAGAAAGTTGAATCGTTGAAGACGCAATATGCAGACCTGAAAAGAGAAGACTTTTTTCAAAAGGCTATTTTTGCTTTTGAGAACCATAAAGCACTTCAAGAAGTTCTATATTGGCTGAATACATATAACGGGGAAGGCCAGTTGAATAATTCGAATATTCCGCGAATGATCGCAAATTATTTTCTCGAAATGGCTCTGGTTATATTTGAAATGAGTAGAGTACTGAAACCGGGCGGAAAGGTCGCGATGGTGAATGACAATGTCAGGTATGCAGGAGAAGAGATTCCTGTGGATTTAATTCTTTCTGACTTCGCAGAAGCGGCGGGCTTATCTACTAGGAACATCTGGGTTCTGGGAACTGGCAAGGGGAATAGCAGCCAACAGATGGGCAAGTACGGTCGCGCAGAATTGCGGAAATGCGTGTATGTTTGGGAAAAAACAAGATTAGTGTCTTTTCAAACTGGAGAACCTCAATGAGCAGTGTTGCATCTGTTGATTTGCGCGAAGTTCGAAAGCAGGATTTGAATCACGTATGGCATCCTTTGACGCAATATGAGGGTAAGAGCGAAGACGATTTGCTCGTTATTGTGTCGGCAGATGGGTGCGAGATTACGGATTCGGAAGGGAAAACGTATCTCGATGCGTATGGCGGGATATGGAATGTCAATGTGGGGTATGGGCGGGATGAGATTGTCGAAGCTGTTCACGAACAGATGAAAACACTCCCGTTTTATCCCATGACGCAGATCAATGTGCCCGCGGCGCGACTCGCCGCTCGGTTGGCCGAATTGTCACCGGGCGATCTCAACCATTTCTATTTTGTCAATAGTGGTTCAGAAGCAAATGAAACCGCTATTAAAGTTGCGCGGCAATACGGTAGGGCGACGCATCCGGGCGAAAGTCGCTTTAAGATCATCTGCCGATATCACGGCTATCACGGCTTTACGATGGGGGCTATGTCTGCAACTGGACAGGTGAGACGGCGAGCACCTTTTGAACCCCTGGCACCGGGATTTATCCACGTTGAATTGCCCACTGCCGATGCCCATGGGGCGGATGAGATCGCGCGGGTTATAGAACGCGAAGGTCCCGATACGGTCGCGGCTGTTCTTGCGGAACCCGTGATTGGCGGAGGTGGCGTGCATGTCCCCCCCGACGATTATTTCCCCGCTCTGCGCGAGGTGTGCGACCACTATGGTTGTTTGCTGATGTTTGATGAGGTGATTACTGGATTTGGGCGCACCGGAAAATTGTTTGCTGCCGAACACTGGGATGTTGTGCCCGATGTGATGACGCTTGCCAAAGGCGTGTCGAGCGGGTACCTGCCGCTGGGTGCATGTGCTGTAACCGAAAAGGTCTGGTCAGCATTTCTGGGGGGTCCGGATGAAGGAAAAGAATTTGCTCAGGTTTCCACGTATGGCGGGCATCCCGCCTGTTGTGCCGCAGCGCTGGCCAATATCGATATTCTGACCCGGGAACGGCTGTGGGAAAATTCGGAAACTGTGGGTGCGTACTTGTTGGCGCGGCTCAAAGATCTGTCATCGCCTCTTATCAAAGAAGTTAGAGGTCTGGGGCTTATGCTCGCAGTTGAACTTCAAAGCGAAGACGGGGTGGAACTCGACAGCGAAAGGACAAACAAGTTTGGCAGCGCGCTTCGAGACGCGGGTGTGATTACGGGGAAAATGAGTCATGTTATGGTGGGGTCAGAGCCGGTATTCACACTGGCGCCACCCCTGATTTTAACGGACGAGCAAGCCGACCGAATAGCAGGTGCTTTTGTGACTGCGTTGCGGGCTATAAGCTGAATCGGTCGGACTAAAAAGGAAACCGCGATGATCAACGCGACCCTGTGTTATGTCAAAAATGGCAATAAGACGCTGATGCTACACCGAGTAAAAAAAGAAAATGACATACACGAAGGCAAATGGAATGGCCTGGGCGGCAAAATGGAAGCAGGGGAAACGCCTGAGGAATGCGTTATTCGAGAGGTGCTTGAAGAGAGTGGCCTGCGGATTCAGAATCCCGCTCTAAGAGGTGTTCTCACCTTTCCAGAATTTGATGGCATCAATGACTGGCTGGCTTTTGTGTTTACCGCGGATATGTTCACGGGTGAGTTGATCGACTCGAGTGAAGGTATCCTGCAATGGATCGACGACTCAAAACTTTTCGATCTCAACCTTTGGGAAGGCGACAAAATTTTTCTGAAATGGTTATACCGAGATGCGTTTTTCTCGGGTAAATTTACGTATGAAAACAAACGCCTGATCGATCACGATGTTGTGTTTCACACATTTAACCCGAACGTGTAACTTTTTTTAGAACCTGCCGTAGATAATCCGCGTCTTCTTTTGCACATGCCTCCAAATTTGGAGGCGATGTTTGCGCGTAACCGACTTGACGGATGATGGTTTCGTCAAATTTGTATTCGGTGTGGACAGATAAGGGGCCGTCAAATCCCATCTCGTGTAATAGCCCCAGGCAGCGATGCCAATCTACGCATCCTTCTCCTGCTTTTGTGAAGCAGGGACGATAGCGCGGTGTTTGACCCTCCTGTTGCGGCAGATAGTACGCATCCTTAATTCCCACGACTGAGATATAATCCCGAATCATCGCCAATCCCATTGCCCAGTCTTCTCCATCCAGCACGAGATGTCCGAAATCGGGGTACGCGCCCACATATTGCGGGTCAAAGCCTGTGATGAGGTGCATCAATCCCGCACAGTTGCTTCCCAGACAAGGTCCGCTGTGAATCTGATAGCAGGTCTGCACGCCATATTTTTCACTCAGGACCACAATTTTTTCCAGATCCTTTCGCGCTGTATCCAGAACTTGCCAGTAATCATCACCGTCCCGAAATTTCCAGAATCCGATTTTGAGACGGTGAATTTCGGCTTCGGCACAGGCGATATAGTAATTTTCTATTTCCGGTGAGTTTGGATCTATTAGATCCACGGGCGCGGTGACCATAGGGCAGATCAGGTCTTGACTGCGCCAGACTTCAGCCGCTTTGGGTAGTACTTCAATTACATTATCCACATGAACTGGATGTCCTTCGCGCACGCACAGGTCAATGCCGTCATAGCCCAGTTCAATCGCTTTCTCGCCGAGTTCGGGCACAGAATACTGCGCGAAAAATTTGGAGTTAATAATGAGTTCCATTTGAATGATTCCTTATATTAGATGGGAAGATGGAATGCGCGATCAACTATCGGATCTCAGAACCGGTTTGATTTCTGACCACTGACCCATTATACTGCTTCTGAGGTTTGTTCGGTAGTTAAAACGACATGGAGAAAATAAAATGAAGACCTTGAACGCAAAAGAAGTCGAAGCATTTAGAGAGCGGGGATACCACGTTGCGCGGGGCGTGTTTGATCGGGATGAGATTGCGCGTTTGCGCGAAGGATATGACTATATTCTCGAGCTGGCTGCGCGGACGGATCTTCCGGATGCAATTCTTCAGGGTAAAGGCCGCGAGGTGCATATTCATTTGCAGACGCCCAGGCCGATGGTTGGCACAAAGGCTGTTCCGTATCTGCGAAAAGTCCAGTGGCCTTCTCTCATTCATCTCGCGTTTGAGGAGATTCGGAATAGTGCGAAGTTTCCTACTCTATTGGAGCCGTTGATCGGAACGTCGTTGAAGCAGTATATCAATCAGATTAATTTCAAGATGCCAGGTGGAGATATTCACTTTCCATGGCATCAGGATATTCGTCCCACGCCCGCGTTTCGCGATCAGGTGAATAATTATGTGCAGACCATTATTATGGTGGATGAGGCGACTGTTGCCAATGGCTGTTTACACGTTGTTCCCGGCAGTCATAAGTTGGGAAATTTGAAGGTGACGCGGTATGCAAAGGGAAAAATTGAAGAACAGGCGGATGTGTCGTCGGCTGTGCCCTGTGAGGCAATGCCGGGTGATGTTGTGATGTTCACGTCTTATACGGTTCACGGCTCGGTACCAAATACGACGGATAAGCCGCGGTGTTCGTATATCAATGGATTTGTCCGCGCTTCGGCGTGTGATGTGGGAAAGTGGGCATTTCTGGACGGGAAACCCGTTCCGATTACGAGTGATAGCGATTATCACGAGATTCGCTATGGGTCTGTCGGTTAAATAAAGAGAGGTTCATAATGTTTACGGCAAAAGCTGGTTGGGCGCAGTTTGATTCAACGCCGCCGCTGGGGCTGCCAATGGGCGGTCGAGGTCCGCGGTTTTCGCCCGGATCTGAGGTGCTTGATCCTCTGGTTGCGCAGGCGGTTGTTATTGAAGATCAAAAGGGTTATCGCACGGTCTGGGTCTCGATTGATATGATCGGGATGACATGGCATGTGACGAGTCGTTTGCGTTGCGAATTGGCTTCAATAACCGGCATACCTTTTGAAGCGATTATTGTCAATTTTTCGCATACGCACAGCGGTCCCATGTCCGGGTTTGAGGGATATGCAACGACTGTGGCTAAACCAGAAGACCTCGAGGCTTATGAAACTGATTTGCTTTCTCGCACGGTGAAAATGGTGCTCGATGCCATCGAGAATATGCGAGAAGTCTCTATTTGTGTGCATCGCGGCACGTCTGAGATTGGGATTAACAGGCGCAGGCGGGGTGCCGATGGAAGTATGGGGATGAGACCGAATCCGGATGGATATATGAATCGAGATCTTTGGGTGCTCGACCTCGTTGCAGAAGATGGTCGTTGTGTGCTGTTTAACTATGGATGCCATCCGGTAATGGTTTACGGTTTTGCATGGGATGGCATCTCTGCTGATTTTCCCGGGGTCTGTCGCAATCGGCTGATCGAATCCTTCGGCCCGAATACTCACGCACAGTTTATTCAAGGGCTTGCCGGCAATATCCGACCGCGCCGCCTCGCGGGGCTGGACGCATTTCGCAAATCTACGCCAGAGGATGTTGTTGCGACAGGTGCTCAACTCGCCGATGATGTTCTCTCGGCTATGGATGCGGACGGTGAATTGTTGGAATTGGATCTCAATTGCGTATCGGGATTCGTGCTGGCTCCACGCGACCAAGATGCGATTCCGCCCCTTGCCCACTGGGAAACACTTGCCAAAAACGAGGCAGAAGTGGAGCGCAATCTGGGTGCGTACTGGGTCGAGCGTTTGGGGTCTGGCATACCGCCAGCTCATTTTTTTCCCTGGGCGGTTGGCCTTATTCGCCTGACCAAGGAACACACCATCGCGTGGCTTGGCAACGAGGTTGTTGCCGAGTGGCTCCCCTTGCTGAGATCTTATCTCAATGATCCGAATCTCATTGCCTGGGGATATTGTCAGGATGGGCGCAATTACATGCCGACAGATGCGCTTATTCCCGAAGGTGGCTATGAAGTTGTCCACGCGAATGCCTATACCAAAGCTGGCCCCGGTCCGTTCCAGGTTGGTATTGACGAGGTGACAAAGATGGCATTTCTCAAACTCGCCGAACGACTGTGACGGTTAGTCCTGATTAGATCGCCTGCGCCGTCCACGTCTCCGCTCCTCTCGCCACCGTTCGTATGCTTCTTCGTCAAATGTGATAGCGGGGACCTCACCCTGCCAGGCATCGGCAATGATGGGCATAATGCGCGATGTTGCCAATTGGAAATCGCGTCCAAAAGGTCTCGGGTTTGGAAACCATTTCCACAGCAGAGCGCCCGCAATGCGCGGTTCGTTTTCAATGGCTTCAAGCGCGACGCGCCAGCACATTTCCTGTAAAGGGCGCGCGCCATCGTCATCCACGCGATATGTCCACGGTTCTGACGCTGCTTTATAAGATTGGTTATATCCCAATTCGGTAAATACGATGTTGCGATCCATTTTTTTAGCATAAGTCCGCAATTCTTTCACCAGACGATCCCATCCTATGCGGAGGTCGGCCTCTGTGGGGTTTTGGTTTTTCGCTATCGGGAAATAGCCCTGAATACCGATCACATCCAGGGCATCCCAGAATGGCACGCGCTTGTAATCCGACCAATTCGCCGCATAGGTGATCCTTCCTTTATATATTTTTCGCACATCTGCAATCAGGGTACGCCATTCGGCTTCATGATGCAGGGTTTTGTCCAATTCTGTCCCTACGACAAACGCATCGGCGTCTTTGCAGGCTTCGGCCACGTCCAAAATCCAGGCGCGATAATCCGCCCAGAAGCGCGTCCATTCTTCCTCAGAGCGAAACGCAATTTCGCCGCGCCACTCAAATCCCGACCGCCAGTATGCCAGATGCGGCTTGATGCAAATTTTCAATCCCCGTTTGTGGGCTTCTGCAATTGGTCGCGTCCAGTGCGCGGGAGCCAAATCACTGGCCCCTTCAAACCGCCTCACCCTGACCGATCCGTCCTGCGAAATACCCGCGTAGGGATGGGTCGCCACCCAGTTTGCCCCCAGAATTTCAATATCTCGCAGTGTTGAAACTATTTCGTCACTCGCCCAATCTCGCCCACCCCCGTGCGTTGAAATCGTAATCCCTCGCATTGGCGTATCATCGTCAAATGCATGGGATTTAAACGCGGTAAATAAGCTGAATAATAGGAAAAAATAATAACGAGACATGGTGGCTTTTTACTTACGCAAAAAAGGCGCAGTACGAACTGCGCCCCTGTAGGTTTGATCCATTTTTATCCTGTCTATCCCGAAATTCTGCCCATCCTGATCGTCTTGTTACGGCAGGTCGGTTGATCCCATGAGGTAGCGGTCAGCTTCGCGGGCAGCACCGCGACCTTCGGCGAAAGCGAAAACAACGAGGCTCATGCCCCGGCGCACATCACCTGCGACAAAGAGGCCGGGGATTTTGGTGGTAAATTCTCCTTCGATGGCTTTGGCATTGGAGCGTTCGTCGCGTTCGAGTTCGAGTTCTTCGAGAATGGTATCTTCGGGGCCGAGCCAGCCCATGGATAGGAAGACGAGATCGGCGGGCCATTCTTTTTCCGTGCCGTGCACTTCGCGGAATGGCGCGCCATTTTCTGCGGGTACCCATTCCACTTGCATGGTTTTTAATGCTTTGAGATTGCCGTTTTCATCGCCGATAAATTCCGTGGTGCTGATGAGATATTCCCTCGGGTCTCTACCAAAAATAGCGGCGGCTTCCTCCTGCCCATAATCGGTTTTAAAAATGAGCGGCATTTGAGGCCAGGGGTTGTTGTCGGTGCGCGTTTTGGGCGGTTCGGGAATAATGTCGAACTGGTGCAGGCTTTTGCAACCGTGGCGCATTGCCGTGCCCACGCAGTCGGTTCCCGTATCCCCGCCGCCGAGTACGATAACGTGTTTGTCTTTGGCGTTTATATAATTGCCGTCTCCATGATTGGAGTCGAGCAGGCTTTTTGTGTTTTTGTGCAAATACTCAATGGCCTGATGCACGCCGTTGAGTTCACGGCCTTTGATGGGCAGGTCGCGGGGCTTGAGTGCGCCAACGCAGAGCACGACCGCGTCGTATTCATTGAGGAGATCTTTTGCCAGCAGGTCTTTGCCAATTTCGGTATTGGTGATAAATTCGATGCCCGATTCGATCATGAGGTCAATGCGGCGTTGCACAACTTCTTTTTTATCGAGTTTCATGTTGGGGATACCGTACATGAGCAATCCGCCAATGCGGTCGGAACGCTCATAGACGGTGACTTTGTGCCCGGCTTTGTTGAGTTGTGAGGCGCAAGAGAGGCCTGCGGGACCTGAGCCTACGACAGCCACGCGCTTGCCCGTGCGCTTTTCGGGTATATCGGGTGTGACCCAGCCTTCTTCCCAACCTTTGTCAATGATGGAGACTTCGATGTTTTTGATGGTAACGGCAGGCTCTATTATGCCCAGCACGCAGGAACCCTCGCAGGGAGCTGGACAGACGCGACCCGTAAATTCAGGGAAGTTGTTGGTTTTGTGCAATCGCTCGAGGGCTTCTTTCCAGAGGCCGCGATATACGAGGTCATTCCACTCGGGAATGAGGTTGTTGATGGGACAGCCAGAAGGAAAGGGTGTGGATTCGGGCAGACGCACACCAGTATGACAAAAGGGTACGCCACAGTCCATACATCGCGCGCCCTGTTCCCGAAGTTTTTCATCGGGGTGATGATGGTGAAATTCTTCCCAGTCTTTGATGCGCTGTGCGGGGTCTCTATCGGCCGGAAGTTCTCGCTGAAATTCCATGAATCCGGTCGGTTTTCCCATAAGTGCTCCTTTTCTCAAGCTTCAACTTCTACGCCGCGGCGGAATGCTTCGAGCCATGCATCTTCGCCTTGCAAACCCTCTTGTTGCGCGGTCTCATAAGCCGAGAGAATGCGCTTGTAGGGTTTTGGGAAGACTTTGACAAATTTGGGCAACATGTCATCCCAATGAACGAGGGTGTGTTGCGCCACGTTGCTCTCGGTGTAGTCGGCGTGTTTGGTGATCATGCTTTTGAGCTCTTCAATGTCTTCTTCGTTTTGGACGGGTTCGAGATCGACGAGTTCGGGATTGCAGCGTATGTGGAAATCACCTTCTTCGTCGAGTACATAAGCAATGCCACCGGACATGCCAGCTGCAAAGTTGCGTCCGGTTTTGCCCAAAATGACAGCCATCCCCCCTGTCATATACTCACATCCGTGATCGCCAATGCCTTCGACGACCGCGCTAACGCCCGAGTTGCGCACGCAGAAACGTTCGCCCGCCTGACCGCGAATAAATGCCTGCCCATTGGTTGCACCGTAGAAGGATACGTTGCCGATGATGACATTGTCTTCGGCTTTAAAGGTGGATCCCTTACGCGGATAGACAATCAGTTTGCTGCCGCACAATCCCTTGCCAAAGTAGTCATTGGCGTCGCCTTCGAGGCGGAAGGTGATGCCCGGCGGTGTGAAGGCTGCAAAAGATTGTCCAGCCGATCCTTCAAAGGTGATGTCAATGGTGTCTTCAGGCAGACCATCGGGTCCGAAGCGTCGCGTGATTTCGCTGCCGAGGATGGTTCCGACCACGCGGTTGGTATTTTTAATATCGAATTTCGCGTGGACTTTGCTGCCATCCTTGAGGGCGGGTTCGCAAAGTTCGAGGAGGATCTGGTTGTCCATGGCGTTTTCGAGACCGTGATCCTGTTCGATCTGGCAATAACGCCCGATTTCGGGATCGGCGTCTGGTTTTTCAAGAATGGGGGACAGGTCCAGATATTTCGCTTTCCAGTGATCGGTTTTTGCCTGGTGGAGCAGGTCGGTGTGACCGATGAGTTCATCGATGGTGCGCACGCCGAGTTGTGCCATTATTTCGCGCATGTCCTGTGCGATAAAATGCAAGAAATTGACGACCTGATCGGGGTCGCCCATGAATTTTTTGCGCAGTTCGGGATTTTGCGTGGCCACACCCACAGGGCAGGTATCGAGGTGGCAAACGCGCATCATGATGCAGCCCATGGCGACGAGTGCTGTGGTGGCAAATCCAAACTCTTCGGCACCGAGCAGAGCTGCAATAATCACATCGCGTCCGGTTTTGAGTTGTCCGTCGGTTTCGACTACGATGCGCGATCTCAGATTGTTGAGCACGAGGGTCTGGTGGGTTTCGGCAACGCCGAGTTCCCAGGGTAGGCCGGCGTGTTTGATGCTGGTTTGCGGCGATGCACCTGTGCCGCCGTCAAGCCCTGAGATGAGTACCACATCGCCGTGACCTTTGGACACGCCCGCTGCGACGATGCCTACATTGATTTCTGCGACGAGCTTGACGTTAATTCTGGCATGGTGGTTGGCATTTTTGAGATCGTGAATGAGTTGCGCCAGATCTTCGATGGAGTAAATATCGTGATGTGGCGGGGGTGAAATGAGTTCTACGCCCGGTGTGGAGTGCCGAACCGTGGCAATCCACGGGTACACCTTTTTGCCGGGCAATTCGCCGCCTTCGCCAGGCTTGGCACCTTGCGCCATTTTGATCTGCAATTCTTTGGCATTGACCAGATAATAGCTGGTGACGCCAAAGCGTCCAGAAGCCACTTGTTTGATGGCACTATTTTTGGAATCGCCATTGGGTTCGAGGGTATAACGCGCCGGATCTTCCCCTCCTTCGCCGGTATTGCTTTTGCCACCCAGACGATTCATTGCTATGGCGAGTGCCTCGTGCGCTTCTTTGGATATCGATCCGTAAGACATGGCGCCAGACTTAAAGCGCCTGGTGATTGCTTCAACGGGTTCAACTTCGTGGATGGGAATGGGTTCGCTGGCATAGTTGAAGTCCAGGAGACCGCGCAGGGTCGCCAGGTTTTTGGCCTGTTGGTTGATGAGGACGGCGTATTCTTTGTACACGTCGTAATCGTTGGTGCGCGTAGCATGCTGAAGCTTGTGAATCGTAAGAGGATTAAAGAGGTGATATTCCCCACCTTGCCGCCACTGAAAATGCCCGCCTACATCGAGGGTGCTGCCATTGACTGAAATTTCGGGATACGCATCGCGATGCCGCATCAGGGCTTCCCGGGCAATGACATCGAGGCCAATGCCGTCTATGCGGGAGTCTGTCCAGGTAAAGTATTGGTCAATGATGTTTTTTGAAATGCCAACTGCTTCAAAAATTTGAGCACCCCGATACGACTTGATGGTGGAGATGCCCATTTTGGCCATGACTTTGACCACGCCTTTGGTTGCGGATTTGACATATCCTTTGACCGCATCGCGGTAGGAGATGTCGGTCAATTGCTTTTCGGCGATCATGTCGGCCAGGCTTTCATAAGCCATATAGGGATTGATCGCCTGAGCACCGTAGCCGATGAGCAAGCAGAAGTGATGCACTTCGCGAGGTTCTCCTGTTTCGAGAGCAATCCCGGTTTTGGTGCGCTTGCCTTCTCGGATGAGGTGGTGGTGAAGACCGCTCATGGCCAGGAGCGCGGGGATGGGCGCGCGGTCTTTGTCAACACCGCGATCTGAAAGAATGAGAATGGTATAACCTTCTTCGATGGCTTGGTCGGCTTCTGCACACAATTTATGCATGGCGTTTTCGAGACCGACTTCGCCATCGGCCACGTCAAAGAGCATGGGAATAGTGGTGGCTTTGAGGCCCGGGCGGTCAACGCTGCGCAATTGCTCGAGCTCTTCATTGGTCAGAATGGGCGTATCGAGATAGATTTGTCTGCAACTTTCAGGTTCGGGAATCAGCAAATTGCGCTCGGGACCAATGGTGGCGTCAGCTGAAGTGATGACCTCTTCTTTGAGGGGGTCGAGGGGCGGATTGGTCACCTGGGCAAAGAGCTGTTTGAAGTAGTTGTAGAGCAGATGTGGTTTATTGGACAATACCGCCAATGGCGCGTCGTTGCCCATTGATCCGACGGGATCGCGCCCAATTTTGGACATGGGGCCAACAAAAATTTTGAGGTCTTCAAACGTATAGCCAAAAGCCTGTTGCCGCATGAGCACTTCGGCGTGATTTGTAGGGGGTGCAATAGGCGAGACTGCGGGGAAGTCTTTGAGTGAAATGAGATGGTCGTCAAGCCATTGCTGGTAGGGATGCTCGGAGACCATTGACTGTTTGACTTCGCCGTCGGAAATGATGCGGCCCTTTTTTGTATCGACGAGGAGGATGCGACCGGGTTGCAATCGACCTTTGAAAGCGATGCGCTCGGGTTCTAATTCGCAGACACCCGCCTCGGAACTGAGGATGAGCAGGTCGTCTTTGGTGACGTAATAACGCGAAGGACGCAAGCCATTGCGGTCGAGGCTGGCACCCACGACTTCGCCATCGGTAAAGCCAATAGAAGCCGGGCCATCCCAGGGTTCCATGAGGCAGGAATGGTATTCGTAGAAGGCGCGCCTTTCGGGACTCATGCTCTCGTGATTTTCCCAGGGTTCGGGAATCATCATGACGGCTGCGTGCGCCATTGAGCGGCCAGATAGAGACAGAAATTCAAAGCAGTTGTCAAAGATCGCGGAATCTGACCCGTCTTCGTAGAGGATGGGGAATATTTTTTGCATGTCGTCACCCCAAAGCTCTGAAGCCAGCATGGCCTGTCGGGTTTTCATCCAGTTTTGATTCCCGCGCAGAGTGTTGATTTCGCCGTTGTGAATGAGGTAGCGATAGGGGTGCGACCGTTCCCAGGAGGGAAAGGTGTTGGTGGAAAACCGGGAATGCACGAGGACAATCGCGGCTTCCATGCGGTGATCTTGCAGGTCGGGATAAAATTCGGGTACCTGCATGGGCGTGAGCATGCCTTTGTACACAATGGTGCGCGACGACAAGCTGGGGATGTAAAAATTTTTGTCGTGCCCGGTATAGCGGATCGTATTGGTGATGCGCTTGCGAATGACGTAGAGTTTGCGTTCAAATGCCATCGGGTCGGGCAAGTCGGCACTGCGACCAATGAAAATTTGCCACACAACGGGTTCACAGGATCTGGAGGTAAGGCCCAAATAGAAGTTGTCGGTGGGCACTTTGCGCCATCCCAGAATTTCCTGCCCTTCTTCCCGGACAATATCCTCAATGATTTGACGCGTCTTTTGGCGGATGGATCGATCCTCGTCATCGGTCATAAAAATCATGCCGACACCGTAGTGACCGGGGTCTGGCAGGTCAATGCCAACTCCCTTGCAGGCGTGTTCAAAGAACCGATGTGGAATTTGCATCAAAACACCAGCGCCGTCGCCCGTGTTATCTTCGGCACCACGCGCCCCCCGGTGGTCGAGACAGACAAGGGATTCGAGAGCCATTTTGACTATCTGGTTAGATTTTTCGCCTTTGATATTCACGACAAATCCAATGCCACAGGCGTCGCGTTCGTATTTGGGATTGTAGAGTCCGTGCTTGCGAGGATATGCCATAAAGTATGTTCCTTTTGAACGGGCTGGGCACCGCCCCGTTTAACACCGCTTCACGCTTTGATCACAAGGCGCGAAAATGCCAGAACCGCGATCCGGCCCTGGCATTTGAAAACCGGTTGTTTTGTTAGACGCTAATCAAAAGCGACTTCATTGATTTCGATGTATTCCATCCATTCGTCGGGCGTGTCTTCTTCGGCGAAGATCGCTTCAACTGGGCATTCGGGTTCACAAGCTCCACAGTCGATGCACTCTTCGGGATGAATATAGAGCATATTGAGACGTTCATCTTCCGGCAAATCGGTTGCGTCGGGTTCGTAGATGCAGTCCACTGGACAGACTTCCACACAGGACCTGTCCATAACATCAATGCATGGCTCGGCGATAATATAGGCCATTTTTATTTTTCCTTTCCTTTGCTATTGTTCCAACTCATCCGGCGTTGACTTTGCCAAATATACTTATTTGGTTAGCTTTGTCAAGTATTGTAAGTTAAAATTATGATTGCAGGGACACAAAAGAAGAAAATTTACTTTTAGGACAGATTCTCGAGGAGTTTTGCAACGGGCCAATCGCCCTCTGCGCGAATGTCCAGGGTGAATCGTTGCTTGGTATCTTTTCTGCGTTCAGCAGCCACCTCTGAACCATTGTAAAGCTGGTGCAAAAACGCCTGAAGCGCGTCATTTATGGCGCTGTGCGTGTTTTCTGTATTGGGGGCATTGAGGCGGTCGTTGAGGACGAGCTTGAGTTCATTTCCTCGAAAAACGACCACTTCTTCTGCTTCAAGACGCTGGCAGATTGTACAGGCCGCGCGAACCGCTGAGGATAATTGCTGCGCAAAATCACCTCCGTTGGGTTGCTTGCGGTTGTAGAGCAGGCCGCGTTTTGCGTCCGTATCGTCAATGCTGATGTCGTATTCGTGACCGATGAGCAGGGTTACAGGACCATTGGGTACGTGACTGTAATCGGCCACATCGAGCAGCACATCGGACCCATTGTGTGCTGAAATCCAGTTGTTAAAGGTTTTGAACCATGTTTCAGGTGCGATATTGTGCCCCTGATCGAGATAAAATTTGACACTAATTTTATGGGTTGGCATAAATGACTCATTAAATGGAAACGGAAGGCTAATCACACCACATTCATTTGACCATAACAGGCATAGACTTCTTCGATAAAGAGCTGCGCTTCTTCGACGACCTGATGGGCAATGTCGCGGGTGTATTCGGCGACTTCCTCTTCGTGAACGCGGAAGAGATAATTGGCAAATTTTGCGCCGGCAAACTGATTGTAGAACAATTCGGTATCGCAAAAACGCGTGCGAAATTCTTCGACAATGGCATCGGCATCTTCGGATACGTCGAGAAACTGCGTTTTGACCAGTGCTTTGGCGGCGTGCAACATGGCGCTAAAAGCCGTTTTGTACGCGGCTTCATAGTCGCCTTCCTCCAGATGAATTTGCGATTCAAAGGATTCGGTTTCACAGCCAGACAGTTCAAATTGCACCAGTGAAACCACTTCGCCAGCGCATTCGCCTTTACCCATGTCGCCGATGGTAAATTCGCGTATGTCGCCCCAGTCCGTATAGTAGGAGGCGTCAATTTCATGTGCGGGAACCTGCGTGAGTCCCTGAAGCAGTTCTTTGACTTCCTTTTTGCCGATGCGCTGAATATAAGCCTGGAAGCTTTCGTCTTTTTCGCGGTTTTCAACGTAATTATCGGTGATGCGTTCGATGACGGCCGGAATATTTTTGGAGGGGATAGCGCCCATAGCCAGGCCGTAAGAGGCCGCATTTTCGGTCCATTGTCCGCCGAGTACGACCTGGAAATGCGGCACGGTATAGCCATTGATTTTTCGGCTGTTGCCATAAAAACCGAGATCGGCTACGTGGTGTTGACCACAGGAGTTAAAACACCCGCTGATTTTGATGCGGAAGTTTTTGATGGCATCGTCGAGTTGGAGGTTCTGTTGCGCCAATTGCGTTCGCAACTCCGCTGCGAGACCTCGCGATGAGGAAATGCCCAATTTGCAGGTATCGGTGCCCGGGCAGGCGGTGACATCGACGATGGTGCCAGCCCCGGGGTCGGCTAATTCCAGTTCACAAAGGTCATTGTAGAGTGAAACGACATCGGATTCGCTGACCCATCGAAGAATGATGTTTTGCTCGACAGTGGTGCGAATGGTGTCTTTGACGTATTTGCGCGCGATATCGGCCAGGTTTTGCATCTGGTCGGATGTGATATCTCCCAGAGGCAGACATATTGTTGCGACCACATAGCCTTCTTGCCGCTGTTTGTAGATATTGGTTTCCGCCCAGGCGTCAAATGCTTTGGGACGCACAACCCCATTGAGGGGAGCAGCGATTTTGAGGGGTTCTTCCCCGTAGCCATCCAGGTTGTTGAGATAGGCTGTCCACGCGGGGTCTTCGGGCATGATTTTGCGTTCTTCTTCGACCAGGCGAATAAATTCTTCGATGCCGAGTTTGGCGACGAGGAATTTTATGCGCGCACGGGCGCGATTTTGTTTTTCGCCCAGGCGAGCAAAAACGCGGCATATTGCCTGTGCTGTGGGCAGGAGTTCTTCGGGCGGCAAAAATTCCGAGTAGAGTTTGGCCTGGTGGGCAACGGCGCCTAAGCCGCCGCCGACATAGGTTTCGAACCCGCGTTTGCCGTCTTTGATGCGCGCGATCATGCCCATGTCGTGCATGCTGGTCAAACCACATGCTTCCTGGGCGCATCCGGAAAAGGCGATTTTGAATTTGCGACCAAAGTCCTGGCAGTCGGGATGCCCGAGAAGGAATTGGGCGAGGGCATGAGAATACGGCGTGACATCGAATGTTTCGGTGTGACACACGCCCGAAAGCGGACAGGCCGTGACATTGCGGATGGAGTTTCCGCAGGCTTCTCGGGTGGTAATACCCACGGCGGCGAGGCGGCGCATGAGGTCGGGTGTGTCTTCGATGTGTACGTAGTGAATTTGAATATCCTGGCGCGTGGTGATGTGCAATATGCCGTCAGAATATTCTTCGGCTATGTCGGCCAATACCACCATTTGATCGGTGGTCAGGCCGCCATAAGGGATTTTGATGCGCTGCATACCCGGCGCATCCCAGACGGTGTCTGGACCTTTGAGGAGGTCGCCACTGGGGTAGTGAAGTGGTTTGGTTATTTGACCGTCAAAGCGTTGTCCATTGTCGTAGCGCTGGCCGTAAACACCGCGGCGAAGACGGGTTTCTGCAAAGACGCGGTCGTCAATTTGTCCCTGTTTTTTTTGTTCGAGCTGCGCTTCAAATGTATCGATTTCAGCACTTAGATCTTCCGGGATCAGATCGCGCAATTCTTCTTTCCAATTTATGGCCATGATATACCACCTGTAGTGGAAGATTTTTGGTTGAGCATGCTCAAAAATGAATGTGAAACTTAGTGTATTATGGGGATTTGTCAAGGGTAAAAGGTAAGACGTGAGAGGTATTATCCCCCGATTTGATACATCTCGATTTTGCGAGTTGCAGGGGTGTATTCAGAGCGGATTTCGGAGTAGCGGTCCGTCCTGTGGCGCCATATCTGGATGATCTGGTCGCGGAGGTCGGCGTTGGACGCGCCTTGTCGCAGGGCATCGCGCAGGTCTGTTCCCTCTGAGGCGAAGAGACAGGTGTAGAGTTTGCCGTCGGTGGATAAGCGCGCACGCGTACAGTCGCCGCAAAAGGGTTGCGTGACAGAGGCGATGATGCCAATTTCACCGCCGCCGTCGAGATAGCGATAGCGTTTTGCGACTTCGCCTGTGTAGTTGGGGTCGAGGGGTTCGAGAGGTAAGACGGTGTGAATGCGGTCGATAATTTCTGCGGCGGGCACGACCTGATCCAGGTTCCAGTTGTTGCGATTGCCAACGTCCATAAACTCGATGAATCGCAGGATGTGTCCCGTGTTGTGGAAGTGTTGCGCGAGGTCGATAACGAGGCGATCGTTGATGCCTTTTTGAACGACTGCGTTGATTTTTATGGCCTGAAATCCCGCCTTTTCAGCCGCGCGGATGCCTTTGAGGACGCGGTCGCTGCCATGGGTGCGACCGCTCATGCGATTAAATGTCTGGTCGTCAATCGCATCGAGGCTCACGGTGAGCCGGTGCAGACCAGCGTCTTTGAGGCTTTGCGCTTTGTCGGCGAGGAGATAGCCGTTGGTGGTGAGGGTGAGGTCTTGAATGCCAGAGATCTGCGATAGTTTGGCGATGAGGGTTTCGAGGTCTCGGCGCAGGAGTGGCTCACCGCCGGTGACGCGGATTTTGGTGACGCCGAGTTCGACGAAAATTCTGGCGAGGCGGGTGATTTCTTCAAAGGTGAGGATTTCTGCTTTGGGAAGAAATTCGTACTTTTCGCCAAAAATTTCGGCAGGCATGCAATAGGGACAGCGGAAATTGCATTTGTCTGTGACCGAAATACGCAGGTCGCGAATGGGGCGTTGCAAGGTGTCGAGGAGATTGGACATTTTGAGATTATTAGAATTTTAAGATTGTCCATACGGGCACGTGATCCGAAGCAAAGTCGCCGCGTGTGGTATAGACGATTTCGTCGCCGGAGAATCTGATGCGCGAGCGGGTTCCCTTCACGGCTTCGGCGTGGGTGAAAACGCCCGATGATTGGACGTGATTTTTCAGGTTTTGGGATACGAGAATTTGGTCGAAAAGGATCGCTTTGACTTTGACGTCTTGCACAAAATTGTGGGGTTTTCCCCGCCATTTGTTGTTTTCTGCGCGCGCACCCGGGACCATAGGATCAAAGATATCGCTTTCGATTTTGTCGTATAGATCATTGTATCCATAAGAACAATAGTCCCGCGCCAACATAGCTTCGGATGTGTTGTAGAGAAATGCATCGGGTACCTGGTCGATTCCGGGAAGCGCGTCGGGATCGCCGTATTCGAGAATGTTGAGCGAGCGATCGTCGGGATTGTCGTTGAAATCGCCGAGCAATACAATGTTGTCGTATTTCACGCGGCTGGTGAGATAGCGCATGGTCATGGTCGCGCTATCTTCCCGGCGCGGGTTGGTTTTGTCGCGCCCACCCGATCGCGATTTGGCGTGGTGAACCAGAACAATTAAGCGGCGGCCATATCCCTCGACATAAGCTTGGAGCAGATCGCGTTTTCGGGGAAATGCCTGGTCGCGTACTTTTTCTGGAAAGATCATTTTCAGATCGGTAATTTCAAATGGCTCGCGTACAGCTATGGCGAGTTCTTGGAGTTCTTCGGGATCATCGAGCATGCCAACGGTATAGTTGTCGGGCAAAATGCGCTCGAGCGCAGATTTCGATTGGATTTCCTGAAAGCCGATGATGTCCGCATTGAGTTCGCGCATAACTGTTTGCAGGCGTTCCTGTCGCGCGTCGGAAATGCCATCGTCGAGCCAATAGATATTGTAAGTCGCAATCTTGATCTCGGCGGGCTGTGGGCCACACGCAAAAAATAGCAGCAGAATCAGGGAGGCGAGATATGTTTTCCGTACATGTTTTTGCATGCAAATCTCCGGATAGGGAATAGGTATGGCTATCTGCTTCATAATATACACGATTGCAAAAAAAATAAAAGGGCGACGGTGTAAACCGCTGCCCTTTTTACATTGTCCGAGGTCGGGAATCAATCGTCATCTGCGGGTTGTGCTACTGCTTCGGTGAACGAGGCGACACCATCGGCCTGGTTTTCGCTATTGTTGGACATTTTGACGGAAACGAGCCTGGAGACGCCGGGTTCTTCCATGGTCACTCCGTGCAGGGTTTCGCCAGATTCCATCGTCCCTTTGTTGTGGGTGACAACGATGAACTGCGACTGTTTGGAGAATTTTTTGATGACTTTGACAAAGCGCGCGATATTGGCATCATCGAGAGGCGCATCAACCTCGTCGAGGACGCAAAAGGGACTGGGTTTGACCAGATAAATTGCAAAGAGAAGGGCAATGGCCGTCAGCGCGCGTTCGCCACCTGAAAGCAGGTTAATGCTCTGAAGGCGTTTGCCCCATGGTCGTGCTGTGATGATGATGGGTGCTTCGAGGGGATCTTCTTCGGGGGGCATGGTCAGGTCGGCTTCGCCGCCTTCAAAAAATTCCTGGAATGTGTTCTGGAAGTTTTCTCGAATGCTACCGAAGGTATTGAGAAAGCGCTGGCGCGCCGTGCGATCAATGCGCGTGATGGTGCGCTTGACAATTTCTTCGGCCTCCAAAAGGTCGTCGCGCTGTTGCGTGAGAAATTCAAGACGTTCTTTTTGAACTTCGTACTCTTCGAGCGCTGCCAGGTTGACAGATCCCATGCGCCGCATGCGCTCTTGCAGTTCGTGGGTCTTTTTTTCGGCCATATCCGCGTTAAATTCGGGATCTCGAAAACGCCCCTGTTCGGCAATATCGACTTCGTAATCGCGTTTGAGGCGTTCGATAATCCCTTCGCCGCGCTCTTTGATGTGTGCCATGGCGACCTGAAGTTCGCTTAAACGCTCGCGGTGTTGTGTTGTGCGGCGGTTCTTTTCGCGCAATTTTTCTTCAATGGCACGCGCCGCCATCACGATTTCGTGCTGGCGGCGTGCTTGTGTATCGCGTTTGTGCTCAATGCGGGATTGTTGCTTGTGCAGGACTTCGAATTCGCCAGACGCTGTTCCGATACTTTCTTCGCGTTCTCGTTTGCGGTTTTGGTTCTCATCAGCCTCGGCGGACAATCGCTCGATTTCGCGGGAAATGGCTTCGTGCTCTCGGCCCTGGCGCACGGCTTCGTGTGCGAAGCTTTCGATGCGTTCTTTCAAAGAAGCGATTTCCACGCGCACAGCGGCGACGCCATCTTGAAGTACGCGCCGTTGGTGTTCTTTTTTGCGCAAGTCTTCATCCGCACGGCGAACTATATCTTCGAGGGTCTCGCGTTTGGCATCGAGCTTTGTTTGTTCCTCCTCTGCCTGGGCAATCAAACGCATCAATTCGCTTTCGCGCTCGGAAAGTTGTAAGGTCTCCTGGTCGAGTTCTGTCACTGCCCGAGCCTGGCGTTTGGCTTCTGTTTCGGCATTTTGCCGGTCTCTTTGAAGGCCCGCGCGGCGGTTGTGCAAATCGGCCAATGCGTTATCGTAGGCTTCGATTTTCGCGAGGTGTTTGTCGAGTGTTTCGCGCGTGCGTGCCACTTGTGTTTCGCGCGTTTTGAGCTTGGATTGGGCGGATTTTATAGCCGACTGAAGGTCGTCAATTTGTTGCTGGCGACCGATGAGGCCCGATTCTGAGGTTGCATCTGCGCCGCCGTAAACTGTGCCATCGGCGGAAAAAACTTCGCCGCTGAGTGTCACAATCTCAACGCCTTTGGCATGCATGGCCCCACTGTGAACAAGCGCGGTTTGTGCATCACTTACAATTAAGGTGTGGCGCAACAGCGCAGATACGGCACCGTGTACATCGCGCTGTGGGTTTAATAGATCGCTTGCCAGCCCGACAATCCCTTCTCCTTTGGAGACTTCGCAAGGTGTGCCATTGGTGGAGATGACGCGTTCGAGGGGCAAAAATGCGGCAGCGCCGTGCTCTCCTTGTCTGAGAAAATCAATGGCCCAACGCGCGTCGTCGGTATCGCGTACGATCAAACATTCCAGTGCCCGCCCCAGCGCGGCTTCAATGGCGGTGACATATTCGGGATTGACATCGACCATGTCGGCGACAACGCCCTGTATGCGATTGGAAAAAGGCGAATCCACGGCCAGGGCGCGCACGCCTTTGGAATAGCCTTCAAAGCCTTCTCTCAGTTTTTGGAGGAGGGCGACGCGCGCCTGATCGGCTTCGATGTGTGCGCGCAAGCGGTTGCGAGATTCGATTTGCTCGTCTCGCTGGGCAATACAGCGATCTCGCCCTGCGATTTGTTGTTGTCGTTCTTCTGTCCGTTGGGCAATTTGGCCTTCAACTGTGGCGATGTCTGCCGCGGACCGATTGGCAATTTCATCGGCCTCCTGACGACGTGCAGCCACGCGCTCAATATCCTGAGTCAAACGCGCCTGTCGCTGCACAATGCCCTCGCGCTCGGCCTGCAGGCGCTCGAGGCTCTTGCCCCGATCGCTGCTTTGGCGCAACTGATTCATCAACTGAGATTTTTGGGCATCGACTTGTGTGCGCTGTGTGTCCAGATCTCGGATTTCTGTTTCGAGTTGGGCGGTTTCCGTTTCGAGCTTTGCTTCTGCGGCTTCGAGTTTTTTAGCGGCTTCACGCCTGTCTTGTTCGGCGGCTTTTTGGCCTTTTTGGGCGCTGTCGAGACGCGTTTTTTGCGTTTTTTGCTGATGCTCTGCGCGTTCTAAAAATGCGTGGATGCTGCGTACCTCTTCGCGTGCAACGAGTATCTCGCTGTCTTTGCCGTGTACGCGCTCGACGTGTTGCGATAGCTCGATATTGGCCTCGGCCAGTGCGCGGTCCTGATCGGTTAGTTCGGCGCGCATTTCTTCGAGTTGGGCCTCGAGGATGGTCATGTCGGTTTCTGAAATTTCGATGTCTTCTTTGAGGAAGACCATTTCCTCGCGCATCGGCCCAGATTGGTCGGCCAGGTCGAAGTATTGGAATCGCGCCAGTTTGATTTCGAGATCGCGCAATTCATCTGACAGTGTTTTATAGAGCCTGGCTTTGCTCTCTTGCCGCTGTAGCGATGCGACCTGGCGTTGGATTTCGCCGAGCCAATCTTCCATTCTCTGCAGGTCTTGCCGCACAGCGATGAGCCGATTCCACGCAGACCGGCGGCGAATTTTATACCGCGTCACACCGGCGGCCTCTTCAAAGCACCGGCGGCGTTCTTCGGCATTGTCGCTGATGATTTCATCCACCATACCCTGTTCAATAACATAAGAAGATTGCGTGCCCAGACCGGTGTCCATCAGCAAGTTTTGAATGTCTTTCAGGCGGCACGGAATTTTATTGAGCAGGTAGTCGCTTTCGCCAGAGCGGAACAAACGGCGGGTAATGGTGACTTCGGAAAATTCGGTGGGCAAAACTTTTTTGGAATTATCGAGTGTGAGCGATACTTCGGACATACCGAGGGGTTTGCGCGAGCGCGTACCGGAAAAAATGACATCTCCCATACTGCCGCTACGCAAAGACCGGGGGCGCTGTTCGCCCAGTGCCCAGCGCAGCGCATCGACCACATTGGACTTGCCACAACCATTTGGCCCCACAACACATGTAATGCCTTTTTGGAAGGGCATGTCGAGCTTTTGTGCAAAGGATTTAAAACCCAGTGCTTGCAAACGAGTCAGGTGCAATGAAAACCTCCTACTCGAATTCTTCTAAGAGCATAAGGCGTGAAAAAACAAAGGGATATGGTAATACACATCAGGACATCTATGTCAAAATTCAATGGGAAAAAATAGGGGATGCGCTTTTAGACCGCATTTACACACAGCAGCCCGGGGAGATTGGGGGAACTACATTTTGTATAGGGGAAGGTTGTTACTCGTCGCTATAATACTATATCTTGTGGCAGTCGTCAAGAGTAAAAAATGAACCGATGGAATGGGTACAACTGCGATGTCTCACCAGGAGGTCATCTACACAATGTAGGGGCGGTGTCCCCGTGCCCGTCCGTTTTGGATAGGGTGGGGTTCTTTGGCAATTGACATTATATTAGAGTCAGTCTAATTTAAGCAGGGCGTTTCTTACCTGTGCGACAATTTCTTAAAAACAGGAGTTTTTTATGCCGAATTTACACGGTGAAAAAATTGTTCGGATTGAAAAAGTGGTTATGAAATTTAAGCGCCCCCGCTTGATCGGGCGCAATGCGCGTATTGGCGTTCACGGGGATATGGTGACGGATCCCGTGGTTCGCATTCATACAAATAGCGGTGCTATTGGTGTTGGATGGTCGCGGTTGGGGCGGGAAGAAGCCGAGGCATTGGTGGGCAAAAGCATTGGGGATGTGTTCCAATTGCCAGGGGGATCAAACGAAGTTGGAACGGCGATTGATTTGCCTTTGTGGGATCTGGTGGCAAAATTATCGGATCAGCCGTTGTACAAACTCCTAGGTGCTCGGGGATCTCGGGCGGTCGAGTTGTACGATGGCTCGGTTTATATAGACGATCTGGATGCTTCGGACGAAGAGGCCGTGGAGATATTTCGGGAAGAAGTCAAGACCGGACACGATTACGGGTATAAAAATTTTAAAATTAAAATTGGTCGCGGCGCGCGATGGATGCCCGTTACAGAAGGTACAGATCGAGATGTTCTGGTTATTCACACTGTTCGGGAAGCCGCTGGTGAAGATGCAAAAATACTCGTTGATGCAAATAATGGCACGACGCTCAATATCGCAAAAGATATTCTCGAGCGCTGTGAAGATGTAGGGATTTACTGGTTTGAAGAACCTTTTCCCGAAGATGGAGCTTTTAACGAAGATTTTAAACAATTTATCATCGAAAAAGGATACGATACCCTCGTAGCAGATGGGGAATCAGGTCCTCCGCCTCCCAGTTATTTTGATATGGTCAGAAGGGGATGGATCGATGTGGTACAACACGATTTTCGCGCCAAGGGGCTTACGTGGTGGCGCGAGACTGCCGCGATGATCGAACCGTGGGGCGGCCAATGTGCTCCTCATTGCTGGGGTAGCTTGATCGAGCGCTATGCCCATGCGCATTTTGCCGCTTCAATCCCCCATTTCTCGCTTCAAGAAGCCGCCCCCGCAGATATGCCGGGTATTGTGCTGGATGGCTGGCAGATGCAGGACGGATGTTTGATTGTGCCAGATACGCCTGGTACGGGGTTTGACCTTGAGGCTGATGTGATTGAAGGGGGCGTGAAACGAGAAGATGGGTTCAGGATTGGTCAGTGAACCAGGCTCTGAGGTGAGGAACACAACGGTCTATGAACAGAGAATCGGGAACTCTTGAAAAATTGTTGAGCTTGCGCGTGGTTGATGAACTGAAGAAACTCGCGCGGCTATTGACGGGGGCAAAACTGCCCACGCGCAAGGCAGATATTATCGCCGTTATTGTACAGGAGATGACCGAGTACACACGCGATTATTGGGATATGCTGGATGATTTGCAACAAAAAGTAGTAGTAGAAGCACTTTACGCGCCGTGGTTTGACGAAGAGGGATTTTACGCCAAATACGGCGCAGAGCCAGATTGGGGGGAGTCGTCCTCATGGTACGAATATATGGATAAGCCATCACTGCTCAACCTGTTTATTTTAAGAGGTGACCGCTATGATTATTCCGGTGGTCAAAAGGTGGTGCCCGATGATTTGAAAGTCATTCTAAAAAAATTTGTACCTCAACCGACGCCTGCAAAATTGGACGTTGAAACAGAACGCCCGGAAATTGCAAAAATTATTCGCGATAATTTTTGGACGGAGAAAAATAGAGTTAAAAAGATTCCGCTTTATCACGCAGATACTGAGCAGACAGCACAGGAAGACCTGAAGTCTGTATTGCGATTGATTGAGGTAGGCAAAGTGAGTCTGACTGAGAAGACCAGACGACCAACAGCGGCCAGTATTCGCGCGATTAGCGAAGTTCTTTGGGGTGGTGATTTTTATCCAGACCGCGAAAAGCGCAATGAATGGGAAGAATTGCCGGGACCGATTAAAGCACATGCATGGTCGCTGCTAATTCAGGTGGCAAAGCTGGCGCGGTTGCAAAGCGGCAAGTTGCACTTGACATCCGCGGGGCGAAAGGCATTGACTGCGCCCCCTCACGAGACTATTAAGACTTTGTGGCAGGCGTGGCTCAGAACTGCAAAAACAGATGAAATGCAACGGGTAAGTGCCATTCGCGGGCAAACTTGACGGGGAAAATCGGGCATGACTTCTCCACCAGAGCGACGCGATGTGATTGTCAAAGCACTTAAAAAATGCCCAATGGAAAAGTGGTTTGGTTTTGATGCCTTTTGCAATTTTATGCGTGCTGCGTGCTATTTGCTAATTGTGTCGAATGAGCCGTGGGAACTTTATATCGGCGATTATAACTATGGGCATTTGTCCAACAATGCCTGGGGTTTGCTGGCGTCTCGCTATACGATGGTATTGCTTTTTGAATATGCCGCGACATTGGGGCTTATAGATGTAGCCTATATCGATCCAGTGGATGCGCCCTTAGATGTAGATTCCGCACGAGATCTTGCGTTTTTAAGCCGTTATGATGGGTTGATGTATTTGCGTATCAATGCGTTGGGGGCTTTCTGTTTGGGGCGGAAGCGGTCTTATACGCCTTCGGAAGTGGAGATTGAACATGTGCTCAAAGTGCTGCCCAATTTCGATGTGGTCGCATTCAAGCCCCTGCCTTTGGGCGATCAAATGGCTCTGGAACAATTCGCTGACAAGACTGCTGACAGCGTGTGGGCCATTCGGTCAGAACGGATTCTCAAAGGTCTGGAGGATGGACAATCGCTCGATCACATGCAATCGTTTCTGAAGCACAAAAGCGGTGAGGATTTGCCGCAGACTGTGGCTGTGCTTTTTGGCGATATAGCCAGCAAGGTATCGCGTTTGCGCGCGAAAGGCACAGCGCATTTGATTGAGGTGACAGATGTTGAGACCGCACAGTTTCTAGCGTATGATCAAGATGTAAGCAAACACTGCTATCTGGCCGGTGACCGACAACTTGTCGTGCCGGAAAAATCTCTGACAGCATTTCGCAACGCACTGAGAAAAATTGGATATATATTGCCGAAGTGAAGATATACAAGCGGCAGACTGGTGTGACCGCTGGAGTGATTGAGATATGAATGTAAAAATAAAATCTGTTCTCGATATATTGCGTCATCAATTTGAAATACTTTATGGTGATCGACTGGCGCACATGGTTTTATTTGGTTCGCGTGCCCGCGGCGATGCAGAATCCGATTCAGATATTGATGTGCTTGTTGTATTACATGGACCTGTAAATGCTGGTGAGGAAATCAAGCGAACCGGTGGGATTGTGTCCGATCTTTGTTTAGAATATGAAGTAGTGATCAGTTGTGTGTTCATGGATCGCTATCGCTATAAAAACAAACAAGGACCACTACTTCGAAATATCCGCAAAGAAGGCGTTGCGTTATGACGGATGAACAGCGAGAGCTTTTGCTACAAGCACATGATAGTCTTGAGGCTGCCAAATGGCTTATGAAAGGAGACTATCCGGGATATGCGGCGGCCAGAGCTTACTACACAATGTTCTATATCGCCGAGGCTTTTTTAGAAGGTGACGGATTGTCATTTTCGAGACATTCGGCAGTTATTGCGGCTTTCGGGCGTGAGTTTGCCCAAAAAAAAAGAGTAGCGGTGAAATTTCATAGGTATCTGATAGAAGCACAGGAGGTTCGCCATAGTGGTGATTACGGTGAAAGACAGGCTGTTAATTTTGACCAAGCACAGGTACAGATTGATCGAGCTGAAGCATTTTTAGAACTTGCGCAACAATTGATAGGTCCATTATCAGAAAATGAAAACTCAGAAGTAGAATAGGAGTGATCACTAATAAATGAGGTATAGACATGACATTTCCAGGAGCAGAATGGGAGATGAGACCGCCCGGCGATCTCGGGTTTGACGCGGAGAAACTCGCGCGGGTGCAGAGGTGGTTGCACGAGGTGGCAGGTGACAGGTCTTTTCAGGTGGGGATTGCGCGTTATGGGTATCTCGCGGCAGAGTGGCGGCAAGGTGTTGCGGCGGATTCCAGTCACTCGCAGGCGTCTGCTGCAAAGTCGTATTATTCAACGCTTCTGGGCATTGTGGTAGCGGAAGGCAAGTTGTCTTCGCCAGATGAAAGAGTTGTTGATTACTTCCCTGAGATGATGGATGTGGGGGAGCAGGAGGGTCCAAAGCCCGGGCGGTATGCGTTTGAAAAAGATCGCGATGTTACCTTTCGACATTTGATATGCAATGTGTCGGGCTATATGAAGCCGGGAGAAAAACCTGGGGAGGTTTTTCACTATCAGACTTATGGGATGAATATTCTGACCCACGCAATGGCTAAAATTTACGGGTGTTACGATGCAAATGATCCCGAGGGTTCGTCGGGATGTGGAAAGGTGATAGGAGAAAAGTTGCGCGATCCAATTGGCGGGATGTGGACGCATTCGCATTCTAATTTTGATCTGTGGCCCAGTGCGCGGTTAAATATCTTTGGGTATTACACGCAGGTGCATACCACATTGCGAGATCAATTGCGGGTGGGACACTTGTGGGGCAATTACGGCAATTGGAATGGGGTTCAGGTTGCGCCCGAGAGTTATTTAAAAGAAGCAACCGTGACAAATGATTTTATTCTGGAAAATGAACCCGAAGAGAACTGGAAATACGGGCACGGATTCTGGTGTAATGATCGCGGGATGCAATGGGCAGATGCGCCGAGAGACTCTTTTGCAGCATCGGGCGCAGGTGCCAAACATATATGGATGTGTCCGCGGTTGGGTCTGGTCATCGCGCAAAATCCAGGGCTGTGGGATCAGTTCAGAGAAGAGCGGGATAAGGTCGGGAGTCAGAATGAGGTGATTGCGCGAATTGTGAATGCGGTAAAGGAATAGGGAGGATATATAGATGGATGCAAAAACTAAAAAATTGCAGGTCGATCAGGCTGTGAAATCGCAATCGCGGCGGGCGTTTAATCTGTCGCGGAGTATTCACGGCTGGGCAGAGCGGCCGTTTCAGGAATACGAGTCGTCGAAAGCTTTGGCGGCGTATTTGGAGGAGAACGGATTTCAAATTGAATTTCCGTTCAAAAATATTCCGACGGCTTTTCGCGCTATATGGGGCACGGGCAAACCCACTATTGGCATGTTGGGCGAGTACGATGCATTGCCCAATTGCGGTGCCGAGGAGGGCACCTGGGGCCACGGCTGAGGTCATAATCTTTTGGGCGTTGCCCCAGCCGCAGGTGCGGTTGCTGCAAAAACAGTATTGGAAAATTTGAATTCACCCGGTCAGATCATTTATTACGGCTGTCCGGCTGAAGAAACTCTGGCGGGCAAGGTGTATATGGCCCGCGATGGCGCGTTTCGAGATTTGGATGCAGTGCTGGCATGGCATCCGGGGGCGAGTACGGGCGTCAACAATTATGGCGGCTCGTCGCTGGATTCGCTGGTCTATGAGTTTTTTGGCAAGACATCTCACGGCGCGAGTGCTCACAATGGGCGCAGTGCATTGGACGGGGTGATGTTGATGGATGTCGCGGCGAATTATTTGCGCGAGCACGTTCCCGAAAATGTGCGTATTCACTGCGTGATTCGAGAGGGTGGGGACGCGCCCAATGTGGTTCCTGCCTATGCGAAGGTGTGGTATTATGTGCGGGGGAAGGATCGCGCACAGGTCAATGAGATACGCAAGCGATTGACCAAATGCGCTAAGGGTGCGGCAATGGCCACGGAAACGACTATGAAATGGCATCGGATTACGGCTGTGTACCCGCGTCTGGCAAATGATGTGATGTGCAAAGCCGTGGGTCAAAATCTCAAATTATTCGGCCCGCCGCGCGCGTCGAAAAAAGATAAGGAACGCGTGCAGGCACTGGGATACAAAGGTGAATTTGACGGAAAGATCAAAAAGGGGAAGGGGTCACAAGGACGCGGGTCTTCTGATGAAGACAATGTGTCGTGGTTGGCGCCTATGGGTCGGTTTCAGATGGTGTGTTATACTAAAGACACGCCGGGCCATCACCGCGATATGACCGCACAGGCGGTAATGCCTTATGCCGAGCGCGCGGTTTTGCAAACGGCCAAGGTGTTTGCCGGGTCGGCTATTGATCTGATTTTGGATAACAAGTTGTTACAAGCAGCGTGTGCGGAATTTAAGAAGGGGACGAAGGGGTTTAATTACGATCCGCTGATTAAAAAAAATCAGAAGGTCCCCGTGGATCCTCCTTAAAAGGAGATGGACGTGAAAGCAAAACGATTAATATGTACAGATATCCGGCGGATTGAATTGGAGAGCTTTGATTTGCCGCGCGTGCCAGACCAAGGTGTTTTGGTGCAAAACGATTATACCGCTGTGAGCGTTGGCACGGAAATTTACAATTATGCACACGGGGGTGAACCGTCGCGTGCGAGAACATTTCCGCAGCCAACGGGATATTGCAACACGGGTGTGGTGCTCGAGGTGGGCAAAGATGTGAAGGGGATCAAACCCGGTGATCGCGTTTCCGCGCAGGGCAATCACGCAAGCCACGCGGTCATAAGCGGGAATTTTTTTAGAGCACCCGAGGGCGTTTCGCCCAGGTCCGCTGCTTTTATGGTTATGTGTGCTATTGCCATGCACGGGCACCGGGTTGGGCGTCCAGAATTGGGCGAGGCTGTGGCAATTACTGGTACGGGTATTGTGGGCCAATTGGCTGCGACCTTTGCGCGGTTGGCCGGCGCTCTCCCGGTTATTGCGATTGATCTGGACGATTTTAGGTTGGGTAAAGCGAGAGACAGGGGGGCAGATGTTTGTATTAATCCCAATGCGGAAGGGGATGTCGCCGAGGTAGTGCGCCAGCATTGCGTGGGAGATGGTGCCGATCTGGTCGTTGAAGCAACGGGCATTTCCTCAGTTTATCCCATGGCGTTGACCTTGCCGCGGTTGGGTGGCCGTCTGGTCGCGCTGGGATCTCCGCGGGGTACTGTGGAAGTGAGTTTTTTGCCCGAGATTCACTTGCGCGAGATTACAATTCTGGGCGCGCATCAGCCCAAGACGCCGGATAATGAACATATTTATTATCCCTGGAGCAAGCGCAGAGATCGCGAGTTGGTCTTGCGTTTGATGGCCGCGGGCAAGTTGCCCATCGAAGATTTGATTACCCATGTCGTAAATCCCGCCGATTGCCAGGCCACCTACGACATGCTCGCCGATAATCCAAGAGAAGTGTTGGGCGTGGTATTTGAATGGACGTGATCATAGTTTCTAAAATAAAATCCCCGTCAGATATGATTCTGACGGGGATTTTTACTTATGCCATGAAATACAAAATGTCAATCTCATTATGTTGATGCACTACGAGGTACATTGTAAGGCATCCACTCCCATACCAATTGTCGGTTGTGCCATACTCTTACGCCACCGAGCCTGGACAAGTCCGCTCTCGACTTATCAGTGACCCACTCGAATACAAAAGGGTATAGCTCCCCGTAGAGTTCCTTAAACTCAGAAGCGACAGAATGCGGTAATTTAACGCAGTCGGTGCTTACATCTGAACCAAATTCTTTCCGCAATCGTCGTTTACTTGCCACGCTGAGTTCAAAATACCGATATTCCTTGTCCTGTATTTCAATAATTTCAAGGGGTGGTGGAATTGGAATGTTTTGACGATTGAAATTGCGAAATAGCTCGATAGCCGCATTATAAAGTTGGTCGAAATTTTCGTGTATTTTGGCCCTTTCACCCTGATTCACAGCGAAATCTATCGCGACCCAGCCAAGCGTTAGCCTTGTTCGGAGTGAGTGAACAGATTCGCGGAATTTCGAAAGAGATGTTTTAAGTTCAAGCTCAGAAAAGTCATCGGGAAATACAATATCAAGAAAGCATTCTACTGCATTTCCACCTGGTTTAATATCTGTACGATACATTATCTGAGTACCGAGGTTTCTCGATGTAATATCCTCAAGGTCTGGAGGATTCCAGGCCGGATCTTGTCGATCTGTACCGTGTTTATAGAGGGCGCCATTGATTCCGCGCTCAGCCTGGCGCGAAACTACTCTGTGAACGGTTAAGTACATATCAAGCGGCATCACGTATAGGGTTATGAGGATGGTTTACGAAGTCATTCTCTGTATGCGGCATTTCACTCTGAGGTCGAACAGTGGTAATACATTGATCAGAGATAATACATTTAGCTATGACTGTACTTCCCAGTGTGAGCTTAAACGGCTTGAGAGGAGGAAGTTCTGTAAAGGGAGCTTTGGGAGAGAGAAATGATATCCAGGCCAGTGATATTCCGCTTTGATCCGGTGGGTGCAAGAGGTCCGCATGCATTGACCATGGGCCCACATCTTCATTGTTGTCATTCAGATGTGCCTCGGCAGTTAGAAACACTGTCGGCCAAAAGTCTTGCAGTTCTGGAGAAAAACGTATCTTTGCAAAGAGCTTTTGCTTCATAGCGTCTCCTCGGATATTTTCGCGCCTTTTAATTGGTCAAAGCACTAAAAATATATCCATTATAGAACTGATAAGTCCAGTAGGGATTTGAGAATATAGACTCACGCAATCCGTCACACAGCTTTTTTCTTTGACAAGTTGCTTTTGAGGCGCAATTATAGGGGGTCAGAAAAATGCAGATCCACTGTCCCAAAATATTTACGAGGTGATTAATGGCTTTTAAAACTACTGATTTGTGTGATGAACACGAAACCGATCCAGCACTTCAAGTTGCTGAACCGATATTTAACGACTATGGCGGTGTTACGGCATTTTGCGGGCCGATTGCCACGGTCAAAGTGTGCGAAGACAATGTGCTCGTGCGCCAGATACTCGAAACGCCGGGCGAGGGGCGCGTTCTCGTCGTCGATGGCGAGGGTTCGGCGTGGTGCGCGCTTTTGGGGGATATGGTCGCTGAAATCGCCAGCGACAACGGCTGGTCGGGAATTGTCATAAATGGTGGTGTGCGCGATGTGTCTGAAGTTGCGCAAATCGAAATAGGCGTCAAAGCGCGTTTTGCCGTGCCGCGCCGCAGCCGAAAAGAAGGGCAGGGACGACAGGATACGCCTCTTGCATTTGCCGGCGTCACCTTTCTTCCGGGCGATTATCTCTACGCCGATGAAGACGGCATTTTGATCGCTACGAGAGATTTGTTAGACGCGCAGGTGTAGCCGTACCTTGACCCGCAATACAACCTTACATTATGGAGACAACTATGCCGCAGGCAGATCGACCCAATATTCTCTTTATCATGGACGACCAGCATCGTTTTGATTATTTGGGCTGTGCGGGTGCTGATTTTGTTCGCACGCCCAATATTGACCGTCTGGCAAAGCAGGGGGTACATTTTACCCAATGCACGACCAATTGTCCGGTTTGCGCGCCTTCGCGCATTGCACTGGCTTCTGGTATGCAGCCTTCGCGCCTCGGTTGCGTTGGGAACAATTGCTTCTTGCCCCGCAGCCAACCGACTTATTACCAGCAATTGCGCGATTACAATTATTATGTGGGGTGTGTGGGCAAGCTCGATCTTGCCAAACCCGACGGGTATAATGGACGCGATGGGGATAGGCCAGCTACGTATATGTGGGGCTTTACCCATCCGGTTGAATGCGAGGGCAAAATGCACGCTGGGCATTCCAAAACACCGCAGGGACCTTATAACCACTTTTTGGAGGAAAAAGGGTTGCTCGGTGCTTTTGTCGATGATTATACCCGTCGCTCCAAAGAGGGCTATCACGCTTCCTGTCACGATTCGGTCTTGCCCACCGAAGCTTTTGAGGATGTGTATATTGGGCAGCGATCTGTCGAGTGGATTGAGAATATCCCCGGGGATTTTCCTTGGCATTTATTTGTGAGCTTTGTGGGACCTCACGATCCCTTTGATCCGCCAACTGAATATGGCGAGAAGTACCGCGGTGCAGAGATGCCACCCGCCACGCCTGCAAATTTGCCGGGCAAACCCTCGTACATAAAAGATCGCGTGAAAGATGTGACCCCGGAAAAAATCGCGGAGACCCGACGGCAATATTGCGCGGCAATTGAAGCGATTGACGATCAAATTGGTGAGATGCTCGCGGCAGTTGAACGGCGGGGGATGATCGATAATACGTATGTCATCTTTTCCAGCGATCACGGAGAAATGCTGGGCGATCACGGTTTGTACACCAAAAGCGTGCCCTATGAAGCATCGGTACACGTTCCACTTATTGTGGCAGGTCCCGGCATTGAAGGCGGTCGCGTCTCTGATGCTCTCGTTGAACTCATCGACGTGAATTCAACGATATGTGATCTTGCCGGCGTGCCCCCGCTTTCGGATATCGACGCGCGATCAATTGGCGCGGTTCTTCGCGGAGAGGCAGAGGAACACCGCACGGAAACTGTGAGTGGCATACAAAATTTCAGGTGCATCCGCACGCGCGAGTACAAATTGGTGGAGAACTATAACGATGTTACGGAACTCTACGATTTGATCGCAGATCCCACAGAAGAATACAATATCGCCGAACAGGAGCCAGAGGTGCGGCGCGAATTGTCTCGCCGTCTCTCAGCGCGTTATTTAGAAGGCACATGGTATCGGTAGGAGGGAATCGTGAAATACACCAAACTTCCCGGCATGGATATCGATGTCTCTGTTATTGCTCTGGGCTGCTGGCCTTTTGCTGGTGGTGATGTTTGGGGTGAGCAAGACGACGATGTATCTATTGCCACGGTGCATGCCGCGCTCGATGCCGGAATCACCTTTTTTGATACGGCAGAAGGCTATGGCAAGTCCGAAAGCGTGCTCGGGCAGGGCCTCAAAGGTCGTCGGCAAGACGCGGTGATCGCCACCAAAGTTGGCGGCGGTCATCTTTCGTCTGATGATTTGCCCAAAGCCTGCGAACAAAGCCTGAAAAATCTGCAAACAGATTATATCGATTTGTACCAAATTCACTGGCCCAATCACAATATTCCCATTGCAGAAACAGCAAGCGCGCTTCAGCGTCTCCGCGATCAGGGAAAAATTCGGGCCATTGGCGTTTGCAATTTTGCCTGCGGCGATCTGCGCGATTTGCTCGCTGTTGCCGATATTGCCACCAATCAGTTGTCCTATAGCTTGCTCTGGCGCGTTATTGAACGCGAAATTCAGCCGATGTGTTTGGAAAATAATATTGGCTTGATATGCTACAGTCCTCTGATGCAGGGGTTGCTTACCGGACGTTATGCCTGTGCGGATGATGTGCCAGATGGTCTGGCGCGAACGCGCCTGTTTTCGGGTGACCGCCCCATGGCCAAACACGGTGAATCAGGCTGTGAAGCCGAGGTGTTTGACGCGCTGGAAAAAATTCGCGCTCTCGCCGATGAGGCAGGTGTCACAATGGCCGAGATTGCCCTTGCCTGGACCCTGCAACAACCCGGCATCACATCGCTTTTGGTCGGCGCGAGAAATCCCGATGAAGTGCAATGGAATCTTCCGTCGGTTGATCTCGTATTGTCAGAAGATATTCTGCAACGCTTATCTGAAATTACAGAAGGTGTTAAAGATAAACTCGGCAATAATCCCGATATGTGGATGTCGGAGTCGAGGATGAGATAATTTTTCGAAACAAATTCTACTTGTATTTGTCTCAAATTTTAGATACGCTACGATAAAGACCATCAGGAGGATATTATGGCCCATCTTCAGATTGACGACGCAGAAACATTTTATCGCACTTTTGCAGATTTTTTGGCTGCTGGCGAAGACGACAAACACATAGCCCGAAAACTGGGATGCTCGCGGGGCGAAATCAAGCGCAGGCGGCAGATATTTCAAAAAGGGGGCATTGTGACAGAAGACGGCGTGTCAAAAGAAAAATTGGATGCGTGGCTGTCTTCAAATGACGGTCAGCGCACACAACGTCAGTGGGATGGACATCACAGGCGACAACAAACCATGGGTGCAACGGGCACCAGACCGCAAAAGGGATTTCGCAAACAGCCCGAAGTCAAGCGCGGTTGGTCGCGGCAAAAGGTTTGAGATATTACAATATCAGTTTGGTATTGAAAAAGGCCGATGGGCAATGCTCATCGGCCTTTAATTTACTGGATTATCAGGTCGCTCATCGCGTTTCAAGTCCAGCCAATCGAGTTCTTCTTGCGTGAGTTTCAAGTTGAGAGCTTCAATATTGGCCTTGCACTCATCGGGATGGAATACGCCGATTAGTGAAAAGAGATTCAGGGGCTGATTCAGGTTGAATGCCAGCGCGATTTGCGGCACGGTCAGCCCTTTTTCTTTTGCGAGTTCTCCCGCACGGTCCAGGCGTTCGAAATTTTGTTCGTAACAATAGGCTTCGACACAAGAACCGGGCAGATTTTTCTTGTAGTCTTCAAATGTTTCGCGCGTAAATCTGCCAGAAAAAAATCCCTGTGCGAGACTCGACCAGGTAAACAGGGGCATGTTTTGTTCTGCATACCACGCCCTGTCCGCCTCGTTGTCAGGCCCACTGATGCTGATACAGCCTCTCCAGGGTTCTTTCACCTGTTCTGCAAGGCTGTAATTGGGGCTGCTCACGGTGAATGGCACCAGATTGTGCTTATATGCGTATTCATTGGCTTCCTGTATGCGCGGCACTGTCCAGTTCGATCCGCCAAATAGTCCGATCCGGCCTGCTGCTTTGTGTTCGTTTAGTATCTCTACAATTGGTCCAACTTCGACATTGAGATCATCGCGGTGTAATACATAGATGTCGATAAAATTCGTTCGGCAACGCTCTAATGACGTGGTCAGGTCTGCTGTAATATCAACTGGCGTGACTTTGTTTTTATTCCCACTATGATGGGCGCCCTTTGTTAAGATGACGGCTTCGTCGAACAGGCCACGCTCGTCGAGCCATTGACCCAAAACGCGTTCACACTGTCCACCGCCGTAAATATACGCACAATCAAACCCATTGACACCGAGTGCCCACACGCCGTCTAACAGGTCAAATCCACCTTGCAGGTCGTCTTCGCGCAACATCATTGTACCTTGCAAAATACGCGAAATTTTTTTGTCCATTCCTTCAATTGTGCCGTATTCCATTGGCATAATATTATTTCCTTTCCATCGGATATTTCAATCCCCATTGTTCCCGAATCGCGTCCAGCGTTTGCATATTGGCAAGCGTATCGTCGTGTGACATGAGATCGCTCTCCAGCTTGCCTTCTCTTACGCAGCGCGCCACCTCGGCGGCTTCACATTCGTATCCATTTCCAGCGCATTCCAGTGTCACGATTTCCTCTTTGTCGCCGACAGATAGGATTGCGGTGCGTCCATCCCAAAACTGCGGTACGGTGATCATGCCATCTGTGCCCAAAATTTTTGCCTCGTGTGGTGTTTTGATTCGCACGCCACACGAGATCAATGCGAGTTGTCCTTCTTCATAGCCAAATACCATAGCTGCCTGTTCATCTACTCCGGTCTCGCCAATATGCGCCTGACTCGAAATGGTGGCAGGTTGCGTATCGAAGATCATGGATGCATAAGAGATGGGGTAAATCCCGATATCGAGCAGGCCACCTCCACCGAGCGCGAGATCGAACAAGCGCCCTTCGGGATTGAGGCGGGCGCGAAATCCAAAATCGGCATATAACATCCGCACCTCGCCAATTGCGCCGTCTGTGACCCACGCCTTTACCTGTTTGGTGATGGGCAAAAAACGGGTCCACATGGCTTCCATCAAAAACACGCCTTCGCTGCAGGCGACTTCGATAACTTCCCTGGCTTCGTGCTGGTTGATTGTAAATGGTTTTTCGCACAACACGGGCTTGCCCGCTTTCAGGCATAAGATACTGTTCTCTTTGTGAAAGGGGTGGGGTGTTGCCACATAAACCGCATCGACTTCTGAATCTTCGACGAGTGCTTCATAAGAGGCGTGACGATTGGGTGCATCATACGCGTCGGCAAAGGCGTCGGCGCGATCCTGGCTGCGCGATCCCACGGCTACGAGTTGTGCATCGTCGAGTGCGCGCAATCCCGTGGCGAACTTGTGTGCAATACTGCCGGGGCCGATAATACCCCAGCGGAAAACATCGCCCATTGTTGATCCTCTTCTGATTATGAGGTTGAAAATAAAACATACAAAATCATACGTACGGCGAGCAGTGTTATCAGCCACCTTAAAAGTATGCGAAAATGGTGCTCGGGCACGCGCCCGCGAATTAGCGTTCCCAGGTAAGATCCAAGAGATGCCGAAGCGATCATACCAACGACCAATTTCCAATACGGTGCAAAGGCGAACCCCAGAAACCCAAATGTCAAAATTTTCATCGCATGGCTCGATGCCATCTGAGCCGAATGCGTGATCACTGTGCGATCTCGGGGCAGATTTTCCCGCAGGAGAAACGGCATATTGAGCGGACCACTTATGCCAAGAAACAGAGATAAAGCCGTTTGAAAAGCACCCAGAAGTGTGAATTTTGCGGGTAAATCGGGCGCGCGGAAAAATGTGGGCATCCACGTAATGAGCAAAATAAAAATACCCAAAAAGAGGGGCATGGTTTCCCATTCAAAGTCGGCAATAAAACGAGAACCCAACACGGCACCAATCACTGTTCCGACCGCGTATTGTCCCACAAGACGCCATTCGGTATGCTTGAGGCCAAAGAGCGCACGGCTCAAATTACTGGCAATTTGAGCCAATCCGTGGACCGGGATAATCGCCGCTGCGGGGAGAAAACCCGGCATAATCGCAATGAGGACAACGCCGCCGCCAACGCCGCCAACAGCCGCGATCATCGATGTTATACACGCCGCCCCAATTAAAAACCAATCCGCTATCTCCATGCACTTATCACCAGGTCATATAATGGGTTACAGACTCGCCTTGTTTGGCGGTAAAGCGATCGTAACGGGGATGGATGAAATCTTCGGTCGCATCCATGTGGGCGTAAAAAGCCCGCGTCATTTCTTTTCTTTTTTCCGGTTGGGCGTCGTATAAATTGTTCAGCTCATAGGGGTCGTCAATTAGATTGTACAACTCGCCGTAATTTTTTGCCGGATAGTGAATATATTTCCACTCTCGCGTGCGGATGCAGCGTTTATCGACCGCTTCGGCAAAAATCACGTCTCGTATTTCCGATTGTTCGCCATGCATCAGCGGCGATAAATCCATGCCCTGCACGCATTCGGGCGCATCAAAACCCGCCAACTGCGCGAGTGTGGGAAACAGATCTACGGTTTCGACCAGGGCATCGCAGTCGCCGCCGGCACGGCCGGGCACAGCAATAAAACACGGTATATGTAACATACAGTCCAGGAGAAATGGCGCTTTGGCCGGAATACCGTGATCGCCTAAAAATTCGCCGTGGTCCGACAGAAAAACCACGATGGTCTCATCTGCCACACCCTTTTTTTTTAAAGCCTCGACGATCAGGCCCACCTGATGGTCAATTTGCGATACCATGCCGTAATACGCCGCCTTCATCTTGCGGAATGTCTCATCGGAAGCCTGGTCAAACCCGCGGTATTTGTGGTGTTCTGCTTTGAAATACAAACCGTATTCGGCCGGTTTTTTTGTTATATCGTCTTCTGCGTGTTGAAAGGGGGGCATCGCATTGGGATCGTACATATTTGCAAAGCGCCCAGAGGGGACATAGGGGTGGTGCGGTCCGTAGAATCCCACCCATAAGAAAAAGGGATTGCTCGTATCCAGACCTTCGAGGTATTCAATGCTTTTCATTCCCACATAGGCATCGATGTGGCAATCTTCGGGGAGATCGGATGGCACGGCACCGAGGTTTTTGCGAAAATTGGGCAGGGCGTATCCCGTTTTATATTCGTATCCCCGATCGCGAACATATTGTTCAAATGGATTGGGATCGGCGACTGTATAATTTCCATCTGCGCGCTCTTTCCATCCCCGCCGTATTCCCACGGCGTCCATGTGGTCGAGTATTTGTCGAAAACGCTGCTGTCCAATGCCGTGTTTGCCCACGCTGGCAGTTGTGTAGCCCTGGTTTTTGAACGCTTCTACCATTGTAATTTCATTTTCGTTGAGCTTTGACCCATTCCATTTTACGCCGTGATTTTTGGGAAAACGCCCGGTCATAAATGTCGCGCGCGATGGTGAACACACGGGATTTTGCACAAAGCATTTTGAAAACCGCGTGCTTTTCTCAGATAGGGCGTCAATCGCAGGCGTTTGTATGACGCGATCCCCTGTACATCCCAGCGTATCATACCGCAAATGGTCTGTCGTGATAAACAAGATATTGGGGCGTTTAATCATCGCGTGCCTCATAGTAAATTGTCACTTAAAATTGTTGGACACCAGAATTTTTCAATAAACTCGATTACCAATTGCGTGCCCGCTTCATGACTCACATAAGGCGACTTTGCCGGGTTGTACATTGCATCGGTCAAATCTCTAATCAGCGCAACCTGAATGCCCCAGCGCGTCATTTGTTTGATTGCAAATGTGCGATGCAATACGCACATGTTGGTATGTACGCCCATGATGATCATTTTGTCGATTTCCCGATGCTGCATATAGCTGTAAATTTCATGCCCCTGATCGGAAATAATATCCCATTCCTGGTCAATATCTATCCCCGCGTGTTGCCGCGTCCAGACCTGTGTATTGATTTTCTTGGGATCTTCACCTGTGTCTGACCCCCCATCCGAATCGTCGATTGGCAGTGGGGGGTCTGCGGGATCCAAATTTTCGGGTGGTTTAACGGATGGGACATCCAATACCCGTCTCCGCGCGGGCGTGTCGGCATAAACATCAAGCGTGCCCGAGGGTGCGTGAATAATGGTCACACCTTGCTTTCGCGCGCTTTGGACAACGGCGTTCATGCGGGGAACCATCGCTTCCAATCGCTCAACAGCACCGCGACACCAGTGGTTGTTCCACACATCGCATAACAACAGGGCCGTTTGCTCGGGAGGCCAATAGACCCGTTCTGTTATTGTTTCCCAGACCGTATGTTCACTATCATCCCATAATAAGGTCTGCCTCTGCATGGTCAAGTTCACGATACACCTCCTGTATTAGCGGTCAGCCGCTTCTCAATACCTCTCATCGACCAGCCACGCGCTTTTGGGATTTTTTTCCCAGTGTTGGCGCAACACCTGTTCGTTTGGGCAAAATTCACCGCGATACGAGACCCCGCCATGAGAGATATTAATGCTCATGGCGGGGTCATCATCGCCTGCATCAACCCAGTGGGGTGTTAACAACTGGTTCCACAGCAAATCGCCGGGCTGCATGTTATAGGTCAGAATATCTGCTGGATCTATTTCGGGGATATCAATGCGCGTAACGCCCGTTCGATCTTCCACGAGTTTCTGAGCAGGTTCGCGTTTTTCCGGCTCCAAAAACCCGTGAAAGTGCTTTTCCCCATAAACTTGCCACGCGAGTACATGCGAGGAATCTGCGTGATAGGTGGAGCTACACCCTTTTCCAGAGATAAAAACAATGGGATAACATCTTTGCCAGGTAAACCCGAGCTGAGACAAGAATGTGCGCCATGGAATCATCACACATTCTTGAAAACGCGCGAGAAATTGCCCTGCGCCATAAAAATTTTGCAAATAAAAATGCGCCAGACTAATTGGCATTTCGACAGCTTTTTCTATGGGGGCAGTCTTAAATTTTTCGACCAGAACATTTTGCTCTGCATCGCTCAAGCTGTCATCTAAAAATTGAATACGGGCCTCGGAATCGCGCCGCAAAATATCTATAACTTCTTCGACGGACCTGAGTGGCATTTCAAATTTGAACAACTCAGGATCGATAAGAAAATTTCGTTCGCCATTCCAGAACTGGCGAAAATCATCTGCTTTCTTGGCAATCAGTTGCATCGTAGGCCCCTGTGGTTATTGGTTCGTCTCTTGCCCTTTCTAACATACATCATCGCACAAAGAGATTCAAGCGATCAAGATAGGGCGGGATGAAGGTACTTGACAGTAAATTTTCTTGCATTCATTATGGACTATCAATTCCCCACATATTTTTTTCAGGAGGTTGGAGATGAAAATCACCGATATTGAAGTCATCCCGATTGCGATGCCATTGGCAAAACGCTACGATAACCATCACGGACGCACGCGTATGTATGATATCGATCAGCATGTGGTGGTCAAAATTCATACGGATAACGGGCTGATTGGCTATGGCGATTACGAAGACCGCTCTGCGATTGCATCCGAGGAAATCGAACCGTTGATTGGCCGCAATCCTTTTGACTTTTTGCACAATAATTTCAATATGGCCCTTGGCATGGCGCTCTACGATGTCATGGGCAAATACCTTGAAGTGCCTGCCTATAAGCTCTTGGGACAAAAGGTGAGAGATGCGGTGCCTGCGGCGGCATGGACGCGGCCTTGCCCGCCCGAGATTTTCGCCGAAGAAATCCAGCGCGCTGTCGATCAGGGGTATCGCATTTTCAAAATGCATTCCGACGCACGTTATGATGTTATTGAACAAACGCGAGCCGCTGCCGAGGTTGCGCCGTCGGACTTTAAGCTCCACTGGGATTTCAACCACAACCGCACGATGGGGGTTGTGCTTCCCATTGTTGCCGAGCTCGAACGCAATTATCCGGTCGTCGGTTTTATTGAAGATCCACTGCCCTGGGCAGATATTGATGGCTGGCGCACACTGAGACAAAAAACGCAACTACCGCTCATCATGCATAATCCCCAACTCGGTGGCATGCAGGAAGTCTTACACGGCACTGCTGATATTTATATGATTGGTGGTCGCATTGGCGATACTATGCAAAAGGGATTTGCATACGGTCAGGCCAATATCCAGACGCTCCTCCAACAATCGGGCAATACCCTGATGAAGGCTTTTACATTGCATCAAGCGGCGGTTTTGCCCACGGCAACAGCGCATATTATCACCCTGGACGATCAATACGAAGACGATATTACCACATCGCAACTGCTACCGACTGGAGGCTTTTGCCGCGTGCCCGAGGGCGCAGGTCTTGGCGTTGAGGTCGATGAAGAGAAACTCAAGCAGGCCGCCCAACGCGAACATATTCCCAAACTCGACGTTATTGGCGTGATCCATCTGCCTGATGGACGCAAGTATTATACCCGCGGAGAGCCCAATGTTGAAAAACTTACTGGCTTTGAAGAAGGCGCATTGCGCGGTATCTATTTCGAACGCCTCGTCAAAGATGAATCTCCCGACTTTGAGCGCGTTCAAAATCGGCTTGAGGAGGAGGGGCCATTTATTGAATAAAAAAAGCAGGACATCTCTATAAAGAAATGTCCTGTTGCGTTGCGGGTGGATGGGCAAAGGGCAACCCCACTATACCTCCAATCTTTCGCCAGTATTTTCTTTGTGTTCATTGGCGATGACGTAATAGACCAGGTCCTCGGTCTCACTTCCATTTCGAATGCGATGGCGCGTTCCCGCGGGCTGCATCATGCAATCACCGGCGACGGCTTCAACTGTCTCGCCATCGCGCTGGACGATTGCCTTTCCCGATACGATAATAAAAAACTCCCACCAATGACTGTGTGCGTGAACAGGACAGGGGCGCGCTCCCGGCGGCACACGGGTCAATTCGACATCAAACGGATGAGGGGTGTCTTCTGCGTTGCCCAGTGCGACCGATATATGCTGGCGATAGCGCTCATAGTTGCCGTCTTGCCATTGCCATATCTGATGTTCTACAGGCACGTCTTTGAGGTTAATTTTCCAGTTTGACATATTTTTTCCTTTTTAAAAAAATCGATCTGCATCACGAGGTGGCGTGGTAACCAGAGATACGAAAATGAGAAGCAGCGCGGAAACGGGGACGATAATGCCGGCGGGGATCAAGCCGGTTCCACCAATACTGTACGCACCTTCTACATTCAGGGAATCTGCATAAAAAAATAGCCATAGACCAATTACACTCAGGATTGCCGCGGTTGCGCCCTGCTTTGTGCTGCGCTTCCAATACAGCGCGCCGACGAATACGGGTACCAGTCCCGCAAAACCCGTGAGTGACCATGTACCGAGTTCAAAAATTGACCGCGTTGTAAACAGCGATGCGATAAAGGCCAGGACGAGGAATGCAGTGACAAACAGACGTCCAAACAAGATCTGCTGTTTTTCGGACAATTGATCGGCAAAACCGTAAAATCGCACAATGTCTTCGGTAAACATCGCCCCCAGGGCAAGGGTTTGAGAGTCGAGCGAAGACATAATTGCCGCAAAAACACCTGCCGCCAGGCACCCTGCCAGTACGCCGCCCGTATGTGCCAGAATCAATTCAATCAGAATAGGACCGTTCAGCGGTGCTGTAAAATCAATGCGACCGACCATTCCCAGGGTGACACTGGGCACCCACACGGCGGCGATGCACAGGGGATAGAACACGATGGGCGTTTGAAATGATCGCGCGGTTCGAGCGGAGAGCCAATGGCCGTAAATATGGGGAAATGCCGCGACACTGATGGGCAGGAGGAGGTAGGAGAGCATTTTGAATACGGTATAAGAGCCGCTGCCAAAGACCACAAATTCGGGGTGTGTATCGCGCAGTGTTATCATAGCCTCACCGATCCCCCCGTAGTGATCCATAATGACCAGATAGGCAATGATTCCCACGAGAATAAAGACCGTTGTTTGAAAGGTGTTCACCCAAGCCGTACTGCGCATCCCACCATACGTCACATACAAAAATGTCACCCCACATACGAGCAAACTGCCAGCCCAACTCGGCCACTCGCCGCGCGTGATTGCCGCGAGTGCATCGCCTCCACCTTTGACCCCAATCAGGATGTAGGGCAGCATCAACAATACCACAACGACAAATAAGAGTGTTCCCAATGCCGGCGATGTATAGCGGTCTCGGATCATTTGGATTTGGGTGACGTAGGAAAACCGTTTGCCCAGCCACCAGCTTTTTGTGCCGAGATAATAAAAGAGAAATGGAATTAGTATGGACGAACTCGCGCCCATCAGACCGAAAACAACAATCCCCAGGCGATAGGCTTCCCCCGATGCCCCCAGCATTGTAAATGCCGTGAGATTGGTGCCCAACAGCGTCATTAGCAGGACGACAGAACCTATGCTTCGACTTGCGACAAAGTAATCTTCTGCGGTATTGCGAAACAGCCGATGCCCCAGGGTGCCGACCACAATAACCAGCCCCAGATAAATTGCGACAACCGCAATAATCATTCCTCATCCTCCGCATCTAAATGATGAGGCCAGGCCAGGCGTACTATTACGAGCATAGAGAGTGTGGTCAGGACGCACAGGCCGATGTGGTAAAGCAAATTGATCGGCAATCCCAGGATTAGCGCGTTGTTGTCCCACATCCAAAAATTAAAAAATAAAATTAGGAGAATAAGTAAAATACCGAGGGGCCAGATCTTTGTCTGTTGTGACATCAATGTTCTCCTTTTTGTGTTGCTCGAGATTACGGCCTTTGCGCGCCTTTGGCTTCGACGTACACGGAGTACAAACACATGCCGCCTGTCATGAAGAGGCGGTTTTTCTTTTGTCCGCCAAAGCAGAGGTTGGAACACACTTCGGGCAGGTGAATTTTACCGATGAGGTCGCCATCGGGCGCGAAAATTTTGACTCCGTTATCTTCGGGATCACCCCAGCCCGAGCTGCTCCACAGGTTGCCGTCAATGTCGCAGCGAATGCCATCGGCAAATCCGGGTGCCATGTCGGCAAAGATGCGGCTGTTTTTGAGGCGACCATTTTCGACATCAAAAGCGCGAATATGCGCGGGTCCACCCAGTCCATGAGAGGACCCGGTATCGGTGATATAGAGAATTTTTTCGTCGGGTGAGAAACACAGTCCATTGGGGCGCACGAAATCGTCGGCAACGACTGTGGCATTTCCGGTATTGGGATCGAGGCGATAGACGTTGGTGGGCAGTTCGTAGTCGGCAATGTGGCCTTCGTAGTCGAGCGTGATGCCGTATCCCGGATCGGTGAACCATATACTGCCATCGGAGTGCGCGGTGACATCATTGGGCGCATTGAGCGGTTTGCCCTCAAAACTGTCGATGAGTACGGTGATGGTTCCGTCGTATTCGGTGCGGGTGACGCGCCGCGTGCCGTGTTCACAGGTAATCAGGCGGCCTGCCCGGTCGCGGGTGTGACCATTGCAATAATTGGAAGGTTGACGATAGACGCTGAGGCTGCCATCGCTTTCGTTCCAGCGCATGATGCGATTGTTGGGGATGTCGCTGAAGAGCACGCAACGCGCGTCTCCAAACCACACCGGACCTTCGCCCCAGCGCAGGCCCGTACAGAGACGTTCGACAGCGGCGTTGCCAATGGCGTATTTTTCAAAGCGTGTGTCCAGAATTTCAATGGCGGGATCGGGATAGGGAACAGGGCTGCCGTCCCACGGACGGGTTTTCCATTCGGACATTTTTTCTCCTTAGAGGTGATTTGATGCCTGCGCGTACAATGGGCTTCAACGAGCACCGTGCTTATGGCGAAAAGGCTACGCTGCACTGCGATTGGGTAGAAGAGGGAATGGTAGGAGGGGATCTAATCCAACGAAAATTCTATTGGCATAATCATCCAGACTTTGCGGCGTTCTCCCTGGTGTTTGCCGGGGCGAAATCGGAATTGCCACGCTGCGGCCAATGCCGCTTCTCTAAAAATTTCCAGGCCGTGAATAAACTGGACGTCTTCTACATTGCCTACCTTGTCAACCAGTACTTTGACCGTGACTTTGCCTACGATGCGTTTTTTTTTCGCTTCGGCGGGATATTCTGGCGTGACAATTCGGCTGGGATGTGGTTTGTAGTCAATCTCAGTATAGTCGAGTGGTTCGTCTGTGTCGGTTCCCGCTGTGCGTGCTAAATTGGGTATAAATATTTTGTCGAGGTCCAGTTCGGTTGATTCAATGGTCACATCTTCGGGTATCTCGTCGCCTTCAACGGCGAGTGGCACTTGAGGGCGCGGTGGCGGTGGCGGGCGTTTTTGTTGACTTGTTTCGGGAATATCAACTGTGTGAACTTTGATGACGGATTTCGTCAGATGTACGGTGGGATGGTATTCGGGATAGAGCGAAAAAACGGCAATGAAGAGCAGGAGATTCAACAGGCTCGCACGCATTATGTTCGGCCAATAGGGTAACTTTAAGTCAGCATCATGGTTTTTTGAGCGTGTCTCTATCTGGACATCGCAGGGCTGGGCAGATAGTCTTTTTTGAAATTCGCGCTGCGTGCTGCGCGCCCGATAAATTTGACCGCTTAGCGTATTTCCAAATCTAATCTGGACGAGGTTCATGCGATTCCCGTTAAATGAATAGTGCTGATCGAGCAGGTATTCTTTAAATTTTTAATTGAAAATAAAGTTCCAATTCCATTGATGTAGATGGGGAGCAGAGAGCAACAATTTATATGAGTCTGGGGCGTTTGTCCAGACGAATCCGTATCAAACCAGTTGTGTTTTGAGGCGATGAATTGTAATATAAAGGGGATATTTGGGTTATGATAAACTTATTGGAGGGAAAAAATGAATCGTCAGATCACGCTGGCTGCACGGCCAAAAGGATTTCCGGTGCCGGAGGATTTTAAGCTCGTTGAAACGCCTATTCCAGAACCAGGGGAAGGCGAAGTGTTGTCGAGAACGCTGTTTATGTCGGTTGATCCCTATATGCGCGGGCGGATGAATGATCGGGCATCGTATGCGGCAAATGTGCAAATTGGCGATGTGATGGTGGGCGGTACAGTGGGTGAGGTGATTGCGTCGAATGATCCCAATTTTGAGGTTGGCGATATTGTTCAGGCGCAAATTGGATGGCAGGCTTATGGTGTGTCTAAGGGATCGAATTTGCGCAAGGTCAATCCAGATCTGGCACCTGTGTCAACGGCTTTGGGGGTGTTGGGCATGCCTGGGCTTACGGCGTATTTTGGTTTGTTGGAAGTTGGACAGCCCAAAGAAGGCGAGACTGTATTGGTGACGGGTGCTGCTGGTGCTGTGGGATCAATTGTGGGACAAATCGCCAAAATCGTAGGCTGTCGCGTTGTGGGTGTGGCGGGGTCGAGTCAAAAGATCGCCTATGTGGTTGATGAGTTGGGTTTTGACGCCGCTTTCAATTACAAGGAGGTCGATGATTACAGTGCTGAATTGCAACGACAGTGCCCCGATGGCATTGATGTATTTTTTGACAATGTGGGTGGCGCGGTTTCCGATGCGGCATTTCCCTTGATGAATGTGCGCGGTCGCATTTCCGTTTGTGGGCAAATATCGCAATACAATTTGACCGCTCCGGAACAAGGCCCGCGGATGATGTGGCACTTTATTTCACAGAGATTGATGATGCGCGGTTTTCTGGTTTTTGACTTTGAGGACCAGCATGCCGAAGCGCTCAAACAGATGGCTATTTGGGTCAATGAAGGGCGGATTAATTATCGGGAAGATATCTGGGATGGGTTGGAGAATGCGCCCGAAGCATTTATCGATATGATGCGGGGCGGGAATATGGGGAAGCGCGTTGTCAAGGTGGCAGATTAACTGCTGTCGCAGTTGTACATCACTTGAGATGGATATGACAGATTATCAGATCGAACATTTTCATCGCAATGGATTCTTTTTTATTGCAAATCCGCTGGGCGATGAGGCTATGTTCGAAATTGCCACCGGGCAGCACGATGAGATGCCCGAGTTGTTATTCGCCTCACATCCCCGAGAAGTGGAAGTGATTCTGGATCCGCGATGGACGCTGGTGTGGACGCCGAGTTGCTGGCATGCAACGGGTGTGAAGACGGGAGCGGGGCCGAGGCGTGCGATGGCGTGGAATTATTTTCCGAGCGGTGGTCGCAAGCGAGATGTGGAGGCTTTGAAGTACGTGATTGAAGTTTGGGAGGATTGGTCCGATGATCGGAAAAGGTTATGGGGGCTTGTGGGGTGAAGATAACGCAGATGAGAGGCTGTCTGGGAGCGGCGCACAGGTTTGGTGCCGCTCTTATTTTTGGGATGTAATTACCAGCGCGCCGATGGCATACATCCCACCACCAATGAGAAAAATCCAGTCCGACGGCAAATGTACCTGCTGCGTCATCCATCCGAGCATGGGACCTGTTGCCGAGCCGAGATCAGATGCTGTTACGTATCCGGCAACAGAACGCGAACCGCGCGTTCCCGCCTCGGCGTGCATTACTACCGTTGCGCCAACACCACACAAAAAAAACATCACCACGCACAAGAGCAACAATCCCGTATTTGATGCGATTGACGCCGAGAACAGAGCCAACATCCCGATGCCAAAATAAATGGTCGCGCTTCTCTTTCGTCCCAAGCGATCGCTGATATGGCCCAAAAAAGGGGCACCGAGCGCGTCGGCGATCCACCGTGAAGATAGCAGCAGGCCGTTCAATGTGGCTACGCCAATGACCATACCCAATAGGGTCAGCGATGTGCCTATGGTGTCAACGAGAACCACACCCAGGGTTGACATTATCATCCCCGGCCCAACGCACCCGATTACAAATCCGCAAATCATTAATTTGGGTACCCAGCCCGAATTTTCAACTTTCTTGTTTTGATGATCTTCGCGTAAGACAGCGCGGCGCGCGATCCATCCCAGGGGTGTTCCCAGCAACGAGATGATTGCGAATAAAAAGAGTGTGAGTGTAAATCCAACGATGTCGTGGGCCAGCCCGCCCAAAAAATTGCCCGCCAACGATCCAAGGCGCGATACGCCGTTGTAGAATCCCATCCTTTGACCGATCATAGATGGCGGCGTGGTATCTACCACGGTCATCAAACCAATCTGGCGTATAAATGACCAGGATAATCCCCAGAGCATGCGCGCGATAAGCAAGATTGCGAAAGAGGTGACAACGCCGTAAACAGCCGTCAACACGGCTCCGAGAATCAGTGCCCCTGTCATCAAAGCCGTCAGATTATAGCGCTGGCACAATTTTTCGGCCAGGGTGTTTGTTATCAGGCGCACCCAGCGATTTACCGAGAGAATGAGGCCAACCTGATAAGGCATCAGTCCCAGTTCGGCATAATGCGTTGGCAACACCGAGTACAGCATCTGGTCGCCCAGCAATGAAAATGCCGTAGCCAATGCAACGAACACTACAGACGACTGCATCAATGCTCCTCCACTCCGCCCTGCCACCCAGCCAGAGGTGAGACGGGAGATGTGAAACGCAAGAGGGGGTGGGGTGAATTTTTACCTCTTACGTCTCATCTCTCCTTTATGGATGATGTTCGACATTTTCTCCGCGATGTTCGCCGTCGATAAATGCCTGCGTAAATGCCGTTACCTGTGTAATCGCATCTTCCACGAGTGCTGCACCGGCTTCTGCGGTGGCTTCCAGAGGTTCCTTATCTACTTGATCCTGCATTGCATCGTGGCGCACATTTTCGGGCCACAGTGCCAGCGCGAATGCCGTTTCAAATTCCTGTGCGTGTCCCGGATAGCGCTTTGTTTTCAAATTTTGTTCGGCGACATCTTTTGACATGAGATCCCAGTAAGAAGTCCATTGCAGAGTTACGTCGGGGCGGTCTATCTTGAAAAACAGCCGCCATTGACCAAATATACCCCGCAAGGGTGCTACATTGCCGCCGTGACCATTTAGCACAAGGACATTTTTTACGCCATGGCGTACCAGGCTTTCGACTGCGTCGAATAACACGGCCAACCACGACCCGGGTTTGGCTGTCACGGTTCCTTTGTGTACCATGTGGTGTTCGGAGATGCCTACGGCCATTGGCACGTTGACAATTACCTGGGGATATAATCGCTTGGCTGCCTCCACCGCGACATGGGTCGCTGACGCGGTATCGTGTTCCATGGCGAGATGCTCCAAATGCTGCTCGTTGCTTCCCACCGGAATAATCGCCGTTTGAAATTCTCCACGCGCCAGTGCTTCCCGAAACTCGCGTCGCGTCAATTTCGCCAGCAGAACTTGTTCGGTCATCGCGTTTCTCCTTGTGTTGTTTGTGTATAATACTCCGCGGTCTGGTCAGATGCCACCGCGCCATTTTGTGTCTGGATTAAGCCCCGCATTGCTCTAAACATGACATAAATTGAAATCGCTGCCCAAACAAATGCAATTGGATATGCCAGTATCTCTATGCCGAAATATCGCGCCAATATTCCCGCATCGGTGCGTTCTGTCTGCATCCACAAATCCGTGCGAAAATCGTATAAGCTGTACAAACACAAGACAATACCAATCCACGTTGCCAATACATGGGACAAACGACTAAATCGAATCGTCACAATAATCAATAAGAGACCGCAGATCGTGCCAAACCAGAAATCGAGTGTCCCAAATGGCGTGTACAGTGCAGCCATCCCAATTTGCACAGTGCCAACCAGACCGAGCAATATCCTTTGCCTGCCCAGCCATCGGCCCGTATAAATCAGCAATGCACCGAGAATGGCCGACCCGACATAACCCGCTGAACTGATGAGCGGAAATATTCCCCCTCGGCTGATTACATGCCCCGACTCATTCCACCGCACGCGCAGTTCCTCTACTTCACCACCTGTTGCAATGGCCATGCTCGCATGGCCCATTTCGTGAATCCACACCACAAATACGCGAAAGGGTTTTATGACCGGGGTATCCCACAAGGCCAGCGCGACAACCGCCAATAACAGATGCAACCAAAATGTCCGTAGTACATGCATAATCACACTCCCAAATACAAAAGCGATGGTTGACAACCACCGCTCTGTATATGCACAAATCGGATTCTACACACAATAGAAAAAAGCGACCCACGCCATGGCCTGTCAACCACAGATATAGTTTCAAAAATCGGGATTTTTAATATAAAAGATTTTGACAAATAGAGTTATATTATTTATAATCCGTCATGTAATTTAATGATCGGTAAAAAAAGCTGGGAGAATGTCGTGCAAAGGAGGTTGTTATGTCGATACGTATCGTTGTGATCGCGCTTGCCACATGCGTGATGTGGAGTTGTGGAGTTGAGCGCGTGACGCAGTTGCAGGAGACAGAGACAAACGGTCAGGTCGGACAGCGACTGAGTAAATTGACCGCGCAACACGATGCCTTACAGGCGGTGGTGATGTTCACCCTATCGCAGGATGGCACCCCAGTGATCGGTGCAGCCGTAGAATTTGCGCGGTCAATTGCTGGACGGGCTCCAGACTATCAGTGGTCGGGCACAACCGATGAGAATGGTCAGGCAGAACTGAAACTTTCAGTAGATAATGTGACGGGTTATTATCAGGCGCGCGCTTGGAAGGATGAGGTTCAGATCGGTTCATGGTCGAGCATTCCGATTAACGCAGGTTACAAGGTGTTGCTGGATTTGCCCATTGGTGGGAAGGCTCGCGTGACGGGCTCATCCGCGCTGGTAGAGCCTAAAGAGACCATCGTTTTCAGCGACCTGGACTGGGCCAGTGTCCAGGTGCAGAACCGCATCGCCCAGTATATCGTCGAGAAGGGCTACGGCTATCCTACCGACGTGATTTCCGGCACCACGATACCCCTGCTTGGGAGACTACGCAGAGGCGACACCCACGTTACTATGGAGATCTGGCTGCCCAACCAGGAAGAAGACTGGGTAGAAGCTCAAGCCGCTGGCGAAGTGATTCTCGTGGGCCCAAGCCTGGGCAAGGACTGGCAGTCGGCTTTTGTCATTCCCGCGTATCTCCAGGAGCAGTATCCCAACCTGGACAGCGTAGATGATCTCAAGGACGACCGCTTCAAGAACCTGTTTGTGACTGCGGAGACTGGAGGCAAAGCGCGCCTAATGTCTTGCGTTATCGGCTGGGGCTGCGCGGAGATCAATGTCGCCCAGGTCAAAGGCTACGGCCTATCTGACCACGTACATATCGTCACCCCCGAGGATGCCGCCGCTCTGGACGCCGACCTGTACAGTGCCTACGAGAAACGCGAGCCCTGGCTCGGCTACCAGTGGGGCACCAATGATCCGGCCTTGCTCCTGGACCTGGTACGGCTCGAGGAGCCCGCATACAGCGACGAGTGCTGGTCTACGAACAAGGCCTGCGCCTACGAAGACGCAACGATCCTGATTGCGGTGCATTCCAGTCTGCCGGCCAGGGCCGCGGACGTCGTCGAGATGCTGCGGGCCTGGGGCCTCGACGTCAACCTCTACAAAGAAGTTGCCGCTTGGCAGCGCGATAACCCGGAGGCCAGCACGAACGACGCAGCTCTCTGGTGGCTGCGCTCCAAAGCCGACCTTTGGAGCGGCTGGGTTACCAGCAATGCCGCTGCCGCCATCCAGGCCGCCCTCGCCGCTAACGAAATACCCGATGGCTGGCCGGAAGAGTAGCCTCGCGCCTGTCTCAAAAGGGCTTATGATCAAATCATAAGCCCTTTGTTAATGATGGTCTTGCACGAGTAACAAAACTTATCGTCCGGATTCCAGGTTCACGGAAACGGCGTCCAATCTTTCTCGCAATGCGGCATCCAGAACCCATCCCACGCCCCCAATATTGTCCTCTACGTGCGCAATGGTGTCGCCACCTGTAATTGCCACGGATACTTCGGGGTGCGATAGGACCCATGATAGGGCGACTTGCCCCGGCGTTTTGTCCAGTTCATCTGCTATATCAAACAGGGTTGTTAGAACTTTTCCCTCTGCGCCCGCCATCATGGTTTCGTATTGGTGCATTCGGCGTTTTGCCCACAGCGAACCTTCGGGTGGAGGTGCGTCGGGTTTGTAAAATCCGCTCAACAGTCCCACGGCTAACGGACTGTAAACCATCACTCCCAAACCCTCGCTTCGCACAAAGGGAAAAATCTCTCGTTCCAATGCGCGGTGTAGTAAATTGTATGGATTTTGCATGCACATATAAGGCACCAGATTCAGTGTGTGTTGTATCCACAGTGCTTTGCACGCTTGCCAGGCCGAATGGTTGCAGCACCCGATATAGCGCACTTTGCCCTGATGCACCAGATCGTCCAATGCGCGTACGGTTTCTTCAATCGGGGTCGATTCGTCGAAGTTATGCACGAGATATACGTCAATACGATCGGTGTCCAATCGGTTCAGCGATCGCTCTACTTCCCGCATGATGTGATAGCGGGATAGACCCTGATCATTTGGTCCTGCGCCGACGCGGCTAAATACTTTCGAGGTAATCACCACATCGTCCCGCTTGCCTTTCAATGCTTTGCCCAATACCACTTCTGAACGCCCGATATGCGTGCGTTCATCCCCGGGACCATAGGTATTGGCGCAGTCGATCAGGTTTATGCCTTGGTCTATCGCTCGCTCAATAACCCTTTGGCCTTCTGCCTCGTCTGCCTGTCCGCGAAAGCCCAGGCCCAGTGCCAGCCGACTTACTTTCACTCCCGCAGAACCAAAGTTGACATATTCCATAAAATCTGCTCCCGTTAATTATTCATATTTCGCCAATAAGCTTGGTGCGAGTTTATCCCTTGTTTTGTTTGCCCAGACTTGCAGATGGGTTTTCAAATTTGCAACGGTTTCAGAGCTTGCCATCTCTTGCCAGCGGTTTTGCCGTTCACCCGGATCGCTGGGCAAGTGATACAGTTCGGGTTTTCGCACGGTTGACAAAATTAGTTTCCAATCGCCTGAAACCACACATCGCTCTTCTCCTTTGGCGAGATCGGGCTGATTGGAGCGTCCGCTTTTTTTGTCGATAAATGGCGTGTTTACCATGACGAGCGCCTCGCGTCCTGTCTTACCGCCCTGTCGGATTGAATCGCTCAGGTTTAGACCGTCGAGGCCCTCGGGCACCGCATATCCCATAAGGCCGAGGATCGTCGGTGTCAAATCGACCGAACTGATCGGGGATTCGCCGATTCCGCCGCTGGAAATTGCCGCGGGGAATCGCATGAGCATGGGAATGCGTGCGGCAATGTCATAACAGAGGCGTTTGCTGTGGTCATTCCAGCGGTGGTCAAAGTGGTGACCGTGTTCGGTCGTAAAGACGACGAGGGTGTTTTCTGCAATCCCTTTGTCATCGAGTGTTTTCAATAGATCGCCCACCGCATCATCAACCGCTGTACACATCGCGTAGTACTTGCGTCGTTTTTCGTCATTGGGGTAGAGCTTCTGATAAAGTGCTTCGTATTTTTTGGGGACAGAATAAGGCGGGTGAGGGGGATAATAGGACACATAAGCGCAGAATGGACGCGCGTCATCTTTGCGAATAAAATCAATGGTGTCTTTTGTCAGCACATCCGTTTGATACACTTTTTTGTCGCCGATTGTGTAGTAATGCCCTTGTCCACGGCCATCGCGAGGATATGTGGGCATTGTCTCCCAGGCGTCTCTCGCGGGGTCTCCCAGGTGCCATTTGCCAAAGTAGGCGCACCTATATCCCATAGATTTGAGGAAGTCTGGCAAAAGCGGTATTTTTGGATCTAAATCCCATGTGTTTTCGAGCACTCCGTGATTGTGTGGATAAAGGCCCGAAACAATTGCGCCGCGATTTGGCGCACAGACGGGTTGTGCGGTGTATGCCCTGTCGAATCGCATCCCGTCCGATGCCAACCGATCCAGATTGGGTGTTATAATCCCTTTTTTTCCATAACATCCCACGCCATCTTGCCGGTGTTGGTCTGTTAAGATGAATAGCAGATTGGGTTTCGGTTCCGCAGCCGTCACGCCCATCATCGACAATCCCACAGCCGCACCGCCAACTGCCCCTAAGAAATCTCTCCGCGATACATTTTGTGCCATATCAATTCCCGTCACACTTCACCAATCGCTTACCAATATTATCACCTCGCAACATGCCGATAAATGCACGGGGGGCGTTTTCCAGACCTTCGACAATATCTTCCCGGTAATTGAGCCGGCCTTCCTTTAGCCAGACCGACATCTGCTGTAATCCCTCGGCGTGTTGATCTGCGAAATCGCTCACCAAAAATCCCTGCATTTGCAACCGCTTGCCAATAAAGCCGCTCATCATCCGAGGCCCTATTTCTGGTTCGATGAGGTTGTATTGTGAAATTTGCCCGCAAACGGAAATTCGACCCCACATGTTCATAAGAGAAAAAACCGCATCGGTAATGCTTCCGCCCACGTTGTCAAAATACACATCGACGCCATTGGGGCATAAGCGTTGCAATTCGGCGCGGTAATCCGCTATGGTTTTGTAATTGAACGCGCCATCAAAACCCAGGCCATCGATGATATAGCCCACTTTTTCATCGCTGCCAGCTATGCCAATGGCGCGGCATCCTTTGATTTTTGCAATTTGCCCGACCAGCGATCCCACGGCACCGGCGGCTGCCGAAACCACTACGGTCTCGCCAGCTTTGGGTTTACCAACTTCTAACAAGCCAAAATAGGCTGTCAATCCCGGCATGCCGAGAATGCCGAGTGCGGTTGAAACGGGTCCCAATGAAGGGTCTATTTTCCGAATGCCTTGTGCTGACGAAATCCCGTAAGCCTGCCATCCGTGATCAGACCAGACAATATCACCGGGCTGAAACTCAGAATGGTTGGATGCGATTACTTTGCTTACACTCCGCCCAATCATAACTGCACCAATTTCTACATTTGGCGCGTAGGATTTTCGATCATTGATGCGCCCGCGCATGTAGGGGTCAACGGAGAGGTACTGCGTTTTCAAAAGCAGTTCCCCTTCGCCGGGTTCGGGAATGGGCGATTCTTCAATTGAGAAATCAGACGCTTTGGGATAGCCGATTGGACGCGCAGCCAATCGAATTTGAATATTCTTCTCTGCCATAGAAATAATGCTCCCGGTTTTGCGGTGGGTGTATCTCATTCTGCATAAACGGCTTCTCGCAAGCCTTTCAGATATCCGACGGCAAATAGTCGCGCGATGCCGTGTTCGTCGCCAAAGTGGTCATCTCCCATTTTGGGATAGTGGTCTGGGCGGCACACGCCGTCAAATCCAATGTCTCGATATGCACGCAAACACGCGACGAGGTCTGTTTTACCATCGTCGTGAAATGCCTCTTCAAATTTATCGGGCTGACCCACAACATCGCGGATGTGCAAGAAATGGATCTTTTTTTGTTCGCCAAAGTGCCGAATGACCGAGGGCAAATCGTCAGTCATCAGTGTGAAATTGCCCTGGCAAAGTCCAATACCATTCATTGGACTCGGCACGAGGTCAACGAGTTTTTGATAGTTTTCGACGCTGCTCATAATGCGCGCAATGCCGCGGATGGGCGATAGCGGCGGGTCGTCGGGGTGCAGGGCCAGTTTGACGTTGGCTTCTTCGGCCACGGGCACAATGCGTTCCAAAAAATACTTGAGGTTGGCCCATTGTTGTTCCTCGGTCACGGATTCCGGGGGGATATCCTGATCGGCTATTGGCACGCCGTCGATATTGTGTATGGGACGCTCGGCAGGGTTGCCTTGTGATTCCAGCGCGTCGAGATCAAATCCGCTTACATGCGCGCCGCCCCGCGAGGAAATGGATCGAGATGTACGCATGACCCCCAGAATAGGCATCCACGCATAACACCACACGGGGATTTCGAGTTTGCCCATGTTCCGAAGCAGTTCGCAGACCACCTCGATTTCTTCGTCTCGCCCGGGCAAGCCCAGTTTGATCTTTTCCATGGGCGGCCGCGATTCAATAACCTCAAAGGGTATTCCGCCCGCTTCATAAGCGGCTTTTGCCTTTGCCAGCGAAGTGTAACTCCAGGGCTGTTCTTCCGGCTCTGCATTCGGTTTGGGGCGCAATGTTATGCCTCCAACGGCACCTTCGACCCCGCATTGTTTCATGAGCGTCCACCGCTGACTGGCTTGTGGCGGCGCCAGAATAGCAATTCTCAGCATGACCATTCCCTTTCACTGTTGATGTTTTCGCCATCTTTGTCGCTGCCAATATATGCAGACCGGATGCGACATGCCATAAAAAATCTATCGTCAATAGCGCGGTCTAAATGATTTTTGTGAAGCTGTGCTCTTGCATATATTAACAATGGCAAAAGGCAATCACTACTTGGCGGACCAGGAGGCTCTGTTATGACCTATAAACTGCTGGCGCAGTTGTACCCCGCTTGGAAAATTTTCGCTGTTATCCTGCTAATTACACCACTTCTGTTTGCTCAAGAGCAATCCGAAAATCGCAACCAGAGCGCGGCGGAGCGTTTTTTTGCACGCAATGACAAAAATAAAGACGACAAATTGTCGCGGGAGGAATTTCCCGAACAACGGCGCCGCCTGTTTGAGCAAATTGACACAGATAAAGATGGCTTTATCACACTCGAAGAAGATATTTTTTATCGCAATAATCGACGGAGGAATACCGTGAATATTCCAGAAGGTGTAACTGTCCACCGAGACCTGATCTACGGACGAGTTGGGGAAAGAGAGCTTCCCCTCGATCTGTATCTTCCGCCCGATACATCATCCCCTGTGCCCGTGGTGATATGGGTTCACGGGGGTGGTTGGCGCGGAGGATCCAAGGGCAATGGCGGGCGGGCGCTCAATATGACCAGACGCGGATTTGCCGTGGTTGATGTGGAATATCGTCTCAGCGGCGAAGCTCTTTTTCCGGCGCAAATTGAAGACTGTAAAACAGCCGTGCGCTGGGTGAGAGCAAATGCAAAAAAATACAACCTCGACCCTGATCGAATCGGTGCTTGGGGATCGTCTGCCGGCGGTCATCTCGTGGCAATGATGGGTTTAACGCATGATGAAAATGTATTTGAAACGGATGATCTCAGCCAATATTCGAGCCAGGTTCAGGCGATATGCAACTGGTTTGGCCCTACAGATTTTTTGCGTATGAATGATTTTGAAGGTCGAATTGATCACGACGCAGCCGATTCGCCCGAATCCAGACTAATTGGTGGTCCTATTCAGGAAAATAAGGAGAAAGTTGCTGCGGCCAATCCCATTACTTATGTCAGCAAAAATGACCCGCCCATGCTCATCATGCACGGGGATAAAGACCTATCGGTACCCTATAACCAGAGCGAATTGCTCTATGCTGCGATGCAAAAAGCGGGTTTGGATGTCACGCTCTACAAGGTTGTCAATGCCGGTCACGGCTTTGGCAATGCCACGCAAGATAGCGCGGCATCGCTCTTTGAAATGTCCGCTCAATTTTTAGAAAAGCATCTCATGCCTCTGGCTGATGCCGCATCGCCATAAAGTGTAATGTGAATGAATAAGCCCTGTGGAACTTTATCCACAGGGCTTTTGTTTTTTTCAAGTGATAGACTCTTATGAGCGCAAGTCAACGAAATTCCAAACTCGCCACAATTTGCTCATATTCGGATAGCGGATAGCCGGCATCCCTGCTGCCATTGCCGATCATGTAATATCCCACCTGATTGTGGATGGATAAGGCTACGAGAAATCGGGTGCCGGGATATTCTCGGTTGGAGCGTTCCAGTTCCAGTTGAGAATAGCGAAATTGCCACTGAACCGCCTCGCCCACCTTGAGAGGGATGCGCTGTTTTTCACCGATAACGCGATATTGATCAAATGCCAGCATTAGATACTCGTCTTCAAACGCCTGAACGAGCTGATCCAGTGTCATTGTGGTGAATCTGGCTGGTAATGCTTGTGGATACAAGTGCATTTGTGGACGAAATTCACCTGTAAATGCAGGACTGAGAATGCGTACAGTTACAGGTGATAAACCATTGTTGGGATCTCTTTGTGATGTAAGGGTTGATACATCGATACCCCACTGTTCGCTGGGACGACTGATTTGAAATCCCCATGAGGGGTTGACATACACAAGTCCGTCGAGAACGGTTTCAGGCTCTGTGGGAATTGGCTGGCACCCAGAAGTTGCCAACAGGCCATATAGCGCGAAAGCGCAAAATAGTCGGGCGCGTATCATATCAATCTCCTTCCTGATCAATCGCGAAAGCGGACACGTACTGGTCATTTGACGCCAGATAGCTTGGCCGTGTTCCTGTCGCGTTGGAGCAATTCTGGATGCAGGCGATAAAACGTCGATTCCACTTGATTCAGACCATTGGCATGTACCACAAAACGGCCATCGATTACCACAGTTGGTAATATAGTCGGTATCACGCCGAGGTCCCGAGCAGTGGCGAGTATCGCCGCCCTGTTGTCTTTCCCGCTGACGGCAATGCCCATCTGTTTTAAGCAGTTTTCCACAGAAGAGGTGTCGGAAGCAGCCTGCTGCTTGTGGCATAACAGCGCGTCAACTGTCCGCTCTGGCGCGGTCTGTTGCGCCTGCCGAAATAGCGCGTTTTGTTTGTCATTGCCTACAAAATGCAGGCGCAAGCGGTCGGGTGCCTGGACTTTTTTTAACCAGTGCAGGAGGCGTTCTACGCTTTTTAGTGATGCGGACGCGCTCACATCTAAAAACAGGTCCATACCCTCTAAATCCCGCCCTTGAAAAATCCGAGTAATTGGGGTCATTTGCACAGTTGGCACAAAATGATCGCCAATGCGCTGCACAATATGCGCAAGCCGGTTAAAACGAGCTGTTTTTTCAAATTCGTTATCCAGCACATAAGCCGGCACCCGATCCGGTCTGTAACGCGCAATCAGGTCTAGCCCCGCCTTGCTGTTCACATCCACGGTTTGAAACTCAGCACCGGGAAAGAGCGATAGTGTGGATCGAATAAACGCATACGTATCGCACACCGCACAGGTCGCATCGTTGAGAATGGTCGTTTGAAATGGAATGGGATCGCGTACTTCGCATCGCGCGCGGGGCGTCCCACCGTTTAAACACAGGCCAACTTTGCCCGAGTGTACACAATCCCGATCATTGCGGCACTCGGGAACATCGGCGCAGAAGGGCAAATTTTTGTCATTGCTACATAAGAATTGCTCTACCTCATGAGAATACGTTTTGACATTATGCCCATTTACGCGCAATGTGGGCGATGCGTTAACTCCCAGCAGATTGGCTCGGCGGATATTTTCGGCAAATAGCGTTTCACCTGCATCGCTTTCGGATAACTCGGCGATTTTGTCTGCATCCATGTTTACCTGTGTTGCACAAACGCGCCAATCGGTCGCAATACCCGATTTATTGCGACACAAAATATAATCCCAGAACTGATCGGGATACAGCGACACCACAACGGTTTGCCGAATACCTTCGGCTATTTCTCTATCGCCGTGCAAACTGCGAAAGCGGCCTGATCCCGTCGAGGTCGTCGCCTGACATCCAGGCTCTGCTGTCCGTGTCGTGCGTGCGACAGGGGGGGACGATGCGACATCCTTGGCGTTGGCTTCATCTGCGATAAAATACAGATGAAAGTCGATTTGATCCCCCAATTTGCGAAATAGAGGAGCCAGGGTTTGTTCTGCACCTATGCCATAGGGACAATCTGCCATTACAAATAACTCGACGAGGGGGCGACCCTCTTGCCCGAGTTCCATATTTCCGTGCTCTGTGTCCGATTTGGTTATTGGGTGAGAAGAACCGTGTCCCTTGTGATTCACTTCCGCCAGCATATCGGCAAATCGGGTGTCAAAGTCAGGCGTCTGGTTTGCATCGTGACAGCGCTGGCATAGATCGGGAGAGGGGGTGCGGCGGATATTGCGGACTTCGGGACGCCGCGCGTGTTGTTCCCCTGGCCCGTGACACACTTCGCACTGCACATTTGTAAGTCGCTTGACATCTTTGCCAATCTGGAACCCTGTGGGATATCCAAATCCCGTGGTATGACACGTCACACAGTCGGGCTGGTAGTGTTTTTGTTTTTGCAACAAGCGATTAAATGCATTCGCATGATGCGATTGCTCCCAGTCGGCAACTTCGGCAGTGTGGCATCCTTTACACGTCTCTACCCCCACATATCTATTGGTGCCCCTGCGCACCTGATCTTCCAGTGGAAACCCCGCAAATCTCGGTCGTCCTGTCTGCTGCAGCGCCGAATTTTTCTGAACCAGATTATAGAATTCATCCACAAGCCGTTTCACTGTGCGGTCTTCGCCAATGGATTCCGAGATCAATACGGGGGTGATTTGTTCTGCTGTCACTCGTCCATTTTCTATGGTCAAGACCGCCTGTCCGATTGCCTTGCCCTGGGGATGGGTGCCCAGCAATAGCGTATTGCCAATCCGATGGGTTGCCTCAGTTGACCGCGCGCTGATCGCGATATCTATATCGGCGATATGTTGTAAGAGGTCGCGTTCTGCCTCGCGATCCAAATCGCTCAATACAACTACAAGATCGGTCTCCTGACGCAATTGTGCAACTGCCTCTTGTATGCCATCGAGTTTAATATCTACGCCATCGGGCATATTTATGTGTGAGACCCCCATTGCCATACCGTGTACTTCAATCTCCCGTTCACCCGTCACACCTATGATACCTACGCGCACATTGCCCGCATCCAAAATTCGCACGGGCACACCCATCTGTACGCCATTTACCCTCAGATTTGCACTTATAAAAGGCACACCACCCGAATCGCGCATGGTTTCAAAGAACGCTTGCCCAAATCGCAACTCTCCCACACCCACATTGGCCGCATCGTATTGCATGGTTTTCATCGCGTTCAGGTGTATTTTGCAACGCAACTGATCCAATACCGTATCGCCTGCAAACAGGCCACCGGCATCCAACAACAGTGCATTGGGATACGACCGCTTTAAGTCCTTTACTATTGTCGCACGCCGCGCAATGCCGCCGAGCTGATTGTCCGAGCAGCCACATACTTCCAGGAAACTCTGTGTATCTCCTGTATAAAGCAGTACTACCTCCGACGCCCTGCTCTGGTCAACGAGACAAAATGCAGAGGACAGTAGGCAGACAAAGAATGCCAGCAGTATTTTTGGGGCGATTGTTTGCCCTGTGCGTCCATTTGTATCCATTTGTGGTTGCTTTTGAGTTGTGCCTGTAAAAAAAGGCCCGATATTTCATCGGGCCTCACAGATACCAGTTTCATGCAGTTACTCCAACAAGCCCAGCCTGCTCCAACGGATTTTTTGAAAAATATTCCACAGGGGCTTTTGACTATCCCACGAATAGTAAATAAATAATGGGTGTGCTTTTACTTTTTCCATGGATACCATCCCCCAAAAGCGGCTGTCGTAACTGCTGTCGCGATTGTCTCCCATCGCAAAAAAGTGTCCCGGCGGCACTGTGCGCGGTCCGTAGTTGTCGCGTGGGCTGTGCTGTTTGTCTTCCACTCTGGGGTCTTCGTGCTTAACACCTTCTGGGTTTTCAAATCGCTTTCCATCTACATACACAATTTTGTTTTTGATTTCCACTGTCTGCCCTTCAATCGCAATACACCGCTTGATAAAATCGCGCGATTCATCGCGGGGAAATTCAAAAATCACCAGATCTCCCGGTTGAGGAGTTGAAAATCCCGGCACGCGAAATGAGGGCAATTTGGTATTCAGAAGGGGCACGCGGTCGGGGATTTGCGTGCCAAACGTCAGTTTATCACCCAATACGTAATCCCCTTCTAATAGCGTATCTTCCATTGATCCCGAGGGAATATGATACGCTTGCACCAGCGTTCCCCGGATCAAAATGGCTAAAAATATGGCGATTCCAAATTCTCGCAACGCGCTCCGTTTCTGCTTCTTTTTGGTGTTTCTTTTTAGCATAGGCCTACCTTTGTGAATTACTGCGTTGTGCTCTGCGTGCAGTGCGGGATAACTGGCCTGACTGCTTTCTTCAACGATTTTGTGAAAAATAAGTTCGCTCGGGTTGGCCCGTTTCAGCAGATTTGTTTGCCGCGAGTGAAATGTCGAGGCTACGCAAACCCTCTTCAAAGTTAGACAAGATTCCCGATCCATCTCCCGAACGAATTGCTGCCATAAATACTTCGTCAATATCTTCCGATTCGGGCATTTCGCCGACCTCGGCGGCACCGCCTGGAAACACGGTTACACCATTTCCTTCGACGGTCGCTCGCATATCGCGCATGATTATATCAATGCCATTTGAGCCACCGCCTTCGCGGAGAACGCAGGTGGAATTCAGCGTACCCACAGCACCATTTTCAAATTTGAGCGACAGGGCATACACATCGGGGATATCGAGATTTTCGACATCGTTCAATGCGCGGGTGGCATAATACGCGTGTACTTCTGCAACATCGCCCACAAGGTAACGCAATAAGTCGATCTGATGTGTGGTCTGTTCGACAATTTGTCCACCCGACTGCGCCATCACGCGCCACCACGGCGTGCCCGGCAAACCGCCCCAACGATAGGCCAGGGCCAGGGCGACGGTCTTGTCTTTCAAAAATTCACGCCCCTGTTTTGCCCATCCCGCATATCGCAGTTGATAGCCCGCAGAGGTCAGTACACCCGATTTTTGAACGGCTTGTAGAATTTCCAATCCCTTTTCCATTGACGGCACCACGGGTTTTTCCAATAACATGTGTACGCCCTGTTGGGCCGCCAAAATCTCGGCGTCATAATGTGCAAATGTCGGCACGACCACATACATCGCGGTCAAATTTTCTTTGTCCAGCATTGCGCGATAGTCGGTATAAGCCGTGCCTCCAAATTCTGAAGTCGCGCTTTGCGCCGTTTCTTCTTTTATATCACAGATTGCAACAATCTCGACATCTTCTATACTGGCTAACGCGCGCATATGTGACCGCGCCCGTCCACCAGCACCCACAAAACCTACGTTAATGCCCATTTGTTTGTAGCCTCCATTCAAAAGGTGAGAGGTGAGACGTAAGACGTAAGAGGACCACCCAACCACACCTTGCCAAGAATACCTCACACCTTGTATTTTCTCGTTCAAAAATAGACTGCATGACCAGAACTGTCAACCAGAAAGCCCGTGAGCAATGCGTGCCTCTTCCCAGATGGGCATGTACAGAGGCACGCTCAGGCATTATTTTTTTCCCACTGGACCTTTGGGCGCGTCCTGACTGTACAATGCACTGCCTCGATCATAAGAAGCGACGACAGAGCCGTCGGCAATTTCTAACCTGGGCACATTTTTTTCGAATACATCGCGGTCGGGGCCGCGCATGACTGCCATTTGTTCATCGGTCATGCCCGAGATGAGGTCGCCCCACCGTTTTTCTGGATGGGTCAATTCTCCACCGCTGCGATTGAAATTGCGCGATGAGTATTTGTGTAAGATCCCCCGCCGCGAGATGTCGTTTTTCCACGCCAATGTGCCATGTGTGGTGCCGCCGTCCATGAAGAAGAGTACATCGCCCGCTTTCACCGCGACGTGTTTTACAAGGCCCATGTGGTCATCGCAGGAACTCACCCCACGCGGCATGCGATAATACGCCTTATGCGATCCAGGCACGCACGCAAACCCACCGTCGGGTTCGGCTACATCGCGCAATTGCCAGGTCACGGTTACGGCTTCGCAATAGCTGCGTCCATTTTGATAAATGTATCCCCGGCCTGGATTGAGCGGCTCATTGGAGTCGTGCAGGGAATGACCCGATGTGCCTTTTACCGCGCAAAATGCCGTTCCCCCGCCCGTGCGACCACCACTGGCGCCCATCCAGTTCAGCCGATGTTCAACGGCCGGGTGGGCGAGCATTCGCCGAAATGGGTCACAATGAGGGCTGGGCAACTGCGTTAGTCCACCCAATAAGGGTCTGCCCGTGCCCGCGAGGCTTTTTGATCCGCGTGCGAGTTCGTCACCAACGATGATTCGATCTTCATACTTGTCAATGGCGGCATTGGCCTGTGCCAGCCATTCTTCATCCATGACCCCGCGCAGCACCAGATACCCGTTCAAGTCCAAAAAGTAAAATTCTTTTTCGTCAATGCCCGAATTTGGATTTTTCATCAGGGTAGATGGGTGAAAAATTTTGCGGGATTCGTCCAATGCGATTGTCTCACCATCTGTTTTCAACGTCGGTACCGGCGTTGTGTCGCGATATCCTGGGCGATACAGCGATGCGCGCTGTTCAGGAGTTATCTCTTCCATCCAGTCGGATACTGGCATCTTTTCTGATTCGGGGCCTGGTCCCGCCGAACGGATTACACCGCGCCCCACGTATTCGTAGGACAGCAACCGCTGAGGCCCTTCACTCTGCCACGGACGCATGCCCTGTACGACGCTCAAGCCGACGATGAGCAGATCGCCCGCTTTTAATTCGGGTTGAAAAATATAATCCGAGTCATCTTCGCCGGTCAATATATCTTCTGGCGTTTCCACATTTGACTTGTGTGTACACGGTACGAACGTAAACCCGCCATCGCCGGCTTTTACATCCGAGAGTGCCCAGATTACGCGCACGCCTTCACAAAATCTTCGCCCGTTCTGATAATAATATGCCAGCGCGGGGTCTCTCGGCTCATTGCCACCCACCAGCGGGGCCGAGGTATCACAGGTTTTGTCACACAGAATTTTGGGTGCGCGGTCGAGCCTGAAACCGTGTCCCACAATTTGATTCAAATACCACACGAGTTGGGGCTGGATCAATAAGTCGCGGAACGGTTCGCGCGAATCGTCTTCCCAGCCGAGCATGCCCTCGAGTGATCCGGCCCGATCAATCGCATCATTTATCCGCGCGACTTCGGGACGGGTCAAAGCTCCCGGTATATGCAAATAACCGGTTAAATCAAAGGCGTAATTCTCTTCGTTTGTCATGGTTTCCCGGTCCATTTCAGCCTCCTTGACTGTGATGTACCTGTTTGCCTGCCGATATGCAGGCATGAATGTGGCGGTTTCTTCATGAAAGGCTCAAATTGATCTAAAAAACAAGTAAAAAATGCAGCCCCTCTCGACCGATTGCTTGACGCATCTCAAAAAAAACTGCCCATTTAAATGGACAGTTTGTGATTGGTTCTAAAAAACGGTTTAGTTTTTCTTTTCGGGAATGCTCCCTTCCTTAATCATTCGATTTTCTGGAGGGGCTGGTGGCTTTGGCTGGTCGGATGATGGGGGATTTATCGTCTGCATTATTTTTTTCCACTGGACCTTTGGGTGCGTCCTGGCTGTACAATGCACTGCCTCGCTCGTAAGACGCGACGACTGAACCGTCGGCAATTTCCAATCTGGGCACGTTCTTTTTGAACACATCGCGGTCGGGACCGCGCATGACTGCCATCTGTTCGTCGGTCATGCCCGAGACGAGATCGCCCCACCGTTTTTCCGGATGGGCCAATTCTCCTCCGCTGCGATTAAAATTGCGCGATGAATATTTGTGCAAAATCCCCCGCCGCGAGATGTCGCTTTTCCACGCGAATGTACCATGTGAGGTGCTGCCATCCATGAAGAAGAGCACATCGCCCGCTTTCACCTCTATGTGTTTTATCAATCCCATGTGGTCATCGCAGGAGCGCACACCCGGGGGGGGAGGATAATACGCTTTGTGCGATCCCGGCACGCATGCAAACCCACCGTCGGCTTCTGTTACATCGCGCAACTGCCAGGTTACGGTTACGGCTTCGCAATAACTGCGTCCATTTTGATAAATATATCCCCGGGTTGGATTGAGCGGCTCATTGGAGCCGTGCTGGGAATGTCCCGATGTGCCTTTGACCGCGCAAAATGCCGTTCCTCCGCCCGTGCGACCACCACTGGCTCCCATCCAGTTCAGCCGATGTTCAACGATCGGGTGGGCGAGCATTCGTCGGAAAGGATCGCAATAGGGGCTGGGCAATTGAGTCAGTCCACCCAACAGGGGCCTGCCCGTGCCCGCGAGAGTTTTCGATCCTTGTGCGAGTTCGTCGCCAACGACGATTTGGTCCTCAAATTTGTCAATGGCGGCATTGGCCTGTGCCAGCCATTCTTCATCCATGACTCCGCGCAGTACCAGATACCCGTTCAAGTCCAAAAAGTAAAATTCTTTTGCATCAATGCCCGAATTTGGATTTTTCATCAGGGTAGATGGGTGAAAAATTTTGCGGGATTCGTCCAATGCAATTGTCTCACCATCTGTTTTCAAAGTCGGTGGTGGCGTGGTATCGCGATATCCAGGTCTGTACAGGGATGCACGCTGTTCAGGTGTTAGTTCTGCCATCAAGTCGGATACTGGCATCTTTTCTGATTCGGGGCCTGGTCCCGCCGAACGGATCACACCGCGTCCCACGTATTCGTAGGATAGCAAGCGCTGCGATCCCTCGCCTTGCCACGGACGCATGCCCTGTACGACGCTCAGGCCGACGATGAGCAGGTCGCCCGCTTTTAGTTGGGGTTGAAAAAGATAGTCCGAGTCATCTTCGCCGGTCAATATATCTTCTGGCGTTTCCACATTTGATTTGTGGGTACACGGTACGAATGCAAACCCGCCGTCGCTGGCCTTGACATCCGAGAGTGCCCAGATTACGCGCACGCCTTCGCAAAATCTTCGATCGTTCTGATGATAATATGCCAGCGCGGGATCTCTCGGCTCATTGCCACCCACCAGCGGGGCCGAGGTATCACAGGTTTTGTCACACAGAATTTTGGGTGCGCGGTCGAGCCTGAAACCGTGTCCCACAATTTGATTCAAATACCACACGAGTTGGGGATGGATCAACAAATCGCGGAATGGTTCGCGCAAATCGCCTTCCCAGCCGAGCATGCCCTCGAGCGATCCAGCCCGATCAATCGCATTATTTATTCGCGCGACTTCCGGACGGGTCAGGACCCCCGGAACATGCAAATAACCCGTTAAATCAAAGGCGTAATTCTCTTCGTTTGTCATCGTTTCCCGGTCCATGTCAGTCTCCTTGACTTTGATGTACCTGTTTGCCTGCCAGCGCGCAGGCATGAATGTAGTGGTTTCTTCATGAAAGGCTCAAACCGATCAAAAAAACAAGTACAAAATGCAGTCCCTCTCGACCGATTGCTTGACGCGCTTGATGGGGCTTTGTAAATTGCGACAATTCTCTTTCTGATTCTCGCTTTTTTTTGCTTTTTTTTTCAGTAGCTGGGCGAGATTGGTCTATTTTGAAAGGTATCCTATTTAGGCAGCGCATAAAAAGGAGAAATGACGAGATGAGAGAATCAACAGGTCTTGCAGAGAACGATCCCATTCCCTTTGAGGTGTTTGCGGAGTTTGAGCGGCTTGAGAGCGTCAACCCCATTATTGCCTGCGAGCCGCCAGAGTGGGCTGCTGCAGCCCATGCATTTGTGATGGATGATACGGTTCACTATTTGTGGGGGCGGAGAAAAGAAGGCAACTATTGGGTTTTGATGCACAGCACGGCTCCGGTGAACGATCCTGCAAAGATCGAGCACGATCTGCGCAATCCCGTGCTTTTGCCTTCGAGAGAGGGGTTTGATGATTATACAATCGAATATCCTTTCCCATTTTGGAATCCCGCCGACGGCAGGTTCTATGTTTATTATTTGGGGCGGCGACAAAAACCGCCGAAACAGACGGGCCTATTGGTGGGGGATGGCGATTTTGGCAAGTGGACGCGCGTTTCCCTAACGCCGGTTATTGCGGCAGACACCGCGCACGAGCGGCAGGGTTCGTCGCATCCCTCAGTTGTGGTCATAGACGATACCATACATATCATCTATACAGGTGAGTCGGCAGATCCGCCGACCTTATGCCATGCGACCGCGCCGACGAGCGATCCCGCGTCCGTTACCAAAGACCCCGCCAATCCCATTTTTAAGGGCAGCGGGGAAATGTGGGATAGTTGTGGTGTTCGCGAGGCTGAAATTTTTAAGGGACCCCAGTATTTTCATGTTTTTTATGGTGGTTCCGATGGCGAGACCTGGCGGATTGGACATGTTCGGACGCGCGATTTTCGCACTTTTGAACCCAATCCACACAATCCAATTTTTTCGCCCTCGCCAAATCCCGACGCATGGGATTGTGACGGGTTGCTAACGCCCCAGGTGATTGAAATTGACAACTGCTACTACATGGTCTATGCAGGTATGAAGGGGAGTGAGTGGCAGACGGGACTCGCGGTAACTCAATCTCTATGACTCAGTCTTTCAGAACGCGGTTGAGCGTGTACTGGTTTGTGTAGTGACGCATGTTTCCCGTGGCGTTGTTCTGTTTGATGGCGTCGGTCGGGTTTGCATGGAGAAACCAGTTGTTGTAGATTTCAGCACTTTCCTGGGGAATGCCGCGAATGACTACGGCGGGTACACTTATGGCGTGAAAGGTGTTGTGGTGGATTAACATAAGATCGCCTGCGATGTGCGTATCGTCACCGCGATCCCGCCCGCCGTGCATGTCAAAGCTGTGGCTGTTGGCGTTTTCCAGAATCAGGTTGTAACGGGCCTCGTAGCTGGTGCCGGGTCTGCCGGTGCCTGCAATATGGTGGCGGCACCAGTCGAACAAATTGGCCTCGATAAGGGCGTTGGATTGGTCCAGCACTACGCCATAGCCCAGGCCATAGCGCTGGTTGTGGTGAAAATAGTTGTGATGGATGTGGTTGTCCGTCGAGTTGGCCCGCAGGAAGATTGCGGCGTGGCTCCAGCCCCAGAGTTCGCAGTTATCGACTTCGAGGTTGGGATGTTCGGTCTGGATGGCGCGGGAGTTGGGTATGCTGTAGTAGCGTCCTTCGGCATGGAGTTGTCTCATCTGCTCGGTGCGTCTGAGGGTGTCCGGCCCCTGAAAGCGAAGGCCGGTGATGCGGATGTTGGGACCGGTGGCGACAAAGAGTGGTATGGTTTCGAGTTGTTTGGAGTAGAGCAGGGCGCCTTGAGAGCCGGGTTTGCCCCGGCCGCTGGCGAGTGTGACGCCCCCGCGAATGGCGATGTTCTGGTGGCCGGTAAGGTCGATTCTGGCGGTATCTACTATATAAACTACCTGGGCGGCGCCAGCAAACTCGAGGGCGTCGAGCAGTTCCATGCGGTTTGTGACCAGGTATTCGGATGGGTCAACAAGGCGGTTATAGCCCTCGCCACCGCCGATGGGATTGCCGGTGGGGTTGATATCGGCACCAAATTTGTTATCTGAAAGCAGGGGGTTGTCCTGCTGTCCGTTGCCATCCGCGGAAGTATCTGGGGTGAGTGGTTTTTCTTTCCCAGAACAGGCGAGCAGAAGGAGCAACACGGTGAGATATCGGAGCGTTCCTAACATGTCAACTTCCTTCTCCATTAAGTCGCAGGAGCGGTATCAGTTAATGGCTCAATGTGAAGATCTCCAATCTTTTGTTGCGCGTGCCAGAGGTCGTATTGCAGTTGTAAGTTCATCCAGAAAACAGGCGTTGTTCGAAATGCTTTGCTCAACCGAATTGCCATTTCTGGACTCACTCCGGCCTTGCCATTGACAAGCTCCGAAACAGTCTTTCGCGCTACGCCGAGCGTCTGCGCTACTTCTGTCACGGTCAGGTGCAGCGGTACTAAACAAAGCTCTTTTAAGATTTCACCAGGATGAGCCGGATTGTACATGTCCATAAAAATGCTCCTCAGTGATAGTCCACAAGATCTACATCGGACACGACACCATCTTCAATTCTAAAAATGACCCGCCAATTGCCACTCACTGAAACCGCCCAGAATCCTTTTCGATGACCTCGCAAGGGATGAAGTCGTAGCCCCGGAAGATTCATGTCTCGAACTATCAATGCTTGGTTTAGAGCCGTTAGAATCAATCGCAACCGTTTGGCTTGAGCAGGTTGAATGCCGGATGTGTTTCCCGTTCGAAAAAATAGTTCCAAACCTTTATGCCGAAATTTTTCGATCATTTGCAATGTAACCTGTAACGTGTCAGGTGTCAACTCATATGTGCGCGATGAATGATTTACAATGCAATTTTCGTGCCTCTTGCAAAAAGCTTAGTATTTTGGCATTTTTAGTTTCTGTTAAAAGATAGATTGAACATGTCGTTCAACTTCAGCGTTCCAGCCTGTAAATCCTGATCACGGATAGATTAAATATGAAAAAGAAAGCGGTTGTCTTGCTCAGTGGTGGGTTGGATTCCACCACAGCACTGGCCATTGCGACAAAAAGAGGATACGCGTGTTACGCGATCACGTTTCGCTACGGGCAGCGGCACGAAACCGAACTCGAATGTGCGAGAAAGATTGCCGCACATTTTGGCGTGCGGGATCACGTTATTGCCAATATTGATTCGTGTGCCTTTGGTGGATCGGCATTAACTGACGATATTGAGGTGCCCAAAAATCGAGACGAGAGCGAAATGTCTGATGGTATTCCGGTCACTTATGTCCCCGCTCGCAATACGATTTTTCTTTCTTTTGCGCTTGCAATGGCCGAATCTCTCGACATCCGCGATATCTTTATCGGTGTCAACGCCATTGATTACAGCGGTTATCCCGATTGCCGCCCCGAATATATCGCCGCCTTTCAAAACATGGCAAACCTCGCCACCAAAGCTGGTGTTGAAGGGGATGCGTTCACCATTCACACGCCGCTTATTGATCTGACCAAAGTCGAGATTATCAAACGGGGATTAGAACTCGGCGTTGATTACGCTATGACCTGTACCTGTTACGATCCCGATATAGAAGGCCGCGCGTGCGGGCAGTGCGATGCCTGTCTGTTGCGCTTACAGGGGTTTGCACAGAATGGTATGAAAGATCCGGTGGCGTATCGGTGAGAGGCAGCTCCATTTTGCCACAATGCGCAACAAAACGAGAACGCCAAAGTAGGCTTGCTAAATTCATTTGAGTTTACGATCTTAAAAGCAGTTATTGGCCTCATTCATCTTCAAAGAATTGATTATTTATGCCTGTTCTTTCTCTCGACCAACTCATCGCCGACTATTGCGATCAAAACGCATACTCGCAACGCCTTTTCAAACGCGCACAAGAAGTTTTGCCCGGTGGCAATACGCGCACTGGTGTTTTTGTCAATCCCTTTCCAGTTTATGCTGACCGGGGCGAGGGTGTTTATATCGATGATGTCGATGGCAACCGCCGCCTCGACTTTGTCAATAATGCCACTGCCCTCATCCTGGGTCACACCCATCCCGCCGTGAGCGACGCCTTGCGCGAACGCATCGGTAGTGGCACGGCCTTTTTTGGGCCTACCCAACTCGAAATCGAATGGGCAGAACTCCTGCGCGAGCGCGTCCCTTCTCTCGAACACCTGCGCTTTTGCAGCTCGGGTACCGAGTCTGTGGGCAATGCCTTGCGCGTTGCCCGCGCTTTTACGGGCCGTCAAAAAATTGCCAAATTTGAAGGTGCGTATCACGGTATTGACGATCCGGCTCTCATAAGCTATGTACCACCCGTCACCCCCGATCTCGGTCCCGAAGATGCACCCAATTCGGTGGTTTCTTCTGCTGGTCTTGCCCCCGCGACTGCTGAAAATGTCCTCGTCTTGCCCTTTAACAACGCGCCCGCTTGTGAATACCTCATTCGCCAACACGCCGAAGAACTCGCCTGTGTCATTATTGACCCGCTTTCTACGGCTGCTGGTATGACCCTGCCCGATCCCGAGTTTCTCACGCTCTTGCGCGATGTGACGCGGGAACTCGATATTCTTCTTATCTTTGACGAAATTGTCAGTTTTCGCATGACATCGGGCGGCACACAGGCGGCGTACAATATTACACCCGATTTGACTTGTCTGGCGAAGGTCATTGCTGGTGGCACCCCGGCAGGTGCTTTTGGCGGTCGCAAAGACGCGATGGCTCTTTACGATCCCACTTCTGGTTCGCCTGCTATTCCACAATCTGGTACCTATAATGGGAATCCGCTCGTCGCCATCGCTGGTCTTATGACTCTTAAAACCATGGACTCAGATGCATATCGCCACATTGATTCCCTCACAGAGTACATCGCCGATGGCCTCAAAGAGGCTTTCGAGAGTGCTGATATCCCGGCGACTATTGTTACTGCCGGCTCGCTTTTTCGCATCTACTTTCTCGACCATGCCCCTGCCAACTATCGCCAGGCCGCACGAGACAGTAGCGAAAAACACCGTTGGCTCTATTTCTATCTTCTGAACCACGGCATCGCCATCCGTCAAGGTGGGTGCGTTTCTCTGCCCATGACGACCAAACATGCTGATGATTTGATTAACTGCGTGCGTGAAGGATTGCGCGTTTGGCCCTATTAATCGAAAAATATGTCTGTATCTATACCTGATGGCCTCGTTGTCCTCACCTTTGATGACGGCGTCAAATCACAACATACCTTCGCCGCACCTATCTTGCGCGAATGCGGATTCAACGCCACTTTTTATATTACTGAGGGCTTGAACTTTCTCTCGGACAAAACGCGATATCTCACATGGGAAGAAGTGCGCGAATTACACGATATGGGCTTTGAAATTGGCAATCATACGCGGCAGCACAAAAGCGTTGCCAATCAATCAAGAGAGGAACTTTTATCCGATATCCACCACATTGATCGCCAGTGCAACCACTACGGCATCTCGCTTCCCACCACATTTTGTTACCCCGGTTACACCAATACCCCCGAAGCCGTTGAGGTAATCAAAGAACGCGGTTTTACTTATGCCCGACGTGGGACGGCACCCGAGTATCCATATCATCGAGAAGGTGGTCGCGGCCCGGCTTATAATCCCGTGCAACACGACCCTCTCCTCATTCCGACCACAGGCGCGTCGGGACCGCACTGGAACTTCGGCGATTTCTTGTGGTCGCTCGATCTGGCTCAAAATGGTTGCGCCACAGTCCTCACCTTTCACGGGGTGCCCGACCTCGATCATCCATGGGTGCATACCGAACCCGCATTTTTTGAACGCTGTATGCAGCATCTCACAGATAATGGACACAGAGTAATCGCTCTGCGCGATCTCACAAACTACATCGCTATGGAGTCCTGATATGGTCAATCCTCTTCCTCTTGCCGCCTATGACACACTTGCAGAGCAAACCGAAGCCCTGTACCGCGATGGCTATGCCTATCTGCCAAATGTATTGACGTCCGATCAAGTGACGAAACTCCGCGATCACATGGATGCCCTTACACCTATCCCGGAAAGTTTTGACAAAAACGGACTTCCCGAAGACATCGGCTTTATAAATAAACACATCAACAATGCGTTCAACCGACACCCTCACTTCTTGCAATTTCTCGACAGTTCCGGCGTTATTGAAATCGCTGAAGCCATACACGGCGACGATTGCCATTGCATCGGCATGACCGCATGGTTGACTGGTCCTGGTCGCCCCGATCAGAATCTCCACATCGATTGGCTTCCCTTGAGCCTGCCTGCGGACATACTTGAGGATTCTCGGGTACGCGTTCCCATTTTTATCACGACGGCGCATTTCTATCTCGACGACATCACGGAGGCACTTGGTCCCACCAATTTTATACCCGGTAGCCACCTTTCGGGCAGAAGCCCCAATGGCGAGATAACATGGAAAGGCCAGACTGAAAAATCCATCATGTGCAATGCCGGCGATGTGGTCATCTTTCGCAGTGAGGTCTGGCATCGCGGCACGGCCAATACCAGCGATAAAACGCGCTATTTGCTTCAGGTCCACTATGCGAAACGCATGATTACGCAAAAATATCCCCCGTATCTCAACCGATTTCAGTTTGGTCCCGAAATTCTCGACCAGGCGACACCACGCCAGCGCCGCCTTATGGGCGATCACAAAAGCAGCAATTACGATTGAGGAGTATCTGATGAGTTCTCTTATAGGATATTATCTGTGGCTAAAAGTAGTACATCTCATCGCCATGATTGGGTGGATGATCGGCATTTTGTATTTACCGCGGCTATTCGCCTATCACGCCGATGCCTCTACTGATACGGATGCGACATTTCAACAGATGGAATACAACCTTATGCGGCTTCTGCTTATGCCTTGTATGATCGTCGTTTTTATTACAGGCATTCTTTTGATTGTTGCAACGGGAAGCATGGCGAGCGGGTGGCTTCATACCAAAATTCTACTCGTGCTCATGCTCGCTGGTTTACATGGCATGATGTCGCGCCAGCGCAAAAATTTCCAACGCGGCGAAAACACCAGAAGCGCGGCCTATTTTCGCACCTTTAGCCACGTCACAACGCTCATTGTGATCCTTATTGTCGCGCTGGCTGTTCTGAAACCCTTTTAGCATCCTTTTGAGTGGGAGTGAACATGGCAAACGACAAATTTGTGATTCCGCGACGATTGATTAATTCGGACCGGGAAGAAACACCGAGGTCCTTGCTGGACCTGATTGAACAGGGGCCATTCGATTTGGACACGGCGGCGTGGTGGATGTCGCATGTGACGAATGGGGCATCGTGGATCGTGGGATCGGGGCCGGGCGGAATCGGAAAATCGACGACGATGCGTTCCTTTTTGAGCGTTGTACCCGGGGACCGGGCATTTGCGATCGCGATGCCGGGAGAGATCGCACCGCTCGCGGATCATCAGAAACGCTGCACGATTGCGCTCGAGTTGAGTGATCATCGGCCGCCCGGCTACCTTTGGGACCAGGACCTGCGTGACTTCTTCGGCCTATCGCAGGCGGGACATCAGCTTGTGGGGAACGTCCACGCGGATACGGTGGAAGAGACGCGTGAACAGATCGTCGGGGCGTGCAGCGTTCCCGAGGAACAGTTCCATCACATCAACATCATCGCATTCGTCTGGCTGGAAGGTTATGAACGTGGACACAGCGGGCGGATCAGGGATCAGACGTCGCGGCGGTTTCTGACAAGCGTGTACTACACCGATGGCTCAGGTGCTCACGAGCAAGTCTATTCGGAAGGATCAGGACTCTCGCCCGACGCACCGAGGGATGCGGAACACGAAGCAAAGTGCCGAACTTTTTTGGAGGAGGCATTGAGAGAATCGTCGCGGGATATGGATGAATTGAGGGAGCGATATCTGGCCTGGCATTAGGAGCGGTGGATCCCCTTCGACTGGTAGCAGTCTCACGGCCCTTTTTTCGATCAGGCCTGGATCTGCTCCAGCCAGCCTTCCAGGGTGTAGCGCGGGTCGCCGATCTCCTCCGGACGGAGGCACGCCAGATCGGTGCGGTGCATGGGCCGGATGTCGAGGTCGGGAAGGGTGGCGCCGCGCTGGTGGAGGTCGGTGCCGTAGAGTTTTTCCAGGACGACGCCGTTGGCGTCGCACCAGTCGCCTGAGTTGAGGGTGGGGATGCTTTCTTCAGAGTCGAAACCGGGGGCGCCGAGGTGGCGGTGGATCCATTCCAGGGCGACGGTGTAGCCGAAGTAGGGTCGATGCCCTCCTGCCGGTTCGAACCAGCAAGCGATGTGGCCGTCCGGGAAATTCGGAGCCGCGCAGGCCACGGCGTTCCGGGTACCTTTCCACGCGGCGCCGTCTCCCTCTGTGTCGATGATGACGTCGGCGTCGCCGTTGAGGATGAGGACGGCGCAGTGGGGCGCAGCCAGGGAGAGGAATTCCGGCCAGGTACAGAGGGTGCGCAGGCGCTGATTCGGGACGCGGGTGCAGAACTTGCCGGTGACCGTCATGGTGTCACACAGCGCCCAACCGGAGACCAGAGCCAGCTTGAGGCGAGTGTCGAGGGCCAGCATCCAGGAGGCCTTGGCACCGCCGAGGGAGTTCCCTGCCACACCGACGCGCTCCCGGTCGATGTCGCTCCGTGTGAAGAGGAAATCGATGCCCCGCATCGTGTCGAAGACGAGCTTGCCCATGATGAGCCGGCTGGCCCCATTGGCGCGGGTGTGGACCTCTTCGGGGTCGTGCGCCCGGGTACCCATGTCGCCGCAGATGTGCCGCTCTTCTTCTCCGACCGGGTCCAGAACCAGGCAGGCCAGCCCCAGTCTGGCATAGAGCTGGGGGATGTAGGTGTACTGCCACTGGCTTTTGCTGCCGCCGTGGCCGCAGGTCATCACGATGGACGGCATGGGTGCGGTGGGGTGTGCCGGTCGATAGAGTACGGAGGGGACGCGGGAACCGGGTTCGCTCGTCCAGATCCATTTTTCGACGACGATTCCATCCCGTTCGATCTGTCCGCGGGACTCCGGAGCCAGATCGCAGCGGACCGTGGGGATGCCCAGGAGGTCGTGCAGGGCGCGGCGTAGGGATTCGGTCTGCATTGGATCGCTCCCGCTAAAACTTGAAGGTGAAGATTTTGATCGTGTGTGGACTCTGGCCTGATCTGGTGAAGTCCGGGCCCTTATGCGGACAATATATATTCCCCCTATAGGAGGTCAAAAGAAAATTTAATCTGAACTCTTTGAGAGGGAGTGAAGCATGGCAGACGACGAATTTGTGATTCCGGCACAAAAAATCGCGACTTCTAAAAATGGAAGTCGCGATGCAAGTTATTGGTGGAGGCGGCGGGAATCGAACCCGCGTCCGAAAGCAGTTTAACAACGGCATCTACGTGTGTAGTCTATTCACTTAGAATCTCACATCCCGTGCCCCAATAGACAGGGTCGCTGAGATGCCAGCTCGATGGTTGGGGCTGTGGCCCGCTCTCATCCGGAGGCCCTCAAGCGGAAACCCCCGCACCAGCCTGCTCTCGTCGGCGCTCTGCCCAGACCACGCAGGCGAGGTCTGAAAGAACGGACTGCGTAACGGTTAGTTAGGCAGCCATTGCGTACGTATTATCGTCCGCAGTTGCGTTTTTTCCCCAATTGTTTTACGAGGTGATTGGGCACCTCGACACGCAGCCATTATCTCTCCACCCCCGTCGAAGCCATGTCGCCCCCAGCACGTCCAAAAATATATCTAAGTTAATCCTTCCAGTCAAGGGGTCAACTGTCCAACCCAGCCTAATTTTCTCTAAACCACGCAATTGTCTGTCGCAATCCCTTCTCTGGCGTCACCTGAGGTTCCCATCCCAGGAGTTTTTTGGCCAGGGTGATATCGGGTTGTCGCATTTGGGGATCGTCGCCGATTTGTGCATTGGGCATGAGCTCGATCTCGCTTTTGCTATCAGTTAGTTCAATAATCTTTTTTGCCAGATCTAACATCGAGGTCTCACTCGCTGGATTGCCGATATTTACTGGCTCGTGATAATCTGTTTGCATCAATCGATAGATCCCTTCAATCAGGTCCGAGACATAACAAATACTGCGCGTTTGACGGCCATCGCCATATACTTTCAAAGGTTCACCTGCCAGTGCCTGATTGACAAAATTGGGAATGGCTCGTCCATCGTTTTTGCGCATGCGAGGGCCATAGGTATTAAAAATTCGCACAATCCGGGTATCGACCCCACTTTCGCGGTAATAGGCCATTGTCATGGCCTCGGCAAAACGCTTGGCTTCGTCATAGACGCCGCGCACGCCCAATGTATTGACATTGCCCAAATACGATTCAGGCTGCGGATGCACCAGCGGGTCGCCGTAAATTTCTGAGGTTGAGGCGAAAAAAAACTTCGCCTTTTTTCCCCGGGCCACACCAAGTGCGTTGTGTGTGCCGTGCGCGCCCACTTTCAAGATGCGAATGGGATAGCGCGAAAAATCATCGGGGCTGGCCGGGCTGGCAAAATGCAACACATAGTCCAGTGGCCCCTTCACATAGATGTACTGCGTCACATCGTGTTTGACAAATGTAAAACCATCTCGTCCAAACAGGTGCGCGATATTTTTCACACGTCCGGTTAGCAAGTTGTCCATGACAATCAATTCGTGCCCTTCATCCAACAAACGGTCACACAAATGCGATCCCAAAAACCCCGCGCCACCTGTTAGTAAAATACGCATATAATCCCTCCCAGTGCAGTGTAAAACGGCTCGTCGAAGGCTATGAGAACCGTTCAACCGCCAAACCTGTTCCCCTCCATGCTACAGTTTAAAGACGTGATCTTTCTTTCCAGACACGGCCTGTGTGGCATTGCGCGTATCGACAATACAGCGCGCGTGCTTTACAATCCATTCGTAATCGCAATCGCTGTGGTGTGTCACAATCACCACACAATGGGACGCTGTTAAGTTTTTCTCGTTCAAAGTAATGCTCTTCAAGTCCAAATTGTCTGTCTGCAAGTGATCTACAAACGGATCATAATACGAGACCTTCGCACCTTTCTCTCTAAGCATTTCTATAATATCCAATGCCGGCGATTCGCGAATATCGCTCACATCGGGTTTGTACGTCACGCCCAATACCAGAATGTTCGAGCCTTTCAAACACTGCTCGTATTCATTGAGTGCGTCGGTGATCTTATCGACTACATAACCAGGCATGCTGCGCGTCACTTCGCTGGCCAATTCGATAAAGCGCGCATTGTAATTCAAGGTCTTCAGTTTCCAGGCCAGAAAGTGAGGATCAACTGGAATACAATGCCCGCCCAGCCCAGGACCGGGATAAAACGGCATAAACCCAAACGGCTTGGTCGCGGCAGCATCGATCACCTCCCAAACATCCACGTCCAGACGGTCACACATCAATGCCACTTCATTGACAAGGCCGATATTTACACTGCGAAACGTATTTTCCAGCAACTTGGCCATTTCTGCGGTCTGGGTCGATGAGACCGGCACGACTTCGCCGATCAATTGCCGGTAAAAATGCGCGCCTATTTCTGTGCAAGACGGTGTAATACCCCCTACCACTTTGGGCGTGTTGGTGATGGTATAAACCCTATTGCCCGGATCGACGCGCTCTGGGGAAAATACCAAAAAAAAGTCTCGACCGACCTTCAAGCCACTTTCTTCGAGCAAGGGCAATACCAGTTCATAAGTTGTACCTGGATACGTCGTGCTCTCCAGAATCACCAGTTGCCCGCTGCGCAGTCGGTCTTTGATTGCACCACATGCTTGTACAATAAAGGAGACATCCGGATCGCGTGTTTTATTTAAGGGTGTAGGCACGCATACCACCACGACATCGGCATCATCGAGTACATCGCATTCTTGGGTCGCTGTCAATTTCCCCACAGCTTTGAGGCCTGCCACTTCAAAGTCCGATACACCCTGCACATCGGACTTTCCCGATTCGACGAGATCTACTTTGTGCGCCGATGTATCGATTCCTGTCACGGAAAATCCCACCTTGCCCAATTCCACGGATAGAGCCAATCCCACATACCCCAATCCCATCACCACTACCCGTGCTTCGTGCGATGCGATTTTTCCCTCTATCACCTGTTTGGGATCGGTGTTTTCCCGAGGTGCTCTTTCTGTCATAGCCATTATGTTATCCGCTCTGGCCCGATCATTTGAATCAATACGGCCTTTTGAATGTGCATGCGATTTTCTGCCTGATCCACAGCAATGCATCGCTCGCTTGCCATGACTTCATCTGTCACTTCATATCCCTTGTGTGCAGGCAAGCAGTGCATCACATAAGCGTCGGTTTTTTTGAGCAAATCGCCATTGATCTGATACGGCATGAATACTTTAGTGCGTCGCTCTTTTTCTTCGGCAAATTCTGGATTGTTAAAAAATTCCATATCGATCCACGTATCGGTATAAACAAAATCTGCATCGGCAACAGCGGCTTCCAGGTCCAGCGTTTCTTCAAATAACCCGGTTGCACGCGCTGCTTTGACCAGTTCGGGGTCTGCCGATGGCTTGTTGATCTCTGGTGTCACAGCCGTTATGCGTACGCCGGCTTTCGTACATGCTGTTACCAGTGAATTGCATACATTGTTCCAGATGCCCACATAGACCACATGCGTTCCCGCCAACTTGCCTCGCACTTCCAAAATCGACAGCAGATCGCCCAGGGCTTGACAGGGGTGATAGCGGTCGCAACATCCGTTGATTACAGGGACTACGGAGCCGAGGGTCAGCCGCAGCAAATCTTCGTGTTTGAGCATGCGCGCCATAATCACATCTGCATATCGCGATAGCACCTGTGCTTCATCGCGCACATCGGCCAATCCAAAATTGGTGGTCATCCAGTCCAAGAACACGGCCTGACCGCCCAATTGATGCATGCCCACTTCAAAAGATACGCGGGTGCGCGTTGATGTTTTCTGAAATAACATTGCCAGGGTTTGTCCCTTTAGCAAACCCGCATAGCGTTCGGGATTTTTTTTGATCACCAGGCCCATTTCTACCGCACGCAAAATATCATCTGGCGACCACGTCTTCAGGGTCAAAAGATCCATATCCATTTCCTTTCCATTGAACCGCTGCTACAGCCTGGTCCGGATCGTGACAGTCCAGGGTTTTACACCGCTTCACAATTGCTCGCGCACAACAGATAGCAAACGCGCTTGCACTTCATCGACAGAGCCTTTAATCTCGCACCCCGATGCGCGGATGTGACCGCCACCATCAAATTGACGGGCAATGCGGTTGACATCCACTTTTCCTCGCGACCGCAAACTCACGCGCTGTTGCCCTGGCTCCTGTTCCTTAAAAAATAGTGCGACTTCGACTCCGTCAATTGACATCGCGTGATCGACTACCCCATCCAGATCGCCATTCATCGCATGCGTTTTATGATCGACGTACAGTGTGCTGATCTGTCCATTTTCGTGCAGCGTTAGATTCGACAGCGCGAACCCAAGTGTTTTCACCGTTTGGTATGTCTGATGCGAAAACATGTTCTCTGCAATCTGCTGCGGGTCAGCGCCGTGCTCAACGAGTTTTGCGGCAGCTCGGAGTGCGCGTTTTGGATGTGAATGCTTAAACAGCTTTGTGTCAAATACAATTCCAGCATATAAACACGTCGCGATCTCGGGTGTAATACTACGACGGGCATACCAGTTTATGAGCAAATAGATCAACTCACTGGCAGAGCTGGCATCCGAATTGATCACCCTTACACCGCCCTCCTCCTCTTCATCCACATGGTGATCGATCACCAGCGTTTTGGTCGCAGGCCCAATCAGACCCGCGACATCGCCAATGCGTTTTTTCGACATCGTCGGGGTATCAACCACCACGAGGCGCGGTATAGGTGCGGCATTGACTCTTGCACTATGCGGGCACACCGATTCAATGCGATCATAGCCCGGCAAAAATCGATACTTGCGATCCGGCGTTTCGTCTGCCACCACAATGCGGTGCTTTTGGTCTTGCTGCGTCAACCAATGGCTCAACCCCAACAGCGCACCGAGGCCATCGCCATCGGCATTCACATGCGTTGTCAGAACGAGTTCATCTCCTGAGAATAAAAAATCCAGAGCCGCTTGAAAGTTCATTGTTATATCCAAATGTACGCATCAACGCAAGAGGGCAGTTCATAAACGACAAGATCAACGCTTTAAGATTTGCTCGTATTTGCGTTTGTGCTGCAACAAAATTTGCTGCCGCTGCTTCTGAGAACTGAGTATGGTATAGAGAATACTCACCCGTTTGCGCGCCGCTTGCAATGCCAGAACATCCTGCTGGTCCCGATCTTTTAATCGGGACAAATATTGCATGCGCTGGGCTACATCTCGTAGTGACTTTGCCGAAAACAACACTGCCAGTATTCCCTGGCGCCCTATTTTATATATTTCACGCGCACGTTGCGCTATATTTTGCTCGCGATTTTTGAGCTGTGACTCGGCCTGTCGAAGTTGTTGCTCGGTATTGTTGATCTCATCAGCCAGATTCTGGGACACATTCTGTGCCGAGATCAACGCCTCTTTGATCCCGCTTTTAGATTGATTCGCCGCTTCCGACGATGGTTGGGGCCTTTGCAATTCAGCCGCGATTCGCCGCGCGTTCAAGCTGTCCATCGCCGCTTGCTCGGCCTTCAGTTGCGTCTCCAGTTCATTGACCGTTTGCGCCACGGCTTTTCCAGTGGGTGATAAGGCGATAAGAAAAGCCATCATACACAATATGTAAGCTGGTTTTTGCACGTTACACCTCAATAGGCACGGGGCACTGCCTTTACTTAATTTTTTCCAATACCCGGTTCAGCGATGCCCAACTGCCGACTACCCCCAGCACTGTGCCCAACACGATTAGAGAGAATCCCAGCTCAATTGTTGGCATAACTGTCAAATCTGGTACGCGAACAGCCCACCACGGTGCTATATAAGCCAATATCATGGGTGCCAAAATCCCACCGGCGAAGCCCTGTAGCGCACCTCCAGCCCAAAAGGTCATCCGCACAGTCGTATTTGTTGCGCCGACCAACCGCATAATCTCAATGACATCACGCTGCGCCAGCACCATCAACTTGGTCGTATGGCTTACAGCAAATACACACGCAAAACACAGGATACTCCCAAGAGCGAGGCCAACTCTGGTGATCATTTGAATAAAGTGCTCTAAATGATCCGCCCAAATTTCACCCACATTTACACCTTCCACGGCTGCATCACCGGTTACAGCCCTTGCAACTGCCCGAGCGCGGCGCGGCATATTGTCGCCAGGTGAAATGCGCACCCTGAACGAAGCGGGCAATGGATTGCGCGAAAGCTCATCGATGATTCCCAAACCCCATAGCGACCGAAATTCTCTGGCTGCCGCGTCTTGATCTATATACATAATTCCGCGTACGTGGGACATCGCTTCTAACTTGCGCCGCAATGCCAATACGCGCGATTGTGTAACGCCATCTTTTAAGTAAATGTCTATCTCCATTCGCGCGCGCAATTGGTTAACCAGCACATTTCCACTCTCGATGACCTGCCAGAAAAATCCGACTAAAAAGAGAGATAAAACAATGATCACCACAGAAATTATACCTGCGATTCTCGTACGCACAACCCCTTGCCAAGTCTCGCGCAATGCCAGCGACAAATTCATTTCACTTTTCCACTTGCTCAATTTGTAACTTGCTCAAGGACCCATCTTTCAATCGCAATATTCGCCGCGAATATCGGTTTTCCAACTCCGTATCATGTGTCGCTATGATTATAGCTATTCCGCGCGCATTCATCTTCTCAAAAATAGCCATCACATGCGCCGCCGCCTCGGAATCCAAATTGGCCGTTGGTTCATCTGCCAACAAGACAAAGGGATCATTTACCAGTGCTCGCGCAGTTACCACCCGCAACTGCTCATGACCCGACAACATATCTGGATACGCATTGCGTTTGTGCAACAAATCTACATCCGACAATATCGCCTGTGTTTTGCGCTTTATCCAGCGCCGCGAAACGCCTGTTACTTCAAGCGCAAAAGCCACATTTTCATAAACTGTGCGATGGTGCAACAATTTGAAGTCTCGAAATACCACACCCACTTGTCGTCGCAACCGCGGGATATCCGTTTTCCGAATCTGCTGCGAGTCGTATTCCCCTACAACTACCATACCCGCATCGGGCAATTCCTCAAATATAATCAGTCTGAATAGCGCGCGTTTCTCCGCTTCTGTGTGTCCAGCCAGATAGACAAATTCGCCCTGATTGATCTCCAAGTTGGCATCGGTCAATATTAGTCGGCCCTGCTGCTCAACCCGCACGTTTTGTAATTTAATCACTGAGAATGCCCATCTTTGGAATTATTTTTTGAGTACAAAATGTACCCGGTCCGATAACTCGGTCGGCGGTGCATACCCAAACCCACCGTAAGCTCCCACTATTTCAAAAGGTGATTTATCTACAATTTCTTCAATCGTCGATAAGGGATAAATACGCTGTTGATGCACTTCTTTGACCACTTCACCCGTGTCTTCAAAGTGGATATCAAATTTGTTGTACTGCAACCCATCCTTGTAATAGCTATGCCGCCGATATGAAAATCCGTCTCCCGATTCTTCTGACTGCATATTGCTAAAGTATTGCATCGAATTGCTCTCTGTGCAGATATCGACCACAAAAACACCGCTGGGGTTTACAACGCGATGTACTTCTTCAAAAGCCTGTATCATCATTTCGGGTGACATCAAGTAGTTGATGCTATCGTACAAACACAACACCGCGTCACATGGGGGCAAATCGCCCAAATCGAGCAGATTGTGGTGGTAAAATAGAATGGGATAGTGCAACTTGCGTGCCTTCTCCACAGCCATATCCAACATTTCTCTGCACCCATCTGCACCCAGGACATCAAATCCCCGGCGGTATAGCTCAATTGCCAAACTGCCCGTGCCACAGGCGAGATCCAATACGCGGTTGGGTTTCACTTTGTGTCGTGCGAGCAATGACGACACATAACGCGCCCAATGCACGTAATCCACATGTCGCATTACGTGGTCGTAAATGGTTGCCAGGCGGCTATAAGGTGTTGCCTCAGTGTCAAATTTCGGCATAAAATGAAAAACGGCCAGCCCGTGCCGGCCTTTGCCTTTCTGTTTTTTTGATGGTTCTTGTGAGATCGTGTCTATCAAAAAAACTCTGGTGTCTGTGCTTCATCTCGAATAACGCGATAATATTCAGGTGCTCGCTTCCGCGATATATTGCCCCGTGGAATCGCCAATACCTCAAATTCTAACAGGCGATCAGAAAATGCAAGGCACACCCTCTGCCCGGCGCGCAAAACGCGACTGGCTTTGGCCTCTTGCCCATCTACTGTCACAATTCCATTATTACAAGCCCGCTTGGCCTCTGATCGCCGCCGCACCAGGCAACATGTACTTAGATAGATATCTAATCTCATACTATCCTATTCCAATTCCAACCGCACATCCACATACAATTTCGCCCGTGTTTCCGCCAGTTTCTCGCGGAATAATTCCTGTAAACGCAATTCTTGGGCAATTACCTCTAATGCTGCTACGTCGTCATTGACCCGGAATAGATGCCAGCCGCCTTCTACTTGTACGGGCAAACTCACATCGCCTGGCTTGAGCGCGCGCACCACATCTGCAAATTCGGGTGGAAGTTCGGACTTGGGAATATTTCCCCAAAATCCGCCACGCGATGCTGTTTGTTCAAAGCCGGAATGCTCGCGCGCAATTTCGGCAAAATCCGCCCCGTCTTGAATCTGTTTATACAATACCATTGCCTTTTGCTGTGCGGCTTTTTCATCTTTTTGCAAAGAAAACAAAATATGACGCGCCCGCACCTGATCGCTCGAGATTTCCTCAACGCGAATAATGTGAAAGCCAAATTGCGATTGTACGAGGTCGCTCACCTCGCCGACTTTGAGACTAAAGGCAACGTCCTCAAATGCAGGTACCATGGTACCGCGCCCAAAAAAGCCCAAATCCCCACCTTGAGACGCGCTGCCCGGGTCTTGTGAGTATTCTTTTGCCAGCGCTGCAAAATCTTCACCTGCTCGAATGCGTTCTAAAATCGCTTCTGCCTGGGGGCGAATTTTGTCCTGCTGTTCTGTTGATGCAGCAGGTTCAACAAAGATATGGCTTAACGACACGACACTTGACTCGCCGCGTCGGTATTTTTCTTGAAAGTCCTTTATATCCCGAGGCGACACTTTAACCTGTTGTGCCAGCATTGCATACATACTTTCTTCCAAATACTGATTGCGAATTTGCTCCCTGTAGTTGTCTCGCACCTGTCGCTCGGTCAATCCCGCTTTTTTTAATTCTTCGGCAAAAGCCGCTGTGCCAAACTGTTCCTTAATCAGACGAATCTGCGCCCGCACGCCCTCTTCCACGCGCTCGTCATCTATTTCTATGCTGTCTTCTCGCGCTCTGACCAGTAATAAGTTACGCTGAATTTCATTTTCCAGCACCTTATTAAACATATTCTCAAGCTCCGCAGGAGGTACGGTTCGCACATCGATTTTTCGACCGATCAATTCCTGCCGCAGCTTGTTCTCCACATCGGACTGCAACACTATTTTGTCATCTACCACCGCCACAATTTTATCCAATAATTGAAACTCTGCACGTGCTATGCCCGCGAGCAGGAATACCCCAATCAGCAAGTTGATAAACAGCGTTTTCATGTCGATAAGTTCCTTGAAATAGGTGAGACGTAAGACGTGAAAGGGCCGCCCAGCCCTCACTTTGCTCTATTCAATTGCTTCCAATCTACTGACCATTCAATCTGTTTTTTGAGTTCGGCCAGCAATTTTGCGCGTTGCCCGCGTCGGCGCTCGGTCAGGATGCGTTGCTGAATCTCGCCGCGTACATCGACCAAATCGCGTATTGAACCCGCTTCGTTCCGATCCATCACCTCGATGATATGGTAACCCAATTCGGTGTGTGTGCGCAGCCGATGTCTCAATTTGGCTTCCCGACATGCCGCCCAGAAAGAGGAGGTGACCATATCTTCGGTAAAATACCCCAAATCGCCGCCATCTGTAGCCGACTGATCAATTGAAACTTCGCGTGTCACCTGCTCAAAAAATGCGCCCTTTTGCAGCCGGTCCCACGCCCGATTCATTGCATTCTTATCTTTCACGACGAGATGCCGCACCCTGAGTTCGAGTTGGTCGCGCTCAAAATCTGCCTGATGTTCTTCGTAATAATTGAGAATTTCATCCTCCGGAACTTCGGCGTCGCGTGCGTGTGCGCGCGCTATCAATTCGCTCGCCAAGAGTTGCCGAACAGCGCGGTCAATGCGATCTGATAGTTCGGGGTCCTGGTCGAGTTTTTGTCGCAGGGCTTCTTGATAGAGGAGTTCTTCCTCAATCCAATTTTCGACCAATCTTTGTTTTTCTTCAAGCGAAATTGTGCCTGCAAACGGGGATGGAATACGCCTCTCCAATGCTTCTTTGGTCAGATAGCGATTCCCCACTTGCGCCACGACAGAATCTACCTGCCCCCCCTTGCATCCTCCCATACCAATCAGGCAAATTATCAGGCCGATTTTCAAAAATCCCGTCCATTTCAAAACGAGATCCCCCATTGCGGTCATATCCCCGCATGTGGCTCTAAACTATTGGCAATAAAAAAGGTTCCGAGTAATCAAATATACGCCTTCAAATTAGGCTCTGCAACACATTTTTAGCCGATTCTAACCGCGATTGCGGCCCCTTTCCAATTAGCGCGACTTCGATTTTGGGCGGCTCTCCCAGGGCAAATTCCAGGGGGAGTGGCGACTGTGTAACCATCCGTTCAATATCCGTTCGCATCAGCGTTTTTTCAGGTGACAGGGTCATTGTCATGATCTGTCCAATTTGCAATTGCGACAACCGGAGTTGGCGGGCCAAAATTTTGACCTGTAAGATGTCTAATAAGGCTGCGGTGGGTTCGGGCAAAGGCCCAAAGCGATCCTCGAGTTCTTCCTCAATCGCCAGAACTTCCACTGTTTGCCGCATTTGGCCCAAACGCTGATAAAACTGCATTTTTTGATCTGCATCCGGAATATAATCGTCCGGAATATACGAGGAGACCGACACCTGTACATCTGGCTCAATTGCCGGTTCGGTTGCATCGCCCTTAATTTGTCGCACTGCTTCGTCTAATAAGCGCGTGTACAAATCAAATCCCACGGCTGCGATATGTCCGTGTTGCTGTGCGCCGAGCAAGTTGCCCGTGCCCCGAATTTCCATGTCCCGCATTGAAATGTGAAAACCCGATCCCAAATCCGAAAATTCTTCTATGGCGCGCAATCGCCTCACCGCCGGTTTTTTGAGTGCTTGCCACGACGGCACAAATAAATACGCATACGCCCGCTTATTCGACCGCCCCACCCTGCCGCGCAATTGATACAACTGCGCCAGTCCCAGGCGATCTGCGCGATTTACGATTAGCGTGTTCGCATTGGGAATGTCCAGCCCGGATTCCACGATCATGGTCGAGACCAGAACATCGTATTTGTGCTCGAAAAAGTCCATCATTACTTTTTCGAGTTGCCGCTCGGGCATCTGGCCGTGTCCCATACCAAAACGCACTTGTGGCAGCAGGCGAGTGAGAAACCCCATCATCGCGTGCATGGACTGAACCCGATTGTGTACAAAATAAACCTGTCCACCGCGATCTACTTCCCGCAAGATTGCTTCGGCAATGCGATCTTCTTCAAATGCCAGTACTTCGGTTTGAATTGACAAGCGATCCTTGGGTGGGGTTTGAATGACCGACATATCGCGCGCGCCCATCAGCGACATGTGCAGGGTGCGCGGAATTGGCGTGGCGGTGAGCGTCAACACATCCACCAGGCGTCGCATTTCTTTTAGCCGCTCTTTGTGCCGCACGCCAAAGCGGTGTTCTTCGTCTATGACCAGAAGGCCGAGGGATTTGAAGTTGACATCTTTTGACAATAATCGATGCGTGCCCACCACAATATCTACGGTGCCTTTTTTCATTGCCTCAAGGGTTCGCTTTTGTTCGACCCGCGTGCGGAAGCGACTCAAGACCGCTACATGGATTGGAAATTCGGAAAACCGTTCGCAGAACGTGCGATAATGTTGCTGCGCCAAAATGGTTGTGGGGGCCAAAACTGCCACTTGTTTGCCATCTAAAATCGCCTTAAACGCCCCGCGAATTGCCACTTCTGTTTTGCCATATCCCACATCACCACAAATCAAGCGGTCCATGGCCGACTGCGCTTCCATATCTTTTTCTACAGCGTCAATTGCTTCTTGTTGATCCCGGGTTTCGCGATAGGGAAATGAGGCTTCCAGCTCCTTCATTTCTGACCCGTCAGGCGAAAATGACGTGCCCGGTTGCGCCTTGCGTTCGGCATATAATGACACGAGTTCTGCCGCCATTTTGAATATTGCTCTGCGCGTCTTTTCCTTTAGCCGCTCCCAGGCCACTGTGCCCAATTTGCTCAATACGGGTACTGCGCCATCTCGACTCGAATATTTTTGCACCTGATTCATCTGATCCACTGGCACAAAAACCCGATCCCCGTCCCGATATCCTATGGTGAGACAATCGCTGGACATGCGGCCTATTTCAATTCGCTCTACGCCGTCAAACCGACCGACTCCGTGATCTACATGTACGACAAAATCGCCACGCTGAAGAGCGGCCACGGTCTTGATGGGCTGTGCATCTTGAAAACGGCGATACCGCCGTCTGCGGTGTACGCGGCTGTAAATTTCGTGGTCATTGATCAACAAGACCTTGCCGGGGCGGTACGTAAATCCGGATTGTAGCGTGCCCACGTACAGGGAAACCACATCGGTAATTTCTTCCAAAATTTCTTCCAACCGCGCTTTTTGCCCTTCACTTTCACACAGAATGACCACTTCATAAGCATTGAGCCAGTGTTTGTGCAAATCCTCCTTCAATAGCTGCACATGGCCTTCGTAGTGCCGTCCACCCTGTCCGCCAAAATCCACGACTTTCTCAGACGCGCCTCCCAATGCGCGGTTCAAGACCCGAGGCCTGTGTTCCAATTGCTGAAGCACGGCCTCTGGTTTTCGGAGTACGCAGTGCGTTGGCAAGGGTTCTGTTTCCGCCCGCCGTTTCTTTTTTCGCTGTGCGATTTGCTCACACGCGCGCCAGGCGTTATCCGCGGCAGTAGCGATGCCATCTGGATCGTCGAGGACGATCCAGCATCCTTCGGGCACGTAATCCAATAAACCCGTTCGTTCGCCGTATAACACACTCAGGTAATGCTCCTGCCCTTCAAAAATGCCTTCGCGCTCCAATAAGTTTTGCACCTCGGGCAATTCAATGCCCAGATCCCGTTCTGCTATTTCCAGATTTTCCAAATAAATATCTGCCATTGTCAGCGGAAGCACGCTTTCCCGACAGGGCAAAATCCGCGTTTCCTCCAACTGCGCGATAGATCGCTGGGTGCTCAAATCAAATGCCCGGATGGACGAAATCTCATCGCCCCAAAACTCCAGCCTGACCGGGTGTGCATTGCCAAACGAACAAATATCCAGGATGCCGCCGCGCATCCCAAATTGTCCCACGCCCTCCACCGTGGTCACTCGTTCATATCCGATTTCCACAAGATGATCGGCCAGTTCTAAAGGCGATATTTCCTGTTCCAGACGAACCGCTTTTACACTCAAGTCAAACAGGTCTGGTGGCAAGGTGTGCCCCATCAAGGCTTCGATGGGGGTGAGCACTATGCCGCTGACCCCTCGGTGCAACTGATCCAATGCCTCCATCCGCAAGCCCACCACATCCAAATGCGGCGAACGCCCGTCAAAATGCGCTACGTCCCAACTTGGGAAATACCCCACATGTTCTTCGTCTAACAGCCGCTCCAAATCATTGCGCAATGCCTCGGCGCGGTCCTCATCTGCACATACGACTACCACGGGACCAGGTACGGTTTCTTCAATCCACGCGATGGCAAATGCCGATAGCGATCCGGATCCTCCGCGCATGGTTACGACCCGCTCTTCCGATTCCAGTTTTTTCGATAGGTCCTTAAATGGCGGCGAGTTTTTAATTCTGTTGTACAATCTTTCAATGGACATAAATTTTTGACTTTTCCTCCAGCAGTACACACCAAAAAGCTCGACACATTATATGCGTCGAGCTTTTCAGCAAATGGCGGGGCAGACGGGGCTCGAACCCGCGACCACCGGCGTGACAGGCCGGTACTCTAACCAGACTGAGCTACTACCCCAAATGCAATTGTATGTAAAATAATCTCCAAAATTCCATGAAGGACCGAAAATTTAACAAGGTGTCTTTGCAGTGTCAAGCAAATTTAACAAATCGCGGAGTGATCAACGGACAGGCCTCAAACTAACTATCTTCCAGCATAACACTTCACTATTTGTGTGCACCGTACTTGAGGATTGCGTAATATCAGTATCTTATTATGTTAAGACGATTCTGCGCCAAAACTTTCAAAGGAGGATTTTATGACCCGACGCGATGCTGTGTGGATTGTTTGCTTCCTGATCGCAGGTGCGCTCGGTCTCACCTGTTATATCCAGTTTTTTGACCGCGCGCTTCCCGTTGCCTCGCTCAATTTTCGCGTAGATCGCGAACAGGCACATCAGGCTGCCGAGGCGTATCTTCACCGCCTGGGTTACGATCTCAAAGATTATGAAAGTGCTCAGGTCTTTTCTTACTCCAGCCTGCCCCAGGTCTTTCTCGAACGCACCCTGGGCCTTGAGGAAGCCAACCGCCTCGTGCGCGAGTGGGTCTCGGTATGGTATTGGAACATCCGCTGGTTTAAGCCGCTTCAAAAGGAAGAACTCCGCGTGCGTATTGATCCCGGCGGAAGAATTGTAGGGTTTACGCACAGCATTCTCGAATCTGACGAAGACGCAAGTCTTTCAGAAGAAGATGCCCGCACCATTGCGGAAACCTTTCTGACCGATGTACAGGGCTTTCAACTCGATGATTACGAATCCATCGAAGCGTCGAGTATTGAGCGTCCCAATAGGATGGATCATACTTTTACTTATCGAAAAAAAGATTTTGTCGTGGGCGATGATGGGCACTACCGTTTGGGCGTGACGGTTAAGGGCGATAAAGCAGGCTATTTTGCCGAATACCTCAAAGTGCCCGAAACCTTCTCGCGCAATTATCGAGAAATTCGCTCGCGTGCTGGCCTACTTGCAAATATTGCTTCGGTTTTCTTTTTCGCGCTGGGCATTGCAATGGTTGTCGTGCTCGTGCGTAAATATCGCCAGCGCACATTGATATGGCGCGCTGCCCTCGGCGTGGGCATTCTCGTGGCCGCGACCAGTTTTCTCGGTGTCGTCAATGGCTATCCGCTCACGCGCTTCGGTTACGATACGACGCAGTCATTTGGTTCCTTCATCCTTACCTTCATTTTCGGCGGTCTGTTGAGTGCTGTGCTCAGCGGGGTCATTATCGCATTGTCCGGTACAGCCGGAGGTGCTGCCGCCCAGGAGGTAGAAGGCTGGAAAAATCCACTCGCGCGACTGTCTCTGCGCGGCTGGCGGTCGGCGAATTTTGCGCGCATCACCCTTGTCGGTTATGGCCTTGCATTTGCCCACCTGGGATATGTCACCCTTTTTTATATTTTGGGCAATGACTATCTGGGGGTCTGGTCTCCCGCGGCGATGACACAGTACAGCAATACGTATAGTACTTATTTGCCGTGGATTTATCCTCTGCTTATCGGTCTCCTCGCCGCAACTATGGAAGAATTTTTCTTTCGCCTGCTCGCCATTTCCCTGCTCATCCGGTATTTAAAAAGAACCTGGTTGGCCGTGCTTATTCCCGCGATTGTGTGGGCCTTTTTGCACGCGAATTATCCGCAGGAGCCTATTTATATTCGCGGTCTCGAACTCACCGTGGTAGGTGTCATCTTTGGCCTTGTGTTTTTGCGCTACGGCGTTTGGGCGACCATTATTTCGCATTATGTGTACAATTGTTTTCTCGGCATTTATCCGATGGTACAGTCCGACAGTCTCTACTTCAAGGTCTCGGGCATTCTGGCGGTTGCGATTATTTTTATCCCGGCCATTCCCGCTATTTTTGGTGTGATTACGGGGCGCTATAAAGAAATTGAGGAACCTGAGGAGGTGGCGTCCCCTGAAGCGATAGAGGAGCCAGTACCCGAAACACCGATTTTCGAACCCGAACCACCCCCTGAACCCGAGGTCGAACGCAAAACCCCTTCGGATTATCTGATTCCCAAAAGGGGTCTCATCGTCTTTGGCGTTCTGGGGCTGATCGGTTGGGCTGTGTATTTCACATCCGACCTTCCAGGATTTGCCAAATACGCCCGCGAGTCCATTATCACGCGGGCAGAGGCGATTGAGAAGGCAGAAGATATTCGTCGGCAACTGGGGCTTGAGCTCGAAGACTATCAACGCACCACGTCATTTTCAAGTAGCTTTGGATCCAGCCATTTTACACATCTCATCCGAAATGTCGATCTGGCGCGTGCAGATACGCTCGCTGCCGAACATACCTCATCGTGGCGCTGGAGGGTGCGCTGGTTCAAACCTCTCGAAAAAGAAGAACTCACCATCAGCATTGATGGCAATGGCGATTTTTGCCGCATCTCACATTATGTTCCCGAAAATCGAGAGAGCGCAGAACTCAGTACGGAAGAGGCGCAAAAGATCGCCGAGGCTTTTTTGTCTGAATACTTGCAGCGCGATGTGACAGAAGCCCTTTACAAACGCCTTGAAGCCCGCTCGCAAAAGCGCGAAAACCGTATGGACCACAGCTTTGTGTGGGAGCGCACGGATATCAAAGTTGAAGAGGGCGAATTTCGCATTATTGCCTCTGTACAGGGCGATCAAATCGGTCAGACAAACGCATACTACAAAGCACCCGAAGAGTTTTTGCGGAAATTGCGAGAACGCACGGCCAAAAGTACTATTGTCTCTACTATTTCGACAATCGCAATCATCGCCACGGCTATGCTCGCCATTATTTTCTTTTTGCGCGCTTACCGCGATGGGCATGTCAATTGGCGATTGCCTGTTTGCGTTGGCATTCTATCCGGTGTGTGTTTTGTGCTGGAAAGGCTCAATAATCTGCCCACGTTCTACAGAGGGTATAACACCAGTGATGCCCTGAGCACTTTTCTCGGCGATGAAATCATTGGCCTCGTCATAGGGCTTGTTACTGCTGCGATCATGGTTTTTCTCCTTTGTGCATTTGGCGATACTATGTATCGCCGTGAACGCCCCCAGGAGATGCAAATTTCCGATTGGATTGATGTGCTTCGCTTAAAAATAAATAGCGCGGCACTCTGGTGGCAGATCGTCTTTCTCGCTGTCTGCTATTTTGGTATTACCAGAGGTAATAGTATTTTTTCGTCTTATATCAATCTCACCTATCTCGGCGACTACCTCGGTGCAGGCGGTGGTGTGCCTCCCGAAATCAACAGCTATATACCCGCATTTGGGGAACTCATCGACGAAGTCAACGGTATGCTCATAGCTCCCTTTGCCATTCTCGGTGTTCTGTTTGTCTGGTGGCGCGTGATAGGCAAGATAAATCTGATTATTCTCGGCGTAGTGCTCGTGCTCATCTTTCAATCGGTGGTCTCGCCAGCCAAAGATTTTTATCACGCTGGCATTCTTCTCGCCAAAAGCATTCCATATTGGCTGCTCATGGCTTTCCTCATTTTGAAGTATATCCGCTTCAATCTGCTCTTTTACGCCGTGACTGCCTGGTGTTCAATTATTTTTGTTGGCATTCGCTATCTCAAATACGATCCCAGTATTTGCCAGACCAATGGCATTCTCATGGTCCTTTTTGGCCTCGTCCCCCTCATTCTCGCCATTCTCGCCTGGTATAAAGCGCGATCTACGGCTTAAATCGGAGGTATCTGTGGTGACCCATCTCTGTACGGCCTGGCCGACTTCGGTGGCGGAGGAGGCCTACTGGCAGGCGATTCGCAAACAGTACATGATTGCGCCGGATGAAATGCGATTTTTATGGGGGCAACTGTCACAAATGGATCTTTATGACCGATATCGGATTACTGTGCCGACTGCAAAGAGCGATGGCGTTTACTGGATCCGCGTTTCCACCCACATCTGCAATGGTTTTGACCATGTAGATCGTCTGATAGATGCCTTACACGAACAGAGAAATGAGTGAATTGTTTTGTTACTTTTAAGAATCTACCTCGTGAAATCCTTTGGGCAAAGCTTTCCCTTTTACAAGTGCAGCCTTCAATGCGCGTGAATGCTGACAATTTCCTCTGTATTGAAATCCGCATACTTTATACTTTGCTTTTTGCAATCTGCAAACAATTAATAACCTACCGTTAAGGAGTTTCTCATGAATTTGGATTTTACCAGCAATATTTTTCAAATCGAAACCATTGACCTCGCCGGTACGCGAGAACGCATTGTGCGTGGCGGACGCGATCTTTTCGACAAATTGCCAGAAGCCCTCAAAGATATAGACCAGATTGGCGTAATTGGCTGGGGGTCGCAGGGGCCTGCCCAGGCACAAAACCTGCGCGAATCTCTGGAAGGCATGGGGATCAAGGTCAAAGTGGGGTTGCGGCCTGGTTCTTCCTCAGTTGAAGATGCCGAAGCCGCCGGATTTACCGAAGCCAATGGCACTTTGGGGGAAATGTATCAGGTTATTGGAGAATCGGATCTGGTGCTTTTGCTCATCGCCGATGCAGCGCAGGCCGAAAACCATCAGGCCATTTTCGACCGCCTCAAACCCGGCGCCACGCTCGGCCTATCACATGGGTTCTTGCTCGGCCACATGAAAACTGTGGGGGCCAAATTCCCCGACAATGTGAACGTGATCGCAGTTTGTCCCAAAGGCATGGGGCCTTCTGTGCGCCGCCTGTACGAACAGGGCAAAGAAGTCAATGGCGCGGGCATCAATGCCTCGTTTGCCGTGGTACAGGATATCGATGGGAATGCCACCGATATTGCTCTTGCATGGTCTATTGCACTGGGTGCGCCTTTTACGTTTCAGACCACATTGGAGCAAGAATATCTCTCCGATATCTATGGCGAGCGCGGTATTCTTCTGGGCGCTGTACACGGCGTGGTGGAATGTCTTTACCGCCGCTACACGTTTCAGGGGATGAGCGAGGAAGACGCTTTTGACGAATCGTGTGAATCGATCACTGGTCCCATTTCACAAATCATTTCCAAGCAGGGTATTCTCGCCTTGTACGAAGGTTTGGACGATGTGGGCAAGGCCGAATTTGAGAAAGCCTATTGTGCATCTTATCACCCTGCGGCTGAAGTTTTGCTCGAGATCTACGACGATGTTGAAAGCGGCGATGAAATTCGCAGTGTGATCGCGGCGAATAAACGCTTTGAGCGTTATCCCATGGGCAAGATTGACGGCACGCGCATGTGGGAAGTGGGCAAAAACGTGCGCGCCAGGCGCGTTGAAGAAGATATTCCCGTCAATCCGTTCACCGCAGGCGTTTATTGCGCGGTTATGGTCTCACAATGCGATATTCTGGCTGCCAAAGGTCACGCCTGGTCGGAGATTGCCAACGAATCCGTCATCGAAAGCGTGGATTCACTCAATCCCTATATGCACTATCGCGGCGTGGCCTATATGATCGACAATTGCTCGACGACCGCACGTTTGGGCGCGCGCAAATGGGCACCTCGTTTCGACTATTTGCTCACACAGCAAGCCTTTGTCGCTATTGATACGGGGGCAGCCCTCGATAAAAAAGTTTTCGAGGTTTTTTTTACCCATCCCATTCACCCCGTGCTCAAGACCTGTGCTGCGTTGCGTCCTTCTGTAGATATTTCGCTTGGAGAATAGGACGAGGACAATTTTTTGTCGTCTCAGTACATGAAAAAACGCTGTGCAGAAATGATCTGCACAGCGTTTTTTTTAAGATAGCGACGCGATTCAGGCCCTTTTTGCCACGGCCACAACCCGCTTTGCATATCCCGACATGTCGTCCATGAGCGAATATATGGTGGGCAAGATGACCAGCGTGAGAATAGTGGAAATCGACAGGCCAGAAATAATCACCAGACCTATTGGCCCCCAACGTCTGGCATTGCCTTCGACATTGCCGTAAATCATCGGAATAACCAGCGGTGTAAGCCCCAGGATGGTCGTGGTTGCGGTCATCAAAATGGGGCGCAGGCGATCTTGTCCGCCGCGCAAAATCGCATCTCTTCGATATAGCCCCTGTTTGCGATAGCGGTTGATGTGGTCGATTAATACAATGCCGTTGTTGACCACAATGCCAAACAAAATGAGCAACCCATAAGTCGCATTGCTATCCAGTGCGACGCCGAATGTGTAAAGTCCCAATGCGACACCTATAAATGCAAAACTGATCGAAAACATGATCGTAAAGGGATGGATATAAGATTCAAATAGCGAAGCCATGATCAGATAGATGAGCAGGGCGGCAAATAACATGGTGAAATTGGTTTCACCCTCTTCTGAAGACATATAGCGGAAGCGGCGATCCATCTGCCAGCTATACCCTTTGGGCAATGGGATGGCCTGCATGCGATCGCTCATTTCATAACCGACCGTTTGGACTTCCGATGCTTCCGTATTTGCAAACACGGTTACGGTTGACATCCGATCCTGACGTTCAATGGATTGGGGACCTTTGGTCAATTCAAAATCGGCCAGGCTGGCAAATGAAATCATATTGCCCCGGCTGTTTTCAAAAGAGAGGGTCTTGAGTTGATCCAGCGTAGCGCGATCCTCTTCTCGCAATTGCAGCGCAATGTCGATTTCTCCATTCGGCGTTTTGAATTTGCTGTTTCCACGAGAACCCAATGCCGTGGCAACAGTTGTGGCTATTTGCTGCGGTGAAAGGCCGTATTGTTGCGCGCGGTCTCTCCTCACCGATACCCTGATTTCTTCTGTGCCACTTTCCAGACTGGTTTCCACGTCGTGAATGCCCTCAATATCGCCCATTCGCAGCCGAATATCTTCAGCCAGGATCGCCAGCACTTCGGGATTTCTTCCTTTGATTTCTACCCCGACGCCCGTGCCACTGCTGCCACCACGCCTGAAGCCCGCCTTAAAACGCACGCCCGGGATATCTTTGGGCAGCAAAGCACTTACCTTTTTTTTCACATCGTCTGTGCTCAACGGGCTTTCTTCGGCGGGTTTTAGGTACAAATAAATCGTATTGCCGCGTCGGGTGCTAAATCGCGTTTTTATCGCTGCGATATCCAGTTCTTCCTTTTGCGGGAGGAGAATGGTTTCGATTTGTTTGTACAGCGCGAGTGCGTCGTCGATATCGTAAGTTCGCGGCATTTCCACCATATAGCCCACCATGCGGTCGGGTTGATAGCGATAGCGCTGTACTTCAATTTTAGTAAAGATGTATATGCCGCCAAAGAGGATAAATGTCGCGGCGACAACGGTGGTCCAGCGATAGTGCAGGGTGGTGCTAATTATGCGCGTGTAAACACCTTTGAGGCCAAGATGCCGAAACCTCAAATATATATAGGTCGCTGTGGCGACAAATGCGCCCAGCGCGATCCACGCGCCTATTGGCAGGGTTAAAAGCCCGCCCAAAATCCACAGCGTATTATCTTTGAGCCAGTTGGCCGATTCGACAATGCCCTCCAGATAAATGAGATACGCTGCGCCCGCGGCAAATAAAGTGCCCAATCCGATTTTCAAAAAGAGATCGACGCGGGTACCCGCATTTGAAAATGCCCGAGAACAGGCCAGGGGTATGAGTGTTAAAGCCACGAGTAGTGCCGCTACCACTGCAATACATACGGTAATGGCAAAATCGCGCATCCACATTGTATTGTAAGAACCCGAAATAAAGATGAGGGGTACAAATACACATATTGTCGTCAGTGCAGCGGCCAGCACTGGTATTCCGATTTCGCGGCTGCCTTCAATCGCCGCGGTTCGAACGCCATCGCCTTCGTCAAAGCGTTTGCGATAAATATTTTCCAGAGCCACGACCGCCGGATCGACCAACATTCCAATGGCGACCATCAGTCCCATCATCGAGATCATGTTTAGCGTGATATTCGATCCAAAAACTTGCCGCATCAGGTACATGATCATAAAAACGCACAATACGGAAATGGGAATGGCCGAGCCCACAATGAGCGTGCTGCGGAAATTTCTCAGAAAGAGAAAAATGATGCCAATAGCCAGCATGCCTCCCAAAATAGCGGATTGCCCCAGGCTGGCGATGCCCTTTGTCACTGCTTCTGATTGGTCTCGACGCAAGTGCAATCGCAATTTGTCGCGTCCAATTTCATCTTGAAGAGCCTCCAGCTCTGCACGGACCAGGCGGCAGGTTTCTACCAGATTGGCTGTCGAGGTTTTGCGAATTTCCATAGAGACCACAGCGCGTCCGTCCATGCGTTCAAAATATCGCTTTTCCGGATAGTCGTAGCTCACCTGCGCTACGTCTTCCATATCCAGACCATTGGGAAGTGTGAGATCGCGAATTTGATCTACATCTTCAAATTCACCGACTGCCCGAACCGCGAGGCGTTTGCCGCCCTCTGTGACATATCCGCCGGAAATATTGATGTTGTTAGAGCGAATTGTTCTGTTGAGGGTGCGGATATCTAAGCCATAGGCGTGCATGCGATTTTTATCGACATCGACTCTGAGTATTCTTTCATCAACGCCTTCCATTTCGACATTGCCCACCCCGGGGACGCGTTGCAAGCGCGGCAAGATTGTGTTTTTATACACCGTGGCAAGTTCCGATTGATTATCGCCCAGCCAGATCATATTGTAGTCCAGAATTTCCCAATCTGACGAATCCCATCTGCGCATCTCAATGCGTTCGAGGTCATCGGGAAGCTGGTTCCGAACTTGATCGACGCGATCTCGCACCTGAATAGATTTGAGATCCATATCGGTACCGTAGTCAAATTCCATGAATACATAACCCCGACTATCATAGGATCGCGCGCGAAGTGATTCAACGCCGGGGACCGTGCCCAGTATTTCTTCAATTGGCTTGGTAATTTTCTTTTGGATCTCTTCGGGCGATGACGAGGGATATGAAAAGCTCACATACATTCTGGGATACTGCAAATCGGGCGCGTATTCGAGGGGCAACCTGCCCAGAGAAATGAATCCCATGACCACGAGACTCAGTGCTGCCATCACAGTGGTAATAGGGTTTTTAATCGCATATTCTGAGAGTTTCATAAACGGGACCTCAATAAGGAAAAAGTTGAAGTAGAATCACAGTGTGCATCCGTCAGAAGCGAAGATTTGCTAAGTAACCATTTACTTACTTACGTTTAATATACCATATTTCGCTGCAAAATCAACCATAGTTTTAAATAAAAGTTTCACCGTTAAAGAAAAGACTTGCAAATTTGCTTCAATGATATTTCATAACTAAAGTTTGGAGAATAGTCGTACAACTATATTTCACTTTTAATGAGGAGACTCCAATGGGCAATCGCGTCAATCGCGCAGTTGAGTTGCTTTCACAAGATCAACCGATCTATTATATGGGCGCACACACAGGGCATGTGCTTACGTTTGAACAAGGGCAGGATGACGCCAGTACCTGGGCGGATTATATCAATGTGGGTATGGAACACGGGGCTTTTAATCTGGGGGGGCTTGACGACTATATGCGCGGTCTGGTCAGCGGAGGACCTACAAATAGCGGACACAGGACGCCAGCAGTTATTGTTGAAGCTCCTGTGGAGGGCGCGTCTGAAAATATTGTGCGCTACAATGCCTGGCAATTTCGGCAGATTCTCGCGCGCGGTGTACACGGCATTTTGCTCTGTCAGGCGGAATCACCCGATGCGATACGCGCTTTTGTCGAGTCGTGCCGCTATCCCATCAGTAAAGCCGGCGTTGGGCGCGGCCTCGGTACAGGCACGCGAGGCGTGGGGTCCGAATCGTCGGCGGCAGCGGTATGGGGTGTTAGCCGCGATGAGTATATTCAGAAAGCCGATCCCTATCCACTGAATCCGGATGGCGAGTTGCTGTTGGGCATCAAGATTGAGAATGTGCGCGGCGCATCCAATATCGAACAAATCCTAAAGGTGCCCGGCATTGGGTTTGCCGAAATGGGGCCGGGCGATTTGAGTATGTCGATGGGGTATTTGCACCGTCCAACGCCTTTTCCGCCCGAAATGCAAGAGGTGAGGGATCGCGTAAAGGCCGCGTGTGCAGAAAATGGCGTTGCTTTTCTCGAGGGGGGTAGTCCGGAAACCGTTGCCGCAAAAATCGACGAGGGTGTGCGCGTAGTTTCCGGTGGCAGGGAGGAGATCGCGCGTATTGGACGCGAATATTCAGGCCGTAGTATGCCGGTTTAGTCGCGCAGAACAATAGGGCTGTGCAAATATCGCACAGCCCTGGGAATTCGATTTAATACGCGCTTAAAATGGATTGCCCTGTCGCGCTAGCTCAAATTTTCGCCAGCCTACTTGTTTGTCATTTTCGAATACTTTTTCCACCGAGTAAAAGGAGGATGGGTCGTATTCTCGCCAGACGCCTGTTTTTCTTCCAGACACGTAGAGGCCTTCTTCTTTTTTTACGCCGCTTCTAAAATAGGAGGCCCAATACCCGTCTTTTTCCCCGTTTGTCCAGTTGCTTTCTGTTTTTTTTTGTCCGTTGATGTGAAATGTGATTTCAAGTCCATTTTGCATGGCGCCATTTTTGTATGTGCCTTGCCCGCGCACGTTGCCCGCGGCATCGTAATATGTCCAAACGCCAGTGCGAGCACCGCTGTCATATTGCCCTTCCGCCACTACGTGGCCGTATTGTTTTATTTGCGTCTGTCCTTCAAATAGCGAGGGCATCTGGCACCCTGCTGTGAGGATTCCTACGATAAGAATTGCAATAGTGCGTTTGATCATTTATTTTCTCCTGTTATGAGAACTTTCAATTGTCAACGGTCCTTTGAAGGGATATTCTACTGTAATAGAACTAATATACAAAACTGTTTTCATAAGGCAAAGATGAAATAACAAATGACTCATTTAATACTTGCGAGTGTGCGTAAATTGGACCTGGCCTCAACCACAAAGCGATTGCACTCAACGACCTCTTTATTGTTACCACCATCCTCTCATAGTATTTTGTAAACAGTTCGCTCATCGTGGATAAAGAGTCCAATATGTTACTCATTGAACTCGGCCAACGCCTTCGCGCTCAGCGGGAACGCCTTGGCCTCAAGCAAAACGACGTTGCCAATGCCCTGCAGGTAAGCCCACAGGCCGTCTCCAAGTGGGAAAGGGGTGAAAACGGTCCCGACATTGCTACTCTGGGACCTCTGGCCAGATTACTTGGCGTTTCTACGGACTGGCTTTTGGATGCACATGGTGAAAATCAAGATGTTTTTGATGCTACTATCTTCACCTCTACAGTTGTCGGTGCATATCAAAAATCATTACAAATGGAGGCGCGGGAGTTTGCAGCGTGGGCAAATGGCATTTTGTTTCAACTGACCGAAGCTGTTTTGCGTCACGATGGCGTTCCTCTCAGATATATGGGAGACGCATTTTTATGTTTTTTTTCTGGCGTTCACCATCAGCTTCGCGCTGCCCAAGCAGCGGCTTTTTCCCAGCGGCTTATCGGCGAAGACCTGGTTATTGGCTTGAGCAGCGGTGAGATTTACTTGGGCGCAATGGGACATCCCGATTACGCCCATCCCGATGTGACAGGCGAAGTGGTCAACATCGCATTTATTGTTCGAGAATGGGCAGAAACAAATATCCGCAAAGGAATTGCAGCAACGACGTCTGTGTCGAACAATCTCGATGAAATTTTTGATATTTCTCAACCTACAGAAATCAATTTTCGCGGCATCAAAACGCCCATCTCAATTTGCCAGATCAGATAGGGGATATACCTGCCGCGTGTGCCAACAGTCATATAGAGAAAGGATGAAATATGGCCGATGTAATGTTGCCCGATAGCGCAACTAAAATTCAAATTCCCGATTATTCGCATTTGTCCCATAAAGTCGCCGATATGTCTCAGGCAGATTTTGGACGGAAAGAAATCACAATTGCCGAGCGCGAGATGCCGGGTTTGATGGCTGTGCGCAAAAAATACGCAGACCAGAAACCTCTGAAAGGTGCCCGCATAACGGGGTCTCTTCACATGACGATTCAGACCGCTGTATTGATTGAGTCGCTCAAAGTTCTGGGGGCCGATGTGCGGTGGGCATCGTGTAATATTTTTTCAACGCAAGACCACGCCGCCGCCGCGATCGCACAAACGGGTACGCCGGTCTATGCGTGGAAGGGCGAGTCGCTGGAAGAATACTGGGAATGCACTTTGCAAGCACTCAATTTTGCGGAGGGTGGACCGACACTTATTGTCGATGATGGGGGCGATGCGACATTGCTAATTCACCGGGGGTATCAGGCCGAAGACGATCCCTCGATTCTCGATGAGCCGACCGATAATCGCGAATTGGAGATTGTCAATGCGGTACTCAGGCGGCAACTCGAACGCAATCCGCGTTTTTGGCACAATATGGCGGCCGATATTCAGGGCGTGTCTGAGGAGACCACAACGGGTGTTCACCGTCTCTATCAGATGCGGGATGACGGTACGCTTCTCTTTCCCGCGATCAATGTCAATGATTCGGTGACCAAATCGAAATTCGATAATCTCTATGGCTGCCGCGAGTCGCTCGCCGATGGCATCAAGCGCGCGACAGATGTTATGGTTGCTGGCAAGGTCGTTTGTGTGTGCGGTTACGGCGATGTGGGCAAGGGATGTGCCCAATCTATGCGGGGATTTGGCGCGCGCGTGTTGGTGACGGAAGTCGATCCGATATGTGCTTTGCAGGCGGCAATGGAGGGATTTGAAGTGACGACAGTGGAAGATGCCCTTTCCGAAGCCAATATTTTTGTCACGACGACGGGGAATACCGATATTATTCGCATTGAGCACATGGAAAATATGCTCGACCAATCCATTGTGTGCAATATCGGGCATTTCGACAATGAAATTCAGATCAATAAGCTGGTCGGTTATCCGGGTATTGTGCACGAAAATATCAAACCGCAGGTCGATAAATACGCATTTCCAGATGGGCGTGCCATCTTTTTGCTCGCGGAAGGCCGTCTGGTCAATCTCGGTTGTGCAACCGGGCATCCTTCTTTTGTGATGTCCAATTCGTTTACCAATCAGGTGTTGGCGCAAATGGATCTGTGGGCACAGAAGCGAGAAGTCGGCGTTTATACCCTGTCCAAACACCTCGACGAAGAGGTTGCACGCCTCCATCTTGAAAAACTCGGTGTAAAGTTAACCCAGCTCACACAGAAACAGGCCGATTATATTGGCGTGTCCACCGAAGGTCCCTATAAACCAGATCATTACCGGTATTAACGATTAGGGGACTGGGAGCTTATCCCCAGTCCCCTACCTATTTTATGCGATTTTTAGACTATTTTATCGGCAATCAACCGGTCATTTCCTTTGAGATTTATCCGCCGCAGACGCAGGGCGGTATGCGCGCGCTCAAAGCGCGGATTGTGCCCAATTTGCTCAAACTCAATCCCAGTTATATGACGGTTACGTATGGTGCAGGTGGCTCTACCCGCGCCAAGACGCTGGAGATTGCTTCGCTTATCCAGAACGAATTTGGTCTGACTGCGGCGTGTCATCTCACTTGTGTGGGGTCATCCCGGACAGATATCGATGATATTCTGAAGGCGATTCGCGCAGAAGGCATTCGCAATATTGTCGCGCTTCGCGGCGATCCCCCTCGCGGAGAAGATACTTTTGTTCCCGCAAAAGATGGATTTGCCTACGGCAATGAGCTTGTGGCGCATATTCGCAGTACGGAACCCAAAGGCGATGGATTTGGGTTGGCTGTTGCGGGTTATCCCGAAAAACACCTCGAAGCACCCGATTTCGATACGGATATTGCAAATTTGAAGCGCAAGGTCGAGTCCGGTGGGGATATTGTTATTACACAGCTTTTTTATAATAACGATCACTTTTTTCGCTTTGTCGATCGCGTGCGCGCAGCCAATATCACGGCGCCCATTGTTCCGGGTCTGATGCCCATTCTCTCGGCGGGTCAGATCCAGCGTATCGCGTCTCTGTGCGGGTCTGAGATTCCCAGGGATTTGCAGGATCAACTCAATGGCGCTGTTGACGATGAAGATAAGGCCATGAAAATCGGTATTGATCAGTGTATCGCGCAGGCAACTGAGTTGCTCGAACAGGGCGTGCCGGGCATTCACTTTTACGTGCTCAATAAATCCACCCATATGCGCCAGATTATCAAAGCGCTTCCTCTCTAAGTGGAAATTTCTCAGTAATCAGCATGATGGGTTTTTTATTGGCGAATACCCTGTAGGTGCGGCTGAGGAGTGGTTTTCCGTCAAGGTGCGCGATGTATTCTGGCAAATCTCGTGCGGTTTCACAGCAGCACCACAACAATTCACGGCGGGTTTCCAGTCCGATGTTTTGCAGAATTCCTCCCAATCCCGCAGGATCTGATTCCAATCCGTCCAAGATGCCTTTTGGCAAGTGTTGCGGCACAATTAGAGATGTAGCATATGCTTGAATTTTCGGCGTGTATTTGCCGATTGAGGGCGTTTGTAGTACCACTTCCCGCGCAATGACGTGTGCTCCTGGTGAGAGCTCGAGCCAGATATGCTCGGTGCATAGTGTCTGTTTTGTCTGGTGGAGGAGCACGACTTCCACAGGTGCGAGTGTATAGGCTTCGATGAGCCTTGTGACGGTGCCGTCGGTGACGAGCAATCCCCGCTGAAATGGCGTTAACCGCGCAATGTTGATTTCTCTCGACATTGCTGGTCTTTCGGCCTGTGCGACAAATAGATTTTTTACACGTGTGTCAATAAAGGTTGTCGAATTGAAAATTGTATCTGTCTGCATTGAGCTATTATCCTTTCGTAATGCTAGCAACTATATCCAAACACCGAGGTCTGGCATCGTAGCATGATAAATTCTTTAATTTTTAAACTAATTCTTGGAGAAGGCTGTTCGCAAGAAAGCGATTGCCAGGATCACAACCTTACCCAAGATATTCGTTTCAATACAATTCCATAGGTAGTTAGATTAAAAATTTGACCTCCGCCATTATCCTCCCAGATGTTTTCTACGTTTCAGTTCTATAGTAGTTCAAAAAAAGAGGGGAACGCTTATCTTGCGTTCCCCTTTGTTCCAATTCCATAGTGGTTCGATTAGAAGAAGGACAGGCGATGCGTATTATTACATGGAATGTAAAATTTCAATTCCACAGTGGTTCGATTAGAAGCACCGCCCGTCCAGACGTACTCGCCATAACCAGCCTCGTTTCAATTCCACAATGGTTCGATTAAAAGATTTGCGCCCGTTACGTCTGTAAAAGTAAAAGCCTCGTTTCAATTCCACAATGGTTCGATTAGAAGCTTACCCTTGTCGAAGATGCCTTTATCCACATGCTCAGTTTCAATTCCACAATGGTTCGATTAGAAGCCCATCATCGGAAAAGACGGCAGCGTTATCTATATGATGTTTCAATTCCACAATGGTTCGATTAGAAGGCGGATCTCTACGTATTTGTCCAGGTCCCTTTTAATCGTTTCAATTCCACAATGGTTCGATTAGAAGTATGCGGTCGGGATTGCAAGCGAATATCGTGACCAAGTTTCAATTCCACAATGGTTCGATTAGAAGCCCTGAAGCGTCTGTTGATGATCGTCGTGCTGCCGGAGTTTCAATTCCACAATGGTTCGATTAGAAGGTCGCCATTAAATCGGATGTCCCACGCTTTCTCATGTGTTTCAATTCCACAATGGTTCGATTAGAAGCGGGCTTTAGCCGGGTAGGTTGCTTTCCTTGCATTAGTTTCAATTCCACAATGGTTCGATTAGAAGGAAGGCGTTGCGCCTGACGGTTGCCGTAACGCACAAGTTTCAATTCCACAATGGTTCGATTAGAAGTGAGGCAATGGGAATAGGTGGGCAGCGACATGTCAAGTTTCAATTCCACAATGGTTCGATTAGAAGAAGCAGAGCCGGAGCAATGGACACCGCCAGCACGATGTTTCAATTCCACAATGGTTCGATTAGAAGACGGCAACAATCAATTTGATGTGAGGTGGCAAGATGCGTTTCAATTCCACAATGGTTCGATTAGAAGGCTCTTTATGAAAAACGATTCCCACACCTACATCATGTTTCAATTCCACAATGGTTCGATTAGAAGGTTGCCCTATTCACACATCGCGTCGCTGCCATCTCGAGTTTCAATTCCACAATGGTTCGATTAGAAGCAGTGTGCCAAACCTCGATGTTGGCGATCTTCTCCGGTTTCAATTCCACAATGGTTCGATTAGAAGTCGCTATCATATCGTCATGGTGCGCGATTGCTTCATGTTTCAATTCCACAATGGTTCGATTAGAAGAAACAATACAGGGCGTCAATGCCGATCCGTGTTCAAGTTTCAATTCCACAATGGTTCGATTAGAAGAAAGAGATTGGCAATTACATCCTATCCCCATATCGAGTTTCAATTCCACAATGGTTCGATTAGAAGTGGCGGGGGGGATATGAGTACCGTTGTCCGCTATGATGTTTCAATTCCACAATGGTTCGATTAGAAGACCGGAAAATCAGCACTAAAATTTATATATATCTGGGAAGAAAACAATCTCAAGAAGCGACATTGTTTTTATTTGAAATGACTGTATTTCAAAAGGTTATAACCCCAAAATTATTATCTGAAGATGTTATCGGAAATCCGCATAAATTCAGTAACGAAAAAAGGAATAGTCGTCCACCTCCAGTTGTGCAAAATTCCCGGGATATCGACGACAAATTTAGCAACTTCCCGTTACAACAGATTTGTCACTGGATTTTTATCTACGCCCAGCACCTCTTTATTCATCCACCTTTCGTGACGCATTTGATAGATCAGCACGGAATCCTTGTCTTCGTCAAGTATCTGTGCCAAATTCGATTTTATTTGTGCAACCCCTGCTTTGGTCACTTCACCTTCAAAAACAGAGTTTTGCACCCAGTTGAGGTGTTGGCGCAGATATTTGCATACTTTTCCAACGCGCTTCACCCCAACATCATAAACGACAATGACATACATCACAAAATCCTCCATGTTTTCTTATTGAATTGAACATCGAAAACACCTCCAATTTTACCACCACGCCCGAAATGCGCGATAAGTTTCCATACCTGTCAGGTGCTTGATTATCTTGTAGCATTCGAGACGAATCAGCCGCTGGTAAGACACTTTTCGTCTCAATTTTCGATGTGAAATTGTCTGCTGAAGTTGCGTATCAAAGGTTTGAAGAAAGAGGCGCCTGCCCGTTTCATTGAGGTAGCAAGCGTTCAGTTCGGTGCTAAAATGTTTGGTTTCATCCAACTGCCTGCGATTGAACAGGCGAAAAAGGACGCGATCGACGATAATAGGCTTGAAAATTTCCGCCAGATCCAGGCTTAGAGAAAAGCGACGTTCCCCCGGTTCATGCAGGAAACTGATTGTCGGATTTAGTTGAGTGCGATAGATTTCGGTCAAACAAGCCGTGTACATCAGCGAATTGCCAAATGAGATAACAGCGTTGATCGGGTTATCGGGCGGTCGTCGAACCCGTTGTTGATAGGTAGTCTTTAAGTCCAAGATGGTATTAAGTGCCGAGTAGTAGGTTTCGCGGATGTTGCCTTCCAGCCCCATTAACCCGCCCGGACTTCTGGTATCCGATATGTTCTTTGCGATGGATTGAATAGCGGCAATCTGCATATCGCAGTCTCTGCCACGATTGGCATAGTAGCGCAGATTCCGCAAAATGTTATCCGCCGACGCTGAAACGAACTCGCGAGCAATGGGTAAACGTTTGGTTTTTCGTTCGTAATGCTGAACCTGCTTGACGGTCAAGAAACCAGAGTTGAGATATTCACGCGGATAATATGTGCCAGAATAATAGCCATAGTAGTTGAAAACGTGAATGGGCACCTGCTTTTGCGCCATGAAGTTGAGAAGCCGTGTGTTTAGATCCAGTTCTCCATAGAGGTAGAATGCATCGATATCCTCAACCGGAATGGGTACCCGAGAATTGTCTTCCTTTTCAAGATAAACGGTGTTGTCCTTGCGGCGCAATCTGCCTGAGTAGTTAATGTAGTAATTTCGGGACATCGGGCATTCCTCACGTGACTGGGCGATTTTTTGAGCATTGCGAGCCGGATACGGGGGCAACTCTCACGCACCCTGCTAACTCCAACACAATTCCATATAGCTACAGGATTTACAAATTTTCATAAATGCTGCATCTGGGGGCGTTGGCAGGTTGGAAATTTTTTGGGTATCCTCAATCGCCGCCTCAACTTCGCGCTCTTTCTCCGGTGTCAATTCAATCTCCCGGGTTCTCCGTTGGCGTGGATAGTTAATCATCCCTTTTCGATTCCGAAACCCTTTTTGTTTGAGCAGGTAGAGATAGTAGAGAATTTGCATTTCGTGTGCCTTTTCCATTGCTTTACCCGACTTCACATCATGTAGAATGCCTTCTCTATCGATAAAGTCAATGCGAATGAGGTCGTCAATCAAGCGTTCCTTGCGTTTTTCCCGACTGTAGCTTTGCTCATGCAACAATTGTCCCATGGAAACGAGGTCTGAGGTATGCTCCATCTCAATGTGATTCTGAAAAAACCACAGTTTGCGCGGACATACAAAAAGGTAGTTGATCGCCGTGCCAGTGACGCGGGCCTCGGTCAGGTCCTGGATTTGCATGGATAGGTTTCTCCTTATAGTATGTTCGAGATATCTTCCAAATCGGGTTGGAGACCCACCTCAAAAGTGTATTTGGCGTTGATGACATTAAAAGGAATTGATACAACATGATCGTTACCTTGCCACGCGATCAAACGTTGATTGCTCTCACGGTTAAAAATTCGTTCAGCTTTATGTGCAAGCCAAAACGCCCCCGCCGAAATACTCAGGTGATGGTTCTTGTAATTTTGATAATTATTTTCGACCAAATCCGCAAATGCCAACGGCACAACATCGTAAGTTTGATAACGTTGCTCCCGAATTACAACCCTCCCTTCCTCCTCTGTTTCTCCAGCATAGTTGTCCTGCGGACGCTTTCCGAAGACAAGGTCTGTATGAATTGCGGCTGAAAGCTCGTTGTGCATAAGTGGTTGACTTTCTTGATAAACCCCATCAACCCACACGCATGCATCTCGGAACGTGTACAGATCACCTATCACATCCCACGACTTCTGTAAAATGGTCGGCTCATAAGGCAGGCACGCTTTCTCATCCTCATAAGCGGGCATAAGATAAAGCCGGGAAGTATATCCTGTCTTTTCGTCAAGCGGTGAAACACCTTTGCGATTCAGTCGCCCACCCCGTTGAACAATGGAGTCAATCGGAGCAATTTCTGAATACATGGCATCTGCGCTGATGTCCAAACTGAGTTCGCTAACTTGTGTTGATACCAACACGCAGGCATCCGAGTTATTGTAGTTGTATTCCTCGAGATCTTCCAGTTCATTATCTTCTCGCTCATTTGAATTTTTGAATAGTGAACGGACAATCCGTTCCTTTTTCACACGGTCTCGGCTGATGAAACCAGAATGATAGCAGATCAGGTTCTCACAAATGCCACTTTCTTTTAGAGCGAGATAAATGTTCTTCGCTCGGTTGACTTGGTTGACGAAGATAATCTGCCGTTTTTCCTGATTCTGCTCAACCAATTCAAGAAGTTCCCGCGAAATCATGCCCTCCTCATCCAGCGGTGTCTCATGAAGTCGCGCAATTTCAAACAGTGCTTTGGGCTTTGCCGTGCCGGAAATTACCGCTGGCGCACGCTGGAAGGGATACGGTTGACCGGGATTCAATAGGTCGAAGCGTTGACGCACAGAAGTCGGAATCGTCGCTGTCATCACGAGATGCGGGATTTTTAACTGCGTTAATCGACGCATTGCCTCGGCAATAGCTTCCATCGTCCGACCTTCGTAGTAGTGAACTTCATCAAAAATGACGAGAGAAGATGCCACATTGAAAAATGCACGGTCAGAGTATTTGTAACCGTGATAGAGGCTCATAAGCAGGTGATCGACTGTTGAAATCGTCACGGGCTTTGCATAAAAATTGTTCTCAAACACCTGCGCCATTACATTTCCATTTGTATCTTCCTGCTCGCTGTTTTCTTCTTCTTTCTTTGTAAGTTGTGTTAAAAATTCTCTCGAATCTCCGTGTATGATGCCGACTAACTTATCAGGAATGTCGTATTTCTCTGAACTAACCAGGTCGCGATACAGATTATTCGCGGTGAATTTCGTTGGTAAGGTCAGGATAATTCGCTCAATCCGATCTTGACGTAACCATTTCTGTGCAAAGAGCAACGCCGCCGCTGTCTTTCCTTCGCCACATCCCGCGTTCAGAATTAACCGGTCTGAATCAGACGCTACGATTTCTCGTTGCATATCGTTGGGTTGCATACCTTCGGGCAAAAATGGCAATGACTTCAACGGAGCATTAACGTGAAGAGGAAATTTATCGTTAATTAGCGCAAGTTGATCGCGTGAGAGATTTGTCCCGCGTGGATTGTCCCGCGAACCGTCCGTGGGTGCATTTGCGCTTGCATAGTTACTTGCATAGTTATCGGACGCAGTCAGCAGGTTGAGCATGAGCGAGTAGAGTACCTTGAACGACAAATCACCTTGGACACAGCGTTTGATTCTGTCCAGAGTTTTACAGACCTGGCCCAAGTCGAGCCGCGGTGTTTGCCAATCTTTGAGTAAAAAACCGGGTTCAAGTTCACCAAAGCACGCGAAATGTTCGTTGACATACGCCATCGGCATATCAACGTGCAGACGCCGGTTTCTATCTTCGAGAAACGACCCATTATGGAGCATCTGTAAGTGATGCGCCAGGATCGCAAACAACGCCGCAAATCGCGGACTTTTCTCGAATCCACTTATACCGAGGCTCATCGCGCCAATCGCAAAAGATGGGAGCGCGTGTGTAATTGATTTGCCTTGCCCCCTGATGTACCATTGCCACTGATTTGACGCTTTGCCGATGTCGTGAAACCAAACCGCAAAGCGAATGCAACGGCGCACCTCTTCCCAATCCCAACCATATCGATCACAGAAATTCTGCAAGAACAGTTTGCGCCGAGCGAGCATTTCGTCGCAGACAGTCAGGCAGTCGCGGGTATGTCCAAACAGTGTTTGGTTCGGTTTACCAAGAATTTCCATCGAAAATCACATTCCTATCTTCAATCGAATATGCCAGCTTCGGTTCACTCAACTCAACCCCTTCCCCTTCTGGTGGAATTGAGTAGAGTTGTTGTTCTACGCGCCAGCTTCGACCTTGTTTTACAAATCGTTGAGGCACTTTTACCAATCGACAATCTTCCGCCAACCCCGGAATAATTGAATGAATGCGTTGAACAGAAACCATCTCGACTTCGACAATTCTCGGAGAGACAACATCAACCACATCGTCTGATTCACCGAGGTAAAGCGACCAGTTTGGATTCATTAACGCAGATTGTGCTTCTTTGAGTAAGGCTTCATTGGACTTGATGTAAACAAGGTAATGAGCACCAACAATTTTTTGACGAATGACCGTTGTTCGGTCAAAAATTGCTTTACCATATTTGTCTGTTGCGACTTCCGTTTTATTCCGTTTTTCTTCGTAGAGTTTCAGGATTTTACTGAATGTTTCAATCGGCTTCCCACTCGACTCTACAACAAGTGAAATCTGCCATTCGTCGCGATCATCATGCCAGTCCTGCGGCATTCCGCGTGCGGCGTTCAGCATGCCGTAGAGCGTTGTAGGTGGCGGAAAGGGATAGGTTACATGAACGTTTACGGTACTCGGATTGCGGAACGATGTCCAGAACGGGCAAATCAAGCCGAATGTGAGAATTTTTTCCATGATTGCCTCCAGTAAGAGAATTAGGGCGAGGATTTCTACGCCTTGATATGTTTTCACTCTACCGAAGTGTTCTGAACAGTTTCCGTTAAATTTCTCAATGCTCGAATAGGATTTACAGGCTCAAGACCAAACTCCTCGACAGTTTTGAGAAGTTTATCATCATTTTTTATGACCTGTGGCGTGAAGCCAAAAAATATGGTAGCCCCATCGTCCTGCAAATCCTGCAAAATAACTCGCAGCGTATCGACTTTGACATTTCCCTTATCATCGCACTCCAATGCTCGCAACGTCCTATGGGAGTAACGCGAATGGGTTGAAGCGATGAAAATATCTGGTGAAAGAGATGTGGCATTTCGCGCCTGTTTAGCAAAATCTGCGATACCACCGACGGCTTCCAACACTGCAATTGCACGTTTTTGACGCTCTTCTATTCCAATGTCTGTGTCCGTCTCCCATCCGGCAAACTCTTGATTTTTTCCTTTCCCTTCGTATTTCGCACGAATAACCATCCCAATATTTGCAAAGTCGAGCGAAAGCCCGGTGCGATAGACATTGGACATTATTTGGACGTAGGCAATTCGTTGATCACGAGTCTGTTTATCGTCGGATTTTTCGCGGTCGCTCATCCGAATCAGCAAGTCGGTGACAATATCGTTCGCAATCTGACCGAGAGCGGGTGTAGCTTTGATGGGCGACCACCGGCGGTCAAAGCCTTCATTAAGTTTCGGATTTAAGTAACCAAACAGGTCACAAAGCCAACAGTTTTTGACGTCGCCACAGGGAGATTCAGGTGTGCAGTGAAAAATGCCCAGATTGTTGCGCTCAATCGCCTCTCTGAGTGCGTGTCGGACTGACTGACCAGAAGCGTAGGGTTTGCGTCCATTGTCGTAGGTTTTCAGTTCTGTAACGTTACCACCGCCGCCTTCACCTGCGTTGATATTGCTCAGGTCGGTTTTGCTTAACCATACCATCGTAATGCCTTTGAGATTCATCATTGTGTACCTCCTCTATTGCTTTGCGGTTTAGATTCAAAAACATTCGCGTTAAAGGCGGATAGACTCACGAAAGTCGAAAGTGTATCCGCCATCGCTTTCCAATTTTCATGCGACATTTCGTCTAAAATATGACGAATTCGTTCCTGTTTGATCGGAAAAAGCTCTTCCACGGTATTGCCTGTACTCGCTTTGTATAATCTGAACATGATTTGATTCAAGACCGAACGAAATGCATTCTCATTGGAAATGTTATATAGTTTGCTAATCAGCGTGACATCGCGGCGGAAAACTTGCCCCACCGTATTTGCCAATGCACGCAGGTCCTCGCGTAGTTCTTCGTTTAACACAGCGTTCACCTCCATGAAATGTTGAATGAAATACCGCAACAGGCGTACAGGATGAGATGCCCCTTTTTGCGGGTGAAAAGTAATTACATCGGCGTACTTCCAGAGTTCAAAAATTGCGATTTTCATCAGTTGAGAGTCACTTGTAGCGATCGCTTGACTCAAATGCCGAAGTGCATTTTCACCGCCGGGCGCGCTAAATCCGACACAACTTAAAATATCTGGTACGAGCCGAATTTCATCACCGTTATCGAACGGAATCGGCCTGATGAAATCATAGAGACGATGGTCAACTTCTACGACGTGGAAATTTCCAAAGCGGATATTCTGCTTTCTCACAAATGGGATAATTACCCACCGAGTCACTTGTCTTTGAATTTTATCTAGCCCATCCAATGGCGCAAAATCCCAAGAACTCTCGTTATTACTTTCAGTTTCCAAGGTGAACCGATAGTAGATGTTGTGAAATAGTGTAATAGCGAGTGCGTAGGTGTCTGATATTCTCCGAATCCCGCGCAGGTTTGTTGAGGTCGAAAGTTCGAGTTTGTCACCTATATCCTTTAGATTCATCCGCAATCGTGCATAGACCTGTGCCAATAGCGCGAGATTGGCAATTTCGGGTAGTATTAAGAATGTTGTTGGATCGGGTTTTGTAGATCGATTGTAAACAAACGGAATATGCGACTCAAATGTTGTGCAAAGATTGACTAAATGGAGAATCGGACCCACTTCAAAATTGCTGTTGCTGCTAAGAAAACCGCGAACTTTGATGTTGTGATGCTTGTTTGAAAACGGGTTCACCATTTGAAGCACTTTTTCGAGTTTGTCACTTGGACGCTCGGAGATGTCACACACCTTCTTTCCTTCCGGCAAAATCCAATTTCGCATAAAATTTTGGACTATTATTTTCCGTTGCTGCTTAATTTTCCGGGCATCTGCTGGCATTCCGATGAAATTTAATCGTGCTTGTACAATTGGCATTTCATCTTTCACTTGTGTCTGGGGAGACAATTCCTTGATTCGCGCTTTATCGCTTTCCGCAATCTGCGTTTTCTCATCAGTGACGACGAATCCTTCAGCATCGTATGTCAAAGACCGATCGATCATCTTTCCGACTCGACTCAACCAATAAACCTGATTCCACCGACTTTTCAGCATCCCTTTGAACCACACCTCAACCGTCTCAACATCTGAAACATCAATCGTAATTATCGCTTCGTTTTCCGTCAGGAATGGTTTCTCAATCAAGAACGGCGGATCACTCATTCGCAATTCCTCACAGAGACTGACAATACCGAAATCTGTCCACGGATTTCCCGTCAGTGATAGCGTCAACTTTGCTTCGGACGGGTCTAATTTTTGGTCAATTAGGGGTAATTCGAATTGTGCTTTCATTTTCTTCCCTCCTTCCATAAAATACTAACCAAAATTATACCACTATACAGGTGTTCAGTCAAGCGAACTTATTCTATTTTCTTTTAAACCGCCACCATCCCAAATCCCGCGCTGTTCTTATCGCCGAAGCCGCATTCATAGCCGACACGAATCAACTCCGGTGCGCCAATGACCTGGAATGGACAAACAACACCGCGAATTTTGATGCCTTTGAAATTGACGAGGCGCGTCACACGGCCTTTTCTTTTTTTTATGTACGCTTGATCAAATGCCATCGCAAATGACCGCTCCTTTGGGGGGTGACTATAAATTGCTTCGTACTTTCGAATCAGGTTTTGTCGAACTAATTCCGAGAATCGGGTGTCATCGGGCAGACAGTAGTGGGTGACGAGTTTCCCGTCTCGTTCGCGTCTGGTAGATATCGTAATTGCCGACAAACACCGGAAGGTCATCTGGCGGTCAAAATGTGGGGTGCGCGGAGCCTCTACATCCTGTACACGAAGTTGCTGGCGGCCAATTTGCAGGATGCCCATCTGCATCAGAGAAGCGGCGAAGTTTTCCAAAAATGCTTGCTTTGGCGAAGACACATACCACGTCAGCGGTGAACGGAAGCGGATCTGATTCCCTCGGATGTCTCGCCGGTTTGCCATCAGTTGGGAGAATGTAAAAAGTTTGAAATGCCGACTTTCGAGTTCATAGCCCTTTTCATGGAGAAAGTGCGCGTATTCGGGATCGGATTGTTTGAGAAACTGATAAATAATACCTGTGAGGATGTGATTGTAGTTGATGGGCAAGGTAATGCCTTGACCGACATCGCAGTTGATCTTGATTCTCATGCAGAACCTCCAAGGTGTGATGTTCAATCGAAAATAACAAACCAAATGGCACACGCAAGATATGATTGTGTGCGTTCGTGGAAATTGCAAATCTCCTTTTTATTTTTCACTGATGTTACGCACTGTTTGAATAATGGTGTATATTCAGAAGTTGTAGAAGACCATCTCGGTTTAGTCGAGGCTGTCCCCTTGAAAAATTATACTGGTAGATTGAAAATATGGACAAAAAACTGTTAGAATTGTATAGCGATTATCTGCTCTCTTCCTTTGGCGCGACGACAGCGACGGGCTTATCGGCCCTGTTGGAAGGTGCCATAAGCCATGATCGGGTCACGCGTTTTCTCTCACAAGCCGACTATGATGCCAAAACGCTGTGGCGACACGTCAAGGGCATGGTATGTGACATCGAAGCGGACGATGGGGTGCTCATCATAGATGATACAATCCAGGAAAAGCCACATACAGATGAGAATGACTTAATCTGTTGGCACTATGATCACAGTCAAAATCGCACAGTCAAGGGTATCAATTTGCTTAATTGTGTCTATCACGCAAGCGATGTTAGCTTACCCGTGACTTACGAGTTGATCACCAAACCGGTCCTCTATACCGATGTGAAGACCCGTCGCGTCAAGCGCAAGAGTCTGGTCACAAAAAATGACCTGATGCGGGAGATGTTGTCTGTTTGCGATAGGAATCGGATAAAATATCGCTATGTATTGGCCGATAGTTGGTTCTCTTCAAAGGAAAACTTGCAGTTTATTCGCAATAGATTGGATAAACACTTCGTTGTCGCACTCAAATCCAACAGGACGGTTGCCTTGAGCGAACAAGACAAACGACAAGGGAACTTCGCACGCATTGATGCACTAAACTTGACAGAAGATACGCCTGTGCAAGCATGGATAAAAGGATTAGATTTTCCCGTCCTTTTACTTCGGCAAGTCTTTACAAACAAAGATGAAAGCACAGGAGAGATATTTCTGGCTTGCAGTGATCTTCATTGTGATGGCGAAACCATCGAAACGATCTATCAGAAACGGTGGAAAGTGGAGACGTTTCATAAAACGCTCAAGTCCAATGCTGCCTTGGCTAAGTCGCCCACGAGGCGGGTGCGCACACAGAGCAATCATTGTTTTATGGCCATTTACGCCGCCGCTCGATTGGAAGGCTTGCGCGTCAAACATCGCCTCAATCATTTTGCCCTCAGATCAAGACTTTATCTCAAGGCCATTCGGTATGCTTTCGATGAGCTACAAATTCTTAAAACTGCGTAACATCAGTTTTTCATTGATTTGAAACATTGCATTTGTATTGCTAAAACGTTATTTTGGTAAGACATAAAAATGCAAAATGTAAGGGCGAATTGCCATGCATGAGCGCGTTGATCTGTTTTTGGAGATTGCCCTGTATATATCTTATCCCCGCATTCCTTATGGGGCTGGCCATAGGAGAACCGCCGCTACTTTGGCAAAATCCGCTTGTCTATAGTTAAATCATGAACAAAAAAAAGAAAACACGCAAAGTCGTCTTTTTGGATATAGATGGCGTGCTACAGCCGCCCTCTCAACAGAATCGTTTCAAGCATGATTTAGATCAGTTGCGCGAGTATTTGGCTAAAAAGTTCGACGATGTCTCCTATCTCGATATGGATAAGTACGATCTTGGTGCAATCTACTATGACTGGCGCAAAGAGTCGGTTGAACGGCTAAGGCGATTATGCGAAGACTTTGGTGCCGACATCGTGATCAGTTCAGATTGGCGTTCAAGAAAGACCATCTCGTTGCTCAAGGCGTATTTCCGCATCCATGGCCTCCATCAATTTGTGACCGATATGACGAATGAGACTGGTCAAACACCTCATTACCGAGCGGGGGAGGTCAAAGAGTACATAGACGCTCATCCGGAGATCGAACGATTCGTCATTTTTGATGACAGCTATAAGAAAGAATTTGATCAGCTCTTCAAAGATCAATTTGTCTGTACTTACTCATACATCACAGAAGTTGATGATCGTCGAGCACGCCAGATTTTGTCCGGTGTTCCCATAACTCAAGAGAACGAACCGTAGCGCACTAATGCATCGTGGCGTAAATCATGCCCCATATAGACATGAATAGCAAAATCTTCTGGATTGCGGCTAAAACCATGCCGCAATGACAATCGCAAGTAAGATTGATATGGGTAGTCTCTTTTGCCGCGATGAACTAAGCGTAATTTACGAATCTACAAAAGGACAGCATGCGAATTGTCACATGGAATGTAAACGGGCTGCGGGCGGCACTTCGCAAGGGGTTTATGGATCACATTAAAATACTAAACCCCGATGTGATTCTTTTGCAAGAGATTCGCGTCTTGCCCGAGCAACTGACCGAAAGCCAGCGCAATCCCGAGGGATGGCATGTTATCTGGCATCCGGCCGAGCGCAAGGGCTATGCTGGCACAGCGGTATGGTCTCGCACGCCTTTAAAAGAGGAAGAACGGGGTGCGGGCGGAGCCGATTCTGAAGGTCGGATTTTGCGAGTGAGCACTCGGGGTATTCAATTCGTCAGCGTGTACCTGCCCTCGGGGTCTTCGGGCGACGAGCGCCAGGCGATCAAGGAGTTCTGGATGGATCGCTTTCGCGTCTGGGCCGATGGCTTGATGAAAAAACGGATTCCCATAATTATGGGCGGTGATTTTAATATCGCGCATACCGAACGCGATATTTTTTATGCCAAAAGTAACGAAAAGAATTCGGGTTTTTTGCCGCATGAACGCGCGTGGATAGGCGATCTTATCGCTTCTGGCTGGCGCGATTTCACCCGCGAATATTACGGCGATATTCAAGGGCCGTATTCCTGGTGGTCCAATCGGGGAAGAGCCAGAGAATTGGACCGCGGCTGGCGCATCGACTATTTGTTGGGTAATGCGGCAGTAGCAAAGCGCGTGCAATCAGCCCATGTTGACCGCAAAGGCGGCTTGACCATATCTGATCACGCACCGGTTGTTATGGATCTATACACAGGAGATTCCCATGATTGCTCTTGAAAAACATCCTTTTGCAACGCTATTCGGCATTGATGAAAGCGTGGCCGCACAGGCATTGTCCGAAGCGATGTCCAGAGGTGCCGAATTTGCCGATCTGTATTTTCAGCATGTGCGTACCACGTCACTCAGTTTGGAAGATGGCATTATTTCTCGAGCAAATACAGGTGTTGATCAGGGCGTGGGGATTCGCGCGGTGATTGGGGATCAGGTTGGCTATGCTTTTTCTGAGAGTTTAGAGGCAGATGCGATCTATGCGGCTGCGCGGACAGCAGCTGCGATAGCAGAGGGCACAAAAAATGTGCCGCCGCAACATCTGCGAGGTAGAGACGTTGACAATTATTACGCGATTGATCGCGACTGGGATGAGATCGATATTACCGAACGCCTGCCACTGGTGCAAAGTGCCGAGACTATGACGCGCGCAATGGATCCCTCAGTAGAAAAGGTGTCTGTGGGGTGGATGGACAGGGACGAGCGCGTGCTCATTGTGACCAGCGATGGCGTTTTTAGCACGGACCGGCGGCCTATGGCGACGCTGTATTGCTCCGTGACTGCCAACAAGAATGGCGTGCGGCAGAGCAATGGAGCTTCGGTTTCTCGGCGCGAAGGTATTGACTATTTCACTGAGGAAAACATCAGAGCCGTCTGCCAAAAAGCCGTTGATCACACGATGATTCTCTTTGAGGCGCAGCGTCCACCTGCTGGCGAAATGCCTGTCGTGCTCGCCGCAGGTGCTTCGGGTATTTTGCTCCACGAAGCTATTGGGCACGGTCTGGAAGCGGATTTCAACCGCAAAGGTACGTCCATTTACGCGACGATGATGAACGAGAAAGTCGCTCCGGATTTTGTAACGATCGTCGATGATGGCTTGCAGGAAAACGATCGCGGGGCACTCAATGTAGATGACGAGGGGCAGGCTACCGCATGTACGACGCTTATTGAAGATGGCGTCTTAAAAAGCTATTTGCACGACCGCATTTCAGCAAAGCACTATGGGGTTTCACCCACGGGATCGGGCCGCCGCGAGAGTTTTCGCCATGTTCCTATGCCGCGTATGCGATCCACGTATATGCTCGACGGACCCCACACCCGCGACGAGATTATTCGCGCTGTCGATTATGGCATTATTGCCGATACGTTTACCAATGGGCAGGTGCAAATCGGTGCGGGCGATTTCACTTTTTACATCAAGAATGGATGGCTTATCGAAGGCGGAAAAATCACCGCGCCGATCAAAGATGTCAATATTATTGGCAATGGTCCCGAGGCATTGAAAAATGTGGTTATGGCAGCAGACGATGCCGTGTTGGACGATGGTAGCTGGACGTGTGGAAAAAATGGACAGGGCGTGCCCGTTTCGATGGGCGTTCCGACGATGCTGGTGGAAAAGAGTATGACGGTGGGTGGGGTGAACTGAGCTTGGGACTAAAGGATTTACAGAATGGAACAGAGACGAAACAATATGGAACGAGAACTTCTCCAACAGGCCGAGCAGGCGGTTGCGCAGGCGCGAAGGGCTGGGGCAAATGATGTGATAGCGCGGGTGCGCGATGAAAACAGCACGGAATACACGTATCGCGATGGGAATATTGAGCAAGTGCAACAGAGTGCTACCCGCGGCTTGAGTATTCAATTGTATGTCAATGGGCGGTATTCAACACACCAGACCTCGGATTTGCGCGCGGCGTCGGTTGCCCGGTTTATCGAAGATGCGGTTGCGCTGACACAGCATCTGGCCGAAGATCCGCATCGCGTCATTCCCGACGCCGTACTGTATGCAAATCGTTCGAATATCGACCTCCAATCCAATGATGCTATGGTGCGCGATTTGCCCCGCGAGGCGTGTATTGATTGGCTCAAAACAATGGATGCTGTCACCCATACAGACGCCCGTGTGGTGAGTGCTACTACCGGTGTTTACTATGGATGGAATACATCTGCCCGGGCGAGTTCAAATGGTTTTTCGGGGATACAAAGCGGTACTTCGATTGGCTATGGCGCGAGTGTGACGCTCAAAGAGGGGGAGCATGGACGCCCCGAAGATCATCGCTATGTGCGGGCGCGTCATTTGTCGGATTTGCCCGATCCGGAGATGGTTGCGCGCGAGGGCCTCGACCGCGCGCTTTCCCGATTGGGCAGTGAAAAAGCACCGAGCGGGCGAGCGACTATGGTGGTTGATCCCGAAGCGGGCGGGCGTTTGATTGGCGCGATATGGGGCGCGTTGCAGGCGCATAGCATTCAGCAGAACCGGTCTTTTCTCGCGGAGAAAAAAGACGCGCAAATTGCGAGTTCGCTCCTGACGGTGACAGATGATCCCCTGAGGGTGCGTGGCTTCGCATCTCGGCATTACGATGGCGAGGGCATTTCGGCTAAGTGCGTTCGAGTCATCGATCAGGGTGTTTTGCAGACGTATTATGTCGATACGTATTACGGGCGTAAACTCGGCTGGGAACCTACAACTGGAACATCGTCCAATCTCGTTTTTGCGCCGGGCGATAAAGATCTCAATGGCTTGATTTCAGAGATTAAAGACGGCTTTCACGTCACGTCCTGGCTCGGTGGCAATGCCGACACAACGACTGGGGATTTTTCTTATGGCTTTCGCGGCTTTCGAATTGCCAATGGACAGAAAATGGGTGCGGTATCTGAGATGAATATCGCCGGCAATTTTCTCGATCTGTTGCAAAATCTCGTTGCCGTGGGTAATGATCCCAATATTTATTCCAGTATGCAAACACCCACTTTGGTTTTTGACAATGTGGCGTTTAGTGGGAAGTAGAATGAGTGGTACAACAAAGCCCTGGTGTTCAAACGCCAGGGCTTTGTCATTATAGGGGCAAAATAGTGTCTGCCGCGCCAAAAACGCCGCGTCATATTGCGTTGGATATTCTCTGCCGCGTTGAACGGGGTGCATATTTAGACCGCTTGCTCGACGTGCAGCGCGAACATATCCACGATTCCGATAGCGATTTGCTTCAACAACTCGTGCGGGGCACGCTGACCTATCGGGCGCACCTTGACCATATTTTGACGCCCTATCTCAAGAAATCTCTGTCCAAACAGCACGCGAAACTCCGCAATCTCCTGCGTCTCGGTGTTTATCAGCTCCAGTATCTCGACCGGGTGCCATATTATGCGGTTGTTTCGGAATCCGTTATTCTCGCCCGTCACATTTTCGGGGAGCCGGTTGCCAAACTGGTCAATGCGGTGTTGCGCGGTGTGGCCGAAAATCGCAAACCCGTCGTCTTTCCCGATCTCTATAGTGATCCCGTCGAATATCTCGCCATTACTACATCACATCCCCAGTGGCTTGTCGCGCGATGGATCAAACGCTATGGCGTGGATGAAACGCGCGCCTTGTGTGAATTTGACAATGCCCAACCCGCTCTCACCATTCGTCCGAATGTGCTGCGAACGACGTCCGATGCCCTGCACGAGCAACTCGCTGTCGAAGGAATTGAGGCCCAATTTGTAACGCCCGATCTTCTCGCCGTATCCCATGTGGGCTCCCTTTTTCAGAGCAGGGCTTATTGCGATGGTCTCTTTAGCGTTCAGGGCGCGGGGGCAGCTATGGTTGTTCCATTGCTTGATCCCCAACCGGGGGAGACCATTCTCGATTTGTGCAGTGCGCCAGGTGGCAAAGCCACGGCGATTGCCGAACGCATGAAAGATCGGGGTTTTATTCTCGCCACAGATATCTACCCGCGCCGTCTCGAAATTCTTAAAAATAACACGCATCGGCTCGGGGTCACATGTGTTTACCCACTCGCTGCCGATGCGCGTTATTTGGCTGTCAACCGCTTATTTGATCGCGTTTTGGTCGATGTGCCCTGTTCTTCGCTGGGTATTTTGAGCCACCATCCCGACCTGCGCTGGCGGAAATCCGATATTCATGGTCTTTCACGCTTGCAACGCGCCCTTATCAAACGCGCTGCTGATTACGTGTGTCCAGGTGGCGTTCTCGTCTATAGCACTTGCACCCTCGAACCCGAAGAAAATGAGGGCGTTGTCGAAGCCTTTTTAAGCGATCATCCGGGCTTTCGGCTTACGCATCCCTATCTGCAGTTGTTGCCCCATCAAACTGGCAATGACGGTGTTTTTGCCGCGCGGTTGCAACGGACAGCTTCTTAGGCCAGCTCGTAGTGGCCGGGGTCAGGTAGAGGCACTGGCCGGGCATCTTCGGTGTTGATGCTCCAGTCGGCTAATCGCAGGCGCATGGCGGCGAGGGCGTCGCGATGTTGATCTTCGTCGATCACATTGACCAACTCGCCTGGATCGGCGACGAGGTCATAGAGTTCGTCGCGGTCTCCCATGGGGTCGTGGACGTACTTCCACTGGCGGGTGCGGACCATCTTGCACCGACCGGCGGCCTCGCGCCACTGCAAGGTGTCAATCAGGGTCTTGCGGCCCCATGGTTTAGGCAATTTTTGCAAGTCGGACATGGTAAAGAGCGGCCCTCCGCTTCCGTATTCGGAAAAAGTCGCGTCCCGGGGGGCGGCTGCGGTCACGGTGGGTAGCGGTATTCCGTGCATGGAATGCGGCTGCGCCAGCCCTTGCAAGTGCAACAGCGTGGGCACGACATCAATCAGATTGGCCATGCTCTGATCGCGCGCCCCGGCGGTGACCTGTCCGGGCCAAGAGACGATCAGCGGCACCCGGGTCAGGCTGTCGTAGAAGACCCCGCCCTTGCACTGCATGGCGTGTTCCCCCATAAAGTCGCCGTGGTCCGAACAAAAGACCACAATCGTCTGCTCTCGCAGCCCCAGTGCGTCGAGTTTGTCGAGTATTTGGCCGAGCGCGTCGTCGATAAAGCGCACCATACCAAAATACGAGGCCATAACGCCGTAGAGATCTTCGGGCGGGTCGCGGCGCACCCCCAGCATTTGGTAGAGCACGCGGTTGCGTTCGGGGGCGCGTTCGTCGTCGAATTCGTCGTCGCGCCAGGGGGGAAGGTCAATGTTCGCGGGCGGAAACAAGGCCGCGTACTCGGCCGGGCACAGCCATGGCTCGTGTGGATCGGGAAAGGAAACCCACAGGGCAAAGGGCTGATCTCGGTGCTTTTCGAGAAAGCGCGTCGCCTGTCCGGCGATCAGTCCTGTGGAGTGATCCTCCAACGGTAACTCGGAGGTGTCGTAGCTGAAGCGGGGATTCTGATGGGCGAGTTGGCGGTGCTCAGCCGCAACCTTGCGGCGACCTTCTTGAGGCCGGAACCAGTCCATGCCCCACGTCTCCTCGCCGCGACCGCCATGGGTAAAGGCGTTCCACACATCGAAGAGTGCCAAATCCTCCTCCCGTTGGAAGCAGTGGTTTTTGCCGATCAGGCCCGTGGCGTAGCCCGCCGTTTTCCAGAGTTGCCAGGCGTGTTCGGCACCGGCCGGCATCAAGGTCTGGTTGCGTCGCCCCCCGTGCGAGTGGGGAAACTGCGAGGTCCAAAACGAGATGCGCGCTGGCACGCAGAGCGGGTGTGGGGTGATGGCGTTCTCAAAGAGGACCCCGCTATCTGATAGGCGTTCCATCGCCGGGGTTTGGCAAAAGGTGTTGCCGTAGAGGTGGCTGGCTGTGGCGCGCTGTTGGTCGGTCATTATTACGAGGATGTTGGGGCGGTCAGTCATGGTGTTTTGGCTCCTCTTTTTTATACGGCTGCCGACATGGCCTTGCTCAATATCTCCGATGTGCTCGGCCGCATGATTCGGGGATCGACTTGAGATCCATTGCTCAGTGTTTCGCGCACCTGAGAGCCGGAAATAAAGACCGGTTGTTCGTCGGGGTGGTTTTCCATCAAGTCCACACGCCCAAGTGACTCGTAATAGGCGGCAAAGCCCACGTTCACGGGCTGAATTTGAAGTTCGCCATTTAGATTTTCAAAAATTTCCTGTGCATCGAAGTCACCCCAAATCGCGCTGCCGTCGCGATAGGGGGCATCGGCGTGTTTGCGGCCGATAATGATGTCGGTAAATCCAAAGTTCTGGCGATAAATAGCGTGCATGACGGCTTCTTTGGGTCCGGCGTAAAACATTTTGATATCCAGCCCGAGCAAAATTACTCTGTCCGGTACAGATTCCCCTCGTTTTTGCCACAGTTCCGCGTCGCTATCCCCTTCGCCCAATCCCCGAGACGCGATGAGTGCTTCGTATGTTTGCATGCGAATCTCTGCACGCACATCGTCTGATTTGGTTTCGCCCATCAGGGGATTTAAGCACGCGCCTGCATTGTGTCCCTGGCGCAAGAGGGTTTCCAGACCATATACCAGCGCGTATTCGTGGGCGCGATGCAGGGCATTGCGCGTTTGAAATGCCACAACGCGGTTCCAGCCTTTTTGGGCCAGGAGGGGCCTGACTTCTCGCGGGCTGAGCACGTATTGTCCAAAATGTGGGTTTTTGGGCTGGGGAAGTACCTGAATTTCACCGCCCAGGAGATGGGTTTTGTCGCTATCTCCATTCAAGACCATATCGGCACCGGGGTGGTCTGTGCGGTCCGTTAAATAAACGCGCTGGAGATATTTGGTTTTATCCCATTCAAAAATGCCGCTGATGTCCAGTACCGCCACTATTTCGCCAGATGTGTTTTCCAATGCGACTTTTTGCCCAATCGAAAGGGTTTTGGCAAGGTCGGAACTCACGGGCAATGATATTGGAATCGTCCAGGCATAGCGTTTGCCATCCATTTCGATGACGGATTCGTCGAGTACCCGATGATATGTTTGTGCATCCATCGGGCCTGTAAGCGGACTCAATCCACCGTCGCCAAAACGATAGACCGAGGATAGATCTGCATCGCTGACCGGGACGCGCGTCAGTCCGTTTGCTTTGGACAAAAATGTTTCAACATCTGCTACCATGCGATTGACCGGTTCGGATAGACCGCCGTGGGGTGCAATCAGGTGTGTATCGGACATTCGAATAAACCTCCTGTTATTATGATATTCTTGATTTACTAAGTCAGGAATATATCTTTAGCTTATTTTCTGTCAAGAAAGAAAGCGGTTTTTGGCCTCTATTTCTTTAACGCAATTCATCCCACTTGAATTCCAGGCGGATGAGATCTGGGGGCGATTCGCGGTGGTGGAGGGATTTATAGGTTATGATATTGAAATATACTTTTCCGGCGCGTGTTGTGAAATAAGGCATCGCATAATACCCGTCGGGTACGACTGCGCCTTCGTAATTGTCCAGTATGGCATAGGAGAGGATTTCGAGTGATTCGGGATCAAATTTGAATAGACACAATTTCATGCCGCGTATCGAATCCATGTAATTTCTACCGATGAAGTAGTAGTTGCCATCTCGCTTGAAAAGTCGCGGTCTCCCTATCTGGGCGCGTATGAATTTGTAGGTCTCCGTCAGGTTCACTTCTCTGATTAAGCGGAACGATCCATCGGTAAGATGCATTCGCTGGATGCCGTCCAGCCCTCGTGTGTTTAAGATGTATCCGTCTTCGTATCTCAGGAAGGATGTTTCATTGATGGGTGCGTTGCCAAAGGCTTTTGTGAGGTTTGCCACAAATTGCCAATTTCCCCCATTGTCATCGGATCGAATCACATCCACATTGGGACTGTTATTTCGATAATGCCGGTAGGGTGTTAGGAGCATCCAGGTTGTCTCGCCCTCTGTCAGACATTCGAACGCATAGACATATTCCGTGCCGTTGATGGGGCCGAGTTTTTCGCCGCCTGCAAAGTGCATACCATTATCCGAAGAGCGATATGCAAGAAGCCCGAATTTGTCTTTAGAATTTGGGAAATGCGGATCTACGTACAGGCCAATATCGCCATTGGCGAATCGGACAAATTCTCCGTTCTGGATCGTGAAACCATCCAGATGAGCGACAATTTTTCGATCTGAAATCACTCCCGTGGTGGGATTGTAGCGAAACATCTCCCAGTTGGCGGCTGGTTCTGTGTTGTGCCGGGTGCCGCGTTTGTAGGCGATCAGGATATTATGCTTGTCCAGAAACAATATGTGAGGTGCCTTTACGTAAGGTAGTGCCTTTTGTTCTGCGGCTCGTATGAGGATTTCCTGGGTTTTGTAATAAGGTAGGATGGGGATATGAGATTTCATAATATTGTCCTACTGACAGTTGTCGCCTGTAAAAAGGGGAATTCCTTGAAGCCATGTCTGAAAGGCAGCATTGGGCGGCGCGCATAGCTCCGTGTCTTGAAAGATGAATTCCTTTAGATTTGTCAGGTTTGTCAGGCTTTGCGGGAGTGGGCCTGTCAGGCCATTCTGGTCGAGATGCAGTCCTGTGAGGTTGGATAGGTTACTCAATTCAGGTGGGACTGATCCACTCAACGCATTTCTGGAAAGATACAGGTCCGTGAGGTTGGTCAGATCGCCCAATTCGGATGGGATCGGGCCATGCAACTGGTTGTTGGAAAAATTTAGCGTTTTAAGGTCGGACAGGCTGCCCAATGCTCCAGGAAGTTCACCCGTCATATTATTGTTGGCAAGGTCCAGAAATATGATCTGTTCGTTAGAAATGGTGACACCATGCCAGGTCGAAAGGTCGTTGTCGGTCAGCCAATTTGTCTTGTTCGTCCAGTTTGTCCCATTGGTCGCATTGTACAGGGCTACCAATATATCGCGGTCTGCCGCCAGTGACTGTTCTGGTCCTGTGCTGTTATTCCCGCAACTGAAAGAAAAAGAATCAGCAGAATGTAAATGGGGAATGGTCGCATTATGCCACCCTGAATAAAAAAGGTCACCGAAAGTGCAAAATCAGTGACCTTTTTCTTAGCTGTCTTCCCATCGCGTCTCGTTACACCTTAAGAAGTTATATGGCGCGAAGATTCATGACAGCGTGTGCGAGTTTATGGATTGTTTGAGGGTAGTTGTTGAGGTATCAGCGGTTGTTGTTTAACCCACATTTTTCCTGATCCTCTCTCGCCTTGTTGAATCCTTCCTGAATCGCTCTGGCTGAGTGGACTTTATTACCAATGAAAAACTGAGGATCAATCGGCCCAAGCTGGCTCTGCTTACCGAGGATCAATAGATCGCTTGCAAGGCTTATCATCGCACCGCCGGACATTGCCAAGTATGGCACGATCACATCTATTCTGTCAAACTTGGCGTGTAAATACTCAACTATACTCTCAACAGCATTCGGGTCTCCGCCAGGGGTATGAAGTATCAATACGAGACCCTTATCCGTCGAAGTTCCGGAGAGTGCGTTCATGAAACCGTTTATATCTTCTCTCGTAATGGACACATTATCGGTGGCTTTTTGCAGAAAAGCCGATGCGTAGAAGATAACGGTAGCATTGCCACGACAAGTTGAGATAGCTTCCAAATGCTCTTTCAGTTTTTTATCAAGCCAGTAAGGATCGGGCGTTTTGGCTGCCTCTACATTGAACGCCGCTACAAGTTCACTCCATGAAGCCATGTATACTCCGTTTTACTTGGTGCGAATTGTATCTGTCGTCAGAGGATGATCTATGCTGGGGGGCTGATGTTGTAATGGCTCTGCGTCCTTCTGCATCGGCAACTTATAAAGCTCGCTGACTTCCACGTATTGCTGGTATTGCTTTTTGACCTCTTCCAACGTCTTCAAGTAATCATCTGAGACGTTTTCTTTTTTCGCCTTTTTATTCATGACATTTTCCTCCTAATTGACCGAAAATATACATAATTCATTACAAATAGCAAGTTATCCTCAAACCTGTTTGATGGCGATCTATCCCTCCTACACCGCCACCCTTGCCTCCGTATCCCCCGCTGCCAAGGCGTTCATGTAAGCCAGGATCAAATCGCGTGTGCGATAGCGGCCGAATGCAGCCTTGTCTTCCCTTTGGACTATGGGGAATGTGCTCAGGATGTACTCGGCGTTTTCCCGCGACAGGCCATAGAGATGGAAGTAGAGTGCGTCGAGTCGGGCACGCAGGTGGCGGCGTTCCTCTTCATCCCAGATAAATGGCGGGCCATCATAGCCGAGGTCGCGGGCGAAAGGTGCCATGTCGTGTGCGGTGTACGTAAGGCGGAGCACATGGTCGCGGACGAGTTCGCGAGCGGTCTTGCTCCCGAACTGGCAGTCGTAATCGGCAGATGCGATGACGGGGAGTTGCTCGAGGATGTACCAACTCAGATTTGTTCCTGGCATTTTTTGACGTGTTACATAATCAAAGCAATAACTGTTGAAATTCGCAATGACCATGCAAGCGTCTGCTGCGGAAAAATCTTCCTCTGGCATCAAAATGAATATGCTGTCACTCAACCCAACTTTTGGCACGGCGGCTACAATCATGGTTCTAATATCTGTTGGACGTGCTATACGCCTATACGCAATTGTCCAGCCAAGATTGTCGGGCATGTTGCTACTTACTTCTTCCTCCAGAACCCAGTATTGTGTCATAGGGCTAAATGCTGGGTTGGCGTGTTCATCGGCTGTGACTGCAACGCTTAGATACGGATTTATAGTATTATCTGGGTTGTATTTCACCGAATTGGCCCTGTGGTCGAACTGATGAATCATCCTGCCTTGGTACAAGGGTAGATACAATTCATCTCTTCGTTTCCAGCAGTTGCCCTGCACTGGGTAGAAACCTTCTGCATCAAGTTGTGCCGCAGTCCTGAAATGGTGAGAATCATTGGACATGTCAAACATGCGTACGTACTTCACCGGATAGGCGTAGCGTTTCACATCTCTTGAGTGATCCACCAAAACTGGATGTCGCTCGTAGATTCTACGAGTGATCTCGGCGTCCCGGCGACAGCGAAACACGGGGGCTGTGCCGGTATTTGGATTCACGCGGGCGAAGTCGTTGGACGTCAATGGAAAGCAGCGGTCCTCGTCATCGATGGTTTTGGTGTCGTGCAGGAAGAAGGCGCATTCGGTCTGGTCGAATTGTCGTTCCTCGCCACCAAAGATGAGAGCGCAGAATTTGAAGCGGGAGTCAACATCTGGGAAGAATGGTGGCAGATTGGTTCCAGGGCGACGGTTCTCGAAATCGAACAGGCTACCCACACGTCCGCTTGTGGAAACGGACTTGAAGAAAGGGGCCGCGGTTTTGTCGGCGTAGATGCCCGATGGTGTGAACAGGCCGATAAAACCATCCGGCTTAATCAGATTCATTGCACGCTCGACGAACAGCGAGTATAGGTTGATGTCACCTGTGCCCAGCAGGGGATAGTGTCCAGACGCGCGAACCATTTGGCTGAGGCTGTCAGCGCGTGCTTTGGCCGCGTCGAACTCAGCAGCGAGGGGTGCTCCTTGGTCACGTAGCCGCTGAATGCCTGTCCTTCGTGCTGCTGCTGTCGGTGCGAGAGCGAGTTCGGGGGCGCGGGGGGCGAACCACTCAACCTCTTGTAGCTTGATGCGATCCCAGGGTGGGTTGCCAATGATCGCATCAAAGCCGCCTTGCGGGCGGATATTTGTCCACTGATGCCAGACCCCTGGGAAGGCCACCTCCCAGTGCAGGAAGCCTTCCCGATCGGCAATAGCTCGTGCCTCGTGCCATAGATCGGCAAACTGCGACCATGTAGTAGTATCGGAATCGGGCGGAGCGTCGCCCAGGTGCTTTGGCCCCAGGGCCAGCAGCTTGTACGCGTCCTCTATATACCGCCCGAGCGTCGTGACCAGTGGCCCTTCAAATGTGGCAAGTGCTCTCTTCTTCATCCCCGCCGTCAGATAGCGATAGCCGCAGAGAAAGTCGAGAAGGCCGCGGAGGTCGGAGGTTGTATCCTCCACTCCATGGAATAGCACAGCCGATTCTTGCACTTCGGCTATGTCAGCATCGGATCTCTCTTCAATGAGTTGCATGCTGTCCGTGGCCATCTCGGCACCTGCGACGGCAGAACTGGCAAAAAGCCCTCCACCCAACTCGCGCAAGTCCTGAAGTGCCTCTGAAACTCGCAACCCAAGCAGTGAGTCCCCACAGCGCAGGTGATGGTCAAGGAAAGACAGTGGTGCGCCCACGGTGAAGCTGTGAAGCCACAGCGACACCTTAGCGAGTTCTACGGTTAGAGGATTTTTATCGACTCCGTATATGCAGCGTTTGAGTACCATGCGGCGAATGATAGCCTGATCGGTAAGCAGGGTCTCGTCCATGACCCAGTCCGATTCTTTAGCCCGTCGAATGATCTCGTTGCGAATCGTCTCTACACGTTTTACGAGCGGTGACACGTAGTCACCATTGAGCCAGTCCGGGACTGTGGAGACGTATTCGATTAACTCGGCGATGTAGTCGGATAAGAAATCTACAGCGGTGACCAGGAAGTGTCCGCTTCCCATTGCTGGGTCAAGTACCTTCAGATTCAGAACTGCTTCTGCCGGGTCGAGTTTTTGCAATTCGGCTTTTCGTTCTGCCTTGGGGCGGCGGATGCTCTTGAGCGAGACGGCTTTGTCTTCGAAGGCTTTGAGTCGCTCTTCTGCCAGCGGTTTCAGAGTCCGATCAACGATTAGATCGACGAGTTCTTGCAAGGTATAGAAACTGCCGCTGTCCTTGCGGGCGTAAGAGTTGAGACGGATGCTGATCTCGCCATCTTCGCGCACAGGCTCGTGCTCGAGCAGGCGTTCGTAGATGGAGCCGAGTTGTTGCGCGGACATATCGCGGTAATTGACAAATCGGTGCGTTCCATGCGGATCTTGAGCGTGACTTAGATTGTAAATGATAGGGGCGACTTTCGCATCGGGCAGGCGCACTTCCTCCAACATTGGAGCGGCTTTAGACGCGAATAGTCCACCGTTATAGGGCGGTAGGCCAATGGACGGATCACCTTCGTCAATAATTCTGAAAAGATTGACGAGGCGGTCGTAGTAGTTGGAGACTCTGGTGGAGAAAGTGTCTTTTTGTTTTGTCCTGCGTGCGATATCGTCCCGCACTTTTCGCAAGCCGTAGTCGTCGTAACGCGAATCATTAACAGGCAGTAAGCCCCTGTCTTCGGCGTAGAGCACGAAGAGCAGTCTGTAGAGGAAGATCAGGGCGGCTTCCCGAATTTGTGAGAGGGGTTCCTTTGTGGCGTCCGCAAGTGCTGCAACGAGGTCTGGGAATACAAGTTTGAAGACAATACTCGAAAGATCTTTGGCGACTTGTTCTTCGTATTGCCGTCCTTCTGCAAGTGCCGCTTCGAGGAAGGTAGTCGTTGCACCAGACTGACGTGTGAGGGCATCGCGGCGAAAAAGCAGATAAAAAATGCGGAGTTCGTCTTCATTGCCGGATTCGATAAGTGCAGCCAGGTCAGCCTCGTAGTAGCCGCTGACTCGGGGGCGGGCACGGTAGTCGTAGAGTCGCCAGACTCTGCCGTTGGTGAGGATGCCCCACCTAATTTGGCTCTCTGATTCGATATCGGCCGTTGCGAGGTATCTGAGGATTTGGCCGTGTGGCGAATTAGGCTGGACTTTGTCGGTCTTGTCACGGGAATCCAGAGAAAGACCGAACCGCTTGCTCTCTTCGACTACTGTAGCATACTGAAAGCGTTCCCCGGCTTTGCGTTCAGCAGCACGTTGCTTGGAGTCAGCATCGGTGAAAAGTAGATAGTCAGGAATGTCCTCATTGCGGGCTGTGCCTTGCTGTGGCAGATAGTCCATCCATCCGAGCAACTCCAGAACAGGACAGATTAGATCCTGTTCGGTGACGGCTTCATTGGGATCTTTGAAGCGAGCAAATTTCTCGAATATGTCCGAAATGTCGGTACTGAACTTGTCGAATGTATCTGGCTGGGAGACCGAGGTTTTCCACTCGTCTGTAGCTTTTATGCCGTCGGTTAGGAAGTAATGAGTGAATAATTGTCCTGGCATGTCAATTCCTCAGTGGATTGAAGGGCGAACCTGGATATCCCGACTGCAGGTCACAATTTGGATATTATCAAGAAAACAGGCACTTAATGTACATAAGTGCCTGTTAGATTATGGTGCGCCCACAGGGAATCGAACCCCGAACCTACTGATTAAGAGTCAGTTGCTCTGCCAGTTGAGCTATAGGCGCGTTTTTTTTTGCGCGATTGGGAATGTAAAGAAGCCTTTGCGCGATGTCAAGTCTCATTGTGAGCATTGGTCGCCGCGAACATAGGTTCCGCTGCGTCCACCGCTTTTTTGCAAGAGACAGATTTCTCCGATGACCATGCCGCGATCTACTGCTTTGCACATGTCGTAAATGGTCAATAGGGCCACGCTTACGGCGGTCAGGGCTTCCATTTCGACACCTGTGCGGTCGGGTACGCGCACTGTCGCACGCGCTATAATGCTCATTTGATCAATCTCAAAACTGAGTTCGACGCCCGTAATGCCCAGTGGGTGACACATTGGGATGAGGTCAGACGTGCGCTTGGCGGCCATAATGCCCGCAATGCGTGCTGTTTCCAGCACGTTGCCTTTAGACACTTTGCCTTGCGTAATGAGATGCAAGGTTTCGGGCTGCATTTCAATTTTGCCCGATGCCATTGCCTCGCGGTCTGTCACATCTTTGTCTGTGACATCCACCATTTGCACGGATCCCTGTTCGTCAATATGTGTCAATTTTGCCATGATCTGCACTCGCCTTTTACCAGCTGTCAAATAAAATGAGATCCAATTCTGTGCCTGCACTTACATGCGCAGCTTCGGCGTTGACTACGAACAAGCTGTTTGCGCGGGCCATTGAGAACAGATCAGCCGAACCGTGGTGCCCGACCCATGTGCTTTGCCACGCGCCGTTTTTGTCCTGAACGCTGTGCGCGGGCACAAATTGCTTTCGCCCGGGCGTTTGGTGAAAATCTGCACTGAGTACTGTGCGGACGGTGGGGAGATGCAATTCTGTCATACATTGCATTTTTTTTATTGCAGGGCGCATGAGCAATTCCAGGCCGACTACAGAAGATACCGGATTGCCGGGCAATCCAAAGACCTGTCGCGCGCCTTTTACGCCAAATGTCAGGGGTTTGCCGGGTTTCATGCGGATGCGGTCAAATAATACTTCAACGCCCAGGTCTCGCATGCCGTCTTGCACAAGGTCGTAATCGCCGGCGGAAACACCGCCAGAAAGGGCGACTATATCACAGGTCTCCAGACCTTCCCCGATGGTTTGTATCAATGCATGGATGTCGTCTTCTACGATGCCGAAATAACGCGCCTGCGCCCCTGCGCGCAAGACTTGAGCCATCATGGAGTACCCATTGCTATTTCGGATTTGCCCGGGTTTGGGTTTGTGGTGTGGTTCTACCACTTCGCTACCGGTTGCCACAATGCCGACCACAGGCTGGCGATAGACTTCAACTTGAACATGTCCTACAGCGGCGAGAATACCAACTTCGAGGGGGCGTATGACTGTGTTGGCCTGTAATACTACCTGATTGACGCGCACATCTTCACCGAGACGGGCGATATTTCTTCCTGTTTCTGTGGTGTCGAGCACGCGCACCTTGTTGGCATCTGTGTGTGGTTCTGTATCCTCGACCATAATCACCGTATCTGCGCCATCGGGCACGGGTGCGCCCGTCATAATTTGAGAGGCTTGCCCGCATTCCACGCATTTTTGCGGCACTGTGCCCGCTGGAATCTCTTCGATCACATCGAGTATGACCGGTGTATCTTTGGATGCAGATGCGATATCTGCTCCCTGAAGGGCATAACCATCCATGAGGGCTTTGTCAAAGGGTGGCATGTCGATATCTGAACGCACGTCTTCGGATAAAACGCGCCCGAGTACATCGTCCAATCCAATGCGGGTTTTGTCAATTGTCTGTGTGTTTTCCAGTACAATGCGAATGGCATCGTCCATTTCAATCATAGCTTTTACTCCTTGTTTATTTTTCCCATCGCGCATAATATACGTAAACTTGTTTGAAGTATCTGAGGTTTTTTTTGTCTTTTTGATAGAGTATGTCGATATTTGTTTGACATACTGTGTTCAAAATGACAATATTTTTTGATGGGGAAAATCGTGCAGGGTGTATCAGGCGACAAATTATATGAGGAGCAATATGTCTAAAACAGCAATTATTACTGGCGCAGGTACCGGTATTGGTGCAAGCATTGCCATTGCATTTGCCAAAGCGGGCTATAATTTGATGCTCGCGGGGCGGCGCATAGAACCTCTAAAAGAAACAGCGCGGCAATGCGGTACTGCCAATATCGAGGTCTGTACCACCGATGTTGCCGATCGCGAGGCGGTTCAAGTGCTTGCCAAACAAACGGTTGCGGCCTTTGGTCGCATTGATATTTTGGTGAACAACGCGGGTATCAATACCAAAAAACGCCATTTGATCGATATTGCGGATGAAGACTGGGACCGCGTTATGGAGATCAATCTCACGGGGGTTTTTAATGCGTTTCGCGCTGTTTTGCCGCAAATGAAAGTGCAAAATGACGGTCTGGTTATCAATATCTCATCTATGGCTGGCAAAAGAGCGGGTATGATCAGTGGTGTGGCTTATAGCGCGTCCAAATTTGGCATGGCCGCGCTGAACCAATCGATCAATGTCGAGTTTCGGGAAGAGGGCATTCGCGCCTGCTGTATTTATCCGGGTGAAGTCGATACCCCCATCTTAGACCATCGCCCCAACCCCGTCTCAGATGCAAAACGCGCAGCAGCTCTTTTGCCCGAAGACATTGCCGCCGCCGCATGCATGGTTGCTCAAATGCCAGACCGCGTCATTGTGGAAGACATTACCATTTTTCCACGCCGGGTGGTCGGGAGATAGCGTGCAGAGTGCTCGCTGTCCGTCCGCTTATGTGCGTGCGTTAGAATCAGTAAGGATATAAAATGAAAACCGAAATCATTATCAATGTCGCTTCACACGAGTCGAGAATTGCCATTCTCGAAGATGGTCGGCTCGCGGAAATTCTCGTTGAACGCGCTGAAAAAGAACGCATGGTTGGCGATGTTTACCGGGGGGTTGTAACCGCTGTTCTGCCTGCCTTACAGGCAGGCTTTGTCGATATTGGGCAGGAAAAATCGGCTTTTTTGCACGTTTCTGATATGCCCGGGTCACCCGGCTCAATGGTCGAACTCGACTCGGAAATCCTCGAAGACATCCGAGTTCAGGCCAATGGACAGGGCAAATTCTCTATTGATGAGCTTTTGTCCAAAGGCCAGGAAATTATTGTGCAAATAAAAAAAGAGTCCATTAGCACAAAAGGACCGCGCATTACTGCTGTGCCATCGCTTGCCGGTCGGTTTATGGTGCTTGTTCCCGATGGGGATAAGGTGGGTGTATCGCGCAAAATTACCAACTGGCGTGAAAAGCGGCGCCTTCGGGATATCGGGGGCAATATCAAGCCCGAGGGCTTTGGCCTTATTGTGCGTACCGAAGCCCGTGACAAGGGTGAGCGGGAACTCAGGCGCGATCTCAAGCAACTTTTGACAACGTGGAAACGACTTCAAAAACAGGGTAAGAAGAGCAGCGGTCCCAAATTGCTCCACAAAGAAATAGGCATGACGTCTGGCCTCATTCGCGATTTGTTCACTGAGGATGTTCACCGCCTGTTCATCGATTCGAAACGCGAATACAAGGAAATTCAGGCATATCTCAAAGGGGTTTCGCCAGAGTTGCGCCAGACCGTTGAATACTACGGCGATACGCGGCCGATTTTCGACGCTTTTGGCATTGAAGCCGAAATTGAAAAACTCACCGAACGCAAAATCTGGTTCAAGGGCGGTGGTTATCTGGTTATTGATCCGACAGAAGCGCTGGTTGCCATCGATGTCAACAGTGGGCGCAGCGTGGGTAAAGGGCGCGCCAAACAGGATGAAACCGTGCTCAAGACCAATTTGGAAGCCGCCCGAGAAGTTGCTCGCCAACTTCGTTTGCGCGATATGGGCGGGCTTGTGGTTGTCGATTTTATCGATATGAACCACGCGCGAGATCGCAAGCGCGTCGAAGATGAAATGCATCAGGGCATTCGTCGCGACCGGTCCAAAATTCGGTATTCGCGCATTACAGAGTTTGGCCTGATGGAGATGACCCGCCAGCGGGTGCGTCCCAGTTTGATGGCTACCTATTCTGCGCCCTGTCCGCAATGCCATGGTACCGGGCACATTCCGAGTCAGGAAACCGTGCTGTCGCGCATCGAACGCTGGCTCAAACGCTCGCGCGCGGCCGCGCTCGAACGACGTCTCACCGTTCAGGTTCACCCCACGCTCGGGTTTTATTTGCTCGAAAATCGCAGGGAGCGCCTCAAAGCCATGCGCAAATCCACCCGGGTTTGGCTCGATGTGGAATCGGCTCCGGATTTGAGCGAAGAAGATTATCGCGTTTTTTCCCGAAAGCGGAAGATTGATGTGACAAATGAAGTTCAAACTTGACATAAAGTGATACTTCGGATAAATTCGATACTCTTTGGGTTTCCCGATCCACACCGGGTCGGGAAGTTTGTTTGTAAATGGCGAAAGTGAGGCTGGGACTGGGGTTTGAGGACTGGAACTGTTTCTGGAGGTTTAAGTATGTATGCAGTGGTCGATATCGCTGGTAGCCAATATAAGGTGCAAGCGGGCGATAATATCCGCGTGGCCCGGCTCGACGCGGAGGAGGGGGCATCGCTCACTTTGCCCCATGTGTTGCTCGTAGGTGACAGCGATGAAATCAAGGTGGGTACGCCTCAAGTTGAAGGGGCTGCCGTCGAAGCGCTTGTCAAAGGACATGGGCGCGCAGATAAAATCACTATTTTTAAGATGAAGCGCCGCAAGACTTACCGCCGAAAGAACGGGCATCGGCAATCTTATACCGAACTTCAGATTGAAAAAATTGTAGCGTGATAGCTAAAGTCAAGGAGGCTTTTCATGGCACACAAAAAAGGTGTTGGTAGCTCGAGAAATGGCAGGGATAGTGAGGGGAGACGCCTGGGTGTAAAATCCTATGGCGGCCAAAATGTCTCTACGGGTGCAATTATTATGCGCCAGCGCGGCACAAAAATCCATCCTGGCAATAATGTTGGCCGGGGTAGAGACGATACGCTGTATTCGCTTATCGATGGGCGCGTCAAATTTGAGCAACTCGGCAAAAAACGCAAAAAGGTCAGTGTTTACGCGTAAGAGGCGAGAGGTGAACAAAATTGGGATTGTTGGTGCTGGCAATGTGGGGGCGACTTCTGCACAGCGCATTGCCGAAAGAGAATTGGCCCGCGAGGTTGTGCTTCTCGATGTGGCTGAGGGTATTCCGCAGGGCAAGGGTCTCGATATGGCGGAATCTGCACCTGTCGAGCGTTTTGATACCCACCTGATTGGCACCAATGACCCCAGCGCGCTTTCGGGATGTGATCTCGTGGTGATTACCGCTGGGATTGCGCGCAAGCCCGGTATGAGTCGCGATGATTTGCAGGCGACCAATGCCGATATTGTCGGTACGGTTTCCGAAGGGGTGCGGGATGTCGCTCCTCAGGCTATTGTTATCGTGGTCTCGAATCCGCTCGATGTGATGACGTATGTGGCGTTAAAAAAAACCGGCTTTCCACCACATCGCGTGGTTGGGATGGCCGGTATTCTCGATTCTGCGCGTTTTCGCTTTTTTATTGCCGAGGCGCTCGATGTTTCCGTTGAAGATGTGACGGCTTTTGTGCTGGGCGGACACGGCGATTCTATGGTTCCACTGCCTCGTTATTCTTCTGTTGCGGGGATTCCGCTTACCGAGTTGCTCGATAGTGCCACTATTGATGCGATTGTGCAGAGGACGCGGGATGGCGGCGCGGAGATTGTCGGTCATCTCAAAACGGGGAGTGCGTATTATGCACCGGCTTCGGCGGTTGCCGAAATGGCTTCGGCGATTGTTCGCGATAAAAAACGCATTTTGCCCTGTGCGGCGTATCTGACTGGGCAATACGGTATCCACGATCTGTTTGTGGGTGTGCCCATAAAGCTCGGTGCCAAAGGCGTTGAGAGCATTATCGAAATTGGCCTGACCGCAGAAGAGACCGCTGCCTTACAAAAATCTGCCGACGAGGTGCGGAAAAATATTGCGAAACTCGAGTTGTGAAAATTAAAAAAATTAAAGTAGTTCCTGAGTCAGCCCGTTCAATCCCCCAAACAGGGGTTAGTTGGACGGGCTGATTATATTATGGATGAAAAACGGGAGGAGATTACAGACCAGCAGGTTTATTAGAAACTAATACTCTCATTTTCTGCTATAAATTCGTCTAAATTTGGAATGTGAGGTGTAAGCAAGGTCAAAAACTTCCCATTATATCCCAACTCAATCACTGATTCCGTAGCTTCAATTTCAATGGGTAGATCATCAAACCACTCGTTGAGTAATATGGGGCAGGTATCTTCCTCTTGGCGGCCATTGATGTAGTCATAAGTAAGGGTGGTTCCCTTTACTTGTTTTCTACTCAAAAATTCCTGTTTATACGTTTCTTTCATACGGTCAGAACGTTGTTCATACTCAATGAGTCCTTCCTCATTACAAACCACCAGTGTACAGGCAAAATCTGTGAGTTCTATAAAACGTAGCACAGCGGCATACGACGAAATTCCAAAATGCTCAGATAATCCTAATATGGTTTCCTTCGTATATTCCTTGTATTTCATCGCTGCCTGAAATGCTTTCTTGGGAGCCAAAAAACAAATAGCGAAGTAATCTGCTTCCCGTTCAATTCGATCTCTTGACTGGAACTCGCTCTTGGATCGATGCAGTTCTTCTGTTTCCAATATTTTTCGGTGTTCAGGAATAGTAATATGTCCCAACTCATGAGAGAGTGTGAATCTGTGGAATTTGTCGCTCCAGAAATGGTCACGATTAAAGCCAATCAGGAAATTGCCATCTCTCAAGACTTGGGAGAATCCAGAAAACTCATCTCCGAATGACTTCTCCATGTAGCGATATCCAGCTTCCTGGATATGGTCAACAATATCTCCTATAACCTCACTATCACCAATTGCCATATTTTCCCGAAGCTGGGCCGCGTGTACTGCGATTGATTGTCGCAAACTCACCTTATGCCTCTCCGCTTGAACTGTTCGGCCTGTTTTACTATCTCGACATAATCGTTGATCTTATTAAGCGAATCAGGCGATAAGTCTCGTATATTTCTCATTAACAGTGTCTTTTCAAATTCGCCCTGATTTTGTCCAGCTAAATCCTCTTCGCGTATATCCAAAATTTGAGCAAACTTGCGAATATTGGCGGGTGTTGGCATTCTTAAACCCTTCTCAAATTGGGAAATTGAAGCCTGGGTTAGCCCTATAGCATCTGCCAATTCTTCTTGGTTCATACCCTTATCTATTCGTGCTGTCCTGAGCCGTTCACCAAATTCTGACATGACGAATTTCCTCCTTGACAATATAAAATTATGGGTTATATTATCACTCGAAATAACTAATTGGGTGATAGTATAAGTCCACTCCGTGGAGATTCAAAGGGCAATTTTCGCCCTTTGTTTAGTAAACCGAGATACTCTTAATGTTCAAAAGGAGGAATCAAAATGGCTGACTTTACACTGAAGGTAAACGGTGAAGAAATTTACACTGATCACGAGTCTCTCTTGGCACAGGAAATTCTGAAACTGGCTAAAGAAAAGGGAGCTATCCCTGGAAATCCAGAGGATTACATTTTGAAAGGTGACAAAGGCGAGTATAAAGGGAACGACCGCGTTAATCTGAAGGAAGATAATCAATTTATCACCATTCCCGACAAACCTACGCCGGTGGCGTAATCATTTCCGATATGTCCGATAATATTAACCAAATAAAAAGGGAATTGGAATCCCTGGGTTATGAAACAGGCTTGTTCAATAGCCGGTATGGAGAAGTAGTTTCTTTTCCTTATATAATCGAGACCGGTTCCCATAAAGGTAAACAGGTCATGCTGGGCATCAGCATGCAAGGAAGCGAGCCGTATCCTGAATATCCTCCCCATTGGATTCATGTGTCACCCCCGATTGACGATGGAAAAGGTGGCGCAGTTGAAAAATACTGCGATGAGAATGGTCGAGGATGGGTTGCGCTGAGTAGACATCCAGGAGATATTTGGGATCAATTGCCGATGAAGCACATGCGGTTTTACCTCAGCGAGCATCTACGTCGCTTTTGGAACAGTATATAAGTTTTGAGGTGTTTTACATTAGAGCAATGCCTACCAGATTTTGTCAGAGAAGGGCTATATGGGCATCTCGATGTGCGCGGGACAGAGCATTTTCGCTTATTTCCCACTTGGCTCGTATCTGTCGGCTTCTGAGGTACCCTATCCTTGACGCACTTCGCAACATCAACTATATTTTTTCTAATGTAGCCCGGATGCTAATTTTTCCTGTGCTTAGTAAACCGGGATGATCTTAATACCCATCAGGAGGTATAAAGATGGCTGATTCTGTATTTAAGGTGAATGGTGTAGAAATTCATACTGATCACGAGTCTCTCTCGGCGGAAGAAATTCTGAAATTGGCTAAAGAAAAGGGAGCTATTCCTGGAAATCCTGAGGATTACATTCTACAGGGTGACAAAGGTGTGTATAAAGGGACCGACCACGTCGATCTGAAGGAAGATAATCTATTCATCGCCATTCCCAACAAACCTACGCCAGTAGCTTGATCTTTTCGATATGTTCGATAATCTCAAACAGATAAAGAGGGAGTTGGAAGCTCTGGGTTATGAAACCTGCTTGTCCAATAGTCCACATGGAGAAGTAGTTTCTTTTCCATACATAGTCGAGGCCGGTTCCCACAAAGGCAAATGGTTCAGGCTGGGTGTCAGCATGCAAGGAAGAGAACCGTACCCTGAATATCCTCCTCATTGGATTCATATATCCCCCCCGATTGACGATGGGAAAGGTGGCGTGGTAGAAAAATACTGCGATGATGAAGATCGAGAATGGTCTGCACTTAGCAGACCTCCGGGAGATGTTTGGGATCAATTGTTGACAAAGCACATGCACGTTTACCTTAACGAGCATCTACGTCGCTTTTGGAATGGTATATGAGTTTTGAAGTCGTTTTTACCTCGGAAGCGAATGCGACCTCCAGCGAACATTTGTTGCAACATTATCGACGCAACAAACGTCAGGAAGATCTTTGCTTTGCCTTGTGGCGTCCGTCCACGGGACAGTCACGCCGCGCCGCGTTAATCGACGAAATCATTCTGCCAAAAAAAGGCGAGCGGATCCTGCATCGCAATGCCAGTTTCGAACCCGAGTACCTGGCGCGATCAGTGAAAATCGCGTATGAAAAAAAAGCGGGTTTGGCTTTTATGCATAGTCATCCGAGTGCTGGATGGCAAGGAATGAGCGATCTTGATGTTGAAGCAGAGCGGGATGTTTTGGCGTATCCGGCAGGGGCGACCAGCTTGCCATTGGTGGGTTTAACAATCGGCACGGATGGCTATTGGAGCGCGCGCTTCTGGGAAAGAGATGGAAGGCAAATGCGCCGTTATTGGTGCGAGAAAGTCCGCGTTGTCGGGCCGCAGTCCTACAAGATTTACGCTAATGACAAAATCGCACCGCCGCCATTGAGAAAGGAAGTTCTCAAGCGCACTTTTGACACTTGGGGACACGAATCGCAAAATACAATCGCACGTTTGAAAGTTGGCATTGTTGGGCTGGGGAGCGTCGGCTGCATTGTTGCCGAAGCCATTGCACGAATCGGGATAGCGCAAGTTACATTGATTGATCCCGATAAAGTCGAAGAGCATAACCTCGACCGTTTGCTCTACGGAACAGCGAGAGATATCGGTAAATTAAAGGTTGATTTGGCCGCGCAAGCCATGCGACGCAATGCCACCGCCGAAAAAATCCAAATAACCGCTTTGCCGTTTTCGGTCCAAGAAGAAATGGCTTATAAAGCCGCCCTAGATTGCGATATTCTTTTTAGTTGTGTTGACCGCCCGGTTCCCCGAGATATATTAAATTACATCGCACAAGCGCATTTAATTCCAGTCATTGACGGCGGAATTGCCGTGGAAACCGACAGACAGCGAGACCGCTTGTTTTCGGCGCATTGGCGCGCACACATTGTCACGCCTTATCATCAATGCCTGCGTTGTAGCAGGCAATACAATTCGAGCATGGTGGTCATGGAATTGGATGGGTCGCTTGACGATCCATCTTATATCAGCAATTTGCCTCCTGAAGAGCGGGTCGGCAACCAGAATATTTTTCCATTTAGCTTAGGCGTTGCCGGAATGGAAGTCAATTTGATGCTTCGCTATCTGCTCGCCGCTGATTGGTGGCCGTTGGTGCGGCAACAGGACTACCAATTTATCGCCGCTGAGACGCGCATTATCAACGATGAATGTCACCCCCACTGCTCTTTCCGTCAACGCCGTGCTCAAGGTGATGCGGAAAATCCCTCCTATTTGATCAGAGCGATCCCAGAATCCAAATGGCATACAATTTGGCAATGCATTGTCAGGATTTTCGATAAGTTATATCGGAAAACTTGATTTCCGGTGCGTACAAAAATCCTGCTCTTTGCTTTAATTCTTCAATGCAATAACTCAGATTATCACGATAGTCAACAGGAATAGAAGGGCCAAAGGTGATTGAACTACCAGATTCCAGAAGGTTTTTAATCTGGAGAGCCTCGTGCTCGTAATAATGTCTTATATGCGCATGAGAATTGTTTCGATCCTGATATTCAAAACATATTTTATCTTTATTAATATCTGATTCAAGAAGAACAAAACGACATTCTTGTTCATACCTGTATGCTTCACTCTTATACAAGTAGCGAATTCTTTCCAGAGCTTTCCAAACGGTCTCCGCCAATTGTTCCCGGATTAATTGATTGTCGATTTCTAATAGAGGATCTAATAAATCGAGGACGGGCATTAGAGCCTCTGCAGTGGATTTCACCTTCTCAGTGCCGTAAAGGACTTTCTGTAATTGACTATGTGGAACGTATAGCGACAATGAACAACCCTCGCCCTCTTGTCCATATGTCCGCCAAAAGATAAGATTGTCGCTCATATCGTTCTCGCTATTGGGAAGGATAAAGGAGGCAATGTACGCGTGACGCACCTCTTTTTCTTTTAGCCAATCGTATTTTGGGGATAGATTCAAATTACGAGAAAAATAATTGCCTTCATCAGGATCGTTCAGATGTACCGAATCGTACAGCCGTAAATAAGATTTTTTATTGCTTGGCGGCGGCTCTATTTCTGGCTTCTTATCTCTTTTCTCTTGCTCATTCTTGGAAGCATCTTTAAGCATGGACACGAGTGTAGCGATGCTGGTATAGTGAATGACAAATTTGTTTTCAGATTCTTCAACCTTATGACGCTCTTCGATTAAATATTTTAATACATCCTCTAATGCTGAATACACGCTATCAGTTATATATTCCAAAGATAAAGTTCCCGATTGCTTCCAGTATTCTTGACCACCGTTTACGGCTATTTTTAATTTTTCCAGTGCCTCTTCAGATTTTTCCACTGATCTACTCCTCTACTGATTTGGATAAGATTTTGATTCACAAACCTCTTCCGATGAAATTAGCTGGGCGTGCTTAATGCGAAAAATTCTCACACACTCGTGTGAGCGTTTTTTTACGTCTGGTTTTGAGCACTAAATTTCGGTTTTTGAGACTTTCTGGCCAACGCAACATTCTTTAATTTACCCAAAATTGACTGTATTGTCACTAAACCATTACCTATTATCCCTGATCAAGCAAGGCGACCACCGATATTGACGCCTATTGCCCAGCGTCCCGATATTGGATATACTCTCATAGATTGGAAGAGGCCATAACGGGGCTAGGCGAAATAATTTTTGAGGAAGGCAGTTGAAGTAGGCTTTGGAAGAATTGGTTGATGTGAAGATTGTAGTAGAGGCTAAGATAGAGGTTGTAACCTATGAGTAGCCGACGCTTGCAAATAACATTGCGGCCTGATGTGTTGAAGTGGGCGCGGGAGCGGGCGGGCATTGACGCTGAGCAACTGGCGTTAAAGATGCAGGTGAAGCTGGAGCGCGTGTTGGATTGGGAGCGCGATGGCAAGATCAGTATAGCCCAGGCAGACAGACTTGCTCAACGCACGCATACCGCTCTGGGCTTGCTATACTTGACAGAGCCGCCCAAAGATCTCTTGCCAATACCCGATTTTCGTGCCCGTGGCAATGAGCAGCAACCGAGTGTCAATCTCCTCGATACTATTTATCTGATGCAGCGTCGCCAAGCGTGGATGCGCGAGGAGTTGATCGGGGAAGGTGCCAGGCCGCTGAACTTTATTGAAAGCTATGAGATAGATGGCGATCCCCTGCAAGTCGCCCGTGCGATGCGCGATGCGCTCCAACTTGCTGACGATTGGGCAGCATCTATATCTACCTGGTCTAATGCACTTGGGCATTTGCGGAGTAGAGCCGAGGATGCCGGTGTGCTGGTGGTTTTCAATGGCGTTGTGGGAAACAACACAAGCCGCAAACTCGATCCGGATGAATTTCAGGGTTTTGCTCTTGTAGATGAGTATGCTCCATTGGTCTTTGTGAATAATGCCGACTTCAAAGCAGCGCAGATGTTCACCCTGGCTCACGAACTGGCGCATCTTTTTGTTGGAGAGACCGGGGTATCCAGTTTTGAACATCTGAAGTTCGATTCTAATACCACAGAGAGATTTTGTGACCAGGTAGCGGCGGAGTTTTTAGTGCCAGCGGCGGAGTTGCGTGACTTCTGGACCATAGCTGAGCAGGCAAGCGATCCTTATCAGTCTGTTGCACATCAATTCAAAGTGAGTTCTCTTGTAGCCGCACGCCGAGCGCGCGACCTCGGCCTGATTGATTCGATTGCCTTTTTTAAATTCTATGAAGAATATACGGATAGGGAATGGCACAGTAGCCAGCAGAGTCAAGCAAGTGGTGGCAATTTCTGGAATACTCAGAAATGGCGCATCGGCACCCGCTTTGGCACGGCAATCTTCCGTGCAGTGAAGGAAGGCCGTCTGCTCTATCGCGAGGCGTACAATCTCACCGGTCTAAAGGGGGAAACTTTTGAAAATATGCCGGGAAAGATGGGGATACCGGTGTGATAAACCAGGCTCCATCCTTGTTTGTGCTGGATACAAGAGGTATTTAATCCAGATGTGAGGAAAAGGGTACCCCTGCCAAATGTATGTAGTCAATTTGATGTTGATTACCGAGATACCTTTGAAATGTTACGCGAACTTAAGGTCCGTTTTCACTGGGAGCATTCTCCAGGACCACTTTGCCCTGAGTTTCCATCCGGTAATTGACGGGTAATTGATAGGTAATTGATGCAAAGCGGATCGAGAAGTTGTAAATTTTACTTAACTTATTTATTTTATTGAAATTATGTTAATTGACGGTCATTTGCTTGACGGTTGTTTGATGGTTGTTTGATAGAAGACCCGAAAAGTGACTCGGCAGAGCAGGTGTAATTTTATAACTCATTGTTATCAAATTACTTACTGTTTTGTAATTTGTTTGATGGTTGCTTGATGGAAACCAAATGATCACCGACACCACCGAGTGCGGTTTGGAAGATTGTGTCTGCAATATGGGGGATGTAGAGAAGCCTGATTTTGACGAAAGCGAGCACGTTAACATGAGTGAAAGCCAGGACATCGCGCTTATTGACGAGTTGCGCGGTCTGCCGACAGAGACCGAATGGTTGGAGTTCAAGCGCAATCGCTATGAATCTCAGCAGATTGGGGAATACCTGTCCGCGCTTGCGAACTCTACCTGCATCGCTGCTAAGCCGACTGGTTATCTTGTCTTTGGTATTGACGATGAGACACATGGGGTCGTCGGCACAGATTTTGATCCCTATAATACCAAAGGGAGAGGCAATCAGGACCTGTTGCCCTGGGGCGGGGTGGGATTGCATCCGATAGCGTGGCTGTGAGCATCCACGGTCGCATTCTTGACGAGCGCTATACGCGGCTCCTGATGGAACGAACTGACTTGAACCTCGGTCAGGTCATGCTCCTTGACCAGGTACAGAAGGAAATGCGTATCAGCCGAGAAGATCATCGCTATCTGAAGGTCCGTGGCCTTGTTGAAGGCCGTTACCCTAACTTGATGGTCGCTGAATCGATTGCCAAGGTGACAGGTGACACTGACCGTTACGTCCTAAAACGCGGGTTCAACAAGCAGTACTACCTGGATCTGATCTTAGCCTTGGTACGCGAGCATGGCCCAGTCGGTCGCAAGGAGATTGATCAGGTCCTGATGTCGCAGCTACCTGATCGGCTGACAGACGAGCAGAAGCAGATCAGGGTCCGTAATCTTATACAGGAATTGCGTCTCTCCAATTTGATCGTCAACCAAGGGTCCCGCGCTCAACCCGCCTGGGTGCCTACAGAAGCGCATTAGGAAAGGATATTTAGTAAAGAAAATAAAGAAAACTAGTCTGAAAAGGAGTAGGGCATAAAAGGAACATATATAAATACTTGTTTTTCATAGGCTTGTTCTTTACTTAATTTTGGAATATTTCGGGGATTTAGTAAAGATTTAGTAAAGGATTTAGCAAAGCTACGTCGTTTATACTTGTTATTCACACTTTGACTGAAAGAGACTACGGGACGACCGATGATGAGTTTGGCAGAATCATCAGCGCCCGAAAAGCAACTCGAAGCGAGAGAGCAAGGTATGAAGAGTCGGGATATTAAACTAAAACAATCTCAAAAAGAAGAGTTGGACGCGCTTGCTGCACTGCCCGATGACCAGATAGATACCTCTGATATTCCGGAGGTTCTCGAGGGGTCAAATTCTGTACGCGGTCTGTTTCATAAGTCCGATAGTGAGCGCAGCAAGGCGATAGATAAACTCAGAGGCAGACGCTCGCCGGTCACGGATACCTCCGAACATCGCTAAGGCCATATACGCCCGTGTAGTTAAAAAACAGCCCATCCAGTCTTTTGGACAGGCTATTTTTTTATTCGCAGTCTTGAAGATGCGGGCAAAGTTGACTATACTAAACGCAGCCTTGAATATGCGTTCTTTGAGTGTCTGGGCGAGAACAGTGTCGCGGACATTCTGACGTTGGTGCGGAGGCAAAGGGCTATTGAGCCAAATTATTGCAGGTGATTTCTCATGGTAGAACTACGATTCGATCTCACGCCGTTTCTGAATCAAGACGAAGGTCAGCACTTTGATCGCAAGTCTTTGTATGAAGGGGTAGGTGAGGCCAAACGGTCACGTAATCGCCGCGCCGTGCGGGACCAGGTTGCGGAGTACATCGCTGCTTTCGCTAATGCCGAAGGTGGCGTATTGATCCTGGGCATAGAGGATGACCGCACCATTACTGGACACCGGCTACCGCAGGATGCCTTGAGCAATATCCTGAATACCCCGAGCACTCGCTTGCAGCCCGCACAACCCGATGGTTTTATTATGAATGTTGAAGGGTGCGAAGTGATTGTTTTTGATGTTTCGGCCTCAGATGTTCCCGTGCAAGTAATCGGGGATGGCTTCCCTCTGCGAATGGGCGACCAGACAGTGCAATCCAGCGAGAGCCAAATCAATACGCTCAAGTTTGAAGGTATGGCGGAGAGTTGGGAAAGCCGGCGGTCGTCCATTACTTTGGCTGATTTGGATGGGCGACTGTTAGAACGCGCGCGACAAGGGGCGGGCTTATCCGCTTTGAGTGATGAGGAGTACTTGCTCAAGCGCAAATTGGCCGACCGCCGCGGGCAAGGAATCGTGCTTCGAAATGCTGCGGAGTTGCTTTTTGCCCGTTACGGCCCGGACCATCCCAATGCCGGTGTCCGCCTATTTCGCGTCATTGGCACCGAGCGACATACCGGACCCGAGCACAATGTCGAGGAACGCCCGCGCTGCGAAGGCAACTTGCCTGCGGTCATGTCGGAAATCCGCACTGTTATCAGCAGTTTGCTGCGACGCCCTATGCGGCTCGTGGGTAGCCGCTTTCAGGAGTCCGTCGAATACCCGGACTTTGCGTGGCTGGAGGCGTTGCTCAATGCCATCGCGCACCGCGATTACAGGATCGAAGGTGCGGGCATAGAGGTTTGGCTATTCGATGACCGCATGGAGGTGGTCAGCCCTGGCGGTCTGGTCGGCAACTTGACTACGGAAGAGTTGCTCACGCTCAAGCGCGTCCATCATAGCCGCAATCCTCGCGTTATTCGAGTGCTTGTAGATCTCGGTCTCGCACGCGATCAAGGCGAGGGTATCCCGCGTATGTTTGCGGAGATGGAAGACGCTTTTTTGCCAAAGCCAGATATAGATGCTACCAATCGTAGCGTCACGGTCACGCTCCGAAATACGCTTACCCTAAATGCTATCGATCGAGAATTTATCTCGGCTCTCGGCGATCTTGAGCTTTCCCGTAATGAGTTTCGGACATTGCTTTATACTTATCGTCGCGGTCAGATAGACAATGCCAGGTTGCGTGCTTTATCCGGTCTCGATACCTTAAATGCCAGTTATCTTTTGCGCGGCCTCCGCGACCGAGATTTGCTGGAGCTTCATTCCCATGGTCCCAACAGCTACTACACACTGGCTTCTGTTCTGACATCGCAAGTTGGAGAGTACAGAGCAAAAGATGAGAAGTGCAGTGCGGATGGGAGGGAGCTCAATGCGGATACAGGTAAGCCCGGTGCGGATGAGGGGGAGTTCAGCGCGGATGGGAGGGAGTTCGATGCGGATGGGGGGGAGCTTCCCGATTATATCAGAGCGCGTATTGCAAAACTTGGAAAGCGGCCACGTCGTGTGCGTGTGCGCCCCATCATCCATTTAATATGCGATCAAGGAAAATGGGTAACCTCCGCTGAACTTGCCCGGTTTCTCAATATCGGTCAAAGCAAACTAACGGCGGGTTATATTACTCCGATGATGCATAGCGGAGAACTTGAGTCACGCTTTCCGGACAAGCCTAACCACCCTCGCCAGGCTTATCGGACCAGGGTGTCTCAACGCCCGTAGCCCTTAGGTTTCGATTCCTTGGCTGGTAAATAGCGTGTTTGAACTGACCTATCGCTAATGTCAGGTACTCCCATAGTTAAAAAAACAGCCTGTCCAAAAAATTGGATGGGCTGTTTTGTTTGTTCGTATCACTGAAGGGGCTATTTGATAGCGAGTTCTTCATCTTCGTTTTCCAGAGATAAAGTTTCCTGAAAGGGTGCGCGGTCGAGGCGATCACCCAGGATAGCGGTTAGCACGGCACCGCCTACAAATGCGGTTATGAATCGCGCACCTGAAAAGAAGGCGATGGCCGCAGCTATGAGGCTGTTGCTGATTACAGCGGTGATTATGAGGCCATCTGTATCAGAAGTGCGGTGGCGTTTATAGGTTTTATCGCATAGCATGCGGAGTGCATTGCCAGCTACTGTGCCGAGCAGGGCGAAGATTACGAGCAAAATAGTGGAAAATAGTCGAAAGATCATGGGGTGTCCTTAGAGATAATGGGCTATTATGGATTATTGTTAAACCCGCCTTCGCGCGCCTGGCGGGTCATTTCTTTTATGAGTTTGGGCGCGGGGTCTTCCCATCCTTCGGGTTTGAGTATTTTTCCGTCTTCTCGGCGAATAACTTTTCCGTTTACGACTTTTTGCATGTTTGCATTGTGGACGATATCGAAAAGCGGGTCGAGGTTGATGCCGTTGCGCACGGCGAAGTCGCAGATGTAGTAAATCGCATCGACGAGTGCGTCGGCCTGTTCTGTGACGGTCTGCGCGGCCATTAGCTCGTCGAGTTCGTCGTTGACCATTTCTCGTATAAATGCGATGCCTTCTGTTGTCATGTTTTGCGGATGCGCTGGCAGGTCGTCGTTACAGGCCATTGTAAATTCGCGCACTTGAGCAGTGTATCCCATGCGTACTCCTGGTGATAAGGTAAGACGTAAGACGTAAAAGGTGGCCCCCAGCCTCCAGCCCCCAATTGCTATTGTTCAGTAGAAATTACTCTGATCGGAGGGGCTATGCAACACAATGTTTATGCGGTTCATTTTGATTGCGCGTTTTTGGTCTTTGACTTTTGGGCGTTGCGTCTATATTTTTTGGCGCGATATGTTGTTGGTCGATAGAGTTTTGACGCGAAAGGATTTACATTACATGGCGAGTATTAACGCAAATTATGACAAATTGGCTGCGGGGTATTTGTTTCCCGAGATTGCGCGGCGGACGCAGATTTTTCTCGATGCCCATCCAGAGGTATCCGTAATGCGATTGGGCATTGGCAATACGACCGAGCCGCTGACCAAAAGCGTGATTGCCGGTTTGCACGATGCGGTGGATCAGATGGCGCGTGTGGAGACGTATCGCGGCTATGCCGATGGCGGGGAAGGCGAGCCTGAGATGCGGGAGGCTCTGGCGAAACGCTATACAAAATACGGGGTTGAGCTCGATGCGTCTGAGGTTTTTGTGAGCGATGGGGCCAAGTCGGATTCGGCAAATATCCAGTCGATTTTTGGCATGGATAATGTGATTGCTGTACAGGACCCGGCGTATCCGGTATATGTTGATAGCAATGTGATTTCCGGACGGACGGGCGAGGCTGTGAACGATCAGTATGAAGGACTGGTTTATATGCCGTGTAAAGAAGAGAACGGCTTTATACCCGATGTACCAGACCAAAAAGTGGATTTGATCTATATTTGCAGTCCGAATAATCCAACGGGTGCTGTAGCAAATCGAGCGCAGCTTCAGGCGTTTGTGGATTATGCCAGAGAACACAAGGCGGTGATTATTTACGATGCAGCTTATGCCGGGTATATCTCCGATGCGGATTTGCCGCGGAGTATTTACGAGGTTGAGGGGGCAAAGTCCTGTGCGATTGAGATCAATAGTTTTTCCAAAGATACCGGGTTTACGGGTGTGCGTCTGGGGTGGACTATTGTGCCGATGGATTTAATTGTGGAAGACGCAGAGGCGGGCAAATTGAATACGCTGTGGGGCAGGCGTCAAAATACGTTTTTTAACGGTGCTTCGAATATTGTGCAACTGGGTGCTTTGGCGGTGTTTACAGAAGAAGGCGAGCGAGAATGCCAGGAGATGATTGCGTATTATATGGAAAATGCGCGCATTATTCGGGCGGGGCTGAGAAGTATTGGTCTGACGGTTTTCGGCGGTGTACACGCGCCTTATTTGTGGCTCAAGACACCGAATAGTATGTCGTCGTGGGGCTTTTTTGACAAGTTTTTGTCAGAAGCCCATGTCGTGGGTACACCGGGTTCGGGTTTTGGACCTGCTGGCGAAGGTTATTTTCGCTTGAGTTCGTTTGGACATCGAGAAGATGTCGATCGGGCAGTGGCGAGTATTCAGGCGAATTTGAAGATTTGAGGTGAACAGATGACGCAGTCCAATCCGAATATTATTTTTATTTTGGCCGATGATATGGGCTATGGTGACTTGGCGTGCCAGAATGCGGAGTCTAAAATTCCAACGCCCAATCTGGACCGGCTGGCGTCACAGGGGGTTCGTTTTACCGATGCCCACGCGCCGTCCAGCGTTTGCACGCCGTCGCGCTATGCGATTCTTACGGGGCGATATTCGTGGCGTACCCGGTTACAAGGCGGTGTGTTGTGGCCGTGGGATCCGCCTTTGATTGAACCGGGGCGAACGACGGTGGCGGCATTGCTGCGAGATCAGGGGTATCGCACGGCCTGTATTGGGAAATGGCATCTGGGATGGCACTGGAAGACAAAGGATGGACGTGCGGCTTATGAAGGCGCGGAATACGGGGTGCTGGATCGGGATCGGCGGTATGAATTGGGGCAGAATATCGATTTTAGTAAGCCGATCACTGGTGGGCCTATAGAATGTGGGTTTGATTATTATTTTGGCGATGATGTGCCCAATTTTCCGCCTTATACATGGTTTGAAAATGATGGATTGGTAGATGCGCCCGTTGAAGAGAAGCCCGAGGATATGTTTGGACTTCCCGGAGCTATGGCGCCGGGGTGGTCTCTCGAAGCGGTGATGCCTGCGTTAACCCAACGCGCGGTTCAATATATTGAAGCGGCGGATGAGCAACCGTTTTTTTTGTATTTTCCACTGACTGCGCCGCATACGCCGATTGTTCCAATAGATGAGTTTAAGGGTATGAGCGAGGCGGGTGATTACGGAGATTTTGTCTGTGAAGTGGATTGGACGGTGGGCGAGGTGATGGCGGCACTTGATCGAAAAGGGATTGCCGAGAATACGCTGATTATTTTTACCAGCGATAATGGGCCGGAAAATTCTGCGTATAGACGGATCCAGGAATACGGTCATTATAGTATGGATGGCTTGCGGGGGTTAAAACGCGATGTGTGGGAAGGCGGACACCGAGTTCCGTTTGTTGTTAGATGGTCCGGTCAGATTGAGGCGGGCAGGGTTTGCGATGAGGTGATTTGTCTGTCCGATTTTATGGCTACGGCGGCGGCGATAAGCGGCGCGTTTTTGTCGGAAGATGTGGCTGAAGACAGTTATAATATTTTGCCCGCGCTTTTAGGTGAGACTTTAGATGCGCCTATCCGGGAGGCGACTGTGCATCACAGCATTCGGGGAAAATTTGCCATTCGGAAGGGACGCTGGGTATTGATTGATGCGCCGAGTGGGGACGACAATGCAGAGCCGGATTGGTTTGTGGAAGAACGCGGGTATGTACTCCACGATCATCCGGGCGAACTTTTTGATCTCGAACGCGATCGGATCGAGCGATTTAACCTTTATGCAGAATATCCCGAGCTTGTTGAGGAGCTTAAGACGTTGCTCGAGAGGTACAAGCGAGAAGGCCGAAGTGTTTCGCGCTGATCTGAAAAGAGGGAGAGGGATGGTTTTATGAGACGTATTTTTTGCATCCTGATTGTATTCGCATGGGTTGGTACGGCTGGGGCAGAGGTGCAGGTCGCGTTTCGCTTTGAGGCTGTTTTTGGCGAAATAGGGGGTGGCGATGGGCAGTTTCTCGATCCCGAGGGATTGACTCTGGATACGTCGGGCAATGTGTTTGTAGTGGATACCGGGAATGATCGCGTCCAAAAATTTTCTCCAACTGGAACTTTTTTAAGGGCGGTAGGTGGACCGGGTTGGGAAGATGGGCAATTTAATAAACCGGGTGGTATTGCCGCGAGCAAGGGGCTGGAGATTTATGTGGCCGATGGGCGAAATCGCCGCATTCAGGTGTTTAGTCTCAATTTGCGCCTTCTTGCGGTGATTGGCGGTGCGGATGCTGGTGGTTCTATGGAGCTGGGTACGCTCAGTGGTATTGCCGTGTCGGATGCAGATGAGATTTTGGTGAGCGATATCGATGCCGATCAACTGGTGCAGATCGATACGTATAGCCGCGTTGATCGCAGTTTTGGTGGGTTTGGGTATGGGGCTGGCAATTTGCGGCGGCCTTTGGGGATCGCAGTAGAAGGTCGCGAGGTGGTTTATGTTTGCGATAGCGAGAATGATCAGATCGCGGTGTTCGACAGGTTTGGCAATTTTCAAAAGACAATGGGCGACGATGTTTTATTGCAGCCCTCGGCGCTGTGCGTGGGGCCTGAGCGGACGTTAATTGTAGCGGATACAGGCCACCATCGCATTGTGGTTTTTGACCTCGATTCTGGCGATATTGCAGGCTCTTTAGGCGGTCCTGATCCGGGAAAGGGTGCGATGGCATTTCAATTTCCTCGGGGTGTTGCGCTTGGACGCGCTGGCAGGTTGTTCGTTCTGGATTCGGGCAATGGGCGCATTCAGAAGTTGCAATTGCAAGTTTCAAGGGCAAAAAGTGAGAAGGGTGAAAGGTGAGTTCTGGCACCCTTTGTATTGCTCAGGGCATTGTATTTTTTTGGGTCTGTGCCGTGACGGTACACGCACAGGTTCCCCTGCCCGAGCAGTTTACGTTGTTCGATGGGGAACGGGTGTTTCAAGCGGATGGGAGCCGCGGGCCTTTTGCGATTTCTGACCGTGCGATTGAGGCGGCGAGCGAACGGGTTTGGGTGGATGGGGTGTTGTTCATTCGGGACCGGGATTATGTGGTAGATGCCGATCGCGCGTTGCTGACGCTTTTGCGAGATGTTGCGCGGGGTGTGGAGATTGTGGTGCGTTTTAGACAGCGCCCTCTGGTGACCGCGCCTGTGGTTCAGCGTCGCCAGTTTCAACCGGGGGAAGGCGGCGGTGATCAATCAATTGTGCGTGTGTTTTCTCCACCTGTTGTGCCAGATAGGGATGAAGAGCAGAAATTGACGGTTGGCGGTCATAAGAGTATTTCGGTAACCGCAGGGTCTCAACACGCGGTTCATCAGGCTTTGCAGTTGCGTATTTCGGGCGAGGTTGCCGAGGGGGTCAATTTATTGGCTGTGCTGTCCGATCGCAATTTGCCAATAGGTGAGCGAGGGGGATCGAAGCGGTTACAGGAATTGGATCGCGTGTTTTTTCAGGTTAATGCCAATCAGGTGTCGGCCACGCTCGGCGATCTCGATGTGGCGTTTGACGGGACTGTGTTTGGGCGTTATCGAAGGCAGTTGCAGGGCGCGCGCGTGTTGGCCCATCGGGAGAAGGGTCAGGTTGCGGCTTTTGGGGCGGTGTCGCGGGGGCATTGGGAATCGCGGCGGCTGGTGACGATTGAGGGGTTTCAGGGGCCTTATTCATTGTCGGGTGGTGGGTTGAGGGGGCAAATTGTGCCAGAGTCCGAGCGGGTGTATCTCAATGGGCGGTTGCTCGAGCGCGGAGATGGGGCGGATTATACGGTTGATTACGAGCGCGGGCATGTGGCGTTCACGCCTGAAATACCGATTGGGGTTGAGAGCCGCGTTATAGTGGAATATCAGGTGATTGATGCCGGTATGAGAAGCCAGCTGATGGGTATAGAGTCCCGCGTGTCCCTCGCTGAAGGGATGTCTGTGGGGACAACGCTGATTCGAGAGTCTGACCGTCCCGCATTATCGCCCGGGATAGCTTCAGTGCAGCGGCAATTGGGGGTGGTGTCCGCGACGTACACGCCGTGGTCAAATGCGCGTATTTCTGGGGAGTTTGCCCTGAGTGATCGGGATTTGGGAAGTGGGCGCGGGTTTCGCATGGATGGCGCGTGGAAAGCGCGCAATTTTGAAGTCTCGGGTCGGTTTCGTCAGGTCGGGGCCAATTTTGAAGCATTTGAGCGATTGGACAGAGGGCAGGCTGCCGGGCGATGGGGGTGGCAGGCCGATACTGCGCGAACCGCCCAACGCGAGGGCGAGATGGCCGTGCGTTGGGATTTGGGCAAGGCGTTTTTCGTTACCGGGGAATACGGACAGCATTTGGGTGCTGTGCTAACGGATCGGAAAAGTGTGGGGATTCACTCGCCCGTGGGGATGTACCGCTACGAGTCGCTCGGGCGCGGTAGCGGTGGGATGCGTCGGCACGAGGGGCAAGTCGAAGTGTTGGTGGGGGGTGTTGCGCCGGGGTTTCGTTTTTCGCTGGAGAATGGGGTGGGCGATGGGGTGGGGAGCAGTTCGCTTTTTTATGCCACACGGCCGCGCGTTTTGCCTCGGGGTATTGACAAACAGGAGTTGGTGTGGCACATAGGCGTTGGCGAAGGGCGAAATTGGTCGTGGGTGTCGGAGTTGAAATATCGGAAATTCAGGCAGAGGGAAACGGTGTGGCAGGACAGTTTGCGCGGGTGGTTGCAAACCCACAGGGCGCAGGTGACAAATTGGAAGGGCTGGGTTTTTTCTGGTTCTTATACCCATGGGAAAATTCATATTGGGCGGGAAAACCAACAGATGACGCATCTGGGGCGTGTGCGGTTGGGGCATACGCGCCCTGGCTCGTCGCATCAGATAACGTATCGCGTTTCGAGTACGCGGGTCAGTCAGCCCATTTTTGTCGAGGTGGCGTCTGGGCTGGGGGAATATATTTGGGAAGATGCCAATGGCGATGGTTTGCGCGATGTAGAAGAGTTTGTGCCCGATGTCGATGGCGATTATGTGCAGGTTTATGATTATGGGCGATTTGCCCCTGCACGCGATGGTGCGCTGGGCATGCGCGTGGAAATTGATTTTCGGCGTTTGATTGGAGATGAGCACATTTTGTCCGCTGTTGCGCTGGATGCGTCATTGCGTGCGGATCGGCAGATTGCGGTTGGGACAAAGCACGCGGCTCCCTGGGATCTGTTTGGTTTTGATGCGGATGCTGGGATTTTGGGTGCTCGCAGAGATGGGCTGGTGCGTCTTTATTTTTTTCGGTATCACAGGCGTGGATCGCTGCGGTTGACTGCGCGCGTGCGCGATCAGGTCAATCGGGCGTTTTACGGGGGTGCAGCCGAATTTTTTGTCCAGGGTGGCGTGCTGGGAAAGTTGAGACCTGCCAATCGCCTTGACTTGGAGACTGAATTTGATCTGGGGCAAAGAGAACGCAAAGGCGCGGGAGCTTTTGCCTATCGCATTGATGATGCGGGTGGTGCATTGCGCGGCGCGTTCAGGCCCGCGCGTAAATGGCACTTGCGTTTGGGCGTTTTAAGCGGGCGAGATTGGGAAGGTGTCCGGGGATTGCGCGTGTGGCATATCGGCGTTCAGCCAGAGGTGATTTACGCTTTGCCCGGTCGCGGACGATTGCGCGGGCGATTGGATTGGACACGGGTTTGGGCGACGGATATGACGCCCTTATTTTTAGGGTTGGCAAGGGGCAATCGCCAGGGGCAGAATTGGGCGTGGCGATTGGGGATGGATTACCGCCTTGGCAAATATGTATCGGCGCGGGTGATGTACGACGGGCGCGTAAGACCGGCTCGTCAGACCATACATCTCGGGCGCGTGGAGATGCGGGCGGTGTTTTGATCCGCAGATGAACGCAGATAAACGCAGATGAAAAATTAAATGTAGGGGCGGTGTCTCTGTGCCCGCCCGTCGTACAAAGGTACAGATGAATAGAGATAAATACATACAAGTATCGCGATATTTGCTTTTTGCGCTGTGGCTGGTCTGTGTCGCGTCCAACGCGGGGGGAGAGGTGCGTGCGATTGTGAAGCGCGTGCAGGTTGAAGGTGCGCGGTCTGTAAGTGCGCGCGATGTGCGGGGGTGGTTGGTTACGCGGGTGGGCGTTGCGGTGGATTCGGCGTTGTTGCGAAAGGATGTTGATCGCATTTTGAAAGGGTATCAGTCGCGTGGGTTCTGGCATGTGGCGGTGGCTTTTCCCAGGGTTGCTATGCGCAGTCGCGATGCGACGGTGGCTTTTGCAATTGTTGAGGGGACGCGAACGCGGGTTGCGTCTGTGGAGGTGCGTGGTGATCTGGGCTTTGATCAATCGGATGTGCGTTTGGCTTTTGGCCTGGCGCGAGGTATGGTGTTGCTTGAAAGCGATTTGGGCCAGCGATTGGACCGCCTGTTGCGTTTTTATGAAGACCGAGGCTATCCGTTTTGTGCGTTGCGTCCAGATGTGCAATTTGATAGTGATGGCGCGCGCGTGCAGGTGGCCGTGTCGTCCGGTCCTCTGGTGCATGTCAATGCAGTGCGCTTTAAGGGCAATCAAACGACGCGAGAAGATGTTTTGTTGCGACATATATCGTTTGTTGCAGGGGAAGTTTATGACCAGCGTCGCGTGGATGCTTTTGTGAGGCGGTTGCAAAATTTGCCATTTATTGACCGGGTTTATACGCCAGAACTCGTATCTACAGGTGATGAGATGGGGCTTGTGATCGGTTTGGAGGAGTCGCATCACACGCGAATTGAAGGGGTGCTCGGCGTGGGTTCTGGACAGGGTTTGACCGGGGAGATCGCGCTTGATGTTTTGAATTTTTCCGGTGGGGGGCGAGAGGGGTACGCGCTGTGGTCGCGTCAGGGGGTGGGGCTGTCGAATTTGCGGGTTTTGTATCGCGAACCCTATGTTTTAAATAGTCCGCTTTCCGGTTGGGGTGAGGTGGAAATGTTTGCGCGTACGGGGTATGTGACGCATAAGTTTGGAGGGGGCGCGGATGTTTCTGTGGGGGAGGGTGCGCGATTTTTTGGCGGGGTTGCACACAGGCGCGTTTTGCCCGATTCTGCGGGGTTGGGGTTCTACGAGTCAGAGAGGATGTGGTCTCTTGAGTCGGGTGTTCGGTTTGATCGACGGGGGCATGCTATGAGCGGTTGGGTGGCGGAGATCAGGGGAGAGATGGGCGAGGTTTCAGATGGGATTAGGCGCGTGCAGTGGGGTGTTGATGGACAGGTGTTTTTGCCTGTGGGCAGGCAGTCTATTATTGCGGGACGGGCGCGCGCTTTGTGGGTGGGGCAGAAAGGGGATGTGCCGCAGACCGCCGGGATTTGGCTGGGAGGTGCAGAATCGCTGCGGGGATATCGGGAAGAGATGTTCTGGGGAACAAATGCGGGGTGGGTCAATGTGGAGTGGCGATGGTTGTTGGGGCCGAAAACGCGGCTTTTTGCGTTTGTCGATGCGGGAAGGATTGAGGGGGCAGGGTCGCGTTCATGGCCCGTGTCCTATGGCGTAGGTCTTTTGGCAAATGGACGGATGGGCGCGGTTGGGATAGATTATGGTTTGCCACGGGGCGAGAGCCTGGGGCAGGGCATGGTGCATGTGCGGATGGTCAGCACGTTTTAGTTTGTAAGAGTCATGTTGAACTACTACTGGATAGGCAGATAGTTGTACACCGCTTGACATCCGTACACACGGTTTGTATCCTGGGTTGCACCAAATTTACAGTGAACTTTTTGAGAGAATTGTTGCAATTATTATTTATGAGGAGAGCATTATGTTGAATAGGTTTTGCCGTGTGATGGTGATAGCACTCGCCGCAGGTATCATGTGGGGCTGTGGCGGTGAGCGCGGGATGGAGTCTTCCGAGGTGGAGGAGCAGATTGGACGCCCGTTGGGTAAAATGGCTGTAGCGGATGGGAGTGTGTCTCAGGCGATGGTGGTGGCGACTGTGTCGCAAGATGACGCGCCTGTGGCGGGTGTAATGGTCGAGTTTGCGCGTTCTATTGCCGGGCAGGTGCCCGATTATCAGTGGTCGGGATTGACCGATGAGATGGGGCGCGTCACGGTGGAGATATCCGGTCAGGCGAGTGGATATTATCAGGCGCGCGCGTCTCGAGATGGCTCTGTGATGGGGCGTTGGTGGAGCATCCCGATCAACGGGGGCTATACGTCGATGGTTGCGTTGCCCATTGGTGGGAAGGCACGGGTGACGGGTACATCTGAACTTATATCAGTTGGCATTGTCGTGTCCAAAACAGGGCGGTTATCCGCGATTGGACAGGGGTTTATCAATGGCTTTGAAATGGCTCGCGAAGAGGTGAACTCACAACTGGGCGATGCGAGTTTGAGGTTTGTTGTCGAGGATGATGAGAGCACAATAGAAGGTGCTACTGCGGCGTACAATAAGCTCATTCAGGAAGATGGCGTGCCGGCCATTCTCGGTGTTTATTCTTCTACCATGGTGCGCGCGGTATTTCCCATTGCGCAAGAAAATGAAATTGTGGCGATTAGCCCCACCTCGGCCGCACGCGGCCTCAGCGCGATTGGCGATTTTGTTTTTCGCGTTAGTCTTACCGTTGATGCGTTGATCCCGGGGAGTGTAAAACTGACTCGGGAAAAATTGGGCTATGAGCGCGTGGTCACGATGTTTGATCGCATTGATGTTTTTTCGCCAAGCAGCGACGCGGTGTTAAAGCAGGCCTTTAGTGAGAATGGGGTCGAGGTTTTGGCCTCCGAGACTTTTGAAACCGGCGATACGGATTTTTCCGCGCAGTTCTCTCGGCTTGTGGCGCTGAATCCAGATGCTATTTTTGTTTCAGCTTTGCCAGCAGAGAGGGTCGTGGCTCTGACTGAGGGACAGCAGTACGGCATTCCAATTCTGATTCCTCTGCTTACCCTGAGTGAGGTAGAACGCGCAGGGGAGGCTGCTGAAGGGGCAATTAGTTTTACGTCGTGGAGCAGCACGGCCGATATATCTGACAACCGCGCCTTTGTTGAGAATTATAGGGCGAAATACGGTGCCGAGCCGAGCCGATACGCGGCCATGTCCTACACAACGGTTCATATTTTTGCAGAAGCGATTGCAGATGCCCAATCCACTGACCCTCGCGCGATTCGGGACGCGCTGGCTCAAATCGAGAATTTGGATACGATTTCGGGCGCGTTTTCATTTGACGCCAATGGAGATGCGATTTACGATCCGGCTGTTCTGATCGTTAAGGATGGTAAGTTTGTGGTTTTTGAGTGATGATTCAACACAGATGGTAAGAGAAAAGGGCGCGTTTAAAACGCGCCTTTTTTATATCAAGGACCTACCGTCAAGGAGATTTCGATCGTGGCTATTGAGGCGGGATCAGCCCGTTCAAGCAATGAATGTTTAATGACCTCTACGGAGCGATCTACCAGGCCTTCGTGGACAAGCTGGCCGTTGACCTGGACGGATATAGAGGCGTCGAGATCAATCAGATTGTCCGAAAGCCGCAACAAGAGTTGCTGATTCGCAAGGCCACTGGCCTGGATATGTATGGTCTGGTTTTCAACCCACGCTGAGACTCTCTGACGGCGCGTTGCAACACCGGGAGGTACGGCCAGCCAGTAAAATCGGTTATGGGTTATATTGTCTTGACGCCACTCAATTCTATTGGGCCATGGATTTCGAACATAGTTTTTCATCCAGGGTAGTGCCTCTCTCTCCAAGAGGTTCAGGCGATGGCCCTTGTTCGGATAGATTCTCACCCAATGGGAATAGCCGCCGGGGTCTGCCTTTCTATGGTGCGCAAGAAGAGTTTCCCACTCTCTTGCCCTCTGGTTGCGCCTAAACGCACTGTCGTTTGCCCCCACGAATATTCCAAATCCTATATTTCTCAGGCCCACCGGACTCGCATCGTTCGGATGCCCGGCTATCATTGCAGCCGCGGCCCAGCGATCCGCCATTCTCGGTGCCAACTGATAAACCCCATCGCCGCCAGCAGACACACCCATTAAATAGACCCGGTTCGGATTCACATTCCGGCAGATCACATAGTTTTCAATCAGCCTTTGAAATAGTGGGTCAATGTGGTTCCGATGCCATAGATTCCAGGTATTTGTTGGTGCTCTGGGCGCGACGTATATGCCTTCTTCAGGCTCGTATAGAGGCCCGTATAGACCAGCCATGATTATCCACTGGTTATCGTTGAAATCGCTTGACTCGTTTCCTCCTCCATGCATGGCGATCCATAGCGAGTGCCCTTCCTCGGGTTCGGATCCAAAAACACGCTCGAGCCATCGCAATGAATGCCCGCCAACTGCAATGCGGTGCTCGCTGAGCCTGGCGCATCGCTCTTCCTGCTGATTTGCCACGATATCTTCCCACAGCAATTGTGCCGCGGTTTGCGCTTCTTCTGAAGAGATGTTCTGGTAGGATACTTCATTTTTCAGGATGCGTTCTGGACGATCAGATGCTGGCATCTTTAACCAGGCCGACAAAGAGGTGAGTTGCGATTGTGGTTTACCAAAATTGCTGGCAAAGATCAAAAAATCGCTAAACGCAATCTCACCATTGCCATCCAGGTCGTATTTTGCTTCATACTTTTCCTGGCCCTCCCGATACCCGAATGCGCTGACAAATAGCAAAAAGTCGGTAAAATCAACAATGCCACTTCCGTCAAAGTCCAGAGAAGGACTGCTGGTCTGTGTGGATAGTGAAGAAATTAAGAACGTGAGACTCAGCAAATTGGCAATGCCGAGCGTGAGGAGGAAAATTTTAACACGGTGTTTCATCTTTTATTCCAATATCTTCAGGGGATGTGAGCCTTGTCAGCAGGTTTTAGAAGAATGGGAAAAGTTCTGGGGTATTGTTATCTGTGAGTGCGCTGCCGTATTCGCAGCCTTCATAAGCTTCGGCATATTGAACTTTTGAGCCGCGTTCTTGCCCGTAGTATTTGATCAATAGGTCGCGATAGCGATCGGCTACGGTGCGAAATTGATTGAGGCGATGCTGCAACCATTCGCGGCGGCTCTGCGGCGATTCGGGTACCTGGTCAAGGTGTCCCGCATTAAAGGGCAACCATTCGTACATTTGCGATGTGTGGCAGTGTAGCATATCGAGTTTTTTTTCGATGACATCGTCAATAGCTATAACGACATCGGGAGAAAAAGGTTGCGGTTTTTGGAAGTTATCGCTCAGGTAGGCGATGACGGGGTTGTACGACAGGGCGGGTGTGTCTGTGCAGATGTTGGGTACGGTGACCATGTATGCCGAGTCCTGCACAAGGATAGACGTGTAGCGGTGATCGGGGTGGTAATCGTTTGGGCGATGGGTCAGAATGAGATCCGGCGTATAGTTGCGAATCAGGCGGATGATTTTTTTCCGATTTTCAAGGGTGGGTTCAAGTTCGCCGTCGTGGTTGTCGAGTACGCGGTATTCAATGCCTGCGACCGCACCTGCTGCCTGGGCTTCGGCGCGGCGGCGGCGGGCGAGTTCAACGCCGCCAATTTCGTGATGACCTGCATCGCCGTTGGTGACAGAAACAAATTTTACTTTGTGACCGAGGTTCGCATATTTGATGGCGATGCCGCCCGCTTTGATATCGCAATCATCGGGATGGGCGCCAAAGACAATGATTTTTAGTGGATGGTTGTTCATGGTGATTCCTCAATTAAATGGGTTTTCGTTTTTTCCATGCAGGCGATAGAGTCCCACACCGCAGGCGAGTGCGCCAAGGCAAAATAAGACCGAGATGCCAAAGGGCCAGATGGGACCCCAGTCGATAAGTTTTCCGCCGCCGAGGCTGCCAGAGAGCATGCCCAGGCTCCAGGCGAGGTGGGCTGCGCCAACGACGCGGCCTTTTTCATTTTCGCGGGCAATCAGTTGTATGAGGCCCGGCATGGTGGTCGAAAGAGACCAGGCCGAGGCAGTTGCGAGAATGCCAAAGACGTAGATGCCAGTAAGGGTGTGCGCGGTCAGGGCGAGGCCGATGGCGCTTATGGCGACGAGCGACGCGGATACGAGGATGGGACGCCAGCGCCCAATGCGGTCGCAAAGCCGACCGGTGAGTACCTGAAAACACGCTGCAATGATCAGGCTGATGGCGCTATAATCTGTGGCTGCGGTGCTGGTGCCCGCGATGCGAAAGATGAGCAGGGGCAAGAGCAAGGTGACAGCACCCCAATAGCTGGTGGGCAGGTAGCGAATGCTCAACAGGAGACACACGTCAAGACGGCGGAATAGTTGTAGGAATGCGGATAAGTTGCGACCATTGTCAGCAGATTTTGGTGAGGGAATCGCGGGGAGGGTCAAGATGCTCATCAGGACGAGACCTACACCTGCAAGTGTGATGCAAAAACCGAGGGTTTGAAATCCAAATGTATCGGCGATGGGACCAGAGAGAAAGTTCCCCGAAGCCGCTCCGAGGGTGTTGCCGAGGAAATAACCGGCTGATGCGATGCCGATAACAGACGATGGGGCTGCGCTGATCAAATAGCTTTGCCCTCCGGCGCTGTTAAATCCAGATGAGATGCCAATGCCAGTACACAGGGCAGTCAGGAGGATCGGATCGCCGCTAAAAAAAATCACTCCGGCGAGAATAGGCCCCAAGGTGCCAAGGACATAAACGGGTTTGACGCCCCAGGTATCGGCAAGGCGGCCCGCAGGTACGGCAAAGACACCGCCTAAAATGAGAAATGCTGCGCGCAATCCCCCAGAAAAAAGGGGTGTGCCGAGCAGGTCTGCTTCGACATATACGGGTAAGAGTGTGTTGAGGGGGGCAGAGACAAAGCTGCTAAAAAAAGAGACAATGAGCAGGGCAATGAAACGGCGATTGAGGAGTTCGGAGTACATTTTTTATTTTTTTTATTTTGGCCCTTGACTCTCCAGTTACTGGAAGGTGTATATTGTCCGTTGAAGGCCTTCAAACACCCGTATCACATGGAGAAAATCCATGCTCAAAATTGGAGAATTTTCCAGGCTTGTTGGCGTGCCGGTCAAGACGCTGCGCTACTACGACGAAATCGGTTTGTTCAAATCTGATCACATCGATGAGCAAACCGGCTACCGCTTTTACTCATTCGAGCAACTCCCGCGGCTCAATCGCCTGCTGGCTCTCAAAGACCTGGGTCTGTCGCTGAGCGAGATTGATCAAATGCTGCAAGAAAATCTTTCGGCTGATCAACTTCGCGGTATGCTTTTGCTAAAACAGGTCGAACTCGAAGATCTGGCCAGAGATATCCGGGAACGCATTGCCCGCGTGGAAGCCCGACTGAGTCTTATCGAAATGGAGGATAAAATGTCAGATTATGAAGTTGTTATTAAAACAGTTGAACCGGTCCTGGTTGCTTCCAAACAGGAGGCCATTCCACACTTTGCAGCCATCGGTTCTGTGATGGACCGCCTGTACAATGCGGTTGTCGCCCATATTGTGAAACACAAAGGACAGTTTGCGGGACCGGGCATTACGGTATGGCATGAAAATTTCAAACCCGAGGCAAGCGTACCGATTAAAAAAACCATACCAGAAGGTGATGATGTCAAGATCCACGAGTTGCCGGGTGATCAAATGGCGTGCCTGGTGCATCACGGAGGCTTTGAAGGTTTTCCGCGGGCCTATCAAGCTGGCCTTCAATGGATTGAGGCCAACGGCTACGAAATCACCGGACCGAACCGGGAGGTGTATTTGCAATTTAGACCCGATGGCAATCCGAAGGATTATGTGACGGAAATACAGTTTCCCGTGGCAAAAGTATAAGCAGGGGCGGGTTTTGAGCGACGTACAACTGCGATAGCAGTTCAACCCGCCCGTACATTAGCATCCGACAAGAGAAATACTGGGATGGTTTTGTGTCCCGGTATTTTTTTAATATATGAAGTCCGATTTGAATTTTTCGATGCAGTCGTGGCGCGTGCCTTCAAAGAGGTAGATTTTGCCGCGTATAGTCGCGGTTTCTCCAGGCGCGAGAGCTCCTGCGCGAATTGATTGGTGCATGCAGCGCCAGGGGTTGTGTCCTTGAACAGAGAGAAAATCTGCCCAGGCTATGCCCGCAATCCATGTGCGGTCTGTGGATTCGCGCATCAGAATGCCGCCTGTGGCATTGGTGGGCGATGTGGGCCATTTGTCAGACCAGACGGTTTCGGTATCAATCGCGCTGCGATAGGTGTGGTTGTAGTGAATGTCGCGGTGGATGAGGGGAACCAGACCTTCTTCGGCGAGGAAATAGGTGCGCTCGTGGTCGTCGTCAAAAAATGTCCGGGTTTCGGAGACTTCGGGTTGTTTGCCGGGGTTAAAACAGGGGATGATCGCGGCTATTTCGGGCCAGGTGCGCTCGGTTTTGTTGGCGATAGAGAGCAGGAGGTCAGCCCCGTTTTCATTGCCTGAGACATTGAGACGCAGACCGAGGTCGGGGTGTTCGAGTACGCCCACATTGTCGTCCAGTGTTTGTTGCGGCACATGATCCCCGCCCGTGTGCTGGCCCGGGTGTACAGCTTCAAACATGTTCCACTCGTAGAACCAGAGGTACATGGTCAAATCATTTCGTTCATCGGGTGTGAATGAAAAACCGCGTCGCCATTTATCTAATGTGATCATTTCGGATTACCCTGATTCAGATATTTTTTGCCAGGCCATGGGGCATGAAAATTTCGTGGCGCTCGGGATCGGAGTAGCCTTCGATTTCCATGTGGGTGACGCCGGGGCTTTCGATAGCGGCTTTGACAATGTGTTTGTTAAATGTGCTTACAATTTCGCTGGATAGGTACTCTGTGACAGGCAACCAGAGGCATTCTTCGATTTCTTCGGCTTGAATGGAAATGTCTTCGCTCAGGGGCGAGAGGCGGCAGACAAAGTAGATGTCCGATTTGTCGTAGCGGTAGCCGTGCCAGTGCCGGAAGCAGACCAATTTTTCAAATTTTGTACGTACCCCGGTTTCTTCGAAGACCTCGCGCTGGACGCAGTCGGCGATGTGTTCGCCCGGGTGCAGGGCACCTCCGGGAAGTTTGTAGTAGGGCCTTGAGGAGCTTCGGTGCAATTCGCTGACGACGAGGAGTTCTTCGCGTTCGTTGATGGCGACCCCGCCCGCACCTATGTAATGCGTGGCGTATTCGGGTATGAAGGCATTGGATTCGAGTTGTTTGGTGAGCACAAGGTAGTCTGTTCCCGAGTGGTGAAATGTAAATCCCGCTTGTGTTGCCACTGGAATGAGTGCGGCCCGTTCAATGGGGATGTTGACCCAAACGAGCTTAAATGCCTCGCGTTTCCATTCGCGGAGAGACGCTGAAAGACGCGTGCGAAATTCTTCGGGATCGTGCGGCAGTGCTGTTGGATCCAGTTCAACACCTTGAAAGCGGTTTGGCGTGGCTTGGAGTATTTGCATAAGTTACCTCATGGATCAGTGCGAAAATACAAAATTCAAAACAAGTTAGTAGTATCCGATAGGATGGTTGTGAATCGGCACATGGTAAGGAACATCACAAAAGTGAGCAAGGGGTTTGCGGTGGGCAGTTCTACTTGACAGCGGTCATGAGGACAATCATATTGAATGAAGTAAAAAAATGATGCGCGAGATTGAAACAGTTGATGCGTCGGAGGCGTTAAAGGCGAGAGAGGGATAACATGGTGTCTATTTTTGAACAGTTGGGCGTACGCATTATTGTCAATGCTGCCGGGCCTGTCACGCGCTTGAGCGGGGCGCGCATGGATGCAGATGTGATCGATGCCATGTGCGAGGCTGCGCAGGTGTGTGTGGATATTGCAGAGCTACAGGCGGGGGCGGGGCAGTTGATCGCCGAGGTGACAGGTGCCGAAGCCGGGTATGTGACATCGGGTGCTGCTGCAGGTCTGGTGCTTGCGACAGCGGCGTGTGTTACGGGTATGGATCCGGGAAAGATGAATCGATTGCCCGATACGTCTGGGATGAAGAATGAGGTGATTATACCCCGGTCTCATCGCAATTTTTACGATCACGCGGTGCGTTCGGCGGGGGTGTCACTCATTGAAGTGGGTATTTCAGATCGGTTTAGCGGCGCGGGGGTGCGCGATACAGAGGCATGGGAAATTGCCGATGCGATAAGCGATCAGACCGCAGCGATTGTTTATGTGGCGCAGTCCTTCGCGCAACCGCCTTTGCCACAGGTGACGGCCGTGGCGCACAAATGCGGCGTGCCCGTCATTGTCGATGCTGCCGGGCAGTTGCCACCAGCGGCAAATTTGAAGCGGTTTATTCGCGAAGGTGCTGATGCGGTTTGTTTTAGCGGCGGGAAAACTATTGGCGGGCCTCAAGGGGCGGGCATTTTGTGCGGACGCCGCAATCTGATTTCCGCAGCGGCATTACAGCATCTCGATCTGGATGTGTATTATGATTTGTGGGATCCTCCGCCTGCGTTGATCGATAAATCCGTGTTGCCGGGTGCACCACAGCACGGGATTGGGCGGCCGTGCAAGGTGGGGAAAGAGCAAATTGCGGGTCTGATGGTCGCGCTGCAAAAATTCGTTGCGGAGAGCGACGAGGTGCGGCAGGCCCGCTGGTCGCAGTGTATTCAGAATTTGGCAGACGCGATAGGTGATTTACCAGGGTGTGATATTCGCATGGAAGCCTCTCGCACAATACCCGTTTTGCGGCTCGCGCTTTCGCCAGCGGAAAGAGGCGTGGAAGTGACGCGGCAGTTAATGGAAGGTGATCCGAGTATTCACATTAGCACGTCGAGCGTTTATGATGGCGTGCTGATTTTTAATCCCGTGTGTTTGTCAGAAGATATGATCAAACCGATTGCCGATCGGTTAAAAGCGTTAATTACGAGTTGCGATTCATGAGCTTCCCAACCATTGTACGCAGGCTTTGCCTGAGCGTTGATTATCCGCATTTTACGAAGGAGGCGTGCCATGGGTGTTATCACTATTTCGAGGGAATACGGTAGTGATGGACGTACTGTTGCTCGGAAGGTTGCAGAGGCACTGTCCTATCACAATATAGACAAAGAATTGCTTGTCGAGGTGGCGCAAAAAGCCAAAGTGCCTGTGTCAGAAGTTGAACGCTATGACGAAATACCCGAACATCCCGCGCTGAGAATTTTGCGAAAATTTCTCACGCCTGGATACGCAGATACCTTGACGGGGTTGTCGGAGTACGAGTGGTGGGCAGCGGCGACTGTGCCCGAGTTGTCGGAGCACAGGGATCAGGCACTGATAACTATGGATGAAGAGGTGTATGCGAAGTTGACCGCAGAAGTGGAGATGCAGTTAGCCGATCAGGGCGATGTGGTTTTACTGGGCAGAGGCGGGCAGGCTGTGTTGAAAGATCGCGAAGATACATTGCATGTGCGCGTGGTGGCGGCGCAAAATTTTAAGCTCGATGTGGTGAAAGATCGCGATCAATTAACCCGCGACGAGGATGCAATGAGGCGAATGAGAGAAGTGGATGATCGCCGCAGGACGTACATCAAACGTCATTATAAGGTGAATTGGGATAATCCACATCTATACTCTGTCATAGTGAATACCGGCTTTCTGGGTGTTGACGGGGCCGTAGATGCGATTGTTTGTGCTGCGCAGAAGGTGCTGTGATACTATCAAAGCCCCATTTCGATATACGCCCGTGCAATTTTTTCTATGGCGATGACAAAAGCAGCTGTGCGTAAATCCGGCACGTTGTCGCGAGAATTGCGGATTTCACTCATGGTTTGATATGCAGTGCTCATGGTATCTTCAAGGCCGGAGCGCACGAGATCCAGTTCATCTGAGCCGTAAGAGAGCTTTGATTTGAGATGGTCGGGAACGGGTTTGCCAACCATTTCTTCCAGAGCATTGATGATTTGTGCGCCGCGATGTGCTTCGTGGCGTCTGTCGAGGCGTCCGAAGCGGATGTGTGAGAGGTTCTTGATCCATTCAAAATAAGAAACTGTGACGCCGCCCGCATTGAGGTAGGCGTCGGGTATGATGGTTTTTCCGGCTTCGCGCAATACGTTGTCAGCCATGTAAGTGACAGGGCCGTTGGCCGCTTCTGCAATTACGGGTGCTTTGATGCGTCTGGCATTTTCAAGTGTGATCTGACTTTCAATAGCGGCTGGTATGAGCACATCGCATTCTGCTTCGAGCAGGCTTTTGCCATTTGCGATATAGGTGGCTCCCGGAAAGTGTTTTAATGATCCGCGTTCCGCGCGATAAGCAGCGACTTCTTCAACTGAGAATCCCTTCTCTGACAGGATTGCCCCCTCGCGTTCAATAATGCCGATGATGCGCGCACCACCTTCTTCTTCGAGAAATTTGGTCGCGTGAAAGCCCACATTGCCCAATCCCTGTACGATAATGCGTTTGCCTTCCAAATTGCCTTCCAGTCCCGCGTTTTTGACGTCTTCTGAGTTATTAAAAAATTCTTTGATGCCGTAAAATACACCCCTCCCGGTTGCTTCGACGCGCCCCTGAATACCGCCCTGGGAAAAGGGTTTGCCCGTTGTGCAGGCAATGGCATTGATGTCTTCCGGATGCAGGTTGCGATACGTGTCTGCAATCCAGGCCATTTCTCGTTCTCCAGTTCCCATGTCGGGTGCTGGGACGTTGAGGGCTGGGTTGATATATCCCTTTTTGATCAATTCCTGTGCAAAACGTCGGGTAATAAGCTCGAGTTCCTGCTCATTGTATTCGCGGGGATCAATGCATAGGCCACCTTTGGCACCGCCAAAGGGCACATCGACGATCGCGCATTTGTACGTCATGAGCGCGGCGAGTGCTTCCACGTCGTCCTGGCTGACTGTGGGCGCGTAACGGATGCCTCCTTTAACGGGTAAGCGATGTTCGCTGTGAACCGAGCGCCATCCCGTGAAGATGCGGTAGCTGTCGCGGAATTTGACAAAAAAGCGCACCATGTAAATGTTGTTGTTGGTTTTGATCTGGGCGGCCAGTCCCAGAGGCAAATTGAGCGTTGCCGCTGCGCGGTCAAACATGAGGTCAACGCTTTCTTTAAAGGTGGGTTCATGTGAGGCCATAAGTATTTCTCCGGAAAAGGTGGGATGTGGGATGAAGTTCTTTTACCCACTTTTAAGCAGATGGCGCAGGGCAGGTTCAAGGTGGGGATGGGCAAAGGAAAAATTGGTGTTTTCGAGGCGCGAGGAGGTAACGCGGGTGCTTGCGAGCAGGAGGGCATCGGCCATTTCGCCCAGTGCGAGTTTGGCGGCAAATGCCGGTAGCGGAAAAATTGTTGGGCGAGATAAGACGCGACCGAGGGTTTTGGTAAATTCGCGATTGGTGACAGGCGTTGGAGACACGGTATTGATTGCACCACTGATGGATTTGTCGTCTATTGCAAAGAGGAATAGTGAGATTAGGTCGTCAAGGGTGATCCAGCTCATGTACTGATTGCCCGATCCGATGATGCCGCCCACTCCCAATTTGAAGGGTACGAGCATTTTGCCGAGCGCCCCTCCGTCGGGGGATAGGACGACGCCAATGCGGGGATGAACGGTTCGTATGCCGGCTTCTGTGGCGAGTTTGGCGGCGTTTTCCCAGGCGATGGATACGTCGGGGAGAAAGCCTTCTCCTGGCTGGCTCTCTTCGGTGAGGATTTCATCCTTGCGATTGCCGTAATAACCGATGGCAGAGGCGGAGATGAAGACCTTTGGCAGCGGAGATATAGACGCGAGTGTTTGGGCGAGCAAGGTGGTGCCCCGCACGCGGCTGTCGCGGATGCGTGCCTTTTGTGCTGTGGACCAGCGTCGAGAGGCGATGTTTTCTCCGGCGAGGTGTATGACGCCATCTATGTTGGTGAGGCGTGTGGGGTCAAGGGTATCAGAAGATGGATCCCAGGTGATTTCACTGTCGTTGCGGGCATTGCGTCGGGTGAGAGATAAGACGCGATCCCCGCGCTCTCTTAGTGCGGTTTTGAGTGCCGAGCCGATGAGGCCAGAAGCACCGGATATCAGGATTTTCATGATTGGGTACGGGCGGGTTTGAAACCCGCCCCTCCTATTTTTCGAAACGGACTACTGTTTATACAGCATGAGATAGATGATGACGCCTGTAATTGAGACAAATATCCAACTGGGCCAAACCCACCGGGCGAGGCGGCGGTGGCGATCAAATTCGCCTTTGTAGGCTCGCCAGACAAGCGCGATGATAAAGGGCACATTGACGGCGGCGAGGATGATGTGTGGGATGAGTATGGCAAAGTAGATCGGGCGCGTCCAGTCGCGGTGTGGATAAGGGACAGAGCCGACCTGACTGTGGTATATGAGGTATGAGATCAGAAAGAGAGCCGATAAGATCAACGATGTGACCATGCATTTTTGGTGCGTTTTGATGTCACCGCGTTTGATATAGATGAATCCCAACAGAAGAAAGATGGTGCAAAATCCGTTGAGAAAGGCGTTTGTTGCGGGTAGGTCTGTGATGGACATATTTTGGTCTAAGGTTTATCCAGTGCCTGTTCGATCAAGTGGAGGATGTAGCCGGTGTGAGCTTCGGTGCTTGCATCGGTTGTTTTTTTCTCTTTGAGTCTGCTTTGAATAGCTTTGAGGTTGTGCAGTGCGATGGCGCGAGATGCATAGATCCGCTTGCTTTCGGGGGCGATGATTTTGGTGAGGCGATTGACGTATTCAGCCTGCAAGTTCTGACGGAAAGAACTGACCGGGCCTTCGGCGTCTGCCGCAAAAACGGCATCGGTCAAGTCGGCCATCATATCGGATAATGCGTATTCGTTGCCGTAGAGCGCGGTGTCGAGCAGGCGGGCCTGGACCGTGGGGTGTAAGAGATGGCTGAAGACGCGTTGTTGAATGCCGATCACGCGGTCGTGAATTTTGGGGTCTTCTGGGGCGCGGGAGAAGCCGAATCCGCGTCGTTGTTCCTGCAAATGGTTATAGAGGTCGGGCGGCATATCAAACGCATTGGGCGACAGGACGTATTTGGCAAGCGCGTCCATCGCGCGTTTCTGGTCGGCGAGAGCAACCGGCGTGAATGGCTGGGAGGCTCCGGGTTGGCCGATGACAGCGCGGTCAACGTAAATGCCGCCGATATAACGGGAGAGAACGGTTGCGGCATTGCCATGCTGTGACGAGAGTGTCAGATAGGCCGTTTTCAGTTCGTGATAGGTGTTGCCCTGTGTGTTGTACTTTGCGAGGATTTTGTTTTTCACGTCGTTTATCAGTTCAATCCGCCCCGTGGCGTGGGCAATGGCATCGCTGCTGAGGTCGAAGATCATCACGCGCGGGTCAATGCCGCGCTTCGACGAGCGCATGTCGTCGGCGTCATTGCCAAACATGAGTTCTGGTTCTGTGGAGCGCGCGAGAATTTTTTCGAGGCGTGTTTGTTCATCTTTGACATTGTTTTGCCCTGATGAGTACCCAAATTCAATGGCCCAAATATCATAGGGGCCAGGGCGTGTGGTGTAGTAATGCCCCTGTTTTTGCCCGGGCAGCGCCAGGTTGACGGCTGGGTAGTCCATGACCGAAGCTAATAGGCCCATTTTGCCGGTTCGGTTTTTGTCGTGAAGTTGTGCTGGGGTGTGAAGTTGACTGGATTTCATGTTGTGGTTGAGACCGAGCGTGTGGCCGATTTCGTGCAGGATGAGATAGTAGATGCTTTCTTTGAGCAGTGCTTCAACTTCAACTTTGGAAGCACCAGAAACGCGCAGAGTCTGGGTGCCAAAGAGGTTGGATGCGTGTAATTCGTGGCCCATGGAACAGTATTGTGGAATGTCTGAATCGGCGTTGGGTGTCGCGTTGTCAAAGAGCTTGTCATAGCGCACGCGACTCGTTAGAAATGCAAATTCGAGCATGACGTCAGCACCCAATATCTGTCCGGTTCGCGGATTGACAAAGCTCGGTCCATATCCGCCAAATGGTGGATTGGGCGACGAGGTCCAGCGCAGTACATTGTATCGGATATCACCGGCTTCCCAATCGGCATCATCGGGCTGTTCTTTGACCACTACGGCATTTTTAAATCCAGTGACTTCAAAGGCGATATTCCAGGCTAGAGCCGCTTTTTTGATGGTTGGGTGCAATTCTTTCGGGGTGGTGTTTTCGATCCACCAGGTGATTGGCACGACTGGTTCGGAGCGTTTGGATTTGGGATCCCTTTTTTTTAGATGCCAGCGGTGAATCCGGTCGCGATAGGGCGTCACACTCGTGGAGGTCAGGTCGGTCACTTGCGTGCTGAAGTAACCGACGCGCGGGTCGTCAAATCGCGGTTGATAATCATTTTTTGGCATTTCGATCAGCGTGTGTTGCAGGGTAATCGTCACATTCCGGGCATCGGTTATGCCGTCTCCACCGCCTTTGGGATTGGGATTTTCATAGGTGTAGGCGATTATGAAATCTGTGTTTTTGGGATAATTGTTGACGGATAGACATTTGGTTTTGATTTTGCTGAGTTTGCCCAGGGAAAATTTTTTGTTGTTCTGCGTTCGGTTGATGCGATGGAGGGCTTCAGAGAGAAAAATATCGTCGGCTTTGATGAGGATGTTGCCCGTGGAGTCATTGCGTGCCGCGATTTTTTCCGATACGAGAATAGAAGGGCTAATGTTGGCTTTGGCTGCGCGACTCAGTGCGTTTTCGGGGTCAAAATAATAAGCGGTGTTTTCTGAGATGATTTCGATTTTGTCAAAGTGTTTCTGAATGGAAAGCACGCGGCTGCCGCGATAGTTGCCCCGATATGTTCCCGCTGATACGGGGGCGTTAACGGTGTGGGTGAAGTAGATGTATTCGTTGCCGATTTGCGATTCGCGGATTTGCAATTGCAACGCGCCTGTGGTTGTGTCTTCATAAACTGTGAAGAGGCCGGGATACTTACGGCTGGATTTGGTGAGGTCGGCAATGGTTTTCTTTTTTTCGTCCTTTTTTTTAGTTTCCTCTTTTTGAGTTTTTGCGGAATCTCGTTTGGCGACCTTTGTCGAATCCGCAGGTTGTTTTTCCTGTGCTTGAACGGAGAATGCGATTCCAATGACAAGTGCGACTGCGATTAATAGGCGTTGGAAATTCACGACTGTGTCTCCTTTCGATTTTGTTCATAGATATCTTCACTATACGAAATTACCCAATTGTTTTAAAAATTTCAAGTGTGTATATCGGCTATATGAGCTATCAATTGACTTTATGTTTTTTTTCCTTATCTTTTCCGTTCAATTTTTGAAAGGTTTATATCTATAGTACGAGGTATAACAATGGCAGAAGCGGGAAGCGCGTGGTTGACGCCTAAGGAGATCGCGGATCGATTGAGTAGTCGAAAAGCGAGAGAAGTGCAGGAAGATTTGCTCTATGGGCGCCGAACACGGCGTGAGATATTGAATCTGGTGATGGAAGCTGTGGGCTGCAATGAATATTCGGCAGAAGATTTTTTGCGTGAAATTGTAAAATAAAAGACATCTTCTTAATATAAATAAAGAGTAAAAGTATCCCTCATCATGGACGCTTGCTTGAGACATGCAGGCGTGACGACAGGAAAAGCGAGTGTCATCGCGGCAGGATTTTAGCCGCGATCCAGGAGGTTTTCCTGACCGCTATTTGTGTTTGCCGCGTATCGAATTTTCAATACGCGGCACGATATTTTTGACCTGTAGGGTACAACGCCATGTCTGAGATTTTTCAAGCGGTGGAAAACTGCGCCAGCAGTTCATCTGATTATCTGGTCATTGGCAGTGGCATTGCGGGCCTTTCTTTTGCGCTTAAAGCGGCAGAGACCGGGTCTGTCACCCTGATTACGAAAAAAGAGTTTCAGGAATCCAATACCAATTACGCACAGGGCGGTATTGCTTCTGTTTTGCATCCAGATGATTCATTTGCGCTTCACCGGGAAGATACGATTCAGGCTGGCGCGGGTTTGTGCCGCGAAGATGTGGTGGATATGGTGGTGCGGGCAGGTCCCGATATGGTCAAGTCGCTCATTGCATGGGGGGCAGAGTTTACGCGAGGAAGCGAGGGGGGTGTAACAGCGTCAGCCGTTCAAAATCTCGCGCTCGGGCGCGAGGGCGGGCATTCAAAGAATCGCATTGTGTATGCCGCCGATCTGACCGGGCGAGAGATTGAGCGGGCGTTGTCCGAAGCGGCGATAGCCCATCCCAATATCGCGTTGTACGAGCACCACATGGCGATTGATTTGATTACGGAACACCATGTGTATGGATCGAAAATTTCAACGCCTGGGAAGATTCAGTGTTGGGGCGTTTACGCATTGGATGCCATACATGGACAGGTGAAGACTTTTTTGGCAAAATTTACGTTGTTGTGCAGCGGTGGGTGTGGTCAAATTTATTTGCACTCAACCAATCCGGCCATCGCAACGGGCGATGGCATTGCTATGGCGTATCGGGCAGGTGCAAGTGTGGGCAATTTGGAGTTTATGCAGTTTCATCCCACGACGCTTTACCATCGGGAAGCAGATTCATTTTTGATTTCTGAAGCAGTGCGCGGGCATGGCGGCATTTTGGTGGATCGAGCGGGGCGGGCGTTTATGACCGATTATCACGAGATGGGACCGCTTGCTCCCCGAGATGTGGTCGCGCGGGCGATTGATAGCGAGTTAAAAAAGAGCGGTGATCCCTGTGTGTTTCTCGATATTACCCATTGTCCAGGCGCAGAGCTTCAGGAGCGTTTTCCCACGATTTATGAACGGTGTTTACAATTTGGCATTGATATAACGCAGCAGCCCATTCCAGTGGTGCCTGCCGCGCACTATATGTGTGGCGGGGTGTTCACGGATACGCAGGGGCGCACGGATATCGAAAGGCTTTACGCTTCGGGTGAGGTCGCTTGCACGGGGTTACACGGTGCGAATCGCCTGGCCAGCAATTCGCTGTTAGAAGCTCTGGTTTTTTCAGATCGCGCGTTTTCCGATATTCGGCAGCACTTAGATACACGGCTCAATTTTCCCGATGTGCCGGTATGGCAAGACGATGATGTGTTCAATACAGAAGAATGGGTGTTGCTATCACACGACCGGCAAGAAGTACAGCGTTTGATGTGGGATTATGTGGGGATTGTGCGGTCGGATTTTCGATTGAAGCGCGCAGCCCGTCGCGTTGGCGTGATTGTGCAGGAGGTCGAAGAATTTTATAAACGCACGCAAGTTACCGAGGCGCTGCTGGAGTTGCGCAATATGACGACTGTTGCCGCGCTGACTGTGCGGTGTGCATTGTCCCGGCGCGAAAGCCGGGGTTTGCATTATACGCTCGATTATCCTGCGCCGTTCAAATCTGTAAAAGATACGGTGGTGTCTGCCTGGGAAACATGGGGCGCGGGGTTGCCGGTGGTTGATGTGTGACGTGTGAAGGGAGTTTTTATGCACAGCGGCATTGCTGTGATTGATTTTGGTGGGCAATATGCTCACTTGATTGCCAATCGGATTCGCAGGTTGCGGGTTTATTCTGAAATTTTCCCGCCAGATGTTGATCCTGCGGCATTGTGTGGCGTGTCGGGCATGGTTTTTTCGGGTGGTCCGTCCAGTGTATATGATCCCAATCCGCCCGCGTTTAATCCCAAATTGCTGGATACCAATTTGCCCGTGCTCGGGCTGTGTTATGGGCATCAGTTGTTGTGCATGCATTTGGGGGGCGATGTGGTTGCAGGGGAGGTGAGAGAATACGGTTCTGCCAGATTGAATATTGCAGGTGGGTCAGATTTGTTTGCCGGGCTTGGCGATTTTCAGGAGGTTTGGATGAGCCACGGCGATGTGGTCGCAACGCTGCCAGAGGGCTTTGAAATTTTGGGGACGACTGAGGATTGTCCTTCGGCAGCGGTTGGCGATGTCCAACGCCGAATTTACGGCTTGCAATTTCATCCCGAGGTCGCACATACGCCGCGTGGGTTGGATATTTTCGATAATTATTTGACGATCTGTGACGCACCTCGAACCTGGACAATGGGCGATTATGCCGAAGTGGTTATGGAGGAAATGCGGGCGCAGGTGGGTGATCGCAATGTGTTTTTGCTCGTGTCGGGCGGGGTCGATTCTTCGGTGGCGTTTGTGTTGTTTAACAAAGCACTGGGCGCAGACCGGGTGTTGGGTTTGCACATTGACAATGGTTTTATGCGAAAAGGTGAAACGGCTGCGGTGGAGGTTTTTCTAAAAAAAGAGGGGTTTGACAATCTGATAATCAAAGATGCCAGTTCCGATTTTTTGTTGGGTGTAGAGGGGATGGCCGATCCAGAAGTAAAGCGCGAGGCAATTGGAAAAACCTTTTTAGAGGTGAAAGACGGGGTGATGGCGCATTTGCATCTGAATGCAGATCAATGGGTGTTGGGACAGGGTACGCTTTATCCCGATACCATAGAATCGGGAGGGACAGAGCACGCTGCATTGATTAAGACGCACCACAATCGCATTGATTTGATCGATGAATTGATTGCACAGGGCAAGGTCGTCGAGCCTTTGGCACAGTTGTACAAGGATGAGGTGCGCGAGTTGGGGAGCGAGTTGGGGTTGCCCGATCATCTGGTGTGGCGACATCCGTTTCCCGGTCCCGGTCTGGCTGTGCGCTGTTTGTGCTCAGATGGTGAGGTGGATAGGGGTGATATTGCAGCGGCAGAGCGTGCTGCTGCGGAGATCGCTTCTGAAGCGGGCTTGCAGTTGCGTGTTTTGACCGTCAAAAGTGTGGGCGTTCAGGGTGATTTTCGCACGTATTCGCATCCCGCACTTGTTTCGGGTTTCGACCTGAATACGGCCGAAAGCGATGACGACTGGCGCGTGCTCGAAGATATGTCAACGCGGATTACCAATAGCGTGCCGGGGGTCAACCGCGTGGTTTGTCTTCTTGCGCCAGATGTGTTGCCCCTGTTGCGTCTCAAGCGCGCTTTTTTGACTTATCAGAGGCTCGATGTCTTGCGGGAGGCCGATGCGATTGCCATGCGGGCGCTCGACCGCGCGGGTCTTATGTCTGCGGTGTCTCAGATGCCGACGGTTTTGGTGCCGTTGACGACAGATGGGCAAAATGAAATTGTGATTTTGCGCCCGATTACGACCCCGGATTTTATGACTGCGCGATTTGCCGAATTGCCCCATAGTCTGGTGCGCGATATAGCGGACGAGATACTGAATCTGCCCGGTGTCGCTGCCGTGGGTTACGATATAACCCACAAACCGCCGGGGACAGTGGAATGGGAGTGAGGGTGAAGGGATGACGGAAAAAAGTCGAGACAGATTTTCTTTTCACTTTTTCGAATTGCAATGGAATAGCTGCAGCAAAACATTTAGGTAAATATGAAAAAAGTACTACATAAGGTTGGCGAAATAAAAACAAACCTACTTGTTATTTAGGGCGTATCTGTTCTCATCTACGCAGGCATGCTAATTTTTCTTATGTCGATACTTTTCTTTTTTGAGAGCAAAAAGATTCAGGTTCAATGGGAAGATGAGAATTTAAAAATGATTCTTACTTGTCTTATTATTATAGTTATACATGAACTCTCTCATTTTGTCGCTTACCACAAATTGGGAAAAATTGATCGAGACAATATCTATTTCGGATTTTATATACGCTGGTTAGTGCCATTTTGTGCATGTAAGATTCCTGTTTCTGTAGGTTGTCAAAGAAAAGCATTAATTACCCCTCTCATCACTACTGGGAGTATTTGTATATTACTTTTTTCCCTTTCTCTGTCTTATTGGTCGGCCAATGTATTGTGTTTTGCTGTCGCGATTAGTGCTAAAGATATCTCAGACTTTATAAAACTAAGAAAATTTAACAAAGAATGTATCGTTACTGCTGGAACCTTTGGTATAGATCAAATATTCGAAAAAAAAGAGGAGTAGAGGGGCTGAAGATAATTTAAAATTCACACCATAAAGTTGTTTTAGAATTTACATTGGGAGATTGAGATGGCATATCCAAATCTGAAGCAGTCTGTTTGGCTGCTGGTATTATTGATCCTCATTACAGTAGGTTTGGCCATATTGATTGGCATTATAGGTGCCATTATTGACGAGCCTTTGCTTGAGTATGATCACTCTTCGGAGCTTTTGTCGCTGGCAAGTTTTATTCTGATTTTGTGCTATGTTTCGCATCGGACAGGTCGAACATGGACAGATATGTTGCCTCTTGCGATTAAAAATATAGACTATGACTGGCGCATGTGGCTTTCCGTTGGGTTATCTATCTTTGGACTATGGATTGTTCTTACTGAATTGGAGAATGCGGTGATATCTGTGCTGCCAATGCCTGAAATGGTTCAGGACGTATTTCATAAACTGGTCGGCAAAAAAACATCTTATCTATCAGCCTTATTTATCGCAGTTGTGATAGCACCTCTTACTGAAGAGATCGTTTTTAGAGGCATTATTTTGAAAGGTTTATTGGCACATTATACTCAAAATCGGGCGATTATTTGGTCGGCAATCCTGTTTGGTCTAATACATCTGAATCCGTGGCAATTTCCAACGGCTTTTATAGCAGGACTTGTCTTTGCCTATTGGGTTATTCAAACGGGGTCTTTGTGGCCTGCAATTTTGGGACACGCACTGAACAATTTTCTGTCTGTGACATTTTTGCATTTCGATGTACCGGGTTTTCCAGTTTCAGAAGATTTTAATGTTGTGGTTCACAATCCGTGGTGGTTGAATGTATGCGGACCAATATTGGCTGTTCTTGGGTTGTGGTGGTTTTATCAGGTGGCGAAGCGCAAAAAAACAGATCAGCTTGAGGCGGAAGTTGAACCCAGGAGATATGATAATTGAAAACAAATATAGCCTATTACGAGACCATAAGGCCTATAACGGTCTGGTCAGTAATCTTGTCTCTCGTTATTATTGCTTCCCCCTATATTTTTTTTAATAGCCCGAAATTTATGATCTCTTTGGTTATAGCTGCTGCATATGTGATGTTTTGTGCTATATTTTTGCTTTACGGGCGTTATACAATTCAGATAGACGATACAGCAATCGCATTTGGTTATCGATTTATCGGTAAAGAAAAAGTTTTGTTGAATACAATTGTGTATGCTGAGATTTTCATTTTTGATCCAAAAAATCCCATCAGACGGTTCGTCATTAATACGCTCGGAAGGCCTCCCATTTGGATTTCGGGTACGTTGATCAGGTTGAGATTGAACGAAGAATACCTTGCTCGATATAAACTCGTGCGCAAAAAGAAAGTTAAACAGTTGTTCCTTTTATCAAGAAAACCCGAATCGGTCTTGTCCGCGCTGTCAGAAAAAGGCGTTCCCGTTCAATCGCGATGGAGATCAAAATAAATGGACAGGACGAGGTTGTGATTTTGCGCCCGATTACGACCCCGGATTTTATGACTGCGCGATTTGCCGAATTGCCCCACAGTGTGGTGCGCGATATAGCAGACGAGATACTGAATCTGCCCGGTGTCGCTGCCGTGGGTTATGATATAACTCACAAACCGCCGTGGACAGTGGAATGGGAGTAAGGGTGAAAGAATAGACGAATCAATGGAACAAAATGTACACCTTTCCTGTAAACAGCGACGTACCTGATTAGCGAGCGTGATCCGCTAACGTCAATTATATATCCTTGTTTTATCGTGCCTTAGAATATTCTAAGGCACTTTTTTTTGTTCTTTTTTGAAAATGGGCACAGTATTTGCAAGATATGCTGGGTGCAAATCACACTCGTATTAATGCGGACGGGATGTCCGCGATGTCAGAAGGATGAGGCTTTGAGAAATACTACAAAAAAAATTTATGACGCGGGGCAGGAGCAACACTTTCGCACGCAAGTTGCGTTTTATAGCCAATATCTCATTGGCGTTGGGCACCATTTTCGCAACCGACAGATTGTCAATGAATTGGTCAAGACATGCGATGTGTTTTTTATCGATGGCGGGCGCCCGATTCCCGAGGCCGACCTTGATGCACGGGTGGTTCGTATTCCCCTACCGCCTCTTCGCGCGGGTGCACAGGGCATTGAGCCTGTTGATGCGGGGAGCGATTTGCAGGCTGTGATGCACGATCGTCAGGCACAGCTTGTCGGTGCTATGGAACAGATTTGTCCCGATGTGTTGTGCGTTGAATTTTTTCCTTTTTCCCGGTGGTCGCTCAAGAGCGAAATTCTCAATACTATTGTCAGACTCAATCAGGTCAATCCCAGCGCGAAGGTGCTGTGTTCGCTACGCGATGTTCCCACGCGGGCAAAAAGTGCTGTGTTGCAACCGGCTATCGCGCTTGCTCAGAGACGCGATGGGGACGCAATGCGGTTTTATTCCGTGCCTTTTGGTGGAATACATCACGAATATTTGTCTTTTAATCGGCGGTATTACGAGGAGGTTGTGCCCGTGTTGAATCAGTATTTCGATGCGGTATTGGTGCATGGCGATCCTAAATTGTCGCGGTTGGATGATCACTTTCCCTGGGTTGCTGATATCGATATTCCCGTGGTTTATACGGGGTTTGTTTCTGAGAAACTCGGGGATGCCTCTCGACCTGATCGCGCGCCCGATCGGTATGTTTTGGTCAGTGCTGGCGGTGGGGTTGAGGGTCTCACGCTTATTGTTCCGTGTATTGAAGCGTGGAAACAATTGGCACAGGACGATGCGCACGATGGATGTGAGATGGTGATTTTTGCAGGCGCGTTTATTGATGAAACGCATTTTGACGCTTTGCGCGAGTTGTGCGGTGATGGTCCGTTTCGCATTGAACGCTTTACGTCCAATTTTTTGGCCTGGATGAAACACGCGGATTTGTCGATTAGTCGTGCGGGCTACAATACTTGTATGAATGTGCTTGAGACACAAGTCTCATCGATTTTGGTGCCGAGTATTGCGATGGATGATCAGGTATTTCGCGCACAGCAGTTGATGGGGTTGGGTATTGTTCAGGTGATACACCCCGATCAACTCGGTGTGGCAAAGATGGCAAAAGCCATTGCCGAAATGCTCGAAAGTCCTGTGCCCGAACACCAGCTATCCATGAATGGTGCCGAGCAAACGCGAAAGTTTATAGAACAGCAGTTGGCAAAACAGGAAAAATGAGGTGAAAAATGAAAATTTACGTGTCACATCCGTATCACGACCGCGAGAAAGTGATGGGGTCGAATAGTGGGGCATCTCTTTCGGGTTTTAACCATGTGCAAGCGCTATCGAAGTATTGCGATGTATATATGCCAGCGTCTGAAGCTGTGGATTATGGCCCGAATTTGCACGGTATTCGGCAAGCATTTGAAACGATTGATTCGTCTCGACAATGGTTTGAGCGGCAGGGATTTGACGGTGTGCTGATGTTTGAACCCAAAGTAGATGAACTGGCGTTTTTCCGCCATGTGTGTCCTGCACCTATTGTGATCCGGCTGTCGTGCTCTTTTGGGCGCAATCGCGATTTTATGGACAAGATGCTGAATTGTTATTCGCTGTTGCGGCCTTATGATGCTCTGTCGCCCAAGTCGGCGTATGTTGCTGACGAAGTGAGCAAGCTGGTGTTTGACCGATCGTATTTGCGTGCGATTACCAATGGGGTGGATGCCGAGGTGTTCAAACCGATGGATAAGTTGCAAGCGCGAAAAGAGGTTGCGGATAAGACGGGTGATCAACGCTTTTTGGAGATGCCTGTGGTGGGTTTTTGCGGGCGGTTTGAACCGAGCAAGGGCGCGTATTCATTTTTGCGGATGGCCGATCTGAATCCCAACGTGTTGTTTGCGGTGATTGGCAAGCAGTTCGCGCCCGTGACACATCCGCCCAATGTGATCTTTGTGGGCGCGCAACCCTATACCCAGATGCCGCTGTATTACAACATGCTCGATGTGTTATGCGCGCTGTCGGTGTATTCGTATGAGTCGTGTCCCTCAACTGTGCTGGAGGGTATGGCGTGTGGTCTGCCGGTTGTGGCGACAAAGTTTGCTGGTGCGCCAGAGTTATTGGGCACTTGTGGGCGGTTGATTGAGATTGAGCGGTTTGAAGACGAGCCATTGAATGTGACGGGGTATATCGCCCCAGAGGTGATTTCAGATGCTGTGCGCGGTTTGTTGAATAGCAAAACAGAGCGCGTGGAAATGGGTGAGAATGCTCGCAAACGCGCGCTCGAATTTTCCTGGGATCATACGGCGCAGCAACACCTAACATTGTTTGAAGACCTGCTGACCAGGCGCGATGCACCCGCGTGTTCAATTCCAATAACCATAAGTTTTACACAGAGTTGTGATGTGTGCGGTAACCCGAAAAGTGTGTCCAAAGGATTTAACTATCAGGGAAGCAGGCAAGGCCCGTTGCCGCGCATCCCGTTTTTTGCACAAGACATGTCCCTGCTCGAGGGCCTGGGTCTTCACTTGCTGCAATATTTACATCCAAACGAAGTCGAAGCTGTTCTGTTGGGCTTATGCGAGACGCGTGCACGAGCTTACAAAACGCTTCGCAAAATCCGACACTTCAGCGATATGCTCACGATTCCCTGATCGGTGTTCAGGAGATGCTGTTGCGCTGAGGTAGTGAAGAAAGGAGGTGAGAGAAATGGCGAGACGAATCGTATCAAATCCTGAGCAATCAGTTTCAGTTCAGATCAATCTCCCTATTGAAACGACTGATCTGAACGCGCATCAAATTGCTCATATCTCTGGTGGATGTATATGGGATATCATCGGTGATTATATCAGTGAGGAATTTGGCATAGACTTACCAGATGTAGATGTTCACCCATGGTCTTGGTAGAGTGAATTTTGCGACATTGCTCGTCCATGTGACGAATTTTGTTGTAAAGCATTTGGTGAACCTTACAATTCATTTACTTTTTGGAGGATATCATGTCCGCTATATCTTTAAACAATCGTGTGACGTCGTATTCAGATTCCGACGCCACTTTTGCCTCTTGCACGGTTCTACCCATCCATCAAAAAACGCTCAACTATGAAGAAATGGCAGGTATTGATGGCTTGTGGAGTTGGGAAGAGGTTGTTGATACGGTGGGAGATTATGTTTCTGATGTTGTTGATAGGGTGGGAGATTATGTTTCTGATACTGCTAGTACTGTTAAGGTAGCTCTTTTCGGTGGGAGCCACATAGTAATTGATCATGATCACTTTAAGGTCCCAGAACCACCACCCCAGAGGGAACTGAATATTATCACTGCCAAACCATATGTAGAAAGAGTCAGCCCCGAGCCATCTTCCTATTAGGTACGCTGTACTTCCACCCGTCATTCCCGCGCCTGCGCCATGCCCACGGCATGGCGCAGGCGCACTACACCTTAGTCACGCGCAGCACACCTGCGGCCTTTTCTGGACTGCCTGTGGCGTGTGCAGGAGTGACGGCAATCTATATGAGGCAGAACTAAAAAATGAATCTCTCGCACTTTTTTTTAAAAAACTCGGTTCGGTCACAATCTGTTCATTTTTCCCTTGGAGGTGTTGTTTTTCAGCAGGGACAAGCGGGTGAGGCGTTTTACATTGTGCAGTCTGGACGGTTGCGAGTGATCAAACAGGATGCGAATGGCACTTCGACAACTGTGGGCTATTTGTATGCGGGCGATCATTTTGGCGAAGGGGCATTGTTGAATCAGCAGGGACATCGGGCAACGGTACGGGCGGTTGAGGATGCGGATGTGTTGCAAGTGCCGAAGGATGAATTTTTTAAGGCCGTGAGAAAATATTCTGATGTGAAAGCCTACCTTGAAGAGCAGGTCCAATGTATTGCGTATCGGGATTTCACGCGATTCTTGAAAGGGGATGTTTCGAGCGAGGCGATGCGGGTGTTGTTCGCGCAGTTGAAGCGCGAGGCGGTTGCAAAGGGAACGACTGTTGTTGACCAGGGTCAGTTGGGTCAGCGATTTTATTTGATTGGGAGTGGTCAATTAGAGGCTGTGTTGGAAAATGGGGATACGGTGATTTTGCGTGCGGGTGATTATTTTGGTGATGAGAATTTATCGGGTGATAAAAGGGTGATTCGCAGTCAGCGTGATAGTGTGCTCTTTTATATAGATAAAAGCGATTTTAATAAGTTAAAAGCTATGATGCCGGGATTTGAGGCGGCGTTGGAGATGGGACGTATATTGCGCCGAGACCAGGCATCAAATGGGTCATTGTTTCGACAAGCGCCCGGACCACCTGTTATGCGATCTGTTGAGAAGAAAGATCCGACATCCAATGTGGTCAATATCAGAATAGATGGTACAAAACCACAAGTGCCCACATTGTTTCGTTTTCCATTTTTGAAGCAACACGATCAATCGGATTGTGGCGCGGCGTGTTTGGGCATGATCTGTAAGTATTACAAGATGCCCATTGGGTTGAACAGGTTGCGCGATATGTCCAATGTGTCGCGGTATGGCACGTCGATGGCGGCATTGGCCGAAGCAGCGGAAACACTGGGCTTTGTCACACGTGGGGTTCGCACGGGATATGAGGCCCTGATGCGGACAGAATTGCCGGCTATTCTCCACTGGGAAGGCAATCACTTTGTGGTCTTGTATCAGATTACCAAAAAGGGGGTGAAGATAGCAGACCCCGGTGTGGGCATTCGCAAGCTGTCGCGGGCAGAGTTCGAGAAGGGCTGGACAAATATGGCGCTGTTGCTGGAGTACACGGATCAGGTGGCAGAGAACGAACCGTCTCGGTCCTCTTTTAAGCGGTTTTTTCCGTTGATAAAACCCTATACAGGCATTTTGATTGAGGTGCTTTTAGCGTCTTTGGTGCTCAGTTTGTTTGGTCTGGCGTCGCCGATTTTTATGCAGACCATTGTCGATCAAGTGCTGATGCATCACGACGAGGATTTGTTGAACTTGATGCTGGTGGGCATGGTCGTTGTCGCGTTGTTCCAAATGGGTACATCGACGTTGCGCGCCTATTTAATCGGGTATGTGAGTGCGCGATTGAGCATTGCGATGTTATCGCGTTTTTATCGGCATTTGTTGGCGCTGTCCATGCAGTTTTTTGCCCTGCGGCGCACGGGCGATTTGACCACGCGATTTAGAGAGAATGCAACGATTCGGCGTCTGTTGACGGATACGACGGTTTCTGCGATTCTGGATTTTGTCATGCTCTTTGTCTATCTGGGGCTGATGTTTTATTATAACGCCGAACTGACGCTGGTCGTGCTGATTTTTGTGCCGCTCTCTGTGGGGATCACGCTGATTTACACACCGATTTTGAAGTCTTTCAGCCAGCGCGCTTTTCTGGCGCGTGCAGAACAATCATCGGTTTTAATCGATTCTCTGCACGGCATTAATGTGGTCAAGACCGAGGCGGTTGAGCGCGCGACGCGATGGCATTGGGAAGGCAAGTTCACAAAGGAAATTCAGATTGGATTTCAACGGTTAAAGATGCAGATGCTGTTTGGGGCGATAGGAAGGGTGATCAATTTGCTGAGCAGTACGGTGATTTTGTGGTATGGGGCGTCATTGGTGATTGGGGGGAACTTGTCAGTCGGGCAGTTGATGGCGTTTAATGCGCTGATTGGCAATGTGATGGGTCCCATTATGGGCTTGATTGGGATATGGCCGCAGGTTCAAGAAGCGCGTATTGCTCTGGATCGGCTAAATGATGTGTACGATACGCAGATGGAAGATGCGCGGCAACAGGGTCAGGGTTTGATATTAAGGCATGTAGAAGGCCGCGTGGTTTTTGATGCGGTGTTTTTTCGATACGGTGTCGGATCAGATGAACCTTATGTGCTGAATAACATTGATCTAACCCTTGAACCTGGGCAAAAAGTTGCGATTGTGGGACGTAGCGGCGCGGGTAAGACCACATTGGTAAAGCTGGTGCCCCGTTTGTTTGACCCGTCAGAAGGGCGGGTGATGCTGGATGGTATGGATGTGCGAGACCTGGACCCCCATTGGCTGCGTCGGCAGGTGGGCATGGTGATGCAAGAGCCGTTTTTGTTCAGTGGCACAATTGCAGAAAATATCGCCATTGGTCAGTCAGATGCGGATATGGATCGCATTTTGGAAGTGGCGAAGCTATCGTGTGTACATGACTTCGTAAGCGATATGCCTTTGGGGTATGAGACAAAGGTCGGTGAGCAAGGTATGGGGCTGTCTGGTGGACAGCGGCAACGGATTGCAATTGCGCGGGCACTGTATTGCGATCCTAAAATTTTGATTTTTGACGAAGCGACCAATGCGCTGGATACGGATTCAGAACAGGCGATACAGGCGAATTTAGATATGTTTTTGGATGATCGCACGGCGTTGATAATTGCGCATCGGTTGAGTACTGTGCGCGATGCAGATGCGATTGTGGTGCTGGATAAGGGTCATATTGTGGAAATGGGTACACACGATGAGTTGATGGTGCAACAGGGTTTGTACTATCATATGTGCAGTCAACAGTTGCAGGTGGTGTGAATGGCAGAACCGCTTTTGGAGACATCGGCCGAGACAATGTCTCCCGGTATAATCCAGGAACGAGATGATGCAGCAGAAGAGGTGCATGTGTTTATAGGGTCTTTGCGGCCCTTTTGGGGACGTGCGTTGCTTTACATTGTCCTGCTGTTTGTAGGTATTGCTATTACCTGGGCGTGGTGGGGTAAGGTGGATGTGGTGGCATCAGCACCTTTTCGATTGGTGCCTCTGGGACAGGTGAAGACGATGCAGGCACAGCGAGGCGGTGAAGTCGAGTTGATTGGTATTGCTGAAGGAGACCATATCGAGAAAGGACAGGTGTTATTTAAGCTCAAATCATGGGAAACCTGGGGAGATTTGCGGGAATGGGAACAGGCAAAGATGGCTTTTCAGAAGGCGGAGTACGATCTCAAAAAGGTGTTGCCACAAAGGGCGCGGTTAAATCGAGAGACGATAGGTGCACTAAAACAACGCCTGTCTGTTTTGCAGCGGTTTATGGTGGCACACCAGAATGCGTTGGAAGATTATCGCAGTGATGTAGGCGATGTTGTAGTAGAAGAAAACAAAGCATCTGACGCCGCGGGGTTGCAAGCGCAGATCGGGTTTCGCCAGGCTGAGATTGATCATTTGAAACAGGAATTTTTACAGCAAAAGACGCTATTTGAGCGGGAATTGATCAGTCGAACAGATATGAATCGCGCGCGTGTGCAGTATTTGAGTGCTCTCTCCGCGCTTCCGTCACGCATGTCAGAGATATACAAGAATGAAATGGCTGTGCAGGATCTCAAGCGTCAAATTCTGGAAGCGCGTATTGCACATGAGCGCGAGGCATCGCAGATGCGACACGCTTATGAAACCGCACATTTGCGATTGGAACAGGCACGCAAACGCATTGATCGTACCCTGGAAGCCGAGTCGGATCTGATTCTGGCACCTGAGTCGGGTATTGTAACACAGGTGATGGTGAATGCGATTGGACAGGTGATCAACAAGGGACAACCTCTAATCGCGCTGGCACCGGCTGCAGCGCCGATGGTTGCAGAACTGATGGTGTTAAATAAAGATGTGGGCCTGCTCAAACCCGGGCAGTTGGTCAAATTGAAATACGACGCTTATGCCTTTCAGGATTTCGGTATCAAACGCGGATGGCTCAAATATATCTCGCCCGATGCGATGATTGATGAAAGTATTGGACCGATATTTAAGGGCGTTGTTGAGTTAGAAGAACATACCATGCGCGTGAAAGGATATGACAAACCCTTGATGTTTGGCCTGAAGGGTACGGCAGAGATTATGACAGATCGCCAATCGGTCTTGCTGATGTTGTTGAGTCCCTTGCGACAGCTATACGAGTCGGCGAAGTACGATGTTCAGGAGGGTGCGTTGTGATGTTAGAGGATGCCATACTGATTCAGGTCAATGGCACTGAGGTGTTATTAAGCCATGTCGTGCGGCAACTGGGCGTTGCCGATAATCTGCGTTTTTTTGATGGATTTGCGCGCAGGGAACTGATCCGACAACTCGCCTTGCGCGAGGGTGTTTGTGCAGCGCGTGAAGATATTCAGCAAAAGGTAGATGAATGGCGGTATCAGCATCGTTTGGAGGAAGTGGAAGATACAGAGGCCTATCTTGCACAGCGGGGTATTACGCTTCAAGATGTGGCAGAAGAAGCCGAGATGCGACGGCTGGAATATTTGTTGTCTAAAAAAGTTGCCGAGGGACAGGCCGAATCCTATTTCGCACAACACACACTGGAATTTGATGAGGCGGAGATTTGCTGGATTTTTCACACGGATAAGGGTGTGATTGACGAGGTTGACTTGCAGATACGGGAAGATGGTGCTGACTTTTATGCGATGGCGCGCGAATTTTCTCAAGATGCAGGCACGCGACCTGGTAGTGGCTTTTTGGGGCGTGTGCGGCGCAAGCAGTTGCCCAAGGGGATTGCTGCGCGCGTTTTTGCCGCTTCGCCGGGTAAAATTTTTGGGCCAGAAAAAGTATCGGGCGGGTTTGCGCTGTACTTGTTGCAGCAACACTATCCGGCAACACTAAATGAGCGGGTTAAAAAGGAGATCCGCAAACATCTGTTTAATCAGTGGCTGGGAAGAGAAGTGCAGCGAGCAGATATACGGTATCCGATTTGGCAGGCGGAAATAACAAAATAAATTCTTAAAAAAGAGTTAAAAAATCAAAAGAACAGGTCCGCACTATGGCATCACGGCTTCTTCGCCCTGGTATTTTCTGATCCAGCTTTTTAAGGGGACGTCCTCTTCTTTTGGGGATGTGTAGCCGTGAATGCCCGAAGGGGAATACCGACACATTTGCTTCCGAATCGGACTCAGCTGATCCCAGAAATTTTCCACGTTGCATTCGCCGCGTGCTTGAAGCCAGCGGTAAGCGTATCCGTAGAAGATCACCTTGCGGGGTTGCGTCCAATAATTTGCACTCGCCGAATGCCACAACCGACGGTCAAAAATAACGGCTGAACCCCGGGGGGCGAGGACGGGTATAGAGCCCTTTACCATCTGATTGCGATTTCCGTTCGGCCACTTCATCGTATTTTTTAACTGGCTTCCCGGAATGATGTGAAAATTGCCGCGTCCCGATTCGCTTGTATCCGATAGAAAGTAGGCTACTTTGACCGATAAGCGCGGTCTCGGGCTTGTCTCCATTTCCTGATTCACGCGCCCGGTATCTTGATGCCAACTGAGGCCCAAACCGCGTTCGCTATCTGGTGGTTCGGGAGGCGTCACGTCCATGTGTGCCAGATAGATTTGAATATTCCATCCCAAAATCCCCCAAACTTTTGGAAATGTTGTGTAGTGATCTATCAGGTCAATAAATACACGATCTCGTCCCATAAAGTCGATTTCGTGAACCCGCTTATGTGGGTCAATTTTTTGCTTTTCGCGTTCCTCGGCATCGATGCGATCAACTGCTTTGGTCAGTTGTCTTCTTTTCGCATCGCTCAGTGCGTTTTCAATGATCAGATAACCCCGATTCTCAAACTCGAGACGTTCATCTTCGGTCAGACAATGGTTTAGCCAGCGTTTGTTCATAGCGCATCTCCTTTTTACGAAAAGAGGTTGGCCTTCTTTTTTCGTTGATCCAAAATATAAAATTTGATAAGCCCTATCCCGCCCACCAGTCCGCAGAGGATTACAATAAAGCGGTACATTGATACTTCGTCATATCGAAGCGATGCACCGGTCGCGCCTGTTGTCACGACTATAAATGCTATGTGAAGGAGTTTTTGAGATAGGTATTTATTGACAAAGGTAGAAAGCAAAATTAACACCAGTGCCGTGTGGAAAATGACAAATCCCGCATAACCGTTTCGCACAGCCAGATCGAGTTGCCAATCATAGCGGTAAATCCACACCATGAGCACATGTGTCAGAATGATCAGCGCGACAGCACGCAACAGCACTATGGGGTGTTGTTCTCGCAGCGTGAGGACAACCACAGCGGTCAATCCTACATACCCTGTGATAGCGAACAAAAAAGTGACGAAAATTTCCGTTGTTCCCGTTTCCACCATCGAAGCAATTCTCCCTGCCCATAGCTCTGCGTCGCGTTTGATATTTAATATATCGCATGATATTCTAAGAACAAGATCGTTTCACGAGGGCTAACATGTTCATGTTTGAGGGATATCATGCAAAACGGGTTACGACGTATTGCCATAACCCGTTGTTTTTTGTGGAGCCGCCCAGCGGACTCGAACCGCTGACCGCCTGATTACAAATCAGGTGCTCTACCAGCTGAGCTAGGGCGGCTGGTAGAGCAAAGATATAAAAGTGGGCGATTTTTGGCAACCTCAAACCTGCTGGGAGAGCGGATAGCTAAGTCGATGGCTAAAAAAAAGATGTCTGGCGTTTTTGCTCGCGTTCGTAGCGTTCAATGCCCAGTTGAATGAGACGATCAATCAATTCAGTATAAGAAATTCCACTGGCCTCCCACAGTTTGGGATACATACTGATCCGCGTAAAGCCGGGAATGGTATTGATTTCATTTACCATAAAGGTACCGTCATTTTTTAGAAAGAAATCCGCGCGTGCCATGCCCTCACAGCACAGGACTTGAAATGTGCGAATGGCAAGGGCCTGCACCCGTTTCACAGCTTCTTCCGATAAATTAGCGGGGATGTGCAATACCGCGCCTTTTTCGTCCAGATATTTCGCTTTATAAGAATAAAACTCGTGCTGCGGCAAGACCTCGCCGGGCACTGAGACAATGGGCGTTTCATTGCCCAATACCGAACATTCGATTTCTCGACCCTCAACAAAAGCCTCGACAAGTACCTTTTTGTCGTAGCGAAATGCTTCTTTAAGTGCGGGGATTAGCGCGTTTTTGTCGTGTACTTTGCTCACACCGACCGACGAGCCTAAATTTGCTGGTTTTACAAATAGGGGCAATCCCAGTTCTGAAATCACATCATCTACATCCAGATTTTCCAACTGAAACTGAAGTACTGTTCGCCACGCCGCAATGGGAATATTGGCATCGCGCAGCAAGCGTTTCATCACGTCTTTGTCCATCCCCACGGCCGAGCCGAGCACGTCGGCACCTACGTAGGGGACATCGGCCAATCTCAAAAATCCCTGTACTGTGCCATCTTCTCCCAGCGGCCCGTGCAAGACGGGAAAAACCACATCGACCGAATCGGACGGAGACTGCCCCACGAGTTCACCGCGCCCTTCTGGCATCAATGTAATCCGTGCGTTTTGGTCTGCATCAGAGAGTCCCTCTGTATTCGCTTCGGGCAATAGTTGTTCGGCCTTTTTCAAGAACCATTGACCCGATTTGTCGATTCCTATTGGCACGACTTCATATTTGGTCTTGTTAATCGCGTCAATGATGTTGCGTGCAGATTGTAGTGACACTTCATGCTCTGCCGATTTCCCACCAAATAATATCCCCACGCGGATCTTTTTCATATTTCCCTCTGCTTTTTTTTTCGGCGCCACCACCAGAATCCAATTATACCTACAGCCATTAAAATTGCCAAGACGCGATTATACGTTTTTAGTACTATAACCACAAGCTGCCAGTTGTCGCCGACTATCAGGCCAAAATATACCAGCAGACTATTCCATAACAAAGTGCCGAATACCACGTAAAGCGTCATGCGCAGGGGATGCATCTGGCTGATGCCCGCCACAATGCCGACAAATACCCGTACGGCGGGCAAAAATCGGTTAAAAATGACGATTTTGTCGCCATAGCGATTGAACCATGTTTCGGTGCGATCCAGATTTTCTTCATTCAAAAATTTTATGTTTAATCGCAAAAAGAATGACCGCCCCTTCACAAAAGCTATGCCATAAAGGAGCAAACAGCCCACTGCGCTGCCTATCCACATCGCAAAATACGCAGGCCAAACGGCGATTACACCAATGCCGGCCAAATACGCGCCGAATACGATCAGGGTATCACCCGGAATTATAGGTACCACGTTCTCTAAAAAAGCACCCAAAAATAAAAAAAAATAAATCCACCCTGGCGGTTGGTCATTCAAATAGGTGAGAAAAGAATTCCAGAGTTCAGTAAAGTACTCCAAATTGTGTGTCCTTTTGAAGTGAGATACAAGAAGTGTGAACACAGATCAAACGTAGGGGCGCCCGCGCGTAGGCTTGGCGATAGCCTACCATGGCATAGCCACACCCTTGTGTTTTTCCGTAAGAGGTCAATCCGGCGCATTTTCCTGCTGGTGTAGAAAGACGCGTACTATCCGTATTTCGTCGTAAGCGTAGTCGTCGCCGAGATGGGCTTTGACCAGTGAAAGAGCTGTGCCGTCCGAGTTGTAGAAGGTGGTTTTGATTTTCTCAAAGCGTTCCGACGGTGGCATAAGGGGACGGAGGTCCAGGTCTTCTCCCGCATGAATCAGACGCTCTATATGGCTGGTGATTGTGCCTTTGGTGAGACCGCGTTGTTTTGCCACTTCTGCGAGGGACAGCCCTTGTTGTACCAGTTGCTTTGTCAGGTCGTAAGTCGAGCCGTTCCGCCTCACATTGCGACTTTTGTCGCGCCGTTGGGAGGGAATATTGCGTTCCGTCAGATTGTGCATGTGGGCGTGGTTGCGGATGATCGGGAGGAAGGTATCGCCCAATTGCTCCAGCTTTACTGCACCCACGCCGGATATGTGGGACAGACTCTCGCGGTTTTGTGGGATGTAGTAGGCCATTTGTTGAAGCGTCGCATCGCTGAAGATGATATAGGGCGGCACGTTGCGTTCAGAAGCGATGCGGCTTCGCAGGCGGCGCAATTCCTCGAACAGCGCTTTGTCGTAGTCGAGTGCTGTGCGGCTATCAGGCGGTATTTCTTCCGCGCGCTTTCGCCTTGTGAGTGTCAATTTTTCTCGATTTTTGAGAAAGTTCCGTCCGGTCTCTGTGATGCCCAAAGTGGGATATTCGCGGCCTTTTTTTAAGAGAAAGCTTTTGGCAATCAGCAGTGCTGTAATCTCCTTGAGATCATCGTCAGAGAAGTCGTTGACGATGCCGTAAACGCTGAGTTTGTCGTGCCCGAGTTCTCTGATGCGCCTGGTGTTCGCACCCCGCAGGATCTGAGTGATGTGGCCTATGCCGAACCGTTCGCCCGTGCGTATTATCGCGGACAGGACTTTTTGGGCAATGATCGTGGCGTCGAATGTCTCTTTGGAGGCAAGGCAGATATCGCAGCCCCCGCAGTTTTCACTGTCCCAATTTTGGCCGAAATAGCCCAACAGGTATTTTCTGCGGCACGCCTGCGAGTCGCAAAACGCGATGATCTGCGCCAGTTTCTCTTGCGCGTTCTGCCGCGCTGTCTCGTCCTCAATCTGGTCGATGAAAAAGTCCTGCTTGATCTTGTCGCCGTAGGAGTAAAACAGGACGCAGTCGCTGGGCAAGCCATCGCGTCCAGCCCTGCCCGTTTCCTGATAGTAGCCCTCGATGGACTTGGGCAGATCGTAGTGAACGATCAGGCGTATATCGGATTTGTCTATGCCCATGCCAAAGGCGATGGTAGCCACAATGATCGAAACCTCATCGTGTATGAATTTTTCTTGTGTTTCGCTTCGCACCTCGGCGTTTAGACCCGCGTGATAGGGTAGCGCATCGAAACCCTCGTCACTCAGGTTTGCTGCGACCAATTCAGTATCTTTGCGGGAAAAGCAGTATATGATGGTCGATTCTCCCCTGTTCTTTTCAAGCAGGTCGAGAAGCGCGCCGAAAGTGTTTCGCTTGGGTCGCACCGTGTAATTGAGGTTGGCGCGGTCAAAGCTGGCGATAAAAATTTGAGGCTCGTCCAGGTCGAGTTGTGTTATAATATCTCGGCGGACTCGCCCGGTGGCTGTGGCTGTCAGCGCGATGAAGGGAACGTGCGGCAAGCTGCATCGCAAATCACCGAGGGTGCGGTAATCAGGGCGAAAATCGTGCCCCCATTCGGATATACAATGCGCTTCATCTACGGCGATGAGACTGACCTTGAGCGTTTCGAGAAAGTTTTGAAAGCCCGGCAATGCCAGTCTTTCAGGGGCGATGTACAGGATGCTGAGGTCGCCTTGCTGCGCCTGTGCTCGAATGCGGCTCATTTCGGCATAAGGCTGCGTGCTGTTTATGAACGCCGCGGCGATACCGTTGGACTTCAGGGCATCTACCTGGTCTTTCATCAGAGCAATCAGCGGCGAGATTACCAGTGTAAGCCCGTCAAACTGCAGCGCGGGCAATTGATAGCACAAAGACTTGCCACCGCCCGTTGGCATAATTACCAGTGCGTCCCGTTGCTTTAGAACACAGGCAATGATTTCCTCTTGGAGCGGCAGGAAATTGTCATAGCCGAAGTGTTTTTTGAGAAGGTCGTGCATAAGAAGTAAGAAGAGGGTTACATTTTTCTCAAACTGCGTAATATCAGTAACTTTTTATTAATGCCACGGCTTGTGCGGCCATGCCTTCTTCGCGCCCGACAAAACCCATGTATTCGGTTGTCGTCGCTTTTACCGACATGCGATCAACTGGCACTTCCAATGCGCGTGCCATATTTTTTCGCATTTGTTCAATATAAGGGGCGAGCTTTGGGCGTTGCGCCATCACCGTTGCATCCACATTGAGCACCTGCGCGTGCAATTCTTTCAGGATATGGGCCACGCGCGCCAGCAGTGTGAGACTTGAAATATCTTTGTAAGCGGCATCCGTATCGGGAAAAAGCCGACCAATGTCACCGGTGCCCAGCGCACCCAGCACGGCATCGATGACGACATGGGTCAATACATCTGCATCTGAGTGGCCCAGCAGTCCTTTTTCATGAGGGATGTGCACGCCGCCTAAGATCAGCGCACGGTCTTCTACGAGTTGATGCGCGTCATAGCCCTGGCCAATTCGCAGTGTCGGTGTCACTTCGCCTCGTTTTTCTAAAATGTACAAACCCATGTCGAGATCTTCTGGCGATGTAATTTTGATATTGTCCGCTCGTCCGGTCACAATGGTCACAGCCTCGCCCAAACGTTCTACCAAAGCCGTATCATCTGTGCCCAGATATCCCGATTCGCGCGCTACCTGGTGGGCACGGAAGATCACTTCGCGGCGAAATGCCTGGGGCGTCTGCACGGCTTGCAATGCCGACCTGTCCAGGGTTTCAATGACTTGATCGCCTTGTACGCGCTTTACCGTATCTGTTACAGGTGTGCCCAAAACAGCGGCACCGCGTTCAGCCGCTGCCAAAACTACGGCATTAATATCCTCGGGCGTTATATAAGCCCGCGCGCCGTCGTGGACAGCAACCACATTGACACCTTCTGGTATCGTCCGTAGTCCACAGGCCACAGAATCCTGCCGTTCTGCACCTCCGGCGACCACTTCGACAACTTTGGCGAATTTTTTATTTCCAAATTGTTCTCGACAGGAATCGATGTCCTCACTCCCCACGACCAGCACAACGCGATCAATGCGGTCTGCGCGTTCAAATGCGGTCAATGTCCAGGCCAATACGGGACGCTCTGCAAGGTCGAGATACTGCTTTGGGATATGTGTTCCCATCCGTTTTCCCGACCCAGCAGCGAGAATGATGGCGTAGTTCATGGTGAAGTCTCATACTGGCCCTGTTCCCGTTTGGCCCAGTCGGCGTTGACAAACAGGTTCAGGCCTGGATCGGCGTATATGCCGCCTATTTTTTCGCCGTCGTGCCGTCGCAAGAAATCGATGTCGATCTCTACGCCCCAGCCCGGGCCACCGGGCAATTCGAAATGACCGTCTATAACTTCGGGGTACGGCGTTCCCGCGCGTTTGACGTGCTCATCTGCAAAATCATTAAAATGTTCGAGCACTTTGCCATTGCGGAGAGTTGCCATCAGGTGAAGAGTCGCCACGGTGGTGATAATTCCGCCCACATTGTGCGGCGCGACCATCACGTTGTAGGTTTCTGCCGTTGAGGCGATTTTCTTAGTTTCCAGCAGGCCGCCACACTGGTTCAAATCTGGCTGGATGATATCCACAACCCGCATGGGAAATAGGTCTCTAAATTCCGCTGCTTTGTAAAGCCGTTCGCCGGTTGCAATTGGAATGGACGTATGTTGCGCCACTTTGGTCAATGCGCCCAAATCTTCTGGACGCGTCGGTTCTTCAATCCACCCCGGGCGCAAGTGCTCAATCGCTTTGGCGATTTCGATGGCCTGATGCGATGCAAACCGACCGTGCATTTCCACAAAGATCTGTACGCGATCACCCACGACGGAATGCACGGCTTCGATCAGTTCAATGGATTTGAAAAATTCGTCGCGCGTCAGTTCCAGATTACCATTGCCAAACGGATCGAATTTTAGACCGATATATCCGCGGTCGATCACTTTTTGGGCCGCTTTGGCATATTCTTCTGGCGACCGCTCCACTGTGTACCAGCCATTTGCATAAGCGGGCACGCGTTCTATCGTTTTGCCGCCGATTAGATTGTACACGGGCTGACGGGTCAATTTGCCAATGCAATCCCAACACGCCATCTCTACAAGTGCCAGTCCCGTCATCACAACTTCACCCGGCACACCGAAATCGTGGAGTGTAAATCGGCTATACAGGTCCTCAATATCGTACACATTGTACCCAATAAAATGACGCCTGGTGTCCTTCAAAAATTCCAGCACAGTATGTGTTTTGCCCAAGACGCGCGCCTCGCCAACCCCGCGCGTGCCGTCTTCCAATTCGATAAACAAATACGTCAAATTGCGCCAGGGCGTTCCCAGCACATAAGTCTCGTAACTTTTGATTTTCAAGGGATGCTCCTTTTTACCTATACCACCATCATTGCATCGCCATAACTGTAAAACCGATAGGCTTTGTGCACGGCTTCTCGGTATGCTCGCATCGCAAAGTTGCGCCCCATGAATGCGGCGACGAGCATGAGTAAAGTGGATTCTGGCAAGTGGAAATTGGTGATTAGACCATCTACCAATCGGAAATCGTAGGGTGGATAAATAAAGATATGCGTCCAGCCCGAACCGGGTTTTAGTTGCCAATTTGATCCGTTTTTTACTGCTGCGGACTCAAGCGTTCGCACCGATGTTGTTCCCACTGCTATTACGCGCCCGCCATTTGCGCGACATTGGTTGATGGTTTCCGCTGTGTTTTCATCGATTTTCCAAAATTCCGCATCCATTTTGTGATCGCGCACATCGTCTGCTTTCACGGGTTGAAATGTACCCGGTCCTACATGTAGTAGAACCCGTGCTAAACTTACGCCCAATGCTTCAATTTTTGCCAATAGATCGGGTGTAAAATGAAGCCCTGCGGTGGGGGCAGCGACCGATCCGCGCACGCGCGCGTAAACCGTTTGATACCGTTCTTTATCAGATGTGTGATCTCCCCGCCGAATATAGGGCGGCAATGGCACCTGTCCATGCGTTTTTAGCAGATCATCCAGTGATCCTTTGCCCTCAAACCGCACACAGCGGTTGCCTGAGTCCAGTACATCTTCGACAATGGCAATCAGGTCCGATCCTCCAAAGGCAATTTCAGCCCCGATTTGCAATCGACGCCCGGGCCGGGCCATTACTTCCCAACTGTCGCCATTGGGACGCAGGAGCAAAATTTCTACCGCGCCTTGAGTGATTGGTCGATATCCCTTTAAGCGCGCGGGAAATACCCGTGTTTCGTTCAATACCAAACAATCGCCTGTGCGCAAAAAGTTGGGCAGTTCTCGAAATGTGCGATGTGCAATCTCGCGGCGCGTGCGATTTACCACCATCAAACGCGATCCATCGCGCTCTGCGGTTGGGTATTGTGCAATCAGGTGATTGGGCAATTTGTAATAAAAATCAGAGCGCTTCACAGGACGAGTTTTTGAAAAAGTGAGAATAATGGTTTCAATTGTGATCCCCGCAATTGAAATAATGTTCATTGCCAGCGCGGCGTAAATGCCGCTTCCGCTGCCTCATTTCATTCAAAGAGCGATGGAAAGTGGCGATGGGGTTCTGCTGGCTCTCTGAAGAGAATCTGCTGGCGTGGTGTCAGTTCTATGTTGGTTGGCGGTTGTACGCGACTGGGCCTCCAGGCTGTGTGCGCTACGCAGTATTTATAGAGGAGAGAGCGTCGTTCGTGCTGGCCGTACCAGGCTGATGTCCCGTGCGTTAGAGCTTCGGAAAATAAAATAGCGGAACCGGCAGGTACATGCGGAATGATTACCTGAGGCGATTTTTCGGGGGCGTCGAATATTTTTTTGGGCAATCGGTAGTTGCTTTTGTGACTGCCGGGAATGCAACAGAATCCCCCGTGGTCTGGTCCCGCGTCTGTGAGGCTCCACGCAACAACCATGAATCCGTCGGTTATCTCGTGCTTTGGAAAATGAAAGTATTTGCCCGGCACCGATCCCGAAATGGGCGACATGGCACCGTAGTCGGCGTGCAGACGCCCTCTTCCCATGTCTGCTTTCATGTACATGCCATAGAGGCGATCGAGGCGAAAGCAGTCGCCTAATCGGAAGCGCAATATGGGCATAATTTGAGGGTGATCGAGGAGGTCGCAAAAGGGTTTTCCCCATTGTAGAAAGCCCGGCCCTTCTGGCGCGCTGCCAAATCGCTGCGTTTTGCCCGGTGGGGGCAGTTTTTGTTGGTCAAATAGTGCATTGAGTGTTGCCACTTCGTTTGCGTTTAAGATATTTTCAACGACGAGGTAGCCCTGCAAGTCGAACAGGTACTGTTGTATTTCAAGATCTTCCATAATCTCCTCCTGTTGTTTTTATTTAATGATGCGGTGTCTTAAAACCCCTGGCTGTGGATTGATCGTCAGTGCGTCCTGTTGTATATATTGGATTCTGACTTTGGACTATATTAGATTTCGAGTTTGGACGCAAGGAGAAAGACCAGTAAATGGTCGGTTGCAAAATTAGGTGGAGCGCATTATATTTCTCCGCATTTTATTTTTTCACGCAAAGGAAACGGTGTATCTCACGCCGTTTCTTTTTTTCACATAACAGGAGTGTGCTATGGCAGTTAAAACGTGTCTTATGGTGGGCGGCGGTGGGATGGCTGGGGGCTGGATCAATCGCATGACGCAAAAATTTGGTGATCGCATCAAAATTATCGGTCTCGTTGATGTCAATCGGGATGTGCTGGACCGCCAGGCACAGGCTCTCGGCCTGTCTAAAGATCAACTTTTTACTTCACATGAAGACGCTATGTCCGTTGTCAAAGCCGATTTTTGTGGTGTGGCCACACCACCGCCGTTCCACGCGCCGGCAACGGTTGCCGCGCTTGAAGCGGGCATGCCCGTGATATCTGAAAAGCCGATTGCAAATACCCTCAATGCGGCCAAAGACATGGTTCGCGTTGCACAAAAGACGGGTTTGCCCTGTGCCATTATTCAAAATTATCGCTATGCCCGAAACAAACAAGAACTCGTTCGCATTCGGAATGAGGGCCGCCTTGGTCGGCTTCAGCATATTGTTGGACGCTATGCCTGCGATTACCGAGAGTTTGAGTCGTGGGGCAAAGCCTGGCGGCATACGATGGAATTTGGTCTTCTCTTTGAAGGCTCGGTGCATCATTTTGACATGCTGCGCTTTCTTTCAGGCGGCGATCCCGATACGCTCATGGGATTTGGCTGGAATCCCGAATGGTCGAGCTTTGATCACCATTCGAGCGGGATGTATCTCGTGAATATGGACAATGGTACGCATACGTTTTACGAGGGTAACAGCTCTGCGGCTGGCATTACCAACTGCTGGCACCGGGAACACTACCGCGCCGAATTTGAAGAAGGTACGGTCGAGATCGCCGAAGGTGCTACGGTGACCATTCACCGCGTTGGACAAGATCCCGAAGTTTATGAAGCGCCTGAAATTGAATGGGAAGGCCACGATCATCTTTTTGATGAGTTTCTCAATTGGCTCGATGGGGGGCCGCCTTCCGAGACGCGCATTGAAAAAAATATTATTTCGTATGCTATGGTCATCGCCGCAATGGAGACGACGCTGGATGGACAGCCAAAGAAAATCTCAGATTATGTTGCGGATCTCGGTTTGTAGTTCTAAATCAACTTCCCGAATTGCAAAAAAGCCCCCCGTAACACTGTTGCGGGGGGCTTTGAATAGCGAATGGTGAATTGGTCGGTTTTCTTGCCATTACATTCCCGACAATATTCCCTTGATATATCCCAGCGTGAATGCGAGGTCGCGGTCTATACCTTCAGGTGTGTTAGAGCCGACGCATTCTACGTAGAGGGGGCCTGTGAATCCTCCGCCGATTAGTCCGGATAAGATGCGGTGAAAATCGACTTCGCCATCTCCTGCTGTGGTCTGCACATTGGGGTTGTTCTCGGAATCCAGGGCGCAGTCTTTTATAATGGCAGTTGAGGTGTATTTTGCAATTTCATCCACTTCCTGCTCTGGGCGCACTTCGCCGCGCGTGTAGTGAATGATGTTGCCTGGGTCATAGCTTATCGCAAATGCCGGGCGATTGATCTGGTGATACAGGTCGATCAATTCTTTTGCTGTCAGGCTGATGCCCCCGTGTGGCTTGAGAGAAATGCCCAGGTCTAAGGTTTCCGCGTGTTCGGCTGCACGGCGCATGACTTCGGGATAGATGCCGTAATATTCTTTTTTCCCCGTTCCCAATTCCAATATCCACTTTGCACCGAGTTCAGCGGCGTTATCCAACAATTGTTTATACGCATCCACTGCGCCATCCACCCCGTGTTCCAACATCGCTCTGCCGAGCAACATGGATGGATTGACACCTGCTTGCGCTGCGGCATTTTTGGTGGCTGCGATTTGCGCTGCACTGCTTTCTGTATTTACGGGTATAACCCCATCGTGTGCAAATACGGCTACGTCTGTGTATCCCGCTTTTGCGATGTGTTCGCACGCCTCTGCAAATGACAGGGCGTTAAGCGGCCGCGTTGTGCTGCCAATTACCAGTTCCATTATTTACTCCTTCCCTTTTGATATTTGTCTGACAGGCGGGCACGGGGGCACCGCCTCTACATTTGTGGATTGTGTTCACTCATGGGTGTGAATGTCTTTCCCGCAATGCGGGCATTTATCGCCGCGATGAGATTCTTGCATGGCTTCGACAAATCCGGAACTCAAAATGCCAGCGGGCAAGGCAAACGTCCCAACGCCGAGTATGGCAATTAATGCCCCCAAGAATTTGCCCAATGGCGTTATGGGGAAGACATCGCCATAGCCCACGGTTGTCAGCGTTACAATTCCCCACCACATGGTTGTTGGAATACTCGAAAATGCCTCGGGTTGTGCATGGTGTTCGACAAAATACATTAAGCTCGATACAATGACCAATAAGAGTGTCAATGCAAATAACGCAATATAAAGCTCATGGCGTTTTTGCCATATTACTTGGCCAAACATCTGCATCGAACGCGAATAGCGGCCCACTTTGAGCAGGCGAAATAATCGCAATAATCGCAATGGTAACGTATAATTGGGGGGAACTGTTGTTAAAAAAAAGATATAATAGGGAAAAATGGCAATGAGATCGATCAACGCCAGAGGCGTCAGCATAAATGCCAACCTTCCCATCAAGGGGCGCGCGAATTTTGTATCTGCGGTGCAACACCAGATGCGCAACATGTATTCAACGGTGAAGATCAGCACACATATCGCTTCAAAAAGCTCGACAAATTCTCCATAAGTCTCTTTAATTTCCGCGATGGTTTCGAGTATGACCATTGTCACATTCAGGACGATGGTGGTGACAATAAAAAGATCAACTATGCGGCTCAGCCGATCCCCTTCTTCGGCTTTTTCCATTATTGCGTATAGACGTGTTTTTGCGTTCATTGCGTTTACCTCCCGCTTGAAAATAGATTTGTTTTGCGATCTTTACAAGCGAATATTAAGCGGTGAGACGCAAGACGTAAGTGGGGAGAGGACCGCGCCACCGCCCCGAGATAGAGATGAGTGATGTCTCTCTTACATAATTTTATTTGTCCAAAGGAGGTTTTGTTTGTCCGGTTTTTCAAAAAATTCAATTGTTAGGGTGATTTTTGCGGTTATTCTTGCAGCGGTTCTGGTGGGTGTTTTGCCGGGGAATCGGGAGCGCGTTTTACACGAACAAATGTTGACAGCTATTCCCAAATTAGCGGAACAGTTTGGCGATTATCCGTGGATGCTATCACCTGATGCGGATCGCATGTTGCAAAATGCCTTTGTCGAAGCACAAAATCGCCGACCTGATGTGTCTGTTGAGGGTGATGGGATTGTATTTCGCGGCGGGGCAACTTCCGCGGGTTATCACCTCGTTGCTGTGCGCGGTTCTGATCATCGAGAGGAAGTTCTTTCGCCCGTTACGGCGTGGAGTCTTTTTCCACCTGTTGCGGCGATTCTGGTGGCTATTATCAGCGGTCGTCTTATTCTGGGACTTTCGCTGTCTATTCTCGCGGGGGGATTTCTCACGTCACTGGGTGAACCCTTTTATTTTATGCCCATTATTGTGCTACAAAAATCTCTGCTTGAATATGTTTGGACGCCTTTGGAAAGTTCGTTTCAACTCTATATCCTCGCGTTTACCGCAGGGCTTATCGGTATGGTGCGCGTGACTACGCTTTCGGGTGGCAATCTCGGTATTGCCAATGTTCTCGCCCGACGTGCCGAGGGCGCGCGTTCAACGCGGCTGGCGGCATTTTTTATGGGGCTTGCCATTTTTTTTGACGACTATGCCAATTCTATTGTGGTTGGTTCTACGTTGCGCCCTATTACGGATCGGTTCAAGGTATCGCGCGAAAAGCTCGCGTATATTGTCGATTCAACCGCTGCCCCTATTGCGGGTATTGCGATTATCAGTACGTGGATTGGATACGAAGTCAGCCTTTTTCAGGATTTGATGGTTGATCTCAAGACCGGGCTGTCGGGATACCAGCTTTTTTTTAATGCCCTGCCCTTGCGTTTTTATTGTTTGCTCACGCTCACTTTTGTTCTGCTCTCGGCTTATCTTCGCCGCGATTACGGTCCGATGCTCGCCGCCGAACGCCGCGCACAAACAACGGGTCAGGTGATGCGTCCCGGCGCGACGCCAATGACTGGGCGCGCACAGGATGAAATTGGCCCTGTTGAGGGCGTCCATCCCGTGTGGTGGGCGGCTGTTTTGCCCGTGGTTCTCGTTATTGTGTGCGTTATTGGGGGGATGGTTTTTGATACGTGGGATCACGAGAAAGTTCTCGCTGCGCGGCGGGATTATGGTTTGATGAGTAGCGCGTTTTGGAGTGCGTGTTTTTCAAATGCCAATACCGCACAGATGCTTTTTGTGGCGGCGATGCTCGGTTCTGCGCTCGCGATTGTGATAGCTATTACGCGCAGGCACGGTGAAACGGGGGCGCGGGTTATTTCTCTGGGGGATGCTGTCTCGACATGGGCGCGCGGTATTGTTGGCGTGTGGTATGCTATTGTTATTCTGATTCTCGCATGGGCGATCAAAGAGGTATGCGCGGATGTGGGTACGTCAACTTATCTCACCGCAGCACTTTCTCCGCTTATTTCCCCGGGTCTGCTGCCTCTGCTGATTTTTCTTCTCGCTGCTCTTGTTGCCTTTTCAATTGGCACGTCCTGGACCACTATGGCGATTCTCATTCCTACGGTTGTTCCGCTTGCACATGCTTTGGGGGGGCTGCCGTTGACTATTCTGGCTGCCGCGGCTGTGCTCGATGGGGCGATTTTTGGCGATCATTGCTCGCCTATTAGCGATACTACCGTGATGGCGAGTATCGCGTCGTCGTGTGACCATATGGATCACGTTAAGACACAACTCCCCTACGCGCTGACTACTATGAGTGTCGCGGGCATTTTTGGCTATCTGGGGACGGCGGTGATTTATCCGGGTTGGGTTGGCCTCATCCTGGGCCTGATTGCCATTCCAATAATTCTTCTCGCCATAGGTAAAAATCCGGATGAATAGCGGTTGGTGATAAAAGGCGAAAAGCAACCAGGGCGCAGGCGTAAAAAAAAGATAGCTATTTGGTCTCACAGCAGAACAGAGAGTTAAAAAGATATATCACTCTTTTTTTTAAAACCAAGGTGAAAATATCCGATTGATTTTTCATAACAAATTCGTTTCTTTGTTCAAGAATTTAGTTTTGTGTACGGGCATGCTGACCAAGGAAAAGGTATGTTATTTCACAGGTTGAAATTTTCGGGACTTTTGTCTTTTGGGCCACAGGGGATTGATTTGCCGATGGAGCCGCTGAATGTCCTGATCGGCCCGAATGGTTCTGGCAAGTCCAACTTTCTGGAGGCGATTTCGTTGTTCCACGCCGCGCCGCGTGATATCGGGGAACCCATCTCGCGCATGGGCGGCATCCGCGAGTGGTTGTGGAAAGGTCCAGATGCGCCGCATTCGATTACTTTGGAGGCTCTGGTTGACTTTCCACTAAAGGGCCTGTTGCGGCATTCTCTGACTCTCACCGATCAGGGTGGTTACCCCGTGGTGGCTGACGAACGAGTCGAACCCACTGAAGTGAAATCCGACGGGCGTTCAGGACTGTCCTACTACCGCCCTCCTCAAGACAAGCAAGTGGCGTTAAAGATAATGCATGCTAACATGGGCGCGCAGTCGGAACCGGAGAAGGTCGTAGCTAACCGCCGACCAGGTGCTGTCGAGTTCGCGAGCGATTTTCAACCGGGGGAATCCCTGATCTCTCAAGCTGCTATTCCAGACTATTGGGCACTTTGGTATCTAAATCGGCAATACAAGCGTATTCGTCTCTACCGAAACTGGTCGTTCGGACCTGGCGCAAATATACGCCAACCCTGCAACGCACATGCCCGTAGCGATTTTCTGGATGAGGGTGCTGAGAACCTGCCACTCGTGCTATCTCAACTGCGTGGACCGCACAAGAGGAGGCTACTGAATGCATTGGGCAAGCTATTCGATGGTATTGTCGATGTGAGTTGTCCAGTAACGGGCGGCACGGTGGCGTTATTTCTCGAAGAAGAGGGCGGTCGCTCAATTCCTGCCACTCGCCTCTCGGATGGGACGCTACGTTATCTGAGTCTATTGGCGGTCTTGTTGCATCCCGATCCGCCGCCTTTGATCTGTATTGAGGAACCGGAATTGGGGTTGCACCCTGATCTGCTACCCACGTTGAGTGATTTGATGTGCGAGGCGTCAAAGCACTGTCAAGTGATCGTTACGACTCATTCGGATGTACTTGTGGATGCGCTGACGGATAAGCCTGAGAGCGTCGTAGTCTGCGAGAAGCACGATGGACAGACGGAAATGCGCCGTCTCGATAAGAACGATCTAGCGAAGTGGTTGGAGAAATACAGACTCGGTGATCTTTGGACTTCGGGCGAGTTGGGCGGAAATCGATGGTGACGGCAACGCTATATATTGAAGGTGGCGGTGAAGGTAAAGACCTTCGTGCGCGTTTTCGCGAGGGTTGGAACGAATTTTTTAAATCCGCTGGTGTTGACAGCAGGACAAAGATTGTACGGGGCAGCGGACGCGACCAGACCTTTGACCGATTTACTACAGCCGTTAAGGATGATAGCCCTGATATGATTCCTCTCCTGCTTGTAGATAGTGAGGGTCCGGTTTCTGTGGGAAACTCGGTCTGGCAGCACTTGAACGCCCGTGATAGTTGGTCTCAGCCTTCCGGCGCAAACGACGATCAGGCATTTCTAATGGTTCAGATTATGGAGACCTGGTTCTTAGCTGATCGTGCTGCGTTGCGAAAGTACTTCGGCGCGAGGTTTAGGCAGAACGCGCTCAGAAGATGGCCCAACTTAGAGAATGTGCCCAAATCAACAGTTCTTAATTCACTTACAAGAGCTACCGCCTTATGCTCCAAACGCTATTCCAAGGGCAAGGTCTCATTCGAGTTGCTAGCGCAAATTGACCCCACTCTCGTTGAGGCAGCATGTCCACATGCCAATGCGCTTCTAGATCGGTTGAGGAATCTGTAATGGGCTGGCTACGGGGGTTGAGGGTAATATGTTTTCCATAGATTTGCCCAGAGGTCTTAAAAAACATTTCCGGGATGTTATAAGAGATGACTATGACGGAATATAGACACGATTCATGGATAAAATTTTACGTGTTGAAAATGATATAAATTGTAATCCCACCCTTATCATCTCACCTTGAATGATTTAATCTTATCCCCTTCGACGCTAAACGACGTGCTGCCAACACCGGGCTCCGAAGATAAGCTTAACCGGCTAAAGACATTGTTGCGCGAGATGTTTCAATTTGACTGCGGCGGTCTGGACTTTAGTCTGTACCGGCCCTGAACCTGAAAACCGTTACGAAGGCTACCGGACTGAATTACCATCAATCTGTATTCTGAGGGTTAATATCAAGAATGAGTGTTCATTGTTCAATATCGAGAAAAGCTGGAAATAGGCTCATTGTGACCCAAGCCCAGAGTCAAGTGCAGTCGTTCTTTGATGAACTCAAGAACGGCACACTGAACTACCGGACTATCGCGAGCCTTGACGGACAGATTGCACAGGAATACAGAGGGCGATGCATCTTGGAACTGTTGCAGAATGCCCACGATGCGCTGGTGGACGTTGAGCACGATAATCCAAAGCAGATATCATTCGTTTTGATTACTTCCCCTGAATCTGTGCTCTTGATTGGGAATAGCGGCCATCCTTTCCGTATTGAGGACTTCAAGGGGATATGTCAACTCGGGCAGAGTCCTAAAGATCCCAACGAAAGCGTTGGTAACAAAGGTTTGGGCTTCAGGAGTGTCTTGGAAGTGTCCACATGCCCAGAAATCTGGTCCACAACTCCTACTGGAAGCGACACTTCTTTTGTCTTTCGTTTCGATCCTTCTGTCTCCGATCAGGTGGCGACAGCAGCGCAAACCCTCGAAAAGCAGGGGCTCAATGTAAGCTCGGCATTCAGTCCGGAGATTCTGCTTGTCGACTGGTCGTCCGAACAACTAAATCAATATCGAAAACGCTTATCTGCTACCAATCTCAATATTGTGTACGAAGCTAAGAAGTTCTTGTCGCCGTACCTGTTCCCGCTTACAATCGAAGGCGTCCTGCCCGAAGTGGAGAAGTTACTGAGCGCGGGGTACTCAACTGTCATTCGACTTCAGTTGGACGGTGGGAGGGGTGGTACCAGTGAGGAAGCAGTGCAGTCAGTGAAGGACCAGCTCCAAGAGCTGGATGCCAGGTCAATGCTTTTTCTCTCTCACCTCGAAACGCTTGTCATCGACATTGATGGCGAGCGATGCATATTGGAACGGGTAGTCGATTCGGATGACGAGTTATCTGGTTGCCAGCAGACACGCCAGCAGCGGTTGCTGGTTGAGAGTTCGGAACCGACGCTCGAAGACGACACAACTCGCCAGTTCCAGGTATGGACGCGCATCATCGGGGGGGAGGAGAATCCGGATCAAGCAGAGCACATCAGCACCGTCGTGAAGCACTTGCCGAATCGATGGCCAGAAGTCCGTCGGGTTACCGTAGGCGTCGCTGTCGAGGTAGCACCCAAACCCGAGGAGGGAGTCTTCGTGATTTTTTTGCCGACGGAGATGACGACAGGGACAGGAGCGCACATCAACGCACCCTTCTACGGATCTCTTGACCGCCGCCAAATCCACTTCAAAGATCCCTACAACAAAATGCTCCTCGAAAGCGTGTTGGATCTATGCCTCGACGCAGTCACCGAATTGATCTCCGAGGGTCCCGAAGACTGGCGGGCTCAGACGGTGATTGACCTCCTGTCATCTACAGGGAATGTGGGCGGCAAGGATTGGCAGTTTATGGACCGACTGCATGATCGTGCGTTAGAAAGAGACAACTCGCTCGAAAGTCAGGCACTGGTCCTCTGCGATGACGGCTGGCATATTTCGGGTGAGGCGAGAATGATGCCGGATCTTGACGACAATCTGATTGGTGCAGATAGATGGCGCAAGCACGCCGAGTTTGCCGTTGTTTCGAATGCGCTTGATGAGCGGCAGGACGCTGTCGAGGAGTTACTCACAAAGCTCGATGGTTTGCCAAGCCCCACGCATTGCGAGTGGCGGCGAACGATTGAGCGAGTAGCAAAGAACGTCCAGGCGCGCAAGATTGATGTCACATGGAATGACTTTTTTAATAGTTTGATCGCAGTCCTGCCTGATGACCTGCGATCCGAACAGTGGGGTGGTCGCCCGGATCCACTCGCTGCGACAAAATTCCTTCCCACTCAGGACGGGCGCCTACTCAGTGCCTCTGATTCCGCGAAGCTGTTCTTCCAACCTGTGAGGGGCGTTGACGACGCCGCAGATCTCGTAGGAGAGGTTCCAAATTCTCTCAAGCGCCGTGTTGCGTTTCTCCATCCAGACATCCGAATGCAGGAGGGGCCACAGCGCCGTAACACCGCTGTCCAGAAGTTTCTTGACGACCGATTTGCACGCGGTTTTCGGCGAGAGGAACTCCTTCGAGATGTCGTTGTTCCCGCAGTGCCTCCACTGCCAGTTCCTCATGGTAGCCCCGAAGCAAGCCTTTGCTCAGAACTCTTTGCTTGGACGATGAAACTCTTGGGTAATGAAGAATTAGAAACGTCGCTGGATTTGATCAAGCAACTGCCAGTGGCCTGCCATGGGGGCTGGCTTGAGATGAGTGACACTACGTTTGGGCCTGGTTGGCAGGACCGGCTTGGCGATCTCGTCTGGTCGCTTGCCAACGAGTTGCCTGATGACGCAGCAATGCGGCTGCGTGAAACAGCTCTTCTCCCTCCAGATGATCCACGCTGGGAAACCTTTGTGGAGGATCGAGATGAACTGTTTATTCGCATGGGTGTAGTTGATGGACTTCGTCTGCAAAGCGTCCCTGAGGTTTGCTTTTCCATGAGCGAATGGTCTTACGAACTCCCCACCAAGGCACCGGTCGGCATTTTGCAGACAGCGTGGGATGACTGGCGCAGGGTCGTGCGTGAAAACGTTAAGCCCTATTACTCGACCTCGTTCGATTACACCCTTGATGGAATCCAACTGCTACCTGAAATCTACTATCTACCGAAGTTAAGTCCAGCGGGACGAAATGTCCTATCGGATCTTGTACTCGCCTCGCTTGAATCTTGGCCAGCTGGTTGGCATTCAATTACGATCACCAAGTGTGAGGGTCAAGCTTGGTCGCGCCCCGTTACGTCACCGCTGAGTTACTGGCTGAAGACGCAGGCATGGCTTAGTGATGGGAACACTGTTAAGCCGCTTTCACACCGCTGGTTAGTTCCGGTGTTCCTCCCTCAGGGACGAGTTAATCGCTTCAGACACCTTGATCCTCTATCCCCGGATCTCGCACGCAAGCTGGAGGCTGAACCAGATTTAAAGGCGGCACTCATACGGCTCGGTCTAAACGTCTACCCGACGGAGGACGATCAGACGACAGGGCCGGAGTTGCTTGAAGCCTTGGCCGCTGCTTGGGACGCCCAAAAGGTGCCCATCCAACGATTTGACGTATTTCTCGGACAGGTACGTGAGGCATGGAAACATCTCGACCCGGACAAGGGACTCCCTAAGACATTCCTCGTCAAGACAGGCCGACGAACTTTCTCGACATGCGGATCAGATGAGTTGACAGATGTTTATCTTCCAGACAATCGGGACCGTACTCGATCGCTTCAAGAGCATGGAAAGCGGATCTTGGAGATGGACCCGCGCGACGCCACTCGCAAGGCCAGTGCACTTGCCTTTACGAATATCAGACGGGCATTGAACCTTAAGGAGCGGTTTCTCATCGACGGTGTCCCCTGGACAAGGGAGGTTGACGGAATACCATCTCTCGAAGAGACAGAGTACGCTACGTGGCTGCCAGTTATTCTACTCACCGTCGCTGCGCATGGAGGTACCAGCCCGACCGGTGCGACAACAAATACATGGCTCCAAGTAGCTGACAGACTCCGGCGTACCCATGTCTTGGAGTGCGAGAATATTGTTACCGAGTTGGTCGATAAAGACCAACTCGTCGCCTCAATCGAGTTGACGGCACAATGGTTGCCCGGCGATGTACTCGCCATACAGCGCGATATGGAACTGTCGTATGAGAGACTCGCTCCAGCAACGCAGGCGATGCTTGATCGGCAAGACCTCCTCAAGGACCTTCGGCTCGTATTGGGGGCACTCGCTGGTCAGGAGGTCCCGACACCAGAGCAGATCGAGGCGGCGATGGAGCTAGCAGAGATCGACGCCCAAGCTCTTGAGGATATTCGCCAACAATGGGCCGGTACTACCAGCCTGCTGGTAGACCGCATCCGGCCAGTATTGGAACTGCTCGAGATACCTACCAGTGGGTTCGAGATGGCAGCGATGAACATCGAAAACCTGACTGAATGGCTATCATCCAACCTCCAGCAATGGCCAGCTTCGGAGATACTTTCGGCAGCGCGGCGAAGTTGTGATGACTGCACAATGGGCGAGGCTACTTGGCGCGCCTTAGGTGATGTCGCCGAACTTCCCGTGTGGAACAAAGCCCTCGCTACGCTCGGGGATCAATACGTTGCCGTCAAAAATAACGATGTAGAGGAGCAAAGGGACGCCCATCTTAAAGAAGCCGCGCCATTGCTTCGCGGTCTTGCCCGCCACATCGCTATTGAGGTGGACAATCCGAGTCTGTTCCACAAGATTGAAGCCCTGCACCAGAGTTTCAAAAGCGACAAAGATTGGTCAACGCGATGGTGGGAAGTGCCGTTCAAAGCTGTCATTGATAAGTTGTCCACTTGTTACTCCGAAATCTCTGGTGCCGAGCACTATCTGGAGGTGATTGAGGGAGCAACGACTATCGCCGACCTGCGCACCGCATTCCAAACGAAAGGTATGGCGACCCACCCCGACCCATACGAGACCGCCGATGCGAATAAGAGAAAACTCGAAGAGGTCATCCGTCAAGTTTACGATCTTCACCGGGCTTGGGTGGAACTCCGTACTCCAGGCCTAATAGCACCAGAGCCTCCCGAATCACCTGACGAAATTGATTCAGTGGCCTACCTGCACCGCTGGTCAGAAGCAGAGTTGCTTGAGCAAGCCTTATATATTATGGACGATTCCGAGTTCGTCAGCGCATGTAATGACTGCGTCAGTCTCAACGATATCCGTGAACGTCTTAAACTCGACTCCAAGGTCATTAATGCTCAACAGCAGCAGCGACTCCAACGCGAGCAGGAAATAGCACGTAAACGGCTACGCAAACGACGAATAATCAATGTTGCTGGCGATCCCTTTGAAGTTGGAATGTCAAGCTATAGTAAGCTCTTCGAGCGTCTCAATAGTCTTGCTATTCCAGAGGGACCGCACGCGAGTGAGGATGCATTAACGCCTCTATCAGCTACCCGCTTAATCAGGGGTAACTCGGGTGGAGGTTCCGCTGGGAGGGGCAAGACTTCTCATTTGCGTCCCTCGGCCGAGCATCGCGATCTGGTGGGTATCGTCGGTGAGATACACGCCTACCGCTTCCTGCGTGCAGAGTTTGGGAACGAAGTTGTGACTCGGGACGCTTGGGTCTCAGAAATACGGCTGAAAGTCCTGCCGCCGGTGAAGGGAGAGTTGGATAATACGAGCGATAGTCATGGCTTCGACTTTCAGTTCAGTCATCGCCGCAAGAATTGGTACGTTGAGGTCAAGGCGACGGCAGGAGACGATCCGCAATTCGATCTCGGGATTAGCGAGATCAATGCGGCGACCGGCCTTGCCCGGCGAGGTAGGAGATGGAGAATCCTAAGGGTTCGATATGCGCTGTCGGATCAGCCAGAGTTCGACTGGCTTCCCAACCCATTTGAGAAGAAATACAAGGAGTATTTCCGATTGCATAAAGGCGGGATGGTGGTATCCTACAGACGTAAGTAGACATAGATGGCTTCCTATAGCTTCGTAGCTAAAGGGCAGTGGGGACCATAAATTTGGTTAATTTTCGCCAGACCAATCGGCTTTAGTGTCTGCGCTCTATTGTTTTCTTGACTTCTATTTTTAAGTGGTTCATGCATGCCTTGTCGCGTCTTTTTTTGTTCGAATTTTCAATGGAGTTTATCATGACCATCCAGGAGCAGTTGCACTACGAGCAGTTGAATGATGAGTCGCTGAGTTTTCTCAAAGCGATTGGCGTTGACTATCTGACGATCAATCCGTCGATGGATATGCGCGATGGCAAAGACCGCCGCGCGTACTGGGAAGAGATGCGAGATAGGGCCGACGACCACGGCCTGATTTTGCGCAATGCCGCCAGCTATGGTTGGGATGAATTTACCTTGGGTTTGGAAGACAGTGACGAAAAAATTGATGCCTGGTGTATGTTCATCCGCAACCTGGGTGAGGCAGGGATACCCACTTTGGGATACAATTTTAAGCCGATTGGCAATTTTCGCACAGAATCGGCGACGGGGCGCGGCGGCGTCAAATACAGTACGTTTGATTACGACGAATGGGCGCGCGAGCGCGTGTATGTTCCCGATAAAGTGATCTCAGAAGCTGGCATGTGGGAAAATATTGAATATTTTCTGAAGCGCGTGGTGCCCGTGGCCGAGGAATACGGCGTGCGGATGGCATTACATCCGGATGATCCGCCCATCCCCGAACCCATGGGTGGGGCCGCTCGCATTGTATCGACTTTGAAACAATATCACCGCATCTTTGACCTTGCCCCCAGTTCGTGCAATGCCATGCTATTTTGCCAGGGTTGCGTATCTGAAATGGGCGAAGACGTTTGTGAAGCAATCCGCGATATTGGCGGTCGGGATAAAATTGTGTACGTGCATTTTCGAGATATTCAGGGTACGCCGAGAAGTTTTCGAGAGGTGTTTATCGATGAGGGACAAAACGATATGCACAAAGCGATGCAAACCTACAAGGAGGTGGGGTTTAATGGCCCGTTTATGATGGACCACACCCCCAGGTTCTGGCAATCGGGGACTGAGTGGGCTGGGCGCGCCTTTGCCGTGGGGTACATGCGTGCGTTGATTCAGGCGGTTTATTAGGATAGGTGTCTTTAAAAGGAGAGCAATATGGAAAAGAATACAGCAAATTCTCAGCAGGTCGTCAAGGTTGCCATGATCGGTGCGGGAGGGCGGTCGCGCAGTGTACACTATCCCTCGCTGAACGATATGGACGATGTCAAAATGGTGGCCGTATGCGAATTGAATGAAGCACGTATGACCGAGGTTGCGGGGGAATACGATATTCCCGCACGGTACACCAATTATGTGACGATGATCGAACGGGAAAAACCCGATGTGGTTTATGCGATTATGCCACCGCATCACATATACGATCTGGCAGCAAATATTATGGAGATGGGCGTCAATATCATCATTGAAAAACCGCCTTCGGTAACGACCGAACAGGCCAAACAGATGGCGTTGCTGGCAAAAAAGAACAATGTGATTACAGGCGTGACATTCCAGAGACGGTTTGCGCCGGTGATCCGCACGGGAAAAGAAATGTGCGAGAAAAATGGGCTGATTCACAGCGCGGCAACGTATTTTTATAAAAACGAAGTGGGCGGGCAACCCATTTACAAGGGGGCGCTGGAAAAACTGACCTGCGATGGCATTCACGCGGTGGATACCCTGCGGTATTTGTGTGGTGGAGAGGTAGAAGCCGTGGCGAGCGATGTGCGGCGATTGGATGCCACGTTTAGAAATATGCACACAGCTCTGGTGAAGTTTTCGTCTGGCGCGACAGGTGTGCTACAAAATTGTTATATGATGGGACGGCGGATATTCACTGTGGAAGTGCATTCAACCGGCATTTCGATGTTTGGCGACCCCGAAGAGGGAGGGCAGGTATTTGCAGATGGCAAAGTCGAGCCTGTGCGTGCGCTCGATCCCTGGGCGTTGAGCGAAAGCAAGAAGCCACATGTCGCTTTTGGGGCATATGCTCTCAATCGCCATTTTATCGATTGCGTAAAAACAGGGCAACAACCCGAAACAAATTTTGAAGATGCGGCAAAATCTATGGAATTGGTTGATGCGATTTACGATTCGCAAATCGGGTGAGATGTGGCAGGCAGTGATTGGGATAAATGAGGAAAGGCGGGATCTATTGCATCCCGCCTTTTTGTTTTTAGAATACGGATTGTCTGTTTGTGCGATTTCTCAAAGCCTCAGGTCATCGGTTGCGTGACATGGGAATTCCCCGGTGATGGTTTTATAACAGATGTCCATTTCCGCGTGTTCGACGTTTTACTTCGCGTAGGGTGACGAGTGACTTTTCGAGTGCATTGGACACGGTTTTGAGGCGTTCGTTGGGTGAAGTGCTTTCCAGAAGTGCTTGCTGCTCGTCGAGGGATAAGGTGAGATTTGCTGCGAGGATGTATGAGAGTACACCCAATTCCATGGCGGGTATTTGGGGCGATATCCAGCCCGATGAGAGCTTCAGGGCTTCGGAATAGAGTTTTTTGGCGCGGTTCCCCAAAGCAATGTCAAAGGCTTCATCGGCGTCTTCTACTTCTTCTACAAAGCCCGATATATACGGATGAATATCGTATTGCTGAATAACGCGAAAGCGTCGCGTCCCCTCAATTAAAATGTTCATTCGGCCATCGGGAAATCGATTGAGCAGACCGACAACACGCGCCGCGCATCCAATGTCTTTAAAATTGTCGTCTGTACCCCATACAAGACCAAATTCGGTGTCGTTGTCAAGGCATTCACCGATCATTTGCTTGTATCGCTCTTCAAAGATGTGCAGGGGAACACGCCGGTGTGGCAGCAGCACCATGTCGAGGGGAAAGAGGGGGAGTTCCATAGAAGAAATGGGATCAGGGGGCAGGTTTTTCAACGGTGTTTAAGAGCATATCGAGCAATTTTTGGGTGGCGATTGACAAACTGCGTCCTTTGCGAAAGAGGATACCCAACGGCCGATCAAAATCTCGTTCTACAAAGTGCAGGCATGAAAGGGTGTTGCGAGCGAGTTCTTGCTCAATGGCATTGAGTGGCACAATAGAGATGCCAATATCGACTTCTACGGCGTGTTTGATGGTGGCGATGTGATCGAGTTCCATGACGATATTGGGGCGTATTTTGTGTTTTTTTAAGAACTGATCAATCGCACGCCTCGTTGGAGTTTCGGGGGTAAAGAGAACCAACGGAAATTTGTTGAGTTCTTGTGGCACGAATGCGTTGCGAGAGGCCAATTCATGCCCGGGATGCATGGCCACGACCATCTTGTCTCGTGTAAAGGGAATCACATCTACATTGCGCAGGGTGCGGGGGTAAGACACAATGCCCAAATCGACTTCGCCATTGCCGACATCGTCATAAATTTTCTTTACCTGATCGTATTGGAGACGGAAATTAACCTTGGGATAGGCTTTGAGATAGGTTTTGAGATAGGGCGTGAGTTCGAGCATTCCCACGCTGTAAATAGATGCCAGACGAACAGTTCCCGAAACCACCCCACCCAGAGCCTGGATGCGATGTTCCATTTCTTCGTAGCGTCGGACAATTTCTCGAGCGTAGGAATAAAAAATTTCGCCTTCTGCAGTGAGTGTCAGCCGTCTTTTTTCTCGTTCGATGAGTTGTTTGCCCTGACGTTTTTCAATGCTTTTGAGTTGCTGGCTTACCGCGGATTGGGTAACGGAATTGAGGATAGCTGTTTTGGAAAAACTCTGTGTTTCAATCAGGTCGCAGAAAACTTTTAAACTTGTAATCAGCAAGGGGCTTTCTCCATAGTTAAAAGTATAAGAGGATATAAAATTGTGAGAGGATGCAAATTAGGAGGGCAAATATATAAGAGAATTGAAACTATGTCAATAGAAAAACTGGTTATGGAAAAAAGTGGCCATTTTGGACAGCGTATAGAAACAATCGGAGTACGATCTTGGTAAAACTGATTGCCAAAACGCCAATTTTGGATTTGCTCTTGTAAAAAATGCCAGAACATCTTATACTTCAATTTGTTATCGCTATATGGAGATCGCTTATGAACTGGTTTAACAAGCTCAAATCGGGTATCCAAACGCTCGTGCGCAAGCGTATGCCCGAAAATATTTGGATCAAGTGCGAGCGTTGTGAGCAAATGGTTTACCGGAAGAAACTCGAAACAAATACAGGTATTTGCCCGCATTGCAAACATCACTTTCGCATATCCAGCACCGATTATATCGCTGCTGTGCTCGATGAAAATTCGTTTGAAGAAATAGGCCGGGAAGTCAAATCGACCGATCCGCTCTCTTTTGTTGACCTACAGCCTTACCCAGATCGAATCAAGGAATATCGCAAACGCACCAATATGGATGCCGCTGTGTTGGCTGGCGTGGGTAAGATCAATGGTGCGCCTGTGGGCATTGCCGTGCATGAATTTGGTTTTATGGGCGGGTCGCTCGGTTCAGCTGAGGGAGAGCGAATTTGTCGGGTGATTGAGCGATGTATGCGCGATCAATTGTCGCTGATTATTGTGTGTCGGTCCGGCGGCGCGCGCATGCAAGAGAGTATTTTTTCGCTGATGCAAATGGCCAAAGTTAATGCCAAGTTGTCGCAATTTTCAGATGCGGGACTGCTGTTTATTTCTGTTCTGATAGATCCCACAACAGCCGGCGTAAATGCCAGTTATGCGTCGATTGGCGATATCAATATCGCCGAGCCAAATGCGTTGATCGGATTTACGGGATCGCGTATTACGGGGTCTTCCGTGAGTGCCTCCGAGATGGAAGCCCTGCGCCAGGCACAGCGCGCTGAGCAAGTGCTCGAACACGGTTTTGTCGATATGATTGTTTCTCGAGATAAAATGAAAGCCACTCTGTCTCAGTTGGTTGAGATGTTGAGTAAAAAGCCCCCCGAGGTTACTTCATGAAGATTCTCGTTTTACAAGGTCCCAATATCAACATGCTGGGGAGGCGCAAAGCAGAGCACTATGGTAATGTGACAATGGACGAAATTCATGCGCATCTCAAACAAAAGGCGGATCAACTGGATTGCGAGATTGCGTGTTTTCAGTCGAATTATGAGGGGACACTCGTTGAAAAAGTGCAGGAGATGCGCGATTCTATAGATGGTATTCTTATGAATCCCGCGGGGCTGACGACAACAAGTGTATCGCTGCGGGACGCGCTTGAAGACGCGGGTTTACCATTGGTCGAAATTCATCTGTCCAATATCCACGCGCGAGAAGCCTGGCGGCGCCATTCTCTGTTTTCAGAAATTGCGGTGGGCATTATTGCCGGATTCAGGTGGCGCGGCTATGTGTCGGCACTTGAGATGCTGGTGGGCATGTTGCGAGATTTAGAATCATAGCTTTGGTTGTTTAACATTTTTGCCATAGACTTTACGCCCCGAATTGCGGGCGTTTTTTGTTGGCATTGACGCCAAGGCACGGCTTTGGCGTTGGTGGGCTGGCCGCTGACAGCTCAAGTTCGATAGAGGTCGAATGTCTTAATAAATTGGGCGATTGTTTTTGGCACGAGGTCTGTGATCGTTTCTCTTGCTTTGATGCGTTTGCGTACCTCGGTGGAGGAGATATCGCCAAAGGACGGGGGTAGCTGGAGGGGGTGGACGCAGTTTGCAAAAGGTACGCATTCGGGGCGAGTCATAAATCTGTGAAAGACTTCCTGTGAAGGGTTTTCGCGGTTGGCAGATACAATGTGGCAAAGTGAAAATAGCACTTCGAGTTCGGCGGGCATGTCGGTGTAATAGCGCGGATCAAAGATGCGTATCAGGGTGTCGTGTCCGACGAGAAAGTAGATTTGGGTATCGTGTAAAAAATGTGCTCTGAGTGCGTGTGCTTTGTCGATAAAGCGGGCATGGCTGCATCCCGCAATTGACAGGCAGGTGCCCAATCGGGTATCAGAATCCGCGTAATTGACCATCATGGCGAGGCGTTGGCCCAAATCTGCACCAAAGAGGGCTTTATCGACATTGGTTTTGGCGAGCAGGAGTACGATTTCGTCAAAGTTAAAAGCATCTTGTGCATGGTGTACAAGTGCCTCGTGGGCAAGGGTGAATGGATTGAAGGATGCGTCTAGTACCCCGATATGTTTTGGTTGCTGGGATGCAGCCCGATGTGCAAATTGTACCACAGGGGGACTTTGGGGGTCGAGGCTATCCATGAGGATGCGGTAGTTTTCGAGGGTGTTCATGGTGAGGGAAATTTATGTTAGAGGCAGATGCGGGGCAAGAAGAAATAGCGATTGGTTCAAACTCTCCCAAAATCAGCTATTGGCGATTGGAAATGGTCAACCCGGCAAAGCCTGTGAGGATATTACAAATGATTTACCGACTGTTTTTTATGGCACTTGTCATCCTATTTGTCAATTCCGTTGTGCCGTTGGCATCCGCGCAGGATGTGGAAAATATTGTCAAAAAAATTGACGAACTTTACCGCAGTGCAACCAGTGTGGCGGATATGGAGATGCAGATTGTTACGCCGCACTGGGAACGGACGCTATCGCTGCGGGTATGGACGAAAGGGCTGAATAAAACTTTCATCCGCATTGACGCACCCAAAAAGGAGAAGGGCGTTACGACGCTGCGCATTGGCAACGAGATGTGGAACTATCTTCCAAAGACCAACAAGGTGATAAAGGTTCCGCCGTCGATGATGATGGGGTCGTGGATGGGGTCGGACTTTACGAACGATGACCTTGTCAAAGAGTCGTCGATGCTCAATGATTATACCTACGAGCTGATTGCGCCGCCTGACGGGAAACCAGATCATCTTTACATCCAGTTCATTCCAAAGGAAGATTCTCCGATTGTTTGGGGCAAGCTCATCACGGCTGTGCGAGTTGATGATCTGGTTCCGGTATGGCAACATTTCTACGACGAGAAGGACAATTTGATGCGGGTCTTGAATTTCAAGGAAATTGTGTCGTTTGGCGGCAAGACAATTCCATCTGTGATGGAGATGGTGCCACAGAACAAGGATAGGCACAAAACGGTTATGCGTTATCTCAAGGCCGAGTTTGATGTGCCGATCGATGACGATGTGTTCACGCGGCGCAATCTTCAAAGGAAATGAAAATGCTCAAAATAGCATTTCGCAATATCTTTCGCCAAAAGCGTCGCACTGTATTGACCTCGCTTGCACTGATCGTCGGGTTCACGCTCTCGTCGGTCTTTATTGGCTGGTCAGATGGCGCGTATTCGGACATTATTTCAATGTTCACGCGGAATCGCATCGGGCATATTCAGGTGCATCGCGCGGGCTATCTCGACAAGCCATCGCTTTACGATGTGATCGACAGTTATGAATCCATTGGCGAGAAGATTGCCAGCGTTAATGGGGTAGAGGCGTGGACGCCGCGCATCTATTCGGCGGGACTCGGTTCGGTGGGCGATAAGACGATGGCGGTGCAAATCATCGGCGTCGATGTGGGGCGCGAGGTGAAGGCTACGCGATTTGATCGAAAGGTTATCAATGGGGCGATGTTTTCAGATGCTGCCGCGCGCGAAGCGATTCTCGGCGTTGGGTTAGCGCGCATCTTGAAAGCGGGTGTTGGCAGTGAAATTGTGCTCGTCACGCAGGGTATTGATGGCGCGATCGCCAATGATTTGTACACGATTATCGGCATTGCGGAAAGCGGCGACAAAGCGACTGATCGAATGGCGTGCTATCTCAACATCGATGACGCACAGGACTTGCTCGTGCTCGTCGGGCGCGTTCATGAAATTGTGGTGATCGCCGAAGCATTGGATCGCGTCCCTAAAATCACCGCGGCGATTGAGGCGCAGCTCAACGATGCAACGCTTGAGGTGTCGCCGTGGCAAGTCGTTGCCAGGTCATTTTACCGCGCGATGCAGGCCGACAGGCAGGGCGACCTCGTCGGGCGTATGATTATTATGCTGATTGTCGCTATTGGCGTATTGAACTCGGTGCTGATGTCGGTGCTGGAGCGAACGCGGGAGTATGGCGTGTTGAAAGCGATGGGGACAAAACCGAGGCAGATTTTCGGGGTGGTGGTGGTCGAGGTGGTGTTCATCGCGCTTGGCAGCATTGTCATTGGCGCGCTGTTTGGCGCGGGTCTCAACTATTTGCTGTCGATTTACGGTATCTCACTGCCGCACGAGTTCTCCTATGGCGGCATGGCGTTTCAAAAAATGTATGCCACTGTCAGCGTGCGAAGTCTCACCATTCCCGCGATTACAGTCCTTGTCTCAGCAATTGCGGTCAGCCTGTTCCCCGCGCTGAGAGCGGCGCGAATTGCTCCGGCCAGCGCGATGAGAACGCATTAGGAAATTTATATTTATGTCCTGGATATTGATAAAGCTCGCGTGGAAGAATATCTTGCGGCATAAACGCCGTTCCATCATTGCTGCGACAGCTATGGGAATCGGGCTTGCAGCACTTATCTTTGCCGATGCGCTCTGGTTGGGGATGGAGCGAAATATGGTCAAAACGGCGACGGCGTCATTTCTGGGAGATGGGCAGATTCATCGAGAAGGGTTTTCCGACGAACAAACGGTCGAGTTGACGATTAACCAACTCGATGCGGTTGTTGACAATCTTCGGCGAGAAGGCGTGGTGGCGCACTTCACTTTGCGGACATTCGCCTTTGGCATGATAACCTCACCTGGAACTGTCGCGGCGATTAATCTCGTGGGCGTCGAGCCATCCACGGAGCGGTATCTGTCCCAAATTGACGATGCGATCATTGAAGGCGCTTATCTTGAGGGATTAAATCCTCGGGACATCGTCATCGGCGAGGAACTTGTGGAACGCCTCGAGGTGGGGTTAAACGACAGGATTATTGTGACTGTAGCGCAAGCCGGGAGCAGCGATCTCTCGCAGGAGATGTTTCGCGTCTCTGGTATCTACCGTTTTGCCGATGAAGAGATGAATAGCGGCATGGCGTTCATTCGATTGGAGAAGGCGCAACAGATGCTCGCACTCGGCGCGGATGTACACGAGATCGCGCTGAAGTTTATCGATTCGACATCCGCCCAGGATCAGAACCTGCCGTTTTGGAAAACCTATTCACAAGGCGGGAACAAAGCGCGCAGTTGGACAGAGATTTTGCCAGAGGTGCAAGCGATGTTCGAGATGTCGAAGTTCAGCAAGTACATTATGGGCATCGTGCTGTTTGGCGTGGTTGTTTTTGGGATTGTCAATACGCTGTTTATGTCGCTTTACGAACGGATGTTTGAATTTGGCGTGTTGCGAGCGATTGGTACGCGGCCGTTTGGCATGGCGCGGTTGATTCTGTTTGAGGCGGGGGCATTGGCAGTTCTCAGCATCATTTTGGGCACGATTTTTGGTTTCTTTGTTACCCTGATTTTCGCAACGATTGGTATTGACTATACAGGGATTGAGATGATGGGCATCACCATGCAGGAGTTGATCTATCCGGCCATTCGTATCCAGCCGTTCATTTTTTATTCGATTTGGATCTTTGTCTTCACACTCGTTACGGGGCTATACCCGGCATGGTATGCGGCGAAGATGTCTGCGGCAACGGCAATGCGAAAGAGTTTTTGAAGGAGATTTCCGTGGCACCTGTGATTGTGACAGAAGGGGTGACCAAAGTGTATTCGGGCAATGGCGTGCCCGTTCACGCCTTGCGCGGGATTGATCTCACCATTGAGCGCGGCGAATTTACGGCACTGGTTGGGCCATCTGGGTCCGGAAAAACGACTTTTCTCAATATTATCTCTGGGCTGGATACACCAACGGACGGGAAGATATGGCTCAATGACAAACTTTTGTCGCGCATGAGCGGTAACGCACTTTCGGATTTTCGGCGGGATAATATTGGATTTATTTTTCAAGCGTACAATTTGATTCCGGTGCTAACCGTCGAGGAGAATATCGAATATATCATGATCCTGCAAAAGTTGCCCAAATCTGCACGGCATGAGCGCGTGCTGGCAATACTGGAAGAGGTGGGGCTGGGCGGGATGGCGAGTCGCAAGCCGACTCAACTTTCGGGTGGGCAGCAACAGCGGGTCGCGATTGCACGGGCCATGGTGTCTCAGCCGGCGATTATTTTGGCGGATGAACCGACAGCGAATCTCGATTCAAAGATCGGCGCAGAGTTGCTCGATATGATGTATCGGCTCAATACACAGACTGGTATGACATTTATTTTTTCGACACACGATCCGATGGTGATGGCGCGCGCGAGGCGGTTGATTATGCTGAAGGATGGGCAGATTGAGCGCGATGAGGTGGGGACGTCATGAGATGGCTCGTTGGGCCAATGATCGTGCTTTTGCCACATGTTGGCATGGCTGCACAACTGAGCGGTTTTTACAAGAGTTTTTCCGTTGGCTTTGATTCGCCCCAAGCAGGCGACCCTATGACGGGTATGGTGAGTAATCGGCTGCGGCTTAATCTCGCCGATTCATTCAGTGAGCACCTGTCGTTTGATCTCGGCTACGACTTTATCCTGCGTATTCAGGATCCGTCGCTATTTGAGAATCAGGCGGAGGTCGCCAGCATCGATCCGCTCGATTATCGTATTGCCGATCTGGATTCGCCTGTCTATCCCGGCGGCAATGATCCCATCGGTAGCGTTGGCGTGTTTCAAAATCTCGACCGCGCGAATGTAACAGCGCGTCTGGCATTTGCAGATGTGATTCTCGGACGCCAGGCGATTGCGTGGGGAAGTGCGCGGGTTATCAATCCGACGGATGTGATCGCGCCGTTTACATACGGCGAATTGGACACGGAAGACCGCACCGGTGTCGATGCTTTGCGGGTGCGCGTCCCGATCGGAGCACTGGGCGAAGTTGATGCGGGTTATGTGTTTGGTCGAGACTTTGCGGCTGATCGGAGTGCGTTTTTTGTCCGCAGTCAATTCAATGCGGCGGAAACCGATCTGTCGCCGCTGTTCGTCCGATTCCGCGAACAATTGCTTGTTGGCATTGACGTCGCGCGTGGCATTGGGGGTTTTGGGGCGTGGGTAGAGGGTGTTCGCGTTTTTACGATGGGGCGAGATGCCGCGATTAGCGACTATTTTCGCGTATCTACGGGTATGGATTACAGCTTTGGCGGTGAGACTTATGGATTTATCGAATACCACTTCAACGGAGCGGGGGTGCGCAATCCAGAGGATTATGTCACCAACTTAGATCGCCCGACATATCGCGATGCTGCTGTCTATCTCATGGGTACTCACTACTTCGCGCTCGGCACCACCCATCAACTCACGCCGCTGATCGCGTTGAGCGGGCAGTCTCTTGCCAATCTCACCGACCCGTCGTTCTTTTTCTCTTCTATGATTGAGTCCGCTCCGAAAAGGGTGTAATAGAGTGTAATAGAGAGTATAGGTTTTTTGTGAGCGTTGGGTCTGTCTGTGTCGCCTTTGGTGGTGACGTATGGTATTGGGGTCGTGTATAGAGTGCCCGTGCTTTGCAGGCGTGCTGACGAGGTTACAACGTGCATGTTTGGGTCAACAGGGTGCACCTATTGGGGGGTCTTCATTTGGCTGGGCGAGATAATTCTTGATCCTTACCAGATTGATCCATAAACTGCGACACCATGCCCAGACTTGATGGGGCAAAAGCCGACGATAACGCGTTTTACCCCCTGTTGTATGATAGCTCAACTGGAAGATGCTGGCCTCAACATTATGGCGTCGATTGCGGATGTGCACAGGCATGTCTTCAATCTGTTTTCGCCGGTGATAGGCAAGGATGTCTTGTTGGGTAATATATCGCGGCTTCCCTGCGATGAAGAGTTTGTATTTGCCCGGTTTATATTCTTGTGCAAGCTGAATTTCTCCACTGTGTCGATCAATGACTTCAACCCCTTCTTCTGTGCGTTCATATATCAAACGTCCCGGTCTGCCTTGTAGCCCACTGTAATAGAATTGCTTGTCCTCTTTGTCGGCATACGCACTGTTGCAAGCCGCATGGTAAGCCCCATCCATCGACACGTCCGAGACCTGTCCGACCACCTCCTGTGTCCGTTCTATGGCCGGTTGGACAAAAGCGTTATCCGCAGCCGTTGCCGCTTTGACTTCTACATCCGTGATCAAATTGAGGCCCTCCCCATCACAGGTCTCAGTGAGATTGACACTATATCCCTTGACCTTTTGCACCCCTTTTCTGCGAAAGGTCGCATCTGGATCATGGACAGACTGTAAGGAGGAAGAAGAAATAGATTGTGATGGCTTGGGAAGCACTGATTTTTCACTGGCGGAGACACTGACGGTGTATTGGTCAGAAAAAATACGCACGATGAGACCATATTCATCGCTGTCTTTCTCCTGATAGGCCGCCAACAGTCTGCACAGTAACAAACCGAGGGCTTCGAGCTTCTCCCCTTTTTCTGCACTGCTGAGTGGATACCCAACCTGATGCGGCTTCACCTTGAGCAAGGCGTCCAAAACCTCGCGGTCTGCTGCGCATAATCGTTCCTTTGCGCCCTTGTCTAACGAGCCCCAGAACCCTTGTAAGCACCCAATGACCAACTGCAAGCGACAACAGGTGGCAATATTGGCGCCGATTAACTTGCTGTCCATTCGCACCTGCTGACCCGTCACGCCAAAGACTTTAGCCTGTGTCTTGGTTAAGCTGGAAAACGTCTCCCCAATCAGATTGCGACCCCTTTGCAGGCCATAGGCATACAGGGACTGCTTGAACAGATAATACGTCGAAGCCACAGGCACCTCATCCGACAGATTCATCAACCCTAAAGCACGCATCACCAAGATGTTGAATCCACACTGCTCAAAAAGTTGCGCATCGCTCCACCCAAAGCCCTCTTTCAAGATCATCATCGACACCAAGCGGCGCACAGAAGCATTGGGACGGCCTTGCTCACGATCAAACAAGACCGAAAAGACATCTTCATCTATCTTGCAGGTAATATGTGCGTAGAACACATTATGCCAAGCACTCGGATCATTCAACTGCGCCTGCTTGCGCCCTTTGAAATGGGACTCAAAACTCGAAAACAGATCCGGTTGGCTTGATGGGGCACTTCTTCTAAACATTGCGATACTCCCACAGGATTACTTTATAGGTTATACATCCGTTACGAGGCCACAGCCTCACACACGTAATTTAACTCTTTTTACATAAAAATAAAATCGACTTTTCGGAGCGGACTCATGATTGAATACAATATCGCGCAGGATTTCTACCTTTCTGCGGGCGCGTTTATCGGCATTGGCGATCGCCCGAAAGGTGAGGATTTCCAATCCGAGTTTGGCGGGTATTCCAATATCCTGTTTTTTGCGTTCCGAATTTACTATTGATTGGCGCAATCCAGACTTGTATCATTTTTCTTGACTTCGCCTTCACAAGGCGTTTTCATATCAGCGAATCTGAGACAACTGATAACAGTTTTTTATTAGGAGGTAACACTATGCATGTGGGTATGCGAATCCCGCCGATGGGTCGGGAAATGGGGTTGGAAGGCATTATTCAGTGGGCAGCAGAAAATGGTTTGGGATCAATTGATTTGCCGGAAGTAGATGCTGAAATTCGCAAAATATGTGACAGTGCTGAAATTGGGATTGGTACTGTAGATTGGGGGGCAGGAGGTGGGTTATTGAGCAAAGATGCCAGTGCGCGCGAAGAAGCTGTGGCTGCGATGAAAGCGCGTATTCAGGCAGTTGGCAAATACGGTTCAGGGGTGATTTTTTTGTGTTTGGCTCCCGACGACCGATTGCAGGCGCGGGCCGAAACATTTGAGGTGTTCAAACAGGTCTATCCAGAGATTGTGAAAGAGGCAGAAGCACACGAGGTTTTTCTCGCCATTGAACCCTGGCCTGGCCCGGCACCTGCGTATCCGAATTTGGGTTGTACGCCCGAAACTTTGCGGGCGGTTTTTGAGGTTGTTCCGTCACCCAATCTGGGAATTTGTTATGATCCGTCGCATTTTGCGCGCATCGGCGTTGATTACAAGCGGGTGTTGATGGAGTTCGGCAGTCGGGTGCGGCATGTGCATGCAAAGGATACCGAGTTATTGGCGGATGGACTGTACGAGTTTGGCTGCCTGGGCCAATCGTTTGGTCAGCGCTATGGTTATGGCGAAGGGTGGTGGCGTTACTGCATTCCCGGATGGGGTGTGGTGGATTGGAAATGGGTGATTGCGCGTCTGGAAGAAGTAGGCTATGACGGACCGCTGTCTATTGAATTGGAAGACCACCGCTACAGCGGCAGTGCCAAAAAGAATGCGGCGGGTGTTTTGGCAGCGAAAAGCTATCTCGAAGATGTTTTGGGATAAAGCACTTTTTAATAACATGTTATTCAAAAAATCCTCCACGAGAAATTGCTTGTGGGGGATTTTAGTTTTTCGCTTAAATAGCTCGCTATTCTGGTTTTAAAGGCATTCCATTTTCATAACTTTTTTAATTCCTCTTCAAGGTTTTCCACTGCCTCTATAGCCTCGGAAATCTCTTTTTTTATGATGTTGACAATGGTAGCATGGCTTAGCGGGTTCAGGATAATTTTGCGGTACAGTTCAATCTCGTTAATGAGAGACTCTTGTAAAAAGTCTCCATCTTTTATAGGCGTCTAGAAATCGTCACTTGGCAATTTCTTCGGATCTTCGGAGTAGCGGACAGGAAGTCTCTTTTTGTCGCAAAATTTCTTGATTGCCTCTTCAAAAGCGGTGCGAAGGTAAATTGCACAGGCTTTGTAGTCGTTGGCAGCGAAATACTCCTTCGCCTTTTCAAGATACGCTCGATCTTCTTCATAGACCGGAATTTCGTTTTTTGGAGTTTTTCTAAAGTAGAATTCAGCGTATTTCCATTTGCTATCTTCCGTCCGCTGCCTGACAATTTCATACCAGGTGCGATCATAGGTCAGGAAAAATATCTGATAATCAGAGAAGTATTCTTCTAAAATGTCAATCACCGGCAAGCGGTTTGACATGTCCAGGCCGATTAGCACATCATCCAATGCCAGAATTTTCATATCGCTTTCTGGCTGAACCAGTATTGACGAAAAGTAAATCGCAATAGCAATCGCGGACAGTTTTGCTTCATTCAGGAAGCGGTGATGTAAAGGGATGTCTTTGTCAAAGAACTTGACCTTCAAGAGTATCTGCTCACCATCAAGCGTTTTTCTGGCGCGATTATATGTGATACCCTGAAAGTCGAAGTCGATGACAATGTCGTATCCAAATTTTTCGAGGATTTCGAATGCTTTCGTTTGCAATTCTGTTAATCTGTCTGCTAATTCGAGGTTGAAATTCTCTATCTGTTCTTCAAGAATTGCAATTTGATTTGTCGCGCTTCGGCGTGGAAATGGTGGCTGAATGTCTTCCCAATCGTCGGCAAGGTTTCGACCTGTCAGAGCACTGATAGTATTTGCCAGGAGATTCTTAACCAGCAAATCGAAAACATTTACAATACCACTTTCGCGATGGACATAGTGTGTATCCAGAAGTGCCTTATAGTCGAGGAATCCCTTTGACTTTGATGCTTCAATAAACAGAGGATCATTTGTCTCTTTAACGTTCTGTGACCATTTGTAGGTTTGTTCATTTGACCGTCGGTCAGCGCGGAGATGTAGTTTGATGTAGCCAGCATCCGCAATAAAGATGTTCTGATAGTTTTCAAATTGGTAGGAATCATCCTCACTCGATTCAAGAAAGCATTCTAACGCGAGATAGAGAGATGATTTCCCACTTCCATTTTCACCATAGATTAGCAGATTTTTTCCTGCCCTATGCAGATTGATTTGATATGTCCCATAAAAGGCTCTGAAATTTTTTATTTCAATTTTGGTAATTCTCACCACTTGCCCTCAATGATACGGATAGGTTTTAAGCTATCGAGAAAGAAAAGATTCTTCCGGACCGCATGTGTTCTTTCATATAAATGCTCAAAGATACCCCGGAATGCAGCCATTTTATCACCCGGGATCTCGTCCGGTTGCGGCAATTGTTCGTCTAAAAGCGGTTTGAAGAAATATTTCTCACCTTGATAAAGTGCGTCGGGCAGATAGCACTCGTAAACCAATCCGTCAATGATTCGCTCAAAATATTTGAGCATCATATAGTCACGGGCATGTGCCAAATCTTTGCTATTTGTCGTTGGCTGTTTCTGGAGATAGATGAGATAATTGACGATTTTGCCAATCAGTGCCTTTTGGGTTGAGATGACATTGGGGATAGGGATCTGCTGCATATAACCACTGAGTGCTCGAAGTTCATCGGCTGTTAATTGGTCTGACATCTGTGAATAAAACCATTCCACAACGCTGGAATTGAGGATACCGCATAACCATGTTTCCTCAGTTGGGATAAGGTAGCAGGTATCCCCACAGTAAAGGCCATTCGTATCCACAGCGAAAGTTTGGTGGTTATAGTGGTTTGGACAGACCAGCTTTGGTTGTGTAAAATACTCGGAATTACCGGGGACGGCCTGTAGCTCGTACCATTCCTGTTTTCCCGCTCTTTTGATCAAGGAATCCCTGTATTTTTTAAGGTGTTTCTGAATTGCCGGATAGGCGTCTATATCTACTCCTTGATGGGCAAAGATCAACCACAAATCCTGTGCATCCACCTGCCAGCGTCTTATATCCCGTCCGTGCAAAAATGGCTTCAAAATGTCAGCAGATAAAGGATGGTCGGCAATGAGCTTATCCCGCGTCTTTCCATCTACCACAAACGCATCGTCCATACCTGTCTTGATACCGAAATGAGATGGTATATTGACATATTGTCCTAACGGTATTCCTGTGTTGCGAAGTTCCTCGAGCAAATTCACTACATCAGGCGATTGATTAGCACTTAAAATTTCTTCCATATTACGGGAATAGTCCCATTCGTCCGAGTATTGGTCTTGACGGGAGGGGAATCTCGGTGGACGAAGAGATGCGTGTTGGCTCAAGCCTTTTTGCATCTTGGGAAAACGGCTCCGTCGCCGTTGCGTGAGGATCGCCGCAATGTCTTTTGGTAACTGAAAACCATGCCTCCGCTCAAATGCCTCAACATTTTTGTAATCGTTGCGAAATGCCGCGATAATATCCGCCCCCCTGCTTTTGGCAACAGTCAGGTCAGATCTGGCTCCTTGCCAATTTTGCAAGTGCAACCAGCACACACCGCGACTGTAATAAGCCAAGGCAGACTTTGGGACTAGTTCTATCGCCTTGTTATAGTCTTCAATGGCCAGGTTATACACGCCTTTTCTATAATAAATAACACCGCGATTGTAATAAGCGAAGCCATAATCCGGATTTAAGTGTATCGCCTTGCTGTAGTCCCCAAAGGCGAGATCAACTTGGCCGTTGCTGACGTAGGCATTGCCACGATTGTTATAGGCTTGGACATCATCCGGATTTAGCTCTATCACCTTATTGTAGTCTGCGATAGCACGGTCAAGCTCACCTTGGTTGCTATAAGCATTTCCGCGATTGTAATAGGCATCGACATAATCTCGGTTCAGTTCTATTGCCTTGTTGTAGTCTGCGATAGCACGGTCATATGCGCCTTTGCTGAAGTAAGTATTTCCGCGATTGTTATAGGCCACGGCAAGCTTTGGATTTAGTTCTATTGCCTTGTTGTAGTCTGCGATAGCACGGTCATATGCGCCTTTGCTGAAGTAAGTATTTCCGCGATTGTTATAGGCTTCGGCAAACTCTGGATTTAGTTCTATCGCCTTGTTGTAGTCTGCGATAGCACGGTCATATGCGCCTTTGCTGTGGTAATCAACACCGCGATTGTAATAGACAGGGGCAAGCTCTGGATCAAGTTCTATCGCCTTGTTGTAGTCTGCGATAGCACGGTCAAGCTCATCTTGATTGCTATAAGCATTTCCGCGATTGTTATAAACAGCGGCATAACGTGGATTACGTTCAATTACATGTGAGTAGGCTTCTATCGCATTGTCGTTTTGCTTTAGCATCATCCGAAAATTACCCTGTTGAAATAACCATTTTATTTCTTTTTCGATACTATCAGATGACTGAACTCGCATTTCGCCAACGACTTTTCGAAGACCCGCTACCACACTTTGCCAGCCTTTACTCTCAGGTTGCCATTCGTTAATGGGCTTGCCTTGATCAGGCAAAGCTTGGATGTCGCTGAGTTCATGATTTAGCCAATCGCAACGCTCAAGAATTATGGGGATGACTTTTATATTTTCCTTTAATACTTCTACCAATTCTTTGTTGTAGTTTTTAGAGGCAAGACTCGAAGCGGAGACGAGGTAGAGTAGAATGTCCGAATCGGCAAGATTTTTAGAAATGTCTTCATACCACTTGTCGCCCGGGAGGATTTCATCATCATGCCAAATTGTTATCATGCCTTGTTGTTCCATTACATTAAGGCACTGTCTCAATTTGTCCTTTGAGCCTGTATCCTCATGCGAATAAGTAATAAATACTTTTAGTGGTTCGCCCATTTTCTTTCTCCACGGTCAGGATCAGAATTTTCAGGATTCTACCCTTCTATCACCCACCTCTTCACATTCCATACTTCAAGCCAGAGTTTTCGGATGGGGAGATTTAATCTGTGTGAAGCGATGTACAACTGCGATAGCAGTTCATCCTTTAATCTGCCTCATCCGAGGTCCAGACATTTTTACTACAGGCGATACTTTTTACCAACTGCGATATTGGTCAATATTCTCTTTGGCGTCAGGCCACCAGGATGGTTGAGAAGGCTGATTCTGCGGATCCCATGAGCCGATGAGTTGTGGCCCTGTAGGCATGATTATAAAATACCAGTATTTGTTATAGATGCAACCTGATGGACAATCTCCCCAGGCATCTCGAAATAAGTAGGAAAAACCGCTCGGTGTGGATAGTGGGTAAATATTTGGAGAATCACCTGCGTAACCATCGGGTTCGGCATATTTCACACCGGGCAGGTTGGCATAGAGATTCGCCAGATGTCGCGGGTGGAGAATGCCGTCAAAGGAGAGCACCACCCATGGATTGGGTGTATCAAAGGAAGTTGTCTTAATCTCCGATATCTGGTATTTCAGATTCAAGACATCCCAGGCGCGATAACTGCCTTCCTTTATCATTCTGTTGGTAGTCGTGTCAACGCCAATAATAATGCGACCTGGTACCCAGGGTGGGCGGTATGAAAGGGAGTTGATTGCAGCATCTATGTTCCCGTATTCCGCTCGGATCTGGGTGAGATGTGCTTCAATGTCATGTGAAAGAGATTGTGGAGGTTGGATCTCTCCTGAAATGGAGAGTGCGATCAACTGCGCTTCCTCTGAGACTGGTGGTTGAATCGTCTTCCCGAAGTCTGCGGCGAAAAGTAAAAAATCTTCAAAATCGACGATGCCATTGTTGCTGAGGTCGAAAATGTCGAGGTCAGCAGATGTCTCGGAACCAAAAGCACCTGCAAAAAGGATGAAGTCAGCGAAATCGACAGTTCCGTTATCATTGAAGTCCGGACTCTTTGTTTGTGCGCCTGTCAGACCTGGCATTATTGCAAGTGATAGATAGCTCGCAATGAGAACAACGTGCTTTGCCATATTTCGACCTCTTAGCAGGCATCAGCATTTAGTTTCTCTAAGCTTAACCCGATAGGGTGCGTTTCATTGTTGCGCCCATTTCAGCAGGGCTTTCGCACACGTGAATACCCGCATCCTCAAGCGCGGCCATTTTATCGGCGGCGGTGCCTTGTCCGCCAGAAATAATCGCGCCCGCATGCCCCATGCGTCGGCCCGGAGGTGCTGTTTGTCCTGCGATAAAGCTGACCACGGGTTTGTCGAAGTGCGCTTTAACATAAGCGGCGGCTTCTTCTTCGGCGGTGCCGCCAATTTCCCCGATCATGATAACGGCGTCTGTGTCGGAGTCGTCCTTAAAGAGCGCGAGGCAATCCGTAAAGGTTGTACCTATGATGGGATCGCCACCAATGCCCACACACGACGATTGACCAAAGCCACTATCGGTGAGTTGCGAGACTGCTTCATAGGTGAGCGTACCGCTGCGCGAAATGACGCCAATGCGACCTTCGCGGTGAATCGCGCCGGGCATAATGCCAATTTTGCACTTGCCCGGAGAAATCAGGCCCGGACAGTTGGGGCCGATCAAGCGCGTATTTTTATCGGCCAGATAGTGTTTGGCTTTTAGCATGTCGAGCACGGGTATGTTCTCAGAGATGCAAACGACCAGAGGCAGACCTGCATCGGCTGCTTCCATGATGGTGTCGGCGGCAAAGGGCGCGGGAACAAAATTGGCCGATGCCGTGGCTCCTGTTTGTTCTACGGCATCGGATACGGTGTCAAAAACCGGTATGCCATCAACGCTCTCGCCACCTTTGCCCGCGTTGACCACGCCGACGATTTGAGTACCGTATTCGACCATTTGCTGCAGATGAAATCGCGCTTCGCCACCCATTGCTCTGCTGCTGGAAAAGCTCTGGACGATCACGCGGGTATTGTTGTCAATGAGAATACTCATAAAATCTCCAGTGTTTGTTTACTCAAGGGTTCGTTCTTCGATTGTGCCATCTGTTTTGCCGATGATGATGTGATCTGTCAGTCCTATAAAAAGGCCGCATTCGACGACGCCGCACAAGGCGTTGATTTTTTTTTCGAGTGTGGGCGGGGCGTCAATGCGACCAAAGTCGCAATCGATGATGTAATTGCCGTTGTCTGTGACAAAAGGCGTATTGTCCTGTGCGTTGCGAAGTGTGGGGTGACAGCCCAGGTCTGCGAGCAGGCGTTGTATGGCTTGCCAGCCAAATGGGATGACCTCAACGGGCAGGGGAAAAGCTCCCAGGTGCGCCACCGGTTTGGATTCGTCGGCGACGATGATTTCTCTGTCGGATAGTGACGCGACGATTTTTTCTCGCAAAAGCGCGCCACCACCACCTTTTATGAGATTAAAGTACGGGTCAAATTCATCTGCGCCGTCAATGGTTAAGTCTATACGGGTGACTTTGTCGAAGTCGATGAGGGGAATATTTTCCGATTCCGCCTGAATGCGCGATTGCTCTGAGGTGGGTATGCCACATATATCGAGTCCTTCAGTGATGTGCTGGCCGAGTTTTTGAATTGCAAAAAAAGCCGTTGATCCTGTGCCCAGACCGACGACCATACCATCTTCGACATATTCGGCAGCCCGTTCTCCTGCCAATTTTTTAGGATGAATTGTCATGGCTCTCCCATTTCGAATGATGAAAACAAGCGAAAAGATAAATGTAAGATAATGATTTGGCAACGATTTTGACCCATACAGGCATGGTTTTTTTTATTTCTTTTTTTTTGAAATTGTTATACTCTATCAAATAGATAGGGCAAATATGATTAAATTTGGAGAAAAATATGGCTTATCGCACACTGGAAGATTTTTTTGGTGATATTGTAGGGAAAGCGCGTCGGGGACAGGGGATTTCGGAATCGGAGTTGGCGCAACAGGTGGGGCTGAGTGTCCGACAAATTGAGCAAATAGAATCGTACGAGCTGACACCTGATGAGCAGAACATTTGCAGACTTGCAGACGCGCTGCATCTCGATGGCGAAAAACTGGTAGAAGTGGCGCGTGGATGGGTGCCACTACAGGGCAATGCGGTGTTTGAAGACGAGGCCATGCGGGTTGACCGATTGATTCTCGATGCGGGTATGACGGTGAATTGTTATGTACTAACCTGCAAGGCATCGGGCAAAGGGGCTGTGATTGATCCCGGTGGGCAGGCGCAGTTGATATTGGATGCGATTGCCGATATACAGGTAACGCACATTTTGCTCACACATGGACACGGCGATCACGTTGGGGCACTCGAAGTAGTTGCTGATGCGACACAGGCGCAGGTATGCGGTTGCGAGCGCGATTTTGCGTTGATGGGCGGGCGCAGCCAGCGGGTGACTGAACGCGTGGATGAGGGGTGGCAAACAGCGATTGGTGAACTCGGTATTGATACGGTGAGTTTGCCCGGGCACACAGGTGGTGGCATTGGTTATTATACTGTACCCATATTTTTTTCGGGTGACGCGCTATTTGCGGGTTCTCTGGGAGGGGCAAGAGGGGATGCCTACCGTGGGCAAATTCAGGCCGTGCGTGCGAAGGTGCTTTCTCTGCCAGGGGAGACGACCATTTTTCCGGGTCATGGTCCAATTACGTCTGTAGCACAGGAGTTGGCGCATAATCCCTATTTTGTTTGAGATGGGTCCCTGTGCTGAGATCCAGGGCTTTATTTTTTTTTAGATGCCTGGGTTTCAACCCATTGTCCAATGGCCTGTCGTATGGATTCGACTGCGGCTTTTTTGCGCTCAAGACGATCAATATGCGTACGTAGCTGATCGATTTGTGCGTTGAGGTCTTGAAGTTCTCCATTTGCTGCTTCAAGTGCTTGTTGATACAGAGGTTCGCTATGGGTCGGTTCTGCCATGAATTAGGCTCCTTGTAGTAAAAAATGAAATATGCGATCCATCTAAACATAACCTGTGCGGCCTTGGGTCGTCAAGCGCGAAAAAGTCCGCTCGCAGTTGATTCGACAAAGCGGTGTATTTTTTTATTTGCAACCTGTTACAATTTTTTACAATTTTCATGGGAACGAAGTGACCCAGCCGGTTGTTTAATGCTGTAAGTGTAGATTTTCAAGGTATGCAACTTTCTTTTCATTCACGCATTTAAAAAGAAGGTCGTAAGTTCCAATACATAGCGAGATAGGATATTCAAAGGAGCTAAACATGGCTCGGTGGTGTGTTTCCGCGCGAAGTACAATACTGATCAATCTGTTCGTCCTTATTTTGGGTGTTTCAACTTCTGCTTTTGGCCAGGAGTATTTTGGCAAAAACAAGGTCAATTACAGCCAATATACATGGCATTATATCGATAGTGAACACTTCACGATTTATTTTGATAAAGGTTCGCTGGGCCTGGCCGAGTTTGTTGCCAAAGAAGCCGAAAGGTCTTTGGTACACATTGAGAAAACCCTGAAATATACGCTGAAGGATCGCTATCCTATTGTTATTTACAATTCTCACAATGGGTTTTCGGTGTCCAATATTTCCAGCATGGAACAGTCTGAGTTTACGGGTGGGTTTACCGAGTTTGCACAGGGGCGCGTGGTGATTCCATTTACGGGATCTTATGGCGATTTGCAACATGTTATTCACCATGAACTGGTTCACGCGGTTACGATTGAGTTGTGGACAGGTGGTGGCTGGTTGGGGTCTCTGGTTTCGCAAACATCGATATTGCCTCCCTTGTGGATTGCCGAGGGTATCGCCGAGTACGTGTCTCGATATGGCTGGCACAAAGAGCACGACAATTTTATGCGCGATGCAACCATTACCGGATATGTACCGACTATCGAAATGATGTCCCTGAGTTATTTTGCCTATCCCGGTGGCAATTCGGTTTTTTATATGATCGAACAGGAATACGGTAAGGATAAGGTGGCGTCCTTTATTTCTTCTTTCCGCACAGCCAAAAATCCCGATAAAGCACTCAAAGCATCTCTGGGATTTGGGATGAAGGAATTGGAAGAAAAATATCAATTGTGGCTCAAGCGGCAATACTGGAATGAGATCAATTTGCGCCATACACCCAAAGAGATGGCAACAAATTTGACGGAAAGCGAAGATAGGCGCTCGTTTTATAATCTGGCTGCTGCGTTATCCCCACAAGGCGACAAGGTTGCGTATTTGACCGACCGAAATGGGACTTTTGACATTTATTTGATGTCGGCGATTGACGGCAAAGACCTGGGGCGTTTGGTCGAGGGACAAAAGTCGTCTGATTTTGAGTCGATGTTTGTTTTGCGGCCCGGATTTACCTGGTCGCCGGATGGCCGGCATATTGCATTCGCCGCCAAATCAAATAATAAGAATACCCTGTATATCCTCGATGTTAAAAAGAAGCAGATTCGCAAGCGATTTAAGTTTGACCTTGACGGGCTGTTCGAACCCACCTGGTCGCCCGATGGAGAAAAAATTGCCATCGCGGGTATTGAAGATGGCTGGTCCGATATCTATGTGGTCGATTTGAACGACGAGTCGCTTACGCGGCTTACAAATGATCCCTATGACGAGCGGCATCTAGATTGGTCGCCCGATGGCACGTGGATCGCCGTGAGTTCTGATCGTCCCGATACCCATTTGAAGTTTAGCGGCGAGAAGGATTTTGTGTTTGGGCAGTACGATATTTTTCTTGTGCGTGCAGATGGCTCTGAGATGCGCCGCATTGTTGCGTCTAAAGACGCCGAAGATTCGCATCCCGTGTGGGGTGCCGATAGCAAACACGTCGCCTTTGTTTCTGACCGCACGGGTGTGGGTAATATCTATGTTGCCAATATTGACAGTACACAGGCGATATATCCCATTACCAATTTGCTGTCGGGAGCGCAATATCTCGATTGGTCAGCTGATGGCAAAAAGATCGTGTTCAATGCGTTTCACAAGGGTGCCCTGGATATATTTGTGATGCGCGACCCACTTACACAGCGAAAAGAAATGGCGGATTTGCCGCGTACCCGCTTTGTCAAGCGCCTTGCCGGTGAAGATGAAAAGATGTTTGTCGAGTTGCAAAAAGAAAAATATGCGAGTCGCAATATTGCCAAAGTAGAAGCCGACAGTACCGTGGTCGATTCTACGGTAGAAAAAACAGAAAAGAAAGTGGCACAGTGGATTTCCGATCAGGAAGCACTTGCAGCGACAGAAAGTGCGCCTGCTGATAGTACGGTTGAAATCGATACCACGCATCCCGTCGCTGGCAGTCCAGAAATGGCAGATACCGGCAAACAAGGGGTGAAAAACTGGGGTGAAAAGGAATTTTTGGTTAAAAAGTACAAGCTGAAATTCAAACCCGAACTGTTTGGTGCTCAGGCGGGGTTTGATACATTCTACGGTGTGAGTAGTTCTATTGTATTGTCGATGAGTGATGTGATGGGTGATCACCGCGCCACGTTGGTGACGAGTTTGAATTTTTCGCTCAAAGACAGTGATTTTCTGCTCGGTTATGCCTATTTGAGGAATCGCACAAATTACGGGGCACAGCTTTTTCACACGCGGTTCTTCTTCTTTGATAATACAGGTCGTCTGACTGCAGATCGATATTACGGGCTTGCCGGGGGTCTTGAGCGACCGTTTAATCGGTTCGCCCGTTTGGAACTCAGTACGCGTTTTGTATCTGTTGATCGCGAAGAGTTGGTTACCAATAGCAACACTCCTAATGATTATTTGTACCAGCCGGGCTTTCGCGGCGTTGGGCGGTTTACAGGCGTATTGATCAACCGCCGTCGGGCGGCTATTGGCGAAGTGGCTTTGGTGGGCGATAGCGCGCTGTACAGTTTGTTTGGCGCGGTAGATGGGCATCGCTATAGGTTGAATTTTGAAGGCTCTGGAGCGGGCATGAAGTTTGCCACATTTACGCTGGATTATCGCAAATATATGCGGTTGTTAAACGAATATACCTTTGCCATCCGCATGTCGGGCGGGACGAGTTACGGCCCCAACAGCACTGTGTTTTTTCTGGGCGGCGTGAACAATCCAGTCAATCCGACATTTTCAACCATTGCCAGTGTTGATCAGAGTCGCGTATTTTTCTCTTCTTACGTCTGGCCCTTGCGCGGCGCGAGGTTGCTCGAAATGGCGGGTGATTCTTATGTACTGGCCAATGTCGCATTTCGATTCCCGCTCATCCGGCAATTGGCTATGGGCTGGCCCCTGCCGTTTTTCTTCCAGAATGTACAGGGCGAATTGTTCTTCGACATTGGAGGTGCCTTTGACCGCGCTCAGTGGAGAGATGGGTGGGTCTCCCGAGATGGGGGGTTTGAGCTCAATACGCCGCAAAACTTTAATACGGCGGAAATCAGGAAAACAAAACCGCAGATAGCCGCCGGGTATGGGTTTGGCGTGCGGGTAAATTTGGGCTATTTCCTATTTCGATACGACCTGGCATGGCCCACGGATCTCGCGCAAACATATCATCCACACCAGTATTTCTCAATTGATTTCACGGGCTTGTTCTAACCTGCAAAATCAACCGCTGAATTTTGGGAGAGGCGTGCTGTGCGTCTCTCCTTTTTTGTGAGGTTGATGGATGGCGATTTTTTGTGTATTATTGAAGTGAGCAAAACGCGAGTTAAACCACGCGTTCCCTGTGAGTGAGATTTTTTGATGAGGACTTTGTTATGGCAGCAAAAGAATATTACATGGTGGGGTTGAGTAAGTTAGGAACTGGAGACCTGGAAGGCGCAATTGTCGAATTTGAGAAGGCTGTTACAGACGATGCTTCGTTTTACATGGCACATCTGGGATGGGCGCAGGCATTGGATCGGCAAGGGAAGATTGACGAGGCGATTGAACAGGTCAATCGCACTTTGGAAATTGTTCCCGATGAGGCACTGGCACATACGAGTCTGTCGCGATTGTATCAGCAGAAAGGCATGATTGAAGAGGCTGAAGAGGAAATGGCTATTTCTCACAGACTTTCTCAAAATATTTAAAAAATGACGCGTGTACTGGAAATGAGGACGTCCTGTTTGGGCGTCCTTTCTGTTTTTATATTGTTGGCGTGTGTGACAGCAAATGCAAATTCAGTTGATTCTCTGCTTGTGCGCGCGCAAAGCGATACTTCGAAGCCGCTTGACTACCGCATTGGTTTGCTCAGAAAAGCACTCAGTATGGATGGCGACCGTGCAGATGTCTGTGCGGCATTGGGCGCGTTGTTTATGCAAAAGAACACGCCTGCGAGCAGGTTGCGTGCAGATCGCTATATTTATCGCGCGATTGTATTGGATCCCGAGAATATAGATTACCATCTATCTTACGCGACCCTACAGCGCAAGAAGGGCTTTCGGTACAATGCCAGGAAATATTTTGAAAAGGTGCTCAGCATAGATTCAACACAGGTTGAAGCAGCCTGTGAAGTGGGCGATTATTATTTGCAGGATATGTTGAAATACGTTGATGCCCGGCGTTTTGACGGTGGTGGGAGTATGCGGTCTTTTGCGATGGAGAGCGTGCAAACTGCTGCGAATTACTACCACTACGCGCTTGCTTATGATCCCTATTGCAGGCGCGCGTATTACGGGTTGGGTCTGCTGAGTATAGAGGGTGGGTATAAAGAGGATTTAATTGTCATTGCACAGGCACTTTTAGACCGATGGCCGCAGGATCGAGACGGACTTTTGTTTTTGGGATTGGGATATTACGCGGTCGAAAAGTTTGAGGCGGCGGGCAAAGCATTTGATCGCGCGTACGCACAGACGGATTCGATTGGGCAGGCTGCAATGACTTCAATAGAATTGTTGGGTGGCAGGGATGAGGCGCACGCGCTTTTTTGGCGAAAGCGCGATCCTTTGTTTCTCACACCTGTGAACGAAAGAAAGCTGGCACATCGCGGGCGGGTTGCTTATGCAAATTTGAGATTTGGTCTGCCCGATGAGAGGATTGCGGGTTGGGAAACGGATATGGGCAAGGTGTGGATTCGCTATGGCCGCTATGTCAATCGCGTGAGAACGCTTATTCCGCACCGGGAGATCTGGATATACGAAGATTTTACAATAGATTTTTTTTCCTACGATTCCGTGCACTGGAAATTGGAGTCGATGAAGGATGAGCGATGGGCACTCGTTCCGGGCGGATGGGGCCGAAGTCAGATTCTGTCTTCTGATTTTTATTTGCCCGAACGCTATGTCGATCCATACGGAGATCAGAAATACAGATTGCCTGTGCAGGTAGGATTTTTTAAGGCGAGAGAAGGACAGGTCAAGGTGGCGCTATCGTGGGGCTTGCCCAAGCGTCAGCTACAGTATCTCAAGCTCTATGAGACCTATCAGGTCGATTTAGATGCCGGTATTTTTGTCCACAGACGCAATGGGCAAGAGGTAACGAATGTCAGGTGGGAACCAGAGGCATTTCGGGATGTTTGGACTGATTCATTAAAGAAACGCTATTTGTTGGGCAAACGCGATCTGGTTTTGGCACCGGATCAAATTGCTTCGCAGTCGGACGCCGATTCACTTGCGCTGTCTTTAGAAATCAGAGATATGGGAAAGAAAACAGTGGGCGTGTTCCGCGATACCATTTTTTTACAGGCATTTCCCGATGATGTAATTTCTATGAGTTCTGTATTGTTGGCTTCACATGTGGGGGATGGCAAAGAGGGAATTGAGGTGATACCCAATCCATTGAGAACTTTTGATGCGGACGAGTTGTTGTATATCTATTTTGAGATCTACAATCTGGTACGCGATGAGTTTGGTCAGACCGACTTTTCTGTGACGTACAGAATAGGACCGCCAGATTTGCGGCGTTTTTCTGATAAACGAGACCGAAAGGCGGTTGCGCAATTGGGTATAAGTGATGACAGGTGGCGTATTTCTGTTAGTACGGATTATCGAGGTGAGGATATGCTGGAGCCGATTTATTTGTCCGTTGACTTAAGTGAGCTGGGGCCTGGCGTGCATCTGCTATCCGTAGTTGTCACTGACCGCAAAACCGGGTTACAAACCTGGCGAGAAACCCTGTTTCGCATTTTGTGACGCCATCAGGGAACCTATTTTTTCGCTTTTTTGTGCCAGAGGAGGCTAATAAGTGGAGGGCCGCCAAATAAAAGAAAGCCAAAGATTCCGACTGCGTGTACAGACGTGGCAAATGCCAATGCGATTTCTGTTGGCACATGATAGAAATGGTGGAGGGTTTGAGAGCAAAAGAAATGATAGGTGCCTATGCCGCCCGGGGCGGGAAGGACAAATCCGATCGTGGCGATAGTCATAACAACCATAGCTTCAAATAAGCCGAGGTTGTAATTATGTGATAGACCAAAACTGTAGAAGGGCAAGTACATGGCGAACAAATAAAGACTATTGAGAACCAGGGTCGATACCAAAATCCCCGCGTAGCCCTCCACAGTGTGAATGGCTCTCATGCCCTGTAAAAAAGAACGCAAAATATGGGTTGCACCATCGGCCAGCCTGGGAGAGAGGCGCGCCAGCAGACGGTGAACAATGGACAATCCGCGTTCTCCGCGGGCAGAGAGCAATCCCAAAAATACGAAAGCAAACAGAATGACGGGCAATGTCAGCAAGGCGACTTGTTCAAGTCCGGGAAATGCCTCGCCGATCTGCTCTCTGGCAAAAAATAAAACCACGCCAAAAATGACCAACAAAGTGAGTACATCGAGCAAGCGTTCTACAATCACTGTCGCCAGGATTGCACTGATGCCGGTGGGGTGATCTCTTTCGAGTGCGAGGGCACGTGCAACTTCGCCAGCGCGTGGAAATACAATATTACCCGCATAGGCGATCATTACAGCCCAAAATGCCGAGCGAATGGAAATATTTGGGGCAATAGGCAATAGCAAAATGCGCCAGCGCCAGGCTCGGGGTAAGCCAGAAACGATTAGGGTGATGGCCGATAAGAGCAACCACAAGGGGTTGGCTGTTTGCAGGGTCTCTTTGAGGAGCATCCCATCGACATTTCTAAACGCTGCCCAGAGAAAGCCCCCCATTAGCACGAGACTGGCTGCGAGTTTGAGAAAGGTTTTCATGACAGGCCATATCCCAAGCTGCGAAGAGAGATGTCTTTTTTTCGCCAGTTCTCATAGACTTTAACGTGCAAGTCGAGGTAAATTGGGCGTTCCAAAAAGGCTTCGATTTTTTTACGTGCCTGATATCCAATGGTTTTGAGGGTTTTGCCCCCCCGTCCGATAACAATGCCTTTTTGAGAATTGCGTTCGACAATGATGTTGGCCTGAATATAGACTTTGGGGCGGTTTTCTTCAAAAGCCTCAATGTCGATTGCCGTTGCATAAGGCAATTCTTGACGGAGTTGGTGGAACACTTCCTCGCGAATGAGTTCTGCAACAAAAAATCTTTCAGGCTGTTCGGTGAGCATATCCTCCGGGTAGTATTGCGGACCTTCTGGCAGTGCATGGCGCAAGGCTGTGTGAAGGTCTGGTATGCCCTGTCCGCTGATGGCCGCTACAGATAAGACGGCCCGCGTGGCGAGTGAAGCGCGAATCTGTTGTTCGCAGTGTTGGGCTTGCGTGCGCGAGATAAGGTCGGTCTTGTTTACAGCGATGATTTTGGGAATATCCCATTGTCCAAAGGTTTGTTGTACTTCGGCGTCATAAGAGGTGTCAAATTTTGAACCATCGACAATGCCCAAAAGCACATCGGCACTTTGATAGGCTCGTCCAATTTGTCGGTTCATAAATTCGTGAAGGCGATAGCGCGCAGACAAGATACCGGGGGTGTCGATGAATATCATTTGAGACTGTTTATCTGTCACAATTCCCAGAATATTATTGCGGGTTGTTTGGGGTTTGGGCGAAATAATGGATAGACGCGCGCCCACAAGCGCATTAAAAAGTGTGGATTTGCCGACATTGGTGCGTCCCACAATTATGACATATCCAGATTTGAAAGCCATCACTGTCCAATCAAAAAAATAAAGTGGCTGAAATGCGATACGTGCTGTCGAGTTGGTCGTGTTCCATAAAGGCGAGATCTACGCTAAACCGACGAAGTTGTAGGCCGGTGCCTGCTGTAAAGTGTCCGTCCTTGTATCCAAGGCGAAATGCAAGGCGGTGTTGAAGGCGGTATTCTATACCTAGTTGTATGCTGCGCGCTTTTTCCAGTGTCGTTTTTTTATCGTTCAGGTGCGTGCTAAAACCAGCTGTCATATCTCCGCCGGGTATTCTGCGTTGGAGGGCAGCGCCAATGATAAGAGACGGCGATATGCGATCTGCGATGCCGTCGGGAAATACAATGCGCGTCTTTGTGAGATCGCGTATGGTCGCGCCAATGCAAAACTTTGATGTGGGTAGATAGAGCAGCCCGATGTCCAGGCCAAAGCCGCTTCCGATGCCCACGCTGAGATCGCGTCTGATCATTTTTAGACCTGCCCCAAGACGCCATTTATCTGTGATATACCGTCCATAAGCGATTCGAAAGACGTAATCAGCAGTGCCGATTTTATCGATTATTACGGGTCGATTGTCTGGGCCAATTGGACGGTCTGGATCTTCCAGGCCCGTCAGAGCAATCCCATCAACGCCAGCGCGAACAATGCCCAGACCTATACCGCCTTTTCTTATGGGCAAGCGCAATGCAAAAATATCGTGGTTCACACTGCCGCCGAATTGCTCTGCATGTTGTACGTGAATCTCGCGTTTTGGCGGCAGTGAACTTCTAACGAAGCCCGGCCTGGCAAGTCCTGCGGGATTCCAATAGACCGCTGTTGCATCAAAACTGAGCGCGACATAAGCACTGCCCATGCCCAGGGCACGTGCACCCGCTCCCAATAAGAGTGGATCACCTGCATAATGGGATGTCTGTGCATGGGTTGCACTTGTAAGCGCACACGCGCAACACAACGCCAGGGTAGCAAAGCGTTTCAATGATTGGCCTCTGCATAGGGGATGAAGATAGCGACATTCCCGGAACGCAATGCCGATCCCAAGGCTTTGATATCGACAGGAGATAACGTGATGTGCGGTGTAGCACCTGTTGAAATTCCGTCCGCTCGAATGACGAGGTCTGGCGTAAAATAGAGGCGGGAATGATGGCGAGGCCCTTCTATCAAGCGTCCGAAAAAGTTGAGGGGTAAAAGCCGCCCGCGAAGTAGCAGGTCTGCATTGCCGGGTTCCTTAGAGATGGGATCAATTCTGCTCACAAAGTGGTAATTCTGGGTGTGGCGTTCTGCTCTGGACGACAAGTGGAGAATGGGGCATGTTCTCAAAATATTGCCATGAGTTTTGAGGTGAATTTGTTTTGATGGGATGTCGATGATAAGGTAGAAATCGTCCGGTGCTGTTTCGACTAGATCGAGTTCGCGAATTAGGGCTTCCCGGTAGTTTTGGAGAACGATTTTGTTCTGACCAAATACATGGGTTTCCACAAGAAGCAAACAAATTAGTAGATATAGACCCGGTCGCCAACTTGAAGTGAGCGATACACAAAGGCCAGGTCCTCGTCGTTGAGGCGAATACATCCGTGTGTGATATGCCGTCCGAGCAATGCGGGATAAAGGGTGCCGTGAATCTCGTACCCATCGCCCAATTTAAGGGCATAGGCACCTAAGGTTGTCTGGTCGAGGCGTCGAAACTCCCAGGGCAATACGGTGGGTTTTTCCCCATTTTCGATAAAGGCCCACAGGGGTTTGGCCCAGATGGGGTCTGTCACTTTGTACAAAATAGTTCTGACACCCAGTGGCGTGTGAAATTGCCAGCGTGCCGAGGCACCCGGATGGAGCAGCACTTTGCCGCTGCCTGTCGCACACGTCGCTTCTCGTATCATCTGGTTGTTATGCCACACTTGAAGCCGGTTGTGTACGGTGTCAATAACGATGTAGGTTTCTGCTGTGTGGCGTTTCAATGCTTCCTTGAGTGATGCGATATCAGCCTTGAGCTGTCCGGTCTCTGTTTCCTGTGCAGGTAGTTGCAGGCAAAAACTGAAGAACAAATAGAGAGCGAGCAATATGGTGTGAAAGCTGTGCATGTATGGCTCTAAAATTGCAAAACCGAGGTGCTTTTTATGCGCCTCGGTTTTGTCTTTTTAAGAAGATATTTGGATGTTGCTACAGGCGGAAATACCAGGGTTTGTTTCGTTCTTTCCAGTCTTCGACTTTCTGAAGCGCGACCAAAACAGAACCCTGAACCTCAGTAAGTTTGGTTTCTGCATCCTGAGCTTGAGCAAGAGCATCTTGGTATTGCCCATTGTCAAGGCTGCCACGTGCATCGCTTATGTTGGCCTCGGCTTGATTCAGGTCGGCGTTGAGCTGATCGAGATCATCATCCGCGCCTTTCCCCCGAGGTGCCTCACCTAAACCGACCCTGGTCTCTGAAATGCCGGGCATCACGCGTTCGATAATCGCCTGGGTATCGGCCTCCATTTGCCTATTGGTATCAGCTTCTGATTTGGCGCTATCAGCTAATTCCTGGGCTTCTACATAAAGAGGCTCTGCCTCGTCAAATTTATTGAAGAAAAAGAACTTTTTTTCTTCAAACTTCTTGCTGGCACTGTCTATGGCAGCGGTTGCCATACGATATGCGGTGGGCGCATAAACCTCTGCTTGAGCTGCCTGGGCTGCGGCATAAGCTGCCTCAGTATCTGCTTTTAATTTTACCAATTGTTCGGAGGGCCCACAACCCGTTATGGCAAGTGCCAAAACCAGAACAGTGCAAAGACTTAAAATGGATCTCATCCTTAGACTCCTTAGTTTGTCGTCAATGAGGACTTTACGCATTGCTTTCTTTATTGCTTTCTTTGCGGAAGATAAAACACAAATTTCAGCTTGTCAACACCAATTTTGGGATATGGAAATGGCGTTGGGCAGTCGTGTGAGATGTATTCTGTCTATCGCCGTTCACTTTTTTTGTAGAAGAGTTTGTTCAGTGGGCTTTTAGGGTCCGTAAGGTATTTGGCTTCGTCGGGAGTCAGAGCTTTGTCAAAGATAGCGATTTCGTCGATTTGTCCGGGGTATTTGTAATGATTAAATCGCATCACGAGGGTTTCTATGTCCCAGGTCACATTCTGCTGAAGCGGACCTATGCGCCCTGCTTCTTTACCATCTATATACAATGCCCATTCTGCGTCGGCCTTGCCGCTGTTGAAGTTAGACCATGTAATCGCAATGTGGTGCCAGTCATTTGCACGCCAATTGACTGGCACTGAAATCACGTATTTAGAGACCTCTTCCTCGCCAATTTCCTGTGTTTTGTCGGGATAGCATCCAAATCGGAGCGTGCCATCTTCTTTTTTGAAATCGACAAATACGACTGCATCATCCCACGGGTATTTTCCGGCAACGGTTTTTCCAATGTGAAAAGGTTCGGGATAGTTGGATTCAAAGCTGGCGATGTCGGTTTGAAGCCAGAGTGCAATGCTGCCAGACCACGCGCTGTTTGCACTGTAGGCGAGGTTATTTTTACCACTGTAATTGAGTGCGCCTGCATTTGGGTTAAAAGACAGATACCCGTCGGGATTGCCGCCCTTTGTGATGTGGTTGGTGTTGGCAGTGTCAAAGGTGGCCAACGGATCGCCAAGACTGTCGAGGGCATCCACGCCTTTTTCAAAGTTGACAAAAAAAAGTATGTGTGCTCGCAAGCTCTCTTCAATAGCCTTTTCGGGACCACCACAAGCTGTTGTGATCGCCAAAAATATGACGGTTAGAGTGCCGCGAGATAGATGGGGAAGATGGAATGCCATGTATGAGGTCTCCTAAAAAAAGAAGTTCAGCGCATTGTGAAGTTGGGTACTTAAGTTGATATACTCCCAAAACGCGGGTATGTCAATACGAAAATAATGAGATAAAGATAGCTTAAATGCTCGAAAAATCAATAGTGTGTCTCGGAAATTGTCTTGACATCTCACAAGTTATTTATTAGCATAAAAATTCAATTCCCCCAATACGTTCGGCATTTTAACAGGAGCCTCCGCGATGCGTAAAATCGGCACAGGTATTCTCTGGATTATCACGATTTTGATGTTGTCTTCGGTGACCATTTTTAATCCGGGACAGGTGACGGATTTTTTTGTAACGCTCTTTAATATTAAACCGAGTATTCCCGAACTCAAACCCATTGAAATTTCAGAACGCGATCGGGAAATTCGGTCTGTTGCCGAGTCCCTTAGACAAGAAGATGTGCACCAAATCATTGCCGACCTGTCGGGGATGGGGTCTCGGGTGCCCGGCTATGTGGGGCATCGGCGGGCTTTTGAATATGTCAAACAGTATTTTGAGCAAATTGGTCTCGAAGACATTGAGGTCGAAGAGCACACGGTAACGGTTCCCATTGACAAAGGTGCTTCACTCACTTTGGCGGATACTGGCGAAGAGATTTCGGTTTACGGTCTTTGGCCCAACCATATACAAACGCCCTCTGTGCCCAATGCTGGGATTTCGGGGACACTTATTTATGGAGGCAAGGGGGCATTTTCAGAACTCAATGGCAAAAAGGTCGAAGGCAGCATTGTCATAATGGATTTCGATTGTGACCAGAGCTATTTAAGCCCGCGTATGCTGGGGGCACAGGCCATTTTATTTTATGACAATGGGCGGGTTACACGGGGCCAGGCAATGGATAAGTTTTTGCCCGTGCCCGTTGATGTGCCCCGGTTCTGGGTCGAAAAAGACGATGCTTTGCGCTTGCTCGAATTGGCCCAAACGCAATCGCCTGAAGTGCTTTTAACGTCGAAGATGGATTGGGAAGAGGTGCCGACCTGGAATATTTTTGCAACCCTTCCCGGATCCGAAGATTATATTACGGAGCGCGAAGAGCGCAAGTGGAAAGACCAGCAGATTGTGCTGAGTGCTTTTTACGATGCCATTTCCGTTGTACCTGCTCTCGCGCCGGGTGCTGAAAATGCGTCGGGGATGGCTGCACTTTTGCATACTGCCCGCGTTTTGAAACAGCATCCGCCAAAATATTCGGTGACCTTTTTGGCAACTGGTTCTCATTTTCAGGGCCTGTCGGGTATCAATGATTTTGTATATCGCCATTCGCGCGAAAGCGATCATTTCCGCGAGTTGATTCCCGATAGTGTGTCGGCTGCCGGCGCTTATCTCGATGGCGAACTTATTCCGCGCGACAGCGAAGATTTTGAAGAGCTCATTCCCGGCAGCTATAAAATTGATTTTCGGTTATTTATCGGGTTAGACCTGTCGAGTGAATCCGACCAGTTGGCGAGCTTTTCTCACGGCACTTTTAACAACCCAAATTGGCAGACAGATAATTATCTGAATAATCTGCTGGCGCCTTATGCGGACAAATTCGATAAATATATGGCCAAAGTCTTTTCGGGCGAAGAAGCGCGCCATGTCGATGCGATTGCACCGCCAAAACGCACGTGGAAAAATTTTATGCCCATTCGCCTGGGATTCGATAGCGAGGCCGTCACTTTTGTTGGGAAAGAAGGTATTACACTGGCAACGCCATCAACTGTGCGGCGTTTTGTTGATACGCCCATTGATCGCGTTGAGCATGTCAATATGGACAATTTGACGCGCCAGGTTCAAACGGCGATAGCCGCCATGATGAAAGCGGGTGAAGATCCCGAGTTTTTCAGGGTATCCAAACTCAAATTGCAAGATCGCGGACACAGTTTGAAAGGGCGCGTGTTGTGGTTTGATCGCAATGTCGATTTCGCGTTGCCTCGCGTGCCCGTGCCCGGTGGGGTTGCGACGTATCGGCAGCCGGGCAATGTTCACAGTTGTGCGGGGGTGCGGACGCTGATTATTGACAAGACGACAGACGGTCCCATTTACGATATCAGATTGGCAAAAAATAAAACAGATGCAGACCCAAACTTGTATGGCGATCCAGATGATGTCAAACAAACGGGAGAGTTTTTCTTTAATATTATGCGCAATCGGTTTACCAATCGCATTTTGGCTTATGATATTGACGAAGAGGGGAATATTACGTCGGCACCCGACATGGGTTCTGAGGGCGATAAGAAATTTCCACTGACACAGCGATATGGCTGGTGGGAAAATGAAATGATGACGGTTCTGTTTAAGAGCCGCTCTATCAGTGTTTTTGAAATTATCGATTCGAGCTATTTGTCGGCACTTGATTTTATGACAGTGCTCAACGACAACGATACGCAGCCCCTGGAATTTGGCTATACGTATTTGCCGGGGCAAAGCACCAAAGAGGGCGATGTGACACGCGCTGCAGTGACGTTTGCGCAGGTGGATGAACACACGGGGAAAGCCGAACGGTTGAAAATTTTGATGAGCACGGGCTTGTTTGGTGTTAAGTATTTGTTGATCAATGCACCCCAGAAGTTTTTGGATAATCCGGTTGATAAACGCATGGTGAATTCCGATCTTCTGGAAGAGGCGCGAGGTGAAGGGTATGAACCCGGCGTCATTTTCACGCCCTCGTATCAGGCCGCTAGAGATATGTGGGTGATTGACGATGTGCGGATGAAACAGTTGGCGCAATTTGGTATTGAGAACAATCGCCTTACCCTGTTGCACAACAGTGCGCGCGAGGCACTGATCGAAGCGCGTCAGCACCTTGAAAATTTGGATTACGAAGGGTTTATGGCCGCATCTCGGCGGGCATGGGGGCTGGAGGCGCGGGGGTATCCCGAAGTGATGGCTACGGCCAATGATACTGTGCGGGGCATTATTTTTTATTTTATTTTGTTGTTGCCATTTTCATTTTTCTGCGAGCGGTTGTTGATTGGCGCGTCGAGTATTACCGCGCGCTTGAGCTGGTTTGCTGCGTTTTTTGTGTTTTTCTTTATTGTTCTGCGCTTTGTCCATCCGGCTTTTCAGTTGAGCAATTCTCCCTATATTATTTTTCTCGCATTTGTGATTATGGCCCTCGGCGGTGTGGCAATGGTCATTGTGGTGTCTAAGTTTGGCGATGAAGTTCGCAAAATGAAGCAGGCTTCTGCCGGGACTTATGAAGCCGATGTCGGGCGCATTAGCGCGACATCGGCCGCGGTTGTGCTGGGCATTTCAAATCTGCGAAAGCGCCCCATGCGCACGGGGCTGACGGCGATTACCTTGACCTTATTGACGTTTACGACCCTGTCTTTTACCTCGGTGCAGACTTCGTTGAAGTTTTACAAATTGCCCCGCGACAACGAGCCATCTTATCAGGGGGCACTCGTGCGCGACCGATCTTGGCGCGGGATGCAGGAATCGGTTCTCAATTATCTCAATAGCGCTTTTAAAGGCCGCGCCGATATTGTGCCGCGATCGTGGTATTTGTCACAGGTTCGGGGCGAGCGCGCTTATGTGAATTTTTCTCGCGTGACAGAGGCCACCGCCGATATGGGTCCCAAGGAGATTTACGTCGATTTCGATGTGGGTATTACCACGGGGAAAGACAGTTTTGTCAATGCGCTGCTGGGGCTTACGCCAGACGAACCCAAAATTACCGGAGTGGATCGCTATTTGATGAGCGGGCGGTGGTTTGAACCCGGAGAAGAGTTCGTTTGTCTGGTGCCCAATGATCTGGCCGAACTTGTCGGTATTTTCCCCGAGGATGCTGGCACGGCTAAAATTGAAATGCAGGGGCAGATTTTTACGGTGATTGGCATTCTCGATTCTGAAATGTTTAACAAATTCAAAGATCTGGATGATGAAAAACTGACCCCTGTTGATACGGTGAAAGAAAAAGACGATTTGGCAGATGCACAGGATCAGGACCCGCGGGTCGTCGCGGCTGCGCCTATTGAAACCTTTACCCATTTGGAGTCAACCAATGTGCTCGTTGTGCCCTATGAGTATATTCGGGATATTGGGGGTGTGTTGGCTTCGGTAGCGATTGCGAATTTTAAGGATGAGAGCGGGCAGCCCAAGTTGAATTTTGTCCCCGACATTGAAGAGTTTATGGCGCGCGTGTCTTTGACCATGTTTGTGGGCAAGGATAATGGCGTAACCGTTTATAGTTCGATTGGTTCAACGTCGCTTTCTGGATTGGGCAATTTGTTTATCCCGATCTTGATTGCGGCACTCATTGTGCTCAATACTATGATGGGTGCTGTGTATGAGCGTTTCCGGGAGATTAGTATTTATTCTTCGGTGGGGTTGGCTCCTAATCATATTGCTGCACTTTTCCTCGCGGAGGCCGGCGTGTTTGCCACACTCGGTGCGGTTATGGGATATTTGATTGGACAAGTGCTCGTGCTCATACTTTACAATGAGGGATTGTTGGGTGGCCTGGAATTGAATTATTCGTCGCTGTCTGCAATTTCCGCCACGTTGATTGTGATGGCAACGGTATTTCTCTCCGCGCTTTATCCAGCGAAAAAAGCCGCGGATATGGCTGTGCCTGATGTGACCCGCAAATGGGAATTTCCCGATCCGGATGGCGATCGGTGGGTATTTGATTTTCCCTTTACCGTAGGTGGTGCTGAGGTATTGGGCATGTACTCCTATTTGACCCGAGTTTTCGAATCTTATGGCGAGGGATCGGTGGGTGATTTTGTTGCAGATCATGTGAAGTTTTGGTCTGAGGATCACGAGGGAGAACCGCAATACAATATTGACCTGACGGCATGGTTAGCGCCTTATGATCTGGGGATTAGCCAGGAAGTGCAGTTAAAAGCCATTCCAACAGGTGAGCACAATATTTATAAAATTGAAGTGGTGATCAATCGCTTGAGTGGCGATGTGGCGTCCTGGAAACGGATCAATCGCGGATTTTTGAATGTGTTGCGAAAGCGATTCCTTGTCTGGCGTACGATTCCGGGTGACATGAAGTTCAATTATGCAGAAGACGGACGCCGGGCGTTGTCTGGCGAAGTCGCGGCAATAGCATAACGCGCAGATTTTGTGAATTTCCTTCTGGGAGGCAATTTTGGCAACTGAACCACGAGATACGGAAGAAACTGAAGAGGATCTGGCCGAATACGAACAGATTATGCCAGAGGACGCGCCCTTTGAAGATGGCTTTGGCTGGAAGACGATATGGGCGACCATGTTCGTTGGGATTATCATGTTGCCGGGGGCGATTTATTTGGGCCTGGTGACCGGGCAGAGCATGGCTGGCGCGTCTGAGTGGGTGACGATTATTCTCTTTTTGGAGATTGCCAAGCGATCTTTTGTTCGGCTCAAGACACAGGAAATTTTGATCATCTATTGGGTCGCCGCGGGGCTGTTGGGCATTGGGGTAAAACTCGGTTCTGGCGCGCACCTGTACGGCGGGCCTTTTGGTGGGTTGATCTGGGATCAGTATTTGATTCAGTCACCCGCAGCGCAAGGTCTGGATAAGTATATTCCGGGGTGGGTGACGCCGCCTTTGGATTCGCCGGTTTATGCCGAGCGCACGTTTATGCATACCGACTGGCTTTTGCCGGTGTTGATTCTGTTTCTGGCCATGATCATCAATCAGACTGCGCGGTTGTCCTTTGGGTATGTGATGTTCCGAATTACCAGCGATATCGAGCAATTGCCTTTCCCGATGGAGCCCGTTCATGCACGCGGTGTCACCGCACTGGCTGAAACATCGGCCAAAACCGAGGGTTGGCGTTGGCGCGTGTTTAGCACGGGAACGTGTATTGGTCTGGTATGGGGGCTGCTCTATGTGGTTGTGCCCACGTTGTCGGGCATTTTTCTGACGGAGGTCGTTCAGGTCTTGCCAATTCCATTTATCGATTTTACAGCCGAGGTAAAGACTATATTGCCCGCTGCCGTGTTTGGTATAGGGACGGATTTGGGGCATTTGTTGATCGGTTTTGTCCTGCCGTTTTACGTAGTAGTTGGGTCGTTTATCGGTGCTGTGCTTGCCAATCTGGTGATTAATCCATTGCTTTATACCTACACAGATATTTTGAGCCGGTGGGCACCGGGGATGACGGCGATTCCCGCAAGTATTTCCAATCGTTTTGACTTCTGGTTGAGTTTTGGGATCGGAACTTCGATCGTGATCGCGCTCACCGGGTTTTATATGGTGGGTAAAACCCTGTTGGAGCAGCGCAAGGTGCAACAGGAAACAGGGCATCATTCGGTGAAAATTAGTATGGAGGATTTGCCAGAGGGCCGAGGGGATATACCGATGAAGTGGCCTCTTGTTTTGTGGGTTATGGGTTCTTTGGCCGCCATTGGTTTGTGCCAGTGGCTCGTACCGGAATTCCACTGGTTATGGCTCGTTTTCTTCGCGTTTATTTATACGCCTGTTTCGTCTTATATCGGTGCCCGGATGATCGGTCTTACGGGCAGCCCTTATGGGGCGAGCGTTCCCTATATTCGAGAAGCGGCCATTTTCTTATCGGGGTATAAGGGTGTGGCGGTGTGGTTTGCCCCTATTCCACTGCACGACCACGGGCTGGCCGTGCGGCAGTTTAAGCAACTGGAATTGACCAAAACAAAGATCGGCAGTTATATCAAAATGGTGGTGATTACGACATTTGTGATTTTCCTGTGCAGCTTTTTGTTTTATGAGTTTATCTGGCGGTTGGGTCCCATTCCTTCTTCGACATATCCCTACGTGCAGTTGTTCTGGCCGTTTGAAGCTACGATGCAAACAATGTGGCTCAAATCGACTTTGCCACCAGGAGAAGTACAGGGTGCTGCTGGTCTGGAACTGCTGACGGATATTATCAAGCTAAAATATATCATCACTGGTTTGGTGTCGGGTGGGCTTCTCTATCTGACGCTGGTCGCCATCAAGGTTCCCGTGCTGGCATTTTTCGGTTTTGTGAATGGCCTGGCGCAATGGCCGCACTTTGTCATTTTGAATTTTGCCGGGGCGATGCTGGGGCGATACCATTTTTCCAAGCGGTTTGGCGAGTCCAAATGGCAGGCTTACGCGCCTATTTTATTGGCGGGTTATTCCTGCGGCATGGGGCTTATTGGCATGACCTCAATTGCCGTCGCTTTGATATCCAAAGCCGTGTCTCAGGTTGTTTTCTAAGATAAAAAGATTGTGGAACTTTTGTCCGGGCATGTGTCGTCTAATTTTTTGCGATACATGCCCGGATTTTTATGGGCATTTTTTCAACTTTTTCAAAGGAGCAGGTTATGCAGAGGTTTCGACTCTTCGGTTTTTTGGCAGTGGCAATGCTTATGGCCGCGTCCTGCGATGTGTGGGCACAGCCTCAAAGAGGTGGTCAAGGTCAAGGGGAGCGTGGGGGGGCACGCGGGGGCGTTCAGGTGTCGCGTTTTTTGCCAGTTGAACAGGTGCTGACGTATTTGTTGTTTGATGAGAATGTCGGTTTGAGCGATGAGCAACTCGTCAAGGTGCGCACGTCACTCAAAGGGGTTTATACAAAACGCCAGGAATTGCAAAGAAGCCTGCGCGGAAGCAACGATCAGCAGGCGGCGATGCAAAAAGTGCGCGCACTGCGAATGGAAATGACACAGGGCCTGACAGCCATTCTCAATGAGGATCAGACAAAGGCATTTCAAGGAGAGATGCAGCGGATGAGCCAGCGCGGGCAGCGCGGGCAGCGCGGGCAAGGGCAGCGCGGAGGTCAAGGTGGTCAGGGTGGTCGCCGTGGTGGTGGCGGTGGTGGCGGTGGTGAATAGCTGAGATGTCCATCTGTCTGTTCTGTGTTGGAGATGTCGAAACGCGGGTTTCTTTGAAAGAAACCCGCGTTTGTTTTTTGGGTAAGCTTGTTTATAGTGAAAAAATGGGTTACATTATCGCACATTGCAATGGGAGGGTTCTGTGATACCTGAGTCTATTAAACATCTCAAGCGGCCTTTTTCATTTGCGGTTGTGAGTGACACGCATTTTGTGACGCGAGATTTTATCGGGCAGGCGTTTGATGCGACAAGACCGCTCAGTACTGAGGGGTATGTGGAAAATGTGACCTATTCGCTCGCGCCAATGATGGATGCACTGCGCGATCTCAAACCGGATTTTCTAATTTTGACTGGCGATGTGGCTGAACCCCCGCTGGATCCAGAACGCCACCGCGAGAATCTCAAGGCTGCACTGGATTTTTTTGCCACATGCGATATTCCCATAGTCGTCGCTCGCGGCAATCACGATGGCACTTCGGCTTTTGATGAGGTTGTGGGGCCGCGTATTGCACAGTTTTTAGGCGAGACGCCCAAAGCGCATTATTTTTTCTTTGAGGTGGATGGTTGCCAGTTTATTATTTTGGATACGCCGTATTGGAATACCGAGCAATGTCAGTGGCTCGACGCCGTGTTGAAAGAAAATGCTTATACACCGTCCTTTTTGGTGGGGCATCATCCTATATGGCCGGTAGCACGCGCTTTTTTTTACAATCGCGATTTTCAGACGGATATGGTCAATCTTCTGTCCCAGCACGGGATTGATGCCTATTTTTGTGGGCATTCACACAATCAAAGTATTGTGTTGCACCGCACGCCCTATTTGCCGGTATTGCAGTGTATGGGGGCTTTGGTTGGATTGTCTGACGCATCGCCGCTTCCGCTCAACCGCGTTCAGGCCCTTTTGCCCACATCCGATGATCTCATGGCTGTTTGGCCCGGATATATTGAAAATACGGCTCCGGGATGGTTTATGGGATATGTTGCACAGGGTCAGGCGCGTGTGGAATGGCATCATATTAACCGCGGGGCGGAAGCCATGGTGCGTTGGTTTCGCCCTGGGGACATTCAGACTTTTTGGACAATGGATCCCGCGCCACCTGCCCAACTCATTGAAGCAAATTTGCGGCGTATTCGCCAGGGGATGCTCCGTTTTTGTGCCTGGGATAGTATGGGAGATGCGCGCGTATTTCTCAATGGAAATGAGATTGGCCTTTTGCCGCGTGCAGATAATTTTACGCCCAGTCGCCTGTCTTTACCACCCAACGCGCTCGCTGGTTTGCAGATGGAAAATAAGGTGCGTATTGAACCGGCTGAGGGTAGTGAGATGACGCTTGGCAATCTGGTTCTCGAAGTGGTATTGCCCGGTGGTCGTTATGTGCGCTCGCTGGTTTTTGAAGATATTTATACGTGGTCTAACCGGTGGGATGGATATGAATATGAGACGCTGCAAAAGATGCAACCGGGACGACCGTTAACGACGGTGTTGTCTTTCAGGTGAGGATTATGACAAACACAAACAAGACCAATAGACTGATCCACGAGACCAGCCCGTATTTATTGCAACATGCACATAATCCCGTCGCGTGGTTTCCGTGGGGGGAAGAGGCGTTTGAAAAGGCCGTTGCCGAAGACAAGCCTATTTTTTTAAGTGTGGGATATGCAGCCTGTCACTGGTGTCATGTGATGGCACACGAGTGTTTTGAAGACGAGGAAATCGCGCAGATTATGAACGCGCATTTTGTCAATGTGAAGGTCGATCGAGAAGAGCGTCCCGATGTCGATGAAATTTATATGAATGCAGTACAGGTTATGACCGGTTCCGGCGGGTGGCCTATGAGTGTGTTTTTGACACCGCAGGGCGTTCCATTTTACGGGGGCACATATTTTCCACCTCAGAGTCGGCACAATATACCGGGCTTTCCCCATGTCCTGGAATCCGTTGCCAGACATTATCGGGAAAAGGGTGAAAATGTCGCAGATGTGGCGAATCGGTTGTACGAGCACTTGCGGGCGATGGCGCATATTGATGCGTTGGCAGATGGCCTTAGTGAAGCGGATTTTGATGGTGCGTTTCAAAAGATCAGAGCGAATTTTGATTTCCAAAATGGCGGGTTTGGCACGCAGCCCAAGTTCCCCAATTCGATGAATCTCGATGTATTTTTGCAAACTTATTTGCGTACGGGGAACGAAGAGGCACTTGCGATGGTGACATTGACGCTGGAAAAAATGGCGCGGGGAGGCATTTACGATCAACTCGGCGGGGGATTTCACCGCTATTCTGTAGATCGCCACTGGCTGGTACCCCATTTTGAGAAGATGCTGTATGACAATGCACTGCTCTCACAGCTTTATACGCAGACTTATCAGGTGACGAAGCAACCGCTTTTTGCGCGCATTGTTAGGTCAATTTTGGATTATACGCACCGAGAGATGACCGCACCAGAAGGCGGTTTTTATTCTACGCAAGATGCCGATAGCGAAGGGGAAGAGGGCAAATTTTTCGTGTGGACTCCGCAGGAGGTGATGGATTTATTAGGCGAAGACGATGGAGCGGCATTTTGTCGGTATTTCGATGTGACGGCGCGAGGCAATTTTGAAGATAAAAATATCCTGAATATTCCGCAGACCTACGAGGTGGATGAAGACGCAATGGCACGCGGATGTGACTGTTTGTTTGAAAAGCGAGAAAAGCGCGTGAAACCCGGGCGCGATGAGAAAATTCAGGTGAGTTGGAATGGGCTGATGATTTCGGCTTTTGCGCAAGCGTATCGGGTGTTTGGCGATCCGGTTTATCTGAAGGGGGCGTCAGATGCAGCTCGGTTTATCGACGAGAATATGCGTACAGATCGCGGGTTGTTGTTGCACACCTATACAGATGGTCGCGCGCGTTTCAATGCCTATCAGGATGATTATGCCTGTCTGATTGTTGGGTTAATTGATCTGTACGAATCGAGTTTTGAGCCTTCTTATCTCGTTGCTGCCCGCGATTTTATGGAGGTAATGATCGATCAGTTTTGGGATCGAGAAGATGGCGGATTTTTTTATACGGGGAGAGATCACGAAGCATTGATTGTGCGTTCAAAAAATCCTTTTGACAATGCCACGCCCTCTGGCAATTCGATGGGGGCGATGGCGTTGCTGCGATTGGGAACGTTGCTGGAGCGCGAAGAATGGCGGGGTATGGCCGCCCGTATTTTGCATCTTTTTGGCAGGCATATTCAGGAGGTGCCTTCGGGTTTTGGCAATATGATTTGTGCTTTGGATCTCTATTTGCAAGGGCCAGTGGAAGTCGCTGTTTTGGGAGATCGAGAGGGGGCGGATACGGTTGCACTGCTCGATGTAGTGAATAAAACATGGCGACCCAATGTGGTTTTATGTGGAGGAAGTGATCCCGTGTCCGATGCCATTCCACTTCTGAAAAATCGCGGCATGATCGACGGACGCGCCACAGCTTATGTCTGTCGCAATTTTGTCTGCTCTGAACCCGTTACAGATGCCGAGGCACTGGAAAAATTACTGGATGAATCGAGTTCGGGATACTAATTTGAACGGAGGCGTTAACAATCTAACAGCTAAATCCTAAATGAAAGGATATGTTATGGCAGATGTTTTGATTATAGGCGATGGACCTGCGGGGTTGAGTGCCGCGTTGTTTTTGGCAAAGAATGGTCAAAATGTGACGGTGTTTGGGCAAGACGGGACGCCGATGCACAAGGCTATGCTCTACAATTATCTGGGCATTCCCGAGATAACGGGCAGTGAGTTTCAGCGGGTAGGTCGAGCGCAGGTCCAGAATTTGGGTGGCAAAATTGAGGATGTAGAAGTGACCGATGCTGAAAAGACCGATGGCGGTTTTGCGGTTACAACGGCGGATGGAGATCGAAAAGAGGGGAAATATCTCATTTTAGCCACCGGCACAAATACCAAATTGGCCGAAGGTCTGAGCCTGGCTAAGGAGAACAAGGGTATTGTTGCCGATGGAGATGGCCGCACTTCGGTTGAAGGGCTTTTTGCGGTGGGTTGGAATACGCGCCTTATCCGCACACAGGGGATTATTTCCGCCGGGCAAGGCGCCGCAACTGCGCTGGAAATTTTATCGCTCGAAGCCGGTGAAGATTTCCATGACTTTGATGTTGTTGAATAAGGTGAAATAAATTTCTCCGGGAGGTTCCATGCATGCCCTATACAGACAGACGGGCATCTGGAACCTCCTTTTTTATCCTGAATAATCGGGACCAAGAATGGAATGGAGGAACTGGTATGGCTGGACAAGGTTCAGGCGGCAATGTTTTGGCAGCTTTGTGTAGCTTTTTTATCCCGGGTTTGGGCCAGTTGCTTCAGGGACGTTTGCTCATTGCCCTTTTCCAATTTGTTCTGGCGGCCATCCTGTGGTTTATATGGATGGGCTGGTTGATCCATATTTGGTCGGTTTTGAACGCGGCTCGGTGGAGACCATGAGATTAAGAGGAACTCCAGATGAAAATTGATGCCGCGGAAATTCGATATGTCGAGTTGCCACTGATTTCGCCGTGGCGCACGGCTTATGGTGAGGATGCGACGATTCATTCGGTGATGGTTAAACTTTCGGGTGGAGGAACTGCGGCCTGGGGTGAGGCTACGCCGTTTTATGCGCCGACCTATTCGCCGGAGTCAGCCCGATCTGTTTATGAGACGGCGCGGGAGTTTTTTTTGCCGCATCTGGTGGGAGAGCAAATAGAGACTGCTGCGGAAATGATGGCGCGGATTTCGGTGTTTAAGGGCAATCCCTTTGCCAAAGCGGCTGTGGAGACCGCGTGGTGGGCATTGGATAGCAAGTTGAAGGGCATACCACTCTGGCAGTCGCTGGGTGCGACTGATCCAACGGTGGCATGTGGTGCTGATTTTGGTGTGCAGGATACAATTGACGAACTTTTATCGCTGATCCAGGGTGCTGTGGCTGCGGGGTATCCGCGGATAAAGCTGAAGGTACGACACGGATGGGATATCGAGATGCTCAAAGCCGTGCGCTCGGCTTTTCCCGATCCCGTGATTCATGTGGATTGCAATTCGGGATATGATTTGAGCACGGATTTTGATACGCTCAAGGCATTTGACCAATTCAATTTGGCTATGATCGAACAGCCATTGGATCATCTGGATCTGATCGAGCACGCGGAGTTGCAAAGCCAAATTGAAACGCCCGTGTGTTTGGATGAGTCGGTCAAACGCCCCCGGGATTTTGAACTCGCTTTGAAGATTGGCGCATGTCGCGTGATCAATGTAAAACCCGGTCGTGTGGGTGGCTTGTTGAATGCCGTGAAAATTCACGACATGGCGTGCGATGCGGGCATGGATGCGTGGGTGGGCGGGATGTTGGAGAGCGGTGTTGGTGCCGGGATTTGTGCGGCGTTGGGTACGTTGCCGGGATTTAACTATCCAGCAGATGTGTTTCCATCCCGCAAGTTTTACGTTGAAGATATTACAGATCGGTGGATTGAGCAGGATGAGAATTGCAATGTGGTGCTGGATAACACGCCCGGCGTTGGGTTCGATCCGATTCCCGAACGTCTGGAGAAGGTGACGGTTATGAAGGCGGTTGTAAAATAGTGGTAGCGGCTTTCACGGTTCAACTAACTCCTTTTCTACAATTTTTCCTTCTCTAACTTCGGCAATTGACTGGCGCAAATGATCTGCATTGACAGGATTTGAAAGCAGGTACAGGGTTTCCTGCCAGGAATTAAATTCTTCCAAAGATAGGAGGACGACTTTCTGACTTCCCTCCCCACAAATAATCATCGGTTCAGCATCGGCTGTAACGCGCTCAATGACGCGCCCCAGATCATTTTTTGCTTCATTTACAGTGATGGCATTCATAGATAACCGCCTCGAGTTAAAAAATTCGAAAATTTTTTCTGCACAAAATATACTGTAATTGCAACACTCGGTCAATCCGGTTAGATTGGCTTCTTGGTTCATTATCCTTTAAGCGGGCGCAAATTTGCTCTCTATTGATTCTACGGTGACAGATACGGTGAGTGTGTGTTGACCTCCGCCCAGGACCACGCCTTTGAGGGGGGTGACATCGGCAAAGTCGCGGCCCTAGGCCACGGTGATATGTCGGTCATCGGGCAGGAGGTTGTTGGTTGGGTCAAAGTCGATCCAGCCGTGATTGGGCAGGTACACAGAGAACCAGGCGTGGGAGGCATCCGCGCCAATCAGGTGTTCTTTGTCGGGGGTGGGCTGGGTCTCGAGGTAGCCGCTCGGATGCGGTAGCGACTTTGGGAGAATCGAGTACAAATTGGTGCACAGAGAGGCGATTGGGACCGTTTTTGAGGATGTGGCGCACAGTTTCCCAGGGCATATCGCTGGTCAGTATAGGCCGAGTTGTAGATGCCGGGGGTGAGTAAAACAACCGTTGGCCATGTGACATGAGGAGGAGCCAAAGAGCGCAATGTGTTGAGCAATTGAGCGGGATAGTCATCGACGTGTCGCACATGAGAAGCTTCAAATACGATTGGGAATATGCGTTTGAGAACCTCGCGATTTTCAAGCACATAAGACACGCCAGAAGGACAACGCAGGTTGTCTTCGAGGATGTAAAACTGGCCGTCTTTATCGCGCACGATGTCAATGCCGGAAATGTGACACCACACATCTTTGGGTGAACGACGGATCGGGGTTTTAGGAGATGAGCAGGAGGAAAGGCGGGAGGTATCCGCAGATGGATCGTCACATCTCACCACCATTGCATTGACCACGTACTGCAATTGCAGTATATTTTCTATTACTTGTCTTTTACTTTAGGCCATTATTTTGAGGAGGTATGGTTATGGCTATCGCTACTCAAAGTTTCCAAGATCGACTCATGGACGGGGATATGACCCTGGATGTTTCTCCGGAGGTGGATCCGAGCAATCTGGTGTATTACAAATTGTGCTCTGCTGATGATTTTGAAGAAGGCGAAGGGAAGCCGTTTACGGTGGAGGGCACCCACATCGCCGTTTTCCGCTACGAGGGGAGGTTCAATGCGGTGGACAACCGGTGTCCGCACATGGGATATCCGATGTCCGAGGGCAGCGTTCGGGACGGGGTCCTAATCTGTCACTGGCACCACTGGGAGTTCGACCTTAAGACGGGCGGCTGTTTCATAACCTCCGGAGCTGGAAACGATCTGAAGAGCTTTCCCGTGGAGGTGCGGGACGACGGGTGTCTGTACGTGGGGCTTACGCCGGGCGAAAAAGAGGCGGCCAGACGCCGGCGGATTGACCGGGGGAAGTATATTCTTGAGCAGGGTCTGAAAGATCGGAGCTCGCTCCTGATTGCCAAGGCGATTACCGCGCTAAGGGCTGTGGGCGCCACGCCGCAGGAGATGATCCAGCAGGGACTTTTTTACGGGGCATATAAATCGAATGAGGGTTGGTCATCGGGGGTGGCCATTTTGACGCTGGCTGCAAATATGTGGGAAGATGTGGACGAGAAGGACCACAATCTTTTCTTGGTCCACGGGCTGACGCAGATTTCCAGACGCACATCAGGAGGTTCGCGGCGGCAGGGTTTCTCTTTGCCCAAAACATCGGACGAACCGGACTTGGCGACCCTCAAACGCTGGTTCCGGCGGCTGGTGGACCAGCGCAGCAGCAGCGCTGCACAGCGCATTCTGATGACCCTGTACGACCGTGGATATTCACCAGAAGATATTGCGGATATCGTTTTTACCACGGCGACGGATTTCTATTTTACCGGGGACGGTCATGCGCTCGATTTCGCGAATAAGATGTTCGAGGCCTTAGATTATGTGGACTGGGAAGGGGCGAATGAGATTTTGCGACCGATTGTGGTGGACTTAGTGGGCAGGGAACGACACGAGGAGACCGCCCGGTGGGAAGATAGCGTGCCGGTCTTGGAAGATATTTTCACCCGTCTGGACGAGATATGGGAAGCGAACCAGGAGAACGAGGCATCGCTGGATATTTCTGCTTTTACGCAGACGCTGCTGGGGGAGGAGTTCGAGCCGATTGTCGCCGAGATCGAAGACAAATTGCGCGAGGGTGTGAAGCCCACGGATATCTGCCGGGCGATGACCTATGCCGGGGCCATCCGCACGGCGCGGTTCCACCTCAAGAACGAGGGGGACTGGCACGATGTGGCGAATATTTACTCTTACGCCCATGCCCTCTATCGCGCTTTCCACCGGGCGCCGAGCGAAGAGCTTTTGCGCGGTATTTTTCACGGTGCTGTGTTTATGACCTATTTGCGCTGGCTCAACATGCCAGCGGCCCGCCTGCCCAGGGAAGGACAGCGGCTGGACGAGACGTTCGTGGCTGAGGACAAGATGTTGGACCGGCTACAGGAGTTTGCGGATTTCCAGAAGGTCTTCGAGGCTGAGGTGCTGGTAAGCCAGTACCTGGAGGAAGGATACGATATCGCGAAGCTCAGGCATACTTTGGCCCATATTATGCTGCGCGAGGATGCGGAGCTGCACATGTTCCAGGTGCTGGAGGTGGCGTTCCGGCACTACGACCTGTCGGACGATCCGAAGGAGAAGCGTATGCACCTGCTGGCGGCGACCCGGTATATTACCGCCCAGAAGGTGATGAAGGGGATTCTGTGGTCCACGGAGAACGCGGAGCGGCTGCAGCGCGGGGAACTGCTAAGCGAGCGGGATGATGATAATTAGGACAGGGGCCAAGTGAAGGCAGAGGGTTGAACAGGCAGTAGCAGGCAACATCCTGCTACTGCTTTTTTTTGTGCATCACTATCTGATCGCTAAAAATTCCCCACCTTTTTTCGCCGATTCCTCGGCTGTAATGCAGGCATTGGCAACGGCGAGGGTATCGTCTGTTGAGATGACGTTTTCTTCGCCGCGCGAGAGTGCATTGATCATATTTTCAACAAATGCGTGATTGGTCGAGGATGGAAGTTCGGGTTCGTAAGTGCCCGATTTGTTGGAGACAATGAGCACATGGTCGTCGGCATAGGCGCGCAAGTGTGCCGAGCCTTCAGTGCCCATAATAATGAATCGCGTATCGCCAAAAGATCGCGCATCTTTGGGGGTGAGCCAATCGGCAGTGGCGGTGGCAAGTGCGCCATTGTCGAGTTGAAACGACGCCTGGACATGATCAAATGTGAGGCCAGAGCCAATGTGCTTTTTGAGTGTGCCGAGCGCGTGAACACCCGTGTATTCTGCGCCGGTGAGCCAGCGGACTTGATCCACGCCATGGCCTGCCAGGTCGTGGAATGTGCCCACATATTTGTCTGCATCGAAGTAGAGCGCGGGGGGGGTGGCGCCGAGTTTGTGCGGATGCGTGGTGATAAGGCTCACGAGGTCACCCAAATCGCCGTTTTGAATCGCCTGTCTCAAGGCGATAAAAGCCCCATAACTGCGAGACGTAAAAAATGTGGAGAGTTTGATATTGTTCTTTTTTATAGCCGTTTTGATCCGTTGCAACTCCTCCCGAGTTCGGCAGAGCGGTTTGTCGAGTAGCATGTGGACGCCGGCCGCCGCGCACGTTTCAATGACGCGCGCTTTTTCGTGGTGTGCGAGGCCCTCGATTACCAGGTCGGGTTTTGCTTTTTCGAGCATCAGATCGAGTGTGGCAAATCGGGTGATATTGTGATCTGCGGTATATTTTTCATAAAGTGCGTCATCGGATTCTACAATGCCGACAATTTCGCCATTTGGCGCGCTGGCAGCCGAGTGAAACATACCGCCTATATGTCCGTAGTGCATGCCCATAATACCGATTTTCATAATAGCATCCTTCCTACGCCCGCCATCTGCGCGATTCGAGCACCGTATGTGTTAAAAAGAGAAAAAAAGCCGCCGCACTTATAAAAAATACCACGTCGTGCGTATCGACAACGCCATGAATCATGTCTCGGGTGTGTTCTATCAGGGAAAGAAATTTCAGAATGACAAAAAATATGTCGCCGGCAAAACGCGCGGCCCAGTCGATGATCCACAACAGAATTAAAAAGAAAAAAGACAGCACAGCAGCAATAATCTGATTCTCAGTCAAAGACGAAGCCAAAATGCCCACACTGATAAATGTGGCACCAATCAGCACCACAGCCAGCGCACCGGAAAATATGGGCCCCCAATCCAATTGCGCGTACATAGACAATACGCAAATATAGCCGAAGGCCATCACTTCGATAAGCAAATACAAGACATAACACGCGAGAAATTTGCCTATCAAAATTTGTGCCGAAGTAATGGGCGAAGTCATCAGCAACTCATACGTGCCCCCGCGTTTTTCCTCGGCGTAGAGACGCATTGTGAGCATTGGAATCACAATCATCCAGATAAAAATCTGAAAGTCAAAAAATGACGTGATAACTTCTGTATTGACATTTAGCTGAAGTTTTTCCGCGCGTTCTGCCAATTTTAGATACACGCTCATATCGTGAAATTCGAGCAATTGGTTACGAAACACAAAGCCGCTAAACAACAAAAAGACGCCAGCCATCACATAAGCAATTGGCGAGCCAAAGTACGACCGCATCTCTTTGCCAAAAATTGCCATAGTACTGCCCATCACACTCCCTCCTCATGCACGGTCAGCGCGTGAAAAACTTCTTCCAAAGACATGGTCTCTTGCTTTATTTCCATCAGTCCCATGCCCAATTCGACAACGCGCGCCGATACTGCGGCACTCAAATCCACTTCAGCCGGCCAATGGACATGTAGCCCATCTCTTGCTCGCGTCACGTCGCTAATCCCTTTAATATTGGAAATGGCTTTGGCCGCAACATCCACATTGCCCGATATCCGAACAAAAGATCGCGTTGTGTCGCGCATATTAGCCGTAAGATTTTCAGGAGTATCAACGGCAACAATTCTGCCTTCGTGAATAATGATCACGCGATTGCAGGTCATTTCAACTTCGGGCAAGATATGCGTACTCAAAATCACCGTGCGCTCCTGGGCCAGTTCACGGATCAATTGTCGCACTTCAATAATCTGATTGGGATCGAGGCCCGAAGTTGGCTCATCCATGATAATCACCTCGGGGTCGTGCAAAATCGCCTGTGCAAGCCCTACCCGCTGCCGATATCCTTTAGACAAATGACCGATGAGTTGCGCGGTGCGATCCACAAGTCCGCATTGAACAACGACCTCATCGATCCGCCGCCTGGCTTCCACTGGCGCAACGCCCTTGATTTTAGCGATAAACTCCAGGTATGTACGCACGCGCATATCGCGATACAGGGGTGGCAATTCGGGCAAATACCCAATGCGCTTTTTGACTTCCAATGGGTTGTAAAAAATATCGTAGCCGCCAATGCGCGCCGTGCCTTCTGTGGCGGGCAAGAAACAGGTGAGTACGCGCATGGTCGTGGTTTTTCCCGCGCCGTTTGGCCCCAGAAAACCGACAATTTCGCCTTTCCCCACCTGAAATGAGATGTCGTCAACAGCCGTAAATGCGCCGTATCGCTTTGTGAGGCCATCAACTTCTATCACACCGCGCTCCTTACTTTTAACACGGGCGGGCACAGGGGTATGCCCCTATCCTTTTATCCCTTAATTTTTTTTGCCCGCATCCTGAAAAATTGTATTAATGGTTCGTGATATGCCCCTTGAGTCGAAATATTCACGGCGTCTAAGCCCATGCGCCGAAACAACGCTTCTCGTTCATCACGCTCTTTCCTCGTCAGTTTTTGAAATGCGTCGCGCACTGCTGCATCGCCAAAATCGACTAATATGCCTTCGCCCGTCTCGGCATCTTCCAACTCCACAATGCCAATTGCAGGCAGATCGTACTCCCGTGGGTCTTCCAGCGCTATCGCCACCAGGTCGTGCCGCCGATTGGCAACACGCAGTGCTTTCTCGTAGTCAGAAGCAAAAAAATCCGATACCAGAAATACCACACTGCGTCGATAGGTTACGCGATTCAAATATTCCAATGCCACATCGATATTTGTATTTCGCCCTGAAGGTTGAAAGTACAACAATTCTCGAATCACCCGAAGTACGTGCTTTTTGCCCTTTTTGGGGGGTATAAACAACTCGACCTCGTCAGTAAAAATGATCAGCCCTACGCGATCGTTATTTTGTATTGCGGAAAAGGCGAGTAAAGCGCAAATCTCAGCACCTATCTCGCCTTTCATTTGCGCCACCGTTCCAAAGTCGCCCGACGCACTCGCATCCACCATCAATATCACGGTGAGTTCGCGCTCTTCGTCGAACACCTTGACAAAGGGGTCGCCCATACGCGCTGTCACGTTCCAGTCAATTGTGCGAACATCATCGCCGGGTTGATATTCTCGCACTTCTGCAAACGCCATGCCCCTGCCCTTAAATACCGAATGGTATTCGCCGGCAAATATCGTGTTCACCAGATTGCGTGTACGCAACTCAATGCGCTTCACTTTTTTTAGGATTTCTGTTGGAATCATAGGAATCGGTAAGAGGTGAGACATAAGAGGTGAAAGGTACCCCTCTCACCTCTTACCGCCTCTAAGGCACTTCAATGTGATCGAATATTTGACGCGCGATTTCTTCGGAGTCAATCTCTTCGGCTTCTGCCTCATAAGTTACCAGCACACGGTGGCGCAACACATCCAGGCCAATGGCTTTCACATCTTCGGGGGTGACATAGCCGCGATGGCGCAAAAACGCATGCGCTTTGGCTGCGCGGGTCAGGGCAATAGACGCGCGTGGTGATCCGCCAAATTCGATCAGGGCGCGCAAATCACCCAGGCCATAAGCCTCCGGATCCCGGCTTGCCAACACGATATCGACGATATAGTCTTTGATTTTGCCATCCACGTAAATCTCGTCGACTACGCTTCGCGCGCGAATGAGATCATCGGTCGTTATGACTGTCTCGATTTGAGGGGTTGCATCGCGGCTCATGCGATCGACGATGGTGCGTTCTTCCTGCTTATTGGGATACGTCACACGCACTTTCAGCATAAAGCGATCGACCTGTGCTTCGGGCAGTGGATAGGTCCCTTCTTGTTCAATGGGATTTTGCGTGGCCAGCACCAAAAAGGGATCGGGCACGGCAAATGTTTCGTTCCCAATGGTAACCTGACGCTCTTGCATGGCTTCAAGCATGGCGCTTTGTACTTTTGATGGTGCGCGATTGACTTCATCGGCTAGTACAAGTTGGGCAAAAATAGGCCCCTTTTGGGCCACAAACTGACCTGTCTCCCGGTGATAGACCATCGTGCCGATCAGGTCAGCGGGCAACAAGTCAGGTGTAAACTGAATGCGCTTAAAAGACGCCTGAATCGCTTGAGCCAATGAATTGACGGCCAAAGTCTTTGCAAGGCCGGGAACGCCTTCGAGCAGGACATGACCGTTGCACAACAGGCCGATTAGCAATCGCTCAATCATGTCCTGTTGCCCGACAATGACCTTGCCCACTTCGACCAATAACCGATCGACAAACGCGCTTTCGCGCCCAACTCGTTCATTGATTACTTGAATATCTTGTCCAACTGTCATTGCATTACTCTCGACTTATTGGTTTGGTACGCAACCATTGATCGGGCGATTTGCCCAAATTTTCGATCGAAAATTTGGCATCATCCACTAACTCAGAGTTTGGATAGGTATCAATCACTTGCTGATAAGCCACCCGCGCCTGTTCGTAATCGCCGAGTTGATCGTGGATATAGCCAATCATAAACTGTGCCTGTACACAATATCGGCTCTGCGGAAAACGCGCGATCAGGGTTTCGTATCGCGCAATGGCTTCTTTGTGTTTTTGCTGATTCATCAACACCCGCGCCAGGGCTTGCAGGGCCACCTCAGCGCGAGGATCGTCAGGGAACCGCGCCAGAAATTCAGATAATTTGACCTTGGCTATGGGATACGACGCCATATCATGCGTGGCAGCTTCACCCGCTTGAAACAACACATCCGCGGACTGCTCCTGCTCTCCACAGGCCCAAAACAGTGGCAAAAAGAATAAGAAGCGAAATCTGTTCATCTTTGCCCATCTCCTTTGCTTATTCAAATGTTTCAAAAACGCTTTTAAACAGCTCAAGTTCCCATTTTTTCTTTTTTTACTTGGTGTGATTAGATTGGACAGTTTATATTAAAAAAACGTCCTATTCTCGTCAAGATTTCCGTGCGTCTAAAAAGTAAAGAAACGATGCCCACCACGGCTAATCCTCCGTATTCTATCCACTGAACCCACGCGGCTTCTTCCCACACGCCGTGGGCCTGGTATTGGATTAAAATGTGATAGGATAAGACCACCAGGAGTGAGAAAGTGATCCAGGCCAGATGCCGATAAAAAACGAGAAATGGGACCAACCACACGACATACCACGGATGGAGCGTAGGGGTCAGCAGAACAAAAGCCGCCGCAGTCAGATATGCACAGCGCAATAGGGGGACGCGCTTCCAGACCAGCAATAGCACCACACTTGAAAAGAGCACGCCAATAATGCCACGCGCAATCTGTCCATCGCCGCAAAGCAGAATGAGTACATCAAATATCGCGCTGTTAAACGACCAGTGTTGTGCATAAGTGCCCAGGCTACCCAAAACAGATGCGCCGGTCCATGCATAGGGCAAATATCCCAGAATCACAACACAGGGCACCATGAGCAGTGCCGACCAATTGGTTGGCCGCCACCCTTTCCGGCGCACAAAACTCGGCAAAAAAACAAGGGGAAGAAACTTTACCAAAACAGCCCCGCCCAGTGCACTTAGCGCAATGTGATCTCGTCCTTTTAAGAACAAATACAATGCGGCCAACAAAGCGACAATGCCCAGCGATTCCATATGTCCATTTCCTGCAATTTCTACCACGACCAGCGGATGCCAGAAGTAAATCAAAACCCATTGTGCCCGTTGCTCGAAATGCCTGAGCAAATAGATTAAAAGCCATCCCACAATCATGTCGGCACACGTGAGCAACACCTTGATGCCCAGTATGCCACCCGAAATGCCATATCCCACCCAGAATGCGATTTGGGCGATGGGTGGATATATGGTCGGAAATTCGGGGTGGTTAATTTTGGGAAAAATAAGTGCGTCTCTCACCTGCACCAGTTCTTGTGCCGCAGGTGCATACCAGTAGGGATTGATGCCCGCCCACTGTACGCGTCCATCCCACACATAGCGATAAATATCATCGGATAGCGCGGGGATAGAAAATAAAAGGCTCAGTCGAAATACAGCGGCAGCGATCACAATAACCTTCAATGACACATATTTACAATGCCAGACTGCAATGAGATAGGCCACAGATGCAATGCCGAAAAGAATAAAAAAAACCGGCACTTGCTTGCCCAATGCCGGCATTGCAGCAAAACTGCCCGCCATGACCAGCCCCATCAAAAGGGGCACGATCCACCGCTGCATAAATATCTCTTAGCGCAATATGTTCATTACCACCGGTCTTGTCCAATGTGTTACCGGTGTGCGTTAATTTGCAAAACGATTTTGCCCTGCTTAAATACGCGAACCGTTCCGGTTGACTCAGAAATAGCAAGGGCTATAGCTCGGGTGGTTTTGGTAATCGCCGCCGCCGCAACATGCCGCGCACCCAACCCCTTGGGCAAAGTGAGACCGCGCACATTTGCTGAAATATAGCGCCCTCCAGATAGAATAACCCCATCTTCTCGAATGATAAATGCGCCATCCATCAGCGATACTTCTTTGACACCTTCGTGAACATCGGGATTGCAGATATTTTTTTCATTGTCGGAATATCCGCGAAAAGGATCAAATGTCATGGACCGCGAATGGTGCAAAACCCGTTTGGAATCGCCAATGACAAATAAGGTGCCGACCGGTTCGCCTTCGCGACCTTCCTTACCAATATTGATGGCAAGATCGAGCGTGGTTTTGACAACTTTGAGTGATAAATCGCCCGCTATGGCCGAAATTTCGGCCGAATCGTAAACATCAAACCCAATACTGGTATCCATCACTGTTATCGCATCTACACCCCGCGAGGCCAGCGTGCGACTCAGGCATACCAATCGTGCATCTCGGCGAATATACCCACTCTCCAGGCCCCTGATAACGCATTGTCGCAATTGTTCAAAGTGCGTGCCATGACTTCTGCGATAATCATAAGTCAAGCGCAGCACACCCTGCTCTTCAACCCCACTCAAAAACTGTTTTTTTCGCGTAACAATCAGGACCTGGCAGATGGTGCTTAGCTTGTGAACATCTGCATGGGTCACGCCGGAATTGGTCACGAGGAGGATCATATCGGCGCAGAATTCCCTCACCAAATTTTTGGTGGTACTCAGCAAGGGCTGCGTATAATTTTCGTGTGATTTAGTCATAAAATGTTTTGTGAACCTGCCCACAACTATCATTTAACTACCGCCCGGACGAGAAGCGCCGCCGCCGACCATAAGTCGGATTTTCTGGCTCCTGAGATATGTTATGCGATGTTAGGGTCTCTCCCTGTTCTAAATCCAAAAATTCACCGGGAATATGTTTGGTTAATACGGTTGGACCACAATCGTAGAAATGCACGCCAGCTTGATGGGCGCGGGTCGCGGCAATGCGTATGACAGCCCCTCGGCGTCCGGGTCTGGCACTCAACCGCGCAGCAACATCGGCGTCAAACGACAAATGTATATAATCGCGATCATCTGGCGCCAAGCCCTCAGACAACAACCGCTCAACATCAGCAGAATCTACTCCCTTATATAAAAATTCGGGCGGTTCTGACGGCTCGAGGCCCAGATCGATGGAAAAACTGTGCCCATAACGCGCTCGAATGCGATTTTCCACAATCTCGAAACGCTGTTTCTCTCCATCATAAACCACTTTTTCAATATCTTCAAGAGTAAATGTCGAATCTCGGTCTTGAAATGCACGCAAAACCGCGTCGAGATCGGCAAAACCATAGCGATTGACTTGTAGTCCAAACTCATCGGGCCTGTGCCGCAACATCAATGACAACAATTTGGAAATGTATACAATTCTCGGTGCCATGCGCTTTCTCCGTAGTAATAATCTCTATGAAAACACCACATCTTGTGCAGCATCCACATCCTGAACGCCAATCAACGACAGGCCGTCGGGAATGCGCGCCCCACTCAAATTTGCTTTGGCGGCAATACATCGCGTAAAGCCCAGTTTACGCGCTTCGGCCACTCTGCGTTCAATTTGGCCAACCGCACGCACTTCTCCGCCCAATCCTACTTCGCCAATCACAACCGTATCGCGGGACATCTGTCTGCTGCGAAAGCTCGACGCCATAGCCATAGCCACACCCAGATCGACAGCGGGTTCATCAATGCGCAAGCCTCCTGCGACGTTTAAGAAAATATCCTCAGCACCCAGTTGCAGGCCCGACCGCTTTTCGAGTACGGCAATTAAAATCGCCATCCGTCGCGGATCAAATCCCGTAGCCACGCGCTGCGGGTATCCAAAATTGCTGCGACTGACCAATGCTTGCACTTCGACTAAAATGGGACGCGTGCCTTCAATTGTGCAAACAATGGCTGTGCCTTCTCTATCGGCTTCGCGTTCGGGCAAAAATACCCGTGAGGGATTATCCACTTCGACCATCCCCCGATCACACATTTCAAAAATGCCGATTTCATTTGTCGAGCCAAATCGGTTCTTTGCCGCCCGCAAAATGCGAAACGCACCGTGCTGTTCGCCCTCCAGATAAAGTACGGTATCGACGATATGTTCGAGTACGCGCGGCCCAGCGACCGTGCCTTCTTTGGTGACATGTCCGACCAGAAAAATCGATGTACCTGTGCGTTTGCCCAGTGCTACCAGCTTTGCAGAAGATTCTCTGACCTGCGCCACACTTCCGGGCGCGCTTTGTAGATCTGGGCTAAAAATGGTCTGCACCGAATCGACCACAACCGCGACGGGCTGCATCTCTTCGATATAGCCGCAAATGAAATCGAGATTGGATTCGGAAATCAAGTATAATTCATCGGATAGCGCGCCGATTCTCTGGGCGCGCATCCGCGTTTGGCGGGGGGACTCTTCTGCGGATACGTATAGTGTCTTCATACCCGAAAGCGCGAGTTGTGCAACCCCTTGCAACAGCAATGTGGATTTGCCAATGCCGGGGTCGCCGCCGACAAGCGCGGTCATGCCGGGCACAATGCCGCCACCCAATGTGCGGTCAAATTCACCGATAGCCGTCTCGATGCGATCTTCTTTGCCGCCCACTATTTCAGTAATCGGCTGCGGCGGATTTGCTTTGATCCATTCGCCCGCGTGCCTGTTTTGTTTTGTATCTGACGATGCGGCCTCTTCGACACAGGTGTTCCATTCTCCACAGGATACACACCGCCCAAACCACCGTCCTGAATCCGCACCGCATTGCTGACACACATAACGCACGCGCACTTTGCCCATGGACTTATTCCTCAGGGAAATCCGCGATAGATTTCGGGCTCTTCAAATCGAAGATACTCAGCTACAAAGGTCAAAAAAACACTGCCAATTGGCCCGCTGCGCTGCTTGCCCAAAATGATCTCGGCCACGCCTTCTTGGGTATTGCCCTCGTCATCCATAATGCCATATACTTCAGGGCGAAAGAGAAACATCACCACATCCGCATCCTGTTCCAGTGAACCACTCTCGCGCAGGTCGGACAATTGCGGTCGCTTATCCGTGCGGCTTTCCACTGCCCGCGACAATTGCGCGCAGGCAACGAGTGGAATATCCAGTTCTTTAGCGAGTGCTTTTAGGGAACGCGAAATATAGGCGATTTCCTGTTCGCGGCTGCCAAAATTTTCAAATGCGGTCATCAGTTGCAGATAATCGACAATGATTAACCCAATATTGTATTCGGATTTCACTCGCCGCGCTTTGGCACGCAGTTCCATTACGGAAATTGCAGGTGTGTCATCGATGTATATGGGCGCGTCGATCAACTTTCCCGTCCACTCGGACAAGCGCTGCCATTCCTCTTCTGACAACCTGCCTGTTCGCAAACGGTGGGAACTTACGCGCGCTTCTGAACACAAAAGGCGCTGCGCGAGTTGCTCTGTTGACATTTCCAACGAAAAATACAGCACAGGCGAACGGCCCTTTATAGCGGCATTGCGCGCCATGCACAATGTGAGTGCTGTTTTGCCCATCGATGGGCGAGACGCCAGGATGATCAGGTCCGAAGACTGCAAGCCCGCTGTGATCTCATCCATTTCCGTATAGCCTGTGGTCACGCCAGTCAGCGCGCCAGGCTGTTCGTGCGCGCGCTCAATCGCCACATAAGCCTCTTCAATTGCAGATGCAAGAGGTATGACGCCTTTGCCCAATTCGCCTTCGGCAATTTGAAAGACCCGCTGTTCGGCGCGGTCGATGAGTTCGCGCACATCCTCGGTTTCTTCATAGCTTTCTATAATCGTTTGTGTTGCTGCGGAAATCAACCGTCGCCGTTGCGCCTTTTCCAGCACGATCTGCGCGTGGTATTCGGCATTGGCTGCCGTCGCCATTTCACTCGCCAATTCGGCAATTAAAACCGCGCCGCCGACATCGTCGAGTTGTCCCCGGCGTAAGAGTTCCTCGGTTAATGTCACTTGATCGACAGGCTCGCCGCGCTCAGACAATTTTTGAATTGCCGCATAAACTTTTCGATGTGGCGTATGGTAAAAAGCCGTTTCATCCCCCAATACCTCAACCACGCGATTGATTGCCATATTGTCAATCAGCATGGCGCCCAACACAGCGCGTTCCACTTCGAGTGCCTGGGGTAGTGCGCGTTCAGCCGTGTTCAATGTTGGATTTCGGGCGGCCATTAAATTTCAGTTCCATCGTAAAGTTTGCGAACCAGTTTCAAATCTTCCCACGTTGGACGTTTCCAGTGTGCATTTCGCAACAGCGCAGCGGGGTGATATGTGGGGATCAATTTCGCGCCCTGGTATTCAAAAATTTTTCCTCGCAACCGCCCCATCGACTCGGTGGTCTGCAACAGGGTTTGCGCGGCAAAACGGCCCAAAGTGCAGATTACAACTGGCGCGATCAATTCAATTTGTTGTAGCAGATAAGGCTGGCAGGCAGCAATCTCATCGGGTCTGGGATCCCGGTTGTTGGGCGGCCTGCATTTGATGATGTTGGCGATATAGACGTCATCGCGTGTCAAACCCATGGCTTCGATCATTCGCGTCAACAATTGTCCGGCAGCCCCTACAAAAGGCTGCCCTTGCCGGTCTTCCTCTGCACCGGGTGCTTCGCCGATAAATACGAGGTCTGCATCAGTGCGACCGCTTCCAAACACTACTGAGGTGCGCGTTCGCGCCAATCCGCATTTTTGACAGTTGCAAGCCTCTTGGCTCAAAATAGTCAGGGGATCGTCGTCCGGTTCTCGATCATCTATCCGCGCAATCGAGGCGGGCGCATAAGCGATTTCCCGCGCTAAAAAATCACGTGCAAGCGCGAGAGTTTCCAGCAGATCGGGAGATTCATTCATGCGCGGTCTCCCAACGCGACACCAGCCACTCCAAAATCCGGTCTGCCACATCGCGTTTGGACATCAATGGCAATGCGACAGGTTCTCGATGAGGTTCGATTAAAGTCACGACGTTGGTATCCACCGCAAACCCCGCTCCTTCCACATTTAATTCGTTCAACACAATCAGATCGAGGTTTTTCTCGTTGAGCTTTTTGCGGGCATTTCTCAGCGCGTGATCGGTTTCCATCGCAAATCCGATCACGATCCGTTCGCCTTTGTTTTGTCCCAAGGGAATTAAAAAATCTTCATTGGGCAGAAGATGAAGCGAAAGACCACCATCGCGTTTTCTGATTTTTGATTCAGACACATGTTCAGGGCGAAAATCGAGCACTGCTGCGGTCATAATTAGCGCGTCGGCATGCTGATATGCGCGGACGGTCGCCGTTTTTAAGTCGGCGACTGTCCGGATGGATTCAATCTGTACACCGGCGGGTGCGGTGAGTTCTGTCGGTCCGCTGATCAACGCGACATCGGCACCCCTGCAGCGCGCTTGTTCGGCAATGGCATAGCCCATTTTACCCGTTGAACGATTGGTGATAAAGCGCACGGGATCAAGGGGTTGCTCGGTCCTGCCCGCTGTCACCACAATGCGCTTTCCCGCAAGCGATTGCGTCGCGCCCATCATCTTACTGGCTTCATCCACAATCTCCTGAGGTTCGGCCATGCGCCCCATTCCCTCGGCCCCCGAGGCGAGCAGTCCCGCTCCCGGTCCAACCATCCGATAGCGTTTTTTTTTTAAGAACCCGACATTTTGCCGAACAGCACCGTGTTCCCACATTTGGGTTTCCATTGTCGGGGCGAGTAAAACAGGTGCTTCTGCAGCCAACAATGTGCATGCCAACAGGTCGTCGGCCAACCCAAGTGCCAATTTGCCCATGCAATTTGCCGTTGCGGGCGCGACAATAATTAGATCGGCCCACTTGCCCAAATGCACGTGGATGACATTGGGGTCACCATCAGCTGGAAACAAATCCGTATAGACGCGATGGTGTGAGAGTGCTTCAAAAGTGAGGGGCTGCACGAACTTCTGTGCAGCCGGTGTCATGATCACCCGAACCTCTGCGCCTGCATTCTGGAGAAGACGCAATAAGAATACGCTTTTATAGGCGGCAATTCCACCGCTAACGCCTAGAAGAACCCTCTTTCCCGCCAGCATAGGTCACCTGAATTTTCTTTTCTACAATTCGGTCCAGTGCAATGGTTGTTATCTTTTTTTCGCCCTCGGGCACACCCGCGGCCAGGCGGGTTTTATTCAACCTGCGCGCTTCTCTTGATGCCAACAACACGGCTTGATAGGAATTCATACCCTCTTCTGCTGTTAATTCCTCTGTAAAAAAAACGTTTGACATATAAGTACTCCTTATTAGAAATGGGGCTTTAGCACCGCAATAGCGAGCGGGCCGGAGATAGATCGAGAGCATAGCGTGAGTGTTTAGAAACCCAATCCACGCAAACACATCCGCCGTGTGCGTTGTCGCTCTGCGCGAATAATGGACAGCAAGTCGGCGATGGCATGTTCCAATTTGTCATTTACAACAACGTAATCGCTATGTTTTGCCCGAACGAGTTCAGAACCGGCATTTTCCATACGCAAGCGAAAGGCCAACGCGCTTTCAGATTGCCGCGCATTGAGTCGTTTTGCAAGCACGTCGAGAGAAGGTGGCACGACAAATACGGTTACGCAGCGATCTCCCAATACCTTTTTCCACGCGGCTACGCCTTGCACATCCACATCCATCAATATCACCTGTCCACGATACAGGGCTTTTGCAACTGCGTCGAATGTCGCGCCGTAAAGATGTCCGTGCACTTCGGCGGATTCGACAAAATCGCCCCGTTTTTGCATAGCCTTAAATTGCGCAACCGTCACAAAATGACGGGCCACACCCACCACTTCGTCATCGCGTGGTGGTCGCGTGGTGGTCGTCACACACCGCTGCACGCTCGAATCGGCACGTAAAACCCCCTGGCACATCGACGTTTTTCCCACCCCCGATGGCCCGGCGACGATCACGGCAAATGCGGCGGGATTATCGCTCACCTTTTGTCTAATCCGTTCAACACCAGTTTTTTTTGATTTAATCATCCGCGGTCTTTATTCGATGTTTTGAACCTGTTCTTTGAGTTTTTCAATTTCTTCTTTGATATCCACGACCACATGGGCTATCGTCGCGTCACCTGCTTTGGATCCCATGGTATTGGCTTCTCTGAGCATTTCTTGTAGCAAAAAATTGAGACGCCGGCCAACTGCTTCTTTGCGGTCAAGCATATCGAGAAACTGCGCGTTGTGACTGTGAAAACGCACGCATTCTTCTGTTATGTCGCTGCGGTCGGCTAAAAGGGCAATTTCCATCAACAACCTGCTCTCGTCAATTTGTTCAGGCGTTAATAATTGCGCCAGTTTTTCCTCTAACCGCGCCCGAACAGTTTCTACCCGCGCAGGTGCGAGTGTTTCGACGCGCTGGAGAAATTCGTCGAGCAATGAAATGCGTGTGCGGAAATCACAGGCGAGTTTCTCTCCTTCTGCCAAACACATGGATCGACAGGCGCCAATAGCCTGACCGAGTGCAACAGATACCACTGTCCAGAGGCCTTCGGAATCGAGTTCGGAAACTTCAAATGCGAATATTTGAGGCAATTGGGCAATTTGCATCAAATCGATATCACCCGATATATCCGTGCGAATTTTCTCAATTCCTTTGAGATACGCGGCCAGAACTTCGGGCTTGAGCACGGGGAGGCCTTGCTCTGACGCCGTGCCCTGCAAGGTGATACTCACATCGAGCCGCCCTCTTGTAAAGACCGACAGAACTCGTTCTTTGATGCGAGGCTCAAGTTCAGACAAAGAACGGGGGATTCGCACCATCACATCGCCATAACGTCCATTGACCGACCGAATCTCAACAATAACGCGGCCCACCACATCCCCTTCTGCAATACCCTTTCCAAAACCGGTCATGCTGGCGATCATACCCACTCCTGCCTTCTGGTAAATGAAGTAAAAAATGTCTTAAACAATGGATTAGAAAGCTAGAAAAGATACTCAATTTATACATCGTTGTCAATCAAACTGGGTGACTACTCCCAACGATAGAGCAGTTGGGCTTCTTGGCGTTTAGGTCGCCTGACGTTGTAGCCCCAACGTCAAAATGTTTATGGCAGCATTGTGGTCTCTGTCTGCGGTATAGCCACACGCCTTGCAATTGTGTACACGCTGAGAGAGTGCTTTTTTCTCTCTATGTCCGCATGCCGAACAATCTTGTGACGTGTATTCAGGATTGACGGCCTTGAATCCAATACCAGCCTCTTCCGCTTTGTATTCGAGACAGTGCCGAAACAGGGACCATGCTACGTCTGCTATTGATTTAGACAATCGCCTGTTCTTTTGCATCTTTTTTACTTTCAATTTCTCGACTGTATCTGGGAAAGCCAGCTTTCTCGCCCGTCTTTGCCCGCGCTTTGAGACGACGAAAGAATGCTTTGAATGCCAGATCAACTCTTGTTGATACTTGTTGCAATACCTGACTATATACTTGCTTGAATGCAAGACGCTGTTGCTTCAGCAATGGTATGGTTTTGGTCTGTTCATAACGAGACAAACTTTCTTTATTCTTTTGCCATGCTTGGACTCTCGCACAGACAAGCTGGTTATATAGCAAGCGACATTCTTCAATATGTGCCAGCAAGACTTTCTCTTGCTTTTTCGTTGGACGCAGTCTGTATTTAAAGGACTTAACCATAATAAAAATATATACTTATGAGCGTATTTTGTCAAGCTATTTTTCGTAGAATTAACGGACGAATCACAATGATGAAGTGCTGGCGCACTTGTACACCGCTCCACCGCCCATATCGCCTTGAGCGATATGCCCAATGCTAAAGCACCACACCATAAGCATGTCCCTGCGAAAGCAGGGAACCAGAAGCCCTTCGCCATGCGACCCACACCTGAAGGATGTGGGTTTTACGGGCTGTTTGATAAGACTACGGATTTAAGGTTGTCAATCGCATTTCCCCGCTGAGGTGATCCCGAGTTGTGTTTCTACACTTTGATTGACCTCAACGAGGTAAGACGGTATATTCTTATGCTTTATGGCGTTTATTGAGCTGCTATGACATTTAGACCTGCCCTCATTCACGACTTATAGAACTTGTTGCAACTCAAAAACATGAATCTTCAGAATATACGAAATTTTTCCATCATCGCGCATATCGATCACGGAAAATCGACCCTGGCTGACCGGTTGCTCGAGCAGACGCAAACTTTGAGCAAATTTCAGATGCAAGATCAGGTGCTCGACAGCATGGACCTTGAGCGCGAGCGGGGTATTACCATCAAATCGCACGCCATTCGCATGGATTACACTGCGCCGGATGGTCAGATTTATGAACTCAATCTCATCGATACGCCGGGCCATGTCGATTTCTCTTATGAAGTCTCGCGCAGCCTTACCGCGTGTGAAGGTGCGCTGCTCCTCGTTGACGCAGCGCAGGGGGTGGAAGCCCAAACTGTTAGCAATGTCCTCCTCGCCATGGAACACGACCTGTTCATCATTCCCGTGATCAACAAAATTGATCTGCCCGGTGCTGAGGTCGATCGCGTGGTGATGCAACTCCACGACTTGCTCGGCGTTGAAGAAGAAGAAATTGTCAAAATCAGCGCTAAAGAGGGCATTGGAATTGACAAACTTCTGGCTGCTATCATTGATGAGATACCGCCCCCCGAAGGAAACCCGGATGCACCGCTCAAGGCCCTCATCTTCGATTCCATCTTCGATCAATATCGCGGTGTCGTGGCTTATGTGCGTGTTTTTGATGGCGTTCTAAAAAAAAACCTGCCCATCCGCCTCTTTTCGACCCGCCAAAATTACAACGCCGAAGAAATCGGCACTCTCAAACTCAAACGCATCAAACAACAAAGCCTCAGCGCGGGCGAAGTTGGGTATCTCATCGCGGGTATCAAAGACCTCGAAGGCGCTCGGGTTGGTGACACTGTCACTGGCTTTGCCAATCCCGCCCTTCAGCCATTACCCGGTTACAAAGAAGTCAAACCCATGGTTTTTGCCGGACTCTATCCCGTATTATCAGATGATTTTGAAAATCTCCGCTCTGCGCTCGAAAAACTGCGCCTCAACGATGCGTCATTATCTTACGAACCCGAAACCTCTACGGCACTCGGTTTTGGGTTTAGATGCGGTTTTCTCGGCCTGCTTCACATGGAAATCATTCAGGAGCGACTGGACCGCGAATTTGACATAGACATCATCACCACTGTGCCCAATGTCGAATATCGCGTACGCCTGACCAGTGGCGAGCAGATCGATGTGCAAAATCCCGCTGAAATGCCACCTGCGGGAGATATAGAAGATATTGCCGAGCCCATGCTCGATGCCCAAATTCTGGTGCCCTCTGAATATGTGGGCAATATTATGCGTATTGCACAAGACCGTCGGGGCCATTATCGGACGACCGAATACATCGACCCCACCCGCGCTCTTTTGCGCTACGACCTGCCGTTATCCGAAATTGTGCTCGATTTCTACGACCGCCTCAAGTCGGTCTCGCGCGGTTATGCATCGTTTGACTACGAATACAAAAAATACCAGGTAGCGGATCTGGTCAAACTCGACCTGCTCATCAATGGCGAGTCTTTAGACGCACTCTCTGCAATTGTTCACCGCGACAAAGCCTATGAATGGGGACGTGCGTTGAGTCAAAAACTCAAAGCATTGATCCCGCGCCAGCTCTTTGAAGTTGTCATTCAAGCGGCAATAGGTGCTAAAGTGATCTCGCGCGAAACCGTGCGTCCCTTCCGAAAAAATGTCACTGCCAAGTGTTATGGCGGCGATATTACCCGCAAGCGCAAACTTCTCGAGCGTCAAAAAGAGGGCAAAAAGCGCATGAAACAAGTCGGTGCAGTCGAAATCCCTCAAGAGGCATTTCTCGCTGTTTTGCAGATGGAAATGTGAGGAAATTAGTAAAGCCAAATATGAAAAAGTCAGTGACTATCGAATATATCAAAGCCATATTACTCGCGTTTGCACTCGCACTTTTCATTCGCATATTTGTCGTGCAGGCATTTCGCATTCCTTCGGGATCAATGGAAAATACTTTGTTGGTCGGGGACTTTTTGTTGGCCAACAAATTTATCTATGGTGCTCGCATCCCCTTTACCGACATTCACCTGCCTGCGTGGCGTGCGCCTGCTCCCGGCGATATTGTCATTTTTCAATATCCCAGAGATCCATCCCGTGACTTTATCAAACGCATTGTAGCAGGCCCCGGTCAGAAAGTTGAAATCGAAGATAAAATCCTTTATGTTGACGACAAGCGTGCTATTGATCCGTCCAAAGCCAAATATATCGATTCCGTTATTCTCAAACGGAGATCAGCGGTCAATACGCGGGACAACTACGGGCCTAAGATCGTGCCCGAAAACTGTTATTTTGTGATGGGGGACAACCGCGACAGTAGTGAAGACAGCCGATACTGGGGCTTTCTCAAGCGCGATCTCATTCGGGGCAAGGCATTTATTCTCTACTGGTCCTGGGCACCAGATGATCGTGTCCCCGCATATAGCAACGCGACGTCTCTAATCGGTATCGCGATCTATAATCTGTTCCACTTTCCAGAGCGCGTGCGCTGGCAGCGCATTGGCATGCTCGTGGAGTGAAAATCCAATGTATCTCAGCCTTTACATCCATATCCCATTTTGTCACTCGCGATGTCCGTATTGTGACTTTGCATTTGTCGTGGGCAAAAATCACATGGCGAAACGCTATGCGGATGCGGTGATTGTCGAGATGCAAAACCGCATGCAAGCCCTCGGAACGCTCCCCGTGTTCCACACGCTGCACTTTGGGGGGGGCACGCCCTCGGCAATACCGCCCGGGCAATTGGATCGGATCCTGACAAGTGTGAAAAATGCGATTGCTCCGGATGCGGAGATTACGGCAGAGGTCAATCCAAATGATCACAAACACTTTGACAAATTATATGAACACGGCGTCAACCGCTTGAACCTGGGCGTGCAGGCATTTACAGATCGCGCACTCAAAGCACTCGGTCGATTTCACACGGTATCAGATGCGATAGCGGCGTTTCAAGCCGCCCGCAATGTGGGGTTTAAGAATATAAGTATCGACCTCATTTACGGCGTGCCGGGACAGACACCCGAAGAATGGGCAAAGAGTCTTCAACGGGCTATTGACCTGTATCCTGAACATATCTCCGTGTATGGTCTCACGATTGAACCCCAGACCAATTTTGCACGCCGCTTCCAAAAGGGGCAATTGAAGGTGCCGCCTGAAACCGACCAGGCCGAGATGTATATGTATGCTATTGATCAACTCGAAGCCGCCGGGTACACACACTACGAAATTTCCAATTTTGCCCGACCGGGATTTGCGTCGCGTCACAATCTCAATTACTGGCATGATCGCCCTTATCTGGGCGTTGGTTTGTCTGCACATTCGTATCTCGACAATCGGCGATCCTGGAATGTACGCGATCTCGCAACTTATATGCAGCGCATTGAGGCAACTGGATTTGCAATGGAAAGAGAGGAACAGCTCACACCGACGCAGCATCTGCTGGAACGCATTATGCTGGGGTTGCGCCAGCGCCGGGGACTCCGCGCAGATTTTTTGAGCCATCCAAAAATCCACAAACAGTATATCGCGATGGCAAACCAGCACTTGCTGGAACGAACTGACAACCGCGTTCGCCTGACGCGGCGAGGTCTCTTGCTCGCCGATCTGGTATGTACCGAACTCGTTAGAGAACTATAGATGGAATTTCGCATCCGCCTACCCGGTTCCTCCGCCAATCTCGGTCCAGGTTATGATGCATTGGGCCTGGCGCTGTCTATTTACAATCATGTCGTGGTAAAGATTCGTTCCCAACCGGGCTTGTCGTTTAGCATTGAAGGTGAAGGCAAGGGTATTTTGCCCGCAGATGAGGAGAATCTGTTCTATCGCGCCGCGCAATTTACCGCCCAACGCGCAGGTAAAACACTGCCCGGGATCGATATCCACATGCACAATACCGTGCCTCTTGCCCGGGGATTGGGTAGCAGTTCAACCGCTATTGTCGGCGGTGTTATTGCGGCTAACCGCCTCTTATGCGAACCCTTTTCCCAGACGGAGATGCTCGATATTGCCACGGCTATTGAAGGCCATCCCGACAATGTCTCGCCCTGCTTGCTCGGCGGCCTCACTGCCTCTACTATGGATGACAACCGTGTTGCCTGCGTGCGCGCTCTGCCCCCGGAAGAATTGCGCGCCGTGGTCGCCATTCCCGAATTTGAACTCAAAACCGAAGATGCTCGCAATGTCTTGCCCGATACTATTTCTCACCGTGACGCCGTTTTCAGTACGAGCCGGGCGTGTATTGTCACAGCAGCGCTGATCACGGGAAATTTTGAGCACCTCGCCGTTGGCATGCAAGACCGCTTGCATCACCCCTATCGAGCAAAACTTATTCCGGGCTTTGATCAGATACTCGCAGAAGCGGTCAAAGCAGGTGCATGGGGTGCTGCGCTTTCGGGCGCAGGGCCGACCCTTGTCGCGCTTACAACCCAAAATGCCGACGCTATAGGACAGGCTATGATCGGTATTTGGGCTAAAAAAAACATACGGGCGCGTTATCAGGTCCTCGAAGTTGATCCATCGGGAGCCACAGTCACATGATCATCTCTATGGCATATCCGGGACGCTATATGCGTCTTTTTTATATTGCGCTCGTGGGCTTGCTCATTTTTGACTTTGCGTTTTACCCTTTCGCTGCACACGCGCAATCTCGCCGTCGCGATTCGCGTCAGACTGAAGAAAAACCCGAAAGACGAGAGCCTACCAGACCTTTTTCTGCGCCTTCTCTGAAAAAAACAGAAGAAGGAGTTACACCACTGGTTGAAATTAAAAGCATTGGCAAAGCAGCCTATGACGCGGTTATTCGCTCTGGTCGCTATATTGTCGGGCCGGGCGATGTCTTTGCAGTGGTGATAAATAGAAATGAAGAAATCGAAACCTTTGAAGTCCCCGTCGGCGCGAGCGGTAGCTTGCTCTTTCCGTCTATCGGCCCGGTTTCCGTTGCGTTTCTATCGCTTTCAGAAGCCGACCGCGCCATCCAATCTGCGATCAAAAAACGCTTTCATCAACTCGATATCTCCATCAGCCTCGCGCAACTCCGCACATTTCCCATTAATGTGGTTGGCGAAGTACATATACCCGGTGCCGTTGCGGTCAATGGCGTAGAACAAGCATCGCAACTCATCCTCAAAGCCGGGGGCCTTATTGACGATCCAGACCGCAGAGGCTCCAGCCGCAATATTCAGATTATGCGCCTTGACGAAAATGGACAATGGCAAAATACGGGACGCAGGGTCGATCTTGCGCTCTGGAATCGCACGGGCAAAGAACAGTACAATCCCTTTATGCTCGATGGCGAACAAATTGTGGTGCCCGCTGCTACAAGCGATTCCATCTATGTCACGGGGGCGATACAACGGCCCGGCAGTTATGAATTTGCACCCGGCGATCACGTATCCGATCTCATTGTTCTTGGGAATGGTTTGCGCGCCCATTTCCCCCCAAAGCGCGCCCGCCTTTTGCGTCTGTCGGAAGATGGCGAGTGGAAACCCATAGTCATTGACCTTCCACGCGCCCTCGCAGGTGATCCCGAGGTCAATATCCCCGTGCAAATAGGCGATAAACTCTATGTTATCGGCGAGACAAAGTGGGTTTATGTCGAAGGCGAAGTTCAATTCCCCGGCCCTTTTCCTCTGAAGGAGGGGCTTCGCCTCAAAGAATTGTTACAACAGGCCGAACTCACACCCGAAGCATCCGTGGTTCAGGCGTCTCTTATTCGCAAAGTCAATTATGAAGAGACCTCGACGGAAGACGATCCCGCGCTCAATCGATTGCTCGACATTCCCCGAATACAGCGCACCGACGCCGAAGAAGCCCTCATTACCCTCAAGACCCAGCAGCTTTCGGGGCGTTTGCCCATTGATTTTGTGGCTCTCCTCGCCGGCATCGAGCGGCACAATATCTTCCTGCAAGATGGCGATGTCGTTCGCATTCCGCGATTTGTACCCTCTGTGCGCGTTACAGGTGCTGTCATAGCACCGGCGAATATTCCTTATGACGCGGCACTTACGGTTGGCGGTTATATCGATCTTGCCGGCGGTTTTAACACGCGTGCAAAACAAAAAGATATCATCATCGTCGAGGGCAATACGGGCAACGCCATACGCGCTACGGCAGAATCGCTCGTGCGGCCCGGCGATGCGATTTTTGTCCCCCCACGAGAAATCGTGCCCGGGCAGGGCTATCGCATTTTGAGAGAAGCCATCGCAATGGTGGGTGCTGTTGCATCGATTGTTCTGACCATTACGGTGATCAACCGCGAACGCTGACAATGAATATGGAATCTGAACGCAATATCCTCGATCACATTTACGTTCTCGTGCGCTGGCGGCGCATGATTCTCACGTGCTTTTTTGCCGTCGTGCTGGTGACGGCGGGCATTTCTCTGATCTTGCCCAAAGCCTACCGCGCTTATGCCAGAGTTTATCCCCCGCAAGATACCGCCGGTAGTCTCGGGGGGCTGTCCTCTCTCTTGCAAGAACTGCCTCTCAATCTGATGGGACTGGGCGGTGCGGCCATATCCGCCACAGAATTTGTTCCAGTCATTGAAAGCGAAAGCGTACGCCTATCTGTTGCAGAACGCTTTGATCTTGCCACGCGCTATGGTGCCAGCCATCAAAGCGAATTGCTCGATATGATATCCAATCGCCTGCAGGTCGAGCTCTCTCGCGAGCAATTTCTCACGATTTCCTACGAAGCCGACACCCCAGAACGGGCGGCAGAATTGACCAATGCTTTTGTTGAAGAACTCGAAAACGCACTTAAACGGCGCAACCAAAATAAAACGCGCACCTATCTGGCCTATCTCACAAAGCGGCTCAAAGAAGCCGAACAGGACATGCTCGAAGCCGAGCGGCGCTATGGGGATTTTCAGAACAAGAACATGGTATTGGATGTTGAAACCCAGGCCAAAACACAGTTGGAAATATCTGCTCCTCTTATTAGCTCGCTGACAGAACTGATTGTCAAGCGCGATGTCCAATCACAACTGATGACCGCAGACAATCCCGAACTGAAAAAACTCGATATAGAAATCCAGACCACGCGCGAGGTGCTCGACGATTTACTCATGGGCCAATTTCCCGACAGTCTGCGCAATGGCGATTCGGTTGGGCAATTGCCTGAGATTTTCAAACCCTTCCGACAGTTGCCCGAATTGGGCCTGACCGCGATGTCACTCATCCGCGATATTCAAATACAGAACGCCATCTATCAGTTTATCAAACAAGAGTACGAAAAAACGCGATTTGAAGATGAAAAAGGCACAGAGGTGGTCACTGTCCTGGATTATGCGCGCCCCCCTGACACACGCAGTTATCCGCGCCGCAGTCTCATGGTTGCTATTGCGGGGGGCCTTAGCCTGATATTGAGTTGCTTGTTTGCCTTTGTATTTGAAGCTGTGAGGAATCTGACTCCAGATAATCGAGCCAAACTCGATGCCATATCAGATGAATTGTGAGTAAGCGAGGTATTTTTATGCCTGAAAATTTGAATACAATGCAAAAATTATCCCGAGGTTCTACAATTCTTACCACCACGGTCGGGTCTTATCCGTTGCCCGACTGGCTCGTGGCAGCACCGAGTGAAACCGCTGTGACAGACGCCACGCGCGTCATTTTCGATACACAGCGTCAGGTAGGGATTGACCTGCCCACCGATGGCGAGCTCTACCGATTTGACATCAACCATCCCGAGACCAATGGTATGATCGAATATTTTGTGCGTCCTATGGGTGGCACGCGCGCCGATTTTGGACGTACCGAGGTTGAGGCATTTCGCCAGCAACGAGCCATGGACTTTCGCGCCAAACCCGCTGCTGTTGTCGATGACGCGCTCTCAGAGGGTTCTCTTGACCTGTTATCCGACTGTTTGCGCGCTGCAACCGTTGCAGGCGGTCCCTTCAAATTTACGCTTACCAGCCCCTATATGCTTGCCCGCACCTTGCTCGACAATTACTACGGCGATTTTGAAGCCCTGCTCATGGGTGTGGCCGATGTGTTGGCCGATCAGGTGCGCGACCTGCCATGCGCCTGTGTGCAGGTCGATGAAGCCAATATTCCAGGCAATCCCGAGGATGGACCTATTGCAGCGAGAGCCATCAATGCGGTGCTCGACGCGGTTGATCCCGACACTGAAAAAGCCGTTCACTTTTGTTTTGGAAATTACGGCGGGCAAACCATCCAACGCGGTACCTGGCGCGCACTCACCGATTTTCTCAGTGACCTGCATACCGATCACCTTGTGCTCGAACTCGCCCATCGCCCGGATGATGATCTGGTTGCCCTGAAAGAAATTGATTCGCGCATTAAACTCGGCATTGGCGTGGTCGACATCAAAATCAATCACGTTGAAACTGCCGAACAGATTGCCCGACGCCTTGACCAGGCCGAAAAAGAACTCGGACCGGGGCGTATCGCATTTATTCATCCCGACTGCGGGTTCTGGATGCTCAAACGCTCGGTGGCCGATCTCAAAATCGCAGCCCTCGCACGGGGCAGAGATCTCTATTTGGGGAAGTGAGAAACGATGTACAACTGGTCGCAGTCCAGACCAGTTCACTGAGTAGTGAGAAGTAAGAGGGGCTGGGGGTAGGTGCCTTTGACGCAGTTGTACACCATTCCGTAGATTCCCATGCGCTATATTTCTCTATTTTTTTTAAATCTCCTGATCTGGGGATTAACTACAGGTGTTTTCGCTCAGGCGCCAGGTACGATTGTCACCATTGCCGGTGGTGGTTTGGAAGATGGCGACAATGTGTTGGCAACGAATGCCGTGCTCAATCGCCCGCTCGGAATTGCACTTGATACTCAGGGCAATCTCTACGTCGCTGATACGGACAACCACCGCATTCGACGGGTGGATGCGATAACGGGTATTATCACTGCGGTAGCGGGTACTGGGGAACCGGGATTCTCGGGCGACGGCGGGTCGGCGACCAGTGCTCTGCTCAATACGCCCAATGCCATTGCGATTGACAGCGCGGGCAATATTTATCTCAGCAGCGGTGGCGCAACTGAAAGTGATATTCACAATCGGCGCATTCGGCGCGTTGATCCCTCCGGTATCATCACCACGGTTGCAGGTACGGGCGAAGGTGGTTTCAATGATCTGGTACCCGCGCTACAAGCCACGTTCCACGAAATTGTCGCGCTGACGATGTTGGGCGATATAGCTCTTTTGATCTCGGATGGCCTCGATGAGAATGGACAGGGCAACAACCGCGTACGACAATTCAATCTGGCAAATAGTACCATAGGCACAATCGCGGGCAATGGCAGTGCTCAGGCGTCGAATATTCAGGATGGAGGGTTAGCAAGTCGGGCAGGGTTTACCCCTGAGCAATTGACTGTGGCGGGTAATGGCGATCTTTTGATTGCCGATTTCAACAATGGCCGCATCCGCCGCATCAGCAGGGCCACGCAAGACACGACAGTCGTTGTCGTGATCAATACCGTAGCCGGGCGAGAAGCAACTTCTGCGGAAGAGCTATCAGAGGATCTCTACAAGGGTGATGGCGGGCCAGCGACAAGTGCTTTATTTTTTTCTCCTTTGGGCGTTGCTGTCGATGAAATCGACAATATCTATATTGGCGATACGGGCAATAATCGCATTCGCGTGATCGAAGCGGAAACAGGCAATGTGCTGACGATCGCGGGAACGGGTATTGTGGGCGCGGGGTCTGAAGGTACTCTCGGCATCCTGTCTGATCTGGGTCGGCCCACGCACTTGTTGATTGATGGGAGTGGGGATATCATTTTTATCGACGCTTTCAACAATCGCATCCGCAAATTGCGTGATCCCGCGTTTCGAATGCCTCTTTTTAACACCATTTCCACCGATATCGATTTTGGCAGAATTAGCGTTGGCGATCCCGCCGTGAGAAGTTTGCGCGTTGAAAACCGAGGCAATTTGTCCGTTCGCATTGAAACAGCTATGTCCAATAATTCTGGGTTTCGCGTCTTATCAGAATTGCCCCTCGAAGTTGGTATCGCACAAATCGCTGAAATTGAAATTGCGTTTGATCCCGTACAAGTGGGAATTGCAGAAGGTGTTATCACTATCACCACGAATGATCCGCGCACACCTTCTGCCACAGTCAATGTGCAGGGACGGGGAGAAGCAGCCAATATCGGACTCTTTCCCTCCGATGTCTTAATTTTTGATCGCACCTCCATCGGGCAATCTCAAATATTGTCGGTACGCATTTCCAATCTCGGTGCCGGCGTGCTGGTTGTTCCCAACGCCACGACGACCGACTCGCAATTTATTGTCGAACAAACCGGCATCTTGCGGATTGACTCGGGACAAAGCCAGCGACTTCCCATTATTTTTCGTCCGCAGTCCGAAGACCTCCAGCAAACTGTGCTCACCATTTTTAGCAACGCGCTGGGAAATCCCACTGCCACACTCAAATTGCAGGGTATTGGGCAAAGCGCCCAACTCGGCGGATTTGTCGATGCATCCTCCAATATGGGTTTGGGGGACACTGGTGCGGGATTTGGCGCGGCATGGGCAGATTTTGACAATGACAATGATCCCGATCTCTACCTCGTGCGCAGCAGAGAACCCAATCGGTTATATCGCAACGACGGTACGGGATTTACAGACATGGCCTCTGCTCTGGGGATTGACGACTCTGGCGATGGCAGCGCGGGGATATGGGGCGATGTGGATGGCGATGGGGACCTTGACCTTTACGTCACCAATTTTGGCGAACCCAATCGGTTATACCGCAATGACGGTGCGGGATTTACAGACATTGCGCCTGCCCTGAGTGTTGATGATCCTGGAGAAGGGTATGGCGCGGCGTGGGCAGATTACGATGGCGATGGGGACCTCGACCTTTATGTCGCTAATTTTGGGGCCAATCGCTTTTACCAGAACAATGGCAATGGCTTTTCTGAACGTACTGACGACCTGGGCATAGGTGATACAGAAAGTGGGATTCAGCCCGCTTGGGGCGATTTTGACAACGATGGGGATCCCGATCTCTTTTTAGCTAATAGTGGTCCCAATCGCCTTTTTCGCAATGATGGCGAACAATTCACATCCATAGAAAGTGTTTTTAGCCCGGTTGATGCCGGGCCGAGTTTTGGCGCGACCTGGGGCGATTTTGACAACGATGGAGACCTGGACCTGTTTATCCCCTATTTTGGTGCGGATAATAGATTTTATACAAATGAAGGCAATGGCGTTTTCAGAGATCGCGCGCCGGAGATGATGCTCAATCACGACGGGAGAAGCCGAGGGGCTGTATGGGGCGATTTTGACAACGATGGTTTTCTCGATCTGTATGTGACCAATAGCGATCAGCCCAATTTGTATTACAAAAATGAAGATGGGCGTTTTGTAGAGATGTCCGACTCTTTGGGCGTTGCCCTGAATGCCGATAGCCGAGGTGTTGCCCTGGCCGATTACGACAACGATGGGAAGATCGATTTTTATGTCGCAGTGCAAGATGGCCCCGATGCCCTATTTCGCAACCGCGGAGCGAATGGCAATTGGATTGCAATTCGGCTTCTCGGTACAGAAAGTAGTACCGATGCTATTGGTACGCGCCTCAAAATTGAGTTTAAAGACGGAGATGGCAATAACCGCCGTGCCATTCGGGAAATGACAGGCGGTGCCTCCTTTTTGTCGCAGGACGCACTCTTGCCCACATTTGGCGTGGGCAAAGCCGAAAAAATCGAAGTGCTCTCCCTGCGCTGGCCCAGTGGTATAGTGCAGCAACTTCGCAGCAACAGAGACGATCTATCGGTCAATCGCGTCATCGATATTACCGAACAACCGCCTCTGTCTCCTGCTCGCGTCCTCTTGTTTGTAGAAGCTACCAATCTATTGGCCAATGGCATCTCTGAAATCGAACTCACCGCACAGATTGCCGCCGTTGAAAATACACCTGTTCCCACCAGCGACCGAGCCGTGCAATTTCGCATCGAGAGCGGCAACGGCCTCATCATTTCCTCCCAGAAGTCTGAACCTGCAGGCGGAGATTCCATCGCGGTGCGCGATGGCGTAGCGTATGCGCGTTTTCGAGCAGGGCAAGATCAAGGGCGTGTTGTCATCGTTGCTGAAAGTGCGGGGCTTGAATCCGGGCGCGTTGAAATTGAACTTATCAAACCTTTTGCAGAAGATGCCCTGACCATTCGTACTATCGCCGGTTCGGACGATGAGAGCGACGCATTTCAAGGCGATGGCGGCGCAGCTATCGAGGCACGCCTTCAGCGACCACAAGACGTATTGGTCGATTCGTCGGGCAATATTTATATCGCGGACACGGATAATTACCTCGTTCGCCTCGTGAGTGTGGAAACAGGTATCATCCAGACCATTGCGGGGACAGGAGAAGCGGAAGATATTGATACGCCTCGAGGTATGGTTTTTCAGGGCGATTTGTTGATCAGCCAGATGGGCAATCACGTTGTGAGCAAGGTGCAAGATGAGGTGTTGTTCGCCTTTGCCGGAATTGGAGTCGGTCAGTTTGGGGGGGATGGAGGGCGCGCTTTAGATGCCAACTTGAGAAGTCCTGCGGGCCTTGCAGTTGATCAGAGTGGTAATATCTATATCGCCGATACGGATAATCATCGCATTCGCAAAGTCGATTCTCGCGGTATTATTACGACGGTTGTGGGCAGTGGCGATCCAGATCAGGGAGCATTTTTTGGCGATGGCGGCGCGGCCTCACAGGCGCGCTTAAATCGCCCCAGTGCGATTGCCATTGATCAGAGTGGTAATATCTATATCGCGGACACAGAAAATCACCGCATTCGCAAAGTCGATTCCCTCGGTATTATTACGACGGTTGTGGGAACGGAGCAGAATGGATTTTCTGGCGATGGGGGCGCGGGTACACAGGCGCAACTCAATTCTCCGCAGGGCATTGCCGTTGATGCTCGGGGATATCTTTTTATTGCCGATACGAATAATCACCGCATTCGCTTGCTCGATTTGAACAGCGGTCTGATCCAGACTGTCGCGGGCACGGGGTTGGGGCAGCTCGATTTTGAAGAAGGCGATGCTCTCGCCGTAAGTCTCAATGCCCCGCATGGTTTGGATCTCAGTCCAACGGGCACTTTGCTGATTGCAGATACGGCAAATCACAGAATACGAGAACTGTCTGTTCTATTTGATTTGGCTTTTTCACCGCCTCCTGTGCCGCAGGCAAACGCTTTCGATTTCAATGCCGATGGGCAGATTGACTTCAGCGATTTCCTGATCTTTGCCAACGCTTTTGACTCTGCTGATACGCGCTTTGACCTCAACGCCGATGGCCGAGTTGGGTTCAGCGATTTTTTATACTTTGCCAAAGTTTATGAAGTGAGAGGTGAGAAGTGAGAAGGGTGAACCCCTGTGTCCACCTACCAAAGCATAGGCATAGCGCAACGTCAGTAATAAGAATCGCAAATCACCAGAATCTTTGACCATGATCGCACTACCAACCCTTCAAAACATCAATCAGGCTGCCGATATCATCAAAAACGGCGGCCTGATTGCCTATCCGACCGAGACTGTATATGGCCTGGGGGCTGATCCTTATAACTCCGAAGCCATTCAGAAAATTTTTACTGCCAAAGGGCGTGCAGAGGACAAGGGCATCATTCTCTTAATTCGCGGTGCAGATGATCTTTCAAGGCTCGTACGCGCTGTCTCTCTAACAGCACAAATACTTATTGAGACATTTTGGCCGGGACCGCTCACCCTTGTTTTTCGCGCAAATCGCGATCTCCCGCCCGCTTTGCTCGGCGGACGCGATACGGTAGCTCTTCGCCATTCGAGTTCACCTATCGCTACCCAATTGCTCTCTGCACTCGGCGGACCCCTTACGAGTACGAGTGCCAATCGTTCTACCGAACCCCCGGCGCGTTCAGCATCCGAAGTGGAAAACGCGCTGGGCGATCACCTCGATCTCATTCTCGACGGTGGGCCTTCCGCCAGTGCAATCCCCTCTACGCTTGTCGATGTTTCTTCCGATCGCGCAATTCTCTTGCGTGAAGGTGCTATTCCTGTCCAAAAACTCAGGTCGCATATTCACCTTTAAAAAGATAAAAGGCGAGAAGACAAATCTCCTCGCCTGATGGCAAATACGGGAAGCAATATTTACTCAAAATGAAACATTGGTCAGCACATAAGCAAAGTGCATGTCCTCGTTCAATCGGCCCAATGCCTTGATGGCATCTCGCGCCAGGGCAAATGTATAACCTCCGACAAAGGTTACATTTTCGCTGTATTGATAGGAAAGCGTTATATCGATTGCATCGGCCAGATGTCCCGATTCCAAATCGCCTTTTTGCGCGAGGAAGAACACATGTCCGTCTGCTGCCAAACGGATCTGCTCTTGCTCATCCAGAGATACGGATGCTTTTATGGCAAAGTCCTGAAGGCCGCGCCCCCGGGTGTGTACGGGAATGTTGAGAAATAAATCGGCAAAACCATAGTATTTGTGATTGGTTGCAAAGAGCGTATCAAATGATTTCCATTTGCTGTCTTTGAAATTGCCGTCGCCAGACAAATAATCATACCACAGGGTCAGGCTGCCTTTGCCCAGCGTTGTGCCCAGCCTGCCGCCAAACATAAATGCCGAGCCATTCGGCCCACGCCGTTCGCCCGTTTGGAAAGAGCCTTCTGCTTAAACGCTGCCCGCCCAATCCTATCGCCTGTCGTCCAATGCGAAGGGATAGGGCTGTGTCGCCCATATCTTTGATATCCATATACGCCTGGTGAAAGTCGAAATTGTCGGCATTATAATCGGTGAAGGTATCGCTTTCTTCACCCCACAACCGCACATCCTGCAATTGAATAAAGACATTCACATCCTGCTCTAAACTCGCTGTGATATTCAGCCGAGCACGCATGGATGTGAATACGTCGTACCCATTGCCAACGGGATCTCGAAATTCCGTGCGAGGTCGAATTTGCCCTCCAATTTCCAGATCTGTGGCTCCAACACCATTTGCCATAACGCCAATCATCGCTATACCAACCAACCATCTCAATAGCATGATATCCTCCTGAGAACAAATTTTTCGAACAACGATCACGCGTTTAAGAACAAGTATAATTTTGTTCATAGAAAAAAAATTTAGACAATATAAGCCAGAAAAAACAATCCGTTTATCACAACAAAGTTTCCTGAACGGATTCTTCGACAAGTCCGGCTCGAATGCGCGGCGCCAGGGTCGTGTGTCGCTCTGCAACCCGGTTGCTATTTACCGCCATCCCCAGAGCTTGTTTTGTGCCTACCAGCACGACTAACTCCCGCGCCCGCGTAATGGCCGTGTACAATAAGTTGCGCTGTAACATCATATAGTGTTGTGTGGTCAAAGGCATTACCACAGCGCGAAATTCTGCGCCCTGGCTCTTGTGTACACTCATGGCATAGGCCAGGACCAATTCGTCTAATTCCGAGAATTCGTATTCTAAGACGCGGTCCTGAAATCGCACGTGCAATATATCATCCTCTATTCCGTGAACGCGCCCAATATCCCCGTTAAAAACATCGCGGTCATAGTTATTTCGCACCTGCATCACTTTGTCTCCCACCCGAAAGCGGATACCGCCCCGCGTCATCTCCTGACCTCTGGGATTCAACTTGTCTTGTAAGACCTGATTGAGATTGTTCGCGCCGGTTTCTCCCCGATACATCGGCACCAGTACTTGAATATCTTCAATACTGTTCAGACGATATGTGTGCGGCAAACGTGCAGCACACAATCCGCAAATAGTCTCGACGACTTGATCGGGTTCAGAGACTTCAAGGAAAAAGAAATCCGCATCGCGGTCATTTCGCACGTCTGGCATCTCACCGAGATTAATCGCGTGGGCATTGGTAATGATGCAGCTCGTTTGTGCCTGCCGAAAAATTTCGTTGAGTTCCACGACTTCTACAATGCCAGATGCGATCACATCCTTCAATACATTGCCTGCGCCAACCGATGGCAATTGATCGACATCGCCTACCAGGACCACCGAGGCACTGATTGGAACAGCGCGCAATAGACTGTTCATCAGAACTGTATCGACCATGGATATTTCATCGACAATCAGGGCTTCGATCTCCAGAGGATTTTTAAATTTTTTCTTAAACGCCATTTCAGACGGGCTAAACTCCAGCAATCTGTGGATGGTTTTGGCCTCATACCCGGTCGCCTCAGACATCCGCTTGGCCGCGCGTCCCGTGGGTGCTGCCAGTGCGATTTTTTTCTTTCGCGCCTCTAAAAGCGCGATCAGCCCTTTAATGGTCGTTGTTTTGCCCGTTCCCGGTCCACCTGTTAGCACCAGCAAATTGTGCGACAATGCTTTTTCCAATGCCAATTTTTGACGGGGCGCGAATGTTACTCCATCACGCTGTTCTATCGCCTCAATTTCCGCTGGGATATTGCCCAGTTCAATGCGTTGCACCTGGGATAATTGATAGCACCGCGTTGCCGCGCCCTGTTCGGCATAGTACAAATGCGGCAAATACACCCGCTCGTCATCTACCACAATCGATTCTTCGGAGAGCAATTGCGCCACGCACGGTGCGATTGCATCGACGGGCACGTCAAGTGCTTCGGCGCAAGATTCAATGAGCGCGTCCTCGGGCAAGAAAACATGCCCTTCTTTGTCGGCTGCTTCATTGAGTACATGCAAAAGACCGGCCTGAATACGCCGGTCTGAATGCACGGGAATGCCCATTTTTTGCGCGATGCGGTCTGCCGTCAAAAATCCAATGCCCCAAACATCTACCGATAGGCGATAGGGATTCTCCTGAATTAATTCAACGGCTTCATGTCCGTACCGCTTCCATATTTTTACGGCGTATCCCGTGCCCACTTCGTGCGATTGCAAAAATAGCATGACATTGTGAATCTCGCGCTGGTCTTCCCAGGCTTTGATAATCCACTTTGCGCGTTTGGTTCCCAATCCCTCGACTTCGACCAATCGCTCGGGCTCGCCTTCAATGACATCGAGTGCTTCTTCCCCAAAGTGATCCACAATCCGCTTTGCCGTGACTGGCCCGACGCCTTTGATCAATCCCGAACCCAAATATCGCCGCATTCCCTCTACCGTAGATGGATATATGGTCTGGTAGGATTCAATTTTGAACTGTGCGCCATATTGCTTATGGGTTATCCACTCGCCTTCCAAAACCACGGTCTCGCCCGGGTTGATCGACAGCATTTCACCCACAATGGTCGCCAAGCGGTCGTTGTAGGCGGCAGACCCTTCTACCTGCAAACGGGCAACCGTGTATCCGTTTTCTTCATTTTGAAATGTAATGCGATCCACAATTCCGCGAAGCTGAGCCATCTAAAACCTCGGCGAACATGTTTCTCCCAGCACTTAATCGGAGTAGTAGAGAAATTATACGACACTTGCCGCTGTTTTACAAGTTGTATCAAATTTGCAGTACACAGAATATATAAAACCCGTATATTGTTGAAACACAATACTTAATGGGTTCGTCACAGCGGAAAAGAGGTTGACCCGAAAGCTATTGACACACCGCATGTACCTGTCGGTGTGATCTGGGGTCCTCGCGCCGTCCCGCCAAGAACTCGCGCGAGGACCTTTCTTTTTGGTACATGAAATGGTTGCCTTCGGGCCAACCGCATCACAACTTAAATTTTTCCTGAAAAACAAAAAGCACCTACCCGTCCCTCCACCAAATCGCCAAAGGGAACAAGCAGGTGCCTCGTGGACTGGTATGGCAACGCTGCTGAAACGCAATGCGTTTCGAAAATATTGTTTTTTTCACAGGCCAGTCGACAAAAAATATACCCAATCCTATATTTGGGGTCAAGGAAGAAATGGGAATGGGAACAGGTGGACAAGTTATAGCCTAAATTTTAATAGCATATAAATGAGGATAATTAAATGAAGCGGCTTGTTTTAGTTGTTTTGCTTGGATTGACATGGACAACTTATGCGGAAGAAGATCGCAAGACGGTTTTGTTTTTAGGAGATAGCCTGACCGCGGGTTATGGTCTGGATAAAACGCAGGCTTTTCCCGCGTTGATACAAGCAAAGATCGATTCGCTCGGGTGGGCGTTTGATGTGATCAATGGCGGACTGAGTGGCGAGACTTCAGCGGGCGGTTTGCGGCGGGTCAACTGGTTACTGCGGCGAAAAATTGATGTGCTGGTGCTGGCATTGGGGGGCAACGATGGCTTGCGGGGGATTCCCGTGTCTGAAATGCAGCAAAATTTGCAGGGAATTATAGATTTCGCAAAAAATAAATATCCCGATATTCAAATCGCGCTTGTGGGTATTGAAGCACCGCCGAATTTGGGAGAGGTATATACGACAGCTTTCCGCGCAGTGTTTCCTGCCTTATCTGAAAAAAATCGTTTGCTTTTGATACCCTTTTTATTAGAAGGGGTTGGCGGGATTCCAGAACTGAATCTGCCAGACCGCATTCATCCCAATGCTGAAGGGCATCAGATTATAGCAGAAACCGTGTGGCGTGTGCTTAAACCGGTTCTGGAAAAGCGGTGAGAGGTGAGAAGGCCCCATCACACTTCGCCTCGCAAAATTTCGAGTGGGGGCCGGTCGGCTATGCCGCGGCTGTTGAGCATGCCGACAAAGATGGTGAGCGCGGTGACGAGGGCAAAGACACTGGCAATGGCCGCAGTGGGCAGGGTAAAGTGAATGTCAAAAATCAAAACGGTGACGGCCCAAGCACCGCCGATAGAGAGTATGAGTCCCGTCAGGGTAGCGAGTGCGCCCAGGAAGGTGTATTCCAGCAAGAGTATGCGGCGAATCTGTTTTTGAGATGCCCCCAAAGTGCGCAGCAAAACGGCTTCTCGAATGCGTTGATAGCGGCTGGTGGTGACTGCAGCAGTCAGTACAATGAGGCCAGTGATTACACTGAAGAGTGCCATGAAGCGCACGACAAAGGCGATTTGTGAGAGTACATCGTCAACAGTTTTGAGAATGAGACCGAGGTCAACAGCCGAGACATTGGGGTATTGTTGAACCAGCGTGCGTTGCAAAACAGCGGATTGTTCTGTTGAGTTGATGCGCGTGGTCAGGACGTGAAACTGAGGGGCGGATTCGAGTACACCTTTGGGAAAGACAATAAAAAAGTTTGGCTGAATGCGCTGCCAGTCAACTTCTCGCAGGCTGTGTACCGTGGTTTGGACGGGTACGCCTTGAATGTCGAAGGTGAGAGTATCGCCGAGCGAGACGCGAAGCGAGCGGGCAATATCGCGTTCAAAAGAAATGGGGATGGGTTCTTCTGTCCATTTCGCATCGATCCAGGTGCCGCCCACAAGGCGTTCTGAATCAAAGAGGTGATTGCGGTAGGTCGAGCGGTATTCGCGTTGAATTGCCCAGCGGGGCACGTCGTGTATTCTGCCGTAGGAACGCGCCTCTTGACCTTTGATATTCTTCAGACGCATGGTGACGATAGGGGCATGGTGGATGACGGGGAGGTCCTGTTTGCGAAGTAACGCGCTCACGCCTTCAATCTGGTCTGTTTGCACATCGACGAGCACAAAGTTGGGGCGGCTGTTGCTTCCTGCAATGGCAATTTGAGCGAGCAGGGCGTGTTGCACAATATAGAGCGTGGTGATGAGAAAGGTGCCCAAGCCCAGCGCGAGCATCAAAATCGCGGTTTGATTGTGCGGGCGATAGAGATTGGCCAAGCCCTGTCGCCACACGTATTGCCAGTTTGTGGGAAAGAATCGGCGAACGGTTTTGATGATGAGCCACGATACGCCCATGAGCAGTCCAAAGGCGATGCCAAACCCAATGGCAATGCCTATCCCAATGGGGATACTGCTGGTTTGCACAATACCCAGTCCCGCGACAATGAGACATATCCCGCCGATAACCATCAATTGCAGGGGATCTATTTGGGTTCGCGCGTTTTCAAAAGATGCCCGCAAGGTGTGCAGGGGCGATGTGCGTCGAATCGGCAATAGGGGGAGCAGAGCAAAGAGCAGCGATAGGCTCAGACCAATGCCAGTGCCTTGAATAATCGCCCAATAGGAAAACTGAATATCGAGTTCAATGGGGAGGATTTGTGCGAGAACACCGGGCAAGAGATATTGAATGCCCACACCGAGGAGAGAACCGCATCCCGTACCAATAAGACCCAGCGCAATGGCCTGGATGGCGTAAATGCACAAGACCTGATTCGATTGCGCGCCCATGCAGCGCAAGATGGCAGCGGTTGTTATTTTTTGCCGCGTGTAAACGTGAATAGCACTGGCAACGCCGATACATCCGAGCAAGAGTGCGGCAAAAGCGACCAGACTGAGGAAGATATAGAGGTTGTCCAATATGCGGTTGAGGCGTTGTTGGCGACTCATAACAGTTTCGGTACGCAAATTGTGATCTCCGCGGTAGGGGCGAAGTTCGCGCTGGATGGATGCGATTCTCGTGCCGCCACCAAACTTAAAATAGGCCACATAAGACGCCAGACTGCCAAATTTGATGAGATCTGTTTTTTCGAGATGCCATAAGGGTATGTACACGCGCGGCGCCACTGTGGCAAAGGCCATGGCCTCGCCCGATATTTTTGTGATGCGCCCGCCAATGACAAAGGTGTGGTTGCCAATCCGCACGGAATCGCTGACTTGAACGCCAAATTGAACGAGCAAGCCGTCGTCGAGCAGCGCGTGATGAGTTTGTTGAAAGGTCCTCGCTGCTTCTAATGGATCGGTTTCAAATGTGCCGTAATAGGGGAAATCGCCTTGTAGGGCGCGCACTTGTACCAGACGGGTACCGCCATTTTTGGGGAAGTAGATCATTGAGGCAAAGCGCACTTCTCGGGATTGCTCTCCGCCCCATGAGTTGAACAGAGAGTCAACCACGGGTGCGAAAGCGCGTTGGCTACTGACGCGCAAATCAGCGCCTAAAAGTGTGCGCGCTTCGCTTTCGACAACGCGTTGCAGGTTATCGCCCAAAGCACGAACAGCCACGAGGCTACCCACGCCGAGCAATATGCACGAGATAAAGAGCAGCAATCGGTGGCGATACGTGCGGCTATCGCGCCAGGCCATGCGCCAGGTCCAGGCGTTGAAGAGCGGGGTGGAGGTCTGGTTTTTGATGCTGGTGATTCGATCCATGAGAAAGTGCAGAGTAGGGATAGGGGGAGACTAACCGCTGACTGTTTCTTCGTCCGATGTGACTTTGCCGCCTTGCAAGCGGATGAGGCGCTGCGTGCGTGCGGCGAGGTCGTGATCGTGTGTGACGAGGATGAGGGTTGTTCCCGCTTCACGGTTGAGGTCAAAGAGCAAATTGACAATGGTATGACTGGTGTCGGCGTCGAGGTTGCCCGTGGGTTCGTCGGCAAATAAGATGCGCGGTCGGTTGATAAAGGCGCGTGCAATGCCCACGCGCTGTTGTTCGCCACCTGAGAGCTGAGTGGGATAATGGGTCAAGCGGTCGCCCAATCCCACGCGGTTGAGCAATTCTCTCGCTTCGCCGAACACACCGTTTTTACCGCGTAGCTCGAGGGGAACCGCGACATTTTCGATGGCGGTGAGGGTGGGAATGAGTTGAAAGCTTTGAAAGACAAATCCCACGTATTCATTTCGCACGGCTGCGCGTTGATCTTCGTCGAGGTTATCGAGGGCCATGCTGTGAAGGGTGACAGTTCCCGATGTTGGGCGATCAAGTCCGGCACACAGGCCGAGTAGCGTGGTTTTCCCACTGCCCGAAGGTCCTACTATGGCACAAGTTTGGCCTTTGGGTATGGTGAATGTGACGTTGTCTAAAACAGTGAGGGGATGCTCTCCGCTTGTGTAGATGCGGGTGAGGTTTTGAACTGCGAGAGCTGGATTTGGTTGGATCATAGATGTTGGTGGTTAGTGGTTAGCAAAGCCTGTACGCTGATTATCTCTTGCGTCTCTCGTTCTAATTCTTACCTTTGTGCGACACCAAAACATAACATAGAGTTTCATTATGTGCAAAAAATGAGTGGAGGAGAAATGCAAGCTGAGATAGTGATGATTGGGACGGAATTGTTGTTGGGCGAAATTGTAGATACCAATGCCGCGATGTTTGCCAAAGCACTGCGCGATATTGGAATGGATTTGTTGTATAAAACTACTGTGGGAGACAATGAAGATCGGATTGTCGGTGTTTTGGATATCGCACTGGATCGGTCAGATGTGATTTTGACATCGGGTGGCATTGGCCCTACGGTAGATGATATGACGCGGCAATGTGTGGCGCGTGCAACGGGACGCAGGCTCGTTTACAGCAAGGCATTGGAAAATCAGATTGCATCGCGGTTTCGCAATTTTGGTCGAGAGATGGCAGATAATAACAAGCGACAGGCATATATTCCCGAAGGTGCAATACCACTGGAGAATCCCATGGGCACGGCACCCTGTTTTTTAAGTGAAGATGCCAAAGGGCGCGGCTGTGTGATTTCGCTTCCGGGTGTGCCGAGAGAATTGGATTATATGTTGCACAAGGTCGTGATCCCAATTTTGATCGACCGCATGGGCGGGAGCAAAATTACAAAGGTGCGCGTGTTGCGAACATGTGCGGTGGGCGAGAGCAATATTGATCGCGTAATTGGCGATTTGATGACCGAGAGCAATCCAACGGTGGGGTTGGCGGCGCACGCTGGGCAGACCGATGTGCGCGTGGCGGCGAAAGCGGATACAGAGGAAGAAGCCGATGCGTTGATCGCGCCGATGGAAGCGGAACTCAGGAAGCGGTTGGGGGTTGCGATTTACGGAACGGGGAAAGAGACAGTGGCCGAGGTTGTAGGTAACTTGTTGCGAGGAGAAGGGTTGACAATTGGAGTGGTGGATACGCTGACAGACGGTCAGGTCGTGCGGGAGTTCGAGGAGAGTGGCGCAGGTGATGTGTTGGTCGCGCAAAGGGATGCGAATATGGATGGACAGGATGATCCTCGCGCCTTAACCGAAGCGATGGCCCAGGCGGTTGCACGAGAAGGCGGCGTGGGTCTGGCGATGGTTGGTCCTTATGAAGGTGGCGCGACGTTTATGGCTGTCTATGGAGATGATCCACGATCGCGAACCTGTATCGAGAGTCGCCGTTTTCAGAATTCGGATCACATCCGCCGCTGGCTGGTAATTCAAGGTTTGGATCTGGTGCGCCGGGCGGTGTTGGGCAAGTTGGATTCGTCAGCGGATTGAGTTAAATGAAAGAGCCTCGTTTCAGAGCAGCTTGTGGATCGTACCACACAGCATTCACAAAATTCTGTATTTCTTGCACGAATTTCCAAACAATTTCGGCATCTATTGGAAATTGTTCATGGAGGCGTCTTACTTCGTTATAATCTTCTCTTTTCCCGTAAGGAAGTCTCTTTGTTTTTCGCAGCAAAAAAACGTTATCAATCTCGGTTAGTCTGCAATCTTCAGGCTCCATATCTAAATATTCCACCAAAGCGTAATATTTCGCAATAGGGCACCCTTGTTTCAATCGAGCGGCTGTACCTGCACACTCTTGAAACATTGTTTTATCATAATTAACTTTGATTTCTGCTGCAAGCACGGCTAAATAAAAACTACCAGCAGCCGTGCGTTCTGCCTCAAAACCTGCACTTGACGAAAATATATAATGCATTGTTTTGCCAAGCGCGAAATCTTGATTTTTATGCTTTATAACGACCTGAGGCTTTCCGCTCAAATCATTTATGCTTGGAGGAGCAAAAGATAAAGACATAAATGCTGTATGCGGTCCAACTTCCAAATCATACAAAGGTGGCAATCCAAGTAAAATTGAAGGATCTATAATGTGAATGAAAAATTCTTCCAACACTGAATTATCGAGTTTTAATTGTCCTTTTTGTCTTTTTATAAATCCAGACCCGTGCTTGGCAATCAATTCTACTTCAAGATAATTTTTGTATTCGTTTAAAAGGCCAACTATTTCCTCAATTTTCTGTTTACCAGTTGACTTTAAGGCTCTCATACTTGAAATCCAATACTCGTAAGCGTTATAAGCTTCTTCCAGTATTGATTTATCATCAATACATTTTGGATTTCTCAAGGCCGCTAACAATTTTTCTCTATGGGATGTTTTTGCCATTCTGAAAAACTTCCTTTAAAAAAAATAAGGGAGATGGATGAACACTGGAAATGTCAGAAATGACATCTTGAATTTCGGGTTTTATACCGTCTTCAGCCTGTGAAACAGACGCTTTCAGATGCTTGCATGCTATCTTTCGTGCTTCAATTTCCTCAGGCGGGCTATGATCCTTTTTTGCTACAATGATGTCCTCTTTAATTTTAGCACCAAATCTATTGATGAAATGTCTTTCGTAAGTTGCAATATCACAGAAGCCACCGGCTTTCATCATGAGGTCCTTTATGATTAAACCATTGTAAAATGGTACACGTCGTACGCGGGATTCGCGTCCTACGACTAATACGATTATTCCATTTCTTTCTAATGTATGCCAAAAGCTCTGAAGGCTTCGATTTATCTCCAGGCAATATTGTACGACAGTTCTAAACCGATTGCTTCGATTCTTCCTGTTAGAACCAATTTCACTGTGTGCAACTTTTAAGAGATTCCAACCGAGAATTTCCATCACAGCCCTGTGATTCTGGTGATAGTTTAATACGTTGATATAAGGCGGGCTGGTTAAAATCAAATTGGCTTTGGTTGGAGAATTTTTGGATAAGCATCTTGCATCTCCCAAAAATGCCCGTATTGGTGCGTCTGTAAATGGTAGGTTCAGTATCGCATGCTTAATAAAGTGAAAAGATGACAAAATGGCCGAATTTAAGTCCCTGTGTTTTTTATTTTCAGCAGAAAAAATGACGTTTAAGGCAATCACCATTTCATCCTTATTTGAGATCGAAGCGATCAACTCTTTTGAAAAGTCAATTAAATTCTCGTAGCGGCTTCTGTATTCACGACAATTTTTGAAAAGTGGCAGCCCTCCAAAAGCGTGAAGTAGATCGTGAATTTTCTCCTGTAAATTACTGACTATCACTTCGCGATCTTTCATACATTTATTTGCTAAAGAGAAAAATTTTGACATCGCATAAGCCGCTGGATTGATTTCATAGCCATACCCAATCAGGCCCTTGCATGCACATGCCTGAAGCACTGTTCCACTGCCCGAAAAAGGATCAATTACAGTGAATCCTTTTCTTGAGAATCTATCTATAATATAATCAACAAATTGAGGCGTAAATTGTCCGCGCCAAGCAAATAAATTCGCCCGTTGTTTTTCTTTTACGTTCAGCTTATCTTGTTCTAAGATAATTTTGTTTTTTGTACTTCCCATCTTTTTCCCCTATGCTTTGTGTAGTATATGGAAATCACGAATAAATATAGTATCCATTTGTTTACTAATCAAGGGGGAATTTATTTTTAATTTACTTTTTAGCACGCTTCACCAATCTATGTGTATTTTTACAATGCTATTCACAGTATTGTAAACCAAATCCGCATTAAAAGAAATTGACCCTGTACTGTGTTAACAGACGTGACCGCACACCTATCGACAACTCTACCAACGGGACTTCCAAGAAGGCGATAGTGAATGATATGAGGGATCTCGCGATAAAGTTCTTTTCTGAGCAATCTCAGGACGCTCGGACTGTGAAAAACGAACGGGGGCTGCAACTTGAATTAGGCTTGATGTTCCGCTCGCGCGGCTTTGATGTTCGTTTTGAAGTGTCCTGCGCCGTACCAAGCCACGCCCGACAGACAAAGCGACAAAAACGAAACATCGACCTTCTTGTAACAGATGGGACTATTCATCTGGTCATTGAGCTAAAGGTCCCTCTCTCGGGCCGAGTCCCAGAGACAATGTACGATTTCTTCGCGGATGTAGCCTTTGTCGAGGCTGTGGTAGGCTCTGGTATGGCGGACGAAGGTCTCTGCATCTTACTCACCAGTGATCAGCATTTTTGGTCGGGTAGAGAGACTGACGGTATCTATGGTCCATTGCGCGTGCAAGGGTGTCCGCTCCAGGGAGAATACGAGAAGCCGACTGGCGAGCGCAACACAACCGTCTTTGTCTCACAGGAATACTACCTTTCATGGTCTAACTTAGGCAATCGCCACTTGCTTTCCGACACCGGGAAGTTTGTCGTGGTGGAGGTCGAGAACGATGTATCTAATATCTGACAAAGAGGGCAAAATAGTGGCTCTTAGTAAGACCTTTTTTAATTATTCACAATTGAGTAAGGAAAAACGATAATATTGGGAGGGCAGTAGTGCAAAACGATGTGTCTTTATCTTATTCGAAAAGTGGCGTCAATATTGATGAGACGGATGCTGTCAAGAAAGATATGGCTTTAAATATTGGGCGCGGGGATTCGAGAGTGCTCAATAAATTGGGGGCTTTTGGCAGTCTGGTCGATGGTCGTTTTGAGGGTTATGATCACCCCATTCTCGTACTAAAAACCGAGGAGCCTGGTTCAAAGCAAAAGTTGGCGTTTGAACACGGAAGCGTGACATCTATTGCTTATGATCTGGTCAACCATCTGATTAACGATATCATCGTTATGGGTGCAGACCCCTTTTATGTGCAAGATTGTATTGTCTGCGGCAAACTCGATCCCCCTGTTGTCAAAGTACTTGTTGGTGGAATTGCCGATGCTTGCGAGGCACAGGGATGTACTTTGACTGGCGGTGAAACATCTGTTCAGCCAGGGGTTGTCGAAGACGGGGTGTATATTCTAAGTGCTTCGGCTATTGGGGTTGTCGATAAGAATAATATTATTGACGGCTCTGGGATTGAGGAGGGAGATGTAGTTCTCGCGCTTGCATCCAATGGACTTCATACCAATGGCTATACGCTTGTCAGGGCCTTGTTGAAGAATAAGCCGGAGTTGAAAGACCGGGATATTCAAGGGATATCCTTTATCGATATGATTTTGCGTCCACACCAGTGTTATTATCAACCCCTGAAGGGTTTGTTTAAGGACAAAGGGTTGAAGGGCCTGGCACATATTACGGGTGGTGGCATTCAGGACAATCTGTCTCGCATTCTTCCCGAGACCTGTCAGGCTGTGATTGATCTCGCACTACTCCAAGTTCTTCCCATTTTCAAAACGATTCGCGCAGAAGGTTTGATTCCAGAAGATGATATGCTGAGAACGTTTAATATGGGTGTGGGGATGACCCTTGTCTGCGCTCAAAATTCTGTGGCGAGGATCAATGCACACTTGCAAAGCGCGGGATGCCATGCGTATCCGATCGGGCGCATTGGCAAGGGCGCGAAAGATGTTGTGTTCACGGGAAAAGTTCAATGGTGAAAGGATGGGATATGGGACTTATGACTTCAGAACAAGCGGTTCCTTTTGCGTGGGATGGGCGGTTGAAGATGCTTTACGACAATCGCATGCATCCCCAGGCATTTTTGTATGATGGAAAAGTCTATATTGTTTGGCGAGGCGATAAAGGGATGCCCTATATCCGGTTTTACGATCTGAAAACGCGCACGTTTTCGAACCCTGTGATGGTTCTGAGCGGTCTGGAAGATAAGGTTGAGTTAAACCGCTATTACCGCGACCACCACTTTGCGCCCGTCATCTGGATGGATACAAAATGCCACTTCCACGTTCTGTCGGGTTGTCACGGCAACAAACCCCACAATCGTACAGGTGGACATCGCGTCATATCCAAATCTCCAGGCGATATTACAGCATGGGAATGGGTAGAAGATAAAATCAACTTCACCGTCAATTATCCTCAAGTTTATCGCATTTACAATGATCAGACCCTGATTTATCTCCGCAATGGCGGGCATCTCAGCGAATGGACGTATCGCATTTCTGCGGATGATGGCGCAACATGGGCAAGTCCCTGCTGTGCGGTCGTCGATCTCGATGCGGAACCGCAAGATGGGTATATCCCGGATCACGCGGGGTCGTATCACGCTATTCGCGTTAGCAAAGATGGCAAAACCCTGCATATCGGATTTATCTGGGCACAGCAAGACTACGAACCCCCCGAAAAACCGCCCGTCAATCCCCGCTATGGGGAATTAGACCGATTCCACCGGTACAATCTCTATTACGCCAAAGTGGATTTGCCCACGGGTATTGTCACCAATTTCGCGGGCAAAAAACTCTCTACGCCGATACGCAAATCTATCGCCGATGCCGATTGTCTGGTGTGGGATACCAAAGGGCGCATTTCGCCCATGGGGCCTTCTATTTATCTGGATGAAAATGACACGCCGTATTTTTTGTTGGCCGTTTCCGATGAAACTCCGTATCAATCGACATTTTATTTTATTAAAAATGACAATGGCGCGTGGCGCAAAACATCTATTACCAAGACCCCGCATCCATTTAATAATGGCCATCTGGAACGCAATTCCGACGGTAGCTTTAGTGCCTATCTGATTGCGGGCGCGGGCGAAAGCATTTCTCATGTCTCAAAACAGGACATGGGCCGCTACGGCTGGGGCGACCGCGTCGAATGGTGGACCTCAGATACAGAGGGTGAAAACTGGAGGCTGACGCGAGATTTGACACCGGCACCTGGGAAAAAATGGCAAAATGTCAAATTTGTATCCGACGGCAAAGGAGAGACCATTCCCGGGTTGCTTCTGTTCTACGGCTGGGAAGAAATCGAAGGACCGGGTACGGCTTATTTGTGGGATAATCGAAAAAGGACATAATTATGGACACACCATACCGCACCATTGACGTGAAGCCCCTATCTGGGGCACTTGGTGCTGAAATTGAAGGCGTTGATATTGCATCGGGACTCGGCGAGGAACAATTCGCTGAAATCTATCGGGCTTTTGCGGATTACAGCGTGATTCTCTTTCGCAACCAGCCCATCACACAAGAGCAACATATTACATTTGCCCGGCACTGGGGCGATATCAATATCAACCGATTTTTTACGGGCGTAACGGAAAATCCCATCATCGCCGAAGTGCGAAAAGAACCCGATCAAGAAACCAATATCGGTCGCAAATGGCACACCGATCATTCCTACGATGCCGTCCCCGCACTCGGCTCGATTCTTTGTGCACGCGAAGTTCCCGAAGTGGGTGGCGATACGATGTTTTCCAGTATGTACAGAGCTTACGAGACCCTTTCGCCGGGTTTGCGACGAACGCTCGAAAACTTAAATGCCCTGCACTCCAGCCGACATGTTTTTGGGGCAAGGCGCGATAGAAGCCCCGATCAAAGCGGTCGCATTGGCAATCCTGAACTCGCCACGCAGGACGCTATTCATCCCATGATCATAAGGCATCCCATTACAGGTCGCAAAGCACTTTACGTAAATCCCGTGTTCACGGTTCAAATTGAAGGATGGACAAAAGAGGAATCCCAACCTCTGCTTCAGTATTTATACCAGCACGCTTCTCACCCGGATTTTACATGCCGCATTCGCTGGGAAAAAGATGCGCTCGCTATTTGGGACAACCGCGCCACATGGCATTGCGCTCTCAATGATTATCAGGGACAGCGACGCCTCATGCACCGCATCACGGTTGAAGGTGTGCCGTTGAGTTAGGAGTACTCATCATGCAAACGCGCCGCGATTTTTTATGTACTACCTTCACGAGCACTGCTGCTGTACTCGCCGCAAGTGCTTTTCCCTCATCGCTTTTCGCACAACAAAAACCCAATGTGCTCTTTATCGCAGTGGATGATCTCAATGATTGGATCGGCTGTTTGGGGGGGCACCCGGATTCTGTAACGCCCAATTTAGATCGTCTGGCGGCTCGAAGTACTTTATTTACCCGTGCGTATTGCAACGCGCCTGCGTGCAATCCCTCGCGAGGAAGTCTGGTGACGGGCAAATTGCCCACGACAACGGGGGTGTATGAGAATGCCCATTCATTCCGGCAGCAGGATCCTGATGCCGTGACTCTGATGCAGTATTTTATGGGCAATGAATATTATGTTGCAGGTAGAGGCAAAATCACGCGGCAAGGGGCACCTGCTGATGTGGTATCCTATCACGACTATGTTCCCCAGGGGCAGGATCCACTTCCTCCCAATCCACCGCTGAATGGTCTTTCAGATCAAGGTCGGTTCGATTGGGAACCAATAGATGTGCCGGTGGAGGAAATGGACGATTGGAAAGTGGTGCAGTGGGGCAAGGAGATGCTGAATAAGAAGCACGACAAACCCTTCTTTTTGGCTTGTGGACTCTACCGCCCGCATCTGCCGTGGTATGTGCCCCGAAAGTATTTTGATTTGTATCCTCCGGACGAGATCACATTGCCCAATATAGACGAAAACGATCTCGACGATGTGCCACCTATTGGGCGATCATTTGTCGCGCGGCGGGATGATCACAAAAATGTCACTGAGACGGACAATTGGGGAAGAGCTGTTGCAGGGTATCTCGCCTGTATTCGATTTGCCGATGATATGATCGGGGAGTTATTGGATGCACTGGACAACAGTTCTTATGCCGACAACACGGTGATTGTTCTGTGGGGAGATCACGGCTGGCATCTGGGGGAAAAACTCCATTGGCGCAAATTTGCACTTTGGGAAGAGGCCACGCGTGTGCCTCTTATGATTTCAGCACCGGGCCTGGCGTCTGGGCGATGCGACCGCACGGTCAGTCTGATTGATCTGTATCCAACATTTATTGACGTTTGCGGCTTGCCCCAAAGGGATGATCTGGATGGCGTGAGCTTAAAACCCCTGATGGAGCAGCCCGACCGAGAATGGGACCGATCCGCGCTGACTACGCATATTCGGGGCAATCACAGTGTGCGCTCTGAAAGATGGCGATATATTCGCTATTCAGATGGAACAGAAGAACTCTACGATCACGAGAATGACAGCCTTGAATGGACAAATCTTGCAGGAGATGCACAGTACAGAGATATCATAGCCGCTTATGCCGCTTGGATACCCAAAGTAGAAGCGCTCACCGCAGAACCTTTGCGCCGTAAATGATGAATAGGGAGCAAAACAATGAACAATGAACAATCGCTTTTGCCACCGAAAATTTCATTTAGAGAAAATCCGTCATGAAAATCGCAAACGCAACCCGTCGTAGCCTCAACATTCCCTTTTACTGCAAACGGGTCGAACGCGCCATGCACCGCGCTCAGACTCACGACGAACGGATCTATCTCTACCGCATTGAAACCGACGAGGGCATCGTGGGCTACGGGGACAGCCTGGCTGTTAGCGATGTACATACACTGATCGGTCAGAACCCCTTCCAGATCATGCACAACGACGCCATCGGCTTTGGCCCACAACTCGCTGTTCTGGACGCTGTTGGAAAGGCCGCTGATGTGCCCGTCCATGCCCTGCTCGGCACCAAATTGCGCGACCGATGCCCCATCTCCTGGTGGGATATTGACATGTCATCTGCCGACTGGGTCGCAGAGGCCAGAGAATCTCTCAAACGCGGGCACACTTCCTTCAAAATGAAAGCCCGTCCCTGGCGAGACATCCTCCAGCAGGTCGAAGCCGTCGGCAAAGTCGTACCAGCAGATTACAAATTCGACATAGATTTCAACGGCTTTCTGCTCAACCAGGCAAAAGCGGAAATTATCCTCCGGCAGCTCGACAATCACCCCAATGTCGGCATCTACGAAAGTCCCTTCTACCTTTATGGCGATCTCACCGGCGCGCGAATTCTTCGCGAACGCGTATGCAAACCCGTCGTCGAACACTTCCGAGAAGACTATTTGCACGCCCACGCCTGCGACGGCTTTGTCATTGGCGGCGGCGTCTCAGAAGTCCGCCGGCAGGCCGCACTCGCCGCTGCTTTCAACAAACCCTTCTGGTTACAACTGGTCGGCACTGGAATTACCACTGCCTTCGCCTTACACCTCGGCTCTATCCTCTCCCACGCCCAGTTGCCCTACATTACCTGCCACGAACTCTGGAAACACGACTTGCTCAAAAAACGCCTCGACGTGATCGACGGTCACATCCAGGTCTCCGATGCTCCTGGCTTGGGCATTGAAGTCGATGAAAAAGCCATCGAAAAATACACGGTCGATCCCGACACGCCCACACCTAAAAGGCTCTACCGCCGCAAAAAACGCATCCTACGCATCTCGTGGCCCGGTGCGGCCAAACAGAAACGCATCTGGGAATTTACCGATGAAGCCATCTACCAGAAGACCTTCTACGCAGGCAGCATCCCCGGATTTGAACGCGGTGTTACCCTGGAAGTCATCGAAGACGACCACAGTGCGACTTTTAAAAAAGCCCATGCCACGCTGGCAAAACGCGAGGCAGCCATACCCGCCCTGACGTGAATTAAAGTTAGGAGAACCCATTGATGGCATCCGTAACCTTTAAAGGCGTCTTTCCCATCCTCGTTACCCCATTCGATGACCATGGCAACCTCGATCTGGAATCCTTTGATCGAACGGTACGCTTTATGGCCGACATCGGTGTAAACGGCGTTACTATCATTGGTGTACTCGGTGAATCCAACCGAATGCTGGATGCCGAACGGGAACAGCTTATTAAAACCGCTGTAGGTGCTGCAGGCGGGCGCATCCCCGTTATCGTGGGCACGAGCTACAGCGGCACACGGGCGACCCTTGAACTCAGCCGGATGGCCGAATCTCTCGGCGCCGCCGGTGTGATGGTCACCCCCTCGCGCGAATCCGTGCCCAACGAAGACCGCATCTTCGAATTTTTCCAGCAGGTGGCCGAAGGCATCTCCATTCCCATCGTCGTACAGGACCACCCCGCCTCCACCCAGGTCCACATGTCCGTCCCCCTCATCCTGCGCCTCGTCCGCGAAATTCCGCTCGTCGCCTGCATCAAAGAAGAGGCCGTGCCCACCCCGCCCAAGATTACCGCCCTCTTGAACGGCATTGGAGACCGTGCGGTCACCATCCTCACCGGCCTCGGCGCTCTCTACGGCGCCTTTGACCTGGCCCGCGGCGCACACGGTTTTATGACCGGCTTTGCCTTTCCCGAAGTTCTGCTCACCCTGGTCCGGGGCGCTAAAAATAAAGACTTTGACACAGTACACGATATCTATCACCGGTACCTGCCGCTCATCGTGTACGAACAGCAGCCGGGGGTGGCCCTCCGCAAAGAGATCTTCCGCCTGCGCGGCCTTATCGCCAGCAGCTACGTGCGCCATCCCGGCGCAAATATCGACCCAACCACTGCCGACCACTTGAAATCACTCTTGCGCAAAATGCTGCCCGGCGTAGATATTACGAGACCTATCGAGGTGTGAACGGCAGGATTTAGGCTTTAGAAGAGGATTCGATCATGAAAATCATCGACATCGACATCATCCCCATCTACCCCAAAATCGCCGATCGGAATGCCGATCAGAAATCCCGGTTTTTCAACATAAACCATCGTACCATTTTTAAAATTACGACTGACAATGGCATTGTCGGCTATGGTGATGCACGCTGCGAGGCCCCTCTCAAATCTACTGTAAAACACCTGATCGACCGCGATCCTTTTGACTTTATCAACGCCGATCTCAACAGCGGCCTGATGGGCGCGCTCTACGATGCCATGGGCAAATACCTTGAAACTCCCGCGTACAAACTCATGGGTCAAAAAATACGCGACCGCGTACCCGTAGCTGCCTGGACCCGCCCAGCCTCCCCGGAAGACCTGGCCAAAGAGGTTCAGCGAGCCGTGGAAGAAGGGTATATGATCTTTAAAATCCACACCTGTGCCTATTACGACGTGTACGAACAAACCAGAGCCGTTGAGGAGGTTGCTCCGCCCGGTTTCAAAATGCACTACGACTTCAATCACAACCGGCCGCTTGCCGCTGTCCTGCGCATCTTGCAGGAGCTGGAGAAGTCCCCCGTCGTAGGTATGATCGAAGATCCCCTGGTCTTATCCGATGTCGAAGGCTGGCGCCTTCTGAGGGAGAAAACCAGTTTGCCGCTGCTCATGCATGTTCCTCAACTCGGCGGCGGTCAGGAGATTATTCGCGGTTGCGCCGATGCCTACATGATCGGCGAAGGCGGCATTGGCTCTGCCCTCGTGCGTGGATTTGCTGCTGCCCTGGCCAATGTTTCCTCTGTCATCCAACTCACAGGCGGTACCCTCACCAAAGCCATGGCTCTGCATATGGGCGCCGTGATTCCCAACGTGGCTCATTCCACCAACCTGGACGACCAGTACGGTGAAGATGTTGTCAAACAGCGCATTGAAGTCGCAGGCGGTTCCTCTCCGGTACCCAAAGGCTCCGGCCTCGGCGTAGAAGTCGACGAAGACGCGCTGGCCAGATGCGCCGCCAACAAACCCACTGTTATTCCCCCCACCATTGGCATCCTGCATCTACCCGGCGGCCACAAGCTCTATACCAGAGGATTCCCGAACGTTGCCCGCCTCACTGGTTTTCCCGAAGGCAACATTCGGGGCATTCGCCTGGATGTCTGGGAAGACGACGGTTCCGACAAGTTCAAACAAACCCTGCAACGCATCGAACAGCAGGGTCCGTTTATGGAAAAATAGTTATGCACACCAGCACCCTCTTAATCTCTCAGGACTTTGAATACTGGCAATCTGGCGAAAACGGCCTCACTTGCGTCGATTTTGAGACCTTCTGTCCGGACTACCACGAATTGGACCGCACGGGTGTCATCTCTCCCCATCTCGAAGACGGCATACTGCACGCCGGGTATGCACTTCTGGCACTGACCACCGCCTTTTACGATATCTGGCGCGCACGCACGGATGATTTTTTTATCTATCCCCAGCACTTTGCCATCCTGGACATCACCAGAGAAGGCGTCAACACGGGATGCGGACGCCTGCCACTTGAGAAAAGTACGCTGGGCGGTCCCTGGAGCAACTTAGACGTCTGGCCCAACTCAAAATGGATTCCCGCCTACGGTAGCGTTTCCGGCATGCTCAAGAAAGCGTTTGACCTCCAGATCAACCGCCTATTCTGGCCCGAAACTTTCCGCCCAAACCGCGGAGAAAAATCTCTACCTGCTTATGCGGTCAAAATGCTCCGTACCCACCTGAAAGCTGTCTATTATTACAACACCTCCGAACCCAATATCGAAATCCATACCGCACAAAGCGTGCAAGACCTCCTTCAGACGAGCCTCAACAGACTGTCCGACATAGATGGCCTATCAATACAACACTTTCTTCGGCGACATGTTCTCGAAAACCCACAGACCGATCATCGTTACGTCGAACAGTATCGCAAAGTAGACCTGGATCATTTTCTCAACGACATGGCGGATTGCTTTGAAAATGTCTGATCAAGCCTCTCATAATTTTCTCTTGCGAGGAATCCTTTGGCCAACGGTCAACTCTTACACCTGCTAACCGCCCGCGCCGAGTCTAAAAATCCCCTTCGTGTGGGCCTCATCGGCGCTGGAAAATTCGGCACCATGTTCCTGGCTCAGGCCCGTCGCGTTGCGGGTCTGCACGTCCTGGGTGTGGCTGATCTATCTTTGCACCGGGCGCGTGAAGCCCTCACGCGTGCTGAGTGGCCGCCCGAACAATTTGCCGCACCCCACTTCGATCATGCCCTCAAAACCGGCACCACCCATCTCACCGATGACGGCGATGCGCTCATCCGGGCGGACGGTCTGGACGTTCTGGTCGAAGCCACTGGCAATCCTCTCTCAGGCATCCACTACGCCCTTCAAGCCATCGAACACGGGCGCCACCTGGTCATGGTCAATGTCGAAGCAGACGTCCTGGCCGGTCCCCTCCTGGCCCAACGTGCAGCATCCGCCGGCCTCGTGTACACCCTCGCCTATGGCGACCAACCGGCTCTGATCTGTGAACTGGTTGAATGGGCCCAGACCAATGGCTTCGACATTGTCTGCGCTGGCAAGGGCACCAAATACCGGTCCGCGTACCACACATCCACCCCTGATACTGTCTGGGAACACTACGGTTTCGATGCTGAAACCGCTGCAAAAGGTGGTCTGAACCCCCGTATGTTCAACTCCTTTTTGGACGGTACAAAATCCGCCATTGAAATGGCCGCTGTCTCAAATGCCACCGGCCTGAATCCCCAGCCCGAAGGTCTGAAATTCCCGCCCTGCGGCATCGACCAGCTGTCCGATATTTGCCGGCCTCATAGCGACGGGGGGCAACTTTCCCACAAAGGAACCGTCGAAGTCGTCTCCAGCCTGCAACCAGACGGAACCCCTGTAGACCGGGATCTGCGCTGGGGTGTTTACGTTACCATCGAAGCCCCCAGTGACTACATCCGCCGCTGCTTCTCCGAATACGGCCTTCCCACTGATTCCACTGGACGTTACACGGCCATCTACCGCCCCTACCATCTGGTTGGCATGGAACTCACCACCAGCGTCTTGCGCGCTGGCTTGCGCGGCGAAGCCAGCGGCGCGCCCGTTGTTTTTAATGCAGACGTTGTCGCCACTGCAAAACGCGATCTCTCCCAAGGAGAAGTCCTGGATGGCGAAGGCGGCTACCGCGTGTACGGCAAACTCAGACCGGCTGATCAGGCTCTCATATCCAATACCCTGCCCATCGGCCTGGCTCACAATCTCAAGCTAAAACACAAAATCGCCGCGGGGCAACCCATACACCAATCCGACGTCGAATTTGACGAAAACAACGCCATTCTTCGCCTTCGCCGGGAAATGCTACAACGCTTTGTGACGTGAATAGATCCGATCAGGTGACACAGCAACGACGAAAAATTCCCGACGGTAAAGCTATCGGGAATTTTTTTTATCTATTAAGTGTGGGGATAAACGGTTTGCCGTTCAACAGTGGTTTGTAATGCGCTGATCTTGGTGGCGCAAATTTTCGGTCTTAAATCCATGCAACTTAGAAAAATCAAGTGGATCGATAAATTCAAACGCGCTCTTGAATGACTCTAAGAGTTTTTTAGCCACATTGCGTGTCAAATTGCTTTTTACCACGATGCGGAACATGGATATCTGGCCCGCTTGATCGAAAAATAAGGGCAAGGTTTCTCCACTTAAGGGATGCTCGTATTGCATTCTATAGCCACTTACATACCAACGGTATTGGGACAAAACGTGCTGCAAGTCAATATCGTCGTAGCTGATATCGCAGTCTGGATTCAGCCTGGCTGTGACAACAGGTAAACATTCTGTATCCCCATTGTCGAGGATCGTGAACCTCGGCTTCCCGCGGTATGTCATGGCTTTGAGACCATCGCGCAAGAATTTTGCGTTTTGCATCAGGTTGTCGCAACATTGTTGGTACCCACTCAAACCTTGCCTAATCAGTTGGTAATACTGCACGTAAACCCCACTGGCGGGTCTGGAAAAATTGAGGGTATAAGAATCCGCATTGCCACCGAGATAGGTCACTGAAATTGCGACATGTTCGCTCAGATCTTTGCGTTGTCTCCACACGATCCAACCCGTACCACAACACGATTCTCCGTATTTGTGACCGCTGGTAGATATGGACAACACATTATTCAGGCGAAAATCCCACGGACGGAGTTTTGGCTGAAATGGGGCAATAAACCCACCAGATGCAGCATCTACGTGAATACCGACCTGATATCCCCTGGCTGCGTTGACTTCTTCAACTACCTCATTGACTTGTTCGACGGGATCGTAGTGACCGCTATAGTGATTCCCCATAATACACACCACACCTATCGTATGTTCGTCAATCGCTTCGCGCACTTTTTCTGGATCCAGGGTAAAGGTATCCACAGATGGCTGAATGAGGCGTGGCTCAATATCCATATACTTGAATAGTTTTTCCCAGGCAGCCTGAAAGCAAGTGGAAATAACAAGGTTGGGTCTGGTGCCTAGCACATCGTTGCCCGTTAAATTTTCGCGCTTAGCATACCATGCACGCCAGCGGAATTTGAGGGCAAGCCCGGCCAACAAACACGCTTCAGTTGAACCAACGGTACCCGCGCCTGCATACACGCCATAGTCATCAAAATCGTCAGGTTTTGGGCAATGCCACAAGTTGGCAATCATATTGACAACGGTATCGTGCAACTTGTACGAATTGGGATAGACCGTCTGGTCGGCCATATTGACGTGGAGACCGAGCAAGGCGATATCTCGTTCTTCTTTTTCCAAAAAGACATTGACATAAGACGACGTGTTAAACCGATAGTCGAAATCGAGTCCATTGACACTCTCAATAATGATCTGCGCCGCTTCTGGGGTAATGCCGTGCTGCGGGATATGTGTGATATCCAACCAATTTTTTTGCGCCGCATCCGAAAAGTAGTAATTTTGGGAAAGTTGGTTGCGCGACTTGAGTGCTTTTACCTGTGTACGCAGATGTTCAATTTCTTGCTGCATAAGTTCGGTTTCAGACATATTGCCTCCTACGGCGCATCTGTGCGGAATAGGGGACGAAGCCTTGTCATGATGGCGTCGAGTTCGCGGTGGTCGTCGTCGTCCAATTTTGTGCTGCCAGGCGCGCGCATGCCACTTGTTTTGAAGATGCCTCGGCGAACGAGCACTTCTTTGGCAAGGCGAAGACCGAGGATTTGGATCAGGTTGGTGAGTGGAAGGAGTTGATCAAAAAGGTCGCGTGCTCTGTTTTCATCGCCTGATTGAAAGGCATCCCAGATGTCAACATGAATATCGACAACCGGGGCACCGGGCATAAAGCCGCTGGCACCTCGTCGCATTTCTGAGATCATCCAACGGCACCACGCGCCGCCAAAAACGCCCCGACAGTGATCGCCTGCTTCGGCGATAATGGCACTGATGTGATGTGCACTGGGATTGGCTTCTTCTTTGACGTAGATGAGGTGTTCGACTTCGGTGAGGAGGCGAACGAGTGCGGGAGGTTGCATGCCAGTACCTGCGTTCTGGATAAAAATAGGCAATTGTCCCGCGCTGGAAATGGCCTCGAAGTAGCGGAGATTTTCATCGGGTCCACCGCTGCCCATATAGGGTGGCATGGCGATGACAGCATCGGCGCCTACGCGCCCCGCATGGGCGGCGTGTTCGGTGGCTGTGGAGATGTTGGTGCCGGCCACGCCGACGATGATGGGGGTGCGTTTGTCAGTTTTTTTCACGACGATTTCGACGAGAGTTTGTCGCTCTCTATCAGAGAGATATTGAAATTCACCGCCAAGCACGGGAAAGACCAGGCCGCCTGCACCGGCGGCGATGCAAAAGTCGATCTGACGCTCAAGGCTCTCGATATCAAAGTCACCGGATTCGGCGACGGGTGTTTGTAACACGGGCAAGATACCGCGGATGGGGTCACTCAAGATGACCTCCTGTATTATAATTGCTGGATTGCTGACGGCTAATAATCATACGATAGCGAAATATTCCAGCGGCGCAACAGGCCAAGGAATACGCGAGCGGTTGCGGCGTCGTGATTGTTGCCGTCATCTGCATCGGATACGTAGCGTTCGTCAAGTAAATTGAAGACGTGTAATTGCAGTTTCACTTTGCCATTGCCAAATGTATCGCCGGGCAGGGTGTAGCCCGCGTGCAGATTTACCAGGTTGTAATTTGGGAGTTGCCAGGACTGTTCTCGGTCGTTGGAATCTGTTCGATTGGCTGGGTCAAATTTGGCGTAGTGATCCATAAGTCGCCGCAGACCCAGCGAGGCGTAGAGGCCGCGCGTGGGAAATACTGTAGCGCTCAGCGCAAGGGTTTTTTGCGCCGAATCGCCCACTTTTAGCCCTTTGGCATAGACTTGGAAATTGCCGATAACCGATGGGTCTTCTTCGGGTGAAAATGTGACATTGGCGTCGTTGAGCCATTCCCAGTTGCCCAGCGATACCATACCGCGCACCTCCAACATGGAATGGGGACGCGCTTTCAGGTCGAACTCCACGCCTGTATGCCGCGCGTCAATGCCGTTTAGCAAAAATCGGAAGCTCTGGTCGAGTTTTGCGCTGTAAATGCTCTTGGGCCACGAGCGATCTATCCATCTGGTGTAATAGAAATTTGCGTTTGCTGTCACCACACCGCGTTTGAAATAACCGGTACCCAGTTCAAAAGAAGCGACTTTTTCATTGAATGTGGGATCGTAGAGGCTGTTGTCGTAGTGGTAAACAGAGTCGAATTTGGGGGCTGTTGAAAGCCAGCCCACATTGGCGTACACATTAACTGATGGGGTTGCGTTGTAGTTGCCGCCCACTTTTACGGTGTAGCCTTTAAAGTTTTCCCAGTCTGTCTGATCCCAGTCGCCATTGACCTTTGCGCGGAAATAGTCGATGCGTTTATAACCTGTTATGGACGCAGATGTGCTCAAAAATGCCGTGAAGTTGTTAAACCGACCTTCGAGTTGTGCAAAACCACCGCCCCAGCGCGTAAGGCCGTCGTTGTGGTAGGAAACTTTGTCACCGAGTCGCTTGACGGAGGTCGTGGCATTGCTATCCCAGGGGAAGACGTAATAATCGGCGCCGAGTAAGTTGCGTACTTCGCGCCAGTGCTGGCCTCTGTAATAGCGCAAATCTATGCCAAAAGCCAGCTTATAGGTGTCGCTCAAACGGTATTCGGCCGTGCCCAAATACCCATACCAGAAGTGTTGATTGACCGAGTTTCGGATAACGGTCCTCGCCGCAATTTCGTTGGCACCTACTTCGCCTGCGCCCACCAGGTTGGAATGGGCTTCTGACGCTGTTTGGGTGTTTAAGTCATCGGCAACGCGTTGCCAGTTGATGCTGCCATCAGGTAGTGTCCTCGGATTGGACCCCAAACGCCCTGTGCCGCCGCCTTTGCCGCGCGAAAAATAAAATATATTGGACAGGATGAACTGCTCGTTGGGTGTCCAGTACCAGTTTAAATTGATCTGGGGTTTGTGGTAAAAATTCTCGCGTTCCATGATGATTTCGCTGTCGCGCGCATCGTGTACCTGGCCGTTGTAGTACTCCTGATAGGATGAAAATGGCGAGCGCCCCCAGTTGGGATTGTAATCGATGCCGTAGTTTATCGCTTCCGAAACATCAATGCCCAGAGATCGGGCGTAATCGGTATCAAAGGTCGCGATGGATTGCTTGTATAGGCGGTGTCCGTGGCGTTGCGGCGCGCCTACGACAAACAGGTCAATTTTTTGTGTGTCGGAGGCCAAAAAACTCAGTGCAGCAAAATAAGCCCACGCCGATGTCCATGCCTGATTGGGCAGGCCATCGCCAATTTTGCGCGTGAGGCCCAGGGTGAAAGCGGTTTTTTCGTTCAGCAAACCCGATGAAAAATTGACTGTGGTTTTATAAAAGGCGTTGTTCCCCGCCTCCTGTTTAATTTTGAAACCGCGCTGTTGACGGGCGATGTCGGTGACAATGTTCATGGTGCCACCCACTGAGGCTATCGCCAGATTTGAAGCACCTAAGCCGCGTTGTAACTGAATTGACGACGTGACATCGCTGAGACCATCCCAGTTGGACCAATAGACCCACCCATTCTCCATATCGTTGACCGGTACGCCATTGATCATGACGGCGACGTTGCGCTGATCAAATCCCCTCACATTGATGCGAGAATCGCCAGGCCCGCCGCCTTGCTCGGTTGCATAAACACCTGGCGTATCATTCAAAATCATCGGGAGATCGCGCGAGCCGAGTTTGCGGTCCATATCGGCTTTTGGAACATCTGAGAATGCAACGGGTGTTTCTCGCAATTTGGCCCGGTCGGCAACGACAGTGACTTCTTTGCCCCGAAATGCTTCGGGCAGGAGTTCTATAAATAACTTGGCAGCATCCGCTTTTACAACGATGGCGTTGCGATATTCTTTATATCCTACAAAACTTATGACGAGCGTATGGTTGCCTTCGCCGACTCTGGTGATCTCAAATTGTCCATCGAGATCCGTAGTAGTTCCTCGCCCAACACCTTCTAAATACACATTTGCGCCCGGCAGGGCTTCTCCGGTCTCGGCATCGCGCACTCTGCCTTTTAATTCGGCGGCAGACAGGGTTGAATGGGCCAAGAACAATGCGAAAAAAAACATAAACAGTTGCTTCATACTGTACCTCCTAAAAAAATGGGACATATAAATGCGTCAGAACACATACGCAATGTGTTGCGTATTGGACGATGTTGTTGTGACAAATCTAATATATCAATACTTCGGGTAGTTTTTTTAAAAAAATAACCCCAAAATGCCATAATTTCGATCTGTGAAGTGCAAATCGGGGGAAATGTTTTTGAAGCATTAGTGGTGAAAGACGAAAGAAAAAAGATACGGCCTGCGTTGGCAACGCGCAGGCCATTTTTATTTTTATCCGCGGTCTGGCACTTTCCAGTTGGCGTACCAGACAGAGTCTTCGGGAAGCGCGTCGTCGTCTGACCACGCCGTTTGCATGGTGCGAAAGTTGGGCAATTCAGGGCGGATAACAGTTTCCCATATATGTTCGACCTGGTCAAAGGTGCGAAATTTTTGCGTGGGTTTTTCCGATTCATACGCGGCGAGCAGTTCTCTAACTTTGTCGCCGAGCCACTCGGTTTCGTCATTGACCATGCGTTCGCCAGTTTGTCGATTGGATTCACGGGCGTTTTTGCCCATTGCAAAGTGCGGACCAGGTTCGCTTTCGGGCGGCAAACGCGAGATATCGACACAGTCGGGTTCAATAGCCCACAAAAGAGATGTTTCGACTTTGCCGGCGTGATCACCACCGCTTTTGTTGTCATTGTCAAAGCCGGGTTGGTTGGCTTCAAAGTCGGGTAGGCTATACAGGCGCGTGCCCACATGGGGTTGGATGAGTTCACACAGGGTTTTCAGGTCTTGCCAGTTGGGGCCATAATGCCCGGTGAGGAAGATGGCCGCGTGAAATCCGAGGGTGTCGGCCTGGCGGATGTGATAGCAGATGTTTTTGAAGTGTTGCCAGGGCGGCATGCAGGTTAGCCAGGATCGTTCGGGCTGGCCGACCGAGCGTTCTGACCAGAGGGCATAGCCCCCAATTTCGTGAATATGCCAGTAGTCGGGCGGGGCGACAATGCCGCCGTGTTTGTGTGCGGTGCGAACGGCAATGCCGTGGGCTTTGAGGGCGTCGAGTCCCACAGCATTTTGTGGGCCGTGTGGTTCGCACAGGCCATAGGGAAAATAGACGACTGGACAGGCTTTGAATGCGGCTTCGAGTTCATCGGGGAACATGCGCTCCCAGCGTACGTCTCTCACGACGGAATACTCCTTTTGAAGAATTGGTTTATTGCAAAATAAAACTACGATTCCAAATCGTGATGTAATTTCAGTTGATCGATAAATTCTGGTGTGAGTGTGGTTCCCGAGTTTTTGAGATGGTTTATGACATCATTTCCCAGTGCTGTGTTGAGATGGTAGTGCTGTACAGATTCGTTGATTTTGATGAAGCCCATGTGGTTCATCAGGTCCGGATTCATTTTGCCGTTGACGATGGGCGCGTGAAGGGTGCAGTTGGTGAAGCGCGTACCCAGCGTGCTTTGCAAAATATAAAATTGCTCTGGCACCTTTTCCACATCGGGTTGGAGACGGCATTCGGTAAATGTGAGTTCTCCCCACAAATTGGGTGCGGTTATAGTGTTCAAGCTACACCGTTCAAAAGTCGCACTGGCAATGCAGTTGCCCAGGTATGCGCTAATATTTTCACAGTCGGTAAATCGAATTTTGGGATAGAGAGCCAGTGCATCGGCATAGTCAACCGCTGATTCACCACCGATCAGAATATGCACCTGTTCGTCATCATCGGCAATTTCCTGAGTGAATTTTTCGAGTTGAACATTGTCGCAGATGATGGTGCTATTGGCGTGGAGTTGGGTGCCATCGTAGTCGCCATTGCCGCGAAGGTCGTAGTGGTGAGGGTTGGGTATGCGGATGAGACGAACGCCTTGTTTTCGGCCTTCGACGGTGATGTTTCGAAATTCAATGCGATGGGGAAAGAAGAGGCGGGTATTGTTTTCGGTTTTGGAAAAGGAAACGGTGTCCATGAGCCAGCACGATGCTTTCGATTCGGGTGCTGCGCTGTAATCGATGAGCAGGTCTTCGATTGTGACCGTGCGTGCAAAGCCGATGGGATATTGGTAGTCGAAATCGGCTGGGCGACAAGATAGGACAGAAACGCGGCCATTGCTACTGGGCATCAACCGACAGCCGCGAATGCGTATGTGCCCGTCCCATTTGGCCCCATAGTCGCGCCGGAAATTGACAAATTGGTTGCCGTGGCGCGTGGTGTTTTCGATCACCAATTCACCCCCACCCGTAAGTGCGATGCCTTTGAAGCCAATGGTGCAGTTGCTGATGTAGAGGTTCCAGCAGTGGAAATGCACATCAATGCGGTTGAGATGGCAGTTTTCAATGCGGAAGTTTTTGTTGAGGTTGGTGCCAAAAACACCCCATGCAACCCAGCCGCCTTCTGCTGTGATGTTGCGAAAGGTGCAATTGAGCATCCGCGCACCTCCAATGCCATAGGTGCCCGCACCGAGCACTCTGTCTTTTTCTTCGCGATTTTTCTCCCAGGGCATTGCGCGGATATTTTCCAGTGTGACGTCGTAAACACTGCTGAATACATAAAAGCCGCGACGGGGGTGCATGGATATATCGCGTTTCCCCTTTTCCAGACCCATCCATTGTTCGCGGATAATGGTTCGGCTGCGCCGTATGGAAATGCCGTGATGGTGATACCTCCAGGATCTACCGCTTCCACTGTCGCCAGAAAAGTAGAATCCGCCGCCTTCGACGATGAGGTAATTGTCGTTGCAGGGTATGGCGGTGATGTCGGTGAAGTTTTTGAATTCCCAGGCAATATCGCCAATGATGCGGCCCTCTTCTTCAACATAGAATAATTCTTCGCGCGCCCATCCCGCCTTTGAATAATTGCCTTCCCGAATGCCAATGCGATCATTATCATCTTCGACGATGATGAGATGGTTTGCATATTGTGCCAGTTCGGGAATGAGTTGTACGCCGGGTTTTAGATTTTCCAATAAAGCCGCTTTGATGGTTTCGTCTCGCGTGAGCTTTTTGGGGGGGTGATCATTGAGAATTTCAAAGCGCGGCTCCCTTTGGCTGTTGTATTGTTCATCGATGTGAAAAATTGTTTGACCCCAGGAGACGTTGGTCTTGATGGGTATGTCATTGGTTTGCACGATCCAATATTCGCCGCTCAAATTTACAATTGGGATTTTGTGTGCATTGGCGTATTCATGCGCCAGGGTTATTTGAACGCCATCGTCGTTTTCACCATCGCCAATCGCGCCAAACATTTTGTAATTCACGGCTTTGTTTTCGTGCAAGATAGCGACTGTGCCATTGTCCAATGCGATGATGTCCGCATCGTTTGGTCGCGTGTTTGCATCCGCTTTCCGAATGTGATACAAGGCAGCGCCGCCATCGCCGGGGACGTAAAACCCTGCGGTTTCTGCCCATTCGCCTTCGTGGGTTTCGGGCGAGGATTTCATAGCTTGAACGGTAGTGTAGCGCGTTATGATTGCACTGTTTGTTGTAGTCACGGCGATCTCCTGAGACAATGCGTGCTGTGTAAGGACAATGCCACTGATACCAATGCCAGCGATTGCTGTGCGTCTGGATAATTTATGTGGTTGTTTGGACATGGTTTTTTACCAAAAATGACAAATTTACTATTGTACTTTTCCCCGTCCGGCAACTTTCCATACGTGTTCTACATTGCCATTTCGCACGGCATAGACTTCATCGTGGAGGTTGGTGGTCATGCCCTGGTGCAGGGGGATGACAGAGAGGCGGTCGCCTACGGTGAAGGTGTGGTTGCATTCTGAGACATCGACGTGACCGTGTTCGACGGACATGCCGTAGATTTTGGCATTGGGATGTTCGACGATGTATCCATAAGGCGTGGGGGCATAACTGGTGAATGTTTTTTGCCCGCCATCGATGATGACGCGGTCGGGTGTGGACGTGCTGACGATGGTGACAATCATGCGTTCGGCACAGGTGATGGGGTTGGGAGGGTTGTGTTCGCGGTTGATGCGACGCAGACCTTCAAAGACGTAGGAACCAATGCGGGTTTCGGTGCAGCCAATGGCTTTGGAAATTTCGGCAGTGCCCGTGCCACCCCCGCTGATGGTGTTGAGCGCGATGCCCGCGCTTTGAAGCAGGTCGCGCGTTTGGTCGATGAAGGCTTTGGCACGTTCGTGACTGGGATAGGTCATGATGCCCTGGAACTGGAGGCCGGGCATGTTTGTAATTCTTCGCGCGAGTTCGAGCGCGGCTTCGGGCGATTGTACGCCGCAGCGATTGCCTCCGGTGTCGCATTCGATGAGGATGTTGATGGTGACGTCGTTTTCCATTGCACCATCGGATAGACCACGCGCGGTGATTTCCGAATCGACAGCGACGGTCATGGTTGCGCGTTTACACAGTTCGGCGAGGCGTTTGACTTTGACGGGGCCGACGATATTATAGGGGATGAGGATGTCGGGAATGCCCGCTTTAACCATGACTTCGGCTTCGCCCACTTTTTGGCAGACAATGCCAATGGCTCCCGCAGCGAGTTGCATTTTGGCTATTTCGGGGATTTTGTGCGTCTTGGTGTGTACGCGCAGTGGAATGTCGAATTTGTCACAGGCCTCCTGGGTTTCTCGAATATTTTTTTCGAGAATATCGAGGTCGATGGTGAGCGCGGGTGTGTCGAGGTCGTGTATGGTCATGGCAATATCTGTTATTAAAAGGTGAAAGACAGTGTTGTGCAGGAATAGGCAATGTACGTTGGTCTGAGCAGAGCGTCAAGCGGTTGTCGCTATGTTTAGTCTCGTCGGGCGATCTGCGTTGACAATGTGCAGGTGGTTTTGTTATTTGAAAGGTTGTAGGCTTAGGAGCTGACCGCTAATTTAACCAAGGAGGTAAAATGGCAGATAAATTGAAGGTGGGTATTGTCGGCGTGGGAGGTATTGCGCGGACGCATATTCCGGGGTGGCAGGCTTCGGAACATGCCGAATTGGTAGCCGGAAGCGATATTAGTGAAGACGTATTGAAGAATTGGGGCGAGCAATACGATGTGAAAAAACTGTATGTGAATCCAGAAGATTTGTTTGCCGATCTGGAGATCGATATTGTGGATGTATGTACACCAAATAATTATCACGCGCCTTTATCTATCGGTGCGCTGGATGCGGGCAAACATGTGATTTGCGAAAAACCACTGGCACCAAGCCCCAGATTGGTGAAAGATATGATTGCTGCACGCGACCGGTCGGGCAAGTTGTTGATGTGCGCGCAGTCGTCGCGGTTTGCAGGTGCGTCTCTGGCGATGAAGAAGGAAGTGGAAACGGGTGTTTTGGGAAATGTGTATCACGCGCGATGCTGGATGTTGCGGCGGTCGGGGGTGCCCGCGCGACCGGGTTTTATTATGAAAAAGCACAGCGGTGGCGGGCCGTGTATTGATATTGGCGTTCACGTTTTGGACTTGACCCTGTGGTTGATGGGCAATCCCAATCCCGTGGCTGTAACGGGTGTGGCGAAGGCAGAGTTAGCACAGCAGGAGGGTGCGTTCAGTACGATGGGGCGCGGTGGTGGTGCGATTCCCAAAGAATTTGATGTGGAGGATTTTGCAGCGGCTTTTGTGCGGTTTGAAAATGGGGCTTCGCTTATTCTGGAGACGAGCTGGATGTTGCATCAAGGTCCCCCGTCAGAACGGCAGATATGGCTTTACGGCACGAAGGGTGGGGCACACTTGCCCAATTGTGAGATTTATTATGCGGATTACAAGACGCAGCAACATCACAACTACGCATTGCAAAATACGGGCAATAGGACCGAAGCGCACGCGCTGGAATGCATGATGTTTGCCGAGGCGATTGCAGAGGGCAAACCGTCGCCTGTACCGGCTGAGCAGTCGCTGCAAGTGATGGCGATTTTGGATGGGATTTATCGCAGTGAGGAGGATGGAAAGGAAGTGGATATAGCGCGGGATGCAACCGTTGATTAAAAAACTTTGTCGTCTTTGTCTTTCTTCTTAAGGGTATTTTTCCATCGGCGTTCGGGAGATTGAGGAGCGCGATCGATGAGTTTGTTGGGTTTGCCCATCTGTTTTACCAGATCGAAAGCATCGTAGAGTTCACCCACAGCGGTCATTGCGCGGTAGTGCAGGGTATCGCCCGAGACAGTGATGATTTGATAAAGTTGTGTGTTTTCTGCACCGCGCGTCACCCAGGGGTCTTTTTTAAGTTTGTATTGTTTGGGACCGCTGACCGATACGACGTAAACTGTGCCGTTGGTTGAGTCGCGCACGGTTACGCCGCTGCCGATGTTGTTCCCTCTGGCATACGTATGGTTGTGACCTTGAAGTACCAGATCAACGGCGTATTTGTCAAAGATGGGTTTCCACGCTTCGTGCAGGTCTTTATTGGCGCGGCCAGAGGATGCGGAATAGACCGGGTGGTGGAATGTGACAAAGGCCCATTTATTGGGGTTATTTTCGAGCACTTGTTCCAACCAGGGAGCCTGTTCTTTGTGGCGTTCATTGGAATTGAGCGAGATAATGCGCGCGCCCTGATAGTCTGTGTAATAGGTGGTTTCCGCAAAGCCCTCTGGCCCATTTTCGGGCAGGGTGAAATGCGGACGCCATAGAACAGATAGACGACGTTTGCTCGCATCTTGATAGTTAGAGTATTCGTGATTCCCCGGCGTAGGAATGCTGGGGATTTTTGCATGGATCCAGTCGCCAGATTCAAACCATTCATGCCAGTCGCTGTCGCTGTTGGGAATATTGACGAGGTCGCCTGCATGGATGATAAAATCGGCATGGGGTGCGTCGAGCACAGCAGTTCGAATGGTGCGTGCCCAAAGGGACAGCAGGTTGTTTTGTGCATCGCCAAGGTAGATAAAGGTAAAAGCATCCGGTTCGGCTGAGGCTGTGCGAAATTGATACCATGAACTCCAGATATCGCCGCTGCCCACGCGATAGGCATAGAGGGTGTTGGGTTTGAGGCTCTTGAATGTGACCGAGTGGAAATGAGCGACACGTCTATTGCGTTTCCATTTTTCTGTGCGCGCGTTTTCGCTCCTGGCCCAGGTGGTAAAATTGGCCGAGGCATTGGCCTCTGCGATCTGACCTTCGGCTTGTGTGATGCTCGTATCGGTGCGCCATGTGATTGATGCCGTGGTGGTGGGATCTCCCGACCAGTTGAGAACGATGCGGTCGGGAATTTGTGATGGAGCGGGATCTACGGCCGCACGGTGATACTCGTTTGCATAAGCCGGGGCTGTGAATAGGAACAGAAGGATAAGACAAATCGGGCGCATGGGGTTTTCCGGGGGACCACTAATTAATAAACTTTGTCGTCTTTGTCTTTCTTTTCAAGGGTATTTTCCCATAGGCGTTCGGGAGATTGAGGAGCGCGATCGATGAGTTTGTTGGGTTTGCCCATCTGTTTTACCAGATCGAAAGCATCGTAGAGTTCACCCACAGCGGTCATTGCGCGGTAGTGCAGGGTGTCGCCTGAGACAGTGATGATTTGATAAAGCTGTGTGTTTTCTGCACCGCGCGTCATCCAGCGGTCGTTTCTGAGTTTGTATTGTTTGGGGCCGCTGACCGATACGACGTACACAGTGCCTTTGGTTGAGTCGCGCACGGTTACGCCGTTGCCGATGTTATTCCCTCTGGCATACGTGTGGTCGTGACCCTGGAGCACTAGATCGACGGCGTATTTGTCAAAGATGGGTTTCCACGCTTCGCGCAGGTCTTTGTTGTCGCGGCCATCGGATGCCGAATAGACGGGATGATGGAATGTAACAAAGGTCCATTTATTGGGGTTGTTTTTGAGCACTTGTTCCAACCAGGGTACCTGTTCTTCGCGGCGTTCATTGGAATTGAGCGAGATGATGCGCGCACCTTGATAGTCCGTGTAATAGGTTGTTTCCTGGAGGCCCTCTGGCCCATTTTCGGGCAGGGTGAAATGCGGACGCCATAGAACAGACAGATGGCGTTTGTCCGCATCTTTATAGTATTCGTGATTCCCCGGTGTAGAAATGCTGGGGATTTTTGCATGGATCCAGTTGCCAGATTCAAACCATTCATGCCATTCGCTGTCTCTGTTGGCGCGATTAATCAGGTCGCCTGCGTGGATGATAAAATCGGCATGGGGCGCGTCGAGCACAGCGGTTCGGATGGTGCGTGCCCATAGCGCGAGCAGGTTGTTTTGGGCATCGCCAAAGTAGATAAAGGTAAAATCATCCGGTTCGGCTGAGGCCGTGCGAAATTGATACCAGGAACTCCAGATGTCGCCACTGCCCACGCGATAGGCATAGAGGGTGTTGGGTTTGAGGCCCTTGAATGTGACGGAATGGAAATGGGCGGTATTTCCATCGTGTTCCCATTTTTCAGTGCGCGCTGTTTCGCGCTTGGCCCATGTGGTAAAATTGGCCGAGGCATTGGCTTCTGCGATCTGACCTTCGGCCTGTGTGATGCTCGTATCGGTGCGCCATGTGACCGAGGCCGTGGTGGTGGGGTCTCCCGACCAGTTGAGTACAATGCGGTCGGGAATTTGTGAAGGAACGGAATCTACGGCAGCACGGTGATATTCGTGTGCATAGAGCGGGGCTGTGTATAGGATCAGAAGGATGAGACAAATCGAGCGCATGGTGTTCTCCAAGTGAGGATGTGGAATCGATGTTTTGCTTACAAATATATATAATGCGTTGCAAGTTCAAAAGGCGAAACGCGACTTTATTTTATCGATTTCAAGGGAGATTTCGTTGTTGAGTTGTTCGCGTTCGGAGCGAGAATCAGATGTGGCGTAGTGGAGGATGAGGGCTTTGCGCCATGTGTTTGTGTGATTTACTTCGCTGTGGTGCAAGGTGCAGCCGTGATGAAAAATGACAGATCCTGCTGGCACGGGACAGGCGACGGATTCGGGGAGGTCGATATTTCTCGTATCGGGTATGTGATGCACGGGGCGGTCTGGATCAGGGGTGATGTCAAAGATGCCGTGTCTGTGTGAACTGGGCACATAACGCATACAGCCATTGGTATCTGTGGCGTCGTCTAAGGCAATCCAGGCGGTGACGAGACCGTTGGTAGGTTGTACGCGAAAATAGCTCTGGTCCTGGTGCGGCGGTTTGGCCTGGCCGCCCGGCGGTTTGAGCAGCATCTGATCGCGAAAAACGCGAATGCGCGGTCCGATTAAGCCGCGCACGAGTGCGAGTAATTTGGGATGTTTGGCAATGGGACGATAGATGGGGTCAAAACGCACGACAAATGCGAGAACGCGCACACTTTGATTTCGCGCTTCTGGATTTGATTTGTCTGTTATGGTATTGCCTTCATGGCCAATTGAGATGCCCTCAGGTGCTCGATCCGGGTTGGCTACAATCTCGTCGGTGCGCTGAATAACGTCGGCGAGTTCTTCTGTTTTAAAGAGGTCTTTTACTACGAGGTAGCCGTGGGTATCGTAAAATGTTTTCATATTGGATTCAAACACAGCGTTCTCCTTTTAACGCGGAAAATACAGTTTTGAACACGGTATGTCAAGGTGAGTGTGTCGGGATATTCGTTTTGCAAATCGTTGATCAATGACTATATTTTCGCCGATAAGAATAAGAAAAAAATGTAACAGGGATGGTTGCGGAAAAATAAAACAAAGGAAATATATACTGAAGTTACTCCGCTTTAGTGGTTTTCTTTTATTGTGTCTTTTGAGCAGTCTATGCGGCTGTTGTTGCTGTTGCGTTTTTCAAGTCTGCATTCCAGCCATAACCCGCATAGTTCGTTTGGGAACATAATAAACAAGAGTCGCGGTTTGGGCAAATTGCGAGACGCCATAGTTGGCAATACGAACGAAATCCGTAAGTCGATGTCTCTAGCATCTATATCGAAAAAGGATTTGAGAAGGACATTCAAAAGACACTGATCGTCTTATTCTAATTTCAGATATTTTAGATTGAACGACGCACGAAACTCTCCAAGCAATTTGAGGTTAAGGGACCAGACGTACAAATTATGCACTCTGTGGCTTTAGGGTTTATAAGTATAAATGTTCAAAAAAAAGAGGCATCAATATATATTCGTCAGTCAAAGAGATTCCAGAGTCAAAATGACCGATGACTTGAAGGAATTGATGGTACGGATGCATGAGCTTTGATTCAGTCAGTTGGTCACTATTTTATATAATTCCAAAACAAAAAGGAGAGATGAAAAATGGGCTACCGATCAGAGTCAATTGCAATAGCCATTAAGGCACTAAATGGTCAATACTTCCTTCCTGCGATCCAGCGTGAATTCGTCTGGAAACCGGAGCAGATCATCTCATTGTTTGATTCGATCATGCGAGGCTATCCGATCAGCTCATTCCTGTTCTGGCAGTTGAAAGAAGAGAACAGGAGCAAGTGGGAAGTATATCGATTCATTGAGAACGCGAAGGAAGGAACGCATAATGAACTCGCCAATACTGATGGCGTTCACCAGATGATGCTTGTGCTTGATGGACAACAGCGACTCACTTCTCTACTTGTGGGATTGAAGGGAACTTACACGATCAAGATCAAGTATCGCCGTTGGCATGATCCTAGTGCATCGTGGCAGAAGTGATACGCCTTATAGATTAAGGGGTCTGCCAGTGTAAGTCCATTTAAAAGGCTTGGCCATCGTCTTGTTAAAAAAGTCAATGAAATCCAAGATACGTTGCTGAAGGTCTTGAATGGATGTAAAACTACCTCTCTTAAGCAGGCGTCGCACGAGAATGGAAAACCAGCATTCAATCTGATTGAGCCAAGAGGCATGCACAGGCGTATAAACAAAGCGCACACGATGGGATTCATCTATCAGGAAGTCGGCACGCGTTTTCATGGATTTTAGAATCCCGGATTTGCCTTTTTCACCTAACTCGTCTTGAATGTCGCACACATGGGCAACCCATCGGACTAAGGATTCAGATTTATGGGTATTGAGTTGATCCACGACAAAGACCCACTCGCCTTGCGGGTCTTGCGCGAGGGTTTGTTCGATGTGGGTCTTGAAATCTGCTTCTGTTCGGGTCTTTGATAAGGTTGGGGCAATCATCTGGCCTGTGGCGACTTCAAAATTGCCAAGCAAGCAACACGTCCCAGGCCTTTTGTATTCAAACTCCTGGTATTCGACCCGACCCGGCTTCATCGGCAAAGTTGGCTTGGCACGCGCTTTGGCCTGTATGCCCGTTTTTTCATCTGTGCTGATGACATGTACGCCTTGTTCGTGAAGCGCAGGAGCCGACTGATATAAGGTGCAGACCTTTTCGCTTTGTTGGTAAAAGGCTTCTTTATCCATATCGGGGGGACACTCCCAATAGCGCACACGATGGGGCTTAAGATCGGCCTCCTTTTAAAAAACGCCCTACACTACGAATGGAAATGTCCTTTACAATGTCGCGTGCGATGACTTCTTCTCGCAACGCTTGAGGCGTCCAATGGCTAATCGGATACCCACATGCGTTGGGGTCTTCACACGAGAGTGCCACAATCTTTGTGACCATCTGTGCCGTATAGGTCACAGGCGTGCCAGAGCGCGGCGCATCAGAAAGCGTGGACAGAATCGCCTCCGATAAGGCCTGTCGGTCGGCTTCGACTTCGATCAAGGTGAGGTGTTCTTGGTGACCAAGCCACCGCTTGCGCCAAGTAGAGACTGTCCCACGGTGGATCCTCAGTTGCTCGGTCACCTCCGTCATGCTTCTCCCCTCACTGCTCAAAAGGATGATGCCGGCACGTTTGACATGGCACTGTTGGCTGGTATGGCGTTGGACAAGCTCTTCTAAGATGGCGCGTTGGATCACGCTTATGGGCAAGGCACTTGCTTTTTTATAGTAACCAGGCATGGGACCCTCCAAGAGGAATGTAGAGGCACTTTTGAGAGACTCCCAAATATAAGCACACACTATTTATATGTTTAGCCTTTTTTGCCACGATGCACTAGTGCTTGGGTCAAGCAGCGATTGCATCTCGACTTACTGAAGGACCCACAGGGGGTAATTGAGGAAGTCGGTGGTGCGGAAGAAGGCATATACTACGGGTTTTCTTTTCTGGCTGACACGCCGAAACCGGATACCGAGCATTATTGGTTCAGGGTCGGGAAAATACTCGATTTTGACAGTGAAGATGCTTTCTACGAATTCCGCGACCAAGAAGAGGAAAAACTTCCAGACGATGTGACCAAGGGACAGACTCGAGTCTTTCGAAGGAACATGGAGCGTCTTTATCGTGCTGTATGGAAGGATGAGGTTATCGCCTTCTACACGGAACCGAATCAAGATTATGACCGCGTTTTAGACATCTTTGTGCGTGCGAACGAGGGCGGAACGAAACTGAGCAAGTCCGACCTCTTGCTCTCGATGGTCACATTGAACTGGAGCGGCATAAACGCTCGGGAGGAGATATTCAGGTTTGTCGACCGGATCAATATGGAACTCACGCGACGGAATAACTTTGATAAGGACTTCATCATGAAGACTTGCTTGGTTGTGACCGACCTTCCCGTCGCATACAAGATTCAGAACTTCAATCTTCAAAATCTCCAGAAGATTCGGGATCGATGGGAGGACATCAAGAGTGCCATTGAGCGTGCTGTGGACTTGGTGAATTTTTTTGGCATTGACAGAGACAATCTGACCAGTGCCAATGCCTTGATACCATTGATCTATTATCTTTCTTACAGGCCAGGATTGACATTGAGAGGCAGCACGCCTTTCGAGGTGAGGAATTCTAATTTGGTTCGCAAATGGGTTGGTGCCGCTCTATTAAACGGGGTCTTTGGCGGATCTTCCGACAACATTCTTCGCGACAACCGCACAGTCCTTAAGGGGCTTGATGGAAACGAAGCCGATTTTCCAGCCCATGGAATCAACGAAGTTGCCGAGCGTTCAGGGCGCACGGCCTACTTCGATGATTACGCGGTGGACAATGTTACCTTACTGAGATACGGCCAGAGGCTCACTTTCTTGGCACTAACACTGCTCTATGAGGACAATAGCTGGGGAACGCTGACCTACCATCAGGATCATATTTTTCCGCAAAGCATGTTCAAGCCGAGGACATTGGAGGAGGCCGAACTCGACCAGGATCAGATAAATGACTACCGTGACAATCTCATGAACAGGATTGGAAATCTACAGCTACTGCTGGCCCCCGAGAACCAAGAGAAGCTGGACAAACCCTTTGATGAATGGATCGCTACGCGGGACGAAGGATTCAAAAAGCGCCATCTCATCCCTGATGATCCGGCCCTTTGGAGACTGGATCGATTCGATGATTTCATCAAAGCTCGAGAAAAATTGATCGCTGCACGGCTTAAACAGTTATTCGGAGCAGTTGCGGAGCCACGCACCCTACTAGTGCCGTGATGGAAGCCGCCTCGTATTGGGCCCAGTCGAACTCACGACATCGCAATGTATGACGTCAGCTTGGACCTCAAGTATCATTTTTAGGATGTCGCATCTCGGTCAGTTCATCGCCCTTTCCAAGCTCAAACATGGCATCAATTAATCGCGGAATGTGGATTATCGGTCAGGCTTTCGAGGTTTTTTATGCTGGCTAGTTTTCCGATAATGATACAGTGGTGTTCGTTTTCGGACAGTTTAGGTACAAATAATTTATGCTTTGAAATTGAACTATTTTGGAGGAAAGCTCAAAATGGTACACTATTATCGGCGTTTAAGGATCGATTTGTCCCATCGTCATATCCTCGGCGGGCGCAGGTTGCCCAATTGAAACCGACGGGGATCACCCAGGCGTTTTTCCAGAGCTTCTGGTGTCCAGTTGGTATGGGTGATTGCCCAGTCGATTTCGCTGGCGAGCGGGCTGTCGAAGATGCCGGGGTCGTCCGCTCCGATGGCGAGGTTGACATTTGATTTGAGGAATGTGTGGATGGGGTGATGAGCGGGATCGGGCACACCGCCGATGCGGAGATTGGAGGTTGGGCACGTTTCGATGATTGTGCCGAGTTGTGTGAGGCGGTTTAGAACAAATTGCTGGCGGTTGCGGATTTCTTCGAGGCGTTGGGGATTATAAGGGCGTTCGACTATTTCGTCAGGCGCTCGATTTTTCAGGGTTTGTCGTTCGGTTTGGAGTGCGCTGGCGTTCACTTTGATATCGAAAGTCGAAAATTCAGTGGCATGCATGAGATCGTAGGCGATCTGGTCGAGGCGTTCGCTGATCTGTTCTTTCGCGTGTGCATCGGGGCGACGCGCAATTGCCACTGCTGGGTCGAGGCCGAGCGCTATGGCATGGCCCAATCGCCTGGCACCCATTTCAGCGGCTTCGTGACACCAGCGTATCGCGCTTTCGAGCGATTTGTCAAAATAGCTTTCGCCCACATGATAGGTGATTTCGAGGGCGCGTTCAGGGCGTTCCTGGTTGTCTTTGTGTACGCGTTGGAAGAGTGCGCGGTTGTTTTTAGGGGGGTAGCCTTCTTCGATGTCGGCAAAATCAATGCCGACGATGGTGGGGATGAGTTCGGGATTTTCATCCAGGAGTGCTTGCACCCATTCGTAGTCTTGCTGTGCGGTCGAGCGGCGCAGGCTGATGATGTAGCGTGCGGTTGTGTTATGTTTCGATGCTTCGTTTGAGAGGATTTGGGCATTTGTGCGGTGAAAGTCGATGAATGTCTCTCGCGTTTCCCCACCACCGCTGCAACGGTATTCGACAAAGGTGATACCCTCTTTGCGATGCCGGTCATGTGCTTTGAAAAACGCCTTGATCAGGAGTTCCTGTCTTTTGGGCGGGTGTTTCAAAAGACTTGTGATGAGGTTGAATTTGGCTTTAAACCGACCAAAGTCGCCCCCATCTTTTTCGGTGTAGATGTAGTGTTCCTTAAATTTGGCAAGTCCCGCGGTTGGATTGGATATGGCATCGCGGTAGAGCGCGATGATATCTGGGCGAATACCATAAGCTTTTTCATAGGCGTCAGTAAAAAGCGTCCAGTCAATGTCTTCGTAAAAGTCTTTGCCGAGTTCTATGAGGTCTTCAGCAGTTAAGCATCCGCCGGGGTGGACGTGGAGTTCGCAAGTTTTGGCTAAGTGGAGTGGGGGCATGTACATTCCTTTGGATTCTATCGTGTAGGGTTTTTATGCCTGAAAAAGTTAATCTAATTTGCAGGGTGAGACAATAAGGAAAGGAGCACCTATTTTTTTCTTGAAAAATATCTCAAATTTGATATGTTTTGATTTTAAGTAATGGTTCAATTCACCGCTTGACGCGGTTTATTGTTTGTGATATTTTAGGAAGTGAGGTAATCGTGCAAATGGAGGCTTCCATGACCCCACAGTTGTTGATTTTTATCGGTGCAATGATTTATCTGGGTTGGGCATTTGTTCGGTATTGGAAACGTCACAATCGCAAAGATGTCCCGTTTATCGAAGTACTCGAAGACAAACCCGTGAGTAAGCCGTATAGACAGAGGCGGGTGGAAAAGAAAAAAGAGTCCGATGCCGACCGCGAGTGGCGTAAGCGCGTGCGTGACGAAATTGAAGATATGACAAAATAAAGTCGTGGGTCGAAGGCCATTAGTTCACGACAAGCGCGGTCTCTTGCCGCACTACAACAGAAAACCTCATTCTATCGGATGGGGTTTTTATTGTGCTTGACTTGAGTAATTCGCGTCGTACGTTACCTGCGAGAGAGCAAATCCTTTGAATTGGGATATGGAATATGCGTGAATATTTGATTATTGATGGGCATCTCGATATGGCGTTTAACGCGCTGTTTTATCGCCGAGATCTCACGCAATCTGTATATGTGTTGCGCGAGCGCGAAGACAGTATGGTGGGGGGATTGTCGGCCCATCCGGATTCGTTGGCGCAACGCCTGGGGCCACAGCCCAAGCGGTTTACGCCAACTGTTTGTTTGCCCGAGATGCGCAAAGGGCGCGTGGGGATTATGCTTTCGACCATTATGTGTCGCGTGCAAAATCCACAGGACAATACGCACAATGCAGTGCGCACACAGGATGTGGCTTATGCACGGGGGCAATCCCATCTGGCGTATTATCGGGCGCTGGAACGGTGTGGAGAAATTCGGTTTATCAAGTCTGTTGTAGATCTCAATGCCTGTGTTGCCGACTGGGAGAATCCAGCGGACGATACACCCGTGGGGCTTATTTTGTCGATGGAAAGTGCTGATCCGATTCTGGGTCCCGATCAGGTGGGCGAATGGTATGAAGCGGGATTGCGCTCGGTGTCTTTGACACATTTTGGCGCCAATACGTATGGGCATGGCACGGGTACGGTGGGCGGGTTATATCCACCGGCTTACGCGCTGATGGACGCGCTGTCTGAGACCGATATTGCGCTGGATCTGACCCATGCGGCAGACCTCACTTTCTGGCATATTCTCGATTATTGGAAGGGACCAGTGCATGCCAGCCATTGCAATTGTCGCGCATTGGTGCCGGGGCAACGGCATTTGTCGGACGATATGATCCGCGCAATCACTGACCGGGGTGGCGTAATTGGGATGGTTTTTGCCGAGCAGATGCTGTCTCCTGCATGGAATTGGGACGATCCGCGTACGCATTATACCACGGCAACCCGACCGATGAAGGCAGTGCTCGAACACATCGATCACATCTGCGAACTTACAGGTAGCACAGATTACGTGGCTTATGGCACAGATCTGGACGGTGGATTTGGGCTGGAGCTTTCGCCTACGGATTATCATACGATTGACGATTTGCAGCGCTTTCTAAATCTCATGCGCGTTCACGGCTATGGAGAAGACGATGTGAAGGGTTTTGCGCATGGGAATTTGGTGCGATTTTTTACCACGGCCTGGGGATGACATGTCCGATCATACCTACTTTATTGTCGATAGCCACTTAGACCTCGCCTTTTGCGCCATTCAGGTCAATCGCGATCTCACGCAACCTGCGGCAACCGTGCGGGTACACGATTCGGAACCGACTACGCGCAGTTTTGGGTCGTGTACAACCACGTTTCCCGAGTTGCACAGGGGGCGGGTGGGGATTGTGTTTGGTACGGTGATGTCGCGTATTGATACCAATGATCGTTGGACGCGCACGGGGATGTGGGATCAGACGCAGTGTTATGGTATCGGGATGGGGCATTATGCTTTTTATAAGGCGATGGAGCGACGGGGGATTATTCGGCAGATTCACTCGGTTGAGGATTTGGACGCGTGCGTTGCTGCGTGGGCGCATCCCTCGGTAGATACCCCCATCGGGTTGGTGCTGGCAATGGAAAGCGCCGATCCGATTCTCGATCCCGATCAGGTGCCCGAATGGCGCGATTTGGGCTTGAAAATGGTGAGTATTTCGCATTATGGCGTGAGTTCTTATTGTCACGGAACAGGGACGGAAGGGGGATTGCTGGATCGGGGCAGGCCATTGCTCGACGCGCTCAAAGCCGCGGGAATTATTGTGGATTTGACACATACGACCGATCAGGCATTCTGGGAAATTCTCGATTATTACGACGGGCCGGTGGCTGCAAGCCATCACAATTGTCGGGCATTGACGCCGGGGCAGCGGCAGTTGACAGATGATATGATCCGCGCGATTGTAGAACGCGGGGGGGTTATTGGCGCGGCTTTTGATGCGTGGATGCTCGATCCAGAGTGGAAGCGGGGCGTGCCGTGTTATGAGCAGACTACAAAGGCGACGCTCGAGACCGTGGTCAATCATATCGATCATGTGTGTCAGCTTGCTGGCAATGCAAATCATTCGGGCATTGGGACAGATCTCGATGGCGGATATGGCCAGGAACAATCGCCGCGAGATTTAAATACAATTGCCGATTTGCAGAATTTGGTGCCCATTTTTGAACGGCGCGGATATTCACAAGAAGATATTCAAAAGGTATTATCGGGAAATTGGGTGCGGTTGTTGAAATCGGTGTGGAGAAGGTGAAAGGATACAAAAATGCCAGAGCGACCAAATTTATTGTTGATTACGACAGATCAACAGCGCGGAGATTGCCTCGGGTGTGATGGGCATCCGGTACTGGAGACGCCATATCTCGATGAAATGGCCGAGCAGGGAGCGCATTTCCCTCACGCATATACATCGGTGCCGTCGTGTACGCCTGCACGCGCGGGGATTCTCACGGGGATGGATCAATGGAATCACGGGCGGTTGACAATGACGGGGGGCGATCCGCTGGAATATCCGGCGACATTGCCGGGGGAACTTGCAGCGGTGGGATATCACACGCAGGCCGTGGGCAAGATGCACCATGCTCCACAGCGCAGGCTGTATGGTTTTCACCACATGGTGCTGGATGAAAGTGGACGGCGGACGGAAAATTTCATCAGCGATTATCACCTGTTTTTTGATCAGCACAAGGAAGGTGCTTACGGGTATCGGGATCACAGTATCGATTGGAATTCCTGGATGGCGCGGCCCAGCCATTTGCCCGAGCATTTGCATCCGACGCACTGGACGGCGAGCGAGGGGGTTAAATTTTTGCAGCAGCGCGATCCGACCAAACCGTTTTTTATGTGGCTTTCATTTGCGCGTCCCCATTCGCCTTATGATGCGCCCCAGGCGTATTGGGATATGTATATCAACAATGACAATATCCCCAAAGCCGCTGTGGGAGACTGGGCAGCAGAGTTTGACAAAAAAATCGCAGATGTCAATGCGCCGCGTTCGCATCGCTCCGATGCCGAAACGCACAAGGGACGCGCGGGATATTACGGCAATATCACGTTTATCGATCACCAGATTGGGCGCGTGCTGTACGAGTTGCGCCATCAGGATCCGCAAGCATATCGCAATACCCTGATTATTTTTACTTCTGATCACGGTGATATGATGGGCGACCATCACCACTGGCGGAAGACGTATGCGTATGAAGGGTCTGCACGCATTCCGTTTATCGTGAAGTACCCCGATACATGGCGCGATGTGACGCGGGGGGAGAAGTGCGATCATCCGGTGGAGTTGCGCGATGTGATGCCCACGTTGCTCGATGCTGCCGGAGTCGATATACCAGCGTCTGTAGATGGGCGGTCTCTTCTGGACATTGCGCGAGGAGATGACGAGGGGTGGCGTGCGTTTGTGCAGGGCGAGCATACGTCGTGTTATACAAGAGAACACGGCATGCAATATGTCACCGATGGGCACGAGAAGTATATCTGGTTTCATCACACGGGAGAAGAACAGTTTTTTAATCTGGATGACGACCCGTTGGAGTGCTGCGAATTGTCCAGAGACCCGGCTTATGAAGCGCGCATTGAGATGTGGCGCAGGCGATTGGCAGAGGTGAATGAAAATCGGGGCGATCCGAGGGGACAAAATGGGGAACTCGTGCCGCAGTTCGATGGCGCGCTGAGTCTGTCGCCAAATTATCATAAGTGGAAAGACGCCGCACTATAATTGTGAGGATGCTATGGCCCAGAAATACTGGCTTGTGAAGTGTGAGTACGATGTGTGCTCTTTTGAAGAATTGAGCAATCGGCCCAGTGGGATTGGGTACTGGCGAGGGGTGCGCAATTATCAGGCGCGCAATTTTATCCGCGATGAAATGCAAAAAGGCGACCAGTCACTTTTCTATCAGTCGAATTGTAAAAATCCCGGTATTGCCGGTATTGCCAATATTGTGCGTGCGGGGTATCCCGATCCCTCTCAATTCGATGCGCAGCATGAGTACTACGACGAGAAGGCTTCCAGAGAAGATCCGCGCTGGTTTTCTTTTGATGTACAATGGTCAAAAGCATTTGAGCCTTATGTCAGCCTGCAAGACCTCAAGAACAATCCCAAACTCAGGGATATGAGGGTGGTCCAGCGCGGGCAGCGATTATCAATTCAGACGGTGACAAAGGGGGAGTTTGAGATTGTGTGCGAGATGGGCGGGCTTTGATATTTGGAAGGAAGCCAAACTACTGTGAAAGGGAAATAGAATTCCCCCGTTTTAGTGGAGTATTTAGGGCTTGGGTTTCAAGCCTGTGATTGGCGACGATTATGAATAGCGTATGGGGATTGCCTATACGAGCTATTTCACACATCAAGGCGGTGTGGGCATGATTTATGCACACCCCTCATATAAATGGAGGCAATAACATGGCGAGTACAATTCATCTGTCTCCCGAAGCTGAGCAACGAATTGATTTCCTGGTGTCGAAAACAGGGCGAACCAAGGCTTTTTTTCTCGGGGAGATTATTAAACGCGGCCTTGAAGATGTAGAGGATTATTATCTTGCAGCAGACTTACTGGAAGGCGTCTGAAAAGACACGGAAGCGGTGTAATCAGATGTTGAAGTGAGACGAGCACTTGACCATCCATTAAGCCATCCCAAAACGCCATCAGTCAAACCCATTATGCACAGCGCGTAAGTCCGTCTCGCACCCAATGTCCATTTTCCACTAAACTTGGGGCTGTCGATGTTGGTCTGAGTGTGTTTAACGGTACCAGCCGGGAGCCTTTTCTAATGCCGGGCGCGGACCGCAGCGGTGCGCCGGTATTAGTTCAGCACTACGATCATATCCGTCAGTTTGAGCTGGACGTGCAACTAACGGTCGGCTCATGGTTGTTCAAGCTCGAGGCTATTCAGCGCGCGGGCGCTCGAAATCTGCTGGGCATGGAAAAAGATTATGGGGCTTCCGTTTTTGGCGGACGAAGACTGGAGTGCCATCAAAAGCTATGGGGTATATCACTGGTTCGGCCTGGCGGTTCACAACCTCGCTTACAACATTTTTCGTCCGACGAGTTTCATCATCGGCAAACTCGGATATTCGTTTTATAACTGGCTCGGCCTGGCGGATTACAACCTCGCTAACAGCATTGCCCGCCCCGCGACGTTTATCATTGATAAACGCGGCATTGTTAGATATATGTATATTGGTTCAAATCAGTTTGATTTAGTTGAACAGGAAGAAATTCTCGCGCACTTGAAATTGCTATAATAGTTCAGGTTGATGGTATTGCGTCTAAGGACATTAAAATGATCCTTCCTTTGCCTACCCAATCTCTGATTAAAAAAAGAAACCCTCGCTTGGAATGACCAGGCGGGGGTTTCTTTGGTTGTCTAAAGGGGTAGATCGGTCACGTCACGCCAGGTGCCATACCCGGTTCGCCCGCGTGATAGGACGCCAGGCACCAGGGGTCTCGGGTTTCTTTGCGGAAGGTGCGAACTTTTTGTCGCATGGCTTCGGCGATGTCACGCACCGCGGGATCGTCGATGATGTTGGTGGATTCCATGGGATCGTTTTCAATGTCGAAGAGGGCTTCGGCATCCTGGTGCAAAATTTTTTCTGTGCGGCGTTTGCCCATTTCCAAATTTTCTCTGCGAATGGCCTGCCAGGTGGGCGATGCCCACAGGTCACTCGGCAAAGGGGTGGTGAGTTCGGGATAGAGATTGCGCACGTATTTGTATTTGCGCCCGCGCAGAACGCGGTAGGGATAGTAATTAGTGACTTCGTGGAAGGTGTGAGAAAAGAAGGTTTCGTCAAATCCCTCGGGATGTGCCTCGTTGAGGATGGGGACGAGGGATTTTTCGGGTAGCCCTTCAGGGGATTCAACGCCGCACCATTCAAAGACGGTGGGGGCGATGTTGTTCCAGTTGACGAGGGCGTCGCTGACAACGGCTTCGGCATTTGGGCGCGCAATGATGAGTGGACAGTGGTGGCCCGTGTCAAAAGAAGAGGCTTTGCCGCCGGGAAAGGGCATGCCGTGGTCGCTCATGACGATGATCATGGTGTCGTCGGCCCGGCCAGCGTCTTGAAGTGCCTGCACGGCCATGCCTATGCCGGTGTCGAGGCGAGAGACGGATTGGTAGTATTCGGCAAATTCTTGTCGTACGTCTGGATGGTCGGGCAAAAAGTCGGGGACGATGACTTCGTCGGGGGAATACGTGACTTCGGGGACGCCGGGATAGGTTTGTTTGTTGCCGAAGTCCCGGTGGGGATCGGAATACCCGACGTGTAGATAGAATGGCTGGTCGCTGTCAATGGTTTCAAAGAATTTTGCGATGTTGTCTGCAATACCGCGCACATTGCGCCCCCCACCGGCTTCGTAGTTCCAGGGATAGACAGATTCGGGTTGTACGTGGAGTTTGCCGACAACGCCGGTTGTGAATCCGGCGGATTGTAGTGTTTTGGGAATTGACGGCATGTTGAGTTGCGTGTGAAAGTTGTGAATGCTGTGCGAGTGGCCGTATTGTCCATGCGTGTGGCTGTAGTGACCGGTGAGCAGGTTGGCGCGGCTGGCTGCACACGATGGGGTGGTGCAAAAGGCGTGCTTAAATAAGGTGCCTCGCGCGGCAAGTGCATCTACGCTGGGCATTTTGATGACGTCGTTGCCATAACATCCGGCAATGGGACTCCAGTCGTCGGCAATGAGTAAGAGGACGTTGCGATATGACATAAGATCTCCTTTTAATTTCTTATTGAACTGTTGTCGCGTTTTCTCTCATCGGCTATTTGTTCGAGCATTTGATGTACACGGTCGGCTTGTGTGGATGCTACATTTGTCGTTTCGCAAGGATCGGAACCGATGTGAAAGAGTCCGGTTTCTTCGGGGGTTTGGCCTTCTTCGTAGATCAATTTCCAATTGCCCGTTCGCATGCCAAAGGATGATCCTCTGAAGTTCCAGAAGATAGACCGTTCTTCGGGTATAGCTATGTCGCCTGTGAGCCGGGGCCAGATGTCCTGACCATCCCACTGGGGATCGGCGTTGGGCGTGTAGTTGATGAGATTGGTCAGGGTAGGCATCCAATCGGTTATGTGCAGGGGGTGAAAGCATTTGCCGCTTGGGAGATGAAAAGGCCAATTGATCAGGGATGGGGTGCGAATGCCGCCTTCGTAGAGTTGAGATTTTTGACCTCGTAGGGGCAAATTGCAGCCCAGACGCGGCATTTCTTCATGGCGGCCCGGGTATTTGTCGGTGTCGTGAAGTGGGCCAGCAGGGATGGCGCCGTTGTCCGAAGAGAAGATGATGATGGTGTTTTCGCGCTGGCAGGTGCGGGCAAGGGTTTCGACGAGTTGACCGATGGCGTGGTCCATTTGGCTGGCGTAGGCGGCATAGGTTTTGAATGAGCGGTCTTTATTGTCATCGGGATCGTAGCGCCGGTCTGAATAGCGGTCTATCCAGTGTTGCGGAGCTTTGATGGGGGTGTGAACAGCGGTGAAAGGAACATAGCAAAACCAGGGACCTGTTTGTTCTTCGATCCACTGGACAGCTTCCCGAGCAATGAGGTCGGTGACGTGGCCGCGCTCTTCGACGAGTTCGCCATTGCGGTGCCAGGTGACGCTGTAAGGACCTGATTTGTAGCGATGGTTATACGGGTCAACGCCGCCGGCAAGGCTCCCATAAGCGGTATTGAAACCAAATTGGTTAGGACCGTATTCGGGAGAGGATCCCAAATGCCATTTTCCAAAGAGACCCGTTTCGTATCCCGCATTGCGGAAGGATGAGGCGAGTGTCTCATACCCATCTGGGAGGACGGTGGCGTTGGATGGGACGGTGGCGTGGCGTCCAAAGCGGCCGGGATGGCGGCCCGTCAAAAGGCATGTGCGGGTGGGGGTACACATGGGACAGACGTAGTGTTGGTCGAGTTCGATTCCCGTAGCGGCGAGGCGGTCGATGTTGGGCGTGCGAATATGCGAGCCGTGATAGCTGACGTCTCCCCAGCCCATGTCATCGGCGAGGATGAAGAGAATGTTGGGTTTTTCAATTTTTCCAGATTTGGTCATGGTAGGTTTCCTGTTAAATTATAATATCCACTGTCTGATTTTGCCCTTTTCCCTGTGTTTCGCATACCACAATAATAGGATTATGATTGCGACACCTGTGCCATCCCACACCACATCGGTCCAAACGCCCGTGCGACTGGGTACAAAAGATTGATGGCATTCGTCCAATATTGCATAGAGAATCGATATCAGGATGCTCCACAATACACAGGAGATAAATCGGTTGAGCTGATTTGTCCATAGAGACCGGAAACACAGATAGGTCAGAATAGCATATTCTGCTATATGTGCGAATTTGCGTACTGCATGGTGTATTCGTTCACTAAAAAAGAAAAATTTTTCTGTATTCTCGAACGATAGCAAGCCGCTTGAACCAATAAAAATCAAGAGTAGCCAAAAAAATAGGGCGATGCGCCAATGCCTTGTTGTCATGAGTTTTTTCGCTGGGAAAGGTCGGGAAAGGGATTTCCCTCCTACTGGTTTACCGTCTTGAGGGCTTGTATCGCGTCGTTGGTGGCGTCGATGACATGGGCACCCGAGGGCACGATAAATTCAAACCATTTGTCTTTCAAGTCGGTGTTGATGGTCAAATTATGAAAGGTCTGCGTGATGATCTCATTGTCTTCGGCATCAAAAAAGCCAACTCGGCGCAACAGGCCATCTTCGGGATTGATGAGCAATTTTACTTTGACGGGGGGGGTAGGCAGCTGTGCGTGCAAGAGGTTGGTTTTGGTTTTGGCTTCAAAGACGCGGTGGGGGCGTTCTTCAAATATTTCGTCTGCGGTGTAGCGAATGCTCGTCCATTCCAGGCCTCTAAAGGGGCGCAAAGGATCGGCTTGGTCTGCATCTGCTTCGAGGTTGGTGATGCGATAGACGCGCCCCAGGTTCACTTTGGAGACGATTTTTTCTTCGCGGTCATAGGTCCACATCAGGCCGCCATCAGATATGCGCTGTGCAATAATTACCTGATCTTGTGTGGTATCGAGACGCATCAGGTTGGGGCGCTTAAAGGTTGCGCTGGCATTGAGTGTTAGTTCCTGATCCATAACGCGAATGACGGTCGTTTGTTCGGCCTTACAGGTTGCGATTTCTCTGGCATTTTTTTGAATTTCTACCATTATTCCATCGGTTTTCCCATCGCCTGTTGACATTTTGTTTTTATTTTCCGCGCTGACCTGGGCTGTGAGGATCAGCATTGCGATCACCCATCGTTTCATAACTTGCTCCTTATGAGAAATTTTATTCTTCGCGCTCGCAAAGGCCCGACCACACCCGATTTTTCACTGGATGACCTGCGCCGGGCTGGACGTTTGGAGATTGTGGCACATTGTTTGGCCAATGCACTTTTTTATTCTCAGAATATAAGAACCCATACGGTTGTACACCTTGTCTTTGATGGGCCTTCGGACCCGCCCAAAACCGTGCGCTTTGAAAGTGATCATTTGGCCTATTTGGGTGGGTTTGATGAACGCACCCTATCAGGGGCGGTGCAAAAAGCACTGTCTGCTGGCAAGGGATTGTCACTGGGCGAAGAACGGCAGGTCGATGACGGTCTTTTTGTGGCGAAAAAGGGATTTGAACGCGTTGTACAAGAACGCACGGAATCGCTCTATGTACTCGAGCGCAGAGGTGTTGATATTCGCACGGTGACATTTCCCCAGGATGTGACGTTTGTTTTTTCAGATCATCTCACAATGCCAAAAAAAACGGCTAAGTATTTGCGCCGCCTCGGTGCCAAACCGATTTGCGTGGGTCCCAGGATGTTGTTTGCCTCTCAGTGTATTGTGCTGCTACACAATGAGCTGGATCGACAGGATGTTTTATAGAGTGATCTACTAAAAGAGTTTGAATGTCGCGCCTATGTGCCCGGAAAGTCCACTGACAATATCATTTTCATCTTCGACAAACTTGATCCTGGCAAATAGCCCGAGTTTTCCACCTATTGGAAATTTGTATCCCAATTCCCCGCCTATGAAACGTCCAGAAAAACCATCGGATAGGACAAATCCAATACTCGGTCCAAAAAACAGCTTGTGGGTTTCAAAGTCGCGCATACCAATTGCATAATTGAGACTCGCGCCCAGGATATGCATCATCGGGCTGGCAAAACTTATGTCGTAAAACGGCGCGAATATGAATGGACCAGGCAGGTTGGCATGGACAGAGGCATGCAGGGCAATCCCGCCGGATGATTCAAAACGCGGGCGAATACTGTCGTTCCACATAAAGCCTCCACCCAGATTTACGCCATCGATAAATGTCGCATTGGCAGTGCCTATACCAGAAGACAACACACATAGCGCGAGACAAATTTTTTTCAGAATCTTCATAAAACCTCCTTCACAGTTTTCGATCAACACTGACTTGTTCTATGTACAATGCGAGTTTCGGACTACACGTACCGCTCGCAATACGGTCGGTCGCCCAATGCCGCGACCACATCTTTTACGCGCTGAGAGCCATCGCGGGGCATAATAAGCAGGGCATCGCCCGTATCGACTACGATTAAATTCTCGACATCGACCAGCGCGATTACTTTGTCTTTGCTGCTATAAACAGTTGTGTTTTTTGCATTGAGCGATAGCACATTGCCCTGTAGTAAATTGCCGTCCTCATCTACGGGGAGCACATCTATCAACGCGCCCCACGCGCCAATATCGCTCCAATCGATATCTGCTTCTAAGGTAGCAATATCTGACGCGCGTTCGATAATCGCATGATCAATGGCGATGTTTTTCATCTGCGGATAGACCTCGGCAATGACGTCTACTTCTTGTCCCACTTTGGCAGCGGTGCCAATTTGTTCGAGCAGGGCATACATCTCGGGTTCAAATTTTGCGAAAAGATCCAATATCGTTCTGGCTTTCCACACGAACATATTGCTATTCCACAGATATTGTCCGCTCTCCAGATATGTTTTTGCAGCCGCAGGATCGGGTTTTTCTTTGAATGACTTTACGGCATAAACCGGTTCGTTGTTCACCTTCGCAATTACATCGCCCTTTTGTATATATCCAAAGCCCGTGTCTGCGCGCGTTGGTTTTACACCGAGTACAAACAAGGTCTCGGGGCATTCCTCCAGCGCGTCTTCTGCTACTTTGAGCAGCCGACAAAATTCCTCTGGCTTGCCAATGTGGTGATCAGAACCCAAACTCGCAATCGCGCATCCGGGGAAACGGGCTTCCAACAAGGTGCACTCCAGTCCGACAGCAGGCCCTGTGTTGCGGAGTGCTGGTTCTACAATCGCGTTTTCGGCAGGTAATTTGGGCAATTGTTCTCGAACGCTATGCAATAGTTTAACGCCTGTAGATACGTAAAGATCATCCATTTTAGCCAGCGAATTGAGGCGATTTACCGCCTCCTGCAACATCGTTCGGTTACTCGTCAAAGCGTGAAATTGTTTGGGCTTGCTCTTGCGACTCAAAGGCCATAGTCGCGTGCCAACACCGCCCGCGCGAATTACAAATTTCATGTCCCGTATCCAGTTATCACAAAACCAAAAGTAATATTTCTTTTAAGGGGTCACAACCGAAACCTTGCAACAAAGGCCGTTTTTTTATATCTTTATCCAAACCCGCACGCATCCCCCAAGGGGTTTGCTACCCCACAACAGGAGCTGACTGTTATGGCACTGACTGCCACCACTTTGGAAGAGACCTATCAACAGATGGCCGAGCGATTAGAGGGCATTGTACCCGATATCGAATTGCGCTACAAAGCCGAATTGGCCTACAAAATTAACAAGTTGAAAAAAGAACGCGGGGCCATTATCCTCGGGCATAACTACATGGAGCCGGCACTTTATCACTCTGTGCCAGATGTCGTGGGCGATTCGCTCGAGTTATCGCGTAAAGCCGCAGAAACCGACGCCGATCCCATTGTCTTTTGCGGCGTGCGCTTTATGGCCGAAACCGCAAAAATTCTCAATCCCGACAAAACCGTGCTCTTGCCCGCGCGCGTTGCGGGCTGTTCACTGGCCGCGAGCATTACCGCGGAAGATGTTCGCAACCTGCGCGAACAATACCCAGGCGTTCCCATTGTCACTTATATCAACACCTATGCAGATGTCAAAGCCGAATGCGATATCTGCTGCACATCGGGCAATGCCCACAAGGTCGTCGAATCGCTCGATTCGGACACTATTATCTTTTTGCCCGACGAATACTTAGCCGCCAATGTGGCGCAAGAGACCGACAAACGCATTATCTTTCCCACGATAACGGGATTTTCCGATCCCAAACCTGGTCTTGAATACGAAATGATCGGCTGGCATGGTCGGTGTGAAGTACACGAGCAATTTACAGTGCAGGATATTGAAGATGTGCGCGTGCAGTTTCCAGAGGTCGTCGTTCTTTCCCACCCGGAATGCAGCCCAGAAGTGGTCGCTGCGTCCGACTTTTCGGGCAGCACTTCTCGCATGGTCGATTATGTGCGCGATATGGATGCCGAGCGGTATTTGCTGCTGACAGAATGCAGCATGGGCGACAATATCGCCGCAGAAAATCCCGAAAAAGAAATGGTTGGCCTGTGCAGTATTCGCTGCCCGCACATGAACGAAATTACACTTGAAGACACGCTCAATGCCCTTGAGTTTAACGAGCAAATCATCGAAGTGCCCGAAGATATCCGCGTGCGCGCCTTAAAATCTGTGGTGCGCATGTTGGAGATTGTATGACTACGGGAAAAATACAGTTACGCGATACCAAAGGCCCGGAATGCACCGGGCCTTTTTGCGTTTTGATATTGAGCGTGAAACCTGTGTATTTTTGATCAATGCATGTGTAGAAGAGAACCATTCACGCACCATCGTAAACTTCTGTTTGGAACAGATTATTTTGAAAATCGAGATACTGATCTTTTGTCATCTCTGGCTTGTAATTTGCAAGTACGGCTTTTGCCTCTGCCGCGCGGTCGCAAAGCAGATCCACTGCCATCAGGGCCAGTGATTTTGCTGGCTCTACATATCCCATCTCTTTATCGGAAATATGCCACTCGACACTGTGCCCTGGTCCTGTGGCTCCCGACATATAGGGATGAAGTGAGGGCATAATGCAGGACACATCGCCCATATCGGTTGATCCCGTTCTGTGACCGACCGCACAAAATTCATCTTCTCCCAGACGCGCTCTGGCATTTTTTTCATAGAGTGCCTGCAAGTCTGCATTGTTTTTTAATGGCATATATCCCGGTAGCGTTTCTATTTCTACTGTTGCACCAAGTGCCATTGCGCCGGCTCGAAGTGCGCGATCTACTTTCATACTGGCATCGAGTATTGCTTCTGCTGTGCGCCCCCGAACATAAGTTTCCATACAAACTTCGGCGGGTATGACATTGACCAACTCTCCACCTCTGGTGATGATGGGGTGCACCCGAACTGCATCGTGATCCCGAAATGTTTCGCGCTGCGCGTTGATGGCATTCAGTGCAATTTGAGCGGCATTCAGGGCATTGACGCCCCGATGTGGTGCGCCCCCCGCGTGTGCGGCTTTGCCCACAAACCGAATCATTTTTGCCACAAATCCATTAGACGAGGCGGAAACCGCGGCTTTGGTCAATGATTCATCGCTATGTGTGTGAATCATAACCGCCATATCGATATCGTCAAAATGCCCGTGCTTGATCAATTCGGGCTTGCCACCCAAAAAGCTCAGTTTCCCAGATTTTACCAGATTTAAACGATATTCAACCTCTACAAATTCCTCTGCGGGCACGGCAAAAAAGACGACCCGTCCGGCCAAATCGTCAATTGCGCGCGCATCCACCATGCCCATCATTGCCCCCATCAATCCCGCGACCTGTGCATTGTGACCACAAGCATGTGCGGCACCGGTATCGGGGTTGGCATTGGGATGGCCGGAAACCACGAGCGAGTCGAGTTCGCCAATTAGTGCAACGGTTGGCCCAGGAGCGCTTCCCTGTAGTACGCCCTTTACACCAGTAATCGCCAACTCGGTTTCACACGGCACGCCAAATTCATCCATCGTTTGCGATACCAGCTTGGCTGTCTCAAATTCCTTAAATCCCAATTCGGGATTCACCATAATGTGATCGCCAATGCGACAAATCTGATCTCGACGTCGATCGATGGCTTCACAAACGCGCTTCTTGAGTTCGGTTTTTGTAGGCATATTTCCTCCTTCTAACTTTTTACTTCTAACTTCTCACCTGATTTTTAATAATAATATCAGCAACAGAGGTGTTACAATGGCCTGTAAAAGCGTAAATCTAACCAGTACCTGTGTATTGGACCAGCCCCATTTTTGGCGAACGTGATCATGCAGGGGATAACGCACCTGTTTGAAAATGCCGATTTTCAAAAAGCGCAACAAAGCGACTTTCAGAAGACCTGTTGCGCCATTGACCAGCACCACCCCGGCAACCACAATAATCAAAAATGGATTGCCACACGCCAGGACCAGCATGCCGAGTAATAAGCCCAGAGGACGAGACCCTGCATCGCCCATCAATACGGCACTCGGATTGGCATTGTGCCACAAATAGCCGACCAAACATCCCGTCATGACAAAAGCCATTACCGCCCAATTGGCTCCCTCTTTGTAGTGCGGTACAAGCAGATATTGGGCGATATCCCGATGCCCCACAATGCCGTATAGTGCACCACCCAAAAAAATAAATGCCAGCATGCACAAACTGCCCGATAGGCCATCCACGCCGTCTGTGCAATTTGTGGCGTTAATAGTCATCCACAACAAGCACGTAGCAATAGGTACATAAATCCACGGTGGCACAATAACCGGTGTCTTAATCAGCGGCAACCACACTTCAACCGGTGCCATCTGGCACACCACGATAGCGCCTAAAATGGAGATGACCAGATCGAATAGCCCCATGCGGTATTCACTCCAGTCACTGCGGTCATCGAGAAACCCTACCACCATCGCCAAAAACAGGCACCCCAAAGCCGCCAGATATCGCCCCCCAAGCGGCACAAATAAAAACCCGACCACAATAAAAATGGAAATAAAAATAATACCTGCCCCTACGGGCTTGCCCTCATTTTGCGCGGATCCAACAGCATGAGCACGCCCCTGATCACGCGGTAAATGGTGCCACAATTTGGGCAAAATTCCCCAGGTGAACGCGCAGGCGAGCGCGGTACCTGCACCAACCAAAAATAGATGAGAAGTAAAGAGGCGAAATGGCCCATAGATGTCCAATAATTGCTCCCCCAGCCAGTAGAGCACAGCGCAAACTCCCGTGTAATATGTTTGGAAAACGAAACAAATCAGGTCCAATGTAAGGTCTGTATCATTAAAGGGCAAGTCTGAACTCACAGTCAATCCCTTTGCGGATGATCGTTCATTTATTCTAAAAGAAAAACCTTGACGCGAAAACACAGACGTTCTATTTTTTAATTATTGTGAACGCATTGATCAAAAATCCGGTTATTTTTTCAAATCCAAACGCTGTTTTGGCCGGGGATGCGTTTGCCCATACCGTCCAGCATCATACCCATCATGCTACGTCTGTGACCTTTTGCATGATACGCTCGGCGGTGGATATATCGTAAATTAATTTGGTTGTCCTAATGAAAAAGCCCGCTGTCGAGAGACAGTGGGCTTTTTTTTTGGGAGAGTTAAAATGGTACACAATGACGATGCTTATGGACGCATGATGTGGGACCTTCATCGCGGCATACCCGCAGAGGAAATTGTAGAACGCGAGGGTCGCGATTATTGAGAAAATTTGAAGGCGACTTGCCGCCCGTCCTTCTCCCCAAAGGAAATTGCTATGGCTATTGATCATACACTTGAAGAAGGCACAGAAATACATATCGATTTTGAAAAGCTTCGCAAGGTTGTGCAGACCGATCATCCCGTTATTCCTGTTGCTGTACAGGATGTGGATAGCAAAGCCGTTCTCTTGATCGGCTATGCCAATGAACAAGCACTTGACTACGCGCTTGAACATCGCGTGGCAACATTCTGGAGTACATCGCGCAATGAACTCTGGATTAAAGGGGCCACATCTGGTGATATGCTCGAACTGGTCGATGTGCGCATCAACTGCGAGCAAAATTCACTGCTTTATCTCGTGCGCCTCAAAGGCGATGGATCGTGTCATACGAAAGAAAATGGTCGAGCGCGGTACGGCTGTTATTACCGCAGTATCGATAATGGGAAATTGACATTTGTAACCCCCAAAACCATACCAGAGTAATGAGTTATGCCATCATTGGCCGTTACCCGTATCCGCGCAGATCAATGGCAAATACTCAAGAATGCGCGTCTTCGCGCACTTGAAGAAGCGCCTTATGCTTTTGGCACAACCCTGGCAGAAGGCCTAAAAAGAACCGACAGAGATTGGCAAGACATGGCAAGAGACCATGCGACTCTGTCGGGTCGCGCCTATTTCATGGCTTATGTGGGGGATAATCCCTGTGGAATGGCGGGGTGTTATCGCACAGCATCAGACATAGTAGTGCTTACCGCGATGTGGGTCGCACCTGAAGTGCGAGGACAAAAAATCGGTGAGCAGATTGTGCGCGCCGTCATAAAATGGGCACGAGAGGGTGGGGCCACCAAGCTCGAAGCCTGGGTTAGTGAAAATAATCCAGCGCGTTTCTTTTATCAAAAAGTCGGATTTGAAGAGACCCGTTTAACCGAACCGCTTCGCTCAGATTCCAAAATTCAGATCATTTTGATCAGGCGCGATATTGCACCCTGAAATCGGGGTTGATTCACTACCCACTCAACGGTATATTGCTCACAAGGAGGGATGTAAATTACAACAGCAGTTCACTCGGACAAATCAGAGTACTCGACGACAGGAGGGAGAAAACGTGGGTTACGATCTCAAAATTTTTTCGGGCAATACCAATCGGCCATTGGCCGAAGATATTTGCAATATTCTCGACACGCAGCTTGCCGAGGCCACTGTGACCCGTTTTTCCGGTGGCGAAACACATGTGCAAATTGATGAAAACGTGCGCGGCTGCGATGTTTTTATTGTTCAACCCCTTTGCTCAAACGAAGAAAAAGACATCTCGCCCAATGACGCCTTGATGGAACTTCTCATCTTGATTGATGCAGCGCGACGCGCCTCTGCCCGACGCATCACAGCGGTTGTGCCCTACTATGGCTATGCCCGGCAGGATCGCAAAGATCGCCCCCGCGTGCCTATCACTGCTAAACTGGTCGCCAACATGATTTATACCGCTGGAGCGCGGCGGGTTTTAACCCTGGACCTGCACGCCAATCAGATCCAGGGTTTTTTTGATATACCTGTTGACCACCTCTACTCCATTAACATTTTGGGTGAATACTTCAGGCTGAAAAACCTCAAGAATCTCGTTGTTATGGCACCCGATGTTGGCGGTATAAAAATGGCGCGCGCTTATGCCGAACTGCTTGGTGCGCCGTTGGCTATTGTAGATAAACGCCGCTGGAGCGGTCAAAAGACCGAAGTCCTGAACGTTATTGGTGAGGTGAAAGACAAAAACATCGTCATTGTTGACGACATTATTTCTACGGGTAGTTCTCTCATCGAAGCCGCCTCTGCACTCAAAGACAAAGGCGCGCGCGATATATGCGCCACCATCGTCCACCCGGTGTTGGCAGATCCCGCTGTTGAGCGCGTGGAAAATTCCATTCTTACAGAGCTGGTCGTTTCCAATTCCATTCCCGTGCCCAAACGCGCCCAAAATGGCAAAATCAAAATTCTCTCAGTCGCTCCCATTCTCGCCGAATCCATCCGCCGCATCAACAACGATGAATCCGTCAGCAACCTCTTTGCCAATGCGAGGGTTGAGGGATAAAATACGAGACGTAAACGAGTTTGATTTATAAATCAAAAACCGACCTGATGATGAGGTCGGTTTTTATTTTTTGCCGCGTTCTATTCGGCACTGGAAATAGCGAGACTCATGGTTTGCTGAGATTAAAACCAATCCCCACGGCTGTACGCAGGGCACTTGCGTCTTCTTCCTCGCCAATGACCCAACGAACCTCAAACAAAATCTCCATCCTGCCGCCCAACAGGTGTTTTTCCATGCCTACTAAAATAAAGTGAAACGCGGCCTGGTATTCGTTTTGAAATTCGTTGATGATCAACCGCTCGCGCCGCACCCGGTTCACACCCAATCCACCACCCATATACGCAAACGCAGTCCCCGATTTATGCGGCCACAAATACTTTAGAAAAGCCCCACCACCTCTCGCCTGAATTTCCGTGCCGTCAAGATCGGATCCGCTGCCTGTCTCAGCACCTATCTCGAGGCGAAGATTGGGCGTAAATACGGTTGCAATATCTGCTTGAAGCACAAAGAAATGCCGTGTGTCGTTTGCCTGTACAACGTCTAAACCAACCTTGGTTGCCAGATTGTAGAGACCAAAACCGGCCTGGGCACTCGAGACAAAAAAAATCAGAACCAAAAATCCGACACCAGCAAAAACCCTCATAATAAACTCCTCACAGCACTTTTCGGCAGTGCCGGATAAATCTTCTATCTGCGCGACGCCAGTGCTAATTGTTTGAGATAAGAATAGGTATAGATTCCCGTATCGTGTCCATCTATCCACCGAATTTGGATGGCATAATTTCCGACTGGAACGACATCAGACAGATCTACCGATGGTGTTTGATCCTCAGTAATCATCTGCAATTGCGCGTCTTGCTTTGCCCGCACATCTCCACACAATGCACATGGGCAGGCTTTTCGCACGTCGGATAATCTCACACGCAAAATCCCATCGTCTGCCCAATCCATTTCGAGCCATCCCCCTGCGCGGTCAACGCGAATACGTTTGGGTTTTTCTGCCACGATCTACCCCCTAACGCCTCAACCGATGTCTCAATCCCAATTCCTGAAGCAAAATACCGTATTGCTCACGTAGATCGTGTTGTAGGGCAAAGGCGCGGTTATAGGCGATTGCGGCATCTTCAAAAAAACCTTGGGCAGTCAGAGCACGCCCCATCAAAATATAATTGAGCGCGTAATGGGGTCTGCGTTCTGTGGTCTCACTGGCCATGTCGAGTGCCCGTTCTAAGCGTCCTGTTTTCAGGTAAATCCAGCCCAGACCCTGATAGGCTGCGATGACATCGGGATTCAAGGCAAGTCCCTGCTGATAATATTGCTCTGCTAAAATCGTATCGCCTATTCGCTGATATAAATATCCAAGCGCGACCAAAACGCCTGCATCGGTTGAATCGTGGACGGCCAACTGTTGGCAGGCGTTAATTGCGCGATCAAAGTCTTCCATTCGCAAATAAGCCGATATGAGGAGCCGCAATGCTTGTGTGTGCGCAGGTTTTTTTTCTAAAATATCGCGCAACGCGACAGTAGCACCACCGGTATTGCCAGTTTCCAGTGAATCGACAGCACTTTTCAATGCGGGGTCAAGAACCATCGAATCACTGCTTTCAAAAACCTCTTGAGCACTGGAAATCTCTGCAGAGAAAAACACGACGAGGATTATTCCCAGTCTCAATATCATATACTTTTCCTGACAATACCAAAAAGTCGCATCAATACGAGGTGCATAAGGACAATACCTTCTATAGATGCAAAGGACGTCCGATATAGGTCCATTGACCTGATGACTTCGGCAAATTCAGTCGAGTTGTCGCAGTTGCACTCCACGCAAGGGGGGGGACTATGGGATACTCTGTAGGGGCGTGTGGTAAAATATTTTTTATATGATGTAATCGCTGGCTTTGGCGTATAGAAAGGCCCGGCTCGTAAATTTCAATGGCCGGGCGATTGCACCACATCACAAGAACAAGGTCCGGATCAATCTCTATTCGCTGACAAATCAATTTGAGGATCAAATAAGCACCTGCCATAAATTTGGTCATAGAGTCCTTTTCGATTTTTTGCTTTGATCACTAACCGCTCTTGCTGCCAAACGCGGCGACAAAGAGGAGAAAGTCTGGAAATTCAACTGCGCCGTTTCCATCCAGATCCATACGGGCATCGAAACCATCATCAGATGAAGACTTGCCAAATTGCGCGACAAAAAGGAGAAAGTCTGGAAATTCAACCGCGCCGTTTCCATCAAAATCACCAGGTAGCATACTCGGTGTTCCCGGCGTTCCAGGTGTTCCTGGTGTTCCTGGTGTTCCGGGTGTTCCGGGTGTTCCGGGCGTTCCAGGTGTTCCAGGCGTTCCAGGCGTTCCAGGCGTTCCAGGCGTTCCAGGCGTTCCCGTATCCGTCGCTTTAGCAAAAGTGATTACGATTTTAATTGGATCATCTGGCGAAACGAACTGGGAGAGTACGCTCGTAGCCAGGGGTCTTACAGCTTCGGATAATGACGCCAATAATTCTTCTAACTGAAGCGGGCGTATAATATGCAGTGAATCCGCCGTAGCTGTGTAGGTATAGTTAAGTGGATCTTCATTTTCGCGCGTTATGGTGAGTGCATGGGTATCGGACGCGACCGTGTAATTGCCTGTATATTGGCTCGTATCGTGTACGGCAACCGTAAGCGGAACCAATAGTACCGCAGAGACATTGGTCACTGTTGTGTAATCCGCTTGAATACTGCCATCTGAACCTAAAGTTATTGTGCCGTTGATCTCGCCTTCAACTGTCAGAGGCGATACAGCCTGCACGAGCGCGGCCGGGACATAAGCGTTCAGCCCAACCTTCTCGGCTACCCAGGAGCCGACGATATCGCCACCTTGAGGCTTAGGGGTTTCTGGTAGTACGCCCGCGTCTGCCTGCCCAAATGCTATGAACGCCGTCATAAGTAGAACGCAGTTTCTCAATACTTTAAACCGCGCTTCTTTGACCGCGACGCCAAAATTTGACCCATTCATGTTCCCTCCTCCAGTGTTTATTTGTTTCTTCTACAACGCACGATCGCTTTCCAATTTACTCAATTCGCGTATCTCCTGCAATACCTAACTCATGTTGTCAAATCTTTCATCGCGTGCTATTTTGAAGCATCTTGCAAAATGACACTTGCGAAAGGAGCGCGTATGCAATATCGAGTTCTCGTCGATGTCGATCTTCCAGATGAAATTCCAGAGATGATGAATAACCGCTGCGAACTTCACATTTTGGCACACGGCGATGTTTCAGATGATAAATTCGCGTCTGCTCAAGGATTGCTTACTTACGGGCACATGATTGTCGATGGTGATTTTATGGATCGCATGCCCAATTTGAAAGTTATCAGCAATTTTGGTGTTGGCGTAGATCACATCGATCTATCAGCAGCCAAACAGCGCGGGATTCCAGTGGGCAATACGCCCAATATGCTCGACGGCGCGACAGCCGATATGACCTTTGCAATGCTTATGGCCGCTGCCCGCAATATCGTCATTGGGGACCACTTTGCACGCAGCGCGGCTTTTACACACTACGATCCACGCATTTTGATCGGACACGAAATTCACAGTACAACATTGGGTGTTATCGGCATGGGCAATATCGGCAGGCAGGTCGCGCGACGGTCGCGGGGATTTGACATGGATGTGCTCTATCACAACCGGAAACCCGACCCGAAATCCGAGATCGAGTTGGGCGCGACTTATGTATCTCTCAACGATTTGCTCGAACAATCGGATTTTGTCACTCTGAATGTGCCCCTGACTGAGGAAACGCGAAATATGATTGGTCGAGATCAGCTCAGGCGAATGAAAAAAACTGCTATACTGGTCAATCTGGCGCGCGGCGGTGTTATTGATCACGATGCACTCGTAGAGGCTCTGGAGAACAATTGGATCGCGGTTGCCGCGCTCGATGTGACCGAACCCGAACCCCTTCCACGCGATCATCCCCTCCTGTCTATGGACAATGTGATCATAGTTCCCCACCTGGGTAGTGCCACACGCCAGACGCGCATAGCAATGGCCCAGCGAACAGTAGATAATCTTATAGCTGGGCTCACAGATCAGCCATTGATCACTTATGTGGTGTAAGACTGGTGCTAAGCGCATTCAACGCTCATTTTGTCGCATCTTCGTCTCAGTCGTTCGAGTCGATCGGAGAATCTGGAATTTTCTGCGAGATTGAAGGATTCGTGAGGGTCCACGAGGAGGTCATAAAGCTCTTCATAGACGGGCTGTTGCTCGTAGTAGCGAATGTATTTCCATCGTTGTGTGCGTATGCCTTCGCTTTTGGGGATGTCGGCGCGGTGGAACCGGTGTTCGCAGAAGAATGCCTGTACGCCAGTCAATTTTTTTTTCGTGCAACAATGATACAAGGGATTTCCCCTGCATTTTGTCCGAAGCGTCCAGATTCGCCAGTTCGAGGATGGTTGGTGCGATATCGATGTTCAGTGCTAATTCTTCGCGAATGAGACCTCGATTGTCCTTATCAGCTCGTGGATCGAGGATAATCAAGGGAATGCGGATCGACTGTTCGTTCAACTGCCAGCAGTCGCTGAGTCCGCGATCTCCGTAGTACATCCCGTGGTCAGATGCGAAGATTACGACTGTGTTGTCGGATAACGACAGCTGATCTAATGCTTTGATAATTCTGCCGATGTTCCGATCAACGCCGCTCACCATTCGGTATAGTCCCCGCATGTTTCTCTGGTAGTCCTCAGATGTCGCATAGCGTTTTTGCCATCGTACGCGACTTTCCGTCTTGCGAAGAAATTTCGGTAACCGCCAGAAGAAGTCGGGATGGGCGTTGAATGGCTCTGGTATCTTCGTCTCTGCGTAGAGATGATTTTCAGAAGCAGGCCAGATGTAGTAGCGTGGATCATTATCCTGTGCGTGCGGCGCGTTGAAACTGATGGAGAGACAAAATGGCTGGCTGGGGTGATCTGTTTGATGTGTGTGCAGAAAGTCGATTGTTTTGTCCCCGGTAATGTCGGTCAGGTGGCGCACACTGCCATCGGACTGTCTGATTTCATATCCGTCTTCGGTCCAGTGTTCGTAGTTGTCGAATACGTCAAACATCTTTTCCGTTGCATCCTTGTCCTGTAGAGAAGGAGCGATTCCGTTGGTGGCAATGCCGAATTTGCCGATTAGCCCCGTGCGATAACCCGCCATTTTAAGAGTAGCAGGGTAGGAGATATCGGTGAATGCGCTTTGGAGGGGTGGTGTGAGGAAGGTGAATCGGTGGCGTCTTTCATAGACGCCGGTGAGATAGCTGGCCCGGCTTGCAGCGCAGATTGGACTTGTGCAGAATGCGTTTTCGAACCGCACTCCGCTTTTGGCAAGCTGATCGATGTTCGGGGTTTTGATGATTGGATTGCCAGCGCAGCCGAGCAGGTCATTGCGCTGGTTGTCGGTCAGGAGAAAGAGGATGTTCGGAGCAGGTGCTTTCACTGCTCACCTAATTCAATGTGCTGACCCGTGTCATTCGACAGGTATGCCGCTTCAATGATTCTGGCGACTTTTAAGGCATCGTCTCCAGAGGTCGGAGCCGTGCCTTTGCCCGCAGTAGATCGAATAAAATCATCTAAAAATGCGATTCCATAAGCACCACCATAAGCATCGACCTGCGGTAGCGTATAATCAAAGGTACGCTGAGACGCCGTGTGCCAGCCTTCTGCAACGCTTTCGAGATACACTTCTGATGGGCCGCCCGAGGGCGTCCAGAATAAGCGACCCTCGCTGCCGCGAAATCCCATATACGTGTCGTAATTCGGCCCCATATACCCAGCGCCACTTATTGATAGTTGATAACCGGCCTGCATGCTGCCCAACGCGCCATTGGAAAACCGAAAGGATAGAGACGCTACATCCTCAACATCAATGTCTTCGCCACTGAGCGTATCGACAACCGCAGAAACGGAGACGATGTCCGCGTCCATGGTATAGCACAGCAGGTCGATATAATGGCATCCCAACCACGATAAGATGCCGCCGCCGGAAATCGACCGATCAAATAGCCAGTGTTTGGGATTGCGAAATTTAACCTGCGATGTGACCATCCGAGATTCACAAGATGTCACTTGACCTATTGCACCACCCTGGACGATTCTTCGCGCTTCACAAGTGGCGGGGTGATAGCGATTCTGATACATCACGCCCAATTGTACACCCGCTTTTGCCGCGCCATCCACGACTCGAGAAACAGCGGCAACCGAAGCACCGATGGGTTTTTCGCTGATGACGTGAATGCCCTGTTCGAATAAGCGCAGGCAAAGGTCTGGATTCTGGTCGTTGCGGGCGCAAGCCACACCAAAGACTATATTTTTAGAGCCTAAAAGCACGCTGAGATCGGAATAAGCACCCGCGACTTTATCTGTTGAATTAAAGCTATTCAGAGCTGAAGGATCGGTGTCATACAGAATAATCTCATCTATTAGTGTAGAAGCCTGCAGAGTTTTAAGATGGGCTGCTGAATGGGGATGTGTTAGGCCAAATAAGCCAGCGCGAACCGGTTTCATCAGATTATCCTCAAGATAGGATTATAAATACGGCAGTACTTCGCTCTTGAGCGCGTTGAGATATGTCCATTCTTCACCGGGGTCCTGGAAGATCAATGTATAATATCCCGAGAAATTGGCTTTGCGCGTCAAGTCCAAACAGGTGAGGAATCGGTCCCGCAACATGATCCCATCTTCGTAATCCGCTTTGGTGTGAATCGTATCTGCAAATGGCAAAACTTTTGCGAGATCGTCCAGCTTGTGTTCCCCTTTGAAATTCCCAAGATCAGTACACAATCCGATTTTCCCCTCGCATTTGTTCAAAATATCCAATAGAGGCGCCGCGCGCTGAGTCAATCGCTTGAAATTCTCGGTCATGACACGCACGCCACAATCGCGTGCATAGTCCGACAATTGCAGGAGATTTTGCGCGCTGAGTGCAATGGATTCCGCGTCTGGCTCTGCTTCGCCGGCAATTATACGCACATTCGCCGCACCACAGGTGGATGCCACGTCAATCCATTTCCGAATTTCCGTCAGGTCCTTTTCCCTCTGTTCGGGATCGGGATGTGTAATATCCCAGGCATCGATCAAGATGCTGTAAAGCGATACGCCGTGTCTGTCCAGTTCCGCGCGCAGTTCTGCAATAAAAACGTCATCTGTTGTGGGGAAATGAAAATGGCAGACTTCCAACTGCCCGATGCCATGCGATGCCACTTCTCGGGGAACATCGAGCAGTTTTATGCGGCCTTCATCGCCGTTTCGGTTCACAAATCCATCGGGCGTGCGATCGTACCACGCCTTGCCCAAAGCGCGGTGCAAACTCCAGGTGGAAATAGATAGTTCTGGCATATTACAGCCTCCAGTGATCGGTCAAGAAGAAGACCCGGTTTCACATTTTACGTCTTGCAGTTCACTTTTTCAGATAGCTGACATATCGCCTGTGCGGCATCGTCAACATCGGACTCGGAAATGCCGATGTGAGGGATCAATCTCACCAAATGTGTGCCGATGACGCTTACGCGCACGCCGTATTCGGCGAGCAATTGGTCGCCAAATTCTCGCGCGGAAATGCCCAATTGAGCTACGTCAAAGCGCACCATATTGGTTTCTACACCTTCGACATCAACCCCAATGCCCGGTGCTTTTGCAATACCTTTTGCCAGGCGTTTTGCATTTGCGTGATCTTCTGCCATGCGTTCTACGTTGTGTTTTAGCGCGTAAATACCAGCAGCGGCAATAATGCCGGCCTGCCGCATGGCGCCTCCGATGCGCTGTTTCCACTGCCAGGCATTTAGAATAAAATCTGAAGATCCCGCCAGCACAGCCCCGACAGGCGCACCCAGGCCCTTGCTCAGGTCGATCCACAGGGTGTCAAAAGACTCGGCATAATCTTTTGGTGCAATGCCAGTTGCAACTGTTGCATTCAAAAGCCGTGCGCCATCCATGTGCGTTAAAGTACCTTTTTCGTGTGCCATATCGCATACTGCGCGTATATGTTCGAGGGGCCATATACGGCCTCCTGGCATATTTGTGGTTTGTTCGGCACAGACGAGGCGGAAGGGCGGTCTGTATCGCGTTGACGGCACCATAACCTCTGCCATTTGCTCGGGTGTAAACATGCCATTTTTCCCATCTATAGGGTACAGCGTTGCGCGAGCTAGCACCGCTGCACCGCCTGCTTCTGATATGAGTGGGTGTGCGGTGCGATCAACTAAAATGAGATCTCCTGCGCGGCAGTGAACCGCATAAGAAATCTGATTGCACATTGTTCCCGATGGCAAAAAAAGAGCCGCCTCTTTGCCCAGCATCTCGGCGACCATATCCTGTAGGGCATTCACCGACGGGTCTTCGCCCTTTTGCTCATCACCCACTTCTGCCCGACACATAAACTCACGCATCGCTTGCGTTGGGACGGTGGATGTATCGCTGTAAAGATCAATTTTAATATTGGTCATTTATCTGCTTTCTCCGGGGCCAGATTTGAAAAGATTCAGAAACCGATCTTCGTAAAATGGATAGAGGTTCCAACGGTCCAGTTCTGCTTTGAGTTCATTGGCTTTTTTTTGAAACTGATCTGTTTTTCTCACTTCGCGAAACATTTTTTCAATGCGTTTCATAACGGACTGCGGGACTTTATCCTCTTCGATCTTTCCGCCTGGAAATTCATTTTCTGGAATATCGTCCATGTGGGAAAATGTCTTTTGGATCTGCACCTCAATATCTTCCATTGTGCCTTCCATCTTTTCGGCAGCGTCGTCAATTTCCGACATATCGACCGAAAAATTTAATAAATGTGCTAATGCCAGCACAATCTCTTTTGATGCTTTGGGATTTGGAATGGGGGCAGCATATTGCGGCATGGTTCCCAAAAAACAGGCTGCATTGAGTTCGCGTTTTTTGGCAAAGCCCAGCAACAGACCATTAAGCCCTGAGACCATCCCTTCTTTTAAGATCTCTATCTCATGAGATGCCAGTAAATCTCGAAATTCGGTGTTGTTCGCCACCCCCAGCACCTGCGCGTCTTCTTTGTGACTGGCCTGCGTGAGATAGGCCGCGCCCGTGAGGACCGTATCGATGCCGACCCGTTGTCCCACATCGAGAACTTTTTTCAGCAATTCATCGCCGGGTACTCCGCCTATTTGTGCCTCGCTTTGAAAAATAATCAGGTCGTGTTCTTCCACTACATAAAATACATGGGCAGGCGGATCGGGAAAGGTCGCGATCCCATCTTCTACGATCATGGCTTCGGGCGTGAAGTGAGATTGCATGTCTATTTCTGCAAATGCGACGGCATCGAGTTTGCGGCGGATATAGTCAATTGCACCAATGCCAACGCTGCCCATACCGGGCCATCCAGCAAGCAGTACTGATGCCTGAAAGGAACGGGGCAATTCTTTCAATACGTTTAGTTTCATTTTATGACCTTTCCACAAGGGACAAAGCGTTTTTAAAATAATATCAAATTATAGGCATGAGCACAACCATATCAATGCCCAGAATGCCATTTCTCGAGCGGATGAGAACGCTCAGAGTTTGGAAAAATAACGCGTTGTCCAGAAATTTGGGATGCGTACGCTCCGTGAATCATTTCCAGTGCCCAACGCGCATCTCGATCACTGGAAATGGGTGCGCGATTGCATTCTATAGCGTCAACCAGGTCGATAATGGCGCGATAATTTCCCGTTTCTTGCAAGTGATCACCTGCAAGGTTAAGTGCCTGCCACGCATGACCGCCTGCCCAGGGTGACCACAGGCCATCTTCGTAAATGGAAATCGCTTCCGCGCCCCCGCTTATGGCGATCCGTCCAGATTCTCCGACCAGCACCAGCCCATAGCCCTGTCCTTTTCCAGCTTGATTGGCCCGCGAGACAAATGAGCCATCCACGCCATCGGAAAAAGAAAACAGGCTGACCACACCATCGCCCGCCATCGCGCCAATTGGCTCTGTGGCTTCCCGCACATCCTCGGGCGCGATTTCGCGGTTTCCAACTGTCACGCGCGCTGTCATCCACAGGGGGTCGCCACCCAAAAAGCGCATCATGTTGAAGAGATGTGTTCCCAACACCAGCATGTCTTCGCCGCCTCCCCGATGGTCTTGTTTGCCACACGCATGCATGGATAGAAGTTTTCCAATGCGATTTTCTCGTATTAGATCGCGCACTTGATGTACTTGTCTGAGGTAAACAGCTTGATGCGCTACGGCAATTTTGCGGTTGTGCTGTTCGGCGGCAGCCACGATGCGGTCTGCGGACGCGAGGTCGCTTGCAAGTGGTTTTTCTGAATAGACATGGCAGCCGGCTTCGATACACGCTACGATCATTTCTTCGTGACAATCGACCCACCGGGGGCACACGCTGACAATATCGAGGTCTTCTTTTTTAAGCATATCGCGATAGTCCGCATATCCACGCTCTGCCCCTGCATCTGCGATAGCCTTTTCTCTTCCAGCTGCGTCTGGATCGGATACAGCGATCATATCCACGCAATCGATTTTTTGATAGGGCACATGCAGGCCATGTCCAAAATTGCCCTGTCCAGTCCGACCAATTGCACCAGCGCGATAGCGTTTTGCTGCCATTGTGACTCCTTTTAAGGTAAAAATACAACGCCCAACGCAGCGTTGGGATTCTGGATGAGTTCTTCACAGGCTTCGGGTGCGTCATCTAATGCAACCCGATGTGTGATAAGAGGAGATACCTTTAAGTGCCCAGAATCCATAAAGCGCAAGCATTCTTCTAAATTTCGCTTCGTTGTCCATTGCATAAAAACGGGTGGATAATCCGCGCCGTGTTCCCATTCCTCATCGTGATAGCCCGGTCCTGTGCGTGCGGCACTGCGTACATCCAGATTGCCCAGTGCGGCTGCAAAACCGTGTTCTATCCGAGCACCGCCCACAATGACAATGCGCCCCATCAAGTGCGTGTCGGGGGCTTTTTTGATCATTTTGCTAAGCGTGATAAAGGCCGGCGTGCCATCGCCACCAAAGGCAATTACACCGCCATCGATCCCATAACCTCGCGTAAAAGTATGAGATACTTCAACCGGGTCTTCCTCTGTGATATTGACCCCGCGCAACAAGCCACATGTCGCGGCTTTTTTTAATCGCATGGGCAATTGGTCCAGGCCTATCACATAACATCCCGAAATGCGCGCCCATTGACAGGTAAACTGCCCCACAAGCCCCAGGCCCGCCACGGCAATGTGTTCACTGAGTTGAAATGCGCCGCGTCGCACAGCATTTAGGGCGGTTGCGACCAGGTGAATAGACGCGGCGTCTTCATCGCTGACACCATCGGGAATGGGTACAGCCATATTGCGCGGCACACAGGTATGGGTCGCATGTTGGGCATATCCGCCCCCCATACAGGCTACGCGCGTTCCAAGCGGTATGTCTTCACACCCCGCGCCTTGCGCCACCACCACGCCGGCATTGGAATACCCAAACGGGCGAGGTGCGGCATCCGATGGGTTCTCTCGTCGCCTTTTTACCCCACCCAATTCTGTGCCGGGGCTGACCATGCTCGCCGTGACTTCTATTTGAACCTGGCCTGGCTTTGGGGCTGTTACCGGTTCTTCAAGGATCGAAATTCGGCCTTGACCGTCAATTGCTGCTACCTTTCGCATTGCCATAAAATGTCCTCACATTGCCACAATTTGTTTCATCCGTTTTGCCATCTCGATTTGCACGTCTCGGTCACCACCTACTTCGTGGATGACATATCGGTCATAGCCAATATCGCGCAATCCTTTCATAATTTCTGCCCAATCCGTATCCCCATCCATCAGGGGTACAAAATTGCGTTGCTGACGAACAAAGTCCTTAAAATGCACCCGTTTAATCCGGTGTTGAAGCCCGCGAATCCAGTGCTCTGGATAGCCGTAAAACATCATATTAGCCGTATCGAGATAGATCCCGACCCAATTGCTGCCCACGGCATCGACAAATTCGCGCGCTTCTTTTGGGTTGAGCAAGAACTTATTCCACACATTCTCTATGCCCACTGCAACGTCTTTTTCCTCAGCATAAGGCGCGATTTCTTTCATCAAGACCAGAAAATCATCCCATGCGTCTTCATAGGTACCGTCAACCGGGAGTTGACCCGGATGGAGTAAGACCGCGTCGGTCTCGACCAGATGCGCCACGTCAATGGCGCGGCGCAAGCTCTTCATGCCGGCTTCGCGCTCTGCCGGGTCTCGGCTGAGAAAATTGCCCCGGTTGTCATATCTGGCGAGTGCGCTGCTGATTTCAATGCCCGCGTTGTCACACCGCGTTTTGACACTGCGGACCTCGTCGTCACTCATATCTACATTTGGATCACCTTCTGGTGAAAATACGAGTTCGAGTGCCTCGTAACCCGCATCACGGCACAATTGCAATATTTCATCCAGTGTCAGTTTGCCCAGGATAATTTGCGTCACCCCAATCTTCATTACAGGCCTCCATCTGTTTTGGGATAAATCAGAAACTCCAATGTCTCGCTGGATACATCAACCATCTCACTGCCATGTTTCGATTCAAAAAATACGGGTGCGATCAGACTAATTTTGCTACTACCCCACCTCTTCCTTTTTATTTATCTGTGCGAGATCTTTGTTGATCTCGTCCATGAGGATGACCAGATCCAGGACATCCTGGCTTGTAACCGTGCCCAGAAACGCGTCTGAATCCTCCGCCATAACCGGTATCACTGACAGCGAGTGATCCATCATTCGCTTTAGCACGTCTTCAATGTGCTCATCGGGCTTGGCATGAGGCGAGTCTGTTTGCAATATCTTGCTAAGCGGTGTGTTCTCCCAGTCTCCCAGGGAAATGAGGCGTAGCCGGGCCAGCGACATGATCCCTGCAATGTTGCCTCCATCAACGACCAGGTAGTCCTGTTGATTCGGCACGATCCAGTCATCGATAAAATTTCTAATCGAGAGTGCTGAGTTGGGATAGGCGCGCGTTCTGTCCATGACGTGGTTGACGGTAATGTCCTCCAACGCACGGCGGGCGAAAGAAAGCGGCACGGCACCGGGCGGCTTAGGCTGATGCGATTTCCTGGCTTTGTTAATCGCGAAGTCAATTGCCTGAGGCATAAGCATAATGTAGCCGAACATCATCAGCACGAATAGTGAGAAGATATCCTGCCCGATCACGCCGCTCTCGAAGAGGACAAGGAGGAGAGCAATCTCCGCTACCCCTTTTGCCATCAGTCCCGTGGCCTGGGCGAGGGGATTGTCCAGACGTGCTACATAGGTACCGATGAAGGCACCGGCGAATTTGCCTAACGACGGGAACACGACCAATGCGACGATGGTCACTATCGGCAAGGATGTAAAGGACAGGTCCAGGTGAAGGCCAGCCGAGGCGAAGAAGAGAGGAACAAACAAACCCTCTGCCGCGCTCCGCAGACCGGGCATGACGTCTTCATATACCTGACGGGGCAGGCCCGATAGGGCAGCACCGAAAAGCAGTGCGCCAATGGAGCCGTGCAGGTGGATTTTCTCGGCCCCCACCACCATCAGGAAAAGTCCACCGATTAGCAGTCCAAACGACAATTCGGGTACATTCAAAATGCGCTGCAAGAAGACAATCGCATGCGGCAGAATCCTCGCCGATAGGAACCACGCTACCACTGCGAAACCCACTATCTGCATCAGCAGAAGGAGCACGCTGGCAACACTCAGTTCGTATTCGTGCGCGCCAATTTCGCTGATGGAGAACCCGACCACGAGCAGGGCGAGCAACTCGGCGATGATCACTGTGGTGAAGATCTCGAGGCCGATGGGTTCTTTGAAATGCCCTTTATCGGCGAGTACCTTTGCCACAAGTCCCAGACTGGACAGCGACAGGATGCCAGCCAGAGCCAGAGCCTCAGTGAAATCGAGGTTGAGGGCGAAACTGATTTCAAAAAAGTTAGACGTGAGAACGAGGGCGATGAGCAGTGAAATGAGCACCGACACGGTCGCTGCGACAAAAAACCGCCCGCGAATTGTTGCCACAAAGCTCGGTATGTCGATCTCGTCGAGGCCAACCAGGAAAAAGAAGACAAAGATACCGATGCCTAAGAAGGTTTGAAGTTCGTGTGTTGGTTCAACTATGTTTGTGACGGGGCCGAGCAGGGTGCCGGTTATTGTATAGGCGACGATTGAATTTAAGCCAAAACGTTTAAATATGCCCTCGAAGAGCTTGCCCACGACAATGAGCAGCCCGAGGGGCAATAGGGCGTCAATCATAGATAGGGTCTCATATTTTTCGAAGATCCAGCATCCTGGGGTGGTTTGCCAGCGAATTATGTACAGGTACTTAATATGAAAATAAACCGCCTATCAAAAAAAGCAAGCCTTTCTCACGCCCTGTGCCCCGTATTTATATAATGCTTGACAAGGTGCTGTTTTTTCGCTATCACATCGCCTTGTTCATGCTGTTCACAGACCGCCATCACATACAACATAATAATTTTGGAGATTGCGCTATGAAGTACAGAGCATGTATTTTGTTTGGTTTGATATTTCTCGTTGCGGGGTGTAAGCCCGCTGAATCCCCTACACCGGCAAAGCCTTCTATCACAATATGGTGGGCGCAGTGGGATCCCGCGGATGGACTTCAGGAACTGGGCAATAAATTTGAACAGGAAACGGGTATTGCCGTTAAAGTCCACCAGATTCCCTGGCCGTCTTATCAGGATCAGGTCTTTCTCAATTTTGGCAATAATAAAACGGATTTTGACATTGTGATTGGCGATAGTCAGTGGATTGGACGAGGCGCGACGCGCGGTCTTTACGTCGATCTGACCGACTGGTTGCCCACGGCAATTGATATAGGCAAAATTCATCCTCGCGCTGCGCGTTATTTGTGTGAATATCCGCCCGGTGGTGGCAAATTCTACGCTGCGCCATGCGAGACCGATGCCGTTGGATTTGTCTATCGCAAAGACTGGTTTGAAGACCCCGCCGAGCAAGCGGCATTCAAACAGAAATACGGGCGAGATCTGACGATTCCCGATAACTGGGATGAATTCCGCGACCTGGCCGAATTTTTCCATCGTCCCGATCAAAAACAATACGGCTGCGCTCTGCTCACCGGGCGAGGGTATGATTCGATGACGATGGGCTTTCAGATGTTTATGTGGGGTTTTGGCGGCTCGTGGGGTGAGTTTGGCGAATTTGTGGTGGATGGATATGTCAATAAACCCGAAGTGGCAGAAGCCCTTGCTTATCTCAAAGCGTTGCTACAATACGGCCCCAACGGCGCGACCAACTTCGACTACGTTAAGACCTTTGAAGCCTTTATCAATGGTTCGACCGCTATGAGCATGAATTATTTCGCCTTTTATCCCGGCATTGTGAAACAGATGGGAGATAAGGCGGGGTTTTTCATGGTTCCCAAAGCTGGCGACAAGCGCGTGGTAAGCCTGGGGGGGCAGGGGTTCAGCATTTCGACCAAAACATCCGCAGAGCAACAGGAACTGGCTAAGAAATTCATCGCGTGGTTCCTGCAAACCGATATTCAAAAAGAATGGATTACCAAAGATGCCGGATTTACCGCCAACACGGATATTCTCAACAGCGAAGAATTTCGAAATGCATCTCCGTACAACCGCGCTTTTGCAGAATCGCTCGATTATCTCCAGGATTTTTGGAACGCGCCTGTCTATAACGAGTTGCTCGCGGTTTCACAGCGCTATTTGGGCGAAGTTATTGACGGGGTTACACCTGCGCAGGAAGCTCTCGACAAAATTGCCGCCGAACACGAACAGATTTTCAAAGATGCCGGTTTGTTGAAATAATCGAATCTCCCGATTCATACACAACTCAAATAGGAAAGCACAACATCTATGTCCTCTTTTAAAACATCACAAGATATCAAAGTGGGTGTTATCGGCTACGGCGGCGCATTCAATATGGGTCGCCAGCATCTCACGTTTATGAAAAAGGCGGGTATGACGCCTGTTGCGGTTGCAGAACTCGATGAAACGCGTTTGAAAGTCGCACAGGAAGAATTTCCCGGTATTGAGACCTATACCTCTGTGTCTGCAATGCTGGACAAATCCGATGTTAACCTTGTCGTGATTATTACGCCACACAATACCCATGCCGAACTGGCATTGCAATGCTTGCGCGCGGGTCGCCATGTTATCAGCGAAAAACCCCTGGCTATTACGACTGAGGAATGCGATGCGATGATCAGCGAAGCCGCAAAGCAAAACCTCCTTCTTTCTACTTATCACAACCGCCATTGGGATGGGTGTGTCCTGAAAGCCCTCGAACAGATTCACCAGCGCAAAGTTATTGGCGAGGTCTATCGCATTGAGGCCCACATGGGGGGATATAATCGACCGGGCGACTGGTGGCGCAGCAGCAAGAGTATTTCTGGGGGCATCCTCTACGATTGGGGTGTTCACCTTCTCGAATATTCGCTTCAAATCCTGCAATCGGATATTGTGGAGGTCACCGGATTCGCGCATACCGGTTTCTGGGCTGATAAGACCCGCTGGCAGGCGGATACCAATGAAGACGAGGCCACGGCTATCGTGCGTTTCAAGGATGGGACCTGGATTAATCTCACTATGTCGAGTATCGCATCTGCGCCCCGCAAGGGCTGGCTCGAGATTACCGGGACGACCGGCACTTATATTCTTGATGGCGGCACGTACGAAATTTTGCAGATAAAAGATGGGGAAAAGGTTGTTTCCTCTGGAAAGAATCCCAGCCACCAATACGATAAATACTACGATAATATTGCCGCTCATCTCTCGACTGGTGAAGACCTGATCATCACGCCCGAATGGTCTCGCCGCCCCATTCATATTCTCGATCTCGCATGCAAAAGTGCGGAGATCGGTCAGACGCTGAAGGCGAAATACGTATAGTGCAGGTTAGTAACTAAAGAAAGCGGCCAATGTCTCTCGACACGAGCCGCTTTCTTTTTTTTATTGGGCTAAATGCCTATCCGCTTTGGAAATATCGTTACTCCCCAATTCACATACTTGTCTCGCTCCTCAGGTGTCTCGGCACTCATACCCACTTTTACAGGTGTGTCTTTTACCTGATTGAGCACGTGTTTTACGCAGTCTTCCACCGTCCGATATGGGAATTGGGGATGCGCCTCAATGCTAAACATCAGATCGTTTGGCCCAAAGTTCAACACATCTACCCCTGGCTTAGCTAACTGTGCGGCATTGATTACTGCTTCGACAGATTCAATCTGAATTGCCAGCCACCCATACGCATTCCACCATGCAGCGTATTCCAACCGATCTGGTCGCTCGTCCAGCCCCACCCGATTTATGCCACCCCAACTGCGCTTGCCCATCTGGGGATAATAAAAGGCGTTCAGCGCCTCATCCACAATTGCCTCGCTTTCGACTTCTGGCACCATAATCCCCGAAGGACCCAAATCGAGATAATTGCCAATTAGATAAGCGTGGAGGGTGTGTTTAATCCGAACCTGAACAGGCAGATTCAAATCTCGGGCCATCATGCAAAAAGCCACCAGTTGCGCTTCGTTAAAAGGCCCGTGTTGTGCATCCACATTTAGATAGTCACATTCGTGTTTTGCCAGAATATCTGTTAATTCCCCCCGCTCAAGATCCATTGGCACGCCAACAGAATTTACAATTTCACCATTCCGAATCTGCTGCTTTAGAGTTTTTTTTGACATTATACACCTCTCAGTCCAGGCCGTAGAGTTCCCGGGCATTCTCGGCCATAATTTGTTTTTTTACATCTCGGTCCGATATATTGCGCAGTGCCTGATCGGGCGAATCAAAATCCCAGTGCGGATAATCGGTCGAAAACATCAGTTTGTCGTCCATGTCCATGTGCGCCAGCATCTGTTCGAAATACGCCGGGTCTGAAGGTTCTTCTACCGGCTGTGTGGTTAGCCAGAAATGGTCCCGGATATATTCCGAGGGTAGCCGCTTCAAATAAGGCACCTCCATCTTGAGTTTTCGGTACCAGTTATCCATCCGCCACATCAATGGTGGCACCCATCCAAAACCGCCTTCGATCAGAACGATCTTCAAGTTGGGAAATCGCTCAAAAACGCCTTCGTACACATAGCTCGTTACCTGCGCCTGAAATGCCATGGGCATCCCGCCGTGATCCTGGATATAATGCGCCGCTTTGCCCGCGCCCGTAATTGGGCCAATACCCGTGCCCCCAAAGTGAATGCCGATGGGAAGGTCGTAGTCAACGGCTACCTCGTAAATTTTCCAGTATTTTCGGCGGCCCAGCGGTTCCATTGTTCGGGCCATGAACATCAGTTGTACAAATCCCGGGTGATCGCCCAGGCGTTCGATTTCAGCGACGGCGAGGTCGGCATCTTCATACGCGACAGTCAGGGACGCGCGCAACCGCTCATCTTTTTCCAGCCACTCAGCTATTTGCCATTCATTAACCGCCTGTGCAATCGCAGCCCCATATTCCAGATTTTGCTGTCCTCCAGCAGGCGATAGCGGGTTCAATATGCCGTAATCCATTTCCCATGTGTCCAGCAATTGTTCCTGCATAAAGCCCAGATGCGATCCCGGTGGCCCCTCGGGGGGAAACGCATCGTTTCGCGCAGCAAAGGGTACGGCCCTTGGGCAGTTTGACCCTGATCGTCTGCGCCCTGCAATGCTCAAATGATAATCTTTCCACGCGCTGGGCATATAATCTACCCAGACCTCAGTGGCAGGGGATTGATATCCATCTACATTGTGAATATCACAATCGATTACCGATAGTTTTTCGCTTTTTTTTACCCTGGGTTCTTCTAAAGTAGTCATTGCCATAGCGGTATCTCCTTACAATCTGTAAAACGCTCGTGCATTTTCTCTTAAAATTTTTTCAAGCAGCGAAGCGGATAGCCCTTTTGGAATGGCATCATCCGGCCCGTCAAAATGCCAGTGTGGATAATCGGTCGAAAACATCAGTATCTCGTCTGAGTCCAGTTGTCCAATCATCTGCAATAGATGTTCAGAATTTATGGGTGCGTCCATTGGTTGCAGTGTCATCCTAATGTGTTCTCGCACGTAATCCGACGGCGGTCGCACAACCCAGGGCGTGTCTCGGCGCAATCCTTTCCACTCTTTGTCCATGCGCCACATCCATGCGGGCATCCAAACAAATCCACTTTCGATTAACGCCACCCGCAATTCCGGAAATCGCGCAAACGCACCTTCGGAGATTAAGCTCAGTACTTGCGCCTGAAAAATCTGCGCCATATCGGCACATTCTTCAATGTAGGTCGATGGCCAGCCCACAGGCGTGGGTGGAAGCGCTGACGCACCGCCAAAATGAATGCCAATCGCCAGATTGTGCTTTACTGCGGCAGCGTACATCGGATCGTATTCGCTTTTTCCATATAGAGAATAGGATCGAACGGGCAACACTATCTGCACAAAGCCCGGATGATCGCCAAAGCGTTCAATTTCTCGTGCGGCCAGGATTGGATTCTGGCTGGGTACGACCAATGAGGCGCGGAGACACGCGTCTTGCTCCAGCCAATGATCAATCTGCCACTGGTTGACTGCTGTGGCAAGAGACGCTGCGAGGTCTTCGTTGAGCACGCTTTGCACCCAGTAGCCACACGTCAAAATTCCCACTTCCACGTCCCAGGGATCGAGTACCTGTTTTTGCATTAGTGTCAGATCGGAACCCGGGGGACCATTTGCGGGTCGAGTGCCTTGCCGCGCGGATGTGGGTGCGCCGCCAGGATAATCATTTGCGCTGGGGCCTCGAAAATGGGATTCGCGAACATACGCGACCCAGTGGTCTTCCAGATATGGGACAAGGGTTTCCAAGGAGGTAACCGCATTGTGAATGTCGCAATCGATAACGGGTCGGCCGAGGCCTGTAAAATCAGCGGTCATTCTTTCTCCAGCAAAGTGTCAATCTCGCGGGCGAGGGTTGGCAGATTAGTCTGAATCATATCCCAAACCAGCCGATTATCCACGTCAGCATAGCCATGAATAAGAACGTTGCGAAAAGCAATGATTCGTTGATACTTGCTGATGCGTGAGGCGAGTGCAGAGTCAAGTTTTGCAAGTTGCGCCATGGCTTCGCCGATGATTTCAAACTGACGCTCCACCGCGGAACGCATCATGGTATCACGCTCGTAGTCTGCAAACGTCTTGTCATCAGTGAACTCCCTCAGCAGCCCAATGGCGTACTGGATGTCGTACAGGTATTTCTTGATCTCAAGCCTCATAAATCAGCCTCTTGGTTTCCTCAATGGATTGCCGGAAATACGGGTTCTTGATGGCTGAATCGACTATCAAATCCACGGGTTTTCCAAAGAGCCGTTCCAGGGCTTCCATCAAGCCGAAGTAAGTGTCGGCATAAGCACCGTCCGGTAACGGTTGAAATTCCACTACAAAATCAAGGTCGCTTTCCTCTGGTCGGTATTGGCTGGTTACGGCCGATCCGAACATATCAAGTCTAAGCACACTGTAACGGAGACACAATTGCTCCAGTTCAGCGGTCTGTTCGCTAACGACTGAAATCATTATCAGTCCTCATAATTTTTGTGAGGTATAAATCCTGTATCTACAATTTTTTCTTGAAAGAGGATAGTGGCAAAAAAGTAATCCTTGTCTAATTTTTGATTTTCTATGTCATCGACAAAGTCTTCGAGGTGCTCTTTTTCCCAAGCGTAAGCTCGTTGAAACTTTGGGATGTTAAAAATTTTACTACCATCGAACAACTCTCTGATCGTTTTTTGTCCATTTTCCAAAAGATACCTCCTTTTAATTTGGTACTCTCGTTATCCGGTTAATGGAAATCGCAGTGAGCGCATCTTCACACTTCTTACTTCTCACTTCTCACTTTTCGTCCGTGTACGTCAAAAAAATCGAAAATGGACGGCAGTGCTGTGAACCATATCGTGTTGTGCGTATCGTCGGGGGTTTCGTTATAGGTGAAATTTTTCATATATTTTGCCAATAGTTTTGCGGTGCGTCGAGCGGGTTCTGCCAGCGCGACCATGTCCTTTGCTCCTTGCGAAAATAGCACGGGGAGATCCGCATGCGGTTTGACGTGTCTCGATCTTACCCACCGCCCGCTGGCCGCGATTGGCGCGATAGCAGCAAATTTTTCGGCATGTCTCAATCCCAAAATCCAGGTGCCGCCTCCGCCCATCGAATGACCGGTGAGGTACACGCGCTCTGAATCGATATTGTAGATGGATAATACGCGATCCAATACATCCATGACATCTTGCCCGCCAATCTCGCGATATCCTGTAAAAGGCCCGCGTCCACTCGGCGCGACAAATACATATCCGCGTTCTTGTGATAGACGCTTGCACAGGTTCTCTGTTTCGCCTCTTTTGCGCCGGTCTAACCAGGTGTTTTCGCTGCCAGAAGCACCGTGAAGACCAATTATCAGTGGCCATGATCGATCCGGTGTATATCCCTCTGGTACAAATATGCGATAGGGTACGAGCTGGCTGTCAACGGCTGATCGATACGCGAGGTGGAAGTCGCCAGTACTTTTTTTTAGAGGATCTTTTTTTTCGAAAAGTGCCGAAGATAGGGTTTCGGCGAGTTCGATGTCCGCCGGTATGTTAATCGCGCCGCGCCAGGTCAATCCTCTGCCGCCGCGGTATTTCATGACCATAGGTTGCGCTGTTCGCCTGAGATCGCCCACATATTTGGCGTGCATTTCCTCGAGATGCGCGACGATATATTCGATTGTTTCAACGGACGCTCGATAGGTCGCACCACGGGACGCGATATTTTCACTCTGCAAGGTTTTTAGGCGCGTTTGCAAAATTTTCAGGCGTGCAGACATTGCATCTGTGTGCAAAAAGGCCCGCGTGAATCTCAGCAGAACTTTGTCCGCTGGATCGCGCAATTCATAGCGCACACCTGCTGGCCCTTCGGGCAAACCCACTGTTGATAAGGTGCAATGGAGCACGCGAACAGATGAAATGGGTAGTACGCGCTCGTCAACTACACCCTTAGTTCCTCGCAGCGATAGCCGCGCTGTATATTCGCCTGAAAGTGGATGCCCCAGGGAGAAGAGGGGATTCAGTTGCACGTGAAGCGTGTCACCCGTATTCGTGATGGTGCGATTTAATACCAGATCGTAACTTGCGGCCAGTTCTGTACCTTCGCCATAGCCCTTGTCTTGCGCCATTGCCATAAAGCGGATAAACAGGCGATAGGCGCGATAGTTGTCTTTTTTTTCAAAAGCATCAAAAGCAGCATCCGATAGCGTCTGGAGATCGGGTGGTACGCCCTCATCTGTTTTTTTCAGGCGGTTCAACATAGAGCGCGTGACCACTGTAAATGCGCGGGCATCTTCCCAAGCGATATCGCCGAGTTGCTCGCCTTCGAGTGTGATAATAGGGGGCTGGGCATAGCCTCTCACATAAGTTCCTGTTATACAGAACAGACATATGCCGCATATCGAGATGTATTTTAAAAAAAGATGTGGGGAAGAAATGGGCATAAGTATCTCCTTTTTATGGAATGGTATATAACTGGTCCAGGCCCAGTTCATCAACGAATCATTCAAGAAAATAAGTTGCCATTGAGAAAAACGCAAGGCTAAGGAATAATTCCGACTTGTGCGATGCGGAATCCCACTTTATCAAATAGCCCGTAAAAGTGCAGGCACTGCACAGGCAGGGCACAAGGCAATGTGGGTGGTGAATCATAAGATTCAACCGCTATATCACTTGCATTTGTGATAGATTGAAAGTATGTTTTTGTTATGTATCTCACCTACAAATACAAGATGTATAGTCGCTGTGATCGCAATAAGTATATCCATCGAGATATAGACGCCTTTGCTGGCGTGTATAATCACTTTATTGCTTTGCATAAGCGATACTATCTGCGTTTTGAAAAGTATCCAAGCAAGTTCAAAATGATAAATCACCTGACGAAGTTAAAAAAGACAGTGCGTTTTTCTCACTGGCGTCTCTTACCGAGTCAGGCATTGCAAAATGTGATTGAGCGCATAGACTTTGGATACCAGAAGTTTTTTGCAAAAGACAACAAGAGACCGCCTAAATTCCGCAGTAAATTCAAATACAAGTCCTATACACTTAAGCAAGCTGGATACAAGTTTCTGGACGGTAACAAGATGCGTATAGGCAAGCGTGTATTCAGGTATCATAAAAGTAGAGACTTTGACGTAGATCGTGTCAAAACTGTCACCATTAAGCGTGATGGAGCAGGCGACTTGTGGCTATGTGTTGTTGCAAAGGCTGAAGAGTTCAAGCCAAACAATGTCAAGACGGGTAAGACCGCAGGCTTTGACTTTGGCTTGAAAACATACTTGACGATTAGTGACGGCACACAAATACAATCGCCATTGTTCTTCAATCGTAATTCAAGAAGGGTCAAAAAGGCCAATCGCAATCTTTCTAGCAAGAAGAAGGGTAGTAACAACCGTCATAGAGCAAGAGCAAATCTTGCCAGAGTACACAGGCGCGTGGCTAATCAACGCATGGACTATCACTGGCAACTCGCCTATCAACTGTGCAAAGAATATGATGTAATGTGCTTTGAAAAACTCAATATCAAAGCCATGAAACAGTTGTGGGGAAGAAAAATTAGTGATCTGGGATTCTCAGACTTTTTGACTATTCTCAAGTATGTAGCAAAAAAGACAGGCAAGCATGTTACTCAAGTCAAACAGGGGTTGCCGTCGTCAAAGACTTGCTCTGCTTGCGACAATGTAAAAGAAAATCTTGAATTGCGAGAAAGAACATTCGTGTGTTGCGAATGTTGCCTCGAAATAGACAGAGACCTCAACGCAGCGATAAACATTCACAGGTGGGGACGTCCACCTCTGGCGGAGGTAGCGTAAGACTTGCTGACCTTCGGGAAAGCAAGCAACTACTGTTGATCCCACAATCCCAGCTGAAGCCTGCCTATGCCGGTAGCACGGCAGACAGGCAACAGGTTTTACAATCCATAAGCTTTAGCTTTGGGAGTACGTCAACATGGTCTGTCGCTACTATTGACAACCTTATGCAAAGGATGAAATCATGACTTCTACTGTTCGCAAATCCATTGTTGTTTTGCTGTTATTGCTTCCCTGTCCCATGCTCGCAGATGTTTCTCTGCCCGCGATTTTTTCAGATAACCTGGTGTTGCAGCGGCAGATTGCAATACCCGTGTGGGGAAATGCCAGTGCTAATGAAGAGATTGCCATTGAGTTAGATACCCAGCGCGTGACGACCACAGCAGATGCAGGTGGCGCCTGGCAGATTCACCTGAGTCCTATGGATGCGGGAGGCCCGTATCAACTCACCGTGCGCGGCAAGAATGTCATCACTTTTGACAATGTGATGGTGGGGGAGGTCTGGATCTGCTCGGGACAATCCAATATGGCCTGGACGGTCAGGCGTGCTCAAAATGCGGAGGAGGAAATCAAAGCGGCAGATTTTCCCTATATCAGGCTTTTTACGGTCAAACGCAGTGCCGCTCAAAGGCCCGCGCAAGACGTTGAGGGCACATGGAGTGTATGCGATACGGGTAGTGTCGGCAATTTTTCTGCGGTGGCCTATTATTTTGGACGCCGTTTGCACAAGACTTTAAATGTGCCTATTGGTCTTATCAATACATCCTGGGGGGGCACACCGGCTGAAGCCTGGACGGCATTGCCCGCGCTTCAAGCCATACCGGAGTATGCGCCGCTGGGCAAACGCTGGGCAGAATACATCGCCGCTTATCCGGAAGCACAGGAGAAATTCCAGGCCAGGCTCGCCGTATGGCGTGCAAATACCGATAGCTTGCGCGCTTTGGGGCAACGCCGTCCGCGAGCACCGCGTGGTCCGGATCATCCCCATCGCCCGTCTGTGCTCTACAATGGGATGATCGCGCCTCTCGTTCCCTATGGTGTTCGCGGTGCGATCTGGTATCAGGGGGAATCAAATGCTGGCCGCGCGTATCAATATCGCGCGTTGTTTCCGGCTATGATTCAAAACTGGCGTTCGAGTTGGAGGCAGGGCGCATTTCCGTTTTTCTTTGTACAGCTTGCCAATTTCAGACAGTTAAAGGAAAATCCCGAGGAAAGTGCTTGGGCTGAGTTGCGCGAGGCACAATTGATGGCACTCTCATTGCCAAATACCGGTATGGCTGTGACGATTGATATCGGAGAGGCAGACGATATCCACCCGCGGAATAAACAGGATGTTGGTTTGCGTCTGGCTCTGGGGGCAGAAGCTATGGTCTTTGAGATGAATAAACCGCATTCTGGACCCATTTATCGGTCTATGGCGGTTGAAGAAGACAAAATTCGTTTGAGCTTTGATCACACATACAGCGGCTTAAAAGCCAAAGGCGATGCGCTCAAAGGTTTTGCGATTGCCGGGCAAGACAGCAAATTCGTTTGGGCAGAGGCAAAAATTGACGGCAATGACGTACTGGTCTGGAGCAAAGATGTGCAGCAGCCCGTTGCAGTCCGATACGCCTGGGCAGACAATCCAATTTGCAATTTGTACAATGGTGCAGATTTGCCAGCATCGCCCTTTCGCACGGATGACTGGCGCGGTATCACCGCCGACTAGCAGTAAGTCCCACCTCTACAGGAGATTCCAATGTCCGCTATGAAAGCAGCACTTTACAAAGGTATCCGCGAAATCGAATGGGAAGATGTTGAATATACGCCCCCGGCACCGGGTTATATCACCCTGCAGACGAGAAGTTCTGGCATCTGCGGTAGCGATTTGCACAATTATTTTGGCGAGTGGAAACCCTCGCTCGAACGCGCCGCGGGACACGAGTTGTGTGGCACGGTTGTCGAAGTTGGCGAAGGCGTAAAAAATATCGAGATAGGGGATCTCGTTACTGCCGAATGTTTTTCGCATTGCGGTACATGCCACTATTGTGTTACTGGTCGCTACAATCACTGCGCCAATCGCAAGTGGTTTTCGGGCGAATCTCACGGTGGCTTTGCGGAATACACAACCGCGCATGTAAATAGTGTCTTCAAATTGCCCGACATGACTTTTGAACAGGGTGCGCTTGTAGAACCCCTCGCTGTCGCGCATCGGGCACTCGCGCAGGCAAAAGCGTCTTACCAGGATCGGGTAGCCGTGATCGGTGGGGGAACAATTGGTCAACTTTGTTTAGCTGTTGCCAAAGCGATTGGTGTGCGCGAAACGCTTATTACCACCAAATATCCGCAGCAGACCGACCTCGCGCGTGACCTCGGCGCGGATCACGTCGTCGATATTACAACGACTGATGTGAAGGACGTGGTTAACGACCTCACCGATGGCCTGGGGTATGACGCTGTTATCGAAACCGCGGGGACCGCGCAGAACTTTGATGATTCCATCGCCATATCGCGCCGCCATGCCATGATCGTTCTCGTGGCCGGTTATTTCAAGCCGCTTGAGGTTGATCTGCGCTCAATTGTTTGGTCCGAAGTCAATATCACAGGCTCCAATTGCTATGGTTTCAGCGGCATGCGTACCGATTTTGATATCGCCATTGACCTCATCACTTCCGAGCGCGTGCAAGCTACTAAACTCGTTACCCACCGCTATCCTTTTGCCGATATCGCCGAAGCTTTTCACACCGCCGCTGATAAAAAGTCCGGCTGTGTCAAAGTTCATCTCGTAAAATAAAATCGGAATTTATCTCACTGAAAGGCATGTTCCATGGGCATTCGTCTCGGCATTGTTGGGGTGGGGGCATTTGCACAGCATTTTATTTCTCTCTTCAATGCACATCCAGATGTGGAGCAGGTCATTCTATGCGATCTGGATGCAGAAAAACTTCAGAGTAATGCCGTAAAACACGGGATTTCGCAGACCTCGCCATCTCTTGATGATTTGTGTGAGACTGCTATTGATGCTATCGCGCTTTTTACCCAAAACTGGTTGCACGGGCCACAGGCGGCGCAAGCACTCCGCGCGGGGAAACACGTTTATTCAGCCGTGCCACCCGGTATAGTACTCGACGAACTTCGCGCCATTGCCGAAGCGGTCCGCAAAACGGGCAATATCTATATGCTTGGGGAAACGAGTTACTACTATCCAGCAGTTATTTACTGTCGGCAGCGATTCCGCGAAGGCGCGTTTGGCGATATTGTTTACGCCGAAGCCGAATATTATCACGACTGGGATCACGGTCTATACGATGTTGCCAGATGGCGCGGTGGCGAAAATTGGCGCGAGACCGCTGGCGTACCGCCGATGTTTTATCCCACCCATTCAACGAGTCAGATCCTCTCTATCACGGGCGCGCGCATGACTCATGTCTCATGCCAGAGCTTTACAGATCGCCACGAAGATGCCATCTACACGTCAAATAAGTGGAATAATCCCTTCAGCAATGAATCTGCGCTGTTCAAGCTGTCCGATGGTAGTACCGCGCGCATCAATGAATTTCGCCGTGTTGGACACCCGGGGGCGGTGCGTATGACTATGTTTGGCACACAGGGTAGCTTTGAACACAATGCCGCGGGTGCCGTATGGCTCACTAAAGACCGATCTGAACGCGAATCTCTCGATGAACAGCTCACCTGTCGCGCGGCGGTAAGGCGCGGTGAGGGCGATATGGACAAGGTTACCGCAGACGATGGGACACATCACACCGTTGCACCCGTCCATCCCGTTCACCGCTTGCCCAATGCATTTAGAGGTTTGCCCAATGGTCACAATGGGTCACATCAGTTTCTCGTTGACGACTTTGTTCGTGCCTGTGTCTCGGGTAAAACGCCGCCGAACAATATTTACGAAGCTGCACGCTACATGATTCCCGGTCTCATTGCCCACCAATCGGCTCTCAAGGGCGGTGAATTGCTCGAGATTCCCGATTTGGGCGATCCGCCCACAGATAACCGTCTGGGAATCGACTAATTAGTTTCTCATGGAACCGATCAGCTATTATCCATAAATAGGGAGTTGACTATGTCTTATTTTTCAAATGAGGAAAAAGCCTTTTTTAAAAAAAATGGCTATGTTGTCAAACCCGACGTGATTGCGCCAGAGCTAATCGAAAATGCACAGGATGCTGTGTGGGGACATATTGAAGCGGACCGCGATGATCCCCAGACCTGGATCGACGCGGGGCCAAAAGGCAATCTTCCGTGCAGTAACCATCCCGCAATTGGGGCTATGACGACCGATACACCGCTTTACGATATGGCCGAAGAACTCGCGGGCACGGGGCGTCTTCGCTCGCCTGGGAATGCGCTGTGTAAAATGATCTATCCCTGCGGTCACACTAACTGGCAGCCTCCGCGAGGGCATCTGGATGGGTATCTCATCGAAGGCGTGGCGGATACTTTTACCGTTGCCGTTACCATCAATATCAGCAATGTCTTGCCCCGCGGCGGCGGTTTTACTACATGGGCGGGGGCACACCTCAAGGTTGCTCGATATTTCCAGGAACATGCCCTGACTAATTTAAGCGGTCTCAAAGTACCCGGCTTTCTCCATCCGGATACGCGCTATGAACACGCCGCACCTGCGGGAACGGTCTGCTTTTGGCATCACTACATGTTGCATACGGCCAGCATAAACTGTCAGACAGACATCCGCATGGCCCTTGTCAATCGCTTTGCTTTCAAAAACTTGCGCGATATTATGTTCGACCTGCCCTTCGACTTGTGGGATCATTGGGAGGGCTTACGCGATATCAACTGATCTGATGGAAGGCCGCTGAAAATATCTGGCTCTCACGCCGTCCTCTCTCCTGTTTCGCCACGCCCCGGTCGTTCATCCTGAGGGGGGAGCCGAAGAACCTGTACTCACAGCCGATAGGAGTCCCACATGGCACGAATGAAACGACTTGAAAAGCTCGACGGCTTCGCCAATGTGCAGATGGTCGAAGTCGAACATCCAAAACCCGGTCCCGAACAGATGCTGATCGAGGTCAAGCGCAGCCTGATCAGCAGGGGGTCGGAGCTATTTCGGCGATACGTCATGGAAGAGGCGGTAAGTCCTGAAATGATGGGGTATTCCGACGCGGGTGAGGTCGTGGTCGTAGGGGCCAACATCCAGGGCTTCGCGGTTGGACAGCGTGTCATGGCGAACACCCCGCACGCTCAGTACGTCATCGCCAGCGAAACCGGGAGAACCCGGCGCGCCTTCCCCCTTCCGAACGAACTCAGCTATGAGACCGCGACCTTTCTCCCACTCGCGACCAGTTCTGTGATGTGGATGCGCACTTCGCCAATAGAACCCGGGCAGACCGTTGTCGTGCTCGGCCAGGGGATCGTAGGTGCCCTGTGCGCTCAGATTGTCCGGGAACGCGATCCCGGCCGCGTGATCGTCGTCGATGCACAGCCTCTCCGATGCGATATCGCGCGGAAACTGGGGCACGAAAATGTGATCAATGTCTCCCAGACCGACTCCGTGGCAGCGGTCAAGGAACTCACAGATGGCAAGGGTGCCGACCTCGTCGTCGAGTGCGTCGGTGGCTACGCCGGCATCCAGTCTTTCGAACAAGCTCAGAAGATGCTCGCACCCCGGGGAACAATTCACCTCATCGCGAAGTATCAAGGTGCTCCATTGCCCCTGGAAGGAGACGCCTTCATGAACAAGCAGATCATCGCGGGCATCCGCATCGACACATCCAGAGAGGCGTGTATGCGGGATGCAGCCCAGATGCTGATCGACGGACGGATCAAAGTCGCCGAACTGATCACTCACAGACTCCCATGGGAACAAACTCCGGATGCGTATCACCTGCTCTATCACAGGCCGGACGAAGCACTCGGCGTCATTCTGGAGTGGGATTGATTTGGTTGTCTGTCCAATGGGATCTCTCCCTTAGAGCCTCGGCATTTGCGTTCCGGTTACAGATGGAAACGCCGCTGGCACGCGTTTTGGCAGCAGGACAGGAGACGCTATGAAGAAACTTCGACTGGCCGTTGTGGGGTGCGGTGCTTATGAAAGCTCTCGCGCTCGCGGATATATCGCGACGATGGTCAAACTGACCGATCGCTACGATTTGTGCGCGATCTGCGATCATAGCGAGCAGTCGTTACAGGTTGTTGGCGAGTGTTTTGGTATTGATGCGCGATATACCGATTTTGAAGCGATGCTCGATGGGGAAAAGCCAGATGTGGTTTTTATACTCGTTCCCACAGACGGACAGGCGGTTATGGCTTTGACGGCTGTTGAGCGAGGTTGTCATATCATCACGGAGATTCCGTATGCCCACACTCTGGCAATTGGCGATGCGATTGATCTGGCGTGCCGGGATAGAGGTGTCGTTTGGGAGGTCGCTGAAAATGTCTGGCTCTGGCCCCAGGAACAATTAAAGCAAAAGATCGTTAGAGAAGGGCTGCTTGGAAAACTGACGCATGCGCGTCTCTGGTACACGTCTGGAAGCTACCACGGTATCAACGGGGTCAGAATGATTCTCGACAAGGCCGCGACCCGTGCCCTGGGCTATGCACAAGAGGTGGAGGTATTGCCATATAGCAATTATGGCGGTCAGCAGGAAATGACCCGATGGTGGGAGAGTGCTGTTGTCGAGTTTGAAGATGACGTGGTGTGTCTATACGAAATGTCGCCAGCAGGTGCGCGCGGCAATTGCTGGGATATCGAAGGGGTGGAGGGGCATCTTTCGGGCAATGATCTGGTGCTCTATGGAAGCGGTTCCTACCCGATTCGAGAGATATTCGAGGAGATTGACGGAGAGCAAATTCTTTCGTCCGTTCGCGTGGATACTGATCCGCCAGTTGTCTGGGAGAATCCATTTAAGCACCAGAAGGTTTCCCATGCGGACGATGTGGCAAAAGCCGCGATTCTCAACAGCCTTCACAAGGCAGTGACAGAGGGGTCAGAACCGCAGTACTGTCCAGCAAATGCCCGCAGGGATTTGGAGATATGGATTGCGATTCGCGAAAGCGCAAATAGGGGAAGTGTCTGGGTTGACCTTCCGCTGACGGAACAGACAGATCTCGAGCGACGCTTTGAAGCCGAATATATTCGGCAGTACGGCGGCCATCCCGTCACAGACTGCGAGCGTCTGATAGATGCCCCCTTCCAGCGTCTCAGTCCGCTGTGGACTGTGGCAGGCTGGTTGTGATGTGAACTATTCAGATTGGAGAGATATGATGCGTTTTTTTCTGGTATTCTTGTCGATGATTATTGTTTCAGCTCAAACGGTGCAAGCGCAACCGGCAGATGTAAAAAGTCATGTTGCGGCACTTCAAGGCAAGACGTTCTGGATCAAAATTGATTTTGTAGAGGTGAATAGCGGAATTCAGGGCATTGATGCGGCAAATGTTTTGGAGAATGGCGAAGTTTCATACCGCGCCACAATAGGCGGCTTCCGCCAGTCCCAATCTCAGTCGGGAGAGGATTTTGCCGAAGAAGTCCGGAATATTATTATAAGAGATGAGCTTGGGGGATGGAGTGTGCGAGTTATCCAAAGGGGCGCGAAGGTTGTGATCCGAAAAGCCGAGGCAAAGGAGAAAGAGGTTTATATTGAGCTCGACAGACTGTCAGGTGCCCGCCATGCCGTTCGCCTCAAAGTCAATAAGGATAATTACACGATTCCCGAAGTTGAACGTCTTTTCAATGTCGCCTTTGCAACAAGCGAAGCAGAATTAGAAGGTGCAGAGGAGACCGTTTTGCTCAGAATGAACATGTCCATTGAGGAAGTGATCGCCCGGAAAGGCAAACCCAAAACACGCGTTGAACTCGGCTCCAAGACCATTCTCTCTTACGACGACTTGAAGTTGATATTCAAAGATGGGAAATTGGTTGATGCAGAGTAGAGCAGGTGCGGCGATGGAAGCCCTGTAGGGGCTTGTTGTGCGTCACTTAAAGGAGGAGGGAATGGCAGAGTTCTTGAAACTGGTAGTAAAACTCCTGTTTTTTTTAACAGAAAAAAGAAAAGAGAAGAAATATGAACCCTCTGTAGAGCCAATTGGTCAACGACTCGAAATTGCCGGCAAAGCATTTGTCATTGATGGAGATACAATCAAAGTATCCGGGGAAAGGGTGCGTATCGCAGGCATAGATGCTCCTGAGTTAGGCCAGTTAGCAAGATATCCATACAGAAACTGGTATGATCAGGGAGAAAGCGTTGGATACCACCATTGTTGATATAGCCAGAGCACATAACTATCGCGGCTATATTTTTCACACCCAGGGCGATTTAGATCGAGCCATTGAAGACTTCAGTAGTGCGATAGAGTTGAATCCAAATTATGCCGATGCCTATTACAATCGCGGCATTGTTTACGGCAGAAAAAATATTCTTGACGATGCCATCAAAGACTTTAGCAAGGCGATTGAATTAAAACCGGACTATGCCAAAGCCTATTATAGTCGCGGTGCTGCTTACGGATATAAAGAAAAATATAAAGATGCCATTAAAGACTTTGACAAGGCGATTGAACTGAACCGACATGATGCTGTTGCCTATAACAACCGCGGCAGTGCTTACCGCAAAAACGGCCAGATTGAGGAAGCGATAGCAGACTATACTGAGGCAATACGGCTGAAACCAGATTTTATCGATGCCTATAACAATCGTGGCCTTGCCAGGTTACAATTGGGCGAATGGGAAAAAGCCAAAATAGACCTTAGCACTGCCAGATTCAGGGGGGGAGATATCGTCGTAGCATTTCAGAAAATCCACGAAAGTATTGCGAGATTCGAGCAGGAGAATCGCGTTACGTTACCAGAAGACATTGCGACCATGCTGACGCAACAGTAGAAACTTTGAACGTGCGGGGGCATCAAAGACCCGCCAAAAAGCGGGAAGGGTTTCGAGCAGGTTACAACTGCGTTAGTACTTGAAAAATTATCCAAACTATTGTTCTAAGTAGGTGAGGGATGAAAGCCTATCGCGTTGAAAAAAAGATCGCTGCAAATGGTGAACTAAAGCTGAGTGGCCTTCCTTTTCAAGAAGGGGATGAGGTAGAGGTAATTATATTGTCGCACGAAACCGACTCCCATTCCATGACGCCGTCACCGTTGCGTGGCAAGGTTATTGAATATCTGGATCCGACGGAGCCAGTCGCGGAAGAGGACTGGGAACTCCTGAAATGATTATTCTGGATACTCACCGGTTTATAAAAAATACGTAAGTAGTTGCCTGTGAGTTTTCTGGTATGACGGACAGTGAAAAAGACAGACTGGATTACTACGTTGTGCTTGCGCGTGGCGGTTTAAATCATGCCCGCAATGACGGGCTTACTATACGCGTACGTAACGACACGATAAGCTCATCCATCCCTGTCCTACACATTCTCCAGCACATCTCTCATCGCTTTGCCCTCTTCGCGGAACCATCGCATCAAAATGCTCACGTCGGTTCCCACGCAAAAGTGTTTTACTCCCATATCCAAATATCGCTTCGCACCTTTGGCATCTCCGAGTTCTGCTCGAGGCGCGATGCCCATTTTAAGTGATGTTTCAATCACATATTTTTCGGCTTCTTGTACCTTTTCTCTGGCATAGCCCGTACTCAAAGAATAATCCGACGGGCCGAACTGTATCATGTCTAAGCCCGGTACGGAAAGCAGTGCTTCCAAATTTTCGACCGCTTCCTTTTTTTCTATCATGACCGCAACAACGGAATCGCGGCACGACTGAATAAATTCAGAACCCCCTGCATCTGCACCAAATCGCACGTACCGGCGCATATTCACGCCGTGGTGTCCGCCATCTTCTGGCGTGTCGGGACGCACGGTTGCCACACACGCCGCCACATCTTCTACTGTACGCACGTCGGCGAATAAAACATTCTGAATACCCGCACCTATGGCGCGATTTGCAATGTGTCCACGCGGATCTTCCTCGACCTTGATCATCGCCGACATATCGTCGAACAGATCGATAGCCCGACCGATATTATCCATCGTATGTAAGTCATAGGGGGCGTATTCCGATACGTATTCGATATAATCAAACTGTCCTGAATATCCCACCATTTCAAATACCGACGGCCACGGGCTGTGTACGTGGGTTCCCAAACTGGGTTGATCGGCATCAAGCAATTCTCTTAGCTTATTGCGGCGCATGTTGCCTCCTTTGAGTTGATTTGTCGCACATCGTAGCGCGTCTCATTTCTTATTAATATAGAAAAATAGCGAGAAAAGCCAGTGGATTTCTCTGACCCTTATCCAGACCTCAAAAATTTTGAGTTGCCTCTTGACAAGGGTGAAGATATACTATTGTTAAAAATTAAAGCATGTTATATTAAATAGCCATTCTGGCGATTGACACTGAAAAATCACAACCAACGAGATATTTTAGCAAAGGGGGAAATAATGTCGAATAACGATATTGCATTAATGGCCCACCTGATGCGCCGAGCCGGGTTTGGGGCCACGAGAACAGAACTGGAGGACTATGTCGAAAAGGGCTACGAAAACGTCGTAGAAGACCTGGTCGAGCCGGAGCGCTGCGATCCGATTGATGAGGATATTTTGCACCGTTATTTTGGCAGCTTTGAAGCGGGATATGTGGAAAAATGGATGTATCGAATGGTCCGCAGCAAGCGCCCGCTCGAAGAAAAAATAGCCCTTTTCTGGCATCACGTATTCGCCACCGGGGTTGGAAAAAATCAGCATCTCCTCGCTTCTGCCCGCCAGATCGACACTTTCCGGCGCGTGGGTCTTTCAAATATACGGGAGATCCTGATCGAGCTGTCCAAAGACCCCGCCATGATTTTCTGGCTGGACAACAATGAAAACCGCAAAGGTGAGCCTAATGAGAACTACGGCCGGGAACTGTTAGAACTCTTCGCGATGGGCGTTGGCAATTACACAGAAGACGATATTAAGAATTGCGCTCGCGCCTTTACCGGCTGGACGTTCGCCCAGCCGCCGCCTCTGTATCCGCAAGGATTCTACGATGCGAAATTCGTTTTCCTCGAAGAGGACCACGACGATGGCGAAAAGACTTTTCTGGGACATACGGGCAATTTTAACGGCGACGACATCGTCGATATCATCGTAGAGCAGCCTGCCTGCGCCAAATTCATATCCAGGCACCTCTACAACTTCTTTGTCGCAGACGAACCGCAAGTTCCATCCTGGCATGTGACCCCGCCACAGGACCCCGAAGCAATTGAAATCCTGTCAAATGCTTTCATGGAGTCGAAAGGCGATATGCGCCATATTCTCAGAACTCTCTTTAATTCTGACTTCTTTAAGGAAGCGCGAGAGAAAAAAGTGAAAAGTCCGACCGAACTGGTTACAGGCATCCTGAAACTGGTCGGTACCTATCAACGTCCCGATCTGGGTCTGGCAAAATATTCGGGTGCCACCACGTTAATGGGGCAGAAATTGCTGGATCCGCCAACCGTGGAAGGCTGGCACACTGGTAGGGAATGGGTCGATGGCGGTACGCTGACCGAGCGTGTGAACTTTGCCGTTCGCGAGGTAAGCGATGCGTCCCGACCGGGTATTGGCGAAATCATTGATCGGCTCAAAGCTGAGGGAAGGGCACTCGCCCCTGATGAATTCGTGGAAAAATGCCTGGATCTCGCAGGTCCTATGATCGTGAGTGATACGACCCGCGAATCATTAAGCAAATTTGCGGAGTCAGGTGGCGACCTCGATCTATCCGCTGACAACGGGTCTGGAGAGAGCACAGATCGCGTGGTGCAGATGCTGCAACTCATTGTCGCTTCGAGAGAGTATCAATTTGCGTAGCACACGGAAAGGAGAAATAAAATGGCTTCTAAAGATCCGGTTCTGGTCGTTGTTGAGTTGAAGGGCGGCAATGACTTCATGAACACAATTATCCCTTATACCAACGGCATATACCACGATTGCAGGCCCATTGTTGGGCTTCGCGAGGATGAAGTTTTGCCTATGAATGATACCCTGGCCTGGCACCCCAATACGGTGCCCCTGAAGGAGATGTTTGAGCAGGGTGATGTGGCGATTGTGCAGGGTATCGGGTATCCCGACTCGAGCCGATCGCATTTTCGGGCCATGGATGTCTGGCATACCTGTGAACCTATAGATATTGGCACAGAGGGTTGGCTGGGCAGAGTGGTTCGAGATCTGGATCCAAAGGGGGAAAATGTCCTGACGGGAATCAACTTTGGAAAAGGTCTTTCCAGAGCACTGGCTCTTTCCGGCGTTCCCATAACATCTGTTGACGACCTCGACAATTACGGCTTGATGACCAGCATTGCGGAAGACCCAAAGAGAATGCGGGCCATTGAGATATTCAAGGCCATGTACGAACCCGCGATTGGCACTGGTGTGGTGATGGACTACCTTTCGCAAACGGGTCTGGATGTTATCAAAGGTTCCGATGAGTTGAAGAAGGCTCCGGCAATGTATCAGTCAGACGTGGAGTACGGAAGCAATTCAATCGCCAAGGCATTGAGGGATGTCGCGCGTGTTCACCTTGCCGGTCTTGGCACAAGGGTTTTTTACACGCAGCACGGGGGTTACGACCACCATGCAAATGAAATGCCGTCACATCCCAAGTTGCTGGTGGAGTTATCCGAAGCAATCCGCGATTTCTTCCAGGATCTGAGAAACCACAATGCTTCTGAAGAGATCGCCATGCTCGTTTTCTCAGAGTTTGGACGACGCATGAGGGACAACGCCAGCGGCACTGACCACGGTACAGGCGGCGGTGCATTTATCATCGGTGACAGTGTGAATGGCGGGCTATACGCAGAATATCCCTCCCTTGATCCCTCTCGATGGGCCAACGGTGAAGACCTGGCGCACACGATTGACTTTCGCGGCATATACGCAACGCTCCTGGAGCAGTGGATGGGAATGGACGCCACCCCGATCGTGGATGGGACATTTGAACAAATCCAGCCTTTCAAAAAGGCCGTGTGATATCGAAAAGGGAGGTGAATCATGGGCAGACCTTATGGCCTGTTGCGGGCAGGATTTCCATTTTACAAGACTCTGGGTATGAGGCGGCTGACGAATTTTCCGATCGATATTGCCCTGGGCAAAGAAGGTTGTCTCTACATATTGTGTCGGACCAGAGACGCATCGTCGATTAGAAAGTACCATATCGATGATAAGGATCTGGGCACTGTTGGTCGTGGGCTTACGTGGGCGGTTGCAATTATTGCCGACAGCGAGGAGAATCTCTATGTCTCAGACGAGGCCAAGCATTGTATTTTGTCCTTTGACAAAGATGGCAAAGATCTGGGCAAATGGGGTGAGTATGGCGATGGGGATGGACAACTGAATGGTCCGGCGGGTATTGCTTTTGATGCAGAAGAGAATATCTACGTTTCCGATAGTCTGAACCACAGAGTCCAGAAATTTACCAAAGACGGTGAATTTATCTCAAAGTGGGGGAGGTTCGGCGATGGAGAGGGCGAGTTTAACATGCCCTGGGGGATCACAGTGGATGAACTGGGCGATGTTTATGTCGCAGACTGGCGGAATGACAGAGTTCAGAAGTTCACTGCTGACGGAGAGTTTATCTTTGCGTTTGGCAAGTCGGGTAGCGGAAATGGCGAGCTAAATAGACCCACAGACGTGGTTGTAGATGCGGATGGCGATATTTACGTTGCCGACTGGGGAAATGACCGCGTGCAATTGTTCAATTCCGAGCCGAGGTACGTGCAGAAATTCCTGGGAGATGCAACTCTGTCAAAGGTCGCAATTGATTACATGATGACCAATGCCGGCCCAAATCGCCTGAGGGATATGGCAGATCTCGAACCACAAAAATATTTTCGACGTCCGGGAGGGGTGACAGTCAATGGAGATGGACTGATGTTTGTCGCGGACAATGGCTCTTATCGGGTGCAGGTTTATCAGAAGCAGGCGGTTCCGCTTACAGAAGAGCAATTTTCCGCACCGAGACGGTCGCCTACGCTTCACCAGGAATAGGTTGAATCTGTCGAATACTGGCCCCCAGCGATGTGGCTGGGGGCCATCTTTTATGACTCCTTACCCTGTGTGCAAAGAACGCATCTGATGAGCAATCCTTTACAAGCACACCATTTGTCGGCGGGAGAGCAAGAGTCGTCGGTGCGCCCGGGTGCTATTGTTCTGGGGGTAGTGCTCACATTTTGCATCAACGGTTTCGATCCTATCTCCCGTTACTTGATCCACTCTTCCTCGTTCACACACAGCCAGATGCCCTTTGCCTTGCTGGTGGGGCTGCTATTCCTGGGCTATCTCTACAATCCCCTCGTTCGAGGGCGATTTCCCCACCTCGCTTTGACGCGGCGGGATATGGCTGCGGTACTCGCCATTGGGTTTCTCGGCACAACTGTGCCCACCCTCGCCCAGCGATTTGTAGCCGTGATCTCGGCTCCGGATTACTACGCTTCTCCCGAAAATGAATGGCCCACCTACACACTGCCCAATCTGCAGCGTTGGTTGTTTCCCAGCAACACCGGAGATGGCGTTGGAATGTTCTATCGCGGGCTGGTTCCCGGTGCGCCTCTGCCCTGGGAGATATGGATTGGGCCGCTCTTCTGGTGGTCCAGCCTGCTCATCGCGATCATGCTGGCCTGTTTCTGCCTCTCAGTCATTTTGAGAAAACAGTGGTCGGAAAGCGAGCGCCTGGCATTTCCCTTTGTAGAGCTCTCGCTAATGCTGGTAGAGAATCCCGGTCCCGGACGAAATCTGCCCCAATTTTTCGGCCTGCCCCTCTTCTGGATCGGGTTTGCGATTCCGGCAATCATGCTTTTTTGGAATACATCAGGCCACTTCTTTCCTGGCCTTCCCACATTCGCATTTCTCAATATTAGAACATTGCTCCCCATCGGACGGGGATTTATGCCTTTCTTTCTCCAGTTCGATTTCTACGTCATTTGTTTCGCGTATTTCACCACCCTGGAAATTCTTCTGTCGATGTGGCTTTTCCACATTTTGGGCATGTTGCAGGCTGGCATTTCCAACCGCATCGGGTTTGGCCCAAGAGGCTATGGTTCGGGGGTGATCTCCCAGAACAATTACGGCCTGCTGGTTTTTGTGCTGTGGAGTCTCTGGATCGCACGCGGGCACATCCGCAATGTCTGGCGCAAAGCAATTGGAAAAGGCCCAGAGGTAGATGATTCGACCGAATTGCTCTCCTATCGCACAGCGACCTTCGGTTTCATCCTTGCCAGCTTTTTCATTTTTTTCTGGCTGTGCAAAACCCGGATGAATCCGGGGGTGGCCGTGGCATTTATGTTTTTTAGCCTGATTCTCTATTTGGGTATGGCCAAGATCGTGGCACTCAGCGGATTGGTGTCTTTGCGGGGTTCGGGACCTACCGGCCCCGTCAAAGGATTGATCGGTATCTGGAATATGGATGATACGACAATTGCGGCTCTGAACCAGATGGGCACGCTTTACGGCAACGCAAAGGGATTTGCCATGCCCGGTGCGGCCAATGCCGCCAGGGCTGGCGACCACACCGCCTCCCACAGGCGCCGCCTGGGTGGCGCAATTCTCATTGGCGGAATTCTCTCAATCTTCGCCTTTGTGATCACCACCCTTATTCTGGGTTATTACGGGCCGGGAGCTGAGAATTTTGGAGACTACAGTTATACGCGAGGCAACCGGGCCTTTTTCAATTATACCGTTTCGGATATCAAAGGGCGTCCAGATGCAGAACGGCAATGGTGGGATCTGGGCTTCGGAACCTTTGGAGCGGCGATAACCCTGCTGCTAATTTTTTTGAACCAGCGGTTTTCCCGGTGGCCCCTGCACCCGGTGGGATTCACCGTTTCCCTGCAATATCCCACTCGTGCCTCCTTTTTCTCGGTATTTATCGCCTGGCTGATGAAAATAATTGTGCTCAAAGTCGGCGGCATTGAGCTTTTCAACCGGTCCCGTGTCTTTATCTTTGGCGTCCTTATGGGCTACACACTGGGCGTCCTGGTTTCTTTTGTTCTGGATATCTTCTTTTTTTTCGGCCAGGGCCACCGCATGCACACGCCCCCGCTGTAATAATACGCTCAATTATGACTACGTCGATTTCTGATCCAGTTTGACGCGATCGTACGAATCGGGGTCGTCTCGGACAATATCGAGCAACTGATCAACATACGCGCGAATTCGGAACAGACGGCACGAGGCGTCCCCAACTTTGCCGGTCTCCAAAATGCCTGCCCGATCCCAGACTTCACCGAGTCGAATACGGTCGAGCCAGATGTATTCCGCATTGGGGTTCTCCTTCAGTCGCTCATTCCAGAGCATTACTTCTACGACGTGGATATACGTGGATGATTGGTAGTCAACGCCGAGCATCAAGATCTTGCCGTCCAGATCATAGGTACGCATCATCGGGGAATTTGTCCCATAGGTCTTTCCCCAGGGTGGACGGTCCCAGGGAGATGCCATGCCTTCCTCTGAGAGATGATCCGCAACGAAATTTTTTGCGCCTTGCCCGCGTGCCGCCACGGAGTGGGAATAGTGGTCGGATCTGTGTGTCCCGGGCATCAACTTGAAATACTCGGTCAACCAGCCGACTGAGGATTCCGTTTTTGCAATGTCCCAGGAACCCGCCCGCTGTTCTCGATCGCCGATCAGGTTGAACGATGGCATCAGGAGCACGCCACCGATACCCAGTGCGTTCTCAAGCGAGGCGATCACTGTTTCCGCTCCACCCTGGACCACTCCCAGGCTTTTGAATGAGGAGTGGACGAAGAGAATATCGCCGATCTTGACGCCGAGGGTCTTTAGATTATCACAAAGTTGCGCTGTAGTGTATCCCAAACCGGGCATGTTATTAGCCTTTCCTTTTACCTAAAAAAAAGCGGAGAAATCCAGTAGATTTCTCCGCTCTCTTTTTTCTTATCATATTGTTATTGCAAATAGTGGCTCATCGGTATGCCCAACCAGCCGCGACTGACGTAATCTGCCATTGCAAAGGCAAATAGGATCAACAAGAACAAAATACCCACACCTGCGAGCAACCAGGTCAATTGGCTGGCGTATTTGACGTGCATAAAAAACAGAATCACAATCGTGGCTTTTGTACAGGCTATACCAAGTGCTACCACATCATTCAACATGCCCAAATCCTGGTATGCCACCCAAACCGTTAGGGCGGTCAAAAATATCAAGGAGGCAAATACCGCCAGATAAATGCGTACAGTCGGGCCGTGGTGATGTTCCGCCATCAGTGTCCCCCCTGTGTGCCAAGAAGGTAGAGCAATGGAAATAGGAAAATCCAGACAATATCGACAAAGTGCCAATACAGGCCAAAAATTTCAACAGGGGTGTTGTATTCAGCTGTGTAAGTCCCCTGCGCGGTCTTAATAAATAGCCAGGTCAACAGGCCAATGCCAATGATCATATGCAGGGCATGCATTCCGGTCATTCCGAAATACAACGAAAAGAAAAGGGCCAGTTGGGGCGAATGTTCACCGTGCGGATGCCATACCAGGCCGGGAACCAAACCATGCTCGATCTTCTCGGAGTATTCAAAATATTTGACCACTAAAAAGGTAAATCCTAAAATCCCGGTCAAAATTAGATAGAACAATATCCCATTCTTATTGCCCTCATGCGACTTGTGAACAGCCATCGCCATCGTCAGGCTGCTGATAATCAACACCGCGGTATTAAATGCGCCCAGGGAAATATCCAGGTAGCTACTGCCTTCAAAAAAAGCATTGGGATAATGAGATCGATAGATCAAATACGTCGCAAAAAAGCCCCCAAAAAACAGGATTTCCGTAATCAGAAAGCTCCACATGCCAATGACGACGGATTCCTTCTGCTGCGGCATATCCTCGAACTGGTGAGCCAGTCCGTGCGGGTGATCGCGATGTACTGCGTGATCGGCCATTAGTGCTCCTCAATTGGTCCGTACTGATAGGCTTCTTCTGTCACGACAGGCGTTTCTTCAAAATTAAATGTGGGCGGTGGGGAGGTTGTTTCCCATTCCAGTCCCTTGGCGCCCCAGGGGTTATCAGATGCTTTTGGCCCCTTAAAAATCGACCATGTCAAATACGCGCCGGGAATCAAATACCCCAAGGCCAGAATTGACGCACCCATAGATGATGCCACGTTCAAAACCTGAAATTCGTCGGGATAGACGTGATAACGCCTCGGCATGCCCATGTATCCCAGAATAAACTGCGGAAAAAACGTCAGATTAAAACCGAGAAATACCAGCAAGGCCGAAACGCGCCCCCAAATATCGGGATACATCTTGCCTGTAATTTTGGGCCACCAGAAGTGCATGCCGCCCATATATCCCATCACCTGACCACCAACCATAATATAATGGAAGTGTGCCACTACAAAATACGTGTCGTGCAGGTGAATATCCAGGCCCATACTCGACAAAAATAGTCCGGTTAAACCCCCAACCAAAAATAAGCCCAGGTACCCATACACATAAAACATCTGGGTGTCATATATAATAGACCCCTTGTATAAGGTCGCTGTCCAGTTGAAAACTTTGATCGCAGAAGGCACGGCCACCAGGAATGTGATGACGGAAAACACCATGCCGGCATAAGTCGATTGGCTGCTCACAAACATGTGATGTCCCCACACCAGGAATCCCAAAATTGCAATTGCCACACTTGAAAACGCGACAAATTCATATCCAAAGACGCGCTTGCGCGCAACAGCGGCCACCATTTCGCTCATCACGCCCATTGAAGGCAAAATCATGATATAAACTGCTGGATGCGAATAGAACCAGAACAAATGCTGGAACAAAACGGGGTCGCCACCGAGGTTTGGATCGAAAAACCCAAACCCAAACCCGCGCTCGAGCATTAGCAGCACCAGCGTAATTGCGATAACGGGTGTGCCCAATAGCATAATCAAACTGGTGGCATAATGCGCCCAGACAAACAGCGGCAGGCGGAACCAGGTCATCCCGGGGGCGCGCATGGTGTGGATTGTCACCACAAAGTTGAGTCCCGTCAGTATGGACGAGAAACCCGCCATAAAAGCGGCCATAGCGGCCAGAATCACATTTGAATTTGAATAGGTGCTACTATATGGCGTATAAAAAGTCCAACCCGTATCAACACCGCCCCCAACCACGGCGATTGTTCCCAATATACCCGCAACGACATAAACATACCAACTCAGAAGATTGATACGCGGAAAAGCCAGATCTTTCGCGCCAACCATAATGGGTACCAAAAAGTTGCCAATGGTTGCGGGAATGGATGGCACCAGAAAGAAAAAGACCATGATGATGCCGTGCATCGAGAAAACTTTGTTGTACGTATCCGAAGACATCAAATCGCCTTCGGGGGTCATCAGCTCAAAGCGAACCAAGCTGGCAAATAACCCACCCATGGCGAAAAAGATGGAAATCGAAATAATGTACAAAACGGCAATGCGCTTGTGGTCCCTGGTCAACAGCCAAGACTTCAGCCCATAACCGTTATTCAGATAATTGACGCTCGGCGCATCTTCAGACGCTTGAACATCTTGATCGATGATTGCCATGATGCATCACTCCATACTTGTGAGTTCGGGGGCTTTCAGCGATTTGATATAGGCGATTAACTGAATGATCCCTTCTTCGCTGATCTGACCTTTGAAAGTTGGCATAATGGGTTTGTATCCGGCCATGACTTTGGCGGAAGGGTTCAGAATTGATTCTCGAATATAGGCTTCGTTAACCACCGCAGTACCGCCGCCTTCCAAAGCCACTGTTTTGCCAAAAAGACCTGATAGAGATGGCCCGCGTCCCGTCCCGTCCATCTTGTGGCAGGTATGACAGGCGTATTGTTCAAATAATCTTTCTCCGGCCACTTCCATCGGCTCATTCGCAGTGCCACCTGTCAACCAGGCTTCGTAGTCTTGGGGTTCCAGGACATGTACTGTGCCAATCATACGCGAATGCTCGGTACCGCAAAATTCGGCGCAAAACAGATGATACGAACCGACCTGCGTCGCTTTAAACCACAAATTGGTATATCGCCCGGGTACCACATCCTTTTTGACGCGAAAAGCGGGAATATAAAAACTGTGTAACACATCTTCCGATGTCATGGTCAGGCGTACCGATTCACCCAGAGGCACGTGTAATTCGTTAATTTCCTTTTTGCCCTCTGGATGTTGCAATTTCCACATCCACTGTTTGCCCACCACATACATTTCCATGGCGTTTGGCGGGGGCGTAATCAGATGAAAATATAAGACGGTTGCCCACACAAATACACCCAGTGCGAGTACCAGCGGAATAGCGGTCCAAAATATCTCCAGGCCGAGATGCCCTGCAATTTGTCGCGGTACCTCGTCGTCAGATTTGCGCTGATACTTAATCGCAAAAATAACCACCAAAATGACAACTAAGAGCGCGAAAAACACGCACAGTGCCAAAATGCCAAAATAAAGCGCGTCAACCTGAATGGCAAAACTCGAAGCTTGATCTGGAAAAAGAGGAAAATCAGTCTGCATGTGCTAACTCAGCAGTTAGAGGTCTGATGGATTTTTATTTTTTAGGCGTTAACTCGCCTGCAATGGCGACCGCTCTCGGCGCACCATAAAAAAAATAAATGCTAAAATACAAATTACAGTAATCACACCGGCAACGCGAACCAACCGATAAATTGCCAGTGTATATTTGCCAGTTAATGGATTGTACTGAAAACAATAGAGCAAAATCGCATCTATTGGAGAACTGATCTGATCTTGCGCGGCTTCCAAAAGCCCCAGTTGCAAGTCCCGCGGTGCAAATTCGACCCCAAACAGATACCGCGCGATTTTTCCATTTGGTGTCAAAATAGCAATCCCGCTAGCGTGAACGTATTCGTCTGTTTCGGGATCGTATATGTAGCGATATCCAATGGCCTGGGTCAATGCGTCGATTGAGGCCCGATCTCCAGTGAGAAAATGCCATCCATTTTCTCCGCCTTCTCTACCGTATCCATCGACGTAATTCACCTTTTTTGCCGCTGCCAATTCTGAATATTCGTCGGGATCAATACTAAATATCACCACTACAAAATCTCGTCCGGCATTGAGAGAAACAGGACGCAACCCCGACAACAAACCATTCAAAATCTGCGTACACAACATGGGACATTCATAATATGCGGGCACCAAAATAACGGGGTGACCATTCAAGTATCGCGCGAGCATAACATCTGTTCCCGATTCGTCGCGAAACTTCAAATTTACCGGCACTGATGCGCCCAATTTCTGTTCAATCCCAACAGAATCCAGAACTGTGGGATTCGGGGTGAGGTCTTGTGCCTGCGCGACCCCGGTGAGGCATATCAGCGTGATCCAAGCGAATAAAACGCGCATATTTTACTTTCGCACGGGGAACCCGCGCTCGAGCATCAGGTCTATTGCTCGCTCAATTGGAAGATGCACAACCCCAGCATCCCTATCTACCCAACCGTATTCGGTAAGCGTGCGATTGGTTTCGGTACGCACTTGCGTCAGTTCAGCAGAAGGTACAGTCTGGATCAGCGGCCCCCGATAGGGTTTTTGGTGTGCCGCCATGGGCGGCGGATCATCTGCCATATAAATCACGGCTTGTTCCAGACCGTGAAACATGGCCCACATAGCGATAAAAGACAGAAGGGCTATGGATATGATTGCCGCGGTAGCAGCGAGAATTGGACCAATATTGAGATGATAGTCTTCATAGCCCTTTTCGCGGGCATTGTGCTTGTCTGCCATATCAGTGACCTTCTCCGGCAAAGGTTTCCGCCATGCGCGGATCGTGCAATGGCATTAGCGGCACACCTTTTAGCTGCATCGCAAAAAATCCCAACCACAAACCGCCAATGCCGACGAGGACCAGCGCATCCAGAAAAAATCCCAACCACATACCGCCAGAACCGCTGTGCCCAAAAGCCGGTGTAATAAAATAATAAAGATCGACATAGCGCATGAACAACATAAAAAATGCGATAACCATCATCAGCGCGGCTCGACGTTTGATCGCCCGCTGCAATAGCAAAAAGAATGGCACAATAAAGTGAAACAGAATCAATGCAGTTCCCACATATTGCCAACCGCTATGTGAGCGACGAATGTACCAGGGTGCTTCTTCGGCCAGGTTGCCCGACCACGTAATCAAATACTGGGAAAAACTCACATAAGCCCACAGACATGTAAATGCAAACATCAAGGTGCCCAGGTCGCTCAAATACTTAAATGCGTCAACTTCCCGATAGACATCGACATCTTTTAATTTAATTACCCACAAGATGCACATCGCCATGGCGCTCAATGCGCCTCCCACCACAAAAATTAAGCCGTAGATTGTCGAATACCAGTGCGGTTCCAAAGACATGACCCAATCGGTTGACGCAAATGTAACGGTCAAGATAAACATGGGAATCCCGGGACCGCTCATGTTTATCATTCGTCTTTTTAGACCGGGATTACCCGTTTCGTCTTGCTCGCGCGACCATTTCGTCAGCAAAAACATCCAGAGCAACCACAGGGAAAAATAAACGACCGCGCGAATATAAAATCCGGTCTCATTCAAATACGGCTTCTTAAAGGTCAAAATTGGATCTTTGGCTACAACATCTGTATGGGTCCATTCGTACAAATCTTGCATCCCCAGAAGCATAATGGGAAGAAACAAAACAGCCATGAGCCACAGTGTGCGCGCCCCGGACTCCAATAACCGCCGAATGACAAATCCCCACCGCCCACTGACCAGATGGTGCAACATCAACACCCCCAGACAGCCCAGAGAAATGACCAACCAGTAGATATATCCAACGAGATACGATTGGAAAAATTGCTGAGAATCGGCAAAAGCACCAATAAATAAAAGCACTAAGCCCGCGGCACCCACGAGAAGGCCCCGTTGTTGTACTTTATCTACAAAAGGATGGTTGAAGGATTTAGTAGCCATAATCTCCTACTCGTTTTCAAGCTGTTGACGCACATCAGCAGGGACATCGTCTATCGTGGCATTTTGGCTCAGTTGCAACGCTCGAATATAGGCCACAATGGCCCATCGGTCGTGCGGTTTGATCCGCGACGCATAGCTATACATTGCGCCAAAACCATTGGTCATCACATCAAAAAGATAACCCGGTGTCTCATTTTGCAGCCGCTCAATATGGTATGACGGGGGTTGCTTCATGCCGCGGCGCACCACCATTCCGCGTCCATCACCTTCATATCCATGGCATGGGGAGCAATAGATATTGTAGCGCTCTTTGCCTCGGAGAATCACATCGTGCGTAATGGAAAAGGGAAAAGTCTCCGCCGGTTTACCATCTACCATCCCGGTATATAAATGCGCGTCTATACGCAGATGTCCGCGTGCAACCGTGCCTTTTATCCAGGGGCGAGATGATCGGTGATCCGCAAAAAAAGTATTTTTTTCCAGCGGTTCAAATCTCGACTGGTTGTACATTTCTTGCCGCAAACGCTCGATATCTGTTGTGCCGTCACACCCCATTGCCACAAAGAGTGCGAGCACCACAAGCCATCTCACGGGATGGGCAACACCGATGAGCAGTTTTATCCCACTCGCTAATTTACGGTTCGACATCATCTACCTTTATTGCTTTCAGGCTCTCGAGAAATGCACGGGTTTCGGAAATATCAAATTTGGGATCTTCGGCTTCGATACAAAAAAAGAACCCATCACCAGAAGCGCGTTCAAAATTGGGAACATTGAAAACCGGGTGATAGGGGCGCGGCAAACCATTGAGGATGAGCATGCCAATCAATGCACCGAAAGCGGAAAATAGCACGCCGAGTTCAAATGTCACGGGAATAAAAGAGGGCCAGCTCAAAAGGGGCCGACCACCCACATTGAGCGGGAAGTCTATCACAGATACCCAGTACTGAAGCCCAAAGCCGGAACAGGCACCGAGCATCGCGCAAATCAACACAATGGTGGGCACGCGATGCTTGTCATAACCCATTGATTCCGACAAATCGTGTATCGGCATTGGAGAAAAAGCATCCATCTTGCGATACCCCGCTGCATGTGCATCTTTCGCAGCTTTGAGCAATTCGTCGGGACCATCAAATTCGGCCAAAAGACCGTATAATTTTTCAGCCATAATCACACCCGTTTAATCGTCGGCAGAAGTCGTTTCCGCATGCTCTTCGCGACTTTTATTCGCCACCAACTGGCGGATTTCAAAAATGTTAATGACGGGCATCACCCGAATAAACAGGATCATCATAAAGAGGAAAAATCCAATTGTGCCCGCGTACAATCCCCAGTCCCAAGGCGTTGAGTGATACATATCCCAGGACGAAGGCATAAAGTCGCGGTGCAGACTTGTCACCACAATGACAAATCGCTCGAGCCACATCCCCACATTGATAAACATGGAAATAATGAACAGCCCCACCGGACTCAGGCGCACTTGTTTAATCCACAACAATTGGGGAACAGCCACATTGCACAAGATCAATGACCAGTAGGTAGAAGAATAAGGGCCAAATGTGCGATTTTGCATCATATAGCCTTCGTAAGGGCTGGCACTATACCAGCCAAAAAATTGCTCCATTGCATAGCCATAAGCCACAATCAGTCCAGTGGCCAGCATCACCTTGCCCATATTGTTCAGGTGGCGATCGGTGATGTAATCGTGCAATCCGTAAAAGTAGCGAACGGGCAGCCCCAGCGTCAGCACCATAGCAAAACCAGCATATACAGCACCTGCCACAAAATAGGGAGGGAAGATGGTTGCATGCCATCCTGGGACCAGCGCCACGGAAAAGTCCAAACTCACGATGGAGTGTACGGATAGCACCAGCGGAGTCGATACACCCGCCAAAAGAAGCGAGGCCATCTCATAGTTAAACCAGTGCTTCGCCGATCCGCGCCATCCCATTGACAACACGCCGTAGATAATCTGTGAAATTTTGTGTTTGGCCTTGTCGCGCAAGGTGGCAAAATCGGGAATCAGACCCAGATACCAGAAGATCAGAGAGACCGTAAAGTAGGTACCAACGGCAAATACGTCCCATATTAGTGGACTGCGGAACTGCGGCCACACAGACATCGTATTGGGATAGGGCAACAGCCAGTAAGCCGCCACCCAGGGACGCCCCGTGTGCAACAGCGGAAACATACCGGCGCACATGACGGCAAAAATTGTCATGGCTTCGGCAAATCGGTTGATCGAATTGCGCCATTGCTGACGCATGAGCAATAGAATAGCAGAAATCAATGTGCCGGCATGCCCAATACCGATCCACCAGACAAAGTTGATAATTGCCCAGCCCCAACCAACGGGAATATTTAAGCCCCAGATACCAGTTCCTTTGATCAGAAGCCAGGTCGCAGACAACATCAACAACTGCAGGATAGCACCCGCGATCAACAGTGCAGCAATCCACCCCAAAGGCGTGCGACTGGTGATGATTGAACTGAGTTTTTGCGTCACCGTTGTATAGGTCTGCCCCGGACCGAGCACTGGCGCCGGCATCGTCGGATCTTTTATAGGCGCAGGACTACCCATGCTGTGATATCTCCGGATTGGGATTGGTCAACCGCGCGAGATACGTGGTGCGCGGTTTGGTGTTCAACTCTGTTAAAATGCCGTAATTTCTCTGTTGGGCTTTGAGTTTAGCGACGCGGCTATTGGGATCTTTGATATCGCCAAATACAATCGCATCTGTAGGACACGCACCCTGACAGGCGGTTGTAATATCGCCATCTTTCAATTCGCGATCCTCGACCTTGGCCTCAATTCGCGCAGCACTAATGCGCTGGACACAATAGGTACATTTTTCCATCACACCGCGACCGCGCACCGTCACATTGGGATTGCGCTGCAATTTGAAACTCTGTGTTTCTTCATCGGTATAATGGAGGAAATTGAAGCGCCGCACCTTATAGGGGCAGTTATTTGAACAATACCGCGTGCCCACACAGCGGTTATAAGCCATATCGTTCAACCCCTCGGCGCTGTGTACGGTCGCGCCAACGGGACATACGAGTTCGCAGGGTGCATTCTCGCACTGCATACAGGGTACTGGCTGGTTATAAAGTTCGGGATTGTCCAGGTCGCCTTTGTAGTAGCGGTCGATGCGAATCCAGTGCATTTCTCGCCCGTTGAGCACCTGATCTTTGCCTACTACCGGGATATTATTTTCCGACTGACAGGCGACAGTGCAGGCGTTGCAGCCATTGCACGAATTCAGATCAATTGCCATGCCCCAGGCTTTGCCGTCGTTGTCGTGAATTCCATTGAAAAAGTTTGCATCGGGACCGGGGACGTGCCCCATTTCGTGTACAAAATGCGGATGTTTTTCGTATTCATCAACTGTGCCAGACCGCACTAGCGCGCGGCCTTCCATGCTGTGGTGATCCTGCGTGCAGGCCAAAGGATACGTCTGCCCCGTCTTTGTCATTGATGCACCCGACGCAGCCCACGGCGAATCAGATGTCTGAAGTGAATAAGCATTAAAGCCAACGCCGTTGCCCACGCGCCCGGCAGCGGTGCGTCCAAAGCCGAGATGTACAGTAACGGCATTTGCGGGATGCCCAGGTGCGATCCAAACAGGTGCTTCCACCGAGCGATTATTCGCGTTCAATACGACCACATCGCCATTTTGAAGTTCCATCAACTCGGCAGTTGCCGGCGCGATCAAAGCCGCATTATCCCAGGTTAGGCGCGTATGGGGTTTGGGCAATTCTTGCAACCAGCCATTGTTGGCATATCGCCCATCGCCAATTGTGGGATCCAACCGGAAGTTCACTTCGAGACCCTCACTCGCCTGCGATGGCGTGCCGTAATTTTCGGTCAAGTTCACAGAGCGCTCGAGCAAAGCCGTATCGGGAACCAATCCGTCGTGCAAATAGGTTTGCCAGGTTGATTCAAAATCGCTGCCTTTGTATTGTTCTTGCCAATATTCTTTGACTCGGTCATAATCCGCGCGTCCATCCCCCAGCATCATAGCCGCCAGTTCCGCAGCGGACTTGCCACCGTAGAGCGGTTCAATTAATGGTTGGACAATAGAAACCGTGCCGTCAAAAGCGCGTGTATCGCCCCAGGCTTCTAATGCGTGTGCTTCGGGCAAATGCCAGTGAGATAATCGCCCGGTTTCATTTTGGGATTGGCCCAGATGAATGCGCGTTGTTACCTTCTGGTAAGCTGTGGCAAAATTGAGATCTGCCGGCGCATTGTAAACGGGATTGCCACCCAAAACCACCAGCAGTGAAACTTTACCGTCTGACATATCAGCGGATAAATCTTTGAGGGAAGCGTACTGATTGGTCGGCTCGGCTTCCACTGGATCTGTGTACGTCACAGTTTTGCCCACATTGCCCAACGCATCATTAATGGCGTGTGCAAGCGCGTGAACAGCGGGCGGTTGATAATCGCCGACGATCACCAGAGATGTGCCGCGGTGTGCCGTTAAATCTTTGACCAGCGCATTGAGCCAGGCATCGTGCCCGGCAGGATCGCCACCCATCGCGTCTATCCCCAGTGCAGCAGCCACTGCCCGCGCAAATCCCTCGACCTGACTGGCTTTCAATGGCAGGCGATGATCGGCAACTGCTCCCGTATTGGAGGGGGTTGATTCAACGACATAGAGCCGATTCATATCGGCTTTTTGACCGTCAATGACCTGGCGACCAAGAGCAAAGTGTCGGGAATATCGAACACTGGCTACACCGCAGTTTGTAAAATCGGCGTCTAAAGACAAAATGCGTTTGGCCCCGTCAAAATGATACTGCGTTTCGACCACTTCGCCAAAAGCCATTCTGGCGCCTTCGCGCACATTGTCGCGCGTACCAGGCTCAAATTGATGCCATCTCGCGTTGGGATATTTTTCCAATAGGGCGCGGATCTCGTTGACCAAAACCGGCGATGTCACCGTTTCTGTCAACAGACGTAGTCCTTGCCCTTGATCTAAATCGAGTTTTGCCACTTCGGTCGCAAGGGTAGCAGAAAATCTCGACCATGTACTCGTACGCCCATTTGCTACGGGTACCTGAGAGCGATCAGGATCATAGAGATCGAGTATTTGAGCCTGTGTAATTGCATCTACGGGACCAAAAGTCGCATTGCCCGATCGGGGCGTTGCAGGATGTGCGGGATTTCCCTCTATTTTGGTTGGACGCCCCGCATGACTTTCGACCAATACGCCTTGGGCGAATCCGCCTTGAGAGAGAGCCGAAGCAAAAAACAGGGGTTTTCCGGGTACTATTTGTTCGGGTGCACGCACATAGGGGACGATTTTTTCTGGCGGCTGACGCGTACACGACGTCAAACCGGCAAAAGCCAGAGACGCGCCCATTACCTGTAGAAATTTGCGCCGACCAACTTTGTCGCTCCATTCGGAAGCCCCTTCGGGAAATTCGCGGTGCAAATAGTTGCGAAATTCTTCCGTATCGGCCAATTCATTCAGGCTGCGCCAATAATCCTGCCCCTCGCGTTTAGCCAAGCGTTCTCGAATCGCAGAGAGGTCCAAACCGTTTTTATGTGCTGTGCGTGTCATCGATGACATGTCGAGCAATCCGTGGAAGGGTTAATATCGTAGTCTTGAACAAGTCGTGCGCCCAGCGCGACTTGAGAGACCGCATGCCCGCGTTCATCCGTTGGTTTCCATGTCATATTGAAAACTTCTTCGCGGGGACGCACATATTTCTCGGGTGCCCGGTGACATTCCAGGCACCATTCCATATTGAGGGTGTTCACTTTCCACATCAGCGGCATTTGATCGACCTGCCCGTGACAGGTTTGACATCCGATGCCTTTGTGGACGTGAATGCTGTGATTGAAATAGACAAAATCGGGGAGATCGTGAACGCGAACCCACTCTATGGGATTACCCGTGCGATAACTTTCGCGGATGGGTTCGAGAAGGGGGCTTTCCGTCCAAATCTGAGAATGGCAGGTCATGCAGGTTTCAATAGGGGGGATATTGGCGAACGAAGATTCTTCAACAGAGGTGTGGCAATAGCGACAATCGAGGCCCACGCCGGTCACATGGTGTTTGTGACTGAAGGGAACCGGCTGTTTTTTTGCGACCAGGACATCGGTTGTGTAGTGCAATCGGTTGGTGTTGAGAAGAATGGTGAGGCCCGTTCCAACAACAACCAGAACCACGACAATACTGATTCTGGCAAACGCGTTACTACCACGCGGAAAAAGCTGCGCCATTCTATGAATCCTGTGAAAAGTGAGATAAAATGAGATCAGGCCGAGCCTACAAAGGGCTTAATATACACGAATCTACATGCGAGTCAAGTAATAAGTTTTGCTCATAATTAAACTGTACATTATTATCTACTTTGTTTGGCATACAAAACGCAATCTCTTTTTAACTATGAGTGTCTGCCATATAAATATTCTACATCGCGCCGATTGCCGCATGTGGGCAGTTCGGCAATGTACTGGTAGTCAGGTTCACGCGCCTGTCTGTCCAAAATCGCAGCAATCTGTTTCCAGGTTTCGCGCAAGCCGCGGGGGCAGTGGGGCATCTCGTGTTTGATGAGCCTGTGTAGCCGACCGAGCTTGTAGCACGGAACCGCAGCGTACATGTGGTGCTCAGTATGGTAGTTCATATGCCAGTATAGAAATTGGAGCAGGGGATTGAGGTAGATCGTGCGGCAACAGAGGCGAAAATCCGGCACCTTGTCTTGCAGCCCAACGTGCTGTGCATTGTTGCAGAGAAATTGCAACCACGACCCGAACATCTTCGGAAATGTGATGACCAGCGGAACAATCCAGTACCCATATGTCAAAGATACACCCGCAATCAAGAGGTGGCCGATGAGCAAGATGCGCTCCCATCTGATGTAGGCGCGCCTTCGCTCTGGATCGCTTTCGGGAAAGAGCATAGCGGTCCATGAATTTTCCGTGTTGATATAACCGGTAAAGTTTCGAAATCTCTCTTTGAGCAGTGTGTAGGGATACTTGTAGTTTACAATGGCTCGCTTCCACAAACCTTTGAGGTCGATTTTTTGAGGGAGTACGACTTCCTGATCGTCGGGCGCGTGCAGAGTGTATTTGTGGTGCTCGGTATGGCTGGCCCAGAATAGATGGTGGTTGTACCAGCCCAAGAAGGATAAAATGCGGAGGAAGAAGCGATTGAGCCACCGAGTCTTGAAGACCGAATCGTGTACCAGTTCGTGAAAGCCGTTGACCAGAAAATGCCAGAAGTGCCCGTTGATGAAGACCAGTAGCGCAGTGATATACCAGGGCCAGTGGCGCGATGAGTAAATGGCTGCTCCCGCAGCAATAGTTAGCACGCCCAGGAAACCGAGTGTCTGAGCAAAGCCGAGGAAATCACTCCGCTTGTTGAGTTCGCGCAATGTTTCGCGGGTGACGCGGCAGCGGTACCATTTGATGCGCGTCTTCCTGGGCGGTTTATTGTATTTTGGGCCTTCTGTCAATACATCTCGTTCAGAGAGCGCGTTCTGGTCGATGTTTTCAATTTGTGTGTTCAAAGTCTATGATCCACTTGTTGGAAATTTAAAATCAGCGACGAAGATACGCGAATCTACTTGCGCGTCAAGCGCGTTTTGCGAGCTATTGTCTGAGAAGCTAAAAGAAAGCCCTGGCATCAGAAATGCCACCTGTAATGTGTACCGGATCTACCTATCCACTTGTCTTACCAAAATTTGTGGTAAATATCAAAAAGTCGGAAAAATCTACATCGCCATCCTGATCAAGGTCACCTATTAAACCGCTTGGCGTACCACTCCCGCCTCCGCTAGATGGGATTTCAGAGGACCACCGAAGGATCTGATTTTGTCCTCTGGTCTCCGCAACTCCGTTGCCGACAGAATCTACATGAGCACGGAATTTACCGCCTTCAATTCCCAATACACCGTTGCCAGCGTCATCGGCCGCCATAGCTGCAATGGGTCGTCCGGAGGCGTTGAGAATGCCTATTACTCCGTGCCCATTTTCATCGACACCCAATACGGAAGCCAAAACGCCCTCTCTGTTTGTCACCAACACTGCCGCATCGCCAGCCGCATCAACTCCCAGACCAACTATTGAACCCGAGGCACTGACAGCACTGACTGAGCCATTGCCTGTTTCATCTACGTCCAAAATGACCGCACCTGCGCTCGATTCTGATACACTGCCCACGACCAATCCCGCATTGCCAGAACCATCTGCACCGAGAAACGCGAACGAACCCGATGCACTGAGGGTACTCACCAGTCCACTACCAGTTTCATCTATGCCCAGAATTACCGCACCTGCACTCGATTCGGATGTACTGCCCACGACCAACCCTGCATTTCCAGAATTATCAGTACTGAGAAGAGTAAAGCTCGAACCCGATGCATTTGATGAAGCTACCACGCCATTGCCCGCTTGATCTACGCCCATCCCCGCAACAGAGGCATTATTTTCTATCACACTAATATCTCCATTACCAGCTTGATCTACTGATATAGCCGCAACTACCGCACCATCCGCTCGTCCTACGAGCAAAATACCGTCTCCAACGGTATCCGATCCGATTAGGGCGATGACTCCCCCCGATGCATTTACAATCTGCAGTGTGCCTACCTGCAGTGTTTGTACCCGTAATGTGTCGGACAATATCTGCAGTTCTCCTGCTTGCGCTTGTTTGCCCAATCTCGGTGTCTCATGCTGGTGCGATAGAATATTATTGATAAATTCTGTCTTATCTCTACCTGGGCCAAGCTCTGGTGCCTGTATTCGGCGCGCCAGAATTTCTTTCCGACGCGACGCAATATTGCGAAAACCCGTATCGCCACTGCTTTCCACATTTACAGAGGTCAATTTTGGTGGAAGCAGCCGGTGAAACCACTTTGACGTAAAAGCGGGCGATGTGTTAAAAAGGAATACAATGATCAATCCGATAATCGCCCGCATTTGCCAGCGCACTCTTTTTTCCAGTGCTTCTACCTTTTTTTCTACAATTTCCCTATCCATTCTATCTCCTTAGAATTGGTGGTTGTGTTGTTTTCTTTGTAAATATAAAGTATTTGTCAGGCAAAAATAACTCAAATGACCTGCTGGCGCGGTTGTAATTACAGCACTCTCTCTGAGATAAGCGACCATGGGTTCCCCTTGCTTTGATAAAATGAAACGGCTATTATGGACCACCCCACTGCGAATGTAGAGAATGGAGGAGTACAGCGATGAATTCGTCAGATCCACTTATCGCATCCAATCACCGCCAACTCTTTGTCGATAACCATCTCATCGACAGCCTTGAACATGTGCATATTCACCAGCACACGCCCATCCCACGCGAAACGTGTCTCACCCTCAACCGCCTCTGGGAAGGAGAGACGAGTTGGTGTCCCGTTGTTATCAAAGATGGCGATAAATACAGAATGTGGTACCGATCTCAAGATGAACAACAAGACACAGGTGGTTTTAACCACACGTTCACTGCTTATGCCGAGAGCGAAGACGGCATTTGTTGGCAGCGGCCTAACCTCGGTTTGTTCGACTTTAACGGTTCAACCGATAACAATATCTGCGTTGACAATCCCAATACCAAGAACATTGCGGTTTTTAAGGACGAGCGTCCCGGTGTGCCAGAATCCGAGCGGTACAAAGCAGCGGGGCGCTGGAGTGGTGGCAAACCCGCTCGCATCTATGGTCTCGTCTCGCCCGATGGCATCCACTGGCAAAACGCAGCAGACGGACCACTTATCGTCGCCACCGAAGACGATCCCAATTTAGACAGTCCGGTCAGTGCTTTTTGGGATGCGCGTCAGGAGTGTTACGTCCTATATGCACGTGGCTGGTTTCCCGATGGCAATGAACCGCGAATGCGCGCCATTCGAATGACTACCTCGCGGGATTTCATACATTGGGACCCATGGCAATATATCTGCATAGACGGCAAAACGCGCTTTGATTATCAACTTTATACAAATGCCGTTCATCCCTACGCGCGCGCACCCTATTACTTTGCGTTTCCCAAACGCTTTATTGCAACGCGTAGAGCCAAGCCCGAGTGGGGTCACGAAGGTCTTTCCGATGTCCTCTTTCTCGCCAGTAGAGATGGTTTGAATTTCACACAGCCTTATGCCGATGCGTTTATGCGTCCCGGTCTGGATCAAAACAACTGGCACGAGCGCTCTATTTTTATCGGACCGCGTGTCGTGTCCACTGCGCCCGGCGAACTCTCATTTTATTCTGTACAAAATTATCGCACACCCAATGTACACATTCGGCGTTTCACCCTGCGTGAAGATGGGTTTGTTTCAGTTCGCGCTGACGCGAGGACTGGTATTCTTACGACCAAACCGTTCACTTTTACCGGCACCCAATTGGAAATCAATTATTCTACGAGCATTGCCGGATCGATTCGCATTGCATTGCTCAACGAAGCAGGTGATTCCCTTCCAAAATTTGCGCTCGACAACTGTCCTCATATTTTTGGCGATGAAATTGCGCGCACTGTTCGCTGGAAAAACGCCCATGCTATCGATATCGCTCCAGATCAACCCATTCGTTTGCAATTTGAACTAACCGAGGCAGACCTCTTTTCTTTTCGTTTTTTTAGTTCCGGAGAAATGTCATGAAAATCGCCAAAATCGAACAATTCTTTCCCCGTAGGAGAATGCGCTTGATTAAAATTACGACCGATACCGGTATTGTAGGCTGGGGGGAAACCACCCTTGAAGGCAAGCCCAGGAGTACATGGGCTGCCGTAGAAGAACTTGCGGATTATCTTATTGGCAAAGACCCTCTGCGCATTGAACACCATTGGCAACATATTTATCGCTCCGCTTTTTATCGCGGAGGCAATGTGCTCATGACGGCTCTTTCGGGTATTGACCAGGCGCTTTGGGATATTGCGGGCAAATACTTCAATGTGCCGACCTATCAGCTTCTCGGGGGACCCGTGCGCGACTGCATTCGCGTTTATGCCCACTGGGGTATTCGCGACAGTTCAGAACGCGGCCTGGATGCTGCGCGCGAGCGTCTCGAAATGCTACAAAAAAAAGGGGGGTACAAAGCTTTCAAATCGGGACCTGGCGGCAAGTGGCGCGCCCACGAACCTCCCGCTGTGATCGACCACTTTGTCAAATGTGCCTATACCATGCGCGAGTGGGTTGGCGATGACTGCGAACTCTGTTTTGATTTTCATGGCAAGATGACACCTGCGCTCGCCGTAGAAATCTGCCATGAGATCAAAGGTATGCGCCCCATGTTCGTCGAAGAACCCGTGCCACAGGAAAATGTCGATGCGCTCAAACATGTTTCCGACCATGTGCCCTTTCCCATTGCCACGGGCGAACGCCTGCTTTCGCGCTGGGAGTTTCGCACTGTTTTTGAAAAAAATGCCGTTGCCTATATCCAGCCTGACGGATCGCATGCAGGCGGTATTTCCGAACTCAAACGCATTGCGAACATGGCCGAAGTGTATTACATGCACATCATGCCCCACTGTGCCATTGGACCGGTTGCTTTTTCCGCGTGTATGCAGGTTGACGCCGCTGTACCCAATTTTCTCATTCAAGAACAAGTCGATGCTGGTCTGGGCGAAGACCTGCTGCAAGCCCCCTGGGTTGTCAAAGATGGACATATTGATTTGCCTACCAAGCCTGGCCTGGGCTTTGACCTTATATCCAAAGAAGCCGAACAAAATATCGGGGTGTACGAAGAAGAACTCGGCGGGGAATACTTTTACGAAAACGATGGCAGTGTTGCGGATTGGTAATATATGAACGAAATAACAGAACAACCCGATAAAATGGGCAAGTCGTTTCTCGATCTCGTCAATCGGGGTGAAACGCGCTGGATACGATATATTTTAACACTGCTGATTATTATTGCCACCTGGATTTTTGTGGGCAGTGGTACGGTCCTGTTCGGTGTTTATGGCTCTGAACCCGAAGGTTCTCCTCTGGATGGTACAAATCCTGTTCTGGATTTTATTGCGATCAACTTGTTCTTTGTCACGGTGCTGATCGGCCTGTGGATTGGTATTTGCAACGTACATAAGCGCTCCTTACGCACGCTTATTACACCGCGCGACCACATCCGCTGGGGCCGCATATTTCAGGGCTTCGGTTTGCAAATGGGCCTGGGTATTGTTTTTGCAGCTATTGACGCTCTGCTCTTTCCCAATAACTATAAGTATAACCTGGACCCCGAACGCTTTTACAAATTTGCCATTCTCGTTCTGATCCTTACTCCTTTTCAGACCACTACCGAAGAATTGCTCACGCGCAGTTACTTCTTGCAAATGCTCGGTCATTTCACGCGACATCCGATTGTTCTCGTTATTCTCAATGCTTCGCTTTTTGCCCTGTTGCACTTTATGAATCCGGAGATCGCAGCGTATGGCGTAGTGCCCATGTTGATTTCCTACTTTGTCGTCGGTGCATTTCTCGCCTTCGTCACGCTCAAGGACAACGGTGCAGAACTCGCCATTGGCATTCATGCCGCGAATAACATGTTTGCAGCGGTCCTCGTCAGTTACAAAGGCTCCGCGCTATCCACCAACGCTATCTTTACGATAAATGAGGTCAATGTCTGGTCAGGCCTGGTCGCCTACATTGTCTCTGCAGCCATTATGTATCGGATATTGTTCCGCAATCACAAATCTGAATTGGTAGTCGTTTCTCAGTAGATTCGGGTTTTAAATGAAAAAGACAAATGGGAGATATGGCTTTTAGCCGTGTCTCCCATTTGTTTATCCAGCGATGAGAAAAGGCCAATAAAGTGTCCAGTTTTCAGATACTCATCAGCGCAGCTTTGCGAGGATCGGATTCGACAGGGTGAAGCTTGGAAAATGCCTCAGATTATAACTTGCACCATCATCGCATTCATAATAAATTAGGATATCTATAAAAATAAATAAGGAAAGATACAATAAGTGCGATTCATCCTGATTACACCACAGCCGAAAGGAGGCGTTTATGATTCGATTCCGAAATATTTTGTTTGGCGGAGTTCTTGTGCTGGTTCTGGGGGGAATCTCATTTGCCCAGGATTTTACCCCCCGAGTAGGCATCGGGGGGAATATCAGTCTGAACCTGCCCGTACTGGGACTCCGAACCTGGTTTACGCAGGCCCCGCAATTCGGGGTCAATATAGTGTATCATCGCCATGCGCGGACAGAGGTGGAGTTCGAATACTACCACGCCCGGTTTGATGGTGGGAGTCTGGAGGATGCCGAGTTTATGTGGGCACCGACCGGTACCACAGATCTTCAGTCTTACAAAAGTCCCAACGCGAAATCCAAAATGCGTTTTCACAGCTTCCTGGTCAACGGCGTCTTCTTTTTTCACAAAGAGCTCAACAGTCAAAAAGCTCGGCCTTATTTTGCATTCGGGAGTGGTCTTTATCACTACCGTACCACTGAAACAGGGCTCATCTTTCCAGGACAAACGGGTAACTCGTTGGACACCAGCATTGTCCTGGAACCCGACGGGAATGTCCGAACGACTGTGGGTATCAATTTCGGTCTGGGCGTTGCTTTCTATACATCCGATCGATTCGCCCTCGATTTGCGTGGTCGATACCACATTATCATAGGTCAGTTACGCCCTATGGAGGCGTGGGGATTGAAGCAGGTTTATCCCCTCCATGCGCTGGATCTGGGCATTCGCGTGAAGACCTACTTTTAGGGGGAATACAATATGCGAGAATCAAAACGAATTCTCCTGTGGTGCATGGCGCTGAGTCTGGTTCTGATCGGTGCTGACTTGACATTCGCCGCAACCACAGGAAAGATCTCCGGTACCGTCAGAGACGCCCGGGGGCAACCGCTTCCCGGAGCCAATGTGGTCGTCAAAGGGATGCGTTTGGGGGCTACTACAGACGCCGAAGGAATCTATTTTATTCTTACCGTACCACCCGGGGTGCACACATTGACTGCCTCTCTGGTGGGCTATGGAACGATCTCCCAAACCGATGTAAAAGTCGCCGTTGACCTGACTACGACGGTCGATTTCGCGCTGGAGGAAACAGCTCTACAGGCCACAGAACTGATTGTGATTGCCCAGCGTCCACCCGTGGAGCCGGATAAAACCACCAGCAAATACATCCTGGGATCAGAGGATATCGAGTCACTCCCCATCATCAGAAGCGTATCAGGACTCGTCGCTTTACAGCCCGGCGTTTTGCCGGAGGGAAATGACATGATCCGCGGAACCAGTGCCGCGGATGTGACCTATTACGTAGATGGAATCCCCATTGTGACTACCGATGGCGTGGGTGCGTTTGACCGATTCCAGTTTCAAAATACATCGGCTGTCCAGGAACTCACTGTATTGACCGGAGGATGGGAGGCAGAATATGGCAATGCCCAGGCCGGTATCATCAACCTGGTCACTCGGGAGGCGGGTGAAAACTATTCGGGGCGGTTGGAGTACAAGTTTGATACTTCGGACAAAAAACACTGGGGCAACAACGTTTACGACGCCCCTCAGTTTAGAGATGAATTGAAGTGGGGAGATGCCGCCTGGGAAAATGAGACGGATCCCGAAATGGGGCAAAATATCCACCAGCGGATCGATTATACCGGTGCAGCAGGCCATTTCATAGAGGCGAATCTATCTGGCCCGCTTACGCTTGACGCCGGGCTATTCGTCAGCACTCGCGTTGATCGATCCTCCAGTTCGTTTCCTTCCTCTTCTTCGCACACTCCGGGAAATACGCGCAATACAGTCAAGCTAAATTACAATATGTCAGACAATGTAAAGATCAAGCTCGGCGGATTCTACCATTGGGGCAAAGGGTGGAACAACGGCATCAGTTTGGATAGAAGTGCCACGGCCGGTGCTATCCGAGGTCTGGGAGACGGTGGGAGAAACATCTTTCTACCGGAAGGGAGTTCTGCGGGACGGTTCACGGATAGTGAGAGTTTGATCTACGCCTCTTTGACCCATACCTTGAGTCCAAAGACATTCTATGAAGCCAAAATATCGCGCTCTTTCTCCAAACAGGATACCAGCGATATTCCCGCAGCTACCCAGCCCCTGCGCAGGGATGCGGCCGGGTACTTCAACCTGTCGCGCGACGTGCGTGCCTACGAAATTTCAGCGCGCGCGCGTTACAACGTCAAGTTCGATATTTCCAGCCAGATCACGAGAGGGCATCTGGTCAAGGCTGGGGTTGAACTCACCTATTCCGACGCCTGGGCATTTGGGGAGATTGGAGAAAACGAATCCCGCCGCGTCGTTGCCTTTTATTCAAAAGATGGGGCTCCAGACGGGAACTTTCAGCGGGGAATCAACCCTTTCCAGTGGGGACTCTATCTGCAAGATAAGATGGAATTCAGCGGCATGATCGTCAACGCAGGCGTTCGCCTGGATGGATTCCAAAATGGAGAAAAAGGCTCCGCAGTTCCACCTTTTGAAACATCACCTATGTACAACAAACTCCGACATTTCCGAAACGCACCACGGACAGACGCCGATGCCAAAATCGCGTTCAGCCCTCGATTGGGCGTTTCTCACCCCATCACCGCTGCGAGCACTATCCGGTTTTTCTACGGGAGATTTTACAAATTTCCGAATCTCTGGACGATGAACCGGCAGGTCTGGGTGGGGAGTTTCCCCGACATCGACATCAACGGCAACGGACAAATCGACCCCGAGGAGCGGTACAATGATCTCGGAAAGGAAAACCAGATCGGCGTTGGAAATATAGCAACACCACCCGAAAAAACCACCAGTTTTGAGGTGGGAACCGACTGGAACGTGGTTTCGGACTATACCCTGTCGCTAACCGCCTACTACAAAACGGTAGATAATCAGTTGTCCACTGGTACAACGGGTGGCGAGACGACGATTTGGCAGGATCCCGGCACGGGGAGAACCGAGCAGATCCGCGTCAACCTGAGCATCATGTATGAGGACGTCAAGGGAATTGAGCTTGGTTTTCAGAAGCGATTTAGCAATAACTTCGCGTTTCAGACTTCCTTTAACGCGCAGTGGCTATCGGGGGGACGTGCAGGGGGAGCAGGAGACCGGTTCTTCCCGGATTCAACGTGGGTCGCCGCTGGAAATTACTGGTTGGGCTATGAGAATCGAAACGGTCAGGAGGTTCCGATTCCACTGACCCAGGATGAAATCCGAGAGATTGGATCTACAGCGAATCAACTTCTTCGCGACATCCGGGCAGGTGGTGGCCCCAGCAAGGGGCAGGCAGGACCGAATGAACATTTTCTCGCGGCTATTGAAAAGGAACCCGGCATCTGGGCTATCACTCCCATTCTTTCCGAGCTGAATATTGGCGGCATACGAGGCAGGGACAGAACGGCATTTGGGAGCGTGGCGTTTCTCTATCGAACGCCGAGCAATTGGGGCCCAAAGGTTGGCGAAGCAGGCCTGTTCGGAAATATCCAGGCCAACATGATCTATCGCATGCAGACCGGCAGCCGGTTCGAATACTCGCTTCCGGAAGGTGGCGTGGAGGAACGAAATGAACCGCTTCGCACCTGGATTGATTTGAATGCCCAAAAGACGTTCTACGGCTTGAGGGACCGCTTCGACGTCACGTTGTTCGTCGAAACATACAATCTGTTCAATCAGAAAGATCGGCGGGCAAATAACTTCGATTATATCCAATGGGGTTTGAGAAAACCCAGGCCAACAGACCAGCGCTACAAGGATTTTGGAGATCCGAACGACAGGGCTTTTCTGGGTTTCCCAAGGCAGGTGCATTTGGGATTGAGACTCAGTTTCTAAGAGGATAAGACAACATGACTACTATAAAAAGAAAAAGTGTCTTGTTTCTGCTTTTTCCATTGCTGGCGACCCTCTTGCTAACTTCGGAATTGTGGGCGCAGTCGAGTCCCTTCCAGAGGAAATTCCGACACATGACGCGAGGGAAGGTCTGGCATACGTACAGGAACGGACTCACAGGTCGGGTTCACCGGCAGGTGATGAGGGATATAGCTGGTATGCAATATCCGGGTTCCATCATTCCGCTGGAACCCACCGAGTTTGAGCAATACTGGAGCTTTGTCAACTATCACTGGTATCCGCGGTTTACCCGCCGATACGACACCTCTCGAGGCGAGGGTATAATGATTCTAACAAGAGATCAGGGCACCTCGGCAGTTGGCCCGAGTCAGGAATCCGAGGATATTCGGGAAAAGGTATATGACATTGTCAACAGCCCGGAAAAAGATCTGGGATTCATGACCGCCTCCCACTTTACCGGGTTCAGCCCGATGTCCAACTACTGGCCCGGAGCACCTCCAATTGTGGGTGAGCCTGTGGAGATCCACAACCACGACTATGGGAGATATATAGGAGACGATTCCCAGGGCGAGGAAATTCTCATCACGGCATGGTCCTCCAAAACGGGTATCAGCGTGTCGCAAAAAGCCTTCTCCTGGAGCTATCCCGACTTTGACGACTTCATCATTTACGAATACACCTTCCACAACAATGGAGACGCCAACGGAGACGGCCAGCCGGATCCCGGTATGCCCGTGCAACTCAACGACGTCTATTTTGCGTTCGTAAATGTCATGACCATCTCTCAGGCGGGAGCCTTCATTTCAAGCCCGGGTGCGTGGTGGGTGGACGCGGCTGAGATGATCGATGATTTCTACAGATACACTGGAGCCGACAACTACGACGGTCCGGCCGAATACGCTGACCTGAAGCTCAGCTACCATTACGACGGGGATGCGCCCTCTACCTTGTGGAATGATGTTGGTGGACCTTATGTCTCGGCGCGTCACCATTCACTGTTCACAGGCACGGCGCGAATCGATGGAGAACTGACAGACGTCCAGTACTTTGGGTTTGCTCCCCTGGATTATACCCCACCTTTTGCAAATGATTCAGAAAACTACGTTGCGCCAAAGGCCGCGGAGCAGCCGGTGTCGGTAAAGTGGTGGGAAATCCTCGGCAGGAATAACTTCACGTACCCGGATCCCAGCAATGATGGTGACGAGCAACTGTGGAATAAACTCGTTGAAGACCAGAGAATCCAATCCAATCCCACCGACATCGGCAATTACGCCCACAGTCAAACGTATGGACCATACGATATTGGTCCTGGTGAAAAAGTGAAAATCGTGGCGGTTTTTGCCGGGGGAACAGCTGCCGAAGCCAGGGGTATGGGCATCATCGAATGGGCGCAAACGGGCAATCAAGACGAGATTTCCCTGGGCCGGGAGGCCCTCGTGGATCATGTGCGCCGTGCCCAATTCGCCTACGATAGCGGCTACGATCTGCCCGACCCGCCTCCGGATGTGCGATTTTCAGTGGGAAATAGCGAACGTGGGCTGGTTCTCCTCACATGGCCAGATGATGCCGATCGCGCGTTGGATCCTGACTATCGCGAGGCCGATGTAAGAGCCTACCGGGTCTATAGTTCAGGGACCAGGGAAGCGGGGCCTTACAAGTTGCTGAAAGAGATTCCCGTGGGGGATGCCGCTCATTTGAGTGGCGGCATCTATTCCTTCGAGGATGAGACTTCCGCTCCCGGCTTCAACTACTGGTACTCGGTTCGCACGGTCGATTCTGGGCATTCATCCTGGACTAATAACAACGGTACCAAGACGCTTGCCGACCTGCCCGACAAGGTGCGGCAGAATGTCCAGAGTGGCATGGAAAGCGGGCATTCTTCGCCTGAGCAGCGGATGCAGGTCTTCACCAGTCCCAAGATCCCCGCAACTGATAGCAAAGACAATCTCGACGATGAAATCCTGGTTGTGCCCAATCCCTATCGGGATGATGGCACACACAGATATCCGGGATCCAGAAAGATTCGATTTACAAATATCCCCAGAAAGTCCCAGATCAAGATCTATTCTCCATCTGGAGACCTGATCTGGACGATCAATCACGATTCGCCCCTGGGAGAGGCAGAATGGAATCAGGCGCCGCGATCCTTCGCGAGACCAGAGGTGCCATCGGGCATCTACTTCTACTCTGTGGAATCTCTTGTGGAATCTTCAAAAGGACAGATACGATTCGGTTCGTTTGTAATCATCAAATAGTCTAAGGAGCTTTGCTATGATGACCAGGATATACGCATCAATCTGCGTATTCGCGATTGCTATTTCGCTCCAACTTCCCGCCTATGGGCAGTTTATAGAGATCGAGGATAAGGATATTTACTCCTCAACCGCTGCTTCGCGAATTGGGCTCACGGGGTTCGGGTTTTTGAAGATTTCACAAGGCGCGCGGTCTGCGGGAATGGGGAATGCGTACACGGCCATATCCAATGATATCAATGCGGCATTCAAGAACCCTGCCGGCTTGACTCATATGAAACGGATCGAGTACGTGTTCTCTTACAACCGGTGGTTGGTAAACAGCACGGTTGCCTCCGGCGCTGTTGCGGCGAATACGCCGTATGGCGTGGTGGGCGTCACCTTTATAGGTTTCTACCCTGAGAAGAGCAAGGAAACCACCATACTCCAGCCGCTCGGAACGGGGGAGATGGTGAATGCTGGGGATGTCGCCATCGGATTTCTTTACGCGAAGAAAATGACCGATAAGCTCTCTTTCGGCGTTCACGGTCGCTGGATTCAGGAAACGCTGCACGACAAGAATATGCCAGTTATGATGTCTCTCTCGGCACGCTATTCTACACGGGATTTGGCTCCAGCAGGTTGGCGATGACATTGCAGAATTTCGGCAAAGACATAACGCCAGAAGCGGTCACTTTCGCCACGCCAATGGTCTTCAATATCGCCGCTGCTATGGAGGTTTATGGAAAGGCGGAAGACCCCACCTATCTTACAGCCGCAGTCGATTTCAGCTATGCCACTGATTTTGGTGAGCGGCTACATTTTGGCGGTGAGTTCTGGGTCGCAAGAGTACTCGTGCTTCGAGCCGGATACAAGACCAATTACGACATCGAGAGTTATTCACTTGGTGCCGGTGTCCGTGTGAATTATTCGGAAGGTAGGCAAGTCTCTGTCGATTTTGCCTATTCGGCGATTGACGGCGGCTTCGATGCTCCGCTGCGCGTGTCTCTGAGCGGGAGTTTTTAGACCGAGCAAATCAGGAGAAGGGCCTGCGAAGAACTCCTTTCAAAGGATTGCGAGGAGAGATTTGTCCTCTCTGAAAGATCCCATTGTTAGCCGTCCAGTGCGTTCCGCTGCAGAGGAGCGGGGGATCACGTTGCGTTCGTTTCTGATTGGGTTGGGTGTGGTCTGTCTGGTCAACCTGTGGGTCACGTGGTCGGATTTAATGATCCATTCCTCAGCCTGGAATCTGAGCCACTTCCCCATAGTGAATTTCATTCCGTTTGTCATCCTCACAGTCTTATCATCGGTTTCAAACAGGTTGTTTGGACCGCGCTGGTCTTTTTCATCTGCCGAACTCGCCACCATTCTGGCCATGGGGCTGGTGGGCAGCGTCGTGCCGACCAACGGATTTATGGGATATGTGATCGGCATTTTGGCCATGCCGTATTACCTGGCCACCCCCGAGAATGGTTGGGCGCTCTATTTTCACCCCCACCTTGCCGACTGGATGGCGCCGCGAAATGAAAACGACGCCGTGCGCTACTTTTTCGAAGGCCTACCCAAAGGTGCGCACATCCCCTGGGAAACCTGGGCAAGCCCGCTTTTCTGGTGGCTCACATTTGCAGCGTCGATCACGCTGATCTCGGCCTGCACGGTTGTCATTTTGCGCAAGCAATGGACGGAGAACGAACGGCTCGATTATCCCATCATCAGCGTAGGCATCGACATGGCGCTGCGCTCGAATCCCCGGAACTGGCTGCCGGAATACATGAAAGGCAAGCTGTTCTGGGGTGGTTTTTCGGTCGCCTGCGGAATCGTTTGTTGGAATATTCCCAGTTACTTCGTACCCGGTCTGCCCGAATTCCCGCTGCTTTATAGGTGGTTTACGCTGGCCGCTGGTTTTCCCACAATTGATTTTCATATCAGTTTTTTTGCACTGGCTTTTGCATTTTTTGCCAGGCTTGAAGCCCTGTTCAGCGTCTGGTTCTTCTTCCTGATTTTTCTAATCCAGAGCGCGGTATTCAACCGATTCGGATTCACCATCGGCACCTCGGGAGATCCCTGGTCTTCCCACAACCCCGCAGTTGGCTGGCAAAGCTGGGGGTCTCTCTGCTTCATCGTGGCCTGGGGGATCTGGGTTGCTCGTCACCATCTACGCGACGTGTTTTCCAAGGCCATCTGGGGGGCACCAGGTGAGGGCAGCACTGAAGAGATGATGTCTTACCGGATGGCTCTTACCGGCCTGATCAGCGGACTGGTTTATGCGATTGGATTTCTGTACTGTGCGGGCATGAGCTATACCATGGCCTTCGCGCTCTTGCTTTCCACGCTTATCGGCTACCTGGGTGTATCCCGCATCTTAGTGGAAACCGGGTTGCTCTACGTGGTCGTACCGGTAACGGGTCAGTCCTCCACCGTATATTTTCTGGGATCGCGTGGCCTGTCGGAATCCTCGATGACAGCCATGGTATTCACCTACATCCTCGTCACGAGGGGCGCCGGTATGTTCATGCCTTCGCTGACCCATCTGGGCAAGCTTGCGGACCGGATTCCCCAGATTCGAAAGCGTCTGATCTACGCGCTTGGTGCCTCAATCGCGAGCGGCGTTCTGGTTGCCGCCATTGTAACCCTGTATCTGGGCTATACGCATGGGGCATACAACTTCAACGTATGGGTGTTGGGCGGGGGCGGCAGTCAGCGGCCTTTCATCGATACGCTGGTCAAGATGCAGTCGCCATTCACAACAGACTGGTATCGCATCTTCTTTTTTTCATTCGGGGCGCTGGTCTCGGCCGTGCTGGTGGCTTTGCGCTACCGCTTTCCCTGGTGGCCCCTTTCTCCTATCGGATTTCCTCTGGCCACTTCCTGGCCCATGCGCAGAGTTGGGTTCACCATCTTTCTGGCCTGGTTCATCAAGGCCACCATCATGAAACTGGGAGGTGCCGTGCTCTATCGCCGGTGCCAGCCCTTTGCAGTCGGGCTTCTGGTCGGTTGGGCAGCCGGAGTCGGCATCTCTTTCGTGGTTGACATCTTCTACTTTCCCGGCAACGGACACGGGATTCACTCGTATTGAAAGAGAGGCATTATGGCAAATTCAATAGAAATCGGCATTGCCCGCACCGACATCACTCCTGCGGTGGGCATACCCATGGTCGGATTTGCGGGGCGGGGATGTTCGACGCGTGTAAACGACCCGTTGTACGCTACGGCCATGGCTGTTTCCTGTGCGGAGGAGCAAGCCGTATTGATCGCTTTGGATCTCCTTCAGTTTAAGGCGGAAACGGTCGCCGAGTTTCGCGCACTCATCCAGGCCGCATCGGGAATCTCCGCTGATCGGATTACCCTGGCATGCAGCCACACCCATTACGGGCCTGATATCGATCGCGCAGGTAAGCAAACCTCATCACCGGGTCCGGGTCCAGCCGAAGCCTCTGAGTTGGTCGATGCCTATCGGATTCATCTCGGATTCAAACTGGCGGGCCTGGTACAGGAGGCACAGCAAAATTTGAAGCCAGCGCGAATGGGTATCGGCTGGGGCAGTTCCGATATCGGTATCAACCGCAGGGAGAAGACCCCTGATGGGCGGATTATTCTCGGCAACAACTACGACGGGCCTGTTGACCGCGAGGTCGGCATTGCGCGGATTGAAGATATAGAGGGAAACCCCATCGCCTGTCTGGTTAATTTTGCGACGCATCCCGTTGCACAGACTTCTCAGCAACGCGCTATTTCCGCCGGGTTTTCCGGAAAGATGGCCCGCGTGGTAGAAGGTCTTACGGGCGCGTATTGTCTGTTTCTTCAGGGAGCAGCGGGCAATATCAATCCGGTTGCCGGCTTCCGCCGTCCAGATCAGCGGCCCGAAGACCTCCACAAACCGTCGGATAGCCTGGGCATTCGACTGGGCTGTGAAGCGGTGCGCGTGTGGGAAACCATCAGCATTGGCGAGGCCCAAGGCTTGAATATCGCTTCAAAAGCTATAAGCCTGCCTCGCTACATGTACGGCGACTTAAAAAGCGCAAAACAGCTCGATGGAGAATTCGATCAGGAGTTGAAAACGAGAAATCTCTCAGAAGGGCAGCGATATTGGACAGAGCTGAGGCAAAGTCGGGTGCGGGAAGCAATTAGAAGCCATCAGACGGGGGTTCCACTCGATCCCGTTGAGACAGAATTGCAGGCATGGCGAATTGGCGATCTCGCCTTTGTGAGTGTACCGGCAGAGATTTTTACTGAAAATGGCACGCTTGTGAAAAATCAATCTTCGTTCGATCACACTTTCTTCGTGGGCTATGCCAATGGCTCCATCGGGTATGTCCCTACCGTGGATGCCTACCCCGAGGGGGGGTACGAAGTCACCCACGCCTGCCAGGTTGACCCCGAGGCGGGCGGTATGATCAACGAGAATTGCCTGGCACTGCTCCGGCAGCATAGCGAAGGAGATTTATATGGCAAATAGACCCAATATCCTGGTGATCATGTCCGATCAGCACAGCAAATTCCATATTGGGTGTTATGGCGATGAAGTGGTTCGAACTCCACATATGGACCGGCTTGCCGCCGAAGGCATACGGTTCAACAACGCCTATTGTGCAGCGCCGCTTTGCGTACCCAGCCGGATGGCTTTTATGACATCCAGAACGCCCACCGCGAATCGCGTCTGGACAAATAGTCACATCCTCTCTTCCGCCATTCCCACCTGGGCACATGGCATGGGCGCAGCCGGCTATGAAACTGCTCTGATCGGCCGGATGCACTTTATTGGATCGGATCAGCGGCACGGATTTGAGCGCCGCCCCATCGGCGAACACGGCGCGCACCATCCGGGGGCACGCCGGAAAGGCGCCCCTCTATTCCGCAAGATGCCCCTGGGAGTATCTGGGCAGAGCCGCGTAAGTGTAGAATACGCCGGATACGGGTTGTGTACCTATCAGGCCTATGATGACATGGTCGTTGCTTCTGCCCTCGATTATCTGGACGAAAAGGCCCATGATGGCGGGGATCGCCCGTTTGCCGCCGTTGCTGGCTTTGTCCTTCCGCACTGCCCCTATATCGCGGCTACAAAGGAACTCTTCGAATATTATTACGACCGGGTAGATGTTCCTCAGCCAACGTCTGAAGAGGCACAAAGGGCACCAGCGGCTATCCGCAAGCTGAAACGCCTGCGAGACCTCGATCATCCACTTCCCGAGGAACGCATTCGCGTGGCCCGGGCAGCCTATTTTGCCATGTGCGAGTACTTTGACAGCATCGTCGGCCAGATGCTCCAGAAGCTGGATGAGACGGGGCTGGCCGAAAATACGCTGGTCATCTACTGCTCTGACCACGGCGAAATGGCCGGAGAACACGGACTGTGGTCCAAAAGCAATTACTACGAAGCCTCTGTTTCCGTGCCCCTCATTGCCCGTTTGCCCGGGGTCATCCCAATGGGTGGAATCAGCGATAGCATCTGCAACCTCATGGATATTGGACCGACCCTGATCGAGATGGCTGGCGCTACTCCCATGCCTGCTACCGATGGACGTTCGCTGTGGCCCCAGATGTGCGGAGAGAACGATCCAAACTGGGTCGATGAAACCTTCAGCGAACATCTCTGGGAAGCCAACGAAGTGCCTTCGAGAATGATTCGAAGCGGTCCGTGGAAGCTTTACAAGTACAACGAACCCACCCCTCCAGCGCTCTTTAACCTGAAAGAAGACCCCGGAGAACTCAATGACCTGGGTCTGGACACGCGGCACCAGGATGTGCGAGAGAAGCTCTTGAAACGCCTCTACGAAGATTGGGATCCCGCAGGTATTATCAATGAAACAGCTATTCTGGACCGGGATTATCGCGCTATTTCGGCATGGGGCCAGGCTGTCCAGCCCATACACGAAGACACTGTAGCCGTGCCGGATGTGGAAGATATCGAACTTCGATAGATGGTGAATTCAAATTAAGTGTGATCACGTGTCCCAACCATTAGAAACTCGACGTGACCGACAAGATCAGGTGCCCGACTCTTCTCGATATAGGGGGTTGACCCTTCGCTCGGTACTCATTGGGCTTTGCGTTGCTGGTCTGGCCAACTTCTGGGTGACCTGGTCCGACTACGTCATACATTCCTCGACCTGGAACCTGAGCCATTTTCCGATGGTCAACTTCATCCTCTTTTTATTGTTGACCATCTTTTCCGCTGTGGCCGGACGAGTGTTTGGCCCCCGGTTTGCGCTTGCACCTTCGGAGTTGGCAACAATAATGAGCATGGGGCTGGTCGGCAGTGTCGTGCCCACCAACGGATTTATCGGATATGTTCTCGGCATTCTGGCGACGCCGTATTATCTGGCGACGCCGGAAAACGGATGGGGAATCTATTACCATCCCTACATTCCCGATTGGATGGCGCCATCGAACTCGGGTGAATCCATGCGGTATCTCTTTGAGGGGTTGCCCGGTGGCCTGCAGATTCCATGGCAGGTCTGGATTGGTCCTCTTCTCTGGTGGCTGAGTTTTGCCGGGGGTATTGCCCTGGTCTCGGCCTGTACTGTCGTATGCTTGAGAAAACAATGGACTGATTACGAACGCCTCGATTATCCCATCATCGGGGTGGGAACCGATATGGCAATGAGGTCGCGGGCTGTGGGTTGGTTGCCGGAATATATGCACGGCCGCATTTTCTGGGGTGGATTCGCGGTTTCTTGCGGCATCGTTTGCTGGAATATTCCAGGTTACTTCATGCCCGGTATACCTGCTTTCCCGCTCTTGCCTCAGTGGTTCACCTTTGCAACCGGTTTTCCGACGATTGATTTCCACATCAGCTTTTTTGCCTTTGCCTTCGCCTTCTTCGTCAATCTCGAGGCCCTGTTCAGCGCCTGGTTCTTTTTCTTACTGTTCATTTTACAAAGCGGCGTCTTCAACCGGTTTGGCTACACCATAGGCACTCGTGGTGATCCCTGGTCCTCTCTAAATCCTGCAGTGGGTTGGCAAAGCTGGGGGGCGATGTGTTTTATAGTCTTCTGGGGGCTCTGGGTTGGGCGAAATCACATCAAGCGAGTCTTCTACCAGGCCTTCTGTTCCTCCCGGGCTGGTCGTTCAGAAGAAATGATGTCCTACCGCATAGCTATTTTCGGGTTGGTCTTCGGTCTCGTCTATGTGATCGGCTTTCTGCACCATGCGGGAATGAGCTATAAGATGGCCTTCATTCTGATTTTCTGCACTCTCGTCGGATACCTTGGTGTTGCCCGCATCGTAGCTGAGACAGGCCTTCTTTATGTCGTCGTACCGGTGACGGGCCAGTCGGCTACCATATACCTTCTGGGGTCATATGGTATGCCTCCGGAAAGCATGACGTCCATGGTCTTCACCTATATGCTCGTTACCCGGGGCGCAGCTATGTTTATGCCCTCGTTCACGCAAATGGGCAAACTCGCGGATCGAATTCCCCAGATTCGACGAGGACTGATGCCGGCACTGGGTGGTGCAATCGTCGCCGGGGTCGTGATTTCCATTGTGGTTACCTTCTATCTGGGATACAGCCAGGGCGCCTACAACTTCAACACCTGGGTATTCGGTCTGGGAAGTCAGGTTCCCTTTATCGACACACTCACGAAAATCCGAACGCCCTTCTCCACGGACTGGAATCGCCTTTTTTTCTTTGGAATCGGAGTGGCTGTCTCTGCCTTGTTGACCTTTCTGCGTTACAGGTTTCCATGGTGGCCCCTTTCTCCGATCGGCTTTCCGCTTTCCACCTCCTGGCCAATGCGGAGGATCGGGTTCACAATTTTTCTGGCCTGGTTGGTAAAGGCGCTGGTTATGAAGATCGGAGGCGTTGTCCTCTACAGGCGATTTCAGCCCTTTGCACTGGGCCTGGTTGTCGGTTGGGCCGTCGGTGTGGGAATATCTTTTGTGGTAGATATCATCTGGTTTCCCGGTCAAGGACACAGGATTCACTGGTATTGAGAGAGGCTTTTTGTCGATCTAATCTATTTGCACACTGTAGGCTACAGGATAGTAGATATTCAAAAACTGAACTTCGACTGATCTATTGGAGTGAGAATCTATGAATCGCGTAACCGATCCCCGCGGGGAATCTCTAAAACTGATCGTCCCTTCCCAGACAGCCATCGGACAGCCGTTTACAGTCACTTTGGTCGCTTTTCTTCCAAATGGCAGGACCAACTGGCATTACGACGGCACCTTGCACTTTGAGGTACTCTCAGATCCCAAGGTGCAAGGCGCTGGGCAAGTCCATGCGATCCCGGTTGCGGGTGGTGCTTTTAAGCATACTATGCGCTTGCTGACCGCCGGGTTACACCGCATCTCCGTAAGGGATGAAGAGCGGGAGATGATCGCTCTTTCAAATGCCATTGTGGCCTATGAAGATGCTCCTGAGTTGAATCTTTACTGGGGTGATATCCATATTCACGCAGGCGAAAGAAATCGGCATCAGGAAATTTCCGATGCGTACGCTTCCATCGACTACAACTACCATTTTGGACGGCATGTAGCGGGTCTGGATTTTATGGCGCTGTCCGACCATGACCATCTCGGGTCCTGGAGGCGTGGTATCATTCCGATATGGAACCGGTTCAAGAAAGCTGCGGAATACTTTTATCGTCCGGGTGAATTCGTCACCCTCCTGGGTTGGGAATGGACAAATGGTATCCACTTATGTCCGGGACGCCCTCAATATGGGCAAAAATGCGTCTATTTCAGGGATGGTGATGGTCCAATATTCAGCGCGTCTGATCCCGGCAGCGACACGCCCGAAAAGCTGTACGATCACCTTCGGGCGCATCGTTGTTTTGTAATACCCCATCACGTTTCGGCACCGATCAATTTCTACAATGATTGGGACCATCACGACCCCGGCATTGAGCGCCTGGTGGAAATCTATTCGGGCTGGGGATGTGGAGAGCGCTCCGCCGATGATGGCAACGCCTACCCGATTCGACCTGATCGCGAAGGTGACATGAAAGGCCACCATGTGATAGATGCACTTGCGCGAGGGCATACACTCGGGTTTACTGCCGGGGGAGATACGCATGATGCGGCGCCGGGAATCGGACATACATTTAATGGCCTTACCGGGAGGTTTGAGAACCAGCGTTGGGGGGGATTCAAGAAGCGGTATCGCCCCGGACTCCAGGGCGTGTGGGCGGAGGATCTCACGCGCGAGTCTATCTTTGAATCTATCTATTCCCGCCGGTCATACGGAACAACAGGTGCTCGCATCATTGTGAACACAGAACTGAACGGTGCGCCGATGGGAACAGTATTTGCTCTTCAGCCAGCCCATCCCTTCACCTATCGCGCTCATGTGGTCGGCACCAACAGATTGAAGCAACTCGAAATCGTTCGGAACGGAGAAACCGTATATGTGAAGCAACCGGATTCAGAAACTTGCGACATCGAATTCACCGACCCCTTTCCCATAGACGACCGAGCTTACTACTACCTTCGCGTCACCCAAGAAGACAGTCACATGGCCTGGGCGAGTCCCCATTTTCTCCCGGGAAAGGCGGGTTGATATTTTGCAAAATTGGATTTACAAATGTCATAAGGAGCCGTATCTATGAACCTATCAGGTTTTTTTATTGTGGCCCCATCTGTGGTCGGAATCGACGAGCCGTTTGAGCTGAAGCTCAAGCTTCTCGGAGACGTCCGGGAGATCCCTCCCGAATGCTTCCCTCTCAACCAGACCGAACCTCAATTGAGCAGCCGGTACAACCTGTCTCCAAGGGGACTGGCCTTCAAGGACAACGTCCTGCCCGAATTCGAGGGTTCGATTAGCCTTTCCGGCGGTGACGGCTATGAGGGGCCGGCCACTTATACATTTGAAGGGGGCCGTAGGCCTATTGCCGCCATACCGGGAATCCGCTATACTCGGGAAGGCTTCCACTATATTACCGTTACGGCCAACGGGACGCAGGCCCGCAGCAATCCCATCCGCGTCTGTCAGGCCCCCCCGGCAGAACGCCTCTTCTGGGGAGACACCCACGCCCACACGATCTTCAGCGACGCTATTCGTTCCCCCGAGGAAGTCTATGGCTTTGCCCGCGACGAAGGATTTCTGGACTTGTTTTCAATGACCGATCACGCCGAAGCTCTGACAGATCGGCAGTGGGACTACTTCGTCAGCGTCGCAAACGACCACTATGAACCGGGCCGGTTTGCCACACTCGTAGCGCTTGAATGGACCAATTTCGAAGTCGGCCACAGAAACGTTTACTACCCGGGCGACCACGGTCCTATTCTTCGCGCCACGGATCCGCCCTTCCAGGACCTGGAAGGCCTCTATCGAGCCGCCAGAGAGCACGGCGCCCTCCTCGTCCCGCACCATTCGGCCAACATCCAGATGGGTGTCAAATGGCACGCGGGACACGACCCCGAAATGGAGCGCCTTGTAGAAATTCACTCCGTGTGGGCATGCAGCGAAAGGCCCGAACACCAGGGCAACCCTTATCCCATCCGGGTTCAGGACGGTGAAACAGATGGCCAGCACGTCATTGATGCCCTGAATCTGGGCTACCGGTTCGGCATCATTGGTAGTGGAGACATCCACGATGGAAGGCCCGGAGACGACCTTTCTTGTCTGCAAAACATGGCGCAATCCCACCTCACCGCACGGCAGGGCATCATGGGTTTCTGGGCGAAGGAACTCACCCGTGAAGCCGCATTCGAAGCCATGTGGAACCGCCGCGTTTTTGGCACCATGAATGTCCGCGTGTACCTCCGTTTCGAAGTCTGTGGTGCCTTTATGGGATCCACCGTCAGGCACGATGGCCCCCGTCAGATCCGCCTGGAAGCTGCCAGTGAGTCCCCCTTCACGCTTATTGAGATTGTGCGGAACGGCGAAACCGTCCAGAAGATTGAACCCGGCGAATGCGAAATTCTCTGGGATACGCAAGACGGGGGCTCGGGCGGCACGGACTACTACTATGGCCGCCTTATGCGAGAAGACGGCCAAATGGCCTGGTCCAGCCCGGTCTGGGTCGAGGCCTGATTCGCTCTGCGCCGCATCGTGCCCCCGTAGTTGTCAGGCCATTCTGTTTGTCAGATTGTGGAGAAAATCGAAAATCATGGATAGAGTGATCATTGCAGAGTGCAAGCAGGAAGTCTCGACGTTTAATCCTGCGCCCAGCCAGTACGCCGATTTTCGAATCGTGCGTGGGCCTGGCATGCTCGATTTCCATCGCGGCGTCGGCCACGAAGTCGGCGGTGCCCTGAGCGTTTTGGACCGGGAAGAATCGCTTTACCTGGTGCCCACATACGGAGCGTGTGCGAACACGTCTGGCGGTGTGCTTTCGAAAGACGGATTTGACCGCCTAAGCGATGAGTTTCTCGAAAGTATCTGGGGCGCCGGTGAGGTGGATGGGGCTTATTTCTCGCTTCACGGTGCCATGCAGGCCGAGAACGAAAATGATCCCGAAGGCTACCTGCTACAGGAAGCCCGCCGCATCCTCGGTGACCAGATTCCGATTGTGGTATCCCTGGACCTGCACGGCATTCTCACCGATCGAATGCTCGAGCACTGTGACGCCGTCGTCACGTACCACACCTATCCGCATATAGACTTCGTCGAAACAGGAAAGCGTGCGGCCTCCTTACTGACCAGGATGCTGGGTGGAAACATCCGCCCCGTGACTGCAAGAGTCAAGATCCCGGCGCTGGTGCGTGGCGATGAAATGATCACCGAGACCGGGTCGATTCGCGAATGTATTCAATTGGCGAAGCGGATCGAAGCCAGCGAAGCGGGTCTTTCTGCGGGCGTGATGTGGGGAAACCCGTTCACCGATGTCCCGGAGCTTCGAACAAATAGCATCGTTGTCATGGATGGCGATGAAGCCGCCGCCGCCCAATACGCGGTGGATCTGGCAAACCGGTTCTGGAAGCATCACAAAAAGATGCAGGTGCCCCTGACCGGCCTTGAAGAAAGCGTCCGGCTCGCTGCCGAAGTCGATTCTGGAACCGTCGTCATGATGGATGCAGCTGACGCGACCAGCTCCGGTGCATCGGGTGACAGCAACGCCATTGTGCGAGAACTGATGCGCCAGAGATATCCCGGGATGGTCCTTGCGCCGGTCGTGGATCCCGCCGCCGTCCAGAAAGCTTTTGACGCGGGAATAGGTGCCACCATCCGCACTACCGTAGGCGGCGCATTCGACAGGGCCAGGTACGAACCGCTGGAAATAGAGGCCCGGGTTCACCTGCTTTCAGACGGCGTTTTTCGTAGCGAGTCCTTCGGCTGGCACTGGAATTCGGGAAATACCGCTGTCCTCGAGTCGGATAACCATACCCTTGTGGTCGGTACAAGGCCAGTCAGCCTGTTTGACCGATCGTGGTTTTACGCTCACGGACAGGATCCGAAGAAATTCGATATAGTTGTCGTAAAGTCGCCTCATTGCGAGCCCCACATGTTCGCCGACTGGTGCGCGAAGTTGATCAATGTTGACGCTCCCGGGGCGACGAGCGCAAACTTGCAGAGCCTCGGACATGCGATCTGCACTCGACCGATCTTTCCGCTGGATGATGTCGTGAAATTTCATCCGACAGCAGATGTATTCCGTCGGAATTGAATGGGGCATGGTCATCACCAATTTACATATATTGGATCACCCTCGCTTCCATCAGGCATTGGAACTGACACAGAAAGGGCACCTATGCTAAACGCCAACCAGATTGACCCCATCCGATTTGAAGTCATCCGAAATGCGCTGTCCGAAGCCACGGAAGAAATGGCGATTGCCCTGCGCCGCAGTGCCTACTCCACCAATATCAAAACCCGAGCCGACTTCTCCTGTGTCTTCTTCGACAGCCGGGTTCGGGTCGTCGCCCAGGCCTTCGCGCAGCCCGTCCACCTCGGCTCTCTGTCCGTACTCGTCCCCCGAATGGTGGAAGCATACGGAGCCAAAAACCTGGGCCCTGGCGACGCCATCTTGGCCAACGACCCCTACCTGGGCGGCGTACACTTGAATGACATCACCCTCATTTCACCGGTATATCACAATAACACTTGCTTGGGATATGTTGCCAGCCTGGCTCACCATGTGGATGTAGGTGGAGGGTCCCCCGCAAGCATCGGTGCTTTCACGGAAGTCTTCCAAGAGGGCGTAATCATTCCGCCAGTCAAGCTCGTTGAGCGGGGCGAACTCGTCACCGACATCTACAATCTCATCCTCGCACAAATTCGTTCAAAACGTGAAATGGCAGGTGATTTGCGTGCCCAAATCGCAGCCAACAACACAGGTGTTCGCCGCTTATGTGCCCTCGCCGATCGCATAGGCAGCGACACGATGTCGTTCTACATTCGCGAATTGATTGCCTACACGGAACGTCGCACTCGCGTGGAAATCAGAAATTTGCCGAATGGCGATTTTTCGGCCGATGGGCAGGTGGATAACGACGGTTTTACGGACCGGCCAGTACACCTTGCAGCACGAATCAGCATTCAGAATGATCAGATATTCTTCGATCTTACCGGCTCTGACGTTCAGCGTAGCGCTCCGGTGAATTCAACCGCGGCGATGACTTTTTCCGCCTGTGCCTATGTTCTCAAGTGCCTCATTGACCCGGATGTGCCAGTCAATGCGGGTTTCTATAATACGGTTCAAATGGTCGCGCCCGAGGGAACGGTCGTCAACTGTTCCCCCCACGCACCGGTTGTAGGAGGCTGGGAGACCCAATTACGGCTAACGGATGTCATGCTAAGGGCCCTGGCCCCCGCATTTCCCGATCACATCCCAGCAGGTACCAAAGCCATGGTATGTCATGCGGGATTCGGCGGAATTATCGCCAGCACAGGCGAGTATTACTGCTTCTTGGAAACCCTGGGCGGTGGCTATGGTGGTCGTGCCGGGAGCGATGGACCGGACGCCGTTCAGACTCATGGGCAGAACACCGAAAACGCACCCATTGAGGAAACAGAAATCAACTATCCGGTACGCATCGCGCGCTACGAACTGGTCGAAAACTCCGAAGGTCCTGGTAAATTCCGGGGCGGATTGGGCCTCCGGCGTGACTACCTCTTTCCCGACCAAGAAGCCTCCTTCACCATCCTCGCCGACCGCGACAGGAAGGGCCCCGGGGGCCTATTCGGCGGCAAACCTGGTCGCACTGCTGGTTATTTTCTCAATTCGAATGGAAAAACCGTCCGACTCGGTTCGAAAACCACCGTTCAGATCCAACCGGGAGACATTGTCAGCTACCGCACCTGCGGTGGCGGTGGCTACGGTCTGCCCGCGGAGCGGGACCCCGAACGCGTGTTGCGCGACGTTCGAAATGGTATGGTCAGCCGGGAGCGAGCAAGGGAGATCTACCGAACGGAGATTGATACGGAGGCCTGGCGTGTGAACGATAGAGAAACGGTGAGGTTGCGGAGCGAGATTACCTGATCAAACTCCTGAGCTGGTGGCACGAATCCAAGTTTGAGAGCATACTGAACATGATCAGATTGGTTCATCCTTTTTAAAGCGAAGAGGCACAGAGCATCATCCACTCGGTTCTGAAGGAACATAAAAATGGCGTACCGGCTGGGCATTGACATTGGTGGAACATTCACAGATGCAACGCTCATTGATGAAGAAACTGGAGACGTCCGTGTCGGTAAGGTGTCGTCCACACCGCGGGACCCTTCCCTCGGATTTATGGAAGCCACCCGTCGAATCCTGGGCGAAGCAGAAATTGAACCGACTAAAGTGGGCTATATCGTACACGGAACCACAGTGGTCACCAATGCAATTATCGAAGGCAAAACCGCTCGGACTGGTTTCATCACCACCGGTGGCTTCCGCGATCTGCTTGAAATCGCGCGCCAGATCCGTCCGTCGCTTTACGACCTGCGGTTTGAAAAGCCCCGGCCGCTGGTACCGCGCTACCTCTGCTTTGGTGTGCCGGAGCGTCTGGATGCGAGGGGAAAGATTCTCGAGCACCTCGATGAAAAAGCCGTCTCCGTCACGGCGAGCCAACTGCGCCGGGAGGGTGTGGAATCAATCGCGGTCTGCCTGCTTCACGCCTACACCAATCCTGTCCACGAGCAGCGGGTCGGAGAGATCCTGATGAGGGACTTTCCCGAAGCGATGGTATCGCTGTCTTCGGAAGTATCACCGGAATTCCGGGAGTATTTCCGAGCCAGCACCACTGTCATCAACGCCTGTATCCGGCCTGTTGTTGCGCGCTACCTGGAAAACATCCAGGCTCGGTTGCGAGAAGAAGGGTTAATGGCGCAACTTTTGGTCATGCAAAGCAGTGGAGGAGTCCTGACCTTTGGAGCGGCAGCTAAAAAACCGGTTTTCCTCGTCGAATCAGGCCCTGCGGCCGGAGTGATCGCAGCTACCTATCTGGGCGACACACTGGGTCATCCCAACGTGATCTCTTTTGACATGGGAGGGACAACGGCCAAAGCGGGCCTCGTACAGGACGGTCGGCCCCAGGTGACCAAGGATTACGAGGTCGGGGCTACCGCTCAGGCGGGCGCAGGTGGGGCAAGAGGTGGGGGATATCCCATCCGCACACCCGTAATCGACCTGGTGGAAATCGGTGCTGGCGGGGGGTCGATCGCCTGGATAGACCCGGGTGGTGTGTTGCGGGTGGGGCCGCACAGCGCGGGAGCCGATCCCGGTCCGGTATGCTACGGAAAGGGCGGCAAAGAGCCCACGATCACCGACGCCAATTTGGTGCTGGGACGCCTCAATCCGGATTACTTTTTGGGCGGTGAGATCGCACTGAACGCGGAAGCCGCTCGAAAGGCGATTCAGCAGAAATGCGCCGACCCGCTGGGGTTGGATCCCGTAGAAGCCGCCCACGGGATTGTGGAAATCGCCAACGCGGCCATGGTCAACGCCCTCCGGCTGGTTTCCGTTCAGCGGGGATACGATCCGAGAGAATTTGTGTTGGTGGCCTTTGGCGGGGCCGGCCCGGTACATGCCTGTCGCCTGGCGGCAGAAATGGAGATTCCGACCACCCTGATTCCGATGAGTCCAGGAACCACTTCGGCGATGGGCCTGCTCGTGACAGATCTCAAGCACGACTACTCGACAACATTCATATGCCAGGTAGATAAGCTGGATCTCAAAAAGGTGGCGACAGCGTTCTGCAATATGGAACAACAGGGGATGGCGATACTGGAGGAAGAAGGGGTGCAGGACAAGGACAAGGACTTCCTCCGCCAGGTAGATATGCGCTATGTAGGCCAAAGCTATGAACTGACCGTGCCGCTTTCTGGAACTGAATTCACACCAGCCGGGATTGAAGTCTTGCTGGACCACTTTCATCGGGAACACGACCGGGCCTACGGATACAGTGCCCCTGAAGAACCTGCGGAATTTGTCAATCTCCGCCTTTCAGCAATCGGCCGAATCGCAAAACCCCGGCTCCGCAGTCTCGATTCAAATTTGGACGCTCCGGCTCTCAAAACCAGCCGGCCCGTTTACTTTTCCGAACGCAACGGATTTGTGGATTGTCCGATTTACGACCGCTATACCCTCGCCTCGGGGAACATCGTGGATGGCCCTGCGATCGTTGAAGAAATCGATTCCACGACCGTTATCCACCCCGGGTACCGAGGAGCCGTAGATACGTATGGGAATCTGATTTTGACCGGGGAATGACCCGGACGCCTCCGGGACAATGCTCAGGGCACAGGGGAGAGCGAGACTTCTGGGATACACTGATATGGCAGAGGAGCAAAGGGTGCCTCATACTGAAGCTGAATACGGAATCGTCCTGTCGAAAAACGTCATGGTCTCCATGCGGGACGGTACTCGTCTGGCCACAGATATTTACCGTCCCGCACGTAATGGAGATCCACTGCCGGGGCCCTTTCCCACAATTCTGTGTCGCACCCCGTATGACAAATCCGATACACGCTATGCGGAAATAGGAGACTTTTTTACGCCACGCGGGTATGTGATCGTGCTCCAGGACCTGCGAGGCCGATATCGTTCCGAAGGTTTGGGTCAGTACTTCCATGTTGCCAACATCAACGACGGCCTGGACGGCTATGACACAGTAGAATGGATCGCTGCCCAGCCATGGTCAAACAAACGCGTGGGGGCTGTTGGCAGTTCTTTCGCCGCTCTGGTGCAGACCCGAATGGCGTTTCACCGTCCGCCGCATCTCACCGCCATCTGGCCAGACGTAACACCCATCAACAGCTATCACCACCAGGCACGAGAAGGCGGGGCCATGCAGATGCACATGTTCTGGGCGCTTTTCCTCCATGCTCAGGACGCACAGGAAATCCAGAATGACCCTGAAGCGCAGGACGCTGTTTGGAATGATCTCCAGCGGATTCGCGAGCTTCTTGTTTCAACGCCTTTTCAGCCCGGTCAAACTGCTCTATCCGCAGTTCCCAACCTCGAAAAAACGCTTTTTGACTACTATTATCGGGGGGATTACGATAGTTTCTGGGAGCGGGAATACAACGATTTTGAGCGGAATTTCGAACGCCACGCAGACATTCCCGGCACCTATTCAAGTGGCTGGTACGACCCGTACGCGGTAGCCATCACGGCCTATTTTGCCGCAATGGCCGAACAAAACTCTTCGCCGCAACGACTGGTGATGGGCCCCTGGAATCACGTGGGGATGAGAGGAGATTCTTCTTTCACGGGAGATGTAGATTTTGGGTCTGACAGTGTTTGGGGTGTAAGCCGCTACTTTGAAGAGCAACGCCGGTTTTTTGACGCATGGCTAAGAGACATGCCTTCAGGAAAGAAAGACGACCCACCTGTGAGTATATTTGTGATGGGCGGAGGGACAGGTCGCAAAACAGACGAGGGGAAATACCATCACGGAGGTAGATGGCGCCGTGAGTGGGAGTGGCCACTGGCCCGTACTCGTACCATCCAGTACTACTTTCACTCGCAAGGCCTACTGATTACGGATGAGCCTGATGAAGAAAGCCCTCCCCTGTCCTTCACCTACGATCCCGCCAATCCGGTACCTACGATTGGAGGCAGTCTGTGCGGTATTATGGAACTCCCGAAGGATGATGGAGACCTGGACCAGATGTGGAGCCGGTTTCTCTCTCCGGTCACGCGACTGCGCAACATCGTTATTCCTGGGCCGGCCCATCAAAAGGAATCTGCCGACGTATTTGGCGCGAATCCCCCTTACCAGCTTTTGGCGGATCGGCCAGATGTGCTGGTCTTTCAGACATCTCCTCTGGAGGAGGATCTGGAAGTAACCGGATCCGCCATCGTCACATTGTGGATTTCTTCCTCGGCTTCCGATACCGATTTCACCGCGAGGCTCATTGACCTTGCGCCGGTCAACGATGACTATCCGGACGGATATGCAATGAACCTCGTGGATTCCGTGATTCGCACGCGGTATCGAAATAGCTGGGAACAGGAAGAACTTATGGAACCTGGTGAAGTCTATCGGGTTCAGATTCCTCTGCCCCCAACCAGTAATTTGTTTCAGGCCGGGCATCGGATTCGGATCGACATATCCAGTAGCAATTTCCCTCGCCTGGACCTGAATCCCAATACGGGCGAACCGATGGGAAGGCATACACACACGGTACCCGCGCGCAACACGGTATATATGGACAAGCATCGCCCGTCGGGCGTGCTTCTGCCGACGATCCCCGTCTAAGCATTCATTGGAGAGAACACATGGAAACTCGATTGCAGGCCGGATTTGCACGAACGGATATTACCCCAGATCTGGGATGCCTGCTGATGGGCTACCCGGATCCAGACCGCAGAGCCGAATCCGTACGCGACCGACTCTACGCGAATGCGCTCTACCTGGAACAAAACAGCGTGAGAGCCGTTATCCTCAGCCTGGATGTGAGCCTTGTAGATGATGTCGAAGTCGAGTCCATTCGTCGGGGAATCCTCGATCGCACAGGCATCCCTTCAGATCATATCACTGTCTGTGCTATCCAGACTCACAGCGGACCCTGCACCCTTGAGTGCTGGGGATGGTGCGAAAAGGACAAACCTTATATCGAAAGGCTCGTCGAGAGAAGTATTGAAGCCGCCGTCACAGCTGCTCAATCTCCCATACCTGTAACTGTGGGCATCGGCACAACGCAGAGTGACGTGGGAGTCAACCGTCGAGTGGTCCTTGAAAACCACGAGGTTGCTCTGGGTGTCAATCCCTGGGGGCCTTACGATCCCGAGATGACCCTTTTGCGATTTGAAGGGAAGGATGGGCCGCTTGTCTCATTGATCCACTACGGCGCGCATCCAACCGTTTTCTCCAGTGCCAACAGGGCAGTGTCCCGCGATTGGCCGGGTGTCATGATCGACCGGGTGGAACACCTCACGGGCGCTCCGGTTTTCTTTCTCAACGGTGCCGTCGGTGACATCGCCCCCCGTACCAATAGCCTCCGCGCCGTCGGAGATGGCGAAATGGCACTCATGGAAGTCGGTTTGCGAGCCGGAATGGATGCGATGCGTGCGTACCGGTCCATCAAGACGTTCCAGGACCTGCCGTTGTCCATCATTAACGGGGACATCATGATGCCCTACCGGTCGCTGCCGCCACTGGAAGAAGCCGAGCGGGAGTTCGCCTTGACTAAATCCGAAAAGGATGAGCCAGGGAGGGGCATGTGCGAGTACAAACACTGGGAAGCCGTTATCCATGCCCACAAAACCGAACCGTTACCTGGCAAAACCTACCGGCAGGTGATCACCTCTCTCGGACCGATCGCATTTGTCCCTTTCCCTGGCGAGCCATTCGCAGAAATCGTACTTCGATTGCGCCAGTACAGTCCCTTTCAATATACGCTTTGCGCCAGTACTTCGTGTGGCAGCTATGGCTATTTCGTCACGCGGGATTCGCTGCACCGCGGTGGGTACGAAGTCTGGGTGGCCAAAGCCTTCGGCGCCTACATTCTGGCGGAGAACATCGACGATGTTCTGGTCGAAGAAAATCTGGCTCTCCTGCGCAATCTGCATGACCTGTAGGCCATCACATTCAGGTTTCACCCATGGATATCCTCCAGGAGAATCAACTTCCGGGCTGTTGGCTCTTCGCCTTAGAGGTCAACGCCTGCGTTCGGCGGCTGAGCCAAAGCCGCCGCCGCCGGCCTCGCGCATCGAAATCCGATCACCGGGTGACAGCTCGACACGCGATTTGGGGTCGACCGGTTGACCATTGACTTCGTACCGGCGAAGTGCCCCGTCGTCGCCGCCTTGTAGCCCCTTGGCTGCAAATTCGGTTCGCTGACCCATTAGGGCGATCTCGAGGAGATGGCCGGTGTCATTACGAAAGACCACTTCTTGGCCGTCGCCGCCGCGCCACTTCCCGTCGCCGCCTGTGTCGGGTAGGATCTCACGCTTTTCGATGGTGATGGACGTGCGGTTTTCCCAGACCTCCGTGGGGACCACAGTCATGTTGGACGGCGCCGGTGTGACGGCGCGGCCATCCTGCCCCAGCATGGCACCGAGCCCGCCGGCGAGAAAGAAGAGTGAGGAGATTTCCTCGCCGTCACGGTGACGTCCCTGGACGCTGAAGACATTCATCATGGCGGCGTCGGCTTGGACACGGTCCGGCAGGGCCGGCGCCATGGCACCCATCAAGAGCGGGACAACGAAGTGACCCACCGAATGTCGCCCACCGGTCGCCCACGGCGGTTGCGCATTGAGGATGCAATGATCGGGTGCCGAGATATCGATCGGCCGTGCCGCGCCGGCATTGTTCGGCAGATTGGGGATCGTCAGACACTTGATCACGTAGTTGGCCTGGGCGCGGGTGTAACAGAACGGCACGTTAATTGAGGCCCGCACAGGGCCTTCAGTGCCGGTGAAATCTATGGCGACATGACTGCCGTCTACTCTGACGTTGGCGGCCAGTTGAATTGGCCGGCCCGGCCCCTCAATTACAATGGCATTGGCATAAGAGCCGTCAGGGATCTCGGCGATGCGTTCGCACATTGCGGCCTTGGCGTGATCGTTGATGGCGTCGGAGAGTGTTTCGAGCTCATCGAGACCGTACTCGTCCATGAACTCCAGCAAGGCCCGCCCGCCGACTTCGTTACAAGCGACGTTCGCCATCAAATCGCCAATCGTCTGTTCCGGAACGCGGACGTTGGTGCGAACAATATCGAGGAGGAGTTCATTCAGCTGCCCACCGTCGCTTAGCTTGCACACGGGAAGGCGCAGGCCCTCGTGGTACACCTCCGTGCAGTCAGACGCCATGCCTTTGCCGCCGATATCCGGCAGATGCGTGACACTCATGGTGAACCCTGTCAGGCGATCGCCACGAAATACCGGACGCATGACATTGATGTCGAATAAGTGACCGGTGCCCATCCATGGATCGTTGGTGGCGATGACATCGCCGGGTTTCAACGTGTTGGCCGGAAACGCACGCAGCATGTGAGCGATGGTCTGTGGTGCCGTTCCGGTGAAGGACGGCACCGAGTAGCTGCCCTGCGCCACGAGGTGTGCCCTGGCGTCAAAGATCATACATGACAGGTCGTAGCCCTCTCGAACATTCATGGAGAACGATGTGCGGACGAGCGACAGGACGAGTTCGTCCGCAATCGAGACCAGGCGGTCCCATAAGATCTTGAGACTGACGGGATCGTACTGGGTCATGACGTCTCTCCGCTCGGTGCCAATGTCGCAATCAAGTTGCCTATGTCATCAACTTCGATCGTGTCGCCAACGCTCAGGACGGTTGTTGCCTCATTCTCTTGGATGAGGGCAGGACCCGTTATGCGCTGCCCTTGGTCCAGGGCGTAACGATCGTAGATAGGACAATTGGCAAGTCCCGTTGCGTCGTCGCAGAAGATACTGGCCTCACCAACCTGTTCTTGTGAGGTCAGAGCGCCGCTGAATGGGCGATAGCGATCTGCGAATTCCGGCTTAGGTCCGCTCGCCTCCACTTTCCAATTGACGATCTCAATTCCGGTATCGATTGGCGTGGCGGCAAAAATCTTGGCATAGGTTTCGCGAAAGAGATCGGCGATGCCATTGCGGTCAATGCCCGGCGGAAGCGGCACTTCAACCTCGTGGCCCTGGCCGCAATACCGCATGTCAAGCCGCCTGTCAATTTGAATCTGCGCGTCGTCAATGCCGGCCTCTGCAAGGAGGCAACGTGCTTGGCGTTCAACCAGATTGAATCCGGCGTCGAGGCCATCTGCATCCAATTCTTCGAGATTGACCCGCCCAGAGCGCAAGGTTGCATAGGAGATCGGAGTCATCAAGAGTCCAATCGCCGACATCACGCCAGCACCGACGGGGAAAACCACCTTTGGGATTCGCAGCTTTCGAGCAATACGAATGGCGTGTGCCGGACCGGATCCGCCAAACGCGATCATTGTGCAGCGGCGGTAGTCGAAGCCGATTTCCGCAGCATGGGTGCGGAATGCCCGCGCGACGTCCTCGTTGATGACCTCATGAACACCCCAGGCGGCTCGGATCGTGTCGACCCGAAGTGGTTCGGTGACATTCCGGTCAATTGCATGATGTGCGGCTTCGCTGTCCAGGATCATATTCCCACCAAGAAATGCCTCTGGAACCAGATAGCCGAGGGTCAGGTTGGCATCCGTCAACGTTGCGTTGTCGCCGCCCTGGCTATAACAGGCTGGACCGGGCTCCGCGCCGGCGCTCTTGGGTCCAACGGCCAAAAGATTGCGTTCGTCGACATTGGCGATCGACCCGCCACCGGCACCAATCTCAATCATGTCGATCACTGGGATACGGAGTGGGAGACCGCTGCCTTGCTTGAAGTCATGCTCTCGCGCCACCTCGAACTCGTAGCGGCGCAGGGGGCGGCCATTGCGGATTAGGGCGCCCTTTGCCGTCGTCCCGCCCATGTCAAATGCCAGTAGATTGGGTTCGCCAATTCGCTGTCCCAAATTGGCCGCCATGAGGGCGCCGGCGGCCGGCCCCGACTCGATAAGCCGCACCGGATAGCGCCGCGCGATTTCAGGCGTGACCATGCCGCCAGACGATGTCATCACCAGAAAACGACCATCAAATCCCATGGTGGACAGTCCGGTCTCCAGGCGTTCGAGATAGCGATCGGTCAGCGGGCGCACATACGCGTTGATCGTGGTTGTCGACCAGCGTTCATATTCCCGCATGAAGGGCAGTACGTCGGACGAGGTGCTGACCTGCAAGTCGGGGAATGCCTTCGCGACAGTATCTCGGGCCTGGTTTTCGTGATCCGGATTGGCATAGGCATGCAAGAAACAGATGGCCAGAGCCTCTATCCCATGCGCAGAAACCAGGTGTGCGACGGCCGCTTGGACCTCTTTTTCATTCAAGGGTGTCTCAACCTGCCCATCAAATAGGATGCGTTCCGAAAGCTCGGCGCGCAGATCCCGTGGGACGACTGGCTCTGCAAAACCCAGTCGCAGGTCGAACAAATCGTAGCGACGCTCCATGGCGATATCCAGGACATCGCGGAAGCCCCTGGTGACCAACATGCCAGTCGTCGCGCCGCGGCGTTCGATGACGGCATTCGTGACGAGCGTCGTGCCGTGTGACAGGACGGTGACGTCGGAGATATCGACGCTGGTTCGGCTGAGTAGTGCTGCAATTCCGGTCAGAACGCTGAGCGATGGATCGGACGGTGTGGTCAATTGCTTGTGTGTTGAGAGTTCGCCGGAGTCGTTATCCACCAGTGCGAAATCGGTAAAGGTGCCGCCGATATCGACGCCAAGCCTATGGGCCATGGGATGCTCCACTGAGAACTGAGTGAAACGCCCTCAGTGTGATCTCAACGGCGTTCTCAGTGATTTCGTGGTGGGTCACAAGACGCACGTCATCGCCGAACGGCAAAACCAGCACGCCCTCACGTTCAAGCGCGGCGGCAAGGGTTTCGGGGCGCATTGTGTCTGGACGTGCGAGCACGATGTTCGACTCCACCTGGGACTTGTCAATACTAAGAGTTGGCTGGGAAGACAGACCATTTGCCAGTTGTCGCGCAGTGGTGTGATCTATGTGCAGTCGTTCGATCATCGTCTCGAGCGCAACGATACCTGCCGCGGCAACAATGCCGGCCGGTCGCCAACCGCCGCCGAACATTTGTCTGATGCGCACCGCCTCGGCGATGAACCCATCGGGTCCGGCAAGGATCGCGCCGAGTGGCGCACCAAGTCCTTTGTTGAGATTGAAGGAAACGGTATCGCATGTCATGGCGATGTCACGCGCCGGGATTCCTAAGGCGACGGTTGCATTGAAGATCCGCGCGCCGTCAAGGTGCACCGGTACCTCCTGACTGCTGGCGATGTCGTAAATAGCTGTCATGTGTGCCGTGGGCACGACACGACCTCCAGAACGCACGTGCGTGTTTTCCTGGGCGACTGCGGCGGGGCGCGGGTGCTGTGCATCGCTGTGTCGGAGGGAATCACGCAAAGCGTCGAGGTCAAGCGCACCGGCCTGGGCCGGGATCATCTTCGGCATGGCACCGGACAGCGCGGCGGTGGCGGCCGACTCCGATGTCACCACGTGGGCGTAGGCTTCCGTTACGAACAACTCACCGGGCCTGCAATGAATATGTAGCGCAATTTGGTTGGCCATCGTGCAAGTCGGCACAAAAAGAGCGTCGTCCTTTCCGATGACCTCCGCCGCGCGATTTTCGAGGTCGGCAACGATCGTGTCTTCGCGTAGCCCGAAGCCGCAGGGTTGCCTCGCAGCACGCAGCATCGCTTCAACCATGGCCGGAGTTGGTCGGGCAACAAAGTCCGATCTGAGATCGACGACCTGAGCTGCACCGCCGTCAGCAATGTTCTCGCACATTATGTTCCTATCGGCCCTTTCCCTTCGAGTGAAAGTGTCCGCTGGTCGGGGCCGCGAAGCTGACGCCCCAGGGCTTTCGTTCAAGAGGGCGTTGCCGGCTACGCATCCGCTCTCTCGAGATAAGACGATCGGACTGAACGTTCAGCCGGTCCTTCATCCTCGGGACCGTCTTCACCACCTGATGGACACGGGCGTCACGGCGAAGTTTGTGAATTATTCAGGCTAGCTTCGTCGTCCATGGCACCAGCCTTGAAATGCTTGCATAAACCCGCACAATCCTTTAGGTCCCAATCTCGGCGAGCAACCTAACCGCCTCCTCCACGATCTTCTCCAGACACCCCGGCTCCACCTTCGCCCACTTCGCCGGCTTGGTACGAATCTCATGCCCGCCCCGCGGGTAACTGTGACGCGGGGCGATGTAGCCGGCAAAGTCGGTTGTGTTGTGAGCGACGAAAGTATAGGGGAAGGGCGACCGGACTTTGATCTCCAGTTGGCCTTCGACGAAGGGCTCGCCGGGGAGTCCGACGAGGGCGATGTCGCCGATGCGCATGACTTGAATCTCATATGCGAGCTCTGGGGAGCGCTCGCGCTCAAGCTCCACGCTCATCAGCATGGCCGCATCCATCCAATCGGCGTTCACGCGGTGAGGCGTCCCATCTTCATCCCAGCGCGGCTCGGGGTGCTCGGCGAGGAGCTTCTTGGCGGCTGCGCGGTCGGCGGGATCGGCCTTCTTTAAGGGGAGCGGGACGAACTTCACTCGTGCGTCCAGCGTGGCCTCTTCTTCGAAGGTGAGTGCACTGAGGATGTGCCGTGAGGTCTCGGCCAGCGCGCGCCCCATTCGCCGGTGGTCCGGGACGAAATCGGCGTGGAAGGCGGGCCACGGGTTTATGTTGCCGCAGCAACCGTTGAGCACCAGGGGAACGCACGTTTCACCGCATTCCTCCTGCATCCCGGCGCACCAAACGCCCGGCCAGTCCGGCGAGACGGTGTAGTGCTGCGTGGCGAACACGTTGACCGGATGGCACGTGAAGTGAAGGAGCATAGCGCTCATCTTCATTTTCTCATCGCGCAGACACACCATCCCCACCTCGGGGTCCGTCGGACCTTCGAGGAAGGCGATGTCCGTGGGGCCCAGCGGCCTGGACGCCCTGGAGAACTGTCCCGGCATCACTATGCCCCCATCGCGGGTTACTCCCCTCCGGTTAAAGGCCAGATCATCACGGACCGCCCGGCACGCGCCGAGTTGGACCGGATGCAAGGCTTTGTCCGCGGCTTCAACGCACGAAAGGATTTTGCCGACGGCGTACTCGCAGTACTCAGATTGGGAGCCGCGGAGGTACTCTAGTTCAGGCGGAATGTTGGGCAGCGCCTCGTCGATGATAAAGTTGCCGAGGGGCGGCGTGGAATGGGATTGCGGAAGATGTACCATGATGTCGTCGGGCGCGATTCCACAGCGGAGCTCAATGCCCTGGCGAATCTTCTGCGTCCACGGAAGCGTGACGATTTCCAGGTCCGGTTGGACGATACAGAGTTTCCGTGTGCGGGATTCCAGGACGAGAGCCCGGGCGTATAGCGGTTCAGCCATCGTGCGCGCATCGCGTAACACGCCCCACGTGCCGCCCAAGTGTGTGCCTGCGTTCGGCGTTATGTCAATCAGCGCGCCGCCGGCCCGGAGGACATTGGGTCGGTCGGATGTAGTCATAACGTCTCCTTCTAAAACAAAAGAATCTGTCGGCTGATCAATGAGAAATTCTGCACGAACGATTCTCGCTGCATACAGTGCAAACGATGTCGCTGGACACTATCTTCGAGAAGCATGTGTTTTCTACTAACCGGACAACACAAGGTTGCCCACTATCTTCCGGAATCGGTTTGCTGCCTCCTGTATGGTCTCTTCGGTACCGCCGAACATGAGCCTCACATGGTCTCCGGACCCGTACGGTCCGCCGGGCTCGACAGCGACGCCGTATTCTGAAAGCAGCGCTTCGGCAAATTCCGCGCTGGGAAGGCCGAGTCCGCGTACGTTCAGAAATAGAAATGGCGCTCCTGCCGGGACGGCAAAGGAAATCCCCGGTGCCTGGTCCAGGCCCTCTATCATCAGGTCACGGTACTGCTGGTACCGCCTGGCAATCTCGTGCACCCAGTCCTGCGGTCCCTCCAATGCCGCCTGCGCTGCCCGCTGGGCGATATGGCTGCAGGTGAGCACATTCCACTCAAGCACCTTCCGGCAAGCAGCTATCAGGTCCGAGGGCCCGACAATATACCCCAGCCGCCACGGCTGCATCGCATAGCTCTTGGTAAAACTGCACAATGTCAGCAGCCGGTCCCGGATCTCTGGAATGGAGGCCGCCCTCAAGTGCTTTCGCCCGTCATAGACCATCTTGTCGTAGCACTCGTCAGAGAGAATCAAGAGATTGTGCCTGAGGGCCAGCTCCGCGATCGCCTCGAGATCTCTCTTTGACGCCACATATCCTGTCGGATTGCCGGGCGAATTCAGGATCACCATGCGGGTTCTTGACGAACAGGCCGCTTCCACGGCCTCGAGGTCCCAGCGCCAGTTCTGTTCCTGGTGAGTCGGCACGCAGACCGCGACGGCTCCGGCGAGGTGAAGCGGGCCTCCAAATTGAAATCCCGGACTGAACATCAGAACCTCATCGCCCGGCGCGAGCAGCGCCAGAAACGCGATGCTCATGGCATGCATGGCGCCGTGCGTAATCAGGATCTCCGTATCCGGTTCCGGTCGGATCCCGTCATCGGTTTCCCATCTTGCCGCGATGGCTTTCCGAAGTTCGGGGAAGCCGTTGGAAGGGGCCATCGCATTCTCGCCTATGGCCTTTTCGGCGGCGGCCAGGACATGTTCCGGCGGCGGCCAGGCGGGCGAACCCTTAAGCGACAGGACTTCGCTTCCCGCGACCTGGAACGAGGTGACGCGGTCTGCCATTTCCTTCGAGCTGACCCTGCCGGCCAGGGCCGCCCGACTCGGTATCCTGGAAAGGTCTTCTGCAGAGAGATCCGCCGATGCCCTATCTTCATGTTCGCCTGCTGCCAGCATCCTCTGCCGGGTCGCGGCTGTTGCCTCTTCATCCATACTCAGTGTTAGGGGGTCGATCAGCACACCATAAACTTCCCTGGCCTGCTCGAGGCTGACCTTGTCATTCCGTACATCTTCCAGGACCATTTGAGGATTCCGTTCCACAGGCGTGCCCCAGCCGCCGCCGCCTGCCTGAAGATGGCGCAGGATCTCTCCTTTCCTTAACACGATCGCTTCGCTTGGAAGCACAGGAAGAAGTGACTGGTGCGGTCCAGAATAGAGAGTATTGCAGGTTGGAGACCCGGAAAGGCCGCCCTGCAGCCCGTACGGCCGATGCGCCCGTCGGTCCGAACGCATGCTCAAAACGGCTTCCTCCGCGAGGATCCTGTATTCTCTCATGAGTGCCAACCCGCCCCGGTATTTTCCCGGTCCGCCGGAATCCATGACCAGGCCGTACTGCAATATCTCAATGGGGTGACGTGCTTCGATGAGTTCGACGGGCTGGTTGGATTGATTGGCGCCGGGATTGGGAACGCCTTCGGCGCCGTCGCGATCCGGCCGACCGCCTGAACAGCCGAGAACGGATTCTGTAAAGACAAATGGCTCGCCTTCGTGATAACCGCCAATCGAGGGAAACGTTGCGCCGCCCTCCCCTGCCGCCGGCACACGGTCCGGAACGGCCCTGGCCAGCGCGCCCAGAAGGGTGTCCAGCATCCGAAAGCCCGTAATCCCGCGGGTTGAGCAGGCGGCAGGCAGGACGGGGTTCATAATCGTACCCTCCGGTGCGAGAACCCGGATGGGCCGCATATAACCCTCATTGTTGGGGATATCACGCCCTCCCAGACATCGGAAAGCAAGGTAGGATGCTGAGAGAGTCATCGGGAAGGGCGCATTAATGCCGCCTTTCACCTGCGGCGCGCTCCCGCTCCAGTCCACGACTGCCTCCTCACCGGCAATCGTGATGGTCACCTGAAACCGGATCGGTTCCGGTTCGCTGCCCAGACCGTCGATGAAATCCGTGAACTCATAGCTGCCGTCTGGGATGGCCTGAATCTCTTCCCGCATCATGCGTTCGGAGAGTTCGAGAAGTTGGTTGAGATAATGCCCCAGCGAATCCGATCCATATTTTTCCAGAAGCTGCATATAGGCCTGTTCAGCCTGGCGGCAGGCAGCGAGCTGGGCGCGCATATCGCCCGCGACTTCCACAGGTACCCTGACATTTTTTTCTATAAATCTGAATACCGTATCATTGGGTGTTCCCCGGTCGTAAAGTTTGACGAGTGGAATGCGGAGACCTTCCTGGTAGATCTCGGTGGAGAACGACGTATTGCTCCCGGGTGCGATCCCACCAACGTCCGCATGGTGGACTAGGGCAACTGCAAAGCCCTCCAGTACGCCAGCATAAAATATGGGCAGGGTGAGATAGATATCCGGCAGATGCATGCCGCCGGCACCGTAAGGGTCATTGGTAATAAACACGTCGTCCGCATGTATTCTGTCTTCATATGCCCGGGTGAGTTCTGCCATGGCCACGGGAAACGAGCCGAGATGCAGCGCGGTCGTGAGACCCTGGGCGATCATTCTGCCTTTTGCGTCAAACAGCGCGGTGGAATAGTCCATGGAATCTCGCACCACTGATGAATAGGCACTGCGCATCAGCACAAGCGCCATTGTATCAGCGATCATTTCCAGGGCGTTGCGAATGACTTCAAGAGTTACAGGGTCTGTCTTGTTCATGTCCACTCTCTCACACCGTGGTCAGGCATGTCGAAGAATGATGTTCTGGAACTCGTCCATAGATGCCTGCCAACCTGGCGGCACGACGGTGGTCGAGTCCAATTCTTCGATGATCAAGGGTCCTCCGGTGGGCGCGGCACGGAGGGATTGCCGTGAACAAACCGCGGTTTCCAGGTCACCGTCGGCCGGCCCGAAAAAGGCTGTTCTGCAGCCGTTTGGTACGACGTTCTCTTCCCGGTGATCCGCACGGAACAGGTCCCGCGGCTCATCCGCTCCAAACTCCCGAATGACGCTCGAGACAATCCTGAGGTTGACCAGTTCGATGGGGTCATGGTTTGCCCGGTGGCCGTAGGTCGTGAGGTGCTCCTGCTCGAATACCTCCGCCAATGTCGTTAGTTCCCCGGGTCCAAGCGGAACGCCGGGTGCAGGCACGGTCAGCTCGGTGGCCTGGTTGACATAGCGCAAATCGGCAAGCCGCCGTACTCGAATCTGTTCGGGGCGATATCCTTCGGCAACGAGCGTCTCCACCGCCTGCGACTCGAGTTCGCTATAGAGCCGGTTCAAGTCTTCGGGCCTGACCTCTTCCAGTCTGCGACACCAGGTTCGGACGGATTCATGCTCGGGTTCGGACACAAGCAGCCCGAAGGCACTGAACAGGCCGGGATGCGGCGGAATAATAACTTCTCGCATGCCCAGGGCCTGTGCGAGGGTTGTGGCTACGAGGGGCCCGCACCCACCGAATGCCAACAGGGCGGCCTCACGCGGATCTCTTCCGCGATACGTAGAAACGGACTTCACGGCCCGGATCATGGTCGCACAGGCCAGTGTAAAAGCCCCATAGGCGGCCTTCATCAGGCATTGTTGCATCGGTCTGGCCACTTTCTTCTCGAATATCCTCCTCGCTTGCGCTGTCGCCAGTTTCATCTTCCCGCCAAGCAGAGCATCGGGACTGAGATAGCCGAGCAGGACGGCGGCGTCCGTGAAGGTCGGCTCCTCGCCTCCAAGCCCGTAGCAGACGGGCCCGGGGTCTGCGCCGGTACTTTCCGGCCCGACCCGGAGCCGGCCGTGACGGTCAACCGAAACGATACTCCCGCCGCCCGCTCCGATCTCCGCGATATCGATGACCGGCAGCTTGAGCGCATATCCTGCGCCTTTGACAAGGCGGCTGCTCAGGTTGATACCGGCGCCGACTTCATATTCGGAAGTCCGGGCAACGGTTCCGTTCTCAACTATGGCGGTCTTGGCGGTTGTGCCGCCCATGTCCAGGGTAATCACATTTGTGTAGCCTGCTTTGCCGGCCATCCAGGCTGCGGCCATCACCCCGGCCGCCGGTCCGGATTCAATCAGGTGGGCGGGCTTCTTCTGCGCCGAGTCGGCTGTCATCACCCCACCCCCTGAATGCAGAACCTCCAGCGGCGCGCGAATGCCCATCGACTGGAGTTGTTCGCTCAGGGAATTCAGATATCGCTGCACGACCGGCCCGAGGTAGGCATTAATCACTGTCGTGCTCGTACGCTCATATTCGCGGATTTCAGGAAGGACCTCGCAGGAGGTGGTGACAAATATATCCGGAAGCGACTCCCGGGCTGCAGCGACCGTCCGGAGTTCGTGCTCCGGGTTGGCGTAGGAATGGAGCAGACAGATCGCCAGTGCTTCGATCTCCTGCTGCTGCACGGTGTTCAGGACATTTTCCAGGGACACCTGCTGGAGAGGTTCCCGCACCCGGCCGCGAGCGTCCATTCGTTCATCCAATTCGAATCGCAGGTGGCGTGGAACAAGAGGACTGGGCGGGTTGTAAAAAAGGTTGTAAAGCTCGGGGATCCGAATCCGTCGCATCTCGAGAACGTCTCGAAATCCCTTTGTCGTGATCAGGGCCGTCCGGGCTCCCTTGCCTTCCAGGATCGCATTTGTGGCGACAGTCGTGGCATGTGCGATTCTCTCAATGGAGACCTCTGAAATCCGGCGATCTTCAATCAATCCGCGAAGCCCCTGAATGATACCCCGGGCGTAGTCCTCCGGCGTGGAAAGGACCTTCCGGACAGCGAGCGAACCGTCACTGCCCAAGACAGCAATGTCGGTAAATGTTCCGCCGATATCGATGCCGATGTGAGATGATTTCGGTGATATCAATTTCAGCCTCCCGATGCGGGCTCAGCTATCTTGATAGAATGGCATTTCTTCAGGCGTTAGCATGAACTTTGCTCTTTCATTCAACCCTCATCGACGACCGGCAGCACGACATGCGACGGGTACTGAGCCGTATGCAGCACGGTCTGTTGGGCCGTCTGCATCCTGGTGCCGGTCGCCACATCTTCCCCGGTGTTCAAATTGCGGCTGAAGCGCGGGAAGTTGCTGCTGCTGATATCGAGCCGCAAGCGGTGCCCGGCCAAAAACGCATGGCACGCCGGACAGAGTTCGATCTTGAATTCGTCGACCTCGCCAGGCTCCAAAAGTTCCGTCTCAGTCAAGCTTTTGCGATAGCGCCCCCGCAGTATGCCCTCGCAGAGCACCAGCGAACGCCCTTCCCGATCGACATCGGTCAACCGCGCCGTAAAGTCCGTGTCCAGCGCGGACGATGCCGCATAGAGCACCACCTGAACTGGACCGATGACGATGAGATTCTCGGCCAATACAGGCGAAGTATAGACCAGCACATCGGCGCGAGCTTCAATCGACCGCTGGTCGACCGGACCGGCCAGGAGCGGATCTTCGGCGTTCTGGCTCATCATCTGCACCGACAGGTTTCCGCCGCGGGTCGGCACCGGATCCTGCGGGTCGTACGCAAAGCGGTCGGCTGGCTCATTTCCGGGCGGCTTTTGGTCCAGGCCGCCGTCGTCGGGATCGGACTGCGCCCGGCCGTTGCTATGCATATAGTACGGCTCGGTGCGCGTGCCCGGTAGCGGCCACTGGTCGGCGCAACGCCAGCGATTGACCCCCGTCACAAAGATCCGGATCGGCTGTTCGTCAGCCATCGCACCCTCGATCCCCCTGAGTTGCCAGTCGAAAAAGCGTTGCTCTTCCTTGCGGATATCCAAAAGCGACTCCGGGCCAAAATTCATATCGCCCATCCGCGTGCTATCCGGCACTTCGTGCGTCCACGGACCGACCAGGATCCGTTGCTGGGTGCGCGCTTGCGGCGTAGCACCGTGTTGGCTCATCCCGTTGAAGCCGCGGAAACCGGCCGCCGCATAGGGATCGAAAAAACCGCACTGTTGGAAAGTAGGTACGGTTATCTGGTGATAGCGGCCCATCGTGTTGCAGCGCTCCCAGTAAGCGTCGTAGGTCGGGTGCTCCAGCCACTCGCGCCAATAGGGCACCTTGCGTCCAATAGCCCATTCGTCGAGTTCGATCAGTGGCAGGTAGCTCCAGAAGGCGCGGTTCTGAAAGATCTTGGCCGCCTGGCTTCCGACGACCGTGGCCAAATTGGTCTCCCAAATAACCGCCGCCCCCAGCGAGAGCATCAGTTGAAACGCCCCGCCCACGTAATGGCAGTCGCTGAAGAAATCGTCGCAGACGACGTGCGGGGCCATACATGTCAGGTGTGGGCTTTGCAACGGTGCCATCAACCACTGGGTCAGCGCCCCGTAACTGCGGCCCCAGGTAGCGATCTTGCCGTTGCACCACGCCTGTGCAGCGACGCATTCCAAGGTGTCGTAACCATCCTCGATATCGCGAAAATAGGCGTGGAACACGCCTTCGGATTCAAAGCGCCCCCGACAGTCTTCGACCACGAATGCGTATCCGCGCTCCGCCCACCAGACCCCGAGTTCGATAAACACGTCGCGACCGCTTTCATAGGGCGTTCGCGTCACAATGGTCGGAAAGGGACCTTGCGCATAGCGCGGCAGGTAGACGTCTGCCGAGAGCCGCACGCCATCGCGCATCGGCAACCGCAACCCGTGCAGGAGGCGAACCTCGTGCAAAGCAGAGTGGTTTTGCTCATGCGTTGCTGTCATTAACTCGACTCCTTCGCGCCGTCAGTAATGTTCTCGGACATCATGTTCCTATCGGCCCTTACCCTTCAGGTGATTGTCTTCACCACCGGATGGACACGGGCGTCAGCAGCCCGGCGGCTTGGCGTTCCCGTAGGGCCGTCGCGGCTTTCCCTTCCAGGAAGAGCTCAGGCTGGTTCAAACCCAATAGGTTCGCCGCGCTACTCGTGACCTCTAACTCGATCTCGTTCGGCCCCGGCAGCACGAGATCCGTGATGTCGAACGTGTAGGGGCGCCAGAGGCGCGGTGCGAGACGATGCCCGTTGACAATCAGTGCTGCCACTGCGGCGACCTCCTCTGCATGAGCCCAGACGCGGCCCCCCAGTGGCGGCAACTCGCATCGCCAGCGGTACCGGGCCGTGCCTGTGTAGTTTGGAAAGCCCGCCTCAGCCCATGACCCGGGGCTGAGGCGCCGTCGTGTCTTGACCAGGGCACAGGGCACTCGGACTCGCCGTAGAAGCCGGCCAGGCAGTACGACACCTCATCAGTGAAGAGGCCGGCAATCGTCTTGCCCAGCTCTCCGGGGAAACGGCTGCGGTAGGCTTCATGAGTGAGCTCGATGAATGCCCGTACGGTCTCCGGGTCGGAAACATCGCCGTAGCCCTCTTGCCCCCAGCAGAAGGGCGACCACTGCGCAAAAGGGCACACCCCATTCTGTGGCGTCTCGTGGAAGACGGTCGCTTTGCCCGATTCGTCCACGCATTGCCATGCAGCGTGATCGTCCTGGGGTGGCACACCAAGGGGGGCGTTCCAGAACCACATGATGTGCGGACGGTAGGCGTCCCCAGGTGTGGCGAACTGCTTGATGAAGTCGTTGCTCAGAGGCATCTATCACCTCTCAGTCATTTTCGAATAATTCCGTCAGTATTGCCAACGTCGCTTCGACGATGCGCTCCAACGAGTCCGGCGCAAACTTGGCCCAGTAGGTGCAGTGGGCGTTGGTTTCGTGCCCTGGTCTTGCGCAGGCGTCGCTCGTGGGGAGGTAGCCGACGTATTGCGTGGACATGTGAGCGATGAAGGTGAGCTTCGCAGGTGACCTGGTCTTAATCTCCAATTGACCTTCCACGAACGGCTCGCCGGGCAGAGAAATGATAGCCATGTCGCCGATGCGGAAGACCTGGATTTCATACATGAATTGCGGCTCACGATTGCGGCAAAGCTCGATGCTTTTCGTCGACGCGGCATGAAACCATGTGGGATCTACTTCGCCGTTGTCTTGTAGTTTCAGCGTTGGGTGTTCGGCCAGAATGAGGTTGACCTGGTCTTGCCGATCGTCAGGAATATCGCGATACGCCAGAGGGATTTTTTCGAAACGCCAATCGATCGAATCAACGTCTGCAAAGTTCAGCGATTCGATGACGGCCTGTGTGGTGTCCGCCAATTCATTCCCCATGCGCACGTGGTCAGGCGTAAAGTTGGGCGTAAAGGCAGGCCATGGATTGACGTTGCCACAACATCCGTTGATGACCAGGGGCGAGCACATCAGACTGTTTTGGTCTTTGACTTTTGCGCTCCACGCGCCGGGCCAGTCGGCGCAGACGGTATTTTTTTCCTGAGCAAACACGTTGACCGGATGACAGGTAAAGTGCAGCAGCATCGCGGCTGTGTCACCCGCGGCCGATTGTGCGCACCACACACCCACCTGTGGGTCGGCAGGGCCCTCCATGTAAACGATGTCCGTCGGCCCCAGAGGTTTGGCGTCGCTGGTGAAGGGCCACGGCATGCTGATATTGCCGCCGCGCATCACGCCACGCCGATTAAAGGCCAGGTCGTCGCGAACGGCATGCCCCATGGCGACCTGCACTGGCGTTAACGCATCGTTCGCTTCCTGGATCGCGCGGGTCGCGCCAGCGACGGCCTGCTTCGTATACGCGGCTTCACTACCGGTGATGTGCTCCTGATCAGCTCTCAGGTCAAGCGGGAAATCCGGGTCGAGCATGAGGGCGCCGCAACTCGGCGCCGAGTGATTCTGCAACGAATGCACCATCACGGCGTGGGGTTCAAAGCCCAGCGCGACAGCGCTTTCTCGAATGGCCCGGGTGTAGGGCAAAGTAACCGCCAACGTGTCTAGCGTGATGATACACAACTTCGCGTCTTTGGCCTGGGCGACCATCACTTTGGCGTAAAGTGGATCGAGGATTTTTTGAGCAGGGCGGTGTTCTCCCATGCCGCTTCCGGCCAGGTGCGTGCCCAAAGGCGGTGTGATGTCGATGGCGGCTTGGCCTATTTGAAGCATAGCACAACATCCTTGACGGGGTCGTATATCTTGACTGTGCGCGGGCTCTGGATGTGGTTTTGCCACAGAGGTCACAAAGAAGGAACTGAATCAATTCAATATACTCTTTATTTATGGTGAGCGATACTGAAATTGAACCAGGTAAGGCGAGCGTTTTCGTAATATTACAATAACTTAGAAAGATGTAACATTTGAATTACAACTTGCACCATCACTCCATCAGGGATAAATTAGGGCCATCTACAGCGGGGGCAGTTTATCTTGAAAGACTGATCCGGAAAAGCCTTTTGCGCCGCAGCAAAAACATCCGAAATCGTGGGTGAAAAATCCGCTTTTGAGAGAGTTACATGCGCGGGAAACGGAATAGCCTGAGGCGGTAATTATCTTTATGCACTGGCTCTTTTTTTCTATTATTCTCGACTTCGGTTTTGTTCAGCTTTTCAAGCTCGGACAAAGACGCGGCTATTACGCGCCGGTGGTTATCACTACCAACTACCTCGTCTTAGCCATCGCAATTGCCATTTATCTCCTCATTACCGATGCGTGGACATTTCCCGCACTTGCCCTTTACACGGGGTTGGGAACTGGTACGGTCTTTATCAGTTCCATGTTGCTGATGAATCACGCGCTTACTCTCGCGCCCATCGGCTCTGTGGTTACGGCTTTCCGAATGTCCATTGTCGTGCCTATTATATTGGGCATTTATCTCTGGGGTGAGTCCATGGCCCCAACGCAGTTTGTGGGGCTGCTTCTCGCGCTCGGTGCCCTGGCACTTATGACTTCTCATCCGGGCAGAACCGCGCATGTCAGAGGAATAAAAGCATTTGGTTTGCTCATCGCGGTCTGTCTCTGGCAAGGCGTGAGCCATACGTGTTTGCGGTCTGTTCACTACAATGGTCTCGATCCCGTCTATCTGCACATCTTGATGTTCATCGGGGGAACTGCCGCGCTGATGGGTAGTGTTGTCATCATTTTTAAAAAACACCGACCCCATAGTCCTGCGGTCAAACTCGGCATTTTTATTGGTCTTTACAATGTTCTGGCTCTTTGCGTCATTATGACCGCATTAAGCAAGTTGCCGGGCACGCTTTTTTTTCCGACATTGGGATGTAGCATTGTTGTGCTGGATAACCTCTTTGCCCATTTCTACTGGAAAGAACGCCTCGCCCGACCCGCTATTGCCGGTGTGGGTATCGCTGTTCTTGCCGTTCTTCTGGTTTTGTGAAAGGAATTCTCCATGAGCCGACCAAATATTGTTTTTGTATTCGCCGATGACTGGGGCTGGGGCGATTTGAGTTGTTACGGACATCCTCATGCCAGGACGCCAAATCTGGATCGCCTTGCCGCACAGGGTACTCTTTTTTCTCAGTTCTACGTTTGCTCTGGGGTTTGTTCCCCAAGCCGCGCCGCAGTGATGACCGGGCGTTTTCCGGCACACTGGGGCATACACGGGCATTTTGCACAGAACGAGCAAAACGCGGCACGGGGTATGCCCAATTTTCTCGATCCCAATGCGGTTACAGTTACTGGCCTGTTGCAACAAAGCGGGTACGCCGTGGGGCACTTTGGCAAGTGGCATCTCGGTAGCGGCGCGGGCGCGCCCGCGCCTTATGATTACGGTATTGACGAGAGCAAAATCAATGTGGGCAATGGCCCGTTGCTCGATTTTACCGATTTGCAGACCGGCGAGGGTCGCAGCCGCTCTACGGAAGTGATTATTGACGAAACCCTTGGTTTTATTGAACGCAACAAAAATGAACCTTTTTTTGTTCAGGCCTGGCTCAATGATACCCACGCCATTCTCGATCCCACCGAAGAACAGATGGAGCCCTACAAGCAGTTCACGGCGAATGGTCTGGAAGACAAACACAAGGGCGCGTTGCGGATTTACTACTCGGTTGTCACCAATGTGGATCGCCATATTGGTCGCCTGATGGATAAACTGGATGAATTGAATTTGAGCGATAATACCATTGTCATTTTTTCTGCGGACAACGGTCCCGAAGATATCCATATTCGCAATGCTACGCACAGCGGCGTCGGTTCTGCCGGTCCTTTTCGCGGTCGCAAGCGCAGTCTCTACGAAGGCGGTGTGCGTACGCCTTTTATTATTCGCTGGCCCAATGGCGTTTCTGCCGGGCGCATTGACAATGATACGCCGCTTTGCGCGGTCGATTTTTTGCCCACTTTTTGCAATCTGGCAGGCGTTGATATCGATGGTCTGGTGCTCGATGGGGAAGATATGACCAATGCTCTGCGCGGTCGCAGTATTGAAAGAAAAAAACCGCTCGTGTGGGAATGGCGGTTCAATATTGCCGGTCACTGCTTGCACAAAAGTCCCATGCTTTCCATCCGCGAAGGCGATTGGAAATTGCTTTTGAATCCCGACCGCAGCCGCGTCGAACTTTTCAATATTCCGCGAGATCCGATGGAACTCAACAATCGGGCAGAATATATGCCAGAGCGCGTCGCGCAAATGGCTGATCGGGTGCTCGCCTGGCAAGATACCCTGCCCGAAGGTCCGATTGATGACAATGCGGGGTCCAATGCGTATCCCTGGCCCGGCACATTTTAGAAAATGGACGCACGTAAAACAGTACACGCCTATTTTGACGCGCTTACTTCGGAAGACGCCCGGCGATTGATCGGTCTTATGTCCCGCGCGTCTTATTATGCCAAAATAGGTACAGATGAAAACGAATATATCCAGGGTGAGAAAAATATATCCGAGTACTATCGCCACCATGTGGATAGTACAGAGGATTTTACCATCACATGCGATTATCTCGATGTTCAAGAGCGCGAGGCAGTTGCATGGTTTTACACACGTCAGACCTGGAATCTCAAATGGCAGGGCCGGCGCGAAAAACTGTCTATGCGTTTGACGGGTGTTCTCGAAAAAGAAAAAGATCAGTGGAAATTTGTCCAGATCCACGCTTCACTCGGCGTACCTGAATCAGGAGATATGCACGATGGATGAACTCGCTATTAATGGGGGAGAAAAGGCCAAAACCGTTCCGTACAACCAACCGAATAAATACACCGATGAAGAACGCGAATTGTTACTCGAGGTTCTCGATTCGGGTAAACTGATGGGACCAGGAGGGAAAGTTGCGGATTTTGAAGCTGAAATATGTCGCGCGTTCGATGTTAAACACGCGATTATGGTAACATCTGGCACGGCTGCACTGCAAACGGCTCTTGCCGCGCTGGGTGTGTGTGAAGGCGATGAGGTTATTACCACGCCTATGACAGATTTTGGCACGACTTCGGCCATACTCGCGCTACACGCCATCCCGGTTTTCTCTGATATTGATCTGTCAACCCGCTTGCTCGATCCGCAAAAAGTGCGCGAGAAAATTACGGATAAGACCAGAGCTGTTATTACCGTCCACATGGCCGGTATGCCGTGTGAGATGGATGAGTTTCTGGATATCAGTGAGGAAACAGGGGTTAAAATCCTCGAGGATTGCGCGCAAGCACACGGCGCGACTTATTGCGGTCGATTTGTCGGTGCGATTGGGCACGCCGCTGGGTTTTCCATGAATGAATCCAAGCAAATTTCCACTGGCGATGGCGGTTTTGTCACGACTAATGACGATGAGACCGCTGAAATCGCCAGCCTCTTCCGCGACAAAACCTATTTGCGCGGCCAGAAACTCGAACGCGGTGTGCAACCCATTCCCTTCTTTGGCACTAATTTGCGCCCAACCTGCTTGCAAGCCGCTATCGCTATTGCCCAACTTCACAAGCTCGAATATCTCGTTGCCCGTCGCGACCAGATTGTTCGGCGATACTATGCCGAACTCGGTGACCTGCCCCATCTCGATTTTCCGAAAATTGCCGATAGCGCCCATCCCTCGTGGTGGCCGCTTGCCATTCGCTATACGGGCAACGCGCCAACGCGGGATGAACTTGTCGATATTTTTCGCGCCGAGGGCATTTCCATAAATACCAGTATGTCCGCAGTAAAAAATATCCTCCGCACGGAAGTTATTCAAAAACGCAAGTACTATCCTTTAACGGACGATATTCCGACATTCTGGCAAAATACTGCGTACAATCCCGACGACTGTCCCAATGTCGATACTTTACAAGCCACTTGCCTGCGCCTTCCCGTGAATGAACGCTATACCGACGAGGATATCGATCAAACGATCGCGGCGGTGAAGAAGGTTTGGGCGCACTATTTTTACGCAATATAGCGCGCGTTGTTTGTTGTCTTGACCAATCATCCGGAACTGAGTAAATTGCCCATCACAAATCTACAACAACTGGTAAAGCTAACCATGACTTTAGATATCGAATCTGGCATTCGCCGCCCCAAAATTGACATGCACTGCCATGTCTGGCTTATGGATGGGTGGGAGCAGTCCGCTGATCAGCTCGTCGCTGCGGGCGACATGCTCGGCATTACCGAATACTGGTGTTCCTCCATTATCCAGCAGGGCATTCTGGCACCTGCTGAGGAAGTGCCCCCACACAACGATACCATTTTGAGTGCGATGGCGCGGCATCCCAAACGCATTCGCGGCTGGTGCTTTGTTATTCCCGGTCATTTTCAAGACGCCATAGACGAAGCTGAGCGCTGTCTTGGCGCGGGCATGATTGGCATTAAGCTCTACAATCAGTACCGCATAAACGATCCGGCCGTACACCCTATCCTCGAACTGGCGGCCGAACGCCGCGTGCCCATTCTTCAGCACGCTGGATACCCCGTTCCCGAACACCGCGCAAGCCAGCCGCTCATTTCACACGGTATTCATTTTAGCGAAGCCAGTGAAAAATATCCCGATGCGATTCTCATTCACGCCCATATCGGGGGCGGAGGCGATTGGGAACACACGGTGCGCGAAATGCGCCAGGCGTCTCCCAATGTTTATATCGATGTGTCGGGTAGCAACTTAGACGATGGACAGGTCGAATACGCGGTTTCAGAACTCGGCGTTGAGCGCGTGCTTTTTGGCACCGATGGCACGATGGCCGGCTCGGTGGGCAAAGTTCTCGATGCAGACCTCACCGAAGATGAACGCGAACACATTTTTTGGACCAATGCCGAGCGCATACTCGCGCAACAGGGGGCTACGCCTACGGAATTAAGAATTGGGAATTAAGAATTACATTTCACTCTGCACTTCAACCCAAAAGAACACAATCAAATGCTCATCGACATAAATGCCTGGCTCGGCACATGGCCCTTTCGTTCATTGCGCGACAATACGCCCGATGCGCTCATCACACGCCTCGACCGCTCGGGTATTGACAAAGCTGTTGTCTCTTATATCGAAGCCGCATTTCACAGGCATCCGCAATCGGCGAATGAGCGGCTCGCCGGAGATGTTGAACGCCATAGTGACCGCCTCATTCCCGTCGGCACAATTAATCCTCTGTCGCCGCATTGGGAAGATGACCTGACGTCTTGCATCGGTCTCGGTATGAGAGGGATTCGCCTTTTTCCGCAGTATCACAATTACCAGACCGATGGTGCTGAAAGCCGAAGCGTCGTTCAAGCATGCGCACAGTGCAATCTTCCGGTCTTTATCCCACACAGACTCGAAGATGTTCGCCAGCATCACTGGATAGATCCGGGGCAGAGTCTTGACCTGACACAACTCGCCAATCTGATCGCGGCTGTACCCGATGCCGCGATTATCATTCCCAATGCCCGTCCGCTTGCGCGGTCGCCGCTGTGGATGAGAGAGGACCTGCGCGATTTGAACTGGTACGTCGATCTTTCACTGGCCGAAATTCACTATGGCCTACACAAAAGTACCAATGCGATGAAGGATCTGGGATATTTGATTGAGGAAGGCGGTGCGAATCATATTCTCTTTGGTACGCATCTGCCTTTCTCTTATGCCGGTCCGGCTCTTGTCAAACTCGCCACCTTGCCCGTCGATGACAATACGCTCGAAGATATCAAATACCGCACTGCTACTAAACTTCTGAATCTTTAGATGTTGTCTCTTCCAAATACTTTCCTTCAACCTGAGTCTTCAAAAACTCAGAAAAAAACGAACGCCCCTGTTTCTACCAATGAAACAGGGGCGTTTGAGTTGGTGTCAATGGCGATTTAATTATACTTCCTGGCACGGCTTTCGCACAATGACGAGGTTGAGGGTGGGGTCCTGAAGGGCGTCTCGGAAGACAGCGCGCATCTGGTCATCGGTATCTTGTTCATGGACTTCGCGGACTCGTGACGCTCCGCAGGCAAGGGCGAGATTGCATATGGTGACCTGCGGTCCCGCTTCGCCATTTATTTGAACGCCCCGGTCGGGGGTGGTTTGTCCGCCAGTGGTGAGCGAGCCGCCATTGTCGAGTACCATAACTATGGGCGTCGCACCTGTGGCGCGCGCATGGACGAGGGCATTGATGCCGCCGTGATAGAAGGCGGAGTCGCCACATATCGCAATGGTGCGTTCGGCAATATCCGTTTTGTTCAGGCCACAGGCTACGCCAATGGCCGATCCCATTGAAAGTTTGGTGTCGAGCATGTGAGCGGCCATCACTACGCAGCCAGGATCGGCAGATATAAAGGGATTTTGACCGAGGGCATTGGCTTCTTCGCGTAGTGCAGAAAGGATTTCTGTGAAGGGGCAGCCGGCGCAGTGGTTTTTGCGAAAGGGCTTTTCGCTTTCCCAATTTTCTTCGGTGTAGCGCGTGGTTGGCGAAAAACCCGGGAGATAGTCATCGAGTGCGCTTTGTATATGCCAGCGGAAGAGCTCACCCACACTGGGGAGATGCCCCGTGCGTTTGCCCAGGATTGGCGGGGTAAATCCGGCGTCGTAACCAATGGCTTTGATGGCGTTTTCAACATAGGGATCAACTTCTTCAAGGACGAGTACTTCGCCACACTTTGCGAGAAAGTCCGCGATGAGTTTTTGAGGTAGGGGATACAGGGCACTGAGTTTGAGGATGGATAGGTCAGATGTATCTGCCCCTTCAAGTGCATCGAGGAGTTTGGTATGTACTATGCCGCAAGCGATGATGCCTTTTTGTCCCCCGCCATCTACGCGATTGAAGGGCAGGTCGCTAAATTGTGCGGTGGCGCGTGCGATTTTTTCGTGTAATTCTGTGTGGTTGCCTTCGGTTGTGCGAAGTGCCGATATCCAACTCATTGGTTCGCGGTCGGGTTCGCGGGTGGGATGTTGCGCTGCAGGGCGGAAGCCGGAGAGAGCCTGAGTGCTGACGCTGTAACTTCTGGTCAGACGCAAAATCACGATGGATTGCAGGTTTTCCGAGTATTCAAAAGCCCATTTTATCATGTCGCGGCCTTCCCCGGGCGTGGCGGGTTCGAGCATTGGAAGTTCGGCCAGGGGACCAAGAGCGCGCGTATCTTGCTCGTTTTGAGACCCCCATGCGCCGGGATCATCACCCATGACGATGACGAGTCCGGCGTGTACACCGGTCATGTTGAGCACCATCAGGGTATCGAGCGCGACGTTCATGCCCACGCTTTTGAGACATACGAGCGCGCGCTTGCCGCCTTGTGATGCACCAGCAGCCATATCCAGGGCAATGCGTTCATTGAGACACCATTCGGCGTGATGTCCGTGGTCTTTAGCCATTTCGGCCATGGCGTTAAATGTGTTTGTGCCGGGTGAGCCGGGATACCCGGTTACAACGCCGACGCCCGCTTCTACCGCACCCCAGGCCAGGGCGCGTTCTCCGTCAATGGTTTGGGTCATTTTTCTACTCCTGAATAAAAAGATCGGGTGATAGCAGTGGAAATATTAAAGCGTGTGGGGACGTATTTGTCAAGCACAGAAGGGGTTGTGTGGCGATGGAATAAGATTAAATAAAGCCAATCATCTGCCAATATAACAGGGTCAGTGGAAGCAACACAATGAGCGTCAGAAGAGAAATCAGGGACATCACGAGTGCGAATTGTCCCATTCGGGCATAGCGAAAGCTGTATGCGACAATAAATGGCGCGCCCTGATAGGGGATGAAAACCACGCCAGTACCAATTGCCAGACTGAGGGCGATGGGGAGGGGAGACAGACCGAGTTGTGGACCGAGGTCGAGGAGAAAGGGGGCGAGCACGCCACCAACCGCAGCGGTGTCCATTAAAAAATCAAATGGGACGGCCAAACACGCAATCAGGGCGAGTTGGGCAATGGGGGTTTCGACCGTTTGGAGGTGGTGTATGAATACGGATGTGAGGGCGCGGTTGATGCCAGATTGCTCAAGGGCGTGGCCTATGGCAAAGACTGCGGAGATGAATATGAGAAGGGGAAAATTGAGTTTTTTTATGGTATCAAAGGGCAAGGGTCCCCAGCCTGGCAGATAGCAGAAAAGGACGAGGGCCAGACCGATATAGACCGGGTGAATGCCGTGTATAGCATCGGTTGTCCACAGGAGAACACCTGCGATGAGAATGCCGAGCACTTTTTTTTCAGGGCGGGTCATGTGGGCGGGAACATCGTTGTCTGCGGAATGGCCCGAGAGATCGAGTTCCCGTGAGGGACGAAATAGCAGACGGATAAGACCGTAGAGCATGCCAACGCGCAGAAGGCCAATGATGGGAAAGAGATAATAGGCCCATTCGCTCCAGTAGATTGTGATATCGCGCGATTCCAGAACGCCCAGAATGACCAGATTGGGCACGCCAGCCGTCAGTATGCCCGTGCCGCTGTAATATGTGGCGCAGGTTAGTGAAAGGACGAGACCCGCACTGACTTTTGAACCGGGGGTTTCGCCGAGGGTTTTGAGCAGAGAGACGACCATCGGCATTAAAATGAGGACGCGTACGACGCCAGAGGGGATCAACAGCGCCATTGTGAGGCCCAGGATGTGCAGGCCAAAGACGAGTTGCCGATACCCACTCAGGCGACCGAGCACACTTTGGGCCATTCGCGGTCCCAGCGGCGTTTCGGTAATGCCCAGACTCAAGGCCATTCCGGCAAAGACGAGCCAGACGGCTTTACCAGAGAAGCCCTGAAAAGCGGTTTCAAAAGAGAGGATGTCGAGAAGCGGAAAGAGTGTGAGGATGAAGATGGCGGTGTAGGAAATGGGGATGGGTTCAAAGGTCCAAAAAATAACAGTAAGCGCGGTGAGCGCGAGCGCCAGGCGGGCAGATATGCCGAGGTCACTGGGGAAGAGAAAAATAAATAGAGCCAGCGCGGGGCCGAGGATGAGGCCAATGGTTTGAGAACGGGTCATCGTTTGCCATTTATTTTTTTCGGGTGTGCATTCAAGATAAGGGGACATGGGGTGACGGACAAATGAATTGTGGGCAGATGGGTTCACTATTGATTAAGTACAGAAAATCGCGTAGTTTAGCGCGAAGAAAGGAGATAAGACTATGAATTTTAGAGGCAAATTGGTCGATACGTCACATATCGTAACCGTGCAAACAGATGGCGAGCAGATCGCGGCTATTCATCGCGAGGGGGCGGGAGATGCGATTGGTGGAGACGATGTGTGGATCGCACCGGCGATTTTTGATGTGCAGGTCAATGGTGTGGGTGGGATCAACTACAAAGCCAAGAATTTGACGGTGGAGAAAATTGTGGAGACGGCGGCGTGGATGCACAGGACGGGCACGGGTTTGTGGTGTCCCACGGTGACGACTTCATCTGAGGAAGATGCGATTCACGGTCTGGCGCTGTTGGCAAAGGCATGCGAGGAATCAGAAGTCGCGCGTGCGTCTTTTGTCGGGTTCCACGTTGAGGGACCTTATATCGCATCTGAAGATGGTCCCCGCGGGGCGCACCCTCTGGCGCATGTGCGCGATCCGGATTGGGATGAATTTCAGCGGTACCAAGAAGCGGCTGATGGGCGCATTGCGATTTTTACGCTTGCACCCGAGCGAGAAGGCGCGCTGGAATTTATCGAGAAGGTTGCGACAACGGGTGTTATTGTTTCAATTGGTCATTCGGGTGCGAGTCCCGAGCGCATCCAGGAGGCGGTTGCTGCCGGTGCCCAAATGTCAACCCATCTGGGCAATGGCGCGCATGCCGAGTTGCCGCGCCATCCCAATTATATATGGGAACAACTCGCGGCAGATGCGTTGTGGGCAGGGATTATTCCCGACGGGTTTCACCTGCCGCCAGCGGTATTGAAAAGTTTTTATCGCGCAAAAGGCAAAGAGCGTTTATGTCTGGTGAGCGATGTGGCATCTATCGCTGGCCTATCGCCTGGTATTTATGGCAGCGAAAGCGGGTTGGGACAGAGCGAGTTGCACGCCAATGGCAAAATTTCACTGGCGGGCACACCTTATCTGGCGGGTGCGGGTTTGTTTTTGGACAGTGGCATTCCCAATGCCGTGCGGTTTACAGACGCTTCGCTATCCGATGCTATTGAAATGACATCGATCAACCCGGCGCGTTTGTTGGGGATAGAAGACCGCGTGGGGTCTGTGGATGTCGGCAAAGAGGCGAGTCTATCTCTATTCCGCTGGGAAGAAGGGCAGGAGAAATTGGACTTGGTGGCAACGGTGGTGCGCGGGCAGGTCGTTTATCAGGCTGCATAAAGGAATTCTATATGGCTAAAAAAAAGGTTGTTGTAACAGGTGCATCGGGCTATGTGTCAGGGCGGATGTTGCTGGCATTGCGCGAGAGATACGATTTGACATTGTTGGATGTGAAGACGACCAACCGCGAGGGTGAAGAAGTTGAAGGCGTGCAAGTTGTGGATTTAGAAAATCCGGATCGTGATGCGTATCGCGCCCATTTTCAAGGTGCCGATGCTGTGGTACACAGCGGGTTTAAGGGGACTGTAGATTGGCATCATACGGATTATTGGAAGGAATCCGATAATATTCGGATGTGTTACAATGTGTATCAAACATGTGTTGAAGAAGGTGTGAAACGCATTGTGGTGATGAGTTCAAATCACGCATGCGATTTTTACGAGCGGTTGATCTGGTCTGACCGATTGGATTTTGCCACGACTGATATGCTGCCTCTGTCTGACAATTTTTATGGTTGGGCAAAATCGTCGTACGAACATCTGGCCTTTGTGTTTGCAACGGGCAATGCTACCAATGGCAAGCGGCTGGAGAGTGTTCACATTCGCATTGGCGCGCCCCGAGATACCATTATGGAAGGGCAGACGGCGAATGATTTGAAGCAATTGCACCGCGAATTGGGCGCGTATTTGAGTGCGCGGGATTTGTCGCAACTGGTGATCAAAAGTATTGAGGCAGAGAGTATTGAAGATGAAAATGGGGTGCCGTTTCAGGTGTTTTTTGGCATTAGTGGGAATACGCACCGGTTCTGGAATATCGACAATGCAAGGCGTGTTGTGGGATATGCGCCAGAGGATGACAGTCAGATTCGGTTTGCGGGGGAGATTGCAGAGATTATTCAAAAGGTTCGGTCATGAAAATTACGAGATTTGAGACGATTCCCATTCGGGGTCGGGCAATGATTTTGAAGATGTTTACGGATGAGGGATTGGTGGGGTATGGCGAGCCGATGAATTACGAGCATTGGCGCGTGGTGGCTCAGGCTGTCGATGATATGGCCGAGTATCTGGTGGGCAAAGATCCGCTGAATATCGAAGATCACTGGCAGGCGATGTATCGCTCGAGTTATAGCCGGAGTATGCCGGTGTTGGTCGGTGCGCTGAGTGGGATTGAGATGGCGATGTGGGATGTGTTTGGCAAAAGTGTTGGCCTGCCGGTATGGAAACTTTTGGGTGGGAAAGTTCGCGACCGCATTCGCGTGTACACAGGGACGGGTGGGACGACGCCAGAAGAATGTGCGGAGAATGCGAGCCAAAAGGTGGCAGAAGGCTTTCGCGCTGTGAAGATGGGGGCTTCGCCGCGTCCGGTGAGATTTGTCGATACGCCAGAGACAATAGATTTTATGGTGTCGCGCGTTGCTGCGGTGCGCGAAGCTGTGGGCGATGCGGTCGATATTGCGGTGGATTTGCATCGGCGGTTGAGTCCGACTATGGCCGCCATTTTGGTGAAGGAGTTGGAGCCGCTGCGTCCTTTGTTTGCGGAAGAGCCGTGTCACCCTGAAAATAACGAGGCGTTGCTGGTACTGTCTCGGGGTACAACTGTGCCCATTGCCACGGGCGAACGGCATTTGACGCGCTGGGGATTTCGCGAACTCATTGAGCGAGAAATGTGCGCGATTTTGCAGCCGGATATTCGCCATTGCGGGGGTATGTTGGAATTAAAAAAGATCTCGGGGATGGCAGAGATTCACAATATGGCGATTGCACCTCATAACGCCGCTGGGCCTGTGGGGGTGGCAGCGTCGGTGCATGTGATGGCAACGGTTCCAAATCTGTTGATTTGCGAAGGCGGGCATAACTGCGGTGATGGCCTGTTTAAGACACCATTGGTTTTGCGAGACGGCTTTATTGAATTGCCAACCGAACCGGGGTTGGGTGTGGATATGGACGATGATGCACTCGAGGCATTGCGCGATGAATCTTATCGCCTGCGCGGGATGTTCTGGCATGAAGATGACGGTTCTTTTGCGGATTATTGAAAAAATGCGTTTGATAAATATTGTGATCTTATTGCTATTGGTAAGCGGTTGGGTAGATGCCGGCGAGAGAGATGCTCTTCGGCGAGAATACAACGATGTATCCGCTGCCATAGATAGTCTCGTGCGTATCATGCAGATAAGAGATACAGAGTTACTAAAAAAGCAAAAATTGCCCGAAGCGCGTGCCGAGCGCATTGTGCCCGAGGGAATGACGGCGGTGATGATTTTTTGGGCAGATGACGAAGCGCGCGTTTGGCTCAATGATTTTCCCGTGGGCGAGACCCGGTTGACTCCCGTGGAAGTGACCATTCCAGATTTGTATTTTCAGGGGCAAAATCGCCTGCGCGTGCGGTGCTGGGATACAGACCAGGTGGAGAGTGGTTTTATGGGCGGTTTATACTTAAAAGACCGTGCTGGCAAATTGTACCCCATTGTGGTTTCCAATGGGGCATGGGAGAGCGCAGGAGGACAGGCAACGGAAATTACTTATGCCCATCCCACACCGGATATTCCCGGCGCGCAACCCATTTGGGGTATGCGTATGTTTGGAATTGTGGAATTGTCCGTCACATTTGATCGCGGTGCGGTTGAACGCGCACTTGCACAAATCCCACCTGCAACATCAATGGTCGTGCGGCAAGAGATGATGGATTATCATACCTTTGCCCAAAAGATCGCTATTTTGCAGGCCCGACGGGAAAAATTGAAAACAGACCTGGCGCGTCAAGGCGATCTCAATGTGCCGATTTACAGTCGGGAACGCACTCGTTCTGCATCGCTGTCACTGGGAAAGGCCGCGCCTTTGACCGAAGATATGTCGGCACCAGTGGGAGAAAAAGTGCGGTCGTGGTCCGAGAATCTGCCAGCGGAACAGCGGCAATTGATTTATCCGGATCCTCGAGCGTTAAAAGGCGAAAGAGCTGTAAATGCGGCCACTGGTGATGTGGTGCCCACCGCGAGTGACCGCGGCAGCCGAGAGCAAGCGTATCGCCCACCAGAAGAACGCGGTGGGTCAAAAAATAAAATAAAAGATAAGGAGGCCAATGCCCAGGCGAGTCCGCAAGTAATGGGACGCGGTGGCGGGGGGGGGCAGCCAAATCAGGCCACGCGATTGGGATTGTTGTTGCCAACACTGATATTGGGACTTTATGTGTTGTATGTGGTCATACGCTGGCAGTCATTAATGGGAGAAAGTGATTGATGTACGGATTACACTGGTCTGAATCGTTGTCGCTGGTTCTTTTTTGGGTGGTGTGTGCCATAGCAGGCGCATTGATTTTAATGCAACGCTTAAGTGCTATTTGTGGTCACGAAAAACAATTTGGCCTGCCGGAGGCCAATTGGCTTGGTGCCATAATAGGTGGGTTGGGCGGTGCTGGCGTGGCGGGCATTGGTATTTATTTTTATTTTTTTGCACCAGCAGCCGCAAGTTGGGTTGAGTGGACGGGGCGTTCGGCTTATGTGCTCGTTTTGGGCAGTTCGACAGCGCATCTGGCCACGTTTATTCATTTTTGGCGGCGATTGAATGCAGAAGGTAAGGGAACAGGTGCTTTGACCGCATTGCGCCAACAGCAGGTGGATAAATTTCGCCAGAGCCGCGAGAATTATGCGGACTTAAAAGCGCGTGATGACGAGGCAATAGATGAGTTACTCGCTGTGTTTGGCGAGCGGTTGTTGTCCGGGCAGCGCGCTTTAACTCGTATTCCGTTTTATGGTTATTTGGGTACCGTGTGTGGTATTTTGCTGATGGCAGAAGAATTGACCCGACTGAATGAAGCCACAGAGACGTTTAAGGTGTTGCGCGATATGGCAGGTGGATTGGTGCTGGCATTTCAGACAACACTCGTCGCCTTGCTGGCCTATTTGCCACTTCGAAAGGGCTATGATATGTTGCTGAATCGCATGTCTGATCTGGAACGCAAATGGTTGGATATGCGCGAGGGGGAGAAAAGAGAGTGAGGCGACGTTTCTTACAGCGCGCAGTATCCGAGGCCGAAGCGCACGACGTGAGCAAAGAGTTATTCCTGGGCATTATGATGTTGATGCTGTGCCTGGGGATTATGATTTTGAATGTGTCACAACCCGTGTGGCGCGTTTATCATCACGATCCCGAACCCGGAGATATGGTGATTTTATATACTTCTAAGGGCCTAGCGTTTTCGGAAGATGGGCGGTCTGCAAAGCGCAGTTTGGGACCGGGTGAGTTTCGCAAAACAGTAAATGATCTGGTTGCAGAACCCGACCGGAATTTGCATCTGTTTCTGAAGGGGGGCAGTCGAGAGCGTATGGTTAATGACGCGGCTTATGCGGATTCTCTTTTGTCTGTTGGCACAGCGGGCCAAAAGGTACGCCCCGCCGTATTTGTGCATCTGTGGTAAATCGCGAAATTTCAATATTCCTAAATAAAAAACCCGGTGATCTTACCGGGTTTTTTATTTTATACCTGCGCGTGAGGTTATATGTCGCAACAGCTTTTGAGGGTGCGGGCGAATAAGTCGAGAACCGCATCCCATGATTTTTCGGCAGCATCTTTGTTGTAATGCGTTGAACGCTCGGGAAAGAAATATCCGTGCAATGCGCCGTGTATAAAATCAATGCGATGTGGGACGTCACAGCGGGTGAGTTCGGTTTTGTAAAGTTGTAAGTGTTCTTCGGTCGCGCCGGCATCCTGGTCTGCCCAGCCAAAGTAGCCTTCGGCTTTGAGTTTGGGAATGGCGAGGTGGGGCGAGTCCGATGCATCGGTGACGAGTTTGCCGCCGTGGATGGAGGCAAAGGCCAAAACCTGATTGGGATACGCCGTCGCTGCAAAGAGGGCGTGGCGACCGCCCATGCATGTGCCGATAGAGCCGACCCGTTGGGCATCGGCTTGAGGTTCTTCTTTGCCGAGATGGCGAAGTAGTGCCCCCGTGTCATTGATGACCATGGCATTGGTGGTGCTGGTGTTGAGGTTCACAGGGTGCAGAGGATCCGTTTTTTCGAGATCGAGATTGCCATTCATGAATTTTTCGGGGTTGTAAGACGGATTGCCCATGCGATAAAATAGGGAGGGGAGGACGGTATAATACCCCGCGCGAGCAAAACGACGGCACATGGTTTTCAGTTCGTCGCGAATGCCAAATATGTCGAAGTAGAAGATGACAGCGGGATGCGGTCCTTCGCCTTCTGGATGAAAGACATAGGTGGGCATTGTACCGTCTAAAGTCGCAACTTCAATGGATTTTTCGATCATCGCGTTTATCCTTAAAGCCGCGAAAAGATACACTCGCGGCTTTTGTTTTATATGGCTACTGGATTAACTTGAGATGATGCCACCTCTTGGTGGACCGCCTGCACCTGGCATACCACCCTGCCCGGGCAGGGTGCCGGGAACGACAATGCGAGAAGATTCCTGGCGGCGATGTTCTTTGGCCTCTTCAACCATTTGATCAACAGCGTCTTTGATGGCGTGGGGAAATTTTTCTATTGCTTCCCGAAGCGAAGCGGCTTCAATGGGCGCTGAGATTGGCAGAGGTCCCATTTGAGATATGATCTGTGTGGATCCGATGTATTGGGTCGGACGACTTTTATCGTCTGTGCCATCGGCGTTGATGGGGATCAGGCGCCGGATTGTGGCGACGCGCAAATCGGTGATGGATTCTTCCCGATAGAGGTTTTGTTGATCAACCTGGATCTGATCGAGTGGCAACTGGTCGGCCATGAGAGTCTCCAAAAAAAGGTTACAGGTCGTGCCCCGCGAGGGCAATTAAATGTTGGCGTAAATATAGGGCAAGTTGTGCAAATACGCACTTTTATTTTACTCTGTTAAGCCCATTGAGCGCGGCAACGCGGTAGGCTTCGGCCATCGTGGGATAGTTGAAGGTGGTGTTGATAAAGTACATGAGCGTATTAGCCTCACCTTCTTGCGCCATAATGGCTTGTCCAATGTGGATGATTTCAGATGCCTGAGAGCCAAAACAGTGGATGCCCAAAATTTCAAAGGTTTCGCGATGAAAGATAATTTTGAGCATGCCGGTGAGCCTGTCCGTTACCTGTGCCCGCGCGATATGGCGAAAGTAGGCGTGGCCCACTTCGTAGGGGATTTTTTGGGCTGTCAGATCTTTTTCGGTAAATCCGATGGAGCTGATTTCGGGAATGGTGTAAATACCCGTGGGTATGTCTTCCACGAGGTGTTGTTCGCATTCGCCAAAGATGAGATGGGTGGCGGCAAACCGGCCCTGATCATAAGCCGCGCTTGCCAGACTGGGAAACCCAACGACATCGCCAACAGCATAAATGTGGGGTTGGGCGAGTGTCTGGTACGCGTCGTTGATGAGAATGGAGCCGCGTTCATCGGTTTCGATTTCGATATTTTCCAATCCCATGTTGTCCGAGTTTCCCGTGCGGCCTTGCGCCCAAAGGAGCATATCGCTGACAATTTGTTTATTGGATTTGAGATAGAAGCGCACTTCTTTCTCATTGGCTTCAACGCGGTCGTATTCTTCGTTGTGGCGAATACGTACCCCGTTTTGGCTGAGATGATAACTGAGGGCGTCGATGATTTCATCGTCAAGATAGGAGAGCAATTGGCTGCGGCTGTTGATGAGATTGACTTTTATACGCAGGCCGCGGAATATAGAAGCATATTCGCAGCCGATTACTCCTGCACCATAGATGGTGATAATGCGCGGTGTTTCTTTGAGGTCCAGGATGGAGTCGCTGTCGCGAATCCGAGGGTGGGAAAAGTCAATATCGGGCGGGTGATAGGGGCGAGATCCCGTGGCGATAATAAATCCCTTAGCGGTATAACACTCAGCCCCTCCGTTGAGTAGCGCGACTTCGACGGTATGTTCATCGATAAAAGATGCGCGGCCCAGGATAATATCGATATCATTGCGTTCGTAATAGCCCGTACGCAGGTCAACCTGATGCCCGATGAGGTCGGCGGCTCGGTCGAGCAAGTCGGGAAAACTCGTTGTGCGGTGGGCATTAATGTCGATACTTTGCTGAACGTAGTGGCGCAATGCTTTGCTCGGTATCGTGCCTCTGTGCGTGCTGTTGCCACCCACACTTTTGAAATTGTCGATGACGGCAACGCGCTTGCCTTCCTTGGCGGATTTCATTGCGGCGCCTTCTCCGCCCGGGCCAGTGCCAATCACAATAATGTCGTAGTCGCAGGTCATTTTGGATCCAGATATCCCTGTTGTACCAGAAAGTCGTCCATTTGCGCGACGGTTTGTTCATAGTCAGAGCCATCGTCGCGGCCGTGGTTAAAAAAGCCGTGTCCTTTGCCTTTGTACGCGCAAAGTTCACAGATATTGCCCGCTTCGCGCATGGCTTTTGTGAAGCGTTGGGCCTGTTCATAAGGGACGGTTGTGTCATCCGTGCCGTGAAAAATTACGGTGGGAGGCAGATTGGAACGGATGTGTTGAAAAGGCGAGATTTCCCGTGGGTCTTTGGGAAAACGTTCGGCGAGGCGTTTTAGTCCAGCGACATCAACGACGGGGTTAAAGAGTACCATTGCATTGGGCCGGGTGGTTTTGTATATGCGTTGCATAGTGGGACCCCTTCTATCGCGTAAACTGTCGATATTTAATCCGATGTGGTTGGTCGGCGTCGGTGCCGAGGCGGCGTTTGCGGTCTGCTTCGTACTGCGAATAGTTTCCGTCGAAGTAGATGACTTCGCTATTCCCTTCAAAGGCCAGGATATGCGTGGCAATGCGGTCGAGGAACCAGCGATCATGTGAAATGATCACGGCGCATCCACCAAAATTTTCAAGGGCGTCTTCAAGGGCGCGCAGTGTGTTCACATCGAGGTCATTTGTTGGTTCGTCGAGCAAAATGACATTGGCGCCTTCTTTTACGATGCGTGCAAGATGAATGCGGTTGCGCTCGCCGCCAGAGAGTTGACCAACGGGTTTTTGCTGGTCGCCGCCAGTAAAGTTGAATCGCGCGAGATAGGCACGCGAATTGATTTCTCGATTGCCCAGAGTGATGAAGTCTTCACCACCTGAGACAGCCTGCCACACATTGTGATTGGGGTTGAGGACATCGCGAGTTTGTTCGACATAGGCGAGGCTAACCGTGTCGCCTATGCGGAATGTTCCCGCGTCGGGCTGTTCTTCGCCGGTGATGAGGCGAAAGAGGGTGGTTTTGCCCGCACCATTGGGTCCAATAACACCCACAATACCGCCGGGTGGCAGGGAAAAGGAGAGGTTTTCAAAGAGGAGTGTATCGCCATAGCCTTTAGAAACTCCCTGGGCTTCGATGACAATATCGCCCAGACGCGGGCCGGGCGGAATATAAATTTCGAGGTCGCGTTCTTTCTCCACGCTTTGATCGAGCAATTGGTGATATGCGGTAATCCGCGATCTGGATTTGGCGTGTCGGCCGCGCGGATTCATGTTGATCCATTCGCGTTCCCGCACGAGGGTTTTCAGACGCTGGCTTTCGCGGCTTGCTTCACTGGTCAGCCGTTTTTCTTTTTGATCGAGCCACGAAGAGTAGTTGCCTCTATAAGGTATGCCTTTGCCGCGGTCGAGTTCGAGAATCCATCCGGCGACATTGTCGAGGAAATAACGGTCGTGTGTGACGGCTATGACGGTGCCTGCATAACGTTGCAAATGCTGTTCGAGCCAGCCAACGGTTTCGGCGTCGAGGTGGTTGGTCGGTTCGTCGAGTAAGAGAACATCGGGTTTGGTAAGGAGCAATCGGCAAAGTGCCACGCGGCGGCATTCGCCGCCCGAGAGGTGATCCACATTCGCCTCCCCCGGTGGACAACGCAGGGCATCCATCGCCTGTTCGATGCGCGCATCGAGGTCCCATAAGTTTTCTGCGTCGATTTTTTCCTGAAGTTCGCCCTGCTGTTCGATCACCTGATTCAGTTCATCGTCGGACATGGGTTCGGCAAATTTGGCGCTGAGCGCATTGTATTCGTTCATGAGGTCAACGTGTTCTTGTACGCCCTGTTCGACAATTTCGCGCACGGTTTTGCCCGGTTCAAGGCGGGGTTCTTGTTCTAAATATCCTATGGTGTGGCCGGGCGCGAGGTGGGTTTCGCCATTGAATTTCTCATCTACACCAGATAGGATACGCAACAGCGTGCTTTTACCCGCGCCATTGAGGCCGAGTACACCGATTTTCGCGCCGTAGAAATAGGAAAGAGAGATGTTTTCGATGATAGGTTTTTTGTCGATATATTTGCTCACGCGCATCATCGAATAGATAATTTTGTTTGGCTCATTGGCCATGCTATTTCCCCAGGTTGTCTGATTCTTGACTGCCGAGTAATTTTTCGGCTTCCTCAAGTTGTTGCTTATCATTAATTGGCAGCCAAAAATCAGCCTTGATCACTTTAATTTTTCGACCTGCCGCAATCAGTTTTATCCATACATCGGGCGTTTCGTATTCGCCGCGTGCGGATGGCGAGATTTCCACTTCAAAGAAATCTCTGTCCATGACCATAGCGCCGTTCCAAACCAAATTTGAAATAAACGTTTTGGGCTTTTCGACAGAACGAACGAGGTACCCGTCGTCATCTGTCACCAAAGCCCCAAAATTTTGGGGACACGCCACACGAGAGCTGACCAGAGCAAGGTCCTGTTGTTGTACGAGATATTGAAGGCTGCGTGGCCCGTAAATATCATCGCCAACCATCCCCAACCATCGCCCGGTGATGACAGGTGCCGCTACCCGAAATGCATGGGCTATACCCAATGGCTCCTCTTGAACGAGAAACACAATGCGCCGCCCCCCATACGTGCCATCTGAAAAGTGCTGGCGAATCGCCTCTTCGTGCGGTCCTCCCACAATGAATACAAGTTCGCGTACTTCGCGGGGCAACCGATCCAGCGCGTGCTCCACCACGGGCTTTCCAGCCACCGGCAATAAGTGCTTTGGCCCCTCGTAATCCATCGCCATCCGCGTTCCCTTGCCGGCTAATAGCACAACTGCTTGCATGCATTACTCCTAACAACTAATTCTCTCAATGACTGTCCCGATAGTGTTGCTTGAGAATATCGTTGCCAAAGTCATTGGTCAGGTCGCGCCAGACTGCGTGGATGTGGTTGGCCTCGTTTTGGGTGCAGTCGTATTCAGCGAGGAAGGTGGAGCCGAGTACGCGATAGTAGTGCCCATCGCCGCGATTAACACTGCCAGCCCAGGCGAATGCGGCTGTGTCGAGTGAGACGAGGTTTGCGCGCTGAGCTTCTGCAATGCTGTCGGGCAAGCGGGTGACATATACATCAATGAGTTCAGTGACGACGTCGCGTTGTGATGCGGTCATATCTTTGAGTTGCAGACCCTCAATTTGAACTTCATCATTTACGCGGGGGACATTGCGGGTTAGGATGTCAGGGGGTGCTTCGTCACTGATGATCGCCACTTTTTTTTGGTCGCCGTCCAGAGAGGCGAGCAGGTCGCGGGCCAGGTCCTCTTCTTCTTTGAGGGCGCGCAATCCTTTGTGGTCGCCGTGTCGAACCTGTGCGGGATTGGAGCCGAAGAAGACGGGCGTAGGTGCGACGAGCGTGCCGTTGACAATGGTGTAGTTGACCGAGACGTGATGGCCTTCAAAACGCCAGCTCCATGTGGCGTCACTGCCGGGCGTGCCGAAGATGACGAGGTTGTAGAGGTCCGGATCGCGCGGGAACCGCCGTCTGGGACCTTCTACTTCGGCGAGGATGGGTTCCAGGTTGATGATTGTTCTGGCTTTGGTGCGGGCCTGTTCGCTCAGTCCTGTATCGAGCAGGGCAAATGCCTTGTCGCGCTGATGCGCTTCCATGTCTTTGAGTGCGAGGCCCAATCGGTCGCGCGGGATGTAGTGCCAGTCACGCCGTGCATTTTCGTCGCCGAAGGTTAGCTGCGCAGTCGCTGCCTGATCGGGACGCAAAGATGCCAAAAATGCCGTGGCAGTATCGGCCATGCGATTGGCCGTGTCAATCTGAGTATAAAGTTCTTCGAGGTTCATGTTCCCAACTCCTTGTTAATATGGATAGTTCAGTTGATTATCACGGAGAATCTGACCGCTGTTTTCGCCCTCCTAATGTAGCACCGCCATCAATGGTCAGTGCCTGTCCGGTGATATTTTTCCCTTTGTCGCTTGCCAAAAAGACGACCATGTGGCCGACATCTTCGGGCGTTTGTTCGGTTCCCAAAGGTACGCTGTTGCGTATTACATCTTCAAAAATTTGTCGTGCAGTAAAGCCCGTGTATGCCGGGTTGTTGTTTTTGATTTGAGACGCGATCATTTCCCAGGCTCGCGTCCAGAGGTAGCCGGGGCATATTGCGTTGACTCTGATCCCGCGCGCTGCAAGCTGGCTGGCTAAAGTTCTGGTTAAGTGAATTACTCCGGCTTTGGCCGCACCATAAGCAGGCATGGAAACGCTGGGCATCAGGGCCGCGATAGATGCGATGTTGATGATGCTGGATCCGCGACTGAGATGTGGAATGGCTGCCCGAGAAGACACAAAGGCGGTTCGAAGATTGGTGTGTAGATGCGCATCCCAGTCGTCAACGGATAATTCCGTCAGTGGGATTTCCAGCGATGCTTTGGCCGCGTTTGTATCTGGTCCCCCGATGCCCGCGTTGTTGACGAGGATATCGAGTGAGCCGAGTTCTGCGACAACCCGGTCTGCTGCCGAGCGCATGGCGGTTTCATCGGACGCATCGGCTGGTAGTCCTATTGCAGGCGTTGTGAGTGTTTTTGCGGTTTCTCTCGCACCATTACCATCCAGGTCGGTAATGGCGATTTTCGCGCCCGCATCCGATAGGTGTTGTGCAATGGCTGCCCCAATACCCCGCGCAGCACCTGTTATGAGTGCAACTCGATTTTGTAATTCCAGGCTCACGGTTGTTCCTTTTCTAATCCCAATCCGAGTGTCTTTCCTTTTTGCATCGCGGGAACGCCCTCGCTCATCCATACAGGTGCGGGGGCATCTTTGAGGTAGTGGTCAAAGAATTGTTGCAGGCGGATGCTCCAATCTTTGCGGTTGTGGTGTTTGCGAATGCCGTGTGCTTCTCCGTTGTAATTGACCAGCCATGCGGGTTTGCCCAGGCGGCGCAGGGCAACGAAGAGTTCGATGCCCTGGTACCAGGGTACTGCGCCGTCGTCGTCGTTGTGCAAGATGAGCAAAGGCGTTTGAATTTTGTCTGCCCAAAAAATGGGTGAGTTTTCGATAAACCGCGTGGGCGCTTCCCAGAGTGAGCCGCCGATGCGGCTCTGGGTTTTTTCGTATTGCATCATGCGGCTGAGTCCCGAACTCCATCGGATGCCGCCGTACGCACTGACCATGTTTGAAACGGGTGCGCCAGCCTCGGCTGCTCGAAATATGTTGGTTCGGGTGATCATATAGGCGATTTGATAGCCGCCCCAACTGTGGCCCTGCACGCCAATTCGGTCGGGATTGACAAATCCCCGGTTTATGAGGTGCGTCACGCCAGGGACAACGGCGTTGACGGCACTTTCGCCGGGGAAGCCGACTTTGTAGGGAATATCTGGGATAAAGATCAGATATCCGCGGCTGACGTAAAATGGGAAATTTATGGAGCTACCAGAGGCTCTAGGCGTGCGATGGCCGTGTAACTGATGGGACATTTTTTCGTAAAAGAAGACCAGCATGGGATATTTCTGAGCGAGGTCAAAGTTTTCGGGTTTGTAGAGAATGCCCTGCAGGGGTTTGCCGTCGAGCGAGACCCATTCGACGAGTTCGGCTGTGCCCCACAGGTAGTCTTTTTGTTGCGGATTGATAGCGCTTATTTTTCGCGCATTCTGAAAATTGAGGTCAGAGGTCCAGAGGTCGGGATATTCTTCAAAAGAGAGTTGTCTGAAGAGGAGCACGTCGGCGTCTTTGGCTTTTTGGAGATTGGAAAACCGTTTGTCGCGCGCGATGAGTTCGGCGGGTTTGTCCATACTGTCAAGGCGATCCCGATAGTAGCCCATGGCTTTGGTTTTGAGATTGAAACCCGATAAGAGCAAATCGGCTTTGGGATCGCGTGCCCGTTCTTCGGGGTCGAGGCTTACATATCGAAAGCGCGTTTTAGTCTCGCGCCCAACCCCTTCGGTGATGTTGACGGGTGCTTTGCGCCCATTGGGATCGGTGAGCCAGATGTCGCAGCGGTCGTATATGAGAAATTCTGTGTCGCCTTTTGTCCATCCGGCATTGCCATGTGCGTTGGGTGGATACGGCCGGTCGTGCAATTCGTCGTGAACGGGATGGGGGATATTTTTGCTGACGTTGACGCGGATCAAATTTTTGACATGCTGAACATACCAGTTTTTTTGGACGCGATCCCACCAGTAGATGTAGTTGGACTCGGGTGAGAGGGTGAGACGCGTCTGCATTTTGGTGAGTACGCGTGTTGCTGTTCCAGTGTTAACATCGATCAAATAGCTGTCGTAATAAGCGGGAGAATCCCAGGAAATGAGTTGTCGATAGGGAAGTATCGAAGAGCCTACCGCGATATGGGCATTGCCCTCGCTTCCCAGGCGAATATCGGGGATGGTTTCTGTGGCGAGTTGAACGATTTTGCCATTGTTGAGGTGAAAGACAGCGCGGTAAATGCGTTCGCGTTCCTCTTTGGCATCTTTGAGTTGCATAGGTTGGAGATAGGGGTCTTGCCAGTTCCAGATATCGACTGCGACTTTTTCGTCGTCAGGTGTGTCGTCCTTCGCTTCCACTTCTGGTCTGGGTGCGGTGCCAAAAAAGAGGCGGTTGCCGTCTTTGGAAAAGGAGAGGTCGGCGTGTTCGCTGACCCACCAGTTGGGGGGTATGCCCTTCGTTCCAGATTGGGCGATTTCTTTTGCCTTATCGCTGGAGCCAACGGGCCAGTAATAGAGGGCGTATTCTTGCTGTTCTGCGTCAAAGCTATCGCGATTGGCAATAAATGCGAGGTGGAGACTGGATTCGTCAGTGGTGATTTTTTTGTAATCGCCCGGTCCTGTGAGGATGGCTGTAGTGTCGCCCGTGCTGGTGCGAATGGCGTAGAGGCCATCGGCTGTGCTGTCTTTGTTGGCGGTGGCAAAAATGAGATACGCGCCGTTTTCTGTGAAGGCGTAGGAGACCGCATGGTTATATCGCGTTTCAACACTGGTTTGGAGGTTGCGGAGGACGAGCGTGGAGCCTTCGGCTTTTTTGCGTTTTTTCTTTTTCGGTTCTTCCTTTTTGACTTCTTTAGTTTCAGGCTGTTGCTCGGGTTGTGTTTCGGGTTTGGATTTTTTCTCTTCTTCAGGTTCGGGTGTTTCCCCCTTTTTCTTTTTGTTCGCTGTACTGTCTTTTTTTGCGATTTCTTTTTCCAGCAAATAGGCGACCCATCCGCTGTTTTCTTTGGGTAGTTTGAAGGATTTGACACGCGCAGCTTTAAAGATGTCTCCCGTGGCGAGGGTGATGATACCAATGGAGTCCTTGGGTGATTCTTCGGGTTTTTTCTTGTCGCGTTTTGCCTGTTTTACCGAGTCTTTGAAGGCTTTGACGAGGGTGATGACATAGTGCGAGTCTTTGGTGAATTGAATGGATTCTCCGCGGGGTATCGCATAGGAGCGGTCATCTGTGAGGCTCACGATGCGGAGTTCGGTGTCTTTTTCATCCGGACCGAGAGAGAGAAAAGCCCATTGTCCATTGTTGGAAATATTGCTGGCGTGTGTGCGATTCCACACTTCGTACGCGTCGTGATCCAGTGGTCTTTTCTCTTGAGCAAAGACGAGTGGAGATAAACTCATGAGCACAGATAGAAGGCATATATACAAACGCATAGGTGATCTCTCAGGAGTAGGTCAAACTCGTGGTCGGATAGTTGTGAACAATATAATAGATATACAGCGGTGGGCAAAAATAAAAGCCGACATACAGCGTCGGCTTTTATTTTTTATTTTTTGCAAATACTCAGAAATTTGATTCTATGCACTTTTGCGGCTACCTTTCACAAGCGCGTAAATTGCATAGCCGATGACAAGAATTAGAATAAGTGTAAAGATGGCGACACCCATGACGCACTCCGATTAAGTCTCTCGAAAGATCGTGCTTTCGCGTTCAAACCATCTGGCACAGCCGTACAGGCTGAGTGCTGCGAGGGCGATGAGCGAGGCATAGACTTCGAACAAAAGGGGGAGTTTGATGGTTCCTGCGAAAATTTCTTTGGATGCAAGCGAGACATTTAAGACCGGTATGAGCGATGTGATGGCATTGAGTTCAATGCCGGGCAAGAGGCCGATAAATACGGGAATAATAATGATGATGTTGAGGGGAGCCATAATGCTCTGCGCCTCTTTGAACGATTTGGCATAGATGGAGACGGACATTAATGCGGCGGCAAAAAAGATGGTTAAGGGCAAGCATAGAGAAAGGACCAGGAGGATGGATGATATTTCGAACATGCCCTGTAGCGCGTCGAGGATTCTTGCGACAATTTCTCGTTGTAACATAACAGCTACAAAAAAACCGATAAAACTATTGGCAATTGAAGCAAACCCCGATAGGACAATCACGCCACATTTGCCCAGCAAGATCTGAATTTTGCTGACGGGGGCAACGAGTAGTGTTTCGAGGGTGGAGCGTTCTTTTTCTCCCGCGCCCAGATCAAGAGCTGGATACATACAGCCCATAAAACACATTAAGACAAAAATATAAGGCAAAAAACCACCCACGGTTTTTCCGATTCTTTCCCGTTGAGAAGCAATGTCGTGGCGTTTGACCAGTACGGGATCCACAATCGTGCGGTCGAGGGCAAGCCTTTGGAATCGGTCATTGACAATCTGGTTTTCGTAGTCTCGAATCAGACTTGTCAGGCGATTGCGAGATGCGTCCATGTCTCTGGAAGATTTAAAATAGAGATGAATTTGACCGCGTTGCAAGTTGGCGATTTGGGCATCGAATTGCTCATCAACGCGAATAGCTGCATCTATGCTGTCGGATCGGATGAGCTGAGGGACTATGTCTTCTGCTATGTCTTCTCGAATTTTCAGGTCGTCGCGTTTGAGCAGGGTTTCGCGGAATGCCTCTGCATTGCCGTTTGCGATCAGGGCAACTACAAGTGTTTTGGTCCTGACTTTTTGAGTCTGACGAGTGGTAAAGATGGCAGCAATTGTGAATAACAGCGGGAATAACAGCATTGGTATGATAAACATCATTATCATCGAACGCCGGTCGCGCGTAATGTCCTTAAATTCTTTTTTGAAGATGGTGAGGATCGTTTTCATGGGGACCTCTTATGGCAAATCTATGCCTGTTCAACGATGCGGATAAATTCGTCTTCCAGCGTGGGGGTTTGCATCTGGTTTTGAAAGTCTTTCATTGTGCCGTTAAACTGCAATTGGCCTTTGTGAATGATGGCGAGGTCGTCGCTGAGCAGGCTGACTTCACCCATGCGGTGTGTGGAAAAAATGACGGTTTTTCCCGCGTTTCGACAGTCGCGGATGAGGTGTACGATATTGCGCGAGGTGACGACATCGAGACCGGCGGTGGGTTCGTCGAATACAATGACATCGGGGTCGTGAATGATCGTGCGTACAATGGAGACTTTTTGTTTCATGCCTGTGGAGAGTTTGCCAATGCGGAGGTTTGCAAAGGCTTCCATGTCGAGGAGGGCAAAGAGGTGGTCGCGCCGCGTGTTGTAATCGGCACTGTTCATGCCGTGCAGGTCGGCAAAGTAACGCACCATTTCATTGGGCGTCAGGCGATCATACAAGCCTGTGTTGCCGGTGAGAAAGCCGAGGTTTTCACGCACGGCTTGACTTTGCGTTACGGTGTCGTATCCCGCGACAGATATGTTGCCCGAAGTGGGTTTGAGCATGGTGGCGATCATACGTAGTGCGGTGGTTTTGCCCGCGCCATTGGGACCCAACAGCGCAAAGACGCGACCGGGCTGACAGGTAAAGCTGATGTCGCATACCGCGTCGATGGTGTTGCCCTGAAAACCATCTCCCATTTCGCGCTTTTGCTGCCGCGATAATTTGAAGGTTTTGACAATATTTTTTGCGATGACCATAATGCACTCCGCGATTGCGGGTTGAACAGCGTGTGGTTAGTGAAATAGTGATATAGTTACCCAATTTTGTTTCAAAACGCAAGGGGAGCATTTTTTATGTTGGATTTTTTATACTACTAAAATAGAAACCTGCGCCTATGCGTCACTGAACTGCGGGCAGGGATTTGGAGTATTTGGGAGTGTTGAGCGTGGCGAGGTTACGGAGGTTGGATAGAGAGTGTATTGGGAATAGACCCTTAGAAATACATTCATGCGGAGTACAAACTGCTGATTCGGTCCATTGTTCTTTTTAAACTCGCAGATACAGTAGCAGCGCGTTCTAAATCCCAATGATCTCGTACAAATTCGGTAAAACGCGCATTAAATCCAGTGCCTACTTTTGCGGTTGTCGCGCTTGGTACCGGAACCAATTCTCGTCTTAATTTTCCCTTTCTACTTCTTCGTGCAAGCGAAACGAGAAACTCTTTGGGTTTTTCTATATCGTCTGTGTTGTATGGAATGCGATTGAGTGGTATTGATAGAAATTTTGCGATGCCCCTGCGATCCGCCATAATCCAGGATTCGATTTCCATGACTGCAACGCGAAAGAAAAATCCAGAATTTAGAGGTGTTCCAATCCAGGACTGAATGAGTTTTGGTGGGCAATTTTGAGGAGAATCTAAATCTGTTAACAAAAAGACATTATACAATCCCCTGGCTGCGCGGTTAAGGTTACGGGCCTTTTCTTTTAAGAAAGAATTGCCTCTAAATCCTATTTTTCCTACGATTTCGAGGTCAAAGTATTCGAGAATTTTAGTCGAAACTGCATCGCTGAGTGTATCCTCAACAGCGAGGATTACTTTGTTTGATCTCATTCTAAAAAACTCAACTGTTCGGCATGTTCAGGTCTGGTTCTTGGAAGCACGGCTTCTCCAACTGTAAAACCAGCTTCGAGGAGCGTCTGTACTTCATCAATATCAGAGACTATTTTTCCCGCTGTTCCTTCCCGTGCTGGTGTAAGCAACAGAACTTCCCCACCGTCAATGCCTTGCTCTGTAAGCAATGCATCGCTATGTGTGCTCACAAAGACCTGGGGACGTCTGCTTCTTTGCATCCTGGAAATAAATGGTGCGAGTTGAGAGACAATACCCGCATTTAATGACAACTCTGGCTCTTCTAATAAGAGTACGGAGTCACTCTCGAGGAGAGACCACAATAAGCCCAGAAGACGGAGAGTCCCATCGGAAAATTGATCTTCGCGTTGTAAGCCCGCATTCGGGCGCCAGTGGGAATAAAGGGCTTGCAAATGAGGCCTTCCTGTGATTTCATCGCGAATAAATTCCAATTGCTTCAGTTGGGGCACGGCAATTTTTAGGGCTTGTTCAATCTTTTGCAACCGGGAACGGCGCGTCCTCTCAGAAGCTGTGGCAATTCTTTCCAAAAATCCTTGCCCAAAGGGATCGTCTTCAACAACTCTTCCCTGAATCGAATCGGCAAACCGCAAAAGTTGAGGAACCAAATGCAGATAGGTAATGTCTTGCAAGAAATAGACAATATCCCGGAAATTTGCATTGACATTGATTTGTTCAAGAAAGGTCTGTGTGAGTCGCTGTGGGTCCCCTTTGTCGGCTGCATCTGGCCTATTGAGAATTTGTTGATCACCTTTCCACACGCGTTCATAAGTGAGAAAAGGCTGGCGATAACCTCGAGGTTCCTGCCTAATTCCTATCGCATATCTCCAGCTTTCGGGAGATTCCGCATTGTCTGCAAGGTAAATTTCGATTGCAATTTCCGGATCTTGCCTCGCTGCCAGGCTGCGGATTTTAGATACACCTCCGCGGTCTTTGACTGCTTTCTGCAATCCGCCGCCTTCTGCTTTTACAATATCTCGAAGAAAGCGAAAAATATCGAGAAGGTTAGATTTACCGGACGCATTTGCACCTACGATAAACTGACGCTCGCGCAATGGGACATCGAGTTCTCGAAAATTGCGCCAGTTTTTTACTTTAAGACGTTTGATCATCATAATAACAACTCCCATGAAAATCTAAATGGCTCATCCATGGAAACATGATCCTCAACAGTAGAAACAACAGCATTAATAAACTTATTCGCGATGGGTGTGTTGTGCAAGCCATTTTGTAAGTGTGACGAGTGCTGTGTCGGATATGGTGTGTTCAATGCGTGTGTATTCTTCGGGCAGTCCTTTCTCAGCTTTTTGGAGCATGTGGTTGAGGTCTGGCATATCTAAAACGCCAGTAAGTGTTGTGTCGTTTAATGATGTGAGTTTAAAAATAATGCGCCTTTTGTGAAGTAGCCCCTGCCAGTTTCCAATCAGGTTTTGACTGCGCGTTTGGACGCGTTCAAAAATTTCTGTGGTTTGAACTGCGTGAATTTCTTTGAAAATTTCGAGATGATAATTGCCCATTGAATCAGTACGACAACCCGCACGGATCTGATCATGGGCTATTCTTATGTGAACCCCCCTGTTGGACACGGGTTTTCCAGACGTATCTTTTAAAGTACCAGAGATAGTTTTTAATGGTAGTTTATCAGGTTGCAGACGTGTAATTTTATCGCCGCCGGGTAGCAGATAGATGGTACCATCGCGTGCTTGTGTGATGCCATAGATATTGTCAACAGGTAAGTCATCCTGTTTGTACAGGCGTAACCAGTTCCTATTGCGATATCGCAATAGGCCACTTACATTATCGTGACGGTGTGTGCCCAACCAAACTGTACTATCTTGAGCTTGATAGATAAAACGCACGTAAGGCACGGGTAGGCCATCGCGTAGCGTGATATGTTGCCATGTATTCTTGTGATAAATTGAGATGCCACCCGAACCATCTCCAGCATCACCGTGGGTGAACCAGACCATCGGCAACAGTGTAACGCGTCCAGTCTTTTCCGTCAAAGCAGACAACGCCATAACTACCCTTTGAGCTGTCTCTTTTTGCGGCTTCAAGGTCTGTGTGCTCTGTAGTAAGCCACAGACGGTTTTTGCTGTCTATCACAGCCGACCAGCCAATGGACTTGCCTGGTACATCGGGTATGTCGGTGTAGATTTGCCAGGCCCGTTTGGAGTTTTGGGAAGGATCATAGCGCGTGATAGTTGCCCTTTGTGATGCACTGCCTGCAAACCATAAAACGCCATTGTGATCTTGCACGATAGAAGTAACTGGGCCATTGTGTAAGCCATCTCTGTAGTCGTAGAAGGTCCATTGTTTGTCTGCGGGTGCTGCTTCATCAAATCGCAATGTGCCATTTCGATGAGACATCCGCGAGTTAGATGTGCCAGATCCAAACCAAATGCTGCCGTCGTCGGCAACACAAAAACCTCGTTGAGGAAAACGCGGACGTATATTGGGGAGATGAAAAATAGCGCAGGCGTTTTTTTGTTCTGTTTTTACATCCACCACTTCTACCGCGTAAATCAATGGTGGTATCAGGATTGTAACCAGAAAGACAATATACTTTTGCATATATCCTCTGTTAAAAAAAATCCGTAAAGGAGATAACATGGACAAACTCAAACTCGCCCTGATCGGTTGTGGCGGTATGGGGACGCGCCATTTGTATGGACTGCGCGAATTGGCGAAGACGCCGTTTAACAATATTGAACTGTGCGCCCTGTGCGATCTCAGTCGGGATAATGCAGAACTGGCCGCGAGAGAGGCCGAGCAGTTGCTCGGTTCAAAACCTCCCGTATTTACATCTATGGAAGCAATGGCGCAAGCGATTCCCGATTTGATGGCTGTCGATGTGGTCACTGATCCGTCGGTGCATCACACGGTGGTGTGTCAGGCATTGGACCTGGGGTTGCACGTGCTGGTTGAAAAGCCCATGGCTATTTCTGTAAAAGCGTGTCATGCTATGAATGAGGCGGCGGAGCGCAATGGACGAAAACTGTCGGTTGCTGAAAATTATCGGCGCGATCCTTCGGCGCGGTTAACGCGCCATTTGTTGGAGACTGGGCGAATCGGAACACCTTATATGGCGACGCTTCACGCCATGCGCGGCGGCAATGAAATTTTTATTACGCCCTGGCGGCATTTGAAGGACCGCGGGGGACCGTTGATCGATATGGGGGTACACTATGCGGATCTGATTCGGTATCAACTCGGCGATGTGGTCGAGGTATATGGCGATGCGCGTTTAGTGGAGCCGGTGCGAAAAAAGCAACAGGCCATTGGCGATCGGTATGAATTTTATCAGCAGCGTTTTCGCGCAATGCCCGATGAAGTTCCCGCTACGGCAGAAGATACGGCGATGGCGATGATGAAGATGGAAAGCGGCGTGATGGTGAGTTTTATTGTGGGCATTGGCGGGCACGGTGCATGCCGCAGTCAGTTAATTTTAGGCGATAAAGGGTGCTTGCAGAGCTATGGTAGCCGTGGAAGCCAGGCGATCTGGCAATCGGCAGATGGCGAGGTGAGAGATCAGAATGCGATTTTAGATGCTGTTGGCGATTTTGAATTGCATCCCCTTTTAGATTATTTTTTCCCCACTAAAAATAGCGTGGGCGATCAGGCTGTGGATTGGAAATTGATCGCTTATGAACAGTACGAACTCGCCTGTGCTGTCTTGAATGATGATCCAATTGAGGTCGATGGTGTTGAGGGGATGAAGGATGTTGCGGCGATTTATGCGATTTGCGAGTCTGCTCGTGCAGGTCGCACCGTGACAGCAGCAGAGATCGAAAGCGGCGAGTTGTATGAATATCAGGCAGAGATCGATACGGCATTGAACATCAACACTTAAAATGGAGGAAAGATAGATGGTGATTCGCAATTGGAAAGATGCCACGCCCACAGTGGCCCATGAAACGGCGTTGATCTGGTCAATTTTCAGGCAGGAAGGCACCGCCGGCTTGAGCGAAGAAGAAGCACCGATGTTGGCAGCATCGGGATTTACCCTGCACATGATGCAGAGCGGCAAGGCGGGCGATTACCACATGCACAATGACAAAGAACAGATTTATTATTTTACACGCGGTTATGGCAAGATGAAAATAGACGACGAGATTTATCCCGTGGAGCCAGGTGATGCCGTACATTTACCGCCGCATACTTATCACCAGTTGATCAATGACAGCGACGATTGGATTGAACACATTCTGGTGACGGTGCCGGTGGTTTCTTAAGGACACAGAACGTATTTCAATCCCTCTTGTCGCTCTGCGCCGTCAAATGCCTGTTCCCAATTTTCAAGTGGCAACCTGTGGGATATGTATGCGGAGGGATCTATTGTTTTGGCAATGACCATTTCAAGGGCGCGTTGCCAACTGGGCCAGTTCTGGGCAATAGAACTGTTCACGGAAAGCTGTTTGTAGATGATTTTACCCCAATTCACTTCAACGGGGTGTTCGACCAGAGCCACCTGTGTGAATGTGCCGAGGGGGCGCACAGCGTCGAGGCATTGATCGATGGAGGCAGCAGCACCGGCACATTCGATGACAATGTCGGCGCCATCGCCGGTGAGTGTGCGAACAAATTCAGTTATATTATCGCGCGTGACATCTACGATGTGTTCCGCGCTTTTAGCCATAGCGAGGCGATGGGCGTCTCGATCTGTTCCGCAGACAATAACGCGCCCGCCTGCAAGTCTGGCGAGGTCGGCACACATCAGGCCAATGGGACCGGGTCCAGAAACGAGTACCCAGTCGCCGGGGACAATTTTTGTGTGAAAAAGAACGGCTTTAATGCAGCAGGCGAGGGGTTCAACAAGCGCGGCGGCGTCATAGGAGACGGATTCGGGAAGTGGGAAGGCGAGGTTTTGGGGGATGACGCAGTATTCGGCAAACCCGCCGTCGCGCATGCTACCAACGGATTTGCGCTGGGGGCAAAAGAAAAACTCGCTGGCTCGACAATAGCGACAGTGCCCACACGCGCCACTAACTGTGGGAAGGACCGTGACGCGATCACCTGGTTTGATGCGGATGACATTGGCGCCGACTTTGACAACTTCACCTGAAAGTTCATGGCAAAGCGTGACAGGTGGGCGGAAGCCATAACCGCCGTGGCGGATGTGGAGATCGGTGCCGCAGAGTCCGCCGCGCCGAACGGCGATTTTAATGTCGTCGGGGTGTTCGATATCCGGTTCTGGAATGTCGCATAAGGCGATGTGCCCAGGGCCGGGTTTTAGTTTGCGTACAGCGCGCATGGTATTTGTGCAGTTCAAAAGATATGTATTTGGGGTCGTGTACTTCGCTATTATGCACAATCTTCACAGGGGAGGCAATCACTGTTTGCGCGGTGCAAGGGCGACTTCTCTATACTCGATCCACCCAGATCGGGGACGACCAGCCCATCTCTCCGTCGATCTGGATCACACGGATGTAGTAATAGGCGTTTGCCTCAAGTGCCGTGGTGTCCCGCCACTTCAAGCTATAGACATCCTGCCTATCCCGGTGATGGGGCGTTCCAGTCTCAACGACCTTCCCGTTCTGCACGACCTCAACGCGATTGATCGCGTCTGTACCCCGAACATAGGCGTAAACCTCTCTCGACACCTCCCCCCCCTCGACCTCCAGAATGCTCCCCATAGGCTGATCGTTGAGTGTGAAGTCCAGGATAATGCGAGCGCCCGTGGTACCGTAACAGCGACGGCTTTTGAGCGCATCGAACAGCGCCTCCCGTGTCAGCTCGGGCGCCCAGACCGCTGCAAGTCCCCCTGGAAAAGGCGTATGGACCTGTCGGTCGTGCTGATAGCTCCGGCCCGGCATGCCCACATGGTTGTCGCTGCTGGCGATCATCCCCAGCCGGTAGCCCCGTCTCAGTGCCTCCCACGCCCCTGCCCCCGGCGTCATCCCCTTGTCCCATCGGTCCATCGAGGGATTTTCAGACTGCCCCCAGCACGAATAGATCTCCATCAAAGGTTCCAGGTCCGGATCGTGAAACGACCAATCAGTCCACGTCTTGACGTGATGCGGGATCATCATCACATCCTCCCGTCCCCGATAGTGCTCGTAAAGAAAATCGGGCATATAGCTGAACGCCCTGGGATCCTGAAGTGGCTCAACCGCATCGCCCCGAAAATACACATTCCGATGACCCACCGGAGAGCCAGCCTCATAGGACTTGAACGTCGCAAATTCTCCCGGTCGGTAATGCTCGATGGCCTTCTGCTGGAGAAGCTCCCAGCCCACGCCCGTAATCGCGCCCTGATCGGTAATGGCCACAAAATCGAGCAGCGTCACATCCCGGGCGTACTGATACACATCGTCCGGCGTACCGCAGGAAATGCCCTTGGACCAGCCCACCTGCCGGGCGTCCTTCTCTTGCGAGTGCATCACGTGATATTCGCTCTGGGCGTGCAAGTCTCCCCAGAAAAGCTGCAAATTGTCCTCATCCGAGTGAATGCACGGATTGGAAGTCCCCCAAATTTGTTTTCCTTCCAAATCGGTCAGCGTCACCCCCTCAAAAACGGCTCCCGAATTTTTCAGTTCTACTTTAACCGGTTGCAATCCGGAAAATCGGACATTGCCCACCCGGCGCCAGCGCTCGTCGCGCAGGACCAGGGACCTGGGCGGATCGCCGTTAGGACGGCAGTGACAGGCATCTGTCAGGGCAATCCGCACTTGGGGCACGGGGGCCCCCGTAATAACAGAAGGGACCACTACGTTGGCCCGCGCAGGGGCGCCTGACACTACGTCCAGTTCGACCGGTGCCCCTCCGGGGCGTACCCAATTTCCATCACCCGGGTCCACATACACCGAAATCGTCAGCCCGTCTTCCGGAAAGGTCTGAACCCGTACACCGCGTCTCACAAATCGAGGGTCACCGTAAATCAACACAATCTGGTCTCCCCCAGCCAGCGGCCCATCCTCTACTGTCGCCGTGATCCACCATCGCCAATACGCCTCCGCCGGGTCTTCATCGGGAATTAGCATGCGCTCCATCGTCTCCAGATGCAGCACAGCGTCCCCCAGGGTGACCACATCTGCCATCGTGTTGACCGAATGAAAGGGTGCGTACTTTCGATCTTTTCCCCGCACCAATTCGTCCCAGTACCGGAGCTGGGGCACCACAACAGGCTCCCACCCGGTATTGGGCACCCCAACACGCAACCGCGCACCCTCAGCCAGACCGTCCACGCCTGTTGTAAACGTCAACTTCAACGTCACATATGAGCCGGTCACAAAGGGACCCTCTGGTGAAAGCGTCACTTGACCAGTCGCGTTGTCCTGAGAAAAAATCATACCCGCCACCTCGTTCAAGTCCGGCTATGGATAAACCACATATTGAGACACGGCCTCTTCATCCATCTCGATTCCCAGCCCCGATCCCTCAGGCAGGTGGAAATGGCCCTCTTCACACACGATGGGCCGTTTCAAAAACTGGTTGGAAAGACCAAGCATCAGCGGTTGATACTCCTGGAAAATCAAATTCGGAATGGCCGACGCTATGTGGATGGAAGCCGCGATACTGGGTGGTAGGCAGACCCCTGCATGCAGCGCAATGGGGATATTGAACGTCTCGGCTAGATCGGCAATTTTCTTGGCCTCCGTAATTCCGCAACGCCCCACGTCGGGCTGTGCGATATCCAGTCCCCGCGCCTGAAACCAGTTCAGAAATTGATACCGCGTTGTCTCGGTCTCTCCGGCCGCAACGAACATATCCAGTTCCCGGGCGATCTCTGCGTGGCCCTCAATATCCTCCGGGCTGGTCGGCGTTTCAAACCAGAACACCCCCAGGCGCTCCAGGTGCCGTCCCAATTGCAGGGCCGTCGGTGTGTCATAATTCCACAGTGCATCCACCATAAGCTGGACATTCGGTCCCACCGCATCTCGGATTCCCTCAACGTGCCTCAAATCTCTTTCAATTCCGAAGCCCAAAAACATCTTGAGCGCCCGGAAACCCTCCGATATATGCCCGCATGCCGTCTCCACCATTTCCTCAATCGAGTTTCCCCGCACTCCCGAAACATAAACCGGCACTCGATCCCGGAAAGCCCCGCCCAGAAGCTCCACCACCGGCGCACCCAGCTTCTGCCCCTGGATATCCCACAGGGCCGAATCTACCGCCGCAAGGCCGTGTACCATAAACCCGGAGTAGTGTCCCCGCAGGTTCATCGCGTTATACATCTCGTGTTTCAATACCCCCCATTCGGCCGGGTCTCTTCCGATCAGAATCGGCCTTAGCACTTTGTCGATCACCATCGCCGTCACCTCCGGACCGATCGGTGCCTGTCCCTCTCCCCATCCCGTAATACCACCGTCGGTCTCCACTTTGACCAGCGTCGTTTCGATCTGGCGGGAATAGAGCCCGCGCCATCCCGGCTGCACGTCGTAGGCTCGCTCTTCTTCCACTCCCTTTCCGCCAAAGGTATCTTCCTGGGGAATTTTAATCGCCATCGGCTTAATATCGGTAATTTTCATCCTTTTATCCCGTCTTCCTTGCTTTCTTATCGGTTGAAAACATTATGATCATCCATTATGGGCCTGTCTGTTCAGTCACCGTCCAAACCCGATTAGCGGATATATCTGTCAGCACCTGCACCGTTCCGCTGGGCCACCGAATCATCAGAGTATCCACCGTTGAACGACTACCTAATCCGAAGTGAACCCGGAGATCGTTCTGGGAGAGATAGCTCGATCCGCTCCGCACCTCCTTCACCTGTCTCAGCCTCCCAGAGACCACCTTTACCTTGGCGCCAATTCCATCCCGGTTGCTCACCGTCCCCACCGTCCGAACTGTCAGATAGTTGTTCCGGTTTCCCCCGTCGTTGCGCAGTAGGTCCGCCCGCTCGTTGGAGTTGAGGACAAACAGATCGACATCCCCGTCGTTGTCATAATCCCCGAACGCCGTTCCCCGACTGGCCTTCACAAGGCGCATCCCATCCCCGGATTTCAAGGAAGCGTCGGCGAACGTCCCATCCCCGTTATTGTGAAAAAGGAGATTGCGCTGTGGATAAGAGGTTGACCCGTCCAGCCTTTCGATGTTGTCCTGCACATGACCGTTGGCCGCGAAAAGGTCGCTGTGTCCATCGTTGTTGTAGTCAAAAAAACCGACTCCCCACCCCAGGTAAGGGCGGGTAACCCTGCCCGTGCTGGAGGCAAACGACACATCGGTGAACGTCCCGTTCCCGTTGTTGCGGTAGAGAGTATAAGTCTCATGCTGGAAATTGGTCACAATCAGATCCATCCACCCGTCGTTGTCGTAATCGCCAGCATCCACGCCCATGCCTCCCTCCTCTTGACCGTTCTCGTTGTAACTGACTCCGGAGATCAATCCCACGTCGGTGAATGTCCCGTCCCCGTTGTTCCTATAGAGGAAATTCCCGACCATATCGTTGGCCACATATAGATCGGGATCCCCATCGTCGTCGTAGTCTGTGACGACTACACCCAGGCTTTTCCCTTCGGTATTGGCTATACCCGCCGCATCGGCTACATCGGTGAATGTCCCATCTCCATTGTTCCGATAGAGCTGGTCGGGCGCACCATTGAAGTTGTGCGGATGGGGATATGTCTTCAGACCCGAGGCGCGGGCACCGTGGTAATCGACGATATAGGGGATCAGATCAATTCGTGGATCGTCCAGAGAGTAATCGAGGTAGTTGGCCACGTAGAGGTCCAAATCCCCGTCATTATCGTAGTCCAGAAACGCACATCCTGCTCCCCAGTAGCTGTCGCCCACGGCGGCGCGCTCCGTCACATTGGTGAACGTCCCATCCCCGTTGTTCCGATAGAGGAGGTTGGGGCCGTAGTTGGTCACATAGAGGTCCAGATCCCCGTCGTTGTCGTAGTCGCCGGTAGCGCATCCCGTTCCGTATCCCGTGTCGCCCACAGCGGCGCGCTCCGTCACATCGGTGAATGTCCCATCCCCATTATTCCGATAAAGCCTGTTCGTCGGCGTCTCATTTCCTACAAACTCCGGAAGCGGAGCGCCGTTAACGGCATACAGGTCCAGGTCGCCATCGCCATCGTAGTCAAAAAAGGCGCAGCCTGCTCCCATCGTCTCCACAAAGTACTTTTGCCCGCTCCCTCCGTGGACATGGCGAAATCCAACACCCGCCTGAACCGTAACATCCACAAATCGAACGCCCTGTGCATCGCCTGGATCCCGTTTTGGACCACAAGTCAGGCCAAATAATGCGGCGAGAATCATGAAACGGGCTGTCCACGTTCGCGCTGAGTGAAACCGGAACATCCTGAACGATCCTTTCTATCCACCTTACAGGTCTCAACCCGACCGTAACGTCACCTTCAAGGAGCTTTGCGTGCGATCTCTTCTGCCTCTTCCAAATTTCTCTTCGTTTCGGGATCGGCCGGATCGATTGCAAGCGCCGTCTTCCAGGCCGCCACTGCTTCCTGCAATCGCCCCTGCGCTGCATAGATGACCCCGAGGTTGTTATGGGCCTTCAACAGATAAGGATCCAGCGCAATCGCCCTTTGATATTCAGCCATCGCCTTATCCAGCACATCCTGCTGCTGATGTACCGCACCCAACTCAACGTGCGCTGGCGCAAACTCGGAGTCCAGCCCGATCGCTTTCTGAAACGCCGTTTCGGCCTCCCGATACATGTCCTGCTGTGCATAGACCAAGCCCAGATTGTGATGTGCATCTACCGAAACGGAGTCCAGCGCAATCGCCCTTTGAAACGCCGTTTCGGCCTCCCGATACATGTCCTGCTGTGCATAGACCAAGCCCAGATTGTGATGTGCATCTACCGAAACGGAGTCCAGCGCAATCGCCCTTTGAAACGCCCTGGCAGCCCGCTCAAGCTTTTCGTAGCTTGCGTGGATCACTCCCAACTCAACATAAACAGAGGGATCATTGGGACTTTGTCGAAGAACGGTTTCTACCTGTTCCACCTCTTCCATATACGCATACAGCCGTTTGAATATCTCCAACTCCCGCTCTCCCTCGTCGGTTTTTCCCTGTCTCATGTAGGCCATACCCAAACCATAGTGGGACTTCGCGTGTTCCGGATCGATCTCCAGAGTCCGTTCGTACGCCTGAATAGCCTCCGGATACTTACGCTGTTTTGAGTAAGCGTTTCCCAGCGCGTAGTGGGCATCTCGATAGTCGGGATCAAGCTGTATCGCCTTCTTATATTCCGCTATGGCTCGGGCATACTCCTTTCCCTCCATGTAGATTTCCCCCAGATTGTAATATACCTGGGTCAGATCCGGGTTGATCGCGACCGTCTTTTCATAAGCTCGAATCGCCTCTGTGTACTCGCCCTGCTGTGCAAGAACCCGGCCGAGGTTATAGTAGGCTTCCACAAAATCTGGCCGCAGAACGATCACCTTGCGGAAGGCCTCCACCGCCTTATCGTATTTGCCATGGGACGTGTAAACAAGGCCCAAACCGAAGTAGGGCATCGGGGAGTCCGGATCCAATTCGACTGCCTTTTGGAAGACCTCCATTGCCTTGCCGCGTTCGCCCCGGTTTAAGTGACTCATCCCTAAATGGTATCTTATTTCCCCTCTGGACATGCCCGTCTCCCTTTCAGGATACGGCCAGAAGTAGATGATAAATCCGATCAACAGGAGGAGTACAGCATATATCCAACCTCTTTTCCATTTTTTTAAGCTGGCATTCACAATTCCTCTCCTTCCGTCACCGTGAGGACCTGATTCACCTGGAGATTCTCAAATCGTTGAACCACACCGCTCGGCCATCGAATCTCCAGAAGGTCCACGCGCTTGTTGGATCCCAACCCGAACTCCAACGGAAGGCTATTCGTGGATCCGAAGCCGCATCCTCCGCTGACCTCTGAGTACAATAACAGCGAACCCGCACGCACGGTCACCGCCGCCCCGATCCCATCCCGGTTGCTCCGAGTTCCAACCGTTTTAACCACCAGCCAGGCGTTGGAATTCCCTTCGTTGCGATATAAGCGATTCTCCCATTGATCCCCTATGAACGCCCCTCCAACGGGGACGTAAATATCCAAATCACCGTCACTATCATAATCTGCAAACGTCACACCATGCCCCTTTCCGACCTGTTCGACGACGGCGGTAGACGCGGTCACATCTGTAAAGGTCCCATCCCCATTGTTGCGGTAAAGAGCATCGGGTTCTAACCGCCCCATCTCCGGGCCCCCGTTGGCCAGGTAGAGGTCCTGATATCCATCCTGGTCAATATCGCCAAAGTTGGCCCCCATTGACCCGAAGGCCTTGTTCAGCCCCGCCTGGATGGTCACATCGGTGAAGGTTCCATCCCCGTTGTTGCGGTAAAGCACGGGCGTGCTATAATAAGCGTCCGGACCTGTTTCTCCGTCAACCTGACTCTGGATATAATCGGTGAAATCGGCCATAGATGAAAAGAAAAGATCGAGATCTGCATCGTTGTCATAGTCGAAAAAGAACGTCACAAACCCTTTCCGCCTTGAGGCGACTCCGGCTCGGTAGCTCACATCTGTAAAGGTCCCATCCCCATTGTTGTGATAAAGGACATTGGGCTCCGTATGATTCACAACATACAGGTCCAGGTAGCCATCTTTATCGTAATCCCCAAAGGCTGTCCCGATAGCCGATCTGGTGTCTGCAACGCCTGCTTGAGCGGCAACATCGGTGAAATTGCCGTCGCCATTGTTGTGATAGAGCACGTTGGGCGACGCATCCCCGACCACACCGTTGGCAATGTAAAGGTCGAGAGCTCCATCATTGTTGTAGTCCCCCCAGGCAGCGCCAAAGCCCGACCCGGAATCTCCTGCACCAGTGCTCTCCGTCACATCGTCAAAGGTGCCATCCCCATTGTTCCGGTAGAGCGAATTCGGCTTCTTGCCAAACCAGCCGTCCCGGGTTACGTAGAGATCCAGGTCCCCGTCGTTGTCGTAGTCGGCAAACAGAGACGCGAAACCTCCCGGCATATCGGCCAATCCCGCACGAGCGGCCACGTCGGTAAAGCTACCGTCCCCGTTGTTCCGGTAGAGGACCTGAGGCGAATAATGTCCCAGGGCAAAAATATCCTGGTCTCCATCGTTGTCATAGTCTCCCCAGGCACTGCCTCGTCCGCCATCCACCTTTGCAACCCCGACCTGGGCAGCAACGTCGGTGAACAGGACGGGGGGATTGCCGATATCCTCGTGGAAAAGACTGAGTCTGTATCTCTCCTCCAAATCCTCTGGATACCCGCCTTCCCGATCGTAGGCGAGTTTAAGGACCCATTTGGACTCCAGGCTACCCGGCCTGATTTTAAGGGCTTCTTTCAAAGCGGGAATGGCCTTGCGGTAATTCTGGCTTCGGAGATAGGCAACCCCGAGTTGATATTGGGCTTCAAAATGCTGGGGATAATGCGGGATAATCGATGCGAAGCGCTCTGCGGCTTCAGAAAATTGACCGAGTCTGAGTTCGACGATACCCAGCTGAAAGGAAGCGCCCACATGATCGGGATTCACCTCCAGCACCTTCTCAAACTGCCTCTTGGCCTCCTCCAGGTTGGGAAGCATCCCTCCCGCGATCCCCAGAAGGTAGCCGACCTTCATCCGTGCATCCGCAGGGATACCGTCTGGATCGGTCAAAAGCACCTGCTGGATCTCCTGTCGGGAGTCGAAGAACCGCCCCTCAGTCGCCAGAACCTCCGCAAGCACCAAACGGGCTTCGACTCGGTCCGGCTCGATCTCGATCGCCTGGTGGAGCACATCGGCCGCTCGCCCCAACATCTGCTGCCTCAGATAGATCTCTGCCAGCCGCACGCGGGCATCGTAGTGGGAGGCATCGAGATCCAGACAGCGACGGAATGCCTGGATCGCCTGATTGTACCGGCTCTGATCCATAGATTCGACCCCGCGCTGATAATGCGCCTCGATCTCCTCCTGGTCCGAAGCCAGGGCCCAGACCGGGACCGCGATCAGCAACAACAAGAAAACCCGCATTTCCATCCTCCATCTCTATTCAGGTTGAAACAGGGTTCAGCTATCCCATCCGTTCGAAATCAGGGCCGTTCCCGTCTCCTTGCCGAAAAAGTGCATCTCGGCCAGATCGAACGCCAGGTGAACCGGTTCACCGACTGCCGGAATCCAATCCGTATAGATGCGGGCGACAAACCGCGTATCTTCCGCCCTCAGGTAGAGATAGGTCTCGTTTCCCATCGGTTCTACCACCTCAACACTGGCGCGGACCTCCCCTCGTTCCAGGGGGCCGTAGGGTGCAGACGCCTCGACAATATGTTCCGGCCGGATGCCCAGTATCAGATCCCGGCCGATGTAGGCTTGCAGGCAACTGGCACATCGCTCTGGAATGGGGAAGCAGATGGCACCGCTGGAAAAGGCCACTCCTTCGTTTCGGATCAGTCTGCCCTCCAGAAAATTCATCGACGGGCTGCCGATAAAACCGGCCACAAACCGGTTGACCGGATGCCGGTAGAGATCGATCGGAGAACCAATCTGCTGGATCCGGCCCTCTCGCATCGCTACAATCCGCTCTCCCATCGTCATCGCCTCGACCTGATCGTGGGTGACATAGATCATCGTCGCCTCCAGATGCATATGCAGCTTGCTGATCTCTGTGCGCATCTGGACGCGCAGCCTGGCATCCAGGTTCGACAGCGGCTCGTCGAACAGGAAGACCTTCGGTTTCCGAACGATAGCCCGCCCCACCGCCACGCGCTGTCGCTGTCCACCCGACAGCGCCTTCGGCTTCCGGCCAAGCAGGTCGCTGATCCCCAGAGTATCTGCCGTCTCCCGTACCCGGGCGTCGATCTCCTCCTTCCGGTATTTCCGCAGCTTCAATCCGAAGGCCATATTCTGGTAAACGGTCATGTGGGGGTAGAGGGCGTAATTCTGGAAGACCATGGCAATATCCCGATCTTTGGGCAGGAGGTCATTTGCCAGGACTCCCCCGATATAGATCTCTCCTCTGGTCACCTCCTCCAGGCCGGCGATCATCCGGAGGATCGTCGACTTCCCGCACCCGGACGGACCCACCAGGACCACAAGCTCTCCATCTTCCACCTGGAGATCGACATCCTCCACCGCCACCACCGCTTTGTCGAACACCTTTCGCACACGCTTCAGAGTTACGCTCGCCATCGCTGCCACTCATTCCTCTCCTGAGTTCCCGTCCGCCATCCGCTGGCTGTCACTCACCTTTGAGCGAACCGACCATCAGGCCGGAAACAAAATAGCGTAAACCACTGAGGTACAAAAGAAGCATCGGAAAAACGGCCACGAGCAATCCTGCCATCGTCACCGGCACATTGACGCCGAATCGATCCCGAAAAACAGTGACCCCCACCATAAGCGTGCGCATATCGTCGGCCTGCAGGAGCACCAGGGAGATGAGCAACTCATTCCAGACCCACAGCGCGTTGACGACGGCCAGGGTGGCGATCGCCGGAAGGGACAGCGGCAGTACGAATTTGCGCAATAGCAACCCGTGCGAACACCCATCGATCAGGGCTGCGTCGAAGATCCCCTGGGGCAGCCGGCTGAAGAAGCCAGTTAAAAAAAACGTGGTATAGGGCAACATAAACCCGCAATACACCGCAATGGCCGCCGGATAGGTGTTCACCAGGCCGACCTTCACCATAAAGACAAATAGCGGCATGATCATGGCGACGACCGGAACGGCCATCAGTGCCGAGGTCAGCCGGAAGAGCACGTGCCGGCCCGTGAAAGGGATCCGGGCGAAGGCGTAAGCTGCAAAGCTTGAGATACCGAGCGTCAAACCGACCGACGTGATTGTGAGAACGGCGCTGTTCAAAATCCACCGCGCAAACTTCGACTGGCCAAAGACAACGGCAAAATTGTTCAGCACAGGCGAAGAGGGCAATCCCACCGGATCCTGGAAAAACGCCATCTGCTCTTTCAGAGCAGAAACCACCATAAAGTAGAGGGGTACGAGGGCCACGATGCACAGCCCGAGCAGAACAAAGTGGCACACGGCCGACCGAACAAACCTTTGGACCATCGCGAGCATCCTCTACTCGAAGATTTCCACCCGGCGCAGCAGGCTGAAAAGGCCGGACAGGCCCACAGCGACGAGCAACACCACGACAAACGAACAGGCGGAGGCAACGCCGATCTCGTCATAGCTGAAAGCCCGCTGGTAGATATAAAATTCACTCACATAGGTGGTGAAGCCGGGCCCGCCCCGGGTCAATACAAAGATATAATTGAATACCCAGCTGAACAGCTGAACCATCATAACGCTCGTGTAAAACAGAATCACCGTACTCAGTTGCGGAATCGTAACGTAATAAAGCGTCTGCCACCAGCCAGCCCCATCGATACGCGCACTCTCGTAGAGTTCGCCCGGAACCTGCATCAGGCGGGCCAGGAAAAGGACTATGCCCAAACCCAATTCCCGCCAGACGATCACCCCCCCTACGGTAAAAAAAGCAAGCTGAGGGTCTCCCAGCCAATCCTGGCGCAGTCCGCCCAGTCCGGCGAAAGCAAGGACGCTGTTGACCAGACCGCGGTACTGAAGGATGTAACCAAACGCGATGCCGGTAACCACAATCGGTATCATGTACGGGAGAAAGATGAAAAACCTGTACACCTGCCAGCCCCTGAGCCGCTCGTACAGAAGGGACGCAAAAACCAGAGACAGAACAACGAGAATCGGTATCAGAAAGAACAACCCAACATTGTTCCACAACGCCTGCCAGAAGATCGGATCGTCCAGCAAGCGCCGGTAGTTGTCCAGCGCGGTCCACACACCGGTCCCTCTATGCCGCAGGCTGAATTCGATAACCTTCGCCATAGGGTATGCATACACGAAGGCGAGAATGGCAAGGGCGGGAACGAGAAAGGTGTACCCCGCACGATTTGCCCACTGTATCATCACACACTGCCTCCTGACCTGCATACGCTACCTGGCCTCAGAAGCCCAGGTAGCGAGTTTTTCAACCGTATCCACATTCGAATCCCGCCACCGGTTGAGGAACTCGTCCACCTGTCCCGCAGCCTGATCTGCAGACAGCGCTCCGGCGAATAAGGACTGCACCGCCGGGAAAAGATTTTCCCGATCCATCTGAGGCGGCCAGTAGTTCTGGTAATTTGTCATGCTCTCGCTCCCCATCCATTCGGCAATCGTGCGATCCTGCGACCGCACAAGCCTGCTGCGATCGAAACGCTCGTCGGGTGGAATCGCTCCCGACAGGGCATGCATCCGATCCAGTCGTTCCGGGGTATGAAAGTAACAAAGCAGATCGGCCGTTTCTTCCTTGTGGTCCGACCACGAAGTCACAAGCAGTTGCTGTGCCGTATTCGGCATCCTACCCGCCAGCCTGCCGCTCCCGAACCTGGGAGGCAGCATGACACCCACGTTCTCTTCTCCCAGCATCTTGATGAAGTGGCTCACCTTGGTCTGGCTGGCAACGGCCATCGCCGCCTCTCCAGCCAGAAACAGGTTTTGAGCCTGATAGTATTCCAGCGAAGAGACATCCTGGTTGAAAACGCCCTTTCGAACCATCTCCTCCACGCGGTGCAGCCAGCTTGAATACAGAGGATCGATAAACGGAATCTCGCCGGTAGCGGCCTTGAGAATATCGATAGAATCGTCCAATTCCTGCAAAATGAAAAGGCTGCTAAAATTTCCAATACCGCTCAGACCCTTCACACCATATCCCAACGGCACAAAACCGGCAGCCCGCAGGCGATCTGCTGCCGACAGGAACGCATCCCAGGTGCGAGGCGGATGATCGGGATCCAGGCCCGCCCGGGCAAAAGCCGGCTTGCTGTAGACGAGCAGGAAGGGAAGCGCATACCAGGGGAGCCCGTAGATCTTCCCCTGAAAGGCGGTCTCCCGCAGACTGCCGGGAAAAACAGGCTCCAGGTCGTCCTCGCTCAGCAGGTCGCTGATCGGATGCACATACCCCCGCCAGACGAACTGCATCGTGGATATCCCACCCCACATATACTGAATATCGGGCCCCTGTCGGGCCTGTCCGGCGGAGGCAAATGACGGATAGAGCGATTCTGTAGCCTGCAGCACGGTTGCAATCTCAACGCCCGGATGCGCCGCCTTGTATCGGTGAACGGTCTCCCGCACCCACTGCTGCAGACCCGGCGCCTCCTGTTCGCCCCACCACCAGACGGTGAGATGAACCTCCGGTGCGGCCTGGACGCGGCCGGGCGTCAGCCGGGCAGCCAGAGACAGACCTGCCAGACCGGCAGTTGCTCGGCCTCCCCTTGCAAGGAACTCCCGCCGTGTCATTATAGCTCGTCCGAGTTCTGGTGTGCAGTAGGTAGCGGTCCAAACTGCTTGACGGCGTCGCTTCTGTCCACGATATCCGGCACCTGGACCGGTCTGCCCTCGTAGATCGACTGCACCGCACAGATCGCCCCAGCGCAGGACCGGGCACTCTCGTAAACGTTGCACGGCGGTTGATAGTCCTCCAGGATGGCATTCACCAGATCCAGGTCGGCCAGGTACTCCGTGCCGCCGTGGCCTACCCTCTTGGAGATTTCCTCATCCACAATCAGCGGCGGCACCTCGATCTTCACCATCCCGTGTTCCGGCTGCTCCTTTGCAGCCCCGTCCTCCTGTTTGACGGACTCCGTGTACATCCACCCATAGACACCCCTGCTATAATTCGGATCTTCGTCGGCAAAGCAGCCATAGACACCCGGCCCATCGGGAGGATGGGGCAGACGGCCGGAGGTCTCCAGCGTGCCCTTCGTCCCGTACACAGCGGCATACTCTATCGTGGGCCGCTTCGGCCCCTTTGAACAGACGCATCGGGCAATCGCACCGCTCGCCGTTTTGAACAGCGCCACTTCGTGATCGTACACCTGTCGATAGGGCATATTCTTCTTGTTTCCGTACCCGAACACCTCGACGAATTGCTCTCCCATCAACCAGTACGCATTATCCACGGCATACAGACCGCCGCCGGCGTTGATCGATCCCTGGGCCAGTTCTCCCAGCCCCCATCGGAAGGTTGGAGAACCATCTTGCCGGATGGTAATTCCCCCAATGTCGTGGACATATTCCGTCTCCACATAATAGATCTCCCCAAGCTTTCCTTGTTCGATCAACCGCTTCATATGCACCGTCGGTGCCATCCACCGGAGTTGATTGTCCATCTGGACCTTCAGATTGCGCCTTTCAGACATATACACAATCTTCCAGAGCGTCTCCAGGGACTGGTTCTCCATTGGCACCTCAACCATAACGTGCTTCCAGTGGTCCAGTGCCGCAAGGGTGTGCCGTCCGTGCAGGTGGCAGGGCGTGCAGAGGGCCACCAGGTCCACGTCCTTTTCGGCAAGCACATCGGCGTATCGGGTGGTCCACTTGCCAATGCCGTGTTCCTCTGCCGCGGCCTTGGCCCGCTCTTCAACGACATCGCAGACCATCACCACCTCCGTCTGATCGATGTACTCGTTAAACACCCGAACGTGTGCCCTCCCATGGCCCATCCCGACCACAGCAACCTTCAATGTCTTTGCCATCGCCTGTTTCTCCTTCTGATCATGGTCAACCGCTCAAGCGCGTGCCATATGGCTTTAGTCTGCGTGGATATGGTGGCCGCTACCAGGGAACCAGATCGCATCCACAAGAATTGTCAGGGCGACTCCCAGCGCCCAGCCGACCAGGATGCCGATAAAAAACGGCCTGGACCGCCTGTAGAGCGCCGCGTCTCCGATCTTTATAAAGATCCATTTAAACGCCCAGGCCAGAAAGATGGAAAAGGTCATTCGGTAGCTGAAATAGGTGGATGAAATCGCAAATCCAATCGGATGGATCGGCCAGCCGGCAAATCGATACCGCAAGAACGTCATCACAGCCATAACCCCCGCGCCGATCCAGAAGAACTGCAGCTTCTCCCAGTCGGTCGGAAATGCCGATTGCATATACACGACCACGTCGTTGAGGACCTTCGGCGCAGCGGAATTGATCTTCCATGAGTTAAAGTTGTAGGCCCCGTGGGCATACCCCAGGTAAAGGGTTCCCCACACTGAGCAGAGCAGAGAAACAAACAGCGCCAGACCGGTGCAGACCAGAATTCCCTTCCTGGAACGTGCGGCCACATCCGCCACCTTTCCCACCTGGGTCAATACCGGCATGAACAGCCCCGTCCCCCGGGCCACTAAGGAGTATGTGAAGGCCAAGGCGGTCAGGCTGGCCCCTGAGGTCGTCTCGGTCCCCAGCACAAACAGCGTGGAATACTGCGCTGTCATCGGTGCCCGCACGTAAGCCAGGCCGGTCTCGGCCACGATTCTCGACACCCCGATGTAGATGACGAGAGTGGAAACCGTCAATACCAGTGCCATCTTGTAGCTCATCCCTGCGCTGTGCAGCCAGAAGAGAATGAATACTATACCCAGGATAAATCCAAACACGACGGTCCGATAGGACATCATCTCGTCGCCGTCCTCGGCGAGACTGGCATCCCCGAAGGCACCGCGCACTATATTCTTTAGGTGGTGCCGCGCTGTCCATAGCACCCAGAACACCATACACCAAAACGCTCCCCAACACTGCCAGCCGGTGGCCGCGCTGTAGGACGACCAGTACGCTCCTTCCCCAGCGCTGTAGCCGATGCGGTTGAAGATGGAGGCCTCGACAATAAAGATCAGAAAGAAGAACCAGATGCTGAACAGCACCTCTAAGTTCGCAAAAAAACCGAACGCTATCGCAAAAAAGTGGATGTTCAGGTTTATGCCCGGCGCACCCTGGTAAAGAACTACGTTTCCTCCACCCAGGGGAATGGCCGGGAGGCCCGGGGCAAGATAGGTCAGGATGTTCCAGCAGACGATCCCAAACGGAATCGCCACCCCGGCCCAGAACAGTTTTCCCTGCATGAACTCCGGCCTGAAGCCGACTGCTCCGGATTTCGTCGCCATCTCAATTCCGACACCTATCAGGGGGTAGCCCAGCTTCTCGTGATGAGTCCACTGCCTTCTCAATGCCACCACGATGCACGCCGAAACCAGCGTCACCGCCGCAATGAAACAGACCCACCAGAACAGGGGGACTACCCACACCTCCCAGGGAATACGGCCTCCTGCCGGCAAACCCTCGAAAAACCACGTCATCGCACCGGTCTGGTCGGACGGGGCCAACCAGTCAGAGATGTAACCGTGAAAATATGGCTCCCACCGGTTCTCCGGCGTGGCAAAGTAGTACGGAGAGGAAATGATCGCCAGCCAAAAGCCCGTCAGTTGCCATGTCGGCAACACGCTCCCTGCCATCACCATCGCCAGGATGATCAGCAGTTCGAAGGGCGAAAGCGGGCGCACAAAACCCAGACGGTCCAGAACGGCGTTCAAAACGACCAGGGCCAGGAAGCACAGAAAGGCAATTAGAGGGAAATGGCTCAGGTTGAGATACGAGGAGCGGATCATGTACTCGTCGTAGGTCAGAAACAGGCTGGCGAAGGCCGCGAAAAAAATACCCAGGATCACCGCTCGAGCGGTAATTCCCTCCTTCTTTGCCGGTGCGGACAGATGCGCCTCATCTACGGCAGTCGATTCACTCGTCGCCCTGGAGGAAACGAAAACTGGTTCTCGGCTATTCATAACCTATCTGCCCCAATGTCCATACCAGTATCTTCCCACAGATCAAGGCCTAACAGTGTTCGTCCCAGGGGAGACAATTTTGCTGTCCGGCCAAGTTCGTGTTCCTTTTCTCTGCGAAGTTCCCAGCACTTACCGGTTACTTCGATAACCAGACCCGCCAGACGATCTCGCCAGGCCTCAATCCGATGGTCCCGCGCCTCTTGATCTTCTTCTTGGGCAGGGTACATGGTGATGTATTGCGCTACTCTCGGAAGATTAGCTGTATTTGGACTGCTTCCGTGAGGCAGCGCACTGTGCCAGATAATAAGATCCCCCGCCTTGCCCGGAATCGGCCGCACGCCCAGGCTTTCGATATCCTGCTGCCGGGGATCGGCATCCGGCGGCAGGTCCTTCAGCCACGCCTCGATCTTTCGGTGAAAGCCGGGCACACAGGAGAACGCCCCCTGGTTGGCGGCAGTATCCGTTAGATAGAGCACACCCTGTACCCAAAATTTGATTGGCAAATCCAACGACGTATCCCAGTGAAACCCGCCAGGGTATTTCCAGTCATCTCGTTCCGGTGGATTCATACTGGCCCTATCGATGCTCACCCACAGCTTCTCCGTCCCAAAAATCTCGGCAAACGCCTGATAGACGCGGGGATACTGGCGGTTGTCCCAAAGGGCCTGATCCTGGTACATTTCGACCATAACACTCGCACGGGGAGGATTCGGGTACCAGCTTTCTGGATGATCGGGACTCATCCCCAGAAAATCCCAGACCTTTTGTTCGGTTGACCTGACCTGTTCTGGGGGAACGGCATTGGGGATAACAACATAACCGTTTTCTTTCCAAAAGGTTCGGTCTTCTGTACTTAAAACGGACATCTCCTCAATCTCCTTCGCTCTGGTGGCCGACGACCATTCCGCCACAACCATCAGGCATCCGCAAATTCATACAGAAGCGCAACCGCCGACTTTTCGCATGCCCGCAAACCCTCCACTTCGAAATACTCGTTAGGGGCGTGAAGCAACCAGCCGTGACCGAGTCCCGACATCACAAAGGGCAGGCTCAACGGGGGCTCGCTGAACAACACCTGCGGAGCCGTTCCAGGTAATATAGGCACAACGCCAGGCTCGGCGTCTAACCTTTTGAGGGCTCTAACGGCGGCTTGCGCGATAGGCTCTTTCGGCGATGTTCTGGCCGGATCGTACCCGGTCACGAATCTCAGTTCGATATCATCATACCCATGCTGGTCCAGATGGGCGCGTACCTTGTCCAGAATCTCCTGGACAGTCATATCCGGCACCAGCCGGATGTCTATCTTGCACATCGCCGAAGCGGGCACAATTGCCTTAGGTCCAGGCCCAGTGTAGCCGGACAGAAAGCCGTCGATATTCAGGCCAGGCGCAAAAATCGCTTCTCTGACGAGGTCCAGGCCATCGAGCCCTCCCCGGAATTCCGTAATACCGTACATCTCTTTGAAGGCACTGGGGCCCCAAATATCGACCAGATCGGTGAGCATGCGCTCATCCTCCTCGGTGGGAGGCCGCACATTCTCATAAAAGCCATCAATCGCGATTCGGTCGTCGGCCCCGCGCATAGAATGAAGCGCCCAGATCAACCGCCACACCGAGCTGTTGACCACGGGTCCGACCATGGAATGCGCATCAGTCGGCAGTGTTTTGACCTCCAGCTCAAAGTAAGCAATGCCTTTGAAACCCAGACTTACCTGCGGATGGCCTTTAACGGTCTCCAATGGGAGATGGTAGTACATTGCATCGGCCGTTTTCAACTCATCTGTGTACTGCTCAATAAACTGAGGCAGGTGCCGACTGCCTAATTCCTCCTCGCCGTCTATGAGGAAAATGAGATTGACGGGCACATCACCCGTGACGGCCTGAATGGAGTGGACGGCGTGAATAAAAGCCATCAGCGGTCCCTTGGTGTTTATGGCGCCCCGGGCAATGATACGGCCATCCACAATCCTGGCCTCGAAGGGTGGCGAATCCCAGGCCTCCAGCGGATCTACTGGTTGGACGTCATACATGCCATAGACCAGAAGGGTACGATCGCTGTTCCTGGACGTCAAGCGGCCGTACACGACGGGATGACCGCCTTTCAGAGGAACCAGCCTCGCGTCTGCACCCAGGTCTCGCAGCATCTCTGCGGTCATCTCGGCACACTCTTGTATCCCCAAGTTCTCCGTTGAGATGCTGGGTTGGCGAAGATAGCGTTGCGTAGCTGCCAGATGATCGTCGAAATGTTGATCAACATATTCGAAAATCTGTTGAAGTGTATCCTCTGCCATTTTAACGCCCTCCTGATCAAATCTACGGATACATCTTGTCCCCTAACGCATGCTCTGTCGGCAGGTAATCGCATGTCCCCCGGCCGCCATCCACCAGGATGACCTCGCCGGTGATAAAGCGCGCGGCCGAGGATGACAAAAATACAACGATCCCGGCGACATCCTCCGGTTCTCCGATGTGCCCGAGGGCAACGCGCTCGGCCTGTGCCTTTTCAGCACCGGGCGTGAGCGTATCGCCCCAAATGTCGGTCCGAATCGCACCGGGTGCCACGGCGTTGACCGTAATTCCATACTGCCCCAGATCTCGGGCACAGCACCGGGTAAAGGCCTCCATCGCACCCTTGGAGGCGCTGTAGGCGGCTCTCGCAATCCAGCCCAGGCGGGCGTTGAGCGAACTGATGTTGATGATCCGTCCACCGCCCCCGGCATCAATCATAACTTGAGCCGCGATTTGCGTACAGAGAAAGCACCCCCGAGCGTTCACCGCAAAAATCCGCTCCCAATCGGCATCGGTCGTATCGAGAACAGAAACGGCGACATCGATACCGGCGTTGTTGACCAGAATATCGACACCGCCAAAACGTTGAACCGCTGCCTGGATCATCGCCTCCACGGCTGTGCGATCCGACACATCGGCCTGGATCGCCATAGCCTGTCCTCCATCCCGTTCAATCTCACCGACCACGCTTGCGGCCGCCGAGGCATTGGCGGTATAGTTGACAGCGACCACCGCCCCCTGGCGTGCCAACTCGCGAGCGATCGCCCGGCCGATGCCCCGGCTCCCGCCCGTCACGACCGCAACGCGATCTTCCAGGCCTTGAAGAGGGAATGGTTGTGTGTTGTTATCCATAATTTCCGTCCTCCAGGACAATTTCTGAAAACGGGCGAAACCGGCGTCTCAAAGCTCCGCACTTGACGCTTCCCCGTAGGGCAATGGATAGAGCGGTTTCATCTCATCGTGCCGATCCGCAATCTGTGGGATGGAGATCGGCCGATGCGCTACCTTCGACTCTTTGACCGCAACTGCTCCGGCACATGTGCGCGCCGCTTCATAGACATTGATTTCCGACATGCAATCGTTCTCGATCGAGTGGATCAGGTCCGTCCAACTGAAGAACTCCACACCGCTATGCCCCACCTTCCGGACCATCTCTTCGGTGATCCACTCCGGTATTGGAAGCGGCGGCACCTCAATCGGACGCATCTCGTAAGGCCCGGTATAAGGCTTGGGTCCGGCGCCGGCCTCCACCAGACATCCGTAAAGCCCCGTACTGTCCGGGGGCGCAGGCAGATACCCCGTAGATTCGATCGTGCCCTTTGTCCCCCACACCGATTTTGTAATTTCCTTGTAGGGACGCCTCGCTGCTTTTGAACACTGGACCCGTGCAATCGCCCCAGAGGCCGTCCGAAACAGAGCCACATCGTGGTCGTCCACGTTCCGACTGGGCAGATTCTTGCGATTGCCGTAGGCGAAAACCTCTGTGAAGTCCTCTCCCAGAAACCACCGGGCTGTGTCCACAGCATAGATGCCAGCTCCGGCAGACACAGATTCCTGTGCCTTCACCCCGTAGCCCATCCGGAAACCCTCTTTTTTCATGAGCCCGCCTCCGCCCTGCTGCCGAATATCCTGTAAATATTCGCAGATTACGTAATAGATCTCCCCCACTTGGCCATCGTCGATCAACTGCTTCATCTTTACCGACTCTGGGATCCATCGGTCCGGACAGTCCATCTGGACCTTCAGATGTCGGCGTTCGGCCATCGTGATAATTTTCCAGAGCCGTTCCATGGACTCATTTTCCATCGGCGTCTCAACCATCACATGCTTGCCGGCATCCAGCGCTGCCAGCACCATCTGCCCGTGGATATGACAGGGCGAACAGATACACAGAATGTCCAGGTCCGGGTCCGAAAGCAAGTCCGCGTAATGCGTGGTTGTCTTGCCTATATCCAATTCCCCAGCCGTGTTCTGCAGCCGCTCCTCGTTCACATCACAGATCACAGTGCATTCGGTCTGCTCAAGGTATTCGTGGGTTAGGCGAACGTGGCTTCCCCCGTGACCGAGCCCGACCACACCGACCTTGTAAGTCTTCATTTCCAGCCTCCCACCTTTAAATAGTTTCTAGGCTACACCTTTTCCAGTTCTAGGATCATCCCCGTGCCCTCGACACGCGTGTAAGCGTAAGACACCCCCTTGGGATGGTAGATCGTCGCCGGAGAGGCACCCTGCACGCATCCCTGCTCGGACTGGATCTCCACCTTCAGCGTCTTCTTTGGCGCTCCGATCAGCAGACTTGCCCCATCCGCCACCGGGCGATGGAATTTGAACTGATTTGCGGCCAGTTGGTCCGCGACGACTTGGTAGATCCTCAAAAGGATGCCGGGTTGTGCGAACCGGCTGTCGATGAATGACCATCGCTGAACCTCACCCTGCCCATCCATCCTCTCTGCGGCCTTGTAAACGTCCTCCACGGCCGGGGCCGGGATCCGCGAGGTATCCACCTCTCCCGGACCGGCCAGCGATGCCTCGTAATCTCCCCGCAGGTTGACGTGAAAAGACCAGCCACTGCCGTCCACCAGTCTGTAGTGATGCAGTGTATACTGCGGAATCATCACCACCGCCGGGGCGTGTACATCAAACGTCCTTCCCTCAATCGTCACTGTGCTGCGAAGCCCGGACAGGTCCTCCCTGTCACCCAGAAACACGTAGAAGGTATTGCAATTGTGCCGGTGGTCCTCCAGCCATTCCGGCTGGTCTATCGGGACATCGTCCACCCGCCGCCCCACAACGTAGAGCACGCTCTGCGGATAGACCTGTCTCCCGACGAACACAAACCGCCTCCCGGGCGCCAGATCGCTGTGGTAGGGCACCTCCGATGTGCGGCGTTCCTGCGGTGCAATTAAAACAGACAAATGAATTCCTCAAAAAAAACTGGTGCCCCTTGGATATCCGTTTAATTTAAGCATACGGTCAAGGACCACCAGGTAAAAAATGAGGACAAAAGACAGGAAGAAGGAAACACGAGAACGGTCCACAAAATCAACGCCGGGGGCGCGGGATAGTCCAAGCCCCGGCGTTCGGCATACCGTTACAGACGCCTCAGAACGTTCCGTTCACCGTGAGCCTCAAAGGTGCGTTGAAGAAATCACTATGGGTGTAAGCGATGTCCACACTTAGCGACGCGGCGCCAAAAGTCCGCTTGAGTCCGGCGCCGATGCTGAAATCCTCGGCGTCGTAATTCCACTTGTACCCCCCTCTCAGTGCCAGTGTATTGACCAACCACAGCTCAGCGCCCAGGTGGACGCGTCCTTCGTAATCGATCGCAAACACGTTCTCCGCTGAAAGCGTCAGGTAAGTGGGATCTCCCACCTTTCCGACCACCTCCATAGCCCCGGCGATTGTGTAAACCACCGGCATAAAAGCACTTTCTGCAATAACGGTGTTGTCCTGTCCGAAATTCTTCAGGGTCATCGCCAACCGGGAGTTCCGGAAGCCAGTGTAGAAAAGCGTACCGACGCTGGCGTCAAAAGCAGTGTTCGAATCTTCGAACAAGGACTCCTGAAGGTACCTGAAGTTCGCGCCGAAAGAGAGCCGATCGGTGAACTGGTAGGCATAGGCAACGCCGATTGCGAAGTCGTTCCCCTCTACCATCTTGCCGGTGCCTGTGGGTTCAAAAATGGTCGTCTCTTCAAACGGCTTCGTCTGGAACGACACCATGCTGACCCCGAAGACCGAAGCACCGAAACGATAGGCCACAGCGCCCGAGTAGAGTTTTGAATCGGCAAACCAGCGATTGTAAGAAAAGGTATATGCAGCCCTCTCGATGTGGGTCAGACCGGCCGGATTCCAGAAGATGCTATTGATATCGTTAGAAATGGCCATATACGCAGATCCCATCGCCACAGGGCGAGCCGATTGGCCAATCTTTATAAAGTTGAACCCGGTCGTACCCAGTTTCTTGAAGATGGCCTCTGCATCCACGGCCAGAAGCGGCCCCATCAGTGCGGCCAAAGCGGCTATCAACAGACTTTGTCTCATTTTCATGCCTCCTTTCATGGTCGCACGGTTATTTGACAATCATAAAGGTCCCTGTCTTCTTCTCACCCTCGCTCCCCGGCATCAGAGACTCCACCACGAAGAAGTACTTTCCCGTCGAGACCTTCGACGCGAAATTCAGCACCACCTGATTCCAACTCGTCTCCCCCCGAACCGGAGACCTTGTCCGCACCGGGTTGTCCACCACCGCGACCAGATCTCCAGAGACGGTAAAGATCGAGATCTTGCACCTTCTGGGTACATTTACAAACCGGATCTCTTCGCTACCGCCCGGGTAGCGGTGGATATCGTCGAGTCTGAACGGTTGGGTATCACAATCACCGGATCTTCGAATCGGTCTTTCTTATCGGAGGCCACCACAAACGGTATGCTTCGCAGGTGCGTCCTCGTTTCGGGCGCGCCGTGTCCGCTCTCCAGGGAAGGGATCGCCATCCCTGTGCCGTTCCAGTCGGCGTGCCCAGAGTCGTAGCTCCGGACGGAATACCAGTAGCTGAACCCCGCCAGCGAGGCGGCATCCTTGTAGCTATGCGTGCCAGTCGGGATATCTACCAGAAGCTCCCATGGCCCCATAGACGTGTGCTCCGAACGGTAGATCCGGTAGCCGGCCACATCCTTCGCCTCGGAGGTCCCCGCATAGTCGGGATCTTCGGCAGCCTCTACATCGGCAGACCAGGACAGCAGGTTGTTTCCGTCCTCATCGCTCTCTACCGTGAATCTGATGTCGGGCGGTGCGTCCGGGATATCGTAGTTGTTGGCGTAGGCAAACCGGGCCCGATCCAGGTGCTGGGCCAGTGCCCGTTCGCCGTCGGACACCTGAGCCTGGGCACCCGACTGTCTGCTCCACCCAAAAATGTCCACCGTCCCCCCCGAGCTTGCAAATTCGGCCCCGGTGCCAGCCACCCAGGCCACCACGACCTTGGCCTTATCGCCGGGCCCCAGATCGTAGGGTCCATAGGTCTGGGCGAAGCCCATGGTCATAAGCTCTGTGGGGTTGTCCTGGGGGTGCTTCGGCGAGATGGGACGCGTCCCCTGCCCGGTCATATCCAGGTAGATCTCCCCGTCGGACATAGGATGCTCCGGCGTATCGATGTCGTCCAGGCTGCGGATCTGCCACCAGAAGGGGTAGGCCGGCTGGTCGGGATTCTTTGGTGCCACATAGACCTCGTCGTCCTGGGCGAACCCGTCGGTCGGATCGGCGTCTAACAGGGCCAGCCCGATATACTGAAATGCCCGGAGTTGCCCTTCCACGATGATGCCGGAGTTTCGGACATTGCCCGGGGCCTCAGCCAGCCGGGCAGGCTCTCCCGTGTCATCGGTCTGGTCAAAGGGGTAGTCGCCGTCATAGACGTACTGGATCTTTTTTCCCCTCAGATCCGCGTGGCCGTCGAAATTGGGCGCTTCGCTGTATTTGAACCAGTCGTCCTGCACCCGGGTGTCCACACCCTCCCAGCCGCTGGTCCAGCCCGTCCACATGTGTCCCGCCCGGGAGACTCTGGGCAGATTGAAAAATGAAAGGTAGGTATCGTTCAACTGCTTCGTCCCGGTATTCTCCAGAATGACCTCTTGAATGATGAAGTCGTCGTAGTCCGGGTAGCCCCACGCCTTGGCCTTTCGAGTCACGGCGATTCCCGTTTCGGTGCCCCACTGCGTAATCAGGATTTCCTCGGGTTGGGTGTCGTTGGGAATGTACCGGTTGTAATCGAAGTTGTGGATCTCCGTCACATCGTTGACCACTGGCGGTGCCCCCGGCCAGTAGTTGGCTGTCACCGCTCCAGTTGCCGGGGAGACCGTCCGCACCCCCAGGTCTTTCTCTGGACCGGCGGAGGCATCGTAGGTCATCGGCATGATATCCTCTGTGACGATCCGGGGGTTGGACATCGACACATTGTAGAAGCCGCTCTCGTCTTTTGTCAGCACATAGATTCCCTCTCCCTGGCTGGTGTGGGTCGAACGGTCCGCAAAGTCGATGCTCTCCTTAACCGCCCAATGGTCTTCAAAGTCCCCCTCCAAAATGGGAGCGCCGGGGTACATCAGGCCCGCGTCCCACAGCCTCGCCCAGCTCCTGGTCATGCCCTCGGTCTTACCCTGGATGCCGTTGCTGCGATAGCCCGACCAGAGCAGCCCCCGGGTCAGGTTCCGCATCGGCGCAGCCTGGGCCCAAAGGCTACACGGCAGGAACAACAGCGATAGCACCACAGGCCAGAAGCCTATTCTCACTATTCGCATCTTGAAACCTCCTTGTGATAATGAAGGAGCGCCTGGGATTGGGCCACAGCCTGTGTCCGATTCAATCCCAAGCCCTGAGATATAAAAATAGAGTTGACCTGTCAGAAGGACACCATCACCCCCAACTCGATCTCCCTTGGGAACCCGGCATACCGGCTCAGTTCTCCGGTATCTCCGAACTGGTTGTACTTGCCGCTGTCGGGCCTGGGTTGATCCAGACCGTTTTTCCACCAGTCCACACCCGGCCTGGGCTGTAGATCGCGCTGGTTAAACAGGTTCCTGACGTTGAAATAGAGTGTGGGACGCACCTGGTTGCGGAGCTGGAACCGCTTCACAAAGGCCAGGTCGGCCCGGGTATGCACAGGTCCGAACCACCACTTCGGTGGCTCGCCAGGTAGTGCGAACCGCCTGGCCCTCCCCTCCTGCATCCGATAGACCAACGTGACGCTGATGTCGCTCCACACCGGTCCATAGTCCGTCGGCGAGTGATACATAAACACCGCCGACCCGAAACCCGGCCGTTCGGTGCCGAAGGTCCCCTGCGCTGTGCCCCGCCCCCGGGGATTCACGTTAAACTGTTTGTAGGACCACATGCCAGGCCAATCCTCCATTTCTTTGATCTCGGATTCCTTTAGCGGATCGTAGTCCGCCGCCGCGCCATTCTGGATGGCCCGGAGCCGTTCGTTGGCCCGGTGGCCGAATTCCATGATCTCATCGATGGTCAGCGACACTGGCACTTCCGCTCCGGAATCGCTGCTGTTCACCTGTCCGTCGCCGTTGGTGTCCCGGGAGTGCGTCACATAGTAGTTGGTTCCGGTGGCGACCCAGTTCGAGTCGGGCACAAAGTAGGTCCGCCACCACCCGGACTGGCGTGCGGCCGACACCCACTGCTTATTGTACGAAACCATGAATGCGAACCCGTGGCTGAGATTCTTCCTCAGCGACAGCTCGATGCCCCGGACGTCCTCATAGGAGTTGTTCCTCCAGTCGGCCCCACCGCGCTGGGGGGCCTGCAACTGGGGGTCCCACCAGTAGCTGTTGCCGTAGTAAAACTGATCCGTCCCGCTCTTGTAGAAGACCGTCAGAGAACTGATGTAGTCCCCGACAAAGTTCCAGTCGGTTCCGACCTCGAAGCTGGTGGTCGTTTCATACTTGATGCGGTCCCAGAATCCGGACCAGTCCCGCGAGTCCGACTGGTTCCCGACCTCTGTCGGATCGATCTGCCCGTTGTTGTTGAAATCTGATGCCCGGGCCCGACTGACCCACCCATACTGAGCGATGTACCATGTGGAAGGCAACTGGCGGAACACTCCGAAGGAGTAGCGGATCGTGGCTCTGTCGGTGATCGGGTGTGAGACCCCGACCCGGGGACTCCAGGCCTGCAAGGCCTTGGCATCCACCAGGGGGATGAGTTGTTGGCGCGTCCACGATTTGGTCATCGGCGCCATCGACCAGAGTCCGTGTTCGCCCTGGGGCACCTGGGTGCCCCAATCCAGCCGGTCATAGCGGGCTCCCACATTCAGGACCAGCCCGTGAAACTCCATCTTATCCTGGATGTACCAGGACGACTGGATGGGTTCCCACGGCGTATCTCTGGTATATGGCTTCCCGGCCACGCGCAGGGAAAAACTCGTCATACTTTGCCAGCGTTCCCATACGGTCAGCACCTTGTCGAACGCGACCTCGAATCCGCTCTTGATGAAGTGCCCCTTTGTGATCTGGCTGGAGAAATCGAGTTTAAAGTTGATCCGTTCCCGCTTCGTAAGCTGATACTCGGTTCTCGTTCTGGGAGCGGCTGTGAAGTAGCCGTCCGCGTCCCGACGAATGTCCTCGGTAACGCCTTCTCCGTATTGATCTACCGGTACGTTGGTGGTGTCCTGATTATCCCGGAAAAAGGAAAGCTTCGCCTCGTAAAATGTCTTGGGCGTCAGGATGTGGGTCAGCGACGCATAGGTCAGGTCGTTTTTATACTTGACCTGCCCGGAGCCACTTCCCTCCGAAAGAAAGATGTCGCGGCCCAACTGCCTTCTGGCGCCTGAGCCTCCCCAGTAGCTTCCGGAACGGCCGTAGATGCCCCCCACGCCCACCTTGAACTTTGAGCGCGCATTCCCGGTCAGTTTGTAGGAGGCCTCGATGTTGCCAGGAGAGGCAACCCAACCCGATTTACGGTTTGGGTAGAGGTAGAAGCCACGCTGTTTGCCCTCTGGAAACACCGCCGCCAATCCCCGATATCTGGCCGAGGCAAAAAAGGAGGCATTTTCGACCACTGGTCCGGACAGAGTCCCCTCCAGACGGTGGCCGATCACGCCGGTGTAGTCGGTCCGCTCGTGTACCCTCCGTCCGGTCTCCGGGTCGGTCTCGCCCGTCCAGTTCGAATCGTTCCACTTCATCTTATCTTCATAATAGGGGCTGTCATAGACGTTGCTGCCCCAGTGCTTCTTCCCGGCCGGATTCAACAGGTAATCCAGGTTGCCGTGGAAGTCCTTGCTCCCCTCCTTTGTCACAATATTGACAACACCCGCTTGAGCGTTGCCGTACTCGGCCTCCATCCCGCCTGTAACCACGGCGAGTTCCTGGACAGCACTGGCGTTGACACCCTGAAAATTTCGGCTGGCGTGCGACCGCCGCTCCACATTGACTGCAGACATGGGCACCCCATCGACGTAATAAACCACGTCACTGCTCCCGGAGCTAGATGACGACGTGTCCCCGCCCCGGATCGAGGTGTCTCCATCCAGACCGACCCCGGCCAGAAGTTCAAGCACCTGTTCGGTATCCTTGATGATGGGAGCGACATCCTCGATGTTGGATTTATCCAGGATGTATTTTGTGGTTGTCCTGTCCGGCTCCACAGGGGGCCGCTCCGCAACGACCACTATTGCGGCCATCTCCAGGGCGGTCTCATTCATGGTAAAATCCACAGTCGTCGTAAAATCAGCGGTGGCGTGGACGCCCGTCTTGGAAACCTGGTCGTAGCCGATCATGGACGCCGTCAGCGTGTAGGTCCCCGGATTCACCAGCAAGATCAAATAGTCTCCATCTGCCCCTGTGGTGGTACCCTGTGAGGTGCCCTCGATGATCACATTTGCTCCGGGCAACGCCTGACCGTTGCTGTCCACGATCTGACCCTTGATCTTCCCTGTGGTCCCGGCAATCGCCTGCTCGGAGGTCGCCGAAAACAGCAGCAGAAAGGCGAGCAGCCCTACAATCCAGAAAACACGATCACTCTTCATATTCTTCTCCTTTTATTAACAGGTTGCGGATCACATATAAAACTTCACTCCAGCCCCGATGTCGAACAAGTGAAACGGATGGGTCTTTTTCACACCCCAGTTCAGGAAGGGCCTGAGCTCTCCAATGATCACATTGTAACTCACACGCAGGTCCAGGGCAGCCTTCGGACCCAAGAAGATCTGCATCCCGCCCCCTCCGCTTATACCCAGCGCTGTCCGCGTATCGTCGATCGCCTCCAGGAGCAGGGTCTGATCCAGCGTGGCGCCCCCTTGTTCGGGAAAGATGAGCCCGCTCACCTTAGAATGGTAGTTGTGGAACCCGGCCCCAACGGTAAGATAGGGAACGCTTCCTTCGCCTTCGAACTTCTTATCCTTCAGGGCGAAAAGCCAGTTGACCGCCAGGCTGTTAAAGGTCATATCGGACTTGGCCTGTGGACTTGCGTAGTCCCTTCCATCCTTGAACCGAAACGTCCGTCCCTCAAGGCTGCCGCCCGCAAACTTCGAGTAGTAATACTCCACTTCCACGATCCGTGCCGGACTGGTTACAAAGTGCGCAGCAGCCCCAAGCTTGAATCCCTCGGTGTACATATCTCTGAAGTTAAACAGCGGCGAATAGAGCTCGGCGGATACGCCGAACCCTCCTCTGTGGCCCTCTTCCTGAGCCACAGCAAAAGCCGTGGGCGACAATACCCACAAGAGAATCCATAAACCCATGATCCTTCTCATAAAAACCTCCTTGAAGATACGCAGTCATTTTTCGACCAACCCACTCGTCTCAGATAATCTCCCTTTCCGTACCCAGCCGATTGTAAAACTGGGGGATATAGACCTTCCGGCCCCCCTCGTTGATCGAGATTAGCGAACAGATCGCCGCAGCGCAGCTTTTTGCCGCCTCATAGACGTTGATAAATGGCAGCCTATCGTCTAAAATCGCGTCCACGAAGTCGCGGCAGTTGTGGTACGTACCGCCGCCGTGACCGGTCCTTTTGGCAACCTCGGCATCCAGTTCGAGCCCCACCAACTCCAGGGACTCAATTTCTCCGGGAAGCCCGCCTTCCTCCTGTGCATGTGCAATACCGAGCACTCCATTATGCCGATCTCCCTCAACGGCCGCCCTGGTGCCGTATAGCGACTTGTAGAGGTTGCAGCCAGGCCAGGCCATCGCCTTGCAACAGGCGATCTTCACCGTCACCCCACCGGTCGTCCTGAAAATTGCCGTCTCCCAGTCGTTGACTGTCCGATATGGGGAGTAAATGCGGTTTCCCAACCCGACTACCTCGGTGAAATCCTGCCCGATGATCCAGCGGATGTCGTCGATCGCGTGAATGCCGCCGCCGGAAGAGATGCTCTCCTGCGTCGTCGTGCCGAATCCGTCTCGCCAGGTCTTCTTTCCATCTCTTACAAACAGGTACACCAAGCTATGTGTATATTCAGACTCGGCGTAGCACACCTCGCCGATCGTGCCCTCCTTCACCAGCCGCCTCAGGGTGATCGTGCGTGGATCCCACCGGCTGTTCTGCTCCATGGCCAGCTTCAGGCCCGTTCTCTCTACTGCCTTGACGATCTCCATGCACTGGTGTAGCTTGTCGGCATTCTCCACCATCGGAATGGTCGTCAGGATGTGCTTTCCCGCCTCCAGGGCCGCCAGACACTCATCTCCGTGGCGAAACCCCGGCGTGCCCGTGCAGATGAAGTCCACGTCCTGATCGGCCAGCAGGTCCCCGTAGTCCGTATAGACCTTGGGCACCCCGTACTCCTTGGCCAACTGGTTCGCCTTCTCCTCGTCGATATCGCACACCGCAGCGACATCTACTTCGTCGATGTAGTCGTGGAATGTCCTCAGATGTGACTCCCCGAATCCAAGCCCCACGATCCCTGCCTTCAAGGTAGCCATCAATTCCCTCCGACAGATAACAATCTTAAGTCACGCAAATGAAAATGTTGCAACAAATCCAGGCAATACGATTCCTCGCCAAAACGGACCAACCGTTCCATAGTTAATTTAAGATTAACTAATTTTTACTTGACATCAAAATCTGTCTTTCTGATATCGAAAGGCGCAATGCAGAGAAATTATAACATTTTCTCTCATTGCTCTGGTCATTAGCTCCTCCGCGCAAGGTTCGGTAGCTAATGGCTTTTTTTTATGCGCCTTGCGAATAAATACGCTCCAATTTTTTTATACCCGATTGCGGATCGGATTGCAGTGCTGCCTTAGCCCGGCTGAACTCACTGCGTGCGCTTTACCCATTGCTTCAAGCCGGTATCGAAGTGATCCCACACTGCCTGCCGCATCCCGTCCGGATCACGCGCCTTCAGGGCGAGGAAGATCCGCTCGTGGTTCTGGAAGTGTTCCAGGTCAATGCTCTCCCAGTCCCACCACTCACGGTGAGCCGTAACGAAAAATTCACTCAGCACCCGTCCAAGAGCCTGAGTCGCCAGATTTCCTGTTGCTTCGTAGGTCGCAAAGTGAAACGCCCAGTCGTGCGTGTAAAACTCGACAGGACGTTTTAACGCCTTCCGCATCGCTTCCAGGTGTTGCCGCATCGCTTCCAGCTGATCTTCAGTTACGCGCTCTATTACCATCTCCACAATTCCAATATCCACCGCCCGTCGCAATTCGTACATCTCTATAATCGTCTTTTTATTTATAGATGGAATAAAGCTCAGATACTTAAACAAAGCCTGAGGGTCGAACTCTCTGACACTGATCCCATGCTTGGGACGCGCTTCCAGAACGCCTATTGCCTCTAAAATCTTGACCGCTTCTCGAACGGAGGTACGACTCACGCCAAACGCTTCTGCCATCTCCCGCTCTGTGGCCAACCTGTCTCCGGGCATCAATCCATTCTGCAAAATATGGTTCTTGATCGCACCGATGATCCTCTTACTCAGATTTTCTTTTTCAATGCTATTAAACAAAGCCCATTCTCCCGACCTTATTTTGCATTGTACAGATATTTATGACTTTTTTCACTCTGTTTACAAAACCAGTCATATCATTATATGGTATAATGGTCTGACCATTAGTAAAAATAGTACGCCCATTCACATCCTCTGTCAAGGATTTTTTGGCTCATGTAGGCTTCGGGATGAAAAATATCTGAGGAGAAGGTATAAACAGTTGACCTCTTGCGAATTGGTGAACCTTCCTCTTTGAAAAGGTCTGGCATCAGGCTGCCGAAATGACGGGAAATACGATGTGAGACGGATACCGGCTCGAGTGATGTACGGTCTGCCGGGCCGGGCGCATCTCCGTATCGGTGCCGAATTCGTGGCCGGTATTTGGGTTGCGGTCGAAGCGCGGAAAGTTGGACGAAGAAATTTCGACACGGATGCAGTGGCCTTTCCGGAACACGTTGCCGGTGACACTGAGGTCGATTTCGTATTCGTAGATCCGGTTGGGTTCGAGCAGGGTCGGGTTGGTAAGGCTTTCGCGGTATCGAGCACGCAAGATGCCGTCGCAGAGATTTTTGGCGTAACCCGTAGGGGAGACATCTACGAGCTTGGCCGTCCAGTCGGTGTCCGGGCTGTCGGTAGCGGCGTAGAGCACGGCTTTGATTGGTCCGGTGACTTCCATGTCGGCTTCCAAGGGAGCCGAGGTGTAACAGAGCACATCGCCGCGCATCTCGACCGGGCGCTGATCGTAGGGCCCCCAGGGCACGATGTGAGGCGAGCAGCAGTTGTTGCCACCCAGGGTCTGGACGGGGTACCGAGGGTCATAGACGAAGCGGTCCGGGGTGTCTCCTTCTGGGAGAGTGGGCGACAGGCTCCCGTCGCCGAGCAGGCTGTTGGCACTACCGCAGGAATGGAGGTACCATTTCTGCCACTGAGTGCGCGCCAGGGGCCATTCGTCTTCATCGCGCCATTCGTTGGTGCCCATGATGAAGAGGCGCAAGGGCGGCTCGTCCACGATGCCGTTGTCGATGCCTTTGAGCCAGTAGTCGAACCATCGCAGTTCCAGGGCCTCTAAGTCCACCATTGAGTGAGTGCCGAAGTCGATGTCGCCTGTTCGGGGGGAGGCGCTCAAGACGTGGGGCCACGGCCCCACGATGAGCTTGCTCTGCCGGGCTTCGGGGGTGCGGCCGTGCTGCCGCAGGCCGTTGAAGTTGGTGAAGGTGTTTGCGGCGTAGAGGTCATACCAGCCGCCCATGTTGAATGCGGGGACAGCGATGTCGCCCCACCGTTTTTCGTCATTGATTTCGTCCCAGTAATCGTCGTAGGCGGCGTGTTGAACCCAGTCTTTCCAGAAGCCGAGGTCGCGCCCAGCTTGTTCGTCCATTTCTATGAGGGGGAGGTAACGAAAGGCTTCAGTCCAGTTGTGGTATTCGATGCTCTGGGCAGTGCGGGCGGTGGTGCGCATGCCCCAGGTCATGAGGACGTTGAGCTGAAAGGCACCACCGGGATAGACCAACCCGCTGAAGTAGTCGCAGCAGATGACGCGAGGGGCAAGGCAGGTGAGATATTGGCTTTTGTGCGGGGCGCTTTGCCACTGGACCAGGCCCAGGTACGAAGCACCGGACATACCAATTTTGCCGTTGCTCCATTCCTGGCGGCCGATCCATTCCTGGGTGTCGTAGCCGTCTTCGCCTTCCCGGAAAGGGTAGTCGTTGCCCTCCGAGTCCCAGCGGCCGCGACAGTCCTGCATCGCACAGACGTAGCCACAGTTGGCCAGCCGCCGAGCTTTTTCGATCATGGCATCGATGTTATTGCTATAGGGAGTACGCATCAAGACGGTGGGAAATTTTCCCGCGGCTCTGGGGAGGTAGATATCAGTGGACAGATTAATCCCATCCCGCATTGGGATTTTTACATCCAGCCGCATATCTACGCCGTAATTGGGTTCCATGGGGGCTCCTTCTGAGATGTCTCTATTATCTGTGTGTATCTCACCGGTGGTTGCTTTATGAATCATTCTGACTAATGCTCCTTCGAGACACGCTTATTTTTCGATCGGCTTCCATAGTGGAAGCCGACCTCGCGGGTGGCCGTCTCACCACTCACCAGGTCCGTGATCGTCACCTCCAGGACGTTGATGCCGGGTTTGGCCTTGCTCAATTCCAACTCCACATATTCATTTTCACTCGACTCTGATCCGACTTGCTCGTAGGTCACTGAGACCTGAGGCTTCTTGCTCCTGAGGAGGGATCGGAACCCAGAGGCAACCATTCCGACGATCCCCACCGAACCCTCGGGGCTGAACCGGACCAGATACTGGACCTTGTAGCGGGTCTGACCGAAAGCGTCTTTCTTCAAGTTGTAGATCTCGAAATAGGCATAGACCTTCTGGTGCGGTTTGTAGGCACGGGAGGGCATCGGCACCACCCAGATATTGCCCTTCCGAAATCTGTTGTTCGATCCTTTATCGCCAATGGCGGAAGCGAGTTCGATGTCGCTCATCTGGAGCGTCTCTAACCGGTAGTCCTTGACCTCCAGCGACTGTTTGTAGATTCCGACGTGTCCTGCGACCAGGTCCTTGAGTTGAACCTGGAGTTCGTATTTTCCAGGCGGCACCTGGACCTGAAGCACGTCGGGGACAAACGTTCCCTTCGCCCAGTTGGATTCTCCGGTGTTTCGATAGGAAAACGTGTCTGTCGTTCGGTAGATGCTGGTGTGGCCTTCGTCCGCCAGGGCCAGTGCGCCCTGCACATGGACCATCGAACCCGTGTTCCCCGCGACGAATTCTACCTGTTCGGGTGAAATGCCGTAATAGACTTCGAGCGTGGTCTGCCCATCGGGGCCTCGGAAGTCGGCCAGGTCGTAGTAGAAGTGGAGGGCAGAGCCCCGGAGGCTGGGACGGTAATAGTCCGGGGTTGCGACAACGGTTCTTTCAAAGACGAGGCTGGGCGCATATTCGAGCATTCGCGCCGTATATTTCAATTGCCTGTGCCCAGCAGGGATCGGGGGAAGCGGAGCAAAGTCGTAGGTGCGGTTGCCCAGTTCGTCGGTAAAGGTAAACTCGATGCCGTTCTGGATCTGTGTATAAATCCAGGTCTCCCAGGGCACCGTATTGACCTCGTTGTCGATAGTGAGGGGCGCATAGCCCTGGAAATTGAGCCGAGCTTTCAGATCCAGGATATCATCGGAAAGGCTCCCGAGTCTGTCTTCTTCTTGAGGGGTGGGAATATTCTGCAACATAAGACGATCCAGATACGAATCCGTTGATCCCGAAAGCGCTTCAACATTCTCATCATCCAGGGTGGGATCTTCAACGGCTGTCCCTTCAGCCATCTGACGGGAGTCCACGGTGACGTCATCGGACAGAGCGTCACGGCGCGTCCGGACCGGGAAGACCGGTCCGGTAAAGGTCAAATAGTTAGCCTCGGGTCCATACATATCCACAGCCATCCGGGTGCGCACGGCCTCAACTTCGGCACTCACACTGAGTTGCCTCAGGTCGGACCGCGACCTGTAGTCGGGTTCCCCATAGCGGATATAGACCTCTCCTCGTCTGTCCCAGGGATGGGTCCCCTCAGAGAAAAAGGTACGGGCATACCACACCCGGCGGTAGTGCTCAATGGTGCGCTCGTTGACCGGGGTCATGATATCGGAATCCCGACGCATCCAGAACTGCTCCAGATAGGCCTGGTGCTCCGAAGCTTCAACGATAGCCCGGTAGTCGTCGAGTTCCTTCTTGGAGGCCACGAGTGAGATGTCCGTATAGATCTGGCGCTCCCCTTCGTCCAGGTTCTGTAGATAGCGTTCGAAGTGTTCCAGGGCGGATTCGAAGTGCTCATGGAAGAAATAGCCCTGGGCTACCAGGGGCAGGAGCCGGAACTTCTGGGGATTGGCCCCCAGATAAGGGGTGAGGTAGGTGTTAATCTTGTCATATTGCCTGGCCTGCACGCAGGAGAGCCCGAAAGCGTAGAGGCCATCTGGGTCATCGGACACCAGTTTAACGTATTTTGAATAGTATTCAATCGCCTTTTGGTGATCCTCCCGAAAGTGTTCGTAGGCCTCTCCGAGAAGCCAGTAGGCTGGGGCGTAGAGCGAATCGATCTTGACCGCCCGCTTGCCCTCGCCCACAGCACGCCGGAAATTGTAGAAGGCCGCCAGTCCCTTGCCAGGCATCTTGACGTAGGCCAGCCCTAAACCCACGCGGGCATCGGGGAGGTTGGGATCGAGTTCTTTGGCCGCCGCGAAGGCATCTTTGGCTACCTCGAAGTCTTCCTTCTTGAGGGCAGCGTAGCCGAGCCGGATCTGGAGGGTGGCGTCTTTCGGGTATGCCTCGGTCAGGCGAGCAAAGGTATCAACGGCCTTGCCAAACTCGCTCGCGCTTACCTGTCGCTCCCCCAAGGCGATCATAGAGTCCCGCTCGGCTTTGGAGAGGACTTGTGGTGCCGCCTCGGACGGTAGATCCTGGGCAGAGACGGCAGGTGTGAGGATCCAAATCAACGTCCAAAAGGGGACCAAAGAGAAAGTAAAACGCCGAAATCCAACAGAAACGCTCATCGTACACCTCGAGTCTATACACCGCTGGGATCTTGACTGTAAAGGTGGATGCTTCTCCAACTACCATCACATGTACGGAACTTTAGAATAATATAAGGTTCGTTAACAGGAGAAGTCAAGCGGCAGGTACGATCCGATCTCATTATATTGCTGTGTCCTCACGAAGTCATAGATGAAAAAACTCCTTTTAAAATTTTTTAAAAAAAGCTAACTTAAACCGAAGACTGTCAGGCCGGGTTTCCCATATACACTCTTGACGCAAAATCTATTCAGTCGGAGACGAGGCCCACCATGTCGGCACGCCGAGGAGGAGGGGTATGCAGAAGCTCACTGTTTCACGAGATGACGGAGTCTATGAGGCTTTCGCCGACATCGCTCGGACGCCGGACGGCACTCTTGTCTGCACCTACCGGGAAAGCCTGGCGCACGCTCCGTGGCCCTTCTCCAGGATTGTCGTGCGCCGTAGCGAGGACGGTGGCTACACCTGGCAGCCCAAGCAGGTAGTCATTGAGAAGGATGGCAAGAAGGGGGAAGGGCGATTGAACTGTTCCCGCATCACAGTCTGCCGAGATGGGACTCTGTTGCTGATCGTAGATTTCTACGTGCCCGGTCGGGACCGGTTGGTGAATCCGGTCGAGAACCTGCTATTCTGGAGCAGTGATTCGGGCCGGACATGGGAGGGGCCTATGGAGACGGGTATCACCGATGGGATCGTGCCTTCCATCAAAGAGCTCTCCAACGGCGACCTACTTGTCGGTGTGACCCGCCAGCGTTCTACGGACGGGAGACTCTCCGGCCTGAAGGAAGAGCAGACAATCTATCGTTCCGGCGACGGTGGTCGAACCTGGGAGGGACCCTCAGTGGTTCCAGCCCCGCCTTACCTGCGGCTAAACGAAGGCGATTTTGCCGAACTGGATGATGGCACGGTGGTCTGCTACATGCGTGAAGATGGGGAGCGGTTCACGGGTTGGAAGAGTACTTCTGACGACGGTGGTCGCACATGGTCTGAAGCTTTTCGCAGCCAGATGCACTCCTGCCTGGGCCGTCCATCGGTCGGCCGGGTTCGGTCTGGCGAGATCGTTGTCACCTACCGCTTCTGCTCTGCGGTATCCACCAGCCTGGCCCTGTATGTAGAGACTACCGCTGAGGCGGTTCGCCGGGACGATCCGAACCCGAATGATTACGCGACCGACTATCACCAGGCCAGGTTCGCTTTTCTGGACAATGATCGTAGCCTTCACCCCGATAGCGGCTATTCCGGGTGGGTGCAACTCCCCAGCGGCGATCTGTACGTGGTCAATTACATTACCGATGACGCCCCCCGGGCTTTTATTCGGGGCTACATTGTCTCTCGCCATGATTGGTTTTTGTTCCCGGAAGGCGCTGTGCCGTGGCTGCACCCATCATCCTCCCAGCCCTATGTAGAGTTGGCCGCCGAGTGGGCCCGGGAGCAGCATGAGCGCAACCAGACGCAGGACAGGTCGCGCTACGTGCCAACACAGAAGTAAGGAAGCGAACGCGCCGTTTAAGAGCAATATTAGCACTCGATTTACCATTATCCATAGTTTTGCAATGCAGGTCCCCATCAGTTGCGCTATCTGGCGGGGATTTTCTATACATATGGTGGAGAATAATGATCCGGAATATTCTGCATATAGGAATGGGCATGGTCGTGGTCTTTCTGGGTCTGACCGTCCTGGTGGAATTACTGGGATATGTGACCTGGTACCTGATGCCCAGAGATGCAGAGTCGGTGCAACAGGCATCCGAGTTTGAGGCGATTATGGGTAGCCTGGTGCAAAGCCCCACGGAGGGATCAGTTCGAGTTGTGGTGCCAGACCGACATCCGAAGATGGCAAAATCCGTGCACCGGGTTATGGAGTGGTCGCAGAAAAGGGGACGGCAGTTTCAGGAAGCTCCGATGCTAAAAAAAAGAGTTGCGGTGGGGGATCTACCACCGGTTGAGGAACGGGTGCCGGAAAATCCACTGGTGATCGTACCGCCCCATCAGAACGGGCCTTATGGAGGTACCTGGACGCGATTTGCAACGGGACCGAGAGATATAGGTATTGTTGAAGCGCGGTTTGCCTATGAGGGATTGGTGAGATGGGATCCGATGGGGCAAAAAATTCTTCCCAATCTGGCAACGCATTGGGAGATAGCCGATGGGGGACGGACCTATACGTTCTGGCTGCGAAAGGGGGTGCGCTGGTCAGATGGGCATCCCTTTACGGTAGAGGATATTTTTTTCTGGCATGAAAATGTGCTGAATAATCAGGAGTTGACACCGGTGGTCGCGCGGGATTTTCAGCGGGGAGGCGAGGTGATGGCGATGGAAAAAGTCGATGCGTACACCGTGCGTTTTCGCTTCAGGCGGCCCAATGGACTCTTCCTAAAATTGCTGGCATGGGGACGTGGATACGAAATGTTGCGGTACCCGGCGCATTATATGGCGCAGTTTCATCCGCGGTATGTGCCGCTGGAGAAATTAGAAGCGATGGCCGGGGAACACGGTTTTGACTTCTGGTACCAGCTTTTCGAAGATAAGCGGGACTGGCGGAATCCGGATATTCCCAGACTGTGGCCGTGGGTGGTCGTGGCGCCTCCGCCCGCTCGTCCTTCTGTGTTCGAGCGAAATCCCTATTATTGGAAGGTGGATCCAGAGGGAAACCAGCTTCCTTATATTGACCGGATGACCTTCGAGATTTATGACCGCGAGACGATTAATCTCAAAGCGATCAACGGGGAGATCGGGATGCAGGGACGACATATCCTGATCGAAAACTATCCCTTATTTATGGAAAATCAGTCACGCGGAGGATACCGGGTTCTGCACTGGATTACCGGAGGAACCGGAGGGGAGAGTGTTGCGCTGAATTTGAATCACAAGGATCCGGTGATGCGCGAAATTATTTGGGATCGTCGGTTCCGCATTGCGCTGTCATATGCGATTGATCGGGGGGCGATTAACGAGGTCGGTGGGTTTGGTATCGGTCAGCCGAGGCAACCGGCGCCTTTGCAAACGTCAGTGCATTATTCAGAGGCATTTGAAAAAGCGTATATTGAATACAACCCGGATAAGGCCAACTCGCTTTTGGACGAGATGGGACTGGTGGAGAGAGATCGGTCCGGTATGCGACTGCGTCCGGATGGAAAGCCGGTCAGGCTGGCAATTGAAACGATGGCGATCAACAACCGTGTGCTGGAATTGGTGGCGAATTACTGGACTGCGGTGGGGGTGAAGACGGAGATCAAGGAGGAAGCACGACAGCTTTATTACGAACGGAGAAAGGCGCTGATACACGATGCGGCAACTGCGGGGGGTGAGGTGCAGAACCCACTTTTGGAACCGCGCCTATTTGTCCCCTATAATGTGGGATCGAGCCACGCGATTGGGTTCACACACTGGCTTTTGACCAATGGAAAACGAGGGGAGGCGCCCACGGGGGATATGCGACGCTGCATTGAACTGTTCTGGCAGATTGAGGAGACGCCGGACGAGGCCGAACAGGTCCGATTGTTTGGGGAGATTGTAGAATTGAATCGAAAAAATCTCTGGGTAATTGGAACAATCGGGAGTATGCCTTCGATTATGCTGGTACACAATACATTTCGGAATGTGCCGGAAGTCGCTATGGCGTCCTGGTCGGTCCGCACGCCCGCGAATACAGCGGTTGAGTGTTATGCGATTGAGCCATAGCCCATAGAGAGGATGTGGATGATTACTCGTTCAGTGCTGAAAATTGAGCGATTTGTTCAACCTTGCCATCGACAATGCCCATGTATCCAATTAGCATTTCGTCAAAACTTTGCTCACCCCAGCGAACCGTTGCGGACGGGTCGGGGTTCAGTTTGTTTTTTGCCGAGTTGTCAAAGACGGCATGGCTGACCACGCGCGTTCCGGCGGGTAGGAGTTTGGGGGTTGAGAGGGCGTAGAATCGCTGCCAGTTGAACGTGTAGTTTGGCACAGAGAGCAGGGTTTCACGGGTTCCATCGGGATAATGCGCCACATATCTGAAGCCTGCGCCCCGGAAATGCATGTGGGGAAAGAGGGTGTAGAGGGTGACGTCTTTTTCGAAGATTTTTATGGATGAATCGCGATGGGCACGGGCATGTGGTGGAATTTTAATTTCGGGATTGGCGGGACCGACCACGCGGTGTTCTCGCAGGTTTTGTGAGTCAGTGAAATACAACCCCAATCTGCTTTCATCCACTTCGGGACGTCCTGTGGTAGTGTAGTGGATTTGAAATTGGAGTTTGCTCCCTTTGGGCAGCAGTTGCGCCGTGCCTTTGGGCAACATGACACCGTCCATACCCGGGACATAAGAGGCAAAGATGCCGTCTAACCACCGGTTCTGTTTGACGGTTTTCATCTTGTGACCTTTGGGAAAGATCACGCGCGCCAGTGCATGGTGCATGGCTGCGCGATTTCCAGGCAGAAACTCGGTGCCTCGCACTTGCACATCGAGGTCTATGGGCACTGTAATTTTGGGATAGCGATAGTCAACAATGCCGGTCGCGGGGATTTCCTGCCGTTCCAATGCGATGACCAGGTCGGGTTCTCCATAAGCCCAGGTTGTGGCTTGTGTCGGGTTTTCGGATAGTGGATCAGGGTCATCGCCGCGGGGCGATCCGGCTTCGATCCAGTGGACGAGGGTTTGTTCTTCTTCTGAGGTGAGAGACATGTCGTTGCTAAATGTGCCGATGTGCGGGTCTGCGTGCCAGGGGGGCATGCGGCGGGTACGCACAACTTCACGCATCATCGGAGACCAGCCCGCGACTTCTTTGTAATCGGTCATGTCAAAGGGGGCTATGCCGCCGGGTTGGTGACAGGGCACGCATTTGTTTCGCAGAATGGGGGCGACCTGTTTGGCATAAGAAATTTGTTCGTGTTGTGCGCGGTTTTTGCCTGGCAGGGCAATCAGGCAACCGGGTGACGCAACGGCTTTGATGGCGACTTCCCCGCCTTTGAGATGGGCGATGAGTGCATCGGCGAGATAATGGTTGGATGCGCTGGGTTTTTGCGCTTCGTAATTCAGGCGATCGTCGATGGGCCCCCGGTAGAGGATGTGCCACGTTTTGGGATCGATGACAAGTGCTTCAGCCGTGCGGTGCAGGTCGAGCGCTTCGGCGACGAGTTGTGTTTCGTCAATGAGGATGGGATAGTCGATGGAGAAGGCGTCGGCTTCTTGGCGTATGCTTTCGCGATCGTCTTGCAAGTTGGCATTGAGCATTAAAAATTGTACGCCTTTGGGTGCGTATTCATCGCGTATTGCGTTGAGGCTATGTACCGCATTGCGCACAATTGGGCAACCATTGCCTTGAATGAATAATACAATAGCAGATGCGTCTGAATGCTCATAGAGTGTGTTAAAATCGTCTCTCTGGTCATAAAGGCCAAAATCATCAATGGCGATATCCAACGATTGTGGCGTTTCGGGAATAGCAGAACAGCCGATGAGAAGACTGGAAAGGATGTACAAAAAATATTTCATGATTATTTCCATGTTTGGGATTGACGGGCGGGCACAGGGGTACCGCCCCTACAACCCTTTATCGGTTGATTTTACAGGTTAAAAGTCCCTGCTCCGCAACAACTCCAGTACGCGATCGAGGTCGTCATTGCTGTAAAATTCGATTTCGATTTTGCCTTTGGAGCCTCTGCGGTTGATGTTGACCGCTGTGCCAAAATAACGCTGGAGGTCTTCTTCGAGAAATAGCAGGTTGGGGTCTTTGGGCGGCGTAGATTTTTTTTGAGGGGTGTCTTCTTTGAGTGCTTTGACAAGGGCTTCTGTGCGGCGAACTGATAATTCTTGTGCAATAATCCGCTGGCATAAGGCAATTTGATGATCCGCGTTGTCAAGGCCAAGCAGTGTGCGGGCGTGACCAGCTGATATCTGCCCGGCTTGCAGTGCGTCGAGCACTTCGGGTGCCAATGCGAGAAGGCGCAAGGTGTTGGCAATGGTGGAGCGGTTTTTGCCCACGTGCTCGGCAACTTCTTCCTGTGTGAGAAAACACTCGTCTATGAGCATGCGGTAGGCTTTGGCTTCTTCTATGGGGTTGAGATTTTCCCGCTGGATGTTTTCAATCAGCGAGAGTTCCATCATTTCCTGGTCTGTACCCACGTTCATAACAATCGCAGGTACAACTGCGAGTTCGGCCTGGCGCGCGGCGCGAAAACGACGCTCGCCGGCGATCAGTTGATAGCCCGATCCAAAGCGGCGCACGGAAATGGGCTGGATGATGCCTTTTTCGCGGATTGATTGGGCCAGTTCGCTCACGGCTTTGGGATCAAATTCAGTGCGCGGTTGGTGGGGGTTGGGTTCAATGTCACCAATGGGTATTTCGATGATTTGCCGATGGTTTTGCCCCGTGAGTGAAGGGGCAATTTCCGATGTGATCTGGTTGGCAAGGGTTTCATCGGCACTGGGAATCAGGGCGCCCAACCCCTTGCCGAGGGCATTGCGTTTAGCCATTGATGACCTCCCCAGCTAAGTTCATGTAATTTTGCGCGCCGGTAGATATGATATCGTAGAGGATGATGGGTTTGCCAAAACTGGGTGCTTCGCTGAGTTTGACGTTGCGACTGATAATCGTATTATAGACGCGGTCGCCAAAATGCGATTTGGTTTCTTCGGCTACCTGGCGCGCTAGATTGAGACGCCCGTCGTACATGGTGAGCAGAACGCCTTCAATCGTGAGGTGGGGGTTGAGATGTTGTTGCACGAGGCGCAGGGTGTTGAGCAATTTACTCAGGCCTTCAAGCGCGTAGAATTCGCATTGTATGGGAATGAGCACAGAGTCGGCTGCCGTCAGCGCATTGAGCGTGAGCAATCCCAGTGCGGGGGGGCAGTCGATGATGATGAAGTCATAGGTTTCGCGCGCTTGAAGGAGGGCATTTTTGAGGCGTTGTTCGCGCGATGTGATGGAGACCATTTCCAGTTCGGCGCCGGTGAGGCGAATGTGAGAGGGCGCAATGCTGAGAAAGGGCAAGTCGCTTTCGTGAATGACTTCCATTAAAGGCACGTCTTCGAGGAGCACTTCGTACACACAAGGCGTTTGTTCATCTATCACAATGCCACATCCGCTGGACGCATTGGCCTGTGGGTCTATGTCGAATAGCAGGGTTTTCTTTTCGGCAGTAGCGAGACACGCAGATAGGTTGACTGCGGTGGTGGTTTTGCCCACGCCGCCTTTTTGATTGGCAATAGCAATGACCCGTGCAGACATTTTTAAATCCCGTAAATTCACTTCATAAATAGAGATATTCAAGTCGGTAGAATATAGTGTAAGCATAGGGGAAAATCAAGCGCGGGCGTTTATCGCTGCTTCGCGCTGTGGGATGGAAAGGCGAGGATTATGGTGCTTTTTGTAATGGCTTATCTGAATACCGCGTAACATCAGAAAAAAGTACAAATTGGGATTCGCTGGCATCAGATTGTGGCCTATATCGCGCGAGATGTTGGTCTTTGTGTAGTATCTTTGCAAGTGCGATCAAATCCAAACGCTTGAGTATATCGGCTGTGATCGGACGTTTGGCATCCCAAAAAATGAAAGCATGTAAAAATTCGCGCGCTGCTTTTGAGTTGAGAAGATCGGCAAATAAAATCGCTTCATCTCTATTCGTACATGGGAGAAAATAACAGGTATCGTCAACCATTGCGGGTTTTCCATCTATGGGAGGGATGATTGAGAATTGGATTTTTTTGTATAACCCGGAAGTCGCTACTTTCCACTGGGCAAAGGAATAATCGCCGATGCCGAAGATAGAAAAACGAGGTTTGTTTTTGTAAATAGAGCTTTTTCGCTGATCCAATTTGTCTGCGTGGTTTGTGAGATAAGCCCATGTCCTGGGTGCCTTCTCTCGAATGACACGGGTTTCATCGCCCACTTTTCGCTGGGGTATGAGAACCCATCGCTCGGGCGTTTCAGTTTTGCATTTGACAACATGCGAACTTTTGTAAAGTGGGAACATAAACGTATCTTCTATATCGACAACTTCGCCCATGCCATTCACAAAAGTATCATCTTCGCGTGTAAATTCCATGATGCGGGCGCAATCGTGCTTTACACCTGACCGCCATTTGAAAGGAATATGACCATCGAGTTGAGACCATTTTTCATATTTTTTTAGATCGGCTAAAATTTCAGTATTGTGCATCTCTATCTTAGAGATTTTACATTTTTCCGAAATGCCCTGAAAAACATCGCACGATTTTGTTTTTGAAGGCGCGCCCGTCTTACATACCAATAAGCACGCGGAGACAGAGACATTGAAATGTGCCTTAGAATCTATGATATGCAAACGGGTCTCTGAGATACAAAAATCGCGATTCCATATATATTTCAGCACTTTTCTCGCAACTGTGGTTTTGCAAAGCATCGCCAATACTGCGCTTCTGCTCTGCAATTTATCCAGTAGATGAATGAGCATCCACTCGGATATATCGAAGTTCGATTTTCCCGTTATGGCATCGAATCCTTTGTGACCTTGAAAATTGCTCTTAACAGGCAAATTCGATCCTCGAATGCGCCCCAAACCCGAATTGGTTACCCAGGGCGGGTTGCCAAGAAGTAGAATGGGTTGTGGCAGACGGATCAAAATATCTTCCCAATCGAGTTGAAAAAAATCCTCATTTTTGAGTTCGATCCGCGTATGGTCTGTTCCTCCCAGTTTTTGTTCAAGTGCCAGTAAATATTCCCCGTTGATTTCGATACCTAAAAATTTTCGCGCTTGTTCAAAAGCGTCCATAGCACTCACTATAAACGCACCAGTGCCGCATGTTGGTTCAATGACGCTCTCTGGTCGCACGCCCATAGAAAGCAGGAAGTGACATATCTCATCTGTGAGTTCAGACGGCGTTTGAAAGTCACCAAATTCCACTGTCTGTCTGTGATTTTTTGCACTCATAGAATTTTTAATATCCCCTCTATTTGCCCTGCCCGTTCAATAAGCCTACGATACTGAAGCTGCCACCTGTGACGCCAAACAGACTGGCATGCTCGCGTGAAGACTCGATACGCGCAAATTGATTCGCCTCTTCACAAAGCAAACTAACTGTTAATTCGGGACGCGATGTGTGACTTCAAAAACGAACGAGTCCATCAAAGTCAAGCGGTTCTCTGTAATTGATGATATTTAGAAAGACACACATGGTATGGGTCAAAATTTTGGTATGCCACAGATTGAGTAAGTGCCAAGCATCTCGTACTTTCATGCGGGCGATGTGTAAACGTTCTGTCAATTGTGCATAAACGGTTTCGACTAAACGCCTTGTGGCTTTCTTGGCTTTGGGAAAAATGAAGGGAGCGCGTTCAGGATTCTCTTTCATATTGGATTTAATTGGCGTCTTTATGCGTATCCGATAGGTTTTCCAACAGGTTTTCTGCCAGTCCAAATCCATAAAGGCAGCATCGGCCAAGACGGTTGTGCCTCCCATCGTGCCGTCAAGGAGTGCCGCTCGGCAATTCTTGTCGTGCCCATACGCTTGCAGGATGGGAGCTTGGACAATGAGGCCATAATCCGTGATTCTCAGTCCGCCTTTAAAGCCAAAATACGCTTCTTGTTTGGCGGCACAGAAGCCTTTTGACGGGGCGGGGAACTCAAAGATCGGTTCTGTTCTAAAAATCTTGCGTGTGTATCGCCTTGCCAGTTTGCATATCGGTAAGGGCAGCGTATCTATGATCTGACAAGGGGCAAGGTGTCCTTGCAGGTAGGCCACGACCATCTGTTGCATCCAGGCTTTGACATGCCACAAATTGGCCGATTGGCGCACAAAGGCTGGACGGTCTTTCAAATCTGGGAAATAGCCGAGGAAGTGTTCTCGCATTTGTTCATAGAGTTTTTTCTGACTTGAATAGCCCAAGAAGTGACCCACGATTTCTATTGTGAGACATTCAGCGTCACTTAAAGCAGGTTCAAAGCCTGCCCGACGGGGTTTTCCATTGGCCTGACAGAAAGCCGGATAGAGTTCATCTTCAATAAAACAGTAGATTGCAATGACAAAAAGTTCTAAATTATACATTGGAGGTTCCTTTTGTTGGATGGCTTCTTGTTTAATGGACAATTCAAGATAGCCGAGGAACCTCTTTTTGTCTATTTAAAGTCACACATCACGTAATACCTTACTGATGTACTGCAGCGTGACGCCGAAGCATCGCAACACTTTCATCCACCTGATCTTCGGAAAGGCCATGCAGAATGACCGGCACGTCGAAGGGAAGCCCACAGAGTAACGATACATAATGGGCGTAATCGAGCTTGCCGGTACCAGCGGCGAGATGTCCGGCATCGCCACCGCGATCCAGATCCTTGCCATGGGCAATGGCAATGTAGTCACCCAAAAACGCGAAAGCCTCGTCCAGTACCTCCTTCATACGAGACAAGTCATCTTTGCCAAAAATGTTGGCGGCATCCATCACGACTTTCAGGTTTGGTGAACCCATTTCATCAATCAGTTGCCGACTCTTATGCACTGTGCTGGCAACGTTATTTATCTCTGGTTCAAACGCAATGATCACGCCAGCCGCTTCGGCAACCGGCAGTACCTGTTCCAGGGTATTGTGTAGCACCTGCCAGGCTTCTTCTGTATCGTTATCCGGGTCCCAGCGCCACATGCTCTCCGAATCGCGCGATCCGGTACAGGTGGCAATCACCGAGGTACCCATTGGGTCACACGCCGGGATAAGCAATTTGAGATGCTCGATAGCTTCCTGACGTTTTTCTTCATCGGGATGAACCATATTGACCGTGCCAGCCAGGGCAGCGATGACCATACCGCGCTTTTCGATCTCCGCCCGAACCACAGGTGCCTTTGCGAGTTTATCAGATAGCGAACCCTGCACATTCAGGGATCCCAAATTGAATTGAAGATGCCTGATGTCGTGCCCAAGTATGGCGTCGAGTGTTTCTTCCAGGGTCGGTCGAGCGATGTCACCTGACATAATTCCTACTTGCATGGTGTGTCCTCAGGTTATTAGCCAGCGATTGCTGGCTGATTCGTCAGAAGGTCCGTTATTTCCCGCTGTTCTCTGGCATTCAGTTCGTTATAAAGTTGTTGTTCACTCATCGCGTCAATTTCTCAAAGGAGCCTCCGATGAACATCGACCCCATCCTTCGCGAGCAACGCGCCCGTGTTGCGTTCCTGCGCGACCGGTTCCGCAAGAACGACGACCGGAACTACGATCCGGACGTCGCCCTTCTTCGGAACTTCGATCCGTTCTTTCCCCGCTTCACAGGACACACGCGCACAGCTTCGATTTGGTACGCCGTTCTGCTTCTATTATCGGACGACCGGACATACGGCACGGATGACGCCGGTGAGGCCAATCGCATCATCCATAGCGTACTCGAGGGCCAGGACCTCGAACCGGACTCCGAGACCTTCGGCAATTTCTTCTGGATGACGCACTGGGACCGCGTCAAGGACCGAAACGCGGTCTCCTTTATCACCATTCCGCTCGTTTGCGCCTATCTCGACTTCCAAGACAAGTTGACACCCGAGACGAAGAACGCAATGGAGGCCGCGTTTCCAAATGTCGTAGAGGGCATCCGCAACCACACCGCCAGGTGGCAGTACAGCAACATCTACTCCTTGAATATTGGTGGTCGGGTCGCCCTCTCGCACGCCCTCGACGATGCCTCAATCGAAGCCGAGGCAGCCGAAGCCTTCGACGTCTGGGTCAGAGGCACTTCGGCGGACGGATTCCACGAATTCAACAGCCCCGGATACACCCCGGTCACCCTCCACGGCCTGGAAGCGGCCTGGACCTACGCGCGAGACAGCCAGTTCCGCGATCAGCTGAAACGGACGATGGATCTCATCACCTACCAGCTTGCGCTCAATATGCTGCCCAACGGATTCCTGGCGGGATCGCCTTCTCGGGCGTATCAGAATGACGCGCTGCACGGCACGAGCACGTCCTCGGCGTTTTACGGCCACATCAAATTCGGCACCCCGTGTCCCCCCGACGCGGGCAACATCTACGTGGGGGCTTTGAATAATGAGATTTTTATCAGACACACTGTGTTCGATTACGTGCCTCCCGATGCCGTCCGCACCCTCGCTCAAGAAAAGGCAGGCATCAGCGAAATCCACGATCGTGGTGTCTCACTTGGTTCGCGGCGAACGCACTTCCTGACCCCCAACTGGAGCCTGGCTTCCCAGTGTCTGCAAACCGTGGGCGGCCACTCCCCACCATCCTACATCCTGCTCGTCCGCAACAAGACCGAGAAGCGCGTCAGCGCCCCCCTCATCCCAGATGAATCGTTCCTGCATATGCCGTGCGCGACATTCACGTCTCGCCAGGAAGGTGCTCGCGTCGTGGGGCGCCTCCACTACGAAAGACCGGAAGACGAAGAGGAGCGATTCCTGAACGACCCGATGTTCTACTGCGAACCCCGCGTGCTGTTCGGTCTGCGGGACGCCATCCAGGAAGTGCACATCGGCAACGTGGACTGGGGTGGCGGTGACATACAGCTCCAGCCGGGTCAGTCGGTCGCCGTCTCCTACGGCGATCTCTACTATGGGATCGTACCTTTGCTTCTGACTGAGGATGGCGAAGCCCGGCATGGCCACGCACGTCTGGCCTATGGCGAGGACACCGAGTTAAGGTTGCACCTTCGACTCTACGGAGGAGAGTCATTACAGCGTGGTGATCATCCCCTCGACTGTATCGTCCTCGTGGACGTTCAGGAACCGGGTCCGGATGGGAGTTTCGCTGCCTTCGCAGAGTCCCTTTCCCATTGGTCGCTCTCGCAAGATCTCTCTGGAGACCCGGTCCAGATCAGGGCGGAACATCCCGACCAGCCGGCCATCGGCTTCCCTTACACCGAGACAGACCCTGACCCGATCGGGGATGCGCTCCACATCTCCCCAGGCCTGACCCTTCGACCAGGCGATCTCATAAATCTGGTCTCCGGCGACGAACCGATCCCGTTCTGACGCTGAGATTACGCCAGGTCGAAGCGATCGAGATTCATCACCTTGTCCCACGCATCTACGAAGTCGCGCACGAACACTTGCTGTGCATCGTCACATCCATAGACTTCCGCGATGGATCGAAGCTCGGAGTTTGAACCGAAGACGAGGTCCACCCTGGTGCCGGTCCACTTGAGCGCACCGGTCCGACCATCGCGTCCCTCGAACACGTCCTGCGATGTGGAGGTCGCGTTCCACTCGGTGTTCAGGTCGAGCAGATTCACGAAGAAGTCATTGGTCAACGTCCCTGACCGATCAGTGAACACTCCGTGCTCAGACTGCCCGGTGTTCGCGTTCAAGACGCGCATGCCGCCAACGAGCACCGTCATCTCGGGAGCGGTGAGCGTTAGCATACATGCCCGCTCCACCAGCAGGTCCTCCGCTGTACCTTCCTGCCCTGCCTGGAGGTAGTTGCGGAACCCGTCTGCGGTGGGTTCGAGCACGGCAAACGACTCCACGTCAGTCCATTCCTGCGACGCGTCCGTGCGCCCCGGTGCAAAGGGAACCTGCACGTTATGACCGGCGTTCTGGACAGCCTGCTCTACGCCTGCACACCCGGCCAGGACGATCAGGTCAGCGAGAGAGACCCTCTTCCCGCCAGCCTGCGAGTTGTTGAACTCCGTCTGGATCTGCTCCAGCGTCTGCAGCACCTCGTTGAGCTCGGCTGGGTTATTTACTTCCCAGTCCTTTTGCGGCGCGAGGCGAATGCGCGCGCCGTTTGCTCCACCGCGTTTGTCGGTGCCGCGGTACGATGCCGCCGACGCCCAGGCGGTCGAGACCAGTTGGGAAACGGACAATCCCGAGGCGAGGACCTTCGCTTTGAGGTCGGCGATATCCTGCTCCCCCACCAACTCGTGATCGACGTCGGGGACAGGGTCTTGCCACAACAGCAGCTCTGCAGGAACCAGGGGCCCGATATACCGGCTGCGGGGGCCCATGTCGCGGTGGATCAGTTTGAACCACGCCCTGGCGAAGGCGTCTTCAAGATCCGCTGGGCTCTCGAGGAAGCGCTTTGCAATCGGCGCATAATCCGGGTCCACCCTCAGTGAAAGGTCCGTGGTGAGCATCATGGGGGCGTGCTTCTTCGACGGATCGTGCGCGTCCGGTACGGTGGCTACTTCAGCGGCATTCTTGGGAGCATATTGACATTTACCAGCGGGACTCTTCGTCAGATCCCACTCATAATTGTGCAAATTCTCCATGAAGTTGTTGTCCCACTTCACCGGGTTAGTGGTCCAGGCGCCTTCCAGGCCGCTGGTGACCGTATCACTGCCTTTGCCACTGCCGTGGCTGTTCTTCCAGCCGAGGCCTTGCTCCTCTATGCCAGCGCCCTCCGGTTCGGGACCGACATTATCCTCAGCGGCAGCACCATGTGCCTTGCCAAACGTGTGTCCGCCGGCAATAAGCGCAACCGTCTCCTCGTCATTCATCGCCATGCGTTTGAACGTATTGCGAATGTATTTTGCTGCAGCGAGCGGGTCCGGGTTGCCGTTCGGCCCCTCCGGGTTCACGTAAATCAGGCCCATGTGGTCGGCACCGAGCGGTCCCTCAAGTTCGCCGTCGGCGTCGTGGCGTTGATCGTCGAGCCACGTCGTCTCTGAGCCCCAGTCTGTCTCGTCAGCCTCCCAGACGTCCGGGCGTCCGAAGGCGAAACCAAAGGTCTTGAACCCCATTGACTCCAGGGCGCAGTTACCGGCGAAGATGAGCAGGTCGGCCCAGGAGAGCTTCCGGCCGTACTTCTGCTTGATCGGCCAGAGCAAACGGCGCGCCTTGTCCAAGCTCGCGTTGTCGGGCCAGCTATTAAGGGGCGCAAAGCGTTGATGACCGGAGCCTCCACCACCCCGTCCGTCACTGATGCGGTAAGTGCCTGCGGCGTGCCATGTCATGCGGATGAAGAGAGGCCCATAGTGGCCGTAGTCGGCTGGCCACCAGTCTTGCGAGGTCGTCATCACCTCTTCGATATCCTTCTTCAGCGCATCGACGTCAAGAGTCTTAACTGCCTCAGCGTAATCGAAATCCTTGTCCATTGGATCGGACAAAGGAGAATTCTGGCGGAGAGCCTTCAGGTTTAACTGACCCGGCCACCAGTCCTGATTGGAAGTCATTTCGTTCCTCCTGTAAAATGTTCTGAGTATGGCGCAACTTTCTGGAATTGTTGCAAACCTGCGAATAGGAAGCAATAAATAAATGGTTCTCTCATTCTCAAGCAAGGGGAATTTAGCTTGGGTAATTCAATTTCGCATCGTATTGGCCCATGTGATCAATTCCTACCCTTTCTAATGTTCTTGGGCATAAAAAAAATACGCTGGAAATAACCAGTATCGGAAGCTATATTGTAACGAGAGCAACCAAACCGAAGTCGATTCGAACCTTACAGATTATAGAGAGGAGTAACAGAATGTTTGAATTGATCTTTTTTATGAGCTGTGCCGTTTTCTTTTCTTTTATGTGTTCACTTTTTGAAGCGGCATTGTATTCAGTTCCTATTGGTCATATCGAATCGCTGGCGAAAACTGGCAGTGTTTCTGGCCGGTTATTGAAAAAGTTTAGAGAAAATGTAGATGTGCCCATTGCGGGTATTCTATCACTTAACACAATTGCGCATACAGGTGGAGCCGCCCTTGCTGGAGCGGCAGCGGCAGAAGTTCTGGGTGAGCCGTGGTTGCCGCATTTTTCAGTGGTATTTACCCTGATTATTCTTTTATGTTCTGAGATTATTCCAAAGACGATTGGCGTGGTTTATGCCCGGCATCTTGTATCCTTGATTGCCTATCCCATCCAGTTCTTGATCTGGATACAAGCACCGCTTATCTGGCTGTGCCAATTTGTGACACAGCTAATATCTCCTGGAAAAGTCGAACATGTCGTATCTTCAGAGGAACTCATAGCATTGGTAAATATAGGGCGACAGGCGGGAACCATTGATGCAGAAGAAGGCAGTGCCATTCAAAATATTCTATTGTTAAAAGAGAAAACAGTGCAGGAAATAATGACACCGCGCACGGTCATTTATTCGCTTCAAGCCCAGCAAAAAGTAAGTGAGGTGTTACAAATTGGTGTTCCATCATATAATCGCATTCCCATAGTAGATGAAGATGCAGAAGATGTTGTTGGGATCGTGTACCGTCGGGATATTTTGTCATCGGCTGCCGAAGGTCGCGAAGATATTCCCATTCAAAATCTTTCGCGAGGCGCGCACTTTGTGGTGGAAACGCTGACGTTGGATCGGGTGTTGCACATGTTTCTTGAGCGCAGGCAACATCTGTTTGTCGTGATTGATGAATACGGTGGATTGGCTGGCGTGGTGACCCTGGAAGACGTGCTTGAAGAGATAATTGGACGTGAAATTGTGGATGAGACAGATGAGGTTGTGGATCTGCGCGAACTTGCTCGCCGCCGCCGCCGTCAGGCTATGGAGAACATATAGCGGATTAGGCCCTTAACAGAGGAACCCTGCTATGAAAAGAGACGAGATACGCGATAAGAATTGGAAACAGGAAGTGCTGGACAAGGGATATTTCATCTTTCAGGGATTGTTGAACCAGGACGATATCCCCGTGATCAAAGAGCGCGTTCGGTTTATCGCCAAACGCGATGTGCCCTGGATGCGGGCGATCAGGCCAAAAAATCAATATCTGGATTATTTGCCCGTGTGTGAAAATGGCCACCCCCTCAATTTACCGAAAGAATTCCTGATTGATGAAGAGCAGGTACTGGCGATGGCGAGTTAGGGAAATCTGATTCCTGTTTTTGAAGAGGACGCGAGTATGCAAGAGAAACCGAATATTCTGCTCATTCTTACGGATCAACAGCGCTGGGATCTGCTGGGTTGTTATGGTGCCTCCCAGTGTAGAACACCACATATTGACAACCTGGCAAGCCGGGGTGTGCGTTTCAACAATGCTTTTCCGCTTATCATCCCATGTGCGCCCGGTCGGGCCGCGCTATTTACAGGTCGATACGGTCACATTACCGGGGTTGAAACCAACGGTGGCCAGTTGGATCAGTCGCTTCCCAATTTCGCGACAGAGCTACCTCGGGCAGGATACAACCTGGGGTATGCAGGAAAGTGGCATGTGGATCACCAAAAGAATCCGAGTGATTGGGGATTTCGCTGTAAACGAGATTTCCCCAGATATGGCTATCCCGCATCCAATATCAATATGCCAGGTATCAAGAGCGGTGCGCAGAAGGATTCTCAGATTGCGAGAAATTATCTGGACTATTTGAACGAGAAGAATCTGGAACCTCCAGAGCTTCTGGAAGCGTTCTATGCTCAGGGAAATCCAGGGCAGCGAAATCGGGAATTGCACGGCCTCCATGCTGGAACTATTGAGCACAATTTCGAAGCCATGGTTGCCTCGGAAACGGTTGAGCTTATGCAGGCGTATGCGCAGGAAGAAGATCCCTTTTTTATCTGGACCAATTTCTGGGGGCCGCACAGTCCGTGTATCGTGCCAGAACCGTATTACTCGATGTACGACCCGAAGTCAATTCCGGAGGACCCGAGTTTCTGCGATACGCTGGAGAATCGTCCCTATGTTCAGACTCTGGTGTCTCGTTATTGGGGGATTGATCCCAACAACTGGGACGAATGGGCGGAGATTACGGCGCGCTACTGGGGGTATATGACTATGATCGATGATCTGGTGGGGCGTATGCTTTCTGAGTTGGAAACACTCGGCCTGGCGGAAAACACACTTGTTGTATTTTCCACCGATCACGGAGACAATATGGGTGCACACAAGCTGTTTGAAAAAGGACCTTTTTTTGATGAGGAGAGTTTTCGCCTGCCTCTGATTGCAGCGCATCCCGAATGCCAACAGTTAGGCCGAGAGAACGACGAATTTGTCTATCTGCAGGATCTGTTTCCGAGTTTTTTGGAAGTCGCAGGTCTAACACCTGATATTGTACCCGACACGCAGAGCATTCTTTCGCTGTTGAAGGGGGAGGATGAACCAATGGGGCGTGACAGCGTGTATTGTCAGTTCAACGGCCAGATTCAGGAGCACAAGTCTCGTATGGTGCGCACCGTGACGCACAAGTTTGTGTTTAATCAGTCGGATATTGGAGAGCTCTATGATCTCGAAAACGATCCGCACGAATTGCACAACCTCTACGGTCTTGAGACACACAAGGCGTTGCAGGAATCGCTGATGCAATGTATGCAAGATCACATGGAACGTGTGAAGGACCCGATGCTCGGCGAGTTCAGGCGGGTGCGATATATTTATTGATCGCTCAACTTTCTGGAGAATGGTTATGAATGTTGTGATTTTAATGACCGATCAGCACGCGCATTCCTTTCTCGGGTGTGCGGGTTATCCGGGGTTGCAAACACCAACGTATGATCGTTTGGCTCAGGAGGGCATTCGGTTTACGCAGGCAACGTGTGCTGTGTCGCCGTGTTTGCCGAGTCGCCATTCGATGTTGCACGGGCGATATGCATTTCAGTCAGGGATTTATTCCAATCGGCATTTATTAGATCCTGCACAAATCCCCGAGTGGACAATGGGAAAGGCGTTTGGGCAGGCAGGTTTTGTAACGGGTGCCTTTGGCAAGATGCATACAATGCCATATCAGACGGCTGTTGAACGCAACAACTATTACGGATTTGATCATCGGGCAGGGCCGTTTCACGAGACGGGCGAGCGTATGGACAGCCATTTTGTGGCGGAACATCGGGATTGGGTGGAGACGGTGATGGGCGAGCGGGAAGCGCGTGGGATTAGTCAGGGTGGAGACAATTGTGCGGCGGCATTTAAGGGGTTTACGACAAGCTTGAGGTTAGAGCAAACGCGCGACTGGTGGGTTGGCGGACAGGCTGCTGCCTTTGTGGAAGAGAACAAGGACAATCCGTTTTTCATGATTTGCAGTTTGTCAGGGCCTCATGCACCCCATGTAACACCAGCTAATTTGGCAGATTTATATGACCCTGCTGACGTTGCGTTACCACCTGAACCGCCGGATAATTTACCTGATCGGGATGCTTATCCCAATTTTGTCGGATTAGAGCGAGAAGAACTACGAGATGCGATTGCAAATTACATGGCTTTTGTCACGGCCTGCGACCGGTGTCATCAGCAAGTGGTAGATGCTTTGGATCGCAATGGATTGTACGACGACACGCTGATCATTTTTCTTTCTGACCACGGTGAACTGTTGGGATCGCGAGGGGTGACCGCATTTTCGAAATACAATCTCTACGAACAGGCCATTCGCATTCCATTCATTGTGAAACCGCCAAAGGGATTTCAAACGGATTTGGTGAACGATTCACTTGTGAATCTGTTGGATGTACTACCTACAGCGTTCGATTTTGCGGGGATGGATATTCCTGTGCATTTACCTGGCATGAGTTTGAAGTCGCTGGTTGATGGTCGTGAACTTGAACGTGAGGTGGCGATTACGGAGTTACAGCGTCAGCGAGATTTGAACCTGAGCATTCGCACGCAGGAGTGGAAATATATTCATGGACCTTATGGACCAGAGCTTTATCACATTGCTGAAGACCCGTATGAGTTTGTGAATTTGGCAAATGACCCGGCACATTCACCGCGAATTACAGAACTACAAGCAGGCGCAATGGCTGAGTATCGGAAGGCGTTTGAGCGCGGATCAAAACAGTGGGTGGATTATCCGACACAACAGTGGAATGTGATGACGCTTTAAGTAGAGTTTTAATAGGAGGAAGATGAAGTGACCCCTATGCCCGCACAGGAGATCTGAGCCTTGGCAGATATAATAAAAATTGGTACAGCACAACGAGACATCACACCATCTACAGGATCGGCTATGGGTGCTTTTCCTGTAAACCGCTCGCCCATGCAACCTCGCATTGCAGAAGGTATCCATGACCCATTATACGTCAAAGCGCTGGCACTATCTGACGATACGACCACTATCGTCATTTGCTCGGCAGATCTCCTGAGCTTTCAGTGGATCGACGTGGATGCCATGCGCAATGCTTTTGCCGCACAATCCGATCTTCTACCCGAAAACCTGATCCTGTGTGGCACCCACAATCACAGTGGCCCAGAATGCATCTATTACTTTGGCGGAAGCCCCGAAGATAATGCGATTGTTCACATAAGAAAGCAGGTTGTCGATGCTGCTGTTGAGTCTATAACCAATCTTAAACCCGCCACACTCTCAACAGGCTCTGTCAACACCGACCTCGCCTACAACAGACGCCAGATATTGCCCGACGGCAGCTTTAAATCGTTTAATCTCAATCCTGAAAAACTGCCCAACGGCCCTGTTGACCCTGCAGTCACTGTCCTGCGATTCGACACACCCAATGGCCAACCCATCACGACCGCAATCCACTTTACCGCTCATCCCGTCATCATGATGACCGCCAATCGTCTCTTCACCGCCGAATATCCCGGCGCAACCCGTCGCCACTTTGAAGCAGGCACACCTGTACCTTTCTCAATATTTCTACAAGGGGCATGTGGCAACATACTTCCGATTCAGGAACCCAGAGACAATTATGATACGGTCGAAGAAATGGGCAAAGCGCTCGCCAGAGAGGCCATCGTTGCCTGGACACAAGCAACACCAGAAACAAATCTTTCACTTAAAGTAGAGCGCTGGCAAGACACACTTCCCAACCGATACACAAACGAAAAAACCATCCGAATCGAAATCCCCGCCATCCGCATAAGCGACGACCTGGCACTCGTCTTCTGGCAGGGTGAACCCTTCATCGAGCTATCTCTATCCACCCAATCGTCATCCCCCTTTGCGCGCACGATTGTCATGGGCTATTCCCAGGGTTCATGTGGCTATGTACCAAATCGCCGCGCGTATAACTTCGGTGGCTACGGCGTTACCCCCTACCCAAACGACCCACTCGAATACAACCGCGCCTGTGTTGTTCCCGGCACAGGTGAACGCTGGATTGACGAAACACAAACCTTACTCACAAAACTGCACGATAAATAAAAAAACCTGCAAATACTCATCCCGCAAGGAGCACTTCAATGCCTAAACTCGCAATCAACGGTGGTTCAAAAACGGTTACTAAAGACCTGCGCCAATCCTGGCCGGTTCACGATGAACGCGAAGAAAAAGCTGTTATCGGCGTCCTTCGCAGTCACAAATGGGGGCGCAGTGGCTTTGACTATTACAACCATGGCGACAGCAAACTCTACGCATTTGAACAGGCCTTTGCAGAATTTCACGACAGCAAATACGCCCTTGCTGTCTCCACAGGCACCACAGCACTCGAAACCTGCTTGCGAGCCCTCGGCGTCGAAGCTGGCTGTGAAGTCATTGTCCCTGCGTCAACTTACATTGCGTCTGCTTCCTGCGTCATGATTTGCAATGGCATTCCCATCTTTGCCGACATCGACCCGCGCAACTACACCATCGATCCCAAAAGCGTAGAAGCCCTCATCACGCCGCGCACTCGGGCAGTGGTTGCCGTAGATATGGGCGGCATGCCCTGCGATACAGATGCTTTGGGTGACATCTGCCGCAAACACAACATTGGCCTGGTCAGTGACTGTTCTCATGCGCACGGCGGGCAATGGAGAGGCAAAGGCGTGGGATCTCACGCCGACATTGCTGGTTTCTCCTGCATGCCCGGCAAGGTACTCGCCATAGGCGAAGGCGGCGTGGTGATGACCAAAGACGAAAGCCTGTACGAAAAAGCCTTTCGGTATCATCACGCAGGCCGAGACAGAGGCGAAGAAAGTCTGAACTTCACCTGGCCTGCCACAACCTTAAGACTGGGCGAATTTGAAGCGGCCATCGGCCTGATCGCACTCACCCGCCTCGAAGAACAGGCAGAAATTCGGTGGGAAAATCTCAAGTGTCTCCACAAAGGAATGGAATCTACTCCCGGACTCACTGGTCTCGACATTGACGAGCGCGTCACCCGCTGGAACCCCTATCGCTGGCACTTCAAATTTATCTCCGAAGAATTTGAAGGCATCCACCGCGACCGATTCCGCAAAGCGCTCCAGGCCGAAGGCGTACCCTGTGGCATTGGCCCGACAAAGCCCCTCTATCAATTTAGCATGTTTGCCAGCGGCAAATGGGGCGAAACAGGCTGTCCAATCCGCTGCCCGTTGTACCAGGCTGATCCCATCGACTACACCAAAGTCTATTGTCCCGAAGCCGAGCGCATTCACGAAACCGAAGCCCTTGATCTCACGCACCGCATTCTTCTCGGACCGCGCGAAAACATGGACCTCATTCTCGAAGCGTTCCAAAAATTGCGGGATAATGTTGATGAATTGAAGACGAGCTGATGTCTATTTTAATGAGGGGATCCTGGAGTTGTATCCGTTGAAATTGGAGGATTGTGATAATGAAAAAGAGATCATGTTCGTTTCTCTATTGGTTACTCGTTTTGGGCATTCTCCTGCCGGGTCGTCTCGCGGCTTCGGTCGAATATGATGCAAAAATCCCGCAATTGGTGTTCGCGGCGCAGGAACTAAACGATGCATTAAAAGAGGCGAGGCGGGAGATTCGGCTCAGAACAATATTGAAACGGTCTGGGACTTTGAATTCTGGAAAGCCTATCTCGATGACCTGGCGCGCTTTCGCTACAATGTGCTGAGCCTGTGGACAACCCATCCATATCCTTCCATTATCAAGATAGAGGACTATCCCGAAGTGGCGCTGGACGATGTCTATCGCATCGGCGTCGATATTTATCCGCACTATAAAAATAAGTGGCAGGATGTGGATTTTGATAAACCGAGCTCAGTTTTTACCGGCAATGTGATCAACTATGATTTCTTACCCACCTTCGTTGATTGGGCTGGTGGCGACTCGGAAGAATTGCAGAACATTGACGGTGTCAGCCTCGCGGATTACATGGCAGGAAAAGAGATAGACAAGGATTTTCTGAATCGCTATCTTTATTTCCATTATCCTCATTATCGGAGATCAGTGCCGCATTCGGTCATTTTTTCTGGTTCGTCCAAGGTGATCCATTTTTACGAACGACCGGATATTCCGATGCTGTTCGACCTTTCTGGCGACATTGGCGAGGTTACCAATATTGCAAAGCAGAATCCGGAAACACACCAGAAACTCTACGATGGGATGATGAGCTATTTTGAACAGGTCGGGGCACGATTTCCAAAGATAAATCCGGATTGTGATCCGGAAATTTACAAGAGTGATAAAAAAACCAGAGAGCGTATTCAATGGGGACCGTTTGAAGGACAGCGCACTCTGGATTACGACGAAATTTAGACGGTGGAGCTCATTATTAAAGGAGATCGGAAATGCTGACGCCAAAACAGTATGAGTTTTTTCAACAAGAGGGCTACCTCTTAGTCCCGGATCTGTTCTCGACCAGCCAATTGTCAACTGCACTTGAGGCCGTGGAAGAAAACGCTTATGGAAAGTCTTTTCCCGAGTTCATTGCCGAAATAAAGGCCAATCCTGACCTTGAAAATGAGCTGAGACTGCCCGGAGCAGGTCTCGGTTTTGGCGGTCCCAGATCGAAGTTCGGTGACATTCCAACAGGTGTAGAATCCATTGACCAGATCCTGGAACACGATCCTTTTCTGGATGCTCTGGAACAGGTTCTGGATACGCCTGATATACACTACCACCATGGTTACGTCTATGTCCGAAACGGCAGAATAGATAGACGGACCCCAACGAAGCCAGAAACCGAGTTTCACCTGGATTGGGCCAAACCCTTTATTCCTCCTCACCCAGATTGGCAGCGGTATGGTCATATTCAGGCCTGGGTCTTTCTGGACGATATTGATGAAGATTGTGCGCCTGTTCGGTTGGTCCCAAGAGTACACGACAAAATGGGCGATATCTTGCGCGTGATTGAGGACCACGGCTTGGGCTTTGGCGACATCCGCAAGGTGCCTCACTCTTACCGCTTTGCCGATATCCGCAAAATTCTTCACGCGCAGGAACCCGTCTCAATCACTGGGAAAGCTGGCAGCGTTCTATTCTATAGTTCACACACGCCACACGCAGCACAACCTTTTGCAGACAAGGACAAACAGCGTGCGGTTATTTTCTTCTCGATAGGACGCAGAGACACCATGGCATGGACATCGACCGCAAAAAGGGAAGCTGGAGTGAGTCGGCGCTTGAAACCCTTTTTGGCAAAAACGACATCAAGGGTTCGAAGTCTCTTCGGCTGGCCAAAACCCGGTGACGCAATGTACACCCCCATCTCCGTTGAACTGATAAAAAACGCGTATCCAGAAATGGACATCAGCGACTACCTTTGAAGAACTGGATTTCTAAAAAACCGGACGCGATGCCCCAAAACCTTAAATTGAAAAAACCTGAAATTGAAACGAGAAGACTACTTTCAATGGGCTGAACGAGCTGCACGGTGGGGATCCGAATACCTGGCCACGCTCGAAGAGCGGCCCGTTCGGGCGCAGACCGCACCGGGCGAGATCGCTGCGATGCTGCCTCTATCGCCACCAGAAGAGCCGGTAGGCATGGAGACGATCTTCGCCGACTTCGAGCGCATTGTGCCGGACGGTATGACGCATTGGCAACACCGGCGCTTTTTTGCGTACTTCAGCGCCAACGCTGCGCCGGCTTCGATGATCGCCGAGAATTTGACGGCGGTCATGGCGGCCCAGTGCATGCTCTGGCAGACCTCACCCGCAGCTACGGAAATTGAGACTCGGATGGTCGATTGGATGCGCCAGGCACTCGGGCTACCAGAAGGATTCCAGGGGGTTATCCAGGATACGGCAACGTCGGCAAATGTCTGTGCTGTACTAACGATGCGCGAGCGCACACTCGGCTGGCGAGGAATCGATTCTGGAATAGCGGGAGAGAAACAACTCCGGATCTACGCCTCGCCGGAGACCCACTCGTCGGTTGACAAGGCGATTCGCATCGCCGGTATCGGCCAACGGAATCTGGTCAAAGTCCCGACTGATGGTTCCTGGGCGCTCGACCCGGAGGCGCTCCGCCGGGCGATCAACGCTGATCGTGCCGCGGGTTTTCTTCCGGCCGGTGTCGTCCTCTGTGTTGGAGGCACGTCGATTGGCGCGTCCGACCATGTACACCAGACCATCGAAGTGGCACGAGAGCATGATCTCTACGTCCACATCGACGCCGCGTGGGCCGGTTCCGCAATGATCTGTCCTGAGCTACGGGAGTTGTGGGAGGGTGTCGAGGGAGCCGACAGCATCGCCTTCAATCCCCACAAGTGGCTCGGTGCGCAGTTCGACTGCTCGATCCAGTTTCTTGCTGACCCGGAAGCACAGGTTCGCACCCTCGGTATCCGCCCGGATTACCTCCAGACCCTCGGCCAAACCGAGATCACCAATTACAGCGAGTGGACGATCCCCCTGGGGCGCCGATTTCGAGCCCTCAAGCTCTGGTTCCTGCTGCGTGCCCACGGTCTCAAAGACCTCCGACAGCGCATCCGGAACCATATTGCCTGGGCTGAGGAGGCCGCCGCCGCGATCGCATTGCTGGACGGCTTTCGCCTGACAACGGACTGCCACCTTTCGCTCTTCACGTTCCAGTACGCCCCCAACGGTGAGAACGCCAACGACGCCACCGAACGCCTGCTCCGCGCGGTCAATGATGACGGCCGAATTTACCTGACGCAGACGATCCATGAAGGACAGTTCGTCATTCGCTTCCAGGTCGGGCAGTTCGACTGTCGAAGGGAGGATGTCCTCCTCGCGGTCGATGTACTGCGCGAACTGGCCTATGCGAGCCATCCCGATCCTCAGAACTGATATTGCCCATCGAAAGCCTGAAACGTATAACCTGTCTGACACCCATAGAGGTCCAGGTCAGTCCCTGGCAAGGTTTTGGATTTCCTGTTGTGTGAGACCCCGGCGATAGATACGAATGTCTCGCAGGGCACCTTTGAAATAGTCGTGGGCACCAAAGCCGATTAAGAGGGGACAGTTGGGATTGAGGTCGTAGCGTTTTGGATTGAAGCTGTCCGTTGTAGCGACAGGGGTTCCATTGACGTACAGGGTCAGAACGCCGCCTTGCTTGACGGCGGCTACGTGTCGCCATCCTTCGGGAAATGTGTGGTCCCAGGTGGCGACTTTTCCGGCTTCGACTGAATAGACATGTCCGGACGGCAGGGTGCCGGCATAGAGGCGGCCCTGATAAACGGCCATGGACCAGACCCGCCGCAGGGGCGCGGGCGTGCGGTCCAGAGACTCCAGGAATGTGAACTGATTGCCGTCCATCCGCCAGACGTTGGCCATTGGGAGCGAGCCGATATAGACTTTGCCGTTGTAAAGTCCCATGGCCATGATTTCGCGTTCGTACCCGACCCGACCCAGACAGGTCCAGGTCGTGTTGCCGTCATATCGATAGACTTCGCCCTGAGGCCAGGTGCCGACATAGAGCTGGCCCTTGAAAGTGACCGCCGAGTAGGTCTGGGTGGAGGTCTCGGGACAGCCGCAGTCAGTCCATTCGGCGCTGCCTTCGTAGCGAAGAACCGGGCCGCCGTTGACGAGGGTGTAGAGCCGGTCCCGATAGATGGTGAAACTCATCAGCCGCACGTCTGGACCTATGGGCGTCCAGGTGGTGCCGCCACCATAGACAAAGGCGCCCTCGCGATAGAGGCTGGTGGCGTAGAGCCGACCCTGATAGACTGTGAGGGCGGTGGCGTTGTCGGCTTTGCCCGTGTTATGTCCCGTGGTGGGTGTTTCGTCGGGTGTGGCGTCTTCGATGCCTGGATGCCCGCAGAAGGTCCATTGGCCGTCGGCATCAACCCGATAGACCTGGCCGCCGGGTGTGGTGTTCAGGGGATCGCCCAGGGCGGAGCCGTTGCAATTATACCGGCCGAGGGCGCAGTAGAGCGCGCCTTTAAATTCGACGACGGCGTTGACAGTGTTGCATCCGACTGGATTACCCAGGTCGGTCCAGCGTTTTTCCCCTTCGTAGCGCCACAGGTGGCCGACCTCTTCTTTGCCGTTCTCGAAGGTGCCGGCGTACAGGTGTCCACCCAGTGTTGAAAGTGCAGATATTTTGACTGCTTGACCGGGACGGCCGCAATCGGTCCAGGACCCGAGATGCCCGTTGTCGATGCCGAAGTGGAGGTTGCGGTAATTCGATTGGGCGGTGGAGGTCATTCCGGTATGGGTGAGGACCGAGATCTGCCACCCCTGGCGGGTTTCCGGATCGAATTGGCTGAGGATGTCGCCGACCACTTCGGTCTCTTCCGTGTGGATCCATCCGGCGCATGAAAAATCGCCTGTCCCTATAGACAGGTTGCAGGGAACTTCCAGAAAGGCTTCCGCCCCGTTGAATTGGGCGCTTTTTTGTCCGCCTGATTCCCCGATTTCAACACCGTGATTTTGGATGGACAGGCCGCTTTCGGAATGGTCTTTCAGGTTTTCCCGGAACGGCCAGTGGGCGATCAGGTCGGGGTCGCTGACTCGCAGCATGATTTCTCCTCGGTTGGGCGGTTAAAAGCAGAGCAAGGTCTATGGCCGAAAATACGTCTCGCAAGCCGAATTGTCAAAAAAATAGGAACGTTAAGCACCAGGTCTGGAAACAAGCGTGTGAAGCCCTACAAACATCAAAAGCCTGAGACGCATAACCTCAATAGAACCTGTCTGACACCTCGTGAGAGTTCATCATGATTCCATTCCATAGACGAGAGCCTTGAGCTTTGTGCAAGGCTCCAAAATTCAGCTCCGTCCGGCTCTTTTTTATGTGATAAACTGGAACTCGTCGTACCCGATGAGAATTTTCGGTTCAAAAAGAGGGGAACGTTCTTTTTTGCCGATTGATGTCATCCCGAAAAACCCGCCGAACGATGGGATTCTCTTCGTAGATCACTCCGAGACGGGAAGAAGCAGAAATCTCGGGCATGCACTCGTCGAGTATGAAGACGGGAAGATCCTCGCCTTTTATCCCAACTGCTCCGATGACAACAAAGGTCACAAAGAGGGAAATATTCATGTTGAAAATTCGTCGTTATCAGGCTTCTGACCACAATGAAGTCTGGAATCTACACAACTTAGCACTGGATCAGGTGGGAGCAAATGCAGGCAGCGGTGCTCAAGACAATGACCTTCATGCTATTGAAGAGACATATATAGCTGACAAAGGCGAGTTTTTAGCAGGATTCTGCGAAGAGAAATTGGTTGCAATGGGTGCCTTGCAACCAATTTCAGATGATAAGGCAGAAATTAAAAGGATGCGTGTTCATCCTGATTTTCAAAGACGCGGATTTGGTCAGACGATTCTGAATAGACTTGAGATGAGAGCAGATGATTTGGGTTATAAAATACTCTGCCTGGATACAACAGTACAGCAGATTTCAGCTCGCAAACTATATGAAAAGAACGGATATTGTGAAATAGAACGACAGAAGATATTTGGGTTTGAGGTGATTTTTTTTGAAAAGAGACTATGAATTGAGGAAGGCCAAAAGGGAATCCGTTGAAAATGTCTCTCATTGTTAGTGACGCCCCCGAGCCCATTTGGGTAAGGCCATTATTGGGTCCTATCTCCGAAAAAGTCCCGACGGTCGTGTGCAATCTTCTCAATGCCGTCGATGTCGTCATCGGAGAGTCCCTCATAGACCTTTGCAGCCAGTTCAAGAAGATCATCGAAACTCTCTTCAAAAGGAGTTTCTATTTCAATACGAACGTGCTGACCCTCAGGCAATTTAGGAGGTTTCAAAGGTTTGAAGACTCCATTTTCATATACGGCATCCATAGTCTGTTTCATCGTGTCCCGTACCTCCCCCATTAAAATAGTTGAGAACTTTTAAGCCAATCTTGAAACAAGACGATAGCAATCCATCTCTAATGAAATATAAAAGAATATAGATGGTTTTCAATATCGAAAATCCGTCAACAGGTTACCTCTCATGATCGAGTTGCGTGGTAAAAAAGTGGTATTGCGGACTATGGAACGCGAGCATTGCCGCACCCTTTGGGAACATTATGAGCTCGAGGAGCCAATTCCGACTGAACCAGTCAGACCTGGTCATTCATTCGAGGGCTCAGAAAAATGGTTCGAGGAGATCCAGGAGCAACAAGGCAAGAGTCAAGTTTACCTGGGCATCTTCAGTCCAGAAGGAAATCTCCTTGGCGATATTCAGTTGTCGGAAATCGACTTGAGAAATCGTACCGCCAACCTCGGTGCTGGCATTGCCCGTAGGAAGGATAGAGGTAAGGGATACTGCACAGATGCCGCACTGGTAATACTTCGATTTGGATTTGAGCATTTGGACTTGTATAGGATTTCGGCTGCGACAACCTCCAATAATACGGGTGCCATCCGAGTTCTCGAGAAGCTCGGGTTTACTCAGGAGGGGTGCGAGCGTGAGGCTCTATATTGGTCCAATCGACGTTGGGACAGGCTCTTATTCGGAATTTTGCGAGCAGAATTTGAGTCCAGGCATAATACAGTCTAATAAGCGTGTACCACCCGGACCGGGTAGAGGCGAATTTAAGGACCGCATGTTGCCCGAGCGGTATGTATTTCTCTTGTGTCGGGACAAATGGATCTACAGCTTATCTCATCCTGTCGCGGTTTATTTCTTCGGACATACGGCCACCCCGATGTGGCGGTAAATGCCCGAGCCGTCGGTCTTAATCGTCCCGTCCCCGGCCCGGTAGAGGTTTCCCCAGTCTCGGGCGGAGTAGTACATCAGGTAGCGGTCGCCGTCGTCCAGCACGCATGGCGTGGACGTGTACCGTCCGTCGAAATCGTTCGGATCGCGTGTTGCGGGAAACGAAGGCTCCTTTAGGTGGTGCGTCCAATTCAGCCCGTCCTCCGACGTCGAACAGAAAAGCTCGAAGATTCCCTCCTCCACATGGCACCCGTACCACATCGTATACCCCCGCTCGTCCCGCAAAACGCTCGGATAGATCACGCTCTGGCGCGTTTCCATGGCCCGGATCATCGGTTCGGAGTCCCGCGTCCAGACGATGCCGTCGGCCGATTCGAAGTGGTAGATATTCCCGACCAGATCTCCAAATTCTCCGTCCGGACTGGGGGATGAACACATCCACATCCGGTAGGCGTTCGGCCCCACCTTCAACACGCACGGCCCCCGCCCGCTCGGATAGATCGGCTCGGGGTAGGCCTCCCATGCCAGACCGTCGGAGCTGGTCGCATACCCCAGCTTCTGCCCCAGAACGATCGCCCTGCCCCCCTCCCCCGGACGGCTGTCGGCCATCACGAACCACATCTTGTAAAGATTCTCATCGCTGTCGAAGATCACATGCGGCGTCTGCCACGCCCGGCCCCACGGCAACCCGCCGCTGAGGATCGGATTGTCCGGATGTGGCGTCCAGGTCAGCCCATCCTGGGACTCGGCATACCCCAGATCCATATCGCTCGTACGCGTGGCCGTTCGGTTGCCCAGGTACCACATTTTGTAAGTATCGCCCATACGGAGAACGGCCGGGCTGTACACCGTCACCCGGCACCAGTCCTGGTTTGTGGTCATCCCCGACAGAACCGGCTGCTCCTGACGCTGCCAGTCCAGTTGATAAAGCGGTTTGGACATTCGATAACCTCCTGTTTTAAAAAGATAAAAACAGCTTGCTTATATGAACAAATCCGCGAGAGAAAGCAATGAAGAAATGGCCAGCCGAGCGGTATGTATTTCTCTTGTGTAGGGACAAATGGATCCCCAGCTTATTACGATCTCAAGAGTCTTAAGAGGAAAGCGAAATTCGGTAAACTGACACCGCCTGCTGATAAGCAAGACTTGGACAAGGATTTCTAAATGCCAATACAAATCATTCCAATATCATCAGGCAATTTCTCTCAAGTTGTCAGAAAACATGGGCCTGATATGCCCAGCCTCGACACTCTCCTTTCTCAAGATCGCAAGTGTACAGAAGACACAGCGATACACCGCGTTGCTGCTATCACCCCTGATGGAGAGATAGTTGGTTTTGGTTTCGCAGTGACGGGGCCTTGGGATCCGATTTTGCGACCTGGCTATATGGAAGAAAAATCACGTCCTGAATTAGAACAAATGAGGAACTTATTATTCGAGAAAATGGATCCCGCTGGTAGCATCTTAATTCTCGATGGCGAGAAATGGGTGGCAATGTCATTGGTAATCAGGAAAACTGAGGAAGTTTATTATAATAGCTTGACAGGTGTCTGTCGCCCCTACCGCGGAAAGAGATTATCGCTTGCTGCAAAAGTGAAAGCTGCTGAATTTGCAAAAAACCAAGGTGCTAAATATTTGCGAACACACAATGATTCCAATAATGAACGAATACTTGCTGTAAATCGAAAAATGGGGTATAAACCGAAGCCAGGTATTTTTTTCTTAACTCGATCTATACATCATAGTTCGACTTGAACAGTAAAACAGGGAAAACTATGAAAGCACACACTGCGAGTGGAAAAATCATCTACCTCAATGGGACTTCGAGTTCCGGAAAGACGACTCTATCTGAAGCGCTACTCAACGGATTGCAGGAACCATACCTTCAGTTGTCCATCAATTTTTTTGACCAACTCCTTTCGCGCAAGCAGATCCAGCGAGGATTGGTTCCTGATCAAGCCTGTATTGAATTGGGATTCACGAAGTGCATTGAAGCATTGGCCAGCAGTGGGAACAATATCATCGTTGATGATGTCATTGCCCCACCCCAAGATCTCCCATCTGGGCAAAAGTTCTATTCTCGAGATCTCTTACGCCAGCGTGTGACAATCCTCAACCCCTTTGATGTTCTCTTTGTAAAAGTTTTCTGTCCTCTCGATGAATTAGAGCGGCGGGAGATTGCCCGAGAAGATCGAATCATCGGATTGGCTCGATTTCAGTTCGACTTGGTACATCAACATGCCATATACGATGTTGAAGTGGATACTTTCAAGGAGACACCCGAGACAGCTGTAGCCCGAGTGTTGGATGCTTTAAGAAACCCCAAAAAACCATCTGCCTTTGCGTTAATGCACGATGAACTGATGCGGTAAACAAATATTACCGTAACTGTTCGTTAATCCCGTAGTTACAGGCAAGCGGCGCAAGAACTCCCAACCACTCCATCCCGACAAATCGTGCACAAAAACCAAGAAAACCTCATACAAAGCAAATCTCTCTATATCAAGTTTCACTTAAAGAAGAATAACAATGAAGACATCGACACACCGCGGCACAAGCAATCTGTACCATCTTGATCCGTCAGGAAAGTTGGTCTACTTGAAGGACCCAAAGGGCAACCGTCTCCCTGACTTCTCCCATGTAGGCTATCATTCCGGCGAAAGGGCGATTCCTCACGTCCCTGTGAAAATTACCCTTGAATCGAGTCAAGGTGACGATACCCAGCGCATCCAGGATGCGCTGGATAAACTGAGTACCTTCCCGCCTGACAAGGTTGGCTTTCGCGGGGCTTTGTTGCTCAAGCGTGGCGTTTACCGAGTCGCGGGAACGCTTACAATTACGCACAGTGGTATTGTTCTCAGGGGCGAAGGCGACGGCCCGGATGGCACCATCATCATTGCCACCGGTTACGACGACCAGAAATACCAGCGGGCGTTGATCACGGTTAGTCCCAAATCAGACAATCTCGAGGCTCATATCCTACATGGATACCCTACGGACCAAATAAAACTGGTAACGGATTCCAGGCAGGCGATCGTCGATGCTTATGTTCCTATCGGGAGTCATTCCTTTGAAGTGAAGTCGGCTTCAGGCTATAAGCCCGGAGATCGAATTGTCGTGCATAGGCCATCAACGGCGGATTGGATCCATCTCATTGGTTGCGATAAACTGAAACCCAGGTGGGCTGGCGTTCGTAACGTGCGCTGGGTAAAGGATGACGAGGCAGCAGGCTTCTACTACCAACGTCTTGGCAGTCATAGCAAGTACTGTCTGTTGCAGAAGCCTGATGAATCCTGGGACGACTTTGTTAAGCGGGTACCTTTGTCTGAGGATGGGAAGACATTTGACTTTACCAGACAATGGGAAGCCGGAGACTATGATCTCTATTTTGAACGTCGTATCATTGGAGTTGATGCAAACCGCATCATTGTTGATGCCCCAATCGTCCATCCGATGGAGCATCAATATGGCGGAGGCGCAATCTACCAATACGAGCCAGCAGGACGTGTGACGGAAGTCGGTGTTGAAAACATGCTCCTGGTTTCAGAGTTCGCCGCACCTGCTCCTGATCATCCCTACGGAAATCTTACGGAAACGAGTCGGGCTGAAAACCACGCCTGGCATGGGGTCGAACTCAAGAGCAATACCGAGAATACCTGGGTACGTAACGTCACGGGACACTATTTCGGTTGGTCCTTGGTCTCTGCTTCCGGCAAGCGTGCAACTGTACAAGACTGTGTCAATCTTGGTCATGCGTCAAAAATCGTCGGCGGTCGTCGCTACACATTCATGATTGATGGGCAACTGAATCTGGTGCAACGTTGCCTTGCCTATAACGGACGCCATGAATTTGTCACACAGGAAAGAACGGCAGGGCCCAACGTCTTCGTCGATTGTATTGGATTCGACACCAAGTCTTCTGCGGGTCCGCACCATCGCTATTCTGTTGGTACCCTGTTCGACAATGTAAAATCTGAGCGGGGAATGGAATCACGGTTCCGCGGCAACTCTGGTACCGGTCATGGGTGGGCCGGAACTCAGACCTGTTTCTATAACTGTGTCGCTCCGGGATTCGACGTGGAAGCACCCCCAGACGGAATCAGCTGGGTGATCGGTTCTGGCAAGATCGATGCAGGCACCCGCGTTACACCAGCCAGCCTATACTATCAGCAAGTACAAGACAGGCTAGGAAGAGCCGCCCTGGACAGATTGGTCACGGAGGAGCAACGAAACCATCTGGGAGAATATCGCTGGGTGAAAGAGCGACTGAAAAAAGAAAGTAAATCAGTATAGCCCAACAAAGCGTTGCACAGCGAGACGGTAAACCGAGCGCTTGAACGCAAACGGAAAAAGAAGAGTCAAAAGAAAAAAACAGGTCTATGGCGTGTGCACTATTGACGCCCCGATCTCATCTCAGGCAAACAATCATGTCTATGCAGTCCTTTGAGAAGGTCCAAGTACAGGGAGGTACCAAATGAATACGTGGCTGAGACGTATCCGCGGTGCAGTCTTGATGGGCCTGATCTGGGCCGTGGTATGGGCACCGGTTGGTGTGCTGATAGGGATGATCGTGGATCCGAGCGATTCCATGGAGAAAATGTGGGTGGCGGTGGGGGCGTATCCGGGCTTCCTTTGCGGTGCGGTCTTTTCCGCAGTGCTTGGGATTGCGGAGGGCCGTCGCAGATTCGCTGAGTTGTCGCTTTCACGAGTCGGCGCCTGGGGGGCGGTAAGTGGTCTGCTGGTGGGCGTGCTTCCCTTTGTTGTCGGGACGGTGAATACCGAACTCCCGCTGTGGCTGTGGGGTGTCGTAATAATCGGTTCCGTGACTCTACTGAGCTCAGTCTCAGCCGTCGGATCGGCTTTGTTCGCCAGGATAATGAAGAAGCGAGAATTGCGCGACGCCAGCGGGGACGTGGCATAGGTGGGGCTTACCGGAAGCGAGGCGCAGGTGTTACACGCAAGCTGTCTTTCCCACAGAGAGCGAGGCATAGCTGTGGCAAATCCAAACCACCACAGGGACGCATCCAACACAATGGCTCTTGATATTGGTCGAGAAGCTCTACTGTTTTGGTCAGCGAAGTCCGGGCTTTCCTCTGGAACCCTTGTGAAGCCGGGGAACTTTCAAGACCATCTGATGCGCCAAACCCTGATCAAAGTGCAAACCAGTCCTCTCACCGTGACGGTTCCAGATGCGGCCTCAACGGGAAGTGTCCTGTTGGAAGTCGCCTGGGAGACGGTTCGCCTCAGAGAGTTTCCATATAGACCAAGTCGATTTGATTGCCTCTTCCTCTGGACAGACGATAGTGTTGCCAGACGGTTCAATTCGAAAAGAGCAGACGCTGAACTCTACGAAGTTGAGATTGTTGATTGCTCTCGTGTGTTTGCTGCGAATATGGATCTCATAAGCTATTTTGAAGAGTCTGAAACTCTCGAATCAATGTTTGAGAGGGCACGAGAATACTGGAGAACCGAGAGGAAAGACGAACACAGAGAGATTCTTTTGGAAGGCTCTATTCGGATTGCACAGACTATCTCATAGAAAAACCAGATGGGTTTCATTGCCACGACAAAGCCCCTACTAGATGTGAAATTGAACGACAGAAGATATCTGGGTTTGATGTGATTTTTTTCAAAAGAGGCTATGAATTGGGGAAGGCCAAAATGGAAAGGCTGACTGAACGCCTGCTCCTGAGGGAGTTCACCAAACAAGACGTGGACTCCATAGTCGAGTTTAGAAGAGACCCAAGGTATCTGGAATACTACTACCGGCCCGCCTACACCAGAGAGGAGTGCGTCCGCTTTGTAGATAAGTGCATCGCATGGTCCAAAGAAAATCCGAGATGCAAGTTCCAACTGGCCATCACGGACCGCTCAAATGGGGTATTACTCGGTGACTGCGGAATACGCACAGAAAGCATTGAGAGCCAGCGAGGTGACATAGGCTACGAGTTATCACCCGTTTATTGGGGGCAGGGCTTTGCGTCAGAGGCTGTCCGGAGCATTCTGCAGGTGGGTTTTGAAGATTTGGATCTAAACGAAATTGAAGCCAGGTGCGTTGTTGCAAACAAACGGTCTGTCCGGCTTCTCCACAGGCTGGGTTTCCAGAAGACCGAGCGCGTACCACCCGGACCGGGTAGAGGCGAGTTTGAGGACCGCATGCTGCCCGAGCGATATGTATTTCTCTTGTGTAGGGACAAATGGATCCACAGCTTATTACGATCTCAAGAGTCTTAAGAGGAAAGCGAAATTCGGTAAACTGACACCGCCTGCTGATAAGCAAGACCTGGACAAGGATTTCTAAATGCCAATACAAATCATTCCAATATCATCAGGCAATTTCTCTCAAGTTGTCAGAAAACATGGGCCTGATATGCCCAGCCTCGACACTCTCCTTTCTCAAGATCGCAAGTGTACAGAAGACACGGCGATACACCGCGTTGCAGCTATCACCCCTGATGGAGAGATAGTTGGTTTTGGTTTCGCAGTGACGGGGCCTTGGGATCCGATTTTGCGACCTGGCTATATGGAAGAAAAATCACGTCCTGAATTAGAACAAATGAGGAACTTATTATTCGAGAAAATGGATCCCGCTGGTAGCATCTTAATTCTCGATGGCGAGAAATGGGTGGCAATGTCATTGGTAATCAGGGAACCTGAGGAAGTTTATTATAATAGCTTGACAGGTGTCTGTCGCCCCTACCGCGGAAAGAGATTGTCGCTTGCTGCAAAAGTGAAAGCTGCTGAATTTGCAAAAAACCAAGGTGCTAAATATTTGCGAACACACAATGATTCCAATAATGAACGAATACTTGCTGTAAATCGAAAAATGGGGTATAAACCGAAGTCAGGTATTTTTTTCTTAACTCGATCTATACATCATAGTTCGACTTGAACAGTAAAACAGGGAAAACTATGAAAACACAAGAATCAATTGCAAAAGTTATCGACCGTAATATATGTGACAATGGAGAAACCTATGGTCGATTTAAACAAAGAGTGAAAGAAGGAAAACCCACGCGAGATGAAAATCCGGAGACCCACTTTTGTGTCTATTTTCTGCCCTATGATTCCCAGAGCAAAAAGGTATTTGTCATCCACCATAAAAAGTCTAGCCTTTGGCTTTCTCCTGGTGGTCATATAGATAAAGACGAGACGCTTTTGGCAGCTTTGAACCGTGAGATAGGTGAAGAATTGGGAATATGGAGCTTTTTCAAATCCGAACCACAACCGTTTTTGTTTACCATTACACCAATAGAAAATCCTGTGCAACCCTGTCAGTCTCATTATGACATCTGGTATTTGCTTCTTACAGATGGCAGCAATTTCAACATTGATCTACAGGAATTCTATGCTGCCAAATGGTTGACTATTGAAGCCGCAAGGAAAATAGTCACTGATCCGTCAACTCTTAAGGCCTTTCAAAGGCTTCAAACGTAATTCAAAAAATAAAAAACTGAGGCTAACCGCTTTCGTTTATCTACACATTGTGCTATATTGTCAGGAGATTTAGATAAGCACCTACGAGGGTGAGAAAGGACCTGCCATGGCAAGAAATTCACAAGCAACCAATGGCGAAAGAGTGCATGTCATCTCAAGAAAAGATGGTTGGGCAGTCAAGAAGGAAGGGAATTCTAAAGCTTCAAAGATCTACAGCACTAAGTCCGCTGCCGAAAGAAGCGCAAGCAAGACTTCGAAGGGTAGGGATGTCGTCATCCATAAACGCGATGGATCCATACAAAAATGGAAACGGGCTAAGTGAACAGCGGAGGAGAATTCCATACCAACGTCTTTATCAACTGCCCCTTCGATAACGAGTATATCCCCCTCTAAGGATGGATTCGTATTTTCAGCCCCGTGTGGATTTCCCACGGGGTCTTCGTTTAGCAAAAAAAACCAACCCTATCTTTGCATAGGGGTACTCATGCAAGAGACTGGAAGTAACTATGATACCCGTTGGTGGGCACTAATCTATGACCAATGGAACGAGACTGGTGGCCGCTCTGCACTAAATGAACAGGAGTTACATTTTTACCGAAATCAATTGCAGAACACGCGTGGTGTGATATTGGAGGCTGCCTGTGGAACGGGTTGTAAAATGCTGCCTCTGCTTCTGGATGGGCTTGATATCTTTGGATTTGATGTTTCGCTTCCCATGTTGGAAGTGCTCAGACACAAGGCAATAAATTTGGGAATTTCAGATATAGATTCTCGAATCTCACAACACGATCTTGCCGATTTTATCTATGACCGTCAATTTGCAGCGGTTCTCATACCTGCCAGTTCCTTCATGATGCTGCCGACTCAGCAAAGCCAAATTGACAGCCTTCGACGTGTCTATGAGCATTTGCAGCCAGGAGGACGCCTACTCCTGAACTTCTACATTCCTTCCTACACAGAAGATATACTCCTTCACCAAGACACCCCGCCAGCAGAGGAGGAGTTCGGTGAGTGCATGCACCCCGAGACGGGGAAGCCGATTCAGGTTAATTACTCGAAAATATGTGACCTGACATCGCAGACGGAAACCTACACCTGGACCTTTGAGTATGATGGGGAGACAGCCAAAGTGCCAATGCAGGCTCGATGGATTCACACGGAGGAATTTCAGTTGCTACTACGGTTGAGTGGATTTGACCAATGGGAATTATACGGGAGCCACGACAGCAAACCCTACGTGGGTTCACCACATATCACCAATACCTACTGGTCGGTAACCAAGTAATAAAAAAAACCAAAACTCGGATGCTGAATGCCTCCGCTGAATTACTGCTCCTCTATTTTTTGGACTTAAACGAACGCGCCAACATTATCTAACACGCGGTGGCAGTTCCCTATGCAGGTAGCGTGGTAATCATTTTCGAAGGACCTGTTGACGATTGGGGAAAGCTGATGTCCAGAGGAATGCCGCTGATTCCCTCGCGGCCATAGCGATGGCTATCAAGACAAAGTCATCGATCGATGACCTCGCGGAAATGCAAGGCCCTCACCCTACTTTTTCAGAATTACCGTACATCACTGCGAGAAAAGAAACGTAAAACCTAAATGACGAACGCAATCTTGACAGACCTCGACGGGGTAATTCGTATCTGGTCCCCTGAAATACACCGGAAGGCTGAGCGAGCAACCGGGCTTCCCGAGGGAGCCATCCCCAGGGCTGCGTTTTCAGATGACTTGCTCCCCCTAGTGATCACAGGCCAAATATCTGACGAAGAGTGGCGTGGGAGAACTGCGGACCTGCTCAGCAAGGACTTCCCGGAAGCCAACGCGAAGCGCGCGGTTGCGATCTGGTCCGTATCGCCAGGAGAAGTCGATTTGGAGGTTCTGGGAATCTTACAGGCTTGTCGAAAGAGGGCACACTTAGTCCTCATCAGCAATGCGACGTCGAGACTACTCTCAGATCTTCGGCGATTGGGCATCGCCGAGGATTTCGACTACATCATCAACTCCTCAGAGGTGGGATTCGCAAAACCCGATCCCAACATCTACTCCGCAGCCCTGGATACCGTGGGAGCAGCTCCGGGACAGGCTCTGTTCATAGACGACAACGCCGGGCATGTGGCAGCGGCGACCAGATTGGGTATAGCCGGACACACCTATGCTGGAGCCGACGGTCTTCGGCAGAAGCTGAATCACCTGGGGCTTCTTTAATAACATTGAACGATTTCTAAGATGATTGGAGAGAATACTTTGCCGGAACCCATTTTCACACTCCTACGCCGAACCTACGTCTTCAAGAAGACGGCAGACTGCGACATCCATCTCGACGTGTATTCGTCAGAAGCGATGGCCGAAATATCCCCTGCCGTAGTGTGGATTCACGGTGGTGCACTCATAATGGGTAGTCGAGAAGCCGGTCAGGGCCACGCGGCTCGCTACGTGGATGCGGGATACAAGGTCATCTCGATCGGCTACCGGCTCGCCCCTGAGACCAAACTACCAGAGATCATAGCAGACGTCCGCGATGCGTTTGGGTGGATTCGGTCGAACGCAGATGAACTTGGTGTCGATCCTGCGCGAATTGGCGCGGTCGGACATTCCGCGGGCGGTTACCTGGCGTTGATGTCGGGCACGTTCGATTCGAAGCCCAGGGCCCTGGTGTCCTTCTATGGATATGGAGATCTGATCGGTTCGTGGTATGCAAAACCGTCCCCGTTCTACCTGGAGCAGCGGCACATCGGGCGCGAAGAGGCGATGGAGCAGGTCGAGCCAAGAGCGATTTCGGAAGGCAGACGTCCAGGCACGTTCTATCGGTACACGCGGCAGCAGGGCATCTGGCCGATCGAGGTCAGCGGCTTCGATCCTGCGAAGGATCCCGCATTTTTCACCCCGTACTGCCCAGATCAGAACATCGACGCGAACTATCCGCCAACGCTGCTGCTACACGGGACAGACGACACCGACGTTCCGTACGAACTGTCTGTGCGTATGCAGAACCGCCTGAAGGAGGCGGGCATAGACCACGAGATGGTCACGATCGAGGGCGGCGGCCACGGATTCGACGGACGCTGGTGGGACCCTCAAGTGAAAGCCGCCTTCGCGAGAGTATTGGGATTCTTGGACAACCACTTGAATTGACAGAGTCATTCCGTATGACGGCGAAAGGAGTAGGGTATTCATATGAAGCGTCGCGCACTTGGAAATACGGGAGTGAACGTCAGCGAACTTGGTCTGGGCACATGTTTTATGTCTGGCCAGGGCCAACAGGGAGTAAACGAATGTATTGCCCTGGCAGTTGACCGGGGGATCAATTACTTCGATACGGCTGCCGCCTATGGCAAAGGCAAAGATGAGCGTCTATTAGGTGAGGCATTGCGAGGTCGGCGGGAAAAGGTATTCTTGGCGACCAAGGTGGGTGGTGTAGAAGACCCAGGGGGACACCGCAAAGTCGGCTCCCTCATGCGACAATTTGAAGAGAGTCTGGGCAGACTTCAGACCGACTATGTGGATCTGATCCAGCTGCATGAGGCAGATCAGCGGAAGTGGTGGTCAGATGATCCTTTGCCTGAGGAGATTGCCATATCCCACGGAGGACCGCTGATCAGAGACGAGGAAGAGTATGACTTTCCGGCGGCACCTTGTTTGGAGTTTCTTCGCATTGCAAAGAAACAAGGCAAGGCACGCTTCATCGGCATTACGGGTAAAGATGCACGACGCCTTGCTCGGCTGGTCAGCGCCACTGAATTGGACTCAATGATGGTCGCACACCAATACAATCCGATTTATCGCAACGCTGCCCGCTTTCTGCTTCCCCTTACCGAAAAAGAGGGCGTAGGAGTGGTTGGTGGTGCGATGTTTATGAAGGGCTGGCTTGCCGTTGCCAAGTCAGACTGGCGTGACCATCTTCCCGAATGGATGGATGAAGGCTTCCACCGCGCGTATTGCAAATACCTGGACATCCAGGCATCATCGGGCCTGGAGTTGCCAGAACTTACCCTGCGCTGGCTACTGCCTGAGCAACGTCTCAAATGTATCGTGACTGGCTTCAAAAATCCGCATGAAATCGAATCGAATATCGACGCCATTGAGCGTGGCCCCCTCCCCACCGATCTCCAGTCTGAGATTGACGCGATTGGGATCATACATCCACTACTGTATCAGGGAAGAACGACAATCTGAACCTCTATCAAATGATGTCACATCGTCTATTTCGATATAGTGCATCGCAAGGCGAAGACGCCAATCGTCGGCTTGACAAAAAACTTTGTTGTCTGCTATATTGGGACGAATTTTGGCGCAGAAATTCCAACTTATACAGAAACCATTATTAGAGGATAAGGCATGAACGTTATTTCTGAACTTTTGCAAGCACGGGTTAATCGTCGGCACTTTTTACAGGGCGCAGGCGTAGCACTATCTTTGCCTTTCTTAGAAAGCAGAATGGTGTATGGTGCGGCAAATCCGAGGCGTCTGGTCTGCGTGGGCAATCATCTGGGATTTTGGCCGGGCGGATTTTTTCCAGAGCAGTCCGGTAAGGACTATGAGACGAGCCTGACACTGAAATATATCGATTCACACCGAAATGATTTTACTATCTTTTCAAATCTCGATCATGGTACCGGCGGTGGACACGCCGGCGTGCACGTGTTTCTGAGCAGCGTGCGCAAGGAAGAAGCCGCGGGTTTCCCCGAAAAGAATATGACGCTGGACCAGATGGCGGCTGAGCATGTGGGCAGTACAACGCGCTTTCCCTCAATTACTGCAGGGTTGGGCAGAGGTACAGACATGGTATGGATGCGGTCGGGCGTAAATGTGGCACCGATTAACAATCCTGCCCGCATTTTTCAGGCTTTGTTTGTACAGAATGATGAGGCTATGCGAAGCGCAGAGCGTCGTACATTATCAAATCGGGGCAGTGTACTTGACGCCTTGCTTGAGTCGGCCAAGACACTCGATGGGCAATTGAATGCGGCGGATCGCGGTAAGCTCGATCAATATCTGACTTCGGTGCGCGATGTCGAGCATCGCCTGCAAATGTCGCGCGAATGGCTCGACAAACCCAAGCCAGAATCTCCAATTGAGCCTGTGCAAGACCTTGAACGGATGCAAATTGAGGAAATACCGCTTTTTTATGATCTGCTAACGCTGGCATTACAGACAGACTCGACACGGATTGCGACCTTTGAAATCCCCCTGGCCTTTAAGACGTCCGAACTCAACCTTGGCGGATATCACGGCCTTTCACATCACGGCAAGGCGGAGGGGCTATTGAAAGACCTGCAGGTTGTGGAAAAATATTTGATGACTCAGTTTGGTCGGTTTCTGGATCGCCTCAAAGAAGCAAAGGTGTTTGACGACACACTAATTGTTCTGGGAAGTGGCATGGGCGATGGCTCAAGGCATTCCAATAGGAATTTGCCGGTAATTCTCGCTGGGGGCGGTTTGAACCATCAAGGGCATCTCGTGTGTCCTGCTGAGGCACACAAGCGGATTCCACTATCAAATCTCTGGCTTTCCGTCCTGCAGTGGTTTGGCGTAGAGCGAGATAGCTTTGGTAAAAGCACAGGGACCTTTTCTGCGATGGAGATTTCATGAAGCGGGTTTTGATGGTTATTGTCTTCACGCTATGCGCTCATTCTGTTTGGGCAGAACTGCCCAGGGCATTTCTTACACAATATTGCGTAAAGTGTCATGGTTCAAGCGTGCAAAAAGCCGATCGACGCTTTGATCAGTTTTCTGAGACGATTGTCAACCTCAAAGAATTAGAACTCTGGCAGGATATTGTCGATCAGCTCAACCTGCAGTCGATGCCACCAAAGCGTCAGATGCAGCCGAGTAAAGATGAGGTGCTTGCCACTGTTCAGGCGATTACAGTATCAATTGCCGAAGCGCGTATGCGATTGTCAGGCAAAGGACAGCATACACCTCTGAGGCGGCTCAACGCCTGGGAATATCGCCAAACTCTCGGTGATTTACTCGGTCTGAATATGGAGGCCTGGGATCCAACGGAAGATTTTCCACCCGAAGTGAAGGTCAAAGGCTTTGATAACAATGCCGCCGGGCTTGTCACGTCGGGCATGTTGCTCGATCACTATTTGCGTGTTGCTGAAGAAGCCGTCACGCGTGCTACGCATTTTGAAGCCAAACCCGAAGCCAAAAATTACGTGCAGAAATCCCCTTTCTATTTTAAAGGCAAACAGGCTAGCTCCTTGCCCAAGGTTTTTAGAGAGGATCGCTTTCGGTTTGTGTCAGATACGGGATACGATGATCTGACTGGACGGCACTACCGGGGTGGTCATATTGGTTTTTATCCGCTGGTGGATGGTGGTACTCCTGTCAGTGGAACCTACACCATAAGGGTGCGGGCGGCAGCAATTGATCGCAATCACCATTATGACAAAGAACTCAACGATTTCCCCAAAGGCGATCCGCTTGTGCTGGAGCTGGCGGCCGTAGATCGCAAAGGCAGTGTGGAGAGCACGGGCAATATTTCTCGCGAATACACGCTTGCAACTGTTGAACTGATTCGTGAAGAGCCTCAGTGGTTTGAATGGGATGTTTATCTCGAAAAAGGGTTTGAGCCTGAGGTTCGTTTCCGCAATGGAACATTGGCAACCAAAGCCCTGGTCCGCAAGCTTACCAGGGCAAAAAATCCAAAATCCAAAATCCTGCCCTTCGTGGATCAGAAACCGGGTAATGAAAGAAATCACGCGCTGCTCAAGGTTTATCGCGGGCCTAAGCTAAGGATTTGGAAAATTCAGGTTAGTGGACCCCAGGTGAAAGACTGGCCTCCACGCGGACATCAATTAATGTATGGCGATTTAAAATCTGTGGATTTGGACCGGAAGAGCATTTCGGAGCGTTTGCGTGCATTTGCCACAGCCGCTTTTCGCAGGCCCTTGCGGCCTGGAGAACTGGCACCATTTGAGTCGCTTGCGCATGAAAAACTCAGCAATGGCATGAAGCCGCTGACCGCCTTACAACTGGGTTTTCAGACCATTCTCAGTTCGCCTGCTTTTCTGTTTTTGCATGAAGGCGAGGGCGCCCTGGATGATTATTCTCTGGCTGCCCGGTTATCCTATTTTTTGTGGTCTTCCGTGCCAGATGATGAACTGCTATCACTTGCTCAACAGAAGAAACTCAGCGACCCGGCCACGCTCAGTAAGCAGATCCATCGTATGCTCAGTGACACAAAGTCGCACCGCTTTGTTAAAGATTTCATTCGCGTGTGGCTCGACTATGACAACATTGGTGAGATGCCACCGTCCCCGGATTTTAGAGTCTATTTCCGCGATAATCTCGGCCCTGCTATGTTGACTGAAACAGAGACGTTTTTTCGGCACGTACTCGCCAACAATCTTTCGCTCCGCGAATTTCTTTCTGCTGATTATTCCTTTCTCAATCGGGAACTTGCCCGGCATTATGGGATAGAAGGTATTGAGGGAGAGCATTTTCGCCGGGTTTCGCTCACCGGGACACCACGCGGTGGTTTGCTGGGCCAGGGCAGTTTTCTCATGGCTTCGGCCAATGGCGTAGATACTTCGCCTGTGGTGCGCGGGATTTATGTGCTGGAAAATTTGCTGGGATACACACCGCCACCACCACCGGACGATGTGCCTGAGATTGAGCCAGACACGCGAGGGGCAACAACCATCAGAGATCAACTGGTCAAGCACCGCGAGATGCCGACCTGCGCCCAATGTCATAGCAAAATCGATCCGCCTGGTTTTGCGCTGGAAAACTTTGATGCGATCGGCGGTTGGCGAACCCGCTATACCCAAAGCGCAGCAATAGATCCTTCTGGAAAATTGCCGAGTGGCGAAACTTTTCAATCCTTCATCGAATTTCGCAAGCTAATGACAAAACGTCACGCAGAGTTTACACGTTGTCTGACAGAAAAATTGCTGACCTACGCAATTGGTCGCGAGTTGGGAATTTCTGATCGACCAGGGGTTGATGCAATAGTTCGGGATGTACAAGAGAAAAATAAGGGCCTGCGTGATCTTATCACCCTCGTTGTTTTGAGCGACTCTTTCAAAAGCAACTAATAAAAAAGGATCAATCGACCTCTCCCCCACCCCGAACACATGATACACAGACCAAACATCCTATTCGTGTTTCCCGACCAGCTTAGCGCCAGATGGTTGCCGTGCTATGGGAACCATATAATTCACGCCCCCAACCTATCGCGATTTGCCGCACAAAGCGTGCAATTCAATCGCGCCTATTAAACCACGCGCCTTAGCTCACATACCGCAAAGGCCTTTCACCTCCTGCAGCATCGGATCTTCCGTCTTCTCGGCCATCTGTACGAGTAGCTCCGCCAACCGTTTCCTCTCACCTGAAATCTGTGGCGCGTCGATGAGATTTTCCATCTCCAGCGGATCGGATTCGTGGTCATATAGAACATTGTGAATACCTGGCGAAAACACGTAGCGGCCATCCCACACGGCACGCCATCCACCAGGCTGGCTTGCGCCGCGGAGTCCCATATATACACAGTCGTTCTCCACGCCTTTTCCCTCCAGACACCAGCCCGCCATACTGTCGCCCTGCATCACATCGGGAATCCCCAGTCCCGCCAGGTCCAGAATTGTGGGCGTGAGATCCACGCTACTCACCAGCGCGTCACACACCTGATTTGGCTTGATGCGATCGGGCCATCGCACGATGAACGGGATGCGAAACGCGGTTGCGAAGGGACGTCCCTTGCCTCGAAAGTTGCTCTCATCGGGTTCGCAGTGACTGCCCAGCTTATCGCCGTGATCGCTTACGTAGATCACGATCGTATTGTCTGCCATTCCCAGTTCCTCCAGGCCAGCCATCACACGTCTGATCTCCGCATCCACCGCCGTTACCTGGCCATAATACATCTGATAAAGCCTTCGAAGCTCGCCTTCCCGCTCTCCGAACCGTCCCTTCACGTCGTCTGGCAGCTCAAAGGTATCAGGATCGTACATATCCAGATACTTCTGCGGGCACTGTTCGGGCTTGTGCGGCGGGCCATATCCCAAATAGTAGAGCCAGGGACGACCGCCGTCGCGATTTCGTTTTGCAAAGTCCAGCGCCATATCCGTATGCCACGTCGGCTCCCAGTCGTAGCCTTCGATCCGCACCTTCTCGCGATTCTCATTGTAGTCCCAGACTTCGAAAAACTCGTGCCCCTTCTGGTATCCGTGCCATTCCTGCCACCCCGCTCGCCTGGGACCTGGCTCGATGAATCCCCCTCCTCCCCCGGGAGTGCCCCCATCCAGATGCCATTTCCCGATATAGCCTGTAGCGTATCCAGCGTCCGCAAACAGGTCGGCAAACGTGATCAACTCAGGATTCAGCAGAATATTGTTCACATCCACGCCGTGGGTATGGCAATACAATCCGGTCTGCATCGTCCCCCGAAATGGGGAGCACACAGGGCTGGACGAGGCACAATGCGAGAACCGGATTCCCTCCGACGCAAGGCGGTCCAGATTTGGCGTTTTCACTTGCGAGTCACCTGCACAACCCATCACCGTTCCTCGGTGCTGATCGGGCTGAATCACCAGCACATTCGGCTTTTCATTTGACATCGTCGGCCCTCCATCAGTTGCTCCTACAGTACAATTCGCGCCCCGATACAATAGCGACTTAGCCTTTGCGGGTCAAGCCCAGCCAAAGTGGGCTACAGAGCATTTTCCAACACCCTTTCGGAATCCCTACCAGATGATACTTGCACTCCTACCCGGTATGTTGTAGAATCTGAGCGTCCTTCATTGAGGAACTTCCTTAGAAAGGAGCGTGAAAATGGCTGAGCCATGGGAATACATCCATACAAAAAAGGTATTGAACAAGTACGGTTTGCCCGCCGGAGCTTTTGATCCAGAGGCACCGGGAGAGCAGTCATACGATATCTACTGGATGAACATTCGGACGAAGCGAGGGAATTCTGCCAGCAGGCCTCTCCAACCTGAAGCTACGCTCAGGATTTCCGCCAGAAATGAGGGTGAAGACCGTCATTTGAGAATAACCAGCTCGGTCCTGGGGTCCGATGGCACGACAGAGATTGATGCACAATGCGAGAACAACGCACTTACATCTCCAAAGGCCTGGACGCTGAAGTTTTCCAACGGAAGCACGGCGGGAAAAGGACTGGTTACCTACACCCAGAAAGGCGAAGTTCGAGATAGCCGACTTTTGATGGATGGCAAAGAGCCTACGCGTTCAAAGACGCTTGGGCACTATACTGCCGACTGGTGTCTTTTTGACGCAGTCCAGCGGCTGGCCGTCGGAAAGGACACCACAAAGCATACATTTGACCTGATAGAAGAGTTCTCGATGATCCGAGAAAGCCAGTTTCTAATTTATCGCGGGACATCGGAGATCACAACAGATCAAAGTGCTGTGACTGCCGATGTGTATTGCCATTACGGGGAATCCGTTATTCCGACCTGTTATTATGTGGATGCGAATGGACGATTATTTCTGGTGGTGAGTACGCGTCGGACGGTGATTCTCAAGATGGAGGCGTCATAAGCGATGGAACAGAGACCGAATATTCTTCTGATTACGACCGATCAGCATAGCGCGGAAGCCCTTGGACATCTGGGGTGCAATGACGTGAAGACGCCTAGTATGGACCGGCTTGCAGCAAGGGGAATCAGCTTTGCAAAGTCCTATAGTGCGAATCCGGTCTGCTGTCCGGCGCGTGCGAGTTGGTTTACCGGGCGCCACACCCCCGAGAACGGAGTGATAACCAATGGTGCCAACATGGTTCCGTCCATGCCGGACCTGGGGCAATGGCTGAACAAAAATGATTACAACGCCTACTACAGCGGGAAATGGCATATTCCCGGCAGAGATGTCGCACAGAGTTTCCACTATATCTGCAACGACCCGCGGAATACGGCTGAGACCGGAGACATTGTTTCGACCCGCAGTGCGATCGGGTTTCTCCAGAACTACCAGGAGAAAAACCCCTTCTTCCTGTCAGTCGGACTCTTGAATCCACACGATATCTGCTCCTTCGTGCTAACGCATACGATGTGCGATGGGAAGATGCCGTTCCCCGAGATCGACGATCTTCCTCCGCTGCCTCCCAATTTCGAGATAGACATGGCGGAGCCGGAAAGCGTCAGAAACTCCCGGAATCAGAAAATGGCAGATCGAGGCGAAGAATCGGGTATGGAAAAGTGGGAGGAGAAACTCTTCCGATACTATATCTGGACCTACTATCGCTACATTGAAAAGGTGGATGGGCAGATCGACTTGATCCTGGACGCGCTCGAGAACTCAGCATTTAAGGACAATACGGCCGTGATCCTTACGTCCGACCATGGGGACGGGCATCTTCGGCACAAGATGGTCTTTAAGAGCTTTCTATACGATGAAGCCGCGCGGGTACCCTTTATCATGAGCTGGCCCGATCACATTGAGGAACAGGTGATTGACCAGGAGCATCTCGTATCGGGCGTGGATGTTTTTCCGACAGTTTGTGACTATGCCGGGATCTCGCCGCCTCCCAGGATGCGGGGATACAGCCTGCGTGCGATTGCTGAGGGGGAGAATCCAGATTGGCGGGATTTTGTGGTAGCACACGCCACCGGAGGCGGTAAAATGCTCCGCACCAACACACATAAGCTCATTACCTATGAGGGCGATCCAGTAATCCAGCTCTTCGATATGGAAGCGGATCCCTGGGAGACCAGAAACCTGGCAGAAACGCCCGACTCGAGGGCATTGGCAAGTGAAATGCAGGAATCCCTAACTGCGTTTGAAAGTGAATTCGAGTTGGCGTGAACCTGAATATCCATTGTAGGAATATTAATTGAAAGGAGATTTATTCATGAATGTGCTTGTTTTGATGAGCGACCATCACAGATTTGATGCGTTGGGGTGTCTGAAGAATCCACTGGCACATACGCCCAATCTGGATCGTCTGGCCGAAATGAGTGTGCGATTTAACCAGTGTTATACACAGTCGCCTGTGTGTGCGCCAGCGCGGCACAGTTTGGCAACCGGCAAATATGTACATGCACATGGCGTTTTTACCAATAGCTCAATGCCCTATCCGGAGATGTATACGATTGCACACGCTGTGCAACCCTTGAATTATCGCCGTTTTCATCTGGGCCATATGCACTGGAAAGATCCCGATATGGACAATGGCTATGAGCCAGAGATTACACAACAGATGTGGCGCGAGACAATGCCTGAGGATATGTTGGCCCGATACGATTGGGAAAATGAGGGGGTGTTGCGGCGGTCATCTGGCGGGCCAAGTCCGCGAAGCCGGGAGCAGTACTGGGGATATCATGTGGCGACGGAGTCGATTCGGCAGATTGAAGAGGCTGTCAGTAAAGGAGAGAAATTTCTGTCCTGGACGAGTTTCACGGAGCCTCATCCCCCGTTTTATCCGCCCAAAGAGATTTATGAAAAGATCGATCAGTCAAAGATCGAATTACCAGAGCAAGCACCTGCTGATGCGCCGTTGCCCCACAAAGATATTTTGAGAAAACGGAAAGAGTGGGCGCATTTGACACCTGTGGAACTGAGGCAGGTGATTGCAGGGTATTATGGAATGATTGAGCTTGTGGATGGGTATTGTGGGATGGTTTTAGATGCGTTGGATCGGTTGGGGATCAGGGACGAAACGATTGTGATCTGGACGGCAGATCACGGCGATCAGATGTGGGAGCATGAGATGTTTTTGAAGTTTAATATGCGAGAGGCTTCGGTGCATGTGCCGTTGTTGATTTCTGATCCAAGAATGCGATCGGGGGTGCGGGGGGAACTGGTAGAACATATTGATTTGTTTCCGACGATTTGTGATTTGATTGGGGCTGAGGTTCCCGACTCTGTACACGGACGGTCGTTGAAACCGTTGCTGGACGGAGAGCCGCCCCCCGATGATTGGCGGGATGCCGTATTCAGTCAGATTGGTAATACTCAGATGATTCAGACAGAGACAAAAAAGTTAAATGTATATCAGGGTGAGGCAGGAGAGTATTATGATTTGGCGGAGGATCCGAAGGAGTTTTATAATCGGATTGAGGATGAAAGATATCAAGAACGCGTGGGCGTGTTGTTTGAACGGGTGAAGGCGTGGGAGAGTGCGTATGGGCGTGATGAAGGTTAGATCGGAACGCACCCCGGGCCCAGAGCACATCATCGTATAGAATCATCACGATAAGATCTCTGTTTCGAGCCGCCAACCTCAGTACTGCCATCATCAGGTAATTGAATTCGAGAAATATCGCCTTGACCCTCACCGCCGTCATCCTCATCCTCATCTCCGCCTTCACTCATGTGGGCTGGAACCTGTTGTGTAAGCGGGAACATCCGTCCTCAGCCTTCTTCCTCCTGGTCAACACATTGGGAACTCTGTGCCTGGTTCCCGCACTCATCCTGTTCGGTTCGGCAATTCCCTCATTCCCTACCTCCGTATGGCTCTTGCTTATCACAACAGGTATTTTTCAGGCTATCTACATACTCGGGCTGGCCAACGCTTACCAGAGAGGAGACCTGTCCATCCTCTACCCCATCGCCCGGTCCTCTCCGGTCATCGTGGTCATTATCGTGACGCTTTTTTTTCACCGTGCCGACCAGGTCAGCGCACAGTGCATTTGGGGCATCGTCCTGGTTGTCGTTGGAATGTTTGTCCTGCCCATGAAGCATCTGAGTGATTTCCATATTGACAACTACCTGAATTCATCGGTATTGTTTGCATTGATGGCCGCCTTCGCCTCAGCCGGTTATTCGATCATCGACGACGAGGCTTTGCGTCTCCTCAGAGATTCTCCCGCCCTTCCCATTGCAGGCTGGCAGGCTACGATTCTCTACGCCTTTTTCGAAGGTCTCATTACCTCTCTCTGGCTGGGAGTTTGGGTTCTATTTCGAGAACGTGGTCGCATCCTTATGCGGGAAATCCTGAAAACACGTGCATCCCGCGCCCTGCTGGCGGGTGCTGGCATGGCTGCCGCTTATACTCTGGTCCTGATCAGCCTGGCCTTTGTCTCAAACGTCAGCTATGTCGTTACTTTTCGCCAGACCAGCATTCCCCTGGGTACTGTTTTCGGTATCCTCCTTCTCAAAGAACCCGGGTACACACCCAAATACCTTGGGGGTGCCATCATCTTCACAGGGCTTGTTCTCGTCGGAACCGGATAGTCGTACTACTCGCGCTTGTCATCGCGAAACCGGAATGCTTTGCCTCCTACTATCTGATCGCTTGTAACTGTTGGACACCAGTACTTTTCGATATGTTCGAGCGTGAGATCCGTGCCCTGGAAATGACCTCCGTGATCACAGTGATGTGAGTCGGTCAGATCGCAACACAGTAACGGCTTCTTACCCAGATAGACGAGCTGACGAATACCAAATGGCCGACCAAGTACGCAGATGTTCGCAGCAACACCCATCACGAGTACGTTCTCAATGCCACGCTGTTGAAGCAGATTATATACTTCCTGACCATCATCGCTGATCGCATCCTCCTCAGCGATCTCAATCGTCTCAATCTGGCGAACCCAGGAGGCATAACTCTCTTTACAACAAGGCTCTGGGGTATGGCACGAGCACGGTCCTGGATTGGTGACTCCAATCGGTAATGGTGACTCCTCAAGTTGGCGAATCTCGCGGGGTTGCTCCCACCCGTTCCATCTGAATTCAACCGAAGCCTCTACAGAGGGCGCTTCCTGGGCGCGTTTGCGTTGAGGTGTCTTGTCATAGAATCCCATACAACTGCTGGGAGCGTGTATGATCAGTCCACCTTCTGTTCGAATGCCTGCTATGACTTCATTCATGCGAGGTGCCATTTCAGCGACCCGTTCGGCAGTCGAAATGCAATGATGGGTATCCCACATATCACAGATGATAACAGCGGCTTTCGCAGGGTTCCATTCTACTGTTTTTGTCGCGATTTCGAATGTGTCCGTGCTATCGTCAGGTTTCGCGCGTATGCGTGTATTCAAAGTTAATCCAGCCATAGCTCTCTCCATATATTAAGGGTGCCTTTAGAAAAAATATAAACTCTATAGCAAGTAAAGAGTCAAGGAAAAACCTCTAAAAACCCATCTACCATTCTGAAAATTATGACGCTCTGGCTCAAGAATATGTCAGAAGAGAAGTTTTTCCGGAAAAGTATATAGATGATGCCAACCATGTTGCTATTGCGGTGACCAATGGAATTGGGTATTTTTGCAGTTGGAACTTCACACATCTGGTAAAAGTGAACACGCGACGAGAGGTTAATTTGATCAATGCGTTGAAGGACTATGGACCGATAGAGATTATTGCTCCGCCGGAGTTATAGGAGGTTATCTATGAGGAAAGTGACGCAGGCAGAGCAGGATAAGATTTGGGAGGATGTTCGGAAGGAATTTCCGAATGATGAAATGATGCAGGAGATACACTTCATTCGGCAAGTGCATTATTTGCAGACCAAAGATTCATCAATGGAAGAACGCCTTCGCTTTTTTGAAAGTTCAATTCAGAAGACACCGGTATAGTTAAAAAAGAGGCAATATAGAAGTTCTGCAGGCCGCTAATCGCCCACTGCCCCAAAATGGTAGTGGGCTTTACAATTTGATGAGAACAAGTTGAAGGAGCCAATGGATGAGGACCTTTAGAAAACACCTGAATAAAAAACTCAAGAATGATCAATTTAGAAGACTTTATGAAGAAGAGAGACAAATTGCAGAACTTTCTTTGAAGATTTTTGAGACTCGGGGAAACAAGGGCCTATCCCAGAAGGAAGTTGCCCAAAAGTGAGGAAGAAATGACTACAGATAGCCATGAACCGCGAAAGCCGCGTAGATTATCTCGGGAGATAATCTACGAGAGCTCGTGGGTGAATCTTTATGCCGACCAGGTGGAGTTTCCCCCTCTTCTGATTGATGATGGAGTTATTTTATGAATGGTGATATCAAGATTACGTTCATGCGCCACGGACGCTCTCGAGCAGATGATGAGAATGTCATTGAGGGCCGATATGATGCACCTCTTACAGGCGTGGGTCGTGAACAAGCTGAAGTCCGAGCAAAGGAACTGAAGGCGAGAGAGATCAAATTTGACAGAATTATTGCAAGCCCATTAAAGCGAGCCTGCGAGACAGCTCAAATTGTGGGTAACATCCTGGATATAGGTGTCGAGTTTGATGAAGACTGGATGGAAAAGGATAATGGTCCGATTGCAGGTTTGCCACATCAGGTCGCCAGAGCCAGGTATCCATTACCTGCTTTCCATAATCCCTTTCAACCCCATGTTGTAAGTGCAGATGCTGGGGAGAGCACCTGGGCATTTCACTGTCGAGCCGCACGGGCGCTGGAGAAAGTGATCAGACAGGGAATGGGGCGCTACCTGGTGGTCGCACACGGAGGTATTTTAAATGCCACGTTGCGTTGCATAGTTGGTGCACAACCAGCGGTCAGTGGCCAGGGGATTGAGTTTTCCTTTGGAGATACAGGATACATTCAAACGCTTTATAAACCAGATCAACATCTTTGGGTGATTCGTGAATTCGTTAGTGGTTTTCGAGTTGAAAATACATAGTGGAGATTCCATATGTTGAAGCCAGCTTTAGCCCTATTACTATGGTTCGTTTGCCTTCCCTACGTCGCAATGGCACAAGAAGCCAGAGAATCTACCCTACCCAATGACTGGCCTTTATCAACACTTGAGACTGAGGGGATCAATCCAGAACCAATTGCCCAGATTGCGCATCAGATACGCAGCCAGGCGTACAAGAACATCCATGGCTTTCTGATCGTCAGAAATGGCAAGCTGGTGTTCGAAGCGTATTACACTGGCACAGATGGTGCGAGAGGGGTGATCGAGTTCGGCGAGCAAACCCTGCATGATACACGGTCCGTTTCCAAGAGCATCGCATCTACACTAATAGGCATCGCCATTGATCGTGGGTATATCGACTCTGTGGATGTGCCGATGGCTCGTTTTTTTCCGGAGTATGCCCGCCACCTGACGGAGGAGAAAGGGCGAATTACCCTGAAGCATCTACTGACGATGACCGCCGGATTCAACTGGGATCAATCTGATGCACATAACTCCGAGTCAAGTTCGCTCAATTCCGAAGCACAGATGGAGAACGCCAGCGACTTCATAGAGTATGTGCTTTCCAGAGAGCTGTCGGACGAACCAGGTTCACGGTTCAACTACAACAGCGGTTGCTTCATCCTGCTCGCTGGCGTAATCAAGCGGGCATCAGGTATGCATGTGGACAAATTCGCAGATAACCATCTTTTTGCTCCGCTCGGAATATATCACTCAGAATGGTGGTACACCAAAAGTGGCTTGCCCCAAACGCATGCTGGACTGCGACTCAAGCCGCGCGACATGGCCAAGATCGGCCAACTCTATGTGGATAACGGGCATTTTCGAGGCAGGCAGATTGTATCGGCAACCTGGATCAGCGAGTCGGCGAAGGGGCATTACGGCAACGACCGATATGGTTTCGGCTGGTGGCTCGATCATTTCCCATACCGTGGGCGATCGGTTGACGTTCTTGCGGCCGAAGGAAACGGCGGTCAGTACATCTTCGCTATCCCAGAGTTGTCTCTGGTCATCGTCTTTACGGGGGGCAACTACGGTTCGTCTGTGGCCAATCAAGCGTTCCGGATCGCGATTGATCACGTGTTGCCTGCGGTTAGCGAGACCAAGAATGGCGAATAGAGTGACAGCAGTCCAGTATCCAAATGGAGAATTTATGCCAGACATGACCATTCAAGATCAGATTGATGCGATTATAGAAAATGCGATAAATGAGACCCCATTGGTGGGAGCATCAGTGGGTGTTATGCGCCACAATGAGGTCATTCTTGCGCGAGGATATGGCTATGCAGATTTGAGTGAAAAAGTAAAGGCTACTGAACATACTGTTTACCGAATTGGCTCAATAACAAAACAGTTTACGGCCCTCGCCATCATGATCCTTGTTGAACAAGGCAAGGTGAACTTGAATGATATTATGTTGGACTATCTGCCCAATTATCCCCAAAGAGATCATAAAGTCACGATTGATCAGCTTCTCAACCATACATCGGGCATCAAGAGCTATACAGATATCGAGAAATTCTGGGAAATATCTGACTGTGATCTTTCCCGAAAGGAAATAGTTGATCTGTTCTCGTCAGAACCCGTTGAATTTTCACCAGGTGAAAATTTCCAGTACAATAACTCAGGGTATTTCCTCCTGGGCTTAATAATCGAAAATGTATCTGGTATGAGCTATGTTGACTTTCTCAAAGCGAACGTATTGCAACCTTTGAAAATGTTTGACACGCATTATTTGGGGAAAATCAAACACGTCGAGAATCTTGCAACAGGTTATGATCATAAGGACAATGAATTTGTTTTGGCGCGCCCCCTCGGCATGGATAACCCATTCTCCGGAGGCTCATTGGGTTCCAGTATATTAGACCTGCTGAAATGGCAGACTGCAATAAACGAGAATCAAATCATATCACGACAAAGCTATAATAAGATGATTGAGCCAGGTCTTTTGACTGATGGAAAACATACTACATACGGGTATGGTTTTTTTATGAGCAATCTCAATGAGCATCGCAAAATTGATCATGGCGGAGACATAAACGGATTTCGTGCTCAATTGTCTTATTACCCTGATAATAATCTCACAGTCATCGTATTGAGTAACCTCGGCTCGGCTCCTCGTGCACAACTTGAAAGTCAGATTTCTCGCTTAATACTGGGTATTCCCGAGACCCAGGTGCAGGAAATCTATTTACCAGAGGGTGAACTCCAACTCTACACGGGGACCTATAAATGGTGTTCGACCATGGCTCCTGATCCATTTCCCGTTTTATTGTCAGATGGCAAATTAAGCATAGTTACGCGCTCACTCAGTGCCATAGGAAATCATACTTTTGTTTTTTCTAGCGATCCGTATTATACGGTTACTTTCACTGTTAAAGACGGTAAATCTGTACGCTTTCGAGCTGAGAGGGAGGGGCAAATAACAGACGCCCTCCGAGTAGAAAATACAAGGAGTCAACAATGAAATATCCAGGCGTAAAAGCGCTTACATTCGATGTCGGAGGTACCGTTTTTGATTGGAGAGGAACGATTGAAGCTGAACTCCGCGCATTGTCAGCCGAAAAAGGTGTGGCGTTTGACGTACGTCAGTTCGCCACTGACTGGCGCAGTGGTATGTTTGAGATGTTGGCGCGAGTGAAAACAGGTGAATTGCCAAGGATAAACGCTGATGCGATTCACCGGCTCGTACTTGACGATATTCTCGAAAAGCACAACGCCATTCATCTTTCCGCGGCGGAGAGGGACGACCTGAATCTCGTGTGGCACAGGTTGAAAACCTGGCCAGATGCCGTTAGCGCAATACACAGACTGCGAGATAATTATTCAGTCATCGTATTGACCGTATTGAGTTTCGCAATTGCAGTAGATTGCTCGAAGTATAACAACCTCAGTTGGGACGGTATATTATCGTGTGAATTCCTGGAGCGATATAAAACAGACACGCGAGCTTATCAACAGGCTACTGAACTCCTCGGTTGCGCACCTGATGAGGTGATGATGGTGGCGACGCATGTGAACGATCTCAAGGGTGCCAAAGACGCAGGCCTGAAAACCGCATACGTACATCGGGAAGACGACTGGTGGAGAATATTTCCGACTGATGAGCCTACTATGCCCCTTGAGACCTTCGATGTAAGCGCATCTGACTTCGATGAGCTGGTCGAAAAACTGACCTGAGTAATTTTCAATGGCATACAACATAACTCAGATTAGAAAGGAGACCCATGCCATTCAAGATCGCTGACGATCCGGAGACCGATTATCGGGAACTGGTAAGGACCGCCTATAACCGGTGTGCGATGGATTACGCGGGGCAAAGACGCACCACGCCAGAAGCGGAGCTCAACTTGATAACTAAGCATCTGATACCTGGCTCAAAGGTCCTTGACGTTGGATGTGGTGCTGGTATCCCGGTCGCACGACATCTTGCAGAGACATTCAGCCTCACTGGGATCGACATCTCCTCCAACATGATAGCTTTAGCTAAGAAAAACGCCCCCACAGCCAAATTCGTCATCGCCGACGTAATGGAGACCGAATTCCCCGCAGGTAGCTTCGATGCAATTGTCAGCTTTTACGCCATCTTCCATATCCCGCGACAGGAGCATCAGGACCTCTTTCGTCGGTTTGCACAGTGGCTTCGGCCCGGTGGCCTTCTTCTGTTTACGGTTGCAAGGTACGACGATGGGCCTGGATATACTGAAGATGACTTTTTCGGCGGGACCATGTACTGGAGCAACTTTGGCCCCTCGACCTACGAGAAGTTTCTTACTAAGACTGGGTTTCAGATTGAACAGGAAGGTGTCGTAGGAGGAGGATCCAAAAGTGTTAATGCGCCGGAGGAGGTTCACCCATTTTTCTTTGCCGTCAAAAGAGAGGGATGGTCACGATATGACAAGGTATAGTGACACGGTCATGAGGTTTGCGAAGGCCGAGGACGCCGAATGGTGCAAGGAAAATGTCGATATGGAGCACATGAAAGACAATGTAGATATTCTGGTCATTGGCGGTGGTACAGCGGGCACTATTGCTGCGATACAAGCTGGGCGCACGGGACTTCGCACCGCCCTGATTGAATCCGGCAGCCAGCTCGGTGGTGTAACCACAACGGGAGGGGTTTCGTTTCCTGGCCTTTTTCACGCCTGGGGAAAGCAGATTATTGCAGGCATTGGATGGGAACTTGTTACAAAAGCTGTGGCACTTGACAGTAGAAAATTGCCAGATTTTTCAGTACCTCCCGAGCGCCATTGGATGCACCAGATTCGCATCAATGGTCCAGTCTATGCCGCACTCGCCGAAGAAGCCTGTACGCAAGCAGGTGTGAAATTACATTTCTACGAAATACCAACTCGGGTTTCAGAAACGGACACAGGCTGGACAATAGAAACCACAGGCAAAAACATGCGCCGCACTATACGGGCCAAGCAGTTAATTGATTGTACTGGTGGTGCAAATATTGTCGGGCAGATCGGTTTTCCCCGTTTGCGCGAAGAAGAAACCCAACCCGGCACGTTGATTTTTAAACTCGGTGGTTATGATGTCGAAGCACTGGATGAGGATGTCATTCAGGCACATTTTTCTGCTGCCATTAAAGATGGCCGTTTGCAGCATGGCGATGTAATGAATCCACAAGTACAATTTATCAATTATCTTCGAAAAGGCGGAGAAAATGCCCAGCATGTATTGGGTGCTGATGCATCAACCTCTGACAGGCATACAAAAACCAACATAGCAGGGCGGCAGTCGCTATTGCGGATTTTGCGTTTTGTGCGTTCTCTACCAGGGTGCGAAAACGCATGTGTTTTGAAAGCTCAGGCTGAAACAGCCGTGCGTGAGACCTATCGCATTGTTGGTGATGTGCAAATAACCCATGGAGATTACACGAGTGGACGGCTTTTTGACGATGCCGTATCCTATTCTTTTTACCCCATTGATCTCCATGACAGCGATGGCATTAAGCCCAAGCCACTATCTAAAGGGGTCGTTCCCACCGTCCCTCTTCGCGCGCTTATCCCCAAAGGAAGTCGCAATTTGCTGGTCGCTGGTCGCAGTGTGAGCAGTGATCGATTGGCGAATTCCGCTTTACGAGTACAGGCTTCATCTATGGCCATGGGACAGGCTGTGGGTGCTGCCGCTGCATTATCTGTGCGTCTGGAAACCACACCTCGCGAAGTCCCAATTTTTGATTTGCGCGAATTGCTTTTGTTACATGGCGCAGTTGTACCTGGTGTAGGGGACATACCCCCCTCACTCTAAACAGATTCAGTCTCTACCCGTCAGGCCACCAAATGCGATTTCCTTATCGTCATAAGGGGCACACATCATGAGTGATGTAGAAAAGTATATTGCAAAAAGAAAGAAGACCGATCCTGAATTTGCAGAAGGATTTGAGAAAGGATATAAGGAATTTGAATATAGAGTTCTTACCATGTTAGAGTTGAGCATTCGCAAAGCGGATGCAGTTGACAGTGATTTTGTCTTTACCTTAAAGAAGGCCGCATTCCGAGAATATGTGGAGCAGGTCGAGGGTTGGGACGATACACATCAGAGAGGATTACACAATAAGCGGTTTGATTCGCAGGATTTTCGCATTATCCAATTTCAAGGAAACGATATTGGTTTCTTCTCCACATCCTGTACTTCTGATTCTCTCAAGGTCCATCAGTTCTTTATCCATCCAGAGTATCAGGGTAGAGGGATCGGGTCAGCGTGCATGACAAGCATTCTCGCTGATGCCGACGCTGCAGGGAAGGCTGTGAACCTGCAAGTATTAAAGATCAACATCCGTGGCATCGCCTTCTACCAGAAACTGGGATTTTCAATCGTCGATGAAGATTCTACACATGTTCAGATGGAGAAATTGCCAGTAACGGACAAAATAAGGCGATGCCTCAATCTTTATAAAACCCCTTGCAATTTTACTACCGCTTGGATATACTATGGATATACATTATGGACCTACTAATTTCAAGGAGATAGGCGATGGTGACTAAAGTTCAAAAATGGGGCAATAGCCAGGGACTTCGTTTTTCTAAAGCCATTCTGGAGGAAGCTCATATCAATGTTGGAGATCAAGTCAATATCTCTGTTAAAAAGGGACAAATCATTGTTGAACCTGTGACGAAAGTGCGGGGAAAATACGATTTGCGTGAACTGGTTTCCAAAATGCCCAAAAATTACCAAGTCGAAGAGTTGGATTGGGGAAAGCCTATAGGGAAAGAAGTGTGGTAAATGCCAGGATATATTCCGAAAAAAGGTGATTTCGTCATTTTGACTTTTGATCCACAGGCCGGACATGAGCAAAAAGGCCGTCGTCCCGCTCTGGTAATCAGTAACACACTGTTTAACAGACATACGGGGCTTGCCATGGTGTGCCCAATCACCAACACCTTTAGAGATATTCCCCTTCATGTTGCGATCCCTAAAGGACAGGCCATTAGCGGGTATATCATGGTAGAACAGATTAAATCAATCGATTACGACAGCCGGAACGTGAAGCGTGTATCTAAAGCACCTGAGTCTGTGCTTAATGAGGTGTTGAGTATTCTGGATGCCTGCATATATGCCCCTCTTGAGGGTGCTTGAACAAATAGTGCAAAGGAACAGAGACAAAATTGTGAACATACATCGCATCACCGCAATGGTTCCAATAACCGATTTGGATCAAGCGATAACCTTCTACTCGCAAGGCCTGGGTCTCCAGGTCATCCAACGTAAAGACGAGTGGGGTCATGCCCTGCTGGAAGGTGAACACGGTTGCCAGGTGATGATAGACCGTTCGATTCGCACGGAATCGAACGCCTCAACCGTCGTTTACTACTATACGTCCGATATTGAAACGCTAAGGGACCGCGCGATCGCCGCTGGTTTCGAACCCGATCCTATCCGTGTAACTTTCTACGGCATGACAGAATTTCGAGTTCGTGATCCCGATGGCAATCAAATCTGGATCGGCGCGCGTGAGATATCTGCATGAATTGGCCAAGCTGGTGGGAATGGGAACTGGGTTTTACAGCACATGTGGAAGCCCGGATGGAGGAGCGGGGTTTTTCTGAGATCGAACTGCGTACGATGCTTGATGATGCTTCAAAATTAGTCCCTGCTCGCCGCTCAGGTCGTTGGATTATTCATACTCGTCATGCGAGACATCCCTGGTTGGTGGTCGTCGAGCCAGACCTGGACGACAAAATTCTTATGCTTGTAACCGCATATCCTGAAGAGGTGCGTCCATGAAAACAGTTTCTTTACAAATCACTTATCGAAAGGGCAAACCATTTGCTGCCTATATTTATCTATCTCATCGGCGCGGACAGAAAAGTGTACGCACCGAAGCGATAACAGAAGACCTCCTCATTGACTACACTCAAGATGGCACGCCTCTTGGGATTGAGATTGTCTCACCCGAAATCGTGAGTATAGATGAGATACAGAGAGTCTTTGATCGTCTGGGTCTTAGCAGACCAGAACCCATAGAGTTGGAACCGATCAAAGCAGCCTAACTGCCCTACTCGATGGTCAAAAAAGAGCCTTTACCATCGGAATTTGTGATCTCGACCGGACAAATCAACGAAGGATTCGTCCGTCTCTCAAGAACACAACAGTAGTTTCTGTGCCTGACGGCAACCCTAAAAGGTGATGACAATCGCTCCAAGGCCACCCCAGAAAAACTCAGGAGATCGTATATGCAAACCCCATCAACACCATCTCAAATAAATACCTATCGAATGACATCCGATGAAATTCAGTACTGGGATCGCAATGGATATTTTGTGCGCGAAAACGTCTTTTCACATAATGAGAACGACCACCTGCGACAGGTCGCCGAAGACATTGTTGCAGGAAAACGAAAAATGCCAATGGCTCACATCGACCGAAATGCCCTCGTCCGAGATGGCAAGGACAGGCGATCTGGTATCTACGCTATGCACAAGATCCACCACCCCAGTTGCTACATCCCGGAATTCCTCGCCCGCGTGCGCGATCCACGCCTGACGGACCCACTCCTCGACATACTCGGCCCAGACATTCTGGGCATCAACAACCTCTTCATCTGGAAAGCGCCCGAAATCGGATTGGGATTCCCCTGGCACCAGGACAAATTTTACTTTGGCAAACGGTTCAAAACAGCGACAACTGTTGGCACCTGGACAGCAATCGACCCCGCCGATTGCGAAAACGGCTGCCTCTACGTAATCCCCGGCAGTCACAAACAGGCAATTTCCGAACACGACGACATCAAAGGTTCACAGCAAAATGAATTTAAACTCGCGCGCGATGCCCGCGATGAGGACGGGATTCCCGTGGAAGTTCCTCCCGGTGCGGTCATCTGGTTCCACTCCCACCTGCTGCACAAAAGCACAAATAACCATAGCCAGCGATTTAGACGCAGCTATGTATCGCATTACTTAAGCGCGCATGCAGAATGGATGAATCCAGAAAACGCCGGCAAAGGCCAGCCCATTATGTGGGTAAGAGGACAAACCTTCCCCGGTAAAGTTCAGGAAGTTACACGAGGGGTTGTTCCCGCTGAGTAAAACATGCGTCCAATGCCAAAAGTTTTGCTGACTATCAGATTAAATCACTCATAGTATCTGGAAATATCGAAATGAACAGACATAAATTGCACCAGGACACCGCTGAATACGATCAATACGGCGGCTGGACCGGCAAAAAATTTGCAGCAACGGGCTTCTTTCGCATAGAAAAAGACGAAAGATGGTGGCTCGTAACGCCCGAGGGAAATGCGTTTCTGAGTTTCGGAATAAACCATCTGCATCCCCACATGTGGAAGCAGGACTACAATCGCGAAGCCTGGAAAAAGCGGTTGGGATTAGACAATCTGGACAGCCGCGAATTCGCACCTGCCCTCAAAACCTGGTTCCTCCAAACGTGCCGTCAATACGGCTTCAATACGGTAGGCGTACACACAGAGTTGTCAGTCGTCAATCGCCCACAGCCATCAATGCCTTATATGCAGTCAATTCACTTCGTCGATATCCCACATTGGAAGACAGAAATACCCAACAGCAATTTTTGGGATGTCTTTTCAGAAGCGTTTGCCGCACACTGCGATCAGATGGCAAAGGAGTTTGCCGCACCTGCAAAAGATGATCCCTTCCTGCTCGGTTATGCCATGACTGACTGCCCGTTATTTACAGAAGAAGATTGCAGGGAACGACCCGACGTGATTGGCGGCGCACGCAGGGAAGCTCGAATCGGCTGGCCGCGACGGTTGCGCAATTTGGGTGCCGATGCACCGGGCAAAAAGGCTTATGTTCAGACCATGCGCGATATCTATCGCGGGCAAATCAGCGATTTCAACGCAACTTATAGCACACAATTTAATTCATTTGACGCGCTCCAAACAGCCGAGGGCTGGCGACCACACACCGATCTTTCTAATGGAAACGAAACCCGCGACAATATTGAATTCCTCCAAAAAGTCGTCGCAAAATACTACCAGACAGCGCGGGATGCGATCCGCCGATACGATCCAAACCATCTGTTCGTCGGCGACAAAATTAATGCCAACACAGATGCGCTGGATACCCTATTGCCCATTACAAGCCAGTTTACCGACATCGTGTTCTATCAAATGTATGCGCGATACGAGGTACAAAAACCCGGGTTAGATCGCTGGTATAGAATCGCCGACAAACCGCTGATCAATGGCGATTCTGCTTTCACGATGATTACAGACACCATGCCGCGACCCTACGGTCCCGTGGCAGACAACATCGAACAGCGAGCCGAATGGACCGATGAGTTCTTCCGGAACGCCTTTGCGCGTCCAGAATTTGTTGGCTGGCACTATTGCGGTCTGATCGACGCCTCCAACCTGGTCGCCCAAAAACAGGACCGCCAGCATTCTGGATTGATTGACGGCTACGGCGAGCCATATCCCGAACTCCTGAAAATACTCGAGACCTGCACAAACGAAATGTACGAGATTGCTACGCACTAACGCTTGCCTGCCGACGTTTGAAAAGTCAAGAGATCTAAAGACGTGAACAAACCAATTTCTGAAGTTCGTGCCTGGGAAATCGCCCGGGAATTTGCGACAGAGGCAACGAGTCAGGACATTAACCGCTACATCCTTGGAATCTTCATGATCGGCTCCCTGGCTGCAAAACAGTATCATCCAGGTCGAAGCGACATCGACACTGTGATTGTTGCGCGCGATTCCATATCTGATGAGTTTCGCGCAATGCTAAAAGAAATGAGAGTATCCTACCAGTCGAAATATGGCATTCCAAAGGGATTTGGCGGCATTGTCCTGCGTGAACAGGATATGAAACCCCCGTATGATCCTGAGAAAGAGCTTGTGCCCGAGATATACAGGCTTCTTCAGCAAGGCAAACCGCTCTGGGGGGAATATGATCTATCGGGCATTCCTACGCCTTCTCGCGATGATTTCCGGGCATATGCGGAAGTATTCTATACCTGGTTGAGAAGTTTGGATGGCCCGGATCGGGAGCGTACAATCGTTGCTACTGTAAACAGAATACTGATAGAAATCAGACTGTTCATTTGGGATCGCACGGATTCCTTCATTCTGAACAAACGAGAACTAATCCCTATATTTCTGGAGACCGAACACGGAGACCGTTATCGAAATGCCCTTCAAGACGTTCATGAATACGTCCTTGGGAACGTTCAACTGCATGATCTCAATCTCCTTGAAAGATTACTTGACGACATAACAGATCTTGTAGTTGCGGAAGTAAATCTCTCTGCATAGCTTTCTCATATCTCACAATATACAGGGCGGTTCGGGACCACTGAAACTTTAAATAAATAAAAGCAAAATTATACCATTCTACGGATCGGAAAAACGCCACCTATTTGAGATTGAGCGGCGATGTATGGATAAAGATGGTGTCGTCACTGAGTACCTCGATCAAATCTTGCCTTCTGGGCTGGCGATTGACATTGGAGCAGGAAATGGATACACTGCAGCTTCACTAACCAAAAGTAATAGAAGGGTTATACCCTATGAACCATCCAATAGTATGATTGATCGAAACCAATCCCTTCCCTGGGTCAGGGGTATTGCACAGGAACTTCCCTTCAGATCAAATTCCTTTGAAGGAGCCTATGCTACATGGGCGTATTTTTTTCCTGCTATAGGATATGGAGAAGAGGGATTGAAAGAATTGATCAGAGTGGTCAAGCCTCAAGGGCCAATCTGCATTGTAGATAATGCAGGGAATGATGCATTCTGCGGTCTTTTTAAGCGCGATATTTCCAGTGATTCATCCTGGTGGCACAATAGAGATTTTGACAGTCATATTTTGGAGACCAGTTTTAAGTTTGACTCCATAGAGGAAGCCCAGGAACTTCTGTCATTTTATTGGACGCTCAATGGGCGCAAACCAGGTGGCGAAGTAGATATTGAGATTGAGTATAAAGTGATAGTTTTTACAGGCCGGTCAGGTAATATATCAAAAGTTTGACAGCCAGAGGTCTCTGAAGTATCTCGCACTGATTGTAACCAACTTGAGAATGGATGAATCACTCATCAGAAAGGAGTAAAACAAATGTCTCCTCTTCTTCAAAAGGCTTTCGAGAGCGCTACCAAACTCCCACAAGAAAAACAGGATCAATTTGCGCGTTTCCTGCTGGCCGAACTTGAGTCGGATCAGCGATGGGCTGAGTTGTTTAGCCGCCCCGATTCAGAGGATTTGCTGGAGCGGTTGGCCGATGAGGCCATTGTAGCACACAGAGCAGGACGGACACAACTTCTCAAACGAATATAATGACCAGATATAAGTTTACCTTAATTCTCAAAGGACAATTCGAACTAACAGAAGAAATTTCAGACGAATTGTTCAAAGCCGGTTGTGCCGATGGAACACCAGGGATATGCAACGGGGTCTTTTCGATTGATTTTCATCGAGAGGGAGATTCCCTAGAAGCAGCTATTTGTTCAGCCATTGCAAATGTAAAATCGGCAGGTTACGAGGTAGCGCGAGCGGAAATAGAAACTGAAGCTATGTCGCAGCCTGTATAAAACATCGACAGCTCTTTGTTAAGCTCTGGAGGAACTGAGTGGTCGTTTCATTTCCTGAAGTGGGAACTATCACAGATCGCGATCTCACACTCAATGATAATCTCCCGGGAAAACTGACCTATCCAGAGATTCAGCCCGATCTTTTCTATAAGGTCAAAACTGAGTTACTGATGTTACGCATGTCTCGCGTTTTTGTCATGCTGAGGCGGGCGCAATGAATCACCTGCGCCCAACACCCGATAGGCTGACGAAGCATCTTTTACCTCTGAAGTATATAGATAATAGGAGATTCTTCGACTACGCTCCGCTCAGAATGACAGGTGCAGGATATTGTGCCTGTGCGTAACGTCAGTGAGTTAGTCATACCATCACTAAATGGAGACATAAGTGAAATGGCAACGTACTACACTTCTATAACTGATGAACAAGCCGCGCTCATCAGGAACGCTCCCCTGTTCTTTGTGGCGACAGCCGATCCAAATTTAAAAAATGGACCTGATGGAACAGGTGCTGTAAATTTGTCACCAAAGGGGGGAACGCCCTTGCATATTCTCACGCCAAACCGCGTTGCTTATCTCGACTATCCCGGCAGTGGGAACGAGACAGCGCGTCATGCGATTTCTGAAGGTCCAATCACGATCATGGTATGCTCCTTTGAGGAAGGTGACGCTGGCATTGTCCGACTCTATGGCCATGCGCGCATCGCCGAGCTTGACGACTCCCCTCTCGCACGCCAGATGCTCGAAACGCCTGCGCAAGAGTTGAAGCACAAACCTCGACAAGTGATCGAAGTGAACATTGAAAAAACGCAAACGAGTTGTGGCTACGGTGTCCCAATCATGGCTCTGATCAGAGAACGGCGTGTGGCTGATCGCGGTCGGAAATACAAGGGACCGAGCATTTAAAAGGAGACATCCATGGATTTCAAAGACGGCCTGATAGACTACGAGGCTTTCGGTGCAAAGGGCGACGGCGTCACGGATGACATGCCGGCGATCTGCGAGGCGCATGCCTACGCCAACGCGCACGGCCTGAGTGTCAGGACAAAGCCTGGCGCGACGTACCATCTCGGCGGCCGGGCCCTGACCGCCGTGATCACAACCGATACCGACTGGAACACCTCCCGTTTCACAATCGACGACACACAGGTTGAAAACCACAGGGCGCATCTATTCGAGGTACGCTCGCTGTTGGAGCCGGAGGAGCTGCAGATCGATCGGCTCACGAGAGACCAGAGACAGGTGGATGCGCGGCCGGAGCGCGACTGTCACGTCCTCGTGGAAAACGCGCACAAGAGGCTGTATATCCGGCGAGGGCTCAACCAGAACGACGGCGCTCCCCAGCACGACTGCTTCGTCCTACGTCGAGACGGCTCGGTAGAGGCGGACATCGATTGGGAATACGATCTGATCACCCGGGTGGAGGCGAGGCCGATCGACGACCGGACGCTCTACCTGCGCGGCGGCGTCTTTACCACGTTTGCCAACCGCGAGCACCACCCGAAAGGTTATAACTACTGGAATCGGAACATTGTAATCTCCCGCTCGAACACGGAAGTCGCGGGTCTGACCCACTATGTCGTCGGCGAGACAGCCGTGGGCTGTCCCTATTCCGGATTCATTAGCGTTCAACAGTGTGCCCACATCACGCTGCGCAACTGCTTCGCCACCGGGCACAAAATCTACTCGACCATCGGCGCGGCGGGTAAGCCAGTCAGCATGGGCACCTACGACTACAATGCGAACAACGTCGTGGGATTCACAATGATTGGATGTCGGATGAACCACATCACCGACCGCACGCGCTGGGGCGTGATCGGATCCAACTTCTGTAAGAACATTCTGATCGAGGACTGCCATCTCTCCAGAATGGACACGCACATGGGCGTTTCCGGCACCTACGTTATCCGTCGCTGCACCCTGGGCCATATGGGGCTGAACGCGATCGGCCGAGGCCAGCTGACACTCGAGGATTCTACGTTGTACGGCAGTAGCCTGGTCTCCTTTCGGCGCGACTATGGCAGCACTTGGGAGGGAGCACTCAAGATCCACAACTGCCGATGGATTCCGGCCTGTGGAGACATCTGTCAGCCTCACATGATCAATGTTGCCAACGACGGCATGCACGATTTCGGATATCCCTGCTCTATGCCTGAAGAAGTCGTTATCGACGAACTATTCGTAGATGATTCCAATACGCCCGAGAATTACCAGGGCATGTACTTCTTCACCGACCCGGACGGCTTCCACGATGGCGTCGAACAGGCCTCCGCGTCTGAGAAACGTCCTTTCCCATACACCCCTTGCCGGCAAATAAGGCTCCGGGGTCTGACGACTGCCAGCGGCCTGAGGCCGCGACTCTCGCCCGGTGCGACGATGACTGCCCACACGGCCGTCATCGAAGAGGACTGAGGGAAATGGAGCTTGATCAGAGAGCGCCGTGTAGCTGATTGCGGTCGCAAATACAAAGGTCCGAGATAGCATTTAAAATCGCAGAGGATCATTCGTTCGTAATTAACTGTCTTGCAATGTGTTAAGTAAGAGTTTTGCAGTGTAACTTAAAAGAAGGTTTTAAAATTAGATAGGATAAACCTATGATATATCGAAGCCTGTTTTTTATTGCGATTTGCGCCGTCTATCTGGGCCTGGCGTCTGCGGCCTTTGCCGGTGCGTGGACCCAAAAAAAAGGTGGCTATTATTTGAAGGTTGGAGCCGGCTATTTGAACTCGACCGAGGATATCGATGCTAATGGCAAGCAGATTCAGAAGGCGAATATGGGAGAACTGAAAGATCTCAATTATTCTGCCTACCTGGAATACGGCCTGCTGGATCGTCTGACGCTTGTATCTTCCGTCCCCTATAAACGGCTGAAGGATACCCGCACCCTGAGGGATCTCGATTTGGTTGTTACGGGAACAGCACTGGAGCGCCGGTGGGGTTTTGGCGACATGGAGATGCGTTTGCGATGGCTTTTGGCCAATCGACCCGTGGTCACATCGATTGCCGTGGGAGGCAAAATTCCGCTGTGGTACGATGACGACCCCAATACGCGGGTCCCCCTGAGTTCCAAAAAGATGGATGCAGATATTCGGCTGCTACTGGGCCAATCTCTTTACCCCGCTCCAATTTATGTGACCGGAGAGGTGGGTTACCGGGTCCGCGGAGGAGACTTCAGCAATGAAGGATTTTATGCCCTGGAGGTCGGGATTACGGTGGACCGGTTCCTGTTCAAAGGGTATCTTTCGGGTATCCGTACCTTTGGAACATGCAACCCGGTTGGAGAGGTTGAACTGATCGGCGACCAAAGTGTCTTAAAACTCTCCCCTGGAGTGATTTACCGTTTAACAGATTGGATGGAACTGAGTGTGGATATGATTCGCATCGCAGCGGGCTGCAACACCACTGCGGGAAATACATTTTTGTTTGGAATAGCATTTAAAAGATAAGCCGGGAATCTGATCAAGGAGGTTTGTATGCCAAAACGAGGTTGGGAAATACCCGAGAGAGAGGCCACGCCGGAAGATGTTTATATGAACCGGAGGAAGTTTATGGTGGCTGCGGGAGGTGCCATGGGGTTGTTGGCAGGCTGCGGACATGAGAAAATTTTTACCCCTGCTGAAAAAGCACTCCCTACGCCGACTGAGGAGCCTCAGCCGCCGCAACAGCCGCAGCAACCACCACAGCCGCCGCAACCGCAGCAACCGCCACAACCACCACCGCCGCCGCAGCCGCTTTATCCCGCCAGGCTCAATGATGAATTCAAGGAACTGGACCGGTCCTTAACCGAGGAATCAATAGCCGGATCGTACAATAATTTTTATGAATTCAGCACCGGAAAGAGTCAGGTGAAGCCCTTATCAGAAAACTTCATGACAGATCCCTGGCAGGTGGTAATCAAGGGAGAGGTCCCACAGGAAAAGACATACGATTTTGGCGATCTGGTTCGCGCACTGCCGCTGGAGGAACGGCTTTATCGCTTGCGATGTGTGGAGGCCTGGTCTATGGCGATACCGTGGACCGGTTTTCCAATGAAAGCCCTATTAGACTTGGTACAACCACTTTCTACAGCAAGATTCGTAAAAATGACAACCTTCCTGGACCCGAATCAGGCTCCAGGTCAGCTCAACGCCCCCAATTACCCCTGGCCCTATGTTGAAGGGCTGACAATGGAAGAAGCGGCAAATGAACTTGCTTTTATCGCCACGGGGATTTACGGTCACGAAATGCCCAACCAGCACGGGTCGCCTATCCGCCTGGTCGTGCCCTGGAAGTACGGCTTTAAAAGCATCAAATCGCTTGTGAGCATTGAGTTTGTCCGCGAGCAGCCGAGGACCTTCTGGAATACGCTCGTCCCAAGGGAATATGGTTTCTACGCAAATGTCAATCCCAAGGTCGCCCATCCCCGGTGGTCTCAAGCCCAGGAACGGTTTATCACCACCAATGCTTCGAATCCCGAAATACGTCCGACCCTGCTGTTCAACGGGTATGACCAATATGTAGGGGCTTTATATCCCAACGAGCCGAGGTAAAGAAACTCGCTACATACACATCGAACAATCCCCTAATATTGCAATGGATGACCTGACCGACATACGCGAGTTTTACAACACTGCCTGGGACGCTGAGGAAAACAGGTTGGAGCGTCACCAACTCGAAGCGGATATCACCTGGCGCTAAAGGCACGGCCATCGCCCCTATGCATGAGCGCGTGGGATTCCGCACCCTCAAAATTGCAGGTGTCGAGCCAGCTATCTCTGCAGACGACGGAAGCTACAACACACTTAAAGAAAAATAAAGAGACCTCTGGTTGGATCTCCTATTCGAAATCAGTTCAGAACAAAGCATGGTGGCTTCATTCAGACACATACTCTACATCGGACAAAGGCCAGATGATTAAATTGGAGTCAGCTATGAAACTCAACCGCGACGAATTCTTGGAAACCGGCTACTTTATTGTCAAAGAAGCCGTGCCACGCGACAAACTCGCACGCGTCCGTCAGGCTTACGAAACACTCGTCAACCGCCAGCGCGAAAACTGGAAGGCCGATCGCGCAGAAAATGATCCACCTGGAGGCGTATGGGAAACAGCGCCGCAGCCTCGCCTGCAACTCTCAAGGTCGCCGCTGGTCAATCAGATTGACCAGGAGACCGCGCCAGCGGTTGAGGTATGGCTCGAGGAGAACATCCACGGGGTCAGCACAGAGCTTCTAAACGTAGCGGACGGATCCGTCACAGAAATGATGATGATGTGCAATCCCGTCAGGAATCACGGCCCGGCAAAGTGGCACCGCGATCTCCATCCGATAGATACAGCACCGCTCCAGGGCTATATAGACGACATCCTCGAAGGAGGCCCGCGTTACGTCCAGTGGAACATACCACTCTACGACGACAGCGTTCTCTGGGTGGTACCGGGCAGCCATCTGCGGCTGAACACTCCCGAAGAAAATGAGCTACTGTTGGCAGATCCCTGCCGCCCACTACCCAATAGCGTGCAGACCCATCTCGAAGCCGGTGACGGCGTCGTCTATATCCTCCCGATCCTCCACTGGGGCAGCAACTACAGCCCCAAAATGCGGCGAACCATTCACGGTGGCTTCTCGACCCACACTTCAATCGACGACCTCTCGTTTACCGACCACATCTCTCCACACGCGCAGAAGGCGTTCGCACGCTGGAACAACCGCAACGAACAGATGAAGCAGCACACTGAATCTGCCTTGAGAGCTGTTCTCTCTGGCGATAGCGCCGCGTATCTCAACGCCCTGGATAGCCTCCATCCGGAACGGGCCGAAAAAGGCAGAATTCTGTCAACAGTATTCCTCTGCAAAGCGGCACTTGCGATTCGACTGCGAAAGGACCTCTCACTTCCGGGAATCGCCGAAGACCTCCAACGCCGCGTTCTGGGGACGCACCCCATTACGCTTAACTGGGGACCGAAGTTCGCGGATCGCTTCACCCCTAACGAGGCATGCGCACTTTGGGATCGCTTCAGTCCGCTCGAAGCACTGCTCCAATCGGACGAGGAACACTTTGTGCCGGGCTTCCAGTCCATCCCTATGAAGCACTACTTCAACGAAATGCCCGGGGACTACGGCACGGCGGACTTCATAGCCAGTTGGACAGAACAGTAGTTCCATCTCGCAGGAGGCTTTCATGCCCGTTTATATCCCCGAAGACGCCAGGCGTATAATGCCTGATCTGTTGCGCGACTTTGCAACCGAAGTATTGCGCAAAGTCCATTTACCCGATGGCGATGCCGCATTGATCGCGCGCTATCTGGTAGATGTGGATTTGCGCGGAGTCGCTACACATGGTACGCGCCAATTGCGCCGATATGTGGCTGAGTTTCGAGAAGGACGTATTAACCCACATTCCGAAATCAGGCAAATCATGGATGCTCCTTCAATGGCGATTTTTGACGGGGATGGCGGTGCGGGTTATCTCGTGGCAACGCGGGCGACAGAGGCGGTTATTGAAAAGGCAAAAGCAAATGGCATTGCCGTTGTGAGCACGCGCAATCACGGCCATGTGGGTAGCGCGGGGATTTACGCGAGGCTGGCACTAACACGCGATTTGGCGACCTTTTCCGTGGCAGGAGGAATCGCCTGGACAAAACCGACGCGACCCGATGCGACGGTTTGGGATGCGATGTCTGCCCCCCCGATGTGTTTTGGCATACCAACGGCTGAAAATCCGCCCTTTGTGCTGGACATGAATGCGAACATGCTGAAAGACCGCAGCAAACTCGCCGAGGCATTGCAGACATTTCCAGATTTTATTTTTAAAAGTTTGGGAATGCGATTTACATCGTGGTTCCTGGCGGGCATATTAGCGGGTACAGCGACACCTGAATCGCACAAGCCAAAATTTGCAAGTGCCACTCGAGGGTTTATGATTGTGGCGATTGATGTGGCTCGATTGGGAGATTTGGAGGCATATAAGGCAGAAATTTCTCGCATCTTGTGCGAAAGCCGGTCGCTGAACCCCATGCCCGGACTGGCAAGTGCCGAAGTCCCCGGCAGTTTGGAATGGCAACGCGAACAAACACGCGAGCAAAGCGGCATTCCGCTGACCGAAGAACATCTCGACATGTTGCAGCGCATTGCCACAGAGATCGATGTGCCCATTCCCTGGGAGTTATAAAATTTCAATACAACCCCGATGTCATCGACCGCAGCAGAATGACACAAACTTGACAATGATTATGTCTATTATCTGGGAAGCGATCTGAAGAACTGGCAAAAACAATGCTTCCAAAACCTTTACAAAAGAGGAGAAGAAATGAGAATTTTGATCCTGATGGTACTGATGCTTATTCCAACGCGGATGATGGCCGCAGAGCTACTTGCAGGTCCAATGATAAGCCACACAACGACATCATCGGCGATAATCTGGGTTGAGACAGACGCGCCAGCGAAGGTCACCGTAGATTACTGGACACAGACGGGCAGGGCAATGACGATCACCCGTGCAACAGCCGAGACAACGACCTCAGAGACCCACCCCCACACCGGCACTATAACACTGAACGGATTTATGCAGAACACGAGGGTTCACTACGCGATTTCGGTAAATGGAGAAAAGGTAAGAGCACTTGTTCCCCAGGTGTTCCGAACAATGCCCGCGATGCAGCCGCGGCGGAATGACTCAACCTACGTCGCGGATTTTTCAGTGGGATTTGGATCCTGTCTAAACCCGGGAACACAGCCCATGCAACCTGCTTTTTCAGAAGTCTTACAGCACCGCCCAAACGCATTCCTCTTTATCGGCGACATCAACTACATGCCGGGACGATCCAGTCACTACGGCGAGGATCGAGACCTAGTTCGCTACGCAATGGCGGGATATCATCGGGAAGTGCGGCATGTGCCAGAAATCAGAGCACTAATGGCGACAACGCCCAGCTATGGGATCTGGGACGACCACGACTATGGCCCCAACAACTCCGATCGCACATTCGCCTACCGGGAAGAGACCCTAAAAATATATCGACGGTATTGGCCGAACTCAGGCGGAGGCACTTCCCAGACCAAGGGAATCTTTCACAAGTTTCGAATCTCCGATGTCGAATTCTTCATGCTTGACGACCGGTATCATCGGGATCCAAATGAGGCGGAAGACCGCAAGACCATGTTCGGACAGGGCCAGATAGACTGGCTAAAAGCGTCCTTGAAAGCGAGCACGGCGACGTTCAAAGTGATCGCCAACGGAAATAGCATGGTCGTTGACTTCAACACAAATGGCGAGCGCTGGGACAATTTCGGCACAGAGCGAGATGACTTCCTGAAATGGATGTTTGCCGAAGGCATCACCGGTGTCGTCTTCATCGCGGGCGATTGGCACGTCGGGACGCTCAACCGCCTCTATCGCGAAGGACAAGACACCTATCCCCTCTTTGAATTGCTCAGTTCCAACGCCGCCGTCAGGACAGACCCAATCGTCCAGAGACCCCGCTCGGGCTGGCGCGGAAATCCACAGAGTATCGCAACAGTCTATCCCGGTTTCAACTTCGGGATGCTCGGTTTTTCAGGTCCCAAAGGAAACCGCCAGCTAAACATGAAAATCGTCGATAAAGATGGGAACGTACAGATCAAATACGTGTTGCAAGAAAATGACCTGAGATAAACGGCTATCTTGACTCTGGAACTGGGACACCTCCCATATACTTGGGAGATATTACCTGACAGAGTCACAGGAGATGTAAAGCATGAGCATTGATCAAACCCATATTGAGCGATTTCAGGAAGATGGTCTTGTGACCTTGTCACCGAATTTTCCCAGCGCATTGCTCAATGCTGCAAATGAAGCCATCGACGCAATCGATGACGCTGATTTCTTCCCCAAAGGGCGAGAGGATGCTTTCGGATGGTATAAGGGCGACGTCCTCCAACCTGAACTATTGAGACTTGTCTATGATCCATTCTTCGAAGATGTTTCCAGGACAATCTTGCGGACGGAAGCTGTCGAGCTGACATTGGTATCCCTGCGCGTGACAAAACCCAGGCCCAACGCGCAGGCAGAACTCGAGCCGGAACACGTTGATTTCAAATGCGGAACTTCCTCTTCCCAGATCACACCCGTTGCCATGCCCAGTAGCTTTTTCGTGTGGCTGACCGATGTCCATGCCGACAACTGCCCATTGTACTACCGCCCTGGCAGTCACTTGCAGGTAATGCGCCACATGGACGATCATCCACACGACAACAATGACGAACTCAAGCAAGTACCACCCGATCTCGAGTACGCAGATCCCATCCCAGTTTTTGCACAACAGGGACAGGCCTCCCTGATTTCAGGCACAGTCGTCCACGGCGGATCGGTAACGCCGGGACATCGGGATCGCAGGCTTCTGGTGATCGAGTACAGAGCAAAGGGCACCACATTCCCTCTATATGCTCAATTAGCAGAACAAAGCCAAAGGCATCTGCGGGAACTGAAAGATCACTTGCCATCTGATAGACTCCATATCCTTCCCGAGTAAGCTAATTTGATTTCAGGACCTCTAAAATAAGCCCTCGGCTCCGGTGCATTCGCGCAATCGCTACGCGGCATTTATCTCCTAGCACCTGTCCTGTGCCGCCAAAAAAAAACCGGCCCCTGTGATAATGAGCCGATTCAAAAAATATAAGTTTCATCTACTCTACGTATTATTCTTCGGCGAGACGCAAAGCTTCGTCTTTCAATGCAGCACTGATATAGAATCCAGTATCATCCAGATTTTGAAGTACTGGCCTGATGGTGGACAGGATGCCTCTTTGTTTGGCGAGAATCAAAATACCGACTGTTCCTATAACCCTGAGTCCCATATTTTGCCCCACACGACGTGCCTGTCGATCATCCAGGATAATTCGACACTTCTGCTCTTGGGACAGAGCAATAGCCTCTGCTTCTCCATCATCAATCATCATTTTTAATGCCACAACCAACGCCTGGTCAGAAAGTCTTTCTACCTTCAACCACGGTAAGGAAATTCCAAATTCTTGTGCCACAGCCGGTGGTATTAATACAGGCTCAAAAAGGGCTGGCAGAATCTCGATTTGACCGATGCGTTCAAGCGCAATTAAGCATGTGCTATCCGCTACGACGCGCTCACTCACTGCTTGATCTCCTGCCGCAACTCTTCAGGAGAATAATCAAAGACAGGAACCCGGTAGTGTCCAAGAATCTCCATAAAGGCGCGTTTGGAGTATCCAGCGGTTTTTGCTGCCTGACCAAGCGACACTTTGCCAACTTCGTAGAGTTTTATGGCAAGAAAAGTTTTTGCCTCATCTCCGGAAAGACTCGAAGGGAGTTCGACTTTTAGATTAACTGCACCCATGGAAAATATCCTTAGATTTTACAGAAGTCACAAGACATAATAAGGCTATATTTATTTCTGATTAGAAATATAAGAGACTTTGACTGAAAATCAAGAACCCATGCCCAAAACCGCGAAAATATTAACCGAAAGCACTCCACTCAGATCAATGTTTGTTGGCCTTATCTTCACCTCTGTCATCTCTTTCTCAGGTCTTTCTCTTGCCCAACCCCAGAAAGGACGCCTCCCCATGAAAGCAGTCTGGGCCATCGGCCGCCTCAGAACCGATACCGAACGCGAACAAGCCGTCGATTTTGTGGCTGACCTCGGCTTCAACACGCTTGTTACCAATAGTGCCACCCCCGAAATGGTCGTGCGAGCCCATAAACGGAACATTCAGATCATCGCCACCGTCTTTCCCTATTCCAACCACGACTTTGAAAATGCCTATCCGCATTGCCTTCAGAAAATGCGCGAATTCGAACACAAAGTATCGGACATCATCGCCGAACAACCCTGGCTCCGGTTGCACGGAGAGAGCTACCGCTGGCAATCGTTCATCTTATCGAGAACGGTCCTCTGTTTCGAGCATCCCGAATCGCAGGCCGAACTCGAGAAGCGGGTTGAGCGCGCGCTCAACATCGCCGACGGGATCGCCCTCGATGGCTTTGGCTTTGTCAACTACTACGCCTGTTTCTGCGACCACTGTGAAGCCCTCCGTAAAGAAGCACGCACGCAAACCCCCGACCTGTCCGGCATCGAAATCATGGGCAAAGTCTCCACGCAAACACTCATTGACGTTCACCGTCTTCTATACGACCACGCCAAATCCATAGATCCCAATGCCATCGTCACCAACCACGTCTGGCCGCACTTCCTTCCCGACGAGTACATTGGCGCCAAATACAAACTCGACTATTGCACACAGACCATATCCTGGTTCTATCCTCCCGAATGGCGACTCGAACGCGTTGAAATGGAAGCCGCCGAAATGAAGCGTCTGGAAAATCCTGAGATCAACCGCTTTGTCCCCTTCATCGGCATCCACGACCTGCCCGGCTTCGTGCGCACGCCCGAACGCCTTGCCAAGGAGATAGAAATCGCCCTGAAATACGGCGGCGGCAATCTCGTCATCTCTCGCTTGAGCACCCTACAGAAGCACCCGGGACTCGCCAGGGCCGTAAGAGACGCACTCAAGGATAGCTTGGATATTATACAGACCAGATAAGACAAGGACTCCTACCATGGCAATGAACCTACATGATAAGTCCATTGGCAAAGTCAGAGAAGCTTCCAAAGACGACGCCATCCGATACAGCCTGAGTATGGTCTGATACACAGTTTGCGCTGAAATCAAAAGGAGCAATCGTGCCACAGAAACACAGTACAATACGCAATGGCAAACGGCTCGTGTGGTACACCGAAAAACTCTGGATGCAATCCGATGGTCTTTTTCCATTTGAAATTGACGTATCATCAATCAAAGAATTAGACAAAGACTGCTGGTTTGGGGGAAAAAAACCAACACTCAGAGAAATCGCGCGACATTGTAAAAAAATTAACAACGCTTCCCTAAAATATCCTATCATTCTAAATGCAGATGGTTCCCTCATGGACGGTGGTCACCGCCTGTGCAAAGCGATACTTGAAGGGCGTAAAACCATAAAAGCAGTTCAATTCACATCCATGCCTGAACCAGACGAGATCCATGAGATGGATCCCTAACATGGGACCTAATGCATTCGAAAAGTGACATCGCTTTGAGCCTCCAAGCGATGATGGGGATTTCGCGCTTGTCCAAACAGCGTAGAAATCGTATAGAACAATAAAAGGTATCAGCAATCACTAAAGAGAGGACTACCGTATGGCAATGATTGACATGAAGCAGATCGAGGCGCCGGAGGATGCGACAGCTTTGTTGCAGAATCCAACAAAGCTACGACAACAGGCAAAGGAGTACGGGTATCTGTTCTTTCGTCACCTGCTCGATCCGGCACGCGTGCTCGAAGCTCGGCGTCAGATCCTCGGCGTCTGTCGGGATCACGGGTGGCTGGTGGACGGCTCCGAACTGACAGCGGGCATTGCAAAGCCCGACATTCAGGTCGTCGAGAGCCATGACCCGCGTTGGCAGGCATTTTATGGTGATGTTCAGAAGATTCGAGACTTTCACGCACTGGCACTCGAACCTCCTCTGATTCGGGCGTTTGAAATTCTATTCGGCGAACAGGTGCTCCCGCACAGCCGAAACATCTGCCGCCTTGTATTCCCCAATACGCATACCCATTCGACCCCGCCGCATCAGGACAATTACTTCATCGGAGGATCGGACGAGACATGGACAGCCTGGCTTCCCTATGGTGACTGCCCGAAGGAACTCGGTGGGCTTGCCGTCGCCAGCAGATCGCACAGGCGCGGTAAACTGGAGACATTCGAAGGCGTGGGACCGGGTGGCCGTCAGGTTCCCGTCGAAGAGGATTCCGTCTGGGTCGGTGGCGACTATATGTGCGGTGACGTGATTATTTTACACAGCCTGACGATTCATCAGGGGCGAGATAACGAGTCGGCAGACCGTCTGCGGATTTCGTCTGATTATCGGTATCAACCGCGAAGCCATCCGGTTCGAGAGGATTCGCTACAACCGCACATGAACTGGCTGACCTGGGAAGATGCGTATGAGACGTGGGACGAGAGCGATCCGGTGAAATATTACTGGCAGAAATGGGACCTGGATATTGTTCCGAGAGAAGTGGGTGTCTAATGACAGGAAAGGAGTGGGTGTCTGCCCTGGATACGGTCCGTGTGTTGCAGTCAGGTGCGTGGTGGGTGAGCCAATTTCGATATGCCGAGACGGCCTGTCTGGAGACAGAGGATAATGGCGCTGCCTTGACGTTTGAATTCACCGGTACAGGAGTGGCACTTGGTCTGGGCCAGCACGCCGTGTCAGCCTATGGAAGACCGTCTATGGGAAAGCTAATTGTGACAGTGGATGATGGGAGTCCGCGCGTCTTGTATCCGGGTAACGAAGCACGAGAGGTGGTACTGGCGAGGGGACTGACGCCAGGAAAACACCGGGTACGCGTTGTGCATCGTCTGAACAGGGTTGAGATGGGCTGCCAAGTGTCCGGATTTCGAGTCCTGGTGGAGCATTCTGGAGATTTGTCATTTGTGCTCAACGGCGAGGAAAACGGATTCTTCGTAGATGCACGAGCGGTGGTACGCCAGGGTGATCAGGTAGTGCGAAACGCGCTGGTGCGGAACTGGTTATCGGGGGCGTCCCGTCTGACCGGCCTGCCCGCAGGAAAGGGGTATTCGCTGGAATTGGTTGCGTACGGATGGGAACCCCAAAAAATTGAAGAAATCGCGATCCAAATAGGTAAAGAAACGCGCCTGCCGCCAGTGTATCTGCACCGCCATCCAGAGACCAGACCACAAGGCGTCCGGTTCCCTGTCCTGGGGCACCCTGCCATCTATCAGCCCGGCGAATCCTTTCGGATACGGTTAGGAGCATACGACAATGTGATTGAGCAAGTGAAGTTGTCGCGTCGGGTTGAGCCGGCTACGATCTCACGCACAGTGGCGTTTGAGGAAGATCCGAGCGCGAGGTTCTACTACGATCGGGAAGGCACGGTGAAGTTACCTCAAGACATGCCACCGGGGTTATACGATCTATCGATAAAGGTGTCCGGCTCTCGGGGAGATTTCGTGCGACGGTCTCCCAGGAGCGTGTACGTAGTTCAAAACTATCCAACAGATCCGGTATTTATGACATTTGGACACCTGGATACGCAGGGACAGTATCAGGCGGAATACGAGAGACGGCTGGCGGAGATCGCCAACCTGATCGCGCCGGATATGGTTCTGATTAGCAATGCGGTGAATCCGGCGTATATCTCGGGATCACATCTGGTGCTGGAAATGCCCTACGCGATTACATTCGGCAATCACCAATTTTACGGACACGAGAAGTGGTATGGAGATCCAGTGGGAATCATTGATTATGGCCCAGATCTATGCATTCTGAATTTCGGTCATCCCTGGCATGTGGATCTATCGCAGGCCAACGCGCTTCTATCCTCGAGGGCGAAGGCTCGGATCAAGGTAATTAACGCATTCGAGCACAATGCACCGGTGGAGACGTTTCTGGATAAGCACCGGGTAAAGCTGATCCACGACGCGCATGGTCCTGGGGAGAAGGTGATGACCATTGGAGCCACACCCACGACGCGGGTGGGCAAGATCAACAGCAGCAGTTTTCGGGTGGTGCGGTTTAAAGACGGTCATGTGGCATCGGCGACCTATCGTGGAGATGCTGTTGCTCCTATTCCTTTCGATCGCATGGGACCGCCGCCGCTTGAGGTGGCATACGATCCGGGTAACGACGGGATACACGACAGAGTGACAGCCACAGTGACCAATATACTTGAGGATACATTTCCCGATTGCCGGGTGACATTCGTGCTACCAGTAGGAGCGTACGCGGTGGATGGCGGATGTCTGGAAACGATGGTCACCAGCGACAATGAGAAATATACCGTGCTGACTGTGCGGGTGGATGTGCCGGGGAAAGGGACAGTCCGTACCACAGCTCAGAAAAAGAAATGAGAGAAGGAGATAAGTATGAAAACCAAAGCTGTATTCAAAACTGCCTCGCCCTACATGCAAGACGCTATGAACCTTCCCGTTGAGAACCTAAAAGAAGCCGTCCCATTTTACGAAACAATCATGGGATTTCAGGTCGTATCTCGGCAGGACGCGCCTTGTCAATCCGCTATACTCGCAAGAGACGATATCCAGATAGGGTTAGCAGAAAATGGTGGTGATCCGACTCAGGATGGTTGTTTTTTTGAAGTGGATGATGTCGAAGCCGCTTTTAACGAATTGAAAAACAATGGACTAAAAAATGATGATCCCAATTATCGGATTGACCAACACGGTGATAAATCCTTCCGCATATTCTTCGTCATCGCACCGGACGGGTTGTGCTATTGCCTTGGCCAACGGGTATGAACGGTAGAATAATCAAATAATGAATCATCTAACGTATAAAAAACCGCGTATCTGCATCCTGGGCTGTGGGAATATCGGCGCACTTCATGCGAAAAATTTGCAATGGCGGGCGGCGTTGTATTTTTGCAGTCGGTCGCGGGTAAGCGCGTACAAGTTCAATCTCAAGTTTAAGGGTGAGGGGATTTTTGACGATCTGAACGCCGTATTGGAAAGCGATGTGGATGCCGTAGTAATCGCTTCCCCGCCGGAGCATCACAAAGACCAGGTAATCGCATTATTAGAAGCCGGCAAGGCCGTACTCGTCGAAAAACCGATGTGCATCTCACCACAGGAAATTTTCGAGATCGAGACTGTGTTGGAACGGGTCGAGACCCCCTTGTTAATGATCGCCGAGAATTATTATTACAAACCCTCGCTATCGCAAATCAAGCACATGCTCGCCCAGGGCGATATCGGCGAAATGCGTTCGGTTTCTGTGAAAAAGCTTACAACGCAGCAGGCGCAGGGGTGGAAAAGTGCTCATGGTGCTTTGTTGGAAGGCGGTATTCATTTTATCGCCTTGATTTCAGATCTATTCGGTGCAGTGCCCGAACAGGTCGAGGCGATATTCCCGGGCTATTCTGGCAGTACACCAGAGCGCGAATCTGTCGTGCGGATGGTCTATGCCACCGGCGCGATTGGCGAATTGCATTACTCGTGGCAGACGCCCAGTTTGACAAAAGGCGTTTTTCAGCATTCTTATATCGAAGGTTCACGCGGACGCATTGTTTTCGAAAGCAACGGCATTTATATACGCAAACCCCAGAAAGGCTTTCGGATTCTTTGGCCGGGTCTGAAAGATTTGATGGGCTATCGAGCGATGACGGATGATTTTTTATCCTGTCTTCAAAACCGCTCGCGTCAGCCATATTCGAATTTTGCACGCGCAAAACGCGATTTACACATTGTATTTGATGCTTATGCGTGCGGTGTGTAAGAGCTGAAAAGTTGCTATTCTTCAATTCTTTATAAGTTGACCCTTTTTCTCCTTCCAACTATATTTCTATGCAGTACCTCCCTCTTTATTTTTTTACTTCCTTCCTCTCTCCCGTTGGCATTCAAAAGTCCTTTCCGCATGATGAATTTTGATCAATTTATCGCGCATGTTCGCCGCGACTATGGGTATGCCGGTCAGGTTGCTCATATAGAAACCATACCCGCGCAAGAAGCTAAATTCGTCGCTGATGACTACGCGCTGCATCCCGCGATCTCAGACGCCTTGAAACAGCAAGGCATTGATCGGCTCTATACACATCAGGCCGATGCTCTGGCAGCACTGAGGCGCAGGGAAGACGTGGTGGTGGTAACGGCAACGGCGAGTGGAAAAACCCTTTGTTACCAGATACCGACACTGGAAGCACTGCTATCCGACCCACAGACGACCGCACTCTATCTCTTTCCGACCAAAGCCCTGGCACAGGACCAGGCGCGCGGACTCGCGCGGTTTGGCGAATTAAACGAGCAATTGAAATTTTCTCTGGGCACTTACGACGGGGATACGCCGTCCAACCAGCGAAAAACACTGCGCGAAGAAGGGCGAGTGATCTTGAGCAACCCCGATATGTTGCATCAGGGCGTGTTGCCAAATCATCCGCGCTGGGCGCGTTTTTTTCAAAATTTGCGCTATGTAGTGCTCGACGAAATACACACTTACCGGGGAGTCTTTGGCTCGCATGTAGCCAATGTATTGCGGCGTTTAATGCGAATTTGCGCGCACTATGGCACGCCCCCGCAATTTGTGTGTAGCTCGGCCACCATAGCAAATCCCAAAGAACACGCCGAAGCCCTGACCGGACAACCGATGTGCCTGATTGATCGGGATGGCTCCCCGCGGGGCAAACGCCATTTTGCGTTCTGGAATCCGCCCTTTCTGGAAGGCACGACAAGTGATCGCCGCAGTTCAAATACCGAAGCGAGGTGGTTGCTCGGCAAGCTCATTCACAACAGGGTACAAACCATTGCGTTTGTCAGAGCGCGCACATCCGCCGAGGTAATCTACCGCTATGTGCAAGAGGATTTATTGCTCGTAAACCCACATCTGGCAGGCGCGATTCGGGCTTATCGCGGCGGATATCTGCCCGCAGAACGACGAGAAATCGAGCGACAACTATTTGAAGGTGAGTTATTGGGCGTGGTGAGCACCAATGCCCTGGAATTGGGTATTGATATTGGAGACCTGGATGCCGCGTTAATTGTGGGATATCCGGGCAGTATTTCCAGCATGTGGCAGCAAGCGGGGCGTGCGGGGCGGCAGACTGAAGAGTCGCTGGTGGTCTTTGTGGCGCACAACGCACCCATCGATCAATTTTTGATGCGCGACCCGGCTTACTTTTTTGGACAATCTCCCGAACACGCGACCATTGACCCCAACAATCCGCATCTCGTCGTGGGACACCTGCGGTGTGCTTTGCGCGAATTGCCCGTGCGGGGCGAAGAAGGCGAAGTCATGGGAGAATTTACTGGTGCGCTACTCGAAATTCTATCAGATGAAGGCATGGCGCGTCAACTCAATGGGCAGTGGTTTTACAGCCAATCGGGATATCCGGCAGCAGAGGTCGGGCTACGCAATATCAGCGATTCGACCTACACCATTATCGACGAGACCGAAGATGCCCCACAAGTGATCGGTTCACTGGATGAAATCAGCGCGTTTTTTCAGATACATACACACGCTATATATTTGCACAATGGGCAGACGTACTTTGTCGATCAACTCGATACAGAGCGCAAAATTGCACGGGTAAGTCAAAAAGCACTGGACTACTATACTCAGGCTGTTGACGAGACGAGTATTGTCGTAAATGATACCGAGATGTCGGGCGCGTGGCGCGTCAGTGACGTATATTTTGGCGACGTTTCCGTCTCATCACTGGTGACGATGTTTAAGAAAGTGAAATTCGAAGACCGCGACAGCATTGGCTGGGAAAACCTCGATTTGCCAGAGCGCAAGCTCGATACAGCCGCCTGCTGGGTCGTACCACCGCAAGAAGGGCTAAACCAGTGCCGCCGACATGGCCGCGTACCATCTGAAGGACTCAAAGGCATTGCCAATGTAATGGGAGAAGTGCTGCCCTTGTTTGCGATGTGCGATGTGATGGATATTGGCACAACTGTGGATAGCTCCAATACGGGGCGGCCAACCGCATTTTTATATGACCGGCATCCGGGAGGCATTGGTTTTTCGGAAAAAGCTTATGAGATGATCGAAGACGTCATAACAGCCTGTTGGATGGTCGTGTCGGAATGCGAATGTGAAGCGGGGTGTCCGTCGTGCGTGGGTGCGCCATTGCCCCCCGGCGACGATGGCAATACGAGGGGCACAATTCCCGACAAAGAAACCGCCCTTGTTTTGCTACATGCCATGTTGGAAAAAGAACCTTATATCCCCAAACATCCACGCCCTGAAATATCCATCGCAGGTGATGTTGCAACTCACAGCGATGCAAAAATTCCCGTTCGGCCTCTATCGGCAAATGTCGAGGCAAAAATTCGAAAAAAAGTAAAGGAGTTTAAGCGATAAAATGGAAACGCGATTAAAAAATTATTTGGAAACCTGGGTGCCTCGTATCGATGAGGAAATGTATCGATTTTTGCCAAAGGATAAAAATCCGGTTGATTTTTTGTACGCGCCAATGCGCGATTATCCCCAACGCGGTGGCAAGCGGTTCAGGTCCGCACTGGTGCTGCTGGGCATTGAAACATTTGGCGGTGATCCCAATGTGGGGTTGCGCACGGCTGCTGCTTTTGAGTTGTTTCAGTCCTTTGCCCTGGTACACGACGATATTGAGGATGCCTCTTTGATGCGGCGCGGAAAGCCGTGTTTGCATCTGATACACGGGATTCCACTAAGCATTAACGTGGGCGACGCGCTTTATTCCAAAGTATTTGAAATATTGCAGGCAAATCGCAAAATTTTAGGGGAAACAACAACGCTCGATTTGCTTCGTGAAATGATCATGGGCGCGCAAATAACATTTGAGGGGCAGGCATTGGATATCGGTTGGATCGAGGCCGAAGCCATTCCCGATGTACGCGATTTTGTTGACATGCTGCGGCGCAAAACGGGATGGTATAGCGGTCGCGGACCCTGTACTATGGGTGCGATTATTGCAAATGCTGGCGATGATATGAAACGGGCGATTGGCGATTTTGGCGAAGCCATTGCCGTTGCGTTTCAAATTCGCGATGACCTGCTCAATCTCGTCGTCGAAGATACCGATGCAACATTAGCACCTACGACCACATCTGGAGGTTATGGCAAAGAGCGCGGCGGGGACATCGCCGAAGGCAAGCGCACCTTGATGGTCATTGATTTGCTCAATCAGTGTACGCCAGAGGAAAATCAAAAAGTGCGCGGAATTCTCGACCGAGATCGAGATGCCACATCGCAAGAGGAAATCGAGTGGGTAATTGACTCGATGGTGAGATATGGCGCAATTGAAAAAGCGCAACGGGCTTGTCAGACACGCGCCGAATCTGCCGAAGCACGCCTTGCCCAGTTGCCCCCGTCAGAATCGAGAGAAGTGCTCAGAGAAATGTGTTCATTTTTGGTAGAGCGCGTATTTTAACAAGGAGGCATATATGAAGTTCTTTATCGATACAGCCAATTTAGACGAAATCCGCGAAGCCCAGGCCATGGGTGTGCTGGATGGCGTGACGACAAATCCTTCTCATATATCACAGGAAGAAGGTGAATTTGAAGACATTATTCGCGCAATCTGCGAGATTGTAGATGGACCAGTAAGCGCAGAAGTGGTCAGCACCGATACAGAAGGCATGATCGCCGAAGCGCGTCGAAATGCCGCGATCCACGAACAGGTGGTCGTGAAAATTCCGATTACGCCAAATGGTCTAAAAGCGATCAAAGCGTGTTCAGATGAAGGGATTCGCGTGAATGTAACGCTGTGCTTTTCTGCAAACCAGGCACTAATGGCCGCCAAAGCAGGCGCGACTTATATCAGCCCATTTATTGGCCGCCTGGATGATTTGGGACAAGACGGCATGGAATTGATTGGGACAATCCGCCAGATTTACGACAATTATGGATTTGAAACGCAAGTACTGGCCGCGAGTTTGCGCTCGCCCAAACACGTTGTCGAATGCGCCCTCGCTGGCGCAGATGTGGCAACCCTCCCGCCCGATGTATTGGGCAAGTTGCTCGCACACCCCCTAACCGACATCGGTTTGGAACGCTTCCTCAACGACTGGCGTGCCTGGCAAGCCAAAAAAAATAGCGACCCTGTGGTGGTTTAAGGAGAAACTATCAATATCCACAATCATCTATAGTTTTGGGAGCATTTGGATAATCAGGTCGCACAATACCGTTAAACCAGTGTATTTATACAAGGTGTAGCCATGAGCGATAAACCCATTCGCAGATTGAAGATCGCCAACTTCAAGAGCATTGACGCTTTGGAGATCATGGACCTTTCCGCCTTCTCAGTATTCGCAGGATCAAACGGCTCGGGCAAAAGTAATTTTTTTGATGCGCTGGATTTTGTTAGCCTCTTTTTGCACGGCGGGATTAGATTCGCACTAAACACGCATGGAGGCTTTGCAAATATCCATTCGGTGAAGCGTCATGGGGCAGATTCCAAAAAATTCTGTTTTGAAATCGAATGCGACCTTTGCGAAGATCAGTCAGAAACGCCATCGGCATTTCACTACTCATTGTGCATTCACAATCTCGATAGAGACCCCTATATCGAAGAATTCTTGCACGACGAAAACGGAAAGATATTCGTTGAACGGAAAGGGGAGGAAGCAGCGAGCTATAACAGAAAGGGAGAATGGAATACGGGTGTGATACCGCACATTTATTCGGCTCTATGGCTTTATCCAAATCATCCAATTACCTTACTTCTGAGAAATTTGAATGTGTATCGGATTGAGCCTACGGGCGCAAAAGAGCCAGATATATCTGATGATTCAACGCGATTAGCGCGCAAGGGGCACAATCTGGCAAGTGTCTTACAACGCTTAGAGGACAATCCAGAAGTATGTGCAAATATTTTGGACTGGATGGAAATGATTGTTCCTGGGATCGAGAATATCCAGACTGAAAAGCAGAGACTGGATGGTAGCACCGCCCTTTTATTTAAAGAGAAAGGGACTAAAAGGCGATTTCCAGCCCATCTCGTTTCAGACGGGACAATGCACGCACTCTGTTTACTGGTAGCTGTGTTAGGCGCGCCTTCACATGGCGGAATGACGTTGATTGAGGAGCCAGAGACAGGACTGCACGCCAAGGCTATCCGCGAACTCGTAGATATGATGCGGCAACAGGCTTTGCCTGAAAATCCGATATGGTTGACCACTCATAGCGAGTCCGTTGTGCGCGCACTTAAACTGCGTGAACTCATTCTCGTGGATAAGGTTGACGGCCGTACGACCATGAAGCGGGCTGATGCTGTAAATCTCTCTGAGGAGGATATGGCTCCGTTAGGCCTTGATGAAGTATGGCTCTCGAATCTTCTGGGTGGAGGGCTACCATGGTGACTGTGGGGTTCGTGGTGGAAGGTGCTTCAGAGAAACGGCTGGTCGAAAGCAAATTGTTTCGGAAATGGCTACAGGAGGACTGCAACTTGGAAGTGGTTGATCCGGTAGTTGATGCTGCTGGCAACGGTAACATGTGTAGTCGTAACATCGAAACCTTCGTCAAAAATCTCAGGACGAGTGCAAAACCTAATAAGGTAGTTGTGCTCGCTGACCTTGATCCCGATACCTGTGCGCCGTGTGTGCAAAAACGCAAAGAGATCATTGGCTGCCAAGGAATTGACCTGGTCGCGATAGCAAAAAAGTCGATTGATGACATTGTGTGGTTTGGGATCATCGTATATCTGTGGAATCGTGCATTGTCTGGATTGAAGTTCCATGACAATGTTCTCAGGCAGTTGAGAGAAGACAGAAGGTTGAAGTCTCATCGTTTCTCTATCAGCAACATCCCACCTATTCAATTCTGGTTTAGGTGGTTTTTTTTCTATCTGAGTTTTTGTAGATATGGGTTGCGCATCTGATGAATTCTCGATTGGCTCGTCATTATTACACGCACTTTGACCTAAAATTACCGCACAGAAAAATATTCCAAGAGATTTTTTTACCATTTTGCAATTCTCCCATTCAACCCATTCTTCTTCTCCCCTGCACAAACATGGCACTCGGTGCAGGCGCGTGGTCACACACTTCGTTAAACGTGGCGGGCAGGGGTTGGTGAATCACTGCCTGGATGCGCGATCTTTGCAAAGCCACCACATCGGGGTAATCTGAGGCGACATTGTTATTCTCATCGGGATCGGCTGTAAGGTCAAAGAGTTCTTCATTTTTCACATCGTCCAAACTCACCGTATAATTCCACTGATCATCGCGCACCGACGCCCTGCCCGTGGCTGGCCCGGTTGAAAAAGCAGCCCACCCAATCACAACGTGATCCCGCACAGCATCCGCCTCTCCTGTCACCAATGGCCAGACATCTGTCCCATCCACCGCCTGGCAGGGAATATCCAGCAAGCCCAACACAGTGGGCAACAAATCGTGCGCCTGAACAAAACCCGAAACGCGTTTGCACACACCGGGATGTCGCACCATCCAGTTCAATCGCGTATTGTACGGATGCAGGCGATCTGACCCTTTGCCAAATTGCCCGTGATCCAGTACCTGCGTGCCGTGATCTGACATCAACATCACAATCGTATCACTTTTCAAGCCCAGATCATTTACCCGGTCCAGCAAGTGCCCTACCCAGCGATCCACCAGCGTGACTTCACCAAAATAAAGTGCCTCAATCCGCTCTCTCTCCGCATCGCTCAACCCATCGCCTTCATTTCCAGCCCCCGGTGTAATAAAATCCTTCCCATCCCAATCGGGCATGTACCGATCCGCATATTCCCGCGGCGGATCCCATGGTTCGTGCGGATCAAAAGAATCGACCCACAGAAAAAACGGCGCGTTGTGGGCATTCTCGCTCAGCCAATCCGCCGCGCGCCGAAACACACGCGCACAACTGTAATCCTCTTCGCGTTGCCGAAACTTCTGATTGAACATGTACTGCATCAGCCCGACATGCCGATCCCAGTTGATCGGTTCACGCACATGCGGGCGCAATAAATCTTCTACCGCTTCCCGCGCGCCAAACCGCCAGTTATCGCTCTCCTGTCCACGAATAAAATCATAAGTCACAAATCCACGCGTATAATTCATCGTCGGCTTAAACATATGATACGTATCGGCGACCAGCCCGGTCATATACCCATTAGCCACCAAAATTTCAGAAAGCGTATCTTGTTCCGGCGGAATTTTGTGCCAACCAGGCGCGTGATGCCAGTGCCCGCGCCGGTCAAAATTGTATCGCCAGGGAAAGGTACGCCGTCCCGTAAACAAGCTCCGTCGCGTCTGCAATGTCGGTTGGCATTCTCCGAAAGCCCGCTCAAACACCACGGACTCTGCGGCAAACGCATCCAGATTAGGCGTCTCGACAAAACTCAGTTTTTGATTTGGTCCGACAATATCGGCGCGAAACGTATCCAGACAAATACAAATTACATTCATCACAAACCTCCTTTATTTTTTTTAGTTCTTTTTTTGTCCTTCTCAAAAATACAAACTGTGCCCATGTCCGCGAAACCACAACGCATCGATGATGAACGACACGCCAGCACCGGAAAAGTGCCCTACGACCAGACCGACAAAAAAGGGCTTCGCGCCGTTGTACAGCATCAAACCGCCAAAGCGAATCAAAAGTGTTTTAATCGCCCAGGCGACAAATAGCGACAACAAAGTCCACCTCACCTGTCCCACAGAAGCAATAGAAAACCCGATGGGATGCAAGCGCCACCATGCGAACCGATGGCGCAAATACGTCAGCAAAACTGTCACGAGCGCACCAATGCCCAAAAACGCAAAATGACCGAACTTGAGCGTCTCTGCCGCTTTGATTTTCGCCACAACCGTATCATAAGGCACCTGCCCCCCGCGGCGAAACACCCACTCGCCAAAATTGTACGCGCCCGAAGCATACGCCAGCTTGAGCGAAAAATAAAAAGACACAATCAGACTGATACCCAGAGCCAATCCAACCGCGGTGAGATAAACACCTCGAGGGAACTGACGCTCGCTGTGTACACGCACGGCATTCGCGCCAAAAGGCATAAATGTGGCGATGGGATCACACGCCCATCCATACGACAATCCCAGCCCCGTCATCGTTGAACCCGTCAAATCCGCCGGTCCAATGAGATGCATTGCATAAGCCTGCGGCACAAGCGGACCGCGCACAAAAACCAGTCCGCCTTCAATAACAATCCGCGTCAAGCCCAAATAAAGCGTAATAACCGCAAAGAGAAGCAGCAAAGCCACACCGGGGTGGATGCCAATGCGCGTCAACCAGAAAAGAATGTACACAACACAGAGCGCAATCCCTATCAATGCTGTGCGATACCCCATAATTTCATCGTGGTCTGAAACGCCATCGGCCTTTCCCAACGCGGTTCGCCACACCCCGCGCAAATGTTCGCGCGCAACCCAAACACCGCCCAGCACAATCGCCGTAAATGCCCCAAATCCCTGCCAGGCCAACGCTGCTGGACTGACCGAATAAACCTCTGATGTGCCAATGGTAAATCCCGTGCGATTAAAAAGCGCAATCTCGGCCATATTAAACAAATTGAAAAACCACACACTGAAAATCACATCTACATTGACAAAATACGTAATCCCCACCAGAGGCAGGGAAAAATTTGTCGAAATACCCGGCCAGACCTGCCCACCCGGAATGCTCAATCGAATAGCGGGAATACTCGGCCAACCCTCAAAAAAATAACCCGGCACATTCCACGCAATTTTGCCAGCGGCAATGGCAAAACCGATCCAGAACAAGCGGCTACGCATAAATTTTGGCAAAATTCGACCATCTTCGGCGCCATCCATCATCGCCAACGGCACATCAACCAGGGGAAAATTCAGACGCTCTTTATCTACCCACTGCTTGCGAAATACCGCAATGAGACAAGTGCAAAGCATCAGTGTTGCGACAATCACCGATCCCCACCAGAACAGCGGCATAATCCACACCCCCCACGGGATTGTTGCACCCGGCGGCAATCCCTCAAAAAACCATGCCACTGCGCGTCCCCCTCCGGGCACAGCCCACAGAGGCACATAGTCGTGTATAAATTCCCCCCAGCCATTCTCGGTTGTCGCAAAATAAAAGGGCGAAGCCGACACGGAAATCACATAACCGGTCACGCCATAAGTCGGCACTGATACCGCGGCCAAAAGCATCGTATAGACCACGCCCAATTCATCACCCGTCAATCCCCCCTCGCGCTTCACTGTCTTCAAAACTGGGTTCAAAACCACAACCACAAAAATGAACAGCGCCGCCAACCCCAGCGGAAAATAATTGGTCGTCAACAGCGTAGATCGCACAATCCACTCGGAAAACGGCGCCAACAGATTCACCGCAATAACGACCAGAACCCCAATCGTCAATGCTTTTGGCGTCATGATAATCCGCTGACTGCTAACCTCTATTTCTCGGGAAAAGTCTCTCGTAGCCACTGGTGCATTTCTCTGGGTAAATTCAATACCACAACCTTCAAATGATCGTACTCTTCAAACAACAATGGATAACGGTGGCATCGACATCAAACAGCTATAAACTTACACCAGTTGCCCCTCCTGCATCTCCTGTCCATATACCCGTACCGTTTGTCCATTTGCGAGGGCCATTTTATTAACCCATCCATCGATTAGTTCCATTGCACCGGCTTCGGCATCGGTCTCCCCTTCTGAAACGCGTACCCAACCTTTGCCAGCTTCCGATTGTACAAAATAAATCTCCCTGCCATCGCGCAATGCGATCCGCCCGGCAATTGCAATCCGCCCATTGTCTCCCGCAGCGGGAATGTGTTCTACATGTGCTACAGGTGATTCTTCACCTGCTTTCACGGGATATAAAACGTATGACATCGCCGTTGAACCATCGCCTTCCGTTTTGAAAATTGCCGTTGGAATGGGTTCGCACTGATAGGGTCCCCCTCGGGGGATCCACCCCTGCACGGTCGGTTCTTCCTGTCCACTTACAATACGCACATCTACCGGCTTTGTCGAAATCACATAAATGCCCAGATTGCTCTCGCCCGCGCTGTTTTTTGTGATAACACCGCGCCCATTCTCCAGCACCTCGGCATCATCCGCATCCAGATGAAACATCGCTTCATACGTGTGAGACGCCTCATCTGAGGGCCTGAGAATATCTGTCACAATCCAAAACTCGGGTTTCACAAACAAAATTGACCGCGTATGTGTAACCGTCCGATCTCGATCTGGCCCGTATCCCAAATCGTAACTCGCCGACACATAATCGCATTTCTCGTTTGAAATCCACGTATGCGGCAACGGCTCGGATACCACGTAATCCTCCCGCGATTTCCCGCGCTGATTTTGCTCCATCCCATCCACCATCACCGTATTATGTGCGCGGGTTGAAAGCACATAAGTGCGCCACTGTGACGAATCGTATGGATAATTCCCCGGATCCACCACATGCACGCGATCGTGTGCATAAAGTACAATATTCAGCTTATCTTCGTGCTGATGTCCATAGCCAAACGGACCGCCGTCAAAAAAGAGATAGAGATCATCCGGTTCCCATCCCGAACGCATAACAAAATGCCCCGCGAAGGGAAAAGCGTATGACAGAGTTTCCGGCTTTGTTCCTTCCGCACGTCCAAAACCCGCCCATTGAAAATCCGTCCGTTGCGAAAAAAACCTGAATCCACCCTGCATATAGGGCGCGATATCCGTCTGACCGCCGTCATTGAGCGCGGGCAACCGCAAATTGGGCATAGCCAGATACAGATTGTAATGGTACATCCGCTCCAATTTTGCGACATAATCCGCCGGCAGGGACAAATCATTCATCCGCGCAATCGCGAGCGCCATCACAAAATTTCGCAAACTCACCTGATGATACCCACTCGACAACTCAATCTGTGCGCCATCGGGATAAACCTGCTCATCCAATTCTTCATAAAGCGACTGCATTGCAATCTCGCGCCAGCTTGCGGCTTCTTTGAACTCGGGGAATAATGCCCCAACGTGATATTGCCCATTGGCCTGCATCGTCTGCCAGTTGCCACCGCGCGGCCATTGTGTGAGATGCCGCGCGTGTTCGACCATACTTTTCACCATCAAACACACATCGTCATCACCAAATGTTTCAGAGGAAAGAAAATAATAAAATGCCGCAGGCCACGTCTGCCCCATCCGAATCCCACACTCAATCGTGCGCCAGCAATTCGTGCGATCCGTACCCATTTCCGCATCGTCTTTCCAGGTATTGCCATCCTCACCCACCGGTATCAGAACATGTTCAATCCAGTGCCGCATCTGTCGCCTGAATGCCTCGGCATATTTTTCATCGCCCGTCTTCCAATACGCCTGCCCCAGCGTGACCCAAAACGGATGTCGCGACAACTGCCACGTCCATTCCCTGTAATTGATCGGATCCAATTCCCAATTGATCACATCCCCAAAGGCCTCTTCCACATCACAACTCATCAGCGTATTTGCCACAATGTGATCAGCCTTTTCGATATCGATATCTCTTATGGCGCGATCTCCCACGCGCACCAATTCGACCTCGGCATCTCGATCTTGTGGCTCTGAGCGATTTCGCCAGTCCGAAAACCACTTCGGATTTTCCCGCGTGCGAATGTGTTTTGCAAACGCACGCCGCGCACCCGACCAATCTCGCGCCTCTACCGTCCTTTTTACAGCCCTCATGTCCGCGCGCGACAAATCAATCGCCTCAAAAAACGCCGCATCACTCAACCGTGGTCCAATCATGGTTCCCTCCATTTCAATCGCTTGACAACGCCGTATCACCGCAATACCTTGCATCTTTTGCCAAAAGATATCACAATGATATTGACCCGCCACTATTTTTTTATTAGCGCAGAACAAACCCCTCGCGCTTTTTTTTTGTATTTGCAGCGAGACACGCCTATATTGCGCCACACATAAAAGGAGGCAGTCATGTTCTTCGACATTCAGAAACGGCAGTACAGGAAGCAGGGGTTTTTTATTGTGGATGACGCCGTAGATCCCGATATGCTAAACTCCCTGTTGGAAGCTGCGATTCGCGCCAAGCAAAAGGTGCGTTCAGGTGACGTGGATTTGTACACCCACCGCTCAGAGGACGGAGAACCCTGGGCGATTCGCGGGTTATTTGCACCCGAAATGAACGAACCGATTTTCGCGGAATATTTGATGTCAGATCCCATAATGAAATACACGCGCGCTTTTTTAGGCACTCAGTTGCAATTGGGAGGCGCTCTCATCTTCACAAATCCCTATGAGACGGATTACGGTTTTGGCTGGCACCGGGATTTTGGAGGTAAAGAACGCGACGGATCGTATCAGGTGGAAATGGAAATTTTGAATCGTCCTCAAAGTGGTTTGAGGTGGCATCTCGCACTGGTAGATGATTATTGTTTGCAAATTGTGCCCGGCAGTCACAAAAGGTATCGCACTCCCCACGAGCGCAGGTGCTTGTTAGAGGAACGCCACGACGACATTCCGGGACAATATGCCGTGCCCCTCAAAGCCGGGCAAACCGCGTTTTGGACTGGCAATTTGATTCATCGCGGGGTAATGAAAAAGGATGTGGAACGATTGACCCTGTCGGGAAGCTGGAGTATGTACGCTAAAGATAGCAAACCCGGCGATACAGACCCGCGCCTGAAGTGGATGCTCGCGGACAATGTGCGCGAATTTTTGCCAAAGGCAATGCATCTACTATACGACCGGTGGCGGGTATTGCAAAAAGGGTAAGGCCATAAAAGGCCTGCCCCGTAGGTTGTAATACGGGGAGAGATATGAAAATTACCCATATAGAAGCCATTCATTTGCGATTGCCAGAAGTTGTAGAAGCGGCCGATGGCACTCAGGACTGCCTGATCGTGCGGGTGCATACCGACGCTGACATAACGGGATTGGGTGAAGTAGTATCGTGTTCCTACGTGGCCAAAGCCGTGATTGAAGCACCGCGCTCCGCGCCATTTCGCCATGGCCTGGCGGCGATTATAACCGGCATGGACGCGCTGGATTTTGACACAATTCACAACGCCATGATCGAGGGCGTATCCTGGTATGGTCCAGGCGGCGTGGCGCGACAGGCCATGAGTGGCATCGACATGGCACTGTGGGATATTTGGGGAAAAGCCGAAGGCAAAGCCGTGCGCAAGCTATTGCGAGAAGATGCGGCAGATGCAGTGCCTGCTTATGCGAGCGTACTGTGGCCCGAGTGTCCAGAGTTGGTCCAAGAATCCGCGAGCGCATTTTTGGCGCAGGGCTATCAGTCTGTAAAATACGGTTGGGCACCAATGGGACCGGACCCAGATTTAGACGAGGCACTGGTCGCAGCGGCACGAGACGCTTTGGGGCCAGATGTAAATTTGATGGTAGATGCCGGTCGCGCGTGGAATGCGGAAACCGCGTTGGAGCGCGTGGCGCGATTTGAAAAATACAATGTGTTCTGGCTCGAGGAACCGTTGCACCCGTTTGATGTGCAGGGATATGGCGAACTCTCAACGCGATCGTCCATTCCAATTGCAGGCGGTGAAGCGATGACTCTGGTAAACGAATACGCCGACTTGTTGCACAATGGCAAACTCCATTTTGTACAACCCGATCTGGGGCGCGTAGGTGGAATTACCGGTGGCCTGGCAATTGAAAAATTGGCGAACGAGACGGGAGCGCGTGCCGTGCCCCATGCATTTGGTACCGGAGTCTTGTTAGCAGCATCTGCCCAATGGGCCGCAGCGAGCGAACAACCTCTGACAGAATACACGCGAGCACCATCTCCCCTGGCACAAAAACTCGCCCAACACGAGATGGTGTTTCGAAATGGCGCGCTACATCTGACAGATCAACCCGGACTGGGCGTGGATCTGGACGAAGATGTGGTAAAGGAATTCAGGGTGAAGTAGTTTGTAGTGATATTTCATGTGACCACTTAGAAAGGTGAAATAATGGCCTCTGTAAAAGATATCTACAAATTTGACGAACTGACCTGGCCCGAAGTGAACGAAGCGGTGGAAATGGGAAAAATTCCGATTATTCCAACCGGCGCAGTCGAACAGCACGGGCATCACTTACCCTTGAAAGTCGATCATTTATGTGCCAATGCCGTGGCGACCGAAGGCGCGCGCTTAAAACCGGAATACAGCCTGGTGCTACCGCCCGTGAGTTATGGATATGTGCATCACGTCATGGATTTTCCCGGCTCGCTGAATATACACTACGAACACTTTATTCAGTACGTGCTGGACATCTGCAAAAGTCTGGCCTATCACGGCTTCAAAAAAATAATGCTCGTCAATGGACACGGTTCCAACCACAATCTGGTCGAAATGGTCGCCCGGCGCACAATTGTAGAAACAGACGCGAGTTGCGCTTTCTGCTCGTGGTGGCAATTGCTCAAGGTCGATCCAGACTTTGACAAAGAATGGCGCGAGAGCGTGTTTCCTGGCGGGTGTTCACATGCAGGCGAATTGGAAACGTCCATGTTGCTCCATTTATCTCCAGAAAGCGTGCGAAAGGATAAAATCAAGAGCGAAATTGCCAGGACCAATAAGCGGGGATCCAAATTTGTCTGGACCGATCTGTTCAGCAGAGGCCCCGTGGGAATAATTGAATGGACGAGTCAATATACGGATTCGGGTGTGATGGGCGAGGCGGAAAAGGCAACTGCAGAAAAGGGAAAAATTGTTTTTGAAGAAGCGAGCAAAAATCTGGCGCAATTCGTCGAAGAATATTATCATCAAAAGATCGAAACCCCCACGCAAAATCAGGCACAAGAGCCGACGTTTCCACTATCGTTTACCAGTCATTGAGCAATCGCATAAGGAGAAAAAATGAAACTCGCAACTTATTCAGTCGGCGGTGCAGAATCCATTGGCGCAGTCGTCGCAGATGATGCGATTATTGTCGATCTCGCCGCAGCAGACAGCGCGTTAGCCCAATCGGAAAAACGCGAAGCACATCCCTTTTTTACGAATATGCTGACCCTTCTCGAAGCCGGGGCAGAGGGCCAGTCTGCGGCACAAAAGGCGGCGGCTGATGCTGAAAAGCGTTTGAATGGCACACCAGATGGCGAGACCAGTTTTGCCGTCAACGAAGTCAAATTGAGCGCGCCGGTGCCCAATCCGCGCAAATTATTCTGCCTGGCGGGCAATTATCAGGATCACATTGAAGAAGGCGGCACGGCCAAGATGCAAATTCAGGACAAGGAAACCCCGCGCGTATTTATGAAGCCCCCAACCTCGACTGTAATCGGGCCAGGCGATCAAATTTTGATACCCCCCATCGCAAGAAGCGTAGATTGGGAAGGCGAATTGGCCGTCGTAATAGGCCGAGAGGCAAAAGGCGTGCAGGCGGAAGACGCGCTGGACTATGTCGCGGGTTATACAGTCATGAACGATGTCTCCGAGCGCATGTTAGAAATTAAAAAACGCACAGACAGCCGCCCAAGAGATGAATGGTTTGACTGGTTAAACGGCAAATGGCTGGATACTTTTGCGCCCCAGGGACCGTGGATTGTAACCTCCGATGAGATCACAGACCCACACACCCTCGACATCAGCACGTATGTGAATGGTGACCGCAAACAGCACAACAACACGGGGCAAATGTTGTATCCCGTGGATAAAATTATCGAATACATCTCGGCGATTATCACACTCGAGCCGGGCGACCTGATCAGCACAGGCACAATTTCGGGCGTGGGCAATACAACGGGAACCTATATGAAACCGGGCGATAAGGTGGAAATAGAGATCTCGGGTATTGGACGATTGGTAAATACAGTGGCTGCAAGTGAAAAATAGCTGTCTCACCCATGAACGATAGAATATTGGCAGGCACGGACAACCGCTGCCTGCCTTCTGCGTAATGGCGAGAAAGACTTTGGAGAAAACATGAACCGACCAAACTTGCTCTACATCCACTCTGACCAGCACAGCCCCAAAGTGCTTGGCTGTTACGGCGATCCACTCGTTCAAACACCCCATCTGGATACATTGGCTGCACAGGGCGTGAGATTTAATAATGCCTATTGTCCATCACCTGTCTGCACGCCATCGCGGATGTCGATGTTAACCGGACGGTATCCGTATGAGAATGAAGTGTGGACAAATCATCACATCCTGGATTCGGGGCGGCCAACCATCGCGCATGCAATGGGCGCGGCTGGCTACCGTCCCGTGCTCATCGGGCGAATGCACGCCCTGGGCACCGACCAATTGCATGGATATGTGGAGCGTCCTATTGGTGATCATTCTTCAAATTACCCGGGCAACGGCGATGCTCCCAGCAACTTAATTCAATCGGTTCAAAAATCAGGTGCGGGCCAGAGCAGTTACGAAGTACACGATGAAGATGTGACAGCGGCAGCAATTGATTTTATCAATCGAGAGGCCATAAAAAAACGCAGCGGACAAACAGATACCCCCTTTTGTCTGCACGTAGGATATATGCTCCCACACTCGCCGTATATTGCGCGAAAATCAGACTACGATCAGTACATCGATGTAATTACGCCTCCCAAACATCCCAAACCAATGGGCGATGAGTCGCATCCCTTTTTTCAATGGTGGCGAAAACGGAATCGTTTTGGGGAAATGGATTTGCACAGGATACAATGATCGTATATTCATCAGACCACGGCGAACATGTGGGAGAAAAAGCACTGTGGATGAAACGAACATTTTACGAAGAATCTGTTCGAGTACCGGCAATTATTTCATGGCCCGATGTACTGCCCAAAGGACAAGTCAATAACCGCGTCATCAGCGCATTGGACTTAAATGCGACCATGCTCGACGCATTGGGCGCACCCGAATTGCCCCATTCGCGCGGGCGCAGCCTATTGCCATTGCTTCGCGGTGAAGTGGATACGTGGGAAGATATTGCTTTTTCAGAGTACTGTATCTACGAAGGCCATTACCAGCGCATGATTCGACAAGGCGACTGGAAACTGATTTACTATCACGGATATGAGCCGCAATTATTCAATCTATCCGCAGACCCAGAAGAATTGCACAATCGGGCGGACGACAGCGAATGTCAGGCGATTCGAGAAGAACTGACAGCAAAAGTATTGGACGGATGGGATCCGCAGTGGGTTGCGGAAAAGATGCTGGAAAAAAGAAGGGATCTGGAGATCATTCGGGAATGGGCAAGCGCGACAAATGCACCCGAGCAATGCAAATGGCCTCAAACCTCACAGATGACATATTTGGATTAACAGGCATTTAATCCTTGATCAGTCGCCGCATTTCCGATATTTTCAATCCATCGAAAATATATCCACAGGGGTTTTTACGGAGGAATAATCGATGATGCGGTCGAAGTTTTTGGCCGACCGATTTTTTGTCGGCCTTTTTTTTGTACTCATGGCGAGTTTAAGCGGTTGCGATTTTCTATTACCGAAAGAAACAGTCTATATCACCGTTCCCATTCTGAATTTGCGCGAGAAGCCAACGACAAAATCGCAGGTGGTTGAGCGTTTGCAACGCGGTCGCGAACTGGAGATTTTCGAAAAAGCCAATCCCTGGTTATATGTGCGCGTAGATGGAAAAACTGAGGGATGGGTACACGGCAATTATGTAGGAGACGCCGCAGCCGTGCGCGCAACATTTCAAAAAGACCTCGCGCGCCGTTCTTCAATTACGCGAAAAAAGCGCCCCACACCCGCAACGCGCCCTGCGCAGCCTACAACCGAAACTCAAGCCACGCAAAAAACCCAAGTAACCCAACCGTCTCCCGGCGCGCTATCCATTGATGGCATGATCGCGGGGATGCCCGATGATCTGATACTGGAAGAAGTGGATCCCCTCGAGGGCCAGCCACGCCATTTTGGCGCAACCGGCAGTGGACAAGTCGTGCTGGAGTTCTGGGGACCAGAAACCGATTTGTTGCGATCCGAAATTATGGTAACAGTGCTCGGCGTGTCCGATGCCGACATAAATCGCAACGCAGACCTCATGCGCTTGTTTATCCGAAATGCTGTACCGCAATGGCAACGCGACACAGCCTGGGTCGCAAATTTTATGCGGGAATTGTCGAGCCAGGATGTTGGTACAGGCGGATTTGACACACGCAGCAAAACCGTGCGGTTCCGTTTTATCAAACCCCTGAGTGCTATTCGCGTGACAATTGAAAAAGCGTCGTGATCAGCGGTTCCCTCCCCTACCACTACTCCCAGCCTGAACCTTTCACTATATCACCTTTACTTCTTCTTATCATCCACAACTTCATATTCAGCATCAACAGTCCCGTCATCACTTTGTTTGGGACCTTCTGCACCACCTGGTGGCGGTTCTCCTGGCGCACCCTGAGGCGGCGCCTCATCTGCTGCAGCTTGTTGATAGAGTTCACTCGCAACCTGATGCCAGACCTGGGTGAGATTTTCATTGGCCGCTTTGATTGCGTCAATATTGTCCCCCTTGAGGGCGTCTTTGACCTTCTCAACAGCCTCCGTCACTTTCGCCTTTGTTTCATCACTGACTTTGTCGCCCATCTCCTCTATCTGTTTTTCGGTCTGATGCACCTGTTGCTCGGCTGTATTTTTAATTTCCACAGCCTCGCGTTTCTTTTTGTCTTCGGCCGCATTGGCCTGTGCATCACTGACCATTTTATCAATTTCTGCATCTGACAATCCCGACGATGCCTCAATGCGAATATTCTGCTCTTTGCCCGTGCCCTTATCTTTCGCCGAAACATTGAGAATGCCATTTGCATCGATATCAAATGCAACTTCAATTTGCGGCACACCGCGCGGCGCAGGCGGAATACCATCCAGATGGAACCGACCAATGGTGCGGTTGTCCAGTGCCATATCGCGCTCGCCTTGCAAGACGTGAATCTCAACCGAGGGCTGACTGTCGGCAGCGGTTGAAAACACTTCGGCCTTTTTTGACGGAATCGTGGTGTTGCGATCAATAAGGCGCGTCATCACACCGCCGAGCGTTTCAATGCCCAGCGAGAGCGGAGTCACGTCGAGCAGCAACACATCGGTCACATCGCCCGAAAGCACACCCGCCTGAATGCTCGCGCCAATGGCGACGACTTCATCGGGGTTTACGCCCCTATTAGGCTCTTTGCCAAAAACGTCCTTCACAATTTCCTGTATTTTGGGAATGCGCGTTGATCCGCCTACCAGAATCACTTCATCGATATCAGAAGCCGAAAGACCGGCATCCCGAATAGCCTGTAAACAGGGCTGTTTGGTGCGCTCGACGAGATCATCGACAAGTTGCTCAAATCTCGCGCGTGACAGGTTGACATTGAGATGCTTGGGACCAGATGCATCAGCCGTTATAAACGGCAGGTTAATGTCGGTAGATGCGGAACTCGACAGTTCGCACTTGGCTTTTTCCGCCGCTTCTTTCAAGCGTTGCAAGGCCATGGGGTCCTGGCGCAAATCCACGCTATTTTCCTTCAAAAATTCCTCGGCCAGAAAGTCAATCACGCGCTGATCAAAGTCGTCGCCGCCCAAATGGGTATCCCCATTGGTCGATTTGACTTCAAAGACGCCATCGCCCAGTTCGAGAATAGAAATGTCAAATGTGCCACCACCGAGGTCGTAAACAGCGATTTTTTCATCATTCTTTTTGTCCATACCATAAGCCAATGATGCAGCCGTTGGCTCGTTGACAATGCGCAACACGTCGAGGCCAGCAATTTTGCCGGCATCTTTGGTCGCCTGTCGCTGTGCATCGTTAAAATATGCGGGAACCGTAACCACAGCCTGCGTGACGGTTTCGCCGAGATAATCTTCAGCGGTCTGCTTCATCTTTTGAAGCACCATCGCCGAAATCTCGGGCGGGGTATATGTCTTGTCGTCGAGCTGTACAGATGCCAGCCCATTGGCATCACTCGCGATCGTGTAGGGCACTTCGGTAATTTCGGTACTCACCTCATCGCGGCGGCGTCCCATAAACCGCTTGATTGAATAAATGGTTTCGGTCGGATTAGTCACTGCTTGCCGTTTGGCAACCTGACCAACGAGGCGCTCCCCATCTTGTGCGAATGCAACTATAGAGGGCGTAGTGCGCCCCCCTTCTGAATTTGGAATAACAACCGGGTCGCCGCCTTCCATCACAGCGACACACGAGTTGGTCGTTCCAAGATCAATGCCTATTACTTTACTCATTTGCAATCTCCTTTATATGGTGATAAATTTTTTACCTATAGGCATTAGTTTCTGGTTAGGGATTTGCATGGAGGAGATAGCGTGGAAAGAAAAGGATTGAACAAAAGGCATTTCCATGAAAGGTTAGAGTTGAGAAAGAAAAATTCTACCTTTTGCAAGGAGTAATGCCATGTCCATCCAGTCTCAGTCCCCCCTATCTCCTACGGGTGAAGAAAATGAATATGGAAAAGCATCGCCAACCTTTTCTTTGCTGCTGTCCCCTCTTGAAGCGCACTTACCCTATCTGACACCGTTGACTTCAAGATGTAATAAGCCGATGACCTATACGTTTGACCATCAAGTTCGCGGGTTGGTGTATTATCATATCGAAGCATGCAGTTCTGCCCAAGACCTGTTGCAGGCCGCCGGATATGACGGACTTGCCAACCAGCTTTTGGTGCCGCCTTCAGGGTTGGGACAAAGTACCTTTTATGAGGCCAATACCACGCGGGGCAAAAAGCAGATGTTCGAGTTATTCTCCAGACTGTCCAAGACAGCCGCCAAAAAGGTCGGTCTTGCCCTGCCACGCCATCGGGGACTCATCGCCATTGATGGGAGTTTCGTTGATGCGTGTTTGTCCATGACCTGGGCAGATTATAGCCACCACAAACGCAAGGCCAAGTTGCACTTCGGATTCGACTTAAACGGAGCCATCCCACGCAAGATTTTTCTATCCGATGGCAAGGCCGCCGAAAGACCCTTTGTGTCTTTGCTCTTGGAGAAAGGACAGACCGGCGTGATGGATCGCGGCTATCAAGAACATGCCCGCTTCGATGCGTGGATCAATGACGAAAAGCACTTCGTCGTGCGCGTCAAGAAAAACATCCAATATCACATCCTTGAGCGATTGGCTTTTCAACCAAGATCCTATCAACCACGAGGCCAGGCCACTATCTCCTTCTTTGCCAAGGTCTTATTGGGTGATGAGAACCATCAAATGACCCATCCGGTCTTTTTAGTCGGTTTTTCTGCCTGTGGTAAAGCCTACTGGGTCGTCACAGACCGTGACGACTTGTCTGCCGAGGAAATTGCCTTCATCTATTCTTTGAGGTGGAAAATCGAAATCTTCTTTGCATGGTGGAAAAAATACCTCAAGGTCTATCATCTCATCTCGCGTAGTCCACACGGGGTCTTGATACAACTCCTTGCTGGGTTGATCACCTATCTCTTGCTGGTTATCTACTTCCATCAACGCTATGATGACAAACCTTGTGTGACCTATCTGAGACAACTCAGGTGGGATATACGACAGGAAGCCCACGCCAACCCCCCTATCCATATCCACATTTACGTCGTATGGTGCCTCCTGAGCCTTTGCTATCAGCATAAAGACCTTTGACTTTGATCAACAGCAATTTTCTAACCAGAAACTAATGCCTATAGGTGATAAAACTTTTAAATAAAAGTACGAAAGGACGCTAACTGACGACTGGTGTCTTCAACCTCTCAAAGAAAGCGTCTATCCAGTCGGGGGTCTTTCCGATTCTTTCCGTATAGCGAACAGCTTTTGCGACCTCTTTGGCCGAAAGTTCATCAAACACCTGCTGGCTTGGGACAAGCGCATTGTTCAGATCGTTTGGCTCGAACTTGTCCAGCGCGTCGCCATATCTTCGAACTGATAATGAAACTATATCCCGCCCCGACAAGGATGCCAGATAGAGAAACAGATGATCGAGATATGCCATTCCAAAGATGTTTGGTCGAAAACCGTGAAAACACGTCAAGTTCAACACCTCACTTCTGTTGCGAATAATTTTGTAACCTCCGCGTGAAAAGACGCCAAGAAGAAGCGGTGCTGGTTCCCTCCTCTCCGTCTTGTACCAGGGGTTTCGGTTTTTTGTTAAAAAGCGCGTGTTATAACCCCTTTGCTCCCCACTCCGGATATAATCTGCCGCTCGTTTCGAGTGCTTCTTACTGGCACTGAATAGCAGAACAGGAGCGTCGTTTCGGACTAAATCATCGTAGTCTGCGCGACCAAACACAGATTGCCGAATTTGAGAACTTTTCGTAATGCAGGGAACAACCTCCGGGCCATTGATTCCCAGTATTTTAGCGCGAGACGGTTTCAAAACAAAAAACTCGTTGGCTCCGGTGGCAATACCTCTGCTGAAATGACCATAATAATTTAGTGGTACGGCTATTTGATGATTGATATCAAATGTATTTTTTTGGAAGTATGACAACCACTTCGACTCGGGATTGAGTCGGTCCAATGCGACCCTGGTGGTTGGTTGACTCTCAAGGAGGTTCTCCAGTGAAGAAATCGAATCGGTGATATGGAAATCAACATGGGAGTAGTGCCGGCAGGCATCGTACAGGATTATTCCCACCGAGGTTATCGCATCGGGAAATATGTCTTTCTCGCATTTAAGATTGATAATAGCGACAAGGTGACCACTCTCGATAAGACGTTTCTTAACGATAATACCATATCCAGTGTTGAGGAACTCAAGAGGCATAATATACGCAAGCCGGCCTGATCCGTTCAATTCGGAGAGCGACTTCAGCAGGAATGCGGATGCCGTGTTCGTATATCCCGACAATCTCAAGCCCAGATTATCGACAAACGTCTTGAACACAGAATCTCTGCCAATAAACTTTTGGAAGCGCATGTAAGGCGGATTACAGACGATATTGGTATGTGATTTCCCCCACGAGAGCAGATAGTCTTCATTAGCAATCTCCAATTTCCGCCCCCCTGCCTCGCCTGTCCAACAGTCGAGAATTTTGGGATCTTTCTCGCTACCAGCGAACACGATGCTCGGATCGTCGGCAACGGGACGCCAAAAAGCACCCAGACCAAAGGCTGGGTCAAAAAGCGCCCTCTGCCCGGATTTCAAGACCCACCGCACCATGAACTCGGCCACCTCAGAATGAGTGAAGAACTGCCCGTATGTCTTGCGATGCTTCTCACCAACGCTCCGCAGGTATTCGATGAGGATATAGTTACTTTGCGATATAATTCCCATTTTTTACGCCGCTTTGGGATCCGAGCTTTTCGATTCAGAGGTCTTTTTGGTCTCTGATTTCTTCTCGTCAGATTTTTTGCCGCTGGCTACTTCTTTGTCTTTTTTCGCCGCTTCTTTGTATCCTTCACTTCGATAATCGGTAATGTAAAAACCCGATCCCTTAAAGATCAGCCCCGCACCGCCACTGATGAGACGCTCGACTTTTTGCTCGCCGCATTCGGGACACAGGCGAATGGGCTCGGCGGTGATGGAGTGAAAGGCTTCAAATTCATGATTGCATTCGGTACACGCATATTCATAAGTCGGCATAGCAAATCTCCGTCGGATGGGTTTGGGTGGTGTTGCTGAGTTAGCTTAGTCAGTTTCCTGTGTCACGCCTCATCAGTGCGGTTAGAAAAAATGGTTAGCAGCAATTCGGAATCGTCAATCAATCGGTATATAGGCTTCTTTCCGGAGAGTTTTTCACTCTCGCTTACAATGATGGGAACACCCTCGCCTCGCTTTTCCATGTAAAAACCTCGTCCCACGTCACCGACTATTTCCGCCACAGGCGTTTCTGCAAGTAGGCTTGTGATCAGTTCGTTTCGGGTAGCCTGACGGAGAGCAATGCTGTCAATGGTCACGGTATTGGGGAGAGCACCCGGCGAGTAGATTTCCAACCGATCGTCAAAAATAAAAAATCGAATTTTCGAGCCGGAAATGGAATAATCGCGGTGCGCCACAGCATTGACCAGAGCTTCAAAAACCGCCCTTTCGCTGAATTGCTTCTGTTCGATTCTATGCGGCCTCTTCACGGCTGAGATTGTCTGGTTTTTCCTGAGAAAGGCCATTGTTTGTTCGATCTGTTGATTCAGCGGACCGCGAATTCTTTGGGCATCTATCTGGTAATTGGAATCCTGATTTTTTCCACGATAGCGCACAGCTTCAATATAAGCATTGGGCAAAAAGTGCTCTGGATTCTCGCAACAGAATAGAATGCCAGCGACCGAAACCCGCATGGCCCCGCTTTCTCCCTTCGACAAGAGACCGCGTTTAAGGAGCACGATATCCGCGGATTCATCAGACCGTGTTGTATAGTTGGTCCACAGCTTTTCGGATAAATCGTCCCTACTCGATTGCGGCACTGATTGTTCCTCAAATCGAATCAGTCGGACTTGGCTTCGCTGCTGGAACAGCCGCGCCAGGTAATCGGGCGGCATCTCTCGTTTTGAGCTTCCTTGCCGAAAGAAATATCCCCCGGGACTCCTATGAACAAAAAGGCTGCGCGGAATTTCTACTATGAGCACGGGCTGGAGCTCCCCTGTGCTATCGGGAAGTTGCATGCGAAAAGAACGAAAAGGGACCGGCGGCGTGATGCTCTCGTTGCAGATTTCATACACATATCGCTCAACGACTTCAAGACCATCTATCGAAATGCCGACGATGTCCCGCGTCTTATCATCTACACCCAACACAAGCACACCGTCGTGCGTATTGGCGATAGCCGCCAATTCGTCGGCCAGAGCATTGCGACTTGGATCGGAAACCCGGCTACCTCTGAATCGGACTGCCTTGAATTCAAGGGAAGTGTCTTCTCCAAGGCGTATCTTCTGCAACAGTTCTTCCGGGCTATTAAACATGGCGTCCTTTCAGCGCAATGCGGCGATAGCGATCTTCAAAGGCCCTGCGCCCACCCTCCATGACAGTACAAATGATGTCTCTAACCTGTTGCACTTGCAGACTGCCTTCGCACTCTTTTTGCGTTTCTCCACCACGCGCTGCAAGTGCTAATACCTGCTCGGCATCGCCATTGACGGCGATATTCGCATTGTGCGTGACCACTATGACCTGCCGATGGCGCTTGATCGCCCGCAATTGGGTTACGATCAAATCGTAGATTAGATGGTTGTCCAAATCGTCCTCCGGCTGGTCTAAGATCAGTGGTTCATTCCCGTAGGAAAGCAGAAACGCCAAGAGTGCTGCGGTCTTCTGGCCGGGCGAACCTTCCTGTATTGACCGAAAACGCTGTCCATCGCCCCTTGCGCTATATTGGACCTCTAAAGAATCTTCTGGAAACCACAGGTCAAGGCGATCAATAGCTTCAGGTGGGAGATTGCCGACATGGGCAGCAAAACGCCGATCTGCCACTGTTCCCGTGTCGTATTCACCCGAGGCGATCTTTGTGACATGGGTCTTGATGTTCAAAAGATGCTGTTCAATATCTGGGGGCCCGTTCCCGTATAGTTCACCAAGTAATCCCCTGTCATTCGGCGATCCAATGTCTTTCTCAAATGTCCCATCCTCTCTTTGGAGTAATCGGCGAAACTCGCTTTCAACCGTCTCGCGGGCACCATAAGGGGCGACCTGTATCCGGACGTACTGATTGCCGCTCAGGACGGAATTGAGAAATGACCGACGAGATGCTGTCAACTCTCGGCGAATTTTTAGCAATTGCTGCAAGCATGTATCGGCCTCACCGTTCAGGTTATCGACCTGTTTTTTCCGCTCGTCCAGTTCCTTCAGCCTCTGCTCAATGACTTGCCGATGCTGTACGAGTTCGCCGTAAGCCGCAGGGTCGCCGGCTCCTTTTCGGGACAGATTCTCTGTCAATTTCTGGTAGGCTTGCGCGGCAGCATCAACGCTCTGTTTCCAAGATGATGTATCCCGGTCTTTCCGCCACTCGACGACAACCTCATCCGCTTGCGAGGCGAGTGCCTCAACTGCTTTGCGGATTTCATCCAAGCGGTCTCGCGTCTTGGCGGCGTGCTTCTGCAATTCATTGTCTGACGCTGAATCTGAGTCGAAAGCGGATTCATCCAGAAGGTCCGGCACGATTTCAACCGTGACTTCGCGCAACTGCTCTCCTGTTCCTGTCCAGCTTTCTTCCCATGCCTCAACCTCCCGATACTGGCGGCTTCGTTTTTGAAAGGATTTGAGGATTTCCGTGTGTCCCGACTGTTCAAAGATAGCCAGTTTTCGTTCCACGTCGTCCAGCTCTCCCCGAAGACGAGGCTCCTCGCCAAAACCAGCCTTGATTTCTCTAGCCTTAGCACGCAGAGAAAGAAAGCGACTTTCTTCCGCCTTCCATTTTTCAAACCAAGCATGGTAACCAACCTCCGGGGCCTCATCGATAATTTTAAGTAACGCAAGAGGTGTTTTGGCGAGTTGGAATACCTGTTTCTGGCTATAGATTCGCACGGGAAACCGTTGCCGAATGTCGCCTTCTGCGCGTTGCCATTGTCCATCCATTTCTTGTTCAATAGGTTCAAGGCCGCCGAATGGATTCCACTGGATGCGAAACCGGTCGCCGTCTTTCCGATAAATCACTCGGATACTTGCCTTGTCGGTAAGCAGTCCGCTGTCTTCTTTGTCTTGATAGACTCGCCTATACTGTTCAAACTCCGATTGCAACGCTTCCGGCAATTCATCTTCCCGGCGCAAGGCAATACGAAGGAACTCGACAACTGTCGATTTACCTGTGCCCCGGCCTCCGATGATAGCGTTAAACCATGGGTTGAACCCAATCGTGAAGGACTGGGAGCGGCCCATGTAGCGGGCTTGAGAAACTTCAATGGCATCCAAGGTCAATGGTGCGTACTCGTTCAAGTCCCCCGTATCCTGGTCGGAGCGCTCCACGGAGAGTGCCCCGTCCAATAAGGCCAACCGCAACCCCTCAATATTGGGCGACCCCATCTTGACCCAGGTGAAATGGCTACCCGGATATGACTGTCCCACATTACCGGAAGGATGATGAGCATCCGATCCAAGGATTTCTGTCCAACTTAGATCTTTGTCCTTATAAAGCTGTGGTTTCGGATACGCCGGGTTCCTTAACTCTATGGCGAAAATATCTTTGCAGTCCAATACTTGCTGCAATGTCGTCCTCGATAACCGAAAAAGCCCATTGACATCATCTACATGGGCGGGAATCGCAATGCCATTGGCTGAGACAATGGCCTCTACCACTTCGGTAAACGTCTTAGTTGTGACGGCGTCGCTTGAACCTTTCTTTGTAGAAGGAAATCCAACAGCACCGAGGAGGAAGTCAATGTCCGATGTGGTCTTATCGCATTCCAGAATCGCCAAGAGATGTGCACCACCGTAGACCGAAATTTCCACACCAGGAAAAATGGAAAGGGGTCTGAAACCTTCCGGCTTCTCTGACTCGAGTTCACCGAGTGCCTTCTTGACAGGATCAATCCAGGCGCCGGTGTTGTGATCTGTGATCGCAATACAATCTATGCCGGCCCGCATGTAGGTGAGCAACCATTCCTTATGAGATAATTCCCGAAGAGACGTCTGGTTCTCACCCTTTCCATAATCCTTAGAGGCCGGGGTATGCGCGTGAACATCGAACTTCCACCATCGTGCGCCGTTCCATCTCCATTCTGTCATAACTTATCTCCCATAGGGCATTAAGCGATTTTCAGCGATCTCTCAGCTTTTTACTCACCGCATTCGGGACACAGACGAATGGGATCGGCAGTGATGGAGTGAAAGGCTTCAAATTCGTGATCGCATGCAGTACACGCATATTCATAAGTCGGCATAAAAAACCTCTGGTTTGAGTTGGTGATGATGAGGCTACGAAATCACGCTTACGACATTCTGAATTGAACTGATGCTGGAATTGCTCGGGTTATAAACCCATTCATTGTCAAAGACCTCTTGCAGCCGTTTGCTCAAAAATAAGTCCCCGATAGATAAAGAATAAAAGCGATTTTTGTTTGCTTTGGCTTTTGAGATTTCTTCGTGCAATGGCTTCGGCAACGAAGCCATCATAAAATCTGAAATGATGAGGAGATCGGACTGTTCATATTTTTTGTCATCCATCATCTTGAGAGCCTGGGTCAGCGCAGGGCTTGCATCTGTTCCCCCGTGAAAAGAACGCTGTAAAAACGCTATCACCTGCGCCATACCCATTTGTCCCGATAAATCTAAGGTTTCTATACCTGTTGAGAAATTTATCAAATAACAATTGCGTTTTTGGGATATGGCCCGCGTCGACATGAACAAGGTGACGGCTTTCGCTATGGTTTCGGGAGATCCTTGCATAGAACCGCTGGTATCGACGCAAATGATGATGGGGCCTAACTTTTCTTTCTTTTCAACTTCAATCATGTGTTCTTCTTCAAAGTCATAAGAACGTGTCTGCATCCCTTCCATTTCAAAACACATCAAGCGACCTTCCACAAATTTCAGGTCGAATAATACTGAGGTGTCATCATCGGAAAGCAATGCGATTTCCTGGGGCAGTACATGTTCAATATCTTTCCCCAAATAAACGCCAACAATTTCTTCTCTTGAGTTGATGTCCGGCACGTATTCCGTAACAGTCGATACGGTCTTGACGAGTTCTTGCCGCTTTGTCTTTTCTGCACGACGCAGGCGACCCATCAGGTCACAGAGTTCTTTGACGCCTTTGTCTTTTGAAATATATGAGACCCACTTTTGCAGTTGTTCAATATCTGATAGCGACAGATTGTCTTTTGATAGGTCAAATAATAAGCCCGGTTCAATAGATAATTCGTCCAATGTATCTGCGAGCAACTGGAGCCTTTTGAGCCACTCCCTTAATCGGGCCAATAATTTCCGCCTATACTTTTGGATTGTCTCTATTTCCCATTTGGCAATCTGTTCATCTAACAATTTTCTCCACTGTTGCAACAAAAGTGTCCGACAAATGACATGTTCTTCATTTGCTTTATTTGAGTCGCTTTCTTCTTTGCTTCGATTGTTTGAACGGTGTTTTTTGACAAGTACTTGCAGTTTGGCTTGATATTCCTGATTTTCTTTCAGCTTTTTGAACTCCGCCAACCAATACTTTTCACCAATTTTTGAATTTGTTTGCTTTGCCAATGCCTGGTATTGCTGAAAGTCGCGCTCCAACCTGTCTATTGTTGCGATATTTCTTTTAACTCGTTCTCAGCACGTTGCAGGATAATCTGACTATCACTAAATGGATTATCTCGTCTTAACCGCCTGTGAATTTTAAACTGTTCCGCTTCAACCTCTGGCGATAGCTGTTCTCTAACACTCGTCTCTTTTGCAACTGAGAACTCTTGAGTCAGCGCGTCCAATATGGCTTGTATTTCAGTCTCAACTGATTTTTGGTTCATGCTCTGTCCATCTTTCCAAGAGCGGTTTCAAAAACAGTGGCTGGTGTTGGACAAACACTTCTCTATCATCGGGACCTGGTGCGCCGCCGCGCTCGGGTCGCAGACTTTTTCGGCTTTTTCGCATGTGATCGGGTCACACTGGCAGTTTTGGGTATCAGATTTTCTAACCGTTTACAGTCCTGCCGTCTCACCTTCATTTCCCGTAACTGCTTTTCTACACTTTCTAAAGCAATACTCCGTATGTCTTCAGGAACAAAAGGAGTCTCCAATTCTTTCTTGAATTGAGAGAGCTTGGCTTCAATTTGCTTTATAATCGCATCGGTCTTATAGCTTAATTGCAGAACTGCTTCTTGCAATGAGTCAATGAGCCTTTGGTTGACGTTCTTCTTTTTTTCTCCTTTGTGAAATAAAACTTGGGGAGTGAAGTCTTCCTGCTTCTCCCACCCATTATAGTGTCTTGAGCGCGTTAAAATTGAACAAGTTCCCTGACCGCCAAAGCAGTACTTGATCTGGTCTAATTCATTTCCTTGCACATCTCTTGGGTGGAACTCATCCGTACTTTTCATTTTGCTTGCTAAAATGTAAAAGGTTATAGGTTGTTGTCTATTATAATGAATTGTATAACTTCTATCACATTTGAAATATTCATCACCACGCAGATTTTCTGTCTCATAAACATCTTCGCTGTGGAAAAGCTCCTCGTTGATCTCCTTCTCCAACTCGTCTTTTTCAACATCAAGCCCGCGAAGACTGATACCTGTTTCAAATCCACTGTTTCTCACAGCATCCTCAACAATTTTTCTTACTTCTTCATAATTCTCTTTCGTCGTCCACAAACAATGGCGCAACAACAAGGTATCGACCAAATTTGTCTCTTTTCTGCCACAAAAGAACGCTGCGGCTTTGAGTAGAATTGCAGCTTTTTGCCAGCGGCGATCTGAAACATAAACATCGAGTTCTTCGCCTTTTTCCCCAAAGGACAATCGAATATCGTGAATAATGTTTTGGGTTTCTTCCGAAAGTTTAACCCCGTGAATCTCCTTACGCCACTTCTCCCATTCCGCTTGTTTGATAGCCAGGCCATCGGGTAGTTCTAATTCTGCACGGGTTGGCTGAGCGTTTAGCAAGCGTTCAAAATTTTTCGTTCCTTCCATTGGTGGGACATTCAGGCGAACGAGAAAACGGTCATATAAGGCTTCCAACCCCTGCCCAGGCGGTGGTGTTTCGTTGGATGCGGCAATCAATGCCTTCAACGGCGCGGGTTCTACCTCTGTACCATTGCGAAATAATTTTTCATTGATGATTGTGAGTAGCGTATTCAGGATGGCGGGACTTGATTTCCAAATTTCATCTAAAAACGCAAAATCAGATTGGGGCAAAAATCCCTCTGTCTTTCTGAGAAAGTTATCTTTTTTTAGTTCCGTAATTGAGACCGGGCCGAATACATCCTCTGGCGTGCTGAACCGATGCATCAAATATTCGAAATAACTATTGGTCTCAAAGGCGTGGGACAAACGGCGAGCGATCAGACTTTTTGCCGTGCCAGGTGGGCCAAACAAGAAAACATTCTGATCTGATAAAGCCGCCAAAAACGAAACCGCGATGGTTTCTTCTCTCTCATGGATTCCTTTATTCAAGTGTTCAATAATTTGTATCACTCTCTTCTTCATAATAATTTCTGTAATGCTTTTTTTTTCACCCATCATTTCTCCTAATTGGATCACAACACGTCCGCTATCCACGACCTGGATGTGCAGGTCATAACCCTTTAGTAAAGCCATCCCCACAAGTGGTGCTGTATCCACTGCGTCCGTCTCAATATACCTCGGCTGACCATCCCATAGCACTGTCGCACTGTAGATATCAAAAATGTCTTCCAAACCGTTGGCTAATATTGCTCAACCACGACTCAGGCGGGTTAGCCCCAGTGCCGTGACGAGAATGGGTGGCAACGTGAGAAAACCGTTGAAACCCGTGTCAATGACGGCGTTAACCTCGCGCTCTTGTCCCGACGGGCCTTGTACCTGAAGACTGATAACTGCTTCGTAGTCGGTATTGACAACGCCCGTGATCATGGATTCCTCTTTATGGGGCGTCCGCCAATATGGTGCAATGCACGATGGCCGACGCGCACGCACCAGATTTCAGCTTTGGGGTGTTGCATGAGGAGACGCTCTGATGCAGCAAGGGCATTATCGTCAATGAGATAGCTCTCGCTGTCAATGTCGATGGCAACAACTTTCCCATAGTGCGTTGTTTCCACATGGGGGCGAATCGCTCGCTCGTATATTTCATCGCCACGCCGCGCTGTCTCCTCAGCGGAATAGCGGGGTTGCTGTTGCTGGGTTGGCATCGTTTTCCCTTGTGTGTGGCGTTGCCCTTATCAATGGGTTATCGGATAGGTGTCCGATTAACAAGCATTCTATGAAGCAATATACATACCATAAAGTCCGAAATTTTGTAATTTAATATAGAACAACGGTTTATTTTCAGATTGGAATTTTCGAGATTTTGGGCATTTTGTCAAATTGTCTGGATTGTTGCCATATTGTCAATGAAGGATGCAAAAAAAAAGGGGCCGCACTGTCATCATGCGCCCCTTTGTATTTTAGGCTCTGGTATCGGGTTACGCGGCAGCTTGAACCGCGGCAACAACGCCCTCGGCAGCTTCCTGGAGCTTGCGGGCAACGGTAAATTCAAGACCCGAATTTTCGAGAATTTGCGCCCCTTCTTCAGCGTTGGTACCCTGCAATCGCACGACAAGCGGCACATTGATTTCGATATCTTCAAGCGCGGCAACAACGCCTTCTGCCACGCGGTCGCAACGCACAATACCGCCAAAAATATTGATAAGCACAGCTTTGACCGCTTTGTCGGACGTGAGAATACGCATCGCATTTTTGACGCGCTCGACATTGGTTCCCCCGCCAACATCGAGAAAGTTTGCCGGTGACGACCCCGCGTATTTGACAATATCCATCGTAGCCATCGCCAGACCTGCGCCATTGACCATACAGCCGACTTCCCCGTCGAGTTTGATATAATTGAGATCGTATTTTGATGCCTCGACTTCGAGCGGGTCTTCCTCGTCAATATCGCGCAATGTCTGAATATCCGAATGCCGATACATCGCACTATCATCAAAGTTCATTTTGGCGTCCAAAGCCAAAACCTCACCGCTTTTGGACACCACGAGAGGATTGATTTCTGCGAGCGAACAATCGGTCTCTTCATAGGCTTTGTAAAGGGCGATTATAAAACCAACCCCCTGTTTGATTTGATCGCCTTCAAGCCCCAGACCAAGTGCGAGACGTCGCGCCTGAAAGGGCTGGAGCCCCACGCCGGGGTGAACGACCTCTTTGAGAATTTTTTCCGGAGTCGTCGCAGCCACCTCTTCAATATCCATACCACCCGCACGAGAAGCCATAACAACCAGACGCGACTGCGCGCGGTCCAACACAATACCCAGGTACAATTCGCGATCAATATCCGTCGCATTTTCCACCCAAACAGATTTGACTCTTTGCCCCGCAGAACCCGTTTGCGGAGTAACGAGTTGCATGCCAATAATTTCGGATGCCGCTGCTTTGGCTTCGGCAGGGTCGGCTGCGAGTTTAATACCGCCCCCCTTGCCGCGACCACCCGCGTGGATCTGCGCTTTGACGACCACTGCCCCGCCAAGGTCTTTGGCAATAGCTTCGGCCTCTTCGGGCGTGCGAGCAACCCCGCCATTGGGTACGGGCACGCCAAAGGATTTGAGGATTTCTTTGGCTTGATATTCGTGAATTTTCATCATTGGTCCTTTGTTTTTCTGTTATCGAACGCAACTCAAACAGCATATTTTTCCAAAACATCTCGATCAATCTCAATGCCCAATCCCGGTGCATCGGGCACGGGCAATTCGCCATCTATAGCCTGAATCGGATTCGCAGCCAACTCCGTCCGCAACTCATTTTCCGTCATATCGTATTCAAACAGGGATGGAATCGGGTTCAACACATCCGGCGCATCGGGAATGGTAGCCTGCCAGTGGACAGTCGCCGCCAGCCGAATATGACTACCCCACATATGCGGCAAAACCCGCACATAATTTGCACTCGCCATCGCCGCAATATTGCGACATTCGCTAAACCCACCTGCAATACTGATATCGGGCTGCACAATATCCAGTGCCCGCTGCTGAATCAACTCGCGAAACGCCCAACGCCCGGCCAGCCCTTCTGCGCCTGCAATGCGTATAGGCAACGCACCTTTTACCTGCAAATACCCGCGCACATCATCCGTTGGTATCGGCTCTTCATACCAGAACAAATCATTGTGTGCGATCTTCTGCCCCACATCGATGGCAGTACCCACATCATACCCGCAATTGGCATCCACGGCAAACAACACATCGGGACCTATCGCCTGCCGAACTGCCGCTACATTTTTGACATCGTAAGCCGCGCCAAATCCGATTTTCATTTTCATCGCCGGGAAACCCATATCGACATACCTTTTTGCCTCATCGACGAGTACCTGTGTCACATCGGGGTGGTCTTTGCAAAATAACCCAGTGGCATATGCGGGAATCTTATCTCTCACCTTTCCACCCAACAATTGATGCACAGGCATCTCGAGAGCTTTGCCCATCAAATCCCACAGCGCAATATCTATGCCGCTAATCGCCTGTGGACTTACCCCGTCATCGGACAACGCCTGATAGATCGCGCCACAATCAAACGGACTGCGCCCCACAATATGCGCGTCAATCGCAGATCGATGGACTTCGCCTGTGCCCTCACCCCACCCAATCAAGCCATTATCTGTAGCGATCTCCACAACTTGCGCCTGGCGGCTCGTGGACCATCCCCTCGAAATCGCGAACTTTTCTCGCAATGGATATCGCAAATAATATGTTTTTACCTCGGTAATTTTCATCTGACCGCTCCTATTCCACAAATAAATCATCCAGTGTCACGGGCGTAACCACGCCGAGGGGCCTCAGACTGTTGAGATCAAATTTGGTTGTATCACCCATAATAGAAATGAGTTTAGGGCGTTTGGCAATATGCTGCTTGTGGAAATCGAGAACAGTCGGCATATCGGCCTGAAGAATGTGATCAAACCGCTCTTTTCGCGGGTCGGGCGTCTGGTTGCGGCGTTCCCAAATACGCAACACGCCGGGCAGCTCGCGGTATTTGATCTTGGCGACGCGATAGCGATTGACCACAGAATTTTTGGCTTCTGCAAAACGCTCGGGCGATTCGGGCAAATCGTCAATCAGCCCCGCCAGCGCAATAACAGCTTCGGGGGTTTTGTCGGCCTGGCAGCCGATATATCCCCACATAACATTCTGATCATTGCTGCGCCCGCCGAGGTCATACCGCGCAAATGTAGAATAGGCCAGTGCTCGAGCCTCGCGCAATTCCTGAAAAACAATGCCCGACATACCCCCGGCAAAATAATCGTTGTAGAGATCAATAGCCGGACGGAGTGCAGTATCGAACGCAACATCTCCAAATTCGACAAAGACCTGAGACTGGGCCGTTTCTTTGTGAAAAAATCGGATTTCGGTTTTGGCCGGCGCGTGAACCATGAGGCGCTCATAAGCAGGAGGCGTTTTTAAGTCATCACTGCTGGTGAAGTGCTCTTTGATCGTAGCAAGAACCTCGTCCAGCGTTTTGGTGCCTCCGTAAATCAGGACATGTTCGTAGGTCGGCAGACTGGATATCAAACCGTGTAATTCTGCAACCGTGAGCTTTTGCAATGCCTCAGAAGAAATGCGGCGTTTGTACGACGAATTGTCGCCATAGCGACTGTAGAAACGCAGGGCATTGCGCAGAGATCGTGGGTCCTTTTTTTGATCTTCGCGTTGTGCAAGGGTGATTTTGACAAGCTCATCAAGCGTGGCCTGATCCGAAGTCGGACTCTGGATATATTTCATCATCAGCGAAAGAGATGCCTCAAAATTTTCATCTAAACCAGAAATACTGATATTGGTCTCATTGTCTGACACGCCAATATTGAAGTCCGTGCCCAGCTTATACCATTCTTTTTTTAGTGCATCGGGTGACAGGTCGCCAGCACCAGATTTATCCAAGAGTGATCTGGCCGTGCTGAGTCGATTATCCTGATACGCACCCATATCTACACCGAGCGTAAAAGTGAAAAGGTCGTTGACCGGATTTTTCACATAATAGAGTTTTACACCATCCCGCACTTGTGCAATGGTATAGTCTTTATCGGTGACAAACACGGGAGAAAGTTCATCGGCAGACAGAGCCAATACATCTTTTGCAAATTTGGATTGACGGGTCGGATCAATATCAATCTTGTCGATTTTGGGCTTGTCGATTTTGGGCAACTCGTGTTGTTCGTCAATGCGATAACCCGCAACATAGCCCTCGCCAAAATAATGATTGGCTACACGCATAATATCTTCTCGCGTGACTTTTTCCATGCGGGCAATTTCAGCGACCTCGTGGTCCCATTCGGAAAATCCCAGGAACGCACTGGTCATTTGTCTGACACGGCTGGGGTTGGATTCCAAACCTCGTTTTAGATCCTTTTTAAAATCTGTGACAATTGCAGACAGCAAACTTTCGTCAAATTCCCCGCGTTTGATCATGGCAATTTGATCCAGCAGAAGTTGCTCAACATCTGCGAGTGTTTGATCTTTTTTTGGAATGCCCCACAGATATTGCGCGCCATAGTCGTTGTTTAAGTAGGGATAACTGCCAGCGCGTCTCACTTGCTGTTGTTGCACGAGATTGAGATTGATAAGCCCCGCTGTGCGATTATCCAGGATCATATCAATCAGCTTCAGTGCCTCAGCGTCTTTGTGGTTGCGATGGTTTGTGCGAAAGGCCAGGAGTACGTATTCTTCGCCCTGAAATTTGACCGTGACGCGCTCGGCGCCTTTGACGGGCGATTCTTTCCATGTTTTGAGCGTGGGAATATCTTTGGCTTTCCATGCTGAGAAATGTTCGTCAATCAGTTGAACCGTCGCGTCGATATCAATGTCGCCAGAAATACAAATCGTCATATTATTGGACACGTAATAAGTGTCGTAGAATTGGTACATATTTTTTAGCGAGGGATTTTTGAGGTGCTCAATCTCGCCAATGGTGGTTTGCTGCCCGTAGGGATGCTTTTTGTATAGGCGTTTGTTCACAGCCTCGCTGATGAGCCAGCCTTTGTTGTCCAATGTGCGGTTCTTTTCTTCATATACCACCTCGAGTTCGGGTTGAAACAGCCGAAACACGGGATTTTGAAACCGTTCAGACTCAATTTTTGCCCAGTGTTTGAGATAATTGCTGGGCAACCCCACTTTGTACACGGTTTCTTCGTGCCAGGTGTGTGCATTCAAACCACTCTCGCCCATGGCTTTGTAGAGCTTGTCGAGTTCGTTGGGGATAGCGTATTGTGCGGCTCGTTGAGATGCTTTGTTGATCTCTGCGTAAATGGCCTTGCGTTTTTCGGGATCGGTTTCGCGGAAGTGATCTTCGTAGAGCGCGATAATGCGATCGATGTCGATTTTTTCTTTTTTATAATCCAATGTCCCGATATTTTGCGTGCCCTTAAAAAGCATGTGTTCCAAATAATGCGCCAGACCCGTGGATTCAGCGGGGTCGTGTTTGCTTCCTGCACGCACGGCGATTTCGGCATAAAAACGCGGTTCTTCGTGGTTTTCCGTGAGATAAACGGTGAGGCCATTGTCGAGTTTGTAGATATGTACATCCATTGGATCGTCGGGATTGGGCGCATTGATGCGCGTAATCCCGGCGAAGACGGATGAAGCGGTCAGTGTAAGGATGAAAAGTGTAAGGGCGAATAATTTGTGCATAATGCACTCCTTTAAAAAAGATGGCGTTGCGAATTTTGCGGGTCGGATGTTATGTATTTTTGGATGCTGTGAAAAGCATAAAGGTTTCATTATCAATATTCAATCATTTACGCAGTCTTCTGGGCGAATTTGATCAAGGCGTTGGACGACATCCTGGGGCTGGATTCGGGTTTTAAAAAAGAAGACATGCCCGGGCACATCCTCGAAGTCCTCTTCCTCCACATTGAGATCGCGGGAAACAGCGACGACGAGATCTTTGCGGCTGGCGCGACGGAGTTTGTCGAGTTTGCGCCTCAGATAATCGGGGTGCCAGAAACCGACGATCTCGAGCAGAGCCGTGCGACCATCGGGATGGCGAAATGCAAAATCGGGAATAAAAACCGTGTTTTTGAGATTCACAATTTCTGTTTCGCGTTCGAGTTCCCAGTCGGTCTTAGCTTTTTCAAAGCGCACAGCAAAGGTCTCTTCGAGGAGAGAATCGTACATGGTCTGGTCTTTGTAGTGCGAAAGCAAATTGTGGCTGTCGTCCAGGACAAAATCACCTTCGCGACCATCTTTGAGTTTGACCTTGGCTTCCATCTTCCAGCGGGTACACAAGAGCAGAGCAGGCAGAAAAACAGCCATCTGAATCCCGTATTTTTGCGAGAGCCGAAACAGGCTTATGGGTCCGTCGAGAACGATTTCGTATCCCGCATCGCGGTCGCCGCGGATGTCGTGAATCAGGCGATAAAATTTGATGAACTTGAAGAGCTGTTTATAGCGCACGGGCAAGTTGCGATGCACCGAGAGTCGCATGCGAGTGCAGCGATAGAACATGGCCTGCGCGAGTGCAACATTGTAGCGGTTGAGCAACCATGCGGGATCGGGCGCGTCAAAGCGATCGAGATAGTGATTGAGTGAAAGATCTGCGTAGAGGCTATGCGCGATATTTTCCGCAGAGGTCTGATATTTGAGCGCGACCTGGTCGAGAATGTGTTCGCGCGTGACGGGATATAGGAGATCAGGCTCGCGGACAATGGGGTGATTCTCTCGGCTGAGGCCAAAAATCTGTGTGCGAATTTCCTCGGGTTCGGCAATACTGTCAATGCGAAACTCACAGCGGTCGTCTCCGAGCAATTTCGTCAGGCCGCGTTGAACGCGATAGTCCGTTGCCTCTGCCGCACGCAGGTCTAAAGCACTGTGTAATTCACCGCGCGACTTGCCCTGGTGATTGGTGAAAATATCGATGATTTCCTCTGCCAATGCGATGATATTGGGTGCTGCGGTATCCACATAGCGAGGCTCGATATAAGGCCCGCGACGGCGCACGAGCAAGAGATCGGAAGTTAGCATAAAAAGATAAGACGCGAAAGAGCCTCCCCCTTACAGGACAGGCTTAAGTGCTTCTTCTACAGATAGTGGAAAAATTTGTGTTACATCGCCTTCAAGGCGCAATGCGAGATCAGCATAACTGTCGTGATCTGTTTTGCCCTTATTGATAATAACATAGGGAGCACCGCGTTCTGCTGCCAGCAGTGGAAAGGTTGCGGCAGGATAGACGGATAGCGTAGAACCCAGGGAGATCGCCAGGTCAGCATTGGCTGCTGCTTTTGCTGCCCGGTGCAAGTCTGCTTCAATGAGTAGCTGTCCAAAGCTGATAGTCGCAGATTTGAGATAACCTCCGCATTCGCACAGGGGAGGTTTTTTTGTGCGGCGAAAGGCGGCGTAGTGGCGTTCGGGATCGCTGCGTTTGCCGCAGGTCTGACATTCGACCTCTGCATTGGTGCCGTGCAGTTCAATCAAGCGTTCGGGTGAGGTGCCAGCTCGGGTATGCAGGCCATCGATGTTTTGCGTGACGACGCATTCGATTTTGTCCGATCGCTCGAGCTTTACAACAGCCTTGTGAACGGCATTGGGACGGGCGTTTTCAAAGGCAGCCCAGCCTTCGAGTTTTTGATCCCATGCTTCGATACGCGCTTCTTCAGAGGCCATAAAATCCCGGTAATAAACCGCTCGCCGGGTTTTCCACACGCCATTGGGACCGCGAAAGTCGGGTATGCCACTTGCGGTGGAAACACCTGCACCTGTGAAGATGAGGATGCGCTCGGCATTTTTGATATATTCGACGAGTTCTAAATTGGGCGTCACGATTTCGTCTTCAGATTGAGTACAACAGAGGTAGAACCCCAGTTGTGATCGGTGAGATGATATGCGATGACATCGGGATGGCGTTTTAAGATGGTGTGGACAATTTCGCGCAGAACACCCGCGCCCTTGCCGTGAATGATACGCACATCGGAAATGCCGCGCAGTTTGCATTCATCGAGATAGTCGGGCACGAGCATTTTGACATCATCCGGATGAAAATGGTGCAGATCGAGTTCGCCATCAATTGAAAGTTCGACAGGTTCGGACATATACCCCTCTCTTATCCCAGATTATAGGCGTGTGCGTCGTCGAGGTCGAGCAGGTCAAACCAGGCGGTGACATCGGTACGACCTGGTGCCACGCGCTCGAGCGTTGTGTTAAAAATTTCGAGTTGCTGTTCGCCTTCGGGACCTTTTTGAGAGAGACCTGCGTTCAGACGCGAGATTTCAGCCTGAGTGCGGTCGGTGTGTTCGAGAACCCATTCACCGAGTTCTATATCGTTGACATTGTGATAGGCAGCATCCTGAAAATCTTCGGCGGATATATTGAGAAAATCAAGAATGACCTGATCAATGGGGCAATCGTAGATATAATCGTTGAGTTTGCCCGCCTTTGCCGCGCGTGCTTTATCACCCATGCGCGAGACGCCGTAAATGCTGGCGACATCGCGGTTATAAGGCGTGCGCGGTGGGCGTTGGGTCAGATCGGTATCCCGGAAACAGCCCCAATCGTCGAGTTCCATAGATTGGAGCATGGTTTTCACTTTCTCGGGATCGGCATTGTATTGTTCGAGGCGATCTTTTAAGCGCTGGCGGCTCGCCTCATCAAAGGGTTCCCAGGTGAGGAGCTCGTTGTTGTACGCCTGAATTTCCTCTTCGGTCTTGGGAAACGTTTTGCGCAACCAATCACACAGTTCCGCGTCGTTCATGCGCTGGGCTGCATCGGCAAATTCATCGTGCGAGACGCCGAGAAAATCGAGTACTATTTTATCCAACCCCGAGTTCTCGCCATAGAGATGTTCGCCAATAGTATTTGCCCGGTGCGCCCGCGCTTTGTCGGTCAAACGCGCAAGCGAGACAATACCGAGCATTGAAGTGTTGGTCGGTCGGCGAGGGGGTTGTTTGGTCAGGTCCATGGTTTGCCTTTCTATTTCGAGTTGTTTTGGGTTACATCAGCTAAAAGTTGCTGAAGGTGTGGTTTGGCTTTTGACAGGTTTTCATAATACAATCATTTCTTTCAAAACAGCGTCGCGAATTTCCTCCCTGAGTGACTCTTTAGGCACAACATCTACTTTGCGATGAAGCTTTGTCTCCAAAAAATCTCCCACCCTGATCAGATCAAATAGACTTGCCTCATCATCAAAATCTATCAAGACATCTATATCACTGGTATTTTGCTGTTCATCTCGCGCAAAAGATCCAAATAAACCAATTTCCCGCACTTTGTGTTGCAAAAGATCGGGTTTCAATGCCTTTAGCGTGTTTATTATTTCTGTTTTATCCATCATTCCAATGGGGCTATTTTCCCGGGATTCTCTAAATCTTGATAAAGTGCGTCCGGACAAATATCCAAATCATCGCCCCAGGCTATTGCGCCCCCATCTACCACGCGCACAGCCTCAAAAAATGTGCGGTCATTCCAGGCTGCAAACACGCCGCGCCCTGCCATATCTGACAAGTCTATCTCACCCGAGGCCCCGTCCGAATATCGCACCCAGATGCAATAACCATCACGCGGTTCCACTGCAATTGGTCGTATCATTGCACTTCTCCTTTTGCTACTGTCTCAATTATACTCACAAACAAAAAGTGTAGCAACAACGCCATTTTGTCAACCGCATTTCAAAACATCTCGCGTTGGGTGCTATTCGCAAGCCGACAAAACCCCTTCTCAGAATCAGGATGAGCAGGATTTGAGGATAAACTTCTGTCGAAGTTGTACACCATTAGACAGGATACCCCCTCCCCCCCCTCCAAAACCCATCCCACGCACGCTGTCACAGCCTTGCCTCTCCTATGACTATAGTGACTACTATCGGTACACCTCAGTAGTTACCAGAAGTACCCTCAGCACTTAGGGCATGCCGTTAGCCCTTGGGATTTTTCATTACTTCCTGCATGATATCAATCGAATATTGTGTTGCGTCGCTACAACCAGCCTTTCCACATTCTTGGAGAATATCCGCAACTTCACATGAATATATCTGATTGTCCCTTTTTAGGTATGCTCTGCTGAATATACTGGCTACCACATCAACGAATCTCTTTCTGGGGGTGTCTGTGTTAAGCAACTCCAAATGTGATATTGAAACAGGTTGACCTTCGGCATAATCCGCACAAAGTGATGATATCATTCTGTGCAGTGATGCAGCCCTTTCTTCAAGGTAAATATCAATATCATTTTCAGGAATAGACCAATTATCAATAGATACTGAAAAGGCAGCATCGCCTCCACCTTGCTCAAAATAGCCCGTGATCAAATGGAATAAACAATGATCAAGCACCTGCGAATGGATAATTTGGGCAATGGGGCGTTCTCGGACTTGTCGAGATTCTTGTCTGGCTTTGTTACCAAAGCACTCATAATCAACTATGATTTCACGATATTTTGGATCTGCTGTATTCACGCGAGAAACAAATATGGACACAGGCAAGTCTGCCAAGAGTTTTGCAATACATACAGCACGAGAGTTTTTAATACGGTCGTTTTTCAACGGCCTGCTATTCGCTAGACCGCAAGCATCTTTGCATCTGGAAAAGATCATCTTCTCAGCAGATTGCTCGTAAGCTATGCCAACGCCAAGAAACCAATCAGTCCTTGTGTCGTCTTTGATAGTTGGTGTTCCAGACTCATCGAAAAGCACTACCATATTTTTGGTCGCCACAAGTACTCGCTTCTCTTTTCCAATACTGAGAAAAATTTTAGAATATGCTGATCAACAGATAGCACAATTTACGCCCCTTACGTGCCAAAGGCGTTGACAAAGATCAGAAAATCGCCGATTCCAATGGTATTATCGCCATCCAGATCATACCGTGCGTCATACCCTGCATCGCCTTGACTTAACCCGAACTGTTCGACAAACTGCAAAAAATCGGCAATATTAACAGTACCATCGCCATTAAAGTCGGGATTAGGAGTTTGAGATGTGATATAAGGCGACATATCCCACAGTAGAACTGTGCCATCTGTTGATCCTGAAGCAAGCGTTGCTCCATCTCGTGAAAATGCAACAGAGAAGACCCATCCCGTATGCCCGTCAAGAGTGGTAATATTTTCTTTTGCTGCGACATCCCATAGTAGAACCGGACCATCCGCCGATCCCGAAGCGAGGGTTGTACCATCTGGAGAAAATGCAACAGATAAGACCTCATTACTATGCCATAGAGTGGCGATATTTTCTTTTGCTGCAACATCCCACAGCTTGACCGTTCTATTCCGTGATCCGTAGGCAAGGATTGTGCCATCAGGCGAAAACGCAATAGACTCGACAGAACCCGTATGCTCAAGTATGGCGATAGTTGTGCGTGTCACAATGTCCCATAGTCTGACTGTGTTATCCCGTGCTCCAGTGGCAAGTGTTGTGCCATCGGGCGAAAACGCAATAGACTCGACAGAACCCCTATTGGAATCACCTGTATGGCCCTCAAGAGTGACGATATTTTCTCCTGTCGCCACATCCCATAGCATGACTGTACTTCCTGATTCGTTACCTGTCGCCAAGATATTGCCATCGGGCGAAAACGCAGCAGGACCATAAGCATATGGCAATGTGGCGATATTTGTTCTCGTAGCAACATCCCACAAATTTTGCCCTATTACAAGGGTAGTACCATCAGGCGAAAACGCAATAGACCCGTTCCAAACCTTATCCAACATAGTGACTGTTGTCTGTGTTGCTACATCCCACAGATTGACCGTTCTATACCCTGATTCATAGGCAAGTGTTGTGCCATCGGGTGAAAATGCAACAGATCTAACTTCGATACTATGCCTTATTGTGACACTATTTTGTGTCGCAATATCCCATAGTCTGACTATTCCATCCCCTAATCGTGTAGCGAGCATTTTACCATCAGGAGAGAAAGAACTCGCAGCACCTTCAAAAGTGGCGATATTTTGTCTCGTAGCAACATCCCACAAATTTCCCCTTGTCGCAAGGATCGTGCCATCCGGAGAAAATGCAACGGCACCACCAGTATTACTTAGCGTTGCGACATTTGTCCAGGTCGCAACATCCCACAGTCTGACATCCCCAGCCCCTGAAGCGAGTGTTGTACCATCGGGAGAAAATGCAATAGACTCGACAAGATGAGGATGTCTAAGGGTAGTAATATTTGTTCTTGTAGCAATATCCCATAGCTCGACCTTGTCATCACTGAGCCCTGAAGCGAGCGTTGTGCCATCGGGTGAAAATGCAACAGAAGAGACCCACTTCTGTTGCCCTTCAAGGGTAGCGATATTTGTTTTTGTCGCAACGTCCCACAGATTGACCTCCCCGTAGGATCCAGCAGCAAGTGTTGTGCCATCAGGGGAGAATGCCACAGACCGGATAGATTGCTGCCAGGTGCGGTTATACCCCCCAAGGGTGGCGATATTTTCTCCTGTCGCAATGTTCCACAGATTGAGCGCCCTACTATATGTTGAGCTTGAACCGGAGGCAAGCATCGTGCCATCGGGAGAGAACGCCACTGCCTCAACCCTACCCGTATGCCCGGTGAGTAGCACGAGTTCACGTAATGTCGCTACATCGTAAAGCCACACACCAATGCCACTTGCTACGGCGAGGAGTTGACCATCGGGCGAAAACGCTACCGCTCTGTCACTGTCACCCAAGCGTCCTTTTCCCAGACGAATTATTGCGCCATCAGGTAAATGCCATATTCGATAATCACCATCCACGATAGGCGTAGTAGGCGTTCCAATTCCTATTGCATTAAAAGTCACCTCAATTTTAGTGACAAGCCCAGCGACAGATGCTTTAACAGTATTTGTTCCAGGATTTGGACCAAGGGTAAGCGTACTCTGCGCTCTGCCGTTGGCATCAGTAGTTATGTTCTCAACAGTGAACTTTTCGTTGAGCTTTCCAGCACCTGCGGTGACATTAAACATTACCGAAACTCCTGCGAGCACATTCCCATTTTGATCTCTCACTTCAACAACCAAAGGGTTGACCAATTCTGCACCAGATGTGCCCTGCTGGTCGTCGCCTGAGATCTTTACAAGTGTTTGAGGACGGGAACGCATCCATTCAGACGCATCCCACAGAATGACCGTACCATTTCCATCCCAAGACCCTGCCCCCGACGCAAGGGTTGTCCCATCGGGCGAAAATGCAACAGAATGGACAGATTGCGCCTGACCAGAAGGCTTATCTATATTAAACACAGGATTATAGGTTGAAGAAATATTATCTACATGTCTATAGGTTACGATATTTTCTCCTGTCGCTACATCCCACAACTTGACAGAGTTATTCCATGACCCGGAAGAATTATCCTCTGACCCAGAAGCGAGGACAGCTCCATCTGGTGAAAACGCCACGGAACGGACCGAAGACCTATGTCCTTCAAGTGTGGCAATATTTGTTCGCGTCGCCACATCCCACAGCTTGACCGTTTCATCATCTGATCCCGAAGCAAGCGTTTTACCATCGGGTGAAAACATCACAAAGTTGACACGCCCGTTATGTCTCTCAAGTTTGGCAATGTTCTGTCTCGTTGACACATCCCATAGCCAAACAGTGCCCGCATCCGCTGAACTACTTCCAACCCATGCTCCTGAAGCAAGCGTTGTGCCATCGGGCGAGAACGCAACAGACTCGACAAAATGAGGATGTCTAAGTGTGGCGATATTTGTTCGCGTCGCTACATCCCACAGCTTGATTGTTCCATCCTGTGACCCTGAAGCGAGCATTGTGCCATCGGGCGAGAACGCTACGGAAAGGACCAGATGTGCATGGCCTGAAAGTGTGGCGATATCGCGTCCTGTCACCACATCCCATAGCTTAACCGCTTTACTATTTGACCCTACAGCGAGTATTAAACCATCGGATGAAAACGCAACAGAACGAACCAAATGCGTGTGCTTCAGCGTAGCGATATTTGTTCGCGTCGCTACATCCCACAGCTTGATTGTGCTATCCTGTGACCCCGAAGCGAGCGTTTTGCCATCGGGTGAAAATGCCACTGAACGGACCAAATGCGTATGTCCTTCGAAGGTGGCGATATGTTGTGACGAAATTTCCCAAAGGTGAAAAGATACACGGCTTACATTCCCGTCAGTATCTATTGCATCGACAAAAATTGGATGTACAGGAGGGCGGGAAAGATTACTTGTAGAGAAATTATACGGAATAACACCATCATAATCGAATTCAACGATGGTATCTTTTTTTTGGTTCAATCCACGGCACGATTTCACTTCAAGACCTCTGACGGTTAAATCTCTTGTCCTAACAAATAGAATCACCTGATGAAGTCCCTCAAGATCGCTAACTTTGAGTTGAATAGAGACGCTCTGTGAGCCTGTTGGATATTTAGTAGGTGAAATGAGTTCGATTGTTGGCGGCGATGCTGCTGGTGCTTCAATGTCGGGATTAAAATAGGGATGCACAGCTAAAAATTCGGCATTGCACTGAGATAAAATACCAGAATCTACCCCATACGACATGATGTAAGAATCATCCCTGAAATCGTGCTTCAATCCCAAGGCATGTCCAAGTTCATGTACGGTCACCCGCCAACTGGCCATTTCCCGCCTAAATTGTCCAGGAAACAACGCATATCCACCATTTTTTCCCCTTCTGATCCCGACACCTTCCACACGCTGACCATTATTACCAATTGCATCTATACTATTGTCAATGGCTATAAAATAAATGTTCTCCCTGATATCAAATTTCGGTTCAAGTTCGTCAAGCACCCGACGATATGTATTGTCAAGATAGTGACTATCGGGATGTTGACCATCCACGCGATGAACCAGTGGTTCACCCTGGGCATCGGTTTCAAAGCGGAAGGTTTTGTTCCCGTATCCGTGTGCCTGCATCTGTTCCGCATAGAAGGTCTGAATCTGGCGAATTGTCACTTTCATCGAATCAACCACTTCTTGGCGAAAGGGACGATCATTCGGCAAGAAGTAGATCATTCGAACGGTGCGGGGTTCGCCAACGTTCAAATTAAGCGCGTGCTTTGTGGCAGCATAGATACTATCGCGTGCCTGAGTGTCTTCGAGATTGAGAGGCAGACAAAAATGCACATCATTCGATGGTTGTAGAGAAGCCTGTCCGATAGACGAGAGGCAGAGTAACGCGAATATGCACGCGCTCAACATACTTGGAGATGGGAAACGAAGAACTGATTTTTTCATCGGTTTGTGTTCCTTTGATCTACTTCTGCTGGCGATGATATCTTTTTTCATTCAAGACGTACCTCCATTATGCGCTTTTTTTATATCAGACAAAGACTTATAGGCAGATGTAAAGGTAGCCTTTAGTCTTTCCTTCAAGTCATGTTCATGCCAGATTAGATTGCCAGATTCCCAGGCCAAAAAGTGAGCTATCTCAAGGCAATCTGATACCATATCAGGAAGTCCTCCGAGTTCAAGGCTCCAGATCTTGGGGGTGAAATGGATAACCTTGTTTCTCAACTCGTTCAATAATTTGACAGATCTGCCCTGTGTCCCTTTGGGGATGAACTTCTGGCTATTCATGTACATTAGCATCTTGTCGCCTTTGATTCTCTTGTAAAGGTCAAGGAAGCCTGCGAGCTTCAAATCGCGTGGGGGTGATTCGTCGCTTCTATCACCTTTATACCGACTTAACCACCGCTCCTTATCTTCTTTGCGGAAAACATTCAAGCCATTACTTCCTTCGAGTGCAAGGACCATCAGACCCTGGATGCCGCTGTGCAGAGCGATGATCGTCCACTTCCACCGGCAAGGGTCATCTATGACTCGTTGTAGCTGTTCTGAAAACATCTCGAAGTCCGAAACCGTCTCGCCCCATTCATCTGTTTTTAGCCATTCATCTTCCGAGTTATTTGGTTCTTTCATTGCCTGGCACATTTGACGTATTTGATTTTCAATCGCGTTATTCTTTTGTTTCATAATGCACCTCCTGCTGAGAGTAAATCTCCGGATACCTCTATTTCAAATTTACCATCCAGCGGAATCCATTTATAGTTGTTCCAAATACAGATGCCTTTTTGTGTCTTATACGACTCTATAAAGCTCCATCACAGCACACCAAAGGAGACAAACGCGGACATTTTGATATATTGCGCCCCTCAACACTTTCTCTACGAATGTAGCTTGAAATTGCCAGCGTCGCCAATTGAAAAAAAATGTCGCCCTCCCGCTATTGGGAGAGCGGCATAGAATGGGCTGGTGCGATGGATCGACGCCTGTATTCTTCGCGTTTCAAAATATATCACAGCAGGTTGGACTTGATGCATACGTCATTTTGACGTATAATCTGGGAATGGAAAGAGTTCTATTTAACCCGAAAAATTCATAAAAAAGGTAGTTTCCCTATTCAAGCCATTGTATTATATTAGGTTACACTCATAACCATTGAACAATGAACTTGGGAGAAACTACCGTGAACACACAAGATAATCATTGCAAGGTTCCTTTGGCAAGCATTTTCGGCAAACGTCTCAACCTCGCCTTTGATGGGGGCATCCTCACCAGCGATAGCGGAGCCTTATTGCTTCGAGAAGTGGAGGCCAAAACGGGTATTTTATCACGTTTGAGTCGCGCGATTAAAGACCATCGGCATCAAAGTTATGTGGCGCATAGCACGGCAGAGTTGATCAAACAGCGCGTGTTTCAAATTGCCTGTGGGTATGAAGATGCCAATGATTGCAATGCCTTACGCAGCGATCCCGGCTTCAAGGTTGCCTGTGATCGCTTGCCCATAAGTGGTGAGAACTTGGCCAGTCAACCCACGATGAGTCGGTTTGAGAATCAGATGAGCAGAAGCGATTTGTATCGCGTTGCTCGTGCCTTTGTCGATTGTTTTATTGCTTCGTATAAAAAGCCGCCTTCGTCGATCATCTTAGATATTGATGATACGCAGGATAGGGTTTATGGGACGCAGCAGTTGTCCTTATTCAATGGGTATTTGGGTGCCTACTCCTACCAGCCTTTGCATATTTATGAAGGGCAATCGGGCAAGCTAATCACGACGATTTTACGTCCGGGTGTGCGTCCTGATGGCAAACAGATTGTCACCATTCTCAAGCGGTTAGTCGCTTATATTCGTCAGGCTTGGCCAAAGGTGGCACTCTTTTTGCGAGGCGATGCCCACTTCTCAAGTCCAGAAGTCCAGGACTTTTGTGCGACAAAGGACCTCTTTTTTATCCTCGGACAAAGTGCCAATACCCGACTCTTAGCCCTTTCAAAGCCCCTGATGGATCAGACCAAAAGCCTTTATGCACAAACCGGCAAGCCCGTGCGACTTTTTACCTCATTTTATTACCAAGCCCAGACTTGGGCCTGTGCCAGACGCATCATCTGCAAAGCTGAAATCACCACCCGAGGCCAAAACACACGCTTTGTCGTGACCAACCTTGAAAGTTCAAGGGCCTCCTTTATCTACCAAAATATCTATTGTGCTCGCGGACAGATGGAAAACTTCATTAAAAATCACAAAACCTTTCTCCACTCAGACCGCACATCCTGTCACGCATTTGGAGCCAATCAGTTCCGCCTCTTCCTCCATTCGGCTGCCTATGTCTTGTTGCACACCTTAGCGCACATCGGATTACAAGGCACAACGTGGATAAACGCACAGGTCAATACCCTCCAAAATCGCTTCCTTAAAGTCGCCGGACGCGTCTGTGAGTTGAAAACAAAGATCACCTTCCATCTGCCTATGTCATTTCCATTGCCACACCTTTTTGATAAAATCCTGTGCAATCTGGCAAAGGCGGTGCCATAACCCATCAACGGGGCAGGAATAGGGGTCTGTCCCATCACTTGCTGACTTTACAAATACACGGACTTATCCACAGACAGGACTGGCAAGGGACCGGTCTGTACTTTTGACACTGGCAGAGCCAGTCAGGTGACGATTTTGGCTGCTTGAACTCTATGAAGACGCCTATGCCGGCAGACAAGATAGAAAGCACCCTCATTTTGATGCTTGGAACCGATGCCGCCTGACAAACAACCCCAACGATTACAGTTCATGAATTAGTCGGGTTAATAAAGTGAGAAAAAATCTGAATCGGTTGCCCATTCATATTGTAAGAAACCTTCAACGATGGGCACTTCAAGTAGAATCTTTGGGTATTCAGGAAGTTAGAAAAATCCCCGGATATCATGATGAACCTCTTCGAGGTAACCGAAGCGGGCAAAGATCCATCAGGCTATCCAAATCCTATCGCGTTTTCTATACTGAAATAGAAGGTGATGAGGTTAATTTGATTCAAATTGAGGAGATCAATAAACATGATTACTAAAGGACAATATGGAACTTCTGAACTGGAGAGAGACTTTGGATGTCTGACATTTGGAAATGCTCTGGCGAGCTATCGAATGGGAGAAGAAAAAAGCCAGAGAGAGTTTGCTGATTTTTTGGGGATTTCACCTCAAAGTCTTTGTGATATTGAAAAAGAAAGAAGGATTCCAAGTCCCAGCAGGGCTGCCAAAATTGCCAGGCAACTTGGCGAGCCAGAAAGCTTTTGGGTTCAGCTTGCACTACAAGACATGCTACGAAAAGAAAATCTGAACCTTATTGTTTCCATCGATTGATCGGCTCAAAATCGAACTGATTCCCCACAGTACGCGATAAGTTTTTTTAACTGCGATAGGAATAAAAAAACAGCCCGGTTCCTTCTCGGAATCGGGCCATCTTTATTTTTTCATTCAAGATAGCTTAATGGCGATGAGGTGCGACTTTTGCAGGGGCAGGATACAGGTTAGATAATCGGGGGCCTCGTCCAGACGGCTCTTAAAGGCGGACCAATGCGGATCCATGTACCATTGTTCAACCGCAGACCAGCCATCGACAAAGAGAAAAGCCCCCGGCACCAGACGGCTTTCCAACATATCGAACATAGGCGCGAAAGCGTGCAGGCCAAAGTCGATAAAGACGAAATCCACGCGATTGGGAAGAGCCGCGATAAAGGCATCACCGGTTCCAGTCTGGCATTTCACCAGATGGTCCAAACCGGCGGCTCGCAAATTGCCCCGGGCCGCCGTGGTTTTTTCGGGCATCTGATCCAGCGTGAAAACGCGGCCTCCCGTGTGCTGCGCCGTAGCGGCCAAATGCAAGGTGGAATAACCGTGCGAAGTGCCAAATTCGACCAGTGTCTTCGCCCGTTGGTGAACCGCGATGAGACACAGATAATGTGCTACCTCTGGGCTGACCGCCTTGAGGCGTAGCGGGTCGGTAGAACTGGCTCGGCGCTCCTCCTGGTCGCGGCTGTGCAGATGGGCGACAAGTACCCGTTGGGCTGGAGTAAAGAGAGCTTCAATATGCATAGAAATTCCTTTTACGGACGAGGTCCAAATCCGCTCCTGCGAGCGTAAAAAAACAAGAAAGCGTACGTATGAATATTTAATACGTACGCTTTTGCATTTTCTCTCTCGGCAGGCCACATTCGTAATAACGATTAAAAAATGTGAGTGATTAGAGCCGCATGCATCAGTTTTACAACCAAGATGAGATCAGGGTTCGACTCTTTTGACATGTTCAACGCGGTCAAATTCTTTATCAAAGGTATATAGTTCATTTGAGCCAGCACGTTTCATTTGTGTGGCAATATAGGCATCTGTAAAACTGATATTCTTTTCAGCATAAAGAGAAAGTGCTTCAAGAAAGATATTTTTATCCGATATTTTGAGACTTTTGAGTTTGAGAATTGATGACATTTTGGAGGCAACATTGCTTTTCGAAAGTTTGTAAAACCGTTCTAATGTCCATACAATTTCAGCAGCCGCCAGAATTGACAATTCTACTGTTTCTCGGCCACTTTGAAGGCGTTGCATAAGTCTTGAGGCTTTATCGGCCTGTTCAGGTAGATCGTTGGTGAGAAAGCGAAGCAAGATATTAGTATCGACAAATCTATGAGTTGAGGGCGACATGCTCAGCGACCCTCTTTTCAACTTCAATTTCAATCGCATCAAAGTCCTGCGGGCCATCAACCGGAACGCTGCCTCTAAGTGCCATAACATCATCTTCAACCGGAATGAGTTCGGCGCGACCATTTTTGACGACAACAGAGACGATGGAACCCTTATTCAGATTGAGTTGGTTTCTCACTTCACGGGGAATTGTGATTCGTCCTTTTGATGTCACACGTACATACATGATCGTTCTCCTATGTTTTTAAGTTATCTTGATAACCCAAAAATGTCGCAATGATGTGCTTTTGTCAACCGCATTTCAAAACATCTCTCGTTGCTTGTCAATGGCGTGTTTGGCTTCAGCGTGGTTTGTCAGCGTCCGCTCAAGATAGCTTAATGGCGATGAGGTGCGACTTTTGCAGGGGCAGGATACAGGTCAGATAATCGGGAGTCTCGTCCAGACGGCTCTTAAAGGCGGACCAATCCGGATCCATGTACCATTGTTCAACCGCAGACCAGCCATCGACAAAGAGAAAAGCCCCCGGCGCCAGACGGCTTTCCAACATGTCGAACATAGGTGCGAAAGCGTGCAGCCCAAAGTCAACAAAGACGAAATCCACGCAATCGGGAAGAGCCGCGATAAAGACATCACCGGTTCCAGTGTGGCATTTCACCAGATGGTCCAAACCGGCGGCTCGCAAATTGCCCCGGGCCGCCGTGGTTTTTTCGGGCATCTGATCCAGCGTGAAAACGCGCCCCCCCGTGTGCTGCGCCACCGCAGCCAGATGCAAGGTAGAATAGCCGTGCGAAGTGCCAAATTCGACCAGCGTCTTCGCCCCTTGGCGAACCGCAGTGAGACACAGATAATGGGCCACCTCTGGGCTGGCGGCCTTGAGGCGCAGCGGGTCGGTAGAGCCAGCTCGGCGCTCCTCCTGGTCGCGGCTGTGAAGGTGGGTGACAAGTACGCGTTGGGCCGGGGTAAAGAGATCTTCAATATGCACAAAAGCTCCTTTCAAAACATTTATCGTTGCTTCCCATCGTACGCATCGTGTTGTCTGCGGCGGCGGGAAATGCGGTCTTCAACCGTATTGCGGGAGATCACTTCGTAGAGAATGGCGTGTTTGCCTTCGCGGCGGCGCAAAATGCGCCCCAATCGCTGGACATGTTCGCGGATAGTACTCGTGCCCGAAAGCACAACCGCGACATTGGCCTCGGGCACATTGACCCCTTCGTTGAGCACGCGAGAAGTGACAAGCGCGAGAATGTCCCCCTCGTTAAAGGCTTTGAGGATTTCCCTGCGCTCCTTTGTGCGGGTCTGGTGCGTAATGGCGGGAATGAGAAATTGTTCTGAAATGGTATAAACAGTTTCGTTGTCATTGGTGAAAATGAGCATGCGGTCGCGCGGGTGTTTTTTTAGCAAATCTTCCAGCACGCGCAATTTAGCGGTCGTACCCAGAGCGACTTTTCGATAGCGGCGATAGGCGAGCATCGCCCTTCGGCCATCGCTGGAACGAGCCGAAAGCCGCACAAAATTTTGCCATCCAGAAGCACTGCCCAACCGCAGATTCTTGGATTCCAGAAAAGCGTTGAATTGCGAACGCGCAGTTTCGTATTCGGCGCGCTCTTCGGCCACCATATCGACTTCTATACGCTGCGTATTGTACTCAGAGAGATAATCGCCAGACAGGTCGCGGATACCCTTTTCATAAACAGTTGGCCCCACGAGATCGCGCAGCATAAGATGGCGACCATCGGGACGTTCGAGCGTTGCTGTAAGCCCCAGGCGATAGGGAGCAATAGAAAGTTCTGCACCGTGAGAATAGGATTCGCCGGGCAGGTGATGGACCTCGTCAAAAACGAGAAAACCAAAGCGATTGCCATAGCGATCCATGTGCATATACGCACTGTCGTAGGTCGTTACAGTGAGGTCTTCAAGCTCGTGATATCCCCCGCCCAGGATACCTATATCGCATGAAAAGGCATCTCTAAGCAAGTCGTACCACTGATTCATAAGATCAATCGTGGGCACGACAACAAGAGTACTGCGACCAACTTCCGCAATACCCATCAGTGCTAGAAGCGACTTGCCCGACCCCGTGGGTAGAACAACCACGCCGCGATATTGGTTTGATTGCCAGGCGTCAAAGGCTTCGGCCTGATGCGGATGTGGGGTGTGTTCGCGGTTAAAATTGAGCTTGAGGCGGTTGTAGCGCGGAACGACGTTTTTTATGCCAATATCCTGAGCCTGTAATGCTTCGACAACATCGCGATACCGGTGCGCCTGAGCGCGCCAGCGTCCAACACGGCTATCCCATACAAACGGGGATGGCGGTTCATAGTCTGGCGGTGGATCCAGAAGGACGAGCGTGCCATCGTCGAACGCAAGGCGAATGTCGGGAGACGGTGATGGCAAGGTTAGTACCTCAAAAACCGATCACCCTACTGCCAATCGAATGGCGTGATCGGCGGCGGTGAGGTAGGGAAACGATTGACTGAGAAAGGACTCGAGCAATGTATCTGCATTAAGATCTGATGTGTCAATCTGAAATTTTTGTTTAAAAAATGATTTGCGAAATTCTTCCTGGAATGCCGCCTGGACTTCTTCGATATCCGATTCGGGTACAATGGGAAAATCGTGTGGATCGTCTTTCATGCGCTGTTTGATAACATCGGGACTGGCTGTGAGATGCACCAGAATGATGTCGGAGGGCATGTTTTTTTCCCATGCCTGGGGATTTTCGACCGGACGCGCCAGTTCGGGATAATAATAGCGTTGGCCGTAAACCATTTCCTCAATGTGGAAACCCGTGAGCAAAACGTGCTGGTAATTGTGTACCAGGCGCACGTGATAGGCGATCTGAAAGCGCTGAAAACGCTCTTTTATGGGCGATGGCAATTCGTTCATGGCCTTTTGATCTGCGGGATTTGTAAGGGTTTGCTGGTCGGGAATGGAAAAGTGATCGTCCATGTGATGGCGAATACCGCGCTCTATGCCCCATTGTTGAATCGCTTGAACCAGCGTGGTTTTGCCCGTGTATTCTGTACCAATTGCAATGACGCGCATGTGAAGCTCCTTGTTGAAAAGTCGGTTTAGATAGACTATATTTAGTTTCAGGACGGTCCATGTTATCAATTTGCAAAACTTAAAGCAAAACAAAAAAGCGACTGGGCGACCTCAGGACATAGCAGATTTATCGAATTTAGAGTAAAAGGCATATCATGGGACGCACGAGCGATGCAAAAGAGCGGCTGATACGGGCAGCGATGGATTTATTTTTTACGCGCGGTTATACCGACGTGGGCGTGCAGGAATTGTGCAAAGCTGCTGGGGTAAAAAAAGGGAGCTTTTACCACTTTTTCGAGACCAAGCAAGACCTGGTGCTGGCTTCATTAGATCGGTGGTGGGAATTTGCCCGGGAAACCGCCTGGGAGCAGGCTTTTTCGCCAGAACGACCGCCGCTGGAGCGGATTTCGCGATTTTTTGAACTGGTTTACGAGCAAAATTGTCAATTTTACGAACAGTACAAACAACTCTGCGGGTGTCCGTTTGGCAACCTCGCTGTGGAGATGAGCGCGCACGAGCCGCTGATCCGCCATAAAATTGACCGTATTTTTGAGGATATAATTGGTCGGCTGCAAAAAACGCTCGATGAGGCGGTAGAAGCCAGTGATCTGTCTCCCATGGATACGCGAGAAACAGCTCTGGCATTGTGGGCGTATTACGAAGGCATTTTAATGCTGGCCAAAGCGCGGCAAGATTTGGATCTATTAAAACGGTTGGGACAGCGCGCCGTGCGATTTTTACAAGTATCGCGTCGGCATGTGGCTTAATCATAATGCGCTTTGTCCCCGGCTCACACCGCTGGGGTCTTTTGGACATTGACTTCGGCTTTCAACAACAAGACCTCGACACATTGCGCCGCGGCATATCAATACCCGAACAGGCCACCTGGCGAGAAGCCCCCATGCTCCTGTCGCCCGGCGCATTGAGCCTGCACGACTGCTTCACGCTCCACGGCAGCGGACCCAACAGGTCCAACAGTCCCCGTCGCAGCTTTGCCATTCACATGCGCACCGAAAACTCTCGCCCCGCCAACGACGTGCGACAGGGCCTTACCCGACATATTGACGACTTATCCAAATGCCCGATTATTTATGAATCGTAAGGAGTATCCATGAGCAACCTCTATCTCGGGCTTGACGCCAGCACGCAGAGCTTGAGTGCCCTTATCATAGACCTCGACACCCGCAAAGTCGTGTACGACGTCTCTTTGAACTACGACGAAACACTACCGCACTATGGCACCCAAAATGGCGTCCTCGACCATCCCGATCCCAAAATTGTTCACTCGCCACCCCTCATGTGGGCCGAAGCCCTCGATGTGCTTTTTGAGAAAATGAAAACCGAGGGCATAACCCTCGGTGCTATCCGAGCCATCTCTGGCTCGGGGCAACAGCACGGCTCTGTCTATCTCAAAACCGCGGATAACCTATCCAATCTCGATCCATCAAAATCCCTCGCAGAAAATCTCGGCGGTATATTCTCCCGCAACACATCTCCCATCTGGATGGACTCTTCAACCCGCGCCGAATGCGTTGAAATTTGCGACGCCCTCGGCGGCCTACAAGCCACAGCCAGCGCCACCGGATCCACCACCTTTGAACGCTTCACAGGGCCACAAATTCGCAAATTCTACAAAACACAACCCGATGCTTATAACAACACCGCGCACATCATGCTCGTCTCTTCCTTCATGGCCTCTCTGATCGCGGGCAAAATTGCCCCCATCGATCACGGCGATGGCGCTGGCATGAACTTGATGGACATTCAGAACCGAACCTGGCATCCTGCCGCGCTCGACGCCACAGCACCCAATCTATCTCATCGCCTGCCGCCGCTCGCAGAATCCCGCGCGATTATCGGCACTGTAAGTCGTTACCTTGTCGATAAATACAGCCTCAATCCCAATGCACAAGCCCTCGTCTGGTCGGGTGACAATCCCAACAGCGTCATCGGCCTTGGTCTTATTCGCGAGGGCCTCGTCGCCATATCACTTGGTACCAGCGACACCTATTTTGGAACGATGAAAAATTGCCAGACCGACCCGCGCGGCGAAGGTCACGTCTTCGTCTCACCCAATGGCGATTATATGACCCTCTTGTGTTTCAAAAATGGCTCCCTCGCTCGCGAAGCCATTCGCAAATCTCATGGTCTGGATTGGGACGGTTTTTCCCATGCACTCCAATCTACCCCCCCTGGCAATGATGGCAAAATCATGCTCCCCTATTTTGAACCCGAAATTGTGCCCAATGTCCTCGAACCCGGCATACACCGCTTTGACCTTGACGAAAATGATGCCGCGGGCAATTGTCGCGCAGTTGTCGAGGCGCAAATGATGTCCATGCGCATTCACTCAGAATGGATGGGTGTGCAGCCTTCAGCCATTTACGTTACTGGCGGCGCATCGGTCAATCCCGAAATCCTTCAGATCATGGCCGATGTACAAAACTGTCCCGTTTACCAGTTTGAAGTCACCAATAGCGCGGCCCTCGGCGCAGCTCTCCGCGCCGCACATGCTCACCTCAACGCCTCTGGACAAAATACCACCTGGGAAGACATCATAGTAGGCATAGCCGAACCCATATCTGGCTCCGTCGTCAAACCATCCAACACCGCAGTGTACGACGAACTGGTAAAAAAATATGCCGAATGCGAACAAATCGCGCTCGGCAAATAATTCTCAATACGCCTCAGCCTTCAAGGTCCCCGCGTTCTTTTCATCGACAAAAGCGCGATAGGTATGTGGGCGTCGCTGCATCCAGTTAATCCCGCGAAAGCACCCGCGACTTTTTGGGTGGAATCCATCCACGAGATTCACCTCGGCGCTCACAAAAGGTTCGCTTCCATCATTCCATGCCAGCACATGCCCGGTGCGATCAATAACACAACTGCCCTCCGCGCGATTTACCGCCACCACCATACACAACTGATTGTCCAGTGCCCGCGTCTGCATAATCCCGCGAAAGCGTTCGGGATCCCACGTATGATCTTCCGGATGCCATGCGCGGTGATCACCCATAATTGGCAACAACAAAAAGTCCGCGCCATTTAACCCGATCATCCGCGACGACTCAGCCGCCGAAGAATCCATACAAATATTGCACCCAATCCGTCCGATCCCAGTATCAAATACAGGAAATTCATCACCCGGTAAAATACCCGAATCCATCTCGCCCCCTACGGCCAGATGCACCTTGCGATATTTGCCATCCACGCCGCCATCGGGCGCAAACAACACGGCTGTATTATGAACGGCATCGCCATCCCGTTCAATCACACCCAACAGTACATAGACGCCATAGTCGCGCGCAATATCTGCAAACGGCTCCGCCTCGGGTCCCGGTACGGGCACTGCCAGTTCCAATGGACTGCCTTTAATCCCGTATTGCAATGCGATCTCGGGCAACACAATCAAATCGGGTTTTTCTTTTTCACATATCTCTCGGCACAAAGGCAAATAAAGATCGACATTGTCTTGAATCGATTCAAACCGCCGGTTGCGATCTTCTCGCCGTCCCGTTGCGACACAAATTTTCACGGGTTTGGACGATTCTGCCACTTCGGTTGCGATCACTTTGGGCAACTGCCATTCGGATGATCCCTTAACCGACCATCGAAATGTATAGCGCACGGTCAGGTGTTCGGCATCTTCCGGGGCAGTGAGACGTCGTGAAAATTGCACGGTATTGCCGTTCCATTCGGGAAGGAGATAATCCCAGGACAGAACTTTACCGCGCTGCACGCTGTCCCGATCCAGGTGGCCCCAATACGCCTCACAACGCAATACATCGCGTGCCGTATCCACATCTTGAAACTGTGTCGCGACAACCATCTCATACATTTTGCCGGCCTCAACACCCGAATACGCGATCTGCCATCCGCCAATACAGGTGCGCGTACCATTTGCGGCAATTGCCAGCGTATCCCCACTGCGTTCTGTCAACGGCGCGGCGGTCGAGTGCGGCGCCCAGGGTTCAATAGAGTCAAGCTGTAAATCTGACATGGCTACCTTCCTTATATTTTGGGGTACATTGCAAACCTCGGACTATTGTTCGACCCAGTGGCGGTACAAAGGCTTCACATCTTCCGGCAACCCGTCGTAAACCTCCTTTTGCAATGGCATAGATTCATAATTCTTGCCACCTGTCTCCACCACCATCATCTCGTGCTCGGGTTTGCCAATATGCGACGGATTCAAATTTAACCACCACGGGGCATAGCGCACAATCAATGCCACACGCGGTTGATCACTCTGATTTGATGCCACCGCATGCCACAATCGGCTGTCGTAAATCAACACACTGCCCGCTGCGCCCTTCACCTGCATCTCAGTGGGATAAGGCGCATCCTGATCCACATCGCCCATCCCACCCGCAGCCGGGTTATCCCGCCACCGATGACTGCCCGGTACGAGAAATGTCCCACCGTTTTTCTCATTAAACGCCGTCAACATCCAGATTGACGACAAATGCAATAACGCATCGGGATACGGCGCGGGAATATGCGAAGCATTGGTCGCATTATACGGCCAATCCGCGTGCCAGTATCCCCTATCATTGCCCGGATAATTGATCACACAATCCGTACTAGAAACGCGCGCATAAGGCCCAAACAGCGCATCCACCACATCCATCACCTTGCGACTTGCCATATAAGGTGCGAAAACCTGCGTTTCATTAATCACCTGTCGCAAACTCGCTACGCCCTCTGCACCAATGCGATGCCCCTTCGCTCGGGTTGCGACTATTGCCGCCTCTGACGCCGCCTGTTTTCGCGCCTGCGCTGCCACCACGGCTTGCCGCACTGCATCCACCTCATCTGCGGGAATCACGTTTTCAACCACATAAAACCCATCGCGTTTGAGTTTTTCGAGAATATGGGAAACAGACATCGTTTGCACCCTCCGGTAGTGGTATTCTGCAATCCTGTTGCAAAAAAGATACACATGTCGTATTGTTTCACACAACGCATACTGGGTTTCAGGCATTAGATACACACAACTTCTTATTTTTCCAAATTTTATTTTTATCCGTAAAAGACCCACCACACGGGCACAGTTTTTGCATACTTGTATCTAAAAACCTCACGAGTACTGCCATCATGTCCAAATACCTCATCCTGCTCTGCCTGATTGCCACTCCTGCCCTGGGGCAAATTGGGCACGAAATAGAAAAGATTGAAGTGCGCGGCAACGAAAAAACCCGTGCGGAAATCATCCGACAGGTCTTACCCCTCAAAGTGGGAGACAACCTGCGCGAAGGGGATATCGACCGCTGCCGCGTGATTCTCGAGCGTCTGCTGCTTTTCCGAACTGCCTTTGTCAATGTCAAACCCGGGGGGGGAAAAGGCAAAGCCATTCTCGTGGTCTATGTAAAAGAAAAACGCTTTGGCGACCTGGGTTTGAGTTTTGACTATACCGAACTCGATGGCTTTGGTGCATCCGCCAATGCACATTATGCCAACCTGCGAGGAGAGGGAAAATTGGTCGGCGTGGAATACGGTTTGGGAGAACGCTTCAAATACTGGGGATTTCACTACAGCGATCCGCTCTTTCTCAAAACCAATCAGGCATTTCACATTCAGGTAACGGGATCTTCTGCAGACCGCGACATCTTTCGCGATCCGAAACCCGAAATCAGGGGGCGCTACGATCTCGAACGCATCGGATTTGCCATGGGTTTTGGACAGCCCTCTCCTTTGCGCGCCTACCATTTCGTCTTAAAGTACGCTCTTGAAGCCATACAAATCGGCGATTTTCATCACCCCACCATCGCCACGGGCGGTGGAGTATTCGCCAATGAAATTAAAGCTGCCGTAGGTCGAGAAAACCTCTCCACTCTTTCGTTTAACCTGTTCAAACAACCCGCGAGGGCAGTCTGGAGACAGGGTACGGATTTTAACGCCCGCCTCACACTGTCATCCAAACTTCTGGGATCGGTTGCAAATTATATCAAGCTTCGCACAGAACTCTATCGACACCAGCAACTTACCACAGGACACATCCTTTCGCTCGGCATCAAAACTGGGGGCATTTGGGGGCATCCACCCTTTTACGAACGCTTTTATCTCGATGGGGATAATCAGCTCAGAGGCATAGAACGCCGCGTTATTGGACCAGAAGGCGGCACACTGTTTTTTGCAGCCGAAGCCATCTATTCCATCGATCTCAAAACTCTGGGACGGGTGTATGCCTTTGCCGAAAGCGGCGGTGTCCATCGCTCTGTAAATGACAAAGATCGGCGAGATGCCGACTTTGCTTTTGGCGTGGGCATGTTGCTCTTTAACCGCGTAGATATCAGCTATGGAATCAGCACGGGAACACTCATCGTAAAATCACATCGCTTTGCCGGCGTCAAGATTGGTCTGTGAGGAAGAGATGACTCGTTTCTTCATCATCCAGACGCTCACAGTTTGCTTGTTTGCCAACGTGCAACCCGTACTTGCACAACACATACCGCAAGACAGTCTTTATATTTATGTGCAATCCGACACCCTGCGCCTCGATGCAACCATCGATTCTCTCTTTTCAAAACGGGCTATTGACGCCATTGAATCGGGCATGACGACATCTATCGCCGTGCAATTTCGCCTGCGGACAGGCCGCGGAGATAATCTGGGACAAAGCAGCCTGCTCAGGCGTTTGGAACACGACATCTGGGAAGGGCAATATCGCCTCATCCGGCAATCCGCACGACCAGACACGCAGATTACGTCTCATTTTGAAGACATTCGACGCGCGTGTTCTGAACTTCAGGGGATTGCACTTGCAATACTTCCCTTCCCCGACGAGCCTATCACCTTGCAAATGCGGATAGACGTAAACCCGATCTCGCCCGAGCAACAAGAACGCACGCGACAATGGCTCAAGATAATCGAAAAAGGCAGCTATCTCGAATTTTTCTACACTCTGGACAGATCCACATCTCCCGAATGGATTGACCTGTTCAGATTTCGCCCCAGCGCACTCCCATATCTTCTGACTGAATAACACTCTGCCCGGAGACACAACCATGAGATCTATTCCCTTGCGCTGGCGCATTATCGCCGCCCTGATTGGTCTGGCATTGGGCACGACGCTCATACTCGCGCTGCTCGCACGACACTTTTTGTCGCTGAGCCTTCAGACCAACGTCAATGTCGAGATGGGCAGTGCGCTGACCCGTGCGCTTTCTTTCGCCAAAGAGAACTACGACGCCAAAAAACGGCAACTTCAGGATATTGGACAGCTTTTATCTGCACCACCTCACCGCGACCTCAATACCTTGCACACCGCGTTTGCAGATGCCGGGCTCGACGATCTGACCCTGCGTGTTTCGTCTCTCGAACAGATCGACACAGACCTTTCGCAAGGTCCCGTGGTCTCCAAAGTAGAAAACGATCAGCTTCAACTGGTAATCGCACTTCCCGATTCGCAACGAGCACTAACGGCTCTACTTTCACTCGAGGCGCTCATAGATGTTAAAAATGCCGTGCATACGTACAAGCATATTGAAATGGCGGAAGACGATCTGCGCACTGCATTTCTACTCGCCTTTCTCGTCGCCGCAGCAGGCGTTGTCCTTCTGGCATCTGTGATTGGCGTTCGCATTGGCTTTGAGATCACGCGCCCGCTTCACGCCCTGCTTAAAGGCACGCGAGAAATGGCACGCGATAACCTGCAATACCGCATCCCCAAAGGCAGAGATGACGAGATCGGCTTACTTATCGAATCCTTTAATCAGATGGCGCAAGACCTTGTGGAAAACAGACGCAAACGACTCGAAGCCGAGCAAATTGCAGCCTGGCGAGAAATTGCTCGGCGCCTGGCTCACGAAATAAAAAATCCATTGACGCCCATCCAACTTGCAGTGCAGCAAATACGCGACAAATACTCTGGCAATGATCCCACGTATCAACAATTTGTAACCAACTGCACGGAAATCGTGACAGAAGAAGTCGAAAATCTCAGATCCCTGGTGCAAGAATTTGCCAACTTTGCCCGCATGCCATCTCTCTCGCTGTCTCCCAGTGATCTCAATGAGTGTGTACACAATGTCGTTCGCCTCTATCCAGATGCCCGTATTCACCTCGACCTGGAGAAAAATCAGCCCGCACTCGAACTCGACGCCGAGCAGATGCGTCGAGTGCTGATTAATCTTATAGAAAATGGTCTTGACGCCTCTGGCAAAAACGGCCAGATCGAGATTCGCACACGCGCGTCTGACGACACTGCTATGCTTTCCGTAATTGACAGCGGGCCGGGTGTGCCCATAGAAGATCGCGTACGTATCTTTAAACCTTATGTTTCCACAAAAGAAAGCGGCATGGGCCTGGGCCTTGCCGTGGTGCACACCATCATTGAAGATCACGGAGGGCACATCTCGGTCACAGATGCCCCTACAGGAGGCGCGCAATTCGATCTTCAACTCCCCATTCCCGACCGAGCCATAGCGCAACCGGAGGAACCCCGATGAACCAAAATATTCTCATTATTGACGACGAAAGAAATATCCGTCGAACCTTAGACATGATCTTATCGGGCGAAGGCTATCAGGTCTTCACTTGTGCCTCGGCACAGGCGGGTCTTGACGTAGTGAAAAAAGAACGCATTCACCTGGTCTTGCTCGACATTGTTATGCCAGAAATCAACGGCCTCGACCTATTGCCCAAACTCCTCGAAGTACGTCCCGATCTGGCAATCATCATGATTTCGGGACACGGCAATGTGCAAAACGCCGTTCTCGCCATCAAACGAGGGGCTTATGATTTCCTGGAAAAACCTCTCGATCGCGACAAAGTGCTCCTCGCGATTTCTCGCGCTCTCCAGACCCGGGAACTCACCGAGGAAAATCGCTACCTCAAGCAACAGATTGAAGGACGCTACGAAATGGTGGGACAAAGTCCCGCCCTGACAGAAATCCGCGACCAGATAGCGCGCGTTGCCCCCACCAATGGGCGCGTCCTCATCCTGGGCGAAAGCGGTACGGGCAAAGAACTCATTGCCCGTGCCGTTCACAAAATGAGTCGTAGAGCGAACAATCCCTTTATCAAAGTAAACTGTGCTGCCATTCCCGAAGAACTTATTGAAAGCGAATTGTTTGGGAGTGACCGGGGCGCATTTACCGGCGCGGTCAAAACGCGCGATGGCAAGTTTCTTCAAGCCGATGGAGGGACGTTATTTCTCGATGAAATTGGCGACATGAGCCTATCGGTACAGGCCAAGGTTTTGCGCGCGCTCGAACAGGGTGAATTTGAACGGGTAGGCGGCGCAAAGACCTTTCGCGTAGATGTGCGCGTCATCGCTGCGACAAACAAAAAATTGCACGCCGAAGTCGAGCATGGCAGATTTCGAGAAGACCTTTACTTTCGCCTGAATGTAGTGCCACTGACAGCCCCACCCTTGCGGGAGCGCCGCGAAGACATCCCCGCACTGGCCGAACACTTTCTCAACGCCTATGCCGAAGAAAACGGATTTTTACCCAAAGCAATATCGGCAAAAGCGCGGGACATGCTCTTGCACTACGACTGGCCCGGCAACATCCGCGAACTGAAAAACCTGGTTGAACGCCTCTCAATTATGGTTTCAGGAGATACCCTCCACGCCGAAGATTTACCCACTTTAGATGGCATGACCATTCCAAAACAACCCGGTTCTTTCCCTGATCTCAGCGCGGGAAAAACACTTCGTCAGGTGCGCGAAGCCGTCGAGCGGCACTACATTGCCGAAGCACTTGAGCGCCACAACGGAAATGTCACACGCGCATCCAATGCCCTGGGCATCGAACGTACCAACCTTCACAAAAAAATCAAATATTACGATCTCGAGAGATGAGAAAGTCTCGATAATTAAAAAAAAGCGCGGAATCTGCTTCCGCGCTAAAATAAAGGGATTGGGAAAGTTAAAAATATTACAGCCCAGCGGCTTTTTTTAATACATCGGCTTTACTCGTCTGCTCCCATGTAAATTCTCCGCGTCCAAAATGACCATAAGCGGCTGTAGAACGATACACGGGCCTGGTCAACTCGAGTGCTGCAATAATGCCAGACGGCGTCAGGTCAAAATGATCTTCAATCAGAGCGACAATCTTTGATTCTTCAATTTTGCCCGTGCCAAACGTATCTACGGCGATCGAAACGGGTTTTGCCACCCCGATAGCGTAGGCCAGTTGCACTTCGCATCGAGATGCAAGGCCCGCCGCGACGACATTTTTGGCAACCCAGCGCGCCGCATAATGCCCGCTGCGATCCACCTTGCTCGGATCTTTGCCGGAAAACGCCCCGCCGCCGTGACGCCCCATCCCGCCGTACGTATCCACAATAATTTTTCGCCCGGTCAATCCACAATCGCCGTGCGGCCCACCCACCACAAATTTGCCGGTTGGGTTGACGTGATAAATCGTATCTCCATCCAAAAGATGCGTGGGCACCACTTCGCGGATCACTTTCTCTTTCACATCCCGCACAATCTGCTCGTGCGATACGTCTTCATCGTGCTGCGTCGAAACCACCACCGTGTGCGCGCGAACTGGTTCATCCCTGTCGTATTCCACCGTCACCTGTGCTTTGCTATCGGGACGCAAATACGAAAGCCCTTTGTCTTTGCGAATTTGCGCGAGTTCTGACACCAATTTGTGAGACAGCGTAATGGGCAACGGCATCAGCTCTGGCGTTTCTCGACACGCATATCCAAACATCATCCCCTGATCGCCCGCGCCACCCGTATCCACCCCCAGCGCAATATCAGACGATTGCTGGTCTAAGGCCACCAATACAGCACAGCTCTTGTAATCAAATCCGTAGCTCGAATCCGTATAGCCAATATCTTTAATCACGCCGCGCACCAGCGACTGAAAATCTACAACTGCCTTACTGGTCACTTCTCCAGCGACTACCACAAGCCCGGTCGTTACCAGCGTTTCGCAAGCTACCCTTGATTTGGGATCTTTCTCCAACATAGCATCGAGCACGGCATCAGAAATTTGATCTGCCACCTTATCTGGATGCCCTTCAGAAACCGATTCCGACGTAAACAAACGACCCATAAAGCCTGCTCCTATAAAAAATTAAAACAACGACAATCTCATTTGTCGTGCGGTCTTATCACTTTCCCCGCCAACGAACATTTCGTTATCCTCATCGGATAAGGTGGCGTTTACACGCGCCCGAATATCTGCGATCTCATGCATATTGAGTACATCTTCGCCAAGTGCCTGAAGCCGATCAAAAGATGTATTGCGAATTGCTCGTTTGACCTCGGGCAATGCCGAAGGCGTCATCGACAGCTTGTCAACCCCCATGCCCATCAGCAACAATCCAGAATGCGGATCTCCCGCCATCTCACCGCAAACAGTCACCGGTATATTTTGTGCCTGCGCTGCATCGATCACGCACTTGATCAATCGCAAGACCGCGGGGTGAAACGGATCGAATAAATACGAGACGAGATCATTGCCGCGATCAACTGCAAGCGTGTATTGGATCAGATCATTGGTGCCAATACTAAAAAAATCGACTTCCCGCGCCAATTGATCGGCTATCAGCGCAGCAGAAGGGACTTCGATCATGACCCCAACAGGACACTGAGGGTCAAAAGGCACACCTTCTCGCGCCAGTGCTTCGCGCACGTCATTGAGCACGGCAAGTGCTTCGCGCAATTCGTCGATTCCCGAAATCAAGGGCAACATCAACTTCACATTGCCAACAGCACTGGCTTTTAAGATCGCTCGAAGCTGTACTTTGAAAAGGTCGCGGTGCCTCAGCGTCAGTCGGATGGATCGCAACCCCAAAAAGGGATTCTTTTCTATCTGTGTATTGATTACATGCGACATTTTATCGCCCCCCAGATCCAGGGTGCGAATCACGAGGGGATGTGGCGCAATGCGCTTGGCCATTTGCGAATAAGCGGCAACCTGTGAGGCCTCATCGGGCAAAATATCGCTGGCGAGATAGAGATATTCCGTGCGGTACAACCCGACGCCCTCAGCACCATAGGCCATCGCAGAATGCACCTCGCTGGGCAATTCCACATTGGCCTGCAACGCGACCCGAACGCCATCCTTAGTCTGAGCGGGCAAGTCTCGGGAATCGGCCAACCCTACCTTTCGCTTTCTCAGTTTTTCGGCCAGACCCCGATAGTGTGCGAGTGTTTCACCATCCGGGTTGAGAATAAAATCCCCGCGATGACCATCTACTATCGCCACAGCGCCGATATGTGCATCAGATAGCGCGTTAGCAACGCTGACAACAGCGGGAATCTCTAACCCGCGCGCCAGAATAATCGCGTGGGACGTGGGTCCACCAACCTCTGTAACAAGCCCTAAAACTCGATCGGGTTGCAAGTGCGCCATATCGTCGGGCATTAAATCGCGTGCAACGACAATCGCTTTGTCGGGCAATCGATCTAACCCTGCCTTTTCCCAATTCCCCAATTTGGCTAACACCCGCTTTGCAATGCCCAATAAATCGGCACCGCGTTCTCTCAAATAATCATCTTGAAACGCTTCAAATCGACGACGCAAATTCTGGAAGGTCGTCCAAAAAGCGTATTCGGCATTATATTTTTCTATATGAGGATATGTAAGCTCGAGAAGCATGGGATCTTGCAATATGAGCAAATGTGCGTCGAATATCTGCGCGTGCTCTTTGCCCAGTATATCCTCCACATGCGCCCGCGTAGCCGCGAAATCCTCAGACACTGCTCTGATTGCCTCTTGCAATCTCGCTTTCTCTACGGGAATATCGCGGGGATCTATCCGGCGTTGATCCACGGGAAACTCTTCTGGATCGTACAAATACACCGGTGCAATTGCAATGCCCGGAGACGCCTGTATGCCTTTGAGATATTTCATAGCTCAGTCAAATTTTGATTCAATCATTTCGACGATATGATCCAGTGCGGTGCAGGCATCTTCACCTTTGACCCGCACCGTGATCACAGAACCCACTTCCGCAGCCAACATCATCACACCCATAATGCTCTTGCCATTGATTGCCAGACCATCTTTTTCCAGTGTAATTTCAGAAGTAAATTTAGCTGCCGCCTGTACCAGCAAAGCCGCGGGTCTCGCGTGAATGCCCAGTTTATTTTTTACCGTAGCCTGTTGTTCTAGCATCGTGTATATCATCCATAATCAGAAAATTTTTGAAATTCAATCTTCAGTGATCAGTTGAAAGACCTGTTCTTCTCCGTGAATATGGCCTGCCCCACCGGCCTTGGCACATGTTAGTGCAGCACTTCCGCTGGCAAATTGCACACTGCGTGTCAGCGTCCATCCCTGCAAATACCCATAAATAAGGCCGGCTCGAAACGCATCTCCCGCTCCGGTTGTATCGCGCGCAGTGACCTGGTATGCGGGCTGTTCAAAACTATTGCCATTTTCCTGGAAAACCTGACATCCCTGTTTTCCTTTGGTAATCACCACGGTTTCTATACCGGCCTTCAAAAGCCCAACCGCCACATCTGAGGGCAGGCCCATTCTGTGCCGGCGCATAAAACCGTCAGAATTGATCACTACATCACAGAATTTTGCAAGTGGGTGATCTGGCGTCAGTTCAATTGCAAATACCGTCACATTACATGCCCGCGCAATTTTAGCTGCCCGGATTGCATTTTCTCCTAAAAAGGGATCGACAGACAACAGGGCAACACCATCGAGATCCGCCTCGGTCAGTGGCCTACTACGCACATCGGGAAAATGTCCACAAATCGTTCGGCCACCGTTGACATCAGACAGGATAACGGCGTGCCCGGTGCGAACGCTGGGAGCTATATCGAGCCTGCGGATATCCACGTCAAATTGACGCATGGTGCGCAAGAAAAGTGCACCCCTGCGATCGTCTCCTATTGCACACCCCATCAACCGCACGTCAACCCCCCACCCGCTCAGAGTCACCGCCGTATTGGTCGCTTCTCCACCAACAAATTCTTCGTCGCGAAACGCGCGCGTGTGACCATTGCGCTCGGGAAACCAGGCCACTTGCACGATTTGGTCGATACCCAGTATCCCGTAACACAACACTGTACCAGACGAAATAGACATAACAATACGCTCACATAAAAAAACCGTCCGCAAAGACGGTAACGACACCCCCAATTGTCAAAAACTGGACTCAGTCGAGACAGTGAATGGCAGAAGCAAACGCGCCAATCAGCGCAGCATCCCAGCCCGTTTCTTCAAAAATACTCCCAACCACCACAAAAGCTGCGCCCAATGCGACCCGTTTTGCCGCAGCTTTGGGATCGCGAATGCCGCCGCCGACAATTGTTGGAATCGACACATAGCCACAGACTGCCTGTACTATTTCTTCGGGTACCATCAACTCTGGCCCGCTACCGGCATCCAGGTACACGCATTGCATACCCAAATACTCAGCAGCAAGAGCGTGCGCCATTGCAATCTCGGGTTTGTCGCGCGGCAAGGGACGTGTGTTGCTCACGTATTCGGCTGTGGTTAGCTGCCCTGTATCCACGAGCGCGTAGCCAGTTGCAATAGCCTCTAAGCCGTATGCTTTCAAAATTGGTGCGGCCTTGACGTGTTGCCCAATCAACAATTCGGGATTGCGTCCACTGATAAGCGATAAAAACATAATCGCATCGGCAGCCGCTGAGATCTGGTTGGTATCGCCTGGAAATATAATTACCGGAATATCTACAGCGCTTACGACCTCGCGCACCATGCGATCAAAATTGGTGGATAGCAAAAAACTGCCGCCAATCAAAATGGCGTCTGCCCCTTGTGCTTCGCAAAGAGAGGCCGTGCGTCCCAGATCTTTTTTATCGAGCCTGTCGGGATCCAGATAGGGCAAAAACCCCGCCCCGCGGCGATTGCGAATAGCCACCAACTGTTCGAATATAGACATTGAGGCACTTACCCTTCCACCTGTGCCCGAATGATGTCGGGAACTCGCGCCAGAGCTTCTCCAATCTTTTCGGGAAACTTGCCACCGGCCTGCGCCAGATGGGGGCGACCACCACCGCCGCCGCCTACGATCTGTGCGATGGCTTTGACAACATTGCCAGCCTGCACACCCCGACCGATCAGATCGTCTGTCACTACCGCGAGAAGCGATGCCTTGCCATTTAAATTCGCACCAATCACGCCAACGCCCCCTGTACCCAGGGCATCGCGCAAACCGTCGCCCATTGTGCGAAACCCGTCCATGTCGGGCGGCGAGACCTCGGCGGTCACCACGCGCAATCCATTTACATTTAGAGCACTGCTCACCAGCATATCCATCTCTGAACCGGCCTGCTCCCGTCGCAAGCTCTGCAACTCGCGCTCGAGTTCGCGATTGTGCGCGATCAGGTGCGCAACCTTGTCCGACAATTCCGATGTTGGCGCACTCAGTTGCGACGCGAGATCGGCCAAAATTTTCTTTTGTTCTCGCACAAGGGCTTCTGCCCCCGGCCCGGTGACCGCCTCAATACGCCGCACGCCGGCTGCGGTACCCGTCTCTTGCGTGAGTTGAAACAGCCCCAGTTGCCCGGTGCTTTGCACATGCGTACCACCGCACAACTCCAGGCTAAAATCCCCCACCTGCACCATGCGCACCACATCGCCATATTTTTCGCTAAACAACATCATCGCACCCATTTCCGCAGCGCGATCCAATGTGTCAAAAGAAATATCGACAGCCCAATCTCGCCTGACCGCGTCATTTACGATTCCCACAATATCGTCTAATTGCGTGGGCGTTACACCTTCAAAATGCGTAAAATCAAACCGCAATCGATCTGGGGTAACCAGCGAGCCGGCCTGGTGTACATGATCGCCCAATACCTGCCGCAGAGCGCGATGCATCAGATGTGTGGCTGTGTGATTGCGCGCCGTATTCAAACGGGTTTCAGCATCGACACGCGCCTTCACGTCCGTACCAACCAGTTCTTCGACCTGCCCATCGCACAGGCGACCGCGATGAACAATTGCTTCTCCTTCCCTGAACGTGGTCGCTACTTCAAAGCGCACGCCTTCTCCCACAAATTCGCCCGTATCTCCAACCTGTCCGCCAGACTCGGCATAAAATGGCGTTATATCCAGATAGACATCCAGCATCTCATCCAGTGCAGGTTGACAGGCGACAATGCGCGAATCGGACGCAAGTGTTTCGTATCCCACAAATTCCGAATGTTTTTTGGTAAGTGTAACTTTTCGGACATCTGCTTGAAAATGAAAAGAAGCCGCCGAACGAGATCTCTGCTGCTGTGCCGCCATTTGCGCTTCAAAGCCCTCTTCATCCACCTCGATACCTTTTTCGGCTGCCATCAACCGCGTCAAATCGATGGGAAAGCCATAGGTATCGTACAACTGAAAAGCATCTGCCCCGGAAATATGTCCTTTCGCCTGCATTGCGTCAAAAATTTCCAACCCGCGATCCAGTGTTTTGCCAAATCCTTCTTCCTCAGACCGAATCACCCGTGCAATATAATCGCGTTTTTCTTTTACCTCGGGAAATGCAATACTCATTTCGCGGGCTACTGTCTCTATGAGTCGAAAAATAAACGGCTCATGCATCCCCAGCGTGCGTCCAAACCGCGCGGCACGGCGCAAAATCCGCCGCAAAACATAGCCTCGCCCTGCATTGGATGGCAGTGCTCCGTCTGTGATTGCAAATGCGAGTGTACGCACGTGATCGGCAATCACGCGCATGGGCACCCAGTGATCTTTGTGATAAGGTTTTCGGGTAATCTCGCCGATCGCCCCAATAATTGGCAAAAACACATCCGTATCATAAGTGGTTTGTACACCCTGCAAAATTGAACAAATCCGCTCAAATCCCATCCCTGTATCCACGTGCTGAGCCGGCAAAGGCTGCAATATGCCATCGGCATCGCGATTGTACTGAATAAAAACCAGATTCCAGATTTCGACATAATCCGCAGCGTCTAAATCCGGCGTAGCATCCTGCTTTGATGGATCATCGCCGAGATAAAAGTGTATTTCGGAACACGGGCCACAAGGACCGGTATTCCCCATCTCCCAGAAATTATCTTTTTTGCCCAGGCGCAGCACGCGATTGGCAGGCAAATCCGTCACGCGAGTCCAGAGATTTTTGGCCTCCACATCGGCCTCCAGACCATCGGCCTCGTCGCCGCCAAACACCGTTGCCCACATGCGATCTTTTGGCAATTGCCACACATCTGTGAGCAACTCCCACGCCCATGCGATAGCTTCTTTCTTGAAGTAGTCGCCAAAAGACCAGTTGCCCAACATCTCAAAAAACGTGTGATGGTTGGGGCTGAATCCCACTTCTTCCAGGTCGTTGTGTTTGCCCGATACCCGCAAACACTTCTGCGTATCAACCGCCCGTGAATAAGGCCGACGCCCGGTGCCCAAAAACACATCCTTAAACTGATTCATACCCGCATTGGTAAACAACAGTGTAGGGTCGTCTTGCGGCACTAAGGGCGCACTTTGAACCCGCGTATGGCCTTTGGATTCAAAAAATGCCTGAAACTCTTCTCGAATTTGTACAGCAGTCTTCATCTTTTATTTAACCTTCTTCATTCTCTATTTTAGACCACACTTTTTGAGCGACATCTCGCGCAACCGAAACCTCAAATCCCCTGCGTCCCAAAAAACCGTACATCCGCCCAAGAGCTTTCTCACGAGACAATCCTCGGTAGCGATTTGCTCTGCGCATCATCAAATCGAGTGCAACATCTTCAATATCAATATCTGCCAAAACATCGTCCAAAACACGATCAATTATCTCAGTCGGAACACCCCGATGCACAAGATCGCGCACAAGTGCCACCCGGCCAGAAGGCCGCAATCGCAACCGTTGTTCGACAAATTGACGCGCAAATAACACATCATCAATTAAATTGAGACGCTTGAGCGTCGAGAGAGTCTGTTCAATCGCGCCTTGCTCATAACCTCGTCCAGCGAGTTTGTCGCAAATCTCCTTTTTTGTATAAGCCCGATTGCTCAGCAAGCGCAGGCTATATGCCTTGGCCTTTTCAACGGCTTCATCGGTCTCAAACAGCGTGGGCAATTTCACGATAATTTCTCACTAAAAAAGAACAACAGAGCAAGTATTAAAATAGGCAAACCCACTCTGTTGTCAAAGCCTAAAATGCGATTTCTTTCTCATGTTCCCCGTGCGTTATTGCCCAGAACTCGTGTACGCATAGACCGTATCATCCCCGCTATCAACCACATAGAATAGGTCGTTCACATAGATGATACCAAACGGATCACTGTCAGTCAGATTGAAGTCTGCATCCGAATCGCGCTGCCCGGAACTCGTGTACACATAAACCTGACCATCCTCGTTATCAACCACATAGAATCGGTCATTGGCATAGACGATACCAAACGGATCAGTGTTGTTGCTATCCAGGTCGAAGTCTGCATCCGAATCGCGCTGACCAGAACTCGTGTACACATAAACCTTTGCATTCAAAAAATCGGCCACATAGAATCGGTCGTTGGCATAGGTAATACTCGCCGGAGCACTGCTATCCAGATTGAAGTCTGCAGCCGAATCGCGCTGCCCGGAACTCGTGTACGCATAGACCTTTTCATCTCCCCGATCAGACACATTTCCCCGATCAAGCACATAGAATCGGTTGTTGGCATAGGTGATACCTTCCGGACCATTGTTGTTGCTATCAAGAGCAAAGTCTGTAGCTGCATCACGCTGCCCAGAACTCGTGTAACCATAGACCTTTGTATCCCTGGAATCAAGCACATAGAATCGGTTGTTGGCATAGGTGATACCTTCCGGATCACTATTGTCGCTATCCAGAGCGAAGTTTGCAGTCGAGATACGCACTTCATTCGAGCAGTTGTTATCGGTATTGCTCTCCCCACTGACGCTTTGGACACACGCACCGTAGTAGTATATCCCCACGCTTGATGGCGCATTCAAGTCAATTGACTGGCCACTCGTATCTCCCGCATTGAGACTGCTTATGGCACCCGTGCCAACCTCTGTATCACTCGTTGTGATCGTATCATCGGTCGAGAGGTAGTAGCGCAAGGTCGTCGCAGCCGAAGAACCTGCACCCTGGTTGCGAGCCGCAACGCTCAAACTGAAGGACTCGTCGGCATTTGGGCTGCTATTGCTCACCGACGGCGATATAACAATTAGATCAGGGCTTGGGTCGGGACTCGTGTACCCATAGACCTTTGCATTATCCACATCAAGCACATAGAATTGGTTGTTAGCATAGGCGATACCCGTCGGAGAACTGATATCCAGATCGTAGTCTGCTGCCGCAACACGCTGCCCAGAACTCGTGTACACATAAACCTTTTCATCTGCGGCATCAACCACATAGAATAGATTGTTGGCATAGATGATACCCGTCGGAGAACTGATATCCAGATCGTAGTCTGCTGCCGCAACACGCTGCCCAGAACTCGTGTACACATAAACCTTTTCATCTGTGGAATCAACCACATAGAATTGGTTGTTAGCATAGGTGATACTCGACGGATCATCGTTGTTGCCAGCCAGATCGAAGTCTGCATCCGCAACACGCTGACCGTCACTCATGTAACCATAGATCTTTACATCCGAGGGATCAAGCACATAGAATAGGTTGTTGGCATAGGTAATACCAAACGGATCACTGTTAGCCAGATCGAAGTCTGCATCCGAATTACGCCGCCCGTCACTCCCGTAACCATAGATCTTTATATCATCCGCATCAAGCACATAGAATAGGTCGTTGGCATAAGTGATATCCTGCGGAGTGTTGTTGCTATGCAGACCGAAGTCTGCACCCGAATCACGCCGCCCGTCACTCCCGTAACCATAGACCTTATCATTCCAGAAATCAACCACATAGAATCGGTTGTTGGCCTGGGTGATACCCCTGGGATCACCAGTAGCCAGACTGAAGTCTGCACCCGAATCACGCTGACCGTCACTCCCGTAACCATAGACCTTATCATCCCCGTCATCAACTACATAAAATCGGTCGTTGGCATAGGTGATACCTCTCGGATCACCAGTAGCCAGACTGAAGTCTGCACCCGAATCGCGCTGACCGTCGCTCCCGTAACCATAGACCTTATCATCCCCGTCATCAGCCACATAAAATCGGTCGTTGGCATAGGTGATACCTCTCGGATCACTATTAGCAAGATCGAAGTCTGCTGCCGAATCGCGCTGACCGTCGCTCCCGTAACCATAGACCTTATCATCCCCGTCATCAACTACATAAAATCGGTCGTTGGCATGGGTAATACTCCTCGGATCACTACCAGCCAGATAGAAGCCTGCACCCGAATCGCGCTGACCGTCACTCCCGTAACCATAGACCCTTGCATCCTCCCGATCAAGCACATAGAATCGGTCGTTGACATAGATAATATCCTGCGGATTGCTGTTGCTATCCAGATCGAAGGACGTCCCACCATTGCCACCTTCTCCGCCATCGCTGACCGTGACAAGCACCCCATCTGAGCAGTTGTTATCCGTATTGCTCTCACCACTGACGCTCGCTACGCAGGCACCGTAATAGTACATGCCGGCACTCGATGGCACATTCAAGTCAATCGACTGATCACTCGTGCCTCCCGCATTGAGACTGCCTATGGCATCCGTGCCAACCTCTGTATCACCCGTCGAGATCGTCGCGTCGATAGAGAGGTAATACGTCAGCGTCGTCTCAGCGGCTTGTCCACTTCCATGGTTGCGTACCGTCGCATTCAGCGTGAACATCTGCTCAGGCGTCAGCGTGGTATCGCTCACCGAAGGTGCTATAACAATGAGATCAGAGTTACCACCGCCACCACCGCCACCACCGCCAAAGGCATTGGCAAAAATCAGAAAATCACCAAAACCTATCGCACCATCCCCGTCCAGATCAGCCCGGGCATCATATCTGTCATCGCCTTGACTTGCCCCAAACAGACTTGCAAAAAACAAAAAATCCGCAAAACCAACCGTCCCATCGCCGTCGAAATCCGCAGACTGCGCAACAGTAGCCGTAGCATTATTTGCATTGGAAACAGCAGAGACTTGCCCCACGCATAGCAACAATACAAGGGCAGTAAAAAACGGCATACCTTTGTCCAAAAATATTCGCAACATCCTTTTCTCATTTCTCTGGAGGCATGGGAAAATAAAAAAGGGAAAATTATCACCAACACTTTCGACAAGATTCCCAATTTTTTAAGCGTATGTAAAGTCAGTTATAAACATCAATTATAAGTTAGAGAGGGTTGATCTATCTGTCAACAACATATTATGCGGGTTCTTTCTCGGGTTCAAACACTTTATCGACGGGAAGACCCACGACCTCGCGCACCTCGCGTTCGATTTTTGCAGACAAATTCGCGTTCTCTTTGAGATGGCGCTTGACATTTTCGCGTCCCTGTCCAAGCCGATCATCGCCATAAGAGAACCAGGTGCCACTTTTCTTGATGATGCCGTGCAATTCGGCCATATCGATCAGACTGCCCTCTTTGGAAATGCCCTCTCCGAACATCAGATCGACTTCACATTCCTTAAAAGGTGGTGCCATCTTGTTTTTCACCACGCGAATCCGAACGCGATTGCCAACGATCTCTTGCCCGTCTTTAATAGAACCAATGCGCCGAATATCCAGACGCACCGATGCGTAAAACGGAAGCGCACGGCCACCGGTGGTCGTTTCGGGATTGCCAAACATCACGCCTATCTTCATGCGAATCTGATTGGCAAAGATCACACAGGTTTTAGACTGGCCGATTGATCCGATGAGTTTGCGCAGGGCCTGAGACATCAAACGGGCGTGCAAGCCCATGTGAGAATCACCCATTTCACCTTCGAGTTCGGCACGCGGCACCAGCGCAGCCACAGAGTCTAAAGCCACCACCTCAAAGGCACCGCTGCGCACGAGGGTATCCGTAATTTCGAGTGCTTCTTCACCCGTATCGGGTTGGGCAATCAATAAATTTTCGATATCCACGCCCAGGCGTTTAGCCAAATCCACATTCAATGCGTGTTCTGCATCGATAAAAGCCGCTGCTCCACCGCGCTTTTGCGCCTCGGCAATGATGTGCAAAATCAAGGTCGTCTTGCCCGATCCTTCAGGGCCGAATATTTCAACCACTCTTCCCTGGGGAACACCACCAGCACCCAATGCAACATCCAGGCTCAGAGAACCCGTCGGAATAACTTCTGACACAAGGGGTTGGCCATTCTCGCCCCCCAGGCGCATAATTGCCCCCTGTCCAAATTGTTTTTCGATTTGTGCAATTGCATTGTCAATTGCTTGCTGCTTGCCTTTGATTTCTTGCTTGCCTTTAATTTTGCGTTTAGTCATCAGCCTCTCTCCTTACAATAGGTTTGGGATCGCGGCGCAGCCCCATCTCGTCTCCTGCACCGCACAATGTACAACATATTATAGTGAACATTTGTATATACGTCAAGAAACAATTTAGCAATCTAAAACGGAACATCTCTAAAGCGACGAAGGTGCGAATGCCAGCCATAATCTCAGAATCAGATGTCCATAAATTCCCGCAATCACGTCGTCGGCTACGATACCCCACCCATTGGGCAATGCTTCAGCTTGTCGGGCGGGCGGTGGCTTGACGATGTCCAGTACGCGAAACACGACAAAACCCACAACGCCCATCAACACCGACTGTGGGAGCAGACTCACTGTGACAAAAAACCCTACGAACTCGTCAATTACCACATATCCGGGATCTTTGCCCCAGGCTTTTTCACCTGCCCGAGATGTATAAACCCCTACAAAAAACATTCCAACCAGCAGTACACCCCATGCCCAAAAACTCAGTGGCGGCAATAGACAATAAATCGCCAATGCCACGCCCGACCCGGCTGTCCCCGGGGCAAAACCCGAATAGCCAGAAAAAAAGCCGGTTGCAATCAACCGGACAAAAAACGATGGCTCAGGAGGCCGAAAATCTGTCATAATAATGAGCAGTCAGCTATTCGCTCGCCTTAAAACGTCTTGCGATTTTCAATTAAATACCGGACGCCAGAAACCACGGCAACGAGGGTCACGACAGCCACCAGGACATTCAAAACCCAGTAAGAAATATCGCCCACAAGCACAATTGGTTGGGCGGCCAATTCGGCTTCGACCACGCGCACATTGATAAAGATCAAAATGCCAAAAACAAGCACCAATTGCAGCATGGTTTTCCACTTTGCAAGCTGTGAGGTCACCACGGGCTTGCCTCGCCGAATAGCAAAAATTCGCAATCCCGTAATTACGACATCGCGCGCGAGCATCGCCCCGATAAGCCAGGCTTCTACCATGCCCAAGCGCGCAAATGCAATCAACGCCGAAGACACCAGCAGCTTATCGGCCAGCGGATCCATAAAGCGACCAAAGTTGGTCACTGTACCGTCGCGCCGCGCAATGCGTCCATCGTAGAAATCAGTCAACGAGGCGACCGTAAATACGAGCAGTGCGAGGATTTTGAAATACCAGTTGGCGGCAAAAATTAACAGTAAAAACACGGGAGTAAGCAACAGGCGCGATACCGTTAAGACATTGGGCACTGTCCACAACCGGTCTGGGGGACGTGGCTCAGGCATTGTCATGCGATTCGACTCTATGGTATTTACCTGGGGCATTTAATACTCCCGACGGCCTTCCAACGCACGCGACAAGGTCACTTGATCGGCCAGGGCGAGATCACTGCCTACGGGCAACCCGCGCGCAATTTGTGTGATAGATATTTCAAACGGAACCAAACACTGAGACAGATATTGTGCCGTGGCATCGCCTTCGACGGTGGGGCCGTTGGCCAGAATCACTTCTCGAATTTCCCCCTGGCGCAAGCGGTGGAGCAATTGAGAAATATTCAAGTCTTCTGGACCAACACCATCCAGAGGCGAAATTCGCCCGTCCAGTACGTGATAAAGCCCCCGATAAAGCCCGGTGCGCTCAAACGCCAGAAGATCGCCAATAAAATCAACCACCATCACTCTGGAACGATCTCGGCGCGTATCGCTGCACACAGAACACGGCTCAATTTCAGTTAAATTAAAACAAATTGAACACCGCCGCACCCGGGTCTTTACATCCACCATCAAATCGGCGAGTTTGCGCACCTCATCCGTATCCCAGGTCAGCATCTCCAGCGCGAGACGCCGTGCTGATTTGGCGCCGATTCCGGGCAACCGATTCAAAGCGGCAATCAATTTTTCAATGGCCTCTGATGCCATGGAAAACTCCAAAAACTATAGCGCGAGGACTTCGCGTTTTCAACCTCAGAAACCCGGCATATTCATGCCGGGCGGAATAAGACCCGCTGTGACTTTCTCCATTTCTGCCTCTGCCATGTCCGCTGCTTTTTGACGCGCCTGCTGAACTGCCGCCAGCACGAGGTCTTCCAGCATTTCCACATCTTCGGGATCAACGACTTCGGGATTAATTTTTACCGACAAAATATCTTGATGCCCACTTGCTCTGACCGTCACCATGCCCCCGCCCGAGGTAGCCTCTACCTCTTTTGCACCCAGTTCTTCTTGCACTCTGGCCAGCTTAGCTTGCAATTTTTGAGCCTGCTTCATCATCGCGCCCATACCTTTTGCCATACTTTACTCCTTAGAAAGCAATATTCTCAATACCCTTGCAAAATCTCTCTTTGTGCAAATTGGACGCGCATTCCTGCGTTGCCTTTGCACATTTCTACTGGATCACTTCTCCACTAAACACCTGCATCACCATCTGCACGCGCTCATCCTCTTCTGCACCCTTCTCCTCAACTATTTGCTCTTTATTATCGTCGTAAACTACCTCACACGAAATAGTGACTGTGTCCCCAAAAACATCAAGTGCAACTTCTTCTATCATAGCCCGACTGCGCCGCACCTGATTGGCGTGAAATTCGCGGTGTTTTTGAAAAGCCACCACCAGATGTCGCCCATCCATTGATTGCGGGCGGCCTTCGGCCAAAAATGTGCCCAAAGACATCTTCTTGGACTTTATTTCTTGTACGAGTTGCTCCCACTTATTTTTTATAACAGAAAAATTCGGTGGCTCTCCTGAATATACCTCGGGCATCGGAGGTATTTCTTCTTCTGTAGATTCTGGTAAGGGACGACCATTGCCATCCTGTTGTGGTGGCGAAGATTTTGGAGCGATTGTTGGCGGAGGCAATTTGGAGTTTTCTACTTTTGCGCGAGTGTCTTGTTCAGGTAGCGTCGCATTTTGCTTTGGCAATGGTTTGGGCCTGGACAATGGCTGCCGCGTTCCCGTAGGTGCGCGACCAGATACTGTTCCCTGGCTTTTTAACCCCCGCTCGAGTTGTTCTAATCGACTAATCAAAACCTGCAAATCTACACTTGACGTCATCTGCACCAGCTTCATAACCGTCAATTCGAGCCAGAATCGAGGCTCATTTACCCGACCAATCTGCGCTTCCAGTTCACCCACAGCATTGAACATACGCACGAGATCGGCCTCTTCAAATTGCGCGGCGACTTCTGCATACTGCTTACGGTCAGCCTCTGGCAAATTTTCATCAGTTAAATCTCCCGCAGCACAGGCAACGAGTAAATGCCGAAAATGCGCCATCAGCCCCGCCACAAATTCACCCAGATCACTGCCTTCGCGCGCCAGTTGATCAACAATCTCCAGTGCGCGGGCACCATTCCGATCCACAATGGCCTGGGTCAGATCAAAATACACATCTCGAGGAATCAAACCCAGCAAATTTTGCACGGCATTTTCCGTAACATCAGCATCTGAAAATGCAATGACCTGATCCAGCAAACTCAGGGCATCGCGCATGCCCCCATCGGCTTTTCGGGCGATCAAAAATAGCGCGGATTCTTCCGCTGTTACGCCTTCTTCAATCACAGCCATTTTGAGTTCTTCCACAATTGCCACGGGCGGAATGCGCCGGAAATTGTAGCGCTGACACCGCGACAAAATGGTTTCAGGCACTTTGTGGGCTTCGGTCGTTGCAAATACAAAAACAACATGCGCTGGCGGTTCTTCGAGTGTTTTCAGCAGGGCATTAAAAGCCTCAGTAGTAAGCATGTGTACTTCGTCGATGATATAAACCTTGCGCTTGCCTTGCGAAGCCGCATATCCCACCTCTTCGCGCAATTGTCTGATCTCATCAATCCCGCGGTTCGAAGCCCCGTCAATCTCCAGTACATCCATGCTGTTGCCCTGGCGAATGGCAACACACGAAGCACACTCTCTACACGGTTCAGCCGTAGGCCCCTGCTCGCAATTGAGTGCCATGGCAAGCAATCGCGCCGTGGTGGTCTTACCTGTTCCCCGAGGCCCAGAAAATAGGTACGATTGTGCCACGCGCCCCAGCCGAATGGCGTTTTGCAATGTGGTGGTCACATGGCTTTGTGCAACCACTGTTTTAAATGCCTGTGGCCTCCGCTTTCGAGCCATTACCGTGTAAGACATAAAAACTCCAAAGGGGCCTTGCCAACCCCAGCCCCAGCCTGCAAAAAAGGTCGTGCACCGCGCTTCGAACCGCTACCTCAGGGCGTTCAACGAGCGCTGGCTCCTGCCAGGTGCCCCTGCGGCACACGTACCAATTTGCTTACCGCTGCTACCTTCCGGTCCTGACGGGGTTCAGCATAGGCACGTTGCGCAGGACCTGACGATCAACACTGCCTACTCATTGACCGCGATCCAAAATACCGACTCTCAGACGTGGAATTCGACCCCGCTATAGCGGATTGCGGGCTACAGGGCACCGCTATCTCCCCGTCTAGCACGACCTGAAAACAGTGAGATACAAGAAGAATCGGGTTAACTTCTCACCTCTTACTTCTCGCCTCTTACTTCTTAACAATATATTTTGGTGGAGCTGATGGGGGTCGAACCCACGACCTCTAGAGTGCGATTCTAGCGCTCTCCCAATTGAGCTACAGCCCCACCTAAATGGCTTCAACCACGATGCTGCGCACTCCTGAAACAGATTTGAGCACCGTGGCATCGCCCAGCACCCGTCCGATAATATTGACGGGACTTGCGGGACGAATTTCATCTCCATGACTGGCTGGAGTCCGGCCATAAAAAATGCAAAACGCATGGCCCGGTGGCCAATATCCGAGGTCGTTTAACGCCACTGTTTCACATGCATCTTCGGGACCCGCTTGAACGGGAATTGAAAAGTAAATCTCATCGCCCCAGGTATTAAACGAACAATCCAGCGGTAAAACCTCGCGAATTTTGCCTGCTGTTTGCGAATCGTTTAACTCGGCGTCGAGTTCAATATCGCCAACGGTAATGCGAATGGGATGCGGCATAACAACCTCGTGATATTTTGGCGGAGAGGGTGGGATTCGAACCCACGGTATCCGTAAAGATACACATGATTTCCAGTCATGCCTGTTCGGCCACTCCAGCACCTCTCCAATATATCTATAAGCCGTCAGCTATCGGCTTCCTCACACGCCTATGCGCTAATTGCTGATACTCTCTTGTTTTTGGCGGAGAGGGTGGGATTCGAACCCACGGTATCCGTAAAGATACACATGATTTCCAGTCATGCCTGTTCGGCCACTCCAGCACCTCTCCAATATATCTATAAGCCGTCAGCTATCGGCTTCCTCACACGCCTATGCGCTAATTGCTGATACTCTCTTGTTTTTGGCGGAGAGGGTGGGATTCGAACCCACGGTACCCAGAGGGTACACCGGTTTTCGAGACCGGCCTGTTCGACCACTCCAGCACCTCTCCAATATTTATTTTTTGCGCAAGGATTTAAAAAACGCCAGCAACACCTGACCACACGCATCTTCTAAAACTCCTCTGCGCACATCCATGCGATGATTCAGGCGGGTATCTTCCACAATATTTCTCAGGGATCCGCAGGCCCCGGTTTTGGGATCGCAAGCACCAAAAACCAACCGGGACAATCGGGCAAGCACCATAGCACCTGCACACATAGCACAGGGTTCCAATGTTGCGTAAAGCACGCAGTTATTTAGCCACCGAACGCCCAATTTTTTTGTTGCCTGCCCAATAACGAGCATTTCGGCATGCGCTGTGGGATCATTTTGCTGGACAATGCGATTGTGATCTCGTGCAATCACCTCGCCATTGTGCATCACAACAGCACCAATAGGCACTTCATGCTCGCCTGCTGCCACGCGGGCTTCTTCGAGCGCAAATTTCATGCCTGTCAGGTCGTCATCCAGCACGGACACCCCGCGAAAACAACACTGGTTATAGCGAAAAAAATATACGGATTTCCCCACACAGAGTCAACCATCAACATCAGGGCATCCAGATATTCCACCTGCCATGCTTTTCCCAGATGCGACATGCGTCACAAGCACACATCCACCGGAGTGCAAAACGCGGTTTGTTACTCGTATTGAGAGATCCACAGTGTACTAACAGATAATGAAAAAACATTACATCTCCTCGGGATGGCCTCAACTCAATCGGCTCTCCCAGACCGAACCTCTGTTGAGGTTTTGCAAAATCCGACAGCATTCGAAACCGGTCAGGATCCTGCACTGCCATCTCGCTGAACTTCCGATGCGACCCTGGCCAGACCGCGGTCCCACCACCTTGCACAACACCAGAATCGAGATAAGTCAGAGAGGAGACCCGGAATGACCCGGGAAAAACATTAAAAGGTCGATGTCCACCATCAACGTGCCCATTGAGATAATCCCAGCCTTTCGGAACCGGAAATACACTGCGTGCCCACACTGCCTCAGGCTGTGGCTTCTGACAGTGAAATGCACCTGCATTCTCCCGAACCAGTTGGCTCTGCACCTCGTAAAACGCGGGCGTACTACAAGCCAGCAACGCGGGATCTTGAACCCCAAAATGTTCAATCACCCCCTGGCGGGCGATTGTTGTCACCCCATCTGTTTTGTCTGGCAAAGGAGACCACGAAGCCGGATCATCCCGATCCATCCCGAGCACAGACCACATCGCAGCTTCCGCATTGGCAATTGTCTCTTCTGGAATTAACCCCGACACCAGCACATACCCATCTCGGTCATATTGCGCGAGTTGTTCTTGAGAAAGCATAGATATCTCCTGATTAGAAGGACACTCAGCTCAATCCCGATTCCCACCCTCCACCTCATCAATTTCTCGAACACGCGCGGCATATTGACCGCCCTCAAACGGGGTGCTCAACCACGTCGCCACAATCTCTTTTGCCACGGTATCTCCCACCACGCCGACACCGAGACACAAAATATTGGCATCCACATGGGCGCGGGCAAATTTGGCCGATGTCACATCGTGACACGATACAGCGCGAATCCCCTTTACTTTATTCGCAACGAGAGCAGCCCCCGTACCTCCCCCATCAACCACAATACCCGTCATCAAATTCTTTTCCAGAACAACGTCGGCCACCGTTTTTGCCACACCGACATAAGATGCCTCTTGCGGGCTATGTACGCCGCAATCCATCACTTCTCGCCCGGCATCTTGCAACATAAGCACAATCTGTTTCTTCAGCTCGAATCCTTTGTGGTCTGCGCCAATCGCTAACACACTCGATTTCTGTGGGTCTTGAATCACCGCCTCATCATCAGCCACGACCAGACGCACCTTCTGCTGCCGTATCAGATCCCGCGCCAGCGGCGTCACAATCGCATTGGGCGTCACATAAACCGCATCGCCACCGCGTTTGATTGCAGATTTGACCAGACCTTCCGTCACCAAATTCACTGGCGGGTCAATAGGCGCAGAGACCGCAAGCCCCTCCAACGCTTTTAACCGCCGCACCACTTCGGCAACAATCCGCTGTATCAGTTTTTCATTCGACATAAGATATATCGCGTCTTAATTTTGCCCTTCATCAAAACGCCGGAAACATAGATGTTCAACGTCGGGCTGTCAAGGAGAATGCCTTGACAGCCCGACGCTTATCGAAGATTAAAAATTGCGCTTGACACTGATATTCACTTCCAGTAGATTTCATTGCTATTGAATTATGACGTTCCGGCGTAGCTCAGCTGGCAGAGCAAGTGGCTGTTAACCACTGGGTCGTAGGTTCGAGTCCTACCGCCGGAGCCATTGACCAAGTGTGACTTTCATCGAACTTTTTGAGAGTCAAAAATGTGCTTTAGAGGATTCCTTAGAAAAACACCTCTAAAGCACATAAAAACAAGCATAAATAAGAAAACGCCGTGAGAAAAAATCTCACGGCGTTTTTCTATTTTCGCTATCATTTGGCCAAAAAGTTCTAGTAACGTTTGGTCGACCTGTTGTTACTTCTCATCGAACTTCAACTGGAAAAAAGGACTTGTGTTGTCTTGACAATAATTCAGAACAATACCTCGAACATTACAACTTCGCGTTTGCACTCGCTCCACCTCCACCGGCACTCAGCAGCATCGCCTTGGTCTCGTCCGTCAGCCGGATGTGCGGCGGCGACATGCCCGGCAGCAACACACTCGGGTCGCTCTCCACACACGCCAGCGCATGGAGCTTTGTGAGCGCCGGGTTCGCGGAGTAGTCTTTGTCCTCCCGGGGCTCGTTAAACCAGCACGGCGAGAACTCCAGGATCCGTTTCTGCCGCTCAGTGAGTTCGGGGTCGTTGGTGTCGTACGCGGCGTCGCCGTGGTGCATGCCGAAAGGAACATACTTGTAGAAGAGGGTGCGGCGCTCGCCGCTCGCCGCCCACGGAATCGTACCATGTTTGAGCTTCTCACTGAACAAAATGCAGTCCCCAGCCTTGGCCTCAATGCGGTGCACCGGCACATCGTCATCCCAGTTCGGCAGCTTCGACGTCCATTCCGTGTCGCACCAGTTCCGCCGCCAGTCGCCGGCGATGCCCATCAGTTTCTGCTCATTGGCCGGCTTGTGTGTGCCAGCAACACACCCGAAGCCCCCGTCATCTGGTCCGACTGTCTTGAGTTCATACACACACGTGATATGAAAGCTGCCCGGGCCGCCGTGGAGCGTCCCGCCTTTGTCCGCGCCGTCTGTCGGTTTCCGGCCAGGCTTGTAGTGCACATTGTCATGATCTAGCCGGAACAAGGGGCGAGGCTCTGCCGGCATGTGTGCTGGGGCATGGCCCCACGACGGGTCGCCGAGAAGCTCTTCAAGGATGGGCAGCATGGTCTCGTTGTCGATAAGGTCCCTGTAGGCCTTGCTCCAGAACCTTCTCCCTATGTAGGTGTTGCCGTGCCGGTCAGTTGTCATGTGCTTGTCGCGCCCGCCGATATAGAAGCGGTTCTGTTTGTCGGTGCGGGCCGTGGACAGCGTCTCCTCCCGCTCAAAGATATGCTGATCGTAGGCTTGATTGAGCTCGTCCAGCTGCTGTTGATTGAGCACGTTGGGCACGACGATATAGCCTTGTCGTGCGAACGCGTCACGCATTGCATTGTCCATCTTCTAATCTCCTCTACGTGTAGGAACTACAAGGGCCATTTCTTGCGCCTGGATGGCTGGTAAGAAGGAGTTTTCGGCAGTAGTTGTCAAGTGTTTTTGTCGTACTGGAGTTACCCCGTTTTGGTAGAGTCTTTAGGACTTGGGTTTCAAGCCTGTGATTGGTGCAGTTTGTCGTATAGATTCATTACGACACATGCTTCGTAAGCTATCGGCGCAGGGTATGCGATAAACGAGTTAAAATGAAACTTCATACAGGTAAAGCATTACTTAATAAATGACGTTACGCAAGAACCATCGCGGTAGCCACATGGTCAAGCGATACATATCTTTCACATAACCACTCATTCATCGCTCAAAATGTACTCTTTGCGCCTTTCATCTGTGCCCATCTGCGGCCCTCTGCGGATTAAATTCAGGTTGTGAACAAGTGTGTAATACAGCATATTTAAAGCATAATGCGGTATTTAGACATCTACCGATACAAAATATAGCTCAATTTTTGGAGGAATTACATTTTTGGGCCTGCCATTTGCTTTGTGTCTGACTGTTGCGCGTGTCCCACGCACTCATCCCATCAGACGCGAGGCATCTCACATGGCAGAATTTGACTTGAGTGAGTTGGTATATGAAACTGAAACGATTTCTGATATTATTTTTAAGGAGGGCATCATGGATCTGATCCGCGAATCATCTCTTTTTCAATCCCTTACCCAACAAAGCAGAGAGGAAAGTTTTGAGCAGGGCAGAGAGCAAGGCGAAAAAAGAAGCACGATCGAAGCTATCCTTGATGTGTTGGAGATTCGATTTGACCTGAGCGAAGCGCACCCTCTATCCACACGCATTGCCGCCATTGACGATTTGCAACGCCTCAAGCAGTTGCTCCGTGCGGCGATACAGGTGCCCAATATCGAGGCATTTCAGCGCGTGTTAGATGCGTGAAGTGATTTTCCAATGCAGGACGATATACAAGACACTGCGTAACATCAGTTAATAAGATTCATGTTCTACGGATTCTTTTTCAGAAATTCCCAACGTCGGCAAGCCCTCAACAATCTCCATAGTCTCTAAACTCACCGTAATCACCTTCCCAATCAGCTTGACGATGTATTGCGGATCATCTTCACGGTTCGGGTCGTTGACAATACCACTTCGTTTGTCCTCTTTGACGCGGTATTGATCAATGATCCATTCCAAAGCCGAGCGATTCCCAAGCCGATAAGCCAGTGCTTTAGGAGGGATCCCGTCGAGAGTCAAGAAATCGTTGTACACAATCTGCGTCTTGTCTTTGGAAAACCTCATCTTTTCCACGCGCCAGTCGAGCGGCATATCCGGTGTTTCGATAAACTCAAGCCGATATTCAGGCATGTCCTCATAGCCGATGTGGATTTCCGATAACCGTTGCCCCGCTTTGACAAATCTCCAAAAGCCTGTGCTGGACTCCGATCCAGTATCCGGCATGAATGGAATACGCGGTAATTCCCGCTTGAGGTTGTCCTGATACCGATCTCGATAATCCGGGTGGTGAAGCAGGCCATAAACATAATGAAATATGTCCCATTTGGTGATTGCGTCATCCTGGTAATGCCCGCGAAATTGTTCCAATGCCCAATCAGTAATATTCTCACGACGATTTGTTCCGTCCTCGTCGTAGGTGTAGAAGGGGAAGCATTGGGTTCCGCCATTCGAGGAGTTTGAAAATTTGTACTCAGCGATTCTATTGGCAATATGACATCTAAAAATATCATGTCCTAGCCCACTGACACAAATCACCCGATTTTCCGTTTCTGTCTCAAGCGTGGGGAAGATGGAAGGGAAGCTGTGAACTCTATGATTCATCACCCGGTCAAAAAACAGGTTTGATTTTGTGAAGGGACGGTAGAGGGATTGTCGGATTTTTCCTTCTGAAAATTCTGCAATTTGTCTGCCCTTGAGTTTCTGTTTTAAGGCTGAACTCCACTTGATTTTTTTGTCATCAGAAATTACAAAATCATCGACGTTTGCGTCCTGACCTGTCTGATATTCCCATTTGAACACTTGCTCATTGTAGAAACTGATCATCTTGCTCATGTTCTCAGTGAGCGCGTTTCGGTTAAAGTTGTAAGCCCACGCATCTCGGCTCGTGCCGACACCGCCGCTGTAGATTTTAAAAATCACATCATCCACCTCACCCTTTGTTGATTTTGCTTCCCTGGAGCCCATGGGAATAAAGGTCTCAAATTCGGCATGAAGCCCTTCTGTGAGCCATGTATATCGTTTGTCCGGCGTTATTGGCTTCCATTCGATGTTTTGGTAATGTTCTTTTGAATCGAGATAGCGATATTTATCCTCTTTGCGCCAGAACTCATCAACACGGGCGTAGCAGATTTTCGTATGCGCCTCTGGTTGATTGCACTTTTTAACGAAAAAATTGATGCTTACCCCGACCTGTATCCCAAAGACATTGTGTGTTGTCCCTGAGAGTTTTGGGTTCTTGCGGACATTCCCACTCAGATCCAGAATGTAAATCGCGTCGAACTCCTCTGTGAGATGTTTCCGCATCCCATCAAAGGCTATGCCATCGAGAAATCCGTTGTTCGTCACAAAGGCGACAACACCTCCATCCCCAATTCGGTCTGATGCCCACCGAATCGCCTTCACATAAGGGTCAGAGAGTGCGTTTTTATTGGTCGCCTTTGAATCTTGTGAATATGTTTCCCGTACTTGCTTATCCATCGTCTTATATTTTCGATTTTTGTTGTTGTCATTCTCGTTGACCTGTCCAACGTTATAAGGTGGATTGCCGATAATCACAAACATCGGTTTTTCCTTTTGCCGTTCCACCCTTTCCGCATTCTGCTCCGTGAACAACACCATCTGCTGCGGTTCTGCTAACTCAAAAGTATCGACTAGACATATCCCTTCAAATGGCAAATAATGTCCTGTCGCCTCGTAAAATTCGTGCTCAATATTCATTGATGCGATATAGTACGGTAGGAGCATCACCTCATTGCAGTGAAGGTTGGATGTGTACTTGTGCTCAAGCGCGGTTTTGCGAATTTCCCGCATAATTCGTACGATAAAATTGCCAGTGCCAACATAAGGGTCAATGATATGAACACCACCATCAGAAAGCGAACGGTCAAATTCGTTCTGCAAAATGTGCTCAACGCTTTTCACCATGAAATCGACGATGGGTTGCGGTGTATAGACGATACCGTGTGTATCGGCAACCTTGATCGAAAAGCCTTGAAAAAACTGCTCATAGACAGTGTTGAGGAAGTGCTGTTTTTGGGAGAAATCGTTGACCGTCGCTGCGGTGCGTTCAATCACTACATAAAAACGATCAAGACTTTGGAGAAAATCATCCCGGCTAAAGGACTGAGATGTGAGGGCATCAATCACGGTCTCAATCTCGCGGGCAATGACATTTCGGTTGGTAAAATCGGGATTGTTAAAGACGGTTCGGAAAATCCGCTCGGTCAAAAGATGTTGAATAAGCATCTCCTCAACCGCAGCTTCAGAGAGATTTGGATTGATTGACAAGCGACATTTGTCCAGAAAATCTGCAAAAGCGGAGGTAAACCGGCTGTTGGTCTGTCGTTCCTTTTGTATCAACTCAGCCAACCCGTTCCCAATATCGGGCACTATGTCTTTGAACTGCGCGACTGCCCCCTCCCATTCGGCGATCTCTTGCGGACGATGAGCAAAGAAAGTTTGGAGCGTCTCAATGAGTTGCTTTGGATCGGTCAGGTCTGCGTCAAGTACTCGACGATCATCCTGCCAGAGGATCGCCCGTTGTGGCGTTTGGAACAGGATGTTATCTGTAGGATAACCTGCCTCAAATTTGCGCTGAACTTCGGTTGGCAGGTCATCGTGTATATCCTTCGCCTCCCAATATCCATGGAGCAATCGAAAGTCGTCAATCAACGCCCCATCAACTACAATCCGTTTATTTCGATTGAGAGACATTGGATGTTCGGGAACGAGCGTCCAATCAAACTGCTTCCCACACGATTCGAGCAACGATTGAAATGCCGAACGCACGGCGGTTTCATGCGTGACGCCGAGACGATCAAATTGATCGAGCGATTCATAATACGCTTTGACTGGCTTATGGGTGGGTTTAAGGTTGAGTGTTGGCATTTTTGTTTTTCCTTCGTCGTATGCTGTATTAAGCGATGTGTGACTCCAAAAGCGAATGAGACCGTCAAAATCAAGGATGTCTCAGTAATTTATGATATTAAGAAAGACACATAGAGTATAGGCAAAATTTATAAAAACTGATGGTACCTGATGATTGGGATAGACCTTTAAGTATATCCTCTAAAACGGGGCAAGTCCAATCTGGAATTACTCCGTTTCTGTGGACAGATTTCGCTATTCAGCCTGCTTCTTTTACACGACCTCTTGTTGCCCTTCCACTGGTACGAAATTAATCTCGACCCTTTGATTCAATGCGATCGCGATTCTTTGAAGCATCGTGAGTGAATGTCCTTCATAATCCGCATCTTCGAGCCGTGCAATTACGGGCTGTTTTGATCCGATCAATTTTGCCAATTCAGTCTGCGTCAAGCCCGCCATCTTTCTGGTTGCATATATTAGACGAGCAACTTCTGCGTTGACTGTCTCTTCTGCAATCATGTACTGCAATTCTTTATCATCCCCTGTTACATCATTTAGGATTCGATTTGCATCTCTTGTCTTAGCCATTGGTCACGGCTCCTTATATCAATGGCCAATTACGAGAGAGGACGGGCGATTCACACACGTACAACTTCAAAGGCCGTTATATTGCGGGTATTCTTACTGAACTCTACGCCGATCAGGTAAATCGGCTGGTCCAGACCCCGATATTTGTCCGCGTATCCCTTTGCCTGTAATTGCGCCATCGCCGCACCATCGGACGCCAGTTCCACCACTTTGAACTCGAACAGGTAGATGTTATCGTTGAAGTGAACAGCCATATCGACACGCCCATGGCTGCTGCTATCCTCTACCGTGATATTGAGACCCAGGCCCGCGAAATAGGAATAGAACACGCTGGCATAGTAACCCTCAAAATTGGCGATGTCGTTGTTGGTGTACCACTCATAAGGAATACTGGCAAAAAAGGCGTGGAATAAGGTCTTGAGACCGGCAAAGTCATTGGCCTCGAGCAGGCGATACAAACGCATACTGTTTGCCATAAGGCGCGTTGAGTTTCTTACAAGGTAATCCAATAGACTCTCGTTGAGACTTTGACGCACCTCACGGTTGGGATAGCCCAAACGATAGAAGACCTTGCCGCCGAGATTCTCTTTCTCTGTGATGGTGAGATAGCCAGTCTGAAACAAAAGTGCTTCGGTTGCTATGTGGTCAATGTCAAAGGTAGATAAGAGTTCGTCGCTACCGATCATGTCGTTGAGTTCAAGGGAACTGACCTGACGTTTGAACAGAGTTTCGATGAGGAAGGTAGGTGTACCTGTCTCGAACCAGTAGGCGCCGAAGGTGCGCTTGTCGAAGAGCAGGAGGATGTCGAAGGGGTTGTACACCTTCTCCTCACCCAGCCACCTATAGCCGTTATACCAGTCGCGTATCTCCTCCCTGTCCAGACCGGGAAGCTCGGGGGCGAACACCGTATCCAGATCCGCATCGGTATAGCCACAGATAGCCGAGTAGCGCGCATCCAGCGTGATATCTTTAAGATTGTTGAGGCCAGAGAACAGGCTGACCTTGGAGAACTTGCTGACGCCAGTGAGGAATGTAAATTTGATATGGGCATCATTGGACTTGATCGTCGAATACAGACCCCTCAGAAAGTCGCGGTTGGCACGGGCGACTTCAGGTTCATCCAGCACATCCAGAATTGGTTTGTCGTATTCGTCAATGAGAACGACAACGCGCTGTCCCGCCTGGCTATGCAACATCTGGATGATATGGCGAAAGCGTGCTGAAGCAGTATCGTAGTGGCTTTCTACGCCTGTTTCTTTTTCTACAGCGTCCAGTTGTGCCATAACCTCTTTGTGCAAGCTCTCAGGCTCATTAAAATTGCCGCTACCAAAGTCGAGGCGCAGGACGGGATAGCGAACCTGCCAGTCCCAGTGGCCGTGGATGTACAGCCCCTCGAACAGCGGTTCATTGCCCTCAAACAGTTCCTTCAGCGTGTCCAGAAACAGGCTTTTGCCAAAGCGTCTTGGACGCGATAAAAAGTAGTGTGTGCCCTCGTCCATCAGTCGCCGTATATGGGCAGTTTTATCGACATAGTAGCAGTTTTCCTCCCGAATTTTGCGGAAGGTCTGAATACCAATGGGCAGTCTGCGTCTGGTCATTGTGATGCACCTTTGTCTGTTGAACCACTAATGATAAATGACCTTTTTGCTACTATCTGCAATTTACTCGAAAAAACAGGGGTTTGCAACGGCATTCTTGCATATAAAAATTACTAAAATTTGGACAATATTTTTGAAATGTCGCACAATGCGATCAACCTAAGGAGCCAGAACCATGGAACGGAGAGAAGTCCGCTGGGAACGCATGTTTCCCGATGAATTGGAAGCTGCTTTTGAGGATTGTCCTGTGGTGTATTTGCCCTATGGCCTGTGTGAACCCCACGGGCCGGTGAACGCCCTGGGTCTGGATGCGTTGCGGGCACACGGGGTGGTGTGCCAAGCCGCCCGGTCCTTCGGCGGCATTGTAGCACCTCCCGAATACTGGCACTGCCACGAATCGGGAGGATACGGGACCTGGGCACACGAACGGGTGGGTGACGCCCGCCCCTGGCTTACAGCGGTACCACCGTGGATCTTTTTGAAAAATCTCTGCTATCACATCCGCGCCGTCGATGCTCTGGGATTCCATGTGGCCGTGCTCTTCTCGGGACACTCGGGACCACACCGCCTGGACGTACCCGTTGTACTGGAAATCCTCCAGCAGCACGTTTCCGTCCGGCTCTATTCTCTTATGAGTCTGGGCACAGGGGAATCCCGGTTCAAAGACGACCGGGGCATGGGAGGCCACGCAGGAAGAGGGGAAACATCGCTGCTGTGGGCGGTAGCCCCGGACTGCGTAGATCTGTCCCGCCTTCCCGGACCGGACGAGCCAGGCCCTCATTTCGCCCAGGGCGATTATGTAGATACATCCAGTCGGCGAGCGGGGGAAGAAATGGCGGCTGATACGGCGGAACATATCTCTGAAAAAACAAGAGAACTCCTAACGGAATACGATCGGTTAAAACCCGATCACACCCCGCTGACCTATGGACAGATCGAGCGTATTTGGGAAGAGGAAATCCGCCCCAGGATGAAAAATTTTGCTTCTATGCAGAGTGGTGATGAAGCACCCCCTGAAAACTCCCGCTGGTATGCCAACTGGCGAGTGCCGGATCTGGGTTAGAACAGAGTTGGATATAAGTGGGGAATGTGTAAAACCGGGGATCGGGTCGGAATCAAACCCGGGTTGAGGGCATGGCGTTGAATCCCAAAAGTTGTCGCAGGAGCGGGGTGGCGCGATTCAAGACTTCCTCTGTCGCCAGCTTTACTTGATCCTGTTGGGTTTTGAGGAAAGAACGGTTGTAAAATCCGAGCAATCCCACGCGCTCGCGGTCAGTCTGATTTCCGCCCGATCCATGCCAGGTTGCACCGTTTAAGATCATGACCGAGCCTTTTGGCCCCTCCACCTGGATTTCGTCTGGATACTTTTGATCTGGTTTCGGCCTGCTGTCCAGTCTTTTATGACTGCCGGGCACACAGCGTGTAGAGCCATTTGTTAAAAAAAAGTCATCGAGAAACCAGACGCTATTGGCTGAAAGCGCAAAAGAGGGGCGAGGTGTGGGCAGTGTGCCCATTGGAAAATCGATGTGCAGGTTGCCTGCCGGAGCACCGGGGCCGATGATATTGGCTGTAAATGAGCTCAAGACCAGGTCTTCGCCCAACAAATACTGTTGAGCTTCAATGATGCGCGGGTGTTGTATGGCCTGTTCAAAGACTTCGTGCTTGTTTACCAGATTCCAGACGCGACGAGCGTTTTTGAGATGGCTGTAATCTCGCCCCGCCTTGATATCCTCCTGAGCTAATTCAAGCGCGAGATTGCGCATGGTATCTGCTTCATCGGCACTGATGACATTTTCAAAAATGAGATAGCCCTGTTCGTCGAGATGTTCTTTTTCGTTGTCGGTAAGCATGGGATGTCCTCCTGAATATTTGCGGGACGTAATGTCTTGTATTGCCTTCCATTGCCCCAGGGGACGGTTGAATCCTGAAGCGGTATTCAGAGGATTTAACCCGTTTTACTAGACACCATTGTCTCAAGTCGGTTCCGAATCAAACGCGTAAGCCGATAGCTGTTTCCTAACTACGTGTTTGGAGCACATTTTGTCCAACAATGGCATCCTTCCATCGTTCCAGACAAACATCTTGAAGCAATAAATCCGCAATAATGCGGCTCTTCGCCACTTTCAAAAAACCTGCGGTCATGTCAGCTTTGTATCTCACATTCTCCCTTGCATTGCACGTTTTCCTTCAGAAGAACCTGTGAATGCATCAAAGCGAAATATCAGTCTTCTGAGTCTCAATCCAATCTGGATTTCCTGAGCTTTGCTTTCGCCTTTGACATAATGCCTTGGTCGCGACAGACAGTCTCATCGCAGCCTTCTTCGTTGATCTCAAAGATCGTTCTGTTGCAAAGGCAACAGGGCACATAGTACATCTTTTCATCTTTTTGTCTTGCGTTCAGCCGAGGCAGATGTTGAGAAATCCTTGCATACAGATCTCCAGGAACGAGATCCCAAGCATCCTGTTTCATACAAACATTACTGCGAATACGAACTTCTCCTTCTATCTTTTTTGATACCGACATAGCTCTTCTCTTTCTTCTTAAGTGCCTTCAACCACATTGCCTACGCTTAAACCGAATTCCAAATCATGAATGTACGCCAATTTCTTCTCCTGTCGCATGAGAGAAAGTGTCTGCAATTCCGCAATTAAGTCATGGTCAATTGAAATTTCAATCTGCAAACGTTCTAATAAGGGCTTGCTGTGTTGATCTACTGGCAAGGTCAGGTGCGTGTAAGGAACGCGCTCATCACTCTGCGATTCACGTCCGGGCCACTTGGGTCTTGCAAATAAGAATTTGGCAAAACCGTCGCGAGGATCAACACAATACATATTGATACGCCGCTGTATCGCTTTTCCCTCAAAAGGCAACGGCGTTCCCCTCTGCATAACTTCCACATAGCTATCATCTGCGTGCAGCAACTCTATTGGCTTGGCGAGCTGTAGCCCAATACCATCGTGTGCAATCCAAGCAGCCCCCTCAGAAATCACAGTAGAAGCGTTCTCCACAAGACGAAGTCTATTCAACCCAAAGATCTCACGAAGTCCTTCTTGAATTGCTGGCATAGATACCATGCCTCCAGTTGCGAGACAGAACTCTATGTCGCCACGATGAAGGCCAACAGTTTCTAGAACCGATTCTATTTTTTTTAGGCCTCTTATGACCAAATCTCGTACACCATTTTCAAACTCAGATTTAGAAATCTCCAAACGCAAATCTTTCTCCGGTCCAGGAACCGCTATAAGGTCGCGAATATAAAGGGCCGTTTGGGGCCGCGTGGAAAGCGCAATCTTGGCATCCTCGCAGGCTTGAATCAACCGAGATTGAGCATAGGGATGTATACGAGTCCAGTCTGCCTGAGGATATTGAGCTTCATGTTTCTCGCGTACCAACTGACTCATTCTCCGATCAAACCAATCCCCCCCGATATCACGATCCCCGGCATTAAATATTTGAGTTAATACTCCATCCTGAAGCTGACATAGTGTCAGATCGAGAGTACCACCTCCCCAGTCAAAAACAAGTGCCAAACGACGATCTAAATTGAACAGCTCTTGGCGAAAATCCGGCTGTGCCCTCAGGTACCCATAAAGGGCTGCAAGGGGTTCATGCACAAATTGATGAATACGGATACCGGCCTTCATTGCTGCTTGACGAAGTTCCGCACGAGCAGCACCTCGCATGGTGACGGGGATGGTAATAACAGCAGACTCGAAAGGATTACCGACAATGCCTCTTTCAGGCGTAAGCGCATCTTGCCGCAAGAAATGCAGAATATCGGCTGTAATATCAACCGCTTGTTGTGTAACACCACCAACATATATACCTGTAGGGGAACCAAGAAACATCTTCGGAGATCGAACGATATCACCAAAAACCCCAAGCCCGAGTTCCTTCAATTGATCTTTTGCTTGTTGCCCAACGACAGGAGATGCACCTGAATATCGAACCACAGATGGATGAGACCTGCCATCTTCCTGAAGCAGAACCTGTGCTCGTTTTTTACCAGATTCTGGATCTGGTAGTATGTATGCCAAAACACTATTGGTTGTGCCAAAATCCAAACCAAAAGTTGCAGCCATTCATTATTGTCCTTTCTTCATCAAAGACTCTCTGAGAGTAGATAATTAGTGACTTCTAAAGTGCATTTGACTCTTTTTTTATCAAATTCAGAGCATCCTCTAGTCGCTCCTGTATAACGGGCATCCAGGGTGCTTCATCCCGTGAGGCTTCGAGCGCAGTTTCAAGCCAACGCGTTAATTGCCCCTGCAAAATTCCGCGGATACGTCCACGTAATTCATATAACTTAAGCCGAAAACCATCACGGGTATCCACGAGTTCTTTTTCAAGTGCTTCAATCCGGGATAAGGCTTCTCTCGTTTCGTCTTTAAGCCCCTTGATCTGCTCTTTTTGATTTGAGATTTCCGATTGCAGTGTATCGCGTCTCAACTCAAGAGTTGCTTTTTCAGACCACAGGGCTTGTATCTGCCTGTCGAGTTGTTCTTTCTCCAATTTGGATACTTCGTGGTATTCCAACAGAGCTTTAATAGCGTCTCTTTTGGCTCCAACTCGAAATAAGACCTCCATCTGGCTTGGCTTGGATTCTGCCGTCTTCGGCTTTGCAGCGCCCCTTCTTTTCGGGCTGGAAACAGCCAAGGTTAAAAACTCAAGAACATCTGTCTGCTGCACCAATTTACAACGCCATCCCCAAAGAAGTGCCAGAAGAAGAATATTCAATTCATTGACTTTCAGAGGCTTCTTCTCAACCTTGTCAACCCAAGATTTCACTGACACGCGAAATTTCAACCCATCAGGTGGATCAGAGAGATCGACAACACCAAGCTGTTTGATCCCCAACTCAGTCAGATTCATTACAATACGCCGAACCGAATCATTGGCATCCGCAGAAGCCAGCAAAAGCTGATATAGCCTGAATACCCTATCAGGCCTCTTCTCCAATACGTTTGCAAAACGATCCCTTTCATCGCCCAGAGGAATGTGGACCGCTTCTTTGCTGATTCTTTTGATGAAGGCTTCGACTGAAACTTTCTTCCCTATCAGAAATTCCTCCCAATAGCCTGTCTTGTGCTCTTTGTCGGGAGGTCTCTCCGAAGTCTGAGGTTGTTTTATCGGCTTTCCAGAATTTTTCTGAGGATCGGCAGATGTCTTTTCCATATTCACACTTTCTCGCTCATTTGGTATTGTGACCAATCTTTGAAAGTAGGATCAAATTGAATGTCCTGCAAATGTTGCAGTGCATCCGTACCCCTATCGATTCGCAGATAGCCTTCCGCGCATATGACATCGATTTTGACACGATCTTGCTGGCTCACGGGAAGCATGCCTCGCTTAATTTGACGCAGAGACTCCAAGTCTTCAGGAGAGATTGAATTTCCATTAGCAAGTTGGCTACAGGCAGATAGTAAACGGTGTGTTAAATGATCTACCGGACAGATTGCACATTGGTTTCCATCTTGAACGTTCTGTCTATCACCACCTTCAGCAACTGCAACTTGGCATCCCATTGCAATGTCACGAAAGAAGCGCAACCCCTTATCGACTTCCACGGCTGCCGCGACACCATAGTCCTGGAAATCATTCAGATTGAACCGTACACAACCACAAGCAGCAAGAGCTACTGGACGATCAAAGGGCTTTAAAACATCAAGCGACGATTTCATCTTGACTTCAAATGCATCAAAGCCCATCGGAGAACGTGGTATGCCACTCCGTTCTTTTAATAAGATACCAAGTGCCAAATCACCAAGCCCACCAGCATATTCTCTTGCAGGAGCATCAGAAGGCAGATTTTTATGAAAAGTCTCTAGATCTGAATGCGTTATCTCATCGATAACAAGAGCTTTGAGGAAATATTCGTCAATATCATCAAGCACGGCTGGATCGGGAATTCGAAATCGAATGTGATAGTTTTCCTGTGTTACAGCACTATCGAGTGAACGTTCGTTCAGCAACCGAATATTCCAACTGGAATTGGAAACTTTGGTAAACTCTGTGACAAACCTTTCAGGGCTAAGCCTTTGCCAACTACTACCATCCACCTGAATCTCACACCCAGTACATTGGAGTAATTTTACATCATCGGCTTCCATTGGCAACCGAAGCACACTTTCTTTAAGAACTGGCCTACCAAAGATATAGAGCTGGGGTAATTCAAGGGGATGAGTCAGTCTGATGTGTTCGTGAAGTGCTCGTACTTCTTGGAAAGATTCGCCACATCTTGGACACTTGAATACCAGTGGGGCCATTGGGAGACGCTCTGGTTGTCCCTTCCAGAAACGCTCAATATCACCCTCTCTAATCCAACCTACAGTTGGCATAAGCCTTCCTCAACGATCCCACTTAAAACTACAGGAGTCTCTTATAGAGCCAATGAATTATGTAGTAGTGCAAATGTATGGTCAAGCAGAATATTACTGGGCATCATCCATTGATGACAATACCAATAATACATGAAGCAATTCGTTTCCCAATGTTATTGATGGTAGGCAACCGTTCTGTTAATTGTGCCAACTGCCCATTATCAAGGGGGTCTCTTTTTAACTTTCTCTCCAGGATTTTCAAATGCACTACCCTTCTGCTCTTTTGTCTTTCCTCAATTAAAATCGGTTGAACTATGTCCAACCAAGTCTGTGCGAGTTGGTAATAATCAATAGAAAATTCGTTCGCCAAATTCGGCGTCAAAATGCGATGGATCTCAAGCAACAAATCCTTCCGCTCACGGTCTATATCTCGCGGTTTTAGATAGGCCGTCACCAGATGCTGAAGCAATTCCAGCCCCCGCCGTTTCTTATTAGGCAGATTCTGTATTTCGCTCTCTTGGATTTTCTCAACAAAATCAGCGAGGAGAACCTGAGCCTGATCAATTTTATCATTGAGATTTTCAACACCTTCCAGGTTGGTCACCAGTTTCTCGCAAACTGCCGGCAAATCCTTAATGATTTCTCCATTTTCGTCGATATAAATCCACCGAGGGGCATATTGCGCAGACCCTTTGATCGCAAAAAAGCCCCAGCAAGTGTTGGATTTTACAACACTGACATTGCTTATGACGGTTGCTTCAGACAATTTTATCGCGTTATAGGTTTGGGGAGCAATTAAAGGATTCGGTCCAAAAATCAAATCTTTAACGGGCTGAAACGCATCCTGAATGCCATCAGCAAACGTCGCCTCAAACTTTTCCCTATTCACCTCTTCATACAGACGCTTCGCAACCGTCCCTGAAATGGTATTCCTATTGGGGTCCTGCAATATTTTGGGGTCCTGCAACAATTCTTCGGGAATGTCAATGTTACTACCCAACACATTTTCAACTGTCTGAGCGGTTCTAAAAAATTTCAGGTCTGTCTTCAGCGCGAATTCCGGGTGATCATCCGGCCAATAGATTTCAATCGATTTGTGCGGACTGTCCATGCGATCAATTCTGCCAATCCGCTGCTCTGCAATCCGCATGACGCTTGGCATATCCAACAAAATGACTGCCGATGCCCGCTGTAAATTCACCCCTTCTGACATCACATCTGAACAGAACCCCACCACTTCCGTTTTTTTTGATTCCAGCCCAAAATACGCTCTTGCTCTGCTCTTGCTCTGCTCGTTATCGCCAGTTACCGTAAGCGTTTCAATCTGCTTGTTCTCTGAGCGAAGAATCTGCTCAATGTAATGCAAACTCAGCAGACGGCTATCAAAAGCCAGGATCAAACTGTGTTTGTGAATAAGCTGGGCGATAAACCGTGCCTTGCTTTTTTCCCTATAATCACTCAACCGCTTACACAGGTCGGCAATCTGGTCATAAAGCTTGATTTCACGATCACAGGCGTTCTGGTAAACTTCAAGATCCGTCATCCAAGCAGGCAGTTCTATCGTCAAATTGTGTTCCGGCAAACTCTCCCGATGACTTTCCAAACTGCCAATCATATCCCCCGAAAGATTTTTTCCTCTATCAATGCCAAAATGCTGCTTAGCTTCTTCGGTGCCTTTGATATGTTCCAAAAGTGCTGCCCGAGAAGACCGCATCATTGCCTGCACATTGTAGAGTGCAAGTGCAGCAGCCGCTTTCTGTCTGTTTTCCATAATTTCGCGCTGTTTTTTAGTCTCTCGCAGTTCATCGCGCCTCAGTTTCATTTTTCGGAGAAAAATCAGCCCCTTTAATTTCCGAGCAAGTAAATTGATTTCTTTGGCAATCTCAATATCTCGTTCAGGCTCGCGGATCGGATATACCCTACATACATGTTCTGGATACCGGCATTGTTCATCAAACTGGTTCAGGTATTTTTCAGGCGCTTCATCAATCAACCGATTCAGGTCTTTTTTAGTCCGCCTGATCGTAAAATTGCGAATGTGATTGCGCAAAAGTTCCACATCAGCGGGGCCGAGATGCCCTCTTCTCTTAGTGAGTTTCACATACTCATCAATGGCTTCATCTGACAAATTGTCAATATCCAGGATCTCAATCAGACGAAACAGATCTTCGATTTTCTTATTGATAGGTGTGGCAGTAAACAGCGCAATATGATCAGCCGAATTATACTGAATTGCGGCGCTTCTCTTTGAACGCTTATTCAAATAATTATGTGCTTCATCAATATAAAGGATCTTGGCATCTTTGATATTGTTTCGATTTAGGCTTTGATCCCCCATGCTGATCCGGCCTTGGGAAAGCATCACGGGATAATTATAAGCCAGTTGCTGATATTCTCGCTTCCAGTTGTCGATCACCTGTGGGGGACAAACAATCAGCGTATTGCTGCGTACACCTCGTCCACTTGTCCAGAGCCGGTTGATAATTGACAGATGCAACCCCGCTCCAAGCCGTGTTTTGCCAGACCCTGTAGGATCAGCAATGAGCAAACTGCCATGGTTATCCAAAATGTAGAGGGCTTGCCCAATGGCCTGAACCTGCGATGGCCAGATTTGGAAATTGTCCAAAATGTCAAACACCTGCGGATATTTCTTGAGCCAACTACCCTCCAAAACCTCAGCAATCGCCCGTGCCAGTGCTTCCTCCCAGGTCACCAGACTCAGAAGCCGCCTTAAAAGATCAATGATCTCCTGCTTATAATCTCCCCCCATCTGCCAGAAGTGCTCCGCAATCTGGCGAATTTCTTTATACTCATCTTTAGATTTCCCAAACCGTATATTTGCTTCATTTTGCAATCGAAGACCACTGACAGAAAAGTTGCTCGATCCAAGAATTGCGTGTTCGGCTCCCACGTACATCTTGGCGTGCAAAGAGTCAAAAATCTTCACTTTGACACGATCATTTTCGATATGCTCAATCAGGCGGAGAATAGCTCCGCATTGTGTAATTGAAATGCCCTCCTCTAGCCAAAAATCCCTGATCTCCTGTTTGAGAGGAATATTTCGAAAATCATCTCGCCGACTCAGATTGGTGTACATAGGCTCATTGCCCAATACAACCCGAACTCGTTTTCCACCTGAATAATCAGCCCGTCCCAGAAATTCTACCATATAGGAGAGAGAGCTAAAACCCGTGACGATCAGAAAGTCATCTGAGACATCAAAATCCTCTCTCACGACCTGCTCAACCTTCTGGTTGCCTCTGTTTAATGGAAACCTATCGGCGGGAGGAAGAGCATCAAAATCAAGAAGTGGTTGTATCATCTTAAATCCCTGGCATTTGATCCGAAACAGGAGATGAATTTCAAACTTGGGGAGCCGTGAAATCGGAGACGCAATAAGATTCGAGTTTGGACCAGTCGAATTCTACGCCAATTCCCGGATCATCAGGCGCAATCGCTCGGTGGTTTTCGATCTTCAACGGACGCTTCGTGTACTCGTCGATTGGAAAGCTATGGTATTCCATCCAACCTGCATTGGGTTGCGCAGAAACCAGACTGACGTGCAACTCCTGCATGCCGTGAGAGCATATTGGGACTTCGTACTTACGCGACAATTCGGCAACCTTCAGCCAGCCGGTAATCCCCATACAATTGGAAGCATCAGGCAAAATATAAGAGAGCTTAGCCTGTTCAAAAGCGTAGCCAAATTCATGTATCGTATGAAGGTTCTCACCCATCGCAAGAGGCACTCCCGTAGCATCGGCTATCACAGCATAACCCAGATAGTCGTCTGGAAGCGTGGGCTCCTCAAACCACAGGATATCGAACTCCTTCAATCGGTTAGCCGCCTCAATAGCGTACTCGACACTCATCGAGTAGTTTGCATCAACCATGAAAGCAATATCGGGACCGATAAGCTTTCGAACCGCATGGACCCGCTTTATATCTTCATCCAGGGTGGGTTGCCCAACCTTGATCTTGACCCCGTTGAAGCCCTTGCCGAGATAGCGACGGATGTTATCGAGAAGTTTCGGGAGTGGAAAATTCAGATCAATGCCTCCACCATAGGCCTTACAACTCGCACTCGCTCCACCCGAGACTTTCCACAAGGGCAGGCCTTTGCGTTTGCAGCGGATATCCCAAAGAGCGATGTCGATAGCCGATATCGCAAATGACGAGACCCCGCCACGACCGACGTAATGGATATACCATTCGCACCAATCGTTGATCTCTTCCACATCCGTGCCATCCCTACCAATCAACTTGGGAGCCAGGTCCGCGTCAATCATGGCTTTAATCGACCTACCGCCACGACCACCAGTATAAGTGTACCCAGTTCCCTCGTGCCCATCCTTAAGTGTTATCGTAACGGTAATCAATTCGAAGTGACTATGGTCGCCATGCTTGGCATCGACAAGCACCTCCGCCAATGGCACTTCGAACAGCCGCGTTCTTATCTTAACGATTTCGCTCATATCATCTCTATAAATTACATCTTCAAATTTCTATCGTCCCAGCAACTTTACAGCTACCAGGGCACCACCGTGCCATCATTCTGAAAGAAGCCACCACTGTCCTCTATGGTCAGCTTGTCCAGCGTGCTGGTCATCAGTCCAACGGATTCCTCTACGGAAATCGTGCCGTTTGGGTTCATATTGGTGAGCACGGATCCGGGTGTGAACGCAATCACCACAATATTGCGGTCGGCGAGCCTGACGGACAATCGCTTGGCAAGCATATTGACCCCCGCTTTGGCAATAGCGTAAGCATCCATTTCGTTTTGGCGATTGGCGCGCGTAATACTGCCCACACCAGAAGTGGTCAGCACCATTTTTGCCCCGTCGTTCAGCAGTGGCGTAACCATCTGAGCAAACAAAGCGGAACCAATAGTATGCACCTGGAAAGTAATCGCAAAACTCTCTGTGTTCCACTCGCCAAAGGGTTTTCCACTGCCTGAGCCAGCATTATTGATAGCAATGTCAATACACACCCTGTGCCGGGCCAGGGATTCCCCCAAACGGTCAAAATGTTCTTCGTTCGACACATCCAACTGCTCGATCAACAGCTTGCTCCCGTATTCTTCCTTCAGCACAATCAGATCTGTTGCTTCCGCTGGTGTCCGGCAAGTGGCCACGACAGAATCACCTGCATTCAGGTAATGCTTTATCCATCCAAGCCCAATGCCTCGATTCGAGCCAGTTACAATCACAGTCTGTCCTGTCGCATCTTTAACAAATGTATCTATAGTCGCCGCATCGGACAGCGTTTGTGCATTCATAAATTATATTCCTCCCTCAAAAATGAGGCGATCGCAAGTCCTGCAAACCTTTCACCAATCCTACCGCGACCACCCGCGCCCCGCTCCGCGAACTCCGCACTGTTTTGTCCCTACCCCAAGTAATCCACCTCCACATCCCCAATCGTCAAATTGCTTGAAAACGTCACTCGACCTATGTCTTCGAGCTCGAACCAAATCTCCAGTTTGCCGTCCCCCGCTTCAAGCTCGAATCGTCCTGTATTCTCTCCCGCAGCCAGTGGGCTTCTCTGAGTATTCCCCTGCCACTGAACCCCGAGGGCACCCGCGCCATTTAGCGACTCACGGTTGATTCGAAGCTCATAGGTTCCGCTCTGTTCGATCTTCACACGCCAGCCGTGTGGTAGTTCGGATATGTATTCTGAATCCTGATAGCGACACAGCGTGAGAGGATTCTCGGCCGAATTCCCAATGTGAATGACCCCCGCCTGCCAATCCGAAGCCACATCGTCGAACCAGGCGTCGTAGTCTTTCTTCATCTGCTCTACAAGATCGGGCATCTGGCCACTTAGCTCTTTCTCTTCGCCAGGGTCGTCTTCAAGATCGTACAGCTCCATCACGGGGTCTGTCGAAGAAGTCTCAAAATCCCATTGTCCACAGGTACTGGGATAACCTAACCACTTGTAGCGTTGGGTGATCGCCGTACAGTTGTGGTACTGTCGCGGGCGGCTCCCTCGGTGTGTCTGAATGAAAAGTGTGCGATCAAGCCATTCCACTTCATGACCTCGAATCAGGGGAGTCAGATCCACGCCATCCATCCTGAGGTCAGAGGGGGAATCCATGTTACAAAGCGACAACAAAGTGGGCAGAACATCGATGTGTGAGGCAATCTTGTCGGTTTTGAAACCAGCCGGCATCCCTTTCGGCCACCTCATGAAATATGGAACTCGAATCCCGCCTTCGTACACGTCTCCTTTTTGGGACCTGAGTCCGGCATTGTACCTGCCGCCCGCGGGACCGTGGTCGGACGTAAAGATGATTATTGTATTTTCATCCAGACCGAGACGTTCCAGTAGTTCCATGAGTCGCCCAATATTGTCATCGATATTCTCGACCATCCCATAGATTCGTGCGACGCTGTCATCCAGACCCATCTCGCGATAGGGATCCGCATATTCGTCACTGATCTCGAGAGGATTGTGCGGCGCGTTCGTGGGAATGTAGATGAAAAAGGGCTCGCTTTGATGTTCCTCGATGAACGCGAGGGCCTCGTCAAAGAAGACATCCGTACAGTACCCTTTCGCTTGGAATTCTTCCCCTTCTCGCCACAGAAGTGAGTTAAAGTAGCTGTTTGGCCTTACGGGGGGTTGCCCAATCCCTCCTCCTTTGTGCCACACGGCTTTCTCAAATCCCTGGTCCATTGGCCTCATTGGGTAATTGTCACCGAGATGCCACTTCCCAAAAATCCCAGTTCGGTACCCGGCATCTCGAAACAGCTCGGCGGCAGTGACCTCATCGCCCGACATTAATGCACCCCCTCGAGACGTGTGTAGAATTCCGGTTCGATAGAAATACCGCCCGGTCATTAATGCGGCTCGAGAAGGCGAACAAAGCGGATTCCCGTAGAATCGGTCAAAGGCTACCCCATCATTGGCCAAACGATCCATATGTGGCGTCCTGACCTGGTCATTCCCGTGTACCTCCACAGTTCCGTACCCCTGATCGTCCGTAATGACAAGAACGACATTGGGCCTGTTTTTCTCATTCATAATGCCTCACAATTGTAAGTTTACCCTGCTATGCGGTCGATGGACTGCATCTCGCTTTCAGATAAGGACCAGTCAAAAACATCGAGATTCGCCTGGAGATGTTCTTTGGAACTCGCTTTGGGAATGACGATCATGCCTTTTTGCACCAGCCACTTGAGGGCGACGTGTGCAGAGGTCTTGCCGTGGGCGCGGGCGATGTCCAGCAAGACGGAGTCCCGAAGAATATTCTTCTTGCCCAGAGGGGAATAAGCAGTCACCACGACATCGTTTTCCAGGCACCATTGCAAAACATCTCGCTGTTCGTAGCCCGGATGGTATTTGATCTGATTGACACTGATAGGCGCTGCAGAGAGGGAACGGGCGCGCTCCATTTGTTCGACTGAAAAGTTGCTAACCCCAATGCTTCTGGCTTTTCCCGCGTCGAAAATCTCGTTAAAAGCGCGAATGGTTCCTGCCATAGGCACGGTCTCATTGGGCCAGTGGACCAGTAACAGATCCACGTAGTCCATCTGGAGATATTCGAGAATATCGTCGGCTTGTTTTAGCGCAACGTCATATTGCAGATAATCTCTACCGACTTTGGAAGTGATAAAGAGTTGCGAACGGTCGGCACCGGCCTCCCGCAGAGCCTCGCCGATTTCGCGCTGGTTCTGGTAGATCCAGGCGGTGTCGAAATGCGTGTAGCCCAGTTCAAGAGCCTGTCTGATAACCTGTTTGCATTGATTGCCTCTCATCGGCCAAGTACCAAGGCCGACAACAGGCATTGTATCGCCCGAAAGCAGAGTTAGGGATTCCATTGTTTATCCTCATTATAAAAATTAAGTTTCATTCGTACCGCAGCGATTCAACGGGATTGGCCATGGCGACTTTGATCGCTTGATAGCTCACGGTGAGGCAGGCGATAATCAGAGATACGACACCGGCGAAAACAAAGATGCGCCACCCCAGAGATGTGTGGTAGGCAAAATCATTTAACCATTCGTCCATAAAGTGATAGGCCAGCGGGGCGGCCAGTGCAAAAGCGACGGCGACCAGCCTGATGAACTCTTTGGAGAGCAGAATGACGAGATTGGGGATAGATGCGCCGAGAATTTTTCTAATGCCGATTTCTTTGGTGCGTTGTTCGGCGGTATAAGACGCCAGGCCAAACAGCCCCAGGCAAGAAATAAAAATGGCGAGAATTGCAAAAAAAGTTGCCAGAGTGCCCATCGTGCTTTCGTTGCGATACATGCTTTCAAACTGTTCGTCCTGAAAAGAAAACTCAAAAAGACGGTCGGCATTGAATTTCTTAAATGCCCTCTCAATACCCGCAATAGCCTCAGCCGTTTGTCCCGCGGCAATACGCACAAATAAAAACTCGGTACGGGCGGGACTCAGAAGAATAATCAGCGGTTCGATGGCGGTGTACAAAGATTGAAAATGGAAATTTTTAACCACGCCAATAATCGGACCTTCGCGATTAAACCGCAGACGGGTGCCAACCGGGTTTTCCATGCCCATAACCCGAGCCATTTCTTCATTCACCATAAAACTTCTGAGATCGCCTGGAAAATCTCTGGAAAATTCACGCCCGTGAACAAGCTCCATTTGCAGGGTATTGACCACATCGTAGTTGGCCTGTAACCTGTGAAAAATATGTTCTGAATTGGGGTCTCTGCCCGCCCACATGGCATTTGTTCCGGTACTTGTTACCCTGAGAGGATTGTGTCCGGTACTGGTCACACCGACAATCCCCCGCTGTTGCAAAAGTTCTTGCCTGAAAGCCTCATACTGCCTCTTGGCGTTACCCTCCAATCGCATATACACCAGATTATCGCGGTCAATCCCCAAATCTTTGTTTCGCATATACGCAATCTGCTCATAAACCGTCAGCGTGCCGATAATAAGCAAAATAGAAAGACCAAATTGGAACACCACCAGCACCCGACGCAACTGACTTGAACCCGACCCCGGTGTAAAAGTACCGCGCAAAACAACGACGGGATTAAAATTGGAAAGATAAAAAGCGGGATAGCTTCCCGCGAGCAATCCGGTTACAATCGCAATGCCAAAAAAAATGAGCAGGATCTCGATACTAAAGAGATCGATCGTGAGCGTCTGATTAATTAAATCACTAAACGACGGCAAAACCAAAATGACCATAATCAGCGCCAGAACTGCAGCGAACATGGTCATCAGGAGAGATTCTCCCATAAACTGCCCAATCAGAATGGTTTTATGCGCCCCAACAGCTTTGCGAATCCCAATTTCCCGGGCGCGCTGCGTAGAACGCGCAGTCGATAAATTCATAAAATTGATACTCGCGATCAGGATGATGAACACAGCCACAACAATAAACATCCGCACATAGTCAATCCGACCACCAACCAGTTTGCCATTCCTGTAGTCGGAATATAGATGGATATCCTGATAGGGTTGCAAAAAAGCATCGCTTGTAACCGTCTGATCATTCTCTTTAATGATATTTTTGATCTTGTCATTGAATTGATCGATATTGACATCCTTTTGCAATTGCACGTACAGCCGAAGGTGATTTGTCGTCCACTGGAAAAACCCGCGTTTGTTGGCCAAATAAGATGCCATTGGCAAAATACAGTCATATCTCTGCGTCGAATTTACGGGCATGTTTTCATAAATAGCTGTCACCTTAAAACTTTTGTTATCGTATTGCACCAGCGCGTGCGTATTATTCACCACAAATATCTGTCCCATCGCAGAACTTCTCCAATTCTCCCCGAAATACTTCTCGGCCAGTCGCTCTGAGATGGCGATGTTATCCGGTTCCAAAAGCGCTGTTTCGGGATCACCCAGGATGAATGGAAAGGTGAAAATCTTAAAAAAGGCCGGGCCAGCGTGATATCCGCTCTCTCGGAAAGTTTGTTCTCCATGCGTCAAAAGCATGGGCTGATTCCAGGTCACAAGCACGGTCCCGGTAACTTCTGGATATCGCTCTTCCAGCAGTTTGGCACTCGGCTGCGGTATAGAAGACAACGTCGAGATTTTATTCATGCCGTGATGATGCCGCATGAGGCGATAGATTCGGTCGCCTTCTACATGGAATTGATCGTAGCTGAGTTCGTGGGCGATCCACATAAAAATTAAAAAACTACAGGTCAGGCCCACAGAAAGACCCGCAATATTGATTATGGAATGAGTTTTTTGCCTCCCAAAATTGCGGATCGCGATTTTGAAATAATTCTTAAACACGGTTTCTCCAGTTCAGATATGAGTGCGGGTTATTATAATAAATTCAGATATAATATCCAATCTTTGCGTTGGAGCACAATACCTTCGCGCAACATTCTATGGACTTGTAATTTATTCCAACCTATATTTGGACTAATCGAGTGCGCTATTAATGTGTGAGGTTTTAAAACGATGAACAAAAAAAATCATTTATCATCGCCGCAAATGCGCCTGTCGTTTGGCGAAGAACAAAAAGTTCGGCGCGAAGACGATATCACCGTGCGATGTATGCAATGCGACAAGCGATTTGCCCAGCCGCGCTGGTATGTTGAAAAGGGCATGCGCTCCCTATTTTGCAGCAACCAGTGCAGAACGCATTGGGAATCTGACGAAACTTTTGAACTCGTGCTGGAAGGCCGTCCAGAGTATCGCGGGGGAAATTGGAAAATTCAGGCGGACACGGCGCGCGCTCGCGATGGGTTTTGTTGCACGTCTTGCGGGATTACAGAAGACGCGCTCGGACGGCAGATGGATGTGCATCACAAAATACCGTACCGGCTTTTCGACTCGCCAGAAGAGGCCAATAAACTGAGCAATCTGATCAGCCTGTGCCCTTCATGCCACAGGAAGCTGGAACGCACTGGACGGGCAGATATGCCGTTATTTGATCGCGTCAAACACCGATCACAACGGTCTCAATAAAGATCGTTAGACCAGCGCGTTTGATTCGCCAAATACGCGCTCGCACACTTTTCCAACGCGCTCTCTATAACCTTCGGGTGCCAAAATGTAGAATTTCCAGAGCCTTTCATATTGGTCTTCCACAACTTTTACATCAAAAGGCGGATTGTCGGGAGGATCGTTCAGACGGCTCAAGCCATTGCGCGTAACAACGCGCACGCGCGCTTCTTTGATGGCCGAGATATCTGGGCAGTAGAGAATAACCTGATCGGGGTTAATGGTCACAGCATCGGCGATTTGTCGCTCGATCTGTTGTCTATTCTCGACAGATCGATTGTAGGTAGCGATCAATTCATCGCGCCCTCGGCGCCCCACTTCGGCGGTCGAAATCATATAGGCGCGTTTGAGCAGCCGCCGTTCGCAAACGCCGTTGATCAGGCGATCAATGCACGGGTCGTGGTAGTCGAGCAAGAGGCGAAACAGGGCGTCGTCCGTCAGGGTGTAAAGATCGGTTTCGGCAAGACCGTGTTCAGTGGCGATTTCGACAGCTTTGGCGATCATAGCACCAGATGCCACTTTGGCGTGGTGATAATAAACGCGCTCGGTGAGGAAATAGCGCAAACGCAGCAAATGCAGCAACTCGGTGCGCGTGCTAAGACGGGTCAAATCAATCGCAAGATTTTCATCGGCAAGCATAAAGGTGCTAAAAATTCGGTCGTCATAATCCTGGCGCAGGCCTGCAAAATACGCATCGCGACGCAAATAATCGAGTAAGTCGGCATCGATGGTGCTGGACACAATCTGCTGCATCCACGCCGGTGAAAACGATTTGTCCGTAAGCAGAGAAACTACCGTATCGCGCAGGCCCGAAGCATCGAGTGCTTGTGCGATTTCTGTTTGCGTTAAGAAATGTTTCAGGCGGGAGGCTGTGTCGTGGCGGGGAAAGAGCTTGCGTTCATCTTCAAACGTATGCCCAAAGGGCAAGTGCGAAATGTCGTGAACCAGCGCGGCCAGTGCGACCGCATCGGCCTGTTCCGGTTCGATTTGCGCGCCGCCACGTCTCAAGACATCAAGTACACGACGCGACATCGCCGTTGTTCCCAGCGAGTGTTCAAATCTCGTGTGTACACAGCCCGGATAAACCAGATATGCCGATCCTGTTTGGCGCACGCCGCGCAGGCGTTGCATTTGCCGCGTGTCCATAACCCGGCGTTCAGATTCATTAAACGACATATCGCCGTGAACGGGATCGCGAATAATCATTTTTTGTTCCCGATGAGTTGTGGAATTGTCCATTGACAGTCAGACTGCACCATGATATTTTGCACGCGGAAAATGAAGGCGAGTAATTCGAGCATGACCGCGCCAGCAGATAAATCGAGAGTTATACTATTACATTACTAATGTATTTGAGGAGGTCCAATGGCCGATGCATACACGCCAAAAAAAGAAGATAAATTTTCATTTGGTTTGTGGACAGTGGGAAATCCCGGACGCGATCCCTTTGGCGACCCAACGCGCCAATCGCTTGCGCCCGAGCGGATTGTGCAACGCTTGAGCGAACTGGGCGCGTGGGGCATTAACCTTCACGATAACGACCTCGTGCCAATTGATGCCACACCGCAACAGCGCGATAAAATCGTAAGCGATTTCAAAAACGCACTAAAAAATTGCGGCATGGTCGTGCCCATGGCAACCACCAATACATTTTCTCATCCCGTATTTAAGGATGGGGGCTTTACGTCCAACGATCCCAAAATTCGCGCTTATGGCTTGCAAAAAATTATGCAAGCCATTAATTTAGGCGTCGAATTGGGTGCAAAAACCTATGTGTTTTGGGGCGGACGCGAAGGCGCCGAATGCAACGTGGCTAAAGATCCCATCGATGCCCTCAAACGCTACCGCGATGGCTTAAATTATTTGTGTGATTACGTGCGCGACCAGAAATACGATTTGAATTTCGCACTCGAAGCCAAACCCAACGAACCGCGTGGCGATATGTACTTTCCCACAACCGGACATTATCTGGCGTTTATCGAAACATTGGATCACCCCGAGATGGTAGGCGTCAACCCGGAAGTTGCACACGAACACATGGCGGGATTAAATTTCCATCACGGCGTGGCGCAAGCAATCGAGGTGGGCAAACTCTTCCATATCGACTTAAACGACCAGCGTTTTGGTCGCTATGATCAGGATTTTCGGTTTGGCTCAGAGGATTACAAAAATGCCTTTTTGCTCGTGCGCTTGCTCGAAAACAACGGTTATGCAGGCCCGAAACACTTCGATGCACACGCATTTCGCACAGAAGACGAAGTAGGGGTATGGGATTTTGCCGCAGGTTGTATGCGTACGTACAATATCTTAAGAGAAAAAGCGGCACAATTTGAAGCAGATGCCGAAATTCAGGGGATTTTGCAAGAAATCGGAAACCAGAATCCCGAATATGAACAGCATCTGGGCAAATACAGCCGGGAAAAATCGCTGGCACTCAAACAAGTGCAATTTGACATCGATGCAATGGGGCGCGTTGGATTGGGCTATGAGCGTCTGGATCAGTTGCTGACCGAATTGATGTTGGGGGTGCGATAGCCGATCGCTTGCCCGGCGGATCACCGAATACCAATAAACGATCCGCCACCGCCGCCACCGCCACCGCCGCCACCGCGACTACTACCGCGACTGCTCGAACCTCTGCTTTTACCACTTCTACCACTCGATATCGATCGGGTGTAATAGCGCGCCTTGACAACTTTATCGGGCAACAGGTCAGAAGTCAGGTCTCGGCTTTCGGCATCGAGATCCCAGTAATTGTCAATTTTGTATCGCTTGCCATTTTGATCCGTGATTTCAATTGCAGGCGGTTCGTTGCCCTTTAGTGCGTCTCGTCCCATAATGCGGAAAGTATATTCGCCATCGTCGGTATCAACAGTCCACTGACTGCCCGTGCCTTTGGATACGACGGAAGTTATGGCGCTGATGGCTGGAACAAAGTAGATGGCTTTGAGTTCGGCTTCGAGCAAATTGCGCGAGGCTGCGTCGAGTTTTTTGGGATTTTCAATAATGCCAATTTCGTGTCCCAATTCATCCATCAAACTGACAAATTGGTCGGGATTGCTTTGGGGAAACGCGCGGGCAAGGCGATCGACAAATGAGATCTTCCCATGGATAAGAGCTTCGATTTTATCGTCGTTTTTTTTCAGCGAGATGGCAGCGGGATCGAGGTTCATGATGTTCTCCTATAAGGTTCGGTGATCCGTAGGAGCGGGTTTCAAACCCGCTCCTACTAAAATACAGTCACATTTCCATTCTGTCAAAAGACAAACGCGGGAGTTGTGCCGATGTATGAGACTGTCTTGTTATTTGGACCCCCCGGTGCTGGCAAGGGCACATGGGGAAGTGTGTTAAAACAAATTCCAGGTTTATACCATTTTTCAAGTGGCGATATGCTCAGGGCACTGGACGTCAATAGCCAGCCCGGAGAAATGGCTCTGGCGAGTATTCGCAAAGGCGAGTTGGTGCCCGATGAATTTGTCGTTGCACTGTGGCGAGAACGCATGCAGCGCATGGTTGATTTTGGTGATTTTAAGCCCAACGAACAGACATTGATTTTAGATGGCATACCGCGCACACTCGCCCAGGCTCAAATGGCCGATGAGGACTTAAATGTAAAATTGATCATGGTATTGGATTGTTCAGACCGCAATATACTGATCAAACGCCTCTTTGGACGCGCGCTCGTCGCATACCGCATTGATGACGCAAATGAACAAATTATTCGCAAAAGATTCGATGTGTACGACCGTCAAACAGTTGATGTATTGAAGCATTATCCCAAAGAAATCGTGCAACAAATCGATGTATCACAACCTTCGCCAAAAATTTTGAGAGATATCGGTCAGACCCTGGTCGATTTTTTACATACATGAGTGTGCAATTTTCCCGCGTGCTCTTCATTGTGAACCCGCATGCAGGTGTGCAACGCAATATTCGATCTCGCGTGATTGCGGCGTGTGAAAAAGCGGGGATGGATTTTGCCCTTGAAGTGACGCAGCACGCGGGGCACGCTACAGAGTTAGCGGCAAGCGCATCCGAAATGGGGTTCGATCTGGTAGTAGCCATTGGAGGCGATGGCACCATTAACGAAGTTGGACGCGCACTACTCGGCACAGAGATGCCCCTGGGAGTGGTGCCCGCTGGATCGGGCAATGCGTTTGCGCGTGCGTTGAATTTATCTTTTGACCCAACAAAAGCCTGTCGCGCTTTTATTCAGCCAGAGATTCGAAAACTCGATGTGGGGCGCGTGGGCAATGCCCTGTTTTTTTCTTCGGCGGGCATTGGCTTAGACGCAGAGGTTGCCCATCGGTATGCAAGTCGGACGGGGCGCCGCGGATTCTTGCCCTACCTGGTGCTCACCGCACTGTCGCTTCTATCATATCGCCCTCAGACATTGCGGTTGAAATTGGATTCTGACAGTGAAATTGAGCGCACGCCTTTGTTCGTTGCCATTGCCAACATACCGCACTACGGAGGTGGCGCAACCATTGTCCCTCAAGCAATGCCAGATGATGGACTTCTCGATGTGTGCGTGTTTACGCATCCGGGGTGGATTCGCCTGGTGTTGAATACCTATCGACTTTTTAATGGCACTTTTGATCGAATGCCCGGCGTCGAGATATTTCAGGCGAAAAAAATCCATATCTCGCGCGAGAAGAGCGATTGGTTTCAATTTGATGGCGAAGTTGAGAAAGGCCCAAAAGAACTGGTGTTTGAAATTATGCCCGATGCGCTAACGCTGGTCACAGCAGGACAATAGCGCATGAGGCTCTGAGATTGATTTGTAGCAAAAGCTGTTAAACATCCCACAAAAAGGAGGAATACCATGGGTTGCCTAACTGCCGAGCAGATTGCACAGTTTAAAGAAGAAGGCTATCTGGTGGTGGAGGGCGTGTTGGATCCAAAAACCGTATTGGATCCTGTGATTGAAGAATACACAGATGTACTCGACACATTAGTGCGCGATCTTTACGAGCGAGAAGAAATTTCTTCCTTGTTCGAGGACCTCGATTTTGCCGAGCGGTTTATCGCCGTCTGTATAGAAACAGGTGATGTACACAAACAGTATTTCGATTTTTCGCTGCCATTTCAAAATGTAGAGCCAGACATACCTTTCTGGACGGGACAGGCTGTTCTCAATGCCTTTACGGCTGAATCCCTGCTCGATTGTGTGGAATCGCTCATCGGACCAGAGATTTACTCTAATCCCGTACAACATGTGCGGATTAAACCGCCCGAGCATATTTTGCCCAAAAACCAGTTTGGAAATCCGATTTTAGGAGAAACGATCTGGCACCAGGATCAGGGCGTGGTTGTACCAGAAGCAGATGAGACAAATATGTTGACCGTGTGGTTTGCACTCGAAGACGTCGATATTGAACAAGGCCCACTAAAAGTCGTGCCCGGCAGCCACAAAAACGGGCTTTTGACGCACTGTTCGTCGTATTTTGGGAATGGGCCCAAAACAGCGGGTGGGCGACAAATACCCGAATCGCTGTTTGAAGTCGAACGCATGATACCGCTACCGGTCAAACGGGGGGATGTCATTTTCCTTCCCAGGCGCGCAGTACACGGATCGCTGCCCAATGTGAGCGATAAAATCCGCTGGAGCTTTGATCTGCGTTATAATCCCATCGGTCAGCCGACCGGACGCGAAGCATTTCCGGGCTTTGTCGCGCGCAGCCGCAAACATCCAGAGCGCGAATTGAGAGATGCAAAAGTGTGGACCCAAATGTGGTTGGACACCCGAAAGGCGATGTCGAAGATCAATCAGGGCGGACAGACCGATGTCCTGTTCGGGCGGTGGAAGGAAGGCCATCCCGATTGTGCGTGAAGAATTAATGACATATAGGAGGATAATATGGTCGGTTTTGGCGTTATTGGCCTGGGCATGGGGCGCAACAGAGCGCGGTTGATTAAAGAGACAACCGGTGCAGATTTGAAGGTCGTGTGCGATCTACACGGCGGTCTGGCCGAGGAAGTGGCGCAGGAATTGGAGACGGACTGCGTTATAAATGTGGAACATGTGTTTGCGCGAGATGATGTGGATGTCGTGATGGTGATGACGCCGAGCGGCAAACATGCCCAGGTTGGAATTGAAGCGGCAAAAGCGGGCAAGCATGTGATTACCACCAAGCCCATGGATGTGAGCACCGAAGCGTGTGATCGGCTCATTGCAGCTTGTGAAGATGCCGGCGTGTTGTGCGGTGTAGATTATCAAAGCCGATACGTGGATGGCAATGTCAAAGTAGCAACCGCGATTCGGGAAGGCTGGCTGGGCAAGATGATATTGGGTGAAGTGCGTTTTAAGTGGTTTCGATCTGACGACTATTTTTTGCACGACGATGGTTGGCGCGGAACTTGGGCTATGGATGGCGGTGGCTCATTGGCCAATCAGGGCGCGCACCTGCTCGATGTATTGAGCTGGTTTATGGGCGACCCGGTTTCCGTGTACGGTGAAATCGATATTGTAAATCACGAGATTGAAACCGAAGACATCGGGCTGGCAATCCTGAATTTCGAGAACGGGGCAAAAGGCACAATTCTGGGCACCACAACCTTTCCCCAGAGTGTGTATTTCAGCGCAGAGGTACACGGAACAGAAGGCGGTATTTTGCTACACGATGTTTTAAATGGCGAAATGACGGTTTACGGTACAGGGCTTCAGGAAAAACTTGACAGCGTCGAAAATAACGTTCACAGCATTGTCGAAGACGTGGTAAATGCCGTGACCAAAGGAACGCCCCTATCTGTAGATGGACGCGAAGGCCGCCGCACCGTAGCGCTCCTCGAAGCGGTCTATCAATCTGCCCGAGAAGGCAGGCTCCTGAAGTTCAAGTAAGGATTTTACATGCTCACTTATGAAGCACTGTTGGAAAAGCTGAATGAACAGACAGAGGCAATTTTACCTCGTCAGGTCATGGATATAAATCGAGAAGATTACGGTGGGTTTGTCAGCGATGGTGTTGCGGGTGCGACAAATGTGAGTGCAGTATCCACCCTGGGCTATGCCTATCTCTTGGAAGGCGGGCGGTATTATCAAAGCGAAGAAATTTTGCCGCGCATTCTCGCTGGCGCAGCTTTTGCCCGAAAGGTTCGCCGGGCAAGCGGGTGTTTTGATCTAATAACGACCAATTTTGATTCGTCACCCGATACGGGATTTCTCGTCAAGACACTCGCACCGGTAGTTCGAGCCGCGCGCAAAGCAGACGATACGGGCGCAAAGCAGATTGCTGAGGCCCTCGGTGAAATTATTCAAACAGCAGTGCCGGGCATGATCGCGGGCGGATTTCACACCCCGAATCACCGCTGGGTATTGGTCGCCGCGCTGTCTCAAGCGCTGGAATTATTTCCAGACCTGGACGGGATGGACACCATTGAAAGCTATCTCGCCGAGACAATAGATATCAATGCCGATGGCGAATACATCGAGCGCAGCGCGGGTGCGTATAACGCGATATGCAATCGCGCACTGAGACTTGCCGCCGACGCGCTCAATCGCCCCCAACTTCTGGAACCCGTGCGCCGAAATCTGGACCTGTCCTATCACATGTTACACGCAGACGGAACCGTTGTAACGAGTTTTTCTCGCCGCCAGGACCACGGCACGCGCGTGGTCCTGGTCAATATGGTCGATAGCTATTACGACATGGCGCGGCGAGATGGCAATGGATTTTATGCAGCAGTCGCAGACTGGTTGTACTCTGTATCTCCGGGCGGTTTGCCGTGGACGCTGGAACCATTTTTAACCCATCCCGAATGGCGAGTAGATGACCTGAAGCGCGAGCTTTTGCCCGAATCTTATGCGAAGATTTATCCGACCGCGCGATTGTGGCGCGTGCGGCGAGGGAAAACGAGTGCCACAGCAGGAGCAGGTATAACATCGCCATTTGGCGCAAAGCATGGAGAAGTGGAACTCGCCTCGGTGAACCTGTGCGCGAGCTATTTTGCTATCGCACAATTTTCAGGTGAGACCTTTGAGGAAGTGGATGGCAAAATCAAAATGACTCATGTGAGCCGCAGTTCAGATGGCATCAGACCCGGCTATGACCTGCCATTGGGGCGCGAAGTCGCTTTTGAGGAATTTTACAATTCGCGAAAAGAAAGAGATGTGTACGCGCTGCCACCGCTTGCGACGACATTGGAAATTGAAGAAGTGGATAGCGGATTTGATCTGCATATAAAATCAGAGGGCTATGACCGCGTACCATTTCAAATTGCGTGCGATTTTGTACCCGGTGGCGAACTGGATTTTGACAGCGGCATCGTGCGTGGACAGGCAGCAGAGATTGCATTTCTCAAATCCGGATATGCGACCTACCACATAGGCAACGATGCCATTTCCGTCGGCCCGGGCGCGTATGCCCATCGCTTCTGGGCATTGCGAGGCAGCGAGTCCGCCCCCACTGCCTTCCGCGTATTGATAACATTTATGACGCCGGTCGATCACATCCTGGAAATTAGATGCGGAACCTGGTCGGCAGTCGAAGAAAAACTCGTTTAGCCACTACCCACCACTTATATCACGGCGCAATAGCCACCGCGCGCACTTCGCCGAACTCGCGGGAGAGCTTGGTCCAGGAATCGCCATCGTCGATGCTGCTGAAAATTTGTCCGGCAATGCTATACGCTATCATCAAATTCGGCACAGCGGGATTGTGGGCAATCGCCCAGACCGTGCTATTGGTATTGCCACCAAGATCGGCGCGTTCCCACGAATGTCCCAGATCGGAAGTGTAGAACAGCCCGCCCTCATCGCCAGGCGGTCCGTTTCCCGCGCCTACATACACGCGGCCATTTGACATATAGAGCACTCCCCTGCAATAAGGCCAGGGAAACTCTGCTTTCACATTGAGCCGTGTCCAGTTCACCATATCGGTTGTGATGCACACGTCATTATTGGTACCTGCCACAAGTGTTTTCGGATTCCCGGGCACAACCGAGAGGCCGTGAATATCGAGACTCGAAAGGCCCTCATTGCCAGATGTCCATGTCTCGCCACCATCTCTACTGATCCGCATCCCATCGATTTCAATACCCGCATAGACGGTCTGATCATCTTCCGGATCTACGATAATGGTCGTGACGCGCGGAATAATGGCACCGCAATCCTCGACCAGCTCCACAGAAAGTTGCTTCCATGTCTCACCGCCATCGTCTGAACGAAACAGCGCAGAGGGACATGTACCTGCATAAACCGTGTTTGGACTTTTGGGGTGAATGGCAATTGACCAGATTTGCAGACCGTTCATTGGAGAATCCAATTTCTCCCAGCTATCCCCCCCATTTTGCGAGCGACAAATACCGGTTTCTGTTCCCGCAAAAAGAATTGCCGCATTGTCCGGATGCACGGCAATGGCACGAATATCCGATTCCGAGGACATGCCATTACTCGTGCGTCGCCATGAGCCGCCACCGTCTTCGCTTCGCCAGACGCCCTGGCCTATTGTGCCGACATAAATAGTTGGTGCCATTGTGGTTCCTCCTGTGGATTTGATTGAATGTCCTGACCGGTAAAATAAGACAGAAGTGAAAAAAAACAAGAAAATGAAAAATGGGTTGTGTAAATATCTGCAAATGGTTAAATTCTTTATTCTAAATTTCGGAAAATTCTTAAGGAGGTGAATCCCTTGCCCAAACTGGCATCTTCAAAAAAACGCCTGCGCCAGGCCGAAAAAGCCAAGCTTCGCAATAAGAGTGCACGCTCCTTGCTGCGTACTTCCATAAAAAAAATATTGACGACAAATAGCAGAGAAGAAGCAGAAACGCTAATCAATCGCACGCAGTCCATAATTGATAAAACAGCCAAAAAAGGCGTTATCCACCCCAATGCAGCCGCTCGATACAAATCGAGACTGAGACATCACATCGCTGCACTTGAGTCGTAAAATAGCTGCCCAAATAAAAAAGCCCGGCAATCTCAAAAAGATGCCGGGCTTTTTTAATGTCTCGCCAGCATTACCCAAACAAAAACGTTCCCAAATAGCGTTCACCAGTATCGCATAGTACAGTTGCGACCGTTTGCTGAGGCGTCATAGCCGAAGCGACAACAACGGCTGCGTGTGCTGCTGCACCCGACGAAATCCCCACCAACAAGCCCTCTTCACGGGCCAAACGCCTGGACATCTTGCGTGCATCCGAATTGGATACGGCAATCACGCGATCCAGTATTTCCGTGTTCAGCACATCTGGAATCATGCCTGCTCCCAGACCATCGATCTCCGTAGGCCCCGGTTCTCCACCCGATAACACCGCAGAATCTCTTGGCTCTACACCGACGACTATGACATCTGACCGCGCTTGCTTAAAAATTTCGCCCACGCCGGTCACGGTGCCACCTGTTCCCACACCTGCGACAAAAGCATCGGGAACGCCCTCGAGTTGTGCAATCATCTCGCGGGCGGTAGTCTGTCGATGAATCTCGGGATTGGCGGGATTTTCAAACTGCATTGGGATAAAACAGTTTTTGTCCTGAAGCGTCCATGCTTTTTCAATCGCACCGCGCATACCCTCCTGGGCAGACGTTAGCACAACCTCGGCACCATAAGCTTTGAGCAATCGAGTGCGCTCGTCGCTGACGCCTTCGGGCATGGTAATAATCAACCGATAATTTTTTATCGCAGCCACCATAGCAAGGCCAATTCCCGTATTGCCACTGGTCGGTTCCACAATGGTCATACCGGGTTTGAGTTGTCCATTTTTTTCTGCGGCCTCAACCATAGCGAGTGCCGTGCGATCTTTCACACTGCCCGCTGGGTTAAAAAATTCCAATTTCGCCCAAATCTGAGCACCATTTGCAGGTGCCACGCGGTTCAGTCGTACCATGGGCGTATTGCCCACCAGATCCAGAACTGTATGCCCGACTTTACCGCCATCCATAATTAAATCCGGAATGTGACAGGCATCTGACGCGCCCGATATTTTTGACACAAATCTTCAAATGTCACCGATGACAGAACGTCATGCACAGCAGTTTCCACGGCTTCCCACACATCTTTGAGCACATCTGTTTCCACACCTCTGGCCTTTTCGCGCTTATCCATCAAATCGACAGGCCCTTCCAGAGCAGTCAGCACCTCTTCCACGGTCAGTTCATCCGGACGTTTTAACAACACATGTCCGCCTTTGGGACCGCGAATGCTGTGTACCAAACCGGCTTTTCGCAAAAGATTGAGCAACTGCACCAAATACGCTTCGGGGATATTTTGCCGCGCAGCAATATCTGTACGCAAAATTGGCCCTTCCCCATCGTGTAAACACAGGTCCAAGACCGCGCGCAAACCGTAATCACCTTTAGCGGAAATGTGCATCATAAGTCAGATATTCCGATTAAAGGGAACACCCGCCGGCAATCGCAGGCACAATAGTCACCTGATCGCCGTCTTTGACGCCGGTATCGGGTCCATCCAAAAAGCGAATATCCTCTTCGTTGACATACACATTGACAAAGCGTCGAACAGCACCCGCTTTATCGACCATGTGTTCCTTAATGCCCGCATGCTGCGCTTCGAGATTGTCAATAACTTCCCCTACCGTCGCACCCTGCACTTCTACATCGGACCGATCACCTGTAAACTTGCGCAGGGGCGTTGGAATGCGAACTGTTACAGCCATTTTTTACCTCCTTTTTATACTTCCTCAAATTTTGACGATGAATCACACCATTGAAAAACTTTTTCCCCGCCAATATCCACCCGGGCATTTTTTACTGGAATGATGGGATAAACCACGCCCGGATAGGTCGGTTCACCAAAAAATGTCGCCGCATCGTGATCTTCTTCGGAAAAATAAGCATCTACGTCGATATGCGAATGGTAGATCGCAACAATCCTCCCCCCCGCTTGTTCCGCCTCCGATTGAATTTTCATCACCTGCATATCATTCATGCGATAGGCTGTCCTGGAAGTGCGCGAATGGGTTTCGGGATCGGCGGCGTGCAATTTGTCCTGAATATTCTCACACGAATGAACCGCCTGCGCACTCGAAGCATCTTCGGTCACAATGCCGCAACACTCAGCCGGATATTCCCGCTGCGCGTGGACAAACATAGCGCCCCAAATCGCTTTGTCAAACATCTCTACCTCACGGGATCGAGCCGCCACAGGGGCGTACTCATGTATTTTTCACCACTATCGGGGAACATCGTGACGATGACCCCTTTATCCAGAGTCTCGGCAACTTTCAGGGCAGCGGCCATCGCCGCACCACACGACTGCCCCACCAGCAAACCCATATCCCGCGTCAACCATCGCGCAGTGTCATACGCATCTTCTGTTTCAATCCGCATCTTTTGATCCCACACCGATGGATCGTAAATGCCGGGCACAATGGACACGTCCATATTTTTTAGGCCCTCAATCCCGTGAAATTCGGGCGGCTCAACGGCAATAATTTGCACATCGGGATTAAATGCCTTCAGACCTCGGCCAGTACCCATTACTGTGCCACTCGTGCCCAATGTTGCCACAAAATGCGTCACCCTGCCCTGTGTTTGCGACCAGATTTCCGGCGCCGTATGCAAATAATGCGCCCTGGAATTAGATGGATTATTGTACTGATCGGGTTTGTAATACAAATCGGGATTTGAAGCCAGAATTTCTCGACATTTCAAAATCGCACCATCTGAGCCTTCAAGAGGGTCGCTCAATACCAGATCAGATCCATAAGACTGAATGACATATCGCCGCTCAATGCTCACACTCTCGGGCATGACCAACTCCACGTGGTATCCCTTTGCCACGCCGATCATGGCATACGCAATACCCGTATTGCCCGAAGTCGAATCCAAAATCACTTTTTCCGGCGTGAGCACTCCTGCTTTTTCGGCATCTTCAATCATCTGCAAAGCGGGGCGGTCCTTGACCGATCCACCCGGGTTAAACATCTCCAACTTCGCCCAGATTTCAACCCCGGGCTTGATCTTGTCACCCAATCCCCGGATATGCAACAACGGCGTATTGCCTATGGCATCGAGAATTGAGTGTCGGATACGAGAACGCTTTGCTAACTTTTTGCTACGCATAAATAGCCTTTAGCCGTTGTAATAATCAGGCAAATTAATATAGCTTTTCGATAAATTCCGTAAAGCTACCTGATATTTTAGAAATTTTGTTTGTTTCGTGCTCCCAAAACACCACCCCATCCACCTGCCGCCCTGCTATCCGAAAGGTAATCAGATTTCCAAATGGATCGCGTGATATGGGGATCAAGTTCTCGATGTCGTAATCGGTAGATAGAGTTTTAGCAAGGGAAACCGTATCCGAGAGGTCAATCATATAATCAAGGACACATTCCTTTAGATGGTCTGTATCAAACCGCTCTAAGGTCGATTTTCCTGCTTTTCCCTCTCCAACAATGGCAAGTAGAAATTTTTCTGCTTTGATATTCTTCTGACTCTGCTTTATGAATCCGGGCATCTTATCACCCTCTTTATCAAGAGCTTTTCCCAAGGATTCATAGAGATCCAACAAAACCGTCCGATGTGCTTCGAGTTCTTTGTAATCCATCTTGTACCTCATGTCCAGATGTGTCAAAATGAGATAGCGCAAATTACGCGCTGTTTTCTTGTAAATCGAGAAGGGCGTTTCTTTGTTTATATTTTTTTAGCATTTATCTGAGCCTGGTATGTAGAAAAATCGCTCTTAATCTCGCTGTCCCGCTTCAACATCCGCTATTTCTGGAGATTTCTGCTTGATTTCGGATACGATTGATTCAACGGATACTTTGACTTTGCTCGCTTTCCATATAGCCACAAAAGCCCAAATCAGTGAGGCTCCCGTCGAGATCAAGAAAATCGCATGCCAAGTTGCTGCGGGGATAGCCAATTTGTCTTTGAATTCAGCCGTGGTCAGTGCAAGAACGAGTGTAACCGACAGAGCCACTGCTGTCCGCCACTCTCGTTTGGTGCCGAGATGATCAATAGCTTTGTGCAAACAGAGCCGGAGCTTATCTTCGGTAGTGACAATAACAACTTGCTCCAGATTCCGGTATATTTTTTTAGCTTGTAGGAACTCTTGCTGGAGTACTTCTTCAAATATTTCTTCTTCATTCATCGTGAATATCTTCCACTTTTTCGCGTGCTCGGCACTGGGCATCGGCAACTTGAGAAGCTGTCAACATTTTGGCAACTATATCGCGTTTCTCGCGTGCTTCCCCGTTACCCTGTGCCGCGGCGAGGTTCCACCACATGTAGGCTTCCATATAGTCTTGCGGCACGCCCTGACCATTTGCATACATTACGCCCAGATCGTGCTGGGCTTGAGTAAGTCCTCGATCCGCGGCCTTGCGGAGCCACTTCACTGACTCCACATAGTCTTGCGGCACACCACTTCCATAGTAATACATCGCACCCAAGTTTTGCTGGGCTTGAGCAAGTCCTTGATCCGCGGCCTTGCGGAACCACTTTGCTGCCTCTACATCGTCTTGCGGTACACCATGACCAACGGCATACATCATGCCAAGGATGTTCTGACTTTTAGCATGACCTTGATCGGCTGCTTTACGGAGCCACTTCACCGCTTCTTCATCATCTTTCTGCACATCATGACCTGCGGAATACCGCCAGCCAAGATCATACTGTGCTTCTGCAGAGCCTTCATCGGCGCGTCGTCGCAATTCATTTTCAGTTATCATGATTTCCTCCATGCTACCTACTGACCTACAGCCTTATATCACATCGCCGCGCAACATCATTTACTCGAAAAGGGCGTTTCTTTTTTGCATAAACCAAAAACGACCCCACGAGAGGGCCGCGATTACATCCAAATAATACTATTTTCGACATTATGTCAAGATTCAACAGGCACGGCATTAACCGCCGCATCAATGGGCTGTAAAAAGGTGTGAATACCGCACTCTGTCTTGTCCGAACCCGCCCAGCGCCCAGCGCGTTCGTCTGCGTCTGCATCCACGGCTTTTGTGCAAGGCCAGCATCCTATCGTGGCATACCCCTCATCCATCAAAGGATTATAGGGTACATCGTGTTCGATAATATAATCCCAGACCTGTTTGCGCGTCCACTGTGCCATGGGATTCAATTTGAGCAACGCGCGACCATCTGTTTCATAGTACTCCAAAATGGAAATTTGGCTGCGGGTATCGCTCTGATCGCGGCGACGGCTGTTAATCCAGCCATTCAACTGGGATAACTTGCGCTGCAAAGGCTCGACTTTGCGCAACCAGCAACAGCGGTCGGCATCCCGCTTGTAGAGTTCGTCACCGTAATCACGCGCTTGCTCTTCAATACTCAAACGAGAATACACCCGCTCAATCTCAAGCCCATAGCGCGCTTCCACGCGATTGATCAAACTCAGAGTTTCGGGAAATAGAAAACCCGTATCAATCGTAAATACGGGAATTTGTGGCGCGACCTTTTGCATCACATCGAGCAAAACCATGCCAGTAGAGCCAAAAGCAGTACCAAAAGCAACGCGGGGGCCCAGTGTCTCCCATGCCCAAATCAAAATATCTTCCAAAGGCGCCGCTTCAAATGCTCGGGATTGCGCGTTCAATTTTTCTCGGGTAAGCACACACAGCTCCTATTCTTGAGTTCGTTGATTCACAATATATTCAATACCCGCTATGATGTCAAGTTGCCGTGCAATATCGCGCTCCCAATTCATAACTTTCATTTATTAACTTTCTTGACCTTTGCAAAACAATGTAATAAATTTGTTTATTATTATTACTCGCAATGGACAGAAAAAAAGCCCTGAAATCATTGTGATTCAGGGCCGTTTTGTAATAGTGAGCGCGGCAGGATTTGAACCTGCGACCCACGGCTTAAAAGGCCGTTGCTCTACCGCCTGAGCTACGCGCCCATCCAAAATTTTGGTTGAGAATCGTAAAATATACCATTCTGCCAAAATCTGTCAAGCAAAAGGAAAAAAATAATCCCATGATGCGCCGTCGCCGAAAAGGCAGAATTGTCAAATGGATACTCTGGATCTTCGGTGTGATTGGGGCCATTGTACTCGCCCTTGCACTGATCCAAATTGACGATATTGTAATGGCTCAAGGCATTGTCGAACCCGGAGACAAAGTATATATCAATTCGCCCATGAGCCAGGACATCCACGAAATCCTCGTAGAACCCGGCGACTCCGTCATAGCTGGTCAACCCGTCGCCCAACTCTACGATGGCGATTTGAGAGCGGCTGCGGCAAACGCTGAACAAGAAATCAGACGGGAAATTGCCAACCTCGAAGCAGCACAGGCGAGACTTGCCCTGTTGCGCGGACAGCCAACCCCCGAAGCACTCAAAATAGCCGAATCGCGCGTTGAGCAAGCGCGCATTAACCTCACAGCCAGGCAACAGGACCTCAAACGCGTTCAGGCTCTCTATGAAGGCCAGCGAATCTTCAGTCAGGAAGATTTCGAGCGCGCGCAGACCAATTACGACCTGGCTGAGGCCAGCTTAAAAGTGGAGAACGAAAATCTCAACCTGGTGAAGCGCGGTCCTCTACCCGCTGAAATTCAACAAGCCGAAGCAGTAATGCGTCAAACCCAGGCGTCTTTGGACAAGGCAAAACACAATCTTGAAGCCGCGCGCGAAGCCCTCGAACGCGCCACCCTGCGCGCGCCAGTCAATGGTGTGGTAGCTCGTCAGGATCTCTATCCGGGCATGCAGGCCAATCAGGGATCCATTGTCATGATCATCGCAGGAGAAGGCGAAGGCACAGTCATCGGTGCCTGGATGGCCGAAACCAGTGCGTGGAAGGTGCGCCCCGGTCAACCCGTTGAAATATTGAGCAATCTCTTTACCGACCGCGAAGGTTTTATCGGTCAGGGCGAAGTGTCAGAAGTTCATGGGTATGCCGTCATCGAAGCCAATATTCGCACCTTTGGTCTGGAAGTCATCGTCAAACAAACCCCCATTACCCTTAGCTTTGGATCTACCGCGGATTTGCGTATCTATGTGGGGCGCCGCAGCATTTTGCAAACCATCCTCGGCTGGGAAAGCAATATCCAGTTTAATCGAATAAAATCAATAAAATCATTGATTGATTCAGTCCAAACTCCACAGTCCGATACCCTCAGTAATCAATAGCACTGACGTTTGTGGTATGGCTCTGCCATGCCTATAGCGTGCGCGTGCAGCCCGCCTAACCTCCGCCTTTTCCTTCTCAATTCTAACAAAAGCCTTGCTCGTTCTTTTGCCCTATGATATTTTTTGCTACAAAATGACCCGGGCACACTGTCGTGCCCCGATTTGAACCCTTTTGGAGGACGCAATGTCGAAAGCAAAACAAGAAGAAAAATATGTCTATTTCTTTGGCGATGGCAAAGCCGAAGGCGCTACAGAAATGCGCAATTTGCTCGGTGGCAAAGGCGCGAACCTCGCAGAAATGTCGGGCCTTGGCATTCCCGTGCCCGCCGGATTTACCATCACCACCGAAGTTTGCACGTATTATTACGATAACGACAAACAATATCCCGAAGCACTTAAAAAACAGGTCATGGACAACGTTGCCAAACTCGAAAATGTGATGGGTGGCAAATTCGGCGATGCGACAAACCCACTGCTCCTTTCCGTGCGCTCGGGTGCGCGCGTCTCCATGCCCGGCATGATGGAAACCGTACTCAACCTCGGTCTCAACGATGAAATCGCAGAAGGTCTCATAGCCAGAAGCAACAATCCGCGTTTTGGATGGGACTCTTATCGTCGCTTCATCCAAACCTATGGCGATGTGGTAATGGGCGTGGCTGCTGGAGGCCTCGAAATAGACCCCTTTGAAGCCGCCATCGACGAAGTAAAAGAAAAACGCGGCATCGAAGATGATCTCGACATGACCGTAGAGGATCTCAAAACCCTCGTCGATATGTTCAAAGACATTGTAAAAACACGCACGGGACAAAATTTCCCCACCGATCCCATTGAGCAACTCTGGGGTGGTATTGGCGCAGTATTTGGCTCCTGGCAGGCGGATCGCGCCATCATCTATCGACGTTTGAACAATATCCCCGGAGATTGGGGAACGGCGGTCAACGTACAGTCCATGGTCTATGGCAACATGGGCGATGACTGCGCCACAGGCGTTGCATTTACGCGCGACCCCTCCACGGGTGAAAACATATTTTACGGCGAATTTCTCACCAATGCACAGGGCGAAGACGTGGTCGCGGGTGTTCGCACGCCCGAACCCGTAGATCGCCTGGCGGGCAGACTTCCCGAAGCCTATCAAACCCTCGAAGGCATCTATCAAACTCTCGAAAATCACTATCGAGACATGCAGGACATCGAATTTACCGTGCAACAGGGCAAACTCTGGATGCTGCAAACCCGAGGTGGCAAACGCACCGCCGCCGCCGCCGTCAAGATTGCTGTTGACATGGTCAAAGAAGGACTGATTACCCAGAGCGAAGCCGTGCTGCGCGTGGAACCAGAACAACTCGACCAACTCCTGCACCCCACCTTCGATCCCACGGCTGAACGCAATGTGCTGGCCAAGGGATTGCCCGCTTCTCCCGGGGCTGCGTCGGGAAAGGTCGTCTTTCTCGCCGAAGAAGCCGAAGAAGCCGCAGAACAGGGCGAGCAGGTCCTGCTGGTGCGCCTTGAGACCTCGCCCGAAGATATTGGCGGCATGAACGCTGCACAGGGCATTCTCACCGCACGCGGGGGCATGACCTCGCACGCTGCGGTGGTTGCTCGCGGTATGGGCAAATGCTGCGTAGCGGGTTGCGGCGATCTGGTCATCGACTACACAGAAAACCAGTTCTCCGTTGGCGATACGGTTGTCAAAGGCGGCGACTGGGTCTCTATTGATGGTTCTACGGGTGAAGTCATGCTCGGCCAGGTTCCCACACAAGAGCCTGAACTTTCGGGTGATTTTACCACCTTGATGAGCTGGGCAGATGAGATTCGCACACTCAATGTGCGCACCAATGCGGACACGCCACACGATTCGGCTGCCGCGCGCGAGTTTGGCGCCGAAGGCATTGGCCTGTGCCGCACAGAGCACATGTTCTTTGAAGGCGACCGCATCAATATCGTGCGCGAGATGATTCTCGCCGATGATGAAGAAGGCCGCCGTCGCGCCCTCAAAAAGTTGTTGCCCATTCAGCGCGGCGATTTTGAAGGCATTTTCAATGCGATGGCGGACCTGCCCGTAACCATTCGCCTGCTCGATCCACCCCTGCACGAGTTTCTACCACACGAAAGCGACCAGCAAGAGGAAATGGCGCGGCGGCTCGATACCTCGTTGCGCGTGATTCAAGACAAGGTCGAATCCCTCAACGAATTCAATCCCATGCTCGGGCATCGCGGTTGTCGGCTGGGCATCACCTATCCAGAAATTTACGAAATGCAGGTACGTGCCATCCTCGAAGCCGCCGCCAACGTGGGATCCAAAGCCATTCCCGAAATCATGATTCCGCTTGTGGGCGTGGTCAAAGAATTTACCGAACTCAAAATCATGACAGATCGCGTGGCCCGCGCAGTAGAAAACGAAACTGGCAAGCGCGTCGCGTATCTGATCGGCACCATGATCGAAATTCCCCGCGCAGCTCTCACAGCTGCCGAAATTGCCGAACACGCAGAATTTTTCTCGTTTGGCACCAATGATCTCACGCAAATGACTTATGGTTACTCGCGCGATGACGCCGGCAAATTCCTGGGCGAATACGTCGAAAAGGGCATCCTCGAAAACGATCCCTTCCAGACCCTCGACCAGACCGGTGTGGGGCAACTCGTCGAACTCGGCACCAAAAACGGACGCGGCGCCCGTGAGGACCTCAAAGTGGGCATCTGCGGTGAACACGGCGGCGATCCAGCCTCTGTACACTTCTGCCACAACATCGGCATGGACTACGTTTCCTGCTCACCCTTCCGCGTACCCATCGCCCGCCTCGCAGCCGCCCACGCTGCACTGGCAGAGTAATCTCCTATTTTTTGATCGAGATAAACACAACAGTGCCCGCTTCCATTGAGGAGGCGGGCACTGTTGTATGTCCTTCTGGCTCTATAAAAACCGACGCTTGATTTTTTAGAAATTCGATTCTATATTGCGGACCCTTTATGCAACACAGCCTTTTACCCCTCCACCACATCTGATGATCGGTGTTGATATTAAAATAAAAAGGAAAGTTCCATGGCATACTCGGATGCGTCATTTTCGGAGCAATTAGATCAAGTTAAGAAACAATTCCAGAATTTGAGTACTACCTTGGGAAAAGTATGCGAAAACCTCAAAGAACCTGGTTCTCCTCCTCTCTCTGAGATAATGGAGGAGATAATAAATAGTGCCAACAAAATTTTCGAGGAACTGAAATCCTGCGTCACCGAATGGGCAAAGTCTGTCCAGATGCCGGATATACCTGACGCACAGGATCTCGATTCTATCAAGGCAATAACGATCTTCTCTAAGAATATAGTGGCTCACCAGAACGACGTACAAGAGAAAAAAGTATTGGAATACATTAACCGGGCACTCTCAATTAAATATGAAAAAGAAGATGAGTCATTTCCGCCTCTAGAGAATTTCCATAGTGATGTCAATAAACTAAAGTGCCGAGTTTCTACCTCGCTGGTTTCAGGGAAAGCAGAGAAAGATAGAACTCAAATTTTGGAAAACAGGCATCCGATAAATGACTTGTTGACGCTTTTGGAACGCGGAAATGAGCTTAATGACGAGAGCTATAATCGAACTTCTGAAATCATTTCAGAAAAATACGGGCATGATTTCATGATGGCAGCCGTCAGGGGAAGGTTTATTCTTTCGGAAATTCCAGATATGGAAGACCCTCTACCACCGCTGCCTGATGAACAAGAAATACCGAAAGCATCCGAACCTGAAAAGACTGAAGATTCACCGGTTGATGGACAAGCAGAAGTTCAGGAAGAGGAAATTCCTGAAGAGCCTCCCACGGTCACCACACAAGAAGAACCTGACGAATCTGAACCAGAAAGTGCCGACGATCCATCGGTTGATGGACAAGCAGAAGTTCAGCAAGGGGAAATCCCTGAAGTGACTTCCGAGGTCACTTCAGAAGAAGAAATGGAAAAATCCAAACCAGATGAACTCGAACAGATTGAGGCAGAGATTGCGTTAGCACTTGAACGCAGCAGTTTCGGAATCGCCTATCATTTGGCTCGCACGACACCGGGAGTATTGCCGAGTTCTCAGGCAGTCAAGTTTATTGCAAGCAACTATGTTACCGATAAGGATTCTCCAGTCGATTCCAACCTACTCAGCGACTTGGCAGAAAAGATGCGGGATGAAATCCTTGAGGTTCTAAACGAGAAACCTGACTCAGTTCAGCATAGCTATGCGGCACTGATGACCAGTGCCGCTTTGTCATCAGCCCTGACAACTCCAGGTGAAACAATCGCCCAATTGCTTGAGTCTTTGGAGCCCTACCTTAGTGATATGCCGTCGCTACGGACGCTAGCACAAACCGCGGCGGAGACATCGCGCACCGGTTTTTATATTTCCGTTGAGCAACTCCAAGGCGGCGAGCCCTTCAAAAAATGGACTCAAGAAGCGCAAGCCCTCCAGAAAAAGGGAGAGGATTGGATCGAGGCTGAACGCCAATCTAGGATCAATTATGCCCCCGCGAACCGGGTCTGGCATCGAATACTCGCTGTGTGGGAAGAAGAGAATCGGTCCTCTATCGGCCACTTGTTCGAATTGCTATCGGAGCCGGTCGAAAAGATCGATATCGAAGCTATCGCATCGGTAGTCAGACACTGGCGGCAAAATGGCGAACGCGAGATCGCCAATATCGACCAAGGGTTCCGACCACAGCAGGCACCGGTCCGATCTATTGACGGAAAAGCGCATGCGAATTTGGTGTCCAAGATCAAGGAAGCTCTTGACTTAGCCGATGAGTGGGACGCACTGCTGAAGGCACGACCAGATAAGGGACCAGAGTACGAGACCAATGTCGTGAATAAGTTGCGTAATGTTGTCCATAAACACGGTGAAAAAGTGCTCTTAGAGGTTGCTCGGCTAAAGACACCTCTTGCTCGCCGAGCCGAAAATCTGATTCAACAATACCTTGACAAATTCAAGAAAGCGGATATCCAGGCACCCGATTCGCGCTTGCGTCTGCGGGATCTGCTGAACGGAGATCTGCTCGCCGATCCAAGTATATTGTTGGACGATGCAGGCCATCCTAGGAATCCCGTTGCGCTCAAACGTCTAATACGCCTCGCGAAGCAGGATAAGCCCAATTTCCAGACAAGCATCATCAAACGTGCGGAAAAAGGTGATTTTCAAGGAGCCTATGAGGCTCTTGACTTTGTCGAACGAAGCAGATGTCTTGATAAGGATGTCATCGACTACATCCGCGTCCAAGTAGAGGAAGATCGCTCGCGAGTCGAACAGGAGCTTAAAGATAAAGCCAGCGAAATCGGTAATCGGCTCAATATTGCCAATCACCGGGGCATCCTGACCGAAAAGGAAACGAACGAATGGCGTGACCTTATCCCGGACCCGACGACTTTCTCTCAGGTCAATAACTCCAAACTATTTTTCGATGATCTCGCTGTGGTTGAGGAATTGGTCAACAAAGCCCATCAGAAACGATGCGGCGAGATGTATGAGCGACTTTCGAGCCTGAAGAAAGCACCAAAGGAGGCTGTGGAACGAATTAAGGATGCCATCCAGGATGGCCGCCTTCAAGTTGCAGAGGATTGCATCGAACGGATTGACCGAGGAGAGGATCTTTCCGATCCTGTTACAGGGATAGAAGATCGCCCCTTTGACCATTTTTTTCCGGAATTCGTTAAAAAGTACGACGATTTCCGGCGTGAGGAATCGGATGAAATCACACGCATCAAAAACGCTATTAAAGATCGCACCTGTGCGGGACCAATTGACGCCAAACAACTTACCAATGACATAGCTCACAATGGTTTTAATCTCATTGATGCTTGGTCAAATCTGCAAACTGCTATGATCACCGAGCCAGGTATTGTAGCAAACTCGATAAAAGACCTCCTGCAACAGTTAGGCTTCAAGGATGCGGTTGTGGAGCGGGAGAAAAAAGTGATAAACACCGAGGAAATAGATTTCAGACTGAAGATAGATCCTATAGCAGATCGTAGCAAAGTACCACTACCAGATTTTGGTTCGCGTGCCAATGGGCTATATCGGATCGTAGCGATTCGCGATCGCTTAACAATAGAGTCGATTATCCAGACAGCCGGTAAAAGCGTGGATGGAAATCCACCAAATATCGTGCTTTTTTTTAATTTCTTAGATGCCGAAGAGCGACGATCGCTCGCGCGAGAATTTAGTTCCAGTGATCTATGTCCAACAGTCGTTCTCGACGATGCGCTTATCACTTTCCTGGCCGTAAGGCCATCCGACAAATGGATCGTCACTTTCTTTGATTGTGCATCAGCCTTCACCTTTGCCCAACCATTCGATCCAGATGCAGCCAAAGTACCGCCCGAAATGTTTTTCGGGCGTACGAAAGAACGCACCAAAATCGTCGCCATGACTGGTGATATGACTCACTTTGTTTATGGAGGAAGACGGCTCGGCAAGACTGCCCTTTTGAAGGACATAGAGCGTGAGTATGAATCGCGCCGTCCAGACCAGTTGGTGTTTTTTCTTAACCTCAAAAGCAAACATCCCGACGATTGGCGGAGGCTTTTCATTGATAAACTGAAAGAATATAAAGTCCTCGGGACCAATATCTCTCGCTTTGAAAGTATGGTAAAGGGAATAAAAAAATGGCTTGGAGAGAAGAAGGGAGAGCGCCGGATCCTTTTCTTAGTGGACGAGGCCGACGAGTTCCTTAAAACAGATCAACAGGCTAATTATCGCATGCTGGAACAACTCAGGGAACTTATGGATGATACCGACAGGCGATTCAAAGTCGTCTTCGCTGGCCTAGAAAGCGTGCAACGTGCGGTGCATACTCCTAACTCGCCCATATCGAAACTAGGCGATCCGGTACGAATTGGTCCAATGTTGCCAGAAACTGATCCAAATGAAATCGAGAATTTGATTCGTGGGCCTCTTGAAGCACTGGGCTATCGCTTTGCTTCGGACGACTCGTTGATTCATATTGCAGCCGAAACAAACTACTATCCTGCGCTTGCACAACAGTTCTGTAAGAACTTGTTACATAGACTCAGTGAGCAACGTAAACTTGTTGGACCGCCCTATAAAATCTCTCCGGAAGTTGTCGCCGAAGTCGCCGACTCCAAAGACACACATGACCGTATCCTTAAGTTGTTCAAATTGACAATCGAGCTCGATTCCAAATACGAGTTCCTCACCTATCTCATTGCTCAACAAAGTTTCAGCGATAATAATACGCGGCTAAAAAGCGTACATATTGATGATATTTGGGCAAAAGTGTTACAAGAATGGCCCCAAGGGTTCGAGACGGATTATAACTCTGAAATGTTCGAAATTTTACTTGACGAGATGGTTGGCCTTGGTATCCTGCGAAAAGTAAAGAATAAAGAGTTCACCATTCGTACACGCAACCTGCGCATGTTACTCGGTAACGACGCCGAGATCGAACAGCGACTCGCCAATGCCAAAAACCGGTCGTCTCCTCCAAAGTTTCACCCTCGACTGTTCCGTAGGAGCTTAAGTGACAGGATGCTGTCCTCACTTACAACCGAGGACGAAGGTTGGCTATTGGACAGCCAGGATGCAGGCGTCGGGATTATCTTCGGCACCCGCCTCGCTGGTATTAATCATGTACAGGAGTCTCTTGCGAAAGCTGAGATAGAAGGGAGTTCCCCGACACTGAACAACACGAAAGTGTCATCGTTGGCCTCAACACTCAATGACGTCATTCAAGCACGTACGCCTGGCGTTCATATTGTTTTCTTAGACGCTCGTGGCGTAGAGAATAATCAATTGATTAAATTGATAAACATGGCACTCAAACGCTCTCGTAGACTTCAGGCTCAAAGTCGGACAATTCGAATAGTATTCCTTGGCAGCCCATTTGAAGCTTGGGCATCGATGAAATCCCATAAGTCTACAACGGCTAAAGGAAAGGCGAAACTGAAAGAAATTTGGCTTAAGCCCTGCGCCAAAGGTTTCGCACACACTTGGCTAAAGAGTAAGGATGCACAAGCGGCTTTAACCGATTTAGAAGATAGCCGATCTGTTTATTCACCTTGGCCTGTCGTGGTTGAAGCGGCAGCGAAAAATAAAATGATGGCCGATGCGACCAATATAGTCCTTGATAATGGAGATATTGTCTCTGATGTCCTCGCTGTATCGGAGGTGAAGTCTATGCTTCGCATTTTGTGGGATTGGCACCCAGATCCAATGAGCGCCAATATGATTTCCGATCCCAGTTATGTGGAAGATAGCAATAACCGAGTATCCAAGGAGCAAGCGAGCCTCTTTCTCGACTGGGCACGCCGCCTTGGCATCGTGTGTAATGAGGAAAATGGCTATCGCCTCGACACAGCCTACGCGGAGGGCCTTACGGCGTTTTTTGCGCAATGAGTATTTCATTCACTTGGAACCGCCTGCCTGGCCCAACGGACTTTTTGGACACTATCATCGAGGACTTAGTTGGAGGAAATACTGTCCTCGTAGGTATCCCCGATACCCTGAGGTCTCGGTGCTCTGTGATGATCGCCGAAACTGTCAAACGCAAGGAGGTCGGTCAATGGACGACTGTGCGATCTATGGAAGCACCTGAATTAACTCTGATCAGATCTATTGAGAACCACAACAGCGATGCGAAGAGACTTGTCTTGTGGGTTGAAGCAACAGACGAGGACACGGCATCCAAATGGGTCAACGATGCTCGTCGCCGCTTCGCTGGAGGTGATGAGATGCCTCGTATCTGCATTGCCATGCCTATAGTTCACGCCGAGGTTTATCAAGAAGACAGTGGATTACGCCGACATCTCTGGACAGATTTCGTAACCGCATCTGATAGCCGTGTACTCATAGAGCGTTGGTGCCGATACTTAGGAAAAGACCCGATGCATATTGCGCTCAAAAGTACACTCATCGCTGAGCTTATTGGACCCGATTTGGTTTTGGCCGATGAACTCGCCCATAAATCTCTCAGACAGATACTGGACCCAAGTAAGTTTAGTCCCGAGCATATATGGTCAGCGCAAGTCTCGGTACTATTTCCACTTATTGGTCGTGAGCGCCAGCGTCTGCTAAAAAAATACCAAAACCTCTGGAACCTGCCTCATTGCCGGGAAGATGGACGGAAAATCATGCATTTGGAAAAACTGGAAGTTGGAGACTTGTACGCTCAAGTGGAACATCAACAGGTAAATTTACCCCAAGCTGACGAAGAACGTCTCAACTGGCTCCGTCTGGTACGTAACAGATTAGCACACCACGATATAGTGCCGTGGGGAACGCTGACATCTCCCGCGGCCCGTCAGATTGTGAATTTTGGAGAATAAGTCTTTGTCTGTTCACCTTGTGTTAAACACAACAGTGCCCGCTTCCATTGAGGAGGCGGGCATTTGTTTTAGTTCAATAAATCAAAATTTGCCCAAAGTCCCGGCGTCCTAAATGAGATATTTCTATCGGAAAATTGTCAGAGAGAATTGATGTGGACTTGAAAAACGCCGAAAAATGACTATCTTCAAGTAGCGCATACATTTTCAGACAGGGAAGCCAAAATGAACCCCGAATTACGTGATGTGTGACTTTAAATAGACAAAAAGAGGTTCCTCGGCTATCTTGAATTGTCCATTAAACAAGAAGCCATCCAACAAAAGGAACCTCCAATGTATAATTTAGAACTTTTTGTCATTGCAATCTACTGTTTTATTGAAGATGAACTCTATCCGGCTTTCTGTCAGGCCAATGGAAAACCCCGTCGGGCAGGCTTTGAACCTGCTTTAAGTGACGCTGAATGTCTCACAATAGAAATCGTGGGTCACTTCTTGGGCTATTCAAGTCAGAAAAAACTCTATGAACAAATGCGAGAACACTTCCTCGGCTATTTCCCAGATTTGAAAGACCGTCCAGCCTTTGTGCGCCAATCGGCCAATTTGTGGCATGTCAAAGCCTGGATGCAACAGATGGTCGTGGCCTACCTGCAAGGACACCTTGCCCCTTGTCAGATCATAGATACGCTGCCCTTACCGATATGCAAACTGGCAAGGCGATACACACGCAAGATTTTTAGAACAGAACCGATCTTTGAGTTCCCCGCCCCGTCAAAAGGCTTCTGTGCCGCCAAACAAGAAGCGTATTTTGGCTTTAAAGGCGGACTGAGAATCACGGATTATGGCCTCATTGTCCAAGCTCCCATCCTGCAAGCGTATGGGCACGACAAGAATTGCCGAGCGGCACTCCTTGACGGCACGATGGGAGGCACAACCGTCTTGGCCGATGCTGCCTTTATGGATTTGGACTGGCAGAAAACCTGTTGGAAAACCTATCGGATACGCATAAAGACGCCAATTAAATCCAATATGAAAGAGAATCCTGAACGCGCTCCCTTCATTTTTCCCAAAGCCAAGAAAGCCACAAGGCGTTTAGTCGAAACCGTTTATGCACAATTGACAGAACGTTTACACATCGCCCGCATGAAAGTACGAGATGCTTGGCACTTACTCAATCTGTGGCATACCAAAATTTTGACCCATACCATGTGTGTCTTTCTAAATATCATCAATTACAGAGAACCGCTTGACTTTGATGGACTCGTTCGTTTTTGAAGTCACACATCGCGTAAGGTATTAATAATATGAAAGCCAAAGTCGCCATTCTGGGTTGTGGAAGGGCGTCGCAAAAATGGCACCTGCCGACAATGCGCGAACTCGCCAAACATGGCGAACTCGATTTTGTCGCGCTCTGCGACATGGATGAGTCGTTAGCGAAACAGACCGGAGAAATCTACGGTGTTCCGTGGTACACCAGTGTCGAGCAGATGCTGGCAAAGCACCCGGACATCATGGCCGTAGATGTCATTACCGGCGGTCGCAAGGATGTTGAGATGGCCATGGCGATTTACGAGTCTTCCCTGAACAATATGGCTCCGGTGAAACTGCCGATTGAGAGACTGACCAGCTATGAGCGCATGCTGCATGAGGATTACCTCGAAAAGTTTGGCCAGCCCATCGATCAGTTTTAGCAGGCAATCCACCCCGACACACACATAAACCCGAACTTCGCGACCGGGCAAACAATCATATTAACGAGACGGTGGCGGGTATTCGCGCCGTCAACACCGAAATGCAACGGAGACAAAACCCATGCACTTTCTTGTATTCGAGACGGATTTCCATCGACAGCGGAAGTACACCGAGGAAGGCTGTGCGTTCCTTGAGACTCAGGGCGAAGTCGAAATCGTCCGCCAGATTGATCAACAGGACAAGGAAGCATTCACGCGATTCCTCGAGCGCGTTCCCGTTGCCGATGGCATTGTGATAGGCCCCTGGCACCGTCCTGCAACCACCCCTCAAGACTGGCAATCTGCTGAGCTGCTGAAGGTTTTGGCGGGGACGTTTGACAATCGCTTCGATGGTTGGGTTGACATACAGGAGTTGGCAGATCGCGACATTCCGCTTATTGATACTTCGCGCAGTATGACGCCATCGGTTGCCGAGTTTGCGCTGGCCATGACACTCAATCTTATCCGCGATATCCCAGAATCGCTCTACCTCGCACGCCAGGGCAAATGGAAGTCTCACGCGTGGGACAAGCCAGGCTTTGTCCATGGTGACCTGACAGGCAGGCGTGTGGGACTCGCAGGATTCGGCAGCATCAACCGGCGTTACGCCGAACTGATTGCGCCATTCAAGTGCACCACGAGAAGCTACGACCCCTATGTCGCAGATGCCACACTTGCAGCACACGGTGTCGAGCGTGCCCGATCACTTGAGGAACTGGCTGCGTTCAGCGAAGTCTTTGTCGTCGGCCTTCCTCCGACGCCAACAACCCAGCAGATTATCAGCAGAGAAGTCATCAACGCCTTGCCACGGGGTGCTTTGTTTGTGCTTGTTACGCGCATGGCAGTGGTTGAGCAGGACGCGCTGTGGGAACGCATTGAGGCCGAAGAGATTGCTGCGGCGATTGATGTGTTCGCACCTGAACCTCCGCCATCAGATATCTGGTTTCGTCAGCATCCCAACGTGCTGGCAACCCCTCACATCGCAGGTGGCACGGATTTCTGCCATCGACGTTGTTTCACCGATGCGTGCAAGGATGCGGTTGCTGTACTAATGGGTAATGAGCCACGCTTCCGCGCGACCCTGTGGGATGATGCCTGCTATCAGGGGAGACTCAACCAGAAGGGCGTCTCATGACAGTCGGACTCAGGATGGTTGTGTGCGGCAGTACGCTGTGTGAATCGATTAGAAAAACCAGAAAAGGAAAACAAACATGCAGGAAGACAACAGTCAGGATATGGACACGCTTTGGGGCGAAGATGTCATTGCACTGCGCGCTGAAAATGCAGAACGGGGTCAACTCTTTAATGATGGCAATTACGCCATGTTTATCCACTGGGGTCCATATGCTCAACTTGCCAACAAAGTCGATGGCAAAACGTACTACGGCATTGGCGAATGGATCATGAACCCGCGCATGGCCAATATTCCGGTCGAGGAATACATGGAAATGGCGAAAACTTTTAACCCCGTCAATTTTGATGCAACAGAAATAGCACAACTGGCCAAAGACGCGGGCATGAAATACATCATTATCACTAGCAAGCACCACGATGGTTTTGCCATGTATCGTTCAGCCTGCAACGACTTTAACATTGGTGCAGTCACCCAATTTAATCGCGACCCCATGAAAGAACTCGCCGGGGCCTGCAAAAAACTCGGTCTCGGATTTGGATTCTACTACTCTCACAATCAGGACTGGACTTTTCCAGGTGGTGCAAATGGCCCAGACACAGATGCCGATGGTAACCCAGTCACCTTCGACGATTATTTTGTCAAAAAATGTCTGCCACAGGTCGAAGAAATCACCAGCCAGTACGGCCCCATCGAACTCATCTGGTTTGACACACCCGGACAAATGCCCCAAAAGTACATTGAGCAACTCATCGAAGTCGTGCGCAAAAATCAACCCAATGCACTCGTTTCAGGCCGCGCCGGGCATGGGCTGGGCGACTACAAGACGCTGGGTGATATGGATGTGCCAACCACCAACGTTGAAGGTATGTGGGAAAGCGTCGACACCACCAACGACTCCTGGGCTTTTGCCTGGTACGATGAATACTGGAAAACACCCAGAGAAATTCTTCGCCGCCTGATCTCCTGTGTTGCCAGAGGTGGCGCTTACATGCTCAACATAGGTCCCCGTGGTGACGGTTCAATACCCGAAAGAGCTACCCGCACTTTACGTGCTGCTGGCAAATGGATCAAGCGCTATCCCCAGGTCGTTTATGGTACCGATGCATCACCTTGGCAACATGCTCTGCCCTGGGGAGATGTGACGGTAAAAGCCAACACGCTCTTTCTCAGCATTTTCAACTGGCCTGCCTCTGGCACACTTTATCTGGCAGGCCTCAAAACAGAAATCGAATCTGCATTCCTCCTCAATGGCGATCAATCTACATCTGTCACTTTTGATAAAAAACACGGCTGGACCTGCTTTGAGCTATCGCCACAGGCACCCGAAAACCTGGTTTCAGTCCTTGAAGTCAAACTCAAAGGCACACCAAAAGCCGATTCGACCTGGGCAATCGATCCTGAAATAGAGACTGAAATTTTTTCAGAAGCTGCGGCTGTTGAAAATGCCACATTGGAAAATCAACGCTGGATGGAAAAATTTGGAGAATGGAAACACGTCAGCCGTGTCCACAAATGGACGCCTGAAGGCAAAGCGACCTGGACGGTCAACGTTCTCGCACCTGGAGACTACATCGTAGATCTCACCTATTCAGGTGAAGGGCGTCTCGTCTGGGGGGTGACTATTGAAAATGGTGAACACATTCAAAATCAGCAAAATTCGTCGCATAACTACCAGCGTTTTCCCATCGGCTGGATTAACTTTTCCGGGCCAGGTACTTACAAAATCAGCGTTTCCTGTCTCGAAGGCGATTTGAGCAAAGCCAGTCTAAAATCGATTCACTTCACTCCTGTTCACAATATTCTCTAAATCCAAATACACAACATCACCAAACGGGAGATCATCGTGTCATCAAACATCCATTTTGCTATGGGCGGCGCCATTTTCGGAGCCTTCACGACTGAATCCGCGGAGCTGATTGCTAAGCACGGTCTGCCGGGCATCGAACCTTACCGCAGTGGCCTGACCGCCTGGCTCGACGACCCGCAAGCTCTGAAGGCCCTCCTCGACGAGTACGGTTTACGGCTTATTACCGCTTCGAACGGCGGGCCCGGTCAGTCGATGGAATTCATCGATCGGTCAAAACGTCAGGAAACAATCGCCGACCACGTCGCCTTTTGCCGCGATTTTCTGAAGATCTTCGGCTGCACGCACTTCAAGATCAACATGGGCAGCCGTCCGCAGAACGGAACAACCGCGGATGACATCAAAGCGATCTCGGAAACTGTGTCAGAACTCGGCAAGCGAACGCTTGAGATGGGTGTGACGATCGCTCCACACCCGCATATCTGGGGGCCGATCGAGCGGCCGGAGGAAGTTCGCGCCCTTCTTGATCAGACCGACCCAGATATTGTGTCCTGGATTCCCGACACCGCACAGCTCAACCTCGGAGGAGGCGATCCCGTTCAGCTCATCGACGATTATTACGACCGACTGGCCGCCGTCCACTGGAAGGATTCGAAGGCGTCGTATCGCGGTTATACTGGCCCGACACCGACGAAGGAGATGCACGCGGAGGAAATTCTGTACAAAGATCTGGGGTCCGGCGGCGTCGATCACCCTGCGATTTGGGCCATGCTGAATGAGCGAGGCTACGACGGATGGATCACGCTCGATCTTGATCCCCCGCGTCCAAACGAAGGCGAAGGTTCAGTTGACGACAAAATTGAGATCAACTGCAGGTATCTGATGGAAACATTGAAAGTTTCCCGCCTTTAGTGTGTCAATCCCGACAGGGTTGAAGAACATGGTCTGACTTTATCGAGGAAGAAAACAGGTTTACCGTGCGGCTTTGGGATGATCGCCACCGATGTGTTGGTCGAGGGGGTGAACCTTCAGCAGTGCCGCCACATTATCAATTTTGACATGCCCTGGAATCCCATGCGGTTGGTGCAGCGACACGGGCGCATCGACCGGATCGGCAGCCCCCACGACCGCGTGTTCTTGCGGACGATCTTCCCGGTTGATCGTCTTGACGAGCTTCTGAGTCTGGAACAGCGCATCCTGGGCAAGCTGGCACAGGCCGTGGCAAGCATCGGCGTTGCGGACCCGATCGAAGGCGCAGCGCATGGCGCGCAGGTGTTCACAGAAGCACGCGAAGAGATCGAGAAACTGATGCGAGAAGATGCATCGTTCTACGAGCGGGGAGGAACCGCTGGCGCGGCACAGACAGGTGAGGAGTATCGACAGACGTTGCGCAAGGCACTTGAGGAAGATGAGAAGCGCATTTCGCGGCTGCCCTGGAAAATCGGATCAGGCATGATCAAGGGCACGCGCCGTGGTGTGTTCTTCTGCGCGGTGGTGGGGTCGGGTACTGATCTCGAGCGCACGTACCTGCGCTTTGTCCCAGCCGATGATAATTGGCAACCCGGGTCCGACAACGATGCGATCGAGCGCGAACTCGGAACGTGCCTTCGCTTCATCGAGTGCGAGGAACACACGCAGATATGGTACCCGGACGGCATAAGAGAAAGTGTCTATGATTTTTGGGAAGTCGCGCGGGATGATATCTGGATCGCATGGACGCGCGAAACCGATCCCGCGAACTTGCAGCCCCAGGTGCGTCCACTGAACTACCGCGTGGCTGAGTTCATCCGCGACAATCCACCGTTAGACATGTCCGACGAACGAGTGCATTGAGCACTCGACATCCTGGAATCGCTCTGGCCGCGGCGCGAGGAGATCATGCTGCGCGGCTGGTTTGAATCGGACGAACACCAGGGCGCAGCACTCGCAAGTTACCTGATTGAGCAAATCCTCGAAACCGGTCTTGAGCCGACTGGGTCGAAGAAAACTACATTGGACTATTGACATCATCACTCAAAACAGTTGGTATATTTGATCGATCAATCGCTATCGAACCGCATGCACAATCATCGTAATATGCCACATCCCTGAGGCGACAAATGCGAATAATAAAAGTTGCAATTATCGCATTTATGACTATGATTTAGAAGAAACCAATGTGAACATACTAGTTCATCGCGGCAAAAGAGATTACCCATATCAATCGTACTTGCGATTGTCATTGCGGCATGGTTTTAGCCGCAATCCAGAAGGTTTTGCTGATCATGTCTATATGGGGCATGACTTACGCCACGATGCACTAGTCATCCGTACAGACTAAAGGAGGGAGTAATAAGTGTCAGACAGCAACGAATTCCCTTTCCCGGGCACCTACCGCGCCAACTGTGGACATACACACGACTTCGAAAAGGGAAGCCCCGTCATTGCATGTCCTGATTGTGGCGACGGCAAGGGCACAACATGGACCTGGATTGGAGGAGACATATCACCTGCTACGGTGATGCATCAAATAGGTTTGCCTAGTGGTATGTTGACTCTCATGTGCACGGGTGTACCGCCGGTCAGCAACGAATCTAAGGATGAAATCGACAGCGCAATGCGGATGTTCTCGCGAGATTGCCAGATGATGACGACTTGGTTTGTGGGCATCATGGCTAGTCGAACGGCTATGCGAGAACACCTAGAGCGCCTGGCCAGCCGAGGCGAGCCTCTTAGAGTCACTACATTGCGCCCGGACGGCAGAGAGGCCGCTGTGCTCGCTGAGATGCCTGCGGAGGAAGTTATCGAGTCGATCGCCGATGCTGGCGACTTCGAGCGTCTCTATGCCAACTCATTTGTCGTCTTTACGTATCACCTGTGGGAAGAGACCATTCGACCGAAGATCGCATCTGCCATGAAAGTGGACCCCTGCCATGTAAAAGCTGACCTGATAGGGGAGTGGCGATTACTCAGGAATTGGATCATTCATCCTGGTAAGAATGCCGAAGATGACTTCTTCCAAAAAGGTACGACTTTGGTCAATGTCTTAGGTCTCCAACGGGGTAACTTGAGCCTCACGGCCAATAATGTAATCCACTTAGTGCAGTGCTTGAATAATATGCAGATCGAGATAAACCCGCATTCATTGGAGATGGGGTTCGCCCTCGCGTCCGTCAGCCCGGATATGATCGCCGATGTCGCGAGGACAATAGAGCCGGGAGCGGGGGTCATTTTCCCCGTCGAGGCAGCAATGGCCCCATCGCCCGCGATTATCGTCTTTGATGAAGCGTTGGCGGTGATCCACGAGAACGATTGTAGTCAAATAAAGGTCCAACTACAGTCGTCTACAGATTGGCGGCAGCTGAAAGTTTCAGATCGTTGGGTCGCGTCATCAGTGGTTAAGCTCTTGGAGCAGGAAGAGCAACCCTGCCGAGAGTGTGGGTCTGATCCCTCGTAGGTCCCACGACCACCACCCGCCCCGCCCTCTAACGAAATCTCCGTTATCTCGCGCCACCGGAGTGCGTACGGCACCCTTGTGCTTTGCTTCGCACGGCTTTTCCCTGCATGCGGCAACATGGATCGCAGGCCCTGACCGGCGGGGACTCGAACGCTTGTGCCGCTACGTGGCCCGGCCGGCCCTGGCGGGAGGGTGTCTGCGCATCCTCGATGCCGACCATCTTTCCTTCGTGCTCAAAACGCCGTGGTCGGATGGGACCAGCCATCTCCTGCTGTCTCCGATGGAACTGCTGGATAAGCTGGCGGCTCTGGTTCCCCCGCCCCGGTTTCATCTCCTACGCTACCACGGTATCCTAGTGGGTCATTTGGCATGGAAATCGCCATTGAAATCAAAAACTTAATATCTTAATAAATAGACTCTTAATGTAATTTTAGGCCTGAGTAAATGGCTATAATCAAAGCACATGACCCACTAGTCAATCAATCGCTATTGAATTTTCGGATTCTCAACTTTCACAGAACAAAGACTTTAAGGGTGTCGCTGCCACAGCTCAGGATACCGGCGCGATTATGGGATTGTGGCACAAACCAATTCGCAGGGTGGGATGAGGCTTTGCGAATTGAAGTCGGCGAGATTGCAGGGTGAGAAGCATCCCATTGAGACCACATTCTGAAGAAGGCCTGACCATGACCACACTTTCTAATACACATCCCCATCACGATGATTTCGTCCCGAGTTTTCTAACTATCAAGGCAAGGCATATCGAAAACTGGGCTGACCGGATAGATGCCCGCACCCATCTTTCTGTTTTACTACGAAAGCTCGTTCATTCAACAGGCCGTGACCTCCACGAAGTTGACTTCCCTGGCTACGACAACGCGCAGCGCCGTGGACACGACGGTGTCGTCAAATCTGGCACTTCCAACCCTTGGATTCCTGAAGGGGTCTCCTATTGGGAGTTCGGCACCAACCAGAACCCACATGACAAAGCGGAGAAGGATTATTCCAGTCGGCTGGAGTCAGTTGACCCCGCTGAACGGGCAAATAGCACCTTCGTCTTTGTGACACCCCGCAACTGGCCCGGTAAGACCGCTTGGGAAAACCAGAAGAAAGAGACCGGCGACTGGAAGGAAGTCAGAGCTTTCGATGCAAGCGATCTCGAGCAGTGGCTGGAACAGGCGGTGCTGGCGCAGATCTGGCTTGCCGAACAACTCGGTCAACCAACCAGCGGCTATGAAACGCTGGAACGAGTATGGCACCGCTGGGCGAACGCCAGCGAGCCTCATCTAACGCCTGAAATCTTCGCACCCTCGGTCGCTGCGTACCGAGACGAATTCAAAAGGTGGCTCGGCAAGCCCAGTAAGAAGCCCTTTGTCGTCGCGGCTGACTCGCGGGACGAGGCGCTCGCCTTTCTTGCCTGTCTGTTCGATAGCGAAGATCTCCGCCAATACAAGGACGGAGCCGCGGTCTTCACTTCTCCAGAGACGCTCAAGACGCTCGTTGCGTCCTCCGTGAATTTTATCCCGATAGTCCATTCCCCTGACACCGAGCGCGAGCTCGGTGACGCCCATCGGCGACTTCATTGCATCGTGTTTCGTACACGCAACGCGGTCGATACGAAAGCCGACATTGTGCTTGACCTGCTTGGCTATGACGCCTTCAAGAAGGCACTCACCGCCATGGGACTCAAAAGAGATAAAATTGAACGTCTTGCAAGGGAATCGGGACGATCACCAACGATCTTGCGCCGGTGCCTCTCGAAGAATGCCGCAATCAGAATGCCGGAATGGGCGCGCGATGACAAAACGGCCAAAGACCTCGTACCGATGGCCCTGATTGGCACCTGGCACGCAGAATCGGAGGCGGATCGCGAGATCGTCTCCTACGTGGCTAATCGAAATTACGAGGAGATTGAAGACGGCGTCGCGCGCCTACTTGGGTTCGATGACAGCCCGGTGTGGTCTGCTGGAGGTTTCCAGGGTGTTACCTCCAAGATTGACGCCTTGTTTGCAATAGCGGAGAGGGTCATAGCAGCGGACCTTGACCGGTTCTTCATCGCCGCTGAATACGTCCTTTCCGAGTCCGATCCAGCACTTGAACTCCCAGAAGAGAAACGGTGGGCCGCGGCCCTGTACGGCAAGAAACGCAACTACTCCGACGCGTTGCGCGAGAGTATCTGCGATACCCTCGTCATCCTCTCGGTCCATGGCAACGACCTATTCCAGCGTCGCCTCGGTATCAATGTCGAAGACCGGGTCGAAGGTCTGATCCGAAAACTCCTAACGCCGCTGACGCTTGAAAAATTACTCTCCCACGATCACGACCTGCCATTCTTTGCAGAAGCCGCGCCTGCTGTATTCTTGAACCTCATTGAAGAAGATTTACAGAGCAAAGATCCCATTATCTTTGGCCTTCTCAAGCCAGTTGACAGCACTTGGACATCGCCGTCGCGAACGGGCCTTCTCTGGGCGTTGGAGTGCCTTGCTTGGAAACCACAACACCTCCCGCGCGTATCGTCGATTCTCGCCCAACTCTCTCAGCGAAAAATAGACGACAACGTGATGAATAAACCGGGCGATAGCCTTCAGGATATCTTCAGATCATGGATGCCGCAGACGGCAGCTTCGGTAGGGGTTAGAGTTAAGGTGCTCGAAATGCTAATCAAGCGTTTCCCAAATATTGGTTGGGCGATCTGCATCGCGCAGTTCCAGCCGGGTTCCCAAATAGGCATCCCTAGCTACAGACCCCGTTGGCGTAGTGACGCCTCAGGAGCTGGCCAAGTCGTCACGTACAAGGAAATATACGACTTCAACCGAAAGGCTCTGGACTTGCTGATTGCTTGGCCGTCCCACGACGAAAAAACTCTTGGCAGTCTCATAGAGTCTCTCTCCTGTATGGCGGAAAAAGACCAGACCAAGGTTTGGGACCTGATTCAGGAATGGTCCCAGAATGCCACTGAATCTGCTAAGGCCGCGCTGCGCGAGCGCATCCGATGCTTTGCCTTTTCTCGGCAGGGCCGCCAGAAGCTTGGAGAAGCGACCCGCGACCGTGCTCGCGAAGTTTATGATAGCCTCTGTCCCCACGATCCAGTCATACAGCACGGCTGGCTGTTCGCCAGTGGGTGGGTGCAGGAATCGGCTGACGAGATCGAAGAAGATTTCGACCATCAGAAGCACGCAGAACGGATCCACAGGCTGCGCCGTGATGCGATGATCGAGATATGGACCGAGTGCGGTTTTCAGGGTGTTAAGAAATTGCTTGCCGACAGTGGTGCCGCCGAAATCGTCGGCCATTACATGCCGTCGTGCGTTACCGGTGTGAAGCCCCAGATCGATTTCATCAAGTGTTGCCTTTCACTTGACGGAGACTTCCAGGGTAAGGCTGAGCAGTGCTTGCAGGGTTTTCTTGTCTCGATCGAGGAAGACTCGCGTGCTGGGGTATTGCAGGCTGCGGCCAAGGAGTTGTCCGCCGAAGAGCGCGTGCGGCTATTTGTATGTGCGCCGTTCCAGGCATCCACCTGGCGTCTTCTGGACGGCTATGGCGAGGATATCCGCGCCGAGTACTGGAAGAATGTCTCCCCATCAGGAATCCGGCACACGCCCGCCGAACTTACCGAACTGATTGATTGTCTTCGGGAGGCTCGGCGACCGCGTGCGGCTTTCCATGCTGCCCACATGAAGTTTAAGGATATCGAGCCGTCCCGTCTCAAGCAGCTTTTGCGCGAAGTTGCCACAGTTAATGCTGAACCGGAAGGCCATTACCTACCCAAAAGATACAATATTTCCGAAGCACTGGATTCGCTTAATAACCGTCCGGGCGTCACCCGTGATGAAATGGCCGAACTCGAATTTATGTTCATCAACCCCCTTGAGTACAGCCAGCATGGAATTCCGAATCTCGAAAACCAGATCACAGAATCACCAGCGTTTTTTGCCTATGTGGTGGCACTTATCTACAAAAGAAGTGACGATGGAGAAGACCCGCTGGAATGGAAGATTGAGGACCCCAAACAACGGGAGGCAGCCGCATGGGCGGCGCGTCACCTTCTCAGGGTGATAACGAAGATTCCTGGCACAAATGATGACGGAGAGATTGACGGACACGTACTCGCCGCTTGGATCTCTGAGGTTCGGCAACTGTGCCGCAATTACGCCCGCGTCGATATTGGGGATCACTGCATCGGTGAACTGCTTGCCAAGGCACCTGCTGGCAAGAATGGTATCTGGCCTTCCGAAGCGGTCTGCGAGGCGATGGAAGGGATAGCATCGACGAAAATCGGCGAGGGATTCTATTTCGGCACTCGCAACTCTCGCGGCGTTATCGAGCTGGACGAAGGAGGCAAACAAGAACACGAACGCGCTACGAAATACCGAGTTTGGGCCGAGCACTTGCTCTTCGACTATCCCTTTGTTGCGAGGGTCCTCGAGGACATCGCCGCATCTTGCGAGCGCGACGCCGAGATGTGGGATTCCAATGCAGAGGTCAGGAAGAGACGATTCGATTAAGGACCGGAGAATTTTTATGTCTGATTTACGCATTCAACACGCGAGATGGCAAGGGGAACTCGTTACGCCAAATGACCCAAGGCTCGTATCAGGGAAAAAATGTGGTTGTGTCTGCATGGGGTGTGATGAACCGCTCATCCTGCGCCGGGGGAAGAAAAATCGGCCGCATTTTGCTCACCGTGCAGAAACTACCTGCGACAAGAAATGTATGATCCACAACATCGTCCAAGCCTGGGTCGCGCAAGAATTGCCAGGCCAGATAATTCCGCTGCCTCCACATCCCGAATTAGATAGCCCTCGCGGATTTCTCGCATACGAGAATAAAGCCCAGACGGAATTTTCAGAGGGAAATAGAAGATATGATGTTCGCCTTGAGGGTATGTTTCTGTATGACACTGGTGTAGGAGATTTTGACCAGGACTTGGCTTTTAAGCGGTATTTAGAGTGGTCACATAAAAAGACTCGGACAAGAGTTTTGCAAGATGTAAAGTTGCAGGAATACTTGCAATGGGCACGCAAAGACCCTTTACTAAGGGCATTACAGGTAGCTGACTATATGGAACCTCGTAATCATATTGATTCAGAGATTCTTAAAATTGTAAATAGAGATGAGTTAAAAGGTAGTACGTATGAAGGAGGGCTTCGATCTGACAAATTAGACCACCTCATGATTGAGGTAGAATATAGCCATGCGAAGGATGACAACTTTAAGTTGCAAATGAAAAAAGAGAGACGTTATGTTCTTGAAGTCAACGCGGAGAAATTCTATGGGAACGGGCGGGACTTTACCCCAGTGAAGATAATAAAAAATAGCGAGTGGGTATGGCCCACTGATGAACAAAGCAAAGGGCAAATGAGTTTATTTAAATAACAACTTTTTTCGGGTCATATCTTGCCGCGCGAAGCCCAATCAGCGAACGATACTGATTGGTCTTAATTTTTTGAGTATAATAATCTTTATACTCAAAAACGCCATTGCAAGTCCCTGTTTTTTCAAGTAAATTGCAAATAGGCATTTATCATTATATTCAAAAAGTGGATGGGGCGATTCGCCGGAGGCGAAATCTTTAGCCAAAAGTAGGAAATGCTTCGTGTATGAATGCGAAAGAACAAAAAATAACAGAATCGCTTTTGGATGAGATGGAAAGACAAAGGTGCATGATATGACCAAACGCAGACTGCCCATTGGTATTCAGACCTTCCGCAAAATTCGGGAGGAAAACTGCTACTATGTCGATAAGACAGCCTATATCCGGAAGCTACTCGACGAGGGCTCGCACTACTTTTTATCGCGTCCACGCCGCTTTGGCAAAAGCCTGTTTCTCGATACGCTGAAGGAACTGTTTGAAGGCAATGAGCCGCTGTTTGAGGGGCTGTACATCCACGACCACTGGGACTGGTCTGTTCGCTATCCTGTCCTGCGCCTCGACTTCGGTAGCGGCAATTTTGATGAGCCTGGGATCTTGCACAAAGAGGTTATGGCACAACTGGACGCTGTAGAAAAAGAAACAGGCGTAGAAAGCCCCTACGATACTGCTTCAGCACGCTTTCGCCATATCATCCAGATGTTGCATAGCCAGGCGGGACAGCGCGTGGCTGTTCTCGTTGATGAATACGACAAACCAATTCTGGATGTGCTGGATGAGCCTGAAGTCGCCCGTGCCAACCGCGACTTTCTGCGCGGTCTGTATTCGACGATCAAGTCCAGTGATGCCCATATCAAATTCACATTCCTCACGGGCGTCAGTAAATTCTCCAAAGTTCAGCTCTTCTCTGGCCTTAACAATCTCAAGGATATCACGCTGGATACGCGCTACTCGGCTATTTGCGGCTATACCGATGCGGATCTGGACACGGTATTCGCGCCCGAGCTTCCCGGCTTGGATCGAGAGGAGATCCGCGACTGGTACAATGGCTATAGCTGGCGAGGAGAGGAGAAGGTGTACAACCCCTTCGATATTCTTCTGCTCTTCGACAGCCGCGAGTTCGGAGCCTACTGGTTCGAGACCGGCACGCCGACATTCCTCATCGAAACGCTGTTCAATCGCCGTGTCAGTTCACTGAAACTCGACGAGATGATCGGCAGTAGCAACTTGCTCTCGACCTTCGATGTGGATGACATAGCAACAGAGGCCCTGTTGTTTCAGACCGGGTATCTGACCATTACTGGTGAAGAGAATCTGGGCGGCAAGTCCTTCTATCGTCTGGGCTATCCCAACCGTGAGGTGCGCCAAAGTCTCAACGAGAGCCTATTGGACTATCTGGTGAAAGACTCAACGCGTCTTATGGCAAACAGCGTTCAACTCTACCGTCTGCTCGAAGCCAACGACTTCGCCGGTCTCGAGATCTTATTCCACGCCTTTTTTGCCAGTATCCCTTATGAGTGGTACACCAACAACGACATCGCCAATTTTGAGGGCTACTACGCCAGCGTGTTCTATTCCTATTTCGCGGGCCTGGGTCTCAATATCACGGTGGAGGACAGCAGCAGCCATGGACGTGTGGATATGACTGTACACTTCAACGATAACATCTACTTGTTCGAGTTCAAGGTGGTGGAACTGGCATCTGAGGGTGCTGCAATGGCGCAGCTACAGGAAAAGGGATATGCGGACAAATACCGGGGTTTGGATCAGCTGATCCATCTGATCGGGGTAGAGTTCAGCAAGGATACTCGCAATATAACGGCCTTTGAGGTGGCAGGTGCGTGAGATGTGAGAAATGCGGATGGAAGCGCGTATTATCAGTGGACAAAGCTGTGTGATCAGGCGGAGGTCAAATGCGAGATCCACCAGCTTCGGCACACGGCCGCGACGGAACTGGTGAACAGCGGTGTGGGTGTTGGCACAGTGCGCCGGCTACTGGGCCATCGCAATTTGCAGACAACTCAGCGCTATGCGAATCTATCCACTGAGACTGTCCGGCATGAGCTGGATGCCTTCGCGCGTAGAAAAACGCGGGCACGGTGATTCCGGATAGACTTTTGAGAAGGAGTAAATTTTGGCGTGGTAAGTTGGAGCGGCAGACTGCGGTGGCTGGTGAAGCGTGGGAGGTTTTCCAGACTTTGTCGTGAAGATTATGCATCAACTTTTAGACAGTGAATACCATTAACCTTAACTCAAGTTGTGTGGTATAAAGCAGAAATACTATCATAGCCTGGGGTGAAGAAGACTTCGACGGTTTCGGGACCATTGAGACCATAGTACGTCTTTTAAGACCATATAAGGTCTTTCAAAGAGCCAATCTGATTATATTATATCGTCGTAGAATAGTCGAATTGGTTTTTTTTCTTTATGTAAAACAACTCTTTATGAATATATCTCTCTGGACAACGCTCCTATTGGCACGCTTTTTGCATATAAATTTAGATTCAGATTTCCTTTTTCTAAACGGTCTCCAAATTCCCGGGACGCCCCCGTGCGCGCCCCCGCAACAGATTTGCTCTTAAAATATAGACATTTTCCAACCTTTTACGTCACAACTTGGGTTAACCTTAACATAAAGGAGATTACCGTTGATTCCTATTATTATCGCAGCAGTCGTAGTAGCAGTAGTAGGAGCAGGGGTCACCGTCGCTGTTTTAAACTGGGACGAAATTATTAAAGCCCTCAGGGGAAAGCAACTCGCTGTCCTTGGTGCCCGAATTGACGGTGCCCCGACGGGAAAGACCACCTTGATTAAGTTCCTTTCCGAGGGCGTCCTACCAGAGAAGTATGACGCGACTAACGAGCCTCAAAAGGTTCAAGGTCGTTGTTTTCAACTCGAGGACTTGGAACTCGTCATTAAAGACATGACAGACGTACCGGGCAGTATGCATAGATACGCCTCATGGAAACGGATTACCAACGATGCGGATATAGTATTATATCTCATTCGGATGGACCAATTCATGGCGGGTGATAAATGTGCCCAATCACGCATCGAGACAGATATGGGTCAAATCAGAAGGTGGCTACGGGACGAACCCAAGGATTTTCCTCTCTTTATTATTGGGAGTCACGGTGATCTTATCGATCCCGATTTAACTACCTTGTCATCAGATCAAATCGGTGCTTTTGAAGATAAAGTGCGTGAAATGCCTATTTTCCAAACTATCGAACAACTCGGTGGAGGAAGCAGTAAGGTAAATTTCGTGTGCGGTAGTTTAAAATCGGAGGCTACCACGGCAGCTCTGGTGTATCGGGTATTTAAGGAAATTGAGGAAGTAGAGAGGACAACATGAAAAAAGAAAATCTCACCCTATCGTTTCTCGCACAAAGACTGGATAATCAAGAACTCGACCACATGGAACTTGACCGGTGCCTGCTCGCCGAAGAGGATGTGGACGAACGTCAAGAGTTGGACTTACAAATCACGGAAGTTTCCCTAGACGGCTCCCAAACCTTCTCGGAGGATTACCATACCGCGTTTTTGCTTGACGATAAATTCCTCTTGAAGACGCCCTCAGACCAATTGGACGATGCCGGCAGGATTGCGCCAATAATCACTTATGGTTGTGTACCAGATGCGCCGTCGGAATCTTGGCCTGGTGATGTGGTCGAAGCTCTAACTGCTTTTGCTGGACGTATCGGCAGAACGGTTTGCAAAAAGAATGCGAAGATAGCCCGATGTGCGATGGAGACCGTCTTAAAAAAAAAGCGGCGCGACAGCATACGCCGCAAAGCACTTTGGACCGCAATCGTTTTGGTGGTCATTTGTATCATTTATTGGATCGTTTTCAAGAAAGATTGATAAAACGTCCCAATCGACATATTCTACATCCTATCACTGGACCAACCCGGACGAATGTAGCAACGCACTCTATAATGGAGAATAAGACTATGTCTGATAAACCTTGGCCGGACGAACCTTCGCGCCGTAAAATCGTGCTGGTACTCAATCAGGATGATATTGAAGCCTTACGCTTCGAAGATGGCGGCGCTGATCTTCTAAACAACAAAGAAGTACATATATTATCTTCACATCCGTCGCAGCCCGGTCTGGCTGTGCAAGCCCTGATTGACCAGGGACTTGTGACGCCAGATACTGTATTAGTCCAAAATCCCTTCGAAAAAAGTTTGTACCATCACGAGCCCGAGGCAGTAGAGCAAATCGTGCTGGCCAAATGGCAGCACTTTTCCACACTTTGTTCGCTCTTGGGTGCCAGCGAGGTTAAGATTGAGGATAGAAAGAAAAAGATAACAGGAAGCAGTAGCAACTTGTCAAACCAAGTCGATATAGTTACGGTGGGGGATGTGGAGGTGGAAATAAAAAAAGAAAATTTAGATTCGTTCATCAGTGGACTGACGTTGATCGATACATTCGAGGGAGGCGAGCCGAATGTGCAAGCGGCCAATGAATTTCTACAGCAAACCGGATTATCGGCCGATACCAGTATGCGCGGCCTCCTCGACATATTCCAGAGGCAAACTAATAAGATCAAAAGCCGAAAGCTCGAGTTGAATTTGACAACCGAGGCGCATAGAAACCTTAAGGTACTGGCTAATTTTAATGTGCCCGAATTTCTAACATCATTGGAGATTGACTATGAACGAAAGGTACACGAGCAGACGGAATATACCTTAACTATCGCAGTAGAATTCTAAACAAAGTGCTCTTTTACGGAATTCGGTAACAGCATCCATAACGGGGAAACTCCATGTTTAATTTATCCGCGCGGCGCGAGGCGTTTGAGAAGATTGAGAAGGCAGTTAACAGACACAAGTCTATCTGTAAAGAGGTCAAGCGTACGAGCGTGCGACTATTCAAACAACGACGTACGGCTGGCGAAGTGATCGAACGCGTTGAAGAGTATGTAAACCGGCTCGCGAACTCGCCTAAAGAATTCGACAAGTCAGTAGCCCAGTATCGCATTGAAGTTGATCGCTTCGATAGGACCGTGCAACGTCTTGAAACGGAGGCTATCGAGCCTACTAATACCAATCAGATTTAAAAATCTTGCATTTTGTAAAAGGATATGCTATGGTGTATGCGATGAGTAATAGTCACGTTTACATTCCCCTTTTAGGGAGGCATATCCATGCCAAGTCGCACACCGATTCCCGCCGAGATAAACAACCATAACTTTGAGGCATTATATCGCAAAGAGCCTCATGCTCGCACCCGTATTCGATACCTGTGTATGAGCCACATTCAAGCTGGTAAATCCTTCAGCGAAATAGCACAGATGCTCAAAGTGAGCCGAGAGACCATTCGGATATGGGTGAAGCGTTTTGCCGAGGAAGGACTCACTGGACTATGTGAAAGACCTGGGCGAGGTGCCAAGCAGCGATTATCGCCCCGAGATGAACCCGTCTTCAAAAAGGCAGTTGAAGCTCTGCAAGCCGAACGGGCAGGTGGTCGTGTAACCGGTCACGATATTCGTGACTTACTCATATCGCGCTTTTCTGCTGTTTACACCCTTGATGGGGTCTATAAGTTGCTCAAGCGTCTCGAACTGGTCTTTATGAGTGCCCGGTCTATTGCGCCACAAGCCGATCTGGAAGCCCAAAAAGCGTTTAAAAAAACTTTCAGCACGCGGTGAAGGCCGTTTTACCGGCTCACGTAGATACCCTTGATGTGGACATCTGGTTCGAGGACGAAATGCGCGTCGGCCAAAGGAACACAATGACCCGTATTTGGGCATTAAAAGGTAGCCGACCCCGCATTGTGCGCCAGCAACAATCTCTGTCTGTCTATCTGTTTGGGGCTGTCTGTCCTGCCACAGATCAAGCCGTTGGATTGGTCTTGCCCTATGCCAATAAAGAGATGATGGCACATCATCTGACTCAAATCTCTCTTGCTGTGCCCAAAGGACGCCACGCCGTCCTTGTCGTTGATCAAGCCACGTTCCACAAAACGGATAAGCTCATCTGTCCTGACAATATCTCCCTTTTGTTTTTGCCACCTTATGCCCCTGAGTTGAATCCTGTGGAAAATCTTTGGGCGCAATTACGTCACGGGTGGTTAGCCAATCGGTGTTTTGAGGGATATGATGCCATTGTTGAGGCATGCTGTGAGGCGTGGAATGCCTATACAACACGCCACAATGCGATCAAAAAACTGTGTTCTCGAAAATGGGCGACTATACAAAGTTAATTCATACGATTGGTATAAGATAGCAGGTGCTGCGGGTGTAGCCGGAGGTGCTGTGGGTGTGGGAGTCGCCGCGCTCGGTCCATCCGTAGCCATGGCAGTGGCGACTACATTTGGAACGGCATCAACCGGGACAGCAATATCTGCCCTTTCGGGTGCTGCTGCCACGAATGCTGCCCTCGCTTACCTCGGAGGTGGAGCTGTTGCTGCTGGAGGTGGTGGTATGGCTGCCGGAAAAGGCCTATTGGCCCTTGCAGGACCAATAGGATTGGCACTGGGTGGCCTCGCTATTGGGGGAGCAGGAATCTACCTCAACAAGCGTAACAAAGATTACGCCGAGAAGGCAACAAAGGAGCGCGTCAGAGTTGAAGCGGAAGTTTATTCCTTATGGACAGCCAACCGAGAGATCAAAGGTCTTAGAAAACGCACGAAGGAGCATTCAGGAGGATGCTTGAGTGAACTCACTTGGCTTATAAACCATGCTCCGGAAAACTATCGGCAGTTCAATTTGGGACAGAAAGAGAGACTTACTGCCCTCACCAATCACATTCGTTCACTTAGCCAACTACTCAAAGCTGAGGTCGCATTATGAGTCAGCCTGACACAAACCGTACGGGACCGCATGTAGCCGCGCAGGTCGCAGCTACATGGGCGTCCCTTGATGCTGCAGATCGGGCTAACAGGTTCGCTGAAGTACTGACGACTCAGGATAGAAATTTCATGGACGCTTGGCGAGAGATGCAGGAGGTCCGTGATTTTGTGGGATCGCCAGAAGGCATTCTCGGCAGTCCGGCCACCAAACATGGTGAGATTGCGGAGTGGGTTCATGTAGGAGTCCGTAAAGCCATAGATGCACTGTATGGTCGCACCCCATCGGCTACTTTTGACGGAGTTGGACGCCTTGATCCTGTTGATTACCGCGAGGCTGGTGTGGATATTCAATCCAAGTACTACAACGGTCTTCGTAATACCCTGGATGGTGTTTCTGAACATGTGACTAAATATTCAAACTTTGCAAGTGACGACGGGCGTTACCACATTCCTCGGGACCAATACCAGCAAATAGAAGAGTTGCGCCAGACCGACCAGATTGATGGACTTCCCGAAAAGAGTGCGAACGCAATTAGGAGTAAGCTCGATGAGATACAACAGGTGACAGGTAGGTCATCAGACGAACTCATCCAACCAGGAGAAGGCACTTACGCTGAGGTTCGACAGGGACGCGTTCACGATACGCTTGATGACCGCGAAAATAGGCTCATTCAAGAGAATGATAAACTGAATCAGGAAGCGAGAGCGGAACAGGGTCCATCACTGGCGGGGCTTGGAAATGCAGCAGCTATAGGTGCTGCAGCCGGTGGTGGAGTTCGTTTCGGGCAAGCGATCTGGGTCAAGTGTCGGGGCGGTAAGAATCCTTTCAAGGGCGAGTTCTCAACTCAGGACTGGAAGGATGTTGGCGTAGCCACAGCAAAAGGTGCGGGTGGTGGTGCTGTTGCCGGTAGTGCTTTGTATGCTCTGACCAACTCGACTGATCTTACCGCTCCATTCGCCGGCGCACTCGTCAGCGGCTTGATAGGCGTTGGAGATCTCTTGCAGCAATACCACTCTGGAAAAATTGATGGAGACCAATTTGTGGAGCTGTCGCATATCATCGCGGCGGACGCCGCAATCGTTGGATTAGCTGCCACGGCTGGTCAAGTGCTGATTCCAATCCCTATGTTGGGAGCCTTTGTGGGTAGTCTCGCGGGAAAGGTTGTCGCTTCAGCTATCAAAGATGGACTCGGAGAAGCAGAGTCGAAATTGATTGCACGGCTCGAAGCCTATGAGAGACGAGCCCTTGAACAACTTGATGAAGAATTTCGCGCCTTTATCAAAAAGTTGGATGCCTACTTCGGTAGTTTAGAGCGCTTGGCGAGATTCGCTTTTGATGATACTGTAAACACTACTCTCAGGATGGAGGCTAGTATCCAGTTCGCGGAGGCTGTTGGTGTACCCGACAGTCTCATCCTTCGCACTACCAACGACCTCGACACCTTTATGATGGAGTAAGCATGAATCCACTGCAGAACCCTCTCGATGGCTTTTCGCCTGAATTGTACATAGCGGCCCTCTCAATGGTGGCTCATTCAGATGGGCTGCATTCGACTGAACGGGATATTCTCGAGCAACAGGCTGCACATTTCGGCGTTGATCTTGGCAACCTTCCCGATGTACCTGACGATCTATCGAAATTGCCCTGGGCTACACGGATCTTGGTCTATCGCGATGCTTTTATGTTGACGTTAGCTGATGATTATTCAAGTGTTAAAGAACAGCAATACTTGTCATATCTTGCGAAACGAATGGGTTTGCCAACCAAAACGACCAACTCAATTTCCTCATGGGTTGAGGACTATGGAGAGCTTCTCGAGCGCTTTGACGCATTGGTGAGCGATAACGGTACTTAAGAATTTGTTTGAGCTTAACCCGTTTTGCTATATCTATTACGTCTGCTGATCCTTTGCCTCGGACAACCGCAACATTTCCAGTATGGTGCTCATCCGAACACCATCACTACAAATACCCTCCAAAATGCCCTGTATTATTCAGGGCATTTTTTGTGTAATCTCCCTAATAATCCCCCTGTTTTATTCTAATCAAACTGTTTCATTTGAAACAGTTTTCCGCATGTCCTTTTTTGGGCATTTTTTAAAAACACGCTCTCCTGCAAGCAGTTACGGGATTTTTGAAAATTTTGGCACGCTTTTTGCCCTATATAAAGGGCACGAGATCAAAATTTTCAGTTCCAAACCCGCACAGGAGGGCATTCCCATGGTTCATCAGTCACTCGTAACCCGTCCAGCAGTTCCATCCCGTACAGTCCCGCCAGAAACCCATCCTGAACCCGATGTCCTCGATGTCTTCGGATCCAAAGACAATGTGGTTCGAGAGCACTTTCAGCGCGTTCTCAGTCTCTCTGCGCCGGCGATGATCGCCATCTTCGCGGTCTATGCGACGCTCGTAGATATGGCACTGGTGTTCATGCTCGAGGCGCTGCCGTTTTATTCGATTGCCGACGATCCCGCTGCTAAAGCCATTGACCCGAGGGCAATGATTGCCGACAAGGGGTTTTGGATAACGTTCATCGCGGCGATCTTCCTAGCACCGCTTCTCGAGACGTTGATGAACCAGTGGTTCCCGATCTGGCTTGCCATGAAGGTGACACACAGGCCCGTTGTTGCGGTCTGGTTTTCGACCGTGCTCTTTGGCGTCTTTCATCTGCACGCCGGGGTGTACGGGTTTGTGGCGACCGTTGGTGCTGGCTTCTTCCTATCCGTTGCATTTCTGCACGCACGTCAGTTTGGCCGGAAGCGCGCGTATTGGACGACCGTGGCGATTCACGCAGGTGTGAACAGTATTGCGCTGACGGTGGCTTTGATCCTCATCCGCCTGGGGATACAAGGGCCGTGGAGATACCCGGTTTATCGGGATTTCAGGTAGAAAAAGATATAGACATAATTCGTATTTTGTCAGGAACATCTCCAAAAACGCCTGCATTATACGCCAAATTGCCATTGCAAGCCCCTGTTTTTTCGAGTAAATTGCAGATAATTGCAAATATCGAAAGAAAGTGGATTGAAATGATTTCTGTACAACAATGGGATTTTTTTCAAGAACACGGTTATCTGATCGTTGAAACTGTGCTCTCTGTGCAACGATTGGCAGCGTTGCGAGAGGCCCTGGAAAAGAGATATGATCTGGAGGGCGAAAAGGCAGGGTCAGAAGGAACGACCCCTCCGGGCGTTCGCAGATTGTGCAATCTCATTGGTAAAGGCCGCGTCTTAGAAGAGCTGGCAATCGAGCCGATTGCATTAGAAATGGCCAGGCTGGCGATTGGAGAGGATATGCGCTGGCAGGCCATGAATTTTCACGATCCCATGCCCGGTGATCCGCGTCCTCACCAGGCAATCCATGCCGATCGATCGTTCTTTAAGAATTGTACTGCATACCTCAATGTGGTGTGGGCACTTGATGATATGACAGAAGAAAACGGTGCGACTCGCCTTGTGCTGGGATCGCATAAAAAACCCTGGCCCCGAGATGTTCTGACCGATCTCAAAGAGGCAGTTGCTGGAGAAATCTACGTGACCTGTACGGCTGGAACTGGTATTTTTTGCCACGGTGATGTCTGGCATGGAGCACGTGCAAACCGTTCAAAATCGCCCAGGCGTGTGATCCATATGGGCTACAGTTGTCCAAACACTGCGCCTCAATATGAAATTGCAGGCTCTTTGACACAGGATATTCGCGAGCGGTTGGGCGAGCATTGTGCGCTCATTCCAGATCCCCTGGCGTCATTTGATTTGGAGAAATCTTAGATATTATGGTTAATCAAAAACCTAGGAGGAGATCCAAGGGGGTTCTGATGGAACACGACACTGGAGGAGCACAGGTTATGGGACAAGTATTGACGGAGCGTAAAATCGAAGCCGTCGTTCGGGAGGTCACAGACGAAGAAGTGGCCTTCTACCAGGAATACGGGTGGGTCATGATGAAGCAACTCGTAGATCCTGAGTTCGTCTCGGAACTCCTGACTGTCGGCCAGGGTTGGCTGGAACGCCATGGGGAAGACAAGGGCGGCAGACGGGCCGTTGGCCTGGTACTGCAGGAAGAGGCTGAGCCGTTCCGCTCGTTCATGTTCAGCGAACGCATGTCAAAAAACGCGATGCGACTCGTGAACAGAAAGCGGCTCAAGGGCATAGACATCTCACTTCGCTATCGCGCTGATGTCCTCAGAGAAAAGCCCCCAGGGGCAGCCAGAACCCATTATCATCAGGACTCGTCACAGCACGGCTCTGATCGCGTGGGCGAGCTCCAGTTCTGGCTTGCGCTGGCGGAAGTGACACCGGAGATGAGCGCCATGCGATTCGTCAGTCGCTCGCATCGCGAAGGACCGCTTGGCTCGGTAGGCGGCGATGGCCAGGGCGACCTGCTCGAGCAATTTCCAAATCTGACGTCTGTGCTGGAGCTTTCTCCGCCTTTGCATTACCAGCCAGGTGATTGCACAGTGCATCACGGGTACACAGTCCATGGCGCTCCGGTCAACAGCACCGACAAGTCGCGCTGGTCATACCTCTTCTCATACTCTCCATCCGACACCCGATACTGGAACGGCACAGCAGGCAACTGGGGCAACGAGAGAAAGCATCTGAGTGATCCGAATAATCCAACGGTCCATTTTCCCGATTCAGACGCGGTATGACCTCATGTCTCTAAATGATAAGGAGTGCCACATGCCTCCAACTCAGAAATTTGAAGAACGCGTCGTTCGCGTGGAGAAACCCTCTGCTCACTTCGCATTGTTGAGGAACGAAAAGGGTGATTTTTTAGGCGTATCGGAAGGCGAAACAGCCGTCTTCGACCACGCCGACGACAAAGCGATCTGGAAAGAAGAAGGCGACACTTATCGCCATGTGGTGTCAGGCCAGACACTCGATGTGTCTGCCGCGAATGACGAAGGCGTGCATCTCGCCCTGAATGGGAAAGCACTGGGCGAAGATGGCTGCCAATCGTCCATACCGTGGCGTTTTCAGCCGGGTCACGGTCCTGCCCATCTCCCATCTGAATACCTTCAGCAAATCCGCGAGAACGGATGGGTCTGCCTTCCGAGCATCTTGTCTCCCCACGCGATCGAAGAACTGCAAAGGGTGAGTTGCACCGGCAAGTGGGACAATGAAGAATTAGACAAAAGCCTGCCGACCCTCACGCAGTCTGTGGAAGTGGCGAGAGCCGCAACCGAGCCCGTATCCCTCTGGGTGATGCGGGAGTATATGCAGTGTCGGGAAATTCGGCTGGCTCACAGGCCCGGTTTCGCCATCGTGGTCCCGGATGACGGTGAACGCAAAGTGGGGGGGTGGCATTCGGATTATCCCTACCTCTGGGGGATTGCCAGGAATTCCTCCGATGGCAATCGGATCGTACCGCACAATGCGCCGAATCTCGTTCTTGGCGTTCAGCGAAATTTGTGTGTGACGGAATTTAAGAGTGAAAACGGCGCAACCTGTTTCAAACTCGGATCGCATACGCTTGGGGAAGGACCTCCTCTGGAATGGGGGAGTGGGAATGCGTACAGGGAGGAGGGATCTCGCAGAGCAAGGGGCCTCCCCTATACGGGCTCCGAAGCAGACGTCGTCGAGGCGCCAGCGGGCAGCTACGTCATCTATGATGCCCGAACCTGGCATCGGGCAGGCGTGAACCGCACGAACAAAAAGCGGGCAGCGATGCTTCAGTCCGTCGTTCCCATGTACATCATACCTTTTATGGAGACCGCTCGTCCTTACAAGGAGTTCCTTGCGAGTCCTCTGGTGATTCAACTGACGGAGCGGGAGCATATCGAGTTGGAATCCCTCTTGGTAAGCCGAATCGATGGGCCTCAAGGGCGTCTTGCGATCACCATGGATGAGGAACTTTCCAGATGAACGAATACAAGACGCACTTTGATACCCCGGAAGATGCTTACTACGGCTTTTTTGAAGCCGACGCATCCCAAAATGGAGATGCTTGGGCTGCCGTGATGAGCTATCCCCATGTACGCGTTGCCGCAAACGGCAAGACCCAGTATTTCGACACGGCACGGGACTACGCCGATGCCGCCGACTGGACGTCAAGGGTAGCGACGGGTTGGGTCCTGACGAGGGGGCGAGAACCTGTCCGGTTACACGAGTCTCCCAACAAGGTTCACCTCGTAGGCGGGTGGACGCGATACAATGCAGACGATGATCCCATCTTGTGGAACCGCGTCACTTACATTGTCACCAAACCTGCTGATTCGTGGGGGATCCAGGCGCGGTTTGCACTTGGTACTTATTACGACGGGAGTGACGACGAAACAGCTATCGCCCAGGCTACCGAGACAGCAACCAGTCAGGTGCGACGCTATTGCGATGCACTGGACAAAAACGATGGCGATGCTTGCGCCAGCCTCTGTCGTTTTCCGCTGATCGAGGTCGGCGTTGGCGCAGTAATACGGATCGAAGATGGCACCAAACTGGCGCAACAGGTCAACGAAAGAACTACATCGGTCAGCAATCTAAAAGTCGAGGCAGCACAATCCGGTCGTGAGGGCGTCCTTGTGGCAGTGACTGCTGACGATGCCTCTGGCAACAGCGAGCAATCCATCGTGGTGGTCGGCAAAGAGGCTGACGCATGGCAGATTGCTGGCATTTCGAGAATGATTGAGGCAGAAAATACGAAGTAGGGAGGTATATCTTGAAGATTACATCGGTAAAAGCAGTCCCCGCATCATCTTCACCGCAAGGCCGCGTTCCACCGTATCCGCACTGAAAGGACTTTATGAATCGTTCTGTTCTGGACTGGCCAACAGGCGTTACCGTCTATCACCCTGACCGATGTTACAACGGATACACGCTCGTTCACGGGCGAGGGCCCTGGGATCCTGTGCGTGGTATCTCGGCCGAACAGGTTGATCGATGGCACTTGATAGACATGAAGGGTCAGGTGGTTCACGAGTTCTACGGAAACCCGGCGACGCAGCGCGGCTCTCAGCTATTTGAACGCGTCGCAAACGGCCACTATATCAGCAATGGGGCCTCCATCACAGAACAGGACTGGGATGGAAATATTGTCTGGTCTCTGTCCTCAGACTTCCGCAAGGATGCGCGACCAACGGGTTTTCATCACGACATCCAGAAGACTTCTGAACATACCTATCTCGCTATGGTCGCGGATCGCGTCGATGCCCCCCAGGTATCGCGCGTCACACTCCAAGACGATCACATCATGGAAATAACTTCGGAGGGCGAGATCGTCTGGGAATGGTGGGGCCATCACCACCTGGAAGAATTCGGATTCAGCGATCGTGCGAAGCAGATCATATTTGAAACTGGCGGGGGGCAACAGCCCAGACAGGAAGGAGACTGGCTCCATCTGAATACGCTTCACACACTTCCCGACAATCCCTTATATGATCAGGGCGACACGAGATTCAAGCCGGGAAATATTCTCAGCTGTTCCAGAAATGGAAATCAGATATTCATCATCGAGAAAACGACTGGAAACATCGTCTGGAAGTGGGGCTATTTGGACCAGATGGAAACCATGTGGTTAAACGGGACCGAAAGGCAGAATCAATACCTGGTAGGTCCACACGATCCCAAAATGCTGCACAACGGAAATATCCTGATCTACGACAATGGAGGCGGTACGGGCTATCCTCCGATTAATCGATTCTACACTCGGCTTGTAGAAATCAATCCCGTGAGTGGAGAAATCGTATGGGAATATGCTGCGGGGCCTCAGGCCAGCAAATTCCTGAGCATTGTTACCGGCGGCATGCAGCGCCTCCCGAATGGGAACACGCTAAGTCTGGACACGGACAAGGGACGGATCTTCGAAGTGACCTGGGAAGGTGAAATCGTGTGGGAATACATCAACCCGAGAGGCGGATTCTACAGAACCCAGCGCATTGCCTATCCCGATTGCCCACTGGACCCTCCTGACCTGAAGCCCGCAGACCTCCCGGTTCCCGATCACCTCGGCCTACCTGTATCAGACACCCTGGATTACTGCCCATCTCCCTAAGATTCGATGTCACCCTTCATCCCGACTACAGGATTATGCTCATGTCCGATTATACGTTTAAACTTGCCATGTTCACGACCGAACTGAGACTGCCCTATGACCGGGCATTTCCCAAAGCGAAAGAGATCGGCGCGGACCGCCTCTGGTACGCGCCTTCGGCGGGCGACCTTCCGTTCGAAGCCATGACCGACGCGGATATAGACCGCATCGGCGAGTGCGCCGAGCAGCATCAAACGGATATCTTCCTGCTCTGCGGAGGCCGTAAGTTCAAGAAAGTGCATCTCTGCGATCTGGATCTGGACCATATGGCCGAACACCCCGAATTCCAGGAAGCCCGGAGGGAACTGACCGCCGCCATGAAGATGGCCGCCCGGCTCAAAATTCCGGCAGTAGCCACGTTTACATTCGCCTGGCCGGGTGAATATACTGCCGGTAAGCCGACCTGGCCCATGCGATGGATGACCCGCGGCGGCGTCATTTCCGGTCTGGACATGGACAAACTGGCCCGGGCGTTTACGCTGCTGGCCGAAGACGCTGACCGCTACGATGTGGATCTGCCGCTGTGCATGATGCCGTGGAATTACACGAATACCACGGAACACATGCGGCAGGTGATCGAGGCGGTCGGCTCACCTCGCCTGAAAACGGTCTGGGGGCCAGCGGATACCATGAACTGCGGTGAATCGGACACCGCCACCCGCGGATTTCAGAATGTCCGTCCGTATCTTCATACGCTCCACATAAAAGATCTGAAAGTCATAGACGGTCTGAAATGTGAGTTTGAATACTATCCCATCGGCGAAGGGGACGTGGATTTTCCGACGGTACTGCGGAACCTGCGTGATCATCAGATCGACGCCGCGATATCCATCGCCACCCACTTCAGGCCGGAAAGCGGATCGGCGGAAGAAGCGATGCGTATTAACTTTGCCAATATGAAAGCGTTGATCAATGGGTTAAACGATAGGGGGTAAAAACAATCGGAACCCCCATCTCGACGCAAATTCGATCCTTTCCCTACGTATTCATGCTTGTGGTACAGCACTGCTGATGAACCCTTCGTCTCTCACCAGAACCTGGAGATCCAGGTTTGTCATAGGGAAATCCACCCGCGCGTTGCCCAACCGCTCCGATTCGTGAAGAGCAAGTACCATCTCCAGCGCAGCCCGTCCGTCTTCTCCAGTGGATATCGTATCCTGATCGTGGTCGAGGCTTTCTACAATCTCCTCTGCCGACAACGGGATCACACATCGGCCTGCGTTCGTTGTATTCAGCTTATGTTCCTCTGGTATTTCGGGGAATTTCTCCTCTTTATTTTTAACGAAGAGCTTGAACTGACGTGGCGGTGTATTGACCACCGTTATCCGTCCCCTGGATCCTAACAATTCAAATAGGTGCTGAGCCCTCGCTCCGGTAGATCCATTCACAATGCATTGTACGCCATTCTGAAACTGAAAGTACCCGGCACCACGAGGATCCAGAGCATCCGGATCCAATAGGTGACCGGTTGCCCACGCGACATCGCCTGCGAAGAAGCGCAGCATGTCAAAAAAGTGGGTTCCGTTGTTGGCAAGCCCGGCGCTGTACTGGAGCGTCATCGCCTGAAGGGAGCCGATTACCTCCTGATCGATTAACTCCTTAATTTTGCGAAATTGCCAATCCCATCGGCGCGTGTGGTTAATGCTCAGCTTTACATTGTTTCTCCGGCAAGCATCAATCATTTCATCTGCCTCTCGCAACGTAGTCGCCATCGCCTTCTCACAGAATATGGCTTTTACCCCTGACTGAGCCGCGGCAACAACGATATCTCGATGCGGAATGGGATAGGTGCAAACACTCACGATATCCAGCTTTTCAGTATCCAGCATTTCCTGCCAATCTGTGTACAGGCCCGGAACATCCCATTTGCCTCCAAAACTCTGTCGGCGTTCATCGTCCCGATCTGCTGTTGCGACAATACGGGTTCGATCACAGTGATCGTAACAACCCGCATGAGTGTTCGGCGTTCCGCGATGTGTTTCCTGCTCCAGTAAACTTGCAATCCTGCCACAGCCGATAACACCAACGTTATAAACTTGCATAGAAAAGCTCCGGGGAAAATCGTGGGAAGAACATTATTATAATTATGCGCCATTGTAATCGTAGGGCCGGTTTCGGAAGAGGTAGTCTATTGGTTCGTCTACAAAAATTGTGTTCTGATCCAGGTCGCTTTCTGCAAAGGCGGTTTCACAACCGGTATTGAACCTGAGAGGGGAAAGGCGACGCATCCAGTGGCATGAGTAGATCGCTGCGATCATGAACCGCGGTTGGTCGGAAAAATTTGGCATTCCCCGGTGCCAGAGCCGGGGATCGCGGATCAGAATGCTTCCCTTTTTTGTATTCCCCCGAACCGGTGGTGCCACTTTCCGGCGCGCTTCCTGCAGGTGTGCTTCGACCTTGATATCATCTCCAATTACCTTTTGCGTTTCCAGATGGGAGCCGGGCCAGAGTTCGATACTTCCGTTGGCTTCTATCACCTCGTCCAGGGCAATATTGACAATGACTTTGGCCGACGGGTGCGCAACATCCAGGTTCGGCCAGAGTTGTCCCGAGTCGACATGTACCGGCTGGAGCTTGCTGCCCGGCAAGTTGGTGTTGCCGGTGTAGCGGTTGTTGAAGATCCCCTCGCCGAGCAGGGCTTTCGAGACCTGGACCACCCAGGGGTTCGCTATAACGTCGCGAAAGACGTACGGGGGGCAGGGGGGCGGATCCTGCTGGACGTTTCCCCAAACGAAGTTATGGGGTGGCGCAGGGGCATTCATGATCTTCTCCAGGTCTTCGGTCATCCGCTCACGGAGAAGGTCGAGGTGTTCGTGCGCGACCACTGCATTGAGGGCGATGTAGCCCTCCGTTCGAATGGTATCGAGGGCCTGTTTCAGGTGCGCGTCGGTGAGAGATTCGGCTGCGTGCTCTTCCGGTGTGACGGTGATTTCCACGGCTACTCATCTCCATGGCATTAGACGATCAAGACCATTAACCTCCACAAGAATCATCTGAGCGATTTCTTCTATGGTTCGATTATCAGTATCAATGCACAGGTCGCCGATCGCGTTGCGTTGTAGAGATTCTGCGGCCTCAATCGCCTTTTCAGCGATCTGCTGGAGGGCCGTGTCAGGCTTTCCTTTTAACTCGTCACCAGGTATCCCTGGGCCGAAGCCTTGACCTCGCAGTCTGATTCTATGCCTCAACTGCTCTGATCCAGCATGAAGCCGACATAACCTCAGAGTTGTTTCTGGTAGCGCTTCGGTATAGGTCTGGATAGCGTCGAGGTGGTTGATTGGACCGACGACAATGAGACATCGCGCGCCGCTCTCGTGAAAGATCTGCCACATAGCAGCGAGGTTGTGCGCCTTGATCTGGTGGTTGTCGGGATCGTTGTCCGGGACAGGCCGGTAAAAACTGATCTGCTCAAGGTCGATAAAAGCTGCTGTGATACCAGCCCGCCTGACTTCCTCAAAGATTCGCCATCCGACAGTTGACTTTCCAACACCAGTCGTACCGCAAAGCCATAAGATCGATCCGGGAGTGGTGGGCAACTTGGGGAAGCGCGTCGAGGCGTGGCTGTTGGATAAGCAGGTTCTCTTGGGGAGAGCTGGCCATCCGCCGGTCTTCCCATCCAAGAGCTGAATTACCTCAGAGACAGTCAATCCGCTGGTGTCGATGCATACGTCAGCGAAGTCGCTGCGATCCAGAGTATCTGATTCGCGCAGCATTGCATCCATCTGGTAAGATTCCAGACTGCGATTGGCCAGCCGCTCTGCCAGTATGTCGCGATCCGCTCGGAGCCGGCACAAGGTGAGATCAGTATGCGATATCTGATCAACATAGTCGCGCACGCCGTGGATCTCTTCGACAACGCCGGACACAAGGACGCAATAGGCGCCCGCTGCTTTGAAGGTAGCTACCATCGCGCCGAGATTTTGCGCTTTTATGTGGTGACGCTCTGGGTCGGAAACTGGTGCGGGATAACACATGCCAAGTTGATCGATGTCGAGATAGCCAATTCTGATTCCATCCTGTGCCAGTTGAGAGAAGAATTGCCACCCAACTGTGGATTTACCGACACCACACGGACCGCACAGCCATAACAAAGGGATCGGATCGCTGGTCTTCATTCCATCCTTTTGGTCGAACGGCTCAAACTGTACCGGGCATTTGTGACCAGAGAGACAACATCCTCCAGAATCATATACAGACAGGGCACTAACAAAAGAATTATAGACGTCGCGAAAACAATACCAAATCCGAGAGAGATTGCCATAGGAATGAGATAATAAGCCTGGCGGGATGTCTCCAAAATAATCGGTGTCAAACCACCAAACGTTGTCAACGTCGTCAAAATAATGGGCTTGAAGCGCCGAAGCCCAGCAGTATGAATCGCCTCAAAAGCCGAACACTGGGCACGCCTTTTATTTGCATAATCGATCATAATCAGTGAGTCATTTACCACAACACCCGACAAGGCGATCACCCCCATCAAACTGATAAGCGACAAATCATAACCCAGCAACATATGACCGATCACAGCGCCCACAATCCCAAACGGAATCGCCGCCATCACAATCAAGGGCTGGACATAGCTGCCAAATGCAATGGCGAGTAACATATACACAATGACCATCGCCATGGCAAACCCGCCCCATAGCGCCTGCGTAGACTCGCGCATCTCAGCCTGCGTCCCCTGAAACGTCCAGGTTAATCCCGGATACTCAGCGCGAATTTGTGGCAACACATCGGTTTTAATCGCTTCCATAACGCGCGTCATCGCTCGCTTGGGCTCCACATCCATACTCACCGTCACCACGCGCCGACCATCTCGCCGATTAATACTTGTAAACGCTTCGCCACGCTCAATGTTTACCACATCCATCAAAGGCACTTCTGTGCCATCAGGTGTACGCACAACAAATTCTTCGAGATAGCGAATATCCTTTCGCTCTGCCATCGGCAATTTCACGCGCATTTCAATTTCATTTGTACCGCGCAACTGACGCATCGCCAGTGCGCCGTAAAACGCATCGCGCAACTGACGCCCTACCTCAACCGCCGTCAATCCCAAATTTCGGCCTTCCGGACGCAACACAAAATCAAACTGCGTTTTACCTTTATTGTAATTGTCACTCGCATCGTGCGTCTCTTCAAACCCTTCGGCGCGCTCTAAAAATGCCCGACTGGCTTTGGCCAACACGTCAATATCCGAATGGCTCAAATCGACGCTGATATCCTGTTGCCAACCGCCCGGCCCACTCTCGGCCTCAAACGTAATCTGACTGACACCATCAATATCCCCGATGTTATCGCGCCACAGTGAGATGATCTCTCCTGTCGTCATATCGTGTTCATCGGGCGGTTTCATCACAATTTCTACATCAATAAAACTCCCCCCGCGCACATTGGTTTTAATCCCTTCGGCCACGCGATAAAGGTTGTGCGCTTCAAACATGCGATGGGTCGATTCGGTCACCTCATGCGCAACCCGCGCTGCTTGATCCCGCGTGGTCCCCACAGGCAATCGGATACCCGCTTCAATCTCATCGGCAGAAACTTCGGGCATCATAATCATACCCATATGATCGCTGTATCCATAACCGCCCACCACCACCAGCAAAGCAACAGCAGATGCAATCGTAACGTACCGATGCCGAATGCATACATCCAGAAACCTGCGATAGTGTTGGTCGATAAACCGATTGAAATGGCTGGCAATAGATCGTTGCCAGCGATGCGCTGTGCCATTTACCGGCGAAACAGCGCGTTTTGAAAGGTGCCCGAGATGCGCAGGCAAAATAAACAGCGCCTCCAAAAGAGACACGGCCAGCACAGTGATCACAACCGCAGGCAATGGCCACCAGAATTTTCCCGTGGTGCCGGGCATAAACAAAAGCGGCACAAAAGCCACAATCGTAGTCAAAATGCTGAACGTAACCGGCCCGGCAATATCACGGGTACCCGCAATGGCCGCCTGCATCGGGCTCATACCTTGTTCCCGATATTCATGCACATTTTCACCCACAACAATCGCATCATCCACCACAATGCCGAGCACCACCAAAAATGCAAACATAGAAACCATATTGATGCTCACATCAATAGCAGGCAGAAACACCAGACCGCCAATAAAAGAAATGGTCATCCCCATCATCACCCAAAATGCAAGCCGAAACTCGAGGAACATCGCCAGAATAAGCAAAACAATCACAATAGCCAGCACCCCGTTTTTGATCAGCAAAAACAACCGATCTTTGTAATCCTCTGCACTGTTGCTGTCGATCCGATACTTCACACCAGGCGGCAGGGTGGTCTCAAAATCTGCCATGATATTTTTAACAGCCTCAGCAATCTCAAGTGGCGATTGATTTCCAATCCGATAGATATCCACACCAACTGTAAGCTGCCGATTAAACCGTTCGTGAAATCCGCCTTCTTCAAAGCCATCCGTGACCTTTGCCAAGTCCGCCAGTGTAACCCCACCACCTCCTTCTGAAGGGATAATCACAATACGACCATATTCATCGGCCCACTGCTTGCGCTCTTTCATGCGCAACAAAATTTCACCCGTACCCGTCTCCACAGAACCCGCAGGAATGTCTTCACTCGACGCAACAATCACGCGTGCCACATCGCGTAGTGTAATACCGTATTCACGCAACCTGTGCTGAGGAATTTCAATATGCGTCATGTATTCTGGCACATTGCCAAGCTCAACCTGTGTAATGGCCGGATCGCTCAGCAATCGATCCCTTAGCTGTTCGGCCAGACTTCTCAGCGTACCGATATCCACATTGCCATACAGCCCAATATCCATCACACTGCGCTGTTGTGCCCTCAGGCTGACTTCGGGTTGTTCTATATCATCGGGAAATGTCCGAATCCGATTGACTGCCTGATCAATATCCTGAAAGGCTTTCCCGCGATCGGTGCCTGCCACCAGTTCAATGGTCACACTCCCACGCCCTTCGCGAGCCTGCGACGTCAGCTCCTTGATCCCCTGCACACCGCGCACAGCTTCTTCTATCGGCTGCAAAATCCCCTGCTCCACCTCCGCAGGTGCCGCACCCGGATAGCCCACACTGACCGAGACGATATCCAGTTCATACTGCGGGTAGACCTCCTTCTGGATATGAAAAGCCGTCCAGATCCCGCCCACAACGAGGATGATCATAAACAGATTGGCCGCAATAGCATTGCGCGCCATCCAGGCAATCGGACCTCGTGCTTCTTCAAATGTATCCTGTGTCTCATTCATCACTGGGTGTCTCCCAGGGTTTTAGGATCTTCCTTTCCAACGCTTTTCACACGCAATTCTGCACCATCAGCGACTCGAGACAAATTGGTCGTAACCACCCGATCCTTATCCTGCAACCCATCCGATATATAAGCATAGTCGGCATCTTGAAAAACGATCTCAACAGACCGAATCTGCAACAGACCGTCTTGCATCACCCAGACCGTATTGTCAGCCCGGATATAATCGCGTGCCAGACGCACCACATTGGGAATTTCGTTGGCCTCAATATGCGTCTCAACAAATGCGCCAATCATCAACGGAGACAGATGATCAGATCCATCCTGATGAGCAAGCGGATCAGAAACAGAAACCAGTACCCGCGCCATACGCGTCTTTTCTGCCAAAGCACCAATGAGTCTGTGAAGAGAGCCTGTGCGATAAGCACCTTTCTTTTTGGTCACACGATTGCGAATCTGCACCAACGATCCCTTTTCTGCCTCGCTGTTGGGAAAAGAAAGCCACGGTATTTTGGAAAGCGGAACGGTCGTCACCACCCAGTATGTATCCAGACCAACCAGCCGCCCGAGATTATCGCGTGGAGAAACCAGAGAACCCACATTGGCATTGCGACTTAAAATGTGCGCGTCAAAAGGCGCTTTAATGGTTGTTCTCTGCAATTCCAGTTCAGCCTGATTCACTGCCGCCTGCGCCGCTTCTACCCGTGCCCGAGCTGCATTGAGCTGAGGTTGGCGCAGCACAAGCGCCTCAAGCTCACCCGACAACGTCTCATCTAAAATCTGATAATCTTTCTGCGCCACATTCTGCCGTCCCATCTCAATATTCAAATCAGCAGTGGTACGACTCAGATCGCTCTTTTTTTGCAAAAGTGCATTATGATAATCTGCCGGATCAATCTGCAACAATACCTGACCCTTTTTGATAAACCCACCCGGCGTAAAAGTCGATGACAGCGAAAGTACCCGTCCACCGACTTGTGGACTCAAGATGATATCCTGTTCTGCTTCAACCGTCCCCGTCGCCGCAATCACAGGGCGATACGTACCGCGTTGCACCTCAACCACATCAACGAGCATCGCGGTTTTCTTAGTCGCCGCAACGCGAGTTGCCGTAGGCTCCGTCATAAAAATCAGCGCAGTAATACCTGCACCCACAATCAAAATACAAAAACAAATAATCAGCGTTTTTTTGCTATCCACGTTATGCCTATCCGTTTATTATGATTTATTACAATTCAACGCGCGTTGAACTTACGCGCTATTTCAAAACCACCTGCGAGCGCTCGATAAAGCGCAATGCGGAATTCCAGCAAATCGAGTTTCGCAGAGATCAACGCTCGCTGGAGCCTCTGTTCGTTTGTCAGCGCGGTAAGCACGTCAAGATAATCGCTGATGCCATTTAAATACTCCAGCCTTAACTGATCATACGTCTGCCTCACCAGATCGACCTGCGCTTCGAGACTTGCGATGCGTTCAACCTGTTTTTGTTCTTGAACCAATGCATTTTCCACTTCGGCAAATGCCGTCAAAACCGTTTGCCCATAAGCCGAAAGTTGCGCGCTTTTGTTGGCTTTATTGCGCTTGATTTCTGCCCCCCGTTCACCACCATCGATAACAGGCAGCAAAAGATTGCCTATCAGATTGCCCACCCAATCTTTAAACAGACCAACGCGATCATCACCCGATGCCAATGCTGTCAGGCTCAAACGCGGATACCGATTGCTGATAGCAACTGCCACATCGCGATCCGCCGCCAGCAGCAGGTTATAAGCCCTTTTGACATCTGGACGTCGCTGAATCAACTCAACAGGCAAACCCGTATCCGGCAGAGGTGGCAGATCTGGCAAAGCGTGATGCGTATAGGCAATTCCATCCTGAGGGGCATAACCCAACAAAACAGCGAGCTGGTGTTCCAACACCTCGATTCTGGATTCTGTCGCGATTTTTTGTTCGCGTGTGGATTCGAGCAATTGCCTTTGTCGCAAAATATCCACACTGCGAATCTGCCCACTGCCAAAACGCGCTCGGATCAGACTCAGCACTTGCTGATTGGTCTCAATCTGATGCTCAAAAAGTTCGTGCTGATTTTGTGCTTCCACCAACTGAAAATAAGTACGCACGACCTCTGCAGAAAGCGACAATGCCGCAGTCTGATAATCCGCCTCAGTCGCCCGTGCTCGATAACGCGCGGCATCCACACCCGAACGAATCCGCCCCCACAGATCTATTTCGTATTCAGAGGTGATGCCCAAACGGATCTGCGCATCATTTCCAGAATCTGGACGTTGAACCTCACCGCGCCCGGATACTTCCAGCGTTGGAAACCGGCCAGCCCCTTCGCGATCCACAACAGCCTGTGCACTTCGCAACCGATGCCACGCCGTCTCCAAACTGAAATTGGACTGCAACGCGCGATCGACCAGGCTGTCCATACGCGCATCTCCAAAAGCGGTCCACCACCGTTCAGAAAGCGCATGTGAGGCATGACTGGAAAAAGCTTTGGGAGGTTCAAAAGGAAGGGTAAGATTTGCAGACCTGGGCGAACACCCAAAAACAAACACGGGCCAGATCAAAAGAAACAAGCGAACATATAACATGTGTAAGATAATTTCCATTCGTTGCAAAAGTTACTGTAATGTAAACCGCCAAAATATAATAACCAAATAGAATTATGGAGTCAAGTAACCACTTACTCACTTATGTATTGATTCCGAAAAACAAAATGCGTTCCTCCACTCGTAAACGTATTTTATGGCTTTTTGCAGCTCTTTTAATGTCGTTTATTCTATTTCTGTTCCTGCGGAGCTTGCATCGTGCCATTAAAAAAGATGAGAGCTATTTTGTCGGATCGTCCGACACCCGGATAACAAGCTTACCAAAATTTTCACCCTTGAGCAGACCAATCAAAGCTTCGGGCGCGTTTTCCAAACCATCGACAATATCTTCCTTGTAGCGCAATTTGTCTTCACGAATCCATCCGCCTAAAGTGCTAAAAGCTTCTTCCGTTTGGTCCGCAAAGTCCGAGACAATGAAACCCCGAAAGGTGAGTCGTTTGGTGAGAATCTGGCGCAGCATATAATGCATCTGGTTGGGACCGGGTGGCAATCCCGTATCATTGGCAATGGCGATGGTGCCACATACGGGTATCCGGGCAAAGGGGTTGAACAGCGGCAACACCGTCTCAAACACCTTGCCAGCCACATTCTCAAAATAAACATCAATCCCGTCCGGACAAGCACCAGCGATTTGTTCTTCAAAATCGTCGGCTCTGTGGTTCACACACGCATCGAATCCCAACGCATCGGTAACATACTGGCATTTTTCTTCAGACCCCGCGATGCCTACGGCCCGCGCGCCTTTGATCTTGGCGATTTGCCCAACTACCGAACCCACCGCTCCCGAGGCAGCCGCCACGACGACTGTTTCATCGGGTTGCGGTTTGCCGATATTGAGCAGCCCCGTGTATGCGATCATGCCCGGCATGCCCAGCACGCCCACTGAGGTAGAGATCGGCCCCCAAGCCGGATCGATCTTGCGCAGCGCCTTTCCAGGGAGAGCGAAAAGGGATTGCCACCCGCCCTTGCCCTCCACGATGTCGCCCTCAGCAAATTCCGAATCGTTTGAGGCGATCACCTTTCCTACGCAGCCGCCCTCCATCACCATGCCAAGTTCGACCGGTTTGGCATAGTTTTTCGACTCATTCATCCTTCCGCGCATGTAGGGATCCAGCGAAAGATAAATCGTCTGGCACAAAACTTCACCCTCACCAGGGGTAGGCACGTCGGATTCCACCAACTGGAAATCACTCGGTTTCGGTTCTCCCTCGGGACGAGCAACCAGCAAGATTTGACGGTTTTTTAGATCGGACATATGTATTCCCTTATAAGTGAAAGCTAAAGCGTCAACACACCGCGATTGATTTTACCGGCCAGCATATCGGCATAAACCTCATTGATCTCTTCCAGGGGAGACTGGCGCGAGACCAACTCGTCGAGTTTGAGACGACCGGCTTTGTAGAGTTGAATAATCCTGGAAAAATCTCGATGATAATTACCGGTGCCGTAAAAACAACCCAGTATCCGAGTTTCCTGATGGTGCATGCGAAAGGTATCGAACGTAACGCGTGCATCGTGAGGTGCAACGCCTACCAGGGTGAGTGCACCGCCTCGTCGTAGGGAGTAGATGGCTTTTTCTTGAACGCCTGGATTGCCGGTGGCATCCAGGATGTGATCAAAACCTCTTCCATCGGAAAGGTCGAGCAATGCCTGCTGCACATCCTCTTTCCCATCTAAGGTATGCGTGGCGCCAAACGTGCGAGCGCTTTCGAATTTGTCGGGCACCGTATCGATTGCCACAATGGTCTCTGCGCCACAAAGAGCAGCGCCTTGCAAGACGTTGAGACCGATCCCACCACATCCAAACACGGCCACCCTTTCGCCAGGCTTGATCTGGGCTGTGTACATGGCGGCACCCACGCCCGTCATCACGGCACATCCGACCAGCGAAGCAGAGACCATGGAGACATCTGGATCAAGGTGGACACACGCCTGCTCGGGCACCACAGCATATTCGGCAAAGGTGGAATGGGTAGAAAATTGAGTTAACGCCTCTCCTTTCAGCCGTAGCCGAGTGGTGCCATCCATCGCGGTGCCTTTTTCAAGACCGGGCCGGTACGTTTCGCACATGTTCGCGAGTTCCCGTTGACAATAAAAGCACGTTCCACAAGCGGGCATCCATGACAACATCACATGATCCCCGGGCGAAATTCGGGACACACCCTCACCCAACTCTTCAACCACCCCCGCGCCTTCGTGGCCCAATACGGCGGGTAGGGATTTGGGGATTTCTCCCATCACCTGATGCCAGTCGCTGTGACAGGCCCCACTGGCGGCAATCCGAACAAGGACTTCTCCTGGCCCCGGGTCTTGTACTTCAATATCCTCAATAACAAATGGCCCTCCTTGTTGATGAACTACGGCAGCTTTTGCTGTCTTCATAATGTCTCCCTCACATTTAATTGCTGTCTTCACCGTCGGCTTCACATCCAGTATATCTACTCCGAAGATTTGAGAAATACTGGACTCTTTCTCAAATTCGTGTCAACTACCCAACGCTGAAGCAGTTGGGCTTGTCGCTCGTGCATAAATGCACTCGGCAACTTTAGGCTTGTTGACACAAAGCCCTTGCTCGGATATTCCGAGCGGCGTTGCGGTCAGCATGGTCTTTATGACCACACTGTTTGCACAGGAAGGATGCCTGGGTATGTCTATTGCCTTTCTCACAATGTCCACACTCGGCACAAGTTTGGCTGGTGTATTTCGGATCCACAGGTTCTATGTGGATACCAGCACGCTTTGCCTTGTATTCGACGAATGTGCGGAGTTGGAAGAAAGACCACCCAGACATTTTAGCACGCTGAGGCTTGCGAAACCGTTTCTGGCTCTTGCGTATGCCTTTCAAGTCTTCAAGAGCAATGGCCTTGCCAGTGTCTTTAGCCTTCTCAACGATACGTTTGGAAATAATATGGTTGGTATTTCTACGAAACCTGCTCTCCCTGCCGGAGATAACAGAGAGTTTTCTGCGAACATTCTTGGGTCTCTTGCCTTGCTTGACAAGGGCAGACGCTTTCTGTTGGAGCGACTTTTTCAGATCGTGCATCTTCTGTCGGACATTTTCAACAGTGTCGCCAGAAAATGTTTCACCATCGTCTGTTACTGCAAGGTTTGTTGTCCCGAGATCGACGCCAACAAAGTCAGTGGTAGGTATTGGTGTGCCATCAGGGACATCTACAGAGACAAGCAAGAACCACTTTCCGTCTTTACGCAACACAAGGTCTGCCTGTCCTTTGGCATAGCCGAACTGCTCACGCTGATAGTTGCCCATCAACATTGGCACAAACACGCGGCCTTCAATGGTAAGCAGAGATACCCTGTCTATGCCCTTAAAGCTATACAGTCGCTGATCGTAGGGCATAGTAGCATGGCGACGGAACGACGGCTGCACCTTTTTGTCCCGCTTGTATGCTTCAACGACTTGAGCAATACAGCGAATAGTCATTTGTGCGGACAATCCGAATTGGCTACGCAAGTCCTTGTAGTATAGCTTTTGTAGTGCAAACTTATTCGCCAGCTTGCGCTCATAAGCCTTCGGAGCAAGCCAATTGGCAGCTTCGTTGAACCGCTCAACAGTAGCTTTTAGCTTCTCGCCTGTATTGGCGTCCGGTAACAGTTGTATTTGAAGTGTCAGTTTCATATTGAGAAATATACTCAATATATTTTCGGTCATCAAGGTGGTTTTCCAGCCTTGTTATACGCTAAAGCTATAACGGGAAGCCCTTACACTCCCACAGCTAAAGGCTGTAGGCTTCACGGGCTGTTAGGTGAATTTTTGCAGTCGGTTGGGTTGGTAGGGCACTTCGGTGACGTAAATATCACCGCGACTATCAACACAGATGCCGTGCGCAGGATCGATAAACTGCCCGGGCTCTGAGCCTTCCTCACCCCATCGTGCCAGCAGAGCACCTTCCAGGTTAAAAATGCTGACGCGATGGGGCGCTTCGGCAATATAGACAATATGATCTGCATCGATGTGAATGTTATTCGGAGATTGGATATCTGTCCACTCCTCCAGAAAGTTCCCATCAAAATCGAAAAGCTGAATGCGGTGGTTTGTCCGGTCGCTTACAAGCACACGGTCGCGTGGGTCAATGCATAAATCGTGTGGCAGGGCAAACTGGCCGGGTCCTGTGCCTTCCTCGCCCCAGGAAAGAATCCGTTCGCCTTTCGCTGAAAAACGATGCACCCGGTGCTGGCCGTATCCGTCCGAAACAAAAATCTCACCTGAGGGAGCGGCCATTGCCTTGGTTGGCATGTTGAACGGCTCGCCCGGTGAACCTGTCTGGCCTGGCATACCCAGGGTCTGAAGCACTTCTCCATCCGTGCTGAAGATACGCACAGTATGATCGTCAACATCCGCACAATAAATCCGATCCGCCGGGTCGATCCAGATATTATGCGGATTTAAGAGCACATCATCACCCCATGCACCGAGAAAGCGACCTTCCGAATCGTAAACCAGAATACCCGCAGGCTCTCGCCGGGTGACATAAACGCGATCCTGCGAGTCAACTGCCACATCGGGCACGACCCCACCCATCTCTTTCCCTTCAGGACCTCGCCCCCACCCTTCAACAACGCGGTATTGATAAGTTGCCATCGTGTACTCCTTTCAGATATGCCCGACTACCTGTCCAGTCTAACCCAATCGGGCCAAACTCTGGCAAAAAATGCTCGCTGGATGCCTCGTACGCTCTCCCCGCCGTCAACAACAAGATTGGAGCCTACACTGAAGTTGCCTGCTTGCGAAGCGAGAAAGATGGCCATGCCTGCGATGTTTTCCTTCTCCCCAACCCGCTTGCCCGGAATGTTCTTCTTCATCTCGTCTGTGTGATCCCGAGCCACCTTATTCAAATCGCTGGGAAAATCACCAGGGGAGATGGTATTGACTTGAATCCCTTCCCAGGCCAAACTATCACCTAAGTGTCGGCCTAAATGGATCACACCTGCTTTGCTGGCTCCGTAGGCATAATTGTAAGCTGTGTTGAGTTTACCACAGCCGTCGATAGACGCGATATTGATCACATTGCTTGGTGTTTCTGGCGAAGCCCCCACGCGCAGGAATGGCAGAAACGCCTGGGTCATAAAAAAGATGCTTTTGAGATTGAGATCCATCACCGCGTCCCATGTTTCCTCCGTCACATCCTCGATCTCCCTGCGACCATCACTGATTCCAGCATTGTTGATCAAAATATCGAGCGACTGTTCTCGTTCACCGTAGGCCTTTGCCAGCGCCTTGATTCCGGAGACTGAACTTACATCGACTGCGATATACTCGCAGGAGCCGATTTGTGCAAGTTCCTCCTGTTTCTTTTTCAAGACCTCTTCTCTGCGCGCGACAATGTAAACCTTCGCCCCAAAATTGACAAAGCCTTCGGCTATCATCGCTCCGATGCCAGTCGAACCACCAGTCACCAGTGCGGTTTTTCCCTCCAGTGAAAATAGATCTCTCATTTTCGATTCTCCGTGAGTTGGGCAATCTGTCTTCCTGTAAATGTCGTTTATTCTATTTTTGTATAGTCGGAGGTGAGAGTTAAACCACCCGACTTCACATTAATAAAGCATGCGGTTGTCCCCTCGGGCTGCGTGGCGGTTACCACCCACTGCTCGGACCTTCTCTCCAGCTTTGCAGGTGATTCAAACCACTTCCTTTTGCCGGTTATCCCAGTATCAGTAGTTGATATCAGAAAGGCTTCATCCAAGGGCCTTGATGATTCAAAAATCACTGTGAACTGTCCGCTCTCAGTCTCGGAAGAAATTTGCTTGGCCCAGGGTTTGCCCTCTTTGACAACGCTGTCTGCGAAGGCATAGCTATCCGGAGGTTTCATGCCGGCCTGATGCCCGTGTCTCATGCCGGGGATCAGACATACCATGTAGGGCCCAGATACAGTGCGATAGCAGGAGGCCTGCTTGTCCAATGGAAAGTGCTGGTCTCCCGGCCAGGAGAGCCATAGGGTCGGGATTTCCACTTTCTTTAAGCGTAGAATAGGATCCCAGACCTCCTTGTAAAGGTCATTATTTCCAAGCGCCCTACCGTATTGATTGGCCGCTTGGGATAGGTTCCCACATCCGTACGTTGGAATGACAAAAGCAAAGCGGTCGTCGATACCGATAACAGTGCTTGCAATAATGCCTCCCCAGGAGATACCCATCAGGCCGACTCTCGTGCTATCTACCTGCGACAAGGAACGAAGTAGCGAATTCGCCAGGATTGCATCGGCAACGGCGTGATACATCCACTGTTCTTCAATCGGTTTGTCGGAGTCACCGTAAATACCTGCGCGGACTGGTCCTGACCAGGGATGTTTTTTCCACCTGTTGCGCCTGGTGTCGCCGGGTTTCCTGGGCTCCCGTTCATCTATCTGCCCTTCCACTGCGATACTGATTGCCGCGTATCCGCGGGCATTCCACTTTTCAACCCACTCCTTAAAGGCGGTTCCGCCACCGCCATGGATTAACACGATCCCCGGGACCTTGTGGCTCGACGATGCATCCTCAGGGATACCGATCCATGCATAGACGCGGGTTGGTTTTCCCTCGTAAATAAGCGCATCAAAGTAGATCGTCTTCAACTCACCAGCACCAATACTGACGATTTGCTCCTTTTCATTGCGGACAACTGGCGTATCTGTCAACTCAGCCAGTGCGAGTATTCTCGATTCCTCAGCGCGGTAATCAGCTTGCACGCTCAAAGAACTCAGCATTGCTGTAAAAATAATCGGCAATGTAATCCTCCTCATCTTTTATCCTCACTATTCAAAATAGATCAAGAGTGTATCAAACTCTCGCCACCAGGTCGATTGTCGGCTTAATTGCAAGGGATCGCGGTTTTCAGGAAGCGGGGCTTGCATAGACAATAAATAGCCCTTCTATGCTGGTTTTGATTCACTGTCATTATTTGCTCCTAATTCTGTTGCGCAGGTCTGTTTCCATTTCTCCGAGGTCTTCTAATCCTTGGCGCCATCTGGCTTCTCCAGGCCTTGAATTTTTTTTCTAACCGCTGAACAATTTCCGGTTGTTGGTTTGCCAGATCATTTTTCTCACCTATATCTGCATCCAGATCGTACAATTCCAGCTTCTTAGACCTGCTAAATGTCAGCTTCCATTTCCCTTCTCGAATCGCCCAGGTTCCTGAATCGCCATCCCAATACAACGCATCGTGCAATGCCCCTTCTGTTTTACCTTGCAAGACTGGCAACATATTTTTGCCATCGTAGATACGGTCTTCGGGCAATGGAATGCCAACAGCGGCACAGACAGTCGGCAAAACATCCATACAAATAACCGGTTCATCACACACACTTCCTGCTTCCAAATGCCCTGGCCAGGACACGAGAAACGGCACACGTAGCCCCCCCTCATAGACACTCTGCTTGTAATCGCGCAAGGGCATATTGTTTGCATTTGTGGCCCTTGCACCACCATTATCTGAAAAATAAAAGATGAGTGTATTTTCCCACACGCCATTGGTCTTGATCGCTGCCACCACATCGCCAACAGCGATATCCATTCTTTTGAGCATGCCCATCAAAATATCGCGTTTGGAATCTCCTGTATTAAATTGTTTGATATCCTCTTCGGGAGCTTGCAACGGCGCATGCACAGCATTAAAAGGAAGATAAAGAAAGAATGGGTCGTTTTTGTTTCGTTCAATGAAGCTAACAGCCTCTCGAGCCAGATTATCGGTCAAGTACCCGGTATCATTGATAATCTCTTTATTTCGATATATCGCATTATGGGCGTTGTCCTCTTTATAATTCAAATCAAAATAGTCGTGCCCCCCATGCCCTAAAAATCCGTAAAATTCATCAAATCCACGGTTGTTCGGATGATATTCAGGCTTCAAACCCAAATGCCATTTTCCAAATATACCCGTCCTGTACTCCGCTTTTTTGAGTAGATCTGCAAGTGTAATTTCATCAACCGGCATACCGGCGCGTGAGTCACTGGCCGTATAAAAACCAAAGCGCTGTTGGTATCGACCGGTCATCAAACCTGCCCTGGTGGGCGCACATACAAAGGCACTGGCATATCCATTTGTCATTCGAATGCCCGCGTTGGCCAGTGCGTCGATATGTGGTGTATAGACTTCTGCGGGATGTTCCTGGTAACTCACATCTCCAAAGCCCTGGTCATCTGACAAAATCACCACAATGTTTGGACGTTTGGCATCTTCGGCCCATACAAATGGGCTTGCTATAATTCCAGATACTCCTATTCCCAACGCTTTTAAAGCTGCGCGTCGATCCATATAGCTTATCCTTTGATTACGCATCCCACCGCCACGTATTGCGACAGGCAAGCCGTGGATAATCATTCACATTCTTACTTCCCGCGTGGACAAAAAAGTTTTGGTAAAACAGAATGTCTCCACGCTTCGCCACCAATTCCACACCTTCGCCAATATCCACCGTATGCATATCCGAATTCACATCCCACAGATAGGGATACTTCTCTGGATTGCTCTCTGCAATACCCCGCATCTTTTTATGTGAACCCGGCCATCCAAACGAGCAACCCCCATGCGATTTTGTATCACTCAAATACAAAATTGAATGCACACTGATTGGAATCGGAAACGTCACATTAAACTTATCCCTGTTGGTTCCGCCATCGAAGTGAGGTCTCTGGTGGCTCCATTCACCTTCCGTCGGAAACGTGTTCTGCGTCAGAATATCCTTTGGCGCGTGGATCTCCTCGCGATCCACACCCGTCAATTCAGAAAGTGCGGTCAAAATATCATCCGTATAACACGCTAAGATATCCGGCGAGCCCATTCTTCGATTTTCCGGCAATGCGCGCTGCCGTTGATTAATCGCATGCGCTGACACACGGTCCCAGGTTTCAGGATTGTCACGGTCCATTTCTAAAGCCGCCCACATCGCGTTTTCACCCTTGCGAGCTACATCCTCATGAATCAAACCCGACGCCAGCAAAAACCCTTCTTCGCGAAACTGCTTCTTCTGCTCATCTGTCATTAAGCCCATAGATCACTCCCAGGAATTAAGACCAACCAATTTTCTGTCCACTTCATTGCCTGGTGCTCTGAGGCCGGAACGGGAACCGCATAACCGCGATGTAAAGCCCTACTCATAGACCATCTCCCCGGTCTTGTGGCCCTCGATCCAGTCCCGGTCGAACTCCACCCCCAGCCCTGGCCCCTCCGGCACTTCGACGCAGCCGTTCTCGTCAACCGAATCCAACTCGTCGAGCCAGCGTCTTTCTGCGTAGACCGCCGGCTTGGTATCGGGCACCAGGGGATGCACCAGGCCCAATTCGTAGTAATTGGCGTTTCGCAGGGTCGCCATGATATGCCGGTGCGCCAGACTGCCGCCGTGCAACTCCACGTCCAGCCCGTGTGCCTCGGCCATAGCAGCGATCTTCATTACCCCGGTGATGCCGCCGTCGGTCTGGGCGTTGGCGCGCACGAAGTCGGTGGCACCGGCGGTAATCGTATCGGCCTTGGCCTCCAGCCCGCGCACGTGTTCGCCCATCAGCATCGGCGTATTGATCAACTCGCGCAACTTGGCGTGGGCAAAGCGCGAAAACCCGCCGCCCCTGAACGGATCTTCATACCACATATAGCGCGCCTCGTCACAGGCGCGACCCACCTTGAGCACATCCTCGAATGTGGGAAAACACCCGGCCGGATCGAGCAACAGATCCATATCGTCGCCCACCGCTTCGCGGATGGCTAATACCGCCGCTACCTCGCGGTCGATCGGCCCGTTGATCCAACCGTGGATCTTAAAGGCCGGATAGCCGTATTGCTCCTTGCAGCGCAGCGCGAATTGCGCAAAGTCGTCCGGCGTCGTCAAACCGCCGTTTTCGTCGCCGTGGTAGGTCGAAGCGTAGGCAGGCAACTTCTTGCGCCAACCCCCGCCCAAAAGCTCGTAGATCGGCGCGTCGTAGAGTTTGCCAGCGAAATCCCACAGCGCGATGTCCACCGCGCCCGGCGGCGTGCCGTCCTGCCCGCGACGCGAGCGCTTGAGGTCATGCCAGATGATCTCGCGGTCCAGCGGATTGCGGCCGAGTAAGTACTGCGCCGGGCGGGAATCGATGCCACCGGACGCAATGCCGCTGATGCCGACGCTGGTCTCGATGGTCAGCAAGCCGCCGCCCAGAGTCAGGCGGCCGCCCTTGCGGAAGACCGTGTCGAAGCCCAATTGCTCCTCCAACTCCATATCGGCGATCTCATAGGCGAAACTCGTCGAGGTAATGCGGGTGATCTCAATATCTCGCGCCATGGTGCGCTCTCCTTCGCTGTGTGTTCGGCTTAAACTTCCGCAATTGCGTGATTATTCATGTGTACCTCATACGGCCGAACGGACCTAATAAACCGCCTCGAGCGAACCGACGTTCGGGCGGCGGTTCTCATCGTTTTGCCGGATGAATTGAGGTCGTTTCGGGTCATGCGCAGTACTTTTTCTATGCTCTCGGGTTCACCCCGCTGCAAATCGGCAAATGCACTGAACTGAATCGACCCAACTCTTACGAATCGTGCCATGCCTCTCTCCTTTTCAATCACAATGCTAATCGTGCCGGACAGTCCATTAGAGCGCGGCGTTGCCCACCTCCGTCCGCAAGCTGTGTCGGCCCTCCATATGCGCGTGCCAGTCCATGCCGATCTCCGGTCGCGGTCGGGTTGGTCTGGGCAGCGCATTCGCCTGCTCCGCCACGATCGCTGGCACGCCCACGTCGCTCAGCAACTGCGCCAGGTACTCCATCCGCACCAGCGTCTCGCTCTGGTACAGACTCATGCCATCGACCCCCGCCGCGTACTGTCGCGCCGTCAGCGCATAGGCCGGTTGCGGCGCGTAAAAACCCGTATTCTTCTCTACCCGGCTTTCGATCATCCCTTTGGATCCCACACCGCCAATGCACAGTTTGCCGTGTCGGTGCGCCACCGCTGCGTGATAGCCGACGTGCAGGTCCAGATCCTCGCGGGTCAGAGGAAAGGGACTCAACATCAATCCGTCGACCAGATCCTCCTCGCACCAGCACTCGCTGTCCAGCCCATAGGCCAGCATCAGCCAGCGCGCGTTGTCGGGCACCCGGGCGATGATCGGGCAGCGCCGACCCAATTTGCCCTCCTGTATGCGCACCGCCCGCCGTAGTTCGGTCATAAATCCGGTCAGCACATCGGCCCGGTACTGGAACCACGTCCGGTACTGCGCGAAGTCGTCCGAGTCGATTTCGCGCGGATCCACCCCCGTCTCCGCCATAAACGGCTCGACCAGCGTCGGATGGTACAGCAGCATCGGCATCTGCCGGCAGAAGTCGAGCACCAGCCCGTCGACGCCGATCCTCTGGCACTCGAGCAAAATCTCGATCCGCTCGCGCCGCACTTCCGCCAGCGCGTAGCACAGCCGGCTGGCGTCCTCGTTGCCCGGCTTGGTCACCTCCCTGAGCGCCGGATTGTCCAGTGCGAACCTGGACGTGACCCCTATCCAGTCCGTCCGGCCGTAGTGGCGATTCATCCCCAGGCGGCCCCATAGTTGCGCCCCTTGCCCGTGGCACAGCGCCAGCGCGTGCCGCAGCGGACACACCTCGTCCATCACTTTGCGAACGAAGCTCCAGGAGATGCCTCCAACCTGGTCGCCATTTTCGCACATCCGCGTGATATGGGGCAACTCGGACCAGTAGTCCACCACCGAACGCCCCAGGTTCCAAACCAGATGGTCGCAGCCCGCTTGCAGGTGCAGGTCGATGCACTCATCCAGTGCTTTAGGCCCCGGGCACGGCTTGTCGTAGTTGGCGTAGTAGCACATCCACTCCGAGATGCCGAACACCGGTTTTTCGTTGCCGCTTGCCTCGCGCAATTCGAGTTGCTCTTGCGCCATCTAAGGTGACCTCCTGATCGGGTGTATTTATTGAAAGCCGCATGGGCCCATAAATCCAAGCGACCTGTACGCCGAGCCTTCGGGTCAGCGTCCATTAAGCGGACCATCGCGCAGTGCCGATGGCGTAATACTTGTGTACGAAAGGTGGTTTGGTGCGCGAAGCGTACCACAGGCGCAGGGAGCCGTCGGCCAGGCGCAAGAGCGAATGGCTGGTGGTAAAATGCGATTCCCATGGCCGCGAAGGGTCGGGGTCGAAGATCGGATTGTGAGGGCTTTTAGTCCAGTTGAGGCCGTCTTCGCTGACGGCAAATCCGATGGAAGTTTTCATGACCTCGGGCGGATAGCTGCTATAGCTGCCGTACCACATCAGATAATAACCGTCCTCTTTGAGAACGGCTGGATAGATCAGGCGCTGGAACTCCCATTCCTGGTCCAATTCCAACACCGGCTGGGGATGGATTTGCCACCCAAAGCCGTCGTCGCTGTGGGCGGCGCGTATGGTCCAGGGATCGGCGCTCACATCGGTGTACCACAGGCGGTAGCGGCCGTCTTCCCAAAACAGGGTGGGGGCGTAGGCGTTTTCTAATAGGGGCTCGGAGGGTGCCTCCCAGCAAAGCCCGTCGTCGCTGGTCATGGCGTGCAGGGTGTGGCGTGTGTCGCCAGAGGGAAAATCGGTCGAGGAAAAAAACATACGCAGCTTGCCCGACTCGCGTCGCAGGGAGCCGTCTGGATGGCGTACCAGGGTGGGGGTGAGGATGGAGTGGTCGGCCACCAGGGTGCAAACCGGGGAGGCGGGGTGTCGTGTAAAATGCAGGCCGTCGTCGCTGGTGGCCAGCCCCAGAGCAAAAACTCGCAGATCCACTTCGCCGCGCGAGCCGCTGTACCACATGTAATAGCGCCCGTTTTCCAAAGCGACACAGGGAGCAAAAAGGTGGGTGTCGTCAAATTGACCGGCTGCGCCCAGGGACAGACAGGGTGCATCGACGTCTCGCTCCCAGGGTTGTGGATCCAGCCATTGGTTTTTGTCCATGATCTATTTTCTCCATATATGAACCATTCACCTCGCCGTATAATCCCCCTCCAAAATACAGGGGCGACCATCGCGGGCCATCAGTGCAATTCGCGCCAATCCATGCAGTAAAAAACTCGGCCCCATCTGTGACTCGTACCAATCAATTCCCGACGCACCTCTCGGCAGATCGCCGTCCATATAAATGGCCATAAGCTTCTCGGCAAGGGCCATGCCCCCGTCCAGCCACTTGGCCTCTCCCGTCAGATCATATAAATCTGCCAACAGTCCCAAACCCAGTCCGGCATCCATCGCGGGTACGGCAATGTCATTCGGAAAATCGGTTTCCAAATAGCTCTTTCCAACCGCGACGACCCAGGCAAAAAGCCCTTGATGGGGCCGAATGCGATGGCCACACAGGGCAAACAGTGCGGCATAACAAGCGGGCCAGTTTCCATATACGCTGCCCCAAACCGACATCGTTCCTTTCGCCTCGTTGGAACCCCGGTGAGAGGAAATCACATAAATACCCCGTTCCAGATCGTGGGGGACCTTTAAAAATCCGTCGATATAAACGGCCGCCCGTTCTCTCATGCGAGTGGCCAGATTTGGTAACGCACCTGCAATCAACTCGGCGGATTCAAGCAGGCTCACCCCCAGGGAGAGCGTCTGCCCAGGCGCATTGATTTGATAAAAATCCTCATCGTCCTCGGGCGACCGGCTCTCCGACTGCAGCAGGCCCAGGTCGTCCCGCTTCTCCCACCAGTAGTCCAGCATGGTTTCGATCTGTTGTACAAAATCCGTCCGACCCGTCTTCAAGTGGGCAAACGCCCAATCGAAAATGTAAAATCCCCCATGCCTCGGGAAATCGCAGGACCGCGCCCCCCGGGTATAGGGTCGTTTCTCATCGATATAAGCATGCCGAATGTATTCCAGCGGCTCCCCTTCGGTCCAATGTCCGTCGATCCCCTCGGCAAAGCGCTCGACGCATGGCGGATTGAAGGCATACAGTTTTTCCCACAGCCAGAGCGGTGCCTGTCGCAGGTGATCGTGTGTCGTCTTACTGGGCCTTGCCCCCTCCCGCAACTGATAGCTGTCTGCCACCCGATCTTCCACCAGGTGCCAGTACGCGTGTTCTCCCCAGGGAAAAATACCCGTTATCGTATCCGTACAGTGGGTTGCAAACCGCTGCAAATACCGGTCTGCCGCCTGTGCATAATCTGGACGGTCCAACGCCTCGGCAAGCGCGTACATCGTCTTCAGCGCCGTCTGATCGTGGATCATATTGCTGCCCAGGTGTGACCGATCGCCGTCCCGCTGTCCCGCAATTCCCGGCGGCATTTTCGTCATCATCTGGTGGGTCGATCGATCAATAATCGAAGGGAACAACCCCTCATAGGTCGCTCCCAATGCGATCAGAATATCCAGCGAACGGCACACCTTCTCAAGCATGGTTTCGGGGTTCATCAGAGGCCTCCGGTCTAAAGAGAAAGAATTATATAGGGGCTTTTAGGGGACAGGTCAAGTGGTGTAGGGTGTGGTTGGAGCGGTCCTACTTGACCAGACCTCGCTCGACCTTCCGCTCAAACTCGCGCATCTGATCCGCTCCATCTAACACGCCGATTTCCATGTTGAACTCGCGCACTTCGTCCGGTTCAATGTACTGCAAGGTCCCGTGCTTGCGGTTCCAGGCGCGACCGAGCACCGAGCAGTTGCCCGGCTCAATGCCGGTGACGTAGGTGCCCTTGTGGAAGTGCTGCCAGTGGTTGACGATGGGGATCTCGCTGTGCTTGAACTGCCAATACAATCCCAAGCCGAGCTTTTCGTTGAGCAGGCCGATGTGGACGCGTCCCTGGCGGTCGGTGTGGGGCCGATGCACGTACACATCGTCGTGGGCGCGCGGTTGCGGTCCTTTGGCCACAGTGTAGTCCTCGGGGCCGACGGGGCGGTCTGCGGTCCACTCGGTGCTCTCGCGGCTGTGGAGGACGAGGCGCGTTCCTTCGTCGAGGAGGGGGAAGCCGGGGTTGCAGTGATACACGAACATGAGGGGCGAACGGTCGGCGGCGAGGTTTTCGATGCGGTCGCGGATGTGGATGCTCCGCTCGCCGAGCACGGTCGAAATCTCTCGCGACAGCTCTAAATTCTCGGCAAAGACCTCGGCCTGGCGCATTTGGCCACGGATGCGCACGACGTAATCCGCGCCCTCCCAGCCCGCCTCAATGCCGACGTTCTTCGCCGGTATGTACGAGAGGCGACCGTGCAATGGCATCTCGGCGTTTTCTTCTTCGGGATCAACTTCTGGGTGGCCGACAAAGTCGAGGCCGCAAGAGGTTACCAGCCCGCCGAACCAGCCGCGCCCCCATTTGAAGCCTTCTGGCTCGTAGAAGGCCGGCCCGACGTCTCCGGGTCCGGAACGGAAGCACAGCGACTGGCCCTTGTAGTGGGCCGAGGCAATGTCGAGGGCGCGGCCGGGCAATACGGAAAACCCCAGGCCCGAAGCGTTGAATACGTCGATGAGGTCGGCGCCGCGCTCGAATCCTTCGCTGCGCTCGGCGCGGCGGGCGTAGATAAGTTGGCTGATGTCGCCAACGCGGTTGAGTAGTTGGCGGCGAGTGAAGGTGCGGCCGAAGAGCCTGGGCATGGGGAATCTCCTATAGCAAATGCTGATCGATAGTTAACGGGCAAGGATCTGAAATTCGACCTGAATCGGTTTATGGTCGGATGGATAAACACCGTCGACATTGTAGTCCACGACCTCATACGAGCGGACCTCAACGTCCCCCCTGAACAAAATCCAGTCGATTCCGCTGCCGCCTTCTATACTGTCTTTCAGTACGCCGGGATCTTCCGAGCCTTTATCCCCGACAAATGCTCTATAGACATCGCTCTCCGGTCTTGCGTTGAAATCTCCCAACAGAAATACAGGGCGCGGCCTGGTCCATTCACCAAACCGGTCGAGCGCACGGATCCGCTCGACGATTAGTCTTGCACTATTCAGCCTTGCCAGAGCCATTCCCTTGCCTACGGCCAGATGCGTGTTGAAGACATACAACTCCTGAGTATTCTCCCAGTGCCCCCTGTAGTCCATTGGGTAGGAACTCGTTTCTCTCGCTGCCGGTCTGTTGATGATCGCGAGGCGGGTCCATGTGACCATACGAGGATTGTTAGTAGGGCCGCTACCGATGACTTCCGGCGTTTCCGATAGCTGAAAACTTCCCATTTCCCTGAGTCGGAATTTATCGCGTTTGAAGAAGATGGCCATATGCTCGTCATCATCCCCTCCCTTTCGGCCTTCTCCGATGACCACGTATTCAGGCAAATGATCCATCAGATAGTCAATCTGCTCCTTCAAACCTTCCTGGCTACCAATGATGTCAGGACTGTGTTTGTGAATCAGTGCCACTTGCATATCGCGCCGCACTTCCCAGGGTGGCTCAAACATAGGACTGGCAAACTTCAGGTTGTAAGTCATCATCTTGATCGTCTTCTCGTCCGCCATCAGATTTCCTCGAGTATATTTGGGCGTTTATTCATGTCTTGTTTTGATTTATAGCCTTTATTTTGGGGATTATATGGACTTGACCCGCAAAGCGGGGTAACTCCACTTTACTTAGCACTATGTCTCTCCAACGGTTACGGTAACTTTTGTCGGACTCATGAGTTCCTCATTCAATCTTCGATCAGTACCGTGTCCATCGCCGGAACCTGGATCGATCTGCCCGCCAGTTCCACGGACTCGGACACTGTTGTGAAGTTCGCAACGGCGATTATGTCGCTGGTGCGGGATCGAAAGCGATACGCCCTGACCCCGTCCTGGGCTGTTTGCAGTCTCTCCACGCCTATGCGACGCGTTCCGGCACGACCCTGGCGTATGACACAAGCGTAGTCACGGATGTTTCCACCGCTCTCGTCGGGGCACAGGAAAACGCGGTCCTGGAGCAAGTTCTTCCACCGCTCGGGCGAGTTCCTTTCCGATGCATCCTCATAGAAAAGCGGCTCGCCATCCGTCTCGATCCCCAGACATCCCGCGATCTTGATCCAGGTCGAACCGGTTTCAATCACCCGTGCTCGTCCACCTACGCCTCGCACGGTGCGACGTCCACCTTCGAAGGATATTTGGACCCGGTTTCCGTTCACGAAGTCGTTCATGATATAGACGCCAAATCCCTCGTTCAGCGAGAGCTCGACATCCGCGACTGTCCAGTCTATTACGAGCGAAGTTTCCCCGTCTTCGAGCGCAACGACGGCGATCGACTGTCGAATGCGACCGTCCGCGTACTCGATCACGCCCGTGGTCGTGAAGCCTTTCTCCGATGTGTGATCGGTGTGGAAGAGCGGCGTGGGCTTCAGACGCTCGCCGTTGATTTCGAAACGTCCGATGAAGGCGTCCTGGTCCGACCCCAGCGTGTCCTCTCCGCCGGCCGGTACGACCATTCCCATCACGCTGTGCGCCAGGGATCGCCAGGCGAATGAGAACAGACCCTGCTTGCTGCGGCGAACCTGCAGCCAGACATAGGGATAGGCATCAGTTCCGACCTGCTCGCGTCTGAATTCCTCGACGGATATCGGCGAGACGTCGGGTATGCCGGCAATCACGAGGCTGGCCAGTTGCCCCATGATGCCCGTTTCGAACTGGAAATAGCGACCACCAGCCGCGTGTGGCATTCGGGCGTTGAATCGGCCGTCTCCTGCGTCCCGCATCGACTCGTCCAGATACACGAGGTTCTGCCACAGCATATGACCTGCAAACCGGTCGCCGTATTCCTCGAACATGACGGCGTTCTGGAAGCTGATGTCGGGTTCGTGGTAGGTCCAGTCCTGGCCGGATGGGTAGGCCGTAAATCCGTTATAGAGGAAGAAACGCCTTAGCACCATCCATGCATCGTAGATGTGGTGCAGGTAATGGGGGGGAGGTGTCTTGCCCGTCAGTGTGAAGGCGAGGCGTCCCGTCATCAGGAGGACGCCACAGCCGAGGTACCCCGGATGGAAGGAACCGTGATTCTCCACGGTGAGGTCGGGGTGGGCCGTTTGTGTGCAGATCCAGTCTTTCAGCGGGCGACCGTCGAAGAGTCGCGTATCGACCCGATCGAGGTCCGTGGTGAAGGTGTTGACGGCGAACAGCTTGCCTCGATACAGCCATTCGTCCGCGTGGGGATGGTCGGGCAGGAGACAATGTGCCCAGGCAAGCAGATAACTGTCCCACGCATTTTCCTCCTCCTTCGTGTCGTGCCAGCGGCCGTCCGGGGGATCGACACCGAGAAATCGGTCCGCTTCAAACGCGAGCACGCGATGGAAGGCTTCGCGCACGTCCGGCTCCAGTTCGTTCGCAACGTGGTTGGCTGCCATTGCGATGTCCGCGATCCAGAGGGACGATTCCCAGTCATCTCCCCACTGGCCATTCCATTCGAGCGGCTCCGTCCTTCGCGATCCGCTCAGATGATGTGCACAGATCCAGCGGAGACACCGGTTCAATCGATCGAGCAGGACGGGTTTCTCGATTCCGGCGAGCGTCGGATCGAAGAACGCGCTCTGATGGAGGGCCGCGTAGCCTCGAAGTTCATCGCCCAGGGATCGGATGATCATTTCGTTGATCGGTCCGCCCGGGGGTTGAAACTCGTTCACATCGAGAGATCCGAAGTAGCCGTGTTCCTCGTCCTCATCGACCCAGTACTGCTCGATGTAGGGGATATGCCGACACATCAGGTGAACGAGGTCGGCCTCGGACGGAAAAGTCGGCGCGCTCGTGTCGAGTGGTGGGTAGTCGATCATGCGGACGCTCCCGGCTCTACGGTTTCGTGTGGTTCGTCGCAGCGGAAAACGACGAGTTTGCCGCCTTCGATGCGGTTTTTCACATCCCGCACGAATTCGCGGGCGAGGTTGGTATCGTAGAGTACCAGGGCGCCCGGTGACTGTGTATGGGTTCGGAGTCGCTCCGATTTTTCGCTCCAGGTTGATTGAAGCGTATCGGATGCATCCCCTTCAGCGATAAGAATGACGTATGCCATGTGGCCTCCTCCTTACCCTTATTTTCCAGGCGGGCAGATCGTGTCTATCTTTTTTAAGGTGGCTTTATCGAGTTCGCCGTCGGCTGCTGCTGCATTCTGTTTTGCCTGCTCGGGTGTTTTCATTCCGGGAATAGGGCAGGTAACGGCAGGATTGGCAAGGGTAAACTTGAGGGCGAAATCAACCATGTTTGTCCCGTCAGGTACTAACTCGCGCAGTGCCGCGACCTTGTCGAGTTTGGCGAGGAAATCATCGCGTTGATCTTCTCCTGGATTCCACTTATCTCGAACCGAGTCTTCAAACTTTGTATCTGTGGAGAATTTATCCGCCAAAAGACCCTGAGCTATTGGTCCTCGCAGTAACACCCCGATATTGTTGTCCAGGCAGTAGGGGAGTATGTCATTCTCAGGCCTCCGACTAAAGAGCGAGTAGTTGATCTGACACGATGCGCATGCGCCCTCTGAGTTGAGCGCTTTGAGCGAATCCAGGTCGTTGGTGGATATCGCGTAGTGACGGATCTTTCCCTGTTTCTTTAGCAACTCGAAGGCTTCGACAAAGATCTCGGGATTTTCCGGGGTTCCCACGTGACACTGATACAGGTCGATATAGTCTGTATCGAGACGGTAGAGGCTTGCGTGACAGCAGTTGATGATGCTGTATATCGACTTGAACCCGAGGGGATCTTCCTGACGGCGCCCCCAGTTGCCAACCTTTGTCGCGATGTATGCCTCGGATCTCTTACTTTCCAGTGCTTTACCTGTGTAGATTTCACTCTGACCCAGGCCGTAGCTATCCGCGGTATCAAACAAATTAACGCCCGCCTCGATGGCTGCGTTGATGGTGTCGATGGCCTGCTTTTCTTCGACCGGTCCCCACTGGCCGCCGATGCCCCAGCATCCCATGGAGACGGCGCTCACGCGCCACCCCGTTTTACCGAGCGTTCTGTATTGCATGGTATTCCTCCGTATGTGTTGTGCCGTAGCTCCTACTCTGCTTCTACGGTCTGATTGAAGTCCAGGGTCATTCCTTGAGATCAGCAGCGTCCTGAGCTATCCACTGTTCCCAACTCACTTCATCTGGTTGCATAAATCCACTATTGGCTCGCCGAAATACATTCTCATCTTCTCCCAATAGGCGCAGCAGTCGACGATTTCCAGTCGCTCGGGCTCGCGCTTTGACAGCTTCAGAAATCGGCCCTGAATAATTGGCTCTGTGTTTGAGCCAGGAATGATTCATCGTTAAAAAGAAAAGATACCGATAGTCCTTTGAATAATTGGCTGTTCCCGAGTGTACGATAGCATTGTGGAACACTGCGACATCTCCGGCTTTGGGATAAACAATGACCTCGTCAGGATAGGGTTGTGTTCTTTCTTCTGGCGTTAAAGATATTGCTTTCATGTGAGAACCTGGAATAATGCGCAGGGGGCCATTTTCATCCGTGAGATCTTGTAAATAGCTCAGGGCATTAAAGAGTAAGGGCCTATGGTAGATGCCTTCTTGGGGAAACTCGGCGAACATGTCCCGATGAAAATTCAGTATTGGGCCTGTTGTGTCTGGGTCTTGTGGTGCTGTGCGTCGGTAGGTGATGGATTCAAGTTGGACATGAGGTCCGACGATCATTTCGGTAAAGTCCAGGAGGCGCTCATTTGACAATGCAAAAAGAACGAGATCGGGTTTATGTTCTAACACATCCACAAAGGCTTGGGGGCGGCTGCCATCAGGCTTGCGCAGGCGATCACCGATTTCATCAAACGAATCTCGCATGGCTTTGACCCAGTCATCGTCCAGCATTTTTGGGAAAACTGTAAATCCAACGGTTTTGAATTCTTCTAAGTGTTCCTCGATAGATTTGGGATCTTCTTGCATTTCAGTCTCCTGGTGTTTCAGTTTTCAATGGCTTTGTTGCACGAATCTTCACCTCTAATGCGCCCCGATCACCACCAGGTCACGCGGTGGTAACGGGAATGCCTGGAGCATGACTCGGTGCATCATTTCCACCATCAGTTGCTGACGCGCCTCCTGATACGCTGGATCATGCACCACGTTGACGAACTCGCCGGGATCTTTGGTGAGATCAAATAGTTCTTCTCCGTCATCGCGCCCCGGCGTGACCGAGTACCGGAATTCACGGTTTCGCAACGTTTCTTTCCAAGGGTATTTCATAGCCCCCTCACGGAAGGGCGACTCGCACAGGCCGCCGAACGACTCGGAGAATGACGACTGCCGCCAGTCCGAAACTTGCTCTCCCTTACACAGAGGCATCAGGGAACGACCCGCACATATCGGGTGATCATCGGCTACCTCGCGTCTCGACAGGGGCCTCGGGTGATGTTCCAGAAGTGTTTCGTGCATCTCCAAAATGGTCGGACAGATGTCCTCGTGCTGCACGATGAGGTCGCAAGTGCTGCCCTGCTTCAGGCCTGGTCCGGCTACAATCAGCGGGATGCGGATGACGGCGTCATAGTGTCTGGCGGATTTTCCGCCCAGATTGTGGTCCATGAGCATCTCGCCGTGATCGGACACGAAGACGAAGTAGCTGTTCTCCATCCTGCCGACCTGTTCCAGGCGCTCGAGGATGCGACCGATCTGTTCGTCGAGGTGGATGAAATCGGCGAAGTAGAGCTTGCGATAGTAGCGCCAGTTTGGTATCCGGTCGGGTTCATTCCAGTGGTTCGTACCGTAACCGATAGGGTCGGGGATGAGATCTTCGTTGACCCTCTCCAGGAATCGCTCCGGCGGATGGAACGGGGGATGGGGCTGCACGTAGCTGATATGCGTGTAGAGGGGTTGATCCACGGGTGTTTCATCAATGAAATTTAGGGCATGTTCCGTGATCCAGTTGGTTTGCGAGATCTCTTCCGGGAAGGGTAGGGGATAGTAGCCTTCGGTCCGAGTTTTCAGGCCTCCGTCATCCCCTTTAGACCACGCCATCTTCTTCTTTGCTCGGCGCATCCTTTTGGTCAGGTTGACCTTCCGTTCGCCATAGGAATCGTAATAAGGCAACTGAGAATTCCAGTTCGCCGGGGTTGCCATGATCGCATCATAGTGTTCGGGATGCTCTTTCTCAATCCAGTCGTGCCACTCGCCGGTCCGGTTGTCCTCGGTGTTGTGTACCACATCCCAACCGTACTCCCGGTAGTCCGGGTATGGGTAGTATTCTGAGTCAAAGGGATAGAAGTGGATCTTTCCAAACGCACCCGTTCGCCACCCGGCCATCTGCAATGTCTTCATGAAGGTCGGGATGTCGGGATTGAGCCGGTAGCCATTGGAGAGCAGGCCATGCCCGCGGCTGGTCAGACCCGTGGCAATGCCCGCCCGGGCAGGACAGCAGACCGGGTTATTGGAAAACGCATTCGTGAAGGTCACGCCCATGCTTTGAAGGCGTCTCAGGTTCGGCAGGTCGCAGATGCCGTTCATGGCCGCTTCAAGCCACTTGGCCCCCATCTGATCGACCATAAAGAAGATGACGTTGGGTTTGTTCGTTGCGTTCATGAATAAGGCTCTCTTTTGCAAATGATTTTTAGTGAATGCCAAACAAAAACAGATCCCGGGGAGGTAAGGGATAATCCTGGCGGATAACCTGTTCCATCAGGCGATCTTTCAACTCGCGGTGTAAAGCGGCATGCACTGGATCGTTAACAAGATTTTTCTGCTCATGCGGATCCGCCTCGAGATCGAAGAGTTGCTCGCCGTGTCCATCGGGATAAAACGTGTATCTGTATCTGGATGTGCGTACGGTGCGCGACCAGGAGCCAAGGGTCCCTGGACCAAAGCAGGGAAAGGATTCAACATACGCCTCTTCTCGCCAATCGTCCGGAACCTGTCCACGGCAAAGCTCAACCAATGACCTTCCTGAAATTGCTGGCGCACTGTCGAACGAGCCAGTGCGAAAATTGCGAAAGCGCACGTGAGGCAGGGGCACGCCGGTCATTTCGAGAATGGTGGGACAGATGTCTTCCAACTGAGCAATTTCCCGACACACGGCGTTCTTCTGCAAGCCGGGACCCGCAATGATCAGTGGCACCCGGATGCCGCCGTCGTAGTGGCGCTCCTGTTTTTGCCAGAAGCCGTGATCTCCGAGAAATTCACCGTGATCAGACACGAAAATGATGTACGTGCTGTCCAGACGCCCGGCACCTTGCAAAGCCTTCCTGACCCGACCGAGTTGTTCGTCCAGGTGGGTAATGTCGGCAAAGTAGCAATGACGCTCGTAGCTGAGATCCGTCGTCAGGCTGGATGGCCGACCGTCTGAATCGAGTACAGCAGCCAAATCTTTCATCCAGGCTGGTCGGTCGTCGCTCTCGCCGTGCAACACCCGCGCCATTTTCCGAAAGTATTCGGGCGCGTCAGCATCGTTGAGCCACGCCGCAGGGATCGGAGCGGGGATATTCTCGAGATCAACACGGTCCATGAACTCGGCTGGGGGACAAAACGGGCCATGGGGTGCCACGTAGCTGATATGGGCAAAGAAAGATTGATCCACACCGGTGTCGCGGATGAAATCCAGCGCCCTTGCGGTTATCCAGGATGACTGTGATACTTCCTCGGGAAAAGGCAGTGTATAGGCCTTGCGAGAGTTCTTAGGCCACGCTTCGGTGGCGCGTGGGAAACGCTTTTGAGCGGCGCGTATGGCCGGTCTCAGATCGACGCCATCGGGGCCGTATTTGTCGTAACCCGGAACGTCGCGCCATGCTGTTGAAAGGGCAGCCTCGTAATGTTCAGGATGCGCCTCTTTGACCCAGTCGAGCCACTCGCCAGCGCGGTCATCCTCTGTGCCGTGTACGACATCAAAACCATAGGGGCGGTAGTCGTGCACGAGGCTTTCGTGATGTGGTCTGAGGTGTAGCTTTCCAAAAGCGCCAGTCCGCCACCCTTCCCGTTGCAGTGCCTGCATGAAGGTTGGGATGGATGGATTGAGCGCGTACCCGTTCATGATCAAACCATGTGCTCTCGAACAAAGCCCGGTGGCAATCGTTGCCCGGGTAGGTGAGCATACCGGATTGCTGGAGAATGTCCGGGTGAAGGACGTGCCGTTTTCACGCAGCCAGTCCAGGTTCGGCAGCGCGCAGATGCCTTCGTCCCTGGCCACTTCGAGCCACCTGGCCGACAACTGGTCAACCATAAAAAGGATAACGTTGGGTTTATTTTGTGACTGCATAATGTTCTTTTATCATGCCCTCTTCCCAGGTGGTGCGATCATACCTGTAACAGATGCCATAGTCTTCTTTGGTACCTGCATGCCAGATACCAGCGGCACCGCTGAGCTGATCTGGAAATACAAAAAGTATATTGGGACGTTTACTCATAGCTTATTCAACCTCTCAGATACATCTAACGATCCACCAATCTGGTCGATATAATAATTCATCGCTTGGGCCTTTACACTCATTATCGAAATGAAAAGACAAATTAAAATAGTTGGTTTCATCCTTATCCTTTCAGAAAATACACGATGCGTCACCTCTTTTACTCAATGTGATCCAGTGAAAAATTATCTCCTATCCGATTCATCCAATCTGCAAGCATCGTTCGATGACGCACAAGCTCTGAATCATACGCCGATTGATTTGCCAGACTAACCATCTCTCCTGGATCGTTTTGAAGATCGAACAACTGCTCTGGATTTTCGCCCTGAGAATAGACGATGTATTTGTAGCGTCCAGAAGTAATCATCCGACCAGTAATGTCGTCGTACAATTTTGTTTCTGATACAACAAATGGATGTCCCTGTCCAGATCCCGAACGTTCCATGACTTGATCTTTGACGCTTCTTCCACGCAGGCCATCTTCCCATTTAACGCCTGCAAAATCGCAACACGTGGGCAAAAGATCGAGATTCATTGAAACAAGTGCATCATCGGTAATGCCAGCCTGTGTATGTCCTTTCCAACTGACGATAAAAGGCACCCGAACAGCTTCTTCATACAACACGACTTTCTGGTTCCAGCGATGCGCCCCATTGCCATCTCCGTGGTCTGAAGAAAAGATGATCAACGTATCTTCCAACTGACCCGTCTCTTCAATCGCCTCCAGTAATTTCCCTATCTCTCGATCGACCAATTCAACAAGCCGACAATAAGCCCAGCGATATTGTCGCCAGTCGTTTTCGGTCCACTCTGCTGTCGGATGCACAGACGTGCGTGCACGCTCATTGCTCACCAGACGCTTTCGCACCACCTCTGGTTCTTTGTCTGGCGGATCAAAGTTTGCCGGAAGTGCAGGGCATTGTGCAGGATCAGGCACTGGGCCAATATCACCATTTTCCATCTCGTCTTCTACACCACTGTGTATTCTCGCCCACTCACAAATGTCGTGCGGATTCATATAAGATGAAATCATAAAAAACGGCTTGTCGCGTTTCTGTTTTAAAAATGCAATGCTCTTTTCGGTCTTGACCGGGTCCAGCCCTCTTGTGTCGATTGTATCAAATCCATGCCAGGCGTGATTATTTCTTGTCGCCCGGCTCGGCATAATATGCCACTTGCCAAAATAACCCGTGTCATAACCCGCATCTTTCATATATGCGCCAAGCGACCTGTGTGATTGTACGTCATCGCGACATTGCGAGGGCATTTTGCCAGTCATAAAGCTGGCCCTTGAAGGGATGCACAGCGGATGTGTCACATAGGCCCTGGTAAATCGAACACCGTGTGCTGCAAGACGGTCTATGGAAGGTGTCGAGACATCGTTGTTGCCAGCACAACTCATGAGGTCAGCCGTTTGCTGATCGGTAATGATAAAAAGAATATTGGGCATCTGTTTTCCTTCGCTTCGTAAAGTAGATGGAAGGGTAAGTGCCATGCCAGCAGCCCCCAAATGCTTAAGAAAATGCCTCCGAGACTGTGTATTCATGTTGTCCATAACCTTCCTTGATTTGGTCCGGTTCAAGCTCTATCTCAGAAAATTTCCTCGTCTCCTAAAAATCCTCAATAATTACTACTTATATTTGGGTCCCTTATAAGGTTGGCCGATAGGGAATCGGTGCGGTTCAAGGTGCGGACGAAACGGTACCATATCGGCGATCTCCTTAAGCCCGGAGAGTATCTCTGGTGGAAGAGGTCCTTTTTCAGCAGCTGCCACATTTTGTTCGACTTCCTCTATAGATCCTGTCCCCATGAGAACGGTGGAGACGTTGGGATTGGAAATTACCCAGCGCAGAGCGACTTCTGCAAGTGGTAATCCGATTTCATCCACAAAAGCGTAGAGTTTTTTGAACTGCTCCAGACGTGGCGGACTCAGCCATCGTGCGCCATTTTCCAGTTCCGGGATGTCGCGACGGGCCAGAAGACCCTTGAAAAAGGCTGCACCTATGACAATTCCCATATTCTGTTTCTTAGCTTCAGGCAATCCAGAAATAGCGAATTCCTGCCGGACCAGATTGTAATTACCCGCTGCCAGAACCACATCGTAGTTACCTGTAGCCATGATGTGTGTAAGTTCATAGGAACTGGTGCCAGCCAGCCCTGTGAATTTGATTATTTTTTCCTCTTTAAGTTCCTCCAGGACTTCACACACAGGTCCATGGAAATTGTCATAGTCAGTCCACCAATCGAATATTGAGGGATGGTCAGATTCATGGATTTGCAGAATATCAATACTGTTGCGCTTAAGTAATCGGAGGCTCTCATCAACTGACCGACGTAGCATATCTTTATCTTGTGCATCAAATGGTTTGGGCCTTCCTCCGAGCTTAGTGGCTATGTAATATGATTGACTCGCCCCCTCCAGACCGATCCCTATATTTTCCTCACTATTTCCGTAGCCGGGAGCCGTGTCAACATAGTTTACGCCCAGTTCCAGCGCGCGCCGCACAGTCTCTGACTTTGCTCCAACCCCTCCCATACCGAGAACAGTGACTTCAAATCCCGTGCGTCCAAGAATTCGTTTCTCCACAGAGATCTCCTATCGCTCCCCGTTGCGCATGGCCGATTCGTGTGCTGATTGCATAAACTATGATTTTTCCCGACGCGGCGTCACTCGCCAGTCGGTTCGCAGTTTGGCAACGCGATCGGCTGGCGGCTGCATGAAGCGCTTGACCCTTTCACTGGCTTTCGCTTGCAGCTCAGGCCCGGCCAGTTCCCAGGCATTGTAGAACAGCCGGTCGCCGTTTGGTACGATGCGGATGTTCAGGGTGCGCCGGGGCTCGCGAGTCTGATTTACGCCTGCGCAATGCAGGCCCCCCGCATTTACAATCAGTAAATCACCCGGATCACCAGTAGCCTGGATCTTGTTGCTGTCTGAATCCGGCTCGGGATCCATCATTTCGGGTTCATCGGTTTTAAAACAATGTGTGCGCGGAATCAACCGGGTGCCGCCATTTTCCGCTGAATAGCCGTCAAGCATAAAGAAGAACCACAGGCCGTTGTGCTTGCCTTCGTCCGTGAGGCCGGGCCTGAAGTCGCGATGGAAACGTCCCTGCCGCGTTTCGGGGTGATAGCGTACGGTGTTGGCAACGAGATCTAAAAAATGGTAAGTACCCAGAGCGCGTTCGCAGATCCTGTGAACGGTGTCATGGTCGAGCAGATCCATGGCTGTTTTACCCCACATGAAACAGGCGCGGGCGTTCGGATTGATTGTGAAGTTGCGTTTCCCATTTCCGTCGAGAATGCGCACTTCAGGCAACGTCATCCCCCCTCGCCACTCGGCGATATAATCATCCGCAGCACGCTGGGCAATATTCCGAAGAGGGTCGAGATACTCGGGTGCAATTTGTTCCCGCAAGATGATGTAACCGTTTTCTTGCAGGTCGGTTACGTGTGCGTCCAATTCCTCATCGCTCATCGGATGGACTGGTTGCATAGGTTGACTCCTTATTGTTCGTCTACGCCCCTACGGTGCCAAGGCTTTCAGGTAGGTGGCGCCTTGCGTGTCGGCGTGTGCCTGGACCCAATCAGATAGTCGGTTTCGGTGATCCGTTAGGATCTGAATGAATTCAGGATCATTGGCGAGGTTCTTTGTTTCAGTGGGATCCGAAACCATATCGACAAGCATTTCTTCCGACGTGCCATCGTAGTGGAAGATTGAAGTTACGTTCAAGATGTCAACGAGGGTCGCCAGCTTCAATTGTTCGTTCCAGCAGCCTGCTGCGCATTGCTTCTTCCCGATCTCGATAATCCGGGTTTCCTGCCAGATTCACCAGTTCGCCCGGGTCGTTCTGCAAGTCGTAAAGTTCAGAACGATCATTCACATAATGTGCGTATTTCCACTTCTCGTTTCGAACCATGCGACCCCGAGAAAGGAAGAACGTTCCCGACTCAACCAGCGGCAATTCAGGTACGGGTTCAGTCCGACTTATGCCGGCTTTCAGCGCGTCCAGTTCTGCTTCTGGTCCTCCCTCTGGCAATGGCTGACGGCTGCCAACTTCCGCATAGGTACAGTCTCTTTCTGGAGCCATACCCGACATCATTTCGGTCACACTTCTACCCTGAACACCCGGCGGGATCGAGATTCCGCTACTCTGGAGTAATGTAGGCATCAAGTCGATTTGCTCAATTTGCAGTGCGTTTGTTGCACCATCCCGTGCATGTTCCAAACCCCTTACGATCAATGGGACCTGGACAATGCAGTCGTAGAATGCAGCTGTTTTCCGAATGAGTCCGTGTTCGCCCAGGTACTCACCGTGGTCACCTGTGGCAACAATGATAGTGTCGTCCCAACGACCAAGCGCTTTTAGTCCATCAAAGAATTTGCCCAAGCATTCATCTAGGTGCCTAAGCATGCCATAGTAATACGCCATTGTCTGCCGCAGCTGCTCGTCATCCATGAGATGCAGCCACCCGCCGTGATAGTAGACTTGCTGAACGAATGGTTTTGAGTCCAATTCGCCCTCAGGTCTATGTGGGAGAAGCATGTCCTCTGGTCTGTACATCGTGGCAAAAGGTTCGGGAGCCCGATAGGGCGGATGAACATCGGAAAAGCTCAACCACACAAACGAAGGCTCGTCACCCTTCCGTTCAAGATAATCGAGGGCCTGATTCACGTTGGCTCTTGCTGGAGATTCAGCAGGATCGAAAGGGTAGGTTCCGCCATACCAGATTGGGTTTGGGTGATCTCCCCAACGGAAACGTCTTGTTTGTGATTCGAACACGGATGGGTCGATGGGTATTGCAGGCCCAGGAAATGGCTTCCCATAGGCTTCTCGCTGCTTTTGCCGAAGTGGTGACTCTTCAATACACGCTTCAAATCCTGCAGTTTCGGCATCTGGAAAACAGTGGTTTTTCCCAAATAGGCCACAGCCGACACCAGCATCTTTCAAGAGCCCTGGAAGATGAAACCCTTCCTTTTCTTGCATCAACAGCGTGTTGTCTCTGGAACCTGTAACGCTGGGATAACGACCCGTGAAAAATGCGACCCGTGATGCGACGCAGAGCGGAGAAGGTACGGTGCAGTTTTCAAACCTGATGGCTTCGCTGGCAAAGCTATCCAGATGAGGTGTCGCTCCGACGGGATTGCCATAGCATCCTAATGCGCGAGCGGCAAGATGCTCAATGGTGATCACCACAATGTTTTTCATCTCTTATTCAGTCTCTAAGGAAGAGCCACACTCTGTCATTGTTACCTGTCAGCCTCGCCGAGAAGCTGCTCTCTGGTCATCACTTTGACCGGTGGCAGGTTATCGACCATTGATTCAGGTCGCGTGTCTATTTTCCCTGTTCTGCATCTATCCGAATCTGCGCCCATGATTAGACCTCAGAGCCTGCAACAGTGCGAACGGCCTCACTCCAGTCATCCCAAAGCCCCGGACCCTCCGCGCGTGGTTCAGGAGGCGGGACGGCCGGCCCAAGTTCAAGTCCGTAGTCCTTCCTCACCGAGGGCGGTGGCGATGGTCGTGGCCCTTTGACATAACGGCCGTTGTATGTTCTGTCATATACAGACTTTTTGTAGGCATCATAAAGAATCATCTGTCGAATCTGCGGAGGGTTGCTGTGGTTCGGCGTTGCCGAGTGGAACATTCGTCCGTGCGACAAGACCACATCTCCCTCGTCACCAAAGAACTCAAAGGGTTCAATGTTGGCGAGTGCGTCCTTGAGACCTGGAGGCTGTGGCAGCACGAATGCCGCAGCGCCACTATCTGGATGGGGCGAGTGCAGGATCGAATAGCGGGCGAGGTCCACGGAATTCGGCTCTGCTTCATAGAGCAAGCGGTGACTGCCGGGAAAGAGAGCAATGCCACCGCCGTCCTTTGGAACCTTATCAACGTATCCGATCGCCACCAGATGCATCGGCTCCGGGTCAATGTGTGCACCGGCACGGGCGGCATCCGCCAGAGAAGGTGAAGCGCTCTTACGCTCTCTCGGCAACACGCAGTACATACCGCGCAACTCCTTACCACCCCAGACCGGCCAGCCACGTAGTCGGCTTCCACGAGGATCCGGATCGGCTGCGGAGGAACTGACCTCTGGTGTCACAACTTCACCTTTGCCGAGGAGTTGCTCAAACCAGGGGAATACACGGCGTGGAAGCAAGTTGATCAGGTCCTCGTCGCCGGAGAGTTCACGCAGTCGCCAGCCGTAGTTACCGGTGCGATCATTCAGGCCATCAGGCGTGCTTTGACGATCTGCCTCCGGGAGACCGTTTAGCCAAGTTTGAGGATCGTCTCGGCGCAAATGACTTGAGGTGTTTCCTGCCCACAGCCTGTCCCGCGCTGCAGCACAAAGTTTGGGGTCGAGAATATTTCGTTTAACGAGGAATCCGTTCGTAATAAATTGTTGGATCTCTTCTGTACTCAGTGCTGCCAATGCTGTATTCATGGAAATAAGCCTTCTTTCTTCAATACTGAACCATTGTTGGTTCTCCTGCCTTCTAATTAATTTGATCGATCAGATAATAATCAAAACACAATCAGAAAACAATCATTCTCTGATCGATCAGTTTTTATTATTTGACAATCAAAATATCATTTCATTGTACTTCGAACAAGAGCCTTAAAAAACAGTCTTTAGATTATCGAATACAAGGAGATGAGATGGATAGTCACACCGCCACCACTTCCAGCACTTCCAGTGTCGTCGATCTGCTTGACGAATTGATCGCCAATTTGTAGTATGCATCCGGATCTTGCCCTTGGACACCAGCAGTAGTTTTGGTGATTTCAAATATATTGAGGAGGAAGAAAAATGAAAGCAAGACCATTCAAAGGTGCGAAGATAGGCAGGGCTCTGACCATTGCGTTGCTATTGGCTTTGACCGCGGGCAACGTCGCGGCCCAAAGCCCCACCGAGCTGCCGGCCAAAGATTTGAGCACGATTGATTTGTCAAAATCGGAAGGTGCTAAATACTTTCTTATAGTAAAGGCTTATGCCGATTATATGATTACCCACGGGCGCGACCGTTACGGAAAAGAACATTCGCCCCTTTTTGCCACAACGCTTAACCGGGAAACCGGAAATGTATATCGCGAAAATCCTCCCGATGCACCCAAAGGTATCCGCAATGGCGATCGCACTTGGCGTGGTTCAAATACGTCAAAAGATAATGGTTTATACAGCATACTTTATCATTTGACAGAAATCACCGGAGATGACAAGTATGCACAGGAAGCGGATAAAGCAATCAAATGGTTTTTTGCCAACTGCCAAAGTCCTGAAACAGGATTTATGGCCTGGGGAGAACACATCGGTTGGGATTTTTTTACAGAGGCGCCTATTAAAATGGGTACTCGATCTTTGACACACGAGTACAAAATTTTCAATTATTGGGACAAGGTGTGGAAATTTAATCCGGAAGCTGCTGAAAAGTTTGCACTGGGATTATGGGAACACCAGATTTATGCGCACGAAGGACCAGAAGCGGGTGAGTTTAGCCGACATGCCAGTTATGACACGCATAGTCCTGGAAAAGGAAGAGCTTTTCCCGCACATGGCGGCAATTATATCTATGTTTGGACAAAAGCATATCGGGAAACTGGCAAAGAAGTTTTTTTAACCGCCATTGAAACCGTATTGAATTATTATGAGCGAAATACAACCGATAAAGGTGCGATCTTATATGCATCAGATTTTCCTGAGCAATATTCTTTGAAACAAAGTATGAATCTGGCATCCAATCTTTATCGCGCAAAGGATTTTATGCCCGCAGACCTTGCAAATAGGATGAAGAAATTGTCAGAAGGAACAGATCCTTTGTATTTAAGTTTTGATCACGATCCGTCAAAAGGCGGAAAAGGATTTCTTGAATCTGCCAATCTTATGACCCTTGTACCGGGGAATTTTCGGAGGTCAAGTACTGGAACGGATGCCTGGACTGAAATGTGGTCGGCTGGTTATGGGGTGGGATCGGGCAGTACCGAGCAGGCAAACAAATGTTATGCGCGGTATAAACTAACAGGTATTGAAGGCTATAGAATCCTTTTTATGAAATCGGTGAATGCCTATTACAACGAAGATCCTCCGCCGTCAGCAGTACTTTATCCCAGCAATTATTCCAGCATATTTAATATGATGATGAATGCGTATGAATTAACAGGGGCAGAACGTTTTTTAAGCAAAGCAAAAACGTATATGGACTTATCGGTAGAAACTTTTTTGAGTGATCAATCACCTCTACCAAAAGCATCAAACCAAAGTGAACATTATGAAGCCATAACAGGTGGCCCAGAATTAATGGAAAATATGCTGCGTTTATGGATGGTAATGAACCCTCAGGATCGTGCTGGCGAATAGAGCTATAATATAACTGTCCGTCAGCAATAAAATTTCAGTATCACATTGAGGTGTTACTTATGAGCGATGACGTATCAAACAAAACCAACAGGCGTGCGTTAAATATCTTGTACATCATGACCGACGAACAGCCGGTCAGTTGCGTGGCGGGGTTTGGAAACCCGGTTATCAAAACACCTAACCTGGATCCGGACTCTCCGGAAAAAAAAGCCTATACCGGGTTCCTGATGGATAGATATAAGGACAAATTGAACACACTCAAGGAATATTACAGGCTTCCGGACTCAGCCTTTCATGATAAAGTTTATTAATTCTTGAATTGTGAGAAAACCAAGAAGATTATAAAGATTCTGAGAAAAGGAGATCAGTATGAGCCTGGCAATCGAAAATCAGAAGTGGGATGAAAAATTAAAGACGTTGTTTGGAGACCACGCACACAGTGAATCCCCATTTTCCCAAAGTGGGGCTGGTGTGCGTTTTTCAGGTATTGATTTGTACCATCCTTTGAGTGAAGCGCAAGCGGGTTTTTTACTTGATGCCTTAGCTTATTTTCGGACCGTGTGTATTGCGGGCCAAGATTTGGATCGGTTTTCCCTCGCTCACTTTGAACGTTTTGCCAATCATTGGGGCGCGCCTGTTCCGCATCCGAATAATTTTATGCGGGGTGGTAAACCTGCACAGCAGGATGGCGATAGTGAGGGGGAGATCGAGATGATCCCGTATGCAAACAGGAAGGTGTCCCATGTTGATAAGATCTTTCCTAGGCAGTTGCAGTGTTTGCCTCATGAATCGCCGACGGTGTTGGTGACTTCCAATTTTAGCGGAAAAGTGGGAGAGGGAGAAATTCGGGTGGGTGGTGGTGGGGCGTGGCATACAGATATTGAATATGAACCGTTGCCGATCTATGTGTCGATGTTTCTTGCTCACAGTATGCCAGTGTTGCGCGATGCGCCAGGTGGAACTTGGGTGGAAGCGCCTGTCAGCGATAGTCCCAAACCCTACTTCGAAGGTTCTGATGATGAACTTATTCGGTTGCGCAAGCAGTTGCCGCTAAATGGCGAAACGGTTTTTGCTGATGCAGCAGGCGCTTTTGCTGCGTTGCCCCCAGGAGAACAGACAGAGTTGGAACGCGTGCAAGTAAGGCGGCGATTGAATGAGGGAGATGAAGGATGGCTGGCGCCCTTGGTGCGCACCAACCTGCGTTCGGGGATCAAGTCTTTACACAGTCCCATTTGGGCATCGCGACCGAATCGGCGACCAGCGATTGAGGTAGACGGGATGACAATGGAAGAATCGCGTGCTTTTTTGGACCGCTTAGAAGCCCATGTGTTACAGCCACAATTTCGGTACGATCATTTGCACAAACCGGGTGATGTGACGATTTGGGATAACTATATGACGCTGCACAACTCGACGCCAGTAAAGTTGAATATCAACTCGATAATGCGCGGTTGCTCTATCGCTTGAGTTGCAAGGGTGAACCCGCATTGTCGTTGCCAAGGAATGATGATCCAGAATGGCTTGCCGAGCATGTTGGTGGTGGGTATGCGACACCTCAGGAAATTCTTGATGTTTAGATAAATTGAGCTATAAGGTAAGTCACTTACTGTTGCCGCTGGGTCAACTCGCCCTTGATGCCAGCGTGCTCGGAGTTCGTCGGCCAAGATCAACAGTATGTTTGGGGTGCTCACACGCTATCTCCTGATTGCGATATGAAAATCCTATGCCAAATTGGGTCGCAAATCCATCAGCTCAGCGTTTCACTTGGGTATAGGGGCTTGAAATATACTGCTTGTAGCCGTTAACCTCTCGTCCATGATTGCTGAAGAAATCGATCTGGGAAAACCCATCCTTTAACGGTATGGCTGCAGTCCAGGCACCAGTCTTTGCATCACGTTCCATATCCATCCATTGGTCTGCGGGGATTTGCTCGTGCAAGAATGGGGCGGAACCTGCCGGAGCGCGATCATAGATCCACCATATGCGTCCGTTTATCGGCTGAGGTCCTTCATTAAAACTCACGCTGACACTTAGTTTGTCCTTGGCGATTTTATAATTTGACTTCGGAGGCTGTAGCAAGGGCTCGCCGCCAAAGAAGTGATTCCAGAGGAAGGCATTGAGATTCTGATTGTCTTTTGCTGCAGCGCTATGCGGTTTTTGTTGGTGTCCACCATTGGGTTCGTAATAGACCGGCAACTGAGGATGGTTTTGCGCGCCCCAAAGAATGTCATATGCAACATAGTCATGTGATCCCGGCTGAAAAAACATATCGACGCCTCGTTCTTTTAGCCGATCCCAATTCTCCGTAACACACAATCTGCTAAGAAGGCAATCTGCCAAGTTGTGTATTTCGTCCCAGGACCTTCCCGCTTTCAGCGCAAGTTCATGCACACTCCTCTTTGATCCCACCATGTTGGCTTGATACCATTTCGCCCGTTGTTTCTTTAGATCTACATTGCCAGCCTTGCCAGCCTCAAAGAATGCTTTGTTTGCCGCTTCCACTTTGCCCATTTCTTCCCTATCGATCCTTCGAGTCGGCGAAAAGTAAGCAGGGGCTCTATTGGAGCATGTCGCAGTAAAACGCTCGTCATTAATCAAGGCGATTGCGGGCGCAATGCCGTTCTTCGAGCCGCCTGAGCCGGCCACTTTGCCTTTTTCAAAATGATTGACCTCTGCATACGCCGCGGTTGTAGCCCTCATTAAGGTCATCGAAAAAATCCAGAGCTTCATGTAGCGCGGATTAAGGTCTTTCAGGAACAATTGTCCCATCTCTTGTTCCAGCCCCTGTTTTCCCGGAATCTGATTTAGCGACTTGACAACAGTCTTGACTATGCCAACGCCATTGGCTAGCAGTTTTGCCTGAAAGGCGTTTGGTTTCGAATCTTTCATCAGTGCTTCATATGGATTTCCGCCTGTGATATGAAAGCCCTTTGCTTTACCTTCGAGCGGCACAATCATGCGCACAGGAATCCGATAATCTTGTCCTGGCCACCATTCAGCGACCTTGATTTCGATAAGTTTCTGTCGCGTCGAGCCTGTCGGCTTGTCCGTGTGCCAATCTTCCAACGTCTTTATATCCAGCGTGCTTTCGTCAAGAATCTCTTCGGTATTGAATATGTCCCATTTCACAACAGAATCCTCCGCAGAATCGGCGGCAGACGCTGCGACAATCATAAAAGTTGCGAGAATAACCAGCGATGCCATTATTCTAATTCTATCCATTGCTTTCTCCTTTGCAGATTTGGTGTGACACGCTAAGACCTATTTTGGTTCCAGGTTGTCTTTACCATCTCTATGCCGTTTCCACTACGTTAGGACGGCGGACGGATGGGGGCGTAAGAACGCGTTTTTGTTGCTCGGTCAGGTCTTCGTAGTCGTCGTGATTGTAGTATATTGACGCGTAGGAAACGTGGCCGGGGGTGAATTTGTAGAGTAGGGTTCTGCGTTCGTTTTCAGCAGTCCAGGGCAAGGTGCCGTGCATCGTCGCTTCTGTGAAGATGAGGGCGTCGCCTGTTTCTGCACTTGGATTGGCGAGGTAGTGAGGAATGCACTTAAAGGAGCGAACCTCTTCGGGGACGTTGAGGGCAAAATTGGATTTGTGTGAACCGGGTACGCAGCAGAATCCGCCAGAACCTGGGGGGGCGGGTGCAAGGAAGTAGACGACTACGGTCAAGCCATTGCGCATGACGCCGTCGCGATATTTGTAATAGTGCGTGCCTGCACGATGGTCCCCACCATGAAGGCCACCTTTGCGCCCACCTTGACGCATAAAGATGCCGTAGTCGTGGTCGGCACGAAATTGGGGGCCGAGGAGTTCGCTGAGGTAAGGAATCATGTTGGGGTGGTCAAACAGATTTTGGAAGGGTTTGCCCCAGAGCGAGACTCTGCGGGAAATCTTGAGTCCGTTACTCACTTCCTCTTGGTCGGCCATTTTTTGATCGGCAATTGCATTGAGTTCGTCTACTTCGGCTTGAGAGAGTACATTTTTGACAACGATGTATCCTTGCAGGTCAAATATGAATTTTTCTTCAAGTGTCATGGAGAATCTCCCTTTGTTTAACAACAAACAGCATAAACGATGGCGTCACATTCGGTGCCCCATTTTTCGTAAACAAACTCCGAAAAATGCAAGAACGCGCCTGATGGGTAAAGCTACCTATTGTAAGGATTCCGGATCGTAGACAGTGGGATTGTCCGATTCACTCAAACGCTTCCGCTCGCTGCCCCAGTTGGCTGCGGTACCGTTCCAATAACGGGTGTCCGAAGGGGAGTACGAGAAAAGGTAGGACCAGCGCGACTTGTCGGTGCTGTTGGGTGGACCGCCGTGTACTGTGTATCCGTGATGCACGGTGCAGTCACCCGGCTGGTAATGGAAAGGGGGAGAAAGCTCCAGCACAGACGTCAGATTTGGATATTGCTCAAGCAGATTGTCTTGGTCATCTTTGAATACCGAGCCAAGTGGTCCTTCGCGATGGGAGCGACTGACGAACCGCATGGCACTCCTCTCGGGGGGCACTTCCGCCAGTGCAAGCCAAAACTGGAGCTCGCCCACGCGATCAGAACCGTGCTCTGACGAGTCTTGATGATAGGTGGCTCCGGCTGCTCCAGGAGGTTTGTGTTGGAGGATGTCGATGCGATAGCGAAGAGGGATGTCTACACCTTTGAGTCGCTTCCTGTTCACGAGTCGGGTCGCGTTTTTTGACATGCGCTCGCTGAACATAAACGAACCGAACGGCTCGGCCTCTTCCTGCCGCGCCAGGCCGACGGCCCGTCTGCCTCCCTTATCTTCACCGTTGCGTTCCAACCACGCCTGACCGACGCTCAGGAGCTCTGTTGCAAAATCCCGGTCCACGAGCTGCTTCATCATGACCCACCCGTATTCGTGGTAGTGGGCTACTTCTTCGTTTGTGACCTCCCGAACGACGGCTTCGATCTCACGCTCTGTCAATGCTTGTCCCATAACCAGTGCTCCTCAAGTGTAATGTCCCAATTCAAAACCATCATACCCTGTCAGCCCCGCCGAGAAGTTGCTCTTTGGTAAGCACCTTCACCTGGGGCAAATTATCGACCATCCCCGCGTCCGTGCGTCGCAGTTCATCAATGGTCCCTTGCCGAAATTGGGCGAGCAACTCGTGGTAATCAGATTCCAAAGCGAGGTTTTCCAGTTCCTCAGGGTCATTCTCGAGATCGTACATCTCTTCGATCTCCCCGGGGACGAGCCAGCGGATATATTTGTACTTTCCCGTACACAGAGATACCCACCAGGGGATAGGAGGATTGCCTATTGGCTCACCACAGCCGACATCGGTGTCTTCTCCAAAATAATGACCCGTACACTCCATCAGCAGCGGGCGATCCCATTCGGCGTTGGGGTCAGAGAGCAATGGTGTCAGGTCCTCCCCGTGCATCTTCCAGGGTTGTTCCATGCCGATCAACGAGAGAAAGGTAGGCGGGATATCCTGGCCGCCGATTGGCGTATCGCATACTGTGCCTGCAGGAATCCGTCCCGGCATCCGCATGATCATCGGCGCTTTGATATTGGCATCATAGGGAGCCACCTTGAGTCGAAAGCCGTGCTGTCCCCAGGCAAATCCCTGGTCCGACGTAAAGACGACCAGAGTATCATCCAACTGCCCCATCTCCTCCAGGGCGCCGATCACCCTACCAACCCCTTCATCCAGGGCGCACACGCCTCGGTTGTATTGTTGTTCCCAATCGGTGAGGGTCCGTCCATCCCGGATGCCTACCGGTTGACCCTGATCTCCCTCACGCCAAACACCATAGTCCCGCATATGTGTCGCCTTGGTCGGGCGCGGTGGATAGATGTCTTCTGGCGTGGGGACCTGGGGAACATCTGAATAGTCCTGGAGATGGCGGTCAGCCACTTTCCAGGGTCCGTGCACTGCGTCATAGCACAGCCAGAGGTGCCAGGGCTTATCCGGTTCCTCTGCCCGTCCACGGAGAAATTCAAGTGCATACTCCGTGTAGTTATCGGTAGAATAGCCGCCAACCGGTTCCGGCGCCCCCCCGTTGATACTCATATTCTGATTGACATAATAGGGCCCGTATTTCTCGGGTTGGCTGTGGTCCCAGATGGCAGAAAAATCCCAGTACCGACCGTGACCATGATGGGGACCTGTGTGCCATTTGCCGACGATGCCTGTGTACCAACCGTTCTCACGGAGATTCTCGAGCCAGTACGGACACCGGTCTGGATCACGGACATAGTTTGGGTAGCTCGAGGGCAGGTGCAGGCTCATCACGCCATGCGGCAATTTTCCGGTCAGGTACGTGGCGCGTGAAGGAGCACACCAGGCACTGGTATAGCAGTTGGAAAAACGCATCCCCTCATGGGCGAGGCGATCGATGTTTGGCGTACTGATCCACGAATGCGCCCCGGGATAGCAACTCACAGACCGAAAGCTCTGATCGTCGGTGAAGATGTATAAAATGTTGCGCGGACGGTTCGATTGATCATCGTTCATTGTGATCCTCCGTAATCTATTCCATATCTTTTTTAAACAACTGGCCTGATCTCCGGCGCTCCGTTCTGTTCACACCACGGCGTAAGCGGGCTATCTCCACCACCGGGTTTGTATCCCACTATCTTTGGATATCTTTCACCAACCAAATACTGACCCAAATCATCCAGCTTATCCAAAAAGGCAGGCTCTTGACTTCTATAGTCCAGCGGCATAACCCAACGATATCCATAACCAAACATGATCGCCTTCCGAACGTTACACGATGTGTTTATACCTGCCGCATGCGCTGTTCGATTTTCGAAGAATAGACAATCACCAGCCTTTAAAGAAGCTTCAACATAACCTTTTGGCCCAAGCTCTCCTTCTGGAATATCAATGGGTTTGCCGTCGCGATTGGTGCCAGGCGCAACCAGTGTCATTCCCGAGTTTGGTTGGGTCATATCGTTGAGATAAAACGCGCACTTCAACAAAACGCGGGGCACATGATCGCCAAATACTTTTGTAGCTGCAGCATAATCGCGATGCCAGCCCGGCCGCCGAATTTTAACAGAGGGATCGGAAGGGTATTTGTAAACGAGGTGCGATACCATCAGCTGGATATGCGCACCTAAAAGCTGTACGACAGCTGACAGCGATTTGGAATGTGTCAGAAGTGGGATAAAAGCATCATCTTTCACAATACAATTCTTAAAGCTATTCCCTGAGCGCATTTCACGATCATTACTCGCAATCAATCGATCACCAACCTCAACGATCCGATCAATCATTTCCCGATTGAGCACATCGCGCACAATGAGATAGCCTTGCTCATCAAACTGCCTGATTTCTTGTTCTGAAAGTGCATGCCAGTCCAAATCAATCGCCGATTCTGTCATCTGAGGCATTGTTTGCTCTCCTTCTGTTCCTGCGTTAATATTTGCTCCATTACATCTCCAGAAAATCAGTATTGATAAAAACACAGAGGGGATTCTAAACACTCGGCAAAGGCACAGTATCTCCTGTTTCATGTTGCCACACTCGAATCTTCGCCGCCATATCGCGAATGCGGTCGCGATGTTCAGGAACATCAAACAGATTGTTTTCTTCATAAGGATCTGTATTAAGGTCGAACAACTCACACTGATCACCAGCACACAAATTCAACTTCCAGCGATCACCCGTCACCACAGATCGCCAGGGCAATGTCGCCATCAAGTTAATGCTTGGATTCCCTAAATTGCGATCGCCAATCCCATTCCACTCCATAAATGCAACGTGATCCTTCAAATCGCGCTCACCGGTGAGTGCACCAGCCAAACTCACCCCTTCACACTGATCTGAAACTTCAACGCCCGCCAGATCCAAAAGTGTCGGCACCAAATCCGCATGCCCAAACACACCATCGATTCGTTTCTGTTCCTTATTCAACCACGGCACACTGAGCAAAAACGGCACTCGCGCAGACTCTTCGTAAAACGTCCGCTTTTCCATCATCGCATGATCGCCCACCATTTCCCCATGATCACTCGTGTAAGCAATAATCGTATTCTCCAGTTGCCCTGTCTCTTCCAATGCCTGAATGATCCGCCCCACAGCATCATCCACAATCTTCATATTTCCGAAGTATTGCGATCTCACTTTCCGCCATCCTAATTCCGTACTTAAATCTTCACCTGCCTCCATCTTCGTTGCATAATGCTCTGCTCGCACCTGATTAAATCGCGAATGCCCTTCAGGCTGTTTCAAAAACGTCGGGCCAACCGACAATTCCTCAGGATCATACAAACCGTCATACGGCCCTGTATACGGAGGGTGCGGTTCAAACGTACTGCACACCAGCAACCAAGGCTGATCGACATTTTCTCGAATAAACCGATCCGCTTCCTGCGCGACAAACGCCCCGACCTGTTGTTCCGCTGGCAAACGTGCGCGATCTCCTGCAGAAAATTGTTTCAAGTCCGGTGCCAAATGCGAGGGTGGTTCAACGCCCTGCGCCACCAACCACTCATAGTGGGAACTCATCGGCGCATCTTGAATCGTATTCAAATGCCGCAAATTATCCTGAATACTGATCCACTCATCAAACCCATGTTGGCGAACGGTATCGTTGCCCAAATGCCATTTGCCCATATATGCCTTGCGATATGTATCTGGCATCATTTCCGCAATCGACTTTGTATCTTTCCGTAGATGAATCCCATTCGCCACACATCCGTGCGAATGAGGGTACAGCCCAGACATCAACGTACCCCGCGATGGCGTACACACAGCCTGACCAACATACGTATTCTCAAAAACAAAAGACCGTTCCGAAAGCGCATTCAAATGCGGCGATAGAATCCAATCATTGCCGTAACACGACATGGTATCTGTGCGTTGCTGATCTGTGAACACAAAAAGAATATTCGGTTGATTCATATCTATCCCTCTCGTCGTTGTCGTTCACGGTATTTTCCTACTCTTACCCAGAGGACAATTCGATTCTTTTCATCACTCGCTCCAATACCCACACCCTGACGATGCCATCCCGCTGCCCACCAAGCCCGCCTCTGTAATTGTTCTTTTCGAGCTGCGCATTGTGTTCTGGCCCACACATCTCCTGTTTGTTTATGGCCTGCTCCAGAGAGGGAATAAGCGGCACCATAGGTTGCAATTCTTCGCGGCTGCGGTATGACAGATAAGCGCCGGCCCGTAGCCGCGCCCAGAGGATATCGCTCGCCAGTGCCCGCTCAAAAGCAGGCAGGGCCAGGGCGCCTTCGCCTGCCCGCACCAGATAGTCTCCGGCGGCAAGACTGACGCTGATTGAGGGATCGTCAAGGAGGGGGGATAGGCGCTCGATCATCGTATATTCCACACCAAGCGAGCAAAGGCCGGTAACGGCCCAGAAACGCACGGCGCTGTCGGGATCACCAAGCCGTTTTGCGAGTTCTCCTTTTGTTTCTTCGCCCATGCGCGCCAGGTCTGCTGTTTCCAGGATCCGTTCTAAATTATCACAGTGCACACCGACTGCGTGGCTGACGCCGTTGTACTGCTCGGCTCGCGCGGCAATCTCCGGTTCATCGATCAGCCCCAGATCACGGGTCTCGATCATCCACCCAAACAGCTTCTGTCGCAGCTCATCCACGACGTCGCTGAAAGCGGGATCATCCGCCAGGTTATGTACCTCTTCAGGATCCTTTTCGATGTCGTATAACTCTTCGGTCGGTTTGTAATCCTGCCAGATCTGAAACTGCCGGTAATGCTCAGGCAGCCCGTCCTTTTTAATCATCACCGGCGGTCCGAGCATCAGAAACACGCCGTCTGGGTCGTGGACCTTCTGTTTGCCCGGCAGGCAAGAGGTCTCCCAGAAGGCTCGCTCCGGCGTTCCCTCCTCCGGGATGGTCGCGAAGAACCCGCCGTCTGGATAAAACGAAGCGTATGGCTGGTGCGGCAAGAAGTTACGCATGTAACGGTATTTTTTGGTGCGGATCGTACGGATCACCTCCGGGTTGTTGTCCAGCCGATCCCTGGCACTGCAGACGAAATCCCTCGGTTTATCTCTGTTGGGGCCGCACAGGTTTCGACTCTGGATGTGTCCGGCGATCGGGACGCCTGCCAGTTGCAGGGTTGTCGCGCAGAGGTCCATGTGCAAGACGGGTTCATCAACCGCGGCGCCGGGTTCTGCCGGGGATAGGTGCCGATACTTCTCCGGGAATCGCATGATCAGCGGGATTTTCAGTCCGTCGTCGTAGGCGTGGATCTTGCCCCGGGGATAACCCGTGCCGTGGTCTCCCCAGAAGACAACAATGGTGTCTTCACGGAGCCCCTGCGCTTCAAGCTGGTTCAGGATCTCTCCTACCTGCTTGTCGACATTCGTAAGGGCATCGTAGAAGAGCGCCATCCGTTCACGGAACAAGGGCGTGTCAGGCACGAAGCTCGGAACCGGCGCATCATTCGGGTTGTGCAACTCGTCGTCCTTGAGCAGTGCCGAACGTTGCTTCCGCGCAGCATCCGGAGTCAACTTAAAAACACTGGCGTGGGAATTGTTCAGTTTGTAGTACAAGAAAAACGGCTTGTCTTCTGGGCGCTTCTCCCAGAAATCGCCAGAGTTGTAATATTGTTCACGCTCCTCTTTGGAGACGTAAAGATTAATGTCGCCGTCCGGCTCTGTGCAGGCGTAACCGGCATCCGTCAGCATTTTGTTTAACAGCTCAACCCCTGTGGGGCGGATGACCGCGCTGCGATGATGATGCGTGCCCAGCGTCGTCGGATGCATGCCGGTATAGATGCTCGTGCGTGACGGCGAGCAGATTGGGCCGGCGGTGAACGCGTTGGTGTAGCGCACACCTTCTGCCGCCAAGCGGTCAATATTCGGAGTATGCGCGTATTGATCTCCGTAGCAGCCGTAGTTCCAGGCACTGGAGTCGTGGTTACTGATCCAGAGGATATTGGGTCTGTTCGTTGTGCTCATTGATAAGCCTCTTTTTTGCTCGTCCAATGATCAACACTGAGCCCGGCGGGTCAATGGGTTGAAAGAATGGATAAAATTGTGCCACGTTTTTGGCCTATACCACATCTGTGAGGGCCCAGGCGATGAGGCCAAAGGTGATGAGTTGAGGACGGTGGTGGTCGTCGAGGAGGTAGTGGATGGGGAGGATGCCTTCGCCGGTCTGGGCGTATGTGTTGTATGTGTCTGTTTTGAGGGTTGTGGCACTGTCGGTTGCAAGAGTCTGGTTGGGGCGGAAGGTTGAGAGGTCTTCGAGCATGTCGAAGGTGGTGGGCAGAGATAGAGACGCGCGCATGAGGATGTGCGGGAGCGTCCAGTGGCTGAAGACGGGGTGGGTTGCACGGTATGTGTACGCGCCGTCCTGGGACTGGATGTGGCTGTTGTTGTTTGTCCAGTTTTCCTGGAGTTTGGAGATCGGGACCGGGTTGCCGCCATTGTCGGTGCGATAAGTGTGAAGGGTCCAGGAGACGAGGGTGTCGTCGGGGTTGCAGGTTACGTCGGCGTTGAAGTGGGTGGGCTGGCCGGCAATGCGGGTTTGTTGTTGGATGTGGTAGAGGATGTCTGTCTGGCGCTGTTTGCGTTGAACTGTCAGGGAGCCGTAGACGGCGTTGGGTGCGGGTGGCGGTGTCTGGGGCGCGTGGACCCAGTTGAGGATATCGTAGGTCAGGGTGGTATTGTCGGGATCAGAGACAGATTTCTGTACGGGCGTAAATCGGGTGAGAAAATCGGTGATGGGCTTGACGGTGTGGGGACCGATTTCAGTGTCGATGGACATTATCAGGCCTCGTTTAAGACGGATGTGTACCAGTCGATGTATTTGCGGTAGAGGTTGCCTTGCGGCAGGCTGGCCTGGCGATCGAATATTTGGAATATAGCGAGGAAACGCATGGTATGGCAAGCTGTGTCGGACGAGGCCGTGACCCGTCAGGCAGAATCAATCGACAATTCTGTCATCTGAGCCATTGTTTGCCCTAATCATTTAAAAGAATCAGGCTTCCAAAAGAAGATTGGGCTGTTTAGGGTTCATTTTTACCTTGATTACTTTTCTGTGGCGTTCCTTTCAGGATCTACTGTAGCGCCTGTTACAAACAATAAGGCATCTTTGGAAAGCTTCTTGCCTCCCACGTACATCCCCCATCGAAAGGCACTACGACCACTGGGTCTTTCCCAGCCGTGGCGTCCTACAAATTCCTCATTGATGTAGCATTCAGATGTATGGCCGTTGTCGCGAATGCGGACATCAAAAGACTTGCCTTCCATGTTCTTTAATACAGTCTTAGAGGTCGCTCTGCGTGGCTGGAATATGACGTCACCATCAGCGGTCATAACCAACTGTATAGACCAGTCTTCGCCATTGTTTTTCACTTGAAAGATGGCACACCCTTGCGCTTTCACAATCGTGTAGGTGCCAATCCATTCATGCCAGGTACCGCGGTTCCACCTCTTTTTGCTAAACGCCTCGATCCGAGCCGCATTGGCACGTGCATTGCGCACATTGTGCTCACCATCAAAAAGGCGAAACACCTGTGTGTTTCCGTCCTCCTGATACCATCGCGACCATTTGTGAAAATCACGTCGAGGAATCAAACTGTTGCCCAGTGTGTGAATGTTGATTTCACTTTCTATGGGGCGAAAGGCATGAGGTCCCTTTTCTACCACCTCGTTATTGACGTCAATTATTGAACCTGTTATTCCTGCATATGAATTCGTACCGATCGGAATCTGTTTCTCTTTGAGAATGGACGACCAGGGAAGATCACTGTAGTGCCTGGTATAAAGGAACCGATCAGGGTTGTCTTCTGCCTGTTTTGTAAAATCGAGAATCTTCTTTCGCGTACCTTTGCTGATGGTGACAACCCCGCTGTTCCACTCAGCATTGAGAAAGGGGCTTTCAAAGACTTTCTTTGGAGCGTAGTCAACCGGCTTGCCATTGATTGAGGGGACCGCTTTGGTGCTGGTATCAAAGGTCAACTGATCGCCATAGATGGTTTTGTAGCGCAGCACCGTCCTATCCATATGAACTTCACAGGCCTTCACCTTTTTTTTGAAAGCGTCGAAACTCGTGACATCGCTCTTGGCCATGACTTCAACGATCACCGGTGCGTATTCATCATTGGGGATCATGGTCGCGTTTTCGGGAACAAAGCGATCCGTTTCAAACTCGCCATCCATCCACTTGAAACCGCCTGTGCCCACGCGGACCGCCGCATAAGCGCCTTTGGCCTCCACATAGACCACGCCATTCTCTTCCACTGGCGTGCTCAACCCGCTCTTCGACATCCAGATGATCATCTCGGCACCGTCCTTATGGTGCTTAAGCTTCTGGGTAATCAAGCTTCCCTTGCTCTGCACAGACCACTGTGCGTTCATGGCCACCCGGTTGTCTTTGGGGCGAACGATGGGAACAATACGCGCATCGTGTTCGCCGGCAAAGATCACGCCTTGCCAGCGGTTTTGCGCACTGATCGCAGCCCAATCCTCCAGGGGCCTCGCTTCCGTCATCGGCGTTCCCATGATGAAGGCGGGATCACAGTAGCTGTAGCGCAGAATACCACCCCCGTCGGTTCGCATCCTGGTCGGCACTTTTGTAGCAGCAATCTTCAAAGGGCGCCCCGTTTTTCCCAGACCCTGGGGACGTTGCCGCACCTCGTATCGTCCTCGTCCTGCCACGTCGATTGCGATATCGGCCACCACGGCTGGTGGTCGGTAGTCGCTGAGAGCTGCGTTCATGTCATGACCATAAACAGCAGGTTGCTTGCCGATGCCAAAGTAGAACCAAGCCAGCGGCGCATTGCCATGCTCCCGGTTTTGCTTAAGCCCTTTCCAGAAATAGATGCGCGACCGCCCACCACCTTGAACGCCGTCAATCTGTTCCTGCGCCCAATAGGGAAAATAAAGATCGAGCAACAGCCCGGCCGACCGTCTCACCTGCGGGTCACCAAAGTCGTAGAAATTGTAGAACCCCTTGATCAGTGTGCTGTTATAGTCGTCGCACATCATCTCGATGCACAGGCTTTTGCGCGCACGTTCACGGCAGTAAACCACAAAATACGCATTCCAGGCCCGATAATGTTCCGCCGCCGTAGCGCCGTCATCATACTTAAGATCCTTGTATTCGGGCCGATCCTTCGCGATCTTGGCAAACTGCCAGCATACCGTAAAACTCATGGCGTGATGATTCTCTGATAGGTAGATGTGCCAGGTTTTAGATTTCTCGTATTCCGCCTTATCAAGTCTGGAAACCTTCCTGACGTACTCCCAAATCGGCTTGAGAGCGAGGGCTTCGGTCTTTTTGGTGATGCGATTACTACCGTCGGTGCCGTACATCTCAATCAGCCGCATGACGATCTCCGCATGCCAGTGAAAACTGTCACGGTCATTGATGTCCAGGGGGTTGTCGAGATAATGCTGGGCATTTTCGGCAAGTGCGGCATTGGCTTCTTCCAGCATCTCGTTGAGATAGAGGCAGCGTGCGGCAAACCCCACCATGGAATAGGAATAGGCCCGCACATAATTTCCTCGCCCGGGATCGAGTGGCTTCTGTTTCTTTGCCCGCACCAACGGCTTGCCGGATTCAGCGCGAAACATCGCATCCACTCGTTGTTCAAAGCCAGCCACGACCGCTTCGGGAGTTAAATTTTTCTTCACTGATTCCGCTCCTTGTGTCTGCCCAGGTATAAGTATAACGATCAGCATTATGCGGTTGATGATTCGCATTATAAACACTCTGTTAATCCTGGTGAAAAACTTCCTGTAGCGGTATGCAGACCGGCGAGTTGTCGGGGTTGGTATCCATGATATCGGCCATGTAGGCCCACCACTTCTTGACGATTGCGGTCTCCGGCAACTCATCTGCAGTATTGTCGTCGGCCAGCTTCTGCACGGCAAAGAGTGTCAGCGTCTCCTCATCAAGAAAAATTGAATAGTCCGAGACGCCAGCTTTGCCCAATTCTTCAGCCAGCTCCGGCCAAATTTCGTCGTGGCGCTTTTTGTACTCGGCCTCGTAACCGGGCTTCAGCTGCATCTTGAAAGCATTGCGTTGCATGATATTTTGCTCCTAACTTCGAGGATGTAGGGTTTTAGCATTCGTCTCTTGAATTGTTGTTAAAGTCGAGGTTGAGTTTGTAATCACCTTTGCAAATTTCAATCTGGCCGCTATCGTAATTGGATTGAATATAAGGGCTGTCGAAAACTTTCGGGTGCTCATAATCGACATACTCGCCACCAATTGTAGGCACATCGCTCGTATTGGCCGCATTAAATACCATTTCTGCCATTTCGGGTGCTGCACTCTTGTAAACAACAACAATGCCTGTTTCTCTTGTTACCACGGTTCTATAGAGTGTGAGTTCGCCCTGCAAAATCATACGCTTAAAACTTTCCAACGTTGGGTGATCTGCCTTGCGACCTGCTTCTATCAGAATGGGACTGTATCTGTTGGTCAGTTGCAAAATCGTCCGATCGTTATTGAATCTATAACTGTCGTTTCTAAGAACCACATTGCCCCGGTAGCTGTCGGTCCCTTTTGCCCAGGCTTTGGCATCGGTCTCTGCTTCCAAAAGAATAACCCGTATTGCCACATAGACATTTTCCTTCTCTACAAATATCCATCCATCTGTTTCATCAATACGATCCCATCCGTTGCCTAAGAATAACCCGAATTCCCGATCATACCGATTGTCATTGGCTGGATACCAGTCTGGATTGGATTGTGCCCAACGTCTTCTTTGTTGGGTGATCAGCACTTGCTTATGCTGGACGCTGTGATACACCAATTCCATATCGTAGGCATTTTCACCTTCGTGTTCTCCTTCTGGCGTATCCAGTGCAATGGTTGCCAGACGGGTGTTGGGATCTTTGGTCACCAGACCTTGCCAGCGTCCGGCGGTTGATAGGTGGTTGTAAAGCGCATAAGGGTGATCCATCTGAGTACCCAGCATATAATCTGGCGTTACCCAGGTGTATTTGACAAACCGCGATGGCGTATCTCCCATTACGGTGCGCTCCGTGCCCAATGGACGAGGGCTGGTAGGTTCTTCTTCTCCAATGCCCCGAGAGAGATATGTAAATGACCCGAGACCTTTTCGATCCAGAGCCAATTCCCATACGATTCTTGGCCAGGCATAGTCGCTTAAGAGTTGTTGCGGATAGTTGAACGAGGTTTTGCCCTCACCACCCAGATAGAAAATGGCAAGATCTGACATAGAATCGTACCCACCAGCAGTCTTGTGGTGGCGCGTTTTGGGACCACCTCGTAAACCTGCAATTTGTAGCTGTGCCCAATCGGCCCACATCAGATCTAAAAACATGCCAATTTTCTTTTTAAGCCCCTCATCACCACAGAAATTGTAGAGCATAAGAATATAACTGATGGTGTACTTCATATAGGTTGGCGAACCATTTTCAAGAAAGAATCCCCGCTTTGCACGCTCAGTAAAATAGTCATTGAGATAGGGCAACCAGGCATCGTAATGATCGGCTGCGTTGTAAGATTTTCCATCCGCCCAATTTGCGCGCCCACCACCGTGTCGATCACTGCTGCCCTGCCCACAATAGCCCGACTCGCCGTATCCGATGCCATCTCCATAACCGAGGTCGGGATAAATGCGGTCAACATACTCGGGTTCATTGGCAAAAATACGCGCACTTAAAAGATTACAGGCTTTTGTATTCAGATCATGATTCTCACTACCCGCGATCCACCAGGTGCTCTTTTTGGCGACAGAAATATCATTTTTGTACCTGGTCCGCGCCCATAATAAAGCCAGCAAAGTTTATTCTGTTTCAGGCGTGAGTCGATTTGGCATCTGTGTACTTTTAGACCCAAACCAATTGTAGAATGTAATCAGCCTTGGATTGCGCCACAGGCTGTAGAGACTCTGCCCGGGTTGTATGCCTTTCTCCTCACATTCTGCGAGATTTGCCAGTTCGGTTTGAAAATCTATCGTCAATTCTTTGTTGACTTCGTTTAGATTTTGGTTGAGCCACATCTGATCAAATAGCTGGCGGTCTTTGCCCGAGAAATCTGATTTTGCACCTGCTTCAAAGGCTTGTTGAATGCGTTGTGGGCGCGTTTCCAATTCTTCTGCCATTAATTCGGTGATACGCTTATCGACGGGTGAATCACCAAATTCCAGAAGGGATCGAAACCAACTGTTTTTAGCATCTGCTTCAGGCATACTATCTCTCCTCCTCCATTTCCAGTTGCAAATAATCGTACATAACGCCAAAGTGAGGATAGTTCTGTCGTTGCCCGCGATGTTGTTTCAGTGGGAGGAGATCGAGCGTCAACACATTCTCCCCTGTACGCAACAGCGACGCATCGAACGTAATAAAGTGCTCACTGAAGCGCCCGTAGATGCCACTACGAGGAAGCGCACTGTCGTTCTCCAAACCGGTAATCTTATCCAGAGATTTGCCATTGAGGCCGATAGCGATTTCCCCATCGCGATTCACCGACGCCAGAGCGATTGTGAGGGTCGCACGCCCGGACATTGGCTTATCATCGTATTGAAATCGAACCTTCCAGGTAGGCAGTCGCCAGTTGCCCTCTCCAGTCCGATCAGCAGGCTGTATGCGGGGTTGCCATCCACCTTTCTCTTCCCAAATTGCCATATGTGCATAATTCCAGTCGCTTCTCTCTTTACTCTTGCCGATCGCGAAATCGACATCCTCGGGAAAATCCTTCTGGTAATTGAACCATAGCCCCCAGTGACGATAGTCATCTCCGTGTCGAAATTCAGCAGCAGTTCGGTCTGGTTTCCCGACACGCCAGAGCAACTTGCCGAAAGAACGGGGTGACCACTGCAGACTGCCGAGTTTGACTTCGCCGGTTGCGTTGATCAAGACGTCATCTTTTTTAAACTCACCAATCATGTCAGGTGCAAACGCATAAAGCGTATACCTTCCTTTTCGAACAGCCGGTATTGCAAAGGAACCATCATCCGCCATCCTGGCACGGTAGATGTAGTTCTGTGCGCCTTGCTGCTGCCAGTCCAGCCCTCGATATTCTTGGGGCCGCGCCAGAACGACCCATCCATTGCTGTGGTGTGTCAGACCCGTATCTTTGAATCTTCCCGTAACCACAGCCCTGTTGATCGGGTACTCCGGATGTTCCAGCCAACTGTAGGGCCAGCGCTTTCGATGTTTTTCACCCTCACGCTTTGCATCATACCACAAATGCTGGGCATCTTCATCTTTGTTCATATAAACAAAAACCGGCCCGAAGATCTTCTCCCATTTACCGCTGACGTAATCCCCTCTGCTGCCGTAGTGGTGAGAATAAAGCAGTTTCAGGATGATCGGCCCCCGATCAGTCGCGTGGCTGGTATTATGTTGCTTTGTCGGACCGCCGCAGAGGTATTCATTGCTCGGCGTGACCATCCACACGCCCTGCTTTCTATTGTGCAAACCGTGTACAAGAGCCTCCTCAGTTGGAGATGACCAGGTATACTTTGTATCCATCTCTCCTGATTGAAGCGCATGTGTGGCATCCATCACCATGCCCTTTGCGCTGGATATTGCCTTGCTATCCGGAATCACGCCAGAGAGCTTGTCATTGACCCTGATATTCACCATCGAATCATTTAAGCGCATCCCAAAACGAAGCTGTGTCAGCACGGCGTCGCCCGTATCCTCGGGTTTGCTGGCCACAACATAATAATAGAACCCCGAATCACCCGCTCGCAAGACATAATGGAGTTCCATCTTGAACGGGAAACCTTCAGGTTGTTTGGGGGTGAATGAAATGTCGACCATTTCCGGGTTATTGACGTGGACGTTAAGCTCGGGGGTTTGGTCGCGCAAAAATTTTGCCTTCGCACTCGACTCTTTGCCCGCCATATAGTTTGTATCCGAATCATCGACATAACTGGCCAGGATGGTGAAATATCCAAACTGCTTAGGAGCCAGGAGAGAGTCTCCCTGATGCTCCAGCGAGATAATCCGTCCAGTAGACTTTTGGATCGTCATCGAGACGGAACTGTTCTCAAGGATGATTCTATTGCCAGATTCAACAAGCATCGAAACCTCGGCGAAAACCGGCGTGCTTATCATACACTGGATGGATACGAGCAGACTACACGCCGTGAATCTGCCAAACCCAATCTTTTTGAACATTTTGTGTCTTGTTAATTGAGGTTCATTTTTGTATGTACTATACATATACGCAGTAGTTCTACACTCGCGTTGCCTTGCGCTACACCGAATACCTGACCCCGGAACGGTTCCGGTAGCGCGAACTGAACTCGAAACAATAGGAAGAATGCATATGGCACAGGCACAAGAACGACCACACATACTCATTCTCACGACGGACCAGCTACGGGCGGATTCCATGGGCTGCGCCGGTCATCCTCGGGTCAAAACGCCGGTCATCGACTCGCTTGCCAACGACGGCATGCGGTTCAGCAATTGCCACACCGTGTCGCCGGTCTGCCAGCCAGCGCGCGTGTCGTTTATCACTGGCACCTACCCTCACAATCACGGCATCTGGTACAACCGCGGCGAACTGCCGATCAACTATCCGACGCTGTTCTCCCAATTGCGGGACGCCGGCTACCACACGGCAACCGTCGGCAAGTCGCACCTCTGGAGCCACCAGAAGGTGTCTCATTTGAGCGAAGGCGAGCCGTATATGCAAGCGCTCGGTTTTGACGTCATCGACGAGCTCGGTGGACCGCGGGGAAGTCTCCACTCGGGCTCGTACTTCACCGACTACCTGCGCGAGAAGGGGCTGTACGAGCTCTTTGTCAGCGACACGCGCGAACGGGTTCGCGATCCAAAGCTCGTCAGACCGGCGGCGTTTGAGGAAGACGATCACATGGATGGATACGTGGGCAGGCGCTCGGTCGAGTTCGTCGATTCTGCGCCCGAGGACCGTCCGACCTGTCTGTTCGTCAACTTCCCCGGACCACATGACCCGTGGGACGCGCCGGGGAAGTACGCCACCATGTATGATCCGTCCGATTCGCCGCCCGCCATCGGCGTGCCACCACGACCCGCCACGCTCCCCGACGAAGTCGCTCAGAAGGAGGACTTCAAGACAGAGCCCGGCCTGACCGCCGAAATCGCCGCCGCGATTCGGGCAAACTACGATGGCAAGATCACATTCGTCGACCACTGGTGCGGTGAGATCCTTGCGGCGTATGAACGACGCGGCTGGCTCGATGATCTCTGCGTCGTGTTCTGGTCCGATCACGGCGAAATGACCGGTGACCACGGCAGGGTGTTCAAACGCACCTTTCACGAATCTGCGTTGCGGGTCCCCCTGATCCTGCGCTGGCCCGGACGGATACCGTCCGGTACTGTCTGCGACGCACTGGTGGAAACCATCGACGTTGGCCCTACCTTGCTGGACGCCCTGGGGCTCGACCAGTTGCAGATGTCCCTTGGGCAGTCGCTGGGGCATCTGTTCGCGGAACCGACCGCACACCACCGCACCGAGGTGCTGTCAGAGATCTTCTACGGCGGTTCGCGCAATACGATGGTGAAAACCGACCGCCACAAGTACGTCATGGATCAGCACGGCATGGGGTACATGCTGTACGACATACAGCAGGACCCGGATGAGCAGCACAATCTGATCGGCGATCCCGAGCATCGGGATACGGAGAACGAGATGCGAGACACGCTGCTTCGTCGCCTCACGGCCAGCGCGTTTGTCATGGACAGCGTAAATCTGTGAAAACAGCCTCGTGAATGAATGGATAAGGCTCACGCTATGTCGCAACGACTCTCTGATCGGACGCCCGAGTTTCGCTATCTTCATCCCCAAAAGCTGCGTTTTCTTCGTCATAATACCTGTTGTATCGTATGTTATTCCCTCCGCTTACCCACACGGCGCGAAACAGCGTTTGCCGTTTTGGCGGCATTGTAGCAATCACTTCTTTGGGTACGCTGCGACCTCCCCATCTGCTGTTTACAGCATTGTAGAGGTGAAACAAGCTCAACCGTTGGCGATTCTTGTTTGTCCACAGAGTACCGGTATGGCATAAAGCTTCTGTGAAGATCAGCGCAGAACCTGCAGGACATGTATATGTGTCCCAAATTTCGCTCTCGCGGTTGCTCAATGACTCGGGTCGTTTAAATGCTGCCTTGTGGCTACCAGAAGCCAGCATGGTGCCCCCGTCACCCGGCCCGATCTCATTCAATTCCCAAACCACGCGTGTCAATCCTGAATGCACCTTGCCCGGAAGCATCTGGTAGATGTGTGAATTTCCAATAAGATTGAAATAGCCGCTGCCCCCGTGAGGCTTGAATTGATCGTATCCCGCCTCGCGATAGTCAGTGCGTGTGCGCTCAAACGTAAAGCCATAACAGTCCTCGGTTGCCAACTGCAGACTTGAAACAAGCTCATTCAAAATCCCGACAATCACGGGATGATCCAGTAGCACTTGAGAAGGCCCTCCCACCGGATTCCGTTCTTCCGGCGGAAGCGACTCAGGCTCTTTAATGAGCTTCATCTGGTGTTCGTGAATCTCTGCCAACTGATCGCCCTCAATCAATCCCGGCAGACAAATCCAGCCCTTCATATCAAACAGGTACTTGTGCTCTTCGGTCATAGGAATGACCGGGAGTCCATCGGCATTGGTGGTCGGTAACATTCCTCCCACATCAGACTCCAGATTTGGACGTCCTCGATTCATTGCGGTTCTCCTTCAGGTTGTTGGGATAAGGCAGATTAATACCTTAATCGCTTGCTGTCAATATGGAGAAGCCCGATTCACCCAGAGAGTTCTGGTGCGTGTGGGATAGCTCCAATGATCCAGACACCAAACGGAGCGTGATACGCTTCGCAGAGTTCAGCACAGGGAAGCGTCAGGTGAGGTAGTGCGAAGGTGTCCTGAATTCGTGGGATTTCTCGTATTCGATCGAGAGATCCGCATCTCGAACTGCCTCGGGTACGTCACCGCCCCACCAACTGGGCGGATCGGGAAACCGATTCTCGGCTGTCGGCGCCCCCTCTTGCCATCGGCGTTCCGTGCTGACGAAGATATCGCTGCCCTGGTACCGGATCTTGTGGGGAACTGTCACGCGTTCAAAGATGCGGTCGGACCATGTCTTGAGCCTGTCCAGCAGATCCGTATCCATCACACCAGGTACGATGGTGTAGCCCGACTCGACCAACTCTTGCCGCTTTATCAGCGACTGCTCACTCGTCATGTCTCAACCCTTTCGGTTATCAGGGGTATTATACCTAATTATGCGAACTCTTGTTCAAAAACATGGTAGCGGACTCGTCAAAAGTCAGTTGGTAGTCAACGCCATCGAGCTTATCTTCAGTACGCAATGAGCCGTCTTCAGCCATTGAGGAGGTCGACTATGGAAGCGGATACAGAAATTCGCAAACAGCACCAGCGTGATGCGATCCTTCGAGATCGTATGCGGAAGGCATTTGACATGGCGTACGACACGGACGCTGCGCTGATCGTCCGCAGGAACCAGTTCTTCCCCCGTTTCAACGGCCACACCGTCGCCCAGCAATCCCTGGACTACGCCATCCTCCTGCTTATGTCCGACGACCGTACCTACGGGACGGACGATGCTGGTGAGGCCAACCGAATCATTCGCCGAATCCTGGATCACCAGGACTTACGACCGAAGTCCGACACCTTCGGCAATTTCTTCTGGATGACTCACTGGGACCGGGTCAAAGACAAGAACGCCGTCTCCTTCCTCACGATCGGCCTGGTCTTCACGTACGTCAACTTCCAGGACAAGCTGGAGGATAACACGAAGGCTGCGCTCGAGCGCGCCTTTCCAAACGTGTTGCTCGGTATCCGTGGCCACAAAGTCCGATGGCAGTACACCAACATCTACTTTCTCAACCTCGGCGGCCTGGTCGGTCTTGCCCGTGTGCTGGACGATCCATCGATCCACGCCGAAGCGGTGGCCGACTTCAACACCTGGGTCGAAGGCACTTCGGAGGATGGCTTCCACGAATTCAACAGCCCGACGTACACACCCGTCACGCTCTCAGGTATGGAAGCGGCGTGGGCTTACACGTCAGATGGCGAGTTCAAAGACAGACTGCGGCGCACCATGGATTTGATCACCTATCAGATGGCGCTCAACCTGATGCCCGGTGGGTTTCTGGCGGGTGCTGCCGCAAGGGCTTACCAGGGAGACACGCTGAACGGTTCAATCGGGGCTGCTTCGTATGCCCACGTTAAATTCGGCACCCCTGCTCCGGCCGAGCCTGCGGCCCTGAAGTCGAGCCTGTTCGACTACGTGCCGCCGGAACCTGTTCGGTCCCTGGCGAACGAGATGGCGGACGGGACCGAAATACACGATCGGGGAATCTCGCTGGGTAGTCGACGAACCCACGTCATTACGCAGGCTTACGGGCTGGCATCTCAGAGTCTACAATCTGTGGGCGGTCACTCGCCTCCGTCGTACATCCTGCTGGCCCGGAACAGCAAGGCCCCGCGACCCAGTGTCCCGTTCCTTCCGGACGAATCCTTTACGCATCAGCCGTGCGCCACATTCCTGTCGCGTCAGAACGGCAGTCAGGTGATCGGCAGACTGTACTACGATCTGCAAGAGGAGCAACGAAGCAAGTTTCTGGACGATCCTACGTTCATTTGCGAACCTCGCGTCCTGTTCGGCCTGAGAGACCAGATCGAGTCCGTTCGCATCGGCAATGTGGATTGGGGTGGAAAACCTGTGAGCCTTTTGCCAGGGCAATCCGTGGCTGTTTCTTATGGAGACATCTACTTGGGTGTTGTCGTCCTGCTGCTAGACAGCGACGGTCAAGGGATTCGTAGCCGCGCGACGCTGGCCTATGGCCAAGACGGCGAACTGCGCCTGCGAGTCAGACTCTACGGAGGAGAGGACGTGCAGCAGGAAGATAACCCGCTCGTCGCTCTGCTCTACGTCGAAGTTCAGGTTCCCGAGGAAAGTCATCCGTTTGAGACATTTGCCGACCGGTTGTCGGGCTGGCAGCTTTCCGATCGGAGCGACGGAGAGACGGTCTCCTTCTTGGCCGAGCACGAAGATGGCGCAACCATCGCCTATCCCTACACGGAGGCGGATCCGGATCCGATGGGCGATGCTCTGCACCTATCGCCCGGGCTTGCGCTCCAGCCGGGAGACTTTGTCAAGCTGGTGAACGGGGAGAAGCCTTTGCTCTTCGACGATCTCCAGTAACTCACGCTGAGCAGTCCCCTGCGTCTGTTGTACCGGTATCAAATGCCCATCCGTCCCACATGTTGTCAATGGTCGCTGGCACATCCTCTCGAAAGTTTCGGGTATCGACCCACCACTGACGGTTTGGTGCTGGTCCATGCGACAGGTTAAAAAATGGCGTCAAACCATCTCGTTGATACTCACAAGGAACGATGAGACGCACGACAGGTCGATCGCGCTCAGCAGAGCGATTGACACCTCCCCCGTGAATAAGGCGAGGATGCCAGAAAACAACGTCCCCTGCTTTGCCGGAAAACTCCACTGGCGTGATCTCTCTCAGCACATTGTCACGGGCTTTGCTATATGGCTCTGCGAGGTCGGGGTCAAGGGGACCGTAAACAGTACTGTGATACAAGTGACTCATGTTATGTGACCCCGGCCAGATTGTAAAGCCACCACAGTGCGGAGGCACCGTGTCCACAAAAACCATTGCAGACAATTGAGCCGCTGTATGGTCTCCATGGGGCCCCAAACGACTTTCTGAATTTGGTGGTTTTGGAAATATACAATAGACCCCGCGCACCCGTTTTGAACGCTTAACCGGCTCGCCGATAAACAATGAAACCAACTGCCGCATACGTGGGTGGTTGGCGATCTTGTCGAGAAAAAAAGGTTCTGTACCAATTTTACGCGAGCGCATCTTCCATGTGCCGCGCGCAAAGTGCCCTGCCTTTTCGGCATCCGCCTCTGTCCACTGCCCGTGTGGCGCATCGAACCACGTTTGCACATCGTCGCGTTTGACAATCTCACGCGGCACATTTTCCCACACATAATCCACGATCCGGTCAAACGTCTCCTTCTCTTGCAGAAACCCACGTTTCACAATAAAACCATTCTCTTTGAAAAACGCGACTTCGGCTTCACTGAGGGTTGGGTCTCCGTTCGCAAATTCTGGATCGACCAATACCTGGGGATCACGGATGACGACGTCTTCGGAAATTCTGAGCGCGTGTAAACCGCTTCCTTCAAATGGCGGCACCAAAAGATTGTAGATTTGTTGCGCTTTCTCTTTCTGATTCATGCCTGCCAATTCGGCTTTCACAGGCTCAATATCCATATTTAAATAAAGGTAAGCGGCGAGCCTCATACATCCAAATGCGCGCTCCCAAGAAAAGGGTTGAATCTGTGGAAGCGTCCACTCAAGATCGCCCGTCCAGTAGGGATAAAGCCAATCAAAGGCGCGTCGCATGGATCGCCCATCGGTAGATTCAAAATTGGCGAGATCAATACCCCACTGTCGGCCAATTTCAGCGAGTTCTAAAAGAAGCTCCAAATTCATACTCGCGTATCCAAGTGCCTTTGTGCGTGCGAGTTCCAGAGGCTGTTGACCATCTGGCTCAATCTGATCAGCAATCCTTCTTTCTCCCACCCCTTTTAATATCATTCGCGCAAGATCTGATTGCCCTACAAAAAGCGCGAATGTCACAACCTGAACATCATAAGCACTCGAATGGTTATTGCCATGACGCGCTTCGTCAACCCCATGAGGATGCTTCAACATCCATTCGAGAAACGCATGAAACCAGGCCTGCAAATCTTCCATATCTTTTTTGGACCAGTTTTTGGAGTCGCGCAAAAAACTGACCGCAGGGAGCATCTCGCGTGCAAATGTAGCCGTCTCAATAAGCCCGATACCTCGCCCTTCGCATATCCCGGGTATGGCCTGCCCAAACAAAAGGTTTGGGTTCATCCTGGTTTCAGGATTCATAAACCATGTTCGCAACAACAATGCAGCATGAGCCGCGTAGTCTTCTCGATGTGTAAAACCATACGCAAACCCCAGCGTTTTCACCGTTGAAATGAATTTTGCCAACAAAGGGCGGTCCGTTTTCTCGACCTCGGGATTGACCTCGCCATCTCGTCGGATATAAGGCAAACCGTCAGGCTTATCGGGGTCTGACCACCAGTAAGGCCCAACACTCATGTAATCGTGTTTGTCACTACTGGAAGGCAAGACCGGTTTGTTCACAATGGTCAGCGGTTCCTGCTTCAAAGCGGCATCCGCTTTCACAAGCAAGGCTTTAAGGGCTTGCCCACACGGGTTATCTTCCTGTTTGCCCAACGAGCGCGCCCGCTTGATGTAATCGGGGGCCACTGTAAATATGGGTTCAGCAGGTGAAAACGCCTTGAGCAGATCAGCTTCTTTGTCCGGATACATGTGAATGCTCCTGTTTCAAGTTGAGTTGGTCATTGTAAATTGCAGATGCTTCATCAAGCCAGATGAATGCAATGCCAGCCATCGAGATCTTTAAGATCTGTACCCAGCTATTCTTTCTTTCTTCTGCGAAATGCGTGGGGATTTATCATTTCATATCCCCATCGATCCAACAATTCACGCCCAGTCGCAAACTTGTCGTTCTGTTCCTCCAAAAGATTTGAAAGCACCCCTTCCAGATGCGTTTGAACGGCACGCATTTCTGATCGGTTGCACAGATTTTCCAACTGATAGGGATCTTCCTCATTGTCATACAGCAACCAGGGCCCCTCCAGGTCACGTACATAAGTATAACGGCTGGTTCGAACGCCCCGATATTCCCTGCCGCCATTGTCATAAGCGTAATTGGCAAACGGAACGTAGCACCCAAAGAGTGAAGCCTCAGAAGGTGTTTCGGCTTTGCCGAGAATGTGTTTGGCAAAACTCGCCCCTTCGATCCCATCAGGTACAGGCGCGCCCACCAAATCCAGCAATGTAGGCATGATATCCGGTATGCCAAAAGGCACTTCGATTTGGCGACCGATGCCATCTGGCAAATGCAGCAAAAATGGCACAAGGATAGATTCATCCCAGGGCCGTATTTTCCGATCATGACCTTGCGACCCATTCATTTCACCGTGATCAGAAGTAAACACCAGGATCGTATCGTCGGCCATTCCCAGCCTATCAATTGCCTCTTCGATCTGTCCAACGCAGTCATCAAGTGCCGTAATATGCGCATAATAACCCGACATATCCCGCCGAGCAGTAGCCTCACAGTCAGCAGGCACATTTTCTCTCAATACGATACTGTCCTCCTCGTAAAGCGCTTTGTATTCTTCCGGCACCATGTGAAAAGGTGTATGAGGCGGGCCATAGGAAAGAAAAAGGGAAAATGGATCGTCTTCATTCTGTCTGCTTTCCAGATACGCAATGGCACAATCAGTCTGTGCAAAAGCGTCGTATCCTTCCCACTTTTTCATTTCGCCAGAATCGTCATAATAGGGCGAATCGTAGTAATTATGGGAACATTCGTGCGCTTTCCAGAAATCAAACCCCAACCGTCGTTCAGGTGGGATGTAATTGTGCTCGTGGCTATTCCCGTCCAAATGCCACTTGCCAATGTACGCCGTATCATAACCATGTGAAGCCAGAGCCTCAGCCAATGTGGTCGTATTGGGCTCAAGCCGAATCTGGTTTACAAAAATCCCATGCGTCAAAGGATATTGCCCGGTCAAAAGACAGGCGCGAGCCGGACAGCAAACCGGGCAAGTTGACACAGCCGTATCAAACCGGATACTCTTTTCAGCCAATGCATCGAGGTGTGGCGTTTGCACATTGGGGTCACCGGCATACCCGGTCGCCTGTGCTCGCCACTGATCGGTCAATATGAATACAATATTGGGCTGCTTTGTACTGGCCACAAAGACCTCCTTTGATTACTGGCTGAGGCACACCTGTTGTCGAGTGGCGATTTCCTTTTTGTGGGTGTAGTGCGCCGTTTCGAGCAATTCGAGCGTTTCGGACGCCAGCCGCTCTTTGACCGCCTCAGGAATGGGGCGGCCGGGCTGGCGGTGGTGTGGCCGGTAGCGCAACGTTAGCACCCGGCGTTGGCGATCGACGGGTTTCCAGGGCAGGACCCCATGAGTCAGGCATTCAGGCATAATGACCACATCCCCAGCTGAGGGCGTGATATTGATGACTCCCGACGGTACTTCTCCTTCGATGCGACCCTGGGAAAATAGCTGCTGCGGCCGGTCAAACTGGCTTTTGTGCGAACCCGGGAGCACGAGTAGTCCGCCATCACCTGGATGTACATCGTCCAGGTAGGGAAACACCACAAAGTCGTCGCAATAGATACGGCCCTGGCGCACCTCGTAACGGGCGCTCTCAAAGCCGTAGTCATCGCGGGCGCAGTGCAGCGGACTCGCCTCGGTGTGTCCGTCGGGATCGTCGACCATGAGGGTACCGCTGGCGAGCATAGGTTTGCCGTTTGTCAGTTCCAGCACGATGGGCCAGACTGCGGGCAGAAAGACCAGCTTTTCCAGCGCCCGGTCGAAGGCGAAGCCGTGAGCAAAGCCCTTGAGATTTTCTGATTGTCCGAAATGCGGCGGCAGGTCTTCCGGTGCGCTGCCGATGTAGCGCCTGACGGCCTCCGAAGCCGCATCCAGTTCCTCCGGAGTCAGGACGTTCTTCAGGTGCAGGAAACCGCATAGATCAAAAAGATAGCGTTGTTCTTCGGTCATCATCGTCAGCCTTGCCTTTCGTCAGAACAGTGAATTTGGGCACCCTTAGAATCAAAGAAGCTGTTTTCCGTTGTTGTCATAGTCCCACCGCGAACACTCACGCACCATCGGCAGTGGGCGAGATGTAAAATCATCTTTGAACAGTTTCTAAACTTTGTTAAGTTTTTGTTATGATCTTGCCCAGTTCCCAACCTTATTGAGGCTTAAGTCTATGAAACCCGTGGCGCGTTTGTCGTTTTGCATACCTGCAGATCAGCGAGTAGATTTCCAGGAAGCCTTCCATGGCTGATCCCGAAATCCTGGTGCTGGGCGGTCCCGAGCGCGATCTCTATCTGGCCCCGGCCGATCTGGAGCGCCTGGATAGCTTTGCGAATTGGACGTGGCTCCCCTGTGAAGCGGGCCAGGTCCAGCCCGGTCACCAGGCCGAATTGTCGCGACGGCTGGCGTCCGTCCAGGCCCTGGTCGTCTATTCGGGGGCGCCCCACATCGGCCCCGAACTCATGGAACAGGCCCCCGAGCTACGCCTCATCGGCGAATTGAACGGCGATCGTTTCGCCGAGCGCATCGACGTGGAGGCGGCCTGGCAACGGGATATCCGCGTTGTCGACACCACCAATGGCTCGTCCTACCCTGTCTCTGAGTGGGCCCTGGGCCTTATTCTCGTATCGTTGCGCAACGCCGGTTATTATCTGCGCCGCTACATGGAGGGAAATTGCCGCAAAACCCGCGACAACCCCAGCTTCCTGCGCGGCGAACTCACCGGCAAGACCGTGGGACTGATCGGCTGCGGCCATGCCGGCCGGCGCCTAATAGAATTGCTGCGCCCTTTCCGGGTCGACATCCAGGTTTACGACCCCTACCTGCCTGGAACCATGGCCGAAGTCCTGGGCTTTCTCCTGACCTCACTCGAACAGGTCCTGTCGAGCTCCGATGCGATTGTCTGTCTGGCCCCGCAGACCCCCGGGACCCAGGGCATGATCGGTCGGGCCGAACTGGATCTGATCCCCTCGGGGACTGTACTGGTCAACGTCTCCCGCGGTCCCATCATCGATTCGGTCGCCCTGGTCGAACGCCTCAAGCGCGGCGATATTATAGCCGGCCTCGATGTTTTCGATCCCGACCCTATCCCCGACGGCCACGAAATAACCGGGCTGGACAATGTATTCCTTACGCCCCATATCGCCGGCGTCACCCGGGCCGCCTACTGGCGCTTTTTCGAGCTGATGGTGGACGAGCTGGACCGTTTTTTCCACGGCTTTGAGCCCTATTTCGAATTGACCCAGCGCACCCTAGACGACCGCAGCGGCCGTCGACCCGCCACTCATTAGCTGGAAAAACGATATGGTCGAGAAGGACAAACATTTCAAGATACCAAAACCGGATCAGTATACACGGAACGTTGCCCAAAATACCATGGGCCAATCATAGAATCGGAGATATTCCATTTCTCCTATATTCTTCCTGCCCTTTAAAACATTTCACTTCGTATCATTCGTTGACAACGAAACCATCTGCATTGCATACAATCCCACGTTGCGCAGGTAAAAGCGGATCTGCACGGACGTGCCTCGCAGCGGGGCCAGGTTCTTCCCTTGCCACGTCAGGCTGTAATCCAGCAGATCGTGAGGCTCGGCATCACAATCTGCGAACGAATACCCTTCCACGACCTCCGGCGGTCCCCATCCACGCTCCGGCACACGAATCACCTCAGCGGCAAACCGGGCGAAGTGGGTGTGGTGTATCATTGGCGCCACGTTCACTTGCAAATCGTCTCCTTCCACCAGGAACTCCCGGGTTAGCAGATACCCGCCTTCCTCCCCACCAACCTGGGCCACAAACCGATCACGGTGCACCATGGCCAGGCCAATGCTCGACAGCGTCTCCTGGTCGTGCTGCGAGCTCTGATGACCCGAGTAATACAGATAATACCAGTCGTCCACTGGCACAATATTCTTGGGTGCCATGGCCTCTCCAAAGTCGAAATCTCCTTCCCGCCCCCGAGCCAGATAGGGTTCAGCCCCGGGTAGACGCTGCCAGTACAAACCATCCCGACTGAAGCCCAGATGTGTATCGGTCCGACCTTCCCCATCCATCATCACCTTGAATCCGATAAAATGCGCCCCGACCTTGTTCACCAGGTTCTGGTCAATCTTCTCGTTTTCATCCTCTTCCGTCCAGATCACGTTGCGCGGATACCCGAAACTGTATGGTGTCTCCCCGATCGATACCGCTGTCCGGCTTTTCATTCCGTAGGCTTCATCTGCCTCGGTCATCTTGTGCTGTCCGGCATAACTCATTGGCCGCGTGAACAACAGCCAGCGTTCTCGTTCATCGTCGTAAACCAGATTGTGGTTTGTATCTCGCAGTCCCATCATCACCGGGTTGGCCGGATCGGGACGCCAATGGATGCCATCGTCAGAATACGCCAGACAAAGCGCACCGGGTGCGCCGGGTAAATTATCTTTATAATTCAACAGGAAACGCCCCGGCTGGCCTGTCGAGGGTGGGTTCGGAATCACTCGAAAAGCCTGGCACTTCTGCCTCCCGACCATGCCCACGTTTGTTTGCTTCCAGCCGCGGTAATCGATCAGTCCCAGCTCTGGTTTTTTCCAGTTGATGCCATCGGGGCTCTCGGCATAGCACATAAAGTAGGGATAGCCGTGATCGGGCGTCCAGTCCTTCTTGCGAAACTGGCGTACAAATGCAAACCAGTCGAAAACCGCATACCACATCCGAAAGATCCCGGCCTCGGCGTCGAACAACACGCTGGGCAGAAACGGTCTGTTGTCCCAGGGTTTATCCCCTACCACCAGTGGATTGGCTGGATGCTTCACTGGTCTGTTCATAACCCGTCGAATATTCCACCTGTCCTCCACCATAAAATCATCGATTAACAACACCTGTCGCGTGCCGATACGCAGCGGCTCGCCCCCTACATAGCGGTCTCGTTCCCCGGGAAGTACACTGTGTGTCATACGCTCCCTCCAGAATAACATATGGTTTTCATTTTGATTTTTATGTCTTAAGTCTCTTTGGGTGAAAGCAGAAAATGGTCAAACCATGCGACCATCTGCTCGAAGTACTCAACGAGAAAGCGATGATTGCCGTCGGGTTGATAGACTTTGAAACGATCATCGTGCCCTGTTGATACATAGGCTTTTTGTACAACGGGTATAAGGGTATCGACAGCTCGACGCGGCATATCTTCGTCTCGGGTGGGCGAGATCATCATAAAAGGTCGCGGGGGCATGCAGGTGGCTACGACGCGCGGATGATCAAAATGACACAGGAAGTTAGGGACGTAGTAATAAGGGCTGTGTCGTTCGTTGTCGCCATGGTGAATGACGCTGGCCAGGCTGCCAGGGCTACCACAGATAGTTACGCCTGCTGCGATCCAGGGTGCACACGCCATTGAATACCAGGTTGCGTTGCCGCCAAGCGACATGCCTGTCAGGCCAATGCGGCTTTTGTCAACGCCATTTATCGCGCAAAGAATTCGAGCGGCTCTGAGTGTTTCTTCGACAAGAATGCCCATCTGGCTTCGTCCATACGGAGCCAGGAGCTTGCACTCGGTTACCCATTTTTCAACGCTGCGGCGCCTTCCTTCTGTGCCTTTGATCGAGATGGCCAGTGTCGTGAACCCTCTTCGCGCAAGTTCACGTCCCCAGCCAATCAAAGGACCATCGGGAGATTGATGGAATTGTGGATGAGCGACCCGTTCTGCAGAACCGGACGTGCCAGAAATGCATACGATTCCCGGTCGTAATTTTCCAGTGTGTCTAAGCGGTTCCATGAGGATGGCAGGAACGGTTTCGTGCAGTGAGTTCTGGTAGCTCAGATGGGTGATGCGAACGTCTTCGGTTTCGTGCGTTTCTGAGGTTGTGAAATCTACGTTGTCAGGGACTGTAGCCAGCCCCAGAAGATCTATGAGCTTTGCACGGATATCTGAGTCGGCAAGGTCAGATACGAATGCTGGCTGGATGTCAGGTGGTATGATAGGTGACATATCAAGAAACCTTTATCATTTTGCGCAGTGTTTATCCTCTCGGGTTGCGGAACACCGCGTTCTGCCTGTTGCCAGGCATTTTTCACCCAAAATTATCGCGCCCGATTATCGCGCTTTCATGATGGATGTTGCGATCAGGGCCTGGACTTCGGTCACGTCAGCTTGGCGCGGATTGGTGGCTGCTGCACTATCCTGCAGTGCCTTCTGCGCAATGCGTTCAGAGCAATCAAGCGGCACACCGATCTCGGACAATGCCTGGGGGATGCCGATCTCGTCCAGCACCCGTTCAATCTCACTTATAAATACTTCAGGGTTGTGGTAAGTCAGCCCCATCGTCTCTGCCATTCGCTGCACCTTGTGATCCATCCCTGGCAGGTTAAACCGCAATACCACAGGCAAGACAATCGCGTTGGTCAATCCGTGTTGGGTATCGTATTCCGCCCCAACCATGTGCGAGATCGCGTGCACCATTCCAAGACCCTTGAGAAAGGCGATACCAGCCAGGCATGAACCAACCAGCATCCCGCCGCGGGCCACCATATTGTCTGGTTCGCGCACCGCTATGGGGAGCCACTTGCTGATCAGAGCAACCGCCTTTAACGAATGGAGACTAACTTCTCTGCACAGCAAAACCGGCTTCTTCGAGAAGCTGTATGATTCGGTTGGCGGCTTCAATGTAGTTCTCTCGACCGGAGACGTGGAATTTCTGAGAATGAAGCAAGTGTGGCTCTACGGTGATACAGCCTGAGTAGTTCATTTGGCAAAGGCGTTTGAAGATTTCAGGATATCCGCATTTGCCGTCGCCAGCAATGCAGTAGGTGCTAGTGTCGCCAGGTTCTCGGATGTCTTTGACGTGGACATTGGTGATGTAATCTTTCAGGTTTTCAAAAATGTCGATTCCAACTTCGCCATGTGCACCAAAGTTGCCGGGGTCAAAGTTGAGTCGGAAATTCGGAGAATTAACATCTTGAAGTGCTTTTAAACATTCGGAGGCGGTGCAGACGGCTGACGTATTGTTGGGTGGATTTTCGAGTATAAGGGTTTTATTCCCGGCGGCAGCTATTTCGGCCATTGCGGTGTACATTTCAATGGCGATTGCAAACCAGTCGGTTCCTGCGTCGCCTTTTTTATATCCCATCGTGCGCAGTTGGGTTGTGCCAATGTAGTGGGCACGTTGAACGGCGCGGGTGATGTGCGATATGTCCTGTGCGCGATTGGCTTCGTCGGGTACTGTGCGGCCCACCTGACCGAGATAAGTGGTGACGGTAAAACCTCGTTCTTTGACACGGTCTGCGACACGGATGAATGTGTCGTCATTCATCTGATCAACCATTTCACCATAGGCCGCACGCAGTTCAATAAATTTGATGCCAAGTTCATCAAGCACATCCAAACCTTCGTCCAGATCCCACGATGGACTGGGTTCGTCGTTAACACCGGCAATACGGATCTTTTTATCAGTCATCTTTTCATCTCCATTGGCGTTCTCTTTTTTGGACTTCTACGAGGAAGGGAGGAAAGCTACGGCTTCAATCTCGACCAGGTAATCGGGGTGAGCGAGGCCGCTGACGAACAACAGCGTGTTCGGGGGAAAAGGGTCCCTGAAGAAGCGGTTGCGGACACGTCGAAAGGCCTCCAGGTGGCTGCGATCGGTCAGATAGGTGGTCAACTTGACGATGTCTTCCAGGCTGCCTCCGAGCTCTTCGAGAATGGCCTGAAGATTTGCGTAAACCTGGTGAGTCTGTGCCTCTACATCGCCTTTCCCTACCAGATTGCCGCCCGCGTTCAGGGCGATTTGACCGGCGATATAGACGGTGTCGCCAGCCTTTGCTACGTGAGAGTAACCCACCCCCGCAGTCGAGTGGACACTCACCGGTTGTATAATCTCACGAGCCATCGCTCCCGACCTCCTGTGTCTTTGGTTGTGTTCAACTCCCGGTCAGACCCGTCTTCCCACTCGGGCACATACCGCTCCGCCTACCGGTCAATACTTTCGGCAACGACACCGGAGAGTACGTGCCACTGCGTCTGTTCGCGTTCATCGAATGGAATATCCGAAGCACGCTGTCCTTGCGCGACACAGAACAGCGAGACGGACAGCATCACTGATGCAGCAAGCTGTGAGGAAAGGGACATACGGGCCATTTTATTCTTTCAGCAATAAAGCGCACACCGTCACCTCTTTTTGTCTTTTCCTTGATTCGGTCAGGTTCAGAAATAGCCAAGAAAGTGAAGACGATCATCAATTTTGGAGGCATTCTGAATCACAGGTACGATTCGCTTATGATCATCTAGACTGGATAAGCAGACTCCCAACATCAAGAGGGCATAGTCAAATTGCTCTATGCTATGATTATAACCGTCTAAAATATAACGCCGAAAATGAGGGATCTCAATATCTGGAAAATCGTAAATCTCAGCTTTGCAGAAATCCTCAATCGAAGTTGTGACTTGGGCAAGGTCAAGGTCAATGAGTCCTGAAACCTGCCATATAGAGGATTCGGCTTCGCGTTCGACCATCACGTTGCCAAAGTGATAGTCCCCGTGACACAGATTGCGTTTGCCAAGCTCCTGTGCAATCAATTTGTCATGTTTCTCGAACAGCCTCGACAGTGACTGGGATACATCGGGAGGTATCTTTTTACCATCATGAAGTTGACGAATTCGTGTATTTTCTTCACCGTTTCGCCGTATAACTGAAGTAGTTCAATCTGTTCTTCAACGGGCACATTATGAAATACACTTCTGAAGAGAATCCCCGATATGTGTGTTTGGATGGCATAGGCAGCCTCGATAATTCTCAGTGAGCCGTCGATAAATAGAGTTCTTGGAGTTGAAATCTTTGCTCTTTCACCGATCAACTCTCCTGCAATGCGTTCACGCATGAATTTCTCAATCTTCCGGTCGTTTTGTGTCCACCCTTTTCTTGAAATCCGAATCACATATTTTTCGTCAGATTTCAATGTAACAAAGCAATGATCATTATAATTTCCGACCTTGAATATATACGATTTGATCCCTTCGTCTGTAATCTGTTTTATGATTTCGCAAACTTGGGCACTTGAAATGTCATCCATAGAATACTCCTTCAGTCAACCTTATTCGCAGTTCTGTCTCTCGAAATTTCGAACAACCATTCCCGCACACTCCGCGAAACCTTTGGTTCATTGGTGCCCGGTACATTTGCGGGCTACTCAAACCAATGAGGGGATTGAGGGCGCTTCGTGCGAATCGAATCCAATGCTGCCTCACAGATAGAAACAATGCGTGCACCCCATTGAGCCGAGATCGGATTACGGATTTTGCCGTCGATCAGATTCAGATAATCGACCACAGAGCGTCCCCAGCCGTGTCCTCCAATCACTTCATGAGCAGATGATTCTCCAATTGGAACTGGCTCATGGCCACGGCGGAAGAGTTGACCTTTCCACAACGTACCCTCGGTGCCATATACGGCTAAAAAACCACCGCCCATTCCCTCGCCCATGCCATGTCCGGAGCAGCCGCTTGTCACAAAGACTTTGCCTGTGACGCCATTTTCAAATTGAAGGATCACAATGTAACAGTCATCATCTGGAAACACTGGGATGCTGAGCTTATTGCTATAGGCATAGACCTCCGTAACCGGGGATTCAACCGTCCACAAAATCAGATCAAGAGGGTGGCAACCGCCGCCCAACAGAATATTCTGGGGATTTTGCTGATCAATGCGCCAGGGTGTGTGGTTTTTACCCTCGGGTGAATAATGACTCCACATATCATGGATGTAATCGCCCTGGACAAAGAAAACATCGCCAATCTCGCCGGATTGGGCCATCAGTGCCATTTCTTGCCATGGATGCAGGTAGCGCATGGTTTGGTCGGTCATGACGTGCCGGCCACTCTCTGCCTCCGCGTCAAGGATGCGTTGGGCATCTACCACTGTGGTAGCAAGCGGTTTTTCTACCAGGACGTGGCAGCCCTGCTCCAATGCCATAACAGTCTGGTCAGCGTGCAAGTGATCCGGTCCTGCCACGACTACAACATCGGGCTGTGTTTCTTGCAAGAGTTGAGCGTACTCGTGGCCAGTCGAGGCATCCGGATATTGCTCCTGCATAATGTCCAATTGTGCCAGCTGTGGATCGACGAGCCCCACAATTTCTCCACGTCCATCGGCGGCGGCTACCTGAGCCACGTGGCGGCCAGCGCTTCCACAGCCGCTAATCAAGAATTTGTAACGCTTCATGGCAAATACCTCAAATTTTTCTGAAACCCGAACGTTCACTACCTTCTTTTTTTACTAATTTCAGCGATGGTGTCGCCGGTTATTTTGACGGTGTGGGTATCTACTCGCTCAACGTCTTCACGGGCAGCCCTGGCCTCGGCACTGGCAGCAGACTGATATTCGGTCGCGAAAATATACGGGGATGGGATTGTATAAGGTGCGATTTCTCCGATCCGCCCCATGGCCTTGCGAGCGCCTTCTCGAATCAAATCCCGGGCTTTAGTGGGGGAGAGGGAGAGGGCAGCCGTGCGGCTGAGCCCCTCTTTCACGACAACGCCTTCAATGGCAGGAACGTAACGTCGAGCCTCATCTACAGCAGCTCGATCCCCGCTGACGAAAACCGTGGGCACGCCAACCTCACCGGCATGAGCCATGTTGAAACCAATTTCACCGATCAGTTCATCGTTCAACCAGCAGTTGGCAATGCTTCGGGAGCTCCAGCTGTGACACAGCACACCATTAGGTGTGTTGTCCATCGCGTGATGGCCATACAAAAACTGCGCCTCAAATGTCAATCCCATCTCCCATACAGAGCCCCTGGGGCGGCCGAATATCACCCGGGCTTCACGGTGGATATGTTCGATACTGATTCCACCACTGCCGTGTCCGTCCAGCACGATAGGATCTGTGGCGCCTCCTTCTATAGCACCGTCTATGAGGGCGTTGATCTCCAGAGTGGCCAGATATTTGGCCTGTTCGTTGTCGCGACCCCCGTCGTAAGTCTGAGTTTTGAAATCTACGATGCCAGCAGTGCCTTCCAAATCACACAAGATAAGAATTCTCATGGTAAGTCACCTCTCTCCCTCCGAGGCTATGGCAAGGCGTTTCGATCTGATTCCTGCCTTGATCGCTTCGTAGGCCAGGGGTGAGAGTAAGGGCTTCCCTCGCTCAACTTTGGCCTCGAACGTGTCAAGTTCCTCGACCGTGAAATGGGATCTCGGCATGAATTCCAGATAGTTGGCAACCTCCATTTCAATGAGGTCGCGAAGATCCGCTTGCGTGACGGATATGTTCTCCTCGTGAACACGGTCCCACACAGTTGCTCCCTCCTTTCCTAATCCTTCGAAAAACCCACTGCGGATCGAGACGCTGAAGAGAAAAGCCAATCGCTCGGCCCTCTCGCCAATCACTTCGCGGATGCGTTGCCGATCTTCAAGGGACGCCGACTCTGTCTTGTAGGATTGCGTGCCGTAGATGCTATGAAACAAACCTCCAAGACACACGGCCTGGTCATTGCCCCAAGCCTGGAGGAAGTCGTGTGTTCCCCGAAGATGGTCTAATAGACCCCCGCCGCTGTGAGGGTTTTCGTCAGTGTTCAGGTCGAGTAAGAGGTCCAGGTGATTCTGTTCGATCATTATGGCTCCCTACGACTCTGCGTATGCGGGGTGGGCGAAGCCGCAAGGAGCGAGTATACCGCAGAGTAGATGGATGTGTTAGATGAAGTGGGAACTTCATTCCTGTATCAATACCAAATACGTATGGATTAACGCTGCCGCAGGCGGCCTCGCGAAGCGAGGTATAGCGCACACAGTGCGCGATGCTTCACGGCCTTATTATGCATTTTAGAGAATAGCCACGAATAACCCGGACTAGACGTCTTCTCAAAAACGGCAAAAAAAGCTTCACTATATATATCGACGCCGGTTAATGTCTCCAGCCGCATTTCGACATTGAGGCCCAATTTTCGGACCGACATGCTCGATGCTGCAATACCTTCCTGACAAAACAGAGTCAAAACGATGTCGCAACTCTTCGAACCATGAGGGCCAGGTCGGATCGTAGTGCTTTACCAACGTAACTGACATGATTCAATTGACCGCGTTGCGCCAATCAAGAGCAAGATAAATGCTGAAGAAAATCCCCGCCAGATAACCTATTGGACGGGGATCTATATTACAACACAGGCTCTATTATAAACTCAGGTAACCCGCTCTCTTCGTTCACTTGGATGAAGCGAAAGATACTCTCTCACCTCAAGATTCATCCGGTCGATTTCGGCCAGATAGCCTCCCGCCGATAACCAATAGTTCTGTGGATTGGTTTCGACCTGTCGAAGTTTTTCTACTTGTTGCTGAAAATACTGGATGCGTTCCTTGGTCGCCTCAAGCTCCTGATCGTTCTGAATCATCGCTGATCACCTCTACTATTCCACGTCGTGTTTTGTCCCGCTTGATCTGCCAGTGTTGCCTCATGAATCCCTACTGGTAAATCACCATTATGATCGAATTTAGGCCAATTCTTCATCTGGAGTCAAATTTTCCAGAATAATCTATTCGGTTCGAATCGACTTCGGTTTGGCTGCTCTCGTAACAATATAGCTTCCGATACCGGTCATTTCCAGCGAAATTTTCTCTATGCCCAAGTATTTGGGCGAAGGCGCGTAGCGTCATGCCTGTGTTGTGTGTTATTGTAGATGGGCTCCTTATCGAGCGAAGCGAGTCGGAAGTGCGCTGTTAAGCGCTGGTGCAGCTTGGGGTGGTTGGGTGACCATTTGCCAGGCCGCCAAATGGGGTTTCAAATATCAGTTTTGAGGAAAATGAGCAACTGTCTCGCCGCTCTCATCAAGAAATTCTAATCTGGCTGTGCCTTCTGGTTCAACAGAAAGTCTTATTCGGATACGCCCCTGTCCATCGTGTAAACTCACAAGAGCAAGTTTATTCTTTTTGCCGACAAAAACTCGCTGCGCATAATGGTTTTCTACTTCCAGACGTTTCAATGCGGCTTCCTTTTCTGGACCTTCAGGAAGATTCGAGAGGCGTTGGAATTCCTCAGCCCACTCGTTTATGGGCATTTCGGGACGATCCACTATATTGAGACTCGCAGAGCGGCGACCATTTGTGTCCTCATGTTGGATAAAAATTACTTGATCCTGGCGGTATTGGTCAAATGTCAGAATCCCTCCAGCGTAATACGAGCCATCTTCATTGCGTTCCCCACCGTAGATCAACCCACCACATTCGTTACCCTCATTGTCAAAAAAATAAATTCCAGCGGGACGTTTCCCTTCAGGCTCGCCAAATCTCTCTCCATCCATAACGTGACCAGGTGAATGTTGTGTATTACAGAGAACAAGACGCAAAGTCCCATCTGATTCGATGACATTCAAGCGCTCAATAGACAACTCTTTCAGATAATTCTTCGAGGCTTCCTGTGTCGTCTCGGTTGCATCTTGCTGAACTTGTTTACTCTGTTGGTTCAGTTGCTCACGCAATCGACTGAGTTGATCGAGTAGTTGAGAAGCGTCAGGAAGTTGCCTGTCGGTATCAGACATTTCTTCATCGGATCTTTGGATCTTCAGTACAGTCGTGCGCTGTACTTCAAGGAGTTCTTCCACTGTTTGATACAGACAATCTATATGCTGCCACACACGATCCAATGTTTCACTCGATGTCATGGAAAGCTCCCCTTTCGAATTTTTTTACAAGATTTCTGTCCCAGTCGGCAGGTAAGGCACACAAGTCCTTCCTCACTCGGTATTTCAGATTCTTCAGAAAACCCTACTAATCTGAAGCAGGCCAGACTTGCCACGTTCTTTGGATCGATTTCTGCGATCAGCGCGGAAGCCCCGGCGATTTCCGGACGCCGCTTGAGCAGATGGAGAATGCGCCGACCATACCCGCGTCGCCTCGATCCTGGATTCACAACGAGGTACACACTCCCTACTTCTTTCTCGATTTCGCAAAGGACAAGACCAACTGTCTCGCTCTCTTGCACTGCGACCCAAGCATAGTATTGTGGCTCTGAGTTGATGTAACTCACCAACCTGTCGGAAGGCTCCTCAGCCCATCTTTTGGTATCTGGATCGCTGAACCAGTTCTTGATTACCAGCAAATGTGAATGGTCGAGCGGCTCAAAGATCAACTCAGGCTTCTGTCGATTGCGACCCATTGATTTCCCTGTTCTGTCAGCTATTATTACGTGCTATGGCGGCTAATGTTCCTGCCGTACCGAACCGCACAGTGGTCGCGCGAAGGGCGCAGCCCGAACTGGGCACGGTCGTGATATATGTTGTGGGATGCTTTCAATCGCTAATCAGATTGAAGTCAGGTCAGAGCAAAGTGAACCTCGCCGCCAAAGTGACCATCCTGATGGTGTGTAACACGAAAACCGAACCGTTTGTAGAACTCGATAACCCCAGACCAGGTAGATGTCGTTTCTAGGACAATGCGTTGAAATCCCAACGCTTTAGCCTCCTGGCAGAGCCTTTCCAGTATTTGCCTGCCGATTCCTCGTCTCCGAAACTCTGGTGACACGGACATCCTGACTATCTCTGCTACCTGGTCTGACTTTGGAATCAGCGCGCCCGAGCCAATAATTCTGCCATCAAACCAGGCGACCAGAAATGTGGCATCATCGTAGTAGGCACCGATGTCATTCAAATCTGGATTTAAGGTTGGGGCAATTTCTCCCCAGTGTTTGGCAAGGCCAGCTAAAATTAGGCTCTGGACAGCTTCTTGATCCTCGCTTTCAAATGGCTTTATCGAAATTTGCTGTGCATCCATTACCTTTTGAGACAGTCCTTTCCTCTATTTCTGAAGTAACACTCTCTTCAGTGTGTGAATTTGAGATTCCTTCATTTTCAGGTGTTCGAATTTTGGCATCTTACTTAAGAGGTGTGTCATACTTTCAGGATAGCGATTACCATAATCTCCAAGAATATACTCCTTTACGATCATATCGTCAGATACGCCAATATTTTTCAACAAGAGGGCAATGCCCACTCCTGTGCGATCTTTCCCGCTTGTACAGTGCAGGAGCGATGGCCAAATGGTTTCGTCTGCTAAAGTGTTATATAGCCTCTGTATCCATTCCTTAAAAATCTCGGACTCAAAAATGTAGTTGTTCATTGTGTCAAGCGGCGCAACTTGCAGAAGTTTAATGTTTCTGAAATCAGGATCTTTCTCGCGCCTCAAGTTGACGATTGTCTTTAATCGGGGTAGGTTATCCTGGGGTGAGATTTCATCCAGAGCGCCACTTCGATAGAGGATATTTGACTTGAAGAGCTCAGACCCAAGAATTTGATTCAAGCTGTTTCCAACATCGCGAAAATTTTTCACTCCGAGCATATCATCTCTACAGTAGTTGGTTTTTATGCTTCTGGCCAACTCGGCTGGGCTGCGAACAGCGCGCACAAGCTCGACGATCTGGCGCCTCAACTCGGGCGGATAAGGTGGACGTGTTGGTGGCATAGTGGGGCTTCTTTCTAACTATTCATAAGGTACCCACCAAAACGGGTCAAGTCCATTGTGATCGGAAAGCACATCGCGGGCGCGTCATAGCATTGAGAACCGATGATGCAGTCTTAATACTTATAGATAATAAAAGGCTTGTTTTGAACTGCTTTCACAGTTGTAAACCACCACCTCTTGTAGCCACTCCTACACACGCAATGTATGGCGTATCCACAAGATAGCAGTGGATTGTGGTCGATTATTACACCCCCCGAAGCAGGCTCTATCATCACCTCCAAGTGTTCATTATTGGACACTACTGTATCAAAACCGGACACTTTTCAAATTATCAATTCAAGCAATTTTTCATAAATCATTGTTATTTCAATATTTAATTTTTTGGCACGGTTATTGCTTTAAAAAATTGTGCAACCTGATCACACCCTAATTACTGGCGAATATGGACCGGGAGAATAAAATGTTTTGGAATTACCTGATTGTCGCGCTGAGAAACCTGTTGAGAAACAGGGTTTACACATACGTGAATGTGATCGGCTTGGGTATTGGAATGGGTTGCTGCGTCATGATCATGCTCTTTGTCCAGGATGAACAGAAGTATGATCGGTTTCACGAGAACGCAGATCGCATCTATCGCGTGTTGTGGCAGGGCAAAACGGGAAAAAATGCATGGCTTCTTCCGGTATGTTCTGCAAGAGTTGGGGAAGAACTCGCCAGGTACCCAGGTATGGCGCAGGTCGTTCGCATGAATCGAGATGCGCGTGGTGTGCGCCTTAGCAATGAGTATGTGCGAGAAGAACAGTTTTTTTATGTAGAAAACAGTTTTTTTGATGTATTTACAGTTCAATTCATTGCTGGTTCTGCTGAGACCGCCCTGAATAATCCAGACGCCGTGGTCATTACCGATGAGGTTGCAAAGAAATACTTTGGAAGTGACGCGCCATTGGGGAAAACTCTCGCACTCAGTGATGGGTCTCTACTGACCGTAACGGGCGTCGTGAAGGGCTTTCCGCCTCAGTCGCACTTCAGGTTCGATTTCCTCGCCTCAATCAACGCCTTTGTTCCCTATCAGTTTGCTCGCAATAAATGGGGCGAGGCGATCACCTATACCTACGTACTCTTGCAAGAAAATGTAAACCCTTCCCAAATAGAAGCGCGACTACAAAAACAAGTTGATGGCCTCAATCTCGAAGGTCAACCTTCTTATTCTTTTGAACCCATTACAGACATTTATCTCCACTCGCGTGCAACGCGATTCGCACTATCCCCTCACGGAAGCGCAGCCACTGTTTACACATTTGCACTGGTAGGTGGCATCATTTTGCTTCTGGCCTGTATGAACTTCATCAATTTGACCACCGCGCAGATGAGGCAGCGCATGCGAGAGATTGGCATGAGAAAAGTCCTTGGCGCAGATCGGACCTCTTTAATCGTCCAGTTTCTCCTGGAAACCTTTGGTTACGTCATCGTCGCCACAATTTTTGCAATGATGTTCTGCGAGTTGGGAATGTCGATTGTCAATGATCTTTCCGGGAAAAAGCTGTCAGAAGAGGTCTTACTTTCACGAGAGGGAATAACCCTTTTCGTGAGCACAGCATTTTTTGTCGTCGTAGCAGCGGGGGTATATCCGGCGTTTATCCTATCCGGCCTCCAGCCTGTTCAGGTACTCTTTGGACACCTGAAATTGCGGATGAGAGGAGGGCGGCAGCGTGGATGTCTGATCGTTTTCCAATTCACCATCTCCATTTTCCTGATCATAGCTACGCTCGTTGTGGATGCACAATTGAAGTACGCGCAGCAGAAAAAACTCGGCTTTGATAAGGAGCACTTACTCGCAGTACATGTGCAGAGACAGATTGGAAGAATCGCCTACGCACTCAGAGACCGTCTTGCAGACCTGCCCGAATCTATTGCGGTCTCTTTTGCGTCGGCTATCCCTGGACAAACCATCAGCGCAATGGCCATCACGCCCGAACAACCCGCGCTTGAAAGGGAATCCTCCCTGCTATTCGCCCGGGCTGATGAATATTATGTTGGTGTCTTAGACTTGCACATTATCGAGGGAAGAAATTTTGCACCGCTATCATTTCCTTCTGACTCCACCGCATTCCTGATCAATCAGGCTGCGGTTCAGGCCATAGGCTGGAAAGGTGACGCGATTGGCAAAAGGATCGGGATAAGTGGGGAGCTGAAAACGATTAATGGACCTGTGATCGGCATTGTCGAAAATTTCCATATCGAATCTCTATATAAACCCATCCAGCCTCTGGTGATTCCATTTCTGCGCGGGCCGTCGCCATACATCCTGATTCGTTTCAAACCGGGCACTGTGGCCGATCAGATCGCTGCGGTGCAAAGGGTTTGGTCAAAAATCGTCCCGGATTATCCTTTCAAGTATTCCTTTGTCGATGAAGACATTGAACAGCTCTATGCGTCAGAGCGTCGGACTGGAAAGGTCTTCCAGGCCTTCGCTGCCGTCGCCATTTTCATTGCTTGTTTGGGGCTTTATGGCCTGAGTTTTTACATAGGAGAGCAGAAAAAAAAGGAAATTGCTGTTCGAAAGGTCCTGGGATGCTCTGAGGGTGGCATCGTAGGGTTGATTTTGAAAGACATTGCAAAATTGATTGTCGTGTCCTTTCTGATTGCCGCGCCGATCTCCTATTATGCGATGGGTCACTGGCTTGCAGAGTTCGCTTACCAGATTGATTTGAGTCCGTGGTCGTTCTTATTGGCGGGTATGATGGCAATGACGATTGGCATGTTCACTGTCAGTTGGCAAGCCATCGCGGCTGCGCGAACAAATCCTGTGGATACGCTTAAAAATCAGTAAGAAGGCTTATACATGAGCGGATTTCCAATCTGTTTCAGGAAGCTACCGCGAACAAAGAAGAATGGAAACTCAACATCACAGGAGGCATACGATGAAACGATTACTGATCGCAGTGACAGCCCTATTATTGGGCGCAAATGTTTGGGCTGATGGAGATCACCTATTGGGAACCTGGCACGGCACGCTTCCCGCCACCGAACTCAAATTGCGCCTCGCGTTTCACATCAAAAAAATAGAAGATGGACAGCTATTTGCGAAGATGGACATCCCAGATCAGGAAGTGATAGGCATACCGGTTTCCCAAGTCACGTACAAAGATTCAAACTGGTCCTTCATGATCAATTATATAAACGGCAAGTATGAAGGAATAGAGTCTAGTGCGGGTAAAATTGAGGGAACATGGACCTGGACACAACGCGGGCAGAGTTTGCCCCTTACCCTTTTTCGCGAAAACAACACGCTGAGCGGAGCGTTGGGCATACCGTTTCCAGAAACTGACATCATGCTCCAGTTTGCGAAAGATGAAAAAGGGCATTTTTTCGCCAAATTCGCAGGTCCCCAACAAAGAGGAAAAATCATTTCTGTACGTGCCGTACGCGTCGAAAAAGACAGTATCACCGTGGTCGTGGATGACAAAAGTTCATTTTTTGGCGTGTTCGATGAACAGGTTGTGAAGGGCAAGTGGAAGATAGAAAAGTTTATCATGCCGCTGGAACTTCGCAAAGAAACTCAAAAGGATGAGTCTCATGCCAGACCAGGCAATCCATAAAGTTATCATTACAGGTACAGGGCGAGCGGGTACTACTTTCCTGATGCAATTGCTAACCGCCATCGGACTAGATACGGGTTTTGTGTCCAGCTTGTGACTGCGCGGTACAATTCATTGACATGTGTGATGTATATGTTTACATTTGCTTCATGGAGAAACAATCAGCAATTATGGAAACCTCATTCTGGGTTTTGGGACATCGTATTGATGTCCTGTCTTACCTTTTCCGTTTTTTTGATCTCTTCGTTCCCGAAAAGGTCCGTTCCGAAGTACTTGCCCTTGACCCTCGCTATCCACAACGGGTTTATGGCTACCAGGAAATGTTCACCATTTTAGAAGATGAGGGCTTGCTTTCAATTCGTAACCCCGTCAGGCCTTTGCCTCAATTCCATGCTGGTGAGGCGTCCGCGATTGCATTAGCACAAGAAATGAATTGGTGGCTGCTTATAAACGAGCAACGCGCACTCACATTTGCACGGCAACACAACATCAAGGCAGTCACTGTACCTGAATTTGTCGTCTATCTTTATCATGCACATATTCTGTCTTACAATAGTGCTTCGGGTAAACTGGATGCTATTGCTTCTAATACTGGACACTATGTGATGCAAGTTGCCCGACAGGCATTGCTGGCGGCGGCTCAAAATCGTGACGAAAGGTAAAATAAAAAAAATGAATACTATATCTTCTCCCAAACGGGTAACGAAATCAGTCCGTCTCACGTCAGAGGAAGCCGAACAATTGTCTGAACTGGTTGGAGAAACCGCTTATTCTGAAGCCGCACTTATGCGAGAGTGGGTATTGGATGGTATGAAACAATTCAGAATTTCAGAAGCTGTCCGTGCTTATCAGGAAAATCATATTGACCTGCGGACTGCCGCAAAACTCGCCCATCTACCTGTGGCTGTTCTTTTAGAGGAAATGGCATCTCGCAAGGTAGCGGTTCTCGACCACGAAAATGCATTCGGCCCAGGGCTTAATGCCCTTTGTAACGCTTTTGGAACAGATGCTGTCACAGATCGAGAGTAAATAAACCGCTCGTACTGGATGCACCACCTGCAAAAAGTAAGTGGTCGTTACGGATCGCCAGCGACTGCAAGCGAGAAACGAGCGTAGCCCTGCCGGACAGGTACGGTTTCAAGATCAGCCCTGGATTCGTCACTCACGTTGTATGTCTCCAGGATAATGCCGGTAGCTCTATCCCGGCAGGGTGTTTAACGTAGGGTAGGTTGTCGAATGGCCGAAGGAGCGCAGCGACTGAAGCACGGACACATGGTTAAGCGTCCGTGTTGTTTTTTGTTATCTTATTTTTGGGTGGGAAATAAGTGTTGCAGAGAATTTTTGGCAGATAGCGTATCATCAAATGGTTCGATTTTATTATTCTCAACAATAACTGATGAACGATCTATTGGAGCAACATCAATTTTAACAACTAATATCTTTGGATCGTTGGTATAAAAAACATTGTTCACAACAGTGTTATCCCTCCCTGTTGGAGCAGGGATATTTTTCTGATCAAGATAGTCCACCCTTACTGGATCGTCCGTTTTTTTATTTAAAATCTGAATATATCGAGTCAGGTTCTTATTAGATCCGATGAATTTATTATCCTTTATGATGTTGGCAAATCCCGCTAGTTTGACAACCTCTTCATTGTAGGATTTTTCATAACAGTATAGAATATTATTCCGGACGGTTACAAATGAGGCCGCGTATTTGATATCGATATATTGCCCCAGTAATCCCGGTCCCAATATGCTTTCCTCAATTATGATATTATGGGCTCTTGCCATTTTTCCTCTTTCTTCAAGCCCTTTTGATGAACCAATATAAAAGCCTTCTCCTTCATGAGCGTTATAATCTTTATCCAGCCATTCTCCAATATGATGGATTTTCATTCTTCTAAAGGTGTTATGGTGACTTTCATTCCTGATAGCTACAGCAGTGTTATGTGTATGATGTATATGCACATCTTCAATAATATTATGGTGTGATCCCGATCCCAATAAATATAAACCGATACGAAAACCATGCGTGTTCCAATACCCCTTGTCTAGAGACACTTTCTTCCCGGTTATTTCTATGCGGGAAATGTTCCAGAACGAGCCACTTAGTTTGATTGCTACCAAATCCTCTTCCTTTTTTTTTCCAACTGTGGAAATTACAGCATATCGACCCTGGCCAGTGCTGTCTTTTGATGTAAGGGTGATTCTATTTTTATCGGACCCATTTGCATGTAGCTTAAAACTCTTATCGATTTCATACACTTTGCCGCCCTGAAGCACAATCGTATCACCTGGCTTGACGGTATCCAATACATCGTAAACATCCTTGCTTGTAGCGCATTGATAAATATCGTTATCGCTAGCGTAAAGCACATTGATATTGGCAATCAACAGGGAAAAGGAAATAATCAAAGGGGGCAAGAGTCGTTTAGGGGCTAAATTGTTAATGACGTTTTTCATATATCCCGCACCATATCGTTCTCAGCCGGCAAAGTCATGGATTCTTTGATATACGCTCAATTTGGCCTGATCCAATTCATGCCCATATTCATGGAAAAACAAAGGAATCCACTCATTCCCAAGATTTCTGCGGATGGTGTAGTAAGCTGCGACAAAATCGAGATATCGATCTCCGACTCCCGCATAGCCCAAATCAATGTAGCCACTTAAACGACCATCGTGGATCATTACGTTGGGTAGGCAATAATCCCCATGGGTGAATACCAGATCCTCTGGTGGCAGGTCGGCCCGTATGCTGTCCAGCTCATCCCGTAGAACATTCCTCGTTTCACCATTTGGTACCTGACCGTTCAGTACACCTGAGTCAATCAAGTCTGTCGCCCATGCAAAATAGCGTTCCATGCGCCAATCCAGGGGGCACGAATCGACCGCTATCGCGTGAATTTCGCGAAGGCCATGAGCAAACAGGCGTACGAGACCCGGAACATCACTTTTGGCATCTTGATGGATGCCAGATACACCAGCGATTTGGGTCATGAGCAGATACTGAGTATCACCTTCTTCGTGGAAGCAGACCACGCGAGGAACGTTCAATTTCCCCTGGATCCAAGACATTGCCGTTTTCTCGGCCAGAAGATCGGATTCTTGTGGTGCCGTACGCGTACCTCGTAATTTGAGGAACAAATTCTGTTTGCGTGGGTGAGTGTACCGGAACACATCTGCACACGATGCTGTCCGGAGATTTTCCCCATCTGACTTAAAACCCGCCAGATGAGCTTGGACAGCAGTTGGAAGATTTTCGACTTTCAATGCTCAACTCCCGACTAAGATCACACATTATCGAATTGAGAGGCGCACCAGGAATAGTTTTTTGGCTTTGATTTGAAGTAAATATCACTTCTATTTGCCAACTATGAAGAAGGGGAGGGACTCTGATTCTCAGACTTTAACGTTGCTCCGGCGATTTTATTTTTTTCACGACGGGAGCTCTATTCCTTGGAGGATAATCTGGGTGCAACCCGGCCATTCGCGGCGTCTGGGGACGGATCGGTCCCCAGTTGATCGCATAGGGGTGATCCTTACAGAGTTGCTCGATCTTTTCCCATGTGGCGAGTACGTTCGCCTGTTCGCTTTTGTCTCCGTTCCAATACCGGGTCATTCCAGCGCGAATGTCGATCATGTGGCGGGTGTGATCCAGGCCTATGCGGACGAAATCGATCCGCGCCCCGAACCGCTCCGGTTCGTCCGTGACCTTGCGTGACGCCTGTTCGAGTAGCGCGTAAGCGCGGTCGAAGAAGGCCTTGTCATAGACATCTGGGTATGCTTGTTCACTTGCCCAAAAGATGCTGCGCGTCTCATCCATCAGATTCCAATAGGCCTCGAGTTCCGTGGCTGCTGGGCCGAATGCGCGTTGATAGTAATTCTGTAGAATCGCCTGCCCATCCTGCGACGGATCCCACAAGAGATGCACCATGAGATAGTATTGTGGCCCGTGCGTTGCCCAGTGTTCCCATACCATATCGACAAAGATGCCCATCGCTTTTTCGCCGATCAGTTTGAAGTCCTCGATTGTTTGTGTGAGAGCCACATCCGGCTGTCCCTGAGGCCAGCCCGCGGGGTCACCGACATTGGGTCGCCACATCATGTGCTTCGCGACCTTCGACCACGCGATGTATTGCTCTTTGTGCGTGGAACCCCTGGTCGAACCACGGTCGACCAAGCCGTCCCGGTTGAGGAAATTTGCCACGCTTGCCACAATGACATTCTCCGCCGGAACTTCGCGAATCGGAGCAGGCCGGGAATGCCCATAGGCCAGCATCATGACATAGTAGTCTCGATCCGGATAGCGCTGTTTGAGTAACCGCGCACATGTGTTAGCAAACCGGACGTGCCGATCGGATAGCGCGGGCAGTTCCAGCGTGGTTCCTTTCCAGTGAAACGAACGGGGCTCGCCATCCGAATGGTCCCAGGCGCGACAGGGCTCACAAACACAATGCCCGCTGGCCCAGCCGTCGTTAGGCGACGCATTGAAGACGCGTTGATTTGGGTTTTGTTTTAGCGCTTCCTCGACATCCGCGAGCCATTGCTGCGGCACCTCCGGATTCGATTGGCAGAGCTTGGCGTGTTTGGGTCGTGGAAACCCGCTCCGCGTTCCGTCAGGCTGAAGTGCGAAGTATTCGGGGTGTGTTTCGTGAAAACGCTCCCACCAATCGCCGAATCCGTGCCCTCCTTCCATTTCGAGGGAACCCAACTGCAGCCGTTGACGGCGTGTCCACTTCTGGGATCGACCGTATTTTCCCTTGGGCGCCAGCCTGGAGTAACTGAACAGCCCGGCCCGGTAACGAAGACTGGGATGGTAGCGATATCTGAAGGTCGCGAAGCGGATGGATTCCTGCGGGACGATGTCCTCGCCGAGCTCGCCGGGCCAGAGCCAACGCACGCCGAGTCGATCGTGCAGAAACGTATAGATCGCATTTACAGTCCCATACTCTTGCTGGATTCCCTCAATCCGTTTCCCGTTGATCTGTGCAATCAGGTGGTTGGGATCCCAACGGTCTCGCCCCGCGATTACGAGGTGCTTTTCGCTCGCCGCGATGACGATTTCCTCGGGGTGTTGGAAGTCGAAGTCGATCTTTGGAAACAGCGAATCAAGCGCCGGTTGGTAACCTACCCAGATGGCCCGATCCGGGAGTTGGCGGGGTGGACCGTCGATCCATTCCGGCCGAATGCCACAGGTTTTCTCGATGTAATCGGCAAGATCGACCGCGGCTTGGCGCGTGAAAGGTGGTGCATCTGGAAAGAGGATCAGCGGTGCCGGTTTGATCCCAGCTTTTTTATCGACGAGGGTGAACTCGGCGGTATCGGCTGCTGAAATCGAGGTTAGCACGATGGAAACGGTGAGGAGCAGCTTGATTTTTTTAACATGTTTCATTCCTTGTTTCTCTCAAGATTCTGTCTATGAAATAACTTTATAGAAAATATGGAATGTTTGGTTTTGTGTGCGAATATCACCATGAGAGAATCCTCATTTGACCTACGTCCTGAAGCTTTCGTACCAGTGTCATATGTCGTTGAATGCCTCGCTATTTGGGCCAGAGGGAATCCAGGACATCAACAGACTCACTGAGTGAGGCAATAGCGTCGTCAATGGCGTAAGCCTCCTGTATATACCGGGGTTTTTGTCTTAGAATTTGAGTGTCACTTGTGAATCGTTTGGCATAGTACGCCACCGAGACAACACCGAACGTAGAGCGTTCCTCGTCCGTGACAGTTCGGGCTTTGACATAGCCTCTGAGTAACTGACCAATTTCGCAAAAAGTTAGGAGGCGATCTTGCCTTTCTGATTCCCCCATCAACCACTTGGTCTTGGGCATAACAACATCAGTCAAGGCCGGTGCGAACGGCACGAAGAAGTCAGTGAAAGCGACCTCCTCGCCGTGAACCAGAACATTGCGGGCACAAACGTCGCCATGCGTGATTATGAATGGAATCTCTACATCTAACTCATTTCTGCGGTTGTTGTAAAGCCGATCACGCAGTTCTTCAATTGCTCTCCTATTAGGGTCATTTGTGGCCTGGCGCAAGGCGTCTCGAAGCATGCGATCTATGTATGAGCGACTTGGCCGTTTCTCAACTGGACGGACGGAAAAGCTCATACCCGCTTGGTGAATCTGTCCTAAGCGAAATCCGACATCTTCAAGGATATCCAGGCGGTCTGAGTTGCATTCTTTACCAGGCAGCGCACTTTCTATGGATACCACGACATCATCAAGCGACGCGCACAGCGAATCGCATTTCGAGGCATAGATCTGAGGTACATGACACCCGGCTTGATGGAGATGGTGGACGAAGCTCACGATGTCTGCCGCACCTAAGGACTCCCGATCGAAATTGATTCGCACGAAACAGATGTCGTCCTTACTCGTCAGGCGAAAAAGTCTCTTTGTTCTCGGCACAAAGTGAAGTTGAAAAGGCTTCAAATCCCAGTGTGCACGAATCGCGTCTTCTACGCGATCTATTTCGGGAATTGTGTCTGTCATGTTTTTTTCCTCAATTGTTTTGGGACGTGTGATTCCCGCAAAAACGCAAAGGTCACAAAGAGTGCAAGGAATGCCGGAAGAACTGCCAACAACAATGGATAGGCCATTTCGCCTGTCATCCCGAGTGCTGCGACTCCAAGCAGTGGGGCGATCAACAAAGAGAGATCCATAAGGGAATCAAATGCCCCCATGGCGGCTCCTACATATGAAGTGTCAAACGCCTCCGTAGCGTACACGAATGATAATAAGTATGGAACTGCATTCGTAAGACAGAAGAGAACGTAGAACCCTATCAACAGGAATAGACTGTCGGCATAGACCAGCCCCACTCCCGATAGAACCAGGAGCCCGAGAGACGCAAGAACACAAAGCTTTCGTCCCACCTTCTCAGAGATTACCCCGGTGAAGTATGAGGACACACTGAATGCAAACGCACCGGTTGTCAGAATTAGCCCGATCTCCCAAGCCTCGAATCCCAACATTTCGCCCTTTGTCGGCACAAACACTCCGAAAATCCCGAAGGCAAACAGACCCGCGAACCCCATCAGAAGATAGACGAATACGTGACTGTTCCCAAAGGTTGCACCAAGGCTGCGAAAAACTCCCAGATGGTACTCCGATGGGGCCCGTTCTCCACCCTTGATCAGATAGAAAGCAGCACAGAAGGCCACGAGTGAGAGAAGCCCGTCCACAAGGAATGGGGCCCGAAGCGAAGCCAACGAAAGCGCTGCTCCCATGGCGGGGCCAACCACAAAGGACAGTCCCTGACTGCTTCTGAGAATTCCGAAGAACCGCCCTGGAGCATTCTTGCCAAGCGTTGAAGTGATTGCCAGGAGAGCGGGCATCGAGATGGCATCAGCGACACCACCGAGGACTCGAAGACCTACCAAATGGACCCAGTCGCTCGCAATCAGACACAAAAGAGATGAAACTGAACCGAGGGCCGTGCCTACCAGAATGAGACGTTGCCGTGAGAAGCGATCCGCAAGGGCACCTGCGAAGAATTGGGCGACTACCACTGTGGCAAGGGCAGCCGACACGACTATGGGTATCTGGTACGTTTCAGCCCCGAGTTCCGTGCTGAGTCTCGGCAATACGGGAAGGCTGACGAGAGTACTTAGGAAGATGATGAACGCCATCAAGCCGATGGCATACATCCTATGTAGGTCAGATGTCATTATCTATGCCTTGTCAGTTAGCTACAGAAGACATCTCGAAGCGATCTCAGCAGGTCGTTTATGTCGCTAAGATATTGTCGATTGTCTGCAGTTCGTCCTCGGTGAAATTTAAGTTGTCGAGGACACCGAGGCTGTCCTCGATTTGTTCGGGGCGGCTGGCCCCGCAAAGCGCGGTAGTGACCGCCTCTTGGCGGAGGACCCAGGCGATGGCCATCTGGGCGAGGGTCTGGCCGCGGGCGCAGGCGTGGTTGTTCAGCTTGCTGATTTTGCCGATGGTTTCTTTGTCGAGGCGATTTTTGAGCGGGTGACCCGGGCGAGCAGCGCGGGAGTCTGCGGGGATGCCGTCCAGGTATTTATCAGTGAGCATGCCGCCATTGAGGATGGAGAAGGCGATGCAGCCGATGCCTTCCTCCTGCAGTGCGTCGAAGAGGCCATTGTTTTCGGGTTGCCGGGCAAGCAGATTGTATTTGGGCTGATGGATCAAGCAGGGCGTACCTAAGTCGCGCAGGATTTGCGCCGCCGCTTTGGTTTGGTCGGGCGGATAATTGGAGATGCCAACATAGAGGGCGCGACCTGAACGGACGGCGAAATCGAGGGCACCCATGGTTTCTGCAAGCGGCGTATCGGGATCGGGGCGATGGTGGTAGAAGATATCGACATAGTCCACCCCCAGGCGTTTGAGGCTTTGATTGAGGCTGGCAACAAGGTATTTCCGCGAGCCAAAATCGCCATAGGGTCCGGGCCACATATCATATCCGGCCTTGGTGGAGATGATCAGTTCATCCCGATAGGGCGCCAGGTCGAGCTGGAGGATGCGGCCGAGGGTCTCTTCGGCAGAGCCATAGGGCGGTCCATAGTTGTTGGCCAAATCCAGGTGTGTGATGCCGTGGTCGAAGGCGGTGCGCACCGTAGCACGCCCGGTTTCAAACACATCGACGCCGCCAAAATTATGCCACAGACCGAGAGAGAGTAGAGGTAGTTGAATACCGCTGTTGCCGCACCGACGATATGTCATGCTGTCGTAACGCGATTGGGACGGGAAGTCGGACATGAAGGTTCCTTTGATATAGACTGGTGAGGGCTAATCCGAGCTTATCAACCCACCTGACCAGCGTATCTGTTTTTGCTTCTTCGGTTTTATTCAGGTGCTTCTGCTATTCCAGAGACATATTCCGACAAGCAGCGGTTTGAGAAGGTTCTTGGTTTTGCGCCGCTTGCGTGTATCGTCTGCCAGTTTGCGAACCCGCGCAGCGGGTTGCCGAAGGCCAAGGCGCGAATGCGCCGTGCTATTTGCCAAATGGTAAGTACAGACTACACCGGCACCCCAGAGCCTCCAGCCCTTTCCCATAGATCTCCTCGCACAGAGCGACTTTTCCGTCCATATACGACTGGCGGTCATTGTCGTGCTCTTCAGCAAGTTGCCATTTCAGGTTACTAAGCCTACGAACATATTCGGGACTTTGTCTGAGGAAATCCCTGAAGACAAGATGCCGCTTCAAGGCTTCACCATATTTGTCACAAACGTACGTATGGTGGGCGGGCAAAGATTCTTTCAGTCCACTATCCGACAGATCAAAGGCATCTCTTCCAGGAATACCCAGGTCACCTTCATGGAAATATCCGATCTCTGCAAGCCGGTCCTTCGTGCTCTCGAAATCCTGTCGCTCAATGACAATGTCAACATCAATGATTGGCTTGGCGGTCATTCCGGCGACAGATGTGCTACCGACATGCTCGATGCTGCAATACCTTCCTGACAAAACAGAGTCAAAACGGTGTCGCAACTCTTCGAACCTTGAAGGCCAGGTCGGATCGTAGTACTTTACCAATGTAACTGACATGATTCAATTGACCGTGTTGCGCCTATCAAGAGCAAGATAAATGCTGAAGAAAATCCCCGTCAGATAACCTATTGAACGGGGATCTATATCACAAAACATGCTCTATGATAAACTTCGGTTTGGCTGCTTTCGTAACAATATAGCTTCCGATACCGGTCATTTCCAGCGAAATTTTCTCTAGGAATCCTGAACTTTCGAGCATGCCGCATAACGTCTCGCGGCTCTGCGATCCTTGGCCGCAGGGCGGGGGTCTCTGAGGTTGGGGGTAATCCAGTGCCGCTTTCGTGTAACGTTGCCGGCACCCACGAACCTGCCGCAGGCTTTCTGGCGGGTTGATGGAGTGGGGTACGGAAGGGTGCGTGGGCGTGGTGTTAGATGTTGTGGGGTTTGTACAATCACAAAAAGAATATAGAGGGGAAACCTTCACCCCTCTGTTTTTCTGTTTTAATTTATGGCTGTCACTTGAGACCACCGTTTGGCCATTGCTTCAAATTCCATTTTGTGATCAGGCCAATCATGAAGTGTTGCCGGATCAAAGTCTGCACCATTCGGCCAAACTAAAGTGTGAATTTCTGGATCGATATCAACCTGATTAAACAGTGTTTCATTTCTCAATGGCCCAAATAACTCGCCTTCAAGAATGGAATGAAAATCAATGGTCTGTGACGTATCATCATTAAAATCAATTTTGAGTTTATATGGTCCTAAAATTTCAAATGAAAGTACTTTGTATATTGGATGATTCATGAAATTCTCCTCATTGAAGGGGATCAATCCTAAAAGGTGTTTGTCCATCTTGCAATCGAACCCAAACCTCCAACAATTCTTCTTGATGTAATTCCGCCCAGGCTTCCACTAATCTTTGTTGGCGCTTGGGAAGCGTGCCAGCAATCAATTCTATAGTATCTATTGCACAAACGGCAGCTTCATCTTGGTAATATGCATGGAAATGTGGTCTGTGATGTTGAGTTCTCGGTTCTGCAAACATGCGAATGATGATGCCGAAAAACCGAGCAAGTTCAGGCATTGGCTCTTCCTGTCTTATTTGTATTTGGTTTTATATTTGATACTAAAATGTAAAGAAATATCATAGTAAGGACAATATCTCTATCTTGTCCGCAGTCCGTTCAACACTTGGGACCTGCCCTCACCGCACCTGCCCCATAGGCCATTCCGAGGTCGGCCTACCTTCCCAAGTTGATCGCCGAAAGAATCGCCCGCCTGGGGGGCGGCTAAACCAGCTACTAATTGCGATTCCCCAAAAGTGCTCAAAGGATCTGTCTTTTAGATTCGCGTCACAGTATTCGTAGTGCGACAAGACCTCGTCGAGGAATGACTCTCCGTAAACCCAGAACCCATAGAAATCCTTAGCGGGGTCTGTGATTTCGATGTCCCCCCAGTCTATGATCCCCGTAAGTCTTCCGGTCGAGGGGTCATGATAGATGTGTTTGTACCAGAGGTCGTCATGAGCCAGCACAGGCTCGTATGAATGATCGATGCTTTCGCTTCTCTCAATCCATGCTTCGAAAACATCGCGGACCTCACGTCGGAGCTCGTCAGCCCGTTCAGCGAATAGCTCCTTCCACATCCTGCGGCGCCTAACCGATGCATCGCCTTCTTCTACGCCGAGGCTCCGTGCCTTCGCGACCGGGTAGCTGTGGAGCTCGCTGATGAAAACACCCAGCCTCTGAGCGGCCTCGCTGCGGTTCGCCTTGGAAAGTCTCCAAAACCGCCACGGCGAGAGCCGAGTCCCCGGAATTGTGTGGTATCCCGCAAAATCTGACGCCTTCGGCACGAATGCATAGTCGGGAATGGGTATTGCCTTCAGGCTGCTTCTAAGGGCATCCAGGACAATCCGCTCCCTCGTCAGATTCGTATCCTCATCGTTCTCGAACCGGAAAGCGATGCCATTGTCCAACAGAATCATTACATGATCGGGATCGGCAATGGTCTGAACTCTTCGGTAATTTGCCCACATGAGATCTGGAAAGGCGTCTCTGATTCTCTCCAGGTAGTGGCTGGAAGCCAATGGGGGCATGGGGGCCTGCCTTGGTTTTCCCTCAGATTACAGCAAGATCACGAACATGGAGAATTTCACTTTTGATCATGGGACGAATATCTTCTGCCGTCAATGTCAGAACAGCGATGGTCTTACCTTCAGCCGTTACGAATTCGACCTCAAAGGCCTCACCATCCTCATAGCAATGTACAACAGCTCCTACATCCCCTTTTTTTAATCCCTCACTCTCAATATCATGAGCCAACACAACGGTCTCTAACTCGTGGATCATTTCTATTTCCTCGCTTTCAACTCATTCTGGATATGCAGTCGGAAGTCAGATCTTCAGGCAGTCCTGAAACACCGAAAACCATGATCATTTGTATTGCGGGTACCTGGTGGATACGCGAGACGTTGCGCACCGCGACTCGTATATGCAGGACTAAGCCATGCCCCACCACGCAATGAGCGACACCGGTGTTTCGTTGGCCCATCCGGCCCTTTGGGATCTCGACGAGGGCTTTGCGGGTAATAGTTGGGATCGTACCAGTCACTACACCACTCCCTGACCTGGCCACCCATACCTATCACGTCACACCAGCTTTGATCATTTGGAAACTCGAGGGACACTGTCGGGCCTTCCAATTAAGCAACATGCTGAGGAAGCCAGCAAGGCTTTGGGTATGAGCCATCTGGGAGGCGACTGCCTTTGCCGTTCAACCAGATTCTGTGTTCGTCATTATCTGTGAAGTGCCGATCAGCAAGTTGGTTGGCGCAGCGACAAATACCCTCTTGCCACTCATTTCTCCAAGGAAAAATCAAGTTTGACGGACCTCGTGCCGCGTACTCCCATTCAGCTTCAGTGGGCAATCGGCATCCTGCCCATGAACTGTATGAAACGGCGTCCTCCCAACTCACGGAACTAACCGGTAATTGTTCACTACCGGGAATGGGAACGCCATCCTTCCAGGCGCTGTTCCACGGTCCGTGCACCCGCGGATCAACTGGGGTTTCTCTTCCAGTATCCTTCATGAACGTGTAATACTGACCAATCGTAACCGGCTTCTCATATATCCAATACTGTGGACAGTTTTTATAACCTGTTGTTTTTTATGAATTTATGAAGTTAGCTATTAAAACGCATAACTTATTGTTTTTTAAATACTTAGAATGATAACGTTTCTCAAATTAGGCCGAAATTGGAAAAAATGTCCGAACTATTGATATATCCAGAATGAACTAATTTCGACTTCATGAACGTGCAATTCACCGACCCAGTGATCTGCCCCTACCTGAGCATTGAACCAGCGTTGGTCCCAGCCCATCTTGTGCCACAACGCCAAAACTTCCTTCCGGTCAGAACCCATCAAGAAATCACCTTCAGGTACAAGGATCATTTTGGCATTATCGCACACATTTAGATCACGATAGAATTCAGTATTTTCCAAAAGGGCCTCCTTTTAGGCTTTTTTTGGGGGCAAAGCTGCGCTTAAGTCGGCGCTTGCGCAAAAGACGCGATAGATGACGTGTACGCACTAGCCACTTGCGAACCCGCCCCGCTCTTGGGCGGGTTGCCTTCAGGCCAACCGCGCTGTTAGCCGAAGTGTGAGTGACTTCGATGGACATGAGATCATCATAAACTTGACCCCTTTAGCTGCTCAATGATCTTCTTATCTGCCTCGAATGCCATCTCTGTTGGTGGCCGATCAAGCGGGAAAAATTGGGCTTCAGAGGCATCGTCTCCCGCGACCAAATTACCTCCCTTCTCTCTTGCCTCAAACCATACTCCGACAACGCTTCGTTCAGGTGTGTGATGTGTAGATAGCACGTTCACGATGTCACCGACTTCCACATCCAATCCGGTCTCTTCCTTAATTTCACGTACCATAGCATCCCGAACGTCCTCCCCAATCTCAACATTCCCGCAGGGAATACACCACTTTCCCTTGTTTGATCCGTACTTTCGACGCACCATCAGGATTTGCTTGCCTCTAAGAACCACTCCTGCAACTCCGGCTTTCACAAAAGGCCATTGGGTAGTTTGATGGTTCGTCATGAGAGCCTCATCATGAAAGTTGGTGAGTATGCACGATAAAGACGGACGACATTTCGGCTAACGGCTCTTGGCTTTACGAATCAGCCGTTTCCAAGACAAACTGCTCGCCGAAATCACGGCGAAGTCTTTCAAGGGACCAATTTACAGCGCACACCGTAGAATTTGGTTTTGCTTCGTTCAGTTTTTTATAGATGATTTCAGGATACACTCAAGTGACGAGCCAGGAAATCACCCGGATACGTCCCATCCATGAAAGTTATTTGGCCGGTACTGCCATCCTGTTGGTCTTTGTTCAACCGCTTGATAGCATCTTCATTATCCACTACGACAGTGCATTCTAAATTTAGCGTATCCATGCGTTCTTTAAGATCATCTCCAAATTGAGGATGATGGATGTCTGGTTCATGTTCCCGGGACAAAGTGTAAGCACATAGAACAGGCGGAGCATCCTGAGAGAGAAAATTGATCGGAGATGCGTCCTCCACTAACTGCACGGCACGCTCATCAAGATGCGGCCAAACATCCCTCGGTACACCAAAAAGGTCCGCCAATACTTGTTCATAAATGTGGACCTTGCCACCTATCAGTTCTGAGATGAAACGAGGATCGTATGAGGTTTGTCCATTTACTATATATGTACAGGCAGGTCTGGTCGGTTCCCGCTCGATAGGATCATCGCTTTCTGGTTCAGCCATATCAGGACGAAACCCCAACCAGAGCGACATAGCAGCCCCAGCAGACAATCCACCTACGGCGATACGTTGCGGATCTAGGCCCCAGGATGGCGCGTGATATCTGACAAATTGAAATGCTCGTCTACAATCGTAGTAGGGGGCGGGATATATTGCATGTTGAGAAAGGCGATAATTTATCGTAACAAGAGATATGCCTTGGTCAAACAGGATGGGAACGAGACGAGGTCCTCTTTCAGATTTGTCCCCAAAGTAGAATCCGCCGCCATGTATCCATAGAAAAATAGGAGAGGGACTTTTTAAGGGCACTTTATAAACATCAAGCACATTTCTCTCGTGAGGGCCATAAGGGACATTCTGAAAGGTTGGTTCCATATTGGTTTTTCTTCCTGTTTTTGTGCGCGATTTTTTGGTGTGGGTTGTTGGGGAAATCTGCGCTGCTTTCATTTAACGTCTCGTGCATCCCCGAAAGCCGCGGAGCGGTTTGGGGGATTGGGGTTGGGTGGTGTCCGGGGATGCGCTGTTAAGCGTCCGTGCTGTTTTTTCTTCTCACAGAAGAAGACCTGCGAACATCGTCTTACCCTTGTTTTTAAGAGCTCTTTTCACTCCTGCATTTGGGGCTTAGTTGCCTATGCGGGTTTAATCCCAGCGCCTTGCGAGCACAGATCTTTATCACGGTTCCAACCTTCCTGTGAATCTCACAACTCTTCTTTCGACCGACCTGGCACCCGCCTGTTTACAATGTCCTGTCCCGTTTGTCCCAACTCGTTCGTTTTGGGCCAGGATTTGTCGAGATATCTCTTTGCCTGGGCCTCAAACGCCTTGTATTCGTCGGCGCTGATCTTCCCGTCATGATCCCTATCAATGAATGGGAAGAGCCATTCAAAATCGGATCTGTCACTGGCCCATTCATGCCAAGAAGACCACTCCTTATCAGGCATGAAAATAACTGAGTCGATCGCCTTCTGCTTCCCAGAGTTCTTCAAACATTTTTCGGATGTCGGGTAAAGATACGACGGATGCAGTAAGTGGGTCCAATGCACAAGCATGGAATGCCGCTTCTTTATCTTTTTCCATTGCAGCTTTGACGGAGAGTTCTTGTACGGCGATGTTGGTCATGTTTAATGCGGCGCACTGAGGCGGGAGTTCACCAACGTAACAGGGATGAATGCCTTCTCTGTCGACCAAGCAGGGTACTTCAACACAGCATTCGTCGGGAAGATTGGTGATAGATCCGTTGTTCATGACGTTGCCGTTGAAGACAAATGGGACACCTGTGATTTTTCCTTCTATGATTGAAGAAGCGTATTCGTGGGATGCTTGCAGTTTTGGGACTTCGGCTTCGGTATCGTTATCTGTGATGCCTGTGTCTTTCATCCAGGAACGTTTGCGGCCTTCGGGCAATTCCATGTAGACGGGATCACGTTCTGGCAGGTTGTAGATGTCCCGCAATTCCTGAGTGCGCTGGAAGTAGGGGAGGTATTCTGAATTGTGTCGGGTGCTTTCGGTGACAAAATAGCCAAATTGCTTCATCATCTCGACCCGCACCAGGTCGTCTTTGAAACTGGGATGGGTGTCGACGGCTTTGAAGATGCGAGGGTACAGGTCTTCGCCGTCTTTGTTGAATTTTAGAATCCAGGCCTGGTGGTTAATCCCTGCAACGAGGTAACTCACATCTTCGTAAGGAACGTCAATGCCATTTGCCAGTTTTTTTGTTGTGCCCTGTACGCTGTGGCAGAGGCCGACGTTTTGGATGGATGAACCGATAGAATGCATCCAGGTGAGCATGGCCATGGGGTTGGTATAATTTAACATGAGTGCATCGGGGCAGTGTTTTTCCATGCTTTTGCAAAATGCCAAGTGCTCGTGTGCGGTGCGAAGATAACGGAACACACCTCCTACACCTACTGTGTCGGCGACAGTTTGGTTAATGCCGTACTTTTTGGGGATGTTGATTTCAGATGCGTAAGGTTCGCCCCAGTAGGCTGCGCCCCCAATGGATACGGCAGTGACGACAAAATCTGCGCCGGGCAATAATTCTTCGCGATCAGTGCTGGCGATGCATTTGCCAGGGAGTCCATGGCCATCAATGGCGCGGTTCACGTAATCGTGCACCTGAGTCAATCGCTCTTCGTTGATATCACAGAGTGCGATTGTGGAATCGTTTAATAATTCACGAGATAAAATATCGAGGGACAGTCGGCTTCCGAATCCACTGCCAGCACCAATGATTACAATTTTTGCCATTAAAATCTCCAGTATTAAAAGGTAATGAACTCAGCGAGTTATGTGTAAGCAGCAAAAAATCAAAAAACGCGCGGAAAAATCAAACAAATAAATATCCAGATCGGAAACCATGCTTACACTCCTTATCTTATGAAGATAGAAACTGCGCCGCAAGCAGCTCTGCCCACTGCTTATTGGCGTCCATGGTGCGACCGGCGATATGCGGTGTATGAACGACATTATGTCTGCCCACTAACGGATCGTCAAGAGGCAGTGGCTCAATATCATGAACATCAGCCACCAGCGCGACTTCATCGGCCAGCACACGTTCACGAATGGCATCCGTATCACAGATCCTGGCCCGTGTTACCAGCACAATTAGGCATCCCTTGGGGAGCGCGCGAATATGCTTTGCCTTGATAAGCCCTCTGGTAGAGTCTCTGAGAGGGACCATGGGCGCGAAGATCTCCGCATCCCTGACCAGTTCCTCCAAGTGCCATACTTTCCGCGCCCCAGCACGGTGAAAACACGGATCGCTGGCAAATGGATCCCAGGCAGCGACATCCGCTCCAAGCATGCTCATGAAGCTGGCGTATCGGCTGCCGATGTTGCCAGCTCCAACCACGCGCACCTTCTTTCCGCGCACCGTTCCATTGGTAAAACGTACATCGTCACAGAATTGCCCGGCTTTGACGTAACCATCTGGCCCTGTCTGGTATCCGTAATTCCAGGGCTTTAGGTCAGTGATTATCTCGTGGTGGAGTTGTGGAATCCTGCGCAGACCGCATAAAGTGAGCGCTAAACCACACTCGGAAACAGATTGGCCCCAGAATCCCGAGCTTGTCTGGTGATACAGTTTTACAGCAGCTTGATCTGCATATGCTCGAAGTTCATTCTTTAGACCAGGCTGGAAAACGGCTTCCTTGAGGTTCTTGAGTGCTTTCAGACAGTCGAGGCTCACAGGCATATGAAGACTAACGAGACGCTGGACCTGTTCTGGATGCGGCACAACCTCACCCAACTGACGCTCGTCGTCCGGTTGTAAATCCACGAAAGACACATCTCCCTGTTTTTGCCACAGCTTGTGAAAATGGTCTGCCGCAAAGGGCCATGAATGCTTAAATCTACTGTGAACGACAATGCAACTGCTCATGAGATCTCTCCTCTTTAGGTCGTAAACAAACGCCGCTGTTACTCGACTCAGAGGAATCAGGAAAACACCGGTGCCTGGAACACATCCTCGAATTCACCGCGGTCCTTCGCCCGCTGATACTCCCACTCGTAGGGCGATTCCCTAAGCCTGCTGGGACCGTTCCTTACATCGTGCCCGATGTCGCTTTGCTTGGGGTAATGGCTATAGATCATGAGCCTCCGCGGACGACCGGAAACATTCGGCCTAGAGTTGTGGACCAGCACCGAATGGAAGAGCATGACGGTGCCGGGCGGCGCCAACAGGTCGATTCCCCCATCGAAATCGATCAAATCCGGTAGCACTTCCCACCCCCTTTTGTTGGGCGGTTGGTGATGTTCCAGGTGCTGTTTGTGACTCCCCGGCCAGACGTGAAGCGGTCCGGACGATTCGTCGCACGGATCCATGGTTACGGCCGAAGAGATGATCTCTTGCGGGTAATCCTGGGCCAGATAATACGCCCAATCGTTGTGAACCGGAAACCGGTCTTCGCTATCGACCAATGGGATGCCCTCTATCGCTTCGGGCAGCGGCTCTTTGTAGTTCAGCTTCTCCTCCATGAGAATCGGCTCGTCCCCCATGAGCTGACGCATGGGTCCGATGAGTCGTTCGTCGGCAGACACTTCGGCCAGGAACAGCGACAGGTCGTTAACCGGCTGGATCTTGCGCACCATCGGCCCGGTGGACGTCTGCAGAATATTCAGCCGGCCGCTTTTTCGCCCGTTGGCCAGGGAAGAGTTGATGATGAGCTCGAGTATCCGGTCCGCTTCATGCTGCATGCGAGCGACTTCCTCGGCGTTGAATGCCTGTGGGAGCACCAGGTAACCGTTCTCGCGGAAGTGCTCCAGGTCTTCGCCTGTGAGTTCCGTTTTCACCGCCATTCCCTCCTCCTTTGGTTGGTTTTTACCTGTCTCAGACTGGTCTCGTTGTTCGCAAGTTTATTGATGGCGGCGTGTGTCACCCAGATTGAAGTGCCGGATCGGCATTCCATTTTTTGACAAAGAAGGGTTGTGTCGGTATCGAAATTGGGGCGAATCTGATGGGCGTTTGGGCCGTTGCCATAACCGTTTTCAAATTTGCCTGCGCGTAGTTCTTCTCTGACCGGCATGGCTTAGGCTTCGGTTCTTTCAAAGGATTTGCGCACCCGATCAAGCCCTACGGGAGGGATTAAGTAATTAAACTGTTTAGAACATTGCCTTACAGATCATCAGGAGTCAAGCCCGTGCGTTTCGCAATTCGAGATAACATGCGTGGGCCTATTTCATCTCGATCATGAAATGCAAATACGTAATTTGGCCACCCGGGGCGAGCTAAAATTCGATGAGAAGTGCCTGACTGACGTTTTATAGTCCACCCAATTCGCAGAAGAGCCGCCAAAACCTGCCGCGCTTTTGTTGATGGCCATCGATTCATACTGATCCTGCAAAGACTTCACCTAATTCTGGGATTTCTTCACCATGTTCTAGACGATCAGCTATCATTCGCAAGGCCAATGCTTTTACTTTCAAAATGGCTTCTTCTTTATTCTCTCCATAAACCATCACGCCAGGCAATTCTGTTACTTCAGCAAGCCATCGGCCGTCTTCTTCTTTTTCCGTTTCTATATTCATGACTATAATCTCCTGGTGCCATAAAGCCTGTGATTGCTTTTAGCAAATATATCGACCTTTCTAGGGTTAAGCAAGACACTATGCAGCTTCTCTGGTTCTATGGGAGATAACTTCATTGATGACCACCACTCTTAACCAATAAGAGATCGCTACGATGCATAAATTACATACTCCTGATTCTTTTTGTCAAAGCGAATGTCTAATTGAGTGGGATAATTGTTTCCGACATTTTTTAGTATTTCGACTATGTGAATCTCACAACTCTTCTTTCGACCGACCTGGCACCCGCCTGTTTACAATGTCCTGTCCCGTTTGTCCCAACTCGTTCGTTTTGGGCCAGGATTTGTCGAGATATCTCTTTGCCTGGGCCTCAAACGCCTTGTATTCGTCGGCGCTGATCTTCCCGTCATGATCCCTATCAATGAATGGGAAGAGCCATTCAAAATCGGATCTGTCACTGGCCCATTTATGCCAAGAAGACCACTCCTTTTGGGATGTGGCGTATTTCTCCTGGTAATTGAGCTGCGCAACCCTCCTCATGGCAATGTCTATCAGTTCCTCTTCCCAACTCAGGAATTCATCGCTATTAAGATTTGCCCGGTGCCAATCAGGGTGTGGGAACTCCTCATAAGAAACGTAGCCGTCCTTGTTCCTGTCTAATTTCCACCAATAGGTTTTGGCATTTTGCAAGCGTTCAGGTTCTATGCCAGCTTCCAGTTGCTCGATTCCTTTAAGCCGTTGTGCCTGTGCAGACTGCCGCCGCTCCTCCATCAGCAAGTGCTGATAGTCGGCCAGCGCCTCTCGTTTAATCATGAGCATGGTTCCGTAGTTACCACCCTGGTTGATTAATTGACCCGTGGCGGTTCTCCCGTCACCGGCAATCACTGCCGTAAAAATTGCCCAGGTTTTGGTTCCTGCCTGACGCTCTAGTGCATCGTGGCAGAAGTGCTACTCCTTATAGATTAAGAGGTCTGCCGGTGTAAGTCCATTTAAAAGGCTTGGCCATCGTCTTGTTGAAAAAGTCAATGAAATCTAAGATACGTTGCTGAAGGTCTTGAATGGATGTAAAACTACCTCTCTTAAGCAGGCGTCGCACGAGGATGGAAAACCAGCATTCAATCTGATTGAGCCAGGAAGCATGCACAGGCGTATAAACAAAGCGCACACGATGGGATTCATCTATCAGGAAGTTGGCACGCGTTTTCATGGATTTTAGAATCCCGGATTTGCCTTTTTCACCTAACTCGTCTTGAATGTCGCACACATGGGCAACCCATCGGACTAAGGATTCAGATTTATGGGTATTGAGTTGATCCACGACAAAGACCCACTCGCCTTGCGGGTCTTGTGCAAAGGTCTGTTCAATATGGGTCTTGAAATCTGCTTCTGTTCGCGTCTTGGATAAGGTTGGGGCAATCAGCTTGCCTGTGGCGACTTCAAAATTGCCAAGCAAACAACACGTCCCATGCCTTTTGTATTCAAACTCCTGGTATTCGACCCGACCCGGCTTCATCGGCAAAGTTGGCTTGGCACGCGCTTTGGCCTGTATGCCCGTTTTTTCATCTGTGCTGATGACATGTACGCCTTGTTCGTGAAGCGCAGGAGCCGACTGATATAATGTACAGACCTTTTCGCTTTGTTGGTAAAAGGCTTCTCTATCTAAATCGGGGGGACGCTCCCAATAGCGCACACGATAAGGCTTAAGATCGGCCTCCTTTTAAAAAACGTCCCACACTGCGAATGGAAATGTCCTTTACAATGTCGCGTGCAATGACTTCTTCTCGCAAGGCTTGAGGCGTCCAATGGCTGATGGGATACCCACAGGCCTTGGGGTCTTCACACGAGAGAGCCACGACTTGAGAGACGACCTGTGCGGTATAGGTCACAGGTGTGCCAGAGCGCGGTGCATCAGAAAGCGTGGATAGAATCGCCTCCGATAAGGCCTGTTGGTCGGCTTCGACTTCGATCAAGGTGAGGTGTTCTTGGTGACGAAGCCACCTCTTTCGCCAAAAAGAGACTGTCTTGCGGTGGACATTCAGGTGCGCGCTCACTTCGGTAATGCTCATCCCCTCACTGCTCACAAGGATGATGCTGGCACGTTTGACATGGCACTGTTGGCTGGTATGGCGTTGGACAATTTGTTCTAATACGGCGCGTTGGATCACGCTTATGGGCAAGGCACTTGCTCTTTTATAGTAACCGGGCATGGGACCCTCCAAGAGGAATTTAGAGGCACTTTTGAGAGACTCCCAAAGATAAGCACATACTATTTATATGGACAACCTTTTTTGCCACGATGCACTAGAACCATCATGTTGTGGGGACTCCCCTTATACCATTTGCCTGTAATGTTGCCCCGCAAAATCCTTTCAGCGATAGGTCTGATTGTCGAGGGCGGATCGAAGGGGTGTTTGAGCTGCCCATTGATCCCAGTGATTACCTCTCCGTCCTGCACGGAGTTTTTCGAGATCCATTCTGGCCACACCAAAAACTTCGGCAACGCGTTTTTCAAATGCAGAGAGGGTGTCAGGCAGCGGATCAGGCAGGCCGGGATCCTGATCGTCGAGAAGCTTTACATATTGTGCTGGAGGTAATACCGGTGTGTGGGGCTGAAGAAGGGAAATGCGCACAAGGTGATTACTCCCAACGATAGAGCAGTTGGGCTTCTTGGCGGTCAAATCGCCTGACTTTGTAATCCCAAAGTCAATATGTTTATGGCAGCATTGTGGTCTCTGTCCGTCATATAGCCACACGCCTTGCAATGATGCACACGATCAGAGAGTGCTTTCTTCTCTCTATGTCCGCATGCCGAGCAATCTTGTGACGTATATTTAGGATTGACAGCCTTGAATCCAATACCAGCTTCTTCCGCTTTGTATTCGAGACAATGCCGAAACAGTGACCATGCTACGTCTGCTATTGATTTAGACAATCGCCTGTTCTTTTGCATCGTTTTAACTTTCAACTTCTCGACGGCTATGAAGCCGTGACGATTGACAATTTTTCTTGATTCTTGATGGGCAAAGTTATGTCGCTTATTACGGATACGCTCATGCACTCTGGCAATTACTTTACGACGCTTTTCTCTTACGGCGTCGGTCTTAGATCTTTTTTTCACCGCGTCCCATTTGCGCTGTGCTTTTGCAAGTGATTTTTGCTCTTTTCTAAAGAATCGCTGGTTGGCTATCGTCTCGCCGTCACTGGTTACAGCAAAGGACTTGAGACCCACGTCAATGCCTGTTGGCGGGCGTTGCTCGTCGCAAAGTTTTGGCTCGCCCATATCACAAGAAATAGTAGCGAACCACTTGCCCGTTGCCGTACGCGTGACTGTGCAAGATTTAGGAATGCCGTCAAGTGGCCTGTGCTGGACAATGCGAATACAGCCTATTTTGCCCAATCGCAAGCCCTTATCGTCCAATCGGCATCCGTTGGAAAACTGAGGATAGGTGATAGAATCATAGCGATTTTGACCCTTGTATCTGGGAAAGCCAGCTTTCTCGCCCGTCTTTGCCCTCTCTTTGAGGCGACGAAAGAATGCTTTGAATGCCAGATCAACTCTTGTTGATACTTGTTGCAATACCTGACTATATACTTGCTTGAATGCAAGACGCTGTTGCTTTATCAATGGTATTGTTTTGGTCTGGTCATGACGAGACAGAGACTTATTTTCACTTTCCCATGCTTGCACTCTATCACAGACAAGCTGGTTATATAGCAAGCGACATTCTTCAATATGTGCCAACAAGACTTTCTCTTGCTTTTTCGTTGGGCGCAGTCTGTATTTGAAAGACTTAAGCATAATAAAAATATATACTTATATGCCATTTTGTCAAGCGAAATAGAATGAGAATATGGTCAGCGTACCAAAAACGCATAGTTCGTCTTTAGCGATATGGCAATGTTCATATACGCTAAAGCTAAAAAAGGAAGCCCTCCGCCAGGCGACCACGTCTAAAGGACGGGGGTTTTACGGGCTATTTGATAACAGTCCAGCGCATCGGTGCGCAGTTCGTCACAGTAAATCCAGATAATATCAGGTTTTTCAGGCATAAAAAGTTCGGCCTTTGTTTTTTAACTGCCAGATTCAACCAGAGCCGTGCGAAGTCCCGCGCGACCCACTTGGTGTCCAGCAAGGCAGCCTCCAATAATTGAAACCGCTCTTGAAAAGAATCCCCGCCAGAAAACTTATCTCACGGGGATTTTATAGTGTAGAAATGGTTGATAATGGCAGACTAAATTTGCTACGCGGCATACCTACAAGAGTCAATAGTGTAGAATATCAAACGATCAACCTACATTTTCAGTCACAGGTTTGGATCCTATCAATCGATCCTGGTACTCTTTCTGGCGTTCCATGTAGTAAGCGACTAGCTGTGCAGGATCATGGTCGAAACGTGCTGAGATACGGTGACGTATCTCCCGAATTTCGTCTATGACTGGGTCATTCTGATTCTTTTTCATTGGTGTCTCCAAGTAGCTCTAAGGGCGTGACCAAGGTTGGCACAAATAGCCCCAGCAAAGTATTCACGCGGCGAATGTGGGCAAATTTGTTTGCATTGGCCAAATGGCGACAATTCCAGGTGGCCAAAAATTCGCATTTGTGAAAAGACGCCAGTGCCAAATGCATCGCATCACCTCCAGGATCAGCGGGCATTACCTTGTGCTGAATGTACGTCTGTACGATTTCCAAAATCGCTGGCTCGATGGCCAAAAGGGGTAGGTCCCGAACAACAGCCAATCGTAGTTCTGTGCGCTCTGGAATATCGCCCATTAATTCGTCCAGAACTGCTGGACTTGTCACCAGGTCATATTGATTTGGCGCATTGTCCCACCACTCCCGAGTCCACTCTCGTCGAGCTATAATATCAGGAGCAATGCGTCTTTCAACATAAAAACTGGGAATCGAAGTTTCAACATAGACACGTGGTTTGACCATACTTATAAAATACCGCAATTAGCTTGGAAAGGGTAGAGTAAATTTGCTTGTCTACCGATTTGCTAGCCCTGCATTGTCGATCGCTGCGTACCCTGGTCGCCAAAATTGTCTGGGGCTAACCACGTGACGAAGGCTTTCTCAAGCTGAGGCCACTCTGAATCAATCGCTGAATATTGCTCGGCGAAGTCATCATAGGTGTTTCGATCAGTCATGTCTTCAAGCCTCTCCGGCCCGGATGGACCGTTCAACAGCGGTGCATGGCAGGGTCAAGTGCTATTTTTAGTTGAAATAATCAAGGCCAGTGGTTTCAATCAGCAGCAAGCGCGTCTTGCCAGTCTGTATCTATCTTCAAGTCCTTCTGGAGTGCGCGCCTGAGCTTAGGCAGACTTCGGTAGCCTTTGACCCTTCGCAAGCGCGGTTCAATGTCCAATAGTGCGGTGGCTAACCAGCGGGAGCGTTGATTAGAGTTTGTCCACCTCTTCACATTTCTGGTGAGTTGTGCCACCATAGAGTTAAGCGATTCAATGCAGTGGACTTGACCCGTTTTGGTGGGTACCTTATGAGTAGTTAGAAAGGAGACGCACTATGCCACCAACACGTCCCCCTTATCCACCCGAGTTGAAGCGCCAGATCGTCGAGCTTGTGCGCGCTGGTCGCAGTCCTTCTGAATTGGCCAGAGAGTTTGAGCCAACCGCTCAGACGATCCAAAACTGGATAGGTCAGGCTGATCGAGATTAGGGACTTCGAGAAGACGGTCTGACCAGTGCTGAGCGAGAAGAGTTGCGTCGTCTTCGACGCGAGAATAAGCAGTTGCGCATCGAGCGCGAGATACTGTCAAAGCATGTGCCGTAGTGGTTCTATACGGTAGCAGCGGGCTAATTCGCAGCGGAGACCGACGCGATCCCCAGAAAATCTTCGCGTTAGTGAAAGCGCATCAGGCACTTTGGCCAATCGCCACGCAATGCCGCGTGCTGGGTGTCTCCCTCAGCGGGTATTATGCTTGGCGAGCACGTCCACCCTCCAAACGAGCAAAGGTTGATACGCAGTTGAAGGCGCATATCAAAGCCTTCAACACCCGATCAGATGGCACCTATGGTGCCCCTCGCATCTGGAAAGATCTGATGGATATAGACATCCTTGTAGGTAAGAAGCGCGTAGCGCGTCTGATGCGTGAGATGGACATTTATGGCGTTAGTCGCCGAAAGAGCACGCAAACGACGCGTAAGGCGCAAAAAGCTGATAAGGCTCCTGATCTGGTAAAGAGAGACTTCACTGCTGCAACGGTCAATAAACTCTGGGTGGCTGACATCACCTACGTACCCACCTATTCTGGCTTCTTGTATCTCAGTGTTGTCATGGATGCCTTCTCCCGCCGCGTCGTGGGTTGGGCAATGGCGACACACCTGCAGAGCGAGTTGGTCTTGAAGGCTTTGAACATGGCCCTTTGGCAGCGTCGCCCACAAAGCGTGATCCACCATTCTGACCAGGGTGCGCAATATACCTCCATAGCATTTGGAAAGCGTTGTCGCCAGGCCAGCGTGCGTCCCTCAATGGGGTCTGCTGGCGACTGCTATGATAACGCGATGTGCGAGAGCTTCTTCGCCACCCTTGAATGTGAGTTGATCAATCGTCGATCCTTCCGTACGCATAAGGAAGCCCGGTTGGCTCTCTTCTCCTACATTGAAGGGTGGTATAATCCGCATCGCAGGCATTCTTCCATCGCCTACCATGCGCCGATAGCTTATGAAAAACTGCATCAATCACAGGCTTGAAACACAAGCCCTAAATACGCCACCGAAGCGGGGTAACTCCACTATAAACAGGGCGACGAGGTCATACTGTGCCAAAGAGCGTTCCCGGAACTGTTTTAATTTTTCTGCCGACGCCTTGATAAAGCGTCTTGACACCGTCGATGAGGACAGGCCAAAGGCTTCGGGTATCGCCTCAGCACAGGCTTGATAAGCGCGTGTGGCAATGCCTTTTATCATACGAAGGAGCAACCCTTCATCCATATGTCGAGGACGCTGGAGATGATGATAGGTCTGTAAGGAGACTTCCTCCTCGGTCACGACATTACGCACCCTCGGCACAGATAGGGGCACTTTCTGATCGGAGAGATACACCGAACCTTGTTGACTGCCCCACCGACGATTGGGATTTTGGGTGTCTTTGCGTGTGTATCTATCACCTGCCAAGCGGCTCACTTCTTCTTGCAATTCTTCTGCCACGGCGTCTAATCCTAATGGGATCAAGGCCTGGATCAACGCGATGCGTGTATCCAGTGCGCCCAGTTCTTCTTCTCTGGGTGTCTGTGGCGTTGCATCGTCTTTGTGGATTGCCTTGACTTTGGGGGCTTTGTGCGATACTTTTTTCATCACGGGCTCCTTTGGTTGAGGACACAGCGTTTTCGGGCTTGAATCTGCTGTATCCAATTTACATCGGAGCCTCTACTATTTCAACTAAGATAGGCACATCGTCCTAGACACCACAGCATACGATAGTGAAAAAAGGGTACTGATCCCTTGGAGTACAATAGACAAGACAGTTGATCAAGATGTCACATACACAGCAGCGGCTGAGGTATTGCATGACAAAAAAGATCCGCAATATTTTGTAGTGGATTGGGTGGAAATACAACCCGATCAATCTTCTGGTTTTGCATTACATGCTGATTTTGCAATACATATTGACAACGAACGGCCTTACAAACGATAATATTCGTGTCGTAGCCCGTGTCGTTTCATTGAGCCACTTGTAAACACGTTTCAAATTTATGGCCGCGGTTTTTTAACAAGGTCATTCGAGTCTGTAGCTTTACCTGTCTTTTTTATCTATTGCGCTCGCTAGCCCCTTGTCTCGGACAACCGCGACATTCTCGGTCTGGTATTCATCCGGGCACTATCACCATAATTACCCTCCATCATGCCCTGTTTTCTTCATGGCATTTTTTGTGTGCCACCCCCCAATAACCCCCCTGTTTCATTCTAATCTCAACTGTTCCAAATGAACCACTTACTGTGTCATATGACACAGTTCCCCACATGCCCTTTTTTTGGCATTTTTTAAAAACACGCTCTCCTGCAAGTAGTTACGGGTTTTTGGCAAATTTTGGCACACTTTTTGCGCTATATGAAGGGCCCGAGATCAAAATTTTCAGTTCCAACCCACACAGGAGGGCATTCCCATGGTTCACCAGTCACTCACAACCCGTCCAGCAGTACCATCCTCTACAGTCCCGCCAGAAACCCATCCTAAACCCGACGTCCTCGATGTCTTCGGATCCAAAGACAATGTGGTTCGGGAGCATTTTCAGCGCGTTCTCAGTCTCTCTGCGCTGGCGATGAGTTTGATACTCATGCTGATTGCGACCGTGGCGGATGCCCAGGGTCTGGTCTTGACAGCGCCATTAGAGCCGGTGCGAGCGACGACTGTATATACGGAACTAAGTGGACAGATGCGCGATGTTCGCGTGCAATTGGGAGATGTGGTGGTCGCTGGCGATACGCTTGCGGTGATACACAGCCGAGATTTGGAACTTAAGGAAATAATTGCCCGGGTTCTTATGAAGAAGGCAAGGGCTGTAGAAAGTCGTCTAAGCGAAATGTACAGGCGGGGATTGGTCAGCGCGAATCAGTTTGAGAGTGTCCGTTTTGATACCGAGGTGGCGCACTACCGCTGGTTGGCCGCATATCTCAATCTGGAAAAGACCGCGATCACCGCGCCCCGAAATGGCTTGGTGGTCAAGGTAGATGTAAAGGTAGGCGACTGGGTGTTGTCCCACACCGCGGTCGCGCAGGTCATCGACCCCAGGGATCTTCAGGCACAGTTGTTTGTGCCTGAGGATAGGCTGAACGCGATCCGAATGAATATGCCGCTGTCTGCCATGCCGACCGCCGGTGGAAAGCGCGCGCTGCGCGGGCGTATTATCGAGATCAGTCCCATTATAGATTCGCAAAACGGGACGTGCAAAGTAACGGGCCTTTTTTTAGATGCAGGAAAGTATGTCCGCCCCGGTGCCCTGGTCAACGTGACCATCGGAAGGTGAAAATATGTACTTTTCAACCATAAGAAGTTGTCTTATTTTTTACACGCCTCATTGTGATGAGCATTTAAGTAATAATGACAGGAGAGATATCATGTGGAGAATGATCAGGTGTATTTTCGTTGCAGTCTTGTTGGGATTTTTCACGGGTACATCCGCTCAAGTTTCACAGGAGAGCATGGCTTCTTTTAAGCAGCTAGAGATGGTGGTGATTCCTGCGGGGAGTTTTAAGATGGGCTGTGTGTCGGGTAAAGGTTGCACCAACGCCGAGAGGCCAGTACACAAGGTGACGCTTGAGTCGTTTGCGCTGTCGAAGTACGAAGTGACGTTTGAAGAGTATGATCTCTTTACGGATGCGACGGGGCGCGAGCGGGCAGACGATAGAGGTTTCGGTCGGGGGCGGCGTCCCGTGATCAATATCACATGGGATGATGCGGTGGCGTACACGGAATGGCTATCGGCACAGACAGGGAAAAACTATCGTTTGCCGAGTGAGGCGGAGTGGGAGTATGCGGCGCGTGCGGGAACGGTGACGAAGTATAGCTGGGGGGATAATATTGGTCGCAACCGCGCCAATTGCAATGGGTGCGGCAGTCAGTGGGATAATGAGATGTCAGCACCTGTGGGATCGTTCGAGGCCAATGGCTGGGGGCTTTACGACATGCACGGCAATGTGTGGGAATGGACTCAGGATTGTTATAATAATAGATATGCGGGCGCACCCAATGACGGGTCTGCGTGGGAGGTCGGCGACTCTACTGCGCGCGTGGTGCGCGGCGGTGCATGGTACCTGGAAGGGTTTTTCCTTCGCTCGGCTATTCGCGACAAGCTCAGGACCTTTGCCGGGAGCCTTTATGTGGGGTTTCGAGTTGCCCAGAGTTTATAGCTTTTTCGATTTTTTTAATAACCACAAAACAAAAAGGGGTGAACTTTCAGTGTTCACCCCCTTTTTTATTTTTCTTCTTATGGGAACTGTGCGAGAAAATCTGCGTCTGTGTATGGTCAACTAAAAAAATGGTGGCTCCCGGCGGAATTGAACCACCGACACAAGGATTTTCAGTCCTCTGCTCTACCAACTGAGCTAGGGAGCCATCATATTTTCCGATAAGATCAGAAAATTTAACAAAACGGATGATTGGTGTCAAGGTTCTTGCACATGTTTTTTCCCTCCATGAATCAGATAAACCATTTGACAAATGCAAGGGTCAAGGGTTAATTATTCCCGCACATTTTGTGAGGGAATTTACTTTTATTGCGAAAATTGCGCCAATGGCTCTCGATGCACAAAATCTTCAGGCGGAAGTCGCCGATGAGAGGTCACACCCCGCGGTAACATTGCGCGCTGTGGGATTGGGACTGTTTCTGGTCGTCGCCCTTGATCTGCTGGCTATTTATGTGCGCTATGTCTTTCACGGTTCGTTGATGACGTATAGCCACATCCCAATGGCCATGCTGATCGTGCTGATGCTTATGATGATTGGACTTGCCGGTATTGGCAAAATGACCGGCTGGGTTCTTTCAAAAGGCGAATGGCATGCGATTTTGGCGATGGGCATTGTGGGGGCAACACTGCCGGGTTTTGGCCTGACGGGTTATTTGCTCGGCTATATCACGGCACCTTATTATTTTGTCACAGAAGAAAATATGTGGGCCGAGCATTTGCATCCGCTTTTGCCCAACTGGCTCTTGCCGAGCCACGAGGGCAATGCCGTTGCATGGTTTTACGAAGGCTTGCCGAGCGGTGCCGAGATCCCCTGGGATGTGTGGGTGCTGCCCTTGTTTTGGTGGACGACGGTTGTGGCGGCAGCTTTTTTGATGCTGGCGTGTGTGGCTACTGTATTTAGAAAACAGTGGGTGCAAAACGAACGCCTGGTTTTTCCCGCGATGGCGCCGTTGATCGATATAGCCTCTGAGCCGGGCGATGGCAAGGGATGGCTACCCGAGTTTACGCGCAATCGCTTGTTCTGGATCGGATTTGCCATTGCGTTTGGCGTGCTGGCATGGAATTGTATCAATTACTTTTTGCCGGGCTTTCCGCGTTTTCCCATTTATCGGTCGCGTTGGTACTGGATTGATCGACAACTGCCACCGATTCGGGGGTATTTTGGCATTTTTACTGTCTTTTTCTCCTATTTTGCCAGCCTGGATGTTCTGTTTTCAATCTGGCTTTTTGATCTGGTGTTCATCTTTGAAGGCGGTCAACTCAGCAGGTGGGGCTATAAAGCCACCACGCCTTATTATCGCACGGGGGTGTATTACTGGCAGACTTTTGGGGCCTTTGTCGTTTTTGTGTCTTCGACGTTCTGGGTGGCGAGAAAACATTTGCGCGATGTGTTGATGAAGGCACTTGGGAGAGACCCTACTGTGGATGACTCTCAAGAGTTGATGTCGTATCGCGCCGCTTGTCTTGGTTTGTTGGGTAGCCTGGCGTATTTGTTCATCTGGCTGACGCAGATGAATTTCGATCCACTGCAAGGATTTTTGCTCCTCCTCGCCGTGATTTTTGTCTATACGGGTATGGCGAAAATCCTGGCCGATACCGGCATGCCATTCACCAATACGCCCATAGGACCCTGGAGTATGGTTGCACCGTTTTTTGGACGGCGCAATATCCCGCTTGCCACCCATGCCGCTTACCGCTTTTCGGGTTTGATTACCGGGCATTTCAAGGGGTTGTTTTTGCCCGCGCTTGCCCATGCAGGGCGCGTCTCTGAGGGGGTTCTGGGCGATCAGCGACGCCGGCTGATGAGTGCTATTGGGCTGGCATTTATTGTCAGTTTGCTGTTCAATATGCTGTTCACCGTGTGGTTGGGCTACGATGAGGGCGCTTACAATTTCAACAGTTGGGAGATTACGCGAGCAGCAGAACGCCATTTCCAGGGGACGGTTAACGTGATTAAAGACCCCGACAAGCCACCGTTTTATGAAAAAAATCCCGAGGAGGCGGTATTTTTGGGTATTGGCGGTCTGTTGATGGCGGGTTTGATCTATATGCGCTATCGCTACGTGTGGTGGCCGCTACATCCCGTGGGTTTGGCGATTTCGGGTTCTTATCTGGCGCGGCGCACCAGCTTTACAACTTTTCTGGCCTGGTTAATTAAGTTTGTGATGATGAAAGTGGGCGGCCCAACGGTTTATCGCAAATCCAGACCTTTGTTTATCGGTTTGTTGGTCGGGTATATTCTGGGCGTGGCGTTGTCCACGGGTATCGACATGATCTGGTTCCCAGAGCGCGGACACGGGGGAGTGCATCGCTATGGATAAATATTTCAAGCCCATCGCGCGGGGCCTCATCGGTTTGGGAATTTTGGTCACCGCGCTTATGATTGCCGGCCCCGAGCGCGTCAATACCCGTTTGAGTGCTTTGTTGGGCTTGGAAGTCCCCAATGCGGTTCCGCCCGTGCCCGTTCCGCGTGCCGAAGAGGTCAGCACGCGGGTCGTCGATGCCGTGCGGGAAGATGGGATTCGCAAGTTGATGGATCAGTTTGTGCGCTACGACTCGCGCGTGGTGGGTTATCCTGGCCATGAAAAAGCTGCGGATTTTATCGCATCTGAGTTCCGGCGTTTGGGATTGGAAGACATAGAAGCCGAGACTTTTGGCGTGGCGGTGCCCATGGACCAGGGCGGAACCCTGACGGTGGAAGACACCGGCGAGGTTTTTACCATTCACGGTTTGTGGCCCAATCTGGTCAAGACGACCACGTTGCCCGCAGGTGGCGTAAAGGGACATCTCTTGTGGGGAGGCACTGGCGATTTCGCGGCGTTTAATGGGCGCGGGTTAGATGGTGCCGTGGTGTTGATGGAATTTAATTCGTGGAACAACTGGCTCAATGCCGCCATGCTCGGCGCGCAGCAGATTGTGTTTATCGAACCCGATTCCACGTTTACCGCACAGGCAGAGACCAAATTTTTGCAGGTGCCCAACAGTGTTGAGCGTTTTTGGATTGATAAGAAGAGCGGCGAACAACTCAAAGCATTGCTCGCCGAAAAGGGCCAGGTCAATGTTGCGTTGAAGGCGCGAATGGATTGGGAGAAGAAAGAGACGCGGAATATTTTGGGTTGGATTCGCGGAACCGATCCCGTGTTGAGCGAAAAAAACGTGGTAATCAACGCGTATTACGATGCGATGTCTGTGGTGCCCGCGCGCGCACCGGGCGCAGAGATGGCGTGTGGGATTGTGGGCATGATGAAGTTGGCCGAATATTTCAGCAAATATCCGCCCAAACACACGCTCTTGTTTCTCGCATCTTCCGGGCACCATCTGGGCTTCAGGGGCATTTGCGATTTTTTGAGCAGGCATTCGCGCAAGGAAAAGCATTTTGCCGCACTGATGACCGAACCCCTTGATCTGCCGCTGTTGATTTCTTTGGATTTGACGAGTCAGACAGATGAAATCGGGGTTTGGAACAGCACGCGCAATTATTATTACAAGCGTTTCTTTACGCCATTTGGCAAGTCGTTTGTGCATTATTCAGAGGCCATAGCCGAGTATTTTGGTCTGGACCCCGCCGATGCCCTCATCGATGGCATCAATCCAAAAGGCGGAATGAACTGGGATATGTATATTCCGGGGAAAATCCTGAAAACAGACGGTGAAGTCGTTTTAGAAGCGGGTACGCCGGCACTGTCGCTCATTACGGTCAACGATGCGCGTTTTAGAGTGGATACCCCACTGGATACGCCCGAGCATGTAAATTTCAAAAATCTCACCGGGCAGATACGCATGCTTGCCGGCGTGCTCGACCTCGGGTTACATTCAGAGGATTTTTTGCCCGATTACAAGTTGGACCCCGATGATCGCATGCGCGGGTTACAGGGTTTTGTGCGCACATTTCCCCGACGGAGCATTACCCCCGATCGCCCCCGTCCCGGCGCGGTAGCGTCACTGCGAATGGGCATCGATAAATCGATCAAAGGCGTGCGTCGCATCTACTACGACATTGCCGACGAAAATGGCGAATTTTATATGCCGGGCATTGCCGAGCGCAGCGTGGATGTGAAGGCTTTTTACATGGATCCCGAAAGCGGCGAGATCACGTACGCGCCCAATCACGGTCGTCAGGCGCGCATCTATCGGGGCGAGTTTAATATGGACTGGTGGATATCCAAGCGCACGCGGATTTTGTTCCCGTGTATTACAACGGATTTTTACGATACGGTCGATCCCCGTTATCTCACCAAGTTGACGAGCATCAGCGTGCTCGGTCCTGGCAATACAGCACCACAGGAATACGGCTATGCCATTGGTTTTGGGCCAGAGGAACCGGTGGGAACCATTTTTACAACGCCGGGCGAACGGATCAAAATCGTGATGCGGGAAAGAGAGATTGGGGTGCGCTATTTGTTGTTGAACTCAAAGAGCGCGGAAAGCGTAGAAGTCGCGCGCGGGGAGGGGTTTCAGACTTTGCAACACGGGGCATTTATTCGCTCCTCGTTCCAGGCGGCAAAAGACATGTGGACGCTAAATGAGGCGCGGATGCGCGAATTGGCGAAGTATTCGATTGAGAACCAGCGAATGACCAATTTGCACGCTCAGGCCAAAGAGCATCTGGATCTGGCCGAAGAAGCGATGAAAGACAAGCGTTGGGATTTATTTGTCAAGCATACGCGCGCGGGCATGGGTCTCGAATCAAAAGCCTATCCAGATGTAAAAGACACGCAAATCGACGTGATCTACGGCGTGGTTTTCTTTATGATATTGGTCATTCCGTGTGCATTTTTTATCGAGCGGTTGATTTTTACCTTTTCCGATATTCGCATGCAAATCGGCGGTTTTGGCGCGGCATTTATGGTGATCTGGATTTTTCTGGCGCAGGTGCATCCCGCATTTGATCTTTCCAATCCATTTGTGATTTTGCTGGCCTTTGTGATTCTGGCACTGGCGATTTTTGTAATTTCCATTGTGGCCGGGCGATTTCATGACAATATTCGACAGCTACGCACAGAATCGGTGTTGTTGCACGATACGGATGTAGGGCGGATAAGCGCGTCTGTGGCGGCGTTTCAACTGGGTATTGCCAATATGAAGAAGCGCAAAATGCGTACTGGCCTGACATTTGCCACGCTGGTTTTGTTGACATTTACCGTGTTGTCCTTTACGTCGATCAAGACGACGCTGTCATTCCATCAACTCCCGCTGGATGATGTGGAAGGCAAATATCCCGGGATGTTGATCCGCAGTCAGTTCTGGGGACCGCTGGAGGACACGGCTTATGATTATGCCAGCATCAATTTTTTTGATCAGGGTGAAATTGCGCCGCGCAGTTGGTACGTTACCCGAGACATGAATAAGACGCCCATTGAGACGTCGGAAAAATCGACCAAAGTGCTGGGGATATTGGGTCTGTCGGTTAATGAACCCGCGGTTACGAAAATCGATACTTTGTTGAGCTACGGCCGCTGGTTTGAAGAGGGTGAACTCGCGTGTATTTTGCCCACCAAGATGGCCAGGCTGCTCAAGGTAGAGCCTGAAGATATCGGAAAAAAGAATGTGCGCTTATTTGGCAAACAGTTGAAGGTGGTGGGGGTGATCGATGCGGAAAAAATGCGCAAACATCTAGACCTAGACGGCGAGATGTTGAGTCCGGCGGATTTCAAACTAACGGATGATGAAATTATCTCTCAGATGAGCCAGCAGGAAAGTCGGGAAAAACAGGGTCTGGAACAGCCCCAACTCGAGAACCTGCCGTTTGAGCATGTTGATCCCGATGATATTGCGATTATTCCCTACAATATGCTGCGCGAAGTGGGTAGCCCATTGCAATCTGTGGCGATTCGTTTGCACGAAGACGTCGATGTTGAAGAACAGATCAAAGAATATGTGTCGCGGTTATCGGTGGTTTTATATGCGGGTATTCCACAGGCCGATGGTCGCATACGGGTGTCGATTTACAGTTCGCTTGGGTGGGGGCCATTGCCCGGCCTTGCCAATTTGTTTGTTCCCATTCTGGTGGCTGCGCTGATTGTGCTGAATACGATGATGGGATCGGTTTACGAGCGCTTCCGCGAGATTGGCATTTATTCTTCTGTGGGATTGGCACCTGTACACATCGCCTTTTTGTTTATTGCCGAGGCGTGTGTTTATGCCGTGTTGGGTACTGTATCGGGGTATTTGCTCGGTCAGGGGGTAATCAAAGTTTTGTTGTGGCAGGGGTGGTTGCAAGGGCTTAATGTGAATTATTCGGCATTGTCAACGGTGATTTCTTCGGCACTGGTGATGGTGGTGGTTTTGGTGTCTTCGCTCTATCCCGCGCGTCAGGCATCACTTATGGCCGTGCCCGATGTGACGCGTCGCTGGAAGTTGCCCGATCCGGATGGCGATCGCTGGCATTTTGAGTTTCCATTTACCGTGGGCGGCAGGGATGTGTTTGGGCTGTCGGTGTTTCTGGTGGATTATTTCGAGTCGCACATGGGCGAGTCTATGGGCACGTTTTATACGGATGGTGCGCGGTTTGGTTCGGTTGAAACAGAAACGGGACTGGGCTATACGATTGATACGATGATCTGGTTGGCACCTTTTGATTTGGGTGTGCGCCAGCAAGTACACTTTGAGGCTGTATCGACAGGTGAGCACGATATTTTTTCGATGACGCTGACGATAGACCGGCTTTCGGGCGATGCGGCATCGTGGCGGCGGGTCAATCAGGGCTTTATGAACGCGTTGCGAAAACAGTTTTTGATCTGGCGCACGGTTGATCCAGCCAATCGCGCCCAATATACAGAAAAAGGGAGGGTATTGCTCTCTGCCCCCCAAGCAGCGGTCAACGCATAGTCATGACACGGGAAAATCAATGACTTTAGGCAATCTTTTAAGACGCAACAAAGACAAACCAAAAAGAAAAAATACTCAGTTTGAAGAGATCGAAGAGTATCGCGATCTGCTCGAAACGCCCGACGAATTTGTCGATGGTTTTAATACAAAGACCATTGTAGGGGCATTATTTGTGTCGATTGTGATGGTGCCCGGCAATATTTATCTGGATCTGATGATTGGCGGCTCAATTGGCGCAGCGGCGCAGTGGGTCACGATTATTCTGTTTATCGAATTGGCAAAGCGCTCGTTTACCATGCTCAAGCGACAGGAAGTATATCTGCTGTATTATGTGACGAGTTCATTGGTCAATCGGGAGTCCAATGCGTTTGAAGGTCTGTTGTGGCATCAGTACTTTGTGCAGTCGCCCGCGGCTGTACAATTTGGTATCCAACAGTCATTGAGCGAACTGTGGTGGTGGGCACCGCCGGCAAATTCCGAGGCACTGATCGAGCGCACGTTTTTACACGCCGATTGGTTCTGGCCCATTGCATTTCTGGTACTGGGCACGATTATGGGGCGCATTGCCTGGTTTACCGCCAGTTATGTGTTGTTCCGTATCACGTCCGATTACGAGAATCTGCCGTTTCCGTTTGCACCCATCAACGCGCATGGAGCCATGGCATTGGCAGAAGAAAGCAGCGGGGATATTACGTGGCGCTGGCGCATGTTTTCCATCGGGGCAGTCATCGGCGTGGTGTGGGGGATGCTTTATGTGGCTGTACCGGCGATTACGGGCGCGTTTATGGAACAGCCCGTGCAGCTTATTCCAATTCCCTGGGTTGATTTCACGCAATATACGGGATATTTTTTGCCCGCGACTCCACTGGGCTTTACGCTGCATTTGGGACCCATTTTTATGGGTTTTCTCGCCCCCTTCTGGGCGGTGATAGGGTCCTTTGTCGGGGTGGTCATCCATACAATTGCAAGCCCACTTTTACATAAATATGGATATATGCCCCATTGGTTTATGGGGATGGATACCATCCAGACACACTTTGTGACGGGCATTGATTTCTGGATGAGCTTTGGCATCGGTATTACATTTGCCATTACTATCATCGGATTTTATCAGGTGTGGCGGGGGGTGCGAACCGCGCGAATTGAAAAGACCGAGAAGGGATCGTGGGAGACGCCGGCTGGACGGGGTGATTTTAAGATTTGGTTCTGCGTGGTGCTGTTTTGTCTGGCGAGTTTGTACACCATTGTTCTGTCAAAAATCTTATTCCCGCAGTTGGTGACTACCACTTTGTTGGTGTTTTTCTTTATTTTTGCATTTGTTTACACGCCTCTCATTTCATTCGTCAATGCCCGTTTGGATGGTATGGTGGGGCAAAATGTGAGTATTCCCTATATAAAAGAAGCTACTATTTTCCTGAGTGGATTCAGAGGCATTCACATCTGGTTTGTGGATTTTGGCCTGGACAACTACGGGGCGGCGGCACAGCGATTCCGGGAGATTGAGTTGACGGGTACCAGCTTCAGGAGTATCGTGAGAGCTGAAGTTTTTATGGTACCGCTGGTTTTTGCGACCAGTTTTATGTACTGGTCCTATATTTGGAAACTCGCGCCCATTCCGTCCGATGCGTATCCCTACGTGCAATTGTTCTGGCCGTTGCGCGCCCTTCAGCGGTGTGTGTGGATTACCAGCACCATGCGCGGCGAAGTTGACTATTCGCAAGAGGGCACTGTGACATGGACGCCGGCCAATTTGTCGAATAATGCGTGGTGGTACTGGCGGGTGCGGGCAACGTCTGATGATCCAGATAGTGTGCCCACTGAAGAGCGCAGGTATGGGCCGTGGTCGAGTACTGCTTATTTTTATACCAATTTTGATGAAACACAGCCCCCGCCATACCCGCCCGCAACGCTGAGTCGCGGCCCTCCCGATATTTCCGATGCCCTGGCCCAGGGGTTGCCTTCTGCGCCAGAAATACGCAGCGCGGACAGTGGCGCGCACCTGAATACGCCAAATCCGGAAATGCTCATTTCCCGGGCGATGGATACGCAGGGACGAGAATTGATCTATCAATACGAGATAGATCAAGTGCCATCTTTTGACGGGGCATTTTTGCAGTCCTCAGATGATCAACCCATTTTGTTTGAGGCCCTGAAACCCTGGATTATTACCACTGGATTTGCCGTTGGGCTTGTGTTCTTTTTTATTTTGTCTGTGTTTGGGTTGCCCATTTTGCTCATCTTTGGTTATGTGCAAAGTTTGACCAGTATTCCACATACGATGATCACCCAGATCATTGGTGCGTTAATTGCCCGCTACTATTTCTGGAATCGGTTTGGCAAGAAACAATGGCGCCTTTACGCAACGGTACTGGCGGTGGGCTTTTCAGTGGGCATGGCCCTCGTGGGGATGGCATCGGTGTCCATAGCCATGATCCAGAAGTCGGTATCGGTCTTGTTGTTCTAATCGCAGAGGGTTCATTTTTATGACGAAGATCCGTTGGTGATTGTGTATGCCAGCGAATTTTTTTTGAGGGTATTATGGCTGACGAGCGTTTTTTAATTACGGGTGCATTGGGGTGTATTGGCGCCTGGACTGTGCACAATCTCGTGCGCGAAGAGGTGCCAGTTACGGTATTTGATCTGGCGACTGAGCCTCTGCGGTTGCAATTGTTGTTGTCGGGGGACGAATTAGCGCAGGTAAATTTTGTGGCTGGCGATATTGCGGATTTGTCCGTTTTTGAACGGGCGTTGGACGACAATGGCATTACGCATGTCATTCATCTGGCTGGGCTTCAAGTGCCGTTCTGCAAGGCCGATCCGCCGCTTGGCGCGCGCGTCAATGTGGTGGGTACCGCAAATGTTTTTGAAGCTGTGAAACGCCGGCAAGATCGCATTGGCAAAGTGGTCTATGCAAGCTCTGTCGCTGTTTTTGGCGCGCCCGAAGACTACGAGCCGGGTGCTGTGATGCGAGATGATTCCGAGTTGATGCCCCATACGCATTACGGCGTGTACAAACAGGCCAATGAGGGAACCGCGCATGTGTATTGGCTCGACGAGGGGGTGTCTTCTATCGGTTTTCGTCCCTATGTGGTCTATGGGGTGGGGCGCGACCAGGGTATTACTTCAACGCCAACGACGGCTATGCTCGCAGCGGCAGCGAATTTGCCCTATCACATTTCTTATGGCGGGCGCACGGTTTTTCAGTATGCCGATGATACGGCGCGTGCGTTTATTCAGGCTGCACGGGCAAATTATGCGGGCGCAGAGGCGTTTAATTTGGGCGGGTTTGCACCCGATATGCAGGATGTGAAGGATGCGATTGATCGGGCTGCACCCGAAGCGGCGAACAAGATCACCTTTGAAGATATCCAGTTGCCATTTCCACAAGAGGTCGATGGGAGTGGGTTGGAGGCTGCAATTGGTTCAGTAGCGCACAAGCCGCTTATAGAAGGCGTAGCTGAAACCGTGGCACTATTCCGAGAATTGATTGCCGCGGGAAAAATCGATGCCGAAACGTATATTGCAGAGAGATCGTGAGGACAGATATGGCTGATCAATACGATGTATTGATAACCGGTGGCACGGTGATAGACCCAGCCCAGGGCGTGCAGGGCGTTTTGGATGTGGCGTTGAAAGGTGGCGTGGTGGCAGCGGTTGGGCGCGATTTGGGTGATGCCGATTCGGTGATTGATGCAAACGGATGTCTCGTGACGCCTGGATTGATCGATTTGCATACCCATGTGTATAAAGATGTGTCGATTTTTGGCATAGAGGCCGATGACTTGTGCCCGCGCACGGGCGTGACAACGAGCGTGGATACAGGGACGGCGGGGTGGATTAATTATCGCGGGCTGGAACGCTATGTGATCGAGCCGTCTTCTACGCGTATTTTGGCCTATGTAAATCTGTCGGGTGTCGGGTTGCCCTGGCGGCGTGGCGAGATGGTATATGAAGGCTACGTGTCGGCCAGCGAGTGCGCCCAGGCGGTTTTGAACCACCCGAAAACAGCACTGGGCGTTAAGGTGCGTTTGTACAAAGGCGTGGGCGGCGATGCGGATGTGCGCGATTTGTTGCAAATTGCCCTGGAGGCCGCCAATCGATGCGAAAAACCTCTGATGGTTCATATCAGCAATGCGGATGTGCCTTTGCGCGACCTCCTTCAGTCTCTGCGTCCCGGCGATATTGTGACTCATTGTTTTCACGGTACACAGCCTGCGTCGATTATCGACAACCGCGGAAAGGTGATTTCTGAGGCCTGGGATGCGCGCGATCGCGGGGTGATTTTTGACATTGGTCACGGGCTGGGCAGTTTTAGTTATAACGTGGGGCGCGCAGCTATGGAAGATGGTTTTCCACCCGATACCATCAGCAGCGATATCCATTCGTACAATATCGACGGTCCGGTGTACGATTTGCCCACGACGATGTCCAAGTTTTTGAATTTGGGCATGTCGCTCGAAGACGTGATTCGCCGCGCGACCATTGAACCGGCGCAGGTGATTGATCGAGAGGATGATCTGGGACACCTTGGTGTTGGTGCTGCGGGTGATGTTGCTGTATTGGAACTGGAAAAGGGGACATTTGAGTTGACCGATTCCATGCAGCAGGTGTTGATGGGCGAGCAGCGATTGGTTTGCCGCGCGTCTGTTCGAGATGGGAAGGTCTGGTGGCGGGATTGAAGTATTAACTCAAAGGAGTGTGTTATGCCCGAGAAAAATGGGTTGGTAAATCCGTTTGTTTTATCTGATGACGATGGTTATATGTGGATGAAGGGGAATTTGCACAGCCATTCGACAAATTCGGATGGGCGGGTTTCGCCCCAAGAACGCGTGGATGGATATGTCAATCAGGGCTATGATTATTTGTGTGTATCCGATCACAACAATATCACGTTTGTCGATACACTGACCTGTCCTGAAAATTTTACGCTTATTCAGGGTGCTGAATTGCATCCGGATAATCCCTTTGGCGGCGATCGCCACCACTTTGTGGCACTCAATATGGCCGAGGATATGGATGCGCGGGCGATGCCGCCGCAACATGTGATTGATGCGGTAAAAAAACAGGGCGGCTCTATATGGCTTGCACATCCGCATTGGAGTGGGATCAATATTTTGCGCGATACAATGCCGCTGACGGGTTTGGCGGGGATAGAAGTTTTTAATACGACCTGCCGCTGCGCCGGGCGCGGTGAATCTTCTGTACACTGGGACGATTGGATGGATTTGTCGGGACAATTGCTCCCGGCACTGGGCAATGACGATTCCCACGCGGCTGAATCAGAAGCGCGCGATACGTATCAGGGCTGGACTGTGGTGCGTGTGAAGGAACGGTCGCCTGCAGCAATTGTCGAAGCTCTGGAATCTGGCGCGAGTTATTCGTCAACAGGTCCACAGATTTTTGATATTCAGTTGCATAGTGGGGAAGGTCGCACGGTTGAAGCCACGGTAAAATGCTCACCTGCACAGCGCATTGCCGCGGTATTAGATTCGAGGGGAACCGAATACCACGAGGGCGGTAAGCTGTTTGAGACAGCTACATTCAAGCTGCGTCCTGGCTCAAAACACGTGCGTTTTGAGATTATAGCACCAAATGGCGACAAGGCGTGGTCCAATCCCTTTGATCTCGCTGTGCTTTAGGTCGTGCGGATGTTCGGAACTGGTAGAGAATATTTGAGAATTGGAGCGGGTTAATGCTCACGCAATTGGAAATTTCTTCTCGGAAAACCGTGCTCGATGGCAAGTTATACGGCGCTGTGGGTGCTTATGAAGCGCTGTGTGGCAGTGCGTGGTTCGCGCTTGATCCGAATCACAAACAAAATGAGGCGATTGTCGATTTAAATCTCGCGCCCGTTGACGAGAGCGGGCGCGAGATTTTTCGAGCCGATGTGCATTTGCTCAAGCCGGTTGATGTTGCTCGGGGCAATGGCACTGTGTTTTACAATGTGGTCAATCGCGGGCGGAAAAATATTTTGCCCATGTTTAATCTGGCGCAGGGATCAAATATGCCCGAGACCGCCGCCCATTTTGGCGATGGCTTTTTGATGCGGCAAGGTTATACGATTGCCGCGTGTGGTTGGCAGGCAGATGTGCCGTCTGAGGCGGAGGGCGATCGCCACTTGATGACATTGGACGCGCCAGTGGTCGATGTGACTGGTCCTGTGTCGTGTGAGATTATTGTGAATGATAAGACGGAATTGCATTCGCTGGGGAGTCGCTATCACGATCCTTACGAACCCGTGGAAGATGGCGATGCTGTGCTCACTGTGCGGGCGTATCCGTATGATGAAGCTGAGAAACTTGGACGTGATCAATGGGCGTTTGATCGGTTGGAAGATGGGCGTGCCGCGATCCGATTTCCGCAGGGATTTGAACCGGGGCGCATTTACAATCTGGTTTATACGGGCAAAAATCCAACTGTGATGGGGACGGGTTTTGCCGCGACCCGAGATTTTGTGTCGTTTTTGAAATACGGAACGAATGGCAATCCACTGGGCAATGCGATTGAGCGGGCTTACGCTTTTGGATCATCGCAAAGTGGGCGTTTTTTGCGACACATGTTGTATGAGGGTTTTAATGGGGATGAGGCTGGCCGAAAGGTTTTTGATGGGGTATTTGCCAATGTTGCAGGCGGCGCGCGGGGATCGTTTAACCATCGGTTTGCACAGCCTTCGCGGCATGCCAGCGCGCATTTTGATGCGTTGTATCCTACCGAGTGGTTTCCGTTTACAGATTTGCCGCAAACAGATCCCGAGACCCAGGAAAAGGGCGGTTTGTTGGATCACTGTGAGGCCGCGGGGGTGACGCCTCGCATTTTTTATACCAATACTTCAACCGAATATTGGAATCGCAGCGCGTCTTTGGTACATACGGATGTACGCGGGCAAGAGGATGTCGAGGTACATTCTTCGGTTCGCGTTTATCATTTTTCAAGCACAAAACACGGGCCGGGTGATGTGCCCAAAACACCACGTCGGACAGTGCCCCCAAATCCCGTGAATTTTCGCTATGCAGAGCGCGCCCTTCTCGTTGCGTTAGATCGCTGGGTGCGCGAGGGGGTTGCCCCACCTGAGAGCCGGTATGGCCGTGTTTCAGATGGTTCTCTGGTCGATGCTGCAGACTTAAAATTTCCCACTATTCCCGATTTGCAAAGCCCCAAACGCATGCGGAGACCTTTGCGATTGAATTGGGGGAGTAGATGGGATGATGGGATCATCGATTGCGAGCCGCCTGAAAAGGGGCGTCCTTTTGGGGTGCGCGTGTCCCAGGTCGATGAAGATGGCAATGAGGTCGCGGGTATTCGCATGCCAGAGGTGGTCGCGCCTTTGGGTACATTTACGGGATGGCGCTATCGACAACACGGCGCGACCGATGCGCTCGTTGGTCTCGATGGGATGTGGGTGCCGTTTGCGCGCGATGAGGATGAGCGCGAAGAGGATTCCCGACTATCGATTGCTCAGCGCTATGGCAGCCGCGACGCGTATCTGGACTGTGTGGCGCAAGCAGCACGGGAACTGGTGGGGGAGCGGTTGATGTTGCTCGAAGATGTGGATCGCGCAGTGGAACGTGCCGGGGCGATGTATGATTGGGTGATGATGGGGGCTGGGGACTGAGGGATTGCCACAAATCACTACCGGGAGGTCTGCCATGAAGCGCGTAATCAAACCCGAAGGTGCGTATCATGTCGAGATTGAAGATGTGCCGTTGCCAGAGATTCGGCAAACAGAGGTGCTCATCAAAACAGAACGTACGCTGATCAGCAGAGGGTCTGAGATCTGGCGGCGGTATGTGCGAGAAGAAGCGATTGATCCTCAGATTATGGGGTATTCGCTCGCTGGAACGATTGTACAGGTGGGGGCGCAGGTCAATGATTTGTCGATGGGGGAACGGGTGGCGGCTCTGGCGCCGCATGCCGAGTACGTAGCTGTTGAGGTTGTCAATGCGCGCAACAAACCGTCTGTGGTTTCGCTGCCCGATGCGGTTACATCGGAGGCGGCGACTTTTTGGCCTCTGGTTACGAGTTCGGTGCTGTGGATGCGAGAAACGGGGGCTGGGCCAAACGATACCATGGTGATTTTGGGACAAGGTCTGGTGGGGAGTTGTTGTATGCAGGTTGCGCGGCATTTGCAAAATTGTCGCGTGATCGCGGTCGATGCATTGGACCTGCGTTGCGATTTGGCCGATCAGTTGGGTGCTGATGCTGTGGTGAATGCAGGTCAGACCGATCCGATTGCAGCGGTGAAGGAGTTAACCGGTGGTCTGAGAGCAGATGTTGTGGTTGAAGCTGTGGGGGGACGCGCGGGCGCACAGGCTTTTGCACAGGCGCAAGATATGGTGCGGCGGGGTGGATTGTTGCAGGTTGTGGGATTGTATGAGGATGAACCCTTGCCTCTGGATTCGTCGAAAATTCAGGGCAAACGCCTGATCGGGGGGTATCTGGATAGCACGCGTCGTCCACAGGGGTCGGATACGGCGATCCAATTGTTGATGGAAGGTAAAATTCAAACTGAGGCAATGGTGACGCATCGTTTTGATTGTGAGGATGCCGCAGACGCATTTGATTTGTTGTACACGCGCCTTGATGAAGCAATGGCCGTGGTAATGGTCTGGTAGGTGTAATATGTCTTCACCCCAATCTGGAATATCCGCACACAAGCACAGGTCGAGCAAGACGGCGATACTCGCAGCAAGTGTACGCGCGTATCATCATCAGCAGAGTAAATCCCTGGTTTTCGCGGATGATTATGCAATTGACATGGTGCCGTTTGTCTGGCGTGTGATCGCTAAGAACAGGTTGCTTGGCTGGTTCGTTGTTCACAAGGTGTTCCACTCGTTCCGCTCCATACACACCGAGGTTATCCTGAGGGCCAGATATGCGGAAGACCGCCTCATGGAGGCAATATCAGCGGGTGTCGAACAGTATGTAATCCTCGGTGCCGGTCTCGATACGTTTTCCATGCGCCACAAGGAACTCGCAGATAGCGTGCGGATATTCGAGTTGGATCACCCCGCGACCCAGGCGACGAAAGAGAAGCAGGTGCGCGAGGTTAACGGCGATGTTCCGCCCAATCTGGTATTTGTCCCTATCGATTTTGAGACCGACCAGCTGAATGAGGCACTTATCCGGGCCGGTTTCAATCCTCAGGAGCCTGCCTTTTTTTCATGGTTGGGAACGACTTATTATCTTACGAAGGACGCGATACGGGAGACACTTGGCCGCGTTGCAGATGTTGCCGCGCCGGGTAGTCACATTGTTTTCGATTATAAGCTCGCCAGGCATCTTATTCCCGCAGAGAGCTTGCCTTTCGCCGACAGGTTGGACCGTTTTGTGGCTCGTCGCGGGGAGCCGATGTTGTCTGTGTTTACGCCCGAGGAATTGAATGACGAGTTGTCGCGCATTGGCTTTGTGGAGATAGAGACCATTCCGTCTGAGGAGCAAAAACGCCGTTATCTAAAAGACAGAAGCGACCTGGTCGATCCAGCACCGAATTTTTCTTTCGCACTGTTTGGTGTGATGAAATGAAGGACCTAAGCAGGCTATAGCCAAGGCGATCAGGTAGGAGCACGAGGGGTGAGCGCAGCCCTGAAGCGGGCGATTACGCGCTCGTTGATGTGAAGTGGGTTGGATGCCTGGATTTCGTGTGCAACAGCTAAGGCACGTCGCTGAGTGAGGGCACCTACGGCAACCAGATCTACCATAAGGCCAAGGCCAAATCGCGTCGCTACGCCGTGGCGTTGGCAGAGGCGTTGGAGCGCACCGTCGTTCGTAACACATGTCCAGCCCCCATCGCGGCATGCGACCAGACAGAGGCAATCGTTAAAAGACACGCGTGACTCGCCTTCCGAAGCCTCGACCAGTTGCTCTGTCGTTGCCTCGACAACCTCGATGCCGAGTTGTCTGCATTGCGTCGGTGTTACGCCTCGCACCTCATCGAGTATAGGTGCTAAAACGACTACTCTCCCTATGTGCTTCACCACGAGTTTGAGAATATCCAACTCCGACTCGCGGTAGTCTATAAGCACATCTGCATCCGCGAGAAGCACGGTCTGAACCATCGCCATTTACCCCACCCACTCACGCGCATACTTTCTCATTTCCTCACGACTTAGCCCCAGAATCTCGGCGGCACGCCCAAGTGAAATATACTCCTGCTCGAGTGCTTGTCGCACGAGCCGCAAGAGGCGATCTTCGACGAAGTCGTGCCGAGAGAGGCCCTCTGGCTCACCCGAGCGGCTCCAGTTCCAGGCGAACTCACTCTTATCGAGAGCCATAGGCTCCTCGGTTTTTCGCAGGGTCTTGCCGAAATAGTGACGATGTTGGCGCTGGAATGTACGCCAAATATCTGAGGTTTCACGACCCGATTCGACCAGCCGGTAGAGCACGGTTTTGTAACTCACCCGAAAGATGCGTTTGACTTTGAGGACGCGGACGAGGAGCGGGTGTCCTCGGGTTTCTTCCCATTCTGGCGCGAAACCTGCTTCTGGCATCAGGAGGTTGCTCGCAAAGGCGTCGGCCTCGCGCTCTGCCTGCACGGGGAGTTCGGTAACGTCGCGCTGGTATTGGGCGGGATGGAGCAATAGATGCCCGAGTTCATGTGCTGCGGTGAATATCCAGCGCTCTACTGAGATGCGATCCCAGGTATTGACCACTACGGCGGGGCCGCCATCCCCCGCGCCGACGCTCAACCCGAAGAAAGAATCACTTTTTCTTTCGAGAAGCAAAAGCTTCACGCCATTGTTTTCAAGCAGTCCACAGATGTTGCGCACTGGCTCTTCTCGGCCGAATCCAATGGCTTTGCGCGCGGCCTGTGCGGTTTCTATCGGGCTTCTGGACTGAGTGCTAACGGTCTCAAACTGGAAGGGGCACAACGCATTGAGGTCGGCTTCGACCCGGATATAGGCGTCGAGCCACTTTGCGACTTCGGCCAGGATTTGCGCCCGAGCATGTACCCGGGCCTGGGATCGAAATCGCACGGTCTCGAGAGGCCGCACAGGCATCACGAGACCGCTGACCGGAACCCGTAGTGCTTTCCCCAGAGCGGTGAGGGTCCGGGCGCGTGGGACGACAGTGCCGCGCTCGATATTTCCGAGTGCCATCCGTGAGAGACCCGCTTTTCGGGCGAGTTCCTCCTGGGTCAACTGCCGATCCAGCCTCAACCGGGCGATATTCGCGGCAATGTAATTTTTACCAGCCATTGTTTCTCCTTTAGATACTTACCAAAGTAATCATTTATTATATTTTTGTCAATATGATATGTTTTGATGGTGAGCGAGATCATGAAGCGGGGAGTATGCATGTATTGATTTCGCTGTTGACACGCGTACCGATATACGGTACGTTTTCCGCCAACTGGGCAGATCATTTTTCGCTTTAAAGACGGTGATGTGTACGATGTTGATTTGGTTGATTATCACTAACAAGAGGCAAACACCATGGCTATGAAGAATCCACCTCATCCCGGCCTCAGCATTAAAGAGAACTGTCTGGAACCCCTTGGTCTGAATATTACCGAAGCAGCGAAGGTGTTGGGTGTAGCCCGTCACACGCTTTCACGCGTACTGAATGGCCACGCGGCCATTTCACCTGAGATGGCTATTCGGTTGGAGAAGGCAGGATGGTCTAATGCCGAGTTCTGGCTGCGCCGTCAGACCGCCTATAATCTGGTGCAAGCGCGTAAGACAGAAGATCAGATTAAGGTCAAGCGCTATGAGCTACAGCCGACGGTGTAATGAAGTGATGAAATGAGATTTCTCTTTGGCCGATATGCTGACTACCGCGTAGGGAGAATATGCGATGAATAAAACAACCTTCATAGATCAGGTCCGTATTCAAGGATTCCGATCATTAGCAGATGTCGAGTTTTTGGGAATTCCCAAAGCGGCGGTCTTAATTGGTGCCAATGGCTCGGGCAAGTCCAATTTTATTCGCTTTTTTCAAATGCTGAGTTGGATGCTCGGGCCTCGCAGACTCGGTGAGTTCGTCGCAATGCAAGGAGGAGCCGATGATCAGTTGTTTGGCGGCAGCAAGCGCAGCCCACAAATGAGTGCCACGGTAACTATGCAAACCACAGCTATTGAGCCGGCAACTATGCAACCCTCATTAGTCCGGTACGATTATCGGATTTCACTCGCTCAGGCTCAGCCTGACCGTCTTATATTCACGGAAGAGGCATTTCGCGGCCCCACGGACGAAAACTGGCAATATCTCGGAAGCGGTCACACAGAAGCAAAGATAGTTGAGGAGATATCTCCCTACGCGCCTTTGGCGAATTATCGCTTTACCACCCAGTTCATCGTCAGCCTGTTGCGGAGTTGTTCGGTATATCAGTTTCACGATACTTCCGATGGCTCGAACTTCAAAAAGAGATGGGATGTGGAGGACAACAATCAGTTCCTCAGCCACGGGGGCAATCTGGCGGCTGTGCTACACCGGTTGGAGCGGGAAGACATCAAGCGATTTGAGCTGATATGTAAGCACATCGGTCGGATCTTGCCGGGTTTTGATCGTTTTGAGATTGAGGAAAGCTATGGAAAAGTGTTGTTGCGCTGGAAGGCCAGGGGAATGGACAAGACCTTTGGCGCACATCTCACATCCGATGGCTCACTGCGGTTTTTCGCTCTTGTGACACTGCTCAATCTCCCAACGGAGATGTTACCCGATGTCCTTCTGTTAGATGAGCCAGAACTGGGCCTGCATCCGGCAGCCATCGCCTTGATTGGGGGTATGATAAAGGCCCTGTCTAAGAAAAGGCAGGTCATTGTAGCAACACAATCGCCCTTACTTGTTGATGCGTTTGGTCTCGACGAGATCTTTGTGTTGGATATGGAGGATGGCCGTACTGAGTTTTGCAAATTGGCACTGGATGACTATCGCGTATGGCTCGACGAAAGCTGCACCTCAGGTGAACTTTGGCAGAAGAACCTGCTCGGAGGACGCCCGTGATACGACTCGCCATATCAGGTGAGTCAGGTGCATCGCTTGATTTGAATGGAGGAGGATGACTTGTGTACAAGTACGAAATTATTCTCTATTGGAGCAACGCGGATGATGCTTTCGTGGCTGAAGTGCCCGAGCTTCCCGGATGCCTGGCTCATGGTGATACGCAAGAAGCCGCTCTCAAGAACGTCAATCAAGCGATAGCTCTTTGGATTGATACTGCGAAGGAGTTTGGCGATCCAATACCGGAACCCAAAGGCGAGCGGTTGATGCTGGCGTGACCGTAATCTTTGACATTGCCAAGATCACCCTCGTATATATTCTGGAACAGCAAGGGCTTGGAACGTGCGAAGTTTGCAATCCACCCATCTTATTGTAAGGAACAATGTCTATGAAGACAGTAGTATTGTCACACCTTGACACACTTATCGAAACAGGCCAACGACTGATTAATTCTTTTCAACTTGGGAATTACCTATACAAGTCAAGCGTACCGGAAGCAGAACTCAGGGCATTTGTTGTTTCTGCGCTCGCTGCAATTGAACGAATTGCAGGCAAGAATAGCCAGTACTATGAAAACATTCCGCAAGAAACTGTATTATCGTCACTTGCGGTTGTTTCTGATGTGTCATTTATACCCACTGTAACAGGAGTGCTTATTGCCCTTCGCGATGCGGTTGAGCAAGGTTTGTTGCAATCACTTGAATCCAGACTACGTGCAAATATCCATGATGATTTCCTCGAACAGGCATCCGAACTTCTTGATGCAGGTTATCATGTTGCTGCTTTAGTGCTAACAGGTGGCGTTCTCGAAAACCATTTACAAAAAATGATCCAGGCAGGTGGACTTGTGTTGCCAAAGAAAGGAAGCCTTTCAAAATACAATGACCTGCTCCGTGATAATGCTTATGATCAACCGAAATGGCGACGCATCCAATCCATCAGCGACTTTCGCAATGAGGCTGCTCATGGCAAAGGCTCGGCGATTAAAGCCGATGATGCCAAAGATGCTCATACTTTCGTACAAAGATTCATTGCCGACCATCCCACATAGTGGCTACATGGGCATACGATATCGCTAAGACACCACCTTGTGGCTATTCTGGATTATCACAGGCTGGAGTCTGTATCAACCAAAGTGATATTCGCAACCATTAGGAGTGAATAGATGGCACATCCAAGAGTTTTCATCAGTTCCACATATTACGATCTAAAGAACGTACGAGCAGATTTAGAGCGATATATCAAGGATCGTGGATTCGATCCAGTGTTAAACGAGCGTGGACAAATACCATACGGCAATGAAGAAAAATTAGAAGAATACTGTTATAGGGAAATTGAGAATTGCGACATTTTGGTCTCAATCATTGGCGGGCGTCATGGTTCCAATTCCTCCCATGATCCTTATTCTATTTCACAAAAGGAACTCAAAACAGCGATTGATCTGGGGCGTCCAGTTTATATTTTTGTCGAAAAATCTGTATTAGCCGAATATAGAACCTATGAAAAGAACAAAGAGTCAAAGGATATTGAATATGTCGCGGTTGATAACGTGGCTGTATATCAATTTATGGACGAAGTTTTTTCTTTACCCATAAACAACCAAGTGGCACCGTTCGAGACCTCGTCCGAAATTACTGTATATTTGCAGGAACAATGGGCTGGCCTTTTCCAGCGCTTACTCCGAGATGATGCAAAAAAGAAAGAAGTGATGTTACTGGAAGATCTAAAAACTACTGCCAAGACACTAAATCAACTGGTCACGTTCTTAACAGAAGAAAGACGTGCTGGCGACGAAACCATCAAAGGCATTCTTCTAACCAATCATCCGATTTTTGAGGATATTCGAAAAAAAATAAACTTACCACATCGAATTTTTTTTACGAATAAAAAAGAATTGACTCCTTTACTTAATGCTTGGGGATATAGACGACGTGATCCCGATGAGTGGTACAATGATTCGCAGGAAGAGTGGATGAATGATCGAGTTGAACCGAATCATCTATTAAAAATCGCGCTTAATGTTTTTGATGACGATGGAAAGCTAAAGATATTTACGCCAGATGAGTGGGAAGAAGATTGGGTTGTTAGCTTTGAGATGCGGTATGCAGCAGATGATGACTTGCCTTTCTGAACCAAAGAGGTAGCCACAATGCACAAAAACACGACAGAGCGGGGATTGACCGAACTCTATCAAAACAATCCTGATGAGGCTGACTACATATTGTTTGGCCGTGAGACGCATCCCGACAGACGAGGGTTTTTAAAGAAGGCCGGGTTGGCGGTGATGGGGGCGTTGGTCGGTGCGACTATTCCGTTTCATCGCAATATTCCGGCTCATTTTATCCCTGTCGCGCTTGCGGCGGAGGATATTATTCAGGGCAAGGATGCCTTGACCGTGCTCAATGACCGGCCATTGAATGCCGAAACACCACCGCATTTGCTCGATGATGCTATTACCCCGACAGAGAGACACTTTATCCGCAACAATGGCATTCCGCCGGAGAACATGGACGCGGTGGGCTGGATGTTGACGATTGATGGCCTGGTGGATACTCCCATGGCACTTAGCATTGACGATCTCAAACAGCGATTTGAAGTCGTTAATAAGGCACTGACAGTGGAGTGTGGCGGCAATGGACGCGCCTTTTTTAATCCTCCTGCAGACGGTAGTCAATGGACCTATGGCGCTGTGGCATGCTCTGAGTGGACCGGTGTTCGTTTGACTGATGTTCTCATGGCTGCTGGGGTAAAAGACAATGTGGTCTATACCGCGCATGTGGGTGCCGATACCCACGTTTCTGGTGAGGAAGGCAGGCTTCCCATCTCGCGCGGGGTGCCGATTGAGAAGGCGATGGACGAGCACAACCTCATCGCTTTTGCCCAGAACGGCAAACCGATCCATCCCATGAACGGTGCGCCGTTGCGTTTGATCATTCCCGGTTGGTCGGGGTCATGTTCGCAGAAATGGCTGACCCGCATCTGGTTGCGAGATCAGGTTCACGATGGACCGAAGATGACAGGAACCGATTATCGGATACCCAATCGGATGATAGCGCCTGGGGAAAAAGTAGATGAGAAGGACTTCGAGATCATACACGCCATGCGGGTCAAGTCGTTAATCACCAATCCTGCTACTGGTCACAAGATGGCAGGGAGGACTCTGGAAGTGCGCGGGCATGCCTGGGCGGGAGATAGGAAGGTTGATTCTGTTCGTCTGTCAATCGACTTTGGTGCAACATGGATTGATACAAAGCTCGATGAGCCGGTCAATGCGTATGCATGGCAGAACTGGCGGGCGAAGATCGCGTTTCCCAAAGCGGGATATTACGAGGTCTGGGCAAGGGCGACGGATTTTCAAGGCGTCAGCCAACCGTATGCTATTGCCTGGAATCCGAAGGGGTATCTCAATAATTCGATGCATCGGATCGCGGTGATCGTTAGTTAGAGTTTAGAAAAAAACAGGAGCAATTATGAAGAACGGATTTTTTAAGGGACATGGGTTGGGCAATGATTATCTGGTGATGGATCCAAAAGAGCTGACGTTTGAATTGACACCAGAGCGCATTGAGAAAATTTGTGATCGCAATTGGGGGGTGGGGAGTGATGGCATTTTGACTTTGGAGGCGTCTGACCGTGCGGATTTTGGGTTGCGGATATGGAATCCAGATGGTAGTGAGGCGGAGAAGTCTGGCAATGGGCTGAGGATTTTTGCGCGGTATTTGCATGCCACTGGTAAGGTAGATAAGACGTCATTCTCAGTCGATACGCCAGGTGGACTGGTCCATATTGATTTGCATATTGATGAATGGGGCGATGCGAGTGCGGCGACTGTGGAGATGGGGCAAGCGACGTTTGAACCAGCGGCATTACCCTGTTCGCTCGAGGTGAAAGAACTGATTGAACAGCCGATTATCGCTGCTGGCGAAGATATGGTGTTTACGGGGGCGAGCGTGGGCAATCCCCATTGTGTGGTGTTTAAGCCCAGGGGCGAAGCGTGGTCGCGCGATGATTTGTTGCGCCTGGGGCCTGAGTTGGAGAATCATGAGATTTTTCCGAGGCGAACCAATGTGCAGTTGGCCGTGCCCACGGGGGACCAAAAAATTTTCATTTTGATCTGGGAACGGGGTGCAGGTGAAACGCTGGCGTCGGGGTCTTCGTCATGCGCTGCTGCAAGTGCTGCGGTGCGTTTGGGACTGGTCACATCACCTGTGACTGTGGAGGCTCCCGGAGGCACGTTGATGATTGATGTGGATGAAGAATTTAATCTGACAATGGCAGGGCCTGTGGCAGAGGTGGCGCGCGGTACGCTGAGTCCTTCCTTTTTGCGCGAGACCGGTGTCTGAACAGGTGTGGCAAGTGGATGCCATAAGCGTTCACTATGAGAGGAAACGGGTTGCGCGTGCGGGATATTCCTCATAGTTTATATGCAACTCACCATTGCTCACGAAAGGAATGTACCATGCCTTTAGATTCTATGGTCAAAACTTATGAGACGCAGGGTTTTTTAACAAAAGTCGATGTGTTCTCAGAACGCGAGATCGGGCATTTTCGCGCGTTATTCGACGAATTGGAAGCGCGTGAAGGCAAAGAGAAATGCCAGATCGGTTTGCAAGGGCGACATTTTGACGAGGCATTTATCTGGCAACTGGCAACGGATAAGCGAATATTAGACGTGATGCAGGCTGTGATGGGCGATAATGTGATGCTGTTATCCACCCACTTCTTTTGCAAATATCCCGATCCAGAGGCAAAGATATTTGTGGCGTGGCATCAAGATATTACGTACTGGGGGCTGAAACCGCCCATTGCACACACGGCATGGATCGCTATTGACGACGCGGATGTGGAGAATGGGTGTATGCGTTTTGTTCCGGGATCGCACAAAAAGGGGATTGCGGTACACGACAAATCTGCGCGTGAAGGCAATTTGCTGAGTATTAACCAGGAGATCCCGGATGAATATGTCGATGATAGCGCGGCAGTCGATATTGTGTTGAAGGCCGGGCAGATGTCGGTACACGATGGGCAATTGTTTCACGCGAGCAATCCCAATCGGTCAAACCGACGGCGATGTGGGCTGACCGTACGATTCATACCCCCGCATGTCAAACAGGCCACGCTCAATTCGCACAAGCAGGCGTGGCAGCCGGTTGTGTTGCGCGGCAAAGATCAATTTGGGCATTTCGCAAAGGTCGGGATGCCGTTTCCTTTGTCGTGATAAAGGAATTTGAAGATGGCAAAGCAGCAAATGTCAAAAGATGATCAGGACAAGGGTATCACTGCAATTTCCGTGCAGGGGTTCAAGTCGCTTGCCAACGAGAGCCGGATTGCAATTCGTCCGCTGACGATCTTAGCGGGGGCGAACAGTTCTGGCAAATCGAGTATCATGCAACCCCTGTTACTGATGAAGCAGACTCTTGAGGCGAGTTATGACCCCGGACCACTTTTGTTGAATGGTCCAAATGTAAATTTTACTTCTTTCGACCAACTCATTTCGCGTTTGCAGAAAAATTCTGATTGCCAGGAGTTTAGTGTCGAAATAAACCACGCGACATATCCGACGCTTAAAATTATGTTTTTTCTTAACGAGAATCAAACACTGGAAATCCGAGAGATGATTATTGGAGAAGACGAACATTCTCTTCATTTGAGGTCAAACCACAGTTCAGATGATTTAGAGAAGGTTATATCAAAATTTAGGCAAAAAAAAATAGAATTGTCTAAAGGGTCGAAGTTTAAAATCGTTAGAAGTCGGTGTTTTCTCAATGTCGCGTATGAGACCCTCAACGATGAGGCAAAAGTTAAGTTCTCACCAGTGCTTCAAATTTACGAGTCAGGAATATTTTCTTTTTTTGTTTTTCGAGAAGAACTACACAATATGATTCACGTCCCTGGATTACGCGGCAACCCCGAGCGCGTTTATCCCAGGACTGCTACAGGTCCTGATTTCCCTGGCACATTTGAACATTATGTCGCTACGATTATTGCAGACTGGGAAAGAAAAAGAGATGACCGGCTAAAGCGTCTCGAAGCTATGCTTACAGACCTTGGTTTAACATGGAAGATTTCCGCTAAGCCCGTTAATGATACGCAAATTGAATTACAAGTCGGACGGCTATCAAAAGCAAGGCGAGATGGAGGAGATCTCGTAAGTATCGCAGACGTTGGATTTGGCGTTTCGCAGGTATTGCCAGTGCTTGTCTCGCTTTTGGTTGCAGAGCTTGGGCACCTGGTTTATCTCGAACAGCCAGAGTTGCACCTGCACCCGCGAGCGCAATATGCACTGGCAAAAATTTTGGCAGAGACAGCGAAGCGCGGTGTAAAGTTGGTTGTAGAGACACATAGCGCGTTGTTATTACTGAATGTACAGACGTTGGTGGCACAGCGTGATCTTGATCCAGATTTGGTAAAGCTATACTGGTTTTCGCGTAGCGATGAAGATGGAACGACTTCAATACAAAGTGCTGATTTGGATGAAGATGGTGCTTTTGGGGATTGGCCAGAGGACTTTGGCGATGTTGAATGGAAGGCTGAGGGTGCATATCTGGATGCGGTGGAAGGGCGGAGCAAATAATGGCAAATCAGGGTTCTCGGCGATTGGTGATTGATGCCGATGTGGTGCATTCTGCGGGTGAAACGGAGCATCCGGTTTCAAGCGCGTGTCGGAGATTTTTAGAGACGGTGTTAGATGTTGGACATCAGGTTGTGATGACAGATGCTATAATGGCAGAATGGCATCACCATATGTCCAGATATTCGATAAGATGGCGCAGGCAAATGTATGGTCGTAGGCGGGTTTATCGCATTGATCAGGCTAAGGAACGCGATAACAATTTGCGAAATAGAATTGATGCGGTCGTGCATAGGGATCAGAGGGCGATTGTTGCCAAAGATGTTCATCTCATTGAAGCGGCGTTTGCGACGGATCAGTTGGTTACTTCTAAGGATGAAAGCGCACGCGGGGTATTTAAGGATGCATCGGGTGGGGTGAGCGAATTGAGGCAAATCGTGTGGGTCAATCCGACGTGTGATAATGAAGAGCCGATAGAGTGGTTGCGGAATGGCGCAAGGGCTGAAGCGCCTCGTCTGTTAGGCACGTGATTCAACCATTGATCTGAGGAGCAGATATGGCGAAAAGAAAAGTGTTGATTACGGGAGGCACGGGTTATGTGGCTGGGCGGATGTTGCCTGTATTGCGCGAGCGATATGACCTGACGATTTTAGACGTGAAGACGACCAATCGCGAAGGCGAGGAAGTGAGCGATGTGGTAATTGCGGATTTGACGAATCGGGATCGGGATGCGTATCGAGCGCATTTCAGGGGGCAGGATGCGATCATCCACTGCGGATTTGTGCGGGCAAAAGACCAGGCGGATCGCTTTTGGGCAGAGATGACGAATATCGACATGGCGCACAATGTGTATCAAACGTGCGTGGAGGAGAATGTCCGTCGCGCTGTGATCATCAGTTCAAATCACGCGGCGGATTATTACGAAAATCTGATCTGGGCGGGTAAGCAAGAATTTGTAACGCCAGAGATGTACCCGCTTTCCGATAATTATTACGGTTGGGCAAAGGCGCAATACGAGTTGTTGGGCTTCACCTATGCAACGGGATTGATGAACGGCGGCAAGAAATTGGAAAATGTGCAGATTCGAATTGGTGGCCCGCGCGAGACCGATATGGATCGCGCAAAATCCACGAATTTGAAAAGCATGCATCGGGGATTGGGCGCGTATTTGAGCATTCGGGATCAGGTGCAGTTGATTGTGAAGAGCATTGAGGCTGAAAATATCGAGAATGAGCATGGCATCCCATTTCAGATATTTTACGGTATTAGTGGCAATTCACACAATTTCTGGACGATCTCCAATGCCCAAAAAAAAATCGGCTATGAACCCGAGGACAACAGTCAGGTGAAATTTGCCGAACAATTGTCGAAAGTGTTGTTAGAGGCACGAGAAACATCGGGATGAATGATATGGGCGTAAAAATTGGCGGTGTGAATATTCCCGGGCGTACAGCACTGGCGCCATTGGCAGGTATTACAGACCGGTCGTTTCGCATGCTGTGCCGGCAACAGGGTGCGAGCTTTGCGGTTACAGAGATGGTCAGTGCCAAGGGGCTGGCCGACGGCAGTGAACGGTCGAATCAATACCTCGATTTTGAGGTCGATGAGTTTCCGATTTCCGCGCAGTTGTTCGGATCGGAACCCGAGGTCATGGCCGAAGGTGCTCGGGTTGTGGCGGAGCGAAATCCGGATATTATTGACATCAATTGTGGGTGCCCAGTCAAAAAAATTGTGACGCGAAATGCGGGTGCGGCCCTGCTCAATACACCTGAAAGATTGGGACAGATCATTGCTGCAATGGTGCGTGCCGTGGATATTCCCGTGACGCTAAAAATTAGAAGTGGATGGTCGCAAGCCAATCAGGCAGTTGAAGTTGCGCGAATTGCTGAAGATTCTGGTGCAGCGGCAATTGCCGTGCATGGGCGTACGCGCGAGGCAAAATTTGCGGGCCGAGCGGACTGGGATATTATCGCGGAAGTCAAAAGCGCGGTTTCGATTCCCGTAATTGGCAATGGCGATGTACGCGGGCCGGAGGCCGCAAAGGAGATGATGCAGAAAACGGGTTGTGATCTGGTGATGGTAGGGCGATGGGCCATTGGCAATCCCTGGCTTTTTAAGCGCATGGAAGTCTTTCTGAAAACGGGAGACTTATTGCCCGAACCGACGGAGGGAGACCGCCTTGAAATGGCTGTTCATCATCTCAAGGCGTCTATCGCGTTTAAGGGCTTGCATTATGGCGTTATGGAAATGCGTCGCCATCTCGCGGCATATATCAAGGGGGTACCCGGCGCAGCGCGTTATCGCCGCACGTTGATGACGGAAGACGATCCAAATCATCTCATGGATTTGTTGGCGCAGATCAAAGCGGAGGTAGCGGCGTGACACCTGAACGCATACGCGCGTTGTTAGAGGCTGTTGAACAGGGGCAAACAGATGTGGAGGAGGCATTTGCAAAACTCGCGCACTTGCCTTTTGAAGAGCTTGGTTTTGCGCGCATTGATCACCACCGCACGATGAGACAGGGATTCCCCGAAGTTATTTTTTGCGAGGGAAAGACCGTTGAGCAAGTGATCGCCATAGCAGACCGCATCGTGTCATCGGGCGCGGCACTGCTGGCAACGCGCACAAACAAAAAGATGCGGAATGCTCTGGTCGCAAAATATCCCGAAGCAAATGTCAACGCGCTCGCTCGCACAGTGGTTGTTGCAGGAGAGATTCCCGCCGCGGAAACTGTGGGCAATATTCTAGTCGTGTCCGCGGGGACATCCGATTTGCCCGTGGCAGAAGAAGCTGTGGAAACTGCGCGGGTGATGGGCAATGAAGTCGAAACGCTTTACGATGTGGGGGTTGCCGGGATTCACCGTTTGTTGGCGTGTCGAGAACGCCTATCGGATGCGAGTGTGATTATCGTGGTGGCCGGGATGGAGGGGGCACTGCCCAGTGTGGTTGGTGGCCTGGTCGATGTGCCGCTTATTGCCGTGCCGACCAGTGTGGGATACGGGGCGAGTTTTAACGGGTTGGCAGCGTTGCTCGGTATGTTGAACAGTTGCGCGTCGGGCGTGACCGTGGTCAATATCGACAATGGATTTGGCGCAGGGGTTGCAGCGAGTAAGATCAATCGGATTCGGGCGGGGTGATGTTTTACCAGTATGTAAAATGAAATAGGCGCAGTTCCTTTACTCCGGAACTGCGCCTATTTTTTTGGCAAGGGTTTTACCAAATTTGGCGCATCATGTTTTGGATAGATTTTGAAACGGATTTAGCGCACCCAGGCGATTATTATAAGCGAGCGGAGTTCCTTCCGTGTTGCTCAGGGGCAAGGGTGGATCTGTTTTTGTGGTCGCTTTGCTGATGATGACAAGTGCGAGAAGGCCGATGGGTACTGCGAGGAGATCGGCGGGTTGATCGGGTGCGATTTGGAGCAGGATGAGATAGGCGATAGCACCTGAAATCATCGACCAGAGGGCACCAGAGCGATTGGCGTTGCGCCACCAGATACCCGCAGTGAGGGGCACAAAAAGGGTCGCCAATAAGATGGACCAGGAATCGATCATCAGCGTGTAAACCGTGTCGTGGGAAAGGGCGAGATAAAGCGCGATAACGCCGAGGATGGGGACACTCAGGCGGCACATGCGCAGTTGGGTTCGCGCGTCAATATCGGGGCGCAAGTAGCGGACCAGATCGTTGCCGATCACGCTGGCGGGGGCGAGTAAGGCGCTGTCTGCACTGCTCATTAATGCGGAGATCAAAGCACCGATAAAAACGGCCATGCCCAGTGGGGGAAGATAGGTCTCGGCGAGTTTCATCATTACCTGCTCGGGATCGGCCAGATTGGGAAATGTGAGGGTGGCTGCAATGCCCAGGAAAACGGGTAGAAGACCAACAGTTAAATAAATAATGCCAGAGATATATGCGCTGTGTTGGGCGACGGATTCGTTTCGGCTGGACAGACTGCGTTGCAAAAGGTCCTGCCCGGCGAGATTGCCCAGCCCAATCACCAACCAGGCACGCGCATAGTTAAACCAGGTGGTCATATCAGCATCGCGGGGATAGAGATAAAATTGATCATCGGGCAGTTGCGCTCGAATGGCGGCCCATCCCCCCATGTCGCTTAAGAGAATAGGTGTCATGAAGATCAGCCCCAAGGTTAAGACGGTCACCTGGATAAAGTCTGTCAGCGTCACCGCCCACATGCCGCCTACGGTTGTATAGATCAGCACAATCGCAGCACCGAGGCAGGTACCCAATACCGCATCTAATCCCGTGACCGCGTGGATAATTTTTCCAAATCCCACCATCAGCGACGCAACCCAGCCGATATAGGCCGGAATCGTACACGCAGCAGCGATCACACCGGCTGTTTTGCCAAATCTCCGTTCAAAAAATTCGGCAATAGTCGAAATGCCCATGCGCCGCATCATCCGCACGTAAAACAGACCCGCGAGAAACAGACACAGGGCTGCGCCAAAGGGATCGGCTATAACGGCTAAAAAACCACCTTTATAAGCCGCGCCTGCCGCGCCGAGCACAGTGCCTGTGCCAAACCAGGTAGCAGAAAGCGTGCCTGTTGCCAGCCAGATGCCCAGCCGCCGACCCGCAACGACAAAATCGGCGGAGTCTTTGACTCGCCTGCCAGCATAGACGCCAACCAATAGGGTAAGAAAAACATAGACGCAAAGGCCGATGATGACGGGAGTTTGAGACATAGATCACCTCGTTTATTTTATCCGACCATATTTTTCAAGCACTTCGATCAATTTGTCATGCGGCAAAGCGGGCATTGTGCGGTTGTCTCGTCCGGTCATTGGTTCTGCCACGCACATGGCGTTGACTATGGCTTCTTCAGTGGCTTCGATGGTGGCTTGAAAAAGCGCGTTCAGCCGGCCATCGCGCAGTATGGTAATTGTATCGCGGTCAGCGCGGGTGCGAGGCACGCGATAGGCGGTTGAAAAGGCAATGGCAAAATCCCCGCTGCTGGTGCGAGAGACCGTGCCCGTGCGACCAATGCCCACAGCGGCGCGTTTGCACAGGCGGCGCAATTGATGTGGTAATAGGGGCGCATCAGTGGCTATGACCACAATGATTGAACCATCGCGCGTGGGGGAGGCTTGGACGGGTAATTCGCGTCCGACGGGAACGCCAGCAATGAGGAGTTCCGGCCTGCGTCCACAATTGGCATTGACGAGCACGCCTACGGTATGTCCATCTGGTACAACGCGCGAGGCCGTGCCGATGCCAGCTTTGAATTGATACGCGCGCATCCCCGTGCCTGCGCCGACCGAGCCTTCGGGTACTGCGCCGCCTGTGGCGGTTTCAATTGCTTCGACAACGTGATCAACCTTGACATGTCGTCCGGCAATATCGTTGAGACCGCCGTCGTAACATTCAGCGACCACGGGCAGGGGAACCCGTCCCGTGCCCTGTTTGAGCATGTATGCGACCACGCCGCTATAGCCTTCTCCGACAGACAGCGTATTCGTAAGTACAAGGGGCACTTCGAGTTGCCCGCGTTCGTTAATCCATGCCATGCCTGTCATTTCTCCGTTGCCATTGAGGGCTTCAGCCGCGGCGAATACATTATTACGAAAGATATCCTCGCCGTGCGGGACAATGGTGGTGACGCCCGTTCGCACAGGTCCCTTACCCACGACGAGTTTGCCCGTGCCTTCGATTAAGGTGATGTGGCCGACAAGGACGCCTTTGACATCGGTGATGGCGTTGTTTTTTCCGATGGGCAATGTGCCAATCTGAATGCCTAGATCTCGGGCGCGTGGGCGCTGGGCCAGGGATGGCATTGTGAGCAACAGACTGAGGAAACAAAAAAGGATTTTGGCGATCATGGGATACCTCATATTAATGCTGTCGGCCCTTCCACGTAAATCCACGCAGGGTTCCCGCGAGGCCGATGAAGATGGTGTAGGGGATTTGTATGATCTCCCAGAATGGAAACATGAGCAGCAGATCTGCACGTTTGAAGGTATAAACGCCTTTTCCCGCTACGAGCAGGTCCGATAGTGTTTTGGCACCCCAGCAAATCAGGGGCAATTTGTATTCGCCATGCATCATTGAGATGAGAAATCCGATGGGAATGAGCGCGTTAATCAAAAAGACCAACGCAATATAAAGAAAAAAAATGGAATTGAGACGCAGTTGATACGCGGCGTTGGATGCCCACCGCTTGCGTTGCTGCCAGAGCGATGACGGCGTTTCGGGGCGATGGGTGGTTGCGAATGCGCCGGGATCAGCGGCAAAAGCTATGTGTCCATCCCAGGCCTGGCGCAGCAACTGGAGCAATAGCACATCGTCGCCAGATGGACGGTGTGAGATGTCGCGAAAACCGCCCACTTTTTCAAAGAGGCATTTGCGATAGGCGAAATTTTGACCCGAAGCGGCCAGAGGCCTACCCAACCCGACAGCACCGGCCGCCGCCGCCATAAGGGTGAGAAAATCATAAGCCTGCAAGCGGTCAAAAAATGAGCGCGAAGTCGTTTTAAGCTGCGAAAAGCCAATGACAACCCCAACATCAGCCGCCATATAAGACGCTATGCTGGCAACCCAGGTGGGCGGCACGGTGCAGTCGGCATCTGTGGTGAGGATCCATTCGCCCCGCGCGCAGTGAATGCCAACGGACATCGGTCGTTTTTTTGCCACCATTTCTGAAAAGCGATTATCGACAGATAAAAGGTGAAGATTGTCCAGGCACGCAGAGGCGACAATTTGGGATGTATTATCTGTCGAGTCGTCGTCAACGACGAGGATTTCAAATCGGTCGGATGGATAGGTCTGTTGTTTCAGGGAATCGAGGCATTTGCCGATATAATCCGCTTCATTGCGCGCGGCAATAACGATGGATATAAATGGTGCTTCAGAAGTGCGCGGCTGATTGTTCAGCCGGAATAATCCGAAAAAAAAACACAGCGCGACGAGGGTGTAGAGGCTTGTAGAGAGCAGCAATAAGTGGAGGACGATATCCATAGTTTTATCAGTGATCGACCTTTTCTATATCGTAAAACATGCCTTTCACACCTTCTGAGCAGTTGTTGCATATCGGGACAGATTTGCGGTCTTTGAGGATGGCATTGCGAAAGTCCGTGTATTTTTGACCGGTCCAAATCTGGTCAAAGTCCTCTTCGCTGAGGGCGTCGCCGAGGCCGTAGTGAACATCTTTGTCAAAGCAACAGGGCGATACCGCGCCGTCCCAATTGATGACGGTGCTGTACCAGAGATGCCGGCAGGTGTTGCTGATTTTGCTTTTGGTCGAGAGGTGATCGGCAGTGTAATCGTATCGGCTGAATTTCTCGTCAGAAGGCAAGAAGGTCTCTGCATCGGATTCGGTATATACCTGGGCTGTTTTGAGTGAGAGGCGATCTACGCGCAAATCCCGAGCGAGTTTGCGTGCGGTTGCGATCTCATGCTCGTTGTGTTTCATGATGATAAATTGCAGGTGAATCAGGGGATGGTTGCTTTGCAGATCGCGTTTGGCCTGAACGAGCAGGCGAATGCCGTCGAGCACGCGGTCAAAATTGCCTCCCACGCGATATTTGACATAGCTTTCGGGTGTGACGCCGTCCAGAGAAACCACGAGTTCGGACAGGCCGGAATCGACGATTTCTCGGGCGATTTCTCGGTTTTTGATATAGTGAACATTGGTACTGGTCAGTGTGGGAACATTGTGCGCAGAGGCCAATCGGATCATGTCGATGAGGTGCTTGTTGATAAAGGGTTCGCCCTGATTCCATAACATGAGGAGAAGGAGGTGATCTGCCTGTTGCTCAAAGACATGCTTGAAGTGTTCAAATGGCATAATGCCGCGCTCGCGGGTCATGTCGCCATTGCCAGAGGGACAGAGCGGACATTTGAGGTTGCAGAAATTGGTGGGTTCGACCATGAGCACAAAGGGTTTGCCCATGCGAATATCCCGCCGAAACAGATTGGAGAGGGCGTAGGACGCGACTACTTTTGAGGCGTTCCATATCCGCCGGAGTGTGATTGAACGATGGTATCGCACGAAGGTTTCGGGCAGCAGTTTGATTGATAACATATTATTTCCATTTGAATGGTGAAACTGTGCCGAGCGCACAGATGATGACAATATAGGGAATGATCAGGATTTCGAGAACTGGAAACCACAGGAGCAATTTCAGGCTTTTGAAACGGATACTGCCGAAGAGCAAAAAAACGGCATCGGCGATTATTTTTATCGCCAGACAAGAGATGACTATATAAAATAATTCGGTGTCGATCCAGAACAGAATGGGCAGCGTCGCCAGAATGACATGGAATATATACACCGCAAAGGCGAGAATCAAGGTGGGAATGCCGTAGTGGATGGTTTTAGATTGGTAGCGCATCTGTCGATTGATGAGATTGTCGGGATGAGATGCCGAGGGGACAAATGCATTGGCGTCTGCGTTGAACCGAATTTTCCACGCGCTTTTTTGCGCGAATTGCCGCATGAGCAACACATCATCGCCGCCAATGATATGGCCGATGTCGTTAAAGCCGTTGACTTTATCAAAGGCTTTTTTTCGGTAGGCCATGTTGCGCCCCGAACATGTGAGCGGAAACCCAATGCCCGCGCTGCCCGCTGCGATAGTTGAGACGATGAGTGCCTGGAGAGATAGCAAGCTAGATATGGTCTTCTCGCTTTTCAAGAGAGGAGCGTGGCCGATAACCATGCCAACGGCGGGCGCAAAGTGCGCGAGAGTAGATGCGATCCAATTGGGATTCGGCCGACAATCGGCGTCCGTTGTAAAAATAATATCTCCTTGCGCGTGTTTAATGCCCTGCCACAGGGCGTTTTTTTTAGGGCAAGCGTAGTTCTGCTGTGTGACAGATACGCGGCTCAGGTTGGGCAAACAGCGCGTCCATTGATCGATTCGAGCGGCGGTATCATCGGTGGAACGATCATCCACGACGATAATTTCCAGATGATCGTCTGGATAGGTCTGTGCAGACAATGCCCGCAAACAGGCATCGATATTGGCGGCTTCATTGCGAGCGGGCACGATAATGGAAACAGACAGACGCTGAGCGTTTATTGATCGAGGTCTGCGAAAAAGGCCGAATAAAAAAATGGCGATCAACATGAAGTACACAGCGCAAAGGATTGTGGCAGAATAGATTACAATATCATTCATGAGGTGAGTAGTAGTGGTCAGTGGTCAGTCCGATCAGCTTATCCGGTTCTCGCTTAAAGTATCGCTTTTGAGGGAATGTGCAAAGTGCAAAGTATCTGTCCCACTGCGGAAAATGAACGCGGTGTAGAAATTGCTACAAATCCGTTGTGTATAATCATTTTTCAATCCTCAATAACTTATCACATAATAAAAACCGCGCCGGACACCTGAGCGCGGTTCTGTTTTTTGCAAGAATGGGTATGGGAAGCCCTATGCTAAACCGTGTCTCCCCGTGTTAGGCAAAACTAAAATTGAACCGCAACAGGTTTCTTTTGGACCAGGGAATCTCGGCGACCAATAGGCGAGTGTAGTTGTTATACTCGGTCAAAAAGTTGGCAGTATCTGGGACTGTAATATTTATCTCAACCCATTTTTCATCGTCTTCTGGATCTATAATGAGCCGCAACTTGAGAGCTTGGATACCTGAGAAGCAGCGTTTAACAAATTTCTGTGCTAAGTCTAAGGCCCCTGAAAGGTTGTTTTCGATACAAAATTGTTGAACTTCAGGAGGGATTCCTATTCCTTGTATTTTTGCTCTCTTTAACACCAATGGTGACTCTATAGGATTGGCAATCGCTTCTGGCGAACTCATGTTACGTCCCCTTTTGGGCAATTTTTACGCCTAAATCAAGTAATTCTTGAAAGATATCTGACAACTTATCGACTGGCAGTGTTCCTTAAATTTTCAGAAGATAGCTTATGGTTGGGAATATAGAGCAGGAAACGATTAACAAAGTGAAAATAGAAATGGAACTTGTCAAGTTTTTTGTTTTACAAAGGAGCATCCAGGCCCTCAAATCGCTCTAGTACTCAATACGATCTACCTTTTCCTGCCACTCTCTGAAGACCGCTAACGCCTGATCGCGCAGCAATTGCTGGGAGGGGATTTGGCGCTCGGCCCACGGCAGTTGTAATTCCTGGTAAAAGGCTTTGTCGTCGAAGCCAATATTCCTGGCGTCTTCAGCGGTATTGGCAAAATAAATTTTCTCAATTCTGGCCCAGTAGAGGGCGGCGAGACACATGGGGCAGGGTTCGCAACTGGTGTAGATTTCGCATCCCTCGAGGTGGAAGGTGTCGAGCTTGACGGTCGCCCTCCTGATGGCCATGATCTCCGCATGAGCTGTGGGGTCTTTTCTGGAGACCACCTCATTATATCCCTCTGAAATAATTCTTCCGTCCTTAACGATGACCGCACCGAATGGGCCGCCTTCTCCCATCCTCATATGAACTCGCGAGAGCTCTATAGCCCTGCCCATGAATTTCTGCTGCATTCCAATATCCTCTTTTTTGGTGAGGTGGGCATTTATTCCCACCTCACGTTCACGCCGGGCACCGCATCCTCTACCGCCTCCTGACGCGATGCCCCGATGCGGATATACTCTGTACAGCATCAGAGGCATCCATTTACTTTGTGATTTGAATTGCTGGACAAACCCGCGTGGTCGAGATTCGCATCGGCACCACCGGAAACCGCCGTGATGGTTCCCCCATTCAGGTGTACCGGACCTGAGGAGACGGATACTCCGTTTCTATCCAGGTCACTCCTGACAACACAGTATTCAAAGACAAGTCTCTCTGTGCTTGATCCGTTCTTGTAGGACGTTCTTCGCAATAAACGGCAGTCAAGTTCGAGCCTCAGGTAGGGGGTACCTGTTACCTCTACGGGCATGTCGAAGGTCACTTCTACCTTTATGATTTCAGCTCGTCCATAGGTGGTACCCCTCTCGGGAGTGGAAATTATCTGGATCCCCGTGATTACTGGTATTGATTCCTTCAGGACCACCTCTGCGGTAGCTGGCGTTTCCGCAGTCACATTCTTTGGCAGGTCACCGAAGTTTAGCTGGATCGCTTCCCCACCTTCATTCTGGTCGCTATCCTCCGTGGCCACCAAAGTGAAGGTCTGCCTGCTTTCGTTCGGTCCAAAAGTGATACTTGAAGGTACGCCGGAATAGTCTTCGGGACCAACTCCTTCTTTCTCTACCACAGAAATGGGGATAGTGATCGGCAATGCGCTTGCCGCCGGGTCCAGATACACTCCAATCTCGGCGCCGGAGGGATCTCCCTCCACAGCGGTGTAATGCGATGCCATAAAGCAAATAGTGCGTTTAATCTTCTTGGCTTGTATCGCCGATGACCAGGCTCCGCTACCTTCGCTATTGTTGGCCCGAACCTGAATGTCGTAAGCATCTTCCGTCAATCCCTCTATTGTGACGGTTGTCTCTGTCAGAGGGGTATCTGTCACTTCGGTCCAGGCCGCTGTTCCGGCGGAACGATAGCGATAGTCGTAATCGGTAACCTCGAAGCCTGTTGGGAATGCCACCAGAGTTCCGTTTTCGCTGAAGCCTGCAGATGCGGTCCAATTTACGTCTATTGTCGTGTTGTCCGCGTCCCGAAATCTACCTTCCACATGTTCTGGTGGCGCTGGGGCACCTACATCTTTGACTCGGATGCTTACGTCAAGAACCGATCCACTGCACCCTGTTGGAGTTCCTTCGCCACCCAGGCGATGGATGTTGTGCGTGTTTACGACGCGCACCTGGTATTCGTTGTCCGCGTTGCTGTCTCCAGGTGTTTCATAGTCCGGCACTGTCTTGAAGGTCAGCGATACGGTTCCCGATGTTGCTCTATCTTCTGAATCGAGGGAAAATAGAGTATTGTCATAGCCACCGTCGGGAAATGTGTAAACATCGTAGGTAGTAACGATCTCACATCGGATAGAGGGCGGCGACCAGTCGAATCCCCATTCTCGATGTGCTGCTGTAACCGCTGTCCAGGTGGGCAATTCGTCTCTATCGGGCAGCGTTGCCCCTTCGTACATCTCTATGGGAGTAGAAATCTTCCAACGTTGGTCCCCCACGTATTCGGCTGGAGCCGAGAACTGGGCTGAGCCATCGTAAACCAGATGCATATTGAAGACCTCAGGATCACTTTCATCGGTTCCATCACTTGCGTAGATAGCGGACAGCAGGGTAGGGATGGTGGCGACTTCTCCATAGACGGAAGTGAACTGAGCCGGGGTTATATCGCCGTTTCTCCGGAACACAAAGCTGTTGCCTTGTCGCGTGATTTGCAACAAGGCTTCAGCTGGGGTCTGAATGCCCGAAAGGTTGGACACTGCGAACGCAAACCGGTAGGAGACGGCGTCTCCGTCCGGGTCCGTCGCTGGCTCTCTGTCGAACGCCAAGGAAGCCACTGGACCGTTCGGGAGCAAGAGGGTCAGCTCTCGGCCTTCTGTGGAAATATTAAAAATAGGGGGGTGGTTAGCGCCTTGGTCCCTTGTATCTACCCTGGAACCGGCGTTGATAACGGCGGGCTTGGATCGAACTGATCCGACCGGCGAAGTATCACTGGATTTCAACTTTCCAGTTGGCTGAAGAACCGCTTCTTTTGGGGCGGTAGGCATGCTATGGCCTCCACAGCCCCATAGACTAACGATGAATGCGAGTAGTGCTAAACGAATCGACATGACGTGCTCTCCTCTCATTGTTTAAAGTATGCACGTATTCAATTCTGTCCCGCTCCATCAAGCGATAGTCGGCCGTATCTATCCTGCTTAGAGGTAGCGGGGTGGATTAAAGCAATAAAGGTATATGCATGAAGCTCTCCTTTTATGAAAGATTAGCTACCCTTTAGGACGATTTATCGACCTACCAGTTCCAGTTATTTCCAATGCATTGTGAAAGGTTAGCTACCCTTTAGGACGACTTGCCGACCTTCCAGTTCCAGCTATCCCCAATGCAGCTTCGGAGGACAACGAGGTTGGAATAGATGAGGTAATTCGGTAGCATCCCATTGCGATAAATGGGTTGACAGGTGTTTATCAGGCGGGTATAATCGGGTTGAATCCCGGTAGGTGTGTATAAATGCGATAATGTGATTACAAAGGTAAAATGAATCCAAGCCAGTATCTGGTTACGCTGGAGGTAAGCTATCAGATATTTTACATAATTCGCTGCACTGGAATAGGTTATGGATAATGTATGTAAGCAATTTGCACGGTGTTGAGGTCGGACAGGTCTTTACCCCGATTAGGTGGGCAGAATGGCTCATTGATCGGTGGGGTATTTTCGATGCGTGGATTGATGGGGCTTCTATTTGTGATCCGACTGCGGGACAGGGTGCTTTTGCGCTCGCGCTGTTCCGTCTCGCCAAATTAAGAGGCGTTCGGGTGTCGCCAGAGCTTCTTTCACGGCTGACTTTAATCGAGGTCCATGCGTCACATCTTCAGGCGTTCCAACTTAAAGTACGTCAGAAATTTGAGATTGATTTTCCCCCATCTCAGCTTCTCGCTTTAGATGTGATTACAGATCCCCCAAATGCCAAGTACGACCTCTTGTTTGGCAATCCGCCGTGGGCAAATTTCACTGATTTGTCCGATTCATATAAGGAAAGACTCAAGCCCTATTTTGTTTCAGAGGGCCTGGTTCCCGACAAAAGACAGGTTCTTCTCGGTTCCTCGCGCACTGATATCGCGGCGCTGGTATTGAAGGTTGTTCTGGGTAAATTGCTGCGAAAGGGAGGGATCGGGTGTTTCTACCTGCCGCTTTCTCTTTTTTTTGGTGATGCCCACAGAGGGTTCAGAGATTATATTGCCAATGGTCGGAGATTTGCGGTGGATGAGGTCTGTGAATTTACCGCGACGAAGGTGTTCGAAGGGATAGGCACATCTTACTGCTGCGCCAGGTTTCAGGTGGATGTGCCGCATAGATTTCCCGTCAGATATTTCAGAGAGCGCGGTGGGGACTGGATCGAACACCGTGCGGTTCCTCTCAAGTCACTTGAGGACCAGTGGCGGGTTCTTCAACACGGAGATACTACGGATCTCGATAGCTCTATCAAAGTTGAACTATCTCCCGACCAGAAACCGCGTCAGGGCGTGAACACGTGCGGTGCGAATGCGATTTTCATGTTCGAGGATAAGCCAACGCATCTGCCTGGGGAATTTCTCTTTCCGCTTGCAACAAAAGAGATATGGAAAAATGGGGACATGGCCCCGCATAAATGGATTCTACTTCCGTATGATAAAAATACAGGCAGACCGATTTCCTGGGCCAGCATTGAGCAATATGCCGACCTCAGGCAATATCTCGTTGAGGTTAGAGGCAAACTTGAAACGCGGCGAGGCACTTTGATCCGGTCCGCTATTGCCAAGGGCGTCTGGTGGTCGCTGTTGGGCGTTGGCCCGTATTCTTTTGCGCCCTACAAGGTTATTTGGGAGGCTTATGGCAAGAGCTACTTCCATCCGGTGATCTTAAATAGCGCGGAGGGGCAGGTATGGCAGGCGAATCAAGCCATGCAGGCGTTCATCCCGTGTTGGAGTGAGGCCGATGCGAAGCGGATTTGCTCTGCACTACAACATCCGGGTATTCCCACTGTGTTGAGGCAGCTCAACGGAGAGGGAAAATGCAACTGGGCGCAGCCGGGGAAGATCTCGAAGATTCTCTCATTGTAATGTTCATTATGTAATATGGAGGAGGCTTTTTATGAAGAAAATAATCTGGATCGCTTTGCTGGTGGTCTTTGCTACTTTTGGATGGGGGCACGCGCAATTGCCGGATGCGCCCAATAAAGTGCGCCCTTTGATGGTTGGGGATGAAGTCCCCGCGCTGACGCTCGCTGATGCGAATGGACGGGATTTTGACCTGGGCGCGCACAAAAAGCCGACGATTTTGATTTTTTATCGCGGATATTGGTGACCGCATTGCCGACGGCAGTTGGGACAACTGCAGGAAATAAAGTCACAGTTGGACAGTTTGGGTTTTGAAATTATTGCTATTGCACCCGATCCACCTGAAAAATTGGCTGAGGTGCGTGATCGCGTGGGTCTCGGGTTTACGCTATTATCGGATGTAGATTTTGAGGTAGCAAAGGCTTATGGCGTTGCGTTTTTGCACAATAACAAGCGCTCTTTGCCCGTACCATCGGTCTTTGTGATTGCACCCAATCGCAAGATCCAATTCCAATATATCAATCCCAATTATCGCGTGCGTATCGATAGCGATGTGCTCGTGACTATGGCGCGGGCGGTGGCGCGCGATTTTGAACTTGGGCGGTAAAAGGCAGAGGCCATCGCGACAGGTTACATTATTCGCGCTCTGAAGATTGAATTATTTCGAGTTTGAAACTCGGCCATGCGCATCAAAAGAATGGGAAATTTGTCATTACCTTTCGAGGATCTCTTGCCCCTCTGGGCAACCGCGGCTTTCGCAACCTGCTCCTGAGCAATACGCTCTGGTGGCAGGCCATGTGGATGGAAATGATTGTCGTGGGATGGTTCGTTTTTGAGATTACCCACTCCGCGTTTGACGTTGCACTGATTGGATTTTACCGATCTATTCCCCTGGTGCTTATCGGTTTTATTGCCGGGCCATTGATCAATAGCGTTGGGCGCGTTCGCATCGTGATTTTCTCGCAATGGCTCAGCGTACTAGTCATTGCAACAATTGGCCTGTTGATCTGGACCAACCAACTGGCATTCTGGCATCTTGCGATAGCCGCAGTGCTGTTTGGCATCTCGTGGTCTCTCAACTGGACTGCTCGTCGCGCGCTGGTGCCTGATCTGGTCGGCAAACAGCGCACGGTTGAAGCGATGATGCTCGAAAGCTTTGCCCAAAATATCGCTCGCGTGATCGGTCCTTTTTCAAGCGGATATATTTACGCTCTATTGGGCGTACAGGACTGTTATATCGCTATTTTTTGCATCTCCCTCGTGTCATTCCTGATCATGCTGCGCGTCAAAGTGCCGCGTCACCCCGCGATTCTCAAAACCTCTCCGTGGACGCTGATGCGCGAAGGCTTGCAATACATACGTACCAGCCAGCCGATTATGGGTACGTTGCTCATTACTGTAATCATGAATTTTCTGGCTTTTCCCTACCAGACCATCCTGCCCGTTTTTACACATGATATTCTCCACAAAGGGCCACTTGAATTTGGCGTGCTGGGCGCGTGCAATGGTATTGGTGCATTTTTCGGCCTTTATGTGGTCAATGTGTTGCGCTCGCGCCTCAGCCGTGGCTGGATATTTTCCATTGGATCGGTTTTCCAGGCCTTCGCGCTATTTGTCTTTGCCTTTAGCGCGTCCTGGGTTGGCGCGCTCACCCTGTTCGGCACGTCGGTTGCCTTTCCACTCGCCATCTTTCTCCTCATACTTGCCGGCCTGGGACATGCATTTTTTACCGTGATGCAAAGCTCAATTATGCTTATCGCTGCCCGCGATGATATGAGAGACCGCGCAATGGGTACTCTCGTCCTCGCCATTGGCGCAGGGCCGCTTGGTAGCCTGCAAATTGGCAAACTTACCGAAGTCTATGGCGCGCCTATCGCCCTCGGTTTACACACCAGTGTCGCCATGGTTGCAACCGCCCTGGTCACAACCTTTTTACCCGGGTTCCGAGCGCGTCTGGATGAAATAAAATAAAAGCCTCACATAGAATTCTGCGAGGCTTGCTCAAAAATGGGATGCTTTGTACAGTAATAATTATTAAGGAACTGTATATACAATGTCAATACGTATATTTTTTTTTCTTACAATCCAAATTTTCACAGGAGTATCGGCTATGCAATCCAGTGAACATCCGGTTTATCAGGTGAGCCTAACCGAAAAGGAAGTCGCGCGTATGAAACGGCGCGTGCGAGCGGTGATGGCACTTTCCGAAGCAGAGATGGTGGCGCTGATCCCGAATAGGACGGGGTTTCGATTTGTGGGATGTCCCGATTGCGATGCGGGTGCTCAAGAGGGGCAGTTGCGATGGTCAATTAAAGATCCACATCGCGTGCAGTGTCGCTATTGCGAGATGGTGTTTCCCAATGAGAGGTATCCGGATAATCAGATACAGACAGTTGTTAACCCGGTGGGGGAGACGGTGACATATCCATTTTGGGAAGATGAGACGGGATATCGGTATCATTTCCAGGCAAAGGCATGGCGGGAAGCGCGTGTGTATTTTGCGGCTATCGCTGAAGATTTGGGGCAATTGTACCAGGCAACAGGCGATGCAGCGTATGCGCGGCGTGCGGTACTGATTCTGGACGCATTCGCGCGGTATTATCCGGGTTTTTTGGTGAGTTATGATCGGGCACACGAACAAAAGGGATTTGTGTTTGAACCTCCCTATCCAAATTTTGGGGGAAAGTGGGGGCGGTGGCGCGCAGATGAAATGCCGACCAATCTGGCCAGGGCTTATGATGCGATTTATACAAGTGGTGAACTGGAGCGATTGTCCGATGCGATTGGGGTTGATGTCAAGCAACGGATTGAGGACGATTTTTTTCGCGGAGCCATTCGCCAGGAGGGTTTTCACGAGATTACTTATGGCAATGCAAGCCCTCGAATTTACGTCGGGTATGCGGTGATTGGTCGCGTTCTAAATGATCCAGAACTCGTACACGAAGCCATTCGACGCAGTCTCGGGCTGTTTGAGCGTCAATTTTATGCGGATGGATTTTGGCATGAAGGCAGTTTGGGGTACCACCGGATGACAATGGCCGGTATGCAGGGGGTTTTTGATGCGCTAAAGGGGTATTCTGACCCATTGGGTTATGTGTCGGATGATGGCGTGCGATACGGCAACCTGGATTTGGAGCGAGATATTGCCATCGTGAAAAAGGCAAATCAGCTTCTGGATATTTGCAGATATCCGGATGGGAGGTGGATTCCCATGCACGATGCCTGGGCGCGGTTGGATAGTCGGCGGGTTGATCCAAATGTGAAACCGCTTGAACAATCGCATGCGACACTGCTGCCGGGTGTTGGGCATGCGTGGTTGGGGAGGGGGAAGGGCGAACATCAAGTGCAGGTGCATCTACACTTTTCGGGGGCTTATGGGCATGCTCATGCGGACAATTTGAACTTGATGCTTTTTGCCAGAGGGCAGGAACTACTCTCCGATGTGGGCTATACTCATACCCGATACCGAAGCTGGGCAGCGAGCACCTTGTGTCACAATACCGTATTGATCGATGAAAAAGAGCAGCACACCGATAGAAGGGACATAACAGACGGTTCTATACTGGCTTTTGAAGCCGCTTATGACGCGGTGCAATGGGTGGAAGCGAGTGGAGAGGATGTGTATCCCGAACTTGCCGAAGAATATCGGCGATTGGTCATGCTTGTAAATGCGGGGGAAGAGGATCACTATGTGGTTGACCTCTTCCGCGTTCGGGGCGGAGAACAGCGCGATTGGGTTATGCACGGAAGCGCGGATGTCGATATTCGGACAGAAGCCAATATGCCTTTGCAGAATTATGGTGAAAATCTTTTGCCGGGTGTGAAGGTGCGGTTTCCAGAACACGAACGCGACGATGGGGATGCAGAGGGGCGAAATGTCACGCTTGCATTTTTCCAGAATGTGTTGCACAACAAGAGCGCGGAGAATGCGCGTGTCACATTTCACGGGGATGATGCTGTTGCCGTGCGTATTCATCTTGTGGGGTTGAAGGATAGCGAACTTTTTGTGGGGGACGCGCCCTCTGTGCGGCGTGCAGACGAAGACGAGCCGCTACTCGATCACTTTCGCATGCCCATGTTGATGGTTCGGCAAAAAGGTCGATCACCGAGTCGATTCATGGCCGTTCACGAACCGTTTAGGGATAAGGCGTTTATCGATTCTGTTGAGGCGGAGGATATTGGCGAGCGCGGTGTGTATCTGAAAGTGCGTTACCGAGGGGTTACAGACCACATTGTTTTGCAACCCGGGACAGAAGTTTTTCACAGGGGCGATCTCACATTTCATGGCGAAGTCGGTTTTGTGCGCGAACAGGATGGGGAGGCGCGGGTTATGGGCTTGTGGGGTGGGGAGAAGATGCAATGGAAAACCGCGCAATTAACAAGTGGAGATATCTATGTGGGGCAGGTCACAGATGTATTGCGAATACAGGATGGTGCGTCGTACTATGCATTGATTGTGAATGGCTTGCCCCAAATGGATGACATAGATGGATCCGTTGCTGTGGTGACATTTGGCGATGGTACAACGCGCGGGTTGCGCGTTCAACGCATGGAGGGAGAGCAGATCATTCTTGAAGACGATCCTGGTTTTCGCATCACAAACACGGGAATGGCGCATTGCTTTTTTCCGCTTCGGGCGATTGAGGGCATCGTGCGATTGCAGATTCGGACATCGGCGTTTGTAACAATTCGAGATGGGGTTGTGGAACAACACGCGGTTGGACCGGGTGATTTTGAGGTGAAATAGCAAAGGAGTTTTCAATGGCATTAAAAGTTGCATTTTTAGGTTGCTGGCACAGTCACACGAGTATGCACTTGCGCGAAGCTGCGCGATTACCTGATGAAGTTCAGTTCATTGGCATGCACGATCCCGATCCCAAAGTGATTGCGATCAGGCGGGAAAAGAGCGAGGAAGCGGGGCTGGATATTCCCGTTTTCGATTCGGTTGATGCGTTGTTAAACAGTGAGGTCGATGCTGTTATTGTCGAAGGGCATGTCTATCAGAATTTGGATTATGCCGAACAAGCACTGACAGCCGGCAAGCATGTCTTGCTGGAAAAGCCCGCGGGCGTCAATCTGGATCAGTTTAAGCGAATCCAAAAATTGGCGTCGGACAAAAAACAGGTCCTCAATCTGGCCTATATGTGGCGTTATAACCCGGGCGTTCACGAGATTATTCGATTGGCAAAGCTGGGTGTATTGGGTGATATTTACGCTTACCGCGGGCATATTCCAAAGCCCCACAGTTGGCGCAAAGAGTTGGAAGCAGAGAATGGCATTTATCACGGGGGGATTTATTTTGAGATGGCCGGACATCTCGTAGATATTATGGTGGCTCTGATGGGGCGCCCGGTAGATGTGCATCCCATTCTTCGAAAACATTACGGCAAAAGAACCGTCGTTGACAATGCGGTTGTGGTACACGATTTTGAACGCGGTCTCGGCACGATTGACATGGCTGCTATGCAGGTGGGTATGGCGCGGCGGATTGAGGTTCACGGGACGGCGGGAACAGCGATTCACGCGCCTATTGGCTCCAACAATCTGAGTTTGTGTTTGGAAGAAGAAGTCGAAGGGTATCAGAGTGGTTGGCAAGACTTGGAGATTGAACCTCCCGATAGTTTTCCAACGCTGTTGCGGGAGGTGAGGGCGTGTATGAATGGCGAGAAAGAACCGGATTATTCTCAGGCGCACGATTTGACCGTGCAAGAAGTGTTGTTGGCCGGGTGCCAGGTGACAGATGGAAATGCCCTGTCTTCTGATCCACCTGGGTAAAGTGCAAGGTAGGAGTGGTGCTTCTGTGTTCATTCTACCGATCAATGGAGGAAAAGATGGCAGACTACTCACATATTAAAAAGCCTGATTTGGGTTACCGCTATGAATTTGCGACAGATGAACTCGATGCAATGTCCGAGTGTTTAGAAGCGCACGGGTTTGCGATCATTAAAGACGTGTTGCCAGATGAGATTGTTGAAAAGCTCAAACAGGCAGTGTATGATGGCACCGATCCAGATGGGACGTTAGAGCGTGGGCAGAGTCGCACGCGACATGCGTGGATCGAATCAGGACCAGGTGCATGGGAGCTTTTGGAATACGAGCCATTTATGGATATTCACCGGTATTTGATTGGTACAGATGATCTGACTGCCCATCGCTCTGCTGCGATTATCCGCATGTCGGGGTCTCAGCCCGTGGGGTGGCACACGGATTGGTGTGGTTTTTCCAATAAAGTTTTGAACTCGGGCGATGTGTTGAATCGCGGACTCTGGCCGTCGGGCAAGTGGTTTTATCTGACAGGGGCGCGTCCGGTTCACGGTGGTTTGTGCGTGATTGAAGATTCTCATGTAGAGGGCTGGGAAGGCCCTGAGGGATTTAAGATGACTGCGGACCGACGCTCGTTTTATCCCGAAGGTGAGGCAGAGTATCGCTACGCGGGGTTTGATATTCCGGGGTTGGTGCCCTTGTTCACAAATGGGGGAGATATGATTGTGTTTGCCCACCGCACGTACCACGGTGCATTCCCCAATCAGTTGGACGATACGCGCCTCTCATGCGCGATTGGGTTTAGAGATCGCAATCACAGGATCGATATTCCGTGGGAGATACCGGAATCAGGCCAGTGGTTTTTGAAAAATATACCAGACCATTTGAAGCGATATACAGATGGGTACACGAGTATTGATATCGGTTGGCGGGGATCGCAATGAACGCATTTACACTCTGGGCGGGAGGGGATGCACATTTGGGAACGGATTTGCGGCATGGGCGAAAGAGTTTAGAAACAGCCATTTTGCAGGCGGAGCGGGATTTTGAATGGGATGTGATGCTCGATATTGGCGATCTATCTGGCGCGCAGGAACCGCCCGATGAAGAAGAAGGTGAGGAAGTGGTTCGGCAATACAATGTATCTACCAAACATCCGCGATCGCATTTTTACAATATCGTGGGCAATCACGATGCGAGTGGTCCTGATGAAGAGACGCAGTGGTGGTTTCAAAAATGGGTAGATCCGATGGGTGTGAACTCCGAATATTCGGGTGTTTATGCCGACCAACGGTCGTATTCAGTAACCGGGCAGTGGGATCGGTATTCTTTTGAGGTGGGCAATATTCTGTTTCTGTGTATGGGTGATCGCAATGACGGTGGACCACCCGTAGGGCGCGGGAAAAGGGGCGGTTATCCCGCAGGTGCGGTCACACAGGAGACATTTGAATGGTGGCGCGATATGGTGCTTTCCCATCGGGATAAAATTATCATTTCGGCACATCATCACATGTTAAAGGAGACGACTGTTGCTTCGCTTGATTGGGTGGGGGTGGATGAAGGCTATCACGGTCGTTTTGACGATGGCGCGCCCATTGGTGCTTCGTATCTCTATTGGGTGGGTGGCAGACCTGATAGTGGGCAGTTTGAAGGTGTTTTGGCCGATAATCCCAGTGTTTGTGATATCTGGCTGGGCGGACACACGCACACAAATCCTGAAGATACGACTGGCGGGCGTTCGCATGTGGAACAGAAGTGGGGCGCAACATTTATTAATGTCGCTGCGATTTCAAAATTTCACGGGCAAAAGAACGTGCCGATGAGTCGCGTTTTGACTTTTACAGAAGGTTGTGATCGAGTAGATGTAAAATGCTATTTGCATTCCGATCACTTTGCACCTCAGGGATGGTACGAACCTGCACAGCGAACGGTGCCTCTGAAGATGCCCTTTTCTTTTTAGGTGCTTGACCATGCCCGATCTCCTGATCGTCCTGACAGCTACGGCTTATGAGCAGCAGCGTTTGCGCGACAGCCTTCAACAGGTGACAACACAACGCATGGGACATCGCACCTGGGTTCGCGGTGTGATTGGCATCAGGCCCGTTATCCTTGTTGAAACGGGTATTGGCGCGGTCAATACGGCGCAGGCTCTGACTGTTGCACTGCAAGAAATCGATCCCAAACTCGTCCTGCAAATCGGCATTGGCGGTGCTTATCTCGGCAGTGGCCTGGACAAGGGCGATCTCGCACTTGCGACCGAAGAAAATTATGGCGATTTAGGCGTTATCACATCTGCTGGCTGGTTTCCTGCCGATGAGATCGGCATTCCCGTCCTATCGACCGACCGCGACTATTACAATACGTATCCTCTCGATCCCGCGCTTGTCGCCAAAGCGCAACACATACTCGAACAATCGGGGGAACACGTTGTGCAAGGTCCCTTTGTCACTGTGCAACAATGCACGGGGCGCGAGGATATTGGAAATGAACTGGCAGCGCGTTTCAATGCGATATGCGAAAATATGGAGGGCGCGGCCGCGGCACATATTTGTACCCTTTATGCGGTTCCATTCCTTGAACTGCGCGCGATCAGCAACCGCGTGGAAGACCGCAACAAAGACGCCTGGGATATTCCCCGATCTGTCCAGCGCGTGCAAATCGCTGCGCGAAAATTCGTTGAAGCGTTGGAGTAGGGGATTACGCGCAGGCATAGTATAGCCACATCCCTGTGTTCGTCTGCTATGTGAGAACAATCACAGGTCCCTACAGGTAATCATTTAATGGTAGGGGACGGCCCCCGTGCCGTCCCAAATAAACCGCATGATATGAGGTTCACAATGTCCCGCATTTCTCTCGGCTATTCTCCTTGTCCCAATGATACGTATATTTTTTACGGTCTGGTTCACGGGAAAATAGACGGCGCACCCAGATGCCGCGAGATTCTCGAAGATATCGAAACTCTGAACCGGATGGCTATGGCTGGTAAATTGGATATGACCAAAATATCATTCCATGCCTTTGCATTTATGCGCGACCAGTATTGCCTGCTGCATTCGGGCGGTGCATTGGGTCGTGGGTGTGGCCCGCTCGTCATCGCATCTGACGCGCTCGATCCGCGTGATCTGCTGGGCAAACGCGTCGCCATTCCCGGCAAATTCACCACGGCCGCGCTTTTGCTGCGTCTTTTTAATCCCGCGCTTGACGACCTCGTTGCGATGCCTTTTCACGAGATTATGGAGGCCACGCAAAAAGGCGATGTCGATGCCGGCGTGATCATCCACGAATCGCGATTTACCTATCCCGATTACGGTCTGCACAAAGTCATTGACCTCGGCGAATGGTGGGAGGCATCTACGGGTTATCCCATTCCGCTCGGCGGTATTCTTGCCCGACGCGATATCGGCAAAGAAAAAATTCAACAAATTGATGTATCTCTTTGTGCCAGTGTGGAATATGCGCATGCCAATCCCGGTGTAGTTAAAAATTATATCCGCCAACACGCGCAGGAGATGGACGAAGCCGTGATGCAGCAGCACATCGATCTCTACGTCAATGATTACACGTTGGATTATGGAGCAGACGGCGAAGCAGCACTTGTTGATCTCTTTCAGCGGGCAGAAGAAGTGGGTATTGTACCGAGATCCGATCAGCCGTTATTTATTGACTGAATGCATAGCAGGGGCGGGAAAATGCCACTGCCAGAGCGGCATCTCTGCCGCGAGCAGCACCGGTGTTGACGATCAGTTTAAGAGGAAAATATCTTATGAGTGGATTAGAAAAAAGCCTGTGGGTAAGCCAGCGGATTATGGGGGTGGTTTTTTTGGTGGCTGGTCTGACCAAGATATGGGATCCCTTACTCTTTTTTTGGGAGGCTGTGATGCCTGCCCAGATTTTCGTCGGGCGCGAGGCAGTGGAAATGGTCGCCAGTTTGGCTCTGTTGCTCGGACCGCTGGAATGCCTGGTGGGGCTCGCGCTTTTGGTCGATTGGAAGCCGCGTCTCGTTTTGCCCATAGGCGCAGTAATGATGGGTTTTTTTATCGCGATTACCGCTCATGCATGGCATCGGGGAATGGGGGAGAGTTGTGGATGTTTTGGTACTCTAATCGATCGATCGCCGGTTGAGGCGATGGTGGAAAATTTTCTCATGCTGGGGCTGCTGGTCTTTTCCTGGTGGGGGCTGCGTCGGCGGTCTGTTGCGCTATGGGCATGGGGGCGATGGGTGGTTTTGGTTGGCGGATTGGTTGCCCTGACTGTGCTGGGTTTTCGATATATGCCCGAGCGCGATCGGATAGCCGACTCAGACCTGCAGGTGGGTAATTATCTGAAAGGTGTATCTCTTTTGGATACGGATATCGATTTAACGCGGGGAGCCTATTTGATCGAGTTGTTCAGCCCAAATTGCCGCTATTGCCAACAGGCCGTGCCCAAGCTCAATGTCTGGGCTGCCGATCCAGAGGTGCCCCGGTTGATTGCTTTGAGCCAGTTCTCCAAAGACCATCCCGTGACCATGCAGTTCAAAATGCAGTTCCGACCGCGCTTTATCATAGCAGCCATTTCTCTCGCGGATTTTAAGCGGTTGACTCATGGGCAGGGCTATCCGAGGTTGGCTTATATCGTGGATGGGGTGGTCGTACGAGTGTGGGAGCGCCATGCCTTTCCCTCGCTTGCGGAGTTAAAGAAGTTGTAGAAGTCCCTTGATTGCTTGCTGAGGTACTTGAGATCCTGAAGCCGATACGGAACACAACCTGGACGCGTGGACTGCCTGAGAACAATTGATATGCCGGGTACGCCCCTTAATACATTGGAGGGTATGACATGAAAAAAATCGGTTTATGGATCATGAGTTTATTGACGGTGTCTGTGCTGTATTCAAATGTAGAAGCACAGGGCACATACCCATCTCAGCCGATGCTCGATGCGCGGGTTGTGGACATTTTGCATTTAGATGGTTTGCAGTTCAAAGACTTGAATAACTGATGTTACGCACTGTTTGAATAATGGTGTATATTCAGAAGTTGTAGAAGACCATCTCGGTTTAGTCGAGGCTGTCCCCTTGAAAAATTATACTGGTAGATTGAAAATATGGACAAAAAACTGTTAGAATTGTATAGCGATTATCTGCTCTCTTCCTTTGGCGCGACGACAGCGACGGGCTTATCGGCCCTGTTGGAAGGTGCCATAAGCCATGATCGGGTCACGCGTTTTCTCTCACAAGCCGACTATGATGCCAAAACGCTGTGGCGACACGTCAAGGGCATGGTATGTGACATCGAAGCGGACGATGGGGTGCTCATCATAGATGATACAATCCAGGAAAAGCCACATACAGATGAGAATGACTTAATCTGTTGGCACTATGATCACAGTCAAAATCGCACAGTCAAGGGTATCAATTTGCTTAATTGTGTCTATCACGCAAGCGATGTTAGCTTACCCGTGACTTACGAGTTGATCACCAAACCGGTCCTCTATACCGATGTGAAGACCCGTCGCGTCAAGCGCAAGAGTCTGGTCACAAAAAATGACCTGATGCGGGAGATGTTGTCTGTTTGCGATAGGAATCGGATAAAATATCGCTATGTATTGGCCGATAGTTGGTTCTCTTCAAAGGAAAACTTGCAGTTTATTCGCAATAGATTGGATAAACACTTCGTTGTCGCACTCAAATCCAACAGGACGGTTGCCTTGAGCGAACAAGACAAACGACAAGGGAACTTCGCACGCATTGATGCACTAAACTTGACAGAAGATACGCCTGTGCAAGCATGGATAAAAGGATTAGATTTTCCCGTCCTTTTACTTCGGCAAGTCTTTACAAACAAAGATGAAAGCACAGGAGAGATATTTCTGGCTTGCAGTGATCTTCATTGTGATGGCGAAACCATCGAAACGATCTATCAGAAACGGTGGAAAGTGGAGACGTTTCATAAAACGCTCAAGTCCAATGCTGCCTTGGCTAAGTCGCCCACGAGGCGGGTGCGCACACAGAGCAATCATTGTTTTATGGCCATTTACGCCGCCGCTCGATTGGAAGGCTTGCGCGTCAAACATCGCCTCAATCATTTTGCCCTCAGATCAAGACTTTATCTCAAGGCCATTCGGTATGCTTTCGATGAGCTACAAATTCTTAAAACTGCGTAACATCAGTTGAATAAGAATGGCAAAGTTGATGTGTATGAAGATTGGCGTCAGCCCGTTGACAAGCGCGTGGCGAATTTGCTGTCGCATATGACATTGGAAGAAAAGGCTGGCATGTTGCTCATCAATACGTTAAACGCTGAGTCTGGTGGTCGGCTCTCTGATCGCGCTGTGCAATTTGTTGAGACGGAAAAGATGACCCGTTTTATCTTTCGCAACACTGTTACTGCGACGCCTGGCTCTGGCACGGACTCGCGGAGGCGTGGTGCTGAAATTACCCCTTATGAAGCCGCGCAGTTTATGAATGCGATGCAGGAACTTGCTGAGGCGACCCGTCTGGGTATTCCCGCGCTATTCAAATCCAATGCGAGAAACCACTACGAGCACGATGCAAGAGCAGGCATCAGCGTTTCGTCAGGCTCGTTTTCGGAATGGCCAAAAGAAGCAGGGTTGGCGGCAACGCGAGATATGGATCTGATTGCAGAGTTTGCCCAGATCATGGCCCGGGAGTGGACATCGATTGGTTTGCGAGCGATGTATGGCTATATGGCCGATCTTGCGACAGAACCGCGCTGGTATCGGGTTCATGAGACATTTACAGAAGATGCAGACCTGGCCGCCGATATCATGGCTGTTCTGGTGAAGAATCTACAGGGTGAGCAACTGAATTCAAAAAGTGTTGCACTGACAATGAAGCACTTTCCCGGCGGCGGTCCCCAGGAAGGCGGGGGTGATCCGCACTACGATTTTGGCAAGAATCAGATTTATCCTGCGAAAAACTTTGATTATCATTGGAAGCCGTTCAAAGCTGCCATCAATGCAGGGGTGTCATCGATTATGCCTTATTATGGCATACCAATCGGTCAGCCGTATTTGCCCAATGATGTGGGAATGGCTTTTTCGAAGGGAATTTTGACCGAGTTGCTGCGAAACAAGCTCGGGTTTAAAGGATATGTCAATTCTGATACAGGCATTATTGGTGATCGCGCATGGGGTTTGGAAGACAAGAGCATTGATGAACAGATTGTCATTGCTGTAGAGGCTGGAACCGACGTACTGTCTGGTTTTAACAATAACAAACAGATTTTGAATCTTGTGACTGGCGGAAAGCTTTCTGAAGATCGGGTTGATCTGTCTGTGCGCAGGCTCTTAAGAGAACAATTTCAGTTGGGTCTTTTTGAAAATCCTTATGTGGATCCCAATCGGGCAAGTTATCTGGTGGGCAACCGGGCATTTCAGAAGAAAGCGGAGATTGCGCAGCGCAAATCCATTGTTTTACTGCAAAACAGCGCTGGTGTATTGCCCCTGAAGGCCCAAAGTGAGACAGATTCTATTCAGATTTATACAATGGGTATGAACCCAGAAGTGGTAAGAGATACATTGTGGTTAGGTTATGTTGTGGTGGCAGGAGATTATGATTCGAGCAAGGGTGAGACGCGACCGGCTGTGCCAAAAGGGACGGATTTTGCGATTTTGCGAGTTGTTGTCTCTAACCCGCGTTCGCGGGAAAGACGCTTTGGCGGGGCCAATCCGGATGAACTGGATTTGCTGGCATTTTCTGATATGGCAAAGGCCAAATCCTGGTCCATTACACCTTCTCTCACGGATATTCAGGGCGTTTTACAGGAAGTGGGGACCGATAAGACCATTCTCGCCATTCGGTTTCGGCAACCCTATGTGCTGGATCAGCACAGCGGATTGAGAAAGGCTGGCGTGATTCTGGCGACTTTTGGCGTGAGCGATGCCGCCATTTTAGATATTCTGACTGGGAAATTCAAGCCTGCGGGAAAACTTCCTTTTGCTCTGGCTAAAAATGCAAAGGCGATTGCGAAACAGGATCCAGACGCACCGGGATACGGCAAAGCAGACACGCTGTTTCCGTTTGGTCATGGTTTGAGTTATTAGATCAACATATCGAACTCTCATTACTGGAGGATAAGATATAAGGATGACGGCCCAACGGCCTGCTGCGCAATTGCTCAATTGGGGAAAGCAGATTCGGGAATATTGGGATACACATCCCGAGTTGGAGGAGATTCGGAAATAAAGTTCGATTTATCACAAAAATTCTTTAAAGAGTAATCATTATGCAAAAACCAATTGAGAAATTTGTCGAACAGAAGCTGGCAGATGACGATATCAAAGAACGTCCCAATATTCTGATTGTTTTTACCGATGATCAGGGATATGCGGATCTTGGGTGTTTTGGAAACAAAAAGAACAAGACACCGCGACTGGATCAACTGGCGAAGGAGGGCACGCGCTTCACCAGCTTTTACGCCCAGCCGGTGTGCGGCCCATCGCGGTCGGCATTGCTTACCGGTCGCTATCCGGTCCGTAGTAAGGGCTGGGGGATGCCTGCCAGTGAGATCACCTTTGCCGAGTTGATGAAACCTTCAGGATACCAGACGGCCTGTATCGGTAAGTGGGACGTCTCGAACCGGAAGGAAATTATCGAGCGCATGCCGAACGCGCAGGGGTTTGATTATTATTACGGTACTCTCGGAGCAAACGACAACGGATTTATAAAGTTTCACGAGAATAACAGAGCGGTTGGTGAAACGGAAGACATGAGCTGTACGATTCGCCTGTACACCGATAAAGCGATTGATTTTCTGGAGAATCGCCGAGATCCGAACAAGCCGTTTGTGCTCTATCTGGCGCATACGATGTTGCACACGATCATCGATGCATCTCCTGAGTTTAAAGGAAAATCGGCTGGCGGGCTATATGGGGATGTGGTTGAAGAGTTAGACCATGAGACCGGACGTTTGCTCGACAAGCTGGACGCGCTGGGGCTGCGCGACAACACACTGGTGATCTATACGACCGATAACGGACCGTGGTGCCAACCCAGGTACTATGAAAACAAGAAAGGTCATCCAGAGGGAGCCATCTTTTGGGGCGATCCCGGGCCGTTGCGCGCCGGTAAGGGATCAGCTTATGAAGCCGGATCATGTGTGCCATGTATTGTCCGCTGGCCGGGTAAAGTCCCGGCTGGGCGCACCTCGGATGCGCTCTGGGCCACGATTGATTTAATGCCGACTTTTGCCGCATTAGCAGGTACCAAACCGCCGATGGATCGCGTGATTGACGGCATTGATCAAACCGCATTGCTCCTGGGGCAGGCCGAAGAAGGCCGAGAAACCTTTATCTATGATCAAGTGGGAGAAGGCGATGCCAATATGGGCGTCGGTATTAGAAAGGAAAATTGGAAGCTGCTGCTCCCTGGGCGCAAACCGGAACAAGACCATCGCTTTCTGATGGATTTTGGAACAGATGGTCTGGAGTTATACGATCTGGATCGCGACATTGGCGAAAAGAACAACGTCGCAGACGATCATCTTGAAGTTGTGAAAGAACTCCGTGAAACCTTAGACAGTTTTAAAAAAGGTGTAAAGGAATGATGAAAAGGTTTTGTGGCAACGGATAGATCATCAGCTTTTTTTAACCCTTAAACCAACTGAGTTGATTATGTCAAAACACTTAAATCTAGATGAGCGGCTGCGCGTCCCCTACTCCATCGGCACGGGCATTCCCAAAGGCGGCGATGCAGAGATTGAGGGGTATGTGCAATTGCTGCGAACCCAGGGTTTCTGCGTCATCGAGCGGGTGATTCCCAAAGATCAGGTCGACGCGGTGCGCGAGAGTGTGCACCGGGGTCGCGAGCTGTTGCAACAGGATCGCGAGGCGGAGCGCCGCAAGCGCATAGAGCTAGAGTGTCAGAGAGACCCCGATGCCGAGATCGACGACAGCCCTGAGCGCTTCGAAAGATGGCGCCAGGACCCGGTGCGGCCACCGATGGCACCGCACGCCGAGCTGTGCGATATCGCGCGGTGCGAGACCTTCGCCGAGTACCTCGCGGAGCCTCGCGTACTGCGGGTTGCCAGAGCCGTGCTCGATACGCACATCCGTATTTTGCAGACGGAGGTCAGCAAGTCGTCGCAACCGGCGAAGAAACCGCTATCCGAGCAGCAGCTTAAGCACCGCGGTTGGCATTCTGACTGGCCACACGATCTGAGCGCGTATGGGCCAAACAGCGAACATCCATGGAAGCACTGCGGCGCAGTCGCCCAGCCCTTCCCCGACGTCTGCATGGCACTATCCACGATCTGGTACCTCGGTCCGGAAGACGTGACTCCATTCAACGGCGGCACGTGGATCGTGCCGGGGTCGCACAAAGACCCGCGTAACCCGCGAGGTCCCGACGACGGCATCGACGCACGCGCGCCAATTCCAGGAGAATTTCAGGTCTCTGCCCCGGCGGGCTCGGTTTTTATGCAGGACACAAGGATCTGGCACTCGACCGGGCTTAACCAGAGCGAACACGAGCGCACGGCGGTGGTGTGCCGATATGCGCCATGGTGGCTGTCTGGGAATGAGTTTGGCAACTTGCACTCGGGCGGCCACACACTAAGGACCTACGTGCCGCGAGAGGTTTTCGCCAAGTTCTCCCCAGAGCTGAAGCTGCTGTATCGGCACATCGCTGAGGACGAGGAGGATGTGCTACAGCCCGAGAACCAGCACAAGGCGTTGCGCGCCAGGTTTGTCGACCAACCGGAACTGCGCCATCCGGACCGCATCGGCGACAACAGCCACATCGTCGCCGGGGACATGAGCGTTGAGGAATGGGAACGCAGCCGCGTCCAAAACGAGCATTGAGCTTTCTAAACGCAGAATAAATCCGTATAGTCTGCGCGCTGTGCGGTCAGACAAGTGGAAACTGCATCTGGACGATGAGATGTTGGTGGATCTGGAATCGGATGTTGGCGAAACCACAGATGTTTCGGGTGGTCATCCCGATATCGTCACTGAGCTTAAAAAGCATGCTGAGCGATGTCGTCAGGACCTGGGTGATGAGACGACAGGTGTTGCGGGTACGGGATGTCGAAAAGCGGGGTGGGTCGATGATCCACAATATTTAACGCCTCATGAATACAATCCGTATGTCGAAGCGGCTTATGATTAAAATGAAATACGATGGGCAAGGAATGTCCCACTAATTTACAAACAGGAAGGAGTAGAGAATGGGTGCGTTTTATATACCCGAAGATGCAGAGGAGCAGTTTGGTGAGCGCGGTTATTTTGTGGTTCGAAATCTGATTTCAGCCCGAGCCGTTGAGGCGGTGTTATGATTACGTTTCGCGAAGAGATGGCTGAAAAGGTAAATCAGGCCGATCGGGGTGTCCTGATCCGTGATGGGATGGCGTGTTCTTATCCAGGACCGATTCGCAAATAAGGAAAGCATTGATTTAGACCAGCTTCAGAAAATCAAATCGCTTCATTACAGGCGTAACCAGGTGCCAACAGGAGAAGGTATATGAGCCATACATACCGGGTCGGCGTGATCGGTTTTGCACATATGCATGTCAACAATGTTGCCGCGTTGTTTGCACAACACTCGCAGGTTAATATGGTAGCCTGCGCGGATACCGTGCCGACGGTTCCCGAGTTGCGCGACGCGCCGTACACTCGTGGGTGGAACATGAAAAACGCGCTGAACGCATTTTTTTTGCATTTTCTTAAGAGTTGATGGATACGATGTGCCGACTCATATACTTTTTTGCTTCGTTATTGTTGGGCTTATCGACTTCTGTTGCCGCTTCTGGTGAAGTCGAAGTGACGCCTGTGGAGGCAGAGAGATTATTTGTTCGGGAAGTGTTGCCGCTTTTGAAGACAAAGTGTTTTGCCTGTCACGGCGATGACCCTGACGATGTGCGAGCAGATCTGGATTTGAGATCACGTGAGGCGATGCTCAAAGGCAGTGCATTTGGGCCCGTGCTCGTGCCGGGTAGTCCTGACGAAAGCGCAATGTACATCGCCATAAAGTGGGAAGACGGAGCACTCCAAATGCCGCCTAAAGAGAATGATCGGCTTTCGGATGCGCAGATCGAGGTGTGGCGAAAGTGGATCCTTGGGGGCGCACCATGGGTGGCTCAGGAGAAACGTGCTAAAATTCTTGAGTCTGACTCCTGGTTTGCCAAAGACGGTGTGACTGTAAAAACAAGCGGTGGACTTTCCCGAGAATGGACGAAGCGTCGGTACAAACCCGAAGATCTCTGGGCTTTTGCGCCAATGAAACGGTATTCTATACCGAATATAGAGGACGTGACGGGAGGGGGCACGAAGAATCCGGTAGATGCCTTTGTCCATCAAAGATTGCAAGACGCGGGAATCACACCGGCCGGTCGAGCCGATAAACGCTCGTTGATTAGACGCGCGACCTTTGATCTGATAGGATTGCCGCCTACACCTGAGGAGATCGAGGCTTTTGTAAATGATGCGTCTAAAAAAGCTTTTGAAAAGGTTGTCGATCGCTTGCTGAAGAGCCCTCAGTATGGTGAGCGATGGGGGCGAAACTGGCTGGACGTTGTGCGTTATGCCGATACAGCCGGGTATTCAAATGATTTTGAACGCCTCAATGCCTGGCGATACCGAGACTATGTTATTCGATCTTTCAACGCTGACAAGCCCTACAATCGGTTTGTTATTGAACAGCTGGCGGGAGATGAGTTTGATCCCAACAATCCCGAAATGTTGATTGCCGTCGGATACTTGCGGTCAGGGCCGTGGGAACAGACCGGAATGAGCGTAGCTGCTGAAACCCGTCAGCTTTTTCTCGACGATGTGACCAACAGTGTTGGTGAGACCTTTCTCTCGATTCCGTTGCGTTGTGCCAGGTGTCACGACCATAAGTTTGACCCCATTCCAACGCGAGACTACTATCGGATGCAGGCTGTTTTTGCACCCGTTCAGTTTGCCGAACGCAATGTGCCGTATTTGCCTGCAGAAAACCAGAACAGATTTGGAGCTGGTAGGCTGCGCATTGAAAGTTTGCTTCAAAATGCAATCGACAAACAAGCAGAGATTAGAAAAAAAGAAGAGAATGCAACACGCAAGTGGATGGAAGAACGAGGCATGGAATATCTGTCCAAAAGGAAAAGAAGCAAGTTGCCGGACGACAAACGGTTGCCCCGGTTTATTGGATTAACGCACAAAGATTTGGGCACCCAAAAAGTGCTCGCCAAACAGGTTCAGCGTTTGAGTTGGGAAAAGGATCGCTACAAACCCATTGCGCTTAGCATTTACAACGGCCCACTTGTCACTCTCAGAAATGTCAAATCACGGATGATGATGCCTGAGAACCTTGAGGGTGAACTCCAAAAAGTGTATATCCTCGGTGGGGGTTCGGTTTATGCGCCAACAGAGCCGGTTTCACCAGGTGTAATCTCTGCTGTTTACGGCTCAAATGCCGATCTGGAACCTTCTGCGTGGAATACCATTCCCGAAACAACGAATGGGCGACGATTGGCCCTCGCAAACTGGATTGCGAACTCAAATAATCCGCTGGCGACACGTTCGATTGTCAATCGCATCTGGCAATGGCATTTCGGGCGTGGCATTGCTGGCAACAGCAATAACTTTGGCGTGATGGGCAAAAAACCCACGCATCCAGAATTGCTCGACTGGTTAACATTATATTTTGTTGAGCACGGCTGGTCTTTCAAAACGATGCATCGGCTGATTATGAATTCGGAGACGTACCAACGTGGGGAAAGGCCTCCTGATAGGAAAAAGGTGGAGAAAAAAGATCCGAGCAATAAACTGCTGTCCTATTTTTTACCACGTCGTTTGACCGCAGAAGAATTGCGCGATGGGATGCTGTTTGTTTCCGGTGAACTGAATTTGGAAATGGGCGGGCTGCCGATTTTTCCCGAAATCAATATGGAAGTTGCTTTGCAGCCGCGCCATGTGATGGGTTCTGTTGCGCCTGCTCACCAGCCTTCGAGAGATCCGACGACGCGAAATCGGCGCACCGTTTATGCGTATCGATATCGCGGTTTGCCCGATCCAATGCTGGAAGTATTTAACCAGCCGACTGCTGATTTATCATGTGAACGGAGGACAACGTCTACAATTACGCCCCAGGTATTTACGCTGTTTAACAGTCAAAACAGTTATGACCGGGCTCTGGCAATGGCGCATCGGGTGGAAAGGGAAAGCGCATCTGAGGCTGACCAGATTGAGCGCGCATTTAAATTGGCCTGGGGGCGCGCGCCTACAGTGGAAGAATATCAGGAGGCGGTCGGGTATTTGAAGAAAGCAGTTGTGTATCACCGTAAAAATTCGCCCCAGGTTCAAACATATGCGACAGAGGTCACGCGCAGGATGTTTGAAGAGATGACTGGCGAAGCATTTGAGTTTGTCGAAAGGCTGGATGTTTATGAAGACTATGTGCCCGATCTCAAATCGTGGGATGTGCAGGCTGAGACGCGGGCTTTGGCTGATTTGTGTCTGGTATTGTTTAATTCCAACGAATTTGTCTATGTGTATTGAGGTTTAAAATGGATCGCAAACTCCAAAAACGGCTCAACTTGCTGGCAGCGCGTAACCTCAACCGGCGAGATTTTCTTTACGGGCTTGGCTCAAGTATTGGTTCTGTGGCATTGAGTCACCTGTTGATGCAAAACGATGCCTCTGCCAGCCAATCCAATCTGCTTGCTCCCAAACCCCAGATGGTGCCTGCCAAAGCCAAATCATGCATTTTTTTAATGATGGAAGGCGGGCCGAGCCATATTGACACATTTGATCCCAAGTCGAAACTTCAAGATATGCATCTGACAAAGTTTGGGCGGAAGGGAAAACAGTTTTCGGCGATGGCGAGTGGAAATCGGTACTATGTACAAAGTCCATTTAAGAGCCGAAAGGTAGGTCAGTCTGGCGCAGATATGTGCGAGCATTTTGTTCATCTGGCCGAGGTTGCCGATGAGATTTGTTTTTATCGAGGCTGCCAGGCAGAATCCGTGGATCATCCGACCGCGATGTTTCACATCAATACGGGCAACAAATTCGGTGGTGATCCGGCGATGGGGTCCTGGGTGACCTATGGGTTGGGCACTGAAAATGAAAACCTACCCGCGTTTATTGTTTTGCCCGAAGTGGCTTATCCTCAAGGTGGGGCTGCCAACTGGTCCAATGGTTTTCTACCGGCGCATTATCAGGGCACACCGCTGCGATCTACTGGATCGCCTATTTTGGATATACACCCACCACTGCATATTAACCGCAAACATCAGAAAGAAAGCCTTTCCCTGCTCAAAGCGTTTAACAAATCCCATGCCAGACAACATCCCCAACATGACGAACTTTCGGCACGCATGGCCAGCTATGAACTCGCCTTCCGGATGCAGATGGAAGTGCCAGACATTATCGATGTGGATGGCGAAAGTGAAAAGGTCAAAGCGTTGTACGGTCTTGGCGAAGAAACAACCGATGCGTTTGGCCGGAAGTGTCTGTTGGCTCGAAGGCTTGTCGAACGGGGTGTGCGTTTTGTGCAAATTTATTCTGGCGGATGGGATTCGCACGATTATCTGGCTCGCGCACACGGTTCGTTGATTCGCAGTATCGACAAGCCCATCGCCGGATTGATCACCGATCTCAAGCAGAGAGGGATGCTGGAGGAAACATTGATTATCTGGTGCGGTGAGTTTGGGCGCAGTCCCGACAATGGCCTGCGCGGGGGTGGGGTGGCTTATGGTCGTGATCACAACCCAACGGCGATGCCAATGTGGTTTGCTGGTGGGGGCGTGAATGCGGGACATGTGATTGGGGCAACCGATGAGATTGGCGAAAAAGCAGTCGGTGTGGTGCATCCTATCCAGGACGTTCATGTGACGATTCTGAGACTTTTGGGGTTGGATGATAATAAGCTCACGTATTTTTACGCTGGACGATATATGCAACTGTCGCAGACGGGTGGCAGCGTGATTGAAGAATTGATCGGGTGAATATACATGAAAAATCTACAGGAAAAGCATTGACATGATTGTCTGATTTGGCATAATAGGTTGGGCTTAAGATAGCAAAAAGGCTGCGAAATAATTTCGTAGCCTTTTTGCTTTTGTAGTGCCCAACACATATTCCGAGATACATACTTCCATTCTATTCTACCAACGCCTCTTCAGCGCATCGCGGACACTGACCTCTAAGTGAGGACCAAATCCCTCGACCTCCAACCGAACCTTGAAACCATCCTGAATCGGTGACAGAGCTTCGTGATGGGTGCCGGTTGCAACGACATCCCCTGGCTCAAGGGTGATAACCCTGGTGATTTCCTCCAGCAACTCGGGAATGTGGCGGGCCATTTCGCCTGTAGAAAAATTGTGTTTGAGGGTGTTGTTGACCCATAGCTTCACTGAAAGGGCATTTGGATTTGATACCTCATCGGCCGTCACCAAAGCCGGTCCCAGGGGAGCAAATGTGTGCCAGCTTTTTCCCAGGAAGAAGCCACCGGGCAATCCTCGAGCCGAAACATCCATGAACTGTGTGTAACCAAAGACATAGTCTAACGCGTCGGCTTGTGAGAGGTGGCTGGCTCTCTTGCCGATCACCAGAGCCAACTCTGGTTCAAAATGGAAAACATCCGCCTCGGCGGCCGGGAGTTCAACAGTGCTGCCAGTAGGCATTACGCTGGTGTTGGCCTTGAGAAAGCCATTGAACAGACCTCGCTCCGGCTGCCCCGGCTCGATATAATTGCCGGCTGAACACATGAGTTGGCCGGGGCGGGGTAGGGGCGATTGCAAAGTCACTGTATCGAGGGAGACACCATTCCCACCTTCTACGGCACTCTCGATCCTGGACTGTATGGCATCCCAATCAGTAATGATCATCTGCATTAGTTCTTGAGCGTTGTGATGCCCCAGGTCTGCGATTGAATCACCAACTGGGACGACTGTATCGCCTTGCAAAACACCCAGTTGGAAATCATTATAGAGTACGAGTTTCATGAAAGTTTCCTCCGATTTTAAGATCAATGCGATATGAAGCCAGCCTTCCCGAATTTGAAGGCTCTTTCCAGGGAATCCATCTCGTTTAAGCTGGGCAAATATAAGACATTTTCCCGGGTCTTGAAAATCTAAATTGATGGCCTGCGATATTAAAGAAACGATCGATTCATAGAAATCTTGACAAAGAAACGAACGTTTCTTTAATTCTGGCTCAGGAAAGGAGTGTTTCTCAGACATGATTCGCCAGACAGGTCAATACCGCATTACCAGCACCCTCGGAGTGGAGGTTGGCGCGTTCGTTCCTTACCCGCTGCCTCCCGTCAATCCACCGCTGGTGATAGATGACTCGACAGCAGAACTCCTTGCAAACGCACAGATAGAGCTGGCACGTCTTGCCGTGGCGGGCTCTATGGTGCCGAGCACTGGTTGGTTCCTGTATGGCTTCGTCTGGAAGGAAGCGGTCATCACCTCGCAGATAGAGGGGACACAGGCCACGCTTCGCGACGTTCTCACTTTCGAAGCGACGGACCATACAGACCGTTTGGACGATGTCCGAGAGGTCTGCAACTATGTGGATGCCCTCGCACATGCCCGAGGACAACTCGCAGACCCGCAAGGGCTGCCACTAAGTATCCGCCTACTGTGCGATACCCACCGCATCCTGATGAGCGGCGTTCGTGGCGAGAACAAGCTTCCCGGAGAAGTCCGCCGATCGCAGAACTGGATTGGCGGTAGCAGACCCGGCAACGCTCGCTTTGTTCCGCCGCCGCCCGACGAGGTTCCCGCCGCGCTTGGAGCGCTGGAGCAGTGGTTTCATGAAGATAGTGATCTCCCTCCACTGATTCGGATTGGGCTTGCACATGTGCAGTTCGAGACAATCCACCCATTCCTTGATGGCAACGGCCGCATCGGACGGCTGCTGATTGCACTGCTGGTGGAACACTGGGGTCTGCTCGAACAGCCGCTACTCTATCTCAGTCTGGCATTCAAGCGTGCGCAGCAGGAATACTACGCGCGGCTTGCGGACGTTCGTAGCAACGGTGATTGGGAAGGCTGGACCAGATTTTTCCTTGAGTGCGTGCGCGAGGCCGCTGCCGATGGTGTTCGTGTCGCGCAGGCACTCCATGCTCTTGTTGGGCACGACCACAGTCGCATCATCACTCATGACAGGCCGACTGTTGCCGCTATTCAGTTGCTCGAGCGTCTGCCGTTCAATCCAATCGTCACCGTTCCCAAAGCGTCGGGGCTGCTCGGCTTGACGGCACCACCGACGCGCAAGGCGATTGAACTGCTGGAAAGCCTCGGCGTGCTACGCGAGATTACCGGCAAGCAGCGCGGTCGTGTGTACGCCTATCACGAATACCTGCAAATTCTGACGGGTGACGAGGCGTGATCCAGGATACTCAGGAAAGGCTGTGTAGCGATATGAATTACGACTACATCATAATTGGCGCGGGGTCGGCAGGGTGTGCTGTTGCAAGTCGTTTGAGTGAAAGTAGGCAGTATCGCGTTTTATTGCTGGAAGCCGGTGGACCGGATGATCGGGACGCGATTCACATTCCTGCGCGATTCCCAGATTTGTTTCATACAGATAAAGATTGGGATTATGAAACCACACCGCAAGCCGGGTTTGATGGACGGCAGGATTACGTGCCGCGCGGCAAAATGTACGGTGGTTCAAGTTCTATCAATGCGATGGTCTATCAGCGAGGTCATCCGAGCAATTACGATCAGTGGGCTGCGATGGGGAATGACGGCTGGGCGTATGTTGATGTATTGCCCTATTTTAAGAAGATGCAGCACCAGACGCGGGGAGGCTCTGAACATCATGGGATAGAAGGTCCGATCCATGTGTCAGATCCCCGAGATCCAAATCCACTGAGTGTGGCTTTTGTCGAAGCGGCTCAGCAGGTGGGGTTCCGTCTGAACCGAGACTTCAATGACGGGGATCAGGAAGGATTTGGCCTGTATCAGGTTACACAAAAGGAAGGCCAGAGGTGCAGCGCGGCGGTGGGGTATTTGTATCCAGCATTGGAACGAGACAACTTTACCGCGATTCCATACGCCCACGTTACACGCCTTGAATTTGACGGCAACAGGTGTGTTGGTGTTCGTTATGTAAGCGAAGGGGAGGCGCATGAGGTTGAGGCTGGTAGAGAAGTGGTACTTTGTGGCGGGGCAATCAATTCGCCTCAGTTGCTGATGCTGTCGGGCATTGGTCCGTCAGAACATCTCAACGCGCTGGGTATTCCGGTTGTAAAGACATTACCGGGTGTGGGACAAAATTTGATGGAGCACGTTCAAGTAGGGGTTGCGTATGCCTGCACTGAGGAAATTACGCAGGCTGGCAAAGACAGCCCTGAGCAAGCGACCAGATATCAGAACGAAAGAATGGGGTTGCTCACTTCCAATTTGGGGGAAGCGGGCGGGTTCGTGCAATTGTCTGCCGATGCGTCCGCGCCAGAATTGCAATTTCATTTTGGACCTGATTGGTTTGTTTTGCACGGGTTTCATGAGATGGAAGGACATGGATTCACAATCCTACCGGGACTGGTGGGCACAAAAAGTGTGGGAGACCTTAAGCTGCGTTCGGCAGATCCGTTTGAAGCACCATTGATTGATCCCAAATGCCTGTTTGAAGAGGCCGACGTGCGTGTGATGCTGGAAGGTGTTAAACTGGCGCGCAAAATTGCACATGCACAAGCTTTTGACCGATACCGCGGACAAGAGTTTTTGCCGGGGGATGATGTGCAGGATGGTCATGCGCTGATTGACTTTATTCGCAATTATTCAACGAGCATTTATCATCCGGTAGGTACGTGTAAGATGGGCAACGATGATATGGCCGTAGTGAACAATCGGCTTCAGGTACACGGAATTGAGGGGTTGTGCGTAGCAGATGCTTCGATTATGCCATTCATTATCAATGCAAATACCAACGCGCCGTGCATGATGATCGGGGAGAAAGCCGCAGATATGATTCTGGGTGACTAAATTCACTCGAAGGCATTGCTGGGTAAATAAGAAAGGATCCTGTATGGCAGAGAAGCCCAATGTGATTGTAATTTTTACAGATGATCAGGGATATGGTGACGCGAGTTGCCTGAATTCAGATGCGAAGTTTCAGACGCCAAATCTGGATCGGTTAGCAGCAGAAGGGATCGCTTTTACCAATGGGCATTGCTCAGATACGGTTTGCACACCTTCACGTTATGGATTGCTGACTGGGCGCTATTCCTGGCGGACGTTGAAGAAGCAGGGCGTTTTTCCCGCCGAAGTGCCGTGTCTGATTACAGACGAACGTATGACGCTGGCTTCAATGTTTGGGGCAATTGGATATGATACGGCGATGGTAGGCAAGTGGCACCTGGGTATGAATTTTCCTGGCGAGGTGAGCAATCGCGATTGGAGTCAGCCTGTTACCGATATGCCGTTGGATAAGGGCTTTGATTATTTCTATGGCATACCCGCTTCGCTCAATTACGGAATTCTTGCCTGGTTTGAAGGGCGATATGCCAAAGTGCCGCCGACAGTTTATACGGCTAAGAAACCCAATAACCGGCATGTGGATTATCGCATCATGCCGCCGTATGAGAACACACCAGAAGAAACTCTTGAAGCATTAGGCACAATGGGGATGGAGGTTGCGCCTGATTTTATTGACAATGAGTGTTTGACACGGTTTACCGATAAGGCGATTGAGTGGATGCAGGGCAAAGAAGCAAGCGTCAAAAGTGGTAAGCCGTTTTTTTTGTACCTGCCATTTACATCGCCGCACTACCCTGTATGCCCGCGTGAGGAATTCTGGAATCAGGGCGATTGTGGTGGCTATGGTGAGTTTATGATTGAGACAGATCACCATGTAGGGCGCGTGCTGGATTATCTGGAACAGTCGGGATTGGATGACAATACTATTGTTGCATACGCCAGTGATAATGGCCCTGAGAATTCGTGGCGTGGACGGATTGAAGAATTTGGTCATCATAGCAATGGTATTTATCGCGGAGGTAAAAGGGATATTTACGAAGGTGGACATCGCGTGCCATTTTTTATGCGGTGGCCCAAAGGAATTCAGAATCCCGGGCGCAAATGTAATGATCTGGTAGGCCTGGTCGATTTGATGGCGACTTTTGTTGAGGTTGTGGGTGCCGAGTTGCCTGCTGATGCGGGCGAAGATAGCCAGAGTTTTGCGAAGATACTCAGTGATTCTGACACACCCCATGAACGATTGCCTTTGATTAACCATGGTGCTGGGGGACGGTTTGCGATTACAGAAGGCCCGTGGAAGCTGATTATGGCGCACAAGGATGAGCCGTTGGAGCTTTATGATCTCGCGAATGATCATAGTGAGACAAAAAATGTGATTGGCGATCATCCTGAGATTGTAGCAGACCTGACAGATAAAATTACAAGCATTGTGTGCAATGGGCGTACGACCCCTGGAGAGAATCGGGCGAACGATACCGATTACTGGGATGATTTGACGTGGATTTCATCTGAGGATTATCAGGCAAGGCAACTAAGATGAGGAACTCTCAACAAATACCGGGTCAGCGTCCCAATATTCTGATTATATGTAGCGATCAGCATCATCCAGCAATGGTGGGGTATCGGCAGTACCCATTTGTCGAGACACCCAATCTGGATCGCCTGGGGCGGGAAGGCACACACTTTACACGGGCGTATGCCAATTGTGCGGTGTGCGGTCCCAGTCGCATGAGTTTTATGACGGGGAAGTACGTTCACGAGATTGATAGCTGGTCAAATGGTGTGCCTCTGCCCGAAAAAGAAAAACAAAAGACCTGGGCAGCGCGGCTGGATCAAAATGGTATCGAATCGACTTGTATAGGCAAAATCGACTCCGCTGGCACTGCTGACGATCACAATCCGGGGTTTACTCATTTTGATGAACCTCTTCACCGAACGGCATGGGATCCCTATCCGAGAGAAATGCCTTTTATCACGCGCCTTCCCGGATACACGCGACCGGCCAGTCGGCGTTTTTTGCTCGAAGCGGGTGGGGGAGATGTCGCAAAAACTGATGATCTGCAAGAGTTGGGATTCTATGGTCACGATCGCGAAGTGACGGATAAGACGCTGGCGTATTTGCGGGAAAAAGGGCAGGCTAAATCGGATTCCTCCTGGGTACTTTATGTCGGTTATCTGTATCCCCACTGGCCGTATCGCGTACCTCAGAAATATTTCGATATGTACTATCCCGATCGCGTTTTGATGCCCCACGATGCAAAGTTTCCAAATCGCGATATTCATCCCGCGATGCAAGAGTGGCAAGCCTCCAATGTATTTGGAGAAGTGACAGAGGATATGCTGCGCCGGACGATTGCCGCTTATTATGGTATGATCACCTGTATGGATGATATGATCGGCAAGATTCTCGATGAGTTGCAGAACCTGGGGCTGTATGAAAATACATATATTATCTATACATCAGATCATGGGGAATCCATGGGCGAACACGGTCTTTTTTTCAAGCACTGTTCTTATGAAGGGGCTATTGGGGTTCCTCTCGTGCTCAAAGGCCCCGGTATTCCTGAGGGGGAGGTCAATACCGACACGCCCGTTTCTCTAATCGATCTCTATCCCACCATTTTGGACATGGCGGGGCTGGATCCCGAACCCGGTCTGCCCGGTTCGAGCTGGTTGTCATTTGTGCGGGGTGAACCACACGAACGATCTGAGCACGTTTTTGCAGAATGGCATGGTCCGCAACTTCGAGGCGCATATTACATGATTGTGCGGGGTGATTACAAATACACCTGGTATGAATTTCATCAGCCCTCGTTATTCAATGTGAAGGAGGACCCCAAGGAAGAACGCGATCTCGCATCGGATATTGAACAGGCCGACAGACTCAAGGCATTTGAAGAGGAGTTGCGTAGCATAGTCGATCCAAAGGCGACGGCTCTGCGTGCCAAGCGAGATTTGGGGTTGATTGCCCCAGATGGCACGGATATGACCGATAGTCTAATACCCTGGGCGGGATTTGAAGACGGGACACTTGAGAAAATTTTGCGTGCCGACCGTGCGCGGCACCGGCGGCCATAATGGGGAAAAGAGATGATACCTGTAAACAAAGAAATCGTGCCGACAGTCGCTTCGTTGCCCTTTAGATTGGGGGTGCAGTCTGCATTAAAAGCTACGGCTTTGGCTTATTCGCAGACTGTTCGCAATGAGCCTGGGCTTTTGGCTTATTGGCGAGTGGGAGAGACCCAGAACGCGGATGTTGGTAAAGAGAGTTCATATCTGGCTTTGGGGGTTGTGCCCCATCTGGATGAAAATCCAGATGGCGATGCATCGGTTGAATTCTTTTTTCAAATTACCTCCGATGAGCAGTTGGACTACGAACCCTGTCTTATTTCGCATCAAATATCCCACGGTGTACAGACGCGATTCGCATTTTATCTGACTCGGGATTGGACTGCGCTTCGATTTCTCAATGGCACAACAAATACGCTGATTTTCCCGCCCGATGGCCCGATAAAAGTGGGGCAGTGGTATCATTTTTTGGCTACGAGCAAGCCGCGACAGGAATTTCGCGCTTATATCGATGGTGTCGAATGCTTTCTGGATATGGGTTCTCTGGCGTTTGGGGTGCGACCGCAGGCTTGTCCGGTACAGATTGGTGCGTCCAGCGAGAGCGGTGAGGATCGGGCTATAAATTGCGCGATAGATGAGGTTGCCATATACAATGTGGCTCTGACGCCGTTGGATATCGCACGACACGTTGACGCGGCTGGTCGAGAGACGCTCCGAAAGCAAATGGTGCATGATCGGAAACAGCGAGAGGACGAAGAAATAGAGGTGGCGGCGGCGCTTAGAGCGCGTCTAAACGATCCCGCTTTGTTCGATCCCGGCGAGACGAAAGTCTATGAAGGACAATATCTGGATGCGATTTCTCTGCCGGTGGGGGGTATTGGTGCGGGTTTGATTCAGGTGAATGGCAAGGCAGAGCGGTCAGTATGGCAAATATTCAATAACTTTGAGCATATCGAAGTGTCCAATAGCTTTTTTGCCGTGTGGGCGAGACCCCGGGGAAAAGAGCCTGTGGTCAGAGCGTTGCAGACTTCGGATATTGGGGTATTTCCCGCGATGGATCGTCTGAGATTCAGAGGGGAATACCCATTTGGATGGTTTGAGTTCGCAGATGCCGCTTTTCCCCTACGGATCGAAATGGAGGTTTTTAATCCGCTGATTCCCCTTGATGTGAAATCTTCGAGTATCCCGTGTGGGATTTTTAATCTGACGGCGAGCAATGAGGGTGATTCTCCTGTAGAAGTCAGCTTTCTGGCTACGCAACAAAATGCGATTGGCATCACGGGAGATGAACCCCAAGAGGGTTATGGCGGCAATGTCAACCGCGTGACTCGAGATGAAGATGCGACTTCGATTCATATGACGCAGGTGTCGTCACCGGATGAAGATATGGTGCTGTCGGCACTGGCGGAAAATGCCTGTGCGACAGCTTCGTGGACTGGCTTGCGCGATTTGTATGAAGCGTTTGCACGAGACGGCGAGTTGGGATATATCGAATCAGCAGGTCCGTCTGTTACAGATGAAACAATCGATTGCGCGCTGGCTACGCCATTTGTGCTTCGACCAGGGGAAAAACGCACAATCACGTTTGTTCTCACCTGGTATTTTCCCAATACCAGCCACGGTGCGCACATCTGGGTGAAACACGGCAATATGTATTCAAACTGGTGGGATGACGCGCTGGATGTCTATGCATATCTCAAAGCCAATCTCGATGATTTGACACAGCAGACGCGACGCTTTCACGACACGCTCTATGCGTCTAATCTCCCACACTGGTTGCTGGACCGAATAAGTTCGCAGGTTACAGTGCTGAGAAGCAAGACGTGTTTTTGGGCACAAGGTGGGTATTTTGGAGCCAATGAAGGCTGTGCACCAACTTCGGGGTGTTGTCTGGGGAATTGCAGTCATGTGTGGCACTATGCGCAGGCGCATGCGCGTCTTTTTCCCGATATCGCGCGGAGGATGCGCGAACAGACGTTTGCTCTGCAGCGGGAAGATGGGGGATTGCCTTTTCGCCACAGCGATCGCCATTTTGAAATACAAGGCCCGGCAATTGATGGCATGCTCGGCGATATTTTGAGTACGTATCGCGAGTATCTGTGTAGCTCAGATCAACAGTGGTTGCACGCACATTGGCCCAGTGCGAGGAAGGCGATGGATTTTGTGATTGCGCGGTGGGATTCAGATGAAGATGGTTTGCTATCAGGTTCGCAACACAATACGCTTGATGGTGAACTGTCGGGGTCAACATCGTGGATGGGTACGCTTTACCTGTCGGCTCTTGCGGCGTGTGAAGAGATGGCTGAATTGGAAAATGATGCACAGTCCGCCGATCGATATCGCAGATTGCGTGAAAAGGGAACACAGAATCAGAATCAGACGCTCTGGAATGGAGAGTATTATGTGCAGAGTCCCGATGAGGATGCACATGAAGACTACGGAGATGGTTGCCATATCGATCAAGTGCTGGGTGAGTGGTGGGCACCACAGGTGGACTTGCCGGGGCACTACCCCCAATCAAATGTCCGTTCGGTGCTGCGGTCTCTTTTGCAGTACAATTTCAAGCATCATTTTCGGACGACGACACAGCGACCGAGAAAATTTGTCGATAACGACGATGCAGCCATGAAGATGATTTCCTGGCCAAAAGGTCCCCAGCCATTCCGCAGTATGAAATACGGCGACGAGGCAATGACCGGTTTTGAGTATGGTGCTGCAGCAACGATGGTTCAGTTTGGAATGCTCAGGGAGGGTCTGGTGGTTGCCCGGGCTGTTTACGACCGCTACGATGGCAGGCTGCGCGATCAGTTGACGGAGATGAATACGGCGTCGTGGGGGTATAGCGGGAATCCGTTTGGCGATGATGAGTGCGGCAAATTTTATGCACGAGCGATGAGTGTGTGGTCATTGTTGCTCGCTTGCCAGGGTTTTGTATATGAAGGTCCCAAGGCGCGGATTGGCTTTGCACCTGTATGGAGACCCGATGATCACGTATCCTTTTTTACCGCAGCCGAAGGATGGGGCCTGTTCAGGCAGCGCCGCGATGTGCAAACGCAGGTGATGGAATTAAGTGTTGAATGGGGGCGTCTGCTCGTTCGGATATTTGAATTTGAATTGCCCGAAAGTTGGCGTGTACAATCGGTTGTTGCTTCAGTCGGTAGAGAGATGATTAGAACGACCGCCTCATTTGGCGATTCTAAAGTGACTGTGACCATGGAAGAAGAATTGGTTTTAACTGCTGGGGATAAGATGGTCATTGAGGTGTTGAGCAATCGATAAAAAAGATATTCACCATTAAAGAAAGGATTAAGACATGAATCAACCCCTGGAGTTGAAGAGATATTTTTGGGACGCAGTTGTTGCAACCATGTTTTGCTCGTTGGTTACCACATCAGAAACAGGTGCACAACCTGGCGTAAGTGAAGATGCAGGTACAAAGGATGCAGAAGACTGGGTTGAACGTTACGAATCTCACGTTTTCAACGAGATGCCATATCGGCTGTTGAAGCCCATAGATTTTGATTCGGACAAGCGCTACCCTGTTATCGTTTCATTGCATGGTGGAGGTGGCCGAGGGACAGATAATCGAAAACAATTGCGTGCCTGGAATAAACCTCTTGCAGACGAGCAGATGCGAACAGATTATCCCTCTTATGTGCTCGCTCCTCAAGTCAGTCATTTGTGGAATGCAGAAGACCTTCAAAAGATTAAGGATATCATTGCAACGCTACCGTCCATTGATATGGACAGAATATACATTCTTGGGCACTCCATGGGAGGCCACGGTACCTATATCTTTTTGCAAATTGATCCCCATTATTTCGCAGCGGCAGGACCTTCGGCTGGAACGGGTTTGCGTCGGACAGAAGAATTTATCGATGCGTCAGTGATTAAAGATATTCCGATATGGGCTTTCCACGGGGATCAAGATAAGGTCTGTCCATTCGAACGCGGTCAAAAACTTTTTGGGGAGATGAAGAAATTAGGTGGGAACATGAAGTTCACGACCTGGGCGGATGATGGACATAATATTGCGATGAAAATGATTACTGGTGCCGACAATGGCAGCACCCAACTCAGCAGCGATCGCTGTGATTCTGAGCCGGTGTTTATGAAATGGCTTTTTGCACAGAAACGCACGCTGTGAGTAGATTTTTTCGTACTTGATGAAGAACAGCATGTTCATATCTTGGAATATAAGTTGAACATTGTGTTGCAAATGATGGTTTTATTTTTTTGTCATTCAATTCATAAATATATATAAATAAAAGATTTGTGAAAATTCTCGATCAACGGCACCGATTTTGCCTGATGTCGTGGAAAACAATATCAGGGAGATGGGATATGAGTGGCTTTGTGAAAAACAGAGGAGGTATCGCAGGCGTGGCGGATGTGGATATGCCACGAGAAAAGCTCGAGCGTTTGGGGCCAGAGGCATTGCACAATGAGGAACTGCTGGCTATTTTGCTGCGAACGGGATACGAAGGCCGAAATGTGCTGGAAGTTTCTCGCGAGATTTTCAGGCGCTTTTCAGTTGATGAACTCGTGGATATGGACCTGAAAAAGCTCACGACAATCAAGGGAATCGGGCGGGCAAAAGCCGCGGGTTTGGTTGCGGGATTTGAACTGGCAAAACGAGGACTCAATCAGGGGATGGGGATTGAGCCTTCTATTACCAGCCCGGCCGATGTTTTGGGGCTGCTGACAGATATTAAAGATCGACGCAAGGAATATTTTGTGGCGCTTTTTCTCAATGCGCGAAATCAGGTGATTTGTCGCGAAAATGTGTCGGTTGGCTCGCTCAACGCCTCGCTCGTGCATCCGCGAGAGGTGTTTGTCCCTGCCGTGGGGTCGTCTGCTGCGAGTGTGATTTTGGCTCATAATCATCCCAGTGGCGATGTGACACCGAGCCGAGAAGATATTGAACTCACGCGCCGCATGGTGCAGGCCGGTGAGATTATGGGGATTGAGGTGTTGGACCATCTGATCGTCGGGTCAGAGCGGTTCTTGAGTATGAAAGAGGCGAATGTTTTTTAGGTGGTGATATGAGGCGAATATTAACACTGACGACAGATTTTGGCATTTCTGATGGCTATGTCGCTGCGATGAAGGGCGTGGTGCTCACCTGTATGCCAGATGCTCAAATTGTAGATATAACACATCAAGTGCCGCCTCAGGATATTGCTGCTGGTGCGTTTGCCATGTATTGCGCGTGCCCTTTTTTTCCTGAGGGTAGCGTGCATGTTGGAGTGGTTGACCCGGGGGTGGGGAGTGATCGCCGGGGCATTGTCGTTGAGACGGAGCAATTTGTATATGTCGGACCGGATAATGGTCTGTTTTCTCCTGTTTATGAGCGAGAAGTTGTACGGCGCATTGTGGCGATTGAAAATGCGGCATTAATGCGCCCGCAAGTGAGTTCGACGTTTCACGGACGAGATGTATTTGCCCTGGTGGGGGCACATTTACTCAAGGGGGTGTCCTGCGACGAGGTGGGGAGGGAAATTGGGGATCCGGTCATATGCGATTTGTGGGGTATTAAAGAAAAAACCGATGTGCTCGTCGGTCAAGTGGTGTGTGTTGACCATTTTGGCAATGCAATTTCAATGATTGCGCGGTCGCAAATTGATGCAAAATATCCCGATGGAGATTTTGAGATCATCATTGGCAAGACACGGTTTGATCGGATATACCAGACATATAGCCAGGTCGAAGAGGGAGAAGCACTGGCACTTTACGGCAGTCTGAATACGCTGGAGATCGCGGTTTGCGGGGGCAGTGCAGGCAGGACGCTCAGTATAAAACGAGGGGATGAAATTTGCGTTTGTAGGGGTCAGGGCAGGAGAGATAGGAGTTGAGAAATGCGGTCTATTTCGAAATCGGGCTGTTCTGATGGGGTTTGGGGCTTTCTGTTTTTTTGCCGGCCATGCCGCATGCGTACAGCGACCATACCCAGGGTTTTTGCCGTGGCGATTTCGTCGGTGAGTTTGTCGCCCACGCATAGAATGTGGGCGTGGGGCAAGGATAATGCTTTTGCGGCCTGTGTGAGCGATGACTCTTTGTCGCTGCTTTTTCGGTCGTCGTGTAGAATGAGGGTATTGTCGGCCTCGCTAAAATAACCGCACAAGCCGAGAAGGCGAACTTTTTCGCGCTGACGATCGGGATTTCCAGAGGTGACAAGGGCGAGTTGATAGCTGCGCTGGACAAGGGCGGCGAGGGTGGGAGGCACATCGGGGAAAGACGTGATGGCTTCCACGCCACGGGGATTGTAGGCATTGAGTGCTTTTTCTACGATGTCGGGTGGTACATTGTATTGCGTGCCGAGCGCGCGAATAGCTCCTGAAGACCCATGCGTTTGGGAAAGCAACGCCTGTTGCTGATAACCGGTCTCAACCGAGAGGTCGGGATGTGCAGACGCGAGGATTTGGGCGGCTCTGCGCCGCGCCGGTTGGGTGAGTTGGTCCGTGCAGTCAAAAAGGGTGTCGTCGAGGTCGAAAATGATGCCTCTAATTTTTGCCGTCATTCGTCCAAACCCCAGTAGTCGGGCACGCTCAGGCCGCAAAAAATGCGACAGATGGCATCGGTGACTTTGGCCGGGTCGTGGCTGATAAAATCGCCCATGCCGCGCGCTATAGCATCGGGATGAAATTCTTCTAAGAAGTCTGCGCGGGTCCAGGGGCCGAGTGCGTCGAGTGTTTCTGAATCGCATTCAACGAGGACTTTGCCATCTCTTTTGTATTTTTTGAGGAGTGGGTACCAGTCCTTGCTTTTTGGCGTTTGGAAAATGCGTAGATCCTGCACGAGCGTGTGATCGATGATGCCATCGCACTGATTTTGGGGAAGGTGATTGAGGATGGCTTTGAGGTGGTCAGAAGCTCTATAATCATCGGTCTGCCCGGGTTGTGTGACGATGTTGCACACATAGATGGTTTTGCCCTGGGTCCGTTGGATCAGTGCCCTTTGAATGTCGGGCACGAGGAGATTGGTGATGACACTTGTGAACAAGCTGCCCGGCCCAATGACGACGACATCGGCATCTGCAATGGCTTGCAGAGCCTCGCGCGGTGCTCTGATCTGATTTTGTTCCAGATTCACTTTGCGCCCATGGCGTACGCGGATCTCAACCTCTCCGGTTTCGGGGTCTATGACGCGCTCGAGCGCGCTGTTTTTGCGATTGAGTTCGCGCAATAGTGCGTCGTTGGTGACGAGATACGCCCGCTCGATTGGTGGTTTGTCGGGTTTTCTGACCATCCATTCGGTATATCGGTGCTCGCCGTTTGTCAGTTTGGCGCAAATATCGACATTGTCGGTGCTGACCGGGAGAACTGTGCCCTGTACGTGCAGCATGTCGCTGGCTGTTTTTATCGCTGCGTGAAAATCGCCGAGTTGCTGGGTGAGCGCGGCCACGAGAAAATTGCCAATATGGTCGTTCTTAAAAATACCGGATTCTTGTTCGCTGTTGGGAAAGCGATGTTGGAAAACGTTGAAAAGCCCCTGAGATATCTGTTCGGGATCGGCAAGTGCTGTGAGGGCGTTGCGAATGTCGCCGGGTGGCTGTACTCCCAAATTCCAGCGGATACGGCCAGAGGAAGCACCTGTATCGGTCACGGCAACGACGGCTGTTGGATGACGGGTATAGGGCCTTAGCCCACTCAAAACAGTGGGCAGACCGGTGCCGCCGCCGATAACGGCAATTCTGAATCGGTCGGGTGTTTTGCCGATCCGCGAGAGATGCAATAACGTGGATAGCTGGGCGAGGTATTTGATTTCGTAGTCGGGGCGGTCTCCCAGCGCAGGTGTTTCGCGGGAAAATCTGCCGCGCCGCAACCAGACAGTGGTGAGGCCCTGCCGATTGCCCGCGCGAATTTCATCGTGGGTGCGGTCGCCAACGACGACGAGTTGGTCGGGAGAAAGGTCGTGGCTTTCCATGAGTTCTGAAAACCAGTAGGCGTGTGCAGGGGGGCCTTCGTTGATGATGCGATCAAAATAGGGGGCAATCCCCAGGCGCTCAATTTTATTGCGCTGACGGCGTGCCCTGCCCAGCGTGACCAGAAATAGTTTATAGCCCGCATGGCGCAATTCCCGAAGGGTGTGTAAGGCATCCGGATAGGGCCGAATATCTTCTACATCTTCGGCATTGTAAACGCGCTCCATTTCAGCTACAAGGGCTTCGATCGGCTCGGCTTCCGGGTCGGTTTTTTGTTTCTCGAGAAAACGGCGTACCCGATCAGGTTTGTCTTTGAAGACAGCTTTGGCGATATCAAAAAAAGCGAAATAATAGGGCGAGGATGAATAATAAGGACCGTGTTTGCGTTCGAGCGTATTGATGCGTTGGAGTGCATAGGCGCGGGTGGCAAAAAAACCGTTTGAAAACAGAAAGGCGGCAACGCGTTGACGCGCGGCATGTACGACGGGTGTCAGGTCAAAGAGGGTTCCGTCGAGGTCGAATACGATTGCGCGGGCATTTTCCAGGGACACGGCACATCTCCGCGGTTGAGTTGTGGGTTCAAAGAGGAAGATAAGACTTTTTAGATTAAGAAAAAAAAACAAAGTGGGGAAGAAGAAAGATTGTGCAGACAATGTGTAAAATTTGGAAGGCGGCACTCAATTTTGTTTATCCGTCATCTTGTATGATTTGCAAGACATCGCTGCCGGATTCGCCGGGACTGTGTGATTTGTGTTGGAATGATATCGATATTTGGGATTCGGATTTACACGAGGTGGGTTTCGAGCATGAATTTGATCAAATAGTTATTTTGTATCAATTTAATGATTGTGTTCGGTCGTTGATTCACGCGCTGAAATACCGGGGGAAAACGCTTCCTGGGCAGATGTTTGGGAGGGCTTTGGGGCAGCGTATTGCGGGTATTGTCGAACCCGATACGATAATTGTCCCGGTGCCTCTTCATTCTGCAAAAAAAAGAGCACGCGGATATAATCAGAGTGAGATTATCGCACGAGCTATGGGACGGGTATCGGGTTTGCAAGTGATGGCAAAGGCGTTGTATAGAGTGCGTTCAACGCCTACGCAGACGCGCCTGGGCGTTTTGGAACGCCAATACAATGTACATGGGGCATTTCACGTGCGTCGCCCCGCGTCCATTGAGGGGCGAAAGATATTTTTGATTGACGACGTCATCACGACGGGCGCGACGCTCAACGCATGTGTTCTAGCCCTGCGGTCTGCCGGGGCGCAATGCGTGTCTGTTGGTGCTGTTGCCAGTCCCCCATTGGATGGGGATGATCTGTCCCAAGACGCGGATAAATTGGGGTCTTGACTCTGGGTTTATATTTTAGTGGGCGCACCTGCGATAAATACAACAGGCTTGACAGGTCTGTTGCAATATCTTAAACTTCAAATCTTTGAAAATCTCGCAGGACTCAGGCGATTATGTTTATCATAGTGATTTTGCAAGGGGTAGTGTTATGTCTGTAAAACGCATTGGCATACTTACGGGAGGTGGTGATTGCCCAGGTCTTAATGCGGTAATCCGCGCGATTGTACGCAAGGGCATTATGGTTTACGGTTGCGACATGACGGGGGTGCAGGAAGGATGGCGAGGGATGCTTGATGGGCTGTCAATCTCTCTGGATTTGAACGCTGTTTCGGGGATTTTGCCGCGCGGAGGCACGATTTTGGGATCGTCGCGGACAAATCCGTATCAAGATGGTACTGATGGCGGCGCGCGCGTGCGCGCGGGGATGGAGAAAATGGGCCTGGATGCGCTAATTGCCATTGGGGGAGATGATACGCTCGGTGTGGCCCATCGTCTCACAGAACAGGGCATCAAAGTGGTTGGTGTGCCCAAAACCATTGATAATGATCTGGATGGCACAGACCAAACCTTTGGTTTTGATACGGCTATCAATATCGTGATGGAGGCGATTGACCGCCTGCACACAACAGCTGAATCTCACAACCGCGTGATGGTTGTCGAGGTTATGGGCCGTCATGCCGGTTGGATTGCCGTGGAAGCCGGTATTGCAGGGGGTGCGGATGTGATCCTGATTCCGGAAGTTCCATTTGATCTGGATGAGGTATGCGATACCATCAGAAAACGCCATGCCCGTGGGAAGACATTCAGTATTGTGGTGGCTGCTGAAGGTGCCAAGCTCGATGATGACAGTATGGTTTTGCAATCTCAGGAAAAAGATGCATTTGGGCATGTTCGTCTGGGTGGCATTGGCAATTTGCTGAGTGATGAAATTGAGCGGCGCACCGGATATGAAAGTCGCGCAACCGTGCTGGGTCATATTCAACGCGGGGGCAGCCCTTCTGCTTATGATCGGGTGCTGGGGACGCGATTTGGAATTGCGGCAATTGATCTGGTACACAAAGACAATTTTGGCAAAATGGTGGCGCTGCGCGGGCAAAATATTATTGCGATTGATTTGAAAGAGGCCGTATCGAAATTACGCACTGTCGATATGAGACTTTACGATATTGCCAAAGTATTTTTTGGATAATGAGCTTGGAGGAGATTATGGTAGGAATGAGAGTAGGAATCAATGGGTTTGGGCGGATTGGGCGGCTGGTATTTCGCGCGGCTATGGCGCGTGGTCTCAATGTGGTAGCTGTAAACGATTTGACCGATGCTGCAAGTCTGGCGCATTTGCTCAAATACGATTCGACGCACGGGCGGTATCCCGGGTGTGTTAAACATCGGGAAAACGGCGTGCAAGTTGAGAAGTCATCGGTTGACGCGCTTGTGGTAGATGGCAAAGTGGTGGCTGTTTTGTCCGAACGCGACCCCGCACAATTGCCATGGAGGTCATTGGGTGTGGATGTGGTGGTTGAATCGACGGGCTTTTTTACCGATAAAGAGTCCGCAAGTGCTCATTTGGGGAAAAAGGGTGCCAAAAAAGTGATTATTTCTGCACCCGCCAAAGGGGACTTACCCACTGTGGTAATGGGAATTAACGATGATATCTTACAAAACGATGATACGGTCATTTCCAATGCCTCATGTACGACCAATTGTCTGGCACCTATGGTGAGTGTGTTGCACGCTTCTTTTGGCGTTGTACACGGGCTTATGACCACTATCCATTCTTATACGGGTGATCAACACCTTATCGATGCGCCTCATTCGGATATGCGCCGGGCGCGGTCTGCTGCCCTGTCGATGATTCCGACAACTACGGGCGCGGCAAGCGCGGTGGGTCTGGTTATTCCGGAACTCAATGGCAAACTCGATGGCATGGCCGTGCGCGTGCCCACGCCAGATGGTTCATTTACCGATTTTGTCGCAGTGCTAAGAAAAGAGGTGACGGCAGAAGAGGTGAACAATGCCTTTGAGTGTGCAGCGCATGGGCGTTTGAAAGGTATTTTGGAATATACCGATGATCCCATTGTTTCTGCTGATATCCTGGGGAACGCCCATTCTTGTATTTTCGATTCGATGATTACCACGGTGATGGCCGGCAATATGGTGAAGGTGTGTGGATGGTACGATAATGAGTGGGGATATTCCAATCGGTGTGTGGATTTGATCGCGAAGTTGGCGGGGATGTAGAAATAGTTGCAGATTTTGATTTTTTGAGAGGCTGTGGCGTGGCGAAGTTGTCAATTACAGACCTGGTTTTGAGGGATAAGCGCGTTTTGGTGCGCGTCGATTTCAATGTGCCTATCGAAGATGGGCAGGTCGCAGATGACACGCGCTTGCGGGCTTCTTTACCGACGATCAGACACATTTTGGATGCGGGTGGGCAGCCCATACTGATGTCTCATTTGGGTCGCCCTGATGGCGAGGTAGTGCCCGAGTTATCGCTTAAATCCGTGGCTGAAGCCCTTCAAATACTATTGGGACGCGAAGTGCTTCTATCGCCAGACTGCGTGGGTGAGGAAACAGCCGCTGTGGTAAAACGCCCGCCCAAAGGGTCGGTTGTGTTGCTCGAAAATTTGCGATTTCACGCTGACGAGGAAGCCAATGCGCCAGGCTTTGCTACACAACTATCGGAATTGGGCGATGTGTATGTCAACGATGCGTTTGGCAGTGCCCATCGCGCGCATGCCTCTACCGAGGGTGTTACCCATTATTTTGTCGATTGTGCTGCGGGTTTGTTGATGCAAAAAGAATTGGATTATCTGGGCACCGCGTTGGCCGATCCAGCGAGTCCTTATGTTGCGATTATGGGGGGGGCAAAAATTTCCGGCAAAATTGATGTGATTGAAAATTTGTTTTCAAAAGTAGATACCCTGCTCATTGGCGGTGGCATGGCATTTACGTTTTTTAAGGCAATGGGTCTGGAAATTGGCAAGTCGTTATTGGATGAAGACCGCGTTGGTGTCGCTGCCCATTTGCTCAAGCGCGCAGAGGCCGAAGGTGTCGATCTGATATTGCCAACCGATACGGTTGTGGCGGCAGAGATGGCCGAGGGGGTACCTGCTCAGATTGTGCCGCGAGATCAAATTCCGGCAGATTTGGAAGGGTTTGATATAGGGATGGAGACGCGGAAGCGATTTTCCGATGTGGTTTTAAGTGCTAAAACCGTGGTGTGGAATGGCCCTTTGGGGGTGTGCGAGATTTTCTCGTTTTCAAAGGGGTCGCGTGCGGTTGCCAATGCACTGGTCACGGCGACAGAGCGCGGTGCAACGACGATTGTTGGCGGAGGGGAAACGGCTGCTGCGATGGCGGATTTTGGAGTGGCGCAAAAATTGAGCCATGTCTCGACAGGGGGCGGGGCCTCGCTGGAGTTTTTAGAAGGCAAAACACTGCCCGGTGTGGCGGCACTTTCGGATGGGGAATAGAAAGATATGAAAGGAAGTTGTGATGAGAACGCCATTTGTGGCGGGAAATTGGAAACTAAATAAAACGTCTGATGAGGCAGAAATACTTGCGCGAGGTGTGGTGGATGCGGTATCGGGTGTGACGGGTGTGGATGTGGCAATATGCCCACCTTTTACGGCACTGGAACGGGTTTCAAGCGTGGTGTGCTGTACTGGCGTAGGGCTGGGTGCTCAGAACGTGTATTGGGAGGCCGAGGGCGCTTTTACAGGTGAGGTGTCAGCCCCCATGCTGTTGACTTGCGGTTGTGAATACGTTATATTAGGTCACTCTGAACGACGGCAGTTTTTTGGCGAAACAGACGAGACTGTAAACCGTCGTTTAAAGGCTGCTTTGAGTGCTGGTTTGAAGCCCATTGTATGTGTTGGCGAGTCTTTTGACGAACGCCAGAACGATGTGACTGAGCAGGTGGTTGAGGCGCAAACGCGGGGTGCTTTGGATGGCATTTCCGCTGATGACACACAGGGCATTACCCTGGCTTATGAGCCTGTTTGGGCCATTGGCACGGGGCTGACGGCGACGCCAGAACAGGCAGAGGCCGTTCATGCATTTCTCCGCCAGGTGTTGGCTCAACTTTATCGCGACGATGTCTCACAGAATATTCGCATACAATACGGCGGATCTGTGAAGCCCGATAATGCGGCGGAGTTGTTTGAGCAGGACAATATTGATGGGGGATTGATCGGGGGGGCTTCGCTGGAGGCCGATGACTTTGCCGCTATTGTGAAAGCGGCTGTATAGAGGATGATATGGAAATTTTTCTTTTGATCGTTCATGTGGTGGTTTGTGTGGTTCTCATTTTGGCTATTTTGATGCAGCCCGGCAGAAGTGGCGGGCTGTCCGGCGGTGCTTTCGGCGGTATGGGCGGTGGCGGCACATCGATGTTTGGCGGTGGTGGTGCCGTGCCTATGTTGGCAAAAGTGACGACGTATGTCGGAATTATTTTCGCGCTGACATGTATCGGACTTTGGTACGCGGGGCGTTCGACGGACGTGACACCCTCAACGGCTGCTGAGCGGTTAATGGAAGAAGGGCAGATGCCCATGCAGCAAATTCCTCAACCTTTGACCTTTCCGGAAACCACTCCCACCGAAGGAACAACCCAGACAGCACCGGCCGATACCGGCAGTAGCACGCCGTAGATTTTGTGCCGAAGTGGTGGAATTGGTAGACACGCTGTCTTGAGGGGGCAGTACTCGAAAGGGTGTAGGGGTTCGAATCCCCTCTTCGGCACCACAATAAAAGCAGGGGCTTGTGATATGAATCGCAAGCCCTTTTTCTGTAGATAGGAGTAAGATGCCATGTGTAGGCATATCCTCGCCTTGCTATCCATCGTGCTTCTGATCCAACCACTTCGAGCCGATGTCGCATTAGAACAGGTCCCCAATCCAGATTTTGATAATAGTGGCGTGGTTGATTTTCCCGACTTTTTGCTATTTGTCGCCAGGTTTGGGGCGCGCCAGGGCGATGAAAAGTATGAAGATCGTTTTGATCTGGATGGCGATGGCGAGATTGGATTTGGCGATTTTGTGAATTTTGCCGCAAACTTCGGCAAAACGGTCACGCCAAATGGGGGGGCGAATCCGACAGCGGGTGATATAAAGATTCTTGGCTCGTTATTTATCTCAACGGTCTGGGCTGGGCATCCCGTTAGTTTTGACCTGTTGACTTATGGCGATGTACAATTTGTCGCATTTTACGATGCCGATCGCAAAATGACGGTGGGGATGAGAAATTTAGATGGAGAAATGTGGACATTTGCACAGCCCGAAGGTGTATGGTTGGAAAATCGAGGCCGTCTGTCGTCGGAAATTGGATGGGACACCCACAATTACCTGACCATGGCCATTGACTCCGACGATCACATTCATCTGAGCGGCAATATGCATGTGGATCCGCTGATTTACTTTCGCACAACGCGGCCACTCGATGTGACGAGTTTTGAACGCATTGATTCTATGGTGGGGAAAAATGAGGATCGCTGTACCTATCCCGTGTTTATGCGCGGTCTCAATAATGAATTGATTTTCAGGTATCGAGACGGCAGTAGTGGCAATGCTGTTGAATTTTACAATATCTATGATGTTGAGACCAGAACCTGGCGGCGGTTGCACGATACGTCGTTATTGGATGGGTTAGGGCGAATGAATGCGTACGCGCGCAGTCCCCAGAAAGGTCCCGATGGAATGTTCCACATGATCTGGATGTGGCGCGATACACCCGATGCTGCAACCAATCACGATATCTCCTATGCCCGCAGCCGCGACCTGGTCGCCTGGGAAACGGGTGGCGGCGATGCGCTGGAGTTACCGATTACAATAGAAAGCGGTGCCATCGTCGATCCTGTGCCGCCGAGGGGTGGGATGATCAATATGACGCAGTCATTGGGTTTTGATCATCAGAAACGCCCGGTGATTAGTTATCACAAGCACGACGAAAATGGATATACTCAAGCCTATTGTGCGCGATTGGAATACGGCGAATGGGTCGTGTACAAGGTGAGCGATTGGACCTATCGGTGGGAGTTTGGAGGAGGCGGATCAATAGTCGCAGAGATTCGGTTGGGCAGCGTAAAAGTGGAATCTGATGGGGGATTGAGTATGAGTTATGTGCATGTGAAAGAAGGACGGGGAATCTGGAGGTTGGATCCCCAGACCCTGCAAGTGATCGGAATTTATCCACCGCCTCAGAGTACGGTACCCAGGGAATTGGGGCGGGTGACTTCTCAGTATCCGGGCATGCAGGTCAACACCCGTGGTGCGCGAGGATCGGGTATAAGGCCCGGCGAGCAATATATCTTGCGCTGGGAAACGCTGGGGCGCAATCGGGACCTGCCCCGAGAGGAGATCCCACCGCCGAGTGACTTGAAACTTTATATTCTTCAGCGATGAATATGCCTTTATTGTGAAAATTTAAGCAGATTGATGTTGCAATGTTGATTTGGTTGGACGACCTCTTGGATGTGCGTTTCGCCACTGCTGTATTTTGTGGGCATCTTCTTCGGATAAGATAACGGGTGCCCCCGGTTTGTCTTGCGTACCAACAGAATGCCCCGCCGCTTGCATCCGCTTGATTGTAAGCTGTACGGCGTGTCGAGAGATACCCCACGCACGGGCAAGACCACTGGCCGTATAAGAGACACGACCGCGTCCCACAATGATATGGTGCTCATCCAATGTGATACGGGACAGATCGGCGCGAACGCTGGCCCTTTCGATGGTGATGTTTGTGATTCGACCTTTCTCATCAATAGAAAATAAAATATCCTCATCCTCTCCGCCTATACCTGCATTCACAGCTCCACCTGTTGCAGGCTTGTCGGAGAGGTCAATGGAAAGGGTGTCGGTTTCGGGAAAATACTGAAAGGTTGACATTGTTTTTTCGCAACGATGGTTTCAAAGTAAGAGGTCGTTTTCATAGCATGGTATGTTTGTTATGATATTTTTTAATATAACCAAATGGTGAACTTTTGAAAATACTAAAGTTCACTTGTAAAAGCCCGTTTGTTGCGTATATTTTAATGTGCGTAAAATTTCATAGGATTCTGAACGGAGAACGCTTTATGAAACGGCTTTATCTCGTGAGGCACGCCAAGTCGGATTGGAGCAGTATCGGGTTGGCTGATTTTGATCGGCCTCTGAACAAGCGGGGAAGAAGGGACGCGAAGAGCATGGGAAAATATTTGAAGCGGGTATGGCAGGGCGAGCCAGATTACGTGTTGTGCAGCACGGCTAAGCGCGTGCGATCTACGGTTAAGAGATTGCGCAAATCACTCAATTTTTCCAAAAAACGGATCGCATGGCACGAGCGCATTTATTCGGGGCATAGTGGGGATGTGTTGGATTTGATTCGACAGGTCGATAATCGGTATCGGGAAGTTATGGTGATAGGACACAACCCGGATATGACCGTATTGGTCAATAAATTGACGGGATCTACTATTGCTAATGTGCCGACTTGTGGTATTGCGGGCATTGATCTGCCGATTGATGATTGGTCAGATGCAGTGGCGGGCGATCTGGTGTTTTTTGAGGTACCCAAGTCGATTTGACGTGTCCGTAACTTATCCGAAACTTGCTCTGATCCCCAGCCCTTATTGTACACAAAAAAGCCGACGTCAAAATCATACGTCGGCTTTTCTCTTTTTGCTTTATGTCTCAATACGTTTCAGATACGTCGAGCACGGTGCTAATTTCTGCCTGTTTGGTTGTATTGGAATTTTTGATCCTTTCCCGGAGTTTTTCATAGTAGAGATCGCTGTCAACCGGGATATCCACCCAGGTTTTCGCGTGCCCACTTGATGCGGTCGGGATGTATGTCGCAGACTGCGGTTAATTCGGCATTGGATACCTGGCCCGGATGCAAATAGAGACAATGCCCACTGCCCATGTTGCCGATTCCGATAATGCCGATGCGGACGTTGTTCATAACGTTCTCCTGTTTTGGGTGGTTGGGGTAGGGGTATCCCGAACATCCCTACATCCCTATATCCTGATCCTGTTTTTTTCGATATAATCCCAGTTGATATTCATGCCCAATCCCGGGTGCTGGGGGACGTGGACGAATCCCTGGTCGTCCATGGGTTCGCCGTGTTCGTGAAGCCAGGGCGCGTGTTCGTCGAAGTCGATAAAGGGGTGTAGAAGACCGCGTTCGTAAAATTCGCCGTTAGACATGGCGCACAGGGCATGGAGATTGGCGGGACCGCCTCCGTGGATTTCGCAGCGCATGCCAAAGGATTCGCACAGGTGGATGGTTTTCATCAAGGGGGTCAGGCCGCCCACATCGCCGACGCCGCAGCGAGAAATATCGCACGCTCCGGCTTTGATCCATTCAGCGCGCACATACATTTTGCCTTCACAGGTTTCAGGACCACATATCGGTAGCTGCGTTTGCTCACAGAGCCAGACATAGGACGACATGCTGTGTTCGTCCATGGGTTCTTCCATCCAGTAATAGTCGAGCTTTTCAAGTCCTTTTGCCAGGGCGAGCGCGGCTTCGCGGTCGTAATAGTGATAGGGGTCGAGCATGAGGGGCACGTCGGGTCCGACGGCTTCGCGCACAGCAGCGCAGGCTTCGAGGTCGCGTTTGACACTGGGAGCACCTTCGTAGGGCGGCTGCCAGGTGTGGAGTTTGAAGGCGGGATAGCCGCGTTCCATACACCATTCGGCAAAACGGGCATAGTCTTCGGGCGTGGCCAAACCGCCGTCGAGGTCGTCGCCGCACATGGTAGATGCATAGGCGGGTACTTTGTCGCGGTAGCCGCCGAGCAATTTGTAAACGGGTTGGTTGAGGGCGCGCCCGGCCAGGTCCCAGAGGGCGAGGTCAACGGACATGATGACTTTGTCGGTTATCGTGTCTGTGTTGATGCGCTGGCGGTGGTTGAGGTCGCGCCAAATTTGTTCGCGCATAAAGGGGTCTTTGCCAATGAGTTCGGGCTTGACCATGCCGTTGATCACCTGTGCATTTGCACCAAACCAGTATCCGCACACATCTTCGTCGGTTGAAATTTTGAGCAAGGTTTGAACGGCTTCGCGGTCGGGACCAGGATGCCCGTGTCCATCGCTGTCGCGTTCGGTGTTGGCGATGTATTTGAATTGAATGGTTTCGACATCGGTGATTTTCAAGGGGAACTCCTTTCAATAAAGCGGTCTATAACGCAGATCGCCGCCTTCTTCTTGTTGTTTTTTGTAATCGGCTTCAAGTGCCTCTCGCACCCAGTATTGCGGAGCAGAGACGTAGTTCGATTGGTGTTTCTGATTGTCAATCCAGTGTTCGAGCAAGCGGGATTTGAGGTCGTGTTCAACATGGGAGAGATGCGCGTCGCCCGCGCGGTTGACAATTTCGTCGGGATCGTTTTCGAGGTCGTAAAGTTCGGCAGATCCATCGGTGTAGTGCGCGTATTTATAGCGTTCGGTTCGCACCATAACGCGACCGCCAATTTCGCAAAATGCGGCCTGTCGAATGGTTGTGGTGGGGTCTTTGAATAATGGGCGAATGTCTTCGCCTTGAAGGGTGTCGGGCGGTTCGGCATCGCAGGCGTGATAAAAAAGCGGGACGAGATCAATGATGCTGACAAGGCCAGGTGCGCGCTGCTGGGCGGGGATATCGGGGCCGCGAATGATGAGGGGGACGCGAGACATGCAGTCGTAAAAGAAGCCTTTGAAGGGCATGCCGTGATCGCCCAGTGCGTCGCCGTGATCGCTGGTGAAGATGATGAGGGTATCGTCGATTACGCCATGGGTTTCGAGTGCGGAGATGATTTTGCCAATGCCTTCGTCAATCAGGCTGATGTTGGCGTAGTAGTGTTCGCGCCATTTGCGGTAGTGTTCTGGCGCGGCCTGTGAATAATCCAGGCGGAACATGGAGTTGGAAAAGCTGCCGCGGCCGCGGTCTCTTTGTGCGGGTGGTTTGTCGGCGAGTTCTTCTGGGGAACCGACGGGTTCGGGTATGGGCGCGTCGGCATACATAAGGGCCATGTCTTCTGGAGGATCGTAGGGGTCGTGGGGTCCGGGAAAGCTGACCCAGGCGGCAAAGGGGTCGCGCCCATTTTTTTGGAGCCATTCGGCTGCCTGGTCGCCGACAAAGCCATCGACGTGAAATTTGCGATCGCGCGGTGTGATCGATGCGCCCAGATTTTCGTAATATCCCGGCAATGTGGTGGGGTGCGGTCGGTCGAAGCCGTGTGCCGCGAGAAATTGTACGTGGTGGTCGGGCAGGTAAATATGCCGTTTGTCTTCGGCCATGATGCGTTCGTCAAAGCCCTGGAGCGAATCCCAGGGATGGAAGTGCATTTTGCCAATGGCTGCGGTGCGTCGTCCAGTCTGCGAAATGATGCGCGGCCATGTTGGCACATGATCGGGCAACCAATTGCCATTGCCAGTCACACCGGTTACGCTGGGATACTGACCGCTCATGATGGATGCGCGGCAAGGCACGCATACAGGGGAGGGGACAATGCAATGGTCAAATACCATGCCTTCGCGTGCAAGGCGATCGAGGTTGGGGGTTCGCATAAAGTCGAGGCCATAACAAGGCAGGCTGTCCCAACGCTGTTGATCGGTGGTAATTAAAAGGAGGTTGCGTGCCATAAGGTGCTCCGGAATGAGGTGAGTTCAGGTGGATCAAAAGGACGGGACAAGATAGGATGGGGAAATAGGTATGGCAAAGTATTTCTGTTGGTCAAGTCAAAGGAATTGACGTTGACTCAAACAAGTTTTATGTTAGTATTCATTGAAGCATACTACGTTTAGCGTCTGTTTGTCGAGGAGGCTTGCAATGTTACAGGAATTTCGCGTCGATAATTTTAAGTCTTTGATTAACATTGTATTTAAGCCGCAGGAAATCAATCTGCTTCTTGGTAAGAACAATTCAGGAAAGACCAATCTCTGTCAGGCTTTGCAGTTTGTAGGAGCCAGTTCACTATTTAAGCTTGACGAATGTGCGGACCGAGTTGCAGGTGGGCGATTTGGTATGACCAATTTCGCATTTGATAAATCCACCATAGATTTCTATCTCCGAGCAGAAGTGCCTTATGAGGAAGAGTTCTTGGTCTTTGAGTATGAACTGACCATTTCGCCCCCCAAAAGCCGTATGGGAGAAATAAGGGTTGACCGAGAGATTTTGACTGTTACAGGTGGGAAGTTTGACAAAACTGTTCTACTTAACAATATCTCTGGTCGGATTCAGCTTTTGGATGAGAAAGATTTTATGGACGGAATGGAGAATTATTTTGAAACGAGTGCGTCCAGAGATGCAACAATGTTGCAGCGTCTCTACGATTCGGAAAACAATGTATGTGTCAATCGCTTCAAACGCTATTTGAGCAATTGGATCTGCTATGATCTTTCGGCTACTGCTATGAGAGGATCGAACTATAAGCCCAATGAGGTCTTTCTCAATAGCGATGGAAGCAATCTTGCCTCAGTGCTATACTGGTTAAAGACTCATAATGAACGAGATTATCGCAAGCTGATGAAAGTCATGCAAGTGATCGAGCCAAAATTTGATATTATCAATTTTCCCGTTGGCTCGGAGAGCGTCGTGGTTATGCTTTTTGAAGATTCCGAGGGACATTCATTGTCCGCCTGGAATGCCTCGAATGGAACGTTACGATTTTTGGCCCTGTCTTATGTCTTGTTGATTCAAACACAACTGATACTGGATTCGCGTCCATTGTTCATGATTGAGGAGCCGGAAAATGGCATTTATGTCGGTTTTCTGAAAACCCTGCTCGAAATGACTGATCGATCTCAGGGACCTCAGATCTTTTTTACCTCGCATGCACCTTATTTTATAGATCTTTTTGATGGATATTTGGACGGGATTTTTGTACTTAATCGCGACGAACAGCACACCTTAATTACGCAACCAGATATCGATAAGGTGGAGAAGAGGCTTGAAGATTTGCCATTAGGAGAGCAGCATTTTCGGGAGATGTTGGGATGAAGATCGGGTATTATGTACAGGGAGATACAGATGAAGCCGTTGTCAAGGGGCTTGCGAAACGCTGGTGTCCTGATGCGGAATTAGTAAAAGGGCCGTTCCGGGGTACAACAAGGGTCGCTTTGAAACGAGAGCTTCGTATGGCGTTGTCAATGGATTTGAAAGATGATAAAGGATGTGACATTCTGGTTTTTTTTACAGATGCCGATGCAAATCGCTGGCAGGATGTCAAAAGACACGAGTCGGATAGGATTCCCGAAGACTGTAGATATTTAACCCTTTTGGGCGTGGCTGATCGCAATATTGAGTGCTGGTTGGCGATTGACCGGGGAGCACTTGCCCGTGAACTGCAATGTCAAGTGAATGATATTCCCACAGATGATCCTTCTGATTTTATTAAACGGCATTTTGGGTTGACCGGCCGAGATACAAAACAGGATGCAAAAGCGCGTATATGCGATTATGTGGCGCAAGCATCATTGAAGACGTGGATTGAGAGAGAAGATTCCTTTGAGGATTTTTATGAACAGGCACGTCGCTGGGCTACTCGAAATGAGTGTTCGATTCCCAATGAAAGGGAAAGCGAGGGCTGAATACAGTCATATTCAACGCACAGAGAGCCTGCTCTGAAGGATACAGATCAGGCTCTTGTTTTGTTTTTGCATTGTGCTGTTGCTAATCTCGAGGTCTAACGCTATCTTGTGGGGCGATATTTTGCCTTGTTGAATTGCGGGACTGACGTTGTACCCCTTTCATGGAGTTCTGACCGGAAGGATGTGTTATGGATGTGTTGCTGGATGAAGTCAAATTGCCGTCGCACTTAGATCGTCTGACAGATACGGCTTTAGATCTAAGGCGGGTGCAGGGTATGGTGCGTGTTGGTCCCGAGGTATTATTTGTGATATTGAGTGGCTCCTTGTTCAAGTTGGAGGCAGAGAGATCTGTGCTTGAGCCTGTAGATGCATTCGATTCTGTAGCACACATTTGGTCAGCTGATGAAAATTGTGCGTTGGTCGAATCGGAAGGGGCGCTATGGCGGGTTGATTTAGACGGTACAAAGGGGCGTTTGCTCACTATTCCCAGGGGGACGATTTCCTATGATGTCAAATGGAGCGTGCGGGGGTTGATTGTGGTTGCTCTTGTGGATCGCCGCGCGCCTGTGGATCCCAAAGCACCTTATTTTTATCCCGCATCAAAGGAAAAGGTCACGCTGTGTCGATATGCTTCAATCGAGGGTTGGCACGATCTCGCCGAGGTACCAGAAGGATGTGGGAGTTTGAGTATGTGCCGGTATGGCCGCCGAATCGCGTGGCGAGAATCTCTCAATGTGGTTCCCGAAGAAGCGCAACGAGGGGAGTTTTACGGCTTTGATTTGAATACAAATGAGGTGAGGAAGCTGACCGAGGGTGCTGGCAAAGCCGGTCGCGTGGTGATGGCTTCGGATGGCTCTGCGCTGCTTTATGAAGCCAATCACGAGGCAGAGTATCCCATTACGACGCATACAGATTTGTGGTGGTTGTCATGGGATGGCAGCGAACGGGTGAATATCACAGAAGGGGGGCGCTGTATTGCGCGGTTTGGCTGGGGACCCCGCGAAAAAACCGTGTGGGTGTCGTTTGTGGAGGGTTTGGAAACGCAGACGGAAGTGCTGGCTTTGGACGGGACGCCAGAAGGGACATTTGGCGATCTGGACGCGGTATCAGATATTGTGTGGATGCCCGATGGCCTGGCTATTTTCGAAACCGAAGATGCGGAGCGATTCCCTGCAATTTGGACGGGAATGCGCCGTGTGCCCTTGCCTCAGCCCGCGAATTACGAAGATTTGCGCGTTTTAGAAATGGAATGGGAAGCTCCCGATGGCCTGGAGATTGAAGGGGTACTCTACGAAGCGGATGCCTTGATAGGCTCTGCACCGCTACTGGTTTCGGCACACGGCGGCCCTGCTGCACCGGTGGATAATATGCGCAGCGAGGCGGTTAGGTATCGCCATTTGTTGAGGGCGGGCTACCGGGTTTTTCGTCCAGCATTTCGAGGGTCTCTGGGGTTTGGAGACGATTTCGCACGGGGCAATATCGGATGCCAGGGGCGGGCCGATCTCGAGGATATTATTTCGGGTGTTGATTTTTTGATTGAAGAGGGGATTGCATTAAAAAACCGGGTGGGTATTTTCGGTGGGTCCTATGGGGGGTATATGACATTGAGGGCACTGGCTGTGACGGATCGTTTTCAGGCCGGTGTCTCACTTTACGGTTTTATCGACAATCGACGAATGACTTTAGAGACGGGCGATTTTACGTATGAGACAGAGTATTTGGAACCGCTATCGTGGCCGATTACAGAGCGTACGCGCAGGGGCGATGTGTTTCCAAATTTGGGCGCGATTCGCACACCGCTTCTGTTGTTGCACGGTGACCAGGACCCGATTTGTCCGCTGTCAGAATCCAAAGTTACCTGTCGCGCGTTAGAAGCACTGGGTGTGCCGGTAGGCCTTGTGGTGTATCCGGGCGAGGGCCACGGGTTTCGCAAACAGAAAACCCGGCGCGATAGTGCCCGGCGGACACTGGCCTGGTTTTTGAACTATCTCCCGCCGTGAGGATAGTGGTCGTAGTTCGCCATGTCATAAGGCTGCGTTGAGATTGCCCAACTGACGCCGAGTTCTGAGAAGAGTTTGCCGGTTTGGAAGCTGCGGTCCAACAGGTCATCCAGCCCCTGGATGATGTGGAAGGTTGTGCCATCGCGTTCAGCGACTTCAATTTCACGACGATCAACTGTGGCGATATTGGGACAGCTTTCGTGTGCGCCATTGACACACAGGGTTTGTGCGCGTGCGACTTCTGGTGGGCACAGGGGGGTGGCATTATTTTGCAATACGTCAATGGCGTTGTGAAATGGGCCGTGGTGGTCGCGCAAGTCGCGCTCTTCAAAGGATTCTGTACTGCCATCGTTGTAGCGAATGATTGAACTCGGACGACTCCATTCGACGGTTCCATGCTCGCATTGGAGTTGCATGAGGGGATTGAAATTTTCGCGTGTCGAATGGGAGAGGCCGATGAGGACATCAACGCTATTTGCCAAAATGCGGAGTATGGCGGTATCAAGTGTTTGGATATCGCGTGCGCGGTAGAGTTCGGCCTGGACGGTTTCGGGCATGGCCGATTCGTGATGGGTTGCGCCGCACAGGTACATCGCATTGTTGAGGTCGTGCGCCATGGCGTTGTTAATCGGGCTGTCGAGAACGCAAGTACCATCGTCGAGTGCGAGCCTCCCGGCCCAGGTATTGCGGCTGTAATACAGGTTGTTGCGCGGCCATCCGCCTTTGATGCGAATGGCGTGCAACTTGCCCAGCCGACCGTCCAGCAAGCGGGTCTTGATGGTCTGGATGCTGGGAGCGTAGATCGATTGATACCCGATGAGCGCGATTTTGCCCGTTTTATTTTTTATATCTATGAAATGATTGGCGTCCTGTATCGTAGCCGCTAATGGTTTTTCACACACGACATTGAATCCCGCTTCAAGTGCTGCGACGGCATAAGGTGTGTGATAGTGAATACCAATGGGCAAAGTGACGTAATCTATGCCCCCTGCACTGAGTAAATCGTCGAACGTATCGTAAATGCGAACATTGCGGGTTTCAAATTCGGCGAGTTTTTCGGGATGATTTTCCGGGTCAATGACAACGGCGGCATCGAGGCGTGCGCGACCTTTTCGCTCAAGGGCCTCAACAGAGTTTACGTGTGTGTGACCAAATCCGCCGATGCCAACAATGCCAAATTTCACGGGATTCATAAATTGCTCCTTTGTGTATTGAGAGAATAATAAAAAAAACAAAAACCAGTGCACGAGCAACTGAAATCACCTTATTAACAGATGATCAGATTACAACGCGAGTGGTACAAATCGCAGGAGGACATGATGAAAGACATTCTATCTGTCGGGTTGATTGGCGCAGGCTCAAATGCGCGGGGACATGCGCGCAGTATTGAGGCCAATGAAAATATCCGTCTGGCGGCGGTTATGGATATTGACCGCAGTCGGGCAGAGGCTCTTGCCGATGAGCACAACGCCCGCGCTTATGGGGTATTGGACGATTTATTGAATGATTCTGAGGTTGATGCCGTGCATGTGTGTTCGATCCATAAAGCACATGCTGAGCAAGTAGTTGCCGCGGCGTGTGCTGGGAAACATGTGCTGGTTGAAAAACCGATGGCGCTGTCTGTGGCTGAATGCGATCTCATGATTGCTGCCTGTGAAGATGCAGGTGTGGTGCTGATGGTCGGGCAGGTGATGCGACACTTTCCGGTGAATTTGAGGGTGAAGGGGCTGATTCGGGAGGGCGCGATTGGCGAAGTTGGGCACATGATCCGCAGGCGGTACAGCAATTTTGATCCACCCGGCCGGTCATGGTATCTCGATTTGGAATTGGGCGGTGTTTGTGTTTTGTATTGTTTTGGTCCGCACGAATACGATATTCTACCCTGGTATATCGATTCCCCCGTCGTAAAGGTATATTCCCAGGGCAGTGAAAGCGCAGATCGGTACGCAGGGCAAAAGGATTCGTATTCGACCATTATGACTCACAAAGATGGCGCGGTAAGCGTGCTGACGCAAACTGTGGTGACGCATACTGGTGCGCACGATACGTATATTATGGGTAGCGAAGGGTCTATTTGGATGACCAATCAGAAATTGATGGTCAATGGCAAAGAGGTGCCCATAGATGAGACATCGCAGGTGGGGATGCCCAATCAGATTGGCGAATTTGCAGGTTGCTGTCTCAATGGAAAAGTGCCCGATGCCAATGGCAGGTCCGTGCGGCATACGATGGCTGTGATTGAGGCGGCGAAGCTCAGTGCTGAGTGCGGTGAACCGGTGATGATATCTAATGGAGAAGACGCATGAATCAACCCAATGTGATTGTTATTATGAGCGATCAGATGAAGGCGACGGCGAGCCATTTGTACGGTAGTGCGTTTTGTCAGACACCATCTTTAGAGCGGATGGCGAATGAGGGCGTGTTGTTCAAGCACGCAGTTACGCCTCATCCGCTGTGTGTGCCGTGTCGCATTTCGTTTTGGACCTCTCAGTTTCCGCATTCACACGGTGGACGGCGAAACCAGACACTGATGCCGGGGGATGCCACGCATGCGTTTAAGCTGTGGAAAGCAGCGGGCTATCGGTGCGGGCTGATTGGGAAAAATCACTGTTTTGAGCAACAAAGCGATCTCGATTTGTTCGATGTGTGGTGTGAGATTGCACACGGGGGATTGCCCAGAGATCCCGCGACAAAGGGGATGGATTGGTTTCGGTCTCTTGGGTCGATCAGGGCAGCACATGCGGTGAGGAAGAATATGCCAGATACCAGCCCGCAATTTTCCTATGCGGTTAGTGATTTCCCACTACAGGATTATTCGACCGGGCTGGTGGCGGGGCAGACTGTGCGGTTTTTGGAGCAATTTGGCAATGAGCCGTTCGCGTTATGGGTTTCTATTCCCGATCCCCATACGCCGTATGAATGTCCCGAGCGGTATGCGATTGCACCCGATGATGTGGTGATGCCGCCCTGGCGAGCGGATGAGTATAGCGATGGTACAGCACCCGAACGCAACCGGGTATTGCATGCGATGATTGGGGTGGAAGATGATCTGATTGAAGATGTAAAGGGGTGCGTGGGGGTGTATCACGGGATGGTGCGCTTTTTAGACGATGGCGTGGGGCAGATTTTAGACGCGCTGGATCGGCTCAATTTGCGAGAGAATACGATTGTGGTTTTCTGTGCAGATCACGGTGATTTTTCGGGTGAACACGCGCAGATCGCCAAGGGGGGCGCGTTTTACGATTGTCTGACGCGCGTGCCGCTTATTGTGTCGTGGCCGGGGCAGGTTCCACAAGGAGTGGTGGATGAGAGTTGTGTCAATTTGATCGATATTGTGCCGACGGTTTTACAATTACAGGGGCACAATGTGCCGCGTTCTATGCACGGGGAGGGTTTGCCCACAGTTACGGATGCTGCACCGAGAGATGCAGCGTTTTCGGAATACGGCGCGGGTGGACCGGCATTTACAATGGCGGATTTGGAACAGATTGAGCAGCCCTGGGGGCGGAGAGCTATTGGACAGTCTTTGCAATGGCGAGAGGCCGAGGGGCGTCGCAAGATGGTGCGTACAGCCGAATGGAAGTACGTGCATGATCCTATGGGAGACCGGGATGAGTTGTACGATCTGGTGAGCGATCCGTGGGAATTATACAATGTGATAGATAATGCCGATCACCGTGATGTCATCGCAGATTTGCAATTAAAATTGGCGGATTGGAGTGTTCGCACAGAGGATGCGAGACCCGTTCCAATGCCGGCGTGAGGGATATAACTATGAGCCAGCTACATCCAGAAATACAAAAATTCGTACAGACATTTGAAAATGCGATGCGCGGAGATGGGTTGACGGATTTGCACAGCAGAGGGGTGGCGGCTGCAAGGGAGTTTAACGATTCGCGCAAAATGCCAGATGATATGCTGCCGCCTATTTACCATGTAGAAGATAGCGCAATACCGAGTGCAGCGGGGGAGATACCCATTCGCATCTATCGCCTCAATGACGACCGCAAGTTGCCGCTTCTCATGTGGTTTCACGGCGGTGGGTGGGTGCTGGGGGATCTGGATACGGGGGAGTTCAAGTGCAGAAAGCTCGCGCACGATGTAGGGTGTGTTGTCGTTTCGGTTGACTACCGCCGCGCGCCAGAGACGCCTTTTCCCGGTGCGATTGACGATTGTTTTGCCGCCACGTTATGGGCGGCGTCTTCAGCGGATGAATTGGGGATTGATCCATCCCGCATTGCCGTGGCTGGCGATAGTGCCGGGGGCAATCTGGCCGCCTCTGTCGCCCTTCGCGCCCGCGATTCAGAACTAAATCTCGTTTTTCAATTACTCGTGTATCCCGTTATCGAGGCAAATTTTGATCGTGCCTCTTATTTCGAAAATGCCGAGGGGTATTTGCTCACGGCCAGTGCGATGAAGTGGTTTTGGGATTGTTATGTTCCCAATAGCGCAGACCGCACTCATCCCGATGTCGCGCCCATTCGCGCATCTGATCTGTCTGGTCTTCCGCCCGCGCTGGTTATGACCGCTGAATTTGATCCTCTCCGCGATGAGGCCGAAGATTATGGCCATGCCCTAAAAGCTGCAGGTGTTGACGCTATCACACGGCGTTATATGGGCATGACGCATGCGTTTTACATGTTGCCAACCGAAACTCCGGTTGATGAAATTGCCGCGGCGACCAATGAATCCACTGAGGCATTGCGTTGGGCTTTTAATAAGTAGTCAGTAGTCAGTAGTGACAGTCACTGGATTGCGGCTTTAAACACGCCGAAATGACAATCGTCACGCCTGCATGCCTTAAGCAGGCGTCCAGGATGGGGGAGGCTGACAATAGACTACTGATAACTGATGATCAACAATAGGAGACTATATATGTCGTCTATAAAAGAACAATACATAGAAGAGGGATACGCCGTTGTCAAAGATGTGCTCAATCCCGAGCAGGACATTTATCCCTTGCAAAAAGCCTATACTGCGCTCCTTGATGCGCTGGCGCGGATTTATCTAATTGAAACCAATGCCGACGCGCTGGATAGATTTGATGAGATGTCTTTGCCCGAGCGGTTTGCGATGTCGCTCGGTGCCAGTCGAGGAACGGTTTTGCACCATCTCGATCCCGTGCTGAATATCTTTGTTCCGACCTTTCAATGGCGCAAAGACCTGCCCGATGCGCGTATTCCCGAGATGTTTGCTCTTATGCGCCATCCAAAGGTCTTAGATGTTTTGGAAGTTCTTATCGGGCCAGAGATCGCCGCGTCGCCGATTTATCATTTCAATCTCAAACTCGCGCCCGATCATCTCAAGCTGGCAGATCAAGTGGCTGAGTCTGTGGGCGCGGATCTCTCGAAGGAAGGGTTTTATACATTTCAGGTGGGCAAAACCGGATGGCATATGGACGCTGTTTCAGGGATAAAAGATTCTCATGAGAGCGAGATTGTCAATGCGTGGATTCCGATTACCCATGCTACGGAAGAAAATGGCTGTTTGGTGGTTATTCCCGGGAGTCACAAAGAAGGCGTTAAATATCGCCCCTATCCGGAAGACCTCGACGCACAGGGTGTTGTACTGCCCGTTGATCCCGGAGATATTGTTTTTTTGGATAATAAAGTGATGCACAGTTCTGTTCCCAACAGGAGCCGGGAAGATTATCGCTGGGCCTATAATTTCCGCTATCTGCCGATTGGACAACCCCCTGGCCGTCCCTTTATACCGGGTTTTGTTGCGCGCAGCCGCTCGGCTCCAGAAACAGAATTGCACAATGCGTATTTGTGGAGTGCGATGTGGGTTCGCTGTCTGGATTATCTCACGGAAAAGGGCGCGCCAACATCTTATGAGGGCGTGAGCAAAATGGGTCTTGAAGAAGCACGGGCGATTACCAGCCATTGGCGCGAACTCGCACCCGATGTAGATGGCTGGTTGCGCCTGGGAAAGGATTGATATGGATAAAGTAAAAATTGGTATTATCGGCCTCGGTCCTTTTTGCTCGGCCTATCACATTCCGAATTTGCTCAACAGGTCGGATGTGGAGGTCACGGCGGTTTGTGATATTTCTCAAGAAAGTTTGGATAAGCGTGACAGGGGATTGCACGACAGTCTGGCGTTTACCGATTACCGCGATATGCTCGATTCCGATTTGATCGATGGCGTGTTTGTCAGTACGCCCAATCGGGTGCATTTCGCGCCCTGCGAGTTGGCTCTTGAGCGCGGAATTTCGACGATTGTCGATAAACCGATTACGGTGACAGTGGCGGATGCCGAGGAACTCGTCGCGTTGAGCAAGTCGCAAAATTGCATTTTGATGACGGCGTTTACGCGCCATTTTATGCCGAGTACCGAATATGTGCGGAGGCAGATCGCGTCGGGTTCTATTGCGCCGCAAATGCTTACGGCTGTCCAGCGGCGCAGTCCCGTAAAGCGCGGTACGGAAGACGGGGGCATGTTGCATCGGCGCACAATTCACATTACAGATGTTTTGCCGTGGATCACGGGCAAGCGCGTGGTCAGAGTGGAGGGAAAAATTCAATATGAAACAGGGCATATAGAGGAAACGCTGGTGGATATGCGTCTCGAATTTGAAGGGGGATTGTGCGCCAGTCTGCTCTGTATCAAGACTTGCGACGAATATCAGGACGAGGTCACTGTGTATGCGGACACACAGAGTTATCGCCTGGAACGCGACCGCCTCTATACGATTACACGCAGAGATGGCTGGCAGCGCGTGGAGAATTTGCCCGATTACGGCAATTCGAGCGATCATTTTGTCGAGGCGATCAAAAGCAATCGATCCGACCTCGATGCCCCCTTTGCCGATCCGCACAGCGAAGATGGCCTCCAGGCACTGCGCGTTGTTTTTGCCATGCACAAAGCCGCACAAACAGGGCGCGTGGTGGATGTGTAAGCGGATTAACAGCTACTCATAGCGAGTTTCAAAGCAGAAATAAAAAACGGAAGACTGAAATCGTTTAGAGGAAGATGTAGCCTGGTCACACAACAATTAAGGAACAAAAATGCCTTCTCAACCCAACATCGTTTTTATTCACGCCGAGAGTATGGACGGGCGAAAGATGGGCTGTATGGGGCATCCCGCCATGCAAAATGCCACGCCCAATATGGATCGCCTCGCCAGCGATGGCGTTTTGTTTACCAATGCGTACACGAATTGTCCGGTGTGCAATCCTTCGCGTGCGAGCATGTGGAGTGGGAAATACCCCAATTATTACGATTGCTGGAACAATCACGAAGGTCTGCGCGAAAATGTGCCCACATATCAAAATACATTTGAGAGCGCGGGTTACCAAACCTCTGCTATCGGTCCTATCGATTACGCTTATGGCAAACATTCCATCCGCGATCGCATTGGTTCGTGGACGCGCGCGGCCAATATTCGCCGTCCCTTGTGTCGCACGACCTTGCCGCAAGTCGTAGATGATGGCAAGGCCAATGGACGCGATTGGGACCGCACGTATCAGGCTATTGATCAACTGCATCAATACGCGAGCAGCGACCGGCCTTTCTGGCTTTATCTCACCACGGGATTGGTGCATCCGGCGTTCATTGCTGAGAAACGCCACATGCCGCTGATCGATGCGGATAAAGTCGATATTCCGCCGACTTTGATGCCGCTCGAAGATACTCATAATCAGGCGATTGCGTACCAGCGCGTGACCAAAAATTGCGACAAACAGTTTTCTGAGAACCTCGTTCGAGAGATTCGGCACACGTACTTTGCGATGATCGCCGCACTCGACGAGATGGTCGGCCGAGTGCTTCAAACCGTTGATGATCTGGGGTTGCGCGATAATACATATGTCATTTTTTCAAGCGATCACGGCGAAATGGCCGGCGATCAAAATCAAATACTTAAACGCTCGATGTACGAGGCATCATCTCATGTTCCCCTCATTGTCCGCGGTCCCGATGTGCAAAAAGGCGTTGTTGTGGATACACCCGTTTCTCTCGTTGATCTCTATCCAACATTTATGGATATGGCGCGTATTTGCTATGACGATTATGCGGACAATGCCGCGTATCCCGATACTTTGGATGGTGAGTCTCTGCTTCCGCAGCTTGTTGGGGGAGCGGAGCGCGAACGCGATTGGGCCATGTGCGAATACCACGGCGATCGCTGTGCCACAGGCACGTTTATGTTGCGCCAGGGCGATTGGAAATACGTCAAGCACACGGGTTTTGACTCTGAACTTTTCAATCTCAAAGACGACCCCGACGAAACGACTGATCTCGTTCATGAGAAAACGGAAACCGCCCGCGAATTGGATCGGGTGCTGACCGAGCATTTCGATTGCGAAGGTATTGATGCGCGGGCAAAACAATACGACCGCGAAAGTTTTGTCATCTGGCGCGAGCAGGCTCTAAAAGAAGGCATTTACGAGGATACAATGGCTCTCGTCTATAGCGGTCACGATCGCATTTGTATTGAAGATATTGCGCCGTGGACAGACGCGGATGAACAGCGGATTGAAGCGTGGCTGGATGGTAGGGAGCGGGTTTCAAACCCGCCCGTACATTAGCGAGCCTCAGTACCCAACATCAGGTCAATTTTTATACATGCCTATCGCACTTCTCATTGTCGATCACGGTTCCAGGCGCGAAGAAGCCAATCAGATGCTTCACGGCGTTGGCGATATTTTGCGTCGAGAGCGCCCCGATATCATTGTCCACGTCGCGCACATGGAACTGGCCGAACCCACTATTAGACAGGGTATTGATGCATGTGTGCGCGAGGGGGCGAGCGAGATCGTTGTTCACCCCTATATGCTATCTCCCGGACGCCATGCCACAGAAGATATTCCGCGCATGGCAACAGAAGCAGGGGCTGTATATCCAGATGTACATATCCGCGTTACCGAACCGCTTGGCCTGCATGAAAAACTCTGTGAGGTCATTCTCCAACGCGCCGGGTTGTAAAGGCGATTCTATGTCCACAGAAACCGCGCCATCCTTTCGTCCTGTCTTTTATATTACCGCAGCGCACATGGCGTTGGATTTTTACATGGTCCTCACGCCGCCATTGTGGGCTTTTTTTCAGAGTTATTTCAATCTCACGGTCGCGCAATTTGCCTATTTGCCCACGGTTATTATTTTTTTCGGGTCTATCGCGCAGCCTTTTATGGGCTATTTTAGCGATGGTCGCGACCGTATGGCCCTCGTTGCGCTTGGGCTTTTTGTCACGGGAATTTTTGTCTCTTGTATTGGCTTCGCGCCCACCGCTTATATACTCGCTGCTTTTTTAATCATCGCGTCTTTTGGGTCCTCTCTTTTCCATCCCACCGCCGGAGGATTGGTCACGGCTTTAACGCCGCATCGGGCCAATCTATCTATGGCTATTTTTTTGACGGGGGGGACGCTCGGCATGGCGTTTGCTTCGATTACCGGGACGCAAATTGTCGAGCGATACGGCATCCAATATTTGTGGCTTATTGTCATTCCTGTCTTGATTCTCGCGCCATTTATCCTGTGGCAGTCTCGAAAAATCCCCGTGCATGAACGCCGCACAACCGCGGGCAAAATCGATTTCTCCGTTTTGCACAAAACCCGCTCCCTGGGGACGCTTTTTGCCATTAGTGTGTTGCGCTCTATCATTCACACGGGTTTTGTCAGTTTTACAGCCATTATGGGGGCGTCTCGCGGTTGGACTACCAGCGAAATTGGCTGGGTTTTTTCTTGTTATTTGCTTTCCAGCACGCTGGGGCGCATCACGGGTGGTTATCTGGCAGATCGCATGTCTCAGCGCAAACTCCTGGCTTTTTCGTGTGCTTCATCCGCAATTTTTCACGCGGGTTTTTGTCTGACAGACGGGTACGTGTCGCTTATTGCGTTTTTTGTCGCGGGGTATTTGTTTGATCTCGGCATTACGACGAATATCTCTTTGGCGCAGCGCGCCTTACCGCACAATACGAGTACGGCAACCGGATTGGTAATGGGTTTTTCCTGGAGCATGGCGGGCCTTGCCATGATCGGTGTGGGAAGTCTTGCCGAATGGACCTCTACTGCTACTGCGCTTACGGTTGTCTCTATGGTGCTCATTCCGGCAGCTCTTCTGGTTGCATTGCTGCCTTCTGAGTATGGTGAAGTGAGAAGTAAAAAAAAATAAAAGGCGAGGTGAGATGGCTCACACGAAGACACAAAGACACAAAGAGAGGCGAAAGACAATGAGGGGATGGGAAGGCTTACTATGCTGCATTGTCAGTATTGTTGTTATCAGTGGATGCTTTTTGCAGATAGCTCACGCACAGCCCAATTATTCTCCTGGACAGATTCTCGTCAAGTTTCGTAGCGCAGGACGGGGTAAAACTGCGGTAGCAGTTCACCCAACGCTTACACAATTTCGCGATCTATCGGAGCGCTATGGCGTGACGGCGATTGAACCGCTTTTTACGCCGCGAAGTGCCAAGGCTGTTTATCCCCATCCGATGACTCATGTGTACCGCGTGCGCTTATCGGGAGATCCAGTCGAAGCCGCAGCCGATTATGCATCGCGTCCCGATGTTGTGTACGCGCAGCCCAACCACCTGTTTACGCACCACCAGGTGCCCAATGACCCGCGCTACAGCGATCAACACGGCCTTAAGATCCTCGGTTGGGAGCTACTACAACAAAACCTCGGTCCCATTCAAAAACAGATCATTGTCGCCATCATAGATTCCGGCGTCGATTATAACCACGAAGACTTGCGCGGCAATATTTGGCATAATGCCGCAGAAGTGAGCGGTATGTCCGGCGTTGATGACGATGGAAATGGGTATATCGATGATATACGCGGCTGGGATTTCACCCATGCGCCCGACCTGCCGGGGATGGGCGATTATCTCAATCGGGACAACGATCCACAGGATGAATCGGCGCACGGTACACGCGTTGCCGGCATTGTTGCAGCCGCGACGAATAATAATCGAGGTATTGCCGGTATTGCGCCCAATGCACAGATTATGGCACTGCGGGCAGGTTTGAGACGGCTTGGAGGCATTGGCTTTCTCGAAGAAGATGATATTGCGGCGGCCATTCTATATGCCGTGGAAAATGGCGCGCATGTCATTAATATGAGTTTGGGGGGACCTGAGCGCACTTTTATCCTGGGCGATGTAATCCAATACGCGCACGCTCAGGGCGTTGTGCTCGTCGCCTCTGCGGGTAACTCCGGCGATGAGTTGGGTTATCCCGCGGGCAATCACTATACGATTGCCGTAGGTGCGGTGAATTCCACCGACCGTCTGGCGGGGTTTAGCAGCACGGGTGCATCGCTCGATCTGGTTGCACCTGGTGTCAATATCCTCAGCACACGTCTCAACAATCGCTATGCCTCAGGCTCTGGCACTTCTTTTTCTGCGCCTCATATATCCGGTTTGGCCGCGCTGATTCTCTCGCGTCGGCCCGATCTTTCGCCTCACTTTGTACGCAATTTGCTCATTACATCTGCAATTGACCTGGGGCCACCGGGTCACGACAATGACTATGGTGCAGGACGCGTGAGTGGCGAACGCCTTGCAAACCGCCTGAGTAGTTTCGATTCACTGACGGTTGCGATTCAATCTCCCGCCAACGATCAGGGGGAAGATACTGAGTTCGATATTCGCGCTTCTGTTGTGGGCGCGCAGGTCACGGGTTATCGCCTGTCTTATGGTTTGGGGCACAATCCACATACGTGGACACGTCTCACAGAAGGGGCGGCTTATCGAGACATCCGCCATACGTGGGATGTTTCTGCTTTTGCAAATTCTGATGTGGTTTTGCGACTCGAGGCAAATTTGTCGGATGGCGCGGTTGTGGAAGACCGCGTTCGCGTTGCCATTCAAAAAAGGGCACCCTCTATCACCGCGCTTGCGTGTGGCGATGTGTTGGTGGACGACCGCCGCGTTTTTGAATGTCGCTGGCAAACCGATCAGCGCGCACACGGGGGTATTGCTTATCGCTATGGCGCGGATTTTGATACTCTTTACACTGGCCTGGTGCAAAACAAACACCGCGTTGTTCTGCCCCACACATTGCCAGCAGGTGTTGTGACATTTCACGTTTTGGCTGATGGAGAAAACAATATCCGCGCGGTGCATCCGGCGCAGACAATTGATTATGTTCCTTTTCGCATCCCGCAAAATGGCTTTTCGGAAATGGGTACATTGCCAGATGGTTTTTTGCCCGATCGCGCGTCGGATTTCGACCGCGATGGCAGGTTGGAAATCGCGCTTATGCCCTATGTTAGCGGCAGTTACGGACCCGTGCATATTTACGAACGCCAGATGGATGGTACATTTGCCGATGAATTTCAAAGCGATGAGCATTTTTTGCCCTGGGCAATTGGCGATATTACAAATGATGGGACCGATGATTTATTGGGCGTGACTTATGAGCGTCTTGTGCTTTTTACAGATAGCTTCTCCAATCCCTATCCCGCGCAAGTGGAATTTGAACAGCGCGACACATGGGGCGGCGATTTTGCCGATGTGGATGGCGATAGCATTCCCGATATTATCGCTCGTTCAGGTGGGCAGCGCGGTATCCGCGTGATTCGCAATCTCGGCAGTGTGATCCGCGAGGAGGCATTTCTCGCCGATCCCTCACAAGGCACTGGCGACCTTGGCCCGCGTTTTGTGGTTGCAGACTTTGATGGGGACGAGCAGCGGGAAATTCTCGCTGGCGATGCCGATGGCGATCTCTGGGTGTACGAATATCGCGCGGGCAGATATGTGCAGACATGGTACTTACCGGGCGATGGGGACGCGCGGTGGGTTGGCGGTGGTGTGGATTTGGACAACGACGGTGTGATCGAATTCGCCGTTGCCCGTGCCTATACAGATGCGTATGATCCTTCCAATGGTTTCTGGGAACTGGAGATTTACAGTGCGCGCGCTCCCGATACTTATGCCCGCGAATGGGCGACGCGGATCAATGGGGTTGCGACCACGGGCAATGGAATTTCTGTAGGAGATGTCGATGGGGATGGCCTATCCGATTTGCTAATATGCTTGCGCCCCAATCTCTACGCTTTTCGCGCCGATAAACCCGATTATTATCGCCCATTCTGGCATACGGAAGTGAGTTTGATGTACCGCGCGCTCATTGCCGATCTGGACAAAGATTTTCGCAATGAAGTGCTTTTTAATTTTGATGGCGCAGTCCATATTGTTGAACGCGATGAACCCCCAGTCACGGTGGGATCGCCGCAGATTATACGCGCGCGGCCCCTGGGGCCAACCCGCGTTGAAATCGACTGGATGCAGGTGCCCGATGCATCTTCTTACCAGATTTATCGCGCTGTTGGCGATGGTGCACTCGATTATTTCGATGAGATCAGCGACCGCACGGTATATATCGACTCTTTGCTGACCGAAGGCCAGACCTACCGCTACCAGATTGTCGCTGTGGCCGATAATGACCTGCGCTCGGGTATTGTATCTCTTATCCCAAACAAGGCACCCGAAGTCGTGGGTGTTGAACCCCTTTTGGACAACCAGATTCAAATTTTCTTTTCGGAAGAAATGGGAGCAGACGCGGCCAGGCCGTCGAGTTATCTACTCAGCGGTGTTGGGCAACCTACATCTGTGATTCTCGATCAACAAAATACCCGAGCGGTTCTGTCCTTTGCCGTGCCGTTCCCGGCGCGCTATACATTGACTATTTTGAATGCATCCGATGCGAGTGGTACACCTCTTGGGCTGACAACTATTGCAGATACTGTTGACCCAGACCTTCTGGCACGAGCCGACGCCGATGGCAGTGGCGTTGTCGATTTTGCGGATTTTCTGGCTTTTGTCCGCGCATTTCAAACTTCCGATTCCACATTTGATTTTGACGGCGATGGTATTGTCAATTTTCCCGACTTTCTCATCTTTGCCAATTTTTTTGGGCGATCAGTATGAGCGTCGAGGGCTTACAGAGAAGGGCGTGATCGTGAATATTGGTATTCCCAAACGCGCGTTTTTTCAGGTGGTTTTTCCCTGTGTGTTTCGCGCAGATCCCCCGGTAATCGATGGCGTGCTCAATGACTGGGAGGCGGCTTATTTGGTACCGGATTTGACCGGGGTTGAGGGAAAAAATCCCTTTGCCGATGTGTATATGGCATGGCACGATACCGGATTGTTTTTTGCAGTTGATGTGAAAGGTGGTGGGCGTGCGCCCGATGTTCGCAGTCCATTGCGCGGTGACGGACTTCAGGTGTGGATTGATACGCGCGATGTGCGTAATGCGCCTCGGGGAAGCCGCTATTGTCATCATTTTTGTTTTTGGCCGGGAAAGGGCAAGGGGCGAGCCGGGGGGAGACAGTTTCGGTTGCGCCGGGCAAGAGCGCATCCGAGATTGTGCGATCCCGAGCGTTTAGAGGTGGCTTCAAAGGTGCTCAAAACGGGGTATCGCCTGGAAGCACATATTCCCGCTGCTGCAATGACCGGATTTGATCCCGAAGAGAATAATCGGCTCGGTTTTACTTATTTGCTGCGCGACAAGAACCTGGGGCGGCAAGTTTGGACTGCCGAGGAGATTTTGCCCGTGTCGTATGATCCGAGTTTGTGGGGCACAGCGGAATTGGTGAGGTGAGAGTTAAAAGGCGAGGAGGGGGTTTGTATTTCGCCAAAGAGTTTTGTATATTGGAAGCAATGGTGGCCTCAATCGATGGTGGATTTGTATTCGAGGTTGGTGATATGGCACAAGATGGCGAATTTTCACAAGACCTCGCCGCTCGCATAGAGCGTTTGGAGTCGCTGTTGGCAATTAGTCGGCTGATGAATGTGACGTCAAACCAGGGTCGGTTGATCAGTGGTATTGCGCGTGAAATTTCCACGTATTTGGAGGCGGATCAGTGTTCGATTTTTTTTCACAACCGCCTGACAAATGAGCTTTATACGCATGTTGTCGCAGGTGTCGAAAAAGACACGCAGGTGCGAATCCCGAGCAATAGGGGTATCGCAGGGCATGTGTTTAATAGCGGCGATGTGAGAAATGTTTTAGATGCGTCCAAAGACCCTTTGTTTTCCAATGTACTTGGGTATGAAACGCATACGCTGTTGGCCTATCCACTGCGCAATAGACGCGGGGAGGCAATCGGTGTGATGGAACTCCTGAACAAGAAAGGTGATCCGGGGTATTTTACAAAAGATGATGAGGATTTTCTGCACGAGGTGGCCGCGCAAATCGGTGGGTTAGTCGATATGATGTTGCGGCGAGAAGAGATGGCTCACCGCAATGAGTTGCTCGAAGCGCAGATGGAGCGCTTGTCGGGGTTTGAGTATCTGGTGGAAGACCGCACGGTTATCAATACCGTGTTTAAGTACAACCGGAGGGTACATTATTGGGCCGGAATGGTCGGCATGATTTTGTTGGTGCTGATGTCTATTACCTCTCTGGTGATGGTGCGGTCTGAGACTTTGCGGTCTGTGATGCTGGATTTGCACACGGGATCCATTCTTGCGGGCTATAGCAACGCCTATATTTATACCGATATCGTTGCCTATGTTACGTTGACAATTTGTCTTTCTGGTTTTCTAATGTATGCCTATCCACCACTGAATCGCTGGATGAGGGCCAAGAAGGACCGTATTTCGCGGTTTATGATTCAAGCGGGGGTGCGTCAGCTCAATCAAAATCGCCGGGTTCAGGAGGGGTTGCGAAAAGTGCTGGGGGGACGAGATAAGCCCTCTGGAAAAGCTTGATTTTGTATTCAGAAAACTTTATTATCATGGTTCGCGATGTGAAACGAGAAAGGAAAGAGGAGGAAGCAATGCGCTATTTGAGGTTTATGGCTTTGAGTTCTGTGATTTTGGGTGTTGTAATGGCTGCTATCGCTGGCTGTGGTGGGGGCAAAGAGCAGGCGGACAATCAGTTGCCCACGAGACGTGCGAAAATGCGTGAGATTAAGTTGAGCACAGACCGGATTATGGTCGCGCTGAAAAACGAGACGATTGACGGGGTTGCCGACGATGCCGCAAAGATTCAGGATGCGTTGAAAGCGGTGATTGATCTCTATCCGCCAGAACACGAAGAGAGATATACGATTTACAACCAGGCATCTCAAACATTGGCTTTGGGGATTGCGTCGGCTGCTAAGGGGGGAAATGTCAAGGCGGCGAATAAAAAGTTCCGAGCCATGGTGCCTTATTGCGGCAAATGCCACGAAGATTGCGCGTTTATGCTGGCTCCTGCATTTCCCGAGTATGAAGAGTGAGCCAGTAAAAATTAAAACAAAAAAGCGTCGGCTCAAGTAGCTGACGTTTTTTTTTGTTAGCTCTGCCTTAAATTGCAGGTCAAGAGACTTGATGCATTTTTTTGTATTCATGAAGCACAGACCGGACTGTTGTTTCGATGTTTTTCCCTCTACTTTGATACCATTTAAAAGTGTCCTGATCCAGGGGGATGGAGAGCACGATTTGCGCTTTGGATAGAAATTTGTCATCTGTTGGTTGAGCATCCGGATCCGAACGTGCGGCCTCTTCAATATCCGCCTCGGTCATCGATTCAACCCGCGCCATATCTGATTCGGTATCTTCAGGAAGATGATCCCGGGTATATCTCACGATATTTTCTTCTTTCATCTCGATTTGCCCTTCTGCAAGAAATGATTCGATAGCGATTTTCTCGAATGGTGTAAACGACATAGTACTCTAAGCCTTCGACAATACCGATCGCCACATACCGAGTTTCGCCGTAATTTTTTCGATCATCAAGGAATTTCAATATTGGACCATCAAAAATCCTGGCAGCCCGTAAAAAGCTGATTCCGTGTTTCTCAATATTGGATATATTTTTTGAAGAATCCCATTCAAATTCCATTGTATAAATATACGTAAGTTCCCGCTCAGATGCAATTTACATACTTTACTATAGGCCGTGGTCAGAACCGCCAGATTTTCAGGGCGGTTTTTCCGAATATCCATTCTCTATCTTCTGCACTGAGTCCAGACAGGTAATCCATTGGAACTTTGAGACTGTTGTCGTAGCCTTCGCGTCTGCTCACGGGGGGATAGTCGCTACCCCACATGACCCTTTGGGGACCAAAGGCTTCGATGGTCATGTCGGCGAGTGGGGGAATGGGGTCAAAGGGCAAGGGAACGGGACAGATTTCGCCAAATCCGGGAAGTTTGATGGATAGATTGGGCTGTTCGGCGAGTTCAAGGATTTTTTTGAATGTGTCATAAGGGGGCCGTTGGCCTTCGCCGATGCCCGCGAGGTGTTCAATCACAATGGACAGGTTTGGAAATTTTCTGAGCACTTCTGCAAATTCATCGCTCAGAAGACTTTGGGGATTGCTCGGCGCACTGACGACGAGGTCGAGTTCGGCGGCTGTGCGCCACTGCGCGAGGAGATCGGCGCAATCGGCGCGGCTATTTGCCGGGAGGCGAATGCCTACAATACCCTGTTCTGCCCATTGTCGCATGGCTGTGCCATCGTCTGTTGGAGCAACGATCATGGCCGCTTGAAATTTTCCCGGATGTGCCGCCAGGCTGTCGAGCATATACTGGTTATCCGAGTTCCCCGCGTACTGGATGAAGACGGCTCGATCTACACCGGATGTGTTCATGTGGTAGAGAAGGGATTCTACGGGTTCGTATTTATAAAGTCCAATGTGGCAGTGTGTATCGACAATAGTCATTGCGTTTTTACTCCAGAAGATGTGGGGTCAAAACAATGCGCCCTGTTCGGGCGGTTGCGCGGGTTTCAGACAGTCTGGCGTGTCATTCATCGGACTGTTGACAAGGGTAGAAACGGGATGTGCGATCATCTCTTGTGCGGAATAGGGAACGAGAAGGTCTTGCAGGTCTGTTCGTTCTGCTGGATAGAGCCAGTGGTTATACGCATCTGGCGGAAGAATGACGGGCATGCGATTGTGAATCGGTGCCATGAGGTCGTTGGGTTCGGTTGTGATAATGGTACAGGATTGGATGCTTTGTCCTTCGGGAGAATGCCACGATTCCCAGAGGCCAGCGAAAGCAAAGGGTGCGCCGGACTTGAGCGCGATGTGCATGGGGGTTTTGGTTCTGCCATCGGGGTTGCGCTGCCATTCGTAAAATCCCGTTGCGGGAATTAGACATCTTTGCCTTTTGAAGGCCGTGCGAAATGAGGGTTTTTCCGCAAGGGTTTCTCCCCGCGCATTGATGAGTCGGTTGCCAATTTTGTGATCTTTTGCCCACGACGGAATAAGTCCCCATTTGAAGGTGCCTGCCCGCGGCTCGGCAATGTTGGCAATCGCCGTGATATTCTGGCCCGGTGCGATATTGTATCGCAATGGCATCTCGTTGAGAAAAATAACTTGTGGAAATGCGAGCTGGTTTTCATCGCATTGGGCAGCATAAACAAATCGACCGCACATGATGTGATTCCTTTGGAACACAGCTATCAGCTCCCCGCCCATCTCCCTCAAGGCAGCATCGCTGTTTAGCTTGTTTTGCTGACTGCTGACCGCTTATTTATGTATAGTCTCTTATCGCCAAATGTCAAGGTTTTTCCCGTAATAATTTTGCTTGCTCGCGGACGGGTGTCTCATTACATTGAGCCGCGTTTTATAGATTGATCCTATTACTGATTGGAGGACGTTATGGCAGCAGAGTTGGGTTTTGGCGTTGTTGGACTGGGTATGGGCAAGAACCACTGTCGGTCTGTCACTCGAGCAAATGGCGCGAAGTTGGTGGCCGTGTGTGATGTGGATGAGGAACGTTTGGGGCCGATATCTGAGGAATACGGGTGCAAGGCTTATACGAGTTATGAAGAGATGCTTCAGGACGATGAGATCCAGGTCGTCAATATTTGCGTTGAGTCCGGAAAGCACGCCGAGCTGGGTATCCAGGCCGCAGATGCAGGTAAGCACATGATTGTTGAGAAGCCCGCGGATATTACGCCTGAACGCGTCGATCAACTGATTGGTGCGGTGAAGGATGCCGGCGTAAAGGTCGGATGTATTTTCCAAGCGCGTTTGGAACCTCTAAACAGGCGGATTAAAGATGCGGTTGACAGCGGTAAGCTGGGCAAGCTGATCGGTGTTCACGGCCATTTGCCCTGGTATCGAGCGGATAGCTATTATCAGGGCGCACATGGATCGTGGAAGGGAACGTGGGATCTCGATGGGGGAGGCTCGCTGATGAATCAAGGGGTACATACCGTCGATTTGATTCAGTGGCTTGCAGGCGGTGTCGAGTCTGTGATGGGTATGTTTGGCGTTTTTGGACACGATATTGAAGCAGAAGATCAGACTGTGGCGTTGTTCAAATTTAAGAATGGTGCGATTGGCACGGTTTATACAACGACTTGTTGCTATCCCGGGCTTCCGCAACTGGTGACTATTTACGGTGACAATGGGTCGATTATGAAAGATGCTTCAAAGTTGATTTCCTGGAAAATTCAGGGAGAGAATGAGGCATCGGAAGAAGCAGAGATGCTGAGATTTTACGGCGGCCGGGAAGACAAGCAGAAGAATATTTCAGCAGACCCAATGGCTGTTAGTTCCGATGGGCACACGTTGATCATTGAAGACCTCGTCGGGGCGATCAATGAAGAGCGCGAGCCTATGATTGGCCTTGAAAGCGCGCGCCACGCCGTGGAAATTATTACTGCGGTATTTGAATCCGGGCGCACGGGTCGAGAAGTTAAGGTGGGGTAGATGAAGGGTGAAGGGTGAAGGATGAATGGGATGTGGAAAAATGCGAATATATCAGATATATCGCATAAACTTCGTAAAAAAAGCCAGACATTATGTCTGGCTTTTTTTATTAAATCATAAATGGCATTAGTCGGGGAATGCCTCCGCCATCGCCTCTTTGTCCGTGCTTAAAAATAGCCGCTCGCCCGTGCGTATCAGTGGACGGCGTATTAGCCGGGGCTGTTCAACCATGAGGCGAATCAGTTCGCCTGCCGACACTTTCTCCCGGTCGAGTTTCAGCGTTCGCGCCGAAGGACTTCGCCACGAGAATATGTCGGATGGGGGCGTGTCACCGAGCAATTCCCGAAGTTCTTCCTCTGTGAATTCATCTTTGAAGAAATCCCTCTCCTCAAAATTCACGCCTTCTCGTGAAAGCCACGCTTTCACCTTGCGGCATGTGCTTCATCTGTTCCAGGTGTAAAAATTGATTTTAGACATGGATAGCTCCTGTACCTTTTTTAAACGAACTCAAAAACCTTCAAGGGGATGGACTTTTTTGGTTTTGCCTGGCCGTGGACCATCAGGCGAATCTTTTCGGCAGTTTCGCGGCTGAATGTCTCTTCGCCGCAACGGTTACATACCGTAGCTGGAATGCGATCTATTAGGACATATTTCCCATCAATCTGAAAGATCTCTTCTACCAACTCCTCACGGCTTTCTTCAGCACCACAAATCGAACATGTGAACATGCTCACCTCCGTTCTGCTTTTTATTTTACATGGAAACACCCAGAAGCCCACGAGTAAATTGAAAGTCTGTGTTGCCTATCAGGGGTGTTTTTGGCGTGTATTGGCGAGAGGCGACAGCGGTGATCTGTTGTAAGAGGACGTTGGCATTGTGTTTGGGTTCGGTGTTGAAGATGAGGTCAAAGTCTTCGCCGTAGGAATTGGCGACGCTTTCTTCGGCTGTTGTTTGAAGCATGGGGGTGAGTGGGTGGCCCTGCAAAGGGTGGTCACCCGAGTAGGCGACAATGATGTGGACGCCCGTGCCGCCCAATCCCGTGAGGGTCTCTACCCAGTGGTCGGTCTGGCTATCCATGATGTGGTAGCCCGGGTGGGTGGGACTTTGCCCATGTGCAAGGGTGGGTAAAGGCGGCGTGTTGCCCAAAACTTCGGATCGATAGATGGGATGGGATAGAAAACCCGCATTGTCGGGTACAATGAGCGTGGCACCCGCGCCGATCAGGGTTTGGGATAGGATGGCGAGGGATTGCGCGGCAATATCGGAAATAGAACCAGAAGCGTGAAGACCGATGCTGAGTGCGGACAGGCTGGTGGGCGTGATTTCCGGGGGAGGAGCCTGCGCGAACTGGTCGAGAAAATAGGCTTCGACCTTGTCCAGAACGGCCTCGATACCGCCGTCGAGTTGCACGCTGGCCCATCCAAATGCATCGGGGCTGATCCCTCTGTCGTCCAGCGCATGCCGGATATAGTCGTTGTGGGTCTTTTCACAGCCGTGTTCCAATAACAGACATGTGTGTACGAGAGGGTGGGTGAGGTAGCCGAGCATGGTGCGTGTGTAGAGGCGTTCGGTAGCTTCTCCCGATACGCCACATCCTTCGGTGTGTGCGAGGGCAACAAAGCGCGAGATGCCCTTATCGAGCCCCAGGCCCTTTTGCATGAGGCGTTTTGCCGCCATCAGCGCGATTTGTCCCGAACACAGGCTGGTGGGCAAAATCAGGCCCAGGCGGTCGGTTGTAAATCCCTCTCGGGTGCGGATGGCCTCAAATCTGCGTTCGTCAGAGTCCAATGTCTGAATAGCGAGTGGTAGGCCCTGGGGGTCTGGGCAATTCCTGAGAGCGGGCAGGTGATCTGTTGAGGTCTGTCGCCAGGTGCGCCATATCGAGACTTGCGCGTGTGCGGCTTTTTCTCCTTTACTGCGTTCTCCCGAGGCGATTTTGCAGGTCAGGTCAAACATGCTGCTGCCGAGATCGTCCATGGGCGTGCCATCTAAATACGCGCCCGCGTTGACATCCATATCTTTGCTGAGTAACTGATAGCGTTCGGATGTGGTCACGATTTTGATGGTGGGTACAAAGGGGAAGTTTGTGATTGATCCGTTGCCCGTGACAAAGAAGATCATGTTACATCCCGAAGCCACTTGTCCGGCGATGCTTTCGAGATCATTGCCCGGGCTATCCATAAAATAGTATCCCGGATCGGTCATTGGGGCGGAGTAGTCAATGACGGAATCAAGGCGGACATCCGGATGGCGTTTCATGGCCGCGCCAATTGATTTGAGTACGATGTTGTAGAGACCGCGAAATTTGTTGCCCCCAGAAGGATTGCCTTCTGCTGTTGTGCCGTGCCAGGCAGCGAGGGTTTTATAGGCTTCGACTTTGTCGAGAAAGCATTGGGCGACATCGTAAGACGAGACATTTTGAAGGACATAGGACTCTGCGCCGATGAGTTCGTCGGTTTCGGCGAGGTTGGCCGAGCCGCCGTGACGAATGATTTCTCTTGCCACCCACGACGCCAATGGATTGCCGGAAATGCCCGAGAATGCGTCTGAGCCGCCGCATTGCAACGCGATTTTGATGTGCGATAGGGGTTCGGGTGTGCGGGCCATCGCCTGGACTTGTGGCAGCCATTTGGCAATGATGTTTTCGCCCTGTTGAAGTGCATCTTCAAAACTGCCTTCAAGCGTGAGAAAATGGTGCAAAACATTATCGATGGGATAGTTGTGCTGGGCGAGAAATTCCCGAAGGTGCCGATTGGTGATGGCTTCTCGACCATAGTCAATCGCGAGCACCGCACCGACGTTTGGATGCACTGCAAACCCGGCGAGTGTACGCAATAATAGGTCTTTGTTGTTGGGGATTTCAGTGCCGCCGCCTTCGGTATGGGCAACTGCGACAATGCCATCAATATTGCTATAATCTCGCACGCGGTCTTTTAATCGCGTTTCGAGCTGTTTGGCATAACTCGCTGTACGAGAGGATGTTCCCAGTATGACAATATTATTTCGCGTACCTATGCCTCGGCTTCCTGATCTTCTGTACCCCTGAAAAGTACCGTACTGATCATAGCGTTTGACTTGCTCGCCCGTCTCAAAGGTTGCCGCATCGATCTGATGTGGAACAATGCGATCTTTGAAGTTGGGTACGCCTGGAAGCTCAAAGTCGAGATCGCGAAGTTTGAGAGCGCCGAGAATCTCTGGGTTGCAGGCATAATCTCCGGGAGAGATATGGCGCGTTGCAATGCCAAAGGGCAAGCCCCACGAGAGAAGGGGTTCGCCAGGCGCGATGGGCTGGATGGCGAAGCGATGGCCTTCGAGGATGGTATGCCGCAGCGCGAAGGTAAGATCTGAATGGATAATCTGCGTGCCTCTGTCCAGTTTTCGGGTCGCAATGCCGACATTGTCTCCTGAAAGGGGGAGACGACCGATCTCAGAAAAATCATGGGAGAGCGTCATGTGTTGTGTCCTTTGAAAAGTATAAAATTCGGTTCAGAGGTATAAGGAAAAGAGGTAGTGATGTCAAGGGGTATGAGGTAAGAGAAGAGATGGGAATGGACCTCTAAAAAATACCTTGACAGATCGCGTACATTTGGTTTATGTCTCTATCAGTTGTTTTATGAGCAAAACATCGGTTAAACAGCTAAACGCGGTTGTATACCATTTGAGGGGGTGGTCACATGATGGTATCTGATGTATGGAAAGAATACGAGAGCAACGAGATTTCTCACAGTGTTGCCCATCATCTAACAGCCATTCACGAGTTGATGGGCGATCTGGGCTATGCGCGGGTTTCGGATGTGGCGCGTGCGCTGGAGATTACCCGGGGCAGTGCATCGCTGACGCTCAAAGCCCTCAAGGCACGCGGGCTGGTCGTGGAAGATCACAATAAGTTTTTGAAATTATCCGAAGATGGCCGCCGCATTGTCGATTCTATTTTAGCTAAACGCACCGTTGTTCGCAAATTTCTCAACGAGGTGCTCAAGCTCGATGAGCACCAAGCCGAAGTAGATGCGTGCAAGGTCGAGCATCTTTTGAGCGCGCAAACTGGTGGGCAATTGCTGCATTTTGTGCGTTTTTTGCTCTCCGATGATCCCACTGCGCGACAATTTCTCGCTGAATTCTGGTGTAAGCTGGATCAGAATGAGGAGTGGCAGTGGCCCGTTCAGAATGTTGATCAATTATTTAATTTGGAGTCTCGCTAATGGCTTGTGCAACGAAAGCTGCAACACCACTTTCAATATGGGACCGGGGTGACGAAGGTACTATTGAAGGGATTTCAGGTGCCACTCAACTGGCGGCTCGACTGCGCGAGGTGGGGGCTATGCCAGGTGTACCTGTGCGCGTGTTGCGCGTTGGAAGTACTGTGGTCATTCAGGTGGGTAGCAGCAGGTTTTGCCTGCGTAAAACCGATGCTGCCTGCATCAAAGGAATGAAAGCGGCCTGATTTATTATGGCAATGGATATAGCGGATCGAGAGCGACCGTATGTCGGTCGTGCCACGGTCGCTGTGGTTGGCAATCCCAATACGGGCAAGACAACGCTTTTTAACGCTCTGACGGGGCTTTCGCAGCGCGTGGGGAATTTCCCCGGTGTTACAGTTGAGCGCAAGGTTGGACAATTGACATTGCCCGACGTGGGTGCGATTGACCTGCTGGATTTGCCCGGTACATACAGTCTTTCGGCCAAGTCTCCCGATGAGCTTATTGCTGTTGAAGCGCTGATGGGGTTGTTGAAGAGCGAGAGCACCATTCAAGCCGTGCTCGTGGTTCTCGACGCCAGCAATTTGAGACGCAGTTTATACATCTTATCTCAACTTCTCGAAATTGATTTGCCCCTGGTTGTGGCCCTCAATATGTTAGATGTGGCCAAGGCCAGGGGCATTATTATTGATGCGCCTGCTCTGAGCGAGCGTTTGGGCGTTTCAGTCATTCCCATACAAGCGAATAAACGTGTAGGGCTTGGCGAGTTGAAAAAAGCGCTTTCTCGGGTTGTTGAAAAGGGCATGGTTCCATCACGCAAGTCGGTATTGCCACAGTCCTGGTGGGCAGACGCCGAGCGGTTGGCGCAAAAATACGAAGGCGTATCTACGGGTCTGGTGCTGCGTGTTTCGATTGACAATCAAAACGCCTTTGCATCCCATGTTGTGGAACGCTTTGGCGATGACTTTGCCGCTGATCTTCACGCGTTGCGAGCACAGGTTAATGTGGATGATGCGCTGGCGAATCGGGAGATCGAATTGCGCTATAGATGGATCGATGAGGCTCTCGATGACGTGTTGCGCGATCCCGAACCGCTTCGCGTAACCCGTTCTGATAGGTTGGATCGGTTTTTGACACACCCGATCTGGGGTAGCCTGAGTTTTGCTGTAATTATGGCCTTTGTTTTCCAAACGATTTTTTCGTGGGCCGTACCCTTAATGGACAGTATTGACACGCTGTTTGGGATGATCGGTGGATGGGCTTCGAGCTATCTTCCCGAGGGTGCGCTGCAAAGTATGGTGGTGGATGGGGTGATTGCCGGGGTGGGGGGCGTGGTCATTTTTTTGCCCCAGATCTGCATTCTATTTCTTTTTATTGCCATACTCGAGGATTGTGGTTACATGGCTCGCGCGGCGCTGTTGATGGACCGCCTGTTAACGCCGTGTGGTTTGTCGGGCAAGTCTTTTATCCCCCTTCTGTCGAGTTTTGCCTGTGCGATTCCCGGCGTAATGGCTACGCGGACGATCAATGATCCCAAAGACCGTATTGCCACGATGCTGGTCGCGCCATTGATGAGTTGCTCTGCGCGTTTGCCAGTCTATGCGATTTTTATTGGGGCTTTTATTCCCAATAAAGATGTTTGGGGTGGAATTGGGTTGCAAGGGCTTACGCTTCTTGCGCTGTATTGTGTGGGGATTTTTGTGGCTATTCCCGTCGCGTGGATTTTGAAGAAGACGCTTTTGAGAGGACAACCTACGCCTTTTTTGCTCGAGTTGCCGTCCTACAAAATTCCAGATGTTGGCACTGTTGGGATGCGTATTTATCAAAGTGGGCGGCATTTTCTCGAAAGAGCCGGTACATTGATTCTCGCCGCAACGATTGTAATGTGGGCACTGGCGTATTTCCCGCGGTCTGAAACAATTGCCGCGCATTACGAGGCTGAGCGCGAGCGTTTGGTTGGGGCGCCGGAGGAGGTTTTGGATGGCTTGCGCGCGAAAGAAGCTGGCGAGATGCTCGAGCAGAGTTTTCTGGGGCGAATGGGACATGCTATTGAACCCGTCGTAGAGCCATTGGGATGGGATTGGCGGATTGGGATGGCGGCATTGGCATCTTTTCCGGCTCGGGAAGTGATTGTCGCCGTTCTGGGTACCATTTACAGTTTGGGTGAAGTGGATGAGGAATCAGCGTCGCTAAGAGACGAACTTCGGTCTGCGACATGGTCGGATGGACGAAAGGTGTTCAATATCCCGGTTGCACTGTCTATTATGGTGTTTTTTGCACTGTGCGCGCAGTGCTTTTCTACACTTGCGGTGATTCAACGCGAAACGGGCGCCTGGCGGTGGCCTGTGCTGACTTTTGTTTATATGACGGTGCTCGCCTATATCGGCGCATTTGTGACTTATCGACTCGGCATGGTGCTTGGATGGGGGTAATGATATGACCGATTGGCAAAATTGGATTGTGATTGCTGTGGCACTCTGGTGTGCCTATCGCGTCATTAGCGAGGTTGTAAGGCCGTTTTTGACTTCGTCCTGTACAGGTTGCGGAGGAACATGTGAAGAAGAAGAGAAGCGTGAGGAATTGATTGAGATTAATTGAAGTGCTGCATATAAAAACCACGCCTATTGGTCAAAACCCCCTAATCTACTGGATTGGGGGGTTTTACTTTCCTTGACCGAATTGTCCAATTTTTCTATATTTAGCTAAGGCTAAATATTATTTTTGCGATATTATACTATGCATTGTAGGCATGGGTAATAATAGCTGTTTTTGTGGAGGATGTCAATGTACCGATTTTTCATTATGGCTGGTGTGTTATTGTTGTGTGCGTGTGGTGGAGGCGAAACGCCGCCGGTTGCACAAAACGAGAAGTTGGTGGTGTGTACGACAGGGATGATTGGCGATTTGGTGCGCCATGTTGCAGGGGATCGCGCAAAGGTGATTTCCCTGATGGGACCTGGGGTCGATCCGCATTATTACAAGGCGACGCAGGGCGATTTACAGAAACTGTCTCAAGCGGATGTGATATTTTACAATGGTCTCTTTCTGGAAGGCAAGCTGGAGGGTATTTTTGAAAAGATGGCGCGCAGCAAGACGGTGATTGCCGTATCGCGGGATATTCCCAAGGATAGGCTGCGGAAACCGGCTGCGGGGCAAGGGGAGCGCGACCCACATATCTGGTTTGACGTCGGCCTGTGGGCAGAAACCCTGCCCGTGGTTGTCCATGTGCTGAGCGAGCTTGACACCGATGGTGCCGATGTATTTCGCGCCAATGCCGAGGCGTATCGCAAGCAATTGCTCGATCTCGACGCCTGGGCATTGGCGCAAATTGAACTCGTTCCCAGCGACCAGCGCGTGCTGATTACAGCACACGACGCCTTTGGATATTTTGGCCTTGCTTACGGCATTGAAGTGCGTGGGTTGCAGGGGATTTCGACTGTGGCCGAATACGGGGTCAACGATGTGTCGCTGCTGGTGAATTTTATTGTCAAACGGCGGGTGAAAGCCATTTTTGTGGAAAGTAGTGTGCCCGAGCGTTCGATCAATGCCGTGCGTGAGGGGTGCAAAGCGCAGGGGTGGGATGCCGCGATCGGTGGCACGCTGTATTCCGATGCGATGGGACCTGCGGGCAGTGGGGCTGATACGTACATCGGTATGGTGCGGTCAAATGTGAACACAATTGTCGAGGCGTTAAAATAATGTTACACGCAGTTGATGAATCGGTTACGCCCATCCATATTCATGATATGACGGTGGCGTATCACAAAAAACCCGTTTTGTGGGATGTAGATCTCGCCGTGCCAGAAGGCAAACTCGTAGGGGTTGTGGGACCCAATGGCGCGGGCAAGAGTACGATGATCAAAGCCATTATGGATCTCGTGCCCAAGGCTTCGGGATGGGTTCACATCTACGGCAAGCCCTATTCGCGCATGCGCCAGACCATTGGCTATGTGCCGCAACGCGAGTCTGTGGACTGGGATTTTCCCATCAATGCCTTAGATGTGGTGCTTATGGGGCGTTATGGGCACGTCGGGTGGGTGAGGCGTCCGGACAAAATTGACCGGGAACTGGCAGAGGAAGCGCTTGAAAAGGTCGGCATGACCGATTTTGGACATCGGCAGATCAATCAGCTTTCAGGAGGTCAGCAACAGCGGGTTTTTCTGGCTCGAGCACTGGCACAAGATGCACAAATTTATTTGATGGACGAACCCTTTGCCGGCGTGGATGCGACGACTGAACGCGCCATTATCGATATTTTGATGGATCTGAGGGCACGCAAAAAGACAATGCTGGTTGTACACCATGATTTGCACACGGTGAACCAGTATTTTGACTGGTTGGTTTTGATCAATATGCGGATCGTTGCCGCGGGTGAGACACGAGATGTGTTCACGGATGATAATTTGAACAAAACCTACGGCGGACGGTTGACGGTGCTTTCCGAAGCCGCGCAGGCTGTTGCCCATCATCAGCGGGGTTTATGAGGTGATTTGGGACGCGACATTTCAATTGGTTTTGCTCGGCTCGCTGTTGATCGGAGCGACATCGGGTACACTGGGCGCGTTTGCCGTGTTGCGCCGCCGCAGCCTGTTGGGCGATGCTCTGGCGCATGCGGCGCTTCCGGGCGTCGCGCTGGCATTTCTGTTGACGCAAAGCAAGACATTGCCCGTTCTGCTTTTGGGTGCGACTGTTTCGGGTGTGGTGGGAGTACTTATTATTCAAGTCATTGTCAATTATACTCGCATCAAAGCAGATGCTGCGCTGGGTATTGTGCTGTCGGTGTTTTTTGGCGGGGGCATTGTGTTACTCACGCATATTCAGCAGAGCGAGGTGGGCAATCAAAGTGGTCTGGATAAATTTCTTTTTGGGCAGGCTGCTTCTATTGTGCGCGCTGACCTGTATGTGATGTGCATTCTGTCTGCGCTGGTTATGGCTGCGGTCTTTCTTTGCTACAAAGAGTTTAAGGTGCTCATTTTTGATGCGGAATTTCTCGCCTCGCAGGGATTTTCCCCGCGTGTGGTCGATCTTTTGTTGATGGGGTTGATCGTGCTTACCGTGATGGTTGGGCTTCAGGCCGTGGGGGTTATTCTCATTGCTGCGATGTTGATTACCCCGGCCGCTGCAGCGCGGTTTTGGACAGATCGGCTGCATGTCATGGTGCTGGTGTCGGGCATTTTGGGCGCGTTGTGCGGTGCGCTGGGGGTTGGCCTGAGCGCGCTGGCTCCCCGAATCCCGACGGGTCCGGTGATGGTGTTGGTTGCAACGGCTGCGTTTCTCGTTTCTGTGCTGATTGCCCCCAGGTACGGAGTACTCGCCAGGTGGGCGCGGCAGAGGGGAAATGCGTTACGGGAGAATGGTCAGCATTTTTTGCGGGCGTATCTCGCCTTGCAGGCGCGGGGTAAGCGGGAGGTCGTGTTGGCAGACCTCGCGGGCGAACTTCAGTTGCCACTTTACCGCGTGCGCAGGCTTGCGAAGCGTCTCTCTCGCGATGGATGGGTGGGGCTGCACAATGGTGCGTGTTCTTTGACGGAACTGGGGCAAAAAGAGGCGGATTTTGTGGTCAAATCCCATCAGCTATGGGAATATTATCTGGTTTACCGGTCTATCTTAGAGGAAGATCACGTCGATAGACCCGCCGATGAGGTCGAGCATATTTTAACACCTGAGATTATTGAACAGCTCGAAACAATTCTGGTGCAGGAAGATATAGATGTTGTTGGAGATATCCACAAAACGCACAGTGGCTATCGGAGAGCCGGCGAAGATGGATGAGTTCTGGGGACCATTTTGGATTGTGCTTACAGGCGCGCTGGCCGGAGCCTCGTGCGGTCTGTTGGGTGCATATCTCGTGTTGCGCAAGATGTCGCTTTTGGGCGATGCGCTCAGTCATGCTGTTTTGCCGGGCATTGTTATTGCGTTTCTGCTTTCGGGCAGCCGCGATGTGATTCCGATGTTTATTGGTGCTGCCGCGTGTGGGGTGATTGCCACGGTGTTGATTGAGACATTTCACCGCAGGTGGCGCGTGCAAGAAGACACGTCCATTGGCATTGTTTTTACGGCGCTTTTCGCGCTGGGAGTTGTTTTGATCACGGCATTTGCTGGGCAAGTCGATCTCGATCAAGAATGCGTCCTGTACGGAGAGATCGCGTACACGCCCTGGGACCGTCTGTTCTGGGGAGAATGGGATTTGGGACCGCGCCCGGTCTGGATTCTCGGAACGGTATTTGCGCTTAATCTCGCGCTTGTTATGGTGTTCTATAAAGAGCTTTTGATCGCGTCTTTCGATGCCGAGATGGCGCTTTCTGTGGGCGTGAGTGCCGCGCTGGTGCATTATATGCTGATGGGAGCTGTTTCCATCACAACAGTGGCTGCCTTTGAATCTGTAGGGGCTATTCTCGTTGTGGCGATGCTGATTGTGCCCGGTGCTTCGGCCTATCTGTGGAGCGATCGGTTAAAAGTTATTTTGACGCTGTCTGCGCTGATGGGCGTTGTTTCTGCAATTGCCGGATATTTTCTGGCAGAGATTTGGAATAGTTCCATTGCCGGGGCGATGGTCGTCGTTATGGGTGCGCTATTCGCGCTTTCCCTAATTTTTGCACCCCATTATGGGCTGATGGGGCGATTTGTGCGGCGGATGCGGCTCTCTCTGCTGGTTGCGAGGGACCACGTTTTATTACAGTTACTCCGCGAACGAGAATCGCGTCGCGTCTCTGCGCTCAGTTGGGGCGATCTGGTCGATACGGCTGCGCGTCGGGTGTCTGGTATTGCGATTCGGTCGTTGATGTGGCAAGGGCTGATCACGCGAAAAAAGGGATATTTTTCGCTGGGGGAACAGGGCGTTATACACGCGACCAAATTACTCCGCAATCACAGGCTTTGGGAGTCCTATCTAAATCAACTTGGGCTTCCCCCAGATCATGTACACGACCCCGCCGACGCGCTGGAACACTTTACGGATGATCGCTTGCGGCAAGAAATTCGCGCAGCATTACCCAATATTGCAACCGATCCACAGGGCAAGCGCATTCCCGATGTATAGGATATGCTTGCTTGTATATGGGGTTTATCTTACTTTGTTTGATAGCTATTTGAAGGAGAGGACAATGATCAGTCAATCGTCACAGGATTATTTGAAAACGATCTACAAGCTAACACACGGGCAGAATCCCGTCGCGTCTGTGACGACGTCGCTAATTGCGGAGCACAGGGCAGTTGCACCGGCTTCGGTTACCAATATGCTCAAGAAACTCGCCGCAATGAAGCTGGTGGAACACACGCCCTATCAGGGTGTTGTGCTCACATCGACGGGAGAACGCATTGCCCTTGAGGTTATTCGTCACCACCGGTTGCTCGAGCTTTACTTGTCCGAAGTGCTGGGCTTTGATCTGGATAAGGTCGATGCGGAGGCCGATCGGTTGGAGCATGTCATTTCTGAGGAATTTGAAGATAAAATTGATATGATACTGGGGTATCCGACGGTCGATCCGCACGGCGCGCCCATTCCGAGCAAAGATGGTTCGATAGAATACGACCATTATCTGTGTTTGTCAGATATTCCCTCAGGTGAAAATGTACATGTTCGGCAAGTGAATGATCAAAGCGCGGAGATGTTGCGCTATATGGCAACGATGGGCATAAAACCCAATGTCGAGATTGAGGTGTTGAATCGCGCACCTTTTAATGGTCCGCTGAAAATTGTGGTCGATGGCGAGGCCACGTATTCGCTCGGGCTTGAAGTAGCTGCACATATTTATGTTTCATCATTGGGGGAAGAGGGCTGAGATGGGCAGGTTTGTTGTTTTGTTGGCGATCGTTTTGTTGCCGGGCGGATCCGTGCATGCACAAGTTCCGCCCATTTTTGCGCCTGGGACTGAACTTCACGATGTGTATTGTCGCGCCTGTGCGCATTTTTTTCCAGAGGTTCTGCCCGTTGATAGCGAGTTTCGGTTGGATAGAGCTATTTGCGGGACATCGGCGATAAGGGGTTTAACTGCGAATTGGGATCATTTGCCTCCCGCTGCAAAGGAGGCGTTTGCATTTCTCCAGCAGCGTCCCATTCTGAGTCATTCAATTCTGTCTTCAGGTGGGCATTTCAAAATTCACTACAATACTACGGGGACGCACGGTGTTGATCCAACAGACGCAGATGCCAATGGCGTGCCGGATTATGTCGATGAGACTGCGCGCGTCTTTGAGGCGGTTTGGGATTTGGAGATCAATCAGTTGGGCTATAATCCTCCCCCGTCCGATGGCGATGGTGTTTACGATATTTATATTAAAAACCTCGCCCTTCAGCAGGCTTATGGCTTTGCATATCCGATTGTATATACGGAATTGACGACACCGAGTTATATGGTGATTGACAATAATTTTACGGATAATATTTACCCTCAAAATTCACGCGGATTCAACGGATTGCGCGTGACGGCTGCGCATGAGTTTTTTCACGCGATTCAATTTGGGTATTATGCCGACTTTGGCGCTGCGTGGTGGCAGGAACTCACGGCAACATGGATGGAGGATGTGGCCTATCCCAGTGTGAATGATTTTTATCAGTACATGAGTTGTCCGCGCAATTTTTCGTGTATTTACGACGATCCCGAAGCCTCATTGGATAAATTTTCTGGCAGTCTTCATCCTTTTGGTGCTTCGATTTTTGCCCATCACGTCGAGCAGGTTTACGGCGCGGATGTGATCAAAGGTAGTTGGGAATTACTCAAAAGACGCGATCCGAGCAGATATAGTTTGTCGCTTATTGATGATGGTATGCCTTTGGGTGGATTTGCCCAGGTGATGCCGCGGTTTGCCGCGTGGAATTATTTAACTGATGTGCGCACGCATTCCGGGTATTATGTTGAGGCGCGCGATTTGCCCTCGATAAAGCATGCCAATATATTCCTCGGCACAGGTGGCTCTTTCGAAGGGTCTGAAACGGTTGATCATTTGGGAACGACATATTTGCGCGTGGCAACTTCAAATATCGCTGGTGGACTTCGAGGGGCGTTTGCACTGGACGACCAGGGGCAGTGGATTTTGCAGGTTATGCTGATCTCTCCATCAGGCGTCGAGCTATTGTACCCGCGGGGGACAACGGTGGTTATTCCAAAAGCTAATCGTTTTGACGAGGTTGTATTTATTATAATGGAAACATCGCTTTCGGGTGAAAGGCGGCGCGTGAATTACACGCTGTCAACTGGCGGAAGTACGGCGACGGATCTCGTATGCGATGTCGATCGCGATGGGCGCGTTGCATTTTCCGATTTTCTGAAATTTGCGGATGGTTTTAAGCTCTTGCACACGGATAATAAGTACGATCCAAAATTGGATTTCAACGGAGATGGGCCTATTGATTTTCGGGATTTTCTCATTTTTGTTTCCCATTTTGGTGAATCGCGTTAGGGGAGTAACACTGTGATTGTATTGCGAACAGATCGAGAGATGGATTTGATGGTTGAGGCAAACCGCATTGTGGGGCTGGTCCATCGCACACTTAAACCACTCGTCAAGGTGGGGACGACGACCAGAGAACTGGACGCCGTGGTCGAAGATGTGATTCGGTCGCGCGGCGCAGAACCCGCATTTAAGGGCTATAAGGGATATCCTGCAGCGAGTTGTATTTCTATTAATGAACAGGTCGTACACGGGATTCCCGGATCGCGGAAGCTGGTGGATGGCGATATTGTAAGCATTGACATCGGTGTGAAATTGCGAGGCTACTACGGCGACCAGGCGATTACGCGTGTTGTCGGAAATATTTCGGGCAGAGAGAAAGAATTGCTCAAGGTGACGCGAGAATCCCTGTTTAAGGGTATTGAGCAAGCGGTTGCCGGAAGACGTCTGAGCGATATTTGCGGTGCGGTGCAAAACTGGGTTGAGCAATTTGGGTTTTCTGTTGTGCGGCAATTTGTAGGACATGGTATTGGGCGCAGGTTGCACGAAGAACCCGCCGTGCCCAATTATGTGCCCCCAGAGCGCAATCCGCGTTTGCGAAAGGGGATGGTGCTCGCCATTGAGCCTATGGTCAATTTGGGAACGCACGAAGTTGTGGTGGCCGATGACGGATGGACGGCGTCTGCTGCGGATGGGTTGCCTTCGGCGCATTTTGAACATGTGGTGGCAGTTACGCGTGGAGAACCCAGGATTTTGACGATGTTCGAGGAAGAGATCGATGCGTAAATCTATTTTCTTATGCGTTCTTATGTGGCTGATGTCTTGTAGCCAGCACTATGAAGAGGGGGCGCATCCGCCACCAAAGCCTCCGCCTGTTCAGACTTCAGCAGCGGATGAAGAAGGACCACAGGCATCAGATGTTGTGGTTTCTGGGACGATTCGACTGGCCGATGGGTTGGGCGAACGCATTGGGAGCAATGCCGTGCTATTTGTTATTGCGCGACCTGCCCCTGTTGGCGGGCCACCGCTGGCAGTGAAGCGGCTCGACATTTCCGATTTTCCCTATTCGTACACACTGACGCGCGGGGATGCGATGATTGAGGTTGATTGGTCTGAGATCGATGCGTTGTACGTTTCTGCAAAAATTGATGCAGACGGACGTGTAGGCGGTTCAAAGACAGGGGATATGGAGGGAATTTATCCGCAAAATCCCGTTGCGCCCGGGGCCGTGGAAGTGGATATTTTAATTGATACGGTGCATTGAGTTATGAGCTATACGGTGATTCACGCGACACATGAAGCGGTGCGGAAGGCCGGCGGTATTGGCACTGTGCTCGATGGCTTGATGACCTCTTCTGTGTATCAGAAAGCCGTGCGGCGATCTTTTCTCGTCGGCCCGCTTTCGCGCCCAGAGGATGAAGATATTCTTGCTGAAAGTGGCGCGGTGCTCTTTTCAACCATTTCCGGCGTGCAAAATACGGATTGTTCGGATGCGCTCAACCGCGTGGCAGATCGGTACAATGTCAATATTGTTTATGGAATACGCCGCTTTACTGGCGGATGTGAAGCCGATGTGTTGCTCGTTGATGCCGAAGATATCAACCCGCGGCGGTCTCGCAATTTTAAGTACAATCTCTACCGGCACTTTGGTCTTACATCTGACCGATACGATACGATCGCGGATTACGCGCTTTATATCGACAGCGCCGAAGCTATTTACGACGCTGTTATCGCGCTGATTGGAGAGGCTTTCGGTCCGCATATTGTGCTGGCGCATGAGTATATGGGCATGCCTGTCGCACTCAAGGCTATTGTGGAAAATGATCCGCGCTTTTGGGCGATTTTTTACGCCCATGAAGTTTCAACTATGCGCGGGATCGCAGAGGGCAACCCGGGGCACGATGTGATGTTTTACAACGCGATGGCGCAGGCACTTGCTCGGGGCGAAGTGGTTGAGGATGTATTTGGAGATCAGTCCGGTTATTATCGGCACGCGCTGGTTCAACTGGCGTCACACTGCGATGGTATTTTTGCCGTGGGTGATCCAACGTTCGATGAGCTTCGGTTTATGGGGTTTGAGGCGCAGGCGATAGATCTGGTTTACAACGGGATTCCATCTGTGCAGATTTCTTATGCAGACAAATTGCAATCTCGCACGCGCTTACAGGATTACGCGCAAAATTTGCTCGGGTATGAGCCTGATGTGGTGATGACGCATGTCACGCGCCCAGTGATTAGCAAAGGGCTGTGGCGCGATTTGCTCGTATTGGCGCATCTCGATAAGTTGTTAGGGGCCCAAGGACAAACGGGCGGGTTTTTTGTGCTTACAACGGCTGCCGAACAGCGCAGTGCGCGAGATGTCGAGACGATGGAATCCGAATATGGATGGCCGGTTGTCCATCGGATAGGGGCGCCCGATTTGGTTTCAAATGAAGTGGATATCTGGCAAGAGATGGAAGCCTTTAACCGTGGAGCTGTTGCTATTCAGGCCGTTCTGGTCAATCAGTTTGGATGGGATCGGGCGAGTTGTGGACAGCGCATGCCGCAAGATATGGCATTTGCGGATTTGCGCCGGGGCACAGATGTCGAATTTGGACAATCGATTTACGAGCCGTTTGGCATTGCCGTGCTCGAACCTTTGGCTTTTGGCGGGCTTTGCGTGCCGAGTAGTGTGTGCGGATGCTGCGGGTTTTTGGATCGCGTGAGAAAAGAAAATGCCGATCCTCTCGTCGTGGTGGCCGATTATACGGCAGATGTCGCATCGGAAAGTGTCGCATCTGCCCAGGCAATAGGAGAGCTTGAACGCCGCATTCAGGAGGGGAAAGTGGCAGAAAAAGTTGCGTGGGATATTGTGGGTGCGTTGCCAAAATCAGATAGAGAACGCGAGGCGCGATTGCATTCGGGTTACAGGTTGGCCGCACAAATGAACTGGGATCGCGTGTGCGAAGCGTTTTTCTTTCCCGGTATCGAACGCGCAATTTCCCGCCGATCACAACGAAACGTTTGACGCTTTGAAGCGTGTAAGGATCTGACCGCTATTTTTATCCATTGAGTGACGATATGAAGAGAAAACGATTTTTGCTAATTTTTGTGTTCGCGGCATTTCTCGCCGGTTGCAATACCGAAAAGCGCAACCCGTTGGGCGAAGGCTTTGTTGGGCGCGATCCCGGCGATACAGTAGCATTGCCTGCTGTTCCGCTAAAGTCCGCGCGGTCTTTTAATTCCCTGATCTTTCCCACTGTGATGGGAGAACAAGAGGAATTGCTGGTCGGGCAGATGAATGGGTTTTTGTTGCGTAGTCTGTTGCGCTTTGAAATTCCTGATCAGTTGTCTGGCGGTGTGCCACCGGGGTTGGTGCTTGATTCCCTGCGCGTCAATCTGGGGATTCAGTCGGCGCGGCTGGTCGAAAATGCGTCGCTGGTTGCGTTGCGGCCCGATTCGCCGTGGGAAGAACTTCAGACTTATGTCGATACGATCTCGCTGGTCGAGTCCGAAGTGCTTGCGACCCCAATTCTCGAGGCTTTGGTGCAGGTGTTTGAAGATCGCGTTCGGGTCGATTTACCCGTGTCGCTTTTGAAGGATGCGATAGATGCGGGTTCTCCTTCTTTGGATATCCTGTTGCAACCCGATGGGGAGGCACCTTTTTTGTTGGATATTTTTGCACGCGAAGCCAATACTGTCCGTGCAGATGCGCCGATTCCCGAATTGGAGGCGGTGTATCGGGTGGGTGATGTGACAGAGCGTGCGGCTGTTCAAGCCAATGCAGATACCTATTGGAGTACGCGGGTCAATGGCGGTCCGCCAGAAAATCTGGTAATTCTTTCCGAGGGTTTGTTTTACGGCAGTGTCTTAAATTTTGATCTGCCCACTATTCCCCAAGGCGCGACGGTCAATTCGGCCAAATTGCAATTGGATATCGATCTGGATCGATCCTATTTTTCATCTTTTGCTTTCGAGATATATGGCCTGACAATTGCAGAAGGCGATACCTCGTTTACGCGATATAATGAGAGGTTACTCATCGAACCGGCGACGGCGACTTACACGATTAACCATACTTTGATTCAGGCTTGGATATCCGGTGCGCGCGCAAATCAGGGGTTGGCGCTTTCGCCCCTCAATTTTACTTCTTCAACAGGTCTGCCTGCGCTCTTAAATTCGCCCCCGCTCATCCGATGGATTGTGTTGAAAGATGTGCGTTTGAATCTCATTTACTCTCTTCCTCCGGAATTGTAATATGATGCGAATAATTCTCGCTTTGGGTTTTATTTTTTTACTGGTGCTGCCAGCTTGTGCCAATACAATTTTTTCTTTTTACGGCGTTGGCGATCCGGTCAGGCGTGTCGATGCGCGGTCTCGAAGTATGGGCGGTGCTGGGCGGTCGCTTGCCGATGGGCTAAATTTTTCATCCCACAATCCCGCATTGTTGGGTGCTTTCCACAGGGCGTCCGCGAGTGTACAATTTGTAGCCCAGCACCGATTTTTGAATGGCGAGACCCTCGTGAATGACGGGGATATCGGGGCTTTTCAAATCGTGCTGCCTATGGGACGCGGTCTTGTTTTGGGTGTGGGAATTGAACCACTTACAGATATGGATTTCGAGGCGATAGAAGATCGCGGCACGGGTGATTTGAAGTATCAACTGGAAGTGGAAGCGACCGGGGGGATTCAGGCCATTGCCATGGGGTTGGGGTATAGGATCGGGCGCAGACTCTTTGTGGGAGGGCGTATGAATTGGGTGGCTATGGGGACGTTTAACGAGTCCTGGGTCAAGGATTTTGACAGTGAGACGGTCTTCTTTTCTCAAGACGAAATTACGCGGACCCACCGCGGATGGTTGCCTTCATTCGGGATTATCTATACCCCCACTTCTCGGTGGAGCCTGGGCGCAAATGTCGATATCGGGGGCAGTATCAGGCAGCGCCAGGTTCAAAGAAATCGTTTTGTGGAGCAACGTGAAGCCGTTGAGGTCAAGACGGAAAGCGATGTGGAGTTTCCCCGGGAATTTGGGGTGGGAGTAACGTATCTGGCGGGTTATCGCTGGCTGGCATCGGTCGATATTTCTCGGGGGCTGTGGCATGCGACGGGGGATGGGCGGTTTGATACATGGGATGTGAGTGCAGGTATGTTATGGCGCACGGGCAATCCCGATGCGCTGGTGCGGAGCCGGCGCTTTGAACTCAGCACGGGTTTACATTATCGGTCGCTTTATTTTCCGACGACCTCTAATAGCCAGATTAGCGAATTGGGGGCCAGCTTTGGCATGGCATTGCCATTTGTAAATAATAGCGGTCGTTTTCGCTACGTGCTCGAAGTGGGAAGGCGCGGCGATCGCTTAAAACACGGCGCGTCAGAGCGGTTCATTCAGCACTCTTTTTCCGTGGTCGGTTTTGTAAGATAGTTTTCGGCAGGACAGTTCAAACGGCCTGTGTTCGGCGCGCGAGCGCTCGGATGCGGCCGTTTTTGATTTTTTGAACGATTTGATCGGCTAAAAGGTGCAGAAGGGGCAGACCAATTCCCGTGCAAGCAAAGTACAGTGGGGTTATTTCGGGTGCAATAGATTCAAAGCAGACGATTGCAAGAAGGCCCTGTGGCAAGAGCGGAAGCCAGGCTTGAACGGGTTGTGAAGTGAGGCGACTGGATAGCAGGCCACCTGCAATTTTTCCGAGAATCAGAGCTGCAATCAGGGCAAAAAAGTAAGGAGGCACGGGGGACATTTGCCAGTCTAAAACAAGGCCGCTAACATAGTGTGCAAGGGCAAAAGCAATTAGTGCTTCCGCTTTTGGCGGGCGCACATTGGGTCTCAGTCCGCGTTTGGTGCGCAAGGACAATGCAAGGCCCACTGCCCAGGCCAAAATAAGAGGCTGAATCCAAACATGCCACGAAGCAAGCGCGAGCAGGAATGACAGGGCAAACCAACTCGTAAATTGGCCTGTAGGTGTGCGGATATGTCGCAACCAGCGATACACGAGTTCAATACCAATAATTCCGATCAAAACGGCCAGTACGATATCTGAGGCAAGATGTAGGAAGGAACCAAACCCATCTTTCTGTATGAATTGGACGCCGAATATAAGCCCTGTCAAAAAGAGCAGGCAGAGTCCGATTGCCGTAACAAAAAAAGAAAAAAACCATGTGTCTCGCAGGTTGTGTTCTGTGCGTTCCAAAAATATGGGGGCCGAGATGCCCGATAGGATGGCGAGTTGCAAACTAGTGACCGGGTGGAGGTCGAAGAAGATGAGCGCAAAGAAGGTCGTGAGAACAGGTGCTGCATACAGGTAAAGACTGCCTGTAAGCAAGCGCGGATTTGCGAGGATGGGCCGGGAGAGGGATGTACCCAAATAAAGTCCGACCCAGGCCATTGCGATATCTGCAAAGGGTTTTATACTCTGGTGGCTTTCAACGGTTGTAATAGGCGCGAAACCGATGGCGAGACCCGCAGCAATCATGCCCAGAACATCGGGCAATTTGGCGCGCGGAGCCAGTCGTGCACCCACGATGGAGGCTGTCATTAGAAAGCCAACCCAGGCCATTTCGGGAGGAGATTGAAGCTGCCAGATCAGGATACCGATACCAAGTGTAATGCACAGAAGGCGCATGGGAATCGTCTCAAGTGTGGGATTGCGGCGAATTTGCAGGTGGAATGAGTATCATTTGGCTCAAAAAAACAGCGATCACGAGGCCCGTAATGAGTGTATAGTGCTGAAAGTCGAGGAGATAAATGGCCTGTATGCCAACAGCGATACTCAGCGTACCCTGGGGATGCCAGCTCAGGGCGAGCAATTCGCGCCAGGTCTGCGGTATTTGCCAGAGGGTTTGGGAGACCGTGAAACCGATTGTGCGGCCCATTCCGCGCACGAGTATCATTGTGAGAGCAAGTGGAAAAAGAGGGGACCAAAGAAAAAATATATCGCCGCCAAATTCCCCTATTATTGAGCCGATCAGAACAAAAAAAATCGGCTCAATCACGTCATTTGTGCGTGTTGTAAATTCGACGACCTCGCGTTTTGCCACGGTTGTGTTAATCAGCCAAAGACCCGATAGAAATCCCACAACAAGGGATGGCAGACCCGGTGCCTGGCACAATCCAGAAAGGGCGATCACAATGCCCAGAACAAGGCTCAATGCGCGAGCACCCGTGCGGTGGCTGCGAAAAGAAAAATCGAGCGCGATGCCTCCGACCACGCCAGCGCCAAGCATGAGCAGTGCAATGCCAACCGCGCCTATAAATGGCAAGCTTCCCAAATAAAAAATAGGATTTTCTGCAAGCGGAGGGAAAGCGATGCACAACACGGCCATAGCCGCGATATTGCCGAGGGGCAGATTTTGACCTGAAACTGGGTTTGGGAAGGGGCGATTGGGCCATTGAAAAAAAGGTGTGGGAAAACGTATAGTAAGTGCAAAGCTGGTGAGCAGGACGATGGCGAGGGGTAGATTTTGTAGCAGGCCGAGGTAGCGATAGAGTATCAAACCACTGGCGAAGGCGGCAAGGACTGTAAATCCACCCGTGGCGAGTACAACCACTGTTTGTGAGTAAAACGCTGAGATGCCGCGATCTCTCAGGTTCTGAAGGTCTGTTGACAGACCTGTTTGCAGGCCAATCCACAGTAAAATAGCGCCAATGCAATTGTACCGCAGCACTTCAAACGGGTGAAATACCTCATCGGTTTCGGGGAAAAATATCCCTATGAGAACACCGAGGAGCAGATAATGTGCTTTGCCCATTCGCAGACTGTCTATCAGCGGGTATGGCGGCATCCATCGAAAAAAAATTTGGCCAAGAAAAAAAGCACCAAAACCGACGATTAAGCTCAAAATAAAGGCCATAAAATGCCTGCACTTTAGGGATGGTTGGCGTCGTCTTTACTGCGGTGGATTATACTTTTTTCCAAAGTCTGGGTCAAGGGCGAAGTTGACGACCCACGCTTGACAGCCGATAAAATATAGTGTATAGTCAAGATTGATCTGTAAAAGGCGGGATGTGAGAGAGCCTGTCCCGCAGTGCCCGCCGCATTTTTGCCCTATAGTTCTACTAACGTTGTGCTGCGCGTGGCGTGGCGGATGGTCGGGTCCTAATAGCACAAGTTCTGGAGGCCCCATGTCCGATTCATTACCTCAAGTACTGATGCACAGTGCCCCAAGTTTGTACGAACATCTCGGTGCATTTGCCCAGATTGTTGAGTCGGCCGTTCGGATATCCGGCGCCTCAGAAGATGAACAAATTGATCTGATGGTTGCGGTCATGGAAGCACTCAATAATGCGATTGACCATGGCAATGGTGAAGATGCTTCTAAGAAAGTACATCTCAAGATCGATATCCACCCTGCTTCTATCACGGTTTGGGTACAAGATGAGGGGCGGGGGTTTGATCCCAATGTAGCCCCTGACCCGCTTGCGCAGGAAAATCTGATGAATAATTCTGGGCGCGGGCTTTTGATGATGCGTGCGTTTATGGATGAGGTAGATCTTATGCCTTCTCAAACGGGCACGCTGGTTAAGATGATCAAGTATTTTTCTTCTAAATCGTCACCATCTCACTGTTGAGGAGGATGCCCATGCAAATTGTCATCTCTGGACATCACTACCATGTCTCGGACAGCACGCGCACCCATATAAAAGCTGCTGTCTCTCGGTTTGAGCGATTTTACACGCCAGTGCTGGATTGTCATATTACCATTACCAAAGAGGATCCCGCATTTCGCGTTGATATTATTGTCAATGTGCATGGACAAACCCTCAAAGCTTCCAACACTGGCAATAAGCTCTTTCCCGTTATTGATGGTTCGGCAAAGAAGATGATCCGACAATTAAAGAAACTACGCGACCGGCGTAGAAAACCTCGCGTTATTTCTGGTCTAAGTGAGGTATAAGCCGTGCCACAGATTTCTATTGACAAGATGTTAGAGGATTATGGTGACCAACTCTCGCTCTCGTCCGTTGCAGGACAGGGGGGGATTGGCAACACCCTATCTACCAGCGATGTCCATCGACCCGGTCTCGCGCTTGCAGGTTTTCTCGGCCTTTTTACTTTTGACCGCGTTCAAGTTATGGGCAATACGGAGATGCTCTATCTGTCGAGCCTTGATTCCGATGTTTGTCGCCAAACTCTTGAAACCATTTTTCAGTTTGATATTCCCGGCATGGTTATCACAGACGGCAATGAAGAGCTGCCCGTGATGGTCGAATTGTCCAATGCGCGGCAAATTCCCCTGCTAACCACGCCGTTTGCAACCACCAAGTTCGCCCACCTTTTTTCTTATTATCTCGACGATGTGTTTGCACCGCGCACGGCCATTCACGGTTCGCTGGTCGATGTGTATGGCATTGGGCTGTTATTTGTCGGTGCGAGTGGGATTGGGAAAAGTGAAATTGCCGTTGATCTCGTTGAACGCGGGCATCGATTGGTCGCGGACGATGTCGTGCTTGTGTCGCGCAAGGTACAGGGCATGATTGTGGGCAGCAGTGGAGAAACACTACGCGATCATATAGAAATACGCGGTCTTGGCATTTTGAATGTTCGCAATATGTTTGGCGTGCGCGCCGTTCGAATGCAGAAGCGCGTTGAGGTTGTTGTTAAGCTCATTAAATGGGATGAGACCGCAGCGTATGATCGCATTGGACTCGATGAGGATTGGGTCTCAATTCTCGACCTCCTGGTGCCACAGGTTACAGTGCCGATCTATCCTGGGAAAAATATTACGGTGATTGCAGAGACGATAGCCCTGAATTATCAACTCAAAATACAGGGCTATCACACAGCGCAAGAATTCAACCGCCGCCTCGTTGAGCGCATGAAAAACAAAATCCGGGACGATATGTCTATCCGGGCAGATATCGAGTAACTATGGAGGCATAAATGAAATTTAAATGCGTTGTCTTATTGTTGTTTGGACTCATTGGGTGTGGGGGGCAGAGTGCTTTGGAAAGCGATGCCCAGCGCATGCTGGCTTCTGTATGGGATTTGGAAGAAGAACTGGTCGATTTGCCGCAGGCGATTGCGCAGTATGGAGAAATCTCAGCGCAATTTCCACATACTGAGGCTGAAAAAACCGCGCGCACGCGTCGGGCAATGCTCGAGCGGGTACAAACGCGTCTGGCGGAGCGAGAAGCTGTTCCGGAAGATAGTATAGAGGCATTTTACGAGGCTGTGGTCGAGATCGCGCCCGATTATTTTGCCACATTGAAAAAGCTCGGCACAAATTACAGCAATCAGATACACTTTTCCACTCGTTTTGCCGCCAATACAGGAGCAGTGCAAATAAAAGAACAGGTCATAAGAATATGGGAAAAGCAGGATCGCATGTGGTCGCGCTACACCTTTCGCCCCATTCCATCAAATCGTTTCTGGCAGGACCAGTTGTGCAAGGACGCGCTAAATATTACAGAGATGTTAATTGACAAGTCATTTCGGGAGTACAATCGCGCGCTGAGTATCATCAATAAGGGATTGGATTATGCTTCGGGCGAGGATGTGATTTCACGGGCCAAAGTCTATGCCGCCTATTGCACGTTTTGGCAGGGCAAAGCAGAGGACTTCGATCAGGGCGTCGCACTGGCAAAAGAGGCTCTGAGCTATGAATTTCTGTCAGATAATGACCGCGCGCGCGCCTATCATGTTATTGGCCTGTGTTATGCGTATATCTATCAGGATTCAGAGGACATGGCGCACCTTGATGAGGCGATAAAAGCACTCAATGAAGCCGTGAATATCGATGGGAATATGGGTGACGCCAAGGAATTGCTCAAAGCGTTGCGACAACAGCGCGAAAGGGTACCATCCTGAGATATGAAAAAAATTGTTTGTAAATTTGGTGGTTCGTCGGTCGCCGATGCCGCGCAGGTCGAGAAGGTAGTGTCTATTGTGCGAAGTGATGAACGCCGCCGCTTTGTCGTGCCTTCCGCGCCTGGTAAGCGATCTGATGACGATACAAAAATCACCGATTTGCTCTATTTGTGCCACGAACTCGCGCGGCAAAATATCGATTTCTCAGAGCCTTTTAACAAAATTATTACGCGTTTCTTAGATCTCTCAAAGGATCTTGCTGTGTCTATTGACATGGGTGGATTGCTTGCTGAAGTCGAGAGCAGAATTGCAGGGGGTGCGGGGCGAGATTATGTGGCGTCTCGCGGCGAGTATTTGTGTGGGCGCATTTTAGCTGATGTTTTGGACGCCGCATTTGTCGATCCCGCCGAGGCGATTCTCTTTCGGGCTGATGGGCGTCTCGATAGCGATTCATATCGGCGATTGCGGGCGCGTCTTTCAGATGAGCGGCTCTATGTTATTCCGGGATTTTACGGTGCTGATGCAGAGGATGAGATCGCGACATTTTCTCGCGGTGGTTCGGATATTACCGGCGCGATTGTCGCCCGCGCGGTGGGGGCAGTGGTTTACGAAAACTGGACAGATGTATCCGGGTTGCTCATGGCCGATCCTCGTATGGTGCCCGATCCATTGCCCGTAGAGGAAATTACGTATCGGGAGATGCGCGAGTTGGCCTATATGGGGGCCGGTGTTTTTCACGACGAGGCCATGTTTCCCGTGCGCGCGGCTGAAATTCCCATTCACATACGCAATACCAATCGGCCAGAGGATGAGGGCACGCTAATTTTGCCGAGTCGAGAGCTTACAGAGCGCATGATCGTCGGGATTGCGGGCCGGCCCAATTTTAGCATGCTATTTATTGAAAAAGCCCTGATGAACCAGACGACGGGATTTGGACAGCAGGTCTTAGAGGTGGTTGCGCGACACGGGATCAGTTATGATCACACGCCGTCTGGCATCGATACAATGTCGGTGATCATACAGGATGAACAATTGGACGGCAAGGGCGAGCTTCTCGTCGAAGATATTCAACGCATTCTCGAGCCTGACCGCATTGAGTTGATCCATGGACTTGCGCTGATTGCGACGGTTGGCGAGGGGATGTCGCACAGGGTTGGCATTGCTGCGCGTGTGTTTACTGCGCTGGCAGATGCAGGTGTAAATGTAAGAGTGATCGATCAGGGGGCTTCGGAGATCAATATTATTGTGGGGGTCGAAGAAGCCGATCTCGAGACAGCACTGGTCGCTATTTATCGAGCTTTTGTGAATTAAGGTGAGAAACTGGGAGGGATTTATGAAAATTCTCGTGACGGGATCACACGGAAGAGTAGGGGGCAATCTGGTCAAACGCTTGCTCGACAAAGGCCACGACATACGGGGTTTTGTGTATCCCGGCGATGCCAGCCGCGCGGGCAAGTGGGAGGGCATTGATGCAGTCGAGGTTGTCGAAGGCGACTTGCGCGATTACGAGGCTGTATCTCGCGCAGTTGAGGGCGTGGATGCCATATATCATCTGGCTGCGGCTTTTGCAAGCCCGCATAGCCATATCGAGTATTTGCAGATCAATGGGCTGAGCACGCTCCATTTGCTCGAAGCGGTGCGCGAGAAAGCCCCCAATTTGCAGCGTTTTGTCTATGCGTGTACAGAAGCGATATACTGGAAGGTCGAGGAGGCTGGGCGTTTGTTCGAGAAGCCAATTTCCGAAGATATGGTCAGCGCGACTCATGCGATGCCGTATTTTTTAACCAAGTGGATCGGCGAAGAACTGGTGATGAATTACCACGTTCAATACGGTTTGCCGAGCGTTGTGTGTCGGTTTGCGACTATTTTGGAACCGAGCGAATTTTTGACCGAAGATGGCGTTCCCAGGTTTTGTTCCCTCGGCCCAGTGCTCGAACGGCTTCGACGCGTGAAAAATCCCACAGATGAACAGAGGGCGCAACTCGCATCTATGGAAAAAGCGTGGGAAGATGGCGCGCGGGTTTTGATTAGCAGGTGTCCCGATGGCAGGAGTTTTAAGCAGGAGTGGGCAGATGTGCGGGATATCGCCCTCGGTCTTTCTCTGAGTTTGGAGCGCGATGAAGCCGTGGGCGAGGCATTTACCTTGGGTGGAATGCTCATAGTGTGGGAAGACGATGTTCCAAAAATTGCCGACTATCTCGACGTAGGCTATACAGAAGCGACCATGCCTGCGCCGAATTTTTTTGAATTTGATCGAACAAAAACCCAAAACGTGCTCGGGTATCACGCCAAACATGACTTGTGGAGCACACTGAATACGGCTCTGGCGATGCGGGATGGCAAAGATACAGATGTTGTTCCCACAGGTGTACGCTACGGATGAACCCCCACCTAATGTTGACGAAAGGAATATTTTGAAAACGCGTTTAGAAGGAATACATGATAGGGAGTATCGCAAGCTATTCGGTTTAGATATCTACCTGACGCCAGTGTTTGTGATTTCCAGTATCACCATTGTCGCATTTGTCACCGGGGCTCTTGTTTTTCAGGAAGCCGCGACTGAAGGGTTTAAAAATATCCGCGAGTGGCTCACTGCGAACCTCGCTTGGTTTTTTATTATTGCTGCCAATCTCGTCTTGCTCTTTTGTGTGTATGTGGCACTATCGCCCTTTGGAAAGGTGCGCCTGGGCGGCGCAGATGCAAAACCCGAATACACCTATTTAACCTGGCTTGCCATGCTTTTTGCGGCTGGCGTGGGCATAGGGTTGCTGTTTTTTGGAGTGGCGGAGCCGGTGTACTACTTTAAGGAGCCACCGCTCGGCATTACTCCCAGAACAGAGGAGGCCATTGCTGTCGGCATAGCGGCAACGGTTTTCCACTGGGGGCTGCACGGTTGGGCGATCTATGGTGTCGTTGGACTCGCTTTGGGGTACTTTGCGTACAATCGGGGATTGCCTCTCACTATTCGTTCTGCGTTCTATCCCTTGTTTGGCGACCGCGTCTGGGGCTGGCCCGGACATATTATCGATACCTTCGCCATATTCGCGGGATTGTTTGGGCTTGCAACCTCCCTCGGTTTGGGGGTTCAGCAGGTTACTTCCGGATTAAACTATCTGTTTGATATTCCCGCGAATAACACTACTATGGTGGTACTAATTGTTGTGATCACGTCTATTGCGCTGGTATCGGTGCTGACGGGTATTAATGTCGGTATCAAGCGTCTTAGCCAGTTCAATGTCATTCTCGCGTTGTTGTTGCTATTGGCTGTTATATCGCTTGGCCCAACGCTCTACATTTTTCGCAGTATTTTCGCTGGATTCGGTAGTTATCTCGCGCATATTATCCCTCTCAGCAACTGGATTGGGAGGGAGGATGTCGCCTTCGTGCGAGACTGGACGACTTTCTACTGGGCGTGGTGGTTTGCCTGGGCACCGTTTGTCGGCACGTTCATCGCCCGCATTTCAAAGGGGCGCACAGTGCGCGAATTTGTCGTCTTTGTGCTCCTGCTGCCAATGCTCTTATGCCTGTTGTGGTTTGGTACTTTTAGCGGCACGGCGTTTTATCAGCACATCGTTGAAGGCTATACCGGTGTAACACAGAATGTCGAGGCGTGGAAGCTCGAAATCGCATTGTTCAAAATGTTTGACAAATTGCCGATGACAACACTGCTTTCATCTGTGGCGATACTTTTGACTGTCGTGTTTTTCGTTACTTCGTCAGATTCTGGATCGTTGATTATTGACACCATTGCAGCCGGCGGCAAGGTTGATGCGCCTGTCGCACAGCGCGTTTTCTGGTGTACTATTGAGGGGTTAGTAGCGATTGCACTCCTGCTGGGCGGAGGTCTGAGTGCATTGCAAGCTGCTTCGCTTGCAACCGGCTTTCCTTTCGCCATTGTGCTATTGGGAATGGCTGTCTGCCTGTGGATGGGGCTTCGCAGCGAAGTGCGCGAATCGCGCGGATAAGGTATCGAGCATCTCAACATTTTCAAGCAAGAATTTGACATTGGGAGAATTCCAACATATTTTTTGGGGATTTATATACTTGACACCAGCAACGCCATCGGGTAATTTCACTGAAACAGCGGCATATAAAGGCTAAAGGATGGAACGACCTGTCAGGGATATAAGAAAGGACGGCAAATGGATGTCTGTTGATTTGGGTTTCTTTTTGAATAAGGAGAAGCGCATGAGATACCTAACCCGAAAAATTCATAAAAAAGGTAGTTTCCCTATTCAAGTTATTGTATTATATTAGGTTATACGCATAACCATTGAACAATAAACTTGGGAGAAACTACCGTGAGCACACAAGATAATCATTGCAAGGTTCCTTTGGCAAGCATTTTCGGAAAACGTCTCGACCTCGCCTTTGATGGGGGTATTCTCACCAGCGATAGCGGTGCCTTATTGCTTCGAGAAGTGGAGGCCAAAACCGGCATTTTATCACGCATCATTGAGGCGATCAAAGACCGTCGGCATCCAAGTTATGTGGCTCACAGTGTGGCAGACCTGGTCAAACAGCGTGTGTTTCAGATCGCCTGCGGGTATGAAGATGCCAATGATTGTGATGCCTTGTGCAGCGATCCGGGTTTCAAGGCGGCGTGTGGTCGCTTGCCCTTGCAGGGGGAAGACTTGAGCAGTCAACCTACGATGAGCCGTTTTGAGAATCAGATGAGCAGAAGCGATTTGTATCGCATTGCGCGTGCCTTTGTCGATGCTTTTATTGCCTCGTATAAAAAGCCACCCCGGGCGATCATCTTAGATATAGATGATACACAGGATACGGTTTATGGGACGCAGCAGTTGGCTTTATTCAATGGCTATTTCAATGCTTACGCCTACCAGCCCTTGCATATTTATGAGGGGCAATCGGGTAAGCTAATCACGACGATTTTGCGTCCGGGTGTGCGTCCTGATGGCATACAGGTTGTCGCCATCGTGAAACGGTTGGTGGCCTATCTACGAGAGGCTTGGCCAGACGTGGCGATCTTTTTGCGAGGCGATGCTCACTTTTCTTCTCCACAAGTCCAGGACTTCTGTGAGACTCAGGGCCTCTATTTTATTGTCGGACAAACCGCCAATACCCGCCTCTTAGACTTGGCAAAGCCCTTGATGGAGAAGGCCAAAAGCCTTTATGCACACACCAACAAGCCCGTGCGACTTTTTACCTCATTTTATTACCAGGCCAAGACCTGGGCGTGTGCCTACCGCATCATCTGCAAGGCAGAAATCACCAACCAAGGCCAAAATACACGCTTTGTCGTGACCAACCTTGAAAGTTCAAGGGCCTCCTTTATCTACCAAAGCATCTATTGTGCGCGCGGACAGATGGAAAACTTCATTAAAAATCACAAAACCTTTCTCCACTCAGACCGCACGTCCTGTCACACATTTGAAGCCAATCAGTTCCGCCTCTTCCTCCATTCAGCCGCCTATGTCTTGATACAGACATTGGCGCAAATAGGATTACAAGGCACAAAGTGGATAAACGCACAGTTTGATACACTCCAAAATCGCTTTTTGAAAGTCGCCGGACGCGTCTGTGAGTTGAAAACCAAGATCACCTTCCATCTGCCTATGTCATTTCCATTGCCACACCTTTTTGATAAAATCCTGTGCAATCTGGCAAAGGCGGTGCCATAACCCATCAACGGGACAGGAATAGGGGCTGTACCATCACGTTTTGACTTTACAAATACACGGACCTATCCACAGACAGGACCGGCAAGGGAGCCGTCTGTACTTTTGACACTGGCAGAGCCAGTCAGGTGACGATTTTGGCTGCTTGAACTCTATGAAGACGTCTATGCCAGCAGACAAGATAGCAAGCACCCTCATTTTGATGCTTGGAACCGATGCCGCCTGACAAACAGCCCCAACCATTACAGTTCATGAATTAGTCGGGCTAACAGGTCATCTATTTCTCCGTTCCCGAAAAGTGTATCATAGACATCTGGTAAGCCTTCGACAATGATTCGCTCCCACCGTTGTTTCGCAATTAACAGGCTCAATAGCATTGACTGAGATATTTTCCCCGTTGTAGAGTCTGAAAACTTGTATGTTATATTAAACGGTTCGATTTGGACAGACGGTGAAGATTGTTCCGTCTGGTAAGAACCGCCAGTAGTTTCTTTTATTTCTGGTTGCTTGAGCTGTGTTGGCGTTGACACTTTTCCACATCCAGATAGAACAATAAGCAACGCAATGAGGACAGTTTGGTACATAGCATCTCCTTTGCCGCGTGGTGAGCGACACCCTACCGATTGTAAGGTGTCGGGTGTGATAACACTCACGCAGTAAGAGATGCGGGAATCCCTACCTATTTACCAAGAAAAGATGATCAATCCTTGCGGTTGTATTGGTTGTTTTATTCAGTAGGCCACCCGACATACGGGCCTGCCTGAGTGCTATCAAAACTGAATATAATACACCAAATTGTGTTGTCAAGTGTATATAAAATGGCTTGACACGCCCGCAAGGGTGCTATACTATCTTTCATATAACCGTCCTTAATCGCCCAGCCAGGAGACAAATCATGGAGACAATACTTGAAAACAGGTTTAATGCTATTGACCGAAGGCTTTTAGGTCTTGAGGGGAATATGCTAACACTTCACAATGACTTTGACCGATTGGAAAAACATATGGAGGGACAATCAAAGGATATACGCGAACTCAAAGACCTGATCGTCAGCCAGAACGGTCATAAAAAGTAGCCCACCCCATAGAGGGAGATGTAACATGGCACAGCAATTTGTTCGCGTCTCTAGTGTCAAGTATATAAATCCCATTTTTTGTGCATATAAACGTATATATCAGCATCTAACCTGTTAATTGCAAAAAGCCTCTAAAGAAAAAAACAGTCCGGAGTATTGTGAAACGAATGAAATGACAAAGGGGAAGCCCTATGGTCTTCTGGAGCAGGTTTATTCCGATTCTGGTATGCGCGGCATTGTTTTCTAACGTGGTCCAGGCGCAATCTGTTGGAACTGTAACGGGCACTGTGGTTGATGCTGCAAGCGGTGAGAAATTAGAAGTGGTACAGGTCCATATTCCGACTCTGAAACTGGGTGTAGTGTCGGATCAGCAAGGCCGTTTTACCATCCCAAATGTGCCTTCTGGCACGCATGAACTGAGGGCCGATCTGATCGGCTATGCGAGTGCGGCAGCGATGATTACTGTGACGGCTGGACAGACAGTGACGGTTGCATTGCAGATGAATCCCTCTGCGCTTTACCTGGATGAAGTGGTAGTGACGGGCACGGCGTTTAAGGAATCGCCGATCAGTTTGACGTATGCAGTTGCGGTGGTTGGACGGGAGAAGATGGCAGAGCAGGGATCTCCACAGGCGGTTGACTTTTTTAAGAACTTGGGTGCGAGCCACGGTGTGATCGGCGAGCGGAGCAGTTGGTACAATGCGAGCCAGGCTGGTACCCTTACGGAGAGTATTGCCAATGTGAACCTGCGCGGGTTGGGTGCATCGCGGACGCTGGTGTTGATCAATAGCCGCCGACAGACTTATGTTCCGGCGCGCTTGATCGGTGGACGCTTTGTCGATGTAAATGTTATTCCCTCTGTCGCCATTGACCGGATCGAGGTGCTCAAGGAGGGAGCCTCGGCCATCTATGGATCGGATGCAGTGGCCGGTGTCGCCAATTTTTTGACCCGATCCGATTTTGAGGGTTTTGAAGTCTCAGGCGCTCACGAGTATTTCGCCGGTGCGGGCGATACAAATATAGGCGCGATATGGGGTGGAAAACTCGGCGATGCTCATGCGGTTATTTCTGCGGAATGGATGGGGCGCCAGGAGCTACCGTCCATAGAGAGAGATTACCTGTTGCAGCCGTGGCACGGTGGCGGGCAGCGTTTGGGATGGTCGAGTTTGGGGAACCCCGGCACCTTCGCCATTGGTGCGCCAGCTCCCTGGACAGCTGCTATCCACGCCCCCCGTTGTGAAGAATTTGGCGGGTACCGGGAATCCTGGACATGCCGTTTCCGCTATCAGCAGTATGAGAATCTGGTCGAGAAAATGAGCCATATCCGTGGTTTTGCTGAGATCAATGGTTCTCTGGACAATGGTACAGATTATCACGTCGAGGGCATGTGGGCACAGGCCGAGATTCCCAATTGGTACACGACACCATCGTATCCTCCGTTCCCACTGACAGACACCAGTATTATGGAAGTCGCGTCCGACCACCCGGGACGGCAGGCATTTTGCGAGGACTACGGTGCAAATCCCGGCGATCTGTATTACGACGCCTGTCAGGGCGGCGAGAACTGGTATTTCAATGGGCGACCATTTGGGAACTCGGGGCCAGGACGTAGGCTGGGCCGCCAATCCAGTACCTTGCGCCTGGCGGCTTCGGCAAATGGCGATTTTAAGGCGTTCGGCGGGCGAGATGCCCATTTTGATATGGGTCTCACTTATTCGCGCACGTCGGGCAATTACAATTTGCCGGGGGTGTACATTGAGCGGTTATTCCTCGGCTTCCGCGGTTTTGGAGGACCAGATTGCGGCGTTGGCGTGGAGGCAGATCCGACGTCTCTGGCAGGGATGCGGCTCGGCCCGCTCAACGGCAACGTGGCAGGTCAGGGCAACTGCGAGTACTACAACCCCTTCGGCAATGCCATCGAATTCACGGATCAACATGGCTCGTCTTTTGCGAACTCGCCGAATCCCGGTTACCGCTCCAATCTTGCGAATAGTCCCGAACTGCGGGAATGGCTCGCCAATCAGGAAATTGATCTACAAAGCACCGCGGATATCCTGGTTGCCGAGGCGACGTTGACGGGAACGTGGACGGAGAATGTCTGGCTCAACGCGAGTTATGCCGCCGGGTATCAGTTCCGCAAGCTCAGTGCTACTGGCGATCCGAACGATCCGGGTGATGTGACCATCAACCCATGCCCGGTTCCGGGGGATAAGGGTTGTTCAGAGGAAGATAGGTTTGGTCCCTATGCGTTCTCGAATGTGAATCAACCATACTCCGAAGACCAGACGGTACATCGCTTTTTTGGCGAAATTCCCCTGAGCCTGGGAGAGCGCGTTGATGTGCAACTCGCCGCGAATTACGAGTTCCACGATGTGGCGAGCAGTTTCGATCCCAAGGTCGGCTGGCGCGTGCAACTTGCGGAATCCCCGACCCATTCCCTGTTTATGCGAGGCTCGGTGCAGACGACATTTCGCACGCCATCGCTGGACGATGTAAATGAAAGCCCGTTATCGACGCTCGAGTGGATCAACCAGACGGGTGCGTACCAGACGGTGGATCGAATCGGGAGCAAGGATCTCAAACCCGAACAAGCTTTTACTTATAATGCGGGTCTTGCGCTGGTCACAGAGGCTGGCTCTGAAGCGACTTTTGACTATTGGAGCTATGATTTCAGCGATGTCATCGGCGCTATGCCCCACGGGAGAATTACCGACTTATATGACGCCAATAAGAATGCCTTGAGGCCATTCATTGTCTGTCCAGATGGGGTAGGCACTGGCACATGCGCGGGCTCAGAACTTGAGCGGGTGCGAGTTGATATCGTCAACTGGCCGGGGGTCAAGACTTCGGGAGTCGATGTGCATCTGGGCACACGGATGCCAGCGGGTACAGGGCAATTCGCGGCCAGTCTGGATGGTACTTATACGCTGTCGTATGAGACAAAGGCTCTGATGCATGGCAATTTGGTGCTTCAAGATGCGACAGACGCTGCTGGCTACCTGAATTTTGGCAATCCCATTGCGACTTCGCTTCCCAAGTTGAAGGGGCGAGTATCGGCGGGCTATCACTGGAAAACCTACAGCCTGGTGAGCTATCTGAACTATATTTCGTCTTATGAGGACCGCGGGTCAATGGGTTCCGATAATGATACTATTAAAAATTTATTCGGTACTATTGACTCGTTTGTCACATGGGATGTGAGTTTTCTGTGGAACGTGTCCAGGGGAGTGGACATCGCGTTTTCTGGGATGAACCTGCTCGGCACCAGGCCGCCTCTGGCGAATATCGAGCAGGCCTACGATGGCTTCACGCACGATCCCAAAGGCCGGCGGTTGAAGCTGGGAATGACATACCAATTTGGGCGTTGATGGTCGGTTTTTTGAACGATTTTGTAAAAGGCATCTACCTGTTGGTAGATGCCTTTTTTAGTTAGGGACTGTGGATGGGATTCATCTTTAATCTACTATTTCTTTTTTTCGCACAGGAGAGTTTTTCGATTCGCTGTACAATTTGTCAAATGCTTCCGTGCCATCGTCTTCAATGACATCGAGCGATGAGCCGGGTTCTGATATGGGCTGGACATCGCTGGGATAGACGTGGTGCATGTCCTGTTTTGTGCAGGCGTAATAGGTGACTTCACCGCTTTTGCGGCGGTACGCGTAAAGGTGGCGGGGAGGATCGACCCAGGTGTAGTCTGCGGTGTATTGTTCCAACGCAGCAGAGTCAATTTCTACGCCGAGGCCCGGGGTTTCGGGGACGCGATAAAAGCCGCCTCGAACTTCTATCGCGGGTTTTACAAGTTGGTGCTCACAGATGTTCATGCACGTAATGGCCGGCCATTTGGCTTGCGGAAGGACTGCGCCCAAATGCGCTGCCCAGGCTGTTGTGATGCCAGAGCCGACGAGTTGCAGCCAGAAGGGCTTGTTCCATTGTTCGCATACAGATGCTTGTTTGAGGAGGCGTGAGGCACCTGCACAGATGACAAACCCATCGGTAACATCTTCTTTCATAGTCGTTTCAATGGGTGGATTGTTGTAGTGCATGGCAATGGGCCGCGCGATCAGATTTCTGATTTGCTTATTGCCCGCCACGTCGTTTTGCGGAATCGGCGTTTCGATCATCGCCACTTCGGGATAGTCTTCCAATTCTCGAAGATGCGGGATTGCATTGGCGGAATTGGCGAGGGTGCTATTGTAGTCGAGGTCGAGGTGAAATCCGGGTGGAACTACTTGTTGAACAGCCTGAATTGCCGCGTGCAGGTCAAACCAGGGGCGGGCTTTGAGTTTTGCGCTGGTATATCCCGCCTGGACAGCTTGCCGACATTCTTCTGCCCATCCTTCGGGCGGCATGTCCATATTCCACCACGATATGGGGCACCAGTCTCGCACTTTTGTACCCAGAAGACGGTATATGGGAACGCCTTGCGCTTTTGCTATGGCATCAAATAGGGCCATCTGAACGCCGGCACCAAGGCTGTCATCCCACATTAATTCAGCGGCGGGTCTGCCGACGATTTTGTCTTCAATATCGCCAGGTACTTTGGCCCAGGTGTAATTGGGTATGGTTTCGCCCCATCCCTCAATGCCATTTTCGAGTGTGATATGGCAAATCTGGTGTATCCGCCAGTGGGGAAGCCAGTAGCCGAGGTGTTTCTGGCTGTGTGGCGTGAAGGGGACGTCGAGATTGATGAGTTCAATAGTTTTGATTTTCATATTTACCTCCGAGAATAGTTAATATAGCGCACGATATGACACATAGTATCCGATGTCAAGTACAACGGCGAGAAAGAAAACGTGCATGGGCTAAAAATTGGTTTTATATTGAGTGCGATATTATCAGACATTGCTGCAAATAAAGAGTTGGCACCATCACGAATAGAGGGCAAAGAGCAGCGCGCGTTAGCCCCTCGGGTGCAGGGGGCGTAGCAGTTCATTGGGGTGATTCACATTTTTAATTTTTAATTCACAATTTTGAGTCCGCTCCGAAAAGGGTGTAATAGAGTGTAATAGAGAGTATAGGTTTTTTGTGAGCGTTGGGTCTGTCTGTGTCGCCTTTGTTGGTGACGTATGGTATTGGGGTCGTGTATAGAGTGCCCGTGCTTTGCAGGCGTGCTGACGAGGTTACAACGTGCATGTTTGGGTCAACAGGGTGCACCTATTGGGGGGTCTTCATTTGGCTGGGCGAGATAATTCTTGATCCTTACCAGATTGATCCATAAACTGCGACACCATGCCCAGACTTGATGGGGCAAAAGCCGACGATAACGCGTTTTACCCCCTGTTGTATGATAGCTCAACTGGAAGATGCTGGCCTCAACATTATGGCGTCGATTGCGGATGTGCACAGGCATGTCTTCAATCTGTTTTCGCCGGTGATAGGCAAGGATGTCTTGTTGGGTAATATATCGCGGCTTCCCTGCGATGAAGAGTTTGTATTTGCCCGGTTTATATTCTTGTGCAAGCTGAATTTCTCCACTGTGTCGATCAATGACTTCAACCCCTTCTTCTGTGCGTTCATATATCAAACGTCCCGGTCTGCCTTGTAGCCCACTGTAATAGAATTGCTTGTCCTCTTTGTCGGCATACGCACTGTTGCAAGCCGCATGGTAAGCCCCATCCATCGACACGTCCGAGACCTGTCCGACCACCTCCTGTGTCCGTTCTATGGCCGGTTGGACAAAAGCGTTATCCGCAGCCGTTGCCGCTTTGACTTCTACATCCGTGATCAAATTGAGGCCCTCCCCATCACAGGTCTCAGTGAGATTGACACTATATCCCTTGACCTTTTGCACCCCTTTTCTGCGAAAGGTCGCATCTGGATCATGGACAGACTGTAAGGAGGAAGAAGAAATAGATTGTGATGGCTTGGGAAGCACTGATTTTTCACTGGCGGAGACACTGACGGTGTATTGGTCAGAAAAAATACGCACGATGAGACCATATTCATCGCTGTCTTTCTCCTGATAGGCCGCCAACAGTCTGCACAGTAACAAACCGAGGGCTTCGAGCTTCTCCCCTTTTTCTGCACTGCTGAGTGGATACCCAACCTGATGCGGCTTCACCTTGAGCAAGGCGTCCAAAACCTCGCGGTCTGCTGCGCATAATCGTTCCTTTGCGCCCTTGTCTAACGAGCCCCAGAACCCTTGTAAGCACCCAATGACCAACTGCAAGCGACAACAGGTGGCAATATTGGCGCCGATTAACTTGCTGTCCATTCGCACCTGCTGACCCGTCACGCCAAAGACTTTAGCCTGTGTCTTGGTTAAGCTGGAAAACGTCTCCCCAATCAGATTGCGACCCCTTTGCAGGCCATAGGCATACAGGGACTGCTTGAACAGATAATACGTCGAAGCCACAGGCACCTCATCCGACAGATTCATCAACCCTAAAGCACGCATCACCAAGATGTTGAATCCACACTGCTCAAAAAGTTGCGCATCGCTCCACCCAAAGCCCTCTTTCAAGATCATCATCGACACCAAGCGGCGCACACAAGCATTGGGACGGCCTTGCTCACGATCAAACAAGACCGAAAAGACATCTTCATCTATCTTGCAGGTAATATGTGCGTAGAACACATTATGCCAAGCACTCGGATCATTCAACTGCGCCTGCTTGCGCCCTTTGAAATGGGACTCAAAACTCGAAAACAGATCCGGTTGGCTTGATGGGGCACTTCTTCTAAACATTGCGATACTCCCACAGGATTACTTTATAGGTTATACATCCGTTACGAGGCCACAGCCTCACACACGTAATTTAACTCTTTTTACATAAAAATAAAATCGACTTTTCGGAGCGGACTCAATTTTTAATTCTTAAAAGGAGGCGATATATGGCAGTGCAGTGTATTCATCTGGGTGTCGGCGGCAGAGGAAAGTGGCCGGTTGCTATGTTTAGTGAGCGAGATGATGTGGAAAGTGTGGCATTTGTCGATGTTCACGAAGGCAATATGAATGCCGCTATGGAAGTATCGGGATTGCCCGAGTCGCGGTGTTTTAGAACGCTTGAGCAAGCCATGAACAATGTGGAATCGGATTGTGTGATCGTTATCACCCCGCCAGACTCCCACGCGGAGATGATTTTGGAGGCGGTTAGGGCGGGGAAGCACGTTCTGGTCGAAAAGCCATTTACGAAAACCCTGGCTTCGGCAAAGTATGTTGTGGAAGAAGCTGGTCGCATGGGAGTCAAAGTGGGGGTGAGCCAAAATGCCAAATACAATGCGGCCACGATGACACTATCGCGCCACCTGCGTGAAGAGACGTATGGCAAGGCAAGTTTTGGGCTTTTCACCAAGATCGGCTGGCGCAGCAAGGGGGTACACCATTCGGGTCACGACGACCATTCTTATTTGTGGGAGCGCGGGATTCACGATCTGGATACCATGCGATATATTTTTGGCGCGTTGCCCGTGCGGATGTGGGCGCATAGTTTTGATCCGCCCTGGAGTCCGTATAAGGGTGGGGCGGGTGTTTCAGGATGGGTGGAGTTTGATGGGGGGGCTACTGCGACCTATTTTGCGACTTTTGAACCGCATAAATCGGGTGGAGAAACCCGGGTGGATGTGGATGAAGGCACGCTTTCTCTTGAGAGTGGCAAGCTCGTTTTGACGCGCCGCAGTAAGGCCGATCCCGAAATATTGCCTTTGGATGGGGGGGCTACTTCGACAGATCTGATTGTCAATCAATTTGTCGCGTGGATAAATGGCGGTGAAGAACCCGAGTTTTCAGGACGCAATAATCTGGTGACTATGGCTATGATAGAAGGGATGGGTATTTCATCGGAGTCCGGGCGAATTGTGTCGCTCAAGGAGTTTGTGAATGTGTGAGCGGGATGTTGCCATCATCCGGATGAGAGATACATGAACTATATCGGAAGCAAGTATTCTCTGCGTGATTTTCTCGAAGAGGGTATCACAAAAAATGTAAAGTCAGATTGTAAGGTATTCTGCGATGTGTTTGCAGGAACTGGTGTTGTGGGGGTGCATTTTAAGCAGAAGGATTTCAAGATCATCTCTAACGATATTCAGTACTATGCCTATTGCCTCAATCGAGCACTTGTAGGCATTAGTCAAGTACCCGCATTCGCTGGCGTTCTGGATGATTTGAAAGTAGTACCGACAACACTACTTTGCGATGCAATCGACATTGTATTGGAATATCTCAATAGCCTGGATAATGTTCGCGGATTTATCTATCGCAATTATTGCCCGGGTGGGACAGATGGGGCAGAATTTAAGAGACAATACTTCTCTGATGAGAATGGCATGCGGTGTGATGCGATCCGGATGCAGATTGAGGACTGGTGGCAGGCGGACAAATTGACGGAGGATGAGTATTTTTATCTTCTGGCGAGTTTGATCGATGCGGCAGACCGGGTTGCAAATACGGCTTCTGTCTATGGTGCATTTTTGAAGCATATTAAGAAAAGCGCGATGAAGCCCCTGCAATTGAAGCGGCTTGCCATTGTCGAGAGTGATGAGGAGCACGAAGTACACAATGTGAATGGGCAGGAGTTGGTCGAGTGTCTGTCTTGCGATATGCTCTATATGGATCCACCCTATAATCATCGCCAGTACTGTGCGAATTACCATGTGCTGGAGACACTGGCGCGGTACGATGAGCCTGACTTGAAAGGCGTGACGGGTCTGCGTCCACAGGACGATCAAAAGTCGGATTTTTGTATGAAGAGACGGGCGTTACCTGCACTTGAAGAGATGGTTAGAAAGACATCGGCGCGGTATGTATTCCTCAGCTATAATAGTGAGGGAATTATGGGTAAGGATGAGATTTTGCAGACAATGGGGCAATGCGGGAAGGTGGATCTGATGACGCGAGATTATCAGCGTTTTCGGGCGGATGTAGATCGAGAGAATCGGGTTTATAAAGCAGATCAAGTGCAGGAGTATCTGTTCTGTTTGAGCAAGCAGTGAGGTACAGGACGTTTTATGGCACGGTTTACATATACGGTGTTTTCATCACGGTTTTATGGTGCGCGGTCTGCCAAGCACAAGAAATTGATGGAAAACTTAGAGCAGGTTTCTACTGCACAGTTGCAGAAAGAAGCGATTGCGGATGCGTCAATGTCGAAGTTCGTCTCAAAATTGGAGTATAAATGTCTTTGGAACGGCATTGAATTTGAGCGTGCTGACAGGTTTTTTCCATCTACAAAGACGTGCGCCAGTTGTGGCAACAGGAAGTCTCACATCGGTTTGGATGTGCGGACGTATCACTGTTATTCGTGTGGTCATGTGATGGACAGAGACTTAAACGCGGCGATCAATCTTGCTAACTATCAGACGCGGATAGCTTAATCGAGTCTATAAACGGACGTGGAGATGGCGTAAGACCTGTGCGGTTTGCAGGCACTGTCGGTGAAGCGTCAACTTAACGATAATTACCTATAAAATAGGTAATTACAGGTTTAAGAGAGCGGTTTGATACGTCTATTACGGGGAATGTGATTCGGGGACAGAGCGAGACAGACCGTTTGCCGCTGTGGCTTACCGGCGCGGGTATGGCGGTTACTGGCAATCATTTTCAGAATGTAAATCTGATTGTGAATGACCAAACCGGTACGAATCGCTCGATTTTGATTCAAGGCAATGTGATGGAAAATTCTGAGGTCTCACATGAGGCGGGAAATTTGATTCGCTCGGAGAGAGATTGATGTGAATACATGATTGTGCGGAAGGAAGTTAATAACCTGTTGATAGGAGATTGCTCTTGATGAAGAGCCTTGTTTTACGGACAATTTTAGATAGACAGGGAGTCTCCTTATATCTATAATTTAAAATCGCACATCACATAGCAATTGAGGGACTTTTTGTTTTAGACAAGAGGCATAATATGAAGATCGGAAAAATGGTGCAAAAATATATTCCTAAAATTTTTGCCTATTGCGAAAAGAATCCCAATGAACTAAATAACCTGCTGAACAAGGAATACTCCAAGCAAAATTTTGGGATTAATTTTTCATTCTGCTTGGAAAAAGATCTTATCGCGACGGAACAATCGAGAAGATACTGGAAAGATCCTTATGATGTGTGCAAAAAAACTGTCAGGGTAACAAGCCAATGGTTTGAATACAACCGATCCCACTTTGAGACATATCTGCTTGAAAAGGGTATCCCAGACCGGAAAGATGCATTACATGAGACTGACAGCGATGCTGACGAAAGTGGTCTCGAAATTGAGCGGGAGGACCTAGAAGAAACCATCACACATCCATTCAATCCCGAGCAGATCAAAATCAATACGCGCACCGTCCTTGTAGAGCAACTTGTCTCACGCATTAGGCATAAGGAAATAGATCTAGCGCCTGACTTCCAGCATCATAGCAACATCTGGAACGAAGAGAGCAAAAGCCGACTCATTGAATCACTCTTGCTGCGTATCCCTATCCCGATGTTTTACGTCGCTGCCGACGAGTCTGAAATATGGTCCGTCGTAGATGGTGTTCAGCGTATGTCAACCATCTACGACTATGTGACAGGTGCGTTTCCTTTGACACGACTCGAATATCTGACCTGGTTAGATGGACAGAAGTACGATGAACTTCCACGACCGATGCAGAGGCGCATCAGTGAAACTCCACTTATCGTCAACGTCATCGAACCGGGTACCCCACCGGAAGTCATGTTTAACCTTTTTCTTCGCATCTATACCGGAGGCATGACATTAAATGGACAAGAGATTCGCCATGCTCTAAATCCGGGTCCTGTACGAGAGTATTTGAAAGCACTCGCCCAATCTCCCGAGTTCAAAAAAGCTACGGACTATTCTATTAAAGAAATCCGGATGGCTGACCGGGAGTGTATCCTGCGCTTCATGGCCTTTCATATTCAGCCACCTGAGAAATATACTACCAACGATCTTGATGGCTATATCGGAAAGGCCATGAAGAAGATTAACAGGATGAGTTTAGAAGATCGAGATAGTCTAAGCGCGGATTTCAAAAAAGCAATGTGTGCGGCGTCAGACATCTTTGGTGAGTACGCCTTCCGCAAGCGTACTAATATAGACGACCGGCGACGCCCCGTCAGCAAGGCTTTGTTTGAATCGTGGAGCGTTCAGTTGGCGCGCTGTTCTCCAGAACAAATTCGCGTCCTCGTCAAAAAATGTGAAGATGTCCAACGTCGATTTATCCAATTGGTTGTAGAGGACGAAGATTTCAACAACGCTATCTCTTATTCAACCAGCACACCACGGCGTGTTCGGAAACGCTTCCAGGCGATTAAACAACTTGTCGAGGAGTTCATCTGATGCTTCGCAATATTAAGTTGTCAAACTTCAAATGCTTCGAGCTGTTGGACCTGGATTGCACGTCTCTAAATCTGCTGTGTGGCTTAAACGGAATGGGTAAAAGTAGCGTTATCCAGGCATTGCTGGTGCTCCGGCAGTCTTTTGAAACCGGAGAATTACTCAATGGCAGACTGGTCCTTGGCGGCGAGCGGATTGATCTCGGCGCGGGGTCGGATGTACTGTTCGAGGGTGCCGAGAGCAATGTAGTGGGCTTTACGCTTAAGGATGACAGAATAGCGGATAGGTGGGGAATAGTCTTCAGCTATTCGCGGACGGCCGATCAATTGAGTACCCCCAATAGAACCAACGAGAATATTGACCACTTGCCCTTGGAGTGGCGGTGTGTGCCACCGTTTGGAGGACACCTCGTTTATGTAAATGCGGAACGGGTCGGTCCCCGGAAGTTGTACCAGCTATCCGATGTGATGGCTAGACGCGGTGAATTCGGTGCAAGTGGTGAGTACGCGTGGAATTACTTGAACCACCATCAGGACGATCTTCTAGGGGAAGACGATCCTCGTTGCGTTGAAGGCGTGAGTCGGCGACTGATCGACACCGTAGATCAGTGGCTACAAGATGTGTGCCCTGGTGCCCATCTGCGACTTGCGGAGGTGAGGGACGCCGATGCGGTTATTGCAGGGTTTTCGTTCGACCAGCCAGGGGATGTCGCCACACGCCCGTATCGTGCGACTAACGTCGGATTTGGCTTATCGTACGTACTGCCGGTCATCCTCGCTCTGTTGTCGCCACCAGGGACGCTTTGCCTGATTGAGAACCCGGAGGCGCACCTGCATCCCCGCGGACAGACGAAACTGGCAGAGTTGTCAGCCCGCGCAGCAAGCATCGGCGTGCAGGTATTTGCCGAGACCCATAGTGATCACTTTATTGATGGCGTTCGCATTGCTGTGCGCGATGGACTCATTGCGCCGAAGGATACTGCATTCCACTATTTTGAGCGTGATGGCAACAAGACAGTCATATCTTCGCCTCAAGTAGATGCAGACGGGCGGCTGTCGCATTGGCCGGCAGGTTTTTTCGATCAGCACGAAGGAAATCTGGCCAGACTGCTTGCCCCGAGGGCCTGATATGCGCGAGATGGTGCTGAATCACGCAAGTCTTGGTTCCCCTGATCAACACTCTGCGGTTGATTGGCTGAAAGATGTGGCGGCCGGTATGGCATGGTTCGTTCGCGATGGCCTTGTACATAGGTACTTACGGTCGAGCCGGCCACTGCAAGAAATATTCTGTCTTTCCAATTGTTCGCTGTGGGATGCTATTCTGGAACTGCGGGTAGGAGGCGCACGCGACGAGCATCTGCTCCTCGTTCGCTTGAGCACGAAAGTCCCGCTATTGAGCGACGTTGGGCAGGATGTAGCAGATCGATTTCGCGCATGCGAGGCGAAGACATTGCCACCGAAAGACGGAGAACCTCTCGTCTTGTGCGCTATCACCGATGGAATTGCAGTTGGATTTCCATCAGATCCAGTCTGGGACCGAGACAATGTCACGGTAAGCTTCAATGAGCTATTACCCGATGGAAATATAGGGGAAGCATCTGAAACGATCGACAATCTCACGCGATCTGTCCATGCTCTGCCAATTTGTGAACGGTATCGTGCCAATCTTCGCCAATTTACAAACTCCGCAGCGTTATGGGAGAGCAGAGAAGAAGCATTTCCAAACCTCGTGTTTGGGCCGGATGTGGAGCACAATCTAACGACATTAAATAGTAGCGCATTGCAGATTGTCATCAAGCGATTAGCAAGCCTCGATGAATCTGCCAGAGAGTGGCCTGATAAAGGCGACGCAATGCCCTCCTGGAAGTGCAAAGTAACTCCCGAAAGCCAATCGGTAAGAAACAACCCTCAGTTGCTCAGATTTCGTCAATTCAAGTCCCATCAAGGTACACAGAAGTTGTTCGAATGGCACGCACGATTCGGGAGTAGTGGGCGTATTCATCTTCGGTTTGATCCAGGGTCTTATGAAGTCGAAATCGGCTACATCGGCCCACATTTGCCTCTTTGAGGTCTGCAAAGGATATCGGTCAATGGGCGAAAACGAGTTGTCGTTCGATCACATCCACATCATCAGCGAGGATCCGCGAGTTACAGCAACGTGGTACGTCGATAAACTGGATGCGACGATCAACGGCGAGTACGAGCTTCGCGGCGCGCCGCAGATCAACGTGAGTCTGGGAGGGGCGACGCTTCTGGTCCGAGGAAGACGCCCCGGTGAAGATCCGTCTATGCCCGCGCCGATGCGCGATTTCGAGGACTATTCGAGCCATAATGAATACGGCACAGATCATTTTGGTTTTACGTACCGTGGCGACTTGCGGGCGTATTGCGAGGTGTTGCGCGCTAAAGGGGTAAAGTTTGTGGTTGAGCCGTGGGAATTTATTCCCGGTAGCGGTGGTGTGATATGCTATATCGCCGCACCCGATGGTGTCAGTATTGAGCTTGTGCAGGCGATGCCGCATTGACTGGTGAGTATATTTCCTTACAATCGTCATAAGAATAGCATCTTGCCTCTTGACGCCATCTGCATTATGTTTAAGATAGGTTATGAAAATTCAAAGGAGTCTTTATGCCTCAGAAAATCACTGCTGTAATAAGTGCAGACGATCAGTCAGACACACCGATCAGCATGGTGCGACAGGCACTTGCCAGGGCAAAAAGGAAGATTCGAGCCATCAATGAGGATGTGCTGAACTCCAAGGGACTTACAGAAAAAGAGGCGGATGCTGCTATTAAGGCAGGACTGATCGGCGCGGATCAAAAATATTGGTGGCTTGAAGACTGGCAGAAGCGTCACCGCAAAGCTGAAGAGGATATTCGAGAAGGACATATCCAGGAGTTTGACAGTCCCGAAGCATTTCTCAATGCCCTACCTTCATGAGATACATCCAGACTAACCAATTCAGAGAGGCATTTGCAAAGCTCCCGCAGCATATCCAACAGCGGGCGAAAAAACAACTCGCCCTCTTTTTTCAAAATTATCGCTACCCATCCCTGCAAACTAAAAAGATGGAAGGTCACAATGACCTTTTTGAAGGCAGAGTTACAAGAGGCTACCGCTTTATCTATCGCATTACTGGTGACAGTTGTTACATCATCGATATTGGCACACATGATATTCTAAATCGGTATTGATCATCTGTGTGAAACAAAAAGGAGATTTGACATGTCAGAACAGAAGTACCGCGTTGCGCCGCCGGGGTTTACGCGCGATCAGTGGGATGCATTTCAAGAGGATGGCATGCTCGTTGTGGAAGATGCGTTGACAGATGAGGAATGTGATCGCTATATCGAGATGATCGATGCTGCGGCTGCTCGCAGTGAAAAATACGACCCCACCAAATTCTTTGGTCCAAACAATATTGTGGAGCGGTATCCCGAATTTGCCGAGTTGATCGATCACCCCCAGCACATCGGCTTTATGCACGATGTGTATGGTGAATTGTTAAAACTCCATATTTCTCAAATTTTTTTGCGCCCCCGCGATACCACCCGCAACAAATGGCATCCCGATGGCGCCCGCGCTTTGCCCTATGGCGTTTTTTCACCGTTCTTGCCCATGCAAATCAAAGTGGCGTATTGGCTGACCGATCTTCCCGAACCCGAGATGGGAAATTTTGTCTATATGCCCGGCAGCCACAAGGGGCAGTATTTTGATTTTTACGATACCCATGACAGCGTTCCCGGCGAAAAAGTAATTTGCCCGAGGCGCGGCACCATGACATTTATGCACTGCAACACCTGGCATCGCGTGGCGCCCAATAATACGGATATCGTGAGGAAGAATATCTTTTTGGCCTATTGCCCATCGTGGGTTTGCGAAGCAGACCGGCACCAATGCGATCCCGATTGGCTCGCTACGCTCAACCGCGAGCAGCGCATTATTATGCGAAGTTACAACAGCGGATATGCGAGGGCCAAGCCCGCTGCCAGTGAATTTCCACTCTTTCTCGACCGCGAAACGGGTTCTGATCGAGACTATGGCGTTTGGCCCGAACACGTTGAGTTGCATCGGCGCAAACGCATGACCACCGTTGAAAAGTTTCAGTTGGCATCCCTTTAATGCAGGAGGCTGCTGTGAAGGTTTTGATTAATGATCGCCTGGACGAACACCATCTGGTGCAGATTCAATCGTCGGTTGAGGATGTCGATCTGATCATCCCGGATTCAGGGGACAGTGCACTGGATGTTATGCCCGAAATCGACATCATTTTTGGGGGTATGAGCCGCGATATGTTCAAGCGCGCCGAACGCCTGAAGTGGGTGCAGACCTGGGGGGCGGGCGTCGATGGGATGATGTATGCCGAGTTTGTCCATAGCGAGGTGATTCTGACCAGTGCAAAGGGTACTGTGGGCGTTCACCTGTCGGAACACGCGATGGCCCTTTTGCTCGGATTGACGCGGGGGATTGCGCGCGCAATCAGAACGGCGGATTGGAATGAACGCATGCCCATTCGCCACGCATCGTGGGAATTGGTCGGTAAAACAATGGGTATTGTGGGGTTGGGCGGCACGGGATGCGATGTGGCTATTCGGGCGCATGCGTTTGGCATGAAAATTCTGGCTGTTGATCCAGAGGATGTCGATGTGCCAGACTGTGTAGAGGCGTGCTGGAAGATGGATCGTTTTTACGATCTTTTATCCGCTTCTGATATCGTGGTGGTCTGTTGCCCCTTGACGGAGGAAACGCGCGGACTTTTCGACCACATGGCATTTGGGAAGATGCAGAATCACTCGCTTTTGATAAGTGTCACGCGGGGTAAAATTGTCGATGAAGCATCTTTGCTCGAGGCATTGGAAACGGGACAGATTGCCGGGGCGGGATTGGATGTGACGCCGCAAGAGCCATTGCCTGAAGATCATCCGCTGTGGAATATGCCCAATGTCATTATCACACCACATACCGCTGGGGGATCTCCCAATAGACAGGACCGCATTGTAAATTTGTTTTGCGAAAATTTGCGGCGTTTTCTGAAGGGAGAGGATATGCTGAGTGTGATCGATAAAAAGAAGGGGTATTGAATACGTTTTTTTCTTGACACAATGTTACAAATATATTGATATTTTTAGTGAAGCATGTGCTGGAACGGAGTACAACTGGCCGTATCTCAGGCCAGTTCACGGTATTACGCAATAATTCTACACAGTATTTAATGGTCTCGGGCAAGGGTGACCCGAGGTCATGTGCCCTTCTCCTAAGTAGGAATCCCTATGTTGGGGTCACTGAATCGGGGGAAGGGCGTTTTTTTGTGTGGCAGTGCCTCTTTCAGGCGTTTATATTAGGCGGTCAGAAAGGTAAGAAGGAGGTTTTGTGTGGCTTTAGCAAGAGAAACAAGCGTTCCCGAATATGCCAGACCCGCCGTGACGTTTCGGGCGCTCGTTTTGGGGACTTTTCTCACGGTGATGGCGACAATTGCCGGGTCATACGCGAGATTTATTCTTCACACCACGAGGTTGGACCAAAATCATCTTTCAGTCGCCGCTGTTTTTCCCATTGTCGTAATCGCGCTCGTGCTCTTGCGCCCGCTCAAGCTGAGTCGGGGCGAGCTTCTTGTCATGTTTACTATGGCATTGATTGGCGCGACTATGCCCACGTATTTTATCGGGAAATTGATCGCCAATTTTACTGTGCCGTATTATTTGGCAACGCCCGAGAATCAGTGGGCAACCTATTACGAACCCTATTTGCCAGAGTGGTCTATCCTGCCCGCGGGCGAACCCTTGCGGTGGTTTTTTGAAGGACTGCCGCGCGGGGTTTCCGTGCCGTGGAATGCGTGGATTGTGCCCGTGTTCTGGTGGATGACTGTCATTGCGGCTTTTTATGGCTGCTGCCTTTTCACAATGGTTATTCTGCGAAAGCAGTGGATTGAGCACGAGCGCATTGACTATCCGCTGATGGAAATGCCACTGGCTGTGATGGAGGAGGACAACCGACAGGGGGTTTTTCCAATTCCCATGATGAACAGCCCGTTGTTCTGGGCTGGCTTCAGTCTCACGTTGTGTATTATCCTCTGGAATGTCATTTCCTATTTTAGTCCGACCTTTCCGGCGATTCCATGGAGCTTTGGGAGTATTCAGTTTGGGCGTGAATTTCCTCCTATTCTCGTGCGTCTGTATCTGATGGTTGTGGGTTTTGGGTATTTTATCAATCTGGATATCTCGCTGAGCCTGTGGGTGTTTAATGTACTGACCAATTTGGAAAATGGCTTTTTCAATCGCTTTGGCCTGAATGCCGGTACAGATGAAGAGTATTCCACCACGCCGCTGGCAATGGGCGTGCAATCCATGGGGGCGTTTATTGTGGTGGTGCTCGTGGGATTCTGGATGGCGCGCGGGCACTTGCGCGAGGTTTTTCGCAAGGCATTTTACCGCGATGATTCGGTTGACGATTCCGATGAGATCGTTTCTTATCGCACGGCGTTTTTTGGCCTTATGGCCTGTTCTGCCTATCTGGTCGTCTGGCATTTGGCAACGGGTATGGCGTTTAAGTATATCCCGATTTTTCTCTTTGGTGCGCTGGTTATGTATCTGGGGATTACGCGGGTTATAGCAGAGACCGGGCTGATTTCTATTCGCGCTCCCCTGATGCCACAACCTTTTGCCATGTTTGTGATGGGTTCAGATGTGCTTTCGCAGCAGACGCAGGTTTCTATCGCACTTTCGTATTCCTGGTGCAGCGATACCAAAACCACGATCATGCCCGCGCTTGCCCATTCCGTCAAACTTTACGATACTATTCGAGTCAACCAGCGGCGATTGATTCTTCCCATTGTTTTGGCGATGGTCGCAGGAGTGGTGGCTACATTTGCCTATACGATTTATATGGGCTATTTGAATGGTGCCGCAAATTACGGGGGTATTTTTCAAGGGGGACTTGCGCGGTATCCCTGGGATAATCTGGTCAAAAAGTCGAAAGATCCATTTGCGGTGCAGTGGTTGCCCATTATGTATATGGGGATTGGGGCTGCGGTGACGCTGCTTTTTATGATGTTGCGCTATCGGGTCGCATGGTGGCCGTTGCATCCGATTGGGTTTGCTGCCGGGCCGGTTTATCCGGTGAATAATGTCATTTTTGCCATTTTTCTCGCCTGGGCGATCAAGTCTATTGTTTTGCGGGTTGGAGGCATTCGCGCCTATCGCGCCGGTCGGCCTTTTTTTATCGGGCTTATTATGGGGCATTTTGTGGGGGCTGGTATTTCGTTTGTCGTCGATATGATCTGGTTCCCAGGGCAGGGGCATAGTATTCCGTTTTCGGATTAGGATTACCCATTTTTTCAGGAGTTGTTAGAATGAAAATCACAGGTATTGAACTCGACGCCGTGCATGTCAACCACCGTGGTGATTGGGTGTTTGTACACGTGCTCACGGATGAGGGAGTCCAGGGGGTAGGGGAGATGCGCTCGGGCAACAATTATGCGGCGCAACTGACGGCTTTGCGCGACCTTGGTGAAGCGACCAGGGGGCGCGATCCAAGAAAAATTGAGGCTCTTGTTTCGCGCTATACACGCACAGAACGGACAAAGGTGGAATTGTTCGCGTTGAGCGCATTTGAACAGGCACTGTGGGATATTTTGGGCAAATCGCTCAATGCCCCTGTTCACGCGCTTTTAGGAGGCGCGTGTCGAGAGGAGATCCGGTTGTATGCCAATATCAATCGAGCGACGACAGACCGTTCGCCCGAGGGGTTTGCCAAGAACGCCGCTGCTGCGGTGGCCGAGGGATTTGATGCGGTCAAGCTGGACCCTTTTGATGGCGTGCGCGCTGCCGACAATGCCAAAGACGCTGCAAGGGGGATTGCGTGTATGCAGGCAGTTCGGGAAGTCATAGGGCCAGAGGCCGATTTGCTCGTGGATTGTCACAGCAAGTTCACGGTTCGCGGCGCAATTGAGGTCGCGAATGAGTTGCGCGATCTCAATCTTTTCTGGTTTGAGCAACCGACGTCCGAAAATAGCCTCGATAATTGTCTCGCGGTTAAAGAAGGGTGTGGGTTGACGATTGCGGGAGGCGAGCAGCGAGGATTGCGGCGGGATTGGGTTGAGGTAGTGGAAAATCTCAGTATGGATATTCCCATGCCGGATGTGACGGTTGTAGGCGGTATCGGTGAGTTAAAAAAAATAGGGGATATGCTCCACGCCTGGGGGCTGCCCACGGCGCCACACGGTCCCTTTGGTCCTGTGGTGATTGCAGCGGGCGTGCATGCGATGGCGTCCTTGCCGGGGTTTGTCATTTTGGAATACGGATGGGGAGAGATTCCCTGGCGCAAGGATTTGACTATTCCCGGTGAGGAAATTGTGAATGGACGCATTCGCATTAATGATCGGCCTGGCCTCGGCGTTGAATTGAATCCCGATATGGTTAAGAAGCACAGAGTTCATGTGTAAGTGCAATTTATCATGCCTCTACGTCATGTGTGACTTCATAATCAGTGGTCAGTTGCACTGTCATTCTGAGCGGAGCGCAGCGGAGTCGAAGAATCTGCTGTTTGAACGGTGTTCATGGGTAAAAGATGCTTCGTCAGCCTATCGGCTTCCTCAGCATGACATAGCGTAGTAGCACATTTACTTTTAAAGCCACACATCGCGTATGCCTGTATATCTGCCCATTGTAGTGCTGCTCGTTTCTATCCAAAAGGAGTGTCCTATGTGTTACAAAGTTGCTGCTGCATTGTTGCTGGTGGTTTCTATAGTTGCAAGTGCCGCAGCCAATGAAATCTTCGAAGACCTGTCGTTGCCTGAAAATGGGGAGAGGATGACAGCTACCTTTTTGCTTGGCGACCTGTTATCCCATCGCAGAAGCAAAAGTGCTCTTGATGATCCAGGTATTAATGGGGTAGGGAAGGTATTCTATGGGCATATGCTGATATTAGAAGATGATTCCGGTCAGAATCGTTTGCTTGGAAGATTTTATAATAATTCTCATAACAGTTTGCATAGTATATCGCTACGCATTGTATGGAGAGACAAGGATTCTAATGAATTGGAGCATGTCCCCATTGGAGCAGTGATGGTTGGAACACCTGGTCAAACAGTAATTGACCGGGGTTTACCTTACGAAGACACGTACATTGCTCGATATTGGGAAAATCAATGGATGCGGGCGGATGTAGTAATTCCTCAAAATTGGCTGTATTTCAGGACCAACCCATTTACGATTCCTCCCGATGCAGAAATAAATAACTCTCGGTTGTCTATAAGTTGGAACATTGATTCTAGCGTAGATGTTTTTGATGCTATTGAGGTTGTGCCCAACAGTGTAGATCTAACAAGCTTAACCGCAGGAGAAAGGTTTGACATCAGTTTTCAGATACGCAATACAACAGATGTTGCACTGACGAGCGTAACTGCTTTTGCCATTCTGCTGAGAAGACTGGATAGCGGTCCTTATATTGTGACAGGATTAGACTACAAGCATGCCGACACATTTCAGATAGCAGCAAAAGCAACGCGTACTTTTTCTATGGACATTCACCGTGGGGCGAAACTAAAAGGTTCTTTCTTTCGCGATCCAGAAATATCCGATTTTGGTGACGCCAGCAAAGATACACTGATCATCAGAACATCTTTCGGGTTCGTCAAGCCTTTTGATGAAAACCCATTAAAAACAGATACCACTGACAAAGGTTTTTTTGTGCCTGAGCCTGTGGTAACGGTAGTCCGCGATACAGTGTTTGTCAAAAGTGGTACAGACTCCTTACGAATCAGTGCCTTGAAAATGGGCGATCTCAACGAAGATGGGGTTATAAATTTTACGGACTTTCTGATTTTCACAGAAAATTTTGGAAAAACGGTCAATGCGAATTGACCTGTTTTGCGACATAAATAATAGTGAATAATGGTAGTGTATCAGTTTGAAAAAGGGGACAAGGAGGGCTTGAAATGTTTAATCGCATTCTAAAAATTCAAATTTGTCTATTATCTATTTTTTGTTTCCAGGCTGTCGCTGGCCAAAATAGCAATGCTGTAATTTCTTTAGATTATGTTGGCGTCTATTCCTGGGACAAGGTGATAGGAAAACGAAACGCCATTGATGATGGTAGTGACAGGATAATATCTGGCACAGTACATAGAGCCATACATGATTCTATACAAGCGTTTTATTTGGATGGTTCCGCCGCGGTTATGGTTGAAATTTTTATTAAGAATATTTCAGCCCCTATTGCGGGGATGGAGCTCTCTTTCGAGTGCAGTGCAGCTACTGACTCTACATTTGGGTTTTATACATATAGAACCGCAATAATGACATCAAAAAAATCTCAACGCCTTCAGGTTGGCCCGGATTTTGAGAGGCATCTTTTGTCTTTTGAAAGTCCATTAGCCCCTTCAAAAGACGGAGTAGTATTTATAGGAGAGGCAGTATTTTACATAAATAACCCGTATCGTGTGTCACAGGAGGAATTCAAAATTGGAATTAAAAAAGTTGAACTGGTTGACATTTTCAAGAACCTTGATATCACCACTTCCAGTAACGAAATAATTTTCACCCCAGTATTTAATCCAGGAGATTTTGATGGCGACTTGATTATAGATTTGTCAGACTTTTTCGCTTTTTCGAGGGTTTACGGACTTACCTCAACCGATCCCAATTATGACGCTCGTATGGACCTGGATAACAATGGCGTTATTAACATACTTGATTTCATGTTGCTTGCGGAAATTTACGGGAAAAGATATTGATTTCTTAATCGCACTGTCGAAGCAATGAGTGTTATAAATAAAAACTAATCGCCCCAAAATTTTCAAACTGAGACACTACTTGAACAATACGTGATGTGCGACTTCAGATTCAGAATCAGCGGTCAGCAAAACAAGCGCACAAAAGTAGCCTACAACGTAGCGGTAGTGTGCAACTGGTCGCCTTTCAGGCCAGTTCTCCGAGTAATCCCACTCTATCTCCAAGTTAGTCTGAACTTCGTTGCTGCTTTGTTGATTCGCAGATTCGTCTATTCGTAGAAAGGAGTATTCGATGTTTAAAAGTCTCAATGCGGGTGCAATTGGCGTAAGAGGAAGCGTTGATGAACTGATCGGTTATGCAAAACGCGCTGGATTTCAGGGGGTTGATGTCAATATTCAGGAGATCGCTTCTCTGGTCAATGCCCATGGTGCAGCGCATGTGAAGGGGTTGTTTGCCGATGCCGGTTTGAGAATGGGTGCGTGGGGGTTGCCCGTGAATTGGCGGGGCGATGAAGCCGAGTACAAAGCTGGCCTGGCGAAGCTGGCCGATTTTGCCGCTGCTGGTGCTGCTGTGGGGGCTACGCGGGTTTGCCAGTGGGTGCCTGCGGCTTCTGAAGATCGCAAATTTGGCGATAATTTCAGGTGGCATATTGAGCGCTTTAAGCCGATTGCCGAAATTTTGGGCGAACATGGATGCCGCCTGGGGCTGGAATTTATTGGGCCGCGGACCCTGCGGGTTGATAAACCTTACGGGTTTATTTATTCGATGGGTGGCATGCTCGCGCTTGCCCATGCGATTGGTACGGGCAATGTTGGATTGCTTCTCGATTGCTGGCACTGGTACACGGGTTTGGGAACGGTATCGGATCTGATGGGATTGACCAATGAGGATGTCGTCCACGTCCACGTCAATGACGCGCCTGATGGCGTTTATGTAGGCGATCAGATTGACAATAAGCGCGCCTTGCCGAATGAGACGGGTGTGATCGATCTGGTGGGTTTTTTGGGCGCACTGCAAAAAATTGGCTATGACGGCCCGGTGTCGCCCGAGCCTTTTAGTCAGTCGGTGCGGGAAATGGCGGCGCAAGATGCCGTGCAAACAACACACGATGCCCTAGATAAGGGTTGGCAAGCCGCTCTGTCACCGTGAGGAGGATTGCGATGGAGGCTTTTGTCGAGAACTACATCGCGCAAAATTTGACCTTGCTCAAGTCGCTGGATGCCGGGGCGATAGCCCGCATTATTGCCGAGTTTGGCAAAGCGAGAGACGCGCACAAAAGAATTTATGCCATCGGCAATGGGGGCAGTGCGAGTACAGCGTCGCATTTTGTCAATGATATGGGCAAAGGCGCCTCAATTGGACGCGAAACGCGCTTTAAGACAATTCCACTGACAGATAATGTCGCCTGGATGACGGCGTTGAGCAATGATTTGTGTTACGAAGATGTGTATGTTGAACAATTGAAAAATTTTGCTGAACCCGGCGATGTTTTGCTGGCGATAAGCGGAAGTGGAAATTCCGAAAATGTGTTGCGAGCGGTGCGTTATGCCAACGAGGTTGGCTGTGTCACCATTGGATTTACGGGATTTGAAGGGGGAAAGCTCAGCGAACTCGTTCAACATTGTGTGGTGGTTCCCTCTGATCACATGGGGCGCATCGAAGATATGCATCTTATTTTACAGCACATGATCTGTTATTATTTTATCGAACAGTGAGCGTCATGCATGGTTCGACTGTCCGTTTGTCTGCTAATTCTCGTGTTCGGCTTTGGGTCCGAGATCGGGTATCTCTATCAGTTGATCAAAGGGCAAGCTGCGCTTTTGTGGAAAGCAGAATCCATTGACAAGGTGCTGAAAACGGGGACGCTCTCGCCCGATCAGCGTGCAAAATTGGAACTCGTGCAGGCCATTCGAGCATTTGCACAACGCGAAATCGGTCTGAGTATTTCGAAAAATTATACCACGTATGTCGATATCGGGCGCGGGCCGGTGTCGTGGAATCTCGTTGTTTGTCCCGTAGATCGCCTGGAACCGCTCGAGTGGTCTTACCCGGTCGTAGGCGCTATTCCCTACCGGGGTTATTTTGATCGCGCAAAAGCCGAAGAAGCACGTGATCATTATGTGGCCGAAGGGTATGATACCTATTTGCGACCGGTGAGCGCGTATAGCACGCTGGGATGGTTTTCCGATCCTGTGTTGAGCGCGATGCTGCGCTATTCCGAAGGCGATCTGGCCGATCTCATTATTCACGAGTTGACGCATGCAACTGTGTGGATTGAAGGAGATGTCACCTTTAACGAGAGTCTGGCGAGCTTTGTCGGTGAAGCCGGGGCGTTGATGTGGTTACAGCGCAAATACGGTGCTGATTCCGAAGCGGTGCGCCGGGTGCTTGACGAGCGTGCAGATGGTGTTGTTTTTCGCAAATTTATGCGCGATATTGCTTCCCGTCTCGATTCACTTTACCAGTCTAATTCTCCCCATAAAACAACGCTACGCCAGCAGATTTTCGATTCCGCACGCACAGAATTTCACACGCTTCCCCTCAAGACGGATCTATATGCCCGCTTTCCTTCGTGGGAACTCAACAATGCGCGGATAGCTCTTTATCGGGTTTATCGAGAGCGCACGGATGTGTTTTCGCGCGTGTATCTAGCGTGTGATAAAAATTTGAAAGCGACTATTGAGGTTTTGCGCCAGTGTGCAAAGGCAGAGGATCCGGCAGCGTGGTTGGAGAAATGGTTAGAGTCGAGGTAAAGGGCTGGAAGGCTGACTGCTGATCACAGGAGTGTCGCTATGACTTACAGAGTCGGTATTATTGGATGTGGTTCAATTGCGCGTAGCCACGCAGATGGATATTTGCGCGTTGCCAATGCAGAGATGGTGGCGGTTGCCGATCCCCATCCAGTTGCGCGCGAGCAATTTTGCGAGGAGTTTGGCATTCCCAATGCCTATGCTTCGGTGGAGGAGATGGTGGCAAAGGAAGATCTCGATATCGCCAGCGTTTGCACATGGCATCTTCTCCATCCCGATTGTACGATTGACGCGGCAAATGGCGGTGTGCCGGGTATTATTTGCGAAAAACCCATGGCGATTGGCATTGGTGAGGCAGATCGCATGCTGGACGCGTGTGAAAAAAATGGGACGAAGCTGGTGATCAGTCATCAGCGGCGTTTTACTCCCGGTTGGGAAAAGGCGCGGGCTTTGATGCGCCAGAAGGCTATTGGCGATGCGGTGATGGTGCATGGACAGGTCGCTCAGGGGTTGATTAACTGGGCGACGCACACTATCGATGGCATTCGTTTTGTACTGGATGATCCAGAAACCGAGTGGGTGATGGGTGCTGTCGAGCGGCAGACCGATCGCTTTGAGCGCGATACGCCAATTGAGGATGCGTGTATGGGTTTGATAGCGTTTGCCAATGGTGCTCAGGCTTTGATTCAGGCGGATTTGAACCGTCCGGGCGAGCAGGCAGGGCATTTTCAGATTCGCGGTTCAAAGGGATTGATGGAGGTGACCGAGCGCACCGTTCGCTTGTTCAATACTGGTGGATGGGGAGATGTAGAAATTGCGGCTAATGAGGCATATCGCGCAATTGGTGGTGAGACTAATGCCGCTTCTGTACGCGAATTGATCGAGTGGTTGGAAGGGGGCGAGGAGCATCGCGCTTCGGGGCGCACGGCGCGGGCAACTGTCGAGATTATGATGGCCCTTTTTGAATCGGCACGGCAACATCGGGTTGTGCACCTGCCGCTCAATGAAATGGGTTATCCGTTACAATTGATGATCGAAGAGGGCAAGCTACCCGTTGCTGTTCCCGGGCGATACGATATTCGCGCATTTCTCAATCCCGAGGGAATGGATGAAGCGGCTTACAGACGGCTGAGAGCGGAAGGGGTGAGCCATTCTGCGGCGATGCGTCAGCTTGCAAAAGAAAAGCAATGAGCGATACTATGGATGCAAACCGTAAATTTTTGCCTTTTCTAATTGTCCTCTTTGTGGGAAGTGGATGCGCCGCGCTCATTTACGAAATTGTCTGGTTTCAGATGTTGCAACTGATTATCGGGTCTTCGGCAATTTCTCTCGGCATATTGCTGGGTACGTTTATGGGTGGGATGTGCATTGGCAGTGTGATGCTTTCGCGCATTATTTCAACGCGCTATCATCCGTTAAAGGTGTATGCGCTTTTGGAATTGGGTATTGGCGTCATAGGCTCAATTTTACTATTTGTGCTGCCCCTGATCGGCACGTTTTATATCGGTGTAGCAACTTATGGCTTTTGGGGACATTTCCTGCGGGGGATTGTTTGTGCGATCTGTCTTTTTTTCCCCACGGTGTTGATGGGGGCGACCCTACCTGCGATAGCGCGGTGGACAGAATCAACTCCTCGAGGCGTTTCGTGGCTTGGTTTTTTTTATGGGGGCAATATTGCCGGTGCTGTTTGCGGGTGTTTGTTCGCGGGTTTTTATCTTCTGCGCCTGTACGATGTGGTTACGGCCACTTATGTGGCGGTCGCGCTTAATTTTGTCGTGGCACTCGTCGGGTATGGGTTGGCAAAATGGGCTGAATACGATGCGTCAATGGCAAAAACGACCACGCGCAGTCTGTGGATAAAAGAAGCCTGGCGAGTTTATGTGACCATTGCTATTTCCGGCGCGTGTGCGCTGGGTGCTCAGGTAATTTGGACGCGGTTGCTGTCGCTTATGATGGGGGCGACTGTTTATGGTTTTTCGATTATCCTGGGGGTTTTTCTGATCGGGTTGGGGGTGGGTAGCGGTGTGGGGGCGTATCTTGCACGTACAAAAGTAAATTCCAAAATCGCACTTGGTTGGTGCCAACTTCTTCTTGTTGGCGCGATTGCCTGGGCGGCATACGCGCTTGCTCATTTGCTTCCGTATTGGACATCGGGAGGAACAACCGCGGTGCGATTTCAATTGGATCTGCTGCGTTGTTTTGTAGCCATTTTTCCCGCGACTGTGCTGTGGGGCGGCAGTTTTCCACTGGCACTTGCTGCGGCGCGTTCACATGACCGCGACCCCGGCACACTGGCCGGAAGTGTGTATGCGGCCAATACGGCAGGTGCTATTGTAGGCGCGCTCGGTTTTAGTGTGGTTTTGATCGCGCTTTTGGGTACGCAGATAACGCAACAGGTGTTACTCATCCTTTCTGCATTCGGGGCTATTTTGATGTTTGGGCGAAGGTTGTGGCAGGTGCGCGATGCGGGCAGAACTGTCAGGTCGGATCGGTGGGTCGGTGTAGTGGTGGGTGTTGTCTTGCTGGTGTGGAGTATGCCGGGGCCGCCACTGGCACTGATCGCTTATGGTCGTTCGCTTCTCGATTGGGGAGAGGATGCGACGTATATTTACGTGGGCGAAGGGATGAATGCATCGGTTGCCGTGTCGGAACTGGATAATGGCGTGCGGAATTTTCACGTTAGTGGAAAAGTCGTGGCTTCCAGCGAACCACAGGATATGCGCTTGCAGCGCATGTTGGGGCATATTTCTGCATTGATGCACAGGGAACCGCGTTCTGTGCTTGTGGTCGGATGTGGTGCGGGGGTGACGGCGGGAATTTATGTTCTGTATCCAAGTGTTGAGCGCATTGTGATCTGCGAGATCGAGCCGCTGATTCCACCTGCGGCTAAGGCGTATTTTGGCCCTGAGAACTACGATGTATTAAAAGATCCCCGCGTGGAAATCATTATTGACGATGCGCGACATTATCTGCTGGCAACAGATGAAAAATTCGATATTATTACATCTGATCCGATCCATCCCTGGGTCAAGGGTGCTGGCGCGTTGTATTCGAAAGAGTATTTTACATTGTGCAAAAAGCGTTTGAATCCCGGAGGTGTCGTGACACAGTGGGTTCCGCTTTACGAGTCGCGGTTGGATGCTGTGAAGAGCGAGATAGCGACTTTTTTTCAGGTGTTTCCACACGGGACAATTTGGGGCAATCAAAATGATGGCGAGGGATATGATGTTGTCCTGTTGGGTCAAGAAGATCCTCTATCCGTCGATGTCGATGCCTTGCAGGTGCGTTTAGATCGCGAGGATTATACGGAGGTGTGGTACTCACTCAGTGATGTGTCTTTGGGATCAGCTATCGCGTTGCTTTCGACGTATGCCGGGCGAGCACCTGATCTGGGCGAGTGGCTCGCAGACGCACAGATCAATCTGGATCGCAATATGCGGCTCCAGTATTTGGCGGGATTGGGGTTGAATCACTATGAGGCAGATGCGATTTATACGGCGCTTTTGGAATACGCTCGTTATCCAGTAAATTTTTTTGTTGCGACCAAAGTGACGGAAACCGCGTTGCGGGAGAAGCTTATCCGGCAGCATGTGGGGAGATGATGACAAGTTTTGCATAGGAGGCATTCGGTGGAAAAGGTGAGAGTTGGCATTATTGGCATTGGCGGCAGAGGAAGCGGTCACGCAAAGTATTTTACGGCGGGCGATATTCCGCAGGGGGAATTGACAGCGGTGTGCGATATCGATCCGGATAGGATTCAGTGGGCGCGTGAAAGCCTTGGGGAAGACGTGCGAACATTTGATAATGGCGATGATTTGATCGCGTCGGGAGCTGTTGATGCGATTATTGTGGCGACGCCTCATTACGATCATCCGACATTTGCGATAAAGGGATTTGAGAACGATTTGCATGTATTGATCGAGAAACCCGCAGGCGTATATACCAGGCAAGTCTATGAGATGAATGAAGCGGCAAAAAAAAGTGGCAAAGTGTTTGCCCTGATGTTCAATCAGCGAACCCGTCCACACCATCAAAAATTGCGAGAATTGGTAGCTTCTGGCGAGTTGGGAGATATTCAGCGCACGAATTATATTGTCACTAATTGGTTTCGAGCTCAAAGTTATTACGATAAGGGTGAATGGCGTGCGACATGGTCGGGTGAGGGGGGCGGTGTGTTGATGAATCAGTGTCCCCATAACTTGGATCTGTGGCAGTGGATTTGCGGGATGCCCTCTCGCGTGCGCGCTTTTATCAGCTATGGCAAATATCACGATATTGAAGTGGATGACGATGTTACTGCCTATGTGGAATACGAAAGTGGTGCGACGGGCGTGTTTATTACCACAACCGGAGAGTTTCCCGGAAGCAACCGTCTGGAGATAGCGACGGATCGCGGTAAAGTGATTATGGAAGACAACAAAATTGTGTGGTGGCGTTCGAATGTTTCCCTGAGCGAGTTTTCTCGGGGATATACGGGTGGCTTTGGCAAACCAAAAGCGGAAAAACTCGATATCCCTGTCGGTGAAGATGGGGGGGCGCACCGCGGCATAATTAACAACTGGTGTGACGCCATATTGAATGACAACCCACTACTCGCGCCCGGGGTTGAGGGCATTTGTGGGGTTGAGTTGGCGAATGCGATGCTCTTGTCTTCATGGCTGGACGATTGGGTCGATATTCCCGTTGATCGAGATCTGTATTTTGAAAAATTGCAAGAGAGAATTCAAAATTCATAGCAGAGGACTTAAAATGGATCCAACACCAGATGTGGCGGCATTGGATGAGGTGGCTGAAAAACCCGTTCTGGTCTTAGATGGGCTGGATGAGCCGGTTGTGATCGAATCCATCAAATTGCTCAAAGATGAGCGGGAGTATTATGTTCATGTGCGTTCGAAAGATGGTGCGGAAGGTCTGGCGTTTACAAATGGACGGGCGCAATATGTGTATCCGATTCTCAATGAGTTGGTGATTCCCTATTTTATCGGGAAAGATGCCCGCGATCTCGAAGACCATCTGTGGGGCGTGTACCGCCACAGCAGCAATTACAAATTGCAGGGATTGGCTTTCTGGTGTTGTGTGGCGTGGGTTGAGATGGCACTGTTGGATTTGCTCGGTCGGATTGCACAAAAATCCATTTCCGAACTCCTGGGCGGTGTCGTGCGTGAGTGGGTTCCCTTTTATGTTGCGAGTGGGCGGCGGGATAGCACACCGGAAGAAGAAGTGGTTTATCTGCAGGGGCTGATTGACGAGACGGGCGCACCGGCTGTGAAGTTTAGAATTGGCGGGCGCATGAGCAAAAACGCTGATGCCCTGCCCGGGCGAACGCCAAATCTGATCGCGTTGTCTCGCAAGGTACTCGGTGATGCGATTGATATCCACGCGGATTCCAATAGTTCTTACGATCCGCCGCAAGCGATTGAAGTGGGGCGTATGCTCGAAGATATTGGGGCTGTTTATTTTGAAGAACCTTGTCCATTTGATCACCTCGAAGATACGAAGGTCGTTGCCGATACGCTGGGTATTCCCGTTTCTGGGGGCGAACAGGAGTTCAGCGACCGGCGGTTTCGATGGATGATTGCCAATCGCGGTGTGGATATTGTTCAGCCCGATCTGCATTATTACGGGGGGCTTATTCGCTCGACGCGCGTTGCGCGAATGGCCGCTTTGGCTGATATGCCGACAACGGTACATATTTCTGGCGGTTTTGGGTTTATTTATATGCTTCATTTTGCCGCATGTACACCGGATATCGGTCAGTACCAGGAATACAAACGAGGAATTGAGAAATACCGCGAGTGGTTTGATCCTGCGCTCGAGATTCGAGATGGAAAAATGAGCATTCCCAGGGGACCTGGGTGTGGGATTGTGGATATTCAGCCAATTATTGAAGGTGCAGATCGCTTATAAGGCGAATTAACTATGGAAATGGCACAGCATGGAGGACCGCCGCTACGCGATGTGGTGGCGGCGAGGCACGCACAGAAAGAGACGCGCCGAAATAGCTGGTTGTTGGTGATCAATGGCGGCATGGTCATGATGTCCTACACGTTTATTAGCTCGGATCTGGTGATGCCGGCTTTTGTACAAACGCTGACCACGTCCAGCATTTTGGTCGGGATGGCCGGTGCGCTCATGAGGATGGGGTGGGCGTGGCCGCAGGTCTTTATTTCTCGGATTATCGAACCCAAACCTCGAAAGATGCCCTTACTGATCTGGGCGGGTATGGCTCGAAGTGTGATGTGGATCTTTGTGGGCGTGATGACAATTTTTTTCGGCGGGTTGAAGCCCGCAATTTTTTTGTCTTTGTTTATGGTGTTTTACGCTTTGGGAACATCGCTGATGGGTGTGATGAGTGTGCCGTGGATGGATTTGATGGGCAAGGCAATTCCCGCGTCGGATCGGGCAAAAGTTTTTGCTCTGCGCCGATTTTCGGGCGGTGTGATGTCGATGGTTGCGGGCGTTCTGATTTCCTATGTCCTGAGCGCGCAAAGCGGCCTCTCGTTTCCGAATAATTACGCGGTATTGTTTATGCTCTCTGGTATGGGTACTACGATGGCCGTGCTGACATTTGGCATGATCCGCGAACCCATTGAAAAGCGTACGCGCGCACAGCTTTCGCTGAAAAATTATTTGCTCAGTGGCCTGAGTCTGATGAAAGATGATGTGAATTTCAGGCGTTTGTGTATGGTACAATTTTTGTGGGGCTTTAGCATGATGGGCGGGCCGTTTTACATGCCTTATGCGATTTCTGGCTTAGGCATTGGGGCGGTTTATATTGGATTTTATGTGACCGCTATGCAGTTTAGCGCGGTTTTTTCAAATGTTGCGTGGGCCTGGGTGGGGCGTTACAAGGGCAATCAAGCATTGTTTTTATACGGCACCTGCTTGCTCGCACTGTCTATTCTGGTTCCGATATGTATCGTGTATGTGCCCGATCGCACCATCTGGTTCTGGGGCACAGAAGTGAATTTGAGGGTCGTGGTGTATGCGTTTACGTTCATTTTTTCAGGCGCGGCGCAAAGCGGCATGTATTCGGGGCGCATGACGTATGTTCTCGATATTGCGCCGGCTGACCGACGGCCGACCTATACCAGCTTTATGAATATGTTTATGTTTCCACAGGGTTTGTTGCCCCTGCTGGCCGGGGTACTGGTCGCGTGGATTTCCTATCAAAATTTGTTTCGCATTTCCCTGTTATTTATTCCATTTGCCGCAATGCTCGCCTATCAGTTAAAACCGGTTATTCACAGTGAGGAATGAATCTCTTCAACGAGGTCTTCTGCAGGATAGGTGAGAATTTCCGCTAATGTGGGGTGGTAATGCGGGATGTCCATGAGGTCATGTACTGTGCCGCGAAAGTACATGATGGCGATGAGTTCGTGAAAGAGTTCGCCGGCTTCTGGACCGACGATATGCCCACCGATGATTTCGCCTGTTTCGGGATGGCAGAGGATTTTGACAAATCCATGGGTTTCCCCCAGGACCATGGATTTGCCGTGGTCGTCAAAGGGATAGGATGCAACGCGATAGGAGATGTTTTGTTCGCGGCATTCTTTTTCTGTGAGGCCCACAGACGCGAGTTGCGGATCGGTGAAGACCACTTCGGCTTTGAGCCTGTAGTCGATGTGCTGCTTTTGGGTTCCATCAACGGCGTTGTGACCGGCTATCTCGCCTTGCTGAACGGCGATGTGTACGATTTCATAGAGTCCCGTACAATCGCCTGCGGCATAAATATTGGGCGCGCTGGTACGCATGTGATGATCCACGAGAAGGCGTCCGCGCTCGACGCGTACGCCGGCATTTTCAAGCGCGAGCGATTGGATGGCGGGCACGCGTCCCAAAGCATGGAGGATCACGTCTGCCGAAGCGCGGCGGGATTTTCCCTTATGGTGGAAGTGGGCGATTTTGGCGTTGTTTTTGGTCGTGAATTTTTGCAATTGCGTGTCGGTAAAGACTTTCATGCCTTCTTCTCTGAAGCGAGCTTCCACCGGACGTGCGAGGTCTTCGTCTGTGCTGCTGAAAATGTGATCGCTGCGTTGAATGAGTGTGGTGCACGTTCCCAGACGGCAGAAAAATTGTGCAAATTCCGTTGCGACAGGACCGCCACCTAAGATGATCATCGATTTTGGCAATTCCCGCAGTTCAAGCGCTTCATCACTGGTGATAAAGCCCACTTCTTCCAGGCCAGGAATGGCGATGTCAGCAACGGTTGATCCCGTGCTGATGATGAAACTTCGCGCGGTGATATTTTGTTTTCCCACGGTGATGGTGTTGCGATTGACAAACTGCGCCGTGCCGTTGATGAGGGTGAATCGCGGATTGCGAAGTTGCTCGATGCGATAATCTGCAAATTCACCGACGAGCGTGCGTTTGCGGTCATTGATTTCATCGAGATTTGCGCGCAAATTAGAAGCGCGCAGACCAAATTCTCTGGCGCGGCGCATCAAGGACATGATCTCGGATGAGCGCAGGATGGTTTTGGTTGGCATGCAGCCGCGCAAGATGCACAGGCCACCGAGAGGCCCTTTGTCTATAATGGCAACTTTTGCGCCGAGTTCCTGTGCGGTGCGCGCAGCGGCGTATCCGGCACTTCCGCCGCCGATGACGATGACGTCGTAATCCATGGTGATTTCCTTAGTGGTAAATGTAATATGGGGGTAATATTAAGACGACCCAATCCTCCTCGTGTTTCACCTTTCATGTCTTACCTCGGAGAGTGGTTGGGCGAGTTGACAACCGCAACTGACAACTTAAAATGTCTCTTTGATTTGAGCAAGAAGTTTGGAGGTTTTTATGCATGAACTCGTGAATGGTATTGTGCCGACAGAGGCGGGGGAGCAGGAGCGGTTGATTCAGGTTGACGATTTGATAGAGACGACACAGCGGCTTTATGAAGCGGTTGGCGTGCCGAGGGCAGATGCGCGGTTGATGGCCGATTTGCAAGTTGAGACAGATGTGCGCGGGGTTCACTCACACGGTACGCGGGCTGTGCCGGGTTACTTAAAGCGCATTCAAACTGGTCACACAAATCCAAAACCCGAAATTACCGTTGTCCGCGAAGGGCCTGCGTGGGCAACGGTAGATGGCGATGGGTGTTTGGGACATCTGGCATCTTATCGGGCGATGCAACTGGCAATTGCAAAAGCGAATGATCTGGGGATTGCCGCGACAACAGTTATAAACAGCCGGCACTACGGCGCCGCGGCCTGTTATGCGACGATGGCATTGGGCTGGGATATGATCGGTTTTTGCGTATCGAGTAGCAGTCGCGGTGTAGCGCCTTACGGAGGAATTGATCGGTTGTTGGGCAATCACGCGCTGGCTTATGCGATTCCGGCGGATCGGGAATATCCCATTGTCCTTGATATGGCGACGGGGCGATCCGCCTGGGGGAGGGTGGGCACTATGCGTTTATATGGACGGAAATTAGATGGAGAGTGGGTATTAGATGAGGATGGGCAGGTGACGGATGATCCGGGCCGCGCACATGTATTAATGGCCCCCGGTGGCGCGAAGGGATCGGGACTAAATGTCGTGATGGATGTTTTGAGCGGTATCCTGCCATTTGGCCTGGCAACGGTGAATCGGGAAGATGAATATCAAGGGCAGCGACAGGCCAGTCACTTTTTTCAGGCGATCAAGATCGAGACGTTTTGCGATGTGTCGGAGTTTAAACGGGAGGTTGATCGGATGATTCAGACGATTCGGGCTTCTCGCCCAAAAGAAGGCGTGGATCGCATTTACGTGCCCGGTGAGATTGAGTGGATAAAAAAGGCGGCATGGGCAAAGACGGGGATTCCGCTGCATAAAACCCATGTGGAAAGTCTGGAAAAAGCGGCTGAGGAATTGGGTGTAGAGGTGGCGTTTTGATGGTGAATACACGCGGTCGAGAAGCCCGAGATTCCGAGATGGACGGCAATAATAAACCGCTGGTCTCAATTATCATTCCCCATTATTTGGGGGATATTATTTCCGAGTGTCTGGCATTTCTCTATGCACGCACATCGGATATCCCTTTTGAAGTTATCGTAGCAGATGATCAGCCTTATCCCGACGGCAGTCTGGATCGGGCATTGGAGAAATTTCCGGATATTCGCATTGTGAAGACGGGTGGGGGAAATGGGAAGCCGAGCAAGGGAATGGGTGCCGGGTGCAACCGGGGATTGGAGGTGGCAAAGGGCGCGTATGCAATGTTGTTGAATTCGGATGTGGAGGTGGGCGAGGGGTGGTTGTCGCCGCTGATTGATGTGTTGAAATCAGATCCCACAATTGGGGCGTGTCAGTCCAGGGTGCGGTCGTTGCAGAATCGCAAAATGTTCGATTATGGCGGAGCTGCTGGAGGGCTGATGGACAGGTGGGGGTTTACGTTTTGTCAGGGCAGGATATTTGAGTGTGTCGAGGAGGATCTGGGGCAATACGATCAGTCCCGCGATATTTTTTGGGCTATTGGGGGAGCGATGTTTTTGCGTATGGATTGTCTCGAAAAAACGGGACTGATCGATGAGGACTTTGTCATGTACATGGAGGAGATTGATTTGTCCTGGCGGTTTCACCTTGCGGGGTATCGCATTGTCTATGTGCCCGATTCTCTCGTGTATCACTACGGCGGATTTGCGCTTGGTGCAGAGAGTTACAAAAAAGCGTATTTGAACCATCGCAATCAACTCGTGATGATATTGAAAAATTTTTCCCTTCCGAGGCTGTTGTATAAATTCCCGGTTCGCGTCGCTATGGAATTGGCGAATTTGGGGTTGTTGCTAAAAGGCAATTGGAAACACCCCATTGCGGCGATAGCCGGGCTTTTGTGGGTGTTGCTGCATCCGTTCAATATCTTGCGGCGGCGGCGAGAAGCCCAGCGGTTCAGAAGCAGGGGGGATGGCGAGATTGAACGGCGTCTGTTCAAGGGGTCGGTGGTTTATCACTATTTTATTCGCGGTGTCAAAACGGTTCGCGAACTCGGCGCGTGAGGAAACCCATGAAAGCGATTGGTCTCATGTCTGGAACTTCTGCCGATGGTGTGGATGCCGCGCTTGTGGAGATTGACGAATCCGGTTTGTCTCTGCTCAGGTATGTCGAAGTGCCTTTTCCCGAAGATGTTAGAAGGGAGATTTTGTCTCTTTGTGAAGACGGGCGGGTCGATGCAATATGCCGCATGGATGCCGCGCTTGGGGAATGGTTTGCAGAAGCTGCACTCCGCGTGTGTGAGGAAGCTAATATCAGCACGGGAGAAGTCGATGTAATTGGATCGCACGGGCAGACGATTCACCATTTGCCCGCGCTTGCCGAGGCTGCCGGCAAACGGGTGCGGTCAACGTTGCAAGTTGGCAATTCCTCGGTGATCGCAGAGCGCACGGGGATCACGACGGTATCGGATTTTCGGTCGCGGGATATGGCCGTGGGTGGACAGGGGGCACCACTTGTCCCGCTCGTGGATTATCTGTTGTTTCGGTCTGAACATGTGGGGCGCGCGATGCTCAATATCGGTGGTATTGCCAATGTCAATATATTGCCCGCAAACTGTGGGGTGTCAGATATTTTTGCATTTGATACGGGACCCGGCAATATGGTTATTGATGGGGTTGTACAGGCGATTACGCGCGGCAAACTGAGTTTCGATCGGGATGGGGCGCTTGCGGGCAAAGGCCAAGTGTGTGAGGATTTGTTGGATGTGCTTATGGCGCATCCTTTTTTTTCTATGAAGCCGCCCAAATCAACGGGACGCGAGGATTTTGGGACCGATATGGTTCAGAAAATTCTCGATTGGGGTGGAAAACGGGAAGATCTCGTGCGTACGGCAACGCAGTTTACGGTGGAAAGCATTGTGCATGGGCTGAAACGATTTGTTTTGCCCGGGTGTGAAATCCACGAGGTGATTGCAAGTGGGGGAGGCACTAAAAATCCGGTTATGATGGATCTTTTGGATCGGGCATTGGGAAATATTGCATTCAAGCGATTGGATGACCTGGGAATGGCATCAGAAGCAAAAGAAGCTATTGCATTTGCGATCCTTGCCTATCAGACCATGAATGGGCACCCGGGCAATGTGCCGAGTGTAACCGGTGCCGATAAACAGGTGGTGTTAGGCTCTATTACACCGGGCGAGAAGGTAGCCAACTATCCAATACGGAGTCGTTTTGAGCGTCGTTGAGTTGATGATACTGGCGGAGTTGTACCCCGTTGTATATATTTCTTTGTTACGTTGCCATTTTGTGCGTGCATGATTCGAGGAAAAGGCTATGATTTTTGACATCTTACTCATTGCAACAGGAGGGGCGTACATAGTCAGTGCTCTGGGTTATGCATTGCACTTTCACCGGCCCAGAGCACACTGGCGCGTTCTGGGCTCCTGGGGAATATGGGGCGCCTGGTGTATGCACACTGTGCTTTTGGCCATTATCACAATTTCTGCTGGCGAGATGCCTTTGACCAGTCAGGTTTTGCCATCGCTTTGCGCATGGCTGGTCGCGGTTGTTTATATTTATCTCGAAGTGAGTACGCGAGATCGGTCTTTGGGTGTGCTCATCGTGCCCATTGTGGTGGTTTTGCACGTTTTGACGCTTACTAAATTGCCGGGTATTGAGGATATTCAGGTTACGGGATATAGCGGTGGGTGGTTTGAACTGCATGTGCTGGCTTATGGCCTTGCGTACACGGCTTTTGCGATTTCCTGTGTTGGGGGTGTGATGTATTTGATGCTTTTGGGCGAAATTCAGGCCAAGCATCTTGGTTTTTTTTATGCACGGCTGCCTTCACTTGAAGTGTTAAATCAGATCAATAACCGCGCAGCCACCTTTGGGTTTGTCTTTTTGACGGGCGGTACTATTGCCAGTTCGGTTTGGGCATTTCAACATCTTTCGCAGTTTTCTATATGGCGCGAGCCGGTATTTTTGCCCGTTTTGATTGCGTGGATCATCTATGCGGGCAATCTCGCCGCGCGGTGGTGGGGCGGCTGGCAAGGCAAACGAGCGGCTTTTCTGTCTATCATGGGTTTTGTTCTCGTCATTCTGGCATTTCCCGTGGTGGGTGTTCTTTTTTCTGGTCCCCACAATTTAGGACCTTAAGCCATGCGCTATCCCGTATTTTTGAAATTGGAAGATAAATTGTGTGTTGTGGTTGGGGCGGGTCGCGTTGCAGAACGCAGAGTGCGCGGGCTGTGTGATGCTAAGGCACACGTTCGGGTGGTGGGTATAACTGCGACCGAGGGCATTCTGAAATTGGCCGATGAAGGCGCAATCCATTTGCGCCAAAGGGCATTTGAGCCGAGCGATTTGGACGGCAGCGCGCTCGTGATTGCCGCGACTGATCATGCAGGTGTTAATCAGATGGTGCAGGCGGCGGCAAAATGCCGAGGGATTTTGTTTTGTGGTGCAGATCCGCACACAGATAGCGATTTTATTGTGCCCGCGGTTGTTCGGCACGGCGACTTACAGGTGGCGATTTCTACAGGGGGCAACAGTCCTGCTTATGCCGTGCTGTTGCGCCGGGAAATTGAGACTTTTTTGGAAGATGGACACGCGGGCTTATTGGACTTGCTAACTGGTTTAAGGCACAGAGTTTATGCGCGATTCCCGGACGCGCCAGACCGGCGGCAAGCGTTCTGGAAACAGTTGGTGACAGATGATATACTTGCCCTTGCGCGCAGGGGCAAGTGGGCTGAAATTGAGGAGCGAATTGAAGTATGTCTCTCGTCGTAATCGGGCTGAGTTACCGCACAGCACCTGTTGAAGTCCGAGATGGGGTCGCAGTGTTACCCCAGGCTTTGGATGAGGTTCTGCAATACTTTTCCAGCGTGCCTGAAATTGCCGAATGCACGGTATTATCGACGTGCAATCGCTCGGAAGTCTATTGTGTTGCGGCGGATATTCACGCTGCCCGTAGGGCAGTAATCGAGGGTTGGTGCGATCAAAGTGGGTTGGATGCCGAGGCATTGGGCCGGCACTTATTTGTCTATCGCGATGCGGAAGCTGTGCGTCATCTTTTCAAGGTGGCCTGCGGGTTGGATTCTATGGTCATGGGTGAGCCGCAAATTGCCGGTCAGGTGAAAGAGGCCGGGGCTGCTGCACTGTCTATGGGAACGAGCAAGACTGTGTTGAATCGCTTGTTTCGCGCTGCGACCGAGGTTTCAAAGCGGGCGCGTACAGAAACGGAGATTGCAACAGGTGCAGTTTCCGTCAGTTTTGCAGCGGTGGAACTCGCAAAGAAAATTTTCGGCAATCTCGAAGGATACACAGCCCTGGTGCTCGGTGCTGGCGAGATGAGTGAATTGACGGCGCGGCACCTCGCCGACAATGGGGTAAAGTCTTTGCTTGTGACGAGTCGCACATTTGAACGGGCACAAAATTTGGCGGTGCGCGTGGGCGGGCGCGCTATTTCCTGGGACGAAGGGATAGGCAATTTGCACGGCGCAGATGTTGTTATTAGTTCCACAAGTGCGGAAACTTATGTTCTGGAAAGCCACCAGGTGGCAGCTGCGATGCACAGGCGCAATAATCGCTCAATGTTTCTGATCGATATAGCCATGCCGCGCGATATTGATCCGGCAGTTGGAGATCTGTACAATGTGTTTTTGTACGATCTCGACGATCTGGAGTCTGTTGTTGGCGCGAATTTGGAGAAGCGAAAGGTTGAAGCGGATAGGGTTAGCGAAATTGTAGAAGAAGAAGTGGGAGACTTTTCTGCGTGGATAAATTCCCTGGAGGTTGTTCCGGCAATTGTGGCGCTGCGTGGGCATTTTCAATCTTTTATGGATTCGGAACTCGCACAGGCCAAGCTCAGTGAATTTTCGGACGATCAACGTGCACAAGTTGCCAATTTGATGCGCCGATTTATGAATAAGGCGCTGCATAAACCGGTGACGCGTCTTAGAGAGGCTGGCGAGGAAGAAGATGGCGGGGCTTATGTGGCGGCGCTTTCCTATTTATTTGATCTGATGGTTGAGGGGCACAAAAAAAAAGAGATTGATGAGGTGCGCGGCTTATGAGGGTGGTTATTGGTAGTCGGGGCAGTGCGCTGGCCTTGTGGCAGGCCAATTGGGCAAAGAGAAAACTGGCGAGCGCGTATCCCGATCTCAGCATTGAGATTGAGGTGATTAAAACGCAGGGGGATCGCCTGTCGGAAATGCCTCTGTCTCAGATCGGTGGCAAAGAGGTGTGGACAAAGGAGATCGAACACGCGCTGCTGTCGGGCAGCATTGATATAGCGGTTCACAGTTTGAAAGATTTGCCGACCAGGTTGCCAGAGGGATTGGTTTTGGGCGCGGTGAGCGAGCGCGGAGATGTGCGAGATGTTCTGGTCAGCAAAAATAATCTGGTGTTTCGAGATTTGCCAGAAGGCGCAACGGTTGCGACGAGCAGTTTGCGTCGGCAAGCACAGTTGAAACACGCGCGACCGGATTTGAATTTTGTGGCGATGCGCGGGAACGTGGATACGCGCATAAAAAAGCTCGAAACGGAAAATTTGGATGGTATTATTCTGGCCGCAGCGGGTTTGAAGCGGTTGGGATTGGGGGACCGTATCGCGGAGTTTATCGATCCGGCAATCTGTTTGCCTGCGCCCGGGCAAGCCGCGCTGGGGATAGAAATACGAGAAGGGGATCAGAGGATTACAGACCTTGTTGGCGTTTTGAATTGCGTTGAAACGCAACAGGCTGTTACGGCAGAACGCGCGATGCTGGCGGCATTGGGAGGAGGCTGTCGCGTTCCAATTGGGGGATACGCAGCCTTTGACACGGTTTCTGTGGTCGTTCTGGTGCTGTCGGGCGTCGTTGCAACACCGGATGGGCGTCAGGTGATATCAAAAAAGATGGAAGGGCAGGCATCATCTGCCGAGCAGTTGGGGATGCGCGTTGCAAAGGGGTTGCTCGAACAGGGAGCGGGAGAGATGTTGGGCGTAAGGGCTTAGCAGAGAATTGTTATGCAAACTGGATGTGTATATCTCGTGGGTGCTGGGCCGGGTGATCCGGAATTGATAACGGTGAAGGGCTTGCGCCTTATTCGAGAAGCCGATGTGATCTTGTATGACGGGCTGGCGAATCCCGAACTTTTGAAGGAAGCGCGGCGGGGATGTGAGTGTATCAATGTGGAAAAGCGCCCGGGGTTTCAGCGCGTGCAGCAAGATGAGATCAATCTTCTGATGATTGATCGCGCCCAAAAAGGGTTGATGGTTGTGCGGTTAAAGGGGGGCGATCCTATTGTTTTTGGGCGCGGTGGAGAAGAGGCTGAGGTGCTGAAGGATCACGAGATTCCGTTTGAGATTGTGCCGGGTATTACCAGTGCAATAGCAGCACCTGCTTATGCTGGTATTCCGGTGACGCATCGCGGTATATCCCCCCATGTGACGATTGTAACGGGGACAACGGCTTCGCTTGAAGGCGAAGGAAAAATTGATTGGGAGGGGTTGGCAAAAGTGGGCGGTACGCTCCTGATTTTGATGGGCACGCGAAAACGCCGTGAAATTGCCCAGCGCCTCATTGCGGGGGGGCGCTCACCCGAAACTCCCGTTGCAGCCATACAGTGGGGGTCTTTGCCATTGCAACGGACGGTGAAAACCACGTTGGGGGAGATGGGGGCGGTCGAAATGATCAATCCCGCAGTGATTGTCGTTGGGAAGGTCGCGGCGATGGACCTGGATTGGTTTGTGTCTAAGCCTCTGTTTGGACGAACAATTGCTGTGACGCGGGCGCGCACGCAGGCGAGTGACCTGGTACACAGGCTACGGGCGTTGGGCGCGCACGTGCTGGAAGTGCCGACCATTGCATTTGCCGACCCCCAAGATTGGTGCGATGTCGATTGTGCGATTGCAGATATCCATTCATTCGATTGGCTTGTTCTGACGAGTACAAACGGAACCGATCGCTTTTTTGAGCGTCTGTTTAAGCAAGGGCGCGATGTACGCATATTGAGTGGGATAAAAATTGCGACTATTGGCGCGGCAACATCGGCACGGGTGCGCGAGTGGCATCTCAATGTAGATATTGAAGCGGCGGATCGCACATCTGAAGGCCTGCTCGCAGCTTTTGGTGCAGATCTCTCCGGACAGCGTTTTTTGTTGCCCTGCCCTGAAAAGCCCCGGGATGTGCTTGCCAATGGACTTAGAGATCGCGGTGGTGAAGTTCGCGAGGTTGTTGTTTACAAAACGGTTGTGCCCGAGTGTTTGCCCGAAAATTTTTTGCAATTGCTAAAAAAAGATGCCGTTGACCTGGTCGCATTTACGAGTTCCTCTACGGTCTTAAATCTGGTGAATCTACTAAAAAAGACGCGGCAAAATTGGGAATACTTGCCCGCAGCGTGTATTGGTCCCATCACAGCCCAAACTGCAGTGTCACAGGGATTTGATGTGGTTGTCGAGCTTGACGAAACATCGGTCTCTATTTCCGGCCTTGTACAGGCGATTGCAGCGTATTTCAGATAAAATTGGACATTGGATAAAAATGCGTTGACTTACAGGCGAGTAAGCAGTAAATTTGCAGAAATAAGATGTAAACACCTTCATAAATAGGAGGAAGGGTTATGAAACGTTTGATTATTGCGACATGTTTGGGAATAGGGCTGGTTGGCTCGGCCATTGCTGGACCTCTGACACAGGGTATAGAATTTACGGGTGGCGAAAACAGCTTGGCAAACTTGGTGCTGAAACGCGCACAAAATATTGTTGCTGAAGATGGCGTTCTGAAGTTGCAGGTCTCTATCAATTACGCGCAGAAATTGAAGGGTTATGGTTTTGTCCTGCAGTACGATCAATCCAAGTATGAGTTTGTCGAAGCACGTCAGGTCGATCAAAATTTGCTCGATGCGAACAGCGGACAACCCGCACTGTTTCTCGCGTCTAACAAGACGCCCGGGCAAGTGGCTGTTGGAGCGATGAAGGTCGATGGTCAGGCTGTCAGTGGCGATGGCAGTCTGGTAGAGTTTACGTTTAAAACCACACAGACACCGCTTGCGTCTGATTTTCAGATTCTCGATGGTGTGATGGTTGATTTGGCCGGTGGTATTGATGCCATTACCAATATTGAAATTGGCACTTTCAAGGCCATGCCCAAGGATTACGCTCTTGGACAAAATGTTCCCAATCCTTTTAACCCCTCCACGACGATAGACTATCGGTTGCCAGAAGCCGGTGATGTCCAACTGGTGATCTACAACCTGCTCGGGCAGGAAGTTCGCACTTTGGTGCAAGAGTCGATGGATGCGGGTTTTCACTCGGTCGTTTGGGATGGCACGGATGAATTTGGCAAGCAAGTAGCCAGTGGGATTTATATTTATCGCATGTCAGTGGTCGATTTTACCCAGGTTCAGCGCATGATGTTGCTGAAGTGATGGCGCATTCGGAAAGGATACAACTGGCCGGTAAACTCTCAGGCCAGTTCATTTTCGAGGCCGCTTCTTTTGAGGCGGCCTTTTCTTTGTTGTGGAGGGGGTCTCATGATTCGCGTTGGTCTGGTTGGGTACGGTTTGGGCGGAAAAGTCTTTCACGCACAATTGATTCAGATGGTGCCCGATCTCGAACTCTACGCGGTCTGTTCGCGATCGTTAGAGAAACGCCAGGACGCAGAGGCCGATTTCCCGCAGATCGTGACTTATGGCACTTTTGATGCGCTATTGGAAGATGGCAATGTCGATCTCGTTGTATTGGCGACACCGCACGATACGCACGCGCCGATGGCTATTCAGGCAATGGACGCGGGCAAACATCTCGTGACAGATAAAATTATGTGTTTGAATGAATCCGAAGCGCGATCTATGCTTGAAGCGTCTGAGCGCAATCAGGTGCTCTTGAGTGTGTATCAAAATCGGCGATGGGACGGTGATTTTTTGACGTTGCAACACATACTCGCAAAAGGGATATTGGGCGATATTTATACCATCGAGTCCAATATCACAACTTATGGTGGACCGCATGTCGGGTGGCGTGCGTGGAAAAAATACGGCGGAGGGCGCGTTCTCGATTGGGGAGCGCATCTGATAGATCAGGCACTCAGACTTTACGGCCCGACTGTTGAAACCGTGTTTGCCGATTTGCAATATCGCTATCCGAAAGATAAGGCCGATGTTGAAGCTCTAGCCCTGATTCATCTAAGATTTGCAAACGGGGTGCGCTATTTTATTGAGTTGGGTACTGCGTGGATGTATGTCAAGCCGCGCTTTCATGTGCGTGGTGCGCTCGGAAGTTTTAGAAAATACGGCATAGATCCTCAGGAGGCAGCGATGAAGTCGGGGGTTTTTGGCGTACTCGTCCCGGAAGACCCTGCGCGTTATCAGTTGCGCGTTATCAATGATCGCGGACAAACCGTAGAGCACCCCGTGTCGCCCATGTTTGGCAGCTATCGCACGTATTACGATAATGTGGGCGCGGCACTTGCACATGGGGAAGAATTGCTGGTCAAACCAGAGGAATGTTTGGAGGCTATTCGCGTGATTGACGCAATCAGGCTCTCGGCAGAACGAGAAGAGGTTGTCAAGCTGATATAAAAAAGGGTATTTTTATGGTGTGGGGTATTGCATTATTTGTCATTTTTACGGGTTGTTATCTTGGGCAGTGTGTTTCTTCTGGCCTGGGCGAAAAGCGCGGCTGGGCATTGCAGTGGATCTGTTGGCTGATCACGAGTTTGACAATCTTGATGTGCTATTTCATTGTTTAGGACCACCATCGTGTTGTTTTGCGAATTAAAACGCCATCTCAACAAGCCCGATGAAACATATATGTGCGATCTGGTCGCCCGTGGCACAAATTGGGTGGTTTTGTCTTATGTGTCAAACCGCGCTTGGAAAATCGCTGCTACCTACTTGCCTTCGGGTTCTCAAACGCTGGCTTTTTACCAGATGGACACCGCGCATGTTATGTGGCGAATGTGTGCTCCTTCAGGTGATCTGAAGGGGCATTTGTTTCATATCTGTCGAGATGTGCAGGTAGAAGAGCGCAGGGTCAGTTATCTGGATCTGCTTTTGGATATATGGATAGATTCCGATGGTGTTGCCGAGGTGTTAGACCGAGAGGATGTGGAAGCGTGTTACACAGAAGGCAAACTGTGTGAGGCCGATCTGAAAACCATAGCGGCAGAGGAGAAACGGATTGTGACACACTGGCCCGTGCTGGTGCGCGAGATGGATGCGCTTTTGTGCGGTCTATAATGGTTTCTTTTCTGAGCTGGGGTCCTCTTCGAGTTGTGGAGCGAGTTCTTTAAGATATTTGCGAAAATCTTTGGCAATGGCAGGATGGTTGAGGGAAAAGGCCACTGAGGTTTTGAGATAAGAGAGAAGATCGCCTACTGTATGCCACTCCCCTTCGATGGCGCATGCATACACCGCTTGGGATTGGATCATCAATTCAATGGCATCGGTGAGTTGATATTCGCCATTTTCGGCAGGTTCGATCTGTTCGAGGAAGTCAAAAATTTCGGGTCCAAAGATATAGCGCCCGAGGGTTGCGAGATTTGATGGAGCTTTTGCCGGATCGGGTTTTTCAACGAGTCCCTCAACGAGATAGACATCGTTTATGCGTTTGGCTTTAATAACGCCATAGCTGCTGATGCGTTCTTGCGGTACTTCTTTGACTGCAAGAATTGAGCTGTCGTATCTGTTGTAATGATCGATCATTTGCCCAATGCAAGGGCGCTCTGAAACGACGAGGTCGTCGCCGTAAAGAACGGCAAAGGGTTCGTCGCCAATGTGTTTACGGGCTTTGAGAACGGCGTGACCTGTACCCAATTGGTCTTTTTGCCGTACGTAATGGATGTCGGCCAGTTGTTCGATTCGATCGAGGGTTTCGAGCATTTTCCGATCTGCGCGTTCATTCAGTGCATGCGCAATTTCGATGTTGCGATCAAAGTGGTCTTCAATTGCGCGTTTCCCTCGGCCCGTGATGATCAGGATGTCTTCAATACCCGAGTTGACGAGTTCCTCAATGATGTACTGAATCGCCGGTTTGTCAACAATGGGCATCATTTCTTTGGGCAGAGCCTTGGTGGCGGGCAGCATGCGACTACCGTGCCCCGCCGCGGGAATTACTGCTTTTCTAATTTTCAACAGGACCTCCAGAATGTCAAGATTTGTCAAACGATCTGGATGACAAATTTCAGATTGCCACAAAAAATGTCAAGAATATTTTCCCATAGTTCGTTGTTTCTCGTTACTTGACTTTATTTTTTTAAACACTTATTATTTAGCCAACTTTCTGCTTCTTTTCTCCTCCTTTTGCCGCTTCTGTTAATTTTTTATTTCCCCTATTCAGAAGATCGTGTTTTCACTGCCATTCAACAATTGTTCGACAGGCAGTTAAGAATACCGAACTCAGAAATTCAAATCAATTTTGTTAACCAATTTTGCCGGATGGTCGTTTGCCCTATCCATTCCGGTGGGAGATATTTTAGCTATGGCTTTTTGGTTTTCGAGCTTGTTTTCGAATGATATTGGTGTTGATCTGGGAACTGCCAATACACTGATTTATGTCAAGGGTCAAGGCATTATGATCAATGAGCCTTCAATAGTTGCCCTTGAGCGTCATACGCGCAAGCCCCTGGCCATTGGTGCTCAGGCGAAAGAAATGCTTGGGCGCGAAAAACCAGATATAGAGGTGGTGCGCCCGCTTCGCGATGGCGTTATCGCCGATTTTGAAGTGACTGAGGAAATGCTGCGCTATTTTATTTCCAAAACACAAAAAAATAAACTACTTGTCAGGCCGCGCGTTGTGATTTGTGTGCCTTCTGGTGTTACGCCCGTTGAGATGCGTGCTGTAAAAGAAGCTGCAGATCGCGCAGGTGCCCGCGAAGTTTTTTTGATCAAAGAACCCATGGCGGCTGCGATTGGCGTTGGGTTGCCCGTGGAGGATGCGGTGGGATCTATGGTTGTTGATATTGGCGGTGGAACAACCGAGGTCGCTGTCATTGCGCTATCTGGCATTGTAACGTCCAGATCAATTAAAACAGCGGGCGATGAATTGACAGAAGTTATTGTGCAATTTCTCAAACGCAAACACAATCTACTGGTGGGGAGCCGCAGTGCAGAGCAAATCAAGTGCGCTATTGGTACTGCCGTGGGACTCGATGAAGAACTACAGCATACCTGCCGCGGCCTGGAGATGGTGCAAGCGATTCCCAGAGTCATTAATGTCCATTCGAAAGAAATCAGGGAGGCACTGGCCGGGTCGGTAAATGCAATCGTTAACGCCGTGCGCCGAACACTCGAGCAGACTCCCCCCGAATTGGCCGCCGATATTCTCGATAATGGCATTATTTTGACAGGAGGAGGGGCACTGTTGCGAGGGCTGGACCGACGCCTGGTCAATGAGACCGGTTTGCCCGTTATGGTAGCTGATGATCCGTTGACCTGCGTGGTGCGAGGTACGGGAAAAATACTTGCAGATATCCATAGCTACAGAAATGTTTTGGAATAGCGATGCTACGAGTCCGTGATTTTCTGCGTGTTCGCCGTAAGGGGGTCGTGCTGGGTGTTGCGATTTCGGTGTCGTTGATATTGATGTTGTTCGATTCCTCAATGCAGGCGCGATTTGCACACAGTGTTGCTTTTGGGTTGATGTCTATTGGGCACCGTATCTTTGCCTGGCCGGTGAGATTTTCATCGTTGCGATACGAAAATGAGGCTTTGCGCGATCAGAATTTGCGTCTTTCTCTCGAATTGCTCAAACTCAGAGAGGCCCAGCTTGAAAATGCACGCCTCCATGCCTTGTTGCATTTCAAGTCGCAGCAGGCAACTGAAAAATCTTATATCGTTGCGCGGGTGATTGCACGGAACCCCGCGCGAATTGCAAATACGATATTGATTGATGCCGGTACAGATGAAGGCGTACAGGCCCGCATGCCTGTTGTGACCGCGGATGGGTTGGTGGGGCGTATCCTGGAAGTACACGGTTATACTGCTATTGTGCAGCTGCTCATAGATCACAATTGCAGGGTCAGTGCCGTGGTACAGAGACAAAGTCGAATAAGTGGCATTGTATCTTTTGAAGATGGCACGTTCTATTTGAAAAATGTGTCGCTTCGGGGGGATATTAAAATTGGGGATCTGATCGTATCTTCCGGTTTGGGTGAACTTTTTCCAAAAGGGCTTTACGTGGGGCAAGTTATCAAAGTAGGGGATAAAGCACAGGGTTTGTTTAGAGAGGTTATTCTGGCACCGAGCGTAAATTTCCACAATTTGGAGGAAGTTTTTGTGCTAAAGACCAATTCACTGATCAGTGAGTAAAGTGTTACAATTGAATCGATTTTTTGAGTTCTCTGAGGGCGATGCCTTCGGGGGATTTTTTGTAGTAGGTATCCAGCGGAAAGCAGCCCGATATCATGCCATTTCGAGGGGCTGTAGTGCAGTCGCTGAAGGTCCGGCAGAGTTTGCGTTTGGACGCTTCGCCCTTTTGGAGTACATCAACGGGTAAGTCGGGATAAGATAGCACCATGCGCCCCAGACCGATAAAATCTACTTTGCCGTCGCGCACGAGCGCTTGGGTAACGTGGGGCAGAAATTCCTGGAGGTAGGAATACGCCGTGCCGACGATGAGCAAATCGGAAAATTGTTTTTTAATTTGTGCAGTAATGTCAACTTGACGGGCAACGCCCACGAGCGGATCTTCGGGGGGTTGGTAGCCATCGGAGGGGGGAAAATAAGCGGGTCGCTGAATATGGGGGTTGTAGTAGGGGCTGCCAGCCGAGAGATTGACGAGTACAATGTCGAGTTCGCGCAACAGTTCGAGGAAGCGACAAGTTTCGGCGATATTCGCGGCTATAGGATTGTCTTCATTGATGCCAAAGCCGTATTTATAGGGCAGGTATTCAGAAAAATCTTCGGGAATACCCGGCCCGAGTTTTTTCCCTTCGGATAGTTCCGGATCGGGATAAAAAGGCACAAAGTCGAATGCGCTGAGGCGCACACCTATTTTGAGATCGGGACAATCGGCGCGAATACCCGCGACAATTTCGCGAAGAAATCGGGTTCGGTTTTCGAATGAGCCACCATAAGGTCCCGGTCGGGTAAAGGCACTCAAAAATTCGTGGCCGAGATAGCCGTGGCAGTGTTTGACATCGACAAATTGATACCCGAGGTCATAAGCCATGCGTGCGGCACTGTGATAGTCGTCAATCAGGCTTTTGATTTCGCTATCGGACAGCACGGAGTCGTCTGAATCAATACCAAATTTGCGATCGAGGATCGGATGGCGATACACAATGCGGGGTTCGAGTTTAATTTTGTCATTGGGTCTGCAAAAGCGTCCCGAGTGGGTCAGTTGAAGACCAATGAGCAGGTCATCGGTGTTGCCGATGTGTGTTCGGTGTGCAGACAGGAGTTCCTCGCGAAGTTTGCCCAGGCCGGCTTTGGTATGTTCGGCTGCAAAGAGTTGATTGGGATTTGCGCGTCCTTCAGGGCGCACGGCTACGGCTTCGCCGCCCCATATTAATTTTGCGCCGCTCAGACCAAAGTTGTGCCATCTTCGGAGAGTATATTTAGAGGGATTGCCATCAATTTCGCCATCCCAGCCCTCCATAGGGTGGATGCAGAAGCGATTGCCAATGCTGAAATCCTGACACTCGCCCGTTTGGGCAAGCGGTGATTCTGGTGCTTTGAGAATTTCGTCATCGCAGGGAAGGTCGATCCCCAGGCTGTTGACATGTGCTTTGAATGATTCGACAGTTTTGTGATGTCCGATGCGCTGGTGCTTTGCCAGAGGCATTGGCACTCCTTTGGCGAAATGGTTTGCGTTGAATGGCGTAGAAAGCTATGAATATACCAAAGGATGTTTTGGGAAGCAATGTTTCTGAAAGGAGAGACTATGGCAGTAAAAGACTATGTGCAGATTGTGGTGCCCGGCGATGAGCCGGTACAGATTGCGGCATCGCCTCATCTCGAGCGATTGGCAGGTTATGGCGATGTGACGCTTTACGATACGCGCCCCGCATCATTAGAAGAAAAGATAGAACGGGTAAAAGATGCCGATGTGATCATGAATACGCGCGGTGCTGTGGCGTGGGGCGAGCAAGAGTTTAGCCAATTGCCAAAATTGAAGATGATTACGACGTGTTCTATTGGCACAGATATGTTCGATCTGAAGGCCGCAAAAAAGCACGGAATTGTGATATGCAACCAGCCGGGCAGAACAGCGCCGGTTGTGGCAGAGCACATGTTTGGGTTGATGTTTGCCGTTGCAAAACGCGCTGCGTATTTGACCGTAGAGATGAAAAAAGGATATTGGCCCCGGCGGGATAATGTGATGCTTCAGGGCAAAACTCTGGGGATTATTGGCATGGGCAATATCGGTGCTGAGATGGCGAGGCTCGCGCGATTGATTGGGATGGAGGTGATTGCCTGGACTTTTCATCCGTCATCTGAGCGGGCGGAAAAACTCGGCGTGCGATTTGTCGAGTTAAATGTGCTGCTCGAAACTTCTGATGTGATCAGTTTGCACGTGGCGTTGACGGATGATACCAGAGGGATGATTGGCGAAGCCGAGTTTGAAAAGATGAAAGCGGGCGCGATATTGCTGAATGGGGCGCGGGGCGCAATAGTCGATACAGACGCGCTTGTCAATGCGTTAAACAGTGGGCATGTCGGCGGAGCGGGTATCGATGTGTACGAGGAAGAACCGACCCCATCCGATCATCCTCTTTTTGCGTGTGAACAGGTGGTGCTTACGCCGCATTGTGCAGATATGACCCCGGAAGGCGTCGATTTGCTCAATAGCGGCGCAGTGGGGAATGTGATCGCATTTTTAGAGGGGCAGACACAAAATGCGGTGACTTAGTCTTATTTTGCTTCGATATACCCCTCTCGGGTCAAAAGTTCAGCCATCAAGACAGCGCCGCCTGCAGCACCGCGCACGGTGTTGTGGCTGAGTGCAATGAATTTGTAATCGAAGATATTGTCTTCGCGCAAGCGACCAAGTGTGATGCCCATGCCATTTTCCGCATCGCGGTCTAAACGCGTCTGCGGGCGGTCATCGCCTTCGATGTACGCGAGAAATGTTTTGGGCGAGGAGGGCAATTCCGTAGCTCTGCGGTCGCCTTCAAAGTTTTGCCAGCGTGAGAGGATGGCTTCAGCCGTGGGTTTTTTGTCGAAGGAAACAGATACGGCTGCCATGTGTCCATCTGTGACGGGAACCCGAACGCATTGGGCTGAAATAATCGGACTGCGCCTGGGTACTATTTCATCTTTGACGATTTTGCCCCAAATTTTGTGAGGTTCGTTTTCGCTTTTGTCTTCTTCGCCGCCGATATAGGGGATGACATTGTCTATCATTTCTGGCCATGTCTCAAAGGTCTTACCCGCACCGGAAATGGCCTGATAAGTGCATATGGAGGCTCTGGAAGGCCCGTATTCTGCCAATGCGTGAAAAGCCGGTACATAAGGTTGAATAGAGCAATTGGGTTTGACGGCAATAAAACCGCGTTGGGCGCCCAGGCGTTTGCGCTGCGCCGGGATGATTTCAGCGTGCTGTGGATTGATTTCTGGCAATAGTATGGGTACATCGGGGGTCCAGCGATGCGCTGAATTATTGGAGATGACTGGGGTTTCGGCTTTTGCATAATCTTCTTCGAGTTTGTAAATCTCCTCTTTTTCCATGTCGAGCGCGCAACAGACGAGATCGACTTGCGATGCGATAGCATCAATCTCGCCCGCGTTCTGCACGACGAGGTCGGATACTGTTGCGGGAATGTCAATATCGCGTTGCGTCCATCGGCCTTTCACGGCTTCACAATAGGTTTTGCCAGCAGAGCGCGGGCTGGCTGCAACGGAGGTGACTTTATACCAGGGATGATCGGCGAGCAATGTGACAAAGCGCTGCCCGACCATGCCGGTTGCGCCGAGAACCCCAACTTTGAGCTTAGACATCGGTTTTTCCTTTCTGCGGATCCGAATAAAAAAAACAGTCGGTTGCCAGAGTAGAAGCACGCCGACTGCATATAGCAGAGACTGCCCACAAGAGAGTGCTCCACGAGATTATTTCTCGTGACAGTTCAGCAGATGTTATCTATTGCCCCAGCCAAATGCCCTGCGGAGATACATTTGACTTCGGCATCCCGACCCTTTCGTCTAGCCTACAGATCCGCTCTCTTGTGCCAGATTACTGATGACGGGACGCGCCTCTACTCTTGGTGGAGGGAAACTTCACATATTCTATATTTTTTGTCAACTTGAAAATGTGATATGCCGCTGATATTGACACACAGGGAATCGCAGATTATCATAATGGAATAGGTCAGACCAATCCATGTTTGAATCACACAAGGAGAATTTTATGAATATGGTGGTGATTTGCTGCGATACGTTTCGAGCAGATATTATTGGAGAAGGTAAGAAACTGAGCCATGTGAAAACCCCTCATTTGGATCAATTGGCTTCTGAGGGCTTGACTTTTAACCGCTGTTTTGCAGAAGGCTTGCCGACGATTCCGTTTCGGCGGTGTGTGTTTACGGGTATCCCATCTTTTCCCTGGCGGTTTGACACGCCGAATGAAGGACTACAGCCGGCAGGTTCTGGCTGGCATCCGATTCCGCCAGAGCAGGATACGCTCGCGGAACGCCTGCACGATGCGGGCTTTGTTACGGGCCTGGTCGCGGATACTTATCACATGTTTAAGCCGACGCAGAATTTTACGCGGGGTTTTTTGTCGTGGCGGTTTATTCGCGGGCAGGAACAAGATGGATATCGCTCGGGGCCGCTATCGCGTATTGATCTGGCAGCACATGTACGGGATGGGGATGCAGATCCCGGGAAACATGCGGTGATTGTCCAGTATTTGCTCAATATGCTGGATCGGCAGGAGGGCGAAGAGAATTATCTCGCAGCTCAAGTGTTCCGCGAGGCATCGCAATGGGTGGAGGACAATAGGGGCAACAAGCCATTTTTCTTGTGGATTGACAGCTTTAGCCCACACGAGTTATGGGATCCGCCCATGCAGTATGCCGATGCCTATTTTTCAGATCCTTCGGTGAAGGATTATATCCACCACCGTGCCTTGTCCTTTGGCGATGCGACCGATGCGGAAATCGAGCGCACAAAAGCATTGTATATGGGCTATGTCACGTTTGTGGATCGCTGGATTGGACATTTGCTGGAAACGATTGACCGATTGAATCTGCGGGACGATACGGCGGTGATGTTCATATCCGATCACGGTACGCAATTGATGGATAGGGGGCAGTTTGGCAAGGGCGGTAACGCGCTTTTTCCATTTAATACGCAGATCAATTGGATTGTTCGCCATCCGGATGGGCCGCGCGGGCAGCACTCGGATATATGGACGCAGAATCAGGATATCACGCCGACGATTCTCAATATGCTGGACGTTGAGTACGAAGAGATGGATGGAGCAGATGCATGGGCAGGGGCAACGGGTGGAGCTGAACCTGATCGGGATTATATCACAACGGGATGGGGTACGAGTTTTAATGTGCGGGATGATCGCTATAGCGTACACATGGATGTGGGAACAAGATCACCGGAGGTAACGGTTTACGATTTAAGTGTAGATGCCGATGAGGAAAATCCTCTGACCGATCCGCCCCGCGAGGTCGTCGCGCAGGCATTGGAACGTGCGTGTACTGTGATTGGCGATTTTCCCGATGTGTTTAGTGCGTACAAACAAAGACACCCGGCGCGGGCGATGCGGACGTTTATGAATAAATATAACCTGGGTACATAAGGGGTTGGATTTGAACTACACAGTTGAACAACATCCCGACCATCACCGGCTGCGTCACATTACAATCGATGCCGGTGCCGCAGCGACATTTGTGCGCGAAGTGGCAGATCTTTCGGAACAGCGATTGATTTATGTGCCGTATCTGAGATTGATCGCTGCGGATCACTTGCAAAACATCGTCGGTGGTGATTTCTCCGAGCATATCAATGCAATCGTTAGAGACCGCGCAACCGGCGGATTTACCCTTGGTGTTGAGGGTGGGTTTGATGCCACAAATCATCGCATTGCTTTTGGCACGGCGGTTTCGCACTTGATCGGTGTGCCCAATTTTGACGATATGACGGGCAAGTACTATGCCTGCTTTGAGGTGACGGATACAGACAGGAGCGATTCGTATTTGCGTCAGGCATATCGCCTGTTCACGCTCCATACCGATGGTACATACATCCGCGAGCGCACAGACTGGATTTTGATGATGAAGATGGAAGAATGGAGTGCAGTGGGTGGGGAGTCGAGGCTATTGCATTTGGATGATTGGGAGGCATTAGAGCATTTTGCCACCCATCCGCTGGCTTCTTTCCCTCTGGTCTATCAATCGCCGCAGAGTAAGAATTATCCCGTCAGGGTTGAAAAAACAACATTTTACGAACAAGATGGCAAAACGTGCGTGTGTTTTATCGATCAGTTTGTTTATCCCGAAACAATAGAGCAGGGCCGATATCTGCGCGATTTTTCCGATTCAATGGAAGCGTCGCAGGGGGTGGTCTCGGTGCCCTTGCCACCCGATCATCTCGTGGTGCTCAACAACCATTTCTGGCTGCACGGACGCGAGGCGTTTGTGAAAAACCCCAATCTCTATCGCTTTCTGATGCGCCAGAGGGGATATTTCAGGAAGGAAAACACTTAAAAATTCGGTAATGGAAAATCTGGAAGCGAGGTGTTTCGGATTGTATCCCATTCTGTGCGAAGGTCGTTTAGCCAGGGGGGAAGGGTTTGAAGGCGCGATTCGAGTTGGGCTTCGAAGAGCGATTCTGGTTCAACTGGGCTGCCGTTGGATTCGATTACCTGGAGGGTATTTTCATTAAAGGTAGCGGGGGCACCGTGCAAGCCAACGATAATGGGTTGCACAAATCGGTCGCGTGCGTTGCCCGGTTGCCAAAAATCGTAGTGCCTTAGATTGCCCTCGTGTTTGAAATTCCAGAGCACATAATGTTTGAGATGATTGGGATAATTGGCGAGGGACGCGCCGCTGCCATACAGAATACCGCCATTGACGCGGTCGAGCAGGTTGGCATAAGGTTGGGCACCGTGGGCATCGATGCGCTGATTTGGGCGCATGTCATAACGCCAGTACACGGTCCCTACTGAGCGACTGCTCGTGCCCGGTCCATGCCAGTGGCCTGCGAGGTCTTCTGAAAGCCCAACCCACACGCCATAACCGCCATTGCTCGCAATAGATGAATGGCCCAGGTTTCCCGCTTGTGTGACGTGGTACACGGATATCGCAGAACTCGAACCGATTTGAAGGGCGCGATTGCAATTGATAATGGATGTGCGTCGAATCCAGGAATTGACGCATCGGTCGAGCTGGAGCAGGCTCCAGCCGCCGTCGTGGATGGCGTCTTTGTGGTGGACAAATTCATCTAACCATGTGCCGTGAAAACTGATGTCTTCAATGCCGATTTCCTCGAGGTGCTGATATTCGCGCACGGTCCAGTTATACGTGTGGTTGACATCGGTGTGCAGAGGTTCATTGAGGCGAATCCGATTGCCCTGTATTTCGGCAATGCTGTGCTTTTCGCGCACTTGAATTCCGTTAGTCAGCATGGTCGTCCAGATGGATTCTGCCGAGTAGGGCGCGAGAAATTCTGGGATGGCGGCGGTGCTGTTCATATAGAGCGTTATCCATTGACCGGGAAAGAGTCTGGAAGCGTCGGCTACTGTGAGATAGAAGGTTTCGCGGTCTGCACTTTCCGCAATGGGCGTTAGGGATCTATCGCTTGTGTTGCGGGGTTGAAAAATAAACATATAGGGCGATGTCCACAGTTGGTCGGGATTGCGTGGTGGCATGTAGTTCACCTGGCGGATGATTGTGCCTCCGCTTCGACTGCCGCTTCCTCTGAGGACGATATTGCTATTGCGGATGTAGATGGGCTGGTTATTGTCGGTGTTGGTATTCACCAGAAATTCGCCCGGTGGAAAGAAGACAATGCCGCCATTGTTTTGCTCGGCTGCGGCGATGGCGCGTACGATGGCTGCCTGGTCGGAGAGGCCATCATTGGGGATAGCACCATAAGCGGTGACGTCGAATATGTTGCCCTGGATATCGGGAACGGGTTTGCCAAAGTAGTGATAGCCCGAGTAGGAAAAATCGGGTAAAATGGGTTCTGTAGCGTTCTCTTTGGCCGCTGCGAATTGTGTCCATGTGCGCGATGGAACACGCTGGGGTACGTAAGATATCCAACTGCTTCGCGTTTGGATATAATCTGCAACTTGCGCCCAAATCGGGATGGGATATGTAGTGGAGGGGTCGCGTAAGGCGAGGAGTTGTTCGGGGATTGGCACGCGAATCTGGGTTGTTCCCGCTTCAATAGTCTGTGTCAACAAGGTCTGCGTTTCGGTTCCCACCGCAATACTTAACGGTTGTGCGGTGTGGTTTTCAAATATGATGGAGATGTACCACTGCGAGCCATCAGATCCGAATCCAGCGGCGAAAGTGAGAAAATCACCAAAACCGATTTGTCCGTCAGAATCGAGATCGTACACAGGATCGTATCCCGAATCGGTCTGTGTTGTACCGAATTTCTGAGCAAAGAGAATAAAATCAGTAAAGCCAACGGCTCCGTTGCCATCAAAATCGAGATGGGTAATGGAGCTTGTTTCCTTTACGGGCGCGTCAACTTGCCATGAGAAGGTCTGATCGACGGTTGCAATATGATCGATGAACAGGCGTGCATTTGAATTTGGACTGGTTTCTGTTCTAAATGTGATGTATCGCCTGTTGTAATCGGGTTGTGTTCCCCAGTTATCGTATTGGGGTTTTGCCAATTCTACAACGGCAAGTTGCCAGCCCTGGGGCGGTGTTTGTCCAGACCAGATTGTATATACGGCTTCCATGCCGCCGACGAGGGGGTAGTTGCGAACTTTGATTTTGAGGTCCCTCAGACCATTGCCTTCTGCTTTCCACCAGAAGCTCAGACTGTGTTTGTTGGAGATGTCTTGACCTGTGCTGAAAAAATCGTAGGTAAAGAATCCCGTTTGGCCTGCTGGCAGGGAAGCCGCGATGGCAAAACGGCCTTCTGGCGCGTCTTTGGATAATTGTAAGCCGCGGGACCATCCGGAAAGATTGTCGCAATAGGTTAGCGTTTGCACCGGATCACTGGCAAAGCAAGCACAGGCCCACAACAATACAATTGCGCAGGTGATGATTGATCGCATGGAGTTCTCCTGTGAAGTTTGTGGAAAAAAACAAGGACTGGACAAGGTGACCACAACACGCTATAATATAATAAAGATGATTTTACCTTTTGAGAAAGGATTCGGCAATGGCAACAGTTGAAGAAACACAAGCTGAACTAAAGGGTCAGTTTGAACAGTTTTCACACCGGCAACAACGCCTTGAAACAGAAGTAGATAACACACGTAGCGAATTGACACAAGCGATTAGGGACTTATCGAATAAAATGGATAGTAGCTTTTCATCCCTTCGGCAATTATTGGTCACATTGATCATTGCTGCCTGTGCGGTCACCGGACTGGCGGTCACTCTGCTCGGTCAATGACTGGTCACGCCTTTTTTATTACCTTCGCCCTTGTGCCTCTCGGCTCAGGGCTTTTTCTGTGCCTATATAAAAATTTGGCTTTGGACTGACAATTGATCACTGACAGTTTGACATGATATGCCAAAAATGGGGCTTTGTCTATGCCATATTATCAGGTTTGGTAATGGATTGGGATGTGAAAAAAATTTATGAAGTTATTAACTCGTTTATTTACAGCGAGTTAATTTTTTCAAGAAAATCGCAAATTGTGGCACAGGGGTTGCAATAGAAAGGGGCGAGACAAGCAACCAACAACCAATAAAAGGAGGTATTGTGATGGCACTTATTCGTTGGCAACCCCGTGAGTCTTTCGCGATTCAGCGCGAGATCGACGACCTGGTGAGCAAGTTCTGGGGCGATGTAAACACCTGGCATGACACGGGCTGGCATCCCCGCGTGGATGTAGTGGAATCGGACCATGAATTTACCGTTCATGCCGAATTGCCCGGGCTGAACAAGGATGATATCAAGGTGACGCTCGAAGACAATGTGCTCACAATTGAAGGCGAGCGGAAGCACGAAGACGAGCAGAAGGATAAACATTTCTTCCGTCGTGAACGTTCCTACGGGACATTCAAACGCGCTTTCAAGCTCGGCACAGAAGTACAAGCCGACAAAATTGCTGCGAACTACAAGGACGGGATTTTGAACCTGACCTTGCCCAAGTCCGAAGTAGCAAAACCACGGCAGATCCAAGTCGCTGTGTCGTGAGAAGTATAAATTCGCTACACTCATTGTAAGCCGTGCATGTCGAAAAAAGCCCGGGTAAACTGCTGAAAAAGTTCACCCGGGCTTTTTTTCTAAGCGCATTTGACTCCCGCCTCTCGCCTTTTTCCCCTTTACTCATTTTATACTGTGCTGTATCATTTGGAACCACAAATGAAAGCTATTTAAAGATGAATGGAGCACAGGCGCAGTGTAGCATATTCATCCTGTATATCCTAAAATTCTGTACATCCCGATTCAGATATTTGAGGAGGTATTTTTATGGCAGAAAGAGTAAAGGTGGCCGCGTTGGGGCTGGCGCACGATCATGTGTGGTCAAATTTGCGCGCACTCAAAGCGTTGGATAATGCGGTTCTGGTGGCCGGTGCAGATGGCAATGCGGATTTGCGAGAGCGGTTTGTCGAGGCAACCGGTTGTGAGTTGGTCTATGATGATTTTGAAGCGTTGTTGGACAATGAGGAGCCGGATGCAGTGTTCGTTTTTACCCCGACAGCGCATCACGCCGATGTGGTAGAGTTGTGTGCGCCGCGGGGTATTCACGCAATGGTTGAAAAACCAATGGCCGCGACCTTAGAGCAAGCGGATCGCATGTTGACGGCTGCTCGAAAGGCGGGAACTGTGTTGATGGTCAATTGGCCAACAGCGTGGAATCGCGGCATCCGAACGGCCTACCGCCTGGTACAAGAAGGCGCGATTGGACAGGTGTGGCAACTGCTGTGGCGGGGGGGGCATTGTGGGCCAGATGAGTTGGGATGTTCCGAACATTTTTGTGATTTCCTATTTGACAGTCATCTCAATGGCGCAGGTGCTTTTAATGATTATGGAGGATATGGCTCAAGTTTGTGTGTGTTGTTTTTGGGGCGGCCAAATCGCGTGGTGGGAATGGCAGGACGGCTTTTGAAAACACATTTGCCCGTGGATGACAATGGGATGATGATTTTGCGCTATCCCAATGCGATGTGTCGGCTGGAGATGACATGGACAGAAGCAGTGCCGAACAAGCCACCGCACGATCTGATGCTGCACGGGACAGAGGGGACGATTATTGCAGGAGCTGACGTTGTTTTGCACACGCGTGATAATAAAGATGGAGAAATAATAGCGCCAGATACATTACCCGAAGGAGAAAGTAATGCTTCCGAGCATTTTATCCATTGTATTCAATCGGACGCATCGCCCGGTTTTGTGACTTGCGCGGATTTGTCGCGCAACGCACAGGAGATTATGGAGGCGGGGCTTATTTCTGCGACTAATGGCATTGCTATGTCATTGCCCATTGAAGATCATTTGTTCAGGGAGTAGGGATGCGGTGGTTTATTCTCGTTATTTATTTTGTCGCTTTTGCCACTCAAAGTGAGGCGCAAGAGGATGTAATTGATCGGGATAGTCTGGCGGTTTTGCTGGCCGAAGTCCCGGTTGATACGCTGGTCGCAAAACTGGGTGATTCTCTGTTTTCACCCCCAGAAGATAAGGCGCGTATTTTGCGCGATGCTTATGGCGTACCCCATATTTATGGGCGCACAGATGTGGATGTCGCATTTGGTTTTGGCTATGCACAGGCAGAAGATCATCTCCTGCAGATGTTGAAGAATTTTCGCCAGGCCAAAGGGCGTTTGGCCGAGGTCGAGGGCGCTTCGGCCTTAAAATTAGATGAAGTGGCTTTGCGGTGGCGCATTCACAGTGTGGCCGGTGAACGGTATGGGGTTATTTCTGAGGAGACGCGGCAATATATCGAAGCCTTTGTTGGGGGGATCAACCACTATATTGATATTCATCGGCAAGTGTTGCCGCAGTGGGTGCGGAATGTACGAGCGGTAGATGTGGTGGCCCTTGCGCGGTGGATTTTGTTTTTGTTTGCCGAGCAAACCGGTGAACCCGAATTGGCCCGTGTGGGATTGACGACAACGGTTCCCAAGCTGCCGGGGTCCAATCAGTGGGTCGTGGGACCATCTCGGTCTGACAGCGGCGCGCCCGTGCTAGCAATGGATGTGCAGTTGCCATACACAACGCCCTTTCAGCTTTGCGAAGCGCGTCTTGTTAGCGATGCAGGTTTGAATGTGATGGGAGCGACATTTTTCGGGTTACCGGTTATTTTTTTTGGTCATAACGATCATATTGCCTGGTCAATGACTACCAATGAAATTGATGTTTTTGATTTGTACGAAGAGCGTCTGGATCCCGTGAACCCCAGACGCTATCTTTATGGGGATGAGAAAAGGCGCGTGGTGTCGCGGCAGGTGAAAATTGGCGTGCATAGCGAGCAGGGGATTCGGGAAGTTGAGCGCGAGTTGCGCTATACCGATCACGGGCCGGTGTATAAGACCATTGGTAACTGGGCTTATGCGGCGCGAACGAGTGTGGCAGATCGCGTGGATGTAGTGGGGCAATTGTTGGCGATGAATCGCGTGGTGACACTAAGCAATTTTCAACAGGCACTCTCGCGTTTGGAGTTGCCGATTTTTAATGTGATATACGGCGATGTGACAGGCGATATTTTTTATGTGTTTAATGGGCGCTGTCCCGTGCGATCCGAAAAGTTCGATTGGCGTGCGCCTGTGCCGGGCTGGACGTCTGAGACAGAGTGGGGGAATATGATCGCATTTTCTCAATTGCCGCAAGTACATAATCCCGCTTCGGGCTTTTTGCAGAATTGCAGTGTCTCGCCAGATGTGGTTGCGATTGATAGTGGTCTTAAAATGGACGATTTTCCACGATTTTTGGGGTGGGGAAAGCCCAATTATCGCGCACAATGGGTTGTAAATTGGTTGCTCACGCATCAAAATATCGCGGTTGGCGATATGCAGATTTTACTTCGGAATGATTATATCGTTGATGCAGAAGAATATAAGGGACTGATTTATCGCGCTTATAACCGCGCCTGGCCTGTGCTACACGATCCCAACTGGGAGATAGGCAAGGCTGTTCAAATTCTCAGGTCCTGGGATAATCGGGCAAGTGTGGAGAGTGTTGGCACGCTTTTGTTTTCGGTTTGGAAGACGCGGTTCGATTCGTTGTTCGCACAGGTTCCGCAAAAGCGCGATATTTTTGTTCGAGAAAAGGTCGCATTGGAGACATTGCAGCAGGCGGTCGCATATATGACCGCAACTTATGGGCGATTGGATGTGCCGTGGGGGCAGGTGCATCACTTGAAACGGGGAGATCGCACTTTTTCTATGAGCGGTGCTCCTTCTGGCACGGAGGCTTTGCACCAGACACTGACCCGAGTAGATGCAGATGGGACGATGGTTATCGAAGGCGGATCGGCGTTTGGAATGGTAGTTTCGCTGGCGCAGCCGGTGCAGTCGTGGAGTGCGCTGACTTATGGCAATAGCGAAGATCCCGAATCTCCCCATTATGACGATCAGGCTGATTTGCAACATCGCAATACGTTTAAGAAAACGGTTTTTACAACTGGCGATTTGCAACCTGTTCTGACGGGTCTTACAACGGTTCCTTACGATCCCGAAGAAGCCGAGCGGCAATCGCTGAAGGCTCTCTGGCGTAGGCAGTTGCAAACAGGTGCGGTTGTACCCGATTCTACGGATACAGAACCAGAATCCTCAAGCGACGATTAAAAGTCCCCGTATTTTTGGGGTTTGTTTCTGGATCAATGATAGCAATTTATGTAGGGCGGTGCCCCTGTGCCCGCCCAGTCAGGAGGTGTTAATGCGTTCTTATATATTGGTTGTCGCGCTGATGGCAGTTGCAACTCCCAACCATATATATGCACAGGGCACAGTGCAACAGGTAGTGGGTGATCTCGTCTATATAGAAGGGTTTTCGGCTGATCTGGATGGGAAATTGCGGGTTGTAGGCGATGGCGGTGCGGTTTTGCAGGTGATCAAGATATTGCCCAATGTGGTGGTTGCGCGCGTGGTTGAAGAGAATGGTTCGTCTGTAAAATCTGGCGATCGGACTCAGGTGGATGATGGCACCTTTGCGGGATCGCCGCGCAGGGTGATACATGCGACGCGGGTTGCTACTGCGCCGCGCATTGACGGACGGTTGGACGACGCAGTCTGGCAACAGGCGCAGGCCGCGGAGGGCTTTGTTCAGCGCGATCCGAAATACTGGATGCCGGTGACTGAGCGAACGGTTGTGAAAATTATTTATGAGTCCGCTCCGAAAAGTCGATTTTATTTTTATGTGAAAAGAGTTAAATTACGTATGTGAGGCTGTGGCGTGGTAACGGATGTATAACCTATAAAGTAATCCTGTGGGAGTATCGCAATGTTTAGAAGAAGTGCCCCATCGAGCCAACCGGATCTGTTTTCGAGTTTTGAGTCCCATTTCAAAGGGCGCAAGCAGGCGCAGTTGAATGATCCGAGTGCTTGGCATAATGTGTTCTACGCCCATATCACCTGCAAGATAGATGAAGATGTCTTTTCGGTGTTGTTTGATCGTGCGCAAGGCCGTCCCAATGCTTCTGTGCGCCGCTTGGTGTCGATGATGATCTTGAAAGAGGGCTTTGGGTGGAGCGATGCGCAACTTTTTGAGCATTGTGGGTTCAACATTCTGGTGATGCGTGCTTTAGGGTTGATGAATCTGTCGGATGAGGTGCCTGTGGCTTCGACGTATTATCTGTTGAAGCAGTCCGTGTATGCCTATGGCCTGCAAACGGGTCGCAATCTGATTGGGGAGACTTTTTTTAGTTTAACCAAGACACAGGCGAGAGTCTTTGGCGTGACGGGTGATCAGGTGCGAATGGACAGCAAGTTAATCGGTGCCAATATTGCCACCTGTTGTCGCTTGCAGTTGGTCGTTGGGTGCTTACAAGCGTTCTGGGGCTCGTTAGACAAGGGCGCAAAGGAACGATTATGCGCAGCAGACCGCGAGGTTTTGGACGCCTTGCTCAAGGTGAAGCCGCATCAGGTTGGGTATCCACTCAGCAGTGCAGAAAAAGGGGAGAAGCTCGAAGCCCTCGGTTTGTTAGTGTGCAGACTGTTGGCGGCCTATCAGGAGAAAGACAGCGATGAATATGGTCTGATCGTGCGTGTTTTTTCTGACCAATACACCGTCAGTGTCTCCGCCAGTGAAAAATCAGTGCTTCCCAAGCCATCACAATCTATTTCTTCTTCCTCCTTACAGTCTGTCCATGATCCAGATGCGACCTTTCGCAGAAAAGGGGTGCAGAAGGTCAAGGGATATAGTGTCAATCTCACTGAGACCTGTGATGGGGAGGGCCTCAATTTGATCACGGATGTAGAAGTCAAACCTGCAACGGCTGCGGATAACGCTTTTGTCCAACCGGCCATAGAACGGACACAGGAGGTGGTCGGACAGGTCTCGGACGTGTCGATGGATGGGGCTTACCATGGGGCTTGCAACAGTGCGTATGCCGACAAAGAGGACAAGCAATTCTATTACAGTGGGTTACAAGGCAGACCGGGACGTTTGATGTATGAACGCACAGAAGAAGGGGTTGAAGTCATTGATCGACACAGTGGAGAAATTCAGCTTGCACAAGAATATAAACCGGGCAAATACAAACTCTTCATCGCAGGGAAGCCGCGATATATTACCCAACAAGACATCCTTGCCTATCACCGGCGAAAACAGATTGAAGACATGCCTGTGCACATCCGCAATCGACGCCATAATGTTGAGGCCAGCATCTTCCAGTTGAGCTATCACACAACAGGGGGTAAAACGCGTTATCGTCGGCTTTTGCCCCATCAAGTCTGGGCATGGTGTCGCAGTTTATGGATCAATCTGGTAAGGATCAAGAATTATCTCGCCCAGCCAAATAAAGACCCCCAATAGGCGCACCCTGTTCACCCAAACATGCACTTTGTAACCTCGTCAGCACGCCTGCAAAGCACGGGCACTCTATACACGACCCCAATACCATACCTCACCAACAAAGGCGACACAGACAGACCCAACGCTCACAAAAAACCTATACTCTCTATTACACTCTATTACACCCTTTTCGGAGCGGACTCATTTATGATAATAAAAAAATTTATTTTGGTTTTGAATGTTATGACAAGAATCCCGACCTCATTGTGACCAATAACATGCGTCGAGATGCACAGCTTTCGGGCGATGACAATATTCAGTTGTTGCTCGATCCGTTTAATGACAAACAGAATGGGGTTTTCTTTTTTGTCAATGCGCTCGGCGCTCGGGCAGATATGCTTTTGTCAAATGAAGGGCGAACGACGAATGAAGATTGGGATTGTATCTGGGAGGCGCGGTGCATACGTCACGAGAGGGGCTGGACTGCTGAAATAGCGATTCCGTTTGATCAGCTTCGTTTCAATCCGTCTGATGCGATGGAATGGGGCATTAACATGGGGCGTTATATCGGGCACAAGAACGAAGAGACCGCGTTTATTGTCGGGCGGCATACACCATCGCCCCGGCGGCGGTATCAAATGACAGATTTGGGTGTGTTGCGCGGATTAAAGGCCGTTAAGAGAAAGCGCCTTTTTCAGGTCAAGCCGTATGTGCTGCCGGGGACTTCGCGCAATTTTGCAGGTGGTGAAGATGAAAATCGCACGTTTGAAGCTGGTGCAGATGTGCGTTATGGCGTGACGTCCAATCTCGCGCTGGATGTGTCTTATAATACGGATTTTGCCCAGGTTGAAGCCGATCAAGAGCAGGTGAATTTGACGCAATTTTCCCAGTTTTTTCCCGAAAAACGCGAGTTTTTCCTGGAGGGGGCACAGTTGTTTGATTTTGGCGAGGCCGCGTCAAATCGCGGGGGCGATGTGCGTCCGCCAACGCTTCTGTTTTACAGCAGGCGGATCGGTCTGGATGGGGGACAGCCAGTGCCGATTCTCGCAGGGGGCAAGTTGGCCGGGAAAGCCGGGCGCACCAGCATTGGTGCGTTAAATGTTTTGACGGATTCTGAGATGCTGGACACGCAGACGTTGCCGCGTAGAAATTTTTCCGTTCTGCGGATGAAACGCGATGTGCTCGCGCGGTCCAATGTGGGGTTTATTTGGGTAAATAAACAAAGCGAAATGCCCGAAGGCGGATGGGGCGACTACAATCGCGCTGGGGGACTGGATTTCAGTTTTTCGCCTTCAACAGCGGTCAATATACAGGCTTTTTATGCGCGTACCTGGGATAAGGAGCAAGAGGATGTGGATGATGCGCGGTACCTTCGCTTTTCGTATAACGGAACCAAATATGCAGGTTCGGCAACTGTTCTGGATGTGGAGGACAATTTTGAGCCGGAGGCGGGGTTTGTCAATCGCAGGCGTGGCATTCGAGGATTTCGCCGCTACAATGCCAATCTATCCTATTTGCCGCGTCCCAGGGTGGCCAATATCCGCAATTTGAGGTTCACGCCCGGTATTCAGGTAATTGAAGATGACGAAGGCGAGGTGCCGTTCTGGCGGTTCAGGTTTGATGGTGTGCTCGCGCTCCAGACGGCTGACCGTTTTTTGGTGCGCCTGGAGAGGACCCGCGATGTCGTTACGCGGTCTTTTAGACCGTCGAGCAAGCGGCCCGATGTCGCCATTCCACCGCGCGAATACACGTTCACATCGTTCAGGCTGGGACCGGATACGGCAAATTATCGCAAATGGCAGTTGGATTTTGATTTTCTGGTGGGGACCTATTATACGGGACATCTGTATCGGGTGACGGCAGAGAATGCCTATCGGCCCAATGGCAGATTGGGTATTGAGCTGATTTACGATGGCAATTGGATTCGTTTGCCAGAGGGCAATCTCAATATTCAGGCATTGAGTACGCGGTTGATTTACTCATTTACAACCGATTTCTTTTTCAAAATTTTCGCACAGTGGAATAATGACAGCGAATCAGTGGGCGCAAACTTTTTGCTCAATTACCGGTTCCGCCCAGGCAGCGATATTTTTTTTGTTTACGATCACGGGTTTGGAACCGTTGGCGATTTGCATCAGGCCAGCCGCGCTGTGCTGCTCAAAGTGTCGTATTTGATTGGGTTGTGAGATAGGTATCGATAATCGAAACAAAAAAGCACCTGAGTTTTATTCGGGTGCTTTTTTGTTTCTTGTGAATCCCAATCGGTTCTACTGTACATAATCATTGAGATCAACTACTATTATTGGAAGGGAGCAGTTTGCCGTTGCAAAAATTAATCAGTTCAATGAGCTTATCTGCAATATCTTCTACCAATTTCGTGCGTTCTTCTTTGAGTAGTTTTTTTAACTGATTGGGATTTTGGAAATCAGCTTCTTCCATAAATGTTTGAAAAGGCCACCACGGAACACTTGGATGGTTTTCTCCCCATTTTTCTATTTCATCTATTCCAAGTTTCTCCTTGATTTTATCCCAATTAAAGTGTTCTTGATGTGCAACCACGCCGTAATATGATCGCTTATATAAGTTTATATTTTGCCAGTCTATCCAAAGATGACATCTTTCATCTTGTGTTTCTCTTAGATTTATCCATTTTCCATTTCTTATGCTCAATCCACCTCCCGCGTGATTATATATTTTTATTTTCCAATCATCACGATTGCTGGAAACAGGTTCTTTGCCCTCGATTTCTTTTTTTACCTCGTTAACGAGGGTCTCTCTCAAAAGGGATTCGTAATTTGAATATATCGCCTGTGTAGCGTCAGGGTTGTCCAGCATAAGCTGTTTGAGATTCTCGTTCATTTTTTGCATTGTCAGGCATCCTGTTAATCTTTTAATGGTAATGATATATTGCTTTATCGTCTCTCTCAAAATAGGCAGGTCTGCACAATGCTTCTGGCAGGATTCCAGCCAGGGGAGTATATGTTCTTGATAAGAGATAGGGTAATATGTCTTCTCTGTAGCGGCTTCTTTGCCCCGCAGTGTCAAAAATAGTACGAGGTTTTTATCAGGCTGATAGTTACAGTATCGGGTGACTTGATATTCACCTTCGTCTGCCCCAATTTTGTTTTCAATGGAAATGTGTCGTGTCTCATCGGTAATGAAGATGTCTATACGGCCACCAGTTGAGTTCTCTCCGTCTATCTTTACTTCTCCGATGTAGAATTCCCTATATACCTTTGCCTTACTCTCATCGGGACGAGCCTTACAACTGTCTGATAGCAGGGGATCCACAACCTGTTCCAAAAACATCTTCAAAAACACTGTCTTCTGGTCGTGGCTGCCTTTGGGGTCAAGTAACTCGGCTATAAAGCGCGAATGCAGTTCATCTTCTTTGTGTTCAACCCCCAACACGCGGAACATATTGAAGTTTTCGCCCTTGAGCCGGGCAATTTCCTCGTTTTTTTTTAGAACCAAACCTGTTGATTGTAGCAGTTGCTTCACTTGTTCTGTGAGTACTTGTTCCATTAAAATAACCCTCTACTCAATCTCCGCTGTGAAGGAGATTTCTGTGGCAATATAGCAGATTTGACCGTCTTGATCCGTACCTCCATTATCAAGTCGGCTCTATAAAAACTGCTTCGTTCATTTTTCGGAATCTCCACGGTATTTTGGGATGGAATTAGAGAGATGCTCTCTCTAAAGGCTGTATTTATTCCAAAATATGTAAACCATGAACTATACCGCCCTCAGAGTCAAATCTGTTTTTAATTAGAGAAAAAAAATCACTGTCTGATCTTTCAAAATGGCGTAAGACAATGTATGCAATTATATCAGCCAGTTGAATTAACCTTGAAGCTTTTGAGTCTAAAAACAAAGGGACCTCAGCAAAATTCCGTATCACGCCCCAACTATGCCCCATAGTCCTAAAATCGGTAGCCAAAGATTGTAACGATGACTCGTATGTCGATTTATCGAATATTATCATCCCTCGCTGAGTATCCCCTTTTTTGTGAAGCCTCATCAAATATTGATCAAATCTGCTTGCCAATTGTTCAAATGCGACTTCAACTGGATCGTTGGGAGAAACCGCTGTTTTCTCAATTACAATTGCGAATAGTCGGTTTGTTGTATGTGAGTCTGCGAATACTTTCAAACAATCTTCAATGGCTTTAACTCTTTCATCTTTTGGATAGTGCCTCCACATTCCTCTACCGCTTAGCATTGGACTGCCATGTAATTCAACCTCTCTATGATCAGCGGGATTAAATCTTGCGGCTATTTTGTCAAGCTCATTGGCAATCCAATATCCTTGTCTTTCAAACACACTTAATCCTGCTAATACAAAATATTTTAGGTTAGGATCGTGAGTGCTACCAGATTCATCTACATACAATAAATGCATATATTTATTTACCCCCAATAAAAAAACAGTCAAGGGGAGACCTTGCTCCCACGGTCCAATAGGTCGGACCTCTCGACTGTGCGATAATTTTACTAAAAACCTATGTTCAAGTCAAGCGTAATTTTACTTTATTGGATTGATTTTTGGTTTCATGGGATAATACAGCCAACGCAACCTTTCTTGCCAAAAGCCATTGGCTATTGCCTCAACTATTTGTGCCCAAAGTTGGCCTTATTGACATTCGTCCATGTAAGTGAGGCAGACCTCTCGACTGTGCGATAATTTTACTCAAAATCTATATTCAATTCCCATTTTCCAATGGAACAGGCTTTTACAAGAATCGCTTAACCTTTAATATAGGTCAGTAAACCGAGGATAATAACTGCAACTGCAATGAGCAAAGACAACCATTTTATGGTTTGTCCTTCCACGCGGTTGATATCGCTTTTTAAGGTGTTTTCCAGGCGATTAAAGCCCGCGTTCATCTGGTTAATCAGTTGCTCAAAACGATCGGCAGTTTGATCTTCTATACGGGTATTATCTGCGTTCATCTGTGTTCATCCGTGGTTGCATGCTTTATAGTGCGAGGGCCACACCTATGCCGACGATGGGAATGAGCAGGTATTTGAGAATCCCGCGGCGTTTGCCCTGGATGTTGCCGAGGATGGATGTTTCCAATTTTTTGTTCCCCGTTTTGTAATACTGGCATTCTGCACCGGGGGTAACGGCGATGGCAGTGACGCCGGGCCAGACGGGTTTAATGCCACCCATAGGATAGAGGATGATGTTTTCGCGGTGGCGTCTGTAATCGCCCATTTTGACCAGAAGCGCGTATTCTCGCCCAAAAGTAATTTGATCGGGTTGAACAATAGGGCCGAGTTCGTCTCCGACTACGGTTTGCAAGCGGACCGTATCTGACTCGGTTTTTGCGGTGGGCAACCACAGGTTGACACGCGGTGAGATGGGTAGAAAAACGGGGGTTTCTGAAACGCGGAATGAAATGGGGATGGCCATGTTTTGCGAGTCTTTGAGCATATAATGGCCTTTGGGAAGGGTGAGGGAAAACTCTTGCTGGCGATTGGCGATATTGTCGTTCAAGATTTGTTCGGCAAGTGCAACGAGGCTGTCGTACATGGCTTGCTCGTGCGGTGATGTAGATGGTGGGACAGGTGCTTCTCGCGTGAAGCGCACCTGTTCAAAACGCAGGGTGTTGGGGTGCGTGTTGCGAATGGCGAGCCAGGCCGCATTCACGTTGACATCTAATCGACCGAGACGGGCGTGCCAGTGTTCTGAAAAGCGTGTAAGGTCGCCCAGTCGTTGAGATGTTTTACCTGGGAGAGGATTGGGTTCCTGCTCAATGGGAAAAGGCGAACGCTCACGGGCTTCTTTAAAAAGCGCGTGTGCTTCTGAGAAGCGGCGGTATTTGCCGAGTACAATACCGCGATACACATCAATTTGTGCGAGGGCGCGCAGCACGCCGATTTCACTTTGCCCCATACGACGCACCGTGCGTTCTAACTCGCGTGTCTGCCGACTATAGCGTTTTAGTTCTTCGACAAAAGGCGTTAAGCTCGGGTCATTCAGGCGGATAGACGCATTGGTCTCAACCGCGGGAGCTGTTTCGCCAATGGTCAGGGCAGCTGCGAGGAGTTGCGCGCTTTCGGCGCGATATTGGTCTGCAATATCCGCGAGACCGGGTATAGACAATCCCGTGAGCGGCAGTGGATTGGGTGTAAGCCGAATAGCTATGAGTTTGCCGCGCGGTGGAAGAAATAGCTCTTGTTCGATGAGATTAAAACCGGGTTTGCTGATTTCGAGGTGGTATTTGCCCACAAAAAGGTCCGACTCATAAGCCACATTGCCGCGTCCAATATTGATAAACCCATTGATGGTTGTGTCTTGATCTGCAAACCGAAGATGGATTTCTGCACCTAAGGCCGCGAGTTGATCGGATCGAATCTCCAGATGCGCTTTCTGGCGCGTGAGCGCAATATGCACCGTATCTGCTAAAACAGTTGCCGTAAATGTGCGTGTCCAGGGCTGGTAGCCATGGGCAAATGCATGAATTTTATCGCCAATGCCCAGTAACTTTTCTGTGGCAAATGGCGTATAACCCGCTTCCTGTCCGTTGATGAAGACTTGAGCACCTGTGGGTTCTGAGCGGATGTGAATTTTCGGTTTTAGAAGCATCCCCGGTACAAGCTCTGTTTCTTGTGCCTGGATATGGAGCGGTGTGATCAGCAGGATGCAAAATAAAATGAATCGGAGTGTGTTCATGGGGAGGTGTCCTGTTTTTTGCTAAGCAGAGCACTGCTGTGTTTTTTCTCGAGTTGACGTGCTTGCACATAGTTACCCTGGCTTTTAGCAATGCGATGAAATTCTTCCCAATAGCGTTCTGGCGCAATGCGATAGGCCATTTCCGCGGCCTGGTATGCTCTTGCACCCACATTTTGCAGGTCGGAGTTAAAGTAGGCAATGGCCAGAGTGATCAGAGCTTCGCCGCGGTCTTGCCACCCAAATGTGGTCACGGGATAAATAGTTGAGATCGCCTCCCGGTATGCGCCTTCTTTGAGCTTTACACTCGCCAAACTGAGCGAAAGCCCGCCATAGGTGTCGCACACTCTCGGTTCATATTGGTTGTACCCGTATGCGTGTTTGGCATATTCAACGGCTTTGGGCAAATCGTCTCGGTACGCGGTGAAGGCCATGTCGAGATAAAGAGCAGCACGAGAGGTGTCGGCTCTCGCGTAGATCAGAGCGTGTTGCATTGCGCGGATCGCGCGGTCGGCTTCTTCTTCTTTACTGTGGCGCAATCCTTTGAGGCGGTAGATGGCACAGCGCATGTTATAGCCGCCGTCAAAGCGCACAGCAGCGAGTACTTGATTGAACCAATCGGGATTGTTGCCCAAAACGCCGCGGGAAGATGCTGCGGCAATTTTGGGGATGTAAAAATCGGGTTCTACACCTTCAAAATTGACCTGCCCGGCGGTTTCGATCAGGTTCAGGCTATTTTCGATATAGACGCTTAAATAGGCCTGCAGGGTGTCACTCATGCTGCTGCGCTGAGGTGCGGCATAGACGATTTCCTTTTGCTCTCTGCCGAGAATTGCTGTCCAAATTTCGCGCAAACCACCTTCTGCAAGATGCCATATACGATGCAGTGTGTCAATTGTTGCGGGTTGAAAGCGCATGGGTATCCAGGTGCTGTCTTGCAATTCGGCAGGAGGGAGATGCAGGGACAGAGGTTGACGGTTGTTTTCGCGTTCGAGCGCGAAGCTGGCACGCGCCATAGCGTATTTGACGGTGAGGCGGCCTTGTTCGTAGCGCACATCGGGGTCTTGCTCCCGGTCAAGAGCCTTGCGGTAGGCGTCGGCACCTTTTCTGAGCAGATCCAACCGGTTGGGCGCGTCCTGGCCCGTGTCGTAGGCGTGTTCGCATGCCGTGCCCAGCCAGATATAATAGGCACTGGTAAAGATGAGGGCATGGCTGCACGCGCGCTCAAAATGTGCGACGGCCTGGGTATATTGCCCGACTGCATAAGCAGCACGGCCCTGCTCAAAAGCACGGTAGGCGAGGTCGTCGTCCTTTTCCCGAGCAAAGGAAAGAGACGGAAAAATCAAAAAAGCGAGGACAAAGGCTATTTTTTTCATAAGCGATCTCACGAATTGCTCAGGGCGCGGTTGAGAAAACGGATGCCCCGGCGCGCTTCGGTTTCCATGTGAAGGGCTTTGTCTATGTCCGAGCGGGCGAAAATCTGGATGCCATCGAGTTGGCCCAGTCGAAATGTGAGGATAAATGCAACGCCATCGGCAAATTGTATTCTGGCTTTGTCTGGAGCCAATACGAGTTGGGCATTTTCATATATTCTTTTTTCAGGCATTTTCAGTCGAGAGAGTGCGCGTTGGATGCGGGTCAAACGCACGAGTTCCGCCGAGAGACCAGCCGATGTATGAAAGTTGGAAAAACCAATGCGTCCCGCTGGTCGATAGCCTTTGAGGTTGGCGGACTCCGCTTGTTGCCCGGGCGTATCTTTACCTGCGCTCGCGCCTGTTGGTGGCAATGTGGTAGGGGCGTGCGCTGGCATGCTCATAGTGGGGCGCGCGACCTGGACTTCTGGTCGCGAACCAAAAAACGACGATGGGTTTGCGCCTCTGTCCAGATTGGGTGCCGAAACGCGGGGCGGTGTTTTCAATCCGCCGAGCGACGTGCCGAGTGGCCCGTCGAGTTGGCGCGGAATATCGGGCAAAGATGCGAGTGCCAATTTCGGTTTTTCCGGTAGCGCGATTTTTGGCCGGGGCGTCGGTTTTGGCGCAGCCTGCACCTGGGGTTCTGGTTCTGGCTTCGTTGCGTCGGCTTGCACATTTTTGCTTAGATCAAAGACGCTCTGCGCGCTTACGAGCATTTCTTCAAAATTTGTGACAATGGCTTTGAATGCTCGTCCCTTCTGAGGTGGACTGAGTACCAATAGCAAGACAATACCCAGTGCAAACGCGCCAGCCAATGCAGGCAAAAAGCGTTGCTGTGTGCGTTGAATAGGGGCATAGGGCAAGCGGACAGGCTGGGGTTGCGAGGCTGCCGCATGGACGGGGGTAAGGGCGATGGCGATTTCTATTTCATGCCGGCGATTGGGAAAGTACGCCCAGAGTTTTGAAAGCCCCAGATGGTTCTGTTTGACGACAAGAGCACATGCTTCGTGGAGGATATGGCCTTTGTAGCAGCGGTTGATGATTTCGCGCGATGGCAATTTGGAATGGCGCGATGGCAAATCTGCGCTTATCTGCCCAAGGCGGTCTTCAAAGCTGTCGGTTTCCGATGGGGGGGCATACCCCTGGTCTCGCAACTGTTTGGCAAGGTATTCGAGAGCCATGTGATAGTCGTTCGTAAAGTCTGCGGACGAGGGATAATTACATGCTCGGCGCGCTTCGGACAAGTTGCGCGCGCGCAGTGTGGCCGATAACACGCCAAAGAGTTTGGGATGATCCCGGCGCACGTTGTCCATAGCACTTTGGATTAAATTTTGTTGTTTGGGAGACATTTCAAAATTTTCTTTTTTGGCTTTCAAGCCCCCATTGCATGGTCTTAAATCCGCTGGTGTTGAGGGCGTCATACACGCCAACTGTAAAAGTCACGGTTGCATCGCGTTCAAAATAGAGGCGCACTAAAATATCGTTGGGCGCAAACCCATGTTGCGCCTGTAGTGCGAGTAAGGCTTTTTTTACGGACAAAAATACAGCGCGTTCAATGCCTATCTGGTCGTTATCCGCACGGTCTTGAAAGACCATGTATTCTTCGGTAGCAATGCCGCCTTTGTCAAATTGAACATAGGATTTGCCGATGATGATCTGCAAAAATCGTTCATCTGTGGGGTGGGGTGCAGAGCCTTTTTCGTCGGGTGCTTTAATAAAGTTGAGTTTTTGTGCGTGAACAAAGCGGTTGTGCAAATTGGCGAGATGGGTTTGCCACACGTTTTGGATAATAAAAAATGTAAGCAACAAGAACAAGACGTCAATAAATCCTTCGCCCGTGTCTAAAAGTGCTGTCAATGGTCGCCTGTTGCGGTGTCTCACGCCTCACGTCTCCCCTCTATCTGATAAAAGTGCTGAACAAGGTTGAGCATGCGCGCCCGGTGTTGCAGGCTGCTGGCTTTGGTCTTGCGTATGAGAATCATGGACAAAATGCGTCCGAGAAATCCAATGGCTGTGGTGACGAGGGCAAAGTTGATATAATGCGCCATTTTGAGCTGGGTTTGAGCAGGTCCTTCGCCCACTTTCATGGTGTCTTCCAAAATTTTGAAAGCGTCAATCATGCCAATAACCGTGCCCAAAAGGCCCAGAGAGAGCGATAGAAGGCCCAACATGCCAAATCCTTCGGATAGACGATCCTCAATTTCATCAAAGAGGAGATAGATTTTGTCGGTGCATCGTTCGACCAATCGAGCCTGGTCAGATGCGATTTCAGATTCGACAGATGTGAGGATGGCGTAGAGTTCTGTGTTTTCAGACAAGGCGTAATCGGCGTTGTATTGTCCGCCCCACAGCAGGTTAATGCCCTGCGTCTGAACGATTTGCGCGTCGGAATTGGTGAAAAAGCGGTCAGGTGACAGATCGTGAGATAAAACCTGGGCATAGCGTACAACCATATAGAAAGGTAACGCGATCAGGAGCAGGATCAAAACCGTAGAAAGCGGACCGCTGATATTGGAGATATAGCGTCCGATGGATTCGGCCAAATCACCGCCGCGAACAACTGTGGGCACGGCATTGTCGGCAGCAAACGCGATTTGAATGTCTTCAAACCAGTATTTGACCAGTTGTGTATTGGGCGCAATGGGACCATCGGCCGTTTGGTCAAAGTCCATCGCATAGCTCCGGTTGTTGTGTCGAAAGCTAAAATCGTCGATCACGGCACTGTGGCTGGCATTGCGCGTGCGGATGACAAGACTGTCGATGGGCAGGTCGGGTATTTCTATCCATTCGCGTTGCGTGCCAGTGTGATAGGTCGAATCGCGTCCCTGTGTGTGTACGATTACGGCGATGGGTAAAAAGCGATCCACATTTTTGAAGCGGATATCCGTGACCGAAATTTTTTGTTTTGGATTGTCGGGTTGTTGGAATGTGACGGTAAGTGCTCTCCAAAAAGTTCCCCCCTGAAGAACTTGCCCACCTTGCAGTCCAGTGATGGCAGTATCAAGCCAGATTGCCGCTTTTGTACAGATATAGAGACCAACAAAAAGGGTAGCGAGATAAAGAGCTACCTGAGCAATAGGACTTTTTTTTAGAGTGGGATGATTCAGGATCAGTGCCATGTATTCGCGGTATTTGGGCATGCGATAAGGAATCTCTAGGTGAGCGTTACGCGGCGGACGGATTTGAGCAATTTAAGGATTTACCCATAAATTAGCCACCAAAACTTTTGGAGAGAAGCATATGGGGCGAAATTGGTACTGCAAAAAGGCCCCATCTGAAATCGCTTGCACGATCTCAGATGGAGCCTTTTTTTTATAGCGGAATCATGATTTCTTTTATCCTGCGATGATCATATAGCTCAGCCATTCGCTGTGGGGATTCTCGATATGATAGGATGTACCGGGGGGCAAGTGAACCGCATCGCCTTCTGTGATGTGCTGTTCACCATCGGGTGTGACGAGGATGCCCTGGTTTTCGAGAACCCAGAAGCCGAGTTCTATGTCGTCATAACATCGCACAATGCTCTGTTGCCCGGGTTGTACGGCTTCTCGGTCGATGAAGGCGATGGATTTTAAGCATCCCGTGTTTTCTTCGCCGACAGGGCCGAGCTGATGCCAGCGAATCGCGCCTGCACCATCGCTTACCGGCAAAACGTCTTCCCAGTTGCGAATCACACATTCGCCCCCGGGTTCGGTGTCGATGTTTTTGCTGAGGACGAGGTGCTCGAGCCATTCGTCATTCATGTCGTTGAACATCTGATGGTAAATATCGGCGGGCAAATACACGGCATCGCCAGAGCGCACGGGAAAGCGGTCATCTCCAATGAGGACCTCGCCGCTGCCGCTGAGGATATAATAAGCCTGTTCGACTTGCGGGTGTTTGTGGTGGTCAGAGGTTTTGCGCCCCTGAAGTCCGTGTTTGACAACGCCCTGAAGGTTGTGCAACTGCGGAGAGTCGTCTTCGTCGTGTTTGGGTGTCGCATTTCTTTGTCTTAATCCCGGCCAGCGAATTGCACTCAGGTGCGCCACTTCGGGTTGCTGATCTCGCCAGTTTCTGATATGTGCCATATTTGCCTCCTCAGAAGTGTGGAAGGATTTGCGGGACACTAAGTTAATACGATTGTCTTGTGCCGCAACTCAAAAGTAGGTGGGGATTCTCTTAATATTAATTGTGTAAAAAGGAGATCGACAATGTATGATCCCTATTCATTGATTGGCGTGCGATCGTTTATCAATTGCTGTGGTACGCGAACGATTCACGGGGGTACGCTGATGTTGCCGCAGGTGCGCGAAGCGATGATGGCTGCTTCGCATTTTTTTGTCAATATGGATGAACTCATGGCGGGGATGGGTAAGCGTTTGTCCACGCTCACAGGAGCGGAATGGGGGATGGTAGCTCCTGGCGCGGCGGCCTGTTTGTGTCACGCAACAGCGGCCTGTGTGACGGGTGGCGATCCCGAGTTGATGTATCGGTTGCCCGATACAAGTGGGATGAAGCGCGAGGTCGTCATGCCCAGAGAAAGTCGATTTACCTATGATCACGCCATTCGCTCAGTGGGTGTGACAATCGTGGAGGTGGATAATCTCAGGGAAATGGATGCGATGCTCGATAGGGAACAGGTGGCTATGGTTGCGTTGCTGGGGACATGGGAGGTCGATATGACACTTGAAGCGGTTGTTGACATGGCGCACCTGCGAGGTGTTCCCGTGCTGGTCGATGCGGCGTCAGAGCATCTCCAATCTCCTGAACCCTATACCAATCGCGGGGCGAATTTGGTCGCTTATAGCGGGGGCAAATATCTGCGCGGACCTCAGCCTACGGGATTGTTATTAGGTGATCGCGATCTCGTCGAGGCCGCATGGGTTCATGCAGCACCGCATCACACGCTTGGACGCTCGATGAAGATTGGCAAAGAGGAGGTCATGGGCGTTTTGGCGGCTGTGGAATATCTGCTGAAGGAACGCGATCCCGAGAGTGAATATGAAGGCTGGATTACCAGCCTCGAGACGATTGCACAGCATGTTACGCGTGTATCGGGCGTAGAAACAGAAATCCTCGTGTCTGATCAGTCGGATGTTCCTAGGTTGGAAATCCATTGGGATGGTGATCACATTGGTCTGACCGGCCTTGGATTGCGCGAACAGCTTTTGTGCGGTGATCCGCGCATTATGCTGGATGATCGAGGGGCAACGGATGCGTCTATTTTTATTTTGCCGTTTTCGCTACAATCTGGGGAAGCAGATATTGTTGGCAGGCACATTCACGACGCGTTATCCCACGCACCTTTACCCTCGAAAGAAGAGGTGCGAGAACCTGTTGATGTACCAGGTGCATGGGAGATTGAAATCGCGCTTATGAGAAAAAAGGCGCGTCATCGCGTGGATATCGTGCAAATTGCCGACGTTTTAACGGGTACACACCAGACGCGCTGGCTAAAAAATTCGCTGAACGGCTCGGTGAATGGAAATGAAATCGTATTTACGAGCCAGCATCGTTTTGAGGGAACCCATCTATCTTATAGGTTTGTGGGAACGGTGTCGGGAGACGAAATGCGCGGCGAAGTTGAAATGGGCAGTTCGGGACAGTCTGCGCCCGGGCCGTTGAATCAGCGCGAATATGGCACAGCGAGATGGCGGGCGGTGAGGCAATAGGCGAGAAGCCGCCACCTGGGACTGGGGGCTAGCTGGAAACAGATACAGTTCTACCAGTTTTTCCCGATTCCATTGCCGCGAAGATGAGTGCCATTGTTTTGCGTACATCTTGAGCTGATGCTTGCGCGAGTGGGCGATTGTTGCGGATAGCTGTGAGAAATTCGAGGTGGATGGTGGGTTCGCCAGCGAGGTGAACGGTTTCGGGTATGTTCTGTTCTTTGCCATTGAGCAATAGAGGTCCGCGGGTACTGTTGAGGTGGATAACGCCTTCATCGCCCATTACGATCCATTCCGTGCCTGCTTGATGGTGAAATGAGAGGGCGCAGTTGAGGATGGCATTGCTTTCGGTTGTGGCGACGAGAGAGACTTCATCTTCGATGTCGATATCGGGATGCGGATCGATGTTTTGCACGATAGCTGAGACGGATACGGCTTTTTCATCCATCCACCACAAGAGTACGTCGAGCGAGTGAACGCCAATACCGGGGAGAATACCACCCGACAATTCCTGACGCGCAAACCAGCTATTTTCGTCGCCTCCGCGGCCCGACCCAAGTCTGCGGTGGATGACGTGGCGAATTTTTCCCACAGCTTTTTCTTCGAGTAGCTTTTTGACCTGGCGTATAGCTGTTGAAAAACGCTGGCTCTGTCCAGACATGAGCAATTTGCCTTTGGCTTCGGCTGTAGCAATCATGTCATCGACATCTGAGAGCGTGAGCGCCATGGGTTTTTCGATAAGGGTATGCAATCCTTTTTCGAGACAGGCAATGGTGTAATTGCGGTGCAGGAAGTTGGGCACGGCAATAATTGCAGCGTCTGCTTCCACGTTTGCAAGTGCATGGTCAAGACTGTCAAAGGTGGTTGACACGCCATACTGGGTTTTTAGATTGTTACGTGCGTCTTTCGACGGATCAACGCCAGCGACAATGACACCGAGTTCTGGCAGGGATTTCAAACTATTGGCATGGCCCAAAGCCATGCGCCCACAGCCGACGAGCAAAATGCGAATGGGAGTTTTCATCGGGTTCTCCGTTTACTGGATGGGTTGATCAGGTGCCTCAGGTCTTGGAGGTAATGCGAAAGCCCAGACGTTTGTAGAGGCGAACGGCGGGTTCACGCCAGAGTGCTGTGTTGAGATAGGCATGGGCATACCCGCGGGCAACGAGTTCTTTGAGCGCGCAGAGGGTGAGGGCGTAGCCGAGTCCATGTCCTCGGTATTTGGGATCGGTACCAACCCAGTGGATAAGGCCAACGGGTCTTCCTCCGTAATGGGCTTCCCACGCGCTGGTCGTTGCAACCATGTAATTGCCTTTGAGAGCGACAAAAATGCGGTTGTAATCGCAGCAAGCTTCGCGGGTAAATGTGTCGTGAAAATTGACAATGGTCCAGGGTTTTCCGCCTTCTTCGCCAAAAGCCTCATTTTTCATGCGAACCCATTCTTCTTCTTCGCCGGGCTGGAGCGTGCGAATTGTGAAACCCTTAGGGGGGGCGTATTTGGGAAGCGGATGACTGAGAGAGCGGTGCATGCGAATGCTGCTTGTGGGACTGGGCGCAACGTTCATAGTTAAAAGTCCAGGAATACGGTTGCCGGGCGGTTGTTTTCAATGGATTCAATTATGGCACAGCATACGGCGACGGACCGCGCACCATCAACTGCGTCAATCAGCGGTTTTTCGCTGCGTTCAATGCAGGTCAAAAAGTGGTCGAGTTCCTGGGGACACGTATGGTCTTCTGCGCGAATTTCAATTGGGAGTTCAGACCATTCTTCGACGTGGGGCATACCACTGATGAAGAGTTTGTTGTTGTGAATAGATCCTCTGGTGCCATGGTAGCTAAAGTTGAGGCTATAAGGAATCTCAGCACCGCAGGAGACCAGGCATTTGCCCAGGGCACCGGATTCAAATTTTAAGCCTGCAATAACCGTATCGTACCATGGTGCATCGGGAATATTTTTGTTCACGCCATACGCGCTTACTTCAACGATTTCTCCGGCGATCCACCGCATGAGGTCTAAGGGATGGCACGCCCCTCCGATAATGGGCAGTTGGCCTTCTTTTTCCGTGTCCATCCACCAGTCGTGACCGGGCAAAGGCAGGAAGGGTTTGAGGTCGTGGACGTAGTCGCCTTCTACAAAACAGGCTTCTCCCAGCGTGCCGTTGTGAACGAGATGGTAAATGGTTTCAAATATGTTGCTAAATCGCGCGCCGTGACCGACCATGACTTGTCGCCCAGATCGTTTGGCTGCATCGACGATTTTTTGGCAGCCGTCAACCGTAACGGCGAGGGGTTTTTCCACAAAGACGTGCTTGCCCGCGTTGAGCGCGGCAATGGCTTGATCTACGTGTTGTGAGTTAGGCGTGCAGAGATAAATGATGTCGATTTCAGAATCGGATAGGACGCTATCGTAATCTGTCGAGATTTTATCTGCGCGGTATGTCGCTTGTAGATCTTTTGCGATCTGTTCGCTGCGCGGCGTTGTACATATCGTTCGCAAATGTGCATTGAGATGTGCTGAGATGGCTTTGATGTGCTCGCCACCGATATAGCCGGTGCCAATTACTGCAATCGCGTTCATTAGGAGACCTCCTGTAGTTTATCCAACAGGGTGTGAAAATGTAAGATTGAAAATGTAAAATTGAAAACTAAAAATCGGGTGGTATATTAAACTTCATAACATGCGAGAGGTGAGAATATGGCACAAAGAGATCGGCTTAATGTGTTATTCATTTCGTTTGATGATTTGAATCACTATGTGGGGTTTTTAGATCGCACGCCGCATGCTATAACCCCTCATTTTAATCGGTTGGCTGAGCGGTGTACAGTATTTGAACGCGCGTATTGCCAGGCGCCGATTTGCAATCCGTCGCGGGCGAGTTTGATGAGTGGATTGCGGCCATCTACCACGGGTGTTTACAACAACCGACAGCCGCTCAGATTTTCAGAAGCAGGAAAGAATTGCGTGACATTGCCTCAGCACTTTCGTCAAAATGGCTATTTCACAACGGGCAGTGGCAAGGTATATCACGGCAAATTTCCCGATCCCATGTCGTGGGATTCTTATGTGCCGAGTTTGTTCAACCAGTCGCATTCTGGCGCAGAACCTGATCGCGAGCCAGTAAATGGTATGGTGGGTATGGGCAATCTGGACTGGGGACCTATGGATGTTGCCGATGAAGATATGCAGGATTACAAGGCTGTGAGTTATTGTGTTGAGCAATTACATGAAAGGCATGACAAGCCCTTCTTTTTGACATGTGGATTTAAGCTGCCGCATCTGATGTGGCATGTGCCGAGGAAATATATAGAGGCTTATGACCTGAGTGATCTTCATCTGCCCGAGACATTGGCAAATGACCTGGACGATGTTCCCGAGGTCGCGCAGCGATGGGCGAATCAAAAACCGCATGCGCGCATCGTAGAAGCAGGTCAATGGAAAGAAGCGATTCGGTGTTATCTGGCGTGTATCAGTTTTGTCGATACGCAAATTGGACGATTGATAGATGCGCTGGATGCAAGTGCTTATGCAGAGGATACAGCAATTGTTGTGTGGGCAGATCACGGGTGGCATTTGGGCGAAAAAAGCCACTGGAAAAAGAGTACATTGTGGGAAGAAGCCACGCGTGTGCCCTTGCTTATTTCGGCTCCGGGGTATTCGCCTGGCACCTGTTCAAAGCCCGTGGGATTGATCGATATTTATCCCACGCTGATTGCGTTGTGCGGCTTGCCCGCCCGCGAGGAGTTGGAAGGCCGAAGTCTGCTGCCATTGATGGAAAATCCCAACCGCAACTGGCCCTTTCCCGCAATCACTACACACGGGCGCGGCAATCATGCCATACGGTCTGAGCGATGGCGATATATCCGTTACGCAGATGGATCAGAGGAGCTTTACGGCCACAGGCACGACGAGATGGAGTGGGAAAATATGGCGCATAGCCCTATTTTACGCGAGGTCAAAGAGCTTTTGGCACAGTGGTTGCCCGAAAACGATGCGCCAGATGCCGAGATTGTCGAATGGCCTGAAGAGAATGAGAGCTATCGGGCGAGGATAGAGGCGATGATGGACGAATAAACAAAGGAGGATACAAGCTGATCGCTTCTCACCATCCATGCACAATATGGCCTTCGTCGGGGAACCAGATGGCATCGACGCCTGTGGAGATGCCAACGCCCACTAAGTAGCCGACCATGAGGCCATACCAGAAGGGCAGGGATTTGCGGTAGAGCGCGACACCGCCAAAGCGCATGATGAGTGTTTTGCTAACCCACACAATGAGCAGGCTAAAGCCATAGCGCCGCGTGGGAAAGGCAATGGCTACGGGATTAAAGGGCCACCAGGAAAAGCGTGTGCGTATGTAGGTCAGAGTGCCGGCTATCGCAAATCCCCAGAGCCACACGCCCAATTTTTCGATGTCGAAGTAGAGTATTGTCGAGCCTTCTACATAAGGCACCAGGCGCACGAGATGGTTCCAGTCACCCAAATAGAGCGGGCCGTTCATTCCGCCGTCCATGTAACTGCGATACAGCGAATCGGTGGCGGTCGCGATACAGCCCGTGAGATAGGCTATAGGGATGATCGCCCAGACCATCGGATGTCGCTTGAGGTGGTTGCCCAGCATACGAAAGTAGTGGGGGACAGACATGGTGGCGGTGAGGCGAATGGGCATGCCGGCAAAGCCATTGCGGTTGATCATCCAGATTGTCGTGAGTGTTCCGGGCGACATGTTAGCCGTGCCGCCCATCTGCATCCACACATTGCCTCCCTTATCGGCACCCAGTCCGCCGGTACCGCCGGGGGATAAAAAGGTGAATCCGGTCGCTGCGGCGTATTTGGCAACGCCGAATAGTGTAATGAATATTAAGATGAGTTGTACAATGGTGGCCCACAGTTCCATGCCCGCGGCCAGGCACCAGCCCGCGAGAAACGTGACCGAGGCGGCAAGGCCGAGCCAGGCGGTTCGATAGGTGACAGGTGTTCCATCGTCTGCGGCGCGGTTGCTCATCAGCGCACATTCGAGGGTGTTTTTGAGGTGTTTGCGGGATACCCATAGCGACCAGGCGACGAGAAGAACGAGTGCGCCGTGGGATTCGAGGCCGAGTATTTCTGCCGGCGTCGCTTGCTGCCCTTGTAACCCTACAGTGGTGCCAGTTTGGTTCATCAGACCCTCTTTGAGGATGTTGAGGACATTGTAAAACCAGAAGCTGAAGAGCAAATCGAGCGGGCATAAATATGCCAGGCCCATTATCAAAGGTTGCATGCGCAGAAAATAATTTGGATAGTGATAGCCGATGTTTATAGCCATTTGTCCGGCGAGGTCGTAGATGGGAATATGGGGCAGGGTGTGGACAAAATAACCGGCGATATTCCAGCATATTACAAAGGCCGAAATGCCGAATCCCACCCAAAACAGGGGGGCGTGAAAGACAACTGGCAGGCGATAGCCGGGTTCTTCGCGCAACATCTCGGTTGGAAAGATAGCCATCGGAAATGTGAGTCGCTCTTTTTCATGCCACTGTTTGAAGAATAAGACGCTACAGAAAAAACCGGCCATGACCACGGATAAACTGGCGGCAGTCCACCAGAAGAGCGGACGGATCCACGGTTGCCACGGAATAGATGTGTTGGGTTCTAACCCCCCGTAGAGTTGTCCGATGACCACGGGCGATTTTTGCATAAAGAGCCAGTCGGGCAGCAGGGGGGCAATGATATCGCCCACGCGGTTTTCCGGCGATGCGAGGTGTACCGGGGCAGAGATATTACCCAGGAGGTAGCCCGCCCAACCCGTGGTGGGCAGGTTGCCCACGAGCCAGACCATGAAGAAGATGGTCAACATTTCCGTGCGCGACAAGGCGCGTTTTGGCGCGACGAGTTTGAGTATGGCGTTGATGCCGACCCAGGCGACAAAGGGGATCAATGCCGATACGGGCATGTAGTTTTTGATCATATTCCACGCAAAATGCGTGATGTAGATCGTCATGAGGGCAATGGTCAAGATTCCGAGCATTACCGCGCGTAATGTGATGCCCGAATCCTGCACATCGGGAACGGTTTCCCGGGATATGTCTGTTTGTAGAGCCATTTATGTAAAGGGGCTGAGGAGTTGAGTGCTCATCCGAGATGCATTTTAATGACAGGGCAAAATAGGGCGAAGGTCTGAAGTTTACAACTTAAAATTTATGCTATAATTTTTCGGTGAATCCAGGGGGTGATCCCCGTAAGGAGGCAGTTATGGATGTTTATGAGAAGTATTTTTTCGATGTGAATGGGTATCTGGTTGTGGAGGATATTTTGTCTGCCGAGCAGGTCGCAGCACTCAATGAGGCAATTGACCACAATCGGGATAGGATTCGGATTCGGGAGGGAACAGAGAGGTTGTCGGGTGGCGCGGGCCAACACGGCGGCGAGGTTTCTGTAGCACTGGAAGGTGCGCACGGGCGAGGGGATATCGGGAGTATTTTGAGATGGCCAAAGCCGTGGTGCCAACCCTTCCGCGATTTGCTATCCCATTTGCCAACGATGCGCTATATGCTCGATATGATCGGCAATGGGTTTCGCTATGGCAATGCCAATGGAATTAGCATGACCAAAGGGGCAGAAGGGCATTTGCTTCACGGTGGCGGTGGGTTTTTGGGCGGACATATGTATTTTTGCAAGGATGGGAAGATGTGGAATAATCTGATTGCCGTGTGTTATCAGCTTGCCGATGTCAATCCCGGCGATGGTGGATTTGTGTGTATTCCCGGCAGTCATAAGGCAAATTTTGAATGTCCGACGGATGTGCGCCGAATGGAGCGAGATTTGGGGTGTTTTAAGCATATTTCTATGAAGGCGGGATCAGCGGTGATTTTTACCGAGGCATTGACACATGGCGCGATGCCGTGGACTGCGGAGCACGAGCGCCGGACCCTCTTGTATCGCTATGCCGCAGGTGGATATGTCAATCCACCCAGTGGCAATGACCCAGCGAAGTACGCGCCATTTATGGAAGAGTTGACACCGCTTCAGCAGGCTATTATGGCACCACCACACAATGCGGGACGCATAGATGTCGCCGCGCTGATCGAAGCGGAGGAAAAAGCGGGTGCTGAAAGCTGAAGAGTCGCTCAGTTATATTGAAATTTTTGTTGCTGCCAAGGTTTTTTTATGCCACCATCACGACAAAGAAGACCGCTGAGAGGACTGCCATAAAATAAACCAATTTCTCAACATAAAATACCCCGAGGAGAAAAAACATGACAAAGAAACGGGTATTGTTACATAAGGGTGGTATGAATGTATCCACTACTGGATTAGGAGAAAATTGGGCTACTATGAAGTTCATCCTTGCTCTTTTGGCAGTCCTGCAGCTGGTCGTTAGCTGCGGTGAGCCAAACTTAGACGATCCGAAAGTTCGTGATAAAATCTTCGCTGAAGCAATAAATAAGGATATCTTGCAAATCCAGCGGACACCATCAGGCGAAGAAATGTCTTATGCCCCCAATGAGCAAAAGCCCTATGAAGGATGGGTGAAGGATCAAAAGCAAGAACAGGAGCTTAGGCTTTTGTGGCTTTGGAGAATGATGGATGGAAAAAAAAACGGCAAATGGACTGCGTGGTACGAAAATGGACAAATGGCGTTAGAAGGAAGCTACCAAGAGGATAAGAAAAACGGCAAATGGACTGCGTGGTACAAAAACGGGCAAATGGCGTCAGAAGGAAGCTACCAAGAGGATAAGAAAAATGGCAAATGGACCGAAAGGTACGAAAATGGGCAAATCTTCAAGCCATGGCTGTCGTCAGGGAGTCTCAAAGGACGACATAGCGAGGCTGTAATTGATGATGTATATTCCATGGCGTTTTCTCCCGACGGTTCGATCCTTGCCTCGGGGGCGGGAGTCAGCAAGACTGTGATCCTCCTCCTGGGATCGGAAGGCCACAATGGAACCATCAAGCTATGGTCAGTTGCCAAGCGACAAGAAATCACCACCCTCAAAGGACATGGCAAGTCTGTGAACTCTGTAGTATTCTCTCCCGACGGTTCAATCCTCGCCTCAGGAGGCGGCAATGGAACCATCAAGCTATGGTCAGTTGCCAAGCGACAAGAAATCACCACCCTCAAAGGACATGGCAAGTCTGTGAACTCTGTAGTATTCTCTCCCGACGGTTCAATCCTCGCCTCAGGAGGCGGCAATGGAACCATCAGGCTATGGTCAGTTGCCAAGCGACAAGAAATCACCACCCTCAAAGGACATGGCAAGTCTGTGAACTCTGTAGTATTCTCTCCCGACGGTTCAATCCTCGCCTCAGGAGGCGGCAATGGAACCATCAGGCTATGGTCAGTTGCCAAACGACAAGAAATCACCACCCTCAAAGGACACCGCAGTACTGTGAACTCCGTAGTATTCTCTCCCGACGGTTCAATCCTCGCCTCAGGATCGGGAGTCAGCAAGACTGTGATCTTTGCCTCAGGATCGGGAGGCGAAGATGGAAGCATTAGGCTATGGTCGGTTGCCAAGCGACAAGAAATCGCCACCCTCAAAGGACATGGCAAGTCTGTGAATTCCGTAGTATTCTCTCCCGATGGTTCGATCCTCACCTCAGGATCGGGAGGCAGCAATGGAACCATCAAGTTATGGTCGGTTGCCAAGCGGCAAGAAATCGCTACTCTCGGATATATAAGCTATAATAGAAGGGGTATTGTGAATTTCGTGCCGTTTTTTTTTCCTAATGTGGACGTAGCGTTTTCTCCCGATGGTTCGATCCTTGCAGTGAAAGGCTCTGGGATGATCACCCTATGGAAACGTCCAAATAGCATTCTTGACTAAATGGCCTTGAAGGATAGCAGATGTTTGACCTCTTCTAAAAAGTAGGAGGATGGAATGGAAGCGGGCAATGATCACATAACCACAATCACGATAATCGTTTCACTAATTGCTCTTTTTTTTAGTGGCTTAACCGCATTGTGGACCGTGTGGTGGCAGAACAAGATCAGACTGGGAGTTAATTTTATCAAAACAGCTGGTGACTTCTATCAATTTGAGGTTACAAATAGAGGTTCTCTACCTATAACCGTATCTAAGATGGCCATGTCTTTGAATGAATCAACTCAGGACCCAATCCTTGCGTTTAAGGCTCATCCGAAATATCCTGACCTTAAAGAATCTTTACCATTCTCATTGGAGCCAAGAACAAGTGAATTAGTTTTTTTGATAGCATCGTATCAGAAGACGCAATGGCTCTTATTGAGGATGGGCCAGGCGAAGCGCGGCGTTTTTTCGTATTTACAGAAACAGCTTGCGGTCATTTCCATCGACAGAGGTGTGAATATCGCAGTAAGAACATAGACGAGGATCCCTCAGTATGGGATCCTCGTCATAGGAAGTGCAGTGTTTTTAGGTGGATGAAACGATGAAATCAGTTGAGTTGACTTTTTAGCCAATGTTATTTTTGGCTCTCTGCTTCCAAACTACCAGACCTGCGATGCAGACAGCCTAGTGCATGTCGGTAGAAGTTTTACCCCATATAGATTCAAGGGCTATACTGTATGTAAGTCCATTTGAAAGGCTTAGTCGTTGGATACTCGGCATATAATATCTGAATAGAATATGGGGAACCTCTTTTGCCACGATGCACTAGGCAGCAAGTATCCGCCTGTGCGGCTCTACTGGAGCCTGAGAGACTATCAATAGAAATGCCTAAAAATTAAAGAGTGGATTCTCCCACGCTGGCAGACGGGAAATCTATCTCCCCTTGCTTACAGTGCTATCAAAACAAGGAGCTTTCCATTATGATTCATACCTTCACGCTCACCGCCTTCGATGAAGGGGGAAAACAAGGCTCACCGGACCACCTCAGATTGGTATGCAACATTGAAGGGGGCGGCAAACTTGCGATTTGGGGAAATAAGGATTCGCACGAGAACATCGACACTGTTCTGAATGCAGGGGTGCCCTGTAAAGTGGTATGTAAGTGGTCGAAACCCAATCCAGAACATGCCGAGAAATATGGTCATACACATTGGGTCGGAGAGGATTTCCCGCTACGGCTTCTATGATTTCGCAAGGAGCTGCACATTAGCAAAAACAGTTGACAAATGGAAACTATCGCCTGGGAATTATAACAGAGCATACTGTGGCATGCGATTTGTCGACCATAGTTACTTAGCGCCTGCACTGTGTATGTAATTGGCCATTGCAACAGCATTAGACAGTGCTAAGGACTGGCTTTGTCCCTCAAACACTCGATAATTGGCATAATAAGCCCCAACACTCACTGCATATTTGTTACTTGCCCCTCGCTCTATAGCCCAACTATAGGCCCACGCCTTCGCCTTATCAAAACGGGTCAAGTCCAGTCCCCCAAGGGCAAAGGTCAGGGTAAATTGACGTTGGAGGACTTTGAACTGGATACATCCGGACACATCCAGCGGTGTCCAGCGGGATACGCTCCCCTTGAGACATCTGTGCGCAAGAAACGCCTTTAGGTTCGATTTGCCATAGATGTGTGTGGTCAATGCCCCTTGCAGGCGCGCTGTCCGATCAAGGGAAAAGATCGTCTTCAATATACCCACGAACGCATAAAGCAGCGTGCCCGGCGTCTGTCTGAACAGTCTCCCGCCTACCGTGACCGATACCTTTGGCGAACTGGCATTGAAGGGACCATATCGCGTCTAAAGCATCAAATGGGACTGGCAAAACTGCGGGTGCGTGGACAAGGTGCGGTTCAATATCGGGTATTGCTACGCGCATTGGGTCTCAATATCTATCGTGTCGCTGCCTGACGGAGGTCATTTTACCCTGAAAAGCTTTTTGGTAGGCTTTTGAGTGCCTTGCGATGTCCTCAACGGGTTCTTGGGCCGAGCAAACCTATACCAGAGTGTAAGAGCAGACGGTTTGAAGCACCCACGACAAGGGTGTGCAGGTGGCTTCCACCCTTACTTTCAAGACTTTTTGCCGCCCTGTCAACATTTTATGACGAGGCAAAATAGAGTGGATGTTTTCAGATTAATATCTGACGTTACGCAGATCTGTGGTTTTGTCATGCTGAGCGGAGTGGAACGGAGCCGAAGCATCTTTTCCACCTGCGTTGGTAGTAGATTTTTCGGCTCCGCTCAAAATGACAGGCGCAATATATTGTGCCTATGCGTAACATCAGTTAATATTTATTTGACAGGCCGTTTTTTTCTGTCTATATGTTTAATGTGGATTTGACAATGGTCTATTGATGAAGGAAAAGAATGCCAAAAGAGAACCAACCATTAGCAGAGGTGTTTGGCCATTTGCCAACAGATTTTAGCTCGAAGGCAATGCGCTATCGGAGGAACAAACTTTGCCCTTTCAATAATCAAATTCCTAATTGCACTAAGGATAAGGCAAGGGATCCACTCGGGGTCTGCAGTATCCACTATGGAGAAGGTGCAGTTATCACTTGTCCTGTCCGATTTCGAGAAGATTGGCTTGTCGCTGACGATGCAGCGAATTTCTTCTTTCCTGAAGGAGCCACATGGACTTCATTGACCGAAGTAAGACTGACCGATTTTGATGGTAGGTCTGCGGGGAATATTGACGTAGTATTGGTTGCTTATGACCGAGATGGAAGGGTGTACGATTTTGGATCTTTAGAAATTCAGGCTGTTTATATTTCTGGAAACGTGAGAAATCCATTTATCCATTACATGTCGGATTGCGAGGCGAATGCCAAAATGGACTGGACGCGCCAACCTAACTACCCTCGTCCCGATTTTCTCTCATCCTCCCGAAAGCGTTTAGCTCCTCAGCTTATGTTTAAGGGGGGTATTCTTCAGGCATGGAATAAGAAAATGGCAGTGGCTTTGGACAGTGCTTTTTATAACACTCTCCCCAATTTCACCGAGGTGCCAAAATCTGAGGCTGAAGTAGCCTGGCTTGTGTACGACCTTGTTCTCAATGCTAATGCCACCCAATACGAGTTAACAAGGACCAAAGTCGTTTATACAAAATTCTCAGAGGCTTTGAACGCGATAACCCGTCCAAAAATTGGGAGAATTGAAGATTTCATGGAATTGCTTCAGTCAAAGGTAGATGAGAAACAGGAATTGCCACCAAGAAATGAAATTATTGAAAATCCATTTAAAGGCTAATCATATGCAAAAATTGCTATTTAGTGACAAAGAAGAGCCCTTAAAGGCCGTCAACGTCGCCTCGGTTCCTCAACGCAGTCCATTTCGGTATCCCGGTGGTAAGACCTGGTTTGTTCCCAGGCTTCGAGAATGGCTCATCTCGCAACCAAAACGCCCCAGGCTCCTGGTTGAGCCTTTTGCCGGAGGCGGTATTATCTCTTTAACAGCAATTTTTGAGAACTTGGTTGAAACTGCGTTGATGGTCGAGCTCGATGAGGATGTCGCGGCTGTATGGCAAACGATTATTGATGGTAATGCAGAATGGCTTGCTAAAAGAATATTAAACTTTGAAATGTCGAGGGAAAACGCTATCAAGGAGATCAAGGCAAATAGGAGTTCAACCAAAGAAAAAGCATTTCAAACTATTATAAAAAACCGCACATTTCACAGTGGAATTTTGGCGGCAGGAGCCGGATTTCTGAAGAATGGCGAAAAAGGCAAAGGCGTTCTTTCTCGCTGGTATCCAACCACGCTTGCCAAGCGTCTGCGAGCCATTAACCTGATGCGATATAAATTGCATTTCGAGCATGGTGATGCGTTTGATATATTGGAACGGTATAAAGATGATGAAACAGTGGTATTTTTTATTGATCCCCCTTATACTGCTGGTGGCAAGAAAGCAGGAAGTCGTCTTTATACGCACTTTGAATTAGAACACGAAGCTCTTTTTGCGGCATGTAAAAAGTTAAAAGGCGACTTTTTAATGACCTATGACAATGCAGAAGAAGTTAAAAAACTTGCTCGAAAGCATTATTTTATGGCTAAGCCTATACCTATGAAGAATACACATCATGCGGCAATGACAGAGCTTGTTATTGGAAGGGACCTATCGTGGATGCGTGGAGTTGATCGGGTGTTGGAGGACCGAGCGGAATACAAATGAAGAACCCACCCCATCCTGGCAAAGTGGTGCGTGTGTCCTGTCTGGAGCCGCTCGGTCTCAATATCACCGAAGGCGCGAAAGTCCTCGGCGTTAGTCGCCAGGCACTCTCGCGTCTGGTGAACGGTCACGCTCGCATGTCGGCCGAAATGGCTGTGCGGCTTGCAAAGGCATTCGGCTCTACGACGGAGACCTGGATACGCGCCTACAGGCATCCTATGATGTTGCACAGGCGCGAGCATGCGAGGATGGGATAGAGGTCAAACGCTATGAACCGCAACCAGTATAATCCATGATACATTTATAGACCAAAGGAAACTATACATGGCAGACACGATCAAACTATCTGTGGAATTTCCCGAGTCCTTAGTCGCGGGCCTTTGGATAGATGAGGCTACAGCTTCTGCAAAAATGAAAGAAGCCTTGGTGCTAGATCTTTTTCGCCAAAAGCGCATCTCGATTCGCAAAGGTGCCGAACTATTGGGTCTCTCCTATCGCGAATTTCTGGATCTCCTCTCCCGTCGCCAAGTCCCGATCACTGACTACGAAGAGGGAGAGATTGATTGCGATTTGGAAGCGTTTAAGAAAATTGAGCAACGCGCTATATGAACTTGTAAATTCGCTGTGTAGCGGATGCGTGGAGTTGATCGGGTGTTGGAGGATCGAAGGAAATACAAAACGAGGGATCAAAGAGATCAGGAGGAGGCTTTATGAATACAAATTTTTCCCGCGAGGTTGTTTTGTCAGATGATGCGACAATGGGGCGAGCGGGTATGTCGAGGCGCGATTTTATCAAAGGGATTATCGCCGCAGGTGCTTCTATTTCTGCGATGGGATATGTATTTGGGGGCTGTGCGGGTGATATGGGTGGCGCGCCGGGCGCGGTTGAGCGGCTTATTTCTCTCAATGTAAATGGTCGCGTGCGCCACGTTGATGTTTTGCCGCAGGAAACGCTGGCGATGACGTTGCGGTATAAGATGGGGCTTACGGGGACAAAGCTGGGGTGTGATCGGGGTGAATGCGGTGCGTGTACGGTGTTGGTTGACGATGTGGCGATGTATTCGTGTTCTACTTTAACCCATCGCGTTCGGGGCCGTTCGGTTATGACCGTTGAGGGCCTTGAAGGTGAAAACGGCGACTTGCATCCGGTTCAGCGGGCATTTATTGAAGAACTGGGTCCGCAGTGTGGATTTTGCACGCCGGGGCAGGTGATGTCTGCTGTGGCGCTGCTCAAAAGCAACTCGGATCCGACCCGTGAAGAAGCACGAGCTGCCATGTCTGGAAATCTTTGTCGCTGTGGTGCTTATGACAATTATCTAAACTCGGTTATGCGTGCGGCTAAGGAGGCTTCTTAAATGGCATATCAATTGATTGGCAAGGATTTTATGCCGCCAGATGTGGCGGCAAAGGTTACGGGCAAGGCGAAATACGCCGAGGACTTTCGCGCCGAAGGCATGGTGTTTTGCCGTTTGCTTCTGAGTACAATGCCCCATGCGCGCGTTCGCAACATCGATGTGTCTGAAGCGATGAAATTGAAGGGCGTTGTGGGTATTTTAACGGCTGACGATGTGCCCCAGCAAAACGCACCGGCCAATCCCATTTTGACGAATAATCCCCATTATGTGGGGGACCCGATTCTGGCAGTTGCCGCGATTGATGAGCAGACGGCACAGGATGCGATTGACAAAATCGCGATTGATTATGAACCCTTGCCCTTTACACTCGATCCCCTGGAAAGTCTTTATCCCGGCGGTACAAATGCCCGCGAAGATGGCAATATTCGCAACCGACGTTCGGGAAGCGAGACAATCAAATGGGCTGCTGGGGATTTCGTGGGGAAAGATGTGTGTCCGACGGGCAAACCCGCAACTGAGTGGTCTTATGGCGAGGTTGATCAGGGGTTTGGAAATGCCAAATTGATCGTGGATGAGAGCTTTGTCACAGCAAATAATCCGCATCATTCGATGGAACCGCGGTCGTGCATGGCCTATTGGCAAAACGGCAAGTGTTTCGTGTATGGCGCAACGCAAAGCCAAAGTCGTCCCACGCGCGATCTGGCCCGTCTCTTGAAGATGGAGCCTGAAGAACTGGTCTATATTGCAGAATACTGCGGAGGCGGTTTTGGTTCCAAAGGCACGGCGTATCCCGTGATGGCGATTCCGCCGCTTATGGCGAAAAAAGTCGGGCGGCCCGTGATGATGCGCATTAGTCGCGCGGAAGAGTATTTCATCGGGTCTGCACGCCACGGTTTTCAGGGACGAATTAAAATTGGTTTTCGCGGCAATGGGCGGATCAGCGCACTGGATCTGTACGTGATTCAGGAAAATGGTGCTTATAGCGGAGGCGGCGATTGGACTGCTGCTGGCGATGCGGTTTCGCTGGTTTATACGCCCGAGGCCATGCGCTTTCGGGGGATTCCCGTATATACCAATACGCCGATCAGGGGGGCACAGCGGGGTCCCGGACAAAATCAGATCGCCTGCGCGGTTGAACCCTTACTCGACAAGGCCGCCGAAGAATTGGGGCTTGATCGGCTGGCGATTCGGCGCATCAATGCACCCGATAACGATTCGAAATACGGACGCAGACAAGGGCCGGTTACAAGCGTTTATATGCGCGAGGCACTGGACAAAGGCGGCAAAGCGTTTGATTGGGCTGAAAAAAAGAAAAAAAACCGTCAGAGAAATGGTGCTAAGGTTATTGGCGTGGGGATTGGACAGGCTTATCACGCGGCGGGTTCAAATGGTTTTGATGGTCTGGTGCGCCTGACGCCAGGGGGCAAGTTGCACATTCATTCGGGCGTTGGCAATCTCGGTACATTTTCGCACACTGCAACGTCTCGTGTAGCCGCCGAAGTACTGACGTGTAAATGGGAAAATTGCGTGATTGAGCGGGGCGATACTCGCCGCCATTTGCCGTGGAACCATGCACAGTGGGGGAGTAATACCTCGTTTACGATGACGCGCACGAATTATGTTGCGGCTATGGATGCAAAGAACAAATTGCTGGAGATTGCTGCAATGGATCTGGGTGGCTCTCCCGGCGATTACGATTTGGCCGATGAGAGGGTTGTGCATAAGGCGGACAAATCCAAAAGCATGGGATTTGCAGAGGCGGCAAAACGCGCAATTGAACTGGGAGGCAAGTACGACGGGCATGAGGCTCCTGAGGATATTCATGACATGACAAAAGCCTCGGTGACCGCGCTTGCGGGCACGGGGTTGATCGGTGTTGCGAAAGACAATCTGAGGCGCGAGGGCGTTGTGCCGGCGATGGCTGTTGGGTTTGTCGAGATTGAATTGGATATCGAGACCGGCAAATACGAGATTTTGGATTATGTGGGAGTTGCAGAGTGCGGCACGGTGCTACATCCGCAGGGGCTGGAGACGCAGATCAAAGGCGGTGCGGTTATGGGATTTGGTCTGGCTGCTCTGGAGCGGTACGTGTATGATCCTCAAAACGGCCTTCCCGCAAATACGGGGCTTTATCAGTGCAAACCGCCTTCTTATCTCGATGTTCCATCCGAGATGAAAACCGAGATGGTCAATATCGCCGACCCTCAAAATCCAGTTGGTGCCAAGGGAATTGGCGAGCCTGTGCAGGGTTGTGCCGCTGCCGCGCTTTTGTGCGCGATTTCAGACGCGCTGGATGGGCATTATTTTAATCGCATGCCAGTGACGACCGATCATATTGTCAATGCAGCCGCAGGGCGCGAACAGTCGTATAAGGCGCTGCAGGTGAATACGGTATAAGAAGTGTGAAGTGTGGAACGATGTACAACTGGTCGCAGTCCAGACCAACTCACGGAGAAGTATGATGCTCATTTTGTACGATGGAGAGATGAGATGCCCAAAGATATGATGGCTAATTTTGAGTTGTATCAGCCCACGGCGATAGATCACGCGCTGAATTTGATGGATCGCTATGGCACTGACGGTTGGGTGCTGGCAGGCGGGCAGGACAGTTTTGACTGGTTTAAAGACCGCGCCAAGAAGCCCAAAGCGGTTATCGATATTAACGATATTGATGATTTGCATGGGATTCGAGAAACAGCCGATGGGATTGAGATTGGCGCGCTGACCACGCTGACTGAGATCGAAACAAATGCGCTGATAAAAGAAAAATACGGCGTGCTGGCCGATGCTGCGCGGCATGTTGCAAGTCCGCAAATTCGCAATGTGGGAACGATTGGGGGCAATGTTTGTCAGGATACGCGATGCTGGTATTATCGGTATGGTCTGGATTGTTATCGCGCAGGGGGAAATACCTGCTATGCCGATACGCCCGAGGGAATTGACCGCGAACATTGTCTTTTTGACGCCGATCGGTGTATTGCCGTATCGCCTTCGGATACAGCACCTGCACTTGTTGTACTGGATGCGCGTATGGTGGTTGTAAATGGCGGTGGAGAAAAAGAGGTGAGGGCAGAGGATTTTTTTATTGGTCCAGATGTGGATATTACGCGTATGACGGTTTTGCAATCAGGTGATTTGCTCAAATCGATAGTTATTCCCAACACCTGGGCAGGGGCGCGTTTTTATTTTGAAAAAGTGGCCGATAGAAATACCTGGGATTTTGCGCTGGTCAATATTGCCTCTGCGATGAAGGTAGAGAACGATGCGATTGTCGATATCCGTATGGCCTGTGGCGGCGTTGCGTGTGTGCCGCGGCGATTGACGGTTGTGGAAGAGGTGGTCAAGGGCAGTCCTCAAAATGGCGCGTCTGCCGATCTCGCTGCGAGCGCAGCAAGCCGAGGTGCCACGCCGCTGAATTACAATGGGTTTAAGATTCCCCTTATGGAAAGTCTGGTCAAACGGGCGATACGAGAGAGCTGATGGATATTTTTCGATATACCAGCGATGCCTGGGGGCAGCGGGTTTTAGAAGGTCTTTCGTGGGATATGATCGGGTATTTTGCAGGTACGGGCGTGGTGTTTATTGTTTTCCATGCGGGTTATATGTACTTTTTCGTCAAAGAAAAAGGTCAATGAACGTCCTGCTGAGACATACCCTCGCTACCCGAATCAATCACTGGCTTATGGCGGCTTGTATGATCGCCCTATTGCTGACCGGGTTTTTGCCGATTTTGGGAATCAAGTTTGCGTGGGTGACGTTGCATTGGGTTTCTGGAGTGATTTTTACTGCTTCCGTTGTATTTCACGTTATTTACGCGCTGACACGGCAAAATTGGCGATCTATGTGGATTGCGTGGGGAGAATTTGCGGATGTGCTTTCCTCGCTATCGGGTTCGATCAAGGCTTTGAAAGTGCCGCCTGGCAAATACTGGCTGATGCAAAAGGTTTATCACCATATTGTGGCGATCATGAGTCTTGTTGCTATTGTGACGGGTATTTTGATGTTGCTTAAAATTGATTCGCCTTTCTGGACGCGCGATCCTTATGTTTTTTCAGGTGAAAGCTGGGGCATTATTTACGTTTTGCACGATTTTTCGGGTCTGTGTTTTATTCCGCTGATTATGATGCATGTTTATTTTGCGATACGGCCCGAGAAACTCTTTTATATGCGGTCGATGATTAAAGGATGGATTACAGACGAGGAATATCGCGCACATCACGATCCTGAAAAGTGGAATGCTAAAAGAAAGGGCTGATCAACGCATGTCAGATGTTTTCTCAGAGTGGGCGCAATATATTGAGGCGATTGAGTCGGGCTATGAATTGATGCTGGCTTATGCTGCACAAGGTATAGAAGGAGACAACGCGGCAGACTCGCAAATACGACACGCGCTAAAAGAGATGAATAACGCGCTCGCTAATCTGGGAGAATCCGCAGCGCGTATCGCAAGAGAAAGAGGGCTTACGGATTATCGGGATTTTTTGGACGCGATGAATACCGATGCCCAAAAAGCACAGGCGGGCATCAATCTCGTACTTGGCAAGTCCGCCATCAGTTCCCAGTTGATCGACAACTTAAATGCTTCTATTCATTTGCGCGCGCTGCTGACCGATCTGTTTTTGATCGATGAGGCTTTGAAATGAGATTGTAGATTTTATGTTTTATCTAAAAAGGTCGTGAATATGACTCACGGCCTTTTTTTGTAGCAATGCAGTTTGTCTGAAGGTGAGTATTGCGTCTCAGGGGCACTCGCCGCGTGTGAGTCTGCTCTGGATGTCGTCTAATACAGCCGGCACATCCCAGATGCCATCGACGACATAGTGTGCGCCAGACTGATGCATGCGCTGATATACGGCCTCGCGTTGTGTTTGCAGCACTTCGGGATCAAGGCGGTTGATTTCTTCTTCGTTTAGACCGATTTCATTCCCTGTTTTTGCAAGTCCAATAGTCCACATGCCGGCATTGAGACCTTCTTCGATGCCGGGGATCGTGTCATCGACTTTGACACAGGCTGCAAAGGGGTACACGCCCAGTTGCATGGCATTTTGCACACACATCCACGGTGCTGGACGGCCTTCGGGAACGTCGGTTGCACATACAGTTACATCGGGTTCGTAACCGCGTTTTTTGGCTTCTTCCTGTAGCAGTGCCATCATTTCGCCTGTATATCCGGTGGTTGATCCTATTTTTAATCCGCGCTTGCGAAACTCGGCAACTGCTTCCAGTGTACCGGGAATCAAGTCGGCGTATTCAGCCAGGCAACTTAGCTGCAAGGGTACAAATGCTTCAAACATCGCATCGATATCCGATTCCTGAGGTGGTCGATTATAGGTCTCTTCCCAGCGCTGGTGTACAGATGCGATTTGAGATATTTTGCGGATGTGGACTTTTTTATGCGCCCCCATTGGCGCACGCGCCTCGGCCATGCTGATAGGTACTCGCATGCGTTCGTACACCTGGCGAAAGACCACAGCAGGTGCATAACATCCGTAATCCATTGTGGTTCCTGCCCAATCTAACAAAATGGCTTTTAGCGCACCGCAATATGTACGTCGAAAATAAAAATCCATTTTCTGTCCTTTCTGATTTATAAAAAAAATGAAGCGTCTTGTGAAACAGATTACCTACATGGCACCCGGAGCTATTGAGACTGTGCAGTCTTTGTTAGATGACAGGGCCGTGCGGTCTGTCTTTATTGTGGCTGATCGCACAGCCTACGATGAATCCGGTGCAAAAATGTATCTAAAATCCGCATTACAGGGGCGAATCCATGTCATCTTTGATGATTTCGCGCCCAATCCCAAATACGTCGATGTGATACGCGGTGTCAAATTCTGGCACGCACATCCAGGTGATATGATGATTGCCATAGGTGGCGGGTCTGCAATTGATATGGCCAAGCTCATTGGCATTTGCGGTACACATCGCGGGCAATACCGCGAACTTCTTACAGGGAAGATACCGATTCGGGATAAGGCCGCACCGTTAATCGCCATTCCCACCACAGCGGGTACGGGGAGTGAAGCGACGCATTTTGCTGTGGTTTATGTTAGGGGACAGAAATATTCCGTTGCGCACGCCAATGTGTTACCAGACTACGCAATCATCGATCCCAATCTGACTGCCAATTTGCCGGCTTCTATTACCGCACATACTGGCTTAGACGCACTGTCACAGGCTGTTGAATCTTTGTGGAGTGTGAATGCAACCGCGCAATCGCGTGTTTTTGCAAACGAAGCTCTCACGCTGGTGCTCGATAATCTCGAGGCCGCTGTTCACCGTCCCACACCCGATGTGCGTGCTAATATGTGTCGCGCTGCCCATCTATCTGGCAAAGCGATCAATATCAGCAAGACCACTGCACCTCACGCGATTTCCTATACGCTCACATCTCAATTTGGTGTGCCTCACGGTTTGGCTGTGGCTCTGACATTGGGTACAGTTTTAATATACAACAACGGGGTAGTCAGTGGTGATTGTTGGCATCCCAAAGGTGTTGCTCAAGTTCAGAAAGATATCAGAGATATCAACAGGCTGATAGGGGTTGCGAGTTCTGAAGAAGCGCAAAAATACATTGATCGCCTTATCAGTGCCATTGGTTGTCCAACCCGTCTGAGACAGGTTGGAGTGGATACCGACGCAGATCTGGAAACAATTGTGCAGAATGTCAATACAGAACGTCTAAAGAACAATCCCCGCGCCCTGTCGCAGTTTGAGCTAAGACGGATACTTCGTGAAATCCATTAAATCAAGAGGTATTATGGCAGAGGTTTTAAGAGAGGTTGTGGCAACTCGCGATCATCAGACCCGGTCACCGGTTTCGGTGTTGTCGCTGTCGATTGGTATTGTTGAGTAGGGTGCGACCTGCCTTTTATACACTAAATTCTGGGCGACCGAGGGCATCGGTGGATTTTTGGCGCTGGTAGATGGGAATCTCTCCGCCAGCGTCTTCGAGGATGCGGTGTTTTGCCCGTTCGATTCTATCTACGGCTCTTTCGGCGATGTTGTGGGTACAATCCGGGTCTGATTCCAGGTCGAAGACACGCGGACCTGAAAAGTCCGCCTGGGAAAAGAACCATGTGGTATGGTCTTTGTGCCAAACGGAATTGCCGTAGCGGCATGTCAGATAGTCTCGCTCCTTGAATGTGCCCGAGGATTCAACGATGGGTAGCAGGCTTTGTCCCTCGATTTGTCCGATTGGTGAGACGCCTGAAATGTCGAGCACTGTTGCGGGTATATCGAGGGTATAGACAAAGGCGTCGGAGATGGTTCCGGCGCCTTTATTTTCTGGGTGTCGCAAGATCATCGGGATGCACATAGTGCCCGGATACATGTAGTCTGCGGGTTTGCCGATTATGCCCTCGGCGTTGTCGGCGAAATTTGTGCCGTGGTCGCTGAGGAAAATAACCAGGGTATTGTCCCGCAAGCCCACTCTGTCGATTGTATCGACCAATCGTCCAAACCAGGTATCCACCATTGTGACGAGTCCGGCATAATTGGCGCGAATAGAAGCGAGTCGATCTTCGTAGTCGGGATTGGCGCTCAAGGGACCATAAGGCACATTGAGACAGATGGGTTCTCTGTCTTCGCGGCTACCATACAGGTCGTAGTAGTGGAGTGGTGCTTCCCATGTTTCGTGGGGGGTAAAGCTATCGACGTAGAGGTAAAAAGGCGTGTTTGAAGCGTTTTGCTCGAGGAAATCAATGGCAGCGCGAAATGTCCGCGCAGCGGGCCATGTCTCTTCGGGGCGATGGGGTTGCACGTTGACCAGATGGGCGCGGATCAGATTCTCGGCCTGTCCTTTTCTGAGCTTGTAACATTCGATCAATGCCGGGTCTGCTGACGCTATGGCTCGATAGCGATCCTCTGCCTGGCCGCGAATGAATTGCCACTGACGGAAGCCCCGCGTAAAATTCATTCCGGGGACAAAGTAATGGGGGACATCGGCAAAGAAACCGGTGTGATAACCGCTCTGTACAAGAGCCTCGGCGATGGTGCCCTCATCAGCCGACATCGGCTGCCATCCGGCAAGATAGACATTGTCCCAGGGAACGGGACGATAGTCTTTGAAGGGAAAGGCTCTGCGCCCAGTGTGAAGGGTTCGCCGAGTTGGAATGGTGGGCAGGCACTCGGGATGGGCATTGGTGAAGCGCACGCCCTCTTCGGCAAATTGGTCGAGGTTTGGCGTGTGGATCCAGTCGTTTCCATAAGCCCCCAGGAATGATGTGCGAAATGTATCGGCTACGATGACGACGATGTTCATAGGGTCTGACATTGGTAAATCTCCTTTGGGAAGAGCAGTATGCAAATGTATTAAAACTATTTTTATCCAGGTGCATTCTGTAGTTGTTCATTTCCCCAGGGGAATGATTGCACTCTCAGAGATCGATCCACGTCTGAAAGAGCGATTTTTGCGCCCCCTTGCTTTGAGGAATGGTGGATGGCGAATCCGATCTCTGTGGCTCTGCGTGCATGGTTAATATCACAGGCCGTGCGGCTACCCGTTTTAATGGCCTGAACGAGATCGCGCACCATTGCAGGCCCTGTCGGCCCCGGGTCTTCGTCTGTGGGAAGACTGAGGGGCTGATACGCATCTTCTCGATAGAGATGGGCGTGCGTTGCGTCAGAGAGGATGGATAGATGACCGTTTGTTCCAGTGATTTGAAAACCGGGACCTTTGCCTCCATCTGTTGTAATGTAGGCGACTCCGCCGTTATCCAGGCCAATTTGGGCACGCGCGGGCGGGTCGAGTTTGCGGCGTTCATCGTCCGAATTGCAGTGGTCAATTAGACCACTGACCCATAAGGGTTCGGGATCGCCCAATAAGCCCAGCAAGGCGTCGTACCAATGGCAGCCGTGGTTGATGGTATTGGGTAGACCATAAGCGACGAGACTCGTGATGGTTCCGATGAGACCGTTCATGTTCTCGCGAAGGTGGCGATAGGGGATAGACCAGCGCCGGTCAAGGCCAAAGCAGAGGGGGATGTCTGCACACGCTGCGATGATGCGATCCATCTCCGCAAGGGTGGTGGCCAAAGGCTTGTCGCAGAGAATACCCCGAACGCCTGCTGTGGCAGCGGCTTCTATCTGATCGGCGTGCATGGTCTGGCGCGTGGCAATGCAGAGTACATCTGGTTTGATCTCTTTGAGCATGTGTTCATAGTCACCAAAGGTTGGGATATCGCCCCAAACGTCCTGCCAGCAGGTGACAAATTCCGCTCGCGTTTCTGCGCCGTAATCGAATACACCGACGATCTGAGTTTCTGGAACGGTCCGAAAAGCCGCGGCAAAATTGTGATGGGTCAAATCGCGCAGCAGCATGCGGTGACACCCCACGATGGCGACCCTCAGTGTGTTTTCTTTAGCCATTTCTACGGCCCTCCTGTAAACGTATTTTACGTATCGAAACCCAAAGTAATATATCCAGCAATAAGAGTAAAGAACTGAAACACCACGCATGTCCAAATGAGATTCAAGACTTGCCCCTCCTATGATTTTGCTTATTTTTGTAAGTCAGAGTGCTAAGCATCTTACTGGGAGATTGGGATCAAACATCAAATAAAATCTCAATGGGCCAATTGCCGAGTTTGTCAACCGTGAATTAAGGAATATAGATGTACAAGATAGATACAGCATCGAACAGCATTCAACCCCTTGAACAGCAGTCGTTTTCTTCGAGTGGGTTCCGCGAGCGCGAAAACCTTCAGGAATGGATTGCCAAACAGCCGGACGTATTGGGTGAAGACCTGTTGATTATTCAAAAAGAATTCAGGGGCTTTGATGAAACTCAGGAACGCCTTGATCTATTGGCTTTGGACAAGCAAGGCGCATTAGTCGTGATTGAAAACAAGTTGGACGATTCCGGCAAAGATGTTACGTGGCAAGCTCTGAAGTACGCTTCCTATTGTTCAAGGCTGTCAAAATTCAATATCGCCAAAATTTACCAAGAGTATCTCAATAATGCCGAACCTGGTGCAAATGCGGAAGAACGAATTTCTGAGTTTATGGACGATCAAGACTTTGAAGAACTGATTTTGAACGAAGGCGTTTCGCAACGAATCATCTTGATTGCGGCAAAATTTCGAAAAGAAGTAACCAGTACCGTACTTTGGCTGATGAATTTTAAGGTACGTCTTCAGTGCTACCGTGCAGCACTTTTTGCCATGGATAACGAACAGATCTTGCACATTGAGCAGATCATTCCCACTCAAGATGCTGAAGATTACATGATTGGCATGGCTGAAAAAGCCCGAGACGATATTGAATCAAAGACTGAACGTGGAAATCGGCATATATATCGTAAAGATTTTTGGACCCGATTAATTGTGTCAATGAACAACACAAAAACCGATCTTTTTCAGAATATCAGCCCCAGAACTGATTCAACTATCAGTGCCGGGGCTGGCAGTAGTGGCATGAATTTCTATTTTAGTGTAAGTAAGAACAATTGTCGGGTCTTTCTCGACATTTCCCAAAACGAAAAGTCTAAAAACAAAATTATTTTTGGCCTGCTAAAAAAAACCAAACAACAGATTGAAGACGAGTTTGGAGGCCCACTTGAGTGGGACCCCAGAGACAAACATCGGGCCTGCCATATAGGAATAGCATCAAAGGGGAATGTCTTTGATCGTGATCAATGGGGAAAAATGATTGCTTTTATGACTGACGCGATGTTCAGGCTTGAACGAGCAATCAAGAAGCCATTGAAACAAGCTGTTGATCAAGTGAAAAATGATTCGCCAGAATGAAATTCAGAAACAATCACTAAAACAAGGAAATATCCCATGCTGACGAGCCTTACTGTAACAAACTTCCGCAATCTCAAATCGGTCAAGTTGGAAGATCTTGGTCGGATAACGCTGATTGGCGGAAAAAACGGAGCAGGCAAGACCGCTCTGCTCGAAGCTCTCTGGCTGCTCAGTGGCCCCGACCTCCCCGAATTAGTTACTAGAGTGAGCACATTTAGGGGGATTCCTATACTTGGCCCTGAGATTACCTTCCACGACATTTTTTGTGACTTTGATATTGGCAGGCACATCAGAATAAGTGCCCATGGAGATTGGGGTAGCCTTCCGCGTAAATTGGAGATCTATCTACAGAATCGCCAACATGTTGACGCGATCCGTTCTGACGCTCCGGAAAGGGCCAATATAGAACGATTGACACGGCCTATAAACGAAAGTGGATTTGAGATCGTATTCATGTACCAGCATGATAATGGAAAAGAATATACATCCCGGGCTTGGTGGATTGCGGAGCAGATGCCGGTTGGCCCTGGTGCTTCATTGACTGGTGAGAGTATTCGGCAAGAACGTCAAGCGGTACACAATAGGACGAATTCGGTATTCATGGCAGCGGTTCGTAGAGAGGAGTTTCAAGCCATCGCCTCGAGATTTGGCAGATTTCAGTTGGAAAGAAAAGATGAAGAAATTTTGAGATTCATTCGTCCATTGGAACCCCGATTACAGGTATTAACGTTGATAACGATCAATAATATACCCGTCATTCACGCCTACATAGATGGTATGGATAGGCCAATACCAGTCCAATTGCTTGGCGAAGGCTTGAATCGAATGCTCGGACTCGTGTTGTCTATGAGCGAGGCAAGTGGCGGATTGCTCCTGATTGACGAAATTGAAAACGGACTGCATCATAGTGTACAAGAAGAAGTGTTTTCCATCTTACTGGACTTGGCTAAATCATTTGACGTGCAGATATTTGCCACAACACACAGCAATGAGTGCATCCGAGCGGCGCACCGAACTCTTAGAGAATATGGACCTCAAGAGTTGGCATTCTACCGCCTTGATCGCGTCAATGAACAGGTCAAGGTGGTGAGTTTTGACGATGAAATGCTTGAAACGGCCACTGAATTTAACATGGAGATAAGATAAGTGCCAGACGACCCGAAGATCAAACAACCGAAACAGGTCATTGTCGAAGGCAACGACGAGATCCGAGTATTCAATTCATTGTCCAAGCATTTAAATATCCGAGACTTGCAAGTACGAGATTACCGCGGAAGTGACAATCTGAGGCGATTCCTCAAAACTTTTAAAGGTTCATCCGAATTTGGTCTTGTCCGGTCTCTTGCAATTGTGGCAGATGCGAACTCGAATAGAGACGGTCGGGAGCAACGAATCCGTAGTGCGTTATCAAATGCTGATTTGCCGACTCCTACCAGACCCCTTGAATCAGTTTCAAATGGTGATTTAAAAGTCGCCTACTTAGTCGTGCCACATAACGTAGAGGGCACGATGATAGAGGACGTGTGTCTCGATTCGGCAAAAACCGACCCCGCAATGGAATGTGTAGATCGGTATTTTGAATGTATCAGCCAGGCAAACATACAGGGTCCGAAAGAAGTGTGGATGTCAAAAGCTCGAGTACACGCTTTTCTTGCATCAAGGGAACGTCCCGATCTCCGCTTGGGCGAAGCTGCTGAAAGTGGTCTATGGACATTTGAAACCGACGCTTTTCGTCCTTTGAAGGACCTCCTCAAAATACTATAAGGCGATAATTCAAAACCAATTTTAGAAACAATCACCTCAATATTGGAGTGTTAATATGGCGATTAAACAGCTTGAACCCGGAGAAGCAAAAACCGCAATGGATGAGGCGGAAAATTCGGTTTATCTCGATGTGCGCACAGAAATGGAGTTTGCTCAGGGGCATCCCGAAGGCGCTATCAATATCCCCATTGCAGTTCCCGGCCCGGCGGGCATGGTGCCAAATCCCGATTTTTTGAATATTGTACAAAAAACACTACCCGATAAAGAACAACCCGTTTTTTGTGGGTGTCAGAGCGGGATGCGTTCTCAGATGGCCGCGGACTTGATGACGCGGTTGGGGTATTCAAATCTCGCCAATGTTCAAGGAGGCTTTGGTGGAAAAGTCGAAAATGGCGTTCTCGTAGTGGCGGGATGGCGCGATTCTAATTTGCCTGTTGAAACCGATGTCAATGATTCCAATTCTTACGCGAGTATTAAGGCGCGGGCTGAGTCGTAGGACAGAGGGGGATAGCTCGATTATTTCATTTGAAGGAGTATGGAATATAATTCTCCTTTTATTTTCTGGCAGAGTGATTTACAAGTGATTAAAGCAAAAGATACACAAGCGTGTGAAGCATTTGTTGACGTGGCAGATTTGCAGACCGGTACTCAGGTCTTGGATCTCGGCTGGGAGGGAGACTGTCTCGAATGCTTACAGAAAACAGGTGCTCAGGTGGCTTTTGTGGGAGAGGATATTCGCGCTGTGCAAAAGGCAGAAGCACTTCGGATAAACGGGGTGCTCAGTGCAATGCCGGCACAGGTAATTTCCGACGCGCGTATCGTATTTTACAAACCCGCTCAAAGATCTGCCAAGGGTCAGGTATTTGAATGGATTGATCAGGGCTTTCAGGCACTTGAAGTGGGCGGCGCGTTTTATCTGGCAGGTCAGCGAAATCGCGGCATTAGAAGTTATGTCGCGTATTTGCATGCGGTTTTTGGCAATAGCAAACGCGCGGGGCGCGTGGGCAGAATGGAAATTTACAGCGCGAAAAAGGAGCAAACCGATCCTTGCCAAGCACCGGTTGACAATCGAATGACATTTGAATTGCGCGATTTGCCGGGCAGTCCATATAGCGTTGAAACCCGTGCGGGCGTTTTTTCACGGGATGGGCTCGATAACGGGACGAGATTGCTAATCGACTGCATGGAAGTTCGACCTACCGACCATATACTGGACTGGGGGTGTGGCTGGGGCGCACTCGGCATGGTTGCTGCGCGTCTATCTGTAAAAGGTAGCGCAACACTCGTTGATTCGAATATTCGAGCTGTTTTCTGCGCGGAGGAAAATTTGAGGCGAAATCGGATTTGCAATGCGGTAGCTCGTGTGGGAGATGCTCGCATTATTGACCGACACGAGAAATTCGATCTTATTGTTTCTAACCCGCCCTTTCACGATGGCAATGCTGCGGCACACCCCCTTATTGAGGGTGCTTTTCGGGCACTGAGACCGGGAGGGCGTTTAATGCTTGTTGTGATGCGTCCAGAAGCGTATTTGAAACACATCCACAGAGTTTTTGGGAAGGGGAAGGGGAATATCATGGCTCAAAAAGATGGATATGTCGTTCTCCATGCCCATATAGGGAACTAATGTATCGCATAGGCGTTTATCGCAATGAAGTATTAAGGTCTGATAGTTGGTCACGGGTTTCCGCAAGTGTTAGGTCTGGTCCCCTCCCACCAGATTGGGCGTTTCGCGGAAGCCCGCTTTTTTGTGGTTGACACATCCTTTTTCAGAGCGTTAATTCTCACCCGGCAAAAGGCTTGACAGCCCAAAGCTCCGGTTGTATTCTTAAGAATCTTAGCAAAATTCAAAAGCATCCGCAGATGATTCCTGTGAAAATAGGTAATAAAAGCAGATAAAATCTGTGATTTTAATAAGGAGGAGGAGAAATTTGAACGCATTTGATTATGCTGCACCCCAGTCTGTAGATGAGGCTATTTCTTTGCTCAGCGCGGGAAATGGCAATGTCGGCCTTCTGGCGGGTGGCACGGACTTGATCGCGCAGTTGAAGGAGGGGCGCAAGATCGATTTGATGCTTGATCTTAAGCAGATTCCCGAAGCAACGGCGTTGAGTTTTGATGAGGACAGCGGTTTGAGCATTGGCGCGGCAACACCTTGTTCCAATATTTACAATTATGATGTTGTCAAAAGCCGTTATCCCGCGCTTGTAGATTGTACTTCGCTCATCGGTTCTATTCAGATTCAAAACCGCGGAACAGTTGGGGGCAATTTCTGCAATGCCTCGCCCGCAGCGGATACCCCACCTGCTGTCATTGTCCTGGGGGGCACATGTCGTATTGCGGGACCAAATGGTGCGCGCGAAGTCGCCGCAGAGGATTTCTTTACTGGACCCGGGCAAAGTGTTCTTCAATCCGGTGAGTTTCTCATTTCTATTCAGGTACCAACGCCAGTTGCCAATTCGGGGGCGTTTTTCCTGCGATTCATTCCGCGCAATGAAATGGATATTGCAGTGGCCAATGCTGCGGCGTCTGTGATTTTGGACAGCGATAAAACGACCATTCAAGAGGCGCAGGTGGCAATTGGAGCCGTCGCACCTACACCATTGCTCGTTGCCGATGCAGGCGCAGCACTTGCAGGGAAAGCAGTAGATGATGAAGACGCAATAGAAGCGGCTTGTGCGGCATCGCGCGCAGCAGCCAGGCCAATTAGTGATATGCGGGGAACTATCGAACAGCGGATTCACCTGTCCGGCGTTTTGACGCGCCGCGCCATTCAGGGAGCCATTCAGAGAGCAAAGGAGTCTTGATCGCATGCCAGGAAAAGTTCACGTTACAACGACAATTAATGGAGAATCAGTCGAGTTTTTGTGCGAACCTCGACAGACAATTCTCGAAGTTTTGCGGGACCAACTCAATCTTACGGGCACGAAAGAGGGTTGCAGCAATGGCAACTGTGGCGCGTGTAGCATACTGGTCAATGGACAGGTTATCGACTCCTGTCTGATGATGGGCGTAGAAGCCGAAGGGCAGGAGCTCACGACCATCGAAGGCATTGCAAGTGCCGAAGGTTTGCATCCTCTTCAGCAGAAATTTCTCGAACACGCAGCTCTTCAGTGTGGCATTTGCACACCGGGCTTTATTGTAGCCGCCAAGGCGTTGCTCGATCAAGAGTCAAATCCTTCTGAAGAACGCATTCGGTTATACTTAGCGGGGAACCTGTGCCGCTGTACGGGGTATGACAAAATCGTTCGCGCGGTACAAGACGCCGCATCTGCAATGGCCGAATAGGGAGGTGATCCCATAATGGCGACAAAAACAGAAGATTATCTGGGTATCACAGATTACAAAGTTATTGGCACCCGTCCGATCCGGCACGATGGCGTCGATAAAGTCGTTGGTCGGGCAAAATACGGTGCAGATATCGATATGGCTGGCATGTTGCACGGGGCAGTTGTACGTAGCCCACACGCACATGCGCGGATCAAATCGATAGATACGGGCAAGGCAGAAGCACTTTCAGGTGTAAAAGCCGTGATCACGGTTGAAGACCTGCCATTGCAAGAAGACAAAATTGAAGACCTCGGCGAAGGTGCTGCAAATCTCCGGCATCTGCGCGCAAATGTGCTGGCCGATGGCAAGGTATTATACCACGGCCATGCAGTGGCTGCCGTTGCGGCAACAGATATTCACACGGCGCAGGAAGCCGTTGATTTGATTGATGTCGAATACGAGGTGCTGCAACCCGTTTTGACGGTACACGAAGCCATGAAAGAGGACGCGCCGTTGCTTTTGGAAGACCAGACCACGCAGTCGCTGGGCGAGGATACGGGTAAAAAAAGCAACGTGTGTACCCATTTTCGCCACGAATTGGGCGATGTGGATAAGGGATTTGCAGAGGCCGAACTCATCATTGAGCGAGAATTTGATACTGCGACGGTTCATCAGGGGTATATTGAACCGCAAAATGCCACGGCCTTGTGGGGTGCAGATGACCAGATTACTGTGTGGTGCAGCACACAGGGGGCATTTACTGTGCGCGAGCAGACCGCGCAGATATTGGATGTGCCGGTTTCTCAAGTCAAGGTCGTTCCCATGGAAATTGGCGGTGGATTTGGGGGCAAAATTCGGATTTATCTCGAACCTCTGGCCGCAATTCTGTCAAAAAAGACGGGACGCCCTGTCAAAATGGTCATGAGCCGCACGGAAGTTTTGCAGGCGACTGGCCCAACTGCTGGCTCTTTTATCACGTGCAAAATGGGGGTTGACAAAGCGGGCAAACTCATTGCTGCCAAAGCCTATATGGCTTATGAATCGGGTGGCTTTCCCGGCAGTTGGGCGGCCCCAGGCGCCATGTGCATTTTCGCGCCCTACAATATTCCCAATGTGCTGATTGACGGATACGAGGTGCTGGTCAATAAACCACAGACGATGGCCTATCGGGCCCCCGGTGCCACCAATGCAGCTTTTGCTTCAGAAACGATTATCGACGAGATTAGCGAGCAATTGGATGTTGATCCACTCGAGTTTCGGCTCGAGAATTCTGCCAGAGAAGGCACGCGACGCGCAGATGGTCCGGTTTATCCGCGAATTGGTAACGAGGAATGTGTCAAAACGGCTCTGGCTTCAGAGCACTACGCGGCGCAACTCGATGGCAAAAATCGCGGGCGCGGGATTGCTGCGGGTTTCTGGTTCAACGTGGGCTTGAAGTCGAGTGCTGCTGCCAGTGTAAATTCCGATGGTACGGTCAGTCTGGTCGAGGGTTCTGCGGATATTGGCGGAACCCGAACGTCTATTGCGATGCAATTGGCTGAAGTACTCGGCATCCGAGCCGAAGACGTCAAGCCACAGGTGGCTGATACGGATTCTATCGGCGAAACAGATGTAACCGGAGGAAGCCGCACGACATTTGCAACTGGGTGGGCGGCCTATCAATGCGCTCTGGATATCAAGGAGCAGATGATTGAGTGCGCGGCGAAATTGTGGGAGATCTCGGCTGATGATGTGGTTTTTGACGATGGCACATTTTCTTCATCTGATTCTTCTAAGACGCTTTCGTTCAAAGAGTTGTCTGGAATGCTTGACGAAATCGGCGGTCCCGTTATGGGCAGGGCAACCGTAAATCCGTCCGGCGTGGGTGGGGCTTTTGCGGTGATGATTGTCGATATTGAGGTCGATACCGAAACGGGCAAAGTGGAGATTTTGCGCGTCTCTATGATTCAAGATGCTGGCAAAGCTGTTTATCCCAGTTATGTCGAAGGGCAGATGCAGGGGGGGGCGGCACAGGGCATTGGCTGGGCACTCAACGAAGAATATGCCTATAATGGAGATGGACTTTTGGCCAATGCGAGTTTGCTCGATTATCGGATGCCGACGTGTCTCGATTTGCCCATGATTGAGACCCATATCGTCGAAGTGCCAAATCCCGGCCATCCCTACGGTGTAAGAGGTGTGGGAGAAGTACCGATTGTTCCACCTGCTGCGGCAGTTGCAAATGCGATTTACGATGCCGTGGGTGTGAGAATGACAAATTTGCCCATGTCACCCGGCGAAGTTCTCAAAGCGTTGTGGGCAAAAAATGGGGGAAATGGGACAGCCTGATTTGTCGGGACAGTGCACGATTATTTTCTGTATCTGAATAGACCGCTATGAATCCAATCCAAAGGGGGTAACATGAATCGAGTGATTTCAATATTCGCTGCCTGGGGACTGGCAGCCCTGATGGTGCTGTGTGTTCCTCAGAGGGGCGATGCCCTGGGGTTGGGAGTCAAAGCAGGTGTGAGTCTAACGCGCGAACCACAGCTTAACGCCTTTTATGGCATGGGTGGACAATTTGACTCTCATCGCTGGATGCTCGGAGGCAATCTCGATCTGGGGTCTGTTATCTTGCCAAAATTGCATCTGCTGCCGGGTATGGATATCGCGGTAAAGGAGAATTTGCGCGTTTATATCGTCAATCTGGATGTCGTTTACTTTTTTCATCAAAGTCCGGTCGGTCGGGCCTATGTCGGTGGTGGTTTTGGAACTCACTTCTTTCGCCCCAAAATAGCGTCGGACGCCATAGAGTCAGATACAGCAGTAGAAGGAGCTGAAGATCTCTCTCGCGATCGCCCACAAAACGATACCAAAATCAGCTTAAATATCCCATTGGGGTATCGACGCAAATTGGGGCCGATGCTGGCCTGGTTTGGCGAAATGAAACTCACCATTGCCGACGATGAAAAAGATAGCGCATTGCAATTCACAATTGGTTTTCACTTTGGTAAAGAATAGGAAGGGTTTATGGCAAGTAGTGAACGCAAAAAAGAACTTCGTCGAAGGCGACAGAGGCGAAAAAAACGTCTGAAAGCGCGTCGTCAAGAAGCAAGAGGTGGAAAGTAAGAAATAGAAAGAGAGCGGTGAGGGCCGACGAATTGCTAAAAGCGAAGAAAAAATAAGAACCCTTGCCATATACGCGATTTTTTGTACATTAAAGAGGATCATATCAGACCCGTAGTGTCATTTTTCAGGAGGTTTTTCAATGGCTAATCCCAAGGTCATCGCATATTTGAAGCCAGTTTGCGGTTGGAGTGGTGGTGTGCGCGCTGTTCTGGCAAAATATGGGCTGGAGTACGAAGACCGCGATATTATTAACAATCCCAATAACTATCGCGAGATGGTTATGAAAAGTGGGCAGCCCCTACAGCCTTGCGTACAGGTTGGGGATGCGATGCTGGCCGATGTCAGCGGTGATGAGTTGGAAGGTTGGTTGATCGCAAATGGCTACCAGCCCGGAGGTCCAGACCCAACGATTCCGACGGATCGTTCCTGTACAGATGAAGAGCATGAAGCAATGGCGCACGCAGCACAGCAGCCGACCATTGCCAACCCTCACTTTGGTCGATAAAAAAGTGGTGGATGTTTGAAGTGAGGCGATCCTTTTTTGGATCGCCTTTTTCTTTTGTCCAAATAAGGACACGGATGAATATTTTTTTATTGTAAATACTATGCAGACGCGCGTTCTTGAAAAAGAGATTGCTGGATGTACCCTGTGCAAACGTCTGGTCGATTACTGTCGCACCTTTGAATTGGCGGAAAACCGCAAAATTGGCGATTGTGATTACTGGGCAAAACCCGTTCCTGGATTTGGGGATATCAACGCAGAACTGCTTATTATTGGTCTGGCTCCCGGCGCACACGGAGCCAATCGCACAGGCAGGCCATTTACGGGCGATGGTGCTGGCGATGTGCTGTACCGCGCGCTCTTTCGGCACGGTTTTGCCAACCGGGAAACAGCGGTTGATCTCCATGATAGTCTGTGTTTGGACAATGTGTATATTACCAATGCCGTCAAGTGTGTCCCGCCTCAAAATCGCCCCAATGCCGAAGAGAAGCGCGCTTGTCTCGACTGGCTGGCGCAGGAGATGACGTTCTTGCGTCGGGTGAAAATTGTTCTGGCAATGGGCAGGGATGCGTTTGACAGTTATATTCGACTGGAGAGGGCAGCAGGGCGTGTGACGAGGTTGAAATCCTATCCTTTCCAGCACGATGGTGTGTACCAGTTTGATGATAAGATCCTCGTGGCGACCTACCATTTTAGTCGCTACAATATGAATACAGGCCTTCTGACAGAAGAAATGATCGATGTGTTGTTCCAGCGCGTGTGTGCGTTGCTGTCGGAATCCACATGAGACGCGGGGTAGGCTCTTTTCCATCTCACATCTTACTTTACAGAGTTGGATCGATGGATGGCTTCAACACAGCGATGTAAGGAAGGTTGCGGTAGGCTTGATTGTAGTCAAGGCCATAGCCCACCACAAATTGGTCTGAAATGGTGAAACCGCAGTAATGGATGGGAATGGGTACAATCCTGCGGTCTGGTTTGTCCAAGAGGGTGCAGATACCGAGGCTCCGTGGGTTTCTGTCCCGTAATAATGCGAGAAGTGCAGAGATCGTGCGTCCGGTATCGACAATATCTTCGACAACAAGCACATGGCGGTTATCAATTTCACAACTCAGGTCTTTTGTGAATGTCACTGTGCCCGAACTATTTGTACCGATATAGCTCGAAATCGCAATGAGATCGATTTCAATGGGACAGCTTACCGCACGCGAGAGATCGACTAAAAAGTAGAGGGCACCTGTTAGAATGCCTACGAGAATAACACCGTCTGGGTACTGTGCGGAAATTTCGGCGCCGAGTTCACGAACGCGGTTCTGGATCGCTTTTTCGTCGATTAATACAGAATTGAAATGAGGGTCAAAATCCTGCACTGGAAAAACCTCCTTGGGATAGTATAAATTAAACGATTTATTTTTTTAGTCAAAGAGAACCCTACCGAAAAAAAAACGTTGAACCATCAAAATGTGCGTTAATAATTACTGTATGTTGCAGCGAGGGCGGTGTACATATTTTCTGCGGTATTTGAGAAGAACCCCTTGATTCAGATTTGTAAAAATGCTATATTTGCATCGGAGCTTGTTCTCCACAAAAAAACGCCTTGAATCTGCATTAGGGTAGCCCCGCAGGAAGTTTTCCGCTGTTTTAACACCGGGACTTCGACAATTATTTCGGCACCCGGCGGGTTAGGCGTTTTTTGTTTTCTTTTTTTTATTCTCAATATGCCCAATAAAATTCGCATACTCCCGGATGATATTGCCAACCGCATTGCCGCTGGGGAAGTGGTTGAGCGGCCGGCGTCTGTCGCAAAAGAACTGATTGAGAACTCTGTGGATGCGGGATCGGACCGCATTGTCGTTGAAGTTGCTGCCGGCGGCAAGGAAAGCCTGCGGGTCAGTGACAATGGATGCGGGATGTCGCGCGATGACGCGCTTTTGGCATTTGAACGACATGCGACGAGCAAAATTCAAAGCCTGGACGATCTTAAGGGGTTGCTCACACATGGATTCAGAGGCGAGGCATTGCCCAGTATTGCCGCTGTCTCGCGCATGACCCTTGAGACTCGCCTGGCAGATGCGGTTGAAGGAACGCGAGTATCCGTGGTGGGCGGGCGCGTGCAGGATGTATCCGCGATTGGCAGGGGACAGGGTACGACTGTTACATTGCACGGCCTGTTTTTTAATGTGCCCGCCAGGCGAAAATTTCTCAAAGGTGTCGATACGGAATTTCGACATATTGTGAACGCGGTGACGGCTATGGCCATGGCTTATCCCGAGATCGGATTTGACCTCAAGCACAACGGACGCCAGGTGCTGCAACTGGGCAGGTCGCGCTTTGATCGGCGGGCAGAGCAGATATTTGGTGTGCGATATGGCGCAGATGCCATCGGTGTTGAGAGCGTGGTGAGCGGGATTGAGGTTCGGGGCTTTGTGGGCAAGCCAGAGAGCGCGCGAAAATCCGGAGCACAGCAGGTTTTGATTGTCAATAACCGATGGGTGCAGCACAAAGCCATCGGTTTTGCAGTTTACGAAGGATATGGCGGGCTTTTGCCCAAGGGGCTCGCGCCATCGTATTGCCTTTGTCTGAGCATTGATCCGGCGCGTGTGGATGTCAATGTCCATCCTTCAAAGCGCGAGGTTCGCTTTGCCGATGAGCGGTCGATTTACAGCCTGATCACCCAGGCCGTGCAGCAATCGCTGCGCGGCGCGGATCTAATCCCGGAAATGGACGATGCTGTTATGCCTGTGGTCCCTGAATTGGGCGTTGCGGAATCCCCTGAGATCACCTATCAGCCCGGGCAGCCCAAAGTTGGCGGACAGCCCCAGATGGCGTTGCCCCTAACGGTGAGAATGTCGCCGGGCAAGGCGAAGCGGGGGACCGGGGTGAATGCCGATGACCTTGATGAAGAGGATTTTGCACGGGTTTCCGTATGGCAGTTGCACAGCAAGTACATTTTGGCGCATATCAAAAACGGTTTGATTGCAATTGACCAGCAGGTTGCCCACCAGAGGATTTTGTACGAACGCGCCATTGACAATATGCATACCCGTCCCGCAACAAGTCAGCGACTGTTGTTTCCACTTACGCTCGATTTTGGTGTCAAAGAAATTTTTATTGTGCGCGAGGCCATGCCGCTGTTGGAAAAAATGGGGTTTGGCATTCGCGATTTTGGGGGACATACGGTTGTTGTCGATGCCATTTCCATGGGGCTGAGAACGTGGCAAGACGGGCAGCTTTTGAGAGATATGATTCGCGATATGGCCGAAGCCGAACACGCGACTTCTGTTCCTCCTTCCGTGCAATCGCGACAGATCACGCCCCAGGAACATCGGCTTGCATCGGTTTATGCCTGGCACACGTCGATTCGCACGGGTGAGGATTTATCGACGGAAGAAATGCGTGCGCTTATCGACCAATTGTTCGCAACGCGAGAGCCTTTCGTCAGCCCTTATGGCAGGCCAACGCTTGTGAAGATCGGGCTGGATGAAATTGACAATCGGTTTAAACGGTAATCATGGCCTCGATTCCGGATATTCTGGTGATTGCCGGGCCAACTGCATCGGGCAAGACAGCTGTAGGCATTGAACTCGCGCAGAGACTAAATGGTGAAATAGTATCGGCAGATGCGCGTCAGATTTATCGTTTTATGGATATTGGGACAGCAAAGCCGACAGTCGAAGAACGGGCTGCTGCACGCCACCATCTAATCGATTTTGTCAATCCCGACGAAGATTATAGCGCCGGACAATTTGCCGAAGATGCGTCTGCTGTGATTGGGGATATTTTGCGTCGCGGCAAGGTGCCCATTGTGGTCGGAGGCGCGGGGTTGTATATCCGCGCGTTGTTCGATGGCTTTTCTCCTATGCCGAAAATTCCGCCAGAGATTCGAGCGCGATTGCAAGGAGAGGGGAGAGTGTGTCTTTCCAAATTGTACAACAGGTTGTGCGAGGTCGATCCAGAATGGGCTGAAAAAATTCAGGCGACCGATACACAACGCATTCTGCGCGGCCTGGAGGTCTATGACGCATCGGGCATACCGCTTTCTGAACATCAAAAGGTGCCGCCAACACCGCCGATCTGTCATGCAGTATCTTATTTTGGTTTGCGCTGGGCGCGCGAAGTGCTCTATGAGCGAATTGATGCGCGTGCGCGTCGTATGTTCGAGAATGGATTGATTAAAGAAGCAGCAGATCTCCGTGACAAAGGTTACGCTCCCGATCTGAACGCGCTCAATGCGTTTGGATACCGCGAAATATTTCAATATCTCAACGGCAAGACGACGCTTGATCGCGCGCTTGCCAATATGCAACAGGGCACGCGACGCTATGCCAAACGACAGATGACTTTTTTTCGTAGAGATAAGCGCATGATGTGGATGGATGGCAGCGATAATTGTGTAACAGACGCCATTTTGCAACAGCTTGAAACATGTTGACACCAAATATGAACCCCTGTAAATTGGCTATTCCTTAGCGGAGCGGGAATAACTCAGTTGGTAGAGTGCAAGCTTCCCAAGCTTGATGTCGCGGGTTCGAGTCCCGTTTCCCGCTCCAAAAAATAATAAGAAATTACGGGCAATCTCAACGTGGGTTGTCCGTTCTTTTTATTTTTAATATTAAATGAAGCCAATCGGTGCAATTTGTTGCGTCTGAAGGAGTTCCTATGAATAATGAAATTCGCATCCACTATGTCAGCCACTTTCTCAAGCTGAGTTTGTGGTATGCGCAATTTCTGATGGCGCGGGAGGGGATTGCGTTTGAAAATGCGATTACTTCTCGGGTCAATGTGTATCGCAATACGGATTTTTTTGATGGTGAGCGCCATCCGGCACGGGGGCATGCAGATCCAGATTGGGACGCCTTCCTGAAGGGGTTGAAGGCCGTTTTTGATTGCTGTGAGGGCGAGGCCTGGGAAGAAGAGGGACTGACCTATTTATGGCCCCATGTAAAGAAGGGTTATGGCAGGCCTTCCACAAAAGGACGTCCTTACGAATGCTGGGCGTACGACGATGGCGACGATTATATCGCGATCCACATTGGCAATGTGTATCAGCCCAAATCGCCTCTGAGTGAAATGCGAGATGCATTTATGGGCACATTGCTGCAATTGTTAAAGGATACACAGCAGCGACGCTCCAATGTGAAGACCGTGAGGTGTGGCAGTTGGCTCAATTCTGTACCACCATTTCAAGAACTCTTTCCCAAAAGCTGGCAAGAGAGTGCGATAGTGAGTCCAAAAGCGGGATTTACGATGGGGCATTGGGGGCAATTTATGGACCGCACGGGACGCTTTCATATAAAAAATGGCGCACATTTGAGGGCAACAGGTGATTTTCTCTATCCCTGTTCGACTTGTTATGCGCCCATAGATGAGATTGTGACACACCTGGAAGCTATGGTAAAGGGGTAGGTAATGGTTGTTTTTTCAGGGTCTCGGGAACGAGAAAGAGGAAGATGCCCGCTGCGGATAGGCCAATGCCTGCAATAGCCAGAGCCGCAGGCGATAGGCCGAAGAGGTCGGCGACATAACCGACGCATACGGGGCCAGACATGCGCCCGCCATCGCCGATCAGGCGCCAGAGGCCTAAAAATTCGCTCAGGGCGTCGCGGGGGGCAAGGTCGGCACCCAGGGTCATCATGGCCCCCGAGCTGAGGCCATTGCCAAATCCGAGCAGACTGGCGACAAGGAGAAGTGCGATAAATTCTCCTGTGATGAGACCAAGAGCGAAAAATGGTAGATTCAGGTAGGCGGCAAAGGCTTCTGTAAGTGGGATAAGGGCCATGCCAATGGCTTGCAGTGCGAAACTGGGCACATTGGCAAATTTGCGTCCAAAGCGGTCCATAATGACCCCAGCGGGATAGAACATCATCATGTCGACAAAGCCCGAGATCGACATGATGAGGCCGATTTGTTCAAATCCCAGGTCAAGGACTTCGGCGCCGTAAAGCGGTATGATGATGTAGCGACCACTGCGAATGGTTTGGGCAAAGAGCTGACCTGTACCTGCAGTGATCAAATTTTTTCTGTGGGCACGAAAGATGTTGGCGAAGTGTCGCGCAAGGCCGTGTTGCGGTGGCGATACGCGCTTGCGAGAGGCCTCAACGGCGATTGCCGCGACCACTGCGGCTAAGAGTGAGACGCCGCCATAAACGAGAAATGGATATTTTACGGATGTGACCACGGCAATATAGCCACCGATGACAGGTCCAAGGAAGGTGCCGATGCGGCTGATGCCACCAAATACGGAGAGGGCGCGGCCCCTCTGGTGGACAGCTGTGGCATCGGCTAAATAGGCATACCGCGAGATGTCCCAAAGTGCGCCGCCGATTCCTCCCACAAAGCGCAGTAAGAAGACGACAAAGATGGATGGCGCAAAAAAGAGGCCCGCGCCGCTAAGTGCAACCGTGATTACCCCCAACAGCATCGCGGATTTGCGACCGATGCGGTTGAGTACTATGGCCGCGGGCAGGTCGCCAACAAGGTGACCGATACCCTCGGCAGCGAGCACGAGACCGACGAGGCCGTAGGAGATGTCAAACGATTTGGCGTAGAGTGGCAAGATAGGGAGGAGCAGGCCACTGCCCAGTCTGAGTAGAAAGGTGGGGATATAGACGGGGAGGATGAGGGGGTTGCGGAGGATGGTGTTCATTGGTGTAAAAAACAAAAATAAAAAGCAAAAAGCAACCATAACACAATGGATTTTCCAATACGCGAAATATGCTATGCAAGCGGGATCTTTTGGATTGCAGGTAGCTTGCAGGGATTGACGGGGTTTGGGTTTAACTTGCTTTCTGTGCCGGCGATGGTTTTGTGGTTTCCCGCACAGGTGGTTGTGCCCGGGGTTTTGATGTCTTATTTGCCTTTGGGCACTGGGCAATTTATTCAATTGCGGCGAGATGTGGATTGGAAGGTGCTGGGGATGATTGTGGGCAGTGCGATTGTGGGCATGCCTATCGGCGCGTTTATTTTACGCGATACAGATGCCGAGGTGATGAAGCGCGCCATTGGGTTAGCGATGGTGATATTGGCGATTGTTTTACAATTGCGACCGGGTAATCCTTTTCGGCATGACGCGCGGGTCTGCATAGGGGCGGGTATGGTTAGTGGTTTTTTGTCGTCCAGTATCGGCGTGTCTGGGCCGCCTCTGGTCCTGTTCGGGCTGAAACAGCGCTGGTCTCAGGCGATGATGCGCGCAACGCTTTTGACCTGTTTTTTGTGTACTTCTACCTTGAGTCTCATTGTGTTGTCGATGGTAGGGGTGTTGACGCATGAGAGTTTGCAATTCGTTCTTTGGGGTGCGCCGGGCTTGATTTTGGGGTTTTTGACCGCGACCTACCTCCGCGCACGGGTTCACCAGGTGGCGGTGTTTCGCTGGATTTCGATTGGGATGGTGATGGCTGGCGGATTGGCGGCGGCGATTTTTTGATGTAGCACAGAGGGTGATTAAACTCAACTGCTTGTTGATTGATCAGGTGCGCTATTTATTCTACCTTTGTCTCCTATCTTTGTCCTCTTCACCCAAATAAGAGAGAAGATGTATGCGCGATATAGATACAACTATTCGCAAATTGATGTCAGAGCGCATTTTGCTGCTCGATGGGGCGATGGCTACGATGCTTCAGGCTTATGATCTGGACGAGCAGGCGTTTCGGGGCGATGGTTTTGTCGATCATCCCGTTGACTTGAAGGGATGTAGCGATCTCTTGTGTCTGACGCAGCCGCATTTGATCGCGGATATTCATCGGCGTTTTTTGGATGCCGGAGCGGATATTATCGAGACCAATACGTTTAATGCCACGCCGATTTCAATGGCGGAATACCAGCTTCGAGATCGGGTTTACGATCTCAATGTGGCAGCCGCTCGGGTTGCGCGAAAAGCAGCGGATGAGGCGACAAAGCTAAATCCGCACAAGCCGCGATTTGTTGCGGGTTCTTTGGGGCCAACGAGTTGCACGCTTTCGCTGTCGCCCAATGTGAACGATCCAGCTTTTCGCACGCATACGTTTGAAGATGTGGTCAATGGGTATTACGCGCAGGTCGAGGGCTTGATGGCGGGGGAGGTGGATCTGATTCTGGTGGAGACGGTGTTTGACACACTCACGGCCAAAGCCGCGCTATTTGCTGTGTCGCGTTATTTTTTAGATCACGGCGTGAAAGTACCCGTGATGATTTCTGGCACGGTGACAGATCAAAGCGGACGTACGTTGTCCGGGCAGACGATAGAGGCGTTCTGGTTGTCGGTGGCACACGCACGACCCTTGAGTGTGGGGATTAACTGCGCCCTGGGTGCGCGAGAAATGCGGCCTTATGTGGAGGTTTTGTCGCATTTTGCACCGGCATTTATGAGTTGTTATCCCAATGCGGGTTTGCCCAATGAATTTGGCGAATACGACGATTCTCCGGGTCACATGGCGGGTGTTTTAGGCGATTTTGCCGCGCAGGGTTGGCTCAATATCGTGGGCGGATGTTGTGGCACTACGCCCGAATATATTGCCGCGATTGCCGAGGCTGTATCCGATAAGGCGCCGAGAAAAATTCCCGAGCGGTCTTATGTATCGCGCTTTAGCGGTTTAGAGCCGATGATTATTTATCCCGATTCCAATTTTATTATGATTGGTGAGCGCACCAATGTGACGGGGTCGCGGCGGTTTGCGCGGTTGATCAAAACGGGCGATTATGCAGCGGCACTGGCGGTTGCACGCGAACAGGTGACCGGCGGCGCGAATATGATTGATGTCAATATGGACGAGGGGTTGCTCGATTCAAAAGACGCGATGGGGACGTTTTTAAGGCTGATCGCGGGCGAACCCGATATTGCGCGCGTGCCGATTGTGATTGACAGTTCCGATTTCGAGGTGATTGAGGCCGGGTTGAAATGCGTGCAGGGCAAGGCAATTGTCAATTCCATCAGTTTGAAAGAGGGCGAGGCGGCTTTTAAGGCGCAGGCGGAAACCGTGTTGCGCTATGGTGCTGCAGTTGTGGTGATGGCGTTTGATGAAACGGGACAGGCGACGTCTATTGAAGATAAGGTACGGATTTGCCAGCGCGCATATCGCATTTTGACAGAAGATGTGGGAATGGATGCGTCGGATATTATTTTTGATCCGAATATTCTAACTGTTGCAACGGGTATTGAAGAGCACAACGATTATGCGGTCAATTTTATCGGGGCCGTGAGGCAGATCAAAGAGTTGTGCCCCGGTGCAAAGACGAGTGGGGGCGTGAGCAATATTTCGTTCTCATTTCGGGGTAACGATTATATGCGGGAGGCGATGCACGCGGCTTTTTTGTATCACGCCATTCAAGCGGGTCTGGATATGGGCATTGTCAATGCCGGGCAGTTGATGGTATATGAAGAAATCCCCGAGCGATTGCGCGTGCTGATTGAAGATGTGTTGTTCAATAGGCGGGAGGATGCAACGGAACGGCTGGTGGATTTTGCCCAGTCTGTGCGGTCAGAGGGCAAGAGCCGCCAAAAAGACGATGCATGGCGGCAAGGGTCGGTTGAAGCCCGTTTGAAGCACGCGCTGTTACACGGACAATCAGAGCATATTGAAGAGGATGTGGAGGAGGCTCTCGGCAGGTACAAACCGTTGGAGATGATCGAAGGCCCATTGATGGATGGGATGAATGTGGTGGGCGATTTGTTTGGCGCGGGCAAAATGTTTTTGCCTCAGGTGGTCAAAACTGCGCGCGTGATGAAGCAGGCGGTGGCGTATCTCGAGCCTTTGATGGATGATGAGAAGGCAGGCGGTAGAGCACGGGGCAAAATACTGATGGCGACGGTGAAAGGGGATGTACACGATATTGGCAAGAATATTGTGGGCGTGGTTTTGGGGTGCAATAATTACGAGGTGATCGATTTGGGGGTGATGGTGCCCGCAGATCGCATTTTGAAAGTTGCGCGGGAAGAGGGGGTTGATATCATCGGGTTGAGCGGTCTGATTACGCCGTCGCTCAATGAGATGGTCCATGTCGCGGGGGAGATGCAGCGCGAGGGTTTTGACTTGCCCCTTTTGATTGGCGGGGCGACCACGAGCCGCAAGCATACGGCGGTAAAAATCGCGCCGGCTTACGAATATGCAACTGTGCATGTCAAGGACGCATCGCGCGCAACGGGCGTAATGGGTACGCTGTTGAACGAAGAGCGGCGCGACGAGTATGTGCGGGCAAATCGCGAGTCGCAGCAACGGGCATTGGTCGAGTTTGACATTTCTCGCAGGCCGCTTATTTCGTACTCGGATGCACTGGCTCATCGCCAGACGTTTGATTGGGCACAGATCGATCTTCCCAAGCCCAAGTTTACTGGCGTGCAGAATTTGTGCGATTTTCCAATTTCTCAATTGGTCGATTTTATCGATTGGGGACCGTTTTTTCATGCCTGGGAGTTGCGGGGAAGTTATCCGAAGATATTAAATGATCCGCACAAGGGCGTAGAGGCGCGCAAGTTGTTCGACGATGCACAGGTGATGCTCCAGGCGATTGTTGAGGAGGGGTGGATCAAGGCGCAGGCTGTGTATGGATTTTTCCCGGCAAATGCCGATGGGGACGATATTGTCGTTTTTGAAGACGAGCGCAGGGATGCCGAGCGGGCGCGGTTGTCCATGTTGCGCCAGCAGCAGGAAAAGCGCGCGCGGGGACCGTATTTTTCACTGGCCGATTTTGTCGCGCCTGTCGGATATGCAGATTATATCGGGGCGTTTGCCTTGACTGCAGGATTGGGCGTTGACGCAAAAGCCGAGGCGTTTAAGGACGCGCTGGACGATTACAATGCCATTTTGCTCCAGGCTATAGCGGATCGGTTGGCCGAGGCGTTTGCCGAATTTTTGCACGCAAAGGCGCGACGAGATTGGGGATACGGTTTGGGTGAAGGATTGAGCCATGAGGATTTGGTCAGGGAGAGATATCGCGGCATTCGCCCCGCGCCCGGTTATCCAGCATGTCCGGATCACACGGAGAAGCAGACTTTGTGGGATTTGCTCAGTGTTGAGAGAGAGACGGATATTCGGTTGACGGAGAATTTTGCGATGTTCCCAGCGGCTTCGGTCAGCGGCTGGTATCTCGCACATCCCGATGCGCGCTATTTTGCCGTGGGCAAGATCAACGCCGATCAAGTGGCCGATTACGCACTGCGCAAAGGGATGCAGGTGGCGGAGATGGAACGCTGGCTGGCTCCGAATTTGGGATATAAGTAGCAGTCAGTCCCTTGCTGATACCCGAAATGTGGGGTATATTTATGTGCTAATAAATGCTAATTAAGGTTTGAAATCAGAGCGTACTTGCCCTATCCAAGAGAACGTCCAGTACGACTGAGCAAAGCAGTCAGCAGTCAGTAAAACCTGTGCTGTGTATGAAAGCCGTCATTGCGGCATGATTTTGAGCCGCAATCCAGTGGGTGGTGGCAGAGCGAGGCTGATACTCGTTTCGCTATATAGGAAGGACATAAAAATGGCAATAGAGGTATCGGAACTTTCGGAACGACAAGCCAAGGCCAAAGGCGGATCCTTTGATTTTGATGAAGCGGTGTACAGCACTGAACTGGCGCGCTTCAAGCCAGGTTGTGATAGCAATTCAAACGACGTGATAGAGGCTTTTTGTCGGAAAAGAGGTATCGCACAGTGGTATTCAAAGATACCCGGGCTTCTTGAGAGTCATTTCCCAAATTTAGAAGGTGGCGCGTTCAGCCTCCAAAAAGACGATGAGTCTGATGATGTCTTTGTTGAGGTATTATTTTCGGTCAGGGGTAATCGAAAAGAGATTTATGAATATTATGATAGATTTCTCGATACCTGGGTCGAGGATGTCCCAGCAAAGGCAAGAGCATATTTCCAGCTTCTTTTAGATATTGTGGAATAGTTAATGCAGCCAAATGAATTTTTTACTGTAGCACTTGATCTTGCAAAAAATTCTCCGTCAGCGGCTGAAAAACGGACTGCTGTTAGCCGTGCCTATTATGCTTCACATCATACAGGGGCTAATATTATCCAGAATTTAGGTGGGCGAGTTGGGAGAGGTTCCAGCGCGCATGGAAATGTATTTGGTTCCCTTTGTGGATGTAGCGTCAAGGATGTGGCAAAATTGGGTGAGAAAATCAAAAGCCTACATGGCTGGCGTCGAAGAGCCGATTATATTCTCACCGATACGTTGGTCGAAAAAGATAGTAATGTGCAACAGGCATTGCTGGATGCGACAGAGATCATTAATAAACTCGAAGATATATGCCTGCACAGTTCGGAGAAAAACCGGATCCAAGAAGATATACTTCAATACTTGCAAGAGAATACATAAATGAACAAGGCTTATGTTGAGTGGCGATATAATGGCTATTGGATTGCGAATAGTCGAGTCTCTCTGGATACTATCGTTTATGCTTTTCTGGATGGGCAATCTCCCGAGAGCATTGCCCAATCGCTTCCTATACTGACACTTGAACAGGTCTATGGAGCTATTGCATTCTATCTTGCTCATCAGATAGAAATTGAGACATATCTTGAGAAAGCAAAAGCAGATTCGGAGACAAAGCGCAAAGTATCCCGAGAATCAGACCCTATGTTTTATCAGAAATTAGCGGATGCACGGCGTCGCCTTGAGACAAGTCACAAATGAGAATACAATTTTGCTAAAGATCAAAGAGTCTCGTAATTTTTTGCGAGGCTCTTTTAGTTTTTAGATGTAAATGAAACCCGGAATGGGGCAGAAATACAATAACAAATGCAATACAATATAGTCCCTTGATAGATGCACATAAAGTCACTATGTTATAGATGGTTGATCTTTGCAGCCTTGGTTTTATAGGAAGGAAATAGCAATGCCATTACCCGGCGGCCCCTCTGACAAGATTGGAAATCGCTACGAACTGTGGTGGACTGTCTCTCAGCTTGTACGAATCATAAATGGACAAGCTGAAAACATCCGCATTGAGGACCTGGCGGTTGACAAAGCCGAGTTTGTAATTACTGCTGGAGGTTACCGCGAGTTTCACCAAGCAAAGCGAAGCCATCTAAGAGGCAAATGGAGTCTATCCGAACTTGGAAGTCCCAACCATAAATTATTACAGGCGATGTTCGAGCAGCTTTCTGAAAGCACCAACACACGATTCGTTTTTGTATCGGGCAGTGATGCTCCAGAGCTAAAGGAACTAACAGAGCGGGCTGCGGATGCAAAAGACCTGAAGGAATTCGAGTCAGTATGTGTCCGTGCTAAATCTCAGAAAGAAGCTCTCGAAAAACTCAAACGGTTTTGGGACAATGCTGACACAGCCACGGCATACGAGATACTTCGACGCATTGAAGTTCGTACCATTGATGAGATTGGGATTAAAGAACAAGTGCGAGTTTCTTTGTTGGCACTGTTCCTCACCAAACCAGATAACGTATGCGATGCACTCTGCAGCTTTGCTCAAGACTCTATTCACAAGGTGGTCAACCACGAGAGGCTGATTTCGCACCTTCAAGATAAAGGATTCACACTGCGGCAACTTGCCAAACCGAGTGACGCCCCTTCTCTCATTGATGGAGTAACGGAGCATTATCTCAAAGTCACACGACGAAAGCTGATTCAAGACAACCTTATTTCCCGCCCATCGACCAAGGAACTTCTTGCCAAGATTAGAGAAAATGCGACCAATGGGTCCGACTGCGTTCTCACTGGAAAGGCTGGCGGCGGGAAAACGGGGTGCGTAATTGAGTGTGTGGAAGCCCTCCGGCAAAGCGCTGATACTACTGTGCTGGCATTCCGGCTGGATCGCATAAAACCGGTTTCAACAACCAAAGAACTGGGCGAATGTCTTGACCTTGAAGAATCGCCAGCACTCGTATTGGCGACAGCGGCTGAAGCCATGTCACGCGACGCGGTACTTATTATTGACCAACTGGATGCCGTTAGCACAACTTCTGGTCGTAGTTCGGATTTCTTTGATGTTGTGGAAGACCTTTTGAATGAGGTACGAGGTTTACGCAATAGAGTGAAATTTCACGTCGTTGTTGTATGCCGCAAGTTCGATTGGGAGAATGACCATAGTTTGCGCGGCCCTCTTGGAAAGGACTGTATGGAGGTCTCTGTCATCGATTTCTCTATGGGTGAAGTAAAATCGGTGCTCTACGATGGCGGCTTCAACGCTGAACTATTTGAAACACGGCAATTGGAGTTGCTCCGTCTGCCGCAAAATCTATCGTTGTTCCTTGATACGAATTACGATCCCGGCTCACGCCCGACATTCTTTACACAAAAAGATCTGTTTGATCGCTATTGGGAGGAAAAACGCCAGGCCGTTAAGAATCGTATTGATCCCCCGTCTGATCATTGGATGGATGTGATTCAGATGTCGTGTAATAAAATGACCGAATCACAGCAGCTATCAGTGTCGAGAGAGACGTTGGACGAATTTCCGGTTGATTACCGTAACTCAATGGTGTCAGAGGGTGTTCTTTCATTTGACCAAAACCGTTATAGCTTCGGCCATGAGGCGTTTTTCGATTACTGTTTTGCCCGTATCTTTATGGGGAAACAAGAATCCTTGACAGAGTTTCTCAAGAAATCGGAACAACACCTATTTCGCAGAGCACAAGTGCGGCAAGTTCTCATTTATCTTCGCGATGCTGACCCTGAACGGTATTGCAAAGAACTCAACGCATTATTGGTGGATGAGAAGATCCGTTATCATTTGAAAGACCTTGCTGTTGCCGTAGCTGTTGATATGCCAAATCCCAAAGAAGCTGAATGGAATGTCCTTGAGCCATGGATCGCATCCGAACTTGAAGCGATCAAGAATGGCACGCCCAATACGGATAAGTTTGCGTCTTTGGTATGGAGCCGCTTCTACTCTTCGCAGCCCTGGTTTCAAATTGCGGATAAAAAAGGTCTTGTAGCAGAATGGCTCTCGTCTGAGAAGGATGCCCTTGTCGATATGGGGGTAAACTATATTCGATTTCATCAGAGACACTCGGGCAACCGAGTGGCAGACCTTTTAGAGCCATTTATCGGAAAAGGTGGCGATTGGCCTCAATGGTTTAACTCTGTTATACAATCGGCTGACCTTGGAAGCAGTCGAAAGTTTTTTGATTTGTTTTTAAGGTTAATAGATGATGGCACTTTGGATGGGGTCCCTGGATCAACCGACAACCATCGTACATTCTCGGTCCTACGTTATGGATTGATGAGGGTACCTCTTGATTGGATACCAGAGGTAATCAGGCATTGGCTACTAAGACGGCTATCAATAATTCAAGAGGCCTGTGCTCCTGGAGAAAATCCTACCTGGCGTAATTTATTCAATCAGGACGATTCCGGTTCAAAGTATATTTACGATTCTGCAAAGCAATTTCCTGACAAGTTTGTGCAGCATGTCCTACCGGTTATTTTGAAAATTTCCGATGCGGCTGTCTCACCGGGTCAACAAGCATTGCCTAAACCTGACGCAGTGTGGATGTTTTGGCCCGACAGTGAGTATGATCCAATTGAAGAAGTTTGCAGGAAAGCAGTCGCTTTAGCGGTGGAGAAACTCGCTGAGAAGAAGTCAGACCGTATTGCTAAAATTTTGGCAAAACTAAGGATCCGAGAGACCTACATGGCGAATTTTCTTCTACTTCGGGCTTATACCGCCAGCGCAAAGCACTTTGCCAACGATGCTATTTCCGAACTCTGCGACAAAAGCTGGCGTTTTGAATGCGGATATTCCGGCAGAGATCATTGCGTAGCGATTCAACTGATAGAGGCAGTCACTCCGCATTGTTCCGAGGAGAACCGAGCAAAGTTCGAAGAGGCTATTCTGGATTACACGACAGATTACGAGCGTTCCCCTGCCGGGTATAAGTCAAGATGGCATGCTTCTTTTGCTCTGCTATCTGGCATACCAGATGAATTGCGTAGCGAGCGTGCTCAAGTTCGTTATGCAGAGCTTGAGCGGAAGTTCGGGAAGATGAATTCTGATCCGAGTGAAAACCAGGGAGGCTTGGTGGTCTCGCCAATTGAAGAGACAGCAGCAAAGAAAATGACGGATGATCAATGGCTCAAGGCAATGAAAAGGTATGATTCGGAGAGAGAAATCTTTTGGGATAATCCCACAAAAGGAGGTGCCCTGGAACTTGCAAGGATGCTTCAGGGTTGCGTACAGGAAGAACCAGAACGTTTTGCGCGCTTGAGCCTCAAGTTCCCAGTGGGTACGCATCTCTTCTACTTAGAACACACACTATACGGTCTGAAAGAAACAAACGACTTCACCGACCTCAAACTCGAGGTATGCCACAAGGCGTACTCAGAATCACGCGATGAATATGGAAAGGCAATTACTGATTTGTTAGGTTCCATCAGAGAGCCGCTTCCCGATGACGCTGTAAAAATGCTTGATTGGCTGGCAACTGAGCACTCCGATCCGGAGAAGGAATTGTGGAATAAAGAAGTGACAGGAGGCACACCCTACCATGGGGGGAATATTTCTAACTATGGCATTAACACAACACGCGGACGCGCTGCTCTGGCGATTTGCGCCCTTATTTCTTTTAATGCCTCTTACATTGACCGATTTCGCACTACCATTGAAAGATTGGTTGATGATAGCAGCTTGGCCGTTCGTTCCTGTGTGAGTTCTACACTTTTAGCGATATTCAATCATGACCCTAAATTCGCTTTAGAACAGTTTTCGAGACTCACTGGGTCTCAAGGTAGGATATGGGACCACTTGCTTGTTGGGAGCTTGCCGAAATTCTTTGGCCGCCTATTTGGCACCACCACACCCCGGGAAAGTATATACGACCGCTTGCTCGTGACTCCTTACGTAGATCGTTTCATTTCTTATGCTCTACGTGATCATTTTGGGCAACTTCGACACGTTGTCAAGAGAATGCTACGGTCGAAAGTTCCTGAAATAAGTGAGGCTGGTGCTCGGCTGGCGAGCCTAGCAGTGCTTTATCAGCATAGCAAAGCCACAGGTCTGGTAAAAGAAGCACTTCGTGGCAATGCATCGCAGAGATTTGGAGTAGCTCAGGTGGCATCTGCAAATATTGGACGTAAGGATTGTCGAGCTTGGGCGGAGCAACAACTTCTGCTACTTTTCAATGATCCTGACAGCAAAGTCCGTGGAGAAACAGTGAGGTGTTTCCAGAAATTACAAGAACAACCTCTGGAGTCTTATGCAAACCTGATAGAAAAATTTTGCGATAGTGCAGCATATCAGGAAGGATCGTTTTATCTGTTCTCCGTCCTTGAGGAATCCTCACACCGCTTACCCGGTATCACATACATTGTATGCAAGAAATTTCTTGAGCGTTTTAGCGATGAGACGAGAGATGTTCAAACGCGACAATCGCTGGATGTTACTGCAGTGCCAAAGTTGGTATTCAGAACATACCACCAGCATCAAGGCGACAAGTGGGCACCTAAATGTCTTAACCTGATAGATCAAATGTGCCTTGAGAGAATTTATGGGATAGGACAGGAGTTGGATGAATACGCAAGGTAATACCGAACCATGTGTTATCCCGCATAATCTTCAATGCTTGCTTGACGGCTCGGCATTAGCTGAGTATAATTGATTACTCTCCCATTTCGGCTCAGACCATTGGATTTCAATGTACTCCCCCCGAGATTCGATGTCTGATATCTGCACCATTTCTAACTTTTTTCACTCCAATCAGAAATTCCCATTATGAATGATTCAATCTCATCCCATTCGACATCAAACGACGTGCAGCCAGCTCCGGGATCCGAAGGAAAGTTCGACCGACTGAAGACACTGCTGCGCGAGATGTTTCAACTCGACCGCGGCGATCTGGATTTTGGTCTGTACCGCATCATGAACCTGAAGACCGCTGAGATTGAGACATTTCTCGACAATGATCTGCTGCCGCAGGTGCATGAACAACTCAATCTCACGGACAACCAGGAGCGAGTCAGACTGGAAAAGGAACTACACGACGCCCGCGAGCAAGCCAGAAAGGGAGGGTATGATCCCGACACCCATCCATCGGACAAGATTATTGATCTGAACCGAAGGCTTGCCGAGATGCAAAAAGACGCGGACTCTGAGGCCGATGTGTACAACCATCTCGCCAATTTCTTTGCGCGCTATTACGCCGAGGGCGATTTTATTTCGCAGCGTCGCTACTCAAGTGGCGGCCGCTCGGCCTATCTGATCCCTTACGATGGCGAAGAGGTCAAGTTGCACTGGGCCAATGCGGACCAGTACTACGTTAAGACCACAGAAAACTACGCCTCTTATGTCTTCACGGTTGGCACAGGCGAAGCAGAGAGGCGCGTGCGCTTTGAGATCGCGGCAGCCGATAACGAGAAGGACAATATCAAGGAAGCCGACAGCAAGAAGCGGTGTTTCGTACTCACGGGTGATGCCATTGCGGTTGAGGATGGCGTTTTGGTCGTTCGCTTTGAGCACCGTCCGTTGACCGATGGCGAGAAGCAGGCATGGCCGGGCGGTGTCAAACAACAGAGCCGGATCAACGAGACAGTGGTCAATCAGATACTCAAGGAGGTGGCCCCTGATTGGCAGAATCTACTGGCTATACCGGCACCGACAGACACGAATCAAGAGCGTACGTTGCTTGAGAAGCACGTCGAGCGATACACGGCTAAGAACAGTTTTGACTACTTCATCCACAAGGACCTGGGCGGATTCTTGCGTCGCGAGTTGGACCTGTACCTCAATACAGAAGTACTGAACCTGGACGATCTGGAGCAAGGCGACGCACTCCGGCTGGACCGGGCATTGGCGCGCGTGCGTGCGACTCGTCACATCGGGGGGAAGATCATCGATTTTCTGGCGCAACTGGAGGACTTTCAGAAGCAGCTTTGGTTAAAGAAAAAATTTGCCCTCGAAGCCAACTGGTGCGTCACTCTGGATCGCGTCCCGGAGGCTTTGTATCCCGAGATCGTTTCCAACGCGGCGCAATGCGAGGAATGGGTCGAGCTGTTCGCTGTTGATGAGATTCCAGTAAACGGGGGTGCGACTTGGAGCAATCCGCCGAGTGTCGATTTTCTCAAAGCCAATCCCTATCTCGTGCTGGACACGCGGCACTTTGACTGCGATTTCACCGACAGACTGCTGGCGGCACTCGCCGACGCTGGATCTCTCGATGATCAGTTGGATGGGCTGCTGGTGCATGGCGAGAATTTTCAGGCGTTAAATCTGTTGCAAGCGCGGTATCATGGGCAAGTGAACACGATCTATATTGATCCACCCTATAACACAAACGAAAAAAACACAATTGTTTACAAGAACGGATATAGGCATTCATCATGGCTAGCGATGATCCAGAATCGTGCCACCCTTTCGAAGGCACTTTTAACCAAACAAGGTGTGTTTCAGTGCGCGATTGATGATACAGAGACATGGAAACTTCGGGGTATTCTGGACCTATGTTTTGGGCAAGAAAATCGAATTGCGACGATTGCTGTTCAGGTAAATCCCGCAGGACAAAATATACGTCCTAATACGCCTGCTCTTAGTCACGACTATTGTCATATTTACGCAAATGATATTGAGCAAGCGGAAATGCAGTTACGCGACCTGACAGAAGACGAGAAAGAAGAATATGACCAGAAGGACGAGACAGGATTTTTTCTTTGGGACAATTTACGTCGAAGGGGAGGTAATTCGCGTCCGATCGACAGGCCAGGCCAGTGGTATCCGCTCTACATTGACCGAAACACGAAAAAAGTGAGTGTTGATCCATTCGAAGGTGCTGAAAAAGTTTGGCCTATTGACCCAAAAGGAGAGAGGCGAATTTGGCGTAATAATCCAGATGGCGCACGCCGCGACATTAACAATGGCGATATTTCAGTCATTGAGAAAGCAGAAAGATTCGAGGTCGTCAAGAAGTCTCGAATGCCCAAAGGCAAGAAACCCAAAACGCTATGGGCAGACTCAAAATACTCTGCCACAACTCATGGGACCAAGCTTCTCAATAATGTCGTGGGACACCAAAAATTCAGCTATCCTAAATCAGTGCATTTGATCTTGGAATGTCTTCGTTATTGGACTGGAGAGGCTTCGACAATCCTCGACTACTTCGCTGGTTCCGGTACCACAGGCCATGCGGTCATCAACCTCAACCGCGAGGATGACGGACACCGCAAGTATGTTCTCGTGGAGATTGGTGATTACTTCGACACGGTTCTATTACCGCGTATGAAGAAGGTCGTCTATTCAGAAGATTGGAAAAATAGCAAGCCAGTTTCGCGCAATGGCGTCACGCAGTTGTTCAAGTATATCCGGCTGGAATCCTACGAAGATACAATGGACAGTCTTGAAGTGACACCACCTTCGACTGCACAGCAGGATTTGTTGGCCGAGAACCCCGCGCTAGCGGAGGATTATCGACTGCGCTACGCACTCGGTGTAGAGACAGCCGGTAGCGCGTGTCTGCTGGGTAAGGCGTTCGTCGATCCCTTCACCTACACGCTCTCCGTCGTGCGCGATGGTATGCGTCGTGAAATCCAGGTTGATCTGCCCGAGACTTTCAACTATTTGATCGGTTTGCATGTAGCATCCCGGCAGCGAATTGACGGTGTGCTTGCGATCACGGGTACGGATTCTGATGGGCGTAACTGTCTAATTTTCTGGCGCAATCTCGACGAGACGGACCACGCCGCACTGGACGCCTGGTATGATCGCAACCGCGATCTGTTCGCCGGACCACTGGACATCATCTACGCCAATGGCGATCACACCCTGAACGCCATGCAGCAACCCGGCGAGAATTGGACCGCTAAGACCATTGAGCCAATTTTTCGTGAATTGATGTTTGGAGAGACAGGATGAAAAGTAGCCCAAGCGATTCCATTCATGTCCTAAACTTCTCGCAACTACAACCTGAGCAGATTACGAATGATCTAAGGCGAGAAATATGGAATGCCATTCGGGAATTACTTCTATCGCTAGCTGGAACAAATGCATTATATAGACCTTACTTCTTTAAAGAAGATTGTCGTTTTATCGAACGTGTATTGGGTAAGTTGTCAAAAAAATCTGGAGATAAAATTGATACTTCTTATGAGGAAGTGCTTAACCAGTTCAGAGCATTAATTTTGGAAGACAGTTCCAATAAAGTTATCCAACTTGTTAAAATCATGGCACACGATAGAGAGCATGGAGAGAAATTTATCAATCATATCAGTGAGTCAAGTGAGTCACTAAAAATAATAGAAAATCCGACACGAATATCTGAGCAAGCTAAGTCAAATATTTCTCAAAGAAAAAGTGTATTTATTGGACATGGTCGTTCGCCAATTTGGCGAGAATTGAAAGATTTTATCACTGACCGTTTGAAGCTTCCAGTGGATGAGTTCAACAGGGTGCCTGTTGCGGGCTTAACCAATGTTGAGCGTTTGAGACAAATGCTGGACACAGCATCTATCGCTTTTCTCATTATGACGGGAGAAGACGAGCAGCCAGACGGCAAATTGCAGGCTCGTATGAATGTCGTTCACGAAGCGGGTTTGTTTCAAGGTCGGCTCGGATTCTCTCGGGCTATTATCGTTTTGGAAAAAGGCTGTGAGGAGTTCAGTAATATAGAAGGGCTTGGGCAGATAAGATTTACGAAGGGCAATATCAAGGAAGCATTCGAGGAAATTAGACAGGTTCTTGAGCGCGAAGAACTGCTGCCAGTTAATTCTTAGACTATTTGTGGTGTACCACCTAACATATGAATTGTACAATCTAAATCAAAGGGATACCCAATTATAATGCCACAACGCCGTCGTCAGACAGGGAACACACGCCTACAAAGTCGCCTCGCCCTGCATCGATTTGTCTGCAGGGAGTTTGGCTACGACGACATGGACAGGATGCTGGAACGGTTGCACGATGCTCAGGGTGTTCTCCTTTCGGGAGGAGAGAGCGACTATGCCCTGGCACTGAGTCCACATCCCACACGCGCCCGCGTTTCCGTCGGTCAGTTTACTGAATACGACGCCAACATCGTGGAGCACAGCCGCCGGCTACGTATGACAGAGGAACACGGCCGGACCTGGAAACCCCACCAATATCTCGCCCTGTTGTTCACCGAGCATTATTTGCATCGCTATTTCGACGATCTCGAGGCCCTGTGCGCCGACCTGAACCATGAGAAAGCCAGCCATCGTCCGACTGCGGGTATGCCGGACTACACAGTAGAAGACCTGCACACCCTCGCTTTCCAGAGCGCGACTGGCTCTGGTAAAACGCTCCTCATGCACGCCCATATTCTGCAATACCAGCATTATCTGGAACGTGCGGGTAAACGGCTAAACAATATTGTGCTGGTGACGCCGAATGAGCAGATGTCTGTGCAGCACGAGCGCGAAATGCGGGAAAGCGGTCTGGGGGCACGGCTGTTCTCCAGCGAGGCCAGTTCTGATTTGTTTCAGACCGTCGAGATCATTGATCTAAATAAACTGGCTGAAAAAAAGGGCGTGAAGCGCGTTGCGGTGACGGATTTTGGCGACGACAATTTGGTATTGGTTGATGAAGGACATCTGGGCGCATCGGGCAATGTTTGGCGCGAACGCCGCCGGGAATTGGCGAGCGGTGGCTTTACTTTTGAGTATTCTGCGACCTTCAATCAGGTAGCTGGAAAGGGCACTGATCTACTGAACGCCTACGGCAAGTGCCTGCTATTCGACTATACGTACCGTCGGTTTCACGCAGATGGCTACGGCAAAGACTACGCGATCCTGAACCTGCCTGGCGGGGAGCAGGACGAGAACAGCAAGATGTACCTGCTGGGTTGCCTGCTGACCTTCTACCAGCAATACCGCATCTGGCGAGACAAGGGTGCGCGGTGGAAGGAGTTCAATCCGGCAAAACCCTTGTGGGTATTCCTTGGCAAGACAGTAACGGGAACGAGCAATGCGGACCAGGAGACTCGATCCGACGTCATTAGCATCCTGAAGTTTCTCGGTTGGGTACTGGCCCACGAGGAAGACGTGCGACACATGATTCAACGCCTGTTAGCCGGGGAATCGGGATTGCTCGACAGTACCGGCAATGATTACTTTTCTGGCCGCTTTTCTCATTTACCGGGCGGGGAGGACCTCTACGCCGATCTCTGTGAGACCCTGTTTCACGGAGCGGGACGGCTGCACGTCGTCTATTTGACCGCGGGCGCGGGCGAGTTACACCTTCGCACCGCGGACAATGATCCTTTTGGCGTGGTCAATGTCGGGGACTCGGCGAAGCTCTACAAGCTGCTTACGGATAGTCCCAATCCCGATTTCGATGTTGATCGAGAGATGGGTTTTGCTAAGCGGCTATTCGCCGACGTAGATCGCCAGGACTCAACCGTGAACATCGTTATCGGCGCACGTCGCTTCATCGCGGGCTGGAACTCATGGCGCGTGAGCACGATGGGGCTGATGCACGTCGGTGTGAACGAAGGCCCTGAAATCATCCAGATGTTCGGACGCGGCGTACGCCTGAAGGGCTATAACATGAGCCTGAAGCGGCACCGCGAAATCGAGGGGGAACTGCCAGCGGATAGCGATGAACTGGTGGAATTGGAGAAGCTATACATCTTTGGGTTGCGTGCCAACTACATGCAGACTTTCCGGGATCTTTTGGAAAAGGAAGGGATGCGCGCCGAACAAGAGACATTTAGCTTGCCCACCACCTGGAATTTTGCCAGGCAGAAAGACCTGAAGTTGATCCGGCTCAAGGATGATCGAAAATACCATCTTTCCACTGAGCGTCCCATCTTACCAGGGCCAGGGGATGACGATAGCCCCATTGTAACACTGGATCTGTACTCGAAGCTTCAATCCGTTGCATCCGATGGTGCTGCGTTCAGTGAGGAAACAGATCAAAATCCGGTCAACCTCACGTCACACGCCGCTTTCTTCAATACAGTCCGCATTTACGAGCGGCTGTTGTCGCGCAAGCAGAAAAAAGGCTGGCATAATCTGGTTATTGAGCAGCAGACTGTGGAACAGCTATTGCAAAGCAGGGACTGGTACGCACTCTATATGCCGCCAGATCGGTTAAACCCCACCGGATTCGCGCAGATGCGTGGACTGGAAAACATTGCCGTTGATTTGATCACCGAATACGCCGATGACTTCTGGCGTAGGAAGCGCAGGCGCTGGGAGCACGGCGAGCTTGAGGTCGTCGCGCTGGATGAGGACGACCCAAACAATGTCGTAAGCTACGAGGTGTCCGTGGATGTGACCGAAGATCAGTTGGTCAGGGATGCGAGTGAACTGGCGTATAGTGCCCGCGAAGGCCGGTACAACGAGTTACAAGACTGGTACGAGGGTTTGAAAATCGGCATCGTCAGATCACAAGTTCATGCGTATCAGCCACTGCTGCATGCCCGGAAGGATCGCACCATTACGGTTCAACCTGTTCCCCTGGATGTAAACGAGAGGCGCGTTGTCGAGGGGCTGGAAGGTCTGATCCAGAACGGCGCCTCATGCCTGCAAGGCAAAGAATTGTTTCTGATTCGCAATCTGACGCGCGGTCGGGGCGTGTCCTTTTTTGATGACTTTGGTTATTACCCAGACTTTATCGTCTGGCTGAAAGACGACGACCACCAGCACGTTCTGTTTCTCGATCCTAAAGGCTTGAGCCGGTTCGGCCAAAGGGAACGCAAAAAGGTGCAACTGCATCACGAGATCGTAGAAATTGAAAAGCAGGTGCGCGAGAACGACCCGGACCTGTATCTGCGTGCCTATATTCTGTCCGTCACACCAGCCCGACATATTGATGATGGCGGTCGTCGTGTGAGTGAATGGAAAAAGGACGGTGTTTACTTCCTGGACGACCCGGACTGTCTGCAACAGGTCATCACACACGCACTTGGTAGCGGTGTGGAGACATAATTTTTGTTGTTTTTCACCCAGACCAACCCCAACCGGCTTTTGCCGGTTTTTTTACGCTCCAATTTAGGTAGAGAAAGGTGATGAACTCTTCCAATATTAAAACGAGGATGTGAAAACATGAACCAAGAATCACGCTGTCCAATCTGGGATACACCTGCTTACAGAGAATCTTTTTCTCGTCAAGATGTAGAAAGGATAGATTCGCCTCGTGCGGGCGGCTGGTACTCCATTTCTTTGGAAGCTATTACACGATTGCCACAAATTGATGACCGCGTTAAGGCGCGTCTGACTACTTGGTTGGTCGATCAACGGCGATTGGGTGTTAAATGTCCGGAAATATTCCAAAAAACGATCACGCATATGGAACAGCAACGGGATTTGTTCGTCCACGAGCGTGCGAACCGGCTTCTCCAGTATATTGGAGATCAAACTGTAGAGATTGGCGGTCGTTTTTCGTTTACAGTCCCCGATATGTCCAACACAGCGGCAGCAGCTTGGTCGGAATCTGTCAAACAGGAGGAGGTGGAAACTCTATTAGAATATTTGGATGAGCAGGGTTGGATAAAAAGCAGAAAAGAGTATAGCAGTCATACTCTAACGGTCGGAGGGTACGCTCGACTTGCAGAACTTGAGACAGCGAATACCGAATCGTCAAAAGGTTTTGTGGCCATGTGGTTTGATGACTCCACCCAAAAAGCGTGGGAAGAAGGCATTAAACTCGGAATTGAAGATGCAGGATACGAAGCAGTCCGAATCGATGAAAAAGAACATACCAACAAGATAGACGATGAGATCATTGCCGAAATTAAACGCTCTCGCTTTGTTGTCGCTGATTTTACCCAGGGAGAGGATGGGGCGCGTGGGGGAGTCTATTACGAGGCTGGCTTTGCACATGGACTCGGGATCGAGGTCATTTTTACCTGTAGAGAGGATGCTTTGAAAAATGTCCATTTCGATACTCGCCAGTACAATCACATCGATTGGGAAACGCCGGAGGAATTGCGGAAGAGGCTTGCGGCGCGTATATCTGCCGTCATTGGGGATGGACCGCGTAAGGAAAATAGCGTGAATTGACGTTGGCAACAAATATCGCATAATCTGATAATATACAACCCCCAACGGAGAATTGTATGGCCGACAAACAAAATCAAAAAAAAATGGCAGAACTTTCCCAATCTGATGATATGCCACCTCCGTCTGATGCCAATGAGGGAACTGTACTGTTATCCCAGCTTAACTGGCTCAACTGGCTCAGCGTATCAGATACCCACAACGCTTCTGTGGTTGAGTATCCATTTTACTCTGATGCTCATATCACTGCTGAATTCCGCGAAGGCTTAGGTCCTTACAGCTTTCTAAATACTGTCCCAGTGCGTGATGGCCCCGGCATCGTCAATGCTCCGATCGTCTTGAGGGCGGCGATACATTTGCCTGGCTACCGCCCCCCTGACATATGGGAGACGGACGAATCGCTTTACCACGGTGGGAGATGGGAAGATGAACTTGCGGCACTTACCTCGGTTGCTCTCGGGGTTCGAATTCACGCAGGTGGCATATCGCGCCAATTCGAACCAGGCCAAGACCCATATGGAGAACCTTGTGAGTGGCAGTACGAGCCCAAACCCATTGTACGTGTCCGATCTAATCAACTGATCCTTCCGTCAGTTGTTGGTACGCATTCAATGGAAGAATTGAAAATACTGGAATCAATTCCCCACATTGATCCTGATCGATATATCAGCCTGATTCGCGCGTGCAGATCCTACCAAAACGCTCTTTGGATTGTGGAATCCGAACCAAATCTGGCGTGGCTGCTGTTTGTCTCTGCTCTTGAGACAGCCGCAAATGATGTTTACAAAACCGACGCCAGTCCTGATGAGCGCCTCAGAGCCTCTAAACCGGAGCTTGCAACATATCTTGAAGAATATGGCGATGCTGAACATGTTCGTAAAGTGGCTGAATTAATTGCCTCCACGCTTGGTGCAACCAAGAAGTTCAGGGACTTTACGATGCAGTTCATGCCAAATGAGCCAGATCAAAGGCCAGACCAAAAGTGGCTCCAAGTCAAATGGTCGAAGACTGGACTGAAGAAGGTTCTCAACAAGGTTTACGAATATCGTTCGCGGTCTCTACATGGCGGAATACCATTTCCCGATCCAATGCTTCGCTTTCCAGATCCTATTGACAGAGACTCGCCTCCACCAGAAATTCCATTAGGTTCTGCTTCGTACAGTGGAACATGGCTGGAGAAAGACATCCCCATTAATCTTCACTGCTTTCACTACATTACTCGCGGCGTACTTCTCAACTGGTGGCAAGACGCACTGACGCAATCTTCTCCACATCTTGATCAGGACATGGAGAAGGCTCCTGAGTAGCGTTGCGAGTATCAAACGTGAATTAAAAGAAGCGATGGAGTAAAAGAAGGCCAACCAATGGAAAAGTGTAAAGAAAAGGGATTGAGGATACAGGATAATGTAGGCGTTATTGCGCTGAAAGACGGCATCGCACTACGGGAATGGATCGAAAGAATGGCACAGGAGGTATCCTTCAAAACGATTCGATGCGCGACATTCACTGTCAGTGCGCTTGGTCTTCAGTGGATTCGACGTTTGACCCGAGACCGACAAGTCCAGGTAAAGTTAATATCGGATGTGGGACAAACTGATTCTCGGGTGGTGTCCTCAATTATAGAGACGATGTTTGCCAGCGGTGGAATTGAATGTCGAACCGCATCAGCGCGACCAGGACCAGTAAGAGACGAAGATGGGATATTTCATCCGAAGATCCTTATTCTGGACGATGTAGCAGCGGTTGTCGGATCGGTGAACCTGACTGGTAAAGGTCTGGGTCTGGGAATTCAACCGCACAATATCGAAATGTCAGTAGGATTATCAGGAATATCCTTGCAACCGACTATCAAACAGTTAGTCGAGGTTTTTGATCGCTGGTGGAAAGATGGCCGGACTTTGCGGTCTAACCTCGGCGATAAAAAGGAGAAGGAGAATCAATACATGGCGCAGCCAGAATATGTAGTCTTTCGAGATCGACCTTTATGGGGGATTGCGCAGTTTCAGAACGAGGGAAGTGGCCTCTTCGGACAGGAGCAGTGGCTTGCGGTTTCTGACATATCACCGGTTGACCCAGAGCATCGTCCGGCACGGATCCAGGTACCGCGACAGTTTATTAATGAAGTCAACCCTGAACCTTGGGATACCCCTGCGACTCAGCTTGCCCACGAGGGTATTGCGGCAGTCTCCAACTCCAAGGAGCACTTCCGTCGTTTGGCGGCTTACTGGCTTCAGGCTGAAAATCGGTCAGGACAACTCGATAGCTTGCCCGTTCTCCAGCTTCGGCACCAAGCAAGTCTTGTCGAGTATCTCAGTGGGCCTGATGCACCACGGGAGATGCTCATTGCGGATGAGGTCGGTCTTGGTAAGACGGTCGAGATGGGGCTTCTCTTGGAACGCTTAAAGGCAGCAAAGCCAGACTTGCGTGTTCTATACGTCGCACCAGGGAGCTTGGTAACTAATGTAGCAGATGAGTTCAAGAACATGGGGCTGGATGATTTCTGGGTATTCGCCAATCGTTCGCTGGAAGAGAAATACCCTCCAGCCCGATTGGGACGAGAAGAGCATGATCGATGTGTCGTCGCGTCGCTTCATCGGCTTGGATTTGGCTCAAATCCAAAAAGTTATCTTCGCGGCACACAATGGGATGTGGTTATCGCTGACGAGTGCCATAAACTCAGGATGTATGGCTCTGGCGATAGCCAAAAAGCTCAGAAGTGGTTTCGGCTATTTGAACAGATCATCGGACACCATATGGCTGAGGATGGACGCGTCTATTTTTTATCTGGTACGCCGCATCAAGGTAATCGCGAGGTGTTCCTGAACCTGATTTCTCTCATGCGTGGCCTTGGTCGCAGGGTTTCTCAAGAGGAGCAGCAACGAGCGATAGATGGACGAGTTATCTACCGTATCAAAGAGGAAATACGCGATTGGGATAATCGTCCTGTTTTTCCTCGAAGGAATGTCCGGCAGCCCCGTTATGCAGACATTCCTCCCGAATACAACAATCTGTTGGCGGATATTGCTGAATTTTTTGATTGGGTTCAACGCAACGATAGTCTTGCCAATAATAAGAGAAGGGCAATTGGATTCGTGAAGAGTCACGCCCTTCAATATGCAGCCAGTTCCCCTAAGGCAGGATTCGCCTTTTTGCTGCGTCGATACTTGCGTCATTTCGCTAATGAGACAAATGAAGAGACATTGCTGAAGTGGGTCTCGTTGCTGATTCCGTATCGGTCCGCGCCCTCCAAACAAAAGCCGGAGCACCTTTTAGCAGAGTTGCTTAAGTCAGTGAAAGAGGATGAATCTGATTACGTTGAGGAAGACGATGATCTCAATGAATCAGTTGTTGGACCTGCCGGTGCCGATAAAGTCCATCAGGAAGAGAAGCAACGACTCTCGCAACTCCTTAGGCAATACGCTTCTTTTTTATCGTCACCGGAGGCAGAGGCGAAATTTAATGAACTGACACAACTCTTGGAGGAAGCGGATGAGCCTTTCGTCGTGTTTGCCCAGAGTGTGGATACGGTCTTTGAGATAAAGCGCCATGTGGAGCAACGCGGCATCCCATGCTGTGTAATCGTTGGTGGACAAGATCCCTCAATTCGAAGAACGGCGATAAAGAATTTCACAAAGCCCGGGCGCCTCGGTCGCAGAGTACTTGTGTCGAGTGCTGCTGGAGGCGAGGGAATCAATCTACAAATTGCCCGACGTCTGATCCATTTCGATCTGCCGTGGAATCCGATGGTTCTGGAGCAACGTATAGGGCGAGTGCATCGTATCGGTACGATCGACACCATCATCGTGGATACAATTTTGCTGAAGGACTCCAGAGAGGCCGAAATATATCTGCGCCTCACGGCTCGACTTTTGCACATCGTGACAGCTCTCACAGAGTACGAAACAAAGCAAGAGGAGTACTTCCGCCGCATCATGGCAGGCATCCCTTTAGAGATACTGCGAAATCTATTTAGCAGCCAAATTACCGACGATGCAGCTATCGGGGCAGCCGTTGAAGCGGGCAGAAATCATGTGAAACAAGTGGACGTTGAACTACGCCGCCACAGAGTTGAACAACTCTCCGATGAAAAAGGCCTGGCTACGATGGAACACCTGGTTACGCTACTCGAAGATTCGGATAAGATTACAGCTACTAGGGGATTAGTGAAATATAATGAAGTGAGATATGACCCCGACACGGACAGTTTTCGATCTGAGGAAAAGGAGGCCATTCGCTATTATATCAATGACGATCAAATGCAAAATCGTTGGGTCGTCTTTGATCGCGAAGCGGCAGCACTATCTCCGGACGTGAGCCGAAGAGAAAGTGGCGGCATTAACCACCCGATAATCGCCTGTGCGTTACAGTCACTCCGGACTGCTGAGAATATTGAAAATATGCCAAACTTCGTTCTCGGTATTGGCACCTATGACAAGGAGTATCTTGCTTATTTCTCAGACGGTGCTGACGAGCCGGTGGTATTGCTCAGCTACCTCGTTGCCCGCTTGAGAGGCGAGCACTTTTTTAATCACGAACTTCGGGTGTTCCCCATCTCGCCATCCAATCCGGAACAGGAAGAGGTTGATAGGGAACTCGTCGAAGACATTATCTGGACCAATCTTCGCAAAGACGATACGAAAGTCCCCCATATTGACCTGGACCAGAGTTTCCTTAAGGAGGTTTCAGCCCAAGATGTGCGTATCCGAGAAGAACTCGGCAGTGAGGTTAGAGATGATGAAGGCCGTTGGCGCGGAGCAGTATGGCCCCTGGCTGCAACCATACTTTTACCTACGAAGTAGTCTGTCAATCTAAATAATGTGGAACGAGATATTGTTAAATGCTGTGGATAGGTTTGAGCGCATCCGCGATGATTATGTATCCAACATTATCGTGGGCTTGACCGATCCACAGCATTTGGCTTGTCGCGTGAGGTAATAGAATGAATGCAGATACTACAAAATTTTTGTGTCTTTGCGAAGAACTGGAAACATCACGCGAATTGATCAAAGCCGGTTTTGGAAGTCTTCAAGAGATCGACATGAGCAACGACTTCTACCATTTGCCTCACCAGCTAATGGCAAGCGGTTTTGAGCGGTTAATGAAATGCTATATATCGTTGGTATATGAAGGCGAAAAAGGCTCGTATCCAGACTGGGAATACCTGAAACAGCTTGGACATAATCTGGAGGCTCTCTTAAAAAGGATTTGCACCGAATTCTACGGCGGAAAGGCACGGCTTCTCGTTCAGCAAGAATTCGACTTTATCACGACTGATCAGACTCTACAGGAGTGCATCCGAATCCTCTCTTTGTTTGGCCGGCAAGGGCGCTACTACAACTTCGACATCGTTGCTGGTAGCTCCCAAAGCCCGATTAATCCAAGGGAAGAGTGGGAATCCCTTGAGGCGAGTATTGAAGACATTACACCATTCTTGGACGATACTGAATCCCTTTATCGAGACTATTATCCGCGGATTCATTCTCAATTAATTGCAAAGATGGAGCGACTCACCAGAGCAATTGCACTGCAATTCACCATCGGTGATCACGTTGACCAAAACGGGAGACTCCGTCAAGCCTCAGGGATATACACGGAATTCCGAAATCTTCGTGATGAAGAACTCGGAACCATTGATTATCGTCGTTCCGTACAAATTTTTAAGCAAGAAAAAAAAGACTGGATCAAACGATCTGATCAAGAGATTGTCAGCGGCGAATGGCCGACGCGAATAATCACGAAAGCTGAATTTGGAGAGGAGTGGCCATTCCGAACGGATCGCATCATTATTGAATGCCAAGATAATCTGTTCTATCTTGTTTACATCAATGGCTATGCCTTCGGCCTTAACGGATTCGCACAATCGCGTTTCAAGATACCGTGTCCACATGACACGGGTGTTGCAGTGCTTGGGAAATCAGTCGGCCCATTCATCGACATGGCGTTCGCGCTTTGCAAAGAGTCGGATTTGCCATTTCCAGTCGGAATTATACGGCGCGTAAGAAATTGGGTACAGAATTCAAGACACGTTTAGTTATGAAAAATTACCTTTTATCCTGCGTCCTGCTGTTGTTGATCGGTTGCCAACCGCCAGTCATCGATGAGCAGGTCACAGTCTGTTCTTTCAACATCAAATTTGTCGGTCTTTACAAAAAGAAGGACAACGATGCACTTGCGCGGTTGGTCGGAAAATACGATATGGTTATCGTCCAGGAACTGGTTGCACCACCTGATAGTGGCCAATACTGCGATGGCACATCCTATAGCGAGGATCCCGAAGCCGATGCATTCTTCGATGCAATGAGCGCACAAGGCTTTAATTACTCCCTGTCTTGTGAAGACACGGGTAGGGGCGAAAACATCCACAAGGGCGGATCGAGCACCGAATGGTCGGTGGTCTTTTACAAGCCTGGCAAACTGAGGGTTGCCGATGATTTGCCCCATGGATTCTTGGCGGAAGATCGCTCTGCTCATCCCGTGTATCCCCGCGTACCGTACGCCCATGGCTTCCGCACCATAGATGGCAAAATGGATTTTGTCGTCATCAACGTCCATTTGTCCCCTGGCGGGAACAAAAGCGGACAACGCAGTGCAGAGCTTTTGAGCATTGCCCAGTGGATTGATCGTCACGACGTGCGGGAGCGGGATTTCTACATAGTAGGAGATATGAATATCGAAAATGCAGCGGAGCTTCAGGCAGTGACGCCGGCGGGGTTTGTGTCGCTGAATGACGAGTGCCGAAAGACAAACACAGCGGCCAAGAGCAGCAAACCTTATGACCATGTGATGTATCGCCCGGCCAAGCGTGCGGCATTAGACGAGGTAGATGAGGCGTTTGATTTTTTGGTGATCAACTTGATTGACCAGATGCGCGGTGCATGGCGAGGTCCCAGCGTCTATCCCGGCGATCCTTACGATAACAACATATTTCCACAGTATTACTCGGATCACCACCCCGTGCTGTTCCGCCTGAACATCCCGAGCCAGGATGATGACTGACGGTTTCCCATCCGGTTTAGAAAGGCTATTACATGAAACTATTATGTAACACTTGTAAGCAACATACAAATCATAAAGTGCTTCAATCCCACACCCAAAATTATAAGTCCGAGGATAATCCTGACATGCAAATTGACCATGCGGAAGGCACTTGTGAGATAATCCAATGTGTTGGCTGTGAAACCGTCTCGTTTCGAGAGCTTTGGCTCACAAATGAAGATTGGGTACCGAATGAGGGTCCCGTGCCCACCGAATTTCGCTATCCTGAAGCTGATACTGAGGAGTTTGGGGATGATGACTCATTAACCGGAGTTTCAATACCAGACAAGAAAACAAATCCAGAGCACATACGGGATATTTTTATAATTCATGGACGCGATGATGGCACAAAAGAAACCGTCGCTCGATTTATCTCTCAACTCGGGCTAAATCCTATTATCCTTCATGAACAACCCAACCAGGGACAAACGATTATTGAGAAATTTGAGCGACATGCTGAGGTTACATTCGCAATTGCTCTCCTGACTCCGGACGATACTGGTAGCCTATCGGAAGACGAACAGTCTCTCAAACCACGCGCACGGCAAAATGTCATATTTGAGTTGGGATATTTCACGGGTAAGTTAGGCCGCCCTCGAGTCTGTGCATTGACTAAGGGGACTGTCGAGATACCCTCCGATTATTATGGTGTGCTATATATTCCCCTTGACGAATCTGGCGCATGGAGGATGAAACTTGTGCAAGAATTGAAGAATGCAGGATTTGAGATTGATGCAAATCTGGCATTCTGAACGTCGTGGAACAGGTCTTGAGACTTTTCCATATGTTTCCCCACCAATCTTTAGACCCACAAAATCAATTGATTATGCTAAAGGTCTGGGCGAGATGAAGTTATGTATTCGAGTGGCTTTCCCGTCGTGCGGTGCTATAGCTTGATACAATCTAACCTCAGCCGAAACCCCAGGGCGGAGATAATGGCCATCAAATTGTCGAGCTTCGGTTTGCTGCGACTTGACAGCACGCGGTAGAGATGTTCGCGGTTCAGTCCGGCGCGTTTTGCCAATGCACCAACGCCACCTTGTGCCTGGGCGACATCGCGCAAGGCCAATAACAGCCCATCAGTCTCACCGCTTGCTTCACACTCATCCAGCGCGACTTCCAGGTAAGCCCGAGCTTCTTCAGGGTCTTTGAGAGCTTTTATCAGTCCTTCTTCGTAACTGACCGTGTGTTTCAAAACCTGTTTTTCAGTCATGGCTGCGGCTCCTTAAGTCCTGCCAATATGCTTTGGCGCGTTCAATGTCAAAATGTAGCGTACGCGCTACAAAAAGTAAACGAAAAATAGTGGGAAAACAGCATGCATGTTTATGTCGTATTTGCTCATCCGAGTAGGCGATTTTCTACGGGTGATGTGCTGGCGGAGTTTTGTCGCAGGTTGGAGGATGGGGGCCACTCGTATGAGATAGGCGATTTGTACGAAATGGACTTCAGGACCGATATGAGTCTGGACGAATACAACCGGGAGATGAATGTCTATGGTAATCGTCCGGACTTGCCCATTCCATCTGATGCGCAGGTTGAACACGCAAAGATCGAGAAGGCCGATGGTCTGGTGTTCATATTTCCTCTTTGGTGGAGTGATGGTCCAGCAAAATTGAAGGGATGGTTTGATCGGGTCTGTGTCTGTGGATATACGTATGTCTATGAGAATGAAGAATACCCGATGTCTCGACTCGCGATTGATAGGGCGTTGGTCTTGTGTACTGCGGGTCACACACGCGAGCATCTCGAAGAAACTGGTATTGCAGAGAGTATGCGGTGTATCTATCTCAATGATCGCCTTCGCCCTGAAATAGGCGTGGCACAGGCGGATATGGTTGTGTTAGGAGATATGGCAGAAGGTGGAGAAAGCGTGAGGCACAAGAATCTCGCACGAGCCTATCAGTTGGGGATGGAGTTTTGCTGAAAGTATTCCATATATGTGTTTGTCCACCAGGCAATTAGCCCCACAAGATCAACCGATTTTATGGGGATTTTTTATTTTTCAGCAGCCTGACTTCTGTATTGATGAATAATTTTATTTGAAAAACATTTGGTGTGCGTGGCTGAGCGTTGTATTATTTGAAAATGAATATGTGAGAGATAAGAACGAATTAACAACTGCAAGATAGCATGGATAAGGAGGTGGCCCGTGTCAAATGTAGAAGCAATCAAGTCGGCTATTGAAGCCCTGCCTGAATCAGATTACATCGAGTTGAGGCAATGGCTCAATAAAAAAGACTGGGACAAATGGGATAAACAGATTGAGGAGGACTCAAAATCGGGGAAATTGGATTTTTTAATTGCTGACGCCCTGAAAGAGAAAGAGAAGGGAACACTCAAGGAGCTTTAATGCATCGTACAACAACACGCTTCTGGAGATATTTTGAAAAACTTCCTGAATCTGTCCAAGTGGTCGCAAGACAAAATTTCCAGCTGCTCAAAACGGACCGAAGACACCCTTCTCTAAATTTTAAGAAGATTGGTAGGTTTTGGTCAGTTCGCACTGGTATCGCTTACAGAGCACTTGCCATAGAAGATGGTGAAGACTTCATCTGGGTTTGGATCGGTCATCATAACGAATACCAGCGAATAATCGAATCCTGACCTTTGAAAGGTATAACATGCGCAGAGCGAAAATTGTGAGTACACTTGGTCCTGCGAGTTCCTCGGATCGTGTGATAGAGCAACTGATTGGGGCGGGGGTAGATGTTTTTCGGCTCAATTTTTCACACGGGACGCGAGATGAACACGCCGAAAACGTCGGGCGCATTCGGCAGATTGCGGATAACATGCAGCGCAGTGTCGCCATTTTGCAGGATTTGCAAGGGCCAAAAATGCGGGTGGGGAAACTCGCACAGGACCCAATTGAACTAAAGGAAGGCAACAGATTGACGGTGACGACCCGCGAAGTTCCAGGCGATGCCGAGTGTGTATCGACGACTTATGCGGGATTACCCCAAGATGTGAGGCCCGCGGACCGCATTTTGCTCGATGATGGGCATATTGAGTTAATGGTGCGCGAGGTCTATCGCTCAGATGTCGTGTGCGAAGTTGTAGTGGGCGGGCTGTTAACATCCAATAAGGGCATCAATTTGCCCGGTGTGCGGGTCAGCGCGCTTTCTCTGACGGCCAAAGATCGAGAGGACCTGGATCTGGGCATCGAATTGGGGGTGGATTATATTGCTTTGTCTTTTGTGCGGGAACCCGACGATGTGCGAGAGGTTCAACATATTATTGAACGGGCAAAGAAAGAGATCCCCGTTATTGCAAAGCTGGAACGCGCCGAAGCCGTCGATCACCTCGAAGACATTCTCGATGTTGCCGATGGCGTGATGGTTGCGCGGGGCGACCTGGGCGTGGAATTATCGCCTGAAGATGTACCGGTGATCCAGAAACGCGTGATTTCGGCGGCCAACCGCGCGGGGGTATTCGTGATTACGGCCACACAGATGCTGGAGTCAATGACCGATCATCCGCGGCCCACGCGCGCCGAGGCGTCAGATGTCGCCAATGCGATTTTCGACGGCACCGATGCGGTGATGCTATCTGGCGAGACCGCGATTGGTAAATATCCGGTTCAAACCGTGCAGATGATGGTGCGGATTATTGAGACGGCTGAAGCGAGCGTGGAACAGGCCCCTCCGATCTTAAATCTGGATTCATCGCTCTCTTTCCCGGATGCGATTGGGCAAGCCGCCGCTGCGGTATCGACGGCGGTATCTCCCAAAGCCATTGTCGCATTTACCCAATCGGGATCTACAGCGCGTTTAATTTCAAAGCGCAGACCGCGTACGCCGATTATTGCGTTTACGCCCAGCGAGCGAATCTGTCGCCGGTTGTGCTTGTGCTGGGGTGTTGAACCCCGTCAAATTACGCTGATTGACGATACGGATCGCATGGTTGCCGAAGTTGAAGCGCGTTTGCTCTCTGAGGGCAATGTGCGTTTTGGTGATACGCTGGTAATTCTGGCCGGTGCACCCATCACGGCGCGGGCCGAGACCAATTTGCTGAAATTGCATCGGGTTGGGGAAATTTAACTCTCATGGATAAAAAAAGGTAGAAAATGTCGCGATCTCATGGCCCCTGTCTCCTTCAACCCCTATTTTCTCATGACTCATTGTGACAGAATGGATTACATCGATCTCCTAAAGGTCCTCTTCCCCAGATTGAGGACCTGTTTTATACTGGCCGCTCTAATAGCTGTTGCGCCAGCCCATGGGGAAACTCCGTCTGATGCCCCCGATGCCTCCATTGTAAGGTGGCTCTACATTTCAGGCCATCGAGCCATTTGGGGAAGTGAATTGAAAGCACTGATGGTCACGCGAGCCTCGCCGTGGTACGATTTTTTGCCTTGGATCCACGCGCGCAGATACGATCCTTTGCTCTTGGCATCTGATCTGGAAAAATTGCGAGCATATTACCGCGATCTGGGATATTCGGCGGTAGCGGTGCATTCGACCATAAAGCATCTTAGTGCAGATGAAATTGGGCTGGAGGTACACATTACAGAAGGACCTTTGACGCGGATTTCCAGGGCATCGGTAATTGGCGGCAAAGATATTGAGAACGCTTTTGGACAGCTCGAGGGCAAGCCGCTATCGAGCGACCTCGTGAACAAGGGTGTATCGCAGGTGGTAAGCGGGTTGCGGAACAAGGGCTATGCATTTGTGCGTGCTGAGGTTGAAACGACCACCGTGGCACAAGAAGTCGCACTCGTTCTTAAACTTGCACCTGGCCCTGTATGCAGCGTGGGCGTTGTGCAAATATCGGGGTACAAAGCCTTGGCGGAAAATACCATCTTGCGCGGTCTCACATTTAAGCCGGGCGATCAATTTAGCGAAGAGGCATTGCAAAACAGCCAGTACCTGCTCTACCGTGCGGGAGTGTTTCGATCTGTGGCTTTGGGGTTGGCAGATAGCGTGGCGCACGGCAATCGAGTGGATGTAGCTTTGCGCGTGTCAGAACGCCCCTTCCGCACGTTGCGCGTAGGCGCGGGATATGATACGGATGAAAATCTGTGGACATCGGGGGCGTGGACCCATCGCAATTTGGGGGGGGATTTCCGTCAGTTCAAGCTGTCTGGGCGCGTTTCCGGAAAGAACAGGGAAGCGGTTATCGGCCTGCGGCAGGCGCATTTTAAGGGCAGTCGCAATTGGTTGAATATCGGTGGATTTGTACAGCGCGAACGGCAGGCAGCGTTTGTACAGGACGAGTTGGGGGGAAATTTATCTCTTGAGAGAAATATCACAACAGTGTCGGATTTGATCGCTCAGTTCAGCGGTGGTGTGGTTGATTTTTCGGCGGATAGCGCGTTTGCAGAAATGAAGGTCGGATTGCTCATGGACACGCGCGACGATATTTTTGATCCGCAATCGGGCATGCTCGCACAGTTCACAGTGCGCGAACGCGGGCAATTTCTAAGGGCCGATGGCGAGTTTTTGCAGGCAACAGCAGAGGGGCGATGGTTCCGCCGCATGCCTTTGCGAAGTGTACTGGCGCTACGCGTGCAGGGCGGTGTGATTTTTGAACTGGGCAAGGCGGGGGGCGTACCCAATGTCGAGCGGTTTTTTGCAGGGGGACTCAATAGCGTGCGGGGATGGGGATTGAATGAATTGGGGCCAAAAGACCATCAGGGTGAGCCTACAGGTGGTTTGAGCCGCGTGGAGATGAGCATGGAGATTAGAACGCAGATATTTTTTTCACTGGGTACAGCCATTTTTGTAGATGTGGGCAATGTCGATGCGACGTCGGGGGCGTTTAACCCCGGATCGCTTAAGTACGCTGTTGGCGCGGGACTTCGATATTTAAGTCCGGTTGGCCCCGTGAGATTTGATGTGGGCTACCGCCTGTCAGATGATAGGACGGTGGAGAAACGCATTCAGTATCACATTAGTTTAGGGCAGGCATTTTGAACCGTAGGGGCGGTGCCCCCGTGCCCGCCCTTGAGAGTGATTTGACATGCACAGACGATTGAAATCTATAATCTGGATCATGGTCGGCGTGGGCATTGTGCTGGCAGTAGGGGTGATACTGGTCGCGGGTGGCTATGCCAATGATCTTTTGCGCGGGTTGGCGCAGCGCGCCCTGTCTCGGCAAGGGGATGAGATCTATCTGATTGGTGAGATTCAAGGCAATCCGCTGGGGGATTGTCGCATTGTGGATGTGCAAGTAGGAGATTGGGTGCATGTAGATACGCTCGATGTGGCGTACAGTTTTTGGAGCCTGATAAGGGGAAAGGCTTTGGTTCGTCGGCTGCGGTTGTCGGGAGTTGAGATGCGGATTGACGCTTCTGGCGAAGGAACCGAGACGCCGAGGTGGGATACTCCGCCACCTTTAGATTTGGATATCGAGTCGCTGGAGATTGCGGATGCCAATATTGTAGTTGATGGCACACAGGTACGCGATCTCGCCCTAAAGGGCGCTATTTTTGCGGGAAAGTCGGAGTGCCGTTTGATCCTGGAGCGTTTTCGTTCGGTGCAATTCGATCCGCCGCTGGAGATAACCAATCTGTCTGGTATTGCCATTCTGCAGGGCGGTCACTTGCAATTGAACGATGTGGCGCTGCATACCCGTGAATCTCGTATTTTGCTGCGCGGGTCGGTGCGGCAATTGGATAATCCTGTGGTTGATCTCGTAGTGGAAGCCGATTCTTTATGGCTGGCAGATCTCAGGAACCTGGTCGATCTGCCCACACGTGCTGCGCAGGTGCGTGGAAACGTGAAGGGTAGCCTGCAATCCCTTGTTACAGAATTGATTGTAAAAAATGAGAAAGCTTCAATTGCGTTTAATGGCGTTATGGGAATTGCGCCGTTTGCATTGCGCGGAGATGTGGTCTTTAAAATCGAGACCGATGATCTCATCTCGTTGGGATACACAGGATTTGATACTGATTTACCCCGTATCAGTACAGATCTGGACGGGATGATTACTTTGGTGGTGGATTCCTCTGGCGTGGAAAGTGCTGTTGCCAAGGGTATTTTTCGGAGCGTGCAGTTTGGGAATGCGCGATTTGATTCTGTGCGTTATGCCGGTAATTTGGCAAATGGTTTGTTGCGGGCACAGGTCACTGCTAACGGGCCAAGTGGCAATATAGTGGGTAGCGGGGCAGCGCGTTTGACCACCTGGGATGGCGAATGGGAAATGCGATTCCGCGATCTGCACACTGGCCATTTTCCCGGCGTGCCCGAAAAAGTCGGGCGGGCGACGGGGGGTATTGAGGGTGCGAGATATGTAGATCAACGGCTTTTTATCGATCATTTTGAGACGTCTTTGCAGAATTGGGGAACGCGCATCAATGGAAATGGGCGGTTGCATTTTGAGGGAGAAAAGCCGGCTATTGCGGGGAATATCCAGGCGGAGGTCGCGTTACCCTTTTTGACGGGTACAGAAAGGTGGGGGACATCGCTGATGCTTGCGGGAAATGTGGATGGCATCGTGGGTGGCGATTTGACTGTTGAACTGGCGGGGAATATTGCTGGTAATGCTGCGGCAGATAGTTTGCGCGTTTCTGCATTGGTCGATTCTGAGTGGGCATCTGATATTCGCGCTGATCTATCGGGCGCGGGTGGGGTATTTTCTACTCGGGGGCATATTGATCGGTATTCTGAGGGCCAATGGCTGATGGATGTACAGGATTTAGAGGCGATAGGCGAGGTGGTGGGTGTGGATTTGTCCGGAGCGTTGGCTCTATCGGGCACATGGTCGGGGACGTTAGATGCGCCCGGTTTTTCTGCACAAGGTAGCTCAGATAGCCTCGTAGTTATGGGTATTCCGCTTCAGAATGTTGGGATTGAGACGCGATGGACGCGCCCAGATTCGGGTGCTGTGACACTGCAAGTGGATCGCTTGACCTGGGGTGAACGTTCATTGCAGGCGGTGTTTTTCGATGCGGTGTATGCACGCGGCGAAACATCATTTTTGTTGGGTAGCGACGCACAGGTGGATGATCGGATCCTTTTTTGGGGACGCGCAGATCAAGAAGAGGATCATTTTCAGATAGCGATGGATTCACTGTACGTTCAGGTCGAGCAGGTGGTGTTGCATAACGAGGGGCCTGTTCGGTTTGCATATTCGCCGTCTCGGGGCGTTGACATCGGGCATTTGGTGCTTTCTGGGCCAGCGGGGCGCCTGATCGCACGAGATCAACAGGGTTTTCAGGCGACTGTAGAGGTGTTGTTAAAAGATCTGGACTTGCGCCCCTGGGCATTTCTGGTGGGTATTTCAGGTGTGGGTGGCGTTCTCAACGGAGAAATGGTTTTTGCCGGTACCCTCACTGATCCGCTCGTTTTGGGGGAATTTGCGCTCGCAAAGGGCAAAATATCAGGTGTGGGGTTCGATAGTGCCACAGGAGAGATGTCTTTGGGCAATGACAGAGTGCGCTTTGAGGCGGAGGTCGTACCCGGTGGAGATGAAAAAATAAAAGTGGCTGGCAGTTTTCCCATTGCAGGTACAGGTGATATGAACCTGCGCGCTCGGTCTGAGAAGGTCGCGCTCAAGACACGCATGGACTTAACGGATGAAAAAACGGAATTAGCGGGGATAAAACGATTCGAGGAATTGGCAATCGGCACAGTTCCAAACGCGCTTTTCGATGCGGCTGAGGGAATTTCAGGGATGTTATCATTCGATCTGGAGGCGCGTGGTCGTTTTGACCAACCGGATATTCGAGGGGTAATCGAAATTCGAGATGGGGTGTTCCACATGCCCGATCTGAATCGGTCTTACGCACCTGTTTCGGGGCGTGCTGTGGTTGGCGACGGGAAAATTCAGATTGACAGTCTTGCTCTTGGGGCTTCAGCGAATCTTTCCGGCGATATAACGCTCGAGGGGTTTTTGCCGAGTAGATGGAATCTGTCTGCACAATTCCGCGATTTTGAACCGGTTGCCTGGCCCGAACTACAACTCGTAATAGATGGACAATTGCAGTTCACCAGTACGCCGCAAGGCAACAATATTAAGGGCAAACTGGCGATGAAACAGGCAGAGATTCGCCTGGCGGAATTGCTTGGAGTACCGAGCCTGACGACGAAACAGGCAGAGATTCGCTTGACGGAATTGTTCGAAGGACCGAGTACGGAAATGCCGCCGTTTCTGAGGGATCCGGAAATACACCTGCAAGTGTCTGCTGATAGACAGGTGTGGTTGCGCGACCCGACCTTTGAGGTGGAAATCGGGGGCGATTTGGATGTGATAAAAAATCGCGAAGATTCGCGTATTTACGGCACGATGTCGAGCCGCCGGGGCAATTACATCTGGCAAAACCACCACTTGCGTATTACACGAGGTGAAATTCAATTTCAGGGCAGACCCGACTGGAACCCCGATCTGGATATTCGCGCCGAGACGCGCGTGCGAGCTGTGATTACAGAGGGCGAGCCGCCAGAGCCTGTTGATATTATTGTCACAGTGGGGGGGACATTGACGTATCCGCAGATTTCGTTTGATAGCGATTCGTCATTGGGAGGGGATGCGGGGAATATCGCATCTCTGCTGTTGACTGGCAGACCGGCTGATCAATTTCAGTTTTCCGGCGGGCACACGCTGGACCTGGTTTTGGGAGTTGCTGCAAATCGCCTGGGGCGGCACATTGGGCAAAAATTGCGTCTGGATCTGGTGGAAATCGATATTGGCGAGGGCAATATCTCCAGGATTCGATTGGGCAAGTATATTGGGAATCGGTTGTTTATGAGTTATGCAAAGGATATTTCGAGCACAGCTTATGAAGCGGCGATGGAGTTTGAGATCTTGCCAGAAGTGACATTGGAAGCGAGTCAGATAGAAGAGGAAGATACGCGACGCAGGCGAGGATCGGTAGGGTTATTCTGGAAGAAAGAGTGGTGAGGCGAAAGTAAAAAAACCGAAATAACAACGGTTGACAATATCATCCTAGTAAAAAAAGAAACTGCCTCCCGATATTTTTTGGGTGGCAGTTTTTTATTATGGGGTAATCTTTAGAAGTTCAGCCACTTCTTCTGATGTGCGGTATTTGCCGTCAAAGAGTTGGAGAAGATAGAGTTGGTAGGTGAGGTAGCGACCCAGAATGATAGTGTGGTCTTCACCTGCGAGGTGGCGTTGCCAGAGCTTGGAGGTTTCAGATGTGTTGTAGAGAAGATGATCGCACAAATTTTTGCCCGGCGATTGGCACAACCAATTCGCGTAATCGGCAAAGGTATGGGACGGGCGGTTGTGCAACCTGGTGAGACCCCGCAGAATTTTGATGGTCCAGGGAGAATAGGATATGGGAAATCCCGTGGCCTGATAGGGAATATTTTTGAAGTATTCGGGAAAGGTCTGTAGAAGCATTTGTCGGTAGAGGCGATTGTTGGCTTTTTGTTGCAGGGGAATAGAGTAGAGAAATTCCTGAACCTGATTGTCGAGGAATGGCAAGCGGTATTCGAGGCCGTGCAAAAGTCCCAGCCGGGGACCGTGAATAGTGAATCCACGCATGCGCCAGTCTATGTAAAAAGCGTGTGCTGATCCCGCATTGTTAAATGCGGTTTCCAAATGCTGGATCACGTCGCTATTTGCCCGGATGTGTAGCTTATTTTTTAGGTACTCAGAGAGTTTGTTGGGAGGAAATAGATGGCCTGCACCTGCTAATCCATCGCCTCCTGCGCCGTTGAGACAGATATCACAGGCTTCATTCTGTTGTTTGAGGTGTTCAATACCGTGCATGTGGAGCAGATCGAGTGCTCCGTCAGCATACCACACGCCGGAGATTCTTGGCAAGAGCCAATTTTGACTGTGGATGGGAAAGACAGTGTGTGGCGCGTTTTTTACGGATGCGGCTTGGGCTGCAATGCGAACATCTGCGCTGTTGGGGTGACCGAATGTGAAGGTTTTAGGTGCGCTGGGCATAGCGGCGAGAATCGCACGCGAATCGAGGCCGCCGCTAAGAGCAAGACCGGTTTGCGACGTGGTTCTCCGTTCTACAGCGGTGCGAAAGCGCGCGCCCAATTCATGTGCCAATTCGAGTTGGCTGTGATGCCCTGCAAGAGGAGCAATTTCATCCCAGGACCAGTACTGTTGCTGTGTCAATCTACCATCGGAGATGCGAAATGTCATTTGCGTTGCAGAAGGCACGGGCGCGACATCTTTGAGCCAGGTGCGATCAGAAGGCAATTGCCCGGTGGCGAAAAACAGGTCGCGGGCAATGGGGTCGATCACAGGCGAAAACTCCGGTAGTGCGAGGAAGGCTTTGGTCTGAGATGCCCAGGCAATGCGATTGCCCACGCGCGTCCAGTAAAGTGGGCGCAAGCCGTAGCGGTCGGTGATAATGTGCAGTTCGTTTTTCTCGGTATCGAAAACGACACCGGCAAAAAGGCCATCGATGCGGTTCAATTGTTCGCGCTCGCCCGTGATGGCCGCAACTAAAAATTCGGGATCAGAAGTAGCAGAGCGAGCCAGCGCGGAACGGTTAAAAAATTCACCGTCGAGCCAGGCAATATGTCCCGGTTGTGTCTGATAAACTGGGGACACAGTACGCCAATTGGGCGCAAACGCGACGCCCGCAATATGCGGGGCAAAGACGATGCGGTGCGCTTTTTGGCGTACGGCAAGGCTGTCTGCCATGCGAGTGAGTGAGCGGGCGAGTTCGCGAGGGGTAAGAGGCGATTGGGAGATGAATCCGGCGAGCATGAAAGATGCCTATCTGAATACCAGTTGAAGTTTGTCCGAGATTAGATGTAATCAATATAAGGAAAACTTTATAATTTCACTTTTCATTTTTCGCTTTTATAGGTACAATAGGACAGTTCTAATATCATCGCATTTAACCGCAGAGGTCGGAATGGCAGAGAAGAATTACAAGGTTCGCGCGGCGCATTGCAACTGGCGGGCGTCGGAGGAAGAAATATATCAGACGCTGCGCCGCATTACAGATCCATTGCACCGGTCGTGGGAAAAGCTGGAGAAAGCCAATCGGATTGTGATCAAGTTCAATATGATGAAGCTACACAATCGCATTATTTACTACATGGGGCGGCGGCGCGAGTTGGTCGATGACATGGTCGCACGCGCTGTTTTGCGTTTGTTGAGAGAGCGAACCCGTGCGGATATTATTGCGACGGATACCAATCCCTATACCCGCGAACATTTGATGGGTGAGGATTTTAATTACGCGCACATTTTGAAAGAGTACGATGTGGGATTTGTCGATTCAAATGCGCCTCCATTCAAACAGTATGACGTGCCGGGTGGCGGATGTATGTTTGATCGCTATACGCTTAGCGCGTGTTTTGAAGGGGCTGAGGTGGTTTCTGTCGCCAAGATGAAGAATCATCTGTTTATGGGTATTACCCTGTGCATGAAAAACTTGTTTGGCCTGCCCCCAATCACGCTGCCATACGGCCGCGTGCGATCCTATTATCATCACTTTATCCGCCTGTCTTATGTGTTGCCCGATTTGGGATTGATCACCCAACCGTGTTTGAATATCGTGGATGCACTGACCGGGCAATGGGGTAGAGAATGGGGTGGTCAGGGTCGTATCTGCAATGCGTTGTTAGCTGGTGACCATGTGACCGCAACTGATGCGTGTGGGGCCTATTTGATGGGGCACGACCCCGCGTCTGATTGGCCTAACCCGCCGTTTCGGCGCGATCGCAACCACCTGTTGATCGCGGCCAAGCGCGGTTTTGGCACGGTTGATCTGCGAGAAATTGATTTTGAGAGCGAGGTAACCGCGCCCCTGGCCGAATTTGATTCAGAGCGCACAGACGGCGAGAAAATTGTGGAAAGCTGGCGCCGCACCACCTGCGAGCAGGCCCTGCTTTACCGGGACCGGCAGCGGGATATTATTGACCGGTATCGAAATAAATTTATCTTTTTGCAGGATGGCGATGTGGTCTGGCATGGTGCGGATCCCGCCAATTTGGGTAGCCGCAGGCAACTAAGCGGGCAGAAGAAGGATCAGGGGATGTGGCTCAAGTTGGTCGATCCAGAAGAGACCGAAGGCGAACGCTTTGAGACTTATGAGGCGTGTTTGGGACTGACGGGGTGAATCCGCTGAGAATTAGTACAAGAGATATGGATATTCTGCGAACTGATACGGCCCATGTCTGGGCGGTAGATTTAGAGCGCGAGACATTAGATGACCACATATTGGCCGAGACGCTTTCGGCAGATGAGTGGGCGCGTGCCAATAGATTTCTCTTTGAAAAGCACCGAGCGCATTTTGTTGCTGCACGCGGATGTCTGCGTGCGATTCTCGCCAAATACATGGAGTGCAAGCCAGGTGAACTGGCTTTTTTTTATGGTGAACACGGCAAACCCGCGCTGGCATCCCCGTGGAATAAATCCCAATTGAGATTCAATCTCAGCCATTCAGCGGGACTGGCCCTTATTGCCGTTTCCCTGCGCTGTGATATTGGAGTTGATGTTGAGCATCTCGATCGTAAGGTGGGTCAGCTGAAAGACATTGCGAAACGTTTTTTCGCGTCTGGCGAATACGAGCGGTTGTGCGCGTTGCCGCGAGAAGAACAGCGTCGGGCTTTTTTTTGTTGCTGGACGCGCAAAGAGGCATATCTAAAAGCTGTGGGTACAGGTCTTGCCCAGTCCTTAAAAAATTTTGAAGTCAGTTTGGGGCGCAAGGCAAAATTGTTGTGGATAAAAAAAGGCAATATAGAGGATTGGACGCTGCTACACCTCGAACCCGCAGAGGGTTATGTCGGCTCGGTGGCGGTTGCGAAAAAAGATGTTGAGGTGAAGGTCGTGAAACACTTGTTGCGCGATCTTTGTCTGAATAAGGGTGTGAATTAAAACGTAGGGGTGACTGTCCGATGCAGGAGCAGATGATGGATCGTTTACTAGATAATGGACAAAACGGTAGTTTGAATTGGTTGAAACACGCTTTGCCCGAAGGGGAAGACGAACTCATTCGGGTGCAGACCGATTTGAATGAAAAAGGCGACTTCGGCAACCAGTGGGTAGTGGTGACGCGCAATCGCGTGCTGGTGCGGCAAAATGGCACGATTGCAGATATTCCTATTTCAGAAATAGAACTGGCGCGAACCGAGGCTCTGGTGGGCGGTGCGCGTCTGGAAATACATCGAAAAAATAAGCCAACTATTCACGTTCCGTATTCCCTGACGCAGGCGCAAAAGTTTTCGGAGACCACGCGGGGGATTGAGCAACTGCGCAAGGGGCAGGAATTTTTTATCAATGCAAACCTCGATCGCACAATCTGCGAATCGTGTGGTAGGCTATTGCCCGAAAAAAATGGGGTATGTCCGGCGTGTTTGAACAAGTTTTCAACGCTGTGGCGCATTGCATCGTATCTGAAGCCCTACAAAACGCGCGCGATTGTGCTAGCCCTGGCGTCCATTGTGACGACGGTTGCCGAGTTGATCCCGCCCTATGTGACAAAACTCCTTGTCGATGATGTGTTGGTGTTGCCCGAAGGAGCAGAGGCATCGGATACCGAGCGGCTCAGTTTGCTCGGCTGGCTCGTGATGTCTCTGGTGGGCATTCGGTTGCTGATCTGGGGGGCAGAATGGGCGCATGGCTGGACAGTCACATGGCTTTCTGCACGGGTGACGGCGGATATCCGCAGCCAGCTTTACAGGCGTTTGGAGTTGCTATCTCTGCAATTTTACGACAAACGGCAAGTTGGCGCGGTGATGTCCCGCGTGACAATTGACAGCAGTCGCTTGCAGCTTTTTTTGGTCGATGGATTGCCCTATCTGGTGATCGAGGCGATGATGTTGCTGGGCATTCTCGCCGCGCTGTTTATGATGAGTTGGTCACTGGCTATTCTGGTGCTGATTCCCGTTCCGTTAATTATGATCTGGGGATATGCTTTTTATCGGCGAATGCGGAAGTTTTTTACCCGTTGGATGCAGTCGTGGTCTGAAACCATGGCGCGGGTTAATGAAGCACTCACGGGCATTCGTGTGGTGAAGGCGTTTGCACAGGAAAAGCAGGAAATTCGGGTGTTCAAAAGGCGCAATGACAAATTGACGCGTATCGGCATTACCACGGAGGTCAACCGGGGCATTTTTTACAAAACGATGACCCTGCTGACTGCGTCGGGTGTGATCATTGTATGGTATTACGGGGGGCTGGAAGTGATTGATGGGGAGTTGACGCTCGGCACTTTGATGGCTTTTTACAGTTATATGATGTTGCTCTACGGCCCGCTGGAATGGTTTGGGATGGTCAATTCGTGGATGACGCGCGCCATGGCTGGAGCAGAGCGCATTTTTGAAATTATCGACACGCCATCCGAAGCGTATCAGGACCCCGATGCCGTGCCGATGCCCCATATCGAGGGGCGCGTGAAGTTCAATGACGTCACATTTGGATACGACAAGAGCAAGCCCGTGCTGCACGAGATCGACCTCGATGTCAAGCCGGGAGAGATGATCGGGCTGGTGGGAAAGTCCGGTGTGGGCAAGACGACAACGGTGAATCTGATTTGTCGATTCTACGATGTTGACCGTGGTAGCATTGAGGTGGATGGGGTGGATTTGCGCGATATTCGGCTGGAGGATTTACGGTCTCAAATCGGGATTGTGTTGCAAGAGCCATTCCTGTTTTCGGGCAGCATCGCAGAAAATATTGGCTATGGCAAGCCGGGCGCAACATTCGATGAGATTGCGCAGGCGGCCAAGGCTGCCCATGCTCACGACTTCATTGTGACAAAGCCCGATGGCTATAATACGCTTATCGGCGAGCGCGGGGAATCGCTTTCGGGGGGCGAACGGCAGCGCGTGTCCATTGCACGGGCCATTTTACACGATCCCAGGATTCTGGTTTTAGATGAGGCGACGTCATCTGTTGATGTGCAAACGGAAAAACGCATTCAAGATGCGGTTGCGCGACTGGTCAAAGGACGAACGACTTTTGCAATAGCCCACCGTTTATCCACCCTTCGAAATGCGGACCGGTTGCTGGTGATGGATGCCGGACGCATTGTGGAGATAGGAACCCATCGCGAATTGCTGGAGCGAAAAGGCGCGTTTTACAAATTGGTGCAGATGCAAGAAGAAATTTCACAGATTATTGCGATTAAAGAATAGTTGTCAGAGGTTCACATGAATCACTTACTCGGAAAACCATTGGTCGAAAAACTCCCGCCATCCGTGGCAAAGAAACTGAGTGTGGCGAAGCCCAATGGCGAGACAGTGCTGATGCAGGTGGCGACGGATTTGGACGAGTCCCTGAATTATAACCCGCAGTGGGTGGTGGTGACCGATCAACAGGTGCTGGTGATTCCCGAATTGGGTGTGGATGGCACGCAATCTATGGCAATTGGCGATGTGGAAGATGTGAAGGTGGAGGAGCGCGTGGGGTTGGGTGCCCTGGCGTTGACGCACAAAACAGGACCCGGGATGCATGTGCCCTATTCGCCATCTCTCACCGCTGTGTTTGCCGAAGTGGCCGATGGAATTCGGCAGTTGAAGGACAATGAACCACTGTCATTGCCTACGGAATTGGATCAGACGTACTGCGAGCATTGTGGCCGTCGATTGCCGGAAAAAAATGGGGTGTGTGCTGCGTGTTTAAAAAAGTGGCAGACGTTTCGGCGTATTGTGGGTTATATGGCCGCTTATCCCGCGCGCCTGATCACAACCATAGCCCTGACGTTTGTCAGTGCCTTATTGACGCTGTTGCCGCCCAAAATTACAGAGTATGTGATTGACGGTGTTTTGACAGCGGGTTGGGACGCGGTTGAGATTCCACTGGTTGCGTCAACGGATCGACTGGATCGACTGGGGCTGTTGGTGTTGGGGTTTCTTGTTGTGCGGGTGTTGATCTGGTGCGTGGATGTGGCGATGGAAGCACTGAGTCGGTCGTTGGGGTTGCGCGCTATCGGCGATTTGCGAGAAGATCTCTACCGGGCGTTCCAGATGGTACCCATTCGCTTTTACGATCGGCGAAAAGTGGGTGCGCTGACGTCCCGTATGACAAATGATACGGACCGCATGGAAGGGATTATGACGCATGATTTTTATTTTGTTTTTTCCAACAGTTTGTTATTTGTCGGTATTCTCGGCTTTTTGGCGTGGATGAACTGGCAACTCATGCTATTTGTGGTGGCACCTATTCCACTGATTGTGTTCGCCGGCACACAGATATGGTACCGTATTATGACATTCTGGACGCAGTGGTCGGGAAAATGGGGCAGGCTATCGGCGCAGTTGAATGAGTCAATTCACGGCATTCGCGTGGTGAAGGCATTTGCACAGGAAGCGAAGGAGAGCGAGCGTTTTGACCAATACAACGAAGATCTGCGCGATGTGGATACCCGGGGCGAACGCGCCTGGTTTGTTTTTTTTACTATAACAAATCTGTTGATGAACACAGGGGTGTTTTTTGTGTGGTATTTTGGTGGGCGACAGATTCTGGACGGTGAATTGACGCTGGGTGGGTTGATCGCATTTATGAGTTATCTTTGGATGTTGTACCAACCGCTGCGCTGGTTTGGCGATTTTTACAGTTATATTTTGCGGGCATTTGCCGGCGCGCAGCGCGTGTTCGAGGTGATCGATTTTGAACCCGAGCCATACCAAAAGCCCGATGCCGTGCGGTTGCCCAAAATTGAGGGCGGTTTGAAGTTCGAGTCCGTGTTTTTTGGTTATGATCCCGGCAAGCCCGTACTCAAGGGGGTTGATCTGGATGTGAAAGCGGGTGAGATGATTGGGCTTGTGGGCAAGTCGGGCGCTGGCAAGTCAACGCTAATCAATCTGGTGTGTCGGTTCTACGATCCCGATCGCGGGCGGCTGCTGGTGGATGGCGTGCCGATGACCGATGTGAACTTGCGCGATTTGCGATCCCAAATCGGGATGGTGCATCAACAACCCTTTTTATTTGATGGCACGATTGCCGGAAATATCGCCTATGGCAAACCCGACGCGACCTTTGATGAGGTGATGCGCGCCGCAATCGCAGCCGAAGCACACGAATTCATCGTCAAAAAAACCGATGGTTATGACATGCGGGTGGGAGAAAGCGGTGGGCGTCTGTCGGGCGGTGAAAAACAGCGGGTGTCTATCGCGCGGGCAATTTTGCACAATCCGCGGATTCTCATTCTCGATGAGGCCACGTCTTCGCTGGATACACCAACCGAGAAGAAGATTCAAACGGCGATTGCGCGTCTGGTAGAAGGACGCACGACATTTGCCATTGCACACCGTTTATCAACCCTTCGCAGCGCGGATCGGCTTGTGGTCATGGATGAAGGCGATATCGCAGAAGTCGGAACGCATCAAGAGTTGATGGACCGGGAGGGCATTTTTTACCGTCTGGTCAAGACACAGCAAGAGGCAACGCTGGATATGTTTATGACTGCGGTGGGGATAGAGTTGGAATAAGAGGCGCGTGCGTAGGGGCAGTGCCCCCTTGCCTGCCCGTGTAGGGTAATTTTGATCGGAGATTTTGATGGCTACGGATATGCTGGACATGGAAGTGGAAGAGATTGAAGAAAATACAGAGGAATGGAAGCCGATACCAATCGAGATGGTACATCCCGAATCGGTCGATCCGGATAAGATCCGTTTGTTTAAGGAGCCACAGTGGATTTTGCGGATGACGATTGAAGGGGATCGGTCCTATACTCGCGTGAAAGTGGTGCTGGCTGCGCCTTTGACGGAGCCGGATCGCTATTTTTGCATTCTGGATATCAAGGATGAAGCGATCTGCATGATCAAGGACCTGTCTGATTTGCAGGAAGAGAGCCAGGCTCTGGTGTATGAGGAACTGGACAATCGGTATTTGACGGCGGAGATACAGAAAATCGTGGCATTGCAAAATGAATACGGCGTGACGTACTGGACCGTCGATACCGACCGGGGCAGACGCGATTTTGTAGCTAAATCCGTCGCAGAAAACGCGCAGTGGTTGGGGGACACGCGGTTGATGATTTTTGATGTGGATAACAATCGCTTTGAGGTACCCGATATACTGGCATTGGACCGCCGCAGTCAGGGACTGTTGGAATCGGTAGTATAATGCGAGCGCACCATTATTCACGTAAAAGGGCATTTGAGAAAGTGCCCTTTTTTCTTGTTTGGTCTTGTGCAAATCGCTACTTTTAGCTTAACTAAATCACATTTTATCTCATCTGGAGGGTTTTATGCGAAAAAAAATAGGTCGGATTTTGGCGTGGATTGGCGGGATTACAGTCGTGCTAATTGTTCTGACCATCTTGTCAGTTGTCGTGATATGGCAGTCTGGCGAAGACCCGGTGCCAGATCGGGTGATTTTGGAAATCAACCTGGAGCAGGGGATTGCGGAGTATGTGCCTGAAGATCCATTTGCAAAGTTGATTGCAGACGATATGCGCTCGCTGCGCGATGTGGTGGGTGCTTTAGATGCGGCGGCTTCGGATGACCGCGTTGTGGGATTGCTCGCCCGAGGGGGCGGCGCGCCGATGGGATTTGCACAGGCACAAGAAATAAGAGACGCAGTTCTGGCGTTTGGCAAAAGTGGAAAACCCACCGCGATTTTTGCCGAGACATTTGGCGAATTTGGACAGGGCAATGTCGGATATTATCTGGCGACGGCATTTGAGCACATCTATCTCCAACCCTCAGGCGATGTGGGTTTGATCGGACTGGCGATGGAGCATCCCTTTGTCAAAGGGGCATTGGATTCGCTTGGGATTGGGGTGCAGATGGATCACCGGTATGAGTACAAAAATGCGATGAACCTATATACCGAAACCAAATTTACAGACGCACACCGCGAGGCGAGTGAGGTAATTCTGAAGTCGATGGCCGATCAGATGGTCCTGGGCATTTCTCGGGCGCGGGGTACAACGCCCGAAGCTGTGCGCGATCTCATCAATCGCGGGCCATTTTTAGCATTGTCTGCGCGTGCTGAAGGCCTGGTGGATAGCCTGGCATATTGGGATGAGGTGCGCGACCTGGTGAAGCGCGGGCACGGCAAAGATACCAAATGGCTGGATATAAAGGATTATCTCAAGCGCATTGATGAAAAGCCATATAGTGAAGGGACAAAGGTGGCGTTGATCTACGGTTTGGGACAGGTGCATCGCGGCAAGAGCGCCTACGATCCCTTCTCGGCGTCTGGCACAATGGGTGCGAGTACGCTGACTAAAGCTTTTCGCGCTGCTGTGAAAGATAAGGATGTGCGTGCAATTTTGTTTCGGATAGACTCTCCGGGTGGGTCTTACGTTGCTTCAGATGCGATCTGGCGCGAGGTTGCCAATGCAAAGAAGGCGGATAAACCCGTGGTTGTATCGATGGGCAATGTGGCTGGTTCTGGGGGGTATTTTGTGGCGATGAATGCCGATAAAATTGTAGCGCAACCCGGCAGCATTACGGGATCCATAGGGGTGTTAGCAGGAAAATTTGTGACAACTGAATTTTGGGAACGCCTGGGCATTACCTGGGATACGGCGCAAGTGGGTGAAAATGCGCTGATATGGGGCTCGGGTACAGAATTTACCCCCGAACAATGGGCGAAATTTCAGATGTGGTTGGATCGCATTTACGAAGATTTTACAGCGAAGGTGGGCGAAGGACGCAATATGTCACAGGCAGATGTTCACGCTGTGGCAAAGGGGCGGATCTGGACTGGGGAGGATGCCAAGGAGCACGGCCTGGTCGATGAATTGGGCGGCCAGAAGACCGCGATGCATCTGATTCGGGAGGCATTGGAATTGAAAGCTGATGCATCTCTTAATCTCGTGGTATTTCCCAAAGAAAAGACACTGATAGAACAAGTGCTGGAAAAAGGACTAATCCGTACGCTGAGCAATGGCAATACGTTGATAAAACTCGCTACAGAGTTGCAACCCGTTTTCCGTTTTGCTCGCGCAGTGGGGCAGCCACGACAGGTTTTGGAGATGGCGCCTCTGGATATTCGGTAATAAAGGAGGGCATGATGATCACCGCAGATTTTGAAGCGTATTTGGCAGATGACTGGTATGGACAACAGATAACGGTTGATGCATTGCTGGAATGTGAGGCCGAAGCGGGATTTGAGATGGCGGTGGTAATGCCGCAGACCAAACCCGTCCCGGATAATGATGGGTTACTCGAAAAAACAGGGGGACACCCACGGCTTTTGCCCTGCCCACTTATGGATCCGCATCGAGGTGAAGAAGGTGTTGCTGCGCTAAAGGCGTATGTAGATCGCGGTGCTCAGGGCGTGAAGCTGATGGGCGCTGTTCACAAATACAATGTGGATGATCCCATGGTCATTCCGTTTGTCGAAGCCGCTCGGGACCGGGGAATCGTGGTGTCGATTCATTCTGGGCGCGATAACTGCAGTGCCGAGCGCATTGGCAATGTGGCGCGACAAGTGCCCGGTGTGCCGATTATCATGGATCATATGGGATTTCCCGATGGGTTTGACACTGCCCTCGATGTGTGTCGGGAATGCCCCGATGTGTATTTGGGCACAACGATTCTGCGATTTCACAAGTTGTGGGCAAATAATCCCGAAGAAACTGTGCCGCATGAGGTTAAACAAGCCGTTGAAGAATTGGGACCCGAACGAATCGTTTTTGGGTCCAATTTGCCGGAATATCGCCCGATTCAGGTCAAACGGGCGATTCAGCGATTGGAATTGGGCAAGGAGGCGGAAGCACTGATATTCGGGGGTAATTTGGGACGGATTTATGGAATCGAAGAAGTGTAAAGAAGGTGGAATTGAGCATATCTGGTAAATTCTGGTCTGTTATGAAAAGGGCGACATAGCTGAGCAGCTTAACTCACAGGAGGTTAGTTCTGTAATGATTCGAGTTGATAATTTAGAAAAATACTACGGCGACATTCATGCACTTAAGGGCATTGATTTTGAAATTGACGATGGGGAAATCGTCGGGTTCTTAGGTGCGAATGGCGCGGGTAAATCTACGACATTGAAAATTATGACGGGCTTTTTAGCACCGAGCGCCGGCAATGTATTTGTGGATAATCTGAATATTCAGGACCATTCGCTGGATATTCGCGAGCAAATCGGCTATTTGCCCGAAATGAACCCGCTGTACGGGGAAATGAGGGTGTATGATTATCTCGAGTTTATATCTCAAATTCGCGAAATGGACGCCACAGATTTCAAAACGGCTTTGGATCGCGTGGTGGAACAGTGCGGTTTACGCGATGTGATCCATCTGCCCATTTCTGCGTGTTCAAAAGGCTATAAACAGCGCGTCGGGCTGTCTGCCGCGATTTTGCACGATCCCAGAGTGTTGATTTTCGATGAGCCGGTCTCTGGGCTGGATCCCAACCAAATTGTGGAGATTCGAAACCTGATTCGGGAATTGGGTGAGCACAAGATGGTGATTATATCCAGCCATATTTTGCAAGAGATTGAAGCCACAGTGGATCGCATTGTGATTATTGATCACGGCGAGATTGTGGCCAATGGGACGAGCCAGGAGTTGATGGCGGGCTTTATGGGGCACACACAACTGACACTCGATGTGAAATACGCTAATGCAGAGAGTCTTGCCGCGCTGACTAATAGTGTTGATGAGATCGAAGTTACCGATATACAGGCGGTGAATGGGCACAGTGTTTTGTCGATAGAATACGCCCGTGAGGTCGATCCTCGCGAGGCTATTTTTGATCACGCGAAAAATAGCGGCTGGGCGATTTTGGAGATGACGCAAAATCAAGTTCACCTCGAAGATGTATTCCGCGGGTTGACTGGAAAAGGAGGAGGCGATGAATAATGTGATGGCGATTTATCGCAAAGAAGTCGGCGCGTATTTCAAGAGTCCCATGGCGTATATTTTTCTGGTGTTTTTCGCCCTGTTTAACGGGTATTTCTTTAGCAATACGTTCTTTTTGTTCAATCAGTCCGATATGCGGGCACTATTTAATATTACGCCGATGATTTATCTAATTTTTATCCCCGCGGTCACTATGGGAGTAATTGCACGTGAGAAAAGCGCGGGCACATACGAGTTAATAGCGACGCTTCCGATTAAAAATTTTGAACTTGTGATTGGGAAGTATTTGTCGGCATTTACCCTGGTGTTGGCCGGGCTGGGTTTTACGCTGGTGCATTTTTTTACGCTTTTGATAGTTGGAACAAATATCGACTACGGCGGGGTGCTCTGTGGGTATTTAGGGCTGGCTCTGGTGGGTGCATTTTACGCATCTATTGGCACGTTTACGAGCAGTTTGACAGATAATCAGGTGGTTGCATTTATTCTCGCGGCGGTATTTGTTTTGGGATTTTATCTGCTCGATAAATTGCTGATTTTTGTGCCTGCGGCTCTTGCCGGACTCATTCAATTTATGGCGGTCGATTACCATTTGTCCAATATGTCGCGTGGGGTTGTCGATTCGCGCAATCTGGTGTATTTCGGCTCGCTAATCTGGTTGTTTTTGGTGCTTACAGTGCGCGTCATTGACATGCAGAAGTGGAGGTGATCATGCCTGTTATTGATTCTAAAAAAAGCTTTGTGATTTTTGTTGTGGTTGCCATCGCGCTCGTGGCACTTGGCAATCTGGTTTCTCGCAATTTTTTCTTTCGGCTGGATCTGACGGAGAATCAGATTTATTCGCTGTCGCCATCGAGCCAGGCGATGCTCGAGAAGATCGACGATTTTTTGACGGCCAAAGTCTATTTTTCCGAAAATTTACCCGGGCAATACGGCAATACACGGCGGTATTTGCAGGATATTCTGGAAGAATATGCCGCGTATTCAGATGGCAATTTTCGGTTTGAGTTTTACAGACCCGACGACGATGAGAAATTGGCACTTGAAGCGCAAAAATCGGGGATTCAGCCCGTGCAATTGCAAGTGCTCGAGAACGACAAGTTTGAGGTGAAGCGCATTTATATGGGCATGGCGCTGCTCTACGGCGACAAGCGCGAGGTGTTGCCGGTTATTCAAACGACTACAGGTTTGGAATACGAGGTTACAACACGGATTAAGAAACTGGTTGACGATAACCGCTCTGTGGTCGGAGTGGCGACTATTGGGGCGTCGGCACCTGCAATGGAGCGGGTGAATGCGCGACTTAGGGAGGCCTACGACGTGCGCTCGGTTTTTTTGAGTGCCGGCGTACCGGACGATATCGAGATGTTGCTCATTAATGGAGTTGTCGATTCCCTATCTGAAGATGCCTTCAGTGCGTTGAGGGGCTATATCAACTCGGGAGGCAATCTGTTTTTGGCACAAAGCAAAATCAATGGCGACCTTCAGGCGCAGCGTGGGACGCCTATTCAGTCCAATATTTTCGACGTGCTCGAACCTTTTGGCGTGAACCTGGCAGACAATCTGGTGATGGACCGGACTTGCGGAACAGTCACGGTGTCGCAACAGCGCGGTTTTTTGCGCTTTAATTCGGCGGTGGAGTATCCCTACTTTCCCGTGTTGCAATCTTTTCCCGATCACGAAATTGTCAATGGCTTAGAGCAAGTTCAGATGCTGTTTTCCAGCGAGATTATTTACGATACGGCGGATTCAATGCGCCTGGTGAAGCCTTTGCTGGTCACGTCTGATCATTCGGGTGCAGCGGCCGGGTTTATCAATCTCAACCCAATTCAGAATCAGGCATTTCAATCGCTCAACGAACCGGGCAAGGTGGTGGGGGTTTATGCGACGGCTGCTTCAGGTAGTTTGGAAAATGTGATGAGCCAATTGGTGCTGGTATCTACGTCCGATTTTCTGCTCGACAATGGGGGAGGACAGGTGCCGTCCAATGGGATTTTTGTGATGAATGTGGTGGATGTGCTCATCGGCGACCGCGACCTCGTGGCTTTGAGATCGCGCGAAATTACGACGCGACCATTGCAAACGGTGGAGGATGCGACCCGAATCACGGCGAAAACTCTCAATATTGTGTTGCCCGTGCTGCTGGTCATTGTTTATGGTCTGGTGCAGTGGCGGCTTGTGGTGGCGCGTGCAAAGCGATTGGAGGCACTCTATGAGTAATATAAAATGGCTTCTCATCGGGATCGTGGTGTTGATAGGTCTCTACGCGCTTTTGCAGGTGCGAGAAAGCGGATATACGACCCCCACAGACCAGGTCTTTTCAGAGCATACTGATGATATTTACAGGGTTGAAATGACGGCGAAAGGCGATAGCCTGACACTGCAAAAGAAGGATCTCGAGTGGACAATTGTGGGACATGATACCCTGAAAGTTCGGGACCATCGGATCACAGCACTATTTGAGCAGGTGCTAAAGGTGAGCCGCGAGACCCCAATGACGAACAAAGCCGACAACTGGTCTAAATATGCCGTGGATGATGCGGCAGGAACGCATGTCAAAGTCTATAATGCGAAAGGCGAGTTGCTCACCCATGCGATATTTGGCAGGTCGAGTACTGATTGGGCACGCAATTACGTGCGGATTGGCGAGGAACCAGAGGTGTATTTGACGGATCGGAGCATTGTCTATCAGGTCAGTACCGATGCGACATTCTGGGGTGAGAAACTGCCAGAACCCGCACCTGCAGTGATGGATTCCACCGAGTCGGACGCACGGGCACAGCCTACAACGCAATAAATTGAGTCATAGGAGAAAGTTCGCTTGGCATCCTTGCCGCGATTGTGGACAGGGAGCGTTGGAGCCTTCCACGAAATCTCCTCAGGGAAATTAAAAAAGGGTCACGGTGAATTTACACTGTGACCCTTTTTGTTTTGCATCGAAAAAATCTATAAAGAACAAAGCAGAGGGGGGCGAGGCCAACGACCAGAATGCGCCAGAGGATTTTTTGGGCGGGGGGCAAATAGGGAAAGCCAGGCGCGATTTTTCGGCGGGCTTGAAGGGTGGCAAATTGCGGGCCGTATGTAAGATAGGCAACGGCGTTGAGCAGGAATTGTTCGTGTTGAAAGTTAGGGGCATAAAGATATTCGTTTTTGAACATTTCAGAACTGCCGATCAGCAGTAGTTGGCCTTGTGGGGAGGGTATTGGGTGCGTAAGTGTGAGGGATGGCGCGTTGAACTCAGCTATGGGAAATGTCCCTGTTACGAGTAGCGCGAGAGATTGATGGCCCAAGAGAAGTGAATCCGGGGAAAATGCGGCTTTGGGCAACCACCCGCCCGACCAGTGGTATGCCCAGGCGCGGTTTGACGTGCTGATCAGAGGGGTTGCTGACAGATTGTGCGTCTGCAAGCGATGTGGGTTTGGCACAAAGCGATTGCCCCAGATAAAGAGCTGATCGCCCAGTTGCCGCGCAATGGGCAGTGTGGTGTCAAAATTTGGTGGGACAGTGCGAATGAGAAAGGGCAGGGCTACTTCCTGCTCGTCGTATTCGCGGACTGCGCGTCGATAAATCTGGGTTTCAAGGGCGAGACGCGAGCGAGTTTGATCCATGAGTACTTCGCGCACTTGTGCAATGCCCAAGGGTTCCAGATAGCGGTTGAGGTCCTGGTATTGAGGCTGAGGCCAGTACACGGTTTCAAAATCTCCGCCCGCGTACTGGCGCTGTTGAATATTGTAGTGTTGCAGTGCTACAATCGCGCGACCGCCTCGAGCGAGGTGCTGGCTCAAGAGGGTGATCATGGGACTGGCATCTCGGCGCGGTTGCATCCAGATCACGAGGTCGGTTTGCGACGGGAGATGCGGTTTGCGTGGGTTGACATAGCTTACGCGGTATCCATAAGTACGCAAAAGTGTTTTTACCTCGCTGAATACGTCGGCACCTTTGGGGGGCGACAGGTGTTTCTGGCGATACTCATGCGCCTCGGCAGGGGATAGGCGTGGAGATTCAGCGACAAGGGCTATATGGGGCGTTTTGCCCGTGGATAGACGACGGGCAGCCATTGCGAGCAGAAATTCAAGGTGATCTGTTGTTCGGTCGTCTAAACGCGGAATGATTGTCGCGCTGCCGGGGCGGTGCAGCAAGAGACCGCTGATAACGGATTGAGAGATTTCCACATCATCCCGTACGATTTTCACCTGATATGGGCGCAGGCCAAGGCGGCTGAGGTAAGCCGTTGACAGGTCTTTTGGGCGCCGGGGGGTATAGCTTATGCCGAGGCTGTTGAGTTTCGCAATGGTCTCGGTTTCTACTTTTTTTAGTGCGGGGGGGAGGTCTATGCGAGTGGGGATGATCAGGTCGGCTTTGGGGATTTGATTTTGAATTTGCTCCCGAGAAAATGGCAAAGGAGTATGTATTTTTTCGGCTGTGAGGTCGAGCAATTGCCCCCCTTGATGGGACCAGAGGCGGGAGGCGATAATCAGCACCACTATCGCAATACATGCACGAAGGGAGAGATGCCTGAAAGATACGCGCATCTGTCTGCTGTAGTACAAGCAGGCACCAAAAATCAGAAGGATCAAGGGGACGATGAATACCACACAAACCCGCCAGATCACACGAGAAGCCGCGCTGAGTTGCGGTATTGGCGGCGGTGGTGGCCTTTCAACGCGACCGCGGATAATGCGGTCGTGGTCGGTGAATGTACGCATGATTGTCTGGAGAAAGACGCGGTGTGCATAGTTGGGGTGATTCAAGATACCATCGCGGAACGGGCTGGACGTTGCGAGCACCAGAATTTCTCCTTTCCATGGATCCTTGTGCCTGAGACGCAGCATCACATTTTGTTTGCCTATTTTGAGTGATTCCTCTATATGATCGTTTGTAAATGGCTTTGCTGGAATGGATTGTATATATGTATTGTCCGTAGTTGTGCCCAGAATGTCGAGGTGATAGCCCGCTTTGGATACCGCACGAAGATCGACTGTTAGAGCGCCTGCCGATACAAAATTTAGCGCGCCTCTGGCAGGTGATAGAAAACCTTTGAGGTCGTAAAAACCCGGCATAACACGCAGGTGAAAGGGGGCGTTGATCTGTTGGATTTCGTCTTTTTGATCGCGGAACAAGATTGGCCCTTGGCTTTGATCCATCAAAAGGTCGGCCTGTGGGTGTATTCCCAGAGGTGTCAGGATTTTTTCCCAGGCCGCGTTGAAATATGCGTGATATGTCACTCCTGCGGTGTTATTGACCGCGTAGTCGATGAAATATGGGCTGCCGGCAAGCACGACTGTGCGCCCGTTGTCAATCGCGTTTTGAAGTGTGCGAGGGGTGGCGACTGTGGGATCGAGCCAAAAGATTACATCGGCATCTGGTGACATCGCATCGGAATCGACGGGGGCAATATCGCCCCATTGACCGAGAAATTTTGTGAAGAGAGTAAAGTTTTGTGGCGCGGAAACCGCAATAACAGGACGTAGGGGGTGGGCGAGTGCTTTGAGATGGGCGAGCAGTAGATGTTCGAGATAAGGTATATCTGTGGGCGTTATTTTGGGGATCAAAATTTCTGGATGATCGCCATAAGCAATGACGAGCGAAGACCAGACTGCTTGTTCGCTGTATTCATCTCGTTGAATATCGCGTACATGAAAGGGTGCTGCCTTTTTTTTTATTGCGTAAGTGCGTCCAGGTTCAGAGTCGGGATCCACAATGCGATAATCAATGCGGTCGGGGGCCAGTGCCTTCAGGCGCGCGAGAAGATTTCGCACGGGTGTTTTTACCCCCTTGAGGTGCTTTGTGATATACGTCAGGGAAAGGGGGGATTCGAGATTGGTATAAAAGGTTTGGGAATCAACCGAGAGTGTTGGCGTCAGATGCAGGCGTCCTGTGTCCAGGTCCTCCAAAAGACGACCTGTGTAAAAGACAAGGGCGAGAACGAGCAAAAAGGCCAGGGGAAATTTTATCCGCATCATCCGCGATCTCGTTTGAGAGATAGATCATTCATCCAGAGAAAAAAGGCACTCAGCAAGGTGAAATAGAGTACTGCGGGTAGGGCAATAATGCCGCGGGTAAAAGCAGCATAGTGCGGGGCAATGGAGAGCGATTCATAGAGCAGGTCGCCGATATGATATGCCGGGGCCAATCCGTCGAGGATTTCAACCACTTTTTCGTGTCCGCTCAAAACAAATACAAAACCCAACAGCACTGCGACGACATAAGCGACAATTTGGTCGCGCGTAAGGCCCGATGCAAACAGGCCGAAAGAAAGAAAAAATGCGCCCAGGCAAAGCGCACCCAAATAGGACGAAAAGATCAGACCGAGATCTGGAGATCCCAAAAAGAGCAGCATGAGGACAATGGGTAAGGTACCCGAAAGGACAATCAGGTAAAAAACAAGGGCAGATAAATATTTCCCAAGTACAATTTGGATGGATTGCAGGGGCATAGTCATCAATAATTCAATGGTGTGTTGCGAGCGTTCTTCAGCCCAGGAACGCATGGTTATGGCAGGAATGAATGGTATAAGAAAAAAAGGAAGCAGGTCAAAATAAGGTGCCATTTCGAGCACACCATTGAGGAAAAAGGCATTCATAAATGTCGAACAGGAAAGGACGAGGAAAACCGAGGCATAAACATAAGCGATTGTCGCATCAAAATAGGCATTGATTTCGCGGACAAAGATCACGCCAATGCCCCGTGCAAAGTCCTTTGGACGCAATCGATCGGGCATGCGCGGTTTCTCCTCAGTTTTGAAGATGTACAAGATGGGTAAAAATGGCCTCGATATCTTTGGGCTGTCCCGTTTGTCGCGCCAGATCATCTATGCAGCCATCGGCTAATAGATTGCCCTGATGTATGATGAGCACGCGATCAGATAGGGCAGAGACTTCCTGTATAATATGGCTACTGAATAAGATAATCCGATTTTCGCTGAGGGATTGGATCAGGTCTCGAAATGCCAGAACTTGCAGGGGGTCAAAACCGTGCGTGGGTTCATCGAGCAGGAGAATAGGTGGGTCGTGGATGAGGGCAGCCCCTACACCAATGCGCTGGCGAAATCCCGTGGAGCATTGGTCAATGCGTTTGTATAGATGGGGGGAGAGGCCGCATATATCGACAACCCAGGCGAGTTTTTTTTCGAGTATATCCCCAGAAAGTCCACGCGCTTTGCCGCAGAATCTCAAAAATTTATCCACGCGCATGGCTTGATAGAGCGGCGTGTCGCCAGAGAGGTAGCCAATTTTGCGGCGTATGGACAAGGGATGCTCCACAACATTGAGGCCATCAATTGTGATCTTGCCCGAGGTAGGCACAAGATAGGTCGCCAGCATTTTGAGCACCGTACTTTTGCCTGCGCCATTGGGACCGACAAACCCAACGATTTCGCCAGGTACGAGCGAAAAGCTGATGTTTTCAACGGCCCTGATTGAGCCGTACCATTTTGTGACATCTGTAACTTGAATCATAGGAGGGTAGGGGAAATCAATATTAACATGGGCAGAGAGTTGATTCTCCTCAAGTATATGCTTTGGTAGGCATTTCAATATACCGATCGGGTTCTTCTTCTTTTTTTTGAATAGCAAAAAAGTGCCGCTCAATCTCCTTGACCCGAAAAATTCATAAAAAAGGTAGTTTCCCTATTCAAGTTATTGTATTATATTAGGTTATACGCATAACCATTGAACAATAAACTTGGGAGAAACTACCGTGAGCACACAAGATAATCATTGCAAGGTTCCTTTGGCAAGCATTTTCGGAAAACGTCTCGACCTCGCCTTTGATGGGGGTATTCTCACCAGCGATAGCGGTGCCTTATTGCTTCGAGAAGTGGAGGCCAAAACCGGCATTTTATCACGCATCATTGAGGCGATCAAAGACCGTCGGCATCCAAGTTATGTGGCTCACAGTGTGGCAGACCTGGTCAAACAGCGTGTGTTTCAGATCGCCTGCGGGTATGAAGATGCCAATGATTGTGATGCCTTGTGCAGCGATCCGGGTTTCAAGGCGGCGTGTGGTCGCTTGCCCTTGCAGGGGGAAGACTTGAGCAGTCAACCTACGATGAGCCGTTTTGAGAATCAGATGAGCAGAAGCGATTTGTATCGCATTGCGCGTGCCTTTGTCGATGCTTTTATTGCCTCGTATAAAAAGCCACCCCGGGCGATCATCTTAGATATAGATGATACACAGGATACGGTTTATGGGACGCAGCAGTTGGCTTTATTCAATGGGTATTTCAATGCTTACGCCTACCAGCCCTTGCATATTTATGAGGGGCAATCGGGTAAGCTAATCACGACGATTTTGCGTCCGGGTGTGCGTCCTAATGGCATACAGGTTGTCGCCATCCTGAAACGGTTGGTGGCCTATCTACGAGAGGCTTGGCCAGACGTGGCGATCTTTTTGCGAGGCGATGCTCACTTTTCTTCTCCACAAGTCCAGGACTTCTGTGAGACTCAGGGCCTCTATTTTATTGTCGGACAAACCGCCAATACCCGCCTCTTAGACTTGGCAAAGCCCTTGATGGAGAAGGCCAAAAGCCTTTATGCACACACCAACAAGCCCGTGCGACTTTTTACCTCATTTTATTACCAAGCCCAGACTTGGGCCTGTGCCAGACGCATCATCTGCAAAGCTGAAATCACCACCCGAGGCCAAAACACACGCTTTGTCGTGACCAACCTTGAAAGTTCAAGGGCCTCCTTTATCTACCAAAATGTCTATTGTGCTCGCGGACAGATGGAAAACTTCATTAAAAATCACAAAACCTTTCTCCACTCAGACCGCACATCCTGTCACGCATTTGGAGCCAATCAGTTCCGCCTCTTCCTCCATTCGGCTGCCTATGTCTTGTTGCACACCTTAGCGCACATCGGATTACAAGGCACAACGTGGATAAACGCACAGGTCAATACCCTCCAAAATCGCTTCCTTAAAGTCGCCGGACGCGTCTGTGAGTTGAAAACAAAGATCACCTTCCATCTGCCTATGTCATTTCCATTGCCACACCTTTTTGATAAAATCCTGTGCAATCTGGCAAAGGCGGTGCCATAACCCATCAACGGGGAAGGAATAGGGGTCTGTCCCATCACGTTTTGACTTTACAAATACACGGACTTATCCACAGACAGGACTGGCAAGGGACCGGTCTGTACTTTTGACACTGGCAGAGCCAGTCAGGGGACGATTTGGGCTGCTTGAACTCTATGAAGACGCCTATGCCGGCAGACAAGATAGAAAGCACCCTCATTTTGATGCTTGGAACCGATGCCGCCTGACAAACAACCCCAACCATTACAGTTCATGAATTAGTCGGGTTGAGTACTGCGGCATCGTAATATACCATGCCGCATTGAAGACAGACTTCTACCGGCGTGTTGGGCACCAACAGATATTGGTCCTGGTGGCTGTAGAGATAGTCGATTCGCCGCTCTTCGTAGTGTTCGCTTTCGCAGAAGTTACACTTAGCTTTCTTCATGGCTTTGCGTTCCTCGTGTCCATGGGTCAATATTCATATCTCAACGCGCAATAGCAAGCGCAATATCTGGATTTAGAGTTGGATAGGGTTAACACAGAGTATATATTGAACACAAATTTTGTCATACATGTAAAGCGGGCGAATGCAGAAGTTTGCCTCTATCACTAACCACTGAAATCTATGGATAAACAAACGAGAAAAAAAGGCTTTTTTGCCTACTATCTGAGCGGTCTATTTGTCAGAATGAATGACAATAACCTCTTCTTACTTTGTGGAGGCCTGGCCTTTGCCACTCTTTTGTGCCTCGTTCCTCTGGTATTCCTCATCTTCTTCGTGCTTGAAGTCATTCTGGACGTGGGGGCGATAGCTCACTTGATCAATCGAGCGGTGGATATGCTTATCCCATATCGAGAAGAGGCCGAGTATCTGAAGAAGGCTCTATTCTCGCGCGCCTCTGGCGTCATGACTTTCAAAAAGGCTTATGGAGTTTCGGGCTTGTTGATCTTGATATTGAGCGTCAGCAGTCTGTTCAGCAGCATGAGAACCCTGCTCAACGCGGTCTTCAAGATCGAGCACAGTTTTGGACCGAAAGAGGGTGAGACTGAGCCGGTCACGGTGGGGCAGTTAAAAAATATGGGTACACCAGGACGCTGGATAAAATTTTTGCACAGGGTTTTGCCGATAGCAGTGGGCAAATTGAAAGATATCACTATGGTACTCCTGATACTGTCTATTTTTCTGCTATCAGTCCTCTCGCTGCCCATTCTATCTGCTGTTATCGACATCGCCCCGTCTCTGCTGCACACATATATCACCTACTTCTATGGTCTTACCTCCCTCGCCCTAATTTTTGCCGTGTTTCTAGGGCTATACTGGCTGCTTCCATACCAACATATCCAGATAAAGGTGCTGGTTATAGGTGCTTTCTGGGCCGCTTTGCTGTGGAAACTCACCGAATGGATCTTTGGCTATTACCTGAGTCACTTCGGCTCTATATCGTATCTGTACGGGGCTTATGTTCTGTTGGTGGTCGTGGCCTTGTGGATATACCTCTCGGCGATTATTTTTATTTTAGGTGCTCAGATCGCCCAACTCTGCCGCGAAAAGCAAGCTGTCGATCTCCAAATGTCTTTGCTTTAATAAAAAAAGAAGCCGAGTTTTTTAAAACTCGCCTTCTTTTTGATTGGGTGAGAAAAATACTTTGAACTACAACCTAAAAGCTGAAGTTGTATTTTCCGTACCAGAATGCGCCGCTAAAACCAAATGGGCTGAACTGGCTGTATAAATGGCCCGAACCGCTCCTTGCATGTGGATTGATGTCGGGATAGATACCGAGGATGTTCTGACCGCCAACAGTTACCGTTGAGCGCTCAGCAATAGTATAACTAACTTCGGCGTCCATTATCCATTCGTCGCCATAAACGAAGTCATCTTCTTGATCGTACCACGAACTGTAATACCGGACGCGACCCAGTATTTCCAGCATATCGTTTATGGGTTGTACCACAGTCAAATTCCCACGGTGCCTGGGAAGAGACTCTTGTAATTCTCGGATACTTTGAGCGCCCAGGGTTTCCAGATTGTGTTTGACCACTTCGGTATTCGTAAAGTTATAGGCCAGACTCAGCCGACCATCACACCACACCGGAGCGGTGAGAACGATGTCAATACCCTGGGTTTTGGTGTCAAAATCATTGACGAAAAATTTGAAATTTGTGATAAAATTCGCAGCGGTGATACCTGCCTGGAGCAGACCATCGACCTCTGATGGGGTAAGGGAGAAATTCTGCGAGAGCGTCAAGCGTCCCTTCACCAAAATGTGGAAATAGTCGAGCGTGATATTGACAGGAGAAATACCGGTATCCACAGGAAAAACGGGAATTGTAAAAACAACGCCAGCCGAGATATTGGTCGATTTTTCGGGATCGAGCGCCCCACCACCCTTGGATTCTGCTACGGGATTGGTTGAGGGGATGGTGCCATCATTTGTCAAATCACCTATTGTGGGATCGAAGATCGTGGATACGTTAAAGGCATTTTGCTGCCCCGGCGTGGGTGCTCTGAAGCCGGTGCTAAAGCTACCGCGCACTTTTGTATTCTCGCTGACCCCGTAGTTAGTCGCCACTTTGAAGTTGGTTGTGGATCCAAAATCATCGAAGTTTTCAAAGCGCAACGCAGCGCCGACCAACCAGTTTTCCTGCGGATTAAATTCAGCGTCTCCATAAATCGCCCAGTTGGAGCGGCTCCAGGTCCCTGCGGCAATGTCACCAAATCCCGAAAACCCATTGGACGCGACAGTAAATCCATACTCAGCCAGCGGGCCTTTTTCATAAGACTCGACCTGGCCTTTCACTATTTCAAAATTTTCTGTGCGGTATTCAAGACCGGCAGCAAAGAAAAACTGCTCACTGAACGGATAGGTCACATCAAAGTTGATATTGGTATCTGTCTGAATATAGGTTCCGGGATCAAAGCTCGTCGGCGTATTGGGGCCGAGGGAGGCGTTTACAGTATTGAAGATGAAATAATCGGCTTTGTTGCGCCCATAAGACGCGCTGAGATCCCAGGTCAGCAGATCTTGTGATCCCTTGATCCCCGCCAGAAAGGCGCGGTCATCCGCGTACGCACCAAATCGGGGCGTGAAGCCACCGGGAAACATTTCCTGGAATGTGAACCAATCGGGGTCGTCGAAAACTCGTTTTAAGGCTACCGGATCCACCACATCGCAGGAGATGGGCACGACGGGAACATCAAGACCGGTCTGATTCACATGGCCAACGAGCAATGTTGCTGTCAGCGTACCATTTACTCCATCGACAATACCCAGAGCTTCGGCTTCAGATGGCGTATGATAGTTGGTGCCGTCAAACATCAATACAGGTCCCTTAAATACGCCACCTCGCGTATTGGGATTGCGGAAGTAGAACCCGCCCTCAACTTCCTTGCTCGCATAGTTCCCATGCCCGTAGAGTTTGATATTCTCATTGATGGTAACACCGTAGTTGACAAAGAATTTCAGGTCGTCTCTAATGAAAGGCTGTCCCCAAATTTGCGCGGGGTCGGCCACCTGGGTATTGCCCGTGCGTATCAAACGCGCGGCATCGTCGCGTTGCACCGAACGGTCTGTTTCATCCTCGTTGCCATATTCCGCGCTGAAGTTGACCCAGGCATCTGGCGTGCCCAGACCGATATTGCCGGCAAAAGCATAAGAGAAACCATCGCCTTGCTGAAAAATGCCGGGCTTGACCTCAAAAGACCCGCCTTTGTAATTGTCTTTAAGCTCGAAATTCAACACACCGGCAATGGCGTCAGAACCGTATTGCGCGGATGCGCCATCGCGCAGGACTTCCACACGCTTGAGGGCAATAGCGGGAATGGGGGCTATGTCGGGCCCCTGCGCGCCATCGGCAACACCATTGGTTATCCAGTGAATGACGGCAGCGCGGTGGCGTCGCTTGCCATTGATGAGCACCAGCGTGTGGTCTGGAGCCAGCCCTCGCATACTGGGCGGACGCACAACGGTTGAGGCGTCGCTAATCGGGTTTGTATTCACGTTGTAGGATGGCACCAGATCTCTCAAAAGATTTTGCACATCCGTATCGCCTTGCTTGACGAAATCTTCGCCAGTAACGACATCGATGGGCACTGCGGAATCGGCGACAGAACGCGGTTGGGCGCGGGAACCGATGACCACCAATTCTTCGAGTATGACCACTTCTTCGAGTATATCTGTGAGCGGTGGCAAGGTAGCTGTTGTATCAGCACTTTCGGTACGCGGCTCTTCCTGCGATATGGCAGTGCCACTCATCGCGACCAGGGCAGCGATGCCAAGGGCAAGCGACTTAAAATGATACTTGTGCTGCATAGCAAACTCCTTTGTGTTGAAAACGAGGGAGAGTGACGGTTTGGGATTGAACGCACTCCTATTCCGCAGAAAATAGCTTTATAAATACTATGAGTCAACACTTAATTGTTGAGCGAATTGTAAATATATGTAAATATATATATTAAACGTTTGTATATGCAATTTGCAATTAAGGGCCTATTTATATATATTTTTTGGTTTCATGTGTGGTTTCAAGCGATGGGCGAACACGCGGGGGCTTTCCTGCAACTAACAACTGTTCCATAGTCACACATGACTATTTTTTTGGATTCGCGATGAGGGATACCCCCAGGTTCAACTAAAGGAGGTTGCGTCTTGAAGTCCAGTTACGTAAATAAAGACCTCGAAGAAACCAGACGTTTACTTACGCTGGTGCGGCAGGGTGGGAAGTGTGGCAAAAAGGCGCGTAAGAAACTGGAAGCCAAAGGTATCAGATATTACACATCTGAAGAAGCCGAGAGTCTCGGGATTGAATAAAAAAAGAAAGGCGTGCGAAAGCGGCCTTTTTTTGCTATGAATGACTCAGGAATCATCCTTACAGGCGGCGAAAGCAGGCGAATGGGCAAACCGAAGTACAGCTTGCCTTTTGGTAGTGAAACCCTGCTCCAGCGAAGTGCCAGAAATCTGAGGGGGGCTGTTTGTCCAATTGTGATTGTGGGCGCGCCCGACCAGGATTTGCCCACCATACCCCATGTGTTATCTATATGTGATCCCGTTGCCCGGCAAGGTCCGTTAATGGGACTGATGGCGGGGTTAAAGCATGTCGAAGGTGTTTCTGAATGGGCACTGGGGACGGGTTGCGACATGCCATTTATCACAACTGACTTGATCCAATGCCTCAAATCGCACAGGACAACAGAGGCAGAGATCGTCCTTCCTCGCATAGATGGGCAGTTTTATCCCTTGTGCGCGTTTTACCGGACAGCTCTCTGGCGAAAGGCGAAATTGCTACTCAAAAAAGGGGAACGACGGCTTTTGGCATTGGTTGAAGTATGCCGCGTTCGGGTCGTTGAACAAGATATACTCGCACAGGTTGATCCCGACCTTCGATTTCTGATGAATATCAACACGCCTCAATGTTATCAGAATGCTCTTGAGGTGGCCGGTTTGCAGCGGTGAGGTAGGGTTGACCGCTGTTGACGATATTCTTTTTTCGCGTATATTGCCGCGTATCCATACTTACTTATCACCAAGGAGTTATCGCTATGGCTATTGAAGATAAAACCCTACTGACCGAAGATGAGATTCGAGCTGAAGTTGCAGATCTCGAAGGATGGGAATATTTGGAAGATACAAAAGAATTGCAGCGCGTTTGGCATTTTGAAAAATTTGTGCCAACCATGGCTTTTGTACGCAGACTGACGGAGATTATGGATGAAAATAATCACCATTCGGATATTAGCCTCAACAGCCGAACAAAAACCCTCACAGTTACGGTGACGACCCACAGTGAAAATGCCGTTACCCGCGCAGATCTCGATTTTGCCGGGTCGATAAATCAGGGGTAGAAAATTATTGGAGGCGGAATGAAGGTGAATGTCAATATTCAGCCTGGCGATCTGAAAGCCAGGCTGAATCGTTTTTTTGAACTATCTACTCAAAAAATTCGCAGTATCGATTCGGCGTGGGATCCCGGCCTGGGAACACCGGTATTTACAGTAGGTGGTAAATATACCACACGCGGATGGACTGAATGGACGCAGGGGTTTCAATTTGGATGCGCCATTTTGGGATATGAAATCACAGGTGAAGAAGACCTGTTGCAGATTGGGCGCAAGGGCACGGTCGAGCGCATGGCATCCCATGTGACGCATATTGGGGTACACGATCACGGGTTTAACAATGTATCGACTTACGGCAATTTGCGCCGGCTGATACGAGAGGGTATGGTTCCAGAAAATGAATGGGAGCAGCACTTTTACGAACTGGCACTCAAAGCATCTGGCGCTGTTCAGGCTGCGCGCTGGACAACCATCGGCGATGGTAAGGGGTATATTCATTCGTTTAATGGACCACATTCCTTGTTTTCAGACACCATCAGGTCCTGTCGCGCATTGGCTATGGCGCACGATCTCGGTCACGTTTTGATGGGGGAGAATGACCGCGCAATTTCGCTGCTCGAGCGCCTAATTCACCACGCCGAAACGACCGCGCAGTTCAATGTGTATTACGGCGAGGGACGCGACCAGTACGATGTCCGGGGGCGGGTTGTACACGAGTCTATTTTTAATGTCAATGACGGCAATTACCGCTGCCCGAGTACGCAGCAGGGTTATTCGCCATTTTCAACGTGGACCCGGGGATTGGCCTGGATTGTGACGGGCTATGCCGAATTGCTCGAATATGTAGCGCACCTGTCGGACGACGCGCTCGATCTCTATGGCGGCAGGGAGGCGATCAATGGCTGGATGCTCAAGGCCGCTCGAGCAACGGCAGATTATTATATCGACCGTATCACGACTGCGGATGGCATTCCATTTTGGGATGCGGGTGCGCCTGGCATAGTAGAGGGCTATGGGGATAAAATGTCGAACCCTTACAGTGCGAGCGAACCCATGGATAGTTCTGCTGCTGCTATTGCAGCGCAAGGGCTTTACCGTTTGGGCAAATATCTGGGCGACGCGCGTTATCAGCAGGCTGCATTAACCGTGGCCCATACGCTATTTGATGCGCCCTATTTGTCTGAGGATGAAGAACACCAGGGTCTTATTCTGCATTCTATTTATCACAATCCCAATGGGTGGGATTATGTGCCCAATGGGCAAAAAGTCGCATGCGGCGAGTCTTCGATGTGGGGAGATTATCACGCGATGGAATTGGCGGTTTTACTCCAAAGGGAGATAGACGACGCGCCGTACTTGACGTTTTTTGATCAGTAGGAGAGGGTGGAGAATGTGGCGAATACTGAATAAAAGCACTCCAGCACATGCATGGATAATCGGCCTCGTGTTCGTTGGATTCGTGTCTCAATGTGATGCCGAAACCTTTGATTATGCATCGTTCAACCGCGCGCTCGGGCGGGTTGTGAATACACAGGGGGGCGTGGATTACGAGGCCGCAAAAACAGATGCGGATTTGCAGGCTTTTGTGGATCAACTCGCGCAGATCAGTCCCGATACACATCCCGCGCTTTTTCCCAATCGAGCAGACAGCCTTGCCTTTTGGATCAATGCTTATAACGCATGTGTACTTACAGGGATCTCCAAAGCCTATCCCGTTTCTTCCGTTATCGAAATCGCGCCACTTTTTGGCTTCTTTAAGATATATCGGTTTGTCGTTGGCGAGCAGAGGATCACATTGGATCACATCGAGCACGAGATTATTCGCAAGCAGTTTGCCGATCCGCGCATTCACGCGGCAATCAATTGCGCGGCAATGAGTTGCCCGCGTTTACTAAACGAAGCATTTACACCTGACAAACTGGATGACCAGCTCAATTCAGTTATGCGAGATATGATTCGCAACCCAATGCACGTTCAGATCAATCGGGAGACGAAGGTTGTGAATCTATCTGCGATTTTTGATTGGTTTTCCTCTGATTTTACGTCTTATGTACAAGCGCGCCAGGCCGGTGAGACCGTGTTGGATTATGTCTCTCTTTTTTTATCGAAAGACGATACTCTGTATTTACAAAATCACCCCAACCTTCAAATTGTGTTTTTGGATTACGATTGGTCTTTGAATAGCCAGTAAAAATGAGTAATATGTCCAATATCTCAGATATGCAAGTGTCTTTGGGTGCGTACCAGACTGCGGTTGATCGCGCTTTGCAAACATGGTCGAAAAATGGCAATACATCACGGCTGTGGCGCGGCGATGCCACACTCTGGTCGGGATCAGATGAGGCCAACTGGCTGGGATGGCTTACTATCGCGCCTCAAATACGCGACCAAGTGGGCGACCTGTGCGTTTTTGCACAGCAGGTGCGCGATAGGGGAATAACAGATATTTTGCTTTTGGGAATGGGCGGCAGCAGTTTGTGTCCCGAAGTGCTGGCGATGACTTATGGCTGTAGGAAGGGGTGGCCCAGGTTGCATGTGCTGGATTCTACGGTTCCCGCGCAGGTGCAGCGGTTTGCCGATGCCGTGAATTTGGAGACGACCCTTTGCATTGTGGCCAGCAAATCTGGAACGACAACCGAACCCCACGCATTTTGCGAGTTCTTCTGGGCAAAAATGCGAAAGACAGTTGGCGATGGGGCTGGTCAGCACTTTGTCGCCATTACAGATCCGGGCTCTGAACTGGAGAAACTCGCCAGAGAGCGGGATTTTCTATCTGTTTTTTATGGTTTGCCAGAAATCGGCGGCAGATTTTCCGCGCTCTCAAATTTTGGGATGGTGCCCGCGGCGTTGATCGGCATTGATGTACGAGAATTTTTAGAACGCGCAGTGGCAATGGGTAAGCGGTGCAAGGCATTGGATGAGCAAAATCCCGGTCTTTTATTGGGCCTTGTGCTGGGTGAGTTGGCAAAAGTTGGGCGAGACAAAGTGACGCTTGTCACCTCTCCCAAACTGTGGGATTTGGGGGCGTGGTTAGAGCAACTTTTAGCCGAAAGTACCGGGAAAAATGGTCGGGGTCTCATACCTGTTGATTTAGAGGAGATTGCCGCGCCCGATGTGTACGGCAAAGATCGGGTATTTGTCTCTATTCGACTGAAGGACGATGCGGATGCTGAACAGGATGCAGGCATAGAAAACCTGCGTGCGGCTAATTTCCCAGTTATTCAGATCAATGTGGCAGAGCTATTAGACCTGGGAGCAGAGTTTTTCCGTTGGGAATACGCAACCGCAGTTGCGGGCGCGGTTTTGAATATCAATCCTTTTGATCAGCCCAATGTGCAGGAGAGCAAAGATTTTACAGCGCAATTGACACAGGCCTTTGAAAAAGAGGGAACATTACCGGGTCAAACGCCGTTTTTTATTGATGATGATGTCCTGGTTTACGCCGATGTAGCCAATGCCCAGGCGTTGGGAACAATTGAAGACCTCAATAGTTGTATTGCTGGACTGTTTAATCAGGTCCGGGCGGGTGACTATGTTGCTTTGTGTGCTTATCTCGACATGAATGAAGACATTGTCGCTGTTTTACAGGCTCTGAGGCATCGGATACGAAATGTATATCGGGTGGCTACCACATTGGGCTTTGGTCCTCGATTCTTGCATTCTACGGGGCAATTGCACAAAGGGGGACCGAACAATGTGGTGGTTGTGCAGTTGACCAGCGATGATGAGACAGATATGGATATTCCGGGACGAGCGTTCTCTTTTGGCGTGCTCAAACAAGCACAAGCTCTGGGCGATGCCCGCGCACTTTCAAGCAGAGAAAGACGGGCGATTCGCATTCATTTTAAGACAGATGTAATTGCTGGCATCCATCGGGTGAAGCGAGGGACAGGGAACCGGCGGTTGAGATCTGGGCGGGATGATAGCTGAAAGAGAGGGAATAATATGGCACTGGCAGCAATAGATTTGATGCAAATTGCGAGTGACGATCACAAGACTGATTTTGCGAGCAAACTCCGCGATGAGCAATTGGAACTCACGCGCAACCGATTGGATATTTTGCAGGTCAATGTCGGCAAGTTGTGCAATCAAGCGTGTCGCCACTGTCATGTAGATGCCAGCCCGATCCGCACAGAGATCATGACCCGAGAGACCATTGACCATATTCTATCATTTCTCGGAACATCCGATATTCAGACAGTTGACATCACCGGCGGCGCACCTGAGTTGATTCCAGATTTTCGCTATTTTGTCGAGCAAATACGCGAGCAAGGTCGTCGCGTGATGGTGCGCTGCAATTTAACCGTGATCTTTGAAAGCGGACAAGAAGACTTGCCTGAATTTTATCGCAAGCACGAAGTCGAATTGGTGTGTTCGCTGCCGTGTTATCTCGAAGAAAATGTGGATGAACAACGCGGGCGCGGTGTTTTTACCAAAAGCATACGGGCATTGCAGATTCTCAATGAAATTGGATATGGGCGGCAGGGCACGGGATTGGAACTGCATCTGGTCTATAATCCAGTCGGCGCCTCTTTACCCCCTCCGCAGGCCGAACTCGAAGCCGATTACAAAGAAGAACTAAAAGCACGCTACAACATCGACTTTAATAAGCTCTATACCATTACCAATATGCCCATCAGCCGATTTGAGGAATTTCTCAAACGCCGGGGCATTTACGGCAGCTATATGCAGACTTTACAGGACAATTTTAATCCACATACGATCGATAATTTGATGTGTCGCTCGCTGATTAGCGTGGGCTGGCAGGGCGAGGTTTACGATTGCGATTTTAATCAAATGCTCGACATGCATTCTTATGGGCGCGAAGTCAAACTATGGGAACTGACCGTTGAAGATCTGATCGGATGCGACGTGCGGGTGCGAGACCACTGCTTTGGATGTACTGCGGGTGCGGGAAGCAGTTGTGGGGGAGAACTTTTGTAGAAAGAAGAATTACTGACTACTAATACTTGATCGCTACGAAAAGGCACCCACGCTGGTGCCTTTTTTTATATATCCAGCACTATACGCAGTGTCTGTGTTGGCAGGCAGCGCGTGCTGTCGCATGCTTGATATGTGAGCAACATAGAGAGGTTTTGGGGGCGGGTCTTGAAGGAGAGGGTGAGGGGCACATTGAGGCTGTCTGTATAAACGGCAATGGCACGCTCGGCAAAGGGAAATTGTAAGTCTTCGGCTGGCGGATAGTCGATTTGGGTGATTTCGGCACTGTCCGTGTCCAGTGCGAGGCGTGTGGGGATCAGGTAATCGTCTGTGGGATTGGATGCTTGAATATGCCAGCCCGAAGCAATTTTCAGGCGCACATTCACTTTGATGGTGTTCGCGCTATCAGAGGGTAAGGTTGTTGCAGATGCAGTGACAAGGCTGTCTGGTGAAAGCGTTGCGAGGGGTGCCATCATTGTGGCGTGAATAAAGTGCAGGAAAGCACCCGGCGTATTCTCTGCCAGGGGAGCAAAACTGTTGGTGAGTGCGAGGGCGCGTTGAGCATACAGAGGATTCTGTGTCAATGCCCGAAGTTCCCACAAAACGTGCAGGGCAACGGCATTGCCAGAGGGTAGGGCACCGTCATAAAAACTCTTGGTACGCACAATCATCTCTTTTTGATCTCGCGTGAGAAAATATCCCCCATTCTGCGTATCCCAAAAAGCGGTGTGCATCCGTTCTGCGAGCGATAGGGCGTCCTGGAGATAGCGGGCAGAATGCGTTGCGCGATAGAGGTGAAGGAGGCCGTCAATCAAAAAGGCGTAATCTTCCTGATAGGCTTCTCCTTTGGGCTGTCCCTCGCGATAGATGCGATACAGGTCGCCATCTGTATCGCGCATGTTGTTGTGGATAAAATCAGCAGCTTTTTGTGCAACGATCAGGTAATCGGACTCGGCGAGGACTTCGTAGGCGCGGGAGTATGCACCAATCATGAGGCCATTCCACGCGGTAATAATTTTGTCGTCGAGGAGGGGACGCATGCGTTGGGCGCGCGCATTCAGGAGTTTTTCTTTTAGCGGGGATAGGCGTGCGTGCAGGGTGGTGGCGTCGATCTTATGGTAGGCTGATAGCGCGCTGTCTGTATCGACTTTATAGATGACGCCGGACGCGCCTTCGGGCATGGGCGCGAGTGCATAACACGAGAGGAAGAAGTCGGCATCTTTTTTTAAGGTCTGACGAATGTCGCGCTCTGTCCAGGTATAATACGCGCCTTCTTCTGCGTCGGTTTCTGCGTCGAAGGCAGAGTAGAATCCGCCTTTGGAGTCTGTCATTTCACGCGAAACAAAGTCCAGAATTTCCTCTGCAGCAATGCGATAGGCCGTTTTATTGGTGATCTGGTACGCACGGAGAAAATTGTGGGCGAGAAGGGCCTGGTTGTAGAGCATTTTCTCAAAGTGCGGCACGCGCCATTTTGCATCTGTTGCATAGCGATGAAAGCCACCGCCGAGGTGATCGCGGATACCGCCCTGTGCCATGTGATTTAGTGTTTGCTCGGCCATATCGAGATATTTTGCCTGGGGATTTTGTCGATAGGCCGTCAACAACAGGTTGAGCGCGTGATCGGGTGGAAATTTCGGGGCTGTGCCCAGGCCGCCGTTGATGGGATCAAATCGCGCTTCTATGTGGTCAATGGCCTTGCCAATCAGATCTCTTTCAGCCTTCTCAGAAACCACGCGCGTCGTGTGAATCCGCGCGATGGATTGCGAGATTTGATCGGCCTGTTTTTCAAGTTCCTGTCTCTTTTCCTGCCATGCCACATGTAGTGCCTGAATCACGCGCGGAAAGCCCGGGCGTCCACGTGAATCTTCGGGAGGAAAATACGTGCCGGCAAAAAAGGGTTTGAGGTCCGGGGTAAGAAAAACAGAGTTGGGCCATCCGCCGTGTCCGGTCATGAGCTGGGTGGCCGTCATGTAAATCTCGTCGATATCCGGGCGTTCTTCGCGGTCAACCTTTATGTTAACAAAAAACTGATTCATCAGGAGGGCAATATCCGGATCCGAAAAAACCAGCCGTTCCATAACATGACACCAGTAACAACTCGAATATCCCACAGATAAAAAGATCGGTTTGTCCTCGCGGCGCGCTTTTGCGAGAGCTTCTTCTCCCCAGGGATACCAGTCAACTGGATTGTGTGCATGAAGGCGCAAATAAGGGCTGAGTTCTCGGCTGAGGCGATTTTGATGCGCGGAGGATGGGGTGTGCTCGGAAGGGTTTTCTGAAGAATAAACACCCCACCAATACCCTGCAGCAATGGCAAGGATGACGATGGGAATGAATAGGAGGCGTTTGGCGATTGCCATATCATCAGCCCCTCAAGCAACAAACGCGTGTTTGATTTTGGCGACAGCTGTTAAAATATCGTCCATATCTTCCTGATCACTCAGTAGCATGTTTTGCAAGAACCAGACACTGGAGGCGCATATTGCTTCCACATTGGGACACGGCAAACGGCGAATCAGGTGTGGATGTCGGTCCATTACGGTTTTGAGACCGCCTTCATCGGTTAAGGGCCGCTGATAGCCCGGCGTGCAGAGAATACCTTCGGTTCGCAAGGCCGCGATAAATTCATCGCGTGTTTTCCCTCCGAATGCCTCGCTGTTGTAGCGCATCATATACAGGTGATAGCCGTGCTGCGTGACCCATGGATGCCATCGCGGTGGTTCTAATCCGCCAATTTCGTCCAGTCCTCTGCTGAGATAAGCCGCATTTTTGTTGCGCAAATCGATTTGTGTTTCGAGTTTTGGTAGTCGTTTTAACAGGATGCCTGCCAGATACTCAGAGGTGCGATAATTCCAACCCAGGCGGGGATATTCCCACCGCTCACCCCCAGGCCGCCGCCCCACATCTCGGAATGCCCAGGCCCGGTCTCTGAGATCTCGATCATTGGTGAGAAGACACCCGCCTTCACCCGAAGTCAAATTTTTGCTCGACTGAAAGCTGAATGCCCCCACATGGCCCAAAGAACCCACTTTGCGGCCTTTGTGCTCGGCCCCGTGTGCTTGCGCGCAGTCTTCAATAACTTTGAGGTTGTGCTTACTCGCAATGTCATTGAGTGCATCCATGTCGGCCGGGTGCCCCCCCAGGTGAACGGGCAGGAGCGCGACGGTCTGATCTGTGATGGCGGCTTCAGCGGCTTCGGGCGACATGGTAAAACTCACCGGATCAATATCGACCAGAGCCAGAGAGCACCTCACCGAAAGGGGCGCGCTTGCAGTGGCAATAAAAGTGTAATTGGGAATGATGACTTCGCCGCCATCGACGAGGCCATCGAGATCGAGTGCGGCGGATAGTCCAGCCGCAATGGACGTGGTTCCGCTGGGCATCATAACGCCGTAAGCCGCATCGCAATAGGCGGCAAAAGCCTGTCCAAAGCGATGTCCCACAGGCGCAGGGAGACCTTCGGTTTGGCCGAAATAGACTTCCTTGAGGATGGGCGCGATTTCTTGTTCCCATTCCCGTTCTGTGTTGTCCGGCCATGTTGGCCACGGCGATACTTCGGTATCGCGCACGGGAGCACCACCATCTATTGCGAGTGTTTCTGACATGTAAAGCTCCTTGTTAGACATTGGAGATGACGCGCCTTGACCCATAGTCAGACGGGATGTATATTTAATTTGTAATTCAAGGTACGATTTATAGATTGATTGTCAAGTTATCAAGAGAGGATGATTGACGATGAACCTCGCAGGAATGTTGATGCAAAAAATTGAGGGCGAAGTGCGTTTTGATAAGATGTCGCGCATTCTTTACAGCACTGATGCGAGCATGTATCAAATTGAACCCGTTGGCGTTGTTTTGCCCAAACACAAACAAGATGTTTTGCATGTCATCAACCTCGCCAATGAACATGAGGCCCCGATCATTCCCCGAGGCGGTGGCACCGGGCTTGCCGGCGGTGTGGTGGGCAGCGGTATTGTGATGGATATGTCGAAATATATGAATCACATTCTCGACTTCAACGCAGAGGAAGGCTGGGTCGTGGCCGAGCCTGGCGTAGTGCTCGATGAACTCAATGCATTTCTCAAACCGCACGGATTGCAATTCGCGCCCGATGTGGCAACCAGCAGCCGCGCGACAATCGGGGGCATGGTGGCCAATAATTCTGCGGGTGCGCATTCGGTTATTTACGGCAAGACCATTGATCATGTTTTAGAACTCGATTTGATCTTATCCGATGGTACAGAAATAACGGTGGGGGAGTTGGATGAGCCGGTCGTGCAACAAAAATGCGAGCAACAAGACCGCGAAGGTCAGGCGTATCGGGAGGTAATCCGCATAGCGCGGGAGAATGCGGAAGAAATCGAGCGGCGATACCCCAAAATTTTGCGGCGGGTCGGTGGATATAATCTCGATGAATTTATCAAAAAGCAACCGTTTAATCTCGCGCGCATGGTTATTGGATCTGAGGGTACTTTGGCGACGGTTGTCCGAGCAAAGCTCAAGGCCATTCCACTGCCTCAGGCAAAAGTGCTGGGCATTGTTCAATTTAACGACCTGATTGCGTCTATGAAGGTTGTCGCGCCGATTTTAGAAACGGGTCCAGCCGCAGTAGAGCTGATCGATAAAATGATTCTCGATCAGACCAAAGGCTCTATGGAGCTGTCCAGAATGCGTTCGTGGGTACAGGGCGATCCAGAGGCTGTGCTGGCTGTTGAATACTACGGCGAGTCAGAAGGTGAGTTGGTCTCTAAGCTGGATGAACTCGAGGTGCTGTTGGAAAATCAGAATCTCGAATACACTTTTTCCCGCGCTATTTCCGATGGCGAGCAGTCCAATGTTTGGAATGTTCGCAAGGCGGGGCTGGGATTGCTCATGGGCGTAAAAGGCGATTCCAAACCCATCGCTTTTGTCGAAGACGCCGCTGTTCCACCAGAAAGGCTGCCCGATTATATTTCCGAGTTTGGGGCGTTGGTGAAATCGCTCAACACGCGGGCGGGTTATTATGCACACGCCAGCGTGGGCTTGCTGCACGTTAGGCCGATGGTCAATCTCAAGGATGCCGACGAGATCGCCAAAATGCGATTTATCGCCGAATCCGTGCGCGATCTGGTGATGAAATACGGCGGTGCTGTGAGCGGGGAGCACGGCGATGGTCTGGTTCGAAGTTGTTGGAACGAAACGTTCTTTGGCACAATACTTTACGAGGCTTTTCGAGAAATCAAGCGCGCTTTTGATCCCAAAGGGCTGATGAATCCCGGCAAAATTGTCGATGCACCGATGATGACTGAAAATTTGCGTTATGGGGCAGACTATCGCGCAAAAGAAATAAATACCCACTTCGATTTTTCTGCCGATGGGGGATTTCACCGCGCCGTTGAAATGTGCAATGGGGTAGGCGAGTGTCGCAAAAAGCTGGAGGGCACGATGTGTCCGTCTTATATGGCGACTCTGGAAGAAGAACATTCGACGCGGGGGCGGGCAAACGCGCTTCGAGCGGCGATTTCGGGGCGATGGGAAGGCGGGCTTACGGATCATCGCATCAACGATGTGCTTGCGCTCTGTTTGGAATGTAAGGCCTGCAAAGCTGAGTGTCCGTCCAATGTGGATATGGCTAAAATTAAGTATGAGTTTAAGGCGCATTACTACGCCAAACACGGACGACCGTTGCGGTCTATTTTGTTTGGCAACGTGGAATTGATGGGCAAACTCGGGTGTCTTGTCGCACCCCTTGCCAATCGTTTGTCCAGGACGGGTATTTCAAAGTGGATGATGAAGCGTATCGGTATCGCGCCAGCGCGATCCCTGCCACCATTTGCGCGTCAGACATTTACACACTGGTTCGCCCGTCGCAACGCGCCCGAAAAAAATAAACGCGTCGTGTTTTTTGCCGATACGTACATGACCTATAACTATCCCGAAATTGGCAAGGCAGCCACAGCGTTATTTGAAGCCGCCGGTTATGAGGTGATTTTGGCTGTGAAGCGATGTTGTGGCCGCCCAATGCTTTCGAGCGGTTATATCGACCGTGTCAAAGAAAACGCCCTGTTTAATATTGAGAATCTCTACCAATATACCGAACAAGGGTATCCCATTGTGGGCTTTGAACCGTCGTGTGTTTCGATGCTTACTGATGAATACGGCGATTTAATTGACGATCCTCGCGTGCGTGCCGTAGCCGACAATATTTATACTTTTGAAGCATTTGTACAGGCGTTTTCCGAAAAAGGCGAATTTGCTGTGCCATTTACCGACCTGAAAAAAGATATTCTGCTGCACGGCCACTGCCATCAAAAAGCCCTCTGGGGTATGGGGCCATCTGAGGCCGCGTTGGGATTGCCCGAGGGCTTCCGCGTGACGCCCATTCAATCGGGTTGTTGCGGCATGGCGGGTTCTTTTGGCTATGAAGCCGAGCACTACGACGTGTCACTCAAAGTGGGCGAGTCGCGGCTGCTTCAGGTGGTTCGCGACGCAGATGACACTACCGAAATTGCCGCCGCAGGTTTGTCGTGCAGGCAACAGATCGCACACGCCACAGGGCGCACCGCCCGCCACCCCGCCGAGGTATTGGCCGACGCCCTGGATAAGGGCGATGGGTAATACGCAGGAGGAGATAGTGGATTTAAAAGGATTTATCCGCGAGGTGCCCGAGTTCCCCAAGGCGGGCATCTTGTTTAAAGATATTACGACTTTGCTTGCCGATGCGGAGGCTCTTCGCGCGACAATAGAACAATTGGCACAACCCTATCGCAATGGGGCTGTTGATCTGGTTGTGGGAATTGAGTCTCGTGGATTTATTTTTGGGACTGCACTCGCGCATGAACTCGGCGTGGGCTTTGTACCGATCCGAAAACCGGGTAAGCTGCCATCAGACGCAATTTCTGCGGAATATGAATTGGAATACGGAACAGATAAGATTGAGATACACACAGATGCAATCGCCGAGGGACAAAAGGTCGCGATCGTGGATGATTTGCTCGCAACTGGTGGCACAATGGCCGCGGCGTGTCAACTCGTATCTGAACTCAATGGAAAAATTGTAGGTATTTCTTTTGTTATTGAATTGGACTATTTAAACGGGCGCGAAAAACTCGGAAATTGGCCCATTCACACGTTGATTCATTATTGATATCATGTGCCCCTGTAGCTCAGAGGATAGAGTAGCGGATTCCTAATCCGTTGGCCGCAGGTTCGAGTCCTGCCAGGGGTACTTTTTTTGAAATACATTCCTTTAATGCAGCCAAGGATTGACTTGTGAAACGTGTTCTGACCATCTCCAAATTTGATCCAAACGAGAAAGCGTGCGATCATACGCGACATCTTACGGGTGACGAAAGGGTTTCTCTCCTTGAGGGCCTACGCCGAGAAATGTCTAAGGTAAGCCATCGTGAATATCCAAAAAGACTTCGAAGAGTTCTTACAGTTGCTAAACGCAACGGGGGTTGAATTTGTCATTGTTGGATAGAGTAGCAGCTTCCTAATCCGTTAGTCGCAGGTTCGAGTCCTGCCAGGGGAGCCAGACGTGCCATCTCGCTGAACTTCTGACCTATCCGCTTCACTACTGGAACGAAATAAGGCGAGTTGAATCCCATCAGAGGTATAGATCAGGTAGTTGATATGCAGTCTTAAGAGGTCTTTTCTTTCCTCTGGTGTGGCTTCATTAAATAATTCTTCAAAGGTCGTAAGTTTTTGCTCCCACAGAGCAACACTTACGACCTTTCGTTTTTCCTCTGCGAGCGTTGCCTCATTGTGTGGTCCCTTTTACTTTTGACGTTAATCAAGTGCAATATCCGAAAAGCCCGTCAATCGAATGAAATCAACGGGCTTTTTCTTATGTCTGATCGAGCACTGCATCCACAACATTTTGTGGATGCAGTTGGCCGAGGTAACACTACATTTTGACGCGCCATATTCATTAGGTCATAATGCTGAGATCTCGTGCAATTTCTGTGGCAACCTTGTCATTGTATTCTCTGACACGTTTAGGAGTCAAAAACCACTCTACGATCCACCAAATAGCCGCTCCACCTCCAGTAAGCCAAAAAATCAACTGCAAACCCAAACGTCCCAATAAGACAAGCTGAATAGGAAAAATAATCGCCAACACAACATACAAAGCTGTATCTTTACGCCGACGGGCATATTCAGCTTCAAATGTCAAATTCTGCTCGTCAGTCATTTTAGACAATGCCGATTGAACCAATGGGGGATAATTACTTTGAGTACTCATGCTTTCCCTCCCGTATAGGGTTGATCTAAAATTTTAGCACCACGAAAGGATGCCACTGGATGTTCAAAAGAATTGTTGGATGCCTGTTGCTTATTATGGCGACAGCCAATATTGCAGAAGCTATTGACGGCGATCTTGATTTAGATGGATTCTTTCTCCTGAATCCCCAACTTCGGCAAGCCCTCAACAATCTCCATAGTCTCTAAACTCACCGTAATCACCTTTCTAATCAGCTTGACGATGTATTGCGGATCATCTTCACGGTTCGGATCGTTGATAATGCCACTGCGTTTGTCTTCCTTGACACGGTATTGATCAATGATCCATTCCAGCGCCGAGCGATTTCCGAGCCGATAAGCCAGTGCTTTAGGAGGGATCCCATCAAGCGTCAAGAAATCGTTGTACACAATCTGTGTCTTGTCTTTGGAAAACCTCATCTTTTCTACGCGCCAGTCGAGCGGCATATCCGGTGTTTCGATAAACTCAAGCGGATACTCTGGCATGTCCTCATAGCCGATATGGATTTCCGATAACCGTTGCCCCGCTTTAGCAAAACTCCAAAAGTCCGGTGTGAACGGAATGTGCGGCAATTTCCGCTTGAGGTTGGCCTGATACCGCTCCCTATAATCCGGGTGATGGAGCAGACCGTAAACATAATGGAATATATCCCATTTGGTGATTGCATCATCTTCGTAATTCTCGCGGAATTGTTCCAACGCCCAAGTGGTGATATTCTCACGCCGATTTGTCCCGTCCTCGTCATAGGTGTAGAAGGGAAAGCATTGAAAAGCGTCACTTGCTGCGAGTGTGTGGGCCTCAGGAATCAGATTTGTCATTAGAGTATTGAAGCCTGATCGGAAACCATGATCACTGACAATTATCACCCGATTCTCCGATTCTGTCTCCACTACAGGAAAAATGGATGGGAAGACGTAAACTTCCTCGTTCAAAATCCGATCAAAGAACAGATGCGTTTTTGTAAAGGGACGGCGTAGTGAATCTCTTACCTTGTGTTTGGTGTATTCTGCCCTTTTGCCTCGCTTCAAGTCCAGCTTTAAATCCCGACTCCAACTAATTTTCTTCTCATTATAAGACACAAAATTATCTACATTTGTACCCCGTTTCTCCCGTCGTTGCCACCTATCAATCTCTTCATTGTAAGTTTGAATCGTCCGACTCATATTCCCGGAGAGAGCGTTTCGGTTGAAGTTGTAAGCCCACGCATCACGGCAGGTTACAATACCACGACTGTAAGTCTTAAAAATCACGTCATTCACCTCTCCTTCTACCGATTTTGCTTCTTTTGTGCCCATGGGAATAAAAGTCTCAAATTCGGAGAGCAGTCCTTCTGTGAGCCAGGTGTATTGTCGGTCTGGTTGAATCTTCTGCCACTCGATAGCGCCTATATGTTGGTGTTTATTGAGGAAACCAAATTTCTGCTTTTTGTTCCAAAACTCATCTGTTCTATGGTAAAATATACCGTTTGTCCCTGTTTGATTCCGCCTCGTCTTCACAAATAGGTTGATGCTCACGCCAACCCGAATCCCGAACACATTGGCATCTGAGACCTTCAAGCCCTTACGCATGTTCCCTTCCAAGTCCAGAATGTAAATTGCGTCGAACTCGTCTGCGAGATGTTTCCGCATCCCATCAAAGGCTATGCCATCGAGAAATCCGTTGTTCGTCACAAAGGCGACAACACCTCCATCCCCAATTCGGTCTGATACCCACCGAATCGCCTTCACATAAGGGTCAGAGAGTGCGTTTTTATTCGTCGCCTTTGAATCTTGTGAATATGTTTCCCTTACCCGCATATCCATCGTCTTATATTTTCTATTCTTGTTGTTGTCATTCTCATTGACCTGTCCAACGTTATAAGGTGGATTGCCGATAACTACAAACATCGGTGTTTCCTTCTGCCGTTCCACCCTTTCCGCGTTCTTCTCTGTGAACAACACCATCTGCTGCGGCTCTGCCAACTCAAAAGTATCGACCAGACATATCCCCTCAAACGGCAAATAATGCCCTGTCGCTTCATAAAATTCGTGCTCGATATTCATTGATGCGATGTAGTACGGCAGGAGCATCACCTCGTTGCAGTGAAGGTTGGACGTGTACTTGTGCTCAAGCGCGGTTTTGCGCATCTCCCGCATAATCCGCACGATGAAATTCCCGGTGCCTACAAATGGGTCAATGATAAGAACCCCGCCATCAGAAAGCGAACGGTCAAATTCGGTCTGCAAAATATGCTCAACACTTTTCACCATGAAATCGACGATGGGTTGCGGTGTATAGACGATACCATGCGTATCGGCAACCTTGATCGAAAAGCCTTGGAAAAACTGCTCATAGACGGTGTTGAGGAAGTGCTGTTTTTGAGAGAAATCAGTGATCGTCGCTGCGGTGCGTTCAATCACCACATAAAAACGATCAAGACTTTTAAGAAAATCATCTCGACTAAAGGACTGAGATGTGAGGGCGTTGATGACAGTCTCAATCTCGCGGGCGATCACATTTCGGTTGGTAAAATCGGAATTGCTAAAGACGGTTCGGAAAATCCGCTCGGTCAAAAGATGTTGAATAAGCATCTCCTCAACCGCAGCTTCAGAGAGGTTTGGGTTGATAGACAATCGACATTTTTCGAGGAAATCTGCAAAGGTGGAAGTAAACCGGCTATTGGTCTCGCGCTCCTTCTGAATTAACGCCGCCAATCCGCGCCCTATCTCAGGAACTATGTCTTTGAACTGCGCGACTGCCTCTTCCCATTCGGCGTATTCTTGCGGACGGTGGGCAAAGAAAGTTTGGAGCGTCTCAATGAGTTGCTTTGGATCGGTCAGATCGGCGTCGAGCACTTGACGATCATTCTGCCAGAGGATCGCCCGTTGTGGCGTTTGGAACAGGATGTTGTCACGCGGATAACCCGACTCAAACTTGTGCTGAACTTCGGTTGGCAGATCATCGTGTATATCCTTTGCCTCCCAATAGCCTTGGGGCAACCGAAAGTCGTCTATCAACGCCCCATCAACCACAATCCGTTTATTTCGATTGAGGGACATCGGATGTTCGGGAACGAGCGTCCAATCAAACTGCTTCCCACACGATTCGAGCAGCGATTGAAATGCTGATCGCACAGCAGTTTCATGCGTGATTCCGAGTCGATCAAATTGATTGAGCGATTCATAATACGCTTTGACTGGCTTATGGGTAGGTTTAAGGTTGAGTGTTGGCATTTTTGTTTTTCCTTCGTCGTATGCTGTATTAAGCGATGTGTGACTCCAAAAACGAATGAGACCTTATGATTGGGATAGACCTTCAAGTATATCCTCTAAAACGATGCTGTTGCCGAATTCCGAATTATGTCTCGATGCAACTAAACATAGGGCTTAAAGAGCCTGAATTCAGGCTACAAACAGCCGTTTTTGCAACCGCATACTTCCTCTCGACCAATTCGGCAACAGCATCTAAAACAGGGCAAGTCCAATATCTCGCAGGCAATGGCAAGGCAATCTTCGACAATCTCCTATTCGTTTATGCCTAAACAAAATACGATAAGATTGAAAAAAGGGCAATTTGCATTAGGTGATCGGCGATTGATGCTATTATCCACCAAAACGGAGCAAGTCCATTTAGAAAAGTTGGCATAATTTTTGCTCTGCTCTGTTAAAAGGGGAATTACCTACAAGAACCCCCTAAATCTCATAAATTAAAGCCCCACAATCACTTAGACTGTAGGGCTTTTTTGTGTAGTAAAACGCGAAAAACAATAACAACCTTAATGCGCCTTCTCCATTACTGCAAAGTATTTTTCACGGTCAGGATTGTAGCCAACATGAATTGCGCGATAACCATCTCCTCCATATTTATCTAATTCTCTTTGAAAAGCCGTTTTGCTTTTTGCTTCTACAACATAATAGTCATACATTTTTTCACCCCCACCTTTCTCAATTGGTAGATTACAAAATATCAAATTCTTTCCTCATAGGCAACCCAAAAATTTAACTTTTATGTTTGATTTTTGGGGTTGACAACGTTCTGCTTCCCTCTTAACTTTTGTCAAGTAATTTGTTCACGTATGAAAATTTGAGGGGCAGATATTGTGTGGAAGTACAAGGAATATAAAAGCAGCAGTGGAACGCGTCATGTTGAAAATTGGTACGAAAAATTGCCCCACCAAGACAGAGCAAGAGTAAAAGCATTTTTGTTTAGAATAAAAGATTTAAGTGTTTTACAAATGCCCCATTGTAGGAATATAAAAGGACACAAAGGCTTGTGGGAGATCCGCTGTAGTGCCAGTCGTCCAGAGGTTGTGCTTATCTTAGTTGAAATAGTAGAGGCTCCAATGTAAATTGGATACAGCAGATTCAACCGTGAAAACGCTGTGTCCTCAACCAAAGGAGCCCGTGATGAAAAAAGTATCGCACAAAGCCCCCAAAGTCAAGACAATCCACAAAGACGATAAAACGCCAGAGAGCCCCACAGAAGAAGAACTGGACGCACTGGATACACGCATCGCGTTGATCCAGGCCTTGATCCCAATAGGATTAGACGCCGTGGCAGAAGAATTGCAGCAGGAAGTGAGCCGCTTAGCAGGTGATAGATACACTCGCAAAGAGCAACAAAACCCCAATCGTCGGTGGGGCAGTCAACAAGGGTCTGTGTATCTTTCTGATCAAAAAGTGCCTATCTCTGTACCGAGGGTACGTAATGTGGAGACGGATGAGGAAGTCTCCCTGGGGGCCTATCATCATCTTCAGGTTCCCAGACGTATGGATGAAGGACTGCTGCTTCGCGTGATCAAAGGCATTGCGACAAGGTCTTATCACGCCTGTGCACAAGCGATACCCAAAGCCTTTGGGCTGTCCTCATCAACGGTATCGAGACGTTTTATCAAGGCGTCGGCACAAAAGCTGAAGCAGTTTCGGGAACGCTCTTTAGCGCAGTATGACCTCGTCGCCCTCTTTATAGATGGCAAGACCTTCGCGGATCAGGAGATGATCATTGCCCTCGGCGTCACAGTAGAAGGCGAGAAGATCCCAATAGGCTTTGTCCAGGCTGCCACTGAGAACGAGCGTGTCTGTCGGCAGTTTATACAGTCCCTCATAGAACGCGACATGGTCTATCACAAGGGCCTGCTGTGTCTTATTGATGGCTCAAAAGGGCTGTATGCTGCCCTTACAAAGGCATTGGACGGGTATGTAGTCATCCAGCGTTGCCAATGGCATAAGAGGGAGAATGTGCTTTCCTATCTGCCGAAAAATAAACAAGATGAGATCAAAAAGGCACTCCAACACGCCTACGACCTGCCCACTTACAAAGAAGCTAAAACTGCTCTCTTATCCCTTAAACCCGAATTGGCCTTGATCAACGAAGACGCGCTAAACAGCCTTGAAGAAGGTCTTGAAGAAACACTCAGCTTGCATCGTCTGGGACTGATGCCACACTTGAAGCAGTCCTTTCGTACGACCAACTGCATTGAGTCGCTTAACTCAATGGTGGCACAACTCACCCGAAATGTGAAGCGATGGACAAACTCTAATCAACGCCGTCGCTGGTTAGCCACTGCACTCTTGGACATCCAACCCCGCTTGCGAAGGGTCAAAGGCTACAAAAGCCTACCCAGGCTCAGGCGCGCTCTGCACAAGAACTTGAAGATAGATACAGACTGGCAAGACGCGATTGCTGCTGATTGAATCCAACAGCCTCCATTATTTCAACTAAAAATAGGACTTGACCGAGTCGTCCATATCGAATATTATATTATTCACCTGGCGGATGTGTATTAACCTTCTTGTGTGGATGTTACCATCAAGACAAAGATAATTATAAACCACCTGACGCCCTGGACACAGCCGACAAAAACCGTAACGAGATAGAGAAAGGTGTTGCGTATGCATGCAGAGTACAGTTCCTTGCTATGGAAAGAACTGGAAAATAAAGAGTATCGACAAGGTTATGTTGATGCCCAATATTCTGTTGAAATGCCGTTTCAAATAAACGCGCTCAGAAAGGCGCGGGGCTGGACACAAGCAGAGCTTGCAGATCGAGCAGGTCTTTCGCGAAGCTATATATCCAAGATCGAGCAACCCGGTTATGGCTCTGCGTCGCTCAAGACATTAAAAAAACTTTGTGGAGCTTTTGATGTTGCACTGCACCTTACATTTATCTCATTTAGCGAATTAGTCCAAAAAAGTGTAGCGTTTAATATTGAAACCTTCGATGTAGATTCTTTTGCTAAAGATTCTTTATACGAAGAATCTTTATCCCCTCCCTCCCAAAATCCTTTACATTGGGAAGATATGGCGGAAATACAAACGGTAGATTTTTCTCACATGTTTGATAAAAGCATTTCCCTTCTTTTTCAAAAGTATTACGGGGATGAACAAAGCTACCAGGATACACCTGACACTGAAGTGGCCCTTCTGATGGTCTGCCAAAATACTTCCTTTGGAATGCTCTGGAAGGTTAAAAGATCAATTTCCCAAGCACACATTGTGGGCAGCGAATGGGACACACACCAATTACATCACCCCCAAATAAAGGAAACAGTATGGCACAACCTACAATTCCACCCCAACCCGTAGTAGTAAAATCCAAAAATTATGTCGAAATATATGCAAATGCTGTTGAAGTTGGTTACACTGATGGAGATTTTCAAATTTACATGATGGACCACACTACGGATGAAGAAACCAATGAACAAGTAATAAGAAGAAAGGCGCGAATAACAATGTCTCCCGAAAACACTAAAAGGTTTTCTGATATGTTGCAGAATATGTTAGTCAATTGGTTCAAGGCGAAACAAGAAGCACTAAAAGAATCTTCTGGATAGTGCCCAAATAGGCAGTAAAAACGCTTGATTTGCGAGGGTTACGAAATTATCTTAATGATAATTCGTAACCCTCTATTTTTGTGGGGGATAAAAAAGTAGGGCTTGCGTTGTGGTGAACGCAAGCCCTCTAAGGAAAAGTGTCTCGCTGGCGCTATATCTTTCCCCGTTACCCAAAAATAAGCAAGGGTTAAGCCAAAGACAAGGATCTGTGACCCAAAATTTGAACAGTGAAAACGAGTCGAGTCTAAGGTCACAGAGAAACTATCGCCTATTTTATTCAGCTATCAAGTCTTGACACAGCAACCTTCTCAGGGCAGACACTTTGGTCTGGATATTGCTTCTTGATCATTTCCCGAAATTTTCTCCTTTGTCTCTCTTTGCTTTTAAGCTGGAGTAACGGCTGTAACCGATAGACTGCCAGGAAATCCAGTCCTGGGTCTGAGTCATCTATTTTCAAGATAAAATCTTTAATTGTCTCATCCAGGTTAAGCAACCGTAGTATCAAGCGGGTTTTAGTTCTCGAAATTCCCACTTGTTTTGCAAGTTCGGTCTGAGATTGGACGTGACCCTTTTCAAGAAGCTCGTGATAATACAGGGCTTTTTTGAGATAATTGGGATGGTGCAGTTTTTGAGTAAGTAATTGTTTTTGTGGCTTATGACCGATTGCGATAACAGGCTTCTTGTTCCTGCGGAAGTGATGGATGGGAAGTGATCCCACACAGAAAAGTTCAGTCGATGGATCAGTTGGGGAGCCAAAATTACAGCTACTGATTCAGTGAGACAAGCCTTTGGGGAGACAGTCCCGAAGGCTTGTCTTATACCTGGTACGCGCGTTGGTATCACCAGCATTACACACCAGTGGTTAAGAGACCACCATCCACCGGTAGGGAGGCACCGGTAATATTGCCAGCCGCTGGCGAGCAGAGAAAGGCAACGGCTCGTCCGATGTCCTCAGGGGTGCCGCGGCGCTGCAAGGGTATATTGGCTTTGAGATTGTCGGACACACTGCCCACAGACGGAGCCTGAGTGCCAAAAATATGGGTCAGGTCCATATGCCCCGGCATCACGGCGTTACAGCGAATATTGTGGGGACCCAGGTCCACGGCCATGCTCTCGGTGAGACGCAGCACACCGGCTTTGGCCACTCCGTAGGCCGTATCACCAGGCCAGGTCCGGTAGGCATGGACCGAAGAGGTACTGACAATACAGCCTCCCTGGCCCTGTTCCACCATGATGCGGGCAGCCTGCTGGCTGCATAAAAAAAATCCTTTGAGACAGACGTCCAGGGTCAAATCCCAGTTTTCTTCGGTGATTTCGAGGAAGGTAGCCCCGCTACCGGCATAGGGGTTGTTGATCAGGATATCGAGGCGGTTGAAGCGGGCGATAAAGGCGGTAAACATTGCTTCCACCTGTGCTCGGTCGGATATATCAGCCTGAAAGAAGTCGGCTTCTCGCCCCTGATCCCGGATCAGTTCCAGGGTTCTGTCGGCGTCGGTATCCCGTTCCAGATCGTTGATGCCCATATCGCAGCCTGCCTGAGCCAGAGCAAGGGCAATGCCGCGACCGATATTGCGGCGTCCACCAGTGACGAGAGCCTTTTTTCCATCGAGTGACATAGTGCGATCTCCCTTTTGATGTAGTTGTTATTTATGAGATAATGCAAATTCCAATATACACCAAAAACTGGGCGATGCGATAGAGAAAGCCGGGCGATGGTTTGCTACATCAAATATCATCTTAAAAATTGCTTTCGGCGATGAGGTATGTTATCATTGGTTATTCCCTGATTACCAGAAATAGAGCATCAAGTCTTGCTTTTCACATCTGAGAACTCGCGATTTTATTATGACAAAAGAAATTGAGCGAAAGTTTTGCGTGCGAAAAATGCCGGATATAACGGCTTGTACGGGGGTAGAAATCTCACAGGGATATATCGCAGTGGGGGAGAATGGTACAGAGGTTCGAGTGCGTCGCAAAGACGAGCGATTTTATCAGACGGTGAAAATTGGCAAGGGTGTGCAGCGGACGGAAGTTGAGGTGGAATTGAGTCGAGCACAATTTGATACCCTCTGGCCTTTGACTGCGGGCAGACGGGTCGAAAAAGTGCGCTATGAGATAGCCGAAGGGGTGTGGACAATTGAGCTGGATGTGTACTGTGGTCGCCTGAAGGGCCTGGTAGTGGCCGAGGTCGAGTTTGAGACCGTGGACGAAAGTTCTCGCTTTGTCCCGCCGCCGTGGTTTGGACGAGATGTGACCGATGACGACCGTTATAAGAATGCAACCCTCGCATATAAGGGTACGCCCGATGATCACGCGCAGTGAAACGTATGTTTTAAGTGAATCACATGTGGTCGAACAACTCGCACCCGAGTGTCTGCTGCCTGTATCTGAGGTTGAAGAGTCGCTGCGGTATTACGATACGTTTGACTGGCGGTTGTATCGAAAGGGATGGGCGCTGATACAAGTGGGAAATGCGGTGTATTTGCAACAAATCTCAGATGGCGGATACCCTTTGGTGCGCGATCAGATCGAGATGAAACAACATCTGGACTTCTGGTGGATGTTCCCAGAGGGCGAGTTGCGCGACATATTGCGAAATACACTCTCGGTTCGCGCACTGTTGCTTCGGGCGCAGGTGACGCAGAAGGTTTGCGAATTTGGCGTTTTGAATGCAGATGAAAAGACAGTTGCCCGGTTATTTCTTACGCATACTAACGTAGAAAACGGACACGTTGCAACTTTGACATTGCGAAGCGTGCGGGGATATGAACGCGATTTTGAGAATTTGCGCCATCGTTTTTTGAAATTGGATATTGTACACCCGGCAAAAGACATATTTGAGCGCGTGATGAATCTCGCAGGGTGCGTGCCGGGCGATTATTCTTCAAAGCTCAATCTCAGCCTGAATCACGAGGCGAGTGGGCGCGAGGCAACATGTGAGATTTTGAAATGCCTGCAAGATGTAATGCACCAAAATGAAGCGGGCATTCGCGCGGATTGGGATACGGAATTTCTACACGATTTTCGGGTTGCGATTCGCCGCACTCGGTCGGCACTGAGTCAAATCAAAGGCGTTTTGCCCGAAGATGCGGTGGCACATTTTAAGGATGAGTTTCGACAATTGGGCAGATCGACCAATCGGTTGCGCGATCTAGATGTGTATTTGCTCGAGGAAGAGACTTATCGCGCGATGTTGCCCCAGTCGCTGCAACTCGGGCTGGATGCCGTGTTTTCGCGCTTAAAAAGTGAGCGGCGGCGTGCTCTTAGCGACATGGTGCAGGTTCTCGATGCACCCGAATATCGGGATCTGATGAATTCCTGGATGGCTTTTTTGCATGGCGAACAGTCCCGGGCGAGAAAGGACCCCGCTGTGCCTGCCATAGCCCTTGCACAAAAATTTATTTTTAAACGCTTTAAGCAGGTGCTCAAAAGGGGTCAGGCAATAGGTGAGGATACGCCCGACGAAGCATTGCACAATTTGCGAATCGACTGCAAAAAATTGCGGTATTTATTGGAATTCTTTGCCTCTCTTTTTCCAAAAGATAAGATGGATAAACTCATCGGGTATATGAAGAAATTACAGGACAACCTGGGAAATTTCAACGATTTATCGGTGCAACAGCAAGAATTGCTGACCTATTTAAATGAGGTATTGTCTCGCAGCCGGCGTGCGGACCGCCTGCTTTGTGCTGCGGCCATTGGCGGGCTTATTGCGCGTTTGCACGGTCAGCAACAAGGTGTTCGACGCGAATTTGCCAGTGCTTTTGCCGTTTATGCGGGAAAGAAAAATGTTCGGTTGTACCGCGATTTATTTGGAAAGTGAATTTTATTGAGGAGCGGGTGTGAGTATCTTTGCGTTGTATAGCATGAAAGGTGGCGTGGGAAAGACCGCCGCCGCGGTGAATCTGGCTTATGAAGCGGTTCGTTCTGGTTCAACCGCACTGCTTTGCGATTTAGACCCACAAGGGGCTGCGGCTTTTTATTTTCGTATTCGCGTAAAGAAAAAGTTCGGACGCAAGCGTTTCTTAAAGGGCGGCAAGCACTTAGAGGATAATATTCGGGGGACGGACTTTGAAGGTCTGGACTTATTGCCTTCGGCCATGTCTTTTCGCAATATGGATTTGGGGTTGGATGAGCGGGCGAAAAACAAAAGTTATTTGAAGCTTCTGTTGACGCCCCTGCGGGAAGAGTACGATTATATTTTTTTTGATTGTCCACCCAACCTGACACTCCTGGCCGAGCATGTTTTCAGGGCGGCCGATTATGTGGTTGTGCCGTGTATTCCGACGGTCTTGTCGATGTTGACGCACCAAAAATTGGTAGATTTCTTTAAAAAAAATAAATTGAAGCGCGGAAAATTGGTGTCGTTTTTTTCAATGGTCGAACAGCGCAAAACAATGCACCGGGAAACAATCGCGCAAGTCGGCGAGCGCGAGGGAAGATTTTTGAACGCGCAAGTTCCGTACACGACGGATGTGGAACGGATGGGATGGGCACGGCAACCCGTGGCCTGCTTCAGGGCGCGATCAAAGGCAACGCAGGCATATCGAGAACTGTGGGCAGAATTGCAAACGCTTAGATGAGTGGTGTACAACTGCGATGTCTCACCAGCGGTTCATAAACGAATACGGCTAATAAAAAAACCCCCCGACAAAAACTTGTCGGGGGGGTGGTGTTTGCGTTTGTGGATTACCGCTGGATTTGGAAACGTATAGGTATAACGAGATAGACTTTAACAGGTCTATCATTTTGACGGGCTGGCTTAAAACGGTATTGATTAATGGCTAGAAGAGCTGGTTTGTAAAAAACTTTTTTGCCTTTGACAGCAGCGGCCTGTTCGACCTTTCCGTCTTTGCCAAGCAGTACTTTCAAGTGGACGGTGCCTTCAATGCCCGCCTTGAGGGCGACTGGAGGATATATTGGTGCTACGCGCTTGATGAGTACGGGTTTTTCTTCGACCATGAAATATTCGAGTATCTCTTCTTCTGGTTCCTCTATTACAGTAGTCTCACCAGGGGGGGGAGGCACGGCGAGATCAACCTTATCGAAGTCGAGGTCAGTGGTTTCAATAGTAACATCGTCGGGCACATCTTCGCTTTCGGTTGCAATGGGAATAGACGGACGTGGTGGTGGCGGTGCGCGCTGAATTTGACGGGTTTCCGGTATCTCGACGTTCTCGATCACGATGGTGCGTCGCTCTATTTTGCGCGTGCCGGCTGTGAATGTGGGAAACATCATCCACATGCCCACATGCAAGATGAATGCAATCCCCGTACAGATGCGAAATGTGCGCTTATAAGTGCGTTTGATATCGCAAGCTGGATTTTTGGTACGCGGAACTTCAGGCGTGATCCACTGATCTGAATTTTTGTTCATGTTCTTCTCGGCAGAAAGAATGGTGGGTCTATGTGATTGAGCTATCAGCTTTTAGCTCCCCACCTATCCCACGCGTAGCACACCAAAATAAAGCAATATAACCGCTTGTTTGGCTGACCGCTCATAGCTCTTTGACAATTTTAACACTGCCTTCCCTGAAAGGCAAGAGGTTTTTTCCTACCCCTGTTTGCCAAATTGCTTGCTTACTCAGGGCTTATATCAATATATTGCAATCCATTGAATCAATGATCTCTCCTTCTTATGGCACAAATAATGAAAAAAGGCTTTTCTCATCTGGTGTTTGTATGTGCTGTGGGCATTCTGATCGGATGTTATAACCCCCAACGCGATCTGAGTATAGACCCATATAACACACCGCTTATCCACATTCTGGATGCCACTTATGAGGCGAATACGGGAATGGTTGTTGTTCAATGGGAGTATCTGGGGCAGAAGCGCGTTGAGAACTTTGTTCTCGAACGTCGAGATAATATTTCCGTTTTTAGAGATGTCAAGCGTTCCTCCGGTGCTGATGTCAATGGCAAATACGCGACTGTGGGGACGTTTCGAGACGATGCGTTGATTGCTGGCGAGCGGGTACAATACCGCGTGACTGCCGAACATAGCGCGGGCGGCCTGGTGCGTACTCCTGCTGCCGAAATTCCCATCCCCGGTGCTGGTTTGCGCGAAGTTCGACGCGATCCCATTGCCCTGGCCGTGCAACTCGTCTGGCAAGTGGAAATAGGGGAGGTAGTGACTTATGAAGTTGTGCGCGCACCAGCAAGTGGCAATTACGAGACGATCTTCGTTACGAAAGACCCACATCAGACATCTTTTTGGGATCGGTCAGTTGCTGATAATCACCCCTATACTTATGCCATAAGGTCTCGCCTATCAACAGGAGTGCAACTCACAAGTCGCAGTGTGCGCGTGCAATTTTATCGCGAAGCGGGGCGGCACATCATAGAACCCCTACGCGGAACCACTGAGAGGATGCGACTTTCGGCTGCGGATCCCGATGGCGAAGCCGATATGCTGGCACTAATTGTTCGCCCTGACCAGATTTCTCTTTCTCGGTTTCGGCATACCCTGAATGTCGATATTCCCGATAGGCCGCGTATATTGCGCCACCTTGTCGGAACTTCTTTCCCGCAATTGAACGACCTTGTACCGCAATCGGTAGATCTGTCCGGGCCGCCGCTTGCGAGACAGAGTGCTTTTCCACGCACTTATATCGGGGGGATCGATTCGGTAGGGCGTGTTGTAGTTGTGGGTATTGAACTGGTTAATAACACCACGGTGTGGCATATACCCGACAATTGGGTGAGCGCTTCTTCGCATGTGCGATTGGCCCAGGACGATCAACAGCGGGTTTACGTTGCAACAGACGGGCAATTGCGCGTCTATTCTGCCGAGGGTTCTCCTGTGGGCACTTTCGATCTCGAATATAGAGATCCCGTAGATATCGCAGTTCACAATAGTGTTATCTGGGTTGCATGGGCAAATGGGATTCAACGGGGAGTTTTGCACTTTTCTGGGGAAGTGCTCAGCAATATCGCGTGGGAGGATGTGCTGCATCCAGAGGTCGAGCCGCGTGCTTTAACGCTCAATGCCGCGGGACAGGTTTTTATACTGGATCGCACACAGGTGAGCGTCCTTCAGGCAGATGGAACAGCCCTACTATCCTGGCCTCTGCCTTCAGGTACATTTGCGGCAGGTGATCTGACCATCGGCGGATCGGGCGCGAATCTCTTACATTTTTCAAATGAAAATGGGGAGGTCATAACGTATGTCCCGTAGTCTATTTGTATGGATGTTATTTTGTTTGATGATGGGTTCGGCAGGGGCGGATGACCGAGAAATTATTGAAAAAGCGCAGACCGCCTATCGCGCAGGGGATTATGCCGGCGCATTTGAGACGCTTTCCCATCTTCCGAGCTTGTTGGGTGTGGTGCCCCTGCTCGATAGGCCACAACAGAGTCGGCGCGCCGAAATTTTTTTTGATCTGGGGCGCATTCACATGGCTTCTGGCGATACGGCTCGTGCGCGTCTGGCACTTGTCGAGGTATTTCACCTGGATCCAGAGACCAACAAGGGGATTATGAATATCGGCACTGATCAAGCACTTACAGATACACGGGTTTTGCTTTTAGGCATGCGTCACAAAACACTGCGACAAACCCTCGGGAAAACTACGTTTTTGGGGGCTGCGGGTCGCTCGCTTCTGTTGCCGGGTTGGGGGCAGTTGTACCGCGGGCATAAAAAACGGGGGTATGGCTTTATGGGGGCTTCGGCAGCGCTCGCTGCGATCTGGTTTGTAACCGATATGTCCTATCGCAGTGCATATAATACCTATCGCGGTACGCGTCTGAGTGATTTGCGACTGGATCAACGCATAGCAGGCACGGATTCCGATGTATTTACCCAAAATTTTGAACGCGTAAAATCTCGCGCTGGGCGGGCCAATCTCGCGCTGGGCTTGCTCGCGGCGGTCTGGTTATCCAGTGTATTGGATCATCTGGTAATCGGTCCAGCACAGGTTTCTCTGTCGGTGCCCATCAAGTGAGGGAGGTCGGGTTTAATGCTATTGTTGAGGGGGGAAATATTTTATCGGGCGTGTCTTTGTGTCCTGGTCGCGTTGCTGTTGCCCACCAGTGTTTTTTCTCAGTCGCCAGCCACCTTTCGATTGGCAATCGCGCCCTTTTATTCTCCATATAATGGCGATTACGGCATTTATATCGCCGATCGCATCGCCTATGAACTCCATCGCCGCGCTTATGTTCCCGCTCTGGGCAGGGCGCGTTTTGTTTTGATTGAAACCGATATGCCGACAAGGGAGATAGATCAGGCGGATAAACAGCTTTCTCCTTCGCTACACGAGTCCCTTAGCAAAAGGGTTCCCGCTACCTATCTTTTGACGGGTTCTGTTGCGTTTACGGGTATTTATCTCATCAAACTCAAACTCATCGATCTTCAGACGGGTATGATTGTCTGGACGGGCGAGGTGCGGGATAATCCGGCGTGGGTGTGGACGCGGGCGAATCGGTCTGTAGGGGAGATTCCCGTTGCCGAAGTGCGGTCGTCGCTTGGATTTGCCGAAGAGGAAACACCTGTACCTGCACCAGAGGCCGAGCATCTGCCGCACCATATTCTCATGCAACCGCTCCACACCACGGATTATCTGCCCCTTGCCGCCGACTGTGAAATGCATCTTAAAAATGCGATTCAGCGCGATGGTCTGTTTTCTCTCGTGCCAGGAGCATTAAAAGGGACACAGGGACGCGAGCGATTTTCTCGCATCAGCCCAGATTTGCGACGGCAAGCATCGGAAACAACGCTTGCAGAGGCCATCCTGACGGGTAGCTTGCTTGTGCTGGGCAAAGATGGCACAACGGACAACATCGGTGTGGTGTTGCGTTTGATCGAAGTAGAGACTGGGCAAATTCTCTGGATGGGGTCTTCAACTGGGCGAAGGGTCTGGCGATGGGACAAAATGGTAGACATTATATCTGCGACCATTGGACGGCTTGGCGAAGATCTCGCGCAGTACGGGGCAGGGGCAGCAGAAACGCAGATTGCAGTATTGCGCGATCAGGCGAAAGACGGGCAATCGTGGAGTACACTTGGGCATGCCTATCTCGAGCGGGGATTGCTCAAACAGGCAGAAGAAGCATTTGAAAAAGCCATGATTTTTCCCGATGCATCGGCACAGGCACGCGCGGGAAAAGGATTGGTGCTGCTGAGGCGGGGAGGATATTTCGATGACGGGGTGCAAGCACTCAGATCAGCAATCCGATCTGATCCGGATTATCTGGATGCGTACAGCTTTCTGGCGCAGGCTCTTCTCGACCAGGGGATGGTCGATGGCGTGAAAATTGCCGAAAACGCGATTCGACGCGATTCGACATATCTCCCGCCATACCGCGTTCTGGGCGATTGGTATGCCGACCGTGAAGACCATCGAAAAGCACGGGCGTTTTATCAGACGTATTTGGTGCACAATCCCGATGATGAAGTCGCTGCGCGACTGGGTAGAAGTCTGTTGCAGATAAAAAATTATCGGGATATTGATCGCTTTGTCGCACCCATTGCACGCGAAAAACCCGAAGCTTCGCACCTGTTGCCCATTGTGGCAATCAAAGCGCTGCGGGTGAAACGCTACGAAGAATCGACCCAATTATTCGAGCGTTTTCTCGCGCAAATTGACGCGCGCGAACGTCAGCTTTACGACGATATTCAGGTGCTGTTGTCAGAAGAAGAAATAGCAACTTATCGCGCACTTGAAGATGGGGAAAAGAAAAAGTATGTGGCGCGTTTTTGGCGTGCAAAAAATCCGAATTTGTCCAGCGCATACAACGAGCGACAATTGGCGCACTACGAACGGGTCTGGATGGCGCGCTGGGCATTTGGACGGGAAAACTATCCCTGGGACCGACGCGGTGAAGTCTATATTCGCTACGGCGAGCCCGATTACCGCGCCCGCTCGGGATGGGTTTCCTCACTGCCTTCAACGCGCGTGCAGGAAGTAAAGGAAAAGGTTTATCGAGAATTATATCGAGATCCCAATGAAAGTGAATTGATTGGCCCGGTTTTTCCCATTCGAAGCGATCGTGGGTTTGCTGCTGAGCGCGAAAGGGAAGCGCTCGATCTTCCAGATCAGAATACCTTTGGCCCGGTTGAAGGACGTCGTGAAGAAACCTCTCGCAGCGATCCTTCTCAGGAAGCTTACGCGCCTGTTACCATGCAACACGATCGCAGTATCGTGTCCTGGGAGTCGTGGGTCTATACCCAGGTGGATGGCGGCATGGTCATCGATTTTACTCGCGAATTAGGTGGCGTCTCCGGGTTTGATTTCGCCCCTATTCCACCTATTCCCCCCACTATGCTTAGAGATAATATTCGCCTTGTTGAACACGCTCCGGCAATTCGCTATAAAAACGCTACAGTGAACCAGACCGACGAATTTCGCAAAGCACCCCGCTTGTCGTTGGGCAATTTTTATTTTGATCTGGCGGACTTTCGAGGCAGTGCAGGCAAAACCCGCGTTGATATTATTTATGGCATACCGCTTGCAAATTTGCTCGCCGTTACAGACGGACAGCAGCCTCAGGTAGTGCTCGAACACGCGGTCGCGCTGGCAGATTCAGCATACCGCGTGGTATATCGATACGCACAAAAAGTGCAACATTTTGTGGATACCTCAGATGTCGTCACCCGAGAAGTCGTGGATATCACGCGCCAGGACGTGCCCGCAGGCATGTATCATCTCACACTGACCATTACCGATGCTATGACCGCGCGACAAGGGGTGCTCGCGCTCGATGTGGCGATTGATGACTATAGCGAAAAACGGCTTCATATCAGCGATCTCATGCTCGTTAAAAGCCTGTCGGATACGCTACGTAATATGCGATTTCGGCGGGGAAATTGGCAGGTCGTTCCCAATCCTCGAAGGACTGTCCGTGCGCCCAGTCCCCTCGCGTTTTATTGCGAAGTGTACAATTTGTCAAAAGACGAGTTTGGGCAGACCCGCTATCGCGTGACGACCGCAGTCAAGGCAGCGGAAACAGAGCAGAGGCGTGCGCCGGGTGCTGTTGACCAACCCGAGGTCGCGCTATCCTACACGCAGGTGGGCAGCAGCGATTGGGAACGCCTGCCCCTTGAAGTCCAACTAAAACACGCCCAGGCAGGACAAAATCGTCTCTTTGTGATTATTGAGGACCTCGTCGCAGGAACGCAAGTGGCTAAGGATACTTTTTTTCTGTATATTCGATGAAGGGGTAAAAAAACAAACCGCTTGATTTTTTTTTGCCGCCTGATTGACAGAAATGCGTGCATTGCTTAAATTTGCTTGAAGGAGCAAAAAATGGAAAAGCCAGATTTTAGCGAAGATGATCGCATATTGGCCGTTTTGACGGACAATGCAGATATTGAAGCATTTAGCAATCTGATGGAGCACGCACACGAGCAAGGGATTAGTGCGGCTGATTTTATCCGCGAAGAACCCAGGCGCACCTCTCGAAAGCGCATTCGCAAGCTCTGCCTGAAAAACCGCAAACGATCCCTGCAGGTGATGTTCCAATCCATTATCAAATCGCTGTGGGATCGCCCGGTGACCAACGCATCAACTGCCGAATCCCTGTATGGTGTGCCCCCGCAGTTTGGCAAACCCCACAGCAATGGTTATACCAACAAAAGGAATAAGGGTGAACAATCCACTGATTCTTCGGGCGCACATTGACGAAATAGAAGCCCTTAGAGACACCCTGTTGCCCTCTGCAAAACGCGGACAGGCCGATGCGCGTGAACTCGCGGTTGCCCTCCACAAAGTTGCAATGGAAAAACGCGATCGTTTGCGAGGGCATACCGATAGTCACCCCTGATAGGGGAACGGTGAATGACGCGTATTTTAGCCGTTGATTTTGGCAGGCGACGCATTGGACTTGCGGTATGCGACGAATTGCAAATCTCAGTTCGGGGATTGCCCACGCTTAAAGTTCGCAATTTCAATGACAGTGTGGCGCAGGTCGCACAAATCGCAAGGTACGAGGCCGCAGGAGAAGTCGTTGTTGGCTTGCCTTTAAACATGGATGGCAGCCGCGGAGAAATGGCACTTGCAGCAGAAAACTTTGCTTCTCAACTCGCTGTTTTATGCAGCATGCCGGTTCACACATTTGATGAACGGCTTTCATCGGCAGGAGCAAAACGCGAGTTGCATGCCATGCACATAAAAAATGGCAAAGGGAAAGTAGATCGCATGGCTGCTGTATTAATCCTCGAAACCTATTTGCAGCACAAGTGGAGATAGACCATTATGAAACGGTTTCTCTTTATTTTGAGCATTTTGCCAATTGTGTGCATTCTGGGTGTTTGCACGGGAATTTTTATTTTTAATCGGCCAACGGGAGTGGGGAAGAAAGATGTCGAGATTCGACAAGGGACAACGGTTAAACAAATCGGCCAACAGCTTTATCGAAAACGCCTGATCCGCAGCCCGCACCTGCTGCAATTTTTCGCGCATTTCAATGGGAGTAGTCACCGCCTGATGGCTGGAATTCATCCCTTTGATGGCCAGATGACGACTTGGGAGGTTTTGGTCGAGTTGGAGCGCCCGCGCGATGTCACGCAAAATGTCACGGTCCCCGAGGGTTCGCGGAAAACACAGGTTGCAGCGATCCTATCTGAAAAATTAAATCTCGACCAGAAAAAATTGCTGTTGTTAATGAACAGTGCTGCTTTTTGTAAAACCCTTTCCTTACAGGCCAAAAACCTCGAAGGCTATTTGTTCCCTGAAACCTATAATTTTCCGATAACAGTATCAGAACAACAGATTCTGCGCAGGATGGTTGAGCATTGTCTCACTGTTTTTGATGAACGGCTTCAGAGACGAGCACATGAATCCGGAATGAGTATTCACGAGGTGCTCACGCTCGCATCTATTATCGAAGGAGAAACCAGTTGGGATTCCGAGCGAGACACAATTGCTGCGGTTTATCACAATCGCCTTAAAAAAGGCATGCGCCTACAAGCCGATCCCACGGTGCAATATGCTCTTCCCGGTGAACCCAGGCGACTATTTTATAAGGATTATAGCTACGATTCGCCCTATAATACCTATCGACATGAGGGATTGCCGCCCGGGCCGATTAACAGTCCTGGGCGCGCATCTATCGAGGCTGCACTTTTTCCCACTGATGTCGATTATTTGTATTTTGTCGCCACAGGCGAAGGTGGTCATATTTTTACACGCACTTTGCAAGAGCACACGGCAGCAAAAAAAAGGACCGCGTCTGTACGAAAAAATGCCTGGAAAAAAAAGAAACTGGTAACAGGGGATTAGGGCCTGGGGGCTTTGACAACTGACTTATGTCTTCTATTCTCAACGGATTAAATGATGCACAGCGCGAAGCTGTGCAGGCTGTTGATGGGCCTGTGCTCATTCTCGCGGGGGCCGGGTCTGGAAAAACGCGCGTTTTAACGCGGCGCATCGCCTATCTGTTGAGTGAATGCGGCGTTAATCCAAGCCAGATTCTGGCGATGACTTTTACTAACAAGGCCGCTGGAGAAATGCGCGAGCGCGTCGAAGATTTGCTGCATCGCTCGTGCAAAACCATGTGGATTGGCACGTTCCACAGTTTATGTGCGCGTCTATTGCGATCACAGGCCGAGCAAGTGGGCCTGAGGTCCAACTTTACGATTTACGATACTACAGATCAACTCGCGCTTCTGCGACGGGTTCTTGCCGATGAGGAACTTTCTGAACGCGATTTTCCAGCGCGGCTGATTCGCACGCGGATCAGCCAGGCAAAAAACCAGATGGTGGGGGTTGATGTGTTTGCTCAGCGCGCGAGCACATTTCGGGAGCAAATAATCGCGCGGGTTTTTCGCCATTATCAAGATGCCCTGAAGCAAAATAATGCCGTTGACTTTGACGATTTGTTGACATTGAGCGTGGAGTTGATTCGCGATCACGAGGATGTGCGCAAAACCTTTCAGGCGCAGTTTTCACATATTTTGATCGACGAATATCAGGATACCAACCGTCCACAATACCTTTTTGCGCGTTATCTGGCCGAATTACATCAAAATATATGTGTTGTTGGCGATGACGATCAGAGCATCTACGCCTGGCGTGGCGCAGATATTCGCAATATTCTCGATTTTGAAGCCGATTATCCCAACGCGTTCGTCGTGCGTCTGGAGCAAAACTACCGTTCGACGCAGGTTATTCTGGATGCCGGCAATGCCCTGATTCGCAACAATGCAGGGCGCAAGGGAAAAGAACTGTGGACAGATCGCGCGCGCGGCGAGAAAATCCGTTTGAAAAGATGCGCCGATGAAGCAGAAGAAGCTCGCTGGATCGCCGGCGTTACGCGAGACTTTAAGCGCGCGCATACCTACCGCGATATGGCAGTGCTCTATCGCACTAATGCACAATCTCGCGCCCTTGAAGAAGGGTTTAGACGCGCCAATATTCCGTATCAAATTGTGGGCGATGTGCGATTTTACGAGCGCAAGGAAGTCAAGGATGTGCTCGCATATCTCAAATTGGTGGTCAATCCTCGTGATTCCATCGGTTTTTGGCGCGTGATTAACACACCGCGCCGCGGCATTGGAGCGACATCTGCGGGACGGCTTGATGAGTTTGCCATGCGCGAGGGGCTTGCGCCCTATCAGGCACTTGCACATCTGGACGCTATTGATACGATTCCGAAGCGCACAGCCCAGGCAATGCGGCGGTTTTACGACATGATCGAGGGTTTTCGCCTGGATATGGAGACGACGCCAGCGGATGAACTTGCCGCAAAAATTGTCGATGAAACCGGATATTTGCGGGGTTTTGAGAAACTCCTGCCAGAAGAACAGATGTCGCGAAGAGCGCATGTCGCGGAATTGCTGACGGATATTCAGATTTTTGTCGAACAGTCGGACGATGTCTCTTTAGAAGCGTATTTGCGGAAAGTTTCGCTGGTGACAGATGTGGATCAGTGGGAAAACGCCGCAGATGCGGTCACGCTGATGACCCTGCACAGCGCCAAAGGACTGGAGTTTCCCATTGTATTTGTTACCGGCCTCGAAGATGGACTATTTCCAATTTTGTGGCCCACTGGCGACGAAAGAGATGGGGAAGATGCGTTAGAAGAGGAACGCCGTCTTTTTTACGTGGGCATTACCCGTGCCCAGGACCGGCTCTTTTTGTCCTATGCGATGCGGCGGCAGCGATACGGCGGTGCAATGACCTGTTCGGCGTCGCAGTTTTTGTCCGAAATCCCCGAAGATTTGCTCGATGTCGGGTTTAAAATCAGTGAGATCAGTAGCGTTCCACGCCCCAAATCGGGCCGCGAACCCGCCCGTCGGGTCAATCCGGGGGAACCATTTTTAATGGATGTCGGATCCTGGGTTGTGCATCCTGCCTGGGGCCGTGGGCAGATTCAAAGCCGCGCAGGATCGGGACAAACGGCCAGGCTCAAAGTAAAATTCGACGGTGGAGCCGTCAAAACACTTATGGTCAAATTTGCCAATCTTCAGCCGGGATAAACCCACTTTTTTAAGTAAGGTCTAAAACGCTGACCGACAGATAAAGGGAGTTCCATGAACACGCGACGCTACCAATTTCGCCTGCGCGGCCTTCGAGAGAACAAAGGTCGGATCAAAGTGGCAACGCTTCAGTGCTCTCTAAATGCCCTTGTTAAGACAGCGGAGTGTGCCACTCGTCTGATGTTCACTGGCGAAGGTAGTGGTAGGGGACCAAGACCCAGATGGCTGAATGCAGCCCTCGACTTCACCCTCAATGAACAAAAACTCGGCTCAACTATTTTGGAGATTGAGGCACCCCAGCTTGGCGAGACAGCCTACGCACAGTTTGCCCAACAGAATTTCCGGCATGAACAGCCGACCATGCAAGATACCGCTGTTGATCTCGCCGCGCTGTCGATTCAAGAAGCTCAGGAAGCGACCTCTTCTGGTGACTACTTTGATAGAGCCGTTCTCAGCGCGATTCTCAGATTCCGACAGCCTACAGGAAACGCTAACATCTGCTACCACTTGATCCCTCAAGAATCTGATTACGGGGAATTCACCCTTGATGCGTCCGTTTGTAATCGGATTGAAGAAAGACTGAAGAGCCTTCCGCCCTCAAGGGCATTTATCATCAGCGGCTGGCTCGAAGAAATCAAACATGATAGCGGTCGGTTTTTCCTCGAATTGGGTGATGGCAGGAAAATGTTTGGTCGCCTACAATCCGATCAACTCGATATTGAAGTGTTGCGTCCGTTGTGGGGCGAGCATGCTACTGTTCAGGGCATGGTCCACTTCAAGGCTAACGGTCAACCCCGACTAATCGAAGCTCATCGACTTAGACCCTATCAAGACAGAGATGCCGTATTTGAAGAACTGCCTTCTACCGAGATGCCCAAGTCCCGCGGCTTAACACGGATACAAGAGAAGCAGGCCCGATCCTTCAATGTCCTGAGTTTATGCGGCGCATGGCCAGGCAATGAACCTGTGGAAGAACTTCTGGCGCAACTGGATTAAGCTCTGAATATCATGAGTAACTTCTTGCTGGATACCGGTCTGTTGTTAGGGTTTTGTCGATCAGCTCCCTGGGCACTCCGAGCGCGAACGGTACACAACCTTGAAGATCCGGAAACAATGGTCTTTACCTCCATTGTCTGTCACGGCGAGTTGCTATCACTTGCTGAGAAGTTCGGCTGGGGAAGAGATAGACGAACCCAACTTCAGGAAGTCATGGCGACGATGCCTGTAATCGACATCAATAATGAATCTATATTGGAAGCCTACGCGCAAATCGACGCTTGGACACATGGTAACTCCGTCACGTCTCCCGATAACACCCCGCCACCTAAACCAGCTACTCCGATGAAGCAGAACGACCTCTGGATTGCGGCCACAGCACATGTTAGCGATGCTGTGCTGTTGTCAACGGACAAAGACTTCGAACACCTCAACGATGTGTGGCTTAAGTTTATCTATATCGATCAAAAACCTGGGTAAATCCTCTTGATTTCGGGGTATGTTTATCTGATATTCGTAGCTGAGTTAGACTTGAAAGCCTCATACACAAAAGTAAAGGGAAGTCTATAGTGTTAGAAATCGGATTGAAAAATTTCAAGGCGTTTGGAGACAAAGAGCAAAAAGCTCCCATGTCCAAAATCACCCTCATCTATGGCCCTAACTCAGGAGGAAAAAGCTCTATAATCCAGGCACTACTCATGCTAAAGCAGTCACTGGACAGAGAATGGTTAAACGATAGAAGATCACTGATGCCCAGAGGAGAATATGTGGACCTGGGTAGCTTTTCTGCCTTGCTACATAAGCACGCGACAGCTAATCGTGAGCTTGGAATAAGTATTAAATTTCTTGCCCATACTCAAAAAACTGGAGCCAGCGTACAAATGACCTTTGTGGAGCCGGAACCCAAAGAGTCGGCTACGAAAGATTCTTCGTTCTTGTCAGAAGTACGTTATCAAATTCTTGATAGAAACTCTCTACTTCTTGATGCTAAATTGAAATACAAGCCTAATGAAAATTCATGGGATATGTTGAGGTTATTAATTGCGAATAAGAATAACCGCGAAATGTTTTCAAAAATAAAAAACAGTTCGAATGTTTTCTTACCGACACTGGAACTACAGGCGGAAGAAAGGATACTGAAACTGAGACAGCAATATACACGGGAACCGGGACAACAACAAAAACTGGAATTGGAACTGATAGCGGAACTGATACTGGAGTTGATACGGAAACTGGAATTGAAACGGAAATTGATCCAGATGCTGAAACTGATACCGGAACCAGGATGTACACAGGAATTAGGAAAAAAATTAGGAAAAAAATTGAGACTAAAACTGGAACCAGAACATGCACAGAAATTGGGACAGAAATTGGGACAGCAACTGAAACAGGAATGGTGGGCACTGGAAGAAGAGGAACTGGTATGGAAACTGATGCAGGCACTGGAACTGGAAGATGAACAGAAATGGGAATGGGCACTGATACAGGGACTGATACAGGAACTGATATGGGAACTGATATGGGCACCGATGCAAGAACAGGGCCAAGAACTGGAAGATCTAAAACCTTTATTGACAAGGTTAGGGCCATTCGCGCAATACTTGGAAGGGATACTGGAACAGATACCGGCACGGATACCTGACCTGATTCAGGAACTGGAATTGGTACACATACTAATGTTGGATATAGAGCCAGAAAAGATACTCGATATAACACCGACAGATATTCCACTAAGCTATAATGACCTCCTAAACTCTGTCACCTATTTGGGGCCATTGCGGAGTTATCCAGAAAGACTTTATACAGTTTCAGGATGGGACAGGGATTCCGTAGGCGTCCGGGGAGAGTTGACAACTCATATTCTATACCATGACTCTAACATTATAGAGGAAGTAAACAAATGGTTTGAACGCTTTGAAATCCCTTATCGACTGGAGATCAGAGAATTTGGAGATGTACAACTGACCGGCAAATATGTTTCCATTGTTCTTGAGGACAAACGAACGAAAACCCCGGTAACTCTTGCCGATGTGGGATTCGGAATAAATCAGTTGCTGCCGGTGATAATTGAAAGCATCGTCTCGCAACCAAAAGCAATAATCTGCGTCGAGCAACCGGAGATACACCTTCACCCCAAGCTCCAGGCGAATATCGCCGACCTGATGATTGAGACGAGTAAGGGCAAAGGCGGGAAGCAATGGATTGTCGAAACGCACAGCGAATTGCTGATACGGCGCATTCAGCGGCGTATTCGTGAAGGAACACTCAACCCTAATGACGTTTCAGTGCTTTATGTGGACCCTGGCGATGACGGTAGTAAGATAGAGGTTCTGGAACTTGACGAAGACGGAGATTTCATAGACGAGTGGCCGCATGGCTTCTTTGATGAAGGATTTAACGAACTAATGGCGAAATAAAGAGGGTAATATGCTAGTAAAATTCACTATTGAGCCTGATGCGCTTTCTACAGCGAGTGCTCCCGATATTCGAAACCTATTAAGCTGGTGGGAACCTCACGGTATTCTGGTCTTCCCCGTTGAAATCTTAGAAGACTCTGACCTAAAGTGTAAACAAGCAGTTAAGGATATATTGCAGCAATCATATAATAGCTTTTGTTCGGGAGGGTACCCTCTTTGGCAGGAACTTGATCGCAGCATTAATTGGGACAAAATAGACAGAGATCAGGCCTGGAATCCTTATCGCTCCATGTTTGAACTTGCGCTGATAGAAGAAACTCGTGCGTCGTTGGTGTTCGAATTTCCTCCTCCATCAACAAAATGTTTCGAGGGTATTGAGGTCGCTATATGGCCCGATATTAGTGCATCTGAGAAATTTAAAGCCGCAGGAAAACTTGCCAACAACGATATCGAAAAAGGCACGTCTATAGATGACCTCTGGGCAGAACGCTTTCAGATGCTTGCCAAGGTTTCAAAGCAAATTACGATCGTAGATAGATATGCCGCGTGGAACTTCTATGATGACCAAGATGATTTACTTAACCTGCTTCAATTCCTTGAGAACGATTCGTCTAAATGCTACGTCACAATCTACTCATCTCCCGATACAAATAGGACATATATTGAATCAGATGATATTGGGAAAAAACTGCTGCATATGGTTTCTGGCCTCCAAAATATTGAGAAGGTTACCTTGCACATGTCTCCAAACTACGTTTTTAACACAGATGGTCACGGCAGATATATACGTTTCGGTGAGATTACCTGTGCAATAGACATAGGTATCGAAATCTTTAGGTATCCAAATACCAGGAAAACAAGTTTATTTTCATTCAAATCTAGTCAATTCGCCGACCAACGTCGAAATAACGAGTATACATTAAGGCATAACAAGACCTACACGTTGAGGTTGGCCCTCCGTAACGGGAATTGGCAGTTGTTACCGACACCCTGAATAATTGTGCAAGGCATACCCGTAAAATGCTGTTAAAATTCAAAACCCATATCAAACACTAACTACTATGCCTGTTTCAAAAGATGATGTACGAAAAGTGGCGCAACTTGCGCGCCTGGATTTTGCGCCGGAAGAAGAGGCGCAGCTAATTGATGACTTGAACCGCATGCTCGAATATGTTGCGGCACTCAATCAACTCGATACAACAGATGTCTCCCCAACAGCGCATGTACTCCCCCTGGAAAATGCGTTTCGCGACGATGTGATGGGGCAGTCATTGGATCGGTCGGACGCGCTGGCGAATGCCCCACTTTCTGGGCAAGGTCACTTCCGCGTCCCCAGAGTGATTGAATAAGCACGAGTGTCGGCGGTGAACTTCCCGCCGATTTTCTTTTGTCGAACACAGATGGAGGCACATTGTGAAAAAAAATGATCGCGAGCCAAAATACATCGTGGTTGCCGGGGGGGTGATCAGTGGCGTAGGAAAAGGACTCGCCACGGCTTCTATCGGTAAGATTTTGCAGTACTACGGTTATAAAACCACAGCCATAAAGATTGATCCCTATTTGAATTACGATGCTGGAACACTCAGGCCAACAGAACACGGCGAGGTTTGGGTCACGGATGATGGAGGCGAGATCGATCTCGATTTGGGCAACTACGAGCGGTTTCTCGGCCTGGATTTGCCCCGCACAAACAATCTCACGACCGGGCAAATTTACCATGCGGTTATCGAGCGCGAGCGGCGGGGCGAATATCTCGGGCAGACCGTTCAGCAGATCCCGCATATTACCGACGAGATCAAAGAGCGGGTTCAGCATGCTGCACAGGGGTTCGATATCGCGCTGGTTGAAATTGGTGGCACCATTGGCGATGAGGAGAATAGACCATTTTTCTTTGCGATGAAGGGCCTGGAGCGGGAAATTGGAGAGGCCAATATTATGTATGTGCTGGTCAGTTATTTGCCCGTGCCCGACCACATCAACGAGATGAAAACCAAGCCCACGCAACACGCGGTCCAACTTTTAAGCGGGCATGGTATGGTGCCCGACTTTATTATTTGCCGCGCCACGCGACCGATTGATGAAGTGCGAAAACGCAAAATTGAGATTTCGGCCAATATTCCAGCAGATCGCATTATTTCCGCGCCAGATTTGGATATCGTGTATCAAGTTCCAATCCATTATGAAAGCGAGCAGGTAGGTGTTAAAATGCTCGCACACCTGGGGCTGAAACCAAAAAAAGAATCCGATTGGACGCGGTGGACGCATTTAGTGCAGAAGATTCGTCAGCCTTCACAGACGGTTAAAGTGGCGATGGTTGGAAAATACGTCGAGATTGGCGATTACGAATTTACAGATTCGTACATTTCTGTGAACCAATCTCTCGAACACGCCGGTGCCAATTTGGACACGCGCATCGACATTTCCTGGATTGATTCGGCCAGCCTCGAAATGGGAGGAGCCGAAGATGTGCTTGGAGAATTTGATGGCATTATTGTGCCGGGTGCCTTTGGTGAAGGAGGGGCCGAAGGGGTGATTGAGGCCATTCGCTATGCGCGTGAAAATGGTCTGCCATTCCTCGGGCTGTGTTATGGACTTCAGATGGCCATTGTTGAATATGCGCGAAACGCGGTGGGATTGAAAGACGCCAATTCGGCTGAAAATGATCCCGACACGCCCCATGCCGTGATCGATATTCAGATGAGCCAGCGAGAGATTATTGAAGAAAGTCGTTTTGGCGGTACGATGCGTCTGGGGGGGTATGTGGCAGTACTTCGCCGCGAGACCGTCGTGCTCGACCTGTATGAGCGCACGGGGCGCCTGGAAGAAGATGCTTGGCGCATCAATCAGTTGAGAAAGAACCCGGCTGAAGCTTTTCGCCTGGGTGTGCTCCTCGACAGCGAGCGCAGTGTGATTGAACGCCATCGCCACCGCTATGAAGTATCGCCCAAATTCGTCGATTTGCTCGATGAATTTGGCCTGGTTTTTTCCGGGTATCACCGCCGAGAGGATGGCACCAAGCTCATGGAATTTATCGAGTTGCCAGATCATCCTTTTTTTGTCGCTACACAAGCCCATCCCGAATTTAAGTCGCGCCTCGAACAGCCAGCCCCTTTGTTTTACGGTTTTGTAGAAGCTGCTGTCGCTCATACAAAGGCACGAATTGGTGATGCATCGGTTTCTAACAAAAGCGTCTAAGGTTCTGTTGTGTACCCTGTGTGCCTGTGCCCCTGCTGACCAGATAGAACAGACTGTGGATGAAACGCAGGTTAACCGAGAAATGTGGCACTGGTCCACGCGCATTACAGATCGCGGCAAACCCCGGGCACAGGTTCGAGCTGGCTCTTTTCAGCAGATGTCGGAAAATGAACCCGCTCGGTTTTCCGATGGGGTCCGGGTCGTGTTTTTTAATGCCCTGGGTGATACGGTTTCCACGCTGAGAGCTGAACGGGGTGAAATTAACGCATCGGGCGATGATATGAAAGTGTTTGGGTCTGTCGTGGTGGTCGCGCGAGATTGCACGCAGTTGCAAACGGATTCGCTGCGCTGGCAGCGCGATGAGGATCGCATTATGGGCGAGGGCTATGTGACGATTTCTCGGCCCGATGGCACAGAGACGGGGGTGGGCTTTAATGCCTCGTCAGACTTGAAACATTGGACGCTTTTGTTTGTAAATACGCGGATGAGACGCAAAAAGCCGTGAAAAATATCAGACATTATTTTATTTTTCGACCAAAACTCCGGGGCTTTCTCGGAGTTTTGGTTATATGCACCTGCACGGGGGTAAATGCCGAGCAGAAACTCAGTGCAGATTGGGTGGAAACCCTGCTCTTAAACGACCAGACGCAGCGCAATTACCGCGGGGGCGTGGTGTATGAAGACAGCTTGCGCCAACTCATTGTAAAAGCCGATTCTGTACATGTGCGCGTTGGGGATGCAACCTATCTTTTTGTAAAGCAAGTGAGTTACAAAGACACGGTGCGAGAAATTCGCGCCGATACACTCATGTTTCAAGACCGCGAAGACCGTGCAACGTTTCGGGGGCACGTCTTTCTAAGCGACGATCAGCACACGCTACAGGCGCGTATCGTGCGGTTTTTAAGCAAAGAGGATTCGCTTATTGCCGAGGGTGATGTCGTTCTTTTATTGCCCGAAGGCCGAAGGCTTCGCGCGTCCCAATTGCGCTACGATTTGATCGGCGAGCGCGGAAACTTGCAGGGCCAGACGCAGTTACAGGTGATGGGCGAACACGGCGATACCCTCGAAGTCCAGTCCGATTCCATAGTCTTTGTCAATCGCGGACGGGAACTCTTTCTCACTGGCAACCTCATCTTGCGGCAGGGAAACACGCAAGGGAAAGCTATGTCTGGCGCGTACGCAGATTCTGCAATCGTCCTTTCTGGTAAGCCCCTGATGACTTGGGCCAATCCCAGTAACCGCGATTCCGTTTCTGCACAGGGCACAAAAATTCTTATGGATATGTCTGGCCAGTCCATTGGTGCGTTGGTACTTTCAGATAGCGTGATCATCCATGCTATGGCCCTTAACAATGGCCATTCGCAAACAATACGCTCAGATTCCGCTCGGATTGTCTTTCGGGATGAGGCTCCGCAGCGCATGCACGCCTGGGGAAATGTGAAACTCGATCTCAGTGAGCGAGACACATCGCGGGCAGTGCTGTCTGGTAGCGATCTCAGATTGGCCTATAGAGATGGAAAACTGGATAGTTTGATGCTGTCTGGTGGCTGTCTCGGTTCTTATATTGCCCAGGATAGCCTATCGGAAAGCCGCCTGGGAGGCAAGCAGTGTGTGTTGTGGTTTTCCAACGGCGAGTTGGCTCAGATGGCGATTTTCGACGAAGCACATTGCACGCGGGTCATGCGAGATAGCGACGATGTGACGGTGTCTGGGGATTATCTCCTTTTGAAATTTGATCCCGGGCGGTTGTCGTCTATCCGAGCGGAGGGGGCTGTGCGAGGGCACTACACCGCTGAATTGGAGGACGTGCCGTGAATCTGAAAGCCGAGGGTTTGGTCAAAAGATACGCTCGTCGCTTGGTTGTCGATCAGGTCAATTTGATCGTCAATCCCGGTGAAATTGTTGGCCTCTTAGGACCTAATGGCGCGGGAAAAACCACGTGTTTTTATCTCATTGTCGGCGCGATTTCGTCAAATGCCGGGCACATTTTTTTGGGTGACCGAGACATTACCAGATTCCCCATGTATCGCCGCGTACGCTTGGGCATTGGTTATCTGGCACAGGAAACCACTGTTTTTAGAAAAATGACCGCGCTAGAAAATGTCCTATCCGTTCTCGAATACGGAAAACTGGGTAAGGCAGAGCGGTTAGATCGCGCCCATAAAATATTGGAAGACCTGGGGGTTGGACACTTGTCGCACCAACGCGCAGATAGTTTATCGGGCGGTGAAACGCGCCGCCTGGAAATCGCGCGGGCACTCTCTCTAGATCCGCTCTTTATGCTGCTCGACGAACCTTTTGCCGGTGTGGACCCGCGTGCAGTTGAAGATATTCAAAATATTATTGCCGAACTGAAACGCCGAAATATCGGAGTTTTGATTACCGATCACAATGTGCGAGAGACACTGGCGATTACAGATCGCTCCTATTTGCTCTCTGAAGGAAAGATTCTCCTGTCAGGTACACCCCAGACATTGGCAGCAAGCGACGAAGCGCGGCGCATTTATCTGGGCGACCGGTTTCGCCTCGATTCGTGATAAATCGGGAAAAAGGGTTTACAATTCTCCCTGTTATTTGTTATTATTTAAAGTTGCCTCTTCCTTTATCATACCAATCACTGATGAGGACAGAAATGAAATATGTAACAATGGCAGAGTTAGAAACGGGATTAGAATATATCCGCCAGTCGCCAACAGATGCGGGCGTGTTAGAGTTGATTGTGCGACGCCCACAGGTTGAGGCGCGGGAGGCCCTGAAAGTGGGCAAACTCGATCTGGTTGAAGGACTCGTGGGCGATAATTGGAAAACCCGTGGCAGTTCTCAAACTGTAGATGGGTCGGCCCATCCAGACATGCAACTCAACATCATGAATGCCCGCGTGATTGCTCTGTTGGCAGAAAAAAAGGGGTGTTGGGCACTGGCAGGAGATCAGTTGTATATGGACCTTGATTTGAGTGCAGAGAATGTGCCACCAGGCACCCGGCTGAGCCTGGGTGAAGCGGTGATCGAAGTTACAGATCAACCTCACACGGGCTGTAAAAAATTTGCCGCGCGTTTTGGGTTGGATGCGCTGGAATTTATCAGTTCTCCCGTAGGCAAACAGCTTCAGTTGCGCGGGATCAATGCGAAGGTCATTCGCTCTGGCGCGATACGGATTGGCGATACTATAAAGAAAGTCAAAGTACACGACAAAAAATAAAAGACCTGTGAAAATTGCTAAAAAGAGTTAGGTTTGAATGTCCCAAAACGAACCTTTCTCATCTTAACAAGGCACAGGTCTATGTCTCCTCAAGTTAATCAATTACACGACGTGATGCAACAGTATTTGCCCTGGCATAAAGCCCGCGTCACATTCACTGCGGCCTTCATTTTGTCGCTCATCACGCTGACCACGGTCAACTTCACCAAGCTTTCCAATGCGCTGAATGGACAGGCCAAACCGGCCTCCAACTATCGTCGTATTCAACGCTTCTTTGCACACTTTGATCTATCAGGGGATTGCCTGACGCGATTGATCTTGCACTTGTTACCCGTAAAGTCGGATTTCACCATCTCAATAGATCGTACGAATTGGAAGTTAGGAAAATTTAATATCAACATCCTCACCGCAGGGATTATCTATGAGGGGGTGGCCTTTCCTATCTGTTGGCACTTGTTATCCAAACGAGGCAATTCCAATACAAGGGAGCGCGTCAAGCTGATGAAACAGGTGCTTACACGCATCCCTAGATCTCAAATCCGCATTGTGGTCGCAGATCGAGAATTTATTGGAAAAGAATGGTTTACGTGGCTACAAACACAAAACATTCTCTTTGCCATCCGCATCAAGGAAAACGCCATCGTCTCATCAGGGGGTAAAGAGATACCCCTGCGAAAGCTTTTTGCAAACCTGCACATCCATCAGCAAACCATCTTGTGCAAACCCCGCCGCGTTTATGAGCAGCCTGTGTATCTGTCTGCGATACGATTGAAGGATGGGTTCCTCATTATTGCCAGCAATGCACAAGGCCAAGCCGCTTTGGATGCCTATAAAAAACGATGGGGTATTGAAGTCCTTTTTGCCAATCTTAAAAGTCGTGGCTTTGATTTGGAAGAAACACATCTCGTGCATGAAGAACGCATTGAGAAACTCATCGCGCTTTTGGCGCTTGCGATGAGTTGGGCACATATCGTTGGGGAATGGCTCGCGCTTACAAAACCCATCAAGATCAAAAATCACGGACGAAAAGCCAAAAGTCTCTTTCGATATGGATTGGACCATTTGCAGTATGTCCTGCTCAATATAAACCAGAAAGCCCAGGAGTTTCTCAAGTGCATTGGCTTACTCCTTCATCCTCCATTTTTTACCGCACATTAAGTTTTGTCGTGTACTATGAAAGAAAGTATAAGATATGATTGGTCTTGGTCACACACAGTCTCCCACACTTCAGCAAAAACTGGCTCCGCAACTCATCCAATCTTTGCGCCTGCTCCAATTGCCAACCCTGGAATTAGCGGAGTTGATTCAACAAGAACTGGAGATCAATCCGCTCCTGGAAATTGACGAAGAAACAGATCTGGATTTGGAGCAAGAAGAACCCAAAGCCGAACTGGACGACGAAGCTGAGAACGAGGACCGGGATGAAGCTCCTCTTGAAGAATTGGAATTTGAAGAATCGGATTTAGATACACTCAATACAGACCTGTTTGATGCGCAAGACTGGGACCACTACTTAAATGAAGCTGGATATGCCAGCCCGCGCGAAGAATTTGAATCCAATATTGAAGATTGGCACAACGACCCCACCAGCCAAAGAACGCTGAGAGATTCACTTGTAGAACAGGTAGCTATCACGGATCTTTCACCGAGTGATCGCATTATCGCCGAGTACTTAATTGGCAATATTGACGAAGATGGGTTTTTGGGATGTTCGATAGGGGAGGTGGCTGATGAGCTTGGGATCAATCTTGAGGATGTGGAACGCGTTCTGGGCGTTATTCAGACATTTGATCCAACAGGTGTTGGTGCGCGAAATCTTCAAGAGTGTTTATTGATTCAGTTAAAAGAAAAAAATATCACAAACGGTTTGGTTGCAAAAGTGCTACACAATCACCTCGACGACTGGATCAACCGCCGGTTTAGCCATATAAGCCAGGCACTCGACACAAGCCTCAATGAGATGCGCGCTGTTGAGAAAGTTCTCGCATCGCTCAATCCCAAGCCCAATATTGACCCTGAACCCGCATTGAATCTCAATCACGTTATTCCCGATCTCGAAGTCCAGAAGATGGGCGACGAGTACGTTGTTTCCCTGACAGATCGCATGCTGCCCGAATTGCGTGTCAGTCCAATTTATCGCACCTTGCTCAGACAATCGGACAAACCGGGACGAAATGATCAAAAATTGCGAGAGACCAAAAAATTTGTCGTTGAAAAACTCAATTCCGCACGCTGGTTTATCAATGCGATCCATCAAAGACGCGCGACCATGTTAAAAGTCATGCGGTGTATTGTTGAAAATCAGATTGAATTTTTTGACCGAGGCCCTGGTTTTCTCAAGCCGATGGTGCTTCAAGAAGTGGCTGATAAGGTGCAGATGCACATTTCGACCATCAGCCGCGTGAGCAATGGCAAATATGTGCAAACACCGCATGGCGTTTATGAATTGAAATATTTTTTTGATGGGGGATTGAGTCGGTACAATGACGACGATATCGCGGCCCAAAGTGTAAAAGAAAAAATTACAAAACTTATTCGCGATGAAGATGTACAGAATCCATTGAACGATGAACGCATATCAAATATATTAAAAAAAGAAGGCATTAATATCGCACGCCGCACGGTAGCAAAATACCGAGATCAACTCAATATCAGCTCCGCGCGACTCCGGAAGGCGCTTTAGACGAATCAATCTGTCTGTTGGGTGCTGATTTCGTCTTCTGAGATTTTGTGTACACTTTTGGGGTTGAAGGTCTGCTGGGTATTGATGCGAAGTGCAACTTCAATCCGCCCACCAGTTAGCACAAAAAACTGAATCAAAAACCCGCCACCTTGCATGGTTTCAACCTGGTAAGTGTCGGTGTCTAATCCGTCGAGCAGTTGGGGAAGGGTGGTTTCAAATCGCGGGTGGTGTGTAATATCGGGAGGCAACGCCATAATCAGGGTTCCCGGTTCTGTATTGAGATAATCGCCAATGCGTTGTCGCGTGCTAACCATGTGGGAAATAACCCTGCAGGCATAGCTGAAATCATCCTCGCCGTTTCGATCTGGCGGTACTATACCCCAGGTCAGGTGGTGTATAAAGGGATTGCCGTATCCCTGATCAAGCATTTGATCGAGTGCGGGTCGGTCAACAGGGTGAACCACTGCGACGTAGTGAAACCAGCCGCGTGCGAGGGCGGGATGCCCCGCGGGCAAACCCGATGGCACATTGATATAATCCTGTTCATCGACGGGTGAGGGGTAGCACCTGGTGTCCCAACCTGCGATATAACCCATCGTTTTTAGAGGCCCCGCAACGAGGTACGGGGGGTCCGTGAAAATCGCTGCGTGGTCCATGTTGGGATACAATTTGACGCCGGCAGCAGAAATTTTTTCAGCGACCTGCAAGGCTTCATCAAAGCGTTCAGACGCATTCCCAATTTGGAGAACTGCGTGAAAGTCTTCGGGTAATTTACAGTCCATAGTCCTATCCTCCTGTTGGTTAAACGACGCAACCAATAAGAGGTTTTTACGATATACGTCAAGTAAAAATGAACCCCGGTCACCAAAGTGGCCGGGGTTTTTTGTTGAAAAATTTGATTCATTCATTGCCCAAAATTGAACGACTCGTTCCCCAATGCCATTGGGCTATACAGACGCTCTGGCACGTAACTCGCTGATTTAATGTCTCTTGCGACACTTTCCAGATTTTGGCACGCGATTTGCGGATGTCATGGACGAAACTAAAAAACAAATATCGCGGGAGGTCAATATGGCGAGATACTGGATTATTGTTGTGATATTGGGAATGCTTTGGAGGATACAAGTTTTCGGTGCTGACAAGGATGTCGTGGTCAATGAAGTTCTTGCAGACCCACCATCGGGAGATAGGGGGGATGCCAATAGGGATGGGGCCCGACACAACAGTAAGGACGAGTTTATAGAAATACTGAACACCGGGTCGAAAACTATTGCAATCGGTGGGTGGCATTTGTCCGACCATGGTACCGAGGTGAGCAAGCGTTTCACTTTTCCATCAGACACAGTGATTGATCCGGGTGAATACATAGTACTTTTTGGCGGTGGCGGGACGCTGAACGAATGTAGTATGTCACCTGAATTTGGCAAAGTTTGCTTTGATGATGGTACGATTGGTGGGGGATTGAAAAATTCGGAAGACGCGGTGTTTTTGATCAATCCAGCATTACACGATACAATTGCAAGAGCAGAATGGGGTAAAATGGGGGGTAAAGATCAATCTCTGGTGCGGTATCCAGAAGGGACTGGCAGGTGGGTATTGCACAGTGCTGACCCGGGCAGAGGGCTATTTTCACCAGGCAAACCACGGTCGCTTTTCGATATACTCCAGTCTTTTCCCGAATATCTGGACATGATAGAAGGAGAATCCGTTTCATTGATACCCGCGATTTATAAAGATGGAGTACCAATGCAGCTTGAGGTTGAAGTTTTATGGGTATCGTGGGATACCACTATCGTGCGAATTGAACAAGGCAACAAGGTGGTTGCTGTGCGTGCTGGTGAGACGGAGGTTGGATTCTTCTGGCGGGGTCGAGAGAGTCTTCACACTTATCTGCGGGTGTTGGAAAAGGAAAAACCAACATTGGTGATCTCAGAAGTACATCCCAATCCCGCTTGGGGTGATGCAGGTGATACCAATGGCGATAGCGTGCGGCACACGTATCAGGATGAATTTGTCGAAGTGGCGAATCTGGGTGAGCAGGCCATAGATATTGGCGGCTATTTCCTCGGCGATGACGATGTCTCAACAGACCAGCTCTTCCGATTTCCCGACAATACAGTGCTCGATACGCAAGCGGTAGTCGTGCTCTTTGGTGGTGGTGAGATGCCCGTTAGCGATCGGATCTTTGCAGATGACGGTCGCATTGGCGACGGCCTGTCCAATTGGAGCGATACCGTGCAGTTATTGGCACCCGATAGTAGCACGGTGGTCTCTTCAATGACGTATGAACAATCTACCAGAGGCGTATCTTATGCCAGAAATGAAGACGGCGATTATCTGTTACACAATCAGATATACAAAGGAGATTCAACTTCTGTCGGACGCTTAAGGCCTGGTGATGATCCGATTGAGGCCGAAGAATTGACCGAGACATTGACTGTCCCGGATGATATCGTATTTTCCGAAATCTTGATGCTGCCCGAACAGGTTGATGCCAATAACGATGGGATTGTCGATCGCCATGCGGACGCCTTTGTGGAATTAACTAACACCGGCGCAGATACGCTCGACCTGAGCGGCTGGATGCTCGGCGATGACGATATCGTTGTCTCTCAGTTTTACCCTTTTCCCGATAATATCGTGCTTCTGCCCGGTGGTTATGTCACCATTTTTGGTGGGGGAACGCCTGTGAGTATCCCCGGTACTGTTTTGTCTGCCAAAGGGCGGATCGGCGATGGCCTTGCTGACGGTGGAGATGTTGTCCATCTGATCCTGCCCGATGGTAAGACTGTAGCGAGGTCTGTGCGCGTGCCAAAAGCTACGCCAGACGTTTCCTGGCTGTTTTCGCCTGATGATCCACCGGTATTACACCCCAAAATCTTCGGTTGGCATTCAATGTCGCCCGGCACATCACCAGAAGGACAAAAGGCGGTCATAGTAGATTCCATAGATACAGCGAGCAGAGATACACTTGACATTTTTCAACCTCCCAAAGATCTGGTAATATATGAAGTCTATCCCAATCCGGCCATAGGCGATGCAGGTGATACCAATGGCGATGGCGTGCGGCACACGTATCAGGATGAATTTGTCGAAGTGGCAAACCTGGGTGGGCATCCCATCGACATTGGTGGCTATTTCCTCGGCGATGACGATGCCTCAATAGACCAACTCTTCCGATTTCCAGATAACACAGTGCTCGATACACAAGCAGTTGTAGTGCTCTTTGGCGGTGGGGAATTACAAGGAGCCGAGCGGATCTTTGCAGATGATGGTCGCATTGGCGACGGCCTGTCAAATGGGGGCGATACCGTGCAGTTATTGGCACCAGATAGTAGCACAGTGGTCTCTTCAATGACGTATGAACAATCTACCAGAGGCGTGTCCTATGCAAGAGATGAAGATGGCAATTATCTCTTGCACAATCAGATATACGAGGGAGAATCTCTCTCTGTTGGACGCTTAGATCCAGATGATAATCCGGTTGAACCCGAGGGATTGGCTGTCCCTAATGGCCTGGTATTTTCCGAAATTCTGATGTTGCCCGAACAGGTTGATGCCAATAACGATGGGATTGTCGATCGCCATGCGGACGCCTTTGTGGAATTGACCAACATCGGCGCAGATACTCTCGAACTGAGTGGGTGGCTACTCGGCGACGACGATATCGTTGTCTCTAAATTTTTCTCCTTTCCCGATGATGTCGTGCTCGTGCCCGGTGGTTATGTCACCATTTTTGGTGGGGGGGTACCTGTAGATATTCCCGGTACTGTCTTGTCTGCTGAGGGTCAGATTGGCAATGGTCTCGCTAATGGTGGCGATGTCGTCCATCTAATTTTCCCCGATGGCAAGACCGTAGCGCGGTCTGTGCGCGTGCCAAAAGCCACACCAGATGTCTCCTGGCTGTTTTCGCCCGATGATCCACCGATATTACACCCCAAAATCCCCGGCAGGTGGGCGATGTCACCCGGTATGTCATCTCCCATTGGCGATGGCTCAGAAGTAGCAGAAGATGAATCCGATTCGAGAAAATCTGAGAACGGGCGTATTAAAAATGGTCTGACAAAATCTGTTTTATCGCTTTCAGAAGGAGAACCAGATACACTTATGGACATGAGCAATAAAGTCAATTCCAAATCCAAGGAAGCTGATGATTTGGACCGAAAGGATTACAAATGGGGTATTTATTCCTCACCAAACCCCTTCAATTCTACAACCGCACTTGATTTTTATACTGCAGGAGGCTCTGTTTCCGTGACTGTGTATAATATCCTGGGACAGCCCATTCGCCAGTTGGTTCAACAACATTTACCTGCCGGATATTATCGACGTATATGGGATGGAAAAAATAACTCTGGAGTGCCTGTGGGTTCTGGGGTCTATCTGGTACTTCTGAAAGACCAGAAAGCGACATTTACACAGCGCGTCGCGCTCTTGAGGTAAGAAGCGAAACTTAATAGAAGGGAGGTGAACAAGATGGCACAACCCGAAATTACATTTCGTCATGGTTTGTGTAGTGCTTCGATTTTTGAAAATGAATACAAGCGCGGTGAAGAATCTTTCACTGCACGCACGGTCTCATTTCAGCGAAGTTATTTGGACAAAGAGGGGAATTGGCAAAGAACCAATAGCTTGAAGGTGAACGACATTCCCAAAGCCGTATTGGTGTTGAATAAAGCGTATGAGTTTTTGACATCGAACAGTCAGGCTGAGGCAGAAGCAGATGATGCGGCTTGAGGAATTAGTGTACACGGATCGTTAAATGATCTGTTGTACACCACTTGAAGCAACAAGTTGCCAGTTCGATAATCGTTATATAAAAAGGGCCAGCTATTAGCTGGCCCTTTTTATATACCTATTTATTGTATGAACTGCTATACTGACGTTGTGCTGCGCGTGCATAGTGGTGCGGTATAGGTAGAGTATGCGGTACACCTGTACGTCTATAACTGGCTTCGTCAAGGCACCTGTCTGTTCTCACGCAGGCAGTTAGGCAATGCCTATATATCCAAAGGCTCGTGCAATGCTTTCTTGATTAGAACACCAGCTTTGAAATAGCTCTTTCGCCGGGCAGGAACATAAACAATTTCGCCTGTGCGGGGGTTACGCGCAGCGGGTTTTGGTTTGGTCGGCTTGATGCCCAGCACACCAAATCCCCGAATTTCGATTCGATCACCGGTAATCAGGTTTTCGCGCATAGCGTTAAAAAGTGTATTCACAATCTCATAAGCGAGTTGCTTTTTGATTCCCAAACGATCAGAAATTTTTAAGGCGATGTCTTTTTTTGTCATTGTCATTCGGCCCTCCCATTTCACATGTATTATCAAGGTATCAAGCTAATATATACCCCTAAACCGCTAAGACGCAAGGTAAAAATGTTGCTAAATTGCCACCAAATTGAAAAATTGCTTTTGCTCTATATGTCGCTTATTTTATTATTGTTAGCAAGGATAATGCCCATGAGAGCAAAATCTGAAACCACTATAATACACCGCGTCACGCGATATGATGGTTCTATTGGCAAGGCCGTGGATGATGTGCTGGTCGTAGAAGAGCCTCTTGAAATTCGCGTTGCCGGTGAATCCTTTGCCGTGACCATGCGAACGCCGGGGGCAGACCGCGCTCTTGCGCTGGGATTTCTGTATGGAGAGGGCATCATTCGTGAAATCGGCGATGTCGGACGTGCGGAACACTGCGGTCGCCCGGGGACTCCTGAGTACGGAAATGTCATCGATGTTCTCCCGCGTCCGGGCGAACTACTTGACCCAGAAAGAATTAGAGCGGGACGACGAGGCACGCTGACTTCATCGGCGTGTGGAGTGTGTGGGCGTGAGCAGGTCGAAGATATGATACAGCGATGCCAGCCCATCAACGACGATCGCGCCATTCAAGTGGCGATGGTTTTTTTCGCACAAGAGCAGATGCGGCAGTCGCAGTATGTATTTACACAAACAGGGGGTGTTCATGCTGCTGCCGCATTTTCTGAAACAGGGGATATGTATTGCTGTTTTGAAGATATTGGTCGGCACAATGCAGTAGATAAAGTTGTGGGACATTTGCTCGAAACGCACAACATATCAGAAGGGCAAGGAGTTCAGATACTCGCGGTAAGCAGCAGAGCGAGTTTTGAAATCGTGCAAAAGGCCGTTGTTGCGCGCATACCCGTCGTGGTTGCCGTATCTGCAGCGAGTTCATTGGCAGTAGATCTTGCACAAGAGATGGGAATAACCCTCATAGGCTTTGCAAGAGAAAAAAGAATGGTCGTTTATACGGGAGCTGTGCAATAGAGATTGGTTGGCTCTATTGTACCCCCATAGGCGGTTGGGCTGTTTGGCCTAACCGCTAAATTTTGTCGTTTATGGGAACACCATTTGTAAATTTCAGGTCTAACCGTTGGCAAAGCTAAATAAGGAGCTACCCTGATGGTTATTCGCATCTCAAACTTGACAAAAGTATATCGCCGTGGCGCAGTTCCCGCCCTGGACGATGTCACCTTGAGCATCCCGCACGGAACATTTGGCCTTTTGGGCCCCAACGGTGCAGGCAAAACAACGCTGATTAAAATTTTATCGACTCAGATGGACGCATCGAGCGGCAGCGTGACCATGGATGAGTTAGATCTGGTAAAAGACCGCACAGAAATTCGCCGACGCCTGGGATATTTGCCCCAGCATTTTGGGACCTATCCCCAATTGACTGCTTGGGAATTTCTCGATTATATGGCTGTTTTGGGCGGCATACACAGTAGAAGAGTGCGTTTGAATCGCGTAGAGCAAGCTCTAAACGAAGTCGGTTTATACGAAGCGCGCAATCGGCGCTCGGGCACTTTTTCCGGTGGCATGATCCGCCGCCTTGGCATTGCACAGGCCATTCTGGCCGATCCAGAGTTTCTCATTGTCGATGAACCCACCGTGGGACTTGACCCGGAAGAGCGCATCCGGTTCCGGGGTATTTTGGGACGCTTGAGTAGTGATCGCGCAATTTTGATCTCCACGCATATAGTGGGCGATATTTCGAGCACCTGTGAAGATCTCGCGGTTTTGGATACAGGACAACTGATCTTTCGCGGTTCTCCCGCAGAACTCATTTCAAAAGCTGATGGAAAAACGTGGGAAGTAGAGGTCGATGATGCTGGCTTTGAAATGCTGTCGAGGGTGTTTCGCGTGGTCACAGTAAATGTTGAAGGCGACCAGATGCGTTTGCGTATGGTAGGAGATGGTGAACCACCCGCTGATGCCGAACCGGTCGCGCCCAATCTCGAAGATGCCTATGTCTATTTTGTCGGAGGCGATACCACAGGCGAAATCGCAGCGTAAAGGACAAATACCATGTTATCTGTTTTCCACAATGTATGGGGCGTTGCGCGTTATGAGCGCAAAATGCTCTTGAGAACCACAAAATTTCGCATTTTAGGCGGCCTGGGCATGAGCATTCCCGTTTTACTCGGCATCGGCTTTGCCATAGCAGAGGCCAATGGTGCTGAATTGCCCGTGGGAATTGATTCTTACGTCCCATTTTTAGTGTACAGTTTCTTGCAGACTATTGTCATTGCATTTATTGTTGGGGATTTTAGAGCAGCTGATGAACAGGCGCATATTTACGAAGTTGTGGCCGGGCGTCCCATTTCGACTGCGGAACTGGTTGCGGGTAAGTATTTGGGCATTGTTAGTGCTCTTGTCTTCTTAAGTCTGGGGGTTCTGCTTTTAACCCTGGGCATCCAGGCGGCAAAGATCAGCATGACGGGCAATCCATTTATAATAGAACCCTATATCGGATATCTCGTGTTCATGAACCTGCCCGCCCTGATTTTTATGTCTTCTGTGACATTTTTCCTGGGTGCATTGTTGCGGCGACAAGCGGCGGTTGCGCTAATTGTGATCGGGTATTTGTTGGCCGTCCTGTTATTCTTAGGCAGGCGATATGACGGCATCTACGATTTTGGTGCTTTTTTTATGCCTCTGTATTATTCCGACCTGATCGGTCTGGCAGATATTACGCAAGTGGGGCTACAACGCCTGTTTTACATCTTACTCGGCATTGGATTTTTTGGCTTTTCAATTGATTGGTATCCCCGCCTTGCACATTCCATAGTCGCGCGGTGGTTTGGACGCGGATGCGCGCTGACCGGTTTTGGCCTGGCTGTGGGCCTTTACTTTTATATGGATGCAGAGGCGCAAGACGGGAAAGCATATCGCGGTTCATTGCTCGCGCAACAGGAAGCGGTTGCAAATATACCCGTCGCGGAAATAACCCATTACGATCTGGTATTGAAACTGTTGGGGCAGGACCCACTTGCAGCCTCTGCTGCGATTACCTTGAAAAATCCCCACGAAGTTCCGATCGATACGCTGATTCTCTCACTCAATCCCGGATTCAAAATTCAGAGCCTGACGCGCACTGATGGCAGTGCAATAGCCTGGGAACAGGCGGGAACTGTGATTCGCGTCGTACCCGAAAAACCCTTGCAATCGGAACAAGAAGTCAACTTAACGTTGGCATACGCGGGTGATATTAACACGGACGGTTTTGATCTCAAACGGGAAAAAGCCAGGCCAAAGTTACGCAAACGCGATAGGTTATTTAATAAAGGATCTTTGACGGCGTGGATTCGCGACAATTCCATCTTTTTGCCCCCGCGCAGCCGATGGTATCCGGTAACGGGCGTTGATTACGGCTATGAGAATGCGCGCGCGGTATCCTTTTCAACGGCAAATCTGCAAATAACATATCCACAGGGCTTCGAAGTCATCACCCAGGGGCATGTCGGCAAGACCGATACGCTCGGCACACAAGTGACGCGCCAATGGGTTGTTGAAACTCCCGTGCCAGTCCTATCGCTAAATGGGGGCGAATACCGCGTTTATCGCGCGACAATCCACGACATCGAATGCGCCCTTTACGCCCATTCATCGCATCTGCGTCCGGTCCGATTTTTTGAAGGTGCCGAAGAAGAGATTTTGCGCGCGCTTGGACAAATTATGGACGCCATGGAACAGGAGTCGGGCATGAAATATCCCTATTCCAGCCTTTCTGTGGTAGAAATACCTTTCCACGTCCAGTGGTATTACGAAGGCTGGGAAGAAAAGGGCGGTTTGACGCAGCCCGGCGTGTTGATGATTGAAGAAGATGTGTTCATGCGGCAGCAATTTACTCGCGATTACAAGCGCTATCAAGAGCGTTCTCGTGGCAACCGCGAACCCAAAGACATCAAAAAAGATCTTTTGGTACGCGCGGTTTTTTCGACCTTTTTTTCCAGAGAAGGAAATTCGGGCAGACAGGGACAGCCTGGCGGATTGTTTCGCAGCCCTGTTGTTCAACTTTGGGCTTATGACAAGCAGTTTGTAGGCGAACATTATTCCCTGCTCAAAAAGGGCATGCCCATGTATCTCCAGAATGATTTGAGCACCGATATGACCTCTGCTTTTTACTCGAGCCAACGACGCGGTGGCGGTGGCGGCGATAGGGGGCGTGGTGGCTCAGGTGGGCCAGGCGGGCGCGGTAGGCCAAGCGGAGGGTCGGGTACTGCCTGGGATACGTTGGTTGCCAAAATGCAGCGAAAGTCATTTGCCGATTTGAATCCCGAAAAACAAGCCAGCCTCTATCGCCAGGTTCTCGACGCAAAGGGGCCAGCACTCTTTCAAATGATGGAATCTTTTTTGGGTGAGGAAACATTTCGCACGGTCTTAGATGACATAGACCACAATCACAAATACGAGGAGATCGATTTTTCGACTTTTGAACGCGCCGCTGTAGGCGATACCACAAAAAGTGAAGAGAGCCAAAAATTGCAGCGCCTCATCAACGACTGGATTTTTAGTACAGAAATCCCAGGCTATACCCTCACAAGGGTAAAAGCACTGAAGATGGATGACGGTTTTGGAATGGTGGTCTATCAATTGATTCTGAGAATTAAGAACAGCGAACCGGGTAGGGGATATGTGCAAATTACGGCTACAGGTCGGGGCGATGAGGCCATAAAGGGCGTCGAGATTGAAGGAGGACAAGAAATTGAAGTTTCGATGGTTCTGTGGGAGCAGCCCTTCAGGGTGATGGTCGAACCCTTTTTTGCGCGCAATCGGCGCCCTCTGATGTCCCCCGTGCGCATTCCCGAAAATGTCACAGAGGGATTTCCTACTTCTTATGTCAAAGACGTGACGGACGAGGATTCTGGCCCTGTTGAGATTATTGTAGATAATGACGACGACGGATTTTCAATGCCCGTGCGGCGCACAACGCGCTATTTCCGTCCCGGACTCAAAGGAGGCAACTGGCGCGAGCAAGGCATGCCAATGGCCTTTGGTCGATTTGAGACAAATTTTCGAATGAAGTCTCCGGGAGATGGGGCACAGCCAGCCGTGTGGACAGCGCAAATCCCCAGAGATGGCGAGTTTGACGTGGGCTTCTTTTTCCCCGACCCCTCGATGGCAAGGCGCATGCGCATCGGATCGTCCTTTACACTCACTGTTTTTCACGGGGGCAAAGCCGACACACTCGAAATGGAACGCGACCAGATGAAAGCGGGGTGGAATTATCTGGGGCGATACAAATTTGCCGAGGGAGAAGAAGCCGTAGTCGAATTGTCTGATCGCGCAGAGGGACGTCTGTATGCCGATGCCGTGCGATGGCGTTTTTTCGATCCGCAAAACCCCGATGCTTACGACGATGAAATGCCCACCTTTATGTTTGGACGCGGCAGAGGTGGACCTGATGGGGGGCGCGGAGATCGCGGCGGCGAGAGACGTGGTCCCGGCGGTGATAGACGCGGCGGGGGCGGGGTGTTGGGATTTTAATTTAAGGGAGGATGGATGTGAAATTTGATTTTTGTCCAAAAGTATTTTTGGTAATGGTCCTTTGTGGGCTGGTCGCCTGTGAGCGGCAAGCGGAACAGCGCACGGTCGATATGACAGTTCCCGTTACTGTTCAATCCGTGGAGACGGGAACGATCGAATCGATTGTGACGGCCACAGGAACACTCAGACCAGTGCGCGAGGCCCAGATCACAACGGAAATTCGCGGAAGTCTGTACTGGAGCAAAAGGAGCAACAACCGCTTGCTCGCCAAGGGGTCGGAGGTTAAAAGGGGGCAAACCATAGCGAAACTCGACAGCGATGAATGGGTTGTGGGTGCGCGGGTGGAAGCGCGCAAACTGGCGGTTGAGACAACCAAGCGAACGCTAGAGGAGCAAGAAACCCTGTTTAGCCGACGACTGGCAACGGAAATGAACGTTGAAAATGCGCGCAAAGCATGGGCCGATGCAGAAGCCAACTACCAGGATGCCCTCATCAAGATCGATAAAACCAGGCTTATAGCGCCCATTGATGGCGTCATGTCGGAACTTGCGGATATTACGCAGGGAACGCTGGTGACTCCAAATACCACAATCGCAAAAATTATGGATTATTCACAGGTATTTGTCGATCTGAAAATTCCAAATGCCCAGATTATTAAGGTGAAATTGGGGCAGGGTATCCGCGTGAGCAATTACGCTTTGCCCGAAGAAGTATTTGATGGCGAAATTGTCGAGATGGATCCCGCCATCGATCCGGTCACGCGCACGGTTCAGGTGGCCGGAATAGTCGATAATCCCGACTTGCTTTTGCGAGCGGGCATGTTTGTCAAAACAGAAATAGTCACGGAATCGCGGCAAAATGTCGTACTTATTGCGCGCAATCTCGTTTTGCGACGGAGAAATCAGAAGGTCGTTTTTGTCGAAGAAGAAGGGCGCGCACAACAGCGCGAAGTCGAGACCGGCCTGGAAGACCGGTACCGCGTGGAAATTGTGATTGGGCTTGAACCGGGAGAACAATTGATCACGAGCAATTACGAAACGCTGAGACCGCGCACTCGGGTGCGGGTCACGGGAGATAGGCGATGAATTTGCCGGAATTTTCAACGCGATATCCCGTGACGGTTGCCATGGCAACCCTTGCGGTGGTGTTGCTCGGCTGGATATCACTGGACGGTTTGGGAACCGATCTTTTGCCCGATCTTCAGACACCTGTCGTCACCATAGATCTGACAGCACCGGGCAAATCACCCATCGAGATCGAAGAACGCTATACGCGCAGGCTCGAACGCGATGTGAGCACCATTAAGGGCGTCAAGCGCGTGTATTCAATTACCCGCTCGGGGCAGGCCGTGGTCATTGCGGAATTTGCCTGGGATGCGGACATGGATTATGGGTTGCTCGACGTACAAAAAAAAGTGGGGCGCTATGCGGCAAATGAAGATGTGTCGCAGTTGGATGTGACGCGCGAAGATCCTCTCTCGCTTGCGGTGATGCGAATTGCAATTACAGCAGACGAAAATACGGAACTCGACGCACTGGTGGGTACCGTAGATTTGCTGATCAAACCCAAATTGGAAGCACTCGAAGGCGTGGCATCTGCCGAGGTGGAAGGGGGGGCGGAAAAGGAAGTGCGCGTTTCGCTCGACCCCTATTTGCTCGAAGCGTTTGGGCTTTCACCCGATGCGGTCATCAATCGCATCTCACAGGCGAATGCCGATGTATCCGGGGGCACGCTCAGAGAAAATCAGCAGTCGTATCTGGTCAAAGCCCTCGGTCGCTTAAATGACATAAACGATGTGCGGGAAGTCATTGTGGGAGAAAAACGCGGGGGAGGAGGCCAGGTTTCTGGAGACCGCGTGCCGGTGCGCGTGCGCGACGTGGGCACAGTTGATCTGGAATATCAAGAGCGAGAAACCATTGTGCGCCTCGATGGCCGGGAATGCGTTGGCCTCGCTATTTACAAAGAAGCCAGCAGCAATACGGTCGCCGTGGCCAATACGGTATTGGATGCAATAGACGACCTCGAAGCTGATCTAAGCGGCATGCACTTTACAACCGTCGAAAATCAGGCGCGATTTGTCGAAGACGCTATAGGCGAAGTCGAAACATCTGCTATACACGGAGCGATTTTGGCAATTCTCGTGCTTTTACTCGCGTTGCGGAGTTGGACGGTGACGCTGGTGATAGGGCTGGCGATTCCCATTTCCGTATTGGCGACATTCACGCTCATGTACTTTGAGGGCCTGACTCTGAATATTATGACGCTGGGTGGGTTGGCTTTGGGCGCGGGCATGCTCGTTGACAATGCCATTGTGGTTATTGAGAATATTTATCGGCATCTCGAAAGTGGCGAGGATGCGCGCACAGCATCGAGCCGCGGCGCATCTGAAGTCGGCGTGGCAATTCTGGCCTCAACGCTGACGACCGTGGCCGTTTTTTTGCCCATTGTCTATTTACAGGGACTGGCTGGCAAACTCTTTGTGGATCAGGCGTGGACTGTTGCATTTTCGCTGCTGTCATCGCTGGTCGTGGCAATGACGACGATTCCAATGCTGACGTCGCGCATTTTTAGACGATTGAATACCACGCGCCAAACGACCATTCGGTCGGGCAGATACTATCGGTTTCTCAATGGTATTTTGAACCACAAACCCATCCTGATCGTCGTCGTGCTGCTGATTCTGGGCGGAACGGGATATATCGCCCGCGAGTTGCAGACCGAATTTATCCCGCGCGAAGATCAGGGGCTGTTTCAAATTGATCTCACATTATCCGAAGGCTCGCGTGTAGAACTGAGCGATCAGGTTGCCCTGCGCGCCAAAGAGATTGTCGAAAGCGTTGGAGGGAGCGATGTGGCACATGTGTACGCATTGGTCGGCCTCAATCCCGCACTGGTATCAAGCGGAGGCAATCCGACGGGTCCCAATCGTGCGACCCTATCGGTGGCTTTACACACACAGCGATCGCGCAGTGTCAGCGAATTAGTTCGCGATCTGGATCCCATTTTGAGTGCTATGCCCGATATCGAGGTAAAATACAAGCTACACGAAACCGCGCTCGAAGGCGTGATGGGGGGGCAAGAAGCGCCCATTCAGGTCGAAGTATCTGGGGAAAATCTCGATATTTTGGCGCGTATCACAAAGGAACTTCAGGTGAGGGTCGAGGACCTGCCTTCAGTGTACAATGTGCGCACGAGTTTTCAGGGCGGGCAGCCAGAAATCGATCTGGCGATTCGCGATGAAGTGGCATCGGCTTTTGGACTGACCACACAGACCATCAGCCGCACATTGGAAAGACAACTGTCGGGTGAAGTTGCAGGCGAACTGTCAAAAGACCAGCGCACGAGAGATATCCGCGTGAAATATCGAGATGTCGATCTGCGCGAACTCCGCACCATGAAAATCGAGGGATCAGATGGCGCAATCCTGACATTGGGGGATATCGCCGAGCTCAATATTATTGAAGGTCCCCGCGAAATTTTGAGAGAAAATCAGCGGCGCGTGGGGCGCATTACAGGGTATCTCACGGAAGGGCGCATTTTAAGTGAATCCATTGCCGACATACGCGCCACCATACAAGCTATGGCCGTGCCGTCGGGGTACCGCATTGAAATTGGCGGGGAAGAGCGCGAGCGCGCAGCGTCATTTGAAAGTCTCAAATTCGCACTCATACTTTCAATCATTCTGGTCTATATGGTTATGGCATCGCTGTTTGAATCCACACTCCACCCGTTCACCGTAATGTTTTCCGTTCCTTTAGCCGGCGTCGGCGTGGTGTTCGGATTCTATCTTTTGAGCGAACCGCTCAGTGTGATGGCCTATATCGGCATTATTATGCTGGGCGGTATTGCGGTCAACGATGCGATCGTGCTCGTGGATCGCATCAACCAACTCAGGCAAGCTGGCATGACGTTGCGAGAAGCGATCCTCCAGGGCGGGCAGGACCGCTTGCGCCCCATTATGATGACGAGTGCGACGACCATTCTCGCCCTGTTGCCCATGGCAATCGGCTTTGGCGAGGGGGCAAAATTGCGTGCGCCTATGGCTATTGCCGTCATTGCCGGTCTGGTGACATCTACATTGATGACCTTACTCGTGATACCTACCATGTATGAACTGATTGATCGACTTCGGGGGAAATCCGCGTGACACTTGCTGGTATTGCCGTTCGGCGGCCCGTGACCACGACCATGTTTTTTATGGGGCTGGCTATCTTGGGTGCGATTTCACTGGATCGGTTGCCTGTTCAGATATTTCCCGAACTCGTTTACCCGGAAGTCTTTGTCGCGCTCACTCAGCAGGGCTATTCGCCCGAACAGGTCGAGCGAGATTTGGTGATGCCCGTCGAGAGAGAAGTGGGCAAACTCGAAGGCATTGAGGCGTATGAGTCCTTTTCGCGCCAGAACAGTGGTGGGGTACGCATTTCTTACGCGCCCAATACGGATATGAAATTCGCATTGCTGCAGCTCGAGAGCCGCATCACGCGCCTGCAACCGCTTTTGCCCCAAAGAACGCGGGTCACTGTACAGCGCTTTGATTCCTCTGACTTGAGTGCCTCGGTGATGCAAATTCACGTGTTAGGCGAAGGCGATATAAACTGGTTGCGAGAATTTGCCGAGGAGAAAATCAGGCCGGAATTGGAAGCGGTCGATGGCGTTGTCAACGCGCAGGTCATGGGCGGACAAAGAACGGCTATTGAAATTATTGTCGATCCATTGATGCTGCAAGCACACCAGCTTTCGATGTCTGATATTCGCAATCGCATCAATGCGTTTAATACACCGCGACAATATCTCGGGCGGGTGTATGACGGCGATCAAACCTATGCGGTTAGCATTCAGGGCCAATTTACAGACCTCGTGCAAATCCACAGGGTTGTCATTAAGCCGGAATTGCCCTTGCACCTTGGCGACATTGCTAAAATCCGCTACGGCCTTCAGGAGCGCACAGATCTGCAACGCATCAATGGCAAAGCCGCCGTTGGCATTCTCATTCAAAAGGACGACGAAGCCAATCTGATCGAAATTGCAGAGGTACTCGAAGGTACCATCGAACGCATCAACCGCGATCTCGCCTATGAAAATATCCAGCTCGTGATCAGCCAGAATCAGGCAGAGATTATGAATGAATCCCTCAATACCCTCAAACAGGCCGCTGTTGTCGGGGGATTGCTTGGGCTTTTTGTTTTGTTCTTATTTTTGAGAAATCTGCGCTTTGTCGCTGTTTTGCTCCTCGCCATTCCGTGTTCTTTGCTGCTCACATTTAATCTGATGTATATGTGGGGTCTCAGTTTGAATGTGCTCTCGATGTGCGGCCTCGCGCTTGCAATTGGTATGTTGACGGACAATGGCATTGTGGTCATGGAAAATATCTTCGAGCATTTTGAACAGGGCAAATCCCCCAAAGAAGCAGCAAAAGCCGGAACCGATGAGGTCGCACGCGCCGTTGTTGCGGCAACTGCGACTACGATCACGGTTTTTTTGCCCGTAGTTTTTATCCAAAGCGACTTTCAGGACATCCTGCGAGAACTCGCGCTGTCTATGGTCTTTCCGCTGCTTGCCTCTCTCCTTGTGGCTCTCACGCTCGTGCCTGCCCTCGCGTCGAAAACCCTCTCCCTCGCATCGCGGCCGCCAACAAAAACAGGGGTATTGATCGAGATGTACACGGTGTGTCTCAAAGCGGGATTGCGTCACAGAATCAGCGTATCACTGGGCATTGCCGGCGCGCTTATCGTCACTCTGATCATTTCTTTTTTCTTTATGCTACAACAAGATATCCGCCAGGAAGAAAGCCGTTTTACCGTCTATATCAGCATGCCCGAAGGCACGACTATCGAAGCTCTCGATGCTGTTGTTGGCGAAATTGAAAGTGCTGTGCGAGAACTTAAAGGTGTGGATCGCTTTGTGACCAGTATCAGCGAAACCCAGGCAAGTATCAATGTGGAGCTTTTGCCCTTATCCGAACGTCCCGACCAGATTTCTGTCGATCTCATCAAAGAGAATCTCGAAGAGTCATTCGCCGACGTTCAAGACGCGATTGTGAGCTACGAGGCGATAGCACGCACGGGCAGGGGAGGTGGTGGTGGACGCGGAGGTGGTGGTGGTGGGGGCATTCGGGGTGCTCGCCAGGCCTCCGGTGGATTCAACCTGGGGGGGGGGACACCTTCGGAAATGGCTGTAATTCGCGGCTACGATTTTACAGTGCTTCAAATGCTCGCAGACGATCTGGTCTATCGCCTCGAAGAATTGGAGGAAATCGATCCCAATAGTGTGCGGGCCGATGCAGAACGCGGCGCGTCTGAAGTGCACGTATTGCCCGATGAAGAAGTGATGTTTGACCGGCGATTGCAGGTGCGCCAGGTGCTCAATGCCGTATCCGACGCCAATCCGCGCGGTACACGGTCCAATATTGCATTTCTCACACCCGAAGGTGTTGAAATCCCAATTGATATTCGCAATGTCGAAGACCCCGAAGAAGAGGGGGAAGGCATTGCGGGATTGAGACAGACGCCGATTCTGGGTACGGGGGGGACGTATATTCCCCTTGTGGAAGTTTCGCATGTGCGCCGGGATCAGGGCAGGAGCATGATTTTGCGCACAGATCAATCGCGGCGCGTGATTGTGTCCTATAATTTCGCCGACGAAATTTTGCAATCTCAACCTCTGCTGGAAGCCTCCCGCGCTTATGTGCAAGACGTAGTCTCCGACATGGTGCTGCCCGAAGGGTATAGCATCGAAATGATTGAAGCAGAGGAAGAGACGATTTACTACTGGATGATCGGCATTGCCGCGCTGTTGATTTTTATGATTTTGGCCTCTTTGTTTGAATCGCTTTCCGCGCCTTTGATTATTCTGTGTACGTTGCCCACGGCAATTATTGGATCGTGCTGGGCACTGGTCTTATCGGGTACGGGCTTGACCCAACAAGAAGGGCCAATGGCACTGTTGGGATTTATTGTTTTGCTCGGTATTGCCGTCAACAATGGGATCGTGCTGATTGACGCGATTGGGACCCTTCGCAATCGCCGAGGGTTCAGGCGAGAACGCGCGGTGCTTGCGGCAAGCCGGTCGCGCGTGCGTCCCATTTTAATGACTTCGGCGACCACTATTTTGGGCGTGTTGCCCCTGGCACTCAAGTTTGGCGGCGATTACGAAATTTGGCCGCCCTTTGCGATTACAGTGATGGGTGGGCTGGCGGTTTCAATGGTTTCCACCCTCGTATTTATTCCCGTGATGTATATGGGAATTGATCAGACCAAAGCCTGGCTGGCGGATATTGGCTGGTTCGGGATCGCGTTGGGGACGGCAGCCGCTGCGGGATTGACGTATTGGGTTGACGATTATTACCAGAGTTTGTTCTGGACATGTCTTTTGGCATTGCCGGCGTGGATATTGTGTATGGGCGTGGTCTGGATTGCGCAACGCATTTATCGCGCGCGTATGGCTTCTCTTGTTGAGATCGGTAGCGTCGATTATCTCGAAATTCGCAATCTGACAAAAATTTATGGCGCGCCAGGGCAGTTTAAGCGAGAATGGGATCGCTTTAAGCGGCGCAATCAGCGCCTTTCAGAGCGCGGGCAGGCAGTAGTAGATAAAAAGGCGATTTGGGACAGTTTGTGGTGGAAGTTGCCCCTTTTGGCTCTGCTGATCTATTTGGAAACCTATTTTGAACAGGGAACATGGATCTTTTTAATAGGGCTTGCCCTGTGGGGCCTCGTACATCATCTCGTGCTATGCACAGCTGCTTTGCGCGATTTCCAGATTGAGAACCGGTGGATATTGCAAATTGCCCGATTGATTTTGCCGCTGGTCTTTGTGGCATTTATCCACTGGCGTTTGGAACTTCTGTCTGTGACCATAGCTACTTGTGCGATCTACTTGCTCTATCGCATCATCGGATTTTTGGCAAATCGCGTTGCACGAGGTCGCATTGATCCCGAACATATACCGGGGCGTTTAGGATCGGTTAAAGGTATTGTGTACCGCGGTGCCGCGGCCGTTCCTTTGATTGGCGTTCCCCGTCCGGTATTCCAGGCTTTAGGCGGCGTGAGTCTCGATATTCCGCGCGGGATGTATGGACTTTTAGGGCCTAATGGTGCGGGCAAGACCACGCTGATGCGGATTGTGTGTCGGGTTTTATCGTCGAGTTACGGATCGGTGCTCGCCAATGGCAAAACGCCGCTCACCCATCGGAATATGCAGGGGGTGATTGGATATTTGCCGCAGCACTTTGGCCTGTATCTGCATATGTCTGCTTATAACTACCTGGAGTACCGCGCGCTTTTACAGGGTTTTAAGGATGGGGTAGCGCGGCGCAAGCGCGTTCAAGAATGTCTGGAGCAGGTCAATCTTTGGGATAGGCGCGACGATCCGATTGGTTCGTTCTCTGGTGGTATGAAACAGCGCGTGGGCATTGCACAAACCCTATTGCACTTGCCTCAGATTATTGTGGTGGATGAGCCGACAGCGGGATTGGATCCGCTCGAGCGGATCCGGTTCAGAAATCTGCTGGCGCGATTTAGCCAGGAAAAGATTATTATTTTTTCCACACATATTGTCGAAGATATTGCGGGTAGCTGCAACCACTTGGCCGTGCTGAATCACGGCAAAGTGCTCTATACGGGAACCCCGCTTGAAATGCGCGATTTGGCGCGCGATAAGGTGTGGGAAGCCCTGCTACCAGATCCGCGTTTTGAAGCGTTGGAACGCGATCTGGATATGATTACGCATGTGCGCGTGCCCGATGGGATTCGGGTGCGATTTCTCGCAACCAATCCCATACCAGAAGCGCGTGCTGTTGCTCCTACCCTCGAAGATGCATACCTCTATCTTTTGCGACATGGCGATGAATACAAACAGATTAACATGGCGTGAGTTGCTCTTTTTCGTGGGCAAATTGCACAGCCTGAGCATGAGAATCGTTTTTCATCGCAAAATGGTTTTTATGTTCGGCGGAATTGTGGCGTATTACGCAATTTTGTACGCGATCGCAATCTGGCGTCCTGGCGAGGGGTTTTCGGTTGAGCAGGCCCTCCATGTATTGGTTGAAGTGCCGGGCACAGTGCTTGCGGTTTATCTCACGATGGATCTGGTGGCGGGGGAGAGGGATAAGGATACGCTTGAGATTCTGTTCAGTACGGCGATCAGCCACTACTCGACATGGTCCGTGAGAATTGTGTCGATCTGTGCTGCGCTATTTGCCACGCTGATGGCGATGAGCACGATTTCCTACTATTTTTTTGCGGAGTTTCCCTATATCCTGGGTGGATTAAATGCCTGTATCCCCGCTTTTTTTATGGTGGGGATCACATTTTTGTTTTCTGTTTTGTGTCGCAGTGGCAATGCGGCTGGCATGCTCGCCGTTGGGCTTTTGATTGCGATTTTGCTTTCGACCGAGACGTTTGAGAATACATCGTATTACCTTTTTCTCAAGCCATTTGACGCGCCATCTGATTTGGATACCAGCTTGTGGATAAATCGCGTAGTGCTAAACCGTGCGGGTATTGCCATCCTGGGTATATTGTTTATTTTTCTCGCCCTGAGGCGAATGACAGAACGCGAAAAGCTGCTGTGATTTTCACACATCGGAAATTTAAAAAAACCTTGAAAAAAATAAATCTTTGGATATAATTGGACTGTTAGTTCAACATAAAAGCCCCTCGTCAACATAGCCCCAGGGCTTTTTATCTTGTTTGACTACCATTTGCAGGGGTTTTGAGTGGATTCAAAAAAGAATGAAAATATGATTTTTTCTTTATCTTGCTCAAATTGTGTGATTTATGTACCTTGAATATCTTAGAACTTTAACATTTCAAATAGGGTAGGGGGCGACGTGCTCCCTTGACTTAAGTCAAGGGATTCCGGGAAGTGTACTTCTCACAGACGACTTTGACCTTTATGCCAAGCAGCGCGGCCTTATATTCAATCATCGCGCTGAGCCTATCATATGGCCAGGCGTGCAGGCGTTGATTCATCCTTGTGCCATAAGCGATGTGCTGTCGGATGCCGGTCAGGTCTCCCAAGATGATAGTGCCCACACCCTTATCGGCACACACATCCACAAACCGTCTGCTGGCAATATGGAGGGCATGCGTGATTTGTCGGGCTTCTTTTCGGGCGATCTGGCGATAGCGTCTCGACATCTTGGGATGGTCCTGGCTGGGCGGTTTGACCTTTGCTCTGACCTTCTGCCAATATCGGCGTGTGGTCTTGAGCAGGCGTCCACAGATCAGATACCGAGAGCCATCACAGAAATCTGCGGCGATGAGCCAGTCTTCGCCTATATCTACACCAACGGTGGCCTCTCCGGGCTTTTGAACAACATCCACTTCGACCACCAGACGGGCTTGGAAATCCCGTGTGTGCGTATCGTAGATGATCTGGACGTTCTTCAACTGGGAAAGGTCAACATTTGGGCGGGTGTGGAGACGAAAGACGAGGCGGCGTATCCCATCCTGTCGGGTGGTGCCAAGCGAGATGCGAAGATATGTCATTCCGCGCTTGTGAATTACCTTGATGGATCCATTGTTAGGGTGGGAATAGCGCAGCGGAGAGAGACGTGTCTTCTTCCTGAATCCGGGAGGCCGTGCCTTCTTGTCGCGCTTGTGCTTTTGAAAGAACGACCCAAAAGCCCATCCCAATAACAGACTTTCCCATGCTGCTCGTATTCTTCACGCAGATGAAAGATCAAGCCATTATAGACTTTGGTCGCAGACAACATTGCGTCACGAAGAATGGCAAAGCGTTCAGGTGCGCCGCGAAGCCGGGCTTTTATTGTCAGGTATGGCATTTAAAACTAACCGTCCTGAATATAGTGTACAATCGGCACAATGGTATGCAGGATAATAGACATAACATATTGTTTTTTATTGTCCTATCCATACTTTATTATACTTACAAATGGTATGGATGTCAACATCTATGTGCAGGTCTATGTTTATAAACACGTCGCAGGAGAACTTTTATGAATCAAACAACACCGCAACAAGAAGACATACTGGTCTGGTTTCTCAAGGTACGGAGTCAGATCGAAGCAAATTATATCAGAATCCTCACGGGATTTGGCATTGCTATTGTCGCAGCGCTGATTGTCTTATTTTTTTATCGCGGGCAAACACAACGCGCAGAGGCGGCTCGTGCAGCTCTTGGAGACGTTTATATCGCGCTTTATGAAGGGCGTGTAGAAGAAGCGATTGCCTCATCCCAGGAAGTAATGGAAACCTACGCGGGCCAAGCCGAAGCAGGAGAAGCATTGATGGCCCTGGCCAATTTGCATTATGAAGAAGGGCGCATCGCAGAGGCGCGCACACTTTTTCAACAATATCTGAATGAATATCCAGCAGAAGGGCCATTGGGATATGGTGCCTGGGCGGGGTTGGCGTCCTGTCTTGAAAGCGAAGGAAAATTCGCCGAAGCAGGTCAACAGTTCGCCGCCTTTGCCGAAGCGCAACCCAAGTCGCCATTTGCGCCGATAGCCCTGAAGGAAGCTGGCAGGTGTTACGAACTCGGAACAATGCCTCAGCAAGCAAGTGATGCATATCAAAAGATCGTCAAAGAATACGATGAGTCATCCGTAGCAAGATTTGCACGTGGGCAATTGAACATGATGGGGGTTGAAACAGATTAGAGCAAATATCTGAGGTGTTTTAAGCCCAGCTTGTTGAATTTGTCACAGTACTATTTTTTTTAACAGATCTCTGAGAAGTAGAAAAACGCTTCTCAGGGATCTTGTGTTTAAGGAATAAAAGTCTTCAAGTTTAAAGATAGACCAAATTAAGGCGTTATGGCTTGTCAGAAAATCACGGACAAAAAAGCGGTATAAGATACATTATGTAAACTTAAAACAAAAACTGCCCAAATCCTGTCTTGAACTGCTGTGCTTTAACCACCCCTATCTCGCCCAACATCCTGGAGATATTTTAGCTGACACAAATTAACTCCTTTAGTCTGCGACCTGCGTTTATTGACGTTGTGGTGCTTGAAGCGATTCATCTGTGTCCGCGCGTCCAAGTCCAAGAGCTCGTTGATATAACATATCTGACAGCCGTTGATTCTCTTCACGCATTTTCTGAATCGTTTTTGCGCTTTTCTGAGCGCTTATTTCCACTTCTTTTTGTTGTCTGCGCAGCCAATTTGCGTCTTCTTGCGCTTGATTTTCCCTTTTTTTTGTCTCATGCAGTTCTTCTCGTGTTCTTTCAAGTTCTTCTTTCAACGCCCGCGCTTCCGTCCATCCAGACGCAGATGATGCCTCTAATTGTGCATTCCGTTCGTTCAGGTTGCGAATTTCCGTTCTCAGTTCTCTTTCGGCTATTTCGATCATCGCCAATTTCCCCAGTTTCTGTTGTTGGACTTCAAATTCGGATTTTTCAACGAGAATTTGATCGGGATTATAGCTCACATCAATATGATTTTCTCCTAAATTTTTTCCAAATTTTTTCCTAAATAATTCCTCAATTTCTTTTCTGGATATTCGCCATGTTCCATTCCATTTTTCAGGCTTAAAAAAACCTTTGTTAATATAATTTCTTATTGTTTTATCAGTTACTTTAAGAATTTTTGCGGCCTCAGAAATTCCGTAATTTTCCATCTTTTCCCCCTTTTTAAAGTTCTAATATATTTATAATAATTTTACATTAAATTTACACTATATTTCCATACTGTCAAGAGACAATATAACAAAAAAAGAGGCACAGATAATGAATTTTTGTTATTTTTTGAGGCAAGATGCATTTTACACGGATTTTCAAAAAATAAATACCCCAAAAACAACAAAGGCTGAATATGGGGAAAACACGGAGGAAAAACTAAAATTTGAAACAAAAAGAGAGGAGAAAATAGTTGGAAAAAATAAAAAAAACGCCACTAAACGAAATACACCGAAAAACCAACGCCCGAATGGTTCCATTTGGCGGCTGGGAAATGCCGGTTCAATACGAGGGGATAGTCGCGGAACATCAAGCGGTGCGATCACAAGCCGGACTTTTTGATGTCTCGCACATGGGAGAATTTGAATTTAACGGCAAAGGAGCCAGAAAACTGGTCCAATTTCTAACTGCCAATGACATAGACCGGATCGGCATTGGGCGCGGGCAGTATTCTCTATTTCTCAACAAAAATGGCGGCGCAATAGACGACATTATTGTTTACCGCCTTGGCAAAACAACCTATCTGGTCGTCGTAAATGCCGCAAATGTCGATAAAGACTGGAAACATGTCCAGGCAGTCGCAAAATCCTTTGACAATGTTCAAGTAGCCAATCGCAGCGAAGAATTTGCCCTTCTCGCGCTTCAAGGACCAAAAGCAGAGGCTGCACTCTCCCCTATCGCAAACCGGGACCTCTCTGAAATCGGTTTTTTCCGCATTCGCAAAGCAGAACTCGCGGGAATACCCGTTCGCATTGCCCGCACGGGATATACAGGTGAGGGTATGAATGGTTTTGAGATATTTACACAAGCAGAAGACGCGGAGGTAATATGGAATGCCCTCATCGCATCGCCCGACGTAGTACCTGCAGGATTGGGCGCGCGGGATACACTCCGCATCGAAGCCTCTCTCCCCCTCTACGGGCAGGAACTCGACGAGGCAACAACACCATTAGAAGCCGGACTGGATATATTCGTGTCACAGACGGGCGGGTTCTCTGGTGCCGAAGCACTTGAGAAACAACGTGTGAATGGCCTGACCAAAACTCTTGTGATGGTCGAAATGATCGACCGCGGTATCCCCCGCCACGGTTACGAAATCCTGGATAGCTCGGGAAATGCTATTGGCGAAGTCACAAGTGGCACAGCCGCGCCCTATCTTAAAAAAAATATCGCAATGGGTTATGTCCCCCCCAACTATTCAGAAATTGGAACAGAACTCGCCATTGCAATCCGAAATCGCGCCCTCAAAGCGCGGGTTGTTCCCAGACCATTTTTTAAGCGGTAACTCTCTACAAAATAAAGATAGGTTTGAGTGCTTAAGGGCTTCTATATAAGCCATTAATTTACAGTATCTTATGCAACGATTTTTGAGTGCTCGCTCACCTAACTGATAGAGTCCATATATTTCTGTAAAATGTAAAAAAGTCACCGTAGCTCCGAGAAAAATCTTAAAATAGGGGTGACACGTATTCTAACCCCAACTTGGAGGCTACGATGACTTACCCCAAAGATATTAAAATTTCTTCGCCAGAGCAATTTGCACTTTTGAATGACCCTGATTTTCTCAATCAGGCCGTGACACGCTTCCTCCAGCAGTTTCTCGAAGCGGAGATCACTTCGTTTTTACAAGCCGAACCTTACCAACGTACGACAAAGCGTACAGGCTACCGTAACGGATATAAACCCCGGATTGTCAAAACGCGCGTCGGTCGTATCGAACTGAGCGTGCCTCAAGATCGAGAAGGACGTTTCCACAGTGGGTTATTTGCACGCTTTCAACGCAGTGAAAAAGCACTCATTCTTGCCCTTCAAGAGGCATATCTACAAGGGGTCTCCACACGCAAAGTGACAAAGATCACAGAAGCCTTGTGTGGTACCTCCTTTTCAAAGTCTCAGATCTCTGAGCTTTGTCAAGAACTTGATGCAGACATCAAAGCCTGGCGTGAGCGGCCCCTTGAACAGGCATACCCTTATCTGATCATTGATGCGACCTATCTCTACATCCGATCTGGGGGACAGGTCGCCTCTGAGGGGGTCTTAATCGTGACTGGGATCGCAGAGAGTGGACACCGAGACATCCTATCACTCGATGTGGCACACACTGAGACAGAAGCCACTTACACTGATTTGTTTAAAGACCTTAAAAAGCGAGGGTTAAAGGGGGTGCAACTGATCATATCTGACCATCAAGAAGGCTTACGAAACGCCATCAAACGACACTTTCAAGGGGCCTCTTGGCAGCATTGTCAAACCCATTTTCACCGAAATATCAAAGGCATTACACCGCCCAAGTACCAACGCCAGGTCGCCGATGCGCTCAAAGCATGTGCTGAAATGGTTTTATTCAGTGACGTTTTCAATGCACCCGATCTAAACACCGCACAGAAACGCCTATCTTCCATGATGGATACCTATGAAAATATACTACCCAAACTCGTGGACAAAATAGACCGCGATGTGGCGCATTGCCTGACGTGTTTCCACTTTCCACAACAGCACCGCAAACACATCCGTACGACCAACCTTTTGGAAAGACTCAATCGTGAGATCAAAAGGCGGGCTGATGTTGTCCAGATCTTCCCCAATGAGGAAGCTTGTACACGCTTGATCGGCGCCTTGTGTATGGAGTGGTCTGAAGAGTGGATCGCGGGCAGACGCTATCTGGACATGACGTACTTAACACAAAATCAATGACCCCTATCACGGGGCTACCTTTTTACAGAACTTTTCGGACTTGACCCACTAACTGGCAGTCAAAATGGGGTCAAGTCCTATATTTAGTTGAAATACTGGAGGCTGTTGGATTCAATCAGCAGCAAGGGCGTCTTGTGTGTCTGTATCGAGTTTCAAGTTCTTTTGAAGTGCGCGCCTGAGCCTGGGCAGGCTTTTGTATCCTTTGACCCTTCGCAAGCGGGGTTGGATGTCCAAGAGTGCTGTGGCTAACCAGCGCCGGCGTTGATTAGAGTTTGTCCATCGCTTCACATGAACGTGTCTGGAAAGCGACACGTTGTACACCATCCCGGGTGAGTTGTGCCACCATTGAGTTAATCGACTCAATGCAGTTGGTCGTACGAAAGGACTGCTTCAAGTGTGGCATCAGTCCGAGGCGATGCAAGCTGAGTGTGTCTTCAAGACCTTCTTCAAGGCTTTTAAGCGCGTCTTCGTTGATCAAGGCCAATTCGGGTTTTATGGCATAAAGCGCAGCTTTGGCTTCCCGATAGGTGGACAGGTCGTAGGCATTTTGTAGGGTCTTTTTGATCTGATCCTGTTTATTTTTAGGCAGATAGGAAAGCACATTCTCCCTCTTATGCCACTGACAACGCTGGATGACCACATAGCCAGAAAGTGCCTTTGTAAGGGCAGCATACAGCCCTTTTGAGCCGTCAATAAGACACAGCAGGCCCTTGTGATAGACCAGATCACGTTCTATGAGGGACTGTATAAACTGCCGACAGACACGCTCGTTCTCAGTCGCAGCCTGGACAAAGCCTATTGGGATTTTATCGCCTTGTATCGTCACGCCAAGGGCAATGATCATTTCCTGGTCTGCAAAGGTCTTGCCATCTATAAAGAGGGCGACGAGATCATACGGTGCCAAAGAGCGTTCACGGAACTGTTTCAGCTTTTGTGCCGACGCCTTGATAAAACGTCTCGACACGGTTGATGAGGACAGCCCAAAGGCTTTAGGGATCGCTTGTGCACAGGCTTGATAAGACCGGGTCGCAATGCCTTTGATCACGCGAAGGAGCAACCCTTCATCCATACGTCGGGGAACCTGGAGATGATGATACGCTTGGAGTGAGACTTCCTCATCTCTCTCCACATTACGTACCCTCGGTACAGAGATAGGCACTTTTTGATCGGCCAAATACACAGACCCTTGTTGACTGCCCCACCGACGATTGGGGTTTTGTTGCTCTTTGCGAGTGTATCTATCACCTGCTAAGCGGCTCACTTCCTGCTGCAATTCTTCTGCCACGGCGTCTAATCCTATTGGGATCAAGGCCTGGATCAACGCGATGCGGGTATCCAGAGCGTCCAGTTCTTCTTCTGTGGGGCTCTCTGGCGTTTTATCGTCTTTGTGGATGGCCTTGACTTTGGGGGCTTTGTGCGATACTTTTTTCATCACGGGCTCCTTTGGTTGAGGACACAGCGTTTTCGGGTGAATCTGCTGTATCCAATTTACATTGGAGCCTCTAATATTTCAACTAATACCAATCAGATTTAAAAATCTTGCATTTTGTAAAAGGATATGCTATGGTGTATGCGATGAGTAATAGTCACGTTTACATTCCCCTTTTAGGGAGGCATATCCATGCCAAGTCGCACACCGATTCCCGCCGAGATAAACAACCATAACTTTGAGGCATTATATCGCAAAGAGCCTCATGCTCGCACCCGTATTCGATACCTGTGTATGAGCCACATTCAAGCTGGTAAATCCTTCAGCGAAATAGCACAGATGCTCAAAGTGAGCCGAGAGACCATTCGGATATGGGTGAAGCGTTTTGCCGAGGAAGGACTCACTGGACTATGTGAAAGACCTGGGCGAGGTGCCAAGCAGCGATTATCGCCCCGAGATGAACCCGTCTTCAAAAAGGCAGTTGAAGCTCTGCAAGCCGAACGGGCAGGTGGTCGTGTAACCGGTCACGATATTCGTGACTTACTCATATCGCGCTTTTCTGCTGTTTACACCCTTGATAGGGTCTATAAGTTGCTCAAGCGTCTCGGACTGGTCTGGATGAGTGCCCGGTCTATTGCGCCACAAGCCGATCTGGAAGCCCAAAAAGCGTTTAAAAAAACTTTCAGCACGCGGTGAAGGCCGTTTTACCGGCTCACGTAGATACCCTTGATGTGGACATCTGGTTCGAGGACGAAATGCGCGTCGGCCAAAGGAACACAATGACCCGTATTTGGGCATTAAAAGGTAGCCGACCCCGCATTGTGCGCCAGCAACAATCTCTGTCTGTCTATCTGTTTGGGGCTGTCTGTCCTGCCACAGATCAAGCCGTTGGATTGGTCTTGCCCTATGCCAATAAAGAGATGATGGCACATCATCTGACTCAAATCTCTCTTGCTGTGCCCAAAGGACGCCACGCCGTCCTTGTCGTTGATCAAGCCACGTTCCACAAAACGGATAAGCTCATCTGTCCTGACAATATCTCCCTTTTGTTTTTGCCACCTTATGCCCCTGAGTTGAATCCTGTGGAAAATCTCTGGGCGCAATTACGTCACGGGTGGTTAGCCAATCGGTGTTTTGAGGGATATGATGCCATTGTTGAGGCATGCTGTGAGGCGTGGAATGCCTATACAACACGCCACAATGCGATCAAAAAACTGTGTTCTCGAAAATGGGCGACTATACAAAGTTAATTCATACGATTGGTATAAGATAAGCACAACCTCCAAAATGGGCGCATCATCACGCTTGCCTATCCTGCCGTGAAATGGAGATGCCAAAGGACTTTATGGCTTTGTTCTGAGCTGATGCGAGCACACAAATGAAAAACCCGCTCTCCAATTCTGCTGAAAAGCGGATTTTCCGATCACCCAATTTGTTTAGTCTTAGCAGTGCTTACCCGAAATCTTGTATCCGAATCTGGCATCTTTTATAGCGATCTCTATAGTGTCTTGAGAATTCACATTATCTTGATCCAGTACTAATGTAATACTCATTCCTAAACGATCTCTTTTAGCTACACTATTTGTCATCTTTTCAGGTCTTTTACTGTCATTATGATTGCTCATAATAAAGTCTCCTGTGAAAGAGTTGAGTTATGGGTGATCAGGCAGGGTTGCCCGATCCGCAACCCTGCCACTAAAAATATGAAACACTGTTATATGTCAAGTCAAAAAGTATTTGATAGCTCTTGAAATATATTTTATATTTCGTCATGTAGTCGTGAATAATAATTGTCTTTAAAATAAGGAGAGTTTCTATGCTCAGGTTTCTGTTAGTACTTGTTATCTCTACCGTCTTTTCAAGTACGTTATTTTCTGAAGACAATATCTATCACAAAGGTAATTTGATTTACTCTTTAGATTCAGTTGCATTAAGAGCTACTAAGAAGATTTCTGATGATGTCAGCTTGTCTAATGTATCTTTTATAGAAGAAGGAAGTTATCTTTATATAACAGGTACTATTAACAATAATAGCAGAGCAGCAGTTTATCACTTTGATTTTGATATTATATACAAGGACAATCGAAGCAGAGTTGTTGAGGAAGAAACGTACTTGTCTACTACTATTGTAGGTTATCCTGCTAGAGTCTTTGGGTTTGATTATGAATCTGATAGGTCTTCTTACAGTGACCCATATCATTTAGACTTTATCCCTTCTGGTCAGAAAGCCTACTTTAAATCCACTATCAGAGGTAGTGGGATACCTACCAATGCAGATATTAATAAGTCTACTATAGATATTTCTTGGTATTGGACAGTTAAAGCTTCACTTCTAAAGGTTCAAGCAGTAGATATTAATTTTCCTTCAACTACTTCAAGTAGGTATTATGATAATACTGTAGATTTTAACTTGAAGTTCTCTGGAGTTTGGAGTTTAAATGACTTTGTAGAAGATGTTAAAGTCTCTCTTGTAGGGTTTAATGATAATGGTTTAATCTCGTCTTTAAAATTCTTTGAAATTGATGATCGAAATATCTACCCTGCAGATTATCAACCAGGTCAACCTCCTCAACCTAATTTTCTAGCTCGTTCTGATAACCTATCTGATAACTTACCTACTAATAAAGTACTTTTACAGGTAGGATATAGATTGACAGGGCGACTAACTTATGATGATTCAGAATTGTTTGCCCAGTCTGTTAGAGACACTTTTTATATAGCTTCTGATTCTTTAAGAGTTGTTAGACTTAAGAAAGGTGATTTGAATGAGGACGGTATTGTTAATATCTCAGATCTTTTAATACTTGGTAATAACTTTGGTCAGCGGGTTGATTAGACATTGTGCTTATCTTAGTTGAAATAGTAGAGGCTCCAATGTAAATTGGATACAGCAAATTCACCACAGAAAACGCTGTGTCCTCAACCAAAGGAGCCCGTGATGAAAAAAGTATCGCACAAAGCCCCCAAAGTCAAGGCAATCCACAAAGACGATGCAACGCCACAGACACCTAGAGAAGAAGAACTGGGCGCACTGGATACACGCATCGCGTTGATCCAGGCCTTGATCCCATTAGGATTAGACGCCGTGGCAGAAGAATTGCAAGAAGAAGTGAGCCGCTTGGCAGGTGATAGATACACGCGCAAAGACAACCAAAACCCCAATCGGCGGTGGGGCAGTCAACAAGGGTCCGTGTATCTTTCTGATCAAAAAGTGCCCGTATCTGTGCCCAGGGTACGTAATGTGGTGACCGATGAGGAAGTCTCACTCCAGACCTATCATCATCTTCAGCGTCCCAGACGTATGGATGAAGGGTTGCTCCTTCGTATGATCAAAGGCATTGCCACACGGTCTTATCAAGCCTGTGCTGAAGCCATACCCAAAGCCTTTGGGCTGTCCTCATCGACGGTATCGAGACGCTTTATCAAGGCGTCGGCACAAAAGTTGAAGCAGTTTCAAAATCGGTCTTTAGCACAGTATGACCTCGTCGCCCTGTTTATAGATGGGAAGACCTTTGCAGAGTATGAGATGATCATTGCCCTTGGTGTGACCATAAAAGGCGATAAAATCCCACTCGGCTTTGTCCAGGCCGCCACCGAGAACGAGCGCGTTTGTCGGCAGTTTATACAGTCTCTCATAAATCGTGATCTGGTCTATCACAAGGGCCTACTGTGTCTTATTGATGGCTCAAAAGGCTTGTATGCTGCCCTTACAAAGGCATTGGACGGTTATGTGGTCATCCAACGTTGCCAATGGCACAAACGTGAGAATGTCATTTCCTATCTGCCCAAAGGCAAACAAGATGAGATCAAAAAGACCCTCCAAAATGCCTACGATCTGCCCACCTACAAAGAAGCCAAAGCTGCTCTTGATGCCCTTAAACCTGAATTGACTTTGATCAACGAAGACGCGACAAAAAGCCTTGAAGAAGGTCTTGAAGAAACCTTGAGCCTGCATCGCTTGGGACTCGTGCCGCAGTTGAAGCAGTCTTTCCGTACCACCAACTGTATTGAATCGCTTAACTCTATGGTGGCACAACTCACCAGAAATGTGAAGCGATGGACAAACTCGAATCAACGCACACGCTGGTTGGCCACTGCGCTGTTGGATATTGAACCGCGCTTGCGAAGGGTTAAAGGCTTCCGAAGCCTGCCCAGGCTCAGGCGCACGCTTCAAAAGGACTTGAAACTCGATACGGACTGGCAAGACGCGCTTGCTGCTGATTGAAATCACCGGCCTCGATTATTTCAACTAAAAATAGCACTTGACCGCCTCGATTGTTGTATTTGTAACCTAATTCGACTAAGTACAGGTCTGCTCTTTCTACACTATAACGATGAAAGATTCCGTACAACGATCTCTTGTATATAGCCCAATATCCCTCCATCGTGTTCGTATGTAACTTTACGTAGTGCTTCTCGCTCCTGACAAATCTTTTGTATTTTCTCTCCATAAATTCGTGCTCAACAATTTTGTGCATACGATTGTATGACTTGAACTTGTCTGTTATCAAAAGTGAATTTCTGGACTTTACGTGCTCTCTCATAAACTCTTGTATCGTTGCTCCTGATACATCGTCAACTACTCTGGCAACTACTACGCCACCTCGTTCAATTGCTCCAAGTATTTTGAGTTTATTCGATCCTCGACCTCCTCCCCATTCTTCGTCAGTTCTGATATTGGCGTAGGTCTCGTCAGCTTCTATGACTCCAGTAACAAGCCTGAATTAAGCTATAGTTCATCGCCCAATATGCAACTTTTTATTCATAATATGCTAATTTCGTTCTTGGAGATTGTTAGCATTCTAAGAATCTTGATATAGGTATTAGCTATGTTAAAGCCCTTCAGCACTCAAACCCATAAAGATTAAAACTAAAAAAAGAGACAGGTGAAAACCTGTCTCTTTTTTATTTTTATTGCGTAACGTCAGTTAGACCACAATATTGACCAGCCGATTGGGAATGACGATTATCTTTTTGGGCTTTTGCTCCTGGACATGCGCTTTCACATTCGGCTGTTCCAGAGCCAGACTTTCAATCTCCTCCTGCCCAGCATCGACCTCTACTTCCATTCGCGCGCGAACTTTGCCATTGACCTGAACCGGCATCTCAATCGTTGCTGGGCGAGCGAGCGTTTCGTCCCATTCGGGCCAATCTCGTTGATGAACGCTGTACCCACCCCCAATTCGAGACCACAGCTCTTCGGAAAGATGCGGAGTCACAGGTGCCAGGAGCAAGACAAGCGTCTCAATGGCTTCTTTCCAGGCACATGTATGCACAACAGGCGTATTTTTGGCCGCCAATAAACCATTGCTAAACGTCATGAGCGCAGCCAATGCTGTATTAAATCCGAAGGTCTCAAAATCTTCAGATACCTTGCGGATGGTCTGATGGGTTAAGCGCCGCAGATTATCCTGGGCTTCTTGCGTGGCGTCGCCTTTTGTCAGAGTAACATTTTCAACGACTATACGCCACACGCGGTTCAAAAATCTCGGAATACCTTCCATACTCGACGAATTCCACGGACCGCCCTGTTCCCACCGCCCCAGAAACATCACATAAGCCCGAATACAATCTGTTCCATACTGCACAATCAAATCATCGGGATTGAGGACATTGCCCCGCGACTTGCTCATTCTTTCTTGATCTTCACCCAGAATAACGCCCTGATTAAACAAGCGTGTCATCGGTTCATCATCACTGACGAGGTCCATATCGCGCATGGCTTTGGTGAAAAATCGCGTGTAGAGCAGATGCATGGTCGCGTGTTCTATACCCCCTGTATATTGATCGACAGGCAACCAGTATTCACCTTCATGAGGTTCAAAAGGCCCTGCATCATAATGTGGGCTTAGATAGCGATATTGATACCATGAAGAACACATAAACGTGTCCATCGTATCCGTCTCTCGCTGCGCTGAAGCACCACATTTTGGACAGGTCGTGTGTAGAAAACCATCGTGATATTTGAGGGGAGATTCACCCGTCGGCAAAAATTCTGCATCATCGGGCAGCATTACGGGTAGATCGCGCTCTGAAACGGGAACCGTTCCACATGTATCACAGTAAATAATCGGTATGGGACACCCCCAATAACGCTGGCGAGAAATCAACCAATCGTGAAGGCGATAATTGACTTTTCTCTCGCCAATGCCTCGTGATTCCAGATCATCGGCCACTGCATCTTTTCCATCTTGCGAGGTCAAACCATCACATTTTCCCGAATTTATCATACGTCCCGCACCGGTATATGGCTGGATAAGTGCTTCGCCATCCCAATCATCTGGGGCAATCACAACGGGAATGGGCAACCCATACTTTTTTGCAAAATCAAAATCGCGTTCATCGTGTGCAGGCACAGCCATAATGGCCCCTGTACCATATTGGAGCAACACATAGTCAGCAATGTAAATTGGTACATCGGCATTGGTCATAGGATTAATAGCATAAGCACCGGTGAAAACGCCATCTTGTTCTTTATCCACAGAAAGCCGCTCGATCTCCGACTGACGGCTGGTTTTTGCACAATATGCTTTAACAGCTTCCCGTTGGTCGGGTGCGGTTATCTCATCAACCAATGGATGTTCGGGGGCTAAAACCGCAAATGACATGCCCAAAATGGTATCTGGGCGCGTTGTGAACACGCGAAACGATGACTCTGAATTTTTGACGCGCATTTCAAATTCAACGCCCTCACTGCGTCCAATCCAATTCTCTTGCATGGTCTGCACGCGGTCAGGCCATGCAATTTCTGAAAAATCAAGTAACTCCTCAGCATATCGGGTAATCCGAAACAGCCATTGGTCCAGGTCCTTTTTAATCACGGGCGTATCACACCGCTCGCAGTGTCGATCCTCTCCCCAAACTTGCTCTCGAGCCAGGGTCGTATTGCACTGTGGACACCAATCAACAGGAGCTTTCTCTCGATAAGCCAGGCCATTGGCGTAAAATTTGAGGAATAACCACTGCGTCCATCTGTAGTATTCGGGTAAACAGGTGATCGCTTCGCGCGTCCAGTCAAACATTGCACCCATTGTTTTCAGTTGTCCGCGCATGCGTTCCACATTGTCCAGCGTCCATTTGGCCGGGTGAATACCCCGTTGGATTGCAGCGTTTTCAGCGGGCAATCCAAAAGCATCAAAACCGATTGGAAACAATACATTATGCCCCTTCATCCGCATATATCGCGCCCGAACATCGGGGGGAACGATCGCATACCAGTGCCCAATGTGGAGATCACCCGAAGTATAAGGCAACATAGTCAAAGCATAGTGCTTGGGGCGGTTGGGATCAATTTGGCTGCGGTACAAACCGCTGTTTTCCCAGCGTTGCCGCCACCGTTTTTCAAATTCTGAAAACTCGTAAGCCATTGAAATACAACTCCTAAGGATATAATCTTTGCAAAAGTCGAGGAAATGGAATCGTCTCGCGGACATGGGACAACCCGCATATCCACGCGACTGTACGCTCAATACCCAATCCAAAACCGGAATGTGGCACCGATCCATAGTGCCTGAGGTCCAGGTACCACTGGAACGGCGCCTCGTCAAGACCGTGTTCGGCGAGCTTCCGCCGCAAGACCTCCAGATCGTCCTCGCGCTGTCCCCCACCAACGATTTCTCCATATCCTTCGGGAGCCAACACATCCATACACAATGCCAGTTGGGAATCTTCCGGATCCCCCTTCATATAAAAAGCTTTGCAAGATGCCGGGTATCGATGTACAATCACGGGACGATCGTGTGCATTGGCCAACACAGTTTCATCCTCAGCACCAAAGTCCTCTCCCCAGGTATGATCACAACCCGATTGTTTTAACATCTGATGCGAATCCGAATAAGATATTCGGGGAAAGGGCTTTCGCACCCGTTCTAAGGGTGCGAGGTCGCGTTGCAAGGCCACAAGCTCTGAACGACATGTTTCTATCACTCGCTGGACAACACTACAGATAAAGTCTTCAGCCAGATCCATATTACCCGATAGGTCCATATAGGCCACCTCTGGCTCAACCATCCAAAATTCGGTCAAATGACGCCGCGTTTTGGATTTCTCCGCGCGAAAAGTTGGACCAAAACAGTACACTTTGCCAAATGCCATAGCCGCGGCTTCCATATACAACTGACCACTTTGCGTCAGGTAAGCCGTCTCGTCAAAATAGTCGGTTTCAAAAAGCGTGCTGGTGCCTTCGCAGGACGACGGTGTAAAAATGGGTGCGTCAACGAGTGTGAAGCCATTGTTGTCGTAATAATCGCGGCAGGCTTTGACAATTTCAGCACGCACGCTTAAAATGGCGTGTTGGCGCGATGAGCGCAGCCACAAATGGCGGTGATCCATCAAAAATGCCGTGCCGTGTTCTTTGGGCGTAATCGGATAATCCTCTGCCCGATGCACAATTTCGATATCGCTGACACCAATTTCAAACCCGATAGGCGAACGCACATCGGCCCGAACCGTACCCACTATGCGAAGGGATGACTCTTGCCCCAAATCTGAAGCCCGTTCAAAAACGTCCGGCGATACATCGCCCTGAAAGACCACGCACTGAATCGTACCAGAGCCATCTCTAACCTGAAGAAAGTGCAATTTGCCACTCGACCGTTTGTTGTACAGCCATCCCTCAATTACGACTTCCCGACCTTCCCATGCACTTACGTCATTTATCCTGATGATATCTGGCATATATCGTTCCCTGCGAGTAAAAACACGAAAGACGACCGGGTATCACCTGCTTGCCCACCGATCGCCTTGTTTTTTTCGTGTATATGCAAATCTCACGATCTTCGGGGGGGGCGTTGCCTACCCTGCTCATTTGAACCACCATCGGGTTTGTCAATGAGTACTTTGCGACTAAGTCGAATTTTGCCCTGATCGTCAATAGCAATCACTTTGACCTGCACTTTTTCGCCTTCACTGAGCACATCGTTGACCTTGCGCACCCGGTGATGTTCAAGCTCGGAAATATGACAAAGCCCGTCTTTCCCAGGCAAAATCTCGACAAATGCGCCAAAATCAGTGATTCTGCGCACCGTGCCTTCATAGGTTCGCCCAACTTCTGCCTCTTCTATGAGTGCCTCAACCATGCCCATTGCAGTTTCACCGGCTTGCGCGTCTACAGAAGTGATCGTAACCAGCCCATCGTCCTCGACCGAAACCGTTGCGCCTGTCTCCTCAATGCTGCGAATGGTTTTCCCGCCCGGTCCGATAACTGTGCCGATTTTTGATGGATCAATGCGGATGGACAAAATGCGCGGTGCGTATTCCGACAAGCCCGGTCTCGGCGCGGAAATAGCTTCTTCCATAAGGCCGAGAATGTGGTTTAATGCATCTCGCGCACGGATAAAAGCCGCATTGAGAATTTCAAAACTTATGCCACCGATCTTGATATCCATCTGAATCGCGGTCAGGCCCGCCCGCGTTCCCGCAATTTTGAGGTCCATATCGCCCAAATGGTCTTCTTCGCCCAAAATATCAGTGAGCACCGCCCACTGCTCTCCTTCCATAACCAGCCCCACGCCAGCTCCAGCGACATGGCTTTTAATGGGCACGCCCGCATCCATCAAAGCGAGAGAACCACCACACACCGTGGCCATTGAAGACGAACTGTTGGATTCTAAAATCTCAGAAACCAGCCGGATCGTATATGGGAAATGCTCCTCACTGGGCACAACAGGCTCGAGTGCCTTTTCGGCCAAAACACCGTGACCGATTTCACGACGGCCGGGTGCTGCGATCCGCCCTGTTTCACCCACACTGTAATTGGGAAAGTTGTAATCGAGCATAAAGCTCTTGAACGATTTGCCTTCGAGATCGTCTACCATCCGGGTGTCCATCTTGCTGCCCAGCGTTGCAGCGCACAAAGCCTGCGTCTGCCCGCGCGTGAAAATAGCAGACCCGTGTGTGCGCGGCAATATACTCAGATCGATGTCAATGGGTCGAATCTGGTTGAGATCGCGTCCATCAATACGCTGATTTTCCGCGAGGATCATCGCGCGCATATCCGCTTTGATCAACCGATCAATTTCACTGCCAATTTCGTCATCTGCAAAGTCTTCAGCGAGTACTTCTCGCACTTCGGCGCGAATCGCGGACAACGTCTCTGCACGCGCCATCTTATCCGGCATGCGATTGGCTACGTGAATCTGCTCCAAAGCGCGTTCGGCAACGGCGACGACGAGGGCTTCGTTTTCTTCGGGTTCCTCGTAAGATCGCTTGGTTTTCCCAACATTGGCAATCAAATCATCTTGTAATTCAATCAGTTGCACAATCCCTTCCTGGGCGACGCGCAGTGCTTCGACAACATCGCCATCGGGTACTTCGTGAAAATCGCCTTCAACTGAAATGATCGACTCGCGATTGCCCGACACCATCAGGTGGATATCGCTTTCTTCGAGTTCGGAAAGTGTGGGATTGATCTTAAATTCTCCACCAACCCGTCCAATGCATACAGCTCCGATGGGGCCGTCAAACGGAATATCAGAAATGCACAGTGCAGCCGAAGCACCCGTCATTGAGAGCACCGCAGGATCGTTTTCACCATCAAAAGACAACACAGTGACATAAACCTGTGTTTCAAAGTCATAAGCACTGGGAAACAAGGGCCTGATTTGATGATCAATCAAACGCGCATGCAATTTTTCTGTTGTTGAAGGTGCGCCTTCTCGCTTAAAAAAACTGCCCGGAATGCGCCCGCCTGCATACATTTTTTCGCGATAATCGACTTGAAGCGGAAAAAAATCAAAATTCGAAGGTCTGTTATCGGAAACGGCGGCCACCAGCACAATGGTTTCACCGTACTGCATCCACACCGCCCCATGTGACTGTTTGGCCACCCGACCCGTTTCAATAGACAACGGACGACCTGCATATTCAAGCTCTACTTTTGCTATCATTCTTTCTCCTCTATTTGCCTTAAAACACATCTATCCCAGCGCTCTGACAAAAAGGCCAGAGATACGACCAACTGCTGGAATAATAAAAAACTCAACCGCGAATATCCAGTGCCGCAATCAAGCTACGGTAACCGTCTAAATCTACGCGCCGCAAATACCGCAACAGGCGGCGGCGACGCCCAACCAGTTTGAGCAACCCTCGACGCGAGTGATGATCTTTCTTATGGGTTTGAAAGTGTCCGATCAGTTGCACAATACGCTCTGTAAGTTGCGCAATCTGAACTTGTGGCGATCCAGTATCGCCTTCTTTACCCCCGTATTGTGCGATCAACTCGGCCTTTTTCTCCTTTGTTAAAGCCAAAATTTACCTCCATAGGTATGACGCCGCGAAAGCATATCTTTCGCGGACTGTATATCTGCTTGAATCTGTTCGATCAACGCTTCTTTGCTGCCAAATTCGCGCTCGCCACGAATGCGACACCAAATCTCAAGGGGTAAAATTTTTCCATAGAGATCTTGTGAAAAATTGAGCAAATGCACTTCACAACGCGCTGACTGCCCCCCAAATGTCGGACGTTTGCCGTAATTGACAACGGCGATATGGGCCTCATTCAGCCTGGCAACACCTGCATAAACACCCGACGATGGCAAGAGCTTTCCCGGCGTTTCAAACAGGAGATTGGCAGTGGGAAAACCAAGTGCTCTACCCCGCTTTTCTCCCTCAACAACACGTCCCCATAAGGGATATGGATGTCCCAGAAGCTGAACAACCGCGTCCATGTCTCCGTCTAAGAGTGCGTTGCGAATCCGGGTACTGCTTACAGGTTTTTCGGCGATGCATACAGCAGGTGGGGAAAAAACAGAGAAGCCAAATTGTTTTCCCAACCTTTTCATCGTTTCAAAACCGCCCTGACGACCTCTTCCAAAACCGTGATCGTAGCCTATGATCACAGACCTGGCACTGAGTTTATCAACCAGAAAAAATTTGACAAATGCCTCGGGAGACAATCTTCTGAGTACATCGTCGAATTCAACAACAGCCAGAATATCCACCCCTAAGGCGGCGAGACAATGCTGTTTCTCCTCGAGCGATGTCAACACCCCGGGGGCATCGGCACCGTCGATAAACTGGCGAGGATGTGGATCAAAGGTGACAACGACAGATGTTCCCCCCCACGCCCGTGCAGTGTCAGTCATAGCCTTAATGACAGAGACATGCCCGATGTGAATGCCGTCAAATGTTCCAACAGTGACCACCGGGTGGGCAAGCGTGACCGGTTCTTCAAGCGTTATGGTGCGCATCATCAATTCTGTAGCACGCGAATAGGCTTCAAGACGCCCTCGACGATATGACCGATACCAAGCAAAATACCCCGGGAATTTTGCACTTTTACAATATCCTGGACATCTAATAAAATATCGGTCACGGGATTGCCATTTGAAAATCTCCCCTGCTGTGCCTCTGTCAAACAAACCGAAGACAGATGGGATAAAACAGCGTGGGGATTGAGCAACACATCAGAAATCCGTCCTGCACGCTCGAGTTCATAAATCGCAACACATTGTCCCAATCCAACACGCCCAACTGCGGTTCTGCGAAGCGTTGATAGATGGGCACCACACCCGAGCCGTTTGCCAATGTCATCGGCAAGCGACCGAATATAAGTGCCTTTAGAACAATGTACTCTCAAGTGCAAGAGCGGTGGTGCATAAGCCACAATGTCGAGCTTGTGGACGCATACTTTACGCGCTGGGCGTTCAACCTCAATACCTTTGCGGGCGAGTTCATAAAGCCTGCGCCCCCCCATGCGTATGGCCGAATACATAGGCGGAATTTGTGCAATCGCACCCTTAAATTCGGCAACGGCGGCCTGGACCTGTGCATAATCGGTTGGAATATCCTTCGATCTGCTGGTAATCACACCATCGGCATCGAGAGAATCGGTCGTCATTCCCAAACGCACAACCGCGCGATATTGTTTGTCACCGTTCGTAATATAGGAACTCAGACGTGTATAAGCCCCCAGACAAAGTAGCAAAACGCCCGTTGCCATGGGATCAAGGGTGCCTGTGTGTCCTGCTTTTTTTATCCCAAAGTGCTTACGTACCCAACTGACGACATCTTGAGAAGTCCAGCCAGCGGGTTTGTCTATACCCAGAAAGCCGTTTATTGGCACCACCTATGTGTTGAGACTATTGAGCAACTGCTCGATATGCGACCCATGAGTGATGGAATCATCCCAGGCAAAGACCAACTCGGGCACATGTCGCAATTGAACGCGCTGAGCGAGCGCACGGCGCAAAAAAGACATCGCCCCCATCAGCCGTTCGAGCACCTGTGTTTGTACCCCAGCCCCGCTCATCACACTGACGTAAACTCTGGCCGTGCGCAGGTCACGAGACATCGCGACAGCCGTAATCGTGACTTCGGCCAGACCGGGGTCACGGGTTTCCATGTGCAAAATTTCACTCAGGGCAACCTGAACGGCTTTTCCCACACTTTCCGGCCGATAAGATGGCATGTCAGAGCAACTCCAGCGAATAGTCAACCACAATAAGGCGATCTTCGCGCTCGATTAAATCGATCACCTTTGACAACACCTGATTGGCATACCGAGAGTCGTTGGCTACTGTTGCGACACCCAATTGCGCTCTTTGCCAGCGATCATTGTCGCCCAGTTCAGAAACAGAGACATTGAATTTGTTGCGCGTGCGCGTCGTGATGCTTTTGAGCACGCTGCGTTTCTGTTTCAGCGAGGCGCATTCGGGCAAATACAGGTCGAGATGACAAAATCCAATGGTCATTAGATTGTGCGAGAAATTTCAACGCGTTCGTAAGTTTCAATGACATCGCCGACTTTGACATCGTTAAAATTTTCGATACCAATGCCGCATTCAAAACCGTTTTGCACTTCGCGGACATCATCCTTAAAACGTCGCAATGACCCAATGCGGCCTTCGTAAATAACAGCGCCATCGCGCAAAACGCGCGCGCTAGTCGTGCGGTGGATGAGTCCCTGAGAAACCAGACATCCGGCAATTGTGCCAATGCGCGGTACATGGAAAAGCTCGCGCACCTGTGCTTCGCCCTGCACATTTTCTTCTATTTTGGGTGCCAGTAATCCAGAAAGCGCAGCGCGAATATCTTCAACGACTTCGTAAATTACGCGATACAAACGAATATCAACGCGTTCTCGTGTCGCAACCTCTCTTGCATTTGCATCGGGACGCACATTAAATCCGATAATGATGGCATCAGAGGCCGATGCGAGCAGAATGTCTGATTCGGAGATGGCACCCACAGCGCGGTGAAGCACCGATAGATGCACTTCTTCGTGCTCAATTTGCAAAAGCGCGTCTTGCAGAGCCTCGACAGACCCATCGACATCGCCTTTAATAATCAGGCGCAATTCTTCCATATTGCCCGTTTCAATCTGATTGTGAATATCGGACAATGATACGCGACGTACCCGATGAAATTCTTGTTCGCGCCTGAGTTGCTGCCGTTTTTGGCTGATATCGCGGGCTTCGCGCTCATTTTCAACCACATGAAACATATCCCCGGCCTGGGGCAACCCGGCCAATCCGAGAACCCGAACCGGACGAGAAGGCCCAACATTTGCCACAGATAGACCGCGCTCATCGAGCATTGCGCGGACGCGTCCACTGAACATGCCAGTAATAAAAGGATCACCGACTTGTAGCCTGCCTTCTTGCACGAGCACCGTTGCAACATTTCCTCGTCCACGGTCGAGTTTTGACTCCACAATCGTGCCTTTTGCGCGCTTATCGGGGTTTGCCATAAGTTCGAGCATTTCGGTTTCAAGAGCCAATAGCTCGAGCAAAGCATCGACATTATGTCCCGTTTTGGCGGAAATTTCGCAAACTTGAACATTACCGCCATACTCTTCTACGACGACATTGTGCTCGGCCAACTCCCGTTTGATTTTGTTGGAATCGGCTGTGGGCAAGTCTATTTTGTTAATTGCAACGACGAGGGGTACATTGGCAGCTTTGGCATGATTGATGGCTTCTACTGTCTGTGGCATCACACTATCATCTGCCGCCACGACCAGAACGACGACATCGGTTACGCTGGCACCTCTGGCGCGCATTGCCGTAAAAGCTTCGTGTCCAGGCGTATCGAGAAAACAGATTTCACGACCGTCCCCGAGTTCAACGTGATATGCGCCAATATGCTGTGTAATGCCGCCAGCTTCACCTTCCATTACATTGGTCTCTCGGATATAATCCAAAAGAGATGTTTTCCCGTGATCTACATGCCCCATAATCGTCACTACCGGGGGCCTTGGTTTCAGAGTATCTTTAGACGCTTCTACCTCTGCTTCTTCCAATGCCTCTTCACCGTATTCTTCGAGTTGCTCAACGCCAAAACCAAATTCATCGGCAACAAGCGTGATGGTGTCCATATCGAGGCGCTGGTTGATGGTCACCACCATGCCCAGTTTGAGACATTGTGTGATGACTTCTGTGGGACGCACATCCATTTGAGAAGCGAGTTCGCCAATGGTTGTGAACTCATTGACTTTGAGAACTTGTCCGTCTGTGGTCTGGTCTTCGGGCTCTTCACTGTCCTGACGACGGCGACGGCGCACCCGTGATGATCCCGCGCCACTCGACATTTGCGCCAGTGTTCGACGCACATTTTCTGATACTTCGCGCTCATCAATAACAGGACGCTTGCGCCTGCGACGACGTTTTCGCGGAGACCTTGTGCTGCTTCTCTTTTCCTGTACGGGTTTTTCTTTGGGCTTGGCCGTGTCTTGGACCGCGGGTTTTTCTTTTTTCGTTTCCGGTGCTTTTGTTTTGGGTGCCGGAAACGGTGTCTGACTGACATCTTCTACGACAACAGTCGGATAATCGGTTCGACGTCTTCTGCGCCGCGGGCGTTGTCTATTCTCGCTGCTGGTCTCAGTTTTTGCATCAGACGGAACCGAACGGAGACGGCTCACGCGAGGTTTTTGCTCCTGAATCTCGCGTCCCTTTTTTTCCTCATCCTTGCGTCGGAGTTTTCGTCGCGTCGCCTGGCGTTCTGAATCAAATTTCTTTTGTACCGCCTCGACCATTGCAGTCGTACAGACCGCCATGTGATTTTTGACTTCAAAACCGAGGCTTCTAATCTGCTCGACCATTGCGACGCTCGACAAATTGAACTCGCGCGCAATCTCGTAAACCCGTTTTTTTTGGGCTACTGTTTTAACTTTTGTCTTCGCCAATAGGCTCACCTTCCGATCATTTGTCAGTTTCAGATGTGTCTTCTGTGGATTTGGTTTCCTCTATCTCTGCTTGCAAACGCGCTTTTTCCTCGCGGTAAGCAGACACTTTTGCATTGACAATTTCCTGCGAGATCTCTCGCAATTTTTCAGCCGTTGTTTCGCCGATGCCGGGCACTTTGAGCAACGTATTGAAGGATACCCGGACGAGATCATTGGCAGACAAAATACCTGCGGTCTCAAGGCGATTTCGCGTCACTTGACCCGTGCCAGGTACTTCGGCCAATGGGACTGTCGTAGCCAGGCGTTCGGCTTGTATTTCGTTATAACGGGTTTCCGTCATGATATCGACATGCCAGCCAGTCAACTGCGATGCCAAACGCGCATTCTGCCCCTCTTTGCCAATAGCCAGAGAAAGCTGATCATCATCGACAATAGCCGACATGCGTTTTTCGCGTCGGTCAATCACAACGCGGCGAACTGTGGCAGGATTCAGTGCACGCGACAAAAAGATCGCTTCGTCTTCACTCCAGGGAACAATATCTATGCGTTCACTGCTCAATTCGCGCACCACAGCCTGTACGCGGGAGCCTTTCATACCCACGCAAGCACCCACGGGATCAATTCGCGCATCATTGGAGTAAACGGCAATTTTTGCTCGCACACCCGGTTCGCGCGATATAGCCTTAATTTCGATAACGCCTTCATAAATTTCAGGGACTTCAAGCTGGAAGAGCCTTTCGAGAAATACGGGATGTGTGCGGCTCAACACGACCTGTGGACCTTTCGCTGTACGCAAGACATCGAGCAAATAGGCGCGAATGGGATCCCCTTGTCGATAGCGTTCTTTTCTGATTTGCTCTTTGAGCGGAATAATCGCTTCTGTTCGCCCCAGGTTGACGAGGATATCTCCCCGACTAATTTGCTGCACGGTTCCCGAAATAATTTCCCCAATACGCCCCTGATAATCTTCGTAGATTTTTTCTCGCTCGGCTTCTCTGACCCGCTGGACGAGTACCTGCCTTGTCGTTTGAATCGCATTGCGCCCAAAATCGGCAAAATTGAGGCGCAGTCTCAATTCCCCACCGACCTTTGCACCTGTGTCTGCTTTGCGCGCTTGTGTCACACCAATTTGAATCTCGGGATCTTCGACCGAGTCATCAGCAACGATTTCTTTGACCGTTTCAACGATGATCTCGCCAGAGTTGTTGTCGAAGTTGACTTCCACATTATTCCCAGTTCCAAACCGCTTTTTCACCGCAGAGATTAACCCCATTTCAAGGGTTTCGATAACCAGATCGCGGTTGACATTTTTTTCCTGGGCAATTTGCCTTAACGCTTCGAGAACTTCGTAATTCAAGTGAGGATCCTCCTCGGCCATTACAATTCAAAATGCACAGTAGCTTTCTGAATTTTTGCGCGTTCAATAGTGGCCCGTTCACCGTGTAATTCGACATCGAGATGATCGGATTTGACCTGCAAGAGCATTCCAACTGCAACACCGAGACCATCGACAACAAGGCGAAGTGATTTGCCAACCACCCGCTCAAAATCTCGATCTGTCTTTAAGGGCCGTGTTAAGCCCGGAGATGAAACTTCGAGCAGGTATGTGCCATCAATTGGATCGCGCGTATCCAATATATCTGCAATCTCCCGGCTGAGCGCAGCACATTCGTCAACTGTAATTCCATCGGGACGATCGACAAAAATGCGTACGACATTTCGTCTGTGACCACCAGAAACAGCCAACTCAACCAGTTCGACATCCCGACGATTGAGAAGCGGAAGAATCAGATGGGTCAGGGTGTCTTTGATAAGCATTGGATAACTCAAGACTGCCGCTTTACCGCAAGTTATGGGGCATGACTACGCCATCTGCACCCGTGCCTTATCGGGCCAGTTGGTTCTAAATTGCCCCCCATATACTCAAAAGAGTGGGCAGAAGCCCACTCTGTAATTAAAAATCAAATATAGAAAACTATATAGTATAACGCAAGTTTTATTTCCCCACGTCCGATGCCTGCTCCCCTTCTACCAGTCGCTTGAGTTCGACTAACATGCGCCGCAATTCAACCAGTGGATTTTCAACCTGAGATGTTGCGCCTTCAATACTCTGATTTTCCAATACACTGCGGTCTATCTTCAGCTTTTCAACCGCCCCTTGAATCGTATATTTCTGGACGTAGAGCAAGTCCTTAATAGCCAAAACAACCTTGATATTTCGCTCTGTGTATGTGCGATTGCCCGACCGACCACGTTTGGGATTCAGTTGAGAAAATTCCTTTTCCCAAAACCGCAAGACATGAGATTCTACGCCGGTGAGTTCCGAGACCTCGCGAATCGAATAATAGAGCTTTTTTATGCCACTTGAACGCATAGATATCACTTATTTTTGAATGCGATACGAATAGGTGTGCCATAAAAGTCAAACGCCTGTCTGAGTCTGCGCTCTAAGAACCGACGATAGTGCGTGGGAACATCTTTGGGCCGCCTGGTAAAAAAGAGAATGGTTGGCGGCGCACTGCGCGGCATAACGCAGAAAGACATGCGAAAGACCCGTCCATTTTTCGTCGGCGGGGCTGTCGTTGCATTGAGATGCGTCAAAAAGTCATTTAAATCGCCCGTTGAAATGCGCTGACGACGTTTCAGTGCCACATCCAAAGCCAGATCAATAACGCGCCACGCGCGCTGCCCAGTAAGAGCAGAGAGAAAAACAATGGGATAGTTTTCCAGATGTACAAAGCGCGCGCGAATTTGTTGGGCTATTTTGTCGGCAGTGCGGCCATCTTTTTCAATCAGGTCCCATTTGTTGATGCCTACGATGACCCCTTTGCCCAGCTCAACAGCGCGTTCTGAAATTTTGACATCCTGTACTGTACACCCTTCCACTGCATCAACCAGTACAATTGCCACACCACAGCGCTCAAGGCTTTCTACGGTACGCAGCGAACTGTAAAATTCAACTTGCTCTTTGACGCGCGTCCGCCGTCTCAAGCCCGCCGTATCAACGAGAACAAATGACTGTCCATTGCGTTGCATCGAGAGGTCAATCGCATCACGCGTCGTTCCGGGAGTCTCGCTCACCACCACTCGTTCCCGCCCCAGCAGGCAGTTCACAAAGGTGGATTTGCCCATGTTTGGGCGACCCAATACCGCGATTCGAGGGGACAATTCTTCTTCCAAATCGCCTTCTTCTTCTGGCAAACAGGTAAGAATTTCATCCAGCAAGTCGCCCGATTGCCGCCCATTAATAGCAGAAACACACAGCGGCTCGCCAAGTGCGAGACCGTAAAAGGCCGTGCCATCGGCTACGTTTACATCTTTATCGACTTTGTTGACAATCAGCCGATAAGGTGCGCCCAAATCGCGGATCTTGCGCGCCATAATCGCATCGTAATCTGTAGGGCCAGTCTGTGCATCGACCACAAAGAGCAACAGGTCAGCTTCACCCAAAGCGACCTCGACCTGTCGAGAAATTAGGTCAGAGATGATTTCATTCGAATCGGGTATATACCCGCCTGTATCGACCAGCGTGAAGGTTTTGCCATTCCAGGTACACTGTGCGTAGTTGCGATCGCGCGTGACACCGGGAAAGTAATCTACCACAGCTTTGCGCTCGCCAATCAGCCGATTAAAGAGCGTTGACTTGCCGACATTTGGTCGGCCCACAATCGCCACGATGCCCATTGCCTAATTCTCCATCTGATGTGACGAAATATACGGGTGCGCCACAACCTCACTGCCTGCGCCCACAGAAACAGACACACCACCAACGGCATTTTGAATGGTCTCCACCAGATCGTAAGTGCCCACAACAGCCCGACAGCCCACCTTTTGCTCCAGATCTTTGAGCAAGAGGTCATCTAAAAATAAGCCATTGTGATTCAGGCAGTTGGGGGGCAAAAGAACTGTCTCATCGCTTATGATACAGGCATCTATAAGGGCGCGACCAATATCATTGCCCGACAGCAACCCAGAAACCGTTATGCCTTCGCCAAGAAAGCGATTGACGACCGGCACAACGCGGGCATCAATCCACGAAATTTGATTTAAGCGTTTAACCATTGCATTTAAAAAGTGCGTACCCAATATACCCGTTACAAGAACAAAACGCTGCTGCGGCAACGCTAAATTTTCAAGATCCTCAATCCGATTTTCAAATCCATCGACGAAGCGGCGGACCATGCCAATTCCGTTCTCGACAAGTGGAAACCCGTCGTATTCAGATTGCGGCGGCACAGATTGGCCCGTCAGCAAATACATTTCATCGCCCAAATACACAAAACGCGTACCAAAGCGTTTTTTTAGCATTTTCTGCCACGCTGTTATCTGGCGAATTGCCATGGCGGCATCGGCGCGCGTCACGCGGTTCAACCTGGGAAGATTTTTGCGAAATTTGGTCAAGCCCAGCGGCACAACGCCTACGGATTCAATGCGCGGATGACGCGCTGCAAGATCAAAAATCGTCTGTTTGAGTGCCTGACCATCGTTGATACCCGGACACAAGACCACTTGCGCGTGCATCTGAATCCCATGCCTGGCTAAGATATCAATCCGATCCAAAACAGGAGTTGCCCCTCTGCGACCCAGCAACTCGGCTCGCAATTTGGGATCCGTGGCGTGAACCGAGATGTACATTGGACTCAATTTTTGGTCAATAATGCGCTGAAATTCATCCTCTGACAGATTCGTGAGCGTAACATAAGCCCCGTGTAGAAAAGACAATCGGTAATCGTCATCCTGGTAATACAGGGTTTTTCGCAGACCTTTGGGCATCTGGTGCAAAAAGCAAAAAACGCACTTGTTATCGCATTTGAGAATGGGCATGTCTTCAAAATCTACGCCCAGATCATCTTCAATATCTTTTTCAATTTCAAATAAAAATCGATCTTCGCCTCTTCGCACTAAGGCCGACACATCTTCTTCGCCCATGTAAAAACGGTAATCAATTGGATCGCGCACAGGGTGTCCATTGACGGTTTCTACAACATCGCCGCTCTGCAAACCAATTGCTTCCCCAATCCCATCGGGATGCACCAGACGAATTTGCAAGCCGGTCTCAACGCGTTCAACACTGCGCCGTCCCTCGACCTGTGCCCCTTTTATGACATTCATTTCAATTCCAGTAATTGATTGTTAGACAATACAATATTTCAATAACTTATAAGTATCCCTGAATCATGAAAACTTATGATAAAGCCAAAATAAGGTCAAGAAAAAAGCCGACATCCCACAACGTCCACGCTTTTAATATCTGATATTTTCACAGTATCTACTTATCTTGAATGCCATCAAAATACAAAAAAAGTTTCTTCAGTCAACACGGATGGTTCCCCCTTAGCGAATACATGAAAGGATAAACCACTTTTGAGGAGGACAGACTTCATGCCTGATCACCCCCGCATCTCAGTTATTATTCCGGTTTTTAACGAACAGGATGCCATAGAAAAAGTAATTGGCGACATCCCTGGTCATTTGCCCACCGAAATCATCGTCGTCGATAATGGATCAACCGACCAAACTGCGCAATTAGCCGCAGCAATGGGCGCACGCATTATTCGGGAAAATCGCCGTGGGTACGGTTCTGCCTGCCTCGCGGGCATAGCAGCAACCAATAGGCCGGACATCGTCGTCTTTCTCGATGGCGACTACAGCGATCACCCCAACGAAATGCCTGACCTGATTGCGCCCATCCTGGAGAACCGCGCCGACCTCGTGATTGGCTCGCGCGTTTTGGGCAACAGCGAACCCGGTGCGCTAATGATTCAGGCGCGTTTTGGCAACCGCCTGGCCACCAGCCTCATCAAAACCCTCTTTGGCGTATCCTATACAGACCTGGGACCTTTTCGGGCGATTCGCTATCGGGCACTCGCGGACTTAAATATGCGGGATAAAACTTTTGGATGGACAGTAGAAATGCAGGTCAAAGCAGCAAGGCAGGCGTTAAAAATACAAGAAGTGCCAGTAAGTTATAGAAAACGCATCGGCGTTTCCAAAATCACCGGCACTCTAAAAGGCACCCTCAAGGCAGGGTGGAAAATTTTATTTACAATTTTTAAGTATCGATTTACAAGGTGAGATGAGCGCCCATCCCCCGCTTCTCACTTCTTTGCGTCATCTATATGCTGCTCCAAACGCCTGAGCGCTTTGGCTATGCGAATGTGGGCTTCTCGACGCTGCGTGCGTTGACGCGCAATTTGATTGGCAATATCAAATGCCGCCATCAGTGCAATCCGGGTGGTATCACCTATATTTTCGGTCTCGGCAATCTGGTTCATTTTTTGATCGACAAAATTTGAAATTTTAGAGGTATATTGCTCCGACTCCTCGCTGCTGAGTACATATTCAGAGCCAAAGATCGTCACCCGGGTCTTATGAAAATCATCAGAATGGGACATAATATAGCTTTACTTACGTTGTGCTGCGCGTGCAGCAGTCAGTAGCCAGCAGTCAGACCACCCAACCACCCAACCCCGCACTATGATCAAGGCTTTGCCACAAGGTCCATGCGAACCACGCCATCGGTAGCGGGCACTTCCAATTCCACGATCCACCCTTTGGCGACTTCACCTCTCACAACAATTTCTTTGGCTTCTTTTGATAGGACTTTGGCATCTTTTGATACGCGCGCCAGCGCGTGACACTTATCATCATCCACACAGAAATAACGCTGAATCCGCGCTTCGGGCATTCCCCCAAGTCTGGAACATTCGGTTTCGTGTTTTTCTTCGTTCATAACAAAACCAGTCAAAAGTTGCAGGTCTCTACTCTTCTAACCCTCAAGATATAGCCCATGGGTTCTAATATAGTCTGCAACGGCGTCGGGAACAAAAAAAGAAATCGGTCTTTTGGTGCGTACGCGTTCTCTAATAGCCGTTGACGAAATATCCAGCAGAGGTGTTTCAACAAACTGCATCTTGGATTTGAAAGCGGGATCAACGCTCGCTCGTTCAAAACCCGGGCGTTCAGCCACGAGTACATGAGCCAAATCCAACACGCCTTCGGGGTCGAACCAGTCGCCCATTTCTACGGCATTATCAGCTCCAATGATCAAAAAGAGCTTTGTGTTCTCGCCCGTATTTCGACGCAAGTGACGCAAGGTATCAATTGTATAAGATTTCCCAGGACGCGACAACTCAAATCGACTCAGTTCAAATCCCGGATAACTTCGCACGGCCAGGCCGACCATCATCGCGCGATCTTCAGCGGAAGCCATGTCAAAATTGGTTTTGTGCGGCGGTTCTCTCGAAGGCATAAACACAACCCGATCGAGCGCGCATTGGAGCATGATCTCCTGCCCAATAATTAAATGCCCGACGTGAATGGGATCAAATGTCCCGCCGAAAATGCCAACGCGCTTTGCCATTCTAAGGTTTTTCAACGTGCAATTTGGCTTTTATTTTTTCTGTCTCTTCGATAACTTTTGCCTTCAACTTCTCGGGCAAGTCCTGGCCTATCAACAACGTAAGCTCATTGAGAGCCTTGTCGAGTGCCCCAGTCTTAAAATTGACCCGTGCAATGACAAAGCGCGCCTCTAACGCAGCCTCGGTATCGGGGTATTCCTTCAATACGCCTTCGGCGTAGAGTTTGGCCGAGGTATAATATTTCCACAGGATATAATCGTATGCAATCATGACTTCCTTGAGGGCCAGTTGATTGCGCAATTTTTTAATTTTTCCCTCTGCCTGGGATACGAGATCGCTTTGTGGATAGTCTTCGATAAACCTCGCAAATTCTCGAATTGCCCTGTGCGTTTCATCCTGATCGTGGTGAATATTGCGCGCATCTTGATAATAACATTCGCCAATCTGGAACCGCGCTTCAGCAGCATAAGGACTCACGGGATATTCGTTGAGCAGGCGTTCGTATTCAAAAATAGCCATCACATAATCTTTTTGACACTGAAAAGCGTTGCCCAATTCAAATTGCGCCTCATCTGACAAATGAGACCCTGGAAAGTCCGATAGCATATTTCTAAACAACAACTCGGCGTCGTAGCACTTCTTATTTTTGAGTGCATCTTGCGCGTCTTTGTAATAAACCTCTGGACTCAATCGTCGATATTTTTTTTGTGCGCACCCCACACTCAACGCGATCAGACACGCACAACAGATATGTAAAAATCGTCTCATAATCCGCCAATTTGCATGATACAAAGAACCATCAGCCTCTGCCTCTCAAATCCCACAGATATGTACCTCCATCCTCTTGAGGTACATCGGCTGTATTCAAAAAGCATATTGTCTTGTCTGATAAACGATGCAGATTCTGTAATGTTCCCCGGTTTCCAAAATAAAAAATGGCGCGTTTTTTTCGCGCTTGATCTCAAAAGTATAAGACCTTCACAACATAAGCAAACCCACCTATCAAGTCAAGAATGACGACTTGGCGAAAAGCAAATCATGATTGCTTGACTTGTACAAAGGATTTTCGCATGCATGAATGTTAAGTGTATAAATAAAACCTAACTCGAAAAAGGTGCTCAAAATGCCATCATAACTTTGGGTTCACAAGGCGCGTTTTTGGCGATGCCCGATCAAGCCCTGCACATACCGGCTTTTAAAGCTACGCCAATAGATACCACAGGTGCTGGTGATGCCTTCAATGGCGCACTGTCCTGTGCTTTAAGCGAAAAACAATCCCTTGAAAACGCCATTCGTTTCGCGTGCGCAGCAGGTGCTCTCACCGTTGGGAAAGCAGGTGCTCAACCCGCGATCCCCACAAGAGAACAAATCGGCGCCCTATTGACGAATCTCCCTTGACGCCATTCCCGCCTTGTCCTATATTTCTATTCCCTTTCCCAGACTCCCCTCCCCTTCTCTCCCTGATGCCATCCCGTATCAGAAAGGAAATCTAATGGGTTTGAGGAAGGCGAACGCTATCAGGCTCGATTTCGATGACCTCGTCAAAGAACTCGACGATTTCGAGCAAGACATCAAAACCCTTCAGGACCGCATAGACCAACTCATCATCAACGCGCGACAAAAATCGGTCGAAGTCGTTGCAAGAGAAGGCGATATGGGCACAACCTGAACAAACAAGCAAACAGGCGGGGATTCTTCCCGCCTATTGTTTTTTTCTAAGTGATCAGCACGAAATCCATGTTCTACACGATTATTTTTTCCGCTGTCCTCATCATTGTCATACTGACCAAATATCTCTACAAACCTGTTGAGCGATGCCCCGAGTGCAACACCCCGCGTGAGTCCGATCATCCGATATGTCCCTGCGGCTATGTTTTTGAATTTCCCGACGATGACGATCCCCTCGAATATGGCGACCCCGAAGATAAGTAAAGGAATCCTCCATGCCCCTCACCGCACTCTCTCCCCTCGACAATCGCTACACGAGTCGCTTGACCAACCTCGTTCCATGTCTCTCGCATTTTGCACTGATTGCCTACCGCGTACAGATTGAAATCGAATGGTTGCGCTTTCAATCAAAGCATCCCAAACTCGCACACGTCCGCGCATTTACCGATGCAGAACATCAGATGTTGAAATCGTGGATAGATACTTTCGACGAGCAACAAGCACAGCGCGTTGTCGCAATCGAAAGGGTTACCAACCACGATGTCAAATCCGTCGAATACTACGTTAGAGAACGCCTTGAGGAAACATCGCTCGCCGATGTATGCGAAGCCGTGCATTTTTGCTGCACCTCTGAAGACATCAACAATCTCTCTCATGCGCTCATGCTCAAATCTGCTGTCAAAGAGGTCTTTCTCCCACTCGCACAGCAACTTATCCAAACCACCTCAAAACTCGCGCAGGACACCCAAAACCTACCCATACTTGCGCGCACACACGGTCAACCCGCCACCCCGACCACAATGGGCAAAGAACTCGCCGTATTTGTCTATCGCTGGCAGCGACAAATCAAACAGGCGACACAGCTCGAATACCTCGGCAAATTCAATGGTGCCACCGGCAATTACAACGCGCATGTCGCGGCTTATCCCAATGTGCCATGGCATGACCTTGCCCGCGATTTTGTCCAGCGTCTCGGCCTGACATTCAATCCCCTCACCACGCAGATTGAATCGCACGATTATATGGCCGAAGTCTTTCAAATGATCATCCGCTTCAACACCATCGCGCTCGACTTTGCCCGCGACATGTGGACCTACATATCCCTATCCTATTTCCGCCAGGAAACAGTCGCCTCAGAAGTCGGATCTTCGACCATGCCCCACAAGGTCAATCCCATCGACTTTGAAAATGCCGAAGCCAATCTGGGCATTAGCACGGCCCTGCTCGAACACCTATCGACCAAATTACCCGTCTCACGCCTCCAGCGCGACTTATCTGACTCCTCGGCCATTCGCAATATTGGCCCGGCTATCGGCCATGCGTATCTCGCCCTGAAATCCCTCCTGAATGGCATGAGCAAGGTCGCCATCGACAAACAGGCCATTGCCAGCGACCTCGAAAATGCCTGGGAGATACTCGGCGAAGCCGTGCAAACCGTCATGCGAAAAGCCGGATATGAAAACGCCTACGAACTTATGAAGAACCTCACCCGAGGCACAGAGATTACAAAGGACGATCTCGATAACTTTCTCAACACTCTCAATCTGCCACCAGCAGACCTCAAACACCTGAAAAATCTAACGCCTCAATCCTATATAGGACTTGCCCCACAACTTGTGAATGATATCTTGTAATTAAGACGTGAAACGCGAGAGGCACCAGCGTGAAATAGCCTAAGAGTCGGCGAGTTGTACACCGCGGTGGCGGGGATGTGTCGATACCTCTTACCTTGTCTTCTTTTTACTTCACACTTCATCATGCCCTTTGAATTTGAGCGACTCGACATACCCGACGTCATCCTCGTTCGCGCAAAGCTATTCTCCGACGATCGCGGGTTTTTTGTTGAAACGTACAAACGAGACGATTTCGCTGCCAATGGCATTAAAGAAACGTTCGTTCAGGACAACCACTCCCGATCCACCCGCGGTGTACTGCGCGGATTGCACTATCAAAAAGCTCCTCGAGCACAGGGCAAACTCATCCAGGTGCTCAAAGGCGAAATATACGATGTCGCCGTCGATATTCGTCGGGGGTCCCCCACTTATGCTCAGTGGATCGGCGTCCATCTTTCCGAAACGAGGTCCGAACTCCTCTATGTGCCCCCCGGCTTTGCACACGGCTTCTGCGTCCTCAGCGAGATGGCGGACTTCACATACAAATGCACGGATTTTTACGCCCCAGAGACCTATCGCGGTATTTCCTGGGACGACCCCGACTTAGACATTTCTTGGCCCATAAAAAATCCAATTCTTTCCAGGCGCGACCAAAACCTCCCCCCGCTTAAAGAGGCAGACAACAATTTCATTTACTGAGGATCTCATGAGCCTGAAACATTTCTTTCGCACGCCTGCTCTCTCCCCCACCCAACAACACACCCTGCTCCAATTGTCAAAGCAACACGTCTCCCCACATATTCAAGACATTGAAACCGAATACTGTTTCAACGTACAAACAACCCGTCCGCTTTCCGCCGAGCAGCAAAATCGGCTCATCTATCTGCTATCCGAAACCTTTGAGGCAGATCGTTTTGCAGATCAGTCATTTCTTCAGGAGTATGGCACGGTCCTCGAAGTGGGGCCGCGCATGAATTTTTCCACGGCATGGTCAACAAATGCCACGGCAATATGCCACGCCTGCGGGATCACGCAAATTTCGCGTATCGAACGGTCGCGGCGTTATCTGATCAAACCCGCCCTGAGTCTGAATCAGCAGAATATCTTTTTGTCCCTGGTACACGATCGCATGACCGAATATCCGTATCCCCACCCCCTCGCGTCCTTTGTATCCGACGCAAAATCAGAACCCGTATTCGAGATTTCCCTCATAGAAGGAGGTCGCCGCGCCCTCGAGAAAATCAATCGCACCATGGGTCTGGCATTCGATGATTGGGACCTCAATTATTACACCGATCTCTTCCTCGACCAGATCGGGCGAAATCCCACCAATGTCGAATGCTTTGACATTGCCCAATCCAACAGCGAACATTGCAGGCACTGGTTTTTCAAAGGACGCCTCATCATCGATGGTAAAGAGATGCCCGATCACCTCATCGCCATGATCCAATCGCCGCTCCAAGCCAATCCCAACAACAGCACCATCGCCTTCAAAGACAATTCCAGCGCTATCCGAGGATATCCGATTCGCACCATTGTGCCCACCAATATCGGTAACCCATCTCCATTTGCATTCTCAGATCGCACCTGTGACATCATTTTCACAGCAGAAACGCACAACTTCCCATCGGGTATTGCCCCTTTTCCCGGTGCAGAAACAGGTACTGGTGGGCGCATCCGAGATGTGCAAGCCACGGGCCGCGGCGCACTTGTGGTCGCGGGCACAGCGGCGTATTGCGTGGGCAATTTATATATCCCCGGATACGATCTGCCCTGGGAAAATCCCGAATTTCAATATCCCGATAATCTCGCTACCCCCTTGCAAATCGCAATTGAAGCCAGCAATGGAGCTTCAGATTACGGCAACAAATTCGGCGAACCCCTCATACAGGGCTATACGCGATCCTATGGTATGCGCCTGCCCAATGGAGAACGCAGAGAATGGATCAAACCCATTATGTTTAGCGGTGGAATCGGTCAAATGGACGCGCGTCATACACATAAAGAAAAGCCTGAACCCCAAATGCTCGTCACCAAAATCGGCGGCCCGGCCTATCGCATTGGCATGGGGGGCGGTGCCGCTTCGAGCATGGTACAGGGCGAAAACGAAGCCGAACTCGATTTTAATGCCGTGCAGCGCGGCGATGCAGAAATGGAACAAAAACTCAATCGCGTGATCCGCGCCTGTGTCGAACTCGGCGATCAAAACCCCATTGTCAGCATCCACGACCAGGGCGCGGGTGGCAACTGCAATGTCCTCAAAGAAATCGTTGAGCCTGCAGGTGCCCGCATCGATATTCGCGCCGTGCCCGTTGGGGATGAAACCCTATCTGTGCTCGAAATCTGGGGTGCCGAATATCAGGAAAACAATGCCCTACTTATCCGCCCCGAACACGCCCATCTCTTTGACGCCCTCTGCAAACGCGAAAAGGTCATCTACGCTTTTGTCGGCGAAGTAACCGGCGATGGCCGGGTGGTTGTCTTCGATAGCAAAGACAATACCACGCCCGTTGACCTCGACCTGGAAAAAGTCCTCGGCGATATGCCGCAAAAACCATTCAAACTCGATCGCTTTCCCATCCACACAGAACCGCTCACCCTGCCCGAAAATCTGACCGTTAAAAAAGCGCTCGACCGCGTGCTTCGCCTTGTCTCTGTTGGTTCCAAACGATTTCTCACCAACAAAGTCGACCGCTGTGTGACCGGGCTTGTCGCACAACAGCAATGCGTGGGACCGCTCCAACTGACCGCAGCAGATGTCGCCGTCATTGCACAAAGTCATTTTGGCACAACCGGTGCCGCCACCGCCATTGGCGAACAACCCATCAAGGGCCTCATCAATCCTCCGGCGATGGGACGCCTGTGCGTGGGCGAAATGCTCACCAATATCGCCTGGGCACGCCTGAGTGCCATCGAAGACATCAAATGCTCTGGCAACTGGATGTGGGCGGCCAAATTGCCCGGAGAGGGCGCGGCACTTTACGATGCAGCTCGCGCCCTCACAGATATTCTGCTCGAATTGGGCATTGCCATAGATGGCGGCAAAGACAGCCTTTCGATGGCTGCGATTGCGTCGGGAAATGATGGCGACGAAACCGTCAAAACACCCGGCACACTTGTCATATCGGGCTATGTTACCAGCCCAGATATCACGCAGACCGTCACACCCGACTTAAAACACCCCGACGAAGGCATCATACTTTACGTCGATCTCGGCGCAGATAAACATCGCCTTGGTGGGTCTTCCCTTGCCCATGTGTACGAGCAACTCGGCGACGAGTCGCCAGATGTGGATGATCCGGCCCTGCTCAAACGCGCCATTGGCGCACTCCAATCCTGTATCTCAAAAAATTATATTGCCTCGGGACACGACCGCAGCGATGGCGGTCTTATCACTGCGCTTTTGGAAATGGCTTTTGCCGGCAACTGTGGTATCGAAATCGATCTTCAAACCCGTGCCAATGCGATCCCTGCGCTCTTTTCCGAAGAACTCGGCCTCGTCTTTGAAGTGTGTACAAAAAATCTGACGTCTGTGGGAGAAATCTTCGAAAAAGCGGCTGTGCCCATACAAGCCATTGGAAAAGCGACATCCAGCCCCGACATCCAAATTTCTGTCAACAATCAGTGCGTTCTCAAAACTCCCATGCCCGAATTGCGCGACTTATGGGAAGCCACGAGTTTCCAGCTCGAACGCCAGCAAACCAATCTATCCTGCGTCGCGCAAGAAGAGGCTTCCTTGCAGGCGCGCACAGGTCCAAAATTTACCGTACCTTTCACTCCAACGCCCACACCGCCCGCCATTCTCAATGCGAGTCATAAACCCACAGTCGCCATCGTGCGCGAAGAGGGCAGCAATGGAGACCGCGAAATGACCTCTGCTTTTTTTGCAGCGGGATTTGAACCCTGGGATGTGACCACCAACGATATCTTATCTGGCACTATCGCACTCGATCATCGGTTCAGAGGAGTTGTATTTGTCGGCGGATTTAGCTATGCCGATGTGCTCGACTCGGCCAAAGGCTGGGCTGGTGTGATTCGCTTCAACGATGGCCTTCGCGCCCAGTTCGATGCCTTCTACAACCGCCCGGATACCTTCAGTCTCGGCGTGTGCAATGGCTGTCAACTCATGGCCTTGCTCGGCTGGGTGCCATTCCCCGGCCTTGACAATGCGGCACAACCCCGGTTTATTCGCAACGAATCCGCGCGTTTTGAATCCCGCTTTTCCACCGTGCAAATTCAGGATAGTCCAGCAATTATGTTCAAAAACATGGCCGGGGCATCTCTTGGTGTGTGGGTCGCGCACGGCGAAGGCCGCGCATTTTTTCCCCGCGCAGATGTACTCGACCGCGTCATAGACGAAAACCTCTCCCCCGTGCGCTATGTCGATGACAACAATATCGCGACTGAATCCTATCCCTTTAACCCAAATGGTTCACCGCACGGCATTGCTGGTCTTTGCTCTCCCGATGGTCGCCACCTCGCTATGATGCCCCACCCCGAACGCACCTTTCTCAAGTGGCAATGGGGCTATATGCCAATCCACTGGAAACGCGATCTTCAAGCCTCTCCGTGGCTTCAAATATTCCAAAATGCCCGCGAGTGGTGCGAGCAAACGGGTAAAACTTAAGAGGCGAGACGCAGATCCCGTTACCCCAAAAGGAGTTACTATGGATCTCTCCAAATTTCATGACGATACCATCCTCTCCGAGTGGATTCTCTCAGAAGCCGAACAGGGTGAACACACCGACCTCTCCATGAAAATTGGCGACTGGAGCCACGCCAACGAAATTCGCGCCGAAATTTTTCTCCCAGACAATGTCGATAACCAGATCTACTGCACCCATCCAGATGGTCACACGGATCGCATCAAAATGAACTGGTGTGATACACAGGGGCCGGTGCTCATTTAAGCCCTCTCCGCTACCGGAGGTTTTTATGCAGACCAACTATCACGTCAACATGCAATTGGACGTAAAAGTTCCCATGCGAGACGGTGTCAACCTCTCCACCGATATCTACCTGCCTCGGGCACGCAGCAAATTCCCCACCGTGCTCATGCGAACGCCTTATAGCAACAACGCCGACAACATGGTTGAAAAAGCTCGGAGGCTTGCCAACAATGGCTATGCCTGTGTTATTCAAGACTGCCGCGGGCGATGGGACTCAGAAGGGGAATATTACGCCTTTCGGGAAGGCGAAGATGGATACGACACTCAGGAATGGATCGGCAAACAGGAATGGTGCAATGGCAATATCGGCATGGCCGGCAGTTCCTATGGCGGCACGGTGCAGTGGCGTAGCGCGCCGTACCGCAGCCAATACCTCAAATGCATCACACCCCGCGTTATATGCACGGACTATTATTCCGGCCTGGTCCACCCCGGCGGTGCTTTCCAGCTCAATGTCATGATGACCTGGGGCATGCGCACCAACGCCCGCACCGCACAGACCATTGAGTTCCACAACTGGACCGAAGCCTTCCGCGCACTGCCTCTCATAGAAATGGATGAACGGGCAGGCCGCAACCTGAATTTCTGGAAAGACTGGGTCGAACATCCCGCTTATGACGACTACTGGGAACAATTCAACGACGAAACCAAATGGGGCGAAATCTCCGTCCCCGCGTTCAACATGGGCGGTTGGTACGATTTGTACGCGGCACAGACCTTCACAAACTTCAACGGCCTGCGCCTGCACGGTCGCACCGAAGAAGCAAAAAAGAGCAAACTCATCGTCGGCCCCTGGCCGCATTCCCTTAGCCTATCGCCCAAAACTGGCGACATTGACTTTGGCGCGCCGTCAATGGTCGATCTGGAAAGCCTTGAACAGCGCTGGTTCGACCACTGGCTTAAAGGTATGGACAACGGCATTGCGGATGAACCCCCTTTGCGCCTCTTCATCATGGGGATCAACCAGTGGCGCGACGAACGCGAATGGCCGCTTGCGAGAACCCAATGGCAAAAATGGCACCTGCACTCGGACGGCAGTGCCAATACACTACTCGGCAACGGCGCGCTCGCCACTGCATCGCCGGAGGATGAACCACCCGATCACTACACTTACGACCCGCGCTACCCCACCCCGACGATGGGCGGCAACAACTGTTGCTCACCCCATATTGTACCCTGGGGACCCTATGACCAACGCCCCGTAGAGATGCGCAGCGACGTACTCTGTTACACCAGCGACCCCCTTGAAACAGCTCTGGAGGTCACAGGCCCCATCAAAGCCGTCATCTACGCCGCCACCGACTGCACAGACACGGACTGGACTGCCAAACTCGTCGATGTATCGCCCACCGGATATGCTATGAACCTCTGCGACGGCATCCTGCGTGCGCGCTTTCGGGAAAGCCTCACCAACCCCACCCCGCTCACCCCCGGCAGCGTCTATGCCTACGAAATTGACCTCGGCGTAACCGGAAACGTCTTCAAAAAAGGCCACCGCATACGCCTCGAAATATCTTCTTCTAATTTCCCCCGATTCGACCGCAATCTCAATACAGGCGGCTCGTTAGGCCGCGATACCGAGATGCGCCAGGCCCATCAAACCGTCTATCACTCAAAAGCATACCCATCCCACATCACACTGCCCGTCATTCCCTCGGCATAGCACCCCATCGAGCGGAGAACAATATGTCAGATTCTCAACCAAATATCCTGCTCATCATGACCGATCAGCAACGCGGCGACTGCATAGGCCTCGATCCGTGCAGTCCCTCGTGTCTGCAAACCCCTAACCTGGACTGGATTGCTCGCACAGGCACGCACTTTCACCGCGGATACTCCGAATGCCCCAGTTGCATACCCGCTCGCCGCTGCCTCATGACCGGCACTGCACCCGCGGCAAATGGAGCTGTCGGATTCAAAAGCGCTCAGTGGCATCCGCCTCACACTCTGGCCGGCGAACTGTCCAGGGCCGGGTATCAAACAGAAATGATCGGCAAACTCCACCTAACCCCCAAACGAAAGCGCTATGGCTTCGACCACATGCAACTGGCCGACGCCACCCGGGGCGACCACAACGACTATGTCGAATGGCTTCAGCAATACCACAACCGCAATGAAGTACACCCCGGCATGGCCCACGGTATTTCCTCCAACGGATGGATTGGTCGCCCACATCATTTGCCTGAAGAACAGATGCATACCTTCTGGTGTATCGATAGAGCAATGGACTTTCTCCAAAAACGCGATCCCACAGTCCCATTTTTTCTCAACATATCCTTGATCGACCCCCATCCCCCGCTTACCCCACCGGCCCTCTATTACGACCGCTATATCCAGCGGAACTTGCCCGATCCCGTCATCGGAGACTGGGCACCCGAATACGACGGTCCCCAAAAGGGTCTCGACCCCAATGCCTGGCAAATATCCCTCGACGAACACGACATGCGCTGTTCTCGCGCGGCTTATTACGGCATGGTCAACTTTATAGACGACCAGATCGGTCGCCTCATCCAATATACCGGTGGTCTCAACAACTGTTTGACTATCTTCACATCCGACCACGGCGAAATGCTGGGCGACCACAATCTCTTTCGCAAAACCTGGCCCTATGAAGCTTCTGCCCGAATTCCATTTCTCATACGCGCCCCAAAAAAATGGGGATACCCCGAAGAAATCACCTCCAAAAGTCCCGTGGGTATCCAGGACATCATGCCTACTATCCTCAATGCGGCTGGCATCGACATCCCCGATACCTGCACGGGCAAAAGCCTCCTGCCCATCATGCAGGGCAACACTGACAGTGTCAGAGAATTTCTACACGGAGAACACGCGGGCTGTTATTCCCACGATCACGGCAACCACTATATCACGGATGGCCACCATAAATACATCTGGTATTCCCAAACGGGCGAAGAACACCTTTTCGACCTGGACGAAGACCCTCACGAAATGCGCGACATCACGCGTGGCCCCGACGCTGAAATGAGAATACAACCCTGGCGAAATCGCCTTACCGGATTTCTCAAAGATCGTCCCGAAGGTTTTACCGATGGCACTCATTTAATCCCCGGCCAACCCCACGAAGAACTCCTGCCTGGCTACACTCCCGAAGCGACCTACCCGTATTTATGAGGCATTACAATCTGTTCATCCCAACCGCCCAACACAACGGGCGGTTTTTTTTGTGTCTTTTGAAGCAACTTCTGTGCATCTTAGCGGGTGATTACTCCCAACGCTAAATCAGTTGGGCTTCTTGGCAGTCAAGCCACCTGACTTTGTAATCCCAAAGTCAATATGTTTATCGCAGCATTGAGGTCTCTGTCAGTGGTATAGCCACACTTTTTGCAATGATGCACACGGTCAGAGAGTTCTTTCTTCTCTCTGTGCCCGCAAGAAGAGCAGTCTTGTGACGTGTATTCAGGATCAACGGCCTTGAATCCAATACCAGCTTCTTCCGCTTTGTATTCGAGACAACACCGAAACAGTGACCACGCTGCATCTGAGATACTTTTTGATAAACGACGATTCTTTTGCATCTTTTTAGCGTCTAACTTTTCTGTTGCAACAAAGCCATACTTATTTACTACTTTCCGAGCTTCTTGATGCACAAAATTATTCCGTCTATTACGGATACGCTCATGCACTCTGGCAACAGTCTTACGGGCTTTCTCTCGTTTCTTCGGCGAAACTTTTTTAACTTTGTCCCACTTGCGCTGTGCTTTGGCAAGCGCCTTTTCCTCTTGCCGAAAAAAGCGAGGATTTGCTATCTTTTCTTTATCAGAAAACATAGCAAAATTATCAAGTCCCACGTCAATGCCAACGGCGGGGCCAGCGTCTGTTTTTTCAGGGGCGTTGCCTATATCACAAGAGATAGTAACAAACCACTTGCCCGTGGCTGTGCGCCTGAGCGTGCAAGACTTAGGCATACCCTCAAGTGGTCTGTGCTGGACAATCCGGATACAGCCTATTTTGCCCAATCGCAAGCCCTTCTCGTCCAATCGGCATCCATTGGAAAACTGAGGATAGGTGATAGAATCATAGCGATTCTGACCTTTGTATCTGGGAAAGCCTGCTTTCTCGCCCGTCTTTGCCCGCTCTTTGATACGGCGGAAAAATCCCTTGAATGCCAAATCTACTCGCTGGCACACTTGCTGGAGAACTTGAGAATAGACAAGAGAAAAAGATTGACGCTGTTGTTTCAGCATTGGCAATGTCGCTTGTTGCTCATAGCGCGACAAACTTTCTTTATTCTTTTCCCATGCTTGCACTCTTGCACAGACAAGTTGGTTATACAGCAAGCGACATTCTTCAATGTGCGCCAGTAGGATTTTCTCCTGTTTTTTCGTTGGGCGCAATCTGTATTTGAAGGACTTAAACATAATTAAAATATACACTTATGCACATATTTTGTCAATCCATTTTTCGTGGAATTAGCGGACGAATCACAATGACTCACCGCCCACATTGCCTTGTGCGATGTGCCCCATGCTAAAGCATCACACCATAAGCATGTCCCTGCGAAAGCAGGGAACCGTAAGCCCTTGCAAAACAACGCTCGCTAACTCGCGTCTGCTTCCCAAAGCTAAAGCATTTGGGACTTACGGGATATTTGTTAAAAAAGAAGGGAGACGCCAAATGATATTGCGAATGCTATTCGGTCTTATGCTTGTCGTACCAACAAATGTAGTATGGGCAAATATCGATTCTTTAATCGTTGCGGCCTCAGATACGACGCGTGCGTTTGATGAACGCGAGTCGCTGTTAAAAGCGGCTGCAAAAAATGATCCGTTGGGACGCGCGGCCCACGCGCTGGGTGCATTGTATATGTTGCAGGGCAAAGGGCATGTACACGATGCCGAGCGATGGTTGAAAAGGGCGATGCAAAAACAGCCTAATAATGGAAATATTTTGACCTCGCTGGCCGAGTATTACTGGCGCATCGGGAGGCGAACAACCGCGATAGTATATGCCAAGCGGGGTATTGAACGCGATCCCGACAATGTGGGACCATTGTACTGGGCGGCGCGCTTTGAGATGTGGAATATGACGCGGTATTTCGATGGCGAGCGCAAAATTGTGAATTATGGTTCGGATTTCAATAGATACAGGAGAACGGTCAGAACATTGAGTTTGGAAAAATACGGCATTGAAGCGCGCGATGCGGCCATTGGATATTTGACGCTTGCAATTGGCAAGCACCCAGACCACTGGCCCTCGCATCACTTATTGGGACTGGTCTATTACGAAGGCAGAATGGCTAATGAATTGATTCCCCTATTTGAAAATTATTTGCAACGGCATCCCGATAATGCCCATGCACATTTTTTTGTGGGATTGGGGTATCAAGCTGAAGACCGATTGCAGGATGCGTATGCGGCCTATACCAGGGGGCTTGCGCGCATGGCAGAAGAAGAGCAACGCTTTATGATGGGTGTGTTTGTGCTCGCCGATCCCGACTCAACTGCGCCCAACCACGCGGCGATTCGCAAATTTTGGACGGGGCGAGATCCGTTGTTTTTGACCGAATATAACGAGCGATTGCTCGAACACTGTCGGCGCGTGGCTTATGCCAATTTGCGATTTGGCGAGCCCTTAAAAGGCATTCCCGGATGGACAACAGATAAAGGCCAAGTGTATATCCGCTATGGTCATCCAGTATCTCTGGTCGCGAGACCAGCGGAGTTTCATACAGGTGTGGATTTGCCCGGGTATATGCAGGACTATCTGGCCTGGCGGGCGCGGTGGCAGCTGATGTCGCATAATTACGAGCATCGGAAGGAATTGTGGCGATACGAAGGCTTTACCATCATTTTTGAAAATACGGACACGCGCGATCACTGGAATTTCCGCTTAGGCTGGTTGGATTCTGAAATGAATCCCCTGGGCTTTAAGATGTTTGTCGAGCGCAACCCCGACCATTTTCGAGACCCGTACTGGCACGAGCGGTACAACGCGCCACATCAGATCGCGCAGTTTCGCGGAGAAGACGACAAAGCGCGTGTTGAAGTGTATTATGCCCTGGACGCCGACGAGGTCGAAACAAAAGACCTCCGCGCAGGCGTAAAAGGCGTCAACTTGCGCCAGGGCCTGTTCCTTTTTGACGCCCAATGGGATACGTTGCGTCGAGATATAGGTCGGGTGCAGCGCATGCCCATTGTGAAGTACGACGCACTTGGCACGGGTTATTTGCTGGCGGGTGATCGGCTCAATTTGAAAGCCGGGCGTTATTATCTATCGGCAGAAGTCGAAGACCTTATAAAAAAATCTGTGGGAACATTTCGAGATACACTTGATGTGAGACAATTTTCAAAAGAACAACTGGACATCAGCGACTTGTTGATGGCGCGGCGCGTGGTCGAGCGAGGAGACCGTCCCTTTGGGCGCAATCGCTTTCTCGTGTTGTCAAATCCCCTGCAACAATATGAGCACCACGGTCAGGCCGTGGTGTATTTTGAGGTTTACAACTTACAGCGCGACAATTTTGGCGCAACCCATTACAAGCTCACCTTTCAAGTTCGGGCACTGAGCGATGCCGGCGATGTGGAGCAGACGGATTGGGTAACGGCCATATCTTATGAACAACGTGGCAACCGCGACTGGGAGCCGTTGTTTTTGGCATTGGCACTGGATAAAACCATGCCCGGCCCCAAAGCACTGCGCGTAGTAATCGAAGATTTGCAAACTTTGGAAACGGCGCGTGCGACAACGCAGTTTCGCGTGATGTGGTAAGGGTGAACTGACTACTAACCACTGACTGGAGACGCTATATGGGCAAAGTTACTGGTATTCTTTTGGCGTTGGTCGTTTCTGCTGGCGCAGCGGAAAAGCCGCAGATGTTGCGTACCTGGGCAGAGGACCGCTGGGCTGTGGTGACGGTGCGCGAAGTGACCGGGACGATCGTTATTGTCAGTCCAGCCGTGGGACGAGAAATTGATTTTGATGAGGGCAATCAGTTGGCCGTTTTTCAGGGCGTAACAGAATATACAAAGCGCAGCAACGTGCCCACATTGACACATCCGGTAACGGGATTTCAGTCTGCGGTATTTCTCAAATTGGCAGACGATCAATATGGCATCTGTGTAGCCTTCCGCGACGAAGCAGGCACTCGCTGTCGGTTGCTACACATTCGAGATGTAGAGGAATTACATCGCATTCGCGATTATATCCATCGGATGTCCAATGTGCAAGCTGCGCCGAATTATCCATTAGTGACAGAGGAAAAAGCGACTTACGAGGTAATATCACCAGTTTATCGCGCCCATGAGCGATTGCAAGTGAAAATGGCACTGGCAGATGGCGAGAAAATAAAAGGTGAACTCTTGCCGATGATGGAAGATGAGCAAATGCTCATCAACACGCCCTTGGGATTTCGGCGGATCAACGTGGGCGCAATTGATCAGATTCAAATTGCACCACGCGGAGGCAAACGAATTGTGACCGGGACAATTCAAAGCGGCATGAAATATGGCATTTTGGGCGGAATTACAGGATTACTCGCGGGCTTGTCGTTTGAAGGTTTATCTGCCAAAGACGAAATGGTTCTTGGCGCTCTATTGGGTGGAACGGTTGGAGCTTCAGTCGGATTTTTAGATGGGTTGATGTCAATTGAAGGTGCCCGAACATTTCGATTTGGACGCGGTGATGCCAATAAAAAACCGAAGATCCGACTTTTGCCGCAGCAATTAAAGCCCTCAAGGGCTATCTCTTTTATACTTTCTTTTTCGATTCACTTGTAACCCAATCTTCACTCGCGCTTAATACAGAAGAAACAATGATACCTTATTTTTGAGTATTATTATTCTGTGTCCCATTCAGCAAGGAGTTGGGTTATGGTCAATACCTCATCCAAACAATCAGATATCAGCCTCGAACACTACCTCAAAGAACTCTCCCATTCTCACCCCCTCTCTGCAGCAGAAGAATTTGAACTCGCCGTCAAAATGAAACGCGGTGACCTCAAAGCGCGCAATAGCCTGATCAAAGCCAACTTGCGTTTTGTGGTCAACGTGGCCCTGAAATATCGCAATCAAGGCCTGGCCCTGGCCGATCTGATCAGCGCCGGCAATATGGGCCTCATCACAGCCACCGAACGCTTTGATGAAACACGCGGTTTCAAATTTATCTCTTATGCTGTCTGGTGGATTCGCCAGTCGATTTTGCAAACGCTCGCCGAACAGGGGCGTATGATCCGTTTGCCCATCAACCGATTGGATCTGCTGCGTCGGATTAAAAACTTTAGCGACGAGTACCAAGGCAATGAAGGCTACCTGCCCACAGAAGCAGAAATCGCCAATGAATTTCACATCACAGAAGACCAGGTCATTGACATGCTTTCTCACAGCCCGATCGTATTTTCTTTGGACAAACCGATTCACGACGAAGATACGACCCTCATCGATTTGACGCACGACGAAGACCAGGTCCCACCAGATGCTGAAATGTTTCACAATGCCCTGCGAGATGAAGTCAACGATCTGCTCTACACACTGGATAATCGCGAAGCCGACATCATCCGTCTCTACTATGGCCTCGATGGTCCCAGTTGGACGCTTCAAGCCATAGCCAACAAATATAGCCTCACGCGTGAGCGCGTGCGCCAAATTAAAGAAAAAGCCCTCCGCAAATTGCGCCACCCCTCTCGGGGGCGCAAACTCATCGCGTATGCAGAAGCGGGCTAACCCATTAATCTCTCCCAAAAATAAAAAAACCTTTGAAGCGCGTGTCTTCAGAGGCTTTTTTTTATTTCTAACGTCAAAACTTGATTTGTCTGAGGTTATTATGTACATTGACGTACATAATCTAAAAGGAGGAAAAATGAAAACTGTGACGTTCACTGAATTTCGTCAGCATGCGGCGGCGTGTTTAAATGCTGTTGAACAGGGCGAGACGTTTCGTATTTTGCGGCACGGCAAACCTGTTGCTGATCTAAAACCCATAAAAACAAGCAACGCCGTGCCTTCTTGGAAACGGTGTATTGAACCAATCACACTAAAAGGTATTTCTGTTTCGGATATGATAGAAAAAGAAAGAGATGAGTACGGACGATGAATGCTTTTTTTGATTCTTCTGCCCTTGTGAAAAGATATGTCGAAGAAGATGGACGAGAAAGAGTCATCAATATCTTTGGAGAGGCAAGTGCCATAGGGGTAAGTGTTATCTGTTTTCCAGAGGTTATTTCGGCATTTTGCAGGTTACAGCGAGAAGGGAATTTGGACAAGCCTCAGTATGAGCGAATTAAAGGCGATATGATTGCAGATTTTGAAGACTTCTTTATTGCTGCAATTACCCCACAAGTAAGAGGGTGTGTTACACGTCTTTTAGAAATATATTCTTTGCGTGCTATGGATGCACTGCACCTCGGAAGTGCTATTGAATGGCACGCCGATACCTTTGTTTCGGGAGACAAACGTCAGATTATTGCAGCTCAAAATGAAGGACTAAATGTACTTGATGTTCAGGATGAATAAGGTTTTCTCCCCTTTTTTTTCAACTTTGTTTTATTTTTATTTTTCTAAGTCACTTTTCATGAGACCCAACAGGAGGCAAGCGATGGACGTTTTGGAAGCCATTCACACGAGGCGTACAATTTTTAAGTTCAAACCCGGCGGTGTGCCCAAAGATGTGGTTGAAAAAATTTTTGAAGCCGGTCTGTGGGCACCCAATCACCATCTGACAGAACCGTGGCGATTTGTAGTGTTGGGTGAAGAAACCAAAGAAATACTGGCGCAACGCTACAGCGAAATTCAGGAGGAAAAAGCTGCTGAAAGTGCCAGTGACGAGGCCAGGCGAATATTAAAAGAAGCCGGTTATGCCAAGTTCATGTCAAAGCCCACAATTATTGCGGTGGCGTGTTTGCAAGATGGTGACGAGATAAAAAATAGAGAAGATTATGCGGCTACGTGTTGCGCCATGCAAAATGTACAGTTGGCCGCCTGGGCAGAAGGGGTTGGCATGCAGTGGAGCACAGGGCCGATTACACTGGAAGAAAACACCTACAAATTGTTGGGCGTAGATACCGAGGACGAATACATCATCGGATTTTTCTATACCGGATATCCCGATGAGATTCTAGAACCGAGACGAAAGCCTCTTGAAGAGATAATGAGCTGGACGGATTGATTCCGCTCACCATGAATGATTTTGAATTTTTTGTTCTATATCGCCTCCCCTATCTCGCCATTCCCTTCTATCTCATCATGTTGAGCGTGCGAATATGGGTGTGGATGCGATTTTACAACCCCGCACTCAAGCTATTGCCACGGGCCAGGGGATCTGTATATGGCGTGTGGAGGCGGCAGTACCGCCCAACCATTCACATTTTTCCCGGATCGCGCTCACGAGGCACAGAATGGAAACGCGCGATAAAGGGCTTTGTTTTTTTTACCGGCCTCTATAAGCGCGACAAAGTGCTGTGGCTGGGTTCCTGGTCACTCCATTTGGGGCTGTTCCTGGTAATTGTTGCCCATGTCCGCGTGATTTTGCCGCCTGACCTGGACCTGATCTGTTTGCGCATCGCATTGATCGGCAGTGGATTGATGACTGTGTCGGGCACTTATTTGTTGCTGCGTCGGATAATCGTGCAGCGCGTACGAGAAATCGCGGACTTTCGGGACTATCTGGCGGAGTTCATCCTCCTGTTTTTTTCTCTGACAGCATTTCTCATGGTGTTAGACGGTGGCGTATCATCCGAAGCCTTGCGCCACTATGTGTCTCGCCTGGTGACGGGCACAGCAGCAGTTATTGAAGTACAACGCATTTTTGTGTGGCACTTGCTCGCCGCGCAGCTCTTATTGATCGTGATCCCATTTTCCCATCTGTTGCATCTGGGCGGGATTTTTTTGAGCCGCGAATTTCTGGGCACATCCGATACATTTGCGGGGGAATTTGGATCGGGATTAAAGGATAGGCAGGATTGAACGAATGGAACACAAAAAAAAATACATTCCAACAGGCATGGTCGGCACGTATATGCGGCGCATTGCCGAGTCAGATCCATTTGTCCGCGAGATTCAAGATGAACCATCGGCATTGCGTTTGTACATGGATACGTGTACCAAATGCGGGGTGTGTGCGCAGGAATGCCCTGTGTATTACGGGCAGCCCGATAAGCGCATGCATCCGGTGGAACGCTCTCGACAAGTTATTCGTTTATACAAAAAGTACACGACATTTTGGGGACGATTTTGGAATGCCATTTTCCCAAAGCCCGATTTTGAGGATAACGATGCCGAGTTATTTGCCGAGCGCATGTACGAGTGTTTGACCTGCCGGCGGTGTGCGGCATTTTGTCCTGTGGGTATCGATCATTCGGTGGTCTCGCGCGTTGGACGCTCGCTTGTCGATTTAATGGGTTTGACGCCGCCATCCCTGGCGCAGGGCGCGCACAATTCACTTGAAACGGGCAATTTAGAAGGCGCGTCTGTCGAGGCATTTTTGGATGCGATTCAATTTATCGAAGAGGAACTCAAAGAAGAAACGGGGCGGGATATTTCAATTCCCTTAGACCGCGAAGGCGCGGAAATTTTCTTTTTGCCACCGTCGGGTGATGTGCTGGTTTATGCTGAAAATTTAATGGGCATGGCAAAAATTTTTCACGCTATCGGTGCCGATTGGACAATGAGTTCACGGGCGTTTGACGGATCGAATTTCGGATTTACGACCGGCAACAACTTTTCGATGAAGTACGAGAACAAGCACTACATTGACGCGTGCGAAAAATTGGGATGTAAGCTCATGGTGATGGGTGAATGCGGACATGCATATCGGGTGATGAAATTCATGGCCAGTGAGGGACACTGGTGGGGCGCGTTATCTTTTGAGATTACCAGTGGATTTGAATATACGGCACAACTTATTCGCGAAGGCAAACTGAAATTGGATCCGGGTAAAAATTCCGATTCCGTGACCTATCACGACGCTTGCCAGTTTGCTGCCGGGTGTGGGATTGTCGAGGAGCCAAGAGAGATTTTGAAAGCGGCCTGTGCCGATTACCGCGAGATGCCCGACGGCGGGTACACGCAATGGTGTTGCGGTGGTGGTGGCGGGTTGTCGGCACTGCGCTCGGTGCGCGCATTTCGGATGGACGTCTCGGGTAAAAAGAAAGCAGAGCAAATGCGTGAGACCGATGCGAAAATTGTATCCACTTCGTGTTTGCAGTGCCGCACACAGCTCAAAGAAATTGCGCGCTATCACAAAATGCCACTAAAAATTACGGGTGTGCACGAGTTGGTAAACAATGCAATTATACTGGAATAGCCGATAGCTCATGCCTGATTTAATTTACATGGACAACGCGGCAACGACGTTTCCCAAGCCCCCTGATGTGCTGGAAAACGCGCTGGCATTTTATCGAAAATACGGCGTAAATCCCGGGCGCAGTGGCACGGATTTGGCACGAGAGGCCGAAGCTATGGTTGCCGAGGCACGTGCATCACTTGCGTCGTTTCTTGGGGCCACGGGCAGTCCCGATCGGCTGGTGTTTACACACAATGCCTCAGATGCGTTGAATATTGCGATTCAGGGCACGTTGAAATCCGGCGATCATGTGATTACAACGCATTTGGACCACAATTCGGTTTTGCGTCCGATTTATCATCTAACAAAGTATGAAGGGATTGAGGCGACGTATGTGGGGTTTGGATCGGATGGCTTTGTCGATCCCGAGGATATTGCCAAAGCGATTAGGCCAAATACAAAACTCGTCGTGATAACCCATGCATCCAATGTGCTGGGCACAGTGCAACCCGTGGCGGCAATCGGCGCAATCTGTCGCGCGCGCGGTGTGATTTTCTGCGTTGATGTGGCACAGACAGCGGGCATGTTGCCCATTGATATGGATGCGATGCAGGCCGATATCTTGTGTTTTACGGGACACAAGTCACTTATGGGGCCAACGGGTACCGGCGGGATGTATGTGCGCGAAGGGGTCGCGATTGCACCGTTGCGGTATGGTGGGACGGGTGTGCGATCAGAGTATCCCGATCACTTAGACGAGTATCCCTGGCGATTGGAGTGCGGCACGGGCAATCTCCTGGGCATTGCGGGGCTGTTATCCGCGCAAAAATGGATTCGGAGCAACGGCGTAAAAAATATTCACGCGAGAGAGATGGCTTTGTTCAAACAACTGGTCAATGGCCTACGCGAAGTCGATGGGACCATTTTGTATTGCGCTGAAAATTTTGATCATCATGTGCCCGTTCTATCGGTCAATATCGAAGGGATGACAGCGAACAATGTGGGCATCTTGCTGGATATAAAGTTCAATGTGGCAACGCGAACGGGATTGCAATGCGCGCCAATGGTGCATGAGACTCTGGGCACGAAACCCATGAAGGGTACGGTGCGCCTTTCTTTAGGTCCTTTTAATACCGAATCACACATTGAGACCGCCATTGAGGGATTGAGCGATATTTCCAAACGGCACGGGCGAAGCGGTGTACAGCAGGTAAAAGGTCAGGTGCGGAATGGCGTATAAAATTGTGACGCTGGGTGGCAAAGAAATTGAGGTGGATGAAGATGGGTTTATCCAACAGCCCGAGCTTTGGGACGAAGATGTGGCGCACGATCTGGCCCGACAAGATGGCATTGAGAAGATGAGTGAGGATCACTGGCAGGTGGTGTATTATATCCGCAATTATTGGTTGAAATTTGAAATCGCCCCATTGATCCGCCGCCTGTGCAAAGAAACAGAGAAAGATATCGATACAATTTACGATCTGTTTTCCGCAGGCCCCGCAGATGGCGCGTGCAAAATCGCGGGCTTGCCAACGCCAACGGGATGTACGTGACCGCTAAAAATGATTTTTAACAAGACGAGGCGCTCTCCTCTTGGGAAATCGCCTCGTTTTTATTTTTTTAAATCAATGAACGCGATTGATCAACTCTGTCCCGTCCGCGCTTGAATATTCGACATATCTTCGATAATCGTGAGCAAACCCGAGTGGTCGAGTTCGCCGCGGCCTTTGACCATTGCGGTTTTGAAAAGCTCAAAAACCTCGCTGGTAACGGGCAAAGGCACGCCGAAATCATTGCTCGTTTTCTGGATGATATTGAGGTCTTTGTAGTGCAGACGAATGCGAAAGCCGGGATCAAAGTCGCCATTGACCATGCGTTCGCCCCTGTTTTCAAGGACACCACAGCGAGCGAGGCCCCCGCTGAGCACCTGAACGATTTTGATTGGATCAACGCCCGCTTTGGTTCCCATTGTGAGGGCTTCGGACACGCCGGCAATGGTGACGGCAACGAGGATTTGATTGCACGCTTTCACAGTTTGTCCCGCGCCGAGAGGTCCACACAAAATCGCGCTTTGCCCCATGATATCAAAGAGCGGTTCGACGGCGTTAAACGTGTCTTCATCACCGCCAACCATAATGGAAAGCGTGGCGTTTTGAGCGCCGATGTCACCGCCACTAACGGGTGCGTCAAGGCTCTGGACGCCTTGTTCTGCGAGTGCCTCCCCCACCTGTGTGGTGACGCTGGGCGCAATGGTGCTCATATCGACAAAAATCAGACCTTCATGTGCGCCTTCAATAATGCCGCCTTCGCCCAAAGCGACACTCTCAACATCGGGCGAGTCGGGCAACATAGTGATAACGATATCGCTTTGTTCTGCCACCTCTTTGCCAGAGTGTGCTTCTGCTGCTCCTTTTCCCACGAGTTCATCGACCGCATCTCGATTGCGGTTGTGTACGACGAGTTCATATCCAGCATCTATTAAATGACCGGCCATCGGCTTGCCCATGATCCCGAGGCCGATAAATCCAATTTTTGGTTTTGGCATGTATCAAACTCCTTTCAATTGTTAAACGCTTGGTGTGAGAACAGCACAGACACCGTCAATAAACTCATGATCCATAAACCGATTTTTTTCATGTCATACCCTTCAAATCATTTTCCGTTATTTATGGCGCGATTGGCTCGGGAAAATTCCATCTCACCCAACGCCATTGAAACATATCATTGGTCGCGTCATTCCATCCCAACAAACGCCCTCTCATATTCTCTAACACATTGGCACACATCGGGTCATCAATCCGATTATTCATCTCCGCAGGATCGGCTTCGAGATCGTATAACTCATCCACATCGTGAGGTATATATACGTATTTCCATTTCTCCATCCGCACCATTCGCTGAGAGCTATAGCCCCACACCTCACCGTGGCTTTCGCAATACACACTATCTACCCAATCGTCGGGATCATCGCCATTTACAAGCGGCACCAAACTTCTCGCATCCAATCCCGCGGGCAATTTCCCACCACCCCATTCGACAAATGTCGGCATCAAATCCATCAGCCGAACAAATTGCGAGACACTGCGACTTACACCCCCCGGCACTTTCATCAGCAGCGGAATCCGAAATACCTCATCGTACATTGTACCTGCTTTTTCAAAATGCTTGTGACTGCCCGTGGCATCTCCGTGATCTGTACTGAAAAGAAATATCGTATTGTCCTCAATCCCACATTCCCGTATCTCATCCAGCACGCGCCCCACGCATGTATCAATCAGAGACACATCGCCGTAATATTTGGCAACCACCTGTCGCCACCACGCCCAATCTTTATTTTCGAGATTCCATTCTCGATGTTTTCGCAAATGGGTGGCGGGTTTGCCTTCAAAGGATTCGTCAAAATTTGGCCATGGCGGAATGGCTTGGGGATCGTACATCGACGCATAAGGCTCTGGCACAATATTGGCAAAGTGAGGCGCTGTTGCATCAATCCGCAAAAAAAACGGCTTGTCTCCTCCCGCTCTTTCGCGCAACATCTCGATCCCACAATCCGTCACCTTCCACGTTTTATTCTCCTCTGGCGGCATCTCGCATGTCCCTGCCACCGGAAAAGAACCTCCGGGAAATTCAATCGTCAATTCTGTACCGGGGACCATTTTTCCGTGTCCAGCTCTACCCATCTCATGTCGATCAAAGCCGTATTCCTCAGGTCCAATATCTTGATGGACATGCCACTTACCCGCATAGTCCAGCACATACCCCGCCTCTTTGAGCAAACGGCTAAATGTCGGCACATCTGTTGACAATCCCCTATTCCACGCAGGCGCGATATGCGTATTGAGCATCACCCCGTGATTGTGCGGATAAAGACCGCTCATCAACGAAGCGCGCGCAGGTGAACAAACGGGGCTTGTGGTATAAGCCTGATCAAACCGTATGCCCTCCTCTGCAAGTCGATCCAGATTGGGCGTCTGACAAATCTCATTGCCATAACACCCCAACGCATCGCGTCTCAACTGATCCGTAAGAAACAAAACAATATTAGGCGCCATAATTTCTTCTCCTATCGCATGGCTCTTTGCCGACATGCGATTCATCGGTTTTATCAGATAGCCCGTAAAGCCCATCGGCTCCCTGCTTTCGCAGGGACATGTTTAGCGATGGGATAAAGAGTGGCTCTACGAATCCCTGCTTTCGCAGAGACATGCTTATGGGGTGGTGCAAGAGCGTTGGGGCACAATCATCAAGGGATTGTGGGCGGTGAGTCATTGTGATTCGTCCGCTAATTCCACCTGCCTGTGCGTCACCGCACGCAGACAGGCGAAAAATGGATTGACAAAATACGCTCATAAGTGTATATTTTTACTATGCTTAAGTCCTTCAAATATAGACTGCGCCCGACCAAAAAACAGGAGAAAATTCTGACGGCGCATATTGAAGAATGTCGCTTGCTGTATAACCAACTTGTCTGTGCAAGAGTCCAAGCATGGCAGCAAAAGCATCAGTCATTATCCTGCTATGACCAGATAAAAACCATTCCATTGATGAAGAAACAACGACCTGAATTTACGCAAGTGTATAGTCAGGTGTTGCAACAGGTCGCGGTACGGGTTGATCTTGCATTCAAGGCGTTCTTTCGTCGTGTCAAAGAGCGGGCAAAGACGGGCGAGAAAGCAGGCTTTTCCAGATACAAGGGTCAGAATCGTTATGATTCGATCACCTATCCTCAGTTTTCCAACGGCTGCCGATTGGACGATAAGGGCTTGCGATTGGGTAAGATAGGCTGTATTCGGATTGTGCAGCACAGACCACTTGAGGATATGCCTAAGTCTTGCAGTCTCAGTCGCACAGCCACAGGCAAGTGGTTCGCTACTATCTCTTGTGATATAGGCGACGCGCCTGAAAAAACAGACGCTGGCCCCGCTGTTGGCATTGACGTGGGACTTGATAATTTTGCTATGTTTTCTGACAGAGAGAAGATAGCCAATCCTCGCTTTTTTCGTAAAGAGGAAAAGGTGCTTGCCAAAGCACAGCGCAAGTGGGATAAAGTGAAAAAAGTGTCGCCAAAGAAACGGGAGAAAGCGCGTAAGGTTGTTGCCAGAGTGCACGAGCGTATCCGGAATAGACGACATAATTTTGTGCATCAAGAGTCTCGAAAGATAATAAATAAATACGGCTTTGTCGTCGTAGAAAAGTTAAAACCTAAAGAGATGCAAAAGAATCGTCGTTTATCAAAAAGCATCTCAGATGCAGCGTGGTCCCTGTTTAGGCGTTGTCTCGAATACAAAGCGGAAGAAGCTGGTATTGGATTCAAGGCCGTTGATCCTGAATACACCTCACAAGATTGCTCTTCTTGTGGACACCGCGAGAAGAAAGCCCTCTGTGATCGTGTGCATCATTGCAAAAAGTGTGGCTATACCGCAGACAGAGACCTCAATGCTGCGATAAACATATTGACTTTGGGATTACAAAGTCAGGTGGCTTAACTACCAAGAAGCCTAACTGATTTACCGTTGGGAGTAATCACCTACGATGTTCAAGGGGAAGTGTCAAGGAGAATGCTCAGAACAAATAATCAGTAATCTCCCGGAAAACTTGATTTACATACGTCTGTAAGCTAAATTGCGTTTTATCACCCAATCTGCTATTTCCAGACAAATCTGATCAGCGCGCGGGCAGACGATGCAATAAACCGGTTTCATCCGCGTAGTTCGTGAACTCGTATAGAAAAGGAACTTTTCAACACATGAAACAAATCCACTCACTCGACGGAACCTGGCAAGTTATTTACGATCGCGACAACAAGGGTCGCACACTCAAATTACAGCATCGCGAAACTTTCTACGCCTGCGAAGACTTAGAGCAATTAACTGTTCCCGCATGTCTCGAAGAATTCAAACAAGATTACGAAGGTGTTGCCTGGTACGGCAAAACGTTTACCCTTCCCACAGACTGGCAGGAAAAAACAATCCGCCTGCATTTTGAAGCAGTCAACTACCGCGCAGAAATCTGGGTCAATGGCGAAGCTGCTGGCGCACACGAAGGCGGATACATCGGTTTTGAACTCCTGATTGACGACCTCTTAATCGAGGGCGAAAACTTCATCGCCGTTCGCGTCATCACGCCCCTCATCCTCCGCGACGTAGTCATCGACGGCATCGGCCGCGATGACATGCCGCACTGGCGCGGTGCAATCACCGGTGGCATCTGGCAATCGGTTTCCCTCATCGCTACGGGACCTGTGTACGTTGACGACACATTTGTTACATCTGACATCCACACGGGCGAAATCAACATAGCCAACACATTTCATAATCTGGATTTGAGAATACAACCCGTGACCATCACCTGGTCAATCACTGAATACAAAAACGACACACAAGTCGCTTCTGGAAAAGAAACGATCAACCTGAATCCCGGTACAAGTCACCGCGAAGAAATATTCACCATCGCAAATCACAAGCTCTGGCAACTCGACGATCCCAATCTATACGTCGTCACCACCACAGTCACCCTGGAGGGCGAAATCTCAGATATTGAAAAAACGCGCTTCGGCTTCCGAGAATTTACAGCCAAAGGCAAAAACTTCTACTTAAACGGCGAAAAGATCATCCTCAAAACCACCTTCAACGAAGCCTTCTATCCACATTCCCTCGCATACCCACGCGACCTCAATCTTCTGAAAAAAGAATTTGAACTCATCAAAGATGGCAACATCAACATGATCCGCCCGTGGCGCAAGCCCCAACCGCCAATCGTCTATGACCTGGCCGATGAAATGGGTGTCCTATTTGTGGGCGCACTCCCCGTCGAATGCATGGACAACTGGCCTCAAATCACCCCATACACCAGACAACGCATCGAAAATGAAGCCACGGAAATGGTCAAACGCGATCGCAACCACCCCTCTATCGTCATCTGGGAAATGTTTAACGAAATCATGCGCGACGGCCTCAAACGCCTCAAACACAGCGTGTCCTTAAAAGCGCGTGAATGCGATCACACCCGCATGATCATCGACGAAGCCGGCGGGTTTGCCGATGGATGCAGCATTTACCTTCCCGGATCTTACGAGCCAATTGTCATTAACGATGTACACAACTATCCCGGCACACCCTTTGCCCAACGCAGTTACGACAATTTGCTCGCGCTGGGCAAAACCGAGGCGCAAGTCAAAGAAATGGGATTAGAACTCGCCCAGTTCACCAATAGCAAAATCAAACCCGACTTGCTCACCAATATCTCAGAACTCGGATATGGCAGTATCCCTGACCTCGAAGCAAATTTTGAACAGTACAAAAAAGAAGGCAACCCAATCACGCCGGATTACCGCATGCATGCACGCCTGCTCAATTCGTATCTCTCTGTCTTCCGCGAAACAGGAACAGATCAAATTTTCTCCAACTTCCACGCCTTTGTAGAAGCCTGCCAGGAAATCCACGCCATCGGCAACAAACTCATGACCGAAGCCTGCCGCATCAATCCCGACATCGCGGGTATCGGCATCCACGCGCTCAACGATGGTGACTGGGTCCTCGGTGCTGGCTTAATCGACAACTTCCGCAATCCCAAAAAACCCTATTACGCCATTAAAGAAGTGTTCGCCGACCGTTATGTCGCCATTCGCCCTAGCGCACAAAATGTCTATGCAGGCGAATCCGTTCAAATTCTGCTGACCACCGTCAATGACAAAAACGATCTATCGGGCACACTCTCCCTCCGCGTCACCACAAACGCCGGACAAAATCTTCTCGACATAAATGAACAAATAACAATACCTCATGGCATCACAGATCTGGCAACTTACGAAGTCAACACCCGTGGCGTCGAAGGTCCGTGTCAGATCGAATTTACATTTACATCTGACGACACAAAATCCATCAAAAACCAGTCCAGCATCTATGTCCTCGACAAAAGCAAATCCGCCATTCCAGATATATCCATAGCGACAATCGACCTCAACAGAGCACTCGGCAGATACCTTTCCAACACAACCGACTTCTCCACTCACTCCCCCACAGACCAGCTCGTACTCATCAACCTCCAGGGTTGGAACGGCGAACCCGATATCCGCTTCATCGATCTCGCCACATGGGTTGAAAACGGTGGCACAGCACTCTTCCTCAACCTGCCAGCCATGCACCTTCTCAAAATGGAGCCAGGAAAAAGCCGTATGTCTCGCTACATCAACAAAGACATCCTCTTTCCATTCTCACTATCTCTTTACACCGGCAAAGGGTTATGGACCCCTTGCAGTCATGTCGTCAAAACCCACCCCTTTTACGATGGCTTGCCCTCAAATTGCCTGATGGGACAAGACTATCAAAACATCTCCTCCCAGTGGTCCATTGTAGAACCCAAAACCGATTGGATCAGCGGCAACATCACCTACGACTGGTATGCGGGCCTCAAACACAAACAGAACTACATCGGCGTCACCGAAGCCTTTCACGGTGCTGACCTCACACAAATCGCTCACGGCAATGGCAAATACGTTCTTTGCACCCATCGCATTGTCGAAAACCTGGGCATCGATCCAGTAGCAGATCGCTTGTTGAGCAACATGCTCCATACACTTATCGGTCGCGATATGTATGCCTGCGCTACAGATCTGCAAGAAGCGAAAAATACCAGATAAAAAACAGGAGTCATAGATGCGAATAGAACAAATCGACGCTTATGTTGTCAAATTACCTCGTCCCAATATCGCTGAAGACATTCCCGATTATGTGCGTCCTCGCAAATCGCTTTCCTACGACACAACGCCCCCCATCGACGACATGGCAGCTGCGCGTTATGCCGAAGCGCTCTTTGTCAAAATCACCGCCGACAATGGCCTTGTCGGATGGGGCGAAGGCCAATCCCTGCTCGTTCCGGAAGCCACCAAAGCAGTCGTAGATCGCCTGTTTGCCCCCATTCTCATCGGCGAAAATCCGCTCGCTCGCGAAAAGCTCTACGACATGACCTATGGCACCATGCGCGGTCGAGGTTACCGCTCGGGTTATCTCGCGGCCGCCCTTGCGGGCATCAACAACGCCCTCTGGGATCTTTCGGGCAAAGCCCTCGACGTACCCTGCTACGTCCTCCTCGGTGGCCCCTACCGCGACAAAGTGCGTATCTACAACAATATTCAGGGTCCCACGCCCGCAGTCGGTGTTGAGCAAGCCCTCAAAGCCGTTGAAATGGGTTACGACGCGGTCAAATATCACCTAATACGCCCCTTAAAAAATGCCGTTGCCGTCGTTGAAGCCACACGCGAAGCCGTTGGCCCTGACGTTGACATCCTCGTCGATCTCACCTGGCATTACGACGTACCCGGTGCAATTGCCCTCGGCAAAGAACTCGAAAAATTTGACGTCTTCTGGCTCGAATCGCCCGTGCCAAGCGAAGACCTCCGCCGCCATGCCGAAGTGCCGCGCGACCTCACACTGCCCATCTGCATCGGCCAGGAATACTACAACGCCTATCAATTCCGCGCTGTTCTGGAAGCACATGCCGCCGACATTCTCTTGCCCGACCTCGCCCGAACAGGCATCACGGGCAGCCAGCGCATCGCCCACCTCGCCGAAACCTTCGACATCCCACTCGCCCCTGCAGTTGGCGCAGGCAATGTCCTGTCAACCGCCGCGCAACTTCAGCTCTCGGCAGGCATTCTCAACTTTGTCATCATGGAACACTTCGACCAGAGCTTTCAGCTAAAAAGCGATCAGATTCTCAAGCAATCCCTCACTCGAAACGGCAGTTATCTCGAACTGCCCGACCGCCCGGGACTGGGCATTGAAATCGACGAAGAAAAATTGATGCAGTACGCAGTGAAATAAAACAGGGGAAATTGAATATGACGGAAGGACACGAAGTCACCAGCACAACAGGAGCAGTTGCAGCCGGGCCTCCAGAGGCGGCAAGAGTCGGTGCGAGAATACTCGAACAGGGTGGCAACGCCTTTGATGCCGCAGTGGCGACCAGTATGGCATGCTGCATGTTACAGCCACAGTCCACGGGTGTGGGTGGTTATGTACTGTGTGCCGTGATCCTGGAAGGCACCACAGGCAAAGTCTGGTCGATAGACGCCAACTCAATTTCGCCCAAAGCGGCTCACGAACACATGTACACCATCCTGCCAGGGCGTACCCGCGGAGGCACCAATGAAAATGAATACAATTGCAGCGTAAAGGACAATGCCAACGTCCACGGATCTCTCGCCATTGGTCCCCCGGGTATGATGGCAGGCATGGGCACCATTTGGGAAAAATGGGGAAAACTCAAATGGTCCGATGTGGTAGCACCATCGCTGAAGCTACTCGAGGATGGCTTTCCCTTTGGTTCTACTGCAGGTGCGATCAAAAATCTCCAGGACATAATCCGCAAATTTGAAGCAACAGAAAAACACCTGATGCCCGAGGGACGTGTCCCGACACCAGATGACATCTGGCACCGCCGCGATATGGAAAAAACCCTTGCAAGAGTTTCAGAAGCCGGATGGCGGGATTTCTATACGGGGGAAATCGGCCACAAAATAGTGGATCACGTTCAGGCCACTGGCGGTATTTTGACAATGGAAGATATGGCTGCCTTCAAACCAGGAGTGACCGAACCATATACCACGACCTACCGCGAGGCATCCGTGCATGGTGCGATTTTGCCCAACGGCGGATTGTCCAGCTTGCAACTGCTCAACATGTGGGAATGCTTCGATCCCCTACCGGAAGACGCGGTCGAGTACTGGCACCTGTTCGCCGAGCTTCTCAAGCTGGTCTGGCGAGATCGCCTTCTTCATCTCGCGGATCCAAACCATGTGGATGTACCGGTCGAGCGCCTGCTGAGCAAAGATTATGCAGCCGGTCGAGTGGAAACACTGCGCCAGTTTCCCAGTGCGGTGGACCAGCTTGTGCCACCGCCGATGGGTGATTCAAATGATGGTACGCTCCACGTCTCTACTGCAGATGCCGAAGGAAATGTGGCGTCCGTAACAATTTCTCAAGGCGGCGCTTTTGGTTCTCTTGTTACTGTGCCGGATACAGGCATCATTCTGGGACATGGAATGTGCAGATTAGATCCCAGACCCGGTCGCAAAAATTCCGTGGCTTCGCTCAAGCGACCTCTGAACAATACAGTTCCGCTCATCATTCAGCTTCCAGATCGGGATGTAGCAACCGGAATGCCAGGCGGCAGGCGTATCATCTCTGTGAACGCTCGTGCGGCTCAAAAAATCGTCGATTACGGCGCAACATCCTTCGAGGCTGCCAATGGACCGAGGATACATGTACAAACCCACGAGCCGGTAAGTGTAACCCATGCCTTGCCCGACGATATCGTGAACGGATTGATCGAAATGGGCCACGAAATCACATCTGTCAACGGTCTGGGCGGCGGGATCCACTGCGCGGAGTTTCTAAAAGCAGAAAGAACCGTCCGGGCAGGTGGCAATACATGGTCCGCAGGAAGCGATTCGTAGATTCAAAGCACTCCGGGATCAGGCTCTGGCGGGTGAACCAGAATCCAAGTATCCATGCCTTTGGGCATAAAAATTTCGCTCTAACTGACCCGGATGTGAGTGTTTTGAATAGGCTTGACGCCGTTGGGGATTTCGCCGGTTTCCTTGATGTGGTCAATGATCCCCCGCTTGTCGGGATATGTGGATACGCGTTTCTTAATCCATTTTGGATCAAGTTTCTCTATGTTGACTTCTACAGTGAGAGGCGATTGCGCGATCATTACTCGGTGCAATATGTTCCCAGCTTTCTTTAGACCGAGCGATTCCATCATGCTCTTGACATACTCAGCGATCCCTTTGCGATTATTCTCTATGGCTTGTTTTTTCTTTCGAAGTGCTCGAATTTCCTCCTGAAAAATTTCACACTTTGCATCGAGTTCAGTTGCTTGTGCCTTGAGATTCTTCATCACGGCAGCGCAGCTATCAACTTTCTCATCAAATGGGAGGTTGAGTTCCTCAAACCTTGAGCTATCGAAAGTCTCTTCTTCTGACATAAAAAGAGTTGCTTCGATTTCGTCGCGTATTTCGTATAACTTCATTGGCTTTGTTGTTGTATGTGGACCTGACAGGTATATCGCTGACATTGAGCAGTTGAAAAAAAGAAAAAAAAGAATTACCCTTCTGTGAGTAGATCGTCCCCACAGAGGAGGTAAAGATGCCACAGGTTGTCGTAGAGCGTTTAGATCATCTTGGTGTTATTGCTGGTGTTATCAAAGATTTGGGTCTGGTTGAGTTGATAGATTCGCGCATTGAGGTGGATGAAAAAGAGGAGATCACGACAGGTGAAGCGATCACAGGCATGATTCTCAATGGCCTGAGATTTTCAGACCGTCCGATGAGCTTAACCCCCCAATTTTTCCAGAACAAGCCCTTAGCCGTGTTATTTCGCCCCGGTGTCGAGGCAGATCACTTCAATCGTTTCAAGTTAGGCCGTAGCCTGGATAAAGTCTTTGGCTATGGGTGTGATGTGTTATTCAGTGAAATCAGTATGGATGTTTGCAGGCAAGAAGCTGTTGATCTTCGGTTTCACAGCCTCGATACGACCACCTTCTCCCTGACCGGTGCCTATGTGCCCGATAGCGATGAATCGGCCATCCGCATCGTGCGTGGCTATTCAAAAGATCATCGTCCCGACTTGAAGCAAGTGGTTCTGGAGACCATTGTCAGCCAGAATGGGGGCATCCCGTTGGTGTGTAAAAGCTGGGATGGCAATGCGTCGGATACCAAGATTTTTGAAGCGCGTGCAGCAGATTTGATTGCGCAATTTCAAGGTGCCGATGCGCCGCGTTATCTTGTGGCAGACGCCAAGCTTTACACAAAAGACAATGCGCCCAACTTGTCGCGTTTGTCCTTTATCACGCGGTTACCCGAAACGATCAAAGTCGTTGGGCATGTCATTGAACAGGCCTGGGACTTTGAGGCTTGGGATTTTATAGATGCCTCACTGGCTTATCAGCGCGTAGAACTCTCCCATTATGGGATCTCTCAAAGATGGCTGGTTGTCTATTCTAAGCAAGCAGAGCAACGGGCAAAAAAAACGCTACATAAGGCGCAAAAGCGTGAGCAGGACACGGTGCAAAAAGCCCTCTTTCATCTACAGGCACAACGATTTAACGCCCAACAAGAAGCACAAAAGGCCCTCGTTGCTATCGCCAAAAAGTTGAAGTATCATCGCATCGAAAAGGAGCATATAAAACCCCATATCCGATATGCCAAAAAAGGGCGTCCCACACCCAAAACACCCATCAAAGATATCCGCTGGCAAATCACAGCAGATATTTTACCTGATCAAGAAAAAATCCAAGCTGTGAAACAGCGCAAAGCCACCTTTGTTATCGGGTCAAATATCCCGCACGCGCACCTGAGTGATCAGGACATCATCCAAGCCTATAAAGGACAAAAGGCAGTCGAAACAGGCTTCCGTTTTTTGAAAGACCCGCTCTTTTTTGTCTCATCGCTCTTTCTCAAAAAACCATCTCGTATCCAAGCCTTACTCATGGTGATGACCCTGGCACTGTTGGTCTATTCTATTGCCCAGCGCCGAATGCGTGCCGCCTTAGCACAACATCACGATACGTTGCCAGATCAAATCGGCAACCCCACGGCGCAACCCACATTGCGATGGCTATTTCAGGTCTTAGACGGCATTCATCGCGTGATCTTACACACACCGACACAGACATACACTGTGATGGATGGACTCACTGATCTCAGAATCAAAATCCTGAGACTCTTTGGAAAAGGCGTATGTCAGATTTATCTAATTTCTCCTACTTAGACCTGCTCAATGTCAGATATCGGGTTTCCTTTTTTTCTTTTTTCCTTGGACCGATTTTCGTCCATCACCCCGTGTTTTTGGCAATAATCACAAATGATAGGCAAAAAGACATCGGCATATTTCTTAACTTTCACAGGACCGACACCGGAAACCTGCCCGAATACTTCCACCGATTGTGGTAATTGGGCAGCCATTTCTCGCAACGTCCTGTCGTGAAAAACAACGAACGGTGGTACGTGTTCAGCCTCCGATAACTCTCTGCGTTTAGTGCGAAGTTGCTCGAAAAGTTCATGGCTATATTCGTTGGATTCTTCAGATGTCGTATCATAAACAGGTTCTTCAGTTATATGGTCTGCCGAATCCACTGGAAATCCCCAAAACGGCATTTTGCCTCTGACCACCTCATGCCCATCAGGCCTCAGCTTGAGATTGCCGTGTTGTAGATCTCGATTAAGAAGTCCATGTTGGAGGAATTGTAGTGCCAGATGTTTCCATTGTGTTTTGTCATATTCTCTGCCGGTGCCATAGGTGGAGAGCTGGTGGTGTCGGTTCTTAACAACCTTCTTTGCTTTTGAACCGAGTAATACATTGATAATATGCTCTACACCGAAAATTTCCTTTGTTTCGATAACAGAGGAGAGGAATTTGCGAGCCGGACCCGTTAGGTCAACTCGCTCCATTTCCGCTTGGCGACAGTTATCACACATTCCACAATTTTGCTCTTCGTAGTGCTCTCCAAAATAAGCCAATAACCCTTTGCGGCGACACTCTGCAGAAGTTGCCCACTCAACAAGCGTCTGTAATCGTTTCAACGCCCCCTCTCGCTCAGATGGCGCACCTTGATCTATGAAATATTTGATGGTGTCTGCATCGCCGTGATTGAACAGTAAAAGGCAATCCGCTCGATGTCCATCCCGTCCGGCACGCCCAATCTCCTGATAGTAAGATTCAGGTTCCTTTGGCAATCCTACATGTAGTATGAAACGTACATCTTCTTTATCAATCCCCATTCCAAAAGCAATTGTTGCGACTATCACCAGCGTGTCCCCGTTGATGAAAGCTTCCTGATTCTGCTTGCGGGTTTCGCTATCCAAGTCTGCATGATAGGGAAGTGCCGAGATCCCACGTTCCACTAAATTACGAAACAGCGATTCAACTTGTTTCTTCGTCTGGCAGTAGATGATACCGGATTCATCACAATGGGTATTGAGAAATGCAAGCGTCTGCTGTAGCACCACCTCTTTCAATTCAATTCCCATGAAGAGATTTTCCCGGTCAAAACTAGCAATGAATTCATTTTCCGCCTGAATTTTGAGCAATTGTTTGATGTCCTGTTGAACCCGTGGAGTGGCAGTAGCTGTCAGCGCGACGCAGACAGCGTTTCCGAATCGTTCACGAACGGAAATTAGTCGTCGATACTCTGGACGGAAATCGTGGCCCCACTGCGAAATACAGTGTGCTTCATCAATTGCAAGACAGGCCACATGTGACTCATCGAGCATCAACAGAATTTCCGGTCGCAGGAGCGTTTCAGGAGCAACGTAAAGTAGCTTAATCCCCCCCCTTTTAACACGCTGCATTGTGGCAACATATTCTGGCTGGCTAAGGGTACTGTTGAGAAAAGCGGCGCAAACATCCCGCTGTTGCAACTGCATCACCTGGTCTTGCATAAGCGAAATCAGCGGCGATACGACAACCGTTACGCCATTGAAGATAAGGGCTGGCAGTTGGTAGCAGAGCGACTTTCCGCCCCCCGTTGGCAGAACAATCAACGCATCGTGCCGGTTGAGAATGTGGCTGATTATTGTCTCCTGCAAAGGCCGAAACTGTTCATGCCCGAAAACGTCTTTGAGCACCTCTATGGGTGTTTGATGCAGCGTTTGAGGTATAGGAGATTCTACTTTAATGGAACGTTCAGGTTCTTCTTTGAGGAACCAACCAGAAAGTTGTGCGTAGCACCTCTCCTCTGCATCCGGCATATCTTCCGGTCGCCACCAATGTGCTAGAGAGACACGCACGAGCGTACCTGCGGGAATTACTTCAGGCGGTTCTTGAAAACCAACGAAGGTGAGCGTACAACTACCATTTTCGGTAGGATAGCGATACCTCACGCGTTTTCCTGTCGTATCACGGATGAGCGGCTGATCCGGTCGCCAAAACGTTGTACTATAGGGAGGAACACCGCTCTGCTTAGCAATATAGAGGGCACCATTTTCTGTGGATTGCAACAAGCCTTCATAAAGCCCGCATGGATGTCCGTTTTTCGGGGGCATAAATTTTTTGATATATCTAATCGAGTCATTTGCAGTGCGAAGCCGACGCTTCTCATAAACCACGACGTTTTCTATATGCGGTGGAATCAAATCGGTTACAGGTTCGGCGGAAATTTCCCAAACATCTCCAACCTCGTATTCTCGATTTGCGCCGTCGTGCGGGTCATCGTTGAACGGGATAAGCCGGACGCTTTTGCCATCCTCTGTAATCGCGCCGATACACGCACCGCTACCCATTCGAGTTTTAGCGACAATCAGGACTTTCATGGCATAATATCCTCTACTTCCAATTTCAGTTCCTTTGCCAGTTTATCAGCCACCAAAGAGCGGTGGCAGGCCTCAGGATATTTTTCAACACAAAAGAGAGCTATAACCTGTGCATCTTCTTCAAGGTCATCCAGTAGGCTGTGTGGATCAAATGATGCGAGACATTCGGTACGGTACGCCGTAATAAACGTCTCCTCCAATGTTGTGCGTTTGCGTTTGGCAATTTTCGTTGTTTTATCTACTGCCGCTTGCCTATCGCGGACCGCTTTCGTGGGGGCGAGGTCTTTGCGATAGAGGTAGCGGATGCCAAGTTCTGCAAGCCGTGCTTGCAAACGCAGGCTGTTAGCGAACGCGTAAGTAGAACCACGTACACCTCGCCGTTTGCGAATATCACAGAAGGTATCTACCTTTACCTTGAGTAAAGTCTCAAAGAACCTGTCTTCGTCAAATCCATATACGCCGATAGTGACAATTTTAGGTTTCATCGCGAATTAACGGTGCCGCTTGCGTGAGTGGAATGTATGTTCGCCGAACAGAAACATTTGTCCTTTTGTCAGACGCTCAATGACGTCATCCTGTAGCTGCTGCTCATCGTTTTCGTCAATATGAATCACGGGGAGGTCCTGTGTCGTGAGCGATGCTCCGATGAGTTTACTCCGATGGCATTGCTCCGGCTTTCCCTCGCTACACATAAGAGCAATACATTGTTGTTGAGCAAAGGCCGTTAGGAGACGTTCAATTGAGGTGCGCCCCAATAGTTGAACCGGTATAAAGGCTAATTGACATTGGGTATCAGCGTGGTATTTTCTCACCCAACAGGAGGAGATACCATGCCGAAGAAATCCAAGAAGTCCTATTCCGCTAAACTCAAGTTCCAGGTCGTGTTAGAGGCATTGACCTCGGACAAAGGGGATGCAGAGATCGCTCGTGCTTACGATGTGCATCCGGTGAGTTTGTCAAAATGGAAACGTCAGTTCCTCGACAGTGGTGCCGAGATTTTCTCAGGTAATGATACAGTCAAAACGTATGAGACACGTCTTTCTGAGCTGGAGCGGTTGTTAGGCCAGAAAGAAGTTGAACTGGCGCTGCTCAAAAATTTTTTAGGCAACCGTTGAGCGTGTCTGACAAAGTCGAACTGGTCGAAAGGCATAAAGCCCGGTATGGTCTGAATACGTGCTGCCGTGCCTTAGGCTTGTCCAAAGGGACGCTTGCCTATCGTCGCGGTCGGGCATCTTGTTCACAAGCAGATGCACAGATAAAGGACGAGATCGTCACTACAATCAGGCACCATCCCGATTATGGGTATCGTCGCATCAAGGAAGACTTGGCAGACCGCGCTGGGGTGGTGGTCAATCATAAGCGGTTGCGTAAGATCTTGGCGACCTATGAGCTAAACTTGCCTCGTCATCTGCCAAAGCGTGGCAAGAATCCGGTATTGAAGCTAATTCAAGAGGTTGGACAAGACGCCAATTTAGTCAAAAAACGTGTTGTTAATCCGTTGCGTGTGTTTTGCACCGACTTTACAGAATTGCTCTATTGCCAAGGTCAGAAAAAGGCGTGGTTAATGGCCTTTTTGGACATCCACACCAGATGGATCGCAGGGTTTGGGGTGGCAGAACATCGCAACAGAGCCCTATCACTGTTCTGTCTGGATCAGTTACAAAATAACTTGGCCTGTTTGGACAGGAGACTTAAAGACATCCTCATCCATCACGACCGCGATTCGGTTTATACCTCATACGACTGGTTACATCGTGTGTTGATTGAAGAAGGTGCAGGGATTTCTTTTGCAATGAACGGGGCAAAGGATAATCCGTGGATTGAGTCCTTTTGGGGACGTTTTAAGACGGAAAACAACAGTTTGATTATGCAAGCAGACTCTTTGGCAGAACTTCAGGATGTGACAGGGAAGCAAATGACGTATTACAATCAAGGCCGACGGCATTCTGCCTTGAGCTATCGTACGCCACAACAAGTGGTGCAGGCAATTCTTATGAGAAATATCACGGCTGATCCTTAGCGTAAATTAGCCTGCAAACTGGTTCAAATTTTGGGTCACAGATCCAATTCCCCTCTGGTAGATTTCGGTATCCATTACCTTTTCGTAGTTTACCTGCCCTTTCGCATCATAACAAGTTTCGTCATCGGGGTGCCCGCCCAACGTGTCGCCCATAAACACATACCGAATCTGGTGCTGTTGCAGCTTCACCTCCAGTGCCTCTTTGGAAAATTCGGGTTTATAGCGAGAATAGGGAGTTGAGCGCACATCAATAAGGTAGGCAATTTCATGTTGTTGTAGTACTTCGATGAATTGCTCAATGGAGCGGCTACCGTAACCGATGGTGTAAATTGGGATGGATGCTGATATTTTTTTCATATCACGCCGTTGAATCTAACATGCATCCAAATTCATGTCGATGACTGCAATGACTTCGACATCATCTCGGCCGAGAGTGAAGCGTGCAAAATGGTCGGGATAGTTTTGAATCTGGTATTTGGAGATGGTATCAATGTCTGCCATAAGAAATGCCCTAAGTCTGAGAGTCGGTGTCTTTTTGGAACACACGCAACAGTCAGAACTCAAGCAAATTTCAAGCCAATGTCACAGAATCGCGTGACAAATTGTATGGACAGCATCAAATACCTTTATTGTGTCTTCAATATGCTGTATTGCACCCTTTTTTTCAACTTGAATTTAAGGATCGGCTGTTTGGCGCAGAACAATCTTGGATGCGAAAGTGTACATTTTGAGCGATAAATGGGCGGTAATGTGAAAAATATGTACTGCTTGCCCATTTGTCTGCGCGCTGTTTATCTGTGTTTGATTGCGTAAAATCAGTTTTAAAAAAAGAATACGCCGCGCAAGTTAGCGCGGCTTGGCGTGTTAGGCGAGGCTTGTCTTTTAATGGCACAAGGACGCTTTCGTTCGCTTAAAGGCGTTGACACAATACCGATGCTAGGCTGAAGTGGATGGATTGGATAGAGGGACAAAGACTACTGCATTCTTCCCCTCCGATTATTTCTTTGCCTTTGCCCACCGACCGGCCTACTCGGATCGTAATTTGGATTGGGCTGGGGAATTTGGGCATCAACTGATTCTAAATACGCATTGAGTCGATCGTGTAATCTCGCAACAACCTCTGGTTTGCGATCTGACAGATCGTTCTTCTCACCCATATCCTTACTCAGATCAAACAGGTGCAATTTATTGGTCTCATAAAATTTGATCAGCTTGTAATCGCCCAACATGATTGCCGATGCAGGCCCTGCGGGATCCATATCGTAATGTGGAAAATGAAAAACGAGTTCCTCGCGTGACCGCTTCACCTCACCTTTACCCCGATTCCTTAAAATAGGTACAAGGCTCCCGCCTTCAACATCCTGGGGCAACGAGCTATCGCCCTGAGACAATTCTGCAATGGTCGGCAATAAATCAATACCCATTGTCCGGGCATAAGCAAACGTATTAGCTTTGATCCCCGGTCCTCGAACCAATAGCGGAACGCGAATACCACCCTCCCACACAGAACCTTTTCCCAGCGTCAGAGGCGCATTTGACATTCGCCCCGGCGTGCCGTGATCAGCAGAGTAAAATACATAGGTGTTATCGGCAATATTCAGTTCCTCAATTTTATCCAGAACCATACCAATAGTCTTGTCAATATCCAGGCAAGCTGCGATTTCTCCCAAACGCCTATTATCTGTTCCCCCAGCACGCTGTTGTATCTCCTTCAGCGTTTCCGGCAAGGCATGCTCTCCACGGCGACTCGAATATTGGTCCAACTGCAAATAGAAAGGATTTCCCGCTCTAACCTGACGCTCTATAAACGCCATACCTTTTTCAGCTATTGCATACGCCTGCTTCGGATTGGGGTCGCGAACATTTTCAGGTCCACCATTATTATTTGGGCCATCACTCTCATCAAAACCGTGGAAACCCGGATCTTTTCTACCCATATGCCACTTGCCAAAATGTGCCGAGACATAACCCACCTTTTTCAAATAATCGGCAATAGTAATCTCTTCGGTCGGCATCTCCAACAAGGGCCTTGGCGGAATCAGTTTCGTATTACCAACAATTTGATTCACAAACGTCATGCGCAATTTCGCCGGGCTTTTTCCCGTAAGATACGAGACCCGAGACGGTGTGCATCGCGGCGAAGGCGCGTAAAAATTCGAAAACCGCATTCCATCTTCAGCCAACTTCGCCAAATTGGGCGTATAGAGAAAATCACTCACCGAATTGGGCGCCCGATCATCCAACGGCACAGACAGGCTCGTCCAACTCTGCGCTTCACCCTGAATAAATACAAAATTGGGACGCTTAGACGTAACTTGACCAAACGCATTGGCAACCGCCATCCCGCATACACCAGCACCGACTACACCGAGAAATTCTCTGCGCTTCATGGGACTAACTCCTCCATAGCTAAACACTACTTTACGGTATATCGCACAATCACTTCATTGTCCAAAATGAGATTCGATGACCGCACTCAAAACCCATTTTGATTTCGATAATTTTAAGAACATGATGTCTGTCTCCTCTATGAGACACCTGCTTATTTGTTAATTCCCAGCACTTCCGAAATCCTGTACAAACTTCAAAAAATCGGCAAAATCCACACGCCCGCTATTGTCCAGATCAAACCGGGCTTCCTCCGACCCATAAGCTCTGGCAAATTCGAGAAAATCTTCAAGATCAATTTGCCCATCGCCATTAAAATCGGTTGATTTGTCTGTCCCATCAGAGTTGCCAGATTCATAATTTGGATTGGGCACCGGCATCTGAGCGTCAACTGAATCGAGATACTGTTCGAGGCGTTCGCGCAGGTGCATCGCTTTTTTCCCCATATCTTTGGACAGGTCATTTTGTTCTCCGATATCATTGACCAAATCGTATAATCGCACGTCATCGGTCTCGTAAAACTTGATCAACTTGTGATCGCCTTGCACAATAGCCGAATGCGGTCCATCTGCACTTTGATAATGTGGGAAATGGAACACAAGCTCTTCATAAGGTCTCTCGACCGCGCCCTTGCCACCAAATAATAACGACGTGATGCTACCGCCCTCAATACCTGCTGGCAACGGCTGGCTCACGCCTCCCAATTCGCAAAGCGTGGGAAACAGATCAAAGCCGACCACGCGTTCGTGACATAATGTATTTGGCTCTATACCAGGTCCTTGGATGATCAACGGCACACGAATACCACCTTCCCACAAAGACCCCTTCCCCCCGCGCAATACACCCCGGTTGCCGCCAGCACCATTATCGGACATGTAAACCAGATACGTGTGACCACCTATGCCGAGTTTCTCAATCTGATCCATGATCATACCCACACCTGTATCCAAATCTTCAGTAATAGCCGCGCGATTGACATCCCGGTGGACGCGCCCTTTCGGTCGATTTTCGTATGCCTGCCTCGTACTTGCCAGTGCATTCTGAGGATAGTGCAGGGCATAATAAGACAGCTAAATAAAAAACGGCTTGCCAGCTTCTGTATTCTCCTCCATAAACGCATTGGCACGCCGGGACATACCGAAGATATCTACCGGATTGGGATCGATAAAAGGAGCTGCGTCCCTGTTGCCCGTATTTCCATCGTGTACGTCATACCCGTGATTTCCAGGACCACCGCCACCGAGATGCCATTTGCCATAGTGTGCTGTGGCATAACCTGCCTGTTTCAACATTTTAGCAATTGTCGTCTCACCATTGGAGAGATTTTTCCCATGCATCGGCGGGATGAGTTTATAGCCATCTGCGGCGGTCTTAATTGGGGCTGCCTTTGTCCAACGGTTCTGAGCCGGACTCTTGCCCGTTTGCAGGCTGCATCGCGTTGGTGAACAGACGGGCGAAGGCGAATAAGCCGCTGAAAAGCGCAGGCCCTGACGCGCGAGTTTCTCGAGATTGGGCGTCTGATAAAAGTCGCTCTTTGATCCGGAAATCGCATCGTCCATCTGTACCCAAAGGCCATCCCAACCCTGATCGTCAGAAAGCATAAAAATAAAATTGGGTTGTTTTTGTGCGACAACTGGAACATCCAGCCCCAGGACAAGCGCACCCATTGCGCCAAGTCCGGCCAGGTGAATAAAATCCCTCCGATCAAGAAAAGATTCATGTGTATATCTGGTCATTTTTTGTCTATCCGATAAGAATAGCTCACTTCGCCATTTGTCCGTCCAGCAGCTTCATCCCTGGGCAGATAAGCTCTGATGTATTCCACCACAACATCATCAGAAGAAACAGTCACACGTAGATGTCCCGAATTTCCCAGGACAGTGCCACTCAAATACCCCCCTTCAACAGCTATCTTACCACCATTCCGATAATTGGTATTACTGGGTTGCGGCACTACCTGGTACACTACCCCATCTAACTCCTGCGCCACAAACACATGGTCATGACCGTGAAAAAAGGCCGACACATTGTTCTCCACCATCAGTTGATGAATAGGCTTGTCCCATCCCGCGCGTTTTGTGTCAAACCCCCAACTGCCATCTTTATTCTTACCACCCCATTCGTAATACGGGGCCATCTCAATACCGCCGCGTCCCTCACCAGTGTGAATCCCCCCCACCATGTGATGTGAAAATATAAACTTAAAGGTCGCATCACTTGCCTCCAGCACCTGCCGAAGCCACTGATATTGTTTCTCCCCAAGGGTCCAGCGCCAGTTATCCGATACGCCACCGCGTTTGGGCTTTGTCGTCGTGTACCAATAAGGGTCAATCACAACAAATAGTGCGTCTCCCCACGACCACGAATAATAACTCTCTCTCAAGCCAACAAACTGCTCTTCATCGGAATCACCGGAATAGAACACACCTGGCACGGGATTGGGATAATATTTTTTCCGCGCCATTGTGGCCCAAACAGCCACATTGTTCGAAGTACCATTCAACGACCACCCCTCTTCGCCTTCGTGGTTGCCATTGACGAGAAATAGCGGAACAGAATGCGCAATCTTCCCGAAATTTCCGCGCTCATACAAATAGCGACGCTCAACGGTTGCATAATCGGATGCAGGTCTTACGGTATCCGTAAGTGGTTCTGAGTGTTTGTTACACATAAACGTATCACCGAGATCGATGAGAAAATCGGGCTGATATACCGCGACATTTTCCAGCGATCGATGATAGAGTTCCAGGCTGGATCGACCATCTAAATGTGCGTCAGCCTGAATTGAAAAGGTGAACGTAGCACCCGGTGGACGGTGTGTGTGAAACGTATATTCGCTTCGCTTCTTGAACTCTGCTTCTCCTGCGCGCCTGTATCGCGTTTGATAATAATACCGCGTGTTAGAAAGCAATCCATCCACCGCGATTTCAATCGGTGTATCTCGTGAACCCTTCACCACAGATGTTTGATTTGTGTAAACACCTGATTCCGTTCCGTATTCCAGATAAATTTCCAGATCTGCTGATGCAATCACGTTGACAGTTACGGATCTATCGGTTGGTCGTCCCAATAGCTCGGATGCAACAAATAAAGAATCAGAAGTGGATTCAACCGAGTCGGTTACACCGGGGGCACCTGAATCATTAGACACACCGCCCTGGCCGGGCGTTCCCTCATCACCTTGCACCACAACACTCCCATTGGAGCGGTAAGTCTGTTGCGTGATATTGCCACTGGCATCTATAAATTGAAAATCATAATCCCCATCTGGCCGAAGAAAATAGGCAATCGCGTATGTTCCACTGTTTGCCTCATACGTAAGCCGATACCAGTCATCTGCCCCCTTCACAAAACCTGTGATATTTGCCCTCATCCCCGTCCCAGAAGGTCGAACGGGCCTTGTGCGGGGCTGGTTGGCGACTTCCTCTCCTCTGGCAAGTTCAATAGCACCTCTAAATCCTCCGTTGACATAGGGATAATCCAGCGTGCTGTGATAGTGATAATTTCCATTTGCATCGAAATGACCGTTCAAGTCGTCCAGGTTCGTTGCTGGGGTGCCATCGGCTTCATTGAGTCCATACATCGGGTAGCCATCCAGGGCATAAGCAATGGGTACGGCATTGCCCACTTTTTCTATAAGAAACAAAGGCGCAATATGGTAGTGATAGTCGTCCGCACGACCAGCATGCCCCCCAAATTCATCCAACTCCCCAGCCAAATACGTGTCGGTGCGGCCATTTTGTTTGATGGGATTAAAAATGGGCACACCGTTAATAGCCAGACCAATAGCCCCTCGAAACAGCGTCTGGCTTGCATAAACTGGCACATCTGCAACCGCGGGTTTCAATGGAATCTGCCATGCATTATCGCCCTGATAAGGCTGCGGCAAAGGCACCTGCTGATTCCACGCTGTAATCCCCACCATCATGCGGTGATAGGGAAAAGCGTTGGACTCGATATACAAAAAATCATCATTCCACCGGATGTTTAGCCGATCTGCAAAATGCTGGAATGCTTGCGCGCTAAAAGGGGCATCGCCCTGTGTGCCACCGGAGGATCCAGATCCAGGCTGTCCAAATGCAGATATAAACACCAGAAAGTCGGGAAAATCCACCAAACCATTCTGATTTAAATCGAATTGTATCTGTTGCGAACCAAATGCAGTCGCGAACATGATAAAATCAACGAAGTCCGTTTTTCCGTCACTGTTGAAATCCGTCACATCATCTTCATCGCTGTAGAGCATGTGCCCTTCCGCATAACTGGCACACAACACAATCATGGAGTACATCATCGCAAAAATCCACCCGCACATCCTCAATTGTCGCCTCATCATTCGCCACCTCCTGTAGTCTCCTATTCCCTATCGTTTCAGCGACGGCGCGGTGGGGGCCTTCTAAAACGTCGGCCGCCGGGAGGTCCGCCACCAGCCCGGCGTTGCCGGAACGAAGGATCTGGTGTCCCCCATACACAGCGGGGCATGTACGGGTAGTCATCGGTAAGATAGTAATGGTATATTCCCCTCAATCGACGCGCTATACCCGGGGTCAGTGCCTCGTAATTCCACTGCCGTTGGTTGCGATAACTCTCCGCGGTATCGCGTTCGAGTTTGATCCCCTCGAGCGTGATGCCAAATACAGCCATTTCGGTAGGCGTATCCGTCTTTTCGGGATTGCGGGGAATGCGCCAGGTTTGCGTCACCGGCCAAATCATGTTCGGATTTCCCCGGTTGGGAAACTGCCCCGTCGCATGGGCGGGAATACCATTGGTAGTGTATTCGATGGTATTTTCCAGAACGCGAGTCTGAACCTCTGGGACCTCTACTGGATCCTGGTTGCACTCCCAACCAACTTTCGGCGAAAAATCTGCCACGAGCGTCAGATCGGCGGGATTATGTTGCGGTACGTACACCTCGACCCAAACGATATCCGATGCTTGTTGTCCAGATTCCATCTCGGCACGCACTTCAAACAGCAATGTCTCCGCACTGCTGACATCGGCAGGAACACTAACTGTCGTCTGGAGCGTGTTTGTTGAACTGATCGCCGCCGCTGTCCCGCGCACTTGCCGCCACATAACACGGGCACCCGGACCATTGGTAAGCGTGGCGTTGAGATGCACCTGTGTACCCGGAAGCACGATCCGACCGTAGCCGGCCTCCACGGATAAGGTATCTGGATCCAAATCCGCACTGTAGGCATTCGTTTTTAAAGCGCACAACAAGCACGCAATAATCGCAAGTCCGACAATCCTCATGAGGTAACCTCCTATCTGATATCAACATCGCAACTAATGTTTAGACATATATCTCTGGTCTGGCGTTCCCTCATCACTTCGCCAGATGATGCCAATATGCTGATTGGACTGAAAACTTGATTTACACATATTTGTAATCTAAATTTACTTTATTCGTTCTATTTGCTATTTGGCCTAAAGGTAGCCGCTTTATGAAACTGAATACCTCTGATAAATACAAAAATTTACATCTATTTGACGATCAATACTTCGTGCAACTTATTCAGCACCATATTTTGGAGTACCATGCACACTTTGCCGAGAGACTAATTTCAATCTATGTATGGGGTAGTGTTCACAGAAATGAAGCCATTCAAGGCGTTTCCGATCTTGACTTGCATCCCTACATTAGAGGTCCGTTGAGAAAAACCGACCACCAATGGTGCAGAGAAACGCAGGAGAGACTTGAGCAAGGGTTTCCCGGTGTGTCCGGACTCCGCCTACCACGTTCAATTGATGATGTCTTGCAGGGCAGACAACCGGGGGCGGACAAAGACATGCAGTCACGGCATCAAGCATTTGGATTTCGTTTACATTATGATGCCACGCTTGTTTGGGGACGTGATCTTACAGGAGAGTTCGCATTGCCGATTCTCACCCTATCATGGGTGCGAGAATATTTTCATCAGTCAGCTTTGGATCTTACTCGATATGCAGCGGGATTAGAAAAGGAAAATAAAACAGACTTTTCTCTCCCCGATGAGACACGACTAAGACTCCGCAAGTTGGCGCGGCTTGGCGTGATAGGCGGGGCTTGTCTCTTGATGGCACAAGGACGCTCTCGTTCGCTTAAAGGCGTTGACACAATACCGGTGCTAAAGGCGTCATATCCACAGTGGGCTGACTTTCTCAATGAGACTCAGGAATTGTATATCCACCTGGCATCATCTTCAAACGAGAGGGTATCAAGATACCTTTCACGGCTTGTGAAGTGGATGGATTGGATAGAAGGACAATTGAAGTAGATCGCGGAAGCGATTGGCTATTTGTGAGGATTATTAAGCGTTACAAACATGGAGGAAAAGATGGGTATTCTCAGATCTGCTTTCGGCCCTTCCAAGGACGAAATCTGGACGCAGATTGCTACAGATATAGGTGGTGAGTTTATTGAGGGTGGTTTTTGGGGAAAGGATGTGCTCATTTACAAACACGGTGAGTGGCAAATCCTGCTCGATACTTATACGACTACAGCCCTTGCTGGACAAGTAACAACGACAACGACATACACTCGGATGCGCGCGCCATTTATCAACAAAGATGGCCTCTACTTTGAGATCTCTCGCGAGGGGTTCTTCAGTACAATTGGCAAATTATTCGGCCTGAAAGACATAGAAATAGGCGATCCAGCTTTTGACGAGCAGTTTGAAATCAAAGGCAATAATCCTGAGAAAATCAAATTGCTACTCGCCGATGCAAGAATACGAAAGCTATGTGAACAACAGCCGCAAATCCATTTCAAGATCAAAGACGATGAGGGACGGTTTGGTGCTGATTTTCCCGAAGGCGTTGATGAATTGTATTTTGAATGCAGCGGCGTTATCAAAAAGACAGAATTACTGAAGTCTTTGTTCGCTCTGTTCGCTCTGACTTTAGAACGTCTGGTTCAAATAGACTCCGCGTATGAGAACGATCCCCAGGTTATGTTGAAATAGCGATACCTGTTCTAAATCAGGGTCCTTTAACCACAGTCCGTTTCAGTAACGTACAGGCAAACCCATCCATCCCCTGACCCCTATCTTTCGCCTCAACATACCAGTAAATTTGAGCACCTATAGGCACATCCAGCGCGGAAACCATTTGCCACAGTGCCGTGTCTCCTACCCGCTGCATCGGGACCGATTGAAAATTATCCGCCGCATCTTTGAACCGTCTCTCTTTGAGCACACAATAATAAAGGTTCACACCTTGTATGGAACTTTGAGATGAAGATCCCGAATACACAATAGCCTTAACCTGTAAACCGCCATTTTCTATATTTGCAAGAGCAGTCAGATTTGTAACCGGTCGCCCCCAAAGACTATATGCAGACCAGGCGCGATAGGACTGGACATGCTTCTGGCTTGCCATTCCATGCGGATAGTTTGACACATAAACAAATCTTTTGTCTCCCTGATAAAAAGGATAAAACCCATGGTCATCGAAATTGTTAAACAAATTGTCATTCGTGCCCACCATACACATAACAGGAACACTGACTCGTGACATAAAGTAATACGGATCGATATAGGCCATATACTCATAACCACGCTTCGTGTACAAATCTTCGACATAAGCCATGCGCTCCCGTTGTTCTCCTCTTCCACCGGGAATGGGTAAGTTTGGGGGCGTTTCAAGTTGCCCACGCACATGATTCTGCACGATATGTGTAAAATTTCCAGGCCGCGCAATAGAAACAAGTCCCACAACGCGTTTGTCGGTCGCAGCAACAATCCATGCAGCTTGCGCCCGCTTGGAGCTTCCCCCAATTACAAATCGATTGGCTTCGATACCGTCTATTTCATTTACGGCAGTCATCCCCCGCATATAGGCTTTTGCCAGAGCCACCCAGTGAATCCAGTTTGGATCGCCCGTCTCAAAAAATTTAGCCGTTGTATAACGGCGCAACGACCCCGGACCCTGTATTCCAGAATGTTGAATACTGAACTCAAGCAGAAGAGACACAATACCCAAATCAAGTGCTGTGTGTGCTCCATATTCCAGCTTTGTCTCAAAATCAGGTTCTGGATTCGAGCTTGCGCTCTGATTGACAACAGCCATCCCCTTCTTTTCAGGCACAATGCCTTCCGCTGGGACATAAACAGTCGCTTTGTGGCGCAATGCCTCTCCCTGCCACGTATGCGAAAAAAATTCAAATGTAACTTCACGCACTATTTTCCCCAACCGGCCCTCTATCACAATAACCTTATCGGAAATCACTTTGAGATCCAGCGTAGAAACATCCAGCATCTCGGCCATATCAAATATGCTCGCTGGAGGAAGTTGCGTTTCTGAAGCAGCATCAAAATGCAATCCCACTATTGCTATCACAAAAGTGGATTTCATCAAGCATATCGCTATTTTTCGCATAATACTTTCGCCCCAATGTTTTATTGGTGATGATCTCTATGATGTCAATCGGCTTTCTCTACCTCATTCAGCAGGGTGTATCCATTCTCATCTACCGCAATGGAGCGCACCCCTCGATACTGGTCATAGACCGCATTCATCTCATCCACCGAATCGAAATACCCCACCACATAGGCGGCCCCGATCGCGTCCCCTGCCGTCACCTTTCGACCGTGCAGTTCCTGGATAAAGCAGACGTAACCCCGCTGGTGGCACCACGCCTCGTACACCGCCGATGGGTCCAGCGTCATCCCCGCCAGCCACACGGCCGTGCCGCCCTCTTTCCGTTGTTCGTATGCCCGGATGATCCGATCGGGAATATCGTCCTCTTTGCGCTGATAGAGGAACCCATCATCCGGGGGGAAATCCGTCAGGAATTCTGAAGGCTCGATATAACCATGGTAGCTCAGATAAATCCGCGTAAAAGTGTCTCCACCCTTGTGGTGCAAGTGGCCGGGCATGTCGATCCGGTAGAACAGACAGTCCGCACTATTGACGCAGGTGATCCGTTCGCACGAAAGCACGTACCGCGTATCTGGCAGAAATAGCAACGTCTGCTCCCACCGCGACCCGGCCTGGAAACCTTCAACCACGCTCGTGAACGTAAACCACTGCCGCACAGCCAGAAACGCTTCGCCCCGGATAACCTCATAGTCCAACCGCCGTGCCCGCGTACAGATCTGGGGACCTTCCACTATGCGCTTGGGCAGATTCCCGTCGTAGATCCGACTTTGTTCTGCATCTCCCCACCCCGGCACGAGCAGAAAGTCCATAATGTGCAAGCCCGAACCCAGATCGGTCGCGCCCGTCCGTTTATCTACAAACGATCTGCTTTTGATCCCGCTCACGTACCCCTCTGTCCGCACCGTCGCGCAAAGGTGCGGTGTTTCGATCTCGAGTTCTGCTCTGCGTTCGCACCGTATCATCGTCCCTCCTAAAAGCGACAAAACACATCCCGGCTATCAAATCACGCATTAAAATACCGTTCCAGACCACCTCGACTCTGGCACGCATGCGGCGCTGTGCGATCCCTCGCCTCCTGCCCGGCAATCGTCATCGCAATCCCGATCGGCGCAGGCTCCAAATCGTCTTGCCGTACGTTGTAGTCCGTACCGCCCCACCGCGATCCCACCGCCACCACATCGAATCGCACGAACCGTTCCTCAGACCGAGCGAAACGCAAATATCCCAGCAGCGATTCATCCAGTCCCCGTTCCCGGCACGCACCCTCGTACCAACTCCCCTCCGAAAACAACTGTGCGGATCCGGAAAGTCTTAAATCCACCCATTCTGGCGTATCCTCAGTCACTGTCAACGTCATAGCCGCATCTCGAATCGACTCGGACGACCACGAAGACGTTTCCCCTCGAACAAAATCCGCCAGATGATAACGCACGAGCCGCCTGACCAACCCCTCGGGCAAGGGAATGACATCGCCCACAGCCGCATCCGGCGGAACCATAGACAGCACCTCTTCCCGCCTGAACCAGACGTAATCCTGATTGTGCGCCTCTCGCTTCATTCCCGAAGGCCGTGTATCCATCTGTCGGGGCAGATCCCGAACACCCAGGTGCAAAACCAATCCGTCTTCCGGATAAGCCGCCCAGCTAAATCTGGAATCCCGATACGCCAGATCTTCGATTTCCAATGCCTCGCGCTGGGTCTTGCGGTTCTCCCAGTTCACCAGCGCCCGTCTCAACATCCACAAAAACCGGTCTGGATCGCTACCCACACCATGGACCGAGGCCTTGCCTCCCGGAAACAGCCTGTTGCGGCTGCCCAACACCTCTCCCTCTGTCGTCGTTACATATAAACCCTGATGATTCAACCCGTGATCGATATCCTCCAACTGGGCTTGAGCTTCCTCAAAAGAATACCCGTACCGACCCTGCCAGGAGATCAGGCGCAAAAATCGGCCCTCATCATCGGCTTGTCGCTGCAACCGGGAATTGTTCACAGCCACCGGGATAAACCGTTCATTCACAAACTCAATCACGCGCAGATCTGAAAATACGAGCGCACGGCCCGTAACCCCATTATTTCACGTACAACCCAGGGGATGGCCGTTCATCGCCCAGATGAACAATGGCTTCTCCTCGCGCGCCGCCTTCTGCCGTCCCTCCCAGAGTTCCCCGATCCAGGGGATATCTGTCCACTGTTCCTTTTGGGGACAGCAGGCTTCGAACAACGCCTCAAATGTATCGTCCGTCAATGCCGGAGCGGGATTTGTTATCTCTCTGAGCATCATAATACACCTCCATGTTTCTTCAGGTGAAAAGTGACCGCGGTTCGAAAGAATAAGTCAACAATCGTTCAATCCCTCTAACCCGAGGCGCCTGGGCGAAATGGAAACAGGGATTGACAAAGGGATTTCCTATCCATAAATTCGCAAACATGACACATAAAATCAAGAGAAGATCATTTTGGACCGCCGGCAGAAAAGTTTCTCAGCGCTTCCGGGATAAAAGAAATTAATAATGCCGATAATGAACCGTCTGATTTGCAATAATTATTTGTAGTTAAGATTTTGCATTATTCGCTCGGACTTTAAGAGCGTCTGGTTCAAATAGATTCTGCGTATGAGAACGATCTCCAGGTCATGTTGAAATAGCGATACTTGCCAACCGCGCCACTTGTTAGCGCAAGGAGTATGGATGAAACTCTGTACTGGAATCGTTCTATTCTTCTGGGTATTCGATGTTTGGTGCCAGGAGGTGCAATTTGTGGAGGTATCTATCCAGGCGGGCATTGACTTCATCCACGTCAACGGAGCCAGTGGCAGGAAGTACGAAGTAGAGACAATGGGTCCTGGCTGTGGGCTATTCGATTACGACGGCGACGGAGATCTGGACATCTACCTGATCAATGGCGCACCGCTGCCGGGCTATCAAACGACTGTGATACCGACCAACCGCCTTTACAGGAACGATGGAGAGTGGCGGTTTACGGATGTGACGGCAGTGTCAGCAACGGGCGATCCGGGCTACGGTCTGGGATGTGCGGTGGGAGATTACAATAACGACGGAGATCTGGATCTTTACGTGACCAACTTCGGCCCCAATGTGCTTTACCGCAATGAAGGAAACGGAACCTTTGCGGATGTGACCACCCGGGCCGGAGTGGGAGATGCACGCTGGGGTAGTACCGCGATGTTCCTCGACTATGACCGGGACGGAGACCTGGACCTCTATCTGGTCAACTACATCGATTGTACTCTAAAAAGCGATAGGGACTGCAGAATACCCGGGACAGCCACGCTGGGCTATTGCCACCCGGATATCTACCCGGGAGTTCCAGACGTGCTCTACCGAAACGAAGGAGATGGAACCTTTACAGATGTAACTCGCGAGTCCGGCATCTACCGACCGGGAGCGAGAGGGCTGGGAGTGGTGGGCACCGACTACGACAACGACGGGGACCTGGACATATATGTGGCCAACGATTCGATGGAGAACTACCTCTTTGCCAATCTGGGCGACGGAACATTTGAGGAAATCGCCCTGCTGTCCGGCGTGTCATTCAACGAGATGGGCCACGCCGAAGCGGGAATGGGGGTGGACATTGCAGACGTAGATGGAAACGGCTATTCGGATATCCTGATCGGGCATCTATCAACGGAGACGAATACCCTCTACCTGAACAACGGAGATGAAACATTTACGGATGCGACGAAGACAGCAGGCCTAGCCTCAACACTGAATGATCTGACATTCGGACTGGTCTTCTTAGACGCGGACAACGATGGAGATGCCGATGCCTTTGCCGCGAACGGGCATGTCCTGGACAACATCGAGCTTATCTCGGACGTGTCTCCCTATAAACAGCGCAATAAGCTCTTCGAGAATACGGGTAACGGACAATTCGTGGATGCTTCGATACGCCTCGGCCCTGGTTTGAGCATTCTCAAATCGAGCCGGGGAACGGCTGCGGGGGATATCGACAACGACGGAGATGTCGATCTGCTGGTCGTCAATGTCGCCGATCGGCCAGATCTGCTGCGGAATGAAGGAGGCAACCGGAACAACTGGCTGATGGTGAGGCTGGTTGGAGGAGAAAGCGCTCTGGGTTTCACGCCCGTCAGCCGGGAGATAAAGAGGGACTCTAAACTTTCCAATCGGGACGGAATCGGGACGCGGGTAACCGTGATATCTGGCGACCTGCGGCAGGTAAAAGAGGTACACAGCGCGGCCAGCTACCAGTCGGCTAACGACCTGCGGTTGCACTTTGGATTGGGAAAGCGGGAACGTATAGACCTTGTAGAGGTCCGATGGCCATCGGGAAGAGTAGATCGAATTGAAGAGACATCTTCCAACAAAATACTGGTGATAAAAGAAGGGGAAACCATGTCTATACGGAGGACGCGGGATTAGGCTATATGCGATAAATTCAAATCTGATACTCACGGTGAAAAACGCGAGACCTAAAGTCGGTGGACCATGTGGCCCTGCTCGGGAAACCAGATCAGGTCAATGAAGAGCGATAACACGACACCCATGACATAGCCGACGAGCAGGCCCAGAAATAGGGGTCGGGATTTCTGATACGAGGATGCTCCCCCTACCTTTACGGTAATCCACCTGATCAGCCAGGCTACAAGAACCGTCAAACTCGTCCGTCGAGCCAGAAAGGAGCCTGAAATGGCGAGGCCCGCCGGATGAAGCGGCCACCACGGGAACCGACGCCTGAGCAGAAAGAGCGCCGCGGTAGCCAGCGCACCGAGCACAAAAAAGGCGAACTGGTCAGGATGTTCTATGAAGATCGGTGCATCGGTATCCTGCATCAGAAAGGATCTGACGGATTTCGCGGTGCGATCGTAGTGCGCATTGCCGGATCCGATCGCCACCCAACCTGTAAAGTTCAGTGCTCCGTGTCGATAACCCAGATAAAGTGTCACCACCACGCATGTGACCACACTCGTCACAAAAGCCAGAAAAACCGCGCCTGTGAGCTGTCGCCGGCTTTCCACCTGCACGCCCTCAGCCACCCGTCCGGCCTGGCTGAGAGCGGGTAAAAAGGATCCCTTGAAATTGGATAACAGGACGCCCGAGGTCCGTGCAGCTACCCGGGTGCTCGCGTGGATGGATTCTCCATCCAGAAAGGGGCTTACCAGGTCCCATCCTCCCCAAACGGGAGCGTTGACATAAGGCAACCCTGTATCGGACAGGATTCTCGCCAATCCCAAATAGGTGAAGATCGCCCCGAAGATCAGAAGTACCGCCTGAAAAGGATCGAATCCGATCCGGATCAACCAGACCCAGATGTAGATCAGGCTGATAGCCAACCCTGCAACAGCCGTGCGGTAGGAGAGCGGTTCGTCCCTATCGTCAACCGGGGCCTGGGAGTCAAGTGCCTTCCAAAACACATCCCGGATCTGCGAACGCGCCGCCCAGATGGTAGAAAGCACCAGAAAGAAGAAGGCTCCCTTCGTCTGCCAGAAGCAGACCCCCGAGTAGTAATAGGGCGAAGTAGCCACAAATCCGATCCGGTTGAGCAGGCCCCCTTCGAGGATAAAGAGCAGATCGAAAAACCAGATGCTGAACAGAACTTCCACAGTTGCGAAATAGGAAAAGCAGATAGTAAAAATATCGAGGATGCCGTAGATAGGCGGAAAATTTCGATCGATCCAGATCCATCGCCCTCCCTGGTGTGCCGCACTGCCTTGCGCGTAGATGGGGAATTGGGGAAAGGTGGGGATGAAGTAGTTGACACAGTTCCAGGCGATCATCCCGAAGACGAGCCAGAAGCCGAGCCAGAAGAGCGCATTCCGCGTGAACGCCGGGAGAAATCCCTTTCCATCTCCCGGATTGGAGGCCATTTCGACCAGCGGAGCCATAGCCGGAAAGGCCACTTTTTCATAGTGTATCCACTGTTTGCGGAAGATGGTGGTGACGCAGGCATAGAGGACAAAAGCGGCAACGGTCAACCCGCCCCACCAGAACAGGGGTAAGATCCACTTCCCCCACGGCAATTGCGCGCCCCTGGGTAGTCCCTCCCAGAACCAGGTCACCGCTTTCTCTTCGTTTTCGGGAAACAGCCACTCTGCAATATAGGGGTGCAGATAATTGGCCCATTCGTTTTCACCCGTGGCGAAGTAGTGCGGCGCGCCCATGTAGGAAATAAGGTAGCCGGAATACCCGTAGAACAGGACCGCTGCCCCGACCATTCCCATCGCCAGAATGGTATGCCATTCCGAGGGCGACAGTGCCCGCCTCGTTCCACGCGCAACAACTGCTCCGGCCAGGAGCATCAGGACAAAGCCGATTAGCACGACCATAGGCACATGGCTGTAGGCCATCATCGGGCCTCGGGGAAGCAGGTATTTCACATAGATAGCCAGCACATCAATCCCGACGACCAGGCCGAGGCCGAGAAGCACGGAGCGCGTCATGGATCTGGTTCTCTCTTGGCAGTCCTCTCGTAGCTGAATGGCCATCGCTGCTTTATCCTGAAAACTTTGCCTGATACAAAGATGGTCGCGCGGGATGAAATCGGGCTAAACAGGAACAAGTCCCTCCGCATTCTCTCGCCCGATCTTCCGCCACACATCCTCAGGAAGATCCAGGCCGCCCAGAAACGCGAGGAGTTCGCCGCCATAGTAGTCCCGACCAAATAGGAACCGGTCGGCGTACGCAATCAGCATCTCTCGAGAGAATTCCGGATCGGCCGTGAGCGCTCTGATTCCACTACCGGCCGAAAGGTCGGCACGCAGATTCGCATACTGGTCAAACATATCCGGCAGTCTGCCACCGCGCACCAGCGGGTCGCGGTGGCTCACCTGGGGATATTCGTCGGCATCGCCTCTCAACTCCCGCCAGAATCCCGGTGCATGCCCGATGAATATCGTATCTGGACAGGCGACCAGTGCCCGCTCGAGGTTGTGGATCGTCCCACCTATCCAATTTGGATCGTACGTTCCACCTTTGGGCGGAACGTACGGGATGTCGAGGTGGAGTACCACGGGAAGGCCCTTGCTGCCTGCGAACCGAAACATCTCAATACAGCGAGGGTCATCGAATAATGTCTGGAACTTCCACTCGCCCAGAACCCGAATCCCGAAGATGTCGATCGCGCCCGATAGCTTCTGAATCGCCCTCGGATCCAGTGGATTGGGGCAGTACCCCGGAATCAATCGTTTCGGATACCGACGGCAGGCCTCGATCACGCCGTCCAGCGGCAGCGTGGGTGCGTTGTCATCACTACCTTTCCAGCGGGGGTCATACGGCGCCAGGTTCTTCGTGATAGAAGCCGGCCGCTCCGAAGTCAACACCCAGGCCTTCTCGATATGGTACTGGTCCATATCGGCGATCAGCCCGGCGTCATCGCGCCCGTGCCAAAAAACGTGCTGGTGGCTATCGATCAGTTTCAAAGCGGCGTCCCCCATCTGCTGGACGCGGGTCTGGATATTGGACATAGAACTCTCCTGAATCGGATTGCGGATATTCTGCCATTAACAGTGTTCACGGATTCATCAGGGAGCCTTGCCGTCGTACTCCCTCTCGTAAGCCAGGAGTTCATCAGCGGCCGAAGCCACCTTGTGGTAGGCATCCAGATACTGGTTGATCAGTTCCCGACACTCCGTTTCGAGCCGGGGAGCCGCGCGGAAGGAATACTCCCTGAGATGTTCTGTCACCGGAAGCGGGCCGTTTGCAAACTCCGGCGTCTCCTGCCCCAGCACGCTCGATGCCGTACGCTCCGTACCGTAGGGAAATCCCTCCGTGAAAAGCGCGTTCCCGTGCAAATGTCCGTACCGGATTTGGCCGGTGCCCACACCCTCCGCCGCGAGTGCCCGCAGGAAGGTCTCGGTCGAAACACCTCCAAGCTTGTCCGGATCATACCTCATGTAGTGGTAGGGGTACACACGCCGGCAGCCCGGAAGCACCCTCTGGGGCACCACATCTGCCACATCGGCCAGCCCGGCGTCCAGGGTCGCACCGTTGTGGTCGCGGATTTCATTCATCTCATCCAGGTGGTGAAGTTGCTCGCGGGCGATTGCGATGCCCAGCGGGTGGGGCCGGTACTTGAAGCCCACTCCGGTGAAGGCGAAACGCTTCGTCCATGACTCCTCGCGGATTTCAGCGCGCTTTTCCGGGCGGCCCAGCAGGATGGCGCGCTCGTACAGGTCGCGGTCATTGGTCGTGAGCACACCGCCCTCCCCCGCCGCAATTAGCTTGGAACCCTGGCAACTGAAGCAGCCGACATCGCCTACCGAACCGACCTTCTTCCCCTGCCACATGGCCCCGTGGGCGTGCGAACAGTCCTCGATCACGGCGATCCCCCGCGGACGTGCCAGTTCCAGAATCGGCTCCATGTCCGCAGGATTGCCCCAGACGTGGCAGACCACGATCGCACGGGTCCGTCCCGTAATCTTCCGCTCGATGTCGGCAGGATCCAGATTCATCGTATCGCGATCTATATCGGCGAAGACAGTGATTCCCCCCAGAGTCGGCACCGTCGTCGCTGTAGTAGGAAATGTATAGGAGGGAACAATAACCTCATCGCCAGGACCCACTCCCGCCGCGAACAGGGCCGTGTGAAGCGCCGCCGTACCGCTGGTAAGCGCCAGCCCGTATTCACAGCCGATGTATTCGGCGAATTCGCGCTCGAACTCGGCGACCAATGGTGAAACGGAGGTCTCGCCCTTGCGCATCAGTTCCACCACCACCGCAATCGCCTTCTCGCTCACATGGGGAACCGCGAACCTCCTTCTGTCGAGCGTTACCGCCTTCGGACCACCCATCAATGCCAGCTTTCCCATCAGTATCTCCTTTCAATATCCTGTGTGAGGAGTCTCGGTCTTCAATCAGGTCGCAGTATCAGACAGCCCCAGCAGCCCCAGAGTATCGCGGTACAGAATTTGGTCAGGCAGGTCTTCCGGCAGCGGAGGCAGCCGCATCTCCCTGGAAAGCCGAACCACCTGGTGCAGTCCTTCCACTGTTTCCTCAAAAGTAGCCACAGGATAATCTGTTCCAAAGAGCAGTTTATCCACAACCCCGTACTCAACCGCCAGCCTTAGCGAGTTGTAAAACTGCCAGGGCCGGTAGAACAGACCCGAAATATCCGAAAATACATTTGGCTGCTTCCGAATCAGGACAATAGTCTCCGCCTCCCAGGGATGCCCCAGATGGGCGATCACCATCTTCAGATCCGGAAACCGGAGCGCGATCTCTTCCAGCAGAACGGGATTCGCATACTTCAGCGGTGCCCTGCGTGGGAAAGTCGCTCCCTGGTGGAACATGATGGGCAGCCCGTACTCCTCCGCTCTGGCAAAAATGGCCAGCGCACCCGCATCCAGTGGGTCCCACCCACCGTAGATTGGGCTCATCTTCAAGCCCCGCAACCCCAGTTCTTTGACCGCGCGCTCCACCTCCTCAAGAGCGTTGTCCTCCGTCGGACAGATCGAAGCGAAACCGATTAGCTTCTCCGGATGGGTATGCACGTAATCTGCAACCGTATCGTTGACAGTCAAAAAGCCGGTCAGCGGTGCCCGCAGCCCGAACACGATAGCGCAGTCCACCTCCGCCACGGCTGCCGTGTGCATTTCGGGTGTAATATCCAGATCCACTTCCTGATTGCGCATAATAAAAGTCTCGCGCGCCAATTCGTCGCTCAACTCACCCGGATAGCGCCAGAGATGTGTGTGGCAGTCCACTCGATAGCCTTTCCGCGACATCGATCCTCCTTAATTTTTTTAATAGCGATTTATCACCGCAGATCCTTGAAGAACGGATTGGTCTCTCACCAGACTACGAATCGGCACACAGCCAGCGTGCATTGAGCACGGCGGCCTGCTTACAATCGATCGCGGGATATTCGCATACTGTGATCGAATCGGATCCAACCGACTCGATCCTGTATCCCGTCTGCGGCATTTCTCCCGCCAGCATCGTCGAACCGGCAGAGACGCCCGTGGAAGGGGGTTCTGCGAGGTGAAAAGTCCTGTCAGCTACGGACGCGACCTCCAGGCGGATCTCGGGTTCGGGAAAGTTCATGTGCAACTCCCCGCACATCAGGCGAGTGCCTTTGAGCAGATAGGTCTGGACTGCACGGCCACCTGTGTCAACCGAGGCAAATGCGAACTCGCCAGCGACAGTAGCGTGCCCGAACTGCCGCTCCTGCTGGTCGCCTGTAGAGACAATATAGTCCGTCCGGTCTTCGAATCGCACTTCAATGGCAAGCACTCCCGAATCCGGATCGTTGGCGAGCAATCGCGCGTCCAGGACGGGAGAATCCGCTGTTTGGTAAGGTACCAGGACGGTGGCATATTGGGTAACCAGTTCGCCTTTGGGATACTCCGCTCGGTGCTCGGCCAGGATCTGCTGGATCGGCGGCTTCTCAAACTCCGCGAGGTTGGCGTGACGCCATGCCGGAGCATCAGCAATGATCACTCGGTCGAGCGTATCGCTGGTGTTGAGGAGGCGCGTGTCGAGGCGCACATCTCCGAACCTCCAGGTAAAGATATTGGGGGCATCCGGGGTGATAACGCGTGGTTTTTCAAGCCAGTCGCTCCAGGCTTCTGAGAGTTCTACAGGCTGCGATGTGGGCCGATTGGGACTCGCATCGATCAATGATCCGTTGCAATGGAAGCTGTACTGATGGGTACTGCCACCCGATACCCGAAAAAAATCGACGACATAATGGGTACCACCCGGTGCCTGAACAAGGGCGCAGGTCCGGCGGTACTGACTACACTGGGGATAAACATTGATCCCAGAGGCCTGCAGGATCTCGATACCCGGCGCAAAACCGATAAGTTCCAGGGTGGAGCCGCATTCCTGGGAAGCCTGTTCGTCCTCGTCAACCACAACCAGGTTGTGGGCGTGCGTACTGCTGGTCCAGCGCTGTCCAGAGCGTCCGTCCGGTGTCAACTGGGAACTGCCGGAGAAATAGCCCCGGTCTGAGACCAGTTCCTCGCCGAAGGCATAGAAGCTAATGCTCAAACAATCGCGATGGCGATGGGTGGTATGCGCGGTCCACCGGTTTTCATTGCCGTTAAAATAGAGTGCCGTATCATTTGTCTTTGATCCACCGCGCATGACCCCTACATGCCACCCCGGAAACCACTCTGTGCGCAGCGGCAATTCTGTCGCACCCCGGGCGATAAGATCGAACGGCCGGTACCAGAGGGCATATTCGCTACCCTTCTCCGCCAGCCCGGCGTCCTGAACCGTTTCGAGAAGCCCGGCATACCGCCCGCCCAGTCGGGCGGCCATGACTTCGGCGAAGATCGGGCTTATGCCGCTGTCGAAGTGAGTATCTCCGATCACGGGTAACCGGTTACCGGGAGCAAGCATCCGCAGCATGGATTCGAGAGCCAGTCGAAACCGGCCGGTGGCAAACGGGTTCAGTGTTTTTCCCCCCGCGCCTTCTTCGTTACCTTCCGGATCGCTATATCCCATCAGGAGGTCGGGCAGTTCGCGCATAGTCCCGAAATTGGTGATGGCATAAGAAGGTGTTTCGGTATAGAAACCATCGAAATGGTAGCGCTGCTCAATGATCCGGTTCCACCCATCGACAGCCCGGCGTACTCTGTCCGGCTGATCGAGTAAAAGCCCGACAGCAGCAGATAAGGAAAAAGTGACCACACCCAGATTGGAAAGCGTATCGAGCTGTTCCGCATCAACACACCCGGCCACAAGCAGATCCCGGACAATGCGGTTCCGGGTCTCCTCATCGAGAAGATCGCGCTCATCGGCAAAACGCGCTTCGCGGACCAGATCGTACGCAACTGTCATATCGAGCAGCATCCCGGCACCGCTCCCCTTGCCGTGGGTACTCAACCGCCCCGCGCCCCAGAAGCCGTTGAACAGTGTGGAATAGTCCTCGTACTCGTTCAACCCGTACGCGTGGCGGATTACCCCCTTCGGGAATCGCCCACCCCGAAGCCCGCCCAAATTTTCATTTTTCCCCATATTGGCGGCAACTTCTGCGGGCGGCCAGTCTGCAATACTGCCATCGTAAGAATGGTAGAGATAATTGGGGAACACCCGGGCAAAGCGGTCGTGGATCCACACAACGCGTTCGGCGCAGGCGATATCTCCGGTGAGTGCATAAAGTCGGGCCAGCGTAAGGGCCTGACGGCTTGCCCATTCGACCTTTCGAGTACGGATAAGACCAGTAAAACTCGTCATTTCGGGGCGATCTCCAAGCCACCTGAAAGCGTATCGAGCCCGGTCATCGGGATGGGCGCGCTCTTCTGGCGTCTCGTAGTAGGTAAAGATCTGTCCCATCCGGGGACATGCCAGCACCCCGGTCTCGGGATAGTCCGGGTTGGGGTAAACCGTGCCACAGGCCTCACAGATGATCTGGTCCGGTTCAGTGACGGTCCATCGGAAGCGACCAGCACCCATCAGCGACTGCTTGCCGACACAGTGGGGACAGCTCTGCCCATAGTGCGTGCCAGGGGTCAACTCGGGAATCAACTCGTCAAAAAAATCCCGATTCCGCTCCAAAACAAATGCCACATCCTCTTTCCATGCATCTACAATTTCCCGCGCCCACCTGTAGCGTTCGACATTTCGTCGGGCGTTCTCGATATCGGACGGTTTATAAAGGGTACGCGGGTACGACAGTATTCGTGTGCCATCCATCGGGATTGCTCTCCTGTGAGGTGGGACCTATAGCCCCAGGATTTTTTTTGCGTTCCGGTAGCTGATGTTTTCCAGCGTATCTTTGTCAACTTTCAGGATCGCGCGTTTGACCAGCGCCGATCCCGGGTACGAAAAGGGAACATGAGATCCGAAGACAAGGTGGTTTGCACCGCCCTGCTCCACGAGGACCTCTACATCTCGGTGGACTTCGGCAAGGGAGAGATCCAGATACCAGGATTTATCGCGCAGGTCCTCCCGCTGCCAGAGGGCGCAGCCAGCCAGGCCGCGCAGGTTGGAGATTGTGATGGTGGCGTCCGGGACAGCCGCGAGCAGGTTGGCAATGGCGGCGACATCTACAACATTGCCGGGATCCATCCAGTGGCGCTCGCGCACATCTTCCAGACGGTGAGGAATAAAGATGGGCAGGTTCCGTTCGGCGCAGGCTTTTGCGACGCTTTGGGCAAGTGGGCCATCTATAGGGAAGTTCTGGTACTGTGGAAAGAGGCGAACCCCCTTCATGTTCAAGTCTTCGTGACAGGCTTTGAGATCGTCTTCCCAGTGGGTATAAGTGGGGTTGAGGGTGGCCAGTGGAATAAAGCGATCTCTGAATGACTCGATGTCTTCCACCAGTTTTTCATTGGCAAGCTGTACATTGCGGTGGAAAACCGCTTCGATAGGAGATACAGCAGCTTTCTGGATGCCACAGCGATCGAGCCGGGTGGCGAGAGTTTCAGGGGTGTTGTCCCGAAGGGCGCGAAAGGGCCAGACACCCAGCCAGGCATTGATATCGATGATCATGAAGCCACTCCTTCCGAGTTCGCGTGCAGAGTCTTCGCGTCCTGTTGCGCCAGGATGTCTTCGGCATTGTCCCAGAAAATGCGCTCTTTTTCTTTATCGGTGAGTTTGGCATCCAGAACTTTGCCGATGCAGCCAGCCATCGTGCCATCGGATCCGAAGAGGACGCGATCCACTCCAAGTTCTGCGACGGCGAATTCGATCTGTCCGTCGTCCAGGTTGCTGCCGCTAGTGTCGATATAGACATTGGGCGAGGCATTTCGCATAGCGCGCACGGTCCATTCCCAGTCTCCGCCACCACCGATGTGAGCGTGGATAAATATGGTCTCCGGGAATTTTTCACTGGCCTTCGTGAAATCTTCCCCATGAGAAATAAGCGGCTGTTTGTCCAGATGCTCCCGGCCGGTCAGATAACCCGCGTGTTCCAGGACCGGGATGCGCCGTTCCGCCGCGAGTTGGAGCACGGGCCAGACAGCGGGATCCCAGAGTTTGTACTGGTTGTAGAGCTTGATGCCGATCATGCCGGCTCCCAGACAGCGTTCGATTTCGGCAGTGGCTTCTCTTCCGTAACCCGGAATGACATAACACAGGCCCCGGATGTGGTCCGGACGGTATTCTGCGGCGCGCAGGACGCCATCGTTGCAATTGCGGACTTCATCTACAGAGGCGATGCGACCACCGCCGATAGGGCGGGAACACCAGTACTCTGTGACACCGACGGGATCTCCGCTGGCGATGAGGGCATCTGCGGAAGCATCCGAGTTCGGTTGAGTGGCCACGTGGCTGTGTACGTCGATTTTTGGGCGATTGAGCCCGGCTCTGATGTCCATCATTTACTCCTTTCTGCAAGGAATATCTTAATCCGGCAGTCAGGCGATCCGTTGCCGGGGCTTCTCCGGGGTGCGTGTATAACCTCGCACCGGAGGCCACATCATAAATCGACCGGACGCCCTTCTTCGCACGAAGCCTGTGCGGCCAGGCAGACTTCGAGCGCCCGCCTGGCCTCCTCGGGCTTCACCAGAAGCTCGTCCGCACCCTCGTGGATGCAATGTGCAAAATGCGCCACCTGGTCCCGCATCGCCAGGGCAAACGAATCCTCCGCAGGCTCGTAAAGCGAAACCCCTTCCTGACCCCAGGTATATTCCATAAGAGAAGGTGAGGACTCCCCAGCCTCCTGGCCCTGCATCCCGTGCAGCTTGAACTCGACGGGCGCGTAGATGAATTCCACGGAATTTTTTTCGCTCAGCAGCCTGAAATCAATTGCGATCGGGTTCCCCTTGAACATGAAACTTCCCTCAAAGAATCCTTTCGCTCCATTTTTGTAATCTACGGTCGTCCAGACATGGCTGATCGCTCCGTCCGCGCTCCGTACTCCCTGTGAAGAAACACGCACTGGATTCCCCAGAAGCCAGTTAAAAAAATCTACATCGTGAACCTGAAGATCGATCACAGCACCCCCGCTTTTTGCTGGATCGCGTCGCCAGCCTTCGGCGCCAGTGGTGGCCTCAAGCACGGAAACCAGCCGGCGGGCAGTTACCAGAAGCACCTCTCCTCCGATTTCGACATCCACCCACTGTTTCGCAAGCGCGTATTCCGGCCAGAAGCGAAGCACATGAGCTATAAACAGAACCTTTCCAGCCCGGTCAGCTGCGGCCATCATAGAATCTGCGTCCTCCAGCGTCAGCGCGATCGGCTTTTCGCACATCACATGCTTACCCGCTACAAAAGCCCGCTCTGCAAACTCGCGGTGCAGGGAGTTGGGAACACAGATGTCCACGCCCTGAATCGACCCATCGACGAGCATGGCATCCACACTCTCGTAAAAGATGGCCCCCGTCCGGGTGGCAAGTGCCCGGCCCCGGTCGGGATTGCGACCCCCGGCCACGCCGAACACCACATCCTCAAACTGCACCCACGCCTCAGCGTGTACAGCGCCGATCTCCCCGGCGCCGATCAGTCCGATCTTCACCTTTTCGCTCACAGTTCAAACTCTCCCCAGAATGGCGTCCATACCCGCCGACGTATGACTGAGCACCACATCGCCGTGATACTTATAGGGAAACATCTCGGCCGTCACAAAGCCATCGAATCCCACCTCATTCAAAGCAGCCATCACCTCCGGCCAGTTCACATCTCCTTCCAGGAGCTGTACAAATCCATCGATGGTCCCGACATTTGCCCTGAAATCCTTAAAATGCACCTCCTTCACCCGTTCCCCGAGCAGGCGGATCCACTGCTCGGGGTACCCGAATAGTATCACATTGCCCGTATCCAAGAGCACATTCACGTACTCACTGCCTACATCGTCAATCAGGCGGCGCATCTCGAGGGGCGTCATAAGCATTCTGTTCCAGACATTCTCAACCAGCACATGCGTCTTCAGACGCTCGGCATCGGATGCAACGGCGACCAGACCTGCTTTCGTTCGATCGTACGCCTCTTCGTAAGGGACCAGTTCCACAGATGAGTCCCAGGGAAGCCCCACATAGCCCGGGATGACCAGCACACCCGGCATACCCATTGCCGATGCGATCTCCAGCGCACGCCGAACGGTCTGCTCTGCTTCCTTTCTCACTTCCGGGTCGGGATCGGTAAAGAGGTAGGAAAACGGCGCAATCTCCAGACTGGCGAGCGCCACACCGGCCTTCTCTGCCCGCTTCGCGATCTCCTCGGCCACCTTCAAATCGGAAGTTAGCGAAAAATAACCCTCGTGATCGGCGTAAAGCTGCACGGCATCGAAACCCGCCTCCACGGCCCGCTCGAAGCAGCGCGAAAAATCGTCTGCATCGCTCAGAAAGCCGACGTCTCCCAGAAAGTCCGGATTCCCGGAAAATGCACGAATGACGATGCCCTTTTTCATAATCGCCTCCCGTATATAGGAAGTTAGTCAGCCTCTTCTCTTCCTACAAACCTACAGATCCTTCAACATCCACACCAGGTCTGAGATCCCGCCCGGCGTAAGATCCGAGCGGATCCAATCCGGAAACCGCCCGATTTCCCGGTAGCCCATGCTGGTGTAGAGGTGATAGCCGCGCTCGTTGGCGCTCCAGACTGTCAGATCTATCCGCCGTTTTCCGAGCCGGCGCGCCTCGTCCTCCAGTGCACCCATCAACCGCCGTCCAATCCCCTTATCGCGAAAATCCTTGAGAATCAGCAGCCCCAGGGTAATCGAACCGTCCCCGTTGGAGCGCTGAAGCGTTCCCTCACCCACGATCCGCCCATCCGTCTCCACGACCAGCAGCACACCTGCGCCACAGGCCATGTCCGTAAGTCTCCTGCCGAGTTCTTCTCCTGCGACCCGGGTATCGGCGTTCCTCGGACTCGCCATCACCCGCTCCCGATACAGCTCTTGGTGCATCGCTCCGTAAGGCATCAGATCGCTCCACCGCGCTGTGCGCATCACGAATTCCCTGCCGTCAACGCTCCATTGCTCAATCAGACGCCCTTCATCCGTATCCACTGAACCCTCCAGCCGCTGTTGCACGATCAGTCGTGATATGGACCAACCTTTGCAACGTCTTCAAACTGCCCCTCATCGGCCCGAAATTACTTCAGGACAATGGCCGGGATATCCGTTTCCCGGATCAACTTGCTAAAAGCGACCACATCCGTCTGTACAGATCGGATTTTCTGAGCAACTCGAACATCACCACGTATGCACCCGGTGCCCCGAACCGGAGAACCAGATTATATCCATGAGAAACATAATAAAAATCCCCAGCGTATATCCCACCAGCAGCCCTAAGAAAAACGGCCGGAGCTTCCTGAAGAGCACGGCTCCTCCGGTCTTCAGGATCACCAGCTTGCAGAACCACGTCAGGAAGATCGACGTCAGGTAGAAGTGGGCCCAGTAACTGCCGCCGACGATAAGACCGATCGGATGCACCGGCCACCAGGGAAAGCGCGACCGCAAAAAAAACAGGAAAACCGCCAACGCTGTACCTGCGCCGAAGAACCCAATTTGAGGCCACGCCGGTTCTTCAGGACTTTGGATCAGGGATACCGCACGGTAGAACCCATCCAGCCCCCGTAACATTGGCGTATCGTTGAAATTACTCGCGCCGGTGGTATATCCCAAGTAGAGGGTCAACCCGACAGATACAACCAGCCCCACAACCAGCGTCAGCCCGATGGCCCCGAACAGCTTCCGTTGGTCCCCCCCGATCACCTCTCCCAGCTTTGCGGCATGGGCCAACGCAGGCGTAAAAAGGGCTTTGCCGTAGGAGTAAAGCGCCCGTTCAAAAGCCAGAGCTGTAATAGTCGAGGGGGCCAGTACCCTGGACCCCAATGCCTTGAGGATAAACGCGTCTTCGCTGACAGGTGCGTTGGCAAATACAAAGCCGGTCTCTGCCACAAACCGCGTCATGCCCAGATATACCAGCATCAACGCTGGAAAAAACACCAGCAGCACCCAGGGCTCTATTCCCGCCTGGTAGAGCCAGCAGAGGATAAAGGCCGATCCCAGCAGGAACCCGATCACGGCCGTCCGGTAGGACAGGAGCTCACCTCCCTTGTCTCCGGAGTTCTCCCCTCGCTGGAACGCCGCCCGGGCCACCTGCCTGAGATGCGCTCTGCTTACCCACAGCCCCCAGAGCACCACCACGAAGAGTGCTCCCAGACACTCCCAGTCGGTGGCGTCGTATCCCTCCCTAGCGATGGGGTAACCGATCCGGTTCAAGATTCCTGTCTGCGCAAAGCCCAGCAGCCCAAAAAGCCACACACTGAACAGTACATCCAGGTTTGCGAAATACGCAAACCCGATCACGTAAAAGTCCACCTCTGGATTGATCCTCGGGAACAGGCGTCCGAAGGGACGCCAGTGGCGGTTGACCAGGTTCGCCTGGAACGGAATCTGGGGAAAAAGCGGCCAGAAGTACCCCCAGAAATTCCACAGCGGAATAAACAGGGCAAACCCGAACCCCTGCCAGAATCGGGACTCTTTTGTAATCAGCGGCAACCGCTGCCCGGCTTCCTGCTGCACCATCTCAACCGGCACGGCAGCCAGTGGAAAGAACAGACGCTCGTGTTCCACCCACTGCTTCCGCATGATCACGACCAGACAGGCCGAAATAAAAAACACGGCGCCCACGAACAACGACCACCAGAACAGGGACACAAACCAGACATCCCAGGGGATACTCACACCTTTCGGCATCCCTTCCCAGAACCACCCCATCGCTTTTGCGTCGGTGGGCGCAATCCATCCGGGAATATGCTCGTGCAGATACTCCGCCCACTGGTTTTCGGGCGTGGCATAGTAATAGGGCGGGGCGATCACCCCCAGCAGAATCCCCGTCAGCCCTGACGCCGGCACCGCCGCCCCCGTGTATCCCATCGCCAGCATCACCAGGATCTCCCGGGACGAGAACAACTGCCCCGGGGCGATCGTCTTGAGAATGGGATTGACCACAAAGGTCAAAAACAAGAACACGGACAGCAGCGCGATCGGAAAGTGCGTGAGGTTGAACCTGGAGGAGTGGACGTAGTAATCCGAGTAGATGATCCACACGTCCATCAGACACGTAAATAGCAGACCGAGAACCACAGACCGCACCGTCAACCCAGGTCTGGTCTCCGGTTCCAAAACCATAGCTGTCTTATCCTGTACCGGCTGCTGTACACCCAGTGCAAGCTCCTCATCCGACTTGAAATCCCTCACCATGGGCGCAGGGGATGCCGATTCTTGGTTGCTGTTCATACTGCATCGTCTCCACTCCTTCACGCTTCAAAATAGCGCTCCAGGTTGCCCCGCCTCTGGCTCGCATGCGGCGGCGTCCGGTCCCGCGACTCTGTACCCGCAAGCGTCATCGCAATCCCCATCGGCGAAGGCTCAATGTCTTCCCGGCGCCCGCTCACATTCGTACCCCCCCACCGGGTCCCCACCCCAACCAGATCGAACTGGGAAAACCGCCCCGTCCTAAGGTCGAAGCAGAGGTATCCCAGCAAGGAGGCGTCAAATCCACGCTCGCGGATCAGGCAACACATCTCTCCCATACGGTAGGCCGAAGAAGACGGCGGATGCGCGCACCAGTCCCCCTCTTCATACAAACGCGCCTGCCCGGAAACCGTCAAATCCACCCGCTCCGGCGTCACACCCGTTACCTCCAGCTTCACCTCCACATCCCGAAGCGCCTCGGGCGACCAGTAAGAGGGCTGCCCTCCAACAGAATCCACCAGGTGGTATCGGACCAGCCGCCGGTTCAAACCCTCTGGCATCAAAAACGTATCGCCTGCCGACACGCCGGGCGGCACGATTGACAGCATCTCCTCTCGCCGAAACCAGACATAATCCTGATTGTGCGCCTCCCGTCTCCAGTTATCAGGCCGCAAATCCACCCGCCGGGGCAGATCCCAGCACCCCAGGTGCAGCACCAGGCCGTCCTCCGGATACTCCCAGATGAATGCTTCCTCCCTGTCCACTTCGCCGATTTCATAAGCTTCTCTCTGAGTATTTTGGATCTCCCAGTTTTTCAGTGCTTTGCCCAGCATCTCTACCAGCAAGTCCGGGTTGGTACTCATGCTACCGCCGGCGGCTTGCAATATGCCATGTGGACCGCGTCTGTTCCGCGTGCCCAGAACTTCCCCTTCGGTCGTCGTTACATAAAGTCCCTGATGATTCATCCCGTGGTCGATATCACTCACCTTCGCCAGTGCCTCATCGAATGAGTACCCGTACCGGCCCTGCCATGCAATCAATCGCAAAAACCGTCCCTCATCGTCATCCTGCCGCTGGAGTCGCGTATTATCCACCGCGACCGTGACGAAATGATCATTCAGTAGTTGAATCACTCTCGGATCGCTGAAGACGAGCGCACGGCCCGTTACCCCATTGTTTCAAACGCATCCCAGAGGATGTCCGTTCATCGCCCAGATGAACAGCGGCTTCTCCTCCCGTGCGGCCTTCTGTCGTCCCTCCCATAACTCTCCGATCCAGGGCACCTCGGTCCACCGCTCCTCGCTTGCACGCGGCCGGCAGGATTCGAACAACTCGTCAAACGTCTCTTCCATCAGCGCCGGCGGTGTATTGACAATCTCTTCGGGCAGCATAATGCACCTCCCTATTTTTTGGTTAAATGCGACGCCTCTGTCCACGCATCCAGGGCGAACGCCGTCGCCTCGCCACCCTCTTCCAATTGCACATCGTCAATCCACACATCTCCGCCCAACACCTGGTGCTCCCGCTTCACCATCACATATACATCTGCGATCTCCGGACCGAAGCTCCGCGTCCAACTAATGCGTTGCCACTCCGTACCCACCTCGAACAGGGGCGACACGCCGCCATCGAAATCCCTCCCCCACGCCGGATTCCAGCCGTAGATGCACAGCCTCACGCGCGTCGGATCCAGGCTCGACTTCACCCATGCAGAAAGCGTATATGTCTTGTTCGCTCCAGAACTGGAAACCTTCTGCTCGATCCACCCGTCCCGCGTCGCTTCATTCGCCCAGTTCTCCCGCGGGATTTTGAGCGAATACGTTCCGCTATGCACCACCTCGCTATCGTAATGATATGCAGGACGGAACTTTGCCCAGTAGTATGAGTTCCAGCACTCCCAGGGGTCTTCGACCTCGTCATGCGTCTTATAATTGACTTCAAATCCCCCGTTCGCTGTCTTGTTCTTTCCCGCAAGTGGACCATACTCCGCCAGGGGCATTTCCGCCTCATTCTCCGGTTCGGTCGCACGCTCCTCAAGATCGGCCTCTGCCGCTCCTACCTGAGCTTCAAGCCTCACGCGCTCCCATTCGAGCACGCCGGAAAGCTCGTAGGACGCCTGCGCCGCCACCTCAAAAACGACCGCATCCCCGACCTCTGTCTCCACCTCCTCGCCATCCCGCTCCACCCTGACTTCATCCGACAGCCTGCCTTCAATCGCCATCTTGCCGGCGCCATTGTCCCCGGTTTTCACCAGAATCCGGTCCCCAGCCAATCGCTCAACATAAATTGAAGCCGGCGCGCTGGCCTCTACCGAATACGAGTTCCGCCTGAGCAAAACGCCGTTCACCATGTAAACATAAATCGGCTCTTCTTCACTGTCTCCCCAACAGCCAGCGGCCACCTTCCCGTCAAGTTCAATGTCACCATACCTCTTTACCCCAGGGGTGTAAGAAGCCAGGAAACACTCCGTGGCCTCTGAACCATTCCCGATCACCTCGACCCCAACGCCCCCGGCCTGATCCGACCCATTTCCCTCACCTTTCACCGGCAAGGACACGATCCGCGACAGGAATGGCTTTTCCCGATAAGGCTCCCACACCGCGGTGAACACCGTCCTCTGCGCTGACCGGCGGGCAATTAGAGCATTCACATCGTCGTCCCGGTCCGTATTGCTCGGCGAGGTGCAGGCGATCACCTCCGTCTCAGGCCCGCCTACAACGGTAAGTCTGACTGCGCTGTCCTCGGCCTGACGCCAATCTGCGGACCACGTTTCATCGGTACGCTTGCTCCTCACATCCGTCAGGTACTGATATCCGTACCCCACGCCCAGAGGCTCCTCTCGGCCCTCGAACGGTAGCGGGCAACTCAGCTCCCCGAAGCTCCGGTAGCACAGGTCGTACCGGTGCCGTCCGCTCTCGGCATATGCGCCCGAAAGGTCCACCACATATCCGTTCGCCAGGAACAGCGTCCGATCCAGGGCGATATCCCCATAGGCGCCGTTATCCACTGCCCGCATCAGCTTCACGCGGGGAGCCGCTTCAAAGGCGATCAACTTTCCTTCCGTGCGGCCCCACTGATCCGTGTCATCGGCCGTGATGGAATTGTGCGCCAGAGGATTGCGGGACCATCCCCCGGTCAACGGATGCCCATAACCTGAAGGCATCCCCCTTGGGGTCAGCAACCGGCGGTTCGCATAGAGCACCAACCCGAACTTCAGCGCGGGGGCATGTCCCATAAACATCGCCTCTTTGCCATAGCTCATCGAGAGATATATCTGATTCTCTCCCTCCCCCGAGCGCAACACCCCATACCCAAAATGCTTGAAATTGAACGATGAGGAGGGAATGACCTTAACCCTATCCTCCTTGTCGAACGGGAACTCTATCGCCTTCCCCAATTCGGCAAACCTTCGACAAGCAATCTCATACACGTCCAACAGGCTATGGCGAGATTCCGGATCTACCTCCCCGGGCAGAAACACCTGTAGCGGCGCCTCGAACACCTTGCGGTACGCGGGATCACCATAGACATTGATCCCGATCCGGTACGCCATCTCCGCAATGGGAGAAAGGCCGACCAGTGTGTAGGTATGGTAACCGAATCCCTCCCACGCCAGGCCGTCCGGATCGAATATGCGTGCCGCCAGCGTGTGAAATCCCGAATGCGGACTGTTGAGCGCTTGATCTACAAACCCCCTGTCGTTGATGGCCGACCCAATGGCCATCACATTCCGATTGTGGATCGCACCCCGGTTGTTCATACGCCCATTTGTATCGGCGTGGTTTGAATAATACTCGCCGGCCACCCGGAAGAAATCTTCTTCGATCTTTCGGCGGTCCTCCGCTGATAAAACACCGCTGTCATAGATATAATCGTACGCCGTTGTACAGGGAATGAGAAACCCATTGGACTCCCGCAGCATATAGAGCACCGCGTGACCGCCCCCGCCCCATTGCTTGTAGCGCCCGGCAAACCCCACCAGGATCTCCGCAGCCCGGCGGGCATACCGCACATCGCCGGTGAGCGTATAAGCCTTGCCCAGCCAGCCTGCGCCACGCGCCATCTGTTCGTTGTACATCGCACGCGCACACGCCCTGTGTTCCTCGTTCCGATAGATTCGGTCGCATACCGGACATTTCATCTCGGTTGTACCATCGGGATGTATAATCGGCTCGAGAAGCTTGGCATCTACCGGACAGTGGCGCCCGATCGTCCAGTATTTTTTGAAGTCGTACCCCTCCTCGAAGAAATGTAGCTGCTTCTTCAGCCACGGGTCTGCATTCTCCACCCACGCGTGCTCGTGGATATCACGCCCCTGCATAGACCGCTTGATCTCCTCGATCTCTTCCGAAGTATGCTCCAAACGCGGCCGGTGTTCGGGAAACACAAAATCAGAAAGGTCTGTTTTCTGAATAGGAGGCCTGTCATCCTCGGCTTCTATCTCCCTGACCTCCACATCATCGATATAGAGCCGCTCGGCCAGTCCGCCGAGTTGATCAAACTGAATGCGTCCCGAAGTGGTCCCGGACTCTGTGCGGAATATAACCGTAGATTTCCGCCAACTCCTCCCCATGCTCAAATCGAATAACTCGCTGTGGGTGTTGGCGCGCACCTGCATGCGAATCGTATCCTTTGGAAACCGACTATCCATCCTCAGCCAGACACTTACCTCATACGCAACATCCTGCTTGAGATCGAAGTGTGGAGAACGCAGGTCCGTCCCTCGTCTGCCCATGCCCTTCTCAACGCAGAAGCTGTACCGACCTGAATGGGATTGGGTAGATAATTTACCTGTAAAGAGGAAATCGTCTGAATCCACGTCCAATTCCCACCCATCGGGCATACCGTCGGTATCGGCCTCAAATCCCCCATTGGAAACCACATTGGGTTGCATCATCTCCAGTACCTCCTTCACTTGGCCAGAACACGCCCACACCGCTCCAAGCATCACCCCTAACAACGCGCATAGATGCCGTTTCATGTATGATATCCCGTCAATTAAGATGCTCTCGCAACGCCGAATTTCATGCTCTTTCTCTCCGCATATCCAGCCTGGATGCTTCTGGTCGGTACCGGTATTTTTCCTCCAGCTCTTTCGGAAGTTCCACCCCCAGTCCAGGCGTCGTTGGAGGATAAACCATCCCGTCTTCAATCCGCGGTTTTTCCACAAATAGCGCGTCTGTGAGCGGGAAATGCCAGGTTGGATACTCGGCAAGCACGGTATTGGGCGTGACAAATGCCCATGCCAGGTTGGCTGCGACCGTAATCGAAGTCCCCCAGGCGTGGGGTGCCACTTTCACACCATAGGCGTCGGCCATCGCAGCCACCTTCATACACTCTAAGATGCCCCCTGCCTGGCACGCATCCGGCTGGGCCACATCCAGTGCCTGCCGCTCGAAAAAATGTTTGAACTCATACCGCATACACGAACTCTCGCCGCCCGAAATGGGAATACAGGTATTCCGGCGGACATGGGCGTAGCCCTCGTAGTCCGCCGCGAAACACGGCTCCTCCAGCCAGAACAGATCGTAAGGCTCTAAAGCCTTTGCAACCCGTATCGCATCGGCTGCCGTCCATGGGTCCGGGTTGTGTCCCATCACCGCGTCCGCCATCAACTTCACCTCAGACCCCAGCACTTCCCGGCACGCGACCACCCGTTCCAGATCGTGTTCCCGGTTCACGCCAATACGCATCTTTACAGCCCGAAATCCCGCCTCCCGGTGCGCCCTCATCTCTGCTTTCAGATCCTCCAGGGGCTGCTCCAGGCCCCCGCTGGCGTAAATCGGCAGCTTCTCGTGGCACAGCCCTCCCAGCAGGCGGTACACCGGCACGCAGGCCGCTTTCCCTGCAATATCCCACAGGGCGTTCTCCACCGCACTGGCCGCTGCCACCGCCAGCCCGGACCGCCCCCAGTACAGGATGCGGCGGTACATCATCTCGTAACACCCGGCCACGTCTCGTGGGTCTTTGCCCTGGAGAAACTGCCCGAACAGGCGAAACAACTCGGCCGTGGCCTCGCCCGCGGCAAACCCCGGCCCGTAGCAATCTCCCAGGCCGGTGATGGATTCGTCGGTATGTACCCGCACCAGTGCACAGTTTACGCTGGTGGCTTCTCCCCCCGACCATCGCAAAGGATGCTCTTCCGGCATATCAACCGTGAGCAGGATGGGTTCCACCTCGGTGATCTTCATCGGTCATTTCTCCTATGTGACACAGGCTTCTAATTTCCCGCCGGGTTTGTATGAGGCTCAGCCTCCCGCATGGCGAACGGCAGCACTGGCAAACAGATCTTCAAGGCCCGGCATCAATGGTCCGGACCACACACTGGGCAAATAGCTGCCGGTCTCGTACCCCCCGCGCTTCATCTCCTCCGTATCAGGGGTATAGCCGATACAGCCATTCGTATATCCCATAAGGACTGCCTGCGCCGGTGCAACCGCATCCTCAACCGTCTTCGCCAGGCCACAAAGCGGCTCCACATCCAGACCGATCAGAGCCATATCCCGGTTCAACCACAGCGTCTGAACCTGAAATGCCACCTGGTCGGGGATATCTTCTCCCTTATCCAGGCGCTCCAGACCCGCTTCCGCATACTGCTGCAGGAGTCCGCCTTCGCCCTTTAGGGACTCGAGTTGTTCGCGAGTGGTATATTGCCTCTCGCAGGGAGCCTGCACAACGTTAATCTTCCCTCGCAGCGTCAGATTATCTACCGGACGGAGATTCGTCCCCGTGAGGATCGCCAGGGTCTCAGCCATCAGTTCGTCGCCAATCGCGGCAAGCTCGGCGTGCTTCATCACCCGCCAGTGGTCCCCCTCGGCCACATGCCGGGGGCGTGCATCTGCGCCCGCTCCTTGCAGGAAAAACGGTATCACATCCGGACCAAACACACTGGAAAACGCCGCGCGCCATGCCCCCGGCCAATCTGCCGTGATCAGGTGTTGCGCCCCCGTGGCAACTGGATGGCACGATACCTTGACGCCCACCGCCGCCGCTTCCCCCGTGGCCTTTCTGAAAAGCAGAAGCTGCATCCGGTCATCCACCGGCCCGTCCGGATTCGGCGCGTTTACAACTCGTCCATCCCGCTCCGGACGCCGGTTCATCGGCAGTCGCGTCTTCCCCTCCCCATACCAGAGGCTCCCTTCCACCAGATTGTTCGCAGCCTCGCGGGCGGCCTCAAGCACCTGTGCGTAGAGCTGATCCCTGTACTCCTCTACCGTCCGCGAAGGAAAGCCCCTCCAGTACAGAGAAGAACTCGGCATCCTTGGTCCCCCATGGGTGTGCGAGGCATTGAGCATCACACTGTCCGCCGGACATCCAATCCCCTTCCCAACCTGCTCCAGAAAACTCGGCACACTTCCGTCATTTGGAAATGTGCAGATGTCCGCAACGCCCACCAGTGCGCGCCGGCCTCCCTCTTCCATCACAATCGCTGTAAACGTCAGGGGATCGTTCACCCCATCGTTCGTATCCCGCCTTGCCGCGTACCCGTGCATGTGAGTGTAAAGCGGCGGGGTGATCTCCCTGCGGCCAATACCAAAACGCATGGCATTTTCTCCTTGTGTATTGGGAGGTGATTCATCCGGACTCGTTCACAACAGCTTGAGCCAGGACCTTCTCAAGGCCCGGCTCAGGAGGCCCCGACCATCCTCTGAAAAGATAGGTGCCTATCTCCGTACCGCCCCCCCGTTCTGTCTCCTTCCCATCCATCGCGTAGCCAATGCAGCCGTTTGTATATCCCAGGAACAACGCCTGCCTGGGGAAAACGGAATCCTCTATGGCCCGGCCCAGAGCGTGGAGCGGCTCGGCGTCGAGGCCGATCAGGGCGAATTCCCGGTTCAGCCAGAGGGTCTGAACGTGAAACTCTGCACGGGCCGGAACCTCCTCTCCCGCATCGAGATGCTGCAGGCATTTCTCCGCATAGGAACCAAATCTTCCATCTCGCTCCCTCAGCAAATCGAGTTCCTCGCGCGTGGTATAAAGCCTCTGACAGGGCGCCTCAACCCGATTGATCTTGCCCGCAAGCGTCAGATTGTCGATCTGTTTGAAGTCCGCCTCCAGGAGGATCTTCAACATCTCCCTCAAAAGTTCCTGGCCCATGCCGGGAAGCTCGGCGTGCTTCATCGCCCGCCAGTGGTCCCCTTCGGCTACATGTCGGGGCCGTATATCTCCGCCCGCTCCCTGCAGGAAAAACGGCGTCACATCCGGACCAAACGCTCTGGAGAAGGCAGCTCTCCAGGCCCCGGGGAATTCCGCTGTCAGCAGGTGCTGTGCCCCCGTGGCAACCGGATGACACGCCACGGACATCCCGAGCGCAGCGATCTCTCCCGTCGGTTTCCTGAAGACCAGGAGCCGCATGCGATCATCTACCGTGCCACCCGGATTGGGCGCGTTCACAACCTGACCATCCCGCTCCAGGCGGCGGTTCATCGGCAAGCTCGTCTTGCCTTCGCCGTACCATAAGGTCCCTTCATTCGCGTTCTCCGAAGCCTCCTGGGCAGCTTCGAGGACCTTTTCGTACAACCACTCCCTGTATCGCTCGTCCGACACCGTCGCGGTCCCGTGAGAGTGCGAGCAGTTCAGCATGATATGGTCTCTCGGACACCCGACGATCTCCCCGAGTTGATCCATAAAGCCGGACAACTCATCAAGCCTCGGAAATGTGCCCAGATCCGCAGCACCCAACAACGCACGGCGGTTCCCCTCTTCCAATACAATAGCCGTGAACGTCAACGGGTCGTTGACGTCTTCGCAGAGGTCCACCCGCGCACCATACCCGTACATTCTTGTGCGAAACGGAGGAACGATATCCCGACAGGCAATTCCAAAACGCATTTCGATCTTCTCCTTCAAAAAATCCTGCGAGCGGCGTAAGAACGGATAGCAGAATGGACTCTTATTTGTCCGTGAAATCTTGTGTCGTCAAAACCATCTTTGCGGAAGGGTAGGAACGGTTGCCCCAGTTATCAACCGCCACAACGCAGTAATAATACTTCGGGTGCGTTATGCCTACATCCACAAAACTCGGCTCCCGCGAACTTCCGATCAAATTCTCCTGGGTGGGTGTCACATCCACTGCCGTACTGCGGTAGATGCTGTAGTAACGAATCCCCTGCGGCGCAGTCGAAGCGTTCCAGGCCAGTTTCACATACGGCGACGCGGGATCAGACGGATCGGGCTTTTCGGCTGGTTTCAAGACGGCCTTTTCAACCCGAATCTCGGACGGCATTGAAGGCGGTTCCATCGGCGTGTTGCCCTTTTCTCTCGGCTCGAAGTCAAGATCGTTGGTCACCAGAATCTTGTCCAGAGCGATATCAACTGTTGAGGTAGCAAACCGCAGTGCCACATTCCCGGCAGACAGCGTCGCCAGACCGCCTTTCAGTTCCACCCAGTGCCAGACCGGTTTTTCAACGCCCAATTCCCCAGCGGCCACACCGCTTACTTCAATGCTGAAACAGCCGCGTGCGCTTTTTGACAGAGATCGAACGCGGCCAAAAATCCTGTACGAACGGGAGAAAGGAATCGAAATCTGAAGTTTCCCAACTCCCCGCAACCCTTTCCGCAGACGGTCCCGGTAGAGCAGGTCCGAATCCGTGATCGCCAGAGCGTAGCCGTTCCCGGCCTCTTCGGGATCGAAAACCAGCGTCAGAGGCTGCTCGAACTCCGCGGTCTCGGCCTCGTAGAAATGGCGTACAGTGCGGCCGGGGGCCACGACCACCTCGTTGGAAAACATGCGGCTCTCCAGCCCGGAGTGCTCCACGGAGGTCAGGACATAGAAGCCCTCTTCCTCTCCTCGAGACAGTTCATAGCTCAACCCCTCAACCGTCTTCGAATGAAGCTTTTGGTATCCCACACCGCTCCAATCGGATCGGTAGATATTGAATCCCCGGATCTCTCTATGGCGGAGCGGCCGGTCCCAGACAAGGCGCTTCCCCTCACACCGCACGTTGACAGGCGGCTGTGGATAACGGGCCACCGCGATGTACACATCTCCCTTGTCGCGCATGCTATAGGCAAGCATGGCCGATGCATAGACTATCTTGGTCCCGTCTGGACTGCACGTCTGACCGGACCAGAAAATGTACCCCTTCCGCTCCGTGCCGAGCCTCTGGCCGTCGCGGTAGTCCTTCAACCGCTGTCCGTAGTCGTAGAAATTCATCACCGCAATCGGCCACAACGCCCGGTGTTTCAGGTCGAAGAACAGAAGCGGTTGCGGAGCCAGTTCACCCCTTATGGACCCGAACTCCCAGCTCTGGCTCCACTCGATGTGCTCCATCCACGGGTATGAGCCGATATACGTCACCTCCCCCGTCTCAATGTTCTCCACAGCCAGCGTATTGACCTTAGATGCGTCCATCCGGTAGCGCAGGGACCCATCCATCGCTTTGTGCCCGCCAACTAAGGCCTCTGCCCGCTGCACAACCAACCCGTCTTCCAGCCTCATGCCCTGCAGTTTCTCGAAGCCGCCCGTCACGTACAGCGGTCCCCTGGGATCGTTCCTGGAAATCGGCAGCACCCAGACCTGCCCGGGATTAATGCTGTTCTCCGGAGTCTTGAGAATCTGATTGTGCAGCGGAAGCCAGTTGAGGACGTAGCCGACGTACCAGCCGCCGTCCCACCCCTTGCACCAGAATGGCTCGTTGAGGTAATCCTTCTCGGGGTCGGCCGAGTGGGTCTTCACCGGGACCTCGCGAAAATCTCTCCCGCTGACATCGGATAGACCGATGGTGCGCTTGTCGTTTGAGACCCAGACCAGCGTCTCATTCGGCGCACCCTGTCGCTCCAGCATTGGGCTCTTCACGGAGGGCAGCAAAGCCAGGGTCCAGCCGTCCCGGGTGGGAATCTCGACGCGCATTTCGTCGCGCGTGATCAAGTTGCGCAGGGTCACGGCTTCGGAGGTGGTCTCCACCTCCACCCAGTCATCGGGATCGGTTTCCGGCGGCACTTGCTTCTGCAACCACGCAGGGAGCCACGGCGTGCCGCCGCGCTTGCGCTTGTAGCCCGTAAACCGGGCAGACCCGTCCGTCCTCAAGACGATGCCGGGATTGGACACAAAAACGTACTTGCCGCTGTCGCTGAAATACGATACCCCGGGGTATTGCAGGTGCGACCTCCGGCCCTGCGTAATCAGCCAGAGCTCCGCCCCGGTATAAGTATCGGTGAAGATCGCAAACCCGGGCCGGTTGAAGTCGGCCGCTTCCCGCAGCCCAGTCAACCCGTGAGTACGGTCCACCGGCAGATTCTGCGCCCAGCGCCGCTTCAGTTCTGTGTCCCCAAGCCGGCTGAGGGATATCGTCTTGATCTCAATCAGCTTCGGCTTCCGGTCTTGTCCCTCCAGACCGGCCCTGGCCTCTCGCGCCTGCAGACCGAGAGTCACGCTCTCCAATTCCCCACCGTCTTCGATGAAGAACGGCAGCTTCACGGTCTTGAAGCCCTTCGAAACACCGACCGGAATCCGGAAAAGCCCGTAATCCGGTGAGGTGAAGTTCGTATCCGTTACATCGTAATCCAGCGCATCGGCAAACAGCCTGGCCTCATTCGAATTCGTGCGTGTCACCACCTGCAGCAGATAATGGCCGGGGAGCAACTTCACCTCCTGCATCAGACGGACGGATACCCCGTATTTCAACGTGCCAACCTGTCGCCCCGCATCATACGTGAAATCGCCTTCTACCTCCCATCCCCGCGGTCCCTCCCCCTCCAGCTTCGACAGGTCCGCGTTGACCAGATAGGCGTCGCGTTGAACTGTCACTGTCTTCTCTCCCTTATCCTGAGCACCATCTGCAATGCAGTTATGCGCTGTCAGAATTGCTGCTGCGATAAATAAAGTCGCACCCAGGCGATAAGAACCGAAAACGCCGATCTGTCGCCCACCTGTTATCCACTTCAAAGGCAACCCCAGTGCGATCTGACTCATCTGAGTAACCCCGCGCTTCATACACTGCCATACATAACGCTAATCGATATAGCCGTTTTCCCGGCCGGTAGAGGCACAAGTGCGAGGTCCTCACCGTAGCGCCGGACCGTCTGCCACTCTGCAATCTCCCCATCCAGCATCACCTCAGCGAGAGATGTCTCCGCGTCTTTTACTGGAATCGCAAAGCAGAGAGCGTCGTGTGATCTTTCTCCCTCAAGCGCGAATTGCAGCCTGCATCCCTGTCGGGTCATCCCGTTGAACCGCCACGTATCGCGTGCCTCCCAGAACGCCAACCACTGATCGAAAGACCAGATTGGGAATCGCCTTTCATTCGCCTGGCGAAGCAATTCCCTTCCTTGAGGCCGCGAGAACCTCACCCAGTTGCCGGGGTGAATACACACGCCATAGGGCGTGTGAAAGCGGGTCTGAATATCCGTGAAAATCCGATCCAGCACAGCGGCAAAGACCTGCGGCGACAGCCGGTAGGAATAGTCTGCGATCCCGAACATAATATCATCTGCAAGCTGCGTATGCTGCTGGAAGACATTGAGCACCCGGCCATCTGGCCAGCAGAAACGCATCGGCATCGCTCCTCCAAATGCAGCATACGGCGCATCCTCCCGGCTGTATCCATACGTGCCGGAAAAGTAATTCCCATCCATACCCACACCCAGTTTCTCCATAACCTCGACCGGTTCCAGATACCCGGCCCAGGCTGTGCAGTGGTTCCTCAGGGATCGCGCGGGCGTATCGAACCGGTCCTGAAACATCCGGATCTGCCGCTCGAACTCTGTTAGACGTTCCGACACAGGGCACCCGTCCAACGGACGGAGATTCGGATGAGGCCCCACATCGTGCTGGGCGCGGTACCTCTCCACATCCGATGCCGTAGATTGGGTCCAGTCCGGAATAATGTAGAGATTCATGCGCCCGCCTGCGGCAGCCACATCCCCGAATTCCGCATCATTGCTGGCCACATCCGCATTGTCTTCATCACCGGAGTAAAGGAGGATGCCAGGCGCCATCCCCGGCAAATGCGACAGGAGTGGCACAGGCCCCGGCAGGTAACGCCGCACCATATCCACTAACAGCCTGGAAAGCAGATCAGCAAAGGGAACCCAGCCTGAATCCAAAGGACCCATATCGCTTGCCATGCTGGACGGGCGGGCGCACCCGGTGCCCTCGGGAATCATCTCGGCGCGGTTCGGGTCGCCCTGCCGCAGCAATAATACACAGAGGGCCAGATCAAACGCGAATGCCACGATCCTCCCCCGCCCCACCGCTGTCTCTGTAATCCCGACACTTTCTCCTTCATAGCGGTCGGGAAAAGAAAGATAGCCCAGCACCTGAACCTCAGGTGCCTGCCTGTAGTTATTCACACGTCCCACAATTGGAAATCGCTCCCCCGCCATGCCTGCGGCCGGGTACACAGTAACGCGCAGCCGCAGCGGCACATCCTTTTCCCCCTCATACACAAGTCCGGCTGCCTCGGCCAGAGGACCCTCGGGCAGAAAGCAGACCACCGTCCCACCTCGGCGCGTAAAATCGACCAGGGAACGACTACCTCGAGACGCAGGGCAAACCACCACTGGCACATCTTCGGGATCCAAATCTGAAATCTGGTCCGGTCCCACCACCTCGTACAGGACCAATCCCCACGTATTGAACATCTCTGCCAGATAGGCCGAAAGATCAGGTCGATCGGATAAAATGCCGACACGCATGCTCAAACTCCTTCTGGCATCTGCCCGGGAGCCCGCGATCTGTTCGGACGAAAATCGGGAACCTTCATCAACTCGGTTCCCCGGGCGATGGACTCCGCAGCCAGAACCGCAGGCGCGGCCGTCTCCATCGCCCTGTACACGTCGAACTCCAGAGGCTTATTTCCAACCACGGCATTCCAAAAAGCGGTGTGAACGTAATAGTCTGCATCCCCATGGCCACTGCCGTGCGCTTCTGCAGGCGCATCGGTGCGCTCAAACCGCCAGTCCATTTCGGCCAGATCGTGCATCTGGGAATCCGCCAGCCACATCAGAGGGCGCCCCTTTTCCGACCGCTTCCACTCCACACATCCTCTCGTCCCGATGATCTGGTACCAGTGATGCCCCCTGCGGCTCGGGATCTTCTGCATAAATCCGACCGCCATCCGCAACAGCCTGTCCTTCTCTGTCTTCATCAATGCGACCTGAATATCCGGTTGATTGATCTCTGGGTGCGAATAGCTGGGCGACGCGGTACTCATCGCCGTTACCTCAACGACCCGGTCATCCAGAACCTTCAGCATCGGACTCAACTCGTGCGGAAGATAGTGAATCGGCGGCATCAGGTGCAGCCACGTCGGTTCTGCCTCTGGATGCGACGGAAGCTCTTCCACGCGGCACTGCTGGCCTGTCTTGTAGTCCTGAAAAAACTGGCGCGTGCCGTAATAGCCGATATACTGCCCCTCGCAATAGGTCACCCGTCCCAACCGTCCCTCAGCCACCAGGTCCCGCCAGGCATCCACAAATCCCCAGTAGCGCGTCTGTTCCGCAAGCTGATAAACCCGCCCTGTGCGTTCCGCCGCCGTTACGATACGCCAGCAGTCCTCCATTGTATGTGCGGCGGGAACCTCCATATTCACATGCTTTCCCGCCTCCAGAGCCTGCGCAGCCATCGCTCCCTGATCCTTCCGGCGGACGACCAGACCGACCGCGTCCATATCCTCACAGGATAGAAAATCCTCGTAGTCGCTGAACACCACGACATCGTTCCGGTACTCGATCAGGGACAACGCCCGCTCGTGCAGCGGCTCAATCCAGTCGTAGAGTGCCGTGATGCGGTAGCCCGGCATCCTTAGCAAGGTACTGATCCAGCGCTGAGAACGGCCGCCCAATCCGGCAATACCGATGCGTATTTCATCCATCTCTCGACCTCTTCATTCATAAAATGCGTGATCGCAATAGCTTCAAGAAAAAACTCCCCGCTATTCCCTGCGCGAAAGCCGCCAGACATCCGGCTCCATATTATTCCCCGCCACCATCCACAGCGACCCATCGCAAACGAACACACTCGCCGCGTGCCTGGGTGCCCAGGGGGTATCGGGCAATTCGGTCCAGTTTACGCCATCGGTAGAATACCACACATCGCGGCGATTCCCACTCTTTGCCCCATAGCCTTCCAGCACCCACATACGACCATCGAACGCGGCCACCTCGTGGTATTGCCTGGGTGCCCACGGAGCGTGCATCAGGTGCTGTTCCCAGTTCACCCCATCTTCTGAACTCCACACATCATTATAAAAATTTCGGGTAGGAGTTGCAGGTGTATCGTATGTGCCCCCACCCAGAATCCACATCCTGTTCCTATGCACAACGGCTCCCCCAATCATCCCTCTGGGTGCCCATGGAGTGCTCTCAGTAACCCGGGTGAAGCTAATCCCATTGGGAGAACTCCATACATCGTTGTAAAAGACCTCATCACCGCCTGCAAACTCGGGCATTGTCTGCCCACCCATCACCCAGATCCGCCCATTGAAAGCCAGAGTATAATGGAGCGCCCGAGAAGCCCACGGCACGCGGTCATTCATCAGGTTCCATTGAACACCGTCAGCACTGCTCCAGACATCGTTCTGGTAATGCCCCTGATTACAATCGCCCCCCACGATCCACATCCGACCGTCATGCACCACATATCCGGCCGTATGCCTCCCCTCCCACGGCGCTTGAGGGTTCTCAAGCATCCACGAGACACCATCTGCGGACGACCAGACCTCGCTGTTGCAAATCAGAGGGAAATGGACTTTATCTCCGGGATTCCATCCTCCCAGCAGCCACATTCTATCCCTGAACACGAGTGCGCCAGCACCGTCTCGAGCCGCGAATGCAGCTTCGCCGGTGACGCGGCACCACTCGTATTTGCGCCCAGAGTCTGCCTGTGCAAAAACAACACGCACGCTTCCCACCATCAGAGCGGTCAACAAGACACCGAACAAAATCCATTGCATCGCCCTCACCTCTCCTGTTTTTGTGGGCACTCTGAATTCATTCTCCATTGATTTCCCAGTTTGGGGAAGAGAGATGCCCGCTCCTGACCGGCGCGTAGATCTTCTCACCTTTGGGATGGGGCGTGTCCTGCGTGTAGATGTAGAGAACACCATCGCGGGTCAGTACGACCTCATCCCTGGCGTCCCCCATGAGATCCATCCGTTCCGCAAAAATCCATGTGCGCCAGAACGGTTTCCCCGGAGGCAACGCGAGCCCATCGGTCGGGAACTCCACTACCTTTCGCCCATAACCATCGAACATCCCGAGCGCCTGATACGTTGTGGTTAATAGCAGCAATTCCTGCCCGTCTCCCCCCCAGTTCACCGCGGGTCCCGACTGGCTCTCGTTATCGGGCTCCAGCGAGAGAAGCGGCTCCGCTGTCCCGCTGAACTGCACCAGCAGGCCGTAGGAATCCCACCGGTCACCGGCCCACATCTCAAGTCCCGGCAGATCCGGCCGGAAGTTCCCCGCGTACACATCCTGTGTGTGCCCCATCCGATACTGCCGCAGTACACGGCCGTCGCGGGCATCCACATAGAAAAATCCCTCGCTGCTTCCGGCAATGCCTATCTCGGGACCGTTCCCCTCATCCCCGTCGATCTCTCCGAAGACCACATTGTCCACATGATCGTGCATGGGCAGGTACTCCGCGCCCTCCATGCGCCAGATCAGGTGCCCGTCGCCATCGTAGAGGTGATAGCCAGACAGCACCTCGTCCCGGCCATCGCCATCTACGTCGTGGAAATAGACCGAATGCCCGTACCAGGGCGCATCGGCACGCTGTCGCCAGAGAAGGTTGAGGTCCTGGCCATACGCCCAGACCGTCCAGCCACTCCCGCCCGATACCCCGTCCCTGAGTATAAAATCCTGCGCGCCCGAATGCCCCCTCAGATTGCACGGGATCACGGCCTTCTGCACATGGAGATACTCGTCGGTCAACGGCTGTCCGCGCGGCACCAGGAACGGCCCGGGATCGGGCAGCGGTGCCTCCGCCTTCAGTTCACCTGTCATCGCATTCACAATCGACAGGCGATTCCCACCCGCCGACACCAGTTCCTTCACCCCGTCTCCATCGATATCTTGGATCACCGTCCGAGTCGGGGCAACCGTTTTCAGATTCGGATAGGCCATCTCCCAGACCTGCTCTCCCTGCAGACTCACCGCCCGGATTCGGGGTGCATCATTCCCGTCCCCGGCATCCTGCATCAACAAAAGCTCCGTTTTGCCGCTGCCACGGATGTCCCCGAACATGGGCACCCCACCGCCGAACGCCTTCGTGTCGATCACCTGCCAAAGCACCGGCTTCGGGTATTTCTCCCGCTCGACCGCCACTTCCTTCTCGTACCGGCTCCGCGTGTTGACGAACGCCGCCTTCTGTGAGGCCGTAGTCGTGACCTTGACATCGTAGAACTGCGCCCGCGTGCATGTCCGGATCCCCGCACGTCCAGTCTCATAAGCGCTGTCGTTCACCACCAGACACTGCTGTCCGTCGAAGCTGCACACGATCCGGTCTCCCTGACACTCGGCCTTCAGGTGGTAAAAGATGCCCCGGTCCACCGGCATCCTCAGCTCATCCAGCACATGCCAGTGTGCGTGTTCCCGCCGGTAGAGCACCAACCGGTCAAAGCCTTCGATGCAGAAAAAATAATACTGACCCAGCGTCCGGTACCGGAACATCAGCCCACTTCGACCCACGAAGCAGTAGGGATCGTCCGAGTTCGGCTCGCTCGTGCTCGCCATCTGGCGGATCTGGCCCTCGATCGCGTAGTCCCGCCAGAGAAAGTCGCCCACCACCAGCGGCCGGTCCGTCATATTTACATGGTCGAGTACCGGCCTGTCGTTTTGCTTCATTACGCGGTATGCGCTCGGCCTGCCGGGGCCACGCTCCTTACTGCGCGTCCGGGCCAGAGGACATTCCCAGTCGGGAAGGTAGCGGTCCTCGATACTCCAGTCCACCCCCGGCAGGTCGAACACCAGCCCCTCCGGACATCCTGTCAAGTCGATCTTTGCCAGTAAGATATTCTCCATCATCAACCCTCCATAAATATATATACTTACGCAGCCAGATCCATAGTGCTGCATACCGCTGATTCATTCGGCATATTCCGTGCTTAGTGAGGCCAAATACCCGTCGGGCGCATACGCCGTCACCCGCTCCCCGGCCTCGAACTGGACTGCATCTACCCAGATCGCCCCCGTTCCCAGATTAGCCAACCGGATCCACACCGCCGACCAGTCCATCTTCTCACCGGATCCGGGAATAGCGCAGATTAGCTGATATCTCTGCCAGTTGGAACTCAGCCCGATCTCCTGCCGGAAGCGTCCATCCCCATGGAAGTTCGCGACTTCCAGACGGGCTTTCGTCCCCGGGTGTTCTGCCTTGAGATAGACCGACAGCACATAGGTTCGACCTCGCTCCACGGGCAGTCCGGGGTGCCTCCGCTTCGCTTCGGGATACGGGTGCTTGTAGGTGACACGGGCGCTTCTCGTGCGGTCCCTTGCGCCGAGGATCTTGAGCGAATGCCGGCCGTGTTGGGCGGTCGTGCCGTCCTGTCCCGGTGCTCCGGGGTCCCCCACCATCGCCGTGGGCGAAAGCCCTCCCCTCGAGAGTTCCCAGCAGTCCGGCCAGCCTGTCAGGGCGGCTTCTTCGAAGCTCGAGTTGGTCAGGAGATTCTTCGATGGTCCCGGTCTTTCCACAGTGTCCAGTGCCGCGTCCACGCCCTTGCCCGACAGGCTCACGCGGATGTCCACCCACGTACCCGGTTTTCTCGCGGTTCCGGATACCCGATAGGCACGTGTCGCGTAACCCGCCAGGCGGTCGGAGAAGATACCGTCTCGCACTTCGAGTTCCCGATTGTCGAAGAAATCCGTCACCCGTGCCATCCCCCCCACCGCAAACAGGTCCCACCTGGCTTCAACGGCGCGTGGGCTGCTGTTGGCCGCCAGGAGTAGCCCACCCCCCTCGGGGCAGTCCTTGTACAAAGCCTGGACAACCGGGAATGCCTCAGGCGGCGAAGGCTCCACCACGATACGCTGCGGGGGAGTACGCGTAAGCAGCGAGGGTGCCATTGAGTTGAGCTCAGCCGAAAGTGTCTTCATGTCCTCGTAGGTCACTCGGTGGCGGATCGGAGACGCGAAGTACAGGATCGACTTGGCTCCGTGGATGAGTGCCAGATAGACGTTCAAGCGGCGCTCCTGAGGCGTGTGTGGCCGCCGCGATCCCGAGTAGAGCTCTCCTTGCGGTATCATCAGCAGAGGCTGGCGCTGCGGCTCCGTGATCCGCCTGGCAGCCTCGGCACATCGCGCCATGTAGTTGGGGCGATGGTTCATATAGTCGTACGCGGGAATCACCCCGACAACGGGGCTCCAATAGACATGCACGCCCAGCACATCGGCAATCCGGTACCAGTCGGCGTCGATCCGCCTCGACCCGGAGATATAGACCGGATGGTGAGGATCCAGGTCGTGGACCGCGTCGTAGAAATCCTCAAGCAGCTCGGGCGATTTGTCCCAGGGCTGGTGCGGCTCGTCCGGGCCGTAGTAGGCGATCACCGAAGGATGGCCCCGCACGGCGCGGATGAATTCGGGGATCTCCCCCACGGCCTCCCTGAAGTCCTGAGGAAAGGTAGGCGAGCGGTAGAGCAGCTTGCGCTCCTGTGCGGTGAAGGAAAGCGGGTGCTCTACCACATAGATCCCGTTGCGGCGAGCTTCCTCCAGTGTCTCCAGCGCGCTGGAAATGGGATGAGCACGGCCCATCCCCCACCAACGAATGACGGTGTTGAATCCCGCTTCTCGATAGAGCTTCAGAGTCGCCTCGTCCATCTCCAAGCTCACCATCCCCACCGGGAAGAATGGCTTCCCATTTACCAGCAGCGCTTGGTTTACTTGGTCAACTTTGACCTCCGTCGTCCCTTCCGCGGCAGAGGGATGTTTGAGCAGAGACAGATTCAACTCAGCCGTAGGCTCGCCGGATCTACCGCCCAGTCGCAGGCGTACCCGGTGGCGTCCGGGTGGGAGTTCGTGAATAGGCAACTCAATCTGCGATTCCTCCCTCGCGTGGACAAGGGACACGTGGGCACTGGGAGGCAGTTCTTCCGTGACGGGTGCGGTCGCGTCCCTCGCAACGGCCTTGAGTTCATGCGTGGAGATCACCCCGCCACCCTCATCGATCAGGGACACCGAGAGCCTCAGGCCGTCGGTCCGCGCCTTCGGCCCCCCCGGATGGACTGAGGCCGCGAGACGGGCAACATCTTCTGTGGTGTAGTAATTGCGGTCGAGATAGGCGTCCAGCACATCGGGCACCTCCGTAGCAGATACGTCCATAGTTATCAGTCTCATCTTCGCAAGTCCCTCCCAGCCTCCAGTAAGGCAAACCACCATCGTGAGAATCCCGCCCAGCCATCCCGCTATGGCGTTTGCCGAGCTGCGGTGCGGTCCCCCTGCTTCCGCCTGAACGGCCTTTATCTCCACCTCAGCCATCGCTCAGCACCGATTTCAGATAGTGAATATCCTCCTGGGCGAACCACTCCCGGTCCCCTTGTCGGGGCGCCTCGATGCAGATCGGCCCGTCGAACTCATCCTCCCGCAACAGCCGCAGGAACTCCCGGTTATTAATCATCCCCTCGCCCAGCGGGCACTTGACCATCACCGTGTGATCGCCCACGTTGATTGCGTGGGCATTCTTCAAGTGCACCATGTATATCCTTCCGCTCAGCGCGGAAACCGCCTCGTTCAGTGAGGGCGCTTTGGCAAAATACGCCATATTGCCGTAATCCAGATTCGCCCCCACTGCCGGTGAATCGATCATATCCAGCAGCTTTGCCGTTGGCTCTGGAAGGTCCGTCAGACATCCCATATGCGTTTCGAACGCCATTTTGAACCCGAATTCCTCGGCCACCGCGCCCAGCTCGCGGTAGCCTTCGGCCGCCCACTTATAGTGATCCTCCGTTGCCGCCCCCGATCCACTCGCGTGGTAATCCCAGGAAGGAGCACTCCGGTCTCTCCTCGGTATGCTTCCTGCCCCCACGTTGCACACCGTCAGCTCGACGCGTTCGGCTGCCAGCCGGTAGAAATGCATACCTTCCTCGACCTGCGCCTTTCGCTCGTCTGCATCCTCCGTCGCCAGGTTGACCCCCGGCCCCCCGAAGAGCACATGCTTGAGGCCCGCATCCTCCGCTGCTCTGGCTACTTCATCTACATACGCTTCCGGCGTCTCGTCAACTCCCCGGCGCACTCGCCGGAACTCGATCCCGTCAAACCCCCAGGCCACCGCCTTGCGGCACATCTCAGGAATCGTCTGACCCTGTTCGCAGTAGTTCACATGCATGATAATGGGCAGCGACATGCTATCTCTCCTTCTCATCGCGCAGCAGCGCGTTCAGCCCGTCTTGTCCTCTCCACTTTCCCAGTAACTGCTCAGCGTAAACTTCTCGGGAGGATCGTAAAGCCAGGCACCCGGCGAAGGCTCATCCAGCGCCCGAAACAATGCCCAGATCGTCTTTCGCCCGGTCTCCCGCACGTCATCCGGCGTTCTGCCAAACCAGGGAAACTCGAACCCCACGCCCTTTGTACCGAACTCGCGGCGGCAATACTCACCCATCAACTCGCGCTGCGGTCGTGTAGGGCTTACCGGCCGAGGCTCTCGGATATGCCACTGTTTGCCAAACTCGACCTGATCGGGCATAAACTTCAGGAACCGATCCCGAAGACGAGGCTCCAGCCCCAGGAGTCCATCGCTGTGTTTGTTCTGCCAGTTGTGCAGACCGATACAAAATTGAGGCTTAACCCGATCCACCATCTCCCAGAGCGCCCGGTGCGCCTTGTCCTGCGCTGTAGATGACATAATCAGGTCTGCACCCTGGGGGGCGGTCAACCGTCCCATACCGTTCACCACCCCATCCGGATTGGCCATCGGAACGATGTAAAAGACGTAGCGCCGCAGCGCCGCAATCGCCCACGCATCTTCGCTCAAAAGCCACTGGATCATTCCCTCTATCGCATAGCTCGACGCGCTCTCATACGCGTGGAAGCGCGAAACGATCAGCACGCGCGTCTTCTCGCGTTTCCCCGAATCTGTAATTCGCAAAAGCGGCAGATTGCGCCCCTCTTCGCTCTTCCCGATCTGCTCAACCTGCACCTGCGAATGCGCCCGAAGCGAATCTACAAACGCTTCACTCTGCGTATATGTATATGGCGGATGCCAGTGAACCTCCGTCTCACCCGGCGGAATATTCAACTCGAATTCGGCCACCGAACCTTCCACATCCCCCATCACTGTGCGCCACGCCTCGTGCTTCGGCTCTCGGACGACTATGAAATCGCGGTAGGACATATACGTGCTCGGGCTGAAACCCCGAGGCATATCCGGCGGTGCTTCGTCGCACTGCCAGTCTATCAGGAGCACCACGATCTCATCCGCCTGCGATTCATTCACCAATTTCAGACCCAGCCGGGTACTATGACCCACGGCCTCTTCGCTGATCCCCGGGCTCGGGCGCCACGAAGGAAAAATGCGAAACCGATTCTCGCCCTCTTCTCGCACACCCTCCTCGCTTTGCGGACAGCTTCCCTCAAAACCGACGACAACCCTGGCCATATCGACTCCTCTTGCATGTTTTACCACTCTGTCTGGTTCGCCTGTGGCGTAGCCCAATCGATATTCGGGCTTACGTCGGCATCCACCAGCCCCATCGTCCATCCAATGGCTCCCAGCATCATCTCCTGGAAGATCGGATTGGTCCACGTCTCGTCGAAGTTGCCCATGCTCGTGTAGAACACTCGTGACTTCCCATTCACGCGAGCCCAGGTGACCGGATACGGGGGACGCAGAATCTTCTGATGCATCTCCTGCCGCTCGGGCGGCACTTCAGCCTTCTTCGCCACCTCAGTATCCTGCGCGAGAATCACATGCGTATCCTTCTTGAACGCCTTGAACGTGTACCACGGATCCCGGATAGCGAACGACTCTGCTGCGTTCTCAAGGCCGGGGAAATTTGGGGACTTCACCACCATCCTCCCCTCCTGCGTCGGCGCATGACCGTTGTAGGAACAGCCAATGATGTCCTGCGAACACGAAACCGCATTCCGAAGCCCCGCGAACCCGGCCCCTTCGGCCAACGCCTGGAAAAACCGCGCCTTGCCGCGTTCGGAAATCGGGGGTGAACCCTGCGTGCTCTCAGTTCTCATCAACTGCTGAAGCGATCCCGACGAGAAGAATACAAACGCTCCGTACGCACTCAGATCGCCGTCGAACACCTCCCCGTTTCGTGTGCAATCCACTGTGAACCCTCCCTTCTCACCGATCTCCACCATCACCTGATCCGACAGGCTCGGCCCCTTCAAGGGCTTCAAAGGGCTTGGAAGCGCGTTGAGAGTATATACCGTATGCCGTGTGAAATACAGCACCTTCTTGTCCCCCATCCAGATACCTCCTTTGCACCTATCAAAGCGCAGCACCCATCTCTTCGAGTTGCGCGATAATTTTATCCACGTCCTGCATGGTTTTCGCTGCGCTTTGTATGGGAGAAATATCTTCCTCTATCCCACGGACCGCATTCAGATAATTCTCCACATCCCACCAACTTCCGGACGCATGGTGCGGTCCTTCGCCCGCTTCGAGCACTCCGATTCTCTCCTCGGGCTTTCCGGGCGCCTTGTAGCGCCGATCGGTCAGCACATGGCCCTCCTCTCCGACGATCTGGACATCCATAATCTCGCCCCCCATCATGCCCGAACTGAAATTGAAGGTCCCGACAGCCCCACTTTTGAATGACGCAGTCGCCACATAGCTGCGAACGCCCTCCTGCCTGCCTCCTTCGACCTTCAGTTTCTCGATATCCCCCATAAAAAACCGGCCAGCATCTACCGCGTGCGAGTTCATATCGATCGCCGCTGCCCTCAGATCCGATCCGATCCGGACCATGTACCGCACGATGCACAGCGTTGGCCTGCCGAACGCCCCGCTTTCCATCACGCGCTTCATATTCCGAAAGGCCTTTGAAAACCGCAGCGTAAACCCGGTGTGTGCCACCACGCCCTTGCGCTTCGCAATATCCGCCATCTCTTGCGCCATCTGCCCGTTAGCCGCTGGCGGCTTTTGCGTGTAAAGTGGGAAGCCCATCTCGAGCACCTCCTTTCCCACGCCGTAGTGCATCCGGTGAGGCCCCACGCAGAAAACCGCATCCGGTTTCTCTTTTTCCAGCATCTTCCGGAAATCGGTGTACACCTTTCCAAATCCGTACTCCTCCTGCGCCTTTCGCGCCTTCTCCTCTTCCAGATCGCAGACCGCAACGAGATCCACGTCGTGCTCTGCGAGATGCGGAAAATTGCGCCGGTTCGTAAACCGACCAGCGCCGATATAACAGATGCGAAGCCTATCCACGCCCTGCCCTCCCTATGATATGGACAAAAATAACCGGCAGTTCCCTTCTATTTAAGAAGAGAACCGCCGGTCCGTAGAGTCAGGGGCTATCCGGCCCATCGCACTTTCCTTTGGACCGGACAGCCCTCCCGGCTTGTCTTTATCGTATATAAAAACAGTCAGCCATCGATCTTTTCTCAGAACACCCCTCCGATCGTCACCCGGATGGGAGCAGTGAACCACTCCATCTTCGAATAAGCGATATCTACGGTCAACGCCCGGTCGCCGGCAATCTCCTTTTTTAGCCCTACGCCCAGGCTGTAACTGTCCGTCTGGTAGGCAAACTTGTAGCCACCCCGCAGTGCAAGCATATTCTGCACCCACAGTTCGGCCCCCACCAGAGCGCGCAGGTCGTAATCCGTGGCATAAAGCGTCTCTCCCGACACCGTCAGATACGTCGGATCGCCTTTCTGTCCGAACACCTCTGCGGCCAGTGCCACATTGTACTGCAATGGCATGAGAAAAGTACTCGACAGAACCCTTTTATCCGGACCAAAATTCCGCAACCCCATGCCCAGACGCAGGCTCTTAAAGCCCGTGTGGAAATGCGTCCCCACATCGATAGAGACCTGATTGATGCTAAATGTATAAAGGGTTTGGTGCAGCCAGGATATCCGGGCACCGAACGAAAACTTGTCCGTCAGCCTCAACGCATAGACCGCGCTGATACCTATGTCCCCGGAAGATACATTCTGCCCCGTGCCCAGCGGCTGGAAAATCGTGGTTTCTTCGATCTCGCCGGGCTGGAAGCCGATTACGCTCATCCCGATCACTCCGCCCATGGCCGTGCGCGTGTTCCAGGCCACGGCTCCGGAAAAAACATAAGAATCTACCAACCACTTCGTATAGGTGGCCGTCCAGGCCAGCCGACGGATCTCGGTCAGCCCCGCTGGATTCCAGAAAATCGCGTTGATGTCATCGGCCACGGCCATATACGCATCTCCCATGGCCACGGGTCGTGCGCCCTGCCCGATCTTGAGAAACTGAAAACCGCCCAGGCCGGAGAACTTGTGCATGTCAAAGCGGTAATCCACAAATTCTTGCACATCCGCTCTGCCCGGAGGCGCGGACAGGAGCACCCCCATTCCGGCAAGCAGGAGTATCAAACAAAATTGTCTCACGGTTCTACCCCCTTTTATCTATCGGATGATCATGAAAGTGCCCCTCTGTATCTTCCCCTTGTCGGCCCCCTCGATCAGATTCTCCACCACGTAGAAATAGACCCCTGTGGCGATCTCCGTCAGGTTGTTCCACGAAAGCTGATCGTAGTCGGTCTCTCCTTTGTTCCGATCGGTATGCGTAATATTGCCCACCAGTTCTCCGGATACTGAGAAGATCCGGATCCGGCAGTGCGATGGAATACCTACGAATCGGATCTTGGGAGCACCACCATAGGAATGCGACTCCTCGCCCACCACGCTGGCAAACCCGGATCCGATATAGGGGTTGGGCACCACCCGCACCCGGGCCTCGGACGCATCCGACTCCCCGGAAGGAACCGCAAAGGGCGATTCGGACGCGTAGATCCGCTGTGTCTGTGCAGACCAGCCTCCCTCTTGCCCCACCTGCAGGCGCGAGGCGATATGCGACGGCAGATCCGCCATAGAAAGCGGGTGAACCGTCGGATCGCTGGCCCCCGATGTCCAGCCCGTGTGAGGCATCTGGTAGGCGCGCACGCTGTAGTGGTAAAAGAACCCGGCTACAGAAGTCTTATCGGTGAACACGTAACCGGCGCCGTTGCGCTCTACCTTATAGCCGGTTTCATCCGGAGTCTCACCCACCTTGAAATCGGCGAGCAACTCCCAGGGGCCTATATCGAACCAGGTGGAACGATAGACCCGGTATCCGGCGATGTCGTTTGTACCGTAGTCCGGATGCACCGCGTTTTCAATATCAGCCGACCATTCCAGTTGCATCTGCGCATCCGGGCTACTGCCGCTCCGGAAATTCACATCCGGAGGCGCGTCCGGAATATCGAAGGCATTGTCGTAGGCAAATTGTGCAGCTTCAATATTCTGCTTGAGTGCGTCCAGCCCCTTGGGCAACTCTGCCTGGTTTCCCTTGAACGCCCAGGTCCACATATCCGTATTCCCGAGCATCTGACCGGGATGCCCGCCTGCATAGGCCAGCACAATCTTGGCCTTTCCGCCAGGGGGGAGGTCGTACGGCCCGAAGACCAGCATGGAGAACTGTCCGCTCGGTACAACTGAGGGTTTTCCCTCCGTAATCTGAGGGCCGGGGCCTACAATCAAGCTGTACATCTCCGAGTCAGACAAGGTCTCTCCACGAGGATCATCCTGAGCGGAGTTAGAAAACGACTCCCAGTAACGCATGGCAAAGGGCTGGTCCCCCCGGGGGGCGATATAGCCCTGGTTCCTATCCCGTGCATTGAATCCGTAAGGACTTGTGGGATCATCCGTGTAAGCAATTACGCCCACGCCCATGTGCATGGGACTCATCAGCGTATTCTCCGGCTGACCGAGGCGCTTGAATGCAAATGCATCCTTATACGGGTCGCCCGTGTCGTCCCAGTCTCCGTACAGGGGATGGTCTCCATCCCATGAGAAGAGGAGCTTGAGAGTCGTATCGTAGGTGTACCAGTCATCCATGATGAAAGTCCGTTCCTCCTCCCAGTAGGCCCCCCACTGCGAGTGCGCCCCGGAAGCAGAGGGAGCGAATCGGTCCATAAATCCGATATAGACATCTCTCTGGTCAAGCACCAGCCCGTCCGGCTCGCCGTCTCCGTTCTTATCTCCTGTATTTTCAATTATATACTCGTCAAGAAAAAAATCGTCGAAATCGGGATGGCTCCAGCCGGACACGCGCTCTGTGAACGTCAGCCCCTGCGCGTTCGTCCACTTCACCGCAATCATCTCTTCGGGCCACTCGTCAACGCTGGGATACTCAGAGAGGTTGAAATTGTAGATGTGGACAGCCTGTATATCGCCGGTGCGCTTCCATTCCTCAATCAGATCCGACCCCGGCCACCAGTTCCCGCCCAGGCTCGTCTCCTGAAGCCCAGCGGGAAACGGCTCCCCATTCCCCATCTGCACCCTGGGACGGTAGAGAATATACGGTCTATTCACACCCCCTCGGCCCAGTTTCGACAGTTCCGGGTGGGCGCTCACATCGTACTGCATCGGCACCAGCAAATCGTCCTTGTCCCTGCGGGGGCCTGTATAAATCACGACCTGGTCCGATGTAAACGACCACACCCCGTGCCCTGCGCGCTGGCGCATGTAGTAGGCGAGGTGCTCGGCCGTGCCCTTGAGCTTGTTGTCGCCATACCCTCCGGGCCGCCGGAGGTTGCTGGGATATAGCAAAAAGTTTTCGTCCCCCGTGCGCAGGTACCTGCCGTGGTAGCCCATGGTCGTCACTCCGACCTGGATCATAGGCCGTTGCAGCTTTTCGGCCCGGATCTGAGGCACCGCACACAGGAACAACGCCGCACCGATCGCAACAGCCATTATCCATCGTGGTACGCTCATCGTCTGTTCCTCCTTCCATCTCCGGTTCATCGCATGCAGGGAGCGGCCCGAGGGCCGCTCCCTCTTCCTTATTCACAGGTTAAAAGACCACCCGTAAGCCCAGATTCGTCCGCCTCGGCGCACGGAAGTAGCTCCGGTCGCCAAAATCGCCGTAATTGAGGAAGTCACTGTTATCGGGCGGTGCCATTTGCAGCCCCCACCGCATGTAGTTCTGTCCGCCGCCCGTATCGGACTTGTCATTGAACACATTGCGGATTTCGATAAAGAACGACGGCCGCACCCGGCCACCGGAATTAAAGGTCTTTTCCATAGAAAAGTCCGTTGACGCATCCACCGGCCCCCGGTCCGTCCGCCGATTCGGCGAGCCAGGCGGTGTCCAGTTGACCCGGCTACCCGAACGCAACCTCCAGAGCAGATTCGCATTCAGGTCGCTCACCAGCCAACTCAGGAAAGAGGGGCCAAATTTCACATCTGGAGGCGTATTCACCACAAATTGCAGGTTCGCCTGCGATGTGCGGCTGGCACCGACTGCCCCGTAGTTCCTCATTGGGCCGTAGCGCACGCCGCCCCGCGAGTTCATGCGTCGGTACGCATTCACATCCAGATCCTGCACTTCGGGCATCTTTCCGAAGAACCACAGGTCGTCGTTCGCATACTGCCGTTCAAAGTTGCGTGCGACATTCTCCTGGCTGCGCCCGAATTTTTCGATATCTGACTGCGTCATAACAACGGGCACCCGCGATCCATCAGACGCCACATCGGTAAACCGCCAGTACTCCGCGCTGGCCACAAAGTTCGAGTCAGGATACTCCCAGCGGCTCGAGTTCTGCCGTCCCGCCCAGCCCCTTGTTCCCCACTGCATATACCAAGCGAGGCGGAAAGAGAAGTAGTTGCTCATCCGCTTCCCCAGCGCCATCTCAAGGCCCTTGTTCCACTGCAAATAGCTGTTGGCAGCCCCTCGAATCGACCCGCCACGTCCCCCAGCGATGGACATCGTCGATCCGTCGGACGAATACTGGTTTGTGTCGGCGCGGTAGAAAACCGTCATCGAAGCCGCGTAATCAGACACAAAGTTCCAGTCCACACCCACCTCAAACGTCAGGGACTTCTCCGCGCGAGCCTCGTGAGGATCGCCAGCGATCCCACTTGCATTGGGCCTCATGTTCGTCCACTCTTCAGCAGGATCTCTCACCCCATTTTTGTTCAGGTCCTGCCAGTTGGGATCCCCATCTGTCCCCAGCAGGCCGTAGTTGCGATACGCTTTCGCATACATCTGGAAGAGGTCAATCCACTGCACGAACTGCCCTATCGAGTAGTGCATCGCCATCCGGTCTGTAATCGGATGCGAAATCCCCAGGCGGGGGCTCAGGTGGAACCGCCACGGCGGCGTCTGTGCAAACTTTCCCGACGCTTCGAAGCCCGTCGGCACACTTCCTTCGCCATAGGCGAGGCCACGGGTGGTGTACCAATACCACATCGGCATCCCCAGCCACGGCGCGCTGATCAGTTCCTCGTGCGTCGTCTTCTCGAAATCCAGGCGCACCCCCGCATTTACGACGATCCCCTCAAACTCCATCTTATCCTGCACATAGACCGCGCCCCGTATCGGACTGGCCGGGCTACCGTTCCGCCAGGGTTCATCCCCACCCGAGTAAAATGAGACCCAGTGATCCGCCGCAGACCGCGACCCGTACTGGACAAAACGCGCGTCCCACCGGATCACCTCAAAGCCGGTCTTCATCAGGTTACCCTTTGTAATCTGGCTGGACAGGTCCCCCTTTACGCTCCACCGCGTCCGCCGCGAATCGATCCACATCGCCACATTCCGGTCAATGTAGAACCATCCATCTTCGTCCAGCCGGGGCTGTGTTGTAAAAGCGGGTGCATCAATTGTATCCTGACTCGTCTGGCTGCGGGCAATCCGTACCTCGTAGAAGGTCCTGGGCGAAACGATGTGCGTGAACGCCAGATATTCCAGATCTTCCTGGAACTTGTACCGCCCCCCCGCCGACCACTGCTTCGGCAGGAACAAATTGCGGAGCCCGGCCCTGCTCGACCTGTTGCTGCGGATGAAACCCTGAGCACCGTAGTTGCGGTTGTTCACCTCGCCGTTGTACGCCGTAAAGTGCTGCAGGACCAAGCCGACTTTGAGCTTCGTGTTCTGGCTGGGCCTGAAGGTGATATTGCCCGACCCCTGGATATTGTTCGGAGCATTAATAAAGCGCCCGCGCTGGGAATCGCTATAGAAACCGTGGTTTTCCGCATCTGGATAAGCCGGTGCCCGCCGTTCGTGCTTCAGCGAGGCCACAAACGACGCCTTCGACCCAATCGGCCCCATCAGGCTGCCCTCCAGCACAGCCCCGTGGTAACCGGTGTAGTTCTCTCGAACGTGGATAACCCGGCCCGTTTGCGGGTCTATCTCCCGTACCCACTCCGGGTCGTCCCACTTCATGTTGTCCTTGTGTGCTAGGGCGTCGTAGATGTTCGCTCCCCAGTGCTTCTTCCCCGCAGGTTCGTAAGTTATCTCCGTCCACCCGTGATACTCCTTCCCCCCGTCCCGCGTCACAATGCTGATTGAACCCGCCTTCGCATCGCCGTACTCGGCCGGCGCCACGCCCGTCTCCACCGACATCTGCTGTACCGCGCTCTTGTTCACCCCCGTAAACAGACCGGCACTATTGCCGTCGCCCCGGGGAACGCGCACTCCATCTATGATCACATAGACATCGGCACTATTATAGCCCGAAGTCGCCCAGATGACCGGCTGTACTGCCCGGGCGTAATCCGATCCCCGCACCGAAAATGTCCCCCCCATATCCACGCCAGGCAACAAAGAGATGAACTCGGAAGTCGTCCTGATAATCGGCACCTGCCGGATTTCATCAGCCGACACGGTATATTTCGTCGAAGTCTTATCCCTCTCTACTGGCGGGGCCTTCGCCTGGACCACTATCTCTTCAGCCTCAATCGTCCGCTCTTGCAAATCGAAGTCCAGTGGCGTTGTAGCATCGACCGAAACCTGCACGCCCTGATTCGTCACCGTGTTATACCCAATCAAGGACGCGACCAACTCGTAGGTACCAGGATCTACTGCGAGGATCACGTAATGGCCTTCCGCATCGGCGGTGGCACCCTGCCTGCTGCCTTTTATCACGACATTGGCCCCCGGCAGTGGTTCGCCTTTCTCATCGACAACCTGCCCTGAGATCTTCCCCGTTGACCCTGCAAAAGCGTCCGTCAGGCCCAGAGCAGCGACCAGAGTTAGAATCCCTGCCAGAATATATAATCTCCTGCTCATTGTTTGGTCCTCCCCTATTCCTTCCAGAAGTAGAACTTCACCCCCGCCCCGATGTCCAGTAGCATCATCGGGAAGGTCTTGTTTTCGATGCCCCAGTCCCACATCGGCCGCACTTCGCCCATCAAAACGTTGTAACGCGCCCGCAGATCCAGCGCAATTCTGTCTATCGGAAACGCCTGAATGCCGAACCCCGCATTTAACGTCAGTGCAGTCTTCGAGTCGATCTGCGGCTGTAGCACCAGCGTCGGGTCCAGCGGCTCTTGTCTCTGCCCCGGAAAGATGAAATTTCGGCGCTCCACCTTATAGTGATAATACCCTCCTCCCACCTGGAAATAATACGCGAAAGCGCCTCCCTTTAGCGATGGCGCACCCTGATGGAAAATCAGCAGGTTTACAGCCCCACCGTCGAAATTCATCTGCGTAGATGCCTCCGGACTCAGATAATCCTTCCCATCCACCGACCAGGTAAACGTCTGTTCCTCCAGCTTCCCGTGGTTAAACTCCGACCGGTGGTACTCCATCTCGAGATAAAGTTTCTGGTTGAGCATATACTGCCAGCTCATGCCAAACTTACTCGACGGAGAAAACTGGTCCCCCAGACGGCCCATTGGGGCGTTAAGCGACAAAAAGGTCCCCACCCCCCATTTGCGACCGCTTTCCTGAGCTTCCCCCATTGAGATGGCGGTCATAAGGAACACACAGGTTAAAAATGCAACCCATATTTTCTTATTCAAGGCTCTCCTCCTTCCTGCATGCAGGGCTGAAATATGATAAAAACCCTCAACACAACCACGTATTCGTTAAATCTCTTTACATTCATACCTCCTTTCGGGGTACTTCAGATACGCCTGTAAAAAAAATAATCGTAAATTATAATCAGAATAATCATAATTTATAACCAGAAAAGTAAAAGCGCAATCAGGACAAACCCTAATTGTGCGATTCTAAAAACCTGAAATGATATCAGGGAATGGATGATTTGTTGTGCAGAGCTTGATTTTACAGGCGGCTGTACATTATATTGCCGTCCATGCCTGCCCACAAAGCGTTCCTTCAGCATCATCCTGGAAAGGACGGATGGCAATGATAACTGACCGGGCCTGCTGGCTCGCGCAGTACACAGCGGGGATAGCCCTGTTGTGTCTGATTCTGTGCGGAAATGCCGCTGGAGGCGTCCTCTGGGCGAACAAGGGGCCTTACGGCGGAATGGTTTCGGTCCTTGTAATCACTCCATCGAATCCCCAGATTCTCTATGCCGGAACAGAAGGTGGCGGCATCTTCAAAACCATCGACAGGGGGGCAGTCTGGTTGCCCGTCAATGCGGGAATAACCAATAACAATATCTCTTCTCTTGTATTTGATCCCTCGCATCCCCAGACCCTCTATGCTGGAACAAAAGGTGGCGGCATCTTCAAAACCACCAGTGGAGGATCTGTCTGGACGGCCGTTAACACAGGGCTGGTCAACCTGAACGTCTATGCCCTCGCAGCCGCCCCCCAAGATCCCCAGACCCTCTATGCCGGAACCACAAATAGCATCTTCAAAACCACAGATGCAGGTGCAACCTGGCACCGTGCAGGCCTGACCAACCTGAATGTCTATGCCCTGACAACTGACCCCCAAAATCCCCACACTCTCTATGCCGGAACCACAAATGGCATCTTCAAAACCACAGATACAGGTGCAACCTGGCACCGTGCAGGACTGACCGACCTGAACGTCTATATCCTGACAACTGATCCCCAAAATCCCCACACCCTCTACGCAGGAACCACAAACGGCATCTTCAAAACCACCAATGCGGGAACAACCTGGCACTCTGAAGGACTGACCGACCTGAACGTCTATATCCTGACAACTGATCCCCAAAATCCCCACACCCTCTACGCAGGAACCACAAACGGCATCTTCAAAACCACCAATGCGGGAACGACCTGGCACTCTGAAGGACTGACCGACCTGAACGTCTATACCCTGATAACTGACCCCCAAAATCCCCACACCCTCTACGCAGGAACCACAAACGGCATCTTCAAAACCGCCAGCGGAGGGTCTGCCTGGACAGCGCTCAACACCGGACTGACAAATGTGGATATCCAGGCACTGGCACTGGCTCCCCCAGACCCCCGGATCGTCTATGCCGGAGCAACCGGTGGCCTGTTCAAAAGCATCGACGGAGGCACATCCTGGACTCGACCAGCGCTGGCAGGCACCCGGGTCTATGCTCTGGCCGTCAATCCCATTAATTCCCAGACCCTCTATGCTGGAACAGCCGGAAAAGGCATCTTCAAAAGTGACAGCGGAGGACATTCCTGGGCAGCGGTCAATACCGGACTGACCCACGGGGAAATTCTCTCTCTGATGATAGACCCTGCAGATACCCGCACGGTCTATGCGGGAACAGCCAGCGGCATCTTCAAAACCCAAAATGGGGACATGGTATGGTCTCTTCTGGGTCTCAGCCATACCAGCGTCCTCTCCCTGGCCGTCCACCCTGCCCGTCCCCAGACCCTCTATGCGGGAACAGCAGAAGGTATTTACAGGTCTTCCCAGGGGGGAAGCATCTGGACCCATATAGAGCAGATGGATATGAAAACCTTTGCACTGGCGATCGATCCCAAAAATCCCCGGACCCTCTATGCTGGAGTAGCTGGCGGGGGGCTATTCAAAACAACCGACGAGGGAAAAACCTGGGCGTCCGTCGGCACCGGGCTAACTCAGAAATGGATCTTTGCCCTGGCAATCGATCCCGAAACCCCTCAAACCGTCTATGCCGGAACAGGGGGAGGCATCTTCAAAACCACGAATGGCGGGGCAACCTGGAAGAGAACCATCGTGGGCCTGACCCATCTGATCACCCTCTCCCTGACGGTAGATCCCCAGAATGCCCGGACCGTTTACGCAGGAACCCTGGGCGGCGTATTCAAAACCGGGACTGAGGAGACGGCCTGGAGGAAAAGAGGACTACCCGGTGCGAGGGTACTTTGCCTGGTGCCCGATCTCGAAAATCCCCAGATCCTCTACGCAGGAACCCTGGGCGGCGTATTCAAAACAACCGACGGAGGTGCGTTCTGGGGGGAAGCCGACGAAGGACTTGCAAATACAAAGGTCCTCTCCCTAACTGTCCACCCTGCCAACTCCCACACCCTCTACGCAGGAACCCTGGACGGCATCTTCAAAACCACCGACGCGGGCGCATCATGGACATCGACCAGCACAGGTATGACAAATACAAAGATCCAGGCCCTTGCTACCCACCCATCACATCCCCACACCCTCTATGCAGGAACTGCCGCCGGCATCTTCAAAACCACCGACGCGGGCGCATCATGGACATCGACCAGCGCAGGCATGACAAATACAAATATCCTCTCTCTTGTTATCCACCCATCACATCCCCACACCCTCTACGCAGGAACCTTGAACAGCGTCTTCAAAAGCACTGACGCAGGCGCATCATGGACACCCTCCAGCACTGGCTTGACAAACACAGAGGTCCGAACCCTCGCCATCCACCCTGCACATCCCTACACCCTCTACGCGGGGACATACGACGGTGTATTCAAAAGTGTGGATGGGGGAATGTTCTGGACGCCCGTCAACACAGGATTGATCAATAAACGCATCCTCTTCCTTATTATTCACCCTGCGACCCCCCGGACAGTTTACGCCGCGACCCCCGGTGGTGGTATCTACAAAACGACGAATGGGGGTCGAAGCTGGATTCCCGCAGGGCTGGCAGACACCTTTGTTTACACCCTGGCCATTCACCCTTCGCATCCCGAAACGGTATATGCCGGAACATACGGACAGGGCGTATTCCAAACCCCATAAAAACACAAAAAAAAGCGGGCCCAGATTGAAACGCGATCCATAGCCCGCTACCTCGACACAAATTTCCCTGCGAAATTTTACTCCTTGATCTCGAACTTCGCCTCACTGGAAGCTGTCTCGTCTGAGTTGAGGTCTTTTACCGAAACCGTCAGCACGACCTGTCCGGGCACCACCTCATTCAAATCGAGTTCGATATAACTGGGCTGCGTCTCCTGCCTGCCGAGTTGCTCCTGCTCCACCGCGACCTCTACACCCGGCTCCTCGTCTCTGAATGCCCGGAAAATCCGCGAAATTGCCCCAGGCGGTTTGCCCGACCGAATCGTGTATTCCACCGTATAGCTGGTCATCCCAAACGCGTTTCGCTTGAGATTGTAGATCTCGTAATAGATGAAAACAGGCTGTCCCTTTTTGTACAGCCGCGTCGGCATCGGCACCACCTTCAGCCCGTTCTTGGAGAACGGCCCCGGTTCGTCCCCTGCAGAGACCTTCCAGGCCAACTGGATATCGCTCAGTTTCAACGACCCTGCCGGATACGACTCTACGGTCACCTGCTTGCGATAGGCACCGGCCTCCCCCTTCAACCTATCCTCCATCCGCACATCCAGGGTATATTCACCGGGAGGCACATTCACGGTGACCACCTGGGGAATAAATCCGGTCCCCTCGGTCCGATTTCCCGGCTCCAGGTAGGCCAGCTCGTTTCCGGACCGGTAAACCTTTCCATCTGCTTTTCTGACAAGCGCGATCCGGCAGGCCGCCCTCAACCCCGTCGCGCTGTCGCTCGGCGAGTAAGTCGCCTCGGACATCGGCACACCGTAATAGACCTCCACGCGGACGGCATCTGCCTGCCCCCGGAACCTGGCCTCATCGAAGTAGAAGTCTAAGGGGAAGTCCTCATCGGAAACCATATACCGATCCGGCACTGCCGCAAACGCCCTGCGCGCAATCGATATCGGCGCCCGTCGTGTAAAGGCGTTCATAGCCCGGATATCGTCAATGCCGGCCTGTGTACCATGCCGCAACCCCGGTGTCTTGCCCAGTTCTGGAATCGGCGCATAATCGAATCCCATCTTGCCGCTCTCTCTGGTAAAGTCGATCACAATACCCCCATCCACCCCCGTATATGTCCACGACTCCCACGGCACAAGGCTGAAATCGCTGGCTCCCACGGGCAGATAAAGCCCGAAGACAGTGCCGGGATCATAAGAGCGGATGGGAAACACCGGCCCCACCAAAGACCCGGTCAGCCCCCCCGTGACCGCGTCAAACCACTGCACACCCATCATCGTGGTTCCCTCCTGGTACAATCCGCCCTCGGTCTCCAGCAAAAGTGCCTGATCCTCGGGCAGAAGCCCTTCATCTATTTCCAGAGGATCCAGGTACGGGATTTCCGATCCACCGCCCATGGCGAGCAAAATGTAGTGGTCCCTGTAGAGCATGTTGAAAAACCGTTCCTTCACCGCGTTTACAGACGTCGAAGGAGGCGGACTCGGTTGCTTCGACCGGCTGCGGTGATCCGGTTCCCCATAGCGGATATAGACCTCCCCGCGACGATCCCAGGGTTGCTTATACCGGGAAAAATAGGTCCGCGCATACCACACCCTGCGGTAGTGCTCCAGCAACCGCTCATTGATCGGCGTATTATAGTCCGGGTCCCGCTCTTCCCAAAAACGGGCTGCAATCGCCCGCCGTTCCTCTGCGGACGCCCGCTGGAACCGACGGGCCTCATCCCCCCACATAATCAGGCTCACATCTTCGTACAGCACTCGCTCCTCTTCTTCCAGTCCCTCCACGTACTTGCTAAAACCGATCCACGCCTGATCCAGCAAATTCTTCTTCCAAAACGCCTGCGCCACAATCGGATACAGGTCCCGCCATTCCGGCTTCTTCCGGATCACATCCGGCAGGCGTGTCAGAATCTGATCGTAATTCCCTTCGGCCACAGCCAGTCCTCCCCATTCCGACCAGCCCTCTAAGTCCTCCGGGTCCGACGTCAGGTACTTCTCGTACATCTTCTTGGATTTCTCCACATCCCCCGCAGTGATTGCACGGCACTTGTCAATCAATTGCTGCGCCGCCACATTCGTAGAATCGGCCGCCAGCGCATCCTTTGCAGCCTGAATCGCATGCGACATCCAGTTGTGGAGATAATACGTCTGCGCTTTGTTGAAATGCGCCTCGGCGTAATCCGGCTGCTTCCTCAGCGCCTTTTGGAAATAATCGACAGCCGCCTGAAGCTGCCTCGGTTTCGCCGCATAAACCAGCCCCAGGCCGTTATAAGCCCTCGCATCAATCTCATCTTCCCCCTTCGTTTCCGCCGTCAAAAACGCCTTCTCGGCCCCCTTCAGATCTCCCGCCTTTAAGCGGGCATATCCCAACTGCAGCCATAGCTCCGGGCTATCCGGGGCGGCCTTGACACGCCCCTCCAGCACCTGTACCTCCTCCTTTATCCCAGATGCCTCAGCCAGCGCAAAGCTGAGACACAGGATAAACAAAGCTCCCAGCATCCCGGCTGAACACAGACCAAATCGCCTCTTATCCATTGCGTAATCTCCTGCTGGTAAATCCAAAGCGCCTCTGCGCGATCAGGATTCGAGGGATGTCAGCCCTGCGCGGATCGCATATTTGGTGAGATCGGCGATGTTGTGTAGGTCCAGTTTTTCCATCACCCTGTGACGGTGTGATTCAACGGTCTTGATACTCACTTCAAGTTCATAAGCAATCTGCTTCGTGGACCGGCCTTCGACCAGGAGCTGAAGCACCTCGCGCTCCCGGGGCGTCAGCACCGAGGTACCACCAGCTTCATTTCCCGATATGCGGTGTACATAGTCTTCGATCACAACGCCCGTCACGCCGGAACTCACATAGACCTGGCCTGCAACTACGGCTTGAATGGCCTCGATCAATTCCTCGAACTCGATGTCCTTCAGCAGGTAGCCAGACGCGCCCGCGCCGAACAAGCCCGCCACGTACCGCCTGTCGGAATACATCGAGAGACCTATGATCTTAACACCGGGAACCTCAGCGACGATCTGGCGGGTGGCCTCAATACCGTTCAAATCGGGCATACCGATATCCATGACGACCACATCGGGCGACAGCGTACGGGCCAGATTTACCGCTGTCCGCCCGTTCTCGGCCTCTCCCACCACCTCCATGTCGGGTTGCTCCACAATCATGGCACGCAGCCCGGCACGCAGGATCTTGTGGTCATCGGCCAGAACAATACGGATGCTCATGGCACATCTCCTTTATCTTTTCCATCCTGCTTCAACAGCGCATATATGTAGGGTCAAAATAAGGATGCAGGAGAAAAAGCACAATTGGGTAAAACCCCAGCAGTGTACTTCCATATACCTGAATTGACATCGGGAAATGGATGAGCCTTTGCAGCATGCCCCTTCTCCTTCCTGCAATTGAGATCTCCAGTTTATGCCCGGGGGTGCCCATCCTGCTTCAGCGGTGCCGTCAGGACGGCCCGGGTGCCCTGGCCCGGTTCGGATTCAACTTGAAAATTTCCACCCAAAAAATTCAGACGTTCCCGGATGCTGAAGAAACCGAATCCCCCCTTGTGGGGTGCGCGGCCAAAATCGATTTGCGAAGTGTCAAATCCGACCCCATCATCTTCGACTTCAATCCTTATACTGCTGCTATTTTTCTGGATCGACACCCTCACGCTGTGGGCCTGGGCGTGCTTGACGACATTGATCAGCAACTCTCGCACCGTGCGGAAGAGAAGCACCGTTACCTCCTCATCCATCTTTTCCGGCTGCCCGTCGTCCTCTAAGTCGATCTGAACATCGTGCTGTTCCTGGATCTGTTCGACCAGCCACTCCATCGCCGCGCCAAACTCCAGTTCGTAAAGAATCGGCAGGCTGAGTTCAAAGGTCAGCGAGCGCACGCTCTGAATCGCCTGATCGATAAACTCACAGGCTTCGTCCATAGATCTCGCAAGCTCAGGAAGGGATGATGAGACCCTCGGCCCTCTCAGCTTCATCCTCGAAACCAGTAAGGTCTGACCGATCCCGTCGTGCAGATCCCTTGCTATGCGACGCCGTTCCCTCTCTTCGGCCAGTATCAATTCAGAGGCCAGAGTCCGTAGCTGCGTCTGATAGTCGCGAACCTGTTCCTCTGCCCGCATCTGGTCGGTAATATCCCGAGCCGCACCGAGAATCTGTTTGACTGAACCATCGGAATTTCTGGTAAACACGGTATTTCTACTGCGCAGCCAGCACCACTCCCCGTTCGCACATCTCATCCGGAACGAAATACTCAGAATTCCCCTCCCTTTTGCTGCGGCCAATTCTCTTATGTGTTCGACCATCGACTCATAATCGTCTGTATGAATCATATCCATCACCGCCACACCCATGTCTTGAAATTGTTCCGGGGTGTAGCCAAGTCGCAGGATCTCATTATTTATATATACGCCACGCTGTTCGATAATATCGAAAACAAATAATATCATCGGCGTTGCATCGGCAATACGCCTGATAAAACGCTGGCTCTCCGCCAAGGCCTTCTGGGACGCCTCGACCTGCTCTAAGTCCGCCACTCGGACGAGGCCCATGGACAACACTCTGGCAACCCGTTCCAGAAATGCCTTCTCGGATTCGGCAAAGGCGTTCGGATGCACACTCATGAGGGCGACCGTTCCCAGAGTATGTGGAATGTCCAGGATGCAACGGGGGAGGATCCCGTAGCGCCTGTGGATCGCCGTCAGTGCCTCCGCTGTCATCCCACCCGGGTCCACCTCCAGGTCCCGTCGATAGACCGTCTGTCCACCCTGCCACATACGGTAGATATTGGCGCGTTTCATCATCAGCCTGTTGAACTTTCCCGAAGGCTGGATTTCATAAGACTCAAATGTCTGTGTTTCTTCATCAATTAGCCGGTGGATCGCCAGCGCTTGGAAATCCAGCCCCAGTTCCCGTAGATGCTTGTAACAGACCCGAACAATCTGCCCCAAATCGGAGACGCGCTTCATCTCCTGCACGGCCTGATTGATATGCAGCAGCGCCTCCTGCTGCCTGTTTTGCTCATTTAGCTCTGCGGTACGGTGCTGCACTTCTTCAGCCATCCGATAGTAGAGTTGCGTATGCCTGATGGCCAGGGCCGCATGGGAGGCGTACACCATCAACCGGTCCAGGCGCTTCTGGTCCAGGGGACGCCTGCTGGACTCGTTGTCCAGGCTGATCTGCCCGATCAAAATTTCCCTACCTCCCTCTACAATCTTCAGGAGAATTTCGGCCCATTCCAGTTCGGGAGATGTCGCATCGGAGAAGATGCCAGCTTCTCTATTGAGACGGCTAACCACCTCGTATTCCGGCCTCCCGGTCCGGTAGATCCAGGGACGGTTGGAGGCCAGCCTCTGTTTTGAGTAGAGATCTCTGTTCAATGGATATACAATAGTGGAAAACGGCGACTCATGTTCCATGCCTACCTGGAAAGCTCCCACCATCACATCTCGCTCTCTGTCATAAAGATAAAGCCGTACCCGGTCATAACCCTGAGACTGGATATACGTCAGGATCATCTTCAGGATATCGTCCAACGCCATCGGCTTCAGCACCGCTTCGGAAATCGCCCGAATGGTCTCTATCTCCAGCCGGGCCTGGAACTGCTTGACGGCTACGGCCACCTCATCAGCTATCGACTGTGCGGTCTCCAGATCGCTCTCATCGTAGCGATTTGGCGCACGACTGGTGAAATTGAAGGTGCCCATCACCTCGCCATCCACGACCAGTGGCACGATCAGGTCCGAATGCACTCCCTCTTCGACCAGACTTGGATCCCCTTTGAACCGGCGTTCTTTGAAGATATCCCGACGCAGCATGGGCCGACGGTTGTGGATTACCCACCCACTGGCGGTGTCATCCTCAGCGATCGGAAAGTCAAAAGTCTTCGATTGAAAGCAACCGTCCTCCAGTATATACCAGCGCCCCCAGGGCAATATCCCCAGGCTGAGGCGGTCACATGGGATCAGTTCCTGCATTGCCTTCGCCATTTCCAGCACGATATCCTCTATCGGCTGGTTTGTATTCAATGCCAAAACGATCCGCCGGGTCGCCTCAATCCGCCGCGCCGCCGCCCGATCTCTAATACTCAACATCTCAATTTGATCGCCATCCATAAGCTTTTCGCTTTTTCAATTTTTGTCGTATACACCCTAAAAACAGTCTGTCGGTGGAATCACACATAAAGATACCTTTTAAAAAAGTGTATAAATAAATGGCGCTACCGCAGTACCATGGGTAAACACAATGAGCAATCCAAAAAACAACAACATGCACACCATCGGAATCAACCACCACAGTTTGCGTTTCCAAAAAAATTCGAGCAATTCTCCCATAATAACGAGTTTGTCCACAACTCGTTTAAAATAAGACATCGCCTTCTCCTTATGGGCCAGCCAGATCAATTTATTCAGTCATATTCACAACACATTAGAAGGAATAATTTTTAGGAACCCACATTAAGAGTAAAAGCGTGTTTTGCACAGATGCGTTCGCAACAAGGTACGCTTTGCAGAAATTATCACTTACTCACCAAATAATTCCCCATCACCAGCAAGTCCATTTCACTACGTGAAAATGTACTATACGCATTTGCAGGCGTTGTAACCATTGGTTCACCACGCAAATTAAATGAAGTATTCAAAACTACAGGCACATCTGTAGCCTGATAAAACCGCTCTATTAAATGATAATACCTTGGATTTGTAGCTTCAAAAACCGTTTGCAATCGCCCCGTACCATCCACATGCGTAACCGCAGGCAACTTGTCTTTTTTTTCTTTTTTTACAGGTACCACCAACAGCATAAAACGGGCAAGGTCGTGTGCAGCAACTTGTGGCAAATCAAAGTAGTTTTCTGCTTCTTTTGCCAATATCGATGGTGCAAAAGGCCGATAGGGCTCACGAAATTTAATTTTGGTATTGACTACATCCTTCATCTCTTCACGCCTGGGATCAGCCAAAATACTTCTATTGCCCAATGCACGTGGGCCCCATTCAAACCGCCCTTGATACCATCCAATCACTTTGCCACTGATCAAGGCCTCCACAGTGCGCTCTAACACTTCATCTTCACTTTTGGCATATACATAAGATATGCCTTCCCGATCCAAAAATGCTTTTACCATATCATCGCCATATGCTTTGCCCCAATAGGCATGTTTCATCACCAACTTACGCGGTTGCCCAAGTATAGCATGATAGGCATAAAGCGCGGCACCCAAAGCACCACCCCCATCACCTGGTGCGGGTTGAATATAAAGTTGCTCAAAACCCGATTCATTCAAAATGCGTGTATTCGCCACACTATTTAACGCCACACCACCCGCAAAACACAGATTTGTAAGCCCAGTTTCGCGTCGAACCGCCTGAGCCATATTTAGCAAAACCTCTTCTGTAACTTTTTGAATACTCGCAGCAATATCGGCATAGTGCTGATTTAGATTACAAAGGGTATTGTAGTTACCCGGCTTTTCACCAAAATAATTTGGGAATCCTGTTTCCTCAGTAAAAAACAAAGTCTCGGGTGATCTCGGAACACCGAATAGCTGTTCGAATTTAAGGTTAAAAGTGCGTGTCGTGGAATGATGAAAAGAAAAATAATCCATATTTAAGCAAAATGACCCGTCATCAAACGTCTGAATCACTTGCCACACTTTATCTACATACCGAGGCACTCCATAAGGTGCCATTCCCATCACCTTATATTCTCCCTCATTCACCTCAAACCCCAAAAATGCCGTGAATGCACTGTATAACAAACCTATAGAATGCGGGAAGCGAACCTCCTTCATCAACTTTAAATCTGTCTCCTTACCCACACCCCAAGTAGCCGTTGCCCACTCCCCCACACCATCTACCGTCATGATTGCTGCATCTTCAAAGGGTGAGGTAAAAAACGCACTGGCAGCATGGGACAGATGGTGTTGCGTAAATAAAATCTTTTCCTTTGGAATGCCCAACTCCCTCTGAATCGTATGTCGCACCCAGAGTTTATCGACTAACCAGGTTGCCATCGACTCGCGAAATACTTTCCAAGCTATGGGATAGGTCTGAAGAACAGTCATCAAAATCCGTTCAAATTTCTCAAACGGCTTTTCATAAAATACCACAAAATTCAAATCCTGTGCCAGAATCCCCGCTTCTTCCAAACAAAACTGAATTGCTCCAACAGGAAAGTTAGAATCATGTTTTTTGCGTGAAAAGCGTTCCTCTTCAGCCGCAGCAACCAATTCTCCATCCCGAATAAGCGCAGCCGCAGCATCGTGGTAAAAACATGAAAGACCCAGTATATACATCAAAACTGCCTCCTAGCGCGATCCAGATCATCTGAATGTACAACAAAATCTGTCCAGCCAGAAACGCGCTTTTTCTTAATTTGTAGCGGATCACAAAACAAACGAACCACCAGCCCAAAAGGCAGAACAGCTACAAAATAAAATATAGAAAGAATCACACGATTCATAAAATTACCGATCATCTCAGCAATCGGCATCCACCAAACTATAAAACGTTTCTGGATTTTCATAATTTGACTTCTCTATATAAAGGGGATCAGACTCAACTTAACGTTGCCACCACAGCACCGTTTTGATCTCTTTTCTCAGCGCGCAATGTCTCCCCCACCCAAACCTTCAACTCGCCATCGGGCAAGGGTACAATTAAAATTTCATCGTCCATTAGAACGGGATCGCCTTCGGGTACATCCCCCGTCCTGTGCGGTCGCAATACCGCAATAAATGTGGCCTCTTTTCCCGATATTGTCGTCTCTGCCATCACGTGATACTCCGTAAGCTGAACACGCGCGCGCGGCGGTGGATCAAACTGATCTGTCTGACTGATTTTCAAATTTTCTGGACATAGCAGAGACACCACACAGCCCGCATCACCCGTTGTGATTTTCAGTGTCTGTCCCTCGATATCCATCTCCGTTTCAGCGTGCAAATAATACTGAAATGTCGAAGCATCTTGTGCCACTACTGTATCGCAAATCACCACCACATCGGGTTTGGCAAACAAAATCTGCCGCGTAAATTTTTTCAGCTTTCCCCCATAAGCCGGGGCGGCTTCGCCAGCCACATAATCAAATACATCCGACGTTTGAAAATCCAAAATTTCACCCGTTGCCGCAGCGTGATTGCGCAACTGACTCTCGCCGTTTACCCCAATGCAATTGACCGACTTCGTATGGTGCATCCAGTTCTTGTGGTGGTCGCTGCCGTGAATATCGCGCTGGCCCGTGTGAATCAACAAACGCTCGCCAAAAGCAAATAGCGAAAATGAATTTTGCGCGTCAAAACCGTGACTCTGCGATCCCAATGGACTGCTCTTAAAAATGACCGATACATTGTTTTCCCCATCCGTCAAATCCGAATTCATCGCCACCAATCCCGTGCCGCGAAAACATTTTGAAGAAGGCAAATCCACCGGTGCTTTTGCGCGCACTTCTGGCAATGCACCCCGCACAAAATCGATATAGAGCGACCGCCCGGCGCCCACGGCATCCAACCTGCGCTTTCTCGCCTCTTCGGAGTTCACTTTCTTTGGGTGCATATCCACATACCACTTCCAGTGTGGATTGCGCGCCTGAGCCGCCAGCGTGCGCATCAAATCGCAATTCTGATCCGATGTTCTCATAGTCGTCAAATCGCCCACGCCACCGCCTCGCGTACCGGGAGGCTGAAAATACATCGGAAAATCGCCAGCGCGTGCAAAATACGGTTTGCAATACGCATCAATCCCCATTGCTGTCTGCATGATATCTGCCCACCACGTAAAGCGCTGAACATAACTATCCCAGTATTGCAATCCCTGGTGCCAACCGCCATCCTCGTCACACCACGCGGGATACACGGCCCCAAACACATTCATTGCAAACCACACCCACTCTTCCGCTTCGGGAATCTCATCCAAAAACACCACGCCAATCTCACCCAAAAAATGCCAGGCTCGACCGGCATGGCTGCCATAAGGATGCCACAAATAACGCATCTCAGTCGCCAGATGATCGTACATCTCCTGCCCCTGCACCTTCATCACGTCGCGGCATATTTCGCGCTCTTCTTCGCACAACAAATCGTTCACAAACGTATAGGTGCGGCAAAAATAGTAATTGTAGGGCATACCGGCTTCGTCATTATATCGATAGCCAGTCGCCCCCAAAGGATCCCATTTGGCACACGCCAGCAGCAGTTCTTTCGCCTTCTCGCCATAGTGATCTTGTCCACCCAAAAGCCGCGTAAAAGCCAGCGTAGCTGCACTGTTTAACACGCGAATTGTGTACATCCGGTTTCCCCACCATATCTCCCGCCATTTCTCACTCAAAACAACAGTCCCCTCGGGATACAGGGGCGGTTCTTGGGTAGATGGCATATCGGCCAGGATATCTTCGCATGTTGCAACCAGATCGTCGTAAATCGGTTTCAGATCTCCTTGTGCCCGTGCGCGCAAGCTATCCAAATCCTCTGGACGCACAAACAGGCGCGGATGGCCCTTGGGGATGCGCCCGATCAATTCACTGCGTTTGGGCAAAGGCAATGCTCTTGCATTCTGCGCAATCACAAAAGCGCGCCCCGAACTCCAATTCGACACCTGTCCACACCCATCGGCAAACCGAAACCGCCAATACCACTGTCCCGGTTCAAACACCTCTGCTGCGCGGTGAACCGTATATGTCACACCCTTAGCTTCGTATGCGATCTTTGAAAAATCTGCGCCCCGCGCACACTGGATGTCATAGCTCGCAGCATTCTCCTGCGGGCGCCACACAAATGCCGGTGGCGTCTCTTCTGTCGTCGTATTCTCCGGTCTAAATCCCCATTCGCCCGGTCCTGCTGGTCTTTCGTCAATTGTCAATGCCATTTTTTCCTCCAATCACGCTAATTCAATGCGTCTTATTACCCGTTTCAAAACCCACTCGCCCACAATCGTTTTTATCGAACTATCCGGCGGAAGGGTTCCGTGCGCAGATCACAAATGAGCAAATCGTCGATAGAATCATTTTCAAGCCCCTGCTTGATAACGCGCAAAGAGGCTTCGACAGCTTCAGCAGTAATACGCACATCTTCTTCGGTATGTGCAAGCGTGGGACCAAAGCCCATATAACAATGCACACCCCGGCGAGCCATTTCCTGAATAAAAAGCGTCTGAACCTTGCCGCGCAGTGACTCATCGGGCAAATCGAGCACCAGATTAGGCGTTGCGGGAAACCCTTTGCAAGATCCCGAAAGACCAGCAGATGAGACGGCTTCGTCAATCGCCGCAGCTACTTTTTGGCCCATTTCGGCCAGGTGTGTCTCGCTATCGCGCCTTTTGAGTTCGCGGATGGTCGTAAGTGATGCAATAGGACCGATATTATCGCTCCAATACGAACTGGAAATAAACATCGCCTTAGCGGGTTCCATCGCTTCCCGCGATCCAACAACAGCCCCCATCGGATACCCGTTGGACATACCTTTGGCAATCACCGTGATATCTGGCGTAACACCCAAATATTTCTGCATACCGCCCAGAGACTCACGCCAACCGCAGGAGACTTCGTCGAAAATGAGCAAAGCACCGTGCCTGTGGGCAAGCTCTTTGACCCCTTCGAGATACCCCTGTTCGGGCCACTCAGTCCGGGCGGGTTCCATCATAACCGCGGCAACCTCGCCCTGATATTCGGTCAGCAAACGGCCGAGCATGTCGAGATCGCCATAAGTAAATGGAATCGCCGTTCCCGCCAGAGCACTTGGCACGCCAATCGGCTCAATGCCGGCAAAGGGATATTCTCCGCTCTCGGGATCGACGAGATAATTTGCCGATTGGTACCAATCGTGCCATCCGTGATAACCGCAAAAAAGAATGACATCTCGATTTGTCGTGCCCCGAGCAATGCGAGCAGCCACCGCACAGGCTTCGCCTCCCCCCTTGGTATAACGCACCATTTCAGCACTCGGTATGGTATTGATCAACTCATCTGCCAGCTCAATTTCGAGCGCACTATTCATAGAATGCAGACTTCCACGATCGATCTGCTTTTTAACAGCACCATCGACAACGGGATCTGCATATCCCAAAATAATAGCGCCCAAAGCGCGAATCCAATCGATATATTCATTGCCATCAACATCGACAAATCGCGCGCCTTTTGATCGCGCGACATAGAGAGGACTAACGCCATTTGCAACCCGGTCGGCTCTTCGGCTGATAAGCTGTGTCCAACCTGGAATGCGTTCCCCCGCTTTCTTATACAGTTCTAACGATCTCGTGACGTCATGTGACATGGCTATTCCCGCCAATTAAAAATGACACCCAGCATAGATTTTTCACGCGCGTAGGCCATTTCATAAGCCTGGACCATTTCCGTGTAATGCAAACGGTGCGTAATAAGCTGGCTGGGCTGAAGTTTTTTTTCAGCCATAAGAGAAAGAACGTGGTTGCAATGACCGAGGTGGCCCGACGTATCGGCCTGGGGATATAATTGGGCATCTTCTCCATGCACGGCAATCAGAGATATCCCCTTGGCGTAAAACCATTCCATTGCCAGAGGGTTAAAGTCAAGCGGCGGTTCGCCCCGTCCCATGAGGCTGACGATAGAGACCCGCCCATTTGTCCGCACAATTTCAACAGAGGTTTTGAAAGCGGGCCACGGATTCGCCGTAAGAATAACCAGATCAATGCCTCTTCCATTTGTAAAAGCGTCGAGTTTCTCTTCAAGATCTGGATCGTCTGATAAATAAGCCGCGTGCGCACCTGCTCGTTTTGCCATGTCTAATCTGATGGGACTATTTCCAAGCCCAATGACACGGGCGCCAAACAGAGGGCCTAAAGCGACTGCCCCCAAGCCCAGAACACCCAGACCAACAACAGCGACATTTTCGCCGGGCCTAAATAATGCTTTGTGGTAACAATGTGCGCTGAGCGCATAGAGGTGTGCATACACAGCATCTTCAGAATTGACCTCAGGGGGTATTTTGAAGATATCATCAAACTGGCTTATGATGTATTCAGATTGGTGGGGCTGAGTGGCCACAACGCGATCGCCAACCTCAAAGCGCGTAACCCTGGCGCCAACACCGCGAACAATACCCAGATTGCTGTCGCCAACGAATCGCGGATAGTCCGGCGCCCCTGGTACGCGTTCTGCACCTTCAAAATTGCCCCGATCTGTTCCAATCTTAAACGCGCTGATCTGCGTTTCAACCCAGACATCATCAGCACCAAGCGTGCTCGTATCAAGCAGTCGCTCTTCAATGCGGAGGTCTCGCGGACCATGGAGTATTGCCATTTTCATAGTTTTTTATCGCTTTCGCATTAGTTTCTGGTTAGGGATTTGCATGGAGGAGATAGCGTGGAAAGAAAAGGATTGAACAAAAGGCATTTCCATGAAAGGTTAGAGTTGAGAAAGAAAAATTCTACCTTTTGCAAGGAGTAATGCCATGTCCATCCAGTCTCAGTCCCCCCTATCTCCTACGGGTGAAGAAAATGAATATGGAAAAGCATCGCCAACCTTTTCTTTGCTGCTGTCCCCTCTTGAAGCGCACTTACCCTATCTGACACCGTTGACTTCAAGATGTAATAAGCCGATGACCTATACGTTTGACCATCAAGTTCGCGGGTTGGTGTATTATCATATCGAAGCATGCAGTTCTGCCCAAGACCTGTTGCAGGCCGCCGGATGTGACGGACTTGCCAACCAGCTTTTGGTGCCGCCTTCAGGGTTGGGACAAAGTACCTTTTATGAGGCCAATACCACGCGGGGCAAAAAGCAGATGTTCGAGTTATTCTCCAGACTGTCCAAGACAGCCGCCAAAAAGGTCGGTCTTGCCCTGCCACGCCATCGGGGACTCATCGCCATTGATGGGAGTTTCGTTGATGCGTGTTTGTCCATGACCTGGGCAGATTATAGCCACCACAAACGCAAGGCCAAGTTGCACTTCGGATTCGACTTAAACGGAGCCATCCCACGCAAGATTTTTCTATCCGATGGCAAGGCCGCCGAAAGACCCTTTGTGTCTTTGCTCTTGGAGAAAGGACAGACCGGCGTGATGGATCGCGGCTATCAAGAACATGCCCGCTTCGATGCGTGGATCAATGACGAAAAGCACTTCGTCGTGCGCGTCAAGAAAAACATCCAATATCACATCCTTGAGCGATTGGCTTTTCAACCAAGATCCTATCAACCACGAGGCCAGGCCACTATCTCCTTCTTTGCCAAGGTCTTATTGGGTGATGAGAACCATCAAATGACCCATCCGGTCTTTTTAGTCGGTTTTTCTGCCTGTGGTAAAGCCTACTGGGTCGTCACAGACCGTGACGACTTGTCTGCCGAGGAAATTGCCTTCATCTATTCTTTGAGGTGGAAAATCGAAATCTTCTTTGCATGGTGGAAAAAATACCTCAAGGTCTATCATCTCATCTCGCGTAGTCCACACGGGGTCTTGATACAACTCCTTGCTGGGTTGATCACCTATCTCTTGCTGGTTATCTACTTCCATCAACGCTATGATGACAAACCTTGTGTGACCTATCTGAGACAACTCAGGTGGGATATACGACAGGAAGCCCACGCCAACCCCCCTATCCATATCCACATTTACGTCGTATGGTGCCTCCTGAGCCTTTGCTATCAGCATAAAGACCTTTGACTTTGATCAACAGCAATTTTCTAACCAGAAACTAATGCGCTTTCGATAAAAAATAAAGGCTATTCGTAAGGCATTTAAGCCGTTATATCGCATCCTGAAGCAGCGCCAGTCCCACCTCATCAACCTCCACCCGCACGACCTGAAGCCCCTCCTCGCGCAGTTTTGGCAACACCGATTCCAGTGCAGCCTCAAACGATGTAGCTTCCACAGTGCAGTTCGCAATCGGTGTTCCGGACTGTATAACGAGTGTAAAATCCTGGACACTGTCAGGTGCTGCTCCATCCTCACCAAAATATCCATAAAGCCGATCAGTTGTATCCAGGTCAGGCTCGGTTGCAAGCGTAAGCATAAATTCATAGACTCGCATCTTGCATACCGGCTCAAAACTTACCGCGTCCGGGTTCCTCCCATCGATCTGCAAACTCGATACGTGGCGGGCGCACCGTAGAAACCACCTTGTCGCCGCGCTTCACCGACCCAGTGATCGAAATAAACTCGGCGATGCTGAACTTCTCCTGCACCTGACTCACACGTACCGTGCCGATTTCCGTGTCGGCGCTGCCCAGGCTGATCCCCGTATCCGGATCAATCAACTCCTCGCCTTTGGATTTCACCTTGAGCACATCGCCCGGCGATAGGGTGTCCTTGCCGATATTTAGCCACAACTTATTGCCTTCGGCCTTAATGACGCGACCCGAAGCGGGCAGGCTGCCAATTTGCTTGACGAGTTCATACACGCCCTTGTTAATCCCAGCAATGATCGCTTGACCAAGAGGCGTCTTCACGTATCTGGAGAATACTCCTATTCCGGCAACCCCACCGCCACCAATACCGCCGCCGAATACGCGGTTAGATTCCGTGATGATCGTTTCGATCTGTTTCGTAAATAATATTTCGCTCGTCTCGGCATCAATTAGGCGAAAACTCATACCGACACGACTTTCTTTTTTCGTGACACTAACAGCACCCAGACCCGCCGCTTTTGACAACACCCCAACAACGCCGGCGTCTCTCTTGGTTGATACGTCTTCTTCATAGTCTGTGACCACGACTTTCATCATATACTGCGCCCCGAGCACATTGCCAATTTTTGCCGCCGACGGCTTGGCCATGCGTCCAGATTCTCCCAGGTCCTGCTCCTTGAAGACCTCGCTTAAAACCTGGCGCTCCACGAGGCGGAATCGCCCCGTCTGATTGATCACATTGATAACGAGTGCTTCCACTTCAGTCACAGACACCTTCGACTGTGCTGTAATTTTGATCTCCTCTTTAACTTTGCCTTCGCTTTTGTGCTTCAGTACCACCGACTCGGGCTTCGTGTTGATATCTTCTATCGGCAACACCATAACTCTGGATTGCGGCCCCGAATACGTCCCCCACTTCAAGTTCACCAAATACTTTGCCTCGATACCATCGATATTTTCCGGCAGCGGGATTTCCGCTTTTTCCCCAACCGTATAGGCCAAATAATCAGATTGACTGCGAGGTAGCGCAGCCCCTCCCATATTCCCTGCGCCCGTAGCCGTTTGCGCCGCAACTATTGGCCCGTTTGCGCCGCGAATCAGCCCAGGGGATATGGCTTTTATATTGACCAGCGTGATATTCTCATAAATTTTGGCATGGTTTGCGCCGCTGCTCAAATCGGGAATCTCGCCAGCGTTAATTTCATGCATCGGCCAATAGCCAATCAATCCGTCTTCATTGCCGGCCAATGCCACTTTCATCGTCCTTCGGATCTCGCTCTGGGACCGTTGATAATTCCAGACCCTGAACTCAGATATCATCCCTGCAAACGGTTGGTCTTTCGGCCAGTTCGATTTGCCCAAATAGTAGTAGCCCCCATAAGCCTGATTCAATCCCCCCCTGTAGTCAGCATCGTCGTAAAACGTGCCATCAACATAGATTCTCATTCCCCCTGTGCCACACACCACAGCGATGTGATGCCAGGTGTTTCCAAGAACAGCATTCTTGGCTTGTACGCCATGCTGTTTCCCTTTATTGTCCCAAATTCTGAAATTGATCTGTGATGACTTTTTATTGTTCTGAACGACAACGGCATTGCCCTCTCTGCCAAAGTCAAATACCCGTGACCACTCATTGAACTGTTCCCATTTGACCCAGGCTTCAATGGTCGCATTCCCCTCTTCCCCAAAAATGCCAGAAGGCAACTCAACATACGAGCCCATGCCGTCAAAACGAATGGCCTGCATCTCTTGTGCATGCGTATGAGCCGCACAGAGGAAGACAAAAACGAGTACTGTGAAAATTTTATTGAACATTTTACCTCCTTATTTTTGCCATCTGTGGATCGGATGACGATGTGAAAACGATGTCATAGGAATAACGGTTGAACGTCATGCTGTAAATCTATTGACAACGACAGTATTTATGATAGGGAAAAAAAACCATAATCAAATAAAAAAGCATCCACAAATGGCCTGCTGGGCATACCGGCTAATGTCTTGACGGTGCAAGAATGAGCAGATCGTCGTAAATCGGTGGAGTATTGCCATTTCCATAGTTTTTTATCGCTTTCGATAAAAAATAAAGGCTATCCGTAAGGCATTTAAGCCGTTATATTGCCTCCTGTAGAAGTGCCAGTCCCACCTCATCAACCTCCATCTGCACGACCTGAAGACCCTTGTATCTAGATCAGGCTCAGTTGCAAGTGTAAGCATAAATTCATAGACTCGCATCGTCTTTATCTCCTGGATATCTAATCACCATAGTACTATATCAAAATATAAAAGTCAACCAACGACAAAAAGATGCCGTCAAAGATCCCCATCACAAATGATTTCAATGCACTTGATAATGTTTGCACTACGCTATAAATTTAGTCAAATAAAGTAAATCGTCAGCGATTTGACAGATCACTTAACAGGAGGAAAGGACTATGCAAAGGAAAAAAAATACAAACCTGGCATCATCTCTAATTCTCTTCCTCGCGAGTTCGCTGCTCATTGGGAATACAGCCTGGGCGCAGGAAACTAAAAAATCTGAGGCGGCTGTAGAAAAGGAACAAACCCACATCGACACTCTCTACATTATGGAAGAAGTAGTAGTCGTGGGGTCTCGGCACGCGCCGCGCTCCGTGAAAGAATCCGCCGCACCCGTAGATGTGCTAAATGCGGAAGAACTACGCACCCTGGCCGCTGTCGATATGGACGACATCCTCCGCACCCTCACCCCATCTTATAATATCCAGCGCCACGGCATTGACGACGAAGCCACCCTCGTGCGCCCCGCCACCCTGCGGGGCCTGCCACCGGACAACCTGCTCGTATTGGTCAACGGCAAACGCCGCCATCGCTCTGGCGTAATCGCACTGCTGGGCAGTTCGCTCAATACTGGCTCCCAAGGACCAGACCTGAGCGTAATCCCGACCATTGCCATTGAACAAATGGAACTCCTGAGGGACGGCGCCGCCGCGCAATACGGCTCCGACGCCATCGCAGGCGTACTCAACATGAGATTGCGCGAAGCATCCAAAGGCGTACTGCTGGAAATGCGGGGAGGACAGTACTTTGAGGGCGATGGTCGCCTGCTCCAGACCGCTGCCAATATCGGTCTGCCGCTCTCTCAGGACGGTTTTTTCAACCTCAGCGTCGAATACCGTCAGAGCGACCCAACTATACGCAGCGGCCTGCGCGCCAACGCCGAAACGCTGAGATCCAGAGGCTATCCCGTCAATAACCCGGCACAGATCTGGGGCAGCCCCGACATCAACGGCGTGTGGAACACCTTCTACAACGCTGGGATCAACCTCGACAATGGCGCCGAAGCATATAGCTTTGGCGGATGGGCCAAGCGCCGCACCGAGGGGGGCTTCTTCTTCCGCGCTCCGGGGACCTCCTCGGCGCGCAGCAGCGTCTTTCGCTTCGGCGATAAGCGGGCCGTAGCCGATCTCGATCTCAACGACGATATCACCCCCTCAAATGTAGATGTACCCTCTCTGGACGCCAGTTTCGCCGAAGTCGAGGCTTTTGTCGCGCAGTACCGCGGCAAGCTCTTTCTCTTCAACGAGCGTTTTCCCGGCGGATTCACACCTCGCTTTGGAGCCGATATCCGCGACCTGAGCCTGGTGGGGGGACTGCGCGGCAAACGCGACAACGGCCTCAAGTGGGACGTCAGCGTCAGCGCCGCACGCAGCAATATCGAATTTTTCATCTTCAACACCATCAACGCCTCGCTCGGACCAGAGACGCCGACCTCATTCCGCCCGCGCGACTATATCCAAACCGAAATAGCGGCCAACCTCGACTTCTCCCACTCCGCGAAGGTAGGCAATCTCGCCTCCCCACTCGGCATAGCCTGGGGCACTGAATGGCGTCAGGAGACATTCGAATCCGTGGCAGGCGATGAAGCCTCTTATGTTCTCGGCCCTTATGCGTCTCAGGGCTTCAGCAGCGGGTCCAATGGCTATCAGGGGCTGGATCCTAGAAACGCCGGCAAGTGGAACCGCCCGAACTATGCCTTCTACCTCGATATGCAGGCAGACGTAACACCGCCCCTGCAACTGGGCCTGGCCATACGCTACGAGGATTTCTACAGCGATTTCGGCAATACGCTCAACGGCAAGCTCTCCGCCCTGTGGCGAGCCACAGATCGGGTCACCTTGCGATCCACGGCCAGCACCGGCTTCCGCGCCCCATCGCCCGGCCAGGCTAATTTCACCGCGGTGACCACCGGTTTTTCCGGCACTGGCGGTCTGACCGAACAGGGACAAATACCGCCTACCCATCCCATTGCCGCGGCTCTGGGCGGCGTGGCACTATCCGAAGAGAAGTCCATAGGCTTTGCGGTCGGTACCGCCATGGAACTCACTGACGAAATCGATCTGACCATCGACTACTTCGACATTGCCATTGAGGACCGCATCGCCCTGACCGGGAATATCAAGATCACGGACGAAATCGCCACACTCATCCAGGAAAAAGAGGCACTGCAAGGTGTCAGCGTCCTCCAGGAGATCAAATTCTACTCCAACGACTTCGATACCCGCACCCGGGGTATCGATCTGGTGATGTCCTGGGCGCGGTTCTGGGAGGACCAGTCCCTGTCAACTGTCGATTTCGCCTATAACTGGACCAGAACCAGCCTCGAAGACTATTCACAGGAGCGACGAGTCAACGAATTTCTCGGCACCCCCCTCAATCAAGCGATCCCCGTCAGCCTGATGACGCCCCGTCGCCTGGTCGAACTGGAGGAAATGAACCCCGAGCACCGCCTGGTGCTCACCGCCCGCCACCAAACGGATTCATGGAACGCCATGCTGCGGCCCAGCTACTTCAGCGCGTGGCAGGCCTGCCGCTTTCAAGACAACAGTTGCGGCGACCTCGACGCCTTCGACGGGGGCGTCATTGTCGATGCCGAAGTCGGCTACGCCTTAAACGACCGCTATCGCCTGGGACTGGGAGCGCAGAATATTTTTGACTCGGTGCCCGAAACTGCCCCCGAAGAGACCGCGGGCCAGGGCAACCTGCGCCCAGAGAGCACGCCCTGGGACTACAACGGCGCCTTCTGGTACACGCGCTTATTCGTGGAATTTTAGTGAAAAATCACGTATAAAAAATGCCGCGAGAAATGATCCCGCGGCATTTTTTATCTTTTTGAGATGCACCCATTCCTCAAATCTCCTAAACGAAAGAAACCTCCCCCTTAAACTGGCTCATATACAAATTGTAATAAAATCCCTCCGCATCCAATAAAGCCCGATGCGACCCGCGTTCAATAATCTGCCCGTCGTCAATGACCAGAATCTCATCCACATTGCGAATCGTACTCAACCGATGGGCAATAATAAAGCTCGTTCGCCCCTCCATCAGCCTTAAAAGCGCCTGTTGAATCCGCATTTCCGTCCGCGTGTCCACGCTGGATGTCGCCTCATCTAAAATGAGAATCGACGGATCGGCCAGCGCGGCTCTTGCAATGGCCAGCATCTGTCGCTGCCCCTGGCTCAAATTGCCGCCGCGTTCCGCAAGCACCGTATCATAGCCCTGGGGCAGACGGTGAATAAAGGGATCTGCATTGGCCAATCTCGCTGCGTCAACCACTTCCTCATCCGAAGCATCTAATCTCCCATAACGGATATTTTCCCGCACAGTATCAGACAGCAAAAAAGTATCTTGCAACACAATGCCCAGTTGTCGGCGCAACGCTTCCCGTTTCACCTGCTGAATCTCATGGCCGTCGATATAGATCGCCCCACTATCGATATCGTAAAACCGGGTCAGCAAATTCACAATGGTTGTCTTTCCCGCTCCTGTCGGTCCTACCAGCGCAATCTTCTCACCCGGTCTGGCGTGCAAACTCACCTCTTTGAGCACTGGCACATCTTTTTCATAACCAAAACACACCTGCTCAAAAACCACATCGCCCCGAACCTGTTCTAACGCGACTGCATCTGGCATGTCGGGCATTTCGGGAAACTCGTCAATGGTCTCAAAAACCCGCTCCGCCCCGGCCAGTGCCGACTGTATCGAATTGTACAAATTGGCAACCTGCCCCAAAGGCCGTCCGAACTGCCGAACATAGCTGATAAAAGCGGCAATCACACCTATTGTCACATCGCCTTGAACCGCCATATAGCCACCAGCAAAAGCCACAATCACCAGGCCCATATTGTTCACAAAAAAGGTCAGAGGCGGCATCAGTGTCCCGAAAAACTGCGCACGCGTACCGGCATACTTCAACCTGTTATTGAACTTTTCAAACGCCTCAATCGACGCTTGTTCGCGTCCGTATGCCTTCACCACCTGTTCTGCCGCAATCGTCTCTTCGACCATCCCATTGAGCGCACCCAGTGCCGCCTGCTGCTCGCGAAAACCTCGCCGTGCGCGTTTGGCGACCTGCGCTGTCAAAGACGTCATCAATGGAAAAGTAAGCAAGCTAATTAACGCCAGTGGAAGATCCAGCCACAACATCATAGCCGACACGCCCACCAGAGTCAACACGCTGCTAATCAACTGCGTCACGCTCTCCGACAACACACTGCTGATATTATCCACATCATTGGTTACCCGGCTCATGAGATCGCCACTGGCACGCCGATCAAAAAACCGCAGCGGAAGCACCTGCAAGCGGTTAAAAAGATCCTGACGCAAATCCCGCACAGCATTTTGAGATATCCGCGCCATCACAAAAGACTGAAGCCAGGACGTCAGTGCCACAGCCACATACACCCCCGCCATCAACAGAGCGATTTGGAAAAGCCCCGGCAAATCGCCAGAATCGATATACTCATCAATCGCCCGTCCCATCAAATACGGACCTGCCACCTCCAATCCCGTTGTGACCACCACCAGCCCCACCACCCCGATCAACGTCCTTCTGTAGCGCCTCATATACCCGATCAAACGGCGGGCAGTCCCCCGCATATCTCGCGCCCGCTCGTCGTCTCCCATCATCATCATCCGACGGCGCCCCATCATCATCCCGCCCGGCTCCTGTTGTTCACCACTGCCCCGCCGATCAACCCTACGCTCTTCCGCCATATCCGTTTCCTTCTCCAAGCTGTGAATCGTAAATTTCTTGATACACGGAACTGGATTCCATCAACTCCTGGTGCGTACCCTCGGCAACCAACACCCCATCGTCCAGCACCAGAATCTTATCGGCCGCCAACACTGTACTGATGCGCTGCGCCACCAGAAAACTCGTGCACCCCACCATCTGTTCAAGCGCATCGTGAATCCTGGCCTCTGTCTCCAGATCCACCGCACTGGTACTATCGTCTAAAATCAACACCTTCGGGCGAGAGATCAACGCCCGGGCTATCGCTATCCGCTGCCTCTGTCCTCCCGACAAATTCACGCCGCGCTGGCTTAAGAGCGTCTCATATTTATCTGGAAACTGGACAATAAAATCGTGCGCCATCGCCGCACGGGCAGCAGCCTCGACCTCTTCATCGGTCGCATCGGGCCGCCCGTACCGAATATTGTGCCGAATCGTACCTGAAAACAGGATCGACTCCTGGAGTGCCATCCCGATTTGCTGTCGCAGTGTCCCCTGTTCCAGATCCCTCACATCCATCCCATCCACCATCACCCGTCCTCCATCCACATCGTAAAACCGCGGGATAAGATTCACCAGCGTCGTTTTACCTGCCCCTGTCGATCCCAAAATCGCCACCTTCTGCCCCGGTTCGGCGACAAAACTCAAATTCCGCAATACCGGATCGTCCGCCGTCTTATTATAACTGAACGTCACATTTTCAAATGCGACCTGCCCCTCCAACACCACATCGCTCTTTGCATCCCCTCGATCCTGTAACTCAGGCTCGCTATTCAACACCTCGACAATGCGCTCGGCCGAAGCCTCTGCTCGAGACATTCGGATAAGCACCATACTGCCTATCATCAGGGATTGTAAAAAAAGCAACAAATAATTGATAAACGCAATAATCTCGCCCAGCTTCATCCCCCCCTGGGTCACAGCAATCCCCCCGAACCAGATCACTCCCACCACACCCAGGTTCAGTATCAGCATCATAACCGGCATCACCAGCGCCACCAGCTGCGTCACCCGAATCGTCTGTTCCATCAACCTGTTATTGACCGTTCCAAACCGCTCGGTCTCGTGATCAGCCCTCAAAAAAGCTTTCACGACACGCACGCCTGCCAGATTTTCCTGCGTCACTTGATTCACCCGATCCAGGCGATTCTGCACCTCACCAAACATCGCATTGGCTTTTCGAAACACCAGAATCAGAGTCCCCAGAATTACGGGTACCAGTCCAATAAACATCAATCCCAGGCGGGGACTGGTTATAATCGCCATCACCAGACCGCCCACCATCGACATGGGCATGCGCGATAGAATACGCAATAATAAGCGCGCCACTTCTCCCACTTGCCGCACATCGTTGGTCAGCCGCGTAATCAGATGTCCCGTTGACAGTTTATCCAGATTGCCAAACGAAAGCGACTGAATTTTTCCAAAAAGCGCACTGCGAACATCGGTCTCCACCCGCTGCGCTACCCACACGCCAAACCAGGCATTGCCAATCCCAAATAAAACGCCTCCAATGGCCAGGCCGAGCATCCACAGACCAGTCTCAATCACCAGATCCAGATCTCCCCTCGCAATCCCCTCATCTATAATCCGCTGCACCAACCGGGGTTGCATCAACTCCAGCCCCACCTCGATCAATTTCATCAACGGCCCGATAGTCGCCTGCTTCCAATAGGGCCGCATATAACCCATCAATTTCAGAATATTCTGCATATCAGATCCCTGTTATACAATACAGATCGCACCACCGATCATTCCGGCGCATCTCCATACAAATTAAATCCCATCCGATCCTCACCGCGCACCAGATGAACGTGATGCGTTTTATAACACCGCACAATCGGAATGGTAATGCGTATAGTCAATCCCAGGCGTCGGCGATCAGATGTGTTAGCCGCTGAGTAGTGGAGCATGCGCTCGGTAAAAAGAAAAAATTGCCCAGCTTGTATTTCCATCTTGACAACGCGCTCCGGGTCAATGCCGATGTGATCGGGGTCGCCCTGTTCACGAAAAGCCTGTTCAGGTGTGGCTTTAATATGAGGAACCGTTTTTCGGTGCGATCTCGGCATCAGTTGGACACAGCTATTGGTGACATCCGTATCGTCAATAGCTAACCAGGCAGAGACATTAATACCCGGTTCTATTTCGTTGGACCAGAAATTCATATCCTGATGCCAGGGGATTTCTTTGGCACCGGGATTTTTGTTAAAAAAGTTGGATTGCCAAAGCACTATATCCGGACCGAGAATGCCTTCTACCCGATCCATAATTGTCGGATGTGTACACAAATCATAGATCGTTCGGTTGTCGAGATGCCGCGATTTTTGACGACTGACGTGAAACGGACCTCCGGCTTCAAAAATTTCATGCTCAACAATAGGCCGAATTTGATCCATTTCTTCCGGCGAATGCATCGTATATGGCCCCAGATAACCTTCGTCGTGAAAGAATCGCACGTCTTCTGGTATTAATTTATAGGATTGAGACATTTGTTCTCCTGAGAAGTGCGTTGGGGTACGGTGGTGGGGTCAATTTAATTTTTCAATCTCTATATTATCAATTCGGCTCAAAATTTCCAAGCCCCAACTCGTGCGAGGCCCAGAACAAAATGATGTCAAAAATTGCGCTTGACACATGTGTTCACTTCTCGTAGATTTTTTAGCTACTGGATATAAAATTCCGACTGCTAATTCTTATACGGCACCGCATTTAACGCAAGCCCCCGATGTGCGACCTTATCGGGGGCTTGTTGTTTGTATCGACGTTTTCTATGATTAGCGCGCCGGGTTTCACGCAGCAGTAGCCCATCGGTCTTCCCTGCTCGTATTTTTACCCCGCGCTGAGTCACTTGTATCATCTCTTTAGACTAAGGAGTCTATTCCCGCATGCCTCGTAAATCTCCATCGACTAACCCGCGCCCATCTCGCCGTGCAAAGCGCACCGCGTGCGCCGATTGCAACACCTTGACAACCGCCCCTTTCCGGCTAAAACCAGGCAGGCCGGTGTACTGTCGCTCTTGCTTCAAAAACCGTCGCAACGGCCATTCTTCCTCGGCCAACGGCCCTGTCAGCAGGTCACTTACTGCGACTAAACCCATTGCTAATAGCACCAGTGCTGCCGTGTTTCCTAAAATGGCGTTGAAAGTCGCTACCCGGGAGGCAATTTCCAGGATGAACATATCAGAGCCTACGCCCATTCAGGAGAAATCGCTCCCCCATCTTCTGGCGGGGCGGGACTTGATCGGACAGGCGCGCACGGGGTCTGGAAAGACGCTGGTATTTGCAGTACCCATGGCAGAGTGCCTGGACCCATCCGTGCGGCGGGTCCAAGCTCTTGTGCTGGTACCTACGCGGGAATTGGCCATTCAGGTAGCTAAAGTCACAGATGCCCTGGTTTCATCGCAGCGGTTGCGCGTGACATTACTGTACGGCGGCCGGTCATTAAGGCCGGAGTACAAGGCGTTGAAGAGCGGGCCCCAGGTCATCATTGGGACCCCGGGGCGTACGTTAGACCATCTACGGCAGGGCACTTTAGACCTGCGATCAGTGCAATTCCTTGTCCTTGATGAGGCGGATGAAATGCTGGATAAGGGTTTTGCCCAAGATGTTGAGGCGATCCTCAGCCAGACGCCCTCCAGGCGGCAGACCGCTCTCCTCTCTGCGACCATGCCTGAATGGGTGGCGAACACAGCGAAGAAATATCTGCGCAACCCGGTAACGGTGGAGATGGACGGCGACCTTCGAGCACTGCCCACTGTGGAGCACCTGGTCTATACCGTCCGAAAAAAAGACAAGATAAAGGCACTTCAAACGCAGTTGGACCAGCGGGACGGCGACCCGGTTATCGTCTTTGGCAAGACCAGGCACGGCGTCATGAGACTGGCGAGACGGCTCGACACGTTGGGCTACCCCGTAGGGGTGCTCCAGGGCGATCTCAGCCAAAACGCACGCGAGCGTGTGATGATGGCCTTCCGTTCCGGTACCGCACCGATTTTGGTGGCAACAAACGTGGCTGCGCGAGGCCTGGACGTTGAGGGCATCGGCCAGGTCATCAACTATGACTTGCCGGACTCAGAGAAGCTTTTCACGCACCGGGTCGGACGGACTGGCCGCATGGGCCGTTCGGGAAAAGCGGTAACGTTTATCTCGCCGGGGGAAGAGGGAAAATGGCGTGAGATTGAGCAAGGCCTGGGCTGCCGATTTGCCCTCAAGCCATGGCGTATGGGGCCTAAGGCAGATCCGCTTCGAGGGAAGCTCCAGGCATAGAACGGTCAACCTGCACCCGGAAATGGGACTACAACGGCGCCTTCTGGTACACGCGCTTGTTTGTGGAATTTTAACGAGGCGTGACAATGGGAGACCGAGATGGTGTTGCCATATCGCCACCAATATAAAAACTGGGGTGGGGTGGTTGATTATAAGCCACATTCTGCCAGGCGATACCCAGTCTGTAAACAGGATCGTGCATCAAGGTAGGGAAACGATGTTCTGTTGGGATGGTGCTGGTATAGATACGCAACTCCTGATTATCTCGGGTCCTCCAGATCACTTCTTCTCGCCAATCCCCCCACAGATCAACACTTAGAACAGGTGTGGCTTTTGTGCCATTATTCGAAGTACAGGCTTCATCTGTGAGCAATGTGTCTAACCTACTCTCCTGCCAATTCCACTTGGCGATATAATTTTTATCCAGGATTTCTCGCAGCAGGTCACCATCCCACCAAACAGCAAAATTGCAGGACCGGGGTTTTATTTCTGAGATCTTCTCACCCTTGGCACTGTAGATCCCCGTGATACCTGCACCATTGACCCAACTTTCAGAGCCTCTATAGCGCGGATCGATATTGAACGAATTGGCTCTTCCCGGCCCTTCGCCATCATCCCCCGCTTTGACCGAAGGTATTTTCCAGAGGATCTCTCCCGTTCCGGCGTCCCGTAAATTTGCTCCGGCATCGGCAAATCGCTCTTGGATGTTGAAGACCTCCAATCCTGGCCTGTCGGGATCCAGATCGGAAAGATGCATCGCATCCCCGTGTCCCAGTTCCGTTGAGTAAAGACCCTTTCCATTGTCATCAATCACAGCGGCCCCATATACAATTTCGTCTCTGCCATCGCCATCTACATCCCCCACACTCAGGTTGTGATTGCCCTGGCCTCGATAGGCCCTATTGCCCGGCGTGCCATCGTCGCTATCGAAGGTCCACAGATGGGTCAATTTGCCTTCTCGCCAATTCCAGGCTGCCAGTACAGACCGGGTGTAATATCCACGGCACATCACCAGGCTGGGCCTTTGCCCATCCAGATAGGCGATACAGGCCAGAAACCTGTCCACGCGGTTTCCGTATCCATCCCCCCAGATTTCCTGGAGTTGCTCAGAAGTGGGATTGAGGGTCGTCGGATGACGGGGCGGGATATAATCCGTCGTAGCAAGAGCTGCCCCGGTTTTCCCGTCAAACACGGTGAGATATTCCGGGCCAGCCAGGATGTAGCCTTCCACATTGCGCTGTCTCTCCTGCCCTGTTCGGCGAGAACGATAGGTCATCACAGCGCCTTCGGGATTGCGATGGACGGCATTCGGGTCACCGATGACCGTCCCCTTTCCATCCACTGTACCGTCAGCCGTTTTGCAGACCACCTCGGCTTTGCCATCCCCATCCAGATCGTAAACCAAAAACTGCGTATAGTGTGCCCCCTCGCGGATATTGATGCCCAGATCAATTCGCCAAAGCAACGTACCATCCAGTTCATAAGCTTCCAGAACAGGAGCGTCTGTCAGGCCAGGCCTTGAATTATCTCTTCCTCTCGGCGCTTGATGTAAGACAATCTCATATACGCCATCGCCGTCCAAATCTCCCACTGATGCATCGTTTGGACTGTATCCCTTGAGCGTCTGAAGTGGAATGGACATATAAGGTTGCGCGTGTGCAGGTAACACGACGGGAGCACTCGCCATCTGTTCCTGCCCCTTCAGCACAGGTCTAAGAAAATAAGCATTGGGCCTGTTCAGGTTTGCACGCCTATCGACAAAGTTGGTCGCTTGCGTCAAGGGCTGATCATTCAGCTTAAGCGGCTCTTCCCCGTTCGATGAGCGATACAGGTTGAATCCTATTTCGTCTGGTTCGGTGCCCAACATCCGCCAGCTCACAAACACCTTTCCCTCACCCTGATGAATCGCTATCACACCTCTTTGGAGGTATTCCATTTGCCGCTGGGCACTTGTGTTAGTGGTAAAAAGTAGCAGAATGCCGCCGGCCAATGCCATTGCGATGGTACGCTTGAATATCATCATTTTACTCCTTGTCCAGTGTACAGCCATAAATTACCTGAACAACAGCAACCTCTATTGATCTCCCAACCTGAATCAAATTAACCTCATCGCCTTCTATAGAAAACGCGAGGGAAATAAATCAAAGGTCTTTTAAAAGTGCCCTCGCCTGCTCGGCGTCGCTTTCAAATACCAGCACTTCAACAGGGCCTGCCGCGTACAGGACTTGAAATCCTTCGCCTCGCGTTAGACAAGGGATATCGGCATCGTCGAGCACGGATTTGATCATCGCGAGCAAGCCGGGATTTGTTGCAGTGATAACAGTTACAAGAGGTTCTCGATCATTCATCTCAAATTCCTCACAAACCGGGGTGGCACAGAGCTGTTCCAGCACAAAATACACAATCGGAATTGATCTGTCAGCCAAAAAAACAATCACAAGATGCTGCGTTTTTGAGTTGACAATATGCATTTGGAATGCATATTATCCACCAAAAGAACTGTCAAGCCTTTGCGTTCAGAACCGTCACAAACGAAACTCGATACAGAAGACACCGACCATAACTTAAAGCTGCGATATGCAAAATTACATCAACCGTTCGCTGGAATCAGTCCTCAAAAGGGCTGCTTCCGAATTTCCCGCTATCGTCTTGACCGGACCGCGCCAGTCAGGAAAGACAACGCTTCTCCAACATCTCTTTGGTAGGCATTGCAGGTATATATCTCTGGAGCCTCTGGACATTCAGGCGTCCGCCCTGCAAGACCCGCGCAGTTTCCTGGAAATGTATCCGCCTCCGGTTATCTTTGATGAGGTGCAGTACGCCCCTGAGTTGCTACCCTACATCAAAGAGAGGATAGACGCAAACAGACATGAAAACGGCCAATATTTGTTGACAGGCTCACAGAATTTGTTGCTCGCGGAGAAAGTAACCGAATCTTTGGCAGGTCGCGCGGCAATGCTTCGCTTGTTGCCGCTTTCCAGACGGGAAATGGAGGGCTGTCCGCAGCTTGCTCTTCCGTGGGAGCGCGAGCACTGGTCGTCTTTGAAATCGCCAAACGTCTTTGGCAAACTGTGGCAGGGCTTTCTCCGAGGTGGGTACCCGGAACTCGCGACACAACCCAACCGCGATGCATCCCTTTGGCAGACCAGCTATATCCAGACCTATCTCGAACGGGACGTGCGTACGCTGCGACAGGTTGGGGACTTGACCCAGTATCAAAATTTCCTCCGAATTCTGGCCAGCAGAAGTGCCCAACTCCTGAATCTGACCGATGTCGCCCGAGATCTTGGCGTGGCGATCAACACGATCAAAGCCTGGCTCTCTGTGCTCGAAGCTACCTACCAGGTGATCGTGCTGCGCCCTTACTTTGCCAACGTCGGGAAGCGGCTCGTCAAGACCCCGAAAGTATATTTTACGGATGTCGGCACGCTCTGCTACCTCGCGGGCCTCAAAGACCCCGAGCATGCCGCCTCAGGCCCTATGGGAGGTGCTATCATGGAAACGGCAGTGCTTTCCGAAATCGTCAGGACATTGACGCATCGTGGAATAGATCCACAGATATACTTTTGGAGGACGATGGCCGGAACGGAAGTAGATTTCGTAGTCGAGACCGGGGGAAAACTCGTACCGATCGAGGTGAAGCTGTCTGCTACGCCACGCCCGGCCATGGCCGCGGCCATCAAGATATTCCAAAGAGATATGGAGAGCGTAGCCATGCCGGGATACGTCGTGCATCCTGGTGACGTACACCTTCCACTCGGTTCCGGTGTGACGGCCCTGCCCTTCGCCGCTCTGTAGTAGTACGATAATTAAAAATAGCACAAAAAAACCGGAGAGAAAAATGAGCCAACCCAATATTGTATTCATCCATACAGATCAACAACATCACCTCGCGATATCCGCTTATGGGAATCAGGACGTGTCAACACCCAATATGGATCGCCTCATCGCAGAAGGCATATCCTTCAGACGATCCTATAGCGCCAACCCCATCTGCTGCCCTGCACGGGCAAGTTGGTACACCGGGCGCATGTCCATCGAACACGGCGTTATCAGCAATCCGTTCCCCATCGATCCCAACCTGCCCGACCTCGGCCAGTGGTTGACGGCACACACCGATTACAACTGCGTATATTCTGGCAAATGGCATGTCACGGGACGAGATGTTGCCAACAGCTTTGACGTGATCTACGGCAGACATCCCTACGGAGAACTACAAGACTCTGGCGCTGCCCGAGCAGCAGCGCAATATATCGCCGAACATGCAAATAACAACCGCCCCTTCTTCCTATCTGTTGGCCTCTTGAACCCACACGACTGTTGTTATGTCTGCGGCGTCAACGGTCCCGTGGGAAAATACGGCATGGAGCCTCCGTTACCCGACCTGCCCGATTTGCCCGGTAACTTTGACACCGATTTCCTGCCGCCAAACCAGAGGCACCGGGTCAGCCACTGGTCAGAAGCAGACTGGCAATATTACATCTACCAGTGTTACCGAATGGTAGAAACCGTTGACGCTCAAATAGGATTGATCTACGACACATTGAAAAGCAATGGCCTTATTGAAAACACCCTCATCATATTTACAGCCGACCACGGCGAAGGCTCTGGGCATCACAGAAGAATATTGAAGGGCTTTTTTGAAGAAGAATCCTGGGCAGTTCCACTCGTTATTTCACAACGCGGCAGCATCCCCATCGGACAAAGCGATTCGCACTTCATATCGGGCGTGGATATCCCCGCTACAATCTGCGATTACGCCGGCGCACCTCCCCTACCCGACGCCACGTATGCAAATAGCCTGCGTCCACTCCTCGAAGAAAACGACGATATTGCCTGGCGGGAAAGCGTCATAGGAGAAAACGCGAGTGCAATCGCCATCCGCGACAACCAGTACAAATCCATCCTCTACGACTCGGGGCAACGCACCCTGTACGATTTGGCAAACGATCCCCTGGAAAAACACAATCTCGCATCTGAACCCGGCTTTGATGCCGTCAAGCACAAACACATGGCACACCTCGCCGAATACGCAAACACCGTCACACCCTACAGCGGACCTGATAAAACTGGCGAAAGAGATAGAATAAGAGAAGTGAGAATGGGAAATCTCAAACGGGGAAAGGGATGGACAGAGGAGGTGAGATCATGAACACCATACCAGCCGAACTCAACGCAATCGCCGGACAATTGCAAAATTACGAAGCCCCAAACCAAACCGTTCAATTGGATTCCGATTGCAAATTGACCTATGAAATTCAACAGTGGACAATCACACATCCCGACGGTTTGACCGATGACACACCAATGGGAACCGTGGAGATCTCGCGCTACAAAAAAGAAAATGGAACAGAATATCAGATCGTTGAAAAACGCAATGGCGGCGGGCAGGAAATTTATGAAGCAACAATCACAACAGCGCGGGATGAGCGCATTGGAGAATCAATCCAGAACTGGAAACTCGACTGGTATCAGGCAGAAACACCGGACAAACGCCTGCTTGTCAATGGCACGGTTCGGGAAGCGACAATAGAAATGAACGCGGGCAAAAAGCACCTTGCAGACACATCCATATCGTGTCAATGGCTCCTCCCCTTTGCACTCGTCAATCGCGCCACACAAATGGACGAAGCATTTACAACCATTGACGAACTCACGTACTGCAAAACAGATCAGTTACTTCAAGGCCCAGAACAAATTGAAGTTAGAGGCCAACCCCTCCTATCTTTTCGCCACACGGGACGTGGAACACTGCCCATCCACTATGTATTCGATTCACAAAGGCGACCCGTCTTTGTCACATTTACGATGCTGTCCTGGATCTTGCGCGATATTGAACTTATCTAAGGACTGCTTACAATAGCACTAAAAGAATCGTTGGCCCTGTTCCTATCTCAGCTCCCAAAGTACGGACTCTTATGGTTCTACAATTGAATGGGTGGTCAGAAATGAAGAAAACGCAAAATATAGGGCTTAGTTCTCGCCTTTTTCTGACTGCGGCATCCAATCTGACATTGGATGCCCAGTTGCGCTCTGGACAGCGCGACAATGTCTATCAATGGATACTCGCCAAACCCAACCAAGAAGGTGTATTTGAAAATATCTCTCCAGATTCTCTTATAGAATTTATCTGGGAAATCGTCAGACTACGTGAATTTCCCCATCTGCCATCTCGCATGGACTGCCTATTTCTATGGATAGATGAGGGTGCCGCTCGTGGGTGGCATCATCGCACTCAAATCATGAATTTCATGAACACGCCAGAAGAGTATCAAAAGAGACACAATGATCCAAATATAAGTAGCCTCTATGAAGTGGAAGTGGTGGAGTGCCAGCGAGCGTTTGCAGGTAATATGGATTTCACAAGTTACCTCAACCACGGCGAGACTGTTGCCACATTGATGGAACGTGCGCGACAGTATTGGCGTGGCGAAAAAATTACGAATACCGCAGAAGTTTTACTGGAAGGAAGCGTAGCAATTCGCCGGAATCTCTTAGCTCGGAAATTTGAAGAAATTCACGCAACAACAGATTCCAAATTAACTAAAAAAATCAATGCATCATTGGAGTGGGTGCTTCCCCAGGAAAAATCTTGGTCTTTAAGTCAGGCTCAGAAATCTATCCACAATTTAGAAGGTGTATTGCAGATCGATGCCCGTCTCCCAATGAAGGTTGCTGGCTGGATTGGTTTAAGACTTGAAGGAAATAGAGAACCAATGCGTTGTTTGCCTAATTGCTCTCCCATCCTTCTTCAACCCGACAGACAAATCGAGATTTTTACGAAGTTTTCAAATTTTCCAGACATATCGGCAGGAACACGCTATCAGCCCGTTCTCATCTGTGATCGTTCAGCAGCTCATTATTGGCAGCTTGATTCTTATTGGGAAGGGCAAATTGATGGAGAATGGCAGATCATTCCTGAATGGTCATAAGATCCAGATCAGAGATTAAAGTTTTGACTCCAACGGATGACGAAGCTACTACTTTTCTAGCCTTACAAATTCAGCAAATCCCATCCTCTTTCCAGTCAGCGAAAAAATGACTGTTTCATGACACACGACGACAACACGCTGGAAGGTCCGGTATCGTCCTAATACACGACTAACACGATCGCGCACACTGGACATCGGCTCCCAATCTCTCGTCTCTCCTAAAGGCCACTCACCTCCCAGTTCACACATTTCTGCCTCTGTTTCGCTGACAAGTTCTATCGAATCGCGCCATCCGCAAATCCATTCGTGCAGATCAAACTCGACTCGAAGTGGAAGATCAAGTATTCGGCTGAGTATAGCAGCCGATTGGAGTGCCCGTGACATTGGGGAGGAGATAACGAGTTGAGGAGCTTCAGTTGACAGGGCTTTTGAAGCATTCTCAATCTGGCTGATCCCGTTTTCAGTCAACGGAATGATATGGGCTGCCCAACCCTTCTCTGCGCCTTTGAGATTTCCGCCAGCAGCTAAATCCAGCATGGATTCTCCATGCCGAATGAGATAGAAAGTCGTCATTCCTTAATGTCCATCGTTTTTAAAATAAGTTATAGATTTTTGGAAAAATTCTAAGATTGACTTTTGCTTTACAATAGGGTGTATATTGGTTCATGAGGGCCTTCAACCAACCGTGAGACACACGGAGAAATACGATGCTCAGAATCGGTGAGTTTACCTGGCTTGAAAACAACGGCTACAAGGTTGCCGGTCCTACAAGTGCATGCCCACGAAAACACTTAAGTTGGTAGAGCAATTGACTTGGCGATTAAGAGTGTCGGCACGACGCTACCTCGGTGCTTCGCAGTCGCGTCTATTAGGGCCATGTTGCAAATAACAGCATCCATGCTGGCGTCGGATACCTGGCTCATCGATTGAGCATCGTCCAAAACATATGTGATGCCGAGCTGATTTGGATGCTCCTTTGCATGCCGCAGCAGAATCCGCGAGATGTCAACACCAGTAACGACTGCACCGCGACTTGCAAGGATGCGAGACAGATACCCTTCACCACATCCTAAGTCACATACACTGCTGCCTTGGACATCGCCCAGCATAGCAAGCATGATTTCTATCGATATCTGGATATGCGTATCCCTGTCCGGCACGTTCTTGTCGAGCCAGTTGAGATAAAAATCGCCTACTTTGTCATATTCAGATTCTATCAACTCATGGATGTTCATAATTTATTCAAGCTGCGTTTTGATCCAATCCAGCCATTCAACGAGTTGGGAGAGATATTCAGATACTGCATCATTCGTGGGATCGGTCAAATGAATATAGAGTCCACGCGTCTTAACCAGGAAGCAGTGCCACTGTGGATAGGTCTTCTCTAATACTGGTATTATCACTGTCCCCTTATAGGAAAGGGTTTGTTCCTGTGCCATTAAAAGATACGCCCCGCCCAATACGCCAAGTCGTGCCAACTTGCGAAGTCTTAAGGGTGGTTCATTCGGAAGCGAGAAATCAGTTCTATTCTCTTTTTCTAATCCTGCTGCATACCGAGTAAGATCCCAAACTGACTGAAAGGCTCCCCGTACAGAGGACCTACTCGGAAAGGGTATGTCCAACCCATCCGTAAGATCACGACCCCAAACAAGAGTGGAATGATAACGGAGACGAACCCCAACCTGCAAAACTTCATCTACCGAACGAGGTCGAGTCAGTCCATGAGTTTCAGGATATTGCTGTTCCAACCGTTCACTCGCTTCTTTGAGCCACTGTCGGTCTGATTCTTTGGATGCATCAACAATAAATGAGTGGAGATCCAGGTCAGAGACGCCGGGGATGGCTTCATTTCGGTGAACACTGCCCCATACGTAAACAGAAACAAGCCGTTCGCCAAAATGAGCATAGTACTCTAAGACATGACTTGCTATCGCTTCGCGAAAAAAATCATCATGGAAGACCTGAAGATTCTTGAGTCGATCAGTAGCGGACGGGTGTGTGTTTGCGCACATAATGTTTTCCTCCTCTACCAGGAGATGGGATCCAAGGAACACCTGTTACGCCTCGAAATGTCTTTGTATGGAGGGCTTCTACTTGGGTGATGTAACCTCAATCAAAATAGGTATCCCCGTCAGCCAGCAGTGTTTTGGCGACGGTAGGATCTAACTCAACGCCAATACCGGGTTTGTCAGAGACAGCCATCCAGCCCCCTTTGATAAATTCTTCGCCTCCACACAAATCGCCCCACCACGGAATGTCGCGCCCGTGAAATTCGAGCACAAAAAAGTTGGGAACTGTCGCCAGTACATGACACGCGGCCATCATGCCCAGGGGGGACGACACATTATGTGGCGCAATGGGGATATAATGCGCATCGGCAATTTCGGCAATGCGCTTGGCCTCCATAATGCCACCCGATTTGGCCAAATCGGGCATAATAATATCCACTGCTTTTTGTCTGAACATCTCCAAAAACTCAAAACGGGTATAATGATTTTCACCTGTGCAAATGACCGTGCTCGTAGATGCACGCACCTGAGCCAACGCATCAATATTCTCAGCAGGTACTGGCTCTTCCAACCACATCAACCGCACATCTTCCACAGCTTTTGCCAACGTAATCGCCGAAGGCAAATCAAACTGGCCGTGGCAATCAATCGCCAAATCGATGTCGAAACCAATGCCCTCGCGAATCGCACAGATCAAATTAATCACATGCGTCATTTCCCGTGAGCCCACCGTCCAATTCATCGGATCCAGCTTGCCCACACCCGAATGATCCACATCAAATTTCACCGCGCTGTAGCCTTCCGCGACAACACTCAGTGCCTTCTCGGCATACGCCTCTGGCGTGGCCGAATCCCCAGCGTGACAATCGGCATAGAGCCGGATCTTATCGCGGAACTTGCCCCCCAACAACTGATAAATTGGCACCCCCAACGCCTTACCCACAATATCGTACAACGCATTTTCGATGCCGGTCAGTGCAAAAATCAGCGGTGCATGGGTAGTACCCGCATACCGTCCACGACGACGCATTTTCTCGTACAACGGCCCCACATTCATCGGGTCTTCACCAATCAACATCTCCTTCATTTTTAAAATCGATTCTTTCAAACCAAAACCCGTGTACTGCGAGGCTGAATTGCATTCGCCCGTCCCCACAATGCCCTCGTCGGTATATATCCGGACAAATGTCCACACGCACCCACCACTGTGGGGTTCGGGTTTGCCAATCACACAGGCTTGAACATCGGTAATTTTCATGCTATCCCCCTATTTATCGCTTAATCCACAGTCATTTCAGACCAAATTTGATTTGGTACCTGGGCAGCGTATGAAAAGCGTGCTGAACACTTCTATTTGTTTTTAATCATCAAGCTATTCAACTATTTTTTTATTCGTATCTCAGAGCGTCAATTGGATTAGCATTTGCAGCTTTAAGAGCTTGGTAACTCACTGTTGTTAAAGCAATCGCGAAAACGAGAACTCCCCCAAAAATAAAAATTCCTAGACCCAGATTGATTCGATACGCAAAATCCTGTAGCCATCTTTCCATAGTGTAGTAAGCAAACGGCCAAGCAAGGATATTTGCTATCACCACAGGAAAAATGAGTTCTCTATAAAGTAACCTTACAATATTTTCGGTAGATGCGCCCAGGATTTTGCGAATACCAATCTCTTTTGTACGTTGCTCGGAACTGAAGATTGCTAAGCCGAATAAACCCAGACAGGCAACAAAAATTGCTAACCCTCCCAAGGTCGCAAAGATTTTACCCAGTCTGCGATCCCTGTCGTAATGAACATTATCAATCCAATCATCCAAAAGCAGATAATAGAATGTCCCTTTCGGAATAAACTGCTTCCACGTCGCCCCCAAAAAATTCACCGTTTCTGATAAATCTTCAGGTCGGATTTTAAGCATAAGTGCCTTAAGATTGTGATGATTTTTCATCAAAACTGTTGCTTCTTGTTTGTTGCGTAGCGATCCCGTGTGGAAGTCCTTAATCACCCCGATAACTTGCCCGGTCATGTTGCCTTTTATCAGAGTTTTACCTATGGGATTGTCCCATCCCAACTGCTTCACAGCCGTCTCGTTGAGAATAAACTGATAGCTATCTCGCGGTGTATGGGCTTCCATGTATGCTCGTGTGAAAAATCGACCAGCCACCATTTCAATATTAAAAAAAGACAGAAAATCTTCATCGACTGGGTAATATTTCATCCGCCAGTCCTGTCCGTCCGCTCGTAATGATGAAAGACCTGCCCAAATTCCAGGTGCCCCATTCACAGCTGTTGCCGCCAGTACTTTAGGGTGCTTTAAATAGGCCGCTTTCACCGCATTGTAGCGCCACTTAAAGATATCGCCCTCTTTGCCCCAAACATGTCCTTTCCTTGTCGCCACTTGAAAAATGGGAATGAGAAGGGTTTGTTTTCGCTCAAACCCGAGATTCTTGTGATGCAAGTAATCTAGTGCATCTCGGTAAAAAAGATTGTGCATATAAATCTTATGTCATTGCGGCATGATTTTAGCCGCAATCCAGAAGGTTTTAAACCGTCATTGTGCCTGAGTGATGGCAACCTATATGCTGCAAGACTTACACCACGATGCACTAGTTGTTGGTAAACTACACCTGTGGCAATGATCAGAACCACGGAAATCGCAAACTGGAATATCACCAATCCCTTTCGCAATCTCGTCCGACCTGGTGTAGTCACCGATATTTCCTTAATTACAGAAGTGGGATGAAATGCTGATAAGAAGAACGCAGGATAACTTGTAGTTTAGGCTCAAGTGCAGAGGCTGAAGCGCCTTCTTGAAGTAAAACATATATCTCTATGTACCGATGTCCAGATCGAAGCCACTGGTTCCATCTCTTATTCGACTCAATTCGCGGAGTTGGTGATGCAAGACAATCAAAACGAATGGTGGAATGTCTGGGTAAGTTTTCCATAACTCCAGTTACTGTAAAATCTCCTTCAAAATAGGGATCTGAGACTGAAAGCACTTTGCCGATTGGATCTTCATCACCGAAAAATCGCTCAGCCATTTTTTGAGTTAACACCACTGATGCAGCCTTGCCAAGTACCGTTTCGGGTGTACCCCTCCGAAGAGGAAAATCGAATACCTCAAATACTGAGGCATCCGCCAAACAGAAAGTCTGATCAAATTCTTGTTCCCCATGCCGAATCTGAGTACCGGCACGTTTCATAAGCCGAACCACCTGCTCTACATCTGGAAATTCCTTAAGTGCATCACCAAGCGGACCAGATGTCCGATGACCCCATCGAATATCTGTCTCAGTGATTTGTGTCCCACGCAGCACGCGATAGATTCTATTTGTTTTTTTGTGAAAACGATCAAAGGAAAACTCATCCTGGACGAACAAAAGGGCCAAAAGGCAGCAAGTAATCCCGACTGCTAAACCCAAGATATTTATACAAGAATAGATTTTTTGTCTGCGCATATTTCTCAGACAAACGATCAGATAATTCTTGAACATAACGACCTCGTCATGGCTAACCGAACTGTTCTTTCAACCAGGCGACCACAAAATTTGTCAGATCTTTGGCTACGACAAAATAGCTGTCTTTTTGCGCTCGATTAGATCGAAGTCGATCTTTGCGCCGAGGCCTGGCTCGTTGATTGCGTGCATTATGCCGTTGGCGTCTGGTTCTGCCTCTTCTATCAGACCGTATTTCTGGGCTTCTCCGGGCAGAAGGATCTCGAAGTATTCGGTATTTTTGATTGCCATAGTGGCGTGGAGGTTGGCGATGTTGTTTAGGGAATTGCCGCCGTGGTGGATCTCGTAGTTCATGTGGAAGGCCTCTGCGAGGTGGGCAGTCTTCATAACGGCGGTGATCCCGCCTTTGACGGCGACGTCGCCGCGAAGGTAGTCGGTTGCCTGTGCGACGAGCCAAGGGGCGTAGGCGGTAAAGCCGCCTGGTGAGTGCTCTGTGGCCATGATCGGGATGTCGAGGTGATTTTTGAGCTTCACGTAGTTGAGCATGTCGTCGCCAGCAAGCGGATCTTCGTACCAGTAGTAGTTGAGTTCCTGGATTGCTTTGCCGACTTCAAGAGCCTGAGGGTAATCGTATGCCCAGATTGAGTCGAGCATTAGCGTGAAGTCGTCACCGACGGCTTTTCGGACGGCGGCGCAGATCTCAATGTCTTCCTGGATATCAATTGCCGGTGGGTGGATCTTGTAGCCCCGCAGACCCCTATCCTGGTATTCGGTTGCCTCGTTCGCGTATGCCTCAACAGAGGCGAGGCGGGGAGAACTGACGTAGGCGGGAATGGTGTCGCGGTAGGTACCGAGAAGCTGGTGGATTGGCAGGCCTGCAACCTTGCCGGCGAGGTCCCAGAGTGCGACATCTACTGCGCCAACGGCACGCAGGGTCGTGTTGCGCTGGATGAGGATCATGAGGTCGAACAGCCGTTCACGGTCCAGTGGGTTCTGGTCCATGACGATTGGCTTCAAGTAATGGATGAGGGATCCAGCGTCGAACTCGGCACTGCGCCCTGAGGATCCGAGGAAGGCGTGACCTTCGATCCCCTCGTCGGTGGTGATCGTGAGCAGGCCGAGCTGGCTATCGCCACCTATGGGACCGGTGTGGCGCTTGGCAATGCCAGTGGGGAGTCCTTCCCATTTGAAGAGCGTGACAGTGAGATCTGTGATCTTCATTTATCCATTCCCTTTTTATGATTACTCACGGTTTTAACAAAATTTTGATCGCAGCATCTGGTTTCGCCTGTGTCGCAAACGCTTCGGGCGCCTGATCGAGCGGAAAGGCGTGGGAAACGAGAGGCTTGCGATCAATTTTTCCAGTCCTGACGAGTTCAATCCCATAGGTGTAATCATCGGGAGTCCATGACCATGACCCCTGAAGCGTGACCTGCTTGCGCACAACCTGATTGAAATCGAGTTCGGGCTGATCTTCAAATAATGCAACGGGAACAAGACGACCATTTTGTTGTTTTAGCATGGTTAAACCCTGATTGGGCGAAGTCCTCGCGCCAGCACAATCGATCACCACATCGGCATTTCCTCCCCGCGCGCCAAATCTTTCCACGGGTCGCTCACCGCCCGTGAGTTCAATAACAGCTTCCACGGGATCTACTTCTGTCAAGTTCACGATCTCATCTGCCCCCAATTGGCGCGCCATCGCCAACCTTTTTGGCGACGCATCAACCGCGATAATGCGCCCACCCGCCGTTGCCCGTATGACCTGGATGCATCCCAGACCGATAATCCCAACGCCCAGAATGACCACTGTTTCTCCCTTAGTGGGTTTTGCCAGACCCACTGCGTGTACCGACGTGGCGAGAGGCTCCATCATCGCGCCTTCTTCAAAGCTGATGGTTTCGGGCAACTTGTAGGGACGATTGGGATTGACCTCCATGGGAAGATATTCGGCAAACCCGCCCAATCCCCCACCAGAAATGTGGTCACCCACCCGAAACCTCTGCACATCGCGCCCCGTCTCTACAACCTCACCGCTAAACTCGTGCCCCATGACGAGACCCTTTTCCGTCGGGCGCCCTAAAGATTCTTCAAACAGCCCGATGCGATAAGCGTGCAAATCCGACCCACAGATTCCACACGCCTTTACCCTCACCAGAATCTCATTCGCATTTATTTCCGGCTTTGGCACATCTGCCACCTGAATATCATGCGGACCGCAATAAACGGCTGCTTTCATCGCCGCCTCCTTTCAAAGATGCTGTAAAAATCGCCTTGTAAGCCCAATATGGTCTTAAATTTAAAAAATAAAACAAAAAAAGACGCCGTATCAGAGTCACGCGGCGTCAATTTCTCCTTTAATACATTGGCTTTTTCGCATATACTACCAGATCCCGAGATACGCCATTGACATTTGGGCATATCTTCGCCTAATTTAAGCGGTTTTATCCACACAAAATTGGAGGGAGCTACCATGGGAAAACTCGATGGCAAAGTAGCACTTGTTACTGGAGGAGGAACGGGCATCGGTCGCGCGACATCGCTGCTATTCGCCACAGAAGGCGCAGACGTCGCCGTCAACTACAGCCGATCTGAAGATGACGCCAACAAAACCTGTGCGGATATCGAAGCACTGGGGCGCAAAGCTATCGCCATCAAAGCAGATGTATCGGACGACTCAGCCGTTCGGCAAATGGTAGATCGCGTAGTCGCTGAACTGGGCCGCCTCGACATTCTCGTCAACAGCGCTGGCATGACGCGGTTCGTGGCACTGGACGATCTGGAGAACTTGACCGAAGAGGACTGGGATCGCGCGATGGCCGTCAACGTAAAGGGCGCCTTCTTCGCAGCCAGGGCAGCAATCCCAAAGATGAAAGAAAGTGGCGGTGGAAGCATCGTCAACGTCGCTTCCATCTCCGGTATCTCTGGAAAGGGCAGCTCAATTGCCTATTCCGCATCCAAAGCCGCGCTGATCTGCCTGACAAATTCTCTGGCCACCAGTCAAGCACCCGATATCCAGGTCAACGCCATCTCCCCGGGCTTTGTGGATACGCGCTGGGGAATCGGCTGGGAGGCCTTCCGCAAACTCCACCTGGAAGCCACACCAATGGGCCGTGTCGCAACCGGCAAAGACTGTGCCGACGCCATCCTCGGACTTATCCTCAGTCCCTTTGTCACGGGGGAAAATCTCATTGTAGATGGCGGGCGGAGCATATAGGCATCACTCAATCCGGAACTTCTCGCACACCTTTAGATCCAGCGAAATGCCCAGCCCCGGTTCTTCGGGCACGGGCATGTGCGCGTCTTCCACGGCAAATCCGTAGCCCTCTTTGGTAATACACGCTTCCCTGATAAACGGGCGCATTCCATAGGGCAGCGTGGCATTTGGCACAGCCGCGCCTATGTGTGCGTTAAACGCCGCCTGAATTGCATAGCAGTGCCCCTCCATCTGGATCCACACCGGGCATCCGGCCGCCTCGGCCAATGCCGCGGCCCGGATCACCCGGTTGATCGTACCCCCTACATTGACAATATCTATCCCATTGTGGCGCAAATGGTTCAGGATCAACCGCGTATCCGTGGTGTGAATCGCCAGAGGTGCCCGGCACTTCTGCCGCAAAATCCCGTACCACTCCGGATGCGCCTTGGGCACGGGGTCTTCAAAGCATTCCACATTGGGATACTCCTGCAACGCATCGTCAATGCGTACCGTCTCCGACAGGGTATCGAACTTCTCGTTTGGATCTATACGGATCTTGTAATCCGGCCCGCCCGCCTCGGTCATCACCTTCACCTGCCACACTGTATCCCACGGGCGCGCCTTGATCTTGTGTAGCTTAAACCCCCGCTTCGCGCCTTCCTCGGCGTGCTTGCGGGTCTCTTCCGGAGGCAGATAAGGCGACCAGTAATCCACCGGAACACGGTCTCTATGCTTGCCGTTGCCAATCAGCCGATAGGCCGGTACGCCCAACGCCTTGCCCGCAATATCGAGAAAAGCATGTGCCCAGGGGCGCCCGAGATTGAACATATCCAGTTCCATCGGATTCTTGCCGATATACTGCTGTGCCTGCCGCTCGGTCTGTGCCATCGAACGCCCTCCCTCCCCAATCCCCACAATGCCCTCGTCGGTATGCACCTGCACAATCACATAGGAATCCTCTTCTTCCGGCGTTGTGCCACTCATCCCCCGCCAGGACACCATCGGCTCCTTATAGGAATCCTGCCAGGGCACGAACACGCGCATCTGCTCGACCTTTGTAATTTTCATTACGCCTCCTTTGTAAAAAAACAGCGATGAAAGACTTCAATAATTTTAGAATAATATATGCCAAAGCACTTTACAATAGCATTCTGTGGGCTATTATTAACCCGCTCCGCTATAAATAACCTTGACGAAATTATTTCGCGTGTGTAACGTCAGTAATCAATTTGTGCAGGTATTCTTTTGCATCAAAGTGAAAACTGTGTTTGTACACTGCGGAGAAAAAATCCATGAAGATCGCATCCATCGACATCATTACAGTCGTTGTTCCAACCATACCCGGTCGTGTACACAGCGCATCATTTGGTCCTGCGGGCTGGGACGAGGTCCCCAAACACATCATCAGGCTAAATACCGATGATGGGATTTACGGACTGGGAGAAACCTCGCGCGGAACACCTGAAGGAGCAATCCAGCAGGGATTTAACCAACTCAAAGGACGAGACCCGCTCAAGCTGAGCCTGCAAAACGTATTTATAGACGCCGCCATGCATCGCAACACAGCAATGCCTTTCAGAGATGTGGTTGCATCTGAAGATGGGGGCGGAACGCGCGATTGGGAAAGTTTGAATGGCTGGGGCACGGGCGCGGGTTATGAGGCTTTTGAAATGGCTGTTTTTGACATCGTGGGCAAAATTCGAGGCTGCTCGGTCCACGAACTGCTCGGCGGTGCGTACAGAGATCGCGTGCCAGCGGATTATTGGATCGGCCATCAAACGCCCGAAGAATCGGCTGTTAATGCGCGGCTCGGTTACGAACGCGGATTTCACGGTGTAAAAATGAAATGTACCTCTGATGAACCAATGGTCGCTCGTGTGCAGGCAATTCTGGAAGCCACAGAAGCATCGTTCAAATGCACAATCGATCCGAATCAGAGATTTTATCGCCCGGCAGAAGCAATTGCATTGGCAAAACAATTCGAAGCAGTCGGCAATGTCGGCGTGCTCGAAGATCCAATGGCGAAATGGAACCTAAATTGGTATCGCCAACTGAGAGCGTCAACGACAATCCCGGTCGCATTGCATTTGGCGAATCCCCACGACATCATCAACGCAATCAAGGTGGAAGCAGTAGATATTTTCAATTTGGGGGGCAGCATGTGGCAATTTGTCCACAATGCGGCAATTGCCGATGCCGCTGGCATCCCCTGCTGGCATGGATCCGGAAATGACCTCGGCATAATGGAAATGGCCTATCTTCACGCGGCAAGTGTTCCGAGAAATTGCGTTATGCCCAGTGATTTTGTCGGGAGTTGGACGCGGGAAGATGATCTGATTGTGGATGGCATCCAATTTGAAAAGGGCGAAGCCATTGTCCCAACAAAGCCAGGACTTGGATGTGAACTCGATGAAGATGCCCTGGAAAAGTATCGGATAAGCAGATAAGAAGATATTGGAGGTCCTGATTGGCCGGGGTACAACAACCCATAGCTGAACTGGAGACTCGTCCCCTTCGGCACGCCATAACGGCTCGATCCATTGCGCTTGGTACGCTGTGTGTGACTTTCATGGCCTGGGGCGGTCACTACACGCGTCACATCGGTCATACGACCAAGATGGCGCAGGACCATCTGCCCTGGGGCGTGATGGTTCCCTTCATCATCATCGTTGTCATCCTTAACAAAGTCATCCAGGCCGTCCGCCCGAGAGCCATGCTCACGAGAGCCGAGCTTCTCGTCATCTTTGCGATGGCCCTGATCGGATCAGCTCTGCCCAGCTACTTCATGGCGCACATGATCGCGAACATCGGTGCGCCCTATTACTTTCCATCATCCGAAAACGGCTGGGCGACCGAGCTGCATCCGTATCTCGTCGATTGGGCAGTCGTAACAGATGTTACTGCAGCCAAATGGTTCTACGAAGGACTCCCTCGCGGCACTTCGATCCCGTGGGGAGCCTGGCTCATACCGTTGATCTGGCGTCTGTCGCTCGTAGGCGCAGTCGCCTGCCTCTGCTATTGTATTGTCGCGATCTTCCGGAAGCAGTGGGTCGAGAACGAGCGGCTCGCCTTCCCCCTGATGAAGCTGCCGATGAACATGGCAGACGAGGAGCCTCGTGGGTTTTCACCGCCGGGTTCATGAACCAGCCTGTTTTCTGGATCGGTTTCGCTTTCGCGATCTTCCCGATTATGTGGAATATGATCGGATACTTCACCCCCGTTTTCCCGACCATTCCAAGGGAGTTCGGGCTTATCCAACTGGGGCGAGACTTTCCACCCATCGAAACCCGATTCTATCCACTGATCATCGGTGCCTCTTACTTCGTTGAGCTCGAAGTATCCGGAAGCATCATCATCTACTTCCTGTTCCTGACGTTTCAGATCGGTGTGCTCAGAAGATTTGGATTCGAAACCGGTCCAGCGCGTGGAGACACTTCCGATTTTGAAAACTGGCAAGGACTTGGCGCACTTTTCGTTCTGATTCCCTGGGGACTGTGGGTCGCCCGCGGCCATTTGAGAGATGTCGTCAGAAAGGCATTCACAAAGGACCCGACGATAGACGATACTCAGGAGATGCTCTCCTATCGTTCAGCGGTATTCGGACTCATCCTCAGTTCGGTGTTCATCTCCGCGTGGTGCGTCGCATCGGGAATGACCGTATATGTGGCGTTTGTCTTCGTCGCCCTCGTCATTGTGGTCTGGTTTGGGATCTCGAAGATCAGCATCGAAACGGGGCTGATCAGCTCTCGTATCATACACGCGCAGTTCGCGACCTACCATATTGTTGGGCTCACAAACATGAACGCGCAGAGCATTGTGGCGATGGCGTTGACCTACACCTGGCACCGTGACCTGAAAACTGTCCTGATGGCCCCGATGGCCAACGCCACGAAACTCTTCGATGATGTTCGCGAAGACCGGGGAAGAATGACCCTCGCAGTCGCAATCGCCGTTGCCGTTGTTGTAGGAGGCAGTGCTTATTACGCGATCGCTTCCGGCTACCAGACGGGCGCATACAACTACGGCGGCATCTACGCTGGATCCGTGCAGGCCGTGTTTGACAGGGGAGTTGGTTACATCCGCGATCCCTTCGCAATGAAGCGACATCTCGCCTTGTGGGGGCTGATCGGAGTTGCCGTCACCATCGCTAATATGGTCCTCCGCTATATCTATCCGGCTTTTCCGCTGCACCCCATCGGCCTGGTCTCGGCAACCTCATACCCTGCCAATCGCACTATATTCTCGATTTTCTTCGCCTGGTTCGCCAAAGCCGCCATCCTCCGTATCGGTGGAATCAGCCTGTATCGCAAAGCCTCACCCTTCTTCTTCGGTATGATGCTGGGGTATTTCGTTGGTGTCGGGATTTCGTTTGGCGTTGACATGGTCTGGTTTCCCGATGACGGGCATTCACTCGCGCTATACTAATTCGGTAGCGGGTTATTCGGCATATTCATAAATTTACGTGTCCAATGTCAATTTGAGGAAGTGAGGATCGTATGGCAGACAAATTAAATATCCTGCTGTTTACAGCAGATGATTTGGGTTGCGATTCACTCGGTTGTTTTGGATCAAACGCGCCAGATATTTCCCCCAATCTGGATGCGTTTGCTGCAGAGGGTATGCGGTTCAGTCATGGGCATGTGAATGTTGCCATTTGTATGCCAAGTCGCAATGTGTTGAACACCGGGCGCTATAGTTATAACAATGGCGGAATGGGGTTTTTTCATGCGTTTGAGGACACACCGACGATCATCGAAACGTTGAGCGATGCGGGGTATATGACTGGCCTTCTCGGAAAAGTGAATCATTCAACGCCAAAAGATTCGATTACATGGGATTTTAGTCGGGATCAAGAAGACCTGGGTTTTGGCCGTAGCCCTCAGAAGTATGGGGCGTATTGTAAGGAATTTTTCGAGAACTATAAAAGCGCTGGCAACCCTTTTTATTTTATGGTGAACTCTCATGATCCTCATCGACCGTTTTACAATCCAGATGAGGGACCAGGTGGTGGTGCTGAGGTGCCATCGCGGTTGTATAGCCCCGATGAAATTGAAGTGCCCGGGTTTTTGCCTGACCTTCCATTGATTCGCAAGGAGCTTTCGTGGTATTACAATTCGGTGAGACGCCTGGATGATACATTTGGGGCGGTGATGAATGCTTTGGAAGAGGCGGGATTGAGAGACAATACACTGGTCGCTTTTTTGTCGGATAACGGGATGGCTGTGCCGTTTGCCAAGTGTAATGCATATCTGGCGAGTACACGCACCCCGTGGCTGGTGCGGTGGCCCGGTGTTGCAAAAGAGGGTGCAACATGTAGTGAACTGATGTCGGGCATTGACTTCTTGCCGACCGCATTAGATGCGATTGGTATGCCTGCTTTGGATGGTGTGGATGGGCAATCTTTTGTGCCGCTGCTGAGAGGCGAAAAGCAGGAGGGTCGAGAGCATGTATTTACGCAGATCGATTCTAAGGCTGGTGGAGCGGCGACGCCGATGCGGTGTGTGCAGGATCATCAGTTTGGATACATCTTTAATATGTGGGTACGGGATGACTATCGGTACCGCAATAACAATGAAGGGTTGACTATGCACGCAATGGAGGAGGCTGCACCGGGCAATCCAGATATTGCGGAACGGGTGCGGATGTTTCGGTATCGCGTGCCGGAAGAGTTATACGATTTGGAGCATGACCCCAATTGTTTGAAAAACCTGATTGACAATCCAGAATACAGTGCAAAAGCTGATGAAATGCGGGCGATTCTACAGGCTCAAATGCAGGAAACCAATGATCCAGTTTTAGAGGCTTTTGAGAATCGGACATCGCCCGATGTGGTAACGCGTGTGTTCAATGCTGTGTATCCAGATCACGAGAATAGGAAGAAAAGTTAAGGTCTCATAAGACCTGAGGATGGCAATGAAAATTCTCGACATTCCCCAGAGAAAGCCCGAAGTGTGGCGAGGTCCCGCATGGTCTCCAGACCAGGAGCGGGCAAATCGAGAATGGGAAACCTTCTGGCGATTTTTTAAGTACCTGTATCCCCACAAGACAAAAGTCATCCTCGGGATGCTATTGATCATGGTAGGCGTTCCGCTCCGTGAGATAAGCGTCTTTTTGAATCGATATCTGGTCGATGAAGTCATCCTGAACATCGACCTGCCAGTAGATCGCCGCTTGCAGCTTTTATTTATTGTCTTTGGTATCATGTTCCTGCTCTATGTCATCTCGAATGTCTCTCAGGTGATACGGCGGATCATCGGGTGGTATATCGACATGAAAGTCACCATCCACCTGCGCACGGTCTTCTACAACCACCTCCACAAACTTTCCCTCGGTTTTCTTCAGAGTCGGCCCATCGGCGAACACATGTACCGCAGCACCTCTGACGTCGGAGGTGGCCTGATCACCATGATCACCGACGATGTTCCCAATGCGATCACCATAGCCTACCGGATTATCTGGACGGGTATTCTCCTCAGTCTGGTCGATCCCTGGCTCACATTACTGATTTTTCTCTACTCCTTTCCCTACGCAGCCCTGTCCCACTACTTCTACACGCGCCTTCAGAGAGTCCGATGGGACATGAGAATGCAGGCACAGTACCTGAGGACGATTTTGAGAGACGGTATAGCCGCGACCAAGACCGTCAAAGGTTTCGGCCGTATGCGCTGGTCTGCCCGCCGATATGCGTCAACTTTTATCGAGAACCGCAGATACTGGATCAAGTACCGTGTTCTACATATCTTTACGCACCAGGGAGTTCTGTGGTTTCTCTCTGAGGGCGTTGAAAAAGTGATGTGGCTCTACGTGGGTTACCACACCATGACCGGGGAGTTGAGCATCGGAGAATTCAGTGTTGTGTTTTTCCTCGCCCGGCAATTTGAGGGCCCAATGGAGAGAATGATCAAGCTGATCCAGAACATCCGTCTTCAACTCGTCCAGGCCGAACGCGTCCTGCAAACCCTTGACGTTCAACCCCAGATAAGCGATGCGCCCGATGCAAGCACCATGCCGTCCCTCAGCGGCACAATCGAATTCAGAAATGTGGGATTTGAATACATATCGGGACAGCCCGTTCTGGAAAATATCAACATCACAATCCGTCCCGGAGAGCGCGTCGCATTCGTGGGACCGAGCGGCTCGGGCAAGACCTCGCTGCTATACCTCATCTTGAGGCTTTACGATCCCACCACTGGATCGGTGCTCGTAGATGGACTCGACCTGAAAAACGTCCGACTCTTGAGCTACCGCAACCAACTCGGCGTTGTGCTTCAAGACACCTTCTTATTTTCTGGAACTGTTCGGGAGAACATCCGCTACGGAAATCTAAAGGCTTCGGACGCAGATGTGGAGGAAGCAGCGCGCGGGGCCGCACTTTACGATGCCGTCATCGCCCACCCGGAGGGATTTGAAAGAGATATTGGAGAGGGAACGAGATTATCCGGCGGACAAAAGCAAAGAATGGGCATTGCCCGCGCCCTGATCAGGGACCCCGCGGTTCTCATTCTGGATGAGGCGACTTCGAACCTGGATTCTCGGTCGGAAAAACACGTCATGGACACAATCTGGAACGTATCGGAGGGGCGAACCACCGTGATGGTTTCTCACAGGCTCATGACAGTTCAAAAAGCAGACCGAATCTACGTTTTGGATCAGGGCAGAATCGTCGAAAACGGCACACACGACGACTTGCTAACAGCAAACGGCCTCTACCGCAGAATATGGGATGAGCAGATGCAGTTGGGCACAGACGCCGATGCAGCCGATTGAGAGTTGAATACCTCACTCATACTTAAGCGCCTCAATCGGATTGGTTTGCGCCGCTCTCCAGGCCTGATAACTCACAGTGATCAGGGCAATGGCAATAGCCAGTACACTACTCAATGCAAATACGGATATATCCAGACCAATGCGGTAGGCAAAATCGGCTAACCAGTCATTGAGCATGTAATAAGCCAGGGGCCAGGCAATGAGGCTGGCAAACGCGACCAGCACGACAAATTCGGCTGAAAACATCGTCACAATTTGCCAGGCAGAAGCACCGAGCACTTTGCGCACCCCAATTTCCTTTGTGCGCCGTTGGGCCGAGATAGCAGCCAAACCGAACAGACCCAAACAGCATACCACAATCGCCAGCAATGAAGAAATGCCAGCAATCCTCCTCAGGCGAAGTTCATTCCGATACGCAGAGGCAAATCCATCGTCCATAAAAATGGGATTAAACGCTTCGTTGGGCACGAATTTATACCATTCCTTTTCCAAAAAATCCATCGTTCCTACAAACTGCCCACCCCTTATTTTAAGCGTTAAATACGCATATAGCCTGGCCCACTGGATAAACGCGAGGGGCGCGATTTTCTCTTTTAAGGAATCAAAATGGTAATCCTTAAACACGCCCACAACAGTACCCGTGCCGCCGCCCCGCCTCTGAATCTGTTTGCCAATGGGATTATCCCAGCCAAATAATTTGGCTGCCGACTCATTGATCAGAAATTCGCGCGTCCATCCCCTGAGGGGATTGCCCTTGCCCGGGGTAAAATTTTTGCCGGCAATGAGTTCAATCCCCATGGTCTTTACAAAATCTGCATCGACCTCGTTTATCAGAATCCACCAGTCATCCCCTGGCAAATCTTCTGGGCGGATGGGCTTGCTCCGCGAGCCACCCCCGCTGGGGAAGGCTCGATACTGAGACGCGGTTGCCCCAATGACATTGGGATGCCTCAAAAACGACTGCTTCACAGTACTATATCGCGACGATAGGCGGTTCTCGTGAACGAAATGCGCCTCCCGGCTCGAAGTAAAAATGGGCAACATGACCAGATGTTCTGTATCAACCCCCAGATCCCGATCCAGCATATAAGATATCTGGTTGCGCACGACCAGCGTCCCTACGATCAAAAAAATCGAAATTGAAAATTGGAATACCACCAGCCCCTTCCAGAACCACGCTCCCCCCGATCTGGATTGGATCTGGCTCTTTAATGTATCAATCGGTTGCCAGGCAGATAAAACAAAGGCGGGATAACCTCCGGCGAGTATTCCAGATACCAGTACCACGCCGATCAATGCTGGGATCAAAGTCATATATGCCTTGAGATCTAATACCAGATTTTGCTGGATCAAATCATTAAACACAGGCAGTGCCGCCCGGGCGACAATAATTGCCAGCAACAACGCGAGACCTGCGACAACCAGGGATTCTCCCAGAAATTGCTGGATCAACTGACCGCGACTGGCACCGACCACCTTTCGCAAGCCCACCTCTCTTGCGCGCCGGACTGATTGGGCTGTCGCCAGATTCATAAAGTTCACGCAAGCAATAATTAGAATAAATGCAGCAATCACACACATCGTATAGAGTTGATCGATATCGCCAAAGCTCTTGATGTCGTAATCTGCACGCGAATGCAAATAGACCCGATGCAAAGGTTGAAGATGGTAAGTATTGTGTTTTTGGATTTCCGCGCCCATATAGAGCTTTATAAAATCTGGAAATTTTTGTTCCAATGTTTTGGGAGAAACACCTTCTTGAAGCAAAATATATGTTTGTATCGGTCGAAAACCTGCAGCCGGATCCCAGACGTGCCATTTGTTCCTCCATTGGGCATTGGGGTCTCGCGATACGAACATATTAAATGGGATTGTGGTGGGATCGAGGCGATCTCTCAAGACACCCCGCACAATATAATCTCCGCCAAAAATCGAATTGACAACAGTGAGAACCCTGCCCATCGGATTTTCTTCGCCGTAGATAAGATTCGCCATTCTCTCGGTAATCACAATACTCGTCGGATCTTCAAAAGCTGTCTGTGCACTGCCCTGAACAAATTCAGCTTCAAATACGTCAAATACGTGTTTGTCAACGAGATTGAGTCGTGTGGGAAACAAAATATTCTCGCGTTCGACCTTCACGCTCCAGGGCCATATGCGAACGGCTGATTCTACTTCGGGAAAATCGCGTTTCAACGCAGGTCCCAAGGATCCCGACGTACCCCAGGAAAAATTGCGGGACCCGCCCTGGATATTTATTTCTCGCACGACCTTGTAGATGCGATCACCCTTTTCATATCTGTGATCGTATTGCAGTTCGCGTTGTAAAAACAACACGATTAAAAGACAGCAGGACATGGCGATGCCCAGACCGAGGATATTGAGCGCGGAATACACTTTGTTGCGCATCAAATTCCTGATAGCAATTTTGGCGTAATTTCCAATCAGATTAAACATGAGTCAGGCTCCTGCAGACGCAATGGTCTTTCAAATAGGTTTATTGCCTTAATTCACTGGACTCCTGCTTTCGCAGGAGTGACGTGCCAACTACAAGCGATTAGATGGTGTCATTGCGGCATGCTTAAAGCCGCAATCCACGTTTTGTCGTGTAATGTAAATATATATAAAAAATAGATTTTTTACCTGACGCAATTGTTTTCTGTTCTTCAGCAAAACCGAGAATCCAATTGACATCCAAACATATCTTCGCCTAATTGTGGTATCTTTGGGAGAAATCCACGCGCGTATATTGAACAGGTAAGACCAGACGATGTTCAACTATTTCCCCCCTCCCCGCAAGGGAGTAAAACAGTCGCTTATAAGAGTCTTCCTGCGTTTTCTCAGGTTGATGATCCCGGTCTGGGATAAGGCACTGCTCGTCGTAATGGGCACGATCGTCGTCAGCACGTTACGGGTTGTGAATCCGTGGCTGAGCAAGTTTCTCATCGATGATGCATTTCCAAATCAAGATTGGAACCTGTTCTACCGCATCTTTGCCGCCTATGTTGTGCTTGTTCTGATTCAAAGATTGGTCGGTACCATGACGACCATCCTCAATCACTACGTAGATCTACGCGTGAGCTTAGCCCTCAAAACTTACTTCTTCACCCACCTCCAGCGTCTCTCCATGACCTTCTACGAGAGTCGTGGTATTGGCGAGCACATGTATCGGGTGAGCGCAGATACGGGAGCCGTAATGCGCATGATTACGGACATCTTGCCAGCGGCATTGCGGGCGGTCTATGAGTTCATACTCATACTCATCTTCACCACCTGGTTGGACTGGCGGGTCTCGCTGGTCATTCTAATTTACGCGATTCCATACGGGCTGGTCGCCCAGAAGATCGCGACAATACAGCGCAGATTTGATCGCCGCGTAAGAGAGAGATGGCAGGCGCGCGACGCCGGGCTTCAAGAAGGCGTTGCCGGGGCAGCCATCGTACAGACATTTGGCCGGCGCCGGCACGAAGTAAAGCGATACGTCACTCTCACCATCGAAGGGTATCGCGCCGCGATGCGCCTGTTTTATATGCGTACCATCGAACGAGAAATCGCGGGCAATAGCGGCTTGCTTCCTTGGGCTAAAAATCGACTGATAAGACTATACTTCCTCAGCGAAGTTATTATAGGCAACCTCTCCTATGGGTCCGTCTTCCCCATTTTCTCCTATACGAACCGCCTGTCCAATCCCATTCAAGTCCTGATTCGGTATTTTCAGCAAGTTCGCATTGCAATGGTTCCCGCCGAGCGCATTCTCGAAACACTGGATCAGGTTCCCGCTGTTACAGACCGTCGCAATGCACCGGCAATGCCACCTATCAGGGGCGATGTCGTCTTTGACAATGTCTCCTTTTCTTACGAGGATGGCACACCGGTCCTGCGCAACCTGAGCTTCACCGTTCAGGCAGGTCAAAAAATCGCTCTGGTCGGACACAGTGGATCGGGCAAAACCACGGTCGTGAACATGCTTCTCAGGCTGTACGATCCGGATTCGGGCAGGGTAATAGTAGATGGTCAGGACCTCAGAGAAGTGAGATCGAGCACCTATCAGGACCAGATTGGTCTGGTTTTGCAGGAAACGCATTTGTTCAACGGAACAATTAAAGAAAATATCCTGTTCGGTCAGCCCCATGCATCTGACGATGAGGTGGTGAGAGCCGCCCAACTGGCAGATATAGACGCATTTGCCTCATCCCAACGCAATGGATATGATACCGATCTTCGAGAAGGCACGCGAATCTCAGGGGGTCAGAAACAGCGAATCGGGATTGCCCGAGCCATGGTCCGCGATCCCAAGATTCTCATTCTGGACGAACCCACATCATCCCTGGACAGCGCCACAGAACAGCGTTTTCTGCAAAGTTTGAACCGCGTGGCAGAAGGGCGCACCACCTTCGTGGTCTCTCACAGACTCACAACAGTGGCAAATGCCGACCAGATCATCGTTCTCGGTGAAGGTCAGATTATCGAGCAAGGTACACACGCAGAACTGCTTCGCAATGGGGGTGAGTACGCAGAGATGTACAGACGCTACCTCGGCCTGGATGATATCAGAGACACTGGGTGATGCACAGCCATAACCACAGGTAGAGAAAATGCAAACGACAGAGAAACCGAAAACACAGAGCTTGAGAACCCGCAGGTTTATCGCGAGGTACGTCAAATATCTGGAGATATTCGGGTATGGCTTCGTTTTTACGGTCGTCACAATCATCGCTTTTCTATGGTTTTCAACAACAGAAGACCTCGTGTTATCGGGTGCAGAACCGATCAAGCCACACGAATATGTCCTATCCCCCGATGAGGATATCATAGTCATAGAAGCACTGGTAAAAAATAAAACCGACGTAATAGTTGGTCAGCCGCTATTTGAAATTTCCAGAGATAAATCCCAGGTCAGCAGCTACCGCGTAAAACAAGTTGCGGAAGAACTAAGTGGCGAACTCGACAGCCTTGCAACATCATCTTCTCTAACTTCAGCAGAACGGGACCTTCAGGGCGTGCTCAGAAGTTCGGCGTCCATCTGGGAACAAGAACTTCCCAGACGCGAGACATTGACCGCTACGCACCCCGGCGTCATCCTGTTTGAGGAGGAAATCGTCGGAACGGTCGTGCCAAAAGGTGACGAAATCGCGCGCATCCTTGATTTTGACGATCTGAGAATTTCCGCAGATCTAAAGGGCGCAGGACAAAAGCTCGTACGCTTTGGTCAACCGGCTCATATTGAAGTGATTACAACTTATGGAGACGGCGAAATACTGAGAACAGGCGTCGATTCGCCGGATTCTTGGGGCATGGGGTTTGCACAATTCAACGACATCTCGGACGGCCAGATCACCAAGCAATTGGAAAAGTACTTTTCGGGCAAACTCGTCGCCATAGAAGACGACACGGTCTTCGCACTGGGCAAGGTGAAATTGGTCGATCTCCACAGCGTTCTGAGCGTGCAAAATGCCGGGCCATCCGATCCAAAAGAAAAGATCGAAGCCGAGCCATTAAACCGGATAGCGCTAACCGGCACAGTCATCGAAGGCACCCACAGCGCGGAATTCAGGATTCACACTTTACCCGACGAGATTCAACAGGAAATCCAGAATACGCTTCGGGAACGCATTTTGGAACGGCAATTCGACACGGACGGACAGCCCTTATCTGTGCGGGAAATCACAGATCTGAGTATGATTATCGAGATGGATGCCGATGAGCCTGAGAATAACGAGATGGTCCTAAACGGACAGATGGTCGATGCCGAAAATACAAAGCGTTCTTTTAGCGGCGTGATCAGAATCGACGATCCACATCCGCTGCTCAAAGCAAAAGTCCGGGAACTCGCATTGCTAAAAAACCCCATCTATATCAAGGCAATTGTAAAGGTCATAGTGGGAGAAAGGCGAATCGCAATGCTGCTATTCAGGAAGAATTGACGGGACAAATTACAATGAATAAAATCGAACAATACGAATTTGACCGCCAGGGATATATCACAATCAAAAACATGCTCACGGATGCAGAAGTGCAATCCCTGCGCAAAGCCGTTGACAAATTGGAAGAACACGCCCTATCCAATGTTGATCTGCCACCTCGAAAACTCAGTGCCTGGGGGGCTGAGTACCATATCAACAAAGAAAAAGGCTACCACGTTCAGGGATCATGTGCCGAGGGAAAAACCCTGATCATCGAAGACTTTTGGAATGCAGATTCAACATTTGATCTTCTGGTAAACCACGAAAAAACATTGCCATACGTGCAAACCGTCATCCGCGGTCGCTACACCATCAACAATTCAGAGATCCGCATTCGGTATAAAAACAATACATCGCGCAGCCACGGCGGCACGAGACCGGAAAATCAAAAATACCGCTATACCAGCAGTGATCGCATCGATTGCATGATGGTGCGCATGATTTACTTTATACACGATGTCACCAATGAACAAGGCGCGTTTTGCGTCGTCCCCGGCACACACAAAAGCACCCTGCCATGCCCTTATGACAATGATCCAGATGTAGAACCGGGCATGATCGGATTGGAAGTCAAAGCGGGCGATGCGATCTTTTTTACAGAACACCTGCGGCACGGTGGCTTGACCAATCGCTCAGATCAAGTCCGCAAAACCATCCACGCAGGCTATGGTCCCTACTGGATGATGTCGCAAAATATCGCAACCATGGACGAACCCCAGCATATCACATCGCATACACTGGCGCGATATACAAAAGAACAGCGCAATTTGTTTCGACCGTGGCCTGAAAAATAGAGGCGCAAATCACTTCATGAGGTTTCTGCTATGAACACATTAAACACCGCCGCTGAATCCCCGACGCTCACCGAACCCGTTCCGGTTCATCCCATGTCGGATTACGAAAAATTCCTCTTCGATTTAAAAGGTTTTCACGTCATCCCCAGCGTTCTCACCAACGAAGAAATCGCAATCGCACGCGACCATATCGAAACCTATATGAAAACGCCCGAAAGCCTTCCCGAACACCATCGCTCACCCATTTCTGGTCCCACTGAATTTTTGATCGACCATCCGAGGGTCATGGGCATTCTTCAGGAAGTCATTGACCCGGATCGGGAGCGCATCCGATTGGAAAGCGTATTCATATCCGGCCGGTCCGCCAAAAATACCGGCAACGAGTGGCGGCCACACGTAGGAGGAACAAACCTCCACCCTTCGTTTTCCTTTCGCTTTCACAACGGTCGCATCTACAGCGCAATGACGCGCATTGTCTGGGAATTGAACGAAGTAAAAAAAGGCCAGGGTGGCACCTGCCTCGTGCCCGGTTCGCACAAAGCCAATCTGGCTTCCGCCCAGGACGGAACATGGCCCGAAGAAGCCGATGATCCAAACTCAGGCGTTTGGGAAACCTATGGCTGTCCGCCAGGAAGCCTCATCGTATTTTCAGAAGGCGTGCGGCACACGGGATCTACCTGGACCAATCCACACAACCCGCGACGCGCCATCCTCATGGCGTACAATCACGTAACCGTGCGCTTCCACGAACCCAAGCCCTGCATGAATCCAGTCGTGATCAATGGCCTATCCGAAAATCGCCAGTCTTTTTTCCGCGATGTCTGGGTTTTAGCCAACAAGCGAAGAGGATAAATCGCCACTCGCGCTTGCCTATAGCAAGGAATATCCCATGTCGCTTCACGAACCCTTTACTGAAGAAGAACTGTCGCCGATTCTCGAAGACTTTTACAGAAACGGCGCGACCATCATCCGAAACGTCCTCTCCCGGGAAGAATGCGAGCAAATATGCAGACGCGTCGATCAGATCTTTGCAGAACCGTATTTCGCCGAAATGCGAAATGTAAAAATAAAGCCGATGCACGATGGCAAAGCGCCCATCGTTGTGCATCGGCTATTTGAATGCGACCGGATTTTCCGCGACCTGCTCGTGCGCGAGCCTATCATATCCATAGCCGAAACAGTCCTCGGTCCCCAGTGCCATTGCATGGCGCAGGGATGCATCTTGAACCGCACGGATCTGGGCATTAACCGCTTTCATGTAGATGACAGCCTGGAATTTCCAATTACGGACGACAATATCAGCGGCCATGACAGGCGTCTTCGGATGCCCGTTTTTCGCATGTCGTTCCAGATCGCCCTGACAGATCAGGACGAAGACCAGTATGGCCCCAGCCAATTCGTGCCGGGCAGCCACTATGCGGGCAGACAACCCAACGATCCAGAAAACCCAACCTTCGATGGTCAAGGTCCCACGTCCCTGCTCCTGAAAGCCGGTGACCTCTACCTTCTCAGCAGCCAGACCTGGCATCGCGGCATCCCCAATACATCTGATCGCATCCGCTACCTCTTTCACCAAGTCTATGGTCAGCGTTTTGTCGCCCAGCGATTCTGGCCCTATCTCAACTATCACATGCCCGATTACGTCCTCGAAGGTGCCGACGAACGCCTCCTCCGCGTTCTCGGAAAACACCCCGAAATGGCTTATGGATAACTCCACCATTACATCTGCAGGTCATCCAGAAACTCCGACGCAGGTGTAACCCCTGTGATCAATAAATGATCCCGAGCGCGTGTGCATGCGACATAGAGCAAATGTCTCTCTGTATCGTACACCTCTTCGAGATCCGCACTATCCGCGACTGTTTCAATCCGATCCTGTAGCGGAATAACCTCATCGTCACACGCCATAACTGCGACAGCGCGAAACTCCAACCCCTTCGCCAGATGCATCGTACTTATCGATACACAGTCCTTGCCCTTCCCATCGCTTTCGTCCAAAACCTGGAAAGAGAACCCGGCATCGCGCACCGCCTCGCTCGCGCGTTTTAGTTCCCCCGCCGAGCGCACAAATATCCCCATCTCACGGGTATCCACGCCTTTGTCCCCGCACTCCTGCAACCACGCCCCCACAGCCTTACTCTCTTCATCCTCGGTCCCAAAGAAGCGTATTGCTGGAGGCTCGCCATTAAACGCTGAGACCGTTCCCCTGCGATCCTCAATATTGCCATCCACATCGGCGACTTCGGGACCCAGCAAACGATCTGCTTGCACCCGGATTTGATGGGATGTTCGGTAGTTGATTTTGAGAGTCCGAGATCTTCCGCGAATATCGACGCCCAACGCCTTCCATGAAAACGGCGTTTGGAAAATTCGCTGTCCCAGATCGCCCGCAAAAAAGAGACTATTGGGCCGTTGGTTGCCCAATACAGCGAGAAAACGCAGTTGGGCAACGCTGATGTCTTGCGCCTCATCTACAATTGCGAAGTCAAACGGCGGATGCCGACGATCTTTGAGCTTCTCAGCGAGCAAGCCGAACATGCCAGCCCGGGTCACCAGCCCCTGGTCCTGAAGTTGAGCCTTCACCCGTTCAAAAATAGACCAGAGTATCGAACGTTGCGCCACAGGCAGGCGCGTCTTCCGTCCAAGTCGCCTGATATCGCGATAGGCTTCCCAACTATCCAACTGCCATGCATCAACGACATTCTCCCATTCGCTCAGCAAGAATCGGAGACTGAAATTATGCGTCTCTACCTCGCCAGTTGCTTTTGTCAGAAACTCCTGAATAATCTCCTGCGTTGCGATCTTTGGAGCACCAAACTGCGCCCGATAAAGCCGCTCGCCAACCGCATCAATGGCATTGACCTCTACGCGCTCTGCAAGCCGGGGTTCGTTTTGAATTAACCGCCTGAGTTTGGTGCGTAGAACATCCGCCAGTGTATCGGAGAATGTGGTGAGCAGTACCATCGCATCCGGATTGGTACGCACGAGGAACACCGCGCGGTGAATAGCCACAACGGTCTTTCCCGTACCCGCCGTACCGGACACGCGAAACGGGCCGTTGTAGTCCCTCTCTACAACTTGCCGCTGCGCCGGATGAAGGAAGATCGCCCACTTCTCCCAGGGAAAGTCGAGCGCGCGCTCCAGTTCTTCCACATTTGTCATCAACCGGAAGCGACGCTGTGCATCAGGATGATCAAAGGGATCAGTAGTGGTAACTGGCTGTGCTATCTGCGGCGTTCCACCAACAGCCAGTTCGAACACCGCCTCCCCCGCCTCATCCGGCAAATACTCGACCAATTCGAGTAAGCCATCTTCATCAGCATTGCGTACATCATCCAGCCACTCAGGCGGCACACCATAGCTCAATAGATCGCTCTCTGGAACATCAGTGAGCAAAGGCAGCTTGTATTGTACTTCTTGCTCAGCTACCACATATTGGGGCACGGCGATCTTTTGAACAACCTCGCGCACCTCAACCAACTGTGCTGCCCCGGTCTTGGGATGGGTTTCCAGCTTGCGCCGTTCAGCCCATTGATAGGCATTGTCGTGGTGAGCCACATAGCACAGCAACAGACTATTCCGGGTCCGATGCACAATTATTCGGACATCGCGGCTAACGCGAACAGACCAGAAATTTGGATCTCTAACTCTATCTAACTTGTGGAATCGCAATCCCGGCTGAGCTGAATTCAATTGCAGATCAAAGGCCGTGGTTTTCACGGCCTTCTGCTCATTACCGGTCAGCCTGGCGAGGCTATCGGTGAAAGTGTCGGCGATGCGGAAATCCATCTCAAATCTCAACTTTAATCGGTGTTACGATCCGGTTCTCGACCTCGGTGTACAGGTCCACATCAACCTCTGGAGCCTTAATACTGACTACCAGGGCATATCGGGCTGTTTGATCGTATCTTTCCAGCGAGTACCGTGTCTTCCACCAGCCGAGGGAAGGATAGACAGCGATATTTCCCCTGCTTGCAAGCTCCGCAGCAGTCCCTTTCCAAATGTCGCTATGCAACGAACCTCTGTGGCGTCCCTGAGGTCCGATCAGCCATGAGGAATCGCTGCTGCTATAGCGGATTCCTTCTTCCTCATCTCTTGCTGCCAGATTGATCCGTTTTCGAAACTCCTCTATCGATTCGGTTGGGCGCTTTACGTCGAAACGGAGACCGTGGGACTCATACCGATAGAGCGAACGGTCACCTCGCCGCGATGGGTTTGGCTCAATGAAATAGGAGAGCGTGACTCGCATCTCAACCGGCGTTTTCCCCAGATCTTCCAGAACGTCGCGTGGCCAGGGTAGATCGTGAAGATGCATGTCGCGAAAGGTCGGCGACCTACCTGGCTCGCGCTTGAAGGGATGCAGACTTTCCTCGACCACCATTGTTAGGGAGTTCCCTACACTCCAGAGTGCGCGGTCAAGGTTCGGTACGCCAAAACCACATCGCCGCAGAAGATGCCGATAATCCTCCTTAGATGGATTTTTGTTTTGAGGCAAGAACCTTTGTTCCATGGCTTCGGTCCACTCCGCCGAATGAACGATCAGGGCGCGAACCGTCTCCGGCCAAAATTCGGGATAGATAGCCAGTACCTGCGCTGCGAGCCGGGCTGCAAGTGCCGTAGCTGCGCTGGTAGCATTGGTCGTCGTGAAGGACCGATCTGCTGGTTGGTAATAAGTCGTCAGTAGGCTGAGACTGGGTAACCATACAGCACTCAGCAAGTCCTTGGCGGCGTTGCCACCTTCAAGAACGATGTCCGGTTTCAGCGGCCAGTGCTGCCTTTTCTTCGGCTCTTCCCATATCAGCGATGTTGTGCTAAACGGACTCAGGCCTCCCTTCGGTGCGACCGGCTCATAATCGCTCGCATCCGACTCGGTTATCCGCACGAGATCGGTATAGGCACCGACAGTGAGTGCATTCCAAGCCTGGGCTGGATCATGTATCCCATCCGTGTCGTTGCTCTCAGGGTATTCGGCCCAAGCATTGTTGTCTTTGACATTTCCAGCGGCCACCACAAGTAGCCGCGGATTAGCTCCGTATCTATCGACATCTGCCGCCAGCGAATCGATTGTTGCTGACCAGGCTGATGGTTGCCCTCGATCCCGACTGTCACGAGCCGTGATAGACATCCCGAAGACTCTTCTCCGATCCGAAGCGGTGATTTCGGGTCGCGCGACAGCTTCTGACGTCAAATACCCATGGTGACGGGGATCTTTTCCGGTCGCGCCATCCCGAGACAGTAGCTTTACCGATTCAAGGCGATGGTTGATTTCGACGGGATTATTACTGGCGAGAAGTTGTGTCAAGTTTCCTGCAAGAGCCAGCCCCGCCATCTGTGTTCCATGGCCGTTATTATCGTCGGTACCCCAACCTGGCTCAACGGTATGAAGATCGTCGGAAGCAAGCACAGGATCAAGTAGTCGATGACCGCGATTGACTCCTGTATCGAGCAGACATACATAAGGCGTCTGGTCGGTTTCATCTGCAAATCGGGTACGATCCAGCAAATCGTCAAGCCACTCGATTTGCTCATCGGCTGGCAAAGAATCGAAAAATTCCGCTGTCTCTTTCGGACGTCGCAATTCGGCAATACTATTGAGCGTAGTGATGGAGTTCTGCATCTGCTTGACGGATGCATAGACCAAAAGCACAGTGCGCTCGGGAAATTTTACTTCTCCTTGCGCTATCTCCATTCCCTGACCTTTGGCTTGCAGAAGAAAAGCATTAACCACCGCCTGCCGATCTCCCCGGACAGGCAACCACACTTCCCACCAAAGCGATCCTTCTTCAACATTGGGGAATTCTTCTTCATCTGTCCAAAGTGCCTGGAGGCTCGCCGCCCTGATCGCAGAAATCGCATCTAGCAATGTGTGGTTCTTTGGCCGCCCAGTCTTCGTATCCTTAGACTCGTCGAGGTATGCTCTGATCAGATTTTCAAATATATCCAGCTTGCCATCGGGCACAAATACGGTAGCAAGAGTTCGCTTTTCCTCATGGCGTACATTCAGCAGTTCAATCCCAGAACGCTCTCGCGCCAATCTCTCAAAGGCCAACTCGATGTAACGCTCTCGCGCTAACCTCTCAAAGGCCAACTCGATGTCTGAAAAACTCTCAAACTCAACTTGAAGTCCCACCCCTTCGTCAATTCCCGCGTCCTGTTGAGCCTTTCGAGCCAAGTCCGCCTCATCCTGAAGTTCATCAATCTGGTGTAGTAATGCCCTGCCGTGATGCGAACGGTTCCGCCCCGGTACATTTGAACTCCCTCCGCCTTGTCTCGGAGAACGATACTCCTCTCGATATGTAACGTCTTCCAGTATGAAATGTCGATGTCGTCCTTCGGTTCCCTCCGCCATTTGCAGCTATACTCCTTCCATTATTCGCTATTATTTTTCAATCTCTCAGCGATGCTTTTGCGCTCGGTGAGCATTTTCTTGATATCCGCTATACGAACCCGTGTACGATCATGGATCAGCGCATCTTTCAAGGTTTCATTCGCGGCGCGGGTAACTTCCGCGTAGCTCAATCCCATAGCCAGGTCGGCCAAATTCTCCCACTGGATACTCTTAACGGCATTTCCAGCGAGGCGAGTTTTCAAGAGCTTCGCGATCCGTGATTTATCGGGCAGGTCGTAGTGCAGAATATCGTCGAATCGGCGGAAGAGTGCATGGTCAAGTATTCCGAGATGATTCGTTGCCGCCACGACGAGGCTATGGGAGCGATCCTGCTCAATCATCTGCAAAAAGCTGTTCAACACCCGACGTATCTCGCCCACATCGTTGGTAAGTCCGCGTTGCGAACCAATAGCGTCGAACTCATCAAAAAAATAAATACCCCGGGTTCGGCTGGTGGCATCGAATATCTGTCGCAACTTGGCTGCAGTTTCTCCCATGTACTTGGTGATAAGGCCATCGAGACGGACTTGAAAAAGCGGAAGACCCAGTTCCCCAGCCAGCATGGACGCGGTTAGCGTCTTGCCCGTACCAGGAGGGCCTGTTAGCAACAACTTGCGCCTGGGTGAAAGGCCATGCTCCACAATCCGCCCAGCATGACGTTGCTCACGAATGACGCGCTTGATCTGCTCGGCGAGAGCATCATCCAGAACCATATCACTCAGCCGAGTCTTTGGGTAAGAGGCTTCCAATAAGTTCGCCAACTCACCAGACGGACGACCAATCGGCACCAGCGAATCCACGCCACGACGCCCCTTTGCTTCGTCAATCATGGTCCGCATTTCTTGAGCGAGTTTGCCGTGGCCCAGTTTCGCTTCGTGGGCGGCAACCTGCATAGCGACGGAAAAGAAGCGATCGTCGTCGCCTTCCATGTGCGACTTCAGCAATGCTTTGAGTTGCTCTGCGTTAGCCATAACATATCTCCCGTTTTAGGGACAAGCCAGTGAACTGCTGTCGCAGTTGTACCCCGTCTCACACCCGAAACACCTTCATCACCTCATCTCCGAGATGATTTATCACCTTCACGGCGATACGCCCGGATTCTGGTTTGTCGAAAGGCCGGGATGTATCGCTTTTGAGCGTGGCCCAGGCTTCCTGATTGATTTCGGATTTGAGGGTGGTCTTGAGGGATTTGTAAGGATCGTTTGCACCGAGAAAATAGGCATGACGTGCGAAGAAACTCTCCTCATTGTAATCGGTATCGACGAACCAGCAGGCAATATCGCCGGTGTCGTCGCTGCGGATTTCGCCAGTATTGGGATGAAACACATCAACGCCATTGATCTTAACCTTGATTTGACCGTCATCCGCGTCGAGAATATCAATATCGGGTTCACCAAAGATAACGAAGAGATTGCCTTTTCCAGTATTCTTCAGGTCACCCGCCATGTGGAGGTCGGCATTCATCCGCGCTTTGAGGACAGGGATGCGACCGAGCTTATTGAACTCTGAGGCGTGGGCTTCGTAGTTGAAAGCGCAGGCAACCAGAACATCAAAATCAGCTTCTCCAGCCTCGCGTGCAGCTTGCACGAGATCGGGGCGTGCAACCGTACCAAATTCCGGCCCAATGAAAATGCCGGCGCGCTTTTGAATCCCGGAATCCTCGTCACCCTCAAAATAGGTCCCCTCGGCGCAGACGAGATCACCGGGCCAGGGTCTGGTTCCAGAGAACGAGATCCGGTCCTCTTTGTGTGCCTGCTGAACGCCAGAGGTCTTGAGGTGTTCCAGGATCATGGTAGCGAAGTCCTGATTAGAACTTCTATCGAACTTGTCTCCATAGCCGAGCCTATCTTCCGCAACGTTGTCGATAAGTTCGTCGTTCTCATCAACAGCCAGCAAGCGATGCGGTGACAGGCTATCTACTGTGAACGGACCAGCAACGCGCACCTTATTTCGATCTTCATAGGGCTTGTCGTAGAGATATTCATACTCCGCCTTCGCCGCAATGGAGGCATCAATCTCTTTTTGCCTTGCGATCCGTTGCTTCCACCAATCAGCGTGTAGCTTCCTGACCTCCCCGGACCAATCCTCGTCAGCCTCACGCGGAATCTCCCACTCCTCCCAGTCAGTACCAAGTACGCTGTTTAATTTTTCACGCAATGGCTCCAGCTTTTTCTGAAAGTTTTCCCAGATCACATCAATCTCAACGTTGTTGGCAATATCTCTGAGCATGATGTGAGGCACGCGCTCGTACACAAAACCCGGCCGGATGTCGTTATAGGTAGGCGCATCTGAAGGTACTCTGCGCTCGATCTCCGCCTCTTTTAACTGCCCCTCGAGGCTATCGGAGAGCAGGTAGTAGGGATAGCGCGCGCCCATAATCCGGGCACGGGCCAGTGCGAGCGCGACACGGGAGGTATCAATCGTGATCCAGCGCCGTCCCCACTGTTCAGCGACGTATGCGGTAGTGCCAGAACCACATGTGGGGTCAAGAACCAGATCGCCAGGATCGGTGGTCATGAGGATGCAGCGTTGGATGACTTTTGTGCTGGTTTCGACGACATATCTTTTATCAGTAGCACCAGCAGTATCACTCCAGTTCGTCGTCATAGGATAAGCGATAAAATCATCGAAATATCGCTTGTAAGATAATTGATTTCCCGCTTTTACTAACCTACCAGCCTTGCCAAGGTTATCGAGACCCTTTTTGTCGGTCTTCCAACACCAGCGTCCATCTGAATTATAGGTTATCCCTTGAAAGGTATAACCTTTGAGATCAGCCGGATTGGGCGTTCTTGTTCCACGTATATGGTCTAATGCAAAAACTTTCTCGTCTTTGGGAATAAGACTCGGATTATACCGTTCTTCTCCATTAATTCGTCGAAAGAAACTACAATCAGACGATTCCACGTTTGAGTAACCTGTAGCACCGGCTTGACCAATAATTTTTTTTAATAATGGTGCGCGATATTTCGCATTGTTTTTTGATCGAGCATACCAGATTAAGTAATCAGATGCTGTTGACATCAGCTTGGAGGTTTGCGCTGTTGCTTTCATAAAGGTAATCAAACCAACAAAATTCTCATCCCCAAACACCTCATCCATCACCGCCCTTACCCGATGCACATTCTCGTCTCCAATCTGCACAAAAACCGATCCGCTCTCCGTTAGCAGGTCTCGTGCTATGGTCAGCCGATCCCTCAGATAAGTCAGGTATGAATGAATTCCATCACGCCAGGTATCCCGAAACGCCTTCACTTGCTCAGGCTCGCGAGTGATGTGATCGGCCTTTCCGTCCCGCACGTTACGGCTGGTGGTTGACCACTGGAAATTGGAATTGAACCTAATCCCATAAGGCGGGTCGATATAGATGCACTGAACCTTGCCACGCAGTCCTTCCCGCTCCGCCAGCGATGCCATTACCTGTAAGCTGTCGCCGAGGATCATGCGATTCGACCAGTTGGCATCGTGCTGATAGAACTCAGTCTTAGCGTCCTCAGAGGGTAGACCATTGAAATCGGCGAAAAGATCAGTCTGGAAGCCCGACTCACTCGCAACGTCTTCCTCACTCTGACGTATCAAATCGTCGATCAGCACCTTGGGGTGAACCTTCTCCTGAATGTACAGAGGCGGTGCCTGTACCACCAAATCTGACCAATCCTGTTCATCTTTGCCGCGCCATACCAATTGGGGATCGAGGTCGCGGTTGCGGCGTTTGTAAGCAACCTGGATGGGGCTTCGTTCATCGTCCGCCATCACAGCCTGATACTCGGCTGTAGGGATGTTCTTTCGTGATGCGTCCTTGTGCCGAATGGTGTCGACAGTTTTGAGGGATCTGGCGCGCGTCCTTCGGGCCATTTAACTCAAGCCTCCGAAAAAAAGGGGATTATGTAGGGTAGTGACCGAAATGAATTGGCACAACGAAAAATGTCCGCTATAGGGGATTATACAGGATAGTGCCGAAAGTGATCAAATGTATGGAGATTATGTATGCTACTATGCTACTAATCCCCCTTTAAATACCAGGGGAGATCACATTCACACTGAACCTCCTTCCCACAAGCAGTTCTGGCAAACACATAGGATTTTTCGTCAGCAAAGATCTCAGACAGCTTTCTATCCCTGGGCGGTGTCGCGGTTGCATCATAAGCAACATCTTCTGCTGAGAAATGGGGAAACAAAAAAGATTGGTCCGCCCGAGGCTCAAGGCGGATTGGGGGGCGCGGGGTTATATCTGCTGGGACAGAGAATGTAGTGCCGCCTTCTCCTATCTTGATACCTACAGAAGATATAGTCACAGCTACAGAGCTCAAATTGGTGACACCAACAGAAAGCCCTGTGGCTCCATCATTGTACATTCCAGGGCGAATTTGCAGTTTTACCTCGTCATGACTCTGAGTATATCTTAAATTTCTCCCAGATTGCCGGTAACTTAGAATGCTCACTACCAGCGCACCAATGGCAACCATTGCAATGATTATTGTTGTATAATCGTTAATTTCCATGCCAACTCCTTTACTGTTTAAAAAAGGGAATTATACCGAATGGTGCCGAAATCTAATTATAACTTACGCATAGGCACAATATATTGCGCCTGTCATTTTGAGCGGAGCGGAGTCGAAAAATCTACTACCAACGCAGGTGGAACAGATGCTTCGGCTCCGTTCCACTTCGCTCAGCATGACAAAACCCCAGACCTGCGTAACTCCATATAAGCTTTTTATGTCTTTTCATGTCCCTCACTGCGGAGGGTTCAAATGGCTCTTTGAGGTGTTTTCTTTTGAGGTAACGGATCATAGACTATCCCTTGCAAAAGATAGATTATATATCCCATTTTCCTTTTGGTATTCAAAAAGTGCATCTCGTAATTCTATCGCCAAGACATGCTTCACTTGGTTTATATCAATTCCATGCTTATAGGCAGATTCCTTCCATTTGCGGTAAAAATCATCAGAAGGCTTAAATTCTTCCATATACCTGAAAGAGATCTCCTGTACGTCATACGGAGGACTATCCCCAATAGAGTGCCATAATCCACTGTAATCCATCTCAGCTTTTGCCCAATCAGAAGCCTCAATCTCATTGGATATAGTTTTACCTAAGCTCGTCAGTCTGGGCAGAGTGATAACCTTCTTACCTTGTCGCTTGCTCATACTTTCTTTCCTTTCTGCTTTCGGGTCCACCTAGCACACGGGCCTCTTTTTCGGGGGATTATGTAGGATAAGTAATGAAATACTGCTCAATCTCAAGCAAAGGCGTTCCAGAATTGCTGCCTAGCGTGTTCCCCTGCGATCTCTTGAGTTTCTGGGAGATCGTTTACCCTGCTCCAGTAACCACCGTCGTCTGGGAAATGCCTGCCCTCCTCTATTAGTATGCGATGCCCGAACTCACTACGATAGATGCCAGATGTCCGACACAGTTCGCCTTCAGAGCCTCCAAATAGAGTTGCCATGATAGATTCCTTTCTGCTTGCGAGCCAGTCGCCAATCCGTTATATTTACGATTGATTGCTGGCCTGCTAATCATCATTGTACAGGAAGCCTACCTTGCCAATAAGGTGGGCTTTTCTTTTGTGCTCTTTGCATACTGTCTCATATAAAATATTGTACACTCATCTCGGAAAAGTCAACCCTTAAGGAGGTAAAGATGTCAATGAATAGAAAAAAACAAGACTTGTTCTTTAAACAGTTTGTGTTTTCATTTGGAGGAACACCGGGCGTATTAAACATCAATCAGTTTGAGCAAGTCATTGACCAGCAATTGGACATACATAGGGGCACAAAACTCATTTCTTGCGTTCCCGTCGTAAAGGATGGAAATACAACAGAAATTATCCTCATTTTTGATTCTGGGCTTAAGGATTAGCATCACGTACAGCATAGGTGAAGAAAAGTCAAGCCGTCAGTTCGCAGTACCTCAGTCTTTTGCCCTCGAATCTCTGCACGATCATTTTTATCTGATCGATAGTATCCCTGACACGCATATTCTGTTTGGCTACAAACTCAGCAACATATCTCCATAGGTGCTTTCTGCTGATCTTGTGATAGACGCCCATAATCCCGCGCTTAATCCCTGACCAGAATGATTCGATGCCGTTTGTGTGAGCCTCTCCACGGACATATTCTCCCCGTGAGTGAATGACCTTTTAGTGTTCATACCCATCCAGGCCATTATAGGCGCGTGACCCATCTGTATAGACAGTAGCCCGATCCTCAACACGATCCTGGATAAACAGGTGCAGGGTTTCTTCGTCAGGTTCGTCGATCACTTTGGCCTGCACCTGTTTCGTCTCTCGATGCTTCACGCCAGCCACAGGTATTTTTCCTGCTGTCCCTCTGCTGGCGCGTAGTTTGTCTTTGGCATGTTTGTTGCTTTCTTTCCCCCGATATACGTTTCGTCAACTTCTACTGTATCCTCAAAGAGAGTGAGTTGTTCAGGCGTGAGTGACTGTCTGATGCGATGCAGGAGATACCAGGCGGTTCTCTGTGTCACATCCAGATCGCGGTGTAGGTGCATGGAAGAAATCCCCTTCAGATTTGTCGTCCAAAGGTAGATGGCGATAGCCCATATCTGGTAGCCGAGATTTGAGCATTCCATAATTGTTCCCGCCTTTGCAGAAAGTATCTGCGACAATCTCTACATCGGTGGGCATCGTTTTGTGAGTTGTTTTTTCGTTCACACTTCCACATCGCGGACAGGCCATGCCATCAGGCCAGCGCGTTTTAATTTTAATAAACCACGCCTCGGCAGTCTCATCATCAGGAAAGATGCGAAAGAGCTGAGTCAGAGAGAGGCCCTCGCGGAGGACGCAAGCTCCACTTTTTTATTCCCTAAAAAAATAAGGGCTTATGGTGCTTTTAAAATAACACCATAAACCCGAAATCGCAAGCATTTTTACTGCTCATTTGGACACTAATTTTTCCAAATCGCTTTGCGTTAACTGCCTGTGTTCTTCCCCTATGCAAATACGAAAATTTGAAAAATGATCTTCAGAATTATCTACGAAAAAACGCCGAGCTTTTCCTCTGGTGAGTCCATAAATGTTGTGATGACACTTGTCTCCTGTGGTGCTGTCTTCCTGCTTGATTGTATGTTCCGGTAATATCCCGGTATCGAATTTCCAAAACATAATTGGAGTTCCGGCTGTTTTGGCATAATATTCTCGAATGTGGGTACAGATAGTGACCTTTCTGGCTCGTATACATGCCACTTCGATGGCGGATATTCCACCTTTATTGTCTGGCTTGAATGCCAAACTTGTAAACCTGCCTCTTTTGGGGTCATATTTTTCGGAGTTGAGGATACATACAAATGGTGTGTCCATGTTTTTTCTGGTGTCTCCTTGCTGTTATCTAAGGACAAAATCGCCCACAAAGCCCCACTGAAAGAGATGCCTTCACGTTCTTCTACTATACGGCCATTCTTTTCAGTAATAAAAGTAACTGTGTTGTCTGATTCGAGAGTGAATTCCCAACACCATGAATCACGATACCCTGTGACCATAATATCTCCATCGGATCCAGGAAAGGCGTCCGTTTGGAGGATACCGGCAGCACGTAATAATCGGTCAAGAACTAATGCCTGTTTAATGGTTTTCTTGGAAAATGGTTTTCCCCTGCCATAGTCCCACCCTTCGGTATATTGGCTAAACTTTAAGATTTTCTTCATTGTTTTCGTCATGACTATCTCCTTCCATTTTATTCAATATGCCCGCTAAACTTTCGACAAGGAGTTTCGCAGTGAGCAGTGGCATATAAATTAAAGCTTGGGGTGCGTCTTTTCGATAAAGCAATACTGCAAAATCCGCAGCAGAACCTGCCCCTGCGACATTATTAAAATATATTTTGGGGATGTTAGGGTCAGATTCCGCTAGAGAAATTTCAAGATTAACATCCCCGGTCTCTCCTCTGTCCTCAGGATCAGGAGTATCCGGCAAACCAGCGTCAGCCATAGTAGTTCTCCTCTTTGTTGGTGTTAGATAATGCATACAAGTGTACCATTTGTACGCATTATCTGTACTTTTGTTCCTGTGCTTTTAGCGGTACTTGGGGCTAAAAGTACAGTCATCATGCTCTAAGCGCAACCGATTTTTTATTTGCAAGACTATTTGTACGCGCTATTTGTACTGCGGTCACTACTCTACATAATCCCCAAAAAAAGCCCCAGGGGATCGGTCTCACTCATGATTACCCTCGCTGTGCGAGAGGAGCAAGACGTACTGCCAAGGGGCGGTTATGAATCAAAAATTGGGCTTTTCAGCACCTGTGGTCTATCCCTCAGATTTATCATTCAACCGTTTTCTCGTGTCCATAATAGACCAGGTCGCCACACCAACACCCATTATTGCAACCAAAATTGAGACTATGATAAGGATAGTTTCAAACATTTTATTTCTCTATCTGGCTTACTCCTTCTGATATTGACAAGGTGTTATAGAATAGAATATAAGGCTCCATTTGTCAACCCATGTCCATTTCGATTGTCGAAACGCAATGCGCGGCGTTTTGCTCGATCATCTCGTCAAATACCGCCGCCATTTTGGCCTCAAATTCCGACTCTATCTCATAGACATCTGTGAACTCGGCAAATGCCCAGCGACCATAGCGACCATGATTATTCACACCGGGTACCCAATAGGTGTCCATAGTCGTCTTCTTCTCTTTGGCATCCTCTCTGCGATAGCCCTTGATCTCGACGATAAGATGTAACAGATCGTCCTCGCCACGGCCATCATCAATTAGAACAATAAAGTCCGGAATATATGTCCGCGTTTCAGAGCCATAGCGGTAGGGAACTTCCAGCCCGAGATTGTGGTTCTTGACATACGCTTTGACGCGAGGATGGGCTTCGACCACGCGGCAAAACTCTGCTTCCCAATCGCTATCGAGGACAACCCAATTGATGTGGCAACGACGGGCGTCGGTCTGCCAACGACTGGCCTTAGATGTGTTGAAGTTGACATGCGCGGTAGAACCGACGGGATTGTACGGATCAAACACCGCTTTGACAGGACGACTATCGATTTTTGCTCGCGTGATGGCAGCCGTGATACGCTCGCAGGCTATGTCAGCCAGTGCCTGACGCATGAGTTGCGCGGGAAACGTGCCACCTTTGCAGATAAGGCAACTTTCGAGCCATTGCTTGGTGATGCGCTTGAGTTGTCCAAAGAGATGCAACTTCGGCTCATCGCCCGGATCGCGCCACTTTGTATAGAGCAATCGATGAGTGAGATGAAAGAGAAGGGTTGAAGGACGAAGTTTGCCTGTGTGAACCAGATTGAGATCAACCCCCTCGCCAATAATTCCCTGATTCGTCGTATGCGTCGGTCCTATCATTTCCGGCGTGAGTTCCCACACTGAATCCTCGTTGAACTCAGCCGTGAGCCTCTCTTCGGGCAATTCCACCCGGTACCCTGCTACCCACGGAAAATGAATCTCGAGTTCATCTCTTTCGGGGCGCATAGCCTTCACCTGAACGGTTTCTCGCGGCGGACGAGGTGACACTGTAACAGGTTTCGCTGTAAAATCAAAGGGTATCCCCAATACATCCGCGTACTCGACATCGAACAGGCCCTCTTCATTGAGATCATAGGATTGCCGCCGCAACGCGCGACCAACGACCTGTTCGCACAGCAACTGCGTTCCAAAAGCGCGAACACCGAGCACATGGCTGACCGTATTTGCATCCCAGCCTTCGGTGAGCATTGATACCGATACCACACAGCGAATCGAATCTCCCAGCCGACCGGGTTTACCAACGGTATTCATAACCTCGCGGAGAAGCTCCTGGTCGGTGATCTTCTCAGCCTGTTGACGGTCACCAGTACGCTCAATAATTTCCCGGCGAAAACGTTCAATCTCCTCAGCAGCCATCTTGCGGAAGTTATTGTCCAGCGCATCACCGGATTCCAGCTCTTCGCTGTTGATCAACAAGGTGCGAGGCCGCGGGTACGGCTCGCCGTACTCGTCAAAGTTGCGAAACAACTCAAAACGACTATTTACAAGCGTTGTTGAACCATCGTCGTTTTCACGGTGAAAGCCGGAGATATAGTCGTAAACCAGCTTGGAAGTCGTGATATTGTTACACACCACAATAAAGCATGGAGGCACGACAATGCCAGCCTCCTTCATGAGATTGAAGGTCTTTTCATAATGCCCGTACAGAGCCTCTATCGCAGTTTGTAGATCCGTCGGCAAGTTCAGAGGATCGAGCTGTCCAGTCTTGCCCCGTCCTCTCTTCGGCATGCGGGTGCGGATGTGTTCCCAGAGATTGCGGAACTTCGGCATATCGCCACCGGGGATATTGTCCGCCACCGGTACCCGGGGCAGTTTGACAATGCCGCATTCGATGGAGTCCATCAGCGAGAAGTCGCACATCGTCCAGGGAAACAATGTTCCTTCGCGATAACCCGACCCGCGCAAAAAGAAGGGGGTTGCGGAAAGATCCATTACCCGGTTAATACCAAGCTTTTTACCCACCGTTTCAAGCCCGGAAATCCACAGCCGTGCGGCTTCTGTATTCTTTTTAGCTTCTTGTCTATCATCGCCCGTAAGCCTGCCTTCTTCCTACTCACCCGGCTTCTCCCGATAGCAGTGGTGCGCCTCATCGTTGAGAACCATGACATTCTTCATGCCCATGAGTTCGGGCATCACTCGTTGCAACATTTGTCCATCGGTCTCCAAGGTCGTAAGCGCATCGCCTCGTCCCTGAAGCAAGGAACGCCCACCTCTGGATAATTCCATGCGTTCGCGCAACTTGAAGGCGTGGTAGTTGGTGATAATAATCTTTGCCTTTTCCAGATCGGGCAGCATGTCACTCGGCACCAACTCGCGGCTCTGATAATAGCTATCCGGGTCATTCGACTGCAACACGCGCAAGCGGTCTTTAATGGTAATACCGGGCGTAACCACCAGGAAACCCCGCGTGAACCTGCTGCTCTGGGGTCGGCGAACCGCGTTGATGGTCTGCCACGCGATCAACATCGCCATAACGGTGGTCTTTCCCGCGCCTGTCGCCAACTTGAGCGCCAACCGCGACAACTCTGGATTGGCGTCATTATTCGCGTTTTCCAGATGGTCGAGAAATCCTCTACCCACTTGCCCTATGTTCGGCGCAACCTCAGTGAGCCATATTGCGGTTTCTACTGCTTCCACCTGGCAGAAAAAGGGGCGAATACTACTGAATTGGTGGTGCCGCCAGTGCCGAAGCAAGCGGGCAGTCTCCGGGGTCACATGCCATTGGTTCGGGTTCGGTATCTCGCGCCACCGGTCAATCTGTCGGCGAACACCATTGATAGTCTGCATCAATTCGTATTGCTGATTATCGGTCTCAAGATCCCTCGCGGCCTTGTCGAACACAAGAGAGGCTTGATTCGCAGATGATCCCCTTTGCTTCTTCGACGTCGGGACCGCCGTAATGAATGAGACCTGTCTTCGGCTTTCGATGATTTTTTGGGTTGGCTGTCCTGCCCCATCCAGTTCCCAATGTCGCTCCGGACGCTCATAAGGCGCGTTGAGAACAGGCTTTTCGAAAAATGCATTATTCAAAACGATGTACCTCGTAAAAAATACTCATGACATACAGAACCTCATCTCTGTTCATTGGTCCTCCGTCTTTGGCCCGGGGACTCGTATTCCAGCAGTGCCGACCTTCCGATCATCTCAACAAACCGCACGACCCATTCAAAACCGTTGGCATCGGTAAGCCGCAAGGGCTGATTCAGTTTGAAATAAACGGGTTGCTGCTTGCCTTCATCAATAGCGACGTTAATCGCGTAAAGATACATGCGGTCTAGATCGTCGAGGATCGGATTTAGTCGCCCGGTCAAATCGGGCAAATGACCTATTCCTTCCGTGAAAATCTCTGATCCTCCCATCGGCAGTGTCTCAAGCTGCACATGGAGTGATTCTGGCGGGTGCCAATCCCGCTCCACATGGGCTGCGTACCCCGGTGCCGCGCAGAAAACGGTGATGGGAAGTTCCGAGTAAAACCCGAAACCGACCCGCCCAAACGTATCGGTCTCCCCCTCCATCCATGTCTTGTTGGGATACAGCGCAACGACCTTTGCACCCGCGAGTGGCTGACCAGAGGCAGATACCGACACTTCACCTTCGATACCAGTTACCGGCGGACGGGCAAAGGGTATTGTCAGCCGCAGTTCCGCGCCGTCGAGCAGTTCGTAGTCCGGATCGCGTCCTGTCAGATCCAGCGTCTGCTCATAGATGATCGGCACACCTTCACCGCGTTGCTCCAGAAAGTACTGCCGGTCGCCAGCACCGGCGATATCCCCTACCGCGAGCATACGCAAGATGGACGCAAGCGTTTCGTTGCGGGTGGCTTGTCGATTGCGCATAGCGTCAATGGGCAGCGTGTTGGGCAGGGCACCCGGCGAGTACAACTCAAGGCGATCATCAAAGATAAAGAGCCGTATCTTCGCATTCTCCATCGAATAGTCGCGGTGGACCACGGCGTTGACAACGGCCTCGAACACCGCCCGCGGACTGAATTGCGGGACCTCCACCCGTCCGGGGTCCTTGCGCGCCGCCACCCGCGTGTTGAGCCTGGCGAAATTGACGGCGTCGCGGATCTGCCGATCCAATGGACCAGTGATTGACGCCGCGTCGTGCTGGCTCGCACGACCGAGTACCGTGCCGCGATAGCGAACGGCTTCGATCATCGCACCGCTTCTGTGCTCATCCGGACGCGCCGTGCAAAGCAACACCCCGGCAACCGTTGCGCGGGTCACACCGTTGTCATCCTCCCGCACCAGCCCCAGCTTTGCGAGTTGGGCCGCGGTGGAATCAGTGGCACGCGAACTTAAGAAACGGTCCACAAGCGTCGCATCGAGCGTATTGGCCCCTGTCCCAGCGACAATCGCTTCGTCAGGGCCAAGAAGGCCAGAACGCCCCCGCTGTTGAAACAGGCGGTGCAATGCTTCCGACGATAACTCCCGCCTGGCACTACCCTGTCGGGAAAGATATCCCCCGGGGCTCTTGTGCACCAACGCACTCTGTTCGACTTCGACGACCAACGCGAACGAACCGTCTGGCAAGGCCAGCCGTTGGGTGACGAACGCCAACGGGGGACGGATGCTGTCCGAACAAATTTCACCGACAAAGGCTTCCAAAGCATCCATTTGTTTTCGGTTCATCGACCGCACCTCACCAGCGTCTGACACACTGAAGATCAATGTGCCGCCGATGGTATTGCCAAAAGCAGCCAATTCATCGGCGACCGTCTCCCGACGAGGCGCGTGGATGCGATTGCCGGTGAACACGACTTCCTTGAACTCGACGCGGCTGTCCTCTCCAAGTTCGAGTTGCTGTAACAATCTATCGCTATCCCAGGGCATGACCTCTCCCCTTTTGCAAATTTCGGCACGCCAGACCATCAACGCATTGCCGCTTCCACTTTGGCCTCAAAGTCCGACTGCACCTCACTGCCATCCCCTCACCCACCCGGCACAAATTGCCGCAGATAATTCACAGCTTTGGGAACCGCTGTCTCTTCAGCCTCTTCATCCTGTCCTTCATACACGATCGATATCCACCCATTGTAATTCACGCCATTTAAAATCTCAAAAATGCGCGGATAATTCAGCCAGACCTCTTCTCCTGTACTGATGCGATAGACCTTTGCGCGAACATGCACGGCAAGGGGGGCTGTTTCTGCAATACTCCCATAGAAATTCAATGCAGGGTCTTCAGTGCCGCGCTGACCACTCGAACCCGGCGATCCGACGTATTGTCCCGTATCGAGAATATGGGACAAATAGGGATTATCGACCATCTCGAGAATCCGACGCACGTCTTTACCCGTGCGCGTAACACACCCGTGATTGTGATTGTGTAAGCCCAGAACAATGCCCTTTTGTTGTCCATACTCCGCGACCTCCTGCATACAGGGAATCATGCGCGCCCACACCTGTTCTTCAGGCTCATCATTGCGATTCCACGCCGCAAAAATCCGCACGAGTGGAACACCCATAAATTCTGCAACATCGACCCAGTGCTTGACATCGACCACCACCCCGGACACCTCTTCTTGGGGCCTGCCAAAATCATTGCTCACGCCAATATACGAAATCGCCAGACCGCGCCTGAGACAGCGCATGCGAATATCCCGCAAATAAGCTGGCTCTTCAGATTCCAATGCTCGCGTATGAATATCAATCCCATCCAGACGCAAATCATAAGCTTTGTCGATAAAACCCGCCAAATCAATCTTGCCATCGCGGAACTGATCTTTGTAACTCAGAGACATACATCCCAATTTCATCATGGCTAACATCCTTTCTTAAAAACGGGCGGGTTCGAAACCCGCCCCTACATTTTTATCTGCGACCATCTGCGTCATCTGCGGATTGCTTCATTCAGCGCATCGAGCAATCGCGCCACATCATCGCTACCATTGTACAAATGCGTAGAAACGCGCACCCGCCCAAACTCGCCCCAGCAAAAAACATTGCGTTCTTCAAGGCGATAGACCATCTGGCGACCATCCTCACACGCAAAGCAGGTATTGCCCGACCGCGCTTCCCGATTATTTGGCGAAATGACCTCATAGCCCAACTTCGCAAGACCCCGGGACACCTGTTCGGACAAATCGCGTGCGTGATTTTCAATCCTCTCGGGACCAATATCTAAAATCACACCCAGCGCGTGATCCAGGTGCATAATCACCTGCATAGCTGGATTCCCGGGCTCGAGCTTTTCCGGCATGGGTTGCTCGGCGACCTCGAGATCGCGCTCGGCGGTTTGCTCGGGCCACACTTTGAGATTGTGCCAGCCAAAACACGTCGATGCGACCTGCTCTTCCGCGCGTTCGCTCAGATAACAAGGAGCCGTACCATGCGTTGCCAAAAGCCATTTGTAACTGCTGCTTACCGTGAGATCAGTCAAATGCGCTGGCACGCGCAAAACACCCGAAGAATGCGTGGCATCAACGGCGAATAACGCACCTTTTTTTTGCGCACCTTCAGAGAGTTGCGCCAAATTCAAACACTGTCCTGTGTAAAATCCCACATGGCTAACTGCGAGAACGCGCGTGCGAGAATCAACAGCGGCGAGGAGATCCTCTTCGCGCACCCGCCACTGCCTATGCGGCACCAGTCGGACTTCAACGCCTCTGGATCGCAGGTGCTTCCACGCATACGCCACAGAGGGAAACTCGAGATTATTGGTCACAATATTATCGCCGCGCTGCCAGTCCAACCCCCGCGAAAACCAGCCCATGCCCTCGGCAGCAGAAGGCATAAACGCGATGCGATTGGCCGGCACATCCCAGAGTTGCCCCATGCGCTTGCGACAGCGTTCTCCGCGGTCGTAAATTTTATCGCGGCCCTTGTGCGACCCACCCTTGAATTTAGCAAATTCGGCATATACCCCGGCCTGACTTTTGAGCCATGGGGATTCGCCCCCCGTACACAGGTGGGTCATGCCTTCAATACCTTCAAAAGCCTCGGGTGAAAGAAGAGGTGCAATTGTCAAAAGAACTCCTTTCTATATTCTCGCCCCGCTACCCAACGGGCGGGCACAGGGGCCTGCCCCGTAATGCTTTTATACGGGGGCACCGCCCCTACGTTGTATAGATGAACTGCTATCGTTGATCTGTAGATTCAAAACAGATCACTGCCCAATATAGCCCGTATCTCCCATTCATCCACCAAATAAAATAAGGGTCGTGAAGTCACGACCCTTGAATAATACACTTAATTTAATGGCGACCCCGAGGGGAATCGAACCCCCGTTGCCGGGATGAAAACCCGGTGTCCTAACCACTGAACGACGGGGTCGCCTCATAGAGAGGAAAATATATACAAAACCCAAAAATGAAGCAAGACAGAATATAAAAAAATAAATCCTCGCGTCTTGACAAAATCGCACTCCGGATATACACTATATTTTTTACAAAAACAACTGATAGAAAGGACGCACTGTGGCAAAATTCAATATCCTGCTCTTTGAACCCGTACATCTCTGTGGACAAGATCACCTTCTCAAAAACGACTGCGATGTCCTCTGGGCAAAAGGATTTGAACCCGATCAAATCATCGCCTCAGTCCAAGACGCCGACGGCATTCTCGCACGCGCCCGGGGCATCATCGACGGTCCTGTAATGGATCGCGCACCGCGCCTCAAAGTCATAGGTCGCCACGGCATTGGCGTCGATAATATCGACGTTGACGCCGCCACCGAGCGCGGTATCCACGTCGTCAACACACCCGGCGCACCTGTTGAAGCTGTCGCCGAATATATCGCCATGTCCTTCATAGCCCTGCCGCGAAAAATTGGTCAGGCCGATACCGCGACCCGCTCTGGCGACTGGGCATTCCGAGACCGCGTACACGCCCCCGAAATACTCGGCAAAACCCTGGGCATTATCGGTTTTGGTCGCATTGGCCGTCGCCTTGCAGAAATTTGCTCCCTCGGCTTCAGAATGAACGTCATCTACGCCGATGAATTTCCCGCGTCAGCAGAAGAAGAAAACCGCCTGAATGTGCGCCGCGTGGAATTGGACGACCTTCTATCTACCTCAGACTATATCAGCCTCAACGTCCCCCTCCTCGACAGCACGCATCACCTCATCAATGCCGACACACTCGCCCGCATGCAACCCCACGCCATCATCGCCAATTGCAGCCGCGGACCAGTCATCGACGAACAAGCACTTGTAACCGCACTCAAAAACAAACAGATTGGCGGCGCAATCATCGACGTTTTTGAACAAGAACCCGCAACGCCAGACAATCCCCTATGCGAACTCGACAATGTGCTCTTATCGCCCCATTATTCGGGCCACTCGGCCGAATCAATACAAAAAATGGCAATGGTCGCAGCGGATATCGTGCGCGTTCTCAACGGACAAAAACCCGAATTTCCCGTCAATGGACCGTTCTAAAGGATTTAATCATGCGATATATCATGCTCGGTAGCGGTGCAGTGCGAGACAACCCGAATCGCGGTGGACCCTCGCAATTATTGCAAATCGGCAATGAAAACTGGATGTTTGACTGCGGTCGGTCCGCGTGTACAAATCTGGCGCGCGCAGGTGTAAATTGCGAAAACGTAGATCGGCTATTCTTGACCCACTTGCACTTCGATCACATCGTCGATGTCCCCTATCTCGTATTTGTGGGCTGGGTAAAGGTACGCAAAAAGCCCTTGCAAATTTATGGACCCGTCGGAACAAAACACTTTGTATCGCATGTGATTCGCCCGCCCTTTGAGCAGGATATTCAAAGCCGAATTGGGCATGGAAAAGACGACAGTGTACTCGATCCAGAAGTTATCGAGATCGGAGGAAAAGGCGAATTTCTATCCACGGACGACTTTCGATTATCCGCAACATTCACGGATCACGGCGGTATCCCCACACTCGCCTACCGCGTCGATACAAAAGATCACCGCGTCGTAATTACAGGCGACGGAAATCCCGATGCGGAATTTCCAGTATTTTGTCAAAATGCCGATCTGTTGTCCATAGAATGTTCGGGCACGGCTGAATTTTTGGCGACCCAACCCTGGGGATCGTGGCATATTACACCGCCAGAAATCGCAGAAATCGCAACCGCGGCCAATGTAAAACGCGTAATGATCAAACATCTGGTAATCGAAGATATCACGGGAGATTTAGAAGCTGTACATCGCATGGGCGACCAGATTCGCCAAAAATATAGCGGCGAAGTCATGGTGGGCGAAGATGGGTTAGTGGTCGAGATTGGATAAATTTATGGATTTAGGAGGACTCAAATGATTCTTACAGGGCACCGGGGAGCAGCAGAATTAGAACCTGAAAATACGCGACTATCCATTCAAAAAGCGATAGATCTCGGCGTCGATCAGGTCGAGATTGACGTGCATCTCACGCGCGATCAGCACCTCGTCGTCATTCACGATGCCACCGTAGACCGAACGACCAATGGACAGGGTGCAGTCGCCGACTTTACGTTAGAGGAAGTTAAGCGGTTGGACGCCGGCAAAGGAGAGCGCATTCCGACACTACAGGAAGTGATAGATCTGGTGCGCGGGAAGGTGGTTCTTCAGATTGAACTGAAAGGGCCCGACACCGCCGAGCCGGTCGTCCGGACGGTTGAGCAAAATAATATAGAAAACGAGGTACTTCTGACCTCGTTTGTCCATGAGCGGCTACGCGAAGCGCGCCAGCTTAATCCGAGCCTGGCGCTGGGTGCGTTGTGGTCGAATCCACCAGATGATGCGTGTGAACAGGCTATCGATATGGGAGCGGAAGCGATACACATCCAATATCAGAATATTGACGCCCAGCTCATTCAGAAAGCGCATGCACACGGCCTCATGATCCGCGCATGGAACCCCGACACGGTTGAGGAGATACAGCGTGTTATCGATCTGGGAGTTGACGCCGTCGGCTCGAATCGTCCAGATCTGTTAATCGCACTTGGGCGTGCATGACGCCAGTTGCTCAATTGCCGGATCGCCCATTGTGAAACTTTATGTGATGCCAAATCGTCCACAATATCAAACTGAATACAATATTTGGCTCTGATCCCCGTATTTGTTTATATTTTCCAAGGATTTTCTTAAGGGGTAGAAATGCGTTATTCTCAATTATTGACACAAACCCTGCGCGAGGTGCCCGCAGATGCAGAAGCCATCAGTCACCAGTTGGCCTTGCGCGCGGGTTTAATTCGTCCTCTGGCATCGGGAATTTTTAGTTTTTTGCCGCTGGGATTGCGCGTGAAGCGGAACATCGAACAAATTTTGCGCGAAGAAATGGAACGGATAGATTGCTTTGAAATTTCGATGCCCGTGGTACAACCCGCGGAGATCTGGCGCGAGAGTGGGCGGTGGAATGATGTGGGCCAGGAAATGATGCGCATGAAAGACCGCGCAGACCGCGACATGTGCTTGGCAATGACACACGAAGAAGCCGTAACCGATTTGGCGCGTCACATGGTACAGAGTTACCGACAATTGCCATTGAGCGCGTTTCAGCTTCAGACCAAATTCCGCGACGAACCGCGCAGCCGCGGCGGATTGATTCGCGTACGCGAATTTACGATGAAAGACGGGTATAGCTTTCACATCGACCAGGCGAGTTTAGATGCATATTATCCGCGCATGTACGAGGCATATCGACGGATATTTGAGCGCGCGGGATTGGGCGACCACGTCATCGTAGTAGAAAGCGACCCGGGAATGATGGGCGGAACTGAAGCGCATGAATTTATGTACTTAAACCCGGGTGGTGAAGACACTTTGCTCTTATGTGATACATGCGGTTATCACGCCAATCGACAGGTAGCGATATATAAGCGGGAAGCCATTGAAGCGGAAAATGAAAAACCCCTGCAAAAAGTGGCGACTCCCAATTGCAAAACCATCGAAGAAGTGGCGTCATTTCTAAATGTGCCGCAGAGCAAAACAGCCAAAGCCGTGTTTTTTATCGGCACAATAAATGGCGAAGAGAAATTTATTTTTGCCGTATTGCGCGGCGATCACGAGTTAAACGAAACCAAACTGGCCAATGTGTTGAAGGCACAGGCATTGCGTCCGGCAACAGACGAGGAAATCACAGCAGTTGGCGCAGTGCCCGGATATGCGTCGCCAATGGCCGTAAAAAATGCTCTGGTAGTCGTCGATGAAGTTATCTCAAAAGGGACAAATTTTGTATCGGGCGCGAATGAGGAAGGGTATCACTGCTTGAATGTCAATGTGGGACGCGATTTTGATCCCGACATCGTCACCGACCTCATCGCCGTAGAAAAAGGCATGCCCTGTCCAGAATGCGAAACCGCGCTCAACAGCACGCGCGGCATTGAAGTGGGCAATATCTTCAAGCTCGGCACAAAATACAGCGATAGCATGGGCGCGAAGGTCCTGGACGAAAATGGCAAAATGCAGTCCCTCGTCATGGGATGTTACGGCATTGGTGTGGGCCGATTATTGGCGTGTATTATCGAAGCCCATCACGATGACCACGGCATTATCTGGCCGATATCGGTCGCGCCCTTTGAAGTGCATATCGTAGTCCTGACGGGTCGAAAACCCGCAGGAGAACTGGAAGCCGCCGAAAAATTGTCCGGACAACTAAAAGCCGCGGGACTGGATGTATTGCTCGACGACCGCGATGAACGTGCAGGCGTAAAGTTCAACGATGCAGATTTAATCGGTATCCCAATACGATTGACCGTGGGATCGCGCGGCCTGGCCAACGGACAGGTGGAGATGAAACTGCGACATGAAAAAGATCGCTCAGATGTGCCTCTGGATCAGGTGATAGAACGTGTGTGGCGTGAAGTAAAAAAGCTGAAGACTAACAACTAACAACCCAAAAAGGTTTAAAATGGCAATAACCGAAGACACACCAACAGATTTTATTCGAGAAATTGTTCGCGAAGACGTAAAAAATGGCAAGCACAAAAAAATCGTAACGCGCTTTCCCCCAGAGCCAAATGGCTATCTGCACATTGGTCATGCCAAGGCTTTTTGCCTGGGCTTTGGTCTCGCTGAGGAATTTGACGGACAGTGCAATCTCCGGTTTGACGACACCAACCCAGACCGGGAAGACACCGAATACGTCGAGTCTATCCAGGAAGATTTGAAGTGGATGGGCTTTGATTGGGGCGACGGATTGTACTTTGCCTCCGACTATTTTGATCAACTCTACGATTATGCAGTGGAACTCATTCAGCAGGGAAAAGCCTATGTCTGCGACCTGAGTCCACAGGAGATACGCGATTACCGCGGAACAGTGACAGAGCCGGGAAAAAACAGCCCCTATCGAAATCGCACCGTGTCGGAAAATCTCGACCTATTTGCGCGAATGAAAAACGGAGAATTTCCCGATGGCGCCTGTACATTGCGTGCAAAAGCCGATATGGCATCGCCAAATATGAATATGCGCGATCCCGTGATGTATCGCATCAAACACACATCACACCATCGCACGGGTGACAAATGGTGTATTTATCCAATGTACGATTGGGCACACGGACAATCCGACGCCATTGAGCAAGTCACGCATTCGCTGTGTAGCATTGAATTTGCAGAACACCGTCCCCTTTACGATTGGTATATCCAGCAATTAGAGATTTTTCCCTCGCGGCAAATTGAATTTGCGCGATTGAATATCACCTATACATTGACCAGCAAGCGCATGCTGACCCAACTGGTCGAGCGCGATCTCGTAAACGGATGGAACGATCCGCGCATGCCCACACTTTCGGGTATGCGACGGCGCGGGATACCGCCACAAGCCATTAAGAATTTTATCTGGCGCGTGGGAATGAACCGGCGGGATACAACGGCGGAAATAGATTTGTTTGAATTCTATATTCGCGAGCACCTGAACAAAGTCGCGCCCAGAGTAATGGGCGTGATCGACCCCTTGAAAGTGGTCATTGAAAACTATCCCGAAGGCGAAGAAGAGATGTTTGAAGCGATGATCAATCCCGAAGACCCCGATGCCGGCACGCGCCCCGTGCCCTTTTCGCGGGAACTGTACATCGAGCGGGAAGATTTTATGGAAGATCCCCCCCGCAAATTTTACCGTCTTGCACCTGGACGCGAGGTGCGGTTGCGCGCGGCGTGTTATATCACATGCCAAGAAGCAGTAAAAGATGACGACGGCAACATTATCGAATTGCGCTGTACCTGGGATCCAGAAAGTCGCGGCGGCACAACACCCGATAAACGCAGGGTGCGATCAACCCTGCACTGGGTATCGGCGAAACACGCATTGAAAGCCGAGGTCCGATTATTTGATCGGCTGTTCATGACGGAAATCCCAACCCGAACCAAAGATGGAGAGGATTTCACAGACAACTTAAATCCCGACTCACTGGAAGTGCGTCCCACCTGTTATGTCGAGCCGAGCCTGGAAGGGGCAGAAGTTGGCCACGTAGTCCAATTCGAACGGCTGGGCTATTTCTGTGTCGATACGGATTCATCAGATGAAAAGCTCGTATTGAACCGAACAATCACCCTTCGCGACACATGGGCGAGGATGAGAGGGAAGAAGTGAGAAATAAGTAGGGGACGGTTCCCGTATAAAGGCACTTACGGGACAGGCTCCTGTGCCCCCGTATAGAGTCACTACGGGGCAGGCTCCCGTGCGTCATCGCGGCATGATGTTGAGCCGCGATCCAGGAGGTTTTAGCTGACTGCTGACTGCTAATTTCCAAAAAGAAAGTTGCCTGTAATCGGCTAAAAATTTATATTTAGCCCTTCGACACAGTATTGCCCCTTCGTCTAATGGCAAGACACTGGATTTTGGTTCCAGGTATCGGGGTTCGAATCCCTGAGGGGCAACCAACAATATCTTCTCGCTGAACTTGACCTATCTACTTCATTGTAAAAGAAAGCCCGTCAATCGGTGGTGATCGACGGGCTTTTGTTTGTACTCGAGGTGAGCAGAGGGGTATAATTACGATAGCAGTTTATCGGCGTCCTGGAGTTACCCCGCTTTGGTGGAGTATTTAGGGCTTGGGTTTCAAGCCTGTGATTGATGCAGCTTTTCATAAGCTATCGGCGCATAGTAGGCGTCTGTTAAACATCGACGGACTTTTATTTTCTCAATTTCCACCAGTGGGCAGACTTCACGCCAAACCCTTGTCTGCCAAGAAAAACCATCATAAAACGCCCCACAAACCGCTTGGGGAGCTGGTGACGCCACGCAATTTAAGCAACTCGCGGTGTTGGCACACTATGTTTTATATGGGGTCGTGGTATATTTCTAACTCATTCAAAGGCGTTTGAACATCAACTCCGTCTGCACACACGCCGCCCTGTCAAGTGCCCGACCGCGCCGCCTGGTTGATCACCACAACCACAACATTTTGTGGATGCAGTTGGCCGTGGCAACACAACATCTTGACGCGCCGGAGACATAGCCAGCGACTGAAATCAACAGGTTATCTCATTCAGCTTTTTCTATTTTGATCTGGACAGGTTGTGGTGACTCAATTTTCACAGGTCTTTTATTTTTTGTCGTGTACTTTGTTTATATCAACTGGGTTATCCGTCTGTTGGTGCCTGCGGATAAAAGCCAGAGAGCAGGGTTAATTCCATGCCGGTTTGTGGGTCTGTGATTGGGGTGGCATAACTTATCTTGGGCGAGCCAACGGGATCGCCTACCAATTCACCATCCCCATTCTCATCTACCGCCGGATTATCAAAATAATACTCGACAAAACCACCACCTGCAGCGGCTGCAGCGATGAGTTCCTGGACAGCTTTGACACCATTGGGGTCTTCAAAGTTAATCAGGTTTTGTCCCTCGAGAGCTGAATTGGCTGCGTGAAATAATATGACGCCATCGCTGTTTAAAACTGCGAGGTAGATGGATCCGTGTTTCCACTTTCCTCCTTCTTGTCTGAATTCTTCTTCGATGTCTTCGGAAAAGGGGAAGCTTTGCGCGTATTTTTTTGCGGTTTCGACAAATGCTTTCAGGGTTTTTTTGTCCACTACGTCACGAGCCGTGATCTGCTTTGCTGGCTCCAGAGAGTATGAACCCTTCACCTGTGCCTTTCCACCAATGGGCAAATAGAGTATGATCTTATAGCCTGCGTTAATTGGTATGCTCGACCAGGAACCGATCTCGCTATCATCTTGCAAGGCACGCGCTTGATAATAACCATTTCCCGATGCGATTTCCACCAGCGTTTGACCTTTTTCATCGGTTGTGCCCGACCATTGATAGTCGGGAGCCTGTCCTGCAATAGAGCGCGAAAATGCGACGGTTGCACCGCTTGCACCGCTTATTGGTGTGCCATCACTATGCAATGTGACCATGACCACAGCCTGTGCTTTGTGATGGGCTACTGCCAATTTGCTCAAGGGACGTCCAATCTGTTCCTCTGTTCCGACTTCCGATTGCATCACACGCTCTCCGCCGCAGTTCCACATCAGCCCTGCGGCGAGAGCTATGACAACGATACTGCGAATGTTTCTCAACATAGCAACCTCCCTGGTAAAAAAGCGTTGTCTCACTGCGAATTTGTCGCAAAATAAAAATCATCACGGCGATAACCTCCAAAGCCAGACCAGATAAATCACCAATGGGTTAAACTCAATCATCTCTTTCTACTGGGTGAGGCATGGGGTTGAAACTTCTACAATATCTCGGTGTGAGAAAATATAACGCTGATGCCCAATGTCAATTAGCCTTTATACCGGTTCAACTATTGGGGCGCACCTCACCCGATTTAATGGATAGTGCATAAGTTCACCCCAGTCATCCTGTGCCATTAGTTTTTCATAGGTGATGAGTGATTTATGATATGATCCACCAAGACGGGTCAAGTTCAACTGTGTCTATTCGACAACATCAATCTTACCAAAGTTATCCACAAAGAGCAAAAAATCAGGAATCCCTATCACGCCATTCCCGTCCAAATCAAACCTCGCCTCAAATCCCTCTTGCTCTATACTCAATCCGAACACATCCACAAAGAGCAAAAAATCGGAAATATCTACGACCCCATTCCCATCAAAATCGCCATACGTTGCAGTGACATCTGTAACGTTAATAGTTACTGTAATTTCATCACTCAAACGAAAAGGATCAGTAGCAGTAACAACAATATGGTATGAAGTCCTGCTTTCATAATCTAACTCTACACGCGCTCGCACCTCTCCAACTGAAGGGTCCGATACGTGAAAAGACGTTTCATCTTGTCCACTTAGTTCATAGGTAAGTATCTCGCCATCGTCATCAGTAGCCGTAACCGTAGCCACAACTGCTGAAATATTATTGTTTTCAGCGACACTCACACTAATACTATTAGATGCAAAAGAGGGTTTGACACTTGGAATAACCCTTAAAATCTTATCTGTTCCAGTTCCAAATGTTGGATCATCCTCGTTACGAGGCGAAATATGACCCGTTGCAATATACAAGCAACTATCATGACCAATCACAGGTGTACGAAGCCGACCGTATGTATCTTGCAATTGAGGAATAATAAACTCACTTAACGAGCCTATTTCGGGGATTTTGTAAAGACGTAATGATTGTGCTTTTAATGTTGCTACCGCCAAGCGACCTTCCCAATCTTTCCATGCACTACCTTTAAGAAAAACACAACCACTCGGAGCTATGGTACTATTTCCCGACGACCACTTAGCATCAATAGCACCGGGGAATTTAGTCTTATCCGTCATAGACACATTTTTTTCTATATAAGTGGAACCATCGGAAGCAACAGGGTCCCATCCATAATTACCACCGCTTCGCAATAAATTGATTTCATCTTGATGATTTGGACCATGATCTGCTAACCACATTTCATTTGTGCCAGGTCTCAAAGCCAAACCTTGCGGATTGCGATGCCCAAATGTATAAACAAGAGGATAATCAGAATAAGGATTTCCCGTATCACCTTCGCCTGTTTGTGGATTAACACGCAAAACTTTTCCGTTACGTGATGACGTGTCTTGTGGGGCATTTGCTCTAAATGCGTCACCAGTCGCAATCCACAAATTTCCATTTGGCCCGAAGCGTATGCGACCACCACCATGAGAGCCTTGATTTGCAACGCCTATATTATCTACAAGAGGGTCAACCACACGAGTAGCCTGCGTATAATCATTATTTATTGTCCACGCAATGACCTGAATTTTTGGTTCAATGTCCTCTGTATCATGACCCTGATAAGTATAAAAACGCCTATTCGTCTCGAAATTGGGATCAACAGCAATGGACATAAAACCAGTAATTCTTTCGTTAAATAAATCACTAAAATCAGCGTTAACAATCTTTACTGTGCCATTTGTCAATCGAGCACTTAGCCTGCCTTGTCGCTCTGTAAATAGCATTGTCCCGTCAGGCGTAAAAGCCATATCCCACGGTGTCGATAATCCAGTAACTAACTCTTGAATCGTAAGATTAGGCGTATTACTGTCTTGCGCCTGTACATACGTTACAGAATTAAAAAAGAAAAAACATGCACAAAAAAAAGATGATGTACTTGAAAATGAAAACATTAAAACTACTCCATAGAGTTACCCCGCTTGCGTAGTGGATTTACCCCATTTTAATAGACAGAAACTATTTCAACAGAATCATACTACGCGAAAAAAAATCTCCTACAATAAGACGATAAACATATACCCCACTTGCAACCTGACAATACAGATTATCCTTGCCGTCCCACACTACCGTATAATCCCTTCTGACAAAGTGGTTTCGGCACTATTGTATATAATGCAGACCTGCCAACGTCACGATGCTGCCGGTTAAACAATCGTCAAGACCCTGGCCACAATGATTCTATACCGTGATGTCCTCCGGCCGCATCCACAACATTTGACAATCTCCCTTTCGATAGTCTCTTTTTGCCTAAATTTTTCATTAACGGCTTACACAAATTGTCCACCGTATTGATTGTAAAAGACCATTGTTATGATGTTATTATGCTCCATGCTTTACCGCTCCATGCTTTACCGATGACAAAAACTCATCTAATGACCCCAAGGTCGTCGGTACCGCCGCTTCAATATTACTCATAGGAACACATATTCCAAAGCGTCGCTGCGCTCCGCTTCCCTTGTATGGAACCTCCTGAAGAATTTCTTTGCCGATCATCTTTGGCAAAATTATTTCCATGAATCGGTTAGCATCTCTACCAAACTTCTGTCGGAATACGCCCTCATTGATCTGCGTTGCTCTCATAAACACCCTGAGTGCACGCTCTGCAAGAAGGGTATTTCCATCTGCTTTAGGTACCGGTTGTCGTTCCGTCAAGCGGTTCTCAATACTCTCTACTTCAAATCCTGCCGAAATAAGCTCTTCGCGAATCCTTTCGGGATCATATATACTACGCAATTCGTCAGACTGAGTTATGGTTATACCTGAAACCTCAGTATCTTCAATCAACGTATCTTCCGCCTGAAAGCCCCTCGAGATTTCTAACCGATGTATCGTACACCGTCCAAATTGACATCTACTGATATGCGTGTCCTCGAGAGATGTCTCTTGAAAGTAACATCCTTCAAATATGACTTTATAAAATCTCCGGCCCTTAAGGGCATCACTAGCAAACGTAAATTCTTTAATGACAACTTCCTGATCAACGGGAAGCAACTCAAGCAATCTTATAACCATGGATGCCGCATTCTCCACAACGTAAGATGAGGGAGCACTTGAATTGACCAACGACTGGAGAATCCGAAGGACTCTACCAAGATCGCCGGCATTCCTCTTTACCATAATTAGTGCCGCATCACATGTTTGCTGTGGCAAAGGACCCTTTTCTAGAAACTCAACTATGTCCCTATCATTATTTGCTAGCAACGTAGTACCTAATGCCTCCCCGAGATAAAATTTACGAAAATCTTCGTGGTCAAACGTATACGACTCCTCATTCTCTGATGTAGAAACAATTAATGAATGTTGCCTGATACGATTGATAATTTGACGTACAATCACTGTTGGTTTGCCGATCTCACTAGCGAATAACTCTCCAATCAGATCTAGATAGTCTCCTTTAATTACTTCGCTTGAGAATATCCACATCTCCTTTGCCACTAGTGCCAGTAGCGCATGGTGTTCTTCAGTTGTCAGCAGAGATTGATGGGGTGTACCAGAACGATCTATCCACTTTTCGCGAGCTTCTCGCTCGACAAGCGTATTAACAAACTGAAAGAAGTAGTCTTCAGGATTAGTCCCGAGATGGTCAATTAGAGTATCAACATTTCCACCTTGTGCCTCCTCCACTAGCCGTCTTACCAAGACCGCTCGGGTCAGCAAAGGATGATTTGGTCCTAACCGTGTACGAACTTTATTGTATATCGTTTCTCTATCTGAAAGGTTTCTCCTCTTCGCATAATTAAGAAAACGTTTTCGATCCCACCTATTGAGCTTAATATTAGCAAAAGAAACTGATCTATCTCGAATAGCATCAAACAGTCTAGCTTGGGTAGCGAAGTTCCTATACTCAAAGTATGCCTTTCTTGCGGCAATTAGAGCTGTTCCGGATGAATCGAGAGTGTTCATCAGGTTCCCCAATGCTGATAATGCCTCTCCAGATGATCCCTCAACGAACATCTCTTCAAAGCCATCGAAAGCGGGAACCAGTACCCCCAGTTTAACTAGTTCCAAGAATGCGTCATAATAAAAAAACTGGAAGCGTAACCTGTTTACGAGTTCTGCAATTACAATATCGTCGAATGTCAAGAAGGAACGTCCGCCAAGGCTGATTGGGATCAGTAACCAGTCCGTCTTCTGGTCCTTGTAGAGTTGTGCCTGATTTCGCGCTATCCAATTGATGAGTGTGGTCTTCCCCTCGCCCGCATCGGAGGTTAAATAGAGAACTGTCGACGTTCCTACTGCCCGGGAAGATAAAAGATCTGGTATTTGGTTAGAAACATCCTCAACTTTCTTTTCCCTGTCCTCTGGATTGGCATCAATTTGATCTAGTAACATTCCAGAAGGTGATATGAAATGTGGCTCGAAAGGAACATTATCTAGTAATCTATCCGCGAGTTGTGGAATTCTAGCTACACGGTTTACCAACCAGGAATACGCACTATTTTTTTTTCCGTTTTCAGTAATAAGCAGATTGCCCTTCTCTTGTTCGACAGACACTTCTATGATCTGGTCTCTAATCTGAACTACCAACTCACTACCAGCCATATCTAAATCTGATTCGCTATCAGCGAAGGCAATCAGAATTTTTTTTAGATCATTGATATTCATAAAATCGCCGCCTTAAAAAGAATATTGAGAATAATTTTTTCTTACTGTTGAGGAGTAGTAAGTAGGTGTGCTACGCCCCTTTTGAGGATGAATGTGATGAACAAAAGCTCCTAGAAATATAGCTGTGCGAATTCCCGGCCAAAGGTCATCATCATTGGTGACCACGACAATGTCCGATGTGCTCGAAGATGCAGCGTGAATCAAATCGGCCGTAAGCATCGTGTCAACTAGCTTCTGTTCATGTCGAGTAATTACATCAGCGATTTTGACCCCACATGATGAATTAGGGCATCTGCCGGTTTGAAGGAGTGTGTGAGCACCAGCGAGCGGACACATAGCGTTTTGAGTACATGCTTGGAACGGAAATGCCCTAGGGCGAAGGTTGCTAGGTACACCCCTCACTCTATATGTGTTTAAAATATCCTGCGAAGGATCAATCAAAAGGCTCCGGGCCAACTCCACGGAAAGGAACACTACACGGCGCATATTGGCGGTACCTAAAGAGAGAGTACCCGGGAAGTAACGACTAATTTGGATGCTTAGATCTTGGGCACGTCGCGACAATTGACTTGATCTATACCAGCCACCATAAAGACGAACTGCAATATATGTGCCGTGAGGTAACAAGCCTTTAGGGAGCTTTTTCAAAATCGACTTAACTACGTGATTCAATCCTTTCTGGGGGTCAATATGTGACACGTTGTCATAGTCAATCAGTACATTAATGAGTTTTCTAAGGGTTAACACATCAGTTCTCCGATAGTCAGACGATTTTTGCTTGGACGTTTAGCACAGGATTGGAAAGGCGTGCCTCATACTTTTGACTGTATCATTACCAGAGAAAATCTCGGCACCACTGTCGGGAAATTGACGTTCCCTTTGTCCGAGGTCAGAGCTTCTAAAACGACCTAAGACTTGAGTTGCGCGGAGTGGGACTTCTTGGATTTCTGCGGCACGGTATCTCCTCCTGTTAGCTAAGAAAATACCACGCTGATGCCCAATGTCAATTAGCCTTTATAGCGGTTTAACTATTGGGGCGCACCTTGGAGTTCCCCCGTTTTCGCGTATAATGTAGAAGGTTCACCCCAATCATCCTGTGCCATCAATTTTTTATGGATGATTGGGGATTTATACTGTTATACACCAAAACGGGTCAAGTCCAGTCCATAATCGCACGGCCCGCTACTAAGGGTTAGCCTCTAATGAACAATCCCACCAGTACTTGATGGTTTCAGGAAGCAGTGAAAGATTTTGACGCGCAAATTCGATAAGTTCATTCGGGCAGATGGTAGTCACATTCTGAGGTCTATTACACCCGTACTTACCAGACGCTGCAAACAAAAAGACCTGATCCACCTGGACATCTTCCCCATATAAAGATGCGTCAATGCATTGGTTCCCGTGTTTCACCTGAACGCCTGCTGATTGAGACTTGCGATTTACCAGTGTCACTTCGTATCGCGGTGTATTCTCAGCGTGACTGCTCAACACAACGCGCCAGTCCCCATCTTCTTCCAGATACAGAATAACGAGATCCTCAAGGGCGTAGGGATCCAGAAGTTCGATGAAGTGTCCTTTCGGGCGAGGTGGCGCATATGCGGGCACGGTCTTATTCGCAAATAGCCAACACGAATAATCCCGTGCATGTTTATCCCAGATACACTGAAAAGCGGGACCAAACATTGAGAACCGAGCTTTGATGAGACCTGGAACCTCTGTATCGCGGATTGCTGCTGATCCTGACCTCCTACCAATTATGTAGGCTGATACGACATGACACATGCCGTACTTTTTGGCATCACAGTCCCATCGGGGCTTTGGCTTACTTTTCACACGTCCGAGTAAATAACCGCCTTCCTCGTCTCGCGTCCATATCAGGTCGTTTTCTTCAACCCTCATAAAGTCACGAACTGCTGGGGGCACTTTGCCATAATACTTGCGTTGATATTCCAGATACTCATCACCCCACAGCCCTTTAGCGTCGTCTGGAACGCCCCAACCTAAGCCCAAAATACCTTCTTTTAGACAGTAATGCACAACATCTTTAGAGTCTATGCCCTTCGGACGGAGATGAAGTCGCCAGAGTTCCGCCATTGATGTACCTCCTTAAAAAGATTCCTACTTCCGAGCGCGTGATTGGCTTTTTGACCGATTCACCCGCTTTTCCGCTCTATCACTGCTTCAACGAACTGGGCAACCATCCTTCAGGCTGGAATTACCCCGTTTGAGTGAATAGTGTAGAAGGTTCACCCCTATCATCCTGTGCCATCAGTTTTTCATAGGTGATGTATAATTTATAATATTATACATCAAAACGGGTCAAGTCCACTTCCCACATCTTTTGTGAGCCTGTTTTTTCTCTCTGTGCATAATAAGCTGCTCTGGCAAATGGTTCTAAAAGTTTGTCCATGACAATTTTACTCCTTTCTGGTGAATTAAAAAAAGACCGTGCTTACCACAAGCACGGTCTTTTTCGTGGAAGAGGTTGTGCTTATCTTAGTTGAAATAGTAGAGGCTCCAATGTAAATTGGATACAGCAGATTCAACCGTGAAAACGCTGTGTCCTCAACCAAAGGAGCCCGTGATGAAAAAAGTATCGCACAAAGCCCCCAAAGTCAAGACAATCCACAAAGACGATAAAACGCCAGAGAGCCCCACAGAAGAAGAACTGGACGCACTGGATACACGCATCGCGTTGATCCAGGCCTTGATCCCAATAGGATTAGACGCCGTGGCAGAAGAATTGCAGCAGGAAGTGAGCCGCTTAGCAGGTGATAGATACACTCGCAAAGAGCAACAAAACCCCAATCGTCGGTGGGGCAGTCAACAAGGGTCTGTGTATCTTTCTGATCAAAAAGTGCCTATCTCTGTACCGAGGGTACGTAATGTGGAGACGGATGAGGAAGTCTCCCTGGGGGCCTATCATCATCTTCAGGTTCCCAGACGTATGGATGAAGGACTGCTGCTTCGCGTGATCAAAGGCATTGCGACAAGGTCTTATCACGCCTGTGCACAAGCGATACCCAAAGCCTTTGGGCTGTCCTCATCAACGGTATCGAGACGTTTTATCAAGGCGTCGGCACAAAAGCTGAAGCAGTTTCGGGAACGCTCTTTAGCGCAGTATGACCTCGTCGCCCTCTTTATAGATGGCAAGACCTTCGCGGATCAGGAGATGATCATTGCCCTCGGCGTCACAGTAGAAGGCGAGAAGATCCCAATAGGCTTTGTCCAGGCTGCCACTGAGAACGAGCGTGTCTGTCGGCAGTTTATACAGTCCCTCATAGAACGCGACATGGTCTATCACAAGGGCCTGCTGTGTCTTATTGATGGCTCAAAAGGGCTGTATGCTGCCCTTACAAAGGCATTGGACGGGTATGTAGTCATCCAGCGTTGCCAATGGCATAAGAGGGAGAATGTGCTTTCCTATCTGCCGAAAAATAAACAAGATGAGATCAAAAAGGCACTCCAACACGCCTACGACCTGCCCACTTACAAAGAAGCTAAAACTGCTCTCTTATCCCTTAAACCCGAATTGGCCTTGATCAACGAAGACGCGCTAAACAGCCTTGAAGAAGGTCTTGAAGAAACACTCAGCTTGCATCGTCTGGGACTGATGCCACACTTGAAGCAGTCCTTTCGTACGACCAACTGCATTGAGTCGCTTAACTCAATGGTGGCACAACTCACCCGAAATGTGAAGCGATGGACAAACTCTAATCAACGCCGTCGCTGGTTAGCCACTGCACTCTTGGACATCCAACCCCGCTTGCGAAGGGTCAAAGGCTACAAAAGCCTACCCAGGCTCAGGCGCGCTCTGCACAAGAACTTGAAGATAGATACAGACTGGCAAGACGCGATTGCTGCTGATTGAATCCAACAGCCTCCATTATTTCAACTAAAAATAGGACTTGACCTCGTGGAATGCACATAAATGACAACCGATGAGATCATGTCAAATTATTGATTTTAACCATGCAAATGTAATGCCTCATGGCCGTTCTCTGGTTTCGGATCGTCTTCTCTGGAACCTTTTTCACTTTCAATTTTTCGGAGATGTTTTCTATGTCGTCTTGTGATTTAAGTGTTTCAGGGTTTATTGACATAGACAACTCGTTACAGACACGTTTCAAATATGATATATATGACTTTGTTGAGGCTACACTAACTCCTTGTGCCCTTATGTATTTGTTATAGAGTTCACAATGTTCAATCATTGGAGCTTCCCCGTTTTGGTGGTGTGTTTAAGGCGTTGGTGGCGATTGGTATGGTATATAAACTAGCCAGTGAGGCCCAAAAAACAGGCTTCAGACTACGCGGTTACAGGCTCATCCCCTCGTCATTGAGGGGGTGAAGTTCCACAGCCTGCGCCATCAGTTTTTCATAGGTGATAGGTGATTTATAATGTTATACACCAAAACGGGGCAAGGCCACTCCAGTTATTTTTAATGGCATTTCAACAACATTAAAAATTTCGGGTCTTCACAGGAACTAAAAAATATTCTTATCTTCGTCAACTACAATAGTATCGCCAAATATCTTACTTCTAAGACACATTGCAGTAATAACTCGCAAATTTTGAATTGGATCGCCGAATTTACGTTGATATTCAACATACTCATTCAAATCTTGAGCTTCAACAGGATCAGGATGCGAAACAAGTTTATTTCTTATTTTATACAACAGATTGAGCCTCCTAATTTCCAATTCATTATTACTATCAATTTTTAGTTCCTGAAGGATATTTTTTTTTAATTTTTCGCTACGATCATCTTGAAATAATGCACTAAGTGTAGCAAATAGATGCCCATATTCTGTTAGCTGGTCAGTTTCAAACCATGATTTATGATACCACTCTAATGCTTTCATCTCCTGAACATCAGATGACTTTTGGGATAACAATTTTGAATCTAAAATTTTCAACCATTTACAATCTTTCTCTGAAATAATTATATTAGTATGAATGGGTGGAGTTAAAGGTTGAGTAAAACTTTGACTACATACGCCATAATCAAATCTCATAACATCAGATATAACATCAGTTCTCGCTGTAAATGTCTTTCGCCACCGATTGTGCAGATTCAAAGATATTGCACCTAATACAATTCTTTTTAAACGATCATGATCTTCAGGCTGGGCTTTTATGCCCAGCCAAGATGCTACCTCAACTTTTTGCAGTATAGAGTTCCTATCAAATGTAGGTGGATACAAATTAGGAGCCTCGATTATTGCATCGCTGTCCTTGAGAAATGACCTAATGCCTGGAAACAAAGATTTCACAAGAAAAATTTTTCCGCCTTTTGTATAGTAATCATTTTCGACATCTATAGTACTAGAGGGATATATTGACAAAGAAGACCTAAAAACTATGCTACACTTTATCGCAAAATAAGTAGATAAAGTTTTCAGCTCCATACCTGACACTTGTTCATAGAAAGAACCCTTGAATGGCATACTCAAAACTGCATCCTTGATGAACCAATAGACATGTAGAGAAGGAAAAAAGTCCTGTAAGTATTCTTTAATTATTTCTTCGTGACGCCGTTTTATATAGGGATATGAATTATTTTTAAAATGTGATACCGCCTTATTAAAAAGATCAATTTTTGTATAAGTGCGAACACATAAGTCATCCTCTACAAATCTGAAAGGGCCCTCCTGAAATATCCCTGTCCCAGTAAAACTAAAGCATTTAGAATCAATATCGTCTGTGTAACAAAATAAAGATTTGAGTAACAATTTGACAGTTTCTAAATGAAACTCCTCATAAAAATGTATTCCTTTAGAAGCAGACTCTAAAATCGAATCGTATAAAAGACTCTTAGCCGTTTCAAAAAGATGTGGATTTCTGCCTTCCGTCAAATCTTCAAAAATGCTACTGGGAACCATCTGAAAGACCCTACGTCCGTTTTCTTCAATTTTCATCATATATTTTCGACCAGATTCATTTTGAAATATACGATTTCCATTTATGTCAGGTTCAATCTCACACCAATTTTTGGGTATCATGATAAACCCCCGTCCCTTTGGTTACTGTGGTACATAATGCTTTTTTTTGAACACCCTATTCTCGAATCGTCAAACCTGTGCCGTTTGTCGGGCTTGATTCCAATATACAGATCACCGTATCACCTTCTTTCCTGTTGGATGTTAGAGAAGACAGGTAAAGGGCGGTTCTATGAAAACCGCCCGTTAAGCAAAATATATCCAACAGCGTCCAGACTGACAACCGTATTTTTGACTTGTATGCGGGATGACTCCGTTTTAGTGGATAGCGTAGAAGGTTCACCCCAATCATCCTGTGCCATCTTTTCATAGGTGATAAGTATATCCACCAAAACGGGGCAAGTCCAGTTGGACATTGAACCCCGCCTGCGAAGGATCAAAGGCTTCCGAAGTCTGCCCAGGCTCAGACTCGCGTTGCAGAAGGACTTGAAACTCGATACGGACTGGCAAGACGCGCTTGCTGCTGATTGAACCGACTGGCCTCTTATTATTTCAACTAAAAATAGGACTTGACCGGAGGGACCCGCCGGGGCACTAAAGTTGATAGTTGCATACAGAGTTGCCTTTTATCTATGGTTGCTTTGAAACCACACACCACGTAATATAAAGAATAAATCCGCAACTGCGTAACATCAGTTAAATAGGAGATTTCGATATGAATAGGTTTTTAGTATGGACTATTTTGGTTTACTTAACTCTTGGTTGTTTTTGGGTTGTTTCTGCATCGGAGAAAGATCATGAGGTTAAAGGTAAGGCTGTTTCTATACCTGGAGAAAGAGACCTTGTTGGCGTATGGAAATTTAAGGATACTGACGCGCATGTGCTGTTGGCTGATAATTTGAAAGATTTTCTTCGCGTTCAAGGCATGGATTCCGTTCAGGCTGAGACGATGAGTAATACCATGTTGCCCATTTTGGAAGACTTTTTTATAGAAATGTCGGAGGGAATGGAAAGGCGTTTTTATGCGGACAATACATGGCAAAATAAGATTGGAGATAAAGGGACTTGGCGTATTGATGGTGATAAGCTCGTCGTAACTATTGATGAAGATTTTGTTTTCAGGTATGGTTGCTTTTTGGATGGTGATAACCTTACTCTTACAATTTCAGGGGCGCAGCTTTTGGATTTGGCTAAACAGTCAAGTGAAAGTTCTGGAGCGGATACCGCGATGTTTGATAATTTTATCAAAGAAACGGATGTTGTAAACATAGTTTTTACTTCAGGATCAAGTAATGAAGCTGATATTTTTGGTCTTAAAAAAGGCATGGGTATTTCGGAAATACGTGCTTTGGGATTTGGTGATCTTGAAGAACAAGTAGAGGGTGTCTATGCTCAGTTTAACCCTAAGGTGCCAATAGGTGCGTTAAATGCAACTTTTGTTGTTCTGCCTTCTGGTGGACTTGTTAAGGTGTTGTTTAGTTTTGAGGTAAAAGCAGATGAGTATGGTTTTAAAATCAGAGAAAAATATGAGGAATTGCGTGACCTGCTCGAATGGAAGTATGGAAAAGGTGTTGAGCAGAATTTTTTGCGACCAGATGCAGATTTTATGTTGAAGGATCCACCGTTTTATATGATGGCATTGGCGAAGGGGGCGCGTGTTCTTAGTTGGACTAAAGGATTTATACTTGACAATAGGTGGCAACTTCAAGCTGTGGGTGTTGAAGTGGAAGGCATAGACTTTAATACCGGAATGGTAATAGTTATTTATGAATTTGATGGATTTGAAAAATACATTGATAAACAAAAATCGGGGTTTTGATTGGATTTGCCCCGGTTTAGTGAACAGTGCAGAAGGTTCACCCCAATCATCCTGTACTATTAGTTTTTCATAGGTGATAGGTGATTTATACCTCAGCTTATGGATCGCAGTCCATTTTATTCAGCTATCAATTCTTGATAGCGTAACCTGCTCATAGCAGGCACTTTGGTCGCTTTGGTCTGGATATTGCCCCTCGATCATTTGCCAAAATTTCCTTCTTTGTCTCTCCTTGCTTTGAAGCTGGAGTAACGGCTGCAACCGATAGACAGATAGGAAACTTAGTCTTGGGTCTGAGTCATCTATCTTCAAGATAAAATCTTTAATTTCTTCATCCAGTTTGAGCAACTGTAGAATCAAGTGGATTTTGGGTTGCGAAATGCCCACCTGTTTCGCAAGTGCTCTCTGAGATTGAACGTGGCCCTTTTTAAGAAGTTCGTGATAATATAAGGCTCTTTTGATATAATTGGGATGTAGCAATTTTCGAGTAACCAATTGTTTTTTAGTTTTATGTCCGATTGCGATTATGGGCTTATTGTTCCGACGGGTGTGATGGATGGGGAAGTGGTCCCATACGGAAAAAAGTTCAGTGAATGCATCAGTCGGGCAACCAATTTTTTAAGGTCGTAAATTGTTGCTGCAACTGAGCAACACTTACGGCCTTTTGTTTTTTTATCAAAAGCGATCAACTCTTTCACCATACCGCTCATTCATCGCTCAAAATATACACTTTTGCCGCCAATGCTTGTGCCCCTCTATCTCAGCTTCAACAGGCAATCCACAAATTCAAGTTGAAAAAAAGAGCACAATACAGCATATTGAAAGCATAATGAGGTGCCTGAGTTTCTGTCGAGCCTCCTTTTAGCGCACAATTTTGTGACATTGGCCTGATATTTGCTCGGGTTCTGACTGTTGCGTTTGTCCAAAATACAACCAACCTTCAGACCAGGGCATCTCACATGGCAGAATTTGATACGATATCCAAACACCTCACTCAAACTTATCCCGACGACTTCGCTAACTTCACCCTCGGACGCGAGGACGTTGAAGTTCTTGCAGTCATTGACACAGAGCAATTCACTGTTGAAGTACACCAAACCGATAGCCTGATTCGCGTGCGTATCGATGGCGAGGAGGCACTGGTACACAACGAGTTTCAAACGACTGATAGCACCAATCCGCCTATGCCGCGCCGCATAGTCGGTTATATCGGACGTGCCATTGGGCAGCATGGCCTGCCGATATATTCCAACGTGATCTACCTGCGTCCCAATGCTGGGCAGCGCGATCCCGGGTACTATGTCCAGGAGCGTCCCGGCTACCACATCGCGATTCAGTACAAGGTGATCAGACTGATTGAGATAGAAGGGCAGCGCGTCCTCAATGCAGGGCATTCTGGTCTGATCCCTTTCACGCCGTTGATGAAGCCACCAGAAGAGATGACCTCAGATGCGTGGCTACATCAGTGTATTCACACGGCTCGGATGCGCCCCATAGATCGGTCGTCCAGGGCGGATTATCTCGCAGGCATGGTGGCATTGAGCGAGTTGGTATATGAGTCTGAAACCATTTCTGATATTATTTTGAAGGAGGGCATCATGGATCTGATCCGCGAATCATCCCTTATCCAACGCTTTACCCAACAAAGCAGAGAGGAAGGCAGAGAGGAAGGCAGAGAGGAAGGCATTGAACAAGGTATTGAACAAGGCATTGAACAAGGACTCAGGGAAAGTATCCTCGACGTGTTGAAAATTCGATTTGATCTCCGCGAGACAGATCCCATATCTGCTCGCATAGCCGCCATCGACGATGTGCAACGCCTCAAGCAGTTGCACCGCGCGGCGGTCCAGGTGTCCAATCTTGATGAATTTAGCCGCGATCCAGAACCAAAAGGTGAGAACACCATCATTTCTCAAAAGACTCCTTACTGATATACCCATACCTGCCACCAATTATCACAGGCGCCAGGCCTTCTGAAAAAGCCCCAGCAAAGTCAAATTGCGGCTTGGCAACAAATTGTTCTTCCTTGTTGATATACCCCCACTTGCCACCAATTTTCACAGAAGCCAGGCCTTCTGAAAAAGCCCTAAATACTCCACTAAAACGGGGTAACTCTAGCTGAGGAAGCCGATAGGCTGACGAAGCATCTTTTACCTCTGAAGTATATAGATAATAGGAGATGAACTGCTATCGCAGTTGTACACCGCTCCTTCGACTCCGCTGCGCTCCGCTCAGAATGACAGGTGCAGGATATTGTGCCTCTGCGTAACGTCAGACCTTAATTTAATTCAAAATATGCCCCCGAAAAAAAGCCAAACGAAATTTCGTTTGGCTCGTATCTTATTTATTCACATCTGTTTATAAAGAACAAAATATTGGGGTTGCAAGAAAAACTCACAACCCCTTGTTTATTGGTCGAGGTGGAGGGATTTGAACCCCCGGCCCCCTGCTCCCAAAGCAGGTGCTCTACCGGACTGAGCCACACCTCGTTTCTACTACCTAAAGTACGGGATTCGGAAAATATTGTCAATAGAAAGAAGCCAGTTTTATCGCGTCCCCGCCATAATCGCCTCGGCCAATTCCATCGTCTTAATCGCCTCCTCTAAATTTGCCGCGGGAAGCGCGACGGGGCGATCTTCTTTGACGCAATCGATAAAAAATCGGTTCTGTTCGTCTGTACCCGACCCATTTCCGCTCAACGCCATTTTCTCCCCATCGCAAAAAACCTCTCCGCGCGACACACCCTCCATATAAGCAGAAATCTCGTGCCCGTGAATCTCATAACGCTCCAGCCTGGCATTGGTCGTATAATTGTGAATAAGCTGCGCGACAACCCCATTTTCAAACGCGACGAGAGCCGCGTGTACATCCCGATAACCGGACATGGACCGCTGCACCACACTGTGTACCTCAGAAACATCAGCACCTGCCAAAAAGCGGATGGTATCAATAGCGTGAATCGGCGTTTCAAAAAGCATACAATCCATCAGCACCTCGGAAAACTTGCCCGAATTGCCCAACTCTGTGATGCTCTTGTGGAACTCCCCCAACAACTGCGTCACAGGGCCGCGATCCAGCACCAGGTTTCGCGCCTCGACAATAATCGGATGAAATCGCCGATTCCACCCCACCATGGCTTTCGCGCCCGTTTCTTCTGATGCAGCTTTTAACGCTTTGGTTTCTTTTAGGCTCAAACCGGGCGGCTTTTCCAGAAAAGTATTGACGCCAGCCTCCAAACACGGCAATGCAAGCGTAGCATTTAGGTGTGCAGGAGGCGCGACAAAAACAGCGTCGAGAGCCTCACCCTCGAGCAACGCGGCAACATCGCCGTATTGCCCTTCAATCCCGTACTCTTCACACACGGACTCGCGGATCTCCACAACCGGATCGCAAACCGCAGCGAGATGTACATCTTCAAATCCATTCAAAATTCGGATGTGTCCCCTGCCCCGGCCACCACATCCAATCACGCCAACGCGTACGCTATCCATAATATCCTCCTCAACCTGTCCACTCCGCGGGATCAATATCTATCCACCTCGCATCAGTTTCGCCCCACTTATTGGGCGCCGTGTCGATCTCGTATTTGGCAAAAACCCGATCTATTGCCCGCTTTGTATCCTCATCCAATGTCCACCCCAGAGCACCCATATTGTCCTCCACCTCTTCCGGCTTTCGCGCCCCCACCAGTGCCGTGCTCACAGCCTGGTGAGACAACACCCAATTCAGCGCCATGTGCGGCAGATTTTTGCCCAGCTCCGCGGCGATTTCCTTCAACTCATTCACCGCCCGGACATTCCGCTGAAATATACCCGGATCAAACAGGCGCAAGGTCGTATTGCTACCGCCTCTTCTGCGCCAATCATTATCTTCAAAAACCGTATCTTCTGTAAACGCGCCAGCGAGCAGGCCATAAGCCAGAGAACCGTAAGTCATCACCCCCACACTATTTGCTTCCGCGTATGGAAACGTCCATTCGATATGTCGCCGATCGAACAAATTGCACCCGTATTGCAACACATCCGCGCGACGCGCATCCATACACCGCGCAATTTCCGGAGGCGTAAAATTTGACAGCCCTACAAATCGCGTCTTCCCGGCCTGGACGATTTCTTCTAAAGCACCCATGGTCTCTTCAAAAGGCGTATCGCGGTCGGGCCAATGCACCAGATACACATCGACGTAATCCGTATTCAGCATCTCCAAACTTTGCTCAATCGCCCGGTGGACCATCTCTTTGCTGCTATCTCTGCCCTGCTTGTATCCAATGCCGAACTTTGTGACCAAAATCACATCTTTACGCCTGGGTCCCAATGCCCGTGCAAGCAACCGCTCAGACGTACCACTGCCATATCCCTGAGCCGTATCAAAACAATTGATACCCAGATCGATGGCGCGATTGACCGCGGCAACGACCTCAGCATCATCAATAGACCCATAACCGCCGCCCAATTCCCAGCATCCAAAACCGATTGCCGAAACCTTCAAACCCGTCTGTCCAAACTCGCGATATTCCACAATAACCTCCTTTATGCACGTTCAAACTTCGGTTGCCTGGGTGCAAAACCGCGATCCATGCGATAGGGACAGTCTTTCAACGGCAGATGCACCCGCTCGCCCCCTCGTTGGTGCGATTCGACAAAAGCAAAAATCAATTCTTGATTGGCATGTGCCAACCGCACACCACACCGCGTCGGTTCACCCGTATCCAGCGCGTGTGCCAGGTCTTCAATCAAATGCACCGTTGAACTCGTCGGCTCCACCTCTGGAAAATCCCCTAACCCCAGCACATTCCGTCCCCTGTGATCGTGCCCAACCACCTCGCGCACCTGCCACCCTGCGCCATTTTGCAAACTCGTCACAACCCCCGCATCGCCCACAGCTTCAACCTCCAAACCGCGTCCAGAATTGAGGGCATAAGCCGTCACACCATTTTCAAACTGGATAATTCCATGCCCCACCGGATCCGCCTTCAAAATATTCCCTTCAATCTCATCCGCTCCCTGCGATAGATGTGCCTGCACCCACAACGCGGGATGGTCGCTATTGAGGCGCATCAACAGATCAAAACTGTGACTCGCACCATTGAAAAGAGAACTCGTCTGATGAATGATCAGCGACCGCAATTGCCCAATGCGCCCGCTGTCAATCACTTCCTTCATACTGTCATACCCTCGATCCCATCGCCGATTGGTCCCCAAATTGAAAAACACACCATTGCGCTCACACGCATCGACCATCGCATCGGCATCCGCCATAGAAGCCGCCATCGCCTTCTCCGCATAAATCGCCTTTATCCCGTGCTCGGCAGCATACACCACAATTTCTGCGCGTTGCTCTGGCTGCGTGGCCACGCTCACAATATCTGGCTCTTCCGTATCGATGAGCGCCCGATAATCCGTGTATTGCCGCGCTTTTGGAACCCCATATCGCTCGCCCGCCTGCGCCATCACATCTTCGCGCAGGTCCGAACACGCGACCAAATCCGTTCGATCACAGGCCTCGTATCCCGCTGCATGGGAATACGCCAGCGTGTGATCCACCTCATTGTCGATAAATGCTCCCATCCGACTGCATCCAATCAGTGCTGCGCGGTATGTTTTCATAGTCTGCTCCCAAGACCTAAACGTGAAAGATGTACAAATCCCTTTCTTCCAACGGCAGATTTATCCAGGAACTCCCCCGACGGTGGCTCTCTGCCACGGCAATACATGCCTCAGTGATATGATGGGCAACCTCCACATGCCCCAACGCCGGACGCCCTTGCTCGTAAGCGTCTATCAAATCCTCAAGACACGACACCACATGGCTTTTTGCCTCAACAGGCGCGATCTCTGCATCATCCCACCCCTGGCGTTTGCCGACCATAGTACCAGTTTTTCTCAGCTTTATGCCATCGCCGTTATTGATCGAACGAATGCACCCCTTTGTCCCTATCACCTCAAATTCCCATCCGCCGGCGGGTACAGACCAGGCTTCCACGCCATTTTCAAATCGCAATTGAAAAGTTGCTCTCGGATCAAAAGCAATGTGATTGTCCTCAATTGCAAAATCTCGCGGCAACAATTCACCCCGCACCGCTTCGATCTTCGGGTCGCCCAGAAAAAAAGAAAGCGTATCTATGGAGTGAATATGCCCGTGCATCAAAGATGAGGCCGCGTAGTGAATAGCTGCTCTGGGTTCACCAATTTCACCCTCGGCAATTGCGCGACGCACAGCGTGATAGCTCTCGTTAAAACGTCTCAAAACACCCGTATTAAACACAGTAGCATTGGCTTTCACAGCTTCTAAAATCTCATCTGCCCGCGCTATTGAACTCGCCATGGCCTTCTCCACATACAACATCGGCACCCCAGCATTGGCAAGGCTCACTGTTAAATCCGCATGCGAATCGCCCCTGAAATTGGCATCGGGTGCTTCATGGGCAGGCTTAAACAAACCCGATGCGGTTGTACACACCGCCACCAGATCGAGCGACTCTCGATCCACCATCTCCAGATAATCCTCGTACACAGCCTCCACACCCCATCGCCGGGTAAAAGCTGCCCGCTTATCTGCCTGCAAATCGGAGCCAGCGACCAGTTCGAGTTGATCTATCACCTCACAACAGGCCGCAATAGAATACGGTTTTACAGCATGCCCTTCATCGTCAATGGTGCTACCCATTCGCCCCAATCCAATAATGCCCACGCGGTAGGTTTTCAAAACGCACCTCCTATTCACAATCCCATTTTACAGCCGAATGCTTGCATTATGCCATAAACAAGCGAACAACACAATCACAATTTCGAGCCTATTTTTTGATCTATTGCCCCCGGAAATCATGCCAGAACCGCATCACAAACGCCCAGGCAAACAAACGCATCGCAATAGCATAGGCAATGCTCCCAATCACTCCTCCCAACAACAGAGATTCAACATGCCCCAGATCGGTCAATAAACGAACCGCAACCAGCGCAGCGGCGACCAATAGCGTTGTCAGCAATGGTCGAACAAATGATTTCAAATAATCGGCCATTCGCAGATTGATCAAACGGTTGACCAGTATTTGCGTAACCACGAGAAATAACGCAGCAGCCGCTGAAAGCACGGCGGCGATCCCATCGATACCATAGCGCACCCCCCAATAGAGCGCGGGTACGAAAACAATCAGATTTACAAGCGTCCATCGGAATGACCAGTCTGCCTTTCCTTTGGCGAGAAAAACTGACCCCACAACCGTACCCACAGCTTTAAGCATACCAGCTAAAACCAACAGCCTGAGTGAATTAAGAGCCGGCAATATCTCCTCGCCTTTTACGAACAACAAAATCTCTCGCCCATAAATAAAACCACCTATGAGCGCGGGCCAGGCCAAAAGGGCAATCGCAGTAATGGTGCGCGTATATCCCCGTCGCAAAGTCCGATTATCGCTCTGCACCACTGAAAAAGCCGGAAAAATTACCCGCGTAAGCACAACACTTGCCCGATTCAATGGAACCATAGTGTATTGATAGGCAAAAGCGTACATACCCGCAGCAACAGGCCCCAGTAAAACGGGAACAAAATAGACCTTGTCCAGATTATTGTTGATATTGTTGAGCAGATTTGCGCCAGAAACATTGAATCCAAATGGCAGGAGATCCTTCAGCTTTGCCCAACTAAACGACAGCGACGGCATCCAGGCAGCAGCAATCCACAAACCGCCCAACAATGCAATCTCTCTCGCTATTGTATTCCAAACCGCACTTTTTATGCCCCAACCACCAACGAGAAGGCCAATGCCAACAATTGCCGCAATCAACGCAGCGGCCATTTCACTTATTGCTATGGATTGAAAGCGCAATTCCCGAGCCAGAATCGCTTTCACAATGCCCGAAACAGATGCAAGGGGAATGATCAAAGCCATGGGTTTTGCAATATCAAAAAACGCCGCAATATTCGGCGTTCTCCCCAACCAGATAATCAGAAGCCACTCACTTGCAATAAACCCGGCAAAAAGCACCACGCCCACAAAAAGACAGGTCCAAAAAGCAGAAGAAATGTGGACGCGAGAGGCATTCTGGTATTTTACCAGGGCATCATTTAAACCCAATACACCAACCATCTGGAACAAAATTAAAACGCGCTGTGCCCAGATGAAATACCCCATATCTTCCAGATTTAGAATCCGAAAAAAAATCAGTGTCACGATTAGATGCACGCCCAACCCGCCACTGGTCCAAAACGCACCGCGCACCGCTCGTGTTGCCAGAGATTGACTGCTCACATCCTCCCCCATTTTTGTTCATGCACATCCTCTACCACGAATGCATGTGATGCCCCCGCCCGGGAAACCAAATCTGATCCACCACATAGGACGTGAACACGGCAAGCCCATAGCCCACCAGCATCCCGACAAAAAAGGGCCGACTGCGCCGATAAAGCGAAGCTCCCCCAATGCGAAGAATAATAGCTTTGGCGCTCCACGCAATCAAAATAGACATAGTCGAATGCATCGCGTGACCAACCGGCACAATCATCCCAATCTGATGCAGGGGCCACCATGTAAAGCGATACCGCAAAAAACTCATAACACTAAAAATGAGTGCTCCAGCACCGATAAACAAATAGCGTTCGGGTTTGTATTCGGGCACTTCTTTTAAGGCGTTGACCAGACCGTCGTACACCCGCGGCGGATAGCGCGTAAAAGGAAGATCATTAAAATTATACGCGCCGTGTGTATAACTCAAAAAAAGCGTCAGAATCACCGTCCCACCGATCCCAACGATGAGTGTCAAAAGCACGGTCATCAACAAACGCCCCTTTTGCTGCTGGATCAACTCGCCCAACCTGGCAACGTGAACCAGAGGCACCATAAACATTGCCTTGCTCTGGCAACGCAAGGCAGAAAACAGCGTGATCGAAGTTCTCGCACCCGCCGAATAATCTGCCGGATGAAAAAACAGATCTGCGAAACCGGCCTCGCTGATAGGCATGCTCATATACACCACGCCGGTTTCGGCAATCACACGGGCAAGCCCAACATAAGCGATGAATAAACCCAGGGTTAACAGACACGCAAAATTCCATTCCAATCCCATAGTACGCAGCCACAACAGCAAGAACAACACGCTGATCCCAAGCGAAATAACCGCCATGCGATGCGACATCAACTCATCCGAATCATCCACCGTATCGTCGCCCCATAACGCCTTGCGAAACACATCCTTCAAATGCAACCGCGCCGTCCAAAATGTCCAGAAGACCAGAGCAATAAATGCACCGGCACTTTGCAGCCCAGCCACCGCATCGCCGGGACCCGTTTTGGCCGTCAATGTGAACCCAATTCGACGAAAAAAAGCAATCTCATTGAGGTATAGAACATGAAATACCAGAATGGAAAACAACACATCCACATTGGCAAAATACGCAAAGCCAATGGTAAAAAAATTCACCCCTGTATGCTGCGGCGGATAAAATCGGGCAAAATAAAACCACTGCTGTCCCAACCAGATAATGGGAATACCGGGGTTGAAATACGACAAAATATTCCACGCTTTGATAAAAAAAATCAGGCCGCATCCAATCCAGAACAACCGATTGTACAAAATGCCCTCCCGCTTTGGCGCGTCGGCAGCCGAGGCCAGTTCTACCGGAGGACCGAGCACGGGATAGGCCACGCGCTCGTGCTCAGACCACTGTTTTCGCAACATACTCGAAAGCGCGATAGACGCCAGAACAATGGCTGCGACAACGCTCAACCACCAGAACAGCGGAACAACCCACACATCCCAAGGAATGGATTGTCCCGCAGGCAGGCCCTCGTAAAGCCATTGCATGGCGTGGCCTTCATTGCTCGGCACCAGCCAATCGGGCAAATGCGGATGGACAAATTCCGACCATTGATTTTCGGGCGTCGCCAGATAATGCGGCACCGAAATCATGCCCAGAAAAAAACTCGTCAAACCATAAGCGGGAATGGCCGCACCCAAAAGCCCCATCGCCAACACCACCAGCAACTCGGTTTGACACAGCGCATATCGGGGCTTTATCCAGCGCACCAACTGATTCAGCAACACCACCAGCACATAGGTACACAACAATACCATTGGGAAATGGCTGATATTCATACGCGATGTATGGGCGAGATACTCGGCATGCGTATTCCAAAACGCAATCCACAGCACCACGACCATACCAAAAAGAACAGCCCTGAGCGTAATACCCTCGCGCGTTGCTACATCTGTTGTATTTGAGGTTTGTACTTCGGCCATAATCCACCTTTCTCAATCACCTGCCTGACATCAGCTACCAAACTAATAACAGGAGACAAAAGATGCAACCTGCAACAGTGCATCTCTCACCTCCTGTAAATGAATCTACGGAGTGGTTTATCTACGAATGGAGTTCGCACTGACTTTGGGTGACGAGGTTCGTCTATTCGCCGTCACGCAAATCCATCTGCCCGATTTCTGCGCCCCCACAAGCGATGTTCAAAAGTGACAGCGCCAGTAACACTGCACCCCAGCCGCCTGAACCCCACCGATTCAAAAACGGCCATTGCGCCTGCCCTATCGCCGGGCACAACCACCTCCAACAACCGCAACCCCGCCTCCCGCAAATGCTCTGTCAGCGCGTTGACCAACTGCGTTGCCACACCAAAGCGCCGATGCGTGTCACACACCCCAAGCCCCACAATCGCGGCCTGCATCTCATCCTGCAACCACGCCACAAACCCAATCACACAGTCGCTCTGCACGGCCACAAGTGTCTGCTCCACAGCTATGGAAAAACGGTCACCCGAAAAACCCACAACACATTGTGGCCCAATCATTTTCACTAATTCTTTAAGTGGTTTTCTATCGGAAACTCGCGCTGGGCGCACGGTTAAATTGGGTAACATTAGTTCTGGACCGAGTCATTCTGCTCGCAGATGTAATCGAAAACAACAACTGCGACATGGGTGCAAACCGCTGTCACCGTATTCCAATCGTGCCACTGTGCGGCGAGATCCTTGTATTCGGAAAGTTCCGTATCCTCTAAATCGTAGGGCAAGGGACTTGAGAGTTGCACCTGTAATTGTTGCAATACGGACTCCCCGTTATCCTGGCGGTACAACCTGTCAAAAGGTCGCATGGCCTCTGCTATGTCCTGGTCGTCCATTTGGTGTGCAAGTGCAGCAAAGTCGAGATAGTCGCGTGTCGCGCGTTTGAGAATCAGCACACCTTTGATGCGGAGGATTTCCGATCTGGTTGGAATGGTCAACGTCTCACCCCGATGTTGGAGCATTGTCGTTTCCAGAGGCTCGCCGCGGATCAGTTGACGCACACCCGTCTCAATTCCATCGAGGCTACCGAGTACACGATCCCACTCAGGAAGTATCGCGGTGTTTTTTGACATAGTGCATCCAAAAATGATGACGTTGAGCATATGGGTCGGCAACACAATGGGCGCAAACGCGCTCGATTTTGTCGAGCAAAGCGCGGTCTTTAAGGGCCGCACGGCGCAACTCGGCCCAATCATCCCAGCGACCGCGACGGATCACGTCGTCTATCGCGGCGAGTGTAAAGCGTTGATGATTTAGGTGTCGGTGCTGCACAACTCACTCCTCTAGTGCATCGTGGCGTAAATCATGCCCCATATAGACATGAATAGCAAAATCTTCTGGATTGCGGCTAAAACCATGCCGCAATGACAATCGCAAGTAAGATTGATATGGGTAGTCTCTTTTGCCGCGATGAACTAGCCTGATTCACCTCTCCAACAACTCGATTTCATACCCATCGGGATCATCGACAAACGCCATTTTGCGACCTGTGGGGAAAGTCTCTCGCCAATCGCCGGGCCAAATTTCGAGTCCATTTTTTTCCAGCTCATCGCAAAAGGCAATCAAATCGGACACGCCGATCGCAAAGTGCATCAAATCTTCGGGCACATTCAACTCGTAATCATCGGAATACGTCAATTCCAGCGTATGCTCGTTGCCCGGCAATTCCAGATGGCAGATCTGATTGCCCGCTGGCGACTTCTCCGAACGGCTCTTTAGCACAAAACCAAAGTGATCGCAATAATACTGGATCGACTTATCCAAATCGCTCACGCGAATGCGCGTATGAAGAAATACAGCCATGAAAAACTCCTTTCAAAAATGAACAAAAACGCGATTCACAACTATTGTGATAATCACCAAAGATACACAGGAATGAGACAAAGACAAGAAAATCAGCTTTCAGCTTACAGGCGGAACCTACAACAGAGCGAAGCAAGTATCAGCCCCCACCCTGCTACCCCCAGTGGATTGCGGCTCAAAACCATGCCGCAATGACGACTTTCATGCACAGGTTTTACTGGCCGCTGACCGCAAAAAAAAACAGGTCGCGCAAAGCGGAACCTGATTGAGAAAACAAAGTGAGGAAAGTTAGACCATGGAGTACGGCGATGGTGATGGGGGTTTGACTTTTTGCCCGGGTTCTATACCCAGAGCGCGTTGCACCCGCCGTATGGCGAGGCGGTAGTGACTTTGCACCGCACTTTTTGAGATCTCTAAAAGCAGCGCGATTTCTGTAAAAGTCTTGCCCTGTGAGCGCAGCAACAAAACCTCGTACTTACGCCCTATCAGCACCGTTTCGATAACGTCTTTGACCTGAGCCAAACGCACGGGATCTGCCTCGCCAGGCGTTAAATGGCAGATATGACATGGCGCGCCATTTTCCTGCAAATTATCGGAAAGGCGGGCGAGATCTTCCGGCGCAAAACAAACTTCTCGCACCGTGTTATAATGTAGTTTTTCGCGCTTCATAGCATTTTGAAAAAATGATAATCCCCGTAAAATTTAGAAAAATATGACGCCGTAATTTAGCGGATTTAAACGCACTTGGCAAGAAAAAACACCTTATTGCGAGCCAGACATTAAACTTCTACCAAAGTTGTACCCCACCTCGCAAACATCTTGACGAAAAATAATTTATGCTTAAATAAAAAGACAAAACCCTCCCAGTCTTGCCAAACCGAGCAAGGAGACAAAATCCCATGATCGAGCTTATTATCGTTGTCGCTGCCGTTATTCTTGCATCTGCCATGTGCTCGCTCTTCGAAGCCGTACTCTATTCTGTACCTATCAGCCATATCGAAACCCTCGCGAGAGAGAACCAAACCTCTGGGCTTATCTTGCGACGCTTGCGCCAAACCGTCGACCGCCCAATTTCGGCAATCTTATCGCTGAACACCATATCAAATACCGGCGGCGTCAGCCTGGCGGGATTTCTTTTTGCCACCGCGGTTATGGGAGAGGAAACAGCCGGCGAATCCTTTCCGGGCATTGCCTTTTCCATCGGAATGACCTTCGTCATCTTATTTTTATCCGAACTCCTGCCCAAAACAATCGGCGTGGTTTACGCGCGCCCGTTGTCGAGCGCCATTGCCCGCCCCCTCCAGTTATTGGTCTGGATATTTGCGCCATTTATTGTATTATCGCGCCTGGCCACGCGCCTGGTTGCCAAAGAGCAAAAAGAACAGGATATTTCCGATGAAGAACTCATCTCACTGGCGCGTCTGGGAAGGCGCAGTGGCGCATTAGACCCCACAGAAGCGCGCGTGATACAAAATATACTCTCCCTCAAATCCAAAACCGCAAGTGAGGTCATGACCCCCCGAACCGTTGTCTTTTCACTCAAAGACGACCTCCCCGTTGAAGAAGCCCGCAACCAGCGCGGAATATGGTCTTATAGCCGCATTCCCGTTTACGAGAAAGATTTTGAAGACATTGTCGGCATTGTTTTGCGGCGCGACATCATGGCTGCACTCACCGACGACCGCGGACACAGCAAATTATCAGACCTCATGCAACCCGTGCATTTTGTCGCCGAATCGCATAGCCTCGACCGCATCTTGCAAATGTTCCTCGACCGCCGTCAACACCTCTTTGCCGTCATCGATGAATACGGGGGCCTCGCTGGCGTTCTGACACTTGAAGACGTACTCGAAGAAATTCTCGGCTCTGAAATCGTCGATGAATCCGACCGCGTTGACGACCTGCGCGAACTCGCCCGCCGCCGCCGTCAGCAAACGATGGATGATTGAGCACCAATCCCAAATATGGAGTACCTTTATGCTACGTGTATGCGTCATCGGGCTGGGGCCAATTGGCAACCGGCACGCTGATATTTATGTTGAAAATCCACTGTCCGAACTCGTAGGCGTATGCGACATTGACGAAACCCGCGCCAATGCGACCGCACAACGCCTGGGCGTCACCGCCTTTTACAATGTTCAGAAAATGCTTGAAGAACGCAAACCCGATGTGGTAAGCGTAGCCACGGGCGGGTATGAATACAGCAGCGATCACTACGCACCCACAATGCAAGCCCTCGAAGCCGGCTGTCACGTCTTGGGCGAAAAACCCATCTCAAATAATATTTCACACGGCGAAGAAATGGTCTCCAAAGCCAGAGAAATGGGCGTCTGCTATGGCATTGACCTCAACCACCGCTTTACCCCTGCTGCTCGCCTTGCAAAAAAATGGGTTGATGAAGGACGCCTGGGCCATCTGCTCTTTGTCAATATGGCGATGTGGATCATGAACCCGGCGGAAAGTTCGCCGTATTATCATCTCAAAGCACTCCACCCACACACCATTGACGTCATGCGCTATTTCTGCGGCGATATCGAAGCGGTGCAATGTTTCGCCACCAAAGCACCGGGGCGCAAAATATGGTCCACCGCGCAATTCAATATGCGTTTTAAAAATGGCGTAGTCGGCTCACTCACGGGCAGTTACGACATCGAGCGCGGGCACCCCATGGAACGCTGTGAAGTTGCCGGAACAGGCGGCCGATTCGTCCTTGAAGACATGTGGCACGAACTCACCTTCTACCCGGCGGGCAACCTCGAAAAAACCGTGTACACAGACCCGGCATTTGGGGGATTTGGCGACTTTATCGACACCTTCCGAGACCGCATCGGCACATTTCTCCGCCAGGTCAGAGACGGTGTTGCACCCGAAGACATCGATGGCTCAGGCGAAGACGGCCTCGCCGCGCAAAAAGTCATTGCCGCAGCGATTGAATCGCTCGACAACGAAACCGTCGTTTATATAAAATAGGAATATTTATGGACAAGGTTCATATTGGCGTAATCAGCCACGCACACGGACACATCAACACATATTGTGGTCAAATGCAGCATTATGACGATGTCGAACTCATCGCCACATGGGACGGCAACAAAGACCGCGGGCGCGAAAACGCCGACAAATTCGGCATGGAATTTCGCACGTCATCAGACGCCGTGCTCAGCGATCCAAACATCGACACGGTCATGATCGGCATAGAAACCAATCGCCATGCAGAATACGCACTAATGGCCGCTCAGGCGGGCAAAAACATCCTGCTCCAAAAGCCCATGGCCACCACTCTTGAAGATTGCGACCGCATCATCGAAGCAGTAAATAAATCGGGCGTCAAATTCAGCATGGCCTTTCAGATGCGGCAGGACCCGGTCAACCGCAAAATCAAAGAACTCGTTGACGCAGGTATAGTCGGAAACATCGCGGTTGTTCGCCGAAGACATTGTATCCCGGTTCTGCTCAACCCCCACTTTGTCACCGGGGCATCCAAATGGCACCTCGATCCCATTGCCAATATCGGAATGTACTTCGACGACGCCACCCATGCCGCCGACTGGTTCTATTGGATCTTTGGCCGCCCTGTCTCGGTAATGGCCGAAATCGACAACATCGTAACAGATACTGCGCCCGATGATAACGGCGTCTCCATCTTTCGCTTTGAAACCGGCATAATGGGCATATTGTTCAACGGCTCCACCACCGTCGCAGGCATCAACACCACTGAAATCTACGGCGACAAGGGAACCATAATCCAGGACTACGGCGACGCGCCCTCCACCTCTGCACCGCGATCAGAAGATGCCATTCCACTCAAATACATCCGCCGCGGTGAAGATCGCTGGACCGAACTTAAAATGGACATACCCAAAGGGCAGGGCGAGCGCATCGCCGCCATACCTCGTCCATTTATCAACTATATTCGCGGCCTGAGCGACGAGCGCGTCTCTCCCGAAGAGGGGCGCGTCTCCGTCGAAATGATCCTCGGCGCGTATCAATCCGCCAAAGAAGGTAGAAGAATCACCTTCTAAAACCGCAAAAAGTAAAAGGATAATCCAATGCAACAAACCTATCCCGATCTCGATACATACAAACGGCAAGTATTCGCCCGTGAAGATGACTTGCTCAAAAGCATCATGCCTGCAGCAGTCGAACAGGGTATTCCGCGGATCTCCGTCAGCCCTGAAGCTGGGCAGACCCTGTATTTGCTCGCAAAAACAATCGGCGCAAAAAAAATTCTCGAATTTGGTGCACTCGCTGGCTATTCGGGTATCTGGCTCGCCCGCGCACTACCCAAAGACGGACGATTCATCACCCTGGAAATTGAGCCCAAACACGCCGATGTCACGCGGCGCAACTACGAAAAAGCCGGACTATCAGACCAAACAGATGTGCGCCTGGGCGACGGCGCAGAACTTATGAAAAACGCGGCGCAGGACGGCCCTTTTGACCTCATCTTCATCGACGCAGACAAAGAAAGCTATCCCAAATACCTCGACTTTGCCCTTGAAAACACGCGCCCTGGCGGCCTCGTCATCGCCGACAACGCCAATGGACACGGACACGCACACAGAGCACTACCCCAAGGCGATGGCCGCCGCGGCATACAGGACTACAACCGCCGCGTTGCCAACCACCCCAAACTCATATCCAACATCATCCCCGTAGGCGGCTGGCTCGCCGTCTCGCTTGTTTTAGGATAGACGCAGGCGAACTATATGTAGTAAATCGCGGCAATCCTAACGAGCAGCCTGGTTTTTAAAATGCACTAAACGCATCACGCTATTCATCTTTGCGAATACCCATCTACAGTTGTCATAACTCTCGTAGTTGCGTAAATTTGCTACAAGGCTGGAGCATGATCGTCACAAATTATTTTGTCACCGTGCTGCTCGAAAAACATCCTGAAACACTGAGAAATTTGCGGGCAATTATCGATGCAGTTGACAGTGAAAATATGGTAGGTTATACAGTAGAATCTTCGGGGCGCATTCGTCGATGGGTTTATATTGCCGATGCTAAAAAATATTTTCGAATTGTCTTTCTTTCCGACGGAAAAACTGTCTTGAACGCCTTTCCAGATAGCAGATATAAAAAGGAGTAAACCATGAAAGAGCCATTTATGTATTTCCCCGATTCAGATACCCTGGAAATTACGCTGGCTCAGGGCCTCGTATCCAAAACCGAAAATGCCGGTGTTGATGGAGAACATGACAATATTCTCTTTTCCTACGACGACCAGGGGAGGCTCGTATCTATCACAATTGATGCAGCGACTCAGGCTGTGAATTTGTCAGACATCATACAAAATCCTGAAAATACGATTAACGGACAGGCTTCAGAAATTTTCACAGTATCGAGCCTGGCAAAATCCTGGAATGTCTCCCCTCACACCATTAAAAAAATCATCAAATCCATGGCGAAAGCAGGTATTGGGGTTGGCCTTCCAAACAGCGCGAAAGGGCATATTGTCTTGACAGAAGCAGATGCACAGAAAATTGACCAATGGCGCAAAGAATATCCACAACCCCATCCAAAGACCGTTGATGTCTAAAAAATGTCTTAAAATTGTCACCGCGTCATTCTCGGTATGCCAGAACTGACCGCTTGACCCTCGCATTGCCCTCCTTTATATTTGGTAAAATTCACAGAGGTCGCGTCCATGGTCTATGAAGCCCAAATCGAAGGCATATTTATCGACCGCCAATTCGAAGAGCCGGTCATTATGCTGAAAGAAAAAGACGGCGACCACCGCGTGCCAATCTGGATTCAAATGGGCGAAATGTTCTCGCTTGCCCTTCATATCTCAGGCGATGACTACAGACCGCCGCGTCCATTTGCGCACGACTTGATCAAAACGGTTATACAAAACCTGCAAGCCAGCGTTCAACACGCGCTTATAACAGACATCATAGACCACGTCTATCGCGCGCAATTGAACCTCACCTCCCCCGAAACCCCTTTGGAACTCGACGCACGCCCAAGTGACGCGATCTTGATGGCACTCAAATTTGACGCGCCAATCTACATTGACGAAAAAGTGATACAAAAAAGTAACGAACTGTCCCAAAACCATCCCCCCGGAACTCTCCAACAGAGACTTCAGAAACTGCACCCAGAAGATTTTATCAACTTTGTTCAATGAAAAAATTGTCCCTACTCCTGCTCCTCCTCCTCTTTTCTGCCCAGATATCGGGTGAGAACTTCAGCCAGAAAGCGGAAACCCTCTTCCAACGCGCACTTGCCCATTATAATCAAGACAAATTATCAGACGCCCGGGATGGGTTTATAGAACTCATCGAACGACACCCCTCCAACCAGCGCACCTCTGCCGCGCGATTCATGCTGGCAAAATCGCACTACAAATTGAAAGCGTACGATCTGGCTCTAGCTGCGTCCATCGCGCTCCAACAACAACACCCTCGCAGCCGATACACCTCTGAAACCGACCTGATCATTGGCGACTGTTATTTTTCCCAGCATCAGATTTACAACGCCGCCACACAATATGCACGCGTACTCACCAGTCGCGCCGACATACGCACCAAAGCGCGTGCAGCCGACCGCCTGGGCCAATTATCGAGCAGCGAAAAACTGACTCAAGACGAGGTCGAAAATCTAAAAACCGACTTTAATCGCATCGTCATCGACGAGGCCATTGCCTTTGGCAATGCGCACTGGCACATCAAACGCGGCGATCTCGAAATGGGCAACAAACACCTGTCCTTCTTTCTCGATCACCACCCAAATGGACAATTCACCGCACTCGCGCGCCAAATACTCATATCCAAACGCACCACATCGCCCCAACCCGCCGCTACCCCCAAACCCCAAAATGCGCGCTACAAAATTGGCGTCATCGCCCCATTGGGCACTCCAAACGGCGAAGACCTGCGCAACGGCATCACGCTTGCGAGAGACCGCAACCCACTCGCATCTCGCGAACAGGTCGAAATGATATTTGAAGACTCTCAAGGCGATCCCATTCGCGCGGCACGCGCAGCACAGCGCCTCATTGAAGAACGCGATGTAATCGCCATCATTGGCGCACTCACAAGCGCGGAAACCACCCCTATCGCAACCATGCTCAGTGCCAAGAAAGTGCCTCTGGTGGCTCCAACAGCCTCAGACGATGGCATTGCATCCCTCAGTCCCTATGTTTTTCAAGTCAACGCAACACCGGGCGCACAGGGGAGGCGCATTGCAGAACACGCCGTGCAGAAACAGGGCTTGCGCACGCTGGCCTCACTCGCATCTCGAGATGATTATGGCCGGCGAATCGCCGGCGAATTTGCCACCAGAGCCGAAGACCTCGGCGCCGAAGTGCTCATTCAAGAATGGTATGAACCGGGCACCACGGATTATCGCCGTCAATTTGAACGCATCCGCAGCGCGGGCCTGGCGCTTCAAATGCCCGACGACCTCGCTTCGGAAATTGATTCCTTGGTCCTCGGCAACATACACATCGCCCCACCCCCACCCGTGGTAGTTGACCCCGACACCGTGCAACTCGAAGTTGTCGAAAGCCTGGACGGTATCCTCATAGCGGGCGGCGCAGAGGACATCTTACTTATTGCCCCCCAATTTCATTCTGCCCTCGTTTTGTCTCAGGTGCTCGGCAGTGATGGCTGGAACCACGATGAAGTGGCCCGCGACGGGGGCAATTATGTCGATGGTGCTGTTTTTGTGGCGAAATATTACGACCGAAGCCCCCTCGAATCCGTGCAAAATTTCGTCAACGCCTACCGCTCGCGCTTTGGCAAAGAACAGAATATCGTTGCTGCTCTCGGATACGATGCAATGCTATCCATCCTGCATGCCATCAATGCGGGTGGCACCACCCGAGACAGCCTGCGAGACCGCCTCGAAACGCTGACCGACATACCCGGAGCCACCGGCCAAATATCTTTTGGCAAAGGCCACCGAGAAAATGCATGGATGTATATGCTCACCATCCGCAATCGCAGAATAGAACCGTATCAGAAGTGAGGATCGGTGTATGAAGGCGAGTAAATCGAGCATGACTGGTCGCAGTCCAGACCAGTTCACTGTGTTGGCATACCGTTTGCATAAGGTCTATTGCAATAACAAATCAACTTATTGTAAATACAGACCTTTATATCGCAAACGCGCCCAATGCCAGAACATATCTTTCACATCCGCACGCTCGCATGGCACATTGTGTTCACCCTGTGCCTTCCCGCGCTCCTATTGGCACAACCGCCCGCCATCCACACCGAAAGCGAAGCCGAAGCGTATAACGACTTGTTGCGCGACCTCGAAGGCATAAGCCTCGAACTCAATCGCGCGAGCGCGGAAGACCTGCTCATTTTGCCCGGTCTCACCCCAGAACTCGCCCAACAAATCATCGCCCATCGCCCCTATCGCACCCTCGAAGAACTCTCCCAGGTGCAGGGTCTATCGGAAGAACACATCGACCTGATCGCACCCTATCTGTCCCTCGCCCCCTCGCGCCCATGGCGTTTGCAATACACAACCCGCGTCACGCGCCCTTCCAAACGCGCCAATAGCTTTGGCGACATGCGTCTCTACCAGCGGCTCGAAATCGCTTCGCCCGCACGCCTCTCTGCCTTTTTCCTGACCGAGCGCGACCCAGAAGAACCCACCATCACCGATCACGTCACCGGATATATTGCCCTGCCCCTTTCTCGCGTCAACATCATCCTCGGAGATGTGCGTCCAGAATGGGGACAGGGATTGCTTTTTTCGCGCCGCACCCGCAGCGCGACCGGCCTGAGCTATGCACGCGCCCGCTCTGCCACACAATCGGGCAATCGCACCAGTACAGAACACGGTGCCCTGCGCGGCATTTGCCTGAGCGGCTCACACGCTCACCTCTTTTGGAACTTGATGTATGGCCAAATGACCTGGGATGCGACCTTTGGCTCTGATACGCGCATCTACACCAGCGGCCTTCACCACACCGAAACCTCACAAGCGCGCAAAAACGCACTCCGCGAACGCCTCACAGGCGCGAACATAGCCATTGGCTCCTCGCAAAAACACATTGGATTGGCAATCCTCAACACGGCCTTCTCATCCACTGCATCTGACATAACCGGCGAGTCCGCCGTACCGCGCACCGCTCGGGCAGGTGCGTTACTCAGCCTCAACGGCCTCTACCGCACCAAACACGTCGCCCTTTTTGGCGAAATCGCTCCCAGGGCTTTCATAACCGGCCTCGTCGCTGGCACGCCTATCCTGCGTCTCCGCCTCATCGGCAGAGGCTATGGCGCCAGCTTTCACAGTTTGCACGGCGCACCTTATGCCGCATATGGCTCTCCGCCCAACAACGAATGGGGCGCATTTTTTGGCCTGACCTGGCGCGTGTCCAAACGCAGCCGCCTCGATATCGCCCTGGACCGCCACGGCCGCCTCAGGCCAGAGAAAAGCGCACTGCCAGAACGAGGCGCTCGCCTGCGGCTCAATTTTGCCCACCGCTTCAGCAGGGGTTTTTCTGCGCGCTTAACCGCCGATGCCAGAAGTGCCACAAATCGCGTACCCCGCCAAAGTCTTCGCCTCGTGCTCACCTACAAACACCCCAACCGCGCCATGACCACCTGGCTCCAGCGTGCTCGCGCCGGCACATCGGGAGACGCCGCCGGACTTCGCCTCCAACTCGGCAAATCAACGGGCTTCTCCCTCGCAATTTGGGCCACCCACCACAAAATCTCATCCTACAACGCGCGTATCTACGACATTGAACCCGATGTCTGGGGCGGCATACGCTTGCTCACCCTCTCGGGAGACGGCACCAATCGCGGCCTGCGCCTCACCTGGGCAACCGCGCATTTCCGCCTATCAACGCGCTACAGCCACCACCGCACCTCCTCGTGGTCCGCACAACTCGACCTCAAGCGTTAGCCACTCAGTACCCCGCCTCCCAAGCGGTCAGCAGTCAGCAGCCAGCTCTCTCAGCCACAGCATCCACCTCTTATCTTTCATCTTTCTTCTTTTACATATTATTTTTTATTGACTAATCAACCGCTTTTATATTATCATACCTCAGATTAGAGCACACAAGAACACGCACCCACAACAGAAAGGAGGAAATCTCTCGTAAGTTGTTGTGCTCAATATCACATCCATTTGGCACGGGCACTTTGCGTGTCTCATTCACCCTCTTCTGGAGGAAATTTCAATGATGTATCGACATCTCCCCTTTGTTCTTGTCCTCCTCATTGCATGCAGCTATAGCACGAGTGATGCGGTCCATCACAAAATGAGCGAGAAAAAAAGTGAAAGCACCGAAACAGTGACCATCTCCGATGCCAGCCTGCGCGCGGTCATTGCAGATTCTCTCAACAAGGCGAGCGATGCGGCGATCACCGCGGCTGAAATGGCGACTTTAACCATTCTCAGGGCACCAAATTCAGACATCAGCGATTTGACCGGACTCGAGCATGCCACCAATCTGACAGCGCTGTATCTTGGCCAGGCGCGCGTGGATAATAAGGTCGTCAACAGCAACGCCATCTCGGATATTGCGCCGCTGTCGGGTTTGACCAAGTTGAGAACGCTGAATCTTTCTCGCAATAAGGTGTCTGACCTCTCGCCGCTTTCTGATTTAACCAACCTGAGGTCGCTGAATCTCAGTGTGAACCGCATCATTTCGGATCTTGCGCCGCTTTCTGGCTTGACCAAGCTGAGAACGCTGAATCTTTTCACCAACAAAATCTCGGATATTGCGCCACTGTCGGGTTTAACCGCCCTGAGAACACTGAGCCTTACCCGCAACACCATATCGGACGTCTCGGCGCTGTCGGGCTTAACCGATTTGAAAAGACTGACTCTCAGGAACTGCGGCCTCTCGGATATTGCGCCACTGGTTGCAAATACGGGATTGGGCGATGAAGACACTGTTGATTTGAGGGACAATTCCCTAAACGAGGCATCGATGAACACGCATGTTCCCGCCTTAAAAGAAAGAGGCGTTAAGGTAAATACCGACAGCTAAATGCCTGTTGGGACCTACCCCCTAACCCCCTTTCCACGAGGAAGGGATCATGTTTTCCCTCCCTGTATCGAGGGACAGAATTAGTTTTAAAACGACTTCTGAGAAGTTCACAGTTCCATTCACCGTCACACGAAAAATCCATTTGGAGGAAAAAACCATGACGTATCGACATCTTCCCCTGATCCTCGCACTCCTCATTGCATGCAGCTATGGCGCGAGTGACGCCGCCCATCACAAAGCCAACGAGCAAAAAAGCGAAAGCGCTAAACAAATGGAGCCAAAACCAGTCATGATTGCCGATGCCAATCTGCGCGCAGTTGTTGCAGATTCTCTGAATATGGCGAGCGATGCGGTGATTACCACGGCTGACCTGGCAAAACTGAAGCGTCTTGTTGCGCAAAATGCAAACATCAGCGATTTGAGCGGCCTCGAGCATGCCAAAAATTTGACAGTACTGAATCTTGGTGCTACGCGCGTAGAAAACAAGGTCGTCAACAGCAACGCCGTCTCTGACCTTTCGGCACTTTCCGGTTTGAAAAAACTGAGAACGCTGAATCTGACCCGCAATAATGTATCCGACATATCGGCACTTTCCGGTTTGAAAAATCTGAGAATACTGAATCTCAGTGTGAACCGCAACATCTCTGATATTTCGGCACTTTCTGAGGCGACCAAACTGAGAAATCTGAATCTTTCCGGCAACAAAGTCGCGAATATTTCGGCAGTGTCGGGCATGGCAGAGTTGAAGACCTTGGGGCTAAACAACAACAAAGTCATGGATATAGCGCCGGCCGCAGGCCTGGCCAAGCTGGAAACACTCAATATCAAGCGCAATGCTCTGAATGAGGCATCGATGAACATGCATGTTGCCTCCTTGAAGAAAAAAGGCGTTAAGGTAAACATGGATGCCATGGAGTCCATGGACAAAGACAAATGAGATACCTGTGAAAATCTCAGGTCATAACCAAACGAGTTCGCTCAGTGGTTGCTGGGCGAACTCATTGTCGTTAAAAAGAAAAGACATCATGAAATCAATCGCTGCGATAATCGTCCTTATGCTGAGTATCCAAACACCCACAGAAACATTCACACCCCCGGATAGGGATCAGATTCTAATGACCTTAAAACCTGGCCACCCGCGCCTGATGATGGATGCAAACACCCTCGCACGCATTAAAAAGCAAATTGCCCAGGACACTGTTGCTGCAAAAACCTATCGCAGGATCAAGCGAGAAACCCAGAAAATACTCACGCAGAAACCATCGAAATACAGCATCCCGGACGGAAGGCGGTTGCTCTCCACCAGCCGTCGCGTGAAAGAGCGCGTGCGACAACTGGCCTTTCTCTATCTCATGGAGGGCGAACAACGCCATTTGGAACGCGCCTGGGCCGAACTCGAAGCCGCAGCGCAATTCAAAGACTGGAATCCCGATCACTTTCTCGACACCGCAGAAATGACTTATGCCTTTGCCCTTGGATACGACTGGTTATATAACCATTGGACAGAAGACCAGCGGCGCGTGCTTCGCAAAGCCATTATTGAAAAGGGCCTCACCCCCGGCTTGATGGCCTATCGTGAAAACGCCTGGTGGACGCGCAATCACAACAATTGGAACCAGGTGTGCAATGGCGGACTTGGCATGGGTGCACTCGCCATTGCCGATGAAGAACCAGAACTCGCCAACGAAATTCTCCACGCGAGCGTCAAAAGCATTCCCCTATCGATGCATTTTTACGCACCCGATGGCGCGGGTATCGAAGGCGTAACCTATTGGGATTATGGTGCGCGTTACAACGTACTCTTTTTATCCAGCCTGTTCAGCGCACTCGGCACGGATTTTGATCTCACAGCCACACCCGGGTTCAAAGAAAGCGGAGATTATCAGATTTACATTTCGGGCGCAGATCGCTATAGTTTTGACTTTGCCGATTGCGGGTTGCAACGCGTGAGTTCCCCCATGCACTTCTGGATGGGCAAGCAATACGACATACAACACTACAGTTGGTTTCGTTACGATACGCTCAGGCAATACGGTAGGGGAACTGTGCTCGACTTGCTATGGTTCGATGACCGTGCAAAAAACTTTGATCCCAGTACACTGCCCCTCAACAAGCACTTTCGCAAAGCCGATGTCGCCACGCTTCGCACATCGTGGACCAACCCCAATGCGCTGGTCCTGGGCATTCAGGCCGGCGGCAATTACAATCTGGGCATGCACCGCCACCTGGATCAGGGCACGTTCATTCTCGAAGCCCTGGGGCAGCGATGGGCTATCGACTCGGGCACGGAACGCGAAACCTATCAGAGACATCGCAACAAACGCCAACGGTGGGAATTTTATCGCATCCGCGCCGAAGGGCACAACACCCTCGTGTTCAACCCGGACAAAGCTCCCGATCAAAATCCCAAAGCCGAATGCCCCATTATCACCTTCAAATCCGAGTCCAATCACACAACTGCGGTTCTCGATCTCACCGACGTTTATATCGATGATGCAACACGCGCACAGCGCACTTTTGAGATGGTAGACCAAAATCATATCGTGATTACCGACGACATTAAAACAAAATCACCGTCTGAACTCTGGTGGTTTATGCACACGAGAGCCAGTATCAAAACCGACGGCCAAACCGCCCTTTTAACGCGCAGGGGCAAACATCTCAAAGCGGAAATTTTATCGCCACCCGACGCGATATTTACCGTTCTCGACGCAACTCCCTTGCCCACCTCCCCCAATCCCAAACAAGCCGATAACACGGGACGTAGAAAACTGGCGATTCACTTTACAGATGTCACAACTCTGAAGATCAAAGTAAAACTTACGCCAGAGGTACGACCGTAAGCCTGTGCTTTGGTTGAACTTTGCACTTTGCACTATCTTATTTCTTGCTTAAATTTCCCCTATCCTCTCCCTCCCCATAATAACCTATCTACCATGTCCATCAAATTTCTACACATTGCCGACACCCATATTGGCGTTGAAAACTACGGCCGTCTCGATTCGGGCACGGGCCTTCACACGCGCTTGCAAGACTTTATCAAAAGCCTTCGGTTTGCGTTTGAAGAAGCACTGAAAGAAGATGTCGATCTCGTCATCTTCGCCGGTGACGCCTATCGCTCATGTGACCCCACGCCCACGCACCAGCGCGAATTTGCATCTCTCATTCACATGCTTAGCGCCCGCGAAATCCCCATCGTCATGATCACGGGCAACCACGACAGCCCTGTATCTTATGGCAAAGCCTCATCCGTTGACATCTTTGGCACATTGGGTACCAGGGGCGTCCACATTGCCTCTGAAGACCGCCTTATCCCTATTGACACAAAATCTGGCCTCATTCAAGTTGCGTGCTTGCCCTGGCTGCACCGCAGCCGCCTGTTGACCCGGGGCACCTATCACAACCTGTCGCAAGAAGAAGTCGTCGAACAACTTCAAGACCTGGGTGCCCTTCTGATCGACCGTCTGTCCTCACAGGTTGATCCCTCTATCCCCGCCGTTCTCGCGGGTCATCTCGCCGCTGCTGACGCCACCTTGTCCGGCTCTGAACAAACCGCAATTATTGGACGCGATCCCGTTTTTCTCACCAGCACACTCGCCAACCCCGCCTTTGACTACGTCGCCCTGGGCCACATCCACAAATTTCAGGACCTCAACCCCAATGCCCAACCCCCTGTCGTGTATTCGGGCAGCATTGAACGCATTGATTTTGGCGAAGAGCGAGAAACCAAAGGCGTCGTCCTGGTCACGATAGAGACCCAGGAGACAGGGCGGACGACATCTTACAAATTTGTACGCACACCGGCCCGACCCTTTTGCACAGTATCGGTTGACATCGCTCAAGACCAGGACCCCACAATAACTATCCTCGAAGCCATAGGCAAACACACCCTGACCGATGCCATTGTGCGCGTCATCTACGATTTGCCCGCCGACCACACAGATACCGTTGATCTCAAAGCCATCAAAAATGCGCTCGAAGACGCGTTCATGATCGCCAGCATTGCGCCCAAACCCAGGGTCCAAAAACACCAGCGCAGGGCCAGCATTTCAGAAGACATGGGCATCAAAGACGCGCTTCACGCATACTTGCAAAACCACCCCAACCTCAAAGAAATCGAAAAAGATCTTCAGCATTACGGCGCGCAACTCGAAGCCGAACTCAGAGGTAGCGAATGATTCCCATAAGCCTTTCCCTACAAAACTTCCTCAGCTATGGCGAAAACGTGCCCCCCCTCGATTTTTCGGGCTTTCACGTCGCCTGCATATCTGGCCGCAATGGGCACGGCAAATCTGCCCTGCTCGATGCCATCACCTGGGCACTATGGGGTGAAGCTCGCAAATCCGGCAGTGAACGCCGTCCCAACGACGGTCTGCTGCGGATTGGTACCACTGAAATGCGGGTCGATTTTGCATTTTTTCTTGAAAATGACCGCTATCGCATCAGCCGTAGCTTTCGCAAAACCGGCAAAAGCGCAACCTCTCGCCTCGAATTTCAGATTTACTCGCCGGAAACGAACGCGTACAAAACCCTCTCAGAAGAAAGTGCTGTGCGCCAAACACAAGCCAACATCGATACCCTGTTGAGAATGAAATACGAGACCTTTATCAACTCGGCCTTTCTGCTTCAGGGGCGCGCAGACGAATTTACGCGCTGCAAAGCGAGCCAGCGAAAAGCCCTCCTCTCAGACATTCTGGGTTTATCGCATTACGACGACCTGTCTTCCCTGGCGCGAGAGCACGCGCGTAAGGGAGACGTAGAATTTGCAACTGCTCGCGCAAAAAGAGATGACATCGCGCAGACCATAGAGAAACGCGATGAATTTGTAGCACAGCGCGATAGCGTCAACGCACACCTCCAGGCCTGCAACAGCGAATTGGAAAGCGCGGAAAATCGCCGTGAAGCATTGAGAAAAATACGCACCCAACGCGAACGCCATGAAGCCGAGCGTGAGACCCTTCAAAAGGACGTATCGCGCATCGCATCGGACATGCGGGAGCAACAAACCGCGTGTGAAAAAGCGCGACAAGACGTGGCAGCCTATCGCGCAACCCTCGACAGACGCGCCGAAATCACAAACGCAGCCGAAAAATATCGGGCAATTCAAAAAGAAGACGCAGACCTGCAAAAAAAAATACATGCCCTGAGGCCACTTGAAAAAAGCGCAGGAGAACTCGATCAAAAAATCGCCGACCAGCGTCACGAAGTGGAACGCCGCCTGGGCGAATGGCAAATACGCATTGGGGATGCTAAACGCGCATTGCGAGAAACAAAAACACTTCTATCCAATCGCCAAACCATTCAAACACAGGTCGAGGCATTGCACAAAGCAAGGCAACAGGACCGCGAATGGGAGGAGGTGCGCGAAAACCGAGAGCGCGTTGAGCGCAATATTCGAGATATCGAGCGACAAATAGACAGTGCGGTTGAGGCTATAAAAATAGATATCAATACCCGCACACATCAAATGCAACAGACCGACACACTAATAGCCAATATTGAAACGCGCAGAGAAACGCGGCAATCTCTCCGTGCCCAAGCCGAAGAAATCCAATCCCTCGAAACCCAACGCGATGAGATTCGCAACAAAGGCAATGCCCTCAAAATTCAGATCGAAAATGCTCAGGACCGCCTCAAAACCCTGCACCAAACCAGCGAAGACATCGCCCAACAGCAGCAAATTTTACAAAATGTTCAAGATGCTTCGTGTCCCCTGTGTGGCAGCGAACTCGACCAGATCCACCGCGAAGAAGTAGCGGCTAAACTCTCAAATCAGTTACGAGAACAACAGACTCAAACCGCGCAATTGGAATCGGATATTCAAAAAGCTGAAGCAGAACGCGAGCAGCGCAGGCATCGCTATCAAGATATTAGAAACCAACTTGCACAGCGCGAAGGCATCGCCCAACACCTCGCCGAAGCCGAAGCTGCAGTGAAAGAAGCGGAAAATGCCGTGCAAACCCGCGAAATATTGTCGGCTGAAATCAACGCCCTGAAAACTCAATTGCGCGAACAAACCCAGAATAGCCCAGATGCGCGCGCCCTATCCCACGCCCAAAGTGCGCTTGAAAACCTGACCTATGACCCGGCCGAACACCGCACCATGCGCGAAAAACTCAAATCCTTCGATGCTGTTGAAGCGCAAAATGCCCAACTCCAACTCGCTGCAGAACAAGAAAAAAAAATCCTCGTGGAATTGCCCACATTTCGACAAAAACGCGACCTCGCACAACAATGGCTGGACGAAGCCAAATATGCGCCCAACGAACAAGCAGAACGCGAACAGGTGCGCCAGCGTATCCGTACCCTGAATTACAATGCCGAACACCACCAGCGCATTTCTCAGCAACTCACCAGCTTGCAAGATGCCCCCACACAATACGAACGCCTTCAAGTGGCCGAACGCGACCTTGAAAATGCACAAACGCAATTCAACACCGCAAAAAATCGCCTATCGAAACTCACAGAGCGCAACGAGCAAACGCAACAGCGCCTGACAGAACTCACCGCAGCCATCAACCGCGCCGAATCAACCCTTGAAGAAACCAATGCCCTGGAAAAAAATATTGCACAGATGCGGTCCAAACGCGATGACCTGCTCCAGCAAAATGCCGCCCTGCAATCCAAAATCGAACACTGCGACGCGCTCGGCTCAGAACAAACCGCAATCGAAAAAAAAATCAAATCCTGCGAGCGCGATATCCGCATCTATCGCGAACTGACCACAGCGTTTGGCAAAGACGGCATTCAGGCACTCATCATCGAACAGGCCATTCCAGAAATCGAAGAAGAGGCCAATCGCATTCTCGCGCGCCTGACAGATAACCGCACACAAATCGCCCTGGAGTCTCTCCGCGACCTCAAAAGCGGGGGTACGCGCGAAACCCTCGACATCAAAATTAGCGACGAACTCGGCGAACGCAGCTACGAGCTCTATTCGGGCGGAGAAGCTTTTCGCATTGACTTTTCCATTCGCATTGCTCTGTCCAAACTCCTGGCCCGTCGCACGGGCACGCGCCTGCGCACCCTGGTCATTGACGAAGGCTTTGGCACCCAGGACACCGAAGGACTCGACCACCTTGTGGAAGCTATCCAGGCCATCAGCGGGGATTTTGAAAAAATTTTGATCATTACCCACATCGAATCGCTCAAACAGGCATTTCCCGTACGTATCGAAGTCACCAAATATCCCGATCTGGGATCGCGCTTTGAGGTACTCTACTAAATGCCCCAACCCGACCGACCCGCATGGCTCGAAGTAAATCTGTCAGCCATTGCGAACAATATTTCCGCAGTCCGTCATTTCGTCTCGCCAACAACGCAGGTCATGGCCATTGTCAAAGCCAATGCCTACGGACATGGCCTCATACCCGCTGCAAAAGCAACCATAAAAGGCGGCGCATCTGCACTCGGCGTTGCCCTGCTACAAGAAGGCGTTGCCCTTCGCAGTGCGGGCGTCACAGCACCAGTTGTCGTACTCGCCCCCACCATGCCCGAACAGGCCGACAGCATCGTTGCCCACAACCTGTCTCAAACCATCGGTCATCCCGCCGCGATACCACCGCTGGAAGCCGCGGCCAAGCGCCACAATACACGCGCCCGCATACATCTCAAAGTCGATACCGGCATGGGCCGCCTTGGCCTATTACCCGACGAGGCACCTGTTCTTGGAAAAAAAATCGCCGAGAATCCCCACTTATTTTTTGAAGGCATTGCAACACATGTAGCCTGGGAATGCGCAGAAGACATGGACAAGGCACGCCATCAGATCAAAACATTCGCCGCCTGCCTGTCCAAACTCACAGACATTTCGGTCCCCTGGCGCCACGCCGCCAACAGCGCCATGACCGTTCACATGCCCAAATCGCACTTTGATCTCGTGCGCGTGGGATTGCTCACCTATGGCATTCCTCCCACACAAGGTGCAGGCGCGCTCTCGCTTTCTCCCGCGCTATCCATCAAAGCGCGGATCGTGCAAGTGCGAAATTTTTCTACCGGCCAAACCCTCAGTTACGGCGGCACATACACGCTCACGCGCCCCTCTCGCATCGCCCTTGTTCCCCTGGGGTATGCCGATGGCTACAACCATCGTATGTCCAATAAATCCCACGTCCTCATCTGCGGAAAACCCTGCCCGGTTGTCGGTGCAATCTGCATGGACGTCATCATGATCGATGTCACTGATATACCGCCCGTTTTCGGCGGCGAAGAAGTCGTCCTCCTCGGACAACAGGGTAACCGCAAAATCACCGTGAACGACCTCGCCCAATGGGCAAATTGTATTTCGCACGAAGTTGTTTCTCTGCTGGGCGCGCGTCTTCCCCGGCACTATATTTCGTAAAACTTGAACATTGTTTCTATCTCCAAATCCTGTTATCTTTATTTTTCGTTATTCCCAATCCCCCCTTTCTCCTGGGTATCGTTATGCGACCTTTTTTATTTTTTCTGCTCTTGTGCGTCGGATGTGGCGACCACTTGCCCGAATCCCTCGGTCCCGCCCGCAAACTCATCGTACTGGCCGACTCCACCGATTGGCAGACGCTGGAAGATCCCCTCCGAGAAATTTTTGAAACCGTTATCTATACGCCCCAGGCCGAGCACGTATATGAAATTGAACGGGGCGATGTCAATTTCCTCGACGCGCACAAACACGCCCAGCGCAAAAGTCTCATGATTATCGCGCCTCTCAATGCCAATCACCCCACTGCGCAATTCGTCAAAGAAATCCTCAGCCCCGAAGTGCAACAAGCCATTTTAGAGGACCGCGCAAGAGTAACCTGGAAAAAAGACGTGTGGGCCAAAGATCAAACCCTTTATATTGTGTCCGGAAAAGATATAGAAACTACCGTTGAAAACCTCTATATGGAATCCGATCGCTTGTATAGCACCCTGGAAAATGCTGTTGATCACAGTGTGCGAGAAAATGTTTATAGCTTTGGCGAACGCAAAGATGTTACCCAGGAACTCGCCGAGACCTATGGTTGGAATGTGCGCGTGCCCTTTGGCTATCGCATTCTCGAAACCTATCCCAATTTTGTCGTACTCGCCAGAGACAACCCCAATCGCTGGCTTTCCGTCTATTGGGAAGACGATGTACACCCCGATCAGCTCACCGAAGACTGGGTTATTCAAAAGCGCGACGACATCACAAAACAGTGGTTTGGCGGCGACCGCATCGTCCTTGGCGAAGTTATAGTAGGACAGGTCGAATTTGCGGGTAAACTCGCCGTGGTTCTTCAGGGCCTTTGGGAAAATGAAGCTGCGTGGAAAGGCGGCCCCTTTAAGAGCTATGCTTTTGTCGATGATCTCAACCGACTCTTTTTTATCGACATAGGACTCTACGCGCCCAACAAAAAAAAGGCTCCCATCTTGAGACGGGTAGATCTCGTAGCCAAATCTTTTACAATCAACCGCGCGTTTTTTCAAGACAAATGATATTTCTGGAGCGTAAATGAACAAACCCAATGTGATTTTTGTCTTGACCGATGATCAGGGTTATGGCGATTTATCTTGCCATGGCAACCCGATCATTCAAACGCCGAATTTGGACACATTGCACGACGAGAGCATTCGGTTTACTGATTTCCACGTCGCGCCCATGTGTACGCCAACGCGCGGCGAATTGTTGACAGGGCAAGACGCGCTTCGCAATGGCGCGACATTTGTGTGTATGGGGCGGTCGTTGATGAATCCCGAATTGCCGACAATGGCGGATATTTTCGCCATGAATGGATATCGCACCGGTCATTTTGGCAAATGGCACCTCGGCGACAACTATCCCTACCGTCCCCAGGATAGGGGATTTCACGAAACGATTCACCATCCCGCCTGGGGAATTACATCCGCTGCGGATTATTTTGGGAATGATTATTTCGATGACCACTATCGGCACAATGGTGTGACTGAGGCTTTTGAAGGGTATTGCACAGATGTGTGGTTTGAAAAAGCTATGAACTGGATTGATGAACAGGGCGACTCACCGTTTTTTGCTTACATCGCCACCAATGCACCCCATACCCCGCTGTGGGTTCCCGACGAATATCGCCAGCCCTATCTCGAGCATGTCGCATATAATGTCGCCAGTTTTTACGGAATGATTGCCAATATCGACGAAAACATGGGCAAACTCGACGCCTTTCTTCGCAAAACTGGACTGCGCGATAATACCATTTTGATTTTTATGACCGATAATGGCACCGCAAATGGAGAAACGGTGTACAACGCAGGCATGCGCGGAAAAAAGACCACGCTGTATGAAGGCGGCCACCGGGTTCCGTTTTTTATTCGCTGGCCCAAAGGACAATTGGGAGATCCCCGCGACATCCCCAATCCCACGCACGGTCAGGATTTGTTGCCAACCATGATCTCCCTCTGCGATCTCGACGAGTCCAAAAACACCGCCTATGATGGCGTTTCTCTAACTGGCCTTTTGCGAGAACGAGAAGAATTGGAAAATCGGATGCTCGTCGTACAATACGGTCACAATGTCCCAACGGGGAACCGAACCACGCGCAAAGGCAATGCCGCTGTTTTGTGGAATCGCTGGCGTCTCGTGGATTATACCGAACTATATCACCTCGACAACGATCCTGCACAAGAACACAATATCGCCGACCAACACCCCGATGTCGTGCAAAAGATGCGGGCGCATTATGATGCGTGGTGGGATAACGTCGGCAAAAATCTCGATATTTACTTTCCCATTTCTATTGGAGCAGATGAGGACAATCCCACGCGATTGTCCAGTTGTGATTGGATGGGCGTTTATTGCGATAATCCCGGAGGGGTGCGCGGATGCGTGATGGACAGCGGCATCTGGCAACTCGCGGTGGCACAATCTGGAAAATACGACATCACCTTGCGCCGCTGGCCCCGTGAATCCGGCCTCGCAATTACAGCACCCGCCCCTGTGATGGAAGGCGTTGACGGCACATTAATGGCGGGAAAAGCACTGCCCGTAGATCGGGCGTGGATGCAGATTGGCGGCTCTGAACATGAAATAGATGTGCGCCCCAACGACTTGTCCTTAACATTTACAGTGGATTTGACAAACGGTCCTGCGACTTTGCAAACGTGGTGGATAGACGCGAATGGCAATCGCCTCGCCGGTGCGTATTACGCGACGGTTGCCCGCGTATAAAAAATATGAACTATAACCCAGAAAACCCCCTCATCATCCAGAGCGACCTCACGGTTCTCGTCGAAGTCAATTCGCCCAGATACGAAGCGGCGCGAGATCGGCTTGTACACTTTGCCGAGTTGGAAAAAAGCCCCGAGCACATACATACCTACCGCGTCAACCCACTCTCGCTCTGGAACGCAGCCGCAGCCGGCTTCACCACTGAAGAAATCATCGCCACCCTTGAAACCTACGGCAAATACGACATCCCACAAAATGTGGGCGTCGAAATCCGCGAGGCAATGGGCCGCTATGGCAAAGTCTATCTCGACAAAGAAGACGGCGCGCTCATCCTGTCCTCTGAGGACTCGCTAATCATCCTTGAGATCTGCCGCCACAAAATCGTCCAGCCCTATATTGAAAAGCGACTCGACGCCCACCGCATCAGCATTTTGCCCCTCTATCGAGGGCATCTCAAACAGGCCCTCACCCGCATCGGATTCCCGGTCAAAGACCGCGCAGGATATCTCAAAGGCAGAACCCTCAAATTTCGACATCGTCAAACTGCTCTGTCGGGAAATCCCTATGCATTGCGCGATTATCAGCGCGAGGCCGTCGATATATTCCACGCGGGCGGAGGCCCAGATGGCGGAAGCGGCACGGTTGTCTTGCCCTGCGGCGCGGGTAAAACCATGGTGGGCATGGCCGCGATGAATACCCTCCAGTGCGAAACCCTGATCCTGACCACCAATATCACGGCTTCGCGCCAGTGGAAAGCAGAACTCCTCGACAAAACGAGTCTCACCGACGATCAGATCGGCGAATACTCTGGCGAACGCAAAGAAATTCGACCCGTTACCATTGCCACGTACAATATCCTGACCTATCGCAGGAGCCGAGATGAAGACTTTCCCCACTTCAGCATTTTTAATCAGGGCAATTGGGGACTTATTATTTACGACGAAGTTCACCTGCTTCCCGCGCCCGTATTTCGCTTTACTGCCGAATTGCAATCCCGGCGTCGTCTCGGTCTCACAGCCACCCTCGTGCGCGAAGACGGCCTCGAAACCGATGTCTTTTCGCTCATCGGTCCCAAACGCTATGACGTGCCCTGGCGAGAGCTTGAATCCAGCGGCTGGATTGCAACCGCGGAATGCTGTGAAATTCGCCTGCCATTGCCAGAAGGCAAACGGCTCGGCTATGCCATAGCGGATAGACGCGCCAAATTTCGCATTGCATCGGAAAATGCCAGCAAAATCCACATGGTCAAACATCTGATCAAAAAACACGAAGGAGAACAAATCCTCGTCATTGCGCAATACATCCGCCAGGTCGAATATATGGCACGAGAACTCGACGCGCCGTTGATTATGGGCAAAACCCCCACCGTAGACCGCGACCATCTCTACGAAGAATTTCGAAGGGGCAAAATCAAACTCCTGGTCGTGTCCAAAGTCGCCAATTTTGCCGTCGATCTGCCCGATGCCAGCGTCGCCATTCAGCTTTCTGGCACGTACGGATCGCGCCAGGAAGAAGCCCAACGCCTCGGGCGCATATTGCGCCCCAAATCCAATGGCAGCCTCGCCCACTTTTACACCCTCGTCACACGCGATACCCGCGAACAAGAATTTGCCCGAAACCGCCAGACCTTCCTCACCGAACAGGGCTACCGCTACACCATTCGAGACGCAGACGATGTCTTCGGGGAGGCGTGAGACGTAAAAGGACCACCCTGATGGCCTTCCGCAAGACCAGATTTTACGCCATTATTGAACTGCCTCGCCCGGTCAACTGTCTCATCGCGTTTGCCTCTGTACTCCTCGGCGGTTGGCTGGGTATTCACAGTATCCCCCCTCCCCTGCTTTTTGCCGCGCTGTCTGCCGCCCTCATCACTGCAGGGGGCAACGCGCTCAATGACCTGTGCGGTATTACCGAAGACCGCATCAACAAACCACACCGCCCACTGCCTTCGGGGCGTTTATCCCCTGGCATCGCACGCCTGGAAATGGGTATTTTCCTTCTCGCGGGTATTCTCCTTGCCCTCCCTTTGCCAACGCCTGCCCTCGCCATCGCCCTCATCGCCGTCACAAGCCTGATCTTTTACAATACCTATCTAAAACGCGTACCTCTCATTGGCAATCTCACAGTAAGTGCGCTCGGCGGTCTGGCATTTCTATATGGAGGCGCCGCCGTTAAAACCCTATCTGCCCCCTATCTCATTGCGAGCTTTGCTTTTTTATTTCACCTCGGTCGTGAACTTCTCAAAGACCTCGAAGACAGTGCGGGCGACCGCCAGTTATCGGGCGGCACTGTGCCCATCTCCTGGGGCGAAAAAATCGCGCGCATTCTAATCACCGGCATCTTTACAATCCTCATCATTACAACCCCATTGCCCGCGCTCCTGGGTGTTTACAGCTCGATTTATCTTACTCTGATTCTCCTCCTCAATCTTTTGCTCATCTTCGTCCTCATCCGCCTCTGGCAAAAAGACACACTCGGATACCTGAATAAACTGCTCAAAGCGGGAATGCTACTGGGACTCACCGCTTTTCTTTTTGCTTAAAAACTAACGTGGGGTTGCTGGCGAAGATTATTGGCAGGTAAACACCGCGCCCACCTTGAATATGCGGACAAAATTGGCTATACTAAACGCAGCATTGAATTGGACAACCCCGCCCGCTGGGGAAAGACCGGGAGAATCCATCGCTTTGGACCTGACCAACCCTTAATGCCCGAGTTCCTTTTTTATGAAACCCACCGACCGCATTGCACAACTCGTTGAACAACTCAACGAACACAATTACCGATATGCCGTACTCGATAATCCCGTGATTTCTGACCTGGCTTATGACGCCCTCATGCGCGAACTGCGCGATCTGGAAGCGCGACATCCCGATTTGATCCAACCCGATTCCCCCACACAGCGCGTAACCTCTGACCTGACCCGAGAGTTTCCAACCGTGCAACACGAAGTCCCCATGCTCAGTTTGGACAACACCTATTCAGAAGATGAACTCAGAGACTTTGAAGCCCGCATTCGCCGCGAACTGCCCGACGAAGAATTGCAATATGTCGCCGAACTCAAAATCGACGGTGTTGCCCTGAGCTTAATCTACGAAAACGGCCTGCTCACGCGCGGCGTCACCCGCGGCAATGGCACGCAGGGCGAAGATATAACGCCCAACGCCAAAACCATCAAATCCATACCCATCCGCCTCAGTGACCCCGTGCCCTACTGCGAAATCCGCGGCGAAGTCTATCTCGATCACAACACATTTGACGCGATCAACGTCCAGCGCGAAAAAAACGAAGAAAACCCCTTTGCCAACCCGCGCAATGCAACATCCGGATCCCTCAAATTGCAAGACGCACAACAGGTTGCCGAGCGTCGCCTGAGCTTTTTCGCTTACTCCTTCCGCTCACCCGACACACAGCTACCAACTCATGACGAAAACCTCTCCTACCTCGAACGCCTGGGCCTGCCCGTCAACACCAACCGCGCCCTATGCGAAAATATTGACGATATTATCGCCCGCGCCCGCGAATGGCAAGAAAAACGCCCGGATTTACCTTACGACATCGACGGCATCGTCATCAAAGTCAACAGCATTGCACAGCAAAACAAACTCGGTGCCACATCCAAAAGCCCCCGCTGGGCAATCTCCTACAAATATTCAGCCGAACAAGCCGAAACCGTGCTCAAAGAAATTACCCTTCAAGTCGGGCGCACCGGCGTCGTCACCCCAGTGGCGAACCTCGAACCCGTGCAATTGGCTGGCACCACAGTCAGCCGCGCCACATTGCACAATGCCGAAGAAATCGAGCGCAAAGACATTCGGGAAGGCGATACCGTCATACTCGAAAAAGGCGGCGACGTCATCCCCAAAGTGGTGCGCGTGGTCATGGCCAAACGCACAGAAGACACCGCCGCATTCGAATTTCCCAAAAACTGTCGGGTCTGCAAAGCCCTCCTCATAAAAGACGAAGCCGAAGTCGCCATTCGCTGTGACAATTCTCAATGCCCAGCGCAACTCAAAGGCAATATTCGCCACTTTGCCTCGCGCACGGCAATGGACATCGAGGGCCTGGGAACTGCTCTCGTTGAACAACTCGTCGATAACGAACTCGTCCGCGATGTAGGCGACCTCTACACTCTCAAATTAGAGCAACTCGCCGACCTCGAACGCATGGCAGAAAAATCAGCCCAAAATGTCCTCGACGCACTCGAAGCGAGCAAACAACAACCATTTCACCGCGTACTCTTCGCCCTGGGCATTCGCCACATAGGAGCCACAGTTGCGCGTGCTCTATCCGACAACTTCCACAGCATTGACCGCTTGCGCGACACACCACCTGAAGAAGTCGAAGCCGTACACGAGATCGGAGCCGCCATAGCAGAAAGCATCCACGCCTACCTCAAGGATAAAAACAACTGGGCCATCGTTAAAAAACTCCGTGCCGCAGGCATCAATCTCGAATCCGAAGCCCCTGCCGATACAGGCCCCAAACCCCTCGACGGCAAAACAGTGGTCGTTACCGGCACCTTCTCCCGCTGGGGACGCCAACAAGCCCAGGACCTCATCCGCACCCTCGGCGGAAAACCCACGTCCAGTGTCAGCAAAAAAACCGACCTCGTCATCGCGGGGGAAAAAGCCGGCTCCAAACGCGCAAAAGCCGACGAAATGGGTATCAAAATCCTCGACGAAGAGGAATTTGTCGAACTCATTGACAAGCAAAAAGCGTAGTCCGCGATCGGATTTTTGCTTGACAGACCCATCCCATTTTGTTACTCTTGACTACATATAGCAGTGGGGCCGTAGCTCAACTGGGAGAGCGTTTGACTGGCAGTCAAAAGGTCGGCGGTTCGATCCCGCTCGGCTCCACTTTTTTATAGACACTTACAGTTTTGTAGGTGTCTTAATTTTTAATGTGTCCATCATGAAACTACGCGCCGCGCTCACGCAATATTCATTCAGCACCCTTTGTCAACTCGCCCGAGATGTGGGCGTTGATCAGGGCCACAGCAGCAACAAAACCAGCCTCGCCGATGAGCTTTGCCGCGTAATCCCCGACCCCGAGCGCGTAGCCAAACGCCTCACTGCCCTATCGCAGGAACAGCGCGCGATGGTACAGACCCTTGCTGCTGAAGGAGGCGAGCTTTTAGAAGCAGAAGCCGTTGAAAAATTTGCCAACGGATTTCTTCCCCGTCTCCATGCACAACTCAGTGACCTGACCGGTCTCGTATTTCGAGACACGCACACACTCGGCGATACGTGTATTCTAATCGGCATCCCCGAATCACTACTCAAATCCATTCCCATTCCCGACGCGGATCAGGGCCGACTGCTCCCCATCATGAAACCCATCTCTGTGGGTTTGCTTCGAGCTTTTGCGGAACAGATTGACCTGCGCCTTTCAGACATACGCAAACCCATCGTATCCAACGCCATAAGAGATGCCCTGCTCGAAACCAAAACACTACGTGACTACCTCAACACACTCAGCGAAGACCGCCGTGCCATTCTCGATTTGTTCCTCCCAGCCAACGCGCTCACCCGCCGCGAAATCGCCGAAAAACTGGGAGAATCCGCAGTCCGCGAATTGGAAGACATGCTCTGGAAAATGCCGATCTTTTACGCGCCAAACCGCGATCTTCACGCCCCCAACGCTGCGATATGTCTCGCTTCAGACCTGTGTGCCGCCCTATCCAAAATCGCCCAATCCCGGGGTGGACAACTCGAAAGCAGCCTCGAAAGCAGCCTCGAAACCCCCACCACCACCCCCGCTGCGATATATGAAAATACGGCCTTTCTCATCCGTGATCTAACCACATTGCTCGGTATTGTTGCACAACGCTTGCCGCGCAGGCTCAAGCACGGCGGCATATCCAAAACCGATTTGCGCGACACGAACAAATACTGCCATATCCAGGACGATCCGGGCTATATTGAATTTCTCACGCTCTTTGCCGAAACAACGGGGCTGCTAGAACCCCAGGGCACGGCCTGGCATACCGCCTCGGATGCCGGCACCCGGATAGGACATATCATCAACATACGCAAAGCTTGCTTTGAATTCTGGTTTCACAGCAAGCGGTGGAATGAGTGGTCTGCCGACCGCACAAAAGCCACCAGTGCCCGAATGCAAGAACTAAAAAATATTCGCAGTGAAATCGTGCGAAGCCTGCGACATTGCCCCACCGATACCTGGATGACATATCCGTCGTATTATCAATTCCTGACGCGCCTTTCAGAGCCTTTTCGGTATTTTGCCAAAAACCCAGCCTATACCGGAACCACCGCCGATGAATTGCTGCGTCGCGTCATCACAGGGGCACTCACCTGGATGGGCATTGTTCGCGTGGGCAACTTCCCCAATTTCTCCGCGCCATTGCAGCGCAGCAAACAAGCGGTCTTTCAGATCACCCCAGCGGGCTACGCGCTATTGCACGACACGCATAATGACGTGCTAACCGAACAAATACCCCTGCAAAATTCAGACGCAAAATTTGTTGTACAACCCAATTTTGAAGTGCTATCCCCACCAGACCTTCCCTGCGCGCACTATCTCAGACTGTGTATCCTCGGCGACATCAAAACACAGGATGTGATGGCGTGTTTCCATCTTTCCCGCGACTCGATCCGCCGCGCACTCACACGCGGTTTGTCAGGAGACGAGATACGCGCATTTTTGACGCAGCACAGCACAAGCGGCTTACCCCACATGGTCGAGACTTTGATTGCCGAATGCGACGATAAATACGGCGAGATCGAAATCATTTCAGCCACCGGCTGTATCAAAACCGCCACGCGCGAATTGCTCGATGAACTCTACGCCCAACCCCGCATTGCCCAAGCATTGGGCGATCGCAATTCTCCAACCACTGCAACCCTCAACAATGCGACAAGCCCCGAATTCCTGATCCAAATTCTCCACCAACAAGGCTACCTGCCGCACCTATCAAAAAAATAACCCATTAATACCCGTGGATATAATGCCCACCTTCTGGAAACCAGATCAAATCAATCAAAAAAGAACATCCCACAGCAAACACATAGCCCACAATCAACCCATAACAACACGGCTTAACTCTCCGGTAAAGTGAAATGCCCCCAAAACTGAGAACCAGCAATTTGCCCAGCCAAACAAGAAAAATATCCAGCACATAGAGCCGAACATAACCGCTCGACATCAGCATAACACCCAGTGGATGAAACGGCCACCATGAAAAGCGGCTCTGCATCACTTGAATAGCACCCGCAGTCACGCCGCCCAGAATCCACACACCAATTTTCCCCGGATCGGTTACAGTGCGATCTGTCTCTGCAACCGCCTTGGCAATACCTTCGTACATCCCCACCGGAGCACCTACCAAAGACCATGTGCGAAAGGTACTACCCCCGTCTTCGTAGCAGATGGAAACCGTGTAAATAATGGCCGCCAGCATCCCCAGCACCAGACTCCCAACCACTACCCACCCAACCCTCTTAGTCGGCCTCACCAGGCGCTCTACATGGGGTAGCGCAGCCGGCAACCGCCAGCCGGCCAGCAATCGCCAATTCACCAGCCGAAGTCCCACCTGCGTGGCGTCTTGCATCCGGCTAGCGCCTACTGTCATATCCAAAATAGACGTGCCGAAACTCGGAAACAAATACGCAAACCCGCTGGCCGCCAAAAACTTCATCACCACCAGAATACTCGCCCAGAAAAGCAACAGCCAAGCAACAGCAATCCCCGCGCTATAACCCGCGCTGTACAACCAGAAAACCATATAAATACCGCCGCCCAAAATCCCAAAGACGGCCAATCGAGGGGGCAAAATCGCGGTTTCCGCCTCCCCGCTTACGGGCGGGCGGAGTACCTGCTGAAAAACCTTACGCAGATGACCGCGAGCAGCCCAAATCGCCCAGATCACCAGCCCCATGCTCACACCGTGCGTGAACAGGCCCAAAATCGCAGTCGGCTTCGCCTCTTGCCCGGCCAGCCCCACGGAAAATCCAACCCTGGACATGCCGTAAAGTCCCGCCTGCCCCGCCAGCCATAAAGACCAGATGCTGAACAGGATATTCAGATCACACAAAAATGTGAACCCCAGCACAGTGGGCAAAATCCGATAAGAGAACGGCAGCAAATAACGCGACAATTCAGCGCCTCTGGGACCTCCCGGACCATAATAGGCGTCAAAAATCGCCAATCTGGGAAAAGCTGGCGTCCAGTATTCGATCAAATTCCACAACAAAGGCAACGCAGACAAGGCAAACCCCACCCAGAACAGCCAATTCCGCACAAATGGTGGCCAGCCACGCTTGCCATCGAACCCTTCGGTCAAATCGAGCGGGACCTGCGCCAGTGGATACGTCAGCCGTTCGTGCCGCACCCACTGCTTCTGGAATACTGCCGTCAAACCCAACCCAATAGCCGTCATCGCCAGGCCGGCGGACATCGCCCAAAAAATAGGTGCTATCCACGCCCCCCACGGCACTGCCGCCCCGTCCTCCAGCCCCAAAAAAAATCCTTCTGTCACCCCGAAAAAATTCGAAGGGAACATCCACCAGGGCAAATAATCAAAAATCAGCTCTTGCCACCGGTTCTCGGGCGACGCATAATATCTCGGCGCCGCCATCGCACCCACCCACTGCGTAATCCAGTTATACCCTGCAAAAGACCCGCCCACCCAGAGCATGCTCAACATCATCCGCAACTCTGCAGAGGTCATGGACAAGCGAGGCGAGAACCTTTTCAAAAAAGCATTCACCAAAAGCCATGCCACAAAAGGCAACAACACCGCCAGAGGCAGATTCGCCATCGCCATATGTGCAGAACGAGATTTGAACTCCAAAAATGTTGCTGCAACACAGGCAAAAACCAATGTGGCCGAGGAAAGCACCACGACGGTCCTGCGCAAGCTATCCTCGGCCAACACATCTGGCTCTGACGACGGAAAGAGCATTTTTTATCCTTTTTTTACTCCATTGCGCCGTAATGCGGTCCCCATTCCGCGGCAACCGCTCGTCCAAGAGCCTCAAGAGCAATACCATCCGCTGCACTGAGCGGTGTAAATCGCCGCGCCCACTCCAGGTTCTGCACCAACTCTTCCTCCGAAAACATGCCAATCACGGCTGTGCAAACGCCGGGCAATCCCAGCGCGTAACCCAGTGCTGCCTCGTGATCGTGTGGCCCATGCGTGGCCAGAGCCGAAGTCGCAGGTTTTTCGTACGTCATTCCCTTTGCCCCGCCATAAACCTTCATTGCCGCCACGCCAACATTCTGTTCATACGCCAGAGGCAACACCTCATTCTCAAAATTATAAGTATAGCGATCCGCGAGATTCATAGCGAGCATCACCACATCTATATCCGCCTCCCGCAACACGCGGGCGGTCCTCCACGGTGCATTGTGCGCGGTGACACCTACAAATCGCGTCCATCCCCGACGCTGGGCTTCCCGCAGCCCTGCCAGCGCACCATCGGGAGCCAGAACCCGATCCACATTCCGGTTGCCCATCGAATGCACATAAACCAGATCCACATGATCCGTCTGCAAATCTTTCAGACCCTTCTCCAATATCTCCAGTGCCTGCTCCGCTTCATCCGCCAGTGTCTTGGTAACCAAAAACACCTCATCTCGTCGCTCCGGCATCACATGCCCCAGTTGAACATGCGCCCGACCATATCCAGGCGCCGTATCGATATACGTCACCCCCAGATCAATCGCCTTGTGGCAAAGCGCAATGGCGTCATCGTCTGAAAGTCCCATCCCGCCGGGAGCAGATCCATACCCCAGAATGGGCACTCGCTCCCCGGTCTTGCCCAGGACTCTATGGGGGACCGTGCTCTCCGTTTGTGTTATAACCTCTCGTACAGTATCCTGCGCCATAATATTCTCCTGATTTAGTATCCCAAAATCGCCAATCCCATGCCCGTAATATGGCATCACAGGACTTGTCTTGTCAACATTTGATCTGCTGTGTGGCTTGATTTTTATATCCAGGCCCCTATATTGCTTGCGTCTCCTCAGTATTCACAAATCAAAACGGAAAAACCCAATGCCCATGTGGAGGAACTGTGAACAAAATGAACGTACTATTCATCGCCGTAGATGATCTTCGCCCGCAACTCGGTTGTTATGGTCAGGATTTCGTGCAGTCGCCGAACATCGATCAATTGGCCGCAGAGGGCGTTCTCTTTGAGCGGGCCTACTGCCAGCAAGCCGTATGCGCGCCTTCTCGGGCGAGCGTTTTGAGTGGCTGCCGTCCTGATACGACAACAATTTACGATCTACAAACCCCCTTGCGGTCCGCAATGCCCGATGTCCTCTCGCTGCCACAGCACTTCATGCAGCACGGCTACGAGACGCGGTCCATCGGAAAAATCTATCACCATCGAAACGATGACCTGCAAGGATGGTCTGCCGAACCGCACGTCTCAACGGGTGATTGGAAAGGACGGGGCTACCTGACGGATGAAGCAATGGAAGTGATTGAGCGAACAGATGCACAGTTGTCTGCTGAAGGCTCTACGAGGCGGGGTATGGGACCTGCTTTCGAAGCGGCGGACGTTCCCGACGATGCCTATCATGACGGTAAGGATGCCGATCACGCGATCAAAACGCTCAACGAAGTGCGCGATCAACCCTTCTTCCTGGCCGTGGGCTTTCACAAACCCCATCTGCCGTTCAACGCCCCGAAGCGTCACTGGGACCGTTACGACCGGGAATCACTGCCACTCGCCCTGAATACCAGCGCGCCAGAGAACGTCACCGAGTATTCTCTAACTGAATTCGGAGAGCTGCGCGGCTACTTTGGAATGCCAAAAGAAGGACCGATCCCAGAGGACCTATCGCGCACATTGGTCCACGGTTACTGCGCGTGTGTCTCGTATATGGACTCACAGGTCGGTCGCGTACTCGACGAAGTCGAACAGCTTGGCCTCAAAGAGAACACAGTTGTAATCCTGTGGGGAGATCACGGCTGGAAACTCGGCGAACACGGCAGTTGGTGCAAGCACACGAACTTCGACATCGATACGCATGCCCCAATGATCATCCGCTCGCCAGAACGCGGCAAACCGGGTGCAAAAGCATCTGGTCTTACGGAATTCGTCGATATGTACCCATCGCTGTGCGACCTGTGCGATCTTCCGCAGCCCGATCATCTCGAAGGCCAGAGCTTTGTCCCCCTTATGGAGGAGCCTGATAGGACATGGAAACAGGCGGCCTTCAGCCAATATCCGCGAAAAGACGTGATGGGCTATACCATTAAGACGGACGACTTCCGCTACACAGAATGGCAATCGAGAGAAACGGGAGACGTAAAAGCACGAGAGCTTTACGATCATCGGCAAGATGCGGCGGAAAACGTCAACACAGCGGGAGATGATCGCTATGCCGAGACAGTGAGCGAACTGGAGAAAGTCATAAAAAAAGGTTGGGAAGGAGCGCGAGCATAACCCGGATGCGGATTGGGATCTCCAACCAAGACTGGACTGAGTTCCCAGGTTAGCGACCTTGAAGCCGCGTGTCTGAGGTGATGGTACCTGGCGGAATTGGGAGGGTGGAAGAATCGGAAAACTGAGGGGAACTTAGAGGAAAACCGCCACGGAAATCGCGCAGGTATGCTTACGATAAAAACCGCCGCTTCGGCGGGCGCCGTTGCGGGAAAATCCGTATTGCAATGAGAGATCCAGCCGGTTCGTTAGCTGCCGGGACAGCTTCAGTACCAAAAGCGCCTGCTCGTATTCATCCATCTCCGAATCCCAACCGGGTAGTGACGCCAGCGGATCATCATACCTGCGAAGCTGGAGGTTTGCCAGCATCTGCGCATCGAACTGGAAACCCATGTGTCGCACCAGAAGCACCTGCATCCGATGCGCTTTAAAGCTATATCCGTAGCTGTTGGATGTATTGAGGAGGAATCCATAGACGAGATCAACGAGCACCCCACGATAAAGCTGTACGCCTGCAGAAACCTCGCGCAAAAGATCCGATTGCGCAAATCTCAATTCATCTATCCTGCCTCTTGCGTCAACCGCCAGAGCAGCGCGATTGTAATCCAACCACCGCCAAGTCCCTGTCAATCGGGCTCGAAATCGCCGGGATTTCCCGTACTGGACACCCGCCCCCACTTCGTTCGAAATCACCTCTGGCAATCGCATATCCCGAGAATCATGTCCTCCAAAGCGATAATACAGGTCGCTTGTAAACCCCTGTCCAAAAACACATTGGATACGTCCTTCTAAAGCGCCGCGCAAATATCCTTCTTCCCCCGGGACCCGGTTTACAATCTTTACTTTCAACACTCCGCTGCCTTCCAGTCTCACACGGCGACCCACTCGCGAGGACGCGGTTACGTTCAAGTGGTTGGTCAACACCGCGCCGGATTCTCCGGACATTGATCGCTCCGCAGTCCAGAATCGTTTGGCACCTACCTGGCACCGCAGCCAAACAGAACTCCGAGGACGCTTGAGCAAATCACCCGAATACGCAAAGTAAAACCGGCTGATCCAGCCGGACTGCGGATCAACCGGCACCTCAAACAGATTGTTATCATAGACCATGCCCGCCTCAATGTGGGTCTCCGCTGACCATCCGACGCCTATGGCGCACAACCACGCCATCACCGTGACACCGAGAACAGCCCCGCATTCTTTCTGGCACTTCAACATCCCTCCTCCAGCATCTGCTGCAGATATTTCCGAAATGCCTCTGCACGCCGCTTCAGCGCCTGTTCACGGGTCGTCAGAGCCTTCTGTAGTCCCTTCAATCGGGCAATCTCCGAAATCAGATCATCTGAGGAAAGCACCTCTGGTGGGGTCTGTGCGTGCGGCAGGCTAATCTCTCGCCCAATCGCAACAACTCGCTTTGGTGTAGAACCGGACTCCAATAGATCAGCCACTGTCTCTGTTACGCCGAACTCCGATCGTTCGCTCGTCTCCCCTGCTGCCACCGTCGCATCGGGCAACACACCACCCGTTCCCTCGACTGCCCGCCCGGGCGACAGAGAACGCCCTTCGAGTACAGCCTCATCAAAAAAGTCCAATTCCCCTCTCAATGTGGACATCCGCACCCGCAATCTGCGCTCTTCCTCCAACCGTTTTATCCGCCGCCCCACCGCATCTGCTTTCACCTGTGTTTGAGCCGCCATATCCTCCATCAGGTCGGCTTTCTGGCGAATCTCACCTGGTCCGTCATCCTCCCGCACCACCAGCATCTGCACCTCCGCCGGGCGAATTTCCGCTCCTTTCTCCTCCAGCGCCCCCCGCACCCGCTGCAAGGCTCTCAACCGATCAGCCGTGGCGGTATCCGGCTGTTTCTCCATTGCCACAATGGCTGCGCCAATCTCCCGATCATATTGCGCTCGTAGCTTTTGCCGCAGGTGGGACAACGCAGTCCGCATCGCTTCAAAGGCCATGTCAACCCGCTCAATACGATCCGCAAGTTCCAGTGTTTGCCTCAGCGCCCGCTGGAGTGTCTCCGCAACGCCCCCAGTATCGGCGCGCTTCAAGCGGTAGATCTGGTTCGCCAGCGTATCCAGCTTGGTCACCAGTCCCACCCGTTGTGTGAGCAAAGAATCCCTGACAGCCTCCAACCGCGTGTGCTCGGTCTGCAGGCTGTCGAGCGATTCGGCCGCTGCCGAAAACGACAAAATGCATATTAAACTATTTAAAGACAAATACCTATAGACATATCTCATAACTATTACCACCTTTACTGATCTCCTAATCCCGCCCTTTATATCAGCCCGTATTTATCCAGTTTATAATAAAACGCGCTGGTTTTGATACCCAGCATCTCCGCCGCCTTCGTTTTAACCCCCCCGGCCTGCTCCAGTGCCTGTTCAATCAGTTGCCGCTCCAAATCTTCCAGTCTGCGGGTCAAAGGAATCGCGCTATCCTCAAGTTCCTCAGCGGAAACTTCTGCTCGTGACGCCTCCACATCCAGCGGCAGATCGTTCACATCCACGATATTGCCGTCGGTCAGCACAAGGGTACGCTCGATCACATTCTCCAGCTCTCGCACATTGCCGGGCCAGGTATAGGACGCCATCGCAGCCATCGCCCGGTCTGTCAATCGTTTCAAGGGCCGGTTCATCTCTTCACATTTCTTATGCAAAAAGTGTTCCACCAGATCCGGAATGTCCGCCTTGCGATTCCTCAACGGGACCAAGCAGATCGGTATCACCTCCAACCGATAAAAAAGGTCCTCTCGGAATGCGCCTTCGACCACCATTTCTCTCAACACTCGATGAGTGGCCGCAATCACACGTACATCCGCATGAAGCGTCTCTTCTCCCCCCACCTGGTCGTACTCCTTCGTCTGTAACACCCTCAGAATATTCACCTGAGCCTCAAGGGGCAAATCCCCGATCTCATCCAGAAAAATCGTACCTCCTTCGGCCAGCTCAAACTTGCCCTTTTTTTTACGGATTGCTCCGGTAAATGCGCCCTTTTCATGGCCGAACAATTCGCTTTGAACCAGCTCTCTGGGCAGTGACCCGCAATTCACCTTTACAAACGGCCCTTCCCGCCGGGCGCTCCTGCGATGAATCGCTCTGGCAACCAGTTCCTTACCGGTTCCACTCTCGCCGTAAACCAGCACTGCAGAATCCGTTTTCGCCACCTTTTCAACCAGCTCATACACCATTTTCATAGGCTTGGACCGGCCCACCATCTCCCCAAAATTAAACCGTACACCGATCTCTTCCCGTAAATACTGGTTCTCTTCGTCCAGACGATCTCTTGACTGACGCAATTCCCGGTGTTTCAGAACCTTCTCCACCCTCAGCCGCAACACATCGTACAATGCATCGGCTTTAACGACAAAATCCGCCGCCCCTTTTCTCATGGCCTCGACCGCCACATCGATTGTGCCATAGGCCGTAATGACCACCACATCCGTCTCGGCATAATCCCGCCGCACAGCGTCGAGCACCTCCAGCCCGTCCATGTCCTCCATCTTGTAATCCGTAATCACCAGATCAAAAGGCCGCGCTTTCATCTGCCTCAACCCCTCCACCCCGCCCGAAGCTGCCGTCACGTCGTGCCCCATCCGTTCAAGCACAAGTGCCATCCCACTGCGCATCGTCTCGTTATCATCGATCACCAGAACTCGGCTCACTCTCGTTTCCTTTCTCGCAAATATCCGTCACCCCGCTTCTGACCACCTGGCAAAACCACCTCAAATACCGTACCCCTGCCTATCTGGCTTTCAACGTCAACAGTTCCTCCATTCTCCTTCACTGTTTTCTGCACAATGGCCATACCCAAACCGGAGCCCCCCTCTCCCGTTGTAAAAAAAGGTTCGAACAGGCGCTCGATTACGGCGCTATCCATGCCCACACCCGTATCGGTCACCCTGATGACCGTGTTTCCATTCTGTTTTTCACCTGTCACCCGCAGCACGCCTCCCTCTGGCATCGCTTGAACGCCATTCTTTACCAGATTGACCAGCGCGCGTTTAAACTGGTCGACATCTACAAATACCTTCAGTCTCTGTGGGATCTCTCTTATGCACCGCACCCCTGCCTCGTCCATCTCTGGACTGAGCAAAAAAACAACCTCTTCCACAAGCCGAGCAACATCTGTTTCCACTGGTTGCACAACCGAAGGTCGGGCAAAGTCCAGAAATTCGGAAATCACCCGATTGAGTGTGCGCACCTCTCCGATCACCTTCTGAATGTGGGCCTTGCGCGCGTCGTCATCCGGCAGATCGCTTGCAATCAAACCCGCATAAATCTCAATACCACCCAGAGGATTGCGAATTTCGTGCGCCACGCCCGCCAGCATCTGCCGCAAGTGCTCATCGCGGTCCAGAATCTTCAGGCGCATTTCCTCCATGGTCTGGCCCAGATAACCCAGTTCATCCCCAGCAGACCGGTCCACCGGTCGATCGAGGTCGCCCTCGCCGATAGCCTGTGCAGAGTTGACCAGGCGATGAATCGGCCCGGTAAGGGTGCGGGCGAGGACCAAACCGATCGCTATAGTCAACACCACGCTCACCCCTCCAAAAATCAGCACAGAACGCTGAAATACCCGAATCGTCTCGACAAATCCGGCCCCAATATCCACGCCAACCGCCGCCACAACTTCCTCTCCGGCATAAACAGGCGCATAACCGGATTGAAAATAAACACCCGCTTTGTCCTGAAACAAAATCGAATGCGACGCCTGCCCTCGCCAGACGTCGGCCAATTCCTCCCGGTCCACCCGCAGCCGCGTATATTCCCGCCCAATCGGCACGCCGGGCGCCGTATCCAGCAGGCTCTGTCCCTGCCGGTCGAACACGTAAATCCGCCGGGCGCCGACCAGGTCTCGATACCTGATCAGCTTTGCTCTCAACCGCGCGTGAAGATTGCCACCCTCAAACCCCGAGCGCAAGTGGCGCACCGCATCTCCATCAATACCCGCCGCCGAAAGTTGCGCGATAGCAAGCAACTGGTCGCTCATCTGGCGCTCGAGGCTGTTGCGTGTGAGGCGATACAATATCCAACCCGTGCTACCGACCACAAGGAATACGAAAACAACAAATGTCACAACCAGCCTACGGCCAATGCGGCCCCTGTGTTGAGACGGTAACCTTTTGCCCGCTTGCGAAACCATCAAAAATACTCCGGATTCTGCATCCCAGATGCTCTTTCCTCCCCGGATAAGGCCCTGGAATCGCTAACAACATGCCCGTAATATGGCATCACAGGGCCTGTTTTGTCAACGTTTGATCTACCGGATGGGTTCCGAACCGACCTACCGGATCGGCATCGACACCGAGATTTGGTGGGTCATTACCCAGGCATCTTGTAACGTCAATGGACCTTCGGGCGCGGGGAGGAAGTCGGCCTCCGCAGAGACGAAGTCGAGCTCCGCCACGCCGGTCCTTGCCACTCCCGGCCGGCCCGTTCCCGTGATCAGCCGTCCCCTGTAGCGCAGATCGAACTCGGCCATGCCGAAGTGGAGTCCCCAACTCGGGGTCCACTCCATCCAGCTCTCCCTCTGGTTCCGTGTCGAGCCTTCGATGTGGCTGGTTTGGGTCAGGTCGTACCGTGTGGAGCGCAGCTGCAGACCGAGCTGGAACCCGCCCCAGCCGAAGTCGTGTCCAATGCCCATCCGGATTTTCGCGTTCAAGAAGGAGAACTCGTTCTCTACCGTCTTCTCGCCCGCTCGGACCAGATTGCCGATGGATCCGACCGTGTCGCTCGCGGCGGCGGCCCAGGTGTAGCTCGAGATCGGCTCCAGGACGAGGTCGATCCCGTAGGTCGCCCTCTCTCCGGTCTTGGCAATACCCACGCCAAAGTCATATGCCCAGGAATCGCCCGGGTCCCGGGGGATGTTCTGGATCTCGTAGTTCGGGATCTTGGGATGCGACTTCCGGTTCAGGGTCGTCGCGGCTCCGAAGCACCATCCACTCCTGGTCAGGGGCTGGGTGAAGCCCAAATGGAGACCCGACGTGTTCGTCTGATCGAGATTTCGTTCCATGCGCGGCACCCACTCTCCGATTTCCCGATTCTGGTGCCAGAACCAATCCAGATAGTGAACCTCGTGCGTCATGTCGAAGCGGTTGTGAAGAAGGAGTACCTCGAAGGACCGTCCGCTCTCCCATTCGCCGAGGAGGCCGAGGCGCAGATCCACGCTATGGCCATCTTGTTCGATCCGTTCGCTGAAGGCGTAGAGGTGCTCGACACCATCAAGGGCACCCAGTCCGGCCCAAGAGAGGCTTCCGCCGAGGGAGAACCCGCTCTCTCCGAGCATCCGCCCGAGGAATCCGTGGAAATAGAGGTTCCTGGCCGAGCGGTCGCGCAGCCGCTGCCCGGTGTTCGGACCCCACCAATTCCAGCGGTCCGCAGCAATGAGCTGTTGGAGCGCGAAGGAGCCGCCCCCGAACCAGCTGTCCGATCCCGCGAGGAAGGTGACCGGAATTGTGCGCCCTGCGCCATTGCGGTCGGAGATCAAATAGAAGGTCGGAGATCCCACAATTAGCGTCTCCCCGAGTCGCGCGCCCTTCGCCGGGTTGGAGAAGGGATCAAGGAGGAGGTCATTCATCGCTATCGATACTCCCCCGAGTGCTAGGTTCGTCGAGGGGTAGATCAGGAACTGGTCTCCTGTCGTGACGGGGACCGACTTGATCCCGATGAGCTGGGAGGTTACGCGGGACGGGAAGAGGGTTGCCAACACCGTGATTGAAAGCGCGAGAAGGGTTGTAGTCACCGACCGTTGAAAAGAAAGTGCGTTCATTGGGGAATCTCCTCGTGTAAAGTGAAGTGCTGATTTTGTCCTGTTATCCATGAGATTTCAGATAATAACCATTCTACCGATGCACAGGTCAGTCTCTTCTCTGTGCCTTCGGCGTGCATCTGTCGCGAAGCTTTATTGCCCCCCGTACAGCGATACAAAAATCAGAAAGTCCTGAAAATCGATGTATTTATTTCCATCCAGATCGTACGCAGCGTCATAACCCGCTTCGCCTTCCTCCTTTCCATACCCCTGGGCAAAGAGCAAAAAATCGCTGAAATCCACACGCCCATCGCCACTAAAATCAATCCTGTGTTTGTCCAGACTATTTATCCGTTCCCAAATCCGATAGACAACCCCGCGGTTTTTGATGATCACGTCCGTACCCAGCGCCAGGTACGGTCCCAGGTCCGAAAACTGATCCAGCAACTCAAAATACCGATCGCTGCCAAACCGATACTCAATAACCGGTTCCCCCTCGGTATAGCCCGCATCTTTCCATACGCCATCTCTCAAATAAAACGTCTTTGTACCCACCGTGCGCACGCCGCCCTCTGGGGAAACCACGTTGAACGAGGGTGCTGCCACAGCCCCGGCCATGTCACGTGTGGCCTCGGACACCGCCACTGCATCCGCCCCGCTCTGATCTGCGAAGCCGGCTGGAAGTGCAAACGGCTCCAAGGGCGTATCTTCTACAATCAAAAAAGACGTATAGGGCGTAATAATGCCATACGTGCGGCTCAGGCTCACAATTTCGTCAACCAGTTCCTGCACTTCGCCATTCAACCTGATCTGATTCAACAAAAAGCCGATCTTTCGCGTTGCCCACAGCCGGGGAAGAAAATTGTGTTCTGCTGCCTCCTGGGGAAATTCCACCTGATGGGAGAAGGTCATCCTTTTTCCATTGGCAGTGCCCGAGAGCTCGATAGACGCTGTCCCACTGCCTGCATACCGCCCAAGCTGAACAATCTGTGACCCCTTGAAGAGATCCGGCAGTACCCGTGGATACATATCGCTCACGGATATCCCGTCATACATCAACTTCAGTTCCGAAAGCACTGGATGGCTCACCTGCGTGTAAAATGCCGACACTTCTGCCTCAATATCCTCTCCTGATTTCACATAAGCTGACGTGCCGCGGTTCTGGCTGCCCAGCAAATCCAGAAGGTGTGTGTTCACGTCAAAACCCACTCCAAATGCAAATATCCGCGCCGCCAGGGCATTGCGGGTCTGCACCTCTTTCAGGATTTCTTCATTCTCCGTCACCCCGACGGTTGCGATCCCGTCCGTCATAAACAGCACCATATTCAGGTAATCGTCGCCCTTAAGCTGATTCAGTGCCGCTACCAGTGCCTCGTGAATATTGGTACCACCATCCGCCTCCAGCTTATCTACATAAGCAATTGCAGCCGAAGTATTTTCAGAGGTTGCCGGCAGCATATCCGGAGCAAATGACGCGACCAGAGTGCTATAATCAAAAATATTAAACACATCCTGTGAATTCAGGTTGCGCAACACAAACTTCATGGACTCCCGGGCTTGTGCCATCTTTTCACCCCTCATACTGCCCGATCGGTCCAGCACCAGTGCAATCCGTTTTTTTGCGGCCTGATCCGCCTGCACCTCCACGCGGGGCGCTGCGAGAAGCATATAAAACCCGTCCTGCTCCACCTCCCGGTACGTCAAAATGTTCATCCCTACGTCATCCCGAGACACACTGTAATAGAGCACAAAGTCCGTGTTGGGTGTGGTCTCTTCGTCCGAATACACCACCGTCACATGGTGGTCATTTGTCCGCTGAACCTCAATGGGGTGCGAAGGCGAATACACATTCTTGATTGGATCTTCAGACGCGATCTCTATCCGCACCGACACCACCTTCAGCGGACGTGCGGAGAATTTCTCTGTATTTAGTGGGTACACATATTTTCGCACCTCGTTGCGCTCCCGAATGACCTCGCTGTAGGACAACTGTACTCGCTTCTCCTCTCCTGCTACAATGGGAAAAATCCGGGCGCGGTAAGCCCCTCGCCCTGCATACTCCAGCAGGGCCGGATCGATCCGCCGTCGCACAATTTCCGTATAAATCCGCCGCGCCTCATCCGCCGGGAGAAGTTCTGCCGCGAGCGACTTTCCATCTACAAACATCGAAAAAGCCGAAATCGCGGCTCCTTCAGGGATCGGAAACATATAGGTGCCCTCCACTTCCCCGGCCCTTCCCAGATTTAGAAAAGACTGATCAATCTCCGTTACTGCCACCTGATCCTGGATACGCACTTCCACCAGATGCCGTGCAATCGCAAGCTCCACCCACGGCTCGGGGATAATTATTCCGTCTGCCAGAGCAGCCCCTGGCATTAAAAAAAACAGCAACACCATCACAAATCGTAGCATCTTTACACCTCCAATCTCGGGTTGGGGGCAAACTATTTCACCCAGGTACGAGCAAAACACGTGCCAGATAACTATTTACCTCCCGTTCACTGCCTGGAGATGGGTCTTCAGGAGCCAATCATGTAAAAAAATCGGTTTTTTCTTGGGTTTCGGTCGAGATGGGAGGATTGGAAGAATCAGAAATCTGAATATGCACTCAGAAAATTGAGGGAAACTTAGGGGAAATCGCGCAGGTGTGCTTGCGATAAACGGCGGGCACCGTTGCGGGAAAATTCGCATTGCAGTGAAAGCTCGAGAGCTTTACGATCATCGGCAAGATGCGGCGAAAAACGTTAACACAGCGGGAGATGATCGCTATGCCGAGACAGTGAGCGAACTCGAGAACGTGTTAAAAAAAGGTTGGGCAGCCTCGAGAGCATAGCCGTCCTGAACTTGCCTTTTATCTATAAGACAGTATATTGTCTGTATGCGTTTCCATAAATTCCCAACCCATATCGGAACTAATTATGACCATCAAATATTCTCTACGCGAACCCATGGCACCTGGCAACACCCTGATGGAGAAATTCCAGACGCTCAAAGAACTCGGCTTTTCCGGCATAGAAATCACCAATAGCAGCACCGCAGATTTTGCAGATGAAATCAAAGCAGCGGCAGACGCGACGGGTATCGTGCCCAATATTTGCTCTGCTCGAGGCGGCAATCGCCTGCTCGACGCGCGTCCCCAGGAACGCAGCACCGCCATACAATCTATTAACGACGCCCTGACCCTGTGTGCTGAAGTCGGCGGTGTCGGTGTAATTTTTCCACCGCTTATCGGCATCAAAATGGGCGGAGGTGAACGCATACCCGACCTCTCGCCCCTGTACAGCACATCCGCGCTTGAAAAAGATCTCCTCATCGAAATACTCAAGCGAGACATCGCACCACATGCCGAGGCGTGCGGCAGCCGTCTGATAATTGAACCCTTGAACCGCTACGAACAGTGGTGGCCCTGCACCGTTGCCCAGGGCGTTGAAATCTGCGAAGCCGTGGGCAGCCCATCTATCGCCACCATGGCCGATCTTTTTCACATGAGTATCGAAGAAGCCGATCTCGCCGAAGCCATCCGCGCAGGTGGCAAACACATCGCCAATGTACATCTGGCCGACAGCAATCGCATCTTGCCTAGCTATGGTCACACAGATTTCGGGCCCGCGCTCAAAGCACTATCCGACATCGGATATGAGCACTACTGCGGTTTTGAATGCAGCATCCCCTCGGGCGATGCCAGAGCTGAACTCCGAAAATCTATAGATTATCTCAACAATCTGGAGGTATAGCCATGTCCGAACCCACAGAAAAAAGCCAGAAAAGAATGCAGATATACACGGAAAAGTACTGGGAAAAAACCGGGACATCGCCGCATCCAATCCGAGAAGTCGCCGATACAGTCATCAATGGCCTTGCACAGAACATCGATGAACTGGGTCGCCCGCTTTGCCCCTGCAATTTTTATCCCGACAAAGAGGCCGAACTCGAACGCAGCCGCGAATGGGTCTGCGCCTGTGACGAAATGAAAATTTTCAAATACTGTCACTGTCTGCTCTTTGTAACCCCCGAAGGCATGCCCATTACGGAATACTTACCCGAAGACCACGAAGGCCGCCAGGTCTATGGCATCGTCAAAGACCCCACCCCGGACAAGGGCCGCGAACTGCGCCGCAAAGCGGATGAAAAAATCGCCGAATGGAAAGCGGAAAAAAAATAATCTTCGACAAAACCCACCTCCCCCCCGCTCAATTTGAATGCGTGGTCATCGCCGATACGCACTACATGATTGACGTTGGCGAACGCCCCCTCGAATTTGAATCGCGGCGCAAGCAAACCCAACGCGCCGGCATTGCCCTGCAACAGGTCGCGACCATTGGAGCCGACCTTGTCATCCACATGGGCGACCTCGTCCAGGAATATCCCGAAACGCCGGATTTCAAACGCGCGATGGTCGAAGCGCGCGATCAGATACGCGCCTGCAATATTTCTCCGCACTATGTCGCCGGCAATCACGATATCGGCGACAAAACCGATCCCACCATGCCCACCCACGAGGCAACCGCGGAATCGCTCGCGTTCTTCCACAATCTCTTCGGCCCTTCCTGGTACAGTTTTGATCACGATCTGTGCCACTTTATTGTGCTCAATTCCCAGATATTCAACTCAGAAATCCCCGAAGCAGACGACCAGTGGGAATGGCTTGAAACCGATCTTGAGAAACATAAAAATCAGCGGCTCTTTCTCTTTTTTCATCTACCCTTGTATCTCTGGAATAAAAATGAACCGGGATTGGGACATTACGACAATATCAGCCCGCCAGACCGAGACCGCCTCCTCGCACTGATTCAAAAATACGGGGTCGAACTCCTCTTCGCAGCACACGTTCACTATCCATTTTACGACAAAATCGGCAAAACGCGCTATTTCATCGCCCCTTCTACATCCTTTACGCGCCCGGGATTCGGCCATCTCTACGCCAGCACTCCCCCGCCCGAACAGGGCCGAGACGACACAGGCAAGCTGGGATTTTATCTCCTCCGCATACGCACCGATCACACCGACATCCACTACATCCGCACAAAAGGCGAAACAAAACGCCCTGACCGCGACCGCCTAATCACCTGCACATCCGCCGGTCTGTCTTCTCTTGTTGGACTCACCCTTCGCCATCCCATCACGCCGATTTCGGAACTCCCGATTGCGTATCCCTCTGTCGTTCGTCAAAAAACGCGCAATGACCAGCATTTCTTGGCTTGTCTGGAACTCGGTATTAAATTCGTACGCTTCCCCTGGCGCGACCTGCGCGACCCCTTTCAGCGTACGCGCCTCGAAATGCTCTGTTCCGAAGGCATAACGCCCATTGCCACATTTCTCGAACCCCACATCGCCTCACTGCCCAAACATATCGAAGCCAACCTCAATTTTGTACAGAACTGGGAAATTCAAATATCTAATCCCGCGCTACCATCCGATGAAGTTTGCGAGGCACTCAATCGCTGTGCAAAACTTGTGGAACTCTCGCTCTGTCCCATTATCCCAAACGAGCGCGTACACGGCAAACAACATTTGCGAACCCGAATGGGTTATCACCTCGACGAACTCGAAAACCTGAACGTGACCCTGCAAAACGCCGATATTCACCTTCAGCGCGCCCTCTGTCGCGTACCACCCAACGAATCGCCGTGGACTTATATCCAATCCCTGAGCGAACGCAAATACTCGAATATTGGCCACATCGACGTCACACTCGAATTAGACGCACAGAACGACTACACCAACGCCTGCCGAATTGCCGAAGCCACATTTGCCATTGTTCGCCTGATAGATGCACGCCTCTTTGTCGATCCACTTACCGACTTTGACCGCACAATGGATGTCACACATGGATTGCTCGACACTCTCTGTAATCCCCGCGCACCTTTTCACGCGCTGCGTTGTTTGAACACGCTCCTCAACAGCCCCGTTCACGCCACCACCTTTACAGATCCTCGCGAACAAATACAGAACAACAACCGTATCCTGTATCTCAACAACACCCATCGCAGACTCGCTCTAGTGCTGCCCACTCGAGATATTTTCGATCTCAACACCCTCGAACTTTCACTCGACATCAGCCCTGTTCGCATCTATCATTTATGCACGGACGAAGTCGAAACAGTATCTCGCAACGCACAGATCAAAATACAGGATGGCTCGCCGATCCTGGTGATTGGGTAGCCTGACCACCGGAGGCCATTATGAAACCACAAGATCAGCGCTTTGAATCCAACTATCCGCTCGACACCGATCAAATTTCCGAATGGGTAGAACAATTTAACAGAGACGGATTTCTATTTCTCGAAGATATGCTAAAAGAAGAACATATTGCACAACTCAAAGCGGACCTCGACTGGTCCCTCGCGCATTTTACCAGCCGAGATAAAGACCCCAATAGCAAACTCAGCCCACAAAGTGGAAAAACAAGCCACCGCCTGTGCCATCGCATGTTTGAGCACAGTCCGGCCAACCTCAATCTATTTGACCTCGAACCCATCGTCAACTTTGCCGAAGCCCTCGTTGCCACAAATTGTCACGTTATACACAACAACTCCTTTATCACGCCACCCGGCGGCGGCCTCACAACCTGGCATCAGGACGATTCCCCACATTATGTTGTCACCGATGGCAAGCCACCCACAAATATCCACCTTCCCGTACTCGTATTCACCTGTAATTATTATCTCACCGATGTCACAGAAATCGAACACGGCTGCACAGAAGTCATACCAGGCTCACATCTCATTGGTGCAACCCCACGCCAGGTTTTCAATACTGATGCCTGGGAAACATGGCAGAACAAGGTCCATTACAACCTCGGCAAAGCCGGTAGCGTAATCATGTTTAACAATCAGGTCTGGCACAGAGGGGGACCCAACCAGAGCAATCGCAGCCGCTACATCACTCAAATCACCTATGGTCGGCGGCTCATCGGCCACAAATACTATCCCTTTATGAACTACACTCTGCCAGAACATGTCTATCGCAATGCAAACGATAGGCTTAAACGTCTGGTCGGATTCTTAGACCACGGAGCGTATGGGTGAAAGCGAAAATGCACCTACCCCCAGCCCACGCCTGGAGATCACCATGATGACGAATGCACAACGCTATTTATTCGATATGATGGGATATTTGCATCTGGAACAAGCACTTGGCCCCACAGAACTGAAAGCCGCGCAACAGGCTTTAGATCGGTATGTGAGTGCCTCAGATGATGAACTACCCGAAGGATTTGGGCGTTCGACCTCATTATTTGACAAAAATCGTACACAATTCAAATACGCTTTTGCTTTTGACAAAGCACTGGAAACATTGGTCTTTCACCGTTCATTCTGGCCTATTGTACTGGAAGTATCTGGGCGGCGCCCGCGGCTAAACAGTGGTGATGTGCGGATCAATACGGCTAAAGACCCCGTTCATCGGTTGCATTGTTCACGCGAGAGTTTTGGTCCGTATAGTTGCCGATATAGCTGCGACGACGGGAAAATTTATTGCGACGATCTGGTGGTATTTATCTACCTGACGGATGTCTTGCCCGGAGATGGCGGATTGCTGCTCGTGCCGGGATCGCACAAAAGCGATTTTAAGCGACCACCCGATGTGTTCAATGACGGGTGGATCGAAAAAGACGTACCCCTCGGTGTGGCGAATATCACAGCTCAGGCTGGCGATATTGTCATAACCACAGAACTGATGACACATGGAGCAATGGCATGGCAACCCAAAAATCGGGATCGCCGTTTCTTTATTCTCAGATACCGCCCGCAATATCATCGACAAATTCAGGAAATACCCGATTCAGTACTGGCAAGGCTTTCGCCCGAAACGCAAGAGCTTCTCGAAACGCAGTCTTATACATACGAAAAAGAGATCGTAAAAAAGGATTATGTGACATTGACGATTTGAGAGACGAACTCAATCTGTACGTAACAAAACGCCCGCCAGATTGTTCTGGCGGGCGTTTTTGTATCTGGATCAAACACTCAATCGCGTTGCGACAGCACATCGCGCTCATAAGCCTCTATCTCATCGAGCCAGGAAGCACCGATAGGCACATTGGCTTTGAGGCAGCACATATCCCATACCGCGGAAAAAGGCATGGTCTTCATTTCTTCCATCAGCGCGAGTTTTTGCGCGAGTTTGCCTTCGGCTTCGAGTTGGCGCAGGCGATCAGTGGGATCAACGAGGCCATAGAGAAGGGCTTTGCGCGTGGCGCGCGTGCCAATAACATACGCTGCAATGCGATTGATGCTCGCATCGAAGAAATCGAGCGCGAGATACATGCGATCAATCGCATTGTGACGGGCAAGTTCCAGAAAAACATAGCGCACATCATCGCTAAAGAGAACGACATGATCCGAGTCCCAGCGAATGGGACGGCTCGTATGGATGAGCAATTTATCGTGGAAGGCAAAGTGTGCCGAGAGCTTGTCGGCGACTGACTCAGTCGGATGAAAATGCCCCATATCGAGACAGAGCAGTTTGCCCCTGCTCAAAGCATAATTGGCGTAAAAATCATTGGACCCAACCGTGTAATCCTCCATACCCAATCCAAAGAGCTTGCCTTCAACCGCGTCAATGCATTCGGGACCTATGCCCAGCCCATCGTCGAAAATCGCGTCGAATGCTTCCACCAGACGCTCGCGGGGGGTCCACCGATCAGCGGGATGGTCTTTGGCACCATCGGGAATCCAGTGATTGTTGACAACGTCATCCCCCAGTGCTTTCCCAATGGCTTCAGAGATGCGGCGACTCGCAATACCGTGTTGAATCCAGAAATCGCGAATACCTTTATCGGGATGGCTCAAGGTAAAGCCATCGTTGGCTTTGGGATGTGCAAAATAGGTCGGATTAAAATCAATGCCGATATCGTGCGCCTTTGCCCAATCGATCCAACTCGCAAAGTGCTCAGGCTCCAGAGCGTCGCGATCGACGACTTCGCCACCCGTATCACCATAAGAGGCATGAATATTCGCTCTGTGCGGCCCGGGCAAAAGGCCAACCACTTTTTTTAAATCTCGACGAAGCTCATCCCCATTGCGCGCGCGACCGGGATAATTGCCCGTAGCCATAATACCGCCGCCTTCAACAGCTTCGTCTTTGACTTCAAAACCCGCCACATCGTCACCCTGCCAGCAGTGGAGCGAGATCGGCACTTCAAGTGCCCTATCCACAGCCCGTCCAATATCCACGCCAAAAGCGGCGTACTGTTCGGCAGCGTGCTTAAAATTGGCTTCAATTTGAACATCAGTAATCGGTGTTTTGTAATGCATTGCAATCTCCTGAAATCAGTGAATAGACGGGTCAAAAAGTCTTATCGAATTATCTTCATATCGCGCAAATATCGCTCCAATGCCATATCCACGCGCTGACCCGTAAAGCCGCATCAAAAAAGGCGAAATAGGGCGATGTGTCAAGGGAAAAGGCAGTGGATTTTGGCGACAAATTTGGGTATTATGGACGACCTTATAACAAATTGTGTGAAAGGGAGGAACTGCATGAAGCGACCAAATATATTATTGATTTACACCGATCAACAGCGGTGGGATGCCATGGGTGTGAATGGGAACACCGATATTCAAACGCCGAACCTGGATCGCCTGGCAAACGAGGGTATAAACTTCGACCACTACTTTGTCCAGAACCCCGTGTGTATGCCCAGTCGGGTGAGTTTTTTGACCGGGCAATATCCTTCCACACTCGGCATTACACACATGGGGGTGCCCGTGCCCGAGGACTTTGTGACATTGCCCAAACTGCTGCACAATTCGGGATATCACTCGGCAAATATCGGCAAATTGCACTTTTTGCCGCACGCCAATCGGGATCACCGCGAAGTACATCCCGATTACGGATTTGACCATTTAGAAATCAGCGACGAACCCGGGTGTTACGAAGATGCTTATCGCGCTTGGGTACGCCAGGAAGCACCGGATCAACTCGATCATTTGAGCCTGGGATTGCCGCCATTGGCAGAGCGTTGGCACCAGATGATGGGCGTAAAAGACGGCGTGCATCACCCCGATGAACGATTCCCCAAACATCCTATAGCCTTCCGCGGAAAAGATGAATATACACACACGGCGTGGGTGGCGAGCAGGTCAATTCAATATATGGCGGAACGCGCAGGTGAAGGTCGCCCGTTTTTGTGCATTGCAGGGATATATTCCCCGCATTCGCCCTGGGTTGCGCCACAGCGTTTTTTGGATCTGTACGATCCCGATCAGATGACCTTGCCATCCTTCCCGCCGGAAGTCGATAAAAAGCGCAATGAGAATCACTACGGCGATCGCGAGCTTCGCCTGGCGCGACAGGGATATTACGGCATGGTCAGCGAGGTGGATCACCATGTGGGCCGCATGTTAGACGCGCTGGACGAATTGGACATTGCAAATGAAACAATTGTAGTCTTCACATCCGATCACGGCGAATGGCTGGGCGAACACTTGCGCTATGGTAAAAGCTACCCGGGGCACGATTGTGTGAGCCGCGTACCCCTGCTAATGCGCGTACCCGGCAAAGAAAGCGAGCGTCGCGTATCAAACATCGTCGAAGGCGTCGATGTGCTCCCCACCTTGCTCGAAGCCTGCGGGGTACCCACCCCACCCCATTTGCAGGGCCAATCGCTATATCCCGTTTTCAGCGGGAGAAACGCCCCGGACAAAGCTGTGGCATTGATGGAATCCACCGGCTGGAAAATAATTCGATCTGCCGACTATCGCTATATCGCGCATGACGATGGACGAGAATTTCTCTATGATCTCAACGCTGAATGGGGCGAGTACCGAGATGTATCGCAAGATCCAAACCATGCAAATGCGCTGATCGAACATCGGCATCTATTGATCAAACGGCTGATCGAAATGGAACGCCCCAAAAAACGGATTTGGGGATATTGAGATAGGAGGTACTTGTGAAAATCGTAGATATACAAAAAACACCCTCTCTGGGGGCTGCATGCCGGCACTGGTCATTATTAAAAATCATCACAGACGAAGGTATTGAAGGATTGGGTGAATGGCGCGGAGGACAATCGGTTGACCAATTGAAGTCGATGCTGATTGGACAAGACCCGACCAACGTGAACAAATTGCATCAGGATCACTTGTGGCGCATGCAAGGCATGGGCGCAGGCGTAGAAATCGCGCTCTGGGATATTGTGGGCAAAGCTTATGGCGTACCGATGTGCGATCTCCTGGGCGGAAAGCTGCGCGACAAGGTGCGGATGTACTGCGATTGCCATTCGGGTGCGTACTGGACACAAGAAGACTATAATCGACGCTGGGCTGAAGTACGGGCATCAGGCGAATTAGACCCCGTATATGAAACATCGAGCTATGTAGCGCGGGCAAAAGAACGCGTTGCCGAAGGATTTACAGCCTTAAAATTTGATCTGGACGTTCCCAACCCCTGGAAAATGGATGTGTACGATCGGTCTGTCGGACGGCGGCAACACGAACATATCGTAACCACGATTGAAGCGTTGCGCGATGCAATAGGGCCGTATATCGACTTGTCGATAGATCTACACGGATCGTTTAACGCGATTGATGGTTTGCGAATATGCAAAGATGTGGAACATCTCGACTTACTGTGGCTGGAAGACCCGATTCGTTGGGAATGGGGTAACGTAGATGCCCTGGCAAAAATTTGTAGGCAAACAGAAACGCCGATTTGCACCGGCGAGATATTTTATGGCGCGAAGCTATTTCGGGAGCTCATGGAAAAGGGCGCATGCGACTTGCTCGAACCCGATATACCGCGCAGTGGTGGCGCCATAGAAACGCGGCGCATTGCAGAATTGGCCGAAATGTATCACATGTCGATTGCGCCGCATTATATGGCGAGCACAGTAGCCGGAATGGCCGCCGTACACATCTGTTCCACCATACCCAACTTCCTGGCTCTGGAATATCACTCGGCCAATATCCCACTGTGGTCAACGATGTTAAATATCAAAAATCCGATTCAAAATGGATACATCACCGTGCCAGATGGCCCCGGACTGGGCATAGAATTAGACGAAGAAGAATATTAAAACACCTGCCCGATGGCACAGAGTTGTGGTCATAAGGATAAAATAGAAAGGACATAAAATGAAATTTCCATCAATTCGTCCACCACGAGCCAATTATATACGTCCTCTTAACGGTGAAACACTCACACTCTCGCCCCCCGGCTTTAGCTGGTGGCGGGCCGCTGATCGGGGTACATGTCAGTATCGCGTCATTGTCACGCGCGATGGAAACCCCTATTACGAATCCCCGTTGCTTTCCGATCCCATATACCATCCAGACTGCGCTTTTGCGCCCGGAACCTACGATTGGCATGTACAGGCCATTGTAAATGGCGCGGTTCGAGCGCGCTCGGAGTCCCGATCTTTTAAAATTACCAATTGCGCTGCCAAACAACCCCACGCAGACGCCGCTACACTGCTGGCAAACGTCCCCAAAGAACGCCCGCGTCTCTTCTTTCTGGCGTCCGACATGGAAGATGTGCGACGCTCCCTAACATCCACCCGATCAGAAGCTTATGAAATCCTGAGAAAAGACGCCGACCACGCACTCACACTCGAGCCACCGCCAGAGCCGACGTATGACCAGATTGAAGACCCCGCCGAGCGCAGGCTGGCTTATCATGCGTGTTTTTCGGCCATGCGCAAATTTCACGATGGGGGCATGCGAAGTCTTGCCCTGTTTTACTTGCTCACTGGAGAGAAGCGATATGGCGAGGCCGCACGGCACTTTCTTGTTGACGCCGCGCAGTGGGATGTAGAGGGCATTTCTTCCATCCTCGCGCCTTATGGCGATGAAGTCGGCCTCGGATTGCTCAGGGCAGGTGCTGAAGTCTATGACTGGATCTACGACATTTTCACCAAAGACGAACGCAAATTTGTCGCACACATGCTCGGCGCGCGGGCAGACCAGATGATTCGAAGACTGGAGAAAAACGATTATACATTCACGCCCGACGGAAGTCACGACGGGCGTCTGCCCGGATTTTTGCTCGAACACGCCATTGCATGCGTTGAAGATGAACGCGCCTCTTCATGGGCGGAATACGCGCTCAAAATTATTGCGACAAATTTCCCCCATTGGGCTGGGCATGAAGGGGGCTGGGCACAGGGCGTCCCCTATGGGATGTCTTACAACTCGCGGGACGCGATGCCCTTTCACTCATGGAAATTGGCGACCGGGCACGATATATGGCTCAAACCCTATTATCAGAACATGCCGTGGTTTTTTTATTACGCCGTTTCCCCAGTTGGCGAGCTTATGCCGTTTGGCGATACCGAAGATCAACCCGTTCGCGCCTCACAAGCCAGAACCTTTCTCCAATTTCACGGTCTCAGATTGCAAAATCATCGGTTACGCGCCTGGGCAGATCAGGTGCGCGACCCCGAGGATCAGCCCGCAGAGATCGACCCCTTTCCCGGCATTCTCCTCAAAGATAATCCGATCCCTACCCAAAAAGATTCGATTCCACAAGACCGCGTCTTTCGAGGCGTTGGTTGGGGCGCATTGCACAGCGATATCGAACATCCAAATAGTGATTTTATGGTACTCTTCCGTTCATCGCCCTTTGGCGGCGTAAGCCACGGCCATGCGAGCCAGAATGATTTTGCAGTAATGAAAGGCGGACGCGCTTTAATCTGCGCCGGAGGCCTTCGCTATCCGCATCACGGCACGCCATTTCACAACGAATACGCACAGCACTCGATTTCACACAACTGCGTTCTCGTCAATGGCGAAGGAGCGATCAATCGGGATGGCAACCGGGGCGGTGAGATTATCGATTTTAAGACCACAGATCCATTTGGTTATATCTGCGGCGAGGCCGAAAACGCTTACGGAGATCGGTTGAACCGATACAGGCGACATCTCGTGATGATCCGCCCATCGATCACAATTCTCGTCGATGAATTAGAAGCTCCCGGGGCATCGACATTCCAGTGGTTGCTGCACGCATTCGAAAAATTTGATCTCGACCTGACGACTGTCACATCCAACCGCAAGGGAGCCTCACTAAAGGGGCAGCTTTTTGGCTCAACAGACCTTCGCCTCAGCCAGACAAATGCCTGGCCCATAGCACCAGATAAAGGCTATCCGACCCTCGATAAAGAATTGCCGGAAAAACGATGGCATCTTACAGCAGAGACAGAGCGCGTAGAACGCTGTCGAATAGCCGCGATTTTCTCTGTTCGCGGCCCCGGCGAATGCGATCCCGACTTTTCAATGACCGTATCAGAAAACCAAATCGCGCTTTCTGCGGAAAATACAACGGCGCAAATCAACCTATCCCCCGATGAAAGCACCGTTTTTTCTCTATCATCCGGACCGGTAGTTTTGACCGTTCAATCCCGATTCGCAGACCGGTAGTTTGAGATAGCGATGACGCCAATGGTGAGCAGCGCGATTCCCTGCAAATAAAGGCGGGTATCCCCCGATGGGGTGAGGAATAAGAGAAGGGCAGCGGCGAGTAAAAGAATCCGCTGATAGATAGGCAAAGGGGCAAAGGCATGCCCGGCAGCAGCGGCCGATAAGGGAAAAATGCCGAGCAGGACGACGAGGATATTGGCAATTATAGCGGTCACATCAGAGGACAAGAGCAAAAGTTCGGGATGCAGAACAAAGGCGTAGGGCAAAGCGAAGCCCACAAGGGCAAAGCGAAAAGCCGTGACACCGGTTTGCATAATACTCGCCTTTGCAATAGCAGCAGCAGTGTACGCAGCCAGCGCGACCGGAGGCGTGACCATAGACATCATGCCAAAATAAAAAATAAACAAATGCGCAGCCAATGGCACAATGCCGAGATCGCTCAGAACAGGCCCTACCATGGTCGCCATAAGCAGATAACACACGGCTGAAGGCAACCCCATACCCAGGATGATGGTGGAGACCATAAGAAGAATCAATGCCAGGATGATATTATTCTGCGCCAGTGGCAACAAAGTACTCGGCAGTTTTGTGCCAATACCCGTGAGCGTCACAACGCCGATAATAATACCCACGCATGAAGCCGCTGCAATAAGCGAGACACCGCCGTGTGCGGCCTTTTCCAATGCACGGATCATAGCGCGGGGACCAACGCGCGTTGTGGGGTTGAACGCACCGACAATAAGAACAAAGAGCAGGGCAATACTCACGGCGCGGAAAGGCGTGTATCCCAAAATAAGAAACAGAATAAGCGTGATAAAAGCGACGAGAAACACCAGTCCCTGGGGTCTGGGAGGACGTTCCTGAACATCTCCATCGCTTGCAGACGCGCCAATGCGTTTGGCGTGAAAATGGACGATCAGCAAAAGAGCCGCGTAATAGAGGATCGCAGGGACCAGAGCGGCTTTGATAATTTCCAAATACGTGACAGCGGGTTCGACAATTTCGAGCATCATGTACGCACCCGCCCCCATAATGGGAGGAACGAGCGCACCGCCAGAACTCGCTGCGGCTTCAATGCCGCCGGCAACAGTTGGACGAAATCCGGTTGAGCGCATCAGCGGAATGGTAAACGTGCCAGTGGTCGCCGTATTGGCCACTGCACTGCCCGAAAGCGACCCCATCATACCCGAAGAAATAACAGCCACTTTGGCTGGTCCCCCGGTGCTATTGCGAAAAATTCGACGAGCCGTATTCAGAATATATCCCGTAGCACCAGTCTCTTCGAGCACAGTGCCAAAAAGTACAAAAAGAAAGACGTAGGCGAACATCACTTTCAACGCGATGCCAAAAACGCCCTGAGAGTGGAGATAGGTCTGAGAGACAATGCGCTCCCAGTTATATCCGCGGTGGGGAAAAAGCCAATCGGGCAGGATATATCCATAAGCGGCATAAATCAAAAAAACGAGTGCAAGCAGGGGCAGGGTGAGACCAATGGCGCGACGAGTTGCTTCGAGAACCAGGATAAGCCCGATCAGACCGACAACGTGATCGAGCGCGTGTTCGAGTCCCGCGCGATTGCCCAGAGATTGACCATTGAGCCAGTAAGATTGAAAAAGCGATTCGGTTTGGATCAGGACATAACCAAAACAAAAGATAACTGCCAGAAGACAAAAGAGATCGAGGATTTGGAGGGATTTGTTGGAGTGGATCGGATATTTGAGAAACACAAGACTCAAGCCCAGCAGGGCAAAAACCGATAGCTGGGCTTGCGGTGAGAGTTGCGGATGATTGACTTCCGCCAAAATAAAAAGACTGAGTAGTGCAGAGAGAATGCGAAACAAGTGGGAATGGAGGCGCGTCATAGAGCCTGACTAACTCAAAACCATTTAATTCGACCAGATACCAATTTCTTTGAAATATTTTATCGCACCCGGATGAAAAGGCGTACCCGTATCCCGAATGATATTCTTGGGATTTATAGCCTTGCCTGCCGGGTGTTTTTTAACGACTTCCGCGCGGTGCTCATACAGGGTCTTAGTAAAATTGTAAACCGTATCTTCACTCAAACTTGCCCGCGTAATGAGATGCATAGAGCCGACATTCATCCCGACAAAATCTTCTGCTTGTCCCCGGTAGGTATTCGCGGGAATCGTTGCGGCAAAAAAGAACGGATAGGTCTCAAAAAGGCTTTGTTTGGCCGAGTCATCGTAGGGAATAAAATAAATATTCTGAGACGCGCTGGCCTGAGTGATCGAGGCCGTGGGCACTGCGCCCCCCAAAAAAGCCGCAGCAGCCGACCCATCGGCGAGCATGTCAACCGTTCCCGCCTGCGTATTGTGAAGCGGTGTGAAATCGTCATACGTGACCCCGTGCGCACTCAGAATGGGTTTTAAGAAATACTCAAATCCCGCACCCGCTGGCCCAACGACAACGCGCTTGCCCTTGAGGTCGCCCAAACCATTGATCCCCGCGCTTTGTGGCGCAATAAAAAGCGCGACATTCGGTGCCAACGTCATAACCGCATTGATATTTTGTGTCTCTCCCCACGCGCCTTCTCCGCGCACGGCAAAATAGGAAATGGCAGCATTGGCCAGCGCAAAATCCAATTCTCCACTCGAAAGCCGGCGAATATTCTCCTGCGTGCCTTTGGTGGCCTCGGCAGAAACCTCCCAGGACATGTGATCGTTGACAACCTGAGCAATCGCCCCCCCCACGACAAAAAACGCACCACCGGGCGGCGCCGTGCCCACGCTGAGAAATTTATCCGCCCGGTCCTGAGGCGTGCCACACCCGATGAACACGCCTATCGCGAAGATGAGTGCTGCTGCTTTGCACTGCATACCAATCCTTTCAAAGTTTACAAACCGAACGCTACAACTCTCGTAGATTTAATCCGTGAAATCCGCGCCATCCCCTTCATCCGCGATCAATTTTTCGCAATACAATAAAGGTGTTCACTGCCGCGCAAATACAACTCGTCGCCCACGATAATGGGAGATGCGTTGGTGCCCTCGTCGAGTTTGTTTTGTGCGAGCACTTCAAACTTGGTGCTGTTCTTGATCACAAATGTCACGCCGTCCATCCCGGCGATGTACACGCGGTCGCCTGTGCCAACCAGCGGAGAGTATATTTTTCCCAATCCCTGGAGTCGTGCTGGACCGAAAACTGTTTCGCCTGTTTTGGCATTGTAACAGGACAAGACGTTAGAAGTTTTTTTCATGCAGTAGATATTGTTTCCCGAAAGAAGAGGCGAGGAAACATAAGGCGTATTATTGTCTGCAACAGTCCACAGCACGGCATCTGTACCCGTAATATCGCCCTTGGCTTTGTCGAGTGAAATCGCCTGCATGGCCGGCTGTCTATGGCCACTTGCAACATAAACGATGCCATCGGCATAGACGGGTGTGGGAATGACATTTGTACCCAATCCCCCGCACTCCCATATCAAGTCGCCGGTTTTGAAATCGTAACTTCGGGTTTTTTTACTCGCGCTCACAATAATCTGTTGCGTACCCTTGTGTTCAACAACGATGGGCGTGCTCCACGACGTTCTCTCCGGTCGCGCCGTGCGCCAGATTTCCTCACCCGTGCGTTTATCCAGCGCGACAATAAACGAATCGCCCTGGTGATCCCAGTTGATAATCAGCGTATTGCCGTGAATGGTCGGCGATGTGCCTTCTCCAAAAGTACCTGCAATTCTCAGATCGCCCAGGTCCTTATCCCATTTCAAATTGCCGTTGAAATCAAAGCAATACAACCCCCATGAACCAAAAAATGCGTACAGGTGTTCGCCATCTGTAACACCAGATGAGGAAGCATAATTAGACGTTTTATGAGTGCCTTCGTGGGGCACCGCCTCGCTCACGGTCTTTTCCCACGCCACATCGCCACTTTTGCGATCCAGTGCCAGAACCTTAAATTGATAGATATGATTGGGCAAAGGCTTTTTGCCTTTCTGGGCGACTTCTACGGTTTTGTCGGTCTTAATCGCCGTCTGGACAAAAATTTTATCGCCCCATACAATAGGCGTGGCGTACCCCGTACCCGGAATTTTTACTTTCCAGCGGATATTGCTACTCTCGCTCCATTCCACAGGGGGATTGCCCGTATCCACGAGTCCATTTGCATTCGGCCCGCGCCAGTGGGGCCAGTTGTGTGTCTCCTGAACCGCATGGTGTTTTGCCTGAACCAGAATCGGAATCAGACAAAAACCCATTAAAATCCAAAGCCATTTCTTCATCGCAAACTCCTTTCTGTGATGTGATATTTTGCAATTTAGAAATGCAAAATATCCGTTTAATGAATGGTTGTCAAACCTTTCTTTTTTTTATACGTTGGATGCTCGAGTTAATTAGACTGACCACAGACCACTTAAAAAAGGAATTTTATGTCTGCTCCGCTTTATCCCAAACCCATTCGATGGTGGCCCGCGATCGCAATCGGTGTGCTAATGATCATTGTATTATCGGCTATATGGATTCCCGACAGACCAGACCGCCAGATGCAGGTTATGCCGACGATACTGACCTGCTCAATCGGCTCTATTTTACTCTGTCTCTGGTTCTTTGCCCTCTCCCGAGCGAGCCGTAAAATCCGCCTGCGCGGTCTGAGTATTCTTATACTCCTGATCATCCTGACAGTTTCATTATTTCAAATTCGCGGTTTCACGGGCGATCTGGCTCCCAAGATAGAGTGGCGCTGGTCTTCTGTTACATCTATATCCGTGGCGGGACAGTCTTCAGATGGCCCCGACATAGACTATCCTCAATTTTTGGGACCACACCGCAACGCCACCCTCGACGGAATAGAACTGGAATCCGATTGGGATCAGCATCCCCCCAGGCTACTCTGGCGCGTACCCGTTGGTGAAGCCTATTCTGCTTTTGCCGTTGTTGGACACTCTGCCGTGACTCAAGAACAAAAAGGCGAAGACGAAACCGTAGCATCTTACGATCTCTTGACCGGAAAAGAGAAATGGCGTCACAGCGCGCGCGCGCGATATGATACCGCGATTGCCGGAATTGGTCCGCGAGCCACGCCAACCATATCGGGCAACCGCGTTTATTCTTTTGGCGCAACCGGCATCCTCACCTGTCTCGATTTGGAAACCGGTCGAGAAATCTGGTCGCGCGATACCGTGAAAGAAACCGGTGCACGCGTTAAAGAATGGGGCATGAGCGGTTCACCCCTCATTTTAGACGACAAAGTGATCGTAAGTCCGGGCGGACGAAACGAGCAATCGCTAATGGCATATCACCGTGAAACCGGTGATATTATCTGGGGAGGTGGCCAGGCAAAAGCGGGTCATAGCTCACCCAGCTTGGTCTCCATAGCTGAAATGAATCAAGTACTCATTTTTAACAATGGGCAAGTTGCGGGTCACGATCCGATTTCCGGCAAGGTGCTATGGGACTATCCCTGGTATAGCGGGATGACGCAACACGTTGCCCAACCCATTTCACTGCCCGGTGACCGCATCTTTGTATCAGCAGGTTATGGCATTGGTAGTGAATTGATTCAAATTGCGAAAAATAGTCGGGATGAATTTACTGCCGAACGGATATGGAAAAGCCCTCGTCTCAAAGCCAAATTTGCCAATATGGTCTATAAAGATGGATATATTTACGGACTGGACGATGGTGTCCTCGTGTGTTTGGATCTCGCAGACGGACAGCGAAAATGGAAGCGCGGGCGCTATGGCCACGGGCAACTCATTCTCGTAGATGATCTCTTGCTCATCCAGGCAGAATCGGGTGATGTAGTACTCGTCAATGCCTCGCCAGTTGGACACGATGAACGCGCGCACTTTCCCGCCCTGAGCAGCCACACCTGGAACAGCCCCACACTTGCCGCGCCTTATCTACTCGTGAGAAATGACAGGGAAGCGGCGTGCTATGAACTCGCACTCAAGAAGATAAATTAACGCGCCTCACATCTCCTGTTTCAACGCGGGCAATAAAGGTGCTCGCAGGGCAAAGAAAACAGCTATCGCGCTTGCGATGAGGCCAGCACCGTATATGATGACAAGCGTGAGAGCCAGCGATTCCCAGGGGATTAATGCACCATAGCTCATGACATGGGGCGCGACTGCAATAAGCGCAGAGGCGCTACCGATAGCCAGCCCCACGAGCATTAAAAAACCATTCTCCGCGAGCAACATACGCGACAGCACAGACCGGCGGAAACCAAAAGCGCGAAGAACGGCCAATTCGCCGCGTCTTTCAATCACATTTCTCAATAGAACGATTCCCAATCCGAGCGTGCCCAACAGCAGTCCCAATCCCCCCAGTGTTTGAAAGGTGGAGAGATAGGTATTTTCGACCTCCTGAAAATGCGCGAGTTTTTGCGTTGTAGATACGGCGTCTAACCCGATGTCTTTTAATCTGGTCTCCACAAGCGCAGTAAGCTGAACGGGTTGTTGCGTTTCAACGAGAAAAGCACCATACCCACTTTGGTCGGGAAAGTGCCGCAAAAAATTGTCTTCGGAAATCAGCAATTCACTTTGAAAAATACTCGTCTTTAGCAAGCCCACTAGTCTCAACTTGACAGTCTCTCCCCTTTCATTCTGCAACACAATATCATCGCCTAATTGCTTGTGCAAAACCCACATAGCCGAATTGTAATCCCCAATTGCCGGGATCACACCTGCACCCAAATCCTCGGATAATAGAGTCCAGGGATTTACCACTTCGGTACTCATTTGCTGAAATACAAAACCGCCACGGTTCACCAGAGCTTCGGGAACGCCTAAAACGCGCGGGCTTTCGGGCTTGTAAAGATTGAGACAACTCGCATCTTCACCGGGCAAAACGCGCAGCGGGATGAACCGCGCCTGATTCAAAAGTTCTGCATCTGCTTGCGAGAACCCGAGTTCAAATTGCCCTTCTTTTGAATTGAAATCCTGATAAATCGGCACATCGACTTCGGCGATGAGGGCAAAGCCACCCGTGCCAGAAGCTTTGTCCTGCGCGATATTTTGAGTCAAATCAGTTCGCCTATTCGCGCCTACTGCCACAATGACAAAACACGCGCACCCGATGAGTGCGGCACACAGCAAACTCCGCGCAGGCTGCCGCTTGCTATTCTGCACCCCCATCCCAATAATGCCTTCTCTCACAGAGCGATGCCCGCGTCTAAACCAGAGCGAGAGAAAGCACAATCCCGAAACCATCCACAGCGCGCCACTAAGAAAAAATAAGCCTGCACCCATTGAGGGATCCACCGTCGCGCCCCCCAGACTGAGCGCGGCAAGGACGAGGCTGCCCAGAGCATACCATCTTGTGCGCGGCTTTGCGCGCGCCACTTCCGTGATACCCGATAATAATGCGCGAACAGAAATATTGCCCAAACGGCGGAGCGTGAGCCAGATCGCCAGCAGGATCACGATTAGTGAAATGGCATAGCCCAATAAAAGACTTGATCCGTGGATATGGAGCGCGAGATCAGACGTACCAACCGCGCCCACCCAATAAGTACGCAATCCCACCATAATCAGATAGGCGTAAAAAACACCGCCTATCAGCCCTAAGATGCCCCCCCCACCGGCCAATACAAGGCCCTCACGGCTAAAGAAGCGACGAATTTTTTTCCCCGTATATCCCGATACCATCCGCATCCCGACTTCTCTGCCCCGCTGCTCAACACTCAGGCGAAATAATAATCCGACCAGAAGTGCTGCAGAGATAATCAGGAATTGGCTGAATGCAATAAACAGCCCGCTAAAGTCCGTCGCCCCCGCAGAAGCGGCCAGGCCCTGCTGTTTGACGGGCTGAAATGTCAGACCAACCGATTCGGGCGCGATGTTTTTTAGCAAGCGATCCTCAAATCGCTTCGCTGTTGTTTCGATATCCTCTCCCGCAATAGCCCCAATGCGTACAGCGGTTAATACGCCAAATCGACTTTGCCACAATCGCTGCCCACTCGCTGCAGACACAAAGGCTTTGGGCGCATCGCGATAGGTATCCCAATAATCTTCATCTTTCGGGCGAACACGGCTCAGGTCTATGGGAAAAGGCGCTTCCCAATCTGCCATATTATTTGCATCGCCCAGGCCCGGATAATCGGGGGCCAACTTTTCATCTGCGCCCAATCCCGCCATTGCCACAATGCCCTTGAGCTGAAATATTGCCCAACGGGTAAGGAGTTCTTCCCCAGGCGCGACTTCGTAATAGGCAACTTTCACTTCATCGCCAACCCGTGCGTTCAAATCCTCAGCCGCCCATGTGTTGAGCAAAATATCGTCTTCCCCGAGTTGTAGTGATCCATCTACAAGCTGAAAAACCCCCAAATTTCCAACATCTAACGCAGAAATTGTAGAATAGGGCAATTCGCTTTCCCCCACCTGTGTGGTATTCGCCAGATAGGTGAGAATGGACATGTGGGGCGCATTTAATTCGGCAGATACTTGTTGAATAGTTTCCGCGATATGGGATTTGAGAATAAACTGCGTGCTCTCAATAGCGAAATAATCGGTCTCTCGGCGGATGACAATGCCGAGATCATCGGATGTTACAACGCGGGAAAGAGCTTCCTGAACACCTGTATCTGGATCACCCGACACCAGCAATGTATTCACGCGGCCTCTTTGACCCAATGCTTTTTGCAAAACCGGCAGCGACAGATATGCATTGAGCGGAACGTTCTGGCGAGCGAAAAGGCCAAAGCGCCCCATTCCCCTATCGGGAAGCACGCCTGTGAGTGTCAGTCGAATTGTTTGAACCGCATCATCAGCACGTCCAAATAGCGATTCGCGGTGAATATCATCTGATTGTTCAAAAGACAGCAGAATGGCATCGCCAATCTGTGCATTGAGTTCTTTTCGAAGGGATTCATTGACAACAACGGATGGGAATATTCCTTCGCTCGTCAACTGGGGCAATATTTGATCAAACAGATTTGCAAAGCGATTATCAATACCCTGAATTTGAACGCGAGAAGCCCGCGTATTCGATCCCGCATGAACAGCTGTTCCGCTCAAACTAATGGCCGATACAACATCCTGAGCGCCGAGTTCACGCTCGAGATCACGCCCCAGACTCGCGCGGAAAAATCGCTCGGATACCAGGGCGTGGTCAATTTTGCCCAGGCGACTCAGTGACAAATCCCGCAAGCTGCCGCGCACGGAATCCCCCACGATCAAAGCACCCGTCAGAACAGCCGTCGCCACTGCCACGCCGAGCATAACAGCCAGATTAATTCGCCAGAAATAGATCAGACTTCGACACACGTTCCCCCCCGCAGATCAAACCGCCGCTCAAAGCGATGAGCCAGTGCCGTACTGTGCGTTGCGCAGATCAGAATATTATTTTCTCGCTTGTGCAATTCAAACAGCAGATCGGCTATTTCCTCTGCCCGCGCCCCATCCAGGCTACCCGTTGGTTCGTCGCACAAAAGCAATGCCGGAGAATTGATGAGCGCACGCGCAACAGCTGTGCGCTGTCGCTCGCCGCCAGACAATTCGGCGGGCCGGTGATCAATCCGATGCGATAAGCCCACGCGATCAATAATCTCTCGGGCGCGGTCTCGCGCATCGCCATTTCTAAATGCCAGCGTTGGGATCAGAACATTTTCCAAAATCGAGTATTGCGGCAAAAGATGGTGCTCTTGAAATACAAATCCAATACCCTGATTTCTAAACCGCGCGAGTTCGATTTCAGACAAGGCGAAGGGATCCTGGCCTTCAATTGCAAGGCTTCCCTCAGATGGCCGATCCAGCGTTCCCAGCACATGCAATAAGGTACTCTTTCCCGACCCCGAAGGTCCCATAACACTCAGCGATTGCCCTGCCGCCATTTCAAAAGATATATCCCGCAGAACACTCACATCGCCAAAGTGTTTGGAAAGATTTTCAACTTTTAGCGCCATTTGCGACCTCGCCCCTACGTTCTCGCTCTTCATCCGCGTCTATCCGCGCCATCTGCTTCATCCGAGATCTGATCCGCAATAAAATCTGGAATCGGTATAGACCTGATTTTTTCACCGGGATTGCAGATACAACAAATAGTAATCAATTCTCCGCGGGCAATAGCGGTCTCTCCGCGAAAAAAATCAAACCGATAGGTCAGCGATTTTGTGCCTTTGCGTATCACCCTCAGATGAATATCCAATACATCTTCAAATACGGTCGGACTGAGATATGTACAGGTTGCTTCCAGCCGCGGCCATCCGATTTTATTGCCATCCCACTCTGTTGAAACACTCGTGCCCAACGCGCGCAAAAAAGCATGCTCGGCCGCTTCCATAAACACAAAAAACCGGGAAAAGTGTACAATCCCGGCCATGTCCGTATCGGAAAACGCCACTCTGCGGATGGTATGAAATTCACTCTGCATAATTTTTATTTTCAATCAAGATGAAGGTTTGAATAATGTCACCAGACAACCCCCCAGCGCGGCCAGTATAATACCGAGTACAAATTGCCAGTTCAAACCGCCCCATCCACCTGCTGGCGGATGCATAATGAGAGATACAACCGCATTGACCATAGGCGCACCGGCAAAAACAATAGACATAACCACGGGCGGCGTCCCCTTTGCGCCGAAGGCGAGAAGCACACCAAACGCGCCAATTGCCCCCACAATGCCAGCCAGCAGCGACCATGTCAGACCCCTTGTTGGGAATGTCCAGTCCGAGCCGTTGATCGCCAGCACAATGAGTGATCCAATAACGGCGGTCACAAGATAGGCAATGCCCACAAATAGAAACGCCTTGTAGCGTCCATTTTCGGGATCGCCCATAGCGATCTGCCCGGTGTGCAAAAAAATCCCGTACAAACCCCACGCTCCCACGGTCAACAACGCAAAAATCAACCACGTAAGTCCAGAAGATGAAGTCGGCATTTACCCCCCTGTGTTAAGTTTTTAATCCGTCACATACTGTCGATATACCGCCAGTGTTGCTTCCGCCATATCGTCGTCGCTAAAATTTTGATGCACTGCTTCTTTGCCCTTTTGCCCCATCGCCTCTCGTCCTTCTTTGTCATTCATCATGCGCAACAGACCCGCTGTCAGCGCTTCTGAAGAATCTGGCTCTACCAAAATTCCCCCACCCGTTTTTTCGATCCATTCCGGAAAAATACCGTGCCGAGGCTGAACAACGGGAACACCATTGGCCATAGCTTCGAGAAGCGATAAACCCTTGGGTTCTTTATAAGGCGTTGGCACGGATAAGATATGGATGCTATTCAAGAATGCAATTTTTTCATCTCGATTGACTTCCCCTCGATAATCAAAAATATCGGAAAGTCCCCGGGATGCGATCTGTTCGCATACGTGCTGAAAATACGAGGTATCTCTTTGGCCCAGATAACCGGCAACACGGAGTCTTACATTTTCCTTACCGACTTGTTCAGCCAATTGATGAAATGCATCTACCAGCACATGCAGCCCCTTCTCGGGACATATTCGGGCGAGATAACCAATCGTGAAAGGCAGTGGATTTGGCTTTACATCGCTTTCCCCATGCCCGTCTAATTTGATGCCCAAAGGCGCGACGTGAATCCGATTGCGTGGCACATCGAGATAATCAGCCATAAATTCGGCATAATAATCACAAGTGGCGACAAATCCATCGACATCCTTTGCCCGATCTTGTAAGCACTGCCGCGCGTTCGACTTGTAGGGTTCTATCAATCCTTCCAGAAAGATATCTTCGCCTTGCAGAGAACACAAAACGGGAATACCGAGTTCCCGTTTCATTTCTCTTGCCATGCCCAAAAACATGGAATTGGTCAATTGCACGAGGTCTGGCTGAAAATCCTCTTTTAACCAGCGCACCAACTTTGCGAGTTCTTTTTTTTGCGCGCCTTCTTCCCCTTCTAAAATCGATACCGTGAGTGCGCCGAGGTCTTCCGCGCGGGTTGATCCACTAAAACGGGCGAGACTGTTGAGCAATATGCGACTATTCAATAACCGATCGATAAAAGAAGGCGTATGCCGAAAAATACCTATTTTTTGTTGAAGATAAACATTTATGCCGCCGTAAAATACCCGATCAATACTCGCGCCCGGCTCATCGGTGCGCAGGGGCGTGTAAGTCGGAACAAGCGCGAAATCTATCCCCTTGCGCTGAAGAGCAGAGGCCAACGCATTGTCGTGAATACAACTGCCACAATACATGCCCGCGGCACCGGCGGCAATATAAGCAACTCGCATTATCAATAGTGATCCACAGTTTTGGGCAGATCGCACATTTGCCCCATAGGTTCAAAAATAGGGGTGACATCCTCGCGATATACATTGCCTTTTAAGATATTGATAACGCCATCTATACATTCTGGATGCGATTTTAAAAATTTGGCAAAACTGAAATCTTTGGTATAAAAAGCATAGACCAATTTGCGAATCGCCTCCATGCCCGGAAGAAATTCTGGTCCCCATTTGCCGAGTTGCTCGGCAGAGAAATCGCGCTTTTCAATGGCCTCGTGGATCGCATCGGCGGCCATCTCGCCCGATTTGAGCGCGAGGAACACACCCGAGGAATAAACGGGATCGATAAAACCAAACGCATCGCCCACCAGCACCCATCCCTCGCCCGCGACAGTATTTGATCGGTATGAAAAGTCCTGCGTGACTTTCATGGGGAATAATTGCTCGGCCCCTGCGAGCCGTTCTTGCATGCGGATGCACTTTGCCAACTCTTCTTCGAAAATTTCCTGAGGGGTTCTCTTGCGGTTTTGTAGCAGATAATCCAATCCCCCAACAACACCCACGCTAACCACATCATCTGGCAGAGGAATATACCAGAACCAGGAATCCTTGTCTCGCGTATGTAAAATCAGCGTTGCACCTTCGTCAATACCCTCATCGCGGAACGCGCCCTTGTAGTGCGTGAAAATAGACGCCTTTTTGAGCTTTGGCTCAATGGTTTTGATCTTTAGCTTTCTCGAAATAAGCGCGCTTCGCCCCGTCGCATCTACGATGACACTGGCAGATATATCTTTCATCTGTCCATTGCGGTATTTTACCTGAACACCCGTTGCTCTGTCCCCGCTAAAATGCACCTGATGCACACTCACCCCCTGCTCAACTTCGGCACCTTTCTCGCGGGCATTGTCCATCATCATAAGATCAAATTCGCTGCGCAACACCTGATACGTAATGGAACTTTCGTGTGGATCGTGTATGTGAAAATAAAATGGCGCAGAACCTTTTCCCGATCCGCTAAAAAATTGAACACTGTATTTTTTGACAAACGCACTTTTTTTTAACTTATCGAGCAGCCCCAGTCGTTTGAATGACCAGTACGTTCCTGGCATCAAAGATTCGCCAATCTGAAATCTGGGAAATTCCTCCCGCTCCAGCAGCAACACGCGGTGACCATATTCTGCGACAAGCGCGGCTGTCGTGCTTCCCGCAGGCCCCCCACCAATGACAATGACATCGTAGTGATTTGCAATCATGAAATAGGTCCTAAAAGTTTTTCAGTTGTTTTGTTCGCCCCGCTCTATATTCTTCTTTGGCCTTCTCTGCAAGTGTTGCAAGCACATCGAGAGACTTTGCCAGATATTCATCCCACTGGATATCTGCCTCTATATCTTTCAGCAAGTGCTCAGCAAGTGCACCCCGTGACTCTTCGGGAAGTTTTTGCGCTTCTTCAAAGGCTGTGGTTAGAAGGTCGGTCAGATCGCTATTTTCTTTATAATCCGGGTTCTGTTCTACCACTTTGGCATAGTCTTCAATGACAGGGCCATACTCCTTTTGTGAGTGATAAACCAAACCTCTCAACAAATAGACATGGAGCGCGAGTTCACATCGCCCACCCTGCGCTTCGGCGATGCTTCGAAGTGCTAACAGAAGGGCTGAAGTATTACCGTCCTTCTGGTATTCTTCCAGGGATGTTTGGAGATAGACAATTGATTCCTCGTGGTCTGAAAGTTTTTCGATCAGATAATCGCGATATTTTCTCATTTTTCTCATTTTTGAGACTCCTTGTATTCTCTCCAATGGACTTTTGCCCATTCAATATCTCTGACTTGCGAGGATTTATCCCCGCCGCAGAGGAGCAACACAATGGTCTGATCTACTTCTCCAAAATAGATGCGATAGCCTGGACCGAACTGGAGACGGAGTTCAAACACACCGTCTCCAACTGATCTGCAATCACCTAAATTACCGGTTTCGAGACGGTCAAGTCGAGCTTGAATTCGAGTTTGTGTCTTTAGATCGCGAATTGATTCCAACCATTCAATAAAAAGTGCGCGACCATTTGGGGCACGGTAGATTTGTAGCTCTCTTGGTTGTGCAACACGCATTGTTGATTTCTTGGCTGTATATCAAACGGTAAAACAGCAGCTTTTAATCAATATAACTATTTAGCAATAGTATTGTTTTTTAACGATGATCCGTAAACCGTCTCGCTTTAAGCTCGAATCGCGGCAAAGTATTGTCCGGCACGGTCTGAACGCCAGCGCGTATGCTCAGAATATGTCGCACCTCTCTGGCTATCGCCTCAGAAATCGGACCTGACTCTCCGCCATTTAATTCGATGCGAATTTCCATATCATCCATTTCGCCTTGTCGGTAGATATCCACCGCAAACTCGGTCACTTCGGGAAATCCCCGCACGATATTTTCAATCGCACTGGGATAGACATTGACCCCGCGGATAATCAACGCATCATCAATACGCCCAATCACGCCCCCTTCCAGACGCGAGAAACTTGAACCGCAATCACATATTCCTGCATGCAGCTTCACGCGATCTCCCGTTCGATATCGGATAACGGGCATGCCAGTGCGTCCCAAATTGGTGAGCACCAACTCGCCATCGCTCGCTTGTTCGCCCGTATCGGGATCAATCACTTCGCAAATAAATTCAGATTCGTTTATATGCATGCCATCTCGAAACGCACATTCAAATCCCCACGCACCCACCTCAGTCGCCCCGGCGTGGTCGAAACAACGCGCGCCCCATGCCTGTTCAATGCGCCGTCTGGTCGCCGGCAATCCCGCGCCGGGTTCGCCAGCGTGAATCGTGGCCTGAACACTCCCACCTGCAATATCAATGCCTTCGGCCTGAGCCACCTCTGCCAAATGCAGGGCATACGTCGGCGTGCAGATAAGAACAGTGGCCCGATGATCCTGAATCGCTTGCAAACGCTGAATCGACGACATGGACCCACCACAGATGGACATCGCACCCATTAAACGCGCACCTTCATGCGCGCTCCAGAATCCAATAAAGGGGCCAAAAGAAAAGGCAAAAAACAATTTGTCATTTGCGGTTATGCCCGCCCCGCGATACGCATAAGTCCAGCAACGCGCAAACCAATCCCAACTCTCTTCCGTATCCAACCAGCACAAAGGCTCTCCCGTAGTCCCCGATGTTTGATGGACGCGGATATAGTGATCTGGCGGAAAAGTCACATTGCTGCCATAAGGTGGATACGCCATCTGATCAGCCGATAATTCAGCTTTAGTCGTGAAGGGCAACAGCCTGTAATCATCGCGCGTCTGAATATCCTCGGGCCGTTGAATACCCGCCCGATCCAACTTATTGCGATAAAAATCATTGCCATTCAGCACTGGAGACAACATACCTCGCAACCGCTTCAACTGCCGCAGCCAAAGCGCATTTCGGTCTGTGGTCAAGTCAGGCATAGTTCAAATATTGATTTCAAAAGCACAGTACATGCCAAATGGATTGGCCGGAATAATTGAGGAGGAGCCAAAGCCGCGCGTTTCGTATTCCCGATTGGTCAAATTTTTGGCGTTAATGCGAAATTTTATCAGCCTGTACGCATAAGACACCGAGGCATCCAGCGTCAGCACATCTCTAATTTCGAACTGATTATCTTCGGCAATAAACTGGCTGGCAACATAGCGCGCACCAATCCCAAATTCCAATCCATTATCAAATCCTCTCGCAGTCCACACATTAAAAATGTGGCGAGGCGAAAAAGCCGATCTATTTCCCGAACGATCCACAAGCTGGTATGTGACGCCCGTTTGCGTGAACACGGGAACAAATTCGGCAAAGCGGGTGAGTTTGGCATTGGAAAATGCGTAGGACAAAAATGTGTGCCAATTTCTCACAGGGCGCATCATTACCTCAAGCTCGACCCCGCGAGATTGTTGATCCCCATCTTGTTTTGTGACACCCGTCGCATCGGGGATTCCGATGTTGTTTTTTGACAAATGATAAACCGCGAGGCTCGCGTGCAGGCGGTTGTCTAACAGGTATTTTTTGGCGCCCACTTCCATCTGGAAACTCTCTTCGGTTTCCCGCGGACCTGCGACCTGGCTGGAGGGAGGTGCAAACGCTTTGCCGACATTGGCGTAAAACGAGAGATCCTTCGTAAATGAAACCACCATGCCGGCCATAGGACTCAGTTTGTTGTAATTGCGAGACGTAGAAGTTAAGGGATCATCGTAATCAATGCGGTCGTATCGCACGCCTACAAATGCCTGATAGCATGGACAAAAGACAATGCGATCTACGACATAGGGCGCGAAAACGCGGCTTTTTGAATCCGCCCCCTGCGATTGCCCTGGAATAATAAAATAAGGTTGGCTCGCGCTCGCGGTTTCCACGGGGTTGAACACGTCCATATTGGGCAAAGCAGCCACATCTAAGGTAAATTTGTCTTTCCACTGCATCAGTTCCAGTCCGGTAAGCAGCGTGTGTTCTACGTGCCCTGTGCGGAATGTAGATAAAAGCTCAAACTGATTGCCCAACACTTTCTGGCGATCATCCAAAAGAACAAGAGAGCGCAGGATGTCCAGGCTCCCCTGAGCATTGGGAAAAACGCCGCTGAACAATGTGCCCTGAGACACCCATGAAAAATCGGTATAATAGAGCTTGTTGCGAAGCGTGACCCGCTGCGATAAGCGAGACCGAAGATCGACACGCGCCCGATAAATATCTTGATCTGACGCATCAAAAGGCGATTGATACGATTGTGTGCGCGGCACATCTGCGACCGCTCCATTAATAATGGGCAGGCCCGAATCCGATTTGTACCTGCTGGTGACATATTCAAAATTGGCAGTCACTGTGGTCTTGTCATTGGGCCGCCATGTCGCCGCGGGGTTCACGGCCCACAAGCCGCTGTTTTTATCGTCTCGGTAGCTATCAGATACCTGGCGTAAACCATTGACGCGCAAGGCCATGCCGCGGTCGATATTCGCCCAATTTGCATCTACTGTTCCGCGCCCTGTTTTGTAGGGACCGTAAGAACCCCCGATCTGGAACGCATTTGTAAAAATCGGTTGTTTGCGACTCAGGTTCACCGATCCAGAAAGCGGGTTGCCGCCGTATAAAAATGCGCCCGGCCCCTTGAGAACTTCCACGCGCTCCAGATTGTAAAGATTGTAAAACGTGGCTTCCGGCTCCGACGCGCCATCGGTGAGCACCAGACCGCTGGAAAGCGAATCAAACCCGCGAATGATGAAGAAATCCGTCACGCCAAATACGGTCTGAATATTGACGCCACTCACATTTCGCAGCGCATCCCCCAAAACCACGCCGCTCTGGTGTTGAAACAACCCGTGATTGACAACCCCGATACTGGCCGGTGTCAAACGGATTGGGATGGGAACTTTGGTTGCGATTGAGCTCACTGTGGGAACTTTTTCCTTGCTTTCCGTCACCACAATCTCTTCCCCCGCATAAACGGGCAGTTCTTCTTCCCCCTTACTCTCCTCTGCTGTTTCCTCCGCAAAAATGAGATTGCCAGTCATGCCCAAAACACAGGCAAAAATTAAAAGGTGTCGAAAATAAAAACGCATAGTGACTTCTCCTATTGTCAGATATCAGTCCCCCGGCCTCTATTGATCGCTCATGTATAGCGCGAATTGCGATATTTTTCGTGGTAAAATTCGGGTAGCAGTTGATCGACGCGCAAAAGTCCCTCCCGGCTCAGAGTGACACTCTGCGAATCGAAATCCAGCATCTCGTAATCCCTGAGTTTTTGATAGGCTTCACCAAATTGGTGCAAAATATTGACGCCAAATTTATCCTGAAAATACGCTGTTTTAATCCGCCCGAGCTTGAGTTGTAAAATCATCTCTCTGATCAGTTGCTCTTCTTGCGTAGGAACAAAAGATCGGTTGATCGGAAGTTGCCCTTTGCCAATCGTTTCGATATAGGGATCCCAGTGTGTCTGATTTTGAAAATGCATGCCACCCACATGAGAAAAAGAAGCCACACCAGTACCGATGAGATCCGCGCTGCGCCACAGGGCATCGCGATAGACGAATTTGTTCAAACGACCTTTTTTTGTCAACGTATAAGCACTCGATGTTTCGTAACCCGCTTTGGCAAATTCTTCAATCGCGTAATTGTGCCAGGCACGCTTGGTTTCCCAGTCTGCGACAGGCAACCCTCCCCCATCGCGTATCGCTTTTGAATACGTCGTATTAAATGGCAGTTCCATCTGATAGATGGTGACGCTATCCGCGTCGAGATCAACAGTGCCCTGCACTGTATCTCGCCACGTCTCCCACGTCTCTCCGACCATACCTGCGATTAAATCTACATTGACCTGTGCAAATTTCTGCGCTTTGACCCAGGGCATGGCCCTGTAAATTTCTTTGCTGACGTGTGCGCGGCCATTTTCTCGCAAAATATCATCGTTTAAGTTTTCCAATCCCAAACTCAAACGCGTGACGCCAATTTCCCGAACAGCCTCAACTTTGGACTGTGAAAGCGTGCCCGGCTCGCACTCAAATGCCACTTCTTCCGCATCGTCCCATGGCATCACAGCCTTGACCCTGTCAACCAGAGCCTTTAAGTGTTTCACACTGATATAAGACGGCGTGCCACCGCCAAAATAAACAAAGTTCAATTTTCGACCGGCAATACGCGGCAAGGTGCTATACGTTTCCACTTCTTTTGCCAGAGTATCCAAATACGTTTGAATTTCAGTACTATTGCGATCTGTATAAACCCGAAAATAACAGAACTTGCATCGCTTTCGGCAAAATGGGATATGCATGTAAAGACCCAGGGGTATTTCTCTGTCCTCTGAATCGGACGTGTGCAACATCTCTTCAATATGTGCCGTGTTTTCATCGCGCCAGAAAGAGTAAGGCGGATAATTGGAAACAAACACGCTTCCAACATCTGTCTCCTTCCACACTTTGCGGGTCGTCGCCGGCTCTGGAATCTGAATTTGTTCGCTCATTTTTCCGCCTTTCCAAAACAATATAACGTGCCATCTGTTGTGCCAATAATCAGCCGCTTGCGCGCCACACTGGGCGAGGCGATAAATTCCGATCCGGTTACAAATTCCCAATCGGGTTCACCAGTCTCGAGATTTAATGCCACGATCTTTCCGTCCATTGAACCTACAAAAACGCGATCATCCACCACAACGGGAGATGCTTCAAATCGGGCGCGGGCTGTGTAGGTCCACAAAACATCACCCGTATCGGGATCGAGCGCGTGAACCATTTTGTCGCGCCCTGCAACAATGACCAACTTGGGGATCACAGATGGCGATGCAAAAAAGGGATATTTTCGCTGTGGATGTTCGTATTGCCAGGCAATTTCTTTTGACTTCAAGTCAATGCACAAAACCTGGCTCTCATAAGTCCCCACATAAGCGCGTGCCTGATGAACGGCGGCACTGGCCCCTACATACGCACCGAGTGCGATTTGCGATTGCTCTTTTCCGCTGGCAATATCAATAACGCGCAAAAGACCATCACAGCCCGCGATAAGTGTGTGCGCTTGTGCGATAGCCGGCATGCCGTGAACATAACCATCCGTTTCTATCTTCCACAACAAAGCCCCGTCGCCCGGCGCGAGGCAATATAAGAACTGATCATAAGACCCAAACAGGACGCGCTCCTCAGTTGCATTTGCCGACGAAATGATCTCCCCATCCGTTTGAAAAGTCCACCGAGCATTACCGGTTTGTGCATCAACAGCGTGAAAAACGCCATTGTCATCGCCAAAAAATACGGTTTTGCGAAAAACCAATGGCGATGATTTGATTTCTCCTGTAGCCGAATACGTCCACTTGAGTGCGCCGCTATCAAAATCGAAAGCGTAGAGCTTTTTGTCCAAACCACCCACATACACCGCGTCTTGCCAAATTGCAGCGGTGGATTCAATGCCAATTTCGATCTGTGCAGTCCACAAAACATCCATTTCAGCGGGCAGGCTGCTATTTGCAACACCCGTAGATTGTGCATCCCCGCGAAAACGGCTCCACTCTTCTGCATGGACAGAAACTAAAAATATACCAAAAAACACAAACAAAGGAATCGTTCTCATTGCGGATCAATACACCGATTCATAAAGGGCGAGAAAATCATTTTCGCCAACAGGTCTCGGGTTAAAAGTACCCGTCCATTGTTCTGTTGCATCTCTTGCCAGCATTGGGAGACTATCGCGTTCTACGCCGAGGTCGCGCAGCCGAAAAGGCAGATTTGCACGTTCTTTTAGAAAAACGATTTTTTCGACAAGTCCATCGACATCAGGACCGAGTCCGCGATAGCGCGTGCCTGCGGTTTCTCCATTGAATTGGACGACAGCGGGCAGCATAAGTGCCACAGCAACGCCATGTGTAATACCAAAATGCGCGGTCAATGGATTGGCACACGCATGGGCTGCACCCAACATAGCATTCTCAATAGCCGCGCCGGCAAGGTGCGCGCCTAAAAGCATTTTACTTCTCGCTTCGCTATCGGAAGCATCCTTCAGCACGCTTTCAAAACTCGATGAAAGCAATTGCCACGCCTTTTGCGCGAACATCATAGAAATAGCATTGCGGCGCGTGCAAACATAACTTTCGATAGCGTGTGCGATGGCGTCTATACCCGCTGCTGCTGCGACATTTTTCGGCACACTTTCGGTCAGTGACGGATCGAGAATAACACTTCGAAATCGTGCTTTCAGGTCGCCACAGGCCATCTTGACATGTGTTTTTGCATCGGAAATAAGCGCGTAGGACTGTGCTTCGCTCCCAGTGCCCGCAGTCGTTGGGATACCGATAGAGGGCAACATGGGTCTTGTCGCATGGCCCATGCCCTGATAATCTTCCATCTGTCCGCCATTGGTCAGGATAAAATTGATCCCCTTGGCGCAATCCATCGCGCTGCCCCCTCCCATCCCGACAATCAGATCAATATTTCCACGCGCTTTTGCGAACGCGACACCGGCCCCAATATGCGCGGTCGTGGGATTTTCGTCCACACTATCAAATACAAAAAAATCCAGGGTAGCGCGCTGAAGCACCGCAATCGCACGGTCTGCAAGCCCGGCACTTACAATCCCTGGATCGGTCACAAAAAGAATGCGACTTCCGTCCAATTCTTTTGATAGGTTTCCCAATTGCGCGAGTGTGCCCTCCCCAAACACCACGCGCGTAGTAGGCCAAAAGTCAAATGCTTCCATTTTCTAAGCCTGTTTCGCCCATTGCAGCGCGCGCTGTCTGTACAGATGTTCGAACAAATTGCCCTCGTGTGGTTGATCCCATGAAATCTGAGGCGTCGGAATTGCTCCCACATTGAGGCGTTCGACATGGGGCGAATTGAGCAATTCATCGATAAATGCACGGTCTTCTGTTATTGCTGTCACCACGAGGCTCGGTCCGATCTTGTCCAGCATTTCCGACTGCGGAACTTCGACCACGCTCGCGTATGGAAACAGATATTCGGTATTTGCGAGACGATGTTCAAAATCATCGCACCAGACGACCGTGGGGTTTAAAAATTTCAATCCATCGATCTCGACCAACCGATCACCGCGCAATTTCTCGGTCAGTTCTTCGGCCCCTGGGGTTTTGAGATGGATGTCTATCGTCGTCGAAATTTGATCGGCGAATGTGGGGTTGGTAAATGCCGCGATTTGTGCTTCTGGATCATCCAGAGGTCTCCCGACAATTTTTGCCAATCGCTCTGCGAGTGCTTCGGCAATTTCTCGGCCGTGCGCGGGCACCCAAACGCCCGACGCATTGATGCAGGAGCGACCGCCATTTGCAGTAATTGAAGCAACCGCGATGTCGAGATAGTCTTCCCAGCGATCTATCATATCTTCGCCAATAATGACCTTACTCTGCCCCGGCCCGTGAATTTCCACGCGGGGATCGTTCAGCCATGGCGCAACCGTCGCCCCGCCCCCAAAGAGCATAGAGCGACCGCAGCGAAGCAAAATTTCAGTGGCACCACCGTGATCCGTCGGATAGAACCCAAACGCTTCTGGCGGGCATCCCGCTTCAATAAACGCCTGTGCAATTCGGAAAGGCGTCCATGGCTCTTCGCGCCCGGGTTTTAGAATCAGGGGCACTTTGAGCGGTATGGACGGAACCCACAGCGCGTGTACCCCCGGTGAATTGCTCGGCAATATGGCACCGAGTGCATCGGCCTGACAAATATAGCTGAGAGAGCGACCATCCTGATCATACCACCCTTCATCGAGCACAGCGAGATCTAACCCGCGCGTGAGGCCTCCTAAAATGGCTTCGATTTCCCTGCATACGAGTTGGATTTTTGTCATATTCGCGCGGCAAAGAGCTTCCGGCATACCCGTTGTGCCAGACACATGTTTGACATAATCATCGGGCGTCTGGATATGGTCGCCAATAGGCAAATCGGCTTCTGCAAATAAGCGAGCGGCTTCGCGAGTTATGCCCATGAGTTCAGATACACTCAGCCTATCGAGCACCTGTTTGTTTGCCGCCGCTGCATTTAAGTCCTTTGCAACCAGCCCCCGGTTTGCTTGACTAACCTGAACGAACGGCTCGCCAGTTTGAATATGCGACACTTCCTGAACGCTCAAGCTCGTGTACGGTTTCCCCGCACGTAAAATGGGTAAGTGAATCATTTATTTTGCCTCTTTGAAAGACTGGCACCAACCAATTATCGCCTACTCGCAACATTTTGGGAAGAAATTTATAACTGTTAAATCATCCCCAAGTGTGGCTTTAACTCGCGTTTGAGATAAAAAAGTAGCTTTTCTCCCCAGTAAAAGCAAGCACAATGAGATACGTGAGTATTTTCACATTGACTCTAAAATACTCACGAGTATATTAAGGTTTAGTCTAAAATACTCACGACCTGCGAGAAAGGTGATAAGTATGGAATCTCGCTACATCATGGATCATATTGAAGCAGATATCGCAGACAGGATGATATTCATCGGCGGTCCGCGCCAGGTGGGCAAAACAACACTTGCAATCTCTCTACTGGGGCAAGGCCAGAATGAGTCGTCACCTGCCTACATGAACTGGGATGTACTGACCGATCGCGAGGATATTCTGGCGGGAAGACTCCCTTCTGGACAAACCCGAATCATTTTCGATGAAATTCACAAATACGCGCTGTGGCGAAATTTAATGAAGGGGTTATTCGACAAAAACAAGACATCTGTTTCCTTTATCGTCACCGGTTCGGCACGGCTGGACTACTATCGCAAAGGCGGCGACTCCTTGCAGGGGCGGTATCACTACTACCGCCTGCATCCCTTCACCCTGATGGAACAGAAGTCAGACAACGCGCTCGTGGCGCAATTGCTCAGATTTGGCGGTTTTCCCGAGCCTTTTCTCAGGGGGGAGGCGCGATTTCACCGCAGGTGGTTGCGCGAGCATTCCGCAAGAGTCATCTATGAAGACCTCCGCGACCTGGAAAATGTGCGAGAGGTATCCATGCTGGACCTGCTACTGTCTCACCTGCCCGCCTGCGTGGGATCCCCGCTTTCGGTCAATAGCCTCAGCAAGCTCTTGCAAGTGGCTTACGAAACCGTCGAGCGCTGGCTTGCTATCTTTGAAAGGCTGTACCTGTGCTATCGTATTCCGCCGTTTGGAGCAAAAAGGATCAGAGCCGTACGCAAAGAAAAAAAACTGTATTTCTGGGACTGGTCGCGCGTAACAGATCGCGGTGCCCGATTTGAGAACATGGTAGCCGGACACTTGCTGAAGTACTGCCACTATGTAGAAGACACCGAAGGATATGACATGGAATTGCGCTTCATCCGCGATACCGACAAGCGCGAGATAGATTTTGTCGTTCTTCGCGATGGATATGCTGAATTTGCCGTCGAGTGCAAAACTGGCGAGCGCGGTACTTCTCCCGCATGCAGATACTTCAGAGAGCGAACGGATATCCCCCAGTTCTACCAGGTACATCTGGGCACAAAAGATTTCGGCAACGCGACAGACAACACGCGCGTTCTACCGTTTTCTACCTTCTGCCATGAGTTGGGGTTACCCTGATAGGATAAACGATCTGCCCGATTTAATACACCCCAACGACGACGGATTCCTGCAACTCGGAGAACAGACCCAGGTTTCTCACGCCATCCCAGGGATAAGCGTCAATCGGCTTGGCGCGTTCGGCTTCGTCGCGTTCGAGAAAGCGGGGCATAAAAAATTCTTTCGTAAGCGTCGTGAGCATCACGCGCCCAACTTCGTCGTAATCGACCACTTCATCGGGATTATTTGGATTGACCAGTTCGATAAACGCGCGGGGCATGGGTGGGTAGTAGGTAATCGCGTAGTTGTCTTCGGGATCAAGCGGCTTGGAATAAGCCAGCCCCATCAGGGTATTGCCATAGGTGGGAACAAAATCGATACCCGGGATAAGCTCTTCTCTCGCAAAGCGATTGAATTGTGCATTCATCTCTGTGCCGCCACAAAAAATGCCGCTGATCCCGGCTTTTTGCAGAGAAATTTTTTCGCACAATTCTTCGAGAAGCTTGGGAGTCGTGAACATGCATTTTACATTGTCGTTGGCGCGCAAAACTGTGAGCGCCTGATCGATAACATGGGCTTTGTAGAGCTCTAATTCCTGGAGTGCACCGCGCTTGATCAATTTGTTGACCCATCGAGGATCAAGATCCACAAGAAAACAAATTCCGCCGCGAATCTGGCACAGATATTCGACGGCCAGGCGCAATCGCCGAGGACCTGTTGGCCCCAGCATCAACCAGTCCGCACCCCTCGGAAATGTCTCTTCAGAAAGGTGTTCGCTGAACATCTCATAGTCGATCTGAAAGTCGTTTTGACTAATCCGATATTTTGGAACACCGGTTGAGCCACCCGTCTCAAATACATAAGTGCGTTGTTCCTCACTCCCCTTGGGGATCCATCGCCGCACAGGTCCCCCGCGCAGCCATTCGTCCTGGAAATGCCCGAGGTATTTCAAATCGCTGGCCCCGCCGATCTCTCGGCGCGGATCAAAATCCAGCTCCCCTGCAAATTCCAGCCAGAACGGACATCCCGTATTGGGATTAAAATGCCACGCGACCATATCTCGCACATGGACATCGAGGTTGTCGCGCGCTTCTTTGACCTTATTGGCAATAGGTGTTGCCAGAACTTCCATATTATAACCTTTCCTATTCGCCTTTAATCGCATACAACGTATTGCGCGTGCCAATATAGAGCATGCCATCTTTCGCAATAGGCGTGGTATATACCGCGCTGCCCATATTGATCTCGTTGATCAGTTCAAATTGGGTTCCGGCTTTCAAAATTGCCACATCGCCATCTTCATCTCCAATATACACCTTCCCGTCCGCGACAAAAGGCGACCCCCAAATCGCGGCGAATGTGTCGTATTTCCAGTGCTGCGTGCTGGTTTTGAGATCGAGGCAATAGACAAAGCCACTCAGGTCTGCTGCATAGAGCAGGCCATCGCTGATGCTCACCGTTGAAATGGTTCGATTGTAATTTTCATTGCCAAAATGCCACACGGCATGGGTTGCCGTCACATCGCCTGTACCCGTTGCGTCAATCGCCCACAAATGACCAATGCCCTCGCCGTGTTCCGGGTCTTGTCCAACGCCTATGAAAACCTTGTTATCGTAAATAACGGGGGTGGCAATAATTGCATTGCGCTTACCGCGCCCGCCCAATTCCCACACAGCATCTTTTGGATTGCAGTCAAATTTCCAAATCAAATCGCCGGTTTTGGGTTCCAGTGCGTAAATCCAGCCATCGCCTGCGGGACAGATCACCTGCGGCTTGCCATTGATGACGCCATAAGTGGGATTGGACCACTGCCCGTGCAAGATATTTTCGCCGGGATAGTCTTTTTCCCACGCCAGTTCGCCCGTATTGAGATCGATTGCAATAAAGCTGGGCGCCAGAGGCGACGGGATAGCGACATGGCCTTCATCGACGCCATTGGCGGTGATGACAAACAGGAGATCGCCCGCCCCCACAGGCGAACAGGTCGCCAGATTGTGTGGAAACACGTCCAATTCTTCCATCATGTCGTATTCCCAGATAATATCCACGCCGATGTCGCTCGTATCCTCTTCCCCGGTGTATGGACCGTCATTTTCACCGTCCATAAAACCCTCTGTATCCGCGCACACTATGCGACATTGATTGGAGATGTAATACATCCGGTCGCCGCGAATATAAGGCGTAGAGCAAATACCCTGTTGCGGCCAGTCATTGACGCGCCCCGCGGGAAGTTTGGGATGCGCTGCTTGCCAGAGAAATTCTCCATCGGATTCCCGAAAAGCCATGATCACACCTTTGTCACCCGTGATTTTGGGATTGCGTGCGATCTGGTTATTTGTACCCATAAATATTTTTCCATCAATTCTGATGGGCCCGGCGTAGGACTGCGCGCCGAGGGCTGCTTTCCAGACGATATTTTCACCCGTTTCTACATTCCAATTCGTCGGCAAATTTTTTGCGTCTGACACGAGGTTGCGATCCGGGGTAAATCCCCACATGGTCTCTTCCGCAATCCCGGCCGATGCGATCAGCCCAGCGATGACACATCCGCTGAAAAGTCGTTTCAATTTCATTTTGTTCCTTTACCTGTAAGGGTTTATGAACTTACCACACTTTCACATTGTCGTAGTAAATCGTGGCGGGTGAATAGCCGTAAAGCCCGGGGCTGCCCTCTTCTATGGGGAGTGGGTCTTCTACTTCGATACTCCATGCGTCGGGTTCGGGATTGCCTTTTTCCCAAACTTTGCCCCGGATGATGGCTTTGCCGCCTTCGATATCGACTTTCATCTTCACAGTGTACCAAACCCCCATGTCCCAGTGAAACTCAATGCGTTTTGCCATGCGTAAATCCGACGACCACGACCGAACTTCGAGGCGTTGATGAATGCCCTGAAGGTCGAGAATATAGCGGTGGGCAACGAGACCCATATCGGGACGACGACGCTTGTTTTGCGTGCCCATAAGATCGGCTTGAATCGTATATCCACTGAGTTTGTACGGTGCCACATAGAGGTTTGATCGATCTAAGCCGCGTGCTGCCGGCGGTTTCGCCAGCACCTTGTTGCCATCTTTTTCCTGCACCGCAAAACCTCTGCCCCCCCACACCCAGTGCAATGGATTTTTGCCGACTTCGATATTTTCAAAATCCTCTGTCCAGGGCAACGCGGGCACCACGCGCACCCATGTTTGACGGGTTAAATCGCCCAACTTAGCCGTGATCCAGCCGCCCTGTCCCACTCTAGATGGCACAAACTGATTATTTTTTATTTCTCCATTCAGGCCGCTCAACGACCACTCGGCGTCGGCATTGTTGATCAAACGGCCCTTTTCGTCATAAGCTTCTGTTCGCAGGGGCAGGACCTCGTCCTGCCGCAGGGTCGTCTCAGCGGGGATGGAAAGAATAGATGCGGGTTTGGCACCAGAGGGCGCGCTTTCGTGCTTTGCATAAGGAGAGGGTGTGACTTCAAAGCGCATATTTTTGTCGCCCAGACAAAACAACCCAGCTTCGGTCGCAAAATAGATGCGGCGATATGCAACAGCGACTGACCCATAGATCTCGGCATGCCCGCCATCGGGCATGGTGATTTTCTTTTTGTCGAGAACTTCTGCACTCATAGCTCCCGTTTTGAGAATTTGGAAACCGCCATTGACTTCCGTGACATAGAGTTTGCCATCGGCCCATGTGGGCGATCCCCTGCCTACGGTGCCAATGCTTTGTTCCCAATAGTGCTTTCCCGTCTCGGCGTCCAGACAATGCACATTTGCCGAATTGTCGATAACATAGACGCGTCCCGAGTGAACCGCTGGCGAAGCATAGCCCACGGTCATGCCGTCTTGCCGCCAGATTTCTTTGCCTGTGCGCGCATCCAAGCAGATGACGCGACCAAGGGAGGTATTATCGACATTTTCTTCGCTGTGCGTGACATAAACGCGATTGTCAGCCACAGCGGGCGAGGTATTGATACCGCGCTTACTAAGAGGAAATCCCCACACTTTTTCACCCGTTGCGACTTTGAAGGCAAGGATACCGCCATTGCCATTGCCGGCGATCAACACGCGCTGCCCGTCAATTGTCGTGACAACGGGCGTAGAATAGATGGTTAAATCAACTTGTCCACCACCGCCCGGACGGGACATCCACACCGTTTCCCCCGTGTGTTTGTTGAAGGCAACATACCGATGAGAAGGCGGTTTGCCCGCCCACCCTCGGTTGCCCATGCTAATGATGACCAAGTCGCCATCGACAACAGGCGTGTGCAATCGTCCGCCATAACCGGAGAATCGGTTAAATTCTTCGGTCAGAGACCGCTTCCACTGGATATAGCCATCGGTATCAAAACAGATCAATAATCCGCTGACGAGATGGGCGTAAATATTGCCGGTTTCGCCATCGGCCCCCAGGCTTGTCCAACCGAGACGGTTGAAGGGAATGGTCGAGTGCCAGACATTAAACTTTTTTTCCCACACGAGATCGCCCGTTTCGGCATCAAAACACGCGATATGCTCCTGCTCGGTTATGTCTTGGCCGGTTCGTCCGATAACATAGACCCGGCCATTTACAATAACCGGTGTAGATCTACCGATAAACGCGTGCTGCCAGATCAGGTTTTCGCCAGCTATAGACCATGTAGAAATGAGTCCTGTCTCCGGCGAAGCACCGTTTTGCATAGGACCGCGCCAGTGCGTCCAATCAGACGCCTCAGAAATACTTCCCAAAAGAGAGATACAGAACAAAAAAGCAAAAAGAATACGTATTTTCATCGGCTTTCCTTATTTTAATGCCCAATTGGGCGGTGATAACAGGTAGGTTCTGCTCCGCGATAATCATAGCTCAGATCAAATGTGGGTGGGAAACACGCGCTCAACCCCATTTATACGTCAACCCCTCTCTTCTGTTCCCTATTTCTATCGCGCTTTTTGTATGCTATATAATATAAATGATTTTGCAAGAGCGCGTCAGAATTTGTAAATTAGATGTCGGTTAAAATGGATGAACATCACCAAAAAGGAGTACTCAATGGGGTTAACGGGTGCAGAACAGGCATTTTACGACAAAAATGGGTATGTATTAAAAAAGGGACTGATCCCATCCGATGAAATTTCGCATATCGAACGCGAAATTGCGGGCTTGCACGAACGAATGGCAGAAAACATGCCCGACGGGGTCGGGATTTCATGGGAAGAATTTGAAGATGCGCACATGCCCAGGCGCATTAGACAGCTCATGCACAGCGAAGTGATCAGCGCGGGGTTAAATCGCGCATTGCGCTGCGCTGATATGTTAGATATTATTGAGGCCCTGATTGGCCCCAATATTTCCCTGTATCACAGCAAGCTATTAATGAAAGCCGCTCGCGATGGCACGGCGATACCCTGGCATCAGGATTACGCGTATTGGAAACGCGAAGACAATCGGCCTTTGATGGTGAACTGCCAACTCGCCATTGACGGGACAGATGATGAAAATGGCTGTATTCAATTCATTCCCAGTAGCCACAAATGGGGCCTGCAAGAACACGAGCGCGCGCAAACGAGTTTTGGCGTGTTTTTGCCGGGGCACTATCGCCAGCGAGAAGACGCGGTACTCGTGGCGATGGAACCAGGCGATGGCGTGTTTTTTAGCGCGTTGTCCATTCACGGGTCGGGGCCAAATACATCGCATCGAGACCGCCGCATGAATACCTTTGCCTATAATGTGACGGGCAATAGCGAGGGGCAATGCCGCGAGGTTTTGCGCGGACGCGCACTTTAGGCCTGTCTTGTTAAAAAGGAATGCCGTAGATGGCGACACGAGTACCAGATATTCAGCACGATGCAGAACAATCCCTTCGCGGAGGCATTACGCCTCGGGCCATCGGTTTGGGCCTGCTCCTGGTGGTACTACTGGATGTGATTGCGGTCTATGTGCGGTTTTATTATCACGGCTCGCGCATGGTGCTGTCGCACATTCCAATGGCCATGCTCATCGTATTTATTACCATGCTGATCGCGCTGGCGGTGGTGGGCAAGCTTGCGCAATTCGCGCTTCAGTCCGGGGAATGGCACACCATTTTGTCGATGGGCCTCGTGGGCGCAACCATGCCGATCTGGGGCAGTACGGGATTTTTGATCGGGTATATGTCCGCACCTTATTTCTACGCGACGGAAGACAACAACTGGGCCGAATTGCTGCATCCACACCTGCCCGATTTTATGATTCCGACCAATAATGGCAATGGCATCGCATGGTTTTTTGAAGGCCGCCCCGAAGGCGCACCCATCCCGTGGGATATATGGGTGCTACCGCTGTTCTGGTGGTTTATGGCTTTTACAGCTGCGTTTGTGGTGCTGACCTGTGTGGGGATCATTTTTAGAAAACAGTGGGTGCAAAACGAACGTCTGGCATATCCCGCGATGGCTCCCCTGATCAATATGATGTCCGAACCCGGGGGCGGCAAACGCGCATTGCCAGGCTTTATGTACAATCGTCTGTTCTGGATCGGATTCGCCCTGGCATTTGGCATGATCGCCTGGAATTGTATCAATTATTTTTTGCCAAATTTCCCGCGCTTTCCCATTCACGGGGGCAGGTGGCATATCATAGATCCGCAATTCCCCCGCATTCGAGCATCGGTGGGCTTGTTTTCTATCTTCTTTTCGTATTTTGCCAGCCTCGATGTATTGCTCAGTTTGTGGGTGTTCGATCTGGTCTTTATCGTCGAAGGGGGCTGGCTCAATAAGTTGGGATATAAATCCATGGTCCCCACTGCTTATCGCGGCGTGTACCAATGGCAGACACGCGGCGCGTTTGTCGTGCTGGTGATTTCGATGTTCTGGGTGGCGCGGCTGCATTTGCGGGATGTGATAATGAAAGCCCTTGGCAAAGACGACAGCGTGGATGACCGCGACGAGCTTTTGTCCTACCGCGCCGCCGTGGTCGGCGTGGTAGCGGGCCTCGCGTTTTTGTTTATCTGGATGATGCAGATGAACATGGATCCCATCATCAGCACCTTGCTGCTGATGGCATTTGTGTGTGGGTATATTGGAATGGCGAAAATTTTGTCGGACACCGGCATGCCCTACACGCAGATACCGGGGATTGCGTGGAATTATGTGGCGCCCTTTTTCGGCAATGTCGGGATTCCACCCACCACGCATGTGGCATTTCGGTTCGCCAATTTGATTACGGGGAATGCCAAGGGTCTGTTTTTGCCGGCTGTGGCGCAGGTCGGCAAGTTGTCCGAGGGCATAACCGATAACCGCCGCAAATTGATGGCCGCACTTTACCTGGCTTTTGCAGTGAGTTTTGTAACAAGCATTTTTTTCACTTTGAAATTGGGCTATGACGAGGGCGCGTTTAATTTTAATGTCGCCGAGATCCCCAGAAGCGCGCGCAATTATTTTAAGAATTCCGCCAACGCGGTCAAGAATGCCGACAATCCGCCCTTTTACGTGGATAACCCCGAAAATCTGGCCTTTTTTGGCATAGGCGGTCTGGCGATGGTTGGCCTCATTTTTATGCGCCATCGGTTTGTGTGGTGGCCCCTGCACCCGGTGGGCCTCGCGCTTTCTGGAACCCCATTGATTCGCGCCAGCAGCTTCACATTATTTATCGCCTGGCTGATTAAGCTGGTGATGCTCAAAGTAGGCGGTCCCTCTGTCTATCACAAATCGCGGCCCTTTTTCATCGGCTTGCTCGTCGGCTATGTCCTCGGCGTAGCCCTGTCCCTGATGCTGGACGTAATCTGGTTCCCAGGAAAGGGTCACGCCGTACATTTCCGCGCGGCTTAAAGAGCATCCGCAGATGGACGCAGATGGACACAGATAAAAGGCAAAAACATCCGCTAATCTCTGCGCTTAAAGCGCATGCATGGTCCCGCAGAGCTTGGCAAAATTTTGTTCGCAGAAATCGCAAAAGACAGCTATATGTTGATCTCGATATCGATATTTCTCAGCTATGCGATGAGGTGAACGATATTGTGATATAGCGACGAACAGGAGCCAAAATGATAACGATTCATATACAATGTATCGGTGAGAATGTGCTGGTTCCGCAAAACGAACTCGAACGACTGGTAGAACTCGCGCAACGCTATGAAGAAATTACCGTGCAGAGACAGGAAGATGATGTGACAACAGAAGATCTCATGCGCCTTGCAGAAGAAAGTGGCGCATTTGACTTCTGGAAGGACGAAGGAGAAGACATTTACTCCACCCAAAAAAATAAACCCTAACTGGACTCCGGCTTCCGCCGGAGTGACGTGCCGACAGCAAGCGATTAGATGGCGTCATTGCGGCATGCTTAAAGCCGCAATCTATTTTTTTACGATTTCTTACGATGCCTATGGCAAAAAAACGAATACCAATTCCTGATGACTTAAAAACAAAAGTCTTGTTTGCGGCAGACCGCACTTGCTGTATATGTAAAGAAAGAGGAAAAGCAATACAAATTCATCACATTGATGAAAAACCGAATCACAACACCTTTGAAAACCTTGCAGTTCTTTGCCTTGAGTGCCATAACCAGACACAACTTAAGGGGGGCTTTGGGAATCAGTTGAAGGCTCCGTTAGTCACGGAGTACTGTGACGAATGGTTAAAGGACGTAAAGTTGCGCCGGGATTTGGCAAATGAAAGGGCTGTTACGAGACAAGTTGGAGAAGCCAGTATAAGCCAGCAACTCAAAGCAAACCCCCGGCTTAAGGTCCAGCACACACAACTAAAAGACCCGCCTTATGATTATATCAACTCGCTTCCAGATTTCAAATCAGCTTTGCGACAACAATTAAAAAAACGATTAGATGATGGATCAACACTTGACATGATTCAGGCAAGTAATGACTATGTTGATTCCCTTACAGGTATTCTTGTAACACTTGCTAATTACTACTCTCCAGATTGTTTTGGAGATCAATCTCCACAAGAGTTTTTTTCTGAGACAATATCCTCTCGTTATCGATTATATGCTATTATAGTAGAACCATATGGACCAGGAACGGGCGGAACTATAGTTGGCATTTTGTCAATGGGTAAGCTTATTTCTGATATAAAAAAGATAATTGAAGATATGGTTTCTGGGTTGTGGATGGAGTGTTATTCTGATTACAAAGATTGGCAAAAACGGTGGCGTAGTGAAGAAATTGAGTGAGTGAAGGATGGGAATTTGAGTTTTTGGAGATAACCATGCCTAAAATCATGTCTGAATATTCTCCCCCTGAATATAGAAGTGATGGATTTAACTGTCCCTATTGCAGTGCCTATGCAAAGCAAACTTGGTGGTATATTATTCCTACTGAGGATAAATCATGTAGTCGTCAGATAATTAAGGCAATTAGTATTACACAAAATGTGTATGTGGAAGTCTCTTTTTGTTCACGCTGTCAGCAACCAACATTTTGGCTGTCTGATCCTGATATGCCGAAGATTATGTACCCTGCTACGCGCACATCTCCGCCAGCAAACGACGACTTAGATGATAGCATAAAAAAAATTTACAATGAGGCTGCTGACATTGCTAATAAGTCTCCCCGTGCGGCCTGCGCTCTATTGCGATTAGCCATACAAATGCTTCTCGAACAACTTGGAGAAAAGGGACATATTAATGAAGGCATAAAAAATTTGGTACAAAAAGGGCTTGCTCCCCAAATACAGCAGGCATTGGACATTGTGAGGGTAACGGGCAATCATGCGGTTCATCCTGGACAAATTGACTTTGATGATACTACGAATGTCCAAACACTCTTTGGTTTGATTAATATAATTTCTGATGCCTTGATTACTCGACCTAAACAGATTGAAGAGATGTTCAATGGCCTTCCTGAAAACGATAGAAGAGCAATAACAAATAGAGATAAAAAAAACTAAATAGCGGGCGAATGTTGTCTCTGCAATTGAAGGAGTAAGGATGCAGGCTCGCTGCGCTCTGTTGTAGAAGCCCGTAGTGGTTGTGCCGTGATACAGTTCAAATTATTCACTATTTTTCTCAAGGAGTGTGCAAACTATGATCTCTCAAGAACAAATCCGTTCACAATTGGACAACTGTTTGTTGGAAGCCAAATTTGACCGCTGGGCGAATCGCTACCAAAAAGGGAAAGTTCGGGACATCTATCTGCTCGAAGACAAACGCATTCTCATCACCACAGACCGCCAAAGCGCATTTGACCATGTGCTCGGTGCAATCCCCCTGAAGGGACAGGTATTGAACAAAACGGCAAAATACTGGTTTGATCAGACCGCAGATATTGTGCCCAATCAGGTGCTTGACGTACCAGATCCCAATGTGACGGTTGCGCGCGAACTCGATATGTTACCCGTTGAAATCGTCGTGCGACGGTATCTGACCGGCAGCACAGACACCTCGGTGTGGACGAATTACAATAACGGTGTAAGGAAATTTTGCGGCGTAGATTTGCCCGATGGCATGATAAAAAATCAGAAATTTGAGGAAGCGATTATTACGCCGACCACAAAAGCAGAAGATCACGATGAATCGATTTCGGCGCAGCAAATTGTCGAGCGCGGTCTGGTCGATGCAGACAGGTGGGCAGAAGTCGAGAAAGTGGCTCTGGAATTATTCGCGCGCGGAACAGAATTGGCTGCACAGCGCGGTTTGATTCTGGTGGATACGAAATATGAGATGGGTCTGGATCTAGCTGGCAATCTGACCGTTGCCGACGAGATTCACACGCCCGATTCATCGCGCTACTGGATCCTCGATACTTATGAAGACCGCCATGCGCGCAGCGAAGAACCCGAAAGTCTGGACAAAGAATTTTTGCGCCTCTGGCTCGTGGATAGGGGAATTTCCGACGACAATATTCCCGAACTGGATGACGAAATTCGCACGCAAGTTTCCGCGCGATACATCGACTTGTTCGAGCGCGTAACAGGTGAAAAATTTGGGACCGAAGCAGATGATACGCCCATACTCGAGCGCATCGAAAAAAATATCGAGCCTTATTTTTTATAGAAGCGAGCAACAGTGGAAGATCTGATTAACAGTTTGCTTAAGAGCCTTGAAAGTGCCAGCGGTCGCAGCATTGGGATGGTGATGGCTGTGATCGGGGCGATAATCTGGTGGGGGGTTCATCTGATTCGCAAGGCTGGTCGCAAGATGCGCAATGACGTTAGTGTGTCTAAAAAACCCACTGGCGTCCAACGACCGCGAAAGCGTTTGTCTTTGCGAACATATCACCGGTAAGTTTATGAACATGAGTGATCGGGTTATACAACAGTGTGCTGTGATGAGCAATCGGGAACTTGTGCGTACACTGACGATTGACCGAAAAAATTTCCAACGGACTTTTCTCGTTATCGCAGAAAGTGAACGAGAAAAACGCGCATTGTCCATAGAAAACTTTATCGACGATGTCCATCTGGCCCAGAATGATGAGGAAGGTGAGTCGTGTACCATTGATCAGGCACTTGCAAAAGTACATTCGGATATTCCGCTCTGGTCGATTCTCACGCTCACCAATTGCCTGGAAGACATATGGGTTATTCAGCGCGAATTCAGCCAATGGCTCGTTCACCACTATGTAGAAGATGGTTACTCAACGTCGTTTTTTTTCCATAACACAGCACAATTGATATCAACGCTCAGGCGTTTTTTATCTCTCAAATTATGGACGGTTGATGTATCGCATGATCTCAATACCTGGAAACCCATTTTTCAATCGCGATCACCTGCGTTTTTGAACAAAATTATTTCGGAATTGGGCGACATTATGCACACAGTCAAAACGCCCTTGTTTTCACGAGATCAAACGGACCAACTCGTCTTGCTGGTGCATCCAGAATTTGAAAAGCAGGCGCAAGAGATCGTGGCTAAAAATCACACTAAAATTGAGCAACTCTACGATCGGGCTGAACAGTTGGCCGAGACAGAAAATTCTGAACAGGAACTGAGGCTTTACGACATCCTATCTGAACTGGTGCCCGATAATCTCGCTGTGCATTATAATCGAGGCAATGTTTTAATTGAACTGGATCGGTTAGATGAAGCGGCTGAATCCCTGATTGAAGCCATTGTTCTCGGTCTTCCCGAAATTGGGGATAAAACTGATCTCAAACCGCGTCGAGGTAGTGGCGTAGCAGGCAGTGTGAATCCGTTGTTAAATCTCATGGTATTATCTCAAGAAAATAATGAACCGCTGCATTATCCCGACTATATTGATGATATTGAAATACTGCTGCTGCACATTCGAGAACAGCGTCCGGAAAATACCCGCATTCTACACGGATTGGCCATTATAGCTGAACAAAAAAACGATATCGCGGTAGCTTGTCAGCACTACCGCGATATCCTCGCCATTGATCCTCAAAATAAAGCCGCCCAAACCCATCTTGCCTATTTGGAACAAATACAGTGAGTATAGGTTACGCCAACAGTGTTCGCTCTACTGCTTTGTGCCAGCCCGCCATCAATGCTTCGCGACGATCTTGCGACATCGCAGGCTCAAAGGTGCGTTGCGGCGGGTTAATATCGGCAAGCGCATCGGCATCATCCCACACGCCCGTCGCCAATCCCGCCAGCATCCCCGCCCCCAATGCAGTCGTCTCCACATACTTTGGACGAATCACCGGCACATCCAGAATATCCGCCTGAAACTGCATCAAAAAATCATTCACCACAGCCCCCCCATCCACGCGCAAACTCGCCACAGATTCCCCGGCATCGGCGGCCATCGCATGGACGAGATCGGCGGACTGATAGGCAATGGACTCCAGTGCCGCGCGCGCGAGATGTGCGCGCCCAGTGCCGCGCGTGAGCCCCACAATCGCACCACGCGCATCCTCATCCCAGTGCGGCGCGCCCAGGCCCGTAAATGCCGGAACGAAATACACGCCTCCCGTATCGTCAATCGCCTGGGACCAGGCCTCGGTCTCAGCAGCGGTATCAATAATCCCCAAACCATCGCGCAACCATTGAACCGTCGCCCCCGCGCTGAACACTGCGCCTTCAAGCGCGTAGGATACGCGCCCAAAAGGCCCACACGCAAGCGTCGTCAACAAACCATGCGCGGACGGTACCGCCCGCGCACCCGTTTGAAAAAGTGTAAAACAACCCGTGCCATACGTATTTTTAATATCGCCTGCCCGAACGCAGCGTTGCCCAAAAAGCGCGGCTTGCTGATCGCCCGCAATCCCCCCAATAGGAATGCCCGCAGGTAAGACGCCCAAATCCACAGTGATCCCAAATTCTCCAGCCGATGATCGCACTTCGGGGAGTATGCCCGAGGGAATGTCAAAAATCTCCAACAACTCGCCATCCCACTTCCTCCTGCGAATATTGTAAATCATCGTGCGCGATGCATTGGTATAATCGGTCGCGTGAACAGCCCCCCCCGTGAGTTTGTACAACAAAAAACTATCCACAGTGCCAAAACACACCTCGCCCTGCTCCGCACGCGCACGCAGATCATAGACGCGGTCGAGTAACCACGCAATCTTACTCGCCGAAAAATAAGCGTCAATGACCAACCCCGTTTTTGCACGCACCATGTCTTCGAGGCCATCTGCGCGATATTGGGCACACAAATCCGCCGTGCGCCGGCACTGCCAGACAATCGCGTCGTGTACGGGTTCTCCTGTCCTTCTATCCCATAAGACAGTCGTCTCACGCTGATTGGCAATGCCTATGCCTTTTATGTCTGAGGCATCTATCCCCGCTTCTGCGATTGCTATGCCAATGACTTTCAGTGTCGTATCCCATATCTCCGTTGCGCTGTGCGACACCCAGCCGGGGCGCGGAAAAATCTGTCGAAACTCCGAATATCCCCGCCCCAAAATCTCCCCTTGAGAATCCAACACCAACGCAGTTGTCCCCGTTGTACCCTGATCGATGCTCAAAATCATTTGTGGTCTCCCGTATCAGCGGTCAGCAGTCAGCCCGCCCTACTCCCAACCCTTAATTTTTAATTCTTTAGCGGTTTCTCCGGTGCTGTATGCCATTGTTTTAATGCAATTTCGCCATTTTCAAGTACAGCATAAGCGTCGTATCGCATCCAATCGCCCAATACAATGAGTGTCCCACCATCCATTGGCTCAACAATCAGCGCGTGATAGTGTCCACAAATCAAAAAATCAAATCCTTCTGATATTTTCTCTGCCGCGCTTTTGAGAAAATATGAAGGCAAAGTTTTTCGCGTGCCTTTTTTCGGGCTAATGTTAGAAGACCGCGACACAATACGCGCCAGATAAGCACCGATATCTGGATGTAACCACCGAAATAAGGCGATACAAAGCGGATGATTCAAAATGCGTCGCCAGTTCCAATTTTGCTGAAAAATATCGCCGTGTGTCACATACAGGCGACGATTCTGATGCGCGATATCACAAAAAACTCCGGGAAGTTCTACACCCACCTGTTTTGACAAGTAGCTCCCCAGCCAGCGATCGTGGTTGCCGGACAGATAAATGACGCGCGTTCCACTTTGAACGAGGTGGTACAGTTCAAAGATTACACGCGCGCCATGTGCGGGAACCACAGATCGATATTCAAACCAAAAATCGAAAAGATCGCCTACTATATAAAGGACCTCGGCATCTTGGCGAATGGCGCGCAAAAAATCGATCAGCGCGTCTTCCCGAATGTGCAATGGGCGGATAGCATTGCCCGCACCTATATGCGCGTCAGAGATAAAATAAACTTTGTCTTTTTTCATGGAGCCAAGCGGGAAAGAGGTTTCACGGTGTTGGCGCAGCATCCTTGCTGCGATCATCGCGTTCTAAACCGAGATCTTCCCAGAATCGAGAAGGCGCCATATTTCGGCCCGGACGATGACGCACGCAGGAAAGCGTGAGGCGATCCATTGCGCGGGTAATCCCCACATATAACAACCTGCGCTGTTCGGCCATGTCTGCGTTGTTCACGGCGCGTGCATTGGGCAAAATGCGATCTTCGAGGCCGCAGATATAGACCTCTCGAAACTCAAGTCCCTTTGCCGCGTGCAACGTGAGCAAATGCACAGCATCGCGATCTAGGGTATCCAATTCGACTTTGTAAAGATCGGCAAAATCGAGCAAATTGCGAATGCCCTCCTGGAGGGATGGCGCAGCTGCACCGTGGCGTTCACACAAATCTCGAAAGCGTTGAATCTGGTCCGGGGCGTGCAATGCAAGCACATCCGGGCGGGGATCTTCGCCGAGCAACATCCGCGTCTGCCCCCGCAACCGGTCGGCATCCAATCGAGGGTAGTGCTGGACGAGATTGCGAATGCACAAATTGGCCGGCCCCAAAAGACGCTGCGCCCCCAGGTTGAAATGTACGTGTTCTTCGCGGGAAAATCCCATACCCGCCATACTATCGCGCGCGCGAAAAAGCAAACCCAAAGCAACTTGATCTAAAAAGCGTTCATGCGTCATGCGCCGGTAGCGAGAGGCACGTTCTTTTTTCATAGCTTCAAACACGCGATACAAGGCCAGTGCCCGCGCGAGTGCCGGCGGATCATTCGGATCTGACGCAATATTATACCGCTTGCAAAGAGGACGTAGAGCGCGTGCAGCGGTCGCGCCATAGCTTGCGCCATAGGTAATATATCAACCGTCGGATTGGGCATGCGAGACCTGCCATTGCGGCGGGCTTCGCGGTGTAAAACCTGAAAATCGAACGCATAGCCATTGTGTGCGACCAGAATATCGATGCCGACAAACGCCTGAAAAGAGAGATAAATTTCCTGAAATGTCGGAGCCTTACCCTTGTCCTCTCGCAGGCGCACAGGGGAATAAAATGTCTCGACATCGCGCCCTTCTCGCACGCGCACAGCACCCAGAGCTGTGATCTGTGCATGGTCGGGATCGTCGCTCGTGGTTTCCAGGGCAAATGCAGTGTATTCCGGCATATACGCCTGCAGATCGGTGCAGCGGATCGCCTGACACAATTTGAGTGCAGCGAGCATGGCACCGCACGCCAGGCCGCCCAGATGTAAAAAATGTTCAGGCGTTTTCGGCGGGTCTTCGTCAAATGACAAAATCAGAGTATCGGATAAAACATCCAATCGACTACCGGGCACCGCCTCTCGTATGATAAGCCCCGGCCGCGCCAGTGCATCCCTGATCAGAGTTGTGAGCACGTGCCGCAACACCTCATCGCGACACGCCACATACAAGGTACCCCCCCTGCGCCAGAGCGGCAGCAGACGATTCAGAACAGTATCGAGCCCCGAAAGTTCGAGTGGATCCACGATGTCGTCGAGATGATTTTTCAGGGACGGCAATTCCGATGTATTCAATTGGTCCAGAATATCATCCATCAGATGGGGCAAAGATGCCACCGCGCCCTTTTGCACGGCATTGTGTACCACACCTGCCAGCCCCAGTGCGCGTTCCACATCAACGCCCTCTTCTTCTGAAACAGTCCGAGGGTACAGAAAAGCCGCCTGTTTGAAACTGCCAATATTTTTTTGTTGCTGAAATCCCCGCACCGCCGGGTATAATTTTGGATCGACCGCTTCGAGTTCGCGCCGCAAAAACACCTCGAGGCTCGCGTCATTCGCACCATCGAGAGCGTATCGCAACACAGACAGAGCGCGGCGGATCACGGGCTGGTCGAACAAGCCCCTGCGATGGGCCATCAGGCAGGGTACATTGGCGCGCATAAAAATGCGCTCGAGTTCGCTGCCTATTGCGTGTTGCGGATAGAGCACCGCAATATCCCGGTGAATTAGATCTGGTGTTTCCCTGATGCGATCCCAGATATCGCCCGCAATAAACTGACCTTCTTCCTCAAACGTGTCAAAAGCCATCCCCCGCACGCGGTGTCCCGATCTTTGAGTGTGGATGCTGCGTTCAAACAATACGTCATTTTTGGCAATAAACACGCGCGCCAGATGCAAAATTTCTGCGGATGATCGGTAGTTTTCCTCTAAAAAAATGGGTGGGCGTCCTTTGAGAAAATCATCTTGAAATTGTTCGATATGTTCTGGCCTGGCGTGGCGCCACCCGTAAATGGATTGCTCATCATCTGCGACCACAAAAATGCTGCGGTGGGCTGTGCTCAAAAGATAAACGAGAGCGTATTGAACCGGATCGGTATCTTGAAACTCATCGACGAGGATGTGTTGAAATTGCGCGCGATAATCCATCAGAATCTGGCGATGTGCATGAAGCAAATCATGCGCGAGAAAGATGAGATCGTCAAAGTCGATCAATCGGTTTTTTTTCAGCTCAGCTTCGTACTGGTCAAGCAATGCCGCATCCCCTTTTTTCATTGGAACATGCGGCTTGTATCGCCGCTGCCACTTCAGGCGATTCACATTTTGCATCACATTATTCAAATTGCTTTCATTGGGATTCAGGCGAGGAAATGCGCGATAGATCAGCGTGCGCTGAAGGTCTTCATCGGCGATGCCAAAATGGGGTGGCAACCCGACCGTTTCTCGGTGCTGGCGCAGAACTGAGATACAAAACCTGTGAAATGTGCCTGCAGTAACGGCCTCCGCCGCATCTTTGCTCAACGTGCGCGACAATCGGATTTGCAGTTCTGCCGCGGCCTTATTTGTAAATGTGAGCGCGAGAATATTTCCCGGATGAACGCCGCGCCGCGAGACCAAATACGCAATGCGTTCGGTCAGCACCCGCGTCTTCCCCGTGCCCGGCCCGGCCAGCACGAGGACAGGACCTATCGGCGCGGTGACGGCTTCGCGCTGGCGTGCATTTAATGTGATGGGATCGAGTTCTGGCATAGCGAGTCAAAATGCAGATATGAGATATAAGAGGCCTGGTCCAAACAGTGGGCAATATAATGATAAACTAGAAAAAATAAACCCGATTATCATACCAAAAAACAACAGGCCACTGCGCTATATCAGCAAAATATGAATCTATAAAGGCTGGCATTTTTCGTCCCTACATTCGAATACATATCTTTCACTTCTCTACTCACTCATCGCTCAAAATGTACACTTTTTTGCCTCACATTTGCACTGCGATTGCTTCGATTCAAACGGTGAGTTCAAAATTCAATTAGTCAATAACTGACTGAAAAATAATGAAACTGCGCGTCTGCCCCTGCCATTTATTGCCCCATTTCATAACATTGGCATTAGGTTTGCATAAGGCCTGAGGGAGACAAATAGACATGCCCATGTAGGGGCGAAACGTGTTTCGCCCACAAAACCACAGACCAAAGGCATCCCACATGGCAGAATACGACACAATATCAAAACACTTCATTCAAACCTACCCGCAAGACTTCATCCAACTCTCACTCCAACGAGCCAACGTCCAATACCTTGATATCCTCGACACAGAGCAACGCACAACGCAAACACACCACATGGACAGCCTCATCCGCGTCCGCATCGCAGGCGAGGAGGCATTGGTACATCACGAATTTCAAACAACAGATAGCACCGATCCGCCTATGCCCATCCGAATGGCAGGCTATATCATCAGAGCCATTGAGACACATAACTTGCCCACCTATTCCACTGTGATCTACTTGCGTCCCAATGCGGGAAAGAATGATCCAGGACACTATATCCAGGACCTGCCCGGCCATCGCCTTGTCGTCCAATACAGAGTGATCAGACTGATCGAGATAGAAGGCCAGCGCATTTTGGATGAGGGACATGCGGGCTTGCTTCCGTTTGCACCCCTGATGAAGAAACCTGAAGGGACAAATACAGAAGCGTGGTTGCAGGAGTGTATTCACGCGACGAGAGCGTTACCGCTGGTGGATTCAATAAAGGTTGACATTTTGAGTGGGTTGACGATCTTAAGTGGGTTAGTGTATGCGCCAGCCACGATCTATCGTATTTTATCAAAGGAGGGTCTTATGGACGCGATTATGCGGGAATCATCCTTTGCACAATATCTCATTGAACAAGGCAGAGAAAAAGGACATAGAGAAATTTTTGCAGCCATTCAAGAGACGTATCCAGATATTGACATGGAAGCCATCCGTGCCGCATTGAAAGAAAAAAATAGCAAAAATAACAAATGAAGGCGAGTCAATAGGTTACAATAAAACGGGCGATCTGTCATCGCGCCATCACGCCCGCCTGTTTGCCTGCCTACTCGCGGAGCGCAGGCGGGCAGGCAAACAAATACCCCCTGTCCAAAATGATCAGACAGGGGGTATTATGATTGGTGAACATCGGGCGTTCTTTAGTACGTTTGCCCATAAACTTCCGCAAACCGCAGAAGGTCTAACACATCAATGACACCATTGTTGTCCATATCCATACGGGCATTATAATTCGGGTCTGCCGACGTAAGCCCATAGACCTCTGAAAAAGCCAACAAATCTAAAATATCTACATCCAAATCACCGTCAAAATCTCCTGCATGAAAGACAGAAGGCGTTATATCTATCCGCGACAAATCCAATCGGCCATGGCCATAAATATTGTCCTTTCCAGGACTTCCCATGTCAACTGTAGCCTCAAACAATTTGTTGCGAAGTTCCGAAACCGTTAATTCAGGATTCGCAGAGAGTATCAACGCTGATGCACCAGCAACATGCGGGGCTGCGGCGGATGTTCCATGAAAAATTTGTGACCCGTAAGCATACGTTTTCACCCCTGTCGGCCCCATAATATCAGGCTTTATTCTGCCGTCCATCGTAGGCCCTTGAGAACTGTAATCTTCTTGCGGCCCATAGATATATCGGCTTGACCTGACAGCCCCTACCGCGACTACGCCCTCGGCATCTGACGGTTCAGAAATGCTCCTGCTTGACGTAATATACTCTCTTTGAAATGCCTGCTCTTGGCTAATCAATCTAAAATTCATTGACCTTGCAGTAGAAGACTTTTTGATAGCTACATGGTACCTTGCCAATGAAAGATAATTTGAATATTTAACAGACGCTAAAGGGCGAGTATTCCGTTCAACAGTCCTATCAGACTTAACATGACTTGCCGTTGTTGATAGTCCAGTAGAACGATACAACAGAAGGTCGTAATCTTCTGACGTGAAAGGAAAATCATCCCACAAGAGCTGTACGGATATATCGTCTCCAGCATTCACATTTTCTAAATTGACGATATTAAAATCCCCGAAGTCATGAAAACCATCCCCATCAGAATCTGTAAAATATCCATGAATCGTACTTTGAGCTTCATTCCCCGCAGCATTGACAAATAATATCCCATTGCTATATGCTCTATTCACTATATCACAAACTATCCCCTTACCGTCGCCCCATGAAGATGTAAACCCTCCCGAATACGAGATAATATCTATATCGTTGTGGATTGCCCTATCTATCGAATTTTCAAAATCCAAAATATCATTATGCAAGTATAGGTGCAATCTCGCTTCTGGTGCAACGTCATAGACTATTTCGGCACATCCCGTCCCATGCTCATGTGAAGATGTGTGATACCCTCCAGGGTATTCGATTTGAAGACCCGAAGGTAAATCCCCGCTTTGTTGTGCAGCCAACAATCTTTGAAATCCTGAATCTAATATCGCAATACTAACGCCTTGCCCTTTGATATTCTGGTTGTGCCACAAATGGGCTTTTATTGTCTGCACACCCTCGCTTACCACAGCATGGCGGATAGGACGCATCGGCGTCCTGACAAACCGAACGCCTGAAACTTTTAATAACTCCAGAAGGTTTACCACAGGTATAGATACTCTCATAAGACTTCGTGACGCCGCTAAAATCTCGGCTTGAACTTCTTGAAGCCCTTGCCTGTCAATCTTGTCCGCAAGTCCATAAGAATTGTCAGATTCGGATGTCGGCTCCAAAATCACAACAATACGGTCATCCCCAACCATCTGCGCATGGTACTGTTCAACAGTGCGTTTTGCCCTCGGACGGTTGTCGGTGTTCCAGTCCTGATAAATCTCATATAATACACTTTCAATACCAGGAGGCGGTTTTTCGTCCGCCAATATCGGTGTGTCTATGAGGAACACTTGAAGTATAAAGATTGTGAATAACATCTTACTTCTCATCCGACGGCTTGGACTTCCACAAGGCTGTAAAATCATCTCGGTCTGAAAATGTCCCCGAAGTAGTCGTAACATATACATCTATAACACCATATTGTCGATCACCACTAAAATCCGTCGTAATATCTAACTTATGACTATAGATTTCGTCAGGAATGCGTATCATTAAATCGTCCCAAGAAGACTGCTCTCTAATCCTCCAGTAAGGTGTTGTCTTTCTATCTGTTTCAGAAAACACCGCCACAACCCTATCTAACAAAAAAGGAACATCAGGTTTTTCGTCTCTATCATTGTCCTTACCCAACGTAACTTCCACTTTCACGATCTCAGGAGCATATATCCGGTAATTATTCTTATTGGCAAATCTCACTCTAATTTCAATCCCGTCGTCACCGGGGTCAGAACCGTCCCAATTCATCCTATATCCTGTAATATTAATCCTTGAAAGACCCACGCCTACATTTTGTCCGATATAGACAGTATCCCGAACAGTACGGGTTTGATATATCGTATCCCTTATTGTGATAACGGTTCCTCCCGAACCGCCAGCGGCAAGAGCATTTTCTATTGCCATACGCGAGGTTGGGACAACGCCAGTTTTTCCAAAGTTATCAACGAGTAGCAGAAAATCTGGAATGTTAACTTGCCCATCGTAATTTATATCGCCGTCAATCGGCCATACAATCTGAAACGTATTCGTAGTTGATGACCGATTGAACACTATTTCATTGCTGGAAGTGATTTCGTCAAAATTGTTGATATTCTCAACTAATTTAACTTTCTCAATTCCAATTTTGAACTCGCTATTCGCGACATCAACAAGCGTTGTAAACTCCGCCTTTGCCAGAAAGACTCCACCACTTCCTGAAGGTGTTAACGGAGTTGCAAAAGTCAAAGCTACGCCATTGGAGAGATTCACAGGAATAAATGTGTTTGGATTTTCCGCTCCAACATAAGTCAAAACAGAGCTGGATTTGAAAAGGATTTCTACTGCACTAAGAGACGTTGAAACATTCTTAGCCCGAAAAATTCATAAAAAAGGTAGTTTCCCTATTCAAGTTATTGTATTATATTAGGTTATACGCATAACCATTGAACAATAAACTTGGGAGAAACTACCGTGAGCACACAAGATAATCATTGCAAGGTTCCTTTGGCAAGCATTTTCGGAAAACGTCTCGACCTCGCCTTTGATGGGGGTATTCTCACCAGCGATAGCGGTGCCTTATTGCTTCGAGAAGTGGAGGCCAAAACCGGCATTTTATCACGCATCATTGAGGCGATCAAAGACCGTCGGCATCCAAGTTATGTGGCTCACAGTGTGGCAGACCTGGTCAAACAGCGTGTGTTTCAGATCGCCTGCGGGTATGAAGATGCCAATGATTGTGATGCCTTGTGCAGCGATCCGGGTTTCAAGGCGGCGTGTGGTCGCTTGCCCTTGCAGGGGGAAGACTTGAGCAGTCAACCTACGATGAGCCGTTTTGAGAATCAGATGAGCAGAAGCGATTTGTATCGCATTGCGCGTGCCTTTGTCGATGCTTTTATTGCCTCGTATAAAAAGCCACCCCGGGCGATCATCTTAGATATAGATGATACACAGGATACGGTTTATGGGACGCAGCAGTTGGCTTTATTCAATGGCTATTTCAATGCTTACGCCTACCAGCCCTTGCATATTTATGAGGGGCAATCGGGTAAGCTAATCACGACGATTTTGCGTCCGGGTGTGCGTCCTGATGGCATACAGGTTGTCGCCATCGTGAAACGGTTGGTGGCCTATCTACGAGAGGCTTGGCCAGACGTGGCGATCTTTTTGCGAGGCGATGCTCACTTTTCTTCTCCACAAGTCCAGGACTTCTGTGAGACTCAGGGCCTCTATTTTATTGTCGGACAAACCGCCAATACCCGCCTCTTAGACTTGGCAAAGCCCTTGATGGAGAAGGCCAAAAGCCTTTATGCACACACCAACAAGCCCGTGCGACTTTTTACCTCATTTTATTACCAGGCCAAGACCTGGGCGTGTGCCTACCGCATCATCTGCAAGGCAGAAATCACCAACCAAGGCCAAAATACACGCTTTGTCGTGACCAACCTTGAAAGTTCAAGGGCCTCCTTTATCTACCAAAGCATCTATTGTGCGCGCGGACAGATGGAAAACTTCATTAAAAATCACAAAACCTTTCTCCACTCAGACCGCACGTCCTGTCACACATTTGAAGCCAATCAGTTCCGCCTCTTCCTCCATTCAGCCGCCTATGTCTTGATACAGACATTGGCGCAAATAGGATTACAAGGCACAAAGTGGATAAACGCACAGTTTGATACACTCCAAAATCGCTTTTTGAAAGTCGCCGGACGCGTCTGTGAGTTGAAAACCAAGATCACCTTCCATCTGCCTATGTCATTTCCATTGCCACACCTTTTTGATAAAATCCTGTGCAATCTGGCAAAGGCGGTGCCATAACCCATCAACGGGACAGGAATAGGGGCTGTACCATCACGTTTTGACTTTACAAATACACGGACCTATCCACAGACAGGACCGGCAAGGGAGCCGTCTGTACTTTTGACACTGGCAGAGCCAGTCAGGTGACGATTTTGGCTGCTTGAACTCTATGAAGACGTCTATGCCAGCAGACAAGATAGCAAGCACCCTCATTTTGATGCTTGGAACCGATGCCGCCTGACAAACAGCCCCAACCATTACAGTTCATGAATTAGTCGGGTTAGCAAAAACTTCGACAACAATAGTTGTTCCACGACCCGATACGGTACCAGACATTACACCGTCATCGGTTTGATTGCCTTGACCATTGGCAACATAATCTAGAGAGATCACAGCGTTGCTATTTTGACCAGCATCAACCTGGACAGCAGACAATAGACAGCAGACAATAGACAGCAGATAAACACCGAATTTCATAACAACTCCTCTTGAGGTTAAAAAGTGAAGAAACTATCTACAATTCTAAAATATGGACTGCACGTTAGGAAATCTCTTTCAGGCTTGTTTTTACTACACCCAGACAAGGAAACCGCGATTTTATTCTCGACCATCCTTACTATACAACCGCTTACATCGCCTGTCAACGGTTTGCCGGGAATTTCCATTGACATCGCTCATCGATCATAGATATTGGGCGACCAATCAACGACATCGAGTTGCTGCTTGACGAGCACGGCTTTGTACGGCGGCACGTTTTTCATCAGTACCACGCCCGCACCCACCATCGCACATGGTCCCACAATGCGACCGGGCATAATCATCGCGCCGATACCCGTGCGCGAATAATCCCCAAATAACACACCGGTAAAACCGGGTGCTTTTCGGCGAATGCCCTGAACTTCGACCTCGATCTCCGCATCGTCAAAGCGCAGCGTGCCCACCTGTGTCCCCGCGCCTATTTCTGCGCGTTCGCCAAAAATGCCCGAAAGCTGAATCTGATGGGTCACGCGACCTTCTTCGAGCATGATACCGCCAAACTCGCCCAAATAGGTGATATGGCAGTTGGCATCTACCGTACCCGATACTTTTGCGAAAGGGCCAATTTTGCAGCGGTCGCCAATCACAGTACGGGATGCGATATGAGAGCCTTCCAATATCTGCGTATCTTTCCCAATCCAGGCCGGTCCCTCAATATAGGCATCTCGGGCAATCGTGGTATTTTCATCGACGAAGATGGGACCGCGAATGCGAGCGTCGGGATCGACAGTAGCCGTTGACGCAACAACGGATTCTGTAAGTGCATCGGCCATTTCAGCAAGTGCCATAAGCGTGACATTTTTGGGATGCCAGGGCAGGTCCATATCGAACCAGGGTCCGGGCAAATTGACCGCAATAAGCGCGCGTCCTTCGCCGTAAAGCAATGGGATAACATCGCAAATTTCCTGGCCCTCAGGCGGAAAGATACCATATTGGGTTCGCGGCACAAAATCGGAGGTATTGCCCAGATCGGACAAAATTTCATTTTTGAAAACATAGAGACCAGACAGGGCAGGGCCCGATCCACCGCGGGGTTTATAGGTATAGGAAGACAAACTCTGGTCCTTTTCGACGTGCGCGCGTATATGAGATGAGAGATCGTCAACCTGGACAATGCCAGCGACACCGGAACAATTTTTAGTCCTAAACACATCTAATAGATGTGGGATTGCATCCGCACCAAAAAAAATATCTCCGTAAATGACCAGAACATCATCAGTAGCAATAAAATCAGCCGCAAGCCCCACCGCCTGCGCCGTGCCTTGTGGCTGCGGTTGCTCAATGTACGCAATTTGACAGCCAAATCGCTGCCCATTGCCAAAATAATTGCGCGCTCGCCCCCCTCGATGCCCCACCACAATACCGATATCGGTAATACCCGCATCGACCAGACGCGAAACCGTCCACGCCAAAAGCGGACGATTGCATATTGGAAACATGGGCTTGGGGCGAAAGACATTAAATGGAAAAAAACGTTCGCCTTTGCCCGCCGCGAGAATAAGTGCTTTCATGGAAACTCCTGACTAAAATACAGAACTTGGCCTTGAATTCCTCTATCGAGGCCAGACCACTAACTGCTGGCCACCTTTTGTGTCTTGACATTGCGTACAATATGTACTACAATTTTTTGGTTTAGAGAATCATCAAATAACCCCATCGCGCTGGTATATCGAAGGGTTTCAAGATGTCATTTTTTAAAAACGGATTTGATCCTCTATTGAGCCGTATCGCGCTATTTGTATTCCCTATTGTCTCCGTATTTGTGGTGGTGGGTTATTTGGGGATAGGGGAACAACGCGATCCCATTTTTCGGGTTGCAGAACAAATTGCACGGCACAATTTTGCCGAAGCATTATCTGCACTCGACAATATGGACGCAGCCCAGGTCGATGCCTGGGATATACACACGCCCGGGTTACAACGCGCCATTTGTCTAATGCACCTGGGCAAATACTCAGACGCACTGGCGATTTTTCAGTCCTTAGGCACCACGCGCAAAGAAATTGCCGATTATGTGGCCTTTTGGATGGGACAATGCACCGAGGCTTTAGGGCAAACCAAAGACGCTGAAAATCATTATGCAAAAATTCTGAATATGAAACCAGTGAGTTTGCTTGGCGATCAGGCGGCACTCAATGCCGCGCGAGCCGCGCTTGCACAGGGCAATTCCAAAGGTGCTATCGCATATTATCAAACACTCGTCGGCAAGCGTCCGCACGAAGGCGATGCACTGGCCGGGCTGGTTGAGGCATGGACGGCTCTGGGCGATTCTGTTACGGCGCGCGAGGTGCGTTTGAGATTGATGAAAAATTATCCCAAACATTCGGCCGTTTACGAGATGCTCCCCGCATTGGGAGATTTGCATGGGGTTGAAGAACTATTTTACGCGGGTGTGGCCTGTATGCATGCCCAAAAATATCGACAGGCTATCGATTTATTGCGCCGCGTGATCGATGATTCTCAAAATGTTGCCTGGCGGGGAAAAGCGCAATACGAACTGGGCCATGTGTATTATCGCAGCCGAAAATACCTCAGTGCCGAAAGCGCGTTTGAACGCGCCTTCAAAGTGTATCACGTACCCGAAGCACTTTTTTATTTCGGGCGATGTGCCATTAATCGCGGGAACGACTTAACGGCAACGACCCGGTTTAGAGAATTTGTGCGTCGCTATCCCAACTCAAAAACCGCATCCGAAGCACTCTGGCAGGCGGCCATGGCCTACGAGCGACGGGGGCGTCATAGCGATGCACGCAAATTATTTCTTACACTGGCAAAATCCTATCCCAAAAGCACTTATGCCGACCAGGCGGCGTGGCGTGCGGGATTCGCGCTTTATCAAACGCGACAATACACGGCTGCTGCCAGGGCCTTTTTGCGCCTGGCTCGCCAGACCTCTGAGAGCTATATGCGTGATCAGGGGTATTACTGGGCGGGCAAAAGTTATCAGAAACTGGGACAAAAAGCAGAAGCGCGATTCTGGATTGAACGCGCCTCAGAAGGGTTTCCCACCTCCTATTACTCGGTACGCGCGCATGCGGTCCTGGGCAAAACAGCAGATGCTTATGTCCAAGTGCCCCAACCGGGCGAACACCTATCGATTGGTCAGTCCTATACGCCTTCGTCGCATATCCCAAAAGGAGATGTATTGGCGTCTATCGGGTTGTATCGAGATGCCGAACGCGAATACGATCGCGCACGGCGGATTCTCGGGCGCAATTTGTTTGCACTGGATGATTTGAAGCCGCGTTATGAGCGCGTTCGCGCCATGCACAAGGCACTTCAAGTGTCTGCACAAATCATGATGTTAGAACGCGCACACGGGATATCGATGACGCGGTCTTCATTCCGGCGATTGTACCCAACGTATTATTGGGGCGAGATCAATCAGGTGGCGGAAAAAATGAATCTGGACCCCAATCTTATGATCGCTATCATGCGACAGGAAAGCGCGTTTAATACAACCGCCGTGTCTCGCGCAGGCGCACGCGGGTTGATGCAGGTGATGCCGCAAACGGGACGGAACATGGCCCGACTTGTAAAGCTCAAAAAATTTTCAACCGAAGACTTGTACGATCCCCACACGTCGATTTTATTGGGCGGGAAACATCTCTCCGACCACATGAAGGCGTTTCGAAAAGATAAGCAAAGACAACTGAGCCTGGCACTATCGGCTTATAATGCGGGCCTGGATGCTGCAAAGCGGTGGGAAAAACACCTCACAAAAGGCGATGTCGATGAATTTATAGAGCGCATACCCTATAAAGAAACCCGCAATTATGTAAAACTCGTATATCGCAATTATCGCGTTTATTCTTACCTTAACAATGCACAGTCAGAGGTAGAAATATCATTGGGAGATAAAAATGAATGAGCGACCGCTGTGGTTGATTTTGGAAGACGCATTTATCATCCTGTGCGTTGGAGCACTTTGGCCGGGCATCCTGGGCTGGGAGGGCTGGATTTGGGATATGATGCAATATATTGCACTTATTGGACTGGTGTGGATTTTTATCCGGCGGATTGGTCGCTATCGGATGAGGCGGGACAAAGGGGATGCTAATTAACCGACCTTCTACATAGGAATCTCGAACATGGACGAACACGAAAAATTCTTTTTTGACCTCAACGGCTACCTCGTGGTTGAAAACGCTTTGACATCCGACGAAATTGCCGCGTGCAACAAAGCCATTGACAACAACCCCGACAAGATGCGCATTCGCCCGACAGAGCAATCCCTCTCGGGCGAGTCCAAAGCACTCAAGGGCAAACACGGGCGCACCGATTTGAGCGGCATGCTCACATGGCCCAAACCCTGGTGCCAACCATTCCGCAATTTGCTCGCCCATCCAAACATCGTGCCCTACCTCGCGGAATTGCTGCGCGAAGACTGTCGTCTCGACCACCTCTACGGCATCATCATGGAAAAAGGGGCCGAAGGCCATGTCATGCACGGTGGTGGCACGGCCGACGACCTGACACACTTTTATCAATTTCACAACGGGCGCATGCGCTGTGGCCTCACCGTGGTCGCGTGGGTACTCACCGATTGCAACCCCGGCGAGGGCGGGTTTGCCTGCATTCCCGGCAGCCACAAATCCAACTACGGAACACCCCGCGATATCGCACTTTTAGACCGAGATATGGGAGTCGTACAGCAAGTCGCGGCAAAAGCGGGATCGGCCATCATCTTCACTGAAGCACTGGCACATGGCACGCTTCCCTGGACAGCCAACCATCAACGCAGATCCATTCTCTACAAATACGCTCCCGGCACGCTGACCTATTCAGCGCGATATCTGCCGCCAGAGGTGGAAAAAGTACTCGACGAATTTACACCCACACAACGCGCCCTTCTCGAACCTCCCTACCGCACAAATCGCCCGCGCGTCACCCAATCCCAAATGCCATGAAAGTTCTCATTCTCGGTGGCAATGGTTTTCTCGGTCCCCATGTCGTCAGCGCGCTCGAAGACCACCATCAACTTCGCGTTACCGACCTTATGCCCATCGATACACCGCACGACACGCGGCAGGTCGATGTATCCGATTTCGCGCAAGTCATGTCCGCTGCCGAGGGCATGGACGTCATCATCAACTGCTCTGTTCAGCGCACCCATCGCAAAATTGCTTTTGGTGTGAACACAATAGGAACGCACAACGCGCTCCGCGCCGCCATTGCATTTGGCATGACGCGCTTTATCAACACGGGACCGCGCTTTTCACTCGTCGGCCCTTCCTATCTCGATTACGACCATACCATTTCTGAAAAAATCCCTCCACAACCCGGCACGAGTCTCTATGCGATGAGCAAAGGGCTCGGTCTCGAAATCTGCCGACTCTTCAGCGAACACTATCCGCTACACGTCCTTTCGCTCATTTTTTCGCGCTTTCGAGAACCCACCGCCGATCCACACAACACCGATGACAGCACCCTCAGCATATCAGCCCGCGATGCCGCACAGGCCATTAAATGCGCCATAGACGTAGATCTCCAAACGCTCCCGTCGCGCTTTGAAGTCTTCTTCATCACCACAGACCTGCCGCACAATCGCTTCCCAAATACGCGCGCTCGCACAGTACTCGGCTTTGACCCTCGAGACAAACTCGAAGCCTACTGGACAAAACCCACCTAAATCGCCACCTGCTGTCCCGTCTTCGCCGATTCAAAAATTGCGTCAATCAATCCCATTGAGGCGCGCAACTGATCGGGCGTTACATTGGGCTTTGCTTTCCCCCGGCACGCGGCGATCAAATTTTCATAGAGCTGATCGCGTTCGTGAATCGCCTCCATCGTCTCAGCAGCATCCATATCTTCCGTCTGCACAGTGATTGAGCTATTGACCCCCTGTGCGGTAATACATCCCTTCGTGCCCACCACATACCAGTGAGGCGCAGGGAGAATCGTCATATTGCTCGCCTCCAAATACGCTGTCGCACCCCCTTCAAACCGCATCAGACATAAAAAATGGTCATCCACTTCATCGCTGAACACAATGCCGCGTGCATCTGCCAACACACCCGTTAATGGACGATCGACGAGCCGAAGCACTTGATCACCACAGTGCGGCGCGTAATCGTACACCATCCCACCGCCGTAATCCCGCTGAATGCGCCACGTCGGATTAAAGCCCTCAATCCCCCACTTAGTCCATCCTTCGCCGTATTGCGACCACACCCGACGCACATGCTGTACCTCCCCGATGCGACCACTTTCCACACACTTTATTATCGCCCGATACTCCCCGTCATATCGCCGCGACTGATGGCAATGAATCACCACACCGGCCTGCTCAGCAGCATCAATCATTTGTTCGGCTTCGGCGCGCGTCATCGCAAACGGCTTATCCACAAACACATGCTTACCCGCCTCAGCAGCCTGCACTGCGAGTTCGCAATGCGTATTCGGCGGTGTGGTCACAACAATCAACTGAACGCCATCATCCGATAGCAAATCGCCAAAATGCTCGTAAATCGCCGCCTCGGGATTATCTTTTGCAGCCGCCTGACGGCGCACCTCGGTCATATCGCACACGGCGGCCAACCGCGTATCCTCCCGGTTGTTAATCCAGTTCCTGTGTGCTCCCGTAGCAACTTTTCCATACCCGACAATACCAACACCCATTTCTCGACTCATTTTTTTCTCCTATATTTATTACCCAGGCAAATCCCGGCCCTTTGTACAACCGGGTCCACCGGCTGCCAGATATCCAGAACTCGCTCCATTGGGATCATCCGTAACCCAAAACGAAATAAACGTCCCGAGTTGGAGTTGGAAGAGTAGGGGTACTTTCAATTACGGATCGTTTTTAATTCGTTCAACTATCTCCTCAATGGACATCCGCTTTCTACATGCTTGCCAAGACTTAATGCATGAACGGATGAGAAAGAAGAATGCTATTAATGCTCCTGCCACATAGACTGACCCCCAATACTCCTTCGGCAGTAGAAAACCATTTGAAGTGCTTGTAGTAAGAGTAGTTACGAGTGCAATCAAAATACCCATCTTTTTCTGGCATCCCACTATACTCCTTCCAAGAGAAATTGCAGATCAAGTTTGTTGGTGCCTCCAATCATATAATTGCTGGCCATGAAGGAGAGTTTTTGCCCATCGTGCAGAGTTGCCAATCGCACAGGTTCGATCAAAGCCGTACCCAGCGAATTGTCCCATTTGCGGAATACAAGCGTTGCACCCTCATCAGTCGGGGTAATCTCCACACCTCGTTCTTCCGATTTATTGTCGAACTCGATGTCTAAATTGAACTTCCATCGAGGTTGTGCTTATCTTAGTTGAAATAGTAGAGGCTCCAATGTAAATTGGATACAGCAGATTCAACCGTGAAAACGCTGTGTCCTCAACCAAAGGAGCCCGTGATGAAAAAAGTATCGCACAAAGCCCCCAAAGTCAAGACAATCCACAAAGACGATAAAACGCCAGAGAGCCCCACAGAAGAAGAACTGGACGCACTGGATACACGCATCGCGTTGATCCAGGCCTTGATCCCAATAGGATTAGACGCCGTGGCAGAAGAATTGCAGCAGGAAGTGAGCCGCTTAGCAGGTGATAGATACACTCGCAAAGAGCAACAAAACCCCAATCGTCGGTGGGGCAGTCAACAAGGGTCTGTGTATCTTTCTGATCAAAAAGTGCCTATCTCTGTACCGAGGGTACGTAATGTGGAGACGGATGAGGAAGTCTCCCTGGGGGCCTATCATCATCTTCAGGTTCCCAGACGTATGGATGAAGGACTGCTGCTTCGCGTGATCAAAGGCATTGCGACAAGGTCTTATCACGCCTGTGCACAAGCGATACCCAAAGCCTTTGGGCTGTCCTCATCAACGGTATCGAGACGTTTTATCAAGGCGTCGGCACAAAAGCTGAAGCAGTTTCGGGAACGCTCTTTAGCGCAGTATGACCTCGTCGCCCTCTTTATAGATGGCAAGACCTTCGCGGATCAGGAGATGATCATTGCCCTCGGCGTCACAGTAGAAGGCGAGAAGATCCCAATAGGCTTTGTCCAGGCTGCCACTGAGAACGAGCGTGTCTGTCGGCAGTTTATACAGTCCCTCATAGAACGCGACATGGTCTATCACAAGGGCCTGCTGTGTCTTATTGATGGCTCAAAAGGGCTGTATGCTGCCCTTACAAAGGCATTGGACGGGTATGTAGTCATCCAGCGTTGCCAATGGCATAAGAGGGAGAATGTGCTTTCCTATCTGCCGAAAAATAAACAAGATGAGATCAAAAAGGCACTCCAACACGCCTACGACCTGCCCACTTACAAAGAAGCTAAAACTGCTCTCTTATCCCTTAAACCCGAATTGGCCTTGATCAACGAAGACGCGCTAAACAGCCTTGAAGAAGGTCTTGAAGAAACACTCAGCTTGCATCGTCTGGGACTGATGCCACACTTGAAGCAGTCCTTTCGTACGACCAACTGCATTGAGTCGCTTAACTCAATGGTGGCACAACTCACCCGAAATGTGAAGCGATGGACAAACTCTAATCAACGCCGTCGCTGGTTAGCCACTGCACTCTTGGACATCCAACCCCGCTTGCGAAGGGTCAAAGGCTACAAAAGCCTACCCAGGCTCAGGCGCGCTCTGCACAAGAACTTGAAGATAGATACAGACTGGCAAGACGCGATTGCTGCTGATTGAATCCAACAGCCTCCATTATTTCAACTAAAAATAGGACTTGACCCTTCCATCCTTTGACATCCAGTGAGATACGGGCCGTCGAGTTCTCTGGAATGAGAAGCGTGTAGCATCCCAATAGTTCTTCATTACCGATTTTTACCATCTGTCTTCTCCTGAATAAAATTTGAGAAAGGTTGGCTCTCCGAAAAAATAACCCTTATTAGAGAAAAGGATGCAACCAAAAAATCATCGAAATAACTACCTGCCCAAATCGATGCCAATCACCTCTGGCGGATCGTCCAAATTCGTCTCTTCATCGCCCCGGCAAATCCCGGCCCTTTATACAACCGGGGCCACCGCCTGCCAAATATCCAGAACTCGCTCCATTGGGATCATCCGTAACCCAAAACGAAAATAATTGCCCCGACCGCAAATAAAACCTGAACACCACAGGACGTCCAGAAATCGAAGATAAATTTTTTCCAGAAGTCCATAAGACCTCACAGCAGGTGCGATCCACACAAAGTGGTACACACTGACCCGCGGTTAAACCTTCGACTATTTGCCCGTTTTCTTCCAGTACTTCCACCCGCAATTCACCAGCTAACGTCTCCACATTCACAAATAACCTGTGCCCCTTAAAAACCACAGGGCGCGTGGTCAGCACACCGCCATCTTCCCCTGCATCCATAGACGCAAAACCGTCTCGCCGAATAGTTGCCAACCCCGTACTCGCACCCGCATACATCACGCGACGACTTCGTCCGGACGCCCCCACATCTGTCTTGCCGAGCTTTGGTGACCGACCGGAAAAGCCTGTAAAATAAATCCACACTTCATCCCCCACCACCATACAAACACCGCCTACCGCGTGCAAATACGCCCGATTCCAATCGCCAATACGACGCGACGACGCGAGAAAAGGCGTGCGGTGGGGGCGGCTAAAATGAAACCCATCGCGGCTATACCCCAGTTCCAAATCCATTGTTTTGGGTACGCCTTTCTCTGCACAAATATCATTTTCAGGTCCGCGAAAAATTGCGAACATCCCCAACATCAAGCTCTCATAAGGCGTTGCATTTACATCGTAAAGAGCGACCCGGTGATCGGGCAGCGCGGGATCGGGCAAAGCGAGATTGTCAATGCGCTGCCAAAAAACCTCATCGCGCTCTTGATCCCACCTGCCCCCTCTCAAAAAATCATCGCACTCCCGATAAAATCGCGCGCGCAAATTGGCACTTTGCCGCCGAATGCTCATACACCACTTTTTGCGAAATGGATTATAAAAAAATGACGTATTATCGCCCACGGGTGTTGTCACAACAGGGTCAGACCAGTGAATCCCATTGGGCGATGTGTGCAACCAGCCTTCTGAGGCAGTCGCGTTTCCCTCTGTGCCATACCGATAATACTGAAACATCTTAAAGCGTTCTTCGGATCTTTCGGCGTCGTGATCCAGCCACACCAGACACCCGTCTCGATCGTATCCATCTCGATTGGGCCATACGAGATTCGTGCCGCGCACAACATCGAGATCTGGGCGCTCCCAGTGGATGCCATCTCGGCTTATTGCCAGTGCCGTGCTGCGAAACCAGCCCGGCATGTACCACAGCTTAAACAATCCATCTTCGGGATCGTACCACGCGCCATCATTAAATGGTGCAGCCATCGGACAATAGCCATTGTCCATCTCTTCATCCGTCTCAGGACTTAGAACAGGACTCGCCTCGTGAATTTCTGGTTCGCCAAAAACCCTTGTTAGAGAAGTAGATGCAATCAAAAAATCATCTACAAATAACTGCCTGCCCAGATCGATACAAATCACCTCTGGCGGATCGTCTAAATTGGGAACGGGAAGAGGCGCTTTGCCTTCTTCATCCACATCGCGAGGGGGCCAGGCCTCTGGCAAGACAATACCGTTATACAACATTTCACCTGATGTATTCATAATCACCCCTGCGCCCGATATTTCTATTTGAGCGTCACAACCCCTTTGATATAGCTCTCATCGCCCGCTACAATTTGCGCCATCAAAGCCGGATAATTTTCGAGCGTCGCCGTGTGTGTCACCAGCGGTTTGAGATCAATAATACCCTTGTGAATCAGGCGAATCGCAGGGCCAAAAGTATCTCGCAGTTTTGAAGCCGGCGCAGAATTGACAACGGTAAATCCCCCCAGGTGCCACTTTGTGGGGTCAAAGGAGGCTCTCTGGCCTTTGAGCCAGCCAAAGAGATTGATGCGCCCGCCGCGTTTCACGATATCGGTCGCCAGATCCAAACCGGCCTGGCTGCCAGAGGTATCGACGACAACGTCAATCTCTCTGCTCTTGAGTTCTCGCGACAAATCAGAGAGATTGACCTGAGAGGTGTTATACACCTCGCCAACGCCGAGTTGTTGTGCAAGATCCAAACGGCTTTGAACAATATCCAGAACGATCAAATCGTCGAGGGGATAACGCAGAAGCCCTTGCAAGATCAACAAGCCCATAAACCCACAGCCGATGACCACAATGCGATTGCCCGGCTGAATCTGGCAATGGTCAATACCAGTGACGGCACAGGACACGGGTTCGACAATCCAGTATTCATTCGGCAGATCGGATTCTGGGATTTTGTAAACGCGCTGAGCAGATAAGTTGCGGACATTGGCAAAACCGCCGCCGGCAACCCGGTCGCCCTCTTTGAAACCTGTGACATCAGCACCTATTTTGGCGACATAACCAACGCCTTCGTGCCCCGGAGGTGCCATCGGATGCATCTGATTGCCGAGTTTGGCCGTGACCACATCCCACGAGCATATCCCACACGCGCCGCCCTCGATTTGAACTTCGTTCTCGCCGGGGTCGAGCACCTCCTTCTCAAACAGTTCAATACTGCCATCGTCTAAATAGCGAAGGGTTTTGTTTGGCATTGTCTTCTCTCCTATTATTTACGCACTTTGACTATCAAACCAGGCGCGGTAAGCCCGCACACCGGATTCCAGGTCGTATTTGGGTTCGTAACCGAGTTGGTCTCTGGCAAGAGTAATATCGAGAGGCGCGCCGCGCTCGAGGTTGACGCCCGGTCCAACTTCATACCGGGGATTGCCCGGTGAATGCCGCCGCACGACTTCGATAATTTCATCAATGGGGTTATATGTGCCCGTGGCAATATTAAAAGATCGACTGGTGACATTTGTCGCCCTGAACATGAGCAAAACACCCCGCGCTGCGTCTTCGATATAAGTCCAGTCAGCCTTTTGTTCTCGGCCCTTTGGCAGGCTTACATCTTGCCCGCTCAGCCCGGCAAAAATGCGCGTATTAAAGCCCGCATCGGGACCGGGGGCATTGGGCGGCCCATACAAAAAAAAGATACGGGCACACAAAACATCGACGCCATAAGTCGCATAATACTGGTGGCAGAGATGTTCCGACATAGCTTTAGTCGCCCCATAGGGATCGCTGGGAATCATAGGGGTGTCTTCCGTCAGAAGTCCTTCTTGCTTGCCATAAACCGCGCCGCTGGATACATATACGACCTTCAGCCCGCCAACCTGTCGCGCAATTTCGAGAATATTGTGCGTCCCCCCCACGTTGACCTGTGTTGCAAAATGGGGATTGTCGCGCACATCTCCCCCCAAAAGCGCGGCTGTGTGAACAATGCCCGTGAGGTCGGGTCTGTTGCGTACAATCTCATTGATATGCGCAAAACCCAGGATATTGCCTTCAACAAACGTAATGCGATCCGACACATGGGATAAAAAATCGTCACGCCGTTCAAACATATCAAAAGCGATGACGTCTTCGCCCTCTTCGGCGAGGAGTTTGGCGACCCAGGAACCGACAAAGCCAGAGCCTCCGGTGACGAGAATGGACATATTAATCTCCAGATGGGTTAAAAATGACAGTACTTCGGTTCTATGATAATTGCCCCCCTATGGGATGTCAACGGCTTTGTGCGAAAGGCTTGACTTTGGCAATGGATTTCGTAACCTCATACACGACATGTGTTCTTATATCACTATTGCGGAGGATAACAATGGCAACAACAAAACTAACCGTTCACGCAGGCCCTCACAATCGGATCAACTGTCCGGTTTCAACGGTGGTAGAAACACTAGAAAGCGCGACAACGGCGACCCTGAGCACGGGAGATGGAGAAGTTCCCTCTCAGATAACGCCCGTGAGCAATGGTTTACAGGTCAATTTTATTGTCGATAATCTCGAAGCGGGACAAACCGCTGAGTACGAACTTGCAATTGGAAAAGAACCAGAGGATTCCGGGCATGATGTGGAAGTCACACAAGGTGAAAATGAGGTGTCTGTATCGATTGGCGGCCAACATTTTACGACCTATTGTCATGGCAAAGAACTGGCGCGACCACTTTTGTATCCCGTAATAGGACCTTATGGCGATTCGGTAACGCGGCGGTTGGCTACCCCGGCAGATGGACGGGAAATGGATCACCATCACCATCGCTCAGTCTGGATTGCACACGGAGAAGTAAATGGCGCAGACAACTGGTCAGAAGGCGAATCTCACGGGCGGATCTTGCATCGGGACTTTGAATTGCTCGAAAGCGGACCCGTATTGGGGCGAATTGTATCGAATAGCGATTGGGTGGGCATGGATGGTTGGACAGGGCCTCCGGGTAGAAATCGCGAGATTTTGGATCAGCACGCAGAGTGGGTTGTGTACAACACGCCCTCTTCCGTGCGAATCATGGATTTGCACCTGACGCTCACCGCCCGAAATATGGATGTGTTATTCGGCGACACAAAAGAAGGCGGTCTGGCGTCTATTCGCGTGGAAGAGACAATGGAAGTCAAACGCGGCCTGGGCGGCAAAATCGAGAATGGCATTGGCGGCATCGATGAGGATGAAACCTGGGGAAAACGCGCGCCATGGTGTCATTATTCAGGCCCGGTAAATGGCAATATTACAGGCGTTGCGATTATGGATCATCCCGACAGCTTTCGGCATCCCACACACTGGCACGTACGCAATTACGGATTGATGACAGCCAATCCTTTTGGACATTCGCACTTCTACGGCGATGAAAGTCGGCGCGGACATCACACACTCCCGCAAGGCGCATCTCTCGTGGGCATTTATCGCTATTATTTCCACAAAGGCGACGCCACCGACGGCAATATCCGCGAGCGCTATCACGACTTTGCGCACCCACCGAAGATTGATCGGGATTGAAGGATTTGAGGGAGGAATTGATCATGGACCTCAATCTCACCGACAAAGTCGCCCTCATCACCGGGGGCAGTCGCGGCATTGGTCGGGCAACCGCATTGCGATTTGCCGCAGAAGGTTGCAACATCGCCTTGTGCGCACGCGGGCAAGCGGGCATAGACAAAACACTCGAAGAAATTCGCGCACACGACGTCGAGGTATTCGGACTCGCGCTCGACATTGCCGAACTCGGCGAAACCGAGCGATTTGTCAATGCAGCCGCAGATGCACTCGGCGGCGTTGATATCCTCGTCAACAATGTGGGCGGTACAGCGGGATCTCGCGAACTGCTCACCTCCACAGATGCCGACTGGCAGCAAACCTTTGACCTCAACCTTTTTCACGCGGTTCGCGCCAGCCGCACGGCTGTTCCCCACATGAAGAAAAGAGACGGTGGCAGTATTGTCACCATCTCTTCTATTTCCGGCTGGAAACCAGCAAACAGGGGCGCGCAATACGGCGCGACCAAAGCCGCTGAAATATTTCTTGCCGGCGCACTCGCGTGGGAATTGGCAGCGCACAACATCCGCGTCAACACCGTCTGTCCAGGCTCGCTTCTTTTTCCAGGCGGCGGCTGGGAACGCTTCCAAAGTGAAACGCCAGAACAATACGAAATATTCCGCACGCGCGAATTTCCCGCACAGCGACTCGGCACGGACTTTGAAGTCGCCGATGTCGTTGTATTTCTCTCATCTGATCGCGCGAGCTGGATCAATGGCGCATCCATTCCCGTAGATGGCGCGCAGGGAAGACCCACGGCTTTTTGAGCACAATAAGCTATTGCACAAGGATAAATCGGGCATATCGAATGACTCGGCATGCCCGATTATGTGTTTATGGCTTATTTTTTTTAGAACTTTGGGATTTTTCAGGTGTTGCTTATATTAAACATATGTTGCGAATAGCATTACTGACCCTGTCACAAGGAGAGACATCATGTCCCTTCTCGAAACAATCAATTCACCTGATGACTTAAAGTCCCTGTCAATAGAAGAATTGCATCAGGTCTGTACGGAATTGCGGCAATATATCATTGACGTGGTGACAGAGATAGGTGGACATTTCGGATCCAGCCTGGGGGCTGCAGAATTAACGGTAGCTTTGCATCATCTATACAATACGCCACAGGATAAAATTGTGTGGGATGTGGGACATCAGGCTTACGGACACAAGGTGCTCACCGGACGGCGCGAAGCACTAAAGACCATTCGTCAGCCGGGTGGCATCAGCGGGTTCCCGTTGCGAACAGAGAGCCCGTACGACACATTTGCCGTAGGACATGCGGGCACGTCGATCTCCGCAGCTTTGGGATTTGCGACACAGCGCGATTTGATGGGCGAAAAGCACAAAGTAGTCGCCGTTATTGGCGATGGTGCCATGACCAGTGGTATTTCGCTTGAGGGGCTGAACAATGCCGGTGCATCCAACCGCGATTTGCTTGTCATTCTCAATGACAATCGCATGTCAATCTCGCCCAATGTCGGTGCTATTTCGCATTATTTGACGCGCATTATTACCGATCCGATTTACAATCGCGTTAGAGATCGCATTACAAACGATCCGCTTTACAAAAAAATTAAAAGAGAAATCTGGAATTTGGCCGGGCGCATTCCCGTTGTCGGCACAAATTTGCGCCATGCACTGAGTGGATTCGAAGAAGGTTTGAAGGGCCTGTTAGTTCCGGGCATTCTTTTTGAGGAACTGGGATTTCTGTACCTGGGACCTCTGGATGGCAATAATTTGGAAGAGATGGTAAAAACCCTGAAAAATGTGCGGGATTTGAAAGGGCCTGTGCTATTGCACATCCACACCATTAAGGGCAAGGGCGCGATTCAGGAAGACGAGGAAGACCCGTATGGTGCCGATTCGATAAAGTACCATTCGATCAGCCCGCCATCGCCCAAAACGCCGCTGCCCAAATATCAGACGGTTTTTGGCGAAGCGATGATTGAACTTGCCAATAATGACAGCCGCATTGTGGGGGTAACAGCCGCGATGTCCGAAGGCACAAGTCTGGACATTTTTTCCGAAGCGCATCCCGATCGCTTTTTTGATACGGGCATTGCCGAACAGCACGCCGTGACGTTTTCAACTGGGATGGCCCTTGAGGGCATGCGCCCCGTCGCAGCGATTTATTCCACGTTTTTACAACGGGCTTACGACCAGATCATTCACGATGTCGCTCTGCAGTCGGCACCGGTGATTTTCTGTATGGATCGCGCCGGGCTGGTGGGTGCAGATGGCCCCACACATCACGGCGATTTTGATCTGTCCTATTTAACCTGTGTGCCCAATATGATCGTGACTGCGCCAAAAGACGGCGACGAATTGCGCGATTTGTTATATACCGCGGTGCAGCAAGTCGATAACCCATTTGCCATTCGGTATCCGCGCGGCAATGTGCATGTCCCGCTTACAGGGCGCGATCCCGACGTATTGGAAATCGGTTCGTGGGAGGCATTGGCCGATGGTGAGGATTTGGCATTTCTCGCAGTGGGTTCAATGGTAGATCACGCATGTCAGGCGCGTGAAAAATTATTGGAAGACGGCATTTCTGCCGCTGTGATCAATTGCCGATTTGTGAAACCCATGGACCTGGAAATGCTCGACGATCTGGCCGACCGCTATCAGGTTTTGATTACCGTTGAAGAGAATACCATTGAAGGCGGGTTTGGATCGGGAGTTGCGCGTTATTTGAGCGACCAGATGCGAGCGGGCCAGCGCGTGTACACCGTGGGCATTCCCGATCGCTTTTTCCAACACGGTTCACAGGGCGCGCTGCGCGATGAAGCGGGCCTCTCGCCCGAAGCAATTGCAGCAACTGCCCAGCGCGTTGTCGCGCAAGAACCCGTTGAATATTGAGTATATAAAAGGCTACACGATGCACTACTTCAAGAACTTCAAAGGGTTCAAAGACGTCAGTATTGACCTGCTAAATCCCTTCACACTTCTGATCGGGCCAAACGGATCGGGCAAGACCAACGTCATCGAAGCAATCGAGTTACTTTCCTTTATCGCACGGGGTCAGCCTCTCTATGAAATTGCCGATGTTGGTTACGCCGAGATCGGCCTCCACATCCGCGGTGGTCTTCAGGCTTGTGGTCACCTGGGCCAAGATGTCTTAGTATTAGAGTTTGGGGCTTCCGCAAGATTCGATGGTGTGCTCAAACCAGTCGTCTATAGAATACACATCGGCACTAAACCGCATCCTCAAATACAAGACGAAGAGTTAAAAGTTGGTGACCGCGTAATCTATAAAACGCTGCTTAAGAATCCCAGGTCAGCATCGTGTGACGTAATGGTGATATATGACAACTTTGCTGGCCGTGGCAGGAACCCTCAAACAGCGGCCTCGTCAGAGCGTTCTGTTCTATCTCAGTATCCAGAAATCGCAAAGAAAAATCGCAAACTCAAGCAGTGCATTCGGCTGGTGCATAAAATTATGTACCACTTACAAGCCTCATTTGTCTTCGATCCAAATCCAAAATTAATGCACGGCTACGAGCGAATCGGTAACAATACTCTTACTAAAGATGGCGCGAACCTATCGGCGGTGCTTCACTCGCTTTCCATTGGAGACGAGACCCAGCAAGCCTCGTTAGACCGGTTGCTCTCTCAAATAAGTCAGCTTCCTGACAAACCATACGATAAGATAGACTTTACGACAACAGATCGTGGCGACGTGATTTTCGGGCTACGCGAAAGAACGGGCTACACAGTTGATGCCCGTTCTTTGTCAGACGGCACATTGCGAACGCTTGCTATCCTGACGGCTCTGGAGACTGTCCAGGAATATTCGCATGTTATTGTGGAAGAATTTGATAATGGACTTCATCCAGGTCGCGTAGGCATTCTGACCTCTGCAATAGCGGAAGCAATTGAGCGGCGAGACCTCCGCGTGCTTGTCACGACGCACAATCCCGCTACTATGAACAATTTGACCCCCGAGCAGATGAAAGGGGTCGTTCTTTGTACATGGAGCGAAGAAAAGCAAACCGCCGATCTTATCGCTTTGGACAGCTTGCCGAGATCCGATGAATTGCTCGAGCGCGGTCAGTTAGGGGATCTCGTATCGCGCCGTGTCATCGAGCAATATCTCGCACCCGATTTTGAGGAACAGCATCGCCAAAAGATGCTGGAGTGGGTTGAGGCTCTACCATGAACTCGTCGCAAGTTTACGTAATTGATACGAGTTACTTGCTGGAGCTATTTGAGGTTTCTGGTCACTCTACCCCAAAAGCAAGAAAAAAAAAATAAGGCGCTTCACTACCGCTGGCGAGAATAAAGCACGGTTCTACGTCACTGTGCCATCCATAATATGAGTTAGCAAATCACATCGCTCATGTCTCTGACGGCAACGTACGTCGGTCATTGTCAGAACAGGTGCGAGATACTGTTCTATTGAGCCTCGACCTGGGAGCGCCGTGGACGATCATCCCCTCTCAACAACTCGATACTTTCAAAAACCTGATCGTGAGCTTTGTCGATAATCACGTCATCCAGGGCATTGATTTAAGCGATAGCACCTTAATCAACGAAGCCCGCAGACTCAAAGACACCACATATCGAGGACCGGGCTGGCGAGTGCATATCTGGACCAAGGATAAAACCCTGAAAGCCAGAGAACCGGACAACGAACCTCGGGCTTATTTGGGGTAACTGGAGGTATAACCATGTGGCGGGATCCCATCGTTGAAGAAATTCGTCGCAATCGCCAGGTGTATGCAGCGGGATTTCATCACGACATCAAGGCGATCTGCCGTGCCGCCCGCGAGCAACAAAAAAAAAGCGGTCACAAAATTGTTTCATTGCCACCGAGGTCTGTCACACCAGCTATGAAAGCCGATAGTATCAAAAAGTAATCGTCTGAAATATTTTATAGCAAAAGGTAGTTCTATGAACAAGAAAACCATATTCTCAACATATTTGAAAGATCTCACCGTTGTAGCTCGGCAAGGCGATGCACGGGAGGAGAGCTTCTACTCGGCACTGGAGAAGATGCTGGAGAAAGTCGCCCATACCACAGGTAGGACACACGTACACGTCACCACTCTTCCCAGACCTACCGAAGGTGGAAACCCGGATTTCCGACTCTGGAATGGAACAGACCGTATTATCGGCTACATCGAAGCTAAGAAACCCACCGAAGAACGACTGGATATTATCGAAAATTCCGAACAACTCAAACGCTATCGAGAAACGTTTCCAAATCTCATCCTCACCAACTTCCTCGAGTTCCGGCTGTACCGAAATGGCGAGCGCGTCGAGACGGTTCTATCTGGGCGGCCCTTTGTACTCAACGCGCTGCAAACAACACCACCGCTCGAAAACCAAGATGAACTCTACGCTCTTCTCGATCGTTTTTTGGACTTTGCTCTACCCCAAATATTCACGGCTGAATCCCTCGCTGTTGAACTGGCAAAACGCACACGCCTCCTCCGCGATGTGGTCGGCGAGCAGTTTCGGAAAAAACAGAATAGCAGTCTCACTGGCTTCTTTAAAGCCTTTCGAACGTATCTCATTGGCTCGCTGACACCTGAAGATTTTGCCGATCTGTTCGCACAGACCATCACCTATGGCCTGTTCGCCGCTCGCACCCGATCCGGCGATGACTTCAATCGGCGTATAGCATTCGATAATATACCACATACTATCGGCGTCTTGCGCGACCTATTCCGATTCATCTCGCTTGATGGCTTACCCGCCCCACTTGCATGGTGCGTAGATGACATCGCCGAAGTTCTGGCCGTAGCCGACGCGCCCGGAATCCTCAGTCGTTACTACCGCGAGGGCAAGGGTAGCGACCCTATTGTGCATTTCTATGAAACCTTCCTGGCTGAATACGATCCCAGCGAGCGCGAGCGACGGGGGGTTTATTACACACCCGAATCAGTGGTGGGCTACATCGTGCGTTCCCTGCATCGCCTCCTCAAGACGGAATTTGAAAAACATGATGGTCTTGCCTCCGATGGCGTGACTCTGCTTGATCCCGCAGCCGGCACCATGACTTTTGTGGCTCAGGCCGCCCAACAGGCTGTCGCCGAGTTCGAGACCAAGTACGGCAGCGGCGGGCGCACGGAGTTCATCCGCTCCCATATTCTCAAGAATTTCTATGCTCTTGAATTGATGATGGCGCCTTATGCGGTCGGCCATCTCAAGATGGGCTTTTTTCTTGAAGAACTCGGCCACCGCCTTAACGACGATGAGCGCGTGCCCTTCTATCTCACCAATACGCTCGATGAAGAGGAACCGGAACAAACTGAAATCCCCGTTCTCTCCGCTCTATCAGAGGAATCTCGCTTAGCCTGCGTGGTCAAAAATCAAACTCCGATCCTGCTCATCCTTGGCAATCCGCCCTATTCAGGCCATTCGAGTAACATGGGCGACTGGATACGGGGATTGATTGAGGATTACAAACAGGTGGATGGCAAGCCTTTGGGTGAGAAAAATCCGAAATGGCTTCAGGACGACTACGTCAAATTCCTCCGTTTCGCCCAATGGAAAATTGATCAAGCCGGACGAGGCGTCGTTGGGATGATCACCAACCACAGCTACCTCGACAATCCAACCTTTCGCGGCATGCGCCAAAGTCTGATGCATACTTTCGACGATATCTATATCCTCGACCTGCACGGCAATTCGTTAAAGAAAGAAACTTGTCCGGACGGCAGTCCCGATAAAAACGTCTTCGATATCCGGCCAGGTGTGGCAATTGCTTTTTTTATAAAGCGCGGCGAAAAGGAAAAGCGAGATGCTCTGGTGCATCACGCTGAACGCTATGGAACACGCGAAAGCAAATATGACTATCTGGACGCCCATGACCTCAGTAGTACTGAATGGAAAAATATTAACCCGCACTCGCCATCCTATATGTTCATACCCCGCGACGAGGTGCTTGAAGCCAAGTATCGCGGGTTCATTCCCGTTCCTGAGATATTTTCTGAACAGGTTGTGGGTTTATTCACTGCACGCGATAAATTGACGATTCACTGGTCGGAGGAAGAGGCATGGAATACGGTCCGTGCTTTTTTGGGGATGGATCCGGAACTGGCCCGGCAGGGCTACAAATTGGGCAAAGATTCGCGAGATTGGAAAGTGAAGATGGCGCAACAAGACTTGCGGAATTCCGGTCCCTCACGCGAGAATATTGTCCCTATCCTGTACAGGCCCTTTGACATACGCTATACCTATTACACCGGTCGGTCACGAGGTTTCATTTGTATGCCTCGTCCCAAGGTCATGCGCCAAATGTTGATAGGGGAAAATCTGGCGTTGTGTATTGGACGCCAAGGACAGGTTGTCGGTGCCAGTGAATGGAATCTGATCTATTGCTCACAGAGAATAGAGGATTTAAATCTGTTTTATCGCGGCGGAAGCATGAACTTCCCCCTCTATCTCTATCCCGCCGCCGGCCGCAACGACCTCTTCGCGCAACTCGAACCAACAGAGCGACAACCGAATCTGAATCCAAATCTGGTTGCGACATTGGATGAATCTCATGGTAGCAAACCATCGCCCGAAGAAATTTTCTACTATATTTACGCCATTCTGTATTCCCCAACCTACCGCGAGAAATACGCCGCGTTTCTGCGGAGCGATTTTCCGCGCGTCCCATTCACAGCGGATAGAGCATTATTTACTCAACTTGCTGCCTTTGGCAAACGATTGGCCGACCTGCATCTACTCACGTCGTCAGAACTCGATCCACCTACCTGCCGTTTCGAGGGCGCAGGAGATGCAATAGTCGTTCGGACGAAGGCGCAGGGCTTTTGCTATGATCCAGATGACTGCCGTATGTATATCAACAAAACTCAGTATTTCGGCCCTATTTCTCCGGATGTTTACGAATATCGCATCGGCGGCTATCAAGTCTGCGACAAGTGGTTGAAAGATCGCAAGGACCGCCATCTCGAACTCGATGACATCCGCAACTATTGCCGAATGGTAACGGCCATTGGGATCACGCTTGAGATTCAGCAAGAGCTTGATATAGTGTATCCCGATGTCGAGCAAAATCTGGTGACAATCCCAGCTGAATGATCATACAGAGAAGCATGATAGCATAGGTGCGGCAAAAAGGCAGGTCCATCAATGTCTTATCTGAATATACTGCGTAACATCAGTGATATAATCTACAATACAGTCACAATTGAGAATCGGAGGAACGAAAATGCAGTACAGAGAACGTTGGGAGGAAATTGAAAATATTGGCGAAGGTGGACAAGGCAAGGTTATTCGCGTCTTGGACAAGCAGAAGGTCGTCCAATTAGACCTTCATGCCTTCACTCAGGCAATCCAACGTTCTCAGCAGCCGATAAATAGCAAGATAATGGAGGACTGGGAGAAGATACGAAAAGGCATTGCCGAAATTGTGCGTACGGAAAATTCTGTAAACCACGGCGCGCTCAAAATTCTTCACTCGCCGGATGATGCCCGGAATTTCGAGGACGCAGAGGAACGGCTAAAACGCGAGTTGGAGGCTATGCAGCAAGCCGACCACCCAAATCTTCTGAAGGTTGAGGATCTTAACCTTGAGGAGAAGTGGTTCGTCTCGAAATACTATCCGAATGGAACATTGAAAGACAGGTCCGACTGGTTCACCGGACAAGTAGAACGCGCCCTAACCGCTATTCGGCCGCTCGTTGAAGGGGTTGCCACCTTGCACAAAAAGAATATCGTCCATCGCGACATCAAACCAGAGAACATTTTCATAGATGAGAATGAAAAATTGGTACTCGGCGACTTTGGTCTCGTGTTCTTTGAGGATCCAGAACATACGAGGCTCAGCGGCACCTTCGAAAACGTGGGCAGTACCGACTGGATGCCACCATGGGCGACACGCATGCGTATAGAAAATATAAACCCCAGTTTCGATGTCTTTTCACTGGGTAAGACCATCTGGTCAATGGTATCGCCTGATCCATTTCTTCCCCTTTGGTATCACCGCCGAGAGTCGTTCAATTTGGAGAGCCTGTTTCCCAATAGTCCCGAAATGGCACTCCTCAATGACTTGCTTGATAAGTGCATTGTTGAAGACGAAGAGAACTGCCCTGAAAACGCGAGTTTGCTACTTAACGAGATCGATAGTCTTCTAAATGCCTTGAGACTCGGTGCAGATATGATGAGCGATTCTGAACGCCCATGTAGAGTTTGTGGTTTTGGGAAGTATCAACTGAAAGTGGACAATAGAGGCGGGTATAGTCACATAAGCAATTTTGGATTGGAGCCAAAGGGAAACCATGCCTTCAAGGTATTTGTCTGTGATAACTGTGGGAATGTCCAACTTTTCTCCTGTCAATACGAAATTGATCCCCCAGGATGGGCAGGAAGTGGCAAGTAGTTTTCTGTCATATTGGACGTTACATCGTCATCATCTATAATATCGCCGCTGAGATGCTCAGAGCGAAAATAAGAAAAAAATCATAGAAGCGTGCGGTGGTGATCTCAACCAATTGGTTGTAGGCAGTGCGTAAGAAGCAACAGAAGGAGATCGAAAATGAAATACAATACAGTTGAAATAGGGCGCGTTGTCTCGCGTGATCCTGAAATTCACAGCGGGGATCTGGTATTTTCGGGCACTCGAGTCCCCGTTGATACGCTCGTGGATTATCTCAAAGGGGGTTATGACATTGGAGAATTTCTAAAGGATTTTCCTACTGTCACACGTTGGCAGGTCGAGTCCTATCTCGAAGTCTCATCCAAAGCTCTGGATCACCTGGGAACACAAAGTGCGAATACTACTTGACGAGGATATACCCATTCGGCTCAGATTTCATTTTCAAAAGGCGGTGAATGTCGAAACGGTTGAATACCGAGGTTAGAAGGGTCTCAAAAACGGTGCTTTGCTGGACGCAGCCCAAGAGCATTTCGATGTCCTCGTGACGATGGATAACAAAATCCCCGATCAGCAACCTCTTCAAAGGTTCAAGCTATCAGTGGTGATCCTGCGTGCTCCAAGCAAGCGTCTCGAAGATTTGCTAAAATTGATGCCTGAACTTGAGAGAATACTCCCAGAGCTTCAGTCCGGTCAGGCTATGCGAATTTATCCACCTGAGTAAATCAGATGTATCTGGTGGCAAGCCGCTGGTCTTGTCGCTTTAGATAGTTTACCGAGATCCGATGAATTGCTCGAGCGTGGACAGTTAGGAGATCTCGAATCGCGCCGTGTCATCGAGCAATATCTCGCGCCCGAGTTTGAGGAACAGCATTGCCAAAAGATGCTGGAGTGGGTTGAGGCACTGCCATGAACTCGCCGCGAGTATACCTTATTGATACGAGTTACTTGCTGGAGCTATTTGCCGTTCCTGGTTGCTCTACCCAAAAAGCAAGAGAAGAAATAAAAATTCGCATCACTGCCGCTACCAAAAGTGGCGCACGTCTGTACGTCACTGTACCATCCATATACGAGTTAGCAAATCACATCTCTCATGTCTCTAATGGCAACGCACGGCGGTCATTGGCCGAACAGGTACGAGATACCGTTCTATCGAGCCTCGACCACAACAAACAAAGGAAAATAAATGATTCAAGAACTCAAGACCTACTACTATGCAAATGGCATTTCTGCTTTCGGCTTTCGTTGTCATTTCGCCAATTCTTGCCGTCTTTTTTGCAATAACTTTGTCGAAGCTAAAGAAGCCTATGTGGGTTCAGAGTATGAGAAAGGCACACTACCTCGTGTATTATTTCTTTCTGCTGACCCTGGTGGTGACCCAAATCCTCAAACCCGCACTATGGAAGCAGCAAGACGTTCTGAAGAAGAAGACTGTGACCCCGAAAGTTTGGCAGGATACAAGGCTTGGCATTGGCATCACACACATCATTTAGCCTGGATTTTTTTAAAAAAATTTAACCCCGGTTTACAGTTTAAGAATATATGCCCCTATTTTGCACATACCAATAGTGCTAAATGCTGCGAGGACTATGAAAGAACCAAACAAGCATCTCCTCGATTGTTTGATAATTGTCGTGGATATATCCCTGGAGAAATACAAATCCTTGATCCCGATATTTTGATTACTCAGGGAGATCCCGCAAAGTGGGCTATCAAGTATGGATTTTCTCAATCTACTACGCTTATTGATCTATCCAGCGACTACTGTAATTATCATCTCATCCAAATGAATGGAAAAGAAGTGTTGTGGTTCGCTCCCTATCACCCCACCCACCCGGGGGGTCTTTATAACAGCAGAAGTGTACCCTGTTTTAATACATGGGTAGAAGAAGCATATCGACGATTGGGTTAAACCGCAACCAAATCGCAGTATTTGAGTCTTTTCTTCTCAGCAGTCGTGTGGTAAGCACCATCTCTCCTCACAAAAACCTGCGTCGTGAAGGGGAATGAAAAGGAGCACAACATGGCGAAGACAGTGATTCTTGATACGAATGTGCTTTACGACGTAGGACTGAATCGCATCCGCATTGAGGATGTCAGACAACCTGGAGAGCACCTCTGTTACTCTCCCATCTCAATCATTGAGTTGGTATCTAAACTCAATAACAGATCTTATGAGGAGCGAAAGGCAGCAGCGAATGTCATTCTCAAGCATCGGATAGACGAACTTCCGGATCCCGAAACGCATCTGGCTATGGTATTTGGTTACGAGTTGGCGGAACAGCCATCCTCATATTCCGACGCTGTCCGTGCCTTAGCCACAGGTCAAAGCCTTGAGGAAGTTCGCAGAGGCGTACCGGACTACGAACTTCGTGTCCAATGGAGCCTGGATGTACCGTTTACAGCGACATGGCGCGAGAAAGGCGAGCAAGAGTGGGTGGATTCTCTCATCTTCTTGATGAAGGAGAACATCCCGGGGTTTCAAGAGTGGTACGCAAAGAATCCAAAAAAGCGGTTTTCGTCTGTACCTAAACTGCGAAGCGAAGAGAAGGAGAGATTCCTCGCCGGAATGCGGGCAGAAGAGTGGCTTACCCAGGCTATATCCGCCTGCCAGATACGTGCTTTTGCCAAAGCGGACAAAGATGATGTCCGTGTATTCTCTGCTCAACGACTTACCGATGCCATTCCCAGGGTAGAGTGCTACGCCCGTATGTTCACATACTACTTGATCCGACTCATGACAGAAGGACTTTTGCCAAAAAAAAATGACAGTGGAGATATCGATTTCTTTCTTTACTCAACTGATGATGACCAAGTTATAGCCACAAAAGAAAAGAAATGGATCGCCATTGCGAATACCGCAAATTTCGCCCGAAGAATACGTAACTATGGATCAGGTGAAGCTGCACTGACTAAAGGCGGGAATCATCTACGGGAAGATGCCGCGAAGTATGGCAAAATGAGCTTCAAAAACTATATTGAGCCTCGACCTTTTGTCCGTAGTGGCAAGCCATGTTTCAAAGGTACCCGAATTACCGTATATGACATATTAGAATACCTGGCTGGAGGGATGACTGAGGATGAACTGTTAGTTGATTTTCCGGATCTGACGCCTCAGCACATCCGCGCTGCACGGGATTTTTCCGATTACCATAAACTCCAACTCGAATCCAGTGCCACAACGTGAAACTTCTCCTTGATGAGAACCTCAGCTATCGACTCGTGGCGCGGCTTGCGGAAGCCTTTCCCGGCACCGCCAGTATAAAGCAAGTTGGTCTTCAGAGCCAACCTGATCCAGCGATTTGGGCTTACGCAGCCGAACAGGGCTTCACAATCGTGTCAAGGGATAAAGACTTTCGTCAACTCAGTTTCTCCCAAGGTCATCCGCCAAAGGTAATATGGCTTGTAGGGAAAAATGCTGGGAACAATCAGGTTGCCGACTTATTGTTGCGGAATAAAGACCGAATCGCTACTTTTCTCGACGACCAGAATGAAGACGCACTTCTCACCTTGAGCTTGTAGGATAAAACCATGCCTAAACCATACCAGACCGTCATATTTGATATGGACGGCCTGATTGTCGATACGGAAAATATTTACTATAACACCTATAACCAGACCCTCAATGAACTGGGGATTGACATACCGCGCGAGAGCTATGTGCGCTGTGTTGGACATCCCGTGGAAGGCAACAGCGCAGACGCCGTCAAACGCTACGACTTGCCGATTCGCCCCGAAGACTTCCACGAAGCGTGGATGACCCGGTTTGAAACCGCGATCTCAAACCCCGATCAAATAGACCTCATGCCCGGCTTTCTCGACCTGCTATCACATCTTCAAAACAAACACTACAAACTCGGCATCGCATCATCCACGCCGCGCCAGCGCATGCGCACTACGCTTCAAAATGGCGTCTTGCCACACGTAAATGCCAACGCGCTCCACGACATTTTTGGAGCCATTTTTTCGGGCAGCGACGTCACCCATACCAAACCCGATCCGGAAATCTACCTCAAAACCGCCGCAAAACTCAATGTCCCGCCCGAAACCTGTGTTGTATTTGAAGACAGCGAGGCTGGCGTACAATCTGGAAAAGCCGCTGGCATGACAGTCTTCGCCATCCCCAATTTCTTTACCGCACATCAAAACCACGATACAGCCGACCGCATATTCCCCCGCCTCGACGCCGCAATTTCGATATTGTGAAACAGCGGTCAGCCCCCTGCTCCTAATGAACTGCTACGCAGTTGTACGCCGTTCCTTAATTTTTAATTCTCACCCCTTCTCCCACATCTCATACCACTTGCGATAGCCCGTCTCCACGGGTTCGATATTGCCCACCTCAAACTCCAGTGCATAATCCCGGTCATAGCCCAGTGCTTCCACCTCATCCCACACCCACTGATAATCGATAATGCCATCGCCGAGCATACAGCGCTCCCACTTGCCCTCTGAGTTATAATCGCCATCCTTAATATGCACATGCACGATGTGATCCTTAAACACATCAAAAGCGGACTTGTAATCTGCACCCGCAGCCATCAAATTGCACGGCTCGTACAAAATCCCAAAATACTTTGAATCGACCTTCTCACAAATTTCCTGACACGCTTCTGGATCGCCAGAAATTTCGGTACCGTGGTTCTCAATACCCATGTAAATACCCAATTTCTCGGCGTATTCCGCTGATTCACGAAAATAGGGCACCAGCGTATCAATCGAAGCGCGTTTGCCATCACCCGGCATAATGCGAATGGACTTTGAACCAAACGCCTTCCCTATATCCAGCGTCTTTTTCATATCATCCATTGCCGCCTGTCTCTGAACCTCCGAATCGGCGACAAAATCTCGCCCACAGTACGACCCGATATTTGCCAATACCACGCCGTATTTGTCGCATACCCGCCGCAGTTCGTCCATATCGTAATCCGGATCAGTCACCGAAAAATGCGGCATGCGCCCCACCAGATCAATTTTGTCAAACCCCGCTTCGGAAATCACCTTAAACGTATAATCCAGATCCTTTTCCCGAAGCGGAAAACTACACGCTGAAATGCGCGTCACATCCATCTTAAACCCTCCTTACACTGCATAATCCACAAAAATTGGACTGCTCCAGGCCATCTCCATATCGGTTTGCATCACGCGAACATAGTACGGATTGATGCCTGGCCTTGCGTTTTCATCGGTAAATTCGAACGACACCTCACCCGCGGGTTGTACCTCAGGCGCGTAATCAATGGTCACACGCCGATTCAATGGTCCCAACTCCATCGTCACTGCGCCATTTTCCAGATCGCTTGCCCCAACGTGAAACCCGATCTTTTCAGCCGGCGCATGCGACATGCGCCTCGGGGGTTTGATCCCCTGATCGCCAAATAAAGGACCGGTAATAACCGAAGTATCCACCACGCATTCGATATCCACATCGCCATCGCCCGGCAGGTCCAGAATAACCCCACTGCGATATCCACACGTCACCGAATACCAGCGCAACCCCTCATCGGTCACATCAAAAACGCGAGAACGCGGGCTGTCAAACCGGATCTGCTCAACGCCCGCAATTGCGCGTCCCGAAACCCGCAGCATACCCTCCCAGATCACGCCAGAATAACTGCTCTTGCGACTCGCGCCCTCCCACAAAATACGCACGCGATTGCGGTCTTTTTTTGCTTCAATCGGATGGCTGTAAATCCGTTCTAACCCACGGTACAATTCCACAGATTCATACGGCGCAGTACCCGCCACAAAAGCCGAGATATGCGGTGTATTTCTCGTTGTAAATTCCTCCCCCATCAAATGGCCCTCGCACGCGGTATGCAACAAAATTCGCGCACCTGTCGTGGCGTAAATGCGCCTCGCTTTGTACGCATCCAAAACACTATCAATCGTCAACTCGGGCGCGTACACCGCAGCCAATCCCGCCTTGGCATAACGGCGGTGCTGAAACCCCGGCGTATCCCCACCCGGTCGCCCGTTATGGCTATCGCTTCCACCGAAAAACCCCATGCGATAATCGCGCTCAAAAGTCTCCTGCAAAATCCACTCAAATGTCCCGTGATCCGATGTCACTTCCACAGCGGATTCCAAATAGGGATCGTGGTATTGCAGATCGGAATGTTCGCCGCCCACATGAGCCGTAATCACCGTATCCGTCCCGCGATACGCTTCATAGACCTCTGTAATATGCCTCAAATCTGTATCTTCGTCCGATTTATCAGACAGGCCCTCATGTCCAGACCGGCGGATGGGTTGATCGTGTCGCCGAAAATACACATTGTGATGCCCGCCCCGCGTGGTTTGTGCCGACCACTCAAAGCCCGGCAAAGCGACAAATTGCCCAGGCTGATTATAGGCGCGTTCCGTCTCTTGCTGCAACACCCAATCGCGTTTGCTCAAAACGTGATCGTTGCGCTGATACCCCGCAAAGTGGATGGCTGCAACATCTCGCGCGTACCGGAAAAAATCGGGAATCTTCTCCGCCATAGCTACCTGGCCGCCGTGCGAGTCTCCCCAATACAGCGCGAATTGCGGTGCTGCATTGCGGCATGCAATCGGATTGCTCTGCGCGACTATTGTGCCGTCATCGGCATCGATACGGTGAACCCCCGCGCGCGCTACCACGCACTCATCCACCCACCGCACGCCTTCGTCTGCATCGCCAAAGCTCACGGTTTGCGACACGCGCACATCATTGCCATTGAGGGTCACATCCCCGCGATAAGAAACCGCTGGATTACCCCATGCATCTTCGGCCTTGACCTGAATGCGAAACGGTTTGCCGGATACCACAATAGACGGCGCATTGATCACCAGCTTGACAGCCTCGCCCCCCACAATACGCAAAGACGGCGGATTGGGCAATATCGCGGTCTCGCCATCGCCTGCATCGACAGCCACCCAAAAAAAGTGCTGCGCTTCGGCAAAGGTCTGCGACCGAAACCCCAGCCCGCCACCTGTAGTATCGCCATAAGTCACCGAAACCTGCTCTCCCTCTACCAAAGCGCGCCCATTCACAGTCAGCGAAAGCGACATCATACTCTGCACCAGCGCACCCACACGCGTTTCTCTCGGCGCGTCAACCGTCAAATAATCCGCCCCTGAGGGATCATCCATCTGAGGGATTGCGCGGTCCGAATCCGCATCCGTATAAATCCGAACCGTCCCCCCTCTTGCAATACCCTTTTCACCTGCTGTATAAGTCAGTGTCCATGTGCCATAGGACCCGGCCACCACATCTTCCGATGGACTCACTATCGCACTCCCATATAACTTTTTTATCTCTGCATCAGACATATCGCACTCCCCCTTACCAACCGTGAACAAAATGCCCGCCATCTGGAAACCAGATCGCATCCACAACACTCGACAGCGCAATGCCAAACAAATACCCGACAATCACGCCATACCAGAACGGCAGCGACCGCCTGTAAAGCTGCACGCCACCAAATCGCAACACAACCACCTTTACCAGCCACACGAGCAACAAACAAAACGCATATCGCCCGGGCGGAAACGCAATGGCGACCGGATGAAAAGGCCACCAAGCAAACTGCGAGCGCAAATAGGTCAAACCACCTGCTTCGGCAAACCCAAACAACCACACACCGAGTTTTTGCGTATCAAAAACCGATATTTTGCTGCCTTCAATATAGGGCACCCGCGAAATGAGTGAATCCATAGGCCACGACACCAGCAGCCCATTTAACCCGCCTTCGTCATAACACCGAAACAAATAAAAACCACCTGCACTCATATACCCGATCAAATACGCCAGCGGAACCATCCCCCATATCCACGGATGCCTGCGAAGCGAATTGCCAAACATGCGAAAAATATGCGGAATAGCAGCCAGACAGGTTGTTCGGATTGAAGCCCCTAAAAACACATTGCGATTGAACAGAATCAGCATTGACTGCGATGTGGGCGAAAGTCTCGACGTGCCAATCATAGAGTGAATCAGCGCCACGCCTTTACCCCCAGCGGGATTGAGAAAGGTAAAACCAGTCGCTGCCGCGTATTTCGCAATGCCAAAATAACACATAAACATGAGAATGAGTTGCCCCACCATCGCCCAGAACCCCACTCCCGAAGACATCATCCAGCCGCCGATACCAACCGTTGCCAAACACAGGCCCACCCAGGCTGTGCGATACGTAACGGGCACGCCATCATCAACCGTGCGAGACCGGTTCAATGCTTTTTGAACCGTCTCCTTTAAGTGTCTCCGCGCAACCCACACCGACCACAGCACCAGACAAACCAACGCACCGTGCATCTCGAGCATCGCAATCTCGCCGGCCTTGGCGGGTTGTCCCTCTAACCCCACCGTAAAGCCCGTGCGATTTAACAGACCCACCTTAAAAATATTGATCACATTGTAAAACCACACACTGAACAACATATCCACCGGACAAAGATAAGCCAGGCCCATAATCAGCGGTTGCACACGCAAATAATACGCCGGGAAATACGGCCCCAAATCCACGGTTTTGGTGAGATAGTGATCAAAAACCGTAATCCGTGGCATATTCAGTTGAAAATACCCCACAATATTCCAGCAAATCACACCGGCTACACACCAGAACCCGATCCAAAAAATTTTGTCTCGCAACACAGCGGGCACGCGGCCTTCATCTGCGCCCTCGATCAAGGCCACTGGAAATTCGGACATGGGAAAGACCAGGCGCTCTTTTTCCTGCCACTGCTTAAAAAAAAGCACGCTGCCAAAAAATCCCGCCATCACCGCGCTAATACAGCCGACAAACCACCAAAAAAAAGGCTGCACCCACAACAACCACGGCACGGGATCGCCGCGGTGACGCCCGGTGTACACCGCTCGTACATCGGGTATATTGGCGTCCAAAAAGAACCACTTGGGCAAAAAGGGAATAACCACATCTCGCAAGCGATTTTCCGGCGATGCGTAAAACTCGGGCGACGGAATCAGACTCACCGCATAAAACCCCCACCCCACCGCTGGCAAACTGCCGACAATCCACATCATCGAAAAAATTGTGATCAACTCAATGCGAGACAATGCGAATCGAGGCGCGACATGAATCATCCCCACATTGATCCCCACCCACATCACAAAGGGAATCAAAGCCGCCACGGGCAAATAGCTCTTGACCAGATTCCCCGCAAAATAGCTCATATACCACGTAGCAACCGCAATGGTCACCAGCCCCAATAAAATAGACCGAAAAGTTATCGTATCAGGAGCGAGAGAGGTCTCGGATTGTATTTTGGATGAAAGGGCCATGGAAACTGTCAGAATCAGGATAAGCAGGATGAAAGGATGATCAGGATAAAACCCGTAGGTCAGAGTAATAAGCGGATAAAAGACGAAAAAGCCACAAAAAGCACAGAAGTCACAAAAGAAAGGCGAGTATCCGCAGATGAACGCAAATAAATGCAGATGAAAGGCGAGAAGCGCACAGGCTGTAACCTACAACTCAGCGAATAGATGGTAAGTTCATGGTGTACTTATCTTGATGTGGTCCCTCAAGAGATCGAAGGTTTTAGTACCAATGTCTCTGACCTTTGTGATATCGTCAATGTGTTTAAATGTCCCATGCTCTTCGCGGTAGGCCACAATGCGCCGCGCCATTTCAGACCCAATCGAGGGCAGACACTCGAGATCTTTTGCTGTCGCCTGATTGATGTCGATCACTTCCAGCGGCGTCTGGTGTGCTTCTGTTTTTTCTTCAGGGAATGGGATGGGCGCGGCATTATCGCGCAGTTTCTCAGGCAATCCAATAACGGGCGTTTCTCCACCAGCAATCTGACCTGAAATTACGCTGGGTCTCCACAGGGCTAACGCCTTCAAGCACGCACCCGCCGCTGATTTTTCGTTCACGTCAAATGACGCAGCCAGCATATCATTCGCGGGCTTGTTTGTATCATATATTGCCCAACATGCGCCATCAGTTACCGAAAAATAGCGGGCTTTAATATCTGTCTCGTCCATAGCGTACTCTACGGCCTGCTTACGCCCATCTTGCAACGAAGTGCCGAGTTTCTTTGCCTCTACCATTATCACAGGCTTGCTGTCGGCGAACAGCGCATAATCCACTCGGCCACCACCCGAACTATACTCAGGCACAACTACATCCGGGTCTTCGGTATCCCACCCCAGTTCACGCAGAAGGGGATCAATCAGCGCGTAACGGGTCAACGCTTCGCTTTGTCTAAGCACATCGCCATGACGGTCAATACACTCTCGAAGTTTTTCTATTAGTGTCAGCAGGTTTTCCAGTGGCATATTCACAACCCTTTTTGATATTTTGAACGGATTATAGCTTATATCTCAGATATCGCTTTTCGCCAATTGACATTACACAAGAATTGCGTTATAAAACCACAAAAATCTGGAGTAAATCAAATGCCTAACTATCCAAAAGTAAAATCTATTATAGCTCTCCCAAACTTGAAGCTCAGAGTAACCTTTGTTTCTGGCAAGGTAAAAATATACAACTGCGCGCCGCTTATCACAGAAGACGCATTCCGCTCATTAAAGGACGAAGCATTCTTCAAAAACGTACGCGTAGATTCAGCCGGTTATGGCATCATTTGGAATGACTATGTCGATCTAAGCGAATCAGAACTCTGGGTTAATGGGATCGCAGTCAGCGGTCAGTAGTCAGTCTCTCTTCCCGCTTCTCACTACCCCTTGCTATCTCTTCTTCTTTTTTCTTCTCTTCTTTTTTTGATTCTGCTTTCGAGATTTTCGCGCCATATTTCGTTTTGTTTTTGCTTTCTTGCGTTTTGCCGCACTCTGAGGCTTGAAGGCAAAGGGTCTGTCTTCAGGGTCCGGGTCTTCGATATCGTCCATGAAGAAGTCGGCATCTCTTTCGACCTTAGGTTTCAATCCCAACGCAACCTGTACATCTTCCCAGTCTCCCACAATCATCTTATCTACACGACCAGCCGCATAAGCTCTTTGCATAAGCGGGGCTGTTTCTATCGCCTTCAGATCCATTAGATACCAGATCAGAAATCCATTCAATTCGCGGTCATTTTTCCGAAATGCCTCCAATTGATGTGTGAGAGCGGCAATACATGCCTCCTGCGCTTCGGCCTGTGACATTGCAATATCAAACAATGCCTGTGCTGCACTAATCCGAGGAGATATACCGCGAGAAGTATCCGCAAGATACGCTGTCAGAGCGGGAATAGCAGCCGCCCCGATCATGCCATATACTGTGGGCAATTCCTCTCCGACCCAATCATCTTCTTCCAGTTCGTGAAACAAATTGAGGAGGGGTTTAATCGCCTCCTCTGCACGCAACTGTCCCAAAGCTCTCCAGGCATGTAAGGATGACCAAACTTCCCGACTTTCTGAATCTGCCCAATACAATTCTGAATCGGTCGCCAGTTGGATCAAATCGGGAATATGTTCTGCACCAATCCCGTATTCCGAATAATCGAGCCATTGATCCGAAAGTTCTCGTGGATCGCCAATTGTAAGCAATACATCTACTGGTTTTCTATATTCAGCCATGACGTTGTGCCTATCTTAGTTGAAATGGTAAAGACTCCAAAGACCGCCCAATATAATACGGAATACGAGGAGATTCAAGGATGAGATTCGAAATGGAAAATCCTCTAAAATCGACGGATTGATAACTAACTGCGTTTATCTATCGAAATTGTCACTGAACTGCAACACGTTCTCCTCCATCTAACGGGACGTATGTTCTTTTGAGCACACGCCCCGTTTTTTTGTATAATATAAGGCAGGACTTATTCACGGAGGTCGCAGTGTTCGATCTACAAATATTAAAGCAATTGCCACGAGAGACCGTATGGGAAGATGTAGCAAGTCCACTGGGACCGTTGACCGTGTTGGCCTCAGATAATGGCGTACATGCGATTGCGTTTGAGGGCGAGCGAGCGGAACAGGCGAAGATAAATTTCCCTCGCGCTGTGAATCATCCGATCATAAATGCGGTCGAACAACTCGCGATGTATTTTGATGGGACACTGCAAGTTTTCAATTTGCCACTGGACTTGCGCGGAACGGATTTTCAGAAGCGCGTATGGAAATTATTACTGGATATACCCTTTGGAGAGACACGAACTTATGGAGATCTCGCCCGTGCATTGGGCAATGCGGGCGCATCGCAAGCCGTGGGCGCGGCCAATGGCAAAAATCCCGTGGCAATAGTGGTGCCGTGTCACCGCGTGATCGGCGCGTCCGGTCATCTAACGGGATATGCTGGGGGGATGGAAAAGAAAAAAATTCTCTTAACGCATGAAGGTGCGATTCAACCGACGCTGTTTTGATGATAGCTGATAGCTTTTTCACAAAGGAGTTTAAAATGGCTGAAGGACATAAATTGACCATGTTGGGCACCGGACTGATCGGGATGTTTTATACCATGGCCTTACACAGACATCGGGGAATTGATCGGGTACAGGTCGTATATTCGCGGACGGAAGAACGGGCCAGGACATTTGCGGAAGAATGGGACATACCAAAGTGGACAACGGATCTCCAAGCCGCAATCGAAGACGAGGAAACCGATGGCGTAGTAATTGGGCTGCCTAACGACCTGCACCTCCAAGCAGTAACACTCGCAGCCCAGGCTGGCAAAGCCGTATTTTGTACCAAACCTCTCGGACGCACCGCTGATGAAGCCCAGCAAATTCTGAATGCGGTGGAAAAGGTGGGCGTATTTGGCGGGTATTTAGAAGACCTGGTATATCCCCCCAAAACCTTGAAAGCCCTCGAATCTGTGAAAAATGGAGCATTGGGTCGCATCTTGTGGGTGCGATCGCGTGAGACACACCCCGGCCCCCACAGCGATTGGTTTTGGGATATAGACAAAGCAGGTGGCGGCGCGATCGTCGATATGGGATGTCACTGCATCGAAATTATTCGCAACTTCATTGGCAAAGACATTCGCCCGGTCGAAGCGATGTGCTGGGCCGACACACTCGTACACCCAGTTGAAGCAGAGGATCACGGGATTGGATTGATCAAATTTGAAAATGGATCAATGGGTCAATTTGAAGTCGGATGGGCATTTCGCGGAGGTATGGACCTGCGGGACGAGGTGGCGGGCACAGAAGGAACAATCTGGCTCAACCACTGGTTGCGAACGGGATTTGACATGTTCACGGCTGTCGGACAAGGGGGTTATGTAGCAGAAAAAGCCGAAAGCGATACGGGCTGGCTCTTCCCCGTGGGCGACGAAGTCGCCGAATTGGGATATTCGGACATGTTCGTGGATATGTTCAATGCCTGGGATGAAGGACGCGAACCAATGGAAACACTGTATGACGGCTATGTCGTCAATGCGATTATAGATGCGTGTTACAAATCGGCAAAAACAAAGCAATGGGAACCGATAGAAATGGAATGGCGCGGCGGTAAAGTGGATCGGGAAACCGCATCAACAGAAACAGACGCACCATTTGTCACCCTGAAAACCGAGCGCATGCCCGATGGACGCCTGAAACGAATTGTGAAAGACAAAGAAACAGGTGAGATCAGCGAACGGATTGAGAATGCAATTAAGAATTAGGAATTACGAATTAGGAATTACGAATTGTCCCCGCCCCCAAAGTCAGTGCGAGCTTCGTCAAGGTTATCAATGGAACATATATTGATCGCTGATCCCATAGCTCTACAAAGCAAACTCGCGCATTTTCAGCGCACGGAAAACGAGCAACTATGTGTGGTCAGCGATTGGGATCGCACACTGACAAAAGCGCGAACAGAAGATGGGCAAGATGCAACATCTTATTCGGCAATTGCACACGGAGCCTATTTGGGAGACGCATATCGCATCGCAATGGATCGTCTGTACGCGCGGTATCGCCCCCTTGAAATATCACAGACGATCTCGCACCGCAAAAAACAAAAAGCCATGCACGACTGGTGGACGGCGGCACTTGCGACGATGCAGAAATATGGACTTACCGAGGCAATAATAGAAGACATTGCCGTTCGAGATTTCATGCGCTTGCGCGATGGCGGCATCAATTTCTTTAACATATTGTCAGACAGAGACATACCCCTGTTAATTTTATCCGCGGGCATTGGCAACGCAATCTCAAAATTCTTAAAAGTTAGAACATTGCTCACTTCAAATGTGACAATAACGGCAAACAAATTGATATTTGATACACATGGCGCGGTGGCTGGATTTTGCGGGCCGGTAATCCACAGCTTTAACAAAGCGCGTCATGCAAGTGCCCCACAGGGCTGCGTCCTCCTCCTGGGAGATACCATAGAAGATGCACAGATGGTGAACGTTGCCGATGCAGATTGCGTCATCCGCGTGGGATTTTTGAACGAAGCGGTCGAAGAAAATTGTGCTGCATATCTACGCGCTTACGATATTGTAATCTGCAACGATGCATCTATGGCACCCGTGATAGAATTGTTGGAAGCGTTGTGTAAAAGGCGGTAAGACGTAAAAGGTAATACCCTACCCCCTCTCACGTCTTGCGTCTCACGTCTTACCGTTCACGCTTCACCTGAGGAGACCTCTTGACATCATTTGAAGCCATGCTCCTGGGCCTATTGCAAGGGCTGACCGAATTTTTGCCCGTAAGCAGTTCGGGGCATCTCGCTCTGGGACAAGCTGTATGGGGCATTCAAACCGGTAATGTAACCTTTGAAGTAATCGTACACTTTGGGACATTGCTGGCCGTGGTAACGGCATTGCGAGCGCGCATCATCAACTTGGTCGTCGGATGTTTGCGGCGCAATGGCGCGTCCTGGCACACAATCTATCTGTTAATGGTCGGCTCCATTCCCGCTGGCGTCGTGGGGATTTTGTTCAAAGACATGCTCAAAGCGACTTTTGCCAGTCCAATCGCCGTATGCGGATTCTTGATCGCGACCGGCTGTATTTTGTGGAGCACGCGGTTTGCAAGGGGCGACCGGATGAAAATTACATTTTTAGACGCCATTTTAATCGGCTTTGCACAGGCACTCGCCGTATTGCCGGGGATTTCCAGATCGGGTTCAACCATTGGCATGGGCCTGTGGCGCGGACTGGATGGCCGTGAAGCTGCAACATTTTCTTTTTTATTATCCATCCCCATTATTTTGGGCGCAACCACATTAGAAGTTGGCAACTTACTCGCCCATCCCCCACAAATGAACGCGCTATGGCCTCTGCTGATCGGGGCTACTGTGGCTTATGTCTCTGGAGTATTTGCCATTCGATGGCTCCTGAGCTTGCTCAGTGGCGGGCATTTTGCACAATTTGCCTATTATTGCTGGCTCACCGGCCTGGTAGGCATAGCGTATTTTGGAGGATAAATAATCCATGAGATGGCTGATCGTGTGCCTTTTGCTCGGCTGTGGCGGCGTTCCCATATCGCCTGAGAACGAAATACTTTCGGACTTTATGTCCATTGCCAACGTACGCCGCGAGCCTATTCACAATGCAGACGGTGAAATTGTGGGAGCCAACATCTCTGCCGATGTCGTCAATGCGGGACCAGTACCGATTATCAGCCCGTTCATCATGACCTGGAGATTGCGGGCCGCTAACAGCGAAGAAATTGCTCGTGCAACCCATCGGTTTTCCAAATTCGACGCGGGACAGGTGCAGGAAACTGTATTGACCATGGCATTCGCCCCGCGTTCAAGTCTATCGGACGTCCAAAATGTGGTTACATTTGATTTTGAGGAAAGTAGAGGCGGGTTTTAAACCCGACCGTACTAGCCAACCGACAACTGATAGCCCCCTTGCCCGATACCGTTTTGACGTGTATATTGTGCATCAAATGCACTACACCATTTTTTTCGAAAGAGAGGGCACCGCGATGAAATACATCATTGGATTTTTGTCTGTCTTTTTTCTTTTCGGGTGTTCTAAAGACGACTCTGCCGGATCGCGTATTTTTATACCCGAGGATTTAACCGTTTTGAGCCTGACCACCATTAGGGGTGAAACTGTTAATACGCCTGCGGGCGATACCGGTTCGTCTACAAACTTGAATATTATCCACATTGGGGGCACGATTGACAGTCAATCGGGTTTAGAACTCACGGGTCTTAAACTGCGCGTGCGTGTGTTGGGTGAAAACGGCACCCCGTTGGGGATGGGCGAAGATTTGTGTACACCCGCTGAAATAGCCGCCGGGGGGTCGTGTAATTTTTCAACAAGTATTGTATTGGAGGGCGCGGATTACAGGACAAGTCAATCAATTGAGATTACGCCAGGTTGCGATCAGGGTACTGGCACACTGCGACTTATTCCCGTAGTTTGGCCTGATTCATAGAAAGGAGTATTATTGTGGCAGAGGTGATTTTATCGGGTTTTGCCGACGAAGGACCGGTGAGCAAGCGCGCCGAAGAGCAATTTACCATGATGCGCGCGCTTGGCTTGTCTTATTACACAATTCGATTTATCGACGTGGGCAATGGGATAAAGAACGCAATGGAACTGACCGCGCAGGAGATTAAACAGCTCCAAAAATTGCACGGTGAATTTGGCATTTCAGTATCGAGCATTGGATCGCCGCTTGGTAAAGTGAAATTGCTGGACGTGGATGACGGTACAGACAACCGCTATGTGCCGTTTAAGGAATATTTAGAGACAGATGTCGAACGCGCCATCGAGCTTGCCCATGCATTTGACACAAAGCTCATTCGCGGCTTTAGCTATTACCATCCACATGGGACCGATCCCTGGATGCATTTAAATCAAGCGGCAGATCAGCTCTCAGAGATTGTAGCCATGTGTGCAAAAGAAGGTCTGATCTATGGTTCTGAAGTGGAATCGCATTTAATCGGTGGAGATGGCGAGACACTGATCGCATTGCACGAAAAGATCGACAATCCCAACACCTGCATCATCATGGATGTGGGCAATATGGAGAGCATGGGGCACAGCCCAGATAGCGTTTTTGCCGAGTACGTCAAAACAAAGCCCGGATTGGGATGGATCCACATTAAAGGATTTAACGCACCAGCCGATCAGCCGATGTTGGATCGAGCAACAAAGCGAGGACTGACGCGGTTTATTCCCGTTGACCAGGGCGATGCCGGACATGAAATGGTCCTGCGGGATTTTAAGACACTCGTGCCGCGCCTGCAACGCCAGTTTCAGGAACTGGGTGTGCCGGGTGTATTTATCGACCTGGAACCACATGTAAAGGGCGGTGGGCAATTTGGCGGATTTAGCGGCATTGATGGTTTTGGCGTGGCATTCCGCGCTCTGTGCAATTTGCTGGATTATCTGGGATATGAGTATCACCTATCGGGCTACGAAGATTTGACCATGCCGTAAAATGGAGGTTGTAATGGCAGATAAAATTCGCATCGGTATTATTGGTGCAGGCGGTATTTTTCGCACCCGTCACTTTCCGGGATTGGCTCAAATTGACGATGCCGAGGTCATAGCAATTTGCAACCGCAGTGAAGCGAGTGGCGGCAAAATTGCGGCTGAATTTGGATTGCGTCCCGATCTGATGACCGATCCCTACGCGCTCATTGCGCGAGATGACATCGATGCCGTGATGATTGGCACCTGGCCGTATAAACACTGCGAGTTTGTGCTCGCATCGCTCAATGCGGGCAAGCATGCATTTGTACAGGCGCGCATGGCGATGAATTTGCGCGAGGCAAAAATCATGTATGCCGCAGCAATGGAATCAGAACTCGCGCACCAGATATGCCAACCACCGCACGCGCTAAAAGGCGACTGGTTTATGCAGCGGTTGATCGCCGAAGGATATGTTGGCGATATTCGCAATATCATCGTGCGCTCAATGACGTCCGGTGGGATTGATCCCAATACGCCATTGCACTGGCGGCAGATGGGTCATTTTTCCGGCTTAAATACCATGAGTGTCGGCATGCTCGTGGAGTTTGTACACCGCTGGTGTGGCTATACAAAATCCGTATCCGCACACGCAGAAACATACATCACTGAGCGTTCCACAGAGGACGGCATGGGGCCAGTTGACCGCCCAGACACCGTGAATATCCTGGCGCAAATGGAGAGCGGTGCGACTGCGGTCCATCTCTTTTCTGGCACCGCGCATCACGCACCGAGTGAATGCATTGAAATTTACGGCACAGATGGCACACTCATTTACGAAACCTCACCCGTTTTGGACGAGCAGCGGATATGGGGCGCAAAATCCAGCGATGGCGCATTGAAAGAGTTGGATGTCCCCGCATCCGACATGCGCGAATGGACAGTTGAGGCAGATTTCATCGACATGATCAAAACCGGCAAACCCGCCGAATCGACCTTTTATCAGGGCGTGAAATACATGGAATTCACCGAAGCAGTATTCCGCTCCGTTGAACGCGGCGCCACGGTCCATTTGCCTATTGTCGATTGAAAGCCAATCAACCTTATTCACAGTGGGGTGTATTTGAACCTGAATAAAGGGTTAAAAAATAGAATGTTATAATCATCTCTTGAGAAATGGAAATAAAAAATGCATGAACGTATTGCCATTGATCCCAGAGTTTGTCACGGACAAGCATGTATTAAAGGCACCCGTATCCCGGTGCATCTAATCCTGGGGATGTTGGCCAATGGGGATGCTGTCGAGGATCTCCTCGAAGAATATCCTTCGCTGACTCAAGAAGATATTTATGCCTGTTTTGACTATGGAGCCGCACTCGCTGAAGAACAAGTAACCCCTTTGGAAGCCTTGCCGGCAGAGTTATGAAGATCGTTGTTGATGAACATATTCCTTTGATGACGGTACAGACACTTCGAGAGATGGGGCATGAAGTGCGCGATATTCGCGGCACTCCTGATGAGGGCATGCACGACGACGAACTATGGATGATGGTACAGAGGCAGAGATGTTTGTTGATCACAACAGATAAGGGCTTCACACAGTACTGTACAGTGAAACACTATGGTGTATTAATCATCCGGCTTCGCCAGCCAAATCGACATAAAATTCACCACCGGATTATGCAGGGGATGGCTCAGTTTGCCGAAACAGATTGGCCTGGGTTATTAGTGGTTATGCGAGATAGAGTCCAGAGCAGTTGGCAGACACAAGATAGATAGTAAGCCTAACCAGGCCATGCAACGGACGCAGCAAGCCGTATGGGGCCTATTCGAAATCTGATAAAGCGGCGCAAACGGTTCATTTGCCCATTGTCGATTAAAGGCCGCACAGGCGTACGCAGAAGAGGTAGCCAATGACAAATCACGAGTCACTTGAGGCAAAAGTCGATCAAGTGTTCGCGGAATGGGACAAGCCAGATTCCCCTGGCGCGGCCCTGTCGGTTATCAGAGACGGTGAAATTATCTACAAGCGCGGATACGGTATGGCGAATCTGGAATACGACATCCCGATTGCGCCGACAACCATCTTCGACATTGCTTCGGTTTCCAAGCAATTTGCGGGCTTTGCCATCGCCACGTTGTTGCATGAAGGGAAACTTTCGCTGGATGACGATATTCGGATGCACTTGCCCGATGTCCCGGATTTTGGGGAAAAAATAACGATTCGACATTTGGTGCATCACACGAGTGGATTGCGGGATTGGGTGCAGGCACTTGTCATCGCGGGCGGAGAGATGGATGACGTGATTTCGTTTAAGCATATTTTGAAAATGGTAAGGCGTCAGAAAGAACTTAATTTCGAGCCTGGGACAGCGTTTTTATACTCAAATACGGGGTATAATCTGCTGGCAGAAATCGTTGAAACAATCACGGGAGATTCATTTCGCGAATGGACGGACGCCAACATCTTTAAGCCCCTCGCCATGACCAACACCCACTTTCACGATGACCACGAGATGATTGTGAAGAACCGGGCGTATTCCTATTTGTCCGTGAAAGATGATGGGTTCAAGAATGCCGTGAACAATTTAACCGCTCTCGGTTCGAGTTCTCTCTATTCAACAGTAGAAGATCTGGCAAAGTGGATTCTGAACTTTGATAATGCACGCATAGGCGGACAAGTAGTGGTTGAGCAGATGCATCAGCGAGGGGTTCTCAATAATGGGGAACAGATCAGTTACGCCTTCGGATTGGACATCGGCAAGTACAGAGCACTGAAAACGGTCGGACACGGCGGATCATGGAGGGGATTTCGCAGCCATCTCATACGTTTTCCGGCTCAGAAATTTGGCGTTGTCATATTGTGCAATCTGGACACCTTTAATCCACTTAGTTTGGCTAAAAAGATCGCTGATCTCTATCTCGCTGATGTCCTTGCTCCCGAAGCACCCAAGCCGGATACACAACCCCTTGAACGCATCGAGACTGAACCCCTATCACCAGAACTGTTGTTAGAATTCGAAGGCGATTATTACACCGAAGAACTCGATACGACCTATACCATTGGTGTGCGAGAGGACCGGCTTGTGGCGCAACACAGACGGCATGACGACATATCGCTAACCTATGCCGACGGTCGTTTCGTCGGGGAGGCGTGGTTTTTCCCAGAAGTTTATTTTACGCGAGACGATACGGGACAAGTTACAGGGTTCAGACTGACAGGAAACCGGGTCAAAAACTTGTGTTTTAAAAAAAAGAAATCGTGAGACTTATGGAGATGAACCGATGCAATACGACAAAAACAGATTCAAAATACAGGCCGTACCGCACCCCCTTGTCTTACAATGGATATTGAATCCTGCACTGATATTCAACGAACTGATTTTGGGACAACGAATCCCCAAAGTCATGTTGATTGACGAAGAGAGCGATAAACCTTTAATGGAACGTACTTATATTCCCTGTCCCCACTGCGAAACTCTAAATGACTCTCGTTTGTGGGGAAAAAGAAATTCCTTTGGGCATTGGTTTGGTTTTGTTTGTCCAAATTGCCATCAAATAATTCCCTGTCTATGGAACATTTTTAGCCTCGCCATATTGGCGATTACTTTTCCACTGTGGTATTTTCCCGCTCGGTTCTGCCGCCATAGATGGATCGAAAAAGAAAAAGAAAGATTGGCAAATGTTCTGGAACGTCCCTTGATTCAAGCAAAGACTGTAGATTGGCTTTTTAGAGGCATCGTCTATTTTGGTGGATCAATGTGGTTGATACTCGAGGTTCTGCCGCAGATGTGGAAGGTTTTGCATGGAAGCGAATGGGAATTGGCAAAGATGTTTGCAATGTTGCCAATTTGGTTGGTGGCAGGCTTCGCGTGGGGCTTGATTATGCGTTTTTGGTTAAATAGAAAGCGATGACGGCACACTGGTTTACGGAACCTCACCCGTTTTGGACGAGCAGCGGATATGGGGCGCCAAGTCCGGCGATGGCGCATTGAAGGAATTGGATTGTCCCTGCATCGACAGGCGCGAATGGACGGTTGAGGCGGATTTCATCGACATGATCAAAACGGGCAAACCCGCCGAATCGACCTTTTATCAGGGCGTGAAATACATGGAATTCACCGAAGCAGTATTCCGCTCCGTCGAACGCGGCGCAACGGTCCATTTGCCCATTGTTGATTGAGAGGCCAACAAGTAGAGGACATACAATATGAAAATCTCTTTAGACTTACCGGACACGGCTGCGCTTGTTCATCTCGACCAAGCGTATTTCAGAGAAGTCCTGGTTGCAACACTCTACCATGTAGGAAAACTCTCAGAGAAAGAAGCGTGCCTCACGCTCGGGATATCCCGTCGTGCGTTCGAGGAATTGCTGCCTCAGTTCGGGTTTTCCATCTTAGTGGATACGCCAGAGACTATTGATGTAGAACTGCATGCATGAAATGAAAGAGAACCCATCAGAATCTCAATTTGCGCTGTGTATCGAAAACAGAGATTGCGACGATCTGGAAAAGCGGAAGATCTACCAGATTTTGCCCGACGAAGAAGCGGCTCAAGAGGGATATATGAGAGTCATTGATGAATCACGGGAAAACTACTTGTATCCCAAATCTTATTTTATCCTCGTCGAACTGCCTCGCAAAGCCAAAGATGCACTGGTATAAAAGACTACAAATATGCGGCAAAATCAAATACATCCATGCGTTCAAGCCGTGATAGATGAATGTGTGCAGCCGTTGAAAGCACTGGCGAAGGGGCGTTGCGCATTGAGCATCGGGGGTTCACACGGCAAGGGTATATTTGACAACCGGTCAGATGTCGATTTCCGCATGTTTTGCGATGAGATAGTTGGTGCGCCAGGGTTTCGAGAGACTGAAGAGTGGAAGGTCTTTGCTCAAATTGTCGATCGGTGGCGCACACAAGGCGTCGATATCGACAATTGCTGGGTTCGCACGGTTGATCAGATCGAGACACAACTGGATGACTGGTTAAGTGGACGAGTGATGCCGGAGGAAAGAGTGTGGACCTTGTGGGGGTATCATCTGCTGACAGACCTGGCCAATCAGATGGTCATTGATGATCCATCCGGACTTATTGCCGGGTGGCAGGCGCGGTTAACCCCATACCCTCTGGCTCTGCAGCAGGCGATCATTGGGAAGCACATGGAATCGCTTAATTACTGGCGATCTGACTATCATTACCGAAACAAATTGGAGCGGGGCGATGTGGTCTTCCTCGCCGGCATTTCCGCACGACTGGTGCATGATATAATGCAAGTGCTCTTCGCTATCAACGAGACCTACTATGTGGGAGATGGGAACAATCTGCACTACGTCGAACAGTTTGCCATTCAGCCCATAGATTTTGCTGAACGGATCAGGGCTATTCTATATCCCCCTCAAGCGGAAAATGTCCTGACTGTGCAGTATGAAGAAATCATGAGACTTATCGATGAACTTGCTGCACAGGTTCACAGCCCGTGAAAAGGATAGAGGCAATGGCAGAAACAGCAAATATGAGACTCCATCACTACCAGGACTACGCCTGGCTCCGCGGATTCAATATCGTACCCTCCTGGGGCGCTCGCATCGAGCAGGCCTGGTGGGACTATAGCCCAGACCGATTCCGCGAAGAGGCCGCGCTTGCAAACCAGACGCACGCCAATTGCATCCGCCTGTGGATCGAGTTCACAGCATGGATGGCAGACCCGGACGCTATCCACGCGTCGTTGCGTGCGCCATGGGAAGGGGAACCGAACCAAGCACAGGAGAAAGACGATGTTTGAAGTCGTCTCTTTGGTCGATCATATAGAAGAGGTCCCCGTGATTGCTACGGGCACGCGTTGGCCAACATTGCGTGAAGGAAGGGCATCCGATGACTATTTCCTGCGGTTCCCCGAATGCAAAGACGATCCGTTGAGAAAAGACTATGGGAGTGTGCGCACCTTTCCGGAACCTTTTGCCAGAGGGGGCGGATTTTTTCCCGTGCTTTTGTTGATGGCGGACGGAAAGCTATGCTGCGCATCGAGAACCGGTTCGTGTCATGCCGGCAGTGGAGGTGAAATCAGTCTCTCCTTTTCATCGGATAAAGGCAGAACCTGGACGGATTATCAGGTGGTTGTGCGGGGAGATCCCGAACGAAATTTAGATTTGCGAAACCCGGCACTTGGACAGGCAAAGAACGGGCATCTGGTGCTTGCCTATGGCGTCATGGGCGAAATTGACGTGAAAGGGCGTATCTCGACACGGGATCCCTTTAAATCGATCGAAGTGATTCGCTCAGAGGATAAAGGAAAAACATGGTCAGAGCCGGTGTCTCTGGCGTTTCCCGAAAAAGATCTCCGGCTTCACCCCCATGGGCAGATGCGACAGGTCTCAAATGGGGCTCTTGTGTTCAACGCACGGGGATACTACACGAAAGAGGCATATGACGAGAATCCCGAATTGCCAGAGAGAATGAGCTATTTGTACTGGTCATTTGACAACGGCAAGACCTGGAAGAAATCAACCCTTGTGAAATCCGGTGGGAGCGAAACGGGATTTCTATCTCTGGATGAAAAGCACTGGCTCGCTTATGTCAGATTCAACGATCAGCCAAATCAATTTGCCCACTCTTTTGACGGAGGAAAAACCTGGCCGCATTGGGAAACGACCATCCCAGAAGCGCAGACTCAAGGGGCTTCACCCGGCAGCATTGTGGCTCTGCCAAATGGAAAAGTGCTCATTACATACGGATATCGCGCATATCCCTTCGGGGTTCGCGCTGTAGTGAGTCACGATGGAGGAAACACCTTTGATATAAATCGCGAATACATCATCAGCGATACGGCCTACCATTCGGACTGCGGGTATCCCAGCACCGTATGTTTTGAAGATGGTACCATTGTGACCACAGCATATACGCTCATGGATGTGGCTCATAAAGAGTGGGGGACCAGCTGCATCGCATACCGTTATTCACAGAGTCTATTTGTATGAGGGATGGCAGCGCATCTGCGAACATGTTCGGAATACAAAACTGGACTTGACAGAAGAGGGAATCGCATACATTCACGACAAAAGGTTTGGGAATCCCAAAGAGATTTGGATTCGCTTGTGCTTTTCTGAATTAAATTTTATACTGAAGATGTTTAAGCAATTACTACTCTAACAAGTGGCACATTTAGATCACTGGATCTCTCCAACCACTTCTCTCCTCGCGGCTTCACCAAATAGAGTGCTGCTCAGAACGAATCTTTGCCAGATTGAGAGAGAGCCGCATTCGAGCCTAACCGAGATTGGACAATGAGACCCATCATCTTCGAAGATGACCTTTCGCAACTGCTGGATCAGTTTGAGCCATCGATGCTATTCGATGGCTCAACGGTCGATGAACTAGAGAGGTGGCAGGATCGATTTCGGTCAACAGTAGTGGAACTGTTGGGCCTTCGCCCGGAACGGTCGGACCTTTCTCTGGAATTCCTGACTGAAACGGATTGCGGGGACCACGTACGCCATCGCATTCGCTACCAGACGGAGTTGGACGTGTTCGTACCGGCTTATTTGCTCGTTCCCAAGGAGGTACAGAATCAGGTTCCGGGTCTCCTTTGCCTGCACGGGCACAGCCAGTTTGGGAAAGATGGTGTGGCGGGGATCGACATTTCACCCGAGCGGAAAGAAGAAATTGTTACGAAAGGATACAACTTCGGCCAGAAATTCGCACAGCAGGGCTACGTCACCCTGATGCCCGATCTACGCGGGTTTGGCGAACGACGGCCCAATTATCCAAATCCCCGGGTTGACTATTGCATGCGCAACTACCTTTGTGCAACGCTGATGGGCACAACCGTTGTGGCACTACATCTGTGCGATCTACAGGCGGCACTCGATGTGCTTCAGTCCCTTGATTATGTCGACAGTGAGATGCTTGGCTGTGCGGGGATTTCGCTCGGAGGTCGAATGGCCATGATGATCTCTGCTTTTGATTCACGGGTCAAGATTGCCGTACCCTCGGGCTGCCTGAGCATGTACCAGGAACGTTATCAGGCTTTGAAGAAGTGCGGCGCACAACTCATCCCGGGACTTCTCCAGTATGGGGATACTCCGGAGATCTTCTCTCTCATCGCCCCCCGCCATATGGTGATTGAATGGGGGTTGGAGGATCGACTGGCGCCACACGAATGGGCGGAGAGAGCCTTGGTCAGAGTGCGGAAGGCATATGGAGCAGCCAGCGCTTCGGATCGGTTGTTTGTCGACAAATTTGATGGCGGACACCAGTTCAATATGAAAGTCGCCAGTGATGTCCTGAACAAATGGAGAAATGGTAATCTTTGATGGCCAATCCAACCCTGCAGAATGATTCTCCAGTACTGAGAGGGACTATAAAACGGCACTATTCGTTCGAGCCATATTGCTCTGATACCTGTACAGCACCTGTGACAAGAGTTACACCCGACGATGGGTTCTATGTTTTCACCTATTTTGACGTCTGTCCCTTCAGCCCGTCACAACGTCTCCTGGCCACTACGCGTTTGCCTTATCAGGATCGGATGCCTGTGCTGGGTGATATCGCAGATGTTTGTGTGATCGACCTGGAAGAGGAGACGATTGAGACGGTATATACCACCCAGTGCTGGGGATTTCAAACCGGCGCCTTGCTCAACTGGGGCAGCACGGATCGGCACCTGTATACGAATGATTTCGTAGATGGTGAGGCGGTCTGCGTACGCATTGACCTTGAGTCAGGTCAAACAACGACGTATTCGGGTCCGATGTACACCATTGCTCCCGATAAATCCTGTGTTGTCGGATTTCCTCTTGAACTGATGGATATTACACAGCTCGGTTACGGAGCCCCGAGTAAGAATCCGGGCCAACCGCAAAAGCTGCCTCCGGGCGCCTCGAAGAATGAAGGCATCTGGCGTACGGACCTGAAAACGAATCAGCGGAGCTTGATCGTGAGCCTGGCGGATTTGGCCTCCAGGCTTCCTGATCCGGCTCCCAGAGAGGATGGTACGTTCTACTTTTGGCATTCGAAGTTCAACCAACAGGGTACCCGGATCATGCAGGTTCTGCGCTGTGTGTTTCCAGACGGTTGGGGAAAACGAAATCCCTCAACGTTTACTTTCAATCCCGATGGGAGCGACATTCAGTACCTTCCCTTTACTTCGCCGTGGGGAGCGAAAGGGGGTCACTCCAACTGGCACCCGGATGGCGAACACCTGATCAGAATTGTATTGGATGAAAATAAGGATGGACGATACTGCCAAATACGATCTAACGGTACAGAGCGGAAAATTCTCGGCGAGTCGCTGATTGGAGGGGGGCACGCGAGCATTGATCCGACTGGAAGATACATCTTTACAGACGAGAAAATCGACAAAGGTCACACGATCGTTTTGCGTCTCGCAGATCTCGTGGAGCAAAAGCACATGTACATCGCGATTTTGCCAACGATCGAGAAGAAACCGGAAAAAGACCCGTTTCTTCGCCTGGATGGACATCCCGTTTGGAGCCGAGATTACAGGAAGGTTTGTTTTCAGGCGGCTTTCGAAGGCGCACGGCAGCTGTTCATCGCAGACCTTTCTGATTACGTCGGGCAACCGAACGGGTAGAAATCGTATTTATTACTGGGGATCGATAGAGTTCGTATTTTGATTCCAAAAATCTCAACTAGGGTAGTCGCATCAGAGATTACGTTAGGAGAATACCATGGCACAATCACTTCTGGCAATTGAAGGAGGCCCAAAGGCCGTTACGGCTCCGGTAGGGGATGGGTGGGAAAATATCGGGCCGCTTGAAAAGTCGTACGTAAACGAGGTGCTGGACGATCCGAAGAAAGCCCGGCGACATCTCGAGCTCTTCGAATCTGATTTCAGCAAACTGGTAAAGACCCAGCACGCGATCTGTACGTGCAACGGAACCGCAGCTTTGCACTCGGCCATTTTTGCTGCGGGCGCCCGTGTTGGCAAAGAAGTGATCGTGCCATCAGTCACCTGGCATGCCACGATTTCACCCATCCTCCATTGCGGCGCAACACCAGTATTCTGCGAGGTGGACCCGAACGCCTTCTGTGCAGATCCGGAAGATGTAAAGCAACGAATCACAGACAGGACATGCGCGATTGTCGTCACACACGTCTACGGGAATCCGGCGGATATGGATGGACTGCTGGACCTGATCGCCGGAACCGATATCAAGCTGATTGAAGACGCCTCTCACGCACACGGCGCTCTGTGGGATGGCAAGCCAGTGGGCAGCATTGGCCACATTGGATGCTTCAGTCTTCAGGGCAGCAAGCCGGTTACGGGATTGGAGGCCGGGGTGGTGGTGACAGATGACGATGATCTCTACGACCGGATGATGGCATTGGGACAGTACGGTCGTTGCGGGGAATCGTGGAAAACCGATCGGTTTACGGGATTGCACAACATGGGCCTGGGCGTCAAATACAGGGCGAATCCTTTTGGTATCGCGATGGCTCGAGGACGGCTCGAACGCCTGTCAGAGCTCAACGAAAAGCGCCGAAAGTGGTTTGCACAAATGGACGAGCTTCTCGAGAATATAGAGGGAGTTGAGACTCAGAAGGTCTATCCAAAGGCTACCCGCGGCGGTCTCCTGTTGTATGCGGGTTTGGTCGATCCTGAAGTCTATGGAGTACCCGTGTCGAAGGTTCTGAAAGCGCTGGTAGCCGAAGGGGTGCGGACAAAACCGGAGATAACGCCTTACGGGTATGGTGTGATGCATCTGGAGTCACTGTTCAACGATTTCTCATTCGAGGGCCTTGGGGGTCCCTGGGGATATCTTCCAGATAACGTGAGGAAATCGTATCGACCGGGCAGCCTGCCGATCAGCGAAAGGATACATGGCACGTGCTTCTGGCTGTCCACCCCTGTAGATCCCGATCCGATCTGGGTCGAACAAACGGCAGAGGCATTTCAGAAGGTATATGACAACCGTTCGCGGCTTTCTGAATTAACGGATGATACCGTATGTCAAAAAACGCTCGCATAGAGTGGATCCAAGCCTCGATTCCCGGGGATGAACCCGACGGATTTGAGGTCCTGTTTCGAGGTGCAGATGGTTCTGTTGCATCGGGATCCACATTCAATCTGCCTGCTGGGAAAGTCGGCACATGGGAGATCATATTTACTGCTGCAGCGGATGTGCAGGATGGTGGAGGATTCTGCTTCTTCCGCCGCGGATTCCTCATGGGCCACGCCCCTCAGCTGAATAACCCACTGGGACGCGACTATGTGACAATGGAGTCAAATTCTGACGCCAAGCTGGACCTGGCTGTCAATTCCGACCATGGTCACGAACCCGAAGTTGCGAGGGTTCGAGTGTCGAAAGGGATCCTTCGAAAGGGAGATTGGGTCAGATTGCGAATCGGTGATCGCTGCGGGGGTGGTCCAGGTGCTGAAGTTTATGACTCGACTACAATGGCGCGACTGGAGGCAGCGGTAGATCGCAATGGCGGCCGTGAATTTGTCAGCATCGCGGGTGGAGAGACCCGGATTCGCATTACTTCAGAAGCATCCGCAGATATGCTGCGAATCCTAGGACCATCCATTGTCGAACAGGGCGAATCGTTTCACCTCAATCTGGTCGCTTTCGATATCCATCGAAATGTGTGTGAACAATATCAGGGCGTCGTCCAGTTAACTGCCCCCGACAACGTATCGGGCCTGCCGGATCGAGCGGTGTTTGAGCCAGTACATAACGGCGTCCTGAGGTTGGAGGACGTTCAGATTGGCCACCCAGGCGTTTATCGCCTTGAAGCGAGGGATGGAGACCTTCGAGCCAGAAGCAATCCGATATTCTGCCGGAAGTCTCCGGACTTCCGGCTGCTCTGGGGAGACTTTCACTCCCACGCCTGGGGCGATACGTCCATGGCGCTGATGGACGAGCCTAGTTTCAAGCTGGATCCGGATGCCCGACACAGGCAAGCCCGCGAAGTGGGACGGCTGGATTTTGCGGCTCCGGGGCCCATGTCGCCACCAGATCAGGCTGACGAACCTGAACTGTGGGAAGCCTTTCAACAGGCATATACCAATCATGATGAGCCCGGAATATATGTGCCCTTCCTGGCATCGGAAGTTCACACGCGCTCTGGAGGAGACCGAAACGTTGTGTTCCGGGAGATGGAAGATGGGTACCTGCCGACCTTTTCGTCGAAGGAAACCCTGCTGGAAACCTACGGAGATCGAGAGGATGTTCTTCTTGAATCCCACGTTGGAGGGGGACCGCCAAATTGGGACGAATTTCGGCCAAATGTCGAACCACTGCTGGAAGTGGCCAGCGGTCACGGTGCTTTCGAGTGGCTCCTGCAGAAGGCACTAAGGTACGGCTATCGACCGGCCGTTATCGGATCAGGAGATATCCATCTGCCCACACTGGGCGCCCCAATGGCTCCCCATTGCTTCCGGGGTCGGTTCAACAAGGTGCTCAACATCCGTGACACCGGATTTGGATCGGGTCCTCTGGCAGGTGTGTGGGCCACTCGCTGTGAACGAAAGGCTATCTGGCAAGCTGTCGCTGAAAAACGAACCTTTGCAACGACTGGGGCTCGAATCATTCTGATGGTTTCGCTAGAGGGCAATCCCGCTGGCAGCGAGATACAGCTTTCAGGCCCAGCCAGAGTTCGTGTGGTAGCTCACGCATGCTCAACAGTGCAGCGCGTAGATCTCATCCGGAATGATCGACGCTTGAAGACCTGGCGTCCGAACACGCTGGACGTAGATCTGACTTACGTGGATGAGCATCCGCTCAAAGAGAATGCCTACTACATACGGCTTCGCCAGAACGATGGAGAGTTTGCCTGGAGTACACCGATCTGGGCAAAGGCGGCAGACGGAGAATCTCAACCAGCAGCGGACTTGCCATGGTGGAATGAACATGAGACACCCGTTCAGGTGAGCTCCAGCGGCGCCGAAAACCATACAAACGATTTGCTGCGTTACCTGGAAGTGGAAGAGGATCCGGGCCTGTTGTCGGAACTCACGCCTGCAGGGATGCTGGATGAAGTGACGGGCCGATCTGCTCTTTTTTATGCATACCTGGAACCTCAACACGAACCCGTGAGTATTCGCTGGTATTACGAGTTTTCCATACCCCGAATCCATCTGGATTGGGGCTGGCAGGATTTTGGCGCAAAATCCGGCAGAGGAAAAGATTAACTCAATACGAACAACGGGGGTAAAATCAATGTCCGATCTGGATCCGATTCGTGTGCATTATGTTCAGGAATTCACCCGGTTGAGCCTTTGGTACGCGAACAAACGGCTGCAGGAAAACCTTGGAGACCTGGAAGATACCGTTAACGTGCGAGTCAATCTGTACCGGAATACCTCACTCTACGACGGCAACCACCATCCGGCAGCGGGAGACGAAAATCCCGAATGGAACGTCATTGTAGGAAAGTTGGGAGAAATCTTCGACAAGTATGGTAATGATAGTGAATCCGTGGAGACCAGGGGACTTGCGATCCTCTGGCCACTTATGGAAGCGCGCATTCGCAAGTTGGGTAATGAACAGTCCGGACCTGGCGATCGTTCACACGAATGTTGGAATTATGACTACAAGCACGAGGACTCGTTGAGCCTTCATATTGCCAACGTTTACCAGCCAAAATCTCCCCTCAGTGATATGCACGTGCAGTTTGCGGCATCGCTAATCAGGCTGCTCAGAGATTCGCAAGTACGTCGGCCGGAAATAAAAGTGGTTCGATGCGGCAGCTGGTTGAATTCGGCGCCACGGTTTCAAATGCTGTTTCCCGAGGCCTGGATTCAGAGCGCTGATAGAAGGACAGATATGCGATACACGATGGGACACTGGGGTCAGTTCATGGACCGGCGGGGTGGTTTTCACGAAAAGAACGGGGCATTTTTCCGGCGTACCGGCGAGATGCCCTATCCCAGCTCTTTGTGCAGGTGTAAGATTGATATGGTTCTTGACCACCTTCACGAGGCCTTCCCCGAAGCTGTGGCATATAACGATCAGCTGGGATATGTTCCAACGGCTTAAGATGCTGCCAAAAGACCAGGTTCTGACATCAATCGGATTTGACATAGCTGCTGACAACTCGCACCGAGGTGACTTCGATGAATGTTGTTTATATCATGACCGATCGGCACAACCCTGAGTTTTCCGGCTGTTACGGTAGTTCCATTACCCGTACTCCTCACATCGATGCTCTCGCCAGGCGAGGCAAGAGATTCGACAGTGCCTATTGCCCGAGTCCTCTGTGCGCGCCTTCGCGGGGAGCGATGATGGCGGGACGGTATGTTCACGAGATCTCCACCTGGGACAATGCGTTTCCCTATTCAGGAGTGCCCAGAGGCTGGGGGCATTACTTTGCAGAAAATGGCGTCATGCTTACGACTATTGGCAAGCTTGATTACAAACCAGGCAGTGATGCTGGAGTGGAAGACATTCGTCTGGCCAAGACACGGGAGAGTCTGGACATACATACACTGTTCGAAGAGGGCCGTGTACAACCCCGATACCATCACCTGCATCGATTGCGGGAAGCGGGTCCTGCAAGTGGGAGCGGGGAACACCAGCACGACGCGCAGGTCGCGGAAGAAGCGGTACAGTGGCTGATGAATGAACGCCCACAAGATCGCCCCTGGGTCCTGATCGTGAATATCAAACAGCCCCATCCCGGATGGAATCCGCCGCAGGAGCTGTGGGATTACTACGATCCGCTGGTGCGAACCGAAGACCTGGACGAGCGCTATTCGGAACCCGTTTCTCGACTGCACCCCTTCCACCAGGATTTTGTTCGTTACACGTGCAGCGATCTCTGCACACCCGAGGAGTTGCGCCGTGGTCTGGTAGGCTACCACGGCATCTGTGAGATGGCAGATCGCAACGTGGGGCGCGTGCTCAAAGCCATAGACACCGAGAATCTCTGGGATTCGACGCTGGTCGCCTATGCTTCGGATCACGGTGGCAGCATGGGGGCACATCACAATTCCGGAATGGGATCGATGTATGAGGATTCAATTCGCGTACCCATGATCGTGGCTGTACCCGGCATAGAGTCAGGAGGGTCCGAGCCTGCACCTGTTTCACATTTCGATCTTTTCCAGACATTCTCGGAAGCCCTGGAGTTGCCTTCGCCAACACACATGCGGGGGACATCCTTGCTGGGATCCTTGAGGAGCGAGCCGGGTGCGGCGCTTCCCGAATTCGCTATCAGTGAATTCCATGGGCCGGGCCTTCCAGGAAGCGCTTTTGCTCTTCGATCGAGTTCAGATAAATATGTGGAGTGCGTTGGGGAACGACCGATGTTGTTTGACCTTGCAGAGGATCCTTTGGAGATGCAAGATCTTGCGGAGCGTCCCGATGCGTCTCAGAAACTGGCTCGGCTTCGGCGAATTCTATACCAGGTGTGCTGCCCGGAAGCGATTGATCAGAGGGCAAAGGCGGACCAGCAGGCGCTTCGCGAAGAGCTGGCTAAAAGTGGAAGGCTTGTGAAGGAGTTGTGGAAACGAGGTTACGAACGGAATCCGGAACGCATGATTCCACGGCCGGAATTTGTCGTGCAAAAATCGTGAGATGGCAACAGCACAGCCGTAACCGATTCGTTTGCTAATTGACAAAAACTGTGATACATTCGCACTGCAGTTTCTGCAACCCCTGAACATTGGAGAGAAGAACAACGACAACACAGTGAGGTAAAAAATGGCATATAAAATTCGCATTGGTATTATTGGTGCGGGTGGTATTTTCCGGAGTCGGCATTTTCCGGGATTGGCAAAAATTGACGATGCCGAAGTCGTGGCAATATGCAACCGCAGTATAGAAAGCGGTGAAAAGGTAATAGCCGAGCAGGGCTTATCAGCCGAGGCCATGACAGACTCACAGGCATTGTTGCACCGGGACGATATCGACGCGGTAATGATCGGCACATGGCCTTACAAACACTGTGAATTTGTCCTCGCGTCCTTAGACGCCGGCAAACACACCTTTGTACAGGCGCGCATGGCGATGAACTTGCGAGAAGCCCGATTGATGTATGCCAGGGGGCAAGAATCGGACCTCGTGACCCAAATTTGTCCTGCACCCCCCTGGAAAGGTGGGCGTTTTTTGAAGCGGCTCATAGATGAAGGGTATTTGGGCGATATTTTCCACGTTTATGTCCGCGACCTGGGCGGGCGCTATTGGGATACCGACGAGCCGTTGCACTGGCGACAGGTCAGACGATATTCGGGCCTGAATATCCTGGGAATGGGCATTACCGTCGAGCGCGTGGCACGCGTATTTGGCTATATGTCAACCATAACGGCTGAAACTGAGATTTTTACCAGAGAGCGACCTCTACCCGACGGGTCTGGCGATGGACCAGTTGAAACACCTGATATGGCGCATGTCATAGGCAAAATGGAAAATGGCGCGCGTGCGGCATTTCTATTTTCAGGTGTGGCCCAATTTGGCGGAAGCTCCGTCGTTGAAGCTTATGGCAATGAAGGCACATTGATCTACGACATGGGAACGCAAATCCGCGGCGCAAAAACGGGTGATCGACGACTGCAAGAAATCCCCATCCCCGAAGATGAAGCCGCAGAATGGACTGTTGAAGCCGATTTTATCAACGCCATCAAAGGTGGGCCTCAGGGCGATACCAGCTTTTACGAAGGCATGAAATACATGGAATTTACCGAAGCGGTTCACCGCTCGGCAGAGCGAGGCGGAACTGTTCGGTTGCCTTTGGTCAATTAAATTCACCCCAATGAGGAGAACCCGCGTGGTCAAACTCGTAGCCTTTGACCTTGATGGAACAATCTTAAATCACAACAACACCCCATCGGCTGCTTCGATGGCAGCAATTTGCGAATTGTTGGATCGCGGCGTGGCTGTGGCGTCGATGAGTGGGCGCAATTTTGATCGCAATCAAATTCCGTTTCTGGGCAATCCCAGCATGGCCGACGCGCTCTACGCCGGATGTTATAATGGCGCAATGGTTTTCGCCCCCAAAACGAATGGCACACGCCAACTCATGCACGAACAACGACTGCCCGATGATATATTCTTATCCCTGATCCAATATGCCGATGAACGGCGCATGAATTTTGTATATTGCCGCTGTGACATAAATCGCGAGGCCCTCTGCGAAGCGTATATCACCGACCGCACGACAAAAATGAGTCGCGCAGTGGCCACAATGACCAATATGGTCTATGAAGTTGATGCCGATCTCGTGCAACGAATACGCGCAAAAGAATTGGCCGCGCCTCCCAAAATAATGCTCTTGCCCAAACCCGGACATGCAGATGAGACGGTTGATGAATTAAAAAATATATTTGGCGATCAAATTTACATGGCATGGGCTGTGGCGGAGCGCATCGAGATCATGCACCCAAATGTGAACAAAGGCGCGGCACTCACAGCGATAGCCAACCATATTGATAGCAGTCTCGATGAAGTGATGGCCGTGGGCGATGGTAATAATGATCTGCCCATGTTGCGCGCAGCCGGAACCGGTGTATTGATGCACAACGCAGACGCAGCAATCCATCGCGCAGTGGCCGGAGAAAATATTTTACAAACCGATCATATTGAAAACGAAGGATTTGCCAAAGCCGTGCGTCGCTATGTGCTTGATAGGTAAGAGGAAGGATTCTCATGGGACAGACTTTAGATCTTGGTCGGCGAATAGAATTGGTGCCGATGGACACCCATTTTCACGACATCACAATTGGGCTATATCGGCAAGAAAACGCGCAGGGCACGACTTTTCGCGTTCACACATATAGCCAGATAGATGGGGCACAAGCGCGGATTGACTCCGTAAACCATGCAATGCGGGTTTTGGGAGGGATGGAAGACACAGACGAGGGATTGCTGCGCTTTCCGTGTGGAGCCACACATCTGCTATCTGTAAAGCGACTATTTTTGGAATCGTGCAAACTCGGCATGGATGACGATGTATCTATGCGGCCATTGACCATTTTGGACAAGAAATCGGGATTGCATATTTCGGCAACAGCGCAATCCAATGCCGTGTACAAAATCACGGCTGACAGCGATGAAAAAGGCGCAGACCGGCGCATTCGATTGGTAGCCGGAGGGCTTGCAAAGCTGGGCGAATTGGAACAAGTGAAAGAAGATCAGGTGCGCTGTGATTGCGGTATTGCACACGATGCCCTGATAGGCGTCCTTCTCGTACGCGCCCCCAATGTGCGATCCGTTTTAAGAGAATTGGAACAGGCAGCCAATCGAGGCGTACTCGCAGCTCCGAGCGCACAAAATTAGCCTCTCATGTTTCACCTTTTTTGGAGTCCCAATATGCACGACCAGACAATAAAACCAATGAAACCGCGCGACCGCGTATTGGCGGCACTCAATCGGGCACCTGTGGATCGCACCCCAACGTGTAATCCTACTTCGGTTGCAACCGTGGAATTGATGGATCTGGTAGATGCGCCATTTCCGCGCGCCAATCGCGAGCCAGAACTCATGGCGCGGCTGGCGGCAACGGGTTATACCGAACTGGGTTTTGACACAATTATGCCAGTATTTACGATTATTCAAGAATCGTCGGCACTGGGATGCAAAATTCAGTGGGAGCAAAAAGACAACTGGCCCACAGTAAAAATGAAAGAACCGATCTGGCACACAGCAGATGATATTGAAATCCCATCGAACTTACTGACCCATCCCGATACAAAATGCGTGCTGGACGCGATAGGCATATTGCGAAAAGAATACGGCGACGAAGTGGCGATTATTGGCAAAACAATGGGACCCTGGTCCCTGGCGTATCACTGTTTTGGCGTAGAGGATTTTTTGCTCCTATCATTAGATGACCCGGATCACACGCGGCAAATTCTGGACAAATTAAAAGAAGTAACCGTCGAATTTGGCGTGGCGCAAATTGAAGCAGGCGCCGACGCCTTAACCCTGCCCGATCACGCAACGGGTGACCTGGTCAGCGGCGATTATTACGACCGGTATTTGCGCGAATTGCACATTGAATTTGCCGACCGCATACCCATTCCACTGATTTTGCATATATGCGGGCGCACAGTTGATCGGATGGAATACATCGCGCAAACGGGCATGGCAGCATTCCACTACGACTCCAAAAACGACCCAGATGAGTCAATTGACATCATAAAGGAGCGGATAGCGCTGGTCGGCAACATCAACAATCCGGAAACGCTATTTTCTAAAGAGCCGGAAACCGTAAGAGAAGAAGTGTATAAAAACCTGGACGCCGGTGTGAATCTAATCGGGCCTGAATGTGCGATTCCATTGCAGACATCAATCGAAAATTTGAAAGAAATCCCAAAAGCGATCGTGGATTGGCATGCGGAGGCAATGAGAGTTCATGGCTGAATTATCCGATATTCAAAATGAGTTTATCAAAGAAGAAATAGAAGAATTTTTAGAACGCCCCAATGAGATCCAGCGCAATATCGACCTGTTCGCAAATGCAAGTCTCGAGATGCAGGCAATTGCCGCCACATTGATCGATGGCGCGCATCACGATGTCGATCAATTGACACAAGACGCCCTGAACGCAGGCGTGGGTGCGCTGGAAATTATGGACGATGGATTGATCGCCGGCATGGGCATTGTGGGGATTAAGTTTAGAGAGAATTTTATTTTTGTACCTGAAGTCCTCGCGTGCGCTCGGGCAATGAAAGCGGGGATGGCGCATATTGAACCCATTTTGTCAGCCACGGGTGTCAAGCCGGCAGGTACGGTCATTATGGGCACGGTGAAGGGCGATTTGCATGATATTGGCAAAAATTTGTGTATCATGATGTTGCGCGGCTCCGGGTTTGTCGTCCACGATCTCGGCGTGGATACATCCGAAGACGAATTTATCGAAGCAGTCGAAGAACGCGAAGCCAATTTACTGGGCATGTCGGCACTATTAACCACGACAATGCCAAATATGGGTAAGACAATTGAGGCATTTATCGACGAAGATTTGCGAGACGACGTGAAAATTATGGTGGGGGGTGCCCCTGTGACACAGGAATTTGCCGATGACATGGGTGCGGATGGATACGGTGAAAACGCCCTGGACTGCGTGGAACTGGCTGTAAAATTGTTGAAGGAGTGGGAGGAGGAGAATGAGTGAGCAAGAAAAAATAGATCGAGAAGCCTATCAAAAGCGGCTGGATCGCATGTCTGAAATTTTTGCAGATATTGTCCAGCATGCCGACGAACAGGCGCAAATGCGCTGTCCCTACAAAAACAAGGACAGCGAATGCACCGCCAAATTTGGATGTAAATTTCAGCGAAAACCAGCGCCCAACCGGGCGCTTTTTCAATGTGCCAGCAATGATAACCTCGACTATCGCACGGCCTGGGAAACGGAGCCAAATGCCTATCAAGAGATGAAGAGCGCGCTCAAAAAACAAAAAAAGCGTCGCAGAAAAAAGGGAACGGGCACAATTACACACATGGGCCAGGTGCAACAACTCGAAGGACGAAAAACGATATTTGATTATGCCGACGATCTATCTGTTCGGGTTCCAACATCGTGTTTCCGGTCGGGGATATGCCATGAATGCGTGGTAGAAATTGCAAAGGGCGAAGAAGCCCTGTGCCCAAAAACTGAGGCTGAAGCCTTCTTAAAAGACAATTACCGATTGGCCTGTCAGGCTGAAGTCGTAGATTTAGATGCGGAAGTTGAATTTGTGCCCCTGCGCCGCGCACCTCAAATTTTGACCTTGAGCCAGGAAAAAGAAATTGATCTCGATCCCGTGGTAATGCGCCGTGGAGATCGGGTGTTCTACGACGGAGAAGACATCGATCGGTTTCGGGGACACATCTATGGGCTGGCAATTGATGTAGGCACCACGACAATTGTGATGGATCTCGTAGATCTGGAATCTGGCGAGAGTATTGCGATTGCATCTTATGAAAATCCCCAGCGCTTTGGTGGCAGCGATATAATGTATCGCATTTCCTATGATGGAGAATATCCAAATGAACTGTGGAAGGGACTGGTAAATGCAATCAACCACGAAATTCTCGTGCTATGTGAAAAATTGGGTTTTGAGCGACAAGAAATTTACGAAATTGTCGTAGCCGGCAATGCCACTATGCGAGATATGTTTTTCAGACTCGATGTGCAGAGTATTGGGCAAAAGCCCTATAAATCTCAAATAGAACACGAATATCTGCGCGGAGAGCGAAAAACAACCGCTCTTTATGAAAGCAGCAGGCGGTTGGGCATTCGGGCAAATCCCAAAGCGCGGGTATATGGCATGCCCCTTATTGCAAGCCATGTAGGCGGCGATGTCGCAGCGGATATGCTGGCCATAGAAATGGGTGATCAAGACGAGGTGTTTATGCTTGTCGATGTGGGCACCAATACCGAGGTCGTAGTGGGTAACCGAGACCGGTTGGTCGCAGCATCTTGTCCGGCGGGACCAGCATTTGAAGGTGGCGGCATCGCCTGTGGCATGCCCGGGCAAGATGGGGCGATTGAATCGATGGTGTGGGAAAATGGCCAGTTTAATTATCGCGTAATAGGCGGCGGCGCGCCCCAGGGGTTGTGCGGCTCTGGGCTAATCGATTTGTTGGCCGAACTTCGGCGGCATGATTTGATGACAGAAAAGGGCGTATTTGCCGACCGCAAGCAATATGAAATGATAGTGGTGCCCGAACACGGCATTGCGCTATCGCGCGAAGATGCGAGCAATCTGGCTCAGGCCAAGGCCGCAAATTATTGTGGGCAGTTACTTGTCATGCGCGAATTTGGCATTGTCCCCGATCAGATCCATCGGCTTTATCTATCCGGTGGTTTTGCCAATTACGTAAATGTACAAAATGCGATTGATATCGGTTTTCTCGCACCCGTGCCACAAGAGCGCATTGAAAAGGTGGGAAATGCCGCGATATTGGGCGCGAGGACAACCCTTCTCTCGCGGAAACGGCGCGATGAGTTAGAGCGCCTTGTGAAACGGATTGAGCATGTGGAACTGGAGACAAAGCCAGACTTTTTTGACGCATTTGTCGAAGGGTGTCAGTTTAAGAGGATGACAGTATGAAGCCTTTTGCAGAACGCCTCACAGATGACCAACCTATGGTGTACGACGGCGGATTTGGGTCTCAATTATTTGAACATGGGGTGAATCTGGCAAACAGTTCCATCGCCAATCTATCGCATCCCGACGAGGTTGTGGCAGTGCATCGCGCGTATATCGATGCGGGTGCAAATGCCATTGGCACGAACACATTTGTGGTATCCCCCCTGCATCTCGAGATGGCCGATGCCGATGTAGATGATGCCGAAAGATTGACAGCATTAGCTGTCCAACACGCGCGGCAAGCCGTTGAAGAAAGCGGGAAGGATGTTTATGTGGGCGGTTCCATCGGCCCATCCCCCGGTGCTATTGAAGCCGATGCTGGCGATACGGATTTTGGCATTCCCAATGTAGATGTGCGATCAGCCCACGAGCGCGTGATCTCTGCCATGGTCAAAGGCGGCGTCGATTTTTTTGTCATAGAAACGCAGTTTTCCGCCAAGGAAGCGGCAATTGCCGTTGGTATAGCGCGGCAGACGGGCTTGCCCATCGCCGTGAATATGACGTATAAATTCACAAAGGATCGCAAAACGGGTGAATTGATTTATCGAACCGATTGGGGATTTTCGCCTGGCGATTTGCTGGATATTTTGGCAAATGGCGAATATTCAGACGGTGATAATCTGCTCGATGATGTACAACTCCTGGGGCTGAACTGCGGTGCAGAAACGCGCAATACAGATCACACGGGCATGCCCTATGCAATTGAGGGCACAAAGCAGATGCAAAAAGCACTTGTGGATCGCGGCATTGAAAACAAGCGTTTAATGGCCTATCCCAATGCGGGCTTACCCACCCTTGATAAAGTCACCAAACAGGCGTCGTATTCGCAAGGACCAGAAGACATGGCGCAACACGTCGAAGACTTATTGCATGCCGGTGGATTCTTAATAGGTGGATGTTGCGGAACAACGCCCGAGCACATTCGGGCATTTCGCAATATCGTAGATATGCGATAGAGGCTCTTGTCCCGATATTTTACACCGATTAAACTTGAGGATTTGACTTATGGCTGATTATTGGGAAGACGATCTGGAAGATGTCGATGTTGAGGATATGTTTGTAGGCGCGCTACTGGGCGGCGCGATAGGCGATACCCTGGGCTGTTTTTGTGAGGGATGGACGCGGGATCGGATTTTGGCAGTAGAGGGGCTGACAGACCAATACAGAGCCCGGGTCAATCGGGAAGGCGTGTTGACCCGACCGGCTGGAGAATATACAGACGATACCCAGCAGACCCTCGTCCTTGTTGAGTCAATTATAGCATGTGAAAAGGTCGATCCCGAAGACCTGAGCAATCGGTTTTTGGCGATGTGGCGTGAGGGACTCCTGCACATGTATGGCAGGGCTTTTCGGGAAACCCTGGAACGCCTTGATCGTGGTCTGGCGTGGTCCGAAGCCGCATCGAAAGACCACCCCTCTAACGGGGCGGTCATGAAAATTGCGCCAGTGGGCTTGTGGAACTGGGCAACCGGTGAAAATATCCGGGAAGATGCAATAGCAGCGAGCCATGTGACACACCAGGACCCACGCGCAGTTGCACCTGCAGTCGCGATGGCCCATGTGGTGGGACACCTGGTAACACATCGTCCGCTGGACGGGAATGAGGTGCTGGACGTGGCCGAGTGGTCGGCCAGACCGATTTGCGAATCCACAGGCGAATTGATCGCACAGGTGCGTTCATTGCTAACAATGAACGAAGAAGATGCGTGGGCAGCCATGGTACAAATGCCCGAAGCAGCGCGAGAAAATGCCATTCCAAGCGAAGCCCAGGCCACAGTTGTTGTGGCTTTAGAGGCATTTTTGCGCTCAGAAGGAGAATTTATCCTCACTGTTGAGCGCGCGCTACACACGGGGGGAGATGTAGATACATTTGCAGCCGTTGCCGGCACATTGAGCGGTTTGTATCGCGGAACATCGGGTTTGCCGCAACATCTCGTAGAGACATTGGTTGAATGCACACAAATCGAATCATTAGCCCGCGCCCTTTACGAAAAGACAGGAGGTGCCCTGTGATACTCGATGGTTTTAAGGGTATGTATCCTGCACTGGTCAGCCCAAGAGATGGGACAGGCGCATTCAGCGTCTTGGCCTATGAAAAACTCATGGCGCGTATTTACGAACAGGGATCACACGGCGTGTATGTGGCGGGGAACACGGGCGAAGGCTATTTGATGACAATGGCCGAACGCAAATTGGCCACAGAGGTTGCCGTCAAAGCATCAAAAGGACGTGGACGAGTGGTAGTACACGTTGGTGCGCCCTCCGAGCGCGATGCAGTTGAACTCGCCAAACACGCCGCAGATGCAGGAGCCGATGGCATATCGAGTTTGCCGCCTTATGTCCAGGGGTATCGGTTTGACGACATCCTGGCGTATTACAGCGCGCTGAGTTCAGCGGCAAATTTGCCGGTCTTTGTGTATTACATCCCCGTGGTCACGCATCAGGAGTATTCGTTTGAACAAATCAACCAGATGCTCGCACTCGAGGGCGTGGTGGGCATTAAGTTCACAAATTTCAACTTGTTCTTAATGGAACGCATACTCAATGGACCGCATAAGCCGCATATTTTTAACGGACATGACGAAGTGGCCCTATCGGGCATTGCGGTAGGTGCTCAGGGAGGTATTGGCACATTTTACAATGTGATGCCCGCGCATTTTGTGGGCATTTATGAGGCGGTGAACAAATGCGATTTGGATACGGCACGCACATTGCAAGCAGACGTGAATGAACTGATTCGGATTTGTCAAAAATACGGTGGGCACGGCAGCGTACGCGCCGTATTGCGCTGGCAGGGAATCGAGTGCGGCGCCCCCATCAAGCCTACACGTCCACTCGACAAAGAAGAAGAGAAAGCATTGCGAAAAGAAATCGAAGCAGCGACACTGGATGTGCTCTAATCACATCTAACGATCTCATACACCGTCGCGCCTTCCCGCTCGCTTATAGTGGAAAACGCCCAGCCCGCACTGTGCAGGTAGTCAAAGAAAGACCTACCTATGATGCGATTGGGTTCAGAAAATAAAACGCGCCCTCCCGGTGCGAGAAGGGCGTCGAATGCGGCGATGAGAGGATCGAAAAAACGCGGTTCGTACACGAGGTCTGCGCCCAACAAGGTAGCATAGTGTTGATCTTGCGGCGGGGCGCGCCAGTCTATGAACATTGTCCTGGGAGCGACGCCGGCAATTTGCAACCCGTTGAGTTGCGCGAACTTGAGTGCATCGCGCTGGTAATCCGTTGCAGTGACACGCGCGTGTTTGAGACAGGCGATAGAGGACACAAGGCCCAATCCACAGCCGAGTTCAAGCACGGACTCGCCCGGCGCGATCAGATTATCCGCAAGCAGAACACCGGATAAAATAAGAGCAGAATCCCAAAGCGTTGCCCAATACGGCAGACGTTCGTCTCGCACCTCAAAGCTATCGGGATCGGCCATCCCCAGTTTGTCAAAGAGTGCTTCGGCATCTTCAACACAAGTCACACCTATTTTGCGTCCGCAAATATTGTGGTGTTCTTCGCCGAGTTGATAGCGCGCGGCGAGTTCGCGTTTGAGGGCGTAAATTTCTTTTTGTACGCTCATGTATCAGTTGCCAGTTGTCAATCTCAACCCCTTGGACCGGGCGACGGGCCCCACCTACTGATACGCTTCCCACAACGCCTTGTAATACTGGAGCAGACGCTCGGCATCTGTACTACCGGGGATTTCGGCCAGCGTATATCCCGCATAGCCTTCGGCATTGAGGAGAGAAAAGAGTTCGCTCCATGGATAGGCCGCGTTGCACAATTCAGTGATGTGTACCAGACCAATTTTGTGTTTGAGCAAGTCAAAATTGGCTTTGATAGAGCCATTTTCAACTTCGCCCAAATTCGAGTTCCAGCACACATAGGCATTGTCGTGATCTGCCCAATCCATAATGGTACGCATATACGCGGGTTTTTGCGTTTCTCGCCCGTGTACTTCCACCCGGATTTGCACCCCTATATCGGCAGCCGCGATCGCGCACTCACGCACGGATTTGCCAATCTGTTCGAGCGTTTGATCCACCGAGATACCCTTGTCGGTTTGCAGACCATTGGGCCGCACCTTAACGCCCGCGCAGCCCAGATCGGCGGCGAGTTTGGCATATTCAATTGTCCCATCAATATTTTCGCGCACAACGCCGGGATCATCTGAATGATATTCAAACGCCGTGCCCAAACCCGCGATTTCGACCCCACCATCTTCAAATTGTTTGCGGATATCCTGTCGCTGTTCCGCCGAAAGGTCTGATTCAACGCCGTGAGCATGCGTGGTACGCAGTTCGACACCGCTATAACCGAGCCTGGCACAGGTTTCGGTAATAGTGGCAACATCCCAGTCCGCGGCGATTTGATACGTGACAATACCCAACTTCATTTTTATCTCCCGATTGGTAGCTCTCAGCCGCTATCGGTCGGCAAAACAAAGGGCCAAAAGCTGAAAGTGGATGAACTTGTAGTTGCCGACCGCTTCAGAAGATATGACTTGCTGTGAGAATGTCAATGCCTTTGAGATATCTCCCATAAGACATACAAAATAACTTGACGCACATCAAACATTTCGACATATCTAAACAGGTCATAAATAAAACAATCCGCTATTCGCAGGGGTATTCGAGATGCATATTCAGCGTGCCGAGACGCGCGATTTTTTAGAAATCGCAAAATTGGATCGCGAAGCATGGGCACAAAACCGAAATTCTGAGTATATACCCGATGGGGAACACGTCTGGCGATTGTGGACAGAGCACGCACTGATATTTTGTGCATGGGAGCGCGAGAAACTAATCGGTGCTGTGCTGGCATTTCCCACGAGGACGGACAGGCTGTATTGTTTGCACAAAGTATTTGTGGATCACCGCTTCCGCGGTAAAGGCATTGGTTCCGCTTTGTTCGACGCAGTTTTGGCCGAGTGCGATCAAATCGGCGTGGATTGTTTTTTGACAGTAGATCCCGAAAATGAAAGTGCTATTTCCCTGTACGCAAAATGGGGATTTAGCGAGAGAAACTTTGTGAAAGGTTATTATCGCGCCGCAGAAGATCGGTATGTACTAACGCGCCGCTGTAAAACCAACGCGTGAGATTATGTCTTTCGCCCCAATCTCAAAAGGAGCCAGGCAATGCACCCCAAATGTCTCGATTATTGTCTAACAGAAGAAGAAGCGCGCAAATTCAAACGGGATGGCTATTTCATCGTTCCAGATGCCCTGTCCCCCGACATAGTCAGCGATCTTGTTGTCGCAGTAGATCGCGTTGATAGAGAAGAACGCGCTCGGATGGGCAAAAGTGCCACAGCGCGCATCAACCACTACGACTTCATTGGCAAAGACGACAGCTTCTTGCCCTTGCTCGACTGGTACAAAACATTCCCCAAAGTGTGGGGCATCCTCGGCTGGCACACCCAACTCTACCACACCCACCTGACCGTGACACCCCCTGCAGAACTGCACAAAACACTCGAAAAAGACGGGCCTGGCCTCGGTTTCCACCAAGACAGTGGCCGCATCAATCAGGATTTTGACATGAATCCTCGCCCCATGGTCTCCCTCAAAATCGGCTTTTTTCTTACCGATACAACTGAACAGGGTCGCGGCAATTTCTACGTCCTTCCCAAAAGCCAAACGCAAAACACATTTCCAGGAGAAGATCGCAACGCGCTGCACAAAGATGCTATCCCAGTGCTTGTAACACCTGGATCAGCCGTGTTTTTTGACCGCCGAATATGGCACTCAGCCAGTACCAACTACTGGAAGGAACCGCGTCGCGTACTCTTCTACGGCTACTCCTACCGCTGGCTTCGCCCCCGCGACGACATGCGAGTTGAACACTACCTCGACCGCTGCACGCCCATCCAAAAACAACTCCTCGGCGTCAGCTACTCCGGCGGCCGCGGCTACACCTCCCCCACTCCCGAAGATGCGCCCCTCAAAACCTGGCTCGCAGAACACGGGATCAACAGCGAATAGTCAGCAGTCCGTTCCTGGAATTAAAAAGCAGATCATGTAGAATAGTGCCGGTGGGTGAGTGACAACGAAAAAAGGGTAGGCGAAAAAAACCAATAACTAAAGTCAAAAAAAAGGGGAGTGCGATCTGTGCTCCTATTTGTGATTCTTATTGACTTTGACACCAAGCTACTGTACATATATTTTAGATAAGTGGCTTATATTATTTTGCTGGATAAAAAATTAAGGGGAAATCATGTGGCATGGTACATCGAAGAGTATCAAAGCATATTAGGGAGCCTTCCTGTATCGAGGTGGTATGGTAGACTAACGGAGAAAAATCAAGCAATAGCAGACGCAATTTTTTTTGAAATTAGAGACTCAGAAAATCTTCGTAAATCTCTCTTTAAAAAAATTAAGGGAGTTTCAGAACTGAGACAGACAAGTTGGTCTGGGGAGAGCAATGTTCAACATCGAATATTCTGCTATAGTCCACTTGGTAAGATTATAGTATTCCTGTGTGGTTGCACCAAAAGAAGCACAAGGGAGTACAATCCACCAAATGCACTCCAGACCTCTGTTAAGCGACTCAAAGAAATCAAAACAGGAAAGGCGGGAACACATGAATTTTATCATTAGACTTTTGGAAAAATTGCGGAACAAAGATTACCGCGAGGGTTATACTGAAGCACAATTTTCTGTTAGGTTACCCTTTCAAATCCGAGCATTGCGTGAGAAGCATGGATGGACGCAGGCGGAGCTCGCAAAGCGTATGGGCACTTCACGAAGCCAAATATCTCAGATAGAACAAGTAGGCATAGGTCCGAGGTCTCTAAAAATGCTGTACAAACTTTGTGCCGCCTTTGACATCAGCTTGCTTATTCAGTTTGTTTCTTTCCGTGATCTAGTTAAGCACATAGAAAAATTTGACATTGAAACTTTTAATGCCAAGAGTTTTTCAGAGGACCAACAAGCAGAAGAATATATGGAGTCGCTTGTGACTAACACCAAGTTTGGCCAAAGGCGCGGTGAAAATCTAATTACACAGAGGCTTGACTTCAGCACAACCGAATGTCCTGTCGAGATTTACCATTGTCGTTTTGCGCAGACGGATAAACCAGATATGCGTGAATTTAGGCATATTGGTGTTATTGATTTAGGCACTCTTGCACAGTAAGGAGAGCTTTCATGAATGAAGAAAATGACAAAAAAAAAGTATTGCCATCTGTCGCAATAGCTGATAATAAAGATTGGTTTCTTCAACAATTAATTCATATAGCAAACATTTCGGAAAGTGTTTGGCAAATTACCCTTAATGTCAGCGGTTTTTTGGTTTCAGGCACTTTAATTGGAGGTGTAGAGTACTTTGAAAGTCTTGGAAATGAAATGTCTCGTGACCTTTCTGCCGAGGCTGCTAAGACTATAAAAAACCTTTTCTCTAGCCCTGCGAGCTTCTATACTTCAGACATATATAAGGAAAAACCCAATATTGGTTATATTCACCTGAAAGATGCGAAATTTTTTCATCCAGGTGGTGCCCCCGTGCCAAATAATCGAGGCGTTTTGTGGAGAGGACGCATAGAAGAAGTCAGTGGATTTTCGTTTGGTTTGTTATCTACACAAAATCTCGATAATGATGAATAGTGCATTGTTGAGGTAGTAATCATCTCTCCGTTCTTGGACTTGACCCGTTTCGGGGGGGTACCTTATCAGTAGTTAGAAAGGAGACCCTGACGGTTTCTAATCAGGAGGAAAAAACTTGATTTATCGCCGGCTTTTCCTATTGGATGGGCCGGCACTATTCTACATAATCCCCCAAAAAAGGCCGATATACTTCGGTCTTTTTTATTTTTCTGCGAGTTTGTTCAGATCAACAGGCAATCCTACCTGCTTCATTTCTTTAGCTAATTTCAGTTGCCAGTCATTGGGATTATTCATGGGCACATAGACTATACCGTGAATATCTGAGGGTAGCTCAACCTCTTTTTTGTGAAGAACTCTTACACGCTTACGCCCTAATTTATGTAAAAAATAGCCGAGTTCCAATATAACGTTCTGACGCGCTCTGTCTTTGAGTCCGCCTTGTTTATCTTTTGGCGCGCCAATATCGTCAGGCGTCAGCAAGACAATTGCGAAACCCGCCTTGTCTGCATATTCTTCAAACTTGTCAATGATCGTTTGGCCTTTACTTGCTTGCTCATCAAGTATGGTAGCCTTTAAGTTAAATTTCTCTACGAACCTAGCGATGGCATGTTTAGCTGCCTCATCCTGTCCATGCACTATGAAGACATGGTCGCCAAAGGTGCGAGTGGGATTGTCTAACACTTCATCGAATAATTCAAGTCGGCTACAGATATCCTCTAAGCTATCGATGGAAAAATCCATATATTGTTGGTATTCACTTACCCGATATTGCAAGTCTGTGGGTAAATCCGCATTATCTCTTTGCTCTAGATCATGAAAATAACTGGAATCATACTGGAAGGTTTCGTAATTATGCGCTAGCGAAAAGTTATCAAACAGCTTTAGCAAGAGATCTCTGTTGTAATTTGACCAATGATTGGATTTTATACCTACTTCGTATAATTGGGATCCTGAAAGTATCTGCATATTTCGCAGTAATTTCCCCTCCTCAATTCGCACATGTATTTTCTCATTTGCCTCTTTTCTACTCACACGCAACTTTGGCAGAGCTATCTCTTCCATAATTTTTCCTCCATTCTTACATCGTTTCAAGACCCACTGTTACGAGTCCTCCGCTAACGCACGCTTCCACGCATCTAATTTTACCAGTGCCTCAACCGGCGTGAGATGCGCTACATCTAAATCGCGCAATTCAGACAACATCGGGTGATCTTCCCGCTCAACCATTTCTGCTGCTGGCACAAACAGCGGCATCTGTCCATTCTCCTTCACGCGGTCAGTTTGGGGCTTTGATCCCACCGACAGATCGTTTTGCTCCAGCCGATTCAAAATCTCCTTTGCCCGCGCAATAACCTGTGCGGGCATTCCGGCCAGACGCGCTACCTCAATGCCGTAGCTATGATCGCATCCGCCCGGCACCAACTTGTGTAAAAACGCAATGGTATCGCCCGACTCGCGCACGGCAACGCTATAATTCACCACCCGCGGCAGCAAATCCTCCAATTCCGTCAACTCGTGATAATGCGTTGCAAACAACGTCCGCGGCTGAATCCGTTCAGCATTGTGCAAATACTCCGTCATAGCCCAGGCAATGCTCAACCCGTCAAACGTACTCGTCCCGCGTCCAATTTCATCCAAAAGCACCAGGCTTTTCGGCGTTGCATTGTTCAAAATATTTGCCGCCTCATTCATCTCCACCAAAAACGTACTCTCACCACGCGCCAGATTGTCGGACGCACCCACCCGTGTAAAAATGCGATCTACCACGCCAATACGCGCTTCGCGCGCCGGCACAAAACTGCCGACCTGTGCCAAAAGCACAATCAGCCCGATCTGGCGCAAAATCGTCGATTTCCCCGACATATTTGGGCCGGTAATCAGCAAAATCTGATCGGTCCCGCCGTCAATCATCAAATCATTGGGCACAAAATTGCCACCCGGAAGCAACTGCTCAACCGCGGGATGTCGCCCTTCTTTCACATCAATACGCACGCTATCATCCACCTGTGGACGCACATAATCATTGGATGACGCCACCTTGGCCAAAGTGCCCAGCACATCTACGGTTGCCACAGATAGCGCCGTGCGCTGCACGGGTTCCACCCAACCGACCACCTCTTCGCGCAACGCGGCAAACAAATCGCGCTCGAGGTCTTTGGCCCGCTCATCTGCGCCCAAAATTTTCGCCTCCCAATCCTTTAACTCTGGCGTGATATACCGCTCGGCATTGACCAGCGTTTGCTTGCGCACAAAATACGCGGGCACTTTGTCCTGATTGGCCTTAGTGACCTCAATATAGTACCCAAAAGCCTTATTATACCCCACCTTTAACGATGCGATACCTGTTTTCTCGCGTTCCTCTGCCTGCAAGTTGGCGACCCAATTGCGCCCGCCCGAGGCAATTTCCCGCAATTCATCCAGTTCTTTGTGATAGCCCGTTCTGATATATCCGCCATCGCTAATCTGTGCGGGAGGATCGTCTTCAAGCGTGTGAGCGACCAAATCAATCAACTCTGTCAGATCGGGCATGCCCTGATCGCGCGCCCGCACCAGCAAATCCGCGCGAAATGCACGCAGGGTTTCGCGCAGTGGAACAACTGCTTCTAAAGACCGCCGAAGGGCCACAAGCTCTCGCGGATTAGCCCGATTGCAACAGATTCGGGACATCAACCGCTCCAGATCCCCAACGCAGCGCAGGGCTTCTCGCGCCTCGTCCCGATACGAAGCGAATTCGACAAATGCTTGCACCGCATCTAAGCGCGCTTCAATACGGCGCACATCCACGAGCGGCTGTGACAGCCATGTACGCAGTGTTCGAGCGCCCTGTGGTGTACACGTCTGATCTAAAACCCCAAATAGCGTGCCCTCCCGCCGCCCCTCTTGAATAGTTGTAACCAGTTCCAAATTGCGCTGTGTCACCAGATCCAACTCCATGACCGACCCGGTGTGTTCACGCGCCAATCGCGTGATATGGGATACGGCCCCCTTCTGATTTTCGCGCAAATAACACAGCACCCCACCCGCGGCGCATATCCCAACAGTGAGATCATCGCATCCGAAGCCCTTGAGAGATGCCACCTTGAAATGTTCCTTCAATGCATCGTACGCGTAATGCTGTCCAAAATGCCAATCTTCTATATGCGTGAGCAATGCACCCGGCATTCGCGCTTCAAACTCGGCTTCGTTGTCTTTGACCCACGACTCGGGCGCCAGCACCTCTGAGGGACCCAAGCGCTCTAATACCTCCCACAAATCATCTGCCGCTCGTTCCGACGTCCGAAACATCCCCGTTGACAAATCCGCTGTTGCCATCCCCAATTGATCATCGCCGACAAAAATACCCACAAGATAATTATTGCGCTTCTGATCGAGCAAATCATCGGATAATACCGTTCCTGGCGATACAACCTGCACCACCTCGCGGCGCACCACTTTTTTCCCTTTTTGCGGCGGCTCCATCTGCTCGCAAATTGCTACCTTTTTTCCGGCTCTAATAAGTCTTGCCAGGTAGGTATCCAGCGCGTGATATGGAACACCTGCCAGCGGGATGCGGTCTGTACGCCCATTGTTGCGCGCAGTCAATGTCAAACCCAAAAGCTGAGATGCAACAACGGCGTCGTCGTAAAACATCTCGTAAAAATCGCCCATTCGAAACAGCAAAATCGCATCCGGATGCTGCTCCTTAAAATGCGCGTACTGCTCCATCGCAGGTGTTGTGTGTGTCGCCATCCCAAGTCCTCTTTACTCCCCAACCGCTTTCTGATACGAATACTCAAATAATAACTCCCACTCGCGCAGTTGAATCTCGCGGCAAAGCGCGTCGTGTGCAGAACGTCCTTCAAGAGCATCGGCACACAGATCAACATAGGCACCCGCATCCCAATGTGCCTGCGTCGTCAAAATCTCTGGCGCGTCGGAAAATTCGCTCGCAATGCGGGCTGCCGCTTTACACAAATCGCCAAAAATGGTGTGGTTGCCCACTTTGCCAAACCAGTATTTTGAATTGGAAAAATCGGGTTCTCGGCGGTGCATAATGCCGTGCCAATAACTTCCGGTTGCCGTATGAATGCCCTGGCTGATGGTATGAGACGCATCTAAAAAATTGTGATACAACCACATACCGGAAATACAGGACTGTGCCATATCTTCATCCACCACTGTTTTGCCGGCAAATGCAGACTGAACAGTCAGCGCGTCCAGCGCGCTTTTCGCCGCGGTATTCTCTTCACCGCCATCCAGTGGGTTCAATCGCTTTTCGGAAATCAATTCCGCGAAAACATCGCCATAAGCACTTGTGTCAAAAGACATAATCTCACTCCTTTGTTTTGCTACATCACGTCAACACAGACCGACCATCTTCGGCGCGATAATCACCTTTAACAAAGTTTCGTCTGCGAAACCTCTTTCTCATCGGGAATATACTCAGAATTTCGGAAAAAAAAAGGCCAATTCCCTTTGGAAATCGGCCTTTTCTGTCCAACCTCGCAGTTTATGCACTTTGCAACTGTAATAATTCCCGCGTAAAACCCGCCAATTCTCCGATGACCACATCGTCTTCAATCCGCTGCAAGCACACATCTATAATCTGTTCGCACGCGGCATCTGGAGCGGGTGCAACCACGCGGATATAATTATCAGTCAGCCCCTGTAAAAGCTCCCCATTGCGGCGGTTTTCAAAAAGCACGGGTAATGTGCGCCCGATAAACCGCGCTTGAAATGCCGCCACCTTTTGCTGCCCCAATTTGCGAAGTATTGCACCGCGTTGTTTTTTCACCTGTGGATCGACCTGATTTGTCATGCGCACCGCAGGCGTTTTGCCGCGCGGTGAATACGGAAATACGTGCAAATACGTCATGGGGTGATTGGCAATCAAATGGTGCGTATTTTGAAATGCCTCATCCGACTCACCGGGGAACCCCACCATCACATCGCCGCCAATGCCCACATCGGGAATCCGGTCTGCAAGTTTTTCAATCAGCGCGATATACTGCCCCCGCGTATAGGGGCGACGCATTGCCTTCAACACGCCATTGTCACCACTTTGCAATGGAATATGCAAATGCCTGCAAAATTTCTGGCTCGACGCAAAAAAGTCGATCATGGCATCGGTCACATAAGTCGCTTCTATTGAACTCACGCGAAAGCGCTCCAACCCGTTGATCCCCTCAATAGCCTCCAGCACCTGCAACAAATCGCGCTCCTCCAAATCCACGCCGTAATCGCCAATATGCACACCCGTCAGCACCACCTCTCGATAGCCTGTCGCTACCAATTTTTCGACCTGCAATACGGTACTCTCAAGCGTGCGACTGCGACTGCGCCCACGCGCAAACGGAATAATGCAAAATGAGCAAAATTCATTGCACCCTTCCTGAATTTTGACAAAAGCCCGAGCGCGCTCGCCAAAATTGTAAATATCCATATCCTGAAAATCAGCCGTGCGACTGCGCGTCACAAATGTCCGCCCCATAGAACAGGTATTATTTACCAGATCCAGCAGTTGCGTCCGCTCTGCCGTTCCGACCACCAGATCGACTTCGGGCATTGCAGATAGGGTATCGGGATCGGTTTGGGCATAACACCCCACCGCAACCACGGTACCTGTGGGCGAAATCCGATGCGCTTTGCGCAATGCCTTGCGCGACTGCGCGTCCCCTTGACCTGTCACAGTGCATGTATTGACCACAGTAACATCTGCCAACTCGCCAAACGGCACCTCGCGATACCCCTGTGCCACAAACTGCTCGGCATACCACTGCGTGTCATAGGTATTGAGCTTACAACCAAGTGTATAAAACGCAACTGTCTTTTGATCGTGCATAAAATCAGCCATATGAAAAACAAAGCGTTGAGACGATATTGCCCCAACGCTTTGTAACCGCCAGATAAATCTGGGCAATCTTACTCCTCTTTGCTGCTCTGTGTCTCAGCTTCCACTTCCACTTCCACTTCCGCTTCCACTTCTGCTTCCACTTCCGCTTCCACTTCCGCTTCAGCTTCCACTTCCACTTCAGCTTCCACTTCCACTTCCGCTTCAGCTTCTACCTCAGCTTCTGTGCCTTCCCGTCGGGGATGTGCTGCTTGAAAAGCGTCAATTTCATCTTGATCAGCATCGCGCAAACGCTCTCGCACGCTCAACACAATTTTCTTTTGATCTTCGTCAAACTCCACAACTTTCAGCGGTATCCCATCGCCTTCCTTGAAATATTCATCGGGACGTTGAAGGTCGTCTATACCCAGTTGAGAGACGGGCACAAACCCCTCAACATGGCCTTCGAGGTCAACGACCACCCCGCGTTCGAGAATGCGCGAAATATTACCTTCTACTGAATTGCCCACCGCATAGGTAACAGCCAGTTTCGCCCAGGGATTTTCAATAGTCTGTTTGTGCCCCAGCGAGATCCGCCGTCGCTCTTTGTCGATATTGAGCACGATAACATCCAATTCCTGGCCTTTTTTTATGACCTCGCTCGGATGGCGAATGCGCTTGGTCCAGGACATATCGGAAATATGCACCAGCCCATCAATCCCCTCTTCGATTTCGACAAAAGCCCCAAAATTAGTCAAATTGCGTACACTGCCGCGAATAGGTGTGCCAGCGGGATATTTTTCGTCGAGATCATCCCAGGGATCGGGCTGCACTTGCTTGAGACCCAACGAAATTTTTTGACCTTCCTGATCAACGCGCAGGACCATAACCTCAACTTCATCGCTAATGGAAACCAGTTTGGAAGGATGGCGAATATGCTGCGTCCACGACATTTCAGAAATGTGTACCAACCCTTCGACACCCTGTTCCAGCTCGACAAAAGCCCCGTAATCCGTAATGCTGACAACCTTGCCTATCACCTTGCTATCAACCGGATATCTTTCCTCAACATTTTTCCATGGATGGTCTTGTAATTGCTTCATGCCCAGCGAAATGCGCTCGCGTTTCTCATCGTAATTGAGCACCTTAACTTCTACTTCTTCACCAATAGACAAGACTTCTGACGGATGTCCAACCCTGCCCCAAGCAATATCCGTAATATGCAACAACCCGTCTAAGCCGCCCAGATCGATAAACGCACCAAAATCGGTGATATTTTTGACCGATCCCTGACGCACTTGCCCCACTTCCAATGTGGCGAGAATCTGTTTGCGCAACCTGGAACGTTCTTCTTCGAGAACGACGCGGCGGGAAATGACAATATTTCGGCGATTCTTGTTGAGCTTTATAATGCGGAACGGGTACACATTGCTGAGAAATTGATCAAAATTTTTGACCTGCTTGATATCAATTTGGGATCCGGGCAAAAAAGCATCGACACCGAAAAGATCGACCACAATGCCACCCTTTATTCGCCTCATCAAGCGACCTTCTACAATCTGATCGCTATCATACGCATCCTTAATGCGATCCCACACCCGCATAAAGTCGGCTTTGGTCTTGGACAGCACCACCTGGCCTTCTTGATCCTCAATGCTCTCTAAAAAGACCTCAACTTCATCTCCCTCTTCAATAGCAGGAGGATCGCCAAACTCAGATAGAGAAATCGCGCCTTCCGACTTGAAACCAATATCTACTACCACAGTTCCGTCGTGGATGGACCTCACAGTGCCCATAACAATCTCGCCCTGCTTAATGGTCTCTAACGTCTCTTCGTAGAGTTCCATCATTTCATTAAATTCTGCCTCGCTATATTCGCTTTCGTCCAACGCGGCCAGTGCTTCTTCAGGGCTGGGTTTGGGAAGAGTATTAACGGCCATACTAAATGTTTCCTTTCGCGCTTAAAAATTGCGCAAAAAATAAAAAAGAACGACGAACAACGTCGATCAAACCGTACCGACACCTTATTGTTAACTATTGTGAGAAGCGGGTGCGACCGTGCCGGCTTTCCGCCGCATCCGCTTGAGAACAGCGAGATGACGCATCACTTCATGAGTGATAAAATTGTAGGCGTCGCGACGCCTATCGGGCAAGTGTTCTGGACAAACAAAAATGGGCGCGCCAAACCGCACATGCAACGGCTCCAACCCAACCATCGTTTTCCAGATATTGACTGTGCCCGAAATATATACGGGTATCACAGGCGCCTGAGTGCGATAAACCAGCATGCCAACCCCTGCTCGGGGAGACAGGAAACCGGAGCGCTTATTGCGCGTACCTTCTGGAAAAATAAGCACGGAATTGCCAGCCTGCAAAGTTTTTGTCCAGGCCAAAAATGCGCTTCGATCTCCACGGCTTCTATCAACGGGCATCGCGTGCAACTTGTGAATCAGCTTTCCCAGCAACGGAATAGGAAAGATTTCAGCCTTAGCAAGATACCAAAGTTCACGCCCTGCCGCAACTCCAATAATAATGGGATCGACGTAAGAACAATGGTTAGCAGCCAAAATTAAAGCACCCGACTGGGGGATGTGACGCCGCCCTTCGACCCTCACCCGAAAGAGAATAACGGCCAGCCCGTAGGCCAGCCACCAGAAAAAGCGATAAAATGTCATCAATACCATCCATTCATCATTCACACCCTATTTTACCGGTGGGCAAGTGCTACAATCCGATCTACTTGTTCTGCTATTGACAATCCCGTGGTATCTATACACACGGCATCAGGTGCGGGCCACGCGCCGTGCCGCAATTGCGTTTGACGGTCGCGGATATCTCGAATGCGAATTTCATCTAACAGCGACTCAAAATCGGCAGATTCACCCTTTTGTTTCAGATCTCTAAGCCGTCGCCGTGCGCGTTCGGCGGGGTCGGCAATGAGAAAAATTTTCAATTCCGCATCTGGAAAAATCGCAGTGCCCGTGTCTCGACCTTCTAAAACAATACCTCCATCCCGTCCCATAGCCCGTTGTAATGCAATAAGTACATCGCGCACCCCCGGATGGATAGCCACGCGAGACGCAGCCTGCGAAATTTCAGATGTGCGAATCGCATCGGATATATTTTTCCCATTAAGCAGGGTTTGCAACTGCCCATCTCGCGTTTCAAATGCGAGATTGAGCGCGCTACACAATGCAGTCACGCCATCGGCATCATCGGGATCAACACCCTGTTGCAAAGCTGCCAGGCCCACGGCGCGATACATGGCCCCGGTATCCAGATAGAGGTACCCCATTTGCTTTGCAACAAGCCGCGCAGTCGTGCTCTTGCCAGCACCTGCCGGGCCATCAATCGCAATGACAATCCCATTTTCGCGCATAAATTGTTCATTGTTCATTGTTCATTGTTCAGCCCAACCAGTTCTCGAAGCCTTTTTACTTCTGCTTGTGTCAGATGCCGCCATTGGCCCAGCTTGAGGTGCTGCGTTGTGAGACCGGCAAAATGCGTGCGAGTCAACGATTGCACCCGATGTCCTGCTTCCTCGCACATCCGCTTCACCTGTCTTTTCCGCCCCTCGTGAAGTACCAATTCCAATTCTGTATCCCCACCTCTTGCGCGCAGCACCTGAATATGTGCAGGAGCAGAGACGCCATCGCTGAGCTCTATTCCCTCTCGCAAAGCTGTCAATACCACCTCGCTGGGATGCCCGTGCACCCATGCGCGATAGACTTTTTTTACGCCATATCGCGGATGGGTTAATCTAAATGCCAGATCGCCGTCATCCATCAACAACAAAACCCCTCGCGTATCCAGATCGAGCCGTCCGACGGGAAAAACCCGGGCATCAATGCCGCACAACAATTTGTAAATTGTTTGGGCATGATGCGGATCGCGCGCCGATACCAGATATCCCGGGGGTTTGTGCAATAAAATATAAGCTTGTTGATCAACCGATTGGATCGCCTGGCCATTGACACACACGCGATCACTATGCGGATTTAATCGCGTGCCCGGATGTGTCACAACAGCGCCATTTATTTTAACGCTGCCCGTTTGAATCAACCGCTCGCTCGCCCGCCGCGAAGCCACCCCCGCGCGAGCCAGAAACCGGTTCAGACGCTCTGTCATGGGCATCCCGTTCGCTTTCCTCATCGGTATTGATCACGCCCGATAACGGGCTGTCTTTACCCTCAGCTACCCGTTGCTCTTCTTCGCGGAGCAATTCTTCCAACTCGCGAATCCTGGGCAGATCAGACAGGGTCTTGAGGCCAAAATGCTTTAAAAAATCGCGTGTCGTGCCGTACAACAGGGGCCGCCCGGGGGCATCTGACCTCCCGGAAATGCGGATCAGCCCCTTTTCCATCAACTGCCGCAAAACGCCATCGACAGACACACCGCGAATATGCTCGACTTCGGCTTTGGTAATCGGCTGCTTAAAAGCCAAAATGGCGAGGGTTTCCAGGGAAGCTTGAGAAAGTCGGGGCGCAATTTTCTCGCGCATCAGTTGCCGAATCCAGGGTGCAAATTCGCCGTGTACAGCCAATTGAAAGCCGCCCGCGACCTCGACAACCCTGAAACTGCGACCAGTCTGTGCGTATTCTTCATTGAGATCATTGACATAAGCGCGGATTTCTTTTGCACCAGTATGCCGTCCCAAAACCGATGACAGGCGCGATGCACCCAGGGGGTCATCGGCTGCAATCAACAACGCTTCAACCACTCCTTTGTTGCGTGCATCTTCATCGGTAGCCAAATTTGCGACGCGCGCATCATCTCTTTCAGCCATCGGTTATGGTCTCCTCTAAAGACGCCGTGTCTAAAACATCGCGGCGATAAACCCAGAGTTCGCCATCGATATCGGCCTGTTGAACGCGAACTTTTCCTTCTTTCATCAATTCCAGTAACGCGACAAATGTCACCACAACAACAATGCGATATGTACTGGCAATCAGGTCGCTAAATGGAACCTGATACCGTCGTTCAAGTATATCGAGCACGTATTCGGCGCGTTCCTTTGTGGTCACATCGACCCGCGTCACCTCGTGAAAATCAACTTTTGGTGCCGCATCCATCGCTTGTTTAAAGGCACGGAGCAATTCGAACAGGCTCACGGGCCGAAATTCCCCAGCTTCGGCCCCGCGTTGCTTCCGAATATCTTCCAGATCCATCGAAGCACCCCGATAAAAAACATCGCGGTATTCCGTCTGCTGATCGTCCATCCATGCAGCCACTTCTCTGAATTGCTGGTATTCCAACAAGCGGCGTACCAATTCCTCGCGAGGGTCTCCTTCTTCCTCCTCAGCTTCTGGATCAGAGGGCAACAACATACGCGATTTGATATGCATCAATGTGGCGGCCATCACGACAAAATCGCCGGCAACCTCTAAGTTTAATCGCTGGATGATCCCGACGTATTCTAAAAATTGCCGCGTAATATCGGCAATGGGAATATCGTAGATATCGATCTCGTTTTTTTGAATGAGAAAGAGCAACAGATCCAGCGGGCCTTCGAACAAATCGAACTTCACGCCATAAGGCGCGGCATCCGGATCGAACTGAGCTGTCAAATTGGATGCAATCATCGCGCCTCCTTCTCTTGTTTTTTCATTCTATCTCGCGCTTTGCGAGAAATCCGATTCCATACGCCGGTAAAACCCATCGCCTTTTTCATAGCCAAAAGAGTTTTGTGTGCAAGTACTTGCGTTTTGAGCGTGCCTTCATAAATCACTTGCTCGATATAACCCGGCTGCGCCGCAAAATGTGCTCGGCGTTGGCGGATAGGGAAAAGAAACACATTGAGCGCACGGGCCAACTTATCTTTGACCTCGACATCGCCCACGCGGCCCTGGCGATAGCGGGCTTTGAGATCCTCTACCTCAGCGATATTGGGATTAAACGCATCGTGATACACAAATACGGGATTGCCTTCAACAGTGCCCGGAATATCTGCCCGAACGCGTTTGGGATCGGTGTACATACCGCGCACTTTTTTTTCTACAGTCTTTTCATCGTCAGACAAAAAAATCGCATTGTCGAGGCTTTTGCTCATCTTGGCCTGTCCATCGGTTCCCACCAGGGTAGGCACATCGCCCATCAGGAGTTCGGGAATGGGAAATACATCGCCATAATACGCGTTGAACCGACGCGCAATTTCTCGCGTCACTTCAACGTGCGCCTCGTTATCTTTCCCCACCGGCACAACATGTGCGCGGGGCATCAGAATATCGGCACTTTGAAGTACGGGATACCCAATCAAGCCAAATGGAATTGCCTCATCGGTCATATTTGCTGCACGTGCCATATCTTTCACACTGGGCAACCGCGCCACGCGGGGCAAGCTCACGAGCATCTCAAAAAACAGATTCATTTCATACACAGCGTGAATGACCGATTGTAAATAGATAGTTGATTTTTCTGGATCTATGCCCACGGCCAAATAATCCAATACCATCTCATAGATATTCCCACGCAGTGCATCGATGTATTCTTTTTGGGGCTGCGTGGTCAACATGTGCAGGTCAGCCACCAAAAAATAGCACTCGTAATCATCTTGCAAGGCCACGCGGTTTTTCAAAGACCCAACATAGTGCCCGAGATGCAAACGCCCCGTGGGCCGATCACCTGTCAAAATTCGCTTTTTGTCAGACATGCGTTTAAGAGGACTGGTGACTGGTAAAAAATCTCCAGACCCAGCCTTTTTAATCATCCATAAAAAGATAGGGACGCCAGCGACGGTCTGGCACCCCGATATGATGTCGAATAAAAGTCACGCGATTGGGAGACTGTGGTTTGCGCAATAATGCCAAACCAACTTCCGCAGGTGTATTGTCGCCCTTGCGGTTATTGCACCGATGACAGGCGCATACCAGATTGTCCCATGAATTGCGCCCATTGTGAGACCGCGGCACCACGTGATCAATGGTAAACGGACCGCGGCGAATGCCACAATACTGACACTGAAACCCATCGCGTTTTAAGATATTGCGCTTGGTCAAGGCGAGTGGTTTGAGAGGCACACGCACATATACGGCCAGACGCACCACGCTCGGCACGGGGAATGAATCGCTCACTGTATGGATACGAGAGTCACACGCTTCAACAACTTCAGCGCGACCGCGAAAAACCAGCACAATAGCCCTGCGTACAGAACACACATGCAGTGGTTCGTAACTCTGATTGAGCACCAGCACAGACTGATTGAGCACTCTGGGCATCTTCACGGGCATGATAAAGCACCTCAAAAATAGCAATTAGCCTCCACCCATCCACTTTCTACCATAAATCTTCATGATATATCGCATTGACTACATGGTGTCAAGCCTTATTCACTGCTCTTAAGCAGCAACGCTATATATTGTAAGTCGTTTTCAAGAAATTATACAATATATTGTGGTGGGATAAACCATTTGACCTGCTATACTGATGTTGTGCTGCGCGTGTGCAGTTGCACACTCCAGTAAACTGCGTAACACCAGTTATTCACTTAAAAATCTACGTAACGAAGTACAACTGCCTGCCGGTTCGATAATGCGGGTCAACTCAGCACTTCCCAATGCCCCCCTCTAGCCGGACCAACGCGGCGTAGGCGGCCTTGTTCTTGGAGTTTGGCAAGCTGTTTTTCGATAGCGCGCGTGGTGACAGCGAGTGCTTCAGCGAGCTTAGAAATCGTCATGTCGGGATTTTCCACAAGTCTGGCCAAAATCTCGACATCTGTTTTCTCCGAACTTTTCTCCGAACTTTTCTCCGAACTTTTCTCCGAAACATCCACCAATCTCAGCTCTTCTACAGGCTTTCGGTGAACCGTTGCGGTGAATAAGTTGCCCTCATGGTCATCCAAAAAATCGATCTGCTGCCATGCATCCAGGGCGCGTTTGATGCCAGAACCCAATCCGTGATAGGGCAACAGCCCCTTAGCCACATAAGAAACCAAAATTGGGTTGCGGATATTAGAATTGCCGGATAGAATTTTTTCAACAGTCAGGTTGTTGGGCAAATGACCGGGGCTGATGATTTCAATGCGGTTGTCGAAAATGAACAGGCGAATCGGCGCACTTATCAGATAGTCCCGATGCACCAGCGCATTGACCAACAACTCTTCGAACACGCTTGTGGGAACTTCTGGCAATCCCGGCGCATTTACGCCGCGTCCAGCCTGCACCTTGTGAAGGTTACGCATGACAAAAGCCAGAGTATCATCAAATACCTTGGACAATGGGCCGGCGAAATCCTCGGTATCGATATAGTCTGTGACGTGAATTTTATTGCCGGGATAGCGGATGGCTTTTACGACGAACTGCGGTGTGATCCATTCTGGCTGCTCAGCAAACATCAGTACGCCCGCCAGGTTTAAGTACCCATCCTCGGTGGCGAGATTCATGTTTTGGAGCAGGCGGACCAATTCTTCGGAGGAGTCCGGGTAATCCTGATTATGGACCTCGCGCAAAAAATCTCGAAAACGCAATTTATCCAATTTGTCAATACCCGCCTGAGTGGGTAATTCATCTGCATAAAACTGCGCGGAGATCTGGAATAACCGACGCAGTTCTTCCTTCGAGTTCACCCGTCGCTTGTCCGCCCCGGTCTTCAGCCAGATTACCCCGTTCTTATCAAAATAGGGCTTATCAATCCCTTTGGGCACGGTTAGCACAATCACGAGGCAACCCTTATCCAGTGCCACATTCTCTGTCTGCACAATCAAAGGACTACGCACCAATTGACTCGCGGCATTGCTGACGAGTTGGTTGATGCGGGAAACATCCGCCATACCAAGCCCCGGTGTAGTGCCGTCATCAGCTACAGCAATAAAAATTGCACCCCCATTGGAATTGGCAAACGCCGCCATCTCAGAGGCCAATGATGCGGCATTACGCACATCAACCTTGAACTGACGGGTACTGTCTTCTCCCAAAGCGATTTGGGAGAAGAGGGTTTGGAGAGTCATTACGAACTCCTGTCCTACGAATCGAAAAGTTCATGCTAATTCTGGATTATCCATTGGTTTCTAATTTCAGCAAATTCATTGTCCGAGTGGCAAATAGCCTCCCAACCTCTTACTCATCAACCAGACCTGCATAGGCGTGTGCATCCATTAAAAACTCGGTTTCCGAAGGATCTGAAAGGCGCACTTGAATCATCCACCCCTCTCCATAGGGTTCGTCATTGACCAGTGCGGCATCATCTGTCAACTGGGTATTGACATCAACCACCTCACCCGAAACCGGTGCAATGAGATCGGACACTGTCTTGACCGCCTCAATTATGCCATAAGATTCCCCTTGAGCAACAAAATCGCCAATCTCTGGCAATTCTAAAAATACAATATCGCCCAACTCGCCCTGCGCGTAATCGGTAATCCCACATGTGCCCGTATCATCCTCAATTCGAACCCAGTCGTGATCGCTGTTAAAGAGTAAATCTTTTGGAATATCTGACATTTTCTGCTCCTTTGTACCTTTGCCTATGGGTGGGCTATGGGCTTCACCCCCCATAGCCCAACTTGTTCACAAATTCTGTTGTTGCCCGTCCTGTTCTAAAATCCTCGTGTTGCAGGGCATGGAGGTGAAAGGGAATGGTCGTTGGCACACCTTCGATCACAAACTCTTCGAGCGCGCGTATCACCCGTGCAATTGCCTCGTCGCGCGTGTCGCCATATCCAATGAGCTTGGCCAAAAGGGAATCGTACTGCGAGGGAACCGTATAGCCTGTATATACATGTGAATCAATGCGAATACCCGGGCCACCCGGCATGTGAAAGGAAGTAATTGTGCCGGGCGTGGGCCTGAAATTGTGCTCGGGATCTTCGGCATTGATCCGACACTCAATAGCATGCCCCTTGAAATCAAATAGATCTTGAGATATTGGAAGAGATGCACCGGCTGCGATGCGGATCTGCCATTTGACCAGATCGAGTCTTGCCACCATCTCCGTAACCGGATGCTCAACCTGGATGCGCGTATTCATCTCTAAAAAATGAAAGTCCCCAGAAGCGTCGAGCAAAAACTCAACCGTGCCAGCACTGGCATATCCAACCGCGCGGGCACCCTTAATAGCTGCATCTCCCATGCGGTGGCGCATGGCGTCATCGACCACAGGAGAAGGCGACTCTTCAATAAGCTTTTGGTTCCGACGCTGCACCGAACACTCGCGTTCCCCCAAATGTACAATATTCCCCGCCAAATCTCCCAACACTTGAATCTCAACATGCCGGGGCTGCACAATCTCTTTTTCCAAATAGAGCGCGCCAGATGTAAACGCCGCTCGCGCCTCGGCCTGCGCCATTTGCCACCCGCGTTCCAACTCGCGCTCTGAAAACACAGTACGCATCCCCCGCCCGCCCCCACCTGCCACGGCCTTGAGACGCACGGGATATCCAATGCCACGCGCAGCCTGTTGGGCCTCCTCATAGCTCTCCAAAACCCCTGTACCTGGCGCAACGGGCACACCGGCTCCTTGCATAGTCTCTCGTGCGATGGCTTTATCGCCCATTTTGCGTATCGCTTCGGCAGAAGGACCAATAAAAACAATGCCGCAGGTGCCGCAAATTTCGGCAAACTCGGCATTCTCGGCCAGCGGGCCATAGCCCGGATGAATCGCATCGGCATTGGTCACTTCGGCAGCACTTAAAATGCGCGGGATATTTCGGTAACTTTGCTCGCTAGCGGGGGGGCCAATACAAACATCTTCATCGGCCATACCAACGTGCAGTGAATTGCTGTCCGCTTCAGAATAAACGGCAACTGTTTTAAGGCCTAACTCTTTACAGGCTCGGATAATACGCAGCGCAATCTCGCCGCGGTCGGCAATGAGAACTTTCTCGAACAAGGGTATGATCTCGGAAACGGGAAGGTTAAGAGGGCCAGCGCATTCGCAGGGGGAGGACAAGCGGCAATCAGCGAACGGGCATCCCCGAAAGGGGTACAACTGCGACGCATCATCAGCAGTTCACGGCTACTTTTGTGGATCAATTAAAAATAAAGGGGTATTGTATTCGACGGGCGCTGCATTTTCAACCAGCACCCGCACCACCTGACCATTCACATCACACTCGATTTCATTCATAATTTTCATGGCTTCAATAATACACAGGGTCTGTCCCCTCGTCACCGCATCGCCTTCTGTTGCATAAGGCGGTGCGTCGGGATTTGGCGATTGATAAAACATACCCACCATGGGCGAACGCAAAGTGTGATAGCGACCATCGTCTTCACTTACAACATCTTCCTCAGACCCATCAACAGGTGCAGATGCTGACGCGGGTGGTGCGGCCAGCATTTGCACAATGGGGGCTTGCTGGCTGGCGCGTACAATGCGAATACGCCCGCGTCCAAAGAGCTTGCGTTCAATTTCAACTTCCTGCACATCATCGGCACCAATCAGATCGATGAGTTCTTTCGCACTTGCAATTACCTGTTTGGAAATTTTCACAATGATCTCCTAAACTCGCTCGACATAAGATTGGGTGCGCGTATCAATTTTCAACACATCGCCAATCTCGACAAATAACGGAACCTGTACTGTCGCCCCGGTTTCTACGTGCGCAGGCTTTGTGCCGCCAGTGGCTGTATCGCCGCGCAAGCCGGGATCGGTTTGATCGACTTTCAATTCTACAAAAATGGGCAGTTCCACACCCAGGGCATTTTCCTCGGCAATCAGTACATCGACAATCTTATTTTCCTGCAACAACTTTTGTGCATCGCCTACTATCTCTATAGACACTTCGTATTGTTCGTATGTTCGGGTATCCATAAAAATGTAAAACGCATCCTGCTTATATAAGTATTGGCTCTTTCGTTTTTCCAGGCGGACATCATCTACTTTGTCGCCCGACCGAAATGTGCGGTCAATCACAGCGCCCGACTTCACGCCCTTGAGCTTGGTGCGCACGATCGCAGCACCTTTGCCAGGCTTAAAATGCTCAAATTCGGTCATAAAAAAAAGCTGCCCATCAAGGCGAATAACCATACCATTGCGAAAGTCAGAAGTAGAAACCATAAAATTATCCTTGCTTTGACGCGCTAAATCCAATAAGTGGGGGATGAGACATAAAAGCATCCCAAAATGGGTTGTGCTGCTGAGATGGGTGTATAAACGGGCCGACCCATTGAAAATCGAAAAAACCAGCTTTCTGAAAGGCCCACTGATATGTTTCTGGTTTGAGAAAATAATTCTTAAACTCAAACTGCGTGCCATCTTCATTGATCATTTGACACAAAATAACATCGCCCTCTTGAGGAGAAGGGGTACACACTTTGTCAAATCCGTATTGGGCGAAGGAGACAGTCCCCCTGGGAACATGTTGCACATTGTCATTGAATCCGATAAATCGCCCCCCTAGTCGCAGTCTATTATAAGCCACTTGGACAAAATTGAGAAGTTCCTCTTTTGTCCTGGCATAATTTAAAAGATACATCGCCACCACATTACTCGGGCAGATTTCGCAACGCCTCCAGACGGGCAATAAGATGCTCATTGGCTGGTTCGCGTGCAATCACCTGTTCAAAGACTGCGATGGCTTTCTGAATAAGGCCCTGGCTCACGTAAAGCTCAGCCAGCGTTGTCGTTGCAATAATAGGGGCTTTCCCCCCGGGTTTTGACTCGCGTTTGAGCGACATAACCAGCGCATCTAAATCGTCTTCGACATCTTCCTCTAAGAGAGCCTGAGCAAATGCCTCGCTATCAGCTACGACTTCATGACCGCCAGAATCAGCATTAGTATCTGTGGACTCAGAGCTATTATCTTGCTCCTCCTCGCCCTTGAGTTTGCGAATCTGCTCTATAAGTTCGGGACTAAATGGATCACGTGCCTGAGCCTGTTCAAAATATTTGAGCGCGAGGTCGTCACGACCCAATTGCAAAGCGATTTTGCCCATATACCAGCGTGCGACGAGATGACCGGCATCTAATTGCAATACCTTTTGAAATTCTAAATGCGCTTCTTCATAATGACCGGCCGCATGATAGCACTTACCCATCACCACATGCCCTGCCGAATATGACGGTCTATAGCGCAATCCCCGGCGACAAACCTCAATTGCGCGTGCGACCTCTCCTTGCCGCAACAACCCATCTGCCAGGCGTGCAAACAAAATGGATGTCGGATTTTCATTACAGATTTTTTCGAGTTTTTTTAATGCCGACATGGGAACCAATCGCTACTAAAAAAGAGCGAGCATAATAGGAAAAAGGCCCGGGATTGTCAACGATAAATAGAGATTAAACCAGACCTTATCCCATTTCTATCGCGCCATCTTCTCGCGCAATTACACAAGAATAGATCAACGCGCAACAAAACCGTGCTCAAATGTAAAAGATCTAATAAAAAAAGCCACTGCAAAATCAGCCATTACTTTCAAAAATCCCCGATGTGATTTACCTTGTCTCATAATCGCTAAATGGATATATTTCAAATTCGCTATAAGAAGCGGCCCCATTCATAACATTGATGTTTAACAAGCTGTTACGCTTATCATGATGATAGTCCTCGGTCTGTTTTTTATGAAATAGAAGGATACTCCGTTCGTACAGGCCATGCTCAAAGCCGTGCGTCCAGCAGTCGTCGGGCTTTTAATTGTCGTGGTTTGGGAAATGTGTCCCATATCTGTTACCTCCTGGCATACTGCCCTCATTGCGGTCGCTGCTTTTGTCGCCATCAACTTTCTCAATCTACATCCCGCCTTGGCCATTGTGGCGACAAAAGCCCTCGGCCTGGTATTTTATCGATAACCAAAAATAAATATTCAGGACATAATATGTACAACTCTTATGCAAAAAAAATCCTCTCTGGTGCCGGCTTGTCAACCGCCGAAATGCACGCTGTTCTTCAAACGCCTGACCGCGATATTCTATCGCTTTTGCACGCGGCATACCAGGTGCGCCATCGTTATTTTGGCCGCAAAGTACACATCCATGTGCTGATGAATGCCAAAAGTGGCTTGTGTCCCGAAGACTGTGCCTATTGCTCGCAATCGGCTGTCTCAAACGCACCTATTGACAAATATCCCCTGCGACCGGCCCGTGAAATGATAGATGCAGCCCGCAAAGCCAAAGAAAACGGTGCGTATCGCTACTGCATTGTTACCAGCGGGCGCGCACCCACCGACAATGAAATTGATGCCATTACAGGTGTGGTCCGCCAGATCAAACGAGAAGTAGATATCGACATCTGTTGTTGTTTGGGCTTGCTGACGGGCGAAAAAGCACAGCGCTTAAAAGAAGCTGGTGTCGATCGCGTGAATCACAACCTCAACACCAGCAAAGCGCATACCCCGCATATTGTATCCACACATACCTATGAAGACCGTTTAGAGACCCTTTACAACGTCCAAAAAGCGGGCCTGGATACGTGCAGCGGCGGCATTATCGGCATGGGAGAAACCCACAACGACATAATTGATATGGCCGTATCTTTGCGCGACCTCGGCGTCAACTCCATTCCCGTCAATTTTTTGCATCCCATTTCAGGCACGCCCCTGTCAAATCGAAATTCCTTGACCCCACACGATTGTCTGCGCGCATTATGTCTATTCCGCTTTATCAACCCATCAACCGAAATTCGCGTAGCAGGTGGTCGAGAAAAAAATCTCCGATCCCTCCAACCTCTGGCACTTTACCCGGCCAACTCGCTCTTCATGGAAGGGTATTTGACCACAGGCGGCCTGGATGTGGAAGATACACACCAGATGATTGCCGATTTGGGATTTGAAGTCGAAACAATTCAAAGCGAATCGAAAACCGCCCAGTTTTTAGCACACAGCAGTAAAGGCGAATATGTGGACATACAATAAAAAATACGACGTCATTGTTGTTGGCGGCGGGCATGCAGGTGCAGAAGCTGCGCTGGCCTCTGCACGCATCGGATGTGAAACACTGCTGCTAACCATGAACCTCGACACCATCGCGCAGATGTCGTGCAACCCGGCTATTGGCGGCATTGCAAAAGGCCACATGGTGCGCGAAATTGACGCTCTGGGCGGTGAAATGGCGCGCAATATTGACGCCACGGGCCTGCAATTTCGTATGCTCAATCGGCGCAGAGGACCCGCCGTACAGGCTCCCCGGGCACAGGCCGACAAAAAAGCATATCAGTTTCGAATAAAAGAAGTGGTCGAAAACCAGCCGCACCTCGATGTCAAACAGGGCTTGCTCGAAGACCTCGTGGTCAAAAACAGACGCATCGAGGGCGTGGTCACCAAAGCCAAAACGGTTTTTCCCGCCAAAACTGTAATCCTGACCACAGGCACCTTCCTCAAGGGCCTCATTCATGTGGGCGATTTTTCCTACAGCGCGGGTCGCGCAGGTGAGCAGGCTGCCGACAAAGCGTCCGATGGCCTCTCGCAACTCGGTTTTGAACTCGGGCGGCTCAAAACCGGCACCCCACCGCGCGTCAATGCGCGCAGCATCGACTTTGGCGCATGTGAGGAGCAACCCGGCGATGCCGACCCCCGGCCCTTTTCTTACCACACCGACTGCATTGAGCAAGAGCAACTCAGTTGTCATCTCACAACCACCTTAAAAAAAACGCACGATATTATTCGCAACAATCTGGATCGCTCGGCCATGTACAGCGGACGCATCCAGGGTGTGGGACCTCGGTATTGTCCCTCAGTAGAGGACAAAATAGTGCGCTTTCCCGACAAGGAAGGACACCAAATTTTTCTTGAGCCCGAAGGGTATCACACCCTTGAAGTCTATCTCAATGGCCTGTCGATGAGCCTGCCCGAAGATGTGCAGGTCGAGGTTGTACGCAGCATTCCCGGTCTCGAACGGGCCGAGATCATGCGTCCGGCCTATGCCGTCGAGTACGATTATGTGCCCCCAACGCAAATCCATCCTACCCTGGAAACCAAGCCCATCGCCGGTCTGTTTTTCGCGGGACAAATCAACGGCACAACCGGATACGAAGAAGCCGCCGGGCAGGGGCTTATGGCGGGTATCAACGCCGCCTTAACAGCCCGGGGCGAAGATCCCCTGATCCTGGATCGTTCGCAGGCTTATATCGGCGTACTAATTGACGACCTCGTCACCAAAGGCACTGAAGAACCCTATCGCATGTTTACCTCACTGGCCGAATATCGCCTGCTCTTACGGCAGGATAACGCGGATTTGCGCCTGTGCGAACTCGGACGAAAAATTGGTCTGCTTTCCGACAAAGCGCACAACCGCTTTTGCAAACGCAAACGACTAATCGATGAAGAAGTCGAGCGGCTGCGATCGACACGCCTTACCCCAACCGATAATGTTCAAACAGCACTCAAAGCATCGCATTCTTCTCCGCTGAAACGCGCGGTGACGCTCGCCGAACTTTTACGGCGACCAGAATTGTCTTACAACATTGTCACACAATTGTCACCTGCTGCTGAAATCCTGCCCGAGCATGTATGTGAATCGGTCGAAATTGAACTCAAATACGAAGGGTATCTCGACCGACAGGAAGAACAGGTGCAGCGCTTTCACAATCTGGAAAAAAAATACATTCCCGAAAACTTTGACTATGCTGCCATTGCGGCTATGCGAAATGAAGCCATTGAAAAATTCACGCGCATCAGACCCCGATCACTGGGGCAGGCATCTCGCATTCCCGGCATTTCGCCCTCAGATATTGCTCTGCTTATGATCATGCTAAAAAAACGCGGTACACCTGTATGAAGCTCGACCCCGAACAAATCCGCGCCATTGTATCGCTGCTATCGGACTCCCCCCCGGACATTGCAGATCGTTTGCGCCAAAAACTGTATGATTTGGGTGAAAAAGCCACACGCGAAATCCAAAGTGCCTGTGTCGATGGCTCACGCGCACACCGAGAAGTCAGCCGCGTGCTCAGGCGATTTAGAGAACCGTCTATCGAGAGGCGGTTTCGCAATCTCAAACGCGACCAACACGGCGATATTGCTCTTGAAGAAGGCGTCTTTACACTGGCGCGATTCGGATATCCCGACCTCAATGAAAGTACTTACAAAACACGCCTGGGATACATGGCCTTTGAGTTGGCGCCCAGGATTGCCCCCGACGATCATCCCATTCGCATCATTCGCACGCTCAACCATTATCTCTTTGACGAGCAAGGATATCACGCATCTAACCGCCATGATCCCGACGACACGTATTTCAACCGCGTGCTGGATCGCAAGCGCGGCTGGCCGATCACGCTCTCAGCAGTCTATCTCATTCTCGCACAACGTCTGGAATTGCCCATCTCAGGCGTTGCTTTACCCAAGCACTACATTGTCAAATACATCCACAACGATCAACATATTTACATTGACCCGCACAACCGTGGGCAGATCCTCACGGCAAATGAATGCGCCGACCTTATTGGTGAAAAAATCTCGGAAGACCTTTTTTCTGAAGCCAGTAACTGCTTCACGCTCTTTCGCATGATGAACAACCTCAGATATACATATCTGAATCTGGACGATCCAAACCGCGCAAAAGAACTCGAAGATCTCATGCACATCCTTGAGTCTGATATATGAGCGGCGCAATAGTAGAGGTTCCCATGCCAGACAGCATCAAAATCATCGCGCAAAACCGAAAAGCACGGCGCGACTACCACATCCTCAGCACTTATGAAGCCGGCCTGCAATTGCGAGGCACAGAGGTCAAAGCCCTGCGCGAAGGCCGGGCCAATTTGAAAGATGGCTACGCGCGCATTGAAAACGGGGAAGCTTATTTGCACAACACGCATATCAGCGAATATGCACAGGGCAACCAGTTTAACCACGACACCGAGCGCAAACGCAAGTTACTGCTCCACCGCCATGAAATCAATCGATTGAGGGGATATGTCAACGAGAGAGGCCACACATTAATTCCCCTCAAACTCTATTTCAAACGCGGCAAAGCCAAAGTTGAACTCGGCGTGGCACGCGGAAAAAAACAATTTGATAAGCGGCGCGATATTGCTCGCCGAGATGCCCAACGCGAAATTGAACAAGCGCTGAAGGCACGCATCCAAAGCGGGAGGTAAATCATCACATCTCGACAAACAACAGTCATTGACCTCTCCCCCAATGATCTCGGCTACGACTACGACCCTCATGTCAAAGCGGGGCTTCACGGCGAAATCAAACTCTCGCCAAAAGTCCTCGCACACTGTCGATGCGGCGGCAAGTCGCCTTTTATGATCCTAAATGCAAAGAGTAGCGAACCCACCTGGTGCCCGTGTCATTCCTTTCGGATGAAGATAATCCGCATTGACAAATACATCCGAAAATCGGGCATTCCCGATCGATTTCGCTTTAAGTTTTTACGGGACTTTAAGGAGCAATATGAGAATGGGCAGCCCATCCCAGGAGCGAAATTACTCAAACAACATTTTGAGGCATTGTACGATAAAATTCTCACTAAAACAGAAAAATCGATTGAAGGCTTCTATTTGTGGGGCGCGCCAGGCCGTGGAAAAACCTATTTCGCTTATATCTTGCTCAACGAACTCATTTTTCGGTTTGTAAAACCCGGCAAATTCATTTCGCTCTCAAAGAGCTTTCAGGAAATCAGACACACATTTGAAGAAAGCAGTGAAACGCATGGACAGGCCCTGCCCATGCTTGAAGTATTGAGCACTGTGCCCTATCTCGTCATCGACGACTTTGGCGTGCAGCGCAATACCGAATGGGAATTGGAAATCCTCTACAACCTCATTGACGCCCGCTATGCCAATCAACGCCTGACATTTGTGACCACAAACCAGAAAGCCGACGAATTAAAAGACCTCGCGCAGGGTCGCATCTATTCTCGTTTTCTCGAAATGTGTAAAATTATTCATGTCACGGGGCACGACTTCCGCGAATTGGACAACCCCGAAGAAAAATGGTTCGATTCCCGGTAATAATAAGGAGTATATATGAATCAGCGCATGGATGGACGCCGCCCCGATCAGTTGCGTCCTGTGAGTATTGAACGCGGATTTATGAAACACGCCGAAGGATCGGCACTGATCAAAATGGGCGACACACACGTTATATGTACAGCGAGCGTTGAAAACCGCGTACCCCATTTTCTCGTTGGCAAAAACTCGGGCTGGATCACATCGGAATACGCCATGTTGCCCCGTTCAACCCATACGCGCAGCGAGCGCGAAACGCGCGGCACCAGAGGCCGAACCCAGGAAATTCAGCGCCTTATTGGCCGCGCACTGCGCGCCGTGATCGACCTCAAAAAACTCGGCGCACGCACCCTCTGGATCGACTGCGATGTGTTACAGGCCGACGGCGGTACCCGCACAGCCTCGATTTCAGGGGCTTATGTTGCAGTGGTCGATGCAATTAACAAGCTGAAAAATAAGGGCAGTATTACAGAAAACCCTCTCGGCGATTCCGTCGGCGCCGTCAGTGTGGGCATCATTGGCAATACGCCCATGCTCGATTTGTGTTATGCCGAAGATGCAACTGCCGAAGTGGATATGAATATCGTCATGACCGGTCAGGGCAACTTTGTCGAGGTACAGGGCACAGCCGAAGGAAATCCCTTCACTTTCGACCAGATGCAACACCTGATCACCCTTGCCCAAAAGGGCATCTCCGAAATCGCGCAACTCCAACAAGATGTTTTGGGACAATAGTGGTCAAACCTATGCCTAACCTCATACTCGCCACCCGCAACCAGGGCAAGCGCAGAGAAATCCAGGACATGCTCGGCTCTAATATTCAGGTACTATCGCTCGATGCGTTTCCCAACGCGCCCGAAGTGATTGAAGACGGCGCCACCTTTGAAGCCAATGCCAAAAAAAAAGCCCGTGAAATTGCCAAATACACGGGCTTGCCTGCTTTGGCCGATGACTCTGGCCTTGTGGTTGACGCCTTAAACGGCGCGCCCGGCGTATATTCTGCGCGTTACGCCGGGGAAGATGCCACGGATAAGGCAAATAATGCCAAACTCGTCGAAAACCTGCGTGGTATTCCCGCAAGCCATCGCACCGCGCACTTCTGCTGCGCGATGGCTCTCGCCACCCTCGATGGCCGCGTACAGACCGCCGAAGCTCTCTGGGAGGGCCGCATCCTCACAACACCTCGAGGCGCGAATGGCTTTGGTTATGATCCGCTCTTTTTTATTCCCACCCACAACTGCACTTCCGCCGAACTATCTTCTGAAGAAAAAAATCGCCTCAGCCACCGGGGACAAGCCCTGTGTGCCATCTTGCCCTCCATTCTCGACCTTTTCCGCGCGTCCATCCCATGAGCGATTCCAATATCCCCCCCCGACCCAAATGGTATCAGAAAAATGGGGTTGTTCTCCTCTGCGTCGCTCTCTTTATTATTTTCGCAATAATCTCGTTGCTCTATGTGCGTGGCATCGATCCCGTCATTACAGAATTTTATATCTTCCAATAACACTGGCTGCTCGTCGCAATTATACACCACTCAGGACACGACATGCGCTGGGACGACCCCCGACGAAACCCCTATCACGATCCAGATACCCGACCTCCGGGATGGTTGCTGTGTCTGATTGCCGTGGGCGTAGCGATAGCCGTGACGGCTATTGGGTGGGGCATTCTCTATTTGAGAGATGTGTTCAGTGCGCGACCACTCGGGTAACTCCTATCAATACGTTGCTCTGCCACCGCTGACATCGTAACACTGCCCAGTCACAAAAGAGGCATCGTCAGATGCGAGAAAGTGAACAACAGCAGCGACTTCTTCGGGTTGGCCGAGACGACCGAGAGGGATTTTGGACGTCATGTAATCGAGTTGCTCTGGCTCCACATCTGCCAAAAGTGGGGTTTCGATCAAAGCTGGCGAGACGCAGTTGACGCGGATATTGTCCTCAAGATGCTCCTTGGCCAGGACTTTGGTAAAACATATAATACCCGCTTTAGAGACCGAATAGGGTGCCATGCTGGGATTGCCTTCTTTTCCGGATATAGAGGCAACCGAGACAATGGCGCCTTTTTTTTCTTTGAGCATAGGCGCGAGTACAGCGCGCGAACACAGAAAAGTCCCCTTGAGATTGATATCGAGAACCCGATCCCAGTCCCCTTCTGTGAGATCTTTGACGGGCACATCGCGCCCCACAATGCCCGCGTTGTTGACGAGGATGTCGATACGTTCCCATATATTGAGACATTCATCAATGGTATGTTGCACACTTTCGGCATTTGCAACATCGAGCGACAGGGCCAATGCATCTGCCCCGATTTCCCGAGCCGTTTCGCGTGCTCTGTCCAGATTGAGATCGGCAATCGCCACAGTTGCACCGGCCTGAGCAAGGCGTATGGCAATGGCTTTTCCAATACCCTGCGCGGCACCGGTGATGATGGCCGTTCTATTGGTGAGATTTTTGGAAATCATATTATTTTGGATCCGGGTCATCTGGCGGAACGGGATGATCTTGCGATTTTAGCTCCGTCGGTGTGCTATCAGACAAATAACCACCATCAACGTAGATGATTTGGCCTGTGATATAGCGCGCGTCTTCCGAAGCGAGAAAGGCGGCAACAGTTCCAATATCGCGGGTGTATCCGCGAGCACCCCAGGGGATGCGTTTGCGGTAGGCTTCGATAATTTCAGGGCCTAATGATGCGCCCATACCTTCAGATGCGATAGCCCCCGGACCAATGGCATTAACATTGATCTTGTAAGGGGCGAGTTCCACAGCAAGGGTTCGCGTGAGCATGACCACAGCGGCTTTGGAAGGCTGATAAGCAGAAGCATCAAAATGCGCCACTTCGGCCTGTACAGACGAAATATTGATAATTTTCCCGCCTTGTTTGCGCGCCATCATGTCTTTGACAACGGCGCGAGAGCAATAGAAAGGACCATTGAGATTGACATCGAGAATGCGCTGCCACACTTCATCTGTAATGGCTGTAACGCCACCGTCTTGAGGAATGTACACACCGGCATTATTGACCAAAATATCAATGCGCCCAAAGCGATTGAGCGCCTGCTGAACCATATTCTCGACCTGACCCGAGTCGGCCACATCTGCGGGAATGACAAGGGCCTCGCGGCCGAGGTCTTCAATCTGGTGCGCCGTGGTTTCGGCTGCTTTGGCAGTGATATCGTTAACTGCGATATGCGCACCTGCACTACCCATTTCGAGTGCAATGGCTTTGCCAATGCCCGATCCCGCGCCCGTGATAAGCGCAATTTTGTTTTCGAGTTTCATGAAACCTCCCTAAAATAGTGTTCAAATTCCGTCTTCATCCGGGTCGGGATGAGATTGGGAAAAGAGGTCGGGTTGGACATCTTGTTGAAAATAGTCAATGAGTTTGCGACTGGTGCGTGAGAAAGCATAAGCGTTGAAATCGGCACGCACAACCCATGCGAGATTATCGCACGTCAGTGGGCGCGCTTTGCCCTTGACATAGTGACACAGGAAAGTATGCAGAGTGATGCTGAAATGCGTAAAAGCGTGCTTGACCGTGCGATAGCGATCATTGATTTTGACGTCGATACCCGCGGTTTCTCTTATTCCGCGCCTGCAGGTGTCTTGCAGAGATTCCCCGCCTTGTTGTGTTCCTGCGGGAAATTCCCAAAGCCCGCCGAGCAAGCCATTTTGCGGGCGTTGGGTAATGAGTACTTTGTCATTGTGCCACACAATGCCCGCGCACAGCGTGTGATGGGGACGAGGTTTCTTTTTCGCTTTGACGGGCAAGCACTGTGGATCGCCGGTTTTGTAAGCCGCACAGCATTTTTTTACGGGACACTGATCGCATGCGGGGTTTTTAGTGGTGCATACCATCGCGCCGAGTTCCATAATCGCCTGATTGTAAGTGCTGGCTTCACCTTTGGGCAACAGGGCCTGGGCGAGGTTCCACAACTGGTTTTTGACGCGGGTTTGTGTGACGTCGTCGCCGATGTCAAAGAGCCGCGTGACAACGCGAATGACATTGCCATCGAGCACGGCATAGTCGCGATCATAAGCAATGCTCAAAACTGCGGCTGTGGTATAAGGCCCAAAGCCAGGCAGGGATTTGAGTTCGTCGTACGTATCGGGCACTGTGCCGCCAAAGTCTGTGGCAATAGAATGCGCGGCTTTGTGCAAATTGCGAGCGCGAGCGTAATAGCCCAATCCTTCCCAGGCTTTGAGGACATCATCCTGTGAGGCATCGGCGAGGTCGTGAACCGTGGGAAAGCGATCGAGAAAGCGGTGGTAATAGGGAATGACAGTATCGACCTGCGTTTGCTGGAGCATAAACTCAGATAGCAGGATGCGATAGGGGTCATCTGTCCGTCGCCATGGCAAATCGCGTTTGTGTTCGCGATACCATATCAGGAGATCGTCAGCGATTTGTGGTGAAATTTTGAAATCCATACGGGACATAAATCACGATTTCTTTGCAATTTTGCGGGCGTGTTCCTGAACAATATTCTGCGGACTGGCCGCGATCAAATTGCGAATAGACAGGATAAGGAGCACGATGTCATCTCCAAATCCGATATGTGGGAGAATCATTTCTGGGATAATATCAAAGGGAGAAAGGCCGTATAAAACGGTTAAAATGACAAACACTTTGGGCAATGAAGGTACGCGGGAATCCCATAACAGTCGCCAGGCAAGGCGCAAGTATTTTGGGAGTCGAGAGATAATTGACAAAACACCGCGTACGCGCAAGAGACGAAATAGAAGGAGAAGAATACGCACAGACAATCACCGAAAAGTGGTCAGTAGTCAGTCCCCCACCACCACACCGAGCGATCAATTGCGCGTGCAACACACGCGCATTCTATCAGGTATATAATATACCAAACGAATTGTGTCAATCGCAGACAGATAGTTCAAATGCTGTCAATTTGATTCTGGATGCTCTCGCGCAGGGCACTGCGCTGAACCTTACCCGTAGAGGTCAATGGGCGGTCTTCATGCGTAATCGGGATAATGCGTGAAGGGGCTTCATAGGTGCTCAGGCCTGGGATTTGACCGCTTTGTCCGCGTCTGAGAATATCTGAGACAGCTTCGGGCTGGTTAATCCCAGATTTAAAAATAGCTGCCGCACAAATGTCTTCCCCCCATCGGTCATGGTGAAGACCAACCACATAAACAGCGTCAAGCTCTGGACAGGCATCGAGCAGGGCGTTTTCCACAGCGATGGGTGAGATGTTGACACCGCCTTTGATGATGATTTCTTTTTTCCGACCGTGTATAAAATAGAAACGATGGTTATAGATATCGCGATAATACCCCATGTCGCCACTGTGGAACCAGCCATTGCAAAAAACTTCGTCAGTGGCTTTGGGCTGATTGAGGTAGCCATTGGCAACCACGGGACCGCGCACGAGGATTTCACCGATATCGCCTTCGTTTCTCCCACCATCAATGCTTATGTTGTTATTGGTAAGCTCAACACCAATGGCATTTTGTTCGAGTACATCGCGGTACTGGTCATCGGGTAAATCGGGTGGCACGCCAGTAACGCGCAAACTGACTTCGGTTGAGCCATATCCCTGAACGAGGCGGACGCCAAAGCGATCGACAAATTGACAGGCGATATTGGGTGGCACGGGAGCCGAGCCGATCATAATTTTTTTCAGTGAAGATATGTCATGCCCTTCGCGTTCAAAATCGTCGGCGCGAGCGAGCAAGTCGGCCATAATCGTCGGTACAATACTGGCAGACGTTGCCCGTTCCCGCGATATGACACGCCAGAACGCCGAAACGCTATAGCGCGAGTTGAGAATGAGGCTCCCCCCCACCATAAAGCTGGTAATCGAGAACGTGGTGGAATTGATGTGATGCAATGGCAAGACCAGATTGAGCCGTTCACGCGCATCAAATCCGAGCCAGCGAATGATGCCATCCGCATTGGACGTGAGGCTTTGTCGGGTAATGCATGTGCCTTTGGGATGGCCTGTTGTACCCGATGTGTACAGCCCGATGTTGGTGTGTTGTTCGCCTTCTGGATCACCAGACCACTCAGGCTCGATATCCGCTGCGTCATATCCATCGGCTGCGAGCAACTGCTCTGTTGTCGCAATCTGGACATCGGGTAATGCGCGGCGTTGAATTTCTGCATGTTCGGGCAAAACAACGAGCAACTTGGCCCCGGCATTTTCAATTTTGTAGCGCTTGCGCTCGGCAACATCTTTGGCTATGTCAAGAGGAACAGAAGTTGCGCCGAGACGAAAGAGGGCAAAGGTGAGCAGAGGAATTTCTGCACAATTGGGCAGGGCAAGGCCGACACAGTCGCCGCGTTGGATGCCAAATTCGCGGTGTATCAGACCCGCAAGTGCGGCGGTCCGGCGTTCAAATTCAGAATAGGTAATGACCGTGCGTGCGCCCGTATCGCAATCGCAAAAGATCAACGCGGGTTTATCCGGCTGATGCTCTGCGCGATCTTTTAAGAGATGCGTAAAATTGCGCCACGGAAAGCGGTAGGTGTGGGATTTGGCATTTTTAATACAGGTGAAAATTTGGGCATTGATCATTTTGGTATTTTATTTGTATTCATAAAGCGGTACCATTTCGGCAGGTTGTGAACTTGTCTCGAGAAGTTCTTCAATATATTGAACTGTCTCAGGCTTAAGAAGCACATCGCCGCAGATGGTGCAAACTTCGGCAGGAATATTGTCAATGACGACAACTTGCCCCTGATAGCGCACTGTGTGAAGAATTTCTTTTTTTTTATAGTCTCCAGGACATCCTTCCAGGCTGCATTTCATATTGATTAACCTCGTTGTGTCGGTGTGATCCATTTGGGGGGCAACGGAAGGTACGCGGTTATGATAATCAAGATATCCCGCGACGTTGTACAAACGATATGGATATCTCGACCTCGTTCGTCTTCCCCATTCAAGAGGCAACATGCGCCTCTTTGATGCTCTGGGTAATTTTCTAAAATTCGCCCCGTTTGAATGGTGTGATAAATATCGGCAATTTTAATATTCTCGTCTATCATTTCCTGCTGTGCATGTAATGTCAAACGCAGGTTTTGCACACTTGCCTGACTTTGTATTCTTGTGAGAATTTCAATGCTATCTGTCAAATCACCACCAGCCATTTTTCACCCTTTTTGTCCGCGCTGGCGCAAATAGTGGTCTGCCAGTACGAGTGCCATCATCGCTTCGACAATGGGGACTGCACGGGGCAGGACGCAAGGGTCGTGGCGACCACGCCCTTTGAGAGTGGTGGAATTGCCGTGGATATCGACGGTTTCTTGCTCGGCCAAAATCGTAGCAGTGGGCTTGAAAGCTGCGCGAATGACGATGGGTTCGCCGTTAGAGATACCGCCCTGAATCCCGCCGGAATAATTTGTGCGGGTGTGAATGCCGCTGTCATCGTTGTAAAAGGGATCGTTGTGTGCAGAACCGGTCATCGCAATACCGCCAAAACCGGAGCCGGATTCAAAACCTTTGCAGGCCGGCAATGAGAGCATGGATTTGGCGAGATCGGCTTCGAGTTTATCAAAGATGGGTTCTCCCCAGCCGGGTGGAACGCGATGGGCAACGGCCTCAACCACGCCACCGAGAGAGTCGCCATCTTTGCGGGCGGCATCGATGCGCCGAATGATTTGCTCGGCAATTTCGGATTCGGGCACGCGGGCGATATTCGACTCGACCTGCTCGCGGGTAACCATGACGGGATCGACATTGGCAATTAGGGTGTGAACCTGACGAACATAAGCGATAATGTCGATATTGCAATCGCGTTTGAGCAATTTGCGCGCAACAGCACCTGCGGCAACGCGGCCGATTGTCTCGCGCGCACTAGCTCTGCTCCCCCCTTTCCAGTTGCGAATGCCGTATTTTTTCTCGTATGTATAATCGGCGTGCGAGGGGCGGTATTTGGTGCGTATTTCTTCGTAGTCTTTGGAACGCGCATCCTGGTTCCACACCATCATCGAGATGGGCGTGCCAAGGGTTTGACCCTCAAAAAGACCCGAGTGGATTTCTATCTGGTCTTCTTCTTTGCGCTGCGTGGTAATTTTGCTCTGCCCTGGTTTGCGGCGGTCAAGTTCAATTTGAATATCTTCTTCACTGATCTCCAGACCGGGCGGACATCCATCCAGAACAACGCCAACGCCGCCACCGTGTGACTCCCCCCATGTGGTGATGCGAAACGCGCGACCAAATGTACTGCTCATAACAAGCTCCTTTGGATCGTGACATAAATGGCATGCAAATGTACCCAATGGATAGTGGGGAGTCAAGCAACGCGCGATACTCAGCGGTGTTGCTCAGGCAAACACAACCGCCGCGAGTTGTTGCGCAATGGATTTTACAGGGGCGGGGTCCACATTGCTCAAGACAATAATACAGACCTCGTCATCTAAAAATCGCAACAAAACCGTATTGAATCCCGATACGGCACCGCCGTGCATAACAGATCCATTGTCCTCCACGCGCCAGCCGTAGGCGTAATTGTTCAACACCGGCGTAAACATCTGATCGTAAGATGCCTGTGAAATCAGTTTGCCATCGCTGAGCGCGGCATCCCACTTCGCCAGATCTTCTGCTGTGGAATACAAGTTTCCCCCACCGGTCAGAATCGGCATATAGATCATCGGCGAATTGATCACGCCATTCCCTGCAGGGGCATATCCGCGTGCGCGATGTGGCAAAATTGGATCGGGATGATCGCATCCCGTATCGACCATCTTTAGAGGGTCAAATATGCGTTTTTTCAAAAAAGTTCGATATGATTGACCCGACACTTTTTCGATCACTCGCGACAATACAAAAAATCCCGTTCCGCTATAGTGGTATTTTGTACCTGGCGACGCCACGAGGGGCCGATCCACAACTTTTTGAATTGTCTCAGCAGAGGTTGCTTTCAGCGACATGGTATCAGAAAAACCGGGCAGTTCCCAAACGTGTATAATCCCCGCTGTATTGCTCAGCAGATGGTGTAATGCGATCTCGGTCCAGTAATCGGGAATGTCCTGTAAATACTCAGAGAGCAAATTGTCTATTTGGAGTTTGCTCTGCTCGGCCAATATCATCACCGCCATTGCGGTAAATGTCTTGGTTATGGAGCCAATGCGAAATTTGGTATGTAGGGCATTTGGCACATTGTTTTCCAGGTCAGCCATCCCATATCCTTGCGCCAATAATCGGTCTCCCGATCGCACTACGAGAACCACACCCGAAAAATTGTGCGCTTGAACAACCGCATTTAATTTGTCTTTCATGGATCTCCTCATAAAATTGAACCTGTTTTCAATTGGGTTTTTGCATACCCAACTCGACAATCCGATCAGGGGTTGTCAAGTTGGGTAAATGGTAGCGCGACTTGACGAAAAAGCCATTTGGTGCGTAGTTAATAGCATCAGCACTTCTATCATCGCCGAGAAATGACGCATGAGAATGCCAAAATACAAGTCGATCCATCCCGTTCTCTTTTTGATGTTGTTTGCCTGTATGCCCGAACCTAGGTTACCCGAAGCCCCCGACCGCGCGACTGAAAGACCCGAATTTGAACAGTACACGATTCCCAAGTACCGAATTTATAAAGACAAACCGCGTCCTGTCAATCTCCTAAGCCATCCGCGTGCGATTCGATTCAAAGACCGCTTAATACAAGGGGCTAAAATCGGTCCCAATTTTGCGGGCGACCAAACCATTGTGCGGTGGTTTTGCGGCGAAGAATGCCAGCAACTCGCCGTCGTTGATGTGCGAACAGGCAGTGTGATCTTCGCGCCCTTTGTCACGCACCTGGGCTTTCGCTTTCGTCTCGACAGCAACCTCTTAATCGTCAACCCTCCCGAAGCCGTCGAACGCGCCGCTCGAATAGGCAGATCCAAATCGCACTATCGCACGGCGTATTACGTCTGGCACTACGGCGGATTTGTCGAGATCTATGCGATTAGATACTAAAAAGGGCCATGCAGATTCAAAAATTGAAAAGGCCACCTCCCAATGGAGATGACCTTTTCAATTTAGCCAATACTGTTCCGCGTCAAACTTCCATAATTTCTACTTCTTTTCCTGTTAGCACGTCATCAATTTTTGCCACAAACTCATCGGTCAAAGCCTGCACGCGCTCTGTTGTGCGCCTGGCATCGTCTTCGGGAATCTCGCCTTCTTTTTGTGCATCGCGGATGAGTTCATTGGCGTCGCGACGGGTATTGCGAATTGAAATGCGGCTTTCTTCAGCATAATGTCTCACCACCCGAACCAGTTCTCGCCTGCGGTCTTCTGTCAACTGCGGAATGGGCAATCGAATAATCGTGCCATCGTTGGACGGCGTCAATCCCAAATTCGATCCCTGAATCGCCTTTTCAACCAGTGGAATCGCCGACTTGTCCCAGGGTTGAATCGCAATCAAACGCGGTTCTGGCACCCCCACCGTAGCGACCTGATTAATCGGCACCTGTGAGCCGTAATATTCGACCCGGATTTGATCCAGCAAATGCGCGTTGGCACGCCCGGTGCGTACTGTAGCCATCTCATTTTGCAGAGCTACCACAGACTTTTGCATGGCCGTTCGCGCTTCGACCATAATCTCATCAATCACGGCGCACCTCCTCTGGGCATTACAAATACTTAACTCTCTTCTCCCAGGACAAAACGGGCGAATCGGCGAATAGTGATATTTTCGCCGCACTTAGCCACCAATTCTGAGTGCAAATCTTTAATGGTTTTGTCCGGATCTTTTACAAAAGCCTGTTCCATTAAGACCACTTCTTGATAGTATTTTTCCATGCGACCATCTACAATTCGATCCACAATGTGTTCAGGTTTGCCTTCACCGAGTGTCTGATCGCGGTAAATATCCTTTTCCTTTTCCAGTATATCGGCATCTACATCCTCGCGATTCACCACAAGAGGTGCAGCGGCGGCGATGTGCATAGCCACGTCTTTTGAAAACGTCTGAAACTCATCGGTACGCGCTACAAAGTCGGTCTCGCTATTGATCTCGAGCAAAACCCCCAATTGGCTTCCCGCATGGATATAAGACGCAATTGCCCCCTCTTTGGCCTGACGCCCCGCTCTGCTCTCGGCTTTGGCAACGCCCCGTTTACGCAATAATTCAATAGCCTTATCCATAACGCCATCGGCCTCTTCGAGTGCTCGTTTACAATCCATCAGGCCCACATTGGTTCTGGCACGCAACTCCTGAACCATTTTTGCAGAAATAGCCATTTCAATCTCCATCCTCTTTTGATTCAATTATTGCTGGGATCAATTTCTGTAATCTCGGGGCCTGTATCTGGCACAGGGCCATCTTCCTCTTCATCCTCTCGAACAGTTGTACCCTCGACCACGGCCTCGGCCATCAAATTTGTAATTAGCGCAATGGACCGCATCGCATCATCATTGCCCGGAATGGGATGGTCAACTTCATCCGGATCGCAGTTGGTATCGACAAGCGCCACAAGCGGAATTTCCAGGCGACGCGCTTCGGCGACTGCGATCTTTTCCTTTTTGGTATCCACGACAAATACGAGTGCTGGCAAACGCCCCATGCTGCGGATCCCACCCAGGGATTTTTGCAACTTATCGCGCTCGCGTTCCAAACGCAACACTTCCTTTTTGGTCAACTGCTGGTATGTGCCATCGCCGGCCATTTTATCCAGCGTGTCAAGGCGGCGAATGCTCTGCCGAATCGTTTGAAAATTCGTCAGCATGCCTCCCAACCAGCGGTTGTTGACATAAAACATGTCGCAGCGTTCAGCGGCATTTGCAATGATGTCTTTGGCCTGTTTCTTCGTGCCTACGAAAAGAATCGGTTGGCCTGTTTCAGCAGCCTTACGCACCATCTGATATGCCGCTTCGATTTGCACCTGCGTCTTTTGCAAATCGACAATGTAAATACCATTGCGTTCTGTAAAAATGTACTTCTGCATCTTTGGGTTCCACCGCCGGGTTTGATGCCCGAAGTGAACCCCAGATTCGAGCAGTTGCCTCATCGAAACAACAGCCATGTTACCTCCTGCACTTTGGGTTTGTCCTCTGCATCCCTCATATTGCCTCACTGCCATCTGGCACCCGTGAAGCAATCAGGATGCATGTGATATCCAGATCAGATACTCTGGTTTAACGCTTGGAAAACTGGAATTTTTTGCGCGCTCCGGGCTGCCCGGGTTTTTTGCGCTCCACTTTGCGCGAGTCGCGTGTGAGCAAGCCCGCCTGGCGCAAGGGTTTGTGATCGGCCGTGTTCACGAGCTGCAAACTGCGTGCAATGCCCAATCGCACGGCACCGGCCTGGCCGGTCAAACCGCCTCCCTTTGCTTTGGCAACAATATCATAAGTCCCTCGGGTCTCGGTCACATCTAAGGGCTGCTCGATAATCATCACCAATGTCTCTCGTTTGAGATAATCGAGCGCGGAAAGCCCATTAATTACAATTGATCCCGTTCCGGGGAAGAGTTTCACATGCGCCGTCGATGTTTTGCGACGCCCTGTAGCAGCACTCAGTGGTTCAACTGCCAAATAACACCTCCTCTATAAATCGATAGGCTCAGGAGACTGAGCCTGGTGTGGGTGCTCTGACCCGGCGTAAATCCGGACTTTTTTTATCATCTGTCGCCCCAACTTATTGTGGGGCAACATACCCCGAATCGCGTGCTCGAGTACAAACGTGGGCCGCTTTTCGAGCGCGTCTTCCAGCGTTTGCTTCTTAAGCCCGCCGGGATACCCACTATAGCGCATATAAACCTTCTGCTTGGCTTTGTTATTGCCCTTGAACTGAATTTTTTCGGCATTTACAATGACCACATGATCCCCCGTATCGACGTGGGGAGTATAAATGGGCTTGTGTTTGCCGCGCAAAATATGGGCAACGCCACTGGCAAATCGCCCCAATACCTTGCCTTCTGCATCGGCGACATACCAGGCTTGCTCAAAATCACCTTTTTTCGCACTTGGTGTCATCATATTCTCAATCGCGCCGCATGTTACAGCGCAATTCGCTCACCTCCTCTCCTGATTTTTGAATCTTTAAAGCCTTTGAAGGTACAATATAATCCGATTTTGTCAAGTTAGAAAGCCCACAAAAAAGCGCCACACGTCGGGTGTCGGAAAACCGACCCATCTCCGTGCGGCGCATTGTCTGACGGAAGTTTCTGCCTCGCGATTGTCAAAAAATCGCCGATATGGCAGATAACAAACCGCTCGATGGCTGTCTTGGATTGCCAGGTGCGCTACCATTTGAGATGCTACACCCGCTCCTGGCAGAGGCGCACCTAACGACAGCCACCTCCACTGGTCATTTCACTCATTCGACCACCTCCTTTCTTGTGTGATTCCAAATATAGCGCATGCAAAAGCGAAAGTCAACCCTTGAAAAGGTAGAGGTATTAGAAGCAGCACAAAGCAATCCCCGATGGACGATCCAATCCCGTGGTAATGAGGTCTTCAACATAAGAGCCATCCAGATTTGCACGCTGAATTTTAGACGTTCCTAAGTCTGTCCAATACATCTTTCTCATGGGTAATCCAATCTCGAGGTGCAAGAGCGTGGTATTTTCCCTTAAATATGTATAAATACATATTTTTAGCCGCAATATATGCCCATGCACATAAGCAAACACAAAAAATTTCCTTATTTTTCACTTATGATTGTAACTGGACGAAAAATAAGGAAATTACGGCACGAAAAAAACTGGTCTCAGCTCGACCTCGCCAATGCGGCCAATATTGACCAGGCGACAGTGTCTCGCATTGAAGCAGAGACAAAAGTGCCCCGAACCGATACCCTGGTCGCTATTGCCACTGCTCTGGGCGTTTCGCCGGATGTCCTTTTGGGTGCGAATCCCGAAACAACTATCGTTTACGGTCGGGAGCATGATCCCGAGTTGGGCAGTATTGTAAGCGACCGGCTCAATACACTCACAACAGAACAACTCAGAGAACTGAATATTTTACTGTCTTCTGAAGACGGAAAAGCCGTGCTTTCTGCACTACTTCGATTGCAAACAAAGGAATCACTCCAAAAAGTTCGCAGGCTTCTCGAAGTGTTAGGAGAAGAGTAAACACTCCCGTGGCATCTCACCCCGTATTACACAAACTCTATCGCCTTGTATGACGCCAGCACATCATTAACATCCCGCGTCTGGGGGAAAAAAGACAACACGCGCAACAGCACACCATCCACCACCGCATCGGGACACGAGGCTCCACTTGTCAGTGCGATATCCACAGGTCTCTTATCGGGCAACCAATTCTCGGCAATCTCCACCCCGTGCGACTTGAGACAATAATGTCGAATTTCGCGTTCTGAAATCAACTCCTCGGCATCCCTCACAAAAAACGTCGGCAAGGCTTCCTCGCACAATTCCACAATATGCGACGTATTCGAAGAATTGTAGCCCCCCACCACCAGCGCGAGGTCTGCTTCTTGCTCAATAAGTGTATATGTCGCATTCTGATTCTCGTTGGTGGCATAACAAAGTGTGTCTGACGTATCCGCAAAATGGTCTTCGATATTCTCCTCACCATACCGGTCTATGAGTGCCTTCCGAATGATCCTGGCGATTTCATGCGTTTCAGTAGCCAACATCGTCGTCTGATTCACCACACCGACGCGCGACAAATGGATGCCGGGGTCAAATCCCTGTGAGCATTTGTGTCTAAAATACTGTTCAAAAGTATCGAGATCGCGTTTGCCTTGAATAATACCTGCTAAAATACGCGCCTCTTTCAAATTCAGCACAGCCACGACCTGTGCATTCTGAACCGCGTGTGAAAAAGTCGCCCGAGTTTCTTCGTGTATGGTCTTCCCGTGAATGACGACGGTATAATCCCCATCTCCCAGTTGGGCACTGCGTTTCCACACCTTTTCGACAAATGGACATGTGGTATTGTACTGATATGGATCAATCCCCCGCCGAGCCAATTCCTTTTGCGTTCTCACAGTTGTACCAAAAGCAGGCACGACCACGATATCTTCGGGTACGAGTTCGTCCCACGGAATGAGTTGTTCGCCAGACGGCGTAAACATAAACTGCACACCGCGATCCTGCAAATCTGCATTCACATTGGGATTGTGAATCATCTCACTCAAGAAAAACACGCGCCGGTCCGCATGCGCTTCCAGGGTCTTATACGCAATTTCAATGGCATTTTCCACCCCAAAACAGAACCCAAAATGCCGCGCCAAAAAAAATTTCACAGGTCCAAAATCCAGCACAGAGGGCTGCAAATCGCGCTTCTTGGGATCCGATAGTTGTCGTGTTTTTTTAACCTGCGAAATAATCAGACTTTTGTAAAACTCTGGGATCTCAAATTTTCGCGCCATGGTATTTCATCCTGATATGTAAACAACGAGTCGTCATTCCTCAAACGGGAGCGCAATCGTTTCGCCTGTTTCAATGGACTGATAAGCAGCCAACGCAATCTCCACGGCTGCTCGACCATCTGCACCAGACACCGGTGGATCGTCGCCATTGAGCACCGCTTCGCAAAACGCGCGAATCTCCTGGCTCACCGGGCTTTCATCTTGTGATAATTCCGACGCGGCAATAGCCGTCTCATCGCCGTCGTATCGCTTGTAGCGCAAACCGCCTTCACCGCCCCAAAACGACGGAAAAACCACCGAGCCTTTGGCGCAATCCAACCGACCACCATAACCGCCAATAGTGCTTGCCTGACTGGAATGCAATACGCCTACCCCACCGTTTTTGAATCGGATGGACACGAGTGCCACATCTGGAAAATCCGTCTCCATCTGCACAAACTGCCCACCCACCGCAAAAACCGATTCCGCATCGCCCATCACAAAACGCATAAAATCGATTTCATGTGCATTCACTTCCATCAGCGTACCACCACTTTTGGCCCTTGACTCTCGCCAAGTTGCAGACCACACACCACCCCAACCGCCGCCCAGGCGATGCACCATCAAACACGAAGGCGTTCCCAAATCGCCCCCGCGAGCCAAATCGCGTACCTTGCGATGCACCGGGTGAAAACGACACACCAGCCCAATACCCAACGCAACGCCGCCTTGCTCACACGCGGCGATCATCGCATCGCACCCCGCCAGCGTCGGCGACATGGGCTTTTCGCAAAACACGTGCACGCCCGCTTGGGCTGCTGCGATTGTGGGATCAATATGCAAAAATGGCGGCGTGGCAATCATGACGGCCCGCACATCTTCCCGTGCCAGCATGGTGTGATAATCGGCCTCGTAATCGCAGCCCATTTTCTCAGATAGATCCCGACCTTTTTCTCCATCCACATCGCTGACACAAACCACCTCAGCACTGTCCAACCCCCGTGCGCCATTAGCCAGACTTGCGCCCATATTGCCGCATCCAATCACACCCAATCCGAGTTTTGCCATTCATTCCCCCAATTGCAATCGCCAAACGCGCCACTGTGTTGCATATAAAAACAGGTTATACCATATTTTAACAAAAAAGTCAATCCCCTTTCAACCCGTTCCAAAAATCGCTTTGAAATTGTCCAAAACGAAAATACCATGACATTGAAGGTCTCAAACCGAGAAAGGAGCATCCAGATGCCTAATGCCACCATGTGGACCTATCCCTGGGATTTACGCGACGAAGGTTATGACACCGTACTTTACAAACTTCGCAAAGAAGTTGGACTAGATGCTATCAACCTGGCATCGGCTTACCACACCTTTGACATGCTGCGCCCCCATCTACCCGCTAACAACACACTCGAGGTCTCACAGGCAGCGATTTATTTCCAGCCACAGGAATCGCTTTACGGCGCAATCAAACCACACATTAGTCCTTTGATGCAAAACGAAAATTGGTGGGGCGAAGCCGCAAAAGCCGCGTCATCCGCTGGCATAAATCTCAATTCATGGACCGTCTTTTTTCACAATTCCCATCAGGCACAATCCCATCCAGAATGTGTCGAAGTCCGCTGCACAGGTGACATCAGCACATCGGCCCTCTGCCCGGCAAATCCAGATGTACGCGCCTTTGCTATCGCACTTTCTCGGGATCTGGTACTCAACTACGGCATCTCTCTCCTCGAATGCGAATCCCTCGCCTATTCCGGCTGGGGCCATCTGCATTATCACGCCAAACACGGGATTGACCTGGGTTCAGGCGGACGCTACCTCTTTTCACTTTGTTTCTGCGATAGCTGCAAAAAACAAGCGATGGAAGCCAATATCGATATCGAGCAGTTACAACGCGCTGTCACCGCGAAAATCCGCACGGCCTTTGAAACCGGTCAACCCATTCGGGAAACCATAGCAGAACTCAAACGCACAATACCAGACCTTGAAACATTTGACGCCATGCGAGAAGAAATTGTCACATCACTCGTGCGCGAACTCAAAAAGGCCGTCGATGTACCGCTCTCCTATATCCTGATGGGCGATTCAAAACTCACGGGATCGAACTCCAAAGCCATTGCACAAATTGCCGACAGTGTAGAAATTCTCTCTTATACTGCCGATCCCCAACGCACCAAAACGCGGGTCTCTGAACTTTTGCCCATCATCCAGACGCCCGACCAACTCGTCGTTGGACTTCAAGCCTATCCCCCAGCATCCCCCGATGCGGAAACCCTCTGTGCCAACCTCCATGCAGCCCGAGAACAAGGTGTGACCAAATTCGCCTTTTACAATTACGGGATCATGCCGCTCTCCGCGCTTGACTGGGTTCGTCAAGCGATCCAATAGGCGGATTTCGGCACACACTCTCATTTTTATCGAAAGGACATAACTATATGCCCATTATTGACGCAACACACCTTCGGACCCTGCAACGCGCACTCTACAGCGCTGCGGGATTTCCAGAATACCAGGCCCACATCGTAGCCGATCACCTCGTGGATGCCAACCTCTACGGGCACGATTCGCACGGTGTTATTCGCACGCCGGGCTATATTCGCGCCATTATAAGCGGCAACATCAAACCCGTAAGCGAACTCAAAATTATTCGGGAAACCCCAGTCTCAGCCGTCATTGATGCCGAGCGCACCATCGGCATTGTCGTCGCTCACAAAGCCATGCAAATGGCTACCGATCGCGCCCTCGAACACACCATTGGCGCCGTAGCCGTTCACCGCTCCAGTCACATCGGTCGCCTGGGCGATTATCCCCCCAAAGCGGCTGAACGCAACTGCATTGGCTTGCTCATGCTCAATGGTGGCGGGCGATTCACCGCCCCCTTTGGCGGAACGAATCGGCGTCTGCCTCCCAATCCCATTGCCTTCAGCGCACCCACACCCCACGGTCCTCCCCTCATGCTCGACATGACCACCAGTATGTCTGCCGGTGGCAAAGTCGATGTGTATCGCGCCCGCGGGCAGCAAACGCCCGATGGCTGGCTCATAGATGCAGATGGCAACGCCGTTAATGACCCCAACCGCTTCAAAGGTGACGACGTGGCGATGCTGCCTTTGGGTGGACCTCAAGGCCACAAAGGATACGGCCTGGGCATGATGATCGACGCCATCGCGGGCGGCCTCTCATGGGCGGGATGCAGTTCGGAACAACCCACGCGAGGTGGCAGTGGCTATATCGCCATCGCCATCAAAATCGACAGCTTTATCGACCTCTCAGACTATCTCAACGAAATTGGCCGTCTCTCCGACTGGATTAAGTCCTCCCGAACCCAGCCCGGTGTCGATAAAATCTATCTCCCTGGGGAAATCGAACACGATACACGTACCAAACGCGAAGCCGAAGGCATCTTTATCGAAGACGAAACCTGGGACAACACCGTTGAAACGGCAAATGAACTGGGTGTGTCAATACCTGAAGTGAGATGAGGTGTAAAATCCACGGGCGGTGTACAACTGCATCAAATGCGGAGCAGAAATTCATCCGCTGACTTCCACTTGCCTTCACACTATCCCCGGTGTATATTGCAACTGTTGGCTTGCTCTTTGACATAAAGAATACGTATGAGGTTTCTGCACCAAACCGTGTGCCGTGTAAAACGTATTGCGTTTGCCGCAAAAAGAGTCTGGTCTTTTCCAACGAGTGCCCAAAAACGCGCCGCTAGCCTTGAAGCCCACTCACATACTGGTATGGGGCGACATACCTTCGGTGAAACTCCGTAGAAGCCCAACTGCTCTACCGTTGGGAATCGTCACCGTAAACTGCTTTTGAGCTTATTTTCCTCAGTCAATTTATCTATGGAGGATACGCACCGATGAGTAAGGATATTCAGCCACTTCTGGATGACTGGCCTTGTAAACCCGGTCAATTGTGTGTTCGCAAAATCAGAGGAAATGATGGTCACGCAAAAGTTCAACTCCGCATTGAAATGGGCATCTTACAAATGAATGTCACCGGTCGCCCTGACGGTGAACGTCCCGAAGGGTATGAATCGCTCTTGCACTATTACAAAGCGCAGGCACAAGAACGCGGTCCAGAAGACTTTGTACTCGATTCTGAAAGCTGTATGGCCCTCCAAATGGAAGCCCTCCAATATTATCATCGCCGCATTAGCTTTCTCGAAATAGGCGAATACCGCAACGCAAAAAAAGACGCCGAACGGAACCTCAAACTTTTCGATTTTGTCAAAGAATACGCAGAAGATGAGGAAGATCGTCTGGCGTTTGAGCACTATCGCCCCTTTGTCATTGGGCACCGCGTAAGGGCTGAAGTCCTGATGTATCTCGAACGCGAAGCCTACGAGATGGCACTGTCAAAAATTGACACGGGCATTGACGAACTCCAAACCTTTTTTAAGGAATTTGATCGGCACGATCTCATTGAAGAAAGTGAAGAAATCGCCTTCCTTCAAGAGTGGGCAGACGAGATTCGTCGCGACCGCCCCAAATCCCTATCCCAGGACCTACGCGACCAGATCCGCGAAGCCGTGGGCCTCGAAGACTTCGAACGCGCCGCAGAGTTGCGAGATCGACTTCTCTCCCTGAAGGAAAAGACCGAAATTTGATCTGTAAACCAGTTGCGAAAGGTAGGACTCACACTAAAAGCCCACGTCCTTTGGATGCGGGCTTTTAGTCTCTACATCATTGCAGGACAATGATATATATTACATGCCAACTATTTTTTCAAATGGTCCCTACCGATTTTTCTTTTATGCAGGTGACCGGGATGAACCGATTCATGTTCATGTGGAAAGAGATGATTCTATCGCAAAGTTTTGGATAGAACCCATCCGATTACAGAGAAGCAGAGGTTTTCGCAGTGCGGATCTGAGGCGTATCAGAAGGATTATTGAGGAAAAACAAGACGATATCGTGGAGTTCTGGAATGAATATTTCAACGATTGAAATTCAGCCTACGCTTGCAGAGCGTATCTCTATCGACGATGAGTCTCTAATGATAGACTTAGTTGATGGGCGAAGCATAAGCGTCCCGTTAGAATGGTATCCTCGTCTATTGCATGGCACTCCTCAAGAGCGCAATAATTGGCGACTCATCGGTCGAGGTGAAGGCATCCATTGGCCTGATCTGGATGAGGATATTAGCGTCGAAAATATATGGGCTGGCCGACCCTCAGGAGAGAGCCAACGTTCGCTAAAGCGATGGTTAGAAACGCGCAATAAAGTGTAGTAATGCGATCATCAGGTATCTTCACTATCTCTAACAACATCTTCCTACTCGGAGATACATAGATTTAGTATGTATTACCGTAACTGTTCGTTAATCCCGTAGTTATGTGAAAGAAATTGATTCACCAAGAACCCGGAGATCGCCCATGTCTGAAGAGAAGGGAAAGTCTGGTTACTTTGGAACGATTCTGAAAACGGTTGGGGCTGTGGTTGTAATTGGCGTTGTGGTTGCGCTTCTATCAGGGAACGAAGAAGAAGTTGAGTCTCCGAAGCTCCAACCCGTGGTGGCCCCTTCTGGGGGCAAGGAAGAGCTTCCAACGCAAGAAGTCGCAACCGCTCATAGCAGCATACCCGTTGACTATAGTATGTCGCTCTCCGTCAACATCCTTTCCCTGTATAGTGCCGAATTCACAGTAGAGACCGATATACCCTTACCGGTTGATATCATGGCGGGTTTTGACCTAAAAGGACAGAAACCGACAGATACCTATATCGGGTACTCTGAAAAGGTAAGACTCTCTACACCAAAGCAGTCTTTCACGATTGATGCGAGCAAGCAGAAGGACAAGTTGCCCTCTGGTGATTTCATTGCTGAAGTGACCTTCTATCCTCGTTGGGGAGCTAAGGAGGGAAATCCCAAGGCGCGTCACATCAAGGAGAAAATATCCTCCTCCGTTGAGATTTCGCTGACTGGATCTGGTGAATCCTCGAGCGTCGCCGCCAATAGGAAAGAACTTCAAAAATGGGTCATAGAGAATATAATTATTGGCACAGCATGGGATGAGCGACGATTCGTGAATCAGCTGGGCGACTATAAGACTATCAAGGCTGATCATCGACTCCACGAGGGCTACTATTTTCCAGATGCAGATATGACGCTATTAGTGAATACATACAAGGGAAGCATCTCAACATGGAGAATTGGACGAGCTTCGAAATAGCAGTAAAGGTGGGCATTTCCTTCACATAACATCGCGTTCACGCTGCGGCGCATACGCGCCTGGCCCCTGGCGGGTAACCCTCCGCTACGCTCCGGGTTCGTAAAGTCCGTAGTGCATCGTGGCGTAAGTCATACGCCATATAGAAGTGAACAGCAAAACCTTCTGGATTGCGGCTAAAACCATGCCACAATGACAATCGCAAGTAAGATTTATATGGGTAGTCTCTTTTGCCGTGATGCAGTAGTTACATGCAATGCCCCCACCTCAAGAGGCAACTTAGCACGCAAAAAGACATTAGAAATCGCGCTACTTGGTCGAATCATAAAATGGGAAACTGTCGATTTGAAAAATATAATACAAAACGGCCGCCTGCTGATTCCACTTTATCATGGTACTTCCACGGTTTTTGTGCATGGGATTTCACAACACGGATTGGGAGGGAAAAATCCCGTCAAGGATTGGAACCTTCTATCCCTCGCAGGCGAAGTCTCGGCATTAAGTAAAGCACACTTACAAGATGCTCCCCTGTATAAAACGCGAAGTGAGACCTTTGTAAAAATGACGAAGCAGGAAATTCGCAGATGGAATTGGCAACATGGAGATACCTATCTTTCACCCGCAAAATCGACAGCTATACGATACGCAATAAATAAGAGATTCGGCTCAGAATTGCTGACATACACAGTGGACTTCCTCGAAGAGCTTTATCGCCGAGAGGTGCCCGGAGTCAAAGATGATCTATTCCGTCGATATCCTGACGCTTTTGGCATTATGGAAGCATGTCCTTCACCCATCTTAATTGAGGCAAGCAATATACCTATCACATCGCTACAATCCGAGGATGGGAGTAACCCCGACTCAAACTTCAAGCATATGAATGATGTCCTACTCAATGGTGATAACAATAAAGAATTACTCTTACAACAGACGAACTTTCGTCTGAAGGAACCTGTTCCGACAGAGAATTTACGGTTCTGGTTAATCAACATATTGCAGTGGGATCCCTTGAAACCTACCTATAAGCTTTACGAACTCACTGTATCATAGATATAGCCTTTTCAGATGTCCCAAAGTTCAAAAAAGAGGATTCGGGTAATAGCGCGTGCATCATTGTTGCCCTGATTGAAATACTGATAGTGGAGGAGACTTCCCAGAAAAGTGTGTAATACCAGATTCACGATACCACCTCAGAAGCCCTACCACCCGCAACCTGCCGAAAAAGCACCGCCAGGTTCGTAAATCTTAAACTTAAATGCAAACAACGCAAGAGACCCAACAACCTCGCCCTGAAAAATCGCGCACAAAATCAAAAACCAGTCCATATTATACTTTTGAGGCAAAATGAAAAAGATCAAGATACAAAAACTGGACCCTAAACGGTTTAACGCCTTGGCAGGTCACTCTCGCAGCCCAGCGACTGCTTATTTGAGCAAGGAACTTGAGTGGTACAGAAATGAAGACGAGAGCTTGTTAGGGGTAATTCTGCTTGATACAATAGATAATGACTACGTCTCTATAATGATGGTACCTGATGAAGCTAGACGATATCGCTGCTTTAAGCTGAAGTGCTCGATTCCAACGTTAGAAGACGCCAGAACTTGGCTTATTAACACCATGAAGTGGTATACTGGACAAGGGTTGAAAGTGTGTCCTCAAGGCGATTCATCTCAAGGAGTGAACTTATTTGATCCAATCACACCAATTGACAAACAACATCCGTATTTCACTCATCTTGCTAATAATATTACTTTTTTGTCCGCTAGAGCGATCATAAATAATATGATGCCTCATTTTGTGGATATCGATGGAAATTTTGTCGAGCAATTTCAAACCTCAGGGTTCGACGCAAGACTCTGGGAGTTGTATATGAATACATATCTCGTCGAAGAAGAGCTCTTCATTGATCGCACGGAGGATAAACCTGATTTTGTGGTGGAAAAGTACGGAAAGACAGTTGCAATAGAGGCTGTTATAGTAGGTCGAAAAAAGAACAATCCCCCAAAGTATTTCTATTCCGCCCCAGAACTTCGATCTCCAGAAGAAATAGGAATGTCGAATCAGAATGAGATGCCTATCAGATTTGGGAGCCCACTTTATTCTAAGCTACAAAAAAAATATTGGGAACTTCCACACGTTCAAGGCAATCCATTGGTCTTCGCTATTGCTGATTTCCATGACGATCAATCAATGCTTTGGAGTCCTACGGCACTTATTAATTACCTCTACGGATTCAAGTACGATTTTCACTATGATGAGAATAAACAGCTAATTATCACTCCTGTAAAGATTGATACTCACAAGGTGGGAAAAAAAGAAATACCATCCGGATACTTCCTCCAGCCAGAATCAGAATACGTGAGTGCCATTCTGTTTTCAGCAAGCGGAACGATATCCAAATTTAATCGAATCGGTAGGCAAGCCGGATACTATGACCCAAGGGGAATCATGATCCGTCAAGGAACTTGCCATAATCATGACCCTAATGCGTCGATGCCAAACTTTTTTAGGTACATAGTTGATGAGCAATGCAATGAAACTTGGGCTGAAGGATTGTCAATGTACCATAACCCTAATGCGCGCTTTCCAGTACCAGAAGAACTTTTCCCATCCATCGCGCATCATCGGTTTATAGATGGACGTCTGGTGAGTCTTCTACCCGATTTTCACCCATACGGATCCGTAACTTACCATATTATAGGGACAAAGTCTGACACCTGAATTGAAGGTGAAAAAAAAGAAAACCATCGCCTATGATGTGCGTTATATTTCTGCCCTTCTATTGCTCCGTTTTATCGGGGCGTGCTGCCAGTATTTAATAAGATCGTACCCGCCTCTAGTCACTGTACTCTATGTGCGTCAGCCCACTTTGTAGGTTCGGGCACAGCTGGACATTAGCGGCCAGGCAGATATAAAAGCAACGACGCATCCTACACCAAAAAACAGAAATAGAACAGTTATATATACACTACCAGAATACTCCATCATAGAGTCAGAATTTCAGTGCGAGAATTTTCATTCAAGGTAGAACCCTATGAGCTTACGAGATTCTCTGAACACCATAGATAAAAGATGGTCGCTCTTGAGCATCATCCTCGCCCTACTGTTTGGTGGTTTGGCAATCTACTCGGAGTTTTTCAAAGACCGCAAACCGGAACTGAGATTCGATATAGTGAGCAATACGAGCGTTCTCGACGTTAGAGAAGATTTGGGCAAGTTGGAGATTTTCTATGATGGGCTTGATATTAAGAAGTCCAAGCAGGCCCTTAGGGTAGTAGTAGTCCGAGTGGTCAACTCCGGTGAGACAGCCATTCTCATGGGCCATTACGACGAAAGGGAACCACTTGGCTTTACCTTCTCAACCGGCAAGTTGCTACGAGTGGAATTGCTCGAAGCTAGCAACCGATATTTGATGTCAAATCTGCGCGTTTCACTCACTGATAGCTTACTTTGCGTCTTCGAGCCAGTAATCTTAGAGAGTAAGGAGTACTTTATGTTCAAGGCTCTGATCTTGCATACCCAAGGTTGGACACCAATACTCTCCCCACAGGGCAAAATTGCTGGTATTAGGACTTTCTACCTCACTGAGCAATCAAGTGCTGAAAGCGAAAAGTCTTACTGGCACCTTGTCTTCGCAGGTGGAGTCTGGGTGCAGGCGGCAAGGCTGATTTTATATTTTTTAGGGCTCACCCTTCTGTTGCTTACGGTCATTTTTTCAGTAGACTTTGTTTCGGAAAAACTCACACGGAGAAAACGCAAAAAGCACGTAAAACACTTCAGGAGAGTAACGGACATTGAACTGCAGGATAAGGACGAGTTCCTTTTTTCTGCGTACGAGGACAACGGCTTCGACTATGTACAGGCAATGGGACAATTACTTTCAGATAAGACCAAGCTCAAAGAAGTAATAGATGAACTGCCCGAACAAGGCGATGAGTCAGAGTCATTTTACATAGATGTAGGCATTCGAGTGTCTGATGTTCGTGCGCTACTGCAAAATAATATAATTAAAGAAAAAGATGATTCTTGGGAAGAAGATGCACATGTCGTTCAGACGATTCTTGAGTTCGAGCGATTCCTTGTGATCATTCTTGGAGGCGATTGATCACGGAAGCGGCGCAAGAGTTTCCCCCAACCCCACTCCGGCAAATTGTGCACAAGAAAAATCGGAAGATAGGTAGACTTAATGCGTTTTCACCTTATTCGCCACGGTAAGAGAGACCACAAGATCGGCGATCCTTCATTGACCTCAGAGGGTCGAGAAGAAGCAGAACTACTCGCCAGGAAGTTAGCATCAAACGGCATCGCGCGAATCTTCAGCAGTCCACTGGCACGAACAAGAGAAACAGCAGAGATCATCGCCACAATTTTGAATCTTGAAGTTACTGAAGATTCCCGGCTACGTGAACGAATGAATTGGGGTGACATCGAAGGCCAATCTTTCGATGAATTCATGGCACTGTGGGAGCGTTGTAACAGAGAACGCAATTACCGACCCAGTGTTGGCGATTCAAGCATTGAGGCTGGCAGACGCATTGAGGCATTTGTTTCCGATTGCTATCGTCAGTCATCCAAAGATACTGTGATTGGGGTAACCCATGGCGGTATCTTAGCAGACTTCCTTCTCAATGTTTTTTCGTCTGAAGAACTGAGTCGTATTAGTCCGAAATTCTGCAATGATCCATACAGTGGTGAAGTAATGCGTGAATGCTCCGTTACGACGATTGCATACGATGGCAACCAATATCGACTCGACGCTGTTGGGGCCATCTTATTTGAGCATTAACTTTGGGCAGGCGTCTACTGCTCACCACGTTTACAAAAAAACAAAAACCAGAAAACCATTTGTTTATTCCAACGGATAGCACTATTTTTTTTAATATTGGCTGAGGTTATACCATCAGGCAGATTGAAAATGGAGTAAATGTATGAGAAATTGGGAAACATGCGATGCGGTTGAGCACCATTCCAAAAAGGTCAGCGGAGCCTGGATATTTCGTGGCACTCGGGTTCCTGTATCCGCGCTTTTCGAGAATCTCAAAGATGGGGCTTCGATTGAGCAGTTTCTGGAATGGTTCCCCGGCGTAAAACGATGGCAGGTAGAAACGGTTCTCGATCACGAAGTGAAGGCGTTGGCGGGCTCCGTTGATTCATGAGGATTCTATTTGATCAGGGCACCCCCGTGCCTCTTCGACGATATCTGTCAAATCACTCGGTCGATACCGCCTTTGAGCGGGGATGGTCCCACCTTCAAAACAGCGAGTTGCTTCAGGCAAGTGAGCAGGATGACTACCAACTCTTGATCTCTACAGACCAAAATCTTCGATACCAACAGAATCTGTCCGGCAGACAGCTGGCGATCATCGTTCTGCTTTCGACTTCATGGCCACGCATCCAGTTGCGAATTGATGACATCCAAACTGCTGTTAATAAAATAGCTCCAGGTGACTACATAGAGATTCCGATCTGAGGCTGTGGCGATCATAGACGCGGTATGTCAAATTTTTTCGGTTCCCGCTAGACGACCTATCTGGCGGGATTTCTGTAAGTGTTGTTCGTCCGCTCCCCACCCCAGGCTGGCACAGCACACAACAAGACGGTTGCCGGCAGCGCTCCCTTCGGTCGCTCCGACCCAAGTGGCCGTGAGTGATGGGTTGGCTGATGGGAAAGAGGTAATCTGTTTCCTGATGCATTGCCACTTCGGCAACCGCAGGCCGTTACCTGCAATGCGCCGCTACGGCCGGTCCTGGGCCGAGAAAACCAATGAAAGCACGCTATCCCAGATCTAGCCCGACTAATTCATGAACTGTAATCGTTGGGGTTGTTTGTCAGGCGGCATCGGTTCCAAGCATCAAAATGAGGGTGCTTTCTATCTTGTCTGCCGGCATAGGCGTCTTCATAGAGTTCAAGCAGCCAAAATCGTCACCTGACTGGCTCTGCCAGTGTCAAAAGTACAGACCGGTCCCTTGCCAGTCCTGTCTGTGGATAAGTCCGTGTATTTGTAAAGTCAGCAAGTGATGGGACAGACCCCTATTCCTGCCCCGTTGATGGGTTATGGCACCGCCTTTGCCAGATTGCACAGGATTTTATCAAAAAGGTGTGGCAATGGAAATGACATAGGCAGATGGAAGGTGATCTTTGTTTTCAACTCACAGACGCGTCCGGCGACTTTAAGGAAGCGATTTTGGAGGGTATTGACCTGTGCGTTTATCCACGTTGTGCCTTGTAATCCGATGTGCGCTAAGGTGTGCAACAAGACATAGGCAGCCGAATGGAGGAAGAGGCGGAACTGATTGGCTCCAAATGCGTGACAGGATGTGCGGTCTGAGTGGAGAAAGGTTTTGTGATTTTTAATGAAGTTTTCCATCTGTCCGCGAGCACAATAGATATTTTGGTAGATAAAGGAGGCCCTTGAACTTTCAAGGTTGGTCACGACAAAGCGTGTGTTTTGGCCTCGGGTGGTGATTTCAGCTTTGCAGATGATGCGTCTGGCACAGGCCCAAGTCTGGGCTTGGTAATAAAATGAGGTAAAAAGTCGCACGGGCTTGCCGGTTTGTGCATAAAGGCTTTTGGTCTGATCCATCAGGGGCTTTGAAAGGGCTAAGAGTCGGGTATTGGCACTTTGTCCGAGGATAAAAAAGAGGTCCTTTGTCGCACAAAAGTCCTGGACTTCTGGACTTGAGAAGTGGGCATCGCCTCGCAAAAAGAGTGCCACCTTTGGCCAAGCCTGACGAATATAAGCGACTAACCGCTTGAGAATGGTGACAATCTGTTTGCCATCAGGACGCACACCCGGACGTAAAATCGTCGTGATTAGCTTGCCCGATTGCCCTTCATAAATATGCAAAGGCTGGTAGGAGTAGGCACCCAAATACCCATTGAATAAGGACAACTGCTGCGTCCCATAAACCCTATCCTGCGTATCATCAATATCTAAGATGATCGACGAAGGCGGCTTTTTATACGAAGCAATAAAACAATCGACAAAGGCACGAGCAACGCGATACAAATCGCTTCTGCTCATCTGATTCTCAAACCGACTCATCGTGGGTTGACTGGCCAAGTTCTCACCACTTATGGGCAAGCGATCACAGGCAACCTTGAAGCCGGGATCGCTGCGTAAGGCATTGCAATCATTGGCATCTTCATACCCACAGGCAATTTGAAACACGCGCTGTTTGATCAACTCTGCCGTGCTATGCGCCACATAACTTTGATGCCGATGGTCTTTAATCGCGCGACTCAAACGTGATAAAATACCCGTTTTGGCCTCCACTTCTCGAAGCAATAAGGCTCCGCTATCGCTGGTGAGGATGCCCCCATCAAAGGCGAGGTTGAGACGTTTGCCGAAAATGCTTGCCAAAGGAACCTTGCAATGATTATCTTGTGTGTTCACGGTAGTTTCTCCCAAGTTCATTGTTCAATGGTTATGAGTGTAACCTAATATAATACAATGGCTTGAATAGGGAAACTACCTTTTTTATGAATTTTTCGGGCTAGAGACGAAACGGGCCCGCTGCCTGATCAGCTAGAGATCACGGATCTCTGCAAGCGATTCTGGGATCTGGAAGTAACCAGCGTCCACAGGGCGAATTCGCAGTGTGTCTTCTTTTGTGATAGTCTGCGGGACGGACTCGTTGTGTTCCGCGTGAATCCGGGGTGGGACGGCTCAACCCATCCCAAAACCATTGTGGAGTTCGTTCTACACCTTGCCGATCGCGGCGCGCCGTGTCCTGACATCCGTCCAACCACGGATGGTAGCCCCTACAAGTCCGTTCGAGACCTGGTGATTTCGGTCGAGAGCTTCTTGGAAGGAGAGGTCGTAGACCGCGTCGATACTCTCCACAACGTGGGGGAGGCTCTCGCACGGGTTCACGATGCGAGCGAAGACTTTCCAGCCTACAGTTCAGAAGTCAAAGATGCGCGGCAGTACATCTCTGATGCTCTCGAGTATTGCGAGAGGACGACGTTTTCCTCGAACGCGGCAGATGCTGTCACTCGGCTTCGAGCACAGTTGAATAACACGCCGAACAAGATGAACGTTCGGTGGCTCTTCTGTCGTGGAGATGTACGAAGCTGGAACACGATTGCTTCCCCGTCAGGTGAGGTCCGATTCACCGACTTCAATTCGGCTCACTTCGCTCCGGCGCTTGAGGATGTAGTGATGGTCCGGATGCAATGGCTGATGGGGACCGCGGGTCGACAGCTTACAGATGAGGAAATGCAGCGGTTCGTGGAGGGGTACTTTTCAGTCCGGCCTCCCTCATATGATGAACGTACCGCCCTCCCGCTCATCTTCGCCGCCTACTATGCCAAGCGCCTCTGCCAGCTTCACCGGAAATGGGGACCGAAGTCGCCTAATCGAAGAACCTGGGGACTGGCAGACCGAATACTCGCTCTGCCGGATGCGGCGATTCGTATGGGCGAGGCTGCAATCGAAGGCATAGATTGAAAGGCGAGAATCAGCCAACCCGATGCTTGCCGTCCCCCCACCCCAAGCAGCGGACAGCAGGTAACAACGGGTTGCAGCTCCGCTCCCTTCGGTCGCTCCAGATCCAAAGGAGTTCATCACGTGGGACCACTATTTCACCGAAAGCCTGCACCAAGCCAATACAGAATCTGCAGGAATCACCCGAAGAGAGAATCGCCAGCTTCACCATTGCCTTCGTGCGTAAAGGTGAGGCTGGCCGCTTCGTCATGTCACACACCCTTCACCGCGGACGAACGCACGGAGCTCACAGCCGATGTCGAATCTCAAATACTTCCATCGCGACTGGATTGAACCTACAACTGAGATCATCGAAACGGATGTCTGCATCTACGGCGGCTCGTCAGGGGGTATCGCTGCAGCCGTCACAGTCGCACGGGCCGGTCTACGTGTCGTCATCCTCCAGCCGGGCCAACACATCGGTGGCATGACAACCGGCGGACTCGGGTGGACGGACTTCGGCCGCAAGCACGTTATCGGTGGACTGAGCCGATCCTTCTACAACCAGGTCGGACGGCACTACGGACAGAATGAAGAGTGGCAGTTCGAGCCCCACGTCGCCGACGCTGTTTTCGATGCGTGGGTTTCGGAAAACGGTATCGATGTCCGGTACGGTCAGTATCTGGACGCCGTCGAATCTATTGATCGACGTATCGTTTCCATCACGCTCCTTGGCGGGCTCCGGGTCCGCGCCAAGATCTTTATGGACTGCTCCTACGAGGGGGACCTGATGGCGAAGGCTGGCGTCTCCTTCCACGTGGGGCGTGAGGCGAATGAGATCTACAGTGAGACGCTCAACGGCATCCAGGTGCGGGAAAAACATCAGTTCGGTCTTACCGTCGATCCCTACGTGGAACCGGGTGACCCGGACAGTGGACTTGCCCCGTTTTGGTGGGTACCTTATGAGTAGTTAGAAAGGAGCCCCACTATGCCACCAACACGTCCCCCTTATCCACCCGAGTTGAAGCGCCAGATCGTCGAGCTTGTGCGCGCTGGTCGCAGTCCTTCTGAATTGGCCAGAGAGTTTGAGCCAACCGCTCAGACGATCCAAAACTGGATAGGTCAGGCTGATCGAGACCAGGGACTTCGAGAAGACGGTCTGACCAGTGCTGAGCGAGAAGAGTTGCGTCGTCTTCGACGCGAGAATAAGCAGTTGCGCATCGAGCGCGAGATACTGTCAAAGCATGTGCCGTAGTGGTTCTATACGGTAGCAGCGGGCTAATTCGCAGCGGAGACCGACGCGATCCCCAGAAAATCTTCGCGTTAGTGAAAGCGCATCAGGCACTTTGGCCAATCGCCACGCAATGCCGCGTGCTGGGTGTCTCCCTCAGCGGGTATTATGCTTGGCGAACACGTCCACCCTCCAAACGAGCAAAGGTTGATACGCAGTTGAAGGCGCATATCAAAGCCTTCCACACCCGATCAGATGGCACCTATGGTGCCCCTCGCATCTGGAAAGATCTGATGGATATAGACATCCTTGTAGGTAAGAAGCGCGTAGCGCGTCTGATGCGTGAGATGGACATTTGTGGCGTTAGTCGCCGAAAGAGCACGCAAACGACGCGTAAGGCGCAAAAAGCTGATAAGGCTCCTGATCTGGTAAAGAGAGACTTCACTGCTGCAACGGTCAATAAACTCTGGGTGGCTGACATCACCTACGTACCCACCTGGTCTGGCTTCTTGTATCTCAGTGTTGTCATGGATGCCTTCTCCCGCCGCGTCGTGGGTTGGGCAATGGCGACACACCTGCAGAGCGAGTTGGTCTTGAAGGCTTTGAACATGGCCCTTTGGCAGCGTCGCCCACAAAGCGTGATCCACCATTCTGACCAGGGTGCGCAATATACCTCCATAGCATTTGGAAAGCGTTGTCGCCAGGCCAGCGTGCGTCCCTCAATGGGGTCTGCTGGCGACTGCTATGACAACGCACTGTGCGAGAGCTTCTTCGCCACCCTTGAGTGTGAGTTGATCAATCGCCGATCTTTCCGTACGCATAAGGAAGCGCGGTTGGCTCTCTTCTCCTACATTGAAGGGTGGTATAACCCGCATCGCAGGCATTCTTCCATCGCCTACCATGCGCCGATAGCTTATGAAAAACTGCATCAATCACAGGCTTGATACACAAGCCCTAAATACGCCACCGAAGCGGGGTAACTCCAATTTGAACCGCGCCCCACCGGACAGTTCGGCATAGCGCTGAGTTGTCTGCAAATTGCGATGACCGAGTAGCCGGCGCACAGTACCAACACCGTACTCGCCGATCTACACCGCCAATTTCATCTTTGCAGGCATCACCTCTTCGATTCGAGGAGATCACGTCGTCTCGCCAGCGCGTTTCAGCACCATCTGGCGCGTCCTGCCGTTCAGCCGGAACCGCAGTGCTTGAAGACGATCTAAAACGGGTCGAACCGCGTCGAGAATGCCGCGCTCTTTGGCCCGCAATAAGAGGCCGAGGGTACCGGTTATTTCCAACTCCAATGTCCGGGCATACCGCCGTGCATCTCGGTCATCGAGGAGTAGCAGTGCGTCTTGAGTTTCCAGTCCCAAGGCGAGTACTTCCTTTTCGCCATCTCCAAGATGTGTTACCAAAGGTAGCAGCGTCCGATCGCGCACCGGCCGCACAATCAGCCACGAAAGATCTTCCAGCGCAGGTAGAAGTACATTCCGACGTTGGCCCTCTTTCAATTCTGCCACTACCGCTTCCGGCACGTACACTTGTCCGGCGAGTGCGGGTAGTAACTCCAACACTTCGGCTTGGTACAGGTACTGAATCGGAGAAGTATTACAGATGACGACGAGCACTGTCTAAGTCCTGTTGGAGGTCGTCCTCGGTCAGTTGAAAGGTATCAACGCCGTATTCGGCGAGCTTTATCAGAAATAAGGGCTTGGGAATGCCGGCCAACTTGGCTGCACCCCCCGAGGACAAACGGCCCAACTCGTAGAGTTTGACAGCGATGAGGAGCTTGGCTTCTTCGCTGAACTGCTTGGGTGTATATCCGAGGGCCAGCAGGACCTCGTCGCCGTAGTCAATGGTTAATGTTCTCTTCATCGCGTCATGTCTCCATACATTACAAAGCGTTTTATTACTTTTCATAAGTCCATTCGGGATCACCGGGTCCGAATTTCTCACCTCATCGGGCACTCAGGCACATACGACCTCAAAGGCCGTTATATTGCGGGTGTTCTTGCTGAACTCTACGGCTATCAGGTAAATCGGCTGATCCAGACTCCGATATTTGTCCGCGTATCCCTTTGCTTGCAATTGCGCCATCGCCGCACCATCGGACGCCAGTTCCACCACCTTGAACTCGAATAAGTAGATGTTATCGTTGAAGTGGACAGCCATATCGACACGCCCATGGCTGCTGCTATCCTCTACCGTGATATTTAGACCCAAGCCCGCGAAATAGGAATAGAACACGCTGGCATAGTAGCCTTCAAAATTGGCGCTGTCGTTGTTGGTGTACCATTCGTAGGGAATACTGGCAAAAAAGGCGTGGAACAGTGTCTTGAGTCCCTCGAAGTCGTTCGCTTCCAGCAGGCGGTAGAGTTGGACGCTGTTCGCCATCTGGCCGGACGGGTCTTTCACCAGATAGCGCAATAGGCTTCGGTTAAGGCTCTGGCGCACTTCCCGATTGGGATAACTTAGACGGTACAGCGATTCACCGCCCAGGTTCTCCTCACTGGTAATAGTCAGGTACCCAGTCTGAAACAACAGGGCCTCGGTCGCGATTTCATCCACATCGAAGGTCGATAGCAAGTCACCGCTGCCCATCATCTCGTCGAGTTTCAGGGAACTGACACGGCGTTTGAATAGGGTCTCGACCAGAAATGTCGGCGTGCCGGTCTCGAACCAATAGGCTTCGAAGCTGTGCCTTCGGAACAGCAGGAGGATGTCAAAAGGGTTATAGACCTTCTCATCGCCCCGCCAGTTATAGCCGTTGTACCAGCAGTCGCGGATTTCGTTTCGATCCAGGCCGGGCAGTTCTGGCGCGAATACGGTGTCGAGGTCGGTTTCTGTGTAGCCGCATACCGCTGAGTAGCGCGGATCCATGGTAATATCTGTGAGGTTGTTGAGGCCAGAGAACAAATGTACCTTGGAGAACTTGCTGACGCCAGTGAGTAAGGTGAACTTGATATGGGCATCATTGGTCTTGATCGTCGAATACAGGCCGCGCAGAAAGTCGCGGTTGGCGCGCGCAATCTCCGGTACTTCCAAAGCATCGAGTATCGGCTTGTCGTATTCATCAACAAGAACGACAACGCGCTGCCCGGCACGCTCGTGAAGGATTTCCAAAATAGACGCGAAACGTCCGGGGGCTGTGGTGTACTCGGAAACGATCCCCGCTCGACGTTCTATGGCCGCGAGTTGTTCCATGAGATTTGCCTGCAGGTAGTCCCCCTCTTTGAAATTGCCGCTGCCAAAGTCGAGCCGCAAGACGGGATAGCGCACTTGCCAGTCCCAGTGGCCGTGGATGTGAAGCCCTTCGAACAGCGGCTCATTGCCCTCAAACAGTTCCTTCAGCGTGTCCAGAAACAGGCTTTTGCCAAAGCGACGCGGACGCGACAAAAAAAAGTGCGTGCCATCGTCGAGCAACTCTCGGATATAGGCTGTCTTATCGACATAGTAGCAATTCTCCTCCCGAATTTTGCGGAAGGTCTGAATACCAATGGGCAGTCTGCGTTTGGTCATATTATGCACCTTTGTCTTTCGATCTTTTCACCTTTGCAAATATCTGCAATTTACTCAAAAAAACAGGGGTTTTCAAGGTCATTTTTGAATATAAAGGTTGAGTCCGCTCCGAAAAGTCGATTTTATTTTTATGTGAAAAGAGTTAAATTACGTATGTGAGGCTGTGGCGTGGTAACGGATGTATAACCTATAAAGTAATCCTGTGGGAGTATCGCAATGTTTAGAAGAAGTGCCCCATCGAGCCAACCGGATCTGTTTTCGAGTTTTGAGTCCCATTTCAAAGGGCGCAAGCAGGCGCAGTTGAATGATCCGAGTGCTTGGCATAATGTGTTCTACGCCCATATCACCTGCAAGATAGATGAAGATGTCTTTTCGGTGTTGTTTGATCGTGCGCAAGGCCGTCCCAATGCTTCTGTGCGCCGCTTGGTGTCGATGATGATCTTGAAAGAGGGCTTTGGGTGGAGCGATGCGCAACTTTTTGAGCATTGTGGGTTCAACATTCTGGTGATGCGTGCTTTAGGGTTGATGAATCTGTCGGATGAGGTGCCTGTGGCTTCGACGTATTATCTGTTGAAGCAGTCCGTGTATGCCTATGGCCTGCAAACGGGTCGCAATCTGATTGGGGAGACTTTTTTTAGTTTAACCAAGACACAGGCGAGAGTCTTTGGCGTGACGGGTGATCAGGTGCGAATGGACAGCAAGTTAATCGGTGCCAATATTGCCACCTGTTGTCGCTTGCAGTTGGTCGTTGGGTGCTTACAAGCGTTCTGGGGCTCGTTAGACAAGGGCGCAAAGGAACGATTATGCGCAGCAGACCGCGAGGTTTTGGACGCCTTGCTCAAGGTGAAGCCGCATCAGGTTGGGTATCCACTCAGCAGTGCAGAAAAAGGGGAGAAGCTCGAAGCCCTCGGTTTGTTAGTGTGCAGACTGTTGGCGGCCTATCAGGAGAAAGACAGCGATGAATATGGTCTGATCGTGCGTGTTTTTTCTGACCAATACACCGTCAGTGTCTCCGCCAGTGAAAAATCAGTGCTTCCCAAGCCATCACAATCTATTTCTTCTTCCTCCTTACAGTCTGTCCATGATCCAGATGCGACCTTTCGCAGAAAAGGGGTGCAGAAGGTCAAGGGATATAGTGTCAATCTCACTGAGACCTGTGATGGGGAGGGCCTCAATTTGATCACGGATGTAGAAGTCAAACCTGCAACGGCTGCGGATAACGCTTTTGTCCAACCGGCCATAGAACGGACACAGGAGGTGGTCGGACAGGTCTCGGACGTGTCGATGGATGGGGCTTACCATGGGGCTTGCAACAGTGCGTATGCCGACAAAGAGGACAAGCAATTCTATTACAGTGGGTTACAAGGCAGACCGGGACGTTTGATGTATGAACGCACAGAAGAAGGGGTTGAAGTCATTGATCGACACAGTGGAGAAATTCAGCTTGCACAAGAATATAAACCGGGCAAATACAAACTCTTCATCGCAGGGAAGCCGCGATATATTACCCAACAAGACATCCTTGCCTATCACCGGCGAAAACAGATTGAAGACATGCCTGTGCACATCCGCAATCGACGCCATAATGTTGAGGCCAGCATCTTCCAGTTGAGCTATCACACAACAGGGGGTAAAACGCGTTATCGTCGGCTTTTGCCCCATCAAGTCTGGGCATGGTGTCGCAGTTTATGGATCAATCTGGTAAGGATCAAGAATTATCTCGCCCAGCCAAATAAAGACCCCCAATAGGCGCACCCTGTTCACCCAAACATGCACTTTGTAACCTCGTCAGCACGCCTGCAAAGCACGGGCACTCTATACACGACCCCAATACCATACCTCACCAACAAAGGCGACACAGACAGACCCAACGCTCACAAAAAACCTATACTCTCTATTACACTCTATTACACCCTTTTCGGAGCGGACTCAAGGTTATTATATACAAAAATTAAGACCAATCAGTATCATTGTCTGATTGGTCTTCTGGCGGCTGATACGACTCTGCTCTGAGTCCGTATTTCGATATTTTAGATCCTCTCCTACAGCTAAATTAAATAGGGCAGACCTTGTGTGGCCTGCCCTATTATTGGGATTATTTTGCGTCAGGGCGAACCCGTCAACGCCTTAAAGCTATGTAATTACTCAGCCGTTGGATCGAAGCCTTCAATACGACCTTCCTGAATCTCAATTTCATCCCGCCGTCTCACCTGCTCAACCTGCCCATCGCGCAAATCGACCACGCGATCAGACACGCCCAACATCTTGTGATCGTGGGTATTGGTCACAATGGTCACACCGCTTTCGCCCTGCATCTTGAGCAACAACTCGATAATTTCCTGCCCGGTCTTCAAATCGAGGTTTCCAGTCGGCTCATCGGCCAAAATCAAATCGGGGTCATTGGCCATGGCTCTGGCAATTGCCACGCGCTGCTGCTGCCCACCCGATAGCTCATACGGTTTGTGATGCAGGCGGTCGGAAAGCCCCACCAGCGACAATTTATGTGCGGCTTTTTCTTCGTAATCACTACGCGACATGCCCGAAAACACCATGGGCAAAGACACATTTTCAAGAGCCGTCATCACAGGAATCAGGTTAAACGACTGAAAAATATACCCCACACTGTGGCAGCGCAAATAGGCAATTTGCCCCTGACTCATGTCGCCCATATTGGCGCCGTTGACCAATACGGTTCCCTTAGTGGGTGTATCTAATGCCCCAACCATGTTAAACATCGTAGTTTTGCCCGATCCCGAAGGCCCCATAATTGACAAATATTCACCGCGAATCACATTGAGATTCACCCCGCGCAGGGCATGCACTTCCTGGTCGCCCATCCGATAGGTCTTCCAGACGCCCTGGATATTGATAATATAATCTTCAGTATCAACCTGTTGTTCAGCAGCCGATTCCTGAGCCATTGTTTTCTCCTCTTGAACAATAAGTCCCCATTGAACTCCCGTATGGTAGCGAAAACCCATGGGCATGTCAAGCCATTTTAAACGAAATAAAATTTTGCGTGATTCCACAAGCGTCTTCTGCTATATTCAAAGCCTAATGTTGCTATAGAACAGTCGCATCTCCAAAACCAATACGAAAGGACCGCACCATGAAACTCGCAGTATGTAATGAATTTTTTGAAAACTGGAAAATTGAGGATGTCTTTAATTACGCAGCAGAAATTGGCTGCGACGGCGTGGAAATCGCGCCTTTTACGTTGGCGGAAAGCGTCACGCAAATTTCTGCCAAACAGCGCAGCGACATTCGCAAAGCCGCAGAAAAAGCCGGCGTGGAAATCGTTGGTCTGCACTGGCTACTCGCCAGCCCACCAGGGCTTTATCTCACGCAGCCGGACAAAGCCATCCGCGACAAAACTGAGGACTATATTAAAACATTAATCAATTTCTGTGGCGACCTGGGTGGGCGGATTATGATCCATGGGTCACCGGCACAGCGCAACATCCAAAAAGGCTGGGATCGCGAAGAATGCTGGAAATACGCCGTCGATATCTTTTCAAATTGCACCGCAGAAATGGAACAAAACGGTGTCACATATTGCATTGAAGCACTCACGGGGAAAGAAACCAATATTTTGAACTCCATCTCTGAAGCCCTCAAAATGGTCGCCGATGTCGGTCACCCCAATTTCCAGACCATGGTCGATACCAAAGCCGCAGCCGCCGAAAACAAACCTCATGTCGATGTGATTGCCGAAGCCGGCAAAGCCATCCGCCACGTCCATGTCAACGATCCCAATTTGCGCGGTCCGGGATTTGGCGATTTGCAATTTGCATCCATCCTCCGCGCCCTCAAAGATCGCCACTACAATGGTTATGTATCCGTAGAAGTCTTTGACTTCAAACCCGACCCACAAACCATTGCCGCACGCAGCATCGGCTATCTCAAAGGTATTTTGGAAGGGTTGGAAAATTAGAAGGCAGGTACTTCGGCGGGCTGTGGTACATATACCCCTGCATAAACCTCACCGATTTCTCACGGGACGGGGTATCTGTTGCTTGCCTTTATCGTCCATGAGGACCTCCGCGTTCTGGCAACCGTTCGGCCACAAATCCCAATTCTTCTTTAATCCGACTCACATCGTAAACACTGTCGTATTCATGCCCACGCTGTTCAAAATGCGACAAATCCACCTCGTCGCCCCACCAGGCGCGCAAAATCTCCGCTACCGGTACAGCGACCCAGGCCTTTGGTCCGGCTGCATTCATCGTGCGAACCCCGGATTTGTGCGGTGATTGTGCTGATAGCGAAAATACCCGCACCGCGTCTGGCAAATCCATGATGGTCAAGCTGCCCAATCCCCACTGTCGCGTCGGAGAAATATCTCGCAAAGGCGGCAATCCAGCGTGCGGCACCGAAGACAGACGCAAATTGATCACGTCAATATCGCCATTCTGCCGCGCATAGTACTTTGTGATCTCCTCCATCAAATATTTCGACAGCCCATACCCATTGCGGTCCAGACAGGGGTGTTCATCGGGAATGGGCAATGTCTGCGGGCGAAAGGCCATATTCTGCATCCCGACCGCCGCGATCGAACTCGCCATCACAAATTTTTTGCAGCCGCGATCCATCAAATAGCGCATCAAGCACCGGGAACCCTCCACATTGACGATCAGCGCGTCGCGTTCCGAACAACCACCGGTCACAGCCGCGAGATGAATCACCACATCAATCGCCTCATCATTGAGCTGTTGCAAATCTTCAAAAGAGCCAAATTCGCCGTGCACCCAGGGCAAATCCAACTCTGGATTTTTCCGGCTCATACAGATCACCCTGTGATCTTCCGCCATTGAGGCCGATAGCGCTCGACCAATATAACCACTCGCCCCAGTAATCAGTGCTGTGCTCACAATCCCTCCTTAGTTTCAATCGCTAAAAACATCACTCGCACCACTTAAAACATCTGCGATGACCTCCCCCTCTTTCATCACCATCTTTACTTGCCGCAAGCATGCGATATCTTCAAGCGGATTGCCGTCCAACGCGATCACATCTGCAAACATCCCAACGCCAAAATGTCCAATGCAATCCGCCATGCCCAACATTTCAGCCGTATTTGTCGTCACTGCCTTCAACGCATCCACCTCTGACACACCTAACCCAACGAGTTCTTTTGCTTCACGCCAGAGCGTTGCATGCGTGCTATCGGTTCCCAAGCATACTTTCACGCCCGCCCGAACCGCTTCGGGAATGTATTTTGCCGTCAATTCGCGTGCGCGTTCAACCCGCTCGCGCCACCAATCCCACGCCCACGTATCAAAAGACGCAAAACCAATTTCATCGTCAAAAAACAGTTGTAAATTTGGATCGCTCAAATACGCGCCCGATTTCACAAACAAAGCCACATCTTCTTCGGTCAACAAATTGGCGTGTTCAACACTATCGATCCCCGCTTCCATCGCCCAGCGCATTGCCGGACCACCAATCGCGTGTGCGGCCACGGGCAGTCCCAAATCGTGTGAAATAGCAATCGCCGCATTGATTTCCCGCCTCGAATACGCCGCCACATCTGTCAAATCGCCCCGAATATAGTCCTGATATGAATCGCCCTGCCGCACATTGGTAATAAACAACTTGGTCCAATCTGCACCCCGAGAAAAATTCTCTCTAATCTTCAAAGCTAGCTCTTCTTCCCCATCCGCGGGAAAACACAAAAAAGGCGCGGTCCCATGACTTGGTCTCAATGCCCGCACACACACCTTCAACCTCGGTCCCACGGCTTCGCCGCAATCAATCGCACCCTGAAAAGCCTTCTCAACTCCCGGACGATCTCCCAGGGTACGCATGGTCGTAACGCCCGTGTTCAAATCACTTCGCAAATTCATCGCACCGCGCAATACAGCCGTTGTAGCATCCAGATCGAAATGCGTGCTCAAAGGCAACAGAAACCGATTGTTAATCGTAATATGCACATGGGAATCAATCAACGCGGGCATCACGGTATATGACGAGCAATCCACCACATCGGTATTGGCAGGCACATCTACTTCTGCCCCAACACCAACTACGCGGCCCTTGTCCACGACGACCATCCCCTGCGGGATAGGTGCTTGATCGGGATGAACAATCAACAATTTGGATTTAATCACTTTTGACATGATTATTTTGTTTGTATAATTAGGAGAAACAACAGAACACCGTCATTTTGATCACCGGAGATATATTATGCAATTTGGCATCTTTTACGAACACCAGATACCCCGCCCCTGGGCAGAAGGCGAAGAACACCAACTTTTCAAAGACGCGCTCGAGCAAGTCGAAGTCGCCGACCGAATTGGCATTGAATATGTTTGGGAAGTTGAACATCACTTTTTGGAAGAATATTCCCACTCCTCAGCACCCGAAGTCTTTCTCGCGGCCTGTAGCCAGCGTTCCAAAAATATCCGCCTGGGACATGGCATTGTGCTCATGCCCCCCAATTACAACCATCCAGCCCGCGTTGCCGAACGCATCGCAACTCTCGACCTGATCAGCGACGGGCGCGTCGAATGGGGCACGGGTGAATCGGCTTCTCGCGCAGAACTCGAGGGATTCAACGTGCCGCCCGGAGACAAAAAAGCAATGTGGACGGAAACCGTCCGAGAAACCGCCAAAATGCTCGCATCTGACCCGTATCCCGGATATCAAGGCGAATTTTTTTCAATGCCCGAACGCAATATCGTGCCCAAACCCCTGCAAAAACCTCACCCACCGCTGTGGGTCGCCTGTTCCAACCGCGAGAGTATTCGCTGGGCAGGAAAACACGGCATTGGCGCGCTCACCTTTGCCTTTATCGAGCCCGAAGAAGCCAAATACTGGGTTGACGAATACTACACCGCATTTGAGAACGAATGCGAACCCCTCGGCCAAGCCGTCAATCCCACGATCGCTATGGTCGCCGGATTCATGTGTCACGAAAATGGGGAGAAAGCGCGGGCACGAGGTCTGGAAGGATTTCAATTTTTCGGCTATGCACTTTCCCATTATTATCGCCACGGCACCCATATCCCCGGCGAATTTGACATCTGGGCAGACTTCCAAAAAAACAAACCCGAACGCAAAAAAGGCGCAGGGTCAGGCTGCATTGGTACCCCGGATGAAATACGCGCCCACCTTGAAATAATGGAAGAAATCGGCGTCGATCAGGTCGTCTTCCTGCAGCAAGCGGGCAATAATGAACACGACCATATATGCGAATCGCTCGAATGTTTCGCGCAAAATGTATTGCCCGACTTCAAAGCGCGGCACGAAATATACGCCGCACAAAAAGCAGAACGGCTCGGCCCTGCCATCGAAAAAGCACACTCTAAAATTCCACCGATTGACAAGCCCCAAGCAACACCAATAGAAGCCTATCCGGTTTCAAAACCACCTGCAGAACAGCAGGAAGACCTCGAAATTGTAAAATCTATTGCGGGAAAAAAGGCAGACAGCGAATAATTTCGTGAACTGGCCTGGGACCCCATCCCAGCACAGGCGTATCCCAACGTTAATTCAAATCTCCAATCGCCTCGCGTACAGCTTCTATTGTATCCTCAATATCCGCTTCGGTGTGTGCCAGAGAGAGAAACATCGGATGCGTGGGATGTAAGTAATACCCCCGCGCAAGACATCCCCGCAACACCGCCATGCAGCGATCACGATCAGAATCTTCTATCACAGGACGCGGCATTGGCCCAACGCCAATGAGATGATAACTCAGTCCCCCTGCTTCGCAAACCGCATTGATACCTTCGATCAATCGATTTCCAATTTTCCATTGATAGGCAATGCCATTCCGCCTCTGAAGTTCCCCTATCACGACCTCCATCGCCGTCAAACTGAGCGGATCCCCATGCGCGGTACCTGTCATCCACACAGACTGGCACGCTTTTGACGCCAGAATCTCGCGCTTCCCTGCAATAAAACTTCCCGCATACCCATTGCAACACGCTTTGCCAAACGTCGCAATATCGGGTATAACCCCATAATATTCCCCCCCGCCGCCCATTGCCACGCGAAAACCCACCTTTGTTTCATCAAACACACAGACTGCGCCGTGTGCATGCGCCAAATCCACACACCCTTGCAAAAACCCATCCGGTGGTCCCCCCGCTTGAATCGTCTCCATCACCACACACGCCACCTGATTATCGTATTTCTTCAAACGCGATTCCAGAGCGTTTAAATCGCCGTAGGGAACCACACAGGTCAACTCGCTGACAGTTTGCGGAACCCCCACATCGCCGGGACGTGCCCAATCGTGCCAGCCGTGATACCCGCACGTAATCACTCTATCGCGTCCCGTATATACCCGCGACAGGCGCACAGCACCGGAAGTCGCCGCACTACCCCCAATAAAAAACCCCACCATCTCTGCACACGGAATCACTTCGATGAGCAATTCTGCAACCGCCAACTCTCGGGGATGAGCCAGACTGTACACCGTGCCATTCGCCACCTGCTCCTGTATTGCACTGCAAACGGCAGGGTCATCATATCCCAGAACAATCGGCCCGAAACCCATTACATAATCCAAATACTCATTGCCATCCACATCCCAAAACCGCGCCCCCGCCGCGCGCTGGACAAATGCGGGATAGTCCATATCGACCTGGCCAAAAATATTCTTATGCGGAATGTACCCGCGAACCAGAACATCGCCATAACGATTCAGCAAGGCCTTTGACTTTGCAATAGTGTAATTCTTTTTTAACATTTATTAACCTCCTCCGCGTTTAAATTGAACCTCTTTTTCTAACAAATAGCCCGTAAGTCCCAAATGCTTTAGCTTTGGGATAGAAGGGCCTACGGTTTTATGGTGTAGTACTTTAACATGGGGCATATCGCCTTGTACGATGTGGGCGGTGAGGCATTGTGATCCGTCCGCTAATTTCACGAAAAATGGGTTGACAAAATATGTGCGTAAGTATATATTTTTATTATGCTTAAATCCTTTAAATACAGATTGCGCCCGACGAAAAAACAGGAGAAAATCCTACTGGCGCACATTGAAGAATGTCGCTTGCTGTATAACCAACTTGTCTGTGCAAAAGTGCAAGCATGGGAAAAGAATAAAAAAAGTTTGTCGCGCTATGAGCAACAAGCGACATTGCCAATGCTGAAACAACAGCGTAAATGTTTTCTGATAAAGAAAAGATAGCAAATCCTCGCTTTTTTCGGAAGGAGGAAAAGGCGCTTGCCAAAGCACAGCGCAAGTGGGACAAAGTAAAAAAAGTGTCGCCAAAAAGACGCGAGAGAGCACGTAAGACTGTTGCCAGAGTGCATGAGCGCATCCGTAATAGACGGAATGATTTTGTTCATCAAGAAGCTCGGAAAGTCGTCAATAAGTATGGCTTTGTTGCAACAGAAAAGTTAGACGCTAAAAAGATGCAAAAGAATCGTCGTTTATCAAAAAGCATTTCAGACGCAGCGTGGTCACTGTTTAGGCGTTGTCTCGAATACAAAGCGGAAGAAGCTGGTATTGGATTCAAGGCCGTTGATCCTGAATACACCTCACAAGATTGCTCTTCTTGTGGACACCGCGAGAAGAAAGAACTTTCTCAGCGGGTGCATCATTGCAAAAAGTGTAGCTATACCACTGACAGAGACCACAATGCTGCGATAAACATATTGACTTTGGGATTACAAAGTCAGGCGGCTTGACCGCCAAGAAGCCCAACTGCTCTACCGTTGGGAGTAATCACCAAATAAACTTCTCACACAGACACAAGCACAAAATAGACTGCTTGCGCGTTTCTATTTACTTGCTACCCGTCTTTTCTTATCCTATTTTTGATAGGATAAGACTACAGGAGCCAGCTTTCCACCTCTCACCTCTTACGTCTCACCTCTTACCTTTTATAGGATAATTTATGCCACGCGAACTTATCGCAGACCGACCGGGGCATACGGCATTGCGAGAATACGATGAAGCCCTCTTAAAACCCGATCAAGTGCGTGCAAAAACCTTGTTTTCAGCGGTAAAGCACGGTACTGAATTCCGGGGGTTTCAAGCCAACACACTCGATGCATCCGATATTTTTAGCTGGGAATGGCGCATGCACATGCGCGGACAAAAACAGAAAGATGTGTTTCCAAAACGGTTGGGCAATATATATGTCGCCGAAGTGGCAGACATAGGACAAAATGTGTCAAATATTCGGATAGGAGATCGAATTTTCGGTCATGGATCCGTGCGAGAGACGCATACACTTTCGGCGGATCGCGTTGAAAAAGCACCGGAAGGAGTCCCGTGGCAAAGTCTCATGGCGACAGACCCCGCGGGCGTTGCTCTCGGTGGCGTCAGAGATGCCAATATTCGCATTGGAGATCGCGTCGCAGTCTTTGGTTTGGGTGCAATTGGACTGATGACCGTACAACTCGCTCGCATCGCCGGCGCACGCTGGATCGCGGCAATCGACCCCATTGAAAAGCGATGCCTGATTTCCGAAGCCTACGGTGCGGACCTCGTCCTGGACCCGCGCGAAGCCGATGTGGGACTGGTCATTAAACAGGCCACCGCAAAACTCGGCGTCGATGTCGCCATGGAAACCAGTGGATCGTCCGCCGCAATGACCGACGCGCTGCGTTCAACGCGCTATCAGGGCACCGTTGTATCCACGGCCTATTACAACACCCCCATGCAAAACCTGCATCTGACCGGCGAATGGCATCGCAACCGGATTCGCATTATATCCGTGAGATCCGACAGCGAACCCTGGCTGGATTACGGATGGGACAAAAAGCGTGGAAACAAAGAAGCCTACGACCTGCTCGTTGAAGGCCGTCTAAACGCCGAAGGCTTAATCGATCCCATCGTGCCATTTAATCGCGTTGCCGAAGCCTATATGCAAATGAATGAACACCCAGAAACAGGCATAAAACTCGGCGTTGACCATTCTCTTTAATGGATGATTTCACCACATACTCATGCAAAAAATTCACACCATAGCAATATGTTTATTTGTCCTGTTGAGTACCACTAACCTGTTGGCGAGCGAGGGCACAGTGCAGCAAGTCTCGGGAGATCTCGTTTATGTCACGGGCTTGAACGGTTTGGCCCCGCTGTGGTCAAATCTCACGGTGCAAAACGGACAGGAGACAGGCGCAAAACTCGAAGTCATCAAAGAATTGCCAGAACTGGTCATAGCAAGAGTCGTAGAGGCCAATGGAACAGCCGTGAATACCGGCGATATGGTGATGTTGAGCAGTGCACAATCAGACGTATCGGCGCGAAAATCCAGGCGGCTCGTCCACGCTACCCGCGTTGACGAAAATCCCAATGTAGATGGCGTACTGGACGACCCCGTATGGTCGCAGGCAACACCGATCAAGGGTTTTGTACAGCGCGATCCAAACTACTGGATGCCGAGTCCCGAACAAACGGTTGTGCGGATTATCTACACGGACAAGAGCATCTACTTTGGCTTTGAATGCCTCGTCCCGGACTCCTCTCAGTTTGTCGCAAACAACATGCGGCGGGATTCTGAAATCTCCGGCGATGACAATATTCAAATCCTGCTCGACACGTACAATGATCGGCAGAACGGCTTCTTTTTCTTTGTCAATCCCCTGGGGGCGCAAAGCGATTTGATGCTCTCCAACGGGGGGCGAACCTATAACCGCGATTGGGATTGCAATTGGGTGGCACGCACCAAACACTATCCCGACCGATGGACAGCTGAAATCGAAATCCCGTTTAGCCAACTGCGGTTTAAACAAGCAGAAGATATCATATGGGGCATTAACCTCGCGCGCTACATTGCCCGAAAAAATCTGGCGACCCAGCTCGTCGTCGGCCTGCAGAGTTCCTCATCCACCGAGCGCTATCGAATGTCGGACATCGGCGAACTTCACGGCCTCCAACACATTCGCGCCAGACGTCCGATTCGCCTCAAACCCTACGCTTTGCCGGGCACGACCATTGACGATCAAGCTACCAATCCCTCTGAAAGCCCCACATTTGAAACGGGCCTCGATCTGCGCTATGGCATCACGTCAAACATCTCTCTCGACTTATCCTACAACACGGATTTCGCACAAGTAGAAGGTGACCAGGAACAAACCAATCTGACGCAGTTTCGCCTCTTTTTCCCCGAAAAACGCGAATTCTTCCTCGAAGGGGCCAACCTCTTCCAATTTGGCGAACAAGCGCGAGTAACCGGTAGCGGTAGCAGACCGCCAACCCTCCTATTTTACTCCAGGCGCATCGGCCTTGAAGAAGGTAAAAAAATCCCGATTCTATTCGGTTCAAAAATTGCAGGGAAAGAAGGACGAATAAGTATTGGCGGCCTCAACGCGCTGACCGACGCGGCATTGTTTGCAGACGATGGCGACACCGTCCAGGTACATCGCAGCAACTACTCCGTGCTCAGGATGAGACGCGACGTATTCGCGCAGTCAAACGTCGGCTTCATCGTGGTCAACAAGCAAATCGATGACCCCATTGACGGATGGAACCGATACAATCGCGTCGGGGGCATTGATTTCAACTATTCCCCAACGTCAACCCTGAACTTTCAAGCCTTTGCAGCGCGGACCTGGGATTCGCAAATTGAAAACGCAGACGATGCGCGGTTTGTATCTATGAACTATCGCGGCACCAAGTATTGGGCGAGGTTCAAATTTCTCGATGTCGAGGAACAATTTGAACCCGCCGTAGGATTTATCAATCGCAGAAGCGGATTGGACGGTTTCAGACGCTATGACCTCTATGCGCGCTACAGACCCAGACCGAAATTCGGCAATATTCGCTACATGTCAATCGGTCCCGAAGCACAAATCTTTACAGATCGAAACAACAATGTGAAATACTGGACCGCCGAACTCTCCGTATTTGCGATCTTCAATACCGGCGACTACTGGCGGATCGAATTGAACCGCACCCGCGATGTAGTCGATGAGGCATTTCCTCCGTCTGCGCGCCGCGAAGATGTGGTCATCCCTCCCGGAATCTATACCTTCTCGTCATTTGTCACTGGGCCGCGTCCCAGCCGATCCCGAAAATTGCGCCCCGGCATCACCTTTGAAGCCGGCACATACTACACGGGAAGACGCTACACGATTCGCTCGGAAAGCACCTTTCGCCCCTCTGGCCAACTGTCTTATGAAATGGAATACCAGGGCGACTGGATTCGACTTCCGCAGGGCAACTTGAACATCCACACACTCAGCAACCGCCTGCAGTACTCCTTTTCCACAGACTTTTTTGTCAAACTCTTTGTGCAATGGAACAACGACAAAGAATTCGCAAGCGCGAATTTTCTCCTCAACTACCGGTATCGACCCGGCAGCGACATTTTTCTCGTCTTCGACAGCGCTTATGGCACCGATCCGACCTTAACCCGGCGCAACCGCTCGGTGCTCTTCAAACTCTCCTATCTCTTAAGTCTGTGAATTACGTCTCACATTCTCAACAGCCAGCGCGACAGCCTCACCTCCACCGATGCACAGCGAGGCAATGCCAATGCGCTTGTCGGCGCGTTTTAAGGCGTGAATAAGAGTTACGAGAATGCGCGTACCACTCGCCCCAATGGGATGTCCCAGCGCGACAGCACCGCCATTGACATTGAGTTTTTCCGCCGGGATGCCCAAATCATGGGCCGCCGCCATTGGAACGCCGGAAAAGGCCTCGTTGATTTCAAACAGGTCAATATCTGAGACCGTCAGGGAAAGCTTCGACAAGAGTTTGGAAATAGCACCAATAGGCGCGAGCGTGAACCACTCCGGCTCCTGTGCGTGTGTGGCATATCCCAAAATCTCAACTTCGGGTGCGATACCACAATCTTCTGCTTTTTCGCCTGAAAGGACGATAACAGACGCCGCGCCATCGTTGATACTCGACGCATTGCCGGGCGTCACCGTGCCGTCTTTTGAAAACGCAGGGCGCAGTTGACGGAGTTTGTTTTCGTCAAATCTCAGGGGTTCTTCATCCCGGTCTATTGTTGTAATTGTCTTGCCAGCGAGTGCTTTTACGGGTACAATCTCGCTGCGGAATCGGCCTTCTTTATCGGCGCAAAGTGCTCTTTTATAGCTACTGATAGCAAAATCATCTTGATCTTCGCGCGAAAAATCGTAGCGCTCAGCACATTGGTCGCCACATGTGCCCATGTGCAGATCATTGTACACATCCCATAAGCCATCGCGGATTATTGAATCGACGAGTTCGCCTGTTCCAAGTCTGTAACCCGTTCGCGCTTTTTCGAGAAGATAGGGTGCGCGGCTCATGTTTTCCGTGCCTCCTGCGAGAATCAAGTCGGCATCGCCACACTGGATGGCCTGGGCGGCGAGCATAACGGATTTGAGACCCGAACCGCAAACTTTGTTGACCGTTGTCGCCCCCACCGAAGTATCGAGATCCGCACCAATGGCAACCTGGCGCGCGACATTTTGACCCAGCCCTGCGCTGAGCACATTGCCAAAAATTACTTCATCGACTTCATCGCCGGATATGCCCGCTTGTGCTATCGAAGCCGCCGCGACGACACTGCCTAATTCGGGTGCAGACACCTCGGCAAAGCCCCCCATAAATCCGCCAATAGCCGTGCGCTTGCTCCCGGTAATATAAATGTGTTTCATGGTCATTCCTCCATATCACATTTTGCAAGACAATCAAGATACATTCAGACCGGGAAATGACGCAAGAAGTAAGAAGGCGGTAAAACGTAAAAGGTAAAAGGAGAAAAGTCCACCCTCCCCCTCTTGCGTCTCACATCTAACCGTTTTATTATGAAACATCTAATTGCTATTGCCCTGTGTAGCATTCTGTGTGCTGTGATCCTTCTGATGGCCTGTTCTGCCTCCCCCGATGGCAAAACCGTATTTATCGAATCGGGTTGTGCAAGATGCCACGAAATCAATGGCTCTGGCGGTTCTCAGGGGCCGCGACTACAGGGCTTGCAAAGCAAGTGGACACCCGAATCACTGGAAGATTTTCTGATTGATCCCCCTGCGTACGCAAAAGGCAACGCCCGATTGCTGGCGTATCAAAAAAAATACCCAACGCCAATGCCCAAACTTGAAATCGCACCTGCAAGGCGAAAAATACTCGTCCAATATCTCCTTAAGAAACATCCATGAAAAATCATATCGCCAAAAAATACGAGCGGATCTACAGAGAGGTTGCCAAAATTCCCGAAGGTACCGTGGCAACTTATGGCCAGATTGCAGAACAGGTTGGGTGTGGACCGCGCGAAGTGGGCAGAGCACTGTCGGAATTGCCACCGCATACATCCTGTCCCTGGTATCGGGTCATCAATGCGCGGGGAATGGTATCCATTCGCAGTGGAAATCACATAGCCCATCACGACCAGGAAGCCCGCCTCGAACGAGAAGGTATTGTATTTGTCAATGGCCGAGTCGATCTCGAAATTTACAGGTGGGAGGCAAATTTTTAAGGCATGAATTGGAATATCTCTGGCAAGAGCACGCAAATTTGTTTATTGACAACGATACCCGGTTTTTTTATCATTCACATTCTTGATAAAGCACAGGAGAACATCTGTAAATACTGAGAAAGGGGATGCGGTGACCAAAGCTGATATTGTCAATCAGATTGCCGAAGCTACGGGATTGACCAAAACAGATACCTCGGTCGTTGTAGAGGGCTTTCTAACCTCGCTCATTGCGGCAATGCAGCAGGGTGAACACGTCGAAATCCGAGGTTTTGGCACGTTTAAGATCGTTCACCGCGCACCGCGCACAGGTCGCAACCCCAAAACGGGTGAGGTTGTCAAAATTCCCTCGCGCGCAATGCCTGTGTTCAAGCCCTCACGCGAACTTCGTAATTCTATTGCTGAGGTTTCCGTTCTTCCATCCAGCTAATGCACCCATAGGAGGTAGCTCTTGCCCAGCGGAAAAAAGCGCAAACGCGCAAAAATCGCAACGCATAAGCGAAAAAAAAGGCGCCGAAGAGACCGACATAAAAAGAAGATCTAAAGGCGAGAAGTTTAATTACGCCGTTCACACCGGCATTATGCAATTAGCCCCTGACCTTGGACCTGGATATGCTGATATTGTCAGCCACAAACGGCTGTGATACGATTCGGTATAGACCATGAAGGCAGGGGCCTATCCACAGTCTGTCCATCAGAGAGGGTAGGCAAATAATCTGCGGCATTAGCTCAGCTGGATAGAGCACTGGTCTCCGGAATCAGAGGTCACAGGTTCGAATCCTGTATGTCGCACCACAACCAATGGGGCGAGAGTCATGATTGACTCTCGCCCCATTTTTTTTCAAACGGAGTGCTAAATTGACTAAGTATTTTCAGCGCGATCCTTTTGGATAAGGTCCCGCAACATTTGAATGAGCGCGTCCAAGCCTTGCCCTGTGACAGAAGAAATTCCCAAATCTGTTTGACCTTGAAAAAATGGGCCCTGGCGGTGGTCGGGTGGCAACAAGTCCAGTTTAGTGGCAATGAGCATCGCGGGTTTCTCGCGCAATTTGGGACTGAAACGGTCGAGTTCTTCTTTTAGAATCGCCAGGTCGTATTCGGGATTGGGGCTGGCGACATCGACCATAAAAAGGAGAATGCGCGTGCGTTCAATATGGCGCAAAAATTGAAACCCAAGCCCTTTGCCGCGATGCGCCCCTTCAATCAAGCCGGGAATATCTGCCATAACAAAGCTATCGTAATCGCCGCATTTGACAATGCCAAGATTGGGTTGCAAGGTCGTAAAAGGGTAGTCGGCGATTTTGGGTTGCGCCGCAGACACTCTGGAGAGAAGGGTTGATTTGCCCGCATTTGGATGGCCGACCAGACCGACATCGGCGATGAGTTTGAGTTCGAGTTCAAGACGCTGTTCTCGCCCTGATTCTCCGGGCTGGAAATACTCTGGCGCTCTATTTGTCGGCGTAGCAAAACGCGCATTGCCGCGGCCACCGCGGCCGCCCTCGATTAAAACGACGCGCTGACCGGGTTCGGCCAAATCCGCGAGAATTTCGCCCGTTTCTGTATCCTTGATGAGCGTGCCAACCGGCACGGGAACTTCAGCATCGTCGCCCCGTCGTCCCGCTCTCTTTTGGCCTGATCCATGTTCTCCATGCCCTGCACTCAGGTGTTGTCGATACCGGTAATCGAGTAATGTGGAAAGGCGCGGATCTGCTATAAAAATGACATCTCCCCCACTGCCGCCATCGCCACCATCTGGCCCCCCTCGCGGCACATGCTTTTCTCGGCGAAAGCTTTTGCAGCCATTGCCGCCACTGCCCGAACGGGCATAAATTCTGGTAAGATCAACGAACATAGGAAAATTAAGCGATCTGACGCTGTGTTGCAGGCTGCGCCTGTGCGCTATTCCTCAAGAATAAAGCCTCTTCAATGGGGATGTGCTCATCTGCGCTGTTGATGAGGTCCCTCGCCGTATTGTAGGTAAAAGAAATGACTTCAACGCGCGGTCCCAGGGTTTTAACGAGATCGACCAGAGGTACAAAATCGCCATCGCCACTCACGAGAACCACGACATCGAGTTTATCGACAAATCTCAAGATATCAATGGCCATGCCCATGTCCCAATCGCCTTTGGCCGATCCATCACTGCGCTGCCGCAAATCTTTTCTTCTAACTTCGTAACTATTTTGTTGGAGCATCGAGATAAAGTTGCTCTGGTCAACATCTGGCGATTGCACGACATAGGCAATTGCGCGGATCAATCGGCGTTTGCCCACGCTGAGTGCCAGCAATTTTTCAAAATCGAGACGCGCATTAAACGGCTTTGCAGCATAAAAGATATTCTGTACATCGACAAATATCCCAACCCGCAATTCGGCCGTGGGAATGGCCGCGCGTCGGTCTAACCGGCTCTTGGCATTGGCCTGTAGATTGGTGATGCTTTTCTGGATAGCATTGAGAGTAGAAAAAATTTCCCGGCGTTCTCGAGCACCGCTAATAGCTTCTTTATAGACTCTGGACTTAATCTCACGAAGATCTCTGATTGGAACCTGCACCAGGGCAATCTGATCTAATTTTTGCTCAATACGCGCTATCGCCTCTTGTATTTGTTGGATCTGATTTTTAAGCTCTTCCATTTGTTATGGGATCTCCGATGTCAGTTTGTGTAACACTGTGCCCAAGGCAAGGGCAAATCCGCTCGCGTGTCTGAGTTCTGCGCGGTCTTGGTTTGACAACTGCGCGGTGTTTATACCGCGAAATGTCGGATATTCTGCAAGGTTGAGATCATCTGGTGGATCGATGTCGCGTATGTCTCCCGACAGATAAACCCGTTTGCAAGGGCGGCGTGGAGAACTGGCGAGAGAGAGCCAGCGTTGTAAATTTGGAGTACCCTGACCCGTTGTTTCAACACCGACTAAAATGCCATTTTCAACGGAAATATAAAAAGACCCAGAGGGATCGCTGTGAACAGCCATTTGCCTACCCGGCTCCCATACACGAGTCGATAATCCCGCATAGAATAAGGCCAGCGGAGCGACAGTGAGATGCATATGGGTTTCGCCCAGTGCGCGACACAGGATTTCGTGTGCCTCAATCACCCCTTTGCGTACCGCGATCCAAAAGGCTACGCGACCCGCTGGAATAAAGTCGATCACGCTGGTGTCAACAGGAGAAATGAGTGCCTGCGATGCTTCCCACAAAATCTGCTCGCGGCGGTCTTCTTTTCCCACGACTTCGAGGGGAACTTTTTGGATGTGATACAGACCGCCCGAAAGGCAAAAAGAGAGCGTCCCGCGCGGTTTTGGCAGGTTTTCAAGCGCCTGGCCCAACTCTTCAATAAAGGATTTGGGCACTTCTTTTTTCGGATCAAAATTAAAAGCCGCCGATACGCGCTGGTTAATCAGGCTCTTGAGATAATAGGCATTGTTCAATTTTTCAAGATAGGCCACGCGCAGTGTGTTACCCGAAATATGAATACCCGTCGCTACACTCATGGCGTGCTCATCGTAAGGTGCGAACGCAAACGCTCGAGGGTTTTGGGGCCAATGCCCCTGACCTTTGTAATATCGTCAACGCGCTTAAATGCCCCATTCTTTTCGCGATAGGCCACAATGCGTCCCGCAATTTGAGGCCCAATACCGGGCAGGCGCTCAAACTCTTTTGCCGTTGCCGAGTTAATGTCGATCAATTCCTGCGCCTGGGAAACTTCTGGTTTTTCTTTTTCCGGTGGGACTTCCACGGCATTTTTACGCACTTCAAAATCGGGAATACGATCCGGATCTTTACTATCGAGATAACGGATAACAATCCCCACAATAAGAATGCCGCAAAGCAGCAACAGGATAATTTGTTCGTTGCGGTTAAAAGTGAACATAGGAAAGCCCAATTACTGAAACCCGATTTCACCCCAGAATCGAAAATCCCAGGTCACATTGGTGAGATCGCGCAAGTAGTCTTTGCGCCGTTCATGGCGAAACGTGGTGCCACCAGTAAATCGCGAGCTAAAGGCATACTGCGTACCCAGGCTGACAGACCATGACTTCGAGTCTTGGCGGATAATGGGTTCGGCTGGCACATCGGGTCCGGCACTTCGGGGCATTTCGGTTTGCGTATTCGAGGTGCGCGAATAGGAAAGTGTGAGATCGAGATTGCCCTGGAATTTTCCGCGCAACGTATAGCGCATATCCGCTTGCAATGTGCCGTTTTCCGTCAATGTGGTTCCAATCAGACGTTCGGCAAGGGTCGGTTGAACAGAAGTTGTATCGACAGTCACATTGCGCTGGTAGCGGATTTCATCGTTGCTGCTTTGGCGGCGGCTAAATGTGGTATTCACATCGCCTTTCCAGCGCGCGCTCCACTGGAAAAGGGGATTGAATGATATTTCTGTGGCATCACTTGTCAGAGAAAGTGGCGAGAGACTGAGACTGCCATCACCGCGTCGGCTGCGCGATTCCTGGTACCCAAAACTGGCATTGGAACTAACCCAAAACCAGCCGATCAAAGGCACGCTCTCGAGGCCGCGCCAACTCGCGTCAAATTTGGGAAATATGACCTGATCGTCTTTGCCGAGTGTATTGCCCGTGCGTTCGTTTTCGGAATAATTGGCAGAGGTATTAAAACTCAGGCCCAGAGGCAGCCGAATACCACTGGATACCTGCGCCTGACGTCGCACATTTACGGCGTTGGTTCTCGTTCCCGAGATCGTGGTTACAACGGGGACCTGGACCGTATCCTGGAAGCCCAATTGATAGGCCAATGAGGGACGAGCCGTGAGGCCAAACAAATTATTTGATTTGTTCTGAGAAACACTGCTCGTCACATTCTGAAGACGGCTCCCCACTTTTCCAATCCATTGCAAAATGGAAAAGCCATCTTTACTGGATTTGCGCGTCCAGCGTTGAAATAAGCCGGGCAGGTTGAGATTGACGCGCGCATTTGCCGTTTGCTGGCTATTGACAGTAAGGCCGCGCCGAATGCTGCCGTACTGTACGCGCTCGCCACCAATTTCAAAGCGATCCGTGTACGTGGCTGCATACGACGGGTTCACGGTGATCCAGTTAGAAAAACGAGGCGTAAATCTGAAGTTGAGCGATTGGTTGCGCGATATTTCACGTCCAAATTGAAGCTGAGTCAGGGCATATCCATTTCGCAAATCGCGGTTGATCGCAAGTGAATAATCGGCATTCAAACTGCGAAATGGCGAGAGTTTGATGGCGTAACTTTCGGTCAAATTGAAGGTTTCGCGCACCGTATCAATCACATTTGAAGTGTCGCCCGCAATGGCGCGAAATGAAGTTTGATCCGACACCCCGCGATTAAAACGCAGGTTGTAGTTGATGCTGGTAGGCAAGTAAAAGAACTGCGCCTCTTTGAGCGGTTTGTAAAAGGGCAGCCACTTAAAAATGGCGAGAGCTTCGCGCTGAGACCACGCCTGGTTATAGGTCATATTGCCGTTTAAGTTCTGATTCTGGCTTCGCCTGCGCTGTGTGATCGCGCCCGTTGTCGAGGCGTCAGAACTGTAGTTGAATGACGTAGAAGCTTTGTCAAACAAAATGCGAGACAGCAGGCTCGGGTCTTCGCGGGCCGGTCGCTTTCTCAACGAAATGGTAAAACGCGTCTGAGAGCGCACATCGCTTTCGTTGATTTTTTGTTCGGGGGTAAGCACAATATCCGATCCCGGGCGTATGCGGGGGCTTGACGAAAAGCGGTTATAGCTGAATCGGGCCGGCATGGAGGTATTCCATTCTTTGGGAAAGAATTTGTCGATATTGAGCTGGCTGTCGAAGTTGAAGCGCGTGGTGGTATTGCCCAAAGCCCTGCCTTGCAAGTCTTGAAAATCGCCACTTCGGCGTTCCAGATTGACCGTCAAATTGCCCAGATCGGCGAGGGTTATGCGTGTGTCAGCCAGAGCAGATAAGGCGGGTTTTTTGCGGATTTCATCAACCCGCAACTCATCTATCCAGACTTCGTTCTCACCCAGGAGAATCTGATCCCCGCGGTTGCGAATCCCCACGGTAAATGCCCTGATCGAAGACAGCGCGGGATTGCCGCGCACGATATAGATGCGACCATCCACGTCGCTCTCTATGCGGCTGCCCTCCCTGTCGTATCGGGCGAGAAAATCGCCCTGGCGCAGCGACACACTAACTGTGTCAGATGCTTGCTCAGTGGATTGAAGGTCGAGCAATTGGCCTTTGAGTTGCGACATGATCTCGAGATCTAAACGGACTGTATTGGTCTCTTCTGCCCAGCCGCGATAAACCCGCGAGCGGTATTCGTAAAAATTGAGGGAATCGTCGTTGATAGGGGCAAATCGCATGAAGAATTCGATGGGGCTGGGGCCAGTGCCCAGGGAATCTGCTGCATCTGAAAAATTGGTGTTATACGTCGGATCGGCCGGGTTGCCCCCATGCAAAAACAGCGTCATAAAACCATAATTGGTATAGTCGTCGGGATTGGTGAAATTGCGGGATGCAGAGATGGATTCGCCAGGATAGAGATCGACAAATTCAAGTACCAGAGAATTTTCAGACAAACGGATACCCGTGGTGGGATCAATTTCTCGCTCGAGACCCGGAGGAGACTCGTAAAAGGAATTATTTGTGCCTATGGTCGAAACCTGAAAATCGCCCGACAACTGCCCCAAAGCGACCGGTTCTTCCTGCCATTCGCTGCCGGTCGCACTAAAAGTATAGATCTCGACAGAGGTGGTGTCGTTGTGTTCGAGCCAGACGCGCACAAAGTCAAGCCTGGCAAATGTGGTGTCGGGGCTACCTTCAAAGGTGCGGGGCGCGTCTTGCCCTTTGAGGGGAATACGCAATAAACGCCACGGAGGATCTGCAATGCCCTGCAACTCGGGAAAGAGATCGGATTCGGTGCCGGGCACAAGCGTAGATAGGCCGGTAAATGTGCCCGATACAGGGGATAGGCCCCGGTTGCTGGACAAATCAACGCTGTATCGGATAAAACTTTCGCGCTGGTCGAGAAAACCATTGCCGTTAAGGTCTTCGGTATCGGGTCGAGATTGGCGCTCTGCTCTGTTGGCTTCTGTTCCGTTGAGGCCAGAGGGATAGCGACGCAGGATATCCGTCGTGTTTTGATCCACGTCTTGAAAATTATCTCCCGAAGGATCGCTGGGTACGGTTGTGCCCGGAAAAAATTTCCGGAAAACCTCAGCTTCTTCGGCATCGGTCAATCCATCCAGGCCAATATCCTCTTCGTCGATGACGATATCGTCGCCTGTGGGCAAGCCGCCGATGGGTTTGTCTTCTGTGCGAAAGCCACTCGGAAATCGCTCTCGGTCATTGGGATCGTTGTACATGGGGTGGTCAAGAGGCAGGTGGACGCGCTCAGATACATCGCCCAAATCAATGTGCAAATGCCCGTCGTCGCCCCGAATCCAGAGTTCGAGAAATTTAGACCGCGACAAATCGAGACTATTGACATAGCGCATAATGCCCGCCCATGATTGTTGGGAAATGCCACTCTCGTTGTTAGGCGTGCGAATGGGAAATCCATTGCTGCGCGCAGGATCAAATCGCAGTTTGAGAATATCGACAATGTCTTGCTCTGCGGTTATATCATCGCGGGTGGGCTGAATTCGGGAGAGAGATGCCCTATCGCGGTCAAGGGGATTATACCACGTAAGCCGCCCTTGTGGCAGCATGAGGGATCTGTTGTTGCGGATGGGAACACTTGCGCGGTTCCACCCGATTTTGCCAATCGCAAATGCCGTACTGTTCAGAGCACCTTCAAAATCATCGATATAGGCCACATCTTTGGTATTGGGATTTGGCAAGCTCTGCGCGATTTCAAAGTCCATGTCGATAGATGATGGTGTCTGTGTGTTCACGAGGGGAATTGAGTTGACGAGGTCGCTCAACAGTTTGGGTTGCATCCGAAAGCGCGCATTGGCATCCCACAAAATAGTACGCGTGGGTTCCTGCCCAACCCGCACGCGCTGCGAAGCAGTGCTTTGACTACCGTAGAGCAAGGTCATGCCAATAAGTGAATACTGATCGTCAAAGGGCCGTTCGAGACGCAGGCCCAAAAGGCTTTTGGACGACTGCCCCAAACCACCAAATGGGTCTTTGGATTGATACGATATGTCCAGATCAGACGTGGGGTCTGCTACTTCGTTTTCGGCCTCGCCAATAAATTTCAAACGGCCGATCGCGTAGTTTATCGTGTAGTCTTCATCGCGTTTTAAGGTTCGGTTGTTCAGGCGCACGACTTCGCTGTCTTGAACCAGTCCACCAAATCCACCGAGGTTGAATTCGGTTGATTTGCTCGTCGAACGCACCCGCAGAACATACCGTCCCGCTTCGGTGCGATTGGCCACGTTGGTTTCGTTATAAATGCCCGGCACGCGCACCTCAAGATCGGGCGCACCCAAACCCTCCTCGCCAAAAGGCTCGAGAAAGGGAAAGACGAGATGCCCTCTGGGGAGGCTCAGGCCGGGGATTTCATTGCCCGAGCCAATATCGATGAGCCGATCTGGAGGAGAAGATTCAGAAGACCCATTGGTGTGCCGGTCAAGTCCAAAAATTTCCAGGTATGATCTGCCTTCCTGATTATCCTGTGGATTTTCACCCGGCACTTCGCGATATATGCCGACGATCAAACCGGTGGGATCGATATTGCGCCCGCGCAGGCTGTAAACATTGCGCCACGCAAGTCCCCAGGTTGGGTCTGTGGGGCGTTGTTGTCTGGCTTTGATGAGCTTGAGCTGAATTTTTTTGTCTGGATTTCCCGGATCGGGAATAAATTGTATGTCGCCAAAATTTTCACCCGACGCGGTTTGATAAGCAACTGCAAGTGTGTAACCCCGCGAAATCGAACCTCGATTATGGATGAGATAGCCTTCGGATAAAGCCGTAAATTCGGTGGGGTCAAGTTCGTGAAACGTACCTTCTTCAACACCCTTGTTAAAGCGACGCGACCCCGCATCATCGGGTGACCCGTTGTTCCAAACGAGGTATGCGATACCGGAAATGGCCGAGTCTTCGAGATCGTTTTGCGCGTTATAGTCGTTTATAAATACGCGCACACTTTGCTCATTGACGCGATCGCCCGGTGCAGGGAAGAAGCCGTTGCGGAAGTTTTCGCGATAATCATTGTCGAGAAAAAAATAGGTGTTTTCGATGTACTTGTAATCGGAAATTTCATCGGACGTTTCTTCTCCTTGTCCCGTAAAGGTTTTGCGATCACTCGACGATTTGTCTTGAGATGTGACAACCGTAAAATTGATAGCACCCACCCGACCTCGCGTTTTGATGCCAAAGAGACCGCCTCTGTTGCCACCGCTAAATCCAATCAGACGCGTGCCGGGCAAAGCCAGTGACGTGTTGCCCGCTTCTATGGTTTCAATAATACCGTCTTCATCGCCTTTGTATTGCAGGCGCAAGCCCTCGGTTATATCAAAGCTCTGATTTTCGCTATTTTGCTCCAGCGCAACCATGATCCGATCGCCAATAGTACCTTCAACAGTGAGTTGGGCTTCTTGTTCAAAATTGATGGTGGGAAAACGCGAGGTGCGCGTGTGAGCCGCTTGCGCCTGCCCTAAGACGTATTGTGAAAGACCCGACAATTCAATGCGGCGACGCCCCCGGATGGTGAGATTGGCATCCCCTTCCCCTGTAATAGCACTCAAACGCCGCGGGACGCGAATCGGAATTTTGACATCGATCATTCCCTCGCTATCTCTGTCGTCATCCATGCTACTGCCCAATCGCTCCAGTGCAAGGCGATGGGACTCGTGATGGAAGATGTAGCGCATAAAGTCGCCCAAGCTGATAATCACCGGAAGGCCATAAGGCGCACCGCCCAGTTCGCGGAACACCATAAGCGTATATTCGGTTTCCGTTTCTATCAGTTGCGCCGAGGGAGTCGCATAAACACGTCTTTGGGGAAAATAAGAAGTGGATCCAGGAGTATCGAGCAAAAAGGCTTCAAGCGTTGATACACCTATTTGCGGGCGCAAACCCGGCGCAGCAAACACAATGCTCGGGCAGAGAAACACCAGATAAAACAAAACACTGAGGCCGCGCGAGCACAGATGAGAGTAAACAGGCTTCATAAGGATTTTGGGAGATCGTCGGAAGGTTGTGTTAAGGAGTGATAGCAGGTTATTGGACAAAACACATAATAGCACAAGCCGCATGAAAGTCAAGGCAAAATCCGATAAAAATGGCGGGAGATAAATAATGGAACGCGCGTCTTTTTTTCAGAGTTAAAAAGCCGTATATTCGTTTGTATTTACAAAGTTGAACTCATTTTTTTTTAAAAGGTTCCCCATGCGCTTGCGCCGGTATGTGCTATCCGAACTGATGATGCCATTTTTATTTAGTTTTTCCGTGATCATCTTTCTCTTAATCATCGATCTCATTTTGCAAATGCTCGACCGCATTCTGGGCAAAGGCGTGCCCATAGGTGTGGTTTTTGAGTTATTTTTTTTAAATACGGCCTGGATGATAGCCCTCGCCGTACCGATGGCCGTGCTGGTGAGCACGCTGCTGGCATTTGGCCGCCTGAGTGCCGCGGGCGAAATTGTGGCCATGCGTGCATTGGGCATTGGAATTCACCAGATTGTGGTGCCAGTTCTGCTCGTCGCCGCGCTATTGGGAATTGGGCTGGTGATTTTTAATGATCGCGTTTTGCCCGAATTTAATCACCGTGCCCGCGTATTGATGACGGATATTCACCGCAAACGCCCCGCGGTCGCACTCGCCGACAAGGCCGGGGTAATGATTGGCGATTTCAAAAATTACCAGATTTTGTTTGATCGCGCCGATGCAGGCGGCAATGTCCTTTACGATGTGCTGGTATATAGTTTTAATAACGATGGATTTCCCGAAACAGCGGTTGCCGATTCGGGCATTGTAGAATTTGACGAAGCGCGAGATGAAGCCCTGCTCTATCTTTTTCACGGGGAAATGCACCGCATTGATCCAGATGATCCCACAGTCTATGCGCTCACGACATTTGCCAAAGCCAGATTGCGGCTCGGAGATGCGGGCCAACAGTTGGCGCGGTCTTCATCGGCGTATCGCAATGATCGAGAAATGGATATCGCCACCATGCAGCGCCAGATTGCACAGTACGAAAATGAATTACGTCAGGTGCAGGTCAAAAAGGCAAACCTCCTGGATGCGTTTGTGCGCGAAGTGTTAATAGATTCCTCAGATACAAACCCCGTGCAGTCGCTGCGCGCTGTATTGGGACGCGTAGCAGCCGATACCCGGATTGCACACCATAAGCTAAGGGCGGCAGACCGATTGCGCGTGGAAGTACACAAAAAATTTTCGATTCCCGCGGCCTGCGTGGTATTTGTACTGGTGGGCGCGCCAATCGGTGTGTGGACGCGCAGCAGCAGTGCGGCAATTGGAGCGGCAATCAGCATTGGCTTTTTTTTGGTGTGGTGGATTTTTCTCATCGGCGGTGAAAAGTTGGCCGACCGAGGAGTGCTAATGCCCTGGTTGGCCATGTGGATGCCCAATGTATTGACGGCCCTTGTCGGTGCTGCGCTATCTGCGCGAATTGTCTGCGAGTGGAGCATAAAAAGGAGATAGCTGTGCGTATTTTGAGCCGCTATGTCACCGTTCAATTTGCGATGCCTTTTGGGATCAGTTTGCTGGCCTTTGCCAGTGTTTTTGTCGTGATTGATCTCGTTGATCGCCTGAGCGCGTTTATAGACCGAGAAGTCGGCCTGGGGACAATTCTATCTTATTATCTCTGCTATTTGCCCTATATTGTCGTCCTGGTGCTTCCAATGGCGGTCTTGCTCGCGGGGTTGTTCTGCATGGGCGGGCTGATACAGCGCGGGGAATTGCTGGCAATGAAAAGTGCCGGCGTAAGTCTTTATCAAGTGGTCATCCCGTTGCAGATGCTGGCTCTTGGAATCAGTATTTTGACCGCGGCGATGGCCGATCAAGTGGTGCCGCGGGCAAATCGAGCGCGGTCAAAAATCGAGCAGCCGCGTCGATCAGCAATCGGGCCTCAGTCCATTCGCGTGCAGGTCGCGCTGCGAGATACGGGCAGGCGCGTCTTGTCAATGGGAGAATACGACGCCATAGCCATGAAGGGACGGCAGGTAGTACTCGACAAATATGAAGGCGGGTCGCTCGCAGAGCGTGTTCGCGCCGAAGAAGTGGTTTGGGTCGCGGAAGAATGGCATTTTACGAATGGAGATCGGCGCGTATTTTCAGATGGAAAAGAATTTTACCGCGCATTTCGCGTGTGGGCGGCAAAAGATGTGACCCTGACGCCTGAAGACCTTGTACGCGATGTTGTGCCCGAAGATCAGATGACGTATTCGGAACTAACAGATTTTATTCATCGCAAGTCGCGCAACGGCAGCCAGACACTTCGAGAATCGGTGGCACGCCACATGCGGTTGGCCTTTCCATTTGCGAACTTTGTTATCGCCCTTTTTGGCCTGCCTCTGGCCTCTCGTATGCAGCGAACGGGACGCCCCATTCAAATTGGCCTGTGCTTGCTGATCTGCTTTGCATTTTACGGATGCATTCAACTCGGGCGCGCCATGGGCTGGAACGATGTGCTATCCCCTGCCTGGGGCGCGTGGGGGGCAAATGCGATCTTTGGTGCGATTGGTATAGGTTTGCTTCTCACAACGCGCAAATAGGGGCTATTATCTTAACATCTGAGGATTTACATGTCTGAAAAATACAATATTCTCCTGATGATCTCCGATCAGCACAGCAAATATCACATTGGTGCTTATGGCGACCCCCTCGTGCGTACGCCCCACCTCGACCAACTGGCGGAAAGCGGTCTGCGTTTAACCAGTGCGTATTGCGCCTCCCCCGTTTGCGTACCCAGCCGCATGTCATTTATGACGTGCCGCACGCCTTCGGCCAATCGCGTGTGGAACAACAATCATCTGCTGCATTCGGGTATTCCCACCTGGGCACATGCTATGGGATTGGCCGGGTATGAAACATCGCTTATTGGACGGATGCACTTCAACGGACACGACCAGCGACACGGCTTTGAAAATCGCCCCATGGGCGAATACGGTGCCACGCATCCGGGCGCAAACAGGCAGGGTGCGCCCCTCTTCAAAAGCATCTCGACGGCGACCACCGGACAAAACCGCACGGCCGTGGAAATTGCCGGACGGGGATATGGCTCATATCACGTTTTTGACGAAATGGTGGCAGAAAAAACCAGCGCGTATCTGCGCGACAAAGCGAAAAATTCAGGCAAGCGCCCCTTTGCTGCTGTGGCGGGATTTCTTTTGCCACACTGTCCCTTTATCGCGCATAAAGAGCTTTTTGATTATTACTACGACCGCGTCGATATCCCCCAACACACGCCCAATGAACCTGGACCTATTCGCAAATTCAAACAGCTTCGCGGCCTCTATCCCCCCCTCAACGAGGAACGCATCCGCGTTGCCCGCGCCGCTTATTTTGGCATGTGCGAATATCTCGACCAGCAAATCGGACGCATCCTTCAAACCCTGCGAGAGACGGGTCTCGACCGCAATACCCTGGTCATTTATTGCTCTGACCACGGCGAAATGGCCGGGGAACACGGCTGCTGGTGGAAAAGCAGTTACTACGAAGGATCGGTCGGCGTCCCCTTCATCGCAAGCCTCCCCGGTGTGATCGCGCAAAATGCGGAAAACAACCAGATATGTAATCTAATGGACATTGGTCCCACCTTGCTCGACATGGCAGGCGGAAATCCCATGCCGAGCATTCACGGGCACTCGCTCTGGCCCCTGCTTACAGGACAGGGAACAGGCGATCACCCCAACGAAACATACAGCGAACACCTGGGGCAAGAAGGCATACCCTCGTGTATGATTCGAACTGGCCCCTGGAAATGTTACACATACCACGACAATACCGCGCCCGTCCTCTACAACCTCGAAGACGATCCAGATGAAATGCACAATCTGGGTAGCGACCCCAATTGCGAAAACATCCGCAACCGCCTCGTATCCCGCATCTTTGAACACTGGGACCCCGAGTATGTACTCAGAGAAAGCACGCACATTGACCGCGACATCGGACTGATTACCCGCTGGGGACAAGCCATTCAACCCACCCTACCCGACAGCGTCGCGGTGCCAGATGATGCCGAAGATATCGAATGTCGATGAGAAAGGAGTAAAAAGAGGCTGACCGTCAATCGCTTTTATTTTAAGTGACAATAACTCTTTTTTACTTTACTTTAGCATCTTGAAATCATTCGCTGTTGCGTTATACCATCTTTTTGGCCGAGCAGTTCCACGCGAAGTCTCGGTCACTATTTTTTCAAAGGACACATTTATGCGACGCAAGTTTTTGATCCCAACAATATTTGTCATTGTCATCGGGTTTGGATGGTTATCATCCTATTATACCGATTGGCTGTGGTTCTCGAGTCTCAATTTCCAGGATGTCTTCTGGACCACCCTGAAAGCGCGTTTCCTATCTGGCGCGTTTTACGGTCTGATTGCCGCTGTGGTCATTGGGATCAACCTCTATTATGTCGGCCGATTCACGCGTTTCGCGCTCGAGACAGACGCCTCACTTTATGAAGGCGAAATGCCTGGCGCAAGCCTGTTGCGTTCAAATACTGGCTACGTGTTAATAGCCGCTGTCCTGGTCCTCATTATGGGCAATGTCGGGTCCTCACAGTGGCCCACCGTATTGCGTTATTGGTACGGCGGATCATTTGGCACTTCCGATCCCATTTTTGGACGCGACGTTGGATTTTATATCTTTGCATTGCCCTTTTACCAGTTTACAGTCGGTTTTCTCATTGGCACAGTAATCGTATCGGCCCTGGCATCAGGGGTCATTTACATGGCGACGGGCGGCATCCGCTTACAGGAACGCATTCAACTCCTGCCGCGCCCCGTCGCACACCTGTCGGCTCTGGTCGGGCTGTTCTTGCTATTTTCAGCCATCAATTATTACCTCAAAATCTACGGCCTACTCTATTCTCAGGGCAATGTCGCTTTCGGTGCGGGATTTGTCGATGTCAACGTTCAACGCTGGATATATTGGCTCCTCATCATTACCTTTGTCGCAACGGGCATCATGCTTTTGCGAAATATCAAAACACGAGAAGCGCGCCCGCTTCTCATCGGCGTTGGCGTCTTTCTCGTTGGAACCATCGGGCTGGGCAATATTCCAGGTGCAATTGTGCAAAAACTCATCGTAGATCCCACCGAACTTCAGCGCGAAGGGCCCTACATCGAGAATAATATCGAATTTACGCGAAAAGCTTACGCGCTCGACAGGATTGTGGAACAGCCCTTTGAAGCATCCGAGAACCTCACGGCAGCAGACATTGCCGCCAATCCTTTGACCATTCGCAACGTCCGCATCTGGGATGAGCGCCCAATGGTGCAAACCTATCAGCAAATTCAGGAAATTCGTCCCTATTATGTCTTTTCCGGCATTGATGTTGACCGCTACACTATTGACGGTGTATATCAACAGGTGATGCTCTCGGGGCGCGAGCTCGACACCAATCGCCTGCCTGTGCAGGCACGCAACTGGGTCAATGAAACCCTGCAATATACACACGGATATGGCGTTGCGATGAGCCCGGTTACGCACGTCTCCCCCGAGGGCTTGCCCGCTTTTATGATCAAAGATATTCCCCCGGTATCCGACGCGGCAGAGCTACAAATTTCCCGTCCGGAAATCTACTATGGCGAGCGCACCTATGGCAATGTGGTTGTCAAAACCAGTGCCGATGAATTTGACTATCCCCGACGCGATGGCAATGCATTTACCTCCTACGAGGGCAAAGGCGGGGTGCCCATGGGCAGTTTCATCAAACGCCTGGCATTTACCATTCGCATGATGGATCCCAATTTGCTCTTGAGTAGCTATACCCTATCTGAGAGCAAAATCATGTTCCATCGGCAGATCGCTCAGCGCGCACGTGAAATCGCGCCTTTTCTCTTCTTTGACTCCGATCCCTATCTCGTTATCTCCGAAGGCCGTCTGTACTGGATCTTAGATGCGTACACAACCACCAACATGTATCCCTATTCCAAACGCATGGGACGGTCACAGATCAACTACATCCGCAATGCGGTCAAGGTCGTTATGGATGCCTATCACGGTTCTGTCACCTTTTATCAGGCCGAAGATGAACCCATAATTGCCGCTTATGCCGCGATGTTCCCCACCCTGTTTAAATCAATTAATACCATGCCTGCTGATTTGCGCGCCCATGTGCGGTATCCCGTTGACCTCTTCCGCATTCAAGCAACGATGTATCGCGAATATCATATGCAGGAAGCACAGGTGTTTTACAACCAGGAAGACCTGTGGGAAATTCCAAATGAAATCTACGGTCAAAACGACCGCACACAGCCTATGGAACCGTATTATATCATCGTCAAATTGCCCGGCGAACAACGCGAAGAGTTTCTGCTGCTCGTGCCCTTCACACCCGCTAAAAAGGACAATATGATCGGTTGGCTGGCTGCCCGATGCGACGGAGAAAACTACGGCGACTTGCTGGTCTATACTTTGCCCAAGGAAAAACTCATCTATGGTCCCATGCAACTCGAGGCACGCATTGATCAGCAGCCAGATATATCGAGCCAACTCACCCTGTGGGGACAAGGCGGCTCCGAGGTCATTCGCGGCAACCTTTTGGCCGTGCCCATCGAAACGTCCTTCCTCTATGTTGAACCCATCTACCTGCAAGCCCGCCAAGAATCCGAGCAATTTCAACAACAGGGGTTTGAAGGCGAAGGCGGTGGGCAGCCTCAGCAAGGACAAATGCCGCGTCAACTCCGACAAAGCACGGCCATCCCCGAACTCAAGCAAGTAATCGTCGCCTTTGGCGGGCAGGTCATTATGCGCGATACGTTTGAAGATGCCCTCAACGACCTGTTCGGCACTGACGCGGGAAAAACCCTGGACTCTTCAAGTGAAACACCTGCTGCTACAACATCAGAACAACCCACTGAACGCACCGCAGCAAATCTGGCCTCAGAAGCAGATATGCAATTCCAGCGTGTGCGGGAATCGCTTCAAAAGTGGGACTGGACAACCGCGGGTGAAGCGATGAAGCAGTTGGAACAATCGATTCTCGAATTAAAAAAGACACTGGAAAAATAATCGCTCCACCCATTTTCCCAGTTCAAACATGGATAGACGGGATAATCCCGTCTATCTATATTTTTTTCGATTTTACAGAAAGGAAAAAAATGGCTGTAAAAGTAGGATTTGTCGGAACTGGCGGCATTTCACGCCCCCACCGGAAACATCTCAAAAATATGGATGATGTAGAAGTCGTGGCGATGTGCGATCTCGAAAAAGACCGCGTCGCAGAAGCCGCCGAAGAATGGAATGCAGCTGTCTATACAGATTACAAAACAATGCTCGAAAACGAAGAAATGGACGCGCTATACGTGTGCATTCCACCCTTTGCACACGAAGAACAGGAAATCATAGCCGCCGAAAAAGGCATTGCCCTCTTCGTGGAAAAACCCGTATCTGTCACAATGGAAAAAGCCCGCGAAGTCGATGCAGCTATTCGCAAAAACAATGTGGTATCGTGCGTTGGATTCCAGGGGCGCTATTTAGACATTATAACACAGACAAAAGACTTGCTCAAAGATCGTCCCGTTGGTATGGCAATGGGATACTGGATGGGAGGAATGCCGCAGGTGCCCTGGTGGCGGCGCAAAGAAATGTCGGGCGGCCAGGCCGTTGAGCAAACCATTCACGTCACCGATATGGCGCGGTATCTCTTTGGCGAAGTAAAATCCGTCTATGCGGCTGGGCGCACGGGATTGATGACCGATGTACCCGACTACAACATCGAAGACAGTAGCGCAGCCACGCTCGTTTTTGAAAACGGTCTGGCCGCCACCATCTTCTCCGCTTGTTTTCTATCCGGAGGACGCGGCAAAGGCGGCATTGACATCTTCACCAAAGATATGAACATCGAATATCGCGAGCGCAGATCCATCACCATCATTCAAGGTGGCAATTCAGAACTGGTCGAAGTGCAAAACGACTTCTGGCAAGACATGGACAATGACTTTATAGATGCCGTGCGAAAAGGCGACGACTCCGCACTCAAAACCACCTATGCCGATGCCGTCAAAACGCAGGAAGTCGTCATGGCCGTAAATCGCTCAATAGAAACGGGCGAAGTGGTTCAAATATCGGATATGTAAAAAAGAACGGGAAGGAGGATCACAATGGCAGACATATCTTTCGATGATTTTGTGGATCAACAGATCAGCGAGGCAGAGCAAGCACAGTCGATGAACTGGCCTCAAAGACGCAAAGATTGGATAAACCATCTTAATAAATTCTACGAGTTGATTGGAGGATTTCTTGAGAAATATATCCAAGAAGAGAAAATACATATCAGATGGACCACAAAGCACATCAATGAGGACTACATCGGTAACTATGATGTGAAGTCACTTGAAGTGTTGATCGGTGCTGTCATCAAAATCCATTTCGATCCCATCGGTACCAATCTGATTGGTGCTAAAGGTCGTGTAGATATGCACGGACCACATGGCACGGTCAGATTCGTTCTTGTTCCGAAAACAGATTTTTCTACTTCGCCTGTCACCATTCGAGATGAGCCGCAGCCTCCTGCAGTGGAATTGAAAACGTTAAAAGAGACTTCGGACATCAAATACGAAGACTGTGTATGGAAAATATCGACCAGACCTCCGGATATCCAGTACATCGAACTTGAAGAGGAGTCCTTCCTCTCTGCGATCATGGAAGTCGCAAATGCCTAATGTTCGGAGAATTACATTTTCTGGACAGCACCTTCCACTTGCCCAAATAGCTCAGTATTACAGTGACATTGAAGCATCGGCAAGGAACTACTTTTCTTTTACCAACCCGCGCTTAGGCGAACGGTTCGCCGGTTATACGCCGCAGGAAATGAAACGCGAGATGGACTCCGTTCTTGAAGAACACGCACGGAGCACATCCATGAGTATCCTGTCAGCTTTAGAAGCAACTTTCCGTATAGATTTTTTGCAGCGTTGCTATAAAAGACGAAGAGATCCTCTATCAAGAGCCTTTCGAATAATACATAGGGCAAAGGGACAATATGTGCCGCTAACGGATATTTTTTCCGAATGGCAACAGCATTCGGATGTTTCCCGATCTGTTATTGCGGATATGAAGCGTGCTTTCCGTTATAGACATTGGCTTGCACATGGTCGGTACTGGACGCCCAAAATCGGCCGAGAGTATGACTACGACGATATCTATACGCTTGCCGAATCGATATATGGCTCATTTCCTTTTGAAGTATGACCTGCTAACGCGTTCTTAAGAAGTTGTTTTACAATCCTTTCAGTTAAACGAGTGTCCAGAGAAGGAGATATATGAAATGAAAAAAAAACAATCAGAATCCTTCCTTGAAATGCCTTATGCAAAAAGACAATTGATCGTTGTATTAGACGACCAGGTTGTGGAAGCGGAAAGGGCTGCCAGAGCCTCCACGGACACAGAAAACAACGAGGTGGATTGGGGTGAGATTTTTCAAAAGGCCCTCTACATTTCCTCTCCGGTTATCGCCTTAGGGATCGAGGTAGTAAAGGCAATACGGGATGCGGGAGCCAATGTGCTCTCTGTTTCAAGAAGTGAAAGTGCTGCGCTCCAATTCCGTCCGGGGCATCCGAGAGACCGTGTGCTCTACGTTGGGCACCCTTTGGTCCCCGAGATATACTACCCAGCTGCTCAGTTCCATCGGATGACGTTCGAACACAAATTCTCAGAAGCCCTTAAGTTGCTTATGGATTTGGGAGCAGTTGAGATTATGGTGGAACATCAGTCAGGATGGGGAACAGAGTTTTCAGCTGACCTCAACCTGCCAATCGGCAAGCAAGCTAGTGCTACTGTGGGGGGAGGTGCCGAGAGACAGCGACACTTACTCTACCAAATTTCTTTAGACCTGGAAGGGACTACTGATCCGTCGGTTCCAGATGAACTGGTTTGGTACTGTCACGAGCCAATATGGCAACAAGTTGCGAGAAGTCGAAAAAAACATGGTCTTAAGAGTTTTTCGCTCAGCCTTCGATATGAGGACGACTTCGGAGTCAATGCTAATCTCCCAGTTATGGTTAAGAAGCTAAAACTTGATCTCGGAGGAAAAATTGAAAACCATAAATCGACTATTTGGAACATTCAAGTGAAATTCAAGTGAAATGGAGTTAGTGAAGCTGGTAGATCGGGTAAAAGATGGAGATAGAGATGCGAGAAATTGAGCCGCAATATGTGGATTTTAAGTCATTCCGTAGAGTCGTACATTCGTTTTGTCGCGTAATTTGACAGAATAGAGATAATTTCTCATGAAAATAGAAATTGGTGAATCGCTCTGCTACTCCTATCTGCGGCATGTCAAGCGATGTTGGTTGGTGCAGGCCAATTGGAAAGTGTCAGAACATTGGTCAAAGTACAAAGCCGACACAGAACTGGAAAAGATGTTTCAAACCATGAAACAGAAGTTTGACGAAGATGGAACTGTTTTCAAGAAAACGAAGGATGCCAAGCAATTTGTAAAACAGGGCGAAATCGATGTCATCGGGGTAGAACAACAAGGTGATATCCATGCATTGGATGTCGCTTTCCATGAATCTGGTTTGAACTATGGAGGCGGTTCCAACAACAGAGTGCTTAAAAAATTGCTGCGTACCTATCTGATTCTACATACTTATTCCCCTCCTGAAATGAAATTCCACATTTACTTTGTTTCGCCAAAAGTAAATCCCGGCATTCAGAAACCGCTGAAAGACGCCTTTGGTGCATTGCGAAGAGAATATCCTGAAACCGAATGGAAGCTCATAATCAATAACGATTTTACCGACCAAATTTTGCAAACCACACTGGAAAAAGCAGACACAGTGGCAGATACTTCCGAGTTGTTCGTGCGTGCATCGAAGCTCTTAGAGCTTGCTGAAGGACCGAAAAAAAATAAAAATACAGGAGATTATCAAACAACGAAAGAAAACCCTACATCTGAAAACCTGCTACAGCCAATTATAAGAAGCCTAATGAAAACATTGCTAATGAAGATTTTAAATGATAAAATTAAGAATAATTTGCTAGATAAGAACTACTGCAAAGAGGTCTTAAATCTCAAGATTGGCAATCATGCACTTTTACGCAGAAAGGAAGATGGTAGAAAGGTAGGAGAACACGATAGGTACTGGAAGGATTTATATGCTGACGAGTTCTACGTCTGCTCTGAATGGGGAAAACAGAATCATTCCCACAATGCGAAAAGCCTATTGAAGTTCGTGCGCGAACTCGCCCAAAAGCAGCCGAATCACCAAGAGATATTAAATCCTCACATCGAAGAGCTCACCGATTACATCTCAAATTGACATTAGGATGCTTCTTTGTTACAGGCGGTGCAGACAAGTCAGAATTAAACTCACTTTTCAAGAACACTATTTTTTGAAAAATCAGAAGACAGAACGCCTTTATAGGCAGTGCCAGTTTCTGGGTCACGGTACATTCGCAGGCGATATCCCGCGATGCCAAACCCTTGAGCCATCCAAAAAGACAGAGCATTAGGATTGTCTCGGCGCACATTGAGATCCAATTGCCGAATGCCCATCTCATCGAAGTATTCCAACAACCAGCCCGTCATTTCTGATCCATACCCCTTGCGCCGATGTTCTGTAGCGATATAAAAATCGTGAACATAAGCAGTCTGATCTTCAATTTCAAAAGAGACAAACCCAATCGGCTGTTTATCGACAAGTGCCCAATGGGGATGTCGATTGCCGCCCGCCCATGTAAACGTCTCTTCAAAAAAAGAATCGCGTGATTCCCGCGACTTACACACCGCTGCATCGGGCATTAAATCACGCCAATAAGCCTCGGCCATTGCGCGGAATTGCTCGCGCGCTTCAACGGGCACAGGTTCAATGTGAAGATTGCTCGTCATATCTATATCCGTCAAAACCGCTCAAGGCGATAGGGCGTCAAAAAATCTATCCGAGCACCATCCAAAATCTCAATCGCCGCGCATTCGCCAATTAAAGGCGCGAGCGTAACCCCGCTGTGCGTCACAGACAAATAGAGATTTGGAACCTTTTGGGAAAATCCGAGAATCGGGTGTCCATCCTTCGGAATTGGCCGTCGTCCGCGCCGAACCTCGCGCACGGGCACACCTTCAAGTGCCGGCAAAAAACGCGCCACAGCATCGACCACCCGCTGCACTTCCTCGTCAGACTGTCCCAAGGAACCACCATCGTACACACGACCGTGCGCCCCGCCGTGAAGCATCACCGAACCATTGGGCAACTGCCTGAAATTGGTCTGCGGGGGACAATCGCGGGGCGAATGCACCACCGATACATTTTCAAAAACAGGTGGCACAGGTTCTGTCAAAATCGTGCATCCAAACGTGTAGTACATGGGCACATCAATATCTGCCATTGCCGCAAGTGCCGCTGTATCTGCCCCCCCTGCAAGCACGACCGCATCACACACAATCTCTCCCCGGTCCGTCACCACAGCCGCTATATCCGACCCTGAACGCGCCAGCTCTATGACGCGCGTCTTAAAAAAAATATCCGCACCCCATTCCTTCAACCGTTCAACACATGCCCCAACAACAGCACCCGTATCTGCGTGTCCTTCTATATCCGTATAAGAAGCTGCCGTCACAACGCCGGGCGTCAAACGCGGCTCTAAGGCTTCAACCTCCTCCCCATTCAACAGACGGATAGGATATCCCCACGACTGCAAAACGCCCGCGCGTTCCACGATTTCTCGCGCCCCATCACCTGTAGATGCCCACCGCAATTCACCACCCCATGTCGCGCTTTGCGATACGCCCAGCCGTTGAACAAATCGCGCCCACATATCCAGCGAACGCCGGTTAAAAAGGTGATAATGTCTGGGGTTTTTGTCGCGTGCATTCATCCACGCAAAGGACACGGCGGTTGCCGGTTGAATAGCTGACCTCTTCCCGGGTTCACCCGCATCAATCAGCGAAACCTTTGCACCGCGTCTCGCCAGGTGAAATGCGATTGACGCCCCCACGATACCCGCACCAATCACAGCGATATTTGAAAAATTGTCCACTCGTCTTTCGCCTTTTCAGTACACACAAAACGGGTTCACCTGTGATGGTCAACCCGTTTTGTATGCCGGCATAAGTTATCAATATGCGTCCCTCTGATACGCCTCTATCTCACCCGCCTTGTAACGCCCCCAGTATTCTTTGAGCCTGACTTTGATCTCCGGACTCATGATAATACAGCCGATAATATTCGGAAACGCCATTGCAAAAATCATCGCGTCGGAAAAATCGACCACACTCTTTAGCGCAGTTACAGACCCAATAAATATAAAGCACACAAAAATAATTCGATACGTCAGAGTAGATCGCAATCCAAAAAGATATTCCCACGCTCGCTCGCCATAATATGCCCATGCGACCATCGTCGTATAAGCAAAGAACATTGCCACAACTGCGAGCACATAACGCGACCCAGGCGCGAACGAATCAAATGCCGCAGATGTCATCTGGATCCCCACGAGATACCCACTTTGTCCTTGAAATTCGGCAAACTGATAAGCACCCGTAATCATACAAATCAATGCCGTCATTAAACATATAATAACGGTGTCAATGAACGGCCCGATCATCGCCACTATCCCCTCGCGCACGGGTTCATCGGTTTTGGCTGCCGCATGGGCAAATGCCGCAGAACCCAACCCCGCTTCGTTGGAAAAAGCCGCCCTGCGTACCCCTTGAACCAGAACCCCCATAAAGCCGCCATACATAGCTTCAGGTATAAATGCTTGAGAAATGATATTTGCAATCAGATTGGGCAATTCGGTAATACGCGCTAAAATAATGAGAAAGGATGTGAGCACATACAACCCACACATGAAGGGTACAATGCCCGCTGTGACAGTGCCAATGCGCTTGATTCCTCCACTGATGACAACGGCCACCACCACGGCCATTAAAAGCCCAATAACCCAGTTATAGGTCTTAAATCCCTCGGACACAGTGCCGAGCATTTCAACTGTCTGATTCACTTGAAACATATTGCCGATGCCCAGAGACCCGCCAACTGTCAACACGGCAAAAATCACGGCCATCACGCGCCCCAAAATCCCAAGTCCTTTTTCTTTTAAGCCCTGTTCCAGATAGTACATCGGACCACCCGATACGCGACCATCGGGATGGATTCTTCTGTACATCACCGCCAGAGTACAAGATACAAACTTGGACGCCATACCAAAAAAAGCCGTGACAATCATCCAGAAAACAGCACCGGGACCACCGGAACTCACCGCAATGGCTACACCCGCGATATTCCCTTGGCCCACAGTGGCAGACAACGCACTGGTCAGGGCCTTAAAATGCGAAATTTCACCGGGGTGATCCGGATTCTCATCCCATCTGTGAATGACATCAATCGAATGTTTCATTCCGCGCAGAGAGATCCAACGAAAATAAAAAGAATAATAAATGCCACCACCCACGAGAACAATAATGACGAGTGGAATACCCAGGCCAAAATCAAAAAATATAATCGAAGATAGAAAATTGGTTATCGCACCTAATCCTTCATTCAATACGTCAATAACCATCTGTATCGCGCCAGGCAACTCGCCAGCCAAAGCTTCCTGTGCAAATGCATCGCGGGACAGAAATAGTCCCATTAGAAAGGCGAAACGAGAACACCTGAAAAACATTGGAAAATTCCTCAGCTTTTATATGCCTCTATGCGAAAAATACCCGTCATCAGGGGCTGCTGGTTGCCGACATGGGATCATTTGTACACCGTCAGTTCACCCGCCTTGTAACGCCCCCAGTATTCTTTGAGCACTGCCTTGATCTGTGGACTTAAGATAATACCGCCGATAATATTCGGGAATGCCATGCCAAGGATCATCGCATCGGAAAAATCGAGTACACTCTGTAAAGCCGTAACAGACCCGATAAACACAAAACATACAAAAATAATGCGATAAGCCAGAATAGATTTTATACCAAAAAGATATTCCCATGCACGCTCGCCATAATAGGACCACGAGATCATAGTCGAATACGCAAAAAGCATCACGGCAATCGCGAGCACATAACGCGCCCCCGGTATGAAGGAATCAAATGCCACAGCCGTCATTTTGGCCCCTACAATAAATCCACCTTGTCCCTGAAATTCGGCCAACTGATACGCACCCGTAATCATACAAACCAATGCCGTCATTGAACATATAATAATGGTGTCGATAAAAGGCCCGATCATCGCAACTATACCTTCACGCGCTGGTTCATCGGTCTGCGCTGCCGCGTGGGCAAACGCCGCAGAACCCAGACCTGCCTCATTGGAAAAAGCCGCCCTGCGCACCCCGTGAACCAGAACCCCCAGGAAGCCACCATACATAGCTTCTGGCGTAAACGCCTGTGAAATAATACTCGCAATAAGAGATGGGACTTCTGTAATATTCGTCAAAATAATTAGAACTGCGGTCAAAACATATAGCCCACACATAAGGGGCACAACGCGCGACGTTACATTGCCAATGCGCTTAATGCCGCCAATAATGACAATGGCGACCATGGACGCCATCAAAAGCCCGATAACCCAATTATATGTCTTAAATCCTTCGGCCACAGTGCCGAGAATTTCAACAGTCTGATTTACCTGAAACATATTGCCGCCACCCAGAGAACCACCAATTGTCAACACGGCAAAAAGGATGGCAAATGGACGCCCCAATGCCCTGAGACCTATTCCTGCCAGACCGTGTTCCAAATAATACATCGGGCCACCCGACACACGGCCATCGGGATGGATCTTTCTGTGCATAATGGCCAGCGTACAAGACGCCAGCTTTGAAGCCATGCCAAAAAATGCCATGACAACCATCCAGAAAACAGCACCGGGACCACCGGCACTCACAGCAATAGCTACGCCCGCAATATTCCCCAATCCCACAGTTGCAGACAGCGCACTGGTCAGTGCCTTAAAGTGCGAAATTTCACCGGGGTGATCGGGGTGATCATACCGCCCGCGAATCACATTGAGCGAATGCCTGAATCCGCGCAGAGTAATCCAACCAAAATAAAAAGAGTAATAGACACCACCGCCGACCAACACGATAATGATCAATGGCAAGCCCGTACCAAAATCAAAGAAAAAAATCGAAAACAGGAAATGGGCGGCACCGCCCACGTAATCATTCAATGCGTTAATAACCATCTGGATCACGCCAGGCGACTCGCTGGACAAGGCTTCCTGTGCAAACGCAGCACTGGACACAAACGGCCCCATCAGCAAGGCGTACAGATAAAATCTGAAAGACATAGGCCCTCCCTTTGTCTCTAATTTGTACTCTCTTGTGAAACACGGTACGCGACTAAAGGGAAACATAATACAAACTAATTGGGGTGATGTATAGCACTTTCGAACGCGGTGGAGAGTTTCCACTTGCACTTTCCCCTCGCGTTGAGCAGATTAAATATCCGGATAAAAACAACCATACAGATGGAATACGCATGTCAAATTCATTACTTCATCGCTATCTACCCTTTCTCGACTGGATTGGAGAACTCAAGGATCGGCGCATCCTGCGCGCCGATATTATTGCGGGTATCACCCTATCGCTGGTATTGATCCCACAGGCCATGGCCAATGCACAATTGGCCGAGATGCCACCCTATTACGGCTTCTACGCATCATTTGTCCCCATCATCGTCAGTGCCCTCTTCGGATCTTCTCGCCAACTCTCCACAGGCCCTGTCGCACTCGTCGCCTTGATGGTCGCCTCTGAACTGGGACAACTGGCGGTTGACGAACAGACGTATATCGCCTACGCCATTCTGCTGGCTCTCATGGTTGGCCTCTTGCAATTTGGACTGGGCGTATTGCGCCTGGGCGTATTGGTGAACTTTCTCTCACATCCGGTGGTACTCGGTTTTACCAATGCCGCAGCCATTATCATTGGCACATCGCAAATCGACAAATTATTTGGCGTCACCGTAGAACGCGGCGGGGCACATTACGAGCGCATGATCCGCATGTGGGATGTGATATCAGCGGGCTTTCACACCCCTACCCTGATCATGGGTCTCTCGGCTATCGCATTATTATTCATTTTGCGCCGTATCAACCCGCAAATTCCAAATGTGCTAATCGTCGCCATCTTGACAACAGGCGTTTCGTGGCTCATCGGATTTGAACAAAATTACGGCGGACTGGTCGTGGGCAACATCCCCGAGGGCATCCCCGCATTTGCACTGCCAATAGTTGATTGGGATATCGTACCACATATTCTCAGTGCCACCATAACCATCGCACTCATTGGATATCTGGAAACCATTTCAATAGCCAAAGCCATTGCCACGCAGACACGTCAACGCATTGACGCCAACCAGGAATTGCTCGCACAGGGCTTGAGCAATATTGCCGGCAGTTTTTTTCAGAGTTTTCCCGTCTCCGGCTCTTTTGTCCGTTCAACCGTCACATTGCGCGCTGGCGGACAAACCGGCTTTGCGTCTGTCATTGCCGGGCTGGTGGTCATTCTGCTCCTGCTTTTCTTCACCCAGCTCTTATACCACATGCCCCTATCAACCTTAGCGGCAATTGTCATGGTCTCTGTCGCCGCACTGATTCACTTCAAACCCATCGCAAGCGCGTGGAAAGTACACAAACACGACGGCATTGTCGCCATATCGTCATTTGCACTTACCCTCATCTTCGCGCCACACCTCGACCAGGGCATCCTGATCGGTGCCACCTTATCAATCGCCCTCTATCTCTATCGCACGATGAAACCGCGCGTGGCCTTCCTCGCCCGCCATCCCGATGGCGCGTTTCGAGATGCAGTAGAACACGATCTGGAATTGTGTGATGCAATTGCCACCATCCGATTTGATGGTTCATTGTATTTTGGTAGCGCAAGTGCTTTTGAAGACGCCGTCTTGGAGCGAATCCGCGATCCAAAATTGCGCTATGTAATTGTCGATGCCGAAGGGGTGAATGAAATTGATGCCACGGGAAAAGAAATGCTGGTCGGTGTGGTACAGCGGCTCCACGAGGCTGGCATTGAGGTACTATTTACAAGTACAAAAAAACAGATCATGGACGCACTCAACCGCGCGGACGTACTCGAAGAAATTGGTCGAGACCGATTTTACACCACCCTCGACCGTGCATTAGCTCATGTTTGGGAAGCATTAGAAGATCAGTATCCCTGTAATAGATCGTGTCCCACCGAGTGTCCACTTCATCGTCCCAGACCAAATGGGGACGTATTTTACCGCGTGTAAAGAGCAGTAGAACAAATCAAAGTGTGCAAAGAAGCGTTGGATTCTACGATAATTGGATTTCTGTTTGACATTTCCATTGAGTGCGTTCGCCAGTTTGGTAAAATTGACGCTGGTCAATTTAATCAGAGACACAATGAACGCGGCGATGAATCTCAAGCGTGCTTTATGCCATGGAAAATATCCTTGCATAACTTCTTGAAGTTCGATAGTTTCAGTGGACATAGACCTGTGCCTTGTTAAGATAAGAAGGTTCGTTTCGGGACATTCAAACCTAACTCTTTTTAGCAATTTTCACAGGTCTTTATTTTTTGTCGTGTACTATGAAAACAGATAGGAATTTCTCCAACTCAAACCCACTTGATTCTACAGTTGCTCAAACTGGATGAGAAAATTAAAGATTTTATCTTGAAGATAGATGACTCAGACCCAAGACTGGATTTCCTATCTGTCTATCGGTTGCAGCCGTTACTCCAGCTTAAAAACAAAGAGAGACAAAGAAGGAAATTTTGGAAAATGATCAAGGCGCAATATCCAGGACAGCATGCCTGCTATGAGCAGGTTGCGTTATCAGGACTTGAGAGGTAAATAAAATAGGTTGGACTGGAGAGGTGCGTCCCCAAAGCTGAACCGGTATAAAGGCTAATGAACGGGGCAGGACATCGCCCCGTTTTACACCGCTTGACATTGGGCATCAGTGTGGTATTTTTTTTCAGAGATAGTGATATTGTCAAATGTAGTGGATGGGGTCGCGCGCATCATTGAATTACAGCGTGAACAGGCCTGGACCAGTTGTACCCGTCCTCAATGCAGACGCGTGATAATAAGAGCTTTTTTTATGATCCGATCACTTGACCGCACGGGCATCTGGCGGACTTATTCTATGGCCGATGGCCTGGCCGGGATGCGCATTGAACACATTGCCAAAGACAGCGAGGGGTATCTCTGGTTCGCCACCATGGATAACGGAGTTAGTCGCTTCGATGGGGACGAGTTCCAGAATTTTACGCGACAGGACGGCCTTGTTAATGACCGCGTTTATTTTGTTTCAAAGGACAGTCGTGATCGGTTGTGGTTCGGTACACTAAATGGGGTCTGCTGGTACGACGGGTCAGATTTTCACCATTTGGAGGACGAGGGGATCGCAGGTCGTGCTGTGCAGTTCATCTACGAAGACCGTGAAGGTCGTATATGGTGTGGCGGTCACAGGACTTTGGGATATTATGAGGGGACTGTATTCCACGACTTGATACCGCTCTACCTCCAGCACTACGAGCAGCCGCCTTCTCCCCAGTGGCCCAATCAGTGTCGGGGCATTGCCCAAGATCTGGAAGGCCATCTGTGGTTTGGCTTTGACTACCTCATCCGCTTCGACGGCACATCCTTCCACCGATATGAGGAGAAAGAGGGTTTTCCTCAGAGTCTTATAAGCTATGCTGTGGCGCAGGACTCTACCGGCCATGTTTGGATCGGTCAACGCGCACACCAGAATCATCTCTGGTACTATGCCGATGGACACTTCCAGTCTGTTGAGGTAGATTTGGGTGGCGCCCTGCGCAGCATTCAGCGTGACCGCGAAGGTCGGATGTGGCTTTGCACTTCCGAAGGTGTGCTCTATCAGGACGGTGATGGGTTCAACAGGTTTACCCTTGCCGATGGCCTGCCGAATCCCGCAGTCAAAGCCGTGTTCCAGGATCGCGAACATCAGTATTGGTTCGCCACCTGGGGCGGCGGCGTGCTCTACAATGCACATAGTATCAGCGTTTTCGATCTCGGTAAGGAGTTCGGCTCAATCAATGGTGAGATCTCTCAGATTGTACAAGACCGACGAGGTGATCTATGGATCGGGTATGCGTCTTACAATTACAGGTCTATGGAAGAAAGCGTCGGTCGCTTCAATGGCGAGCAATTTGTACTTGTAGGCACTGAGGATGGTTTTGATATCAACAACTGTTTCGCCATCTGTGAGGACCTCGACGGGACTTTGTGGTTCGGCGGCCGCAACGGCTTGTTCCGCTACGAAGATCAGCAGCTAAAAAAAATAAAGACAATTGCAGGTTTAGGGGAAAGATGTGTCAGCGCTATCGCCCAGGACAGAGAAGGACAATTCCTTTTTGGCTGTTGGGAAAGCGGCCCCATAGAGACAAAAGGAGAGCTTTATGTCAGCCCATTGAAGATCATTTACCAGCGAGGCGAGGAGTTCCAAACTATTTTCGAGGATAATGAGAAGAAAAATTCTTTCAGCCGCATTGGCACAGTGATTACCGGGCGCAACGGCGAATTTTATTTTCATCTATATCACCAAAATTTATCCGACAACGATAAGGGTTTCGCTCGCTGGCATCCTGAAGATAAACTCAAGTTTTATGGGATTGAAGATGGGCTGATAGATAACAATGTCACCGACCTGTTGTTAGACCGCGAGGGCAACCTGTGGATCGCTACTCAAGGCGGTCTCAGTTGCTTTGATGGCAGCATCTTCCACACCTTTACGACAGCAGACGGTTTGCCGAACAACCGCATCCGCTGCTTGTTCGAAGATCAGCGAGGCCACCTCTGGATTGGCACAGACGGGGGTGTGTCTCACTTTGATGGTCAGCTTTTCCAGACCATCAAGTCGCCGCATATAGGATCCGTTCTCAAAATACTCGAAGATCGCGATGGGACTTTCTGGTTTGGTACAGTCCAAAATTCTCTGGTGCGCTACCGACAACAAAAGACCCCGCCCCAGATTCGTCTGCTGCAAGTGATTGCCGATAAAGTCTATGAGAACATAAAAGAGGGCATCCTATCCACGGCGGAACAGCAGGTGATTTTCGAGTATAAGGGGATGAGTTTTTCGACTCATCCCAGTGACATGCTCTACATTTACCGCCTGAAGGGCTACGATTCCGAATGGCAATTAGCAACCCGAAAGATGCGAGCCTTTTACAGGGACCTGCCACCGGGAGACTACACGTTCCAGGTCAGGGCGATAGACCGCGACCTCAATTATTCAGAGATAGCGCAGGCGCGACTCTCCGTAGAGATGAACCCGCGTATCGAAGCATTTACGGACGTACTCAACCGTCACCAGAAGTTTATCGGTCATAGCGCGGCTCTGCGCCAGTTTCAAATCAATCTTGAAAAAATTGCATCTACCAATATAACTGTGCTGATTATGGGTGAAACAGGTGTGGGCAAGGGACTGGCAGCGCGGGCACTACACGCGCTGAGTGACCATAGCGATGGACCTTTTATACAGGTTAGTTGCGGTGCATTACCCGGGACGTTGATTGATAGCGAACTGTTTGGTCACGAGAAAGGGGCTTTTACCAGTGCAGTTTCTCACAGATTGGGCAGGGTGGAACTGGCAGAGGGTGGTACGCTCTTTTTGGATGAGATCGGTGATATGGCTGTGGAAACGCAGGTCAAGCTGTTGCGTTTGCTGGAAGAAGGCACGTTTGAGCGCGTTGGGAGCAGCGAGACGCTGAGGGCAAAGACGCGGATTGTGGCAGCGACGAATCGCAATCTGGCAGAGATGGTCAGCACAGGTGATTTCCGGGAGGACCTGTATTACCGCCTCAATGCCTTTCCGCTCTATTTGCCGCCTCTGCGCGAGCGCAAGGAGGATATACCTGCGTTGGCCGAGTTTTTCAAGACTCGCATGGCAGCGCATTTGGACAGGCAAACTGCCCCCTTGGCGCCAGAGATTATCGAGGTGTTGCAAAGCTACGATTGGCCTGGGAATGTGCGGGAACTGGAACATACCATACAGCGGGCTGTCGTCTTGTGTCTTGATTCTCAAATCGGAGAGAAGGATCTGGGACTATATGGTTCTCAAATCAAAGACACGGCGCAGGATCTTAAGAGGCTCACTTTACCAGATCAAGCCGGTGAAATCGTGCCTTTGGATGATTTTGAACGCGATTATATTCTCAAAGTACTCAAAGCGACCAAATGGAAAATAAAGGGGGCAGATGGAGCGGCGACATTGTTGGGTTTACCGCCTTCTACTCTATACACGAAAATGAAAAAACTGGGCATCAAACGCTTACAGAAAAGGGTGTTATAACGTCTTTGGGCGTTATAACACCCTTTTGTTAATAAAAATCTGTTAATAAATAATTTAAGAGCCATTCTGATTATTTTAAGACGTTATAACGTCTTAAAATATAAAATTCAAACTGGCTTTTTTGTGTTTTATATAACTATATATCATTTAAAAATAATATCTTGCGAGTATAATTGTTTGGGTCAATTCATAGTGGCACATATATTGCTATGCATGGTACACGACCTTTACGGGTAACAAGTGCAAGATCAGCCCTGTTAGGCAATCATAGGACAAATCAAAGTGTGCAAAGAAGCGTTGGATTCTACGATAGTTGGATTTTTGCTTAACATTTCCATTCTAAAAACAGTGTAGCCGCAAAGTGCGTCAAATTGATGGCGTAGATCGAATTTTAGTTTCGGCTGATCGCTAACCGCTATAAATATGTTGTTTTTTTTTTTTTAGATTGGTAACTTGGTTAGTCTAATTTTTGTACCGTAACAGATTATTTCCCTCTGTTTTAGGCAATTTAATTCAGTCTCAACCAACAGCGCAACTGTCCCTTTCACCACAGGAGGAATATATGAGACGGACGAGTCTGTTTTTCTTCATGTTCATAGCACTGGCATTTTCAGCCAGTGCTGTTTTTGCCGGATCAACCGGTAAAATTGCGGGAAAGGTCGTGGAGAAATCCACGGGCGAGACCCTGCCCGGTGCCAATGTCGTCATTGAGGGCACCACATTGGGCGCAGTAACTGATCCCGATGGCAATTATTTCATCATCAATGTGTCACCGGGTTCTTATACCGTCAGTGCGAGTATGGTCGGCTATCACAAAGCGACGCAGACCAATGTGCGGGTCTTTATCGACTTGACCACAACGATGAATTTCACTGGTGATTTTGGCCTTGTTGAAGAGACCATTCAACTGGCGGAGATCACCGTAGTTGCCGAAACCCCGGTGGTGCAACCCGATATTTCCGCCAATGTCGCCAATATCTCCGCGCAAGATATCGAAAGCCTGCCATTGACCAGCGTAAACGAAGTCGTGCGATTGGAGGCGGGTGTATTGGCCTCCCGGAATGGCGACCTGTCGATTCGAGGCGGCGATTTGAATGAGATCGCCTTTTCCGTCGATGGTATGTCCATGCGAGATGGCCGCGAGAACGAACCGTATTCAACGGTGAGTTATACCTCAATCAAAGAAATGAGCATACAGTCGGGTGGGTTCAACGCCGAATACGGCAACGTGCGTTCGGGCCTGGTCAATATCGTGACCAAAGAAGGCGACAAGCAACGCTACAACGGCGATGTGTTATTGCGATACAGCGGCGCACAGCGCGATTATTTTGGACCACTACCCAATAGCCCAAACAGCTATTTCTGGCGCCCGTTCACCGATCCCGATGTAAAAAACGCGGGCACTCATTCGGCTGAAAGCAAATGGGATGTGTACACGCGACGGCAGTATCCACAATGGGCCGGGTGGAACACCATTGTGAGACGCTGGGCAGAAGCCTCTGCCGATCCGTATCACGGCATAGGCGTGAGAGACACAGGCGTGGATGAATCGACTTTGCCGACCAGTGAATTGCAGGTTGACGATGTAGTCATCACAGAGTTGTTCGAATGGTATCGCCGCAAAGACCTGGAAGTTCGCAATGCGGATTTCGATATCGACCTGGGCTTTGGCGGTCCCTTGATTCCCGGAATGGGCAATCGCCTTGGCGGTCTGCGGTTCTTTGCTTCGGGCAAGCGCGAGCGCCGCGCCTATATGATGCCTCGCGTGATTGATGAATATGAGAACGACTGGGGCCGCGTGAAGGTCACGTCGAATATTCGCACCAACATGAAGTTAGGTGTGGAGGCAATGTACGGCAAAGAATTCGGGATGACGCCAAACAGAAGTGGCTTCCCCAACATGTGGCGCGGCAACCAGGAAATGAGGCTTGATAACGATGACCGAATTTGGAGCGATCACATAGACAACACGCTTCAAATTCAGCGCAACAATATCGGTCTCAGCTTTTCACATGTGTTGAGTCCCAGAACATTTTACGAGTTCCGCGTTCAGAGGATGCAATCGGACTATTTGACCGAAAAGTATCCCGACCGCGATCTAAAGGCTGTTGAAAAGACCATTCCCCGCAATTCGGACTTCGCGCCTCCCAATCCGTCTTTGCAGGTTTCAGAGGTCACGCAAAATCACATAGGTCTAACAGGCGCGCCTTTGGGCGGCTGGTTTTTGAAGAACGAAATTTTTGTCGATGGCCTGGAATTTGGCGGGCACTGGGGCGAAGGACGCGACGACTCTGAAGTGGTAGCCTATACAACGCGGTTTGACATCACGAGCCAGCGCAGCCAGGTGGCTCAGTTTAAGGCGGGTCTTGAATGGATTACCAGCGATTACAATGTCAACCACGGAAGATATGAGCTGTTTTTTAAGAACAACGCGGCTCCCAAATACGTATGGCAACGCACCCCCCAACAATTTGCAGGATATCTCCAAACCAAGCTCGAATTCAATGCCATGATCGCCAACTTCGGCGTGCGCCTGGATCACTGGAACGCGAGCGGCGATTGGTGGGTGTACGAAGATTTTTCATCGGCATTTGGAGCCAAAATCGGCAAAGACAACCTCGCAGAAACACTCGAACAGACACCGGTTAAGAAGTTGACGTATTTAAGCCCACGCCTGGGCATTTCGTTCCCGGTGACTGCAGACAGCAAATTGTTTTTCAACTACGGGCATTTCCGCCAGATGCTCAACCCGCACAATCTCTTCCTCGTGAACGAAGTCAACACCGGTGCAGTGTCGCAGATCGGCAACCCCAATCACCCCATGCCGCGCACGATCAATTACGAACTCGGCTTTGAGCAAAATTTGTTCGACCGGTATTTGCTGCGCTTGAGCGGCTATTACAGAGCCAACGACGACCAGGCAATTGGCGTGCGCTATACCAACCTGGATCAAACCGTGGCCTACTCGCTTTTTGAGCCTCTCAACTACGACGACATCCGGGGCTTTGAAATGACGGTGCGAAAACGCAGGGGCAAGTGGTTTGGCGGTTTTGTCAACTATACGTATATGCAAACTAAGGGCGGCAACTTTGGCCGGCGCGAGCTGTTTGAAAATCGCTTGTCGCAGGCCAATTTTGATGCGACCTCAACGCGGCACTATCAGAGTCGGCCCGTTAGCCGGCCCTTTGGCAGATTGGCACTGGAATTTTACACGCCGCGAGAATTTGGTCCCCAGGTCTCTAAGTTTTATCCCCTGAGCAAGTGGGATATGTCTTTGGTGGGCAACTGGCGATCCGGTCAACACTTTAATTGGTACGGTCCAGAAAGTGGGGCTATCCCCGGTCTGACAAATAATGTCCAATTCACGAGTGTTAAAAACATGGATTTGCGCCTGACCAAGCAATTTGCGATGATGGGCGTCCGGACAATGTTCTTTTTAGACGTAAGCAATTTATTTAACCTCAAGCGTCTGAATACCAGCTCTGACGGCCCTTCTGGCAGCGATCGAGACTGGCCATTCTACATGTCGTCCTTGCATTTGCCAGAAGATACATTTGGCGAGTTCGACCCAACTTATGCATTCATTCCCGGCAATGACTCTCCCGGCAGTTTCAGAGATTACGGCACGCAATTTGTACCCATTGAAATTGTCAGTGCAGTTAGTGAACTGCCCGCCAATGGATTGCCCGGCGACGCGGAAATCACGGCTGGACTGCCCACGGGCCTGGAATCCGACCGCCGCATTTTGTGGTATGTGCAGGAAACCGGTCAGTATCACGAATATCAAGGCGGAAACTGGGCGCAGGCCAATCAGGACTTTGTAAATGAAGTGCTGGACAACAAACTGTATATCGACATGCCCAACAACGACTTTATCTGGTTCTTGAACCCGCGCCGTGTGAACCTGGGCTTGCGGTTCTCATTCTAATATCAAAATCAACCACAGATGAACACGGATTGTTCATCTGTGGTTTCAAAAGATTTTTGAATCGCGACTTATCAGGAGAACTATAATGAATAGATTGTTGAAACCGCTGGCCGGAACAACTTTTGCACTTGTGGCTCTGGTGTTCTGGAGCCAGCCAACCGAAGTGCAGGCGCAGGCAGAGCTGATGTGGCTGGATGTGGGCGATTATCAATATCGATACGCATCGACGGGCACAGAACCTTCGATCACACAACCCCCTTTTCGGGCACGAGTGAAATACTGGCCCGGTATTTATGCTCGAGAAGGTGGCACGCATGTGCGCAGCCGTCATTATATCGGAGTAAAAGATTTTACAGATGAAAACGGACAAGTCTGGTCGTTCAAAGTCGCCCGTGCAGGACCTCGCGTATTTGATCTGGGCGAACACTTTGCATTGCCCATGGAACTGATTGGCAAATTTGAAAAACCAGATGTATTTGTCGATGGGTTTCAATCATTCGTAAGACCCACAGTGCTCACGCGCGTCGATCCTTCAATTCCGTCAGATCGAATGATTGTTCGCGGAGCCAATTCCAATGTGGGCATCACCTGGGAAGAGAAGATATACGCATTCTCAACCCCGTATCACGATGACTACCACATCCGAGAAATGACCTGGACCAATACGGGCAATGTCGATGACGATGAAGAGATCGAATTACCCGATCAAACCGCGAACGAGATGATGTTGTCCTTTGCGGCCAAAGAACACCTCTGGGGACCTCGCTCAATTACAAGTGCTGGCGTTTCGGGTACGATATGGGATTATGTGGGCGACGGCAAGGAAGAAGTGGGCAAATGGGTAGGCATACGCGCCACGCTCGGCTGGATAGGCAACAGTACGCGTGTGTCTTTCTTGAATCGCATCGGGGGACCTATCTGGAGAGGTGGACGCGGAAATGCTAATTATCGGATTACGGAAGGCGATTCCATCGGTCGGCTCGGCGGTGCTTATATGCTGACCCGGGCGATCTTGCACGCAGATACAAGCCCAACAGATCGGAGCAATGATCAGGGCCAGCCCAGAACTACGGGCTTCACACGCGGAGGCGAGTCAAATACCAATCCTTCTTTTGGCGATGCCGAGCAGATGAAAAACACCTACTATTTTATGCACCCGGATTTGAGCTATGCCGAGTATGGTAACCCGGGTGACGATGGTCACTTTTTTCCGCACGAAGCCGACCGTTCAGCACCGCCGGAGCCTGCCGGTCCGTTCGATTCGGAATCGTGGTACGAACGCATGGGTGCTCAAGTTGATATTGATCGCATGAGAAGTGGAGGTATGGTGCCAGCGTTTGCTTTTGGTCCCTACACCCTGGCACCGGACGAAAGTGTCAATATGGTCTGGATTGAAGGCATGTACGGGCTGGACCGGGATGTAGCCGTTGCAGTGGGCAAGGCGTACAAAGAATCGGGCTATGACGATACACTGCCTATTACCTACGAAGGCCAGACCCAGACCAAGAACCGCTGGGCGCTGGGCACCCGAGATTCGATCTATCACATGATCCGAAGAGCGACGGCAAATTGGGAATCGGGATATGCGATTCCGCATCCTCCACTGCCGCCCAAAGTTTTCAATGTGCAGTCTGGTTCTGATCAAATTGTGCTTTCGTGGGAGACCTTCTCCAATGCCAATCACACGGGTTTTGAGATCTGGCGCACGCGCAATTTTTATGAAGGTACTGTGGATGACCTCTGGGAATACGATTTGATCGCCACGCTGGGAGCAGCGGCACGCGAATACGCAGACACGGACGTGGTGCGCGGCATCAGTTATTTCTACTATATCCAATCCGTTGGTGCAGTGAACAACGATGGAACCGGACTCACACCCACCGGCATGGTGATGAAAAGCAGCCGGTATTATACGCAGACCTATGATCCCGCGTTTTTGAAACGCCCACCCGGCAGCACGTTGGGTGATGTGCGCGTTGTGCCCAACCCTTATGTACTGGAAGCCGATCAGAATATTCGATTCCCAGACCAGCAGGACAAGCTGGCATTTTTCGAAATACCAGGAGAATGCACCATCCAGATTTTCAGCGAACTGGGAGAATCGATTTTCACCATTGAGCATACAGACGGCACAGGGGACGAATTCTGGAACCTGACCACAGAGTCGAATCAGGTGATTACAAGCGGCATTTATTTTGCCGTGGTCACAGACATTCAGACCGGCGATAAGATAATCAAAAAATTCGCCGTTATTCGTTAAAACGGAGTATTTCAATGACCAGAAAATTTCTTACATTTGTAGCGCTGAGTCTGATGTGTCTAACGCCGATCTATGCACAGGATACAGTGGATACGACAGATCCTGACGATCTTCCCGTGCCCGAGCCAGGACAGGATATTCCACGTGAACGCCGCGCGCAAACGGGCTTTAAGTTTTTGAGCGTATCGCCCGACGCACGCGCCGCCGCCATGGGCGATGCGTATTCCGCATTGAAGGTGGGTTCATCGGCGATGTTTTACAACCCCGCATCAATGGCGTATCCCACTCGCAAGGTTCAACTCTCTGCCGGGCAAATCAAGTGGATCGCAGATGTGAACTACAACATGGGCAGTGTTGCATTGAATACGGATTGGGGCGTTTTCGGGTTGTCAATGGTTGCTGTCGATTACGGCGATTTTGAACGCACCATTCGCGCAGACAACGACAAGGGATTCCTCGATGTGGGCACGTATAGCCCATCCGCCTGGGCAATTGGACTCGGTTATGCCCGCGCAATTACCGACCGCTTTTCAGTGGGTGGCAATATACGCCTCGCCAAGCAATCGTTCGGCGATGTTCCCGTGGGTCTTCAAGGCGCATCGCCTGTAAATAAATCTTTTAGCGAGCGCTCGACCATTATCGATTTTGGCGTGCTCTACTGGACGGGCTTTAAGAGCCTGACATTGGCACTGAACACGCGAAACTTCTCTCAGGAAAATAAGTATAGCGAAGAGAGTTTTGAATTGCCGCTGACATTCCGCATGGGATTGGCGATGGATTTGATCGATCTCACGGATATGGATAAGGAAGCCCATTCAATCATTCTGTCGCTGGATACCGAGCGCCCGCGCGACTTTTCCGAGCAAATCAAGATCGGGGTGGATTATACGCTTATGAAAACCCTGTCTTTGCGCGCCGGGTATGTGGCACCAACCGATGAGCAGGGCATCTCTCTGGGCGTCGGCTTTGGCCGCGATCTGGGCAGCGTGGATTTGCGCGTGGATTATGCGTACACCGATTTTGGCGTATTTGACAATGTCAACCGCTTGACGCTTCAGGCGGGTTTTTAGCCTACCGCGATGTATCCCCGCTATTTTGAAAAGGGAGCCTGTTTTTGACCGGCTCCCTTTTTTATATGAAGCCCACAGGCTAATCTCTGACCCCTACCATGGCAGAATCCACACAAGACATACAGACACCAAAGCCGCTCGACAGGGGTTTACGCACGTATCGAACCGCCGTTGCGTCGGTCGCCATGATCATGGTCAGTGTGCTGTGGAATGAGTGGATGCCGTATTACACATCGGGATCCAATATCAGCCGCAGCCATTTTCCCGTAGCACTTTACTATCCCTTTTTGATTTTGTGTATATGCAACTTGCTGGCAAATCATCGGCGGTCTGCCTGGGCGTTGACCCGGTCGGAATTGCTGGTGGTCATGGCTTCTGGGCTGGTCGGCATCTCGGTGTCTTACGACGGGATCAGCGGGCATTTGATCGGCGTGGTAGCCGCGCCTTATTATTTCGCCTCGACGGAAAATGGCTGGACGACGTACTTACTCGAACACATTCCCCACTGGCTGGTGCCGACCAATGCGGGCGGAGAGATGGCGCGGTTTTACGAGGGCGGAAAGGGAACATTCCCCTGGCGCGTATGGGTCGCACCGATATTCTGGTGGATGTGCTTCTTGGGCGCGATGGGGTTTGCGGTATTCAGTGTGGTGGTGATTTTGCGAAAGCAATGGGTGGATTACGAGCGGTTGGCATATCCGCTTGTAGAGGTGGGAAGCCTGCTGACCGATACCGCGCCAGGTGGCACGCTGGAAAAAACGCTTCGATCCCCATTGTTCTGGATTGCGTTTGGCCTGGTGATGGCGTTAAAGCTGTGGAATATCGGATCTTATTTTTCGCCAGCTTTTCCGCATATTTCTATTGAGGGGATGGACTGGCGAGCTTTTCACGATTTTCCCGCATTGCCATTTCGCCTCAGTTTTTACGCCATAGGTTTTGGCTATTTTGCGCGATTAGATGTATTGTTCAGTGTGTGGTTTTTTATCGTCTTGACGGCATTTCAGATCTATGCCTCGAATATATTTGGATATCCCCTCGGTTCATCCAGCCTGCACTGGGAAAATGAACTGCTAAACTGGCAAAGCATGGGCGCACTCGTTTTTCTCGCGGTGTGGGGCTTGTGGATGGCGCGCGCACATCTGAAGGCAGTGTGGCGCAAAGCGTGGGACCCGAGTTGTGAAATAGATGACAGCGGAGAGTTACTATCATATCGCACGGCGGTATTTGGCCTTGTGCTTTCGCTCGTATTTGCAACGTGCTGGCTGGTTGCAACCGGCATGGCATTGTGGGTTGCGATAGTGTTTCTATGGCTGGCAATGTTGTTATTTTTGGGGCTGGCACGCGCTGTTTCCGAGCTGGGTCTGGTCTATGCCTATTATCGGTTGGAGCCAAATGACGCGGTGGTACAGGCGTTTGGTTCGGCATCGATCATGGGGGTTTCGAGCATCACCGCGCTGGCGTTTATGCGGGTATTCAATTTTTTTCCCGACATCGGCAAAGGCTTTTTGATGCCGTCGTTTTCGCAGGCGGTGAAGGCAGTCGATAAGACCGTAACACCCCGACGGATTACAGGCGTGATCTGGGCGTCGCTCGCCGTGGGCTTTGTGATTTCGATTGTCAACACGCTTTACTTGAGCTATGAATACGGGGCTTATAATCTGGGAAATATGGGCCTCAAGCACGTTGGCCCGCGGGCATTTGATTTTGCGATGAATGCGATCCGCAATCCCCTGGGTCTCGGCGGTGATGGCCGCGTGATGTGGGCGGGGGTTGGTGCCGGTGCGATGGCGATTTTGACCGTGATTCGCTACTGGATCCCCTCCTGGCCGCTACATCCAATTGGACTGGCCATGCAGGGAAATTACGGCGTGAGTAAAACGGTATTTTCGGTGTTTATTGTGTGGTCAATTAAAGTTGTTGTGATGAAGATGGGCGGCGTGCAGGTGTACGAAAAAGGAAAGCCATTTTTCATCGGCCTGCTGGTGGCGCAAGCGTTCAGTACCGGGTTGGTATTTGTCATAGATTGTATCTGGTTCCCCCTGCAGGGACACAATGTACACAACTTCTAAAGGGCTTATGATTACGAGAAGAACATTTATACAGCAAAGTCTCGCTACTGCTGGCGCATTGGCAATTGCACCATCGGCTTTTGCATCAGCGCCACAGGTGATGACTGTAATGGGGCCAATAGCTCCCGAGCAAATGGGGTTCACCCTCCCCCACGAACACATCATGTCTATTTTTGGTGGGCAGCCAGCCAAAGTGGCGCAATACGACGAAGAAAAATTATTCGCCAAAGTTATCCCCTATCTCAAAATGTTAAAAGTATTTGGCGTACAAACGCTTTGTGATTGCACGGGGGCTTATTTTGGGCGGCGCGTGGATTTGCTCCGGCGCATTTCGCAAGAAACCGGGATGCAAATTCTGACCAATACCGGGTATTTTGGCGCAGCGCACGATCGCTATGTGCCAGCGCACGCCTTTGAAGAAACGACTGATCAAATTGCCCAACACTGGATTGATGAGTGGGAAAACGGGATTGATGGGACAGATATTCGTCCGGGATTTATCAAAATTGGCGTTGACCCCGGCATGCCTTCCGACATAGACAAAAAACTCATTTTGGCGGCGGGCAAAACCCATCTCAAAACGGGCCTGACAATTGTCTCGCACACAAGTGGCAGCACGGATGCGGCTGTTGAACAGGTTGCAATGCTCGAACAAATGGGTGTACACCCACAAGCCTGGATCTGGGCACACGCACAACGAGTCAAAGATCACGCCGACTTGACCCCCATTGCGCAGGCAGGTGCATGGATTGGACTGGATGGTATCCGCGACGAAACACTCAATAATCATCTCGATGTACTTCGCCACATGAGAAGATTTGGCGTTTTGGCCCGGGTTTTGCTTTCTCACGATGGCAATTCATTTGGATATGGCGACCGTCCTTTTAAGTCTTATACTGCCATTTTTGACCAATTTATTCCGCTAATGCGAAAAGCGAACTTTACCGATGAAGAAATCCACCGGATCACAGTGAAAAATCCACAAGAAGCATTTGCCATTCGAGTGCGCAAAATACAGCAGACTGATTTTGACTACTGACAACCGGAGATACTCATGAACCGACGCGAATTTATCAAACAAACTGCCGTAGCGACCGTTGCAATGCCATCGCTACTTCGGGCGCAGGCAGATGATCGCCCCAATATCGTACTGTTTTTGGCCGACGACATGACGTGGCGAGACTGCGGCGTATATGGCAACCCAGAAGTACAAACGCCAAATCTGGATCGGCTATCGCGTGAAGGCATGCGTTTTGATGGATGTTTTACCTCCACGTCCATTTGCGCGCCCACGCGACAGCAGCTATATACGGGAATGTTTCCGATACGCAATGGCGCGTATCCCCAGGGGGGATTTGTGCATCCGGGTGTTAAGAGCATGGCGCATCATTTCAAAGCATTGGGCTATCGCGTTGGGATCGCAGGTAAGCAACACTACGGGCCAAACGAATCGTTTCCCTTTGAGGTATTGCACACGACCAGCGGCAATGAGTTGCTGGATTCCGACGCTTCGATTCGCGCTATTCAAGCCTTTATTGATCGGGAACCGGGACAGCCCTATTGTCTGGTCGTCGCATCCCGCAATCCCCACCTGCCATATACAAAGGGGCCGCAGGACATGTACGATCAGGACAAGGTGACGATTCCACCGTATTTAATCGACACTCCGGAAACGCGAAAACGATTGGCAGCGTATTATGCCGAAATTACCGCACTGGACGCCGAGTTGGGGCGATGTATGCAGATCGTCTCGGATAATACACTCGTGGTTTTCTCCACAGAACAAGGATCGGCATTCCCCTATGGCGGCAAGTGGACCTGTTATGAAAACGGGTTACACACCGGATTGATCATGCGCTGGCCCGGCAAAATTGAGGCGGGTTCTTCCTGCGATGCCCTCGTGCAATATGTGGATATCTTACCAACACTCTTAGAAGTCGCAGGCGGCGATCCCACACAAGTCGATACGGGTAGAGCAGGCGCGCCAGATGGGGGTTCAGGATTTGACGGGAGAAGCTTCTGGCATCTCGTCGCGAAAAATGGCAATCACCACCGGGATTACGTATATGGCGCTTATACAAATCGCGGTGTTCGGGACGGCACAGATTACCCAATTCGCTCGGTGCGCTCCAACAGATACAAATATATCGCAAATCTCAATCACGAAGGTGTGTTTCAGTGCAATGTGACGCGATTCATGGACGAAATGGGATGGGCAGAAGCAGCACAAAAAAATCCAGCACTCGCGCCCCGGGTACACGCATTGCGGCATCGCCCGGCAGTGGAATTTTACGACCTGGAAAACGATCCATACGAGTTGCACAACCTCTCTGAAGACGCTCAATACACAGATGTAATAAAAGAGATGCGGACAGAACTCGATGCGTGGATGGCGCAGCAAAATGACCGCGGAATGGAGACAGAATTGGAAGCGTATGCCCACGTAAATCCAGCATCGGCAAAGAATAAGCTGTACCGTGAATCTCAAGATAAATAAAAAACGGGAGGATTTTGTGTCGAAAAATGAAAACAAAAAAGATCAAAAAGCAGCACCCTGGGGCATGTGCCGTAGTGATTCTATACGGTAAGGTGCTCCAACACGCCTACGAACTGCCTACCTACAATGAAGCTAAAGCGGCTCTTGATGCCATAAAACCCGAACTCGCCTTGATGAATGGATCAGCTCTCTTGAGCCTTGAAGAAGGAATAGAAGAAACCCTTTCCCTGCATCGCCTTGGACTCATGCCGGATTTGAAGCAATCCTTTCGTACTACAAACTGCATTGAGTCCCTAAACTCAATGGTGGCACAAATCACCAGAAATGTGAAGCGATGGACAAACTCTAACCAACGCACACGCTGGTTAGCCACAGCACTGTTAGATATTGAACCCCGACTGCGAAGGGTCAAAGGCTACCGATGCCTGCCCAAGCTCAGACGCGCACTACAGAAAAACTTGAAACTCGATACAGACAGCCAAGACGCAATGGCGGCTGATTGAAACCACTCGCCTCCATTATTTCAACTAAATATAGGACTTGACCGGAATTTATCTACGCAGAGGAGTACATATGTTCGACAAGTGGTTTGATAAACTGTTTAACAAGATTTGGAATTCTATTTCAGGTAACCAGCAGAAATATAAGGACGCTATCCCATTGGCACTGTTTGTTGCTATCTTTCTGCTATTCTTACTTATTGCTCTTCCCGCAAATCGCTCACAGAACACATCAGAGCTACCAAGTTTCAACAGTCCATATATTCCTGATAACTTCAATGAGGAAGTTGTTAAGACTCTCGAATCAGGCGGAGAAATAAATATGACTCTTTGTGAAGGAGGATTTGCAAAGTGCGAGAAGTTATTCAAAGAATTACACGAAATAGTTCTTGAAGAGATAAACTATCCTTCAAAGATACGGATGGTAGAAACAAAGAAACCAGGTGATATAGGGTCAATTTACGCTAATTGGGAGTCCGGAGAATTTAACCTAACAATATCTTTTCACTTCATAACAAATGAAAAAGATGAGACAAACACCTGGGTTGAAGTTAAAGTTAATCAGGAGCGATTAAAAGGACGTATATATTAGAGTTGAGAAGTATCAGTTTTCACTTGACCAACCAATATGAATAGGTCAAGTCCAAAAAGTTCTGTAAAAAGGTAGCCCCGTGATATAGGGGTCAGAGATTTTATTTTAAATCCGTCATGTCCAGATAGCGTCTGCCAGTAATCCACTCTTCAGACCACTCCATACACAACGCGCCGATGAGACGTTCACAAGCCCTAAACTCTCCACCGAAGCGGGGTAACTCCAGTGACGCGATTTATGGACGAAATGGGATGGGCAGGGTCAAGTCCAAAAAAAACCAGCATCTGCCAAGAATAAGCTGTATCGGGAAGCTCATGATAAGGAGATTAAATAATCAAAAAAAGGAGGATTATAATGAATGTTAGTACAAAAACAATGCGAGCAGTGTCGAATAAGGCATTAGTGATATTGGTTTTACAGTTCGTCGCTGGTTGTGTTGATGGTACTGAAAGTACTGATGGTGCTGATATTTTTGGACTCAAGAGGGGAATGACACGAACAGAAGTTCGTGCTTCAGGTCTTGGTGAACTCATGACTGGCGAATGGGAATCTATAAAATGGAACGATATAACCTGTCTTATCAAATATCCTTTGAAACCGGAGGATGCTCAGATTCTAAATCTGAAATTTCCAAATGATAGACTTCTCCACATTTCGGCCTATTACTATCTTGAGACTGATCGTTACGGAACACAATTAAAGGAAAAGTATCAGTCTCTTAAAAATTCTCTAAGAGACACTTATGCAGGACACGGTTCCGAGAAGGAGATAGACCATCTGGCTCTAAGTAGTATTTTGGACAAGCCTGAAAATTATATGCTCTCTATATCGACAGGAGAACGAAAACTCGGATATGGTGTTAGACTGTCGCCAGACAATAAGTGGCAATTATCTGCTGTCGGTGTAGTTGTCCGTCCGGATAGGATAGATGAGGCAATTATAGAAGTTTTGTATGAATTTCAAGGTTGGGACGAGTATTTTAAGAGTAGAAAGCGGAAAGAAGCGTTGGAATTTTGATCTTATCTACTGTAACCCACATATTTTGGAGGAAGAATTATGACTGCAATCCCTAAAGAAATTCAACAGATAGTTCGCGCTTCTAAGGGTCAGCCAGTGCGTCTGACCGATCCAAAGACGCACGTAGAATATATTGTGTTGCCAGCAGAGATATTCGACCGGATGCAACTCTACGATGATACGCCACTAAGAGAGGATGAAATGCAAAACCTGCTCATCAGAGCGGGACTGCGTGCCGGATGGGACGAGGAGGAAATGGATATCTACAATGAACTCGATCCACGGAGAGAACATGAAGGTCCGACGAGGTGAAGTTGTCATTGTGGATTTTCCTTACAGTGATCAAACTGGTCGCAAGGTGCGTCCGGCACTTGTTGTGCAATCAAACGTATGGAACCAGCGGCTTGATGACACGATTCTCGCGCTCATCACCAGTAGTCGTCAGCGGAAAGTTGGAGCTACCACGCAGTATTTTGTCGATATTTCGACGGATGAAGGTCAACAGACGGGACTTCGCCTCGATTCCGTCGTTCAGTGTGAAAATCTAATTACCTATGATCAATCGCTGATTCTTCGCGTGATAGGCAGTCTATCCACTTCTGCCATGCATCGGATAGATGCTTGTCTGAAGGCCGTATTGGGTATTCCATAAGCAATCTGGGAGGATTTTGTGTCCACAGGTGACAACAAAAAAGATCAAAAAGCAGCACCCTGGGGCGAGGGCGAACCCATTGGGCGGGATTATCCGCCAATACCATTGCTCGAAAAGATCGCTTATGGCATCGGTGTTTTGCCGATGAATACAAGTGTCAATTCGATCAAAAAGCTCTCGGGCCCCATTTTTAATATTACGCTGGGCATGCATCCATTTCGCGTGGGCAATGTGTTGTTGGCGGCCCGAGGCTGGGATGCAATTACCGATCCGGTGATGGGATGGATCTCGGACAACACAAAATCTCGTTGGGGCCGGCGCAGACCCTATCTCTTGTTGGGCGCGATTTTGACAGCCATTGGCTACGCAATCATTTTGAATGTACCCAAAGGACTGAGTCAAGACGCACTGTATGCGTATTTTATGTTTGGTAGTCTGGCACTCTATACTTGTGTCACCATTTTGCAAGTATCCTACAACAGCCTGGGGTTTGAACTGAGCCACAACTATCACGAGCGGACAAATATCTTTGCGTACCGCTCGTTTTTTCAGCAGACCAGCAACATTCTTCTGGGCTATCTCTTTTATTTTTGTACGCTCGATATTTTCGGCGACACGATAACAGGGGCCAAATATGTCGGCATTGGCGTTGGGCTGGTCATTTTTGTCTTTTTGTTGCCCACTGTTTTTCTCGTGCGCGAAGGCCACTCAGAGCAAGCTGCCAAACAGGAAAAAATACCCGTCGGGTGGGCGATTAAAACAACCCTGAAGACCAAACCATTTCTCATTCTTTGCGGCCTGACGGTCGTGACCATTTTTGGTGGCAATTTTACGCTGGCATTGGGGCCTTATGTCAACATTTATCACGTTGCTCAGGGCGATGTAAAATTTGGAGCCGAGATACAGGGGCACGCGATTTTTATTGGAATCATCATATCCTTCGCCGCCATTCCCGTATTGGCCTATTTGTCCTCTCGAATCGGAAAGATCAAAACCCTTGGTATTGCAATTTCCAGCCTTCTGCTGGGCTCTATTCTGAAATGGTTTTGCTATACGCCAGCGATGCCCTATTTGCAACTCATCGTACAGCCTTTTATCCGCATCGGCGAGATGGGCTTCTGGCTCATTATTACGTCGATGAAAGCCGATATTTGCGATTGGGACGAATGGAAAACCGGCTTTCGGCGCGAAGGCATGTACGGCGCAGCAACGGGCTGGTTTCAAAAAGTGACACAGGCGATAACATTCGCGCTCGGGCAGGGATATATTCTGGCGATTATTGGATTTGATGCTACAAAAGGTGGGGCGCAAGATCCGGGTGTGATGTTCTGGATGCGTTTTCTCTTTGCCGCGTTGCCCGCAATCTTAGCCATAGCGGGATTGATTTTGTTGAAATTTTATGAAATCGACGACAAAAAAGCCAAAGAGATTAAGGCGGATTTGGACAAAAGGGCGGTGGAGACTGACCGCTGATAACTAACCACTGAACTACTATGGCAGAACGATTCAAACAAATAGCTGTCTCGGAAAAAACACCCGTGCGAGCGGTGACAACGCGGTCGGTCATTGCATCGGTAGTGGTGATTACTATAAGCGTGCTGTGGAATGAGTGGATGCCGTACTATACGTCGGGATCGAATATCAGCCGCAGCCATTTCCCCATGGCGTTTTTCTTTCCGTTTTTGACAGCGTGTACACTCAATTTGGCATTGAACCACTTGCGAACAGGTTGGGGGCTTTCGCGGTCGGAATTGTTGGTGGTTCTGGGATCGGGCTTTGTAGGGGTCGCACTGGCTTACGACGGGCTGACGGGACACTTCTTTGGGGTTCTGGCAGCCCCTTATTATTTTTCATCCGTAGAAAATGGATGGGGTTTTATACACGACAGCATTCCCGCCTGGCTCGCCCCGTCGAACGCCACCGGTGAAATGACGCGGTTTTTTGAAGGCGGGGGCGGTTCCCCCCCGTGGCGCGTGTGGGCAGTACCCATTTTCTGGTGGATGTGCTTTTTTGGCGCAATGGGTTTTGTGGTATTTTGCCTAGTCGTGATTTTGCGAAAGCAATGGGTGGATTACGAACGGTTGGCATATCCACTTGTCGAAGTCGCACAATCTCTGGCAGAGACAGAAAAAGGCGGCGGTCTGGAAAAAACATTTCGCTCTCCCCTATTCTGGATTGCATTTTCTGTGGTGATGCTGTTGAAGTTGTGGAATATCGCGTCTTATTTTACCCCGGCATTTCCACATATTGACATTGAAGAAACACTTTGGCAACCGATTCCAGATTTTCCCTGGATGGTGAACCGCCTGAGTTTTTACGCCATTGGATTCGGGTATTTTGCGCGCCTGGATGTGCTGTTCAGCGTGTGGTTCTTCATTATTTTGACAGCGTTTCAGGTATATGTATTCAATATTTTTGGATATCAAATCGGCGCGGCAACTCGACACTGGACAAGCGATGCACTCGGCTGGCAGAGCATTGGGGCATTGATCTTTTTATCTGCCTGGGGTTTGTGGATGGCGCGAGCACACTTGAAGGCCGTAGTGCGAAAAGCCCTGTATCCCAACTGCGAGGTCGATGATAGTGGCGAGTTATTGTCCTATCGCATGGCGGTATTTGGCCTGCTGGGGGCATTCGCATTTGTTTCGGCATGGCTATATACCGCGGGCATGCCCTTGTGGGTGGTATTCTCCTTTCTCATTTTGGCGATATTGTTGTTTTTGGGCCTTGCGCGCGCCATTGCAGAGTTGGGCCTGGTCTATGTGTATTATCGCATTCAACCTCACGATGCCGTGGTGCAGGCATTTGGTGCGAATATGGTGGGGCTTTCCGGCGTGATGGTACTCGGGTTTATGCATGTGTTTAATCAGTGGCCGGATATTGGAAAGGGATTTTTGATGCCGCCGTTTACGCAAGCGGTAAAAGCGGTGGATAAGGTCGTCAGTCCGCGACGGATTACAGCGGTACTGTGGCTGGCACTGGCATTGGGTTTCACCATTTCAATAGTGGATACGCTGTACTTGAGTTATGAATACGGAGCCTACAATTTGGGCAATATGGGGATGAAAAAGACGGGACCTGTAGCGTTTGATTTTGTGATTACAGAAATTCGGAATCCCCTGTCGCCCGGCGGCAATGGCAGGATCATGTGGGCATTCATCGGAATGGGGATGATGGCGATTTTGACGACCATTCGCTACTGGGTACCTTGGTGGCCCCTGCACCCGATTGGGCTGGCCATGCAGGGGAATTACGGCGTGAGCAAGACAGTATTTTCGATTTTTATTGTCTGGGCTATCAAAGCGGTTGTAATGAGAATGGGCGGCGTGCAATTGTACGAAAAGGGCAAGCCGTTTTTCATCGGCCTGCTGGCGGCGCAAGCGGTGAGCACGGGCCTGGTATTTGTCGTAGATTGGTTCTGGTTCCCCCTGCAAGGGCATAATGTGCACAATTTCTAAAGAATGCCCGTACAGATGCACCCTATAGCCACTCGTCCATCCCCGCATCTTGCAGGGCACCCAACAAATGGGGCACGCCGTAAAACAGCAGGCTCAAGTACATGGGGCTCATTCCCACTGCGCCGCGCCTTTTGGGATCGTCGCTCCAATCCTGCGATTCGGCCAAGTGGCGCAGCAGTTGCCGGCCCACCTCCAAATAGCCCCGCTCGCCTGTCAGCTTGTACGCATAGCTCAGGTGGCGGCACAGCATCCCGCCGTAGCACTGCTTCCATGCCATTTCGGAATCGAAAACTCCAGGCCCACCGCAAAACCAATCCACGGCCCGCAGATAGCATTTGGCCACATCGGCCCGACCGGTCAGTCGGTGCAGCAATTCGAGGCCGATCATTAAATAGTGGGTCTGGTAGCCCTTTTGGTCGGCGTAGGACAGCACATGTTTGCCCGCGGCAGAAGCCCCGCCCAGGGCCTTGTGTTCAGCCGGGGTAAAAGGTGTTGCGGTGCCCATTTCCACGGCCAGAGTCGTGCCTTCGGTGGCCATGCCGTAGGGCGCCTGGTCGGGCAGCCGATCGGGAGTGGAAACCTGAAAGCGCTTGTGCCAACTGCCGTCGTCGTTCTGGCCTCGGGCGATGATCTGAAAAATTTCTTCGGCGCGCTGTTTGAAACGCGCTTTGCCCGTTAGTTCCCACAAGTACAGCAAGCCGCGCAAGGTGTTGGCAATGCTGCGCAAACTAAAGGAGAAACGGGGATCTTCGCTCCAGCGATAGCGCAGGAAAAATTCGCCGGCTTCCCCGAGCACCTCCAATGTCCGGTGGTCGCCTGTCAAGTAGTAATAGTCGATCCAGTTGTCGATAAAGGTGTGCGAAGCGCAAGGCTCGTCGCCAAAGTGGTCGATACTGTGTCGGAAACAGCCGCCGACCCAATACGGCCTGAGCGGGTGGTAGTGGCAGGTATCTACATCCATCGAGTGCCGAGTCATGGCCTCACCGAGACGGAACCAACGCCCTGCCCCGCTGCGCAAATACTGGATCCACACCCCGTGGCGCGGGTCCCACTCGCTGTTGCACCAGCCCCACCGGCCCCGGAAGCGCCAGTCGCCGGTCGATTCCTCCCAGGCCACGAGCACATCGCCCCAGTCAAAAAAACCGCGCCAGCGGTTGACTTCAATGCTGCGCGCCATCCACTCGAGGAAGCCGTCGAGCATGCGCTCGGAGTGCGGAAAGGCATCTACCGCCCGAACTGCAAAGCCGCCAGCGACTTGGCAGTGGGCCATCCAGCCGGGATCAACCGCGACGTGTGCCCAATCGAGCAAAGCCGTCAGCCGTTGGGGGGCTTCTTCGCTGGTATTGCGTTGGAAGTAATCGATAAAAAATTCCGAGGTTTTAGCCGTGCCCAAGCCATCGCTGTACACGCCTTCTCCCTCGTGCCAAGCCACTTCCTCGGCATAGCGCCTGAAATCCAGTCGCCCGCCGTCCGGATCTTTCCACAAAAACACGTCGATTCCCCCTCGATCCACACCCAGGGCTTTGGGGTATTCCTCGGCCATATAGCGCAACGCCACCCCGACCCCGGCTTCCTCGCCCTCCAACACAACCCACCCACCGGCCCGTTCGCCTTCTGCCATCCTCTCTGAGCGTCCGCCGCGCCGCCGCTCCAAGCGGAAGTGACGATCCTGACGCTGGGACAAAAGCAGGCTTTCGCCCTGATCCAGAACGCCTTCCATCCATCGATTCCCACCCAGCCGGTAGCGACGTTTCCCCCCCAACGCCACGGGGATCCGCACGGCCAGTTCCCGCAATTCGGTCTGATTTGGATCGCAGGCCACGACTACGGTGTGCAGGACTCGCAAAAAGGCGTGGCCAGCAAAGGCGTATATCCGTGTCACGAAACGAAAGGGTTGGTAGCCGACATAGTGATGCATGGGCGCCTCGGATTCCAGGGCGCCTTCGCAGCGGATCACCGCCCGCAGAGGCCCGGATTCTTCCACCTGGACTCGGTACGCGCTTTCCCCCAGCGATGCCCGGCACATCCCGCCCATGCCGTAGATCCGCCGCTGGGTCTCCCCGATTTCAAAAGCCTCGCAAATATCGGCCCAACTGTCGCCGCCTTGCGAACTCACAGCGACTTCTTCGACAAAGCCATCGGCCTCCTGCCGCCCCAATGATACCGCGTGTACCAAGCCATAGCGCCGCCGACTCACGGCAAAGCGCAGGGGGCCGGTACACACGACAATGCCTTTGTCGCTCTCGCTTATTTGCAGTCGATTCGCCGGAGCAGCGCGAGGGGCTTCGCCGGCATAACACAAGTGGTAAACCGCCGATCCGACCACGTCGGCTTGAAAATCGACCAAGACCCACTTGATACTGCCGTCGGGCCAATGGCTCAGTGGACGACTTTGCAGGGTTACAGCCCGTCCCCGAGCATCCTCCAACCACAAATCGGCGCATTCGGCTACAGCCCCTTGTGGCAGGGGTACGCCCCGGGTCACAGGCCATGCTCGGCGTTCGATCCCGCTCTCTTCCTGGACAGTCAATATTAGACGTTGCATATCTTCCTCCGTTCGTGAACACACCGGGTATTTTAAAACAACTTCTAAAAAAAAGCCAACATTTTACGCACTGCATTTGGGCAAGAGGTGATGTACCTGTCTGCCATGGGCACAGGCAGGCAACTGCGCCAGCAGTTCATCCCACCCCACCACCCAAAACCACTACGAGCATCCATTCGTTGATTCGTCGATTCTTTTTTTTCTTATCAGATAGCCCGTAAACCCCATCGGCTCCCTGCTTTCGCAGGGACATGTTTAGCGATGGGAAGCAAACGCGAGTTAGCGAGCGTTGTTTTGCAAGGGCTTACGAATCCTTGCTTTCGCAGGGACATGCTTATGGGGCGGTGCAAGAGCGTTGGGGCACACTCATCAAGGGATTGTGGACGGTGAGTCATTGAGATTCATCCGCTCATTCCACGAAAAATGGGTTGACAAAATATGTGCATAAGTGTATATTTTACTTATGCTTAAGTCCTTCAAATACAGACTGCGCCCAACGAAGAAACAGGAGAAATTTCTGCTGGCGCACATTGAAGAATGTCGCTTGCTGTATAACCAACTTGTCTGTGCAAGAATACAAGCGTGGCAGCAAAAGCATCAGTCTTTATCCTGCTATGACCAGATAAAAACCATTCCATTGATGAAGAAACAACGACCTGAATTTACGCAAGTGTATAGTCAGGTTTTGCAACAGGTCGCGGTACGGGTTGATCTTGCATTCAAGGCGTTCTTTCGTCGTGTCAAAGCGCGGGCAAAGACGGGTGAGAAAGCAGGCTTTCCCAGATACAAGGGTCAGAATCGCTATGATTCTCTCACCTATCCTCAGTTTTCCAACGGCTGCCGATTGGACGAGAAGGGCTTGCGATTGGGTAAGATAGGCTGTATTCGGATTGTACAGCACAGACCCCTTGAGGGTATGCCTAAGTCTTGCACGCTCAGGCGCACAGCCACAGGCAAGTGGTTCGCTACTATCTCTTGTGACATAGGCGACACAAGTAAAAAAATAGACATTGATTCTGCCGTTGGCATTGACGTGGGACTTGAGAAATTTGCTATGTTTTCTGACAGAGAGAAGATAGCCAATCCTCGCTTTTTTCGTAAAGAGGAAAAGGCACTTGCCAAAGCACAGCGCAAGTGGGATAAAGTTAAAAAAGTGTCGCCAAAGAAACGGGAGAAAGCCCGTAAGAGTGTTGCCAGAGTGCATGAGCGTATCCGGAATAGACGACATAATTTTGTGCATCAAGAAGCTCGAAAGATAGTGAATAAATACGGCTTTGTTGTCGTAGAAAAGTTAAAACCTAAAGAGATGCAAAAGAATCGTCGGTTATCAAAAAGCATCTCAGACGCAGCATGGTCCCTGTTTCGGCATTGTCTTTCATACAAAGCGGAAGAAGCTGGTATTGGATTCAAGGCCGTTGATCCTGAATACACCTCACAAGATTGCTCTGCTTGTGGACATAGAGAGAAGAAAGCACTCTGTGATCGTGTGCATCATTGCAAGAAGTGTGGCTATACAGCAGACAGAGACCTCAATGCTGCGATAAACATATTGACTTTGGGATTACAAAGTCCGGTGGCTTGACCGCCAAGAAGCCCAACTGCTCTATCGTTGGGAGTAATCACACTTGACTCATAGCCCAAAAGCTGGTATTGTTATGGCTTCTAAAAATAAGTGGTGCTTTTGATCAACCTCTTTTTTCAGAATATACTTTTATGAACGCCGAACTGGTACATACAAAAACATTTGTGAATGATTTTTTAGTTTTAATTAAATTTCGCATTGGGCTGATGGTCGTGTTTAGTACTTCTGTGGGATATGTGCTGGGCATGGGATATATTTCCGATCCGATTCACATCTTTCATGTGCTATTCGCCACTTTTTTGACCACTTCTGGCACGGGTGTTTTGAACCAGTTTATGGAGCGCGAGCGCGATGCGAGAATGGGGCGCACGGCTGACCGACCGCTACCCGCAGGACGCATTGCGCCAGAATTGGCCTGTTGGTTCGGGCTAATTTTGAGCGGTATGGGCATTATCTATCTGGGGGTGCTGGTCAACGGTTTGACCGCGCTGGTAGGCGCATTAACTGTGGCGGTATATTTGCTCTTCTATACGCCCCTAAAGCCCAAAACACCGTACAATACAGCTATTGGAGCCATCGCAGGCGCACTGCCGCCGGTGGGTGGTTGGACCGCAGCAACAGGTGTTTTAAGCGGCGAAGCACTGGCCCTGTTTGGCATTTTATTTTTGTGGCAATTTCCCCATTTCTTGTCTATTGCCTGGCTTTACCGAGAAGATTACGCACGGGGCGGATTTCGCATGCTGCCCATAGAAGATCCGCAAGGCCATAGAACCGCCCATCAAGTGGTGCTTTATACCCTGGTTTTGTTGTCGTGTAGCCTTATGCCAGCGCTATTGGGTATGGCTGGTGTGATGTATTTTAGCGTTGCTGTGTTGCTCGGCCTGGGCCTGTTGTACGCCAGTTTGACCTTCGCGAGGTCGCGCACAGATATGCAAGCACGCCGTCTGATGCGGGCAACACTCATATATCTGCCCGTGTTGTGGACAGTAATGATGTTGGACAAAATTGCGTAAGACAAGTGTGCATCCGATTTGGAAGATACAGGAGGTGATAGGCTGACCTATCACCTTTCTTTGTATGTGCAGGAGCGGTCAAGTGCAAATAGCAATAGATGTCGAAAATGTAAGCCACAAATTTGGCGAGCGCGTGGCCTTAGACGATATCACATTACAGGTGATGACCGGGGAAATGTACGGTCTTTTAGGCCCCAATGGCGGGGGAAAGACCACCCTATTTCGCATGTTGTGTACTATGCTGTCTCCCGACCAGGGCGCGATCCGTCTGTTGGGCAAAAACGTCGCTACCAATGCTGTGCGCGCACGCATCGGGGTGGTTTTTCAGCATCCCAGCTTAGATGCGCGTTTGACCGTATTGGAAAATTTGCGCCATCAAGGCCACCTATATGGTTTGAAAGGCCGCCCACTCTCCCAACGAATCGCAGAAGTACTGGACATGATGGCCCTCACAGATCGCGCAAAAGATCGGGTAGAAGTGCTATCTGGCGGATTACAGCGACGTATTGAACTGTGCAAGAGTTTGTTGCACTGCCCCGAAGTATTGATTTTTGATGAACCCTGCACCGGGCTTGATCCCGGCGCACGGCGGGGTTTTTGGGACGATCTGGATATTTTGCGACGGACCTATGGCACCACATTGGTACTGACGACCCATTTTATGGAAGAGGCCGAGCGCTGTGATCGCATTGGCATTTTAGACCGCGGGCGGCTAATTGCCGAAGGCACGCCCGAGGCATTGAAGCGCACCGTAGGTCGCGAAGTGATTACCCTTGAGACACGCGATCCCAAAGGCTTGCAATTGCAAATCGAAAAAGTTGTGGGACGCGATGTCCAGATACTTGACGGACAGGTGCGTATTGCCTGCGATGAAGGGCAGCAGCTATTGGCACAGCTATATCCCCTTCTGAAAGAGGATGTTCAAGCCATGACCTTGAGCGTGCCCACTCTTGAGGATGTTTTTGTACAGCGAACAGGACACGGATTTCACCTGGAGGATCAGTAGTGCGAATGGCTTTCTGGTTGCCTGTGGTGTCGCTTTGGCGGCGCGAATTGGTGCGCTTTGCCCGAGACCGCAATCGATTATTCGGTGCAATAGGCCAGCCCCTGGTGTTCTGGCTGCTATTGGGGGCCGGTTTTGAAAAGTCTTTCGCGCCCCTGGGAATTTCCAGCGGATATCTGGAATATATTTATCCGGGAATATTGTTGCTAATTTTGTTATTTACAGCAATTTTTTCAACTATCTCGGTAATTGAAGACCGGCGCGAAGGGTTTATGCAATCGGTGCTGGTCGCACCCGTATCGCGGATCGGATTGGTACTGGGCAAGGTTCTGGGCGGGGGAACTCTGGCCTTTTTGGAAAGCCTGGTATTTCTGATATTTTTGGCGTTTTTGGATATTCCCATCAGCATCGCGTCTTTGGGCATGACCCTCATTTTCTTGGCTGTGCTGGGCATTGCACTTACGGCTTTGGGCTTTGCGATAGCCTGGCAGGCTTCATCCACTGCGGGATTTCACGCGGTGATGAATTTGTTTTTATTCCCCATGTGGGTGCTGTCCGGCGCGTTTTTCCCCATAGAAGGCGCGTCGCACTGGCTGGCATACCTGATGGCAATAAATCCCCTGACTTATGGTATGGACGGTTTGCGCCAATCTCTTTATCTAACGACATCCGGCACTAACACCTATCTGTGGTTTTGTATTATAATAAGTGTGACATTTGCAGCCATGACTCTTAGTGCGGCCGTATGGCAGGTATATCGAAAAGAGAAATAAGCAAGGACGGGGGGCTGAGGAACTTCATAAATTTCTGGAACAGATGCCTTATTCAGTTGTTGGATATTGTATTGGCAAAACAAACCCATTGCGTATGGTCATTTCATGCAGAAACTAACGCACCTATTATTTTTTACTTGTGTCTGTGTGTCCTGCCTCGGAGGATGTAGCTTACTCGACCGTCAGCAAAGTCCCAAATTGCTGGATTTGCGTACAGACCGCGGGGCCGACCCATCAGTGGGACGCGGGCAGGAAGTACAAATTACCATCGTGACGGATGATCCAGACAATGATGAGTTAGATTTCCGCTGGATTGCGACCGGGGGCGAGTTTGCGGCCAGCCGTGCGGATACGCTGATTGATCTATTTCAAGATTCTGTGACGGTTGTGTGGAAAGCACCCATTGAACCCGGCGTTTATGAGTTGTTTTTAGAATTGGGTGACGGCCAGTCTGAAATAGTGGTGACTTCAGGGATGCGTATTGCCGTAACACAAGCCCCACCTATTGCTGTTGTCAGCCCAGACCGGGAATTGGATTTTCACGACGCGCTACGCGTGGTCTTAGATGGCACTGGCAGTTCGGACCCGGACCAGGACGCGCTGATGTATTTTTGGACGCAGATTGCAGGACCGCGCGTGGGGTTGCAAAATAGCAGTGGGCCATCGCCCGAGTTTCCGGTGCTTGCACCGGCGGATTACATTTTTGAACTGCGCGTGGCGGACTTGATACAAGGGGTGGGCGATACGAGCAATGTGGTAGTTACACGGGTTCGCGTGACAGATCGCAGGGGACAAAAGACCGAGACCGACCTGGCTCGGTTATTGGAGCGCGAGCAGTAAAACGGAAGCATGAACGTCTATCTACATAGCTTTTGGATTGAAGAGCAGGTAATAACCTGCTCTTTTTTTTAGAACAGACAGAGTTGATCGCGTGCGACGGATTGGATCAGGGGAAACAGGCGGCGAAATTCGCGATCGGGAAACAGAACGCGAAAACGTTCGGCCATATCGTGCAATCGGCGCAGCAAATAGCCCCGGTCCTCGTCGTGGGTAAAAAATTCCGCGCGGGAAAGGGAGCCGTCCTGACACTGGTAAACCGCGATCCTCTCGCCAATGCGACAGCCTTTGGCAGCCGTTGCAAGTCGGCTCAGATTCGGGCTGAAAAAAGTTTTTTTTGTAATGCGCTCAAACCGGCAGAAATCTTCGGGATCAATTTTGCCGTCTTGCAACTTGCGTCCAAGAGATAAATAAGCGCGGGAAGCGGCTTCTGTATCGCCATTGACGAGCAAGGGCGCGATCTGTGCAATGAATTGGCGAAAGATGCGCGCATCGCGTCGGCTTCGCAGGCTGCTGCCCACAAGCGATACACCGCCGTTATAATCGACGAGAATATAATTTTTTGCCTTGAGACTAACCATCCCTTTGAAGCGACCATCGTGTGAGAGATGAATGCCACGAGGCAAGATGGCCGAGATCTCTTCGATAAGTTGTTTTTCATCGGCCTCTGTCTTGACATGAGGTGGGGCGACAAAATAAGCCCCATCAGTATCCACTTCGATAATTTTCCCACCGGCGTCGCGCAACTCGGCGACGAGTTGGCGGGCGATTTGCTGGCCCATTTCGGTGATTTTTTGTGCGGCATGGTAGTCGTTAAAACACGCGCGGCCGTACGCCAGATATCCGTAAAAAGAGTTGATGAGAATTTTGTAACTACTCTGCAACCCATTCCAGTATGCGCGGTCGGTTTCGTCACTGGCACTTTGAAAATTGGTTTTGGCTTCAAGGCGTCGCTGCGTGAGATGCTCGAGCATGGGCAAAAAAGCATTTTCAGTATCGGACACCGGGTGAATCTGCTGGGTCAACATAATCGATGGATAAAGACTCTCGACATCGGCTTTGACCACGCGCTTAAAAATGCCCGAAGCCACGAGGCGCGTATAGCCGCCGCTAAATCCCTTTGAGGGCCGCGGTCTGGGGATGGCGAGATTGCGCCGAAGATATAGCCCAACCATGAGGGCGTTGATTTTCTCTCCCGGGCCGCTGAGTGCCGCGTCTTGAAAGCCGTAAGGCAAAATCTGCGTCTGATAAAATTCGGTGGGAACGACCACCTCGCTGAGCGATTTGACATCGCGCACGTCGTCGAGCGCGTAGTCGATGAGACGTTGTGGATTGGTGCGCCATGTATGGGCAATATCTTCTCCATCGACAAATGTGCGCCCCGGCCGCTCGAGGCCGAGTGCGTGAATGACTTGCTTGAGGCCATAGCGCTCCAACTTGCCCCCGGTATCATAACGCTGTACTTGTTGCAGGGTATCGATAATGTGTCGCCCGTGGACATAAGCCGGGCGAAAGCCCGGAATTTGTGCCCCAACTTTGAAGACGCGCTGCCCGTTTCCCGCACGCAATGCCGACCCATCTCGCCCCCATGTGAGAGAAATGCCATAATGTTGGGCGCGAGCGACGAGATAGGGCAAGTCAAATTCAAAAATATTGTGGCCTTCAATCGTATCGGAGTTGCGCGCATGAATCACTTTGTTGAGATTTCTGAGCAAGTCTGCCTCGCTCATATCCGTAGCGCTCAGCACGGTTTCAAAGCCACGCGAATCGGAAATTGAGATGAGAATGATTTGTGCATCAGGTGCCGAGGGATCGAGCGTGAGGGTCTCGATATCGAGTTGCAAGCGGTGGAGGTCACCGTAGCGCATGCCTCGAAAGAGGGTTTGGCCCGAAAGCGTCAGATGCTGCCGCACGGGGTTGTTAAAATTAAAATGCGGTATGCCATCCTGAGCGAGGCGGTCGCGTGCTGCGAGAAAATGGGACCAGTTGTGAAAGTGTATCCGCGCACGAAATTCGCCGCCGCCTTTGAGATGTACGCAATTCGAAACCCCGACCAGGCCAGACCGAGCGGCCTCTTCGGGTGTCTCAACGAGCACCCACGGGGAAAAGGGTTGCGCGTGGCTATTATCGCGTGTGTAGAGCACCATCTGATTCCCGCCAACGAGTTCGACAGCGAGAACACCGGGGAGATAAGCCATTGTGTTGCTCCAATTTATTGCGGGAGAAGGGGAAAGCAACTTGTTTAAATATAGCTAATTTTTACCCGGCGTGCAATGTGGCGAACTCGCCAACTACGAGAACACACATTTTCTCAGGCCTTTTGGTTGACGCACAAATCTGTGAAAGCTATGTTATATGGAACTTGAGAGGCGCGATTGCGTAAAAATCCAGGATTTGTCAAACAAGAAAATCTGAGTTATGTACAGGTATATGAAAAAGAAAAAATGCAGACAATTTCAAAATCCTACGGCGTATGGGGAATCCCATCGGTATTTCTGGTAGATAAAAACGGCGTCATCAACGCGATGAATCTACGCGGAGATCGCACAGAAGCGACTGTGAAGAAGTTATTAGATACCAACTGAATCTCAGGCTTCAAATACCCATTCAACCGCCCGGCAACAACGGGCGGTTTTTTTATACCTCCAGTGCATTTAAAATTTATTGCTAATTATTTCGCATTTTGGACTTGACAACGAGTTTTTAATTGGCTATTTTTCTGAAAATTGATATGCTAATTATTTCGCATGGTATCATTCAGATTAATAAAAAGGAGCTAAAAATGGCAAGACTGCGACAAGAGGGATTGACCGCCCGAGAGATGGAACTCATACAGGTGCTTTGGCAACAGAAAGAGGCAACTGTCGAAATGATTCAGGCAAAATTACCCGCCCGATTAGAAGGATCAACCATTCGCACGCTCCTGCAAATCATGGAAGACAAAGGCTATGTGGCGCACGAAAAGCAAGGACGCGCCAATGTGTACCGCCCCGTGATCGAACAACAGCGGGTCCAATCCTCTGCAATGAAACACATCATTCAAAAACTATTTGGCGGCTCAACCGAACTACTGCTGGCACGACTGGTTGAAGACGAAGAAATAGATTTAGACGACGTAGCGCGATTGCGTGAAAAACTCAAGCAACACAAAGGAGGCGCATCATGATCGATACATTGATCACTGCACTGGAACCCATTGCCATATTTCTCCTCGATGCGACTGTAAAGACCACCCTCTTTATGGGGCTTGTACTATTTACCGTATGGCTCCTAGGCACGCGACAGGCAGCAAAGCGCAGTTTGCTTTTGAGCTGGTGTCTTGTCGGCGTGTTGGTCATTCCCATCGCGTCTTTGTGTATGCCTTCCCTGAGATTTCAATTTGATTCGCCACCGCCACCTTCAGAGCCAGCTATTCCGACTGCTCAACCTGTTGTTGCACCCGAGAAACCTTTGGCTAAATCCACACCTGCATTGCAGCAACAAACGGTGTCTGATAGGGCTTGGTTTCAGGACGTTGAATTGTCTCAAGACTTCGTATCCCCCTCCCCCACGCAGATTGTTTTCGCCAAAAATGCCGCGACAAAATCGGTTAATTGGACAGCCCATATACTGAATAAAATCACTTCAGCACATGTTTTGTGTGGTGTAATGGCGGTCTATGCTATTGGTGTATTTGTTTTTCTGATTCGGATAATCTATTCTCTGATAATGGTTTGCAAGTTTCGTCGATCTCTATCGCCCTGTGAAGACGAACAACTCTGGCATGATTTACAAGTCTTAAAGAACCAATTGGGTATTCGACGATCCGTCGCACTATCTGTCAGTGACAAAATCGGCAGTCCAACTCAGATCGGACTCTTGAATCCGGTAGTCGTATTGCCCACGCTGATGGTCAAATCACGCGACCAGTTGGAATCGATTTTGATTCACGAACTCATTCATGTGAAGCGGTGGGATTGTCTGTATCGTCTGCTGGCAATGGTCGGCATGGCGTTTTACTGGTTCAATCCCCTATTCCACCGCGTCAAACACCTGCTTTTTGAAGTGCAAGAACAAGCCTGTGATGATTGGACTGTGACCACAACCGGCAATTCTGAAAGCTATGCGGATACGCTCCTGAATGTAGCGACCCAACTGCAACCGCGCCCAGCGATGGCTCTGGGCATGGACATGGCCCGCAAGGCTCAAGTCATGGAGCGGATAGATCGCATTATCACTCTGGGCGGCCATGTGACACCGCGTGTTGGTCGCGTATCAGCACTTGTAATGGCAGTAGTATTTATCGGCGGGGCGACAGCCATTGGCAGCCTGACCACTGCACAGGTTGATCACAATGATAAAAAAATTGTACTCGAGGGCGGCATTGCCGTAACCGATACCAGTGACATATCGCAGCGAGCGCTTCCAATGAAAATGCGCGATGGTCGCCTGTGGTGGCGCGGCGAGAACGGCCTCTATTTGCAAGATGGCGATGAGTGGCAAAAGTTCACATTGCCAGAGGGTGGTTCATTTGCGAGCATCAGTGCCTTCATGCAAGCGCGCAACAACTCGATATGGTTTGCTGGCACATATAACAGTCGCCCGGTTATCGCGAACTTTAGCGGAGAAACCTGGCGAATATGGGATTCAAAAACAACTGGCCTGGGAAAAATCACTGTTGGCTATAAGTTTGCCGAAGATGATGATGGCGGTATCTGGATTGCCCAGGGCCATGAAAAAAGTATCAGAGCACGCGGTGGCAATGATCGCGTCAAAGGAGGAAAAGGCGTCTTGCACTTCGATGGTGAAACCTGGCACAACTATACTGTAGAAGACGGGTTGATTCACAATCGGGTTTACAATGTGGAAGCCGATCCCAAAGGCGGCGTGTGGGTTGCAACCTATCGCGGATTGAGCCATTACAAAGATGGGAAATGGACTTCTCATATTGTCGATAGCGTGCCCGTAGAGGGCGTACGTAATGGCAATATATACGAGGGTCGCAAGACCTATAAGCTATTTTATGACCGGGAAGGCACGCTTTGGACTATACATGGATCGACGGTTGGACGCACCATAACGAGAAGTCGATCAATTCTATCGAGTTTTGATGGCAGAGCATGGACACATTACGATACACATGTTGGATTGCCCATTCGCGCTTCTCGATATATCTGGCAAACAGAAAACGGCGATCTGTGGTTTGGTACAAAGCGAGATGACCAGGGGGATGTAGAGGCAAAAGGTCTGGTGCGGTATAAAGATGGGATGTGGTTGCGGTTGACGCGCAGACACGGCATTCCCGGCGATTTTGTCTGGGGTTTTGTCGAAAAAGGCGATGGGTCTTTTTATTTGGGTGTTTCCAGTATTATACCACCCAGAACGAGTATGTCAACGATATGGAAACTTTCTGGTACTGCATCATATCGACCACCCATTGATCATCTGACAACAATTTCTGGCAAGGTAATAGATCAGCGCGATGGCCAACCCGTAGCAAATATGGGAATATGGGTCGAATACGACGATGGCGAGGTGCATGCGGGAACCGTGACGGATGAAAATGGACACTATCGCGTTGAAGTCACCCCCGGATCGTATCGCGTGCGGGTTGCGTCTAAGAATGCGGCTGAACCCCTGACTGTTGAGGCAAAACCCGAAAGTAAAATTGAAGAGGTCGATCTGCTGTTGCTCAACTCGCGCCGCATATCAGGTCGCGTACTCGACAAATCCAATAATCCGATTGCCAATGCAGTCGTGGTGATTTCTGATGATTCTTCAGAAGATAAGCGGTTGTCTCCCCAGGTAGTGACCACAGATGCCAATGGGAAGTTTGAAGGCTGGCAAGTCTCGGGGCCACAGGCCACTTTTGACGTCGCCGCAGAAGGGTATGCACAAACCACACGGGAAGTTGAAAATGCCATTAAAGGCCAAGTGGCGATTAGTCTAAACAAAGGAATAACGCTGCGTGGTCGCGTTGTTGATGATTTGGGCAACCCCATTGCCTGGGCACGCGTTGGCCTTGGACCTCCACCAGATTCTGAACAAAAAGTATATTTACTGCCCCCATTGCCCTTTCAACGCAATACTTATACCGATGCATCGGGTTTGTTCACTTTGAATGACGTAGAGGGCGGCCATCTCTGGGTGAATCATCCTGAGATTGGGATCGTGAGTCAAGAAGTTATGCCTGCCGATGGCGTAGTAGATATCCAGGTAGAGCGTCCGCGTTTGTATTCTGTTTCAGGCGTGGTGTCGCTAACTGGTGTGCCAGTAGAAAGGCTAACAGTCAGTACCTTTGCCCTATTTATTGGAGCGGGATCCAGGATCAAAATGAGCCGTACAGATGCTAATGGTGCGTATCGTCTGGAGGGTCTGGAGCCGGGTAAGTATCGCATTAGAGTGAACGTACTTGATCGAGTAAAAAAAGATGGGCGGATGATCACATTGAACCGCTCTATTCAATCTCGGACGCTGGCGATTGAAAACCGCGATGTGACGCTGAATTTTGAACCCTTGAGCGATGCGCGAATAACCGGTGTCGCCACTTACAACGGACAGCCTGTTTCAGATGTTTATGTAGGTACCTATGTTTTAACCGATGATCTCAGGAACATCGTCTCACTCAGGAGGACAAAAACAAACCAAAAAGGACAGTTTGAGGTCCGCGATCTACCTTCTGCGCGGATTGCCCTTTCTTTTACCAAATGGGATCGTCCTTTTGGCAGTATGCTCTGGAGCAAGGTTGATACGGTTGACCTGACAAAAAAGAAAGAATTAAATTATTTGGAAAATTTGGCTATGCTGGCAGAACGGGATATGCAAAAGCACGTGGGCATGCACGGAACTTTGCGTGTGGATGATATGGCGCCCGATTTTGAGGCTAAACAGTTAGATGGATCAACATTCCGACTATCAGATTACCGCGGAAAAAAAGCCGTGTTGATCGATTTTTGGGCAACGTGGTGCGGACCGTGCATCAAGGAAATTTCGACAATTAAAAGCATTGCCGAAACCTATCGCGATCAGGGATTGGTAGTTGTAGGCGTGAGTTTGGATCGAGATGAGAAGGCACTGAGAGATTTTGTAAAAAAAGAAAAATTGAGCTATGTGCAGGTATATGGTCAAGAAAACGCACAGGAGATTACAAAGTCCTACGGCGTGTGGGGAATCCCGTCGGTATTTCTCATAGATAAAAATGGCTTCATCAACGCGCTGAATCTGCGCGGAGACCACACCGAAGAGGCAGTGAAGGCGTTATTAGCCACTGATACTACGGACGGCTGAAATGCGCGATTGCGTGAAAAACTCAGGCAACGCAAAGGAGGCATATCATGATCGACACATCTATACTGGAACCCATTGCCATATTTCTCCTTGATGCGACTGTAAAGACCACCCTCTTTATGGGTCTCGTTCTATTTACCGTATGGCTCCTGGGCACACGACAGGCTGCCAAACGCAGCTTGCTTTTGAGTTGGTGTCTTGTTTGCGTGCTGGTCATTCCCATCGCGTCTTTGTGTATGCCTTCCCTGAGATTTCAGTTTAATTCACCATCGCCACCTTCAGAACCGGTTATTCCGACTGCTCAACCTGTTGTTGCACCCGATACACCTTTGACTAAATCCACACCTGCATTGAAGCAACTAAAAATGCGCGATGGACGCGGGTGGTGGCACGGTAGTGACGGGCTTTATTTACGAAATTCCGACAATCAAAAGAATTGCCGAAACCTATCGAGATCAGGGTCTGGAAGTCGTAGGCGTGAGTTTGGATCGGGATGAACAGGCACTGCGAGATTTTGTGAAAAAAGAAAAGCTGAGCTATGTACAGGTATTTGAGAGAAAAAAAGCACAGGCAATTTCAAAATCCTACGGTGTATGGGGAATCCCATCGGTATTTCTGGTGAACAAAAATGGCGTCATCAACGCGCCGGATTTGCGCGGAGACCGCGTTGAAACCGCTGTGAAGGCGTTATTGGCCAACGGGCCTATTCCAGCTAAAAACTGAACTGACGAAAACTATTTACAGTATTGGCACAAGGAAAAGGATGAGAATGCGATTCGCAATTCATATCGGATTGATCGCGTTGATCAGTCTCTTTGTTTCTGGCTCGTCCAAAAGCGAAACAACAATAGACTCGCTATTTCATGCGGCAAAGCAGCAAGTTGACAAGGTGAGCCGTGAGGAAAGCATTGCGGCATTTCGCGCCATTCTTTCACGCGATGATGAGTATGCCCCTGCATACAACGCATTGGCTAAACTGTATTTACAAGCTAATACCGTGAATGGCCGACAGCGAGCAATACGGATGATACAGCATGCAGTCGCGATTGATCCTAACAACGCCGAATATCGCCTAACGCGCGGGAAAATTTGGTGGGCACAGGGCTTTCGGTCACGGGCACTGAGTCAATACGAAAATGTGAACGAAAAACATCCGAACAATACGGAAGCCCTGGACGGTGAGGGTATGTATCTGGTGTATGAGTTTCTCGCTCTAAAAGATGGTCGTCGAGATTTTGGGAAATATGCCCAGGAAGCCAAACAAGAAGCTATTCAGGTTCTGCGAAAAAGCATCCAATTGGATGGGACCAATCAGCAACCCTATTATTTGTTGGGCATACTCTACTTTGAAGATAAATACTGGGATGCGTTCCATGCCCTGATGCAAGACCTGCACGCACAATATCCAGATGACAAAAATGCGTTGCTATTTTGTGGCCTTGCCGCCTATCAGCTTGGCGAGTTCAATGAATCGCATGACTACTATCAGCGCGCCCTTGACTTGATGAGTCTTGAAGAGCGCGAGTTGCTCGAATCTATCGATCTGCTTGTTCCGAAAGAAGATCATGCATCCCGCGATACGACGCAGACGATTGATGCGTTATTGGAACGCGAGATGTTTTGGAAGAGCCAGGACCCGCTCTATTTGTCAAAATTTAACGAAAGAAAAATGGAACACTTTGGACGCATGGCATACTCGAATTTGCGGTTCAGGCGATTTTCTGATAATGTGGAGGGCTGGCAGACGGATATGGGAAAGACCTATATCAAATTTGGAAGATATAGAAATAGAAAAAACTTTTTTTTCCGTAAAGGAAAAGATGAATTTAATGCGTTTTACGAGATGCGAGAGACCTGGTTTTACGAAACATTTAAGATCGAATATTGTGGGAATGGCGGTGATCGGTGGGGGTTCTGTGGTGGTTACGGGGTTGGCGGTGTCAGTTTTATTCCCCCAAATAATAATCTCTTTGACTACTGGCGCGAAGCACCTGATAATGCTTTTAGACGGCGAACATTTTCTTTTCCCAGTACACTCCAAGAAGCCTCGCATCATATATTCAAAAAAACAGAGCAGCGGTTTGTCGATCCGTATCTCCACCGAAAATACACCCTGCCCTATCAGATCGCCGCTTTTGAAGGACGAGATAGCGTACGGATCGAACTCAGTTATATGATTCCTAAAGACCGATTAGAAGCAGATACTGAGACTGGCGAAGTGAGTTTTTGGGATGGCGTGTTCTTGTTTGATGAGCACTGGAATGATGTGTATAACTATCGCAAATCCGTGAGTTTCGCGCTACCACCTCCCATGCCAGCCCAAAACACCGCTGCACGACATCGCAACGATCACTTGCTGGTCTCGCGCCTGGTGTCTGTACCTCAAGGCAGCTATCATTTTTCGGTGGAATTACTGGACCAGACATCCGGTGCGATTGGTATCGCACGCGACGAGGAGCAATATGTCTATGACGATGAGACCTTTCATCTAAGTGATCTTTTGGTCGGCAGCGATATTCAAGCGCGGAATGCATTGCCAGAAGGCCGTGGTGATCTGCTCATCACCCCCAACCCTGTCCGCACGTTTTCACAGTCTGAATCGATCTTTATCTATCTGGAACTATACGTGCTTAAACGCGACGACTTTGGCAATACAGCTTATGAGATATCCTACACAATCGGCAAGCCAGAGGTAGATACCCTATCGCCCACATTGTTCGCGTCTCAAAACCTGATTGATATGATGGGTAAAACAGAAATTGACCTGCGTAGTGGACAAGGATATTACATCGCAGCCGAAGGCTTGCAGACCGGACAGTCACAGGATAGTGATGGGATCGGTAGCGTATTCGCCGATAGTGATATATGGGGTGAGACAAAGGTTTATACGAGCGGTGGGCAGGTTCATCATATCGCAGCCGAGGGCTTGAAAATCAAGCGATCAAAAGATGGCGATTTGACCCGTACAGTGACAGCCAATTACGAGGGTAATCGAGGAAATGACTTCACGTATTTGCAGATTGATGTGAGCCAGGTACCACCGGGGATTTACCAGTTGACAGTATTAGCAAAGGACAAACAGACGGATCAGACGGATAGGAAATACGTCTATTTTCGTATTATAGAGTAAAGATCGGATACTACTCTCGCATTGTATACTGGTCTTCACCCTCCCACCTGCTCTGCGCCATTGACTGCTGAACAAACGTAAATCTCAGGGGTCAAATTAGTTATCCTGGAATACCGCTCATTTATCGCATCTGTCAGGGCTGGCACAGCATCCCGTTCAACGATATTCACAGTACATCCTCCAAAACCCGCGCCAGTCATCCGAGCGCCGAACACCCCGGGCACATTTAGAGCGATATCTACCAGTAGATCGAGTTCTTTGCCACTCACATTGTAATCATCTCGCAAACTCTCGTGGGATGCGACCATCAACTGTCCAAACTCCGACAGATCGCCCTTTCTCAGTAATGCAACCGCCCGCTGCGTGCGTTCATTTTCCGTTATCACATGGCGGCACCGTTTCAGCACGGTTTCCGATAGCGCGCCACCGTAAACATCCAACACCTCCATCGACACATCGCGCAGTGCCCGTATATCTGTCCCCATTGCCCCCGCGAGAAGTGAAACCCCACTTTCACAGGCAGACCGCCGATCATTATATGCCGAATCCGTCAGCCCGCGCGTCACGCCCGAGTTGCAAATCACAATCTGCACACCATCGCCAAAAAGAGGAACAAGATCAAACGAGAGATCGCGGCAATCGAGGAACAGCGCGTGACCCGCCCGGCCATTTGCCGAGATAAACTGATCCATAATCCCGCAATTGACACCCACAAAATGATTCTCTGCACGTTGCCCCAAAAGAGCCAGCTCAGGCCCGCTTATTTCAATGCGATTTAACACAACCATCCCCTTGCCCACCGCCATCTCCACAGCAGCCGAACTGCTCAATCCCGCCCCCATAGGCACATTGCCCACAATGACCGCATCAAAACCACACAGCGAATGCCCCAGCTTTTGAAACTCGCGCACCACGCCCTTTGGATAATCTGCCCAATTGCCCTGCGCCCCCAACACATCATCAACCTGGAACTCAGCCACCTCTTCATGCATCGCCGAGTAAATCCGCACCCCCGAATCGGCTCTCGACCGCGCAGCAACAACCGCCCAGCGGTCAATCGCGGAGGGAAACACAAACCCCTCATTGTAGTCCGTGTGTTCCCCAATCAAATTGACGCGCCCCGGCGCCTGCACGACGACATCCGCCTGCCCCTCAAAAACCGACTCAAAAGCGTCCCGCGCCTGTGCAATAATAGGATGCAACATTGAAATTACCTCTTCTCGACTTTCCGCATGGCCCATCGTATCTCCTCTGCCCTCATATCCGGATCTGAGGGATTGATGAGATTGCCAAAAATATCTGCCCCCACCACGTGCTTTCGCAAGCCAGGTCCTCGCAAAAGCGATGTAATATGAATTTGCATATGATAACCGTAATCCACGCCATCTGTCGGTGCTTGCATCAATGCCAGGCTGTAGTGATACGGCGCAGCAAACAACCCGTCTAACCCGCCGAGAACATCGCGCAAACCCGCTGCCAAATCACGCCGTTCTTCCCTTCGCAAATCCGGCAAACTCGTAGCGTGTGCCTTAGGGACAATGATCACATCGTAAGGAAATTGTGCGGCAAACGGAACATAAGCCAACACATGAGGGCGATCAACGAGAATCCGCCGTCCATCCTCGGCTTCCACGCGATTGGCATCGCACACAAAACAGCGATCCGTTTTCTCGCGATGGGATTCAAACATAGCCAGTTGCGGTTTCACTACCAGATCGGGAACTTCACAATACGCATACACTTGCCCATGCGGATGCGGCTGTGAATTGCCCATCACCGTGCCTCGGTTCTCAAAAATCAGCGGATACACAATATCAGGATTCTTCCCCAACCGATCGTAAATCTCTGCCCATGCGTCAATCACCTGAACAAGCGCGTCCAAAGACAGCGTTGACAAACGCTGGGCATGATTCGGTGCATAGACCACAACTTCGCACACACCCCGAGATGTGCGCGATACATAAGGTCCCAACTGCGCCTGCGTTTGATATGCGTCCAATACCAGAGAGGGAAAATCGTTCTCGAATGTCCACACCCCTTTGTATTTGGGATTTACATCACCCGTCGCCCGCGTATTCCCAGGGCAGAGATAGCATTCGGGATCATAAGCCATATCATCTGCCCCCTCCATAAGCTGCGTTTCTCCCCGCCAGGGCCTGTCTGCGCGATGGGCAGCGATATTGACCCACCGGTTCCAAAAAGGATTGAACCTCTCCTCCTGCACAACCCGATACCCATTAGGATGAAGCCGATGCCAGTGCCAGGCGGATTCCAGAGTCTCGTGTAGCGTTTCTCTCGCGGCCCATCCCATATCGCGCTGAATGCGACTCGCATCGGCAATAAGCGTTGCGGGATCGCCACTTCGCCGCGCTCCAATCGCTTCGGGAATCGCATGACCGGTTACTTGGCGCGCGGCTTCCAAAATCTCCCTCACACTCACACCCTGGCCCCTGCCGAGATTGTACGTCGCAGATCGCCCTCCGGCCAATAACATATCCAGGCTCTTAATATGTGCTTCGGCCAATTCCACCACAGAAATATAATCTCGCACAGCCGTGCCATCGGCGGTCGCATAATCATCGCCAAATACGGTCATCTTTTCGCGCTGCCCTAAAGCCACTTGCAAAACAATGGGGATCAAATGCGTCTCGGGATCGTGATCTTCGCCAATCAACCGCGAAGGATCGGCACCAACGGCATTAAAATAGCGAAGAACAACATATCGTCCGCCTGTCTGTCGCTCGGCCTGCAACAACATGCGTTCATCCATCATTTTAGTAATGCCATAAACATTTGTGGGAATTTTTAGCAGGGCAATATCTTCTTCGCAGAGTTTGAAAACGATGTGTTTTTTATACCACTTCAAAAGGGTCTCAAAATCCACCACAGTGGGCATCAATTGACTGTTCTCAAAGCCGCCATCTGCGATCCATTTCTGCTGATAATTTTCTTTGAGCGGAATGTGTTCTGCGTGGGGTTCGCCATACGTCGCCGCCGTAGATGATTTCACAATGGGCAATCCCTTGCCTGCATCCAACAAATTCTGAAAAGCAATCACATTGTTCTCAAAATACCTGTATGGCACGTCTTGTGATTCTCCCACCAGCGTCCGGGCAGCAAAATCGATAATGCCGCAAAAATCGTGACCATTAAAAACAGAGGCCAGAGCACTGCGATCAAGCAAATTGACATACTCGAAACAAAATTGCTCTGGCCCATACACCCGTTCAAACAAAGTGACAACTTCCCGATGCCCCGTTGACAGGTCATCCAGCACCACAACCCGGCGATGGTCTTCCAACAGACGCCGAACCGTGTGACTGCCAACATAGCCCGCCCCACCCGTTACCAAAACAGCATCTACCATAACTATACCTCTCTTCATAGCCCGCAGGCGTTCCTTGCTGGTCGCAACCGCGCAATTTGCCTCCCGATTGCCACTTAAATATATACATCACACAAACAGAGGCTGAACTATTTTTACAACGCGATATATGCCTTGTATTTGTTTTAAGCTTGACTTCTCGCCATAAAGGTCTTATTTTTATATATATATAGACAAAAAAACAGCTCTTTTGTATTATGCTGTGGGTGCAAAAAAGTCTATCTCGAAACCCAATATCGGCTTCCGAGATAGATTTTTCATTTCATGGGATATTATTATGAACCGCATTTATCTAACCAAAAACGGGTATGAAACAATTCGAACCGAATTGATCCGTCTGCAAACCAAAGAGCGGCCAACTGTCATTGCGGCGATTAAAAAGGCGCGCGAGTTTGGCGACCTGAGCGAAAACGCCGAATACCATGCAACCAAAGAGCGACAGGCATTTCTTGAAAAGAAAATTGCCGAATTGCATGAAAAACTCACGAACTCGGAAATTATCGACGAAAGCCAAATCCCCAAAGACAAAGCCTATCTGGGCGCGACGGTCAAGTTACAGGACAAAAAAAATGGCAGAGAAATGCAGTACACGCTGGTCACTGTAGAAGAAGCCGATTTTGACCAGAAGAAAATATCGACAGCGTCTCCCATTGGCAAAGCTCTGTTGGGCAAACGCGTTGGCGAGGTCGTCGATGTTCAAGTGCCCGTCGGCATACTCACTTATGAGATTCTCGATATCTCAAGAGATTAAGTTTTTTTACCAACAAATCAAAAGGCGACATTGTCAGTGTCGCCTTTTTTTATTAAAAAAAAAGGGCAAACCGACAAATGTCGATTTGCCCTTAAAAAATGTACAGAAAGTCAAGCGTCGTTTTTCTTTTCTTCTACAACTTCGTCTTCTCCACCAGAAGCGTCAGACTCGGTTCCCGCATCGTCGGATTCGGATATTGCGCCATCGGCCACCAGCTCAATCAAACACAATTCGCTGCTGTCACCTCGTCTAGGACCGAGCTTGAAAATGCGCGTATATCCGCCACTTCGGTGGGCAAATGAAGGGCCAATTTCTTCAAATAGCTTTGTAAGCACCACCTTATTTTGAATGCGTCGCAAAACTTGACGCCGTGCATGCAAGTCGCCACGCTTAGCAAAAGAGATCAACCGTTCGGCGACGCCGCGCAATTCTTTCGCTTTCGGCAGCGTGGTACGTACCTTGCCGTTGGCAAACAAAGATGTGGCCATATTGTTGAGCATGGCTTTTTTATGGCTCGCCGTGCGCCCCAGCTTTCTACCCCTTTTCCCGTGCCTCATTGGTTTCCTCGCTAAAAATCGTCGTCCAAAATCGAGATGTTCTCAGATTTGGCAACGACTTCTTGGTATTTGCTCACATCAATGTCAAATGCAATGCCCAAATTTTCGAGTAAAGCAGTCAATTCATTGAGCGATTTGCGGCCAAAATTGCGGAATTTAAGCATTTCGTTTTCTGTTTTTTGAACGAGGTCTTCAAGTGTCATAATATTGGCTGCTTTTAGGCAATTGGCCGACCGCACCGACAATTCCAACTCATCTACCGGCATCTTGAGCAGTATTGCAATGCGGCGTGTTTCCTCATCGACAACTTCCTCTAATTCTTCTTCTGGCTCTTCTTCAAAGTTGATAAACAACTCGAGATGATCCTTCAATATTCTCGCAGCATGAGCCACCGCATCATCGGGTCGCATAACGCTGTTTGTCCAAACAGCCAATGATAGTTTATCGTAGTCGGTCTGTTGCCCCACTCGCGCATTATCGACTTCATAATGCACCTTGCGGATAGGAGAAAAAGCAGCATCTAATACAATGGTCCCCATGGGCTGTTCTACCTGCTTGTTTGCTTCTGCCAGTACATACCCCCGGCCTTTCCCAACGGTGATTTCCATGTCGAGCACACCGTCTTTGTCGAGTGTTGCAATATGCAGATCGCGATTCATCACTTCGATATCGGCATCGACTTGCAAATCGCCAGCCTTGAGTTCTCCTGGCCCTTCTTTTTTTATATATAGCAGTTTGTCTGCTTCTGTATGTACGCGCAGACAAACCTCCTTGAGATTTAAGACGATCTCCGTCACATCTTCCTCGACGCCTTCAACCACGGTAAACTCGTGCTGAATCCCTTCAATTTTTACCGCCTTAACGGCAGCTCCCTCAATAGAGGAAAGCAAAACGCGGCGCAAAGCATTCCCTATTGTAGCACCAAACCCGCGTTCGAGAGGCTGAACACTAAACAGGCCGTAATTGTCACTCAAGCTTCCTTCATCGATTTGTACAGATCGAGGCATTTGAAAATTTTTTGCATCCATAGACTAAAGCTCCCGGTGCGCGTCTCTTACTTGGAGTAGAGCTCAACGATGAGCTGCTCTTCAACTGGCGTTGGTATATCATCTCGCTTTGGATATTCTACAAGCGTACCACTCAAGTTCACTTTATCTACCGAAAGCCAGGACGATTGACCTGCATCACCTGTGCGCTTGAGTGCATCGTGAATGAGTTGCAATTGGCGACTTTTTTCTCGCACTTGCACAGTGTCTCCCGGTGAAACCTGGAATGAAGGAATATCCACGGTTCGCCCATTAACAGCAATATGGCGATGTCTCACGAGCTGCCGCGCTGATTTTCGAGATGGCGCAAAACCCAGACGATAGATCATGTTATCCAAACGACATTCGAGCATCTGCAAAAGCAACTCGCCTGTCACACCCTTTCTGCGAGCGGCTTTTGAATAATACGTGCGAAACTGATTTTCCAGCACGCCGTAGATACGCTTTGTTTTCTGTTTTTCACGGAGTTGAAGTGCGTATTCCGACGGCTTTCGACGCATGTTTTGTCCATGCATACCGGGCGCATAACTTCGCCGGTCAAATGAACATTTGTCCATTTGACACCGCGCACCTTTAAGAAACAACTTCATGCCTTCTCGGCGACACAATTTACAATTTGGGCCAGTGTACCTCGCCATTCAATATCTCCCTATTTTCTTTAGTTAAACGCGACGTCGCTTAGGAGGGCGGCACCCATTGTGCGGAATGGGCGTAACATCTTTGATCGCTGAGATTTCCAATCCAGCACTCTGCAACGACCGCACGGCGGCTTCTCGTCCAACACCTGGACCCTTGACCCAGACTTCCACCCGGCGCAAGCCCATTGCCATCGCTTCTCGCGCCGCATCGGTAGCGGCCAACTGAGCAGCATAGGGCGTACTTTTTCTCGACCCCTTAAACCCGACCTTCCCCGTTGACGACCAGGAAATAACTCTACCTTCACGGTCAGTTAGGGTTACAATAGTATTGTTAAAACTGGCATTGACATGTGCGACACCATGGGCATCGACACGTCTGTTCCGTCGTCTCGCTCTTCTCGCTGCCAAACGACTCCTCCTTTTGTCAGAATGCGTGTGATTATGCGGTTCGCCTTCGGCTGCCAATACCGGGTTTTTTTCCTTTGCGCGTCCTGGCATTGGTGCGCGTCCGCTGCCCTCTCACCGGCAAACCCCGACGCCATCGCAAACCGCGATAGCATCCAATATCCATCAATCGCTTGATGTTCATGGCAACTTCGCTTCGCAGGTTTCCTTCAACCTTGTATTCACCTTCAACAACTGAGCGCAATTTGGCGACTTCATCGTCAGTCAAAGCATCTACGCGCGTTTCAGGCGAAATCTGCGTCTGTGCCAAAATCTTTTGTGATGTGCTCAAGCCAATGCCCAAAATATATGTCAACGCAACTTCCACGCGCTTTTCTCTGGGAATATCTATACCTGCAATTCGGGCCATGCGATTGCGTCTCCTATGAGGTTATCCCTGTCGCTGTTTGTGTCTCGGGTTGACTTTGCAAATCACGCGCACAACACCGCGTCGGCGAATGATCTTGCAGTGATTACAACGACGGCGAACTGATGATTGAACTTTCATAAATAAATCTCCAACACTTTGAATAAATCAGGCTCGGCGCCCTCGAATACGGCCTTTTTTCATAAACCCATCGTAGTGGCGCATCAGCAAATGCGATTCAATCTGCTGTAAAGTGTCAAGTGCCACACCGACCATAATTAACAACCCTGTACCGCCAAATACTTGTTCGAGCCCCGGATGAACCCCCATAGAATTGATAATAAAGTATGGTCCAACGGCTATTGCGGCTAAGAAAACCGAGCCTGGCATGTTGATTCGCGTGAGCACCCGATCAATAAAGTCTGACGTGCGTTTACCCGGTCTGACGCCGGGAATAAATCCACCTTGCCGTTTCATATTATCAGCTAGATCAATCGGATTAAACACAATGGCGGTATAAAAGTAAGCAAAGAAAATCACTAGCAATGAATAAATCACCCAGTAGGGCAATGACACCCAGGCCATACTCGGCGTAAAAGCAGCCGCAAAATTTTGCATAAATTCATTATTAGGGGCAAATCCGGCCATTGTCGCAGGTAAAAACATAATCGCCTGAGCAAAAATAATCGGCATCACGCCAGACGTATTAATTTTGAGCGGTATATGTGTACTTTGCCCACCATATACCCGTCGTCCAACAACGCGTTTGGCGTATTGTACTGGAATTTTACGCGTGCCCTGTGTGATGAGCACCACCAAGGCGGTCAATGCAACAACGATAACTAAAACAGCTATTTCGATCAAAATAGGCTTGTCATTGGTCACAAAATCCCGATACTCCTGCCGCACGACAAAGGGCAATGCCGCAATAATACCAATAAAAATGAGCAGCGACATCCCGTTGCCAATACCCTGTGCATCAATCTGCTCGCCCAACCACATAATAAACACGGTACCGGCAGTAATTGTCAATACCGTCAACAACCGGAAGCCCCACCCGGGATAGAGTACGACCGAAAGTCCGGTGTCTGGCGACTGAAGGCTTTCCAGGAAAAAACTCACCCCAAGGGACTGCGCTGCAGCCAGTGCAACTGTGCCATACCGCGTATATTGAATGATTTTTTTTCGGCCTGCTTCCCCTTCTTTTTGCAGCTTTTGCAGGGATGGCACCACAGCACCCATCAATTGAAAAATAATGGACGCACTGATATAAGGCATAATACCCAGTGCAAATACCGTCGCACGGGTGAACGCCCCACCTACAAACATGTCGTAGAGACCAAAGATCGTTTGGCTGGTGCCTGCAAAAAATTCACCCAAGGCAACCCGATCTATTCCGGGTATGGGGATCTGCCCACCCAGACGATAAATCGCCAGAATACCCAGCGTAAATAACACCTTATTTCGCAATTCCGGAATCTTAAAGACGCTCTTGACGCTATCGAGCAACACCGCCTCCTCTCAGTCGAACTCAGTCGGTTTTGGCCGCGCCACCACCCAGGTTGGCCTCAACGCGTCCGCCAGCTGCAATAATTTTTTTTGCAGCCGCAGCGGATATCGCCTGAACCCGAACCTGCAATGGTGCAAAAATTTCGCCTCGCCCCAAAATTTTCACAGGACGTTTTGTAGAGGCAATCAGACCCGCGGCTTTGAGCACTTCGGGGGTAATCTCACCCGAAAGTTCTCTACCCGCCAAATCGTCGAGATTTACGATTTGATAGGTCACGCGAAAAGGATTGTTAAAACCAACTTTCGGCAAGCGCTGATGCAAGGGCATTTGCCCCCCTTCAAACCAAGCTCTGCGCTTGGACCCCGAGCGCGCCCGCTGCCCTTTGTGCCCTTTGCCCGCAGTTTTGCCTGTCCCAGAGCCAGGACCGATGCCCAAACGTTTCTTTTTAAAAGTGGCCCCTTGGGGCGGAGAGAGATTCCCTAGTTTCATTTTCGCATCCCGCGTTTTAATTTTCTTCAACTTTGACTAAATGTGCAACAGCCGCCAGCATGCCGCGCAATTGGGGAGAGTCAGCGTGCTCCACAGTATGCCGAATGCGGCGGATTCCCAAGGCATCCAGTGTTTGTTGTTGTTGTTTTTGCCTCTTAATTGCACTGCGAATCTGTGTAATCCGCAGTGTTTTTTGTTCACCCATCACTACCCCCGTTCAGAAACCAGTTCGGATTCTTCTACACCGCGCAATAGTGCAAACATTCTCGCATCTTTCAACCGCGTCAACCCCTCCATCGCGGCTTTAACGGCATTCTGAGGATTTTGAGAACCCAATGACTTCGTCAACACATTTTGAACACCAGCCAGTTCCAAAACCGCACGCACACCGCCTCCTGCAATAATTCCCGTGCCGGGCGCAGCGGGTTTGAGCAAAACGCGAGAAGCACCAAACCGCCCAATGATCTCGTGAGGCAATGTGCCCTCAACGACTGGCACGCGCACCAAATTCTTTTTTGCATCGTCGGTAGCTTTGCGAATGGCTTCAGAGACTTCGCCCGCTTTCCCCATCCCAATTCCCACAATGCCTTTTTTATCACCAACCACACAAAGCGCATTAAAAGCAAAACGGCGTCCACCTTTGCGAACGTGAGATACCCGTTTGATGCTGTTGTTGATGACGATTTCCGTCAGATCTAAACCCGTGGCTTCAATTCTGCTCAAAATCGACTCCTTAGCATTAAAATTTCAACCCGCCTTCGCGTGCACCTTCTGCCAATGCTTTGACACGACCGTGATAGAGATAACCCGCGCGATCGAAAACAACCTGCGAAATTCCGGCTTCTTGCGCTCGCGCAGCCAAAGCTTTGCCCACCTCGCGGCTTTTATTGCATTTGCCTTCAATGGTTTGCAACTGATCCTTGAGCTGCGGAGCATTTGAGGATATACCCATTAGAGAACGCCCGTTCACATCATCAATCAATTGCGCCTGAATATGTTTCAGACTTCGAAAAATCGTCAGACGCGGGCGATCAGCCGTTCCAGAAAGTTTCTTTCTAATGCGCATTTGACGACGCCTGTGCATCTGTGTCTTTTTAATTTGCTTGTCAGCCATTGAAAAACCTCAAAATTTAACTTACTGAACTTACTGATGTCTTGCCAGCCTTGCGTCGCACGTATTCGTTACTGTAGCGAATGCCTTTCCCCTTATAGGGTTCCGGAGGTCGAATATTGCGGATATTTGCCGCAATGCGTCCCACGAGTTCTTTGTCGGCACCACTGATCTTAACCAGAGCCTGGGAATTTTCGATCTCAGAAGGAGGCGCATCAATGCTAAATTCAATACCCTGAGGGGCATCAACCGTCACAGAGTGACTGTACCCCACGTTGATATCCAAATTTTTTCCTTTCATATCTGCGCGATATCCCACCCCAACAACAACCAGGTGCTTCTCAAAACCAGCCGATACACCTTGAACAGCATTTGCCAATAAAGCACGCGTGAGACCCCAAATAGATTTGTGATGTCGATCTTCGGGATCTTGCACTGTGACAGAAAGGGATTCACCCTCTTGATTGACCTGTGTGAGCGGATGTAAAGGCACCTGCAAAGTCCCTTTAGGACCTTTTATTTCTGCCTGTGTGGCCCCAATTTGCACATTGACGCCCCCCGGAACGACAATCGGCTGTTTACCTATTCTCGACACGATTCACTCCTTCTATACCTCTACCAGACGCTACAGATAATTTCGCCGCCAACACCTTCTCGACGCGCAGTTCGATCTGTCAAAATACCTTTTGATGTCGATAAAATAGCGACACCCAATCCATTTAGTATCCGAGGAATTTCGGCTTTGCCCACATATTTTCTCAGACCAGGGCGACTTTCGCGCTTCAAACCTTGAATCGCGCCTTCCTCATCGGAACTGTACTTGAGATAAAGGCGCAAATAACCCTGTCGATTGTCATCGATATACGCATAATTGTGAACAAAACCGCTTTCTTTCAAAATGCGGGCAATCTCGCGCTTCATCCTGGAACTTGGGATATCCACCTTGCGATGTCCGGCGCGACATGCATTTCGCACACGCGTCAACATATCGGCAATCGGATCCGTCATCATATGTGCTTCCCCCTCAATTACCAGCTGGCTTTTGTCACGCCGGGAATCTCACCAGCGAGAGCCAACTCGCGAAAACATATACGGCAAATGCCAAATTTGCGCAAAAAACCGCGTGGTCTGCCGCATCTGTGACACCGATTATAACGGCGGACTGCAAATTTTGGTTTGCGCTTTGCTTTGGCAATCATAGATTTTTTAGCCATATCAGACCTGACCTTGTGTTGATTCTGTTGTTTAATCTATATTTTGAAACGGCATGCCCATTCCGTTGAGTAGTTCAAAAGCCTCTTCATCGGTAGAGGCCGATGTGACCATGGTCACATCGAGGCCGCGAATTTTGTCGATTTGATCGTAGTCAATTTCGAGAAAAATAATTTGTTCCTGAATACCGAGCGTATAGTTGCCCCGACCATCAAATGAGCGCATTGACAGACCGCGGAAGTCGCGAATACGCGGCACAGAGAAATTGAAAAAACGATCGAGAAATTCGTACATACGAGATCTGCGAAGAGTAACAGCACAGCCGATGGGCATCCCCTGTCGCAGCTTAAAGTTTGAAACGGCTTTTCGCGCCTTGCGAATTGAGGGCCGCTGTCCTGCAATGCGGGTCAAATCTTCAACCGCATTTTCAATGACTTTGGCATTGAGAACGGCTTCACCAATGCCCATGTTTAAGACGACCTTTTCCAATTTGGGCACCTGCATGCGATTTTTATACCCAAATCGCTGGATAAGCGCAGGCACAACTTCGTTTTCGTAGTATTCTTGTAATCGCGTTGCCATGTCGTCCTCGTTATTCAACTTCGGGAATTTGTTCACCACTTTTTTTAGCAATGCGCACACGCGACCCGTCTTCGAGGCGCTGAATGCGAATCCGGGTTCGCTCATCGGTTTGTGAATCGACTATCATGAGGTTGGACACATGCAAGGGGGCTTCCTTCTCCACAATACCGCCTTGCTGGTTATTGGGATTGGGTCGCGTATGGCGCCTGACCGTGTTGATCCCTTCGACCAGCACGCGTTCCTTTTTGGGCCAAACATGCAAAACGCGCCCCCGTTGACCAGTATAAACACCGCTTATCACTTCAACTTGATCACCGTTGCGAATCCTCATTTCAAACACTTGCCTTTCTTTATTATATCACTTCGGGCGCCAAAGATACAATGCGCATAAATCGCCTCTCGCGCAACTCGCGGGCAACAGGTCCAAATATGCGTGTCCCCCGAGGTTCGCCTTCTGCGCTGATCAAAACCGCAGCGTTGTCGTCAAATCGAATATAAGACCCATCCGCCCTTCGCGTTTCTTTTTTGGTACGGACGATTACGGCCCGAGCAACATCACCACGCTTCACATCGCTGTTTGGCTGTGCATCTTTAACTGAAACCACAATGGTATCACCGAGTTTGCCGTACTTGCGTTTGGTGCCCCCTAAAATGCGGAAGCACATCACCTTTCGGGCACCTGAGTTATCCGCGCAATTCAATACCGAATATTCCTGGACCATGTTCTCTCCACTTAATGCGCCTTTTTTACGATTTCCACCAACCGCCAGCGTTTGGTCTTGCTCAAAGGCCGCGTTTCAACAACCATCACTTCATCGCCGGCTCTGGCTTCATTATTCTCATCGTGCGCCGTCAATTTTGAACGTCTTTGCATAACTTTTCCATACAGGGGGTGTGGCACCTGCCGCCTCACCTCAACGACAATTGTTTTATTGGATTTGTCGCTGACCACCAGCCCTACACGTGTTTTGCGGTGCCTGCGAGTTTGCACTTCTGCCATACACCGATTCTCCTTAAAAATTACGCATTGGGAAGTTCGCGAATGCCAAGTTCGTGTTCGCGCAACACGGTCTTGAGCCGAGCGAGATCCTTGCAGGCATCTCGAAACGCAATTGGATTGTCGAGCTGGCGCGTAGCCAACTGAATGCGGAGATTCACGAGTTCATTTTCTTGTTCAGCAATCCTTTCCCTTACATCGTTTGCCGTCAGATCTCGAATTTCACTCGGTTTCATTCGTCGTGTCCCCCGCGTTCTACAAAACGAACTTTAATAGGCAATTTCTGGCTGGCCAATTTGATTGCGCGTTGCGCGCTTTCGCGTGGCACTCCCTCAATTTCAAACATGATCCGCCCGGGTTTGATGACTGCTACCCAGTATTCGGGATTGCCTTTTCCTTTCCCCATACGGGTTTCTGCAGGTTTAACCGTCAGGGGTTTATCTGGAAAAATGCGAATCCAAACTTTCCCACCGCGTCCCAAAGCCCTGGTAATCGCTATGCGGGCCGCTTCAATCTGCCTGTTGGTAATCCAACCCGGTTCGAGGGCCTGCAAACCATATTCGCCAAAAGAAATATTGGCCCCCCGAGAGGCCATACCTTTGCGACGCCCTCTCTGCTGTTTTCTCCATTTGACCCGTTTTGGCATTAACATAATAGCTGCTCCTGTCCCGCAGGTCTCAAGTTGCCAGATGGACGTCCTGGACCATTTTTTCTCCGTGACAGATCCACACTTTTACCCCTACAGTACCCGAGGTTGTATAAGCAGTAGATCTGGCATAGTCTATATCAGCGCGAAGTGTGTGGAGTGGAACACGTCCCGCAGGCTCTGATTTTTCAACGCGAGACATTTCTGCCCCACCAAGACGGCCCCCACATACGACTTTAATCCCTTCAGCCCCCATGCGCACCGAGGAAGCAACGGCTTTTTTCATTGCACGGCGAAACGAGACACGTTGCTCGAGTTGTCGGGAGATATTATCGGCGACGAGTTGGGCGTTGAGTTCTGGTCGCTTAATTTCATTGATATTGATATAAATTTCTTTGCCTGTCAGATGTTTTAACTCATCTCGCAATTTATCGACCTCTGCGCCTTTACGCCCAATTACAATACCAGGACGAGCGGTGTGAATCGAAATGGTCACCCGCTTGGGCGCACGCTCAATGTCTATTTGCGCGACACTTGCCCGCTGCAAACGACGGGTAATATATCGCCTGAGCATGAGGTCTTCTTGAAGCAGGCTGGCAAAATCGCGATTGGCAAACCAGCGGGAACGCCAGTCTTTGACAATCCCCAACCTCACTCCTATTGGATGCGTTTTCTGGCCCAAAGTGATTCTCCTATTCCTCGTCTGAAACAACCAGTGTGATGTGGCTATATCGCTTGCGAATCATTCCGGCAGCACCGCGGGGCTGAGGACGCAACCGCTTTAACGCGATGCCACCATCGACAAATGCTTCTTTCACAAAGAGCGCTTCTTCGACTGCGGATTCTTCTTCGCGGTTGACCGCATTTGCAACTGCGGATTGCAAGGTGCGCGCTACAATACGCGCAGCCTTTTTAGGTGTGAACTGCAGGATGTGGAAAGCTTCCTCCACATCTTTACCCCGCACGAGATTAACCACCTGTCGCACCTTGCGGGGTGAAATTCTTGAATAGCGCAATATCGCCCGAGCTTCCATTTAAAATTCCCATCTCAAAATATCACTGCAAAGAAGTGGCGCGTTCAGTAGATCGACCTCGCCCCCCCCGATGCGTACGCGTGGGAGCAAATTCACCGAGTTTGTGTCCAACCATGTTTTCTGTAATATAAACGGGGATAAATTTATTTCCATTGTGTACAGCCAGCGTATGCCCCACAAACTCTGGCGCAATTGTCGATCGTCGCGCCCACGTCTGAATAACCCGCTTATTACCAGCCTTATTCATCTGCTCAATCTTTTTTGAGAGACTCGGCTCAATAAAAGGCCCTTTTTTGATTGACCGTGCCATAAAATAATGCTCCTGATTACTTGCGCCGCTGAATGATCATTTGATCAGATTTATTTTTCTTTTTTCGCGTTTTATATCCCTTTGTGGGTTGCCCCCAGGGCGTCACCGGATGCCTACCGCCTGTTGCTCGCCCCTCTCCTCCACCATGTGGATGATCGATTGGGTTCATTGCAACACCGCGCACTTTCGGACGTCTGCCCAACCAGCGAGCCCGTCCTGCTTTTCCGACAACGACATTTTCATGCTCTAAATTGCCAACCTGCCCAATGGTCGCATAACACGATACTGAGACCAACCGACGCTCGCCAGAAGGCAGGCGAAGAGTTGCAAAATTGCCTTCTTTGGCCATCACTTGAATTTCAGCTCCTGCCGAGCGACCGATCTGTCCACCTTTTCCGGGCTTGAGTTCAACATTGTGTACATTACTACCCAGAGGAATATTTGCCAGCGGAAGCGCATTGCCCGGTCGAATTTCTGCATCTGTGCCAGACGCGACTTCATCCCCAACACTTAAACCAATCGGTGCCAGAATATAGCGTTTTTCACCATCGACATAATGCAAGAGAGCAATGCGTGCCGATCTATTTGGATCGTACTCAATACTATGCACAATTGCAGACACGCCCACTTTATCGCGCTTGAAATCTATGCGGCGATACTGACGCCGATGCCCGCCACCACGACGACGGCTCGTGATACGCCCCCGATTATTGCGTCCCCCGGATTTTTTATTGGGTTCAACAAGTGATTTCTCAGGCGTATTTTTTGTAATCTCGTCAAAAGAAGAGACTGTCTTAAATCGCAACGAAGGCGTTAATGGGCGAAACTTCTTGACGGGCATGAGATTTATCCTTCAAAGAAGTCGATGCTGTATCCATCGACCAGGGTGACCACAGCCTTTTTCCAGTTAGAACGCCGTCCCTGAAACCGTCCAAGTCGCTTGATCTTGCCGTGCATTGTACTTGTATTGACCTTTACGACCTCGACATCGAACATGGCTTCAACTGCACGCTGAATATCGACTTTGTTTGCACCGCGGAGGACTTCAAACACGTATTTATTCTGGGTTTCCTGCAAATTAGAAGCCCGCTCTGTAATAACGGAACGCCGAATAATCTGCATAGAATTTTTCACGAGGCACCCCATAGAGCACGAATGCGAGAAACTGCACTGCACGTAAGAACCAGAACGTCTGCATTGAGCACATCATAAGTTGAAACTTGCGAAACGGGTAATACAGAAAATCTGGGAATATTTTGACAGGATTTGACGGTATTTTCAGAGATACTATCCGTCAAGAGCAGTGTTTTCTGCCCCTGAATTTCAAGCATTTGTGTCATTTGTGCCATTCGCTTTGTTTTGGGCACCTCAAGCTCAAAATCTTCTAGGACTGATATGGCTTGACCGAGCGCTTTTTGCGAAAATGCCGAACGTATGGCCAACTGTTTAACTTTCTTGGGCACGCGTTCCCGAAAATATCTGGGTTTGGGACCGTGCGCCACGCCACCGCCGATCAAAATAGGCGATCCAGCAGTTCCCTTACGGGCACGACCTGTACCTTTTTGTCGGTACATCTTCCGTTTTGTCCGATTGACTTCTGCGCGGGTTTTTGTCGAGGCATTGCCTTGCCGCTGATTGGTCAAATACGCTTTAACGACATAATAGACCGCGTCAGCTGATGGTTCAATTCCAAAAACCGTTTCGGGTAGCTCCACCGATCCAACTTCTTCACCTTCAAGATTGCAAACCCCAACAGATGCCATAATCGCCTTACCTCAAATCAGTTGCGTTTTTTAATAACCACCGTAGCCCCCTTGCCGCCAGGCACGGCACCTTTTAAGAGGAGCAAATTTTGCTCGGTATCTACACCCACGACCTTTAGGCCCCGAATCGTCACCCGCTGGTCACCCATATGCCCTGCCATACGCATTCCCTTAAACACCCGCGAGGGAGTCGAACTTTGACCTATTGAACCAGGCGCACGATGTCGGTCTGATTGTCCATGGGTTTTGGGACCACCTTTGAATCCGTGGCGCTTGACACCGCCCTGGAATCCACGACCTTTTGATCGGGCAGTAACATCAACGACCTCCCCGGCCTCAAACATGCTGACATTGAGAGTCTCACCTACAGCATATTCGGAGACATCATCAACTCGAAATTCTGCAAGACCTCGATGAGGAGCCACACCGGCCTTCTTGAAAATCCCCTGATCCGCGCGGTTTAGCCGATTGACTCGAGTCTCATCATATCCAACCCTCAATGCCATATACCCATCCGAATCCCGATTTTTGATCTGAACAATGGGACACGGAACAACTTCGAGGACCGTAACAGGAGCCAGCATTTCTGCCTCATCAAATGTCTGAGTCATACCGACTTTTTTTCCAATCAATCCCAGCACGATTACACCTTGATTTCAATATCGATACCCGCAGGCAGATCCAACTTCATCAGGGCATCTACCGTTTGGGGCGTTGAGTTGTGAATGTCGATCAGGCGCTTGTGTACGCGCATTTCAAACTGTTCGCGCGATTTTTTATCGACATGTGGAGATCGCAGTACAGTGTAGAGCGAACGCTTCGTCGGCAGGGGAATAGGGCCTGAAATAAGCGCCCCAGTCCGTTTTGCCGTCCGAACGATTTCTTCAGCAGAGCGATCCAGTGCGTTGTGGTTGTATGCTTTCAGTCTAATTCTAATTTTCTGTGCAGGCACGAGGTATCCCTTCGCGGTTCTTATTCAACAATTTCAGTAATCACACCCGAACCAATAGTCCGACCACCTTCCCGAACGGCAAATCGCAGTTCGGTTTCCATAGCAATTGGCGTAAACAGTTCTACAGACATGGTCACATTATCACCAGGCATCACCATTTCTACGCCATCGGGCAACTCTACTTTGCCAGTCACATCCGTTGTACGAAAATAGAACTGAGGTTGATAACCCGTAAAGAAAGGTTTGCTGCGCCCACCTTCTTTGTCTGTCAGCACATAAACCTCGCCTTTAAACTTTCTGTGGGGAGTCACTGAACCCGGCTTGGCAACCACCATGCCGCGTTCAATTTCATCTTTGTCAACGCCGCGAAGCAACAAACCCACATTGTCACCAGCCCTACCCTCATCGAGCAGTTTGCGGAACATTTCCACACCAGTAACAGTTGTCTTGCGACTTTCGCGAATACCCACAATCTCAACTTCCTCACTGACGTTAATCACGCCGCGTTCAATACGCCCGGTACCCACTGTACCGCGCCCCGTGATCGTAAATACGTCCTCAACCGGCATTAAGAAATCTTTGTCAATCTCGCGCACAGGCTCTGGGATATTTTCATCTACTGCTTCCATCAACTCCCAGATACAGGCGCAATCTTCGGAATCGGGATCGTCAGACTCTAAAGCTTTGAGGGCAGACCCCTGAATCACTGGCACATCATCGCCGGGAAAATCGTATTGATCCAACAACTCGCGGACTTCCAGATCAACCAGTTCGAGTAATTCTTCATCATCGACCATATCGACCTTATTCATAAATACCACGATAGAAGGCACATTGACCTGGCGTGAAAGCAGAATATGCTCGCGGGTCTGAATCATGGGACCATCTGCGGCACTAACAACCAGAATCGCGCCATCCATCTGCGCGGCACCCGTGATCATGTTTTTCACATAGTCAGCATGCCCGGGACAATCTACATGGGCATAGTGCCGATTTTCCGTCTGATACTCCACATGGGCTGTATTAATGGTGATTCCACGCTCTTTTTCTTCGGGTGCTTTGTCAATGTCGTCAAAGGGCATATAATCGGCAAGCCCTTTGGCTGCCAGCGTCTTGGTAATAGCGGCTGTCAGCGTGGTTTTTCCGTGATCAACATGTCCAATTGTGCCGATGTTGACATGGGGTTTGTTCCGTTCAAACTTCTCCTTCGCCATATTTTCCTCCTATAAAGACCGAACGGAAATAAAAGACGCGTTCGCTTAAGTTGCAAATGCATTGACTGAAGAGAGAATGTCTTCAGCTATGCTCTGCGGCATTTCCTCAAATTTGGAAAATTCCATTGAATAAATCGCGCGGCCCTGTGTAATAGACCGCAACTTTGTTGCATAACCAAACATTTCACTCAGCGGCACAGTGGCCGAGATGACCTGTGCATCGGGGCGGTTGACAATGCCTACAATATGCCCTCGACGCGCATTTAAGTCACCTATAACATCGCCCATATAATCTTCGGGCACAACAACTTCTACATCAAAAACAGGTTCCATAAGATAAGTCTTGGCTCTTCTTGCAGCCTCTTGAAAAGCTATTGACCCTGCAATCTTGAAGGCTATCTCAGAAGAATCAACATCGTGATAGGAACCGTCAAACAATTCGATTTTGACGTCACCTATTGGATACCCTGCCAAGACCCCCCCCGTCATCGCTTCCTGAATTCCCGCCCGCACGGCAGGAATATATTCAGACGGAATTGCACCACCTCTAATTTTGTTCTCGAAAACAAGTCCTGTACCAGGCTCACCGGGTTCCAAGTTGATGACCACATGACCGTATTGACCGCGACCGCCGCTTTGACGGACAAAGCGCCCGTGGATATTTTGAACAGCGTTGCGGATGGCCTCTTTGTAAGTAACCTGTGGTTTGCCAACATTGGCCTCAACTCTGAATTCGCGTTTGAGGCGATCCACAATAATCTCCAGGTGCAATTCACCCATCCCTGAAATAATGGTCTGTCCGGTGTCTGGATCCACAGTGACGTGAAAAGTCGGATCTTCTTCGACCAACTTGCTCAGCGCGACGCCAAGTTGATCCTGGTCAGCCTTAGTTCTCGGTTCAATTGCCACGGAAATCACGGGCTTGGCAAATTCCATTGATTCCAATATCACAGGCTCTTTTTCATCGCACAGCGTCTCTCCTGTTGCCGTATCTTTTAGTCCAACAACAGCTGCGATATCACCCGCGGACACCGCATCAATCTCTTCCCGCTTATTCGCATGCATTTGCAACATACGTCCGATGCGCTCGCGTTTGCCCTTGTTGGCATTGAGAACATAAGAACCTTTATTTAACTGACCTGAATATACGCGGAAGTATGTCAATCGCCCGACATAAGGGTCTGTTATCACCTTAAAAGCCAAAGCAGCAAAAGGCACTTTGTCGGAAACTGGACGAGAAACCCCAATGTCGAAATTTTTGAGATCGTGCCCCACAATTTCGGGCACATCGCGAGGCGAGGGCAAATACGCAATAATGGCATCTAACAGTCGCTGCACGCCTTTGTTCTTAAATGCCGACCCACAAAGCACAGGCACGGCACTCCCGTTGATCACAGCTTGGCGCAAAGCAGCTTTAATCTCATCTTCGCTGATATCTTCGCCTTCGAGAAATTTTTCCATCAAGGTATCATCAAAATCGGAAATAGTTTCTAGCAATTGCTCGCGGCCTTCATAGGCGCGTTCTTCCAAATCGTTTGGAATACTATCTTCCGTAAACATGGTACCTAAAGAATCATCTTCGTAGGTCACGAGTTTCATCTTGATCAAGTCAATCAATCCCGTAAACATCTCTCCAGATCCGACCGGCAACTGAACGGGAACAAAATTGGACGCCAATCTTTCACGCATCATTTCTACTACGCGGTCAAAATCGGCACCCGTGCGATCCATTTTGTTGACAAATGCAATCCGCGGCACGGAATATTTGTCTGCCTGACGCCAGACGGTTTCGGTTTGGGGTTCAACGCCTCCAACCGCACAAAACAGCCCCACTGCACCATCTAAAACGCGCAACGACCGCTCGACTTCGGCAGTAAAATCAACGTGTCCTGGCGTATCAATAATATTGATGCGGTGATCATCCCAAAAACACGTTGTAGCTGCCGATGTAATGGTAATGCCACGCTCACGCTCTTGAGCCATCCAGTCCATAGTAGCAGCACCATCGTGTACCTCGCCCATCCTGCGCAAAATACCTGTATAATAGAGAATGCGCTCGGTTGTCGTGGTTTTACCTGCGTCAATGTGCGCCATGATTCCGATATTTCGGGTGCGCTTCAGATCGTATTTTCTCGCCATCTTAATCACTTACCAACGATAATGCGCAAATGCGCGATTAGCTTCTGCCATGCGGTGCGTTTCTTCACGTCGCTGCATCGCACGTCCTTGCCCGTTTGATGCATCCATAAATTCACCGGCCAAACGCTGAGCCATCGTCTTTTCACCCCGTTCCCTGGCAAATAAAATTAACCAGCGGATAGATAGCGCAAGACGTTCATCGTGACGTACTTCTTCGGGCACTTGGTAAGTCGCACCACCGACGCGGCGCGACCTCACCTTGACAACCGGCTTGACATTGTCAAGGGCTTTTTCAAAAATCTCTAAACCAGAATTTTCACTTCGCTCTTCAATCAGATTGAGTGCCTCATAAAAAATTCGTTCGCCCACACTCTTTTTACCCTTGCGAAACAAGCAGTTGACAAAACGCGTCACCAATAGGCTGCTGTATTTGGGATCTGGGGCCAACTGTCGTTTTTCCGCTCGCCGTTTTCGCATATTGAGATCTACCTTCTTTGTTACAATAAGGGGGATACACCACCAAAGTGGTATCCCCCATGTTTTCGCATAATAGAATAGGCACTTGTGATCAACCTGCTTTTTTAGTGCCGTATTTGGAACGACCCTGTTTGCGGTCTTCCACGCCAGTTGTGTCGAGTACGCCCCGAAGAATGTGATACCGAACCGAAGGAAGATCCTTGACGCGACCGCCTCGAATAAGTACCACAGAATGCTCCATGAGATTGTGCCCTTCACCCGGAATATAGGCTGTTACTTCAAGGCCATTGGTCAACCTGACACGTGCCACTTTGCGCAGAGCAGAATTGGGCTTTTTGGGCGTTGTAGTATAAACACGTGTACAAACACCACGTTTTTGAGGACACCCTCTTAGAGCAGGTGCAGAAGAACGCTTGCGCTTGGCTTTTCGCCCCTTCCGAACCAGTTGATTAATTGTGGGCAAACTCAACCTCCTTGATTATGGGAGACTTGCAATATACCAAGTGCATTAGTAGCTGTCAAGCATTAATTGGCGGCAACCCAATGCTTTCCCTGCTCTCTTCTGCGAGGGCTTCAAAAACCTGCGATTCTTCTACGACATCTGTATCCAAATCGCGGTATTTCAAAGCACCTGTACCGGCGGGAATGAGGTGTCCGATAATCACATTTTCCTTTAATCCCAACAGCGCGTCAACTTTGCCCTGCACTGCTGCTTCAGTAAGCACCCGGGTAGTTTCCTGGAAAGATGCTGCTGAAATGAAACTCTCGGTTAAAAGAGAGGCTCGGGTAATCCCCAACAAGACGGGATTGTGAGTTGCGGGATCTCCCCCTTCAACTATAACCTTGTCATTTTCATCGAGGAAGCGGAATCGGTCAACGAGTTCGTCTTCAAGAAAATTGGTATCTCCAGGATCTGTCACCTGCACTTTCTGCAACATCTGCCGGACAATGGTTTCAATATGCTTGTCATTGATTCTCACACCCTGAAGCCGATAAACCTGCTGAATTTCGTCAACCAGATACTCCTGAACTTTTCGATCCCCCAAAATAGCCAGAATATCGTGTGGGTTTATTGACCCCTCAGATAGACGATCCCCTGCGGTCACATGATCACCTTCTTGCACCCGCAGATGCCGTCCGTAGGGAATGGTATATTTTTTTTCTTCGCCCTCATTAGCCGTGACAAAGACAATGCGCGAGCCTCTCACCAAGCCACCAAAGCGCACCGAGCCATTGATTTCTGTTACCACAGAAGCCTCTTTGGGCCGACGCGCCTCAAAAAGCTCAGCCACACGCGGCAAACCACCTGTAATATCTCGTGTTTTGCTGCGTTCACGCGAAATTTTAGCCAGCGTATCGCCATCTTCTACTTGATCGCCATCGCGCACCACCAGTCGCGCGCCCAAGGGAATGATATAACTGCCCAACTGTTCGCCATTTTCATCAATAACCAGAATGCAAGGCGATAAGGTGCGGTCTCGGTGCTCAATCACGACCAGTCCGGCAATGCTGGTAGTTTCATCGATCTCTTCGCGATATGTCACGCCTTCTACGAGATCTACAAACTGAACCCTACCCGCTTTGGGCGATACAATCACATTGTTATAAGGATCCCATTCGTAGAGTGCCTGGTCCTCTTCCACATCTTGCCCATCCTCCACGCGCAACACGGCTCCATGCGGTACATGATAGTGCCCTCCCCGCACACGGCCCTGATCGTCTTGTATTTCCAATTCGCCATTTCGACCGACCACAACCCACGAACTTTCACCGCGCTGGACAAATTCGAGATGCTTAAAGATGACTGTTCCCGCACGCTTTGCACCAATTTCGGCTTGCTCGGCAATGCGGCTGGAAGTACCTCCAATATGAAAGGTGCGCAATGTCAATTGCGTTCCGGGTTCTCCCACACTCTGCGCCGCGATAACCCCCACAGCCTCTCCAATATCAACGGGCAGCCCGGAGGCAGGGTTGCGGCCATAACAGGCTATGCAGACCCCTCGTCGAGTCTCACACGTCAATACGGACCGCACAAAGACGCTTTCAACACCTGCATCGGCAATTTTGTCGGCCAATTTTTCATCCAATAAAACGCCTGCTTCAACAATGAGTTCTCCCGTAATGGGATCTTCTACATCATCCTGGACTGTGCGTCCTACAATGCGGTCAGACAGCGATTCGACAACTTCTTCCCCTTCTTTCAGGGCTTCCATATCAATGCCCAATATCGTTCCGCAATCTGATTCAGAAATAACCACATCTTGTGATACATCCACCATGCGACGCGTCAAGTAGCCCGCTTCGGCAGTCTTCAATGCCGTATCGGCCAACCCTTTGCGACTGCCGTGCGTCGAAATAAAATACTCGAGCACGGTCAGACCTTCTTTGAGGGATGAAATAATAGGTGTTTCAATAATTTCGCCAATCGCTCCTGTCAATTTCTTTTGCGGTTTATTCATCAGCCCGCGCATACCACCGAGTTGCTTGATCTGATCGTCGTTGCCTCGCGCACCCGAATCCTTCATGATCCAGATCGAGTTGAAGCCATCTTCGGCTTTTTCAAATGCACCGATCATGGCCTGGGCAATGTGATTGGTCGTATGCTGCCACACATCAATCACTTTATTGTAGCGTTCGCCCTCCGTAATTGCCCCGATCGCGTGTTGTTCAACGATTTTTTCGACCTCGACCATAGCATAGGTAATCAATTCTTCCTTTTCAGGAGGCACGACCACATCGCTCACCGCAATCGAAATACCCGACCGCGTCGCATAATCGTATCCCAATCGCTTCAAACCATCGAGAAAATCTGTCGTAATGCGGTTGCCATACCGACTGTGAACTTCGATAGAAACTTTGCGGATACCTTTATCATCAATTAATTCGTTGATAAAGGGCATCTCTTTAGGCATAATTTCATTAAAAATGACGCGCCCAACCGTGGTTGTCAAAAGCTCGCCATCAATGCGAACTCGCACGGCCTGGTGCAGGCCAATGCGGTCAAAATCATATGCCATGCGCGCTTCATCGGTACTGCTAAAAACTTTGAGGTCCTCTTGCTTGCCGTGAACAATTTTTGTCAAATAGTACAGACCCAACGCTATTTCCTGGGGTTTATCCACCACAACAGGAGACCCATCGGCGGGTTTGAGCAAATTGTTTGACGACAGCATCAACACCCGCGCTTCAATTTGGGCCTCAAAAGAAAGCGGCAAATGCACGGCCATCTGATCGCCGTCAAAATCGGCATTAAACGCCGCACAGACCAGCGGGTGAATGCGAATGGCTTTGCCTTCTACGAGCACCGGTAAAAACGCCTGAATACCCAGGCGATGCAATGTCGGGGCGCGATTGAGCAAAACGCAGTGGTCCTGGATAATTTCTTCGAGAATATCCCATACTTCGACGCGCTCGCGTTCGACCAATTTTTTTGCACTTTTAACGGTTTGAACGAGCCCCTTTTCTTCGAGCCGTCGAATAATAAATGGCTTGAATAATTCCAGAGCCATGTGTTTGGGCAGCCCGCACTGATAAAGCCTCAAATGGGGATCGACCACAATCACAGAACGGCCTGAATAATCGACGCGTTTACCCAAAAGATTCTGGCGGAATCGGCCCTGTTTCCCTTTGAGCAAATCGGAAAGTGACTTGAGGGATCGGTTGCCATCACCGCGAACAGCGCGAGACCGACGGCCATTGTCAAACAGGGCATCTACGGCCTCTTGAAGCATGCGCTTCTCATTGCGTAAAATGACTTCGGGAGCTTTGATTTCAATCAGTTTTTTTAGCCGGTTATTTCTATTGATCACGCGGCGATACAAATCATTGAGGTCCGAAGTTGCAAACCGCCCGCCCTCTAAGGGTACAAGAGGACGCAAGTCGGGCGGGATGACGGGAATCACATCGAGGATCATCCAATCGGGCTGATTATCTGATTGGCGAAAAGCTTCAACGACCTTGAGGCGTTTGAGCGCATCTTGTTTGCGCTGCACCGAAGTCTCGAAACGAGCTTGCGTTCGCAGTTCGGCAGATAAATCTTCAATATCGATCCCAGACAGCAGTTTTTTGATGGCGCCAGCCCCCATATCGACCTCAAACGAATACCCCTCGTCTTCGAGATCAAGCACCTCATCTTCTGTGAGCAAATCCTTGGATTTGAGATCGGGCGCATCGCCGGGATCGAGTACCACATACGATTCGTAGTAAATGATTCTCTCAAGATTGCGAACAGAAAGATTGAGCAAATACCCCATGCGAGATGGCAGAGACTTAAAAAACCAGATATGTGTCACCGGAACCGCCAATTCGATGTGCCCCAGCCGTTCTCGTCTGACCTTTGATTGGGTCACTTCTACCCCGCAACGATCACACACCACACCTCGGTACCGAATGCGCTTGTATTTGCCGCAATGGCACTCCCAATCCTTGACAGGTCCAAAAATGCATTCGCAAAATAATCCGTCGCGTTCCGGCTTAAAAGACCGGTAATTGATCGTTTCGGGCTTGGTAACCTCGCCACGCGACCACCCTCGGATGGTATCTGGCGAAGCCAGTTGAATGCGAATGGAATTAAAATCTAAGGGCTGATTGGCAAAATTGGTATCGGCCACGACAGAACCCCCTTTTCAAAATCTTATGTCGTCAGTCAATCTGCGCGTTTTCGAGTACCACATCCAAACACAGGCTTTGCAATTCTTTGACCAGAACATTAAATGATTCTGGCACGCCGGGCTCGGGTGGATTTTCTCCCTTTACTATGGTCTCGTAAATTTTGGATCTGCCCGCCACATCATCGGATTTGACAGTGAGCATTTCCTGTAACATGTGTGCCGCACCATAAGCTTCGAGCGCCCAGACTTCCATTTCTCCAAAACGCTGTCCGCCAAACTGGGCTTTACCGCCCAAAGGTTGCTGCGTGACCAGTGAATAGGGTCCAATTGAACGTGCGTGGATTTTATCGCTGACCAGATGCGACAGTTTCAACATATAAATGATGCCGACCATCACTTCTTTGTCAAACCGTTCCCCTGTTTTGCCATCGTAAAGGAACGTTTTTCCGTTTTCGGGCAAACCAGCTTTTAGCAACATTTCTTGTACATTGTCCATGCTCGCACCATCAAACACAGGGGTGGCAAAATGGATATCCAGTTCGTGGGCTGCCCAACCCAAATGGGTTTCGAGGATTTGGCCGAGATTCATGCGAGAGGGTACGCCGAGCGGATTCAAAACCAGATCAATAGGTGTACCATCGGGCAAATAAGGCATATCTTCTTCGGGTACAATAATCGAAATTACACCCTTGTTGCCGTGTCGTCCGGCCATTTTATCCCCTACCATCAGCTTTCTTTTGCGAGCGACATACACCTTCACCAGTTGCACAATGCCCGGCGGGAGTTCATCTCCACGCGCGATTTTTTCAAGCTCCCGCCCGCGTTCTTCTTCCGCCTGCTGTATCAAGTGATCGGCCAGTTCAATTAGTCGATCCACCTTTTGACTTGTCGCAGGACTGTCACACCAATCTCCATCGGGCGTCACGGTGCCCAAGTCAAATTTTTCCAACGATTTTTCATTCAACGCCGTGCCGGTCTTTACAACCACTGTACCATCTTCATCGCGCAAGGTATTGACTTGGCGGTTTTTGAGAAGAGCCAAAACCTGCTGATCACGGCTTTCTTTTAACGATGCAATCTTTGCGGCAATGCGCTTTTGGGCCGCTCTGGTCTTTTCTTTATCTTCATTTCGCGTCTTTTCGTCGCGTTCTTTGCGAGAAAAAACTTTGCGATCCATGACCACGCCATCCATTCCCGGCGGGGCTTTGAGCGATGCATCGCGCACATCGCCGGCTTTTTCGCCAAAAATTGCGCGCAACAAACGCTCTTCGGGCGACAATTCGGTTTCGCCCTTTGGGGTCACCTTCCCAACGAGAATATCGCCCTGATTGACTTCGGCCCCCACGCGGATGATGCCGTGCTCATCGAGATTGCGAACAGCCTGCTCACTTACATTGGGAATTTCACGCGTAATTTCTTCTGTGCCGCGTTTGGTATCGCGAACCTGAAGCTCAAATTCTTCAATGCTAATTGACGTGAAAATATCTTTTTTGGTGAGCCGTTCAGAAACAATAATAGCATCTTCAAAGTTGTATCCATGCCACGACATAAACGCCACCAGCACATTGGCACCGAGCGCGAGGTCTCCTCTATCTGTCGCACAACCATCGGCCAATAACTGACCTTTTTCAACTTTATCGCCAACCTGTACGGCAGGACGCTGATTGATACAAAAATCTTGATTGGATCGCTTAAATTTGGTCAGATAGTAAATATCTTCATCCGACAGCGAAATAGTATCAAGACTGCGGCTTTTTTTGCGCTTAATGACGATTTGGCTGGCACTGACATACGTCACAATACCGGCGTTTTTCGCAATAACCACAGCTTTTGAATCAACGGCAACTTTGCGCTCGAGACCCGTTCCAACACGCGGGGCATCCGTGATTAAGAGAGGCACACCTTGCCGCTGCATATTGGACCCCATCAATGCACGGTTAGCCTCATCATGCTCGAGAAAAGGAATGAGTCCGGCGGCCGCACTCACAAGTTGGAAGGGTGAAACGTCCATATAGTCAATCGCTTCGGGACCGATCACGGGAAAATCGCCTCGCCGCCTTGCCTGCACCACAGCATTTTCAAACTCGCCCTTGTCATCTAGAGCCAGATTGGCCTGTGCAATGGTATGGCGATCTTCTTCATCGGCGGGCAAATATACAATATCCCGTGTAACTTTGCCATTTTTGACCTTCCGATAGGGCGTCTCGAGAAAGCCATAGGGATTGACCTTAGCATAAGTTGCCACAGACATAATCAGGCCGATATTTGGGCCTTCAGGCGTTTCGATGGGACATATGCGGCCGTAGTGCGTGTGATGCACATCGCGCACCTCGAACCCTGCCCGATCACGCGTTAATCCCCCCGGTCCTAATGCCGACAAACGGCGTTTGTGGGTCAATTCGTCAAGCGGATTGATTTGCTGTAAAAACTGCGACAATTGGCTACTGCCAAAAAAGGCCTGAACCACAGTAGATACAGTCCGAGCGTTGACCAGGTCGTGGGGAGTAAGTTGCTCAGAATCGCGCAAACTCATGCGCTCTCTAATTGTGCGCGCCATGCGCGCCAAACCAATACTAAATTGCTTGGAGAGCAACTCACCAACAGAGCGCACCCGCCGATTGCCCAAATGATCGATATCATCGGTAAACCCTTCCCCCATAGCCAAACTGAGTAAATAGCCAATGACTTTAATAAAGTCATCGATACATAGCATGGTGAAGTCAAGTGGAATATTATCGACCATGTCCAAACGCTGGTTAATGCGATAGCGCCCGACAGTCCCCAGATTATAACGCCGGGGACTAAAAAAATGTCGCTCGATCAATCCGCGTGCAGTCTCAATATTGGGTGGATCGCCAGGGCGTAGCAGGCTATAAATCCGCGAAAGAGCTTCTTCCTCATTGTCACACGGATCTTTATTCAGCGTATTGGTAATAATCCCGCCATCGTTTTCGGGATCGATATTCATCACTGTGATTTTGCCGATCTGATTTTCCCGAAGTGATACAATATGCTCTTCCGTCAACGTGGTATATGCTTCGATGATCACTTCACCTGTTTTTTTATTCACCACATCTTCGATAACAATGCGATCGACGAGTTCTTCAGTAACTTTGACTGTGGTATCACCGTGAAAAATGCCCAGAATTTCCTCGGACTTGTCAAATCCCAAGGCTCTCAACAAAGTCGTGACCGGCAATTTGCGTTTGCGGTCAATATGAACGTACATAATATCGTTGATATCGAGACTAAATTCGAGCCATGCTCCGTTGTCGGGAATGATTCTGGCGGAAAATAAACGCTTGCCATTTGGATGGATGGCGTCGTCAAAAAATACGCCAGGAGATCGGTGTAATTGGCTGACGATCACACGCTCTGAGCCGTTGATGACAAACGTTCCTTCATCGGTCATCAACGGTAGTTCGCCTAAAAACACCGTCTGCTCGACGATATCTTTGACGCGAAATTCGCCATTTCCCTGCTTTTCTCGAGAAATCAGACGAAGCGTTGAACGCAAAGGCACGGCATAAGTCGTGCCGCGTTCGAGACATTCTTGCACATCGTATTTGGGAGTCCCAACGGAATAATCGACAAACTCTAAAGAATAGAGATTGTGGGCGTCTGTGATCGGGAAGATACCGTGGAAGACCGCCTGGAGGCCCTGTTTTTCGCGTGCGCCAGGCGGTAAATCCTTCTGTAAAAACCAATCATAAGAATCCAGCTGAATATCCAACAGATTCGGCATTTCGATTGCAGACGTGAGAGTTCCGTACGACTTTCTGTCAATAAATCCTCTATCTGCCAAGGGCTCACGCTCCTGTGCTGGAAGGCTAACGGTCAGTTACGGATTTGTGTGCTGCACAAACTTGCGACAACCCTACTTGAGTTCCACCACCGCACCGGCTTCTTCCAGTTCTGCCTTAATCTGTTCAGCTTCTTCTTTTTCTACGCCTTCTTTGATGGGATTGGGGGCTCCATCAACTAAGGCTTTGGCCTCTCTAAGGCCCAAAGAGGTAAGACTGCGAACAACCTTGATCACCTGGATTTTTTTATCTCCAGGTGACGACAAAATCACATCAAATTCTGTCTGCTCTTCAACAGCGGGAGCAGCATCACCGCCACCGCCGCCGGGTCCTGCAACAACAGCTGCCTGTGCAGTCACGCCAAACTTTTCCTCAAGTGCTTTGACCAATTCTGCCAACTCGAGCACTGAGAGTTTTTCAATTTCGCTAATAATGGATTCGACAGCCATGAACATGCCTCCGTCCAACAATGAATTGGGTGTGTGATAAGCGGTCTATTCGCCGCCTGCTTCCTTTTTTTTCTCAGCAACAGCATGAAGTGTACCGACGAGTTTTTGCAAAATGCCATTCAGCGTAAAGGCAAGGCCGCTTATCGGACTTTGCATTGCAGATACCATCTGGCCCAGCAGAACATCGCGCGAAGGTATTTGAGCCAGTCTCTCAACCTGGTCTGCGACAAAGACCTCGCCATCGATATACCCGGCTTTAATCACGGGCTTGCCATCGGTTTCTTTGGCGAATTTGGACAACATGCGAGCCGGTGCTACGGGGTCTTCGTCGGCGCAAACAAGCCCCGTAGGTCCGCGCAACACATCGTCGAGACCCTCAACCCCGGCTCGTTTAATCGCCAATTTAGCCAACCGATTTTTTATAACGCGACAGGAAACCGATTCTTCGCGGAGTTGCTTTCGCAACAGGGTAAAAGAAGGTACGTCTAACCCTGTAAAATCAGTTAGATACAACCCTTTGGCCCGTTTTAAAATATCTGTCAACTCTGCGACAGTAGCCTCTTTTTCAGCAGTTGGCATCTCTCTACCTTCCTTAATCAATTGGCCGCCAGTGCAGTGCGGTCCAGGCGGATGCCCGGTCCCATTGTAGTAGATAATGTGACCGAACGCATGTATTGTCCTTTTGTAGCAGATGGACGCGCTCTAACAACCGCATCAATCAATGTCTGGGCATTTTCCCTAAGACGCTGCGCATCAAAAGACGCTTTGCCCACAGGCGTATGCACATTGGCCGTTCTATCGACCCGATATTCCACACGCCCCGCTTTGGCTTCCCGCACAGCACGCGCCGCATCGGGTGTCACCGTGCCACTCTTGGGATTGGGCATCAGGCCTCGAGGTCCAAGAATGCGTCCCAATCGTCCGACCTGCCCCATCATATCGGGTGTAGCAATAGCCACATCGAAATCTGTCCAGCCACTATTGATCTTCTGGACCAGGTCTTCTGCACCGACAAGATCTGCACCTGCCTCTTCGGCAGAAGCAGCGGACTCACCCCTGGCAAAAACTACAACGCGCACGGACCTTCCCAGCCCGTGTGGCAAAACGACTGTGCCGCGCACGAGTTGGTCGGCTTGCCGCGGATCAACGCCCAGTCGAAACGAGATCTCAACAGTTTCGTCAAATTTCCGAGTGGGCATTTTTTTTATAATGTCAATGGCGTCGGCCAAGCCGTAATGCGTTTGGCGGTCGAAAAGCTCGGCCGCTTGTTTATAGCGTTTGGATTGCCTTCGTGCCATACATACCTCCGATCAATTGTTGACGGTCAAGCCCATACTACGAGCCGTTCCCGCAATCATGCGCTTGGCAGCTTCAACGCTGCCCGCGTTGAGGTCTTGAACTTTTATTTCTGCAATTTCCTGAAGTTGGGCATCTGTCACAGACCCCACTTTGTCTCGGTTGGATTCCGGCGACCCTTTGGCAATCCCCGCCGCCCGCTTGAGCAATACGGCCGCAGGTGGGCTCTTCAATTCAAAAGAAAAGCTCCTGTCCGCGTAAACCGTAATAATCGCGGGTATAATCAAACCCTGTTTGTCTTGCGTCTGTGCATTAAAAGCTTTGCAAAACTCCATAATATTGACGCCGTGCTGTCCCAAAGCTGGACCAACCGGTGGTGTAGGCGTCGCCTGCCCTGCGGGAATCTGTAACTTGATTGTTGTGAGAATTTTTCTGGCCATTGGTGCCTCTCGTTATCGCGATTCGACAGCTTCTTCAACCTGTAAAACATCTAATTCAACGGGTGTGTTGCGCCCAAAGATGCTAACCATCACTTTGATCTTGCTCTTTTCGGGATTGATGTCGTCAACCAGCCCAATAAAATCGCTGAAAGGCCCATCAATTACCTTGACCCGATCGCCCACTTGATAGGGAACAGCCGAGGTTTCCTCGACCGGACGACGCTCAATTTGTCCCAAAATGCGGTTCACTTCTTCTTCGCGTAGAGGTTGTGGTCTTCGGCCTGGACCGACAAAACTCGTCACACCTGGGACACTGGTCACAAAATAGAGGGACTCTTTGTCCATATCCAGTTCAACCAAAAGGTAACTGGGCAAAAATTTCTTGAGGGAGGTCGTTTTCCGTCCGTCCTTCATTTCAACGACTTCCTCAGTTGGCACAATCACCCGACCAATTTTGTCACCAACATCGATATTTTCTTTGGCGGCCTCAATATAGCTCTTGACCTTATTTTCGTGCCCAGAATAAGTGTGGACAACGTACCATTTCATTGGTCGAAGTCTCCCAGACAAAAAATCCCATTAAATCAGGATAAACTCCATAATATTCGCCAAAATAGTATCTACGATATAAATGAATCCAGCCAGTACAAGTGACAAGATGAGTACAACTGTGGTCGATGATTTGAGTTCGTCACGAGTCGGCCAGGTGACCTTTCCCATTTCAACGCGCACTTCGCCGATAAATTGACCGATTTTGCCAAACATAGTAAAATTAATAAAAATGGCAGGCCAGGCAGGACTTGAACCCGCAACCGTCGGTTTTGGAGACCGATGCTCTACCAGTTGAGCTACTGACCTACCCAAAAACAATGGAGCCCACGACCGGAATTGAACCGGTGACCTCTTCCTTACCAAGGAAGTGCTCTACCATCTGAGCTACATGGGCGTTGGGAAATCCCCACTTGAGGTTCTTGGAGCGGGAAACGGGACTCGAACCCGCGACCCTCAGCTTGGAAGGCTGACGCTCTAGCCAACTGAGCTATTCCCGCCCGGCTGTGTATAAAAACGACTCTTTTCTGCAAAAGGGATCGGCATTGCGAAAAAATAATTTTCCGAGAATTGACAAGATATGAAAAAGGCAGTCTAAGGTCAAGAGAATTTTGTATAAACTCAAACTTGCCATAGATAGATGAAAAATGGTAAGTCGGTGTTTTTAATAATGTGGGAAGGGCACGCCCGCTTTGTTTTGGAGAGGAAACTATTGGAAATTTTGGTGGGGGGTGGCGGATTCGAACCACCGAAGGCATAAGCCAGCAGATTTACAGTCTGCCCCAGTTGGCCGCTTTGGTAACCCCCCTGTCTGTACAGGCTTAGAAAAATACCAGAAGATATTTCGATAGTCAAGACCAAAATCGCTCAATGCCAATTGCAGATTGACAAATCAGCCTACCTTTGCTATTTTCCGAGTTCAATTTCTCGCAGTTAATCTTTCTCGTCAGATGCCTGTTGTGAAAGGAGCAAAATGACCGACCCCATTCAAAACTATGCGCGTATTGGTATTGTTCACTTTATGGCCTATAAAGCCTGCATTGGCGGCGAGGGTCCCATTTTAGAAACCCTGGAAAAAATCGCCATCGATCCCTATTTTCAGGTCGTTGAAGTCACACACATGAAAGACCCGCAAGTACGAGCACAGGCACGCGACTTGCTCACCGCAGCCCACATGGATGTGGCTTTTGGAGCGCAACCCATTCTGCTGGTCAACCAGCTCAATATCAATGCCCCCGATGTCGCCCTCCGCCAAAGTGCTGTTGACGCTGTCAAAGCGGGGATTGACCAGGCAGAAGAACTCGGTGCCCCCGGCTGTGCCCTGCTTTCAGGCGCAGATCCAGGACCAGCAGGCCGCGAAGAAGGTGTCGACCTGCTGGTAGATTCTTTGAGCCAACTCTGCGAGTATGCGGGCGAAAAGAATATGGATATTGTACTTGAAACATTTGACCGCGTACCTTACGGCAAAAATTGTATTGTGGGGCCCAACGCCCTCGCCGTTGAAGTCTCAAACCGCCTCAGACGCCAATATCCCAATTTTGGCCTGATGCTCGATTTGAGCCATTTCCCACTTCAGGGTGAAGGCACGGTTTACGCCCTCAACATCGCACGCGATCACATCGTGCATATGCACGTTGGCAATTGCGTGATGTCCAACCCCGATCATCCGGCGTATGGCGATAACCACCCCCGCTTTGGCTGCGAAGATGGCGAAAATGATGTAGCCGAAGTTGTAGAATTTCTGCGCGAACTGCTCAATATCGGCTATCTCGACCCCGACAAGCGCCCCATCTTGAGCTTTGAGGTCTCCCCAATGGAAGGAGAATCTTCGGAAGTCATTATCGCCAATGCCAAGCGCGTGCTCGACGAGGCGTGGGCACAAGTCTAAACACACGCTCCAATATTCAATAGCCGGACTTTCCAAAAGAGGATGTCCGGCTATTTTTTTAACTGCGAGATTTTCAATTCCAATATTCACTTTGTGCAGGTGGTCCAGGCTTTAATGCACTGCGAATCAACAGGCCCAAAACCCGGGTAAAAATCACTAATAAAAAAAAATTAAACATCGAAGATAGCACCAAACCCACCCAGGACAAATGTCCCAATATCAAACTGCCGAGCAGAGATATCCCAAACAGACAAAAACACGCTTGAACGTAGTTGACCCGAACAATCTGACGCAAATCCCGCCAAACAGGCCCCGGTTCAAATGCCATCCACACACGCCCCTCGGCGGCAAATCGCGTAAATACAATGGGGAAAAAACCGTAAAAAAAGATAACCATGAGCGTAAGCAACAGCGATACAGGCCCTGCCTCTTCTACAGAACTCGGTATCACACCCAATACCGAAACCACCATTGAAAAACTCACAACACCAATGACACTGTATCCCAGGACAATGAGGAACAACCAGAAGCCCGCCATCCCATAAGCCCACCAATTGCTCCACGAAGGCAAGTTCAGTGATTCGGTACCGTTGAGCGCATCGACAAAGATCCGGTATAAATAGCCCCAGGCAATGCACAAAAGCCCAATGGTCACAACCAGCAACACGCCCCCCATCTCAAGCCCTATTTGCCCAGTGAGAATCAAACTCAGCACCAGTGCGGACGGCAAATTTAATGCACCGCCAGAGACAATTTTTTGCCACCAGCGCGGCGTCTGCAACAGGGTGCGGAGCGTATTAAATAAAATAATGCCAAACATAGCTTTCCACATGTCAGACTGCGTCAAGTGCCTGTCCAACATCGACAATAATATCCTCGGCGTCTTCGATGCCCACGGCATAGCGCACCAACTCATCGGCAATGCCAATTGCCAATCGGTCTTCGCGCGCCAATTCGTAATACGAAATAGATGCGGGATGCGATACGAGACTCTCCACACCTCCCAGACTGGCTCCAATACACGGAATTTGCAAGCGGTCAATAAAATCCAGCGTACCAGTCTCATCCGTGTCCAAATCGAAACTCACCACCCCGCCAAATCCACGCATCTGCGCTTTGGCAACATCGTGGTGCGGGTGGCTTTCCAAACCGGGATAATACACGCGCTTTACCCGATCGTGCTTTTCCAAAAACCGCGCCAACATCAGCGCCGTTTCATTTTGTTTGCCCATTCGCAGTGGAAAAGTCTTGATCCCCCGAATCAGCAAATAAGCGCAATGTGGATCAATCACCCCCCCCAAAATGCCCCGATAGTCTCGAATCGCCCCAACGAGGGGTGCACTGCCCAGCACAGCACCAGCCATCAAATCGTTGTGTCCACCCAAATACTTGGTCGCCGAATGAATGACCAGATCGACGCCAAATTCGAGCGGGCGCTGGTTTAGGGGTGTGGCAAATGTACTGTCAATAATCGTCTTGACCCGATGCCTTTTTGCAATATCAACCAGCTTTTCCAGATCGATTACATTGAGGTGTGGATTTGTCGGAGATTCGGAAATAATCACCCGTGTGTTGTCCTTAATTGCGCCTTCCAATTCGGCGTAATCACCCGCGTGAACAAATGCGGTCTCAATACCAAATTTTCGCAACACCAGCTGGCAAAATTGCGCGGTCTTGCGATAGCAGTCGTCCATAATTACCGCGTGGTTCCCGGTTGACAGCATGCCCAGCAGTGTGGTAGTCACAGCACTCATACCCGACGAAAATAAAATAGCAGCCTCCGCGCCTTCCAATTCTGCCAGCTTAGATTCTGCGGCATGCTGCGTAGGATTGCCATAGCGCCCGTAGTCTATCTGTGGGTTTTCGCCCGCCACAAACGCTTTCACCGCATGCGTATCTTCAAATACATAAGTCGATGTTTGCGCAATGGGCACTGTCAGAGATTTTCCCCAGTGTCCCCTTTCTTCACCTGCATGTACGGCCCGTGTCCCAAAACAGGGCACGTGCGTTTCGCACTTTTCAGACATGCGCCATCTCCAAAAAAAGCGGAGCCACAAAAGCCCCGCGCAGTACGCAAAAAAAACCGGACTAAAAAGCCCGGAATTTGGAATAACTTTTTAGCGACTTATTTAAAGTGGCTGCAATATGCCGCAAATCACCACTCGCCATAGCTGTGTTTTGGGAATGTAACCAAAACCTCCAACCCTGTCAACTATCGGTTGGCTTCAATCCGGTCGAGAATCGCCTTTTTTACAGCATCAACTTTGGGCGGCAACACAACGGGTTCATTGCAGTAATGCGGACTTACGCCCCAGTCCTGTAACTGATCCCGATGATACCCGAGCTTAAACTCGGTAAACTTCAATCCGTGAGCCGTTGAAATCACAATCACGCGATCGCTTTTCTGAATCACACCCCTGTCAATCAGCTTGAACAATGCCGCGAAAGCCACCCCGGTATGTGGGCATGTAAACATACCCGTGCGGTCGGCACGCGCAGCCGCATCGGCCAATTCTTGCTCACTGGCTTGTTCTACAACACCGCCGAATATTTTGAGCGTTTTGATCGCTTTTTCCCGGCTCACCGGATTGCCAATTTGGATCGCACTGGCCAATGTGGGCTGCGCCTGAATCGGTTCAAAACTATCAAAATTCTTTTCAAAACTGCGGTAGAGCGGATTTGCCATATTGGTCTGTGCGACCACAATACGCGGCAACCGATCAATTAGCCCAAGCGCTTCCATTTCGAGAAACCCCTTGCCGAGCGCACTCACATTGCCCAGATTCCCGCCGGGAATCACAACCCAATCGGGCACTTCCCAATCAAATTGCTGTACCAATTCGATGCTGATTGTTTTTTGCCCCTCTACCCGCAGTGAATTCATCGAATTGGCCAAATAAATATTTTCCTCGCGACAAATCTCCTGCACGAGCCTCATACACCCATCAAAGTCGGTTTCCAAACTCAGCACCAACGCACCATTGGCCAGTGGCTGCAAAAGTTGTGCGGTCGAGATTTTGTCCCTCGGCAAAAAGACCACCGATTGTATGCCCGCCGCCGCACAATACGCAGCTAATGCCGCTGAGGTATCCCCAGTAGAGGCACAGGCAACCGCAGGAATGCACGCGCCCTCAAACAACATCTGTTTCACCATCGACACCAGCACGGTCATGCCCAAATCTTTGAACGATCCTGTATGGCTATTGCCGCAGTGCTTAACCCACAAATCCTCAACCCCAATTTCTCGCCCCAAACGCTCGGCCCAAAACAGATTGCTTCCCCCTTCGTACATCGACACCACATTGTCTTCTTGAACCACGGGGCAGACCAGTTCTTTTTTTCCCCATACCGAACTGCCATAAGGCCATTTCGTAGTCATATAACGCTTATCAAACAACCCGCGCCAATAACTGCTCGGCTTGCGTTTGAGAACCTCCATATCGTGCGCCACTTCGAGCAACCCCCCGCACGTTGGACATGCGTAAATCACCTCCGTCAACGCATATCGCCCCTCGCATCCGCGAAAACACCGAAACCACGCATTGTAAGTTGTATCATTCATGTAGCGATATAAACCTTGTTTCAAATTGGACCGCGATTACAACATCGACAAAAGTTCAATGGTGCGTGCGGTCATTCTACCACCGCGCCCCGAATTGGCGGGGAATCTGTCTGCTACATCGCTGGCGCAATGTCGGGCCTTCCGTTTCGTCCATAATTATCGCCATTATTGCAGAGGTGTCGGCCACCATCATTTCGGAAGCCCTTGTTCGTCATATAGCTCATCCTGCCAGACTTTGGACGGCGGATTATTTCCGTCGTATTTGTCAGGGTTTTCTTCACGCCAGCGGCGTCCGGCTGCACTTAAAAACTCATACTCCTCCGCTATTTCCTCTGGCGTCATCTTTCGGCATACTGGCGTCATTTTTGCGTCCAGATCGTCCAATGCTTTATGAAGCACCTGTTCCACAGCGTCCGGACCAGCAAAACCCAGCCGTCTGGCTAAATCGGCAATGCGAGTTTCTGTTTCCGGCTTGATCGTCGTAGCCATGTTGTTCTCCTTGTCTCCAGCGTTGCAGCAGGGTCAGTTGGTCAATTCGGTAGAAGTAAAGCAGGAGATTGGACGTTCAAATATAATTTTTAACATGTGCGCCCCGTTCTATCCATATTTGAATTACACTTACAAACAAAAGTGTAGCAACAACGCGATTTTGTCAACCGCATTTCAAAATATCCCTTGTCAGAATCAGGATGGGCAGAGCCTGCACTGGAAAGATTTTATCCAGTGATGTAAGGATAGACAGGATACCCGCCCTCCGATATTGGGAGAGCGGCATAGAAAGGGCTGGTGCGATGGACTGACGCCTGTATTCTTCGCATTTCAAAACATATATCTGTTCTATTGACCAACCTCCCACGTTGTGCCGACAGTAGTTATCCATGCACTCAACCAATGGTTACAAGGTTTCTGAGTTTCTCCTATACTTGAGAATTTCACCAAATGGTTTCAACATCTGATTGCTGGATTCGATAATCTGTTGTGACAAGTGGTAGGCGGAGGTACTGTGCTGTTGCCGCAATCATACGGTCTGGCATATCGGGTATTTGATCGCGCGGGATATTTTCTAATTCTTCTGCAATCGCAAGATCAAAAGGGGCAACTTTGAATCCTGAATCGGGTCGGTGCAATGTAGCTTTCAAATCAATCAAATTCTGTTGGGGCAACCGCTTTTTCTCAGTCAAGTATATAACCTCGACAATTGTTACTGATGACACATAGACTGGGTGACCCGATGTAATTGCCTCTCGAATAGCCTGACGCGCAACAGATGAGAGGTCTGACGACCGTGCTAAGAACCAGATAAATGAATGCGTATCTACAACCAGAGACATTGCGCCTAATCCTCTTGATTAAATTTATGCCACATTTCTTTTCGGACTTCGGCTATGTCTCGAGCGGTTATAGGCGTTGTCTGATCCCACAGGCCTTCGGGATTAAAGAGTTTGCCTTGATCAAATTCTGACGAACCTGGTGCATTTGCCATAGGAACGAGTTGAAAGGCCGAACCGTCTTCCTGCGTGATAATCACTTTCTCTCCATTAGCCGCTTCTTTGACCAATGCTGCAAGACAGGTTTCTGCTTCTGTAAGGTTAATTTTGTACATGTATTCGCCCCTTTGGTGTTCTCTAACGACTGAACCAATTCCCATGTAATTTTAATTGTCCTAAAAACAAAAAGTGTAGCAACAACGCGATTTTGTCAACCGCATTTCAAAATATCTCTCATTCTATCTGTGCTTCGGCAAGACAACTTCCGTACACCTATTCAAATTTCGCTTTGACAAAAATTAACATATTTGATATGTATATAAGATGAAAAAAGGGACCTCGATATTGCCACCCAAAGAATGAGGAAAATCAAACAATGATGACACACAAAGAACTAAAAATGAAGGCACTCGCAGACCCTGAAACCAGAGCCGAGTATGAAGCTCAAAAACCTGAGTTTGAGTTGCTCGACAAGCTGTTAGAAGCCCGAAAACGCGCTGGTTTGACGCAGGATCAGGTCGCCGAGAAGATGGGCACCAAAGCAACGGCGATCACCCGCTTAGAGTCTGCGAATAGCAATCACTCGCCATCTGTTCATACGCTGCAAAAATTCGCCAAAGCTGTCGGATGTCAGCTCAAAATCGAACTGATTCCCTACAGTACGCGATAAGCGACTAAACCTTTAGCTCATGAGCGAAGTGAGTTATTTGAGCACATCTACCTTAATTTCAAATTGTCATTTTCCCAACCCCTTTTGCCAGTCGCGTCTCAGTATGCGTTTCTGATCTGCATGGTTTGAGGAATAGGCTGTGATAACGCGCCCGTCGCGTATGACGACCTTGCGATTTGCAAGACGGCTCAACGCTTGTATCTTTCGCTTTCGTATCTCGATCTCTCGGGCGGCATCACGCTTACACACAAAATAGGTCTCGTCGCCAGTTGCACATAAAAAATACCGCCCCCCGATATTGGGAGAGCGGCACAGAATGGACTGGTGCGATGGACCGACGCTTGTGTTCTTCACATTTCAAAATATCTTTCTTTATTTTTTCTCATACATGTCGTGTTGTCCTGGGATTATTCATCTTCCTTATGCTCTTGCAGTTTCTTTTCCCTAACGGCTGACAATTGGACCGCTCAATAAGCCACGCCCGCTGGCTCGTCCCACGACTGCTCTCTGACGACTTGCCTCAACACGCCTTCCATAGGCACCAACACAGCATTTACCGCTACGACTGCCGGATTCAAGATGCCATCCTGATAAGACGGGTGTCCCATTTTGACCATCTCGTGCTTCAAACTCCCCTTGCTCACTCTCAGCCGCGTGGCCCGAGGTGACTTCGCCTTCAATATCTCAAGGACTGCATCTGCCAAACCGATGCACAGGTCTTGCAAGTGTGCTTCATTCATTACCTCCACCCAACGGGGTGAATCGAGCAGGTCCTCATACACTGAGTTCGCAATTATGTACCGGAACCAATTCTCCCATGTCCGCTCCGCAGTCGTACTCCAGAACCGAGACTCGGGAATCTCGTCCGCTTCAGAATCGTACTCATCTTCCTCAGACTCACCGGATATACCGGAACGCAAGAGGGTATGCCATAAGATCCCGGTTACGAGGCTGGCAATCATAGATAGCAGGGCACCCTCGAACAGTGAAAAGGGTAGGAAAAGCGTCAAGAGCCAGCCGATCAGAAGAAAAATGCCGAGGACAAGAGCAAGACTGATAATAATCAGGACAACCGTCAGAAGACCTGGAAGAATGGCACCCATAACTCTATATCCTTCACCAAAACGCGTTCTACGTCAAAAATGGTTAGAACGCCTATCTCCTTCTCAAATCCGCTCCAATGCACGCGCCTCGACCCAGCCGCCCAGGCCCGAGCGCAGGCGCACCAGCAACCACCCACCTTCAACGCGATCAATCTCGACCTTTGTGCCTTCGTGAAGCGCGAACACCTGCAAAAAATCGCGGCCCGGCCCGCTGCGGCCAATGGCTTTATCCACCAAAATAATAGCTTTGGGAATGCCATGCTGATGCGCCTTAAACGCCAGCATAGCCGCACTGCACAAAAGTCCGCCCACAAAAACCACCAGTAGCCCCCCCCACAGCAAGCGACGGATGGGCACAAAAATCCAACACACCGCCACACCGCCCGCACAAAAAACAAACACACAAACCATAACCGCCAGCGCGTCGCGGGTAAAAAATGCAAAAATTGATTGCAAAATCCGCGTCAGAATATTGATCTCATCTTCACTTTCTCGATCTATCTTCTGAGCATTGGCAAATTGCAAATTCGCCAGAATATCCCGATCGCCCGGCATCAATTTCAACGCGCGCTCATAAGATAAAATCGCACGCCCGAGCTGCGCGTTTTTGAAATACGCATTGCCCAGATTGTAATACACCTCGCCATTGTTAAGCCCCTGGGCAATAACGCGCTCATAAGCCGAAATCGCCACATCAAAATTCTCCGCGCGATACTGTTCATTGCCCCGATTGTACAGCGCAATAAGTGCTTCCGAAGCGAATATCGCATCCACGCCAACCAGCGATATCACAACCGCGACAACGGGGTATAATAGCCGTCTCATCCTCATAACTTTGCCTTAAATACATCGCTCCAGCGCGCCAATCAAATCTTCGGTCTGCGCGAACAACCCCTGCATCTGCTCTGCCGAAATCTGCCCCGGCGCAAACCTCGCTTGATCGCATTGACCAAATACGTCTTGAACGCCTGCAATCACCTGTACATCTACACCGCGTTCCACCAGCACAGCACCAATCTGATCCGCCGTCAAACCCGCCGCTGCGCGATTGGTTCGATCTGCGACAAACTGCGCCAGAGACCTGTGAACTTCACCGTGAAAGCCCGCGCTATCGCCCGCCTGCATCAAGTTCCTGGCCTTGCCCAAACGCCGCTGTGCTTCCGAGCGCGAACGCCTTCTGCGCGCATAAGCCACATCGCCTTCTAAACGCGCGCGATGACGCCGATAGGCATAGGCTCCAGCCACCCCTAAAACGGGAACCAACTGCAAAAACCAAAACCCGCTGCGCTGATAGAGCAATAAACTCTGATCGGCCAAATGCATTCGGTCGGGTTTGATATACCGAATATCGCTCCCCAGCGCGCGCACTTCTTCGCCCTGCATCCCATCAACCGGCTGTGGTGCCATTTCACCCGGCGTCACGCGCAGAGCAATCGGTTTGGTCTGCACGATTTTATAACGTTCCTGCACAGGATCAAAATAGGCCAGTGTAAAAGGTGGTAACATCACCTGCCCTGCTTTTTGTGGAATTGCCACATACTCAAAAGTTTTTTCTCCGCTTATCCGCGTACCTTGCTTTTGTGTTTCCAAATTCGTCTTGGGATCATAAAACTTAAAACTTGACCGATCAGGACGAATAGGCTCTGCAATCGCGTGCAAATTTCCCGCCCCATGTACCACTACCTTCACCGCAACGGGATCGCTGGCTTTCACCGTATTTGGAATCGCCTCTGCGCGCATCTCAAATTGCCCAACAGCCCCGCTAAAGCCCTTCGGTGCACCAGCAGGCAGCGGTTTCACCTCAATTGCAATATCGCCCGACCGCACGGTCACCTGCTGCGCATCAAACGCACCAAATGGATCAAAATCGAACCGACTGCGCGACCGCCGCCCCGCAACAATTTCGCAATTCACTTCGAGTTGCTCCAGGGTGTGCTTACCCGCCGTTGTTGGAAACAGTGCCAGACGCTTGAGCAACGCCGTATTAAACGCACGCCCATCGACGACCTCCCGCTGCATATTCAAACGCTGGGCATCAAACACAGTCTCTGCCCAAAACCCCGTAAACGTCGGCACATGGCCGTATTGCACATTTCGCAAATCATAGCGCGTAAACAATTTATAGGTCACGCCCACTTGCTCCCCCACATAAACCATCCGCTTTTCGGGAATCGCCTGCAAAAACAAATTTTGTTCAATCTCCCGAATTTCCGACCGTCCCATTGACCGTCCCGTTGATGGCGCGGGGCGCGTCTGCGGGCGGCCACTCCTTGTCACCACCTCAACGCGCACCTGATCAGACCGAATCGTCTTACTTTTATGGATCAACTGTGCCGGCCCGAGCACATAAGTGCCTGCTCGCTGGGCGCGAAAAGAGAAAACATACGTCGTCGTCCGCTTTGTTGTCATCGCGCCATTGACAATGTTGACGGACATCGACGTAGAGGACGTACTCCCCGTCAATTGCAACCCATCCGGCGTGGAGACCTGAGGTGCAGACACACTCCCCATCTGCGCGGCCTCCACCTCCACAGTGAACTGAATCAAATCGCCAACTTCTACTCGATTGCGATCCACCGAAGCCTGCACCGTTACATCCTGTGCATCAGCCCCCTGTGTCCATAACAGACATATACAGATAACAAGCAAAAGAAAAAAAGGTGAGACATGAGACGTGAGACGACCACCCAGCTCACCAGCCCCCAGCCTCCAGCTTCCAGCCCTTGTATTATTCCTACCACGCATTGCCATCATATCTCCTGCCCCGCAACTTCAATTTTCGTCGCTTCTGGGATTCTTCTTCTCGCGCCTTCATCGCATTGAGAATCCGAGCCGCCTCCTCAGGCGTCATCTCTACAGGGTCGGGCTGCTGCCCCTGCTGCTGCTTTTGCTTATCTTGCTGATCTTGCTTATCCTGTTGATCCTGCTCATCCTGATTCTGATTTTGACTTTGATCTTGCTTATCCTGTTGATCCTGCTCATCCTGATTCTGATTTTGATCCTGATTATCCTGCTGATTCTGTTGATCCTGATTTAGTTTTTCCAACGCCAATTCTAAATTAATTTTGGCATCTATATCATCCGGCTTCAACTCCAATGATTTTTTATATGCCCCCACAGCCTCTTGGAACCTCTCCTGCCGAAACAGCGCATTGCCCAAATTGTAATGGGCAGCAGCGGACATATCCGGATGTGTGCCTTCAGTGGCACGCCCCATTTCCTGCATAGCTTCGGCATATTTGCCCTGCTTGTAGAGTGCATCGCCAGCATTAAAATGCAACTCCGGTCGCGGTCGCCCCTCTTGTTGCGCTTCCAAATATCGGCGCAACGCAGCTTCGTACTCCCCCTTTTCAAATAGCGCATTGCCCTCTTCATTCTTTTTTGCCACAGGATCGAGAAATGTCCACCCCAAAAATGGCAACACCAGCAAAACATATAAAAATCGCGTCATAATTTCACACCCATAGTCTATGTCTCAAACCGCCCGCGCCACGCTTCTTCGCCCCGTCGGCGGTCTGATAACAAAGCTTCGCTCACAAAACACAAAAGCGCGAGAGCCAACGGCCATTGAAACCTGTGAATATACTGTGCATAACGCTGCGTACCCAAATCGCGCTTCTCCATCTCTGAAATCCGTTCATGCACCGCCTGCAATCCAATCCCCCCGCCACTAGCACGCACATATAACCCATCGGTCACACTCGCAATCTCCTTCAAAGTTGCTTCATCCAACCGCGTCTTGACAATCTTGCCTCCGGCATCCTTCAAATAATCTACCCTATCGCCATCGCGAACCGGAATCAACTCGCCTTCCACCGTTCCCACGCCCACAGCAAAAATTCGCACACCCTCCTCCGCTGCAACTCGCGCTGCCGCAATGGGATCCTCCCCGTGATTCTCGCCATCCGTAATCAAAATGAGCGCTTTGTATTTCCCATCGCGCGCCCCAAACCCGCGAATGGCTGTGCGAATCGCTTCGGCAACTGCTGTACCCTGCTCTGAAATCAATGTGACATCGGCCTGCCCCAAAAACATCTTTGCCGCGCCATAATCCAATGTGAGCGGACAGAGCACATGGCTATAACCTGCAAAAACCACCAGCCCGATGCGATCGCCTTCAAGGCGGTCAATCAAGCCTTCAATTTCAAATCGCGCGCGGTCCAGTCTATTGGGCTTAATATCCTCGGCCAACATACTCAACGACGTATCCAGCACAATCACCAGATCGACGCCTCGACGATGAATCAATTCCAATTCAGTGCCAAACTGCGGTTGCACCAGTGCCAGAATCAAAAAAACAAATCCGACACACATCAGCGCGGATTTTATACCCTGCCGCATGCGACTGACACCCGAAGCGAGTTTATCCATCAATTCGGGCGCGCCAAACGCATACAGCGCCTTGCGCTTGCGCCGAAAAGCCCACCAGTAAAAAAGCGCGAAAACCGGCACACACAAAAGAAAATAAAAAGCCTGTGGATCGCCAAATCGCATTTAAGGCAACCTCCGGAATCGCGTATTGCCCAGAACCAATTCCAATGATAAAAGTGCCAAACCTGGATAGAGAAACAGGTGGAACAACTCGCGGTAATCCACATACTCGCGCACTTTAATCTCGGTCTTTTCCATTTCGCCAATCTCAGCGTATATTTCTTCCAGCTTTTCTTCACTCGTCGCTCTGAAATATTTCCCACCCGTTGCATCGGCCACTTTTTTAAGTGTCTCTTCATCAATCTCAACTTTTACCGGCACAAATCGCTTCCCAAAAATCCCGTCAACCTCCTGCATAATCGTTCCCCTGCTACCCGCACCAATCGCATAAATGCGGATACCCACAGCCTCTGCTGCGCGCGCTGCGGTCATCGGATCGATCTCACCGCGATTATTCTTTCCATCGGTCAACAAAATAATCACCTTGCTCTTCGCCTCAGATTCACGCAAGCGATTCACCGCAGTTGCGATCCCCAAACCAATGGCGGTGCCATCCCAGTCTTTGCCAGCAATTTCAACACCATCGAGAAAATTCAAAAACACGCCGTAATCCAGCGTGAGCGGGCATTGCGTATAGGCTTCTGCGGCAAAGACCACAAGCCCCAAACGATCATTTGCGCGCCCCTGTGCAAATTGCGCCACCACCTCTTTGCACACTTCCAACCGCGTCTTGCGCTGGTCCGCCAGATCTTTGGCCTCCATACTGCTCGACACATCAATCGCCAACGCAATATCAATGCCTTGGCTCAAAATTTCGCGCCCTTCGCGCCCCGACTGCGGGCGCGCCATCGCCGCGATAAGCAAAGCCAGAGCCACACAGCGAAACGCGATCAAACTGTGCCGCAACTTCAGCGAAAAGGACGGACCAATACGCCGAAAAAGGCGCGTATCGGAAAACCGAATACGCCCCGACTTCCGCCTTTCACGCCCAATATAGCGATATATGAGCACAGGAATAAATAACAGAAGCAACAACCATTCGGGATTAGCAAAACGCATCACTTGGCCGCCTCCTGCGTCACAGAAGGCGCAACCAGTATGCTCACAATGCCGCGCACACCATCCATCGCCTCGCGCGCCAGATAATCACGCGGCGCAAATTTGGCAAACTTGACCCGATCTGCTTCATTCAAAAAGCCTTCGATAGCCATCACCAATTGATCGTCAAAAGCATGGGCGCGCAAATCCCGCCCAATCTCAAATGTCGTGCGCTCCACCGCATGCACGGGGGTTTTAGCTTCCAAACACCGTCTCAAAACAGCCGATAATAGAGAATAATACTGCCGGTAGTTTTCCCGCTCTATCAGCCCCAACTGTCCCACCCTGTCCAATTCTTCTAACCAGTTGACAGGCGGCGGTGGCAACTCGGCCCTGGGGCGGCGCCTGCGTCGATACACATACCAGACCAACCCTGCAAGCAATAGAATCAGTCCGCCACACATCAGCCAAAACCACACGGGAATCTGTGCTACTACAACTATCGGTGGCTTCACATCGCGAATATCCGTTGTGCCTTCTGGCCTGGCACTCTGCACCAACACATCAATGGGTTGCGACGTGATTCTTCCAGAATCGCCCTCTGCATTGACAAAATGCACGGAAACGGGCGGCATGCGAAACGCACCCACCTGATAAATCGCCAGCACGAGGTCTTGCGTTTCTCGCACCCGTCCATTTTCGAGCTGCTCTGTTTCAACCCCGCCCGTGTGCCGAATTTCAAACGCCCCGGGAAAATCTTTCCCGTACGCGATTTCCGCCTTATCATCAGGTCCGCGATGGACGCGCAGGCGCAAAACAAAAGGGTCGCCAATTGTAATGGTATCGCGGTCAACCCCTGTCAAAAATTCTACCGCTGCATCGGTGGGAACCGTTTGTATCCCAATCCATATTAGAAAGAAAAAATAAATCGCACGCATTGCCGTCCATTAGGCTCCTTCTTGCATATCACCCGAAGACCAATTGAGTTGAAACCACGACATCACCGAATACGGCAACACAACCACCTCGCGGTGCGTTTTGGCCGTGCCGTACCAAAAATTATTAGCCTGCCCGATGATCAGCTCTTGCACCAGTGTTTCGCCCCGCCACAGAGAAACCGTCAATACGGGATCATTTAGACTTTCTGTAGCAGATTTATCCACTTGATCGGGAAACTCGGCAACGACCAGATTGTGAACGCGATCAATCAAATCTTCAACGCCGGCTTCTCCTTCTACAACGCGTCCATTCCCCATCACCACCTGCCACGAGCTATCGCCATCCTTTGCGCAGTTCAACACGCTGTCTCGATAGGCCAACCGCACGCGATCGATACCCGTGCGATCAAACTCAAAAACGCGCTTGTAACGCAATCGAGTTAAGGGAATATCCAGAGATTCTGTGAGAAACTGCTCAACGATAAACACCTGCGGCCGCCCCAGAACGCGCCCATACCACAGTTTCTGCCGTTCATTGGGCACGCGCTTGCCCAGCAATAGCGTACTGGGCACTTCATTGTCTTTTATATCTAACACAACTTTGTAATCTGGATCGTCGAACCCGTAAAATGTGGGATCATCCACCGCCTCTTTGTGAAACGATTCGACACGCGCGTCTTTCAACTGCGCCAACAACGTCAAAACCTCGCGCGCATCAGCTCGTTCTTTTATGGGCTGAACGAGATGCCATTTCAGCCCAGCCCTCACGACCTCATAACCCCCTTGAGGCGTTTGAAAATACGCCCGCGTAACGAGATCGGGATCAAAGGAAAACGCGCGCGTATCGCGCAATGCCATCAGCGGTCGATTAAACCGCGCTCGGTATTGTTTTTTTGTCAACACGACCTTATTCCCACCCGACCAGGCCAGATAACACCCCTGCTTTGAGGGAATATCATCGCCAAAAAACAACCACACAGGATCGCCCGATTCCGGTTCAAATCGCACCTCGACTACGGGTGGATCCAGCCCAAAACCGGCAAGGTCAGCCCCTGCATAATCGCCTTCATCAACCACAACCCGACCGCGTTCAACAATCTGCGCGATCTCGATCATACCTTCAAATTCTATCCAATCGGCAGGCACTTCTATCGGTGCGATTAATATCCACTCATTGCCCCTTTTTTTTGCGACAAAGTGCCCGTATTCATTGGTCAGTGTCAACCGCGCAACGCCATGCCGCTGAACTTCAATAAACGCCTTCTTCGCTTCAATCTCGCGTTGTTCCTCGGCCATTCGGGGGCGTTCATATAAAAAGACAAACCCGACCAGACCCAAAAGCAAAACCGCCAAAATCGCTGTCACTTTAATACCCACAATTTGTTCCTCAATAACCAGTAGTCAGTAGCCAGCCCTCTCACTTCTCTCCATTTTCTCAACGCCTGCGCCACCAGACCAGCACACCCGCGATAATCGGAACACTCGGCAGCACCAGCCAATACACCCACCGAATCCAAAATTCATCGCCCGGGTTTAATGTCAACGGGCGAAAGCGCGCGCTCTTCGGCCGAATCGTAATTTTATCGCGCGCTCTGAGCAACCAATTCGCTGCATTCATAAACAAATCGCCATTGCCCGCCACCTCCACAAAGCGATTGCTCGCAAAATCCGAATCGCCAAATACCACAATCCGCGCCCGCACGCCACGCTGATCATCACCAGCTTTTGCAGCAATAGTGGCCGGGCCTTCCACCACCATCGCCAGCCACAGTGGCCCCGGACGGTCGGCCCCGGATGTATATTCCACCGCCTCTTTGTCTTTAGCGGAAACGGCGTCCAAATTGGTCTCGCTCCAACTGTTCGGCGAAGACAGCACCAGAGAAGAAACATCAGCGCCCGGCAAAGATCCCACGCGTTCCATTGAGCGCGTCAGCGGATAAAACGTCTGCAATCCCGAGTGCTTATCCGTAATGGGATGTTTGCTATAATGCGTCGTCACGGGAACCGAAAAATCTGCGCCCGGCAGCACCTGGCTTTTATCGACTACAAAATCATTTCGCAGGCCAATGGACCACTTTCGCAACAGCGACTCAAGCTCCGTATCGATGAGGGGATCCAACAAAAAGAACGCCGCCCCGCCCTGATTGAGATACGTCGCTACAATATCGATCTCTGCCGGCAAAAACGGGCGTTTTGGTCCTGCGATAATCAGTGCGTCACAATCTTTTGGCACGCGCTGCATCTGCGCCAGCACCAGGGACGGGCGCACATCGTGGTTGCCTTCTATGAGCAACTGCTTGATCCCGGAAAATCCCTGCTCCGATTGATCATCGGGATGCGCCTCATCGTGTCCACCTACAAAATAGACTACCTGACGTTCTTCGCTCATCAAACGCGCAATGCCATTGGTCAGCGCTTTTTCAGACGTTTCCCGAATGCGCTCTTCCCGATTGCCGTATTCGATCACCGAAACGCCATACCGCGTCACGGTATATCGCTTGGCCTCAATCGGCTCCCTATCGGGATCGACAAACCGGTACGCAAAACGCCTGGAATGATAGGCGTACTGCTTGAGCAAATGCTCGTAATCGCGCTGTTGTGTTTCGCGGAAAAACGCCACAACATTGACATCTTCAGACAAATTCTCCAAAAGAGAAATCGTTTTGGACGACAGTGTATAAAGGCCGCGAGCCGTCAGATCAAAGCGCGCGTGATACCGCGTGGTCAAAAAATTAACCCCCGCCAGAATACCCAGCGCAATCAACACTGCCGCAAGGGCATTAGACCCGTATTTCAATATTCGATGTGATAAAAATTTGGGCATAAATCCATCCCCTATTTCTCACCAGAGTAATGGCGCACCGCATCCCAATCGAGTTCTATACCGAGGCCCGGCCCGGTGGGAATGACGAGTAAACCGTCTTCATCAAGTGAAAACGGCGTGATGACAATATCTTCGATATAAGGCGATGGCGTAATATATTCGACCCAGCGCGCAATAGGGTGTGCGGCGGCTAAATGGAGATCTGCCAAGAGGCCAACGGCAGTGTTCCAGCCGTGTGTGACAACCAGAACATTGTGGTCATACGCATACCATATCAGACGGCGCACTTCAGAAATGCCCCCCACCTTGGTGACATCGGGTTGGATAATATCATACGCACCGCGCTCAATCCACGGCATAAAACTCTGGCGGCGAGTGAAGACTTCTCCACCGGCAATGCGGACAGGTGAATATTCTCGCAACCTGATATGGCCTTCAATATCGTCGGGAGGGAGGGCTTCTTCAAACCAGGTGATATCGTAATCGCCGAGCATGCGGGCGGTTTCAATCGCCCATTTGTAATTGTGAGGCCAAAAGGCATCGCTGCCGCCCGCATCGACCATGAGTTCCACATCGGGACCACAGGTATCCCGGGCGAGTTTGATGAGGCGTTCATCCATGTGGCGATCAACGCGCCCAAAAGCACCCCAGCCGAGTTTGAGTGCCCTGAAACCGCGATCGAGCGCGTTTTGCAAGGTAATGGCAAATGTTTCGGGATCTTCAAATAGAACCGATCCGTAAGGTTTAATTTTCTCGCGGTAATACCCGCCGAGCAAGCGCCCAACGGGTTGTCCAACGGCTTTGCCGAAAATATCCCAGAGTGCGATATCAATGCCGCTGATCGCATGCGTAACTGCGCCCCCACGCCCTTGCCAGAAGGTCATCTGGTGCAGCTTTTCCGATACGCGTTCGGGTTCCAGCGCGTTCTCCCCAATGAGATTGGGCCGCAACAGTCCCATCGCACCATCTACTAAAGCTTTGCTGGTAAAAACACTTCCAATACCGGTCACGCCTTCATCCGTCTGAACTTCGACCAGCGTGTGCATATTTTCATCCGGCCCAGGCTCGACCGTCCAGCCTGTCATAGGCGTTTCCCCAAAGAGCGGAATCGTACGAATATCGGTGATTTTCATTCGTGCTCCTTCAAGTATTCGGCTACTGCGCGTGCGACAATACACTCTTCGTCGGTTTGGACAATCAGAACAGCGACCGCGCTGTTAGATGTCGAGATCATCCCGTCTGCAGGAGGATTGGCATTTGCGGCCTCGTTGAGATGAACGCCCAAGTATTCGAGGCCAGTGCAGACGCGCTGGCGCACATTTGCCCCGCGTTCGCCAATGCCCCCGGCAAAAGCAATCGCATCCAGACCGCCCAGTGCAGCGGAACAAGCACCGATTTCTCTTTTGATCCCATAACAAAATGCCTCAAGAGCGAGGCGCGCGCGCGCGTGTCCCTTTTGAGCGGCTTCTTCGAGATCGCGCACATCGCCACTGATGCCCGAAATACCGAGCAAACCACTTTCTTCCGACAAGATGCGGCTGATTTCGCTTGTCGATAGATTTTCGCGTTCCATGATATATGGAATAATGAACGGGTCAATAGTTCCAATGCGCGTACTATTGATAATGCCCGTTTGAGGCGAAAAGCCCATCGAGGTATCTACGGATTGACCATTGCGAACCGCGCACAGAGAGGCACTCCCTCCGAGATGACAGGATATCAGACGGAGATCTTCGCGATTGAGTATTTGCGCCGTGCGTTGCGAAACATAGCGATGGGACGCGCCGTGGAAACCGTATTTGCGAACCCCATACTTTTCATACCATTCGTAGGGCACGCTGTAGATATAGGCATAATCGGGTATGTTGGCGTGAAAAGCGGATTCAAAAAGACCAATCAGGGGCAGGTTGGGATCGCACTGCGCGAAAATGCGAATTGCCTGGATATAGGGCGGGTTGTGAGCGGGTGCGAGGCTGTTGTAGTCCGCCATGCGCTGCAAAATGTCTTCTGTGAGAAGATATGTACCTGCTCTTCCGCGCATGTGAACAGTTTTGAACCCAACGGCGTCGAGATCAGACAAGTCGGAGAGTACGCCGGTGCGTGCGTCTGTGAGACGCGCAATAACATCGCGTACAGCAGATGGATAATCCGGCAAGAATTGTTCGGTTTCAACAGCGTATTCGCCAATCTGATGGGCAACAGGTGAAGACCTATCGCCGATGCGTTCGAGACGACCTTCGGCAAGCACCCTTTCATCCGCCATGTCAAAAAGGCGATATTTGAACGAAGTAGAGCCTGCGTTTGCAATGAGGATTTTCATGGTCTAACTGTTTCAAGCCTCTGCATGGGTTTATCGGCAATGGGCAGATGAATGAGCGATGAAGCCAGGCTCAGGAGGATCGCGGCAACCCAAATAACATCGTAAGACCCCGTCGCATCATACATCCGCCCAGCCAGCCACACGCCTAAAAAACTGCCGATCTGATGACTAAAGAAGACAATGCCATACAGGGTGGAGAGATAGCGCGAACCAAAAATCTGCGCGACAGTACCACTGGTTAAAGGAACGGTTGCAAGCCATAAGAATCCGATCATGCAGCCAAACACAAGGGCCGACGTATTTGTGACGGGTATAAAGAGGAATCCACTAATGACAAGAGCGCGCCCCAAATAGAGCCAACTCAAGAGATATTTTTTGCGATATCGGTCACCGAGTTGCCCCGAAAGATAAGATCCAAAAATATTAAAAAGGCCAATTAGGGATAACGCTGTTGCACCGATCATTTTTGAAAGACCGTGATCGGTCAGAAATGCGGGCAGATGGGTGGCGATAAACGCGACGTGAAATCCACACACAAAAAATCCCGCATTGAGCAACCAGTATCCCGAATGACTGCGCGCTTGAAGAAGTGCTTGAAGCGGGCCACCGTCATGGGATTCGGTGGTATTCGGGAGAAGACTTTGCGCCCGCTGCGGAATCCCAATAGCGAAAAAAACAATCGCGCCCGCGATCAGCGCGATGAATGCGAACGAAGATTGCCAGCCTACGCCAGAGAGAAGCCATTGAACACCGGGCACAATTGCAAAGGTTCCAAAAGAACCCGCAGCAGTAATAAGCCCAAAAGACGAAGCGCGTTTTTCCGGTGCAACAACCTGAGCGACCGCACCGAGGACCACCACATAGGAGATGCTGCTGAGTGCAATGCCCATGAGCACACCGAGTACGGCGTATAGATCAAAAGGCGTACTGATGGAAGACAGCAAAAAAAAACAAACTGCATAGAGCAACGCGCCACCAGCAACAACCCATCGCGGTCCAAAATGGTCTGCCACAATGCCCACTACGGGCAAGCCAAAAATGAGATTTTGCCAGGCGATGGCAAGGCTAAAGACCTCGCGTCCTATGCCGAGGTCTCGACTGATCGGTGACAAAAAAAGGCCAAAGGATTGGCGAACGCCCATGCTGATAAACACCGTCAGGGCACTGCAAAATATGACAATAGTCGCTTTGCGATTGGGCATTTATGAAATTCCAACATTGCCGATACAAATCTTCCCTGTCTTCACGTTTCTTCCTCCTCTCATCCCTGGACGACTATCCCATATTCATTGGGAATCGGCCCGTCGTATTTCCAGGTTTCCCAGGGCGTATCTCGATGCGATTCCCGAACGATGGTTCGAATTTCTGAAACAATATCTGGATATTCGGCTGCGAGGTCATTTTGTTCGCCTATATCCATTGCCAAATCGTAAAGTTCAACAACGCCCTGGGGATTGGTATGGCCCTCGGGTAGATATGCTTTCCAATCGCCCAAGCGAACAGCACTGACACCACGCCGCTCCCAGTAGAGAAATTCGTGAGCGTGTTGGGTATCGCGGCTCAGGAGCGCAGGCAACATAGAAATGCCATCAACCGATTCGGAGATGGGCGCATCGGCCAATTCACAGAACGTGGGCAACATATCTTGAAAACCCGAAGGATGCGCGTTGGTAGTACCGGGTTGGATCGTGCCCGACCACCGAGCGACAAAGGGCACGCGGATGCCTCCTTCGTAGAGGCTCCCCTTTTTTTCACGAAGGGCACCAGCCGCGTTGAAGTGCTCAAGCGTATTGCCACTGCCGTGGGGGCCGTTATCGCTCGTGAAGATAACAAGCGTATTTTCGGCAATGCCAAGTTCGTCGAGCAAGCCCAAAAGCGTGCCAATATCGCGGTCCATGCGCGTAATCATAGCCGCCTGCGTCTTCTGATCTTCCGTCCAGGGCTTGTCCTTGTAAATATCGAGAGATGGAATTTCAAATCTGGTGTGTGGAATAGTATAGGCCAAATAAAGAAAAAAGGGATTGGATTGCTGATCGCGCACAAATTGCAAAGCCTCAGCCGTGAGCAGATCGTGTGAATACGATTTGCCATAGAGCATGATTTTTTGATCGTTTCGCCAGAGGTGCTGCGGATAATACGTGTGGGCTTCGCGCTGGCAATTGTACCCAAAGAAGTGATCAAACCCCTGATTGTTGGGATCGCCTTCAGATCCCGGATAACCCAATCCCCACTTCCCAATGCAGGCAGTAGCATAACCGGCCTCTTTGAGCAATTTGGCGACCGTCTGCGTGTCGCCGGGGATGGGCGCATTGCCCTCAATGGGCAATGCGCGATTGTCCCGCACATAACAATGCCCCGTATGCAGACCCGTCATAAGCACACACCGCGAAGGCGCACACACCGAAGACCCGGCATAGTGATCTGTAAACCGAATGCCCTCTGCTGCAATGCGGTCGATATTGGGCGTATAAATAAACTCCTGCCCAAAACACCCCAGATCGCCGTAACCGAGATCATCCGAGAGGATGTAGATGATGTTAGTTGGGGAATTTTTAGACATGAGTTATGACCTCCATAGGTCTTAATCAAGGCGATAGAAAGCGATCAATAGCTTTCATTACTCCAACTCTTCCATAACCCTGCGGGTAATTTCCGCGATAAGATCATCATGGGAAGTTTGGGCAGGGGGCGTGCCGCCAGCGCTCAATGTGCGAATCGTGGGAATGCCACCGTTTGTAGTGGGTTGTGTCGCAGGTGCATCGGGTATGTCGCATGCCGGATCGGGGCCGCGAAGGCCCATACGGTTGCGAATTGCGACCAGTTTGCCCACCTGTTCTGCATTGAGTTCGTTATAACCGCCGAGTTGATTTGCCACAAAAAGTATTTTTGCAAAATGCTCCAGCGTTTCCATTTTGTAATAGGCATTCATCACATCGGTGCCGATAGTAGTCGCACCGTGATTTTCAAGCAAATAAGCATCGTAGTCCTTGACGTATTGCTTGATCGGTTCAGAAATCTCTGGTCCCCCCGGCGTGCCGTATTCCACAATGGGTATGGCACCGAGTGTAATAATCACCTCGGGCAAAACACACGCAGTGAGCGAAACGCCGGCAACTGCAAAACCCGTAGCCGTTGGCGGATGCGCGTGTACCACAGCGCGTACATCGGGACGCTCGCGATAAAGAAAAATATGCATGCCAATTTCCGACGAAGGCCGCTTCTGCCCACTCACAAGCGTGCCGTCCATATCGGTAATACAGAGATCTTCGAGCTTGAGAAATCCCTTGGACATACCCGTTGGCGTAGTGAGAATGCGATCTTCTTCAATTCGGCAAGAGATATTGCCATCGTTGGAAGCGACAAAGCCTCGATCGTACACGCGACGCCCGGCTTCAATAATATCGAGTTTGGCCTGATGGAGATTCATTTTAAGTTTCACCTCTTGATATCAATATCGTCAACAACACCGACGATAACGGAACGTACCGCAGGCAATTCTACATTGAGAACGAGACCTGCTGCGACACCCTGACGAAGTACGAGAACGATCTCGCCGCGACCAACACCTGCGGCGTCAACTGCGAGGGCCGATGCGCCGTCATCTTTGCCATCGGGAGTAATGGGCTGCACGACCATGAGTTTGGCACTGTTGTAATCGCTGTGTTTAATGGTCGATGTGACGCTGCCGAGTACGCGGGCTAAGAACATAAGAATTTGGAATTCGGGATTTAGCTGCTTTCTCCCCTTCCTGTGAGGGGAGCCGGAGGGTAGGTCGCCTCATGATCAGGCATTGACCTGATCGACAATGCCGACAACGGCCGCGTCAATCGGGCCGTATTTATCGGGCAGGGCGTTGGGAGCTTCTCGTGAACCGACCCAATAGATGGTCTCGCCATCGCTGGCATTGACCACATCAACAGCGACAAAAGCATCCCCTGCTTTTTTATGCTCGTGATCAATCGGTTCAACAATAAGCAGTCTAAAACCTTTGAGCGAGGCATCTTTGCGCGTCGCCCAAATTTTGCCAATGACGCGACCGAGGAACATTTTTACCTCGCGGGATGCGGGATTTATACAATTCTGAAATAGTCGATGAGGGCACAGCGGCGCTGTCGGGTAAATGTGCGGGCAGACGTGCAACCCTCGCCAGTAGGCGTGGCAATCGAGAAAGACGTATAGCCCTCGCCACCTGCGCCCAAGCCCGCAGATGATGCACCGTTTTTCACAAAAATCGTACACTTGCATTGGCGAGCCATAATCGTCATATTCTCGACATTTTTCGAGTGCATGACCGCCGTGTGGCGATACCCCTGTTCGGCGCGAATTGCCCAGTCAATAGCCCTGTGTACATCGGGTGTGCGAACAATGGGAACAAACGGCATCATCTGCTCGTGCTGCACAAAATCGTGCTCATTTTCAACTTCGCCGATCAAAAGCTCTGTATCGGGCGAAATATTGAGGCCAATTTGAGCAGCAAGCACATGCGCGCTGCGACCGACGAGATCTCGATTGAGCATCCAATCGCCTTTTTCGTCGCGGGGAAATGCGATTTTGGTCAGCGCATCAATTTGCGATCGATCGAGTTCCACGCAATTATTTGCCTTCAGGTGGCGCATCAGTTCGTCGGCTACGGATTGAACGGCAAAAACTTCCTTTTCCCCAATACACAGAATATTATTGTCAAAACCACCGCCTTCAATAATGCTGATGGCGGCCTTTTCGATATCGGCGGTCTCATCCACCACCACAGGTGGATTGCCAGGCCCGGCAGCGATCACCCGCTTGGGTGCTTGCATGGCCGCCTTGACAACGCCACCGCCACCGGTGACGAGAACGAGATCAACGCTGGGATGCACAAAAAGGCTCTGCGCCGTTTCTATGGAGGGTTCGCGCACGGCAACAAGCAGATTTGGCGGCCCTCCCGCACCGGTAATGGCACGATTGAGCATTTGCAGGCCCAAAGCCGAAACATTTTTCGCATTCGGATGGGGGGCAAAAATCGCGCTATTGCCCGCAGCGATAAAGCTAATCGCATTGTTGACCATCGTGGGCACCGGATGTGTAGATGGCGTGACAGCAGCAATCACGCCAAAAGGCGCCATTTCAACGACCGTCAAACCATTGTCGCCCGTCCACGCCGTAGGCTGCAAATCTTCAACACCCGGTGTGTGCTGTGCAACAACCTCGAATTTGCGAATTTTGTGCGGCACCTTGCCCATACCGGTTTCTTCAACAGTTTTTTGCGCGATACCCTTGGAATGCGCCAGAGATTCGCGGCGAATCGCAGCAATCAGATCGCGGCGTTGATCCAGACTCATAGCTTCGAGGGCACGCTGGGCTTCTGAAGCCGCGGCAATAGCTTCTTCAAGATCGTCAAATAGGCCATCGTCGCCTTTGTTTTCATAGCGAGCGGGCGGGGCAATAACCGCAGGAGTTTCGCGTTCAGCCACAAGGCGACGCACGACCTGCTCAACCACCGATTGGATTTGGATTTCGTCTAAGTTCATAAAAAACGACCACAGACATGTCCTTGTGAAAACAGGGATGGACACAGATGAAAGGCTTGTTATAGACGGTACGATCATCCGCCTTCGGCGAGCGACCACAGGGGGTCGCCCCTACGGGAAACCTCATTTCTCACTTCTTATAAACCGCTTCGCCTTCGATTTCTGCCGTGTCAATAATACCGACAATCACAGCATCGACTGGGCGATTTTCGGTCACGCTTGTCATGCGGGCGGAACTGCCGCTGCAACAAAGCACAACTTCCCCATCGCCTGCACCAACAGCATCCACTGCAACCACAAAACTTTCTTTCAGTTCGAATGTGGGCAAGTCGAGCGTTTGGACAACCAAGAGCTTAAAACCCGCCAGTCCGCTGTCTTTTTGGGTGGCAACCACCGTTCCCACCACCTTGCCGAGGGTCATAGTTTAGTCGTCTGAAGGGCCGATAGGAAGAATATTTTCAAGGCTGCTATGCGGTCGCGGGATGACGTGTACGGAAACGAGTTCTCCAATTTTGCCAGCGGCAGCAGCGCCAGCTTCAGTTGCAGCTTTAACGGCTGCCACATCGCCGCGCACCATGGCAGTGACATATCCCGCGCCAATGCGTTCCCAATTGACAAATTGGACATTGGCGGCTTTGACCATCGCATCTGCAGCCTCAATCATAGCTACGAGACCTTTGGTTTCAATCATGCCGAGGGCTTCACCCATGTTGCAATTCCTCCTGAAAAATGATCATTGTGTACTAAAAATAACCGCATCTACTTGTGGATCGAGATTTGGGATAACGTGAGCGGCAACGAGATCCCCAACGCGCTCGGCAGCTTCTGTTCCCGCTTCGACAGCTGCACGAACTGCGCCTACATCGCCGCGCACCAGTGTCGTGGTATATCCCGCACCGATTTTTTCGTACTTTTCAATCGTGACGAGAGCCGTCTTAACCATCGCATCGGCAGCTTCTGTTGTGCCAATAACGCCGAGTGTTTCAATCATACCGAGTGCAGTCATAAAGTTGAAGACTAGCGGGAACAAGCCCCTAGCCCCTTCTCATTTTATCATAAATGCCATATCTCCACAGACGAGATCGGCCGCGTTGGCATCGTCGGTATCCAAATGGAGTTCGGGCAAATAACTTTCGTCAATTTTGAGGCGCACATTGTCATATATAACGCCTTTTTCGCCTCCCACGCGCACCCTGACAGATTCCCGTCTTTGAAAGCCATAGCCCATTACATCAGACGGGCGCAGGTGAATGTGGCGCGCCGCGCGAATAGCCGCGTTCACTGTGACCGCGCCCTTGGGACCGATGAAAGTGACAGGTGGCGCATCTCTCAGGTCTCCCGAATCCCTCACAGGTGGGTCAACGCCGATGTAGATGGCATCAGTTCGGGCGAGTTCGACCTGATTGTAGTTGCGGCTGGGACCCAGAATCCGAACGCGCTCAATCGCGCGCAACCGGGGGCCAACAACAGAGATAACTTCCTCGGCGGCAAATGCGCCCGGTTGGTAGAGTTCGCGATAAGGCGTTAAGATATGACCTGCGCCAAAAAGGATCTGCAGAGTTTCGTCGTCAACATGTGCATGCCGGGCAGATACACCTACGGAAATGGGAATTTCTTCGCCGTCTCCACCGCGTATCTGGCGCACGACTTCTCGCGCAATGCGGTCAATTGCATCGCTTTCCCCACAGCTTTGCCCGAAAGTGCAAAGACCGCAGTCATCGCACACAGAAGCATTTTTTCGCATTGCAAGCATCGTCAAAATTTGGTATCAAGTGCTGTTCACAAAAGGCGAAAAATAGCCCATGACTGCTGTAAAGTCAAGGGTTAAACAAGTTGGAAAAAAGTGCGATGCTTGACAAGTACCTCGCTTTGAACCAAATTCAGAGAGATCGTCTTATTCTCTCTAACCATCATGAGAAATATACACTTGTTGCCCAAGTTATTCACGCGCATCCTTCTGTTTTTCTGTATCGCCGGTCCAGTACTCGGCGAAGATGCCTCGCCCGATATCTCACTACATCACCCCGTGTATCCCCTATTGGATCGCATAGATGCACGAGGTTGGGTCGCCGTGCCCGATACACGACCCTTGACCCGGGTGCAGATTGCGCGGATGCTTTCCGCCGTGTCCAATCAATCTATGTCGGCAACCGAGCGCGGACTCATCAACCGATATATCGCAGAATTGGAAAATCGCGCGGCCTTTGCACGCGAACCCCAGTGGACATGGCGCGACTCCGCCGCGTCGGTCACCCTCGAACCGCTGGCGCGGCAACAGGTGATTGCACGCAGGGGTGATGGATTTGTGAACGAGACCGCGTCGCAGACCTATATTGGTGGTTCTGTGCGCGGGCGCTTCCACACATTGGGATTTTATGCACGCCACTTTGAGGCCCGCGAGTGGAGCAACCAACCGCGCCTTCGCCGAGAAGATGTGCTGGCCAACCCCATTGAAGATGTGCAACTCAAAGGCAAAAAGGCAGATTTTCGGGAAAGCGCGTTTCAACTGGCCTGGGCAAATTCATGGATGCGTATAGATGCGGGCAAAGGAAGCCTCAGTTGGGGGCCTGGACGCACGGGCAATTTATTGCTCTCCAACAACGCGCCGTCTTATGGCCTGTTTCGGTTGCAGGCATCACACGGGCGATTGCGCTATACCCATATCGCTTCATCACTGCGCGCCCGCCCGGGGTTAATCGACACAACGCGCCGGTGGATTGACAATGGGCATGTGCGTATTTTTTTGCGGCAAAAGCGACTGGCCGCGCATCGCCTGGAGATTGTGTTTTCAAAGGTGCGAATTGGGTTGCACGAAGCCGTGGTATATGGCGACCGGGGATTTGAGCCACTCTACGTTCTGCCGGTGGCCGTATTTGCCGGAACGCAAAATCACCTGGGAAATCGCGATAATCTGGTAATTGGTGCCGATATATCGGCTCGTATCCGAGCGGGCCTGACACTTTATGGCGCGTGGTTTTTTGACGATATGGTCAAATTCGATCCCGATGCGTTTTCCAATCAATTTGCCTTTCAAGTGGGCGCGTTCTGGGTTGATCCCATGGGCTTGCGAGATACCGATGTACGCGCCGAATACGTGCGCGTGGAGCCTTATGTGTACGCGCACAATTACGACATCAATACGTATGAACACTACGACACCCTTTTGGGCTATCCAACCGGGCCAAATGCAGACCGCTATTTTGCACAAGTAACGCACCGCTTTTCGCCGAGCCTGAATGCGTCTTTAACTTTTGAAAGAGAGCGACAAGGAGAAAACCCGGTAAATCCAGATAGAACAATTGTCAATGTGGGGGGCAATGCACAACTGGGGCGTCGGTTAGAGGACCCAACCACGCGAGACTTTATGTCGGGCGATGTAGAGACATACCAAAAAATAGGTAGCCGCGTGGAATTTACACCCGTGAGAAATTGGACTTTACAGGTGCAGTATCAACACCATCGCATTATAACACAGCAAAGCAGGGTAACAGGGCATGAGTGGACAGCGACTATAGATGTGAACTTCTATTGATTTGTATTTTTTTCTCGCGTTTTGATGGCCAAAACCCTCCTGATTTTGTTGACGGCTATTAGCTTTGTGTCTTGTGTTCAGTTTTGGCAGTGGATCCATTTTTGAATAAAGAACCCATTATTGGAAACCGTTTTATCGTATGATACTTCGAGCAAACTTTTTTGACCCTGCAAAACCTCGCCTGCTGGTTCTGGTGTGTTTTGGGCAGGTATTGTTGATTGCACTGCCGTTTTTAGTAAATGACGCGCTTGCAGCGATTCTCGTTCTGAGCTTGTTGTCGGCAATCGCGCTTTTTGGCTCTCTCACGCTGTCAGTGCTCTATTTGTGTTTCGCCGCCGCGGTTGTGCCTTCCTGGTTTTACGAAGACTATCTGCTCTTGCCTCTGGGCTTCAAATTCTATGAAGGTCTTCTCGCCGTGGTAATGGGCATTGCCTGGCTCAACTATTTGTTGGAAGGCCGATGGAATTGGCGACGGCATACGTTTTTGGATCAACCGATGTGCGTATTGCTGGGGCTGGTCGTATTTTCCTGCTTATTGGGGTTGATCTACGGACAGTCGATCTCGCAAATGTTGCGAGATGTGCGCTATCCATTGTACTACACGCTGTTTTTCGTGGCAACGTGGTTTTTTGATGTGCGGAGGTTCTCCACATTCCTGCATTTATTTCTCTTCATCGCCGCAATTGTTGGCATCGAGTATTTGTTTGAATTCCTTTTACAGGTGGATACGGACATTGCGGGCGGTTTCGTTCGAGTCGCACGGCTCGAAGGCATTGTGTTGCCGATGGGCATGCTCATTATCGCCGCCATTTTGATATTTGAAGCGCGGGCATACAGACGAGCATGGGCCTGGGGCGCGATATTGCCCATCGGGTTGGCTCTGATTTTGACAATGGGGCGGGGCATGTGGATTTCGCTATTCGTCGGACTGGGTAGTCTGGCCGCATTGACCATGCTGGATAAGCAGGCTCCGCCCCGACGCTTATCGCGTCTCTTTGTCGTGGTATTGGTTCCCCTGCTGCTACTGACAATGGGTTATATTTTTCAGCAACAAACCCGCGCTGCCGTTAGCGACATAGCACTGGATCGCGTGACGCGCAGTGTCGAAGCCGTAGGGGGGCGGTTGATATCTTATGGCAAAGCACTGGAAAAAATTCGTCAACGCCCCTTGCTCGGCGGCGGACACGGCGAAACCGTGACATCTCTGGTGACGTTTCCTCCGCCGCCAGAAATAATAACAGTCGGCGCGGTTGACAATGTTTATCTGACAATTGGCATGCGAATGGGGCTGGTCGGCGTCGCGGCATTTTTATCGGTTTTTGGTTTTGCCCTGTGGCGTGCATATCGATTATTCCAGCAAAGTTCCGATGCCCGCGTGCGTCTGTTTTGTGCGGCATTTATCGCCATCTATACTGCACTGCTCGTCTATGGTATGGCAGATGCAACCCTCTTTGCCAATCGGTTGATCTTTATCCATGCGACATTTTTAGGACTCATTGCGCGGCTGGTAGCAGAGGAAAAAAACGATGCCTGAGCGCGTGACAGCAATAGTGGTCAACTGGAATGCTGGAGAAAACCTGGCACAATGCATTGCCGCATTGATCAATCAACAAGGAATTGATCTCAATGTGGTCGTGGTCGATAACGCATCGTCGGACAGCAGCCTAAAAGCTCTGGAAACGTATGGTGACCGCGTGCGCGTGATTCAAACCGGCGAGAATCTGGGTTTTGGACGCGCCGTGAATCGCGGTGTGGCTGTCTCGCATAGCGCAATTGTCGTGGCCCTGAATCCCGATGTCGTGTTGCGACCAGATGCGGTGAATACGATGGTCGAATTTTTGAACACACATGCAAATGTAGGCATGGTGGGGCCGAAGCTTAAAGATGCGGACGGACAGGTGCTTGCCTCGTGCGGTGAAGCACCCAGACTCAGAGATGAAATTTGTCGTAAATTCCTATTGCATCTAATATTTCCATTGCTTAAATTTCGGCGACGAAGCCCCTCCAAACCCGAAGCTGTAGCCTGGGTAACCGGAGCGTGTTTCGCGGTTCGTCGCCGCGTGCTGGATGCTGTCAACGGCTTGGACGAGGCCATTTTTATGTATTACGAAGATGTAGATCTCGGCCTGTGCATCAACCGAGCGGGTTGGGAGGTCATATATTTGCCCGACGCCGAAGGCATACACATTGGGGGCGAAAGTTCCAAACAGGCATTGACGCGGATGCTCGTGGTCAGCGAAGCGTCTTATGCCTATTTTATTGCCAAACACCTGGGGCAATGGGCCGCGCGCTTGCTCGGGCTCCTGCGTCCTATAGAAATGACATTGCGCGCATTGCTCTGGGGAAGTGTGTTTTTACTCGCCCACAGTCGTCGCACAGAAGCGCGAGCGCGTTTGCGGGCTTACTGGTTTATTTTAACTCACGGTGCTGTGGAGGAAGGTCCATGATTCCCATTTTTCGTCCCTGGTTTGACAATACAGAAGTCGAAGCTGTGCGCGAGGTGTTGATGTCCGGTTGGGTTGGGCCTGGGGAAAAGGTCGAAGAATTCGAAGCGCGATTTGCCCGTTATGTGGGGGTAAAACACGCAGTATCTCTCAACTCGTGCTCTGCGGCACTTCTGTTGGCTTTAAAAATACTGGATGTAGAGGGAGGCGAAGTCATTACCACACCGCTGACCTTTGTATCGACCAATCACGCAATTTTGCAAAATGGAGCCACGCCGGTGTTTTGCGACATAGATCCCGAAACACTCAATATCGATCCAAAAGCGATAGCCGCCAACATCACACCGCGCACCCGAGCGATTATGGTCGTGCATTTTGCCGGACACCCCTGCGACATGGATGAGATTTTATCCATTGCAAACCAGCACGGGATTCCAGTTGTAGAAGACGCTGCCCATGCCAGCGGCGCGCGTTACAAAGATCGGATGATCGGCGGTGTGGGCACAGTGACGTGTTTTAGTTTTGACGCGCGCAAAAATTTGTCAACCTGTGACGGTGGGATGCTGACCACCAACAATTCAGACCTCGCCGAGCGAGCGCGAAAATTGCGCTGGATGGGCATCTCCCGCGGCACTTATGATCGGTTCCGGAAAAATGGCGCAGAGCGCCGATGGGAATACGAAGTGGGCGAACTCGGTTACAAATGCTATATGAACGATCTCAATGCGGCGATTGGGCTGGTGCAATTGGGCAAATTGGAATCCGCCAATGCACAACGCCGAGAGATTTTTTTGGAATACGGACGCTCATTTGCCGCCCTCGGCTGGTTGCAAACACCCGTAGAAAAACCCCATGTTCGCAGTGCTATGCACGCTTATGTGGCGCGCGTGAGCCAGCGCGATAAATTGATCGATTATCTGGGACAGCACAATATTGACGCGGGCGTACATTACAAACCCTGCCATTTATTTGAGGTGTACAAACCCTATCGCACAAACTTGCCCATCACCGATGCCGTATGGCGCGATTTGGTAACGCTCCCCCTGTTTCCAAGCATGACCGATAGCGAAATTGGTCAAGTTATCGCAGCCGTGCGCGACTTTCAACCCTAAGGTATATTTTGACGCCTGTTATCTTATTTGGTATTACCGCGGTTTTAGCGACTTTATTCACAGCGGTTGCGCGTCTGATAGCACGCCGTTCTGATGCGCCCGACGCGCCTGTTTCAACTCTGGGCGGTACAGCTTTGCTGGCCGCTCTTTTTTGTGGCTTTTGGTTTTTGCCTCAATCGCTCCCTTTAGGCCTCGTTATCGGTGCTGTGGGGATGGCATTTATCGGCATTTTAGACGACAGAAAGCCTTTTGCGCCGCTGCACAAATTTGCGTTGACCCTCGCGGTTGCGGGCATTGCCGCCTACCTCGGCCCGCGTATTCATCTCACAAATATTATCTGGATAGATGGCCCACTGACCGCGTTGTGGATGGTCTGGATGTGCCATGCGTTCAATGTTCTGGACATGGAAGATGGTCTTTCGGCGGGCAGTGGAAGCATTGCTTCGCTGAGTTTGTGGCTGATAAGCGCAGGCGATTGGGCACTCGTTACAGCGGGCGTACTCATGGGGTATTTGCTACACAATTTTCATCCCGCCCGCATCCTGATGGGCGACACCGGAAGCCTATTAATTGGTTTTTTACTAAGTAGTATGGCTATTGTTGTCTCAAACCATATTGGTGGCCTCATGGGCGTCATCGGACCTTTGATCGCCCTGGGCCTACCCATCTTTGAAGCAGTGTTTATCAGCGCAATCCGATTTGCTAAAGGCCGATCCATTGTCCGAACCAGCCGAGATCACGTTGCACAGCGGTTGGTGCAATGGGGGCTACCAGTGCGTTCATCAGTCGCTCTGATGTGGCTGACAAGCGTGGTTTTAGGTGGTCTGGCCCTTTTGTTCGCGTTGGGGTATTGGATTAGTTTGGTGGGCGTTGCATGCCTTGCAATCGGTGCGTGGAAGGTATTGTCGCGTATGGATATGGAAGGCGATGGATGCGATGGACGCCCGGTTGGCCTATTTGGCAAAAACTGGTTGATACACCGCGCGATGCGCCAGACAATGGACGAAGTAAAGGAGATGGTAAATGGAAAATTGCTGGATGCGGGATGTGGCAACAAACCCTATGCTGGCATTTTTCAGGCGCGGGTGCAGCAATACATCGGCATGGAAAAAGGGCGTACGCGATATAAACGCGCCGACGTATGGGGCGATGTGCTGGCACTCCCCTTTCGCGATGGGACCTGCGATACCGTGTTGTGCAATCAGGTCTTAGAACATGTGCCGCAGCCCCAATTAGCGATTGACGAAATGGCGCGCGTATTGCGACCGGGTGGCTATTTAATTCTCACCGCACCCCATATTTGGGGCTTGCACGAAGTCCCCCACGATTATTTTCGCTTTACGCCTTATGGCTTGCGCCATCTCGCTGAAAAATCGGGGCTGACCGTCCATACAACGCGCGCACTTGCGGGATTTTGGGTCACAGCCGGGACGCGATTCTGTTATTATCTGGCGCATTTTGAACGCGGTCCTCTAATCCCCTTTGTGCGCATTGGATTTTTTGTCATCCAACTCAGTGCCCTACTTTTGGATCGCTTGCACCGCGTGGAGAGCGAAGCGTGGAATTTTCTGCTCATTGCACAAAAGCCCACATAAGCGGTCTGCGGTCAGTTGTACATCGTTTCTCTATTCCTACGTTTCACGTCTCACCGCCTCTCAAACTGTTGCAAAAATTCACACCTGTGCCATCGCGTCACATATCCCGTTTCCCCTCCTATTTTATATCCCATTGTAATTCAATAACTTAAAATAATCCACTCCAATTGGCACGCCATTTGCAGAATACTTTTACCGCACGCAAAAACCTCAACGGAGAAATGCGCGGTGAAACCAATTTACTACATAGTGCTTCTGATAGCGGTCTCGCTACACGGCTGCACCACCTATTCTCACTTTTCAGGCGACTTTCGCACAAGCCTGCGTGCGCGAAATTACGAAGACGCCCGTGCGAAAATCAAAAAGTCGAGAAAAAGAGGCAACCAATTGCTCTATCTCCTCGAAAACGGCCTCCTCACCCACTATCAAGGCCACTACGAAACGTCCAACCGCTATTTTGCCGAAGCCGAGAGACTGTCAGATCGACTCTATACCCGCTCTGTTTCCCGAGAAGCCGCCGCATTTGTGACCAACGACGCCATACGCAACTACCGCGGCGACAGCTTTGAAATGGTTGCCGTTCACTACTATCGCGCACTGAATTACTGGTACCTGGACCTCCCAGAAGACGCCCTTGTCGAATGCCGCAAAGCCAATTTGAAACTCGACCAATACGCCATCCACAATGGACAGACGAGTTACAAAAACGACGCCTTCATTCACTACATCACCGGCCTATTTTACGAAGCCACCGGCGAACTCAACGACGCCCGCGTCTCCTATCAGCACGCACAAGACGCCTATTCACACTACGAAAAAAAGTTCCACACCGCCCCACCTCAAACCGTCGCTGAAGATCTCGAACAGGTAAATAGCATGCTCAATGGCGAAGGACCCGACATGCGTTTTGCTTCGCTCGCCATCCCGCCCTTTGTACCGCCTGTGGGCAATGGCGAACTCGTGATCTTTTCTGAAATCGGTTTTATCCCCCGCAAAGTGCAAGAGGAAATTGATCTGCCCATTTACGAAGAGGACATCAAACGCGGCAAGGACGACAAAATATCTTCCGTAGCCACCAAAATCTCACGCCGCCGTCACCGCGTATATCCCATTCGCGATGTCGATTATTGGTTGCGCATCACCCTTCCCAAATACGAAGCCATTACCCCGCGCACAAAGCGCATTTTCATCCGCGCAGGAGACCGCACCGTTCAAACGCAGATCGCCCAAAATTATGCCGCGATTGCAAAAACATCGCTCCAGAATCACTATCCCAAAATTATGATTAGAACAATTGCGCGAGGATTTGCAAAATATCTGGCCCACCTCAAGGCCAAAGATGAAAATGAAGTCCTCGGTTTTTTCGTCAACCTGTTCAACATCTCAACCGAAATCGCCGACACGCGCAGTTGGGTCTCATTGCCCCACAATATTCAAATCGGCCGCCTCGAACTGCCACCCGGCACCCACACCATCACACTCGAAGCACTCGACACCAACGGATATATTATCGAAACCGAAACATTTACCAATATCGAAATCAAACCCGGTCAACGCACGTTCTTGAATCACAGGGTCTATCAATGATACGCAATCATCTCAATCCACAAGGAGGAACACAATGAAATTTTCACACCGAAGCCTTCTGTTCATCATCGTTCTCAGCCTGTTGGTTTCAACGGCAAACGCAGCGAAATCAGACCTGCCGCCTACCCGAGGCATCGTCGTCAACCTCGTCGAATGGGACGGCGGGGAACTGCCCTCGGTTTATGAACGCACAGATCAACTTCCCTTCACCCGTGAGGACCTGTTGCAATTGGTACAAAGCGACTTTAAACCCGATCTAATCGCACAGATGATTTCTGAGCGACGATATGCGGGCGATGCATCTGCCGAAGGGCTGATCGCGCTCAAAAAAGCCGGTCTTGCGTCCGTCGTCATACAGGCCATCTCCAAACACGCGCTCGCACCCAACCAGTCACTCAACCTCACCATTTACCTGACCTTTGACGGCAGTTCTCAAACGGCGCGCCATCGCTTTCTCTACGTCATCATTCCCGATGGCGAGATCCAGCGCGTCTTCACTGCCGACTTAAACACAGTACTCGCCGGACAGTGGAAAAGAGACACCCTGATCGATGCCACAGACCCATTACTCCCGCGAAAAATTCGGCGCGTCATCTTCTCGGGAACAATCCCACTCAAAACACACGGCAGCAAAACCGTTCGGGTTTTCACATCCTCACGCCCGGGAATCCATCAAATTGACGAAATACCAGAGATAGACCTCTCGCGGGTTCAAACATATCAAATGGATTATCCAGTCAGTTCACCCATTCAAGACTGCCGCGCCTATATTCGCTACAAACAAGATGTCGTGCTACCAGACAAATGGCACATGATTGACACGCGAATGGAATGCGAGTGGCGGTAAAACACGCCTTTCACCTCTCAACAAGGAGATAGACCATGAAATTCCTCACCTGGACAGCAATCGCCCTGATCGGTCTCACAACCGGATGTGTTGGCCCCAGAGCCTTTACAAAAGGGACGTATGAAGATCCCAAAACCATTGCCCTGCTCGACGATCGCTTTAACGAAAACGACATGCAACTCATCGCCAAAAAAGTCGTAAATTCAATCATCGAAGCACCGTTGAACAGACCCGAACCCGCCATCATGCTCGGCAAAATGCGCAATCGCACCACCGAACACATCGACATGGTAGCCCTCTCTGACAAAATCAAAACCGCATTGATCCAGAGCGGCAAAGTGCGCTTTGTCGATGTCACCAACCGCAAAGCCATCGCCATAGAATACGACTATCAACAATCGGGCTACGTTGACCCCACACAGGCCAAAGCACCTGGCAAACAGACCGGCTCAGACCTGATCCTCACGGGGACACTCAGCGCAAATGTGCAGGAAGTGGGCAAAGACAAACTCATCTACTACAAAGCCACCTTCCAACTGACGGACCTGCTCACATCAGAAATTATATGGACAGACGAAAAAGAAATCCGCAAAGCCTACAAAAAGCGCAGCATTGGATTGTAATTGCGCTGGAGGCCTGGGATTGGTAGGTTGGGTATCCTGCACATCCTTTCATCCTAAAATCCTGATCAAGAAAGGAGCAAAACCATGAAACACCTGTTATTCACACTCGCAATCGCCCTGCTTTTGGGAAGTAGTGCCAACGCGCAAACTGGCCGCACCGATGGGGCGGAAGAAAGCGAATTTGGCAAAGGGGGATACCCTTTTGGTAGCCCGAGTCATCGCGTCTATCTCAACACCGCCTTTGGCTCTGGCTTTTTCAACTTGACGGACGTCAACAAAACGCGCACGGGTTTTCTCTACGGGGCTGAACTCGGCGTCGAAATGGACCAGTGGCTCGGCATTCAAGCGGGCTATAATTATCTTTCCGACCGCGACATGTCCATCATCAGCCTTGGCTCGCGTTTCGCCTACACCTTTGACCCCTTTGTGTACCACGTCTCACTCAACGCCGGGCTATACGCGCCCAATGAAGGCAGCCGCAACTTTGGTTTGGCGCCCGGTGCTGGCATAGACATCGTCCTCCACAAAAGGGTGCGTATCGGACTCGACTACAAACACGACTTTATCTTCACCGACAACCGCACCACCGACATGGACCGGATCTATGCGGGCCTCAAATTCTTCTTTTGAGCAAAAAAAAGCAAGAGGCGAGAGAGCCAATTAGTCCCTCGCCTCTTGCATCTTGGTCATAGATTACAGCTCCGCGCGATCTCGCGATCACCTATCCAAACACCTCACTCGCGACAAAAGCCATACCCAGTGCAGCGGCAGAATCGCCGCCGCGCGCCCATTCAAATCGCGTTGAAACAGCCTGAGAATCAAAGGGATTTTTGAGATAGATCGGCCACGACCCATCCTCAAATCCCTCAATCACCCACGCCATATACCGATCGCGAAAAGACGCTTCTGAAAGCCCCCCACCGATCACCACAAGCCCCGGATCAAATAACCGCACCCAATTCGCTATCGCATAACCCAGAATAAATGCCTGCTCCTTAAAAAGCGACACCGCGAGCGGATCGTCATTTTCCGCGTAATCGCGGAGTTGATACGCCTTTTCCTCAATCGACGCATCAGAAGCATTCAGCGCGTGATCTCTCCATTTATCCTGCGCCAATTCAATCCCAAGCCTGCGTCGCAGTGCCATAAGCGACACCCAGGCCTCCGCACACCCCGTCAGCCCACACGAACAATCTGGTAACTCTCCATCTGCCTCTCGAAATGGAACCGGAGCATGCCCCACTTCCAGCGCGAGACCATTTGATCCCTCGTAAATCTGCCCACCCGGCAAAACCAATCCACCGCCCAGACCCGTTCCCGGCGCGATGAGCAAAAGGCCCGCATCACAATCTGACCGCGCAGCGTATTCACCCGCCGCCGCCGCATTGCCGTCATTTGTTATATACACGGGCACACCCGCGCGCGCAGAAAACTTGCCGCGAATATTCGTCCCCACCCAATCCGCGCCCAGATTGGCCTGCACCCAGATCACACCGCTGCTGCTCGGCGCGGGCACATCCAGTCCAATACCCGCGATATCCGATTGCTTTTTCCCAGCGCGATCCGTCAATAACAACAGCGCTTCCTCAAGCTGTTCAAACGTGGCCTCATACCCATCCTTGACGCGGCTCGCCACCTCCACCATATCGCCCAATAAATTGCCAGAAGCATCGACCAGAATGGATTTCACACTCGTCCCACCGATATCCAACCCCGCAAAACAGCGCGTATCTCTCTCTCTCATAACACCTTCCTTATTGCCGTGTAATCACAAATAACTGGCGCGTCCCATCTTTGGAAATCGATGGGAAAAGCACCTGATCACTCGTGCGATTCCAGCAGGGCGCGGGATCGCTCCTCAAATCTCCCGATATCCACTCGCCCTGATCGTATCGCCGAGTTCGCGCCCATGCCCCGTCAGCCATGCGATACATCACATACACCGTTCCGCGCTTTGGTCCCGAACCATTGATAATCCACTTCCCATCTGGTGAAAACGCATTATCTCCACCTGGCTCTGGAAAAACAGACTGATCGCCCAGGGTCCTCACAACTCGCTGCTCATCGGTATCGTACACCACCAGATCATCGGCATTGTGACCGAGAATCTCATACCCTTCTAACCACTCGGGATGACCGCCAATAAAGACCTTCTGGATAGTCAAATCACTCCCATCGGAATTAACAGTAAAAGGCACATTGAGCTGATTCCCGCGCCCGCCGAAATTGCCCCGAGCATAAAAATAAATTCGATCATCATCCCGGTTCCACAGCGTATGGTTGATAAACATCGCTTTGTTCTCAACTCCCGGGTGGTAGTCTCGCAGCGCGTCTCCCAATTGGGCAAAAGATACAATCAGCTCTTTTTCTCCCGTATTCACATCAACCTTAAAAATCCCATCGTCCTCGGGATGTACAACCCCTTCGGTCCAGTCCGCCGCGCCGAGATACCCCGTCACCAACCGCAGACGCGCCATGCGTGCGTAATTTAATCCCAGAAAATAGCCGCCATTTTGCGCCACGCCGCTGTTGCCAAACGACGTATCTTCATAGCGATACTCGCGGATTCTTTTCCCTTTAGAAATATCGAACAGAACCGTGAAAACTTTCTGCGTCTCCGGATCGCGATCATTGAAGAAAAACTGCGTCTCTGGCGATTCGGGATTCCAATAAAACATCGTGCCCTGCTGCGGATTCCACCCCTGCGACTGGTCAACCACCTGGATCGCATGGTCATTCTCAGTATCGATCAAAATCACATCTGCCGCCTCGCCAGGTCCGGGCATATGATCCTGAAAATCATTCCGCAACGCGACAATATAACGACCGCTCTGATTCCAGGGAATGGTCTGCGATTGACCGATATACCCAAAAAAATGATGTTTGGGACCATACGTAATCTGCTCAACCTCAAGCTCAAAAGAATTTGCCAATTTATTCTCCCCGTGAATTTTGCATGCTAAACCCCTATCGCATACCCATCGCGCCTCGGATCTGCGCCGCCCATCAGCGCGCCGGATTCTGCATCCACCACAATACCCTGTGCGCCTCCACAAACAGGGGAATAATCGGGCAATACCTTCACATCGTGTCCACGCGCTTTCAGTGCGCGCCGAACAGACTTCGACATTCGCCTTTCAATGGACACCTGTGTACCCGCAGTTTCAATGCGGAACCGGGGTGCTTCAATCGCCGCCTGTATATTCATGCCGTAATCCAGCACATTGGTCAAAAATTGCACCGATGTTTGTTGAATCCCCCAGCTTCCCGGCGTACCCAGCGCAGAAAAAAGCGCGCCATCTCGAAATACCAGCATCGGCGACAGGCACATATCCACTTTTTTGTGGGGTGCAATACAATTTGGGCTATCGGGCACCAGGTCGCCCCATCGAATAAAATTATTCAAAAACATGCCCGTATCGCCCATCATCACCCCCGACCCAAAACCCGACCCCAAACTCTGAGTTATAGCCACAGCATTACCATCGGCATCGACCACATCGAAATGTGTCGTGCATTCATTGAGCCATGCCATTGGATCGCCCGGTTCAATCTCACCCGGCAATTTCGTCGCCGGATACCACTCGCCCCGATGTACACCCGCGCGATTTCCAATCTGCTTTCGGCGCTCAGCCGCATAGCCCTTAGCCAGCAATCCTTCAACCGGAGCCTGCGGGACTGCCGCGTATTCTATCCGATCCGCATTGCCCAACTTCACGGCTTCGATGAACAGATGTAATGCCTGCTCAGAGTGGTGTTCCATCTCCACCAGATCGTATCCTTCCAGCATATTGAGTGTCTCGAGAATCTGAAATCCCGCGCTCGGTGGCGGCGGACAAAATACCTCATAGCCGCGATAAGTCGTCGCTATCGGATCGACCCATTCGGGTTCAAAATCCGCCAAATCGCGCGCGGATAACCAGCCCCCTTCCCCCTGAACATATCCCGCCATTTCGCGCGCGAGATCTCCCCGATAAAAAACCTCCGCCCCCCCTTCCGCGACCCGCCGAAACGTCCGCGCCAAATCCTTTTGAATTAGAATTTCACCCGGCAGAGGTCCGCGCCCACGCGACAGAATAACGCGTACGCCCCTATCGTTCATCCACCCGCCACTACTCATCGATTGACTATTTTTCACCGTCACAGCGTACCCGTTCTCCGCCAGATCAATCGCAGGCGCAAATACTTGTGCTGGTGTCATCGTGCCATAGCGTTCCAACAATTCCAACCAACCACCACAAGCACCCGGCGTCAGACATGAACGCGGCCCGGCATCTTTATCCGCCGGACTATCAAACAACTCGGCACGCGCTTGGTACGGCGTTCGCCCACAATAATCCAGGACGCGCCTGTGGTCGTTTTTTGCATCATACACAATCGCATAGCCCACCCCCGCAATGCCAGACATATAAGGCTCCACAACATTGAGCGCGGCAGCAACCGCAACCGCAGCATCAAACGCATTGCCTCCTTCAAGCAACATCCGCGCGCCAGATAGCGCAGCCTGCGGATGCGCGCACGCAACCATACCGCGCGTGCCCGTAACGGTTGGTCTGTGTGTCACACCATGTGTTGGAAAAGCCATAGAACTACTCCTGATAGTTTGATTTCCGCACTGCAATAGGCCGAATTAAGATCGGTATAATCTACGCCTACTAAAAAAAATTGGCAACCGTAGAGTCATAGCCAGTGGAGAATTTATTGCCCCGTTCTCCGCACCAACTTATATTGTTCTATCCGCTATTTTGTTCATTAATCAAATCCGAGAAGGGACCTTATGGATCCTGTACAGCTCACGCGCGAATTTGTATCCTTCAACTCGACCAGCTATTTGAGCAATGTCGATTGCTCAAACGCCATGGCAAAAAGAATGCACGACGCTGGCCTGACCGTTGAACGCATCCCCTACACAGACCCCAACGGCGTACCCAAACTGAACCTCGTCGGAAAAAAAGGAAATGGCACCGGGGGACTCGCTCTGATGGGACACAATGACGTCGTACCTGCCGAAGGTTGGGCGTGGGACCCTTTTGAAGTCGTCGAAAAGGGATCCCGAATCTACGGACGCGGCGTAGCCGACATGAAAGGTTCGGTCGCGTGCATGATCGCCACGGCAAGCCGTTTCTCAATTGACGAACTCAAGCATCCCATCTACGTGGTCGTCACAGGAGATGAAGAAATCAACTGCGGAGGCGCCGATGTTGTCGCCCAAAAATCCGAGGTATTAAAAGAATCCAACGTGCAATACGGCATTATTGGCGAACCGACCCTGCTCGACGTGGTACACGCCCACAAAGGCTCGATCAAAATCAGCGTCACAGCCACGGGAAAAGCCACGCACAGCAGCATGGGAACAGGCATCAACGCCAATCACAAACTCGTCCCCTTCCTCAACGACATGCTCGCCATAGACCGCGAACTTAAAACCAATGAGAAATATCTCAACAACGCCTTCACACCCCCACACGCCACCCTCAACACCGTCATACACGGGGGTGAACAAGCATCGAACATCACCACGCCAGAAAGCGGGGCAACCCTCAACATGCGCCCCATGCCCGGACAGGATTTCGCGCCCTTGCTCCGCATAATCAAAACACTGGCCGAAGAACGCGGGGTACACGTCGATATATACGACGGCCTCGCCCCCCTCCACACCCCCGTGGAATCTCGCATCGTGCAAGAAGCCCTCTCCGTCACAAACAGGAGCGAACCCAAAACCGTAGCTTATGGCACCGATGGCATGATCTTTGGCAAAACCATGGAGCTCGTCGTACTCGGTCCCGGCAATATTCAACAGGCACACACCATTGACGAATGGATCGAAATCGAACAACTCCACCAGGCTGTCGATACCTTCTCGGAAATGGTGCGGCGGTTTTGTAGTTAAGCGGTCATAATTTCTCAACTGCGGTTGACTTCGAGTTTGGACTAAGGATCCCCACTATGAACAGGCCAACATTCGAAAGCCGTGTTGCAACCCTGGAAGCTATCCAAGCGCAAATCAATGAACGCTTGAATAGTATTGACAATCGCTTGAACGGCATTGAAAATCGCCAGGACAATCGTTTCAACAGCATGGACAATCGCTTGACAGGAATTGAAACCCGCATCAATAGCAATTTCAAATGGATTATGGGCTTGTTGATCACAGTCTTGCTTGCCAACATCGGCACGGCTATCACCATCGTCTTGACACTTGCCAAACCTTGATCCATTTCCGCATAACAAAAAATCCCCGCGATTTCTCAATCGCGGGGATTTTCATTTGCTCAACAGATCTTATACTAATCAGATTTTGAAGTCACACATCACGTACACCTCAATTTCATTTCAACATCCGTATCAGACATAATACGCAATACGCACCTCTTGCGGGTTTCCTTTCTATCTATCCTAAGCGAGGGCCAAAGCGGCGAGCATACCGGGATCCAATACGCCTTGTCCAATAATCGCCTTTACCCACCTGCAATCGACGTCACGAAGTGAACCTCGCTATCGGGGGGTATCTGTGTCCGCAAACCCTCTTCGGTGACAACGCCATCAATCGCAACAGCCAATCCCGGTGCAATCCGATAATCTTCGTACACCACCCGATCTTTAATACCGGGAAATTGCGCATCCAGATTTTCGATCACCTCGCGCAACGTATTGCCACCAACAACCACCTTCTCCTGGCCACCGGTCAATTTGCGCATCAGCGAAGGAATCCACACTTCAGGCATAGTCAAACTCCTATTTCTCTGGCCCTCAGATCGGCGGATCAGGCCGAGCCGTTCCCACCGTTTTTATCCCACCAGGCGCGCAACACGCGCGGAGGCGACATCGGCAACACTGTCAGACGCAAGCCAATTGCATCGTAAATCGCATTGGCAACCGCTGCTGTAGGTGGCACAATCGGCACCTCTCCCACACCGCGCACGCCATAAGGATGCCCCGGATTGGGAACCTCGATAATATGCGCATCAATCATCGGCAAATCCAAACACGTCGGCATCCGATAATCCAAAAAACTGCTATTCCGCAAAATGCCCTGCTCATCGTACACATACTCTTCGTTGAGCGCCCAACCAATCGCCTGCGCCACGCCGCCCTGCATCTGCCCCTCCACATAAGGCGGATAAATCGCTTTCCCAGCATCCTGGAAAAGCGACGCACGCAAAATATCGACCTTGCCCGTATCGGGATCGACTTCCACATCCACAATCGCCACTGCATAAGCACCCCCAACACCCGTGGGTTTTGCCGTGGCACGCCCCATCACCGGCCCGCCTGTTGAATCGAGCTGCGCCGCCAAATCCTTAAACGTAATCGACTTCGACGGATCGGACTTCGACTGGAACACGCCCTGATCGAACTCGATATCATCCTCTGAAATCTCCCACAGCATCGCCGCACGCGCCATCATCTGCTCTTTGATATCCTGCGCGCACTTATAGGCCGCCCAACCCGTCGCAAATGTCGTGCGCGAACCACCCGTCACACCCGTATAACCAATCGAATCCGTATCGCCCACCTGCGGGCGAATCTGCTGCTCTGAAATACCCAGCACCTCGGCCATCTGCATCGCAACCGACGTGCGCGTGCCCCCGATATCTGTTGATCCCTCCACCAGATTGATCGTGCCATCGGCATTCACACTCGCAGCCGCACTCGAAACACCACCCCCATTGCCCCAAAAACCAGACGCCACGCCGCGACCGCGATATTTCCCATTGAGTGCCGTCTGATAATGGTCAGAAGAGGCCGCAGCGCGAACGCATTCCTCGTGCCCAATACGCTTATTCACAGGCCCATCTGCGCGGCGCGTACCTTCTTTTGCAGAATTGCTCAACCGAAATTTCAGCGGATCGAGACCCAATTTCTCGGCAAGCTCATCCACCACAGTTTCAACGGCAAAAGCCGCATTCGTCGTGCCCGGCGCGCGATAAGCCGAAGAGGAAGGCTTGTTGTTCACCACATCATAACCATCCACCAGAACATGCGGAATAATATAAGGCGCCAGCATATTGCGCGCCCCCGCGCCCACGGGACTGCCGGAAAAAGCTCCCGACTCATAGGCCAGTACACTCTCGGCAGCGACGAGCTTGCCATCTTTGGTCGCGCCCATTTTCACCCGGATCCACGAACCCGACGTCGGGCCAGTCGCCTGCAAGACCTCAGTGCGGCTCATAATCATTTTCACCGGATGCCCGGTCTTTCTCGACAACAGCGCGGCAATCGGTTCCAAATACGCTTTGATCTTGCCGCCAAATCCCCCGCCAATCTCCAGGGGTACAACCTTAATTTGCGATACGGGAATACCCAAAATTTTTGCAGTCTGATCCCGCACGCCAAACGCGCCCTGATTGCTACACCAGACCGTCACCACCCCATCGGCATTCCACAATACCGTGGCATTTTGTGGTTCGATATAACCCTGATGCACCATATCCGTGCGAAACTCGCGCTCGACAATCACATCGGCTTCGGCAAAACCCTGCTCAATATCGCCCAATTCCGTGCGAAAATGCGACGCCACATTGCTGAAATTATCGCTTTTCTCGCCCATCGAACTGGTTCTCTGGTCTTCATGCACCAGGGGCGCGTCATCCTTCATCGCCTCCTGCACATCCAGCACATGGGGCAGCACTTCGTATTCGACCTCAATCAAATCCAGCGCTTCTTCGGCAATATGGACATTGGTCGCCGCCACCGCCGCCACGGGATACCCCTGATAGAGCACCTTTTCACGCGCCAGCACCGCAGCACACATATCCTTAACGCGCACCACTTCTTCGCCCAAATCAGCCAACTGTTCCTCGGCGTTAAGTGCCAAATCCTGTCCCGTAACAACCGCGCGCACGCCTTCAAGCACTTCGGCCTTGCTCGTATCAATCGACTTAATTCGAGCATGTGCATGCGGGCTTCGCAAAACCTTGGCATGCAACATATCGGGCAAATTGAGATCCGTACCGTAAATCGCCCTGCCCGTCACCTTATCCGCGCCATCGTGCCGCACTGGCCGCGTCCCCACGACCTTATAATCCGTAATACCCAAATAATCTTCTTGTTGAATTGCCATTTATCCCTCCTGTAATGGTTTATATCAAAAAATTGCAGTCCTGATCAACTGCGCAGAAAAATAATGCAGACCGCGCAGCCTGTCCAGTCTTTAATCACCCATCGCTGATCTTGATACCGGACAAGGTCTCAATAGTTTTGGTCACGGCTGAAAAATCGAGTGATCCTGCGCCCAGACTACTGGCGGCAGCATACATTTGATAGGCCACGGCTCCCAACGGCACGGGCACATCCATCGCGCGCCCCATCTCCACGCCAATACCGATATCCTTTTTCATCAAATCGAGCATAAACCCCGGCGCGTAATCGTCCTTGAACAAAAAATCTGCAACACGCGCCTGAAAAGCCGACGAATTACCCGAACTCACGCTAATCACCTGCCGCATCACCTCGGGATCAGCACCCGCTTTAACGCCGAGGGTAAGCCCCTCTGCAATCGCCGCCATCGTAATACCGCCGAGCAACTGATTGACAATTTTAACCGTTTGCCCCACGCCAACATCACCCACATGAAAAATATTCTCACTATTGCCCATCGCGTCAAAAATCCCCTGACAGCGATCAAAATCATCCTTTGCCCCGCCCGCAATAATAGTCAGCGTACCATTAATCGCCCCAATATCGCCGCCACTTACCGGCGCATCCATCACCCGAACCCCTTTTTGCGATGCCTGCTCTGCCACATCTTGAATTGTCAACGGCGAAATCGTACTCATATCCACAATGAGATCGCCCTCAGATGCCCCGGCCAAAACGCCTTGATCGCCCAAAATGACCTCGCGCACCTCGGGATCAGCCGTCACAATCGTAATAATAATATCCGCGGCTTCGGCCACCGCCTGTGACGAAGGCACAAAAGTCGCCCCCGCGCCCTCCATCTCGGCCACAATATCGTCTCGACGCGCGTAAAATACCACATCAAAACCAGCCTTCAACAAATTGTGGCACATAGGTTTCCCCATAATCCCCAGACCGACAAATCCAATTTTATCCATCTCACCACTCCTTCCCTGGTAAAACATCTATTTGTCTTTGACAACCGAAATACTTCAATATAATATAACTTGAACCTATCCTATCATTCAGAAAAAAGAGCCAACCATGAACACAAAAACGCCCTCTGACCCTTTACTCATCGGCATCGATGTTGGAACCACCAACATCAAAGCCCTGATCTTCGATCCTCGGGGCCACGAGATCGCCCGCGCACAAGCCAAAACACCCACACACCATCCACAGTTAGAATGGGCATATTACAAACCCGATGAACTCTGGGAAACCGTGTGCGGCATCTTAAAAAAGGCCATTGCACAAATCGACAACCCCGCCAACATCACGGGCATAGCCACCGCGAGCATTGGCGAAACGGGCATCCCAATAGACAAGCGTGGAAAACCAACCGGCCATGCAATTGCATGGTTTGACCAGCGCACCCGCCCGCAATGCGAACAATTGCGAAAAACCTTTGACCGCGACGAACTCTTCTCGCTTACAGGGCTTCCTTTGCAGCCTATTTCTGGCCTGTGCAAAATCCTCTGGATACGCGAACATCAGCCCGAAGCCTTTGCGCGAACCGCGACATGGCTAAACACCGCCGATTATATTGCTTTCCGGTTATCGGGCATCCCCGCAACCGACTATTCGCTCGCCTCTCGCACCCTTGCCTTTGACCTCCACAGGCGACAATGGGCAAACGACCTTCTCAGTGAAGTCCATCTTTCGCCAAATCTCTTCGCACCACTTTGCAATGCAGGAACAGACCTGGGCACCATCCTTCCCCACATCGCACGCGAAACCGGCCTGCCCCGGCACACGCGAATATGCGCTGGTGGACACGACCATATTTGCGGCGCACTTGCTGTTGGCGTTACAGAGCCGGGAACAATACTCAATTCTCTGGGCACCGCAGAAGCCCTGTGCCTGCCCATTTCCCAGCCGCTTACAGACCCGCAAATAGGCCGCCAAAACTTCACCATAGGCGCGCATGTCGTGCCCGACCAATATTACTTCCTCGGCGGATTGTTCACAAGCGGTGCAAGCATCGAGTGGTTTCGCAGCTTATTTGGCGAAGGCGCAGACTATACCACCTTAATTTCAGAGGCGCTCGAATCGCCCCCTGGTAGCCTGGGTGTTGGCTTTCTCCCACAACTGCGCTTTACCAACCCACCCCATGCAGAAGCCATAGCGCGCGGAACATTTATTGGCCTGACACCCGATGCCAACCGCGGCACGCTCTTTCGCGCAATCCTCGAAGGATTATCTCTGGAAATGCGCCATATTATCGAGGCGTCCAAATCCCATTCCGGCGTGCCCGAAACAAAAAATATTGTCGCAATCGGCGGTGGCATACGCAATCAACTCCTCATGCAAATCAAAGCCACCGTTCTCAATCAACCCATAGCCCTCGCCAAAATGGATGAAGCAACGGCTCTGGGCGCGGCAGTGCTCGCGGGATTGGGCACAGGTGTTTACACAGACGTCGCCAATGCCCTGCATACCCTCGACATCCCTATGCAGACCATTCACCCCATACCCGATCAGGTCGCGTATTACAACACAATTTACAACCGCGTACACAAGAAAATTTACCCGGCCGTACAAGGTCTGCACCATCAGATAGACCAGATCCAGAGGGGAAATACAACAATCAGCTAACCTTATCTTTACCAATTTCCATATTTCGAAATTGCAAATCGCATAACTCCCGATAAAGCCCTCTCTCGGCAAATAACGCCCCATGCGTCCCGCACTGCACAATCTCACCACGATCCAGCACCAGAATGCAATCCGCATGTTGTACTGTTGACAACCGATGCGCAATAATAAACGTCGTGCGCCCCGCCATCAACCGTTCTAATGCCTGCTGCACCTGCGATTCTGAAGCCGAATCCAGGGATGAAGTGGCTTCATCCAGCAACAAAATGCACGCATCTCTCAACAGAGCACGCGCAATCGCAACCCTCTGCCGCTGTCCCCCACTCAATTTTACACCCTTTTCCCCAACCAGCGCGCCGTACCCCTCTGGCAACTCCACAATAAAATCGTGGGCATTCGCATCTCGGGCTGCCTGCTCGACCTCGTCATCCGTCGCATCCAATCGCCCGTATCGAATATTTTCACCAATGGAAGTACCAAACAAATCCACATCCTGTGAGACAAGCGCGATCTGTTCGCGCAGCGATACAATCTGCACATCGCGCACATCCACGCCATCCACGCGCACAGCCCCAGAGGTCGCATCGTAAAATCTCGGAATCAAATTCATCAGCGTTGTCTTGCCCGCGCCACTCGCCCCCACAAGTGCTATAGTTTGCCCGGGCAGGATTTCAAAAGAAATCCCTTTGAGCACAGGGCGGTCGGATTGATATCCAAACCACACATCTTCAAAAGCCACAGCACCGCGAACATCTGCAAGCGGAAATGCACCCGCGCCATCGGCAATTTCAGGTCGCGTATCGAGCAACTCAAAAATGTGTTCTGACGCGCCCACCGCAGAATTTAAGGACGCATAAAGACGCGAAATCCCCATCACAGACCGGGAAATATTCATCGCGTAAAAAATAAACGCCACCAAATCGCCCGCCGACAAGCGCCCGGCCAGTACCTCCGTACCCCCGTACCAGAAAATCACCACCAATGCCAGCATAAAAAGAAATGCGATACAAGCCGAAAAAACCGCTTCCATAATCACGCGATAGCGCGACGTACGAAACAAATCTTCGTTTGCCTTGCCAAACCGATTCACCTCAAAAACTTCGCGTGCAAACGCCTTGACAACCCGCACAGCCGACAGGGCTTCTTCGGCAATAGCAGTCGTATCGCCCAACCGATCCTGCACTGTGCGAGACAACTCGCGGATGCGCTGTCCAAAATAGCGCGTTCCAATAGCGGCAACTGGCGCCGCAGCAAACACCACCAGACTCAATCGCCAATTGAGAGCAACCATAGCCGCCACAGAACCAACAGTCATAATCCCCGTCATCAAAACCTGCGAAATAGCCCCCGTCGCAGCATTTCTAATAGCCCCCACATCATTGGTCAGGCGCGACATGAGTTCACCCAACCTGTGATCGGCATAAAAGCGAAGTCCCAAAAGGTGCAAATGCGCGTAAACCTTCTTGCGCAGATCCGTCACCACGCGCTCACCCACCCAGGAAATCCAGTAATGGCTACCCACGTGCAAAAGCGACTGAAGCACAAAAAGCACCAGCATGCCAAGTGCCAGCAAATCCAACTGGTGTCGATCGCCCTGCTCAAACACAGAATCCAATAGCGATCGCAAGCCCAGCGGAATCAGCAGCCACACACCTGTGGAAAACGCAGTAAATACCAACCCCAAAATGAGCCGAAACATGTATGGCCGGGCAAAAGCAAAAATTCGCTTCCACGCCAGCCACAATGCCATGGGGGAATATGTTTGGTTATTTTTTTTAGTCATTCATTTTCTGCCTCAAAACAGACGTCTCTTCAACATCCAATTCAAGATTATCTGCGATCACCACGCCGTAACAGTCTCGCGCAGCTTCAAGCGATAGCCGCTCCTGTTTGACATCCTCCAGCACCCTTTTGGGATCGCGTTCAGAAGGCGACCCATAGCCTCCACCGCCCGGAATACGCAACGTCACCGACTGCCCGGGTTGGAGATCATAGCGCCCCTTTGGCGGCAGAACAGTGCCATCCGACAAAAAAAGTTCACCGCACCTGCCATCGCGCCCCCCCAAAAAACCGCGCGGTGCATTGCGCGTACGGTCGTACATACACGAATGCAGCGTGGGATGATCAGAGTCAATAGACAAAACCATCTCCTGCCCCAGGCCACCTCGAAAAGCACCCGCACCACCAGAATCGGGAATCAACGCGCGCTTGTGCATAATCACCGGCGACACGGACTCAATCGCTTCGGCTGGCACGCCCTTAATCCCACTGGGGAACGCCGTCGCCGAAATCCCATCATCGTCGGGACGCGCGCCCATACCACCCGCGGAAAAAAAGATATACGAAAAGCGTTCACCCGTGCGATCTACCCCCTCTAACTGCGTATTCCAAAGCCCAGCCGAACCATCTGCAATCACGCGATCGGGAATCGCCTGAGACAGCGCCCCAAACAGCGGTTGCGAAAGAAAATGCCCGACCAAATGCCGCGCACCCACAGCGCATGGAAATTGCGCGTTTAAGATACATCCCTCGGGTGCGGTGACAGTTATGGGACGAAAACTACCTTCATTATTCGGAATATGCGGGCTAATGGCGCATTTTAAGGGATAAGTCGTATAAGCATGCGTATAATTGTACACCACATTGATCCCGCGATCCACCTGTGGCGACGTGCCCGTATAGTCAACAATCAAACTGCGATCTTCAATAATAACTTTTGCGCGAATAACCAGCGGCCTGTCATACCCATCGAGTTCCACCTCATCCTCATAAACGCCATTTGCAATCTCTGAAATCGCCTCTCGGGTTGCCGCTTCTGACCGGTCCAAAATCAGCCCCGACAATCCCTCCAGATCGGCAAGGTCGTAATTTTCCAGTGCCTGAAGCAACTTGACAGCCCCCACATCATTCCCGGCTTGCTGCGCGTACAAATCGCCGACGACCTGATCTGGCTCGCGCACATTTGCCCGCACAATTGCGATCAAATCGCGATTGATCTCCCCTTCGCCAAACAATTTCATAATTGGGATATTCAGGCCCTCTTCATACACCTGACGCGCACCTGCCCCCAGCGTGCGACCGCCAATATCCATTGCATGGCAGGTATTGGCAAACCACCCCACGCCTCTGCCCCGATAAAAAACGGGTGTGACAACCGTAATATCGTGCAAATGCCCCGATCCCAGCCACGGATCATTAGTCAGCAAACTATCGCCGGATTTCAGCGTGTCAATCGGATACTCTTTCACAAAATGCCGCACGCAATTCGCCATCGTATTGATATGCCCCGGCGTTCCCGTCACCGCTTGCGCCAGCATATTGCCCGCGCGGTCAAACACCCCCGCAGACAAGTCGCCGGCCTCGCGCACCACCGTTGTAAAAGAAGCGTGCATCAATGCCGCGGCCTGCTCATTCACAATAGAAATGAGGCGGTTCCACAATACTTCTAATTCGACAGCATCAATTGTGCGATCCTTCATGCATCCTCCCTCATGAGAATCAGATTACCCGTATCATCGACCTGCAACACCCATCCAGGCGGCAAGACCGTGGTGGATTCAACTTCCTCGACAATAGCAGGACCTTTCAAAACAACCCCTTTTCCCAGTTTGTGTCGCTTGTAAACCTCAGTCCCGTATTTGTCATTTGCAAAAAGAACGTCGCGCTGTCCCTCGGACACATGATCGCTAGCGACTTCCCCAACGGATACAACATCGCAAATTTCAGGCTCTGGCCCCGAAACCGTCACGCGCCAGTGGATGGCCTCAACGGGAACCCCCTCGCATAGACGTCCATATAATTTTTTATAGGACGCATCAAAAGCTGCTTGGAGCGCGTCGGAACCTTCCGTCAGTTCTCCCAAAGGCACGGGAACGCTTATCTCGTGTCCCTGCCCCACATATCGCATGTCAGCCGTGCGTACAATCTCAGAATCATCGATCCCCGCCTCTCGCACGAGCGCGCGGCCTTCGTCTTCCATCTCTTCATAGAGCTTATTGACAACTTCGCGCTCCAATGCCGCGATCCGCGACACAAAACTCCGCACATAATCAAAAGCAATGGGCGCAAGCATCAATCCAAAAGCCGACCCCACGCCCGCAGCCGGCGGCACAATCACCCGATCAATCCCCAACCGCATCGCAACGCCGCATGCGTGTACAGGACCAGCCCCACCCGTCGCAACCAACGAGTATCCATTCAAATCAATGCCGCGCTCGGCGGCGTGAACCCGCGCGGCATTGGCCATATTTTCATTTACCAAATCGTGAATCCCCTGTGCGGCACGCACGCGATCCAGTCCGATAAATCGCGCAAATTCATCAACCGCGTCCGCAGCGCAATCCACATCCAGATCCATTTGCCCGCCCAAAAAATATTCGGCATTCAAATAACCCAGCAAGAGATCGGCATCTGTCACCGTGGGCAACTGCCCCCCGCGCGCATAACAGGCCGGACCGGGATCTGCCCCGGCACTTTGCGGCCCAACCGTGGGCAAACCCAATTCGCTCGCATGCGCGATACTGCCCCCGCCTGCTCCAATTTCGATCATATCGAGCACGGGCACGAGCAAGGGCAAACCACTTCCGCGCTTGAAACGATAAACCCGTGCAACCTCTGACTCAGTCGTAATTGGAAACGACCCATTTTCGCTCAAAATGGCCTTTGCCGTCGTGCCCCCCATATCAAAAGCGAGAATCCGCCGATGCCCTGACCGATTGCCATAATGCGCCGCGGCAAGCGCACCGCCGCAGGGACCGGATTCTACGAGGCGTACGGGAAATCGCACTGCGGTCTGCACAGAACAAGACCCGCCGTTAGAGAGCATAATATGCAGCGGTGCCAAAATCCCAAGCGCCTTCAACCCATCCTCCAGTCGCGCGAGATATTTTTCGACCATAGGCTGCACATAAGCATTTGCCACAGTCGTAGAAGTGCGCTCAAATTCTCGAAGTTCGGCGGCAACCCTGTGCGAAACCGAAATGCCTACATCGGGCATAAGAGAGCGCACAATTTCCTCTGCACGACGCTCGTGATCGGGATTGACATAAGCGTGTAAAAATGCAATAGCGACCGCATCTACCTCCGCTTCGCGCAACATCTCGCAGGCTTTAACCACATCTTCTTCGTTTAATGGCACCATCACCTCGCCACGCGCGTACAGCCGCTCCCGTACCTCAACGCGCAACCGCCTTTCAACGAGTGGTTCGGGCAATTTCAAAAACAAGTCGTAGATATCGTAGCGCCCCTCGCGCCCAATTTCCAGCGCGTCTCGAAAACCCGCTGTCGCAATCAGCCCGATCTTAGCTCCCCTGCGTTCAATCAGGGCATTCGTCACCAGTGTCGTGCCGTGAACCGCCCTGGAAATCGCGCCGGGCGATACCCCATCGAGCATCTCTTTCACGCCCTCCAGCACACCGACTGAAGGGTCTGGAGACTGCGTCAACACCTTAGCCACAGACAAAATACCCGAAGCGTGTTCTCTCAACACAACATCTGTAAACGTGCCGCCGATATCTATTGCAAGCGTGTAAGCCTCTTCGCTCACCAGCATCTCCTTTGCATTTTTTTTCTCTTACATTTACAAAATAAAGAACATACCCTTTACCAACAAAGGCAAAATTGACCTTGACAAGCCATGGTCCTTTTTGTAATTTTTGATCCCCAAAAGAGCGGGAATAGCTCAGCTGGCTAGAGCATCTGCTTGCCATGCAGAAGGTCGCGGGTTCGAATCCCGTTTCCCGCTCCATTAAATTGCTTTCGACCCGTTAAATTAACGGGTTTTTTTTTGTGGAGCAAACCGCTTGTCATCAGCTCTTACCCGAGAAATAGCCAACCTGCGCCTGTCCACGCTTGCCCTTTGGGCACCTGGCCCGCACATGCTCACCCCGGCGGTTCGCTGCGTTTTGCAAACATATCAGGCGACCTATTCCCACCGATCCGCTGCATTTCAAGCCTGCTATCAAAAAGCCGTGGATTTGCTGCGCGAGGTCTTTCAAATTCCACGCGGATTTACCCCGCTCATCTTCGGTCACACCGGCAGCTATAACTGGGAAATGGTCGTCACCAACACGCCCTGCAATGGTGCGACACTGGGCATGGACATCGGCGCTTTTTCCAAAAAATGGGCACAGGTCTTCACAAGTCACGGGCGCAACATCGACATCTTAAAAGCCGACTGGGGCGACGGCATCTGCGCTCGGACCTGGTCCAACGCCATTGCCAAAAACTACGACCTTGCCCTTTTGACCCACAACGAAACATCTACCGGTGTTATGCTACCCATACAGGAAATGTGTGACACTGTCCGCAACACATCTCCCAAAACCCTGATTGCCATCGATGCAGTAAGCATTGCAGGGGCATCAGATACGCCGATTGAGACCCTGCGCCCCGACTACTATCTCTGGAGCCTGCAAAAAGACTTCGCCTGCCCCACCATCGGCTCTGTCATGATTGTATCAGACCGCGCATTTGACATCGCAGCCACTGTGCCAGACCGCGGTTATGTCCTCGACTTGATCGAATGGCGAACGCGCGCAGAAACCGCCCAAACCCCGATGACCGTAGCCGACCTGACCTTAAAATGCCTGACTGCGCGTCTCGAAGAAATGAAACGAGAAGGCGACCAGCGCTTCAAACGCCACCAAACTCTCGCCCGCATGCAACGCGATTGGGCAAGAAAACACGGCCTGAGCCTCATTGCCAAACCGGGATACGAGAGCCTGACCGTGAATGCCATCCTCTTGCCAGACCACATTTCGGGTTCCGACTTCGTCGATTGTGCAAATAAATTGCTCAATGTTCAACTCGCCCCGGGCTATGGCGACACCAGAGACAAAGCCTTTCGCATTGCGGCTATGGGCCACACGTCAGAACGCGATATGCGACGTGTACTCAAGGGCCTCTCGCTTATCCTCAACAACTGGTCAAAACTCGAGTAACCCCATGTCAAACCCCACCTCCATGATCTGCCCAGGCTGTGGCACCCTCATCAATACCGACGAGAAACGGTGCCCCCATTGCGGTGCTTATAATCCCAATCTCTGGGGTCTCGGTCCCGCGCTGAACCGACTTTTTGGTGGTCGCATCGATGTCCTCACCCTGATACCCACCGCGTGTATTGCCCTTTACGCAGTCAGTCTATTGCTCGACCTCGGCGCCGCACTGTCGATGGGCGGTGGGCTTTTTGGCATGCTAAGCCCCGGCAATATCCCGCTACTCGTCCTCGGCATGACCCATGGCGAGGCACCCTGGTGGACCGTGCTCACCGCGACATATCTTCACGGCAGCCTCCTCCACATCCTGTTCAACGTCCTGTGGATTCGGCAACTCGGTCCCGATGTCGGGCATTTCTTTGGACCCGCGCGCTATTTTATCATCTACACAGTCGCAGGAGCTGTCGGCTTTATCCTCTCCAATCTTCTATTGGGTGCCCCCACAGTAGGCGCGTCGGGGGCGATCTTTGGACTTTTTGCCGCCATTATTGTGTACGGACGCAACCACAAAACGCAGATGATGTCACTCATGACGCGGCAGATGTGGCAATGGGCCATCCTGCTATTTGTCATGGGTTTTCTCATGAGCGGTGTCAACAACTGGGCGCATCTGGGCGGTTTTATCGGCGGCTGGATCGCAGCACAAATCCTCGTTTCAAGTGCAGAATACCGCGAAGGGCGCATCACCATTCTCATAGCCTTGCTCTGTCTTTTGCTCACCGTCCTCGGCTTTGTCCTCTCAATCTTAGAATACTTCCCAATTCTCCTGTCCTGACATAAGCCTACCCTCGCCCCAGTCTCACATCCACAGACTCAGGTATCCATGAAGCGGTAATGCCCAGATCGCTATAAATAACCTGTGCTGCATTATAACCCGGCAAACCAGTCACATTGCCGCCGGGATGGCAACACGACCCGCAAAGATACAGCCCCTCAAAACATCCCCTATAATGCCCGGCACCGGGAAAGGGGCGGTGATAACCCGTCTGCCCATTTGTGAACGCACCAACGAGCAAATCGCCATCCCGCATATTGGGCAATGCGCGCTCAACATCCAGCGGACTGCGGACAAAAGAATCGATCACACAATCCTTTAGATTGGGTGCGTATTCAGACCACATATCCAGCATTTCTCGACCAACCGCATCCCGCTGGCGATCCCAGTTTGCAGAATCGCCATACAGGTAAAAAGGCAACTTCTGCCACATAAACGCCGTGTGTTTGCCAAAAGGAGCCTGTGTCCTATCAAAATGCGTCGGACACGCGCCCCACATCACAGTCGGCGGGATCGTCCCCTTTTCGTGGTGGGCAACAATATCTACATATTGATCCGCGTGTTCCAGTCCCAGAATAACCATCAGCGCATCCGCCACTTCCGGATGTTTTTCCACAGCGCGATAACGCGGCGGTTCACTCAAATTCAAATGGAGCGCGAACAGCGGTGCCAACACATTGTACTGAAATTTCTCGACCCGGTTTTGCCAGACATTGGGCAACGCCTCGCGGTCAATCAAATCGAGAAACGTCTGATGGGGATTCAAGCTGGATATGACCACAGGCGCTTTGATGTACTTCCCATCCGCCGTTTCAACACCCCTCACGCGATTATTCTCCACCACAATACGCCTGGGTTCGGTTTGCAACCAGATCTCGCCGCCCATTTCAGAAATAGCAGCAACCAGCGCGCGCGCCAGCCCCGCTGACCCGCCCACACACATCTGCGCTTTCCCCTTGCTCGCCAGCAACGCCGGTATATGGTGCCCAAACCCCGCGGCGCGCAAATCCACTTCGCGCAGCCCATTGAAAAACAACAATCCAGCCCGAACAACCGGGTGTTCAAATTCCCGATTCACAAACTCAAGCGGGGAAAGCGCGCTGACCTCGAGCAACATCTTCCCTTCTCGGGTCTGCGACAGAATCTTTTGCCTCAACCCCTGCGGCAAAGGCGGCGCCTGTGCCTCTACAGACAGAATATTTCTCACAACAGGATCAAACGCATCGCGCCACCGCCGCAGTGTCTGTGCATCCCTCTTGCTAAACCGCGCGAAACTATCTTCAGTGCGCTCAAAATCCGTGTACCATTTCAGCACATCGCCATCTCTCAACACAAGAGCCACATTCAGTTCGGGTTCGATATAGCGCGCGCCATAGCGTTCCAGGTGCAAATCGCCAAACCACGGCATTTGCGTGATGCCGCGGTGAAAAAAAGAATGCGTATTGTGCAAAAAACCCGGATAACGGGGGTCTTCAACAGTCGCCAGCCCGCCTCCGGGTTTATCCGATCTCTCCAGGCAAATCACATTGAGTCCTGCGCGACACAAATACGCCTGCAAAATGAGGCCATTGTGCCCAGCGCCCAGCACAATCACATCAGTAGTTATATCCTCTCCCATAGCGATTACCAGTAGCGTTCTATATGCACCTGCCCGGGATCTCTCCGCTTGTGCTCCTTAAAACTCTCCGCAACCAGAATATTTGTCACATCTTCGCACATATAGGGATTACCACATACAAACACATGCGTATCCTCAGGCGTGGGATGCCCGCCCCAGACCTCATCGAGCGGACCATCTGTCCACAAATTCTGTACATAGCCCGTATGACCGCTCCACGCCACATGCTCATTTGCCGGACGGCTAATCTGAGGGATATAAATAAAATTAGCGCATAAATCTTGCATCATTTCCAATTCTGACCGATATCCCAAATCCCATGAATGTCGCGCCCCGTGCAGCACCACAAAACGCCGCTCTGTGTTTTCCCGCAAATAAGTCCGCAACATACTCATATAAGGCGCCAATCCCGTGCCCGTCGCCACCATCACGACATTTTTATTCGGCGGAACATCTTGCAGCGTAAACATGCCCGTAATTTTTGGGCCCAACCAGAGGCGGTCCCCAATTTCGAGCGCAAATAGCCTGGGCGTCAATGCGCCCGATCTCACCAGAGTGATATAAAACTCGAGGTATTCTGTTGCCACCGAAGAAGATGCAATAGAATACGCCCGTCGGATCAGGCCCCTCTGCGGCTTCTCGTAATCTTCGACAGGGTCTGAATACTCTGTGCGGGGTGCATCGGGAGGCAATCCGATCACGCCAAATTGCCCGGCTTCAAAAGTTGGCAATTCCCATCCGTCGGGCACGACGCGAAGAATAACCAAATCTGGAGTCACTTCGAGACGCTGTGTCACAACGGCATTGAGTTCTTCCTGCGGCAAACCGCCCTCCTTAAGCTAAAGTTATACCAACTGCGTGTCCTGTTTCGCAAATCTGTCGCCAGGTCTCATCATCTATATCTACGCCACGCGCTTCTTTCTGCCGCCGCATGCGCGCTTCCATCTCGCCCGGCATCAAAATTTCATCGAACCCGGGCGCGAGCCGGGCACTTTTCAAAAATTGCACAAACGATAGCATTTCATCGCGAAAGTGATCACGTCCGACAAAAGCCCCAATATCGAGCGCCATAATAAACACCCCATTGCCGCCGGAAATCCCGCCTTCGCGACTGCACCCACCGCCGCCGAGTGCGCCGGACAAAACATCGACTACCACAGAAAGCGCGTAGCCCTTATGCGCTGAAATTCCGCCAAAAGGCAAAATAGCCCCTCTAGGTGGACCGTAAAACTCTGCCGGATCCGTCGTCGGATCGCCCTCTGCATCAATCACCCAGCCTTCGGGCAGAGATTCACCCAAATTGCGCTTCACCCGAATTTTCCCTTCTGCAACAACACTCGTGGTTAAATCCGCGACAATCGGAAAATCGCCCCCCGTGGGAATGCCCACAGCGATGGGATTGGGCGACATGCGCGCGTCAATGCCGCCAAACGGATGCTGAAGCAATCCCCCGCCGTGATTATTGCACATCACAATGCCAATCATCTCGGCCTCGGCAGCAACCTCCACATATTCACCCAAACGCCCAATATGACCGCTATTGAAAAGCTCGACCACCGCAACCGACCGCTGTTTTGCCTTCTCCATTGCCAGCGCCATAGCCTGATGGCAAACAGTTTGTCCAAACCCCCAACCGCCATCGACAACCGCCGAGGCATCGGCCTCGCGCACAACCGCGATCTCTTGCCCGGCACTCACGCGCCCTTCCCCGAGCGCCTGAACGTATTGCACAACCCGAATCACACCGTGAGAATCGTGCCCCATCAAATTGGACAACACCAGCGAATGCGCAATCTGGCGCGCTTCTTTCGCGCCCAGTCCCGCACCCTCAAACACCTGCGTACAAGCCACTTTGAGTCTTTTAACATCCAGAACAGGCATACACCCTCCTCACCAAATCATGATCGGGCCTTAATCTACATTTAACTGGCATAATGGTCAATAATTGAGTCTAACTTCTCTCCCTCAAAGCATCTTCTCCTTGCGATGCACCAGTTGCACACAAACGCCCCAGGGATCGCGCAGCATAGCCAGTGTATCGCCCGCATCTGTAGGCGTGGGTTCTTGCACAACCGTTGCGCCCGCGGCTTTCAACCGTGCAAAATCGGCATCAATATCCTCAGTCGCATAGGCAAAATGCAGTGCCAGATGGTGCATCGAAGCATAATCTGGGGTCTCCACTTCGGGCTGATGATAAACCTCGTACACCGTCTCCCCCTCCGAATCCGCCAAAAACGTCATCTTGATGGGCGGCGGTCCCTGGCGCACCACGCGCATACCCAGATTATCGCAATACCACTTTGCAACCACATCGGGATCATCAACTACAAAAGCAATGTGTTCAATCTTCATCTCTTTCTCCTTATTACTTAATGATGGGCAGATTCACGGGTCTGCCCCTAACCCTTCATGCCTTCCAACTGCAGTAAATCACTCAAATGGCAGCGCACCGCATGCCCTGGCGCGATCTCGCGCAATTCGGGAACTTCTCGCTTGCATCGATCCTCAGCATAAGAGCAGCGCGGATGAAACACGCAACCCGAAGGCGTATTGCCGGGATCGGCCACCTCGCCAGATAGCAAAATGCGCTTCTTCTTTCGTTTGGGATTTGGATTGGGCACCGCGGACAAAAGCGCCTCGGTATAAGGATGGGCGGGACTTTGAAAAAGCTGATCAACCGTAGCCAATTCCACAATCTTACCGACATACATCACCGCCACGCGGTCGGAAATATGGCGCACCACACTCAGATCGTGGGCGACAAACAAATAGGTCAAACCGAACTTTTCTTGCAACTCCTGAAGCAGATTGAGCACCTGCGCCTGCACAGAGACATCCAGCGCGGAAACGGGTTCGTCCGCCACAATCAACTTGGGATGTAATGCCAGTGCCCTCGCAATCCCAATACGCTGCCTCTGTCCCCCGCTAAAAGCGTGTGGATACCGCCGCAAAAAATGGGGATTCAACCCCACCTGAGCGAGCAATTCCCGCACGCGCGCCTCCCGTTCGCGGCGATCTGCAACCCCATTGACCAGCAGCGGTTCACCGATAATATCGAGCACCGTCATACGCGGATTCAAAGAGGCGTAGGGGTCTTGGAAAATCATCTGCATATCTCGGCGCAGCGACTTGAGCACATCATGGGGTGCCCGTGCAACATTGACCTCCTGCGCATCCCTTTGAAACCACACCTCGCCAGCCGTGGGGGCTATCGCCCGTAAAATCGTGCGCCCAACCGTTGTTTTTCCCGATCCGCTTTCCCCAACCAGCCCCAAGCACTCGCCTTCAAACAAATCGAAACTCACACCATCAACGGCTTTGACCTGACCGACGACCCTATTAAAAAAACCGCGCGTAATGGGAAAATGCTTTTTTAGACCGCGTACCCGCAACAGGGCGTTCTGCTCACGCATCGCGCACATCCTCTCCATAAAGCACGCAGGCAACCGCATGCCCGTCCCCAACTGCGAGCAATTCTGGCCATTCGCCCGTATTGCACACGCCGTCCCGCGCCACTTCACATCGCGGATGAAAAGGACATCCCTGCAACCGCGTATAGGGATCGGGCACAGACCCCATAATGGTTTGCAACCGCGTCTTTCTCGCCTGGCTCATTCCCGGGATAGATCGCATCAACGCCTGCGTATAGGGGTGTTTGGGATCTTCAAAAATCTCCTCCGTTGCCGCGTGTTCCACAATGCGCCCCATATACATCACCGCAACCTCATCTGCCATTTCAGCGACCACACCCAAATCGTGCGTAATCAGCATAATCGACATCTGAAACTCGTCCTGCAAATCGCGCATCAAGTCCAATATCTGCGCCTGAATGGTGACATCTAATGCCGTCGTAGGTTCATCGGCAATCAACAGCGATGGCCGGCACGAAAGCGCCATGGCAATCATCACGCGCTGTCGCATCCCGCCGCTCATCTCGTGCGGATATTGTGCAAACCGCCGATCCGCATCTGGTATCCCAACCCGATCCAGCATATTTACAGCATGTGACCGCGCTTTCTCACCCCGCAAGTTGAGATGCAACCGAATCGCCTCCACAATTTGAAAACCTGCCGTATGCACCGGACTCAGCGACGTCATCGGCTCCTGAAAAATCATCGCAATTTCATGCCCGCGAATCGCGCGAATATCCTCGCCCTCCTCATCCAGATCCGTCAAATAAATCTCGCGGTCTGGACGGTGCAACACAATCTCACCCGCCACAATTCGCCCAGGCGATGACACCAGACGCAATGTCGAAAAGGCCGTCACGCTCTTCCCGCACCCACTCTCACCCACAATCCCCACAGTCTTGCCCCGGGGAATATCCATCGTGACGCCATCCACAGCGTGAACCGTTCCCTCATCGAGAAAAAAGTGCGTCTTCAAATTATTTATGGTCAACACATTGTCCAAATCACACAGCCCCTTTTGCCCGCGCCATAAACGCCCTCGCGCCTTCTTGCAACCACCCACCGTTATTTACCAGCATCATCTGCACCCCGGCAGCGGCAAATTTGCCCACATTGTCCGACGAGGTCATTGTACCCGCTATACGCCCCGATGAGATGATCTTTGCAAGCGCGTAGTCAATCGTCTTTTGTACCACTTTATTTTCCAAATCGCCAATATATCCCATCGACGCCCCCAGATCTGAAGGCGCGACAAAAAACACATCGATCTGATCTACAGTCAGAATCTCATCCAAATTCTCCACCGCGATAATGTCTTCAATCAAAATAGTGAGCAACACCTCGTCATTGGCCTTTGCAAAATAATCCGCAACCCCATAGCCCTGCCGGCTCGTGAACATACCGCGCTGACCAACGGGCGCGAACCGCCCGCCCGCCACGACATTTTCCGCTTCTTCGCGCGTATTCACATGCGGCACCACAATACCCTGCGTCCCCCTGTCCAGCGTGCGATAAATCAGCGTCTGATCGTTGCGATTCACGCGCACAATCGACGTCATGCCCCACAGGTCACAGGCGCGTGTGAGATTGCCCAACTCGTCAAAAGTCATCGCACCGTGCTCGCCCTCAATCCATATCCCATCAAAATTCGCTGGCCCGAATGCGTCGATATCATCTGCGTGCGTAAATCCGCTAGCGATATACGCCTGTTCGCCGCGTTGCAACTTGCGTTTCGCCCGATTCTGTCGAAGTTCCATAAGTCTAATCCCCTAACGTGAATAAGGATCGGCGGCGTCGCGCAGACCGTCACCGACAAAATTAAATGCGAGCACAGTAATAATCACAAAGATCACAGGCGTCAAAAGCCACGGCTGAAAAGCCACCGCCTGAACATTTTGCGCCTCTTTGAGCAACACGCCCCAACTCGTCACCGGCGGACGCAGCCCAAGACCGAGAAAACTCAGCGAGGTCTCACCCAAAATCATGCCCGGCACAGCGAGCGTCAAACTCACAATAATATGGCTCATAAACGAAGGCAGCAGATGCCGCGTCATAATCCGCCAGCGACTCGCGCCGACAATCAGTGCAGCGGTTGCAAAATCCTCTTCTCTCAACGACAAAATTTTCCCACGCACCTGCCGCGCCAATCCCGTCCACCCAATAAAGGACAACACAACCGTAATACCCATATAAATCTGCAAGGGCGACCACGACGAAGGCAGGGCCGCAGCCAGGGCCATCCACAGCGGAATAGACGGAAACGACCTGAGAATCTCAATCCCGCGCTGAATGAGATTGTCGATCCACCCCCCGTAGTATCCAGACACCACGCCGATTACCAGACCAAACACAAAACTCAACGTCACCCCCACCAGCCCTATCGTCAGCGAAATGCGCGAACCGTAAATAATCCTCGAAAGCAAATCCCGCCCAAGATGATCCGTACCCAAAAGAAAAAGCGTGCCTCCGTCATCAACGCCAAAGAGATGGACATCCGTCTCAAACAATCCCCAAAACCGATAAGGCGCGCCCCGCACAAACAAACGTATGGCATAGCGCTGTTCTCGATCTTCTATGTAGAATTTCCGAAGTGTTACCGGATGCCGCACGCCTTTGATCCCATACACAAACGGCCAGAAATGCACCCCCTCATCCGACACAAAATTCAACCGCTGGGGCGGGGCAAACGCATAGGGGACCTGCCGATGATTGAGTGTATAAGGCGCCAAAAACTCGCAAAATACAGCCACCACATAAAGCGCGACAATAACCAGCCCCGCAGCCATCGCCATGCGGTGCTTGCGAAACTTCCACCACATCAATTGCCACTGAGACGCGGCATAAGCTTCCGTTTCCCCGGCCTGCACATCTCGCTCGACAACTTCTTCCCGTGGCATAGCCATCTAATTCTCCCTCTCTTCATAGCGAATGCGCGGATCGAGCCACAATAACAAAATGTCTGAGATGAGTGTGCCGACAAGCGTCAACAGGCTCAACATCATCACCATACTGCCCGCCAAATACATATCCTGATTCATAAGCGCGCGCAACAACAGCGGCCCCGTCGTCGGCAAGCCCAACACCACAGACGTAATGGTCGCCCCAGACACAATGCCAGGCAAAACCCATCCCACAGTACTGACGAGCGGATTGAGCGCGACGCGCACCGGATACCGCATCAGCAACACCCAGTAGCGCACGCCTTTGGCGCGGGCAGTCATCACGTATTGCTTCCGCAACTCATCCAGCAAATTGCCCCGCATCACCCGTATCAATCCCGCCGTTCCAGAAGTACCAATCACAATCACAGGAATCCACAAATGCCCGAGCAAATTGAGAAATTTGCCAAAAGACCACGCTGCACTCTGATATTCCGGTGAAAATAGCCCCCCCGCGCTCACCCCAAATACGGAATACCCAACGTACATAAAAACGAGCGCGAGCAAAAAATTGGGCGTCGCAAGCCCAAAAAAGCCCAAAAATGTAAAACAATAATCCGGCAATGAATACTGCTTCACAGCCGAATAAATACCAACCGGAATCGCCAGTGCCCACGTCACGAGCAGCGTCACAATCGAAATAATAGACGTCAAAAAAATGCGTTCGCCAATTAGCTCAGTCACGGGCCGATTCCACTCAAACGACATCCCCAGATCGCCCCGCGTCATGCCGATCAGCCACCGCCAGTATTGCACCATAAAAGGCTGATCGAGATTGTAACGCGCCCGCAGTGCCGCAGCCTGCGCCTCATCCACAGTCTCCCCTGTTTCGCCCAGTGCAGCAATATACGACGTGAGATAATCCCCCGGTGGAAGCTGGATAATCGAAAACGAAATAAACGAAATAATCACCATTGTGGGAATCATCCACAGCAGGCGTTTAATCAGCAAAATTAGCATCTTTTTTTCCTATTCTTCAATCGCGTAACACTCAACCGCCGTATTCCCAGGCGTGCGAAATGCCCAGCCGGACATCGCAACCTCGGGCACATTGCGAAATGAATTTTTGACCAGATAAAACGAGGGCAATGCCCCCACCGTGCCAATAACCCACAGATTCTTTCGATTCAAATCGATAATTTTTTTCATAAGCCTGATCTGTTCCTCTTCGTCAATCGTCTTCTCAATCTCCCAAAACAGCTCAATACACCGCCGCATATCTTTGGGAGGTTCTTCTCCGCGTTTTTTTTCTGTGCGATACCAGCGCGCATAATCCACCGCGTGTACAGACTCATCGCTAAATGGCACGAGCCAGCGCGGATCCAAAACAGCGATCTGCTCATCTGACCCACCCCACACGCCAACATCGTGCAACAAACCCTTTTTGCGCTCGTAAAACAACTGCCGCGCTTCTTCCTTGACTTCTGCGTGTACCCCCACCGCAGTCCAATAACTCGCCACCAGTTCCAAAATGCGATTATTCAGAGCCGCCGTCTCAATATAGAGCTTAATCGGTTCGCCATCTGCCCGCAATCGCATGCCATCTCTTCCGCGCTTCAGACCCATCTCGTCGAGCAGTTCAGTTGCGCGGTCGGGATTGTATTCGATATATGCGCGTTCGTAATCCGCATCGTAAAACGGCGACGATGGCGGCGGACAAACTTGCCTCGGCTTCCCAATCCCAAAATAATCTGCCTCGTTTAATTCATCGCGTTTCAGCGCGTGCGACAGAGCTTTTCTAAAGCGGTGATCCCCGATAATTCTCTTCATTTCCGGATCGCGGTGATTCAAATTCAACGCCAGAATATTTGATCCTGCCGATCCATTAATCCAATGCACAACCCGATAATCGCCCTTCTTTCGCCCCTCCATAAACAGCGGATAATTCTGGAACTGAAGGTGCCGCCCCTGCATGCCTATTTCCCCGTTAAGCGCCTTGAGATTGATGGTCTCAGGATCAAAAATTTCAAAGGTCATGCGATCGATGTACGGCAGTTGATTCCCATCGGGATCGACCTTCCAATAATAGGGATTGCGCTCCAGCACTGCCGGGCGCGCAGGCGGCGGCGCAACCACAATCCATGGCCACAAGCGCGGGATATCCGGATTGCGCCAATCGCGCATATCTTCAAAAAGCTGCTTCCATAAATCAAAACCCGCGGCCTCGCTCATCGCCACGAGTTTTTCCAAAGGCGTGTACTTCGGATGAAATTGCTTCATATAATGGGCCGGATAGCGCAACATTTCGTAACCGCGTCCCGACGCCAATTTTTTGACAAACAACCCATTGGGTTCCAAAAACGTGAACCGCACCGTATAATCATCGACCTTCTCCAGCCCCATCACCTGTCCACCCCGCTTAAAATCGCGCGGAACAACAGGTGATATCTCTTCATTTTGCAACACATCCTCATACCAGAAAATCAAATCATCGACCGTAAACGGCTGCCCGTCTGACCACCTGACCTCCTTGCGAAGATAAAATGTAAAACTGCGCCCATCATCGGCAATCTCCCACCGCACAGCCAGATTGGGGATCACTTTCTGCGCCATCGCATCCCACCGCACCAGCCCCTCATACGCAAATCGGGCTTCGACAATCCCCACATCGCCGGGACCAGTGGCAAACCGCGTCCACGTCCCACCATAAGGCCCATGCTGTTGCGGCGGTACAATAACAAGAGGATCTTCCGGCAAGCGTTCCGATACAGGCGGCAAAACCCCTTCTCGCACCCGTTGGGCGAGCATAGGTGCTTCGCCAAATTGCTCCCCCGACCACTCGGTCACCCGATGCACCGCCCCCACTGCTTCGGGATGGCGGTTGGGAATCTCAACATCTGCCATCACAGCCTCGAGGGCCCGCGTCCCCTCTGTCGGCGCCACAGGCACAACCCCATCTTTGGGCGCACGCACCAGACTGCCCATCATAGCCTCAAATTCCGATGCCCGTTGTATGGCATTCTCATCGCGCGGCGAAAGGTAAAACGCGACATATCCCATCCCCTGTACCAGAAGCACAAAACTGGCAAAAACACCTATAAGCGCGATCCACACTTTAATTCCCATAATGCCTTGTCTCCGATCCGATCATCGTCCCGCACTATCAGCATACACCCCAGTTACAAATTTCTCAACCTCATCCCGCCCTCGCGCAATGGCTTCATCTACAAAGCGCGCTCTTATATCCTCATCAAAAAACGCATCTGCCCGCCCCCTGTTTTCGGCAAGACGCTCTTCCACATCATCAGACAGGGAGCGCCCCATCATCTTCAGAAATACCTGCTCGTGAACAACGGGGTCTGCACTCTCTGCCCACCCCCGCGCACGCATCACAAATCGAGATACTGTTTCGCGATCAATAAAACCCACCTCCCCGCGTCCTTCAAACCGATCCAGCACCTCTGCGACACCTGGATACACAATGGGCAGTTCATCTACATAGGACCACAACCCGTAAATAATGGGCCGCCAGTCTTCAACACCGTGTACATAAATCGTCACCTCATCGCGAAACGCTTCATCCGTCGTCAAATGCGCGATATACCCCATCAGCAAAACGCGATCTCGCGGATCCATATTCTGATAATCGGCCAGGTCGGGATGCGCTTCAAACATACCCGAAACGGACTTGCCCCAGGTCTCGCGCCGATCCTCCGCATAAAAATGCGATCCGTACTTACCCATCTTCCCCAACAAACGCATCGCATCCGGCGCCATAGAACCCGCCACAAGCTCCGGCAAATACCGCCCGCTCAATGCACCTACTTCTGGCAAATCGCGCTCGAGTTGTTCCTGCAGCTCGAGCACCAGCGCAAAATGACACCGCCCACGAGGCATCCATTTTCCTTTCTCAACCAGAATCTACTTGTAATCCTGCTCGTATTTCCATATAGGGCCGAAAACCTGTTGCCGTCTCAACCGCCCGATCCAAATCCAAAGTGTCTTCTAAATCCTGAAGCCGTTGCATCAAAGCGCGATAATCTTTGATTGATAGCACGACTGCGGTCTTCCGCCCCTTTTCATCCACGACATATTTCGGTTTGATATTGAGCATCATGGTTTTGAACACAATTCATAGATGACTTCATACTTCATCATGAGTAACAGAACCATCCATCTGATCCGATTCGCAGACTCCAACCATCTCATCGAGAATCGCGTATCCTTCCTCTATTTTGTTCCTTAACTCCGGCAAGCTTTCAACAATCTGTACAGTCTCTAAACTCACCGTAATGACCTTTTGAATCAGTTTGACTATATATTGCGGATCATCTTCACGGTTCGGGTCGTTGATGATGCCGCTACGTTTGTCTTCCTTGACGCGGTATTGATCAATGATCCATTCCAACGCCGAGCGATTCCCAAGCCGATATTCCAATACTTCTGGGGGAATCCCGTCGAGGGTCAAGAAATCGTTGTACACAATCTGCGTTTTGTCTTTGGAAAACCTCATCTTTTCCACATGCCAGTCGAGCGGCATATCCGGAGTTTCGATGAATGTGAGCGGATATTCGGGCTTGTCCTCATAGCCAACGTGGATTTCCGATAACCGTTGCCCCGCTTTGGCAAACCTCCAAAAGCCTGTGCTGGGCTTTGCCCCAGTATCCGGCGTGAACGGAATGCGTGGCAATTCCCGCTTGAGATTCGCTTGATACCGCTCCCGATAATCCGGGTGGTGGAGCAGACCGTAAACATAATGAAAGATGTCCCATTTAGTGATTGAATCATCTTCGTAATGCCAGCGAAATTGTTCCAAAGCCCAATCGGTAATATTTTCATGGCGATTTGTACCATCCTCATCGTAGGTGTAGAAGGGGAAACATTGAGAATCTCCCGTAAGATGAAGGTCCGGCACTTGCTGTGTCATCAAACAGTGAAATGCCTTTTTATTTCCAATGGCTGTGAGACAAATCGCCTGATTTTCCGCTTCTGTCTCAGATGTCGGGAAGATGGAGGGGAAGACGTAAACTTCCTCGTTCAAAATCCGATCAAAGAACAGATGTGTTTTTGTAAAGGGACGGCGTAGTGAATCTCTTACCTTGTATTCGGCATATTCGGCCCTTTTGCCTCGCTTCAAGTCCAGTTTTAAGTCTCGACTCCAACTGATTTTCTTCTCATTATAAGACACAAAATCATCTGCATTCGTACTGCGTTTCTCCCGACGTTGCCACCTATCAATCTGCGCGTTGTAAGTCTGGACCGTCCGCCTCATATTCTCAGTGAGGTCACCTCGATGGAAGTTGTAAGCCCACGCATCACGACAGGTTACGATGCCGCGACTATAGGTCTTAAAAATCATATCATCCGTCTCACTCTTGGCAGATTTTGCTTCCTTGGTTCCCATTGGAATAAAGGACTCAAATTCGGCATGAAGCCCTTCTGTGAGCCATGTGTATCGCCGGTCAGGCGTTATTGGCTTCCATTCGATGTTTCGGTAATGTTCTTTTGAATTGAGATAGCGATATTTATCCTCTTTGCGCCAGAACTCATCAACACGGGCGTAGAAAATTTTCGTGTGAGTCTCTGATTGATTGCTCTTTTTGACGAAAAAATTAATGCTCACTCCGACCTGTATCCCAAAGACATTGTGTGTTGTCCCTGAGAGCTTTGGGTTCTTGCGGACATTTCCACTCAGATCCAGAATGTAAATCGCGTCGAACTCATCTGAGAGATGTTTCCGCATCCCGTCAAAGGCTATGCCATCGAGAAATCCGTTGTTCGTCACAAAAGCAACAACACCCCCATTCCCAATCCGGTCTGATGCCCACCGAATCGCTTTCACATAAGGGTCAGAGAGTGCGTTTTTATTCGACGCCTTTGAATCTTGCGAATACGTCTCCCGCACCCGCGCATCCATAGTCACATACTTCCGATTTTTGTTATTGTCGTTCTCGTTGACTTGACCAACGTTATAAGGCGGATTGCCGATAACCACAAACATCGGTGTTTCCTTCTGCCGTTCCACTCTTTCCGCATTCTTCTCCGTGAACAACACCATCTGCTGCGGCTCTGCCAACTCAAAAGTATCGACCAGACATACCCCATCAAACGGCAAATAATGCCCTGTCGCCTCGTAAAATTCGTGCTCGATATTCATTGATGCGATGTAGTACGGCAGGAGCATCACCTCATTGCAGTGAAGGTTGGACGTGTACTTGTGCTCAAGCGCGGTTTTGCGAATCTCCCGCATAATCCGCACGATGAAATTACCAGTACCAACAAATGGGTCAATAATATGAACCCCGCCATCAGAAAGCGAACGGTCAAATTCGGTCTGCAGAATGTGCTCAACGCTATTCACCATGAAATCGACAATGGGTTGCGGTGTATAGACGATACCATGCGTATCGGCAACCTTGATCGAAAAGCCTTGAAAAAACTGCTCATAGACGGTGTTGAGGAAGTGCTGTTTTTGGGAGAAATCGTTGACCGTCGCTGCGGTGCGTTCAATCACCACATAAAAACGATCAAGACTTTGGAGAAAATCATCCCGGCTAAAAGACTGAGATGTGAGGGCGTTGATTACAGTCTCAATCTCGCGGGCAATCACATTTCGGTTGGTAAAATCGGAATTGCTAAAGACAGTTCGGAAAATCCTCTCGGTCAAAAGATGTTGAATAAGCATCTCCTCAACCGCAGCTTCAGAGAGGTTTGGGTTGATTGACAATCGACATTTTTCCAGAAAATCTGCAAAGGCGGAGGTAAACCGGCCATTGGTCTCGCGCTCCTTCTGAATCAACTCCGCCAATCCGCGCCCTATCTCAGGAACTATGTCTTTGAACTGCCCGACAGCCTCTTCCCATTCGGCGTATTCTTGCGGACGGTGGGCAAAGAAAGTTTGAAGCGTCTCAATGAGTTGCTTTGGGTCGGTCAGATCGGCGTCGAGCACTTGACGATCATTCTGCCAGAGGATCGCCCGTTGTGGCGTTTGGAACAGGATATTGTCACGCGGATAACCCGACTCAAACTTATGCTGAACTTCGGTTGGCAGGTCATCGTGTATATCCTTTGCCTCCCAATAGCCATGGGTCAATCGGAAATCATCAATCAACGCCCCATCAACCACAATCCGCTTATTTCGATTGAAGGTCATCGAATGTTCGGGAACGAGCGTCCAATCAAACTGCTTCCCACACGATTCGAGCAGCGATTGAAACGCCGAGCGCACGGCGGTTTCATGCGTGACGCCGAGCCGATCAAATTGACCGAGCGATTCATAGTATGCTTTGACGGGCTTGTGGGTGGGTTTTAGGTTGAGTGTTGGCATTTTGCTTTTGATCCGTCGTATGTTGTACTTATAAAGTCTGATACTCTATGGGGCACATGTATAGTCACAGAAACCATGTTTGTCAACTCAATCCCCTATTCTGACTCTCGCCCCGCAGGACCACATAAGCACCCGCATCATCTCGTCGCAATCGCCCCCATGCAATATCTGGATCGTGCGGCCACACCATAACCCAGTTCTCGGAAACTGCTCTCTCCATAACCTCTTGCTTAACCAGATAGGTCTGCCGAGGATATAGATCGTAAGCCATCACATAAATGGGCTTTAAGTGATGCGTCGTGGGAATCAAATCCCCCACAAAACAGAACGTATCCTCGCCCGTATGCACCAGCACAGATTGATGCCTGCGGGTATGCCCTGGCGTAACCACGACCTCAACAAAAGAACAAATACTCTCATCCCCCTCCAACAGCGCGAGCACAGGTAACAACGGCCTCATCACCTCGTCGTATCGATACCCATTCACAGTCTGCCCATCGGCATTCTCCGCATCGTCCCATTCCCCCTTTTGCACATAATAAGTCGCATTTGGAAAAGCGGGCACATATTCATCACCATCTTGCACCGTACACCCCCCGGCATGATCCTGATGCAAATGCGTCAACACAACCCGCGTAATCTCCTCGGGCGCAACATGCAACGCCTCCAGAGATGACATAAGGCCATCCGACTCATCAAGCGCGTAAATCTCCCGCAGCTTTTCCGTCACCTTGCCCCCAAACCCGGTCTCAATCAACACGGTCTCCCCCTGACCCCTCACAAGCAAACAATTCATCGTCAACCCAATGCGATTGCGCTCATCGGGCGCATAACACTTCTCCCACAGCGGACGGGGCACAACCCCAAACATCGCGCCGCCATCCATCCTCACATACCCGGCAGATAAAACCCACACATCGCAACCACCACTTTGTTTATAATCTACAATCGCCATTCTTTTACCTCCAACTTTGCACTTCGCACTTAACTTCTTATGTCTTATCTTATCACCACACAAAATATTCGCAACAAAAAACAGGAGGAATCATGCCAGCAGCACTCGTCACCGGATCCAGCAGAGGCATAGGCAGAGGCATTGCGTTCTGCCTTGCCGACGCGGGCTACGACATCCTCGTCAACTACGCAGGCAACCGGGCAGCAGCAGCAGAAACCGCAACAGGTGTTCGGGAACGCGGGCAAAACGCCCATATATGTCAGGGCGACATAACCCGCATAGAAGATGGCAAACGCCTCGTAGATACAACACTCGACGCCTTTGGTCGCCTCGACATGCTCGTCAACAACGCCGGCATTGCCCCCCGCGTGCGCGCCGACATCCTCGAAGCCACGCCAGAAAGCTATGAAGACGTCATGAACACCAACCTCAAAGGCCCCTACTTTTTGACCCAATACGCGGCAAACCACATGATCGCACTGAAACAACAGGGAAAAATACAAACACCGCGCATCGTCGTCATTACATCCATATCGGCCTACACCTCTTCAACAGCACGCGGCGAATACTGCGTCTCAAAAGCTGGCCTGAGCATGATGACGCGCCTGTTTGCCGACCGGCTCGCAGAACACGGCATCCCCGTCAATGAAATCCAGCCGGGAATCATCCAGACCGACATGACAGGACCCGTAAAAGAAAAATACGACCACCTGATAGCCGATGGACTAACCCCCATCCGCAGGTGGGGACAACCCGAAGACATCGGCAAAGCTGTAGCGGCCATTGGACTCGGCTATTTCGACTTCACAACCGGCGCGGCAATCCCGGTTGACGGCGGATTCCACATGCACCGGCTTTGATTTAGTAGCCAATCCATACCCCCCAATTTGCCTTTAATTTCCTGGGGTACGAGGTTGACATATATTCCCTTATAGCCTACCTTATAAACAGACATAAAACATCGTATTCGACGCTTTCATGTGAGGACCCAAATGCTGAAACGTTTTTTTGGTAAAGATGACGAAGATCCAGATAATGGTGCAAGCAAAGAAAGACAAATCTATATCGAAGGGCAAGACGAGCACATGCAGGAAGCCATGGACCTCCTCTCACAGGACAAAGACGACCTCGACGAAACCCTCGACGAAGTTAATGAAACCGTGCGAGAAGCCGCCAGAGCCTCCCTGCGCGACATAAGACTCATGGAAGAGGGCCACTGTCCATCCTGCGGCCACAAAACACTGCGGCGATTTCTCTTTACCACTGTGTGTTCCAGTTGTGGTTGGTTTTCATTTATCTCGCCTGAGGAAGGCCAATCTCACATCCATCTGCAAAGTGGACGTACCATCGAATGCGGCACCACATTCGCCACCAAAGGCGACTTTGTACTCGGCATCACAAATGGTGTTGTTCGCGCCAAAGTACCCAAGGAAAATGTCGAATATATCGAATTTACCTGGACCGATGAAGAAATCCAGGGCAAACGCGAATCCCGCGCAAAAGAGGAAACGGGAATATGTAGCTGGTGCGAAAAATCGCTCACAGATGATAGTGATGACAATATCATTGTCTATGCGGCTTTTGGCTCCACCCAGGAGCGCTATGTCTTCTGTTCAAAAAAATGCAACGAAGCCTTCCAAAGACAATATCCCATCCGCATTCACAAAAATTGCTACGAACGCTCCTGCCTCGATTGCGATTTGTGCAACAAACGCTACTTGGGCGAAGACGAGACCTTTCTCAAATTGCTCGAGCAAGGGAAAGTTTGATGAGGCGGTAAGAGGTGAGACGTAAGAGGCCCCAAAATTAATCCCCCATCGCAATAATACGCGATGGGGATTTTTTTTACTCGGTTTATGTGATTTAAGATATTTTAGAACGCGAACGCGGATAAATCAGATACTGATATCGCACATAGTCATCCCAATTTACAGCAAACTGGCTCGAGTTCTTTTAGCAAGTCTTGAAGGAGGCGTTTTTCTGCTTCTGCGATGGCGTCCAAATGTAAACACACCCGGTGGATGAGTGCCGGGCTGCGCGTCTTTCTGAACTTGAGCAACATCATTCTGAGCACACCGATCTTTCGAGCCACTTCGTCATACTGAATAGAAAATCTATATTCGGACTTCAAATAGCCTTGTGCTTCCATGTATTTGAGTCTATAAACCATGCATTTCTTGTGCTCCCACAAAATGTGTACCTGGCGAATGTCAAAAGAGAATGGAGGCAATAAGAAAGACGCGAGAAAATGCTTCAAGCACTCATAAGTCGCCAGGCCATACGCGCCGTCTGAGGGGTTTGCAAGCATGCGAAAGCGTTGGGATGTATTTTTTTCGTAAAGAAAATCTTCGAGGTGTTCGCGCACAAGTTGGATATCAAAATCATACTCAGCCTGCGGGTCATATTTGAACAACCGCAATCCATCCGGGTCGTAATGACCAGTCAGGTCGGCATGCACAACCGCCTGTTCCAACTCGGCAAACGCGATGGGATAGGCGGCGTAGTCGCCCTTTTTGTCGAACCCAATCCCGACAAATGTCTGATTGTCGTAGCCATAGATGAGGATTTCATGGACAAAGTACCTTTTTTTATATGCTGGGCTATAGTGCAGGAAGTATTCATCCACGGTGAGCCGGACATAATAGCCTTCGTCAATACAAGCGATGATAAAGGGCGCAATATCTGTCGGAGACTTAAAAATCAAGTCTCTGTGCAGAAGTCGAACTTTTAAGTAGGGAGAAATAGATAGAGATTGGAAGGATATGGGTTGATCGGGGCAGAGATAAAAATCAAATTTCACCGTTCTGTCGTGCCTGCTGTCCGTAAGATTGTTCGGGCAGTGGAGTTGGATGTAATGGCTGTGGAACCACGGCAGATACGTCGTCCAATGGGCGAGGATAGAGAGCGGATAGGCGTGATGCAAATAGCCGATGATGGGCGGTATTGCAATGGGAAGGATTTTTTTCATGGTTTGTCTCAAAAATTGTGCCATCCAGGTGCGAGCGAAAAATCTATTTTAGCTATCCGGCATCAGGTACTTTCTGTAGTTCTGCGCGAACATAATCGGCCATGATCTGCACGCTATCAAACAGTTCCACTCGCAAATCTTCATCTGGCACTTCAATGCCAAATTCTTCTTCCAGACCCACAATAATCTCAATTGTCGCCATTGAATTGAGCCCCAAACCACCGCCAAAAAGCGCGTCTTTATCATCAATTTCTTCTGCGTCAACTTCAAGAGACAAAGTGCAAATGATCACCTGTTTGACCCGATGTTCAATAGACATACCCCCTCCTATGCGATAGTTGATGTATCCTTTGAGAAATATTGAATCACAGTTTCTATCAGACGCTGTTGACCCGTCTGTGAAAGAATCTCAATCGCAGGCACACAAAACTTATCTTCTAATTTTTTAAGGTGACGATCAATTTTAGATTGTGCCATCTTTTTGGGCGTGATCATACTGCGTCCATAAGCCATTCGGATGTGTTTTTCGTGGTCGCCCATCGCCAGTAAGATAGTCGGTGCTTTGCACACCGCCCGTATGCCATCTATTGTATCGCGGATGTACTCTTCTGCATCAATGCTGTTGACCACCAGAATGCAGGCATCGGGTTTCACCCCCAGTAAAAACGCCAGTGAAGACAAGCAATGTGTGCTGTGTTCCTGGACATGATAGGGGATCGTGCCCGATTGAGAGCCTGTCAGAATAATATCAGGTTGTGTGCGCTGGCAAATCTCCCGAATTTTGTAATCCAGATACGGTATGTAATGTTGAAATGGAAGTTTGAGCGGCGAAGCATAGCCCATTGGAAAAGCAGCATCCATGCCGAATAACCGAGAGTGGTGCTCAGTACCGACCTGCCCGACTTTATAGCCCTTTTGGACGAGCCTGCGCCTGAGAGCGAGTTGCAAAGTGAACTTGCCCTGTTGAGAACTCGTACCCATCACTGCGAGCACTGGCACATCTACAGGCGGGAGCGCGTTGAAATTCTGAATCGCCTGTGCGATTTCTTCTCTATAAACGTGGGGATAGACAAGGTGCAGACCCTTTTTGCCTGCCAACTCATATAGGTCGCCGTAAACGGTTGGATCGAGTGCCTGAAAGCTGAACACATTGCATCCCGCATCAAGAGCCAATTGCACATATTCTCTGAGCAAATCGCGCTTTCGGATACGAGCCAATTGATCCACATAACCAAGAATGAGCGTATCCGCATCTGCCATTGCACGGCGGATGTTCGGGCTAATCCGAAAATTTACCTGAGATCCGCCAATCACCTTGCCTGCATCCTTGCCTACCATCCCCTTGCCAATGGGATCGGCGATGCCGACAATCTCAAACGCGAGCAAATCGCGATAGCGCACCAAGCTGTGCATCTCTTTGTTATACGGATACAAAACAGCTTTCTTGATCCAGGCATAGTCCTCTTGAAAATCTTTTCGGTGTGTCTGACGATCAGATTTGGACCTATTCCGATCTTGAGATAATTCTCTTAATGCTTTTTCTTGTAGTAATAACCGAATATCTTCAACAGAACATTTTGGATGCTGTTCCAACAGGTGTGCGATAATGCCCGTAATATGTGGTGCGGCAAAGCTGTTTCCCCCAGTCATAATATGTTTTCCATTTAACCAGCACACACGCTGTTCATCCCCTCGCGCCACACATTCGATGCGCTGATCTTTGCGGTAATAAAATCCATCAACCTCATATATGGCACCACCTGTTACACCAATTACTCCGGGAAATACCGCAGGATAACTCTCACCCCCGTCATTGCTCTCAGCAGCCACAAGAATCACACCTGCATCAACTGCTTTGTGACACACCTCCTGAAGAGATTTCTTAAACGTCACATCCGCCGTGCCCAAGCTCAAATTCACCACATCCATCTCATTGTCAATACACCACTGAATCGCCGCAATCAACGCTCGTCCATCTGCCATCAAAGATTCATTAAAAATCCGCACGCTATACAATGCTGCATCAGGAGCCTTCTTCCGAATAATCCCGGCACACGCCGTGCCATGCCCTGCACAGTCGGTGTGATCATCTAAGAACAAAACCTCGCCTTCAATCTGAATCTGAACACCACCCGCAACATTACCCACATCTTCATGGGATGCGTCTATGCCGCTATCGACAATAGCAATCCGGACTTGAGGGGGATTTTCTTTACGCATGACATTCTCTAACTAATGATGGTGAATCCATGATCTTGCATTCCACATCAATAATTTCTTTTTTTTCCCAATCAACCAACACGCGCAATGTGTCATCAGACTTTCTTGGCTTCCAGTGATACTCAAAAACACTTAAGCCATTCACCTCAACAGCATCATACCCATAACTGCGTTCATTCTGGAGTGTGCGAATATAATCATGGCGAGCTAAATAGGGTTGTGCATCTATATGCTTCACAATAGCTGGCAGATAATTTTCCATCAAAAGATTGGTCCCTGGTATCGCACGAAATCCATATCGTTTATAGAGTGGAATCCCTTTTCGATTGAACGACCAAGTCGTAATTTCGATGCGTTTACAGTCAGATTCACAGGCGGTTCTTAAACACGTATCTGCCAGTGTAAGGCCGAAAATCCCGCGTTTCTGAAAATCGGGATGGGTTTCTACATGGGAAAAAATGACTATGCCTGGCTCAGACTTCTTTTGGGTTACTTTCATGGATGAAATGATGCGGTGATTTCGCTTGAGTAAATAGATGACCGAGTGCTCTAAGTTGCTCAAGCTCTCAATGACTTCTTCACAACTGGGGAGGCGTTCAGGGTTTGGCTGTCTTTGAAAAGCATTGGAAGATAAGGACCAATACTGCGTCTGAATATCTCTCAGAAAAGTAGCATAGTGATGTAAATCGTTTTCACTTAAGAGATCAATGTGATACATTTTTGTTCTCTTTCAAAAATGTAAAAATCACTTGCTGACGATATAGCCGCCATACAGAAATCCAAGCAATGGTGCAATGGTGACATTAATATTTGCAGAGCTATGAAAAGCCATACATAACAGAAGACTGCGCTTAGATTCGTAGAGATAGGTTAAAAAACAGGCAAGCACTATCAATGCAATCAAGTACACAAAAAATAAATCCCAATAACCCTCTATGATATAAGGCCATAAACGTCTATGTCTAAAAACAAAGATTGAAATACTAATGACATAAGCCTTAAATTTTCCATATTTTGTCCTGATCGTTCCGTAAAGCAGACCTCTGTAAAGAAGCTCTTCTTCAATTGGTGCTAATATAACCCCTCCAATAAAAAGGCATAGATACTGAAAAACAAAGTCTGGCGGTTGGGGTCCGAAGCCTTCCCAGAAATTAAGGGGTAAATAATACGCTGTTAGACCTATACCTGCATATATCCAGAAGAAAAATACGCTTTTAGAGGGAATGGCATAATACACCATTTTCTTTAACTCAAACCGTCCGAATTGAATCAAAAGAAAAAGAACTAAGAGAAGGTGCATTCCTTGCATAAGTACATTCACGAAACCCTTTGGCGATACAAGTCTCCACACAATCACACCTTCCAGGATAATTAAACAAGACCAGATTAAACCCTTTGCCAAAGGCACCTGAAGGGTTTGCGGCCAGTTCTCTTGTATAGATTCCGTTTTAGGGGCTTCTTCAATTGATGATTCTGGAGCCATAGATAATTCCAATTCAGTTTAATCCGATTTGTTGCTCAACATCTTAAAACTTTCGTCTGTCAATAAAAATTTGAAAGCTGGCTCTTTGTGAATTTCTTCTTTCCGCTCAGGATCCCACTGGAGTGCTCTTTTTAAGCTTGAAAGAGTCTGTTCTTTATTTTGCATTGCTCCATATACTCGGGCTAAGTTATACCAGGTATTACCATCTTTGGGGTCCAGTTCAATTGACCGATCTAATGCAATGATTGCTTCGGGTAATCTGCCTAACTTCAGAAACACAAGCCCTCTGTTGTTCCAGGCATCAGAATATTTGGTGTCAAGTTCTAAAGCGCGGTCAAATGACTGGAGTGCTTTATCTAACTCGCCCATTTTTCCCAAAACAGTACCTCGATTATTCCATAAGATAGATGCTTGAGGTAGTATTTGAAGTGCCTGGTCATAAACTTCAAGCGCGTCTTGATTTTTTTCTTGGTCGCTATAAATCAAGCCAATGAGGTTCCAGGCAAACTTATTTTCGGGATTTAACTCAACTGTCTGCTGATAGGCCTTCAAAGCTTCTTCAACGGCACCAATCCTCAAAAACTTATTTCCTTTTTTTGACAAAATTTGAGCTTGTCCACGAGATTTATAAGGTTCCAAAATAAAACTCGCAAAATAATAGAAGGCAACGGCATGTACAAGGGGAAGGCACAGCAGCAGAAACTTTTTCATTACAGCATTCTCTCGTCTATTCGGGCAGGGATAAGGAGCATATCAGATAAAATACTTTATTGAGTAAATAGATGATCGAGTGCTCTAAGTTGCTCGTTCTCAATGATTTCTTCACAACTGGGTAGGCATTCAGAGTTTGGCTGTCTTTGAAAAGCATTTGAAGACAATGACCAATATTGTGTCTGAATATCTCTCAGAAAAGTAGCATAGTGAAGTAAATCGTTTTCGCTTAAGGGATGAATTTGATACATTTCTACGCTCTTTGAGAAGTTTAAAAATCACTTGCTGACGATATAGCCGCCATACAGAAATCCAATTAACGGTGTAATAGTAAGATTAAAATTTGCAGAGCTATGAAAAGCCATACATAACAGCAGGCTACGCTTAGATTCGTAGAGATAGGTTAAAAAACAAGCAAGCACTGTCAATATGATCAAGTGCAAAAAAAATAAGTCCCAATAACCCTCTATGATATAAGGCCATAAACGTCTATGGCTGAAAACAAAAATTAAAATACTAATGACATAAGCCTTAAATTTTCCATATTTTGTCCTGATTGCCCCATAAAGCAGACCTCTGCAAAGAAGCTCTTCTTCAATTGGGATCAATACAACCAGTACGATAAAACGGCATAGATACTCAAAAACAAAGTCTGGAGGTTGGGGGCCGAGGCCTTCTGGGAATTTAAGGGGGAAATAATACGCTGTTAGACCTATACCTGCATATATCCAGAAGAAAAACACTCTTTTTGAGGGAATGACATAATACACCATTTTCTTTAACTCAAACCGTCCAAATTGAACTAAAAGAAAAACAATTAAGAGAAGATGCATTCCTTGCATAAGAACATTCACTAAACCCTTTGGCGATACAAGTTCCCACACAATCACACCTTCCAGGGTAATTAAACAGGACCAGATCAAACCCTTTGCCAAAGGCACCTGGAGTGTTTGGGGCCAGTTCTCTTGTATAGATTCTGTTTTGAAAGATTCTTCAATTGATGATCCTGGAGCCATATAATAATTCCAATTCAGTTTAATCCGGTTTGTTGCTCAACATTTTAAAACTTTCGTCTGTCAATAGAAATTCGAAAGCTGGCTCTTTGTGAATTTTTTCTTTTCGCTCAGGATCCCACCGGAGTGCTCTTTTTAAGCTTGAAAGAGTCTGTTCTTTATTTTGCATAGTCCCATATACTCGGGCCAGGTTATACCATGTATTACCATTTTGGGGATTCAGTTCAATTGACCGATCTAATGCAACGATCGCTTCGGGTAATCTGCCTAACTCCAAAAACACAACCCCTCTGTTGTTCCAGGCATCAGAATATTCGGTGTCGAGTTCTAAAGCGCGATCAAATGAAAGAAGTGCTTTTTCCAATTCGTCCAGTCTGATCAAAACAGCACCCCTATTATTCCATAATATAGATGCTTGAGGTAGTATTTGCGGTCAAGTCCTATTTTTAGTTGAAATAATGGAGGCTGTTGGATTCAATCAGCAGCAATCGCGTCTTGCCAGTCTGTATCTATCTTCAAGTTCTTGTGCAGAGCGCGCCTGAGCCTGGGTAGGCTTTTGTAGCCTTTGACCCTTCGCAAGCGGGGTTGGATGTCCAAGAGTGCAGTGGCTAACCAGCGACGGCGTTGATTAGAGTTTGTCCATCGCTTCACATTTCGGGTGAGTTGTGCCACCATTGAGTTAAGCGACTCAATGCAGTTGGTCGTACGAAAGGACTGCTTCAAGTGTGGCATCAGTCCCAGACGATGCAAGCTGAGTGTTTCTTCAAGACCTTCTTCAAGGCTGTTTAGCGCGTCTTCGTTGATCAAGGCCAATTCGGGTTTAAGGGATAAGAGAGCAGTTTTAGCTTCTTTGTAAGTGGGCAGGTCGTAGGCGTGTTGGAGTGCCTTTTTGATCTCATCTTGTTTATTTTTCGGCAGATAGGAAAGCACATTCTCCCTCTTATGCCATTGGCAACGCTGGATGACTACATACCCGTCCAATGCCTTTGTAAGGGCAGCATACAGCCCTTTTGAGCCATCAATAAGACACAGCAGGCCCTTGTGATAGACCATGTCGCGTTCTATGAGGGACTGTATAAACTGCCGACAGACACGCTCGTTCTCAGTGGCAGCCTGGACAAAGCCTATTGGGATCTTCTCGCCTTCTACTGTGACGCCGAGGGCAATGATCATCTCCTGATCCGCGAAGGTCTTGCCATCTATAAAGAGGGCGACGAGGTCATACTGCGCTAAAGAGCGTTCCCGAAACTGCTTCAGCTTTTGTGCCGACGCCTTGATAAAACGTCTCGATACCGTTGATGAGGACAGCCCAAAGGCTTTGGGTATCGCTTGTGCACAGGCGTGATAAGACCTTGTCGCAATGCCTTTGATCACGCGAAGCAGCAGTCCTTCATCCATACGTCTGGGAACCTGAAGATGATGATAGGCCCCCAGGGAGACTTCCTCATCCGTCTCCACATTACGTACCCTCGGTACAGAGATAGGCACTTTTTGATCAGAAAGATACACAGACCCTTGTTGACTGCCCCACCGACGATTGGGGTTTTGTTGCTCTTTGCGAGTGTATCTATCACCTGCTAAGCGGCTCACTTCCTGCTGCAATTCTTCTGCCACGGCGTCTAATCCTATTGGGATCAAGGCCTGGATCAACGCGATGCGTGTATCCAGTGCGTCCAGTTCTTCTTCTGTGGGGCTCTCTGGCGTTTTATCGTCTTTGTGGATTGTCTTGACTTTGGGGGCTTTGTGCGATACTTTTTTCATCACGGGCTCCTTTGGTTGAGGACACAGCGTTTTCACGGTTGAATCTGCTGTATCCAATTTACATTGGAGCCTCTACTATTTCAACTAAGATAAGCACAACCTCGTATTTGAAGTGCCTGGTCATAAACTTCAAGTGCATCTTGATTTTTTTCTTGTTCTCTATAAATCAAGCCAATCATATTCCAGGCAACCTCATTTTCGGGATTTAACTTGACTGTCTGTTGATAAGCCCTCAAAGCTTCTTCAACTGCACCAATCTTCAAAAACTTATTTCCTTTTTTTGCCAAGATTTGAGCTTGTCCACGAGATTTATAAGGCGCATAAATAAAATTCGCAAAATAATAGACGGCAATGGCATGTACAAGGGGAAAGCACAGCAGCAGAAACTTTTTCATTATAGCATTCTCTCATCTATTCGGGCAGGGATAAGGAGCATATCAGATAAAATACTTTATTGAGTAACTGACGTTACGCATAGGCAGAATATAATGCGCCTGTCATTCTGAGCGGAGCGCAGCGGAGTCGAAGAATCTATTACTTCAGAGGTATAAGATGCTTCGTCAGCCTATCGGCCTCCTCAGCATGACAGAAACGCGAGACATGCGTAACATCAGTGAGTAAATAGATGACCGAGTGCTCTAAGTTGCTCCAGTTCTCAATGATTTCTTCATAGCTGGGTAGGCATTCAGAGTTTGGCTGTCTTTGAAAAGCATTTGAAGACAAGGATCAATGTTGTGTCTGAATATCTCTCAGAAAGGTAGCATAGTAATGTAAATCGTTTTCGCTCAAGGGCTGAATGTGATACATTTTTGTTCTCTTTGAAAAATGTAAAAATCACTTGCTGACGATATAGCCGCCATACAGAAATCCAAGAAGAGGTGCAATGGTGACATTGAAATTTGCAGAACTATGAAAAGCCATGCATAACAGCAGGCTACGCTTAGATTCGTAGAGATAAGTCAAAAAACAGGAAATCACGGTCAATAGTACCAAGTGATGAAAAAATATGGACCAATAACCACCCGTAATTAAAGAATATAATTGTTCATGAAGACCAACGAAGACTAAAACATTAATAATATAAGTTCTTATTCTTCCATATTTTGTCCTGATTGCACCGTAAAATAAACCTCGGTAAAGAAGTTCTTCTCGGATTGGAGTTAATATAACAAGTCCTATAAGATCGAACAGACACTCAATAACAAAGCCTGGGGGCTGTGAACCAAAGCCTGCTGAAAAATACAGGGGTAAATTATATGCTGTTAGACCTACACCTACATATATCCACAAGAAGAACACTTTTTTTTTTGGAACGCCATAACGTATAATCTTCCGCAACTCAAATCGCCCGAATCGATCTATAAAATATAAAATCAATAAAAGATTTATCCCTTCTACAAAAACTTGCATAATCACATTAGGCGACTGAACAAACTGAGGATGAACAAATTTCCACCACACAATTTTGACTTCTATAAAAACTAAAAAAGCCCAGATCAAACCCTTTGCCAAAGGCACCTCGAGTGTTTGGGGCCAGTTCTTTTGTATAGATTCCGTTTTGGGAGATTCTTCAATTGATGATCCTGGGGCCATAGAATAATTCCAATTCAGTTTAATCCGATTTGTTGCTCAACATTTTAAAACTTTCGTCTGTCAATAGAAATTCGAAAGTAGGCTCTTTGTGAAGTTCTTCTTTCCGGTCGGGATCCCACCGGAGTGCTTTTTTTAAGCTATAAAGAGTCTGTTCTTTATTTTCCATTACCCCATATACACGAGCACGGTTATACCAGGTATTACCGTCTTTGGAATCCAGTTCAATTGACCGATCTAACGCAACGATCGCTTCGGGTAATCTGCCTAACTCAAGAAGCACAGCCCCTCTATTGTTCCAGGCATCAGAATATTTGGTATCGAGTTCTAAAGCGCGATCAAATGACAGGAGTGCTTTGTCCAATTCGCTCAGTTTCATCAAAGCAGCCCCTCTATTATTCCATAATATAGATACTTGAGGTAGTCTTTGTAGTGCTTGATCATAAACTTCAAGTGCTGTTTTATATTCACCTAGACGTATAAGAACGCCTCCTCTGTTTATCCAATAGGTCATATTTTGGGGATCAACCTCTGTTGCATGTATATACATTTCAAGTGCGTTTTGATTTTTTTTAATATGACTATAGATCAAACCACATCTGTACCAGGCAACTGCATTTTGGGGATTTAACCTGACTGTTTGATGATAGACTTTCAGAGCTTCTTCAAATGCACGAATCCGCCAAAACTTATTTCCTTTCTCAAACAAAATTTGGGCTTGCTCAAGAGATTTATAAGGTTGAAAAATAAAATTCGTAAAATAATAGAAACCAATGGCATATATGATGGGAAGGCACAGCAGTAGAACCTTTTTCATTGCAGCATTCTCTCATCTATTCGGGCAGGGATAAGGGGCATATCAGATAAAATACTTTATTCAGTAATTCACGTCAACGCGCTGAGAATGTTAAAATGTATCGAAAAGAGCCTTCGGGGGCTGATTAAAATTGTTCACGGCTTTTCTGGTTCCCAAAAAATAAATACAGTTTGGACAAAAACTCGTGAACAATTATGCGTTTCACAATAGGTTGATCATCAAAATTTAACATTATCCTTGACAGATTTAATGAGGCAAGCATTGAGGGCAATAACCAGAGTCCTGGTTAGGACCTCTGTCTTCAATAGCCACAGCAGTCTCGCTAGTCACTGTTATATTAACTACGGGAATTGTGTAACTTTGAGTAATGAGCATACTATCTGGATCACCATCAGCTCCTTGTTTGAAACCAACCGGCGAGTTACCCTCCAATCTAACGGTTGTGCGTCCACCCGGAAAATGTACGGTACCTTCCAAGCCCCTAGGTGTCATCCCATACGACACACGAGTCGAATCCGTAGTTGCAGCTGTTGAGTCAGCATTGACGGCAGCCTCAGAATCTGCCAGTACATCGGGATCCTCTTCTTCTTCACTAGAATAGGCAATAACGTTTTTCAAATTGCCCATCCGTTGAGGTTTATGCAACTTTACAATTTTCATTGTGTTTCTCCTTTCAAAGAAGTGAATACTACAGCCCCCGAAGGCCAGTTTCATATCATATACTCGCTGCTTTTTCATACAAATGAGCATAAACTCCATCTTGCATCGCCAGCCACTCATGCGTTCCGCGCTCTGCGATCTGTCCCTCATCCAATACCACAATCTCATTTGCGTTTTGGATGGTTGAAAGTCTGTGTGCAATGATGATCGTTGTTCTTCCTTTTCGCACGGTTTTCAATGCCTCCTGGATATGATATTCGGATTCCATATCCAGAGCGGCAGTGGGTTCATCTAAAATCAAAATGGGTGTGTCCATTAGCAGCACACGCGATAGGGCAATGCGCTGTTTCTGCCCTTCCGACATCTGCGCCCCTTGTTCTCCTACCAGTGTTTCATATCCTTCAGACAATGACACAACGAAGTCAGCGGATAGGAGTTTGATCTTCACAATCATCGAGAAATCTATTATGGGTGTCCAACACTTACCTACTTGGCAATTTGGTATGCATTGAACACCCAGTGATCAGAGGCCATACATTTTGTGAGATTGGCTGTCAATGATTAAATTGGAAACTTACCTAACCCCCTGGTCCCTTGGGAGGACTTTGATCGTGGCAACTTACATAGCAGCCTACGTATGCTGCCACTCCCCCACCAACTAGTGCTCCTGGTCCCCCACCTAGAACAGCACCGGCCGCCGCGCTTACTGCAACTACATTTGTGGCATCTTCATGTGCCTCCTGGATACCCAGCTCACGCTGATACAGTTCTAAAGACTGAGCAATCTCTCTCTCAGCCTCTCTCTCGGCCACCGCTTGCTGAAAACCAGCAATTACCTCATCTCGGCTTGCTTGAGTTTCTGCATCTCCTTCCGCCCAAAGTTGAAGATCTTCTCTATAATCTTCTTCTTCTCCTGAATATGCTATAACATTGTGAATGCTATCTGCATACGGAGAGGGCGAGATTTTTCTGAGAAATCTCATGGTTTGCTCCTTTCTTGAAAAGTGATGACCTCTGATTATAGCAAAAAAAATTCTCTATACTGAAAAACCACCACATGGACCAAATTCGCAATAGAGTGAAACACAAAGCTTGCAGTAAGTGAATTTGTACGTTTTACCAAAAATGCTGTCACAACACCAAACAAAAATGCGAAGAGGAGATTCGTAATCTCTAACCAGTATTGAAAATGGTATGCTGCAAAAATGACGGCTGAAATCAAAATGGCATTTCGTTCCACATAACGTTTGCACAAGGTTCTATACAGCAGGCCGCGAAAGTATAATTCTTCTATAAAGGGACCGAAAAGACCTGTAACTATCACGTAGCCATAAAATATCGCATCAGGATATTTGGCAGGTATGTTGTCAAAATTTACGATTTTCCAGTTCCATAAAAGGGACATTAAAACCCCGTAAGTTAAGGCAAAAATGATATATTGAACTTGAGGAGCATAGCTTCCCCAAATTGTCCTGAGCGATAAATCCACTTTCTTGCATTGCCATATAAGAAAGGCAAGAAAGGCAAGTGTAAAAACCAGATTGAGATATGTTTGCCCAATAAGAACAATATCTTGAACTGTTAAACCCCATTCATTGACATGATTAAAATGTGCCATTAAGAAGCCAAAGGGCGCACCACTACCAACACTAATTACCAAGTATAAAACCAACCACAGGACTAATCTTTTAATCGACCAGGGGAGTTGCTGAGTGTTATCAAATCCCAAATCATCACCTATATCTATTTTGCTATCTTGCATTTTCATTTCCTTTTAAAAGAATAAAGACCTAATAAACTACCCCTGCTTGCCCCATGTAGGTATCCCGTATTACATCTCTACGAGATGACAGGGATGACGTTCCTCGTGTCAAAACACAGGGTAACGTTGGTGTACACCGTTGCATATCATATACTCGCTGTTTTTTCATACATAAGAGCATAAACCCCATCTTGCATGGCTAACCACTCGTGCGTTCCCCGCTCTGCGATTTTTCCCTCATCCAATACCACAATCTCATCAGCGCTTTGAATGGTTGAGAGTCTGTGTGCAATGATGATCGTTGTTCTTCCTTGTCGCACGGTTTTCAACGCTTTCTGGATATGATATTCAGATTCCATATCCAGCGCGGCAGTGGGTTCATCTAAGATCAGGATGGACGTGTCCATCAACAACACACGCGCCAATGCAATGCGCTGTTTCTGTCCTTCCGACATCTGCGCGCCTTGTTCGCCCACCAATGTTTCATACCCTTCGGGTAAGGACGCAATAAAGTCGTGGATGTACGCAGCCTGTGTCGCCTCCTGAACATCTCGCATTGGTATATCGTGCCCAAAAGTCAAGTTATCTAAAATACTGCCCTGAAACAAAGTGCTTCCTTGCATAGCAAATCCCACCTGCTGCCGGATGGACTTTAAGCGATAGTTCCGAATATCGTGCCCATCAATAGACACATACCCCTCTTGTGGATCATAAAATCTCGGGATCAATTTGGCAAGCGTGGATTTGCCTGATCCACTCTTGCCGACCAGAGCAATGGTAGCTTGCGCGGGTATGTGCAGGTTAATGTGGCGCAAAACGGGTTGATCTTCTTGATACGAAAAACTCACATCGCAAAAACCGATCTCACCTCGCACCTAGGGCAACGCGGGCATATCGGGACGGTCTTGAATCTCGGGTCGCAAGTCATAGACTTCGAAAAAGCGATTGATGCGAACCAGAGCCATTTCAACTTGTCCCACGAGACCGATGAGATTGCCGATTGGGCCGTATAGATAGCCCACATACCCCGAAAAAGCCATGTAACTGCCCAGAGAGAGATTGCCATTCAGAACTTGCGTCCAGCCATACCAGCCATACCAGCCATACGCCAAAGTACCTGCTGTTTTCACTAACGCTCCCACAAACCCAAATCCTCCACTTAAATGCGTTGATCTGATTTGCAATTTTGAAACATTGAGAAAGATGCCTCTGAGCTTATAATAAAATGCGGCTTCCAATCCCAGTGCTTGCACGGTGCGAATGCCCGAAAGCGATTCGTAGGACTTAGCCGATAATTCGGCAGATGCTTCGGTCACTTTTTTAGAAACTCTGCTGAGGTACTTTTTGGAAACCATAATCAACACAGTGTCAAAAGGCAGTACTGCCAAGCTGATCAATGCCAGTTTCCAATTGATATAAAGCAAAATGGGTGGAAAGATGAGCAACTGAAGGATGTTCATAATCAAGCTGTTTACCATTCCAATGGTACTATTAACAGAACTATCCATATCTCTGAATCGAGACAGGATCTCGCCCGTCTGGCGGTTGTCAAAAAAGCTGAAGTCCAGCGATTGCACATGGGAGTAGAATCGAGATTTAAAATCCAGTGCCATGTTGACACCCACATAACGGCCAAAATAAGTGCTTAACAGTCCGGTGAATCCCAACCCCGTCGAGAGCACGGCTCCCAAAATCAGAATGAAGGTCAGGAGCGTATAGTCTTTGTGGGGATACACGTCATCGATCAAAACTTTGGTTATGTACGGCCCTGGAATTTGCAAGAACATGACCATGATACCCACGAGGAGGGACTGGAAGATAAACCGCCAGTAAGGACGGAGCATTTTGATAATTTTGAGTATCTGACGCACATTCAGTTCCTAACCTGTCCGGTTTCAAGAGGGTCTTCCAACCGATAAATCTCAGGACGCCCAACTTTGCCCACGGTCTTCAGAAACTTTTTCCACAGCAAGTCAACGATAGGACCGTGATCTGTCACGATTTTGGCTTCCACCCCCATGCCATAAGCAAGCGGACATTCTTTCTCACCATCAGATAAATGCGGATCTATCACACTGATCTCCACCGGATAAACAGTACTCATACCACCCGGCACAAGACCTGCACCAACAAGGGCTGGTTCGGGTTTTCTCGGCACATCTGTCACCCTTCCCACAAAGATCTTGTATTCCATGTGTGGAAAAGCATTCACATATATCCGCACTTTATGTCCTTCTTTCACCTTTGGGATATCCACTTCTTGAATCATCACCTCAGCTTGCCAACTATGCAATTCAACCAATTCAATCACGGCTTCACCCGCCTCAATGTGGTCTCCCTCGCGTCTATCCAAATCGCGCGTCAACACCGTTCCAGAAACTGGCGAGTATATCTTCATTTGTTCCAAACGCGTTTTGACAAGGCGATGGCTAACCTGTAATTTTTCATACATCTGCTCCAGTGTTCCAAGTTCCTGTTTGCGATTATCCAGAGCAGCCAACCGTCGTTTTGCCCGCTCAATTCCTACCTCTGCACCCTGCACCCGCGTCTGGTGTACCCGAATGGGGATCAACGTATCAACAGGAGGTCGCACACTCCCATCCTCGCGATAGGGCGCGTATTTGCGGTAGATCTGGTATTCTTGCCGCACCTGTTCCAATTGCAACTGCGCGGTCTCATACTCCACTTCAGCCCGTGCGATCTCTGTCTCCAAAACAGCACGCTCGCGTTGCAATTCTGCGACCAAAGCCACACGCCGACTCTGATTTATCGCCAGTTCATGTTCGAGTTGCTCCAATTCCGTGCGTAAATCGGTATCATCCAAAGTCAGCATCAAATCACCCTGTTTGATCTCTTGCCCGTGTTGCACATGAACCGTTTGGATCAAGCCTGATCGTTGTGCTTTTACGTCATAACGCGCGGTAGGCTGCAAGCGACCTTGTCCTGCAACCGTAATTTCCATGCCCAGATGCCAGCCCAAAAGACATATAAACGCAACCATGCTTCCCACAACGCACAAAATGGTGAGCAAGAAATAGCGCACAAACCGAAAACCAATTCCCGAAGTTGAGAGAGCTTCCTGTGCCTCTATGTTTTCAAAAGACACATCTTTTTGGGGATAGCTATTGAATCTTACAACCTGTTCATCAAGTGCCATAACTCATTCAACTCACTTTTGAAAATGAATTTCGACCAGGCAAATAAACATTCAACTCAGACATCTTCCGAAAGCGTCTGAATTTCTCCGCGCATAACTTTTGTGCGGTACTGGGTAGGAGGCATTCCGTGTATGGTCTTAAAAGCCTCGCGCAAACGATTTGATGAAAGAAACCCGCACTCACTTGCAATTTCATAGACGAATATTGAGGGCTTTTTTATCAAACGCTGTGCCTGTGCAACTCTGATCTCCCGCAATTTTTCTGAGAAAGTCTTGCCCACATGTTTTTTGAACAGTTTGCAACCGTGCGACCTGGAAAACCCGAAATGGTTCATGACATCATCAAAATTCAGTCCTGGATCGCTGTAATGCTCCTCCAAAAACGACTCCAAACTCCTTTTTATCCAATCTTGTGAAGGCATACATTTCTTGACCTTTGCCAAAAATTTGTCCTCCCTGATCGGTTTATCCAGCACTCCTACAGCACCCAGCTTGAACATTCTTTCCATTGATTCCAGGCGTCCAGTCCCGCCCATGATCAGAACATTTGTTTGAATTTCCTCCACCTTTAGACAACTCAAAAGAGATATCACATCGAGACCCCTGATATCTATGTCAACCACAGCGAGATCGATCTTCTCGTGTCTCAAAGTTTCAAGCCCAGCTACCCCATCTCTCGCTGTGAATACGTCGTAAAGTTCATCGCTCAAGTATTCACAAAGGGTCGATATAACGCAGGTGTCGCGATCTATAATTAAAATTTTCTGTTTCTCCATATTTTTCCCCATACGCCAAAAATTTCTACAACCACATTCAAAACATGCACCTTGCACTCAAACAGATATCTGCAACATGTGTGCCAACGTGAACTTTTTAAAGAATAATGCTTGTAAATCATCATTTTTATTTCATATAGAGTTATTATCGCGCAAAATCCAGACCGAATATCAAATTAAAAAGCGAAAACATCGTTCACCTGTCCCTGAACAATTTGACGCTACTTGCTCCTCACGCGCTTTAATTCGCATTGACAATCGCGCCTGGGGTCGCTACTTTAATTTAGTCTTCTCAAGTTACCAGCTTGAGATACTCACCGCCGCTGACAGATGACTTGCCATGGTCTTGTCGGCGGCTCTTTTATGATAATACTGTCACGCCTGTAATATCAACTCAAAAAGTCCCCGCGTATTTGTGATTCCCACCGTGTATTTCTGTTTTTTTGCAGTTTTTGAGATTGAGCCATTAGTTTCTGGTTAGAAAATTGCTGTTGATCAAAGTCAAAGGTCTTTATGCTGATAGCAAAGGCTCAGGAGGCACCATACGACGTAAATGTGGATATGGATAGGGGGGTTGGCGTGGGCTTCCTGTCGTATATCCCACCTGAGTTGTCTCAGATAGGTCACACAAGGTTTGTCATCATAGCGTTGATGGAAGTAGATAACCAGCAAGAGATAGGTGATCAACCCAGCAAGGAGTTGTATCAAGACCCCGTGTGGACTACGCGAGATGAGATGATAGACCTTGAGGTATTTTTTCCACCATGCAAAGAAGATTTCGATTTTCCACCTCAAAGAATAGATGAAGGCAATTTCCTCGGCAGACAAGTCGTCACGGTCTGTGACGACCCAGTAGGCTTTACCACAGGCAGAAAAACCGACTAAAAAGACCGGATGGGTCATTTGATGGTTCTCATCACCCAATAAGACCTTGGCAAAGAAGGAGATAGTGGCCTGGCCTCGTGGTTGATAGGATCTTGGTTGAAAAGCCAATCGCTCAAGGATGTGATATTGGATGTTTTTCTTGACGCGCACGACGAAGTGCTTTTCGTCATTGATCCACGCATCGAAGCGGGCATGTTCTTGATAGCCGCGATCCATCACGCCGGTCTGTCCTTTCTCCAAGAGCAAAGACACAAAGGGTCTTTCGGCGGCCTTGCCATCGGATAGAAAAATCTTGCGTGGGATGGCTCCGTTTAAGTCGAATCCGAAGTGCAACTTGGCCTTGCGTTTGTGGTGGCTATAATCTGCCCAGGTCATGGACAAACACGCATCAACGAAACTCCCATCAATGGCGATGAGTCCCCGATGGCGTGGCAGGGCAAGACCGACCTTTTTGGCGGCTGTCTTGGACAGTCTGGAGAATAACTCGAACATCTGCTTTTTGCCCCGCGTGGTATTGGCCTCATAAAAGGTACTTTGTCCCAACCCTGAAGGCGGCACCAAAAGCTGGTTGGCAAGTCCGTCACATCCGGCGGCCTGCAACAGGTCTTGGGCAGAACTGCATGCTTCGATATGATAATACACCAACCCGCGAACTTGATGGTCAAACGTATAGGTCATCGGCTTATTACATCTTGAAGTCAACGGTGTCAGATAGGGTAAGTGCGCTTCAAGAGGGGACAGCAGCAAAGAAAAGGTTGGCGATGCTTTTCCATATTCATTTTCTTCACCCGTAGGAGATAGGGGGGACTGAGACTGGATGGACATGGCATTACTCCTTGCAAAAGGTAGAATTTTTCTTTCTCAACTCTAACCTTTCATGGAAATGCCTTTTGTTCAATCCTTTTCTTTCCACGCTATCTCCTCCATGCAAATCCCTAACCAGAAACTAATGGATTGAGCATAAAAAAACTGTGAATGGGTTATTTTCCCATTCACAGTTCGCAAAAATATAGGGCACCCCAGGAAGTCGCCCTTACAATGACAGAGGATATTTATTGTCCTTAATAATAACGGGCGGGCACGGGGGCACCGCCCCTACGTATGACGACCTCTTATCTCTCGCCTTTCACCTGTGGTTACTTTTGTAATTCCTTCGCGCTCTTTTCAACATCTTCCACCGCCGTCATAATCCCCTCAATAAATTCATCTGCCGCATCTTCTTTCTGCTTTTGCTGCTGTTCGTAGAGCAAGCGATAGACCTCGCACTCTTCCAGCAAATCGTCGTGGACACCCCAGCCCGCCATGCGACCGTTGTCCAGCACCAAAATGCGATCTGCTCGTATCGCCGTAGAAATTCGGTGGGTAATCACAAAAGTCGTGCGCCCCTCCATCAAGTGATCCAGCGTCTCTTGAATTTTGGCTTCTGTCTTTGCATCCAGCGCCGAAGTCGTATCGTCCAAAATCAGAATACTGGGATTGGTGACAACGGCCATCGCAAAAGCCAGACGCTGTTTTTGACCACCCGACAAATTGGTGCCGCGCTCCTCAACGGGCGCTTCGTATTTTTCTGGCAGCGTCATAATAAAATCGTGCAACTCCGCCGCCTTAGCCGCAGCCATCACCTGTTCGGGCATAGTATCGGGCTGACCGTAGCGAATATTATCGGCAATCGTCCCGGAAAACAGAACGGGTTCCTGGGGCACCATACTGAGGTGAGTTCGCAGTGAAGAAATTTTGAGATCTTGTATATCGTAATCATCCAGAATAATTTTTCCCTCTGTGGGTTCATAAAGACGCATCACCAAACTCACCAGCGTACTTTTACCCGACCCCGAAGGCCCAACCACAGCCACCGAAGTGCCCGGCCGCACGACAAACTTGAGATCTCGAAGAACGTAATCACCCGCCTCTGTATAGCGAAACGACACATTGCGAAACGACACGCGCCCGCGCACTTTGTCGAGGGTCTTCGCATCTTCCCTATCCTGAATAATCACCTCTTCATCCAGCACCTCAAACACGCGACTGATCACCACCAACATCTGTTGTAGCGTGGCATTTACATTGGCAAGTGCAACCAGTGGCGAAAAAAGATTCCCCATCGACATACTAAAATAAACCAATTCTCCAACCGTCATCGTACCGTCGCGAACCTGCAATGCGCTAAAATAAAAGATCAGCCCCATTGCAATCCCCCCCACAACCGAACAGACTGACCCCAGACCAGAACTCAAAACAGACTGTTTGACGCCCAAACGATACAACCCGATCAGACGCCTGAAAAAATCCCGAAACTCCCGTCTTTCTCGCGCATAAGACAGGATGAGACGAATCCCCTTTGAGCGTTCTTCCAACAGCGCAGAAACCTCGGCATAATCCTCTCGAAACCGCAAAAAAACATTTGCTATCGGACGCTGAAACACCTTATAGGTCACGACGTACGCGGGCAATGCGACAAAAGCCATCAGCGCGAGCTCGACATCAATCGTGAACAGAATCACCGTACCCATCAAAATGCGCGCGACATGCCGCAGTGTCTCTATAAATGTCGTCGTAATTTCGCTCTGCAACAAACCCACATCATCCAAAATCCGCGCCATAATCCGCCCGGTTTGCTGGCGATCAAAAAACGTCATCTGCAACTGCTGCACCTTCTCGTGCAAAGCAAGGCGAATGCGGAAAACAATCCGCTGCCCCACATAGGAGATGTTATATGTATAAAACCAGTTGAGTGTGGCAAAAAACGATCTCACGACCAGGTAGAGAATGAAAATCCACCCCAACCATGCCAGTTTTTCCGTGCGCGTCTTGGGCAGCATCACCCCGCCTTCTTTGCCCAGCCCCGGAATCGTCGCTTGTGGATCGCGCCTTGGGCGCCTCTCCTCCTGAATCAAAGACTGCATGTGGGCATCTGAAACGACTTCACCCGCGGGCTTGAGTTGCAAGACTTCGTCAACCGTAATTTTTGAAATAAACCCGAGCAAAAACGAATAGGACGACGTAATAGTGGCCATCATAATGACCATTAACATGCGCCCCCAATACGGCTTGATATACAAAATGATAAATCGCTTTAAGTTTTCCATAGCCTCAGCTCGCCATAGCCTCTACAGCCTCTTCAATAGAACCCGCTGCCTGGTGTTCGTAAAGCTGGCGATACCTTCCATCGGGTATTTGCAACAATTCGCTGTGCGTCCCCTGTTCAACAATCTCGCCGTGATCCATCACAACAATAATATCCGCATTGACGATCGTCGATAATCGGTGTGCAATGGCAAAGGACGTGCGCTCCTTTAACACCCTGGTCATCGCCTTTTGTATCAGAGCTTCCGATAGGGAATCAAGCGAGGAAGTCGCTTCGTCGAGAATTAAAACCGCCGGATTGGTCAGCACGGCTCTCGCAATGGCGAGACGCTGCTTTTCTCCCACAGACAGCTTGATGCCATCGTTCCCCAACATCGAATCGTAACCCTCGGGCGTACGCATAACAAATTCGTGAATCTCGGCAATACGCGCCGCCTCGATCAACTCGGCATCGGTGGCATCTGCGCGACCATATAGCAAATTCTCCCGAATCGTCCCATTAAACATCACCGAATCTTGCAACACCTGTCCAATTTGCGTGCGCAAGGTACGCAACTTCACATCTCTCAAATCGAGACCATCAATTGTAATACACCCTTCCTTTACATCGTAAAAGCGCATTAACAAACTCGTCAAAGTCGTCTTGCCGCATCCCGTATGCCCCACCAGCGCCACCATCTGTCCCGGCTGCACCTCGAGGTTGATCCCCTTCAAAACAGGCTCACCCTCTTTGTACTCAAAATGTACATCTTCAAATTTAATATGTCCTTTTATCGGCGGCAATTCGACAGCATCTTCCTTGTCCTTAATCTCTATGGGAAAATCTAAAATTTCCAAAACGCGATCCACAGACACCATCACCGATTGAAAATGCATGGCAATTTGCGTGAGATTGAGAATGGGCTGAAACATCCGGCTCGAATACGAAAAAAAGGCCATCACAGCCCCATAAGTCATTTCACCTTCAATCACGTAATAACAGCCCAAACAAAAAATCACAGTATTGCGCAATCCCGACACCCCCCAGGACCCCGCCATATAGCCAGCGCGATTTGTGGCAGTCTGCATCGCCGCATCCAAACCCTGGTGCGTATCTTCCGCAAATGCGCGGTGTTCTCTGCGCTCTCGTCCATAAGATTTTACCAGTTGCACCCCGGCCAACCGCTCTTGTAGGCCAACCGACACCTGGTCCATTTTTTTGCGCCAAAGACTTATAGACTGCCGCATTGGAGTGCGCCAACCGTAATAATTAAAAAAATACAGGGGCATCAGCAAAAGCAGCAGACACGCCATCTTCCAATTCAAGCTCATACACAGCGCAAGCGCCACCCAGAACGACACAAAATCAACAAGAATGCCCAGCATACGCGACGTCACCATACTCCGCACACTCGCAATATCAGACATAATGCGCGACATGATTTTGCCCGTACCCATCTCGTCGTAAAAGCGCATGGGCAATTTCAACATGTGTTCATACGTGAACTTCCGCATACTCGTCGTCATCCCCCATCCCACATAAGCATTGGTAAATGAGACCCAAACGCGCATCGCAGCGGACGTGATAGGCAGACAAATCGAAATAAACAGAAGCACTTCAAGCAACTGCCAGTTGCCCATGGTAATGACATCATCGATGATAAACTTCATCACCAGAGGGGGCAGCATGCTCAGTGTCGTCATCGTCGCCGTCAAGCACAACAGCAAGATCAGACGCGATTTATAAGGAATGACAAAATGCGCGAACTTGCGCAACTTGTCAGTATTGCTCTCATCTACCATATCGATCTCATCTCAAAAATAAGTTGCAGATTTTTGGATCTCAACGCTTCTTTAATTTATATATCTTTGGGCAAACATAAATAATATTTAAGAACAGATGTAAAAATATAAAGATACCTTTTAATTAAATCAAGCCCATCTCATCCTAATAGATGTGCGTCGGGGTTCGTATTCAGCCATGAAAAATCTCTCAACAATGACCATTGCGCAAATTCGCGCCCACATCAAATCTATCAATCGCCCTGACGAAGCATACCTCCGCGCACTCGAACAGGACCCCCGCGCCGGTGTTCGCGCAATCGCAGAACAGGTGAGAAAAAAGCAAAAAGCACAGGCCCGTGAAAACGCGCGCCTCGAACAAATGCTCACCATAGAAAAAAAACTCAGAGAACGGGGCATCCAGCACATCGCAGGCGTAGATGAAGCCGGGCGAGGTCCCCTTGCAGGTCCCGTTGTCGCTGCCGCGGTTATCCTCCCGCCAGATACACTCATCCCCGGCTTGAACGACTCCAAAGCACTATCCGAAAAACGCAGAGCAGAACTTTTTGAAATCATCCACAATATAGCCCACGCCATTGGCGTGGGCAAAGCGGCTCCACGAGAAATAGACAAATACAACATCCGCAACGCCACCCACCACGCCATGTGCAAGGCACTCACCGCCCTCAGCATCTCGCCCGACCGCGTGCTCATCGATGGCAATGCCCTCCCGGGCAGTCCATTCCCCGAACAATCGGTCATAGGCGGTGATCGGAAGTCGCTTTCTGTTGCCGCCGCGTCTATCATCGCCAAAGTAACGCGCGATCGCCTGATGATCGATTACCACGCGCAATACCCCGCTTACGGCTTTGCCCATCACAAGGGATATGGCAGCGCCGATCACCTCGCAGCCTTGCAAAAACACGGCCCGTGCCCAATCCACCGCCGATCTTTCCGAGGCGTCTTTGAAGCCAGGTGCTCTGAAGACTTTAAAATTTTTGCTGAGGGTATTCAAACTGCCATCACCCTCGACCAACTTCAAGCCATAGGAAAAACCATTGCCAGTGCCAGCAAACATATCCCACAGGATGAGGTACACGCCCTGCGCAGGCTATTTCGCAAACAACGCACTCGCCTGCAACAATCCGGTCCAAAAGGCGAACAATTGGCAGAAAAATTTCTAAAACAAAAGGGATATAGCATTCGCGCGCGCGGATTTCGCGCCCTGGGCGGTGAAATCGACATCATTGCAGTAAAAAACGACGTCCTGATCTTCGTCGAAGTCAAAACCGCGACCACCTCGCATTTTGGGCAACCAGAAGTCTGGGTAACGCCCGCCAAGCAAGCGCAAATTATCAAAGTCGCCAAAGCCTACCTGCACCAACGCCCCGACCACGCGGCACCGCGATTTGACGTCATCGCCGTTGACCTGACACAACAGCACCCGGTCATCCGACACTACGAGAACGCCTTTACAGCTTAGGGATCGGTCAGCTTACCTATCGGTCCTCAGTCTCCAATTTTCTCCTCTTAAACCTTGACAATACCCCCTCTTACCTTTATTTTCGATTTCTCTTAAAAAAATAATCTGCCACGGATATAAACCCATGCCACAGTTAATTCCCAGAGTAAAAGGCACCCGCGATTTTTATCCCGAAGATTGGGCCTACCAGAAGTGGCTCTGCGAGAAATTTATCGGAGTTGGCAACCTCTTTGGTTACAGAGAATACGAAAGCACAATACTCGAATACATGGCCCTCTACCTGGGCAAAAGCAGCGAAGAAATCGTCACACAGCAAACATTCACACTGTCTGATCGGGACGACAAACAACTCGTCATGCGCCCAGAGCTTACCCCCACACTCGCGCGCATGGTCGCCCAAAAAGAAGGCGAACTCACCTTCCCCATTCGCTGGCAATCATACGGTCGGTTCTTCCGCTACGAGCGCCCCCAACGCGGGCGCGGGCGTTCCTTTTTTCAATGGAACATAGACGCGCTTGGCAGCGATAGTTATCTGGCCGATGCCGAAATGATCACCATAGCTTGTACGCTATTCAAACACCTCGGTCTCAGGCCCGAACACGCCACCATCAGAGTCAACGATCGACAGGCTCTCGAAATTTTAATCGCCAAAAAACTGGACTTGTCGCCCGAGAATATCAAACCCGTTTTTGGGGCTATTGACCGCATAGACAAAATGCCCGAGGAAAAATTCCGCACCTATCTGACCGATGATCTGGCTCTCAGCGCGGGTCAAATCGACACCTTCTACGAAATTCTCCACACAACAAATCTGACGTTTTCCCCCTGGCTCCAGCGCATTTTTGAGCAACTCGACCAAAATGGTATCACAGATTTTGTAAAACTCGACCTCAAAATCGTGCGCGGTTTTGACTACTATACGCGCACAGTATTTGAAGCCTGGGCCAAAACCTCGTTGCGCCGCGCCCTCTTTGGGGGCGGGCGTTACGACAATCTCACACGCCAGGTAGGTGGCAAACGCCAGATACCGGGTGTGGGGTTTGCAGTAGGCGATATGGCCATCACTGAATTGCTGAAAGAAATAGACATTTATCCCCAACTCGAAACACCCGGCGCCCGCGTCTTCGTTACGGTATTCTCAGAAGACCTTCTCGCCCAATCGTCTTATTTTGCCGAAAAACTGCGCCAGGAGGGTGTCGCAACAGAACTTCATCTCATCCCGGGACAGCGTCTCGACAGACAATTCAAATATGCAGATCGTCAAAATATCCCCTTTGCGGCGGTTATTGGACCAGACGAGGCATCTGCAAATACCGTCGTGCTCAAAGACCTCAAAAAGCGCGCACAACAAGTTTTTTCACAAGACGACCTGTGCGCGATAAAAACAACGCTTAAAAACGGAATTACCCAAGCGTAGGAGATAACCATGCCAGAGTCGCTCGGCGACTGGAAACGCACGCATAACTGCGGCGAATTGCGCATCGAAAATGTAGGTGAAGAAGTCTGCCTGATGGGTTGGGTTGGCAAAAGACGCGACCACGGAGGCGTCATATTTGTCGATTTACGCGACCGCTATGGCATCACACAGGTGGTCTTTCGTCCCGACCTCGAAGCAGAGACACATGCCGTTGCCGAAACAATTCGCAACGAATTTGTCCTGGCAATTAAAGGCAGAGTTGAGCCGCGCCCAGAAGGCATGGCAAATCCCAAATTGCCCACCGGCACCATCGACATCGAATGCTCAGACCTGCGCCTTCTCAACGAAGCGGATACACCGCCATTTGCCATAGAACCCGAAATCGACGTCAACGAAGAACTGCGCCTGCGCTATCGCTACCTCGATCTGCGCCGCCCCGATATGCAACAAGCCCTATTCTTGAGACATAACGCCGCGCAAGAAACGCGCAAATATTTGATTGCTCAAAGCTTTCTCGAAATCGAAACCCCTTTCCTCATGAAGAGCACGCCCGAAGGAGCAAGAGATTATCTCGTTCCTTCTCGCGTTCAAAGAGGCAGTTTTTATGCCCTGCCCCAATCGCCTCAAACCTACAAACAGTTGCTCATGATCGCCGGTTATGATCGCTACTTTCAAATCGTGCGCTGCTTCCGCGATGAAGATCTGCGAGGCGACCGCCAGCCCGAGTTTACCCAAATTGACATTGAAATGGCATTTGTCACAGAAGCCGATGTCATGCAACTTGCAGAAGGGCTTACGCGGCACCTGTTTGAACACGTCATAGGCATTGATATCCCCTCTCCCATCCCACAAATGAACTATCGCGAGGCGATTAATCGCTTTGGAACCGATCGCCCGGATACGCGCTTTGGCCTCGAAATTGTCGATATTTCAAAAGCTGCCCTCGTCTCGGAATTTCGGGTCTTTAGATCCGTGATTGATTCCGGCGGGCAAGTTCGCGCCATTAACGCCAGGGGATGTGCAAACTACTCGCGCAAACAAATCGATGACCTCACGGCTTTTGTTGCAAAACACGGTGCCAAAGGACTCGCCTGGATCAAAGTGACCGACCAGGGCCTCGAATCATCAATCGTCAAGTTCTTCCCCGATCAAGCCCAACAAATGCTCAGAGAATCACTCGACGCGCAGACAGGAGACCTGCTTTTATTTGTCGCGGATCAACCCGCAGTTGTCGCAAACGCACTGAGCAATCTGCGCTTAGAACTCGCACGGCAACAAGACCTTATGGAGACTGGTGACTTTAGTTTCTTATGGGTGACGCAGTTCCCTCTCCTCGAATTTGATGACGATGAAAAACGCTACGTTGCCTGCCACCATCCCTTCACATCCCCCATGGAAGCAGACCTCGATCAACTTGAGACAACTCCAGGTGATGTTCGCGCCAGAGCTTATGACCTCGTTCTCAATGGCAATGAAATCGCTGGCGGAAGTATTCGTATCCACCATAGAGAAACCCAGGAGCGCGTATTTCGCATGTTGGGGATATCTGAACGCGAATCACGGGAAAAATTTGGCTTTTTACTCGACGCCTTTCGCTACGGTGCGCCTCCTCATGGTGGCATCGCGTTTGGATACGATCGCCTGGTCGCCCTAATGTCCGGCAAAGCGTTTATCCGCGATGTTATTCCATTTCCAAAAACCAATACAGCGGCATCTCTCATGGATGGGGCACCATCTACAGTAGATGCCGCCCAACTCCGCGAACTCGGTTTGCGATTATTGTGATCCCAGAGGGTCATAACGCTTTCAAAACTTTTTCTTGACTTTCTGGTTTTTATGTAGTATTTTGTCTGAAAGTTGTGGCATTAGGATTTCTATTTTTCTGTTAAATCCTGATAATTTAAACATTTATGTCGATATTCATGAGGAGGCTGTTGGGTTATGAGACGACTAAAAAAAGCGGCAGGTTGTGGTCTGTTACTCGTTCTATTATCTGGATGTTGCACGCCAATGGCCTCAAGATCGCAACTCCAAATGCTCGAAGAAGCGCGTAAAGCCGCAGAATCGGCTGAAGCCAACCTTGAAGCCTGTAAGCAACACCGGGCCGAGTTGGAACGTCAATTGGCACAGAAGAAACAAGCCATGGCCGAATGGCAAAATATTTTAAGTCAATGCAACAGGTCTTGAGCCAATAATTTTCTATGGTGTGTGGAAAGGAGTTGTCCGGATGACAGGTTTGAAACTTCTCGGGTTTATTTGTTGTGCAGTTGCCTTTTTTGTTTTCCCTCAAAAGGGAATTGCCCAGATGGAAGTGACCTATGATGAGTACAAGTTGAAACTTACGGAACATGAGCAACGGCTTGAAGAACTTAAAAAGTCTCTGCTTGAGTGCCAAACTGCATCTAATGACCTTTCTAACCAGATTTCGAGTTTAGATACTCAGATTAGCGAAATCCAACAGCAAGTTTATGGACTTGTTGAGTCTGACGAAGCAGGGGTCAAAGAATATATGCAAGAACTCGGCCGCATTGAAAGTCGCCTCATGGGCTTGCGCAGCCTATCAGATGATGCCCTTTTTGAAGTTCGAGATGAAATTGACCAAATAGAAGTCCGCATATCAGAGCTTAAAGCGGATAAAAGATCCTGTTTTCCAGATGCACAGACAAAATTGGCCAGTATTGAGCAATTATTTGAACAGGTTAAATCGCGTATGCCTCGCAAGCGCATTCGGCAATATTCGGTTGTCAGAGGTGATAATCTCTGGAAAATCGCAAAAAAAGACGACATTTACGGCGATCCTTATCTCTGGCCTCGCATCTATGTTGAAAACCGGGATAAAATTAAACATCCCGATATAATTTATCCCAAGTGGGTTCTCAACGTTCCTTTTGGCGTCGATCTTAATCAACATCTCGTGATGCGTGGCGAAGACCTTTCGTCCATTGCTGACAAGGTGTATAATGATGTCACCAAATGGAATCGGATCTATCAGGCCAACAAAACACAGATATTTGATCCGAGCATGATTTTCCCGGCTCAAGTATTCGACATTCCAGCAAACTGACCTCAACCTCTTTGATCCCAGAATTTGGATCTTTCATAAATCCAATGGAAGGTTCATCTATCAACCTCTAAAATCGAGCTCTCATTCCCGCAGTCTGTTTGGGAATGAGAGTTTTCTTTTTCTGATACTCAAAGCGTGGAAAATAGAGAACTCTCCCATATACTATCTTTGCGCGGCGTTGACCTTCTATCTTTATATGGTCACAACGATGCAAATTTGCTCGCCCTTGAAGACCGCTATGGCGTGCGTTTGACCGCCCGCGGAGATCGGCTAAATGTTCAAGGGCCTCAACACAAAGTTCAGCATGTCTCTGGGCTATTGGAAGAAATGATTTCATGCCTTCGGCGCGGCGATCAGTTTGACCCTCTGCACCTACTCGCGCCACCACCAGAAAATTGCGAATCTGAAATTGGCGAATACGCAAAGCCCATTCTTTCAACGCCCAAAATTCTCATTCGCCCCCGCTCACAAACTCAGGTTACTTACTCGGCAGCTATAGAAAATCACGATATTGTTTTCGGCATTGGACCTGCGGGCACGGGCAAAACTTATCTGGCAGTCGCAGCGGCTGTTGCTGCACTAAAAAACAAACGCCTCTCCAGAATTATCCTGACGCGGCCAGCCGTAGAAGCCGGCGAAACTCTGGGATTTCTTCCGGGAGATATACAGGATAAAGTCGATCCTTATTTGCGCCCTCTCTACGATGCACTGCGCGACATGCTACCCGATACACAATTGCAACACCTTATGGAAATGCGCACACTTGAAATTGCACCGCTTGCATTTATGAGAGGACGCACCCTGAATAACGCTTTTGTCATTCTCGACGAGGCCCAAAATACCACCGTCAACCAGATGAAAATGTTTCTTACCCGCTTAGGCAACAACGCCAAGGCCGTAATTACGGGTGATATAACACAAATAGACCTGCCGCCAGATATTCAGTCTGGACTTATACACGTCCAACACATCCTGTCTCATATAGAAGCCATCAAATTTGTCAGCTTTTCAGAAAAAGATGTTGTACGACACGCGCTGGTACAACAAATTATAACAGCTTATGAACAAAGCGAACAATTCCAAGAACCAAATGTAGAAGAGGCTCTGCCAAAGCCATGATGTTCTTTAGAAAACGTCAACGCGATCGCAAGCGCCAGACGAAACAACAGTGGAAACAGCGGGGAAAGCAAGCCATTCGCATTGCGTTAATGCTTGCCCTCTTAGGTGGATTAACCGTCTTATTTCCCACCCAACAGAGGTACGAGTACAGTGCGTTCCGCGAAGGCGCGATTGCGCCGGATGAAGTCATCGCACCCGAACTATTCCCTGTGTATAAAAGCGAGGAAGAATATCAAGATGAAGTCGCAAAAGCTCGCCGTCAAATTTTGCCGGTTTTGCGCTATGACAGTGCCGCACAACAGAACAAACTGAACGCATTCAAAGCATTTCTAAACGACATAAAAAAGCACACAGGATCCCAGCTAGACGAATCGCTTTCACACTCGCTAGAGCTTTCACACCCAGAGATTGGCCCCCTATCGGAATCCACACTAAAATATCTCATTCCCATATCCCGAAGGCGATCATCCAGCCGTAGTAGATTGACCACCACAGTCGAGAATATTCTCCAAAGCACCTACCAGAACGGAATCCTCGATCAAAAAATCAATATTGTCGAAGAGGGGTACACAGAGGGTGTACTACTTAACAATGGCTCAGAACGCCGAATTAGTCTTGATGAACTGGTTGATATAGAAAATTTTACCTCGGGGCTACAACAAACCATAGAAAAACAATTGTCAAAAGCAAGCCCTATGGAAATAAGAGCGGGTAGTGAATTGGTCTTAGTCTATCTATCCCCCAATATTGCTCATGACGCTGCCGAAACGCAGCGGCGAAGAGATGAAGCAGCCAGCAAGGTCCAACGCGCCAAATATACAGTCCTCCAAGGCGAGCGCATTATTGACAAACACGACCGTATAACATCTGACGACATAGACAAACTCAGGTCACTGGCGGAATATATCAACCAACGCCTTCAAAAAGACCCATTTATTGGCCTCATCCAACGAGGTGCCGGACTCGCACTTTGCGCGTTGACACTAACAATATTTTTTGCGTTTCTAAAATTTTATCGCCCCGACCTTTATCGTCCGTCCAAAAACATCGTACTTTTTGGCATTATTATTTTAATCCCAACTGCCGTAGCCGATTACGCAGCTCAAAGTCAGGCCATATCCCCGTTCCTCATTCCCGTCGCGCTATCAGCAATGCTGGCAACGGTGCTCTTTGATGCCGTCGTTGGCATGGTGATCACCCTTGTCGTTACAATGCTTTGCGCCAGCATTCTCGGCGAACTCCAATATGGGATCATTTTTCTCACCACAGGTATTATTGGCGCGTTTTCGGTACATCAGGTGCGACATCGCAGAGATTTTTATCGCCCTTTCCTGTATCTGATTGTTACTTATGCCTTGACAATCACCTCCACAGTTGGACTTCTTTTTTCCTATGCCAACACTGTCGAGTTTCTGACGGAAATACGCGAGGATTTATTCTGGGGCATTGTGTCTGCCTGTGGTTCTTTAATCCTTACCATTGGATTACTGCCCATATTTGAAAGTGTATTCAATGTCGTAACATCAATGACATTGCTCGAATTGGCGGACTTAAATCGCCCGCTGTTGCGCAATTTAGCCATTCGCGCTCCTGGCACCTATAGTCACAGCATAAACATGGCCAATATCTCGGAAGAAGCCGCGGTCGCAATAAGTGCAGACCCCTTGCTCGCGCGCGTGGGGTGTTATTACCACGATATTGGAAAAATGAGACGCCCACACTATTTTATAGAAAATCAGCATGGTGTGAATCCTCACGATGAGTTGCAGCCTCAAATAAGTGCCCTGATTCTCATCTCTCATGTCAGAGACGGGATCGAATTGGCAAAAGAAGAAGGACTCCCTTTGGCAATTATTGATCTCATCCCACAGCATCATGGGACGTCAGAAATGACTTCGTTTAAGCATCAGGCACAACTCATAGACGAACATGCAGTCCGCGATGCCGACTTCCACTATCCCGGCCCCAAACCCCAGACCAAAGAAGCGGGTATTATTAACCTCGCAGACGCTGTTGAATCTGCGACGCGGTCTCTGCCCAACAATGATCCAAACGAGATTAGAAAGCTCGTCCAAACAATCGTCAAAGGTCGTTATGATGCTGGGGAATTGGATGAATGCGATCTTACATTGCGCGACCTGACCAGAATCCAGGAAGCCTTTTTACCCGTCTTGCAGGCTTCACACCACCATCGAGTACCCTATCCCTGGCAAGTGCAACAACAAGAACGCCAAAGCGCGAGCAGATGAATACACTTGAAATTACGACTTTAGTTGATGTGTGCGATCTGGATATTCCCCGCTTAGAAGTTGTTGTGAAACAACTTCTTTCAGACAAAGATGTACATCTCCCGATTTCGTGCGTTTTAACCCATGATGCCCATATTCGCCAACTCAACAAAAAATATCGAAACATGGACAAAACAACTGACGTTCTTTCATTCGAGCTTTCCGATACAATCCATCCAGAGGCACATTATTGTGGAGAAATATACATTTCAGTAGATCGTGCGCGACATCAAGCAATATCACATAACCGGTCCCTACAGGCAGAAATAACCCACCTGACAGTGCATGGTACCTTGCATTTGCTGGGATTTGAACACGATACCCCCGAGGAGTACACGCAAATGCAAAACGAAGAAAAAAAATATCTGGCCCTGATATAGTGTGCCAGAATAGTCTTGTCCTTGCGTCATCCCTCGTTGCAACCAATCATTCCCGCGGAAGGAGTGTGATTTTTTGGACGATCCTTGGCTATCAGTCTTTATAACCATCGCTTCTATTGTCCTGACAGCAGCTTTCTCCAGGCTTGGCTCAATTGGTATTTCACGCGCATCCCTCGAACGCCTGCACGAAGAGAAAATAGCACGCGCGGGACTCTGCCTTTGGCTCTATCGCTCCCGCGATTTTGTGTCACAAATGGTTTTGCTCGGTCAGACAATCACCATATCCATAGGTGCTCTGGCACTGCTATCCATTTTTTTTCAGATGTTTAGACCGGGTTTCTGGCAGTATCTCGGCGCAGCATTGCTCATCTCGCTTTATGTATTTATCGCCCTGATTATTCGCAGCATTGTTCCCCCCTACCGAAGGGAAGAAGGATCCGATCGCCCGCTGCCCGTTTTACCGATATTTTTTCTGCCCCTTTACTTTCTTCTTGTCATACCCACACTACTGCTGCAAAAAGCCCACACTGCTTTCTTGAGCGAAGACGATAGCAGAGCCTTAAAAGAAGAAGAATTGCGAAATATCGTCGAATCGGAAACAGAAGAAGGTACAATCGAAGCAGAAGAAAGAGAAATGATTGAGGGCATCTTTGAATTTGACGAAACAACGGTCAAAGAGGTGATGATCCCGCGCATAGATATGATTTCTGCCGAGATAACGGCCACGCCAAAAGAGCTTCTCGAACTGATCCAACAATCCTGGCACTCGCGAATCCCCATCCATGAAAAACGAATCGACAACATCAAAGGCGTCGTCTATGTCAAGGATATTTTGCTCAATATAGCGACCAATCAGCCATGGTCTATCCCAGAGATCATGCGTGCGCCTTACTTTGTGCCGGAAAATAAAACACTCGCTGAGCTAATGGCCGAATTTAAGCGCGAAAAAGTACACATGGCGATTGTCGTCGGGGAATATGGCGGAACATCCGGCCTCATTACAATGGAAGATATTATCGAAGAAATTGTCGGCGAAATTCAAGATGAACACGACGATGAGGCACCGCTTTTTGAATGGCGTGAAGAGGGCAAAATACTCATAGTAGATGCGCGCATTGACATCGAAGACCTCAATATCGTGCTCAACGTCGAACTGCCGCAAGACGGTTACGAAACGCTCGGCGGATTTATATACAACGCGCTTGGACACGTGCCTCAGCCAAATGAAAATTTAGAACACGGAAATCTATTTATTGAAATCCTCGCAGTCGTAGGACAGCGCATTACACGGGTAAAAATTACCAAACGCGGAGAGTCTTCACAGGACAAGCCAAAAGGCGGTGAAGAGATACAAATGCAAAACGACAAGCCGCAGAAATAACTTGACAATAACCCCAAAATCCCGTTCTTTTTCAAGGCTTATCTGGACATATGGTCGCGGGGTGGAGCAGCCTGGTAGCTCGTTGGGCTCATAACCCAAAGGTCGGGGGTTCAAATCCCCCCCCCGCTACCAACAATATCTTCTTGCTGAACTTGACCTATCTACTTCATTGTAAAAGAAAGCCCGTCAATCGGTGGTGATCGACGGGCTTTTGTTTGTACTCGAAGTAGGCCGATAAATTTTCATTGATATTGGAGTCAAGGGTGGCTATATTTTACACGAATACCGTGAAAGCGTGTAAAATATAAAAGAAGAACATTTCATGATTGAGTCATTTGGAGATTTTGCAACAGAAGATTTATTTCATAACAGACAAACGCGACGCGCCCGTAGCTTTCCGCCAGATATTATACGTGCCGCTTTAAGGAAATTGGATGTTATTGAAACTGCACATCGCCTGCAAGACTTGCGGACACCCCCGGGCAATCGCCTAAAAGCCCTGAAAGGCAATCTTCAGGGCTTTTACAGCATCCGTGTCAACGAGCAATGGCGGATCATTTTTCGATGGTCTGAAAATTCTGCACATCAGGTATCGCTGACGGACTATCATTAGACTATTTGGAGACAATCATGCTGCCCGAAAATCGCATTCCGACGCATCCAGGTGAAATCCTTTTGGAAGAATTTCTGAAACCTTTGGGAATAACCCAGGTAGCGTTTGCCAAACACATTGAAGTGCCACTTCAAAGAGTTAATGAGATCATCCGTGGCAAGCGGGGCGTAACCCCTGAGACAGCCTGGTTATTTTCTCAAGCACTGGGCACAACACCTGAGTTATGGATGAATATTCAACGGAATTACGATCTGGCTAAGACCCGACTACAAAAAAAGATTCCAAAACTTCAACTTGATCCGTTTTAAGGACTTGTGGAGTTGTCCCGTTTTGGTGGATATTTGACAATATCTCGGTGTGAGAAAATACCATGGCTGCTCCTTAGCGCAAATTAGCCTGCAAACTGGTTCAAATTTTGGGTCGCAGATCCGGTCCCCGGTTCAAGATGACTTTGTTTTACCGAAAGCATTAACAAATATCAGAAAATCGCCAATCCCAATCACACCATCTCCATCCAGATCGTACCGCGCGTCATACCCTGCATCGCCCCGGCTCAATCCAAATCGATCCACAAATGCCAAAAAATCGGCAACGTCAACCGTGCCACTGCCGTCAAAGTCTGCGGCAAGAGCGGGTCTGTCAAACAGGACTTCTACACCTCTTTTTTTTAGGTCTGGAATATATGTGTAGATGGCTGTTGAACTCAGCGGGTTGTCCTCGATATTCAATGTGGTCAGGTTGGTTGCAAATTCAAGCCCGATCAAATCGCGGATATTTCGGTTGCTCACATCGAGTGTGGTCAAGCGCGCTATGTCTGTTCTGGTGATCGGTCCGTAACCTGATTTGCCCAGTATTTCTCGAATTGCCTCTTTGAGGTTGAAGTCGGCGATGTGTACTACGGGTGTGACGTAAGGCGACAGGTTCCACAAGACGATGGTGTAATCCCCCTCTCTTTCATAACCGCCGCCTAATGACGTGGCGAAAGTTGTGCCATCGGGAGAAAATGCTGTACAAGCACCATGCAGTCGAGCGTTAGTGTTGCCCTGAAATCTCGCGATTCTTTCGTATGTATTTGCATCCCGAAGATCAATATCCCCACCCTGTGACGCGGTGACGATTTTTTCGCCATCAAGGGTAAATGACACATAACGGAGAATATTATTCACCCTTATATAAAACTGATCCTTAAAGGCTCTTGTATCCACATCCCAAAAAGTGACTTCGTTTAGAAAATCAGTTGAAACAAGTGTTTTTCCATCCGGTGAGAATGCCACAGAAGTGACCGTGTTCTCGCTGAGAAGGGGGGCGCCAATCTGCCTTTGTGTCGCCACGTCTCATAGCCTGATTGTGCTATCAAAAGCACCCGAAGCGAGGATTTTTCCATCGGGCGAAAAGGCCACCCCATTGGCTCCATGCCCCCTCGACCCTTTCTGTCTGTCCAGGGGGATGATGAGTTTGTGGGTGGAATCATGCAGCAGCGAGAGACCTATTTTGCGGATATTGCCGCGCGTATCCACCGTCTCGAGCGTCATCTTGTGTATAAGAATGGTGGAGAGATTCGTAGCACCGGGATCCGATGGAATAATGCCGTCATACCGGAGGTCAATAGTCGCATTCGTCGCGCCGCGTAATAGACGACCTGTCTTCAATTCGGGAGCGCCTGCGGAAAAGTGCGTTTCCGGTGTTGTGACAAATAGAGATACTTGCTGAAGACCGTCAGGGTCGCTGAGTTCCAGTTGGATAGGGACGCTTGTAGCTCCTGTCCGATACGAACGCGACGAAAGGATCTGACACGTTGGCAAATCTAACACGAACTCCGGCCACGTTGAACTATCGGGATTGAAATGGGGGTGTACGGCCAAATGCCCGGCGCTGAATTCGGATAACCGGGTTCGTCCGCGACCATAAGACATGATGTAGGCATCATTGTTGAAATTGTGCCACAATCCGAAAGCATGTCCCAGTTCGTGGGCCGCCTTGGCGACGAAATTCGGGTCGATATATTGCTCCAACATCCCCCATCCACCATTTCTTGACGTCTGGAGACCACGCCCTAATAGATTTCGAGATGTAATGTCTTCTTCATTGCCCAGGACGATGAAGTAAATATTTGATTCGAGATCATATCCATATTCCGATCCAATTCTCTGAAGCGCACGCCAGTGGTCGTAATTACCTCCGGAACCATATACGATATGAACCCTGGGTTCACCCTGTGGATCCTTTTCATAATTGAAGGTTCTTTCTCCGAACCCGTGCGCGCTTATCTGGTCGGCATAAATGCGCTGTACTTCCCGAATGGTTGTTTTCATCTTATCAACCACTTCTTGCCTGAACGCCTGCTGGTCGGATACGAAGTAGATCATTCGCACGGTGCGCGGTTGCCCAGCATCCAGTGCCTGCTTGCTCGCAGCGGGTCGAGATTGGCGATATTGCTCAAGTTTCGCCAAATCGACCGGGACGCAAAAATGACTATCGTTGTCCGACGGAGAGGCAGCATCGCTGACTGACGAGAGCAACAGGCATAAGAACAGGGTAAATATGCATTTTTTCATGACTTTACCTTCGGACAGGTGAATTTATATTTTTTTATTCAAACTGTGGTTTACGCAGAACCTGTACCTGTTCTGCTCATCAATCTGACGGAACCCAAGCTTAATTTATTAATGCAAAAAGCGTGCCAATGGGAGCGTTGTTCCAGACCATTATATCTGTAAAGGGTTGTTTTTAAAAAGAAAAATAGCCAATCTGACTATATCATATCGTCGCAGAATAGTCGGATTGGCTATTTTTCAAGACCTTATATAGTCTTAAAAGACGTATTATGGTCTCAATAGTCCCGAGATCATTACACCCTTCATATTTTTGTTTGCAGGCACGAGATACAATATTATGTTTCTTTTGCCAGTGTGAGATACAATTTTTGAATCCATTTTTTACCCATATCACAAGGTTCTTTCTATGATCAAATCGCTTGACCGCACGGGCACCTATCGGACTTATTCTATAGTTGACGGCCTGGCCGGGGTGCGCATTGAACACATTGCCGAGGATAACGAGGGTTATCTCTGGTTCGCCATATGGGACAATGGGGCCAGCCGCTTTGATGGGGACGAGTTCCAGAATTTTACGCGACAGGATGGTCTTGTTAGTGACCGCGTTTATTTTGTTTTTGAGGACAGTCAAAATCGGTTGTGGTTCGGTACATTAGATGGTGTCTGCTGGTATGATGGGACAGATTTCCACCATTTGGAGGACGATGGGATTGCTGGTCGTGCTGTGCAGTTCATTTACGAAGACCGTGAAGGGCGTATATGGTGTGGTGGTCACCGCACTCTGGGATATTACGACGGCATTGTGTTCCACGACCTGATCCCACGCTATCTTCAGCACTACGAGGAGCCTCCTTCTCCTTCCTGGCCCAACCAGTGTCGGGGCATTGCTCAGGACCCTGAAGGTCACCTGTGGTTTGGTTTTGACTATCTCATCCGCTTTGATGGCGAATCCTTTCACCGATATGATGAGAAAGAGGGTTTTCCTCCGCGCTCGACGAGCTATGCCGTGGGTCAGGATCATAATGGCAAGGTGTGGTTTGGTCAGCGCAGACAAGAGAGCAAACTCTGGTGCTATACCGACGGCAACTTTGAGGCTGTTCAGATAGATTTTGGTGGTCCATTGCGCAAAATTCAGTGCGATCGAGAAGGTCGGATGTGGTTTAGCACTTCAATGGAAGTGCTCTATCAGGATGGTGATGGATTCAGCAGGTTTACCCATGCAGATGGCCTGCCCCATCTCGCTATCAAAGCCATGTTCCAGGATCGCAATCATCAGTATTGGTTTGCCACATGGGGTGGCGTCGGTCTTTACGATGCATATAGTACCAGTGTTTTTGAAATCAAGGGGCCCCATGGAGAGTTATCAAAAATGCGGGATATCTCGCAGATGGTGCAAGACCGGCGAGGTGATATATGGGTCGGGTATGCCGATCCTTTTCTCAACCATCTGGCGTACAGCCTTTTTCGCTTCAATGGCGAGGAATTTGCCTTTGTAGGCACAGAGGATAACCTGGATATCAACAACTGTTTTTCTATCTACGAGGACCAGGACGGGCATCTGTGGTTCGGCGGCGGCAATGGCTTATTCTGCTACGATGGGAAGAAGCTGAAAAAAATAGAATCAGTCGCGGATTTAAGCGAAGGGGGAGTTTGTGCAATCACCCGGGACTCACAAGGGCGATTCGTTTTGGGATATTGGGAAAATGGCATAAAAAAAAGAAGAGACCTTTTTGCCAGTCCATTAAAACTCATTTACCAGCATGGCGAGGCGTTCCAAACCATTTTTGTGGAGCAGGAGGAGAAAGAGCCTTTCAGCCGCATTGGCACTGTGATTGTTGGGCGCAACGGCGAGGTATGGTTCCATCTGGCCTACCATAAGTCATCTTACACCTACAAGGGCTTCGCGCGCTGGCATCCCCAAGATGGGCTCCAATTTTATGGGATTGAAGACGGGCTGATAGACGACAGGGTCACCGACCTGTTTTTAGCCCAGGATGGCAACCTGTGGATTGCCACACTGGGCGGTCTTTGTTGTTTTGATGGCAGCACCTTCCAGACCTTCACGACTGACGATGGGCTGCCGAGCAACCGCATCCGTTGCTTGTTCGAGGATCGGCAAGGGCATCTCTGGCTCGGTACAGACCGGGGTGTGACTCACTACGATGGTCAGCTTTTTCAGACCATCAACTCACCGCATATAGGACCGGTTTGCCAGATACTCGAAGATCGCGATGGAACTTTTTATTTTGGCACTATCCTGGGTTCGATAATACGCTACCGTCTGCGGCAAACTTTGCCCCGGATTCGCTTGCTGCAAGTAATTGCCGATAAGGTCTATGAAAACCTGAAGGAAGGAATTCTATCTACTACAGGCCAGCAGGTGATTTTCGAGTATAAGGGCCTGAGTTTTTCCACACATCCCAGCGACATGCTCTATGTCTATCGCCTGAATGGTTATGATGCCGACTGGCAATTAGTGACTCGAAGGATGCGGGCCTTTTACCGGGACTTGCCGCCGGGAGACTACACCTTTCAGGTCCGGGCTATAGATCGCGATCTCAATTACTCAGAGATCGCGCAAACGCGACTCTCGATCATATCGGACCCACGTATGGAAGCACTGACGGACGTAATCAACCGTCGAGGAAGCCAACCGTTTATCGGGCATAGCGCGGCTCTGCGCCAGTTTCAAATCAATCTTGAAAAAATTGCATCTACCGATATGACCGTGCTGATTCTGGGCGAGACAGGGGTGGGCAAGGGACTGGCAGCACGGGCACTACATGCGCTGAGTGACCATAGAGATGGCCCTTTTATAGAGGTTAGTTGTGGTGCATTGCCCGGGGCGTTGATCGATAGTGAGTTGTTTGGTCACGAGAGAGGGGCTTTTACCGGCGCAGTTTTCCACAGGCTGGGCAGGGTGGAACTGGCAGAGGGTGGTACGCTCTTTTTAGATGAGATCGGCGATATGGCACTGGAAACGCAGGTCAAGCTGTTGCGCTTGTTGGAAGAGGGCAGGTTTGAACGCATTGGGAGCAGCGAGACGCTGACGGCAAAGACGCGGATTGTGGCAGCGACGAATCGCAATCTTGAGGAGATGGTCAGCACGGGTGATTTCCGGGAGGATCTGTATTACCGCCTCAATGCCTTTCCGATGTATTTGCCACCGCTGCGCGAGCGCAGGGAGGATATACCTGAGTTGGCTAAGTTTTTTAAGGATCGCATGGCAGCGCATATCGGCAAGCAAATTGCCCCCTTGACGCCAGAGGTTATCGAAGTGTTGCAAGCCTACGATTGGCCAGGCAATGTGCGGGAATTAGAGCATACGATACAGCGGGCTGTGGTCTTGTGTCCTGAGTCTCAAATCAGAGTGGTGGATCTGGGACTGCATGGTTCCCGAATCGAAGATACAGGTCATGAGAGGCAGACCTTATCGGCTCCTCATGACCGCGAATTCGTGCCTTTAAATGAAATTGAACGCCGTTACATCCTCGACGCGCTCGAAGCCACGAACTGGCTGATAAAGGGACCCAGGGGAGCGGCGAAGCTGCTAAGCGTACCGCCTTCTACCCTGTATGGGAAAATGAAAAGACTGGGTATCAAACTAAACCATCGCTGATAAACTGCTATCGTAATTATACCCCGGATCTGTGACCCAAAATTTGAACCAGTTTGCAGGCTAATTTACGCTAAGGATCAGTCGTGATATTTCTCCTTGATCATTTGCCAAAATTTCCTTCTTTGTCTCTTCTTGCTCTTAACCCGGAGCAACGGCTGTAACCGATAGACAGATAGGAAATCCAGTCCTGGGTCTGAGTCATCCATTTTCAAGATAAAATCTTTAATTTTCTCATCCAGTTTGAGCATCTGTAGAATCAAGCGGGTTTGAGTTGGAGAAATTCCTATCTGTTTTGCAAGTTCTCCCTGAGATTGAACATAGCCCTTTTCAAGAAGCTCGTGATAATACAAGGCTCTTTTGAGATAATTGGGATGATGCAGTTTTTGAGTAACCAATTGTTTTTGTGACTTATGTCCGATAGCGATTATGGGTTTATTGTTCCTGCGGAAGTGATGGATGGGGAAGTGGTCCCATACGGTAAAAAGTTCAGTGAGTGGCACGGTTGGGCTACCAAAAAAATAAGGGAACCGATATTTTCGGTTCCCTTTTATTTTATTTCCCCATCTCACCTGCATCAGGTATCAAGCAAGGACCGAAACGCAGCTTTGAAATTGTGTGGCGCTCTCCGCCAGAGTTGGATCCCCTCAATAATATCATCGGTTTCTGCTTCGAATATCGGCTGCAATACTTTCCTCAGTTCGGCGACCTGTATTGTTTCCTGATCAGTTTTTCGATCCGTCAACAAATCTTCGACGCTTCTGCCCAACACATCTGCAATTTTTGCCAACACGGGAATTGACCCGCGCTGCTTGCCCTTTCGTATATCGCTGAAATAGGGCGCACTAATCCCAACCATTTTGGCAATTTCCTGACCCTGTAAACCCGATTCGCGTTGCCAGCGCCGAATTTTTTCACCTGCTATTTTTTTATTATAAAGCTCTCGCCTTGTCATGCAAACACTCCTTGTGATAGTTTCATCAGTAGGAGAAAAATTATTTCCCCGAGTGAGAATTCTTCACCACTTCGATAAACCACGCAATATCGTTCAGATCGTGAAGCACTATATCCTCGGCCCCAATACCACACGCACCGAGATTGGACGCGATACTGTCTTGCGTCCACCTTGCAGACCAAAAACCTTCGGCAGTCGCCACAAATCGCGATCCCAAAGGCGTCACAACGCGCTGCCCGGTATGCACATAGAAATCGACCTGCGCGGCTTCTGTTTCCGGCACATCCTTGTACATGGTGAGAAATGCGGAACCGCCGATTTTCAGAGCGCGATAAAAACGAGAAATCGTCTGAATAAACCGCGGATTGCGGTCGAGATATGCATCGCTATACAGGCTGAGATCATCTGATTTGTCCCTGATGTTGCCCGGGGTAAAGTACAGACAGAAGACGAGGTCGTAAAACGCTTCCTCAACCACTGCCTCGGCGGCGGCGCCTATAAATATCTGTGCGTTGTCAATGCGTTCTTTTTGCCACAGCATACGTGCGTCTTCAGCCATTGCGGGCGATATTTCAAAGCCGTGATACAAAAGACAGTGCGGTGCGAATAGCATGGCGTGATAGCCATTGCCACACCCGATATCCGCAATTTTGTATGAGCCATGCCGAAGTCGCTCGCTGAGTATCTCGTCTTGTATCTGCCGAGCCTCTCTAATCGGTTCGGGACAATAGGACGACTCAAGCGCGCGCTTGACGGCTTCATTTTCAGATTCCAGCGATATATTGCTCACGTATTTCCCTTTTTTATTTTTACTCAAGTAGTTAAATTATTCATGCAGAAATCTGCTATAAAGGTCAAGCTGTAAATATCGACTATGTATGCATCTCCACCCCATACTGTATCAATTTTACAACACCTGTGCGAAAAAAACACACATACTGCTTTTTTATTCAAATGGTATGACACAATACAAAACTCTATAAAAACAGGTATTTACACCATTTCTTATTCAAAAATAATTTACGGCACAAATTTTGCATATACGATCACCCAGCCGGGGTCATACATTTTCAGGAGGTTACCATGTCATATATTCGACTGTTTTTGCTCGCCGCTCTTCTCTGCTTGCCCGTCACAGCATCGTCTGAACCGCACTCTGAACCCACACCCCAAAAAGCCAAAGCCCAATTTTCGGGTTCAATAACCAATAGTGTCATTGACATCAACTCCAACGGCAAAATAAAAATCCACATCCCCGAGGGCACCCTTTCACTCCCAACCGATTCGCTCTCTGTGCCCAAAGGCCCATCCGGCCCCTATGCCCCTTGCATCCTCGGTAGCCCTGGGCAATCAATTCTTGGCAATCCAGTCAGATTATCTCTCGTATATACACAGCTTCCAGACCCGATGAAAATGCTCAATCACATCGGAATTTTCTTTTCAACAGCCAGTGGAGGCTTTGGCTTTCGCATCAATTACGACCACAAAATATCCCCACGCACACGCTTTACCGCCAGTCCAGAATTTCTCACCTATAGCCTGTCTAGAGCCAGCACTATTCTGGGAGACCTTATGCCCCCAGGCACAACGCGAATCACCCTGATCACCATACCAATCGGTCTCCAACGCCACTTTGCGCCCACATCGCGCCTCAATCCCCATATTGGATTTGGTTTTGGCCCCATCATCCGGCTGGATCACCGCTCACACCGACTGGGTTACTACGGGAATAATGTGGGATTAGACAGAATAGTCCGCAATGGACAGAACAACCTCAACCTTACGGTCCCTCTTTCCCTCGATGATTTCCCAAGCACCTCATTGACCCTGGGCGGCCATCTCGCTTCTGGCCTGAATATTCATTTTGGTGCGAAAAAAAATCTCGCCCTCACCATTGAAGGCCGCTACACCCTGGCCCGATTCGCCGACGCGCTCGGCTCACCCGGCGATTTTAGTGGATTTTCCGCTGCCATCGGATTTGGGAAGGCGTTTTAGCCATATTCGTTTGAACTCGTCCCCATACCTGATGCCCATAACACTGGGTATCTCAGTAGCGCACTAAAATCACAACATAAAATCAAAAATGGGACGCATCAGATAGATGATGCGTCCCATTTTTTTGCGCGCCATTGATTTTAACGCACATCCACGATTCTCCTTGACAGTACCCTATATTTAGGGCTATAATTTGGACAATATACAATATCGTGTTGATTTATAGGAAAGGAGCTCTATCTTATGAAATGCCCTTATTGTGGCGTAATCGAAGACAAAGTCGTTGACTCCAGATCGAGCAAAGAAGGCACCGCCATCCGACGCCGTCGAGAATGCCTGGGGTGTGAACGTCGATTTACGACCTACGAATACATCGAAGACACACCCCTCACTGTTATCAAATCCGATGGACGGCGCGAAATCTTTGACAAAAACAAACTCATAGACAAAATTCGGCTCTCCTGCACCAAACGCCCAATCTCAACAACTCAAATCGAGGAAATCGCCGACCGAATCGAAGACCAACTCGTAAGCAGAGGCGAACGCGAAATAGAAGCCAAACAGCACATTGGCGAACTTGTCATGACCGAACTCAAACGCCTCGACGATGTTGCCTACGTGCGCTTTGCCTCTGTGTACCGTCAATTCAAAGACCTCAGCGACTTTGAAAAAGAACTGCGGCAACTTGAAAGGTGAGACGTAAGATATCTCACAAAGACACAAGCGGGGTACAACTGCGCACGCGCAGCACAACGCCAGTATAGCAGTTCAAGATACAAGACGTAAAAGAGTCTGTACTCACCTTTTACGTCTCACTTCTCACCTTCCTAAAAACTTCGCTTTCCCCTCATGACAAGTCTGACACGTTGCGGGCTTGCCCGTTTGAATATCCAATAAGTGATCTGTAAATCGCTCCATCATCATACGTGCAACAACCTTATTGGGCGTAGGCGTGACGGGATCGAGACGGCCATCGCGCCTTCTCACATGGCAATAGTCACATGCCTTCACACCCAGGGCTTTCTGCATCTCTTTCATCATTGCCACAATTTCTCCGCGCGACCTGCCCGCCAACCGCGAAGGTTTGGCTGCACTTGTATCGCGCACCACAAACCGCGCCGCGCCCGTGTGGCAAAAAGCACAATCGATAGATTTCCCCGCTATTGTAACCAGACCATCCACAAAATGATGCTTCATATAAAGCGCTGTATCCTTAAACGGAGATGGTGCTTTGTAATCGCGCTCACCTGCCTCAGTCTCAGATGGATGGCAATATTTGCATTTTACTCCCAGAGCTTTAGAAATCGCTTCCATACCCTCTTTGCTCGTGTCCAAAACGTGGTGATCGTCCGCATGTATATCGGCCCAAAGCAAGATAACCGTACAGCAAAAAACAAAGCGTTTCACAAAGTCCCTCTCACGACTCGACCATCAACCCCGTCAGGGCTTTCCAGCCCCAACAGAGCCATCATCGTAGGCAAAATATCCATCACCGTCGCGTCATCAGATGCCAAACCAGGCGCATTGGTAGCCCACAACGCATCATCGAAGGTATGCGTGCCATTCACCGGACTGGATTCAAACAAAATGCGTTTTTCAAAACCACCCTTCAAATCATACCCGCGCGCAGGTACTGCCATAAGATCGGGTGCCGCATCGAGGTCGTCACCAGAAAACACCTCTTCGCGCATCAACACGCGATCAATAACTGGTATCCCGCCATCGGGATCGCGAATTTCCATCAGCGCATCTGCCACATCTCGCCGGACCTGCTCGTATTCAGCACCTGCCTGCACGCAGCCCTCGCGCTCTCTGCCCTTTAGATTCACGTAAAATCGCCCAGGCAACAATGTATAACACCGCGTTCGGGGATCGAGGTCTCTCAACTGCTTTGGTTCAGGCGATGCAAAGGACAACAACCCCATCTGTCGCAGCCAAAAATTCAAATGCACCTCGCGCTCTAAAGTGCAAAAACCGTGATCCGACACAATCATGAGTAGCGTATCGCTGTATAACCGCGAAACCAGTTCCCCAATAATTTCATCTACGCGCGCGTAAAATTTATTAAACCACGCGGTGTACGACACATCTCCTCGCGCCACATCGCCCCAGAGAAAGTGGTGCAGGCGGTCGGTATCCATAAAATGCGCCACAAATAAATCCCACGATTCCTGGGCGTAATACTTGAACATTGCCTCGGCACGTCGGTTGAGTGCCCAGAAAATCTCGTCGAGAAATTTCTGGCGGTTTTTTCGCGCTTGCCAGGCGTCAATATCGATCAAATACCCCATGGATTCCAGTTCAGAAGCTATCGAAGTCGGATACGTCGCCCGTTTCAAATCGGGTGCCAAAAAGCCCGAAATCAAGATGCCATTGACTTTGCGAGGGGGAAAAGTGGTCGGCACACCCATAGAAAAAACCCGCTGTCCCATATTGCTAAACAGATCAACCCACGTCTTGCCCCGCAACGTTCTCGAAGAGGGGATAAACATCTCATAAGTTTGGGGCACGCGGTCGATAAACCCAAAAATCCCGTGCTTGCCCGGGTTGCAACCCGTCGCAATCGATGCCCATGCAGTTGACGATACCGTAGGGATCACAGACGTCATAGACATCAGTGATCCCCGAACGATCAACTGCTGAAAATTGGGCATAATCCCCTCGGCAATCAGATGTTGCAACAGACTGTGTGGCATACCATCCAGGCCGAGAACAACGACTCGACTAAATTTTGTCTTGTTTCGTCGAAAAAAATTAAACATTTATCTATCCTAAAATAAAATAGGGCTTTTAACCCCTTGTATATAGAAGCCAAAAGCCCAAGACATCATAAAACTGTGGGGTGAGTGAGGGGACTTGAACCCCCGACCTCCTGGGCCACAACCAGGCGCTCTAACCAGACTGAGCTACACCCACCACACGAAACGCTAAACACTCCCGGCAGGGCTCGAACCTGCGACCTACTGCTTAGAAGGCAGTTGCTCTATCCAGCTGAGCTACGGGAGCAAAAAACCTGCCCTTGAGGATTTTATCAAGGGGCGAACAGATATCAAATACATCCTATTTGAGAGCAAAATTATCATATTGATCAAAAAGTGTCAAGCAAAAGTAGCGTCTCTCTTCCCGGACCTTGCCCAATCTGTGACCGCAATTCCTTTGCCGATCCTTCACAGGGCCTCAGACCCGCGCAATAAGTGACGAATTTTCACACCGCATCTTTGATCCAAATTCAAGTTTTTTTTCAACTTGACAACCATTCTTTCCCTGATGATATTTCCTCCAATATCCGAGTACTCACTCTAAAAGTACGGGGCCGCGCATGTCCAGAAAACGACTCACGCAAATCGAACGGCGCACCCAAATTACCGAAGTGGCAATGACACGCTTCGCCACCAAAGGATTTACGGGTACCACCACGCGCGCCATTGCCCGTGCAGCAGATGTTTCGGAAGCCATTATCTTCAGGCACTTTGCGACCAAAGAAGACCTCTACAATGCCATTATCACCTACACGGTTGAAAAACGCTCAGAACAGTGGGACCAAGACACAGCGCCCCCGCCAGATCCGCGCAATATCGAACATCTCTTGCGCGAATTTGCCCAAACATTTGTCAATCGCAATCGCAAAGATTCAACGTTCATACGCCTGATGATGTACAGCGCACTCGAAGATCACAAGTTCCGAGAAAAATTTTTCGCAATTTACAGCAATCCCCACATGCGATCCATTAGCCAGGCCATTCAGACCGGTGTCAACCAGGGCATGTTTTGCCCGGTCGATCCGGGCACATCGCTTCGCTCTTTCTTTTTTTCACTCCTGCAATACTGCATCAGCCGTTTTGTTGCCAGAAATGAAACCGATATGCCAGAACGCGATAATGCCATGATTGAAAATATCGTGACAATTTATGTGCGCGGGCTGCGAATAGATAATCGTAAAAGCCCGGAATAATCCTCTCATGATCGATTTACGTTTTCTTGAAGAAGGCAAAGCAATCCGGGATCCCATTTGGGGCTATATCCACATACCACACGATTTTTTACCCCTCGTTGATGCCGAAGAACTTCAACGTCTTCGCGATATATCGCAACTCGGACATGTTTTGCTCGTGTATCCCGGTGCCCGCCACTCGCGTTTTGAACACGCTTTGGGCGTCTTTCACATCGCGGGCCATTTCCTCAAACAATTACTCAAAACCCAGCCTCCTCCAGATATCGATATCGATGACGTGCGCGTGCTTCTCGCGGCGAGTCTGTTGCACGACATCGGCCATTATCCCTTTTCGCATCTGCTCGAAGAAATGCAGATGTTTTTTATTGACCATGAAACGCGGGGACGCTACATCATTGAAGATCCCAGCACAGAAGTTCACACCGAGCTTCTTAAAGTGGGCATTGATCCCCAGCGCGTTGCAAATGTCATCGATTACCAGCAGCGCACTATCCCCGACCGCGATACACGCCTTGCCCATATTCTCAGCGGTACGCTCGACCCCGACAAAATCGACTATCTTCTGCGCGATGCGCGCTATTGCGGTGTCCCATTTGGCGAGAGTGTGAACAGGGACCGCCTCCTATCCTCAATTACATACCATCACGCAACACAATGCCTGGCCATTACTTACAAAGGCGTATCTGCGACTGAAGCACTCATCTTTACCAGTTACCTGATGTATCGCAATGTCTATTGGCACCACGCGGTTCGCTCAGCCAATGCCATGTTTAAGCGTGGGATACAGGACCTTTTGGCGCATCCCAACTGTTCGTTGACAGAAAATGACTTTGACCGCGCCACCGAATCTGACCTGCTCCACCGCCTCGAGAAAGAACACATCGAACTCGGGATCCCCTACCGAACCAGCCTGATTGGCCGTCTCAAAAGGCGCAAACTCTTCAAAGTTGCCCGCGTATTCTTTCCCCAAGAATACGCGCAAAACCTCATAAATTTATTTCGCCGTCTCTATGATGCGCCCGATCAGCGACGAGAACTCGAAATGGCCTTTTGCGCCCATCTTTCCTCAAAGCTCAATCTCAACCTCTGTGGCAATGAAATACTCCTCGACATTCTCCAATTTGACAAAAGCCCCGAAGTAGATCTCAAAGTCTTTTTCGACGCCCACATCCCCGTAGAAAAACCAGAACCCCTGAGCTTTGACGATCCGGAAGTCTCTTTGCTCAAAAATTATCTGATCGACAACTTTGAAGCACAAGCCAAAGTTGTGCGCATTTTCTGCGACGATATTCCCAATTTGCGTCAGGCCGTGCGCGATGAAGCCTTCGCTTTCCTCAAAAACTGGGAAATACCCAGTACTTGATACAATGGCCAAAAAGTTTTATATTGCAGTCTCAAACAAATAAGCCATTCTCAATTTTAACCTGGATTTAGTGTATGAAAAAATATCTGACTTTAATGTTTATCTCCCACAATGAAGGTTATATCAAAGATTACCACCTATCACGACCGATATTCCTCGGCATTGTGAGCGCACTGTGCTTACTCCTATTGCTCGCATTTGGCTTTATTGCCACAATGGGCAAGCGGGAGCGAATCGCTGAACTCAAGGAGGAAAACACCGCCCTCGAACGCCAGTTTGTCTTGATTCAAGAAGAGCTGGAAAACATGCGGCACAACATGGATCAGTTACAAGAAAAAGATCGCATCATGCGCGCCTGGGTTGACCTGTCAGAACCGAGTGACGAAGTGCGTCAAATAGGCGTGGGGGGCGGAGATGCCATACCGCCAGAATGGGCAAACGCCGTTTCAGCCGAGGTCTCTGATCTTCTGACCAATAACCGCACCAATATGGATCAACTCCTGCGAGAAGCACACTTTCTGCAAACCAGTTTTGATACAATTTTGGCGGTGCTCAGCAAAGACACCAAAATGCGCCAGCACATACCCTCAATTACCCCCGTGCGGATGGAAAATCCGAGAATATCATCGGGTTTTGGCATCCGCCGCGACCCATTCACCGGGCGCAGACAATTTCACCGGGGCATCGATTATCCAGGCCGCAGAGGTACGCCCATTATCGCCACAGCCGATGGGATAATCGATAGAATTGACCACAACAACCGTTTGGGGTGGTATGTGAGAATCGACCACGGCCATGGCTTGCACACACTGTATGGGCACCTGAACAGAAAGCCACATGGCAAGCGAGGAGATCGCATCAAACGCGGCGAAAAAATCGGCGAGATGGGCGGAACAGGACGCTCAACAGCCCCGCATCTTCACTACTCAGTCACCAAAAATGGCAAATCTGAAAATCCCAAACATTACATCTTCGATCAAAAAACGCGCTCTTTATTTTAGTGAACTATAACCACAAGGACAAACTATGGGTTCCAGCACGCTTTCCGTTTACAGTTCGCTATTTGTCGCAACGGTCTGGTCTGGTCATCCCGTCGGATTTGATCTGTTGACTCACCAAGATGTGCAGTTTATCGCGTTTTACAATGCCGATCGCAAAATCACTGTTGGAATGCGAAAGCTAAATGAAGAAGCCTGGACATTTGCACACCCAGAAGGTGTATGGCTGGAAAATCGGAGCCGACTGTCGTCGGAGGTCGGATGGGACAGTCACAATTCACTGACCATGGCTATCGACGACGATGGCCATATTCATTTGTGCGGGAATATGCATGTGGATCCCTTGATTTATTTTCGCACAACGCGCCCGCTTGATGTGACGAGTTTTGAACGCATCGCTTCTATGGTCGGCAAAAATGAAGATCGCTGTACCTATCCCGTGTTTATGCGCGGCCCAAATAATGAATTGATTTTTCGATATCGAGACGGCAGTAGTGGCAATGGGGTTGATTTTTACAATGTGTATGATGTCCAGACAAAAACATGGCACCGGATGCTCAATACGCCGTTATTAGATGGATTGGACCGCATGAATGCCTATGCGCGCCTGCCCGAAAAAGGGCCGGATGGGATTTATCACATGGTCTGGATCTGGCGCGATACACCCGATTGTGCGACCAATCACAGTATTTCTTATGCCTGCAGTCCAGACCTCCTGTCCTGGGAAACAGGCGGCGGTGCTGCGTTGGATTTGCCAATTACAATAGAAAGCGGTGCCACCGTCGATCCCGTACCTCCGGGAGGGGGATTGATCAATATGACGCAATCACTGGGTTTTGACGACCAGAAGCGCGCCGTGATCAGCTATCACAAACACGACGAAAATGGATACACACAAGCCTATTGTGCGCGTTTAGAAAATGGCGAATGGGTATTTTACAAGGTGAGCAATTGGACCTATCGGTGGGAGTTTGGTGGCGGAGGCTCTATCGGTGCAGAAATTCGATTGGGCGGTGTCAAAGCGGAAGCCGATGGGAATCTCAGCATGAGTTATTGGCATGTAAAAGAAGGCCAGGGGATCTGGAAATTACACCCCCAAACCCTGCAAGTGATCGGGACATACCCACCGCCCGATAATGAGATTCCCGATGAATTGGAGCAAGTGACATCTAATTATCCGGGCATGACTGTCAACTTGCGCGGTGCTCGCGGCAAGGGAACACGATCCGGTGAACAATACGTCTTGCGCTGGGAAACACTGGACCGCAACCGCGACAGACCCAGAGAAAAAATCCCACCGCCAAGTGAATTGAGACTCTATATTCTTCGTAAACAATAAAAAAAGCCCCCCGCTGAATACATCAACGGGGGCTTTTAGGTTGCGTTCATTACGCGCCAAGTGCCCAACCCACAGGTAGTGCCACAATACCATTGCCCAAGTCGTGAATACGAGGGTCGTTAGAGAGCACCAATCCCTGCAGGATGGGTTTGTCTAAAATTTCGTCGAGTTTGCGTAAATGGCGGGCGTCTGTAAAAGAAATGCGTTCCGCCATTTTTATTTCTATAGGCACAAAGCCATTTTCGGTTTCGAGCAGCAAATCGACTTCGCGTCCATCAGCCGTGCGCAGATGGTAACAATCAATGGGCAACCGGCTATTTTGAATTTGTTTATAAATTTCGGCAATAATAGCACTTTCAAATTCATGGCCTGTGGGTTGACCTCGTCGATTGAGCAACGCACGCTGGATGCCGGGATCGAGAAAATGAACTTTTGGTGCCTTGGACAGGCGTTTGTTCAGGTTGCGAAACCACGGTTGTAACAAGATGACTTGGTAGCTTATTTCGAGATATGAAATAAAGCGTTTGACAGTCTTGGATGTGACGCCAGCAAGTTGGGCTAATTCATTCATGTTGAGCAACGCGCCAGTCAGCCCCGCCAATGCACGCTGCATGCGAGCAAAAGGAGTGAGATCCCGCAAATTGGCGAGATCGCGCAAGTCGCGCTGAAGATAGGTCTGGATGTAGTCGTGCAGCCAATCGTATTTATCGCGGAGTGTAAGCATGGGATCAACAACTACTGGCATGGCACCAAAATTCAGATAATGTGCCATGTGATGTGCTACCTGTGCGTAGCGTTCGCTTTGGAGTGGCATACCTGAATACAAAATATCGCGTTCCGCTGTTTTTAGAAATTGGATCAACCTGGAATCCACAATGGTGTCATTCCAGGAATCCGTCAGCATTTCTGGCAATGTGAGAGGGTACAGTTCAATGAGGGAGATGCGACCGGCCAAACTTTCGCGAATCTGTTCCATTAACAGGATTTGGCTGGAACCGAGCAAGATACTCCGGGCGTCGGAATACTGGTCGTAAACGGCTTTGATAGACTCTATGATCGCAGGTGCTTTTTGCACTTCATCCAAAATAACATTTGGATACTGTTGATACCATTGTGCAGCCGAAAGCGCAGTGAAATCTGGACGCGTGATTGGATCATCGAGGGAAATGTATGAATAGTCGGGAAATCCCGTTTGTACCAGTGTGGTCTTGCCCGTTTGTCGCGCACCTGTCAAAGCAATGAGACGCCCCAGTCTGGAAGCGGATTTTTGTTTGATGAAAGAGAGTATGGTTCTATTTTTCACGTTATCACCTCATTTGGCGTAAAATTTGGACTTTGATTCCATAATTTACGCCAAAATTTGGAATAAACAACCATATTTTACGTCAAGATATTGCCTAACGAAGTTTTTCTGAAGGATGTGCGGAGCGAGATGGCCGAAGTGTTCCAGGGATTCTCGAAACGCTCCTTGCTAAAAAGTTGAGAATATTTTTTGTTTGAAGATCGGGTTTCATAACTTATTTTGTCTGCGAGTATATTGTTTTGCAATCGTGTTAAAATAAAAAAGGAGACGACATGAGTACTGATACATTTCGCGGGGTATTTACCATTCCCTCAACGCCGTTTGATAAAAATGGAGATGTCGATTGGGATGATCTCAAGCGCGTGCTGGATTTTTGTATCACCTGCGGCGCGCACGGAATTGTCTGGCCCGTAAATGCCAGTAGTTTTCCCGTATTGACCGACCAAGAACGCATGCACGGTATGCAGATGGTCGTAGAACACACCGCCGGGCGCATTCCGGTAATTCTCGGCGTTCAGGGGGCGAGTAGTAATCACGCGGTGATGTTCGCGCGTCACGCGCAGGCATTGGAAGCCGATGGCGTCATCGCAATGGCCCCTTATATAGAGCCAATTGAAGACGAAGATGCGATGGTACACTATTATCAGGCGATAGACCGCGAAGTGGATATGCCAATTTTTGTACAAAATCACACGCGGGGCAGCGAGTTGTCAATCAATACAGTGGTGCGATTGATCAACGAAGTAGAACACATAGAATACGTCAAAGAAGAGGTCTTCCCCCCAACGCACATGATTACGGGCTTAATCGAACAGACCGGGCCAAAATTGAAGGGTGTATTTGGCGGAGCCAGTGGCCGCTATTTACTGCTCGAATATCCGCGCGGCGTGGCAGGACAAATGCCGGGCTGTCACATAACAGATGTCGTGGTGCGCCTGTGGAATGCCCTGGAAGCGGGAGATTTGAAAGAGGTAAAAAGGGTATATGGCATCATGGCACCCTTGTTCGCGCTCGAAACATTAAAAGGCACAAATTATCCCGAAATACTGCGCCGCCGCCAGGTAATCAAAAGTTCACACAGCCGTTTGACAACCCGCTTCCCAACTCAAGATGCGTACGATCACGAGGCTCTCGACGAGATTTTGCGGGACCTGGAACCGCTATTTACATGGAACGAAAAACCGTTATTATACGGACCACCCGAATGGCTTAAGCTCAATGATCGGACGGGTTAAACCGGCCTTTGTAAATAATCACCCAATCTCCAATTTGTGACGCGGAAATTTCATGCACCTGAGATCATTATCTCGATTGACAGTTTATTTTTTTTTCTTTTGGGGATCCATCTCATCCGGCAATGCTCAGGAAGTCTCGTTAGTGCCTCAGGACACGACGACTGCTGGCCGCTGGAGCCTTATAGCCGGCACCGCTTTTTTGAATGCCGGTGAACAGCCCTACATAGACCGGGAAGGCAGCATGTGGTGGGGATACCAGGACAATGTCTTTGTGCTGAAGCAGAGTCAATTGTCACAGATAACAGTCGGATGGCATGTGAGCGTGATATTGCAAGATTCAACGGGAGCCATGTGGTTTTTTGGACATCACAGCGATTCGCTCATTGTATCGCGCTACGATGGTATTATGCGGGAGATAACGAGAACGCAAATAAAGCGGAATTTGATTGTAAGCCCCCCGGCGGTTGTAGATGGCAAAGGGCGATTTTGGATGCGCGCCAAGCCTTTGTATAGACGCAGATCAGGGAGTGATTCCGGCTACGGCATCTTTGAGTATTCCAATGACCGCTGGTTTAACCACACAAATATAACAACAGGACTCAGGAACGACCGTATTTACGACATGGCCGTTGATCAAAAAGGCCACCTCTGGGCCGCGACTTACAGAAGTGCCAGCCAATACCGAGACGGGCAATGGCACAATTTTGATCATACAGACGGTTTAAGCAATCAGAAAGTGTATCGAATTGTAGTAGAAAAAAATGGCGACATCTGGTGTACGCATGGCAACTGGAAAAATATTTCCAGTTTTAATGGTGATAAATGGCGCGTGATCAACACGGATTCCGGTATGCCCGTTGAGAAAGTGCGGGCAGCACTTTGTGCGCGAGATGGTACCTTCTGGTTTGGTGTACATTATCACGATATTACAGATCCAGAACAAAGCGGTCTGGTTCGTTTTGACGGTCAATCGTGGCTTGTGTTGACGGAGAGAGACGGATTACCGGGCAATCACGTTCTGGAAATTTCTGAACTACTTGACGGAAAGCTGTTATTGCAGATTCGACAACCAACATCGGCGGTATTTGAGTCAAACACGACGCCGTTGCAAATTTCCGATCAAGCGCTTGTGGTATTTGAACCCGATACAACGCGATGGGCACGTGTTTCGGGATATGTTGAAAACCGGGATGGAACAGCCCCAGATCCCGTTGCAGTATCTCTCACAACACCTCAAAGACATGTAAAAGCGAGCACTGTAACCGATGCTCAGGGTTTTTACGAAATGAGGGTCTTGCCCGGCAAATACAGGGTTCAAGTGCCAGATGCATGGGGCGGTAAACGCGACATAGTCGTAGCCCCTGGCGAGATTCTCTGTGGCGTGGATATTCGTCCCTTTTGGTTTGCCGATTTGGAAACGCGCAATACCGTTTTCGTACTTGTTTTTTTGTTTTTTACAGTTATGGTGCTCGTTGGCCTGCTATATATCGTCATCCGCGCAATTGCCGTACAACCGCTCAAAGTGCCCGAACTGAGTGAAGAACACAACCCTCTCCGTCTTCGTTTTCACGGAAATGGAAGCAGTCTATTTGGTATTTTTGTAATCAATGTGTTGCTTACACTCCTCACGCTCGGAGTATATTATTTTTGGGGCAAGGCAAAAATCCGGCGTTATATGCACAGCCAAACAGAATTGCACAACAGCCGGTTCTCAAATCACACCATCGGTGGCGAACTCTGCGTCGGGTGGATTAAAGCCATTATTTTAATCGCCACAATCGTATTGATTTCGGAAATACCTTCGTTTTTCTGGGAAGATATGACGCATGAGTGGATCACCTCACTCGCGTTTTACGGGCTTCTGATTTTTGTATTTTTACCACTGGCCATTGTGGGGTCCTTGCGTTTCAGGCTCAGCCGAACTTCCTATCGGGGCATTCGTTTCTCCTTCAGGGGCAATGGCAAACTATTTTTCAAAATCTATTATATCGGCCTGTTAAAAACAATATTCACCCTGGGGCTATACTATCCCTATTTTGAAACGGAGATTCGCCAATTCCTGACTAATGGCGTGCGTTTTGGCACGGGGCGTTTTGAATTTGCTGGCACGGGGCGCGCCCTATTCTGGTATTTTGTGTTAAATTTGTTACTCACGCCTTTTACACTGGGTCTGTGCTGGTATTGGTACTCAGCACTCAAGACGCGCTACTATTGGTCTTGCACGACATTCGAAGGCATTTCATTTCACTCGACCGTTGTTGGCAGTCGCCTTCTGTTCCTAAAAATCGAAAATTTTATTTTGCTCGCCATTTCCCTGGGGCTGGCATGGCCCTGGGTTGCAGTTCGCAATAACAGATTTTTGTGCGACTATCTCGTTTTGTCCGACCAACCCGATTTTTCCAGTATTGCCCAGGACTTTTCAGATGCCGGAGCAACGGGCGAAGGATTGAGCGATTATCTGGATTTCGAATTTGAGTTTTAGAGCTATGGCACGAGATACACTCATGTGGCACGCGCACTTTTACGATGGGCAAACAGCACAGCCCCATACCGTGCAGATAGAAGTTTTAGCAAATGGCCTCGAGGTGATATTTTCAGACCGTCCATCTGAAATTTGGACTTACGGAAATTTTCGTCAGACCGAGGGATTTCACAGCGGAGAATTGGTCCGGTTTGAAAAGAACGATACCTTTGGACAAGCACTGGTAATAGACGATGTGCAAATTCTGGAGGTAACTCGAGAACGCGATCCCACTTCAAACTTTCACAATCCCAGGCTTCGCCGATATCGAGTCCCTCTTGTTGGTTTTTCTCTCATTTCTATTGTGTTTACCGTGTGGCTACTCTACGGTTATATTCTGCCCGTGTTCATCGATGGCATCGCACGCATTGCGCCCGTTGCCTGGGAAGAATCACTTGGTCGATCCGTTGTCGCGTATATCGCACCCAAAGAAGACCGCTGCCAGGATGAAATTTATACCGAGGTTTTTGATGAAATCGCCGGCCGTTTGATCGCACCGACAAACTTGCCCTATACATTTCGCATTTACGTCGTCAATGACGCCCAGGTAAATGCCTACGCGCTTCCCGGCGGCTATATGGCAATTACAACCGGATTTCTAAAACGCGTAAAATCCGCCGAGCAAATCGCCGGTGTAATCGCACACGAGATGCAACATGTCGTGCAAAGACACGGCACCCGGGCTGTCTTGCAAGAAATGTCCACACGCACACTTATTGCAGCCATTTCCGGCGGTGGCGAAGGTTTGGACTACGTGCTTGATGGAGCCGCCCTGGTGGGTGCCCTGCGTTTTTCGAGGGACCACGAGTCTTCTGCTGATATCGAGGGCATGAAAATGATTCTGGATGCGAATATCGATCCAAAAGGAATGGTCGAAGCATTTGAAATCCTTCTCAAAATAACGGGAGATATGCCAGATGGTCTGGTCTATGCCTCAACCCACCCCTTGACAAAAAATCGCATTCGTTCACTATCGCCCTATTTAGATTCCCTGAAAGTCGATCCCATTCCAATCGTCTCCGATTCAACCTGGGCGCGTTTCGCGCAAGCAATTCGCGCAGGCCAGTGTCTGCGATCGGATGAACAGGCGGGCGAGTGATCGGCGCAGCACAACATAGCGAAAAGGAGCAAAAAATGTCGAACCCCCGCCCGAATATCCTCTGGCTTTTTCTCGAAGATATGAACCCGTGGATGAGTTGTTACGGCGACCATACCATACAAACACCCAATATAGACGCACTCGCCGCTTCGGGCGTAAAATTTGATCGGGCGTATCAGACCTCGGGCGTGTGCTCGCCTTCTCGCTCAGCGACCATTACGGGAATGTATCAAACGACTATTGGCGCGCACAACCACAACAGTTCATACCCCCTTTTACCCGAAGGGATAAAGACAATACCCGAATATTTTCGAGACGCGGGGTATTACACATTTAACGAGGGCAAAACGCATTACAATTTTGTCTTTGAGTTAGATGTTTTATTTAATCACCATGGGAGCATGGATTTCAAAGGTGCAAAAGATGGAAGCGACTGGTCGGGATGTCCACACGGCCAACCGTTCTTTGGACAAATTCAGCTTCGGGGTGGCAAAAGCATTGGATTGCTCAAAGGACCGGGCATCGATCCCGCCTCAGTACCCGTACCATCGTTCTATCCCGACCACGAAATCATCCGCAGAGAAATTGCCCTGCACTACGATTGTATCTCGCACACAGACCGGCAGGTGGGATGGATTTTGGAGCGATTAGAAGAAGACGGATTGCGGGAAAACACGATCATTTTTTTATTCAGCGATCACGGGATGCGATTGCCGCGGCACAAGCAATTTATTTACGAAGGTGGCCACAAAATCCCATTGATGATTTCGTGGCAGGGCAATACAAATGTCGTAAACCCCGGAAGCGTGCGCTCCGACCTCGTCAGCGGCATTGACATCGGCCCGACCTCACTCGCGCTCGCTGGCCTCGATGTACCCGATTACATGGAAGGCCAAAATCTGTTTGGCGAGCATACTGACTTACCCCATGTCAGCACAGGCTTTGTCGAACGCGACTACGTGATCGCCGCAAAAGACCGCTGTGATTTCACAATAGATCGCATGCGCACGGTGCGCACCCAGCGGTATCGCTATGTGCGGAACTTTATGACAGATCGTCCCTTTATGCAGGCACAGTACCGCGATGGATCGGATTATATGGAACTGATGCGAACCATGAACGCCAACGGCGAACTGACGCCCGAACAGGCATTTTTCTGGGCAGAAGAACGCATCGCAGAAGAATTTTACGATTGTGACGCCGACCCCGATGAGGTGAACAATCTCGTAGATGACCCAGACCATGCAGAAGCCCTGCAACACCACCGCGATATTCTGACACAGTGGATTGCACAGACCGGTGACAAAGGCCAATATCCCGAACCCGAAATCGGCTTGCGACGCGCGCTGAAACAGTGGGGAGAAAAGTGTGTGAATCCGGAATATGACGCCATAAAATAGGAGATAAAATGACCAGACCAAATATTCTCGTGATCTTGACCGATGATCAGGGTTGGGGCGATTTAAGTGTACACGGCAACACAAATCTCAATACGCCCAATGTGGATTCTCTCGCGCGGGATGGCGCGCTGTTCGACCGATTTTACGTCTGCCCGGTATGCGCGCCCACGCGGGCAGAGTTTTTGACGGGACGCTATCATCTGCGCGGCGGTGTCCACGGCGTGAGCACCGGCGCCGAGCGATTGAACCTGGATGAAATCACCATTGCCGATGTGTTCAAAGCCGCCGGATACGCCACGGGTGCTTATGGCAAGTGGCACAATGGCACGCAGCATCCCTATCACCCGAACGCACGGGGATTTGACGAGTTTTTTGGGTTCTGTTCCGGACACTGGGGGCAATATTTCGATGCCGAACTCGAGCACAATGGCGAACTCACGCGCGGAAAGGGATATTTGCCCGATGAGTGTACAGACCGCGCGATGGATTTTATGGCGGCAAATGTCGAACAAGATCACCCGTTCTTCTGTTATATACCCTACAATATCCCACACACCCCATTTCAGGTACCCGACCGATTTTACGATCCATTCCGAGATAAACCGATTGAGATGCTGGCGACCAATCCCGATCAAGAAGATATAGATCGCACGCGGGCGGCGCTGGCTCTATGTGAAAACATCGATTGGAACGTGGGGCGATTGATGGACAAACTCGATGCGTTGGGAATCGCGGAAGATACCATTGTGTTTTATTTTGGAGACAATGGCCCCAATGGTGCGCGCTGGAATGGCGGGATGAAAGGCACAAAAGGATCAGCAGATGAAGGCGGCGTGCGCGTGGCGGGCTTAATGCGCTGGAAAGGGCATATTCAAGCGGGTACAGTAATTGGAGAAATCACCGGGGCAATTGATTTATTGCCCACATTTGCCGACTTCGCGGATATCGACCTGATAGGTGAAAAACCGCTGGACGGACGCAGTCTTAAACCCCTGTTATTGGGCGAAGATGTCGAATGGTCTGACCGCGTTATCCTATCACATCGGGGAGCGCAGTTGAGCGCGCGCAATCAGCGATTCCGATTGGACATAGAGGGCAAGTTGTACGATATGGTCGCCGATGGCGGACAGACAACAGATGTATCACAAGAATATCCCGATATCTACGCGAAATTGTCAGATGCGGCAGCGAAATTTCACGCCGAAGTATTGCCCGTCAACGACGACCGTCCCTTTGCCACGGGCTACTGGAAAACGACCCGCTTGCCCGCCAGAGACGGCGTGCATCACGGCACAGTTCAGCGCAGTGCTGGCGCGCCCAATTGTTCTTATTTTACGCACTGGACACAAGTGGGTGATCGGATGACCTGGGATATCGAAGTCGGCACAACGGGCGACTATGAAGCAGCGGTATATTATACGTGTCCAGAAGAAGACGTGGGGTCAACCGTCGAGTTGGCATTTCACCCCGCACACGGTCAGACAGCCAAAGTGCAAGGACAGGTAACCAACGCACACGACCCACCACAAATCGGCGCAGCAGATGACCGCTATCCGCGCAGAGGCGAGTCCTATGTAAAGGATTTCGACCCATTGACATTGGGAACAATTCATCTAACCCGACTAATTCATGAACTGTAATGGTTGGGGCTGTTTGTCAGGCGGCATCGGTTCCAAGCATCAAAATGAGGGTGCTTTCTATCTTGTCTGCCGTCATAGGCGTCTTCATAGAGTTCAAGCAGCCCAAATCGTCCCCTGACTGGCTCTGCCAGTGTCAAAAGTACAGACCGGTCCCTTGCCAGTCCTGTCTGTGGATAAGTCCGTGTATTTGTAAAGTCAGCAAGTGATGGGACAGACCCCTATTCCTGCCCCGTTGATGGGTTATGGCACCGCCTTTGCCAGATTGCACAGGATTTTATCAAAAAGGTGTGGCAATGGAAATGACATAGGCAGATGGAAGGTGATCTTTGTTTTCAACTCACAGACGCGTCCGGCGACTTTAAGGAAGCGATTTTGGAGGGTATTGACCTGTGCGTTTATCCACGTTGTGCCTTGTAATCCGATGTGCGCTAAGGTGTGCAACAAGACATAGGCAGCCGAATGGAGGAAGAGGCGGAACTGATTGGCTCCAAATGCGTGACAGGATGTGCGGTCTGAGTGGAGAAAGGTTTTGTGATTTTTAATGAAGTTTTCCATCTGTCCGCGAGCACAATAGACATTTTGGTAGATAAAGGAGGCCCTTGAACTTTCAAGGTTGGTCACGACAAAGCGTGTGTTTTGGCCTCGGGTGGTGATTTCAGCTTTGCAGATGATGCGTCTGGCACAGGCCCAAGTCTGGGCTTGGTAATAAAATGAGGTAAAAAGTCGCACGGGCTTGTTGGTGTGTGCATAAAGGCTTTTGGCCTTCTCCATCAAGGGCTTTGCCAAGTCTAAGAGGCGGGTATTGGCGGTTTGTCCGACAATAAAATAGAGGCCCTGAGTCTCACAGAAGTCCTGGACTTGTGGAGAAGAAAAGTGAGCATCGCCTCGCAAAAAGATCGCCACATGAGGCCAAGCCTCTCGTAGATAGGCCACCAACCGTTTCACGATGGCGACAACCTGTATGCCATCAGGACGCACACCCGGACGCAAAATCGTCGTGATTAGCTTACCCGATTGCCCCTCATAAATATGCAAGGGCTGGTAGGCGTAAGCATTGAAATAGCCATTGAATAAAGCCAACTGCTGCGTCCCATAAACCGTATCCTGTGTATCATCTATATCTAAGATGATCGCCCGGGGTGGCTTTTTATACGAGGCAATAAAAGCATCGACAAAGGCACGCGCAATGCGATACAAATCGCTTCTGCTCATCTGATTCTCAAAACGGCTCATCGTAGGTTGACTGCTCAAGTCTTCCCCCTGCAAGGGCAAGCGACCACACGCCGCCTTGAAACCCGGATCGCTGCACAAGGCATCACAATCATTGGCATCTTCATACCCGCAGGCGATCTGAAACACACGCTGTTTGACCAGGTCTGCCACACTGTGAGCCACATAACTTGGATGCCGACGGTCTTTGATCGCCTCAATGATGCGTGATAAAATGCCGGTTTTGGCCTCCACTTCTCGAAGCAATAAGGCACCGCTATCGCTGGTGAGAATACCCCCATCAAAGGCGAGGTCGAGACGTTTTCCGAAAATGCTTGCCAAAGGAACCTTGCAATGATTATCTTGTGTGCTCACGGTAGTTTCTCCCAAGTTTATTGTTCAATGGTTATGCGTATAACCTAATATAATACAATAACTTGAATAGGGAAACTACCTTTTTTATGAATTTTTCGGGCTAAATGCGGGCAGAGGCACATTGACTTTGCGCGCCCTTGATGTACCCCACTCTCAGGTGATGGATATGCGGCGCGTAATGCTGACGTTGAAGGAATAAAGATCCGCAGATTCGCAGATAAACGCAGATGAAGGCGAGTGAGCGGTTTACAACTGCGACAGCAGTTCATTTGAGCAGGACGCCAAGTTGCAGCTAACTGAAACATTTCACTTGACAGAGTAGAATTTTTTTCTTTATATTGCAGGAAAGGCTTTTCTGTAATATAATTTCTCTCACAACTGGCGACTCTTATATTTTACCAGTAATTATGAAATACAAACTCAAAGACATCGCCCTCGTCCAGATGGGCCTCTCCTTCCGTTCCCGTATTGAACCAGAGGCAGATGGGAATGTGGCAGTCATTCAGATGCGTGATCTAATCGAAGATAAATTGGATTATGGCAATCTAATGACCATTAATATAAATGGCATCAATGAGCGCCATCTGGTAAAATACAAAGATATGATTTTCCGCTCCCGAGGCAAAACCACTACGGCCACAATCATTGATAAGGAACCCGGACGGACAGTTGTCTCGGCTCCGTTGTTTCTCATTCGGACTACAAGCGAAAAAGTACTTCCAGAGTATCTATACTGGTTTATCAACCTGTCCTCATCTCAAGCATTTCTGCACAGCAGGGCGACCGGAACGATGATGATTATGATAGGCAAATCGGCTCTCGATGCTTTGGAAATCCCTCTCCCCAATCTGGAAATACAGGAGCAAATCGTCACCCTCGCCGATTTGTTAAATAAGGAACAAAGGCTGATGAAAAATTTAGCAGAGCAAAAGGAAAAACTGGTCAAAGCAATTCAGATGCAACTGGTAACTGAGTCTGAAAAACCTTAATGCCATTAAAGAGTTCAGAGCACCTTCCCCATTCTGGACGCCTGCTTAAGGCATGCAGGCGTGACGATGGGAATAGCACCTGTCATTGCGGCACGTTTTTAGCCGCCACGCGAAGCATGACGCCAGTAATCCAGAAAGGTTTTGCTTGTCATTGTGCCATGATTTCTACTCTTTATTCGCATCCTTAAATCACCCCTATAAAATAGGAGTTATTGACATGACTATTGGAATAGGAGGTTACAGCTTTGAAGGTCCTCTTGATGATACATCCGATCTTAGAAATGAATCCGGAGTGTATGCCATTTTAGGGCGGCGCACGATACATCACCTCTGGACGCCTGTTGATATAGGTGAATCGGAGGATGTGAAAAAGCGCGTAGAAAATCATGATCGAAAAAATTGCTGGAAATCGGTAGGTTACCCCTATCAGAGTTACGCGGCTTATTACTGTAATTCAGATGACCGTAGTATTATTGAGACAGAACTGCGGAATCTATATGATCCACCCTGTGGTGATCGTTAATAATGGAGTAACAAAATATGAATAATCAAATCCAACAAAAAGACATCAACAACGCTGCCTGGGCTGCCTGCGATACCTTTCGCGGAGTGATGGATGCGGCGGGCTACAAAGATTATATCCTCGTAATGCTGTTTCTGAAATACATTTCCGATGTCTGGAAAGACCACTATGAGGAATACAAAAAAAGATACGGCGACAACGATGAACGCATCCGGCGCAGGCTGGGAAATGAGCGTTTTGTCTTACCAGATGGCAGCAGCTTTTACAGCCTTTACGAACAACGCTCGGCTGCCAATATCGGCGAACTCATCAACATCGCACTGGAAGCGATTGAAACGGAAAACAAACAGAAATTGGAAGGTGTTTTCCGCAATATAGATTTCAACAGCGAGACAAATCTCGGCAGAACCAGAGACCGCAACCGCCGCCTGAAAACACTGCTGGAAGATTTCAACAAACCCGAATTGAATATGAGTCCCAGGAGAGTTTCAGAGGATGTGATTGGCAACACCTACATCTACCTGATTGAACGTTTTGCATCTGACGCGGGGAAAAAAGCCGGCGAGTTCTATACACCACACAAGGTATCCGAACTGGTGGCAAAACTGTGCGCTCCCAAACCCGGCGCCCGTATCTGTGACCCCGCCTGTGGGTCTGCGGGCCTCCTCATTGAAGCCGCTCGCGTAGTGGGTGACAAAAACCACGCCCTTTACGGAATGGAAGTGAATGGCAGCACCTGGGCATTGGCGCGTATGAATATGTTTCTAAACGGGGCCGATGCAGCCCGCATTGAATGGTGCAATACACTCACTGCCCCGGCGCTGGTGGAATCCGACCGGCTGATGAAATTTGACAATGTGGTCGCCAATCCCCCGTTTTCGCTTAATAAGTGGGGCGCGGAAGATGCCGAGGCAGATATACATAACCGCTTCTGGCGCGGGTTGCCTCCCAAATCCAAGGGCGATTACGCGTTTATCAGCCACATGGTGGAAGCGGCTTTGGAAAAACAAGGGCGGATTGCTGTTGTAGCCCCGCACGGCGTTTTGTTCCGGGGTGGTGCAGAAGGGCGCATTCGTCAGCACCTCATTGAAGAAAACTTGCTCGACGCCGTCATTGGCTTGCCGGGCAATCTGTTCCCCACGACCTCGATACCAGTCTCCATTTTGGTCTTTGACCGCTCGCGTGAACAAGGGGGGGCAAAGGAAAACCGCAAAGATGTTTTGTTTATTGACGCAAGCCGAGAATATCAGGCAGGCAAGAATCAAAATACATTGCTGGACGAACATATTGAGAAAATCACCAACACTTATAAAAAACGCCAGGATGTGGACAAATACGCCCACCTCGCCACCTTTGAAGAAATTGAGGAAAATGACTTCAACTTAAACATTCCGCGTTATGTAGATACCTTTGAGGAAGAAGAGGAGATTGATATTGATGCGGTGCAGCTTGAGATAGAGCGGTTGGAAGAGGCGTTGAGCGTGGTTCGGGGAGAGATGGAGAGATTAATGGAGGGAGTAAAACGAGCATGAGCAAGAAATCCTCAAAAGATCTGACGATCCGCAGCAGCACAGCAGAATTTCTGATCTTTACCAACCAGGCCGGTGAAGATAGTATTGAAGTGCGTTACCAGGACGACACCATCTGGCTGACTCAGAAGCTGATGGCAGAGTTGTTTGAAATTACCACCCCAACGATTAACGAACATCTAAAAAACATCTTTGCGTCTGGAGAACTGACTAAAAACGCAACTGTTCGGAATTTCCGAACAGTTCAAAAGGAAGGAAATCGCGACGTAGAACGAGGTCTGGATTTCTACAATCTGGACGCCATTATTTCCGTTGGTTATCGCGTGAACTCCAGACGCGCCACTCAATTCCGCCAATGGGCAACCCAGGTTTTGCGGGAGTTTGCGATCAAGGGCTATGTTCTGGATAAGCAACGGTTGGAGAATGGCGCGTTTCTCGGCGAGGACTATTTTGAGCGGTTGCTGGAGGAAATCCGCGAGATTCGTCTAAGCGAGCGGCGGTTTTACCAAAAGATGACCGACATTTACACCACCAGCATGGATTATAACAGGGACGCGCCGACTACCCGTGAGTTTTTCGCCAGAGTGCAAAACAAACTGCATTACGCCATTCACGGCTATACCGCAGCGGAATTGATCCGACAGCGGGCCGATAGCGGTCAGCGGCACATGGGGCTTGCCACTTGGGAGAAAGCCCCAACCGGCAAAATCCTGAAGTCTGATGTCTCTGTTGCCAAGAACTATCTGTCGAAAGAAGAACTGGAATCTCTTGGACGTATCGTCAACGCCTATATTGACCTTGCCGAAGACCGGGCACAGCGCAAGATACCCATGACAATGGAGGACTGGGCAAAACGCCTCGATATATTTCTTGAGGCTTTTGACCGGCAGATATTGAAAGACAGCGGACAAGTCAGTACCGAGATTGCCAAAGCCCATGCTGAAAGCGAGTTTGAGAAATATCGGATTGTTCAGGATCGTTTGTTCGAATCTGATTTTGATAGAGAAACTAAAGAATTGGAACGGCAACTGGGTCGGAAAGACGAGGGTTCTGCGAATAATAAAGGGTCCGCAGATGGACGCAGATAAACGCAGATGAAAGGACAGAGACATGAGCAAGAGACCTTCAGAAAATCCTACTGAGATTGTCAGCGAGACCGACACTTCAGATGATCGTACAAACGGGCTTGTGCAGTTGGTCCAGTCCTGGATAGACGAGGGTGATACTGACGAACAGCGGGAAACTCTCGAATACCTTATTCACGCTTTAGATGAAGACCGGCTCTCCAGTCGCAAGCTCTTCCCGAAGGAACTGCAAGGAAAGAGTTAGTAGCGTGCCTCCTACACATCCGATTGGCTGGAATACAAGGAATCTCAACAATGAGAAAAATGAGAAATTATCGCGACTACTTAATCGAAGGGCTTTCTGACTTTGAGGAGGCCATCTCCTATCTACCCCGACTAATTCATGAACTGTAATGGTTGGGGCTGTTTGTCAGGCGGCATCGGTTCCAAGCATCAAAATGAGGGTGCTTTCTATCTTGTCTGCCGTCATAGGCGTCTTCATAGAGTTCAAGCAGCCCAAATCGTCCCCTGACTGGCTCTGCCAGTGTCAAAAGTACAGACCGGTCCCTTGCCAGTCCTGTCTGTGGATAAGTCCGTGTATTTGTAAAGTCAGCAAGTGATGGGACAGACCCCTATTCCTGCCCCGTTGATGGGTTATGGCACCGCCTTTGCCAGATTGCACAGGATTTTATCAAAAAGGTGTGGCAATGGAAATGACATAGGCAGATGGAAGGTGATCTTTGTTTTCAACTCACAGACGCGTCCGGCGACTTTAAGGAAGCGATTTTGGAGGGTATTGACCTGTGCGTTTATCCACGTTGTGCCTTGTAATCCGATGTGCGCTAAGGTGTGCAACAAGACATAGGCAGCCGAATGGAGGAAGAGGCGGAACTGATTGGCTCCAAATGCGTGACAGGATGTGCGGTCTGAGTGGAGAAAGGTTTTGTGATTTTTAATGAAGTTTTCCATCTGTCCGCGAGCACAATAGACATTTTGGTAGATAAAGGAGGCCCTTGAACTTTCAAGGTTGGTCACGACAAAGCGTGTGTTTTGGCCTCGGGTGGTGATTTCAGCTTTGCAGATGATGCGTCTGGCACAGGCCCAAGTCTGGGCTTGGTAATAAAATGAGGTAAAAAGTCGCACGGGCTTGTTGGTGTGTGCATAAAGGCTTTTGGCCTTCTCCATCAAGGGCTTTGCCAAGTCTAAGAGGCGGGTATTGGCGGTTTGTCCGACAATAAAATAGAGGCCCTGAGTCTCACAGAAGTCCTGGACTTGTGGAGAAGAAAAGTGAGCATCGCCTCGCAAAAAGATCGCCACATGAGGCCAAGCCTCTCGTAGATAGGCCACCAACCGTTTCACGATGGCGACAACCTGTATGCCATCAGGACGCACACCCGGACGCAAAATCGTCGTGATTAGCTTACCCGATTGCCCCTCATAAATATGCAAGGGCTGGTAGGCGTAAGCATTGAAATAGCCATTGAATAAAGCCAACTGCTGCGTCCCATAAACCGTATCCTGTGTATCATCTATATCTAAGATGATCGCCCGGGGTGGCTTTTTATACGAGGCAATAAAAGCATCGACAAAGGCACGCGCAATGCGATACAAATCGCTTCTGCTCATCTGATTCTCAAAACGGCTCATCGTAGGTTGACTGCTCAAGTCTTCCCCCTGCAAGGGCAAGCGACCACACGCCGCCTTGAAACCCGGATCGCTGCACAAGGCATCACAATCATTGGCATCTTCATACCCGCAGGCGATCTGAAACACACGCTGTTTGACCAGGTCTGCCACACTGTGAGCCACATAACTTGGATGCCGACGGTCTTTGATCGCCTCAATGATGCGTGATAAAATGCCGGTTTTGGCCTCCACTTCTCGAAGCAATAAGGCACCGCTATCGCTGGTGAGAATACCCCCATCAAAGGCGAGGTCGAGACGTTTTCCGAAAATGCTTGCCAAAGGAACCTTGCAATGATTATCTTGTGTGCTCACGGTAGTTTCTCCCAAGTTTATTGTTCAATGGTTATGCGTATAACCTAATATAATACAATAACTTGAATAGGGAAACTACCTTTTTTATGAATTTTTCGGGCTACAAGTCTCACTGGAAGAATACCAAAAAGACGGGTATGGCGATGTCCTGTATCTCGCTTATGAGACGGCGATTAAAGCACAAGGCGGTGCGCGAGAATTTGCCCGAAAGACGCATAGCAATCCTCAAGATGTGGCGAATGCCATGTCAAACAAGGACGAGACTCTGATTGCGAACATCATCGCCCAACTGCCCGCGACGCAATGCGAGACCTCTGAAATAGAGACCGAGAAATTGCACGCGCAAAAACCTATTGGCAGGAATACAAGGAATCCCAACAATGAGAAAAATGAGAAATTATCGCGATTACTTGATCGAAAAACTTTCTGACCACGAGAGGGCCATCTCCTATCTTCAAACGGCACTGGAAGAATACGAAATAGATGGAGACAGTGCCGCACTCCATCTCGCATTCAATCAGGCTGTTGAAGCACAAGGCGGTGTTCAAAAATTTGCGCTGAAAACCCATAGCACCCCACAAGCCGTATCGGATGCCTTGTTGAGCAAGAATGAGACGCAAATTGCTGAATTACTTAAAAAGCAGGTATTGGCAAAAAGAGGAGAGGACAAAGATATAGCGCAAAATGGACCGGTGCCGAAGGGGTGGCGGGAAGTTCAGCTTGGTGAATTTATGGAATTTAAAAATGGATTGAATACCAAGAAAGAAAACTATGGTAGCGGCGTCAAATTTGTGAATGTGATGGATGTCTTTAGCCATAACCATCTCTACGCAAATGATATTATTGGTTCGGTTCAAGTCAATGAAAAACAAAGAGTTGACTATTCGGTTAAATATGGAGATGTTTTATTCAATAGAACCTCTGAAACCTTTGAAGAGATCGCCATGGCATCTGTATATCTTGATAAAAAAGAAATAATCTTCGGAGGATTTGTTATTAGAGGAAGGCAAAAGACCAATATCCTTATTCCCGAATATTCCGCTTATTGCTTTCAAGCTCACACGGTCCGGAGAGAATTGATAAGGCGAGGACAAGGTGCTGTTCGTGCAAATATTGGACAAAAGGATTTATCAAAAATTCCGGTTATTATTCCACCTGTAAACGAACAAAAAGCCATTGCGTCTTTGCTGGAAACATGGGACACGGCCATTGAGAAAACTAAGGCATTGATAGAGGCGAAGGAGAAGCGGTTTAAGTGGTTGCTGAAAACGCTCATCAGCGACCAGCAGGATAATCCTGAATGGCAGCAGGTGAAGTTGGGAGAGATTTCTACTTGTTATTCGGGCGGCACACCTTCTACTCAAGTACCTGAATACTACGATGGCGAGATTTCATTCATAAATTCTGGCGATCTCAACCAACGCCATATCAAAAGCGTAAAGGGTATGCTTTCCATTTTAGGTGTTGAAAACTCGTCAGCAAAATTTGTTAAAAAAAACACATTGCTTATGGCATTGTATGGAGCCACCGCAGGAGTAGTCGCTATAACACATATTGATGCAGTAATAAATCAAGCCGTTTTAGCAATTGTTGTAAAAGAGAACTACGACAATAATTTTATATTTTTTGGACTCGAGCAAATCAAAAACACTTTGGTGAAAAAATATAGACAAGGGGGACAACCTAATCTAAGTGCTAAGATCATCAAATCAATCAAATTGCGATTGCCTTCACTGCCCGAACAAAAACGGATTGCAAATATACTTTATACCGCAAAGAAAGAAGTCGAATCTCTCAACCAACTCGCCGAACAATACCGCACACAAAAGCGCGGATTGATGCAGAAATTGCTGACGGGAGAATGGAGAGTGAGCAATCAATAAAAGGGACATTGTATGAAAACAATTTATGTAATTTATGCACTTTTTTGTTATCACCTCTCTCTGATGGGTTTAGGATTATATATTCGTTTTGGATGGGGTAATTATGTAATCTGGGAGGTCAGTTCTATCTGGTTAGATGTTTCATTATTCGGACTTGCGGGAGGGAGTGTTTACTGTTTACGGGGTCTTTATTATCACTATTGTGTTGAGAAAGATTGGGACAATGTGTGGTTGGAGTTACCCCGCTTTAGTGGATAGTGTAGAAGTTTCAACCCAATCATCCTTTGCTATCCGTTTTTCATAGGTGACGGGCGATAGATACCTTATCGCAGAGTGTCTGCGATGAGGATTATACCACCCCTCAATATACTCGAAGATAGCCAACTTGGCCTGGCTATGATTGGGGAAGCTATGTCGGTCTATCAACTCGCACTCAAGGGTGGCAAAGAAGCTTTCACACAAGGCATTGTCAAAACAATCGCCAACGGATCCAACAGACGGCCTGACCCCCATCCTTGCACAGCGTTGACCAAACGCATAGGAGGTATATTGAGACCCTTGATCTGAATGATGAATCACCTGCTCTGGTCGTCGGTTCCAAAGTGCCATATCCAGGGCATCCAAGACCAGTTGGGTCTTCAGATGTTTGGCCATTGCCCAGCCAACCACGCGCCTTGAGAAGGCATCAAGGCATGTGCTGAACTTGATTCAGTAACAACGGATAGATACAGAAAGCCAGACCAGGTTGGTATGTAGGTAATATCAGCGACCCACAGCTTGTTCGGCTTGTCAACCTTGAAGTCTCGCTTGACCAGATCAGGCGCTTTTTCTTCAGTCAAAGATCGGTGTGTTGTCGTCATACCCTTTCTTCGGCTCACACCATAAATCTGGGCTTGTCGCATCAGTCTTGCAACACGTTTCTTGCTGGTGCGAACCCCTATGCCACGGAGATCCTCAAAAATACGAGGGGCACCATAGGTCCCATTGGAACGTTGGTGAAAGGTCCTTATTTGTTCTGTCAACTGTTTATCGTCCTGTGCCCGTTTAGATACACGACGATGGCACCACGCATAATACCCACTGGTGGAGACGTCCAGCGTTCGGCATAGCACGGTGATCGGATAGACGGCCTGATGCGCTCTTATAAATCTGAAGATTTGGGGGGTATCGCATCGGTCTCCCGTGCGAACCAGGCCGCGGCTTTTGCAAGGATCTCGCGCTCTTGGCGCAAGCGCTTATTCTCTTTGCGCAGCCGCTGAAGTTCTACCCGCTCACGGCTTGTCAGTCCATCTTCTCTACGGCCTTCATCGCGGTCTGCTTGACGCACCCAGGCACTGATTGTTTGGGCAGTCGGTTCAAACTCTTTGCCTAAATCGTTGGCACTGCGACCGGATCTGACCAGAGCGACCATTTGCTGACGAAAGGCTGCTGGATATGATCTTTTTCTTCCCATTTTGGACTCCTTTCTCTGAAAGAGATAAGTTGTCCACTAATACGGGTCAAGTCCAGGTTCGTATGGCATTTGACCCGTCCATTTGTGAGCACTGTTTGCGGCGTAGTAAGTTTGGTATTTGTCAAGGCAGGTCTATTGCTGTTCGGAGGGGCCTCAGTCGAAATGCAAAATCACTATGGAGTTTATGCCCTTGCTTTTATAGCAGGATTGAATGTTGACAATTTCGTAAAAAAAATCGAGCTAATTTTCAAAGAAGCTGTCGGGATAGAACAAACTCGAACATCAGGAGAAAAATAAGTATGAGTATTATCAAATCTTTATCTGTAGGGAATGGGGATATGTTCTATATCAAACACAATTCAGACAATTTTTCGATAATTGACTGTTGTATGGATGAAGATGATAGAGAAGATATTGTCAAAGAATTACGGAGAGAGGCCAACGGCAAAAACATCAGAAGATTCATCTCTACGCATCCTGATGATGACCACATTAGAGGGCTTCAATATCTCAATAAGGAATGGCCGATATTGAATTTTTACTGCGTAAAGAATGAAACCACAAAGGAAGATGAGACAGATGATTTTGATGAGTACTGTGAATTGAGAGATTCTGATAAGGCCTTTTACTTAGAAAAAGGCTGTACGCGACGTTGGATGAATCAGTCTAATGAAGAGCGAGGTAGTGCAGGTATTAATATACTTTGGCCTGTCACCAGCAATGAGGATTACAAAAACGCCCTTCAAGAGGCGGCACAAGGTAAGAGCCCTAACAACATATCACCGATAATAAAATATTCTCTAAACGATGGAGCCAACGTATTGTGGATGGGCGACTTAGAAACTGACTTTATGGAAAAGATTGAAGATAACGTATCGCTTGAAGAAGTTGATATCCTCTTCGCCCCCCACCACGGAAGAGACAGTGGCAAAGTGCCCAAGTCCTGGTTAGATACATTAAATCCGAAAATTATTGTTATCGGCGAAGCCCCTTCTCAACATCTAAATTACTATCAAGGTTTTGACACTATAAAACAAAATTCTGCTGGAGATATGGTATTTAAATGCGTTACGAGCGCAGTACATATCTATGTTGAAAATGAATCTTATCAAGAAGATTTTTTGAACGATGAAAACAAAGGGGACGATTACGATCTGTATTATTTAGGTACTCTAAACTTGTAAGCACTTAAACACGCTTCGGGAGATCAATTTAACGGCCAGACACGTCACAATTTACATTTTACTCAATACATTGAGTAAAGAAACATTCATCTACGCCTCATCCCTGCTCTCATAGGAACAACGTAATGCCTACCTTCCCTTTTAGCGAAAAACATCTTTCCCAGATACCCGCTCTGCAACAGCTAATTAACATGGGCTACCGGTATCTGTCTCCCGACCAAGCGATGGTAGAACGCGGTGGTCGCGCCTCCAATGTTCTGCTGGAAAACATCTTGCGTGATCAGCTAAAAAAAATAAACCGCATTCGCTACAAAGGCGATGTGTATCTGTTCAGCGAGGAGAATATTCAATCCGCCATCCAGAAAATCAAAAATGTCCAATACGATGGTCTGCAAAAAACAAATGAAGCGATCTACGACCTGATAACGCTTGGCACATCACTTGAACAAACAATTGAGAGCGATTCCAAAAGTTATACCCTGAACTATATCGACTGGAAAAATCCCGCGAACAATGTTTTTCACGCCACAGCAGAATTTTCCGTTGAACGCGCCCGCAGCACGGAAACCGCAAGACCCGACATTGTACTATTTGTGAACGGCATTCCCTTTGTCGTAATCGAGTGCAAAGGCTCCGATGTGGATGTGGATCAGGCCATCTCTCAAACAATCCGCAATCAGGGAGAGGAATACATCCCGCGCCTTTTCATTTTTGCGCAGATATTGCTGGCTGTGAACAAAAATGAGGCAAAGTATGCAACAGTGGGAACCTCAAAGGCATTCTGGAGCATTTGGGACGAATTGGAGGATTCTGAGGGCGATGTGAATGCCAGCATCAATAAAACCCTTTCTGCAACAGACAAAGACGCTTTGTTCCGCGGCGACTTCGCCCTGGCGCAATCGCACTTTGCCGCGCTTGAAAGCACAGGCGACCGACTGATCACGGAACAGGATAGATGTCTTTACAATTTGTGTCGTCCAGAGCGTCTGTTGGAACTCATTTACGGCTTTATCGTCTTTGACCTTGGCATCAAAAAAATTGCCCGATACCAGCAGTTCTTTCTCGTTCGTTCCGCAATAAATCGCATCAAACAAATAGACAATATAGGACGCCGCCAGGGCGGCATTGTCTGGCACACACAGGGTTCTGGTAAGTCCATCACAATGGTCATGCTGGCTCGTACTCTGGCTCTGGATCCAGAACTGAATAACTTCCGAATGATTCTCGTCACAGACCGCAAAGACCTGGACAAACAACTGGGCAACACCTTCGCTGCTTGTGGTCTGGACATGGAACGAGCGACAACCGGGAGGAATCTGGTCAAACACATCAAAAACAGAGTGGGTATCATCACGACACTGATCAATAAATTTGATAAAGCACTTTCGGCTGAAAAATACGTTGATGATTCAGCGGATATTGTCGTCCTCGTAGATGAAAGCCACCGCACAAACTTCGGTTCTCTCGCAGCGCGCATGAGGCAGATGTTGCCCAATGCCTGTTACATCGGCTTCACGGGTACGCCATTGCTCAAAAGAGAGAAGAATAGTTTTGCCAGATTTGGAGGTCTTATTGAACCGCACTATTCCGTGCGACAGGCGATCAAAGACAAAGCAGTGGTCCCCCTGCTATACGAAGGGCGACATGTGGAGATAGAGCAAAACGAAAACGCGGTTGATTTGTGGTTTGAACGCCATACGGCAAACCTGACAGAGCAACAAAAAGCCGACTTAAAAAGAAAATATTCCCGTGCAGATGCACTCAATCAGGCAGACCAGGTCGTCTATATGCGCGCGTTTGACATAAGCGAACACTACCGATTAAACTGGCAGGACACTGAATTTAAGGCGCAACTTGTAGCACCCAACAAAGCGACTGCCCTGAAGTATCGAGAATTTTTTAATGAGATAAATGATGTTTCATCAGAGGTCGTTATTTCTCCCCCGGATACGCGAGAGGGACATGAGGAAGTCGGCGAAGAGACAGATGTGGTCAACGCGTTCTGGAACAAAATGATGACCCGTTATGGTTCCGAGGATCTATACAACAAACAAATCATCGCACAGTTCAAACACGCAGACGAACCGGAAATTTTGATTGTAGTAGATAAACTCATCACCGGATTTGACGCGCCTCGCAATACCGTGCTCTATCTGTGCCGCAAGTTGCGCGAACACACATTGCTCCAGGCTATTGCCCGGGTTAATCGCGTACACGAAAATAAAGAGTTTGGCTATGTCGTCGATTATGCCAATGTATTGGGTGAACTGGACAAAGCACTAAACGAATACGACGCGCTTGCGGATTTTGATAGAGAGGACCTCGCAGATGTCCTGGTCTCCATCAATGAAGAAATACAAAAGTTACCGCAACGTTACTCGGACCTCTGGGACATCTTCAAAGAAATTAAAAATTCCCACGATGAAGAACGCTACGAAGTGCTGCTATCCGATGACGCATTGCGGGAAGATTTTTATGAACGCCTCACGGAGTACGGCAAGACCCTTGCCATCGCGCTTTCATCTGAGCAGTTCATTATTCAGACCGACGAGGCCCAACTCAAACGCTACAAAAACGACCTCTTGCGTTTTGTGAAACTGAGAGAGGCGGTCAGACTGCGCTACGCCGAAGCCATTGATTACGGCGACTATGACACTCGAATTAAAAAGCTGCTAAACACGCATATTCAGGCAAACGAGGTTACCCAATTAAACGCACCCGTGAATATTTTTGATGCCAACACCTTTTCTATGGTCAAAGAGGAGCGGGGCATCTATCGCACCCAAAACACGGCGGCAAGTGCCGACCAGATCGCGCATGCGACCAAGCGCAAGATTACCGAAAACATGGCCAAAGACCCCGCTTTTTATGAGAAATTCTCAAAACTCATTCAGGATGCAATCGACGATTTCAGGCAGCAGCGGATATTAGCCCTCGAGTATTTGCAAAAGGTGAGCGATATTCGGGATAAGGTCGAAAACACACAACGCGACGATGTCCCCGATGAGATTCGCAATAACGGTGAGGCCTGTGCGTATTTTGGCGCAATTAAACCTTGTTTCTCAGAGATTGATATGGATGAAAGCCAGACCGATGGCATCGCAATAAAAACAACGCTTGCCATTCAAACCGCGATAGATAAAAATTGGAAGGTAGATTTTTGGAACGATAGCGACGTGCAAAATACCGTAAAAAACGAGATTGATGACTTCTTCTACGATGTGGTGGAAGATGTATATGGCATTGATTTATCGTCAGAACAGATGGACGAAATGATCAGCCAAACAATGAGGATTGCCAAATTCTGGAGGTAGGCTTAATGTTGGAAACGCAGCACGCCATCACATACGCGGGCGAATCCATTCCCTTTCATTTGAGTTATTCCAACAGGAAGTCTATCGAAATTGCCGTTCACCCAAATGGCTTAGTGACCGTAAAAGCACCAACGGAAACAGATAAAGACCTCATCCAGCGTCGCGTTTACAAACGCGCGCGTTGGATAAGACGCCAGATCCGCTATTTCTCGCAGTTTGACCCGCGGACTCCAGAGCGGCGGTTTGTCGGAGGAGAAAGCCACCTGTATCTGGGAAAAAAGTATCGGCTGAAGATAAGACAGGCTGAAACGGACAAGGTCTTGCTAAAGTATGGATTTTTTCACATAGCAACGGTTAATAATGAGCCAGAACATATCGCAATGTTGCTCGAAGAATGGTACCGAAGCAAGGCGAATATTTATTTTTCGAAAGTGTTTGAAGAATGCTGGTGCCCCTTTCGCAAAAAGGAGGTGGATAAACCCACCCTCAAAATCCGCAATATGAAAACGCGCTGGGGCAGTTTGAGCAAAAAAGGCAGCCTGACATTGAATTTGGAACTCATAAAAGCACCCAGAGAATGTATTGAATACGTCATTATCCACGAGCTATGCCACCTGTTTCATCCCAATCACGGGGCAGAGTTTTATAACTTACTTGAAAGCATGCTCCCCGATTGGATAAAACGAAAGCACAAATTGGAAATGGCACTGTCTTAGAATTTGTTCCAGATTTCAATTCGCGTATCAGATCACAACTTATCTAAAGCCACATTAAAAAGGGACCCCAAAATGATCACTCCAAATTGGAATACTCTCCCCAAAGAAACCATCCGGGAATTCGATGAAAAGGGCTGTCTGATTGTGCGCCAAGCACTCGATCAAAAAACGGTCGCACACTTGCTCGAAATATGCGACCAACTCATTGGCAGCAACGAAAAAACAAACCGACAAACGCGCGAGAATGGATATTACGATGGCTTTCGCAACTGCATCGCCTTAAACGATGCCCTTCTACCACTCCTCACACACCCCAAAATCTTCCCCATGGTCGTGCAATTCCTCGGCGCTTATCTTCACCTCACCACCTCACATTTGATTTACAAACACCCCGACCCACCCGGCACGCCTGCTTTTGCGCGAGCACCAAACTGGCATCGCGATTACGGCCGCCTCAACAACGACCTCCAGCACGCAGCCCCCCGAGGCATGCTCAAATGCGCTTATTACCTCTCCGACCTCACCGAACCCAATGCCGGTGCCACACTCGTCGTACCCGGAAGTAATCTCTTGCGAAAACCACTCGACATTCCATCAAATGGCGATCCAGAAGGCGCACTCGAACCGCGTCTCGAACCCGGGGACTGTCTCATCTTTGAAAACCGGACCTATCACGCTGGCGGAGTCAACCTATCCGGTCAGACCCGCAAAGTCATCATGTTCGGTTATGGCTACCGGTGGCTCGCCCCCATAGATTACCGCGTACAGCCCGAATCGCTATTGGACAAACTCGATCCATTGGGCCAGTACCTCCTTGGCGAAACACTGGTCAAAACAGAAGAATATCAAACCAGTGGCGGTGAAACCCCGCTCAAACCCTGGTGTGAGGAAAACAACCTGCCCCTTGTCAGACCACCAGTATGGCAAGAGGACCTGGCTCTTGCCTGATTAAAGCCGGTGGTGTTTGAGGTCTTTTCATAATCGCCGTCCATCCATATTGAATGCTCATACTAATTTCATACTAATTTATGCAAAATTAGTATGAAAAGTCCTCCATACTTGTTTATCAAACATATGGGGTGTTTGATACGAAACGTCGTATATTGAATATCAAAAATCCAAATAGCTGGAGGGCTATTGATGGGATTACTCGAAGGAAAAGTAGCGATCATCACGGGTGGCGGAAGCGGCATTGGGCGGGCAACCGCTCGCCTCTTTGTTGAAGAAGGCGCGCAAGTCGTCATCGCAGACATCCAGGACGATAAGGGTCAGGCCGTAGCAGAAGAACTCGGCTCCAATGCCATATTCCAGCACACCAATGTGAGACGGGAACCCGATATTAAAGCGATGATTGGCCTCGCCGTCACGCATTTTGGACGCCTGGATTGCCTCTTTAACAACGCCGGATACGGCGGTGTAGCGGGACCCATTGAAGAAACATCTATTCGGGGTTTTGACAAAACCGTAAGCGTTCTCCTGCGCGGCGTCTTCATGGGCATCAAACACGCAGCCCCTGTAATGAAAAAACAGGGATCGGGCAGCATCATCAGCACGGGATCTGTCGCGGGCCTTCGCACGGGCTATGGGCCTCATGTGTACAGCGCGTGTAAAGCCGCCGTCATACACCTCACCCGCACAACAGCAATGGAATTGGGACCTCACAACATACGCGTCAACTGTATATGCCCCGGTGGTATCGCCACCCCCATATTTGCCCCGGTACTGGACCTCGCGCCCGAAGAATCTGACAAAGCATATCAGCTCATGACTGAAAAACTCGCTGGCGGACAGCCTATTCACCGCGCGGGTCAACCCGAAGACATCGCACACGCAGCCCTCTATCTCGCCAGTGACCACGCCTCATTTGTCAGCGGTCACGCCCTCGTCGTGGATGGCGGACTCATCGGCGGCCAAAAATGGGATAGATCCTGGATCGCCCGACAGGGGCTTACGTCTGATGAGGATATGCGTGAAAAAGGAGGTGAGAAGGAATGAGCCGAATTGCAATAATTATCATCGCCATCCCTTCAATCGCCCTATCGCAGAACTTACCCGACTTGACTGCGCTGAGCGAAACGATTAAGCCAGAGGTATCATCAATTCGGTCGCTCAACTTTGTCCAGCCTTTCGCGATCCGCTATCAGACAAACGCGGAAATCACTGCCTTCATAAACAATGAGTTCACTCAGTCTGTGCCGCAAACAATTCGTCAAAACTACGATCTGATCATCCGCGCCATCGGGTTACATCACGGGGGCATGCCCTTCGACTTCGATGCCATGAAAAGGACCTTGCAGGAACAGGTTGGGGCCTATTACGATTCCGCAACCCGTTCTGTCAACTTCCCCATAGGACCAATTTCCATACAAAGTCTCCAGAGAATCATAGCCCATGAACTTATGCATGTGCTACAGGATCAGCACTTTGGACTCGACAACTTGCTCAACAGCGCAACGAATAGCGATGAATTATTAGCACATCAAGCTCTCGCCGAAGGGGAGGCGACGCTGGTGCAATTCCTCTGGTTTTTCGACCGCACTGGACAAGCGATGTCAGATGCTCAACTACAGCTATTCATAAACAATATTGTCAACACTGCCGGCAATGAGACGGACGAAATTCCCGATTTTCTATTTGAACAACAAATTGGAATCTACCTTCGCGGAATGGCCTTTGTATTTGCCCTGAAAAAACGCGGGGGTTGGGCAACAGTAAATCGCGCGTACACCAATCTGCCGATGTCGATGGAACACATTCTCCATCCAGACAAATATTTCGCGGGAGAATCCCTCGAGGAGATCGCACTTCCAGATTTGACAAATGAACCCTTCGCAGGAGACTGGGAATTACTGGATAAGGATACATTGGGCGAATTAGGTCTCAGAATTATCTTCAATACCTTTGATGTCAATACCGCATCACACTCAGCAGCCGCAGGCTGGCATGGCGACCAGTATGCCGTCTTCAAACACCGCCAGGGGAACACACCCGCTCTCGTTCTGTTCACGACCTGGGATACGGAACGGGATGCGACAGAGTTCAAGACCGCCTACGAAGACGTACTCGCAATCAAACGACGCGGCTCCACAAACTTCAGGATTGAGCAACGCGGGACCGATGTGTTAATTGCTGAATCGTCTCGGGATCTCGACCTATTATTTGCATACCTGAAAAAAGTTCGGTTCACACCCACAGTCGCGCTCGAAGTCTTCGATTTTGACGGCGATCTCGTGATCGGCTTCACAGACTTTCTCCTGTTCGCCGCACACTTTGGTAAAAACAGTTCAGACCCGGATTTTGACCCGCAATTCGACATTGATGCAGACGGTATCGTCGGCTTCTCTGACTTCCTCGCATTCGCCTCTGCTTTCGGGAAACAAATTACGCCCAATTCAAAACCCGCTGTCGTAATTGACCCACACATTATCCATCGCACATTGGGATTTGTCCGATAAACCGGTCAGGCCCCGTGCGCTATCTGTTCAATGCCGCGTCCTCGTCCTCGACGAACCCACAGATTAAAACATCGGGAAAGATAGGGAATACCCAGCCTGTTTTTTGCAACTTATTTTTTGTCCCTGAGTTAGAGAAAATAAGTTGCAGACCTGAGCCAACGACATGGCTCATTCACTCATTCCAAGGAGTAACCCCATGCAAACTCGACGTAGCCTCTCCCTCATCGCCCTTGCCTTTTTGCTGACCACTACCCCCGCCTTTGCAGGCACTGTTGAGGTCGAAGGCGAAGGCACACCGGCCCTCTATGTGGTCAAGGTACACGCCGACTGGTGCAGTTCCTGCAAGGCACTGGTGCCCATTCTCGAAGAAGTCCGAGAAACCATGTCCGCCGAGCCTGTTCTCTTTCTCACATTGGACGTGACCGACGCAGACCGCACCGACCAGGCCCGCCTGCTGGCCGCAGCCCTCGGCATAGAGCAACACCTCAAGGCCAATAACAAGACCGGACTGGTCCTGATCATCAACCCCGCCGACAAGGCTCTGCTGGAAACCCTGACTAAGAAAAACTCCGCCGACGAGATGGTCGGCAAAATCGAGGCCCATATTGTCGCAACCGCGGAAATGGGCGAGTAGGCCCAGAGGTCAAATTGTGGTGCATCGCCCAAAATTTGTAGAAAGCGATGCACCTGAGAGATCAACTATATCGCAAAACTGCTAATTATCGGAATCAAAACATGAATAAAGACACCGCATTTCAAATGGGCGCATCAAACCTGCGCTTTGGGGTGGGAACAACGTGCGAAATCGGCATGGACCTGTCCGACATGGGCCTCAAGCGCGTCCTCGTCATCACCGACCCCAACCTCGTTGATCTGCCTCCCGTTCAAACCGCGCGAGAAGCCCTCGAATCCGAAGGCATTGGATACGATTTGTTCGACCGCGTGCGCGTGGAGCCTACAGATATCTCTTTCAAAGACGCCATCGCAGTCGCCACCGAAGGCGCTTACGAAGGTTATGTCGCCATTGGGGGCGGTTCATCTATCGACACGGCAAAAGCAGCCAATCTATTTGCAACCTATCCCGACGACTTCTTCGCGTATATCAACGCACCCATTGGACAGGGCAAACCCGTTCCCGGCCCTGTCAAACCCCTCTTTGCCATTCCCACTACAGCCGGCACGGGAAGCGAAACCACGGGCGTAGCCATTATGGACCTCTCCGACCGCCACGTCAAAACCGGCATTGCACACCGCTATCTCAAACCCGACCTCGCCATTGTCGATCCCGAAAATACGCGCACTATGCCGCCTTCCATCGCGGCTGCAACCGGCCTCGATGTCCTTTGCCATGCCCTCGAATCCTTCACCGCCATCCCCTATACCGAACGCCCCAGACCCAACCGCCCGATCGAACGTCCTGCCTATCAGGGCGCCAATCCCATTTCCGACATGTGGGCACTCAAAGCCATTGAAATGACCACGCAATACTTGCCCCGCGCGGTTCGCAACCCCGACGATGACGAAGCCCGCGCGCAAATGATCCTCGCCGCATCACTCGCAGGCATAGGCTTTGGCAATGCCGGCGTTCACCTCTGCCACGGCATGTCGTATCCAGTCTCGGGTATGGTGCGCGACTTCAAACCCAAAGGCATGACCACGGACCACGCCATCATCCCCCATGGCATGTCTGTCGTCCTCAACGCCCCTCCCGTCTTTCGCTTTACAGGACCCGCACGCCCAGACCGCCACCTTCGGGCGGCACAGATCATGGGCGCTGACATCTCCAACGCATCTCCCGATGAAGCCGGGCACATCCTCGCTGACCAGATCGTTGCCCTGATGAAGCAACTCGAAGTACCCAATGGCCTGTCAGCCATCGGATTCACCGAAAGCGACATCCCCACACTCGTTGAAGGCACCCTCCCACAACATCGCGTCACCAAACTCTCACCGCGTCCCGCAGAAGCCGAAGACCTAAAAGCCTTATTCAAGGATGCAATGGTCGCATGGTAGGTCAAATGCGTAGAGCTTTAATATCCATTTGCCATTTTTCATATCAGAATGTATGATGTGAGCATATAACTGCATCTTTTGCTCGGGCTTCGGGAACGTTGCTCACAATAGGGAGGATTTTTTGTGGACGCTAAACTAATCTGGCTTTTTGCTTTTGTGGGGATCTACTGGGCTTACTGCCTCTTTTGGGGCGTCAGAGGCGCCATCTCTTCACGCACATCGACCGACTACTTCGTGGCCGGACGCACCATTGGCTTATGGGTATTTGTCCTTGCGGCCACTGCCACCAGTTTTTCCGGCTGGACCTTTGTGGGGCATCCCGGCAAAATCCTCATCGATGGCCTGCCTTATGCGTTCGCCTCCTTTTACGCCCTCACAATCCCCTTTACTGGCGTGCTCTTTTTGCGCCGCCAGTGGGTCGTTGGTCGGGCCTTTGAACACATTACCCCCGGCGAAATGTACTCCACCTACTACGGCGGCAATGGCATACGCTTGCTCACGGTTCTCGTCGCCTTCCTCTTTTCAGTCCCTTATCTCGGCGTACAACTCCGCGCCTCTGGCGACCTCTTCCATGTCCTTACCGACGGCATGATCAGCATTGAAGTGGGTATGTTTGCCCTCTCTGCCATAGTTATGATCTACGTGGCCTCTGGCGGTCTTCGCTCCGTTGCCTATGTTGACTGCGCCCAATGCGTCTTGCTCGCACTCGGCATTGTCATCCTCGGCGGCATCGCCATCAGCTTTGCAGGAGGCTGGGGTGGGTTTACCGATGGCCTTGCAGCGTATGTCAAACAAGACCTCGCATCGGGTCAAAAACTCACCCCCGCCGGTCACTCAAACATCGTGGCTATGCCGGGAGCTATCCAGGCCGTATCTTCAGGGGCTGAAGCACAGGGCAGTGTGTGGACAGGCATGATGTGCCTCACCTACATGTTCGCGCTCATGGGTATCCAATCCTCACCCGCCTTTTCCATGTGGTGCTTTTCCAACAAAACCAGCGAACCCTTCCGCTGGCAACAAGTGGTGGCATCCTCTATTATCATAGGCATCATCCTCTTCTCCTTCACCATCTTCCAAGGCCTTGGGGGCAACATCCTCATAGCGAACGGCATCTTTGAATCTGCCAATGACAAAAACCTCGTTCCCCAGCTCATCAACCTGCTCACCGACTCCGCGCCATGGCTCGTTGGCCTGCTCGCGGTTTGTGCCCTCGCCGCAATGCAATCCACAGGAGCTGCCTACATGTCCACCTTTTCCGGTATGGTCACCCGCGACCTCTACAAACAATACGTCTCCCCCGACGCATCGGACAGCGTGCAAAAACTCTGTGGCCGTATCTTCGTCATCGTCGTCACAGTGGTCGCGCTATTCGTCGCCGCGCAATTCACCGGCGCCATCGTCATGCTCGGCGGCCTGGCCGTTGCTTACGGCTTCCAGATGTACCCTGCCCTCCTGGGCGTGTGTTACTTTCCCTGGCTCACCCGCAAAGGCGTAGTCTGGGGCCTTGTTGCGGGCTTGATTGCAGTCACCTTGACTGATCGCACAGTGGCCGTATTTGGCCTTCCCTGGGGCGCATTCCCACTCACCATTCACAGCGCGGGCTGGGGTATCTTTGCCAACTTGATCATTGCCCTGCTCGTCTCGAAATTTGCTTCAGAAAACAACGGAGAACGCGAAAGCCGCAAAAAACACCACGCATTCATCCAGGCGGTCTCTGGCCTCACCGACGACCAAAAAAAATGGGTGACACCGGCGTGGATCCTCACCGTTGTGTGGTTCCTCGTTGGATTCGGACCTTTTGCCACCATTGGCAACACCCTCTTTTCCGATCCCAATACCCCGGCAACATGGGCACCCTTTGGTTTGCCCTCGATATGGGTCTGGCAACTTCTTATGCTGCTCTTCGGCATCTTTGTCATGTGGATGCTCGCCTTCAAAGTCGGCCTCTCCAAGCCCATTCCCATCGAAGATGTGACCTCGCAGCACAAAGCGTTTTTTGAAAAATAACAAGAGCATCAATGGATTGTCCATCAATGCTCTTTGGATGGAGATAGATGAATGGCAAAGCATCACATCCCTCTAAAGCTGGATAGAACAGCACTCTCTATAGGCTCACTTTCCGACACATCGGAAGAACGTACATATTGGCTTACTCAAACACCTCACGAACGCCTGAAACAAATCGAAATTCTTCGTCGGATCAATTATGGAGATCAAGCTACCAGACGACTTCAAAGAGTTCTTGAAGTTGCTCAACGAACATGGCGTTGAATATCTCTTGATTGGTGGCTATGCTGTCGGTTATTACGGTTATCCACGAGCCACTAACGATCTAGATATTTGGATTGCAGTCCATCCCCAAAATGCCGAGCGACTGGCTACTGTCCTACAAGCGTTTGGATTCCCCGCATCCGACCTTTTTGCAAATATATTTTTAAATGAAGAAAACATCATTCGCATGGGCGTTCCTCCAATGAGTATCGAAATTATTCCATCCATCTCTGGCGTTGATTTTGATACTTGCTATGCAGAACGCATCGTCGATACCATTGATGAAATTCAAGTTAATCTAATCAGTCTTGAACACTTAAAGGCGAACAAAAAAGCTAGCGGAAGATTCAAAGACCTCGACGATTTAGAACACCTTCCTTGAAAGCTTTCACTATTCCCGCAGGTCATCATCGAACCACACCCCAAAACCCGGCCCCGCACCTGGCGCAATGTGTTGAAGACACAAACCATTCCCCACAAACCACGCACTAAAAACACCATCAGCAAATAGCTGATGGTGTTTTTATTTTTCTCAATCTCGTGTCATGAGCCAGTATTACTTTATCAAAAATGTAGTACAACAGGCCGCTATGTTAGGTAGTGTCTGAAAAGTCTGAATTTTCCTCTAAATACCGATTTGAGCTATTCACCAAACCCTATAAAATAAGCTGTCTGATAAAATCGCTTACAGGTCATTTTAGGCTCAAAAGTGACTTTTCAGACAGAACCTAGTCCGATACGATTCTTGAGTTCCAAGATGTCTCCAATTAAGCGTCTCAAATCTACAAAGATACCCTCTAGTGCATCGTGGCAGAAGTGCTACTCCTTATAGATTAAGAGGTCTGCCGGTGTAAGTCCATTTAAAAGGCTTGGCCATCGTCTTGTTGAAAAAGTCAATGAAATCTAAGATACGTTGCTGAAGGTCTTGAATGGATGTAAAACTACCTCTCTTAAGCAGGCGTCGCACGAGGATGGAAAACCAGCATTCAATCTGATTGAGCCAGGAAGCATGCACAGGCGTATAAACAAAGCGCACACGATGGGATTCATCTATCAGGAAGTTGGCACGCGTTTTCATGGATTTTAGAATCCCGGATTTGCCTTTTTCACCTAACTCGTCTTGAATGTCGCACACATGGGCAACCCATCGGACTAAGGATTCAGATTTATGGGTATTGAGTTGATCCACGACAAAGACCCACTCGCCTTGCGGGTCTTGTGCAAAGGTCTGTTCAATATGGGTCTTGAAATCTGCTTCTGTTCGCGTCTTGGATAAGGTTGGGGCAATCAGCTTGCCTGTGGCGACTTCAAAATTGCCAAGCAAACAACACGTCCCATGCCTTTTGTATTCAAACTCCTGGTATTCGACCCGACCCGGCTTCATCGGCAAAGTTGGCTTGGCACGCGCTTTGGCCTGTATGCCCGTTTTTTCATCTGTGCTGATGACATGTACGCCTTGTTCGTGAAGCGCAGGAGCCGACTGATATAAGGTGCAGACCTTTTCGCTTTGTTGGTAAAAGGCTTCTTTATCCATATCGGGGGGACACTCCCAATAGCGCACACGATGAGGCTTAAGATCGGCCTCCTTTTAAAAAACGCCCTACACTACGAATGGAAATGTCCTTTACAATGTCGCGTGCGATGACTTCTTCTCGCAACGCTTGAGGCGTCCAATGGCTAATCGGATACCCACATGCGTTGGGGTCTTCACACGAGAGTGCCACAATCTTTGTGACCATCTGTGCCGTATAGGTCACAGGCGTGCCAGAGCGCGGCGCATCAGAAAGCGTGGACAGAATCGCCTCCGATAAGGCCTGTCGGTCGGCTTCGACTTCGATCAAGGTGAGGTGTTCTTGGTGACCAAGCCACCGCTTGCGCCAAGTAGAGACTGTCCCACGGTGGATCCTCAGTTGCTCGGTCACCTCCGTCATGCTTCTCCCCTCACTGCTCAAAAGGATGATGCCGGCACGTTTGACATGGCACTGTTGGCTGGTATGGCGTTGGACAAGCTCTTCTAAGATGGCGCGTTGGATCACGCTTATGGGCAAGGCACTTGCTTTTTTATAGTAACCAGGCATGGGACCCTCCAAGAGGAATGTAGAGGCACTTTTGAGAGACTCCCAAATATAAGCACACACTATTTATATGTTTAGCCTTTTTTGCCACGATGCACTAGTTGAGGCCGTACTCACCTCGTGTCAACAGAACTTCCATCCAATAGCCCTCCCGGTTGTATATGATCTCATCAGGTGTGGGGGCCGGATGGTATTCAAGCAGTGTGAATTTGAAATTTTTCCGGGCATAGTCCAACCTGTCGCCTACCAATTCCTGCAATTTCTTGTTCCCGCCGTGGCCAGAGCTGACGTATTCCCCCCACCGAGACCAGATTCCTTGACTACCAGAGGCTTTTCCGACATATCGTTTGCCCTTACTAGTATCGGTGATCAGATAGACGCCCTTTACGTTCTCCAAAGCCGATTTCCAATCAGGTCTGTTGTTATGGACCAAAGTTGAGAGTTCCGTAAAGGGGAGATCAATGTTCTCATAGCCGGGAAAGATTCGCCCTGAATACGGCTCCCGCAGTATTTCCGAGACCTTAAAATGATCATAGTGGTTCTCGAAATCTACGCGAGACGACATGCTTCGATAGTCCCGAAAAATCTTGAGCCGTCCGATGAAGTCTTCGCCATGATCTGTCAACTCAACTTCATATCCGTTTTCATGACCATGATCAGCCAGGACGCGGAAGATTCCTCCGAATAGCCAGACATCTTCCTCGCTGTAAAATTTCATTAATGAAAAGATGAATTCTCGGTTGAACTCGTTTCTTTTGGGACGGTTTTCTTGCCAATAAACCCAGTTGTCAGGGTCCTCCAACCACTCGTCCAACGGCTCATGATAGGCCTTGTTTCGGCGTGCGAAATGGACCTTGTAATCGAGAACATTCTCGATTGGCCAGATGTCCTTCAGCTTAATCGACATACGCCTCACTCCTTTCTTAAGTCCTCCGATTTAAGGTGGCCTTGGTTAAGAAGAATATAGCGCACCACCATTGTGAAGGACAATATACGCGGTGCTTGTATCACCATTGCAAACACCTCACGCCCACAAGTCATCATCGAACCACACCCCAAAACCCGGCCCCTCACCCGGCGCGATTTTGCCATCCATCACTTCCGGCTGATCGCGCACCCATGTCATCCACGGGCGTCCGCTTTCAGCCAGGGGATCGGGATCGAGTGCGACAATCGCGTGCAGCGCCCACACCTCTCCTCCGCGATGTGGACACACCTCGACATCGTACTCCTTCGCCAACGCGTAAATTTTCACCAACTCTGTCAACCCACCGCACCAGCACACATCGGGTTGATAAATAGCGTGTAATCCCCGCTGCATCAGTGCCTCAAATCCACGCGCCGTGTACTCGTGCTCGCCACTCGCAATTGGAATAGGACTCTCGCGCATCAACCGCTCATAGCCCTCAAAATCCTCTGGCAAAAGCGGCTCTTCCAACCATGCCAAATCAAACTCGACCAACCGCTCGGCAGCGCGCAACGTGCCTTCCGCATCCCATCCCATTGACGCATCGCACATCAACTGAATATCGCCCCCCACAGATGCTCGCACATCCGCAAAAAAATTGGCTATCGCATCCAATTCTCTATGGGGATCCATCCCGCCAATGCCAAATTTTAATGCCTTATAACCCAGCGCGAGTGCTCCATCAAGGTCATCCCGCGACCACCCCGTGCGATACGATGGCACTGCCATTCGCGTTCCACCCAACACTTCGACAAGCGGTTTATTCGCCCGCTTTCCCCGCAAATCCCACAATGCCAAATCCGTGCCACTAATCGCCATCATCGCGATACCCTTGTATCCATAAGCTGCCGTATGGCGATACATCGCATCCCACAACCCCTCGACATCTTCAGCATTCGCGCCGATCAAGACCTCGCGCAACACCGTCTGAACAACGTGAATACCCGCTGCACCACCCCCGCCAACGCCGTATCCCGACAGCCCATCATCCGTATCAATCCGCACCAGAATCTGTCCAATGGCTCCGCGCCAACCGGCAGGTGCGCGATCTGCTTCGGGCTGCACTGCGCGAACATGTGTAATGATCATGTGAAATCTCCTATTTGGAATGAAAAAAAATAATTACCATCACCCTGTATCTTGAAACAAAACCTGATTCAGTGTATATTTACCGTAAAGAACTTACTCGCCAGATTCCTGGAGCAATATAATGGACAGAACGATCAAACGCACGCCCGATGGAAAACCCGATAGGCGCACGCTCACACGACTGGGAATCGCGTCTCAAAACCTGGCAGCGATCTCAACAACCATCCCTCTGGAATCGCCTATTTAGATCCACCTGATCCACTCCTGTCTTGTCTTGACGTACTCGCCAAATTCTATTAAATTTATAAGTAAGTAAACACTTTCTTTCTTCTATCAGGAGTTGATCTGTGGCAAACGCTTCCGAGACAAATCTTCTGGAAATCCCTCCGCAGCACATTTTAGATGGCCTTATCCCATCGCACGAAACGGTTCAATTATCGGCCAGTACCGACATTCGTCTGGATGGCACGTATGGAACTGCTTATCTCCTCGCCACAGACAAACACTTGTTTGCAATCAGCCCCAATGGCGATTCGACACCACACACAGAGCGCATCCCACTTTCAGAAATTACCAATCTCGAAGTCAAAGACCTATTTGGCAACAGCTTGCTCAAAGTCCGCACAGAAACCACAGGTGCCACACTCGCGCGATTTACCAAAGGCCAGAACCAGAAATTCAATCGGATAACGGACCGCCTTGAAGCCCTTGTAAAAGACGCACGCAAAACCGAAGATAAAATCACAAAAGGCCATCTTGGGCGCGCGATTTCAGGCAAGCGGTGTGACGTGTGCGGCGCAATCATTTCGCGCAGGGTGGGGGTCTGTACCAACTGTCTCGACACACGCAAACTGCTGTATCGCTTACTCGCCTATGCGCGTCCCTTCTGGAAACTCGGAACCCTGAGCCTTGTCCTGCTCCTCACCTCGACCTTTATTGGCCTTACGCCACCGCTTTTGATGCGCGAACTCATCGATGGCGTACTCGCTCCTCCGGAGAAGTACGAACCGACCTTTTTTCGCGACATCACAGACAGCGTATTGGGGATGCCAACCGGATACGAAATCCTCTATTTTCTCGTGGGTCTGCTCCTGCTAATCAACCTCTCGCAATCGGGCCTTCGCGCCATACGCTCGTATATTTTATCCGTTCTTGGACAGAAAATTACCTATAGCCTCAGAAATGAGGTCTATCGGCACCTCCACCGCCATTCTCTCAGCTTCTACAACGAACGCGAAACCGGCACCATTATGGCCAGCATCACGCAAGATGTGGGCCGCCTGCAAGATTTTATCAGCGATGGCCTGCAAGAAATTATCCGCGACATCGTCACCATCGTCATTATATGCGGCATTCTCTTTACGCTCAATGCCACACTCGCCGCCCTCGTTTTAATCCCCACGCCTTTTCTGATTATTGCAACCCTCAAATTTGGCCGCCGTTTGCATCGCACCTATCGCGGCCTGTGGCGGCGTTGGGCAGGCATCAGTGCCCTCCTTGCCGACACCATTCCCGGCGTGCGCGTGGTCAAAGCCTTTGCACAGGAAGACCGCGAAGTGGGTAAATTTCAGACGCGCAGCGAAGACCTCCTCAAGGGTGAAATCAAAATTGCGGGCATTCGCAGCATCTTCGGCCCCGTCATGGCTTTTATTACATCTATCGGAACGCTGATTATATGGCTCGTGGGGGGTGCCTCGGTTATCGACGGCGCTTTGACCCTGGGCAACTTTGTGGCATTTACGCAGTACATGTGGCGTTTTTACGGCCCGGTTGAAAGCCTCTGCCGCCTCAACCACCGCTTCCAGCGGGCCGCATCTTCTGCCGAGCGCGTCTTTGAAGTACTCGACACACAGCCCGACGTAACCGACAGACGTGCCGCGTACTCAATGCCCTCAATTGAAGGGCGCATCCAATTTGACGACGTGACATTTTCTTTTGAACCCGGCAAACCCGTACTCAAAAATCTCAATTTTACCGTTGAACCTGGTGAAATGATCGGTCTTGCCGGCCATTCTGGCGCGGGCAAAAGCACCCTGATCAACCTGATTTGCAGATTTTACGATATCGAAGAAGGCGCGATTTTAATCGACGGACGCGATATCCGCGATGTCACCCTCAAATCCCTTCGCAGTCAGATCGGCGTCGTTCTGCAAGACCCCTTTCTTTTTAATGGCCCGATAGCCGAAAATATCGCCTATGGCAACCCCGATGCGTCACTCGATGAAATCGTCGCAGCCGCTAAAACAGCCAATGCCCACGAATTCATCCTCCGTCTGCCCGATAGCTACGACACACCCGTAGGTGAACGCGGCGTTCGGCTCTCGGGCGGCGAAAGGCAACGCATCTCCATTGCGCGCGCGATCCTGAGAAATCCTCGCATTCTAATTCTCGATGAAGCCACCTCCAGCATGGATACCGAGACAGAATCGCAGATTCAAGAAGCCCTTTACAGACTCGTGCAAGGGCGCACGACCTTCGCCATTGCCCATCGCCTTTCCACGCTCAAACACGCAGACCGCCTCTTTATCATCGACAACGGCTTGCTCGCCGAGATGGGATCACATGCCGAACTCATCGCCTACGATGGTATTTACGCACGTCTTTGCCGCATGCAAACAGAACTGTCCAAACTCCGCGCGTGGTAGCCCCTTGGCCCATCTCTACAGGTATATCAATGTCTTCACTACCCGACCTGATCAGCGACCTCTCCCTTCTCTCGCCCCGCGACATTCGCCTGTATCTCGACGATTTTGACGATCTCACACTCGACCTGCGCGGTGAAATTCACACGCGGATTGGTGTACAGCGCGCTTTTCCCCTCAACGCGCCCACAAAATTTATCGTACTCCACGATTCAGCCGGCGGCGAAATTGGCATTGTGCGCGACCTGACCGATCTCGCGCCAGACAGCCGAGATGCATTGGAAATAGCACTCGAACAGGCATATTTCATGCCGCGTATTCTGAAAATAAATAGCATTGTTTCCAATTTCCACGTCCCCACATGGGATGTGGAAACAGATCGCGGGCATCGCGTATTTGAAATCCCCAGCAGCCGAAGCGATGTGCGCGTGATTGACGACGTACGCGTGATCCTGCGAGACGCCGATGGCAACCGCTACGAGATCGTCGATTACCGCCGCCTCGACCCCGATAGCGTTGCATTTGTGGAAACCATTGTATGAGCACAATGGGAACAATTGTACCCCAATCTTCGTCAAAGTCAAAATGAATTGACGCGCCTCTTGGCGCAGTTTATATTCGGAAGAAAGGAGGGGGCATGAAACTCAGCGAATTTGCCATTTACAAACCCATCAGCACCATTATGGTTGTAATTAGTATCATGGTGATGGGTTTTATTTCTCTTTTCAGGCTGCCACTCGAATATCTACCCAGCCTGACATTTCCGCGCATCTATGTTTCCGTGAATTATCCCTCCTCTTCCCCGGAAGAAATTGAGCAATTCATCACGCGCCCCATCGAGGAAATCCTGGGCACGATGTCTGGCGTTGAAAGCATCAGTTCCTCATCGAGTGGCTCCAGCGCGCGCGTCGGCCTGGAATTTGCTATGGACGCCGATATGGATATCGTCGGCGTTCACATCCGCGACCGCCTCGATCAAGTTCGTGCCGATCTGCCCGCCGACGTTGACCGCATAGATATTCGCAGTTTCGACACCGAAGACTTTCCCATCCTCGAATACTCTCTCACATGGCTTGGCGAAAACAACCAGGAACTCGTCAATGTATTCAATCAAATAATCCTGCCCAGAGTGCAACGTCTCGATGGCGTCGCTAATGTTGCGCTCGAGGGATTGCGAGAAAAAGACCTCCTCATCGAAGTCGATCAAAAAGCCATGGCAGCCTATAAGATGGACTTCCGCACCATCAATCGCGCCCTGAACAGCAACAATATCAATGTCTCTGCGGGATATGTCACCGAAGGCAGCAAACGCTTTGCCGTGCGCAGCATGGGCGAGTTTGAAACCGTTGATCAAATTCGAGATCTGCCCATTCGCCCCAATCTCATTCTCGACGATGTTGCCGATGTCACATACGATTATCCCGAATCCCGCAGTTTTGAACGCCTCGATGGGCGTCCTTCGCTAACCCTTGAAGTCCAGAAAGCCTCGACGGCCAACATGGTCGATGTCTGCAAACTCGCGCACAACGAACTCGCCCTCATCCAAGAAGAGGTCGGGAAAGACAAACTCCGAATACACCTGGTGCGTGACCGATCCATCGACGTGACAAATAGTATTACCAGCCTCAGCCAATCTGCTATTTTAGGTGGTCTTTTGGCCATCATCGCCATCTTTATTTTTCTTCGCAACTTCCGCAGCACGCTCATCATCGGCTCTGCTATCCCCATCAGTGTGCTCACCGTATTCCTGATCATGTATTTCATGCGCCAATCCGGATCGAACATCACCCTCAATCTCATTTCCATGATGGGTCTAATGGTCGCCATCGGCATGCTCGTCGATCCCGCAGTCGTGGCCCTTGAAAATATCTTTCGCAAACGGTATGAAGAAGGGCAAGATGCCAGGCAGGCCGCGCTCGAGGGCAGCGATGAAATCGGCCTGCCAGTCCTCGCCGCATCGCTCACGACCATCTGCGTATTTATCCCGGTCATTTTTGTCACCGATTCGCGCACCTCGCTCTTCATGCGCGACTTTGCCATTACCGTAATCATATCTGTTATTGCCTCGTTTTGTATCGCACTCTCACTTATCCCGCTGGCAGCCTCTCGCGCCTTCAATGAAGATGGTAAAATCATCGATCGCATTCTCAAGAGCATTGTCGGCCTTGTAGCCGCGCTCGGTTTGGGTACCTTTATTTATTACACGGACTTCAGCAAAATAAATTACGCAGGTCTTTGGGCAAATTTTAACACGACCATCAGCGCGCTGCCAGCATTTGCCAAAATCGGTTTTCCCGCCGTCATTGCCCTGGTCATCTTTCTATACATCCGCTATCGCGCAATCGGCCCCAAAGCCCTCTATGCCAAATTGGTCTCCTCCACCCTTCACTACCGATGGGCAACCATCTCGGCGGCCTGTGTACTCCTCTTTCTCGGCAACCATATCTACGGCAAAGTTGAGCAACAACCCTTCAGATATCAGCCCACGCGTTCTGTAAGGCTCACAATTGAAATGCCACGCAGTTACGATGTGGATAAAGCGCGTGAGATCTTCAAAATTGCCGAAGGCATACTCATCCCCTTAAAAAACGAACTCGACATCGAAGCCATTGGCAGCCGATACAGCGGTCGGCGCGGTACCCGCCTGACCCTTTATCTCACGCCGGCAGACGAAGGCAAACTCACCACAGATGAAGTACAGCGCAAAGTTATAGCCCTCCTGCCCACAGACATTCCAGGCGTGCGTTTCAAATCCGGTGGGGGCCGCGGGGGATCTGTAGGGGCTGGTGTTGAGCTCAAAGGGCGCAATCAGGAAACGCTGGCCATTTTGGCCGAAGACATTGAAACCAGCATGCAGGGGATGCCCGGCGTTCACGAAATACAGACCAGCCTTGAAAGCGGAACGGAGGAAATTCGCGTCACAGTCAATCGCGAGCGCGCACAGCGCTACGGTCTCTCGCCGCGCGATATTGCAAACACCATCGCCTCTGCGCTCGGTTCGCGCGGTGGCTCCAACTTCAAAACCCCCGATGGCGAAATCGACATCACAGTGCTGCTGCGCGAAGAAGACCGCGCCACCCTCGAACAACTCAAAACAACGGAGTTTGAAAGCGACAACGGCGGCATGGTCACCTTCTCCAGCCTGGCGAATTTCAACCTGACAACGGGCAGCAACACAATTCGACGCGAAGACCGCATGTCAACCGTAACCGTTTTCGCCAACACAGACCAGCAAGCGGTATTTCGCGTGGGCCGGATCATGAAAGCACGCATGGAAGGCGTGCCCCTGCCCAAGGGATATACGTATGAAATGGACCGCCGATTCAGATATATGAATGCAGAGCAAAACCAGGACTATGAGACCTTGATCCTGGCACTCGTTCTCATTTACATCATCATGGCCTCGCTCTTTGAATCCTACGTCCATCCGCTCACCATCATGTTCTGCATTTTCTTCGCATTCATCGGCGTCGCGCTCGGTCTCTACACCTTCAAGATTGCTATGGACAGCAATGCCAAGTACGGCCTTCTCGTACTCTTTGGCATCGTGGTCAACAACGGCATTGTCCTGGTTGATCACATCAACAGATACCGAAAACAGGGGGTTGTTCGCCGCGATGCCATTATCCGTGGCGGCCAGGACCGCTTACGCCCGATTATGATGACCGCCACCACCACCATCATTGGTCTAATGCCGCTGGTATTGCCCATGCTCTTTGGCAATGCCGAAGGCACTTCAAGGCGCTGGGGACCAATTGGTCTGGTGGTTATTTCCGGGCTGTCCATCTCAACAATTCTGACCCTTGTGCTCTTGCCTACGGTCTATTCCCTGATGGATGATCTCTCGCAATTTGCCAAACGGGTCACAGCCGTAGCACGCGCGCAATAAAAAAACCCCAAGCAGTCGGCAAACCGTACCGATCACTTGGGGTTTTACATCTTCTGAAAACAGCACTACGCTTCCTCGCGCAGTGCGTTTTGAGTCAAATTCTTTATTAAAACTTTCCGCTTGACAAGTATTTTTCACAGGCGTACTTTGCGAGCCGTTTTGCACCCAAAACCGAGGAGAAACTGTGGCATTCACAATTACCAAAACCATTCGCCCAAATGCCGTGTGGCAAGAAATGTATCTCCAGGTACAAAAAGACCAGCGCGTAATCATCACGGCAGAGGGCCTCTGGTCTCCCGAGATGCGTCCGCTTACAATTGTCTGGTGTGGCGCAGATGGCATTGAAGGGCGTCCCGCCGATGATCGATATCTCTTGCCCGGCACAAATGTGGGGGCACTCGTCGGGCGCATTGCCGACAGCCCCATTCTTTCGGTGGGCAATTATTTCGATTTTTACTCGCCCTACGAAGGTCCGCTATTTCTCGCGATGAATGAAAATCCCGAATACCACAGCCAAGCCGGTTCTCTCCACGCACAAATCATCTTGTTCGACCTGTGAAACTGATCCGCTTTTTTGCCCGCGAATACGCCATCTCAGGGCTGTTTATCATCTTGCTGCTCGGCTTGTGGGAAATAGTCGTGCGAAGTCTTGATGTCGCCGCATTTATCCTTCCCCCACCCTCTCAAATCCTATCCAAATTTGCCGCATCCCATCGCCTCCTCCTCTCTCACGGCCTCGTCACACTCACCGAAGCCCTCGGCGGCTTTCTCACAGGCGCGTCATCGGGGCTACTTTGCGCCATAGCAATGGCCCGCTCCCGCCTGATCGAACGGATGCTCTATCCCCTGGTCATCTCCACGCAGACCTTTCCCAAAGAGGCACTCGCACCCGTCTTTGTCATCTGGTTTGGATTTGGCCTCTTGCCCAAAGTGATTATTGCAGGACTCATTTCCTTTTTTCCCGTAGTAATCAACACCACGCGCGGTCTCTTATCGGTTGACACATCCATCCTCGACTTGATGCGGTCGCTCTCTGCTAACCAACGACAGATCTTTTTTAAAGTGCGCCTGCCCAATGCCATTCCCTATCTTTTTGCCGCACTCAAAATGTGTATCACACTCAGTGTAATTGGTGCTGTAGTCGGCGAATTTGTCGGTTCCAGCGCAGGGCTGGGCCACCTCATTCGCCTTGCCAATTCAGAACTCGCCACCGATTTGATGTTCGCCGCCCTGCTCGCACTCGGCTGTATGGGCACGGGCCTATTTCTACTCGTTGACGGCCTGGAAAAAACAGCCCTGCGTCGTTGGGGCGGTACCGTTGAAACCATAGGTCGCTAAAAGGACGATTGCCATGAAAAAAATATTTGTCGCTCTTGCCCTCGCACTCATCACCCTGTCCTGTGCAAGTACAGACAACACAAAAGTGCAATTCATTCTCGACTGGAAAGCACAAATGGAACACGCGGGCTTTTTTGTTGCCAAACAAAAGGGCTTTTATGAACAAGAGGGACTTGAAGTCGAAATCCTCGAAGGCAATGGTGCCCCCACATCGACCCGCGTCGTGGGCAACAACACCTACAAACTCGGCGTAGCCAGCGGGTCGGCAACAGTTATGGCGAGATCGCACAAAATTCCCATTGTATCGCTCGCCGTAATCAATCAGCAAACCCCGGTGGTCGTTTATTCCCTCGTTGAAAAAAATATCACAACACCCGCAGACCTGATCGGTAAACGCATCGGCGTCAATATCGGCGGCACAAAACACCGCGAATTTCAAGCCTTCTTGCGCCACCAGAATATCCCGGAAGAAGACATACAACTCATGGGCATGGGCGAAGCCAGCCCGGCCCCACTCCTCGCGGGGCAAGTCGATGCCATGCTCGGATATACCGAAGACCAACCCGTGATAGTCGAACTCCAGGGCCATGCGGTCAATCGCCTTGCCCTATCGGATTACGGCATTGATGTATATAGCACCAACATCATTGCCAACGAGTCCTTTCTGAAAGAAAATCCCGACATGGTCAAACGCTTTTTGCGGGCAAGCCTGCGCGGATGGCAACATGCAGTCGATAACCCCGAAGATGCGGTGGCAGCCTACATGGCTGCACGTCCTGAAAGCGACGAGGCTTTCAATCGCGCCAATTTCAAATATCTGATCCCTCTCTTGCAAAGCACCGATACACAACAACAGGGCCTGGGTGCCCAAACAAAAGCAAAGTGGCAACAAACACAGGATATCCTCCACAGCCTGGGCATGATCGACCAAAAAGTCGATCTCAATCTGCTATTTACCACAGAATTTATGCCGAAGTAAAGTCGGGAGCCTGCCGCAAACCGACCACCTGCTCAAAAGCATACGCCAGGCGCAGAATTTGGGCTTCGTCATAAGGCTTGCCAATTATCTGCAAACCGATGGGCAAATTCTCATCGGACCATCCACACGGAACCGATACCGCGCACAAACCCAAAAAATTGACCAGCCGCGTTGTCAACCTGACAGGTGCAACATCGACATCTGCGATACGCGGTGCAACCGTCAACATGGTTGGACAAATCACGGCATCCACATCTCGCAGGGTCTCGCGGGCCGAAATTCGCAACTGCTCGCGTCGCTGCAAAACTGCCGCATAATCGGGCCCAGAAAAAGAGGCACCATGTGCAATGCGCGCTCGAATGCGCGGGTCCATCATTTCGCCCTGCCGGGCAATAAAATCCCCATGGCACGCATACCCTTCCACACACATAATCATCGAACTGCCGCGCCCGTCAAGCTCTTCGTCTAACTCTTCCCTCGCTTCGGGAAATTGCATTTCCACCACATCGACCCCCAATTTGCACAAAACCTCTGCCGCGGCTTCTACCGAAGCGATCACCACAGCATCTGCCCCATCGCAAAACGGATCGCGCACAAACCCAACGCGCAACCCCTTCACATCTCGCTTTAACCCGCTAACCACATCGACCAGCGGTTGATTTAAAGTCACCGGATCAGCGGGATCAGGCCCTGCAATCGCTTCAAACACCAGCGCGGCATCTTCCACACACCGCGTCAAAGGTCCCATGCTATCCAGCGTCCACGAAAGCGGCATTGCACCTGCACGACTCACCCGTTCCAACGTGGGCTTGAGTCCCACAACACCGCAAAACGACGCCGGGATGCGGATAGAACCTCCCGTATCCGTACCCATCGCAACAGGCACCAACCCCGCCGCCACAGCCACCCCCGACCCACTGCTCGACCCACCCGGTACGCATTTTTTTCCCCAGGGATTGGGCGGCGTCCCATAATGCGGATTCAAACCATAAGGCCCAAACGCGAGTTCCACCATATTGGTCTTACCCATCAACACGGCGCCCGCTTGCGAAAGGCGCTTGGCGACAGTTGCCGAATCCTCTGGCACAAATTTATCCCATGCTTTTGCCCCTGAAGTCGTGCGAATACCCGCCGTGTGAAACAGGTCTTTAAGCGCGATTGGAATGCCGTGCAAAGGCCCCAAATCCGATCCCGACCGCAACATTGCCTCCGCCGCCCTTGCCTCGGCGCGAGCGCGTTCTGCCGTAACTGTAATAAAAGCCTTTGACTGATCGCCGTACTCGTCAATGCGATTGAGCAGCACATCCACCACCTCAACCGGCGACACATCACCCGCCCGATAGCGCGTACCCAATTCGGATAGGGTCACAAAGTGTATATCCACCGTCAGATATCCTCCCCAGGCGACCACATCACCCGCCCGGCAATCATGTCCTCTAACAACACAAGCTCGCCACCGCGTTCGGCTGACGCATTGGCCCCCAGCACAGCCGCCAAACTGTTGAGGGCATCTCCATAAGAACTCAGCATCGCGGTGCGGTCTCCCTTGCGTATCGCATCGACAAATGCCTCTGTCTGTAACGCAAACGCATTGGGACGATCGTCCCACGCCGCGACTTCTTCGCCATTCAACACCACATTTTGCGCCGACCACTCGAAAAGCGCGTCGTCTGCCACCACCGCCACCTCGCGCCGCGAATAATTCACATTGGTCAACACCCTCGATGTCGTCGCATTGGCAACCACACCGCTCTTAAACCGGTAATTTACATTATAGACATAAGGCAAATTAATCGGCTCTGGCCCTTCACCTTCCGAACGATAAAAATAAACCGCCGACACCGCCTCGATATCGCCCAGAAAGAAACGCAACAGATCGATCATGTGAATGGTATTTTCCACATACGATCCCCCGCACAGAGCCATGCGACTCGTCCAATATCGGATATGCCGTCCGCCGTAAAACAACTGCACCTGCGCATGCCGCGGAATCCGCGTTTCGAGCATGGCCTTCAAATATTCTGCTGAAGGATAATAGCGACTCATAAACCCCACTTGAGAAACAATATCCGCGCGGTCAATAGTCTCGCTAAATGCTACAGCCTGAGCCATATCTAAACTTTGCGGTTTCTCCACAAAAAGGGCGATCTCCTTCTCTGCTGCGATCAACTCTGCATCCGTATGCAAGGTCGGCGGCAAACACACATACACCCCATCTAAGTCCTCTTTGTCAAACATCTCGCGGTGATCCGTATAAACAGAGTTCGCGCCCCATACCTTTGCCTGCTCAGAAACAACGCCGCGATCCACATCGCAAAATGCCTGCAACACCACCTCGCCTTTTTCAACCAATTGGGATAGGGCTGGCAAATGTGCATTCTGTGGAATATGACCCAATCCAATCATACCCATGCGAACGGGTTTCATATCCTAACCTCCCTCAATCTCTGCAATCAATTCTCTGGATAATCGCCCGCCATCCGACACACTCACACAATCCTCCAACTCACCAATATCCGATACCCCGCACAACAACATCGACACCCGATCGTCCGACAACAAATAGCGCAATGCCGTGCGCGTCATAGGTTCATCCAGACCCTCAACAATTTTCTCTACCCGCATTAGATTGTCATACAAATCGGCAAATCGCTCTTGTGCCATCCACCGCTCCCGTTTTGAACCCAACAACCCCGCGTGCAATGGCGAAGCGCAAATCACAGCAACGCCTTCCTCTGCTGCTGTGGGAACCAACTTCTCTGTTGCTTCTCGCGTCAGCAAATCGTATTTGCAAAACGTAATCACCGAAACAAAAACATCGGTCTCTTGGAGCATCCGAGACATCAAATCCAAATCTGACCCCGTCAGTCCAATATAATCACAAATTCCCTGAGACTGTATCTCCAACAACGCCTCTATAGTCCGACCCGCATCAAATAACCCGGGCCACCCGGCTTTTTCGGCTTCATGCACCTGCAAAAGATGAACATGATCGCGCTTTAACCGCTTCAAACTCGCATCGAGACCTCGCCATACCGCATCGCGTGTATAGTCAAACGGTTCGGGATAATACCCGACCTTAGTCGCCAGATAATACGGCTCACGCACACCCGACAGCGCGACGCCCAGCACCTCTTCGCTGCGCCCGCGCCCATAAAGCGGTGCGGTATCGAAATAATTCACACCCAATTCCAGTGCCCGCTCCACCACCGCCACGCCATGCGACACCGGTTTTAGCCCCATCTCGGGACGACCATAGAACCACGACCCGCCAAGCCCTATCTCGCTGACTTTCCATCCCGTTTTGCCAAATATTCTGTATTCCATTTCAATTACCGATACCATCGACTCAACGTGACATCCGACACAGATAGAGAATACGCAACACCCACATCTCTACTACGGTGCGCACAAAGCCCCACTTGCGCCACCGTCGCGTAGAACTACATACCTGTGCATGGAGCATCACAAATTTGCCCACACGCACCACACGCGAGCAAAACTCGGAATCTTCAAACAACTGCAAGAGCGGAAATCCCCCCACAGCGTTAAACGTCTCGCGCCGAACATAAATACCCTGGTCGCCATAAGTAATCCCCAAATACCGGGAGCGCAAGGTACTCAAAAACGCAACCAATCGAAAGCCAATCGTTTGTTCCGACAACCCGAGCCGAAATCGCCCGCCCACCACATCGGGCACACGCAGCGAGTTGCGTATCAACCTCAACCCATCAGAGGGCAAAAATGTATCGGCGTGCAAAAACAAAAACACATCGCCCGTCGCCCGTTTCGCACCGGCATTCATCTGTAGCGCCCGCACTGCCTTTTCTACCTGAACCCATTGTGCCCCTCCAAGTGCCTTAACCACTTGTTGCGTACCGTCCTTACTCCCACCATCTACCACAATCAGTTCCACACCCTCAACACCGCAAAACTGCGCCAGACACGCGCCGATAGTGGCTTCTTCATTCAGAACGGGAATAATTACACTGATCTGCACACCGACTCCGCTATTTTTTTATAACATCAAAAAATTGCCGCCCATAACTAACCAGTGAAACAGCGAGCAACGCGGCACTCACGCCAATCAGCGCGGGCTTGAGCTCATCTGCATCCCACAAATAGGCCAAAAGCAACCAACTCATCACCAGCGTCGTAGCCTTCCCCCAAAAATTGGAAGTCAACAACACATCGTGTCGCTTGACCAGATACATCCCCGCAAAAAAAATCACCACATCGCGCATCAAAACGCCCGCAACCAGCCATACGGGCAAATTTTTGAACACAACCATGGCAAATGTAATTGCACCAATAGCCACTTTATCGGCCAGAGGATCGAGAATTTTCCCCCACTGTGAAATCTCACCCCACCTGCGCGCGAGATACCCATCTATCCAATCGCTGATAATCATCATCATCACCACGCCAAACACTTCCCACACATAATCAGGCCCCAATGCAATAAGCCAAACAGCGGGCAGCGTTAGCACCGCACGCAACAAACTAACGGTATTTGACAGCGTCCAAAAACGACCGCGTTCAGCAGTTCCCATACAATACCTCACGACAACATCAATTTCAGCCCAATACCCAACACCAATACCAGCACACTGCGGTTAAACCACACAGGAGACAACCGGCGATTTAAGAACAAACCGACCACAGCACCCAGGAACAAAGGGGGTAACATCCACATATCCATCACCAAACTCTGAAAATTGATCAATCCCAAAAAAACATAAGGCGTCATCTTCAAAAGATTCAAAGCAATGCCAAAAACCCACGCCGTGCCCACAAATGTACGCCCAACCAGACCTTGCGGCAACAAATACAACATCAAAATCACACCACCTGCAGAAACCAATGTGGAAACCACCCCCAAAGTCACACCAACGCCAAACCGCATCCACGGCCCCGGCGGTTTCACATTGACCAGCACCCGGTCCCTCATCGCCTGTAGCACCGCAAAAATGCATGCCAGAGCACCCAACATGCGCCGAAACCAGACCTCTGGCACAATATCCAAAATACCCGCGCCAATCAAAATACCCAGCACCATGCCGGGCATCAGCGCCTTGATATGATCGCCAACCCAATGCCCCCAGTAGTACCGCGCACTGATCACATCGGTTGCCAAAGACAGCGGTAAAACAAGTCCCAATGCAGACTTCGCAGGCACGACAAGCGCAAGAACGGGCACTGCCACCACCCCAATCCCACCGCCAAATCCCGCGCGCATCAGGCCAATCAAAAAACCACCAACCCCCAACACGACAAAATCAATTATGTCCAAAAAATCCACCCGAAAAAAAGAAAGTTAGAAGTCCACCCCACACCGCCCCCGCGGTGTACAACTGGCCGACTCTCAGGCCAGTTCACGCTGGTGCTTCATTACCCTTCTCACTTCCACGCCATATCTCAAACGCATTCGCCGCAGGCCCCACCAAAAACAGCGCGTAGAACGGCGCGTAAATCGCTTCATTCAGGCGCAAAATCATCTCGATAAAAGCCACCAGAAAAGCGACAAAACACTGCCCCTTTCGCGTCAACACAGTCGTTTTGGGATCTGTAATCATAAAAAAAATGAACAACTGATACATCGGCCCTGTAATCGGTGCAATACTCGTCAAATACGCCTGCCCGGTAAACGCGCAGCGAATAAGAGCAAAGGCCAAAAACGAAATCACATATACCGCGCAAATATGAAACCGCCGCAATCGCCAGAGCGCGGCACTTCCCAGAATCCAGATAATTACCATTATCGACAGGGTATTACCCCACTGGATGCTCAACCCCGCCACCACTTCAGGGGCGAGAAACAGCATAATACTCACCCCAAAATTGGACGGATTCCACAAATGCCTGCCGCGCCATCGCAGCACATACTTAGATGCAATAGACAACACACTGCACAGCACATAAGGCCAAAACAGGGGCGAACGAATCAAAATACCCACACTGATCCCGGTAATATATGCACTGATCAGCCCCGGCCACACACCCCACGTCAACCGCCCCAATGCAAATTCCGCCAGCACGCTACTCAGGATAGCTGTCAGCGTTTGCCCCAAACTCTCCAAAAAGCCAAAAGTAACCTGCCCCCCAATTAGAATACATGTAATCAAAATAGGTGACAGATAGCGGCTTTGCAACCCCGTCCAGACCGATTTCCAGAACCCGATCACTCGATCCATTTCAATTCTCTAAAATTCGATGTACTTGTCGCACATCGAGCGCGTAAAACATCTGTACCTGTCCCGACGGCCAGCGTATTGCAACGCTATCAACCGCCGCGCCATCGCCTAAACCAAAATGCAGGAGGCGTTGATTCTGCGCGGCATAGCCACTACCACCCGACACCTCTTGCACCTGTACCCACCCGCGCCAGAACACCTGCACCCGCGCCCCAATCGCACTGCGATTGCTCTGCCGTCCAACCAGATCGAACCCAATCCAGTTTGTCTCTGCCCGCACCGAGTTGCGATATAAAAGAAGCGGTCCCCGCTGATTGGCCACCACCACATCCAGCGCCCCCCGATTCCACAAATCTACCAGAGCCACTGCGCGCCCGTCGAATCGATCCCGAACGCCCACTGCCTGCGCCACCTCGGCAAATTGTCCCACCCCGTCATTCACCCAAACGCGCTTGGTCTGATGGCCAGCCAAACTTCTGCCCCGCATCGGAGGCCAATTTTTTGCATCAGAAATAATCGCGCTGTGCCCACCCGCCACCTGAGAAAAATCGTACCAGTAATTCCCATTTCCATCTGCCGAAACATATCCATTGGTCAAAACGAGATCCAGTGCCCCATCGTTGTTCAAATCCCCAAACTGCGCGCCAAAACTCCACCCGCCCAGATCCACACCCATCGCCCCGGCCAAATTTTCAAACCGCAAGGTCTCACCGTCCATCCGCACCCACAAATTATTCCCCTGAATGAGAACACCTGCCTGAGAAATATTGGTCTCGTAAATTGCCAGATCTCCCCGATTCAGCACATCGCCAAATGCGGCGTTCATACCACTCTTTGGTTGGCGGCCCACCCCGGCCTGCTCTCCCATCTCGACAAATCGCTTTCCGCCTTCATTCACATACAACTCGGAAATCCCATAATCATTGGACAAAAATAGGTCGGGAAATCCAGAGCCATTCAAATCCGCCGCACCCACCGCCAGAGTCCACCTTCTGCTCGCGATCCCGACCTTTGCAGTCACATCTTCAAATGTCCCATCACCCGAGTTCCGCAGCAAATACTTTCGCCCCCCATTATTGGCATATTCAAAACTCTCCGGCATCATCCGCGTGGTCTTCAAATTCCACAGATCCAGGGACTCCGGCCAGTAACCCGCCACAAAAATATCCAGATACCCATCGCAATCGTAATCTACCCAAATCGCACTCCCGGCATTGATCCACTCCGGCAAACCCGCTATTTCCGTCACGCGCTCAAACACCTTCCCCTCCCGATTGCGAAACAACTCGGGACGGCCCCATTTATACAAAAACAAATCTTCGAACCCATCGTTGTCGTAATCACCCCACACAGACCCCATGCTCACGCCTGCTCGATTCACGTCCGCCACGCCCAAATCGGTCGCCACATCTTCAAAACCCACCCCTCCCAAATTTCGATACAGCCGATTCAAACTACCCCTACGGCTACTGGTAACATACAAATCCTGCCATCCATCCCGGTCGTAATCCACCACCGACACCGCCGCGCCCATCGACGCGATAATCGGCATAATATGATCCAGCTTCGCATCCAGCACAGGAGCTTCATGTACAAAATCGATCCCCACCTGTTTTCCAACTTCCTTCAGATAGAATCCATATCGTTCAAAGCCTGTGCCTACAAGTGATGAGTCAGTAGCATCCCTTTCCCCCACTTGCCATCCCCCCCATTTCATCACGCCCAGCGCCACCAGCAATAGCAAAAAAAACAGCGCCACCAGAATCTGCACGAGGCGATTGGGGCGTCTCTCCTCTATCCCGCTGTCTTCCCGCTTCATGGCCCGTCATTCCTCAGTACCCGATCAAACCGCTCAGGCGTCACATACCGCGTGTGAAACTGCTGCCAGTCCCCTGCATTGCGCTTAAACACCGGATCATCTTCAAGCGTTTCAGGCGCGCGATCATAAGTCAAAACGCCATGCGCGGGCAAGGGCAACACCGTTGTTGAAAAAGCCGTATTATAATCGCCATCTTTAACCCATCCATCGCCTTTCAAAACAAAATCCCGCACCTGCTCCCCAGGATCTGGCAAAGCCGCAAACAGCAATTGGATCTCATCTCCCGCATTCACAATTGCATATCGGTCATCGACCTGTGCCAGCAATGGCTCTACATCTCCATATCGCGTGTAATATCCCACGAGATCTCGCCACAGTTGAGAAGTCCCACTAAGCGCGTTATAATCCGGCACCTCTGGCGAACTCGCATCTGCCTCTGCCACCTGAGAAAACCCACGGTAATACAACCGCGCACGCTCCAATGGCACAGATTGAACCGTCATCACACTGTCTTCCAGCGGCACGGCCCACGCCAAACGATCCCAGTAAATCTCCAAATTGGTCTGCAATCTAAATTTTCGGGGAACATCCCGCGGAAAAACGCCGCTCAAATCGATCAGCACCGTCTTGTGCTTCCCAGCAGGAAAGCCCAGGTCTGGATGCGCGACGCGCCAATCAGCCCCATCGAATACATGTAGAGAAAGGCCCTGGGGTGGCGGATGGCTACCCTGCCCCAAAGCCACATTGATCGAACTATCCGTCGGGTGTATCCATCCCTGACCGACCAGCCACAGAGGTCCTTCTTTGGGCACCTCGTCTCCCACCACCACCTCCACATAGTGTTCTCGCGTCACCCCTTGATAAATGCCCCGCCCAAAGGTATCCACATACTGTCCATCTCGCACCCGCACCCTATCGGCCACATCGCGCCCCTGTTCATCTTTTACAACAGCAAAGGGCCGAGGCTGCTTGGTCGCGTAAATCTCGAGCGATGGAGCAACCCGGGCAAACCGTTCATCCACAAAAATCGACGTCCCCGCGGGATGATCAACTGCAACGAGAGACACCCAATCAACAAAATGCGTCTCCCAAAGTTCACCCGTAATCCGGATATCGTACACCCCATTTTGAGCAACCAATTGATCGCCTTTGATCTTCACCCAATCTTCCGTCTGAGCAATACCCGCAACCACCTGGGAATTGATCCGCATGCCAAGAGGCGACCGCCACAGAAAATCCGTTACAAAGGCCATCTCCGATCCATTGTAGGCAAACACCCAGGGGCACGACCCTTTCAACCGCTGTACGGCACGCACCACCTGATCCACCTCCAGATCAAACGCCACCTGGGGCATCCCATTGGGCCACACGATCCGCACGAGATCTGCCCTGGTATAAGTCCCCAATCCAAAATGCACCACCGGATCCATCACCACTTGCTTCTGATAGAACGCGCCCGAACGCAACTCCACCTCGGCACCCAAACCCAATGCATTGATCCGCCCGTCGCCAAGCGCCTTTCCCCCCACAGGCCGTATTGCCTGCCAGTGATACGCCAAATCGCCTCGATTCACCAGTTGCAACGCCTCACCCGCATCCGAAACACCCAGCAAATCGAGCCGACCATCGCCCGTCAAATCGGCCACACCAGTCACCCGCGCTTTCAGATCCAGAGAATGGTAAGCCGTTTCTGAGGCCAGATAGGCGCGTTCGCCAAACACCAGATCCAATGCACCGTTATTATCCAGATCCGCTATGAAAAGCGGAACAGATCCAACAGGTGAATTACCCTGTATTAGCTTGCGAATTCCTTCTTGTGACACAGCCATCACAGCACCATCTCGATCCAAAACCACGCGCTCTACGCGCCCGTCTCGATCCAGATCACCCGCTGCTATGGCAATCCCGTTCACCGCCTTTTTTATCCCCAGAGTAAATACCCCCGCCCGTTCATTGATCGCCTCGCTCAATTGCCCGTCTCGATCCAGCATCGTCGCATCGGGATCGCCATCCCCGTCCCCATCAGCCCAAACAAAACCCTTCAGTCCATCTACATTACCGAAAGGTTCCTGCACCACAAACGAACCATCTCCGTTATTTTGCAATACAATCGGAGATGCATCGGAACGCCCCAGCACGAAATCGACATCTCCATCCATCTCTACATCTGCTCCCCACACGCCAGAATAAGCCATCTCCGTTACTTCTTTGCTCAACCCGATGGAATCAGTCACGCCTTCAAAACCGCCAGCCTCAGCGCGTCGGAACAATCGAAAACCATCTGCTCCCACCAGCATCAGATCTAACGCAAAATCGTTATTCCAATCTACTGCCAGCATCCCATTCATCTCCGACACACCGGAAAAATCGACCGCAGTCCCCTCTGTCCCCCGCACTTGAGACGCACTCGCCGCAACCACATCTACCTCTTCTTTCGACCAAAAAGGCTTGACCATCTGCCAGTCACTTCCCTCCAAATCCGCAACGGATTCGGATTCAAAATACATGTCCAAATCCGCCGGCGCCGGCATCGCCTGGGGCGCATTGAGCTTTAAAAATTCAACCACGGGATCTCCCAGACGTTCAGCCGGCACAATCAGCGCATCCAGCGCGCGCCGATACATCGGATCGCGCAACAACACATTGTGCAAAAACATCGCGTGCAAAGTTCTCCCCCCTTCCGCCTCGCTCTGCAACCGGCGCAACTGCACCCGTGCCGCATCTGGCCAGCCTTCTGCCCACTCGCTCAACTTCTCCACCGATGCGCGCAGCGCCTCCCCATCACCCCGTTTGCTCGCTTGCCTCGCCCGCTCGAGCCACAACACAGGATTTTCCGGCACCTGTTTGATCAAGGCTTCCAAATGTGCCCAAACCTCCTGTTCGCTATCTGCTCCGCCTCGCCGCTCGACCTCCTTCATCAACGCGTACTGTGCCTTCACAAGCTCCTGTTGCGCCGCTTCTCCGAAAAACGCGATAGCAGCGTCGGATTGTCCCCTGCCCCGTTCGACCAGCCCCTGTAACATCGCAATAGCGCCGCTTTCGAGCATCAGTGAACGCGCCATCTCCAGGTCTTTTGCAGCCCCGTCGTAATCCCCGCGCCGCAACCGCAACACCCCGCGATTTGCCCACGCAGCCGGCTCATCGGGTTCCAATGCTATAGCACGGCTCAAACTGGCATCCGCCCGATCAAAAGCACCCACTTCCAACGCGAACACACCCGTATAGAAAGCAGACACATAATCCACGGATGGGGTAGCCATCTTCTCTTCTCCGCATCCAAAACCCAACACCATCAACAACCCAATCATGCGACGAATATCAAGCATCGTGCTCCTTCCATCCTGGTATCGAAATATCCATCCGCCGCGTAGGCGCGTAGATCTTATCGCCCTTATAAGGCGCGTCCTGCGTCACAATATAAATCGCGCCATCATGCACATACGTGATCTCATCCCTCGAATCTCCCACCACATCTTCCACAACCCCACCCGCCCAATCAAATGGCACACCCTCGCACACGGGTTTGATCACCTTGCGACACTGTGCATCGTAAAACCCGAATGATTCGGCACTGGTACTGACAAACAGCAACTCCTGTCCATCACCTACCCAGTTCACTGCCGGTCCACCCTGGCTCATGTTATCCGGCTCCATCCGAGACAGCGGATCCCCTTGACCACTCACCAGATTCATAATCCCATAAGTTCCCCACCGATCGCCCATCCACATCTCCAACCCCGGCAAATCGGGCCGAAAATTCCCGGCGTAAACCCCCTGCACATGCCCATAGCGATGGTGCCGCAGCAGTGTGCCATCCCGCGCATCCACCAGGAAAAATCCCGGATCGCTCCCCGCTATCCCGATCTCTGGCCCATTGCTCTCATCCCCATCCAATTCCCCAAAGGAGGCGTGGTCAATATGCCCTGCACCGCCAGAGTCCTCAATATACTCCGCACCTTCCATCGTCCAGAGATGATTTCCATCCCCATCGTACAGATCGTAACCGGGCAAAATTTCGTCTCGCCCGTCACCATCCACGTCGTAAAACCAGATATACATTCCGTACCACGCATTGTGCGCGTCCCGCCGCCAGCGCAAGTTCAAATTTTCGTCAAACGCCCAGATCGAATATCCGGTACCCGCGCCGTCGCCATCCCTCAAAATCAAATCCTGCGCCTTCTCCGTCTTTCTAATTTTACACGGCCAGATCACCTTGAGCGAATGCAAAAAATCTCCCATGCTCGCATTTCTGTATCCCCGATACGGCCCCGTCCGCGGCAATTCTGTTTCCGCCGTCACCTCCCCCGATTTTCCGCTCACCAGCTTTAATCGATCATCCTCAATACCGATAAAGTCTTCCACCCCATCCCCATCCAGATCGTGTACCACAGATCGTTGCAGCCCTTTTGCTGCGGGAAAAGTCTGATCGTATTGCACTTCCCCGTCAAAATTTAAGCACACAACGCGCACGCCTTCATCCGTCTCCTTTTGCAACACAATTTCCTTTTGCCCCGCCCCTCTAAAATCGCCGTATCGAACGCCACACGGCCAGAACTCGCCGATGTCAATCCGCTTCCATAGCACTGGCTTTGGATACTTCTCCGCTTCCTCTGCCACCTCTTTTTGATATGCGTCCAACCGACTCGTGTATGCGGCATTGGCAGATGCACCCGTGGTGACGCGCACCGCGCGCATGCGACTGCGCGTATTTGTACGCACGCCCACTTTCCCGGTTGGAAAGCGATCGTCATAAGCTACAAATGCCTGCTCGCCATTCACATAACACGCAAACCGCTCGCCCTCACATACCACTTTTAGCGCGTAATACTGTCCCCTATCAAATCCATTGGGCAGATCCGCAAGCATCGTCCACGCCTCGTCTTCTCTCCGATAGAGCACAAACCGATCAAACCCCTCCATACAAAAATAATAATACCGCCTCAAATCCTGATACCGCACCATAATCCCCGACCGGGCGACAATCGCATGGGGATCGTCATTACCCGGCTGGGTATATGCGTTCAACTGCCGCACCTGCGCTTCCACCGTGTAATCACCCCACAGCGGCTCACCCGCCACCAGACACCGATCCGACTTGGCAGTGTGCTCCAACACTTCTGAGTCCCCATCTTTCACCACCCGATAGTTGCTCAGCATATTCCACTTGGGAGGCGCGACCAGCGCATTTCCCCAGCCCTTGAAATATTGCTCCTCGATACTCTGATCCGGTTCTGTCTTATCCAGCACCGTCCCCAGCGGACATCCCGATAGGTCAATCTCCGCCAGCAATCGCTCATTGTTTGCCATGTCTTCCTCCCTGTAAAAAAAATGGAAACTGCATCAACGCGATATCTCTTATCATGCCATCAATAAACCCGAACTCAAAATACATGCACCACATGCCCCTGCCCCGGAAACCAGACCAGATCTACCACAAAAGACAGCGTTACTGCCAGCGCATATCCAATCAACAGACCTGAAAAAAAAGGCTGCCATCGGCGGTACAACACCATCCCACCTCCCTTCAGGAACAACCCTTTGATCGCCCAAACCAGAAAAGCCGAAAACGCCAGTTCTCGTGTAAAATTGGTGCCGGAAATGGTCAGCCCGATCGGGTGAAGCGGCCACCTCGGAAACCTGTAACGCAAAAAACTCAGCAGTCCCATCAGCGCGGCACCGATTCCGAACAGCATCAGTCGGATACTGTCCGTCCCCTGTGGTGTCTTCATCTTGGCAACTGCCGCATTAAAGGCCGCTTTGTTCCCACTTCGATAGGGCCACACATCAAAATGATAGGCTCCGTGAACATAGGCCAGATGAAGCGTTAACGCAAGCGATACCACGGCACTCAGCACCAGGCCAAATACCACGGCCCAAAGCAGAAGGCGTCGATTGCCACGCACAAAATCTGCCAGCCGAGCTCCGTGTACCAACCCGGGCATAAACAGTCCCCGGTAGGAAATCAACGCATAGGAAAATGCCAATGCCGTCATCGTTGCCCCCGACAGGGTACGCGTACCCAGGACAGCCATCGTAAAGGCCTGGCCGCTCAGCGGGGTGCGAACATAAATCAACCCTGTCTCCGCCACGATCTTGGCCACTCCCACATACGTCACCAGCGTTGCTAAAATACACAGAATGGCTGCGCCATAGGCCATCCCCGCCGCGTGTAGCCACAACACCAGGTAACCCAGTCCTATAAACATCCCCCATACCGCAGCCCGATAGCCCATCATCTCATCTGTATCTTCGGCGTTCCGACCCCCCTTAAAAGCACTGCGGAATGCGGTGTAAAAGTGCCTTCGAGCTATCCACAACCCCCAGCCCACAAATACGGTCAACGCCCCGAACCCCTCCCAGCCGGCCACCTCGTATGACGAGCCCCAACTGTCGGAGTTCTTCAAACCAAATCCCAGTCGCCTTAAGATACCCACCTGAAATACATTCAGCACATAAAAAAACCAGACGCTGAACAACACTTCCAGGTTGGCAAAATACACAAACCCGATCGTAAACAGATTGAACTTGATCCGGATTCCAGGGAAATTGCGGCCCAGTGGTAGTGACGTTCCAGATCGGTAACTACCCGTGGGAAACCTGGGTACCCCAGGAGAAAAATACGACAGGATATTCCAGGCGATCATCCCAAATCCCGTCACAACTCCCGACCAGAACAGCGTTCCCCCAATCATTCGTATCCCGTGTTTTGGCGCCGAGACCAGATCTACCGCCACATTCGCCAGCGGATAGACCAATCGCTCGTGATCCACCCACTGCCGCCGCAACAAAACCGCCAGACAGATCGACACACACGCCGCTGCACCGATAAAACTCAACCACCAGAACAGTGGCAAAACCCACTCTCCCCACGGCACAGCCTGTCCGGGCGGTAATCCCTCAAAAAACCATGTCATCGCACGCCCGTCTTCCGAGGGCGCCATCCACGGTCTGATGTGATTGTGCAGGTAGGGTGCCCACCCATTCTCCGGTGTAGCAAAATAAAACGGCGCCGCAAGAATCCCCAACAAATATCCCGGCAGTCCGTCCGCCGCCGGGATCACCGCGCTGGCCAACCCCATCGTCAACGCCACCAGCAAATCCGAACGCCCGAACGCCCATTCGGGTCTCTGTGCTTTGAGCACCGGATTCACCACCAGGGCACACAGTACAAAGGGCACAAATAGGGCCAGCGCAAAATTGCTCATGTTCAACCGAGAGGCCCGCACAATAAACTCAGAATAGGTAGCCCAAACGCTCACCAGCACCACAAAAAACGCCCCCAGTACCACCGCACGAATCTTAAACCGATCGTCTCGAACCTGCCCCATTTATTTCACCTCAACGCCCCTCAACGCCTCGATCCGCCAACCAAATTCCTCCTCCAATTCTTTTGTCCATCCCCGCTTTAGAAACGCAATCTGACCCTCCCGATTGAGAAACCAGGTTGTGGGAAAGCCCTGAATACCCGCTTTATTCACATATCCATCATCGAGCAGAACCGGGAACGTGTACCCGTTTTCCTCCATCCAGGGCGGAACTGACTCGGGATTGCGATCATTATTGATCGTCAAAATCGCCACATCTGGATCGCCCTTATAATGCTCGTACAAATTCTGAAACTCCGGCATCTCTTTCACGCACCACCCACACCATATCCCCCAGAAATTGATCGCTACGACCTTGCCCTTCAAAGAAATTAGTGATACTCGCTTACCCTTTAATGTCTTCAAATTGAACGCAAGAGCGGGTTCCGGAGCCTCAATCCGGGAAGACAGGGCCTCCTGTCTTTTCGTTTCCCGATCTGAGGCTCGCAAAGGTTTTAAGTAATCCTCGTACCCATCCAAATTCCCGTGTCGCTTCAAATAAAGTGACTTCAGAGCCTGATCATTGGGGTTTTCACCCGGCGATGGAATTGCTACACCCATTTTGTAAAATACTTCAGCCTGGTCGGAATTGTCCATCGCCTCGTAAACCTGACCCAAATGGTAAATCGCGTCCTCCTCTTTGGGATTTAGTTCATAGGCACGCATCAATTCTCGCTCGGCATCTTCCAAACGCCCTTCCTGAAAAAATACCCAGCCGAGGGCATCGGCCATCAACCCGATCACCCAGTTTACAGACCGTTGATAATCTTCCTCTGAGTCGAAGTCCTTCCTGTGATCTTTCAGTTTTTCCTTTACAGCCTCAACACCATCCCTGGCAATCTGCTCAGCCTCTCGATAATGCGATGTGCGTTCTGCCAGCGCAATCGCACCCAATGGAAATGTGAGATGCGGGTTGATGTTCTCATATTTAACCAGGCCCTGCACCACATCCAAAAGTTCTTCTGCCGATACCGTAGAATCCTCCCGAATGGAAAAGAAAAGATTCATATACGCATCTCCCGGTAGTCGCTCATTGTGATGTCGGGGCCGTGCGATAAATGCCCTCAATAGGTTCCGATACACCTCCTCTTGTTTGGGATCCTGGAAACCCTCTTCACCAGCAGCAGCTTCCACCGCGCGATAGCGATACACCAGCACCCACTCTGCCTCCGCACTTTCGCCATGGCTGCTGAGGATGCGATCCCCAATCACTTTTGTCTTTTCCTCGAGTTCCAGACTCCGATAGGCATTGTACAATGCCAGCAAAGAAGCCGCATCTCCCCCACGCGCGTTTACAAATGTATCGGCGTCAGCCTCAATCTCCGCAATTTTCTCCGATAAGGACTTGTTTTTGAGTCTCTGAATCATTTGCCAGAACCGCTGATGCACCTTTGTGTCTGTGGATGCCAATTGGGCCGCTTTCCGGTATAGCGGATAGGCTTCATCATAACGACGCATCACAGCCAGATAATAAGCTGGTCGAAAATAGGCATTTGCATTGCCGAGATCGGCTTTGCGCGCTTCTGCAAAAGCCTTCAGGCAAGCCTCAAACCTCTCACTGTTTTTTCCCCTCTCAGAAGTATAGTACAGCGCATTCCCCTTGACGACCAGAAGCCTCGCTGGATTCTCAACTCGCGTTTTATACTCATCCACAAAGGTAATAGCATCCTCTTTATTGCTTCCATACAGCACATCTGCTCTTGTATTGATAACATCCGCATGGTCCGGCAATATCTCCATGGCTTTTTCACTGGCTGAAAGTGCCTCATCCCTGCGCTCTTTTCCGAGTCGATCAAGTGCGCTCGCAAGCGCGACCCAACTCCACGCGCTATTTTTATGAGACGCGACCATCTCTACAGCGGCAACAACTGCTTCCTCTGTATTTTCCACAGCCATGTGATGGATGAACCATGCGCGCAGATGCAAATTATCTGGAAACCGTTCGACCAGCTTTTTACCCTCAACATATCCATCTTTCGCATTCCGTATTATTCGCAAAGATCTCAACCTCGCAATCGCCTCTTCTGCCGTATCTTGCCCTTGAATGGGAATTGGACATAGACAAAGAAACAGCAGATACAGGATACATCGATTCCTCATAGCACACCTCCTTGGATGACTTCCATGACATCATCTCCGTTACTCGGTTTGCCTCGGCGACCAACGAGGTGCAGAGACCACCATATCCACAGGGACTTCATGCAGATCTGTACCATCGGCATTTATCATCATCAACCCGTGTTCTAAATCATCCTGGCCTTCAAGGCTTCGTTGCACTTCAAAAGCAATCCTTTGACCGTCAGGAGACCAGGTAGGCGAAAAGAAAGCCACTGTAGAACTCGCCCCCCGGGTCAACCGCTGCACCATAGCACCGTCGGGATCCATAGTATAAATCTCGTATTCATGGAATTGGCCCCGCACTGGCGGTTGATGCCGATTGGATGCATAAGCAATGCGCGTTCCGTCTGGCGACCAGGCCGGATGAATATTCTGAACACCATTGAAATCCGTCAGCCTGACGCGGTTAGAACCATCTGAATCCATGAGAAAAATGTCGATATTTTGCCCTTGACGCGATTGAAAAGCAATCCTGTGCCCATCGGGTGACCAGTCCGGAGCTTCATCACTACTGGGAGAATTTGTCAGATTTTGCAGTTCTGTACCGTCGAGGTTGATCGTGTAGATATCCCATCTATCTCCATTATCCTCTTGGGCCTGAAAAGCAATCTTTTTACCATCAGGAGACCAGGCTGGGCCGAGATCGGGACCGGGCAAATCAATCACCTTCTGTATGCCCCTATCCTCCAGATCAAAGATATAAATATCGAAATTTCCCAGTGCATCTCGGTTTGAAGCAAATGCAATGCGTCGCGCATTCGGAGACCAGGAGGGATTGGTATAGCCCCCCTTCTCGCTCGTAAGCCTCATCAAACCTTCGCCATCGGGACGTATCACAAAAATTTTGAATGATGTGAAATCTCCCGGACCCACAAACGCAATGCGGCCATCAACAGTTGAATAATTAGAATCCAGCAGACCGGTATTCCCAGCGCAATGAAGCAGGAAAAAAAATAGAAGATACAATATCCACTGATTCCTCATAGCACGACTCCTGCATGATTGGTGCTTATGCTGGTGCGCCATATACCAGAATCTTCCGCCTATCGTAAATCAACACCTCATCTCTTCCATCCCCATCCAGATCCAACACCATCGCGCCATATCCGATCCCGTAATCGTACGCTCGAAATCCCCGGATGCGCTGTTTGGGCTGTTTGAAATCCTCTCGAAAGGGAAATTCCATCACCCGGTTGCCATCCCCATCCATCAGAAACGGCCAATAAAGATGTGTATCTTCTGGCTCGCTATCATAAGGCACATCGCCGTGTTGCCTCTTTAAGGCCGGGGCATAAATCACCAGATCCAGTCCGTCATCTCGCCAGCCCTGTACAGCCTGTTGTGCGTATCCCACACCGGATTTTTGCCACAAGGCTTGTCCATCGGGCGTATAACACGTCATCCCGATCCACTTTTCATTCAAAATCATCGTCTGCCCATCTATATCACTGCGAAAACGCCCCACCGTCGTATTCTGCGAATGCTCATGCGGGCGTCTCCAGATCACCTCACCCCGCGTATTCGCCACAAAAAAATCCTTGCTTCCCGAATACGCAATCTCAATTTTCCCATCCCCATCCAGATCCACCGGATTGATATTATCCGCATGCTCTACTGTAGCATTTTCCACTGGAATCGACCACAACAAAGTCCCGTCGTTATCCACCAGATTATACCCGATCAACATCTCATCGCACCCATCGCCATCCACATCGATCAACACCGGCGCATGGCCTGCCCCGTGATAATGCGGCGTCATCCACAACTCCGACAGATCGCTATCCAGAACATAAGTCGGATTCCCGTATTCATAAGGCGGATAAGCACCATCATTGACTTTCACCACAAGCTGCTGCCGCGTCGGATCGCCCTTAAAATTCCCGGCCTTCACCTGAGAAAAATTATCTGCCGGCAACTTCTTCTGCGCCTGCACCTCACCCGTTTCTCCGTCAAAAACCGTCAGCACATCCCACACAATCGAAATCACCTCGGCCTTCCCATCGCCATCCACGTCAGCAGTGATAAAATCATTGCCTCCATGTGAGCAGTAAGGATCCGCCCCCCGATGCGGCTCGCCCACCTGCCATAGCTGATTGCCCTCCCGGTCAATCGCCGTTATACAGAACAAATGGCGTTCCTCATCCGTATTCCATCCCCGCTCAATATAGATATCCGACTTCAACTGCCCCGGACTTTGCCGCAACAAAAACTCCATTTCTCCATCGCCATTCACATCCGCCACAATCATCTGCCCGCCAATACCTTCCACATCTAATTCCCACAGCAACCGCGCTTCTCTCCGTGCTTCACCCATAGTCAGCCTCCTTTTAGGGTACATCATTTTTCTTCCACAACCACAACGCGATCCACCCCCACATCTTCCAACACCTGCACGCGCCCGCCCACCCAGCGCACCTCAATTCGATCCACGCGACTCGCATTGCCCAGTCCAAAATGCAACCGCAAATCGCTCGCCGACAAATAGCTCGACTGACTCCGAACCTCGCGCACCTGGATCTTTCCCCCAGCACTCACATGCACCACTGCCCCAATCCCATCCCGATTTGAAAACCCACTTCCCGCTCCCTGCATCCCTCCCACCAGTTTTACTATGATCCAGTGTGCCGAGTTCTCAACTTCATTGCGGAACACCCGCGCTCTTTGCCCCGAATGCAGTACCACCAGATCCAGATCGCCATCCCCGTCCAGATCGCCTATCGCCGACCCGCGACTCACCCCCGGCACTTCAACGCCCGCACTAACCACCTCAAATCGCCCGCCCGTATTGCGAAATATTTGATCCGCCTGTAAATAGGATTCCGCCCGGGAAAACGCCTTCACATTCGGGAAAATGTGCCCATTTGCCACAAACAGATCCAGATCGCCATCGTTGTCATAATCAAAAAAATGAGTGCCAAATCCCAGAGGCAGCAGAGACGCTCCGGCAATACCGGTTGACACACTTCCCTCCATAAAAAACCCACCCGCCGCGCTCTGATAAACCGCATTGGTCTCGTAGGAAAAATTCGTCACAAAAATATCCGATCGCCCATCCCCATCGATATCCCCCACATCGACCCCCATCCCCGCCTGCGTTCGGCCTTCCGCATTAAACGCCACTCCCGCCTCTATCCCCACCTCCTCAAACCGCCCACCCGCGTTGCGATACAAAAAATTTGGCGTCGTATCATTTGCCACATAGAGATCGGTATCCCCATCTCCATCGTAATCCAGACTCACCACCCCAAGCCCTTTTCCCGAAGAATCCGCCACACCCGCCTCAAAAGAAACATCTGTAAATATTCCATTCCCCTCATTCCGATAAAGCAAATCCGGTGCCCCCTCAAAATAGCCCGGATCGCAATACGTGCGAATGCCCACCCGCTCGCAATGCAACTCGGTTTTCACATCATACGTCAAATAGCGCACCACATACAGATCCAGATCGCCATCCCCATCTGCATCAAAAAAGGTCGCACCAGCAGACCATCCACCGCCACCCACGCCCGCCTTCTTTTCGACAAAACCGCCACGACCATCATTCTGATACAGCACATTGGCATCATAACCCGCCGTATAAAGATCGAGATCGCCATCATTGTCATAATCACCAACTGTACACCCCATGCCATACCCCACACCCGACGCACCCGAATCAACAGCCGTAAAGCGAAACCCACCATCATTTCGGTAAAGCGCGTTCTCGCCGCCCGCCTGCCCGTGTTCTCCATTGACAAAATACAGATCCAGGTCCCCATCCCCATCCGCATCAAACACCGCACAGCCCGACCCCATGGTTTCCAAATAATGCCAATTTCCCCGCGCGCCAGTCCGATGCACAAACGATATACCAGACGCTTCTGCAACCTCCACAAATTGCTCTGCGGCAACAGAACCCGCACATAAAAACAAAAAAAGAATACCGATAGCTCTAATCACTAATATTCCCATCCAATTGCGAAAGTATAGGCACACCCATCTGCGTTTATCTGCGTTCATCTGTGGATGCCTTTGCCGCCATTGCCTCGGCCTCTGCTTTCCGCCCCGCCCGCCCATAAAGAACCGACAACTGGAGATACAGCTCACGCGGATCTTCCGCCCCCTGAATCACCTGATCATACAATGCCTTTGCCGCGTCCATATCTCCCGCTACCGCATATGCCACACCTAATCGCATCAGCAATCCCGCAGAATACGCAACCTGATCCGCCTTAATCTTATAGATTGCAATGCACTTATTCAAATGTCCCGTCTTCGCCTGTGCCTGACTGATCTGATCGTAAATATAGAACGCAGCATAGGCAATCGGATCCATAGCCACAATCCGCTCATACCCCTCCACCACATCACGCGACAACCCATCGGCACACAAGAACATATCTGTCCTGTGTCTCAATGCCTCGTCAGATACCATGCTCCCTTCACCCAGCGCAAAAGCTGCATCATAAGACCGCCGCGCCCGCTCTACATCCCCCAATGCCTGATAGGACTGTCCCAGAGCCAAATAGACCAGGGGAACCTCTGGACTAAACCGCCATGGCAAATCCGGATCTTCCACCAGAGCGACCCCTTCCCGATAAACCTCTATTGCCTTCTCCTGCTGCCCCAATCTCACAAACCTGTCTCCGAAATCCAGCAAATCCGCTATCTTATCAAATCGCACGGGCAACACATACTGATCGCGAACCGCGTGCCGATGGCGCTTGTCAAAAAACTTAAACGTCTCCCACGCATGTCGCGCCGATAAAGAATCGCCCGATACCTGATAAGCCTGTGCCAATCCATAGTGACCTTTGGGATCTTCAAAATCAATTTTTGTCGCCCGTTTGTATGCAGACACAGCAGACGCATAATCGCCATGCATCATCATGAGTTGTCCAATTTCTAAATGCGCCTCTTTGCGATCCGAAAACATGCGGACAGCCTTTTGAAAGGCCATCAGCGCCTCGTCGTAACGCGCTTGCCTGACCAGTGCAAGACCATATCCATAAACCGCCAGATCGTCTGTCGGATCTCGCTCCAAAACAGCCTTAAACGCCGATTCTGAATCGGAATACACACCTGCCAATTCAGATACAAAGCCCAGATTTCGGTAAAACAGTGTCTCATCGAGTTTTAGCGCGATCGCCTGCTCAAATGCTTCAATCGCCAGGCTGTAATTACGCTGAAAAAAATACACAAACCCGAGATCGTTGTGTATTCCCGCATCCTCTATTTCCAGATGGATGGCCCGCCGCAAATTCTCTCCAGCATCTTGCAAATCGTCCTGCCGCGTCACAATTTGAAGCCATCCCAAAAATCGGTACGCATCCGCCGCTGTCGAATCGGCTGCGATCACATCCTCGCACCGCACCATTGCCCCGTAATAATTGCCTTTGACAATATCGACCAGCACCGAGTCCATCTCCGATGGCTCAACTGCGCCAACATTTGAGACAAGCAATATCCACACCGTTAACGAATAACCAAATCCTTTCAAAATCACCAACCTCCTCAATATAAATGAATCCAGTGCCCCCGCCCCATAAACCACAAAACATCCACCGCAAACGACACCCCCACCCCCAGCGAATACCCCGAAAGCAGACCCGTAAACAATGGGCGATACTGCCGATAAAGCGTCACACCGCCAATTTTCACAATCAAAAACTTACACGCCCAGGCAATAAAAATAGACCAGGTCGATTTCGTAGCGCGACCACTTCCGCCCACTGCAAATCCAATGGGGTGCAACGGCCACCAGGGCAAGCGGTATCGCAACAACGTCAACAACGTCATGCCCACCGCGCCAACCCCAAAAAAAATGAGACGAGAAGACGCGGGTCCTTGAGGACTTTGCATCATATTCACCGCCCGTGTAAACACGCTATCGCGTCCATAGCGAAAAGGAAACCCCCCAAAATTATACGCGCCCTGTTCATAGCCCCATCCCAGGCTCAAATAAATACACAGGGGAATACCCACCAGCAGCGCCAGCCCCATACTCTTGCCCAGTCGCCTCTGATCGGTACCGGCAAGATCCCCCATCTTCGCGCTATTGGCCAGAGACGACATAAACAGGCCCTTACCGTGAAAAAACAGCCCCTCTGTAAATGCCAGCGTTGTAATCGTCCCTCCCGCCATAGATGCCGATCCCAAAAGATTGGTCACCAATATCTGTGGACTTACCCCCCAGGCCAGATAGAGCAAACCACTCTCGCACACCACCTTTGCCAGCCCCAAACACACCCCGTACAGAGCGAGCAAAAATAGAACGCCGATATACCACTCTATCCCGGCCATACACAACCACAACAGACAAAATCCCGATCCCAGGATCAGACCCAATACGGCTGTGCGATAAGACACCAGTTCACCCGAATCATCCACCCCGCACTTTGTATTGATCGCTTTTCTCACCACATCCCGCAGATGCTGCCGCGCCGTCCACAATGCCCACCAGACCAGCGCGAACAACGCCCCCAGATTTTCCCATGCACTCGCCGCACCCGTCCCCGGACCCAAATCCAGACCAATGCGATTGAAAATCCCATTCTGTATCCAGTAAACAAGATAAAAAAACCAGAGACTAAACAACACATCCAGATTGGCAAAATAACCAAACCCGATAATGTACAAATTGACGCGATTGGTCATCGCGGGAAACCCATCAATAAATACCAGATCTTTGCGCCCAAAATAGTTGATGCGGGGCCAAGCATCCCAGAAATACCACACAAAATTCCAGGCCAAAAGCCCAAATCCCACAACAAACCCGATCCAAAACAGCTTGTTGTGCATCAGACCAGACCATATCCCCTCGGCACCGTCATCGTCAATTAGATCGGACACCGGTGAAATCAGGGGATAAACCAGACGCTCGTTTTCCACCCATTGCTTCCTCACCATCACTGCCATACACAGCAGCACAAAAGTCAGCACCCCAATCAGACACATCCACCAGAACAACGGCATAATCCAGACCGACCACGGCACTGAGCCTGAGGGTAGTCCCTCAAAAAAACCCTGCATTGCGCCGCGCTCATTCAAAGGTGCCAACCACGAGGAGATGCTCGGATGCAACAGGGCTTCCCATTGATTCTCTGGCGAGGCAAAATAATAAGGCGCTGCCAGCACCCCCAGAAAAAATCCCAAAAGACCGCTACCGGGTATATGCGCCCCAATCAATCCCATTGCAGTAACAGTCAAAAGTTCTGCACGCGAGAGCATATACCCCGGATAAATCCATTTCAAAAGCGGGTTCAACCCCAAAATCACAGCCACAAACCACATGAAAAAGCCCACGGGAAAGTGGCTCACGTTCATAGACGACGACCGCGCCACTGGCTCGGAAAATGTAATCACCGCGACTTCGGCACAAACCAGCACCAGACCCAGCAACACAGCACGGGCGGTAACACCCCGCCCAGCAGACTGAATTGCAACAGGTGTCTCAAAAGCCAGGCTCATTACTCTTTCTCCAGCTTGTCCAGTTTTCGGCTGAAAATCAAATCAATCTGTGCTTTGATATCCTCAACCGGCTTTGGCGTGCCGGCCAATCGCACCTGCGGCCAGCCCAAACCGATCTTCATATTGTGGGAAAGCACAAGCCCGCGGTCGATATCGATCTCCCAATCGGCATTCCCCGACCCCGTGCCATCAATCACCAGTGAAACCACTTCAATGTGCAACCAAATTCGGTAATGCACCTCGCGTTCCTCTTCTATCTCCACGACCCGGTATCCCTTTTGATCTTTGACCTTCTTCAGCTTATAGGTACTGGTAAACTGCACGAGCGATGGATCAAACCCCGCATCGAAATCGTAAAACGGCACTTCAATGCGCTGTTCGCCCTCCCATGTATCCCCAACCGATACCGGCTGATCGGGCAGCACAGGCGCGAGACTGGGCATCCAGACCTGGCGCAGATCCGTAATCATATCCTTGCGCTCGGCCTTAAAAGCCGAAAAATCGGGATCAAACTCGACCACCTGTCCCCCAGGCGCAATCCTCCAGACAAACGAAAGATCATTCAACAAATCCAGAGTATAGGGGAATTGCTCATAGGTCAACCGCTCACCCGACAACGTGGCCTGACTGCCGCCCTTATCTACTTTAGCCATCACTTTCGCGCTATCGCCCCCTTCGACCACCATCTCTCGGCTTCGCCATTCCCCATAACCTTGCACTCCAAACGTGCCCTCTCTCAGAATTATCTCGGCCTTATCGCTAAAAAACTCCAGGCGATACTTGTTTTTATAGCGCACTACTCGCCCTTCGGGATACTGCAACTTCAATATCACCTGATCCGCAGCATAGACCTCCAGCCCCACCACCAGCATCCCCATCGCACACAAAATCCATCTCAAGATCATCACACTATCCTCCTTTCTACTTCCCCACTGCCTCTATCCATCCGGTCTCTGCTTTCTTTCCTGTATCAACACTTCCAACTCTCGCACAGCATTCGCATCTCTCGCGATTTGCCGGTACCCTTCCAACGCCGCCACCGCGTCCTCTCCCCGACCTGCCTCTGCATAGACCAATGCCAGATTGTGATAAGGTACAGCATAATTGGGATCCGATTCAATGGCTTTTCGGTACCAATAAATTGCCGCATCCAGAGAATCCCGAATAGTATATGTATCTCCCAGATCGGTATAATCCCGGGCTGTGCCGGGTCGAGTTCTGAACCCATTCACAATATCTGCCTCCCACAACTCGCACGCTCGGTGCAAAGGCGCGACCAGGATCGAATCCCTTGCCGCTGCTTCCCGCCACATTTTTATCGCCTCCGAGAATTGCTTGTTTCTGATAAACACGCTACCAAGCCCAGCATAAGCATCTGCCATCTCGGGCCAGATCTTCAGAGCCTGCCGGAACGCAATCTCCCCAGACCGATCATCACCCTGTTGCAATGCATCAATGCCCACCTGCACCTGTGCCTCTGGATCGTCGGCGAGAAGGTCTGCCACCATTGTCCGATATTCCGCCAGAGCTTCCGATAGCTTATCCCTATCGCGCGAAAGATTCACACCCTCCAGCATCGAAGCCGCCCTTATACGCACCAATCGCGAAGGATCATCCAACCGCTCAATCACAGCCTCAATACCCGCATCTCTTCCCTGAACCATCAATCCCTCTATGGCCCGGGTGCGTACCATCGGATGTGGATCGTCCAGAGCATCTATCAAAGCCTTTTCAGCCCTATCATCTGCCTGCCTGCCCAGTAATACGGCTGCCGAAGCCCGCAACACCATGCTCTGGTCTTTCGATAGCGCGATCAAACCATCCAGAGCCTTTGGGTCCCCCACTCGTCCCAGAACAATTGCTTCGGCCTGAGCCACTTCATCTTCCTGTGAACCCCACCACGTCTTTACCCAGCTTGCCGCCCAGTTGGGGGTTTGATCGCTATGGCACCCGTTACACGCATTTGGAATGCCAAACCGAACCGTATTTTCCGGTACTGGCGACAGGATGCGGTGGTCGTATATCCCAATGCGCTTCACTTCTTCTACAGGTGGCATATGGCAATCCACACACCCGACCGTCTTGTGATTGCTATGCCTTTCAACAGGCTCTCCCACATCTATCCTGTGACAGTTCAAGCACACCCGGTCATAGGTTGCAGCGCGGGTCTCGCCTTCCCCACGTACAGGACCCAGATGGTGAGAATCGTGGCAACCCGCGCACGTCAGATGCCCCACCGTATAACACGAACTCATCAAAAAAGCCAGAGTGTTGTAGTTCAACGCGCGGTAGCGCCCATCTGCCCAGAACTTTTCGCTGTCCAGCACTTCCATTTCATAAAAGTCGTAAAACGGATCGCCCGGCTGATAGCCCTCCTTGATAATCCGCTTGTGCGCGTGGCACTGCGCGCAGACTTCTACTGACTGTTCCGAACTCAAAAATCTCAAATTTACCAGTGTCGTATCCCGCGCTGGCACCTGGTCTGGCAACGCTTTCCAGAATGCCACATGTTGGCCTCCAGGTCCGTGGCATGTTTCGCAATTAATACTCAAATCTGTCCAGCGCGTCGCATAGGTCCCCGTCTCTGGATCGTAATTTTTTACAATCTGGCTGGCGTGACAGTCGTGACACTGAAAATTCCAGTTCCGCCCAAAATTCGTCCAATAATTGACATCGCCCGGCGCAAAGCCCTGCGGATGGTCAAACAACCCTTCCACTGGATCGAACCACGCCTGTTCCCGAACATCCCAATAGACCGGCAACACCTGAAGGCGCCCACCCTCGAGCGTGGTCAAATACCACTGCGTATCCCGGTCTCCGATCGCGTATTCGACGGGATAGACCTCCCGTTTCCCGTTCGCGCCATCCGTCTCCATAAAATAGGTCCCATCCCGCATAAACATACGAGAAGTCATTCCCCCATAAGTATATGTATTGTTCTGCCTAAAATCCCCCCGCACAGTCTCAACCGAAGGCACCTGCATTGACCGCCGATGCAACGACCTATGCCATTCTTCATAAGCCTCCAGATGACACGTTGCACACGCCTTTGCACCCGTATATACTGTTTTGGAAGTTACTGGCAGTGTCGCATCCTCCGCGCATCCACATATCATTGCCAGAAAGAGAAAAGTCCCCCGGATCACTACACGCATCGATCTTCCTCTATTCTAAATGGCCCCAAAACCCGCCAGACGATCTATATGACGGACTTTTTTATTTTTCCAAGAACGTCTCAGGCCATTTCGGCTCATAGTTACTCTCGAACAACCAGTCAAAATTCTCGGGCACAATATGAGCGCGCTCAGGACGCAACTTCTCTCGCAGTCTCGGGAAAAACGCCATCACCCCATCGCGCTGATTCTTCGGCAATCCGCAGGACACACCCGTAGCGATCCACGACGTTCCCATCGCCTTGCGGGGCGCCGTATCCTCATTCTGCCATGCAGAATGCAATCCCGCACTACACAAAATCAGAATCTGTCCTCGACGCGCAACAGCCGCAACCGGCTCCTGCTCCAGCCAGGGCGTATCCACCAGTTCGGGCACATACTCGGGATAAGCCGACGCAGTATCCGACGGCTCAGGACGCAACCCGTGGACGCGGGGCAGCATCGCCTTGTGCTCTGGCGTCAAAACCCGGCTCCAGTGTTCCATAATCGGACGATGACTGCCCGGCAGAATGCGCATCGCCCCCCGATGCTCGGGCACATCGTTGAGCCAGAACCACAACTCAGCGCGCATCCGGCGGGGCGTCGCTTGAAAATCATCCCAGGTCGCCTGGATATCGACGTGGCATCCGCGCGCCCATTGCTCGCGAACACTCGCAAAAGGTGCGCTACTCGGCGCGCGCTCGTGGGGTGCCAGCCCCCACCACAGATGCACAGAATCAGCCCGCAACACCTTCTTAGCCACCTCCTCAAAATAGGGATGCTGGACGACATCGACATAATCCGGATCTTCATAAGGCGCACGCCCACTCGCCTTCAACCGATCCCATGCCGCCTCGACCCGATCCAACTCCTCAGCCGTAAAGGGACTGTCAATCGTAACCGCCCCCTCCTCCTCGTACTGTCTCATTTGTGCATCGGTAAATTGCATGGCATTCTCCCTCAGGTAAAGCAGAAATCGCTCGAATCAGACGATCCATATCTGAATGGGCCGATCCTTTTCATAAGTTTATTGCCTCTCAGCCCGAAATTCAAGCCAAATATAGCGAGCTGGGCCTTGTGTGAGACAAGCCAATGGCCTATATTTTTAATACTTTTTATTCTCAAAACTTTAGTATTTTTTGTGAAAGGCTCCTTGATGAATACAGCCCTCAAATGTGTTGCACCCACCCTGCTCTGTTTTTTCCTCTCTGCACCGCTTCCCGCTCAGGAAGCCCAGATTGACTCTCTCATTGTCCAGGGGCAGGCTGCTTTTGAAGCCAATAAAAAAGACCAGGCCATCAAAGCACTCACAGCGGCCATCAAACAAAATCCCGACCGCATTCAGACCTACCTCGCCGTCGCCCGCATATACATCGACGTGGGGTATCTGGACCATGCGATGAAGGCATTCAAAGAAGCCCTCAACCTCAATGACGCCTCGCCAGAAGCCCAGACCGGCATTGCAGAAATCCGCTACAAAAAAGCCTCTGGCGGGATCATGGCTGTTTACCATGCCCGCAAAGCCATCAGCGCGGCCCGGCGCGCCACCCGGCTCGACCCCACCTACGCCCCCGCCTACGTCCTCCTCGGTCGCGCTTATATCCGCCTGAATGAGAACCACACCGCTGCCTCGCGAGCTTTTGCACAGGCATTGGCATACCAGCCCGACAATCCCGAAATCGCCTACCTCCTGGGTACTTCCTACATTGAACTGCGCCGCAACGCCGAAGGCCGTCAGCGCGACAGCCAGATGATCCTGAACGAATCCATCCTCAAAAACCTCGAATACCATCTCGAAAGTGCTCGTTTTCTCCCCATTATCGCGCAGATCCTCTTCGATAAGGGAGAGCCGGAAAAGGCCCTCAACATCTTTACACAATTCATCGCCACCCAGCCCGAAGCAGAACGGGCCTATTACGACGACATCGCCAGAGTGGGAACGAAAAAAGAAATCAAAACCTACGAAGCAACCCCCGAAGCCGAGCGCCCCGCCTTCCTCGAACAATTCTGGGCAAAGCGCGATTTCGATTTGCTCACCGAAGTCAACGAACGCCTTATCGAGCACTATCGCAGGGTGTGGTATGCGCGAAACCACTTCGCCGAAGCCAAAACGCCATGGGATGCGCGGGGAGACATCTATATCCGCTACGGCGACCCCGACTACCGCGCGCGTTCTGGCAGGGCCAATCCCGAAATCACGCCCGCCGTAGAACAGGTCAAAGAACGTCTCGCCCTGGCCCTCTATGGTCCCGAAGCGATGGACGAAGTTTTTACCGGACCGGTCTATCCCATCCGTTCCAACCAGTCTTTTGTGGGCGAACTCGATCCCGCAGCCCTCGCACGCACTGATGAAGGCGGCAATATTCTCGTCCCTCCCGGCACAATTGAAGGCGATCGAAACGACTTCGTCCTCATAGAAGCCCTTGGTGCAGATGGAGACGCAAGTGGTGAGGTCGGAGAAATTGGGCAATTGGCCCTCGACGAATACCAGCGGCGGCAGATGCGCCCAGAAAACCAGCACCACTTCCTGCCCGTCACCTCCCGAGGCGACATGACCATTGTGCCCTGGGAAACCTGGGTCTATACCCACATCGGAGAAGGCATCGAAATCACCTTCACCAACGAGTTGGGCAACGGCGTTTACAACTACGCGCCACTTCCCGACTTTCCCCACGAAGAAACCACCATTGGTCTTCACCGGTATTCCCTCCTCGCGTATTACGCCCCCGAGGCCATCGCCAACCGCACGGTCAGCGAAGTCCCCGACTTTTACACGCCCGGCGGCCCCATGTCAGGGCTTGGCTTCCACTATGACTTTGCAGACTTTCGCGGGTCAGATGGCACCACCCGCCTGGAGATCTACTACGGCATCGATCCCGTAGAAATGGGCACCTTTGCTTCGGGCGACACCTCCACAATTATCGCCGATTGTGCCGTCATCCTGGCCGATACCTCCTACACCAACGTTTACCGCGCGCAAGACGCCATCTTTTACCGGTCTATCGGTCACCGCATGTGGCCCGAAGGCTCCTTCATCCCCACCCTCATCCCGATAGACGTACCCCCCGGTAACTACCTGCTCACAGTACAGGTCAACGATCGCGCCGCCGAACGCAAGGGTATTTATCGCCATCAAGTACATGTTGAACCTTACGAGTCCAACGCCTTGCAACTCAGCGATATACAGCTAAGCTGGAATATCTCAGAAAACCCGGGTGACGAAAAATTTCGCAAAGGCGACGTGTGGGTCGTACCCATGATATCCCGCGCCTACCAGAAAGACCAGAGCGCGTATGCCTATTACGAACTCTACAACCTCACCCGAAACGAATTTGGGCAAACCCGCTACCGCGTCACCTATACCATTGCCGTGGAAGATCCGATACGCCCCTTCAATCTGGTCCGCAGCAGCGTTGGTGCCTTTGCCAAGATGTTTCAGCGAAAGGACAAAACACAGGTCAAAGTCAGCTTCGACCAGACCGGCAACGAACAATCTATCGCCGGGTATTTTGAACTTAGCCTGAAAAAAGTCAAAGCCGGTTACAACCGCCTCACCATCACAATCGAAGACCTCAACAACGGACAAAAAGCCGCCAAAGAAATCCAGTTCAGATACAAAAAATAGAGAGATGGCAAAATCAAAAAAAGGCGACCGAAAAATTCGGTCGCCTTTTTACATGCCTCAACACAACGGGCTAAAATGCAAAGCCCACCCCAAACCGCAAGGGTGTATTCAGATCGTATTTGGACTGCTGCCAGGCCACATCCGCCGTGATCTTTGTCCCGACCAGGGGCAACTTCACGCCTGCACCTGCTGTAACCCCAAAGGAATCGTAGCGGAACATATACCCCGCCCGCAACGCCAGCATATTGCCCAGCCAGGCCTCACCGCCCACATGGTAGCGCTCTTCCCAGTTGATCAGGAAGTTCATCTCAAACGCCCCAGTGATATAAAACGGATCGCCTTGCTGCCCATAGACCTCGGCAGCGGTTCCCAGATTGAACGACAGGGGTTGCTGGAACTGCCGCCGCAACACCTCTGTGTCCTTTCCGAAGTTCCGCAATGCCATTGATAGCCTCAGGCTGCCAAGCCCGGTGTAGAACTTGGTGCCGAAATCCACATTGAAAGTCGTGTGGTTGGTCAGGTCCAGATCCTCGCGGGCCAACATAAGTCGCACGCCAAAGGATAGCTTGTCCGTGAACTTGCGGCTATAAATGAGACTAAAGGCCGATGTGCCAAGGCTAAGGATTCGCCCCGTGCCTCCCGGCTGTAAAATCGTGGTCTCTTCCACATCCTCTGGTTTCCAGGTCAGGATGCTGACCCCAATGGTATGCACACCGCTTGTATAAGCTATAGCCCCGGTGTTGAATTTAGAATTTACGAACCACATCGAATGGCTCAGCGACACTTCCACTTTCTCCACGCCTGTCATCCCGGCGGGATTCCACCACACGGCATTGACATCGTCTGCGATAGTTGCATAAGCACTCCCCATTGCCACGGCTCGAGGGCTTTGCGCCACCGCAAGAGGCGAGAAGATTGTCAAGTCCGGCCGCTTGATAAGCCCACCTGCATCTGCTGGAACGGCCATCAGTGTCATGGCGAGCATGCAGATGACTAAAACTTTTTTATACATACTTGCACTCCTTATTCAGAGGGGCGATAGGCAGAGACTACCTACCGCCCGCCGGTTACCTGACAGATCCCCCGACCACCACAAATGTCCCGCGCTGAATCTTTCCATTGCTTTCTGGCGTCAGGGATTTTACCACAAAGAAATAAACCCCGGCAGGAACCTGCCCCGTCACCGCCTTGGTGAGCTGGATATATTCCGCTTCTCCAACCGTCGGATTATCGTGGTCAAACTCCGACATCAAATCTCCAGAAACCGAGAAAATCTTCACATTGCACTTGGACGGCAAATTCACGAACCGAATTTTATCCGACCCCTCATAAGCGTGAGAACCATCGGCCAAAAAGGGATTGGGCACCACCGACACCTTCGCTTCCAGGCGGTTGGCCTCTGCATAAGCGGCCACTGCAGGACTCGTGGGTATCCATGAATACCGGAAGAACTGCTCGGGAGAAGCCAATCCGCTCTCCAACCCGCTCTGCACTGACTGCTGGACAGCCGGCGGCAAAGCGGACAGCGTCCTGGTGCCGTCGTGGCTGGTCCAGGTGCTGTGACCGGTTTCGTAGGCCGTCACCGCATAGTAATAGGCAAATCCAGCCAGAGATGTATCATCGGTGTAAGAATACCGATCACCCTCTTTGTGGGCCGCATCTCCAACCTTGACCTCCTTCAGGAGTTGCCAGTTGTCGAAGTAAAAATCGCTGCGGTAAACCCGATAACCAGCAATATCCTTCGCCTCGGCAGTACCCGCGTAATCGGGATCTTCCAGATCGTCGATACTCTGCCAGCTAATTTTGGCCGTAGCTGCCGGTGTGTTCTCAATCCAGGTGTGAAGATCCGGCGGTGGAAGCGGCACATCGCCACCCAGTTCGTACATCGCCTGAGCGTGTTGTGCGTGCTTCATCAAATTCCGCATGGCCTTGTCCGTGTGCAAATCGGCCTGATTCTGCGGGGTATTCCGCTGCCAGCCCCACATATTTTCCTCTACCGGCATCGCCGCTGTAAAAGCCATTACGATCTTCACGCGGTCTCCTCTTTGCATATCGTAGGGACCATAAGTGTGAGAAAACGCATGCCAGTTGGGCGACATGGGTTGCTCGGGGGTCTCGCCCCGTCGCGTGGGGTTGTCCTGCACCGGCAGCGGCGCAGTCGGATTGTCCGGCCAGCCCGTGCGTCCGGCGATATTGTACGTACTCACCCGCTCGCCCGGCTTAGCCACAGACACCAGCGCAATACCGATCTCGTCGGTGCTGTGCCGGTTGATGTCCGGTTCTTCCTTGTGGGTGAACCACGGCGCGGCAAAGGGTTGCTCTGCCACCTTTGGAGCTATGTAATTTGCGTAGTCATCGTTCACAAAAGGCGGCGTATAGTCAATCGGGATTGCCCCCACGTACTGCCCGGCCAGAAGTTCTCCGCGCTCCTGGAAATTCAACCTACCCCAGCAACACTGGTTTTCTGGCTGGTGAGGGTCGCCAGCATCGTCGTGCGCGGTCAGCGGAGAATCCCAGTCAAACGCATAGCTCATCTTCATGCCCACTGCGTCCGCCACATCCGCGTGATTCGGGTCGGCCGTTCCATAATTGACCGCCTCGGTGTAGCGATACACATCGTCCTGGATCACATTGTAGTTTTCCGTTTCAGATCGACGCAACAGCCAGTAGTAATAGCCCCGCGCTCTATCTACGCGGTCGCGGTTGGCCGTGCCACCTTCTGTGGGCCAGAAATAGTTGTAAAACGCGAAGTAAACATCCTTGAGATTTAGCCCAGCACCCCCGTTCAAGTCGGCAACGCCATCGCCATCAGTGTCTCCCGTGTTCTCAAACACATTCTCCACAATGATGAAGTCGTCCCAGTCCCGAAACGTCCACTGATAGATCTTCTTCGTGCCCTGGATCCCAGCCTCCGTCGTCCACTTGGCAATCGCCACCAGTTCTCCAAACCGCTTGTGCTCTGGCTTCATATACGTGTGGAAATCCCAATTGAGGATCTCCACGATATTTTCCGAGCCAGGATGCGGCTGTCCCGGATACCAGTTCTTGGCTTCCCCTATCGGAATCCCCTTGAGCGGGTGCTGTGGGTCCATCCCCACGCCCAATTGCCCTTCAATTTCCGTACTCACTGGATACTCCATCGGCGTGATATCCGGGCTGGTGGTCAAGCTCGTAAACGATACCACGAGTTCTTTCCCGCGCGAGGGAGTGTATTCTGAAGGATCGGGCCTGGTAATAATAAATGTCCCCAGGCTCCGCGCTGTGGCCGTTCTCAGCAAATAGTTTTGCACCCACTGATTGGACCCTGGCCATCCGCGTCTATCCCACAAACTGCCCGGCAAGCGGTTGCGACCCGGGTAGGCCACGCCCTCCATGCTGGCGCGCCGGCTCCCATCTCGATCCGGACCGTGCATGCCTGTGTTCATCAGCCCCGTCCAGAGCTTGCTGCGTCGCAGGTTGCGCCACGGTAGCCGAGGAATATTCTGAGCGGCTACCTCGCAGGCCAGCGACATCACAAAGATTCCCACAAGGATTGCCCCGGCCGTGCGAGAAAATTTCGCATACATTTTCATGTCATATCCTCTATCTAAGTTGAATCCGCGGTGTGGGCAATGCACCCACACCGCAGCACTGTACCTGCTTACCAGGTCAACCGCAACCCTGCAAATACCAGGCGCGGATCGGTCCTCGTAAATCTGCTCAACTCACTTGCATCGCCGCCGAACTGCACGAACAACGGATCAGTGGGTTGCGCTTCAAGCAATCCCCACCGCACGTAGTCTGAGCTCGTGGATGGCGAGCCTTTGAAGTTGAACAAATTTTCGATCTCCAAATAAAGCAGCGGGCGGATGCCCTTGATGTTAAACCCTTTTTGGAAGCTGAAATCTACCGTCGAGATCGTGGGGCCTTCTTTCTTCAGGTTCAGACTGGTTTTCGGATCCTGGAAATCGAAGATCCGACCCGTGAAGATCCGGTAGATCATATTCACCCGGACATCCCCAAACAACTTGCTGCCCCAGAACATCTCGCCGGGACCAAAATCGGGCGGGCTGGCGTAAACCAGCACCAGGCTCCCATTTGTCCGCGTGGCATCGCTGCGACCACCTTCCACACTCCAGCCCGTCGTCGAAAAGGCGTAAAGCCCTCGCAGTGCTGCCCGTTCCTCACTGGACAACCCGCTCTGCTCCCACAAAGGATAAAATTTCCCATCGTTGGTCGCATACATCGCACCCACGCCGAATTCGCTGTTCAACCCTTGATCAACCACAGCCTGTGCTTTTGCCTTCAATTCTTCCAGCTTGGCACCGGTCGGCGGGGCGGGGATCTCTGCGCCCGTATTCGGGTCAATCGTATGCTGTACCCAGTATCGGTTGGGATCGGCAATATAGGACGCATCCGGATAGATGCTGGCGCCCATATTGCCCCGCTTGGTACCGCCAATGGTCAGGCGTTCACCCCAGCCGAAATTGAGCGCGGCTTTGAACGAGAAGTTGTGCTTCAATCCCTTCTTTAATGCCAGTTCGATGCCGCGGGTCGTGGTGTGGCCTCTCGGACCCTGTGAACGGGTCTTGGCTTTGCCGCCCTGCTGCGGATCGCGGAATACCGCACCGTTCACACTTAAAAACCCATTGGTGATGCGATAATAAGCAGTACCCTGGAAGGAATAATCGCTGATGAAATTCCACTCCGTGCCCAGTTCAAAAGCCGTAGAGACCTGCGAATGCTGCAAAGAGTAGAACTCATCGATCACAAAGGCCGCGCCAAACGAGTCATTCCGATCCAGCGCATTGTTCTCTTCTTGCGGACTGATGACCCCGTCGTTATTGCGGTCAATCGAGTGCGGACCTGTGGATTGCCAGTTTTGCTGGTACAACCGCTGGAAGTCTGGACGGGTGTGGAATTTTCCGTAGAAGAAGTGAATCTTCGACTTGGCCGTAATCGGGTGCGAAATACCTATCCGGGGCATGAACCAGTTCATTGGCTGCATATCCCCGTACTGTGCATGCTCTCGGAAACGCGTGTAATTGTAAGCCATTGGCGTTCCCTGGTAGGGATAAAGCAGTGTCTCACCGCCGTTATACCGCTCGTAGCGGAAGCCCGCATTGATGATCAGCCCCTCAAACTCCATCTTGTCCTGCACATAAGCGTGGAGTTCGGTGGGCGTGATCCCCACGCCTGGCTCATAGCGCTTGCCCCAGTATCTCAACCACCGGGTGCGCCCATCCACATTTTCGTACGTCTCGGTCTTCCAGTTGTCGTAGCGATAAAATGTGAACCCGCCCTTCAAAAAGTGCGTGCGGGTCATCTGGCTGGCCAGATCAAACCGGATTGCCAGCTTGTTCTGCTGTCCAGCATGCAGATCTCGTTGCTGCCCGGGATCGGTATAAAACCACCCTTCATTGTCCAGGGATGGATTTATTGTCACACTTGGAATGTCAATCGTGTCCTGCCTGCTGGCAATATACGACAGCCGCACCTCGTAGAACGTCTTTGCCGATAGGGTGTGGATGCTGGACACGTAGAACATGTTGTCCGTCACCTGCCACTCTCCACCGAGGAGTCCGCGTTCTTCCAGGAAAATCGCCCTGGAATTGAAACTGTCTCTATAACGACCTTGGCGGCTGGAATACAGCCCACCCACACGGAGCTTGATATCGGGTGTGGCACTATAGGTCACTTTATAGCTCACATCGGCGTTAAAAGGCTCGCGCTCAGTCGGACGGGGCAAGTCCCTCGCCTGGAGATCGTGCTTTGTGGTGGCAAAGAACGACAGATCCCGGTTAATAGGTCCCGAAAGAGATGCCTCTAAAAAATGCCCTTGCACATCGGTATAATCGCTCGAAGGCCGCTGATGCACCTTCCGACCATTGGCTGTTTCATTGGCCCACTCAGAATCGCCATACTTCACTCGCCCCTGATGCACGAAGCTCTCGTAAGCATTGTTGCCCCAGTGCTTCTGTTGCGCTGGCGAGTACCGATAGTGAAACTGCCCGTGGTAGTCCCGACCGCCATCTTTGGTTACAATCTGGATGGAACCGGTATTGCCGTATTCGGCATTCAACCCGCCGGCCAACACCGTGATCTCTGAAATCGCCGACGTATTGACATCGCCGCTCCAGTTCTGCGTACCTCCACGGTTGCCTGTTCCACGCCGCCCGTCCGAGTGCGTCAGGCGCACACCATCTACCACATACTCGGCCAATTCGCCGCCATTACCGCCCAGAAAGGCATTGCGGATCCGATTTGTGCCATCGGTATTGACACCCGCCTCCAGTTCAATAAAAGAATCCAGATCGCGGACAATGGGCAGCACCGCAATATCCTCGGCTGTCACCACATAACGGCTTCCCGTCACATCTGCCTCTACCGGAGGCCGCTCTGCAATCACGGTCAACTCACCCAGTTCCAGAGTTGCTTCATTGAGCGAGAAATTCACAGTCGTCGTCAGATCTGACGCAACCCGCACATCGGACTTGGTTGCACCCGTGTATCCAACCATCGACGCCTTCACCGTGTAGGTCCCCGGATCGACGGACAGGACAAAATAATACCCCTCCCCATCGGTGGTTGCCCCACGGGTCGTCCCCTCCACCAACACATTGGCACCCGGCAGAGCCTCTCCAGCCTTATCGACAATACGACCAGTAATTTTTCCCGTTGTTGCCGCCTCGGCCAGGCTGACAAAACCGAGGGCAAAAACCACAACAAGCACAAAACCCAGACTTTTTCTGTACATCGAAAAACCTCCTTAGTGAGGATTACCAGTAGTACTTCACCCCGCCCACCAGATCTATCGCCTGCATTGGGAAGACTTTTTCAAGCCCCCAATCCTCCAGGGGACGGAGTTCGCCCATAATCACATTATACCGCAAGCGGAGATCGATCACAAATTGCTCGGACCCCACGATGCTGATCCCACCTCCAAATGAGAACGTCAGTGCCGCCACCTTGTCGTTGAAGGCGGGATTTAGAACGCTGGTATCCAGGGACGTTCCCGACTGCCCGGGAAAAACCAACCCCGACACCTTGTTCGAAAATCCGAAAAACCCGACGCCGCCCATTATATAAGGCGATGTGCCTTTGCTCAGGTCCTTGAAATGGAGCATGCCACTGGCGACCAGGCTGTTGAACGTCACACCTTGATCGACATTTGGACTGCGGTAATTCTGGCTGTCAATCGGCCAGGTGAACTCTCGTGTATCCAGATCGCCGCCCAGCATCGAAGAATAGTGATACTCAATCTCGGCGACAACTCTCGACGAGGCTATATAGTTGTAGCTAAGTCCCAATTTGGGAGAGGCAGAGTACCACTCGCCAAATTTGAACAAAGGTACGTTTGCACTCCCGAAAAACCCGATCCCCGACTGGCCTTTTTCTAAGGCTCCAACCGTGGAAACCGAGATCAAAACCGCCCCAGTGAGGCATAGTGTTCTAAACATCGTTCTCAACATCCGCATAAGCTGGCCCTCCTTTTTACTTTTTTTATGGTGAGGAATACAACACGGTATCGCACTCAATTCAAATACTCCTCCTTTTTCCGACTCAAATTCATTTACAAAACTTATTTTTATACTGGCAAAAAAAATTCGATTTATCTTATAATAAATTAAATTTCAATTTATAATTTTGATACCCTCGTACAAAAAAACCATCTATACCACGCTCTCCCATTGGTTTTAGACGGTTCTAACTCCAAACTAATAAAGGTGATAAACCATTTACTATTAATTATTTATACTAAAACTCTGACACAAATGCACATTTAAACTTATATCACAAGTAATATGCATTCCATTTTCTCCCAATGTCAAGTATTTTTTTACCCCTTTCACACGCTTGACAACGCTCGCCGCCCCCCTTAACTTTCAGCATCCATTCACTGTATTCTTTACGGATATCCCCATGCACACCCGTCTGTATTTCACCTTTGTCTTTCTGCTGGGATTCGTTGCCTCTGCCAACGCGCAAGGCGATCCCGCCGAGATCCCCGCGCGCTACGAACTGGCCCGCATGTCGCTGGAAGACGGCGAGGTCCATTATGCCGAACAGCAGTTCCTCAAAATCCTCAAAATTGACCCCAAACACGCGCCCACACATTTGATCTTGGGCCGCCTCTATCACAGTCAAAAGCACAACGCCAATGCTTACCGTCACCTCAAAACCTATCTCGATCTTTTGCCTGAAGCACCCGACAAAACTGCGATCCGCACCTTGCTCGATACCATCGCCGACAGTCTGAAGGCATCCGGTAAAGGCTGGGTTATCATCAACCCATCAACACCCTGGCGTCCATCTATGCCGCCCCAACCCGACGAACTCGGTTTTGTATCCATCCAGGGCGGAACCTTTCTGATGGGCGGCGCTTTTGAAAACGAAAAACCCATCCATCTGGTCACTGTGGCCGATTTCGAACTCTTAAACCACGAAGTCACCAACGCCGAATACTTTGCCTTCACCAGAACCACGGCCCATCCCTCGCCCGAATACTGGCGCGAAGACTGGTTCTGGATGTCTGAATTCGGCACCCACCCCGTTGTCAATATCACCGATTACGACGCCGAGGCTTATTGCCGCTGGCTGGACGCGCGCTTGCCCACCGAAGCCGAGTGGGAATACGCCTGCCGTGCGGGTCGCACCCAGGCCAAATATCCCTGGGGCGATGACCCGCCCGACGAACAAAAGGCCAATTACGGACGCATCTTCAAAACGCCTTATCCCACGCGACCCGTCAAATCCCACCCCCCCAACGCCTACGGCCTCTACGACATGGCTGGCAATGTGTGGGAGTGGTGTGCCGATTGGTACGATCCAAACTACTACAAAAACGCCCCCTCCGATAACCCCAAAGGGCCGGACAAGGGCTTTGATTATCAACACACGCGACGGGGCGGGCAATGGCAATCCTCCCCTCACTCCCTGCGTTGTGCCCGCCGCTACGGGGACGAACCTTCAGCCCAGGACAACGGCAGCATGGCCTACTTTGGCTTTCGCTGTGCGCGTTAACGCCACCACTCCTTACTTACGTCTTACCTTATCTCCTAGAGACCGCCATGGCAACCCGCCTCACATTTCTCTGCGTCCTCCTGATCGCCCTACCGATAACCGCATATACCGGCGACATCCCCCGCGTGCCATTGGGCCATGACGAAATCCGCTATCTCAACAGCATTCCCAAAGACAATCCCCTCACCCAAACCAAAATAGCCCTGGGCAAACTCCTCTTTTTCGACAAGCGGCTCTCCAGAGATGGCAGCATTGCCTGTGGCTCTTGCCACCAGCCCTACCGCGCTTTTACCGATGGCCGCGTTTTGCCCACAGGTATTGACGGTCAGACCCCCAAACGCAATGCGCCCACCTTAATCAACCGGGCCTATGGCACGACTTACTTTTACGATGGCAGGGCTGCTTCCCTCGAAGAACAGGCCCTCATCCCTATCCAGAGTCCCACAGAAATGGGCAATACCATCGATCATGTCGTCGCCACTTTATCGGCCATCTCCGGCTACAGCACCCACTTCAAAGCCGCATTTGGGGACAGCACCATCACGCCCGACCGCATCGCCAAAGCCTTGGCCTCTTTCGAACGCGCGCTCATCTCTGGTGAATCGCCCTACGACCTGTTTGAATACGGCGGCCCCAAAGGCTCCATGTCCAAATCTGCCATCCGGGGCCTGCGCCTCTTTCGCACCAAAGCGCGCTGTACACTCTGCCACATGGGGTTCAATTACACCGACGAAGACTTTCACAACATCGGTATGGGCTGGGATCGCGCCGATCTTTCCACTTACGAAAAAACCGGCAATTTAGAAGACATTAAAGGCATTGATCCCGGGCGTTATGCACAAACCAAAAAACCTGAACACTTTGGCGCAATGAAAACGCCCACCCTGCGCGAAGTCGCACGCACAGCCCCCTATATGCACAACGGCAGCATCAAAACCCTGCAAGAAATCGTCGATTTTTACGATAAAGGCGGTACACCCAATCCCTTCCTCGACGAATTGATTACCCCCCTCAACCTCACCGATGCAGAAAAACAGGACCTGATTGCTTTCCTCAAAGCACTCAACGGCAGCAACTGGCTCCAGATCGAGCCGCCATTTAAATTCCCCGAGTGAGTGAAAAAATAAGTCTTACTATTGGGGATCGTGTAATTGGGTATCGAATCCACCCAATTACACGTCCCTGAAGTGTTCTACCTCCGCGCCTTGCTCTGCATCCCCTCCACCGGCCACCACGTTGGGTCGTCAGTCACCACAAGCCCCGCAACCTGTGCAGTCGGTGTGCCGGGTTTCAAGCGCAGCGTATGCGTCCCGGCTGTGAGCCGGAACACCTCTGGCGAACCTGTATGCATATTTCCCGCCGGAGACCAGTGCCACTCGCCCCAGAATCCCCAGGCCATCCACTGGACCTCCAGATCATCATCCACACATAGATCGAAATACACGTCCAGGATGTCCGGGCGCACCCGCCCCACATGCTCGTCCTTTGGTCGCTCCCGAATAGACCGGCCCCAGATCGCATAATCTCCGTCCCGAGGCACCTCGAACGCCCAGGTTACCACACCACCTCCCCTGGGGTACAGAGCTTGTCCGACCTCCACCTTCTGCAGCCCCATGTTCAGTACCTCGGCGTCTTCGGGTATCAGCTCAATCCTCACCGGCTCAAACGCGGGTGTCTTTCCTCCAACAACCCCCGATGGAGCCGACTCGTTGCCCACCCGGTCCACCGCTGTGATGCGGTAATAATACTCCGTATTCAACGCCAGCCCCCAATCTACAAACTCGGCACTCGAAGGGGACCCCACCAGTGTCTCCTGTCTGCACGCAAAATCGGATACCTGGCTGGAATACACATTGTAGTGGTCCAGGTCCGAATCCCCGACCCCGGACCAGTGTATCCCCAGCGTATTGGCCGACACAACCTCCACCTGAACCCCTTCAGGCACACCGGGCGCCGTTGTATCCAAAGCCACCCGAACCTTGCCCCCTCGCTCACCATTTGCACCCACCTCACTGGAAGGCTCACTCTCCAGCCCGCTCCACTCCTGTGCCGTCACCACGTAATATCCCGGCGTTCTCGGTCCCGACCATTTCATCCCTTCAACCGGTTCTTCCGTCAGTCTTACATAATGCTCGGAATGCTCATCCCTCCTGTAAATGTGATACCCCTTTGTCTCATGACACCGCCGGGGCACTTCCCAGTTCAGCAAAAGCCTATCTTCCCTCGGACTCACCATCAAATTCTGGGGCGGATCGGGGAGCCTGTTCACCACAATATAGAGATCCGCATATTCCCCCATAAAATCGCTGTTGAACACCACTTTCGTCCCATCCGGGCTGCTGTTGGGGTGCGGATGTGTGGCGTGGTGATCCGGGTGCCACCCCCGCTCATTGTGTGAATACAGCGAACTCATGTGTTTGAACAACACGCGGCATTCCTCGGACCCATCAGTCCGGAAACAGATAATGGCCCCGGGATACCGGCCCCGTTGGGGCGTGTCGGACACAAACCATTCTCCGTCCAGGCACGGCCCTCCGTGCCCTCCGCTGTCCAGGTGTATCACCGACCGCCGATTTTCTCCTTTATAAGATACCCCCCATACATGCCCTCCATCATAATACGTCAATTCACTTCCGTCCATCGGCCAGTCCGGATGCCCCCCGGTATAGGGAATTTCGTGCCGGTCCGTCCCATCCGGCAAAATCGTCCACTGCGTCCTCGGATCGTCGAAGTTAAAAAACAGCCTCCGATCCGCTGACTTGGTAAACCGCAATCGGTGCCATCGCCGTTCGAAATGCACCTCCTGCACCGCTCCGTCCAGTCCCACTACGTATGCCACAGAAGGCGCATCTGGTGGAAATATGCCAGCAGGCGCCTCCTCGTTGCCCTTCTTATCTCCAAAGAGGAACCACTCTTCCGACGGATGCGGCGGCATCATCTGACCCAGATCTCGATCCACACTCACGATTGCCTCCCGTTCCCCCGTAAACGGGTTTTCGGCTACAATATGCGTGCCCTTCTCATCTACCACTGCGTGGTAAAATCGATCCGGATAGCGCATACTCCAGAAGCCCGTGTTAATCGGCTTTTTATCCGCCGTCGGCATCGGCCGGAGATTGTCTCCATTTGCATCCATTAACCACCGCTTGCGCTCCCCACCCGTGCGCCGGCTCAAAAACCCCAGGACCGATCCATTCGCGTTCCACCCGGGAATGTCGTAATAATCGTTTACACTCACTGCAGGGTCACATGTAACTCGCCAGGCGATATGTCCTGTTGCAGTGTCGCGAAACACGGTCCGCTCCGATAGAAACGCATCCCCTCGCCTGGTATCCCCCAGCCTCCGCCTCCCCTTTCGCTTTGCTTGTTCCACCAATCCCTGGAACGGCACCGGTTGTTTGTCTTCTTTGGACATCGCGAATCCTCCTGAGAACTGTGAACAGATTGCACTGCCAATTGCAGTATAAAAATAATTTATCGCCTCTCAAACCGGAAACCAAATATTCGACCTCTATAATGGGCACTTGTGAAGGTCGGAACTATCTCTTATATTTTGAAAAAGCTCGGAATTCACCGGGTGTCCTGGAAATTGACATGTTTTACAACCCCGAGGATACATCCGATGCATACCACAAAAAAATCTGTCGCTATCGCCTTGTTGTGCTTCTCCTCCTTTGCACCACTTGCAGCACAAGAGGCACAAATCGACTCCCTCATCGCCCTTGGCAAAGCCCACTTCGAGGCAGGCAATCAAGACAAAGCCATCACCGCTTTGAACGAGGCCGTCAGCCGGGGGCCGCACCGCATTCAAACCTACCTGACTGTCGGCGATACTTACCTCAACGCCGGGCATCTAAACCAGGCCATGAAGGCGTATCAAGAAGCCCTCGATCTCAACGATGCCTCTCCAGAAGCCCAAACCGGTATTGCAGAAGTCCACTATCGCAAAGCATCCGGCGGCATCACTTCTATCTACCACGCTCGCAGAGCCGTCAGCACAGCCCGGCGCGCCACCCGTCTCAATCCGGGCTACGCCCCCGCCTACATCACCCTGGGCCGCGCCTACATCCGCCTGAACGAGAACTACACTGCCGCTGCCCGGGCCTTTGTCGCCGCGCTCGAACGCCAACCCGACAACCCCGAAATCGCCTACCTTCTGGGGGATGCCTATATCGAACTGGCCCGCAACGCAGACGGTGCCCAGCGCAACGCCCGAATGGTACTGGACGCAGCCACCTTCAAACGCCTGGAACGCCATCTGGAAACTTCCCGTTTCCTGCCCATAGCTGCCCAGATTCTCTTCGACAAGGGGGAAGCGACAAAGGCCCTCGACACCTTCGAGCGCTACATCCAGACCTTGCCCGCAACCGAACAGGCTTATTACTGCGACATCTCCTTTCTCGCCTCCAAACAGCAGATAGAGACCTACAACCAGACGCCAGAAGAAAAGCGCCCCGCCTTCCTCAAGCAATTCTGGGCCAAACGCGACTTCGATTTGCTCACCGAAGTCAACGAACGCCTCATCGAACATTATCGTCGGGTCTGGTATGCCCGGACACACTTCAGCCGAAGCCAAATCCCCTGGGATGCCCGAGGCGAGATATACGTCCGCTACGGCGACCCCGACTATCGCGCATATTCGGACCGCCAGAATCCGGACATGAATCCGGCTGTGACACAGATCAAAGAACGTCTGGCTCTGGCCCTTTACGGGCCGGAATCCCTCGACGAAACCTTTGTCGGGCCGGTCTATCCCGTGCGTAGCAACCAGTCTTTTGTAGGTGTACTCGACCCGGCATCCATCCGGTACGTAGATGAGGGCGGCAACCTCCTCAGTGAAGATGCCCTCCTCGATGCAGCGGGCGAAGGAACAACAGATGAAGTCAATGAGAGTTTACAGGCGACCAGTGCATTCCAGAACTTTCTGCAAAGCCAGATGCGACCAGAGAATGCCCACCACTATCGGCCCGTCACCTCTCAGGGAGATATGACCATCGTCCCCTGGGAAACCTGGATCTACACCCGAATCAGCGAGGGCATCGAAATTACCTTCACCGACGAATTGGGCAAGGGCCTCTACGGCTATGCGCCCATTCCGGACTTTCCCGAAGAGGAAGGCTCAATCGGCCTGCACCGGTTTTCCCAGTATGCCTATTACGCTCCCCAGGCCATTGCAGCGCGCACCGTCGCAGATATTCCGGAATACTACCGCCCCGGCGGGCCGATGTCGGGCCTCGAATTCTCCTACGACTTTGCCGACTTTCGAGCAGATAGTGGCCAGACCCACCTCGAAGTCTATTATGCCATCGCCCCTTCCGAAATGGGCACCATTGCATCCGGGGACACCAGCACCATTCTCGCCGATTGTGCGATTGTGCTGACCGACACGGCTTACACCCATATCTACCGGGAGGAAATCCCGCTCCGATACCGGGTCATCGGGCACCGCAAATGGCCCGAAGATGCTTTCATCCCCAACCTCCTCTCCCTGGACATCCCATCGGGAGATTACCTGCTCACCGTCCAGCTCAACGACGCAGTAGCGGAGAGAAAGGGGATCTATCGGCACCGTATCCGCGTCGAACCCTACGGACCGGACGTCCTCCAGATCAGCGATATCCAGCTAAGCTGGAACATCTCTGACCGGGGTGGAGATGCAAAATTCCGCAAGGGCGACGTCTGGGTCGTACCCATGACCACTCGGGCCTATCAGGAAAATCAAAGCGCCTATGCCTACTACGAACTCTACAATCTCTCCCGTAACCACTTCGGACAGACCCGCTACCGGATTACCTACACCATCGGATCCGAAGACCCCAAACGGCCTTTCAACCTGGTGCGCAGTAGCTTTTCAGCCCTCACCAAACTCTTTCAACGGGAACAAAAGACCCAGGTCCGCGTCAGCTTCGACCAGACCGCCACGGAGACCTCGCCGATCGGCTATTTTGAATTGAGCCTGAAAAAAGTCAGGCCCGGCTACAACCGCCTCACCGTCACAGTGGAAGACCTCAATAACGACCAGACCGCAACCAAAGAGATCCTGTTTCGCTACAAAAGATAAATAGCAGCGGGGACTTATCTTATATTAAAAAAAGGGGTGGCCGGATATCCGACCACCCTATTGTTGGAATTTTTCTGGAGACGTTTATAATTTGATCCCCATCGAAAAACGCAACGGCACCTCCAGATTGTAACGGCTTTTCTGCCAGGCGAAATCCATGGTGAGTACGCGCCCGACAATGGGCACCTTCAGCCCGCCCCCAGCTACGAAGCTGAAGACATCGTAGTTGAACATATACCCGGCACGCAGAGCCAGCACCTTCATCAGCCAGGCCTCCCCGCCCACATGGTAGCGCTCCTCGGCATTGACGGTAAAATTCATCTCAAATGCCCCGGTCAAGAAGAACGGGTCGCCCTTAGTGCCGTAAAGTTCTCCCGCACCAGCCAGGATGAACATCAGCGGCTGCTGAAACTCTCGGCGCAAAATTTGTATGTCCTTCCCAAAATTCCGCATCGACATCGCCAGCCGGAAATCTCGAAATCCGGTCTGGAAAGTAGTCCCGAAATCAATGCTAAAAGTCGAGTAATCCACCAGATCCAGGCTCTCTCGCAACCACATAAACCGCACCCCAAACGAGAGCTTGTCTGTAAACCTGCGCGCGTAGGCTGCGCCCATCCCCACCGTGCCCAAATCCAGCATCCGACCCGTACCTTGAGGCTCCAAAATCGTTGTCTCTTCCACTTCCTCTGGGGCAAAACTCATAAAATTTACTGCAACCGCATGGATCCCCTTTCGAAAGCCGATCGCCCCCGAACTGAATTGCGAATTCACAAACCACCGCGAGTGGTTGAGCGATATCTCTGCCCGCTCCATTCCCACCAGCCCCGACGGATTCCACCAGATCGCATTGACATCATCTACCACGGGTGTAAACGCCTTTCCCATGGCAATGCCCCGGGCATCCTGCGCCACCTCCTGGGCCGAAAAAACCGTCAGCCCAAACCGTCTCACGATCGCCCCGGCGTCCGCCGGATCGGACCACGCCAACAAGACCACCGCCAGACTCCATCCAATGAATAGTCTTTTATACATGGCACGCTTATACATGGCACGCTCTCCTTAAAATTACTGGGCGGTTGTGATCCCTCCAACAACCACGAATGTCCCGCGCTGGATCTCTCCGAGGCTCTCTGGCATCTCAGACTCCACTACAAAGAAGTAGAGCCCTGGACTCAGCAACCCACTCACCTCTCGCGTCTCCTGAAAAAAGCTGGCTTCGCCGATATTTAGATTGTCGTGGGTGAACTCGGCCACAAAGTTCCCTGAGACTGAGAAAACCTTCACATTGCACTTGGCCGGCAGGTTCACAAACCGGATCTTATCCGACCCCGTATAGGCATGCGTCCCATCGGCCAGGAAGGGGTTGGGCACCACCTTTACTTTACGCTCCAGCATGTTGGCCTCTACGTTGGACGCCACAGCAGGGCTGAAGGGCGGGTCTTCGTAGCGGAAGACTTGCTCTGCAGCCGAAAGCCCACTCTCCAGAGACGGCACCGGGCCGCGCCCCTTGAAATCGTTGTGCCCCGTATCGTAGGCGGTAACAGCAAAATAATACTGGAAGCCGGATAGGGCAGTCTCATCTACAAATGTGTACTTGTCCGTAGATGGATCGTAGTAGGTCGGATCTCCCCTCGGGATATCCTTCAACAGTTTCCAGTTATCTACGTAAAAATCACTCCGATAAACCCGGTAGCCGGCCACATCCTTGGCCTCCGGGGTGCCGGCGTAATCCGGGTCTTCCAGATCGTCCAGGCTCCCCCAGGTCAGATCGACGGTGGCGTCCGATGTGTTTTTCTTCGTCATCAGTACATCCGGCGGCGGCAGAGGCACATCGTATTCCAGGTCGTAAAGCTCTCTGGCTTTCCGAGCGTGCTTAATCAGATTTTGCATCGCTTTGTCCGTCTTCAGATCCGCCTGATTCTGCGGGATATTATCGTGCTGCCAGCCCCACATATTCTCCTCAACCGGCATCGCCGCCACAAAGGCCATCACAATTTTGACCTTGTCCCCCGGCTTCAGATCGTAAGGTCCGTAGGTATGTGCAAACGCATACCAGTTGGGAGACCTCGGAACATCGGCCGTTTCCCCGCTTCGGGACGGATTATTCTCCACTGGCAATGGCTCGGTCGGGTTCTCCGGCCAGCCCGTGCGCCCGTCCAGGTTGAACATGCTCGGGCGCTCGCCCAGTCGCGTCACCGACACCAACGCCAGAGCAATTTCGTCCTCGCTGTGCCGGTTGATCTCCGGTTCCTCTTTGTGCGGGAACCAGGGCACGGCAAAGGGCTGATCCATCACCCTGGGGGGTACGTAGGTCTCGCTGTCGTTGGCAAACCCGTCGGTCGGGTTCCAATCCAGGGGAATCACTCCCACGTACTGCCCCGCCATAATTTCTCCCCGTTCCTGGAAATTCTGCCGCCCCCGGCAGCACTGAATCTCGGGAACGTGAGGATCGCCCACATCGTCCCACGCCGTCAGTGGAGAATCCCAGTCAAACGCGTAGCTCATCTTCAGCCCGATGGCATCGGCCACATCGGCGTGTACCGGGTCTGCCGCCATATAGTTGGGTGCTTCCGTGTAGCGATAGACATCGTCGGTAACAATCTCGTAGTTCCGCGACTCGGGCCACCTCAGTAGCCAGACCTGGAAGCCCAGCCCGCCGATCACCCCGATATCGAAATTGGATGTGCCCCCTTCCGTGGGCCAGAAATAGTTGTAAAATGAAAAATACGTGTCGTTCAGGGTCAACCCGGCACCTCCGTTTAAATCCGCCGCCCCGTCTCCATCGGTATCTCCTGTATTCTCAAAGATATTCTCCACAATAATAAAGTCGTCGTAGTCCCGAAAACTCCACTGGTAAATCTTCTTTGTGCCCGTAATACCCGTCTCTGTCGTCCAGTGAGAAATCCCCAGCAATTCGCCAAACCGCTTGTGTTCCGGCTTCATATACTTGCCGAAGTCGTTGTTGTGGATCTCCAGCACCTTGTTCGCATCCAGATGGGGGCCTCCATCTGCCCACCAACTCGCCATCGGCAATTCTGCCACCGGATGGAGGTGCTCAAAACCAACCCCGGCTACCCCTTCGGGCATGGATTCAATCGGATAGCGCACGGGCGTAATATCCGAACTTACCGAAAGCCCCGAAAACGACACATTGTAGGTCTTGGCTCCATCCGGCTTGTATTCTGCCGGATCGGGTTTGGTAATGATATAAGTACCCAGATTCCGCGCAGTAGAAGTCCGGTTCAGGTATCGCTGCATATGCGTCCTGGCCCCCGGCCACTGCCGTGCGCTCCAGAGACTGCCGGTCAACCGGTTCCGGCCCGGATAGTTGACACCATCGGTGCTGGTTCGCCGGGATCCATCCCGGTCAGGCCCGTGCTGTCCGAAGTTCGTCAGACCCGTCCACACCTTGGCGCGCCTCAGATTCCGGTACTCCCCTTTCGGAATAATCTGTGCCCAGGCCACATCCCAGGCCAGAACGGCCACCAGGAGCGCTCCGAAGATCACCCTCGCACAGGCCACCAGTGATATTCTGTGTACCCTTGTCATAACATGGCTCCCCTATTGAGGGTTGGAAATCGAGCAGATTCGCCCGATCTCCAACCGCTTTGCCTATCTACCAGGTCACCCTCAGCCCCGCGAAGATCTGTCGGCGCTCGTTCTCAAACCGATTCAATTCACTCACATCTCCAAACTGCTTGAAGAGCGTATCGTCCGGACGGGGCTCTAACAGCCCGAACCGGAGATATTCCACAGGGGTCCTCTCTGCCTGGGTGCGCATCAACTGCTGGTTAAACAAATTGTTGATCTCCACATAGAGCAGCGGCCTTATACCCTTGATATTAAGCCCTTTCTGGAAGCTGATATCCACCGTGTCACTGGTGGGACCTTCCCGTTTGGCCTTGATATTGGTGATCGGATCGGTAAAGATGAATATCTGGCCGGTATAGATCCGGTAGATCAGGTTCAGCCGGATATCTCCAAAGAGCTTACTTCCCCAGAACCTCTCGCCAGGGCCGAAATCGGGTGGGCTGGCATAGATGAGCACCAGGCTCCCGTTCGTGCGACGAGCGTCGTCCCGGCTCCCCGCCCGCCAGCTTACTGTCTGAAGGGCGTAGAGACCCTGGAGTTGCGCCCTGCTCTCCTGGGACAATCCGGGCATTTCCCAGAGCTTGAATGTACGCCTGAAGTCCGCGCCACTACCCAGTTCTCCCGCCACCAGTTTGTCCACCTGTGTCTGGGCGGCGGCTTGCAACTTCTCCAGTTCTGCTCCGGTCGGCGACTGGGGAATTTCCTCACCAGTGGTCTGATCGATCGTCCACTTATTCCAGTACCGGGTCGGATCGCCGATAAACGAGGCATCCGGATAGACGACCACACTGCCGTGACCCGCCTTGGTCCCACCGGTGTCCAGATGCTCGCCCCACCCCATGTTGATCGCCGCCTTGAAGGAAAAGTTGTGCTTCAGCCCCTTTTTCAGCGCAAGCTCCAACCCCCGTGTGGTGGCGTGTCGTTTGGGGCCAAAGGCCCGCGACTTACCCTTGGTGCCCAGCCCGGGGGCCTGGAAGTCCCCTGTTTGCACCAGCAAAAACCCGTTGGACACCCGGTAATAGGCCGTAGTCTGAAGGGTGTAATCGCTGATGAAGTTCCACTCCGTGCCCAGTTCAAACGCCGTACTGATCTGGGTGTCTTGGAAACTGAACACATTGGCTGCAAATGCCGATCCAAACCCATCGTTGGCGAACAAATTGTTGTTCTCCTCGGCCGGATCGATCTGTCCATTACCGTTCTTGTCCAGAGAGGCCTGGCCCGCAGAGATCCAGCGATTCCTGAAGAAGAGTCCAAATTCGGGCCGCGTGTGGTACTTCCCATAGAAGAAGTGAATCTTCGATCTATCCGTAACCGGATGGGAAACCCCCAGCCGAGGCAGGATCCACTGGAGAGGCTCCATCTTACCCCAGGGCGTATATTTGACAAACCGGGTATAAGACTGGGTCATCGGTGCGGCCTGAGTAATGTATAGCGGTACCTCCGCTCCCCAGAAGCGCTCATAGCGCAATCCCGCATTCACAATCAACCCTTCAAATTCCATTTTGTCCTGAATGTACCCCGTCAACTCCATCGGGGTCATCCCCTCCCGTAGCTGGCCGCGTTTTCCATAGTAATACAGTCGGCGGTTCCGGGTCTTGGTATCTTCACGGGCGTCAAAAATACTGTAAGCATCAAATCGGGTCAAATTGAATCCCGCCTTCAGAAAGTGCCCCCGGGTCACCTGACTGGACAGATCTCCCCGCAGGCTCAAGCGCTTCTGCTCGCCAAGCTGGAACCGGCGCTGCGTGCCCGGCGTGACGTAGAACCAGGCGTCACTATCCAGATCCGGATCCACCGTCGCAGTCGGAATATCCGAGGTATCCTGCTTGCTTGCATAATACGATAGCCGCACCTCGTAAAAAGTTCGGGCCGACACGGTTTGTATAAACGAGGCGTAGAGCATGTTGTCCGAATTTTTTTGGATGCCCCACCTGCTCTCAGTCTCGGGCAGGAAGATCGATCGGGCGTCGAAACTGGAACTGACCCGACGCTTATTCCACGAATACAACCCGCCCATACGCACCCGCATACTGGTTGAAGCATCGAATGTCACCTTGTAGCTATTATTCGTGTTAAAAGGCGTACGCTGCTCGGGCTGGGGCAGGCTTTTGGGCTGGAAGTCGTGCTGCGTACTGGTAAAAAAGGCAGCATTTCTACCGATCGGTCCCGATAACGAGGCCTCCAGAAAATGCCCTCGAACATCGGTATAGTCATCGGACGAGCGCTGATGTACCAGCCTGCCCGAATTATCGGTCTCCTTGTCCCAGACCGGATCTCCGTAATTCAGGTGGCCCCTGTGGACCGCGCTTTCATAGGCATTGTTCCCCCAGTGCTGCTGTTGCCCGGGCGTAAACCGGTAGTGGACCTGTCCGTGATAATCCCGGCCTCCGTCCCGGGTCACAATCTGAATCGATCCGATATTGCCATATTCGGCGTTCAGCCCACCGGCCAGCACCGTGATCTCTGCAATCGCCGACGGATTGACATTGCCCCGCCAGTTTCGGCCATCCTGCGTGGTCAACCGGATGCCATCTACCATATACTCGGCAACTTCGCCGTTTCCGGCCGCCCGGTAATAGGCATTCCGGACCCGATCCGTGCCATCTACATTGATCCCGGCTTCCAATTCCACAAAGCTGTCCATCGAGCGAACAAGGGGCAGAGCGTCAATTTCCTCGGCCGTCACCACATAGCGGCTCTCCGTCACATCGGCCTCCACCAGTGGTCGTTCCGCTACCACGGTCAATTCACCCAGTTCCAGGGTCGCTTCATTGAGCGTGAAATCCACTTCCGTCGTAATATCCGTCGTGACCCGCACGTCGGTCTTAGTCGCCGGGGTATAGCCGACCATCGATGCCTTCAGCATATAACCCCCCGGATCTACGGACAGGATCAAATAGTAGCCATCCCTATCGGTCGTTGCCCCCCGGTTCGTGCCTTCTACCACCATGTTCACACCGGGCAGAGGCTCGCCTTTTTGATCGAATACATGGCCGATAATCTTCCCCGTCGTCGCCGCCCCAGCCAGGCTACAGACGGAAAAAACAAAGGCCACCGCAAAAATCAAACACAGTCCTCGTTTGTCCATTGACACCATCTCCTTTCTTCTCGGCCTACCAGAAATATTTGACTCCCACTATCAGATCGAGTGCTTGGAGTGGAAAAGCCTTTCTCAATTGCCAATCCTCCAGAGGACGGAGTTCGCCCAGCATAATATTGAACCGCCCCCGGATATCTATTAGATAATGTTCCGACCCAACGATAGTCACGCCACCGCCCAGCGAAAATGTCAGGGCCGCTCGCTTGTCCTTGTAAGGAGAAAGCAAGAGGGTCTGATTCAGGGTCTGCCCCGTCTGTCCAGAGAAAATCAGCCCCGATACCTCGTGCGAATATCCGTAAAATCCCAGCCCACCCTGCAGGTAGGGCATTGTTCCGCCCTGATTCAAGTCCCGGAAGTGGACCAGAGCAGTGGCTGAAAAGCTGTGGAACCACATATTCTGGGACGCATTCGGACTCCGGTAATTTTGCTTATCTACCGCCCAGGTGAACTCCCGGCTGTCCAGGTCTCCGCCCTGCATATTGGAGTAGTGATACTCAATCTCTGCAATCACCCGCTGAGAGGCCGTATAGTTATAGCTCACCCCGAGTTTTGGAGAAACCGAATACCACTGCTTGAAAGGCCCGATCGGAACATGCGCACTTCCAAAAAACCCGATGCCAGACTGACCTTCTTCTAAGGCTCCAGCCGTGGAAACCGAGATCAGAACCGCCACAGTGAAGCATAGTGTTCTAAACATCGCTCTCAACATCCGCATAAGCTGGCCCTCCTTTGAGATGGTAAAGAATACAACGCGGTATCGCACTCAATGCAAATACCTCTTCTTTCTGTGGCTCAATTTATTTTTTTTTATAGAATTAATTTCTTTCAACTTCTTGTAAATATCAACTTCTAATTTTCAGACACAGATACAAAAAAACCATCTATACCACGCCCTCCCGTTGGTCTTTAGACGGTTCTAACTCCACGCTAATAATGACGATAACTTAGTTGGCTATAATTTCATGAGTGTGAATTTTTACTTAATATTAAATATATTATACATTGAAATTTCTCCCAATGTCAAGCATTTTTTCAACCCTTTCACCCGGCCAGCGACCACGCACACGCCCGGCTCCAATCGCTCCACACCCCATGTGCATTTCGCGCGCGCACGCGCCAATAATATTGCTCATCCGGGTTCAACAGCCCAGCAAACTGCGGTTGCCAGCACGTTTTTCCCGCGTATGCCGTGCGGCTCACATATCGGTCAAAAGTGGGACACACGCACCACCTGAAATCCGAGCATCTGCTCACCTGTACGTGATAATCATCCACCTGTGACCCATTTCCCTCAGGCCGTTTCCAGCGAAACTCAAAATCCGTCTGATCCAACTCTGCCCCATCATCGGGAAACACCGGTTCGGGTATATCCGGCGGTTTAATACAGTGCTCCTCCTGCCATCCATAGGTTATTTGAACATTCCTTTTTTCCTTTGTCTCATCTCGATATTGAATGTGATTTTCACCACAGAATAGCGATGGCAAAGATCGCGTTGCACACTGCAAATCCGTATCAAACCAAATTTTATCCACCCCCACATCCTCGGCATTCGCGCCAGCCCACATCGCCACCTGAACATAATATTCATAACGCGGTCCAACCGGCCATCCAGAATCCCAATCTCCCCGCCAGTCGAACAAAGCCGGATTCAAATACCAGTCCAGATCCACACACGCACTTGCCCTATGTCCCGTTGCCACCCAGACCGACCGCCAGTCCTTTCCATCCCAGGACAACAACACCTCAAGCCCGTCTTCCCGGCTCGCCCTCTTGTAGGACAATCCCACCCGTGCGCCGGCAATTGGATATGGTGAGCACATCTTCCAGATCATCCGGGAAACGCGTTGCTCCTGAATCGGATGAACAGCCGGCAATCGCCCCGACGGTTCCTGCACCACATTCACATGCTGTTCTAACCCCCTCAGCGCCAGCGAAGTTCGCAGATCGGGCCGATAGACCAACTTACCATTGGAATACCGCACCTCTGGGTGCAACCGACGCCCCCGCACCACCGTCTTGCCCGCCTGACCCCAATAGCGCATCAACTTCTCGCCCGGCCGCAAGCGCATCGCCATCGTATGGGGCGACGGCAACCGCGTCGTATCCTGTTGCACCTGGCCATCTCCTCGCGTCCATGCGGCACTCGGGTTCGGCGGATACACAAACTCCCGATTTTTGAACTGCGCGGTGTAATAATCCTTCTCCGCCAGATCCTTTCCCGCCAGCCCCAGATTCCGGTGCGACCTGCTCATCAGTGCTGGATCCCGCGCCAGATCGGCGATACTCGCCACCGTGTGGTTATCGCGTTTTAAGAAAAATACCATCTGATCCGTATCGAGCAAATGCCACGCCCCATTTGCCCACGCTTCAAAAATTGTATGGCTGCACTGCCGCCCCCGACCATGCCCATCCAGAATACCGCCAACCCATACCTCGCGCGACCTCACCCCCATCACCTCACCCAACCGACTCGTGGCAATCGCATACCCTATACACCCCTCAAACCCATACGCATTGAACAACTTCACCGGATCGCCCACATCGTCATACCAGGATATCCCACATCGGCTATCGTAAACCTCATCCACGACAAACTGCCACAAAGCCATCATTCGCTCTTCTTCGTCCAAATCCCGCCCGCCTATCGCCTCTTTCGCCATCGCCTCCACCGACCACCAATCACGCTGTCCATTTGCCACCAACCACGGATTCACCACATCTGTCTCACCCGTATTCTCGATTACCACATACAAATTTGGCTCAAACACCTGATCATAGGGCGGCATACTCGAATTTGGTCCAGGGCAATACACTTCTGGCCCCAGAGTCACGGCATTCGACTCATCTACATACCCACCCATCTGCACCTCAAACGTCTCAGTCTTTTGCGTCAGCGCGATCCGTTTCTCGCAAGACGCACGAGGCACCTGCGCCTCAACGGGTTCCATATCCTTCAACTCGTCCTGGTCTGGATAACGATCAGAACCAACGGCGAGATAATAATAAGTCTTCCCCGGTATCAAATCCGCCACATCCACAAACCGATCCTCTCGGGCAACGCCGACTTCTTCAAATGCACCTCCTGCCCGATCCGCGCGATAGATCTTCACCCCCCGAGCGTCTTTGCACTCCACCTGCATAGTGATGCGATTAACAGCCGTATCCAAAATTTTGAGTATCATATCCGATCCTCCTGATCAAAGCATAAAATCACTTGATTGGTCACCTACAGGCATGTTATATTTCATCGAACCTTCCCCCTAACCTCCCATTCTCAGGAGACACGCCATGAAACTCGTCGAAACCGATCCCAACTCCGGCACTGAAATCTACCAGCTCATCGACGATCCCCGTCCCGCCGACAACATCTATGGCGAACAACCCTATTCCTCGGCAGATGGAAGCCGCGTCACAATTCGATATTATCCCCAAAATAATCAGAATGGCGGCCTATCCTTCCTCGACCTCGAAGATGGCAGTCTCCACACCGTACTCGCCGAGGCACCCCGTTTTCCCGCCTTCCACGCCTGGGGCGAACACCTCTACTATCAGCAGCAAGACGGGGACGCACTCTTGCTCAAACGCTGCAACTATCAGACCCTGCAAAAAGACGACATCACATCTTTGCCGACCGAAGAGGGCAACTTCAGCTACGGCACCACTTCCCAGGACGGGCGTTACTACGCTGCCAGTGTCCATCCCGAAGGAGGCTCGAGCAAAGTCTGGTGTACAGACCTCTCAACCGGAAAAAGCGGTACCCTTGCCCAGCGAGACGACTACCACTTCAAACACGAGCAATTCTCCCTCGACAACAACAACCGCATCCTCATTCAGGCCAACAAAATGCCCGACGTCAAATTCGTCCACCTGGGCGCCCTTGAACCCGACCGCGAAGGCATCACCTGGTTTCCCGTTGATCGCCCACACACGCCGCGGCCCACCGGCCACGAAGCGTGGATCGGCACAACCGACCACATCTTCATCTCCACTGGACAAGACGAAGACAGCGAGGGCAATGTCTGGACTGCGGGCTTACGCGACAATGCGCCAAACCTGGTCAGCAAGACCGCCCACCGCTTCGGTCACGTCAGCGTCTCCCGCTGTGCCCGATATTGGATCGGAGACGCCACCCAGGAAGAAAACATCCCCATCCACATCGGTTCCCTCGAATCGGGCCATCACAAATGCCTCGTCCTCAGCCGCACAAAACACGACAGCAACCAGTGGTCTCACACCCATCCTTACATGACCGCTGACAACGCCTGGCTCATTTACACCTCCAACCGCGGTGGTCATCCCCAGGTCTATGGTGCAAAAATTCCACAGGAGTTCCTGAATAGCCTTTCTTAATCTATCCCAAAAACCGCCGCAACACATTTGCCGAAATACCAGACACCGGCTCGCTCACCAGCAGCGAACTGATATAGGTAATCGATCCGGTAGAAAACACGCCGCCTCACCACCCGTGCACCCCATGTCCCGCATCTGGAAACCAGATTATATCCACCACCTTCGAAACCCCAATCCCGAACAAATACCCCACAATCGCCCCGTACCAAAACGGCAGCGACCGCCGGTAGAGACTCACGCCCCCAAACCGGATCACAATCGTCTTCATCAACCACACGATCAGCAAACAAAACCCGTATCGCCCCACAGGCAAAGCAATCGCCGCCGGGTGAAACGGCCACCAGGACACCCGCGCCTTCAAATAGGTCAGCACCCCTGCCTCTGCAAATCCAAAAAACCACACCCCCAACTTTTGCGGATCGAATACCGTCAGCTTGCTCCCCTCAATCAGCGACACCCTGCTCATCAGCACACCCCAGTCCCACAACGCCATGTGTCCATTCAGACCACCCTCGGTATAACACCGGTAAAGCTGCGCGCCCACAGAAGCCACAAAACCCGTCACAAACGCCACCGGGATACATCCCCAGATCAGCGGATGTCGCCGCAAATGGTCTCCCAGCATCCGAAAAAAATGCGTCACAGATGGGATACAAGTAATCCGGATCGGCACCCCGCAAAGCGCGTTGCTATTCACCAGCCATATAGACGTCTGCGTCGCAGGTGGCAGATTCGATGTTCCGCCCAGCGCCATGAGCACATCGGCTCCTTTCCCACCAGCAGGAGACAAAAAAACAAATCCCGTAGTCGCCGCGTATTTGGTAATCCCGAAAAAGCAGATAAATAACAATAGCAACTGCACCAGCATCACGGGAACCCGCATCCCGGCAGACACCATCCATCCACCCAAAAACACCGCCGAAGCCAACAGCCCCAGCCATGCGGTGCGATAAGAAACCGGCGTTCCGTCATCGTCCTCGCGCCCCCTTTCAAACGCCTTTTGCAGCGTCTCCCGCAAATGCCCTCTGGCGACCCACACCGACCAGCCCACCAGAAAAACCAGCGCCCCGTGCGATTCCAGCATCGCGATCTCGCCACCCATGGCCGGCTGCCCGGGCAAACCAACCGTAAACCCCGTGCGGTTCAGCAACCCCTTTTTCAAAATATTCACAAAATCGTAAAACCAGAAACTGAACAAAATATCCAGCGGGCACAAATACGCCAGCCCCATAATCATCGGCTGCACCCGCAAAAAATAATCCGGAAAATGATGCCCCAGGGGCACGGCTTTGTACGTGGTCGAATAAAACAGGGTGATAGGCGGCAAGCTAAGGGCGAAATACCCGATGATATTCCAGCCAATAATCCCCGCCACAATACCGAACCCCATCCAGAAAACCTTATTCTTAAACACATCCGGCACCCGGCTGCCCTCGGACTGCCTGAGCATATCTATCGGAAACGTCGCCATTGGAAAAACCAGCCGCTCCTTCTCGTGCCACTGTTTGTAAAAAATCACACTCGAGAAAAACCCCGCCCCAACCAGCGACAAACACGGCATCAACCACCAGAACAGCGGCCGCACCCAGGCCAGCCACGGGATAGCTCCATCCACCTGCACCCCGGTAAACAACTGCCCGATCACCGCCTCCGATTCCTCCGGAAACAACCAGTCCGGAAAATAGGGCATCACCACTTCTCGCATCCGGTTCTCAGGAGAAGCGTAGTGAGCCGGAGCCGCAATATCGGTCACCATATACATCGCCCACCCGATACCCGGCAAATTCCCCACCAGCCACACCATGAAAAACACCGTCAACATCTCGATCCGGGACAGTGCCCACCCCCGCGCAAACAGCTTCAACACCGTATTGATCCCCAGCCACACCACAAATGGCAGAGCCACAGCTACGGGCATATAATTCTTCACCAGATTCCGCCCGAAATAGGACATGAAAAGCGCCATTCCCACAATCGTGAGCACACCTATCACCAACGCGCGCCCCGTCACCCGTTCGCGGAGTGCCCCGGCCCGTTCTTTCACCACCTGTTTTTCATCGGTAGCAAGGCTCATATCCCAACGCTCTCAGTCATTCCAATTGCTCCAACAATCCCAAAGCCGCATCGACAATCTGCTCGCCACACCCCGGCGCAAAGACGCTCGCTTCTGGCTCGTAGCCCCCTTCTTCATAAGACTGCCTCGTCGGCAAATACCCCACCGAATCATTGGCCAGTTCGATCACCATAGTTTGCGAAAACGGAGACCGGGCTTTCAGATCCAATCCCAACTCCACCATCAATTCCCCCGGCACAGCCACAATCCCCAGGTCTCCGATACGAAGTGCCTGCACCCACGTCCGCACCCGATCCGGCACATCGGCCATGCGTTTGGTCACTCGCCGCACAAAAGCCCGCTCGGCCATCGTGGGCCGCTCCATGTCTTCAATCTCCCTCACCCGATCCAAGTCGGCCTCTGAAGGCTTTGACTTGCGCGCCAGAACCACCTCTTGCATCGCCGCTCCGAGAGACACATCGGCTGCGAAATCCATCTCATTCCACGCCCACAAAACACCCGCTGCAATCAACCCCGCCACCCGTTCCGCATGCAGAGAACGGTCTTTCACAGGGCGCGTCCCCCCCAGCACATCTATATTGTTGATATCTCCACACGCACCATTTGAAAGCGCCGCAACAAAAGAGGCGTCTCGCATCCGCTGAATCAGCGTTGAAAAAGCCCCAAAATAGTCTGCGGAAATCGAATATATAGATTCGGGCACACCGATATAATGCAGCGCGTAATTGGCCAGCAAACCAATCGCCTCCCCGTCAACGCCCTGAAAACAAATCGCGCCGATCTCCGGATCAATCGGACCCATTGGCGCCACCACATCGGGATTGCCCACCCCCGGGTTCGTACGCACTGATCCATCGCTCATGCGATAGCGGCGGTTGAAAACCACGCGGTCCTCAAAAGCCCGCCCAAACCCCACCCGCGCTGGCTTTCGGTCCTGCCAGGCCAGCCTGACCGCATCGGCGATCCGATCAATCAAAAACGCCGTATAAGCATCATCGCCCGTAGCCGCTCCTGTATGCGTATGCGTGCAAGAAATCAAAACCCTTTCCGCACTCAGTTCCGTCTCCACAGCGATCCGTTCCTTCGCGCGGTCCAGATAATCTCGCTTTACCCCGAGCAAATCGCACACCACAATCGCCACACCTTCTCCTCCTCGTTCCACCACAAAACTGCGCACATGCAATGGATCGCGCACCTTCTCGGCGAACCGATCCTGAAACGATCCCGGAATCATCGTGCCCAGCGGTGGTGTAATATCCAGACATGCAACTCCAGCAGTGATCATAGAACACTCCTTTAAAAAATCCTACGCCTTCCCCATTGCTTGCAGCGATCGCCACGAATGAATCCCCGTCCGCCCCCAAGCCATCTCAGAAGGCACCGACTCATTGCCCGCCCGGTCCACGGCCGTCACGCGATAATAATACGTTGTCGAACACCAGTAGGGCGTAGCCGAAGGCAACCCCCAGTCAATCCACCTTATCTCTGAGGGCGAGGCAATCAGTGTGCGCTGGTCGCAGACAAAATTGGGATCCGTGCTGGCGTACACATTGTAGTGATGGAAATCCGGATCCGACACTGGTGCCCAGGTCACCTGTAATTCCGACACATCGCCGGTCTCCACTTCTACCCCCGTCACCTGTGCCGGAGGCGTCGCGTCTTCCCCACCCTTTTCCGAGGGAATATATGCGGTATCATCAGTCAGCAGCAATTGATCCAGCTTCACACCCCGATTTGATGTTGCCGCCGTCAACACATGCGCGCCCCCATCAAGATTCAGCACAATCGGTCTCCCGCGCGCGTCCAGCACCCGCACCCATCCCCAAGCATCCACCACCGCCTCACAGCGCCCCACTTCCCGGTCATTGCAACATACAGTGAATCCCAAAATGCGATCGAGTTTTCCCGCCACTCGTGCCCACAGGCCATAGGACCCGGACCTGGGCAAATCCACATCCATGTGTACCCGTCCCGACTGCTCACTATCCTTCAACGCCACAAAATACAGATTGGACGCTCGTCCATCGAACTGATCAGTTAGCCCTTCACGCCGCCCCAGTTCCGGTTCGATAAATAGCCGCACAGGCTCTTCCCCCGGCTCACTTCCCATCCGCACTTCAGCAGAAGATCGCCCCTCCAGCCCGGAATATTCCACCATCGTCACCCGGTAAAACGCCGTGCCCTGCCCGTGCGTTCTGTCTTCAAAAGTGTCACCGGTCACAATACCCTCACTGACCTGCTCAAATCCCTCGCCCGATTCTCGACTTCGGTACACGTAATATCCCTTCAACTCTTTCGAGCGCGCGGGACGCTTCCACGTCAGCCTTACCCGCCCTTCACGCCCTTCGGCCTGCAGTCCCACTGGTGGATCGGGTCTTCTCAGCACAGCCACATACACCTCGCCCCACAGCCCCACCATATCCGAATCAAAAACCACCTTGGTCCCATCGGGACTTACAATCGGCGCCGGATGCGTGGACTCGGCATCCGGATGCATTGCTTCCCAGCCCTGATAGGAGCTATTGTGGTGACAGATCCGGTGAATCCGCCCCCGCTCTTCAGTATGAATCAGCAAAATCTGATTGGCGTATGGCCCTCTGGCTGTCACATCTGAAACAATCCACTCGTTGTCAAAACTCCATCCCCCGTGCATGCCACCCGCCAGATTGACGACCTGTCGCCTGTTCGTGCCATCTTTGTCCATTACCCAGATACTCGACTCTGAGGCATAAGACCATGCATGCCCGTCGTGCGCCCAATCCGGATGTCCCGCCTGTCCACACGGCAACTCTGTTTTACCCGTTCCATCCGCCTGGATGATATAACTGCCCAGCCTTACCTCTTTGACAGGATCGTTCAAATTGTAAAAGATGGAATAATCAGCCCCCCGCGTGAACCGCAGCCGGTGAATATTGCCCTCGATGGGTACTTCTCGCTGTTTTCCGCTCTGGATATCGATCAGATAAACCGTCCACACCTTTTGTTCTGGATCCTTTCGCCCCCGCACCAGGAGTTTCTTCTCATCGCTGCTGGGCGGGCAAAACTCCACGTTGTGTTGCAGATCTACCGACGCGAGTTCGCGCCTTTCTCCCGTCTTTACATTGACTGAACAGAACGCCGTCCGAGAGCCGCGGTTAGCGGAATAATACATCACGTCCGGCTTCAAACCACTCCACAAAGGCCGCGGCACCCGCCCTTCTTCGCCGCGAATATGCAATTCCCGGATCCGCCCTCCATCCGCATCCATCAGCCAGTTACCCCCGTGTTTGCCCGGTCGCCGCGAAACAAAAAACAGTGCGGAACCATCGGCATTCCACGCCGGAATATCGTAATAAATATGTCGCGAAATCGCCGGATCGTGCGTCAGTTTCCACACCTCGGCATGCGTTCCCGTATCCCGAAAAATCGTGCGCTCAGATGCGTAAGCATCTCCATTTTTCAGCTTCTCATACGGCTTGTGCCCGTCCCGTACCGAAAGCGCCTCCAGGTTGTGTGAGCGGTCAATGGCCATGTCAAATCTCCTTTCCTCTTTCAGGTCATTTAATCCATTCCAAACTGCCGCTTCAAAAATTCAACCGTCTCCCTGTGAAATCGCGCCTGAATCGCCTCTTGATCCTCCTCTGGCACATCCTCTCGCATCCGCACCACGCATTCCACACCCAGCGCATCCATCTTTTCCTTCAGCACCTGTCCGAATATCGGATGGTGAATTCCCTGACCCGCATCTGGCTCGGGGTCCATCGGCAAATTTGGTGTGGAATACCACAGCATCACGGGCGGCGCGTCTTTAGACACATAATTGATTGCCGAAGCCGCTTTAAACATCGCCCGCGCCTCCGGCTTGTTGAATTCCTCGGGCGAAAAACCAAAAAATAGTTGCAACGCCTCGTGTGCATACGCCGGCCCCGAAATAATCGTACGAATAAAATGCGGATCGTACGAACACTGCCCCTGCCACGACGCCACGCACGTCAGCCGCGTGGATTGCCTGGCCACCGGAACTTTGTCCGAAACCTCGGTGTTTCAAGCACATCACGGTTCACGACGGCCTCGGGAATCTCACCCCGAAGAATCTGCGCGGCCTGGCGGAATTTATCGCGCCAGGCGCCTTCGAAGTATTCATCGGTATGCCCCAGGGAGTGCGGGGATACAACGACATTGTCCATTTTGAGGATCGGATTGTCGGGATCGACTGGCTCCTGTTCGAACACATCCAATCCGGCCCCTCGAATCCATCCCTGCTGCAGCGCCTGAATGAGCGCGGCTTCATCGACGACGGGGCCGCGCGAGGTATTGATCAGGTAGGCCGTGGATTTCATTTTGCGCAATTCTTCTTTCCCAATCAGATGGTGTGTCTGTTCGCTAAATGGCACGCTGATGCTCAGGAAGTCGGACTCGGCCAGAATCGTATCCATGTCCACCAGGTCTGCGCCGATATCGGACACGGCGTCCTGTTCTACATAGGGGTCACAGGCCAGGTGCCGCATCCCGAACGGCCTGGCCAGTAAAAACACCTCGTGGCCGATGTTGCCGACGCCGATGGAACCGAGAGTCTTGCCGGTCAGACCTTCACCGTGATACGCATCCCGTTCCGACCAGCGTCCCTGGCGGGTTATTCTGTCTTTGTTAATGAGTCGCATCGCGAGCGCCAGAATGAAGGTGATGATGGTGCAGGCCATTGGTCGGCGAACCGCGTCGGGAGCAAAGCAGAGCATGACGCCCGCCTGGGTGAGAGCCCGAACATCGATGTGGTCGTATCCCACGCCGGTGTAGAGGACTGCGATCAGTTGGTCATTTCCCGCAAGTGAGTGCTTTGTCCAGTGAGCGGTCCAGGAGATGACCATATCGCATCCACGTATCTGTTCGGCGCCGACTTCCGGCAGAAACCGATCGAATATCCGGTACTCGACTTCGGGCATCTCATTGAGCAGTTCCAGCCCCGGGCCGGGAATGGCCAGATTTCCGGCCGGATCGAAGAAATCTCTGGTGATTCCGAGCCTGACTTTCCTCTCCATATATTCTCTCCTATTGTTCGTGTTTAGAGGTCTGGCCTATGATGTTTAGTAACGATAGCCCTTTACGGAATCGCCATCCTGAAAATGGGATGGCGGTCGGACGCGTTTGAGAGACATCCATGGCGTTCCACAAGCGGAATCATATCCGGAGTAATTCGATCCACATTGATATAGCGAAGGATCAGGGAACGGCGCCGGTTAGAAGACGTATTGGGATCAGAACCGTGGGGCAAGCACAGGTGAAAAAAGAGGGCATCGCCGGCATTCAGAACAACGGGCACGGCATCGGTGCTGTCGAATTCTCCCTCGTCAAACCAGCGTTGGTCCGGACTGGGGCGTTTCAGAATGCCCTGCCGGTGCAAGCCGGGCACAACTTGAAGACAGCCGTTTTTGGGAGTAGCCTCATCTACAGCGATCCAGACAGTGGCAACCGGAAGAGGTGTTAAAAAAAAATAGGGCGCGTCCTGGTGCCAGGCATGTGCAGACCCGTAGAAAGCGGGTTTGAGCTGGGCTTCATCGCCAAAAAAGCGCAGGTTATCGCCCAGAATATCCCGCATACACGACAGAATGGGTTCACAGGTAGCCACAGACCGAAAGAAAGAATCATGCCGGACAACGCGACTGACTTTGCGAATGCGATTCAAGGGATTCTCGGGGCGAATATCCAGGCGCTGGACCTCGGGTTCGACCTGCACGGCAATTTCGGAATCGAGTTGCCCAAGCGCAGCGCGATCCAGGTGTTCGGAGATCTTTTTGAGAAGCCCCGGTGGGATGAGTCCCTCTGCGATGGTAAAACCGTCTGTGTGGTAATCTCGGATTTGATCGGGTGTGAGATTCATCAAAACCTACCTTTTAACCCAGATTGGACTCGACCATGCGAAATCGCCCTGCGCCACCTGCAAATTTCCACAGCGTCCGCCCATCGGCACCCGGCGAAGCGGCTTTAGTCCAACCTCTATATAATAAAAGTGTTCTCCAGAGTCTGGGTCGTCCTCAAACCTCAAAACGGCCTGGTGCTTTCCGACCCATTGCACCAGCACCTGCTCTCCATCTCTGAACAGCGCGACCTGCTGCACTATTCGGGATGCCTGCACGCTACAGTTCAAGTGGATCTGTCCAGTTACCCCCACCTCTGACCCCATGGGCATTCCGTTCACCCGTACATCCAGCATGACACGAGCCCCGTTAGTGGCAAAACACCGCCTGGCCCACAGGGCTTCAAATAGCGCCTCTCGGGTCAGAGCCTCTGCCCACACACCCGTCAGAGCACCACCCATCCCGGGCACTATCCGATGGGAATCGCTATTCCCCATAAACGCCAGGCGATCGCCCTGCCGCAGTGCCTCTATAATCGTATCCCGCATGTGAATGTAAATATCCCAGCACGAACACAGTTCCACGCCCCCGAGCCGACTGCTCGGAATCACCCACCAGGTGGGATGGTGCGGAAATGTGAAAGCCTGCGTCTTTTCCATCGCTGCCACCCACTTCTCCAGTGTATTCGCATCGGACTCCGTAAAATGATACAGCGGCACTGCTCCGCCCGGAAATAGCATAATCCGATGGTTCGGGCCGCCCCCTGATTCCTTGCGATAGGTGCGCTCATAGGCGGGGACGGTCACAAACCGTCCCGGATCATTAAAGTGATCGGCCTCCGCCAGGATCAGCTCGAGTTCTGATGGCGTGAGAATATTATCGTAAAGCACATCATTATCCGTCACAGCCATAAAATCCAGCCGTGCCTTGTAGCGCCCATACGCGTAATTCTCGTCGATCTCGCCCTCTGCATCACCCGATAGGTTGCCGTGACAGTGGAGGTCTCCCCAGTAAAGCCTATAGGTCTTTCCTTTCACCTCTATTTCAGGCCGCCGATCAAACACAGGCGGTTCGGGCAGTCGGATCGGTCGCCATGATCGCCAGGCCGAGGCCGGGCGATCCACCACGGGCCGCGCCTGATCCAGCGGCAAATTCCCGGCACAGATATCCGCATAATATCGCCCCTCGGAAATCTGGGCGGCAAACGGCAACCTTCCACCTACCACTGGCAAATCTCCGTTTACCGTATAGGCGTGTACCTCACCATCTACTTCGCAAGACTGCCCTTGATTTTTCCCGGTCAGCGAACGAGCGTAAAACAGCGCATCCGATCCATGTCGGTTGATCAACTCGTCCTCTTTGCGCTCGTACAGTACCCAGACATCCCCATTTGTTTCCCGCACAATCTGCGGCCGGCGGCGCCACCCCACAAATCCCATATAATGCTCGCGCCCCAACAATCCGTCGTAGAGATGCGCCACATACCCTTCGGGCATGGTGCGATCCGGTCCTCGGTAGGGCGTCCAGGATCGGCCGTCAAAATGCGAAGCCATCGCCTCCACTTTGTGATCCACAAATCCCTTGGGATGGATCACATCGCGCGTGACTGTCCACGTCGCCCAGATCCCGCCCGAACCGTCGGGACACAACCTCGGGAACAACTCCCAGGCATCTGTAAGCGAAAACTTCCTCGGTCGCCCCACCCCATCCGGTGTCCAGTTTCTCAAAAACAGATCACAGGTCCCCTCTCGAAGCGTCTGGTAAGCCACCCAGGCACCCCCGGCATGTCCACACAGCACGGGTCGATAGTGATCTCCTGTCCCCTGCGACAGATCCACGACCTCAGTCCAGCGATTTCTATCCAGACACCGCCCAAGCACCCGACGCCTTCTGCCCACCAGCGCTGTCCAGACCACCCATATCCTACCCTCACTGTCCGAAGTCACATCTGGGAAAGCCATACTCGCATCCGCCTCGCCCAGCCGCACCACCTCACCCATTTCGTCTGCCGATCGAGCCAGCACGCACCACCGTCCCTCCCGCACAGCGCACCACACCACCCACACTGCATCGCCCCCGCTCACAATCCGCGGCTGAAAATTGATCCCCACCTCTTCGCTCACTGTCAGCAAAGGACCTCGCCGCTGGCCTTTAAAAGACCGCACCAGAATCCGGTCTTCTTTGGGCCGGTACGCATGCCAGGCCACCCAAAACCGTCCGGATCCATCTACGGTCAGTGCTGGATCTTTATCCACATGCCCGCGGCGATGCTCTGACAATCGAATTTGCAAACGCCCCATACTCCGATCCTCCCGTGAAACGCCCCGGAATCATCCCGAGTGTCACAAGATAGCTTTTGTTTTTCGGAATAATTTGTATATTTCTCACAAGAACCCTGATACAACCAGTGCCTCTCCCCGGAGAAATCAACAGTGACAACAAATACCATTCGCGTGGGCATCATCGGAACCGGCAGCCGCGGCATCAACTGTATTGGACATCAAATTGCCGAACAAGCCAGCGATCTGGACATCACAATCACTGCCTTTTGCAACCGAACAGAAAGCCGCATGCACATCGCCCTTGAAGATGTGAACAGAATCGCGGCAGCGGCGGGCAACACGGCTTTTTCACCCACATTCTACAGCGATCCAACAGCCCTGATCTCAGACGACAACGTAGATCTAATTGTAATCACCACGCCCACGGCAGCCCATCGCGAAGCGGCAATACCCGCACTGCGCTCGGGCAAAAAGGTCTATCTGGACAAGCCCATTGCACATACGCTTGAAGATGCCATAGCCATCCACAAAGAAGAGCGCCGATCAAATAACCCGATGATCATGGGCTTTACCAGACGCTATGAACAGCCCTGGATAGAACTCTACAACTTGCTGCAAAGCGGCGTCATCGGCGACCTCAAAATGATGCTCATTCGCGCCGTAATCCCCTACACGCATTATTTTATGACCTGGCACCGCACGCGAGCCATAAGCGGCGGTGCGCTCAACGACAAGGCATCGCACTACACGGACGTATTCAACTGGTTTGCGGGCAGCCATTGTCTCCAGGTCAACGCCTTTGGAGGGCGCAACCTCTTTGAAGTGCGCGAAGACGCCCCCGAATTTTGTGCCGTCTGCGACGACTGGACCTGTCCTTATCGAGCGGAGTTAGTCGAAACGGGTACACAGGATCAGGCCCGAGGCGCGATTGACCAGACCTTTGCCCATGAAACCGATCCAACGCGCCGAAAAGACAATTGCGTATATAAACCCGGCGCAGACATATTCGACCACGCATCCATCCACTTCCAGTACGACAACGGAATCGTCGCCTCCATCTTCTACGCCATTTACGGTCCCAAAGCCGAAGATGAAGAAACTTTTGAATTGGTCGGCACAAAAGGCCGAATGATCCTGACGCGACTGAAGGGCGAAATCGACCTCGTAACGGACTATGGGGAACGCAGAGAAGAAATCATACAATGCAAAGCTGAAGCCTTTGAAACCTCTCACTTTGGCGCAGACCGCAAGCTGGTGCAGAAAATCGCCAAATTTGCCCGCGGCGGTCCATCCCCAGTAAACGGTCGATACGGCATGGAAGCCACGCGAATGATCCTATCTGCAATGCAATCCATCGACCAGGGCGGCGAAACGATTCGCCTCGCCAATGGGCCAATCTGAGGATATAAACCAATTCACTCGGGAGAAAAAATGATACCACTACCTATGACCGACGAGCAAAAATTCTTCTTCGACCTTCGCGGCTGGATTCTGCTGCCTTCTGTGCTATCGGCAGCCGAGATAGAAGAGATGAAAGCCGAAGTATATGCCGGCACCAGGCGAAGTTATGAAGGTGCGCTTCAGAACCTGCTGGACCACCCGGCAATCGTCGGCATTCTAAACGAAATTCTATCCGAAAAACCTTTTGTGAAAGACGACTGCTACGGCTTCCGTTGCGAAGGCTCCTTCACCACCGTGCGACCTCCCGGATGGAGCAAATCTGAACGCGGCGACAATGGCCTACCGCACGTCGTGCGCCCTCCCCAGCAAGCCAACGCCATGCGCTACCAGGTTGCGGGAAATAAAATTTTCGCCGGGCTGACCCGGGTTGTGTGGGAACTCGAGGAAGTGGTAGCCGGACACGGCGGCACCTCTTTTCTCAGCGGGTCACACAAAGCCCACTTCAATTACGGCGGCCCGGATCCGTTTCGGCCAAATATCGGCGGCTCTCCCTATGAATCCAGTATGCGAGATGCAATGGAAGATTATAGCTGCCCCGCAGGCTCGGTGGTCATCTTCACAGAAAGCCTGATCCACGCGGCCAACGACTGGACCAACCCGAACAATCCGAGATGCGCGGTCTTCAACTGCTACAACTCCATCTGGGCGCAGTGGCATCGCCTCAACCTCAACCACGAAACGATCGAAGCCATGCCCCCAAAGCGCCGCGCGCTCTTTCGCGGCACCTGGGCAATTGGCGGCGGCCCAAATGGAAACCGCGAGTACTCGCTGGATAACAGAACCGTTTAAATTGTTCCCCTTGAAAATTTTAGAAAATCGAGATAAAACCACAAACCGCGCCAGATACTTCCAAGTTCAAGGCGTTAATCCAAAGTAAGTCATAAAATCGATCCTGTAAAGCATTCCCGTGCCAACATCGAATTGAAAGGCGATGAATTAAAGAGAGCGCTTCGAGAGGCTTGACTTGAAAATCCAAGAAAGAATATTCCAAGAGTATCGTTGAGTGGCTAGTTGAGGTCGCTATCGCCCACCAAAAAGAGAACCCCGAGAGCTTCCCGGGGTTCTCTTTTTTATCCTCGATAACTTCAAAGATCTATGTTTACTCCTTCTTTGTCTCCAGATCTACCCAGATGGGTGACGACCAGGCTCTCTCGCCATCAACCTGGATTGCATTGACCGGGTGGAAAGGCGCGTACTTCCGATCCTTTCCCTGCACCAGTTCATCCAATTCAAACCACCCTCTCCAGGCTCAATATCGCGCAGAGCGTAGAATACCTGGAATGGAATCACCTCATCTCCAATAAGATTAACAGGGCATGCTTATATGACTACTCCCACGTCTGAAGATCGTGGGCTTCATGGCGATTAACCCCGCCTGAGCATGTAGCCCCATACTCATGGGCAAAGCGATGTATCTTCTCCAGAGGGTTGAATGCAGAGCATTTGGCTCTGACCATATAGGTTTTATCCGCACTGGTGGTATCATTTTGTGCGGAACCTGTGGAACCTATTGACAAAGAGCAAAGCCCCGCAATGGGGCACTCCGAAACCAACGGCTTCAGACCAAAGCAGGGCTTTAATAGACACAAAAAATGCCGTGTGGTTATGTCGGAGTGCAACAACAATATACAATCAATGGTGGGTTATAGTCAAGGGGGAATTATCGGATGAATCTTGTTGATTCACCGCCACCGATAGTCCCTTGTGGACTGTCCCCCTGACTAAAGCCACCCCATAAATTCTAAGCCCGTAAAACCCAACGCTAAAGCTGTTGGGTTTTACGGGCTTGTCAGATAAAGTTATACATCCTCAAAATTGTACGTGTACGGCTCCCGATAGCATTGGTCGAGCTTACCTCGCCACTCGCCTAAAACACCCCGAAGATCGGCATTCCGTATATTCTGGAAAAACCATTCGGGAACCTCGTAATGCCGCATATTACAGTAGAAGGGCGGAATAAATGTATAAGTCATCGAATATCGTGTATTCTCGGTCAGGATATGGGGCGCCGAGTGCATCACCGATTCCGTAAACAGGAAGGCGTCTCCTGCCCTGCAAGTGGCCTCGATAGGCTCACAGGACTTACTCACTTCCGCGTAGTCACCGTGAACCTTGTGCGACTTATCCATAACCCAGGTCCCGCCATCACCCGGTCCCACATCCGTCAGGTACACAAAGAAATTCAGGTAAGGGAAATGATACATTCCCGGGTGGCACTCGTCTTCGTACATCCCCCACTTTGGAGCGCTGCCGCGATGCCAGCCCTTCCTGTAGCTCATGTCTTGCTTGTATTTTCGGACCTCTTCCGCGTCATGGCGAAAATCGGCAGGTCGCTTAATAAAAGCCCAGGAATTTTTGAGTGTGGCGGCGATACCGCCGATTTCAGTGTAAGCTTCCAGGATGCAGGGGATTTTGATGAACTCGATAAAAGAGTCGTCCCGAAGGATGAGGGTGTCAATTCGAGTGGTCGTTATGTCATTGCCTGTCAGCGACCAAATCCCGGACGCGATGCGATCCAACGTGGTTTTGTAAGCGTTTATTTTATCTTGTTTCAACACGCCTTCGAGTCGCACCCAACCATGTTTCTCAAAATGTTGACGCATTTCTGATATCACAACGCTTTCTCCTTATAAAAACAGCTTCTTAGAGCGCCCAGATAAACCGTTCCGGATTTAAAGACGCGTACGCATCCGCGTCTCGCTCGAGGGCCGCAGCCAGCGCCCCTTCGGAATGCATCAAATTGTCAACTTCGCACGGATCTTGAGTAAGGTTATAAATTTCTGTTTTGGGCAGTCCATTGAAATAGTCGATCCTCGCTTCCAGGGACATCCGGTTCTCCGGCGGCGGCATGCACAGTTCGTGCATGTGCCGGGCCTCGTGGGTCAATTCGAACACCGCCATCCCCCGTTTGACAAACTTGTGGGTCTCCGTTCGGACTCCCAGTTCAGCAGAGCGCCACCGGCCAAACTGCTTGATCACCCCGCCATGGATAAAAAGTGAGGAATGGATGCGAGCCGTTTCCCCCCGCACCAGCGGCAACCAGCTCTTTCCGTCCACCCGCTCCTGGACCGGCAGTCCGGCCAGATCCAGCAGTGTCGGCATCAGGTCGATATGGCCGGTTAAGGGCAAAATTCGTTTGCCCGGTGTAAACTCAAAATTTGCATGAGGTTTCACGATCAAGGGCACATGGGTGTTTGCCTCGTAGGTCTCGCGATGTTCAAATGGCGAGTTATGCTCCTCCATATCCTCTCCATGGTCCCCGGTCAAAACAATAAATGTGTCATCGTAGATCCCCACTTCTTTCAGTTTATTAATAACCCGTCCGATTTGGTGATCTACATACGAATACTCTCCGTCGTAGAGCCCGATCTTATCCTTCTTTTCCGTCGTCAACCGGTCTATCCATCCCCACCGCGGCAGGTATTCGCGTCCATCGGCATTCCGTTTCGCCTTCGGTTCCGGACCACCAATGTGGATCTGCCGGTATGGGTCGGGCTGATTATAGGGCTGGTGCGTATCCCAGTAATGCACAAACATAAAAAAGGGGTCTTTGCAGTAGCAATCCAGCCAGTTAAACAGCCGTGCATTGATCTGCTCAGCCAGTACCGCTGCTACAAACGGATTTTTTGGATCAAGCGTATTGATATAAAAATCGTAGCCCTTTGCAAACCACTTGGGAATGCACCGAAATTGCAACAGGTTATCGAATGCCACGGTGGTATATCCGCCTGCGCGAAACAGCTCTGCCAGCGTGGCAGTGCGGTCGTTCAATACCTGATCTGGCTCATTGGGCGCGCCGGAAAGTGTGGCCACAATATCATGGGTGACGGGATACTGCCCCGTCACCAATGTGGTGAAAATCGGCATTGTATGTCCTGTTTGCGTGATGTGATTCTCAAACAGGATGCTTTCTTCGGCAAGCGCATCGATATTCGGGCTTGTTTCCCTGTGATAACCGTAACATCCGAGGTGGTCGGCCCGCATGGTATCAACTGCGATCACAAGAATATTCATATAGGACTCTCCTCCTCTGGAATCTGGCCGGAGGCCTCTGCCTTCCGCAGGGCATCCAGATTTACCGTGACCTTCCGAAAAGCCTCAATATAGTGCTCAATCAAACCGCTCTGATCGCCTCGCCAGGCCACACTTCCACCGATTGTCAACTCTCTGTTTGCGCACAGGTCTTCAGCAACCGGACAGTCTCCCTCTGTATAAGACACATCTCGGTGGCCCATAGACCACGGTAGTCCGCGGCCTGAGAAATATTCCCGTTCCTGGAAGGTACGCCGCAAATGTATGGGCCGCCGCACGTAGCCCAATCCGACCGGCACGCCTTCGGCTGTCAGAGCCTTCACATAGGTTTCCCGAGAAACGCCCGCCACCTCTTCGGGTTCAAAGGTCGAACTATAGATATGGTAGATATGCTCATTCTCCGGCAACACCTCAGGTGGGTGTATTCCTGGAAATTCGCGGAGGGCTTCGGACAGGTATTCTGAATTTTTGCGCCTGTCCGCATTCCATTCGTCCAGATAATTGAGCTGCACGCCTGCAATCATTGCACAGGCCGGATGCATACGGTATGTGTAAATCAAATTGTCGCTGAGGGCCTTCAGATCTTCATCTACCAACTCCTTGTTGTGCCGTACAGGATGGTGTCCATACAGAAGCGCCTCCTGAAATCTCCGGTGGCTGTTGGTCAAAATCATGCCGCCCTCGCCACCAACCATATTCTTGCCCGACCCGATGCTAAAACATCCAAAATCTCCAAAAGTCCCCACATAACGCCCATTGTACTTGGAGCCCACAGCCTGTGCGCAATCTTCGATCACAATCAAATTGTGTCTTTGGGCGATGTCCAAAATCGCGTCCATATCTGCAGGATTACCAAAGATATGGACCACAACAATCGCCCTGGTATGCGACGTGATACACTGCGCGATCGAAGCGGGATCGATATTGTAAGTCTCTGGATCAATATCGGCGAAAACAGGGATACAATTATGCTGCAGGATACAGGAAACTGTCTGCCCCCAGGTGTAAGGAGACACAATGATCTCGTCTCCAGCCTTCGCACCAGAAGCCATTACTGCCGTATGGAGTGCGGGACCCCCACCACTCATACTCAGGGCAAACTCGGCGCCCATATATTCTGCAAACCCCTTCTCCAAGGCCTCCACCGGCCCCCCACCGGCAGGCGCCGTCAGATAACGCGTATCTTCTCCGACCTGTCCCAATCCCTCTGTCACAGCTGCGATTTCTTCTTCTCCAATTGCCGGCCACTTAGGACCGGGTACGGTCACGGCCTTCGTGCCGCCCAGAATTGCCAGACTTCCGTCTTTCATTTACATTCTCTCCTTACACGCAATGTATTGGTGGGGTTGACGATTGTGACAATACAATTCTTCAGGCCAACTCCCATGGAAGCACGCCCTCTTCCCTGGCGCGAGCAATTTCGAGAACCCCGTCAAGGTCGTCATTGCCTGCTCCTTCCTTGTGATACCAAATTGAAACGGCCCAAAGGCTCTTATACCTCTACTATTTGCGATTCGGCAACTTTACGGCCACGATCCCCTTTCCCTCTTCAATTGTGAAAAACCGGTCTGCCGGAATATCTTCAAAGACCTCGCTTTTTTTTCTGGACCAGCGCACCTCCAGCCGGTCCACTCGAATCCTGTTTCCCAGTCCAAAATGTACCCGGAGATCATTTTGTGACCGGTAACTCGACCCGGCCTTTACCTCCCGGATCTGCTTCAGCGTCCCTGCAACAGCCGTCACGCGGGTGCCGACTGCGCTACGGTTGGCCGTTGTCCCGACCAGCTGGATCTGGAGCCAGTGATTCTGATTGCCGGCCTGGTTTTGCAACAATGTGGGCGTCTCATCCACATTCATAATCAGAAGATCCAGATCGCCGTCGTTGTCATAATCTCCAAATGCTGCTCCTCGGCTGGATTTTCGGACTCGCATCCCATCCCCAGAAATTCCGGAAACATCTACAAAGTGGCCAGCGTCATTCCGAAAAATCTGGTTGGTCTGACCGTAGCTCTCGTTGAGGTCCGGATGTGCATCTACAGCCGGATACAGGTGACCGTTGGCCACAAAAAGATCCAGATCGCCGTCGTTGTCATAGTCCAGAAAACCCGTGCCCCAGCTAAGCGGGCGGTAGGTCGGCTGCACAAGACCGCTCCACTCACTCACATCTTCGAAATAGGCCCCCTCAATATTTTTATACAGCGTGCTGTAGTCAAATGCGAAATTGGTGACAAAAAGATCCGTATCTCCGTCGTTGTCATAATCTCCCGCACCCACCCCCATCCCGGCCTGAGATTTCCCGGCTCTGGAAAGGGCAAGTCCTGTCCAGAGGGCCATGTCCGTAAATGTCCCGTCCCCGTTGTTGCGGTAATAAAAATTGGGATTCGAATCGTTGGCCACATAAAGATCGGGCCGGCTGTCGCCATCGGCATCGGCTGCACAGACTCCGTAGCCGTAGGAAAGGGCGGCGTCTGTCAATCCGGTCTCTTCGGTGATGTCTGTGAACGTGCCATCCCCATTGTTGCGATAAAAAATATCCGCTGCCCCATTCATCCCCATCGGACCCGTCGCGACCTTCACTGTCCCCCGCCAGAGCAGGCTCTTCTCTGCATTTCGAATATCCTCCATCGTACATGTCACATAATTCGCCACATAGAGATCTACGTCTCCATCGGTATCAAAATCCAGAAACGCGGCATTGCCCGACCAGGCATTGCCCTGTACCCCTGCATCCTGCGCCACCTCAGCAAACGTCCCATCCCCGTTGTTGCGATAAAGCAGATTGGGGCCAAAATTAGTGACATAAAGATCTGGAGCTCCGTCGTTATTATAATCCGCAACGCAAACCCCGCCGCCCCAGCCCCGGTCTCCAACTCCGCTCAGCTCGGTCACATCCTCAAACGTCCCGTCTCCCCGGTTGCGATAAAGTGCATTGGCGCCTTTCATCTCGGGAGCGCCGTTTTTTAACATCCAGGCATTCACAATATAAATGTCCAGAAATCCGTCTCCATCATAATCCAAAAATGCCCCGCCCGTTCCATCCGACTCAATCAAATGCTTCTTCTCTAAACCGCCGCAATGGGTTACAATATTTAATCCTGTCTTCCGGGCGACATCTACAAACCGCACAGTCGATTCTTGCCCACTTCCTGGCTTGCCCAGCAAACCTATTAAAAAAAAGATCCATATCAGATGTCCAAAATGACGTTTCAACAGGGAGGCCTCCCTCTATCCCGCATCTGCTGCCAATTCTGCTTCCGCGATCAGTTGAGGTCGGATGCGCCTGCAGCATCCTTAAAACAGACATCGTACCTTACGGATAAACCACATATTGAGACAGTGCTTTTTCGTCCATCTCAATTCCCAGCCCCGGTCCTTCAGAGAACTGTCTTCCTTGTTTTCACATTGATCGGAAATATTTACTCGTAGTAGGCTTCCACCGCCCTGGAATCGTTCTCCACCATATCCAGCGTGAAAAGCCCATACGGCGTCCCTTTCAACCGGTTCCAGGTCCAGCAAACCGTTTCTTCATTTACCCGAACGGCCTTGAGGAATCGGCCTCCGAACCGGGCAGGCAACATCCAGGTGATCCCCACTACGGCCGATTTGCTTGAAAGGGTAAATACGAGACGGCCGCGCCGCGCGTCGTAGGCCAACCCAGCCACCTTCATCTCTCGTCGTGCATCGTTGAAGCGCACCCATGCATCGCCCCCTACCATCGGGATATTTCGCTCCCAGCAGCGTTCGGCCAGCGCTTCCAGCAGCCACATCGCCTCCCTCGTTGTGAGACAAGGGTGGAAGGATGGCTGAAAAACACCGTGGTAGCAATCTGCGCAATCGTCCAGCATTTTGAAAGCGATCTGGAGCACTTCCTCCTGGGAATATCCCGCTACCAGAAACTTGAGATCTTCAACGGATCCATCGTCGGTAATATGGGTGTTCTGTTCGTAAATATCCAGGAGCGTGCCTTCCTCATCCATAAATTTGACCGGCAGACCGCTCCCGTTCAGATAGCCGTGCCGGTAGTAGCGGCGGGGGATAAAGTTCTGGTCCATCCGCACGCCACCTGCAGACAGAAATTGAGCCATCTCCGTCCACCCCACCCAGATCAAACAGTGCCCCCGGTTGGTCAACGGCGGATACCCGTACGTCTCTCGAAATTTTTTCATTTCCCGGTCTACCTGTGCCTTCGCATCTTCCATACCGACCTGCCAGTCCAGAATTACATGCTGTCCAAAGCTGTGCCCTTTTGTCCTAAGCTCCTTTTCCAGAGAGGCCGGAACGACCTTGTGGTGCTCTTCCATCAGATAAACGGTATACTTCCCCCCGTACTTTTCCAGGGTGGAAACCACATTCAGGTACTCTTCCCGATTCATGCTGTCGCTGTCCCCATTAAAATAGGCAATACACGGGACCGCATTCGGGAAATACCATGTTCTGGGAATCGGCCGATGGAAGCTGCTCATCCAGTGGAGCATCCGGACCAGCAGGTCCTGGTGAATATCGGCCTGAGGTACGTATTTGAGGCGGGTGTCCAGATAGTTGATAAAAAAATCATTGGGAATCCACCGATTGTCTCGATCCGGATCTGGATTGGACCCGATGCTACTGTTTTCACGCAGGCCCTGATGGAAAAGCACCGTAGAAGCGGCCAGATCGTATGCAAATGCTGCCGTATGCCCGGCGCCGAAACAGAAAGTACCCACGGCCACATATCCGGACCGCCTCTCAAAATCTCCCGAGAGGTAGGCCAAAACATCTGCTCCGCCCGAAACGTACAGATCGGCGGTGCCGTGGAACTGAAGGGTCTCGGCATCCACATCCCGGGCCAGAGGATGTTGTGGTTCAACCTGAATGTAGAGATCGTCTGCACAGCTATTGATATCGTTATTGACCTCAAGTCCGAAAAGATCCACCATCTCACCGGGCGGGCGCAAACCGATTAGATTACCTCCGTCCTGAACGTAGCGACGCATACATGCCTGCTGTTTGGATGAAATCCGGATATTTGTCAGAATGACGATATCGTATAGCTCCAACTCTGCCTCGGATAAATCCGAAACAGACAGATCCTTAACCTCGTAGGCGAAGATCCCTTCAACATCCAGAATCTCCAGAATATAAGAGGCAAACCGATTGGAGGCCGTACAATCTGTCAGCACCAGAATGGGCTGTTCGACCGGATGCTCGTCAGCCATAGAAATTTCCTTTCGCGGGAGTGATTAAACCGTAAACAGGTCCGACAGATCAGCCAGGATCGCATTCAGTTCCGCTTGGTCCAAAGCATCCAGCCCTTTTGTCTGGGATACCCGCCTGAAACCGGAATTGCAAGGGCCAGTATCGTTTTTGCCAAATTGGAAGCTCCGGATGAATTCTGTTTCGATTTTGCCGACAACGTCCTGCCTCCTAATCGTCCGCCAGAGTAAAATCTTGCGAAAAATCCGGCACATCCTCGTAGGCAATTCGATAACACCGGTAAACGCCCTTCTCCATGCGTTTCATCCCCCGGTAACGGAACTGCCCCATATAGCCGTTGATGTACTCCCAAACCAGTTCCCCTCCGGGTGTGATCTCAAACAGCCGGCCCATATTGGAGTCCAGGGAAAGTGTATTGCCGTTGGGCAGGCGCTGCGCGCTCCCCCAGGAATAGCTGAAGAATTTGTGGTGGAAATAGAGCCTGGGGTTGTGGACGTACTCCCAGACAATCTCTCCGCTAACCGGCTCGACCTCGATCAGACGCGTGTAGATCCGGGTCTCCCTCGGATATCCCCCCAGGCCGCCATTGTCATAGACCAGGATATTTCCGTTGTCCAGCATATTGGGGTGGTGCTGTCCTACCAAATTGCCAGGCCCCCACCGCCAGACCACATCGCCGGTATCTCGATCTACGATATAAATGGTATTGGTATTCCGTTGGCTGCTGAGAATATTGCCCTTTCGAAATCGGAGATCTCGTCTGCCCAAGGGGTTATCGGGCAGCACCTCGACCGTATTGGTGTGCAGATAATCTCCTGGCCCGGTCCCCATGTGGGTGCCCGGTGCTTCCCGGATCAGACGCTTCCCTTCCTCAGTAAACCCGAACTCCTCGAAATGTTCGCTGGAGTGCCACGCCCACACGGCCTGCCCCTCAGGCGTTACCTCTACGAAGTAATCTGAACTCAGTGGGTGGTCTGAAATGGTGGGATTCCGCACTTCCTCGCTTGCCAGAATGAGCGTATTTCCGTTTTCCAGACGCTGGAAGTCGTGGTGGGCACCTTTGATTTTGTAACCGGGGTCCCACGCAATCAACCCCGAAGCGCCGTGGGGATCTTCCTCGGCTCCCTCAGGACGGTAATGCCATACCACGTTTCCGTCCCAGTCCATTTCGGTAATCCAGTTGGATCCGTAGAGAATACGACCTTCTCCCATGTACTTCGCGTGGGTCGCCGTCTTTCTGTTCGCCCCCTCACCGACAAACCACATATGAACGACCTCACCGGTCATGTCAATCAGATAAATCGCGGGTGAACTGACCGGGCAGAACAGCGTGTAACCCCCGAAACATTTCTGCGGATGATAGACCGTGACGCCTTTTGGCCAGTCCAGGACAGACCGCTGAGAAATGGACAGCATACAAAAGGCTCCTTTCAATACGAATGGATCCGGTGCCCGCCTCCAGAAAACCAGATGGCATCGACTCCGAACAGGAGCGTCACGCCCAGCGCCCAGCCCACCAGCAGCCCCACCACAAAAGGTCGAAACCGCCGGTAAAGCATCACGCCCCCAATTTTCATAATCATCGTCTTGACGCCCCAGGCCATAAATAGCGTCCACCCGATCCGGTGCATCACGAACGTGGGCGAAAAGGCCAGTCCGATCGGATGGACGGGCCACCAGGGAAATCGATATCTCAGAAATGTCAGCAGGGCCATAAGCCCTGCCCCGAGGCCAAAAAACAGCAATCGCCTCCAGTCTGTGGAAAAAGGCGCCGTCATCGTATTCATCACGATGTAAAAAGGCCGCTGGCTACCCGCGGCGAAGACCCATTCGTTGAAATTAAAGGCCCCGTAGGTGTATCCCAGGTAGAGCGTGTACCCGGTTGATGCAACAATCCCGACCGCCAGCGCCAGCATGACCGCGCCCCCGATTCCTTTTCGGCGTTCTTTGGCCACGTCCGCCAGCCGGGCAGTATGGGCCAGTGCCGGCATGAACAGCCCCGCGCTCCGGGCAACCAGCACGTAGGTAAAAGCCAGCACTGTCAGCCCGGTTCTCGGCGCTTCGGCCGTACCTAGCAGATAGAGCGCCGCCGCCTGGGGCGTCATAGGCGCCCGGGCGTAAAGCAGCCCGGATTGCGCCACCATCTTGGCCAGACCGGTATAGATCGTAAACGCAAACAGGATGAGCGGAACGGCCAGCTTGTATTCCATCCCTGCGCAAGCAAGCCAGAAGACGAGAAAGCACAGACTTCCGGCCAGCCCGAACACCGCTGTCCTGTACGACACGATCTCCCCTGAATCATCCACCGGATAGGTGGTATCGAGGGCTTTTTTTACCACTTCCCGCAGGTGCTTGCGGGCGATAAACAGACCCCAGACAACCATAAAAAAAAAGGCCCCCCAGCTCTGCCAGCCCGTGATTGCGTCGTAGGAAGACCAGGGATCGAGAGAAGACCCGATCGTATATCCGATCCGGTTCAGTACGCCAGCCTGAACAATAAAAAACAGAAAAAAAAACCACATACTGAATAGCACTTCCAGGCTGGCAAAAAAAGAAAACGCGAACGTATAAAAACTGATATTGGTGGAAAACCAGGGAAAACCGGTCGCAATCGTAAAATTCCGGGCCGCGAAAGGAAATTCGGGAGCGGCTGGCCAGAAATAGGACAGGATATTCCAGCAAACCATCCCGAATGGAATAGCCATCCCTATCCAGAACAGCTTCCCCCGCATGAACTCCGGCATCAGCTCTATGCCGCTGGATTTCTCGGATATCTCGATCCCCACCTGGATCAGCGGGTAGTCCAGCTTTTCGTATTCCACCCACTGCTTCCGCATCATCGCCCCAATACAGAGCGAGGCCAATGCCACGGCCGCAATAAAGCAGAACCACCAGAACAGCGGTACGTACCATACCGACAGCGGGGCTACCGCATCCGGGGGCAGCCCTTCGAAAAACCACTTCAGCCCGTTGGCCCGGTCAACAGGCGCCATCCAGGAAGGGATATAATCGTGGAAATATTCGGCCCATCGGTTCTCTGGCGTCGCGTAATAATACGGCGAGGCCAGAATACCCAAAAAAAATCCGATGAACCCCCATGTGGGTACCACGCTCCCTACCAGTATCATCGCCAGAAGCGTCAATTTTTCAGCGGGACGGAGGGCCTGCTTCAGACCGAGGGCACACAGGAGGGAATCACAAAAAACGATTAGAAAAAAAACGACAAACGCGGCTAAAGGGAACTGGCTCAGATTGATATGGGAGGAATGAACAATATAGTTGGTATATGTAACCCAGAGATTGATGATCACAACGCCTGCCAATCCCAGACACAAACTGGAGGCCGACACATACCGGCTACTCCCTGGCCGGTATGCTTCCAAAAGGCTATGTGTCTCTGATAATGCCATCAATGTCCCGGTAAATTACGGCGTCTTCGCACAGCGAAATCCGATATCCATATGCTTCAAAGCGGGAAAAGCCCGCATCCGGTTTGTCGTACGCAAATTGCTCTGATAATCAATCCAGGCGCCGCCTCTTAGCACGCGGGTGAGGCCTTCCGAAGGCCCTTTCGGATTTTGGGCCGCATGGATTTCATAGACGTTTTCATCGTACCAGTCCGCACACCATTCCCACACATTACCGAGCAAATCGTGAATCCCATAAACACTCACACCATCCGCATAACTTCCCACAGGTGCGGTAAATACATACCCATCAGCGGCTGGATCCGGATCCCGGGCATAATCCGCATGTCCCCGCCAGTTTAACCTCACCCCGTCAAACTTATCTCCCCACGGATAGATCCTGCCTTCGGTCCCCCGAGCGGCCTTCTCCCACTCTGCCTCAGTGGGCAGGCGCTTCCCGGCCCAGCGACAGTACGCATCGGCATCAACCCAGGCCACACCCACCACCGGCTGCTCCAGCCCTTTAAACCGGGAATCTCCCCAATAAATCGGCGGAGGATATTCCAGGGCCTCCAGAAACGCTTGATACTGTCCATTCGTCACTTCATACCGGTCAATCCAGAATGCGTCCAGAACCACGGTATGCACCGGGCGCTCGTCCTCATCGCCGTCTTGAAATCCCATCGAAAATTTCCCGGCGGGAATCAGGACCATATCCAGATCCAGGCGCCTCCGACTGTACCGGGCAGAAACCTGAATCCGCACCGCAGACTTTGGCACCCACCCTTCAGTGCTGTCAGCGATCCGCACGTTCAACCACCCCTCGACCGTTTCCAGGACCTTTACGCTGTCGCCCGGAGCCAGGCGGGCCTTAACGCGAAACCCCTGTCCGGGCCCTGACCGGACGTCCACACCAGAGGTCACTGTCCCGGACTGCACTTCTATCCCCCGCGCTGTTCCGAAACAGATCCCGATCAGAAAACAAATCAAGATACGCATATCATCTGTTCTAAGGCTCCTCTGTTTCTACCACATCCCCGGCCTGATCACGCGATCCATCATTCCAGCACGGTCGTGAATCCTCATGGTCTCCGCCTGCCAGTTCGGATTATAAAGCTCGCCGGGCATCGTCGAGTGTACCAGTTCATGCACGCTATTCCCGCGCTTATCTACAAAAACAAACTTGTAATATCCGATCTGATCGTAAGACCAAATCTCGTACGATTTTCCGGTGGAATGGTAATCCTGGCGTTCCACATGATCGGGAGGACCGTATTTGATATAGACCCGGCCCCTGTCCGTATTCGACCCCTTATGCCTGGGCAGGGCGGGAAAATTCGTATCGGCATAATGAATGCGCTTGAAATACTCTGCGGCAAATTCGTTTTCCGGCGTATTCGGCGTGGGATCCCACTTCTTCCAGAACGCGAGAATAAACCGCACCTTTTCCTCCGGATCTAACCCGCGATATTCATCCAATTCTTTGGCTTCAGCAATATACTGGATCTGATCGTAGTACCGTTCCAAAGACGCCTCATCCGTTGCCAGGGAGACCTCCTCCAACCTCCAGATTTGAAACAGTCGTCTGCCTATTACAATTTTTCCCGTACCATTATCTTTCACCAGCACCTGCAAAACATAACGGTCTGGAGAAAGCCCTTGAATATCCAGTGAATCGCCCATCAAGCAACTGGTGCCCGGCTTTCTGAACCGCTTGGAAGAATAACTTCTGACCTGAAATCCCGTGGTATCCAGAATGGTATATGCCAGATCGAATGTCTTCAGAGCGTCCTGGATAGCCAGATTATAAATCTCGAAATACACGTGTAATGCAGACCGGTCCTGCAAAAAACGCCGGGTGATATTGGGCACCACCCGCTTTCCATTTTTCACGAATCGACCCGGCTTGTCGGCATCTCCAATGTGGGAGGCCAACTGCAAATTGCTGATCGACAGCGTCTTAGCACCAAAAGCAGGTACAACAATCTCGCCCCGATAAACGCCTTCGGCGCCGGAATGTGTATCGATCACCTCCACCGTCAATTGATATGTGCCCGGCATCAAAAAAAAAGAAAACACATCCAGAGTTGTGGTATTTCCCGTATCCTTTTCACCGGAACTCAAATCCATACCGCGTCGCCAGACCTGTTCAACCTGTGAACCTATCTTCAGGGCCGTTTCCCCGGAAGCCAGAGCCTGGATGCGAACCTGGTAATCCGCCCGGTACCGGTCTTCTTCCCGAACAAACGAAAAACCATTTAGGGACAGAAGCATATTCACCTCAACATACGTCTTCTCCTCTGTTGCTCGAAATGCTTCCCAATCCATCCTGAACCGGATTTGTCCACTGCTCGTCAGAAGGCGGTCCTGTCCGAGACCATCGGATGCAGTGCCTTCCACTGGTCCAACCATCCCACATAAGACGACTATACAAATAGATACGCACCATCTTGCCATCATTGTCTCGGCTCCCGGGTAAAAGGCCCGAATCAAAAAGCAAGCAACTACCAATGTGTTCATCGGTGGTTGCTTAACGATAAATGCTGTCGCCTAAAAGGATCCCCCGATTGTCAGTCTCAGCGGAGCATCAAAATGATCGCCAAAGTTGCTATATGCAAGATCCAGGGTAAACTTCCGACCCCCAAATTCCCGCTTGAGACCAACACCCACGGAAAAATCCTCCAGGTCGTAATTCCACTTGTAACCGCCCCGCAAAGCAAGCGTATTGGCCAACCAGAGTTCTGCGCCTATATGCACCCGCGCCTCGAAATCTACGAAAAATACATTCTGGGCAGACACTGTCAAATAGGTCGGCTCTCCCTTCTCACCCAGAACTTCCATCGCCCCGCCGATTGAGTAAACCACGGGCATAAACATTCGATCCAGAACCACTTTATTGTCCTTTCCAAAATTCTGCAAAGACATCGCGATTCGGGCCGACCTGAACCCCGTATAGAACATCGTACCCATATCGATGGAAAACGTCCTGTTTGTCCTGTCCGCCAATTCCTGTTGCACAAACCGGATCTGTGCCCCGAAGGACATCTTGTTGGTCAGTTGAACTGCAAAGGACCCGCCCAGTGCCATATTGGAATTGTTAAAAATCTGACCTGTTCCGCCAGGTTGAAAGATCGTGGTTTCTTCAAATGCCGGAAGCTGAAGCGTCACGAGGCTCATTCCCCAGACCATATTACCCGTCTTATACGCAACCGCCCCGGAATAAAATTTCGAATCCACCAGCCAGCGGGTGTACGTAAACATATACTCCGCCCGCTTGATCCTGGTTAATCCCGCGGGATTCCGGAAAATCCCATTGATATCGTCTGCAATCGCCGCATAAGCGTCGCCCATCGCCGCCGAACGCGTGGACTGACTCACCTTGAGAAAAGTGAATCCAGCCGTGCCGACCTTCTTAAATCCCGCATCGGCAGTTTCCGATAACAGAACCAGGACGGAGGCCATTACCCCTGTCAAAATCAAACGCACCATGTTAAATTCCTCCTTGAAAAATAGAGCAGAACCAGGCTCCTCCTACCGGATCACCGCAAAAATTCCTTTGGCAATCTTTCCCTCCTGTCCCGGCACCAGCGACTCTAGGATATAAAAATAATGTCCGCTGGAAACCTGCGTTGAAAAATTGTACGTCGCCTGGGTCCAGCTCTGCTCACCGGCCGGCGCGTCGGTCGGCCTCCGGGGATGGTCGATCACACCCACCAGGTCTCCCGAAATCGAATAAATAGATATCTTGCACTTCCTTGGAATATTTACAAATCGGATCCGCTCACTGCCGGCATATCGGTGGACATCGTCCGGAATATAGGGGTTGGGGACTACCCGCACCGGCTCCAGCAGCGCATCCTTCTGATCAGTTGCAATCACAATGGGGCTGTCCGAAAGGTTCACCCGCTGCTCCGGTGCCGCCCCTCCGCTTTCCAGCCCCGTCTGAATCCGCTGCTGCTGTCCCGAATCCAGATCGCTCAGCGTGGAAATGCCGTTGGTCCATGTGCTATGGCCGGTATCGTAGCTTCGCACCGAGTAGTAATACTCAAACCCGGGCACCGACTCGACATCGTGGTAGGTATAAATCCCCGGCTCGCTTGCTGATTCCCTTCCGGCGGAAACCCAGGTCGCGTTCGCATCGTATTCCGTGTTTGCGGGGTAGGGACCTCCCGCGGGAATATCCGCAATTTGGGTCCACGGACCGATATGTCTGAACTCAGCCCGATAGACCCGATATCCTTTCACATCCTGTGCGTCGGCACCCGTATAATCCGGATCTATGGCACTGTCCACTGCGTCGGACCATGAAATGGCCAGGTTGCCGTTCTCATCGCTGGCCACCTTGATGGCCACGTCCGGCGGTGGTTTCGGGAGCTTATACCCATTATCATAGGCGAATTGCGCCCGCTCCAGATGCTGCAACAGCGCCCGCTCCCCGTCGTCCAGGTGTGTCTTATCTCCCATTCTGGACCAGGCGAATACATCCATCGGACCGCCACCTGGCCCGGCAAACTCCGCTCCACTGCCCGCCACAAACGCCACCACGATTTTGGCCTTATCCCCGGGCGCCAGATCGTATGGCCCATAGACCTGAGCGGTAGTCGCTTTTTGAAGCGTGGTCGGATTCTCCATAATGGCCGGTGTAGTTCCCTTCCCGATCAGTTCCATGTAAATCTCTTCGTCCGCGCTCTTCCCCGGAGCAGGCATGGTGAAGTCTGATTGACTGGTGACTGGCCACCAGGTTGCGCTGACCGGCTGGTCTGCCACCTTGGGTGCCACGTAGATCTCGGCATCGTTCGTAAACGGAGGCATATAATCCAGCGGCGCAAATCCAATATACTGAAACGCCATCAACTGTCCGTCGATCAGAGCACCCCGGGATTGCACCCCCGAAGGGGCCTGATTCAGAAAAACGGGACCGCCTGTATCATCGTCCGAGGTCGTGGGATCGTCTCCGTCGTACACATAGAAAATCTTCTTTCCCCTCAACCCGGGCAGACCGTCGAAATTGGACGCCTCGCTGTATTTGATCCAGTCGTCACCCATACCCGGCTGATGCCAGTACGCATGCCCGCCCACGCCGGCATTGAGCCAGGATCGTTGCGCTTCAGATACGTACATATTATTGACAAAAGCAAAGTAGGCATCATTCAGCGTAACCGGCAATCCCCGGTCGGCGTCGGGCAGGCCGTCTCCGGTTGCATCCCCCGTGTTCTCAAACGCAATCTCCAGAATAAAGAAATCGTCGTAATCGGGGTAGCTCCACGCCTTCGCCCGCCGCGTCACCGTGATACCTCGTTCGGTCGTCCACTGAGAAATCACGATCTCCTCGGCCTCCGTACTGACCGGTATATACCGCCCGTACTCGTAATTGTGGATCTCCGTCAGGTCCGCCACAATCGCAGGCGCGCCCGGCCAGTAATTGGCCTTTAACGCGCCGGTCATGTGCGAAGTGGCCTGGACACCCAGATCCCGCTCGGGACCTTTGGAAGGATCGTATATCATCTCGGCAATATCGTCCGTGTTCACCCACGGGTTAGACCCGGAGACATTGAACTCCATCCCCTCTCTGGTCATAATCCAGATCCCTTCTCCACGGCCGCAGTTGTAGAGAAACTCTGGCTCGGTATAGGACTGGATGACCTGTCTGGGGTCCGACCCCCAGTACTCTTCAAAATCCCGGCTCGAAACCCAGAACCCCGGGTACATCAGATCCACCTCGTCTCCGAAGTAGGTGTCCTGGCGATATCCCTGGGTTCCCGTCTTGCGAAATGTACTCCAGAGTTGGCCTCGCGTCAGGCTTCTCTGCACCTCCGGCTGCTGGGCCAAAACGGCATCCCAACCACCCGGGCCGATCAAGACGACGGCTACTATGAGGCACCATAAGCTTGTCTTGATGTTGCACATAAAGCACCCTCCTTCCAAATCATTTCGTGGCGATTACATCGCCTCGATATTAGAACATAATCTGGAACCCTGCCTCGATCTGCCTGGGGAACCCGGCCCACCGGGTATTTTCTTCGGGATCGCCGAACGTCCTATAATTTGCATTCGTCGGCGCCGGCAGGATCAGGCCATAGCGGTACCAGCTATTTCTGTTGCTCCTGGAAAGGGCCCTGACGTCCCGCTGGTTAAACAGGTTCGTCACATTCAGGAGAAAACTCGCCTTGAGTTTGTCGTTAACCCGAAACTGCTTTTCAAAGGCCAGATCGGTCATCGTTTGCATCGGCACAAATTTATTCTCGGCTGCCTGCCCGGGCAATTGCACGGACACCGACTCGCCAGACTTGATCCGGTAGATCAGGTTGACCCGGATATCGCCCAGAATCGTCCCATAGGTCGGCGGCGTCTGATACACAAAACTCACCTTGCCGAAACTCTGTCGGCTCGCCCCCTCGCCGATTTCCCCTCCGGTTGTGATCGTTCGCCCTGCGGGAATCCGGTTCGGCCGGTTGAAAGACCAGAGTCCGGGAACGCCATAGACCGGAATCAACGGTTCGTCGGTACGCGGATCCCAGTCTAAAGCCGTTCCGGCCCGCACCGACTGGATCATTGCATCGGCGGCCGCACTCAACACCTGAACTTCTTCGGACGTCAGCGGAACCGGCACTTCGTTTCCGGTGTTGGTGTCCCGGGTGAAAGTTAGCCAGTAATCCCCGTTGGCAATAAAACTCCCGTCGGGAATATAAAAGGTGCGCTGCTCGGCAAGCTGCCCCCGGGTGTGCCACTGCTGGTTGAAGGAGATTTGAAAGGAAAGGTTGTCGCTGAACGCCTTCCGCAGGGACAGCTCGAACCCCTTCGTATCCTCAAACGCGTTGTTCAGCGCTGTCCGGCTCGTCCGGATAAATCCCCGCTTCTGCGGATCCCACCAGTACGGATTCCAGTTGCCTACATAATCCGTTCCACTCCTGTAATACGTAGTCACACTGGCCGTATAATCGCGGTAGAAATTCCAGTCCGTCCCCACTTCCCACTCTATGGTGGACTCAAAGCCCAGGTCGGTGCTGGAAGATGATCCCCGCTGCACAAGCTGGTTGTAAAGTTCGGTGTCGTCAATCCGGCCATTGCCGTTGAAGTCCGCCGAGGATTTTCCGCCCCAGAACGAGTTGACATAGACCCGGTAGAGCGAAGGCATCTGGGCGAACACCCCATAGGAGAAGTGAATCGCGGCATCGGCTGTAACCGGATGGGATACCCCGATCCGCGGACTCCACTTCTGGTGGGGCCTGGTCTTTACCCTGGGCGCGTAAAGCTGGTGCCTCCGGTACGAGTTGGCCATTGGCGCCACCATCCAGAGTCCGGTAGATACGGCCACCGGCTCGAAGTTGTGATCCCACCGATCATAGCGAAGGCCGACGTTGACGATCATTCCCTCAAACTCCATCTTGTCCTGAAGGTACATCGATGTCATAATCGGGTTGATCGGTTCGCCAATCTTATCCGGCTGGCTCACGGTCTCCAGACGGGGACTCCCGTTGGATCGGACCTGTAGCCAGGTCCACCAGAGGCTGTGATAAGACATTTCGACCCCGGTCTTGACCAGGTGGCCTTTCGTCACCTGACTGGTCAGGTCGAACTTGATGCCATACCGTTGCCGGTTGTCCGCCTCATAGGAAGTCTGCCGGTTGAAATCCACGGTAAACCAACCGTCTGCGTCCAGGCCTGCGCTCTCTGCGGGAATGCCTTCCAGAGGGCTATTCTGATCCGTAGGCACATCGGTGGTATCCCTCGCATCCCGAAACCAGAACAGCCGGAACTCATAAAACGTCTTGGGACTCAACGTGTGGGTCAAAGAGAGATAGGATAGATCGTGCTTAAAAAGATTCTTACCTGCGCCGCTCTGACCCTCCGGCAAAAAGATGTTCCGCGTGTGATTTCGCTGTGTTCCCAGAAAAGTCTGGTGGCGCTCGTAGATACCCCCCAGTTTCACCTTCATATTGTCCCGCGCATCCCACGCCAGCTTGTAGGATCCCTGGAAATTTCCCGGAGAGGAAAACCAGTTGGTCTGTGAGACAGGATTTTCAAAAAATCCTCGCATCTCGGCCCGTGGTGTTGGTGAGACCAGTCCCTGATATTTTCCGGAGACGAAGAAGGAAGCAACGTCCTCGATTGGTCCGGATACAGTCCCTTCGGCCCAGTGCCCATGCACGCCCGTATAATCGTACCGCTCGTGGACCTTTCGCCCATTGGCATCCACTTCGTTTTCCCAGGTCGGATCGCCCCACTTTATTTTACCCTGATGCACGGCGCTATCAAAGAGATTTTTTCCCCAGTGCTTCTTCCCAGGAGCCGTCCACCTATACTCCGCTTTTCCGTGAAAATCCTTGCCCCCCTCCTTTGTGATCACATTCACGACACCGCCGATGGCATTCCCATATTCGGCCGCCATACCGCCCGTAATCACCGTCACCTCCTGCACCGCCCCGGCATTGATCCCGGTAAACGGCAGTTGGTGCCGCAATTCGGAGGCCTCCATCGGAACGCCATCCAGCATAATCACCACATCGGACGTACCCGTCCGGAGGTGCCCCCGGTTCCCGGAATAACTGCCCCGCAGCGTCGGCAGGCCGTCTAGGCCGGCCCCCGCCTGAAGGGCGACAATATCCGAGATTTCCCGAACGCTGGAAAGCTGCTCAATATCCTCGGCGGTCACCACATACTGGCTCGTGGTCTTGTCCGGCTCGATCGGTGGGCGCTTGGCCACCACCGTCAACTCAGCCAGTTCAACCGCGGTCTCCTTCAGCGTAAAGTTCAGCGTTCTTGTATAATCTGCCGCAACCGAAACTCCGGTCTGGGTCTGGTTGGCATATCCCACCAGGGAAGCTACCATGATATAACGCCCGGGAGGAACCGACAGGATCAGATAGACACCTTCCGCATCTGTAGTGCCCCCCAGTCGTGTTTCCTCGAGCACCACGTTGGCCCCGGGCAGGGGATTGCCCTGCTCATCGCTGACTCTGCCCGTAAGTTTCCCCGTGGTGCCCCCGAAAGCCATCCCCGCTGCCAGAACAACAACCAGTACACCAAGGACAAGGCCGGCTGTTCTCGTAAACAGGCGATTGTCCATAACAATACCCCCTTGCTGAAATAGAGATTATTCGCCGGAAATATAAAACTTCAGTCCTGCGCCCACGTCAAGTAAATGGAAGAAACTCGTTTTCTCGATGCCCCACACCGCAAAGGGACGAAGTTCTCCCAACACAAAATTGTAGCGTACCCGCAGATCCAGCGCGGCTCGTTCACTAAAAAAGAACAGCGTTCCACCCCCCACATTGATGCTGAGTGCCGTCCGCGTATCTTCCACTGGCTCCAACAGAATCGACGGATCTGGCGGCGCTTCTGGACTCGACGGATTCTGCTCCGGATAGATTAGCCCGCTGACCTTGTTGGCATAATCGTAAAACCCGGTACCAAAGGTCACATACGGCACACCACCCTGGCCGAACCCATCCTTTTTTAACGTGATCAACCAGTTGACTACCACGCTGTTGAAGGTCATGTCCGAGCTGGCCTGCGGACTCCTGTGATCCTTCCCATCAGCAAACCTGAAGGTCCGCTCCTCCAAACTCCCGTCGGAAAATTTGGCGTAGTGGTACTCCACCTCCATCAGCTTGCGCGGGCTGAGCATGTGGTGGACTGACACGCCAAACTTGCCGGTATCTGTGTACATATCCCGGAACTTGAAGAAAGGCCTGTAGAGAGAGCCAAACACACCGCCCCCCCAGTTTCCAGACAGGTCGGCGGCCTTTGCAGCTGAAGCCGATAACCAGACCGACAGAAATATCAAGCCAATGACCTTGATATATCTCATCGCTTTGCCTCCTTTCTCCTTAATCGTTGAGATACGCTATAACCCAATGTCGAAAAACAGTTTTCATTTTCTTTAAGGGATATCACAACAGCTACAAGCCCAAGGGACTGATCCCTCGGGTTGACCGCACAGATCCTCTGTTTCGGAATCCTGTCCCCTCAATAAAATTTATGCAGTCGTAAAATGTGCTTAGAGCTTTGTCAATTCTCGGCTTGACAAAAGTAGAGAAAGTACAATATATTGTATGGCTTGAGAAGGTTTGTGAATCTCCTCATGACATCCAGGCCGTTAGCCTCTCCTCGCCAAAGTTGATGCTAACGGCTTACTTTTTTAGGCCCTTATTCTTATGCAGCATCGTTCAGAATCCCCAGGCGGTCGGCACGCAGATGGTTTCTGAGTTCGCGGTAGTATTCTTTCCGGGTGCCTTCCACTTCTTGTTTTCATCGCCTCCAATTCGTCTTCCGTGGCGCGTTTACTCACCAGATCAACCATTGGATATTGTCAAACAGAAGCACTCTTTTATGTACCTATTAGAATAGCCTATAATTAAACTAAATATATATTCGCTTTTTTCTTTGTCAAGTGTTTTCCGCCATTTGCTGGCGCAAAGAGAGCAATCCTGCAAAGCCTACCTTTTAACCTAGATCGGGCTCGACCAGGCAGAATCGCTCTGCGCCTTTCCACAGCACCCGCTCTCTGATCCTCTGCCCTCTGCTGCCTTCAGCCGCACGTCACCGGTTTCGCATCTGTTCAACCACTGGCGTCGCTGGCGCCTCGCCGCTATAAAGTGCCTGCCCCCGCTCATAGGACACCTTCACCTCGCCGTCCTTCACCTCCAGCCGGGGCACATTGTAATCGCGAGCATCCCGATCCGTGCCGCGCATCACGGCCAAATGCGCGTCCGTCATACCCTCCACCATATCGTCGCCCCAGCGGTTCCACGGATGCACCATCTCGCCGCCGCTGCGGTGAAAACTCCGCGACGAGTATTTGATCAGAATACCCCGTCTCGGGATGGGATTCTTCCACGCCGTGGTGCCGTGCGTCGTCGAGCCATCGGCAAAAAACAGCACATCTCCCGCCTCCATCACCAACTGCTTCGCCAGACCCATGTGATCGTCGCATGACCGCACGCCCGGCGGCGTGGGGTATTTTCCCTTGTGAGAACCCGGCACACAGGCAAACCCGCCAAGACCGGGCGGCACATCTCGCAACTGCCATGTAGCCGTCACCGCCTCTGAATAGCTCCGCCCGTTCTGAAACTGGTATCCCATCGGCGGATACATCGGTTCCCCGGCATCGTGCAAGGCATGGCCAGACGTCCCCTGAACCGAGCAAAACGCCGAAGGCCCGCTCATTCGTGCGCCGCTCCCGCCCATCCACGTCAACCTGTGCTGCACAAGCGGGTGGGCCACCATCTTCCGAAACGGCTCGCAATACGGCTCGGGAAGATCCAGCAAACCACCCAGCACCGGACGTCCCGTGCCTGCCAGACTCTTTGACCCTCGCGACAATTCCTCCTGCACTACAATCTGGTCCTCAAACTTATCAACCGCCTCATTCGCCTTCTCCAACCATTCCTCGTCCATCACCCCTTTGAGAATCAAATATCCGTTCAATTCCCAAAAATAGAACTCTTTTTCATCGATATTGGAATTGGGATCTCGACTGTAAATTGAAGGATGAAACACCTCTCTCGATTCATCCAATTTTACCGTCTCGCCATCCGTCACAACCACAGGCGGAGGCGTCGAATACGCATAATCCGGTTTGTAAAGCGACGCACGCTGTTCGGGACTGATATCCGCCTGCCACTCGGGAGAAGGATCCTCTGCAACCATAGGACCCGTCCCCGCAGACTGAATCGCCGCCCGCCCCACATACTCGTAACTCAACAATCGCCGCGATCCTTTGCCTTGCCACGGGCGCACACCCTGCAACACTGTCCCCGCCACCAGAAACAGATCTCCAGCCTTCAGCGCTGGCTGGAACGTCAGGCCCATATCGTCCACACCCGTAGCCACATCTCCTGGCGTCTCCACATTGACCTTGTGGGTACACGGCACCATCACAAAGCCACCATCGCCTTCTTCCACATCCTCAAGCACCCAGATCGCCCGCACTGCCTGGCAATACCGGCGGCCATTCTGAAAATAATAAGCCCTGGCTGGATTTCTCGGCTCATTACCCCCCACCAGCGGTGCTTTTACATCCCAGGTCTCATCGCACAACAACTCTGGCTCCCGGTCCAGCCGGAATCCATAGCCTACAATCTGATTCAGATACCACACCAATTGTGGATGAATCATCAAATCCCGAAACACATCCCGAAGTGGGGAAGCCCATCTCAGCATCCCCTCACTCTGCCCCCCCTTGTCCAGCGCTTCATTCAGCACCTTCACTTCACCTCGGTTCAGCACGCCCGGGATGTGCAAATAGCCTGCCACATCAAAGCAGTAATTCTCCTCGTTGCTCATCGCTTCCCGGTCCATCTCTGACCTCCTGTTAGAAGATTGGGGTTTATTAGTGCGTTTAATACATGGTACGCTAATTTTTGGATCAATCCAAAATAAAAATGATTATACTGTTACAATGGAATTTCTCCGTGCGTCTCTGGATCAGATCGGCCTGCTCCCGGAGGAACATTAAGGCAACGCATACACCCACATAAACCTTCGGTCGTAGATCAGTGCTTCCTCCCTACCGTCATTGTTCATATCACAAACCTGCATAGCATAGCTATAACCGATGTCGTCGAGCCGCGTGCGCTCCAAAATACCCGCTGGACAATCGGGATGTTTGGCATTCGCAGGGGGTGAAAACCCCAGCGATATCTCGCCATTCCCATCCATCCCCCAGGGCCATCCGCCATCGGCATACCCGATCCATGTCTGGCTCCCCCGAAGCGCGATAATCGGCCGGTTTCTGTGCATGCGGAGCTTTTCCCCGCCTTTGGGAAAACCCATCGGCCAGACCCGCTCAGTGGGCCTGCTCCAAATTTCTACGCCGGATGGATCGTAGAGTACCATAGGACCATTTGGCGAATTGTAGAGCGCGACCTGAAATTCAGAATCCGAACGAAAGCGTCCCAGAGCCGTACCCTGGCAATGAATGTGTTCTCTCGAAAAATAAGTCCTGCCTCCCGCGCCAAAAAGGTGTAGCTTGTCGGACGCGGCAATAGAAAAAACCGGACCGCTGGCAGTGTGAAACACATCCGTGTAATCCACATGCTGTTGGTCTGCATTCAGTGTTTCCGGGGCAACAGCATCCACCGTCCACAAAATCTGCCCATCCACACCCACAGCACAGTATCCGATTAGATACGCCTGCTCGTCATCCACATCCAGAGACAAAATATGGTGCCCACCTCCCGGAACAGCTTTGGGTCCCCATACCGACTCCAGATCTGCATTCAGACCCAGCACCGGCTCGCCATACCGCCACAAACCATTTCCAGCCTCTCCATTTTTGATCGCAATAGCAGCCTCGTGTTTATCGGTGGGCCGTGCAGAGGTCTGGAGGATATAATAATTCTCATCGGGAAGAGAAGCACTTTTTACCTCCTCCCCAGTCTCACCGTCCAGGATCACAATCCTATCTCCATCTGCTACGACCACTTCGATGCGTCCATCCCCGTCAATATCCCCCGTGGCGATACAGGCCTCGTAGGAGTGGGAGATATAGGGAAAATGCGGCGGGTTTGGCGTTCCCCAGGTCCACAGGCGTCGGCCATCGGCGCGAAATGCCGAGACAGACACGGACTTGGGAAACAGCGCTTTTACAAAATCCCAGTTCCTGAACGGCTCTGGCCCAAAAATGCCCGGCCCTTGATAGGTAAGAATCTCCAGAACCCCATCTCCGTCGATATCTGCCGGGAAACATTCTGCCCCGCCGTACTCCTCGAATGCGATCTCAGACATGGATGATACCGTTGTCATAACAGCCCCCTTTTCAAATACAAAACCGGGACTTGTGATAATTTACCGTAAGCCCCGGTTTTAGACACCCTGTTAAAACTATGTGGCTGTCTCATGATGGGAATGGGCGTTCCCTGCTGGCGCAGTTAGAGCCCCCGCAACTCAATCTCACCAGTGGCAATGCGCTGCAACGTCCGGACGTAGAGCATGTGTTCCTGTTGCAGCACCCGGGGCCTGGCCTGCAATCGTCCTGTTTTGCAGGCGTCGAGTATGGCCTGCATATTGGTACCTCTGTGAGAAGCCAGAAAGCCCAGCTGCAAGACCCGTCCAGTCGACATTTTCCCGGTCCTCCCTAATCCACCTTCTCTCCTGGCTTCCGATAAGAAGCCGCATATCGGTCGCCCTCTGGATTGTACGACGCATGCACCTGTCCATCGTGTACCACCAATCTGGGCACCGTGCGATCTCGTCCATCGCGTTCGGGACCGCGCATAACCGCAAACTGTTCCTCGGTCATATTTTCGACCATATCGCCCCAGCGCTCCTGGGGATCAATCACGCCACCACCCCAGTTGGAGTTTTTAGACTGATATTTAACCAGCACACCCCGTCTGGGAATCGAGTTTTTCCACGCCAGCGCGCCGTGTGTACACCCGCCATCCATAAAAAATAGCACATCTCCAGCTTTCATCGCCGGCTGCGCCACCAGTCCCATCGTCTCGTCGCATGTGCGGATTCCCGGAGGCATCGAATACTGCGTCTTGTGAGAACCCGGCACACAGGCAAACCCACCCAGACCCGGCTCCACATCTCGCAACTGCCACGTAACCGTCACCGTCTCGCAATAACTCCGCCCATTCTTAAACTGGTAGCCCCGCGACGGACTCATCGGCTCATTCCCATCGTGCAAAGAGTGCCCCGATGTGCCCTGAACCGCACAGAATACCGTACCGCCACCCGTGCGATACCCGCTGGCTCCCATCCAATTCAGGCGATGCACCACGGCAGGATGGGCAATCAGGCGCCGGAACGAATCGCAATAAGGCGCGGGCAAATCCACCAGACCCGGCAATAACGGCCGCCCCGTCCCGACCTGGCTCTTCGACCCTCGCGCCAATTCATCACCAACCACAATCCGCTCCTGGAATTTATCTACCGCCTCATTCGCCTTTTCCAGCCATTCCTCGTCCATCACCCCGCGCACCACCAGATACCCATTCAAATCCCAAAAATAAAATTCCTTCTCATCAATAGTCGAATTTGGATCTTTGATATAAATCGAGGGATGAATCACCTCAGAACGCTCTTCCACCCACGTCTTTTCGCCATCGGTATTGAGCACTGGCGGTGGATTAGATCCCTTAGCTCCCGGCCTGTACATCACCGCCTTCTGTTCGGGAGGCGCACTCTCCGTCCACTCGGGTCGCGTTTCGATCTCAGCACCCGGTCCTGGCCCATTCGACTGAATGACCGCCCGCCCCGCATACCAGTACGTCAATAGCCGTTTCGGCGAACCCGTCCACGGGCGCATCCCTTGCAACGTAGATTCAGCCAGCAAAAACAAATCGCCCGCCTTTAGCACCAGCTGTTTCACCAGACCCATATCGTCCTGCCCCGTCGCCAAATCCTCGGGCGTTTCTACATTGCTCTGATGACTCGCCTGAACCACCACCAGTCCGCCATCTCCTTCCTCTACATCCTCCAGCACCCAGATCGCCTTCACTCCCTGGCACGAGCGGCGACCATTCTGAATAAAATAAGCCCGGGACGGATTCCGAGGCTCATCTCCGCCGACCAGACCCTGCCCGATCTCCCCTTCTCTGCTCCCCAACAACCGGGGTGCCTGATCCAGACGAAAACCATGCCCAATAATCTGGTTCAAATACCACACCAGTTGCGGATGCACCAGCAAATCTCGAAACAGATCCCGCTGGGGTGCCTCCCCGCCCAGCATGCCTTCAGATGTGCCCGCCTCGTCCAGTGCTTTGTTCAAAGCCTCGACTTCCCCGCGGCTCAACACCCCTGGAACGTGCAAATAACCGGCGATATCAAACGCATAGTTCTCTTCATTGCTCATCGTCTCCCGGTCCATTTCTGACCTCCTGTTGGAAGATACCGCGAATATTAAATCTGATGCACCGCCTTGCGCTTCGCGCGCATAGTGGCGTGCGATTCTGACGACCCATCGTGAAACGTGCCGAACCAGTAATCAAAAGGAAAATCATTCTCGCCGTAATTGCACTCAAAATAGCGGTGATGCAACTGGTGAAAGAACGACGCCGCGGGCATTTTATCACTCCCTCCCACCTCAATTTTATCAAATCCCACATGCCCCTGCGCTGGCGTAAACGCCGCATGTTGTGCATTCATCAACATGTGAATCGGATGGGATGGCACCACCCAGTGAATCAGAATACAGCTAAAATACAACAAATGCTCAATCGGGTGCATAGCCAGCCCGGACCACGGCCCAATATTGATATTCTTGTGATGCAAATAATGTGCATTCTTGTACAGAGGTTTCCAATGGGTCAAGCGGTGAGCCCAATAAAAATGGAAAAGCCGCCAAAACTGGATACCGCACAACAACGCAACAAAGTAAACCGGTTCCGTGCGCCAATCGACATAAGGGATTATTTCATTGGCAAACGCCCACATAGAAACCACCTCATAAGCCGTCCAGATCGTGCCCCCACTCACACAACTCCAAAAAATATTGTCGCGCAATTGATTGCCCCACAAAAACTTGCGATTTGACATGGCGAGCCATTGCGACGTGTATTTATACCGCGTGCCCTGCGCCTTGAACCTGTAGAAATACACATGCCACGCGCCCACAATAACCACCAGCATCGCAATATTGCGCACATACATCTCGGCAATCCAATCCACGCAGAACTCCGCACAGCGCTCGAGCGCGGGTTGCAGATAAAGCCATGTTCCAATGGCAATAAGCATATAAATCGCATTCCAGGGCCACAAATAGCCCGGAAAACCGAACATCCACTTCAGCGCCTCAACAGGACGCGGAGGCCATGCAAAAATCGGCGCAGGCTCCGGGCGTTTTGCGGGCTGCCAATCGCCACTTTCATCCCGGGCAACGCCATCTACGATTTCTCTCTCCACTTTGGTATCAGCCATTGTGCACTCTCCTCGAATTTTTGAGAACCCAAAAATTTGCGTGCTAAATCCTCCCGCTGACCCACTGAATACCCCGCATTAACACCGTCTGAAAATTTTCATCCTTCCACGTCTGATTGTCGTGCCCGCTTTGGAAGCCAAACACCCGCGTACCATTGTATTGTCGCGTCCAGCCAATCGACTTCATACACACCGGGTGATCTGTCGTCAGCAGCAACTGGCTATCCGCATCCGGCTCTCCCATCACATACGTCTCATCGACCATCTCCCAATCGGATATCCCCTGTGTAATCGGATGATCCCCATTCTCTACCGCAATCCGCATCACCTCATCGTGGCTAAACGACTCAAACGACCCCGCAACAACACCGGCCATCTGCACCCAGGGATCCCAATTTGGAAATGCCAAAATCGCGTGGTGCAACAACACAATACCCTTACCCGTTGCCAGCCAGGATTCCAGCGCAGTGCGAGGTCGCCCCATCCACCCGGGGCGGTTCTCATCTGTCGGACCTTCCTTGTGCATATTGTAAAATACAGCCACATCGTAAAAATCGCGGTCCTCTTCTCGCGACGATGCAAAATCCTCCAAAGGCTGAATATAAGCATCCACGCCTTCCAACTTGCGGAACAACCCGTGAAAATTCGGCACATCAAAACGGTGGCCGCCAGTCACCACCGCAACCTTAACAGAATCGTCCATAATCATAATCTCCCTTCAAAATATCACCTATCGACCTCGATTTGTTTCCCAAACCGGCCTTTCCTGCCACGGCTCAAAATCTGGATTCTCCTCGGGAATCTTGGCTTCGATCTCCTCCTGCCATCCCTTCAAGAGCCTGTGCAACCGATCTCGTACATCGGGCAATTCACCTGAGAGGTCATGCTCCTCGCCAATATCCTCTCGCAGATTGTACAACTCGACATGCCCGGATTCAAAAAACTCGATCAGTTTATAATCCCCCGCTCGAACAGAAGATCCGGGTGTCCCTCCCTGATTGCCATAATGCGGAAAATGCCAGTAAATCGCATCGCGCGTCAGATCGCCCCCCTTTAACAAAGGCGCGATACTCACCCCATCGCAATGCTGTTCGGGAATCAGATCCAGACCCGCCATTTCCAATATTGTCGGATAATAATCTGTACTCGTCACCGGAACATCGCAAACAGCCCCCGCCTGTACCACGCCGGGCCATTTGACAATCAGCGGTTCCCGCGTTCCGCCTTCATACATCCAGCCCTTGCCTTCGGCGAGTGGCGCGTTGCACGTTGGCGAGCCTTCACTCGTCGCCAACCCCCCATTATCTGAGGTGAACATAATCGCGGTATTATCGGCAATGCCCGCTGCTTCCAGCGCATCCAAAATGCGCCCCACACTTTCATCCATGCTTTCGATCATCGCGGCATAAACCGGATCGGACTGCACCTTCCGCCGCGTAATGCGCCTATCCTTCTTGTGTTCTCCCGGGAAAAAATCGCCATCTTCAAACGGCTCAATTTTATCCAGGCCCATTGCTTTTGCTTTCTCTTCGTACTTCTCAATCTTTTCCCGCTTCGCCTGAATGGGCGTATGCACCGTATAATACCACAAATTCAGGAAAAATGGACGATCATCGCGGTTCTCGATCAAATCTATAACGCGATCCGTCAAATAATCTGTCAAATACGTACCATCTGGTACATCCACATCGTCCAACACCGGAATCGTCCAGGGGCTAAAATAACCTCCTCGCCCGGGAGACCCCTGTTCGCACCCGCCCACATTCACATCAAACCCGTGTTCATCGGGATAAAACGCAGGCCCGCCCAAATGCCATTTGCCAACATGCCAGGTCGCATATCCGCCATCTTTCATCGCCTGTGCAATCGTGCGTTCTTCATGGGGCAAATACTTGAAATAGGGCACATCGATCAATTTTCCGCGATTGGGATGGTTTCTGCCGCTCCAATCGATAAAATTCGTCACCCCAACCCGCGCGGGATATTTGCCACTCATCACACTCGCGCGCGTTGGCGAACACACCGGACACGACGCGTACGCATCTGTAAACTTCATCCCCTCGGCACACAACCGATCCAAATTGGGCGTTTCGTAAAATTCACTTCCGTAACACGTCGTATCTGCCCAGCCGTAATCATCCAATAAAATAAAGATAATATTTGGTTTGCCCATTTCCATTATATCTCCACATCCACACTCTTGCCAGAAGCACCCGACTCGCGTGCCGCGTGCAACACCTGCATCACCCGCAAACCGTGCTCGGCGGTAATAATCAACTCCTCACCCTCGCGCAAATGTCGCGCAATATTCGCGTGCAGATTTTCGCGAGGTACCGCATCGGTGCGCACTTCCTCCGAATCATCCCCGTAAACCGTAACCTCATTACCTCCCCCACGCGCACACACAAGCGTGGCCTCCGTGCCCAGAACGATCCACTTATACGGCAGGGAATAATGAGAAATATCCGCCTTGGCAGCACGAGCGCGCACCCCATTGTCAAACACCATCACAATATCGAACAAATCGTCTGAATCGCCCCACTTCGTATGCCGCACATCGGCAAATACCGATACCACCTTGTGGCCCGACATCAAATCGATAATCTGCTCGACCCAGTGCGGCCCAAAATCCAGCAAAGTTCCCCCACCTGCCGCGGCTGTCACGCGCCATTGCTGATTGTAATCGGGCACACCATAACCCACTGCGGGACTCGCACCCATCGTGCGATTCTCAAGCGAAACAATCTCGCCAACCGCACCATCTAAAACCGCGTGTTTCACCAGACAATAATCGCGATCGTAATGCCGATTGTGGTGCATCGTCAACATCACGCCATTGTCTTTGGCCGCCTGCACCATTTCCTCGGCCTCTGGACCGGTCAGTGACATGGGCTTTTCAATCAGCATGTGCTTCTTCGCCACCGCCACCTTGAGCGCGTCGGCATAATGCGCCGCCGAATGCGTCGTGATCAAAACCAACTCGATATCCCAACCGAGAAATTCATCGAGATTATCGGTCGCACGCATGCCCTCGGCAACCGCCGCTTCCCGCCTGGATTCCGTAATATCACACACTCCCACCACATCGTACAACCCCGTCTCGCGCATGGTTCTCAGATGACCGCCAGCCACCCGCCCAAACCCGATAATACCCGCTCTAACTCTTTCCATTTATTTTTCCTCATCATCTCCGTATTCTTCACCGCGATAAGCCGCGCGAACCTCGGCGATATTGGTCGCTTTTTTAACGCGCTCTTGAAGAGCCTCTTCCCCTGCAATCAGTTCCTTTACATTCGCCAACACCTCTGCCATCCGATCTGCGGGAAATTTAACCGCGCCATTTTCATCCATGTGAATAATCTCGCCAGGGGCAACATCCATGCCGCAAATCGACACCGGCACATTCACCGCCTGCACAGCCTGATCGCCATGGCCCGGCGATATGCCCGTCAACAAATACTGAAACTCCATCGGACGGATTTCATCAATATCTCTCGACGGCCCATTTGACACACATCCCACGCACCCCAGTGCTTGCATCGTCGTCGTCATATTGCCGCCCGCAAGCCCCACCTTACCCGCGATTTCCGGCGGAAACTTCTGCTCCAGCGCCAGTATCGTCGGCTTTGGTGAGGCATCCAGCGCCTCGGCCACATCCATAAATGACACCCGATTAAACCCCGCATCCGGCAACCCATAAGTACACGTCACGGCATAACCGCACCGCGCGCCGAGTTCTGGATACATGCACTTAATCGTCTGATCCGTGTACCAGTTTTCAGTCCACGGATTATAAAGCCCCAAACACAACGGATTATTCGGATACGTCGCCACCACATTTGTAATAGACGGTGTATCGAAATTCTCCAACTCCTTCAAAATCTCTTGCTCTGTCATGGTATTCTCCTTAAAAAATATCCTAAAAATGGGCGAACATTTTTTGCCCTACGGGCGGGTTTGAAACCCGCCCCTACATCTTGCATCTTACCTTATTATCTGTGTTTATCTGTGTTTATCTGTGGTTGCTTTTCCCGACTTTCACCACATGTTCCTGATCCCAATCCTGGATCAACGGTTCCAGATCATCCCAAAACGCTTCGGGAATTGTAATACTACCAGCTTCGGCATTTTGAATGGTCTCCGCTTTATTTCGCCCCCCGCAAATCGCCGTTGCAATCAACGTATGTCGCGTACACCACTGCAGCGATGCAGCCACCAGTGGAATGCCATAATCGTCGCAAAGTGCTTTTATCCTTCCCACGCGATCCAAAACCGCCTGACTAAAATTGCGATTCACATAAGAATGCCCGGGCACTGGTCCCGTCGCCAACAAACCGCGTTCCAGAGGCGTAGCAAGCGCAATGCCCACATTGTGTTTTTCAGCACCGGGAAAAATGAAGGTATCCGCCGTGCGGTTCAACAAACTCCATGCGTCGGGAACCACCGCAGCATCAAACTCGCCCGTTTCAATATAGGGACCATTTGAATCGGGATCATTGGCCGCAATGCCGACAAAACGCACCACACCCTCATCCTGCAATTTTCGCAACGCCCCAAGCGCGCCATCTTTTGCCATCACCTGTTGCATGGGAAAATCCATCGGATCGTGAATGTACAACACGTCAAACGCATCCAGACCCAACCGCTCCTGACTGCCTTCCACCTGTTGTATCACCCCGTCGAAAGAGTAATCGTATTCTTCTCCCGATCTTCCCACTTTTGTCGTCACCGTACACTTTTCAGCCAGGTCAGGGCGTTCGCGCAACGCGCGACCAATAATTTTTTCACTCGCGGTATTCCCGTAAAGTGGCGCTGTATCGACCAGCGTACACCCAGCCTCAATAGCAGCCACCACATTCTCTACCCCCACATCTTCATCGACTCCCGGCGACAAACGACCATCTGCCCCCATCGTGCGAGCGAGAAATGCCGTGCCAAAACCAACGATTGGCACCTCCAATCCCGTTCTACCCAATACCTTACTCTGCATCGCAAATCTCCTCCTGAAAAAACCCCTCGCATAATAGACGACAGAACCCCGCGTGTCAATGCGAAAAAATTCCCTGCTTTGTGTCGAAAACAAAAGTATTACTTCCCGGCCAGCTTAGACGAATTGGGTCATCAAATTGGAAATAATTATTGACAGTCTATACAATATACGATACACTCAGAAATCACTATATTCCGGCTGCTTTGCGTGCAATCCGCGTCATTCTCAATGCTATAGATCGCAATATGACCTGCACTGAAAGAAACGCACGGTGCTTGACGACTTGTTCAAAGAACTTCTGCACAATCTGATGACTGGTGAGATACGTGTCGCTGATCTCAATTTATCCTCTGACTACGCAGACGGGGCTTAACGGCGCGTGCGAGTACGATAGTTTGGACATGATAGGTTCCCTATATGCTCAATATTTTCAGATTGGTTGAATAATGGGTATAAGCGTAAAAGATCGCAAGATTCTATGGACGAGAGCCGGAAATCAATGTGCATTCCCGGGATGCAGGCAGGAGCTTGTCGAGAAGGTTCAAGATGTCGGTCCTGACATCGTTGTCGGTGAGGAAGCACACATAGTGTCGCGAAGCCGTAAAGGCCCACGGGGTTGCGAACCGATTCCCCAGGAAGGAGTGGATTCATACACTAACATCATTCTTTTGTGTCCAACGCATCACAATATTGTCGATAGTGCGCCCGACATTTATACCAAGCAATATATGATCGACATTAAGTCTGCACACGAACACAGAGTAAGATTCAATCAGCCTTTGGATGGATACTTGCTTGAAGTAGCTGCTACGGTACCCGGAGCACGCGGACAAGCTGTTAATTGCTGGCAGATCGGTGGCTCAATCGTAGTTATCTACTCGTATGGATCCCCGCCTGTTCGGCTGGATAACGATCACTGGCGTGCTGCTGGTGTCAGAATTGGCCAACTGCATGCCACAGAAGATGTCCACTGGATATTCGATAGTTCCGAAGCAGAGCCTGATATCGAGTACTGGCCTTCGGACTCCAAGTTTTATGTTGTTCAAGAGACATTTTTATACGACGAAAAACGCCTTACACCTTTCGTAAAGCATGAGTTTGATCTCACCAGAGTGCCTGCTTTATCACAAGTAGAGTTGTTGCTGGATGCAGATCCCTCCCTCGTTGTAAAAATTCCCGATATCGTCAAAGAGATAGGGTCGATTGATCGCGGCGACCATAGTGACCGTCTTGACGTTCTTCTTTTTCAGATGTGGAGAGCGGGCCTCAGTGACCCCATCCGGGTCTGCGAAGAGTTTCGACGATTTAAAGGAGCCTGGTGGGGTAGCGGTGCAACTTCGGAATGGGTCACTTCGATGTCAAAGGAGTTAGCTCTTGTTCAAAGGGCACAAGCCTCAATCTAACTATTACCGACGGATCCACGGGCGCCCTTCGCGCTTATCCAGTCTATTTTTTAACGATTTATTGGACAGTTCAAGTTCTGGATCAGGCGTCATCAATCTTGATCTTTTGGAAGTAACGCACCTCCTTCAATGTACCTGAAACAGACTGTGGAAACAACTACCCGCCCACTTTTCGCCCTCTACATCATGACATGCGGAAGGAAAATTCATCGTGAATATTGATTCCATACACTTCAAGGGACATAGTTGTTTCAAAAAAGAGTGGGCTGGCTTCGACACAATCAAGCCGATCAACGTCATCATCGGACGTAATAACTCTGGAAAATCGCACCTTCTGGATTTGGTTGAAGCATTATGCGACGGCACCCTCAACAACCGCGGTTGGCAATATCGGTGTAGTAGCGTGTTAAACGAGGAGTCATTGAGAGGTGCGTTTTCCGAAAACGAAAGTGGAGGTGTACTGGTAGGGCAGAACTGGAATGAACATGGACAATATTTTGTCGATATTCCAATAACCTGGGAGGGTGACACAAACGGGGATATATCTAACATAGTCTTCCCCGATGATTTCAACTCAGATTCCGGTTATGGTGAAAGCTCAACTAATGAACGGCTCTCACGAATTAGACATGTCTTAAAGGACATAATTCCCCAGACTAACAGGCAACTATTCCGCAGGCTTCTCGCAGACCGGGACATAAAAACTGAACCACAAGATCTTGATCTAACACTCGAACAAGATGGAAATGGAGCTTCCAACATAATCCGGCGTTTCATCCTTACCGCCAATGAGCAATTCCCGCGAGAAGTTATCCAGCGAGAACTTCTGGATGCTCTAAATTTCATTTTTGGAAATGACGGTCAGTTTTCAGAAATCCAAGTACAAGTTCATGACGATGGAAGAGCAGGGGGGTCAGCAGACCATTGGGAGGTCTATCTGGGTGAAGATAAGAAGGGTTTGGTCCCTTTAAGCAAATCGGGAAGTGGGTTAAAGACCATTCTTCTGGTTCTACTGAACTTATTGGTCGTGCCTAAAATTGAGGACAGAAACAAATCTGAATTTGTATTCGCTTTTGAAGAACTCGAAAATAATCTTCATCCAGCACTCCTGCGGCGGCTTTTTCAGTATATAGAAAAATACGCCATCAATGAAAAGTCACCTATTTTTTTAACAACTCATTCAAGCACAGCATTGGACTTCTTTGGCATCTCGGAGAATGCCCAAATAATCCATGTTTTACATGATGGCGAGTCGGCTCGCACGACAACAGTTTCCGCACACTTTGATCGCCTCGGAGTGGTATCCGAGCTGGGAGCGAAACCATCGGATTTGCTCCAGGCAAATGGCATAGTTTGGGTGGAAGGGCCATCGGACCGAATTTATCTCAATAGCTGGATTGACCTCTATTCGAAAGGTCGTTTTCAGGAAGGTCGGGATTATCAGTGTGCATTCTACGGCGGATCACTTTTGGCACGGATACAATTCAATTCGCCTGAGGAAGCAGAGGAAGCAGAAAACGATCTTGTGAATCTGCTCTGGGTTAATCCAAATATCATCGTTGTATGTGATGGGGATCAAACTGCCAAAGATTCTGATATAAAGAATAGGGTGAGGAGAATCCAGGAGGAGATAAAAGAAATACCTGATGCTCATATTTGGATAACCAGTGCTAAGGAAATTGAAAATTATATTCCCGGTTCTGTTCTTGAGGAGGCATTAAACCGCTCAGGACTTCGTGATCCTGGACAGTATGAGAACTTCTTTCCCCGTAAAAAAGCATGTACCAAGTCATATATCGAAGCTAACCTGAAGAAGCGCAATGTCGATAAGATGGACTTGGCTAGGTTAAGCGTTCCGCACATGACGAACGACATAATGGCGGACCGATTTGATTGGAAAGAACAAATGAAGAAAATTGTTGCTCATATAGAATCCTGGAATACTTAAAGAACAGGAAATTTTGTCGATGCCACATGTGTTAGATTGTGAACCTGAAATGGAGATCTCATTGTGAGTCAAAAATTTAATTTCGAGAATCTCGTCGCGTTGTGTCGGCGAACCCATGATCAAACGCAACGCTCAGCAGCGCGAGCTATTGATCGCTCACTTGTCGCACGTAATTGGCTATTCGGCTGGTATATCGTTGAGTATGAGCAGAAAGGAGCTGATCGAGCCGAATATGGGTCAGGCCTTATCAAGAGATTGGCAGACAAGCTGGCGATAAAAGGGTGCTCTAGCCGCGGCTTGGCATCGTCGTGCAAGTTTTATCGATACTATTCCGAAATTTTGCAGACACTGTCTGCAAAATCTCAGCCGACGCTTTCTCGGATATTCCCCGTTCCAGCGATGGGACTGCTGAAAATTGTACAGACACTATCTACGGAATTGTCAAAACGATTCACACTTAGCTGGTCCCACTACGTCACCCTTTTGTCCATCGACAACCCCGAAGAACGCCGCTTCTACGAGATTGAAGCGGCCCAGAACCAGTGGAGTGTGCGTGAGTTGGATCGGCAGATCGCCAGTTCGCTGTACGAACGGCTCGCACTCAGCCGCGATAAGGAGGAAGTTCGCTGGCTCGCCAGCGAGGGACAAGTAATCGAAAAAGCATCAGACCTGATCAAAAACCCGCTGGTGCTGGAGTTTCTCGACCTGGAGGAAAAACCCGCTTATTCTGAGAGCGAACTGGAAACAGCGATCATTGACCGGCTTCAACACTTTTTATTGGAATTGGGCAAAGGGTTTCTATTCGAGGCAAGACAAAAGCGGTTTACCTTCGACAACCGCCATTTCCATGTAGATCTCGTTTTATACAACCGGCTGCTGCGCTGCTACGTTCTAATTGACCTCAAACGCGGCGAATTGACCCATCAAGACCTGGGTCAGATGCAAATGTACGTCAACTACTTTGACCGCTATGTGAAGACCGAAGACGAACTTCCGACTATCGGCATTGTGCTCTGCGCCCGTAAGAATGACGCCCTGGTCGAACTGACCCTATCGGAAGAAGCCAATATTTACGCGTCGAAGTACCAACTCTACTTGCCATCAAAGCAAGAACTCGTGACCCAACTTGAGAGCATCCAGAGAGAAGTTAGAAACGGGGAAAGTGAAAGCGATAGATCACAAGGATATAGCCATGACCCTTGATGAAATCTCAGCGTTAGCCCAAACCGGTGAATCCGAAACGCTGGAGTTCAAGAGCACGACAGGAACTCGGCGGGAAGCGGCCAGAACCATTTGTGCCATGCTCAACCAGCGCGGCGGACAGGTATTGTTCGGTGTGACGCCAGAAGGAAATGTGGTTGGACAGCAAGTGAGCGAACGCACCATTGAGGGGTTGAGTGCCGAACTTCAGAGAATAGACCCTCCGGCGTTTCCAACGGTTGAGCGGGTACCCACAGCGGAAGGTCGTGAGGTGCTCGTGGTTCGCGTAAGTCAAGGGACAGCGAGACCTTATGCGTACCGCGGCACCGCCTATTGTCGGGTTGGAAATACCACTGTGGCGATGTCGGCTGATGAGTACAACCAAATGCTCTTCGAGCGTATGCACAGCGAACAGCGTTGGGAAAATCAACCCGCTATGGGATGGACAGTAGATGATCTGGATGTAGGAGAAATTCGACGCACGGTGGCAGAGGCGGTCCAACGAGGCCGACTGGAGGAGACTCTGAATCGGGACCCAGAGGATCTTCTGCGCGGACTTGGACTTTTGCGTGACGGCGTGTTGTTCCGAGCGGCGGTGGTGTTATTCGGCAAAGCCGAGCGCATCGAGTTCGATATGCCACAGTGTTTGCTTCGAGTAGCCCGTTTCCGCGGTCTCGACAAGATGGAATTCCTGGACAATCGTCAGTTCAATGGCAACGCTTTCGCACTACTCGCCAGCGCAGAACGTTTCCTGCGCGATACCTTGCCAATCGCCGGTCGGTTCGAGCCGAGCCGCTTTGAGCGTATAGACGAACCGCTCTATCCGCCTTTAGCCACGCGCGAAGCACTGGCAAATGCGCTATGCCATCGCGACTATTCGATTGGCGGTGGCTCAGTAGGGGTGGCGATCTACGACGACCGCCTGGAGGTGACATCCTCTGGCTCACTCCACTTCGGGTTGACCCCAGAGAAACTGTTTGCACCACACGAATCGCGGCCCTGGAATCCACTAATCGCTGGCACTTTCTACCGTCGTGGCGTCATTGAAAGGTGGGGAAGTGGCACTCTCAAGATCGCGGAGCATGTGAGTGCAGCGGGTCTTCCACCTCCTGAGATAGAGGATGACGGAGGGTGTGTCACTGTGCGCTTCCGACACGGCCAATTCGTACCGCAACAGCCCACCGGAAGAGGACCAATCGAACGGCAAGGGGTTATTCTCGCGATGTTGGCTCGTGCGGAGAACGGTCTGACACTGCGTGAAATCTGTGCTCAGTTGGCTCCTCACGCCAGTGAACGTCAAGTGAGAAGGACCTTAGCAATATTGAGAGATCAGAGGTTAGCCGAGTCCAAGGGTCGTGGGCCAGCGGCGCGGTGGATACATTTATGAGGCCGATAGGGATGCAAGCGAAATCCTCGCGAACTTTCCGGGGGTCTTATTGGGGTCTTATTGGGGTCTTATTGGGGTCTTATTGGGGTCTTATTGGGGTCTTACTGGGGTCTTATTGGGGTCTTATATGACAAACTATGACAAAGTATCACAGAATCGTGAGAGAATGGGCTGATACATGTTCGGGGGCGTAATGGGGCGCAATGAGGGCGCAATTGAACTAAAAGATACGCTCAAACTTTGGAAACCACAACATGACCGACCTTAAAATCACAGAGGCTAGCACTGTCCAATTCCCCATGGTTCGCCACGCAGCCGAGATCGGTTGGACCGCGATCTCGCCCAGTGTTACCAGGCAAAAACGCGGCGATGAAACGGAGATGCTATTTCGTGACGAACTCGAAACAAAGCTCACCGAGTTCAATCCGTGGATGTCTCCCGATGCCATACGTCAGATCATTGAGCGGATAGAGGCAATTTCACCTACGATTGAGGGAAACCGCGAGATGCTTAGTTGGCTGCGCGGTGAGCGGCAATGGTACGACGAATCTGAGGACCGACACCGGCGCGTCCAATTCGTCGATTTCGAGTATCCAGCCAACAATATTTTTCACGTCACTTGGGAATGGAAGCTCAAACCCCCTTCCCGAAAGGGCAACCGGGCAGATGTGATGTTCATCGTCAATGGCATGCCGGTCGCCATTGTCGAACACAAGAACCCAACAGATGCCAATGCCATTGAACGGGGTATCACCCAATTGCGACGCTACGAAATGGAGACGCCCGAGTTGATGGGAACCGCGCAACTCTTCAACGTCACGCATCTCCTTGAATACTGGTACGGTGTCACTTGGAACACTTCGCGCCGCTTCATGGCACGCTGGAAAGAACGCTCGGACGAGACTTACCGCTTCGCTGTACAGTCCTTCTTTGAGCCAACAGATTTTCTACGCACATTGCAAGACTGGATACTTTTCTATGTCGAAGATGGCGAGACTCGAAAATCCATACTGCGACAGCATCAGCGCCGCGCAATTGACCTCATCGTCGAGCGCTGTGCCGAACCGTCGAAGCGCCGCGGGCTTATATGGCACACCCAGGGATCCGGCAAAACCTTTACACTGTTGACCGCCGCACGCCTGATTCTGGAACACAAGGACCGGTTCCACACACCAACCGTGGTGGTAGTCGTAGATCGCAGAGAACTCGAAGGACAACTCAAGGAATGGGTTGAACGCCTGCTCGGCGAAATGCAACAACAGGACATCGCAGTGTGGCGTGCAAACTCCAGGGACGACCTCCGGGACATGCTCAAAACCGACAAACGCGGCTTGATCCTGTCCATGATCCACAAGTTTGAGGGCATTGAACAAAACGCCAACACCCGCGACAACATCTATGTGTTTATAGATGAGGCACACCGCTCAGTCGCCAAAGACCTCGGCACATACCTGATGGCGGCGGTACCAAATGCTACCATCATCGGTTTTACCGGTACACCGATCGCCAGGACAGAGCAGGGGACAGGCACTTTCAAAATTTTTGGCATTGATGACAAGCAAGGCTATCTCGATAAGTATTCGATCAGTGAGTCTATTGAGGACGAAACGACGCTGCCGATCCGTCACATGATAGCACCGAGTGAAATGGCTGTGCCATCCAAGCAACTCGACAAGGAATTCTTTGAACTTGCTCAAGCCGAAGGTGTTACCGATGTCGATGAACTCAATAAGGTCCTCGACCAGGCCGTGGGCTTACGCACCTTCTTGACTGCCGATGACCGCATTGAGAAGATCGCCAAATACGTAGCAGAGCACTTTAAGGAGAACGTGAATCCGCTCGGCTACAAGGCATTCCTTGTCGGTGTGAACCGCGAAGCCTGCGCCAAATACAAACGAGCACTCGACAAACTCCTGCCACCCGACTGGACGGCGCCTGTTTATACAGAGAATACTTCCGACATCATTGACCGCCCGCTCGTTGCGGAACTTCAACTCACTGAGGATCAAGAGGCGGACACGCGCCGTCTGTTCAAGAAGGCGGATGAGAACCCAAAGATCCTCATTGTGACCGACAAATTGCTGACGGGCTACGACGCGCCGCTTCTCTATTGCATGTATCTCGACAAGCCAATGCGCGATCACGTCCTCTTACAAGCTATCGCACGCGTGAACCGCCCTCATGTGGATGCAAACAGCACCCGCAAACCCAGCGGCCTTATCGTCGATTTCGTCGGCGTACTACGCGAACTAAAAAAAGCATTGCGATTCGACTCATCCGACGTCAGCGGTGTGATTGAGGATATCGGCCTGCTATTAAATGACTTTCTGGACAAGATCGAAAAGGCAAAAACGGACTACCTCACTATTTGGGGAAACAGCGGTGCAGACGAGAGTCTCGAAAGTATTGTCTATGGACGCTTCTTCGACACGGAATCGCGCAAAGCGTTCTTCGAAGCGTACAAGGATATTGAGGCACTGTGGGAGATTTTATCGCCCTCGCCGGACCTGCGCGACCACATTGAGACCTACAAGCGACTCGCCCATCTTTATTTTGCTGTTCGGAATGCCTATGCTACCAGCACTAACCCCGTGATAGACTTAGCCAACAAGACGCGCTCCCTGGTCCAGGAGAGCGCTACCCAGGAAGGTCTCGGCTACCTGACGAAAACTGCGACATTCGACGTAAACACTCTCGAAACACTCCGAAACGAGTCGGGCTTGCACGAAGCCAAGGTGTTCAACCTCGTGCGCGGCTTGCGGCAAGAAGTCGAACAAGAATCGGAAATGGCGTCTGTACTGTTGCCCTTGAAGGAACGCGCTGAACGTATTTTGAAGGATTTGGAGGATCGCAAAATAACCGCAATCGAGGCAATGGATCAGTTAGATATCCTTGCCAAAGAAAAAGAGGAAGCTGTCGAGGCCGCGCAGAACAGCGGACTTTCGCCGCGTGCATTTGGTATTCATTTGGCACTAAAGAACGATCCGAATATGGAGGCTGTCGGCATATCGACATTGAACGTGGCGCAAGAAGTGGAAACGCTTCTCAACCGCTTTCCCAACGCGGCTGTCAACGCCGACGAACAACGGCGGCTACGTGCGGCTCTCTATCTCCCGCTTCTGCGACTGGACAAGGACGAACGCAGCCGCGTCGTGGATCGCGTCCTTTCAATTCTTCTGGACACAGACACCGATGTGTAATGAACGGCGCAAGGTCATTCGCAACCGCGTCGAATACTGGACGCGGCGATTGAACGTCCGTCCCCGGCATATTCGCGTTCAACACATGACCCGGAAGTGGGGTTCCTGCTCAACATCTGGGATAATCACACTCGCCATTGATCTGGCTGATCGGGAAGTGGAATTTCAGGACTTCGTCATCGCGCACGAGCTGTTGCACCTGCGCGTACCCAACCACGGAAAATTATTTAAGGCATTGATGACCGTTCATGTGCCTGAGTGGAAGAAATACAACATCACAAGATAGAGTATCGTCTGCGGTTCAATTGTAGGCCCCTGTGGATTGCGGCTCAAAACCATGCCGCCACGCCGTAGGCACAACGCCAGTAATGACGATTACAAGATCGATAAAAAGTGACCCCCCCGACTACTCCGTTACTGGAGAGTGCTCGCCTGGAGCTCTTGTCATCGGGGGGGAACCTTTTATCCATCGGGCTGGATAAACCATGACGAAACAAATCTCTAAACCGCCATCGCCTCTTCTTTGAGATGCGTCATTCCTTCAAACTCGCGCCAGATATCGGCCATGGAATCCGTGCTATTTTCGCCGGCATCGACGTGTCTGGGTCTAAAAATCACGGCATAACGAATATCGGGCGAATGATTGGGTCCTCCATTGTGATACATCTGGTGATGGCAGATCACGGCATCGCCCGCTTCGCCCATAAGCTGAATCGGCCCATGCGGCAAATCGACATCGGGAATCCGGCGATTTGCCTTTGCCGTCTCCACGTAATTGGGATCTTTTTGAAACGCCGCTTCAAAAACGCGATGGGACCCGGGCCAAAAACAGAAATTGCCCATAAAGGGTCGCGGAACATCGTGGACCAGAACCACGACCAGCAGAGTCATACCGCGACTCAACAACCCATCCTTCAACTTCCCACCCAAATCCAGATGCCCACCCCTCAGCGGACGCTCCTCTGCATCGGGAAAATTGAGCTTCACACTTCCCCCTCGCGGCGGGATCAACTTCCCCTCTCCCACAACTGACTCGCACAGACCCCATAGCGGCGATTTATTAAACAAATCTGTAATCACCGGCTCACTGCTCAACCCCGGGTTCCGCCCTTGCGCCATCACTTTGAAACGCATGTGCCGATTAATCGCCTTGCGCGCCTGATCGGCCATCAACTTTGGCACAGCACCTCGCACAAGCACATATCCATCTTCGTAAAACTGTCGCTTCTGCGCTTTGGTCATTTGCATGGGAATCTCCTTTTAGTTGTCAATCATAATCCAACACAACCTTAATCGCCTCATCTCGATGATCCACAAACAATTCAAAACCCTTTTGCACCTCTGTAAACGGCAAATGGTGGGTAATAATCGGCGAGACATCAATGCGTCCCTGCGCTATCATATCCATAGCCAGGGGATAATCATTCAACGAATCTGGCCCCACAGAGCCGACCAGCGTCACATTCTTTCCGAAAAACTCGCGATAATTAAACGCATACACATCGTCATCGGGCACGCCAAACGCCAGTACCGTACCCAGACGCCTGGCTAAATTCAGACACAAATTGACCGTATCCTGATTGTGTCCCACAATTTCCACCACCAGATCGGCCATCCGCCCATCCGTAATATTTCTAACTGCGGCCACCACATCTTCCCTATCGGGATTCACCACATGGGTTGCCCGCATCTTTTTGGCCGCATCGAGACGAAAATCGACCGTATCGACAGCAACAACGGTCTTCGCCCCCAAATTGCTCAACAAATGCGTCATCAACAAACCCATTGGCCCCTGCCCCACCACCACGGCATCCTGATTGATAATATTGCCCAATTTGCGACACGCCCAAATCACCGTTCCCAGAGGCTGCGACATCAACAATTCATCGAGCGGTTCATAATCTGCGAGATGCACCCCTACTTTTTCGCTCGAAATATAATACTCAGCCAACCCACCAATACCCGCCGTGGGTCGCGCCTGCACAAAATCCCCTATCTGAAACCGATCCGACGCCGACGCAACCACCGTACCAATACACTCGTGAATTGAAATCCCAATATTCATCGGATACGCTGCGGGCGGATATTTTAACACAAACTTTGGAGAATCCGACCCACAAATCGCGGTCATGTGCGCCTTAACCTTTATCGATCCTTTTGGAAAATCCTCAATATTCGGCTCATCGGCCTCAAACATCTCAATCTGCCGATGAGCGACGACGTGTGCTGCTTTCACCCATTCCTCCTTTAGAAACTGTCAAATCATCCAACGGGCGGGCACAGGGGCACCGCCCCTACATTGCATAGATAAATCGCTATCGCTGATGAACTGCTGGCGCAGTAGTACACCATTTACCTTATCGCATCAATCCGCCGCCTCAATCTGCGAGGTCTCCAGCTCGCTGCGCTGTCCCAACCATATAAACACACCGCCAACGACCAGCACAAAACCGCCCACAAACAGAATCCCCAGACGTCCAATCAAAGGATTGGGCAGCAAAACGAGCGTGCAAATCAACCCACCAATAATCGCAGCAAAACTACCGATAATTTTGAGCTGGCGCAAATCATTTGGCGCGCCGATCTCTTTCTCAAAATCAACCGGCATCAGCATGCGATCAAAAAAGTCCTGCGCCTGCCTCTTATACAATTCCGGTGCGCGATTCCAGAACGGCACTGTCAACAAATAAGCCACCACCCCCACAGTGAAATTGATAAACACCTTCTGCTGAAACGACCAGGTCTCGCCAAATAGTTCCGCGCTGAAAAACCCAATTGCAGATGGAATCAACGTAATACACACCGTCACAATTGCCGCCCAACTCGGCGATGTGCGAATAAACAGCCCCAGCAGTGCAGGTACAGCCATCGGCAACGCCAGCAATGCGCCGATATTCAACATATGCTCAAACACCCCTCGGCCCTCTGTATTTGCAAAATACGTGGCAATGCTCACAATGAACACCCCAAACACCGCAGAAAACGCCTGCCCCAACCGCATCAGGCTCTTGCCCTGCATAGTCGCCCGTCCAAACAACCGACACAGCGTCGGATAAATATCATTGGTAAAAATCGCCGCATTGCGGTTCAACCCCGAATCCATCGAACTCATCGTCGCCGCAAACATCGCCACCACCATCAGCCCCGTCATGCCCAGCGGCAACACATTCAAACTCGCAATCGCATACGCCGCTTCCGCAGCCTTGGGAATATCGATCGCCATCACCTCGGCGTGAAACAAAAGTCGTGCAGTCATCGGAGGAATAAACCACAAAAAAGCACCCGCGGTCATCAGCACAAAGCCCAACCACGCCGCCTTTTGCGCCTCGTGTCCATCCTTCACCAAAAAATACCTCTGTGCCGACGTAAGCGTATTATATCCAATCACATTCTTCAGCAACATCGCTATAGCCCACGCATAGGTATAGGCCCGCAGCGGAAACTGGTCAGGTGCGTTAAACACGCCATAATCCGACGACAGCCCCATATTCTGAATGCCCTGAAACAGAGCGCCCACGCCGCCGAGCTTCACCAGGCACAACACACCTACCAGAATAGTAATGGGAATGAGGATAAGCGTTTGTAGAAAATCCGTAGCCGTCACAGCCCAGCTACCGCCAATCAGCGAATAGAGCAACACCACCGCGCCCACCACCACGATCACCTGCTCAATTTTGTATCCAAACACCGCCGAACAGAAAATCGCCAACCCCAGAAGATGCAGCGACGAATACAGGGTTTGCATGACAAATGACATCCAGGCGTAAAATTGTTGCGTTGGAATGCCAAAGCGCAGGCGAATGACTTCGGGGCCTGTAATGGCCCGGGTCTGTCGAAACCATTTAGCGAGAAACAAACCGTTAATAGCAAAACCCACGGAATTTGCCAGATAAATCACCAGCACACTCCAGCCGGCTTCATAAGCCGCACCCGCCGCACCCGAAAAAGTCCACGCGCTAAACGCCGTCATAAACGCACTCGACCCCACCAGCCACCATGTGCCCTTGCAGCCGTTTCGAAAATAGTCACTCACATTTTCATTAAAACGGCGAAACACCATGCCCACCCCAACCAGCACGGCCAAATAACATCCGATCACAACATATTCAACCGATGTTTCACTCATAGAGAAACTCTCCGTTTAGCGATCACCAATGATGCACCAGATGCCCTTGCCCAAAGAAAAACAACATATCCACAATAAAAATCAACCCAATACCCAGAACATAACCGAGCATCAGCCCCATAAACAAAGGCAGAGATTGGCGATAAAGTCCAATACCGCCAATCTTCAACAAGACGGATTTAACCATCCACGCCACAAAAACCGTAAACACCTGCCGCTGCAAAATACCCGTCGTAAACACCGTCAATCCAATCGGACTCAACGGCCACCACAAAAACCGATAACGCAAAAAACTACACATAGACGCGATACCCGCGCCAATACCAAAAAACATCAGCCTATCCAGACTGATGCCAAAGGGATTTTGCAATTTTTTCACCACATTGCTAAAAATCACCACATTCCCGGAATTAAACGTATAAACATTAAAATTGTACGCGCCATACATATAACCCAGATACAACGTGAACACCGCCGAAATAACCATCGACACCACCAGAGCGCACATCGTTGTCCAGAATAGCGAGCGGGTCTTGAGCTTGAGCCTCGCGCCCATCTGCGCGATATGTGCCAGCGTAGAAGCACCAAAAGTATTGCCCAGACCAAACGTCGAATAAGACAGCGCCAGAGACGCGGCACTATTGGTATCCATCTGCCGAACACCAATCGTATAAAACGCAAAACTCTGCGGCGTAATGGGCATCCGCGCATAAGCCAAACCCGACTCGGCCACAAACCGCGTCACCCCCACCGTCATCAAAATCAGCGCAAAAAGAAAAACGCCGGACACGAGCGCAGACATGCCCGAGTGCCACAACCAGAAAAAGAGAAATACAGACCCCAAGATAATACCCCACACCGCCGCCCGATAAGACAACAACTCATCCGAATCATCCACGGCATCATCGCCGCGCATCGCCTTGCGCCATACATCCTGCAAATGCGCGCGCGCCATCCACACACTCAACGCCGTAAAGGCAAAAAAAGCCCCCATCGCCTGCCAGCCCAATGCAGCACCGCCGCGTGAACCCCAGATATCCGACGCGCCAATAGAATATCCCAAACGGTCAAAAACACCGGTTTGCACAATGCCCAGCGCGTAAAAAAACCATAGACTGAACAACACATCGAGATTGGTAAAAAAGGCGAAGCCCAGCACAAAAAAATTCAATTTGATCGTAACACTCGGAAACCCGCGCCCAAGTGGCAAAGCCCATCTATCCATCAACGGAATAGGTGGAAATGTGTGCCAAAAATAACCCACGATATTCCACACCATCACAACCACGGGAATTGTCAGTCCAACCCAGAACAAGCGAGAATGCAGGAGCCTGTATTTTCCTGCCTCAACCTCCTCCAACATCGTCAACGGCACTTCCGCCAGGGGAAAAGGCAGGCGCTCTCGCTCCACCCACTGTCGCCGCAACACAGCCATCAGCGCCACGCTCACCAGCGCCAGTGCAATGAGAAAAACACCCCACCACACAAGCGGCGTCATCCACGCATCCCAGGGAATATCAACGCCAGGGGGCTTGCCTTCAAAAAAATACGTCATCTGCTTGGCATGATTGGGCGGCGCGGCCCATTGGGGCAACCCATCCAACAAATAATCGCCCCACTGATTCTCCGGTGAGGCGTAATAATAAGGCGCGGCAATCCCCCCAATGAACAAACCCATAAAATTCGCCGCTGGCACAGCCCCTGCAATCCACCCCATTGAAAAAACCACCACCATCTCGCCCTGCGACAGTGCCCATCGCGGCTTTAGACGCGCAATCAGAGCATTCAACGGCCATGCCAGCACCGTGAAAACCACCATAGTCGCCATGGGCAAATGGGCAAAAACCATACGCGACGAATGCACGATATAGGCCGAATAAGCGGGCAACAAATTCACCAGAAACGTCACACCAATCCCGACCCAAAAGGCACGTGCAGTTACACTCAGGTGCTCGCTCGCCGGGTATAAATCCCGATCCATCGCTTTCAACTCAGCCATCGCAATCTCTCAAAAACTAAGTGCCCAATCGCGGAATTTCCCGCGCAATGTACCTGAAAAAGAAAGTGTGTGCAAGGAATCCATCCCCTGCACACACCAGGATAACGCACAGGCAATGTAGGGGTGGGTTGAACTGCTGTCGCAGTTGTACCCCGCTCGAAACCCACCCCTACAAATTCAAAACGCCCCACTAACAGCAATACGCAGCGGTGCATCGAAATACTCTCCGCCATCGCTATACGACACATCCACGCGGATATCGCGTTCGCCAAAAGCGTACTTCAGGCCAACGCCAAGGCTGTAATTCTCCACATCGTAATTGACCTTATACCCACCGCGCAATGCGAGCATATTGGCAATCCACAGCTCACCGCCAAAATTCCAGCGCTGACCATAATCAGTTGCCATAATGGTCTCACCCGCAAGCGTCAAATACGTCGGGTCGCCCTGCTCGCCATAGACTTCACCTGCCAGCCCAAAATTGAAATTGATTGGCGGTGAAAACTGCTCGGTTTCCACAGTAATACCGGAACCCACATTGCGCGCTGCGGCGGCGATTCGCAAACTGCGATAGCCCGTATATGCCGAAATACCCAGGTCAAACTGAAATGTACTCGTCGTTTTGAGCACCAGATCTTCCTGAACCCACCGCGCTTGCGCCCCCCAAGACACTTTATCGGTCATCTGACGCGCAAACATAAACCCAATGGCCGTATCGCCGCCCTGAATCATGCGCCCGGTGCCTGTGGCCTGAAAAATCGTCGTTTCTTCCACTTCTTCGGGCGTGAAGCTCACAATTGAAACGCCAAACGTATTGCCGCCCCATTTGTAGGCCAATGCCCCCGAATACAATCCCGAATTGACCAGCCAGCGCGTGTAGGACAGCGCGTACTCGCCACTCGAAACAAATCCCAATGCGCCGGGATTGTAAAAAGACGCATCAATACCGCCGTTCATCGCGACAAAGGCTTCGCCCATAGCCACGGCACGGGGCGACGCACCAATTTTGAGAAATGCCAGCGACGACTGGCCCTTCACCGGCAAAATCGTACTGTATTCGCCAAAATCCGACTGTGCAAAGGCCGGCCCCATCATCAGCCCGACACCTAGCAGAAGTGCCAGGGCTGTTGTCAACATTCGTTTGTTCATGTCACGCTCCTTATCTCAGAATGTAAAACGTCCCCATCACCTTTTGCCCCATACTTTCGGGTGTCAGTGATTCTACGACGTAAAAGTAGATGCCGCTGGCCACATCCGGCGCAGTCTCGTTGCGTTCAATTTGGAACCACGATGCCTCACCTGCGTTGGGGTCGTCGTGCAGGATTTCACCCACGATTTCGCCGGCCACATTGTAGATCAGCACGCGGCTTTTGGGGGGCAATCCCAGGAAGCGGATCTTTTTTGAACTCTGGTAATTATAACCCGATTCCGACAAACTGAATGGATTGGGCACCACGCGCACGCGCTTTTCCGGCCAGGACGGCGCCAGACCCGGCTGAAACGGGCTGAGGTCCAGGTTCACGCGCTGCTCGGGGGCAGAATATCCACCTTCGAGTCCAGCCTGTAAATGACTCTGCACTTCTGCGGGCAAATCAGCCATACTCGACATGCCATTGCTCCACGAATCGCGCGGTTTGGCAAAAGCCCGCACATTGTAAAAGTATCGGAACCCGGCAACCGCCGTATTATCGCGCCACACGTATTGGCCACCCGAATAGTCCCAGGTAGATCCGGAGGTACCTGCAGTGACTGTACCGATGTGCTCCCATGGCCCAAATTCCTGATAGGCAGATCGGAACACGCGATATCCCACCACATCGGCATCGCCAAAATCGGGATGCACCGACGATTCGGCGGCATCGTTCCATGTCAACGTAATCTCTGCATCCTGATTGACCCCCGGCGCGAACTTCACATCGGGTGGATAATCGGGCAGATCGTACATATTGTCGTACGCGAATTGTGCGGCATTCAAATGCGCTATAAGAGCGGCTTCTCCCTTGCTCAACCGCGCCAATCGTTCTTCTTCGGGCAGTGGAATGTCTTTCAAACAAAATGTCTGCACATCCACTGCATACGCCGACTGGCCTTCGCGGGATATCGCCTGCGCGCCTGTCCCGGCGACATAAGCCACCACGATCTTGGCCTTCTCGCCCACAGCCAGATTATACGGCCCAAAAGTGAGTGCATTGGCCATAGCGTTGACAGTGGATGGGTTGTCATCGGTTGTTCCTGAAAACGTTTCGTAAATACCCTGCTCAGAATCGCTCTGCAAATTCGGCAAATCCGTGCTCAAACCCCAGAAATCGCGCGTTTCCCACCATTTTGACGTCCTGGGTTGATCGCCTTGCGGATTGACGTATTTGCCCTGGTCGCTGGCATTGAATACATGCGACGGCCCGCTATCGCGATAGGCCAATGGAGCAACGCCCACATATTGCGGCGATCTCATTTGTCCGTCAAACACACCGCCCGGCAATCTTTTCGCATTGCCGTGTACGCTTTCGATATAAACGGGTTGCCCGGTGTCTTCTTCCGAGCGCTGGATACTGTCGCCGTCCCACTGATAGTTCATCTTCAAATCGACGTATTCAGCAGGTCCATCGTAATTCGGCGCACCCGTATAGCGATACTCATCGTCTTGCGGCTGATACGATCCGGGCATACCAGATCCAAGACCGTTCCAATTGCCCTCGCCCGACATGCTCACCGTAAAGCCCTGAACAAATGAGAAATACGCCCCCGTTAGATTATGTCCAGCACCGCCATTCACATCGGCAACACCATCGCCATCAGAGTCACCCGTGTTCTCAAATTCCACTTCTAAAATGAAGAAATCGTCAAAGCCCTGATAACTCCATGCCATAGCCTTGCGCGTAATCGTAACACCGTGTTTGGTCGTCCACCTGCTAAAAACGATATCTTCCGCGCGGTCGTCCTTATCGGCGTCCATGTACTGGCCCCACCGATGATTGAGGACTTCATAGGGCACGCCCGTTCTCGGCGCGTCGGTTTGCACTGCTGCGCCGGGATACCAGTTGGGCATAATTGCTCCCGTCCCCAATCCATGGGGTGGCACTTCGACCTGGTATCCCCAGTTGGCTTCGGGACTATTGGCAATATCGTAATACATCGGTGAGATATCCGCCGAAGGCGTCCACGGTCCCGAATACGACACCCCGTATTCGCCACCGACATTGGTCAACACCCATATACCTTCTCCTCCCGACAAATTTTGCGCCTCATTTTTTTGCTCGGCCCAGCTAAAACCGTTCTTTTTGCCAAAATACTCAATATAGTCTGCACCGGCCATGTTGAGCATAAGGCCATTGCCCATACCCGGATACGTCAAGCGGGGCGCGCCGCGAGAACTTCGGTCATCCCAGACGCCGCCCTGAGTCCCCTCATTGCGGAACCCGGTCCAGAGTTGCCCGCGCGTGAGTTGTCGCATATTCTGCGTGTCCAGGGAATAGACCTCAAACGCCCACCCCACAACCACTATCATCAGGACAGCAGCGAGAAATTTCCTGTTCATATCACTATCCTCCAATTTTCAAAACTGAATTTCCAGACCGATTTCCACTTTGCGCGGATTGTACCTGTAGCGCGTGGATTCTCTTGGGTCGCCATAAAGCAAATACCCGGTATCATCTGGCGGGGGTAGCCGCAGCCCGTACTGCACATAAGTAAAATCCGAATTTCGGATCTCGGAGCTCTTTTCATTGAACAAATTGCTCACTTCCACAAATAGCGTGGGACGCAATTTGCCAATAGCTCGAAAATCTTTGGCCGCGTACAGATCCGTCTTCATCGTCGATGCTCCTGTGCGAAATTCGCGCGGGCCAATCGGGGGGACATACTCAAACGGCTGGCCGCTGAAAATGCGGTAGATCATGCTCACGCGCAGACCCCCAAATGGATTGATCGCGCCCATTTTGGGACCATAAGCCATCGGCGTGGCATAATACAACTGAAGCGACAACTGATTCCTGCGCTGCCCGCTGATAGGCTCTGCCGAAAAGACATTTCCGTTTGCGGCTGTCCAGATACCGTTGTCATTGGTTTTGATGGGTGGCTGCCAGACCCCTGCACCAGGGCCTTGTGACCCGGCCTGCCCGATCCACGCCACGATATTTGCCTCGGCTCTGGCACTGATGTCGGCCACTTGCTCAGACGTGAGCGGCACGGGTCTTTCCGAACCGTCGGATTGCACTTCCCAATCAGTCCAGTAGTGCCCAGCCGCAATAAAATCGGCATTGGGAAGCACATACCAGTTTGACGAATGTTTTCCGTAGTGAACGCCGCCCGGATCGCGCACCCATTCGGCATTGTAGGACAAATGGAACTGGAAATTGTTGCTAAACGTCTTTTTCAGCGACAATTCGATCCCGCGCGCTGTTTGCCATCGGGTATTGCGTATTGCGTTGACCTGTGCGGACTGGCCTTTGAGCGGATCTACCCAATAGGAAATATTGTTTCTGGCGTACAACCCCTCGTCGCGCCGATAGTGTGCCGTAATACTGGCCGTATAATCAGCTACAAAGTTCCAGTCCACCCCCATTTCCATACTCGTCGTGCGCTGGGGGTTCATGCCTTCGGACGGCTGCCGCGCTGTGGTATGCACTTCCATTGCGTTCCACTTTTCGGTCTCGTCAATTACGCCATTGCCGTTGAGGTCATTGTCTGGCGCCTCGCTTGAAAACTGTCTGCGATGGGTTTCGAGGAGCACGGGAAAGACGTTCGCTCGACCAATGAAATAGTGCGCTGCCAACTGGTCTGTAATCGGATGCGACAGGCCCAAGCGCGGACTCAGCGCCGTCATCGTTGGCGTCGAACTATCGAGATGGTCCATTTCATACCGCGCCCGCGTAAACGTGCTGTACATCGGCGATTTGCCCAGCGCCTCTCCCATTGAGCCGTTGCGCCCAAAATTGTAATAATCCCAGCGTAAGCCCAGATTGGCAATCAGGCCGCCGTACTCGATCTTGTCCTGCACATACAGGTTCAGCGTCCAGGGTTTCACATTTTTGCCCAGATCAAAACCATCGGCCACAAACTCGAGAGAACGGCTCTTGGTATTGGCAAAATTTTCGTGCGTGCGGTGATAGGCCCGCTGCGTGAGCACCAACCCCGTCTGAATCAAGTGCGACCGATTGACCTGACTCACGAAATCGTATTTGATGCCGTATTTCGTATCTTCCTCTTCGGTATATGCGCGCACCAGCGTGGGCAAATTGAAAAAACCCGCCTTATCTTTGCGCACTGCTTCGGTGGCAGCCGGCACATCGAACGCATCGCGATCAAATTTGTTGTAGAAAAATTTCAGATCGTAATACGTGTTTTTGCCCAATGTATGTGTCAACGTCAACACCTCGAGCTGCCGCGACAATGTGTAAGTACCCGAAGCTGAAAAATCCTCGGGGAAGAAAATATTTTGCGCATTGTTGCGCGTCGATCCCTGAAACTGATCCGACCTTTGATACATGCCCAGTGCCTTAATCTTGATATTTGCGCTGGGGCGATACGTCAACGTGGCCTGCATGCGCGGCGGATTATCCGATATCTGCTCAACTGCGGGAAACCTGGCCGGGTCGCGGGAATAACTCACGCTGGCAAAATACGAAAAATCGCGTGTGAGCGGCCCGCCCAGCGTGCCTTCTAAGCGGTGCCCACGCTTGTCCGTATAACTTGCGCGTTCGTGCGCCATACGCTCAACATCGTCAGACGTTCCCAGCGTGCGATCAGGTCCTGGATCCATATATGTTTCGTTCACCCAATCGGGATTGTTCCACTGCACATTGTCTTCAAAGTTGGGGCTTTCATGCACATCTCTGCCCCAGTGTTTTTTGCCCGCTGGTGTGAACTTATACTCCACCCGACCAGAGAAATTGCCCCGGCCTTCTTTTGTCACCAGGCTCACAATGCCCGCACCCGCATTGCCAAATTCCGCATTCATACCACCGGTTAGCACACTCAGTTCCTGAATGGCCGTAGTGTTCACGCCTGTGAGCAGACTCCGATCGACCTCAATCCCATCGATATAATAGCCCACCTGCGTCCCCGCTTGCACCTGCGTTGTGCTTCCGCGAATGCGATTGCTACCATCCAGTGCCATACCCGGTTGCAATGCGATCAATTGCGATGTCGATCTCACCTGCGGCACGGCCTGAATATCTGCCGAAGAAACCACGTATTTGCTCGTGGTTTTGTCTGGCTCAACAGGTGGCCGCTCCGCAATAACAATCAGTTCGGCCAATTCGAGACTGGATTCTTTCAGTGCAAAATTCACTGTGGATGTATAATCCACAATCACCTGCACTTCTTCTTTCTTTTCTGTGCCATAGCCCACTATCGTCGCCGTCAGGGTGTACATTCCGGGATCCACGGCCAGAATTAAATAGCGACCCTCTGTATCGGTGGTGGCTCCTTTGCGGGTACCTTCAAGCACCACATTCGCGCCCGGCAAAGACTCACCCGTGGCGGCATCTGTGATGACACCCGTGATCTTTCCCGCTGTTGCTGCCATTGCCGACGTATCCATCAGCAACAACAAAATAAATCCCAATATTAACCGCTTCATAGACATCCTCCTATGTGAAGTGTGAAGTGTGAAGTGTGATGAAGCACCCGCCTTCTGGGTGGTGTGGGGTGGCCTTCTCACTTCTTACTTCTCACTTCATTACCAGTACAGTTTGAACGTCGTCCTGAAATCGAACATGGCTAGTGGAAATACACCGGGCAGATCCCACGACTCCATCGGACGCAAATCACCCAAAATCATGTGATAACGCCCGCGGATATCCAGCCCAAACCGATTCTGCACCACCGTCATGCCCAACCCCAAATTTGCCCCCAAAGCCGTATGCTCATCATCTTGATCCTCCAGCATCAGATCCGAATTTAAGGGCTCCTCTTTTTGTCCCGGATAAATCAGACCAGTAATCTGATCCTGATAATCGTAGAACCCCGCACCCACAGCGATATAGGGCAAAAGCTGCAAATCGCCACCGGACTTTCGGGGATTGAGATACGCCAGAGCATTGATCAAAAAGCTGTTGAGGTTGAACCGAGAATTGGCATCTGGACTCAAATATTTTTGCTTGTCAATAGGCCATGTAAACGCCAGATTTTCGATTTTTCCATCATCCATTGTCATGTGATGGTATTCAAACTCCATCGTGGCGCGCGAACTGACCTGATAATCCAGCACCGCACCATATACCTGAGAAGCCGAATACCGCTCGTGGAACCCCAGCACGGGCACGCTGCGATTAAAAAACACGCCAGCGCCGTACCGAGTCTCCTGGGCAGAAACCGGCACTGCGATAAACAATGCCAGCAACCACACCTTCAACATCAAATATCTATTCATAGATATGCCTCCTTTTAACAGACTGTGTTTCCTGCGTGCAATATCTCGATAGCTCATGTCATATCCACTCCTTTCCGAGCAAAACAACGGGTTATCGCCATTGAAGCAGTGACAAGTTTAATCGTCGGTATTTTCCCCCTTTCACGATATTGACAAAACCACCTAAAATTGTTAAAATCTTCCCTTTTTGGTCGTATAATAGATTTCTAATCCTTCATACGGCTATCCGGTCGTTAGCCCGATCTCGCCAAAGTTCGAAGGCTAACGGCCTTTTTTATATGACCAAACCGACATTCCTAATGTTCCAACTCCTGCTACATCTCCCTTACGCTATCTCGTTCGATTAATCTGGGTTATATTACAACATTTTTTATGGATTTACCCATTAGTTTCTGGTTAGAAAATTGCTGTTGATCAAAGTCAAAGGTCTTTATGCTGATAGCAAAGGCTCAGGAGGCACCATACGACGTAAATGTGGATATGGATAGGGGGGTTGGCGTGGGCTTCCTGTCGTATATCCCACCTGAGTTGTCTCAGATAGGTCACACAAGGTTTGTCATCATAGCGTTGATGGAAGTAGATAACCAGCAAGAGATAGGTGATCAACCCAGCAAGGAGTTGTATCAAGACCCCGTGTGGACTACGCGAGATGAGATGATAGACCTTGAGGTATTTTTTCCACCATGCAAAGAAGATTTCGATTTTCCACCTCAAAGAATAGATGAAGGCAATTTCCTCGGCAGACAAGTCGTCACGGTCTGTGACGACCCAGTAGGCTTTACCACAGGCAGAAAAACCGACTAAAAAGACCGGATGGGTCATTTGATGGTTCTCATCACCCAATAAGACCTTGGCAAAGAAGGAGATAGTGGCCTGGCCTCGTGGTTGATAGGATCTTGGTTGAAAAGCCAATCGCTCAAGGATGTGATATTGGATGTTTTTCTTGACGCGCACGACGAAGTGCTTTTCGTCATTGATCCACGCATCGAAGCGGGCATGTTCTTGATAGCCGCGATCCATCACGCCGGTCTGTCCTTTCTCCAAGAGCAAAGACACAAAGGGTCTTTCGGCGGCCTTGCCATCGGATAGAAAAATCTTGCGTGGGATGGCTCCGTTTAAGTCGAATCCGAAGTGCAACTTGGCCTTGCGTTTGTGGTGGCTATAATCTGCCCAGGTCATGGACAAACACGCATCAACGAAACTCCCATCAATGGCGATGAGTCCCCGATGGCGTGGCAGGGCAAGACCGACCTTTTTGGCGGCTGTCTTGGACAGTCTGGAGAATAACTCGAACATCTGCTTTTTGCCCCGCGTGGTATTGGCCTCATAAAAGGTACTTTGTCCCAACCCTGAAGGCGGCACCAAAAGCTGGTTGGCAAGTCCGTCACATCCGGCGGCCTGCAACAGGTCTTGGGCAGAACTGCATGCTTCGATATGATAATACACCAACCCGCGAACTTGATGGTCAAACGTATAGGTCATCGGCTTATTACATCTTGAAGTCAACGGTGTCAGATAGGGTAAGTGCGCTTCAAGAGGGGACAGCAGCAAAGAAAAGGTTGGCGATGCTTTTCCATATTCATTTTCTTCACCCGTAGGAGATAGGGGGGACTGAGACTGGATGGACATGGCATTACTCCTTGCAAAAGGTAGAATTTTTCTTTCTCAACTCTAACCTTTCATGGAAATGCCTTTTGTTCAATCCTTTTCTTTCCACGCTATCTCCTCCATGCAAATCCCTAACCAGAAACTAATGGGATTTACCATCAAAATGTCAAGAAAAATAGTGCCGGACAGTTTTGCGGTTTCAGCACTATTTTACGAAAAGGTATAATCCTATTTTTAGTTCTTCAAACCCCCAGCTTTTTGATAAACGCCAGATTCTTTGCATGATCGGCGTTTGGATCGTCGCCCGAAGGCGTCTCCAGAACAATATACCCATCGTAACCGATCTCGCGCATGGCCGCATCTACCGAATCAAAATCCACGCGCCCATCCCCCAACGCCTGCCGGTCCGTATCCTTCGCGTGAATCATCCCCACACCATCGTGTCCCAACTTCAAAATTTCCTCAGCAGGATCCTGTCCGCGCGACATCGTATTGCCCGTATCGTGATACACCTTCACCGCACAAGACCCCACGCGATCTAAAATCATCACCAGTTGATCCGCGCTAAATGTCGTCTCCAGATCCAAAATCACGTCGTGTTTCTCTGCAACTTCGCCCAGTGCTTTGAACCCATCCACCAGTTGATCCCATGTCGAATCCGGCCACTCATCCATATCTCTCGGAAACATCGGCACCAGAATATGCCGCGTATCAACCGCCGCACACGACGCAATCACATGCGTCAAAATTTCAACGCCCTCAGCGCGTATTTCCGCTTCGGGCAGCGCGGGATGAAATTGCGAAAACACCCCCGGCGACAAAGAAGAAATCTCAACACCCGCTGCATCTGCCAATCCCTTCAGCCTCTCTGCCCCGCCATCCTCCCACAAAATATTCTCCCCATAGTCTCGCCCAACACAAAACTCCACCCCATCAAATCCAATATTCTTCGCCACCGAAAACACCGTTTCCGGCGGTGCTTTTAACATATTATCTCGAATACCGTATTTCACAATCAGTCTCCTTATGTCGTGTAAAGTGTTCAGCCCCTACCACCATCCCGTAGCACACGGAAACGCGCGTTCAAATCAATCTCGGCAATACGGCGCGCCGTTGTGAGGGATAATTCTCAAATGTCTCGTGATACCAGGCATGGCGCCAGAGTGCCCTCGGCACCATGTTTGCAATCGTCCACATGGCAAACGCGAGGCCCGGCAGCGACCAGCTCAACAGCGCGAAGCCGACCCATTCGATTATTTCGCCCAGCAGATTGGGACACGACACGAGATTGAAAACACCGCCGCGGGGAATGACGTATTCGTCCTCGTTATCCCTGCGCAACCGCCAGAGACGATAGTCAGACCAGATATTCAACGCACCACCGCCTATTGCCAACGCAACGCCGATAACAAATCGCGGATCGGTCGTCCAATCGCAGGCATAATCGGCGATATATCCCATGAACCATCCCCACAAGCCGCCATTGATTACATTAAAAAATATGCCGGACGCGCACAGCATCATTCGCATCTCACTATCGCGTCTTGGAACAATCCACGGCCATATAAGCGTTCGATGGCCGTAGTGCGCGACCCACATAGCGACCACTATATTGCCGACAAAATGATGGTGCGGACTTAAGTAGTAAATAACCGGGAAGGTAAGCAGCGCGGGGATCTCCATCACAAACCAACCCCATCGACTGTTGACGCGAGGTCCGATGCCCGTGCCCCCAACACGCCCCACAGGATCCCACTTCGCCAACCCCGCGATCAATGCCGACAGCGACAGCCCCGCCCAAATAGCAGAAAGCACCTCAAATGTAAAAAACCCGTCAATCACAAACGCATTCCCCGATCTTTGAACCAATCGAGGGCATCGCGGATCGTTTCTTCAAGTGGTCGAGATTCGTATCCCAATTTTCTCCTCGCTAAGGACTCATCAACAGACACCGGGCAGTCTCGCAAAAGGCAGAGTGAATTTCGGGAATAAAGAGGCGGTTGATTTCGCATCGCAGCATACAGTTGAATAAAAGGCAAGCCCGCCAGAGCCAGAAAATAGGGCAGGACAGGGCGCATCATACTACGCCCCAAAATCTGGGAACACAGACGCGCCAGTTCAATGGTCTTTGCGTACTGCCCCGCAGTAAAATAAACCTCTCCACCGCATTCGCTCACCCCCACCGCATTCGCGACGGCAGCCGCCACATCTCGCACATCGCTCCACCAAAATCCCTCGTCAATGAGACACGGCAACCGCTTTCGCGCAATAGCGAGCAACATGCTACCGATAAGGGTCGGTTCATTGTCACCGGGACCTATAAGACCCGAAGGACAGATGATAGATGCGTTGACCCGACCGCGTCTCGTCGCTTCGATCACGCTAATATGCGCCTCCGCTTTTGTAACCGTGTAGGGGATTTTGGAATACCGCCCAAGCTTTGAATCGGCATCTAAAACCCTTCCGCGCAGCGGGGCGAATGCGTGTATCGAACTGATGTGTATCAACCTGCGGACACCGTTGTCAATACACGCTTTAATCACATTTCGGGTACCCGTCAGATTGACCGCGCCAGCCAAACCTTCGGGATCAGCGTCAACCGTCACAATCGCGGCATTGTGTACGACGACATCAGCATTCTGGAATGCCGAGTTTAACGACTCGGCATTGCGGACATCCGCAGGACGCAATTCGACCCGTTTAATCAGGTCATCGGGAAATTTGCGATTGCTGCCCTCGCGCGTAACAGCGCGCACCGCATACCCGCACTGCAACAAAGCGCGACATATATGGATTCCGAGAAAACCCGCAGCACCGGTCACGGCAACTGTAATACCTGTATCTTGCATCCCGCTATTCAGCCTTTTCGGATACTTTTCCCTACGCCCAATTCTTTGGCCAGGCAAAATGATCGTTGATATCTTCCACGTATTTCATCGGCTCATTTGGTTCGATATTAAGCAGCGCATCCAGCGTCTCCAACCCATGCTCATAAGATTTTGTCTCTTTGCTTTCGAGCACGCCAAACAGCATCATCGACTTATCGCCCGACAAAACCGCCTCGAGAGTACGCTCCATATTGAGCCAATCGGGATAAATGCACTCCAGCATAATTTTCTTTGGCAATGGCGGCACGCGCAAAGGCTGAATGCCCTTCTTATTCACAATCGCGGGAACTTCCACCGCCACATCGTCGGGAATGCCCGGCAGTGCGCCACAATTGGGCATATTCACCTGAAACTGACCTTCTATATTGTTGACTAGCCCATTCATAATCGGAATATGCTGCTCGTGCGTCATCTGATCGCCAAACAGATCGACCGGCCGAATTTTCTCATCATAAGCCGCCGCCTTCATCTGCTCGTATTTTTTTGCCTTGCCCGCCAGCACCGCATCGCGGCCAGCTGGCGTATCTTTACCCCCATTGGGATCATACCAGTATTTCCGCGCCTCCAAATCCGTGTGATACCACCAACCGCCCCGCCGAGGCGCATCGCCAATCGGCATCAAGCCATACATCTTGTATTGGTGAATCGCCGCGCGCGACATCTGTGTGGGAATGGCCTTGCGCTCTCGGGTCAACCGCTCCCAATACGTCTCGCTCTCCTCGGCAATCCATCGGTCCAACTTCGGATACATATCTTCGTTGTCATAGATAAAATCCGTCAGCCAAATATTGTGATTCAACCCCGGAGCCTGCCACGTCACCTCATCCGGATCCAACCCCAATGTGCGCGCCACACCCGCATAGCCGTAATGCCCGTGACACAACCCGCACACCTTAATCCCCGTCTCCCGCGTCATCAATGTCGTCCCGGAAAAGACGGGATTGCCAGCCAGCAAAATCCATGCATCGGGACACAATTTCTCCATATCCCGCGCCACATCCAGCATCAGTTGCAAATTGTGATACTCGGGCATCCCGGTTTTGTCGTAAAAATAACCGAGCTTCTCCGTCATCTTGCGCCGCCGCTGCATAAAATACTCATTGTGCGTCACCGTCGCCGTATTGATCACAAAATCCGCGTCCTTCAACGCGGCCTCCCTGCTCGTCGTTTTCTCAAACGTCATATCCGCACTCAAATCCTCGGCATACCGCCGCCCGAGTTCGTAAATCACATCGAGCACTTCCTCGTTGATATCCATAAAACAAACGTGGCTGCCATTCAACGCCTTTGTCAGACACAAATCCTTCACCAGACCGAGTGAAAACACCACGCTACCCGCGCCAAAAATCGTCACCTTCTTTGCCATTGCACACTCCTCTATAAAAATTATGGAAAGACAAAACGACTCGAACAATTTACGACATAGCATCTAAACCCGCCAGTCATTCAGAAACGGGTGTCATCCTAAAAAACAGCGTGAAGACCTTGACAAGGGGTTATATTATATGTATTAAAATATGCGAAAAGGAAGGAAGCGTTATGAACAAGAAAAAATATGAGAAAGCACCTTCTAATATTGCAGAAGCGATCCAACAGGCAGAAGTGATTGCAGATTTTCTACCGCCACCCGACCAACTCGTTCTCAGGGAAAAAACCGTGCGAATCACACTGAACCTCAACAAAAATAGTGTCGATTTCTTCAAGCTAAGAGCCAAAGAAAACGGCATTCCCTATCAGCGCATGATCCGCAAAGTTCTCGATATTTACGCCGAGCGATTTTTGTAAATCGCTCGAGTTGTAATCTCTCCTCACCTATGCACCCTACATAGACTCAACGATTCAGACGCTTTTTCCATGCATCGCCATCAAATTGCGGGTGATACACTTCGCTGAAAAACCGGCGGTGTTCTGACGAAAGTGAACTGAGCATATCGTCAGTAAATCCGGGTTTGTGATGGCGCACATTGATGTGATTATAAGCATAAAACAGAGCCATCCGCGGCTCGTCCTGTGTCCAAACACAAGACGTATGGCGCACAGCCTCAGAAAAAACCAGTAGGGATCCCGGCGGACAGCCATAAGTATCCCACACCTCCGAATCGGAATCGTCTAACAAAGGCAGTTTTTTTCTGTAATTGGACTTGTGACTCCCCGGAATAAACGCCGTCCCCCCTTTACCCTTCTTCACACCATTTAATTCCCAAACTACCCGCGTCATCCCGGAGTAAATCCGCCCATCGTGATACTGATAGCTATAATTGGGGTTCACGGACTTACCCCCGGCATGCGGCGTCCATCCCCTGTGGTTATCTCCCTTGAAGCGATAAGATAAAAATGCACCTTCCAGGCGGATCTTTTCCGTCTCATCGTCAATAATCGTATGCAACACCCGCATAATCGCTGGATGATCGATTAATACCGATGCGGCTCCACCCGGCAAACAACACGCTTCCGGCGACAGAGAATCTCTATCGGTACGCAATTTTTCACACTGCGCCTTAATCGGCGCAATTTCATCCTCGCTCAAAACAGCCGGAAAAAGAATATACCCTTTCAGGTCAAACATCACGGTCTCTTTCTCCGTCAAAATCGGCGTCCATTCTTTTGTCGAAATACCCATCGCAAAACCTCCTATTTTAATTCTTTTCTACCCACCACATCTCCCGATGCGCCTCGGCCAATACCTTGAGTTCTTGCGCCACCTCGGGATACTCATCAATCACATTGGTCGTCTCATAGGGATCGTTTTCCATATCAAAAAGCGACAACTCGATATGCGCTGTCTCGTATCGCCCTGGCTCTCCGTCATTGCCCGCTTCCGCAAGCGTGCGATAACCGTGTGGCAAATGCAACTTCCACTTGCCATTCCCACTGACCACCCCATCGAAATTCCGCCCGGTTGACACCGGATAATACACATGAGAATTGGTCGCACCCGGCTGGCACGTCACAATATCCCAAACATCGACCCCATCAATCGGATAATCCGGCAAATCCGCCCCCGCCAACTTTGCAAATGTCGGCAAAAAATCCACCGAACAAAATGCCTGATGCGATATCTCTCCCGCGGGAATGCCATTGGGATAGCGCATAACACACGCCGAGCGCGTACCCCCATCAAAACCCGTTCCCTTCGCCTCGCGATAAGGCGTCTTCCCCGCGTGATTGCCATAAGAAATCCAGGGTCCGTTATCCGATGTAAAAATCACGATCGTATCATCCGCTACATCCGCTTTTTCGAGCGCGTTCATAATCTCACCCACCGACCAGTCGATCTCTATCATCACATCGGCATACAAACCTTCACCCGATTTGCCGTCAAACTTATCGCTGCAAAACAGCGGCACATGCGGCATATTGTGGGGCACGTACAGGAAAAACGGCTCATCGGCATGACGCGCGATAAAATCGACCGCATGCTCGGTGTACCAGGTCGTCAGCATCTTCTGCTGCTCTGGCGACACATCGTCAATAACAATCTCCCCATTTTTCCAGAACTGCAATTCCATAGTATCAAAATGCCTGCTCTGCGGATGGTGTTTCCACATATCGTTGGAATACATCAAACCCGACGACTCATCAAACCCCCGAGCGGGCGGGCGCGTGTCCTCATGATCGCCAATATGCCACTTGCCAAACACCCCTGTTGCATAACCCTCAGGCTTGAGCACCTCGGCAATTGTGGCAAAACTCGGATCCAACCCCCGCGCCCGGGGTGGAATTGCGCCATAAACCTTATGCCTGCCCGGATAACATCCCGTCAACAACGAAGCCCGCGACGCCGAACAAATTGCCTGAGGCACATAAAACTGGTGATAACAACACCCACCTGCTGCCAATTTTTCCACATTGGGCGTCGGATATGCCGTCTCTCCAAATGGCCGAAAATCTGTCCATCCGGAATCGTCTAAAAAAATCACCACAAAATTTGGTCTTCGGTTCAAAATAAAATCCTCCTTAAATACAAACCCAGCGATCTGTTTTGCAGTATGCATTGTTCTTGACGACAACACCCTACTACCCGATTATTATAGAACGGTCAACCCGCTATATCAAACGCCAATCTCTATGGAGTTTTCAATGGCAACCATCTCCAAAGAAGCCACCTCTCGCGTCACAGAAGAAGACGTGGCCTTTTACCGCGAAAATGGATACCTCGTAATCCCCGATGCCCTCACCCCTGAAGAAGTCCAAACCCTGCGCGATGAAACCACAGCCCTGTGTCGCGGGGAGCGCGGCAACGTGGGTAATTTGCCCGCCTTTTCGCCCGACGATACCGACGACGACGTAATCAAACGCATTCTGTGTATCCACCACATACACAGAACCTCGCCCATCATGTACGACGCGCTATCCCATCCCGTAATGGTCGATGGCCTCACAAGCGTCATCGGCCCCAATGTCAAATGCATGCAATCGATGCTCTTCATCAAAAGCGCGGGAAAACCCGGACAAGCATGGCATCAGGATGAAATCTACATCCCCACCCGCGACCAATCACTCACTGGCGGCTGGTTTGCCCTGGATGATGCCACCACTGAAAACGGCTGCTTGTGGGTCATTCCCGGCTCGCACAAACGCGGCATATTGTGGCCCCAACACGTACAGCACGACAACCGTTTTGACTGCGCCCATGAAACCTTCCGATTTCCCTACACAGATGACGACGCCATTCCCGTCGAAGTCAAAACCGGCGCACTCGTCTTCTTTCACGGCTACTTACTTCACCGGTCGTTCCCCAACCGCGCCAAATCCGGCTTCCGTCGCGTACTCGTCAATCACTACATGAGCGCGGAATCCCTCCTCCCCTGGCGCAACCCGAAACCCGGCGAGCGCATGGCAACGGCAGACATACGAGAAATCATCATGATCGCCGGCGAAGACCCCTACTCCTACAAAGGCACTGAAATAAAGGGACAACCGCATGTGCGCACGGCCGGCGATGGCGGATGCGGCGACGGCAGGCAAGACGTACGATCATAAGAATCTTATTGATACTGATCGCCCGGCGCAGGCAAGTACGTTTTGGCAATCTCCGAATCGGTCTCTGTATCCTCAATCAATTTCAGAAGCGCGCCGTGCAACCGCCTTGCTTCTTCGGGATGGTCTGCAATCACATTTTTCTCCTGACCGGGATCATTCGGCATATAAAACAACTCATCCACGCGGCGCTCGGGCATATTGCGACAATCGTAGCGCTCGGTGCGAATCGGTTTGGGACCTTTGTATTTCAGATCTTTATTGGGCCAATACACCAGTGTCCATGTGCCATCGGTTATTGTAGCAGGCACAGTACCCCAGCTATCATTCAAATTGCGCCCGCTAATTGCAAAATCCCGATGCTTCACCGTCTTGCCCGACAAAACATCGGCAAATGACTTCCCTTGCACGCCATCGGGCACATCCAAACCCGCCAGATCGCAAAGCGTGGGAAACACATCCGCAGGCTGCACCAGACTATCCACTTGCTTGCCCTCCATCATCCTATCCGGATGATATGCCATAAACGGAATGTGAATCATGGGATCGTAAAGCTGCCCCCAATCTCCCCAGGGCTTGCCCTGTAATCCGTGGTCTCCAAAATAGTGTCCGTGATCTGCCATCAGCAAAAAAACTGTATTCTCCTTTAAGCCCAACACATCTACCGTATCCCACAACATACCCAACCACCGATCCGTCATCGTCACCTCAGCCGCATATAATGCGCGCACGTGATTGAGTTCCTCATCCGTCATATAATTGCTGAACCCATAACACGGATAAATAAGCTCATCGCCTTCATAACCCGGATCGTACATATCCACATAATACTGCGGCGGATCCCACGGCTCGTGCGGATCCCACGAATCGATCCACAAAAAAAACCCATCCTTCACATAATTCCGCTCCAGCCAGTGTATCGCCTCGGTAAACACGCGCGGACCCAGATAATCGGATTCAAATAAACGCCCGCGCTGATTCGCCAGATAGCGCATCACCCCGGATTTTACTTTATCCTCACTGGCCGGCCATTTGATCTCCTCTAATGCATCGCTAATCCACGGCTCACCGCCCTGCCCGCGAATCCACGAAATAGACCCAAATCCGCGATCCAGAAAATTGCCCTGGGTCATAAACATCGGCGTATCAAAAACCAGCCCGGTTGTGTACCCCGCGCGGCGAAAACGCTCGGCCATCGTGGGCAAATCCTGTTCCATTTTATCCCAGGTATTAAACGGATGCCCCCACCGTCCCGTAAACAAATCGCGCCGACACGGCAGGGTAGGGAACGATCCCGAATACGCCTTTGAAAATACCAGCGACTCACGCGCAATGCGATCCATATTCGGCGTCCTTGCCCGGTCGCCATAAGCACCCACGTGATCTGTCCGCAACGAATCCAGCATCACACAAATAACATTCACAGTTTTCTCCTCATCTTTAAAGACGCCCAACTCCTCGCAACACAGTCTCCTGAACCAATAACTCGTGTTCGTATGATCGATCTGGCGCGCGCGTACCTCGAATAGCAGCTACAAACGCCTCCAATTCCAAATCGTACAACCCCTGCCGCGATTGTTGTGCCACATCGACAAACTGAACACCCGCTTCATACCCATCGCGCGCCTCGTCCAAACACAGGCGGATTTTCTCCGCAGGCTCCATCGGCTCCATAATCGCGCTACCCTTTGTGCCATATACCTCAAACCGACGCGCATTGGGACGCGGCTCCAGCGCAGCAATATCGACAATGGCAATCGCCCGCTCAAATTCAAAAATACCCACCCCATTATCGGTAAATCCCTCGACCTCGCGCATATCATCGCGCAAAAACGGCGTCACGCGCGTGGGCCTACCCAAAAGATAGACAATCTGATCGAGCTGATGCCCACACAAATCGAAAAATATCCCGCCCTGATGCACCGCGACAGCTTCTTTCTGCGATTTTCCCAAAAATGTGGACATATGCGCCCGAACCGCAAACACATCGCCCAAAAAACCCGAATGCACCCACTCTGCGATCTTGCAATACCCATCGTGATACCGAAACATGTATCCCATCTGAATCAGCAAATCTTGCGCCTGTGCCTGTGCAATGATCTCCTGCCACTGATCCCAATTCTCGCCAGCGGGCTTGTCATACCACGCATGCTTCCCCGCCCGGATGATAGCCTCTGTCTGATCCAGACTCTCGACATTTACACCCTCTGAGGCAACAGCCACAATCTCATCATCGTTCAGCATCTCCGCTTCCGATTCAAACCAATAAACGCCTTCGCAACTACCCGATTGCGCCATCTCCTCACGACGTCCCAAATCGGGTTCAAACACGCCAACCACCTCCACCTCTGCATTGGTTTGCATCGACCGCAATTTTCCGGCTGCGTGACCGTGTTTTGTACCGTATTGCGCCATTTTAACCATTGCTCGCTCTCCTAAATATCAACAAATCCTTGTTGTGCCCGTTCTTGTTCTGCCACATCCAGAATGCGTCGAATCAGCAAGCTCTCCAGACGCGGAATATTTGCCTTACCACTTTCAAAAAGGTCCATAATCGCCTCGGCAGAACGCGAAAAAATAACCGCCCGATCCACCTCCATATACCGCGTTTCTTCCGTCGTCGTCACAACAGCAGCCTGCGGCGTCCTGTGTTTTTCATACAAATTGATCACCGCTGTTCGGTTGCCCGTAAAATCGATCAAAATCTGATTGTACTTCCCCTTACCTCGGCGCATCAGCCGTTTGGCCCCCGTGCCCATACAACTCACCACAATTTCTGTCGGATGAATACCATATTCATCAAAAGATCGCCCACTCTGCCAGACAATTAGATGTTTCACCTTGCGGGGACCGACCTCCCGCACAAAATCCTGCACATTGCTATATCGCAGTGCGGACGAAGTCTGTATTGGAACGCGGTACTTATCGGCAAGCGCGAATATCTGTTGCGCCGTATCGAGATCGGGCGCAAAGGTCTTATCCACATAAGTAGCTTTGCCAAATGGAAAAATCGCCTCACACATTGCCAGATGGCGCTCCGGATTCCTCGGCGCCAGAATGAGATAATAATCAACCGCATCGTTCAACGCCTGAACATCTCGAAAATAGGGCACCCCATTTTCCACTGCCCATGCGAGACTCGATTTCTGGCGAATACCCGTACAACCCGTCACCTCAAACCCCCGATGCTTCAATTCATTCCTGAACGCACTCAAATACACATTTGAGTGAAAATTATTCAGATCGAGATCGTAAAAGCCGACGCGTTTCAAGTAGCGAACTCCTTATCTAAATAGGGGTTAAGAGATTACCTCAAACCCAACCGTTCATACTGTTCCGGGGGCGCATCACATGCTTCCATCCCCCGAATCAACAGATCTACCATTCGTTTTTCAACCTCCGGATCCTCCAGTGGCTTTTCTTGTTTTGCATCCTGTTCCAAATCATACAACAAGGTCCCAAAATCATGGATTCTCAACAATCTGGGACTAAATCCCTTGCTATCCAGACCTGTGTGAATCTTCAGCACTTCACACCCTTTGGTAAAACTGAGCGGTTCGGAAAGTTCCATCTTGCCCACCAATTCCTCTGGTGCAAAATGAGATCGGATGTGGGTTGGCATCAACGTATATTCAAACAAAGGCTGATTTTCCCGATCTGCCGATGCCCGCATATACACATACCGCCCATCCGTCACATTACCCTGATGCCCGTGCATCCCAAAAATCGCTGCCTCCCGCACCGCCGTATCGTTATCTACCGCCTCGCCAAGTGGTTTGCCACGCATATCCTTTGTCGGCTCCAAACCAAAAAAGTCCAGCAACGTCGGCAGACTTGTCAAACGTCACCGTGCGCTCTGCCAGCCGTTTAAAATTTGGCGTATGCGTCCAGTCACACCCATAGGGCGACAACAGATGTCGATTTAAAGAATCAAACATCACCACAACTGCTTTCATATCCCCTCCTATTTGTTCATATCCCCACTTCCAACCAACGCCTTTAGAATATAACGCCATCCAACCGAAGTCAAACGAGATAACTCTGCCTTGACTTCCCAATTTCAAATCCCTAATATGCAATTGCACTTGATCCATGGACAAGTGCAACGCAAAAAATCTCTAATACAAGCGGAAAAATCATGAAAACAGATTACGAATACATCGTCCTCGGTTGTGGGGGTATTGGCAGTGCAACAGCGTATTGGCTCTCGCGCCGAAAAAGCAAAGACGTTCTGGGCATAGAACAATTTGCACATGGTCATCACCACGGCGGATCTCAGGATCACTCGCGCATCATCCGCCTGACCTATTACTACCCCCAATATATCCACCTGGCACCCGAGGCGTACACCGCCTGGCATACGCTCGGAGAGGAATCCGATGTCCAGATGGTCTTCAAAACGGGCAGCATCCAATTTTCACCCGTCGATCACCCCTATCGATATGAAATCGACAAATACACGGGCGCGATGGATGAAACAGGCGTTCCCTACGATCGCGTTGACGCCGATGAAATCGTGAAACGCTTTCCTCAATTCCGTCTAAAATACGAAGTTGATGGCATATACCAGGCCGATACCGGATTGGTATATGCAAGTCGGGGAAATGCCACCCATATAGCCATGGCGCGTTATCGCGGTGCCACTATGCTGGACAACTGTGAAGCCATACGCATTCGCCCAACCAACACTGGTGTCACAATCGAAACCAAACAGGGCAATTTCTCATGCCGCAAACTCATCGTCACAGCCGGTGCATGGACAGATCGCCTGCTCGCCAGCGTAAATATGAATCTGTCTCTCACCGTAACCCAGGAACAGATCACATACTACGCCACGCCAAACCTGCCGGACTTTGCCATTGGGAAATTCCCCATTTTCATATCCCATGCCGACGAATCCATCTACGGATTCCCCATCTATGGCGAAGTCGCCACCAAAGCTGGCATTGACGCATCAGGCCCTGCAGTAACAACCGATACGCGCACCTATGAACCCGATACCGAGCGCGAACATCGCCAGGAAGTCTGGCTCAAAGAAAACGTCCCAGGCTTCCTCGGCCCAAAGCTCTATACCAAAACCTGTCTCTACACAATGCCCAAAGACCGCCATTTTGTGATCGACACACTCCCCGAGCATCCCCAGATAATCGTCTGTGTGGGCGCCGGGCACGCGTACAAATTCGCTGGCATCCTGGGCAAAATCCTCAGCGAACTCGCCATTGATGGGCGCACAGATTATCCAATAGAACCTTTTGCACTACAACGCGACGCCATCACCGATCCCAATTTTAAACCCGTCTTTCGAATGTGATATGCCTGCCGATATCCTGCGCCTAAACATGTGGAGCGGTCCCCGCAATGTCTCAACCGCTCTTATGTACTCATTCGCACAGCGGTCAGACACCCGCGTAATCGACGAACCCCTCTACGGTCACTATCTTCGCGTGTCTGCGGCCAAACACCCTGACGCAAGCGAAGTCATGGCCGTGATGGAATGCAATGGTAAAAACGTCATTCGCGATGTCATTCTCGGTCCTTGTGATCGCCCCGTGCTCTTTATGAAACAGATGGCTCATCACCTCGTCGAAATAAGCCGCGACTTTTTTGAACACACCCACAATATCCTGCTCACGCGCGACCCCGTTGACATGCTGCCCTCGCTCGTCAACCAGCTCAAAACACCCACCTTGCGCGACACCGGCTACAAAATACAAGCCCAGCTTCTGCGCGAATTCCACGCCATAGGTCAAAGATTCCCCGTGCTCGATTCTCGAGAACTCCTCAAAAATCCACGACATGTCCTCACAAAACTCTGCGACGCCCTGAACATACCCTTTGACCCCGCAATGCTCACATGGAAAGCCAAGCCTCGCCCCGAAGACGGAATATGGGCGAACCACTGGTATCACAACGTCCACAAATCCACCGGCTTTCAACCCTATCGCCCCAAAACCGAACCCTTTCCCGATCGCTTGCACCCGCTCCTTAAAAAATGCCAACCCTATTACGACCAGCTTTATGCTCATGCCATCAAAGCTGATTAAACGGAGTACCCGTGTCTATCCAATTACCCGATCCGCGAAACGAAAACATCCTCGTCCATGTCGGTGGTGAAATACTCCCGCGCGAAGACGCCAAAATCTCCGTCTTTGACAGCGCAGTTCAAGGCGGCGATGCCGTATGGGAGGGCCTGCGCGTGTACAACAGCAAAATCTTCCAACTCGACGCGCACCTCGACCGCCTCTTCGACTCTGCCAAAGCAATGGCTTTTGCGGATATCCCCTCTCGTGAAGCAATCAAAACCGCAATCTTTGAAACGCTCAAAGCCAACAACATGCGCGATGAAGTACATATTCGGCTCACGCTCACGCGGGGGGAAAAAACCTCATCGGGCATGAGTCCACACTTTAATCAATACGGCTCCTGCCTCATTGTACTACCAGAATGGAAACCCCCAGTTTATTCTTCTGATGGCATCCGCCTGATCACCGCCTCTGTTCGCCGCAATCCGGCCATGTGCATCGACTCCAAAATCCATCACAACAACCTGATCAACAACATCCTCGCCAAAATCGAGGCCAATGTGGCAGGCGTTGATGACGCGATCATGCTCGACATTTTCGGCTATGTTTCCGAAACCAATGCCACCAATATCTTCATCATAAAAAAAGGGGCGCTTATCACGCCCCACGCGGATTCCTGCTTGCCCGGCATTACAAGAGGTGTTGTAATCGATCTCGCACGCGACCTGGGCATCGCAGTGACCGAGCGCAACATATCGCTTACCGAAATCTATACAGCAGACGAAGGCTTCACCACAGGCACCATGGGTGAACTCTCACCCATCCTCGAAGTAGATGGCCGCACCATCGGCAACGGCAAACCCGGTCCCGTCACCAACCGTCTGCGCGAACAATACGCCCAACACACTGCCGAACAAGGCGAACCCATTCCGTTATAGGTATCAGTGGTTTAAATCAGATCAAAATATCTTCAAATCTCCCAGTTCGAGGTATAAGATCGGTCCCGAAGTCGCTCTGCAAGTTCGATCAGTACATCCAGTGACTTGCTCAATCTCGCCTTTCTCTTGTCATCGAGTTTGCCTTCCTTAACCCAATTGGCATCGTGAACATACACGTTATACGGACTGATAATACACTTGAAATCCAGCATAAGAGATGTTGCCAGCGACGCAAAGGCCATATAGCTGTGCGGCAATCCTCCCGCATTGACAAACATGACAATCTTATCGTAGAAAGCCCCTCTGAGAGACCCATCTGGCGGCGTAGAGCCTATATACTCGACAAATTTCTTAAGTTCAGAACAACACGCCCAATTGTACACTGGACTGGCCAATATCACAGCATCAGCGGCTGCAATGACCTTGTGACACAATTGGTAAACCTCTGATGAATAGATCTTATCGTCGTCGAAATTTGGTGGATCAAATTGCCGAAGATCGATAAAATCAACAGAAATGCCCTTGTCCTCCAAAGCGGTTTGGCACATGGCAGCGAGCATCCTACTGCGACTATCGGTATTGAGACTACTGCTGACAACTGAAATTCTCATCTGAACCTTTCTTCAAAGAATAGTGTCGATATGTTTATGTGAAAAAATATCCTCTTTGTAATCCCAATACATCGTCCTCAAGTACAAAAATAACCCGTTCTTTTGGACAGGTTATTGAAGCCTTAAAACACCTTTTTTTAAACTCATTGCAGCAGGCTGAGCCGAACATAAAATAAAAAGCCGACATACAAACGTCGGCTTTTGTGATACCCTCTTTTCTTGACCTCATACACATTTTTGAATATACCTCTCGACAGACCGCAACACTCGCTGTGTGCTACTTATAGACCAGGCGATCAGAAGTACGATCTTGATCTATCTGTACATGTAGCCTTCCCGGCCGATGAGATACTGGTTCCTTGATAACGATTTCCACATCGCGCCCAAGTGCTGTCAACAGACGCAAGAGACGCTCCATGGAATACTCTCGAAAATTCCCCCTCAAGAGACGCGAAACATCAGGCTGGGACAGACCGAGCAATTTCGCTGCCTCGACCTGCTTGAGTCCACGCTGACGAATAATCTTGTCAATGCGGGTGACGAGTTCTGCCTTTAACAAGTGAGCCTCGGCGTCAGGTCGTCCCAGATCGGCGAACACGTTACCACTGCTACGTTCGATTTTGATCTCTTTCATCTTCATTGCTCTACCTTTCGCCATAGATGAGATCGTACTTTAATAATGCCCTCAACCATGAAAAACCTGCACCTGATCAGACGCTTTTCCCGACACAGTTGCTGGGTCGAGTGCTCCCTCCCCAAAGAGGCGTGGAAACGTCTGACCTGTCTTCAAAGAACGCGTTCGCGCATCCATATAAGTCGCGCTGAAAGCTCGCCGGGGTGACGGGGTCGAATTGAGAGCCGATCGGTGGAGCAAAAAATTGTGCAGCAGAACAGCCTCCCCTGCCTCGGTCTCCAGATCAATCACATCCTCGGGCCGGGCGTACCTCGCCTGATCCTCTTCAGAAGTATAGTGCCGCTCATTGAGAATACCCAGATTATTGCTACCCGGCACAATCTGCATGCAACCGCTGGGCACAGTGGCAGCATCTAGCCCCATCCACACAGTGATAATCGGATTGGTATCAATCCCCCAACCCAAGCCGATATCCTGATGCCAGGGCAAAATCGTGCCGCTTTCAGCGGGTTTATTCATAAACATAGAGCGAAAAACCGAAACATTTTCGCCGATATAGCGACGGGTAATCTGGCGGATGAGAGGGTGCTGCATATAGGTGAGAAAGAGAGGATCTTGTTCCAGATCATCGATGCGTCGATAATGGAGCGTCGGCTCCTGATTCCCCAAGGTGCGATCCATTCTGACATCCGGCGTTTTGGGATTGAGCTGAAAGCGCATATTTTCGTAGCGGACGCGACCCAGCATAATATCGTCAATACGCTGCTGCAGATCGACCAGTTCCCCAGGCGACAAGAGATGCCCCAGACGCAGGTACCCCTCAGCCATAAACTGTTCGTGGTGCGAGTCATCAAACGACGTGAGAGAATCCACGGTGTGACCTCCTCGAAAATTGGCTGCTTGTGTAATTTAATTGATTTTCAAACTATCACCGGGATTCGCCAGAAGCAACTAAAAAACGCCCAGTTCCGCGAAACGGCTCCGCTTGACAGAGAACAATTCTCTATATATGATGCCTGTCCTAATACTGAAAATCGCAAAACACCAGAAAGGGTGGAAACCATGAGCAATGTGCGAGATTTCGGAGCCAGAGGGGACGGCATCACCGATGATACAAAAGCGATTGAGGACGCGCTGGCAAAAGGAGATGGAACGCTGCAATTTCCTAAAGGCGACTATCTCATTACGCACCCCATTAAAATAAAATTAGCCGACAGCGGACGGGTAAGCATAGATGGATCAGGTGGCACGGCAAAAATTCTCATGAACGGTGCAGGACCCGCATTTCAAATCACAGGCACACATGCGCGCTCAGCCGATCCCAAAACCTTTGAACCTCGCGTCTGGACCCATGAAAGAATGCCCACAATATCAAATTTAGAGATAGAAGGCAAACACCCCGAAGCAGATGGCTTCACGCTAACAGGCACCATGCAGGCAACCTTTGAAGGCGTACTATTGCGAAAGCTAAACCACGCCATCCACATACGCGATCGCGCTCGAAATGTGCTTATCTCCCACTGTCACCTGCACGACAATCGCGGCGCAGGCATCTTCCTCGATCATGTAGATCTTCATCAAATCATCGTAACTGCCTCGCACATCAGCTATTGCAAACGCGGAGGCATCAAAATCATCGGCTCGCAAATCCGCAACTTACAAATCACCGGCAACGACATCGAATACAACTTTGATGAAAATGCGGACCGATCTGCGGATATCTGGATCGACACCAGCGACGGATCCGCCACAGTCCGCGAAGGCACCATATCGGGCAATACCATCCAGGCACTACCTTCGCCTGGAGGCGTGAATATATTGATGATCGGCCACTCTCCTCAAACGAATAACAAGGTGGGCCTGTTCACCATTGCGGGAAATTTGATCGGCACACAGGAAAATAACATCCACCTCATCGCGGCCAGAGGCATCACCATCTCGGGAAACGCGATCTACAATGGATTCAACCGAAACCTCCTGGTAGAACACGCGCAAAATATCGTAGTTGGCGGCAACAGCTTTGACCACAATCCCGATTATGGCCCCTCGCGCCGTACTGGCATTCAATTTATAAACAGCACAGATTGTATCCTGAGCGGATCAACGCTTCACGAGTTCCAAAGCGGACGGGATGAAAACGCGGATGATCGCCAGGGCCTTTTGGAAATCATCCGTTGCGCTCGGTTCACCATAAACGGCTGTCAGATATTGGACGGCTATCCAGGCGCGATATGCGTATCCGACTCCCGCGACATCAGCATCACCGGATGTACCCTATTGGAGAGACGAAGAAAAAAAGAAACCGTTTCAACGGTTCGCTGGAAAGGCATAGGCCGTGGTAATTTATTGAGCAACAACCGAATCGGAAACGGAACAGCAGGTGCATTATCCATAGACGAAGCCGCTGGCGTTCAAATCAGCCATAACCGGATGGATATCTAACCCGAAAAATTCATAAAAAAGGTAGTTTCCCTATTCAAGCCATTGTATTATATTAGGTTACACTCATAACCATCGAACAATGAACTTGGGAGAAACTACCGTGAACACACAAGATAATCATTGCAAGGTTCCTTTGGCAAGCATTTTCGGCAAACGTCTCAACCTCGCCTTTGATGGGGGCATCCTCACCAGCGATAGCGGAGCCTTATTGCTTCGAGAAGTGGAGGCCAAAACGGGTATTTTATCACGTTTGAGTCGCGCGATTAAAGACCATCGGCATCAAAGTTATGTGGCGCATAGCACGGCAGAGTTGATCAAACAGCGCGTGTTTCAAATTGCCTGTGGGTATGAAGATGCCAATGATTGCAATGCCTTACGCAGCGATCCCGGCTTCAAGGTTGCCTGTGATCGCTTGCCCATAAGTGGTGAGAACTTGGCCAGTCAACCCACGATGAGTCGGTTTGAGAATCAGATGAGCAGAAGCGATTTGTATCGCGTTGCTCGTGCCTTTGTCGATTGTTTTATTGCTTCGTATAAAAAGCCGCCTTCGTCGATCATCTTAGATATTGATGATACGCAGGATAGGGTTTATGGGACGCAGCAGTTGTCCTTATTCAATGGGTATTTGGGTGCCTACTCCTACCAGCCTTTGCATATTTATGAAGGGCAATCGGGCAAGCTAATCACGACGATTTTACGTCCGGGTGTGCGTCCTGATGGCAAACAGATTGTCACCATTCTCAAGCGGTTAGTCGCTTATATTCGTCAGGCTTGGCCAAAGGTGGCACTCTTTTTGCGAGGCGATGCCCACTTCTCAAGTCCAGAAGTCCAGGACTTTTGTGCGACAAAGGACCTCTTTTTTATCCTCGGACAAAGTGCCAATACCCGACTCTTAGCCCTTTCAAAGCCCCTGATGGATCAGACCAAAAGCCTTTATGCACAAACCGGCAAGCCCGTGCGACTTTTTACCTCATTTTATTACCAAGCCCAGACTTGGGCCTGTGCCAGACGCATCATCTGCAAAGCTGAAATCACCACCCGAGGCCAAAACACACGCTTTGTCGTGACCAACCTTGAAAGTTCAAGGGCCTCCTTTATCTACCAAAATATCTATTGTGCTCGCGGACAGATGGAAAACTTCATTAAAAATCACAAAACCTTTCTCCACTCAGACCGCACATCCTGTCACGCATTTGGAGCCAATCAGTTCCGCCTCTTCCTCCATTCGGCTGCCTATGTCTTGTTGCACACCTTAGCGCACATCGGATTACAAGGCACAACGTGGATAAACGCACAGGTCAATACCCTCCAAAATCGCTTCCTTAAAGTCGCCGGACGCGTCTGTGAGTTGAAAACAAAGATCACCTTCCATCTGCCTATGTCATTTCCATTGCCACACCTTTTTGATAAAATCCTGTGCAATCTGGCAAAGGCGGTGCCATAACCCATCAACGGGGCAGGAATAGGGGTCTGTCCCATCACTTGCTGACTTTACAAATACACGGACTTATCCACAGACAGGACTGGCAAGGGACCGGTCTGTACTTTTGACACTGGCAGAGCCAGTCAGGTGACGATTTTGGCTGCTTGAACTCTATGAAGACGCCTATGCCGGCAGACAAGATAGAAAGCACCCTCATTTTGATGCTTGGAACCGATGCCGCCTGACAAACAACCCCAACCATTACAGTTCATGAATTAGTCGGGCTAAGGAGATAAATTTGTCTGTCAAACCCGACCACTCAAAAGTACCTGGCGTCGTGATTGATCACATACCCGCCAGCACAAAACAATACGTAGGCAGCCCAAGCATCGTCATCATGCCCAACGGCGACTACATAACATCCCATGACTTTTTTGGACCGGGCACAAATTACGATCGCATGGCCGTATTTCGTTCGCGTGACAAAGGCGAAACCTGGACTCAAATATCCAAACTGATCGGCCAGTGGTGGTCCAATCTGTTTTTGCACAAAGGTGACCTTTATTTGCTCGGCACAAGTCGAGAATATGGCTATGCCGTAATCCGGCGATCTACAGACGCGGGTAAAACATGGACAGTACCAAAAGACAAACACACCGGACAAATCTCTACTGAGGATCGCTATCACTGTGCCCCAATGCCCGTCGTCGCCCACAATGGATATCTCTGGCGCGCATTTGAATTGGCCCATGGTCCGCGAGAAAAGTGGAAAGCGCTGGTTCTTTCCGTACCCGAAGATGCAGACCTGCTCCAGGCTAAAAATTGGCGATTTAGCGAAGCGTATCAACACCTCTGGTCAAGTTCACAGTGGATTGAAGGCAATATCGTGATCACACCAGATAATAAACTGGTAAACATCTTGCGTTCAAATATGAGAAATGTCTCGCCCGAAAAGATACAGGCGGAAAGCGACAAAGCCGCTGTTTTGCATATCTCAGAAGACGGAAAGACATTGACGCATGATCGGGATAGAGACCTGATCGATTTTCCGGGTGGCGGTGTAAAATTCACAATTCGATTTGACGATCAAACACAGCGCTATTGGTCGTTGGGATGCAAACAAACCGATCCGCCGGCAAACCGAAATACACTGGTCTTAACATCATCTGCCAATTTGCAAACCTGGCGAGTCGAATCGGTGATCCTGCACCATCCCGATCCAGAGAAACACGCATTTCAATACGTTGACTGGCAATTTGAAAGCACTGATCTAATAGTGGCATCGCGCACAGCCTATGACGATGGCCTGGGTGGCGCGCACAACGGGCATGATGCGAATTATTTGACATTTCACCGAATTGAAAATTTCAGAAATCGAACAGATGATTAAAAAGTAGGACTTAAGGAGGTGATCATGAAAGCAAGCCAGAGCCTTCATCCAGACAGGATATTTTACAATGGGAACCTGATCACCATGGCCGACCGCGGTGGGACTGCGGTTGCCATATTGAATGGATCCATTTGCGCTGTGGGATCTGATCGTGAGATTATCGGTCTGGCAGGACCTGACACTGAGCGTACCGACTTGGCGGGAAAAACCATGCTACCCGGATTTTACGACACACATGGACATTTCCCAAGCGCAGGACTCGTGACTATTTCTTCGGTGAATTGCAATTCTCCGCCGATGGGATCGATGGAAAAGATCGATGACATTGTACAGCTCTTAGCAGAACGAGCCAAAGGCATCCCAGAGGGTCAGTGGGTGTTGGGCAGGGGCTACGACGATACGCTACTGGCAGAAAAACGGCATCCGACACGGGCAGACCTGGACCGGGCATCAGCGACACACCCAATTTGCATCGTCCACACCTCGGGCCATTTTGCATCGGCAAATACACGCGCATTGGAACGCGCCGGTGTCCATTCCGATACACCCAATCCAACGGGCGGGGTGATTCGCAAGGACCTCATCACGGGAGAGCCGGACGGCGTTTTGGAAGAGACCGCAATGCGTCCGGTGAGAAATTTGATTCCACCATTGGACGAAGCCCAGTGGTTTGAGGGATTGGAGATCGCCGTAAATGAATATGTCCGCGAGGGTGTAACCTCCATAGTAATCGCCGGCTGCAACCACCGCGACATTGCGCGACTGCAAACAGCCATCGACAGCGGCAAGCTGCCCTTACGCGTAGTTTGCATGACCGGGAAAAGCAAGCCGGGCCAGCCGTCGATTCTGGAGGCGAGTGGATTGAAAACGGGTTTTGGAACAGATCGCTTGCGATTGGGGGCGGTAAAAATGTTTCAGGATGGATCAATCCAGGGCTATACGGGTTATCTGAGCAAGCCTTATCACCAGCCATTTATGGGCGATGCCCAGTATCGCGGCTATCCGATGCGAAGCCGAGAAGCATTGGTAGAGATGGTGGATGAAGCCCATCGGGAGGGCAAGCAGATTGCGATACACGGCAATGGAGACGCGGCGATTGACGATATTTTATCTGCTTATGAACAGGCGCAACAAAAAACGCCCCGCACAGATACGCGGCATCGAATAGAGCACTGTCAAACCGCGAGAGAAGATCAGCTCGATAAAATGCAGACACTGGGCGTGACACCCTCTTTTTTTGTTCAGCACACCTATTACTGGGGCGACCGCCACGAAGCGATTTTCTTGGGACCAGAGCGGGCACATCGAATCAGCCCATTGAAATCGGCGTCCAATCGAGGGATTCGCTTTACCATCCACAACGACTCGCCAGTAACGCCGACGAAATCGCTCTTTTCCATCTGGTCCGCAGTGAACCGTATCTCGCGCAGTGGACAGTGTATGGGCGAGGCACAGCGGATCGGTTTGGAACTGGCATTTCGGGCAATCACAATTGACGCCGCCTGGCAAAATTTTGAAGAAAATGCAAAAGGATCAATTGAGGTGGGCAAGCTGGCGGACTTTGTGGTTTTAGAATCAGATCCATTTTCAGGAGGTATATTAGCTGTAAAGAATATTGATGTAATGGAAACAATTGTGGGAGGCAAAACAGTTTATCGCAAAACGCGATAACAACCGAAAAATATAATCATTTACAAAGGAAAAGAACGGCAACGTTTCAACAGTTTGCCGTTCTTTTTTTTAAGTGATCACAATATGCCGGACAAAATTCATTTTGCTTGCATTCACAAATCAAGTGCATTAATATATCAAAGCAAACTATTTTATTTTTTTAAATAAGTTTTAATATTACAGAAAAAAATCAAACCTAATATCAGGCAAGGAGGTCCAATGATCTGATGCAATTGCGTCTCGGAAATCTATTTGACACAACAACATCCACAAGCAAAGGAGTTTCCGTTGAAAAAGGTATTCTCGATTTTATGCATTGTCGTGCTATTGCCGAATGCACAGGCGACCGCACAAGAAAGTGCTTTTGGTGCTGGCGGCTTTTTTGACTTCTACATTCCCGTCTTCAACTTCAAAGACATGTACGATAGTGGTACAAAATTTGGAGGCACAGCGCATTATATTTATCACAAACGCAAGATGGTCGAAGTAGAATTTCACCATGCCCGCTTTAACAATGGCAACCTTGAAACACGCACCTTCAGTTTCAGCGACGGTAATGAATACACCAGCCCACAGGCCGAAGCCAACATGACCATTAACAGCATCAATGCCAACTGGCTATTTGCATTGCGGGAACAAGGGTTTGGCCAGGGCACAACGCTCTATCTCACATTTGGCGCGGGCCTTCACAATTATTCCAGTAAAGTCAGCGGTCTGATCTTTCCCGGTCAAATACCTGCAGGTGCCGGTGCGCCCCCCGACCCAACCATCCTCCTGGAACCCATTGACGACACGCGCACAGCCTTTAGTGCCAGCTTTGGCGGCGGGGTTCAAATCGGTATGGGAGACAAAGCCGCGTTAGATGTGCGTGTACGCTATAATATTGTGATGGGAGAGTTGCGTCCCTTCCTAATTTGGGGCATTGAAAAAACATATCCCTTTAACCTCATTGATATCGGTGTTGGTATCAAATTCAACTTAAATTAAAAGGAGATCCACGAATGAAACGAATCGTTATGATTTTCATACTTCTGTGTTTTGCCTCTCACCTCCAGGCAGGCACCACGGGTAAAATCGCTGGTATCATCAAAGACGATCAGGGCAATCCGCTTCCCGGTGCTAATGTAATCGTAGAAGGCACGCGACTCGGTGCTGTGGCAGATGCCGATGGTAGCTATTTTATCATTAATATCCTGCCGGGAAGATACACACTCACGGCCTCGCTTATCGGATATACTAATCAAACCCAGAGCGATGTGTCGGTCAAAACGGATTTCACCACGCCTCTCAACTTTGAACTCAAAGAAACCACCGTCGAATTGGCCGAACTCACGGTCGTGGCCGAACGCCCGCCCGTAGAAAAAGACAAAACCACAAGCAAATACATCATGGGCAGCGATGCAATTGATCGGCTATCTACAGTGGCAAACACCTCAGAACTCATGAGCCTTCAAGCCGGTGTCTCCCTCGACAACAACGAACCCGCCATTCGCGGCAGCTATCAGGGCAACCGCGGCACCACAGAAACACTCGTCTATGTGGATGGCGTTGTAATGGATGCGGGCACTGCCCGGGGCGATGTTCAGTTTGTCGGTGTCAACAGCGCCGCCGTACAAGAAATTACCGTCATCACCGGCGGGATGGAAGCCGAATACGGCAATGCCACATCCGGCGTCATTCACATCATCACCCGCGAAGGCGGCAAAAATTTTCACGGCAAAAGCCGCCTCACCTATATTCCACCCGGCAAAAAACATTGGGGGGGCAATGTCTATGACAGCCCCATCCACAAAGGCAGAATGAAATGGGGCGACGCGGCCTGGGAAAGTGAAACATACACAGATCCCGGCCCAGACCGCCAGATGGGAACCGGCGACGACATCACCCGCATGGCCCATGAGCGCACGGACTATACGGACATTCATGGATATGAAGTCGATGGCTCAGTCTCGGGTCCATTTCTGGGCAATGCCTCCTTTTTTCTTACGGCACAACACGAAGGACAAGCCTCACATTTTCCAGGCCCCACCAAACGCGGCATCTTCCACCAGGCCGTCTCAACATCTCCACAAACCGCCCGCTGGATCGAATCGCCCGCCAATATCAAAGGCACCTACAAGCTGGGATGGGATGTGCAATCCAACATAAAGGTTAAAGTCGGCGGAGTTTACTCCCGCCACGAAGCCTATCAAGTCGGCGAAGGGGAAAGCTGGGTGCAGGGGGTCAAGCGCACCGTTGGCCGAGAACTTCAGGGTATCGACGTTTTCCTGCCCGCAAACGAAGCCGGTGCAGGCATCGCCAACGTCAAACACGACCTGGCATACATATCCCTCACGCACACCCTGAGCAACAAAACCTTTTACGAAGCCCGCTTATCCTATTACCGCGACGCCACAGACACGACCAATGTGCCGGGTGTCACCAGCCAATTTGGCGGCGGCATTACAGAACCGCTCAGAAAAGATCAGGACGGGGTATTCACCATTGGCCCCAGGCGGGTCTCCATCTGGATCAACGACCATCGCGCCCGCCTCAATTTCAAACTCGATTATTCCAGCCAGATCAACAAGAACCACTTTATCAAAACGGGTATCGATCTGACGCGACACACCTACTGGTGGAACCAGATCAACTGGCCGCAGGCGGGCAAATCGCGCTATCAACTCGCGGGGGTGCCCTACGAAATGGGCGAACCCATAAATCCCATACAGTCCGCCTTCTACCTCCAGGACAAAATGGAATTTGAAGGCATCATCGTCAACCTGGGCATCCGCTACGACAGGCACGACCACAATGGCGATTTTTACTCGCCAATTGCCAACAATGCTTGGGCCGGAGCACCTATGACCAACTCCTGGTCGCGGCAGCGCAAGTTTATGCCGCGCACCTCCGTATCGACCCAATCGGCCTGGAGTCCTCGCCTGGGCGTTTCGCACCCCATTACGGCCAGTGCTATCATCCGATTTTCCTATGGTATTTTTCACCAGATGCCCGGGTTCTGGCACCTCTATTCCTATGAATGGCGCGGCGTTGCCCCTCCCGAAGACTTCAATAACAATGGACAGATCGACGATACCGAATGGCTCAATAAAAACAACCAGCCAGCTACCACGGGCAACCCCCACCTCGACTACAAACGCTCCACCAATTTCGAAGTGGGCACAGACTGGAACTTTTACCAGGACTATGTCCTGAGCTTTACGACTTATCAGCAAAGCGTAGATGGGCAGGTGCGATTTGGCAATGCCCGGTGGCGGGATCCCAGTCGCAAAAGTCAAAGGGGACGCAATACACCGCTCGGTTATGTCTTTACAGACAATCGGGGTTTTGAAATGAGTCTGCGAAAGGACTTCAGCCAGAACTTCTCCTTCCAGGTGGCCTACAACCACCAGTGGCAGTCGGGAGGCAATGCGGGAATCAACCGGATTATTTACTTCCCCAACTCGCAATTTATCGCATCCGATATCTATTTCACCCAGCACACCAAAGACACCAATGGCGATGGCGTCGTAGATGCCAGCGACGACGGCTCAGAAGCAAAAGTGCCGCTCACACCGCAGCAGATTCAGGAAATCGGCGCCGAAGCAGACCGCTATATCCAGACCATTCGAGAGGGCACCAATCCCGACTGGAATCCGCTGACAGACAGCGAAATTCAGGAAGTGGAAAATCTTCCGGACGTCTTTTACTTCACCCGCAACACCACCTCTGACCGAAGTGCTGGCCGCGGTGGTGCCGCAGAAACCGCTGGTTTTGGCGACCGACGCGGCACCATGAAAATCGCGTTGACGTATGAAACGCCAATGCATTATGGTCCAGCCCTCGGCGGCTTCAGACTCAATTTGATCAACACCCTGAAAACGGGACGCCGAATCAGCATCCCGCATCCCACACAGGGCAATGTCGAGCGATTTGGCCCTATGGAAACCAAGACCCACCTGTCCCTGGAAAAGCGCATTCGGGCAGGCAAAACAGAAGCCGTTCTATTTATGAACGTGTACAACTTCTTCAACCAGCGCGATCCAGCCACCGAGTATTTCTGGCGCGGTCCCTGGTTTGACCGACATAGACAGGGTCCGCAGTCCGAACTCTGGTATCTCTATGGCATGGACATGCCCAAACCCACGGACAAAAATTATATCAACTACGGCGACACCAAAGAATACCACCGCTGGGCCGGGCGGCCCCGAGAGATCAGCATAGGTCTCCAACTCGGATTCTAATTTCGTTATCTAAGGAGCAATAGCATGTATCCATTGAAACACATCGGATGGATTTGGGTTCTATCTGTGCTGGTATTTGCATCCGAAATTTGTGCCCAGCAACCCGAACTTCAACGCCACTTGACCCGGGGCAAGCTCTGGGCAACCTTTCGCAACACCGGCACCCAGGGCCTGCGCGACGACAGCCGTCTGGGTGCAGATGCCGGATTGATGTATCCCGGCTGGGGCATTGGCGAGCGCGACTTTACAGAATACTGGATCATTGGACAGGACAGTGACCACCGCTATCACACCAGCCAGGGCGAGGGTTTTTGGGTTTTCACCAAAGAAGGCGGATCATACAATGTATCTACCTCCAATCCGCGCTACAATACCGACGACATCTTTGAAATGATCTACGATGCCGCTTCGGGACCAGAGCGCGATTTGGGTGTTGAAACCCGATCAGCTCTCACGGGCAATACCACGGCCAATTACTGGCCCGGAGCACCTGCACTGGTGGCTGACGAACCCATCGAAATCCACAACTACGATTACGGACGCTATATTCCCAACGACAACGAGGCCGAAGAAATCATTATCTCCAAATGGACGACTGAGCGCGGCCTCACCATTACCCGCAAAGCCAGAGCGTGGAGCTATCCGGACTACGACGACTTTATTATTCTCGAAGTTGTTATTGAAAACACAGGGGATAACAATGGCGACGGCATACCCGATGGAGGGCTACCTGTTGATCACCAGGATGTCTATTTCGCCTTTGTGAACAACCTGGCCCCGTCGTGGGCCGGACACCGGTGGCAAAATCAAACCGCACCGTGGGCGTATTCCGACCCGATCATCCTGGACGACTGGTACAAATACAGCGAAGCGTCCAATTTCGACGGCCTGGCCGATCTCCGCGGCAAGAAAATCTCTTATGTCTATGACAGCGATCTGCTCTCTTCCGCTGGAGACGACACGGGTCAGCCTTTCGATAAGAACAACGCCCAGACAGCCTATATCAACCGGGGCCAGCTCAACAACGGCGAACTCACGGCTTTTCAGTACATCGGCCTGGCGCCCCTGGATTACGACCCTACAGACGGATTCACCAACGACACCGAGACCTACGTGGCCCCCAAAACAATGGACCAGCCCGCCTTCGCCAACTGGTGGGAGATCTACGGGCGCTTCGATTGGGACACGCCAGATATTACCAATCTGAATAGCGACGAGAATCTCTACAATGAATTTATTGGTTCTGGTAGAGTACCAGCCGATCAACCCAATCCCGACCACCTCAGCCGCGTAACCTTCGCACACACCTACGGTCCTTACGATCTCGCCCCCGGAGAAAAAGCCAAAGTCGTAGTCGCCTGGGTCGCCGGATCGGGTGCCGAATTTGCCGGTCCTGGCGGCAGTCCCATGAACGTTTACGAATGGGCGCGCCAGGGCAATCAAAATCAAGTCGCCGATGGGGAACGCGCACTGGCACAACATTTGGAACGGGCGCAATTTGCCTATGACAACGGTTATGACCTGCCCGACGCGCCTCCCGATGCTGCCATATTCGTAGATAGCGATGAAAATGGGAACAACGCCATCACATGGTCTGACCGAGTCGAAAAGTCGCCCGACCCGGATTATACGGGCGACGAAGCCCTGGATGTGCAGGGCTTCCGAGTTTATCGCACCCAAAACAACCATCTGGGACCCTGGGAACTTGTGGCTGATATCCCCAGGGGAACTACCCCGGCCAACACGGAGTATGCCCCCAGCACACCCTGGACTTCCCCCACGATCTCGTACTCCGATGGGGGAACCTACACTTATCGAGACGTAGAATCAGTGCCCGGTTTCAGGTACTGGTATTCGGTGCGCACATATGATTCCGGGCACAGCGACTGGAACAGCACAGGCCGATCCATTCCATCTCTGGAATCTGGGCACAGCGCACCCGAACAGCGCATGAATGTTTCCAGAAGCCCCATTGTGATCGCAACCGCTGAAAAAGATGCGCTGGCCGAACAGGTGCGCGTAGTCCCCAATCCCTTTCGGGACGATCCGGGAGACACCGTCCATCGGTATCCACCTGCCAGCAACAATATTCGCTTTGTCAACATACCCCGAAAAGCCAAAATCTCCATCTTTTCAATCTCTGGAGATTTGATTGCCGTCATCAATCACCCGCAACGCGCCACCGATCCCGACCGAGGCGAAGCCACCTGGGACCAGCGCACGCGCACGTTTTCCGGGCGCGTCGCTGCCGGACGCTACTACTATGTGGTAGAATCTCTGGTTGCTGGAGAAACGGGTAAAAAACAGACCGGGATGTTTATGATCATCAAATAGTATAAAGGAGGCACATGTGAAACGCTTGCAAATAACGCTCATCCTGGTCTTCACTGCGTTTGCCCTGACAGGCGCAGAAGCCGGGCTAAAAAAACTCGGCAATGCCGGGTTCACCTTCCTCAAAGTCTCTCAAAGCGCACGCGCCGTTGCTATGGGCGATGCGTACACCGCAGTGGGCACAGGTGTGGATGCCATGTTCTGGAATCCAGCGGGCATCACGCACATTGACCGCGCCGCTTTTAGCCTGGGCTACAACAACTGGATGGTCAATTCCAAATTTTATTCGGGTGCTTTTGCCTACAACCTGGGCACACAGGCCATAGGCATCACGGTCTTGTCTTTCACACCCGATGAATTTGAAGAAACCACCATTTTCCAGCCCAATGGCACGGGTACGATCATTAAAGACAGCGACTTTGCCATTGGCCTGACGTATGCCATCAAATTCACCGACAGATTGTCATTTGGCGCCCAGGGCAGGTATATTCGAGAAACGCTCTATACCGATACCAACAGCGGTCTGGACATCTCGATAGGCACGCTCTTTTACACCGGATTTCGCTCTTTGCGCCTGGCCATGACGCTGAAGAATTTCGGACAGGACATCGTCATCATCGATGACACAGCCTTCCGTCCCCTCATCTACAGCATCGCGGCTTCGATGGAACTCTACGGCAATCTGGGCGATCCGGTTTCTCTCACCGTAGCTGCGGAAAATGCCTTCTTTGTCGATTTTGAAGGCCGAATTCACACAGGTGCTGAACTCTGGCTGCACAATATTCTCGCGCTGCGCGGCGGCTGGAAATTCAACAACGACACCGAGAGTTTTGCACTCGGTTTTGGCCTCAAATACGCGCTCAATGAGCGTCCCTTCACCCTGGACTTTGCGTATAGCGACATGGGCGAGTTATTGGATCCCACCTATCGGATAACCATTGGCGGTTCTTTCTAAAACACCTCTTATGGAATCTGGCATGAAACGGATCATTTTGCTCCTGTGCCTCACGCGGGGATTCATTGCACCAATCCCCGCAGAAGATATCCCCGTTATGGGGCAGGGAACCATCCCGTTTTGGGTCGATAGAGCCGGGTTTTATACGCCAGACAGCCTGAACTATGGCGAACTATATCTCCAATGCCCTTGCCAGCACCTCACATTTAGAGAATCAGATGACCGCCAGCGGGCTGCCTACCGCGTAGAAGCCACCTTTTTTTCCGAGCGCGATACCATTCCCTTCAAATGGGAAAAACAGATCATCGCAGATAAGAAAACAGACCTGCGCGACCAGATGATTACAGAGGCATTGAGCTTCAGCATTGCCCCCGGCACCTACGGAGTTCGTATTCGCCTGACAGATTTGCAGGCCAACGCCGAAGGCACCTGTGAACTTTTCTTTACAATGCCCGAATTTGGCAATGCTACTCTAACCATGAGCGACATCCAGTTTGCCCATCGGATTGACGCCGCGAACACACAGATCAGCAGCAGTCTGGTCAAAAATGGGTTCAAAATCATTCCCAATACGCGCAGGTCAATAGAGACGACCTTAAACATCTACTTTGAGCTGTATGGCCTTGCCAAAGGCGAGGGACGCGCTGCAACTTTCGACCTCGCCTATACCCTCCTGGATACCGCGGGACAGCGGATCAAAAACTTTCCCTCGGCGCGCTATCGCAAGCCCGGCACCACCGCAATTAAAACCGAATTTCTCGACCTCAAAGGTGTGCCGCCAGGGCAGTATGTACTGGAAATCGCCGCTCGCGATAATGGCACGCGAAAAATGACCACACGCCAGAGGACCTTTTCAATTGCAGATGTACAAAAACCCGCACTGGCAACAGACCCCGCCTCCTTAAAACGCTATTACAACCAAATCCGCTACATCGCCACAAAAGCTGAACGTGAAGCTTATGCCTCCTTAAGCACCAATGAGAAAGTGGAATTTATTCTCTCTTTCTGGAAAAAACGCGATCCAACGCCTCTAACGCCCGAAAACGAATTTGCCACCGAGCATTTCAGGCGCATGCGCTATGCAGACGAACGCTTCTCTGCGCGTCCCGGGCAAAAGGGATCGGATACCGACCAGGGACGCATCCACATCAAATATGGCCTGCCAACAGACATTGAGCGCAGCCCGTTTAGTGCCACGGGTAAAGCCTTTGAAATTTGGACCTACGAACACCTCAACTACTACGAGTTTGTATTTTTGGATCGCCTCGGAGACGGCGTTTATGAAATGATCCACGCCACTATGCCAGGGGAACGCTACAACCCCAACTGGCGAGACGAACAAGCCATCGGTGACCAAACCGACCCCACATCGCTGCCATCTGAGGCATTTTCTCCACCATAAGCCGCGAGAAACCACCAAATCTATGGCAAAAACGCCAGCCCTTCAATACAGGTCAGCATCTTTGCCCGAACCCAAAACAAGTGGCGTAAGCCTTCGCGCCATTGTATTGGGTCTCGCGCTCGTTGTCCTGATCAACCTCTGGATGCCCTATTCAGAGTACATCGTGCTGGCATCGCGCATGAACCTCAGCCACTTTCCGGTCGCAGTATTCATTCTCTTTCTCCTCATACGCTATCTGCTTACCCCTTTACTATCAGCCTGGAATCCCACTCTCCTTTTAACCCCTTCTGAACAGTTCGTCATCATTGCAATGGGACTTGCAGGTGGCGTGGTGCCCGGATCAGGTGTGCTCGGGTTTCTCTTTGGAACCATCGCTACCCCGTATTATTTTGCCACGCCGGAAAACCGCTGGGCGGACTTCTTCCACGCCCACCTTCCCACCTATTTGGTGCCGCCCAATACCAACGGCGCAATGCGCGATTTTTACGAAGGCGCGCTACCCGGCACCCCAATCCCCTGGTCTATATGGGGGGCGCCCCTTTTTTGGTGGCTTGTTTTCATCGCCGCCAGTGTCTTTGTCTCAGCCTGTATTGCGGTCATCTTGCGCCGCCAGTGGTCTGAAAATGAGCGTTTGGCATTTCCCCTGTTAAGCCCGACCCTGCATATAGTTTCTCCAGAACAGACGCGCGATAACCCCTTGCAGTACAGAGGTCTCTACTGGGCGGGATTTGCTCTCTCCGCTGGCATTCTCTCCTGGAATATTCTCCATTTCTTTTGGCCTATCGTGCCCGACATTAAACTGACACTCCCCTTTTTTTATTTTGCCAAAGGTTATCCTCCCATCTTTCCCCGGTTCAATATTTATGTCATGGGATTTGCCTATTTTGCCAACCTCGATGTGCTGTTCAGCATGTGGTTCTTCCACCTCTTATTTTATCAAATCCCAGGTGGCCTCTTAAATCGCATCGGATTTGACATGCCCGGCCGCGGCGACCCCTACGGCGCGCTACACTTTTCTGGCGCGGGCTGGTTGTGTTTTGGCGCCCTGTGTTTTTTCGTCTTCTGGGGCTTATACATCTCTCGCCATCACCTCAAAGCTGTCTTCCTCAAAGCCATCAATCCGCAACACCCCATTGACGACACCCGGGAACTCCTATCTTACCGCACCGCTGTTTTGGGTCTGCTTATTGGAACATTTTTTATTTTTATCTGGTTGTATCAATCCGGCATGGCCCCCTCAGCAATCGCCTTTTACATTGTAGCTACCTTTGTCATTTACGTGGGCGTAGCGCGTGTCGTCGCGCAAACCGGCATCCTTTTTGTGCAAGCCCCAATCAGCGCACAGGTTTTCACCATTTATTCTCTGGGTTCTCACGCCCTTTCGATGCCCACGATGGCATCGCTCGCCCTCTCCTACGCGCTCACCAACTATATTCGCGGTCTGTTTATGCCCGCATTAATCCATATCGCCAAACTATCCGAGTGGATCAAAGCTGACCATCGCAAACTTTTAGGCGCAGTCTTTTTGGGATTAGTCGTCGGCTGCCTGACGTTTATTTTATATGTCATTCCCCTGGGTTATGAAAGGGGAGCTTTCAATTTTAATGACATTCCGCTCAAATCGGGTATCAATCGGATCTATCCGGTGATCCTCAGCAAAATTGTCAATCCCTTTGGTGCCGACTGGCAAAGACTGGGCTTTTTTGGCGGCGGCGCAGCATTGATGGGATTCCTCACATTCTTACAATATCGTTTCACCTGGTGGCCCCTGCATCCCATTGGCCTGACTGTTTGCAGCACCAATGTCGCCCGCAGCAATCAGGTCTCTATTTTTATTATTTGGGCATTCAAATTGTTCGTACTGCATTTTGGCGGTGTCTCTGCTTATCGTCGTTTCCAGCCCTTCTTTATTGGCCTGCTTACCGGTTATGGCCTGGGGGTCGCGTTGTCTTTTATTGTCGATGCCCTGTGGTTTTCCGGTCAGGGACATTACGTACACAGGTGGTAAGCAAACGCGCGAAAGACAGTTCCGAATATTAAAAAGCCGACGTTTTACGTCGGCTTTTTCTAATCTATCCACTTTCGAAAAATCAAAACGCGATTGTCAAACTCATAGAGGCAGGCTCAAAAACTGCGCTATCAAATAGATTCAGAACCCAAACCGCACCGAGGATACCGATCAGCATATTCACCCGTTTTTCACTAAGCACCGATAAGTGTGACAAAAACAAAAAAATTCATCCCATCACTCCGATCAATTCGGGTTTTCTTCGGCAAAACGCACCAGAGACGCGGGCACGCTCTTAAACAGAACAATATGATTTTGTGCATCCCACACATACACCTCTTCAAACACAGAAACAGCCAAACCCGCAGAATCCAAAATTAGATCATCCAAACCACCCCACTGCAATATAGATTGCCCGTCAGCATTAAAAACCATAACCCGATCTCGAGCCAGTACAAATGCAGCCCTGGGACCTCTGCTAACCCACACGGCAAAAACACCAGCGGGCAACACAACATCATCCCAGATAGTCTGTGAACTCAGGTGGCCTGTATCTGTCCGAAACACCTCTCCCTGCGTCGTCACCATCCAGATATCAGACCCCAAAACCGCAAGACTTTGGATCGCGCCTTCAGTACCCGTATCATAAGACCCACGTTCAACAACAGTATTTATATTGAACGAGAATGCCCTTAACCTCTGTCCAACCCCTACCCAAATCGTGCCATCGGGTGCAACCGCCATCGCAGTAGGTAACTCAGAATCTGCAACGCGCCAGTCCTCGTATTGCCAGGAAACCTCAGAAGCCCCATTCCTAAACGCAGAAAGCTGCACCTCTCTGGTCTCTGACAAAATGCCACCGAGCAACACATAGGGAGCAGCAGGAGACCCATCAGAAATCGCCGCAACAGAAAGAGACCCCAATCGCAATCCCGCACGATTGGGCACGGGCAACACGCTCAAGTTCCCCACATATCCCGTCTGATTGAGATCGCGCACAGAAATCGCATCGGATGTCGCGAGCAACGCCAGAGCGGGACTTCCAAAAGCCGCAGCGGGTGTCAAAGCCACAAATACATTCGGTGCTTCGACAATATTAAAATCGCGCCGTTTGTACGGATGTAACGCAATATCGCGGCTTTCGAGCACCACATCGCGATCCATCGTATTCCGCAAGCGATACGTATATCTGCGGTTGCCCTCTATGAGCACATCGGTAAAACTCGCAACTGCGGGATCTTCAGACTGGAAAATCACCTGCGCCGCCGCGTCATCTACAGAACGCAACAACTCGTAGCGACGGAGAACACCTGCCGGCAAATGCCAATTGACAGTCGCTGTACCCTTTGCGGGCAAAAACTGGATCGTTTCCAATCGCGCCCCGGGAATCTGCACCTCCCCAACAGGTGCTTCTGCTGGTCGCAACCCGGCGGTTTCCGTACGCAGGATATAACGGTACTTTTCACCGGCATGAATAGTAGTATCCACTATCGGTATCATCTCCCACACATCTGCACGGCGGTTCGCTTCCCGCGAAGGCACAGGCAAATTATACCAGGGAAGCGTGTGAATACCATCGCGCTCAACGCGCCAGATTTGATAGCGCGTCGCAGGTTCAATACCCAGATATTCCCACTCGAGTACAACCGCATTCTGCCCCTCGTCATATCTCAGATCAAGAGGGAACACAATCGGCGAATTGGCCGGATCATTAACGAGATCGCGTCGAGAATCACACCCGGCGAACACCAAAAGACACGACAACAGAATGCTCGCGGTCCTATTTATCATCCGAAATCCCAGTAAGAAGAGCGAATGTGATCTCCGTCGTTGATTCGCTGATTCGCAACTATTCCCCATATCGAAACACAATTTCCTTTGAAACACGACGTTGTGCATTTAAGTCTTCCACGAAAATTTTCAACCGATTGCGCCCCTGCTTGGCCTTTGTCAGATCGACAAACTGATAAACCTGCACGCTCCGCTGCGTATCCACCTGTTCAAACGACATCGACACTTCGGGATTGACATCCTGACCAGTCAGCAGCATTCGCAAACCCTCTACCTGTTCCAAAGCTGCAATCTGAAGCGTAACGCGATAGCGCGTCTGCCCAAACTCGTCTGCCACCAGATTATAAACCTCAAAATACAACCCCATCTCTTGCCCAACGAGAAATGCGCGCGTAGGCAAAGGTAGCACGCGCAAAATTTTTCGCCTAAAAGAATCATCCACGTCCGTCTCATCAATCTGCGCGGCCAATACCGGATCGCTCATTTGCAATTTCGAATCGCCATAAGGCTCAACCGCTATAACCTGCTGTAACAAACTAACGCGATTGGCACTGACATTCTCTGCCTTCACCGTCAAATGATAGGTACCAGGCGGCACGGGCAAAGTCAACAAATCGGTCAGCATAGCATTCGAATCAGACAGAGTGTCTTTCCGCACAACCGTTCGACTCAGGCGAAACGCGCGGTTTGCAACCGAATCGTACAGCGCAATAGCCAGCGTCAAATCGCCTCTGCCGATCTTCTCCACATCCAGCGGCAAACCATAGGCCACATCCACCCGTGTCATGAAATATCCCCCTCGCGCATCGGCCACATCGTAATAAAATTCCAACTCGCGCGTTTGCCACCACGGTCGGTGTTGCTCTGGCCTATCGCTCACGGCCTGCCTATAAGCCGTTTCCGGTGCATTTTCATGAATCCGCGCGATTGGTCGCATCCCCAGCGGCTGGCGCAGCGGAATCGGCGCGAAATTGAAATGTCCCGATCCCATCTCATCTGTAAATGTAATCTCCATCCCCCCGCCAACCGTCACATACACCCACGATTCCCACGGCACGAGGCTATTATCTTCCGCAGAGGTAACGGGCAAATACCCATCTCCCATCGTGTGGGTATCCGCGGCATTTATCCCCATCAGTTCAAACGAATCGGCGAACATCGCGCGAGAACTCCGAACGGGAAATACCGTACCCACGAGTGCGCCCTCGGGAGGACGAGTGTACAACTGCGCATACAACTCGTCTTTCACCCGCTGCACCGCAGCACTCATCACCCCGGGCGCGCGCCCAGAGCGCGAGCGATAATCCGGCCCGCCATAGCGCAAATACACCTCACCTCGCCGATCCCATGGATATGCAGACCCGGCAAAATATTGCCGCGCCACCCACACCCGCTGATAGTGTTCTTGCAACCGCTCATTCACTGCCGTAGTCGGGTCCTGATCCTTTCGTCAAACCGATCCTTGCGCCAAACGCGCCGCGCATTGGCACTGCCCGCCCACAAGATACGACCAGAAGACGTATCAATCAGCCGCAGCCCAACCCCCACAGCATTGACCGCATTTTCTTTGCCAGCAGCCATCAAACTACCGCATAAAACCGCATCTGCCTTACTCACCAACAACATCCGCTCCGCAGCACTCAGGCGCGCGCCTACCGGCATATCCAATCCATCAAACAACCCATCACTTAGCATACCCTCTCTAATCAACCGCTCATACCCTCCCACCAGCGCTTTTTGCGAAGTGTGCAACGGCGCGAATACCACCTGCAACGGCCACTCACCTGACCGCATCATCTTACCATGCCGATTGGCTTCCTGAAACCCGAGTTGCGACATCAAATTGCCCAGTGCAATCTCCCCAATATCGCGCTGGGCATAAATCCACTGCCATTTGACATCATCCCGCGCCTTGCCCATCCAAACCGGTTCCCCAGTGTCCAGATCCACGAGTCGTACATGCAATGTGCGTGTCCCTGCCTCAGAAACAAATCCGATCAACGCCCGATCCGCACGCGCCGCTGTTTTCAACAACAATAAATCATCGCCTTTCAACGCCTGTTTGGTCTCCAATATCCACTTCATCCGACCCCGTGGAATCGTATCTGGATCCACCAGTTCAAACCAGCGTCCCTGATAGGCGGGAATATCCCGATGGCGCATCAACTCATCCACCAAGCGGTCAGCCATAAAAACCCCGTAATCGGGATCTTTCTCCGAAAGTAGCGGAAACACAGCTAGACGAGGAACCGCTTCGCGCTGCGGAAACACATCCTCACACTGCGCCGCTGCGGAAAACACGAGCAATAATATTAGAAGTGGATATCTCATTTCTGTAAACTTCCTATCTTACCGAAAATAGCAAAGTCCCCAACGGACGGGCACAGGTGTCTGCCCCTACATTGCGTCGATAAATGGCTATACTGACGTTGTGCTGCGCGTGCACAGTTATACCACATAGCACGGATTCACAGGGCACAAAAAACGGCAGTGGACATAATATCCACTACCGTTTTTTTAGCCAAATTTGAAAATCAGAGTTGGAAATTTAATCCAACAGAGAAAGGTTGCTCGAGAATGCCTTCCGCCTTCGCAATCGGAATTGTCCAGAATGTATTGCGATTCAGGGCAACCCGCTTAGAGAAAGAAATAAGCGCACCGATCTTTGGCTCCTCCCGTTCAGGCTTGGCAATTCGGGTTGTCGGACGGTATAAAGAGGGAAACTCCTTCAAAAAAACGAATTTATTATGAAAAAGCAATCGGATATTTTCATAACAGCTAAAAAAAGAGCGACAGATCTCCACCGCTCTTTTAATCGCCCAACAAATTTGCCAAAGGGCCAATCGCCCGGGGAGATCCAATGTGTCCCAAAGCCACTGCTGAAATCCATCGGACCTGAGTCGTTTCACTTTGCGTTTGCAAACACAGAATATCCACCGCAGTCGAATCCCCAATCTGACCCAGCGCATCCATCGCCGCCAACCGCAATACAAGCACCTCCCCTTGCACAACAGCGACCAATGCATCTACCGCAGTCGAATCTCCAATCTGACCCAGCGCATCTACCGCCGCCAACCGCACCCGCGCTTTTTCATCTTTCAACGCCCGAATCAAATGCTGTACAGCATCCAACTGACCACTCTCCCCCAACTTCTCAACCCCATATACCCGCACATCGACATCCACATGGCGCGACTGACGCACGTATTCATCAATACCCCGAGAGCAACCGCCCAACACAAGCGCGAGAATCAGCCAAATGTATAACTTTCCCTTTTTCATCTGTTATATTCACCCAATTTAAGACCTGCTGTTGACTGTGTACCCAACAGTCTATATACTATCGGCATAGGATTTGGTGTCCTATGTGTTAGTGCTGCTCTATTCATCCTTACCTTTTTGGGGGACAATAGCAATGGTTGAAACGATTATTGGTATGGCTCTGGTCACCGCCTTGTGCTGGGTAGTCGCATTGCTGGTGCGGCGACAGAAAGTAAAACGGTCAAACGATCTTCAGAAATAACCACTTAAAAAAAATAACACTGATCGCTGTCCCATATTGAACAGACCAGCCCCCCGAAATACACATTCCGGGGGGCCATCTCTTTTCGGTTATTATGACACATACCCAATAGCACACTCAAAAATTATTTCGTTTTCCTAAAACTCCTCGCATCGTCAAATCGCGGCTCAATCACGACCTCACCTTTCGCATTGATATACCCATACTTATCATCAATTTTTAATACTGCCAAACCATTAGAAAGAGCAGAAATATAGAAAGGAGGATCAACCTGTGGCTCTATCACGAACTCACCTTCAGTATTGATATACCCTTTTTTCTTTTCATTTCTTCTTGCAAGTGCCAATCCGTTATCAAAAGAAAACGCCTTGTCAAATTGTGGCTCGATCACAATCTTGCCTTCCCGATCAATATACCCCCATTTGTCCCCAATCATTACACCCGCCAACCTCTCTGAAAAAGCATTCGCCTTATCAAATTGTGGCTTGATTGCGATCTTGCCTTTCCCATCAATATACCCCCACCCGTCTCCGGTTTTTACTGTCGCCAATCCTTCAGAAAAACGCCCAACAAAGTCAAATTGCAGTTCGATCACGACCTCGCCTGCTACGTTGATATATACCCACTTGCCCTTGATGAAATCCCCGATTTTTACTGCCGCCAAGCCTTCAGAAAAAGGAAACGCCAAGTCAAACTGCGGCTCGATCACAACCTCACCTGCTGTATTGATATACCCATACTTGCCCCTGGTGAACTCCCCGATTTTTACTGCCGCCAAGCCTTCAGAAAAAGGAAACGCCTTATCAAATTGCGGCTCAATCACGACCCCACCTGCTACGTTGATATACCCATACTTACCTCTATCAGAGTCACCGATTCTCACTACTGCCAACCCCTCCGAAAAAGACCTGGCATCGTCAAATTGCGGCTCGATCACAACCTCACCTGCTGCATTGATATACCCCCATTTGTCTCCGATCTTTACTGCCGCCAACTTTTCAGTATCCAGTTTTGTCTCAGACTTCTCCACGGTTTCCACTATAGACAACTTTCCCGAATCAGAACAGGAAAACAGAAGTGTTGAGAAAATCAGGATGTATAAAATATTGTTCATTGCAACACCTCCCTTTCTTGTGATAGAGCCTGTTCCTATCTCACAACCCAATTAAATACGACACTTTGGGCAGCACTGCTCGTCTGGTCTGGGTGAAAATCGTCAGTTGTTCCAACTATTCCAATCGAAACGTGACCGGCTGAGTCATCCATACAGCTACGGGTTTGCCATTGTGTTCCGCGGGCTTGAACCGAAATTGCGATACACCATCTATCGCCGCTTGATGAAACACCTCTGGCCCTCTCAGAACACGCACATCGCTCACCGAACCATCCACATTGACCCTAAACTTCAAAAACACTTTGCCTTCCAAACTATCTCTGATTGCTTCCTTGGGATGCACAGGCTTAACAGAGTGCTGGACCTTGGGCTTTACTTCAACCATATAAAATTCGAGAACCTTACTACTGCCAGCATCGCCAGATGCAGGCGGCGTGGTCTGTTGCTTTGGCAATCGAAATATAATCGACTGAGGCATCCGCGCGGGCACAACTTTGCCGTTGAGTGTCCCTGGCTTGAATCGATATTGCGAGATCACGTCTATCGCCGCTTGATGAAATTCCTCCGGGCCTTTCAAAACCTTCACATAGCTCACCGAGCCATCCACATTGACCTTAAGCTCCAAACGCACAGTAACTCTTGGTGGATACACAAATTTAACAGATTGCAGGAGTTCGGGCTTAGCTTCGACCTCGAAAATTACGGAGACCTCAACCTCATTACCATCAGCATCAATTGGCACAGGCGACGTGAGTTGGAGATCCGTGTCCGTGGAACCTAATGAAAACTCAATCGGCATAACCGTCCACACGGGCACAACACTACTGTCAGCATCAGCAGACGGCGCGTTCTGTTGCTTTGGTTTGAATTTTTGTTTCGCTTCAATCAATTTTGCCAATGCAGCCTGCTCTTGCGTTGGTGCGAATCCGGAGCTCTGGAAACCCGCGACAAACTCTTCACCATTATCAGTCGCAATTGGTGGGATAAAGCTGACCCTATAAAACAACTCTGATGCCAGTTCTGATCTTTCAAACTTAAACTGTTGAGCCATCCATGCAGGCATAGCTTTGCCATCGTGCTCCGCAGGCTTGAACCGCCATTGCGATACCGCTTCTATGACCGTTTGATGAAATATCTCCGGTCCTTTAAAAATGCTCACATCACTCACTGAGCCATCTACATTAATTAAAAACCTCAATGACACTGTGCCTTCTACCTGATCTCTGATTGCCTTCTCTGGATACACAGGTATAACATCATTTATAAGAACGGCCTTCCTTGAAACCTCGGGTTTTTCCTCGGTCTCGATCTTTTCCTCGACCTCGGTTAATTCCATAAACTCACGACTGTCAGCATTGCCAGACACAGACGTTAGCTCTGCTTGTTGAGCTATTGGGGGTGATTGCGTATATGCCTCTCGAATTGAAAAAGGCACAATCGCCAGACCGATGAGAATCGGAATTGCCAACTGCCATCTGGACCGTTTCACATTGTCCTCCGTAAAATTAAGGACATACTCCAATCGTTTCTTGAGCGCGGTTCCACGCTCATTGAAATACAGCGCACTCAGAGCCGGTCGTCTGTCAACAAATCTGAACAACAGCCGCCCGTATTCGGCAGGCGTCAGATTCGTCTCGCGCAACACCGCCTCGTCACAGCGCAACTCGCGCAAAAAAGTCAGCCTTCGGTTCAGCAACCAGACCAGCGGATTCACGCAAAACAGCGCCATTGCTATCGCCTGAAAAATCAGTACCCAAATATCGCGATTATCCCGATGTGCCAACTCGTGTGCAACAACACCGCGCAACTCTTCGGGCGACCAGGACGACCATCGCGCAGGCAAATACAATCTCGGTTTTACAATACCGACCAAAAGCGGAGAACGCAGACTGGCTTTGGCATAAACCTTCATATCCCGCGCCCTGTCCAGCGATCCCACCTCCCTCGCCAGATCAACCGGCATTGCCAAACTGAGAGCGCGGTGAAATGACGCATTCTTCCACAACGTCACACCTGCCCATACCAGAACTGTAACAGCCCATAGACAAAACAGATAAAACGCCAGTGGGAGCGGTGCAACTTGCACAGGTGCAACAACCTCGTCTCCAGAAACCACACCGGCATAAGCCGGTCCAATCGACACACCATCGGGTGGAGCATAGTACAAAAACGTCAAAAACTCGGGCAGCGGAATAGCGTAAAAAGGCGGCACAAACACCTTCACCAGCGCCAATAAATAGAGGACATATCGCAATCGCGTATCCAACGTCATCCAGCGATCCACTGTCCAAATCACTAAAATAAACAGCGACACTTCGACAAAATGCACCGCATAGAGCGGCCACCACGCCTCGGCTAAACGGATCAACGCATCCATTACGCGCCTCCTTTCTCCCTTGCCTCTATCAGCGCGCGCAACTCATCCAGCTCTCTATGCGAAAGCTCACCTGAATCCACGAGATACGTTGCCAGCGCCCCAAAAGAACCCTCGAACATGCGCGACACCAGCGTGCGCGTCTCGTCCTGCGCCGCGTCTTCCCGCGACAGAGCCGATTTGTACACATTCACCGGACCGATCTTCTGCCGATTGAGCACACCCTTTTCAAACAGAATATTCATAATCGTCTGCACCGTCGTATAAGCCTTCTCGCCATTGGGATACAGATAATCGACAACATCGCGCACCGTAACCTGACGGTCGAGATGCCATACGCCATCCATCACCTCCCACTCGGCTTCAGCCAGTCGTTTCTTCGCAGCCATAAGACCCTCCCTGAAAAATTTACACAAGTTACTAATTATTTAGTAAAATGACGAATCAATTAGGAGAAGTCAAGCGAAAATCTCATTTTTTAACATAAAAAAGCGGCAGGTTGCAAAAACCCACCGCTCTTTTATGTGTTCAATCGTCCCTTTTTTAATCGTCTATCGGCAACCCCACAAATAAACGGCTATACTCATCCGTCAGCGGATCGCGCTCGCCCTTTTGCGCTGCGCGGGCAAACACCACGCCCGGCGTTTCCGACCTGCGTGCCCGCGCAAAAACACCATACCCACCGGGCGCACTTTGCGTTTCCAAATCGCTCTGAATCGCCATCATCTCGGCCAGCGCATTGGCCAAACCCCAGCGCGCACCAATCGCCCGCGCAAAAAGCTCCTCTGGCGTCAGCCCATCTCGAAAACCGTGCTTCAGGGGCGTAAATCCACCCTGATCATTTCGCGTCACGCCCTGGGGAGCCACATAAAGCCTGACCTGCTGCCAATTGGCACGCGCACCACATTCCACCAAAAGCGCAGGAATCCCGAAATCATCGTCGTCGTATCCGCTAAACCGCGCCAACACAGCCGACACCTCATCGGGATAATCGCGCCAGACATCTGGATCATCGCCCTCTGGCGGATCGGGACAACTGAGCGACGAACCGATAAACGCACTCATCGACGCCCCTGTTTTGCGCGCGGCATCAAACCCCCTATCCCACAATCGCGCAGATAGCTCCAATGCCGCTTTCGCACCATCACGCGCCATCGCATCCGCCATCCAGCCCATCACTTGATGCTTATCGACAAACAACCCCTTTCGCTCAACCTCATCGCCAACAATCGCCGCAATCTCCCGCAATCCCTCGTCCGTCATACTCATATACGCCAGACCAAACAGCGCGTCGTGCATCGGGTGTACCTTCTCCCGTGCAATCAGACCCGGGTCCCGACTCAGGTGCGCCACCGCCGACAGATGCACTTCAGCCGACCTCTGGCCTTCTTCGGTCACCGGCACAAAAATCGCCACCTGATCGCCATCAAAATCCAAATCCTTCATCTTACAAATCGCTACACACACGCGAATCGCATCACCGTCCACGCGCACCGGACGACACGCCACAAAAGCCGTTGGCGAAACCGCGGGATTGCGAAGCACCACAGCCCACAACTCAGCCATGGTTGCATCCAGAGCTACTTCCGCTTTCTTCGACCGCCTATCCACCTCTTCAGCACCCACCTCTCGCGCTGCAAACGGTCCAAACAACGTCCACGCCATTTCTTCGGGCACACCGACCTGATCGTATCGCAATTCGGGTGCGGGCACAGCTACCGAACGCCCGCTGAACAATGCGCGCGCCTGAAATTGCAAACGCGACAACTCACAAAATGCGCGAACGCGCTCAGACAGCGTTTCAACCGCGCGATCCACCAACACATCCGGCGCGCCATTGGCAATCATCTCACTCAAGCGCTCATTGGCCTCCATTAATGCACGGGGCATATCTCCCCCGCTCACATGTGTCAACGAATACCCCGGTAGCCACGGATGCGGAACCGGACGCGCAAGCGCAAGCGCAACATCCCCATCGCGTTTCAACGAAATCTCTGCACCGCGTTCATCCAGCGTGACTGCCACCCCACCTTTTGACAAATGCCCAATTAGCTCATCAAACTGAGGGGACAGCGCAGTGGGGGTAACAGGTCCCTCAACGACGCGGTCAGCCAAAGTATCGGCATCGTCTCGATCCACCGCGCACGTATTGAACAAATCGCCAATCACCCCAAAAGCATCCGCTTCTCGCAACGCCAAAAACTCCATCTCTCTCAACCCTTGAGTTCGTTGACCCGGCTTTACCCCCATGTGAATTTTATCTGCGGCCAAATGCAACGTGCGCCCCCAATACACCCACCCCACCGTGGTGCGGCGCGGCAGCGTTTCCCCATACAGGATCAGCCTCTCCATGCCATCTTCTGCCAGCCCAATAGCCCTCAAACGGGCGCGTATCTCATCGTCTTTGGGCGCGTTGAGCGCGGGAACAATAACCGGCGCGCCCTCGGCCTTTGCAATGCGCCCGGCCACAGCTTCGCGCACCTGCCCAATATTCAACCGCGATGGCAAACCACACACACTCACAATAAGCTCCACAGGCGTGCCATCCGACAATTTGGGCATCTGTTCATCTTTCACAATGCGCGACACCACACCCTTAAAACCGTGTCGATTGCTCAGTTTATCGCCCGGCGCAACGCGATTGGGCAGCATCATCCGATTGGCCGCGGATTCGCTGATCACAAGCGCATCTTCGTGTGCGTCCCCATTCCACGCCATAAACGCGGTCAGCAAATTGTATCCCGCCCAAAAATACGGATCGCGCGGCTCACACCCCGTTTGCACCAGCGCGGGTTCCGACTCCAAGACGGGTTTGAAACCCGTCTCTACATTGCCGTCATATTGCGCGTGATACATATGCCACACGCCCTGCTCATCGCGCTGCATATCGGGTCCCGGCGCACCAATCCACTGTCGCATCATATTCACACCCATCAAAACGCGATTGGTATCATTGTGTTCCAAAAACGGAACCACCGAAGCACCTATGCCCAGCCGCTTTTCAGGGGCATCGTCTTCAATCACCAATTTCCCATTGCGAATAGTCGCTCCCTGAGCCACCTCTAAAATCCGCGCGAGATTCGGTCCCTCAGGCGTGCAATAAGGACACACGCGCCCATCGTGCGACGGATGATAGTAATTTTCTACCCCCTCATCGGCCTCACCAATAATTGGGATCAACGTCACCCGCCGCAAATGAACGTGCATATCCTGCCAATTGGTCGCCTGCAAATACTGCGATGTGGGTTCTTCTGTAAAAAACGTGTGAATCCAATCTCCCAACGGCATCCAGGTTTCAACTGATTCTCCCAACAGTTCTGGCATATTTTCCAACCGCTCGGCAATATAATCGCGCACTTGCTCGCCCACACACCGAATTTCAGCACGCTCAAAATCCACCTCAGTCGGCGCGGGAACCACCGTTCGAAAAAAGCCATCTACCTTAAACCGCCCCCATTCATCGGGCTGAGGAATATTTTTGTACACAACCTCTTGCCCCCCCTGGACCACAAGATGCAATTCACAGGTATATTCATCCACCAACACCACCCAATAACCCGCCAGCGACACTCTATCCGCCAACAATTCGGGCAATCCCTTTTGAACAAATACATCCCACGAAATTTTATGCCACGGCGCCTTCACCGAAAGACTCATTTCAAATTCCTCCTATTTCTGTTATTTGTACATCCGTCCCCATGCTTCTGCGAGTTGCTTGCGCGCGTGGAACAACCGCGATTTTACTGTACCCTCTGGAATCGCCAGCCGTTTGGCAACTTCCCTAAGCGTCACCTCATCTTCGTACACCATCTGAAACACCTCGCGCTTTTCCTCTGGTAGCGCATCGATCAACGCCTGTAAAATGCGCCGCTGTTCGGTGCGTTCCAACTGCACATCGGGTCCCAGTGCAGCCCTATCGATCATCCACCCTGGAACGGGTCGTTCTTCTTCCTCTTCATCGTAAAGCGAAGGCATTTCTATAGGCTGTTCGCGTCGGCGACTTTTGCTGCGCAATTGATTCAGCGCCAGATTTCTCGCAATCCGAAACAGCCACCCGCGAAATGACCCTTGCCCCGACCATTGATCGGCCCGATTCCAAACTCTGAGAAAAACCTCCTGTGTCAAATCATCAGCTACGCCCGGATCGCGCGTCATCCAACGCAGGCTCTCGGTCACCTGTACCTGATAGCGCGCAAACAGAATCGCAAAAGCCTCTTGATCTCGCGCCACAATCCGCTGCATTAAAATCGCGTCCGATGGTGTCAAAAAATATCCTCCTGTGGGAATCGACACCGCCCAATGTCCGAAGGTTCAAAAAAAAAGCGCAGCCCTTCAGGACTGCGCTTCAGTTACAAACATGCATCGTGCCTCTCACCCATCGTCCTTAGACTGATCCGGCAACAAAAAGACCCCCTTGAAATCGCTGAAGGACACCTCCTCTAAAAATTCAACTTCCGCTTCAAACTCTTGCCGAATCGCCACGCGGTCCTCTGCATCTTCAACACTGGCCTCAAGCTGTCGATCCATCAACTCAAAAACCTTGGCGCGCACCCCCGTCTTCATCTTACCCTCTTCAAAACACGTTTGGCGAAACGCCTCGATCTGTGCCTCCGATGGCAAAAGCGATTCCATATCTAATGCCAGTGCCAGAATGAGATTGTGCAGCAACCCGTCATACGTGCGCCCTTCAACCGCTGTTTCCAATTCGGTCAACGCAGCTTTGGGAATAGACCGCAAAAACGCGAGCCGCCTGAGCGCAATTTGATAAGCCGCATAATCGCGCTTCGGATCGACCAATTGGAGTTCATCTTCCTCGTCATCAGGGGGACGCATCCAGGTCTCTGGCACTGCGTTTGCCCAGCGGGATACCGCACTGTATTCGGACTGAAAAAATTTCACTTCGGGGCGCAGCAACATCGCCCGACACGCTTGTGCCATTTCTTGCAGACGAAAAAATGCGATCTCATACCCGCGCTTTCGACACGCTTCAAAATCTCCTTCCGCGATAATCTCCACAGCCCGGTTTAAATCACTTTCTGCACGCGCCTCTAAACCGAGATCCATGGAAATCAGCGCCTGCCGCACCCCGTGTTCCAAATCCTCACGCCTGATGGCAATACCCGACCGGTTGCGCTTGCCATAGTGCAAACCCTGCAAGCGCAAAAAGCCCAAAAGCGCATCTCCAATATTGGGCGGCAACTTTTCAAAGCGCGTCCCCAATTCGATAACCTGCCCGACAAAACTCTCGGAATCAATGCGAAACCGACTCAAATCCAGCGTTGCAAGTGGATTTTGCACAGAACGCCCTTCACTATTCATCGTGCCTCCTCTCCCACGCCCCGCGAATGACGGACCGCATCAAATTGGCATCGGCATCGAAAAGTGCATCCAGAACACCCCCGACAACGGGATCCTCCACTATCGTACTCGGCATTTCACCCACAGCCGCTTCTTCGGAAAAGAGTCGGTGCCGGGGAACAGAAGCCCCGGCAGAACCCACGATCTCATTCATTCGCATGTCCTTCACGTATGGAGTCAGGGCTTCTTCGAGCAACTCGGGATCCACACTGTTCAGCAACGCGGCACACTTATTCGCGTCCTCCAGTGTAGATAATGCCCGAAGCCACTCAAACGATACTTTTGACCTGGCCCCGGCACTGTCCATCGGCTCTAACGTGTCTTCCACAGTACGTCGAAAAGTACCCGGCGTCATTGCGCGTATCAAATGCGCGTTAAAACCCTCCCGCTCCGGATCATAATCAATCAGCCCCGTCAACATCTCTGTGGGCAAATGCGCCACCACATCTGTCGAATAGCCCGGATTACCATCTTCATCCATACCCGTTATCGACAGCACAGTCTCTGGATCTTCGTCCAACACAACGAGCGCGGCCTGAGCCTCAACGGCCAAAGTCTGCACCAGTGCTCTGGCATCTTCTTTTTTTCCCTCGCGAAGCAAATCGCGTATCTGGCTGCTTTGCGCGGCCAATTCCATAAATCCAGTTGACCACGCGCCAATTACCAACCGGTCTTCACGAACCTCGATGGGTTTCACCTCGGGTTCTTCTTCCTGAACCTCGGTGTCCATCAAATGAGATTTGAGACGAATCTTCCCCCTTTCTACTTTGTCCTTACACGTCACGCACAAGCGCGTGTAGGGAACGGCCCTGAGGCGTTTTTCCGGAATAACCACCTCGCACATGACACACCTCACCCCCGTCCCGCCGTCGAGCGGCTGTTGTGCCATATTGCCCTCCATTGAGGTTTTGAAAATCCTCCGCACGCATCGCGGAAACGACAGAACCATAGCGAAGATAAATTTAATCGAATAGACACGGAATGTCAACTTTTAACTTACTGTTTATCAAAGATTTACAAACTTGACAAACAAAGCCAAGTTTGTTATATTATTACCATCGCCGGAAAGATCACATCCGATCTTCTCGGCGTTTTTCGTTTTCATATTCCATTGCGCCACAAACAAATAAAGGCCCGATTCGAAAATTCAATCGCACCTTTATTTGTTTGTATTGGACACTACATCCTGTTTTTTATCGAAACAACATACTGATATCCAGTGCCTTCACCGAATGCGTAAGCGCACCCACTGAAATAAAATCCACGCCCGTTTCGGCAATTGCCCGCACGCTATCTAAAGACACATTGCCCGAGGCTTCCAACTCGGGTTTTTTGCCTTTTAATTGCCGCACCTTTTCCACTGCTTCACACATCTCATTCAGGCTCATATTGTCTAACATCACGCGGTCCGCACCCAAAACGAGAACCTCGTCGAGTTCTGATAGCGTTTCCACCTCCACCTCCACGGGCACTTCTCGGCCTTCAAAATCCATTCCTTTCCACACCGATAGAAGTGCCGACCCAATCCCGTCCGCTGCCTCAATGTGGTTCTCCTTCATCAGCACCATATCGAACAATCCCACCCGATGATTTACCCCACCACCTTTAGCAACGGCATATTTGTCTAATAATCGCAATCCCGGCACCGTCTTGCGCGTATCCAAAATCCGCGCGTTTGTCCCCTGCATCGCTTCCACAAACTGTGCCGTCATCGTTGCAATACCCGACATGCGCTGCAAAAAATTCAGCGCGACGCGCTCGCCTGTCAACAGCCCACGCGCAGGACCAGAAACCTCAGCCAAGACATCACCATCCCCAACACGCTTGCCATCTACCACACCTGCCTCAAATACAATCTCTTTCTCTACCGTTTCAAACACCCATTGTGCCACACCCAATCCCGCAATTACGCCATCTGCTCTCGCAATGATTTTCGCATTCGCGCGCTTTGTTAATGGCACGGTCCATTTCGTCGTAATATCCCCATCCCCCACATCTTCTACTATTGCCCGCTCAATCACTGGCATAATATCTTTTTTATTTAACATCTTAAAAATCCTCTGGTAGTTCAAACACCACCCCATCCCTCTTTTTTAGTTCGTCTCATCAATTCGTTTGGTGATTAGACGCTTTAATTCCATAAAATCGGCAGGCTGGACATCTTCAGCCTGCCGGAGAAGGTCTTTTACGACCTCATTGATTTTCTTGCGTCCCTGTAGCGGAGTCCCATCTAATTCCCTTACCTGAAAACTTCCGGAGTTAATTACTTGAGTAAGTACGCTTTTGCCTTGAACCATATCCAGCCAATCACCGCGACCAAAGTCGAGTTGGTCTTGGCCGTTTGTCATTAACTTAAGACATTCATAGAAACGGCGTTCCACCTCTTCTGTGGAAACCTTATTCGCGACATTGGTGCGATGTTGCTCAAACTCGTTAGCACGTTTCAATTTTTCCAGAGCCATTTCTTTGGATGAAAACTCGTCGGGATTTGAAAACTTCTCAATCCAATTCCTTTTTAGTTCCTCTCGGATAGAGATGACAACGTGATTCGCAGCATCCAGGAATAACCGCTTATTGGCAAATTGCAGAATTTGCCGCTCCAGATCGTCTTTTTTAACCCGACAATATTGCGACTGAACAAGATAGTCTGGCTCTAAAAAATAGTTTTCGATCTCTCGGCGTCTCCAGATGAGCAGGTTATGTGTATCGGGATCTGGAAAATTGCGCCAGCAACGATTTATGAAATCGTTGTCGTGGTGATCGCGGTCAATCAAAAAATAATAGGTCTCGTGGTAGGGGTACAATGCTTCTGCCACGCTTTTTATTGAAAATGCAGGCCCAAGCGGCTCTATTTGAAGATGGCGATCAAAAAGTTCTTCAAGAACTGTGGGATCCAAAGCGTTTTCGCCCTTCCCTTCAACGAAGAGAACATGTTGACCTTGTAAGCGGACTGCTTCAGGGCGAATCGCTGTTCTAACATTGAGCATTTGCATCCCCCTATTCTTCCACCAAGAGAATGCGCTGATTTTCATCAACCGAGGCCATAATATCTTCAGAATGAGTTGCCATGATATATTGATTCCAGGGTGCTAATCTCACAAGATGTCTAACAAAACTGCGGTGCCATTGGGCATTCAGGTGCAACTCCGGCTCGTCAATAAATACAACTGAAGGACTGTTCTTAGTATGCTCCCAAATCAAGAATAAAGTAGAGATAATTTCTTTTTGTCCTGAACTCAGGCCGTCAAATGTAAATGACGCTCCACCACTCACTGGTTGGATAAGGAAATCGACTGTGTTGTTAAGAGACGGACGGAGTTTACTAACGGTGCCTCCTGCGTAAAACTTCACCAATTCATTGAGTTTCTCCACAGTATCGTCCAGTTCCTGATCTTCCTCTAATTCAAAGAGTTGTGCCTTTCCCATCATGGAACGCAGAATTCTCAGCTTAAATTCACTCATCGGAAAATTGTAAAATGCCCCTTCTCTCGCTCCTTGGAAACGGTCTCGCCCCACCATCATGCCGAGTTCTGGATTTCCTTCTTGAACTTTGCGATAGCTATGGAACAGGAGAAAGGTATTCACGACGACCGGATTGGGTGTAAAGCCACAAATTGTGTTTATAAAATTATCAAAACTTTGCTCTGAAATAAAAAACTCATTTTTTATTATGTTTTTGCGTAGCGAACCATTGAACATATTGACGGTACCAAGACGATCTATCTGAATTTTTACTGTACCTGAAATTTCTCCAAATACTACGTCACCGGAAATCTCCGCACATTCAGAACCCGCTCTTATCAGCAAGTCGGGTACATTTAAAAAATAATGATTTTTTAAAAGAAAAAAATCTTCCTCAAATGTAGCTGCCAGAAGCAGTAATGAGCAGCACTCCATAATTGCCGTCTTGCCAAGACCGTTCTTGCTACCCATCACGAGAATGTCAGGGTCATCACGCATTCTGGGTGGCGGGAAGTCAAGCTCAAGTTGGTCAATACCTTTGTAATTTTTTATGGCTATTCGCTCGATCCTAATGGTCATTTTTTTCATAACGACCTCCTTTTCCTTTAACATCTCAAAAGTCCTCTGGTATTTCAAACACCACCCCGTCCTTCTTTTTATCGTAAAAAATGATCTTTATGTCTATAGATTCCGCTGTCCTGGAATTCTATGGCCATTTCGTTCCAACTTCGGTCATGAGCTATATCCTGAGGTTTCGCGGAATACGCGACTTCAAAGATATTATCATCAGATTCTCGCACATTATTTAAGCCATTCAACAAAATGGACTGTTCCTGGCTCGTCACTACGGGACATCCATAATGCCTATTCGTATATTTCAACGGCCCCGACTTCTGAATACGATCTTCGACAAATACAAAATGTCTCATCAACCTATCGCGCAAATAATCGTTTGAAAAAACGACAATCTGTCGCGCCATCGGGCAAATCGCACTATGAAAACTTTCGTCAATTTCAACGCCAATACTATTGCGCCCCGACGTCATCGCAGCCGCCATTGTGGTTCCCGTACCCAAAAACGGATCGAGAATCATATCGCCTTTCACAGAGTACATATTGATCAGGCGATAGGCCAAATCATAGGGAAATGCAGCACTTCTCAATCGCGACGAGTACGGACAGGTTTCAAACCTGTCCCTAACAGAAAGCCTCTGCCCTGTACCCTTAATATCCATCCAAACATCCGAATACCAGATATTCCTCTCCTCCCAAAACAAAGCGCTCTCGCGCCTGTTCTGTTTTTCGCATTCCGTCTTAAACTCCCTTTTAGAGCCCTTTCGCAAAATCAAAATATACTCGTGTTCCAGAGTCACATAAGCACCAGCAGGCAACATACCCGATCCCATAAATTTATTGGGAGCATTGGTTTGTTTTCGCCAGAGAATATCGGGCAGAGCTGAAAACCCGATATTTAAGAGATAATTCAATATCCTCGCGTGATTTGGATACAAACAAAAATCACCGTTTACCTTCCGCGTCGCATCGCCAATATTGATACAAGCGAATCGACCATCTTTTAAGACCCTGAACACTTCATCCCATACAGAATCGAGAATCTTATGCATCAACTCATGGGCCAGCTTCCCATCCCCGGTCTTTAATACCTTCTCGATCTCCAAATTCTGGCTGCCAAATATATCATCCCACATGCCAATCATAGGATACGGCGGAGATGTAACCACCAGATCAACACTCTCTGAAGGGATTTCCTTTAAATCTCTCGCATCCCGATAAAATATTTGATGGGTCGTTTTCATAAATTTTTTACGCAACCTCTGCTTTTAACCTTGCAATCTCATCGCGATATTGCGCTGCCTTCTCAAACTCTAAATTCTCTGCCGCTTCACCCATTTTCCGCGTCAACTCTTCAATTATATCCAACTGATTGGCTCCCTCCAGATACTCTGGCGATTCTTCGGCGACCATTGGCAGATATTCGGCCTTCTCATCGGCTACAGCCGTCGTCTGGAGGATCTCTTCTCTGGTCTTGTAAAGCGTCTCTGGCGTAATGCCGTGAACGATATTATGCTCCTCCTGCAATGCCCGACGGCGACTCGTCTCATCAATTGCGCGCTGCATTGAATTTGTCACCCGATCCGCATACATAATAACCGTACCCTCTGCATTGCGCGCGGCTCGCCCAGCCGTCTGAATCAACGACCGCTCTGACCGCAAAAAACCCTCCTTATCCGCATCCAGAATAGCAACCAGCGACACCTCTGGCAAATCCAACCCCTCGCGCAACAAATTCACGCCCACGAGCACATCGAACTCACCCAACCGCAAATCCCTGATAATTGCCACGCGCTCGAGCGAATCGACATCGGAGTGCATATAGCGCGCCTTGATACCCAACTCGCGCATGTATTCCGACAAATCCTCTGCCATGCGCTTGGTCAATGTTGTCACCAGCACGCGATCACCGCATTCCACCCGCACCCGTGATTCTTCGATAAGATCATCAACTTGTCCGCGCACAGGCCGCACCACCATCTCGGGATCGAGCAAACCAGTCGGACGAATCACCTGCTCTACCACCACGCCTTGACATTGTTCCAACTCGTAATCCGCAGGTGTGGCCGACATAAAAACGATCTGCTTTGCCTTCTGTTCAAACTCCTCAAAATACAAAGGGCGATTATCTAATGCCGCGGGCAACCTGAAACCGTGTTCAATCAACACCTCTTTGCGGGACCGATCCCCATTCCACATCCCGCGCAACTGCGGAATCGTCACATGCGATTCATCCAGCACAATCAGAAAATTGTCCGAAAAATAATCCAGCAACACATAAGGGGCTTCCCCGGGTTTTCGTCCATCAATATACCGCGAATAATTTTCAATACCCTGACAGAATCCAATCTCGCGCATCATCTCGATATCGTATCGCGTGCGCATCTCCAGCCGCTGCGCCTCTAACAACTTGCCCTGATCGTTAAATACCTCCAATTGTTTCGCCAGATCCACCTCAATATTGACAATGGCTTTCTCAATGCGATTGCCACTGGTCACAAAGTGTTTGGCCGGATAAATGACAATGCGATCGCGTTCCGCAAGCACGTCGCCCGTCACGGGATGTACCTCACTCAACGCATCGATCTCATCGCCAAAAAACTCCACGCGCACCGGATGCTCGCGTTCGGGCGGATAAATTTCAACCACATCACCGCGCACCCGAAACGCAGCTGGCTCAAAAGCCACATCATTGCGCGTAAAATGAATATCCACCAGCTTGCGCAACATAGCATCGCGATCCATCTCTGCACCGCGATCCAGAATCACCAGATGATCTTCGTATTCATCCGGATTGCCAATACCGTAAATACACGACACACTCGCCACAATGATCACATCTCGCCGCTCCATCAAAGTACTTGTCGCGCGCAGGCGCAAGCGATTGATTTCAGCGTTGATATCCGATTCTTTTTCAATAAATGTATCCGTCACCGGCTTATAGGCTTCGGGCTGGTAATAATCGTAATACGAAATAAAATACTCCACAGCATTATTCGGAAAAAAACTGCGAAACTCGCCGTAGAGTTGCGCAGCCAGGGTCTTGTTGTGGGAAATCACAAGCGTGGGCTTTTGAACGGCTTCAATCACCTTAGATATTGAAAACGTCTTACCCGTACCCGTTGCCCCCAACAAAGTCTGGTATGGCATACCGTCTCGAATCCCCTGAGCGAGTTCTTCAATCGCCTGGGGCTGATCGCCGGCAGGCTCAAAAGGCGATACTACTTCAAATTGCGGCATAACGATTTCCTATAAAAAAATCAATAGCTAAGCCCCACTACCCAGCCCCCCTTGACTCGCGTCCTATAACTCTTTTAATTTAGACAGAGAATACCTGAAATGCAAGGTCAACTCCGCTATTTCCATCCGCAGGCGAACTCACAGGAGATTCCCGTGAAAATTTTTCTCAAAAGCACAGTCCTATTCGCGCTATTTGCCCTGGCGACCTGCGGGGGAAACAGCAAAGATACGCTGGGACCGGGAGATTCGGGCAATCCTCCTGCCACCTCTGACGGCACGACATCCGGCAATACCCAGCCCTCCGGTTCAATCAATCGCGCCCCGCAAGCAGGCGGCAATTTTCTCAGTGACTTTCCCTCAGATAGGATACTATCGGGCGGCGTACCTCCCGATGGTATCCCAGCACTCACCGACCCCCTATTTGTCGATCTCACATCCAGTGAAGCCGCCTACCTCAACGATGATGACCTCGTGCTCGGCGTGGTCCTCAATGGCGAAGCCAAAGCCTATCCCCACAACATGGGCTGGTGGCACGAAATCATCAACGATGTGGTTGGCGAACAACCTATTATCGTGAGCTTTTGCCCACTGACTGGAACGGGACTCATCTTTAACGGACAGGGCAATGACCAATCGCGCATCCATTGTGGAGTTTCCGGCTTGCTTTTCAACAACAACCTGATTATGTACGACCGCCGTCAACAGGGAATCCTATATCCCCAGATGATCCATATCCCGGTTGAAAGTGGAACCGAAGAATTACAACTCCTGCCCGTAATCGAAACCACCTGGCGCTACTGGAAACAGCTCTATCCCGATTCCAAAGTTATCAGTGCCAATACGGGTGTTTACGCACCCAGCAGATACCAGAGCTATCCCTATGGCAACTATCGGGACCCGAATACTGCGCCGCTTTTCCCATCCTTTCCCAGTTTGCTCGACAATCCAACCGCGCAGATCTTTCCGCCCAAAACCCTCACACTGGGTATTCGTTTTGGCGAAACCGCCAAAGCCTATCCCTTTTCCACCCTGGGGGCAGAAGCCGTCATCAACGACGTAGTCGCGGGCAATGCCATTCTTGTCGTCTATTATGACAAAGAGCAATACGCAATACCCTTTGACCGCAAGGTCAACGGACAGACCCTCACATTTGAGAAAGCGCTTCCCCTCGATACGGTCTATCCCTTTCTGCTGCGCGACCAGGAAACGGGTAGCACATGGAACCTCAAAGGCGAGGCCATTGCTGGCCCACTCGAAAACAGGACCTTACAACAACTACCAGCCCACAATGCCTTCTGGTTTGCCTGGGCAACCTTCTGGCAGAATACGGGAATTTATTAGACGGACGCACTTATACTTCTAAAGACACAGGCGAATTGCCACGTGGCGATTCGCCTGTGTTTTGGAGTCCTCCATGCACCGCTTTTATTGGCTTGTCTTCTTCATACTTTTGCCCCATACCGCTTATGCGGGTGCCTGGACACTCAAAAAGGGCCATCTTTGGAGCAAAATCACAGGCATGACGCAATCGACAACCGAAGAATATGTGGCCGTTGGAGGCGCAGGTCGCGAACCCGATCCCAATCGCCTCTATGAACCCGGAGACCGCGCACACTATCGGGAAAATGGGCACTACAATTCACAGGCACTCTTTATCGACCTGTTTTACGGCCTAAATAATCGCATCGACTTCGGCATACAAATCCCCTACTATCGCCGGGAATTTGAAAACGTCGGCTTCAGGCCAGCGAATGTCGCATCGGGTTTTGGTGACATGCGAGGATTTGCGAAAATAAATATTGCACAAAGCCCTGTTGTAAGCACACTAAAATTTGGGACCAAAGTCCCCACCGGCAAATTTCAAAACCAGGATGGAATTATTTCTGCTGGCGAAGGCCAATGGGATTTTGAATTAATTACACAAATTGGTCGATCTTTCTGGCCCTTGCCACTTTACGCCAACATCGATTTGGGATATCGCGTCCGCCTGAAAAACAACGCGATTGACCGCGACCCTGGCGACGAGTGGTTCTTCAATACAGAAATCGGTTATAATCCCATCAGAAAACTCCTCCTCGCCCTCAAATTAGAAGGCATCAGAGGTAGGCCATCCCGCGTATTGGGCCTCACACTATCCAGCGATGTCAGTCGCATTACCTATTTCGCGCCCACGCTGATAATAGGTCCCTTTCAAAACCTGAGCTTCGAAACCTCGGTGCGTATAACCGCTGGCGGGCGCAATTTCCCCGCCGGCCATATATGGACCGCAGGGATTTCACACTCGGGTCTCCCGTCCAAAATGTGACGCTATACCTGCCGGGTTTACGCATCTTCCCAAAAATCTGTATTTATATTGTAAAAAACCCTTCTTTTCGGTATTTTCACACAAGCAGTTTGAACAGCGGACCGATTACCGCTGGGCTGCTTATTATCAACCGCCTCATCAGAAAGGAAGAAAAATTGAGCACTTCCACGCCACATTTTAACTCGTGTATAAAGTTCCTTCTCGCCATCGCGCTCTGCGCCCTTTTACCACATACTGCTTATGCAGGCGCGTGGACACTTCAAAAGGGCCAGGTATGGAGCAAACTCAACCTCTTGACGCAATCGACCTCGGAACACTATTTGCCCAATGGAGATGTGGGGGAATTTCCCGCCACATACAAGTCTAACCAGGTATTTTTCGATATATTTTACGGCGTGAACGACCGCGTCGATGTCGGCCTACAAATCCCTTATTGCGGCAATAAATTCGTAGATATTGCCGCGGCTGTAGGTCTCCCAGAGGAGAATGCAAAAGAATCGGGTATTGGCGACCTGCGGGGATACACAAAAATCAACCTCGTGCAAGAAGCTATTGTGGCCACCCTGAAACTCGGATTCAAAGCCCCAATAGGCGAATATCGCGCAGCACCCGAGGCCATTTCCGTAAGCGAAGGCCAATGGGATTTTGATATTGTTTTGCAAATCGGCGGATCTTTTTATCCCGCCCCGATGTACGCCAATATCGATCTGGGATATCGCCTGCGACAGGAAAACGAGACGGGCTATGACCCGCCAGAAGAGTTGATTTACAACGCCGAGGTAGGCTACAGCCTCACGGACAAATTCCTCCTCGCCCTCAAATTGGAAGGCATTCACGGCGATGACAGACGCATCACCAATATTGCCCCTACGGTCCTGGTTGGCCTTAATCAAAACCTGAGCATCGAAACCTCAATGCGTATGGCCATCAGCGGGCGCAAGTCTTTCGCTGGCAACATGTGGGCGATAGGAATCTCTTATCAAAAGTAGGAAAGAACCACGAGAGCGGTATTTTTGAGCGGGCGGATATTTCGCCCGCTTTTCTTTTTATCACAAAATCACATGCTCGCCACCCGTACCTAAACGCCCGTGATCCCAGGGCGTAATCCAATCTTCGGCAATATCCATTCCAAATCCCGGCGCATCCGACGGCACCAAATAACCATCTTTGGGCACGGGCACGCCCGGCATCCGCGCGACCTCTTCCAGAGGCACCCCCACGGGTGTGCTCAAATGAAATTCACACAGAGTACATTCGGGCATCGCATAGCAAAAATGCTGTCCATAAGCTGAATTACAGCCCCCGTGCGGACTGCTCTTAATACCGGCTGCTTCGGCAATATGGTGAATCTTCACGGCTTCGGTCATCCCCCCGCACCAGTGCAAATCGGGTTGCACAACATCCACACAGCGATTTTCCACGAGTTGGCGAAACGGAATCCGCGTGTGATGATCCTCACCGGTTGCGATCGGGATCCAAGTCATCGCTTTTCGCAATTGAATATGCCCTTCGAGATCTTCTGGGAACAGCGGTTCTTCCATCCACCGCAATTCGTAGGGCCTGAGCCGTTCTCCCAGACGAATGGCAAATTCCACATCATAAGCCATCACGGGATTGATCATCAACTCGGCATTCTTGCCCACAGTTTCTCGCGCAAGGGCGACCTTTTCCTCCATGATATTCATACCCACGATACCCTGTTCGTAATGCACGGGATTCGTAATCTTAAAAGCCTCAAATCCAAGCTCCATCGACCAATCGAGATCATCGCCTGTGCAATAACACCGAATTTTCTCGCGGGACGGTCCACCGAGCAATCTGTAAACGGGTTGGTCGAGCAACTTCCCCTTCAAATCCCACAACGCCAGATCAATCGCGCTTTGCGCGCAGGCAGACAATCCCAACGAGCCATGCCTTTTGGAAGCTCGCCACATCATATCATTGAGATGCTCTGTGGCAAAACAATCGCGGCCCTGGAGTAAGGGCGCGTAAAAAGCATCGACCAATGCCGCAACCGGTTCGCCAAATCCCGTTCTGCCCAGGCCCCATGTGCCGTCTTCAGCCGTTATTTTAACCCACACGCCCCGCCCGCCAATACCCGGCGATTTGCTCGGCACATCTGGCGGAAACTCCGGATATTTATTCATGGGTAAGCCAATTGGTGATGAATGCCGCCAGCTCGAACGGCGCGCGGGTGTTATCGGTTTCTGTTGTGGAATGGAAACATTCACGGCTTCAATAGATTTGATCTTCATAATTCCCCCTGTTCATGTGCTGAGCATGTGAAAAAAAATGAGAAACGTAACCCCAGCCCCCACAATACTACCCACCAAAATCTGAGACACAGAGTGTGCCCTCAATACGAGTCGCGCCCACGAAACCAACCCCGCGGGAACAACTGCCCACCAACCACTACTGCCATATAGCGCGATCACAATAGCAAAACAGGCCCAAAGCCCCATGGCATGTAAGCTAATTTTCCACCGCATCGTTATCAACAGCGCGATTGTACCCTGAACTGCAACACAGACCATCAGCGCGTATAGCGCGGGCGGCGAGTGTATCAGATAAAGAATACCAACACCCAGATAAGAACTCGCCATAAAAAAGAAAAGCGGACGCAGCCGGTCGCGGCGCTCTGGAATAAACAACTCGCTGATCTCGCCCCGACGGCGCATGTGCAACACCGCGAACCAGGGCGCAAAAACTGTAAAGAAGAGTGCGATCAATGCACACAATACAATCCAGGTACCCGATCCAGACGCCTTGAGAGATACCAGCACAATCACAACCCCCAGCACAGACACGGGATTGAAGACCTGAGACATACGCCTTGCAAATTTCTCTTTATCAACCATAAGCCTTCCCGTTATTTTTAAACAAAATAATGAACCTTGCCCAGAAAATCAAAACAATGTGAAAACCACATCCCCATATCTTCCCATAGCTTTTTGCTCTCGGATACCATATCTTGACAACATCTTTTCATTAAACTATTTTGCTGCCACTATCCGCTGATTTGACAAAGAGTTAGAAAAGAGGAGCACAACATGACATCTGAAACAGTCCTGGAAACTCGGAAAAACATGCTCCGCGATGGGTATTGCGTTATCGACGATATTTTGACAGATGCGTTCATAAAAGAACTGCGCGAAGAATCCGAGCGGTTAATTGCCAATCACTATGAGCACGAGGATTTCAGATATCAGGGTCAACACGTGAATGTGCGCGGTGAAAACAATCCAATTATCCAAAAGTTACTGGACTGGGAACCATCGCGGCGGGCACTCGAACAACTGGGCTTTGGAGATTTCCACACCGGCGGCGGCATCATCATCCTCACCAAAGAACCCAAAGGCCCACCGCTCTACTGGCACCAGGACTGGATGCAATGGAACGATCCCATGAGTTGCTCGCCCTGGCCGCAGATCATATTTCTAAACTATTATCTAACCGATACCGCAGTAGAAAACGGCTGTTTGAAAGTCATCCCCGGCACCCATCTCAAGCGCATCCCACTCCACGATCAACTGGTGCCTGCGCACGAACAGGGCGCCCGATTTATAGAAGAAACCCATCCCATCATGTTCAGCAATCACCCGGATGAGGTCAATGTACCCGTCTCCGCGCGATCGCTGGTTTTGGGCGATGCCCGCGTCCTGCATTCTGCCGGAAGAAATTACACAGATGAACGCAGAACCCTGATTCTCGCCTGGCACAGACGCCACACCATCGATGTGCCACACTACTGGAAAGGGGATATCCCCAAAGTCATAACCAACCGCGACCCCGATCAAAAATACGAGGGATCGCGCCTTCCCGGCGAATACCTGAAACCGTAAAAAAGGTCACCGATGCACAAAAAACCGCAGCAACGCCACCAGCAATCTCTCATTTGAGCTACAGGAGCCATAGTATGCAAGCCACAGCACTCATCACCCATGAGGGTCCCACCTTTGCTTGCGAAGACATCATCCTTCCCGATCCACGCCCCGATCAAATCGCAGTACAAACCCGGTATTCCGGCGTCAGCATCGGCACTGAATTTGCCGCCATCACCCGAAAGCTCGACTACGGTCCCTATCCCCTGTGTACGGGCTATCAGGCCGTCGGCACTGTCGAACACGTCGGCAAAGACGCGACCGGCTTCGCTGTTGGCGACCGCGTCTATTACCGCTGGAACCGCGTCTTCTCTCTCGTCGGTCAGAAAGTCTCTGCCAGCCAGGGCGCGCACACCTCTGCCGCAGTCCTGGACACCCGGGGACCGCGAGCCTTTGTCGCCCACCTGCCCGAAGGCGTTGATGAAGCCGCCGCCAGCTCATTCGTCATGCCCGCCGTAGGACTCAATGGCGTGGATATGGCCAACCCCCGAATGGGCGACCGCGTTGTCGTGTACGGCTGCGGTCTCGTCGGCCTGGGCGTCGTCGCTGCATGCAGCCACCGCGGCTGTGAAGTCATCGCCATAGACCTGGAAGCCAACCGCCTCGACATCGCACAAAAACTCGGCGCCGACCACCTCATTCACAGCGCGGATGCAAACGAAGCCGTCCACGACATCGCCTCCGACGGTGCCGACGTCGTCTTCGAATGCACGGGCATACCCGCCTGCATTGACCCGGCTATCGCCCTTTGCCGCCGTCAGGGAACCTTCATCCTTCAGGGCAACTACGGCCGCCACCCCATCTCTTATAATTTCTTACCGCCCCACGGAAAACGCCTCACCATGTACTATCCCTGCAACGACGGCGAAGCCCCCTGTCGCCGCGCTGTCATCAAAAACATGGGCACTGGCGTTCTCCCCTGGCACCACACCATCACCCATGAGGTCGCGTCTTCAGATGCGCCAGGGCTTTATCGCGATATCCTCAACGGCGAAGCCAAAAGCGTTATCGGTGCCGTCATCAGGTGGTTCTAAAAAAGGAGCAATCACAATGGACAACTTAAAAGTTGGGATTATCGGTCTGGGTGGTATTGCCCGGTCTCACTGCGACGCCATTGAAACCCTGGACAACGTCGAAATCGTCGCCGTTGCCGACCTCATTGAGGAAAAGTGCCGCGAATACATGGGCAAATACGACATTCCCAAAAGCTATACCTCCCACACCGACCTCTTGAAAGACCCCGAAATCGACGCTGTCGCCATCACCCTGGGCCACCAGCTTCACCATCGCCTCACCGTTGATGCATGCAAAGCCGGCAAACACGTCCTGGTGGAAAAACCCATGGCCATCAACCTGGAACAGTGCGACAACATGATCGCAGCCGCAGCCGATAACGGCGTCAAACTGATGGTCGGTCTAACGCAACACTACTACGGCACCAGCATCAAAGCAAAAGAAATACTGAACTCTGGCGCACTTGGCCCCGTCATCACCGCCGTGTGTTACATGTCTAAAAACTGGAACTACGCCGGTCGCCGCCCGCAGTACCGCAGCCGCTACCACGGCGGAGGCATGTGGTTGACGAATGGCGTACACGTAGTAGATCGTCTCACCTGGATGATCGGCTCACAGGCCGTATCCGTCTCAGCCGCCATTGGAACCCGCGCCCACTACCAGGCCGCGGATGACTCGGCCACGGCCTTCGTCCGCTATAAAAACGGCCTGGCAGGCATTGCCATAGCTGTTGGATTTGCAGATGGTGCGCCCGACTATGAATGTCAGGTCATCTGTGCAAATGGCACATTGCGCTTTACCGAACACGGTGGGAAATATGTCAAAGTTGGAAAAAATGATCAGTGGGAAAATGTCCCCTTCGACGAGCCGCCCTCGACAATGCACAACGAATGGAAAGCCTTTGCCGAAGCCATCGCCCTGGACATTGAACCCCCTACCCACGGCGAATGGGCACGGCACATCATGGAAATCCTGTTCGCCGCCGAACAATCTGCCATCACTGGTCGCGAAGTCGCATTGGAAAGCGGACCGGGCTGGTTCAACCAGCGTTCTGGCTCGCCTGTGACAACGCAACACGGCTGGATATGAAAATTTTATTTGTCGCGCAATATGGCCCCTTAGCCGCCAGCAGCCGCACGCGAGTTTTTGATTACCTACCTCTGTTGCGTCGGGCGGGCGTCACCTGTACTGTCAGAGTCGTAACCCCCGATGACCTCGTCAAACGCAATGCCAGAGGCATTTTTTCGCGTCTCCTGTACTATGCGCTGTCCTATTTTCGCGCCCTATGGACGGGATGGGCTTGCGTTTTTACAGCATCGCAATACGATGCCATACTTATTCAAAAAGCCCTTTTTTCCTTTCCCATACCGCGCCTGTTGCGCCGCTACAAGCACAAAATATTTTTCGATTTCGACGACGCTATTTTTACGCTTGAAAATCCCAACGAGAGTTGGATCAACCGGTTGCGAACCCGACGGCGCGCAATGAGCGTGCCCGCGATGTTACAAACAGCACACTGCGCCATCGTAGAAAATGCCTACACCGCTGAATTTGCGGCCCGTTATTGCCCTTATGTTTCACAAATCACGGGACCTATCGATACCGCGCGTTATGTCCCCCGAAAAAAAACAACGGGCGAAAAGATCTTACTGGGATGGATTGGAAGCCAGTGGACAACGCGGTATTTGGACTTGATCCGAGATCCCTTGATCACTCTCTCGCGGCAATATCCCAATTTGGAATTGCATTTGATTGGCGCGGGCGATTTTGATGTACCCGATCTGCGGATTGCGCGCCTGGACTGGGCACTGAAAACCGAAGTTGATCATCTACAGACATTTGACATTGGCCTGATGCCGCTGCCCGACGATCCTTTTACCCGGGGCAAAGGAGGGTACAAATTGCTGCAATACATGGCCTGTGGCTTGCCCGTGGTGGCGAGCCCGGTCGAAATCAACTGTAAAATCGTCACCCATGGAGAAACCGGTTTTTTGGCCGAAACAGACACCGAGTGGATCGAATTTTTGGGCACATTGATAAAAAATAAAACCCTGCGCAATCGCCTGGGAACTGCCGGACGCGCCCGGGTGATCGCGCATTACGCACTGGAAAAAAGCAGCGAACAATTGCTGGCCCTTCTGCAGCGGAGCATACACCAATGCGACACGCTTTCACAGTAGATGTAGAAGATTGGTACCAGGGCATACCGATCTCCAATAAGATATCCGCGCAAAGCGAGCCGCGCCTTGAGAGAAGTTGCCATCGCTTGCTCGATATAATGGCAGAATACGATGTTCGGGGCACGTTCTTTGTTTTGGGACCTGTGGCACAGCATTATCCCGACTTGATACGTCGCATAGCCGATGAAGGTCACGAATTGGGATGCCACGGTTGGTCTCACGATCTGGTCTATCAAATGACGCCCAAGCGATTTCGAGAAGAAACACAGCGGGCTTCTGCTGCGATCTCCAATGTGACCGCGCAACCCGTAACGGCCTATCGCGCGGCCTATTTCTCCATTACAGCGCGATCATTGTGGGCTTTGGATATTTTGGCAGAACTCGGTTTTCAGTGTGATTCGAGTATTTTTCCAGTACATAACTGGCGCTATGGGATTCCCGATTTTGATTTGGCTCCGCGTATTGTAAAGACCGCTTCTGGGCCAATTTGCGAAATTCCAATATCTGTGCGCGAAGTGGGGAAAATTCGATTGCCTGCAACCGGAGGTGCGTATTTTCGGCTATTTCCCTATTTTCTGAGCCGCGCAAATATACGAGCTTTGGGCAAACAAAGGCGGGCCGTGGTCTTTTATCTGCATCCGTGGGAACTCGACCCCGATCATCCACGGGTCGCCTTTTACTGGAAGGCGCGTTTGACGCACTACGCCAATCTGAAAGCAACAGAGCCTCGCTTGCGGCGATTATTGACTGATTTCTCTTTTTGCCCGCTGCGTGAAATTGCATTGCAAATGAGAAAAGATGGATGAGGTCATCAGAATCTATCTGCGGGAGGCTCGTTTTGTTTTAGGTTTCTGATTGCCTTTAAGCATTCGAGACCTTATATTTAGGTGTTTTGTGTATTGTGTATTGTGTTGTAAAAGAGTGGGGATTGTATTTGTAAGAAGATATATCCTGCTCGGCAATGGGAAAGGAATGAATACATGAGGTTTTTGGTTACGGGCGGTGCGGGTTTTATAGGCTCACATCTGGCCGAACGGCTCTTGAAGCAAGACCACGAAGTTTTTGTTTTAGACGATCTTTCAACTGGAGACCTGGACAATGTGCGGCACCTCGAAGGAAATCCGCGGTTTCAAATGAAAGTGGGCACAGTGCTCGATCCTGAGACGCTCAGACCCTTAGTCGATTGGAGTGATGTCATTTATCATCTTGCGGCGGCTGTGGGTGTAAATTACGTCATCAACCACCCATTGCAGTCTTTGACCACGAATATTCGAGGCACTGAACTCCTGTTGGAATTGGCGAACAAAAAGAAGAAACGGGTAATTTTGGCTTCGACTTCAGAAGTCGCGGGAAAGAAAAACGGCAAAGCGACATTTAGTGAAGACGATGATCGCTTGCTGGGACCAACAACCGTTGCGAGATGGAATTATTCGACCTCTAAAGCCGTCGGTGAAATGCTTGGATTGGCTTATTGGCGAGAAAAAAAATTGCCCGTCATTATGGTGCGTTTTTTTAATGTGATTGGTCCCAGGCAAAGTCCAGAATACGGTATGGTGGTGCCCCGATTTATCAAGCAGGCATTGTTGGGACATCCTATTACAGTATATAACGACGGCGAGCAACGGCGGTGTTTTACCGATATAGAAGATGCTTTAGATGGATTGACAGCATTGATGGAACACGACCAAACGCCGGGCGAAATTTTCAATCTGGGCGGCAATCACGAGACCAATGAAATTTGCATCAAGGGCCTCGCAGAAAAAATTAAAGCACTGACGGAAAGCAATTCACCCATTGAATTTGTGCCTTATGAGAAGGCATTTGCAAAGGGTTCTTACGAAGACCTCAATTATCGCGTTCCCGATTTGACGAAAATTAAAAAATTAACGGGTTATAACCCCAAAATCAGTTTGGATACCACATTGCGGCGCATTATTGAATACTACGAATCGTAATGTCCGCTTTACTCTTTTTTACAAACGGCGTTTGCATTGCCCATTGGGAGGTGTAAACGCCAATTTTTGTTATGAATAGACGTCCCAAAATACTCCATACTATGACGTGGCTTGCACCCGGTGGTGGCGCAGACCGAAATGTGTATCTTTCGATGAAGGGCATGCAAAAGAATTACGAGATTCACCTGGCCGTTGGACAGCAAATCGAGCGGGACGATCTGTTAAAACTACACGGAGTTGTCGCGCATATATGCCCATATTTAGATCGGGAAATCAGGCCATGGCGCGATTTTCGCGCGCTACTGTGGTTCATGCGATTGATCCGCCGCGAGCGATTTGATCTGGTTCACACCCATGAAAGCAAAGCGAGTTTGCTCGGGCGTCTCGCCGCGCGATTGGTCGGCTGCAAGCATATCATCTACGGACTTCACGGGGTGGTTTTTAACGATCCGGTCAACCCCATCAAACGGCAATTCTACATCGCGCTCGAAAAAATGACGATATGGGCTTGCGATTTGATCATAGCCGTTGGTCGAGACACAATTCGGCACTATCATCGGGAAAATATCGGTCGCAGCATTCCCCACCATGTCGTTTATAGTGGCATTGATGTCGCGGAGTTTGAACGACGTCTGAACAACGTAAAAAAAGACGCCGTTCGGCGCGAGATAGGCATACCCGACAACGTGCCCGTACTGGTCAATATTGGCCGTTTTTCACCCGCCAAAGCACAATCCTATACGATTAAAGCATTTGCCAGACTGCAATGTCCCGAAGCCAGATTGTTATTGGTAGGAGAAGGTCCCGAGCGTGCAGCTTGTGAGCGACTTTGCGCTGAATTAGGAGTTGCAGACCGGGTCATTTTTGCGGGATTTTTCCAGGATATTACACCTGCGTATGCGATTGCCTCTGTGCATGTCCTATCCTCTTTGCGCGAGGGCTTGTCCGGCGTTGCTGTAGAAGCATCCCTCGCGCGGGTGCCCACGGTATCATTTGAAGTCGAAGGCATACGCGAGATTGTAACACATGGGCACTCGGGTTTTGTCGTACCACAAGGCGATATCGAAGCAATGGTAACGCATTTGGAAAAATTAATCGGAGATTCTCAGACGTGTCACACTTATGGAGAACGCGCATATCAGCACGCGATTGAGCGATGGGATCACCGCATTATGGTGCAAAAATTGGACGCAATTTATCGGCAAAGGCTCAAAAGATGAAATCGCGCAAAGTAGGGGACGATTGTCCCAGTAGTTCATCAACTCGGGCTGTCGGGCAGTTTTTTGATGTTTATGCCAAAAATTTTGATGCCATCTACGGACATACAGAACACCGGGGCGTACTCGGCAGATGGGTAGATCGCGCCTTTCGGCAGGTGATGGTGCGACGTTTTGAGGAAACGCTTCGACAAACGGAAAAACAGGCAATTCATTCTGTATTAGACATCGGGTGTGGCCCGGGACGATACACGGCTGCGTTTGCACTTCAGGGGAAAGAAGTCGTGGGGATAGATATTGCCGAAGAAATGCTAAAAATCGCACAGGACAATATCGACGCGTACAATGTGACTGCAGACCTCATTCTGGGCGATTATCTGTCTGTTCGTTTTGATCGGGTATTTGACGTAGCGTGTTTGATGGGATTTTTTGATTATATTGAAGATCCCATACCGGTTTTAAAAAAATTGGGGACAGAGGTAACGGGCGAGTTTTACGCGAGTTTTCCAAAGTCGGGCGGATTTCTGGCATGGCAGCGGCAGATCCGATACCGCCTGCGAAGATGTCCGCTGTGGTTATACAGCAAACGAGATGTTGAAGACGCGCTAATTGCAAGCGGTTTTGCCGGATGCTACGAAATTCGCGATTTTGGCCGCGATTGGTATGTGGTCGTCCATATACAGAGCACCAGGTGAAAGAGAGGTTGTCATGACAAATAAACTCAAAGATGTCTTTGAAAAGGCTTCGCGCCTGAGCGAAGAAGAACAGGATGATATTGCTGCTGCTCTTCAGGTAGTGGTAGATAACACTTTGAGACCAGAGGATGAGGCGGAATGGGACGCGATAGTCGGTTCAGCCCGATCTCACGCACTGCTCGAAAAGATGGTTAAGAAGGCACAACAAGCTGTGGAACGCGGAGAGATTAGTAATTTCGACCCCGGTGATCTGGTTTCATGAACTCTATAACAACTGCTGACTTCTGGGATAAGTTTTTCCGCCTTCCCCCATCTATTCAAGCTCGGGCTATTATTGCCTATCGAAAGTGGCGAAGAAATCCTCAACAGAGAGGGCTTTTTTTTAAGCAGATTAAAAGAGGCCCCCCGCCAGTTTACTCCGTGCGTATTGGACGCGGATGGCGAGCTTTAGGCTATAGAACCGACGAGAACGCTATCGTCTGGTTTTGGATTGGTTCACATGATGAATATGATCGTCTTCTTTCGGGATAGTAATAAAAAGTATGGAATGAAAGGTCTCATATTTTTGAAATTATGCGCCGCCGCGGCCTTTGCGATACTGGCGTGGATCGCTTCGGGCATCTCGTTATTAGATGATGATTGGGGCCATCTCAAGTTGGCGTCCAAAGGCATTATCTCTGCTTTGACAACGGGATGGGAAGGCCTGGTCGGGCAAGGTGGATATTATCGCCCGGCGGTTGTTTTATCCTTTTATCTGGACTATTTAATCGGTGGTTACGCGCCCGCTATTTATCATATCCACAATATCTTGATTCACGCGGGATGCGCATATCTCGTTTTCTTATTTGCGCGATGCCTCTCCACAGACCGCGCGGTGGCCTGGGGCGCCGCGCTTTTGTTTTTTGTGCTGCCCATTCACACCGATTCCGTTTTCTGGATTGTCGGACGCACAGATCTCTTATGTGCGTTGTTCTATCTAAGCGCACTGATTTTATTTTATAAATATATGCAACGCGGTTCTACCGGCGCGCTATTGGGGCTTGCCGCTTGTAGTGCGCTCGCTTTTTTGTCCAAAGAAATGGCCGTTTCCCTGCCCGTCGCACTCGCGGCACTGGTCGTGTATCGCAAAGCGTGGAAAACAGCGCAGGCGCGGCGCGGATTGACGGTTGTCTGCATCGTATTGCTGGCGTATTTTGGCATCCGATGGCTCGTGCTGGGCAGCCTATTGGGGGGAACGCCTCACGTATCAATTCTAAATTGGGTGCGGGATGTCGTGAAAGCGGTGGCAAAATTTGGGATGAGTGATATCTGGTGGTTGGGCATTGCGGTGGTGATTGGGACTGCGGGGATTTTTATTTATCAACATGGTCGCGGCATCTTGCACAAAGACGCGGGGTTTTGTCGCCCATTTGCCCTGCTCTTGATCTTTCTCCTCGGCGCAAGTCTCGCCCCGGCATTGGGGCATTTGCACAACTGGTATTTGTATTTGCCCTCCGCCTTCTTTTGTCTGGGTATTTCTACTATTTGGATAAATAAAAAACGGCCAATTCTCTGCTCTCTCTTTGCCGTTTTAATCCTGTATTACGGAGTGGTGATCGGACGCGAAGGCTTTTTTTGGCGCGAGGCTTCGCAAATGAGCGAAAATGCGATAGCCAATTTGATGCCCCATGCGCGGGCGACCACCGGCACGTTATTTGTCTGCAACGTGCCCTCGGCGTGGACACCCCCAGATGCATTCAGCGGCAAACCGCTATTTGCTTATGCACTCAAAAATGCACTTGCCATGCGCTCACCCCAACCGTTGCGTGCTGAAATTGCAATGGTGAATCACGTCTGGTTGACAGGTGATTTTGCGTGTCGCATTCACAGGACAAATACGGGTTTTGATCTGGCGATTGCAAAAGGCGGCTTTTTTTCGTTTCACAGCAAGGGACAAGGACAAATCCCGCCTTTTGTCTATGACCAATTGTGGGGGCGTGTAATGGTCCACGCAACGGATTCTCTATCGGTCGCGCTGAATGTGCAACCGGGGGATCGCGTGGTAATTTACAACAAGGATGAGTTTGAGAAATTGTGGCCTTGAAAAAGGTATAATCATGAAAACTTTCTGGCATTGCATCTCCGCAATCACTTTGCTAATCGCAACAAGCATCGCACATGCGGGAGAAGTGCGCGTGGTGGCAAAGGGTGAAAACTGGGTGGAAGTTGCGGTGGATGCGTCCGATTTAGCCGTCACCTCAGGATCGCCTTATGATCGCATAGACGTGCCGGGATGGATGTGGTTGCACCAGCCGGGAGCACCTGCTATCCCTGTACGCGGTGCAACACTGGGCATGCCTTATGGCTCTCGTGCGGTCGTTCAAGTACTCAATGCGAACTATGAGGAAATCGAAGGCCTGGATTTGATGCCCGTGCCACAGACGCAGTTGTTGGGGTCTGAACAACATCCATTTTCGAGGTCGGTTTATCAGAAGGACGAGACAATTTACGAGACCCCGAGTTTTTATCCCGGTGCAGAAGCCGTTGTGGCGCATACGGGCATCTTGCGCGACCAACAAATCGCGATTCTGTCATTGCGTCCAGTACAGTATGATCCCGTTCAGCGCAGACTTCGGATAGCGCGACAATTACGCGTGCGCGTATTATTTATCGCAGGTACAACGCGGCCCCCTATTCGGCTTTTGAGAGACACAGACGGTTTTGATCCCATCTATCAAAAGGGATTGCTCAATCCCGAACAGGCGCGCTTTTGGCGCGGGCGGCGCATTCGCGCGACAAAGCGCGTACAGGATTGGTATGATCCCACAGCCACGTATTACAAGATCAGAATTTTTGAAGATGGTCTCTACCGATTAGATGCGCGCTGGTTTTCCGAATCCGGCATTGTATTGGCACCGGGAGATTTGGAGCGGTTGCAGGTATTTTTAGACGGGGAAGAAATCCCGCTACTCATTGAAGATGGGGGAGACGGCGTATTAGATACGGGCGATGGGGTGCTATTTTGGGGCGCATTTCGGCGCGCGCCAGATCGAGATTTTGAAAGTGAGTACGGCACAGAGTGCGTCTATTTCCTGCGTATTGGTCGAGAATCTGGCTTGCGATATACACGGGTCGAGGACGCATCTACGAACGAACCTTTGACGCATTTCTGGTCGCGCAAACACGTTGAAATCGATTCGATCTATGAAGCCCTGGGACATGCGCGAAATGCCAACCGCGATCACTGGTTCTGGCAGCGCACCGCATCTCCGTCGCGCCCGGGCGATATGCCCACAGACGTCGTAATGCCCGTGCCTTTGCCGGGGCTGGCGAGTGGCGCAAGTGGCAACGCACAAATTCGTCTGGGCATGCATTCGTTGACCCTGAACCAGGACATAAATCCCGATCACTACGCAGTGATACAAATTCAGGATGGTCCGATCATCACAGAAGCGCGCTGGGATGGACAGAACGCCCACATCGCGACGGGCACAGTACCTGTATCGGCATTGTCAGATACCACATACGTGGTATTGCGAACGCCTGGCGATCCCTCGTTTCCCTTCGAGCCGATTCCGTACATCGATCACGTGTATTTCAACTGGGTGGAGATTACCTATCTGCGGCGTTTTGAGGCCATAGATGGTGTGCTGCGTTTTAACCCGGGCATTGTGCTTTCGCCGCGTGCAGTCTCCATTGCCAATTTTGAACACGAGCGGATCAGGGTCTTAAATTTGGCAAAGCACAAGGTCATCAACGCTGTGCGAGTTGACGAGAGTTTTAGATTTGAGATTGCCGAAAGTGGCGATTTTGTCGCGGTAGATGAAACAGCGATAAAAACACCCGAACGCGCAGAACGAGATATCCCTTATGATTTGCGCGGATTCTCTGGCGCGGATTACGTGATTATCACAGGTGCGGATTTTATGGATGCCGCCGAGCGTTTGGCCGCACATCGGCAAGGGCGGGAGTTATCCACGCTGGTGGTCAATGTAGCCGATATATACGACGAGTTTTCCTTTGGACAAGTCGATGCCGAGGCCATTCGCCGATTTGTACAATACGGATTTCACACCTGGGCACAACGCCCCGTATATGTATTATTGCTCGGGGAATTCAGCTTTGATTATCGCAATTTATTTGGGCAAAATCGGGTTGCGCGTCACAACCTCGTACCGGGCATGCACTTTCAATCTCCCAACCGCGGTCTGTCATTTACCGATGAGTTTTTTGGGCGGGTGGATGATGATTTGTTTATGGATGTATTTGTGGGACGGTTTTCCGTGCGCCGCGCGTCGCAGGCCAATACAGTTGTGCAAAAAGTGATCGCTTATGACGAAATACCGTCGGCGCAATGGCGCAACCGCATCACGCTAATGGCAAATTGGGATGCACAGGACCCGTCCAAATTTGTTGCGCAGAGCGATACATTGGCAAAAATTACGCGCGCTATCGGGCTGGAGAATTTCAAGCTGTATCACGATGCAGATACGCCGCCCGAACCCAATGCCTCATCCCGCGAAGTTATTCGACAGATCAATGAGGGGCGTCTAATTGTAAATTTTATGGGACACGGCAGTGCCTCATCAATGTCCAAATTTATTGCCGGAACATTTCAGCAAGGGGCTTTCAGCTACATGAGCCAAATTCAAAATGCCGAACGCCTCCCCCTTTTTATCGGGATGTCGTGTCTCAATGGTTTGTACTGGGACCCGCGCATCATCAGTCTCGCCGAAGAAATGATCAACAAACCCGATGGCGGCGCAATAGCGTATATCTCCGCGTCTTCCCTTTCTTTTGTTCGCATTAACAACCAGCTCAATACAGCACTATTCCGACATATGTTTGAAAATGGCGTGCTGGCTTTCGGACAGAGTCTCGCACTGGGCAAAATGACCGAACTCGCGGTTCTCCCTTCGAGTGAACTGGGACTGGTGGGAATGAATTTGATTGGCGATCCCGCACAACAAATCGCAGTGCCTCAGAGCACGGATTTTGTGCTTGGCGATGCGGCGTTGCAGTTAGACCAGCAAGGCGAACTGACCACGGGAGACTCGGTTCGAGTAACGCTACGCGTAGATAATTGGGGCACTCTGCCCGATCGCAGCGTAGATATCGTCCTGATTGATCGAAATTTGGATTCAGGTGTGGTCGATACCCTATTCATGGCGGCTTTACCGCCTTTTGGAATACGCGACAGTGTAACAGTGCTCTGGCGTCTCAAAGATCGCGCCGGACGCCATGTTTTAGAGGCGATAGCCGACCCTGCCAATGCGATTGTAGAAGGCGACGAAACAAATAATCGAGCTGCGGTAGAAATCGATGTCTTAGGTGCGTTGTCAGCTGTGCCATTCTTGCCATTGCCCAGTCAGACCGTCGCAGATGCACAGGTAGTACTGGGCGTGCGGTCTGGAGAAGATCAGTTCCATCTAACAGGCGAATTTGAGCTGAGTACATCTGGCGATTCTCAAGATACAATGCGCTCGGGCGGCGTAGCCGCCGCCGAGGGCATCATTTTATGGCGACCAACGGGTTTGCGCGCGGGGTCTTATTTTTGGCGTGTCCGATTATCCGATGGACAGACAACGGGACCCTGGTCTGATGTGCGACATTTTGTGGTGACATCCTCTGTGCCCGAGCGGCAAGTGGTGTGGCAGCAAGACGGAGCTATTGCATTATCGCGCGGCAAAGGCGAAGATGTCGTGCTATCTGATGACGGTTCTGTAGGGCGCACCATGTCTCCACCTCCAATCCGATTCAATGCTACCGAGGCTTCTTTTTTGAGCGAAGGTGTGGCAGGTACAGCCGTTTTGTGTACGGACGGAACATACCTGTATGTGAAACGATTCTATACACCACAAGACTTGTATCCCGGCAGCGATTTGTTCGCGCGCATTGGCACGGGATTCAATGGCACGGTAGCAGGTCAAAATTACGGGATCGTGACCGAAACACCTATCCAAAGCATTTCTGCGACATTTCACAGCGATGGGTTTATCTATGCAGAACACAGCACAGCGCGCTCCGTGCTGCGTATTTCGCCCGTCACTGGACGGATCGATACCGTTGAGGTGCCCGATAGGTTACTGGATTTGTTCCGCGGATTGCCCTTTGATGCTCATGCCTTGATTACCTCTGACGGCGAGTTTATCTACAACGTGTCTGCAGGTGTCAATGGCGTGCGGCGCGGCGGGTGGACCGTGCGCGTATTTGACCCGGCCAATACCTGGCGCGTCGTGCGGCAATTTACCGTACAGCCAACCGAAACGGGATTTGGATATCTATTTACAGATGGCGCAATTGCCGACGGACGGTTTATCTACTTAATCGAATTTGGCACCGGATTGACGCATCGCGTGCGCGTGGTAGATGCACATACCGGGGCATTTGTGGAAGAATTTGAAAGCGATCAGGCTCAGACAGATATTTTGAGCGGACAATTTGATTGGGTGAATAATGTCGTGTGGCTGGGTCAGTTGTGCGGAGGCCTGGTGTATCGATATCCGGGGCAGAGCTTGCCCGAATTTGGCACCTTGACATCTAAACCAATTGGACCGGCGAGTGCATGGCATACAGTAACGACGGCTTTGTCAGGCGCGGGCAAAGCCGAAGTGAATGTACTTGGCGAGGTCGATAGCGATACTTTTGCTCCGTTGGCACAATGGCAAAATTTGCCGCCCGGAACACAAAATTTGGACGGTATAGCCGTCCCGCGACTAAAAATTCAGATCAAATTGTACGGAGAGGGATTAAATCCATCCCCCGGCCTGCAAACCTGGACCACAACATATCAGCCGCTTTCAGATATTGGCCTGAGCAATTTGCGGGCAGAACCTTTTGAAGTAACGGAATTGCAACCCGTGTACCTTCATCTCAATGTGCAAAACCGAGGCCCATTAGACCTGGCCCTGGGCGTGTCCGTAGCCTTTTACAGCGGCGCCCCTGCACTGGGGCGTTTGATTGGGCGTGTGGCTGTACCCGAAGATAGCCCGCTCGGACAAATCGTGCCCCTGCGCCTAACGTGGCAAACCGCGCAGTGGGCTGGACAGCACATGGTAACGGCTCGTTTAGAAAATTTTCAGGGGCAGTCGATTTTCCCCGGGCGCGAGGTGGTGCTTACAGAGCCAATGCGGATTGCGCCCAGTTCTGATCGCGATGTGCCAACAATTGAAATCGCGGCACTGGATGCTCTCGGCGAGGTGCGACCAGAAGATTATTTGCCCTCCCAGCCGACATTTCGCATTTCCATGCGCGATACAGCGGGTATCGATTTATCCAGTATTCGTTTATCGCTTTCGGGAACAGATGAAGGACAGGAGAGTAATTATGAGTCGGAAAAAATAAAAGACCGCGCAGTTACCCCCATGACCCTATCATTTGTCTATACCTCAGACGCACTGGTCGATGGTCGTTATACACTCAATGTCGAAGCCTTTGACAGACTGGGAAATGGTCCTGCAAAAATTGCAATGTCTTTCCAGGTCTCTTCAATATTGGCGATAGAAAACGCACTGATCGCGCCTAATCCCGTATCCGATACGGGACATTTTACATTCATCTTATCGCGTCCTTCGGAAGTCACCGTGCGGGTTTACACCCTTGCCGGACGGCTTGTTAAAGAGATCGAAGAGCCATTTGCACGCGCGGGATACAACCAGATTTTTTGGGATGGGCGAGACGCCGACGGCCTTGTGCTGAGCAACAATACGTACTTGTACACCTTGACAGCAGACAATGGCGAATCGCAAGCACGGATTAAAGACAAGTTGATTGTGTATCGGTAAGGTGAAAAGAGCCATGAAAGTACTCGTCATAGGTCTGGATTGCGCGTCGCCCGAACTGATCTTTCATCGATTTCGGGATGACATGCCCACCATCAGCAACCTGATCCAGACCGGAATTTACGGCAGCCTCAAAAGCACCATCCCGCCCATCACCATTCCCGCATGGATGAGCATGGTAACGGGCAAAGACCCCGGCACCCTGGGGTTTTACGGACTTCGCAACCGCGCCGACTATTCCTACAACCGTCTATCTATCGCCAACGCAACGCTTGTTCAGGATGATACGGTTTGGGACATTCTATCTGCTGTGGGCAAAAAAGTAATCCTCGTTGGCGTACCTCAAACCTATCCGCCCCATCGCGTAAATGGCTGCCTGATCGCCTCTTTCCTCACGCCGAGCAACAACAGTTCTTATACCTATCCCGACAGTCTAAAAGCCGAAATCGAGCGCGTATCCGATGGCTACATGATCGATGTACGCGATTTTCGCACAGATGACAAAACGCGCTTGCTCCGCGAAATTTACGCCATGACCGAAAAGCGATTCCGCGTGACCCGGCATCTCATGCAAACCCGCGAATGGGATTTTTGCATGCATGTAGAAATGGGCACAGATCGCATCCACCACGGATTCTGGCGATTTCTGGATCAAACCCACCGAAAACACGATCCCAACTCCGAATTTGTAAACGCCATCCGCGACTATTACCGATATCTCGATGGTGAAATCGCATCTTTAATTTCCCTGGCCGGTGAAGACACGGCCATCCTCCTCGTCTCGGACCACGGCGCCAAGCGCATTGATGGCGGTATCTGCATCAACGAATGGTTGATCCGCGAAGGGTATTTGACACTAAAAAAATATCCCCATAAGCCCACGGCTTATGAGGATCTCGAAATCGACTGGGCAAAAACCACAGCCTGGGGTGCAGGTGGCTATTATGCGCGCATCTTTCTCAATATTGCTGGGCGAGAACCGAAAGGCATTGTACCACCCGAACAATACCATGTATTACTCGACGAACTCTCGAAAAAAATCGCGGACATTCCCGATGACAAAGGCAATTCCATGCCGACTCAAGTCTTCAAACCGGAAGATATTTACAGCACCATCAACAATATTCCCCCCGATCTGATCGTCTATTTCGGCGACCTGCACTGGCGCTCTGTTGGCACAATAGGCCATCGCGCCATCCACACCCTTGAAAACGACACTGGGCCAGACGATGCCAACCACGCCCAACACGGCATCTTTATCCTCAAAGACGGCACACACACAGGCGAACGATACAATCTGGAAATACGCGACATCGCGCCAACCATACTCGGCCTCATGGACATGCCCGTCCCCACTGACATGCAAGGTCATACAATAGTCAACGCACCCGCAACGCCTTTACCATCAGATACACAACCTTCATACACGTACGACGAGGTCTATACAGAAGACGAAAAAAAAATTCTTGAAGATCGGCTCAGAGCATTGGGATATTTGTGATTGACCGTTAAAAAACCCGAAAACGCGCTGGCAAAGGCGGCATCCCACTGTCTTGAGTGGTGACAAAACCGCCAGCGGCATTGGCTTGTTCGGCGCATATCTGCATTGGTGCGCCATCGAGTAAATACATGACATAAGCCGCAGTAAAAGCATCGCCAGCACCCACCGTATTCACGACCTGTTGTCTTTTCCCCACCGCCTGACAAATCTCGCCTTCACTCACAACCCGACACCCGTGTTCTCCCAGCGTCAAAATTACACATTGCAGGTCAAAACGCGCGCGGATATCTGTCAAAAAAGCATCCACATCTTCTTCCCCACCCACATAGTCGCGCAGCAGAACCACTTCCTCGCCATTTAACTTCAGCACATCGGCGCGTGCCAGGGATTCTCGTACAATCTCATCAGTGTGATAGTGCTGGCGGAAATTGATATCAAACACGCGCAGGCAATCCGGCGATACTGCATCTAAAAAATTTGTAATAGCCCGACGGCTCTGTGCCTCGCGTTGATCTATCGTACCAAAACACAAGGCGTGAGCAGATTGCGCTATCGGTGCCAATTCTGGACACCATGTAATCGCATCCCACGCCACGCCTTCTACAATTTCATAAGTGGGCTGCCCATCTACAAGAGTCACATTCACGCTACCCGTTGGTCGATGGGCATGCACTTGCACAGCATCTATCGCCACGCCATGTCCGCTCAAAATCTCAAGTGCTGCCTTGCCCCGCGTATCGTCTCCCACACAACTCACCAGGGCAGAACGCGCGCCTAAAGCAGCCGCATGCACGGCAAAATTTGCCGGTGCGCCCCCCAATCGCTCACCATCGGGAAACACATCCCACAACACGGCGCCAATAGCAACCACGCAAGGCGGATCAGGGTGCATTACCGCGACACCTTCACGGCCTTTTTTGCAGAAGCCGAGCGATAAGCGGCCTCGGACAAGCGGGCGACCTGCAAAGCGAAATCTGGCGGTGAATACCCCTGCCCATCGTTGCGGATCAGATCAAAAAATGCCTGATCGGGAGTCGTCTCTTGAATATGCGGTGGAATTTCGATTGGTTTGTCATTCAGCAAAACCGACTGCACTTGCCACTGGTGTAAATGGAATACCAGACAGCCCTTGCTTCCGTGAATGGCGATTCGCTCATCGTGACGCCCTGCATTGCCAAAGGTATTTAGTGTACCAGCCCCGCCGCCTTTAAAACGCACATTGACCACCATATTGGTATCTACAGCTTTTCCCGCATTCTCGGCAAAAGCCGATACCTCCACAGGCTCCAATCCCGTAATCCACAACACAGAGGCGACCAGATGGCTGCCCGTATCCGTAAACATACCGCCCCCCGACAGCTCGGGGACCAAACGCCAACCGCGGATACTTCCCCAGTTTTGTGTCACATAAGCCACCACGCCGCGCAACTCTCCAAGTTCACCCTGTCGAATCAATTCACGCGCATAAACGTGGGGAGCCATATAATTGCGTTGATAGGCTACCACCAGATACAATTTCAATTTATCCGACAAATTGATCAGCGACTTGGTCTGCCGAGACGCAACAGTGAGGGGTTTCTCAACCAGAACGTGCAATCCCTTTTGCAAAGACAGACGGGCGTGTTCATAATGCAGGGCATGGGGCGAACTGATCAGCATGGCATCCAACGCCTCATTGCGCACGAGTTGGCGATAATCTTCATAAAACGACGCCTCACTGCCCCACTCTGCCATCAATGCTTCGGCCTGGCTCTCATCGGGATCGACCACCCCAATGATCTCCACGCCCCCATCTGCTTTCAAACGAGGCAAATGCGCCCGCTGCATATTGCCGCCACATCCGATCAAACCGAGCCGAATTTTTTCTTTAGACATCGCGCAGAACCTCCCGGTTATGGTGAATAATATTTCTTTATCAAGCCGCCGACTCGGCGACCATCGTCACTTCTTCCCTGCCTTCTAACCCGGCAATCACCGGAAACGTGCGCGATGAATCCGATCCACGCGCAATATAACGCACAGTGGGTGGAAAATAGGCGTAGAGTGCCGTATGCCTTGACCGCGGGGAATGATTGGGGCCAGAACCGTGTACACACAAACTGTGGAACAGGAGGACTGTTCCCGCCTTGAGCGGCACCTCAATCGCCTGTGAGGTATCCAAATTTTTTCGATCTGTCAACTTTGCATCTTGAGGCCGCGCAATATCGCCCCACTTTTGCATGCCCCACTTGTGACTCCGGGGAATCACCCGAATACAACCATTCTCCGAATTGGCATCTGTCAATGCAATACTCACCGTGACAAGTGCGGGCGGCTTCATCGGCCAATAGGCCGAATCTTGATGAAAACCATGCGAGGACCCGTGAAACGCGGGCTTTAGCATAAGCGTGCTGCGGAACAACAACAAATCGGGTCCAATCAAATTCTGAACCACGGGCACGAGTTTGGGATGTACAGCCAAATTTTTGAACACATTGGAAAAATCGCGCGTCTGTTCGATCTTTCGCAACACAGGCAAACCATCTTGCTCCTTGTCCCTTGCATAAGGCTCGCGCTGAAAGCTACCCAAACGCTTATCGCCATTGGCTGCCAACTCCGCTGCCATTACGTGTAACTCGTGAATCTCTTCTTCACACTTGGCCAACTCCTCTGGCGACACCACGCCTTCAACCACGAGATAGCCCTCGTCGTAGAAAAATGCTTTCTGTTCTTCAGGTGTCATTTTTCTTCTCCTTAAAAATTGGTAGTGTAGTAAAGAAATCATAACACAAATACCTGCGTCAAGCAAAGAAAAAGGGCGTCGGTCTGTGACCGATGCCCTGGGGGTGTATTTGTGCGATAGTCTTTATTGCGAGGGGCGGGGCAGCACCACAAAACCCACCGAATCCACAGACGCCGATCCAAAAATCCCTATACCCCCATTAACGTGAAACAGCGGACGCTCAAAATTGTCGCCCGCCAGACCGCCGGGCTGAAACGCATTGCCATCGTCATCTTGAAAAAACTCGGGCACAGAGCGAATCAAATCAAACCAGTTTTTGTCAACCGCATAAATGCGAATGACATGAGGCCCGGCAAATGCCACAGCAAACCAGGGAAAACGCACGATGCCATCTGTGCCCTCAAATGCCGGCGAACTGCCGTATCGTTCAAAATCCGCCCTCTCATCTTCATCGACCAAATCGGAATAAATCACAAAATCCGATGTGGGGTCCAGGCTTTCAATTGCAATATGGTAGCCACTGACAGGAAGCGGATCAAATCGCATTTCCAAAAGGCCATCTTGATAGACAATGCGATTCTCCTCCACATTGCCATCTTCATATCTGTTCAATGGGCGAATCACCTCGAGCGTCTCATCATCTAATAACACCGCCTCTTGAATATCGAATCTACCGGGCGTAATCGTCTGTGCTGTGGCTTCCCTACCCTGTGATCGCACGCGCAAATGATAAGTTGTATTTGGCAAAACGAGCGGTGCATTGGACGGAGACATATAAGACCCTGCGGCGAAACCCGGGCTGTACAAAAACGTCTGTTCCCCTTGCGATATCACGACCTCGGCATCGCCCACACCTTCCCAGCGTTCAGAATACCCCGCGTTTGCTTTTACTGTCTCACTAATCAACACCTGGGGCAGGGGTTTATCGACAATCAACAGCGCATCCACAACCAGAACACCCGAGGCATCTGGTCCAAAAAGGCTCGACGGATCGCGCTCGACCTTACACCCCACCAGCGCGGTTAGACAGCCCACCATCAAAACGAGATATTTCATCATATTCCTCTTAAAAATTAAAATTAATTCCAAGCGTCGGTACTATAGGCAACATCTTGACCACATCTGGATCGAACTCATTAAAAATGACAAACCACTCATTGCGCCTGTTGAATACGTTAAATGCCTGGACATAAAATTCCCCATTCACTTCAAACGCGCGAAACCGCATCTTTACACTTAAATCCAATCTCTGATAAGGCAACAAACGAGCGCTATTGCGATCTGCGGGAAGTACCAGACTTTCGGTTTGACGATGAGGCACCGCGGGCGAGCGCAATGAATAACGCGCAGATGCAGGCGTAAATGCCTGCCCCGTGCCATAGACATAATTTGCGCCAAACGACCACCTGCCCAGGCGGTATTGCGCGACAAATGACACATCGTGGCGTCGGTCGTATTTGGGGGGAAACGCCCTGCCCTGATTGAGTTCGGCAAATTTGCGCCGCGTCCATCCCAGCGTATAACCTATCCATCCCGTCAACCGCCCGGTGCGACGCTGCAAAAAGACCTCAATACCAGTTGCATACCCGGTTCCCTCACTCACAAACGTCTCATCTACGGTCGTCGCATCGATATCGGCAGCGACGCGATTGTCCAGCACAACCAGATTCGCCATATCGGTATAATAGGCTTCCACAGTAGCCTGATAACGCTCGGAAGGTTCCCACTCCACACCTACAACGCTCTGCCAGGACCGTCCGGGTTCCACCGACTCATCCAATGGCACCCAGTAATCACCACCGCTAAACAATTCGGTGGTCACCAATTGCAAATACTGGTGAAATGAACCGCCGGCCACCTTCCAGCGCCAGTCGCCCATACGATGGCTTATTGACAACCGCGGCTCGACATGAAGGCGATCACCCGCGCTAAAATAACTGCTCCGCATGCCCAGACGAATATCGGTTGCAGAACCAGGCTGCCAGTGATCTTGCACATATACCGATAGCAAATTGGGCTTCAAGCGCAGGTTGAATTGGCTTCCGCGGTTAAATTCCTGATCAAATTCAAAATTGTAGTGCGTTGCCAAAAAGCCACCGCTGATGGCGTGATCGTGCGCGGCAAACCAATCCACATCTCCCTTGACCGTAAAATCGCGAATACTGTTGGAAAACAAGATGTTCGTATCGAGAATATTCAATTCTATCCTGCTGGCGTAATTGCTGCCCGCCACCACAAAATTGCCAAATAGCGCGGGCGAAAATACATGCGTCCATTTGCCCAGAAAAGCCGTATTCCCCCACCGAATGCCGAAAAACGCATCTTCGTCAACATCAAAACTCAAATTGTCTCGTCCAAAATACCCACTCACCTGCACTTTGTCATTATCTGAAAAATCCTGATTGAGCTTGGCATTTAAGTCGTAAAAATAATACGTGGGAACATCTGTATCTTCATTTCGGATCAAAGACAATAGTGGATCGATATAGGTACGCCGCCCCGACACCATCCACGAGCCTTTTGGAGTTGGGCCTTCGAGTGTCAAACGCGCGGCAATAAGGCTGATCCCCCCGCTGGCACCAAATCCCTTGCGATTGCCATCCTTATTGTGTACGTCGAGCACAGATCCCAAACGACCGCCGTATTGCGCGGGATAAGCCCCTTTGTGCAAACTCATATCCCGAATGGCATCGGGATTAAACGTAGAAAAAAAGCCAAATGCGTGCGATGGATTGTAAAGCGGCATTTGATCCAACAAAATCAAAGTCTGATCCGGGCCGCCACCCCGGATATAAAGCCCCGAGCTAATATCCGACGCGGCCTGAATACCGGGCAACAGGTGTAGTGAGCGCAAAATATCCGTCTCGCCAATAGACGGCATATCGCGAATTTTTGCCGTTTCTATTTCCACAAACCCCGGCTGAATGCGCTGTTCTTCCTCCTCGCGTTCGGCCTGCACCACGATCTCCTGTACAGCTATTGGCTCGGGTTTGAGTTGCACATTGATCCGCCTTGTTTCCCCCGTTTGAAAACTCAGTGTATCCTGAAAACTGATATACCCGACATAGGAGATGGTCAACATATAGGGAATATCTACAGGCACTCCTTGAATGGCGTAATACCCATCCACATTGCTCAACGCACCAATGGGTGTGCCTTGTCCTCTTAACACCACCGTCGCATAGGGCAGCGACTCGCCATTGCTCTGATCCGAAATAAACCCACTCAAAGTTGCCGCTCGAACAGACAATGGCAACAATATCAACAACAGCACCCCCAAAGACTTCAATGTTGCTCCTCCTTGTTTGTCAAATACATGTCGCCCAATCGCCCATAGTATATAACACCTCTCGACAATCCCCGTGTCACCAGATGCTCCTTTTTGTAGCACCAGCCTCGCGCTGGGCAATTAACCGGATGCGTTCTTGAATACGCGCGAGAATCAACTGCAGCCGATCTCTGTCGGCACCTGACAACCCGTCGTTGCGCCAGGGATCCTCACTGCTTCTTTTTTGCTTGGTCATCTGCACATTGACATCATGAGTAAAAAAATCCATCACAACCGAAATGCGCGTGCGCCGCGAAACATCCAAAAAAGTCTGACTGGCATAACTCGACTCATCCCGCCATCCCGTCGTGACCACACCAGCTACGGGATCAACCGTTTCTATTGTATAGCCTTCTTCGTGCAGAATGGACACAGTGGCATTGGCAAACGCGTCGGGCGAAATTTGTTCAACCGACCCTGAAATCGACACAGGATCGACCACATTGCAACCCATTGCAAAACTCACCAAAAAGAAAATCATAACGTATTTCATAATATCCCTCCAGCTAAAAGTTCCAGATTCTCCGGAAAAATGCCTACTTGTACTAAAAGCAGACGCCGCACTACCTCCTAACTGCAACTCCTGTGCCAGATGGATTCATATCGATATAAAAAATCATAAAGATATTACTTTCAACATGTTACAACAACTCTCCCGGATTATAGTTCCCGAAAAAACTGTAGCAAAAATTCACACTGTGTGTCAATACCTCACAGTCGAGAAATACAACATCGCATTTTAAGCCAGCAAAAAGGGCTTGTATCTGAGCGACACAAGCCCTTTCTTTATGGAGCCATCCAGCGGATTCGAACCGCCGACCGCCTGATTACGAATCAGGTGCTCTACCAGCTGAGCTAAGATGGCTTTAAGATATTGAAAAATACTGTTTCATCTTGCAAAAAGAATACACAAAGCTCCGAAAGCTGTCAAGAAGGAATGAAAAAAAGGAGGTAGCGATGAAATTTGTTGTCGCTGTCGATTGTGAAGGCGTGGCCTGTGGCGTGGGATCACCTGGCGCGTCACTGAACTCTTCTCGGAATTTAGAGTTCGCCAAATTACAGGCCACGCGAGAAGCAGATGCGGCTGTTCGCGGATTATTTGCAGCCGGTGCAGAACAGGTAATTGTATGGGATAATCACAACGGGAGCTTGAATCTGAATTACGACCTCCTGGACGAGCGGTGTGATATCGCGCTCGGCGTGGGATTTGAACACCGATTTCCCGGCATGGATGAATCATTTGATGGCGTAGCGCTAATTGGTTATCACGCCATGGATAATACGATTGACGGCGTGATGTGTCATACCTTTAGTTCAGCGACGTATCAATGGATCAAGATCAACGGACGAGAAGTGGGAGAGATGGCTATAGATGCGGCCGTTGCCGGGGAACGAAGGGTACCAGTCATTTTTGCCTCGAGTGACGACAAGGGAACCGCGGAAGCCGAGTGTTTTTTTCCCGGCGTCGTCACAGTCACGACCAAGCAAGGGATGGGATGGAATTGTGCGGTGAGCAAACACCCCAAACGAGTGGTAAATGAGATCTACGAAACCATCCAGAACGCCGTGGCAAAGCGGAGCGCGATAAAACCCTTTGCATTTTCATCACCGCTGACAATGGAAGTGCGCTATAAACGGCTCGAAGCCGCGCAGTCGGCCAGCCGCGGATTTCCCGGCGTAGAGCGCATCGACGCCTACACTGTGAAGCGAACACTGCAATCCATCCAGGATTATTATTGAGAATATGCACAAGCATGGGGGGAAAATGAAAATTCTGCTCGCAGCCTTCAAACAAGAAACATCCAGCTTTAATCCGGCGCGCATGCCCTATGATATGTTCAGCGTACTATTTGGCGACGAACTGCTCGCGCTGCGAGGCAGCAATACCGAAATCGCCGGTGCGCTCGACATCTTTGCCAAACGCAAAGACATCGACCTGGTACCCATCTATTCGGCATCATCCGTATCCGGTGGACCAATCGCCGACGCAGACCTCAACAGGCTCATGTCCGAACTGCTCACAGGCATTCGCAACAACGCACCCACAGATGGGATGCTCATGGTCTTTCACGGCGCAATGGCTGGCGAAACCGAGATCGACCCCGAAGGCCATGTTCTCACCGAAATCCGCAATATCCTCGGCGATGTGCCCATTGTCACCACCTTTGACCTGCACGGCATCATCACCGACCGCCTCATCGCGCAATCCGACATTATGGTTCCCTTTCACACGTACCCACACATCGACATGTACGAAACCGGACAACGGGGTGCGCGCAACCTCCTCGCCCTTCTCGATGGCAATGTCAATCCCACCGTCGCGCACATTCCATTGCCCATGCTCGTGCGAGGCGACGAACTCATCACCAAAACCGGACGATTTGGTCAGGCCATCCGCTGGTCTCAGGAAATAGAAAATTCCGAAGGGGGCCTGGGTAGCGGGGTCTATATCGGCAATCCCTTCACCGATGTACCCGACCTGCGCTCCAATGTCATTGTCTTTACCGACAACGATCCCGAACGCGCACAACGCGAAGCCAAACGCATCGCCCAATACATGTGGGACAATCGCGACCATTTCACCGCACCGCTCACTGCGATTCCAGACGCCATTCGCCTGGCCGAAGAAACCCAGGGCCTCACCGTCTTTTCAGACGCAGCCGATGCCACATCTTCGGGTGCATCTGGCGATAGCAACGCCATTCTCAAGGGCCTGTTTGAATACGGCTACCAGGGCCGCGCACTCCTGCCCATTGTCGATCCCCTGGCCGTTGACGCAGCCTTTAGCGCAGGTGTGGGCGCCACCATAACCATTCCCATTGGCGGCGCGGTTGACAAAGCGCGTTTTTCACCTCTCGAATGCGAAGTCTATGTCAAACTGCTCACCGATGGCACCTATACGATGGGCACGGGTACATCGGGACATGCGGGCAATACGGCTGTTCTCACAACGGGGACCTACAGCATCATGGCGACCACGCGGCCAGTAAGCATCATGGATCGCAAAGTCTTTGAAGCGCGTGGTCTCGACCCGCGAGACTTTGATCTGGTCGTGTGCAAATCGCCCAACGGCTTTCGGGTTCACTTCGAAGAAATTGCCGCCCGAATCGTCCCTGTTGACGCGCCCGGCTCCACCAGTGCCAACTTAAAATCCCTGCCCTATACCGCATGCCAACGCCCCATATTCCCCCTGGACGATGACGTGAAACCTCCATCAGAAATAGACGAATAGCATGCCCCACCTGTTATGCCAAATCTGTGGAAAGACCTGTGTCGCCAACACCTTGCAGTGGCGCTGCACCTGCGGTGGCCTTTTTGACCTCCACTTCGAGGCTGAGCTAATTGTTGACGCGCTTCCCCATCGACCACCTACGCTATGGCGCTACCGCGAAGCCATACCCATCAAAGACGACGCCCATATCGTCACCCTTGACGAAGGGTTCACCCCGCTAACGCCCGTAACCATCGCGGGCAAATCCCTCCTCGTCAAACAGGATCACCTGTTCCCTTCCGGCTCGTACAAAGACCGCGGAGCAACCGTTTTGATCAGCCATGCACACGCATTAGGTGTTCAGAACATGGTCGAAGATTCCTCCGGCAACGCAGGCGCGGCTATTGCCGCTTACGCAGCGTGTGCGGGAATAGCCTGCGACATCTACGTTCCCGACAGCACATCAGCGGCAAAACTCGCGCAAATCCAGAGCTATGGCGCAACCCTTTACAAAATCCCAGGATCGCGGGAAGATACGGCGCGCGCGGTCCAAAACGCGGCGCAAGAACACTTTTATGCAAGCCATGTGTGGAACCCATTTTTCTTTCACGGCACCAAAACATTTGCCTACGAAATCTGGGAGCAACGCAATTTCAACGCACCAGATACACTCATCATACCAACGGGAAATGGAACGCTACTACTCGGTGCCTACATCGGATTCACAGACCTTCTCAAACAAAACCTGATTGATCACCTACCCAAACTCATCGCCGTTCAATCCGCCCATTGCGCCCCGCTTATGCCCAACTGGACGGGCAAACCTTCCACAACCATCGCCGAAGGCATCGCCATTGCAGAACCCGCCCGCGCAGCACAAATAATCCAATGCATTGATGAAACGGGAGGTGCCATTCTCACAGTTGACGACGACGAAACGCGCAACGCCCAAAAACAAATGGCCGAAATGGGCTTCTATATCGAACCCACTTCGGCCACGGCCATTGCAGCTTATGTGAAATACCCATCTCAAAAAGACGAAATCGTCGTCGCCCCCCTCACGGGACACGGTCTAAAAACCACGGGCAAATAATGATCACACCCGCCAGGAAATTTTCTCCCAATCCTCCTCTTCACATTGTTGCACGTATTCCCGCACAATTCGCATCGCATCTTCGGGGCTGCCAGAACGATCCATATCCACCCAATTGATCGCATCGCGTTTTGCGATCATCCAGCTTTTCAAAATTTCAAAAAGAGCACCCGTTTCAAGGTCCAGTTCCAGTTCCAACTCTGTAGAAAAATAGAGCTTTTGCAGCGCGTATTCTGCCGCATCCCAATCGCACAAATCTTTGCGCGCTCGCACCTGGGCAAAAGACGTGCTATCTACAACACAGAACAACTCAACGCAATCCAACTCAGCCGATGGCAAAATCAGCACCACATTTTTTAGAGTGCCCAATTCCACATCGCGCTTGTGTACATCAAGCTGCGTATTGAACTCGGGCTGGCACACCGCGATCAGTTTCGATTCGAACAGGAGAGCTTCAAGCTCAGACCCCACCGTCTCAACTTCCATGGACCATATCCGATCCAAAATCTGCTGTGTTTTTTTGGGTCGCTCCGTTCTTCTCGCAAAATAACTGCCCACGCGCTGCCGCAAATTCACCGCCTTGCCCACATAAATAACGCCATCCTTGCGATCGCGCATAATATAAACCCCCGGCAACTCGGGCAACGCGCTTAAAAACGCCTCATCAAAAGCATACGCATCAAAATGTATTGGAACGAGGTCTGGATACAGCGCGGAGGTCAACGCTTCAATCGTATTAAGACCCTCCTCTTCACACCGTCCCAAAAGGTGCAACAAAACATCGGCCTGCAAACTGGCTTCTCCCTCGGCACCGCGATCCGACATAAAAGACAGCCCCATAGCAGAAGCCAAATCCTCAACAGAATGCAATTGGACATCGGGATAAAAACGTCGCCCCAACCGAAACAGGCAAATCCCGGAATCCACAATCGCTCTGCCCATCGTCAGACGACTCAGTCTATTCAAACTGCGCTGAATTTTTGTCCACTGAAACCCCGAGGGAATCGCATCTCTCACCTCTTCGGCATAAGAAGCCAATATCTCCTCCCGATCATCCATACGAACCTGAACAGAGGGAAACAGCGTCTCACGCCCGCGCATCTGCACCTTGCGCCCCGCGAGTGCATAAACCTCAGCATCCGCAGACGGGATCAGTCCAAAACAAAGAAAGGAAACCTCCCGCAGAGTCTTGCCCCGTCCCGGAGGTCTTAAATACCACATGCCACCACCGCCGCATACAAAACGAGGATCGTCATCAATAGCCGCACGCACCACCTTATCCGCTATGGGACCGCGTGCGCCGTGTAAACCCAGAGCCTCATAAGCCAGCACCTCTGCATGCACGCCCGTACCGCGCTGCTCTAAAAAAGCGTAGATGCGATCCTTAACAGTTGTGTTCACAATTTGTCCTATATATTTTATCGAGATTTGCGCGCAATCGCACACAACCATTCGCCATCTTCCAGCATCTCATCAAGCACCAGATTTGCCCTGTGCAGCGCCGTGCAAAGAGCCTCGCGCTCACGGAGCAAAATCCCCCCCAAAATCGCACATCCTTCGGGTTCCAGTCGCTTTGCCAATTCTGGAACCATAGGCAATAAAATACTGCTGATAATATTGGCAACCACCACATCAAAAACCCCGGACACCCTATCAACAGAATGCTGCTCTAAAACCACCTTTGCATCCACACCATTTAAAATACAGTTGGCCCGGGCATTCTCAATCGCAGCCGCCTCAATATCCACAGCCATTACTTCAGCCGCACCCAACTTCACGGCCGCAATGCTCAAAATCCCCGATCCCGTTCCAACATCCAGCACCCGACCCCCTGATGTTATCCTCTTCTCCAATCCCAAAAGTGCCAGGCGCGTTGTCTCATGGTGCCCGGTGCCAAACGCCATTTGGGGATCAATCGCGATTGTGAAACCGCTCGGAGGATCGGGCACCCTATCCCAGGGTGGGCAAATTGCCATGCGAGGGGTGGGGTAAACAGGCTGAAAAAACGAACGCCATCCCAGTGTCCAATCCGTATCGGGTACCTGTTCAAAGCGGCATTCATAGGGCATAAGAACTTGTCGTATCTCCGCCTCATTTTGCATCGTCTCAAAATACGCCGTCAGTCGAACCCCGTCGCTTATATCCTCTTCCGCGACACCACAACAGCCCAACTCAAACAACTGGGCAGACACAATTTCAACCTTTGCCCGCGGCATTACTATAGATACTTGAAAATAGGTATTCACTTTCTCACCACGAATGCGTGCGATGGCCTTGTCCCGGAAACCATATCTGATCGACAAAAAACGACAGGAGCACGCCTAATGCATGGCCTACGAGCAGACCCAAAAAAAAGGGACGCAAACGCCGATAAAGATCTACGCCGCCTATGCGTAAAATGATCGATTTGATGCCCCATGCCATAAAAACAGAAAAAACCGAATGCACGGCATGCGTCAGCGGCACAACCATGCCAATGGGTGCGAGGGGCCACCATGCAAAGCGGTAGCGCATCAGGCTCACCGCGGCAAAAATGCCAATGCCCAACAGCAAAAAGAGGGGACGCTCATCCTCCCATTTTTCTTCGCCTTTGAGTGCCGTGACCAGCGCATCGTAGGTCCGCGGCGGATAGCGCGTAAATGGAAAATCGTTGAAATTATAAGCCCCGTGCAAATAGCCCAGATAGAGCGAATAGGCAATTGCAGCGCCAATGCCAATCACGAGCGTCAGTCCAATGCCCAAAATGAGTCGCTTCTTATTTCTCCCCGCCATATCTGCAATACGCGCCGCATGCACGAGCGGGGGCATAAACATCGCTTTGCTCTGTGAACGGACCGAATCAACCAGGCGCAATGCTGTCAGCGTTGAAGCATCAAATGATTTGGGTCCAAAAATAAAGGGCAAAAGGCCATTGGGCGACATCGGCATGCTAAAATAAATCACGCCGGTCTCGGCAATCACCCGTGCCGTGCCCAGATAGGTAATAAAAATACCCAACGTAAGAGCAATCGCAACAGCCCAGCTAATGCCCACAGCCTGAAACCAGAAAATGAGAAAAATCAGACTAAACATCAGACCAAACGCACACGCGCGATACGAAAGCATTTCGTCCGAATCATCGATCTGACGATCCCCGCGAAACGCTTTGACAAACACATCTCGAATGTGGAACCGCGCCATCCACAACCCAAATAAAACCATCGCCACAAACGCGCCCCCGGCTTGTAGCGAGGTCGTCGCATCGCCAGCGCCCCCTTTGTTGCTCAGGTTGATCCCCACGCGCCTGTAAAACATAACCTGCACGCAGTAAAACAAATAAAATACCCAGATGGAAAACAGCACATCCAGGTTGGCAAAATAGGCAAAGCCCACAGTATAAAAATTGAATCTTACGTGGATGCGCGGAAAATACACGCCCATGAGCATCCACCCCGGCCCCAGGCGGATGCTCGGAAATCCGGGCGAAAAATAACTGATGATATTCCAGGACAGGATGAGAAAAGGAATGGCAGCGCCAAATAGAAAAAATTTATTCTTTAAAAGGGATACTTTGTGCTCTGCTTCGGCCAGATCACCTGCCGGGTGCAAAATGGGATATGCCAATCGCTCGTGCTCTGCCCATTGCTTGCGCAACATAACCGCCAGACAAATACACCCCAATACTATGGCGGCAATAAACGTCATCCATCCAAACAAAGGCACAAACCACACGCCCCAGGGAATGGGCATATCTGGGCTGGGCATCCCTTCAAACAACCACTGCATAGCCCCGCCTTCATTGGAGGGAATCAACCAGTTGGGCAAATACTGATGAAAATAGCTTCCCCACTGATTCTCTGGCGTGGCGAGATAATAAGGAATGGAGATCATACCCAAAAAATAACTCGTCAAACCATAGGCGGGAACAGCAGCCCCCACCAATCCCATCGCCAGAATCGTCCACACTTCGGTACTGGTCAATGCCCATGGGGCATGCCATCGACGCGCGAATGCATTGCCCAGGGTCAACACCACATAAGGCGCGAACAGGGCAATTGGAAAATGTGTGATATTCATACGCGCGGTATGGGCGATATATTCGACATAAGTATTCCACCCAATAACGACCAGCGCGAGTGCCAATCCCAAGATAATCGACCGCGCAGTCACACCTTCCTGCGCGGCGAGTGCATCGCGATCAACGAGTCCCTCCCCTAGTGCCATCGTATAATATCTTCTCCCATTTTGTATGCCTGTTACATACAGGCGAATTTGTCAGGGCCGCAATTTTTCAAAGAACTGTTGGCGATCTCGTTGAAAAACAACCCGCAATTTTTCTGCAACCTCCACGAGATGCGCGAGTTTATCAAACTCCAATTCTGAAAGATATGCATGCCTGAAAAAATGCCGAAATCGGCGCAATTCATCTAAAAGGGTAAACGCCTCCTCAGATATACAGGCAGGACGAATACCCTCAATCGTCAAACGCATTCGACGCAGCAAATCTGTGTGATAACGCTCGCCCGCGATATTATTTTCAAAAAATTGGGCAATTATTTCAAACACCTGTTCAAAAGCGCAATAGAGATTGTGAAGCTGATATCCCATACTATCGAGACTTTCTGTGCGATTGCCAAATTCGGAATGTCGTTCCTCAATGCGCGCGTAGATCTGATCAATCTGCCCATAGAGATCTTCTACTTCCGCCTTTAACAGGGCGTATCTCGCTTCATCCATAGATCTTCATCCCTTTTTGCCGAAAACGGTCAGCAGACATGTGCAGATCCAGATCAATCACATCTACATTTCGTTCAACAGCATCTTCGACGACCTTCATCACATCCAGAACGCGCTCAGAAGCGCCACCGATTGCCACATCGACATCGGACTTGTGATCCCATCGGTGTGAAAAAAGAAGCGATCCAACGATAAATGCCTCGCGCACGCCATACTTCTCTCGACAGACGCGCAACGCACTCGCCACTTGATCTATAAGCGCGACGCGCTCCAGATTTCTCTGTCTGCGCCTCGTCTTCAACGTTCTATCGAGAACATCCGTCTCAAACATATCGCCCACCTCACGAGAAAATGTCCGGTGCTCCAATATATACAAATACACAACGGGGAACAATGAGCAATGGGTGAGAGATGATGAACAAAAAACTCCCGACCTCTTTCGAGACCGGGAGCAGAATATTTTCAGTAGTATCCGATTTTATCTAAAGAACACCGACACGCCACCTCTTACAAAATGACGTTTGATTCGGTCTTCTCCAGCAAATAAGACCGAGTACCCATACATCATGTTCAAAGCCGTGTGCTTTGACAGCACCTGGCGCGTGCCTACGCCACCGCCCAATTCACTGACATTGCCCCATCCCCAAAAATCGCGCGCAGCAAAAGCTTCTAAAAAAGGAAAGGTGCGCTTTTTAATTTTCATGGGAATATTCAACCGATAAAAACCCGACACCGAAGACCCAAACCCGTCATCCACCGTCAAATAACGCCCTCGGGCATCTATTGTTGCATTGTCCAGCACTGGCGTTAAATCATCCCGGTCAGAAAAATCGAGACCTGCACGCCGGTCGTATTGCCGATTGCCCGCAATAAAAGAACCGCCAATTTGATGCCATCGGCTAATCGAATAAGCCACTTGAACCCCGGCGCGATAGAACAGGCTGCTACCTGAAAACCGAACAGACATAATCGGCGTCACTTCCAATTGTCCAGCGCGAATAGGACCTATATTGCCCCCACCTCTGTCCGTTTTTTCTTCTTCACCGACCACATCGGCCTGAGCAGGTGTGCCCAAAGCCAACAGCCCGGCAACCAAACACATCAGCCAGTGTTTCATAGTATCTCCTCCTGAAAGGTTCCACCCCGGCGTTTAGACTAAAATATCCAAAAAAAACACCGCTGTCAATGGCTCTTGTTTCCAACTGATGCTGAAACACCATAAACTTTTTGAGAATACAGATGTATTGACATGAAAACGCAACTTGACGTACCTGCGTGTTCCGCGTTAATTGTTGCGCTGGTACAAGTGCCGCATTTTCATTTTAGAAAGGACTCTCATGGCAAAGAAGGCATTAATCACCGGCATCACGGGACAAGACGGCTCTTATCTGGCAGAACTCCTGCTCAATAAGGGCTACGAAGTACACGGCATTGTCAGGCGCGTGGCCCTCGAAGACCCCGCACATCGCCTCGGGCGCATCACCCACTTGCAGCACAAAGTGGAACTCCATCCCGCATCTCTCGAAAGCTTTCCCAGCATTTACAATGTCGTGCGTATCATCGGTCCGGACGAGTGTTATCACCTCGCGGCGCAAAGCTTTGTCGATACCTCTTTCAAAGACGCATTTTCAACACTCAATATCAACATCAATGGCACGCACTATGTCCTCGAAGCCCTCAATGAACTCGTACCCAAATGTCGGTTCTATTTTGCCGGATCGAGCGAAATGTTTGGCAAAGCCGAAGAAGTGCCCCAAACGGAAATTACGCGCTTTCATCCGCGCTCGCCCTATGGCATCTCCAAAGTCGCGGGATTTGACCTGACCCGCAACTATCGAGAAGCTTATGGCCTGTACGCCGCCAGCGGCATCTTGTTCAACCACGAATCCCCTCGCCGGGGATTCGAGTTTGTCACCCGCAAAATTACCTCCCACGTCGCGCGCATCAAACTCGGGCAAATCGGTCACCTCTCGCTCGGCAACCTCGATTCCAAACGCGACTGGGGGCACGCGCGCGAATATGTCAAAGCCATGTGGATGATGCTCCAACAAGACGCACCCGACGACTATGTCATCGCAACCGGCAAAACCCATTCGGTGCGCGAATTTTGCGAAATCGCCTTCTCACACGTCGGCCTCGACTATCGGGAGCACGTTCAGATCGATCCGCGGTTCTTGCGCCCAGCCGAAGTCGATCTGCTCATCGGCGATTGCACCAAAGCCAAAGACAAACTCAACTGGACTTACGACATCGGCTTTGAAGACCTCATAAAAGAAATGGTTGACTCAGACCTCAGTCTGTTCTCAAAAAATTCATAACCCAAAAGGAGCGTAATATGTCTCGCATCGGACGCGCCGCAGTGATGAGCGGCGAAAAATTTGAAATACGCGAATATCCCGTTCCCGATCCAGAACCGGGATCGATTTTGCTCAAACAAGAACTCGCCGGCATCTGTGGCACAGACCTGCACAATTGGGAATATCAGCGGTTGCAGGGCGAGATCATTCTCGGCCACGAAAATGTCGGCATCATCGACAGCCTGGGATCGGGTGTAGAAACCGATTCCCTGGGCAATCCCATCGCACCCGGGGATCGGGTTCTCTTCGCGCCCGGCACAAATAAGGGTGCGTACGGTTTTCTACAAGCCGAAGAAGCCCCCTATTTGCGGGGTGGTTTTGGCGAATATATCTACCTGTGGAATCCCGATACTCTGGTGCTCAAAACCGATATGCCCGCCGAAGTTGCGGTCATCACCGAGCCTTTTACCATTGGCGTACACGGCGCGATGCGTTCGGGCCTGCAATTTGGCGACACCGTTGTCGTACAGGGATCGGGAGCTATTGGCCTGCTCACCCTCGTCGCCGCCAAAGTCAGCGGCGCGGGGCGGCTCATCATGGTCGGCGGTCCCAAAGGGCGTCTGGAACTGGCAGAACAACTCGGCGCAGACCTCACCATCGATATTGCCGACATACCAGACCCGGAAGAACGCACGAAAATTGTGCGCGAAAATACACCCCGCGGCGAAGGTGCCGACGTCGTCTTTGAATGCGCGGGATTTTTGCCCGCCATTCCCGAAGGCGTCACATTCCTGCGGCGCAGCGGCACCTATGTCGCCATGGGCCATTTTGTCGATGTGGGGTCTTTTGACTGCAACCCCAACCAGATGTTTATGCGCCGCAACATGCGCCTCGAAGCCGTGTGGGCAAGCGCGCCCGAACACTTTGTGCGCGCGCTTCCCATCCTCGAGCGAAACGAATACCCCTTTGCCGACCTCGTCAGCCACACCATACCCATTGACCGCGTAGCCGAAGGTTTCAACGCCCTGCACAGCGGGTATCATCTCGACGACAAAGACACGATCAAAATTGCAATAAAAGGCGGGCTTGTCTAAATTTTCAGAGAAGTCTTCGAGGCAATAATATTTTAAGAGGATCGGTTATCCGATCCTCTTTTTTTAGCAAATTACTGAGTAAAAGTCTCCTGTAATTTAGCACCTGAATAGGTTTTTACCCGAGCGATGAGCCTTCTTCGACATCAAGTTCAACACATGCTTTGATTGCCAATGGGGTTGAAATAGACGTTGAACAGGTGCATCCTGCTGTATGCAGTGCATCCTGGCGGATTCACCTTGCTCATCTTTATATAAATCAGGCATTTATTTGTATTTCACTAAAATAAGCGGTTATAAGTGCATCCTGCTGTTTACACTTATAACTGATTGTCGCATTTGCAACACAAATAATTCTTAAACTTTATCTCTTTGTTTTTCAAGCACTTGAAGATAGTTCAAGTGCTTTTTTTTGTACCAAATGATTTTAGGCACGCATTTTGCGGCTATGAAAAAGGCTAAGACAAGTGACCGCATTAAATTTTTCACATTGTAAGGAGAGTAATATGATGAACATGCAATCTGTATTGTGTGCCATAGCCATAAGTGTTATCCTGATCTCTGGACGTGTTGCTGCCCAAACCTCGCCACCGTCTGCTCCTGCTGCGGTCACGAACCTCGCTGCTGAGGCGGGGGATCAACAGGTAACACTGAGTTGGGACAACCCGAACAACGCGAGCATCACGACCTATCAGTATCGTCAAAGCGAAGATAGCGGCAGCAATTGGTCGCCGGACTGGACAGATATTACAAACAGTGATGAGAACACAACCAGTCACAGAATAGAGAATCTGACGAATGACACCGAGTACACCTTCGAGATACGTGCGGTGAATGCGACTGGAAATGGCGCGTCTGTTAGTGTAAGTGCCACGCCGGTCTTGCCACCCTTGACAGTAACATGGCCCGAAGATATAAAGGGTACGGAGGACAGTTCTATCTGGACTTCATCAACATCTACTCCCCCTCAAGTAAGCGTATCCGGAGGCCGACCACCCTATACGTATGAAATAGACAGAAACAGCGCACCTGATGGTCTGGATATTAATCAATCTGATCAATCTGATCAATCGGGAACCCTCACAGGTACACCCACAGAGCATGGGACTTTCGAAGTAAGAGTCGTAGTGCGGGATGCCGCAGGTCAGAGTGTGAGCAATGATAACCTGAACATAACAATTCATCCACCGCTGAGCGTCTCACCAATAGCGTATAAAACAGTCGAAAAAGACAGCATGATTACTCCGATTCACTTATCGGCATCTGGCGGTTGGGAACCCTATACGTATTCCATATCTGGTGCACCTTTAGGTATCTCTTTATCAAGTGATAATCGCATCACCGGCAGCCCCTCACAGGATGGGACTTCCACAATCACTGTGACTGTGACCGATGATCACGGGAGGACTGCGGAGCGCAGTTTCAATATGAGCGTTTATTCGATAGAACTTGCCAAACTGTTTTCTCCAATTTTAATTTTGACAGAACATCCAACGCGCACAAACCGTATCGTGCTCTTCCCTGAACCCGTGGAGATCATGGGGGCAGAATCTACTTCTAATCTTTGGTTTTATCTTGATAGAGAAGGACACGATCCTATCTATGTCCAATATCCAGCATCAGGATGGAGTCCTGGTCTGGATAACTCGTTGTCTTTTGTTAATTTTTCACAGAACAAATTTGCCTTCTTGCCTGAAAGGTTCACATATGTTGGAAGTCCTCCAAGTAGTGCATTGAGTAATACATATCAGGTGACACCACATTTTGAATACCCTGGTAACGACAAAGTAAGCTGGAACAACACTTATAATGGTTCTGGGCCTAAACGTGGAAATAACTCTGTGTTTCCCAACACAGCATACGTACATATTTTTGACAAAGGTGATGGTAATGTCGTCATACAGTATTATTACTTTTATCCCTTTAACGATTTTCAAAATAACCACGAGGGGGATTGGCAGCACATTAATGTCATTGTAAACTCTCATAACCCAAATAACGCAGCACTCGTTGGAATTGACTACAAATTTCATGAAAATGGCCTAACCTATACCAGTATTGGCGAAAGGATTTTTGACCCTCAGACACATTTTGCACCGGCTGAAGGTGGAACCCATCCGGTTGTGTATGTGGGAGCAGGTTCCCATGCGGGCTACCCTACAGGAGGCACATATCCGGATCCCGGTGGTTATGTTGATTTGGTGCTAATAGAAGTAGGAGGTTGGGATGAAGGTATGACAAAGAGTGGAGTTGTCCTGAGCACTGCTGTTGAGGACACAAATCCTGATGTTGCACAATCGTATGATTTAATATTTCTGCCTAATCCCGACTCAAGTCAACCCAATAAGGGTTTGTCACCAGAAATGAGCTGGTTAGGTACTGGAGTAAGATGGGGGACATTAGAAGTTGATTCCTTTGGTAGTGGGCTCCCATCTGAGAGGGCACAGAAAACAAATGATTCTCCTGTAGGACCATTTCATAATGGTAGCTGGGGCACTTCGGGAGCAAGTGGTTATTCATTTTTTAAAGTTCCTTATGGAGAATTTATTGGCGATCCTCCAGAACAAAGACGAATTTCTCACAACAGTAAAAGGTGGTTTCAACAATTCCCAATTGTGCAAGACGTTAGATGGAGTGGCACAATAAAGCTGATTGGTGATATTGTTGTCTATCCCGGCGCGACCCTGACAATTGAGGCTGGCACGACGATCGAGGCATATCCCAATCGAGATATTCACGACATGAAAGATACAAATCACGTCGATATTATCAACTATGGAAGGATAAACGCCAATGGATCAAGCTCTCAGCCCATTGTATTTCGTTCCGACAGTTCAACTCCTGCGTCAGGACACTGGTATGGCATCAGGAATCACGGCAACTTGACCATGAGCCATTTTACGATTCAACATTCAGTGGTGGGCCTGGATTTGCAAGGGACGCAGACGTTGACGGATATGACATTGTCGAACAATAATAGGAATAATACCACACCCCTGACAATCACAGCAATAGCGGATGTGACCGCAACTCAAAATGGAGCAATTACAGACATATCGGTGAGTGCATCAGGCGGTTGGGGATCTTATACATATTCCACATCTGAATTGCCTGCAGGCATCGTCCTTGACCAAGAAAATGCGCTCATCACTGGCACACCCACAGCGACTGGCGAATCTGACATTACAGTGACTGTGCGAGATGCTGTAGGTGGAGAAGTATCGACAACATTTAACCTGTCTGTTTCTGCGGCTCCCACGGTCATGAGTATCGCGACAATAGCGGATGTGATAGCCACTCAGAATGTGGCAATTACCCCCATAAAGGTAAAAGCGTCAGGTGGTAGTGGGTCCTATACGTATTGGATAGGGAGCAACCGGCCCCCAGCGAGTAGCCCTCTCCCTCCGAGCAATCCTCCTACAGGTTCCGGTCTTTCTATCGATTCAAGCAGTGGACGCATCACTGGCACACCCACAGCGAGTAGAGATTTCACGATCACAGTGGCTGTGCGAGAGGGGGCTGGTAGCCGTGCTTTACCCACACAAGTCAGTCGCCCTTTCACCATGCGCGTGAGACCGCCCGTGACTGTCTCGACAATCGGCAATATCACCGTCACACAGAACACGGCTATTACGCCTATTCAGGTCTCAGCATCAGGGGGACAAACGTCTTACACGTATTCCATGTCCAGCAACCCTGCCAGTTCAGGTCTTTCTATCAATGAGAACAGTGGGCAAATTACTGGTACGCCAACACAGACAGGGACTTTCACACTGACCGTGACTGTGACCGATGCACATGGCAGAACAGGAACACGCAGTTTCTCCATGACGGTAAATGCGCCTACATCCGTTTCGCCGCTGACAATCGCAGAGATAGATGATATAGCGGTCAAGATAAGTGGTGTGCAGACGAACAGCCCGATTACGCCTATTCAAGTCTCAGCATCAGGAGGACAGACGCCTTATGCGTATTCTATGTCCAGCAATCCCGCTACAGGTTCTGGTCTGTCCATCAATTCGAGCAGTGGACAGATCACAGGCACGCCAACACAGAGAGGCTCTTTTACACTGACCGTGACTGTAACTGATAATGCAAGTGCGACTACAACTGATAGCTTCTCGATGGCTGTCAGTCTGATAGGGGATTTTAATGATGATGGTGTGGTCGATACGTCAGATCATTTACTTTTTGTGGCCGTGTTTGGCCTATCCGAAGGTGATGATGGTTTTAATGCCGATATGGACCTAAATGGCGATGGAACCATTGGCACGCCCGACTTTCTAATCTTTGTAAGTCACTTTGGCTCCTCTGCATAGTTTTTTTACTCCAGAAGATAGCTCATTGACTTTTGAGCGGAATCAATGAGGTGCATTTGTCTCAAAAGGAGAAACACATGAAAAAATTAGCTGCTGTCTTTGTAACCGCGACCCTCTTGCTCAATGCGATGGCTCCCATACTCGCGTATGCAGCTACATACCTGCAAGGCGCAGAGGTCAATGCCGACACACTCATTCAAGATGCTTATGTGGCAGTCACCTATTACGATAGCAAGAATAAACAGACGTTGGAAAAAGGCTGGATTGATGCTATTGACGAGACCTCGTTTACCATTCGGAGCGGCTTGTGGGGAAAGAAGACGATTGCTTATACCAAAATCTTGTCACTGGTTATGAGCGAAGAAGCAACCACGCTAAGGCAAATGAATGAGGTAAATCGGTGGTTTATTGGAAATATGGCAGAAAGAGGACCAGAGACAGAGTTGGCTGCTATCCAACTGCTCAATCAAAAGACCGTCACAATCATGCCACGCGGACAGATTGACCCGTCAGAGATCTCAAAGGGATGGTATGCCCACATCGTCTATTCATCTCAAGGTGCTACAGGAAAAACCATTAGTCGAATTGCCGATAAGGACTCAAGCCGTATCGCCCTCAAACATGGGTTTGATACCCATAACATAGCATACAGCGATATTGATACTCTCATTGTTGCCAAACACCTGCGAGAGATCGAGAGTTATCGAGAAACCGGTGCCAAATACAATGCTCGAGTGCGTGTGTATGCCCCGTCCATTCAGAAAAGACAGATGGTTGGCAGGCTCATTAAAATGATGCAAGACACGCTCGTTATCCAAAAAGGGCGTCGCTTTTATCAAGTGCCTATTTCTTCAATCTCTACATTCGACGTCAGCCTCAAACAGTATAGAAACACAGGCAAAGGCTTGATAATTGGGCTTGCTGCCGGGGCTAGTATGGCTATCCTGATAAATTTTCCCACGGATGAGGGACCCGATTTGCAAGGATTAGTTCAAGTATACGCCACTATGATAATCGTACCCTCAATTGTAGTTATCTCCACTCTGATCGGTGCAATGAAGAAATCCGATAAATGGATTGAGGTGTCGCCTCAACGCCTCAACCTGAGCCTTGCACCCACATCCAGTAAAGGGCTTCGCGCCGCACTCACATTCAACTTTTAGTGATGCAAATGATTCAAAGGCATAGAGTCGAAGTGCGTCAAAACATCTCACACCTTTTCATCCTATTTCTCAGAACCATCCTCGATATACCCAGAAGCTCGGATGCCTGCACTTGATTCCCCTCTGTTCGTCGCAATACCTCTTGTATTCAAGTGTCAACATCACTGGCACACCCACAGCGAGTAGAGATTTCACGATCACAGTGGCTGTGCGAGAGGGGGCTGGTAGCCGTGATTTACCCACACAGGTCAGTCGTTCTTTCACTATGCGCGTGAGACCGCGTGTGACTGTCTCGGCAATCGGCAATATCACCGTCACACAGAACACTGCTATTACCCCTATTCAGGTCTCAGCATCAGGAGGTCAAACATCTTATTCCTTTTCCATGTCCAGCAACCCTGCCAGTTCCAGTCTTTCTATCAATGAGAACAGTGGACAAATCACTGGCACACCAACACAGACAGGAACCTTCACACTGACTGTGACTGTGACCGATGACCACGGCAGGACAGGAACACGCAGTTTCTCCATGACAGTAAATGCGCCCACACCTGTTTCGACGCCCCTGACAATCGCAGAGATCAATGATATAGCGGTCAAGATCAGTGGTGTACAGACCAACAGCCCGATTACTCCTATTCAAGTGTCAGCATCAGGAGGACAGACGCCATACACGTATTCTATGTCCAGCAATCCCGCCACAGGTTCTGGTCTGTCCATCAATTCAAGCAGCGGGCAAATCACTGGCACGCCAACACAGAGAGGCACATTCACACTTACCGTGACTGTGACCGATAATGCAAGTACGACCGTAACTGATAGTTTCTCGATGGCTGTCAGTCTGATAGGTGACTTTAATGATGATGGTGTGGTCGATACGTCAGATCATTTACTTTTTGTGGCTGTGTTTGGTCTAACCGAAGGTGACGATGGTTTTAATGCTGATATGGATTTGGATGGCGATGGAACCATTGGCACGCCTGATTTTCTAATCTTTGTCAGTCACTTTGGCTCCTCTGCATAGTTTTTTTGTTCAGGGACAACTCATTGGCTTTTGAGCTGAACCAATGAATTAGATTTGTCCCAAAAGGAGAATCTCATGAAAAAAACAGCCGCTGTCTTTGTAACTGCGACCCTCTTGCTCAACGCGATGACTCCCATCCTCGCGTATGCAGCCATATACCTGCAAGGTGCAGAGGTCAATGCCGACACACTTATTCAAGATGCCTACGTTGTAGTCACTTATTACGATAGCAAGAACAAACAGAAATTGGACAAAGGCTGGATTGGTGCTATTGACGAGACTTCGTTTACCATTCGGAGCAGAGCAATTTTCGGCAAGGAGACTATTGCTTACGACAAAGTGCTGTCAGTGATCATGAGCGAGGAAGATGCCTCAAGAGGAAAGCAAATCAATGAGGTGGATCGGTTTATTCGAGAGATGGAAAAACAAGAGGCAAGAGCGCGAGAGACAGAGCAGGCTGCTATCCAACGGCTCAATCAAAAGACCGTCACAGTCATGCCACGCGGACAGATTGACCTATCAGAGATCATAAAGGGATGGTATGCACACATCGTCTATACGTCTCAAGGAGCTACAGGAAAAACCATTAGTCGAATTGCCTATAAGGACACCAGCCACATCGGACTCAAATATGGAACTGATACCCTTAACATAGCATACAACGATATTGATACCCTCATTGTCGCCAAACACATGCAAGAGATTGAGCGATATAGAGAAACCGGAGCCAAATACAATGCCCGAGTGCGTGTGTATGCCCCGTCCATTCAGAAGGGACAGATGGTTGGCAAGCTCATTAACATGATGCAAGACACGCTGGTTATTCAAAAAGAGCGTCGCTTTTATCGGGTGCCTGTTTCTTCAATCTCTAAATTCGACGTCAGCCTCAAACAGTATAGAAACACAGGCAAAGGCTTAAAAATTGGGCTCGCTGCTGGGACTATTATGACTATCCTGATAAATGTTCCAAACTGGGGCGGGGGCGATTTGCAAGGATTGGCTGAACTATTAGCCACTGCGATATACGTACCTCCACTTATAGTTATTCCCACTCTGATTGGCGCAATAACAAAATCCGACAAATGGGTCGAAGTGTCCCCCCAACACCTTAACCTGAGCCTTGCACCCACATCCAGCAAAGGGCTTCGCGCCGCACTCACATTCAACTTTTAGTGATGCAAATGATTCAAGTATAGAGTCGAAGTGCGTCAAAACAACCCATACCTTTTCATCCTATTCCTCAAAATCATCCTCGAGATACCCAAAAGCGCGGATGCTTGCACTTGATTCTACGATGGGGAACATCAATCGGCTGCTACAATATCATGGCCGGCAAATCCGTCCGCTCGCCCCGGACAGCTATTGCTTCTCGTAAACTGCGGGCATGGGGAGCTTCCCCGTTCAGGACCCGACCAATATCACCAGCCATCACTTCTGCCACCCGCAAGTTGGCATCACGGGTGCGGCCCGCAATATGTGGTGTATGCACCACATTGATTCGATTCCGTAACGGATCGTCTTCTGGTACGGGTTCTCTATCATACACATCGAAAGCACCTGCCAGCTCATTTGCAATAATCCGTTCCCTCAACGCTTCCATATCCACTGCGTGCGCACGTGTGGTAATCACCACCAGCGCACCTTTTCGCAGCCGATAAATCCGCTCGCGTGACAAGATCTTCTTGATCGCGTTCGACGTTAACGACCTGGACTTCATCAATATCATTTAGCTGTTTCAGCAAAGCCTCTGGCACAAACGGCCACGACTTCTCCAGATTTTTGCTGCGTGCAAATAAAATCGCCATAACCAATCCTCCAGCAGACTCAATTGTTGATGCAGATTTAGGCTGTTATTGAAACAAAAAACGGCGATGGACATAAATCCACCGCCGTTTTTTGCTTTAAGGGTTAATTAGAAACTAATCGCGGCACTCACCATCTGCACGGGATCGGCGAAAGACGTATTGAAATGCTTGAACGCATAATCGATGCGAACGCCTTTCCCGGCCTCGGTTTTGTAATCAATACCGCCGCCGAACGAATAATCTTCCAGATCGTGGTTATGCTTATACCCGCCGCGCAGGGCAAAACCCATCGCAGAGGTCGCCTGCTTAAACCGATATTCCAGCCCCACAAGCGTGCGCTCGTCGAAATTTATCGGACTGTCGATCTCGGTGGCGAGACTCAGATGATGCGGTGCAGGGGTTCGGCCCGCCATCGAAATTAGATCGAAGACAAAACCCAGGCGGAATGACCGGGGCAACTCGAAATGCTCGCGCTGAAACTGAGACTCCCCTCCCGGACTGAAATTCCGCACGCTCATAGCAATCACCAGATTCCGGAATCCCGTATTGAAATAGGTGCCGATATCCACGGCAAAAGCATTGAGATCATTTGACTGCGTTTGCCGATTGCCAGCGACAAAGACCTCACTCGATCCCAGACCCTGATGTGCATAACGCGCCATTGCCCCCACCGAGAATCGATCGGTAATCTGAAAACCCCAGCCTGCGGACAGAGCGTAATTCGTCGTGGTAAATGTACCCGTCTCGGTAAATCCCTGGCTGGCTGGGTCGGGATTGATCGCAGTGCCGTTCATCTCTCCCGCATTGTGCGTGATAAAGCCCACACCAAAGGTACCGGGGGCATTTGGGAGTTTGAAAACCGCGCCGGCAACCTGGTGATTCGTTTCAAAAATCCATTTGGCATGGGTAATAAATGCCTGCCGTTCGTGTACAAAACCCAGCAAACCCGGATTGAGAAACAGGGCACCCGACGCATCGCCAATCAGACCCGCGCCCGCATCGGCCATCGCGGCTCGTCGCGCATCTGTGGAAAATGCCAGAAACACAAAACCGCTCTGTGCGGACTTCACGCCCGAAGGTCTGACTTCTTCCTGATTTGGAAAAATGGGTTCCAGATCGCGAATCTTTTCACCGCCGAGAACCCGAGGATCTTCAAATTGTGCGTTGGCCTGCACGCCGGAAAGGACGAATGCCAGCAGACAGACCCAGATAATATTACGTAATTTCACAACAGCCTCCTTGTCTGAATGCGAGCCTATCGAATAACAACGAACTTCTCGATATCGGTTTCGCCCGTGTCGGGATTGGTAATATGCGCCACGTACACGCCGCTCACAATGAACTGGTTGTTATCATTTGCCATTAGCGGCCACTCCTCGTCGCCCGACCCCGAAACGTGATCAATCCGCGTGACCAGATCGCCCTGAAGCGTAAAAATCCGAATAATGGCCCGAGCGGGCAGGTTCACAAAGAGCAACTTGTTGGGCTGCCCCGTGAAGTTAAAACCGCCATCCGACAAATTACCACCCAAAATACTGTAGGGATTGGGCACAATGCGAACGCTTGTCAGATCGTTGACCGGAGCCGAAAATGGACTCACGCCATTACCGAGACCGCGCGTGGCAAAAATACTGCTCTCTTGCCCGTCGGCATCCACAGCCGTCACCGCGTAGAAATACCGCTCGCCGCGCACGACATCTGTGTCGATATAGCTGGTTCCCGTAATGGGCGTATTGCCATTGACCGCTATCGGCGGATCGGGCAAATTGGTTTGATGACCGACCATCTTGTAGAGATTATAACCCACGGCATCGGAAACCGCCGACCATTCGATCTCATTTTGCGCGGGACCCGATTTGTAGGCCACATTGGAAGGCCACGACGGACCGAGAGGCAGACTCGGCGCAACTCCGATGGGCCACGAGACTTCTTTTCCCTGCACAGTGCCGTTGACCGCGCGGCGATCTCGCCATGCCTGTCGCGCCAGTTCCACGCTCTTCATAAGCGAATCCTGACCGCTATTGAGAAATGCCTCTTTCTGCTCAAAGGAAATCGACCCATTGGCCCACTGCGCGCCAACGCGCTTGTTCTCATCTGCATGCGGGCCAGCCACAACCCAGGCTTCTACGGTGTGAACCCATTGCCCGGGTCGCAAATCCCACGGACCCCACGCAATCTGAAATGCCCACATATCGACAGACGTGGTTTTGTGGTCGGGCGCGTCACTCTGGAAAATGCGCTGATCGCGCGTCGTACCCGGCTCCACAATGAAATCATAGACCTCGGGACGACTATTCCCATCTGTAGAGACCCAGTTGGAGCCATTAACGCGCTTTATCAAGCGAGGTTGAGCGGATTCAGAGGTATTTGGCTCGTTGAGGAACCAGTTGTTGGCATCGGACAAATCTTCAAAAGCCGTGGGATTTTGTGAGACATAGAGCCAGACCTTGCCCTTGTATTCGGACTCCAAGAACTCTCCCGCCGAGATCCGCGCGGCCTTGGCCAGTTCGAGAGCCCCGTGACCTTCTTGGGGTGCCGGTTCACCGCGATCATCGCCGTCAGAGCGATATCCGTCGCTGATCGCCGAATCGCCGTCTCTCGCATAGAAGAGCTTTTGCTCGTCGTCGTAAAAATAAAGCTCATCCCATTCGCCGAGCGCGCCGAGATTTGCCGTGCGGTGGCGAGAACCAACTTCTACTGCGCCCTCATCCCGCACCTCGCCGGCCGGACCTTGCCCACCGCCTCTTTGGATGTATGCGTTGTGCCCGATGTAAAGATCCTTAAATACCGGATTGGCCGTACTCGACTCGGGGCTCGGCGCAGACCCGCGCGCGCCTACTCTTGCGTCGGGAACATTGGGCGGATCGGGGCGGCCATAACTCCGGATCAGGATAAATATATCATCCTGCTCTGGACTCTGCCAGGCATAGAGCCTGCGCCGCTCTGTGAGACCACCCGCATACCCCACCTCGAGCGGGATCAACAGATCGGCAGTCAGATCTGGGATCACCTGATCGAGGCGGTCGGGAAAAATCGTCCACAGCGTCTGCGACAAAGTCACGCCATCCTGCGTAACAGTTGGCGGCTGGTTGCGGTAAATTTTTGGCGTAATGCCATCGCTGAGTTCAAAATGCGTGCGCGTAAAATCCCGCGCGTCCTGCTTATGGTCAATCACAAACTTTGTAAATGGCCTGCCCAACAACTCGGGCTGGTCGCCCTGAAATGGCTCAAAATAGGAAGGAATATTGAAATCTTCTATGGCAAACTGCCACAACCCGTCCATCACTTGCGCGTTTGCAGTACTGACGTCGGGATTGGTGAAGCCCGTCGCCCGTCCACCCGGGGAACTGAGGATGACAAAATAGTCGATATTGGGCCAGTTTCCCCACATCCTTCCGATCCATTGTGCGCTGGCATCGCTCAATGGCATGAGCAATGCCGCGAATACCAGAAGTGTTATAATTCGTCTTTGTATCACATTTCTCTCCTATGAGTGGTTATTAGAAACTAAACCTGGCACCAAACGTAATGTCTCGCCGGTCACTAAAGAGGAGCGAAGGCCGTCGCATATCCGGGAAATCTTCCACATCGGTACCTGGTCGCTTGCCTTCTTGCAATTTGCCATTTGAATCTACTGTCCAGCCCAGCGATTCCATATACGCGCGGAAGCGATTGCCAGTATTTGTGCCGGCATATACAAAGGCCTGGCCACCGCCGAAGCTTCCCACGCCTGATCTGGGTGTGTCTTCGGGCGCAAGCCCAAAAACGTCGCTGCGATTGCCGCCGCCCAGAGTGTGCGTATTTTTGAAGTTGAGCGGGTTGGAAACCTCTATGAACAGCATAGGCGAGCCCGGCATGTCGAACATCTTGGAAATGCGCAGGTGCGCGGCGTATTCATCAATCCACTGCGCGTTGAGCACATTGATCAACGACGCATCTGCATTGCCCGGGTTGTAGTTAAACCACTCACCCGCCTCGCGATCAAAGTAGAAACCGAGATTCCAGCCGCCCTTGAGCATGCTCTGTTCGCCACCGTAATCGAGAGGCGTTCGGAAATTGCCACCCAACTTCATCTGAGGCTTCGCCCTGAATGGCGGCGCGGCATTGTTCGGGCTATTCTCAATCACGGTTGTCGAAGGCGTTGACACCGTCTTCACATCGCGGATATCTTGCCACGATGTGTTGCGAACCCGCGCCTGGCGAATATCATAAGACAAGAAACCGGTAAAGAACTGGCCCCGCGTCTTCTGCAACTTCAGTTCCAGCCCGCGCGCATCAGTCACAAAGGCATTTTGCGTGTTGCGAGGGGCACCCGTGTTAAATGCTCCCCTGACCCGCGGGGCAGACCAGGATTCGTTCTCGCCATCTTTGAAATAAACCGTCCCCGTCAAAAGATACTGCCCCTGGAAGCTGCGTTCATATCCCATTTCATACTGAATCGTGCGCTCCATCTTCATCCACGGATTGCCCAAAAACTCCAGCGACTGCCCCAAACCGCTCTGCGTGCGATACATGTCGCGCGTGTTTACAAGCTGGTTGAAGTGCCCGTAGTTGATGAACATTTTGCTCAAATCCGTAATCGGATAAGACGCGCCAAAACGGGGGCTGAAAGCCCAGGTGGTTGGCGGACGCACTTTGCGCACCGCGCGATAAACAGCTTCGGCGTCTCTGCCAAACCACGGGGCATGGGTTTCATTTGGAAGGTCGAAGTAAAGGTCGGGGCGATGCCAATCCAGACGAGCCCCGGCATTGACCACGATATCGCGATACTCCATCCTGTCCTGAAAAAAGACACCACCGTAGATCGGGGTTTTCACAAAGTAGTTATTGTGGTCCCCCGTCGCGCCGCCCGAAGGCACATCCGATTCATTGAGAACGCCATCTCCGTTGATATCGCCATTGTTGGGCAAATCCGAATCATTGCGCCCTGTCCACGGAAAGATCACATCACCCTCTGAACTGGTGCGCGGGCCTTCGTACTCATCCCTGAAAATGGGATCGCTGTATTCTGGAACCGCGGCTGGCACATAACCCCGGTTTTCGTGCAGATTGTAGTGATGCACCTGAACGCCGGTTTTAATCTGGTGATGCGGAGTAATCTGGCTGGTGAAATCAGCAGTAATATCGAGTTCATCAATAGTTGACCAATCGCCTGCACGGCTATTGCCGCCACCGCCCTGCAGTCGGAAAACATTGAGAATATCATTGCCACCGGGATTGTAATTCCAGCCAAAGGGCGCTTCGTTTAGAACCACGGCACCCCGCGCTCTGGCCGCATCGGCGCTGTTCTCGTCGTTAACCTGTTCGCTCGTACCATCTGTGTGGATGGCCATTGCAGGCGCGTTGGACAGTTTTAGCGGATGCCATTGCGTTGTCCAATCCGCACCGCCAAACCGCGCCGTCAAATTGTAAAACGCCTTGGAAGACAAAGTATGTGTCCAGGAGACCAACCCGTGATTGCGCTCAACTTGCATTTTCTGATAGTCGGCAGAGGGCATAAACATGCGCGAATGGGAATAGTTCTCAAAAACCGACTGCTGGGTGCGCTGTGGCACGCCCACATTATTGCCCTGATGACTCCCCTGCTGGAACCCCCGGATATACTGCACACTCAATTTGGTCGTGGCCGTGGGGGTAAATGTCAGCTTGAGCTGTGTGGTATTGTCCCGATAAGAAACCGTACCCACATCAAAGGGATAGGCCATGCGCTCCTTGCGACTCGACGCCGTGAACCCTATCTTGTCCTTCAAAATTGGACCACCAACCGTGATATCCCACAAATAATCGGAATCGCGGTCTTCTGGATTTGCGTTAAACGGACCATCGGCATACGGGTCGTTTCCGTCATAATTCCGATGCTGCCAGTCCCATATCCCCTTCGCCTGCTCAACAGTGGTAATAGGGTCTCGACCATTCACGCCAGACAGCCATTGTTTGCCACCGGTTGTGCGATTTGCGAGTTCCTGATTCCAACCAATAAAGTCCGGCGCGCCGTCCCCATTGCGGTCTTCGGTGGTAGTCATAGACTGAAAACGCCCCACATCCCACCAGTTTTCTTCTGAGTAGAGATTTGGCCCAAAGTGCTTCTTGCCAGCGGGATTATACGTTCCTTCTGCCGAACTAAAAAACCGGCTGGGTTCTTTGGTCACAAAGTTCACAACCCCGGCACGGATATTCCCATATTCGGCATTAAAACCGCCCGTGAGCACCTGAACCTGCTTGATCGCAGTCTTTGAAAAAGATGTATAAGCGCGCTGATGGCGATTGTCCGCCGCGGTCACGCCGTCCATATTGAAACCGATTGTCGTGGCGTCTTCACCGCGAATGGTAATACCCCATGCATCGGTATCTAAACCCACCTGTGTGGCGACCTGATCCCGGATACGCGCACCAACGGGAATTGTTTCGAGTTGCTCCTGCGTAATCGCCTGCTGTGCAAACGATACGTCCATCTGAACCGGATCGAGATCGGCTGTCACCACAATAGCGTCCAACTCGACCGTCGATTCTTTGAGCTGGAAGTCAACCGTCGCAGTGCGGTCCAGAAGCACTTCCACCTCGGTCTTGGAAACGCTCTGATACCCCACGAGCGAAGCCCGCACTTCGTATGTGCTTGGCGACACGCGCAAAATGAAGTATTCGCCGTTGACATCGACCGTCGCCCCCATCTTTGTACCCACCACCACGACATTGGCCCCCGGCAGCGGCTCGCCTGTATCGGCATCTGTAACGCGCCCGGCGATTTTACCTGTCGTCTGCGCGTGTAGCCCAACCGGTAAGGCAAGCAACACTGTACACAACAGTGCCACCCAAAATCCCGGTGGGCGAAAAATAGATCTGTAAGCGTTCTCCATACTCTACCTCCTTTGGGGTGTGGAAAAATAACTATGAAGGAAAACCGATAAATATTACATATTCATCTGAATATAATTTTATGGAGCCTAATGGCCATTGTCAAGCGGAAGTTTACCCGTTATCTTATGGAAAAAAAGGGGGTTATAAAATGAAACTCTCCAACATCAACACCACCGACATCACCGACGCAATCCGCCTTGCCTGCCGAATGATGTCTAACGTCTTCAACGCAGACGACAACGACATACCCTTCTTTGGTTCTGAAGTCAGACCGGACCCACAATTGCGGTTTAGCGGAGTCCACTCCGAGTCGCACGTGCCCGGCCGACACCTCAACGCATTGCTCAACGCCGAAGACGTGGGCGGCATATCTGTAGATCCCGATGCAATTAAAAAACACGCCAACGCGGCGTTCTTCTCCTACAGTGGCCCGGTCGTGCTACCCCTCAACCGCACGGAGATCAATGGGCCGGCCAACAGTTTCACGACCCACAATGTGCGCGAAGGCTTCCACGCCCTGTACTCGCTGGTCAAGTACAGAAATTCCGATCGCGCGCGAGAGATCGCCGAAAACAGCATCCGAGACATATTCGAGCTATTCGCCCCAGATTCGGGTTGGGACTCCTATCGCCTTGAAAATGAATACGGCATAGAAGTGCGCGAAAATACCTTTATCACAGGCATTGCGCGATCAATCGGTCCCCTGGTCAAATACTACCGCGCCACGGGCTACGGACCTGCGCTCGAACTTGCCGTAATCCTGAAGGAAAAAACGACCCGTGAATTTTTCCTCGAATCGGGTGCTTACGACCGCGAGAGCTTCGGATCGCATACCCATTCGACAACATGCGTCATGTCTTCGCTCGCACAACTCGCAGACCTTCTCGATGACGCGCAATTGCTCAATCGGGTCAAGGCATTTTACGACAATGGGCTATGGGAAATCCGCGATGAAATTGGATGGGTAATTGAGAATAGTGCAGATGATGCGAGTCCCGATCGCGGAGAGATCAACAACACGGGCGATATTGTCGAAACAGCCCTGATTCTGGGACGAAAGGGATATACTGAATACTTCGAAGACGCCGAGCGCATCACGCGATGTCACATTCTGCCTTCGCAATTGCGCGACAACAGTTTCATCGAAGATCCGCCGAATCCCAATAACATAGACGGGCTTCACCAGGTTGCAGACCGGCATCTCGGCGGCTTTGGCTTCCCGGCGCCTTATGGTCACGCACCACTCGGCTCCGAGCGGATCAGCTTTAATACAGACATCGTAGGTGGAGGTGTCGGCTCACTCTGCGAAGTCCTCCGAGAAGCCGTACGCACCGAATCTTCGATCCACCGGGTGAATCTCCATTTCGATCTCGAAACCGATCATATCAAAGTCGAGTCACCCTACACAAATGACTGCCTGAGAATCACCGTCAAATCCCCCGGACCTCTGTATGTCCGCATCCCAACCTGGGTCGATCCATCCCATATCGCCATCGCTGACCGCCTCACTTGCTCCAATGGCTATCTCTTAATCTCCGAACCCCAGATCAACATCCCCATCGAAATACGCTTCCCTCTCACCGAGCGCGAAATCGTTTTGAAACACCGCACGCGGGATATCAAAGTACGCCTGAAAGGAGACTCGGTGCTCGCGATGGAAAATCACGGCGCTGATCTGACTTATTTCGATCCTCTATAGTTCAATAACGCCAGTCTTCATGAGCGAGCGGCGCGTGGTTGAGCGCGTCTCGATGCAAGTGCCACTGAGGCATGAACGTATCCATCAAATCCCGAAACCGATCGTTATGGCTCGGCTCAATCAAATGTACCATCTCGTGTACAAGGATGTACGCCAAACACATAGTCGGCTTTTTGACAAGTTCCAGATTTACCCAGATGCGCCTATCTTCCACATTGCATGAGCCCCAGCGGGTCTTCATCTTTTTGATACGAACCTCGGCAACCTTCACACCTATTTTTTCTTCCCATTTGGCGAGGAGTGGAGGCAATTGGTCGCGGAGATGGCGGCGATACCAGCGATGAAGTACCGCTTCCCTGGCGTCTCGATTATCCCCCGGACGAATGCGTAACGCCAGTGTCGTGTTGTTAAGCAAATGAACAGCCGGGCGACCATCGCACTCAATCACCTTGAGCCGATAGCGTCGCCCCCCAAAGTAATGGCTCTCCCCAGTCACAAACTCTCGCTGGGATTGGCGATCCTGATCCTCAAATTCCGCCTGTTTCCGCCGAATCCATCCCATGCGCGAAATAACAGCCAGCCTTATGGCATCATCATCGAGGCGCATCGGAGCGGCCACCCGCACCCGACCGCCGGGTGGGTACACGCCCACATGGAGATTCTTGATGTCCTTGCGGACAACCTCTACCGGTATCCCTGCTATGTCGATGCGATGGCCTTCCACCTCAGTAGTCCTGTCGATTCTTCACAATCGCGAAGATCTGCTCAGCGAGGTTTTCGTCGCCGAGTGCTGACCTGATTGCGTTGCGGACCTCGCGTTCCTTGAATCTGTTTCCTCGCCAGTCTGCCTTCTTCACACTGCGAATGGCGCGATCTATGGCAAGTGCCTTCGCCGCTTTGGTCTCCACAAGTGGCTCGGCGTCGTAGGATAGCGTTGGACCTCGCACCTGCAAGTTGTCGAAAAGTGCCCGCAATGCGGCACTGTCGATGCTGGTAGGATAGGAAGACTGTGTCTGCGGATTGCTGATCCTCTCAGTCAACGCGACGATCCGGGACAAGTAATCCTTGTAGTCTATTGCCTCTTGCTTGCGCTGCAGGATCAGAGCATCCAGCAACTCCGACATCTTCTCGTAGTACCTGGGGTTGACCGCCATCTCGTCGATAATGAGTCGCCGCACATTGTTCACAATCGTTTCAGCTACCGCTTCGGGATTCTTTCGTATGCCCTCGGGCAGCGCATCAACCGCTGCATCGCCGCGCTCGACAATTAGTTCCACAAGCGTCAGATCGTCAAATGTCGAAAGCTCCTCACTCTCCTCTGCGCGGATGTACGTATCGAGCAAGTGCCGCATCGCCGGTTCGTACATTTTCAGATTGATATAGTCGCCGCTAGCGAGCTTGACCTCCTCGCGCACCTTTTCGTAATGCCCCACTTCGGCCTTAATCTCACGCGCCTCATCGTCGGAGTAGCCAGCCTCACGCATCTCATTGGCTATATTGGCATAAGCCCGCAGGAACGCTGAAGCCAACTTGTAGAGAGCTATGCGCCTGGGTTCTTTATCGCTAAGTTGCCCATCGTCGTCAGCAGTGCAGAAAAAGCGCAAATAAGCCGCTGTATCGCGCGGCGGCTCTACCGGCTCGCACAGTGCCTTGACCGCCTCGCGTGTCTCCTCCAGCCGCTCCCGACCCTGCTGAAGCCGATCTTTTAACAAACCCCTCACGTCCTCGTCGTCATAACCTTCAAAAGCCTCGCCAGTGTAGTCACGGATTGATCTCTCCAAGGACCGGAACAGATCCTTGTAGTCGATAATGTAGCCGTATTCCTTATCCTCACCGTCCAGGCGATTGACGCGGCATATTGCCTGGAACAGACCGTGATCTTGCATCTGCTTGTCGATGTAAAGATAGGTCGCTGGCGGAGCATCGAAGCCAGTCAGTAACTTATCGACCACGATCAAAAGCTTCATCCGTCCCGGCTCATCGACAAAGCGCTTCTTCACCTCCCGTTCAAACTGCCCAACCTTGTTCATCGCCGTATCTTCCGGCTCGTTGAAGTGCGCCGCGAGCATCTTTCGGTAAATATCGAACTGGCGCAATTTCTCGGTAAGCCCCTCACCTGCCTCTTCCCCCCTTGATATCCGACGGAGCCGGTCTATAAGAGGTCACGATGGCGCATTTATCCGCCAAATCAGTCTGCTGAAACATCTCAAAAAAGCGACAGGCCGAATAGATGCTGCCGGATACGAGCATCGCATTGCCATGGCCACTTTGCAGCCGGTCGCGCGTTTCCATATCGAGCAGAATGTCTGCGACGATCTTCTGCAGCCGGTCCTGTGAACTCAGCACCTGCCTCATCGTGCCCCACCGCTGCTTGAGCTGTGCCTTCGCCCCGTTGGTCAGTCCTCTGGTTTTAAGCTCAAACCACTGATCAATCCTGTCCTGCGAGGTAATATTCTGGTCAATATCGCGCGCCTCGTAACGCAGGTCCAGCACCACGTTATCACTCACAGCCTCGTCGTACTTGTAGGTATGAATGTACGGTCCAAAAGTCTCGATACTCCGCCTCTTATCGGCTTTGAGCAGCGGCGTCCCGGTAAAGCCGATCAGCATTGCGCCCGGCAACACAGTCTTCATTGCCTCGTGGAGTTTTCCGGACTGGGTGCGGTGACACTCATCTATAAAGACAAATATCTCACCCTTTGCACGAAATCCTTTAGGCAGGTGGCGGCGAATATCCTCGACAAATGCGTCAATATCACCTTCCTCCGACGCGCCGAACTTTTGGATCAATGAACAGATCAACCACTCGTCGCCAGCATTGAGCACATGCACCAGATCAGCGCCGCTACTCGTACGATAAATATCTTCACTAACGCCTTTGAAAACCTTTTCGATCTGTTCGTCCAGTTCCGTGCGATCGGTGATGATTAGCACCCGCGAATTAGTAATATTTTCGCGAATCCACTTCGCCAGCCAGACCATGACCAGGCTCTTACCACTGCCTTGAGTGTGCCAGATAATGCCACCCTCGCGTCGTTTCACATGTTCCTGAGCTGCTCGCACGCCAAAATACTGATTGTGGCGGCAGGTCTTCTTGATCCCCGCATCAAAAACAATGAAGTCGTGGATGATCTCGAGCAACCGCTCCTTGCCGCAAAGTTGGCCCAGTTCCCGCAGCAGCGGATTATCGCCAGCATCCGAGAGCGCCTCAGCTTCCTTCCAGCGCAACCAGTACTTCTCCGGTGTCTCAATCACGCTATAGCGCAGTCCCTCGGTTTCATTCCCCGCCATCACGAGTTGCACCGTAGTATAAAACGGACGAATAAACGCCTTTTTCTGGCTGTCGAGATTCTGGCGAATACCTTCAGTTACCGAGACCGTAGAGCGCTTCAGTTCCAACACACCCAGCGCAATACCATTGACGTAGAGCACAATGTCCGGTCGCCTGGTATTCTCTGCGGTAACAGTCACTTCCTCGGCAATGGCGAAGTCATTATTGCCCGGATTTTTCCAGTCAATCAGCCAGACCGTATCGGTATGCTCGCCCACATCCGGCTGCACCTTCACACCATAGCGCAACAAACCATAGACCTCGCGGTTGACATCGTAGAGCGTCTTACTCCCTCCAAGTGCAGCCGCCTTACCCAGATCAAACAGCACCTTGTCGATGATCTTCCTGCTATGCCCCTGACCTTCGAACCAGTCAATAACCAATTCCCTCTCAATATTGCGGTTATTATCGCGGTCCTGCCAGTTGCCGAGATAGGTATAGCCCAGCGCGTCCTTAAAAAACGCAATCACGCGCTTCTGCGTGCGAATCTCCCGTTGTCCGACCTTACTCATCCTTCGTCTCCACTACTTTCCAATGGCCTCCCCTGGCGGGCCCGATCCGTTCAAGGACGCCCATTTTTTTCAGCTTACTGATCTGCCACTCGATTCCCTTTGCCGTGATTTCGAGTTGGTCCGCCAGTTCCGCTGTGGTGATTGAGGGGTTGGCGGCGATCAGGGTCAAAATTTTCTCCCTAGTTTTCTCCCTAGTTTTCTCCCTAGTTTTCTCCCTAGTTTTCTCCCTAGTTTTCTCTTGTTCTTGGCTAGTTTTTGGGGTAGTGGCACTATCGGCTGCTTGGTACGCGGCAGAAAACGGGAACCTCAACCACAAACCGTCGCCGCTATATTGTAACTTCCACTCTGGTGCGGGGTTGCCAGCCTCTTTGCACATTTCCGCGATCCGCCGGATGCCCCGCCCCCAGGCTTCGATCATTCCTGCGCGGAAGAAGGCGTAGGCGATTCGCGGGTTGTACGGCTTTGATGAAAGTTCCCCGGCAAGTCGGTCAGCATCCCATTCAGGCGGCAACTGCACCGCATTCCAGATTGTGATCCGGTCATCGTACACGCGAATCTGAATCGTGGTGGGGCTGGCGTAGTCGCGGTGAATGATGGCGTTGATTACCGCTTCGCGCATAGCTTCGCGCGGTACCGGAAAGGTCTCCACGCGGTAAACGCCGTCGTAGGAAATCAATGCCCTCGTATATTTTGTGTACAGCAAGTCCATTGTCCGATTGACCTGAGTAAATAGATCGCCTTCGACAATATCCTGATATAGCAGTTCCGAACCGCGAAAATAGCCGATCTTCACATAGGCTTCCATCACGAACCGGTCCGGTGCTGGATGAAAGAGCATTACCGCGGCGCGCTTTAGGAAATCCGTCTCTCGCAACTGAAGCCTTTCGATTACGCCCTCATCGGATTCGTCCAGGATGTCCCGTGGCAAGCGTTCGCTGTCAGCACCCCGCTGGCGAAACTCATCAAAGATACGACTGTCCAGATCCTTGAGACCGACGCCCGGCAGAGGCACATCGTCCCATGTTCGTCCATATTTCTGCAACAGGAAGCGGCTAAGTGCCGCGCCTCTGAGCACCTGCTTGGTGCTGCCACTTCGATAGTGGAATTCGCCCTTATAGCTAATTGGATTCGGGTAGGGATCAACCGCGATTTCCAGATATTCCCCGCCATCTTCCGACTTCAGGTTCACGTCAACCACGATGCCGAGCAATGACTGAGCCTTATTGGGGATCTCTTCAAGCAGTCGGAGAATGTTCTTCACTCCGACCACCTCACCCTGGTCATTCTTGCCAATTTCCAGTACGCCGCCCTGAGCGTTGGCGAAGCCGCAGACCCATTTCAGGTATTCGTCCCGCCACGTCTCTTTCCATTCGATGTTCTGGCTCTCGCTCATGTCGCCTTCTTCTCTTTTAGGACCTCGGACTGCCTTACAACTTGCCTCGTAACTTGTCCTGTGACTTGTCCTATGAGGTTGTCGTCTTTCGATCCCCAACCCCTATCTTGGCCCCCTACTTGGCCCCCTACTTGGCCCCCGGGCTGGGCCATGACTCTAACTGCCTCACGACTTGCCCTGTGACTTGCCCTGCGAAGTTGTCATCTTCCGCTTCCCGTACCTATCTTGCACCCCAGCTTGCACCCCTACTTGCACCCCTACTTGCACCCCTACTTGCACCCCTACTTGCACCCCTACTTGCACCCCTATAGCGCTAATGATATTAAGCGTTAAAAAGACCTCGATTTGCTGCTTCCTGAAGCGTGAAACGTAGTCAATCGCACCTTCATCTGTCCAATTGAACTGCTGTCGCAAAGGAAAAGATCAAGATAAATACACAATACCAACAAATTTAACTCAGTGGAATGGCAACTGCTCATTCAACACACCTCATCGGATAGCACCCACCGCGTCCCTTCTGAACCTCATCGGTATCGCTACCGTCGTAATTAAAAGGGCAGGTCAATTGATGCATCCTGAATGGGCAATTCTGTCTTTTCGGGATTCAAGAAGGCCGAAAGCTCTTTCAATTTCTTCAAAAGTTCGTCGAATGTAACGATTTCGACATCCTTAGAATTTCTGCGACAAAGCTCGAATGATTTCTGCTGATCTTCGTCGGATGGCATTTTCCCGATGATTAGGCAGCAATGAACGGAATATGTTTCGATGTCATATATTTTACTATTTACCTTGATTTGTGCAATTTCGCGCTCAAATAGATACTTCTGATCAAGCACCTGGCTAATCGATCCAGAAAGATCGGATGACGGTGTGTAAACGCCAGAGCGAAAGGGCTTTTTATTGAAGAGTTCCGTCTGGGGCTTCTTAATTTCGATAATCGCAGTATTATTGGTCATGCTGTTCTTCACTAAAAAATCGGCAATCTTTTCGCCCGATCCCGAAATCTTCCGTCCACCAATCGAAGCTTGATCCTGGACTTTGATAATTGGATAACCGAAAGCCAAACTCAGGATGAATGGATTTTCGTTCAAAAACCTTTGCCAATCGCTTTCGAGAAGATTTTGATTGATCATTTCCTCATAGCGCACGATCAAGTTATCGAGCGTAGCGAGTTCGATATCGCTTTGAAGCTTCACGAGCTTTTCCGGCTGGGTCTCGGCAATGACTTTGATGTTCTTCTCCATGACGTCAAGCACCGCTACCTGTTCACCATCTGACAGTGGCTCTTCGCCCTGAGCCACGGACGTAAGTAGTTTTCGCAACGGATGTCGTCCAAACGTTATGGGAATTTCTGGTTGTCCGATCTTTTCTGCAAAAAAATTATAGACTTCTCCTTCCTTGACGGACTCTGCAGCCTTTCGACTCAGATTGGTGATATTGTTTAGAGTCTTTCGAGCCATCTCAAAGTCATCGAACGAAATATAGAAACTCTTTTCATCACGATTGATTCCGATTTCATGTTCTTTTGAGATCACGATCTCGGTACAATCAGAGAGTTCTTCTACTGCGTTGACAATGAACCTATAGGGTTGTGCCAGTCCCAATCCGTAATCGTAGTCCTTAGTAAAGGCAGGTGGCAATCCTTCCAGCACCCTCATGACTTCTGTCTGTGTTGAAGGTACAAGCTTAAAGTCGATATTTTTCAGATCTTTCTCTTGCAGTTCGTTAGAATCGAATCGGGGACACAGAAAGACTCCATCTGAGTCTGAAAACGCGTCACTATCGCAGGTGGGGCAAAAGATCAAATTGTCGTTTACAAGCATGATGCTTCTGATCTGGTTATATTTTGGTTGCAGGAAATCATCTCGACCGCCGATTGTTTTGATCGGGAAAAGCGTTATACATTGATTCCAACCGTCAATCTTGAGCAGTCTGACGCGGTGCTTGGCTTCCGTGTTCGGATTCAACTCAGATTGTTCCAATTTCTCCGGCGACGGAATGAAGAAGACCTCAACGCAATGCGCAGAAAGCTCTTCCACGACCAGACTTCCGTGGCGATATTCGTCAAAAGGCTGTTTTATACGAGCCATAGATGATCATCTCTCGTTAATAATCGAACAACTTCTGACAACTCTCGATTGCTCGGGCGAGGCTGGCGTCCGAGAAGATGGGACGGTCGAGCTTTGGCTCCCATTCCGGATGGCTGCGAATGACTTTCTTTACATTCTCAACAGAAATCTTTTCCTCAGCCTCATACAATTCTGCAACCGCCATATCCACAGTCGTCAATAGTTCCAGATCGTTGTTCTTCTTGTATCGAAACTGTTCCAACCATTGGAGTAATTCACTTCCATACCATCTATCAAAGTAAACCTCTGCTTCGTCAACATTAGTACTTGCGACAAACCCTTGCCCTTTGCCGCTTCTGTGTTGGCGCACATAGTCCTTTTGAAGGGCGATTTTCTCTGGCCCACCGTACCTGGTATGCGGATTGTACGGACCAGCCGCCTTTTTTAGATATCCCTCAGTGTGGCCATCTTCGTGCCGATGAAGCAGGTACGAGAGCTTGGTATAACGCATTCGGCCCAGAGGATACTGTTCGTTGCCGAAATGCTTGGCTAACACTGAAATCACGACCGCTTCGTTGAACTGCCAGTTGTGCTTCCTTCCAGAGGGACTTGCCACTTCCGATTCCTCTGTGCTCGTCTTAGGTTTGACTAGGCGTACCCGGCCAGTAAGAAGTTGCTGCATCATGCCCTGCTTGATGACACGGGCCTTGTCCCTGCGTCGCTCCAGCGCGGCAATCTCGGCATCCATGTCGGAGAGGACGGTGGCAATGGCATCCTGTTCATCTGAATCCATCGGTAACTAGACGTTAATTTTCATTACTTCAGGAGGACTAATTCTCTGATGACTACCTGTGGTACCAGTAGCTAACAACTCCATTTGCTCGCAGAATCCCGGTGATGAACATAAAATATACAAAAAACTGCGTGAGATACTCTCTCTTGGAGTAAGTACCATAAACTCGGTAGAAGCAACTGCGTTAGAACCAATGGATGTAGGTGCCCAAACTCTCGGAATACGTGGATTGAGCTTGGACACGAGAACAGCATTATCTGGTACCTGAAATTTGTTACTGCCAATTCTGCTGCCGAGTTCTATAACTGGGTACCGATCCTCATCATATGCTGGCAGACTGAAGTGCATGAACAACATATTGCCAAATATCGCTGGCACCACATTCTGGCGATGAAGTTCGGCTATATCTCGCAATTGCTTCGTCTCCCACTCCCCACTGAACCCCGGCAGGCGGGTTTTGCCGGTGAGGAGTTGCTGCATAGTGGCCTGCTTGACCGCACGCTTTTTGGAGATCAGTTCCTCCAACGCGCCGAGCAATCCATCCACATCCGACAACGCCTCGGCGATGACGCGTTGTTCAATTGGAGGAGGCAATGGAATCTGCATGCCAGCGATCATCTCCAGTCGAACGGAGTCGACGGATGACTTCGCTGTCATGGACATGATGCGATTATAGAACTCTGCACTGAATTGATAGAAGAAGTAGCGGCCATTGAGCCAATCAGAGAAATCGGTAATCCGGTAAACCCGTTGGTGTACGTCGAATCGGCCTTGGATGTAGTGGAACACCTTTCCTGTTCCGACTCCATCACCCGCAGTCAACACGGCTTCGCCATCGTACGAATAGGAACCGATACGTTCGACTTCCTGAGATCGTACAAAGAATGGATAGTCACCGTCCTCCTGCTTGTCCTGTGTATTCTTCGAGCCAGTCTTGATGGATGTATGTTGGTCGATTCTATCTACTTTCCACTCTTCCGGAATCATCCCTACCTCAGTCAGCTTGTAACCCACTGGCACATCTTCCGATAGCGCACGGCTTCCGGCTCCAAAGACTTTGCCCGTTGTCTCTTGTATCTTATTCATCACGTCTGCATCTCCAATAATCCGCCTCTCTATGTATACTTTCAAGTTGGGTTACGAGTTATAGTTTCAATGGTAGATAGAATTGATATTTTGACACGTATTGTTGGATACAAAAAACATCAGAGGCTACCCCGCTGTCACCAATGCCTCATATTGAAGTGTCGTCCTTGCTGCACTCGTAGAACTTGCATGATAATGCCAATGGGTCAGGCCCGTGTGGTCTTACTGCGCCAGACGAGGGGTTTTCCGGTATTGGCATCAATAGTACCGCTTAGATCCGGTGGATTGGCGGAAATCGCTTTTGCTTTATTAATTTGCTCCTGAGTAAGACCTTCACAATCTGTTAATTCAGCACCCGTTAGATTTACACCAGACAAATTAGTTTCTGCCAGCTTTGCGCCCTTTAGCTTTGCATCGGTTAGGTTTGCCCTACCCAGCTCTGCGCCGCGCAGGTCCGCACCGTAAAGCCGCGTTCTGGTCAGATTGGTAGGGAACAGTCTCATGCCCCACAATTTCTCACTAGCCAGATCAACAAGCCCCAGATTGGCATTACGCAGATCCGCTCCGATTAGAGAAGCACCGGTCAAATTCACGCGCCTCATATCCACATCCCGTAGATCTGCCCTAAGCAGGTCCGCACCCGCCAAATTAGCCCCAGGCATAATAGTTCCAGTGAAACGGGCATCCCAGACCCGAATACGGGACAAGTTCGCCTTAGTGAAATCAATGTTAGAAAAATTTGCCTTCCTCAGCGTGAAACCCACTATAGAGGCGTAGGACAGATTCAACCTCTGTTCTTCTTTGCACTCGAGAGCGATTCGCTCTTCGTCCCGCTCCGCGATTAACCTCATGACCTCCTGTACATCTTGCGCCAATACAGGCTCCGCTCGTTGTTGGACTCGCTGCTCTTCGTTCCTCTCACACTTCCCCTCCGCAACAGTTTCTCCTAGCACCTCACTCCCAGTCTGATCAACTACAAACGCGCCAAACAGCTTCATGATTTGAATATAGTAATCGTTCGAACGCTCTACCGCGAGGCGATCAAGAGCGTAGATACCCCCAAGACGAACCGACTGCATGTCGCAGTTGCCAAGCATTTCTGCACTCTTCTGATACCGCTCGTTCAGCAGTCCAAGCTGTGCTGTTTCAACTTGTCGTTCGGCAACCTTACTGCGCCAAATAGCAAGGGGTAAAGCGACTATCGCGCCCATGACCAGAACTAGGTTCCGAATGGCTGTACCACGGGATTCCCCATTACTCCACGAATTCCAAGACAGGATAGAAAGAATGAGCACGGCTATAAGAACTACAAAGGTAAGCGGTGCGAGCCGGTCTTCAAGAAAACCAAGGAAGCAGTGAAATCCATCGCGCACCCAATTATCAAGTTTTTTTAAAAGTCGCATCACCGCTCTGCTCACTATACCTACCAATTTGAGATTCCTTATATCAGGATTTTAGTAGCCCCAAAATTGAACCACTGGCTAAGGTACAATCGTAAGTAACCGTTCACAAAGTTCCATCGCACCGATCCGCAATCTACTATCAGCCCTATCCATTTCAATTGGCCCTCGTTTTTCCCTTGATGTATTGCCGCTATCCCTGACACAACTCAGCTATCATCGCAGCATTTTCGCCGAGTTGGTCGTTGAATTTTTGATACATCCCCACCAGAAGAACATCACTGGGTTTGATATTGTTGAGGGTAAAGGCAAATTCTTCGCGGATCTGGTTTTTGGAGTTAATAGCGCGTCCAGCCGCGAGGACTTTGAAAGCGATGCACGGCTTATCAGTACTGCGAATAATTCGACACATGCGATCGCGATGTTCGCGGAGATAGATTTCACCCAGGGGTTGATAACCAAATTTTTGTTCAAAATCTTCGCGTGCCCCCTGCAAATAATACAACGCGGTCATGTAGTAATCAATATCCCAGTCTTCTTCCTCGGCAATCTCAATAATACGGGGATTGTGTACCGACAACCCAACCATAACACCTGTATTGCGAATGCGCTTGAGAATATCTCGAAGATGATCCAGGCGATTCTCTTGAAAGCATCGTCCACCAACACCGCTTCCGTGAGGTGCCATGCCAATGGGATTGTGTTTGGCGGCTTCGTCGATCAGCGAAGGATCGTCATACCAGTGCCCACCTCTGCTGAGACAGAAATAATGAATCGCACCCCCTTCATCGCGGTATCGCTGAAGATCAGCAGCCGAGCGTTCGGTAAGCGTATTTTGCCAGGCATTAACACCCACCTCTTCTGCGCGTCGCAAGGTCGCCATAACCTGATCGGATGTGTTGGCTTCTTTCTGATGCTCCGAGAGTAACTGATTAAAATGTGCATATCCATAGATCGGATTGTCGCCCATGATAAGACGACTGATCTGATATTGTCCAAATTGAACCGTTGGAAGATTTATCGTATTCGATACAGACATGTTATTGCTCCTTCGCTTTATTTATAGTGCTATCCCCATCTTCTTCAAATGTCCCTCGACCTTCGCGCTGAAAACATCTACCTCTCGCTCCAACTCTGGAAGTGGCCGGGCATAGCGCTCATCCAATTCCTTGATACGCCCGGTGAGCTTCTGCGTAAGCCGCTGCACCTCTTCCTGAATATCGGCATAGATGCTTGCGAACCACTTATCCTCAACCACCAGCGTCTTGATCTTCGTCTCGGTGAGCATTGCGTACCGAGACAGCACCCTTTGATCCAACGAGGACTGACTATCCCGCACGACCTTGCTTGCCCTGGACTCAACTCCAATCAGACCCAGGCAGCGCGTGAGAGCATCCCGTTCTTCGTCACTATCCGATTCGTCCCGGATGATCTTAAGCCGCGTTGTCACCCCGGTCTTGGTAACCTTGCCTTTGTCATTGGCGGCGTCCTGCAGCAAACCATCCTCGCCCGTGTGCTCTTCGACAAATTCTTCCAACTCGCGTGTCGCAGTCTCTTGATCGGCTTGTAGGGCCTCAATCGTAGCCCGATCTGCAGCAAAGTAGCGCGCGACAATCAACCCCGGAGGAATCAGATCCATTTTGTATTTATTCCGCTTGATGGTCAAATCCGGCGTCTCTTTGATCTTCTTTTCCTTATCCTCAATAATCCCACGCGGCTTGGCGGCTTCGGCCCACCCGTCGTCGGCAATGAGATACACATCGTCCTGCATAACCTCGTCCCAATAGTCCATCAACCGCTGGTAAATATCATAAGGGTCAAGCAACGGCAGATCGACAAAACGCGCAAGCAGATCTTCCGACAAGGTATGGATAATATCCCTGGGGTTAGTACCCTTCTCAAGCCCCTTGAGGAGCGGCTCGTGGGTCTCCCGCCAACCATCCAGAACATCCGAAACCTGCTTCATGTAGCACTTGAACTCGTCGTGGTCGAGAATAGCATCCTTCACCTGCGGCGTATCAACCCGGGCTTCGCTATAGCCCGCGCGACCATTGCCGACAAATAACGCCTGACGCAATGAAGGAAAAACCTCCCAATAATCACCGAGCGCGTCCAGATCGCGGTTCGGGATGCCGCCGTGTAGATGCGCGTCCAGATCGTGCAAATCTTCCGGGTCGCTGGAATCAATATAACGCGGGATATTGAGATTGTAGTCATTAGCAGGACTGGCAATCTCTGCCACCGGCACCATGCGAGAGTAGCGCGGCAACTCAATTTGCTTATTGAACACATCAACAATCCGGTGTATATCCTGCGCGCGCAAGCGGTTCTTATTGCCATCCTTGAGGAACCCCTTACTCGCATCAATCATAAAGATACCCGTGCGGGCATGTGCATTCTCCTTGTCAATGACCAGGATGCACGCAGGAATACCAGTGCCGTAGAACAAATTGGCTGGCAGGCCGATAATGCCCTTAATAAGACCGCGCTGGATGAGATTTTTGCGGATGTCCGCCTCCCTATTGCCGCGAAACAACACGCCGTGCGGCAGAATGATCGCGCCCTTGCCCTTGCTCTTGAGCGACGTAATAAGGTGCAGAAGAAAGGCGTAGTCGCCATTCTTTGCCGGGGGGATACCGTAAGCAAAGCGCCCGTACTCGTCGTGCTCTGGATTGAGGCCACTGGACCATGCCTTGGCGGAAAAAGGCGGATTGGCAACGGCAAAATCGAAGGTCTTGAGCTTATCATAAGGATCCTTAAAATACGGAGAGGCCAGCGAGTTGCCTCTATGCAACTCAGCTGTCTCATGGCCGTGCAGGATCATATTCATTCGCGCGAGCGACCATGTAGCATTGTCCATCTCCTGCCCATAGATCGTGATGCCCTTTGGTGTCTCATCCGCGGCCTTGAGCAGCAACGAGCCAGAGCCGCAGGTCGGATCGTAAATCGTCTCGTCCTGGCGAGTATCTGTCCCAATGCCGACCACCTTCGCCATAATGCGCGACACCTCAGATGGCGTGTAAAACTGTCCCTTACTCTTACCGGACTCGGTGGCGAAATGCATCATCAGGTACTCGTAAGCATCGCCCAGCAGATCATCGCCCTCGGCTCTATTACCGCGAAGATCAAGACCTTCGAATATGGCAACCAACTTCGACAGCCGATCCTGCATCTCCTTACCTGCACCGAGCTTGCTTTCATCATTAAAATCAGCCTGATCAATGACGCCCTGGAGGTCGTTCGCCTCGGCGAGGCGGCTGATAATCTTGTTAATCTTATCGCCTATCTCCTTGTCGCCCTTCAGCTTCACCATATCGGCAAAACTACCCTCAGCGGGCACTTCAATGAGCGCGTCTGGTTCGCTTGCGTACCTGTCCGAAATATATTTCATGAACAGCAGCGTCAGGACGTAATCCTTGTACTGCGAAGCGTCCATACCACCGCGCAACTCGTCGCAGCTTTGCCAGAGTGATGAATAGAGTTGGGATTTTTTTACAGCCATTTTTCAGTCCTTTAACTCAGTCTGACCTGTTTCCAGTCCAGTACCGGATCAGCGGGATCTTGAAGCCGTTTCGTAGCTACTGTGAAGTCATCAAAATCCTCCAGATATTGTTCCAACGCCTGGCGAACAATAGCGGCGCGGCTTTGCTTTAGTTCCACGGCGACCGCATCCAGTGCCTTGACGAGTCCATCGGGTACACGTGCAGTAATCTGATTCATTTAGACTCCTTATTAAAAAACATCTGACCTGGATTGATTCCATTAGTGGTAATAAAAAATTCGCTGATACTTTTTTTAAAAAAACTGGATTGCGGCTAAAAACATGCCGCAATGACACCCATCGCTCGTCACTCCTGCACCGCGAGACCAACAAACCATCTCAATCAAATACCAGCACCGTGCGCGCCACTTTCCCCTGAACCATATCTTCGAACGCCTCATTGATCTCATCCAGCGGGCGGAAGCGCGATATCAACTCATCCAATTTAATCTTCCCCTGCCGATAGAGATCCAGAATCCACAAAAAATCGACGCGGGCGCGGGCAGCACCGTGCCACGAACCCATAATAGCGCGGTCGCGCAAAAGATCTGCGCCATCGACGGATATATCCTGCCCGGTTGGCTGCACCCCCACCACAATTGCAGTACCAGTCATCCGAACCGACGCGAACGCCTGCCTCACAAGCGCGGGAAAACCAACGACCTCAAACGCATAATCCGCCCCACCACCTGTAATCTCCATAATCCTCTGAACGGAATCTTCCCTATCTGCATTTACGAAATGTGTCGCCCCAAACTGTTCCGCCAACTCCAGCTTGTACGGCACCCTATCCACCGCAATAATCTTCCCAGCCGAAGCGAGAACCCCGCCCTGAATAACATTGAGACCAACGCCCCCACAGCCGAACACAGCCATTGTCGCGCCCGCTTCGACCTTTGCGCGATTCACCACAGCGCCGATACCCGTAATCACCCCGCAACTGATCAGACACGCTATCCGAAGATCTGTATCATCCGGCACCTTCACACACGCATCCGCCAAAACAACCGACTGCTCGGTATATGTGGGCCGCCCGTGGTGATAAATCGTCCCATTTTTGGAAATGCGACTCGGCAACCCCCCTTGATGGGTTTCACAAAGCGCCGGGCTGCCCTCGCTGCAATTCCGGCAATAGCCGCACATCGCATCGAGAGAGAGAACAATCTTATCCCCAACCTGAACACTGGTCACGCCAGGACCAACCTCTCGGACCACACCCGCGCCCTCATGCCCCATAACCCAAGGAAGTGCGCGAGGCCTGATATGCCCATCCACATAGTGATAATCGCTGTGACAAACGCCCGCGCCGACAATGTCGAGAAGCACTTCTCCCTCATGAGGAGATTCGATATCCACATCTTCAACAGAAACACGGGTGTGAGGTTTGTGGAGAATAGCTGCTTTCATTTTTTGCTCCTTTGACTAAAATGCAAAAGTACTGAGAAGATCCCGCTCCAAATGTGCCGCCCAGGCGAGCAACTCCTCATCGCAGTGAAACGGAGCGATAAACTGAATCCCCAGCGGCATACCCGAATCAGACGCTCTCCCCGCAGGCAGAGATAGCACAGGCATCCCCGTATGGGTCCATGGCAAATTCATGCAAGGATCGCCCGTACTCGCCAGCCCTTTCAGAGCCGCGCCCGTCGCCGACGGACAGGCAAGGAGATCAATCCCCTCCATCTTCATCAAAGACTCGACCTCTTCGCGCAACTGTATGCGCCCCATTCGACCCGCATCGATCTCGGATTGCGAAAGCGCACGCCCCTCCTCAACCAGCGCGCGCGTACCAGCATCGTAAGTCGAAGCGTATTTGTCGAACCACGGCGCGTGAACCTCTGCCATCTCCCCCTTCATCATATTGCGATGCCGGTCATCGATATCGTCAATATCGTCGAACATCTGCACCTCCACGACATTGTACCCGGCCTCTCTCAGAGCCTGTACCTGCGCGTCGAAATCCGCCCGCGCCTGTGGTTCTGTCTGATCCAAATATGGACCTAAAGGTATTCCCAACGTCGGCTTTTCCGACCGCGTAACAGAAGCGTGCCATCTGCCACACAAAACAGCGGCTGCCATCTCCATACCCGCAACATCCTGCGCGAACATCCCAATCGTATCGACTGACGGAGAACAGTGAACAAATCCGGAAATATCAATACGCCCATAACTCGGCTTAAAACCGACAATCCCACAAAACGCGGCCGGTCTGATAACCGAACCAATCGTCTGCGAGCCGAGTGCCAGTGGACAATACCCGGCCGCCACTGCCGCAGCCGAACCGCTACTCGATCCACCGGGCGTAAAACCCAGATCCCGGGGATTGCGCGTTGGCCCCGGCTTAAAGCACGCAAACTCCGTAGTAACCGATTTACCGAGAACGAGCGCACCCGCCTCCCGCAGAGCCTTTAAGCACCCGCCTTCAGACCCTGTGAGAACCTCTGGCGGCACACCAGAACCCGCCCGCGTCTCATATCCCTCCACATGAAAAATATCCTTGACCGCAACCAACACACCGAACAGCGGCGGAATCTCACCACTCGCCGCAGCGGTCAGCCTAACAGCATCATCCAACAGGCGTTGCAGGCGATTCGCTTCCGGCAACATGGCCCGGATATCCCCATCCCATTCCTCTATACGTTTACAGCAAGCCGCGACGTACTCCTCCAAATCCCGGTGCCCAGAACGCAACTCAGCGGCGGTTTGAGCCAGCGGATGCGCCGCTACTTTTTTATTAGTCCTCATTTACATAATCCTCCCAAAATTACCAACCGTTAATCTTATGGCCCTGACCGGGGAACCAGATAAAATCGGCAATTGCACCGCAGGCAATAGCCGCCAAAAAACCGACCATAAACCCCATAAAAAGCGGCGTATTGCGCCGGTAACTCTCAAGACCGCCAAAGCGCAAAATCAATGTCTTGCTCAACCACACAATAAAAATCGACGAAATACCACTGCGCAAAACATCGGACGCCGAAATCGCAAAACCGATGGGATGCAGTGCAATCCCCGGAAAACGGTAGCGAAGCGCGTACAGACCCAACGTAAAAATCGCGCCAAACCCCAGCCACCCCAAACGCATCCAGTCCGTCTCTAAGGCATTATCCCGAATGCGATTGGCCGTCAGAAGCCACACCCCAATCCCCCCATCTCCCGAGCCATTAAAACTCACGCTACCAAAATTATAACTGCCCACCGTATAATTGCCTTGATAAATGATAAACACAAAAACTGCCAACGCGCCAGCGATAAACGCCATGCCCACAGCAGGCGGCACAAGCCTCCGACCACTGTGACTCATTGCCTGCCCAAGGCGCGGGATATGCGCCAGCGTTGTCACGCCAATGGTCTTGGCATCGCCAAAAAACGTGTACGCCAGACCGAGTGCCATCGCATTCATCGGTCCAATCCCCGTAATACCCAAAAGGTACCAGGCAAAAGCCTGTGCGGTAATCGGCGTTCTCAAATAAATCAGCCCCGTCTCCACAATAATGCGCGCCAGCCCGAGGTAAAGCACCAGCGTCGCACCCCAAAAAGCCAGTGCAGCCCACCCCGAAAGCCCGAGTTCCCAGAAAAACAACACACTGAACAGAACACAAGCCAAAAAAACAAACACTGCCGTACGATACGAAAAAAGCTCACCCGAATCATCCACATCGCCCCCGCGCGAAGTAAACGCCTTCCGAAAAACCGCAAACAGATGATCTCGCGCAACCCACAGCCCCCATACCACAAATGCCAGCAAGCCACCAAAACTCTGCCATCCCACGGCCGGATGATAAGAACACCACGGATCAGACGACCCCATCTCAAATCCCAAACGATTCATCAGCCCCACTTGCAGCACCATCACCAAATGGAAAAACCAGATGCTGAACAACACATTGGACTCGGTAAAATAACCAAACGCAATCGTCATAGGATTCGTCTTAAACCGCAGATATGGAAATCCCTCGCCAATGAAAATTTGTCGGTCAATATTGGCCTTAAGCGGCGGAATCAACTCCGTAAACCACGAAGCGATATCCCAGGAAAACAAACAAAAAACGACGAAAAACCCGATCTTAAAACGCGGATTGCGCAACAGATCCATCAGCGTGCCCCGTTGCCCGTGTTCACCCGTGAGTTCCAGAAGACCAGCAGCCAGGGGAAAAGGCAAACGCTCGTAATCCATCCACTGCCGCCGAAAAACGACCACAAGACACAAATTGGCCGCAAAAAACGCAACAAAGAAACAGCCCCACCAGAAAAGCGGAACGATCCAACTCCCCCAGGGAAAAGCTGCCCCTGCCGGCAACCCCTCGTAAAAAGCAACCGCGGCGTGGCGATCGGAAACAACAGACCAGTTGGACAAACGCGTAAGCAGTGTATCGGCCCAGCCATTTTCCGGAGAGGCAAAATAAACCGGTGCCGTAATCACGCTGAGGAAATATCCCGCAAGCCACTCGCCCTGCGTCAAAGCGGAAACCATCCCCATCAAAGCGATGAGAATAAGCTCAGAAGGCGTAAGCCCCTTGCGCTTGCGAGAGAAATAGAGATTGACCAACAGCAATAAGAGAAAAGGAAGGAGAATTGCAACGGAGAGATGCGCGTAATCTGCACGCGCAGATCGGAGAATATACGTCGTATAAGAAGGCCATAAACTAACGAGAACAGATATGAACAATCCGATGAGAAAGGCGCGTACCGTCATAAAACCTCCTCACTCGCCTAAAAAAAATATCACCGTCTTCTCAGCGGTTTGCTCGACGTTCAAATCGGTAATCGCGACTGCAATTTCATAACGTCCCGGTTTTGACTCACCGGGGTCAATCTCCAGATAATTGTACTCGTCGGCCCCTGTGCCCGTCCGCTCATAAGAAATCGTAACAACGGCTTTTTCTTCAATACCGAGCAAGCGACCCAGCGCCCGCAAAACCTGCACCCCGCTGAGCTTGCCTTCTCGAGGCGTAATGCGGTAATCCACGCGATACTTCGTACGCCCAAAATCATCGCCTTTCAAACCGTAAACCTCGTAATAAATCACAACCGGTTGCCCGGCCTTATAGGTGCGCGACGGCAGCGAAATAACCTCGATCCCGCCTTTCTCAGTGGCCAAAGAGTCCTCTTCCACCCTTCCCGCAAGCTCTATATCGCTTATCTTGAGTCCAGCTACCGCATAATCCTCCACCACGAGTTCCTGCGTATATCCGCCCTGACGCCCGGATGCGGGATGATTGATCTGAAGACCCAAATAATATCGCCCGGGCAAAACCTGGAGCGCGCGTTCATCTATCGCCAATGTACCGGCCTCAACACCGCCCTTATCCACCTGCACAGGCATAGGCACCAGCTTGCGATAAACCGGGGTCCAACTGCTGTCAAAAAGCGCGATACCGCGCTCAAAAACAATCTCTTTTCCCCCATCATCAATCGCGTCCAAAACCGGCACGCCATAATATACCTCCAGCCGAGATTTATCACCTGTGCCCCTGAAATCCGCCGAAGCATAGTGAAAATCCAGCACACCCTTGCCAACGGGCACATAGCGATCGGGCTGCGCGTTCACCGCCCGTGAAAGAACAACCTCGGGCCGCGTATCTTCCCAAAACCTCTGGTTAAACCGCGCAATTTTCCGCCCCTGTGAAACATCGGGAAAATCAAAATCGCCCTTCGGCGTCAACGCCGTAAAAACGATTTCAACGCCCCCACCCACATCCGGATAGATCCAGTACTCCCACGGCTGGCTTCCATTGACCGGATAAAGCGGTATCCCCCGCAGCGGTCGCTCGCTCAGGCCCGGACGATCCCGTCCAAAAAGTTCCTTTCCGCGAACATAAGTATTCACATCATCGCTTCCCGCTGCAAAAAACACGCGATTGGGATTCATCTCAAAATCGATGGACTCGAAATCGCTGATCGCCACCACCTCTGCCAATTCAGACTCGATCTCGACATCGCGAGTCGATGTGCGCAACCGCCCTATCCGCGCGAGAATCTCCTGCTTGGCCTCTGGCGACAGCGCCGCTATCAACCGCTCCTTTACCCGCACGACCTCCGCATCTGTCTCAAACCGAATATCCGATCTTTTACTAACGTGCGCGGGTTCGCCATAGCGGATATACACATCCCCGCGCCTGTCCCACGTCTGTCCGTCTTTTGAAAAATTCTGCAGCACATAAACAACGCGCCGATAGTGCTCCACCAACCGCTCATTGCCAGGTGTTGCCGGCGTGGGATCGCGTTTTTGCCAGAACCCCCGAACAAACTGCGCTCGCTCCTCTGGTGCCAGACGCTGGTATGCCGTCAATTCCTCTGGTCCTGCCACAAGTGAAATATCTTCCACACGCGCTCTCGCCTCATCGCTGAGCGTGCGCAACTCCTCTGCAATCAGCGCGTGCGCTCTGCCCGTCTCCCCAATATTGAGATACGCCTCCAGAAGTGGATGCACGCATAAACTGCGCAAATCGGGCCTCGCCTCCATCAATTCTCGCCAAATAACCGTAGCCGAATCAATATGCCCTTGTTTGAACAACACGCGCCCAAAGTCAAATCGCGCCCGTGCATATAACGGATTCACGGCAATCTGCCGCCTGTATGCAGCCGCACTCTCGGCAAGCTCACCTCTGCGCTCTAACACGCGCCCCATCATATAATAAAAAAAAGGATGGACGGGATCTCTTGCAACAGCCGCTTGCAAATATCCCAACCCCTCGCCCTTTCCAGAAAGAAAACGCGCCAGATCGACATTTGTCATATACGCGGCCTCTTGAAACGCTTCAACAGCGCCATCCCAATCGCCGCGCCCCATCCTTGCAACACCCATTGCATTGCGCGCTTCGGGCAAATCGGGAGCGACATCGAGCGCCTTTCGCACCCAATCCTCGCCTTCGGCCAGTGTCCCACCCTCAAGCGCGATCAATGCCTTGGCAGTCAACGCATAGGAATCAAGCGGATCAGCATCCAACACAAAATCGATCATATCGCGCGTCATTCTCACCGCAAGTGTATCGACCTCGGGCAAACGCTCGCCAAAAGTCTTGTCAACGCGCTTCTTAAGTGTTTCCTCGAGACCTATCGCCCGCAACATTGCCATCGCAACCTCGCGATTCCCCAGACCCGTGACCGGTGCGATATAAACCTGTGCAAAAAGTGGAAGCCGCTCGAGAAAATACCCATACATAAAAACAGCGCGTTCCCCAGCATCGACTTCCGCGTATGTCTGCACAGCCTCCGAAGTCGAAAAGCGCTCCAGCATCTTCTCCATAATAACCTGCCGCTGCCCTGTGAGCGATAATTCAACAGCAGAATCGACAATGCGAAATTTGCGTTGCGTACGCGCAACCTGCTCACCTGCACGCCCTTCAACGCTCAGCGTGTACTCCCCCGCAGGCAAACCGCGCAATGGAATCCCCTCGATAAACTTTGCATCCTCGCGATATGTGGGAAATTCCCGCTGATGATCAAAAACGACATGACCGAAACGGTCGCGGACCTGAAAATGCACACTGTGGGCAAGCCGCCCGATCTCGTACAACTCGACATAAAAGCGCAGGGGCGCGCCATCCCCGACCTCGCGCTCAGGTGCCGGTAAAAGAACATGACCCGCCTTGCGGAAGGAATCGGATGCAAAATTCTGAGCAGGCGGATCAATTTCACTCAGAAAAAACAGATCGCTAAACGCGAGCCGCCCCGTCTTATACTCGGGCACCACAATGGAAAACACCGCCCGTCCCTGGCGGTCATTGCCCACGGCTTTAACTTCCAGAACCGCGTGATAATACCCCGCTGGAACCTGAAATCGCGCGATATCATAGACAAAGTGTTCAGGATCGCCGATCCGCTCAGCAGAAGAAAATATGCGTTCCCCTTCTATCCTCTTGACCGAATTGCCATCCTCACCGAACAACTCGAGACGCGGGACATAACGCGCAACAAAAAGACTATCGCCCTGTGCCTCAAATGCGAGATGCGCCGCGGGAAAACGGATAACAACCTCTTCATAAGAGCCATCATCTCCACGGAAGCTACATGCATCGACTTCGAGTGCAAGACTGCCCTCCGAAGATACCCATCCCTCTTCAGCGGTCGCCCGCAACGGGAGAAACGCGAAAAATATGAAAAGGATTAAAAAGCGCATAGCCCCTACATCTACCTTATCTGACGGGCGGGCACAGGGGCACCGCCCCTACATTTTTATTTTCGTCCATCCGCGATCTCAGATAATCGCTCGCGGTTAGCCGCCACCTTGGCAAAAGCCTGCGCGGTCTGTTCCACCCACTCTGCAGAAGGCGCAACCGGCGTAGCAAGCCAGAAACTGGTTGCCTGCAATCGCTCGCTCACCGGCAGGTTGCACATGGGTCGCCTCGCCTCTGCGGGCAAATCCGCCCACGGCCCACCCAAACCATCGAACGAAAAATCGTTAAAAAGTGGTTCCAAATGCATTGCGCTATACCCCCATGCCGTGGCCTCTGCGGCGTACACCCCTTCCGCAACCAGCGCTTTTATGATAATCGGCAGCGGGGCACCAAACACATCGGGGTCAACCGTTCCCGCGTAGAGCAGCATACCACCCCGCCTCGCCTTCGGATAGGTCTTTTGCGGAGCCACACCGGGGATTGCATCGAGCAGGCTATCCATCCGCTCAAACCAGGCCGTCCGCTTCTCGTTCAGCCCCGGCAAGCGCTCCAACTGCGCGCGAGCCATCGCAATGCCCAGAGGATTTGCGCGGTATTTGACGCCCAACCCCATATTGCGAAGTGCCTTAAAACGATCCGTCTGCCATAGCGCATCGCACCGCCCGCACTGCCCCAAAGCCAGCATGCGATCGTATAGAACATCGTCATTTGTAGTCGCAACACCCGCTTCTATGCCGGACACCGGCTTTTTCTCCTGAAGGCTAAAACAACCGATGTGCCCAATAGAACCGACCATCCTATCGCCCCACATCGCCCCGGGTGCATGGGACGCATCCTCAATCAGCGCGATATCGGTCCCCTCTACAATATCTAAAAACGCATCCATATCTGCCGGATTGCCGTAAATATGTGTCACCACAATCGCGCAGGTGCGGTGCGTAATCCGCTTTTTGACATCCTCGGGATCGGCGCAAAATGTTTCCGGATCTACCTCGCAGAACACGGGCGTGGCATTGCAATGCAAAATTGGCGTAATCGTCGCATGCCACGTCGCAGTCGGCACAATCACCTCTTTCCCAGCGCATGCACCTGCGGCGAAAATCGCCGAATGCAAAGTCGCGGTGCCATTGCACATACAAAGCGCGTGTTTGGTCCCCACAAAAGCCCGATACTCTTCTTCGAACTTGTCGAGCTGCGCGTAAGCGTCATCCTTGTTGTCCAGAACATAGTTGACGTATTGCTTCTCCAAATCGCTCACATCCTGCCACGAATCATTCATCGAAGCAGTAACAGCTCTGGGACCACCGTCAATTGCCAGATCAGACATTTCTTCTCTCCTCTCAATGGGCCGCTGAGTCTATGCGATGTATCACAATATAGCGCAATTCAGTCGCGGAAAGCAATCCATCTCGACATTCAGAACTAAAAATAAAAAACCGATCACCATAACTTCAGAGATCGGTTTTTTACTATGGTTTAACGATAGCCCCTGGCCGCTCGCTTTTCTTAAAATAAAACCGTCAACATCTGTGTCCCATTATCATAATTACTCCCAAATCGCGGCAAAGGTGCAGTAGCTGGTCCTCGCAGAACCGCCCCCGTTGTCCTATCAAACATCGCACCATGGCACGAACACCAGATTTGTGGATCGCGTTCCCCCGGCAAATCCACCTCGCACGCCTCATGCGTACATACAGAACTCAAAACCACAAAATCTTCTTCCGCACGTCGGAAAATAATCACGGGAGCACCGCCATTTTGCCCACCAAAAACTTGTTTCACAGACCCTCCCACTTGTGCCAACGCAGGTGCGTTGCCCACATCGAACTGCACACTCTCACCAGACGACTTCAACACATCTGTCTCACAACCCGAAATCCATCCGGCGCACATGCATCCCCCCACAAGTGTGAGGGCCTGTGTCAAAAATGCTCTTCTCTCCGTCTTCTCATCCACTGCTCTGCCTCCTCACCAACGATAAAAAACTATGCCACATGTGTCTTGTAAAACGGCCTCAACAATTTGCGAAGCTGGGCACGCGCCCGAAACAGACGCGATTTTATCGTGCCCACGGAACACCCCTCAATACTGGCAATCTCCTGATATGACAGCCCGTTCAACTCGCGCAGAACCAGCACTGACCGAAAAATAGGCGGCATCTGCGACATTGCGTGTGCCAAAAAATCGCGCAACTCCCCCTGCTCAACCATGTAATCCGTTTGCTTTGTCCCCCCAAACAGAGCTTCACCATCTGCTTGTCTGTGCCACCAGTCATCATCCATCTTGACATCGTATTTGCGCTGTTGCGATTTAATCCAATCCAGACAACAATTGATGCTGATGCGATACAACCAGGTGGAAAACAGCGATTGTCCCTTAAACTGATGAAGCGACTGAAACGCCTTGATAAACGCGAGTTGTGCCAAATCATCGGCATCTTCCCTATTGCCCACCATACCAAACGCCGTATGAAAAATCCGCACATGATGCCGCCGCACCAATTCTGAAAACGCCTTTGCATGCCCCTTCTGAGCATACCCAACGAGCAATTTATCGTCGCATGTTGACCAGTTCAGCACAGAAAATCTCCCGCCTAAAATCCGATATTCAAATCAAAAGATACACTTTGCCGCCTGTCATAGCGATAAAATTCATCATTTGAAAAATTGCGCGAAATGCCATATCCAAATACCGTTGTCACGCGCTGTGTTAAAGGCAACTCCAAAAGCGCGTCAAAAAACGAATACTCATCCCGACGCAACGCGCTCCCTGGCAAAATCGCGCCGCTGAGATCCCGAGCCAAATCATCTTTATAAGACTGCTTTTCGTATCCGCCTTCCAGAATAATCCGAACCTGCAATGGCAATTGCTGTGTCAGGCGTGCGGTTATTTGATCGCCACTATAATCGTATCGATCCTTTAAGATATCGTCATCGCCGTAAACCGGCGCATTGAACCGCGTGGGAGTATCATTCGCAGCCCGCAAGTTAATGCGCCGCTGATAGCGCACCCGTATGCCCGTATTATCTGTCAGTGATTGCGCCACCTGCAAACCCAAAACCACCTGCCCTTCAGCCCCTTCCCGCAACTTGTAGCCCAGCCCCAGGTCACCCCTCAATGTCGTGCGCGTGGGCAAAAACTGGGTGATCTGAAAAAATGCGTAATGATCGACATAACGCGACACATTCAAATTTGGATACGACCGCCAGTTGAGATGATACCCTACTCGCTTCATTGTATTCTCATCGCTATACCACTTGCCCTGCACATATCCCGCCAGCCCGGTATAATCATACACATCGTAAATAGAGCGATTTGCACGCGCAGCAAGCGCAAAACCCGCAAATATCATATCGCGCTCACCACTGTTCAGATCGCGCACAAAATCCATACCCAATCGATTGGTCGCAAAGGTTCGGTCGCCATTGTGGCCAAATAAAAAGCCATCGCCTGAAAAAAAGAACCGCAGATATGAAGCGTCCATCTCCACGGGGCGCATCACAGAAGCGGAAAGTTGTGTCACAAAAGAACTCGCCCCACTATAAACCCCATCCACATTGGTATCATAAGTCGTTCCCACAGTCACATCTGTAAGCACATCTGCATCGGCTGTTTTCAGCCCCAAGAGCAATATAAAAAAAAGAGTTGATAGACGTTTCATACTCGTTCCTTTTTATAGCGATCAGATTATCAAATGGGGAAGGGTATTTGCCCTTCCCCATGAACCGATGAATTATCCCGAGCTTGTGGATGGCTGCTGGCCGCCGCGGGACTTACCCCGCCGCACGTGCTTGCCATGCCCGCGCTTACCCCCTCGCGAACGCTCGGGACGTTCAACGCCCCACTCTTCAAGCTGGTCATTCACAGCCGTGCGAATTTCTCGCCTGGATGTATCCGCCTCTTTCAACCCATCAATCAACGTCTTGAGCACTGTCTCCTGGTCCTCGGTCAACAGTGCGTCCAAACCACGCTCGGGACGTTCGACACCCCACTCTTCCAATTTCGCATCCACCGCCGTGCGAATATCTTCCTTAGATGTATCCGACGCTTTCAACCCGTCAATCAACGTCTTGAGCGCTGTCTCCTGATCCTCGGTCAACACGGATGCCAAACCACGTTCGGGACGTTCAACACCCCATTCTTCAAGCTGGTCATTCACAGCCGTGCGAATTTCTTCCTCGGATTTACCCTCTGCTCTCAGCCACTCAATCAGAACCCTGATCCCAATTTCCTGGTCCTCGGTCAACAGCGCGTCCAAACCGCGTTCGGAACGTTCAACATCCCATTCTTCCAATTTCGCATCCACCGCCGTGCGAATATCTTCCTTAGATGTATCCGACGCTTTCAACCCATCAATCAACGTCGTCAATTCAGTCTTCTGATCCTCTGTAAGCAACTTTGCCAGACCGGGCGAAATAGCTGGGCGTTCGGGGAATTCGATACCCCACTCTTCCAGCTTGGCTTTCACTGCTGCGCGAATATCTTCCTTAGATGTATCCGATTCCTTCAAGCCATCAACCAATGTTTTCAACTCTTCTCGCTGCGCTTCGGTCAACTGCGAAGATCCGCCGCGTCGTCCCAAAACACCTTTGCGCCCGCGATGATACGACGACCGCACGTTGTCATCAATGCCATCGGCATTTTCATCCACAAATACAGGTCCTGCCGCCTGCGCGTCCTGACCGCCCCACAGGGCAAATGTCAGTGCCAGCGCGATGCTATAGGTCATCCACTTTTTCATGGCCTTGCTCCTTACTGTTGAATTTCTGTGAACCACTCTCAGGCACCGATCCCATTTTGTCCGGCCGGAACCAAAACCCGATCTGCGCCACCAACCTGCCGCACTTTGCGGCTACAGTATTTTAGACAATCAACAAGCCACTTCGTTCCCACGAAAATTGTAATAAATTGTTAAAATTGTTATAGTTTGTACACATAAAAAAGACCGAAATCAATCGCATCGCTACATCTTGTAATGTGGCGACATCTGTACAGCAATATCCCCACATCCATGCAGAAACGATCCCCGGTCTTGTATTTTTAGATCAGAAAATGGCCTCGCGCGTTCCATACGGGGAAAAAAAGCTGACCTATTATTACAGTCACCCCACTCAACCACCCAAAATACTTAGCTATTGCGCTTCGTTAATCCGATAAGGAAAAACCTGTTCAGTTGATTCCTTTTCCGCTTGCGAGAGCGGAAGGATCGCATTAGGTTACGCTGCGATATTTCGAGAACAACACTGGAATAGGAAAGGAGCGAGTAATGATTCGACTGGGAACAATGACGAGTGTGTGTCCAGATTGGTCTATTGAGCAGATTATCGATGGAATGCAGCGCCATGGATTCGAAGGATTGGAACCTCGCGCGGGATGGGGACATGCCTCGGGTTTTGAACTGGATATGCCTGCAGCTGACCGAGATGCAGCGCGGGCGAAAATGGAAAATGCCGGACTAAAAATATCCTGCGTGGCTACCGGGGCGAAATTTGCCGCAGAAGACCCCGCAGTTCTGGATAAATCCATCGCCGAGGCCAACGCCGCAATAGATCTCGCGGCTGATCTGGGTGCCGGATTGATTCGCACATTTGGCGGCGCACGCGGTAAAGGCGAAATATTTTGGATGGTGAACCGCACGGCCGAGGCATACAAGCGCGTAATGGATCACGCGGCCGAACGCGGGGTTATCGTAATGATGGAGACACACGACGAATGGTGTGTCTCGACACAAGTGCGCGCAGTGGTAGAAAAAGTAAATCATCCCAATCTGGGTATCTTGTGGGACCTGATGCACCCGCAGCGCCACATGGAACGCCCCGAAGAAACCATGCAGACAATTGGGGCGATGACCAAACACCTGCACGCACACGACGGGCGTTATGACACCGAAAATGGAAAAATTACAACAGTTGACCTGGGCGAAGGCGACCTGGACTTTGTCACGCCCCTAAAATTATTGCACGATGCGGGATTTGACGGGTTCTTTTCCGTGGAAGTAATCCACAAGCCCGGAAGCGATCACGATGCAGATGGAACCTTAAAAGCTTATGGCGATGGGTTCCGAAAAATTGTCGAAAATTTTTAATTGGAGAATAGCATGGCAAAGCAGAATCTAATTTTATTTGGAATCGATAGTTTGTGGTCGGATCACATGAGTTCTTATGGCTATGATCGGCTCACGACGCCGCATATCGATAAATTTGCCACACAGGGCGTCTTGTTCGAAAATACGTTTAGCGCGCATGTCCCCACCACACCGGCCTATGCGTCAATGCTCACGGGCATGGATTGTTTTTCGACCGATGTCGTGGCACTGCGCCATCGCGGCGGGTTAACAGAAGATGTCACAACTTTGCCCGAAATTTTGCGCGGAGAAGGCTATGAGACCGTGTGCGTGGGCTTTACGGGAAATCCGAGTTCTCGCGGCTTTGATGAGTATGTAAATTTCAGAGCATGGGGAAGTTGGGACGAGCGTCCGCTGCACAAAGCCGAATTGCTCAATGAAGTGACATTGCCCGAACTGGAACGCCTGGCCGCGGGCGACAAACCGTTTTTCCTATTTTTGCGACACATGGACCCGCACGCGCCCTATTTGCCACCGCCACCTTATGATTCGATGTTCTACAGCAAAGACCCGTGCGACCCGTCCAAAACCACAATGGAACCAGTAAAAGCATTTAAGCCGTTTCGAGATTTCCATTTGAGCTGGATGCCGCCGGGCATTACCGACGCCGATTTTGTGGTGGCGCAATACGACGGTGAAGTCGCCTATATGGATGCGTGTATCCAGCGCCTGCTCACCCGTGTCGATGAACTGGGCCTGAGAGATAATACCCTGGTCGTAATCAATGGCGACCACGGCGAGACCCTCGACGAGCACGATTGCTATTTTGATCACCACGGCATATACGAGTGTACCTTAAAAGTACCCCTGACAATGCGCCTGCCCGGGCGTTTGCCCGAAGGCGTGCGCGTGAAAGGTTACAACCAGCACAAAGATCTCACGCCCACGATCCTGGAACTTCTGGGTGTAGAAACAGATATCGCGTTTGACGGGCGCAGCTTGATCCCGATGGTTGAGGGAAAACGCCACACGCACGAATCGGAATTTTATATTACCGAGTGTACCTGGATGCGCAAACACGGCTGGCGCACTCCCGAGTGGAAGCTAATCGTGGCATTGGAACCCGATTTCCATTTTAAGCCCGAAGTGGAGCTTTACAATTTGATTCAGGACCCGGGCGAAACCACGAATCTCGCAGACAAAGAACCCGAAATGGTCGCCCTGTTGCGCGGGCGCATGGAAGCCTGGATTGCCAAACGCGAGAAAGAAGTGGGCCACGTCAATCCGATGTACACAAATTTGAACTGGCACGGCCGCAAAGATTACGACGGGCCATTCAAATCATCAGAAGATGCGTACAACAACATGCACATCGGCTCTGCCAGCCAGGCCGCGCGATTGCAGGCGGGGAATAAGCAGGTAGAAGGGACGGTTGCGGAAAAGGCGAAAGACGACTAAATCAAAAGGTGCAAAGTGCCGACACAGGATGAATTGAAGGCATTGGCCTCTCTCCGATTACAGGAGGCAGAGACGCTGTACAATGCAGGCCAGTATAATGGTAGTGTCTATCTTGCAGGATATGCCGTGGAACTCGCTTTGAAGGCCAGAATCTGTAAGGTATTGGGGTTGAGCGAGTACCCAGATCAAGGAAAATTAAAGCCCGTCTATGCTGTACATGACCTTGATCAACTGCTACTCCTTGCGGGCCTTAAACCAGAATTGGATTCCAATAATCCAATATTGTTCAATAACTGGTCAACAGCAGTTCCGTGGAGTCCTCTGTGGCGATACGCAGCAACAGGCACCTATTCCCAGCAGGATGCCATTGATATGTTGGATGCAATTAGAGATGAAACAGATGGAGTCTTACAATGGATCATGAAATACTGGTGAATCAACTTCGCATGCTTCTTGAGAGATTGAGCGATAAACGGGGTCCTGTGGCACTCTTTATGCTCAATACATTTGGACCTGGCTTTGCACAACCCTGGCACTTAATCGTTAGTGCCAAAGAACTTGACAAGCTTTCTCGATCTGAGGCGATCAAGGAAATGACAACGCTCGTTCGGGAACATGGCGATGAATCTTTTTGGCGACCGCTTATTCGAATCACCGTTCTAAAAACCCAAGATGCATTTGTACGTTCCGTCAATGCCTCAATGCAGGTAAGCCCGAATGAGATAGAAACGATCTCTGATGCCACCGTCGAGGGATTTGAAATTCCATACGCCCTATTGGTTCGTTCGCAAAGCGTAGTGGCTGCTTAGTGCTGGAAAGTTGGTCGGGGCTGAATAAACTGATGGCGATTGATAACATAACGTCCGAAGCGATTGAGATGATGAATCCAAGAGTAAAAGATGTAACGCCACTTGCTGATTATCAGCTCAAAATTGCGTTTACAAATGGTGAAGCTGGCATCTATGACTGCTGTCCTTTGCTGGATTTCGGTGTGTTCAAAGAACTGGCAGATGAAGCTTATTTTCGCCAGGTTCGAGCAGAGGGTGGCACCGTCGTATGGCCTCATGAGCAAGATATTTGTCCCGATACCGTTTATTTAGACTCAACGAGATACAAGAACAGCGAAGTCTCATTATCTTTTTAACTGGTTGAGGAAGGTTCTGCCAGCCAAGTCGCGCGGATGCACGCGAGCAATAAGAAGGTGGAAGGGAAATTTGCGAAAAACAGAGGTGATTCATGCTTAGAGGCGTAACAAATCAGAATGAAACAAGGAGATTTCAAAAGCTCCTTGAGGACACGCTGGGCAAGGGACTGAATTTGAAAGGGTGCCTTAAAATTGGATATCGTGGCAGAAACGCCACATATCTTAATAAAACACAACCAAATAGTTTGGTTTATGTCAAAAAAGCATGATAGCAGGGGCATGTTCTGGAATGCGTTTGGTCTGGATCCAAATAAAAATAAGCAAAAAAATATCGTGAAATGGATCGCAGGTCTTACCAATGATAATGATGTCCTTCCTATATAGAATTGCGATCATCATTGCGGCGTGTTGAAAGCCGCCAAGCGAAGCCCATAGACTGAGACTGGACTCCTGCTTTCGCAGGAGTGACGGCAGAAAGTGCAACATGAGCCTTTTAAATTGAGTATTGGAGGTATGTGACATGGCAATTGATACCATAACGTCCGAAGCTATTGAGGTAATAAATCCGACCGGGAGACTTGTGTTACAATTGACGACAAATGCGCGGCGGTCGGTGCATGGGTATTACGATCTACCCCCGTGGTCTCCCGTGGATGGGCGCATTGCATTTAGCCGCATGGATGCACCGGGTTCAAAGACGGGTGATATTTGTGTCATGGATGCCGATGGGGGCAATTTGCACAAAGTGGCCGAATCCCATGCGATGTCCCCCAATGGCGGCGCGCTGGCGCAATGGGCGTCGGATGGGTCGCGGGTGTATTTTAAAGACCGGGACCGCGAAACCCGTTTGATCGGATGGGTTGATCCAGACACAGGTATGTCGGGCACGCACTCTGGAGACCTGCGAATGATTTCACCCGCTGGACACCTGCATGCCTATCACACGATGCATGGGGATTACGCCGAAGACGACGTGCCCAAAATGAAAGATGTACACGGTGTATTTGCACAGGATTTAGAGACCGGTGAATCCAAACAACTCGCAACCCTTTCCGATTGTTTGGAACTCCATCCCCGCCGAGACGAAATCGCCGACTGGCATCTATTTGTCAAGCACACCAAATGGTCGCCCGATGGATCGCGAATGATGTTTGTATTCACCAACGAAATTCATTTTGATCGGAAATACGGCGAACTTCCCAGAGTAAAAGATGTGTACGTCATCAACGCCGACGGCTCAAATCTCAAGCGCATAGGCGAATTTGGCAATCACCCCCTGTGGCATCCCAATGGTCGGGAAATTTTGACCAACAGCCCATTCGAAGGGTCGCAGGGCAATAAACTGGTACTGACCAATGTGGAAACAGGTGAAGAGCGTTTGGCTGCTACCTGTGTGAAAGGCGCGGGGCATCCCTCCTTTTCTCCAGACGGCAAATACATTGTGATAGATGGGGTGAACCACACAACAAAAGAAGCCAAAATTTTGCTGGTAGATGTCGAAACCGATACCGTTGAAACGCTATTGGAACTCTCGGTCTTTGATCACTCCCATGCCGGAACGCATCTGCACCCGGTATGGCGGCAAGATAGCTCGCAGATTCTATACGCCAGCGACGCATCCGAGATTTGCCAATTGTGTGTGATTGACGTGTAAAGGAGAATCCCATGCCCGTGAAATCCGTTTATATGATGACCGATTTGGAAGGCGCAGCCGGAGTAGATGACTGGGATCCGAGACACCGGGAAGATGCGACAACGGCAAAAGGCGTGTACGACCGCGCCGAGATGCAGCGATTATTGACAGGTGAAGTCAATGCCGCAGCCAAAGGATTATTTGCAGCAGGCGTAGAAAACATAATCATCAACGACGCACATGGAGCGGGGCGCACAATTTTGTCAGAAGAATTGATCTCAGGTGTGAAACTCGTACAGGGCGTCAACCGCCCCTGCTGGTTGCCGGGACTATCGCCCAAATTTGACGCATTGATTCAAGTGGGCATGCATGCGATGACCGGCACGCCCAATGGATGTCTCGCACATTCGATGAGCCGCGATATGGTCTATCGCGTCAATGGTGCCGAAGTCGGCGAGATGGAAATGGCGGCTTATTTGTGTGGGCATCTGGGTATTCCCTGGGTCTTTACATCGGGCGATTTGCACGCATGTACCGAATCCGAGCGCTGGGTTAACCGCATTGTCACAGCACCAGTAAAAGAAGGTCTGGGAGAATTATGCGCTCTCCACCTGGCGCCCGTAGATGCTCGCGCCCTCATCAAGACGCGCGTTTATGAAGCCATGGAGCGCGTCGAAAATATCGAACCCCTCATTGCAGAAAGTCCTGTAGTGCTGGAGGTAACGCGCCCAGAACCCGGTCCTTCCTCAATACGAGAAGGGTGTGAGCGCGTGGATGACTTTACAGTTCGGTGTGAAGGCAAATCCTTCTGGCAGGTATTTCATCACTATGTTTATGGCAAGCCGGATTTTCCGGTTCCCGCGTAATTTCTTCGCATTATAGGAGGATGTATGAAAGTCAAAATAGAGAATCAATTTCGAGCACCTTATGGTGTGCCAAACGGTTTGCAACTCACTGACGATGGTTTGTGGATTGTAGATCAGGTAACGGACCGGGTGGCGTTGATGAGTATGAAAGACGGTGATAAAGACGATTATTACGGCAATCGCCGCCTGTTGAAAGACATCCCATCGGAATCCTCAAATACCAGTGGCATGGCCGCAGGCGATGGATCCTTGTGGTTGGCCGCCAATGGACCGGGTCAGCGCTGGCGGCTGCCGCGCGAAAACGACGCCCCCCAGGGTGAAATTTTGCGCGTAGATCCCTGTAACGGAGAAACACAGGGCCGCTGGGCACTGCCCACAGGTGGCGGCACGCACGGCGTGGAATACGATGTGATTGAACCGGGCACATTGTGGCTGACGACCTTAAAAGAACAGACCATTACGCAGATGCGTATTGCAGATTGGTCCGCTATCCGAACATTAAAACTGCCTTTGCACCGCGCACACGGTGTGGTGCGAATGGAAGAAGATGCGATTTGGGTGGTTCATACGGGTGATCGGGTAATTGTAAAACTGGACCTGGCGACAAATGCAGAACTCGACCGCATTGTGGTGCCCGAACCGCATCCCGAACCGCATGGGCTGTCCATCTGCGAGGGTGGATTTTTGTATTGCGATGCCACATCGGGGTGGGTCTCTAAAATTTCATGGTGAGATACATGTGGGACGCTTCTGTTATCTTTCAATTAGCCCCGGTTCTCCGGGGCTTTTCTTTCTGACAACTGAGGTAATGTGATGAGCGATCGAGCAGTAATCGGCGTCGATGTGGGCACGGGCAGTGTGCGGGCAGGTGTATTTGACTTAGCCGGCACCATGCTGGGCACAGCATCCTCGCCCATTCTGGAATTTAATCCCAAACCCGATTTTTACGAACAATCCTCGGAAAATATCTGGGCAGAAACCGGAAAAGTCGTTCGCCAGGCCATCGCCCAATCTGGCCTCTCGCCCGATGCAATAATCGGCATGAGTTTTGACGCAACCTGTTCTCTCGTCGTCTTAGATACTGCTGGACAGCCCCTGACCGTATCTGAAACAGGCGAAACCGAGCGCAACATCATTGTATGGCGAGATCACCGTGCAATTGATCAGACGAATCGCATCAATGCGGGTGGATATGATGTATTACAATATGTCGGCGGCACAATGTCGCCCGAGCAAGAACCGCCAAAACTATTGTGGATCAAAGAAAACCTACCTGCAACCTGGCAAAAAGCGGGCAAATTTTTTGATCTGGCAGATTTTATGGTGTACAAAGCAACGGGGACCGACCGCCGCAGTTTGTGTACCAACGTGTGCAAATGGACCTATCTGGGTCATGAATCGCGCTGGGATCGCACCTTTTTTGATGCCATTGGTCTGGGCGATTTATTTGACGGCGGGAAAGTAACAGAAGATGTCGCGCCCATGGGCGAAAACGCGGGTACCCTGAGTGCAGAGGCCGCCGACCTGATGGGATTGACAACACAAACAGCCGTGGGTGTAGGCATCATCGATGCACATGCGGGAGGCATCGGCGCTGGGGTCAGCGAACCGATTTTGGCATTGATCGGCGGCACATCATCGTGTCACATGGCCGTGTCAAAAGATGCGCGATTTATCCCCGGCGTATGGGGACCTTACTTCGGTGCGATGCTGCCGGGCTTGTGGCTCAGCGAAGGTGGGCAAAGTGCAACAGGCGCATTATTGGATCACACCATCGAGCGATTTGGCATGGTCAAAGAAGAAAATCACTACTGGCATGTGCTTACAGGGAAAGAAATCAATGCCATATACGCAGAACTCAACGCGTACATTGCCGCAAAAGGCGTACGCTCAGACTGGACAGAGCGGCTGCATATCTTGCCCGATCACCACGGCAACCGATCTCCCAAAGCCGATCCCAACGCACGGGGAATGATGGATGGTTTGACCCTGGATATGTCGTACAATACGCTGGCGCAAATTTATCACGCAACCATCCAGGCAGTAGCTTATGGCACGCGCAATATTATCGACGAAATGGAAAAACAGGGCTACGCAATTGAACAGATCAATGCGTGTGGAGGCGGCACAAAAAACGCGCTGTGGATACGCGAACACGCCGACGCCACGCAACGCCCCATTCATCTACCCAAAGAACCCGAAGCCGTATTACTCGGATCAGCCATCCTCGGTGCCGTCGCCGCGGGAGCTTATGTCTCAATCCAGGAAGCGATGGGCGCGATGTGTCACGCGGGTGAGGTCATCGAACCCAATCGAGACACAGCAGATTATCACGCATGGAAATACGAACAACAGTTGGCGATGTACGACCAGCATGTGAACCGACGCAACACCGACTGATCAGAAATTCGGTTGTGTTTCGCGCCATATCGCATTAGCATGGAGTTGTTAATAATCAACTGAAGGAGGCATATCGTGAAACTCGGATACGGCACTTATGCGATGCAAACGGAAAACATCCTCGACGCGCTCCCGCGCCTGCGCGACATGGGTTACGAAGCCCTCGAAATCAACACGGGTGACGACTGGCATACCGCCCCGCACAAACTCGACGCCGCTGCCCGCGAAACACTCGCCAAAACCATTGAGGACCTCGGCTTTGAATCGCCCGTCACCATGGCCTTAATGCCCATCTGCACACAAGGCGATGGCCGCCCAGCCATCCTCGAAAAATTTGACGCCGCCTGTATCCTCGCCAGTGATCTCGCATTCGGCGATAGCCCCGGCATCATCGTCAGCACACTCGGCGGTCTGCACGGCGCGTGGGACGACGTCAAACACACCTATTGCGATCAGCTCGTCGAATTGGGAGACCGCGCCGCCAAACACAATGTCATCCTCGCGACCGAACCCCATGCGGGCCACCCACTCGACACCCCTCAAAAAGTCGATTGGCTCATGCGGCAAACCGATCACGACAACGTCAAAGTCAATTTCGACATGAGCCACTTTCACGTTGACGGCATCGACCTCCAGCCAAGCGTTGACCTGTGCGCTCCATACACCGTCTCCACCCACATCAAAGACGGCCACCGCGTCAACGGACAAGTGCGCTACCTCCTGCCCGGCGAAGGCGACTTCGACCTCGTCGCCTATTTCAAAGCCGTCTCAGCCGCAGGCATCACTGTCCCAATTACCGTCGAAGTTACCGCACAAATCTGGAAACAACCCGACTACGCCCCCTGGCCCGTCGCCGAACAATGCTTCAAAGCACTCGGTAATGCGCGCACAGAAGCGGGTGTCACATAGATACACAGAGACAAAAGATCAGAGTCTATCATGCCCTACAACATCCTCCTCATCCTGACCGATCAACAGCGCTGGGACTCACTCGGTTGTTGCGGTGTAAGCGGCGTACACACGCCCAACCTCGACCGCCTTGCCAGTGAAGGCACGCGCTATGACCAGTGCTATGTCAACAACCCGATATGCACGCCCAGTCGCGCCAGCCTCTGGACCGGCAAACACCTGCCCGGCCACGGCGTTTACCGCCTGCACGATGTTTTGCCCCAGGATGAAATCCTCTTTCCCCATCACCTGCGCGAAACCGGATACGACACCGCGCTATTTGGAAAACTCCACGTTGCCGGTCACATGTGGGAAATGCAATACCGCCACCGCTTCGACGGCTTCAACACCTACGAATGGGCGCCCGACCCCAATGGATATCGCGGCTGTGACACCGCGTACTTCCGCTGGCTTGCAGTACACCACCCCGACATCCGCCAGCGCTGGAAACGCGACGGCAACCGCATCGGCCATGTGCGCGCCGAGAGCCATTTCACCACCTGGGCCGCCGAACGCACCATCGACTATCTCCACCGCATGCAGGGCACGCATCAACCCTTCTTCTGTTGCATGAGCGTCTTTGATCCTCACAGTCCCTATACAAATTATCCCAAAAAATACGCCGACTATCTCGACATCGACGCCCTGCCCGAACCCTTTGCCGTAGATGAATCCTTTGATCATCGCCCAATCGCACACTGGCGGGAGCGCAGCAGACGATCTTTTCCACCAACGGACGCCCTGCGCGAAAGCCGTATCGGCTACCACGCTGCCATCACCCTCATCGACGAACAGGTTGGGCGCGTCTTGCAAACACTCGACAATACGGACTTTGCGGACAATACCATCGTCATCTTTGCCAGCGACCACGGCGACATGCTCGGCGACCACGGCCTCACCGTCAAAGGCGCGTACATGTACGACGCCTGCACCCGAGTGCCCATGATTATCCGCGTTCCTGGCGAACCCGGCGGTCAAACCATCAACACGCCCTGCCAACTTCACGACATTGCAGCAACCGCACTAACCGTCGCCGGATGCGAACAACCCGACCTCATGCCCAATGCCTGCGACCTCTTAAACTTCAACGCCTTGCAACAACGCGGCCATGCCGTCTGCATGCACCGCAACTCGAGCACCACCCGCGGGGGCTATCACAACCCGGAATTGCACATCACCATGTGGCGGGAAAACCGCTACAAACTCAGCATCTACCACGCACCACAACCCAGACCCGACGATTGCCCCGGCGAACTCTTTGATTTAGAAACAGACCCCGACGAAATGAACAACCTCTGGTTCGACGCCGACATACAAGACACACGCGACCAACTCATCCACAAACTCACGGCTTTTCTCGTGCAACAAGACGCCCAGGGACGCGCAAGAGGTAGCGAAGCCCTGCCGCCGGGATTTTGGAAAGATAGCTCATGACAAAAACCATCATCATGCCCAAATACGGCCTGCAGCAAGACAACGGCACCGTCGTTGAATGGCGCGTCAAAGAAGGCGACCATGTCAACAAGGGCGACATCCTCCTCGACCTGGAAACAGACAAAGCCCTCTTTGAATACGAATCGCCCGAAAGCGGTTACGTCCGCAAACTCGTCGCCCAAAACGGCGATGAAGTGCCAGTGCTCTCGGTCATAGCCCTCATAACCGACGAAGCCGACGAACCCATTGAAGATCTAACACCTGTCAGCACTGCCCCACCTACAGAGGAAACGCGCCAATTATCGGACACCGCAGAGCGAAAACCCGAAGAAGCACCCACCCAGCGCCTCAAACGGTCTCCCGCTGCCCGCCACCGCGCTCGCGAACTCAATATTGACCTCGCCACCATTGCAGGCACTGGCCCAGGTGGCCGCATCGTACTCACAGATGTCGAACGCGCGGCATCTGCGGCTCCATCCCCCGCATCGAGCGCACTGTCGCGCATGCGCCAGGCCATTGGCAAAACTATGGCCTATAGCAAAAGCACCATTCCGCACTTTTATGTCGCCACTGAAATCGACATGACCGACGCGGAAATCTGGCGCAAAAACCTCGCTGAAACCGATGCCATCAAGCTCTCGGTCACCGACCTCTTTGTCAAAGCCACCGCAGATGCCCTCACCCAATACCCGGTACTCAACGCCAGCCTTGACGGAGATACCGCCGTTATCGTACACGACACAGTCAACATCGGCCTGGCCGTCGGCACAGACGATGGCCTCGTCGTCCCGGTCATCCCAAATGTCGATCAGGCATTTCTGACCGACCTCGCCGACGAACGCAGCCAGCGCGTCGAAGAAGCCAGGCAAGGCAAATTGCGCGGCGATGCCAGTGCCACCTTCACCATCTCGAACCTGGGGATGTACGGCATCACATCCTTCACCGCCATTGTCAATCCCCCCGAAGCCGCCATCTTAGCCGTCGGCGCAGCCATCGCCCGCGTTGTACCTATCGGCGATACCATGACCATCGCCGTTCGCCAAATCGCCGAAGTCACACTCTCCGCCGACCACCGCCTCGTTGATGGCGTGGTTGCAGCTCAATTTTTACAGGCACTAAAACAAAATCTGGAAGACGTAAACAAATTGGAAAGCTGGTTGTGAAAAGGAGCCTTTATGTCTCTACCCTCTGAAATCCTGATCAAAATGTACCGCACCATGCTCCGCATCCGCCGTTTTGAAGAACAAATCTGGGAAGTCTATACCGGCGGCCTCATGCACGGACTGGCGCACCTCTACATCGGCGAAGAAGCCGTTGCCGTGGGCGTTTGCGCTGCGCTGCGCGACGACGACTTCATCACCAGCACCCATCGCGGGCACGGGCACTGCGTTGCCAAAGGCGGGAACCTCGAAGCCATGATGGCCGAAGTTATGGGACGCGTCACCGGGCACTGCCGCGGTAAAGGGGGGTCCATGCACATCGCCGACATGTCCGTTGGCATCCTGGGCGCAAATGGCATTGTCGGCGGCGGATTTGGCATTGCCACAGGCGCGGCCCTCTCGGCCCAAAAACGCGGCACCGATCAAGTTGCCGTCTGCTTCTTTGGCGACGGCGCCTCCAATCAGGGCATCTTCTTTGAAGTCATGAACTTCGCCGCAATATGGAAACTTCCGGTTATCTACGTCTGCGAAAACAACCACTACGGCGAATACACCCCCACTGGAAATGTCACCGCGGGCAAAAGCATCGCCGATCGCTCCCTTCCCTTTGGCATTCCCAGCACCACCGTAGATGGCTGCGACGCCATTGCCGTGTACGAAGCCACTGCCAAAGCCGTCGAACGCGCCAGAAAGGGCGACGGTGCCACACTCATCGAATGCGACACATACCGCTACCGCGGGCACCACGTTGGCGATCCGGGGGAAGACTATCGATCAAAAGAAGAAATTGAATCCTGGATGGCCAAAGATCCCATCCAGCAGCTTCGCAAAAAAATCATGGACGACAACATCGCCTCTGGAGCCGAACTCGATGCGGAAGAGCGCGAAGTCGAAAAAGAAATGGAAAATGCGCTCGAAGCCGCCAAAACCGCGCCTTATCCCGATGTTGCGGAGGTCAATCAACATGTCTATGCGTGAAATGACTTATGGCGAAGCCGTCAAAGAAGCCATCGCCGAAGAAATGCGGCGCGATCCCACGGTATTCCTCATGGGCGAAGACGTCGGCAAAGCGGGCACCGTATTCAAAGTCCTCACGGGCTTGCACGACGAATTCGGCGACGACCGCGTCATCGACACGCCCATTGCAGAAGCGGGTCTCGTCGGTCTTGGTGTTGGAGCTGCGCTTACCGGCTCGCGTCCCATTGTCGATATCATGTTTGGCGACTTCATCACCCTGGCAATGGACCAAATCGTAAACCAGGCCGCCAAACTGCGCTATATGTCCGGCGGCCAGGCCATCGTGCCCATCACCATCCGCTCCACAATGGGCGCGGGACGCTCCTCTGCCGCGCAGCATTCGCAGAGCTTGCACGCCTGGCTCGCGCACATCCCCGGCCTCAAAGTCGTCATTCCCTCCACACCTGCCGACGCCAAGGGCCTCTTCAAATCCGCTGTTAGAGACGACAACCCCGTCATCATTTACGAAGACAAAATGATGTACGCCCTCAAAGGCATGGTGCCCACCGAAGAAGACTACACCATACCCTTTGGACAGGCCCACATCAAACGCGAAGGCGACGATGTCACCCTCATCGCCACATCGAGCATGGTTCACGTTGCCCTCGATGCTGCCGACATCCTCGCCGAACAAGGCATCAGCGCAGAAGTCGTTGACCCGCGCACCCTCGTTCCACTCGACAGAGAAACCCTCATCGAATCCGTGGTCAAAACCACCCGCGCTGTCATCATCGACGAAGGCTACAAAAGTTTTGGTGTTACAGGGGAAATCGCCTCCATCGTCTATAACGGTGCCTTTGACTACATCGACGCGCCCATTGTTCGCCTCGGCGCAATGGACGTACCCGTTCCGTTTAGCAAACCCCTCGAAGACGCCACAATCCCCACACCCGAAGATGTGATCAAAGCCGTACAGGACATGAAAATCAGATAGCACTCGCAAAAAAAATAAGCCCGGCGATCTGCCGGGCTTTTGTATTGCATAAATAAAAAGTGCCGAAGACGGGACTCGAACCCGTACGGGCGATTAGCCCAAGGGATTTTAAGTCCCTCGTGTCTACCAGTTCCACCACTTCGGCACAGCAAAAAAAATAGATAAAGGTGTCCTACTTGTCAAACGCACAATTCTCTCTTTATCTCCAAAAATCTCATCACAGAATTATCCATCCAACCGTTCGGCCAGCGCACAGGTGGCTGGCGTGCCATCTACCTCCGCAAACACTTTTCCAAATTCCTCCCGAGAAACCTGCCGCGTATTCTCTCCGCGATACTGAAATTGCAGTGCCCTGCGGCGGTGCGGACTGCGGTTGGGAGGCGTGTGATGGGGCAGCATCGCCGAAAAGATCATCGCCCCTCCCGCCTTCATTTCCAATGGAACCGCATCACTGTAATCCAACCGACCTTCCACAATCTGACAATCAATCGTATGTACGTGTTTGAATGCCTCGCCCTTATGTCTGCCGGGCAACACATGCATGCACCCATTCTCCACCGTTGCATCGTCCAGCGTAATCCACGCCGTAGCAACCGCCTCTAAAGGCAACCAGTCAAAATAGGCATTGTCCTGATGCCAGGGCTTTTCCGATCCGATAAACGGCGGCTTGGAAAGAGCCATCTCGTTTTTCAAAACCACCTTCTGCCCCAGAACGCGCTCCACAAATCCCTTGATACGCGGATGTTCGACCAGGGCTTGAAACGTGGGATGCGCCTGATGATACCCGTGCAGCTTGCGAAATTTAAGCTCGGCTTCGGCATTTTCCAATGATAGAGGCTCCTCAACACCCGGCTCAAAATGGATCCCAAACGGGCCGTCCAATTCCTGCACCTGAGTCCCAGCATAGTTCCCTCTTGCCCCAGATTTTGCTTCCCAAACCCGCGCCCGTCCCCCGCGTGCCTCGTCCATCAACCACCCCGTGATCTCGCTCAAAGCTGTCAGAGCAGCCTCGACCTCTTCGGCAGTCAGTACATTTTCAAATGCGAGATACCCATTTCGGTGAAATTGCGCCACCAGGGCATCGTCCATGTCCTCTGGACAATCCGGTAAACGCGCTATCGACACAGACATCCTACCCTCCTGTATTATATCGCAATATCAAACACCTATTTCCAAATAAATTTAAAGCATTTCAACACGGTTGACAAGTACATCGAAACAAATAACCGGTCAATCTCATCGTCGAGGTTAACCGGTTGGTTTTTGGAGGTGCCGGGCGGATTTGAACCGCCGATAAAGGCTTTGCAGGCCTCTGCCTTACCGCTTGGCCACGGCACCCGATATGCTGTTTTGATATGCGAAGCGTTAAAATACCGTACTTTATGCCGAATGTCAAGGGGGGTATATTTAACGCGCAGCCCAGTTAATGCCGCGTCGCTGGATCTCTTTTGCCTCTGGGACATCAAAATCTACGGCTTTGTGCCCCAAGGAAGAGTAAAACACGCGCCCCTGCCCCCACATGCGCTTCCAAACCACCGGCATAACACAGCCATTGACCCAGGGGGCCACATCGGTCTCAAACGTCGTTGTCACCAACACTTCATTACCCGGATCGGTGTGCATATAATACTGCTCGGAATGCATCGCAAAATCGCTCAGCCCCGCCACAATCGGATCGTCCGCTTTTTCCGGCACAATATTGACCTCATAATCGATCACCCCACCCGGATGCGACACCCATTGCCCGCCCGTCATCCACTGATAGCCCGTATTATTGCGAAACGCATCGCACATCCCACCGTGCCAGCCAGCCAGCCCAACGCCGCCATTAATCGCCTTTTGAAGCCCCTGCTCCTGTTCTTTTTCTATGCTGCCCATCGTCCAGCACGGCACAACAACGCTTAGCTCCGACATATAATCCGCATCCGTATAAACATCCATGGAATCGCGAACATCCACGTCAAACCCATCCGCTTCCAGCAGCGGTGCGAAAACATCTACACATTCCTTTGGCTCATGCCCGGCCCAACCACCCCATACCATCAAAGCTTTCTTGCTCATCTTCATCTCTCCTTTTGTGTTTTTGTAAATCTATCAATCACCCAGCGCAAAGACCAGGCCTCTTTCTTCTGCTGTTTTCTTCAGGTCATTTAACGCAACGGCATTCAAGGGGATACCATGTGTGCGATACGCGTCGCGCCGCAGGGCTTCGGGTTCACCAGGAACAAATAGCCGATCCACCCCAGGTGCCCTTTTGCAAGCGTGAATCTGCTGAATCGCTTTGTCAACCCGCGCCTTGAATCGCGCCACATCTTCAAAAGCACTCACCCGAATAGCCGCCACAAAATGGCCATCTTCACCTGCATGTGGCCCCTCTTCCATATTGCCCAATTCAGTGCCATAGCTCGCGCCGGACAGCATGGAAGACAAAATCCCCATCACCATGGCCAAAGCGACGCCCTTGAATTGCCCAATCGGCATCAACAGGCCATCAATCGCCTTTACGGGATCGGTCGTCGGCACCCCGTCCGCATCCATGGCCCACCCTTCTGGCAAGGTCAGTCCTTTTTGTTCATATACGCGGAGTTTCCCATGTGCAGAGCCGGAAAATGCCGCGTCAAAAACAATGGGAAAATCTCCACCAGTGGGAATCGCCACGCTCAAAGGATTGATACCCAGAATCCGCTCGGCCCCTCCCCATGGGGCCATTGTGGGCAAAGCATTGGTCGTCACAATCCCAATCATATCGCAATCCAGCGCCATACGCGCAAAATACCCCACCGCACCGCAGTGATTACTCCCCCGAATACCCGCGGCCGCCATGCCGATATCCCGAGCGCGTGCAATCACCTGCTGCATCGCAAACGCCGTCCCAATCTGCCCCATAGAATTGCCCCCATCCACCACGAGACACGCCCCATTATCCTTCACGACCTCGGGCTTGCCGTTTGGATCTACCCCTTCCACCGTCAACTTCCTCACGTATTCGGGCACGCGCAATACCCCGTGCGAATTCACCCCGCCGAGGTCCGCATCCACCAGCGAATCCGCCAACAGATGTGCATCTCCTGCACGCATCCCACACGTTTCAAAAATGGCCTGCACCAAATCCAACAGCGCCCCAGCAGCCACGCGCGTTTCGTTCTCCATTGCGCTATCCCTCAATGCTTGCACGCCACATGCCGATCTTCGTATATTCCCTTCACAAATTTTTCGGGATTGAGTGCTTCGGGCAAATAATGCCATGCCGTGCTATAGCGCGTGCGATTGCTGTGATTGTCATTGGAACCGTGCAGGAGATTGGCGGAAAACAGAACAACAGTACCCGCGGGAATGATCAAATCAACAGCCCGTGATTCTTCGACCTTTGTCCAACTGCCATGCCTGCCTGGGTTTCTGCGGTGCTCGACAATCTCACCCATCCGGTGACTGCCGGGCACCACCCGCAAACACCCATTCTCCACATCGGAATCTTCCAGATAAACACCGCAACTGATAATGCGATCCGTATCGGTCCCAAAATAATAATTGTCCTGATGCCAGCCCGTTGATGTGCCGCCATTGGGCAACTTCGGAAAAAACTTGGTACCAAACAAATCGATATTTTCACCAATCAATGCCGCCACGCGGTCTAAAATCACCGGCTCGCGCGCCAGTTCCAACACGCGGGCATCGACCACGCAAACGCCCTGAATTTTGTGCAACAAACCCGCCCGAGGTTCACCGCGCTCGTCTAACTCAAGCGTCCAGTGCGGCACCTCCTCGGTCAGTTCGCGACCCTCTGCAACCAGTTCATCAAACACCTGCTTGTAATAGGCCAATCGCTCGCCCTGGATCAGACTCTCAAAAACGAGATAGCCATCTTCTCGAAACTGCTGCACCTGTTCCTCGGTCAACATAAAATCCTTCCTTTCTCATTTTTCACCGCGAATTTTCCGATTCAACCGCGCGGCCTTCACCAACTCGCGCTCCAACAATTGATAATAGACCGCCGAATCCATCGTCGCTTTCTTTTTTACCAGAGCCTGCACCTCGTCAATAGCCTTGCCATAAGCAGCAACAAGCGCGGGTTCCGTACCTTTGGGAACGCGAAAATTGAGTAAAAAACAACGGTCTGCCAACATCCCATCGCCCTCGGCAATATCGGACAGACGCGTACCCAAACCATCGCCGTTATCGTCCAAAATCGCGTTCTCTGTCGCAATCAGGCCCTCACTCAAAAACCACGCATCTGTCAGTGAAGATGCCTGTGTGCAAATCTCCAAAATCGAAATGCGATCATCGCGATTTTGATCGGCACTGCCATCCTCCAATGCCTGCACAAAAAACCGCATAAATTGCGTGGCATTGAGCTGATCCGTACTGCGCGTACTCGCGCATATAATACGCCCATCTCGACTCAGAGCATTGACAAAAGGCGCGCTCATCGACGCACTATTAACAACGACTATCCGCCGCGCAGATATCGATTTCAAAAAGCCGTCCAAGCCTTCAATTGTCAAATCCGCACCGGGGATATTCAGCTTGCCAACCTGGCGCCGATAGCTCCCGTGTCCAATTAAAAAAATGAACACATCATCACTCGGCGTTACCCGCTCTGACAAACGGCGAAATGCATTGCGTATGCCTTCTATTGACGCCGCGCCATCGGCATTCTCACCCGTCTCATTTACCAATTGTACATTTGCTACGGGATGATCGCATCGCTCAATCAGCACCCGGCGCAGGCGCTTCCCCCACCCGTCAAACTGCTCGGCATACACATCCTCGCCACCACTACCACTAATAATCACATCGAAAATCGCAGCATCCACCCGCGCCAACATCAACACCCAAATGGGGAACACCCATAACGCGCTTTTTTTCACGGCTCTCCCCGCTTCCGTCTCAAATACCATTCAAGACAGAGCAACAACACAAGTAGAATATAAAAAGGTGGAAAATGCCACAACGGAAAACGATCCAACCGCGCATGGGCCTGGTCGGTATATGGAATCTGCTCGGCCAATTGGTCCAGCGCATCCAACTCGATAAATTTGCCCCCTGTGTGTGCAGACAAGCGCCTTAAAAAATCGGGATTATAACGCGCAGACAAAAACTCGAGATGATCTGGACGCGCCAGCACAGCCCCTTCCAACTGCCCAACATCCGCGCCATCGGCACGTGCAATAAGTCTTACGCGGTGCAATCCCGCTTCTGTAGCTTCAAAGGTCGCAGAATACGCACCCACCTCGGCAATGGATTCAGAAACTGGCAACCTAATCGTCCCGCCATTCGGTATCTCGACCTGCACATCAACGGACAGCCCCTCACGGGGTTCAAACAGGGAATCGCGCACCACAAACTTCAATTCGCGCATGTCCCCCACCACAACATCCTCGCCGCTATCGATCATCGTCACAGGCTCGGGTACCCGCATCGCCAACAAACGCGCCAACTGCCGCCAAAAGCGTTCGTGGGCTGCATCGTCAACATTTTGCATCATCTGCCACTGCCATGTCTCGCCCGTACCCAGTGCCGCACTCAAACCCTCTCCATATCGCTGCCAGGCAAACAGCGGTTGCCCATCCACAGCTTCAGACTCAGTATCCACCGTCGCCATCACCGTTGCACCAGCGCGCACAGACACAAATGCATTGACCCCGTAAAGCGCGGATAAATTTGCCCACTGCTCGGCATTGACTTCGGCATCTTCGCTTAAAGACCAGACCCCCGACAACAAGCCTTCAATCGTCGGCCTCGCGCGAAAAGCCACATCGTCGTAATCGCCAGCAGGCCCCAACACAACGGGCAACATCGGTTCAATTGTCGAATGTGCCCACCCACCTTCTGAGTATGCACGCGGACCGCCTAACATCAAAAAACTGCCCCCACGTTTGGACACAAATTCCCGCGTTAAATTGAGTTGGGCAAGAGAAAAGAAATCGCGCTCAATATCCCCCCAGATCACCAGGTGATAGCGAAAAAGCTCTGAAACATCTGAGGGATACCCACTCGCCAACTCCGATTTTGACACGCCAATCCGAATAAAAACCGCTTCATCATAACGCGGCGCATTCAGCGCCTGATCGTCAAAACCCTCAAAAAGGGGATTCGCCATCGTCGCATCGCGCCCCCGAAATACAAACTTGCGCTCGGCACCAGAAATGCGAACCAGACTCGACAGAGCCAGTTGCGGTGCCCCATCTAAAGCGCGCCGCAAAAACTTGCCCTCCCAATTGGGCCGCCCGCTAAAATACAAAATGCGAAAAATTCGCTCGCGATTATTCACCAGAATATCCCGAGCATTATTCTCAGCAATGCGGTCTTTTGTCGCAACGCCCGTAGTATCTGCCAAACGCACACGCACGCGGTGCGCCAGCCAGCCATCTTCTTGTGGATCAAAATGGAGCCGAACGTAATTCTCTTCTTGCGGCCCTACAATAGAAAGCGGTGACGACGCCACCACCCGCTTGCCATCCAATACATCGACCATCACCTCTTCACCACCCAACCCCTCGGCCACTACCCGCGCTTTAACCGCTACCTCGTCGGAGCGCACGCGCGACACAGACACATCGGCCAATGCGAGATCGCGCCATAGATCATCGCGTCCTATCCCCACCGTAAAAACGGGCACATCGCGGGGCAAATCCGTCAAAGGCGCGGGCGCGGCACTTTGCTGCACCCCATCGCTAAACACCACCACCGCCGACACCGCAGCCCCCGACATTTGCTTGAGCACCCCGCGCACTGCGCCGACAATATCTGATCGCCTCTGATCAAACGCGAGGCCTTCAACCTCATTTACGCGCGCTGTTGTGCTGCCAAACCGAAACCGCGCCACCTGGTGGGACTGCGTCAACACGCGCTCAAAATCCGACGCCTGATACGCCTGCACAAATCGTTCTGCTCGCGTCTGTCCACCATTTTCGGACACCGTCATACTGCGGGAATCATCGAACAAAACAGGCACAAAATGCGTGCCAGGCTCCAACTTCCGCGCCACCAGCGCAGGCCCCAATAACAAAAACAGCACCAACGTTAATGCCAGCGCGCGCAACCCAATCAACACCTTTGAAAGTGCGGGTCGTCGCCTGTGCCAGAACCCCACACCCGCACAAAAAACAACGCCGAGCAAGACCAGCGCCACAGGCCATGCGACATCCAGTGCAAACCGCACATCGCGATACGCAACGGCGCGATCCCCGGCCAATAAGTGTAATAACCAGTCAGTCATAGAATGCGAGTAAACAGAGTTTTTGGACGACTTGGTTGGTAGTGTTAGCCATGGGGATATACCTTTCCGGGATCAAGCGATTGACCGAGAAACCGCAAGGCTCTTTCCAAGGTACCGAAGCACGGCACATCGGCGTCTCGCAAGCGGTCAAAGTCGAGCATCTGCGTCATCGGAAGTTGGTCGAGCGTTGGTTTGTAGCTTCTATTCGAGGGGTAGTGGTTAGACAGCCACTCTTTGACGCCCCTTCTCGCTTCCCACGATGTTCCCTCCCATGAAGTTCCCTCTTTCAGACCGGGACGATCTCGTCCTGCCTGATCTTTGACCGGTTTGCCTGCTATGAGATCAAGGCACGGCAGGAAAAGCACTTCATATTCGGGGTGCAGCAAGACGACTGAGGACGGAAAGGGGAGGTTGAGTTGTCGCAGCCAGTTCGCCATCTCTGGTCCTCGTTCTTTCGGACAGTCATCGTCTTCGTCGCGGAGTATAAGGAGCGCGCGGACATTTACCCGTGTACGAATGTACTCTGCTCCTTTTCGCAGGCCCTCTTCCGAGTGTAGATTTTTCCAGCGAATAGGATTTGACCAGGGAAAATAGATGTCGAGATCAGCGGAAAGTCGCGTGAGAAGATTTCCTACTGCTTGGACCTCGCCGTGTCCTTCCACCAAGGCGTAAGCTGTTCCCCCCGGGTTTATCACTTGGCGGTCTCCTGTTCCTCTTGCCGCAGTCCCTCCATTGTCATCAGTTCACCCAACCTTAAAAGACGATCAGAGACCGCTTTGCGTTGGTATTGGGCCATAGGGTGGATGCTCGTCGCGCCATTTGTGCGTTCCACAACTTGGACTTCGTGTGGTTTTACCAAGTCCAAAAGTTCGGGGCTGTGGGTTGTGATGATTACTTGGCTTTGCTTGCTCGCCTGTCGCAGGTAGTCCATCAGAAGGGGTAATGCGCCGGGGTGAACGGTCAGTTCAGGTTCTTCAATGCCAATAATTGGCAACGGTGGTTCTTGGAGCAGGGCTGTCAAGATTCCCGCGACGCGGAGTGTGCCATCGGATTCTTGATACATATTGAACCACTTATCCTCCTTTTTCGACCCGTGCCTGAATTGGGCCACGCGGTTACTTGGATCTCCGGTCACTCTGACATCCCTAATATCCCCAGTGAGCCGGTTGAGTCCAGCTACGAGATCAGATTTCATTGAAGATTCCTGACTTTCCAAGACCGAGACCCAGTTGTCGCCATGTCTGTTCATTTGTTCGGAAAAGACGTGATTCTGGATCAACAGCATTTGGTTGGGATAAATTGAGTAAATCACCAAACGCGAGAGCAGGTCAAAAAGGGAGGTGAACCTTTTGTCGCCAGCGACCATTGGAAGCGCGAGGCTGATGGGGTTTATTTGTGGCACAAGTCCCGGCGGTCCGGCCCATGGACTACCCATTCCATCATGATGATCAAGCGTGAAACTCACTTCTTCTCGGTCTATAGAAAGACGGGCCTCTTCCAATTTGACTCCGAACGCTTGTCTTTGATACGAAGCGATTTCGAATGCGTAGGAGCCTGGGCCTGATTCCAGTTTAACGTCGAGCTTAATGGAAATGTTATGTGAATCGCTTGAACCCCGATGCCTGATCGCGTCAAAGCCTCCCCGAACGCTAAGTGCGTGTGAGAGGCCCATGTGCATGGCATCGCGGACGAAGGTAAGCACATCAACAACGTTGCTCTTGCCCGAACCGTTGGGGCCAACGAGGACGGTCAAGGGTCCCAAAGGAATGTGCTGCTCCCGTCCTATACTTTTGTAGTTCGAGACAGTGATTCCCGTGATTTTCGTACGCTGTTTGTTCATGTTCAACTCTCTTTCAGCAAAGCATTTAGAGTCTCTAACATTTTCCGAAAACGATCAAGAGTCGATTCGTCTAACTCTTTCTCAAGTGAACTTATCTGATCGCTGAAGTAGCGAGCCGGGCGGTAATGTTTGATTCAATCCGCAACTTCTGCTCGATCCGCGCGATGACATCGGGCGGAAGCGGCCGGAGGTCGTCGAGCTCTCTCTTGAGGCGATCAACGGTTTCGATGATGTTGGGCATATCACTTCTCACGTTCCGTCAATGCCTTAAAATACTCGGCAACGCGGGTGCGGTATTGCTCGGGAATTTCATCCGCCTTGCCAGCGGAAAGGCCATAATCGCTTTTTTGCTCTCGAATCAGCTCCGACAATTCTTCGGCAGACAGCGTCAAAGGCTTGATCGCGCGATCAAAAATCAAATCGTATTGCGGCACCGCCCCCTCGCGATAATAATCGCGCCCAATACCCGCCAGATATTCGCGGATACCCATCAAACGCTGTCGCAGATCCAAATCGGCTGGCAAAAGCGACTCGGCCTCGCGCAACCGATCCATCCAATCGCGAAAACCGCTTTCTGCAAAGCGGCGCAACGCATCGGGGCTTTGCGGTCCCCATCCAAAACGCCCATCGCGACCATCCGATTCTCCACCCATCACATTCTCCAGACGCTCCTGCGCCCGCTCCAATGCCTCCAGATCGTCGCGCACCAGAAATTGCGCGACACCATCGAGTTTTTCAGCCGCCAGATCCAATTTATCCGCCACAGCGCGCTCGTGTTTTTCCGATCCCTGCCACGCCCCCAATCTCACCAATCGCTCGCCCGCTTGCATATCTTCAAAAATACCCTCTCGGCTCGTCTCGCGCAGCCAGTCATTGAGCTTTTGCGCCATCAAACCCTGGCTTTCAGCGGCCTTTTCTGCCAACGCACTCGCCTCCTCCATCATATCGCGGAACTCATCGGCTGTGCGTTGCTTGCCCTCGAGCATCTCTCTCGACCCACGCTCCGAATCAGACAGCGTTCCGCGTCGCTCCTGCTGATCCTGTGCCTGCGCGACTAAACCGCGCTGTTGGGCACGCAAACTATCCATCTTTTCTTGCAACATTTTCACGCGCTCAGCAGCCGCCCCACGCGATAAATTACCCAATTGCTCCCGCACATCGCGCAATGCGTCCAAAGCGCGATTGCCCGCAGCCCGCGCCCGTTGCAACTGATCGTTCTCCAGATTTTGCGCGCTGCGGCTCATTTGCCGCCGCGCACCTTCCAATTGCTCCCGCGCCCGCCTCGCCTGTTGCGGGTCCATATCCCCAGACGCAATCTCGCCATTAACCGCATCGAGCGCGTCCATCGTCTGACGCTGCGCCTCGCGCAACTGCTCCAAGCGTCGTTTGGCTTCTTCGCGCGCTTCGCTCTCCAATTTTTCCGCTTCTGAAATCAACTGCGCCACATCTTCGTTAATCGCCGCCTGCCGCTTTGTCAATTCCTCAATTTTGTTTTTCGCCTCTGCCGTCTCGGCCAGTTGCTGTTGCAATGTAGATGCCTCTTCTCGAAAATCTCGCCGCTGCGCCAACTCCAGGCCATCCAACTCGCGTTGTTGTCCACCGCGCGCACCACCTCCGCGCTGTCGCCTACCTTGCACGACCTCAGATTCTCTCGGTTTCCTCTGCAAAAGGTATCGATAAGCGCGCTGTGCATGCCCCAAAGCCCTTGCCAATGCCGCATCGGGATCGTCAAAAGACGCCTCGCTCAGTGCCCCTATAACACCCGCAAACTCGGCTTCCAAATCCGCGGCACTATTCCTCACAGAACCCTGAACATTTTCCTGTGCCTCAATAATGGCGCGCTTTTGCCCATCGTATTCTCCTCGATCCATCCCCGACGCGCCTTTACGCAAATTCCAGATCGCAATAATCACCTGTTTCTGCCCCTCCGCACCACCCTCCTGCCCCCTGCCCTGTCCCTGCTGACCGCCCTCGTTACTCACAGCCTGGCGATAGAGCCGTTCAAAAGGCCGAATCTCCAAAAAGTAGGGATCGCCCAGATTCTCCACCTCAGACCGTCCGGGCTTGCCATCTTCTGCCCAAACCGTCCAGGTGATAAAATCGCCCGCCGCGAGACCCAGATCTTCTAACGCCATCGGATACTCGCCCTCTGCACTTTCTATCCGCGTTGCCTCCGTCTTAAGAGAAATTCGCACGGGATCGCGCCCTGCCACCTCGTATTGCAAACCGTAATCCGTGAGTCTGTAATCGTCTTTAATGGAAAACCCAAAAGCCACTTCCTCAATTGCCGTGGCCTCGTCATCCCCTCGTGGAAAACGCACCTGGATGCGCGGCGGCTGATCGACTTTGGCCGTAATTTTATACGCGCGCGCATACTCATTTTCCTCGCCATCGGCATCCCGCAACCCCACCTCGTACGAGCTATTCTCTGTAATCGACAGTATGCCTTCCCACACAGCATCATCTGAATTTTTCAACGCCATTTCTTCCCCACCATCCAATACCAGAGCTGCCTTCTCCAACACTTTATTCACTGTCACCGACACCACCACCTCCGTGCCTTCAGGAGCCGTAATATCGCCCCCATAAGGCACTTCGCGGTCTTCCATCTCCAAATAGTCGGGATAGCGATACAAAAGCCCAATCGACACAACTTCGGGCGGTGTCCACACCGAAAGTGTATAGACATCGGAACGATAAGCCCCAACCTGCACCTGGTATTCTGTATCGGCATACAAACCGCGCAATTGGTGGGCAAACACATCGCCAATCTCTCCAGGCTCTAAAGGCGCGGTTTGCCAGTCGCCCCCCGATATCCGCCACTGGATCGCTTTGCTCGCCCCTGTGAGATCTGTCGTCACCCACACCATCTGATGCGCCCCGCGCCGCACCCGCGCATCACCCGGTTCAACAGTATAGGGCAATGGCAAAGTCGGTACAAAAAACAACCGTCCCGCAATATCGCCCAGATCAACCTGCCACAGTGCCACAATCAACACAACAGCTCCCAATCCCCAAATCCCAACAACAGCACGGCGCACACGCTTCAAAACGCGCAAATCAATCACAGGAGGAGCCTGTATCGCCGACAATTCGCGCACCTGCTGAAACACTTGCTCGGTCATCCACTCGGAAACCGGCGTCGCCCCATGCAGCGACACACTGCTCACAATCAGATCCTCAAGCTCGGGATGATGTGCATCGAGAAACAGCGCGATCTGTTCCCGTGTCACCACCGTCCGCTGCGGAACGTACAACCATTTATACCCCGCGCCAACGACCAAAATAAGAAATATTAGCACCGGCGCAATCACAGGCACGCGATCGACAAAAGCCACCGTAGCGCACAATCCAATCAGCAAACTCAAAAACACAGTGCCAAATATTAACCGACCTTGCAAACGTCGCCGCCGTTCAAACTGCGCGGCTACTTCGCGGATCGCGTGTTCCAATTTAAGCGGTAGCAATGGTATCATGCCCGTAATCCCCGCGCACTCAAATAAGCGGCGTAAAAATGTTCGATCAACAGCAAGGCGAGCAAAAATCCAAGTATCCAGCGACCGTATTCATACACAATCGAAAGATCTGCCGATTGTTCGCCATCTTTTTGAAATAATACGGGCGCATCGCACAGCCGAATCTCAAATTCCGCCGGCGTTATCCGCGCCAGATCGCTCTCTCGATCTAAGACATTGACCGATGCGATTTCCGTCCCCCACTGATATACGCCGGGCACCTGGAATACACGCGCATCACCGACTGCAGAATCCGATCCCTCTGGTCCCATAACCCGTTTCACCTCATCAGGAGCGCTTATGGCATCGCCTACCAGATAATCTGTCTCGATCTCCCGATCACCCGATAAATAGCGCAACGTCTCGTGCAACAAAGGCACAAACCGCGGCGTTCGCGCCAGATTTGACCGATCAAACCCCATCCCACCGGTCCAGACCACAATGCGACCTTCTCCCAGCTTACCCTCGACAATAGCGGGCATCAAATTGTCGTATTTTGCCAGCACCACGGCTGAACTATCTGCTGTCAAAATGTGATAATTCTCATAGCGCACGGATGAAAAATCGTTAAACCGCGCCCCCCTGAAAGGACGAAAAATGGGGTGCTCCAAATCGACCCATGCCAGCGCGGCATACCCCGCATCCTCCACTCCAGAAATCCGGATATTCGCACGCGCGAGCAAAGCATTCACAGACTGAACAGCGGCATCCGTGCGAAGCGGCAAAAACAGCGCACCGCCTTCTTCAACATAATCTGCAAACTCGCTTACAGAAGTCACATCTTCGGCAATCACCGCCGAACCCATAAGTTCTCCAGACCAGGTCAATCGCCAGTCCGCACCCTCGGGCACAGCAGCCTTAAGCATAAACCGCGTGTCCTCCGAGGCGTTCAACACCGCGATAGGATGTTGCGGTTTGGCAATCGACGCAAAAAAACGGCGGTCATCTCGCCTCAATCCATCGCCCCCGGCAAGCGCGACATATCCGTTTATCCCATCCTCCAAAGACACGGAGAAAGCCACCTGTGTGGCATTGCCCTGCAACACCGTCACATCGCGCGTTTCTACCACTTCTCCATCGACCACTATTTGCACAGCAAACGCGCCTTGCCCAGACCAATTTCTCACGCGAGCGCGAACCCGCAATACATCGTCCTTTACAGCCCGAACAGCGAGCGCGTCAACCGATGCATTGGACACAGAGTTTGCCCCCACATCCACAGCATTGAGTTTGATCGCGCCCGGCAAACGCCATCCCATATCGGACAGCGGCATGCCACTCGCCTGAAAATCGCTGATCACATGAACCACGCGCTGCACCTGCGCGGTATCGGCCGCAAAAACATGCTCAACCGCCTGAAGTGCCGAAGCATAATCGGTATGTGCCCACGTCACATCGACATCGTCAATCGCGTGTCGCACATCTGCCATATCGCCAAGTGGCACATCGACCACAGGCTGTTGTGCAAATCGCACGAATCCAACTCGATCCCCCGGCCCCAAAGTCTCCAGCACAGATTTCGCCCCTGTTTTCGCGCGCTCCCACACCCCGTCATATCCCATGCTCAGCGAAACATCCATCGCAATCACATGATCTGTTCTCCCCGAAGACGCGGCCTCAGCATTCAACATCATATCGCGAAAAGGGCGCGCAAACGCAAGTGCCAGAGCAATCAACGCGGCCATTCGCAACAACATCAATACAATATGTTGAACGCGCCTGCGCTCAATCACTTCGCGCTTGACATCGGGCACAAACATCAAACTGCTAAACCGCACGGTCTCGCGCTCGGGGCGGCGAATGCGATGCACAAAATAGGGAATGCCAATCAGCGCAACACCCAGTGCAAATAGCGGAGCCAGCAACCCCATCACGCACCTCCTTGCGACCGCCTGCTCGGCGCGATCAACCCATCGTTGCGCCGATGTAAAAACCGGTGCAATGCCATATCCAATGGTTCAGAACACACAAACTCTTCAATATCGATTTCCGCTGATAAACACGCTTCTCTTATCGCGTCAAAATGTCGCCTGCGATTTTCCAAATAGGCTTCTCGCACCTCCTCTGGCACGGCAAATTGCTCGCGGCTATCTTCGGCATCCACCAGCGTCACCGACCGATCAAAAGGAAACGTCTGCTCAGCCGGATCACTCACTTGCAGCACCAGCACATCGTGACGCTGCGCCCGCAGAGAACGCAAATGCACAATCATCTCATCTGCCGGATGCAACAAATCGCCAATCAACACCACCATGCCCCGCGAAGGCAACACATCGCCCATCACGCGCAACGTCCCCGCTGTATCTGTCTCTTCACCCGCGGGACTCAAATTGTCGATCTCCACCAAAATGCGATGGCGTTGCCCTTCTCGACGATGTGCTGGCACATGCGTAATCAGTTCCCGATGATAAGCGGCAAAGCCTACGGCATCTCCCTGACTTGCAGCCAGCATCACCAGACACGCCGCCAGCATCTGTGCATACCGAAACTTGCTCACCGGCCCCGAACCATAGTCCATAGACGCGCTGCAATCCAACAAAACAGTACACCGCAAATTGCGCTCATCCTGAAACTGCTTCACGTGCAGCCGATCACTTCGGCCGTATAGCCGCCAATCGACAAAGCGCAAATCATCGCCCTGCGCGTAAGGGCGATACTGGGCAAACTCGACCGACGCCCCGTGGTGAATACTGCGATGCGATCCACCTTGCAACCCAGAAATAACCGTACGCGCCAAAAGTTCCAAATCCGCAATACGCGCCAGTTCGCCCGGATCGAGATATGTGTAAATAGAATTTTGCATGTTAGCGGTTAGCCCCATTCACCCTACACCAGATCCGCCTCTGGCGGTTGAATGGTCTCCAGCAGTCGGTTGATAACATCCTCGGCATTGACGCGGTCGGCTTCGGCTCTAAAATTGGTCAAAATGCGGTGGCGCAACACATTGGGCGCAACCGCTTGAATATCGCCAAAAGAAACGTGGTATCGCCCCTTGAGCAGCGCCCGCGCCTTTGCCCCCAGCAACAACCCCTGCGCGCCCCTCGTACCCGCGCCCCAACTCACCCATGAAGTCACAAAATCCGGCGCCGTATCGCCTGGGCGGCTCGCCTGCACCAGTTGCACCGCATAACGCGCCACAGGCTCGGCCACGGGTACCAATCTCACCAGCCTGGCAAAATCGAGCATATCTTCACCCGTAAAAACCGGCTCGACCTCTTCAGCCGCTATTGCCGTTGTGCGCGTAGCCACATCCAGCTCTTCATCTTCTGTCAAATAATCGATCCAAATATTCATCATAAAGCGGTCCAACTGCGCCTCGGGCAAAGGATACGTACCCTCCAGCTCAATGGGATTCTGCGTTGCCAAAACGTAAAACGGTTGCTCCAGCTCGTGCAAATTGCCCCCTATTGTCACCTGCTTCTCCTCCATCGCCTCCAGCAATGCAGCCTGCGTCTTGGGCGGCGTGCGGTTAATCTCATCGGCCAGCAAAATATGCGTAAAAATAGGCCCCGGAATAAACCGCAACTCGCGGTGTCCGCCCACGCGATCCTCGTCGATAATCTCTGTACCCGTTATATCCGAAGGCATCAGATCCGGCGTAAACTGAACGCGCTTAAAATCCAAATCCAAAATTTTCGCAATCGTACGCACCAGCAGCGTCTTCGCCAAACCCGGCGCCCCCGTCAACAAACAATGACCGCCGCTAAACAACACAATCAACAGCGACTCAATAACCTCATCCTGCCCGACGATCACCTTGCGAATCTGCTCCATCATACGCGCTCTACCCTCGCGCAACTTGCCTACCGCCTCGGCTTCAAATGGCGTTTCTCGTTCTTGAATTTCCAAAAAGTACCTCAGTGTTTAGTAAATTAGTATTTAAGGTGATCCTTTCACCTCTTAAGTCTCACCTCTTACCGCTCCTCAATGCGTCATCGCATACACCACGATATTAATACCCATCGGATACGCCTTGGGCGCGGAAAAATTGCGGAAATACTCGTAATTCTCGCCCTCGCGCTCCCAGCCATCACCCAAATCCGTATTGTGCATCACCACGACCATCAACCGCCCATCCCGATCGAAAATGCCCTTGCAGTGCGCCTCAGACCCGTATTCGGCATAGCGCCCGGCCCAACCCTCATACGTCAAACCAGTCGTTTGCCAGTCCCAAAAACTACCCAGACCCGGCACTTGAGGCACCTCCTTAATATCAAACACAATGTGAAACAACTCGTGATCCAGCGGAATATCCACCAGGGGAAATTCATCGGGCGGCAACACTTGAGAAATCTCGTACTCCCAATTTCGCCACGCCTCATCCCCCCAGAAATCATCCACGAGCAAAAAACCACCGCGCAACAAATAATCGCGCAACCCCTCCTGCTCAGACACACTCAGAGCCATCCGCCCCACTTCGAGCATATAAACAAAAGGGTACTTAAACACCTCGGGATCATCGAGACGCACAACCACATGTTTAAACCGCCCATCCTCTGTCCGATTCACATTGAGCGTTGTAATTTGAGACAACCGCAAAGAAAAATTCTCATCCGACTCAGGATAATCCACCGACCAACTGCCCCGCCGCCGCCGATACCCCCAATCATCATCGCCCGTATAATTCGAATACTCGATGCGACAAAACGTAAACGTATTGCCCGGAAAAATATCGCGTGCCATCCGCTCGACAGGGCCTCGACGTCTGCGCCCAAACTGTGCATCGACATCCCATTCGGGCATCAACAGCACCAACAAACACGCCAGCAAAATCCGCATCACTGCACCTCCACCAATTGCAACAACAACTGTTGCGCGTCCCAAAAATGCGGCATTGTTTCCAACAGCGCGAGCACCTCGGCTTTTGCGGCTTTGACCTCGCCCTTTTTTGCCAGAACCTCCGCCAGATTGAGCCTATGCGCGGCGCGCCCCGGTACATCGAGATAAATCAGCCGCCGCCAATCGGCAATCGCCGCATCCCAGTTCGCCAGCATCTCGTGTACCTCTGCTCTTTGGCGCAGTATCTCAACCTGAAAAGGACGCACCGCCAATGCCCGATTCAGCACCGCACGCGCAGCCGCCCAATCTTTATCCTCCACATAGAACTCGCTCAACACCAGACAGGCTTCATGCGCTGTCGCATCCCATTCAACGAGCTTTTTTAAGGCTTTGCGGTGCCACCCGGGATCCTCCCGCGCCATACCGGCATCCACCCAGAGCCGCAAGGGCGCATCTTTCGCTATATAGTCTGGATACAAAGCGTGCGCTTTCAGGAAAAATCGCTCTGCCTCCACCCAGTTCTTTGCCTCAACCGCCTCTTTCCCGGCATCTAACGCCTCGCGGAACTCCGAGTTTTTGGACAACGCCTTGAGGGGCGCGCATCGATTGCCCATATATTCCATAAACCGCTCATCCATAAGACGCGCAGAAACACCGCTCGCCGATATCAAAGCCTCAACAGCCGCCATGCCATCGCCAATGCGGTCGAGTGCCGTCACCAGAGCATCAAGGCCGTAATGATTCACATAAAAAGCCACAAACTCACCCGATACAAAATACCCATACATCAGATGCATCGGCGTTTCTGGATCAGCAAAAAACCGCCTGAGATCGCCTACAGCGGGAAACCCCTCGCCATCCACAATCTGCTTAAAATTCGGACTCAGACGCTGCCCCCACGACACATCCTTTTGCGTCTCTTCATAGACCGAAATCCCCTCCGACAACCAGCGCGGCATGCGATTGCTGGTCTTTTGCAGCGTAATCACATGTACAAACTCGTGCCACAACACCTGTTGCCAGTTCATCGTACCGGGGGGCCGCGCCTGTGGGGAATCCATCGTGACCAACCGCCCAAAACAAATACCCAAATGCCCCGCATTGCCCGGCAGCCCAACTGACCGCACCATAAACACATCGTGATCGTCAAACACCTGCACCACCACGGGCGTGTGTAACTCAATATTGTATTTTCTCTGATAGTACAATGCCGCTTCATTGAGCAACTTCAATAACCCATCGGACATCACCTCGGCTTCTCGCCCTGGCAATTGCAACTTGAAAATACCGCGCGATATCGTCTCAAAACCATCAATCGCATCGGCAGCCTCGAGCAAATTATACGCCCGTACACTATATGGATCGGCAGCAAAAACCTGCTCCAACTCGCTCCGCGCCTCGGTATCTTTGCCCAGGCGCAACAAATCATACGCCAACAGCAAACGCGCCTCGACATCCTCCCCATCAATTTCCAACGCACGCCCTTGAAAAACACGCCCTTCTTCAAACCGGTATTGCCGAGACGCAATGCGCCCGGGAATGCGAAAAGCCCCTGAAAAATACCCATTAAAAGCCAATGCCCGTTCCTGCATTTTTTTCTTCGCCTCTGGATCATCCAACAAAAAAAATGCCGCCGCCTTTAACCCCAGCGCTTTCAGGTGATTTGGATTAACAGATAGGATAGAATCCAGCACCGCAAGCGCGGCATGTGCCTCATTGCGATCCAGCAATTGCTCGGCTTGCAACCGCTGGACTTCTAAATGATTCGGGTTGAGCGCGAGAAGTTGCGCCATCACTTCCAAAATCCGATCATCGCCCGCGTGATAATAACACCACATCAACCCCGCCAAAGCCTCCTGATTTTCGGGATCCAACGCGAGCGCAGCGCCGTATTTTTCTGCCGCCACATCAAAAGCGCGTTTATCCAGAGATAGCTTGCCCGCCGCAATAAATACAGGCACGCTATTGGGAAATGCCTGGGCCATCAAATTGTAAAAACGCAACAGCGATTTTGGATCTTCGCCCTTTAACTCGCGCAGCCGCGCAGCCGCGAGAAAATCATCGATATCAGGGCGATATTCCGACAACAAGCGCACCTGATGCTCGGCCTTTATCAATGTCATGCCATAATCGCCCATCCGGCCGCGCATGCGATACAACTCGGCCAGGCGCACAGTCACATCGGGCGAACTTGCCGAAAGTCCTTCCAATTGCGCAATCGCCTCATCAACGCGACCTGTCAACACCAGCAATTCGGCATAATCCCTTCGCGTTGACCGCGGGTGATAAGACACGCGCTCGAGCACTTTCACCGCCTCGGCATAATCGCCCCGCGCCCACAGCGTGCGATAATCCGTCTCCTGCCCCCACGCGCTTTCCACAACAAGGCCAAGGAAGAATGCACAGATTAAAGATGTGATTTGAGAACGCATAAGAACGCTACACTTTGCATTTTAAGATTCGCATATCAATTTCGACCTCAATATCATCAGGTTTGTTCCCGTATCCCCCCTCACCTATTATACTGAAAATGTCCCCCGCGCACTTCGCGCCACACCGCATCGCAAGCTTTTAAGACATCCTCATCCAACCGCCCATCCGCGGCTTGAATATTGTGCGTCAGATATTCCAGCTTGCTCGCGCCCAAAATCATCGAATCGACAATCGACTGAGACATCAACCATTGCAAAGACAACTCAATCATCGTCTTACCCGCAGTATGTGCAATCTGCTTCAACACATCAAGCGCGTCAAAATTGCGGTCATGCCAGAACCTGCCGTAATAATCCCGATTCAAATCGAACCGCGTACCCGTTACGGGTGCGGCATCTCGCGTGTGTTTGCCCGTCAGCATGCCGGCAGCGAGCGGATTATATACGGCCATTCCTATATTCATTTCACGGCTAAACGCAACGCACTCCTCATCGATACTCCGCGTAATCAAATTATAGGGCACCTGCAACACCACAGGCGGTGCCCAATTATTTACATCGCATTTCCAAAGCGCTTTCATCACCTGCCATGAAGCGAAATTCGACATCCCCACATAGACTATCTTTCCCTGTTGTACCAATGTGTCAAACGCCGCCATCGTCTCTTCAAGAGGCGTATTCCAATCGGGCTTGTGCAAATATAGAATATCCAGGCAATCGGTCTGCAACCGCTTCAAACACGCTTCCACACCCCGAATCACATGCCAGCGGTGCAATCCCTGATCCTTAATCTCGTCCTGCCCAACAAAATTGGCTATCTTACTCGCCAAAATCACCCGATCGCGTTTGCCCTTTAGAGCCTTGCCCACAATTTCTTCGGACACGCCATTCACATACGTATCTGCCGTATCGATAAAATTCACACCTGCATCCAAAGCCGTATCCACCATGCGAATAGACGTGACCTCATCGGTCTGATCTCCAAATGTCATCGCTCCTAAACATATACGCGACACGCGAATACCCGTCCCTCTCAAAACGCGATACTCCATCTTTCCTCCTTGAATTATGCACAACACAATAGTTGCTTGTGCAATCTTTTTTCGTATCTTTACCACCATCGCTATAACATAACACCGTCTCGTGACTTTGCAATCATGATCTGGCTCTTTATTTTTATATTTACCGCGTTTTGGGTCTATATGGGTATTGAACTCTACCTGTATTTTCGCAAACCCAAAAATCCCGCTAATTGGGACGACATGTCCGAATGGGCGTGGCGGCGCACCGTCCGCAAAGCCATTGACGAGATGCTAAAGGAGAAGCGGTAGTCAGTAGATATTTTATGAACGCATTTCAAAAAACCGCCATCACCACCCTTGTTGCGATCCTCTTGCTTATCGGCGTTGGTAGTCTCGTGCGCGTTTCAGGCGCGGGCCTGGGATGTCCCGACTGGCCCCGGTGCTGGGGCTGCTGGTTCCCGCCCTCGAGTATTGACGACATTGACCGGGCCTATCTCGCCGAACGCGGGCTAAACATCGAAGACTTCAACGCGGTCAAAATGTGGATCGAATACATCAACCGCCTCATCGGCATAATCATCGGCCTCCTGGTCATCGCCACCTTTTTGCGCGCCATCCCGTATCGAAAAACACACCCCGCCATCTTCTACGGATCGCTAATTGCCGTCTGCCTCGTCGGCTTTGAAGGCTGGCTCGGTGGACAAGTCGTCAAATCGGGCCTCAAACCCGGCATGATCACCCTGCACATGGCAGGTGCAATGATCCTCTTATGCCTGTTGCTCTACGTCACATTTCGCGCCGTTGACATTCGCATTCCCGCCACATTGCCCACCCCCAAATTACTCGCCCGCCTCTCGGCCTTGCTCTTTATCATCGTATGTCTTCAGATGCTACTCGGTACACAGGTACGCGAAGCTATTGATCCCTACATCAAAAACAGCGCGGGCGTCTCTCGCGGCGCGTGGATCGCCAATATTGGCCTTATGGATCACATCCATCGCTCCTTCACCTGGGTGGTCATTGTCGTTGCCGCTTATCTCGTCTATATCATACGCAAAAATGTAATAGGTGGCTTGCTCAAAGTGAGCAGCCACCTCGCATTTGCACTCATTCTGTGCCAGGCAGCCACTGGTATTGCTCTTGCTTATGGCGGGTTACCCCGCGTTTTTCAATTACTCCATCTCGTGATCGCTGCCATGCTAATCTGCGCGGTCTATACGCTTTGGCTCTCATTGAGAGCCACCAACACAAGGAGGTCTCCATGAAAATATCCGTCTGGCACCGCGAACTCTCCGATTCTTATCTGCGATTTGTCACCCAACTCGGCGCTGACTGCCTCGATTTTGGGACCGATACGGACTTTCCCGGCGTTGCAGAACAGGGGTATCCCGACCTGGATGAACTCTTGAAAATGAAGAAAAAAATCCAGTCCTGGGGCCTTTCGATCAACCGCATCAGCCTGCCTAACATCACAGAAAAATTTATGACCGATCAACCCGGCGGGGAAAAAGAACTCGAAAATACCTGTCAGGCACTGCGCGTATTTGCCGAAGCAGGCGTACCCATTGCCCGACAGCGCTTCTGGGGCGACACCTTTAACGAACTCATGTTTCGCTACCAATCTGAACACCGCGGCGGATACCTCTCGCGCGGCGAAAGTCAGGCATTGACCAATCCCGTGCCCAAAACACCCGATTACGAAGCCCTGCAAGACTGGTGGAAACACTTTTGCACCGTCTATGAGCACCTCGTGCCCATTGCCGAAGAAACCGGGATTAAGATCGCCATTCACCCCTCCGACAGCCCCAACCCGGACACCCCATTTGGCGGCCTGGGATTTCACCGCGTCATCGACGCCTTCCCCAGCGCACAAGTGGGCTACCTCTACTGCTGTGGCACCCGCGCCGAAGCGGGTGGTTCACCGCTTGTCCTCGACGAAATTAACAACTACGGCCGCAAAGGTCGCATCTTTATGGTACACTTCCGCAATGTGCGCGGCTCATTCGCCACAGCACGCGGCTTTGAAGAAACCCTACTCGACGACGGCGACATGAACATGTTTAAGCTCTTGCTGGAACTCAACCGCGTGGGCTTTGATGGCTGTCTAAATCCCGACCACATTCCCGGGATCGAAGGCGACAATGCACCCATCACTGGCGGTCTTGCCTACTCCGTGGGCTACATCAAAGCACTATTCGCCGCCCTCGCTGCCCTGCCATAATGCTGGGGCTCGTTGCGCGGCGCGCTCACCACCTTGACAACCTATAAGCGATTTGATATATTTGCCTTCGCACTGGATCAGGTGCCGAAGTGATGGAATTGGTAGACGTGCGGCGTTCAGGGCGCCGTGGGCTTAGGCCCGTGTGGGTTCGAATCCCACCTTCGGCACCATAAATAAGAAGATAATTTTCTCACAGAGAGACAAAAAGGATTATGCTGAACGGGCATAATCCTTTTACTTTTGACGTTAACGGAGCGCGCGGGTGATCAATTACGGCGAAGGTGTTGCACTCGGGGCGTCACTGGTTTGGGCATCTACCAGCCTCGTCTTAAGAACCCTATCCCAGCACCAGTCACCGGCACTCATCACGGCCATTCGCTGCGGGATATCCGGGCCTTTTTTTTGGATGTTATTGCCTTTTGGTCCTCCCCTATCCACACTGGCTGACGTACCGATGCACGAATGGGGACTTTTAATCGGCTCCGTTTTCATCGGCATTGTCATTGGCGATCAACTCTTTTTACACGCCATGAAAGAAATTGGCGTGTCGCGCACAATGGCTCTGGTAGGCACGCTTCCAATTACCACGTTGATCTGGGAGCAATTGTTGCTCGATGTACCCATCACCCGCACCTTTATTTTTGGATGTGTATTGGCTGCATCTGGCGTTATCTTACTCTCTCAACGACCGCGCCAAAAACGCCAGGATACGCAAGAACAACCCATTCGCCTCAAACGCGGGATAATCTTTGCGCTTATCACAGCCCTGCTCTGGGGATTGAGCACCACCATGCTCAAACCTGCGATGGCACATCTCACCAGTATTCAGGCCAACAGCGTGCGAATGCCGCTCGTAGCCCTGGCATTATTTGGTATTTGGCGACTCAATCAGGGACGCGGCAACCTGCGCGATATCGGATGGCGCACATTTGCGCTTATTGCCGTGACCGGACTTGTAGGCATGGGCCTCGGGTCTTTCTTCTACGTCGAAGCCGTTCTGTTCATCGGACCGGCCAAAACAGCAACTCTGACATCTGCAACCCCCGTCCTCTCACTTATTCTGGCCGTGATCTTTCTCAAAGAACAAATCACGCTCCGCATTCTCACAGGAGTTGCGCTCTGCGTGGCTGGCGTTCTGCTCGTGCTTTGATCCTTCCTCTTAGGAGATTGCACAGTTGACAAAATCTAAGTGAGAATTACATTATGGGGCCGGAAACCCAGTAAACAACAGCTAACCACAGGAGCAACCATGGACGGCATTCACGACATGGGCGGAATGCACGGATTTGGTCCCATTGTCCGCGAAGAAAACGAACCTTTATTTCACCACTCCTGGGAGAGCCGGGTACTCGCCATATCCGTAGCCACGCCTGTACCGATCCCCGGAGGCTCCCGCAACAATATCGAAAACATGGACCCCGCGCACTACCTCTCGTCCAGCTATTACGAAAAATGGCTGTACTCCCGTATCAAAGGACTGATTGACGCTGGCGTCCTAACCCCGGAAGAGATGGAAACGCGGATGGCACTATTCAAGAACACCCCCAATGCCAAAACCCCGGAACATCCCGATCCCGATGCCGTCAGAGCGGAACTCGTGCGATCTCGCCCTGCCAATCCACCCCAACAGAAAATGGATATCCAGCCGCAATTTTCCAATGGCGACCACGTAAAAGCACGCAATATCCATCCCGAAGGCCACACCCGGCTCCCCCGATACATACGGGGCAAATACGGCACAATCACCAATTACTACGGCATCTACAATCTCCAGGACGCCGAACTGCCCAAAGGGTGTGCAAATCGCCAGCAACCCTTATACGCCGTGCGCTTTGAAGCCTCGGAACTATGGGGTAACGCCGCCGAAACAAAAAGTGCCGTCTATCTGGACATGTGGGAAAGCTATCTGGAATCGGCTTAACCATCCCCAATCGGAAAAAGGAAGTAATTATTTAGGTTTTTGTGGTCGCGTAGGAGGGAAATCCTTTTCCCGACCTTGATCGCGGCAGGGATGCCGCTCCTACAGCATCCTTTCCCTCATCTTTCAGATGACCTAACCTAATAAAAAAGGGATACCTCTCATGAACACAGTTGCCCAAACCGACACTGCCCTGCGCACCAGAGCGCTCGAATCACTCCTGATCGAAAAGGGTTTGCTTACAACAGAGATTATAGACGAAATCGTAGAAAAATATGAAAAAGACGTAGGCCCACTCAACGGTGCCAAAGTGGTTGCCCGCGCCTGGACTGACCCGGACTATAAGCGACGGCTAATAGAAGATGGCAGAGCGGCTATTGCCGAACTGGGTTTTGACAGCGCGCACGGTGCCAAAATCGTCGTACTTGAAAACACATCAAGCGTCCACTATGTCGTCGTCTGCACCCTTTGCTCCTGTTATCCCTGGTCCGTACTCGGCTTGCCCCCGAACTGGTATAAATCCTATGCGTACCGCTCTCGAGTCGTGCGGGAGCCAAGAGCCGTCTTGCGAGAATTTGATCTCGATCTATCCGACTCCGTAGAAATCCGCGTCTGGGACAGCAACTCGGACCTCCGCTACATGGTCCTGCCCGAACGTCCTCCCGGCACAAAAGACTACACCGAAGAACAGCTTGTCCCACTTGTCACGCGCGACTCGATGATCGGCGTGGCCATGATCGAATCTCCTTCAAAGTGAGGATAGGATGGCGCAAAAAACCGACGGACAAATCGCCACCATGGAAGCAACAATCGCCCTACCCAGAGAAAATGGAGAACTCGTTTTTCAAGCCCCCTGGGAAGCGCGCGCATTCGGCCTTGCCGTTGCACTCAACGAAAAAGACCTCTACGAATGGCGGGAATTTAGCGCAGAACTCGCTACGAATATCGCGGCAGCAGAACAAAACAACGACCCATCGAGCTACTATGCCCGATGGGTCGCTTCTCTCGAAGAATTGGTCATTGATAGAGGCTTGATCAGCCGAGAACAACTGGACACCAAAACAGCGGAATACGCCTCTGGCATTCACGACCATCACGACCACTAAAATTTACATCCCGCAAACCAGAAAGGGTTACGCCATCTCGACGTAACCCTTTATATAATTTTAGCTGCCTGATATGACATTTTTTAGAATTACAAATGGGGACCTGAATTGACTATCCATAGCGATTGTGGTATGTTTTTATTTATGGTACACACTACTAACAAAGGAATAAAATATGGCCCAAATGATACAGTTGCAGAACAGTGATGAAGCGTTACGCCGGATGGTCGAAACGTGCCGGAACCAAAATGAAGAATGCGTAATTGAGGATAATCAGAATCGTCCTGTAGCGGTTATGATGCCCATTGAACGCTATGAATCCTATCAAGCTTATCTGAAGCAGAAGGAGAAAAATTTTGCGATTCTTGATACAGTAGCTGAAGATTTAAAAAATTATGAACCAGATTTTATAGAGAGTCAGATCGAAAAAGCAGTACAAGAAGTGAAAGCTGAGGCTAAAAAACAATAATTGGTAAACTAATTTATGCCCCGTGTTGTACTTGATGTAAATGTTTTAGTGAGCAGTTTGATTAATCCCCGAGGTTCTACAGGTCAAATACAGGTCGCGTGGCGGCGAGATGAAATTAGTGTGATTACTTCAAAGGCTATTATAACCAAAACTGAGGAAGTTTTACGTCGTCCTCATATTTTTGCGTTGTTTCCTATAGCTCGGGCAGAGGCGCGTATTCAGGGACTGCTCGCATTACTTCAAAACCAGACAATTCTAACTCCTCACTCCCTCAACCTGATGGTCATAGAAGATGATCCCGAGGATGATACCATTATCATAGCAGCAGTTGAAGGCAACGCGGATTGTATTGTTTCTGGTGATCGTCATCTTAGGAATTTGAAATCATATCGGGGTATTCCAATTCTATCACCTGCTGAATTTTTGGCACAGTATAAGATCGAAAGCCCAAACATCCACGATAGCTAAACACAAGAGCAACCATGGACGGCATTCACGACGGTCACGACCATCATCACGATCACTAAAAATCTACAACAACAAAATAAAAAGGGTTACGTCGTGGTGACGTAACCCTTTTTTTGTTAGCCATCTGTTTTTAAACGCTGATTTCTGAACACTAAAATTTTTGTCAGTTGATCATTCCGGCCTGAAATTGCTCGAATAAAATTTCTTCTAATCGACATTTTAAAGTTCTGGGTTTGAGAAATAGCTGTTTTTCTTCTTCGGGCGTACAGATACCCAGAGGGACTGCATGTGCAAGCCGCGTGAATTTGTACTGCACGCCATCAAGTTGAAATTTGTAATTCTCAAGCTGGGCGTATAATGTGGGCAACTCAGGCCACTCGCGATAATTTTCTCCGTGTAGGTCAACGAAGAAGGGGTATTTGATATCCCGTTCCAGCTTCAAATGCCAATTGAATCCCCACGCGGGATTTTGAAGTAATACGCTCCATATAGCTTCCTGTTCAGAATACGAAAAGTACGTGTTCGTGTACCATATAAAGCCGAGCCAGCACATGCCACCACCCCGGGCATTGATATCCACCCCTCCAGCCATCACCTTCCATTCTGGTCTGTGCGCTGCATTTTGGAGAAATAATTCAGATGCAAACGCATGGGTACGCGGAAACCAGCAAAATCCCGAGAAGTCTGCATCTGTCCCAATAAATCCACCCTTATACGAATCTGAGAGCCAGCGAACGTGCTTACCTGTCTTAAGCCGTGTAAAGTTGATCCCTGTGTGAATAAAATTTCTAAAATTTGATTCTGTAAGATACGCATCTGTCCAGTTGGACATACTGCCATCGGCGCGAAAGAACGTGCAACCTTCAACGGTTGTCCTGGAAAAGTCTGCCCCCAGCATTTGGGCATGATCAAAGGTACAATCCAAAAATTTGGCTTCCCGAAAAATCGCTCTGGTGAGATTGGCCCTGCTAAAATTACAACGAGTGAAAACCGATTGTGAGTGATCTGAAAAGGATAGACTGAGGCCGGAATAATCCTGGTCCGTGTGCTCACAATTTTTCCCCTTTCTCGATACCTCGGCGGAAAAACCATTCGCATTCAAAAGGTAATCTATCGATATCTTGCCCTTTGTTTCTTCTTTGATAAATTCGACCAACTTCGACGCTGTGCAGTGTTGAAGTTTAACATTTCCTTCCTTTGCACGATGCACTGTTGAACGCGGGACACCTGAACAACTTGTGACATACTCTAACGTAAGCCAATCATTCTGCTCGAATAGCCAACACAGTTCACGCGATATTCTCTGACTTAAACTTTCTTTCTGCACTTATTTGCCCTCCTCAAAATGGAACAAAATGGAACAACAGTAACTTGCTTATTCGCTGGTTAAAATTACATTGCGAATTGTAGCTAAGCGATACTCGAGTACAGCATGGCAAAAAATCATTCACACACGATGTGGTTTACGTTGTGCATTTGGCTCAAGGAGACTGTCTGGCAGAACCTGTACCAATTCAGCTATTATTTTAAATTCTATATCGGCTCACGCATACGGTTGCATCAACTTACAAAAAAATCTCTTCTTACAAAACCAATTTTTGCACGACTGCGTAACATCGGTTATTTCAACTAAAAATAGGATTTGACCATATGGGCAGACTAAAAAGCCAGTTTCTATTTTATAGTCAACACAGTATTGGCGTCGGACATTATATGAGAATACGCCAAATATTAAAGGCGTTGGCAGGTGAAACAGTTCATTTTATTAATGGTGGCGCTGAGGTGGAGGCACTTGAGGATATTGCAGATGTAACGGTTACTCATTTACCTACGGTAAGATTTGATCCGCAAACAGGTGCTCTCAATGCCGATGAAGATGAATTGAAAGTGCTGCTGAAGAAACGTGCTGAATTGGTAAGACAGACGTTTGAGCAGGTTCAGCCCAGTGTTATGGTTATTGAATTTTTTCCCTTTGGGCGCTGGAATTTAAGGTCTGAATTGCTTCCGATTTTAGAGACGACCAAATTATCAATACCTCGTAGGACACGGTTGGTTTGTTCGCTTCGGGATGTGCCTCAAGAGTCTTTTAAAGAAAGTTATGAAATGCGGTGCTGTGCCGTTTTAAATACATACTTTGATCATCTCCTCATACACTCTGATCCTGAATTTTTTCATCTGAAGGACAGTTTTCCATCTTGGAAAAAAATAAAAATCAGTACGCATTACACGGGATATGTTTCTATGAAGTATAAGAGTGGGGTATCAGACGAGGTGGATTGTGCAATAAGACCAGAAGATAAAATCATCCTCGTCACAGCAGGCAGTGGGGCTGATGCTTATGGCACATTTGATTATTTGAAGGCTTGCATACAAGCAAAGGTACTTCTTGGTCAGCATATAAAAGTAAAGATGTTGATTTATACCGGTTGTTTTTTTAGTGACGATAGATATGCCAAACTCAAAGCATTCTGTCAAGATCAAGATATTATCCTTAAAAGATTTACCTCTCAGATTTTATACTGGATGAAACGAGCGGAACTTTCTATCAGTCGAGGTGGCTATAATACATGCATGAACATTCTTGAAACTGGGGTGCGTTCTGTGACTGTCCCTGTAGGATTGTCCAATGATCAGAATAATCGGGCAAAAAAAATGGCTGCTCTCAATCTGACACACAAACTCGATGAGGCAGATTTGACGCCTGAAAATCTCTGTAATACGATGCTTCAGGCATTAAAATCCCCCCCCGCAAAACATCAAATACGTCTCGATGGTGCGTACCACACAGCCGAACTTTTAAAGAATCTGAAGCTTTATAGTAACCAAAATGCACACTGCCAAATGAAAGCCACAGCATGAACGTGTGTCTCATTACATTTCAATATCCACCCATGATTCGCGGTGGTGTGGGAAGTGCGACCCATAGAATTGCAAAAAATCTGGCAACCGTTGGAGTTTCTGTTCATGTAATTGCTCCCGGTCCTCATTCTTTGGGAACAATAATAGAACCAAATTTTGAATCGGGTTGTGTCGTACACAGGACATATCCCGCGCTGGGATCTTATAGCACTAACAACCCAGATCAGTTAAAGGCCGTAGGAGATTATATTGCAAGCCTCCATGAGGAAATAGAATTCGATTTGTTTCACGGGATGTTCCTGATTCCTTCAGGTCTTGTCGCTACTATCGTCGCACGAGAGGTTGGGAGACCACTCATCATAAGTATTCGCGGTAATGATGTGGAAGTTTTGCGGTATAGTTTGATACATGGCGGCTCTGTAAAGTGGGTTTTAGAGTCCGCTGATCTTGTGACTTCGGTTACTCCCGATTTGTTAGACAAGGCAAAGAGTATTGCATCTATTTCTCAGGGCCAACCCATCGTCAATGCTTTTGATACGTCTCTGTTTCCAGAGGGGAGATTAACCGATTTAGCAAAAGAATTGCCCTGGAAATTGAGCTTGTTTGCCAAACGTTTTCTAAAGGCAAAGTCTCGGGGCAGTCCAGTGATCGGGACAACGGGCTTGATGCGCTACAAAAAAGGATTTCATCTGCTGCTTCAGGCATTTCGTGAATTTTTGGATCAGCATCCCAAGGCTTTATTATTGCTGGTAGGTGACTTTTTAGGGGTAAGTCAGAGAAAGCAAATGTTGAAAATGATTAAATCTTTGGGTATCAAACGCCAGGTGTTTATTACTGGACCAGCACCGCATTCTCATGTGCCCATGTGGATGCGCGAGATAGATATCTTTGCATTTCCATCTCTTTATGAAGGTTCGCCAAATGCGTTGATTGAGGCAATGGGCCTTGGTCTGCCAATTGTCGCTTCGGATATCTGTGGCGTGAACGATGTAATATCCGACGGTATAAATGGTTTGCTCGTTGAACCCAATTCGGTTGATGCACTGTTAAATAAACTGCTGTTTTTGAGTGAAGATAAGGCACTACAGACACAGTTAAGTGAATCTGCTAAGAAGACAATCGAAACCCAATTTTCTCCAATTGATGAAGTGGAAACCTGGCTGGATATGTACCTCTCGGTTTGTAGAACACGTTTTTCAAACACGCAAACCACTGAATAAAAATGTCGGTTGTGAATCTTTTGGTGTTGAACTGGAATGAGGGAATTCTTCAGAAGGGGCGGTTCCATTATCTATGCATAGCATCAAAAAGAAGAACACCCTTTTCCGGTTTTATTTTTTTGAAAGGAGGTGATATTATGACTAAAAGACGGAAAATTCTGACGTTTTGTGCCGCTCAGGTTTCAATGATTGCTCTCGCTCTTGGATTTGGCGGCAATCAGCAAGCCCAGGGTCCTTATGCCAAACTGTTTAATCAGGCTTTTGGTGTGAAGAATGCAGAGGCTTTTTACCATTATGAAGCTTGTGGAGAAGTGTGTGTCTGGGAGGACCCGAATCATTCGTTCTGTTCTGATGCCCTAGCCGTATCAAGCGACTGGTGTGGAATAGAATTCGGACCTGCCGGACCTGAGTGTAGTGATGGTTACAGTGAAGACTGTGACCCAGCCCTCAATGAAACGCCTGGAGGAGAAGAAGAAGATGACGAGTCTTAAGATATCGTCTTCAAAGCGTTTTTAACTCGCCCCTTGATATTATACCGTCTAATGGGGTGAAAAAACTCTCCACTCCATTAGCTAACTCTGCCTATCAGAATCGTATCATCCAAAGGAATGCACTATGAAAAAGCAATTCATAATTCGCATGGGATTGATTATGCTGACGTGCTTCTTTGGTACTAGTGTGTCCAAAGGTGAAACAACAACAGATGCACTGTTTCAGGCCGCCGTGGAACAAGTTGGAAAGGTGACGAGTGAGGAAAGCATCAAAGCGTTTGAGGAGATCATTTCTCAAGACAGAGATTACGCACCTACGTACAACGAATTAGCGAAATTGCATCTGCTGGATTACAGCGTGAATGGCAGGCAACGTGCCGCACAGATGATTCACAAAGCGATTGTGATTGATCCTGACAACCCTGAATATCAACTGACGCGAGGAAAAATCTGGTGGGCACAGGGCTTTCGCTTTCGGGCGTTAACCCAATACGAAAACGTGAACGAAAAACATTCGGACAATACGGAAGCCCTCAATAGTGCGGGTATGTATTGGGTATATGATTTCCTGGCACAAACTGATAGAAGAAGTCAACATCATTCAAAAGATTTCAAGCTATTTGCCCAGGAAGCCAAACGAGAAGCAGAACAAACTCTGCGAAAAAGCATTCAGTTGGATGCGACCAATCAGAAACCTTATTATTTGCTGGGCATACTCTACTTTGAAGATGAGGATTGGAGCACCTTTCAAGCCTTGATGCAAGACCTCCACGCACAATATCCAGATGACAAAAATGCATTGTTATTTTCTGGCCTTGCTCACTATCAGCTTGGTGAATACAATAAATCGCATGAATACTATCAACGCGCTTATGACTTGATGAGTCTTGAAGAACGCGAGTTGCTCGAATCTATTGATCTGCTTATGCCAGAAAAAGATCATGCATCCCGCGATACAACGCAGACAATTGATGAATTATTAGAACGCGAGATGTTTTGGAAGAGCCAGGATCCGCTCTATTTATCTGATTTCAATGAAAGGAAAATGGAACACTTTGGCCGCATGGCATACTCGAATTTGCGGTTCAGGCGATTTTCTGATAATGTCGAGGGTTGGCAGACAGATATGGGAAAGACCTATATCAAATTCGGAAGATATAGACGTAGAATGTTAATGTACAAATTCGCAGAAGGAATGACAGAGTTCTGGTATTACGAAAAATTCCAGTTCAAATTTTGTGGCAGTGGTGCTGATCGTTGGGGTTTTTGTGGTGGTTCATGGTATGGTATTACTCAGCGCCGGTCAGGGGTAAGTGCCTTCGAAGAATACCGAGAAGGGATTGATTTTGCGATGAGACGAACCAATTTTGCCCTTCTGCTAAGTACACTTAAAGAAGCCTCGCATCATATATTTAAAAAAACAGCACAGCGGTTTGTAGATCCGTATTTGAAACGAAAATACACCCTTCCCTATCAAATCGCGGCCTTTGAAGAACAAGACAGCGTGCGGATTGAACTCAGTTATATGATTCCAAAAGACCGATTAGAAGCCAATCCCGAAACTGATGAAGTGAGCTTTTGGGATGGTGTGTTCTTATTCGATGAGCACTGGAATGATGTGTATAACTATCGCAAATCTGTGAGCTTCGCACTACCACCTCCCATGCCAGCCGAAAACGCAGCCGCGCAGCATCGTAACGATCACCTGCTGGTCTCGCGCATGTTGTCTGTGCCGCAAGGCAACTATCATTTTTCGGTGGAATTACTGGATCAGACATCCGGCGCAATTGGTATCGTCCGCAATGAGGAGCAGTACGTATATGATGATGAGAGCTTTCACCTGAGTGATCTTTTGGTTGGAAGCAATATTCAAGCGCGGAATGCGTTGCCAGAAGGCCGCAACGACCTGATCATCACCCCCAATCCTGTCCGTACATTTTCACAGTCTGAACCGGTCTTTATCTATCTGGAACTGTATGATCTCCAACGCGACGATTTTGGCAGCACGAAGTATGAGATCTCCTACACCATTGGCAAGCCAGAGGTAGGTACGCTTTCACCCACATTATTTGCGTCTCAAAATGTGATTGAAATGATGGGCAAAACAGAGATTGATCTACGTAGTGGCATAGCAGATCACATAGCCGCCGAGGGCTTGCCGGGCGGGCGGTCACAGGATAGTGATGAGATCAGCATATTTGCCGACAGCGATATATGGGGCGAGACGAAGGTTTATACCAGTGGCGGGCAGGTCCAGCACATCGCTGCTGAGGGCTTGAAAATCAAGCGATCAAAAGATGGTGATTTGACGCGAACCGTGACAGCCAATTACGAAGGTAATCGAGAAGATGATTTCACGTATTTGCAGATCGATGTGAACCAGGTGCCTGAAGGGATTTATCAATTGACGATATTGGCGAGGGACAAGCGGACTGAGCAGACGGATAGGAAATACGTTTATTTTCGCATTATTAATTAACAATACTTCGGACAGTTTTTATGATCTAAAGGATTGACAAAAAAGTGCCGTTCACTCAGATTAGATGTCAAAGATATTCCAAATCACTGACAACCCAAACGAGTGAGACGGCACAATGGCAATCGCAGAAAAGATACTCAATCGGCTCAACATTTCCAAGCCCCAAAAAAAGTTTCTCATGACCCTATTTACTACCATACTGATTGCACGGGGTAAAATCAATTTTCGCAACCTGTCACGGTATTCTCACCTTTGCGAACGCACATACACCCGTCAGTTTGACAAGCCCTTTCGATTTATGGATTTCAACCGTGCCATCATCAATGAAAGCAGAGACCAAGACCAAGCACATGGGCGTATTCTGGTCTTAGATGCCTCCTTTGTGCCCAAGTCAGGCAAAAAGACCTATGGCCTAGATCACTTTTGGAATGGCTGCCAGTCACGTCGAGAAAAAGGCTTAGAAATCTTGGGGGTTGCGCTTGTGGATGTGGATAAAAACACAGGCTTTACCCTATCGGTTTGTCAAACCGTACCCAAAACGGACACCGCGAAGGGGAAAAAAACCACTGCCACAAAGACGAATAAGAACGCCCAAACAGAGGATGAAACCCGAATAGACCAGTATTTAGCGCACCTGCGAGAGGTCCACCCTTGCCTCGAAGCCGATGAAACATATCTCGCGGTGGATGGCTATTTTAGCAAGAAGAAATTCATTGATGGCGTCGCCAACCTCAAGCTACACCAAATCGGCAAACTGCGATGCGATGCCAACATGCGCTATCTTTACACAGGCCCCAAGCGTGAGAAAGGCAGTGGCAACCAAAAGACGTACGATGGAAAAGTCGACTGGCAAGACTTATCGCGCTTCACCTATCATCACACACAAGATGGGATCGCGCTTTACAGCTTGGTGCTGAATCATCAATGCTTCAAGCGCAATGTTAAAGTCGTCGTCCTGGTCAATGAGAAGATCAAAGAGACGAAAAAGAAAAATTATGCCCTCTTGTTTTCTACCGATAAGAACTTGGATGCAAAAACAATCGTCACGTATTACAAAGCGCGATTCCAGATTGAATTTATTTTTCGAGATGCCAAACAGTTTACAGGCTTGTCTGACGCTCAGACAAGAGATAAGAAACGCCTTGATTTCCATTTCAATGCATCTCTTTCAACCCTCAATTTAGCCAAAGTAGAGCACATAAAAGCCGATTGCGATACCCTGCCAAACCCTTTTTCTATGGCAAGCATTAAAGCCTGTTATTTCAACACATTTTTCCTCGAAAAGATTTTTTCAATGTTTGATCTCGACCTTAATTGCATAAAAAAATCGTCTCAATATCAATATCTACTCAATTATGGCAATATCGCCGCTTAAAACTGTCCGAACCATTGAATTAAGCGCCCATTCCTCAGTCAATGGACCGATCAAAGGTCACATATCTAAAGCTATGCTGTCTGTCATAAAAAGGTAGAGACTGAACATGGATAATAGGCAAGTTGTTTTTGTAATGGGAGCCGGTCATTGCGGCTCAACGTTACTCGATTTGATATTGGGAAGTCATTCTGAATGTTTCTCTTTGGGCGAATTATTCGCACTTCCACGGTTTTTCGATCCTAAGAGTGATAATTATAAGCATATATGTAGTGTATGTGATTCTGATTGTCAAATCTGGCATGATCAGTTCTCAATCAAAGGATTCGAGCACCATTTTTATAGACCAAAATCAGGGCGGGGCTATCCAAATGCTAATTTTTTTGTTCATAATTTTTATGATTACCTGTCCGACTATACTGGCCGATCTGTTCTCATTGATTCTAGCAAAAATCCAAATTGGATACGGCACCAATGGAGATTGATACATCTCTCCTCTAAAATAAAACCGCGTGTGATTTATTTGTGGCGAGATGGTCGCGCTATTGTAAACTCGTTTCTAAAAAAATATCCAGAGCGTGGGATGGCGAGGGTATCCAGACATTGGAAAAAGCGAACTCATACCATGAATGAACTTTTTGAGCGTCTCCCCTATCGTGCCAAAATGATGGTGCGGTATGAAAAATTAGCAGAATCGCCCGAGAAGACAATACGTAAAATTTGTGATTTTTTGCAATTAGATTTTGAGCCTGAGATACTACGCTACTGGCAGTTTGATCACCACCCCATAGCAGGTAATCTGGGTACGCGATCGCTTATTTTTAGATTCCAAAACAAATTTGATCAGGTTTTTGCAGATCATCGAAAAAAAATCAATAAAAGCAAGGCGTATTGGGATTATTATCGGCAAATTGGATTAGCCATTCAACCTGATTATCGCTGGAAGGAAGAATTGACAGAGGCGCAACTTGCTGAATTCGATGCGATAGCTGGTGAAGAAAATAGAAATTAATCGACTGTCTTCACATGTGAGTAGATACACATGAACATCTTGTCAAACATAGAGTTTTTTAAAAGAAATTACGTTGCGGTAGAAATATTGAGTGTGCTCTTTGCCTTTTCCTTTGGACTATCTTACGGATTTGGCGACCAGGCGATTTATTTGCTACCCGGCATGCAGTTATACGATCCCACTTTTTTGGCGCGCGATTGGTATGTGTCCGAGGTTGTGCATTATCATGTCGTGTTTAAGTATCTCGTTTATCTGTTGATGTACCTGGGCGCGTTAGAGTGGTCAAGCTCGATTTTGAATCTGGGATTGATGGTTTGGGTAGGTTTCAGCATTTATCGCTTGCTTAGTGGGCTTTATCAACAAACACTGGTACCGTTTTTATTAACACTTGCTCTCCTGCATCTGATGGTTAATACCGATATTCTCACACATCGTTTTTTACCTAACTGGCTGATTCCTAATGGTATCGCGACAGTTTGCTTTTTGGGAGCACTTGCTGAGCTGGTTGATTTGGATAGACGACGAGAATTGCACCTGTTCTTAAGTGGCCTGTTTTTTGGCCTGAGTGTCGTAATTCACAGTGCGTTTCTGTTTTTTTTAGTGCCATTTTTTGTGGGAATTTCAATCTGTTTACGCCGAAGCTTTAATCGCAATGATGTTTTTATTTTTTTATTGCCTTTTTGTTTGCTGGCTTTGCTGAGTATGAAAATACATGCTCAGTTTATATTTTCCACAGTAGGCGAGATAGATCGTTTAGATGAGATAGCGCGATTACGTATTCCGCATCATTACTTACCCCAGAATTGGGGTCAGGAAATTGTGTTGCCTTTTTTTCTCCATTTGGCTTTGGGGATATGCGGACTACTGCTGCATTGGCCCAAGGGACGCCAAGCTGTTCTTATCTTGTATTCAGCAGCTTTGATACTGATCGGTTTGATATTTGTCTGTCTGACTACAGTTCTGATTTTTATTCCACAAATTGCTTTGCTTCAAGGTTATCGGTTCAGCGGGTTACTGTCCTTTTTGTGTTTTTTATTTTTTTCTGGCGGCATGGGACAAGTTTTGATTGATAGATGTTTTGATTCACGGCGTTTGATTCTTTTATGTATCAGTGTTGGATTGGTTTATCTATTGGATTTCTATTTTGCTATTGGACTCCTGTTATTTTTGAATGTATGCTTTATTCTCGACTTGATGAGCAGTTCTCAGGTGTATGAAAGGGTCTATAAGAGATTCGTTCTTGTGACATCGGTATGTTTTTTAGCTGTCTGTTTAAAAGGCAATTTCCCAATTTCTCGAGTCGAGCTTCTGCATCAAGATCAAAAGGCGCCTTTATATGAATGGGTTCGTACACATACAGACAAAGATGCACTATTTGTCGTGCCTGTAGATAGAGTGACACAATTCCGCCTGTTTGCACAACGGGCGATTTTGATCGATTGGAAAGGATGTCCATATTTCCCGAGCGAATACGATGTCTGGCTTAAACGCCTGCAAGATGTTACCGCATCAACTGAACTCAGTGCCCGAAGGATGCGTGACCAGGGCTATCGAAAAATGGATGCTGCGCGTGCTAAATTCTTGTCAGATACATACAATGTCCAATATATCGTGATGTCGCTTGGAAAATCAAATAATAAGCTCTCTCTTCGGCCTTTTGATCTGGTCTATGCCAAAGATGGATATGCAGTTTATCGTCTGCAGAGTAAACTTTGATATGGCTGTCCTTTATTTTTCTCTCCTATTAATGCTTTGTCGTCAGGATTGAGATATGAGAACACTAATCGGGATAATATGTCTATTTTTTATTGGGTGTAGATATTTTAATCCATCTATAGATGTGGATTATACGGTCAAAGTGATTGATCCTGAAAATCAAATTTTTGAGATTGAAATGGCGATTCAAAACACGCCTACAGGCGATGTTATTTTGCAACAACACGCTTATGCAGAATTTGTACCGATAAAAAAAATGGATGCTCTCCATGCCGATGGATCTCAAGTTGAGATTATTTCCCACAAAAGGAGAAAGAGTGGCAATGGACCCCGCCTGACAGAAGTGCAGTATATTCTCAAGAATCCAAAGCAAGGCTCTGTTTTGTTGAGGTATCATATCCAAGTTGGAAAAGAAATATATGCCGAGCATGGGAGACAATCTTTTCATACCTATGGTTATATGAATGATCAATTTGCACTCATTTCGAGCCGCAATTTATTCCTACTGCCAGAGTTAAATATAAATCAAATAAGAGCAAAATTTGAGCTGCCTTCAGGATGGGTACTAGGCGAACAATGGATAAAAAAAGAAGGGTGGTTAGTCCCTTCAGCAGAATCCAAGTATCTAAAAGAGGAATTTATTAATGCCAATTTTGTGATGGGGTTGCTCGACCATAAAAGCAGAAAAATTGGTGATACTGAGATCAGCGTTTTTGTCTTGCAAGAATGGAACCAGAATCGAAAAGAAAAATTATATGAAACAGCTTTTACTCTATACAAAGAAGCCGCCTCTATATTTAATGCAGAAGGTGGGGGGAAGTACATCTTTGGTTTTGTGCCCGAAACGAACGAAGGACTTGAGATTTTCACAACTGAAAATTCTTTTTCCCAGGGTTTAGCAATGAGTCCGCCAACTCCAGAACGTTGGTTGTTATGTGCAGAGAGTCTTTTAAATCGCTGGTTGATTTATCCTACATTTCGCATGGAATACGAAGATAGAGATGATTTTTGGTTGCTTGATGGTATTCCGGCTTATTATGCGATCCGAGTATGCGATAAAATTGGGGTTTTGGATGGCGACGCATATTTAAGGGCAGAAAAAGACAAATTTGTCACGGGTATGGTGCAACGAAGCTTCAGGCGTCTTATCCACGCTTTAGCCAATGATTCAAGTGCCGTGACAGTTTATCATCCTTTGACTGATGTGCGTCATTTGCAGACTAAAGGGACGTATGCAGAGCATCGCAAACGGGTTGCGCCATATCTCGTTGCATTTATGGACGAGGAATTGAAACGGCAATCAAATAGCAAATACGATTTTACTCACATTCTTCAGTATGAGTATGCAAAACGTAGAAATTTGAACTTGCAGGCAGACTTAACGCATGTGGTTGGTAAAGAAATTTCTAATTTAGTAATGAATTATTTGCACAACGGAAAAAAAATCGTGCGAAGAATTAATGCCGTTGCAGACAGGCCGCCTTCTTTTCCTCAAAATAAACCGACAGGTATCACGCAGAGCCAAGGCGATACGCTTCAAATACTACTGACTTCTCATACACGCGGATTTCTGGAGCATTGTGGCTGCAAAGTCAATCAAAGTGGCGGTGTTGCTCGACGGGCAAAATATATCAAAGAATTACGGCATCAAAATCCAGACCTTTTGCTGATTGATGCAGGAAACTTTTTTTCCTGGGATAAACAGACTTTTCGCATCACGGAGTTTACAAATAGAGAATTAGATTTGTATTTATCTACAATGGATATGATGGATTACGATCTGGCTACGATATCCTATGCAGAGCTTTTCTATGGCGACAAACTTTTGAAAGCAAAAGCCGAGAATATAAAATTTCCATTTGTCTGTGCAAACATAACCCAGGACGGTGTTCCAATTGCGAAGCCTTATGTTGTCTTGACGAGTGGTACATACAAGGTCGGGTTTTTGGGTCTTTTTCAACCCCCGATCCAACGCGGCGATAAACAGTTTCAAATTTACCAAAAACAGATCCAGAATTTAACGATTTTAGATCCTATCGAGACCGCGCAACAATACCTACCTGATTTGAGCAAAAAATGTGACGTTGTTTTTATTGTTGGAAACCTGGACCCTATCCTAATTCGAGAGCAATTAATTAATATTCAAGGAATTGATGCTGTTATTTCTATTACCAGCAGTCAAGCTTTTGTCTATAAAAAAGATGAACAGTTCGTACACATTAAGCAAGATGAGTCTGGATTCCGTAATCGTATGCTTGTTATATATCCTTATCTTGAACTCTATGGCATCGAAGACTTGAAGATTGCTATCGATAAAAATAATCAAATCATCGGCGGTAGGAGAACACCTGTTTTTTTAAGAGAAGAAATCGGAGAAGATTTTGAAGTCAAAAAAGAGATAGATGCTTTTTATACGAAAAATTTTGCTGAAGAATCAAAGATTGATCCTATAACGGAATGGAATCAGTATTTTGAACAAATAGATTTTGTCGGAAGTGCAACCTGCCAAACATGTCACCCTCAACAATTTGCCCAATGGAAAACGACAAAACACGCGTTTGCGATGAATACATTGCTCGACAAAAAAAGACAATACCAGCCTAAATGTGTTATTTGTCATGTAACCGGTGCAGGGTACGAAACAGGCTATAAAATGGGAGACCTACAGCATCCATTGATCAATGTTCAATGTGAGGCTTGCCATGGCCCGGGGAAACGTCACAGTCAAAATCCAACACAGCACCGTCTTATAAAAACGATACCTGAGCAACTTTGTACAACTTGCCACGACTCAGAGCACTCCGACTTTGATTTTGCCACTTATTACCCTAAGGTTAAGCATTAGAGAAATTCGAACTGAAATAAGCGGGTTCTTCAGAAGGGACGGTTCCATTATCTATGCATAGCATGAATATAGAAGAACACCCTTTTCCACTTTATTTTTTTGAAAGGAGGTGATATTATGACCAAAAGACGGAAAATCCTGACATTTTGTGCTACTCAGGTTTCAATGATTGCCCTCGCTCTTGGTTTTGGCGGCAATCAACAAGCCCAAGGCCCTTATGCCAAACTGTTTAATAATGCTTTTGGTGTGAAGGATGCAGAAGCACAAGTGGCTTGGGATGAAATACAGTGTGGGGTATGCATGGAGGAGGAATGGGTATATACGAACGAGAAGGGGGAAGAATTGAATGGGTATGCTTCTTGGTGTTCTGATGCCCAAGCGGAACCAGGTGACTGGTGTGAGTATGATGTAGTTACAGGGCATTGTACTGGTGGTGGCGGAGAAGAAGCATGCGGTTATGATGAGTACGGCGATGGTGGTGAGCATGATGATGACGACGAGTCGTAAAGTGAACATCTCACAACTTTTTTAGCTGCTCCTTGATGTTATGCTATCTAATGGGAGGGGAAAAATTTTCCCTCCCATTAGCTCACTTCCGCCTGTCAGTGTCGTATAAGCAAAAGGAATGCGCTATGAAGAAGCGATTCGTCATTCATATCGTACTGATTACGTTGACCAGTCTCTTTGGTTCTAGTTCGTCTAGAGGCGAAACAACAATAGACTCGCTATTTCAGGTGGCAGAGCAGAAAGTTGGACAGGTGGGTCGGAAGGAAAGCATTGCGGCATTTCAGGCTATTCTATCACGCGACGACGAGTATGCCCCTGCATATAACGCATTGGCCAAACTGTATTTACAAGCCAATACCGTGAATGACCGCCAGCGTGCTGCTCAGATGATTCTCAAAGCAATTATGATTGACCCAAATGACGCTGAATATCGCCTGATGCGCGGGAAAATCTGGTGGGCACAGGGCTTTCGATTTCGGGCATTGAGCCAATACGAGAATGTGCTCAAGAAAGATTCGAATAATACGGACGCCCTGTATGGTACGGGTATATTTTGGCTGTATGATTTTTTAGCACTGAAAGATGAACCCCGAAATTTTAGGAAATATGCTCAAGAAGCCAAACAAGAAGCGGAGCAGGCTCTGCGAACAAGCATCCAATTGGATGCGACAAATCAGATGCCGTATTATTTGTTGGGTATGTTTTATTTTGAAGATGAGGATTGGAGGGCTTTTCAAACATTGGTGCAAGACCTACACGCGCATTATCCAAATGACAAGAATGCGCTGTTGTTCTGCGGGCTTGCCGCCTATCATCTTGGCGAGTTCAATGAATCGCATGACTATTATCAACGCGCCCTTGACTTGATGAGTGTTGAAGAACGAGAGTTGCTCGAATCTACCGACCTGCTTGTGCCACAAGAAGATCATGCATCCCGCGATACGACGCAGATGATTGATGCGCTATTGGCGAAGGAGATGTTCTGGAAACGCCAGGATCCGCTCTATTTATCTGATTTCAATGAAAGAAAAATGGAACACTTTGGCCGCATGGCTTATGCTAATCTGAGGTTCAAGCGATTTTCGGATGATGTCGAAGGGTGGCAGACAGACATGGGGAAGACCTATATCAAATTCGGAAGATATAGACATAGAAGATCCAGTTATCTTGGACGGGGCGAGACCTGGTTTTATGAAACATTCAAGGTAGCATTTTGCGGCAACGGGGGTGACCGTTGGCGTTTTTGCGGTGGTTATGAAGGAGGCGGTGTCAGTTTCTACTCATCTACGAGTAGCGCGGAAAGCGGTGGAATTTTCAACTCAAATACGGAAGCTTTTCTTTCTAAGCTCTTCGGTAGTCGAGATGGTCCAAGGGATGAATATACGGATGCAGGCGAAGTGAGGCGTCATTTTCGACGAAGACGTTTGAGTTTTAGAACACCACTGGCCCTCGAAGAACCCTCACATCATACCTTCAAAAAAATGGCCCAACGCTTTGTCGATCCGTATTTGAAACGAAAATACACCCTCCCCTATCAAATCGCGGCCTTTGAAGAACGAGATAGCGTACGCGTGGAACTTAGTTATATGATTCCGAAAGACCGCTTAGAATCAAAACCCGAGACTGGCGAAGTGGGTTTTTGGGATGGAGTATTCTTATTTGATGAGCAGTGGAATGACGTGTATAACTATCGCAAATCTGTGAGCTTCGCACTACCGCCTCCCCTACCAGCCGAAAACGCCGCCGCGAGGCATCGCAACGATCACCTGTTGGTCTCGCGTATGTTATCCGTCCCTCAAGGCAACTATCATCTTTCCGTGGAATTGTTGGATCAAACATCCGGTGCGATAGGCATTGCCCGCGATGAAGAGCAGTATGTCTATGACGTTGAGAGCTTTCACCTGAGTGATCTACTGGTCGGAAGTAATATCCAAACGCGACACTCTTTCCCCCAAGGTCGTGATGACCTGATCATCACCCCTAATCCTGTCCGAACGTTTTCACAGTCTGAATCAGTTTTTATCTATTTGGAATTGTACGATCTCAAACGCGATGATTTTGGCAACACAGCTTATGAGATTTCCTACACCATCGGCAAGCCAGAGGTAGATACGCTATCGCCCACATTATTCACATCTCAAAATGTGATTGATACAATGGGCAAAACAGAAATCGATCTGCACAGTGGACAAGCAGATCACATAGCCGCCGAGGGCTTGCCGGGCGGGCGGTCACAGGATAGTGATAAGATCAGCATATTTGCCGATAGTGATATATGGGGCGAGACAAAGGTTTATACAAGTGGAGGGCAGGTCCATCACATCGCCGCTGAGGGCTTAAAGATCAAGAGATCAAAAGATGGCGATTTGACCCGCACAGTAACAGCCGATTACGAAGGTAATCGAGAAGATGATTTCACGTATTTGCAGATCGATGTGAATCAGGTGCCTGAAGGGATTTATCAATTGACGGTATTGGCGAGGGACAAGCGGACTGAACAGACGGATAGGAAATACGTTTATTTTCGCATTATTAATTAAACGATCAGTCCTCAGCCGATGGACCGGTCAAAGGTCACACAGCCTAAAGCTACGCTGTCTGTTATAAAACGGTCAGCATTCAGACGTACAGAGCAGCAACCGCTGATCCGGTTCAAATACTCCGACACAAATGAACTCTGTGGTTGCTTTTCCTCAACGCTCTCGCCCTGACACAAACAAATCGTAAGAATTTGACTGCCAGCCGCCATCATTTACAATTCCATCATTTGTATCTCTCAGCCATTTAACCATACGATCCTTCATGCGCCTGAGCACATGTTTGTATCCCAACTTCGGAGCCAAATTGTGCAATTCCCCTGGATCGCTCTCCAGATCGTAAAGTTCATCCTCGCTACACGGATTGTAGATATACTTCCACTTTCTGGTCTGCACCATCCGAATCGTACACAGCGCAGGCTCGTACCCGTGATGCTCTGCAAAAATATCCTCACGCCAGTCCGGCGGCGTCTCCCCGTGCAGTAAAGGCAACAGAGAACACCCATCGACCTTATTGGGAATATCCACACCCGCCATATCGAGAAACGTCGGCATAATATCGACCAAACTCACAAAATCATCGCACACACGATTGGGTTCAACAACACCCGGCCAACGGATCGCCAATGGAACCTGGTGCGTCTCGTTGTACATATTCATCATCTTATTAAACAAATGGTGACTCCCCAACATATCGCCGTGATCCGAACTGTAGATAATCACCGTATTATCCAACTGACCGGCTCGTTCCAAAGCATATAGAACGCGCTTCACCTGATCATCAATAAACGTGCAGTACCCCCAATAGGTCGCGATCACCTTCTGCCAATCGGGCCATGTCAAATGACTGGCATTCCACCTGAGAAGCTGTTTTAAAACCCCTCGCTTAAGCGAGTCTGTTGATTAAGAGGTAAATCATAACGATGTAAATAAAGGCTTCACTACTGTCGGTCAAGTCTTCATAATCCTTTGATAGTCGGCGAAAATTAAATAACCAAGCAAAGGTGCGCTCGACGACCCACCGGCGTTTGACGAGTTGAAAGCCTTTGCCTTTTGGGGTGACAACCTCAAGATCAATCTTATGCGTCTGCTTCTTAGCAGCGACCCATTTCTTGAGGTCTTCACCTCGATAGCCGCCATCAACCCATAGCTTGCGTAAGCGTGTCTCTCCCGTGTCAAAATACTGATTGAGCACCTGCTTTAAGCCATCACGGTCTTGGAGATCAGCAGGCGAGACATAGGTGCTGATGACGAGTCCGAGGGTATCAACGAGAAGATGGCGTTTGCGTCCATTGACCTTTTTGCCAGCATCATAACCTTTTGATTTTCCTTGTGTTGCTGTCTTGACACTTTGGCTGTCAATGCAGCCTGCTGATGCGGTAGGCTTACGTCCCTGCCGTTTTCTTTCTCGCCGCGTGAGTGCCTGTTGCACCTGCTCAAAGATGCCTTGCTCGCGCCATTTATTGAAATAGCCATACACGGTCTGCCAGCAGCCGAAGGTATGGGGTAGCATGCGCCATTGGCTGCCGGTCTTCGTCAGATACAGGATGCCATTGAACACTTGGCGCAAATTGGCAGGAGGGCGTCCGGGACCTCCTTTTCGCCATTTGCGTTTGGGCAGCAAGGGGATCAGCAGTTGCCATTGCGCTTGGGTGACATTTGTCGGATATTCTCTTTGCGTATTCATCTTTGTCCTTTCGTTTCAGGGTGATTTGCATAACCTGAATTTGGACAGATGAATACGCTTTTTCAACCCTTTTCTTCACTCACAATAGTTTTAAAACAGCTTCTGAGCATCTCCTTTTGCTGAATACTGGGCTTATCGACAAACTGCTCGTCGAAATTGATCCAGCGTTCCACAGTCTCGGGATCGTACATCTCATCGTAAAGCTCGGGCACACAATAGGGAAAATGCGGTCCAAAAAAACTGCTACAAATCATAAAGGGTTTATCGCCCTCACAAAATCCTTCAATCAGATCAATCGTCCTATCGGCAGTCCAGTGCTCCTGCATATACTCGGCAGGCAACTGCGACCGACCGCAAAAAGGCGCGTCACCCCCCCATTCCACGCGCTGAACTTCCTGTGCATACCCCCAATCAAAACCCGCATCGCGCACACTCTGGTTCCAATCACGCGCCGTATGCCATTAAATCCCAGGGCATCGTAGCGCTGCATATCGGTAAGCAAAAAAAGGATATTGGGTCTATCGCGTTCCGTGTTCATCGCATAAACCTCCTGATCATTTGTCAATCTTTATCTCTCCGAAAACAAATCCAAAACAGAAACGCCCCTATCCCCGTGAGCACTGCCCCGGTGAGAAAAAGACTTGAATATCCCGCAACCGGAATCATATACCCACCGCCCAAAGCCATTGCCGAATAGCCCATCCCCGACATCATAGCAGTCGCACCCGACATAGCCGTACGCCAGCGCACGGGCACCAATTCCTGATGAAAAATAGCAAAAGCCGAGCGTCGAAGCGAAGCCATCGCCATAATCCCCACCAGGCAAAGACCCGCAACAATCCAGTGTGAAACCAGTGACATAAAAAAAAGAAAAAGGGCCGTAATAATCGTTACCAAAACCACCGTACGGCGAATGCCAAAACGCGCAGAGAAAAACGGAAGAGCCAGCGCAGCCGGAACAGCGAGCAACTGTCCCGCAGCGAGTTGCACACTGATAAGAGAAAGGCTGATATTGAGTCCCTTATCCATATAAACATTAAAAAATGTTCGCGCAGCCGCTTCGCCTGCAACGTGAAGAACGGAAATCAGTGAGGTGATAACAATAGCGGCCAGTGGAAGCGCAGGCGCGTTGGACACACCACTATTGTCCCCCGCTTCCCGCTTGCGTCCAACCTGAACATCCTGCGTGGCAAGCAGCGCGAAAATCGCCGGAATCAGACAGAGCACCCCAATAAACAACGTATAGCGATAAACAACGGGCTCCGCGAGTGAAACATTGAGCACATCTGCCAAATAATCCGGAACAATGCCCCCCAACATACTCCCGACAAAACCCGAAAATGGCATCAGCGCGGCCTGCATGGCAAAAACCGGAGCGCGCTCAACCGAACTCGTAATACCCATCAAATAAGGCGTGCCATTCACAATAAACAGCGCAATGCCCATCACGCCGAACGAATAAGTTATCAAAATAAAATATTCGCGTGTGCCGGTAGAAATTAACTCCGCCTGTGAAAGCAATCCAAAACCCGCCACAGCCATACAAATCCCAACAACCATCGTAAACCGACTGCCCCAGCGCCCACCCAGCATCCCACTGGGCAAACTAAACAAGGCAAAACAAAGTGCCCCCGTCGCATTGGCCAACCCCACAAATTGGGTATTATACCCCAGGCGCAACAAATAGAGATTGTACAAAAGGGGATAAATACCACCAAAAAGGACAAAACCAAACAGCGCATTAGCCATTAAATAGAGGCGTACATCGCGGGAAAAATGCACATTTGAAAAAAGGATAGGCATCTGCGATCACCTGTTTCTGCCCAAACCGAGCTTTTGCCATGCCGCGGGTAGATTGCCTTGCAAGAGTTCGCTTTTCATGCGGATATGTGCGGTATCCCGGTCCGCTGTGTGTACAGCCCAAAAAGTGCTATCTCGCTTAGTTGCCTCTGGCAGAATCACAATTTCCGGCGCCTCAAAAATGGCGGGGGGCAAATCCGTATTGAGATCATAGCGATAGCAACGCGTTGTTGCTTGCGCAGTATAATCGCGTGTCTTAATTGTGAAAACTTGACGCGCGGGCAACCAGTACTCATTGAGATATCGCGTATTTTGCTGATAAACCTGCCAGTGATCTATGCCGCGCAATTGCAAGAGCGCGGAAAAATTAAGACGCAGGTCATAGCCCACAAGCGAAAAGTCATCGCGGGCGATCCACAAATCGCCAAGCAGGCCCGGCTCGTTCCCGTGCCGCGGCGAAACACCAATGCGCGAAACGTGAAGATCGCCCACCTGCACCGTGGAAATGCGTTCATAGTGGTAGTGTTCAAGCGCGTCGGGCGATAGGGGATGCGGCGCGATTTCAAAGGATTTATCCCCCACAGTGCCCCGCGCAGGGGTTTGCGTGAGACCTGGGGAAACACTCAACCGCCACTTACCCCAATTGCGTATGCCCGTAATATGCTGCGTGAGGCTGTCGGGGGATTGATAATAGCCTTGAACCGTGTATTCAATACCCGCAACAACCTCTTCCGTTTTGCGATTGATCACCTTCTGATTACTGTACGCATTAAATGCGTAAGTGTGCATATTCGCGTGATATGTGTGGAGATATTCGAATCGGGTGCTCGCGATCAAGCGGCGGATCAGATCGGTCGCAGAGAGATCCTGCACTGGGATTTCCTCGCGCAGGAGTATAGGGGCGGGTAAAAGTGAAAGATGCAGGGTGGTGATCAGGCCGCGCGAAAGCACGAGCGTTGTATCTGCTGAGTTATAACCATAGTGCCGCGCCTGAACGTGTACGGTCCCCGGCGCAAGTCCCTCTATCTCAATACGCCCGTGTAGATCGGTAATGTGAACGCGGGGCAATTCGCCCCGTCGGCGGAGAACAACGGTGACATAAGGCAGGCTTGCATCAGTATCGGCATCGCGGCACTGCGCGTGAAGAACAGATGTTGAGTCTGTCTGGGCAAGTGAGATTGAAGGCCAGAGGAGAGCGAAAAAAAAAAGGGCAAAAAGCGGATCATTGTTTTTTGCCGCGCGCGAGAATATCCCACACGACTTCGACGCGATCATTCCGCGTACCGTAGATTTGATCGTGCAAAAATACGGTCATGTCGGAATAACCGGAAATAAATTGAATTTTATCGCCAATCTTCAGATCGCTATTCGTCAGACGAAGTAAGGCGTGTTCTGCCGACAGGCCGGTTACGACAACATCTGTTCGGTCTTTGATCTCGGGCAATGAAGGATGACTGCTCGTTGTCTTACGCCCTGCATCGGCGACTGCGCGGTCGGGAGCCGCGCGACTGATAACCGTGGTAAGCACCGAAAGCGCGTGTTCCAAACCGCGGACATGGAGTCCATCGCGATAATAAGTATCCATAAAAATGCCCCCGCCGGCCTGTATCTCAGTAATACCGGAAAAATCGGGGGTAAACGCGAGCGTACCCGTGCCACCCGCACTGACAATACCGACGCACAACCCCGCATCCTCGATTAAATTGCGCGTCTTTGACAACTCTCCCACCGCCTTTCTACATGCTACTTCTTTGGCGGAATCATCCAGAGCCATCGCGTGACCCTCATAGCCCATAATCCCCGCAAAAATCACACCGGGCGCCGCGTGTGCCTGCTGGACCAACGCGAGGGTTGGGGCACCCGGCGGCACGCCACAGCGTTTCATGCCAACATCTACCTCGATAAGCACGCGCACATCAACGCCTACTTCTGTGGCCGCATCGCTTATCGCGCGGATGTGAACGGGATCGTCAACCGCCACCATAACATCTGCGCGACGGCACAGATTGACCAGACGCGCAATTTTTTGTTGTCCAACAACTTGATTGGCGATAAGTATGTCCGAAATACCGGCATCGGCCAGCACTTCGGCTTCACCGAGTTTGGCACAAGTAATGCCAATCGCACCTGCGCGCAATTGTTTGTGGGCAATAGCAGGGGTTTTATGGCCCTTGGCATGGGGCCGCCAGTGCAACCCGCTGTCTCGACATCGCGCCGCCATCTTCTGGATATTATTTTCCATCTTATCCAGATCGACGAGCAGCGCGGGTGTGTCGAGCATCTGTATGGATTGACCAATAGGAGAATAGGGCATTATAAACCTTTCAACTTTCTCACCTCTCACCCGAGATGAACATTGCTATCGTGCCAGTCAGCAAGCGGAGGCAAAATGCCGTCATCAATAGTCTGGTCTCGCAGCGCGGTCAGATGGGTATAGGATTCGCGTAGGGCATTGATATCGTCTTCGGTACCTTCGGGCATGGCCCAACTCACGCCCGACGCAGACAGAGTCGCAGGCATAGCCATCATGATATTGTCAAATCCCTCGGCATTGAGATATGCACCGCAGGGCCAGTCATAGGATTCGCCCAAAACGCCGCGCAGCATAAAAACACTTTGTTGTGCCGGCGATTGAAACGAAGAACGCCCGCGCAGATCGATAATGCGGGCACCGCCCCCGCGTACATGTTCTTGAACGCCTGCCCATTCATCGGCACTCATACCAACGCCATTGACGGTTTGTCCATTGAGAATATCGGTGAGGGGCGTACCACCAATCTGAATACCGCCGATAAACACGGCCATCTGTTCGCCATGCCCCCCATACGTACGGCAACCGGTGACTTTGCTTTGCAAAATATCGAAGTGTTGCGCCAATCGGGTTTGCAAGCGCGTGCTGTCGAGCGCTGCGAGGGTAGTCACACGACCGGGTTCGAGGCCCGAATGTACCAGCGTGGTCAGCCCCGTGATATCGGCGGGATTAAAAATAATGACGACAAACTTGCAGTTTGGACAATACTGTTTGATATCGAGGCCGAGTTGTTTGGCAATTTCTGCATTGTCGCGCCGCAAGTCTTCGCGGGTCATGCCCTCTTTGCGTGGCGCGCCCCCCGAGCTGATAACATAAGATGCGCCTTCAAGTGCTTCGGCAACATCGGTTGTCCACGTCACATCGGCATTGGGGAAACCGCAGTGATAGACCTCCTCGGCAGCGCCTTCAAGCCCCGGCGCAAAAGGATCGTACATAGCCACGCGAGACGCCGTGCCCGAAGACAGAAGCGTTTGTGCAAGGTTGGAACCAATGGCGCCTGCTGCGCCCATTACGGCAACTTTTTCATCTGTCAAATACATCGATACTCCTCTTTCATGTGATAGAAAACCCCGCACTTTTGTACGGGGTTTCCGGGTTTGAATTGTCTTTTAATTACCCACTGTGGTGAGCCGAGATGCGATGGATCATTTACTCTGGCTTCTGACTCTGAAGGGCTTCGTACATCTGAAATGCTTCATTTGCTTTTTTTACACACTCCGCCGCAACATCACCTTCCGCAGTTTCGGACTTGCGCGCATAAACGCGAGACAAGGCAGCCCATGCTCTGGCATTGTCGGCTTGCAGTTCGGTGACTTTGGTGAAGGCTTCAATTGCTTTGTCAAAAGCATCTAATTTGTCTGCCAGCAGACCAAGCTGGTACCACGAATCGACATCGGTTGGATTTGCTTCAACGCTTTTTCCAAACAGGTCAAGTGCTTTATCGCCTTTGTCGAGTTGCTTATAGGCAATTGCGAGGTTGAACAGCGCGTCCATATTATCGGGTTGTATCTCAACCACTTTTTCGAGAATCTCGGCAGACTTTTCAAAATTCTCGGCCTGCAAATAAATAGTTGCGGCAATATTCAAAATTTTTGGATCGTCACCTGCGATAGCCAGTGCTTTTTCCGCTGATTCCGCCGCGCCTTCTTTGTCGCCCAGTCGATATTGGGCAATCGCCATATGCTGCAAAATATTGATTTCTTCGGGATCAATTGCGTGGCCTTTTTTAAACATATCAAGTGCTTCTTCAACCCGTTCGACATTCATAAGCGCGCCGCCCAGATTAAAAAAGGACTCGGCTTTTTTGGGATTGAGTTCAACTGCTTTCTGGTACATCTCGATGCCTTCTTCGGAATTGCCCGTATTGAGATGCGTAATAGCCAATCCCTCATAAGCGTCGGCTTCATTGGGGTTAACCGTAATGGCGAGATCGAATTGCTCCATTGCAAAGTCAAACCTTTGGGCATTCATCCCCTTGACGGCCATATTGTAATACCGCGTCCAGAGTTCTTTGCGATCTGTATCGACTTTCTTTTTCCACTTTTTGTTTGTTGCCAGATCATAGTGCTCATTCATCTCTTCAAAAAGCTCTTTCTGGCTGTAAAGCCAGCCCAAATAATACTGGACTTCGGAATCGCCGGGGTTTCCTTCCGCCGCGATCATATACTGCTCCAGTGCCTTATCGTATTGGCGTTGGTTGATATACAATTTGCCCGAGCGTTTGGCTACAGAAGCCTGCCCTTTGGTCACTTTTGCCTCAGCGACCTGTACGAACAGTGAAGTCGCAGCAAAGGCCAGTGTAAGGGCAACAATAAGTCCGCGCTTACAAAATGTCATGGGAATCTTCCTTTCTCAACGCAACCGACGCGTTCCGGCAGCAGGTTAAATGACAATGCACACCGCCAATATATGCAGTGTGCAAAATCCTGTCAAGTCTCTGTGAACCTCACGCCGCTATTGCCTTTATTGTTCCGAAAGAAGGGTGCCACCTCTCGCCCAGTGATCGCGGGGAATATCTTCGATAACGACCATCGTGCCATCGGCTTTGGCATTGCAAATATTGACCATCGCATCGGTAATGGCTCTGGCGAGTTCGCGTTTTTGCTCGTGCGTGCGGCCTTCGAGCATTTTGACATTGATGAAAGGCATGGATATCTCCTTTTAAAAGATAACGAGTTCTGGACTTTGCAACCTGGGTATTGCGGGTTTGGATGCGCCAAAGGAAAAAGCAATCGGCAAACTAAATCCGCGGATGGTACCCAGGGTTCTATTATTTTCAAGATCGACAATAAAGACCTGCACATTACCATCAAAAGCATCGAGTCTTTCGATCCCGACGACATACACGGTTTTACCGTCGGGAGTGAGGCCGATACTGGCCACACTTTCACCGACAAAAATTTCGGCTGTTTGCTCCCATGTTTGTGTATCGATGACCGCAATACCTCCCCAGCGCGCGGACACTGAATTGCCCGACGCATCAAACCCCAAAAAGCGGCGATTGAGAGATGCGACAAGGCGCGTGCCATCGGCGGAAAGCGCGATATCTTGAATTTCAATACCCAGATCATTGACCTGACCGAGCGTGAGGCTATCCGCAATCGCTTTGGTACTGGTATTGACTTTGAGCACGCGGTCCGCATAGGGGGTATTGAGATAAAGGGTTTGTCCGTCGGGCGAGATAGCCAATCGACTGATGGTTTGGCCCACAGAGATGCTGTCAATCAGGGCTGGAATACCCGTATCAATAACAGACACAGCATTGGTCTCAAAGCCATGCCCAACGTAGAGGCGCGTGCCATCGGGTGAAATGGCAATGCCACTGGGCGTGGGCGGGACATCAATGATGTCCAGAGACTGGCCTGCAAGTACATCGAAGACCTCGACTGCCGCACCGGATTCTTCGGTGACATAAGCAAACTGGTGATTGGGAGAAAGCACAACGCGAAACCCGCCCCGACTCGCGAATGGTGTGCCGGGTGCGGCTGGGGTTTCGAGTGAGAGTTGAAATTCGGGGGTGCCATCTTCGGCAAATGCGTGGAAGGTATCGGTCGCTGCCACATAAAGCCGCTTGTTGATATTGGAAAACGCGATACCCCGTGGAAAAGAGACGGAAAGCACTCGGTTGGGATCGAGCAAATTGGTCGAGGTATCGATAACCTGGATACTGCTGCCAATAAAATCACTGATATAGAGCAAACGGTATTCGGATTCTGCAGGTGGGGTGGGCGTGCTCGAAGACCCACCAAAAGCACTGACAAAAAGGAGAAAGTCTGGAAAGTCGATTGTGCCATTGCCGTCGAGGTCGAGCTTTGCGTTGAAATCAGCCTGACCGGCAGACTTGCCAAAACCCTGAGCAAACGTCAGAAAGTCGGTAAAATCGACAGTGCCATTGCCATCAAAATCAGCCGACTTTGTCTCCTGGGCATTGAGCAATGGGACTGCCAAAAACAGTGTGAGGGATAACACAATCGCGGTATATTTCATGATATTTCCTTTTTGTAAGAATACTTATGATACCATTGACCGTTCAGGCTGTCAACCTGATTTGATTACATTTTGGGACGCTTTCCATTTGCTTATGGTTCCAAGTTCCAAGTAAAATAGGAGATATTGTGTTACCTGATTACCCGACGGTTTTCTGGTTTTTGGCTGCCATTTCTGTAATTTTTGTCGGTATAGCCAAAGCCGGGTTTGGCGGAGGCGTCGGCATTTTGGCGACGCCTCTCATGGCACTTGTCATTCCCGTAGCAGATTCAGCGGCGATTTTGTTACCGCTCTTAATTGTTTGCGACGTATTTGCCGTTGCACACTACCGCAAGAATTTTCATCGGCGTAGCGTAAAACTGCTCTTACCAGGTGCAGCAATTGGGATCGGCATAGGAGCATTGTTCTTTGGATATTTCAGCGCGAATGAGCGCGTGTTGCAACTCGGCTTGGGAATTTTGAGTTTGTTCTTTGTAATATTCCAGGCTTTGCGTGCGGTGATTACGGGCGCACTTACAAAACGGCATCCACACAGCGCAGAAGGCGTTTTTATGGGCGCAGTAGCGGGCTTTACATCGACCATCGCACACGCTGGCGGTCCCCCCACAACCATCTATTTGCTTCCCCAACAATTGCCCCGCAACCTCTTTGTGGGAACGACTGTGATTCTTTTTGCAGCGATCAATCAGATGAAATTGATTCCCTATTTGGGTTTGGATATTTTGCGAGCAGAACATCTCATCGCAATTGCAATCCTGGCCCCCTTGAGTTATGTGGGCGTGCGACTGGGTATTTTTTTCAACAAGCGTTTTACGGACCGCTGGTTTAATCTAATCGTCTATTCAATTCTATTTGTCGCAGGCGTACAGTTGATTCTGGGCAAAAACCTGATTCAGTTGTTAGGGATTGTGTAAACTGTAAAATTGCCCTATTTTTTACAAAGAAGGGTCTGGGGACAAGGGCTGGGGCTGGTATGGCTTTCTCACCTCTGGAGGTTGCTATGGTATCGCGCATCTGCATTATACTGACCTGTCTCATCACCTGTGCCGGGTGTTATACGCAGCTTCGGGCACCGCGCGTTCATCAAGAACAACGCGCTGAATCCCCTGCCCAGCCTTCTGAGGATACTGTACAGCGGTTTGAATATTATTATCACAATTATTGCAATCCATCTGAGTGGCGACCTCTGCCATTTTATGGTTCGTACAATCCATATCGCCCGTACAGGCCATATAGGCCATATAGGCCATATCCAGTGTGGAACCGGCACCGCCTCATTTGGGAATATTCGTGTTGGGCAAGTGTGTACGATCCGTGGTGGCGGGGCTGGTCACCGAGGATTTTGGTGCCTCATATTGTGTATGCTCCACCAGTAAGACCTCAGATAGAACTCGAACAGCCCAATCCGCGTCCCCATATCAGGTACACGGGCGTACGTGGCGCCCCCGCCTCGGCCAGTACAGTTCGATCGGGCAGCACCACAACAGAACGCACACCCACAACACAGCAGCCTGAAAAACCGCGCAGCCCCAAAACACGACCATCTTCAGAAAAATCAGAAAAAAAAGAAGAAAAATCTGAAGAGCGCGAGGAGAAACGCTCGACGCAGCGCCGCAGAGGAGAAATGAGATAATGCCAAAACATCTCTATATCCCCACATTTGTGATATGTATCTTCGCGGCATCTATCCAGGCGCAAGAAGTCGTTCTCGATAGCTTTTCTGGCATTGGTGCCCGCGCCATGGGCATGGGCGGTGCTTATATTTCGGTATCCGATGACTTTTCTGGCCTATTTTGGAACCCCGCGGGATTGGCTCGGGCCGAGCGCGGAACCGTAAATTGGGGCGTTTCTCACGATCGCTTTCGCAATATATCGCAGTTCTTTGACCACTCTTCGACCTTTGAATTGCGCAGTACGCGCATTGCATCTTTGGGCTTTGTTTACCCCGTTCCCGTATATCGCGGAAGCCTGGTCTTTGCCGGAGGGTTTGGGCGCAATCGAAATTTTGATGGAGGGCTACAAATCGATGCGTATGACACCATCGCCAATTTTGATAAAGCGGGATTTTCAGAAGACAAAGGTGCTCTGGGCGCGTGGGCATTGGGAGCTGCAATTGATCTGATACCGCGTTTATCGGCGGGGGTCTCGTTGTTTCGCTGGCGGGGAACCAACCGCTTTCTGCAGGAATTGACCCTTGAAGATGTGCAGCGAGTACACACCGACACAGTTCGCATTTTTCAGCGTTTTGAATCTGAGGAACGCTATTCCGCCTGGGGTATGCAAGGCGGCATTCGGTATTGGCATCCCACGGGTTTTCGGTTCGGCCTTACGGTAGCAGCTGCAACACCGATGCGCGTATCGGCCGAGTTGGCGGATGAATTTGAAGACGCGTTTGAAGACCGCACAGATACCTATCCACGCGAATCTTTTTCGGACGGATATGAAATACTGCAACCCCTGACTTTTGGGATGGGCATAGGATGGGCGTCGGGGGGATTAACAGTGAGTAGCGATGTGCATTACGGCGATTTGCAAGAAGCCACTTACGAGGTTTTGCCCCAGACCATTGCACCCAATGTCGATGACTTTCGGCGGCAATATCGCGGCGCAGCGCGGTTGCATTTGGGATGCGAATACGCAATTTCGCGTTGGGGCATCGCGTTCAGAGGTGGGTACTACCGCAATCCAGTTCGCTATGTGGGGGGCGGCAGTGTGCCGGAGATACAAATTGAGACAGACCGCGATGCGTGGACACTCGGTTTTGGCGCTGAACTGGAAAAAGCTGCAACCCTGAATTTTGCCGCTATTATTGGCGGATACAAAGCCATTGAAGGCAATCGCGCAGATCGCGTGCGTGCAGTGCGGGTGCTCGCTTCAGCGCGTTTTTATTTTTTTTCGGGACTTTAGGATAAATCACAAAGGAGTCATCCAAATGGGGCAGTACATTTCTAAAGCACAGTGGGCGGCGTTTGAAGCGCAGGGGTATCTTCACCTGGGCAATGTGATGAACGATGGGGAACTGGAGGTATTACAGCAGCGGATAGACGAAATCATGCTGGGCACGGCACCCATTGACTACGACCGCGTCATGATGCAACTGGATTCCGACCCCGAGAACGGTAGAAAACCCGGCCCACAGAGCAAAGGACATAAATACGCGACCCTGGGGTATCGCAAAATTCAAAATTTGGAATTGGATCCCCTCTTTCTCTCATTTTTGCAAAAACCGCAGTTTCGAGAAATCTGCGAACACATCTATGGCAAAAATACCCCCGTCGATTGTTTTCGGGCGATGTTTATGAACAAACCCGCGCATGATGGCACTCCGCTGGTGTGGCATCAGGACCGCTGGACCGATCTAACCCTCGATCCCCAAATCACGATATGGACAGCTCTAGATCCTACATCGATTGAAAACGGCTGTGTGAAAATCATTCCAGAATCGCATCGCAAGCTGATCAATCCCGAACACGGTTCCGGGTTTTTGACCGAAGAGCACATCGAGACCATTGTCTCGCAATACGAGTCAATAGATTTAATATTAGAGGCAGGCGACTCGGTTTTGCTCCACAACTGGATGCTGCACAGTTCGGACGTAAATAACACAGATATTGCGCGACGCGCATTCAGCGTGTGTTATATGCACGGTGCCACGCGCTCATTGCGTGGCAACACCTTCACCCGTGTCTTTGGCATCTGTGCGAAAATGGACAAGACTTAAACTCGTAGATTAGGAGATTTTTATGTATCGTATCGGACAACCCGAAATCAAGCGCGTGGAAACCCTTCTGGAAAGCGGTGAAATTTTTCGCTATGGCAAAGCCGGCGAATGCGATCAATTTGAAGCAGATTGGGGAAAGCGATTGGGCGGTGTGCAGGCGCGGATGACCACAAGTGGCACAACATCGCTCTATTGCGCCCTCATAGGTCTGAAAGTTGGACCGGGCGATTCGGTCATTGTGCCATCGTGTACCTATATGGCAACCGCACTCGCCGTTGTTGCCGCTGGTGCCATGCCCATTATTGCCGAAGTAGATGAATCGATCACCCTCTCGCCCGAAGATGTCGAGCGAAAAATTGCCCCGCACACAAAAGCCATCATTCCCGTGCATATGTGGGGGTTGCCCTGTAATATGGACGCGCTGATGGACATAGCAGAAAAACGCGGTGTAAAAGTATTAGAAGATGCATGCCAGGCCGTGGGCGGTGGATACAAAGGGCGCGAACTCGGTTCCATCGGGCATGCCGGGGCGTTCAGCTTTAACTATTATAAAAATATGACCAGCGGCGAAGGCGGCGCGTTTGTCTCTGCCGATGAATCTGTATTTCGGCGTGGCTCAGTGGCCGCAGATTGCTGTTCTTATTACTGGAATCCCGGAGAGCATCGTCCAGATGAACAATTTGCCGGATTGAATTTCAGAGCCACGGAAATTTCAGGTGCCATTCTAAATGCACAACTCGAGCGGATCGACGAAATGCTGGACCGCATGCGCAGCCACAAACGCACGCTCGTAAAAGTGGGTGAAGACGCGGGCCTGACATCCATTGTAAACAACAGTCTGGATTATGAATGCGGTACCCATGTCGGCTTTATTTTTAATTCTGAAAAAAACGCGCGCGCCTTTGCCAAACGGATATCGGAATTGAAAGGACGCGCTTTTTTGCCCATCGATACCGGACGACACGTTTATACGCGATGGGATCCCATTATGCGGAAGCAGGGCGCACACCATCCCGCGCTCGATCCGTTTCAGTTGCCGCAAAACAAGGCATTGAATATCGAATACTCAATGGACATGTGCCCCAAATCGCTGGATATCTTGAGCCGCGCAGTACTCATTGGCATGCACCCGGACAACGACAAAGAAAAGATAGATGAACTTGCCGCCGCTATTCGGGAATCTGCATATGTCGTGAAACATTAAGAAAAGGAGATTTTAGCATGAAGACGCAATGGATGTTGATCCTCATTTTGACTCTGACCAACAGTGTATTGGCCGCACCGAGTAAACCCGCCCCCCGCAAACCCAAGGAAGGTCAAAGCGAAGCCGTGATTCGCCACCATAAAGAAGGCTTGCGCCACCGGGATGCGGCCTGGGTTTACGAAGAAAAAATGTCGGGCACAGAAGGCGAAGAGCGAGAATCGTACGCGCGGTTTATCCAGGACCTGTACAATCGCTCATTGGGAGAGTTTGCCAAAGCGACCGAGCAGGACTCGACCTATTATCAGGCATTTAGCAGTTTGGGATATGTCAAGCGCAAAACCGGGGATATGGACGGGGCAATGGCAGCGTACAATCGCGCTTTGACGTTAAACCCAAACTATGCAGAGGCCATTGAATACCGTGCAGAAGCGTATTTGATCACGGGAAGTGTGGAAAAAATGAAAATAGCTTATGGCGTATTGGCCGCACTGAACCGTCCCCACGCTGCGCGATTGTTGACCTTTGTAACACAATGGGCAGATGGCGAAGGGAACGATGCAGATATGGCGACCTCTTTGCGCACATGGGCGTCTGAAAAAAAAGAAAAACTCGGCGAGGTAAAGACATTTGTCGAGAAGTGGTGATACGCCATCATATTGTCTAATAAAAAAAACTGGTGATCAAACCAATAAAACCGCCGAAAACCCCGCCCCAAACAACCAGCCAGCCCAGATGTTTGTGAATCATATCCCGGACAATCGCCTTAACCATTTCGGGTGTCAATTCGTTTAGACGCTGCATAACAATGGCGTCAACCTTGTCAATCATTTCGTCCGTATGACCCGCGGTATCCAACCCTTTTTGGATGGCATCGAGAAATTTGGGTGAGGAGAGCAACAGGCGAATTTCTACCTGAACTTTTTCGACAAAGGGATCTCTGAGGGGCTGCAATGCCATCTCACCGCCGATGATATTAATCATGCCGCCAAATGGAGAGGCCATAATAGCTTCAAGCAGGCGGCTGAAGATCCGGTCGCAGTCAACAGCCTCAATAACGGGATCGGCGTCGAATTTATCTGCAATCTTTTGTTCGGCGAGGAATTTTTTAACATTTTTAGCGGTAAAAAATTGGTTCATAATCAAAGCGTGGATACCTGTCTTAAACTCTTCAAAACGGCTGGGCACAACCCCCGAACCATAGAGTCCCGGGACTTTCTCAAAGAGCATGTGAACCGCCAACCAGTTAGTCATAGCGCCCGAAGTAGCAAAAAGCCCAACCGCGAGCAAATAATCGGAATAAACAGGACTGACATAACCCGCACCGATCATGCCGACCGCGAGCAGATTTGTCGCAAGACTTTTATTCATATTGAAGTCCTTAAAGGGGCGAAAAAAAACCTCAGGCGTGGAGATAACAGAACAACGTGGCAATCAGATTGTCAAAAACGCTCAGACGGCAGACCTCATAACCGTGGGAATTTTCTCGCGGATACCCAATGGTCGCAGCCCGAGGCGCATGGCCCGCCTGAAGAACGCCCGAAGCATCGGATGCCGCGCGGTCATACACGGCATATTGCAACTGTGTACCCGCGCGTTGAGCCGCTGCTGCGAGATCGGCAATCAGGCCCTGATCAAAATGTATCTGGCTATCTCTTGACCAGACTGCAGGGCGACCATCGAGTTGAAGTTGTTGATTGCGCGGCATAGGGGAAGAATCAACGGCAATAAAAATTTCGACCGGGTTTCGCGCGGCCCAACCGCGTGCCCCAATCAATCCGGTTTCTTCCTGAACGAGAAAACACAGGCAGGTGGTGCGATTGGGTTTCGTCTTTTCTTCCGCAATGCGCTGAAGCAAGCGCAGCAGGGTGAGACTTCCGCCTCGATTGTCAAATAACCACGCCGAAACGAGCGGATCGTCGGGTGGCCCAAAAAAATGGGGACCGCGCACACCTGCTACGGGCACTGCGGTCGATCCAACGCGCACACCTGCGCGGGAGAGTTGATCGGGTGTCAAACCAGTGAGTAAATGACAGTAAGGCCAGGTAATACCGCTTTGCCCTGTTGCAAATTGCGTGTTGGGATCCGATGGATCAGTGGTATGCGTAGAACCAAAACAGAGATGTGCCGCAACTGTCTCTGCACCATCTGAAAGGATTTCAACAGGACATTCGCCGAGTTTCCAGGGATGCAACCCACCGCTCGGACGCACCTGCAAGGTGCCATCGGCATTGATGGCGGTAATCACCATGGCGAGTTCGTCCATGTGACTGGCAAGCGCGATGCGCCCCAGATCGGGATTTTGCCCGGGAACTTCCACCCAAATATTGCCCTGCTGGTCTTGTTTGGGCGTATGCCCCAAATCGGCAATGCGATCCATAATAACCCGGGCCATAAGTTCTTCGCGACCCGATGGCGCAGGAACGCGCAAAAGGTCTGATAGCAGAAGTACATTGGGATCATCTTGAGGATAGGACATAGAACGTCACCTTTTCGTTTCATGATTAATTATTATCGACCATTAAGAATACACTGGCGCGTACAATTTATCAAGTGCTTTCAAAATTCATGAAGCCCTTTTGTCGATTTGCCCGTCCAATGATTTGACGTAAAATTTTAATTCTTCTAACGCACCCTTCCATGTGAGAAAAATATGGATCGCCAGTCTGCCCTATTGCCGCGCATTTCGGTGAATCGCCCCGTCACGGTTGCGATGTGTCTGGTCGCGTTGCTGCTGGTGGGAATTGTGGCCTATTTTCGCGTGCCGGTGAAATTTTTCCCATCGGGATTTACACCGGCTTTTTTGTTTGTGGATATTGAATACAATCACCGCAACGCCTCGCCCCAGGAGGCCGAACAACAAATTGCCCGACCTCTGGAAGAGCAGTTGCGCACGGTAAAAGGCATAAAGAGAATTCGCACGTACAGCGCGTCTTATGGTGTGGATGCGCCCATTGAGTTTCAGCCCGATACAGATATGGCCCTGGCTTATAATCAGGTGGTTGACCGCCTCGAGCGTCTCAAATTAGAATTGCCCGAGGAAGTGCGCGATCAAGTCTATGTATATAAGTTTAATGCAGATAGCTGGTCCATCATGTGGGCGGGCGTTTCTCTGGATACGTCCATTGTCGATCCATATCAGTTCTTAAACCTGCATGTAAAACGGCGTTTGGAACGGATCGAAGGCGTGGGCAGAGTTAGCTTTTGGGGTGTGGATGAAAAAGAAGTCATGATTGAACTCAGCCACGAGCGATTGATGACCCGAGGAGTAGATCTGGGAACGGTGGTACAATCGCTGCGATCGGACAACTTCGCGCTTTCGGTTGGGCATGTACGCGAAGGCGGCAAGCGATTTTTCGTGCGATCACTCGCCAAATATCAAAGTGTAGATGAAATCAAAAATATTCTCATCCGCACGCCCCAGGGCGAAGTGCGCCTTGGAGATGTATCAGACGTGGTTTACGATGTGCCCGCGCGCTCCTGGTATCAGCGCATTGATGGGCGAGAAGCCGTATCAATCGGAATTTATCAAGAATCGGGCGCCAATATTGTAGAAGTATGCGAGCGCGTGGTAGCGGCTTTGCAGGAGATTGAGAACGATCCGATAGTGGGAGGGCAGATCGCGTTCAATGTGTTTTTTAATCAGGGCGAATACATCAACGATTCGATTCGCAATCTGGAAACCACAGGGCTTTGGGGGGGGCTGTTTGCCGCGATGGTCTTGCTATTCTTTTTGCGAACATTGCGGATGACAGCGATTATCACCCTATCTATCCCCCTGTGTGTGATGATCACAATTACGGCACTTTATTTTCTCGGCTGGTCGCTCAATGTACTGACCATGATGGGGCTGATGGTAGGCGTGGGGATGGTGGTCGATAATGCCATTGTGATTTTAGAAAATATCTATCGCATGCGCGGCAAGGGATTACCCGCCAAAGAAGCGGCCATCGCAGGTGCCAGCGAAGTTGGGTTGGCGATCACTATGGCAACGCTGACAACCGTTGTCGTATTTTTGCCGCTGATGCTGATGAGCGGCAATGTAGAACTGACCTTTTTCCTCGCGCGCATTGGTGTGCCGGTTGTGGTCGCGCTTGTTGGGTCGCTATTTGTGGCTCTCATTTTTATTCCGCAAGCGGCGTTGCGCTTTGGAAGTTCCCAGGTCAAATCCGACTCCTCGATTATTCAACGCGCGCGCCATTATTACACGCGCCTGCTAGACTGGACGCTCGCACACCGGCGCGATGCATTTTTGATCGCCCTCGTCCTGCTTGGAAGCATCAGCTATCCAATGAACGAACTCAAGCGCGGCGATTCAGATGGCAGCATGCTCAATGACTTTCGCATTGATTTTCGTTTTCCAAAGGATTTTAGCATTCAAGATGTCAGCGACACACTCGTGGAAGTCGAGGATTTTTTGGAGACCCGCCGCGAGAAATACGGGATTGAGACCATGCGCGTGTGGTTCAGGTCCACGTATGGATCCATTCACGTCTTTCTAAAAAAGACGGATGAAGCCTGGTGGCAGACGACCTATAAATCCGTACGCGCATTGATCGGTATCCCCGTACAACAGCACCTGCCGCGCAACGCCGTCATTGAAGACATGAAAAAACACGCGCCCCAATTTGTAGGAGTCAAAGTGGCTGTACAGGGGCAAGGCAGGAGTGGTGGCGAAGGCAGTGATTCCTCCGTATCACTGGCTCTCTATGGGGATAATGTCGATGTCCTGGCAGATTTGGTGCAAGAGGTTGACCGACGGCTAAAAGAAATCCCATCGGTCATAAGCGTAGATTCTGATCTGGAACGCGCCAATGATGAGGTACAGGTCATTATCGATCGGGAACGAGCACAAAAACTGGGACTCGTCGCTCGAGACGTGGGACGCAGCATTGGTTTCGCTCTTCAAGGCGTACAATTGCCCTATCTTCAGTCTGACAATCACGAAATCAGAGTGCGATTGTATTTGGAAAAATTGAATCAGCAAACACTACAACGCCTGAAGCGTTTGACGTTTCCGTCTGAAACCGGCACACAGGTTTCATTGCTGGATTTTGCCGTATTGCGCGTAAATCAAGGGCGCGGCACCATCAGGCGCGAAGATGGCAAAACGCGGTTGCGGGTGCGGGCTTTTACGACCGAAGAAGATGTAAAAGAACTTTATGTAGAAATTGACCGCGCAATGGAAGGATTTGAGTTGCCGCGCGGTTATACCTGGGACAAAGGGGAAAGATATTCCAAATTGCGTGAAGAAGATTATACCATGTATTTTGCCGCGATTATGGCCGTGACCTGCGTATTCCTTTTAATGGGCGTTTTGTTCGAGTCCTTTGTACTGCCATTTTCTGTTTTGTTTTCCATCCCCTTTGCCTTTCTGGGGGTTTATTGGACGCTGTTTGCGACCCAAACGCCTATGGGTGGATTGGCTATGGTGGGTATCATTGTGCTCATCGGTGTGGTCGTCAACAACGCGATTGTACTGGTCGATATGGTGAATCGCATGCGCGCAGAGGGCATGCATCGCACCGCTGCAATCATGGAGGCCGGTGCAAATCGCTTTCGCCCCATTATGATGACGACATTTACAACCGTCTGCGGCCTTTTGCCAATGGCTTTGGGAAGCAGTACAGTTTTGGGACAGCCCTACGCACCTATGGGACTTACCATGATCGGCGGCCTGCTTTCTTCGACCTTGCTCACCCTGTTGCTCGTACCCTTGTTTTATACATTTTTGGATGACCTGCGCTCAGCCCTCAAAAGGTTGACAAATAGTGCCTTCAACGCGCTGAAAGTTGGCGACACACAGGCGGCGGACATGGCGGATTAAAACGAGGGTTTCATCATATTTGAACCTCACGAAAGTTCGACATCCACCGGAGCTTTTCGCTCAATACTATCGCAAATAGCCTCGCATACCACCATTGCCTGACACGCATCTCGCAGAGCTGGTGAACCTGATTCTCCCTTTTGTACAGCCCGCGCAAAAGCCTGCATTTGGCCCCAGTACCCACCTCGTTTTTCCGCATTGTCGCGCACGGCGGGCGAATACGATTGGGATGGAATACCGGGCGAGGGTTGGTAACCCCCTTCGGGCGAGTGGGGTTCAAAATCCAACGTGTGCAAATTCACCAAACGCAAATGCGCCCGCGCATCGCCCGCCGCTTCAATCTTACACGTCCAATTTGGGGTACAGCCTGTCAACGTAATCATTCCGGTGGCACCGCTATCAAAATGCGCGGTACAGGCAATGGCAAATCGCCCGCCCTGACCAACCGACAAATCTGCGTAAACGCGCTCGATTTCCCCGCCCAAAAAACGCGCGAGATCTACCGCATGGGTTGACTGAAAAATCATATACTGCCAGCCCGCGCGATAGTCTAAATCTTCCTGCCACATCGGGCTGGGCATAAAATATCGACTCTCCAAAAAGAGCAATTTCCCAAACTCAGGCGTCGCCATCAACTCTCGAAATTTCTGCACCCCAGGCGCGTGTCGCATATTGTGACCAATCTGCGTAATCAGCCCCCTGCCCTCGGCCATATCGGCCAACTCCTGCGCCTGAGCTGTTAAACGCGCCGGAGGCTTCTCCATCATCAACGGCAACCCCGCAGCCAGCACCTGCTTCCCGCACTCAAAATGCATATCCGGCGGCCCCACGACCATAACGGCATCCAGATCTTCCTTCTCGATCATATCAGACAAATTTGTGTACCATCTTCTCGCCCCAAAAAACCGCGCATTGCGCTCTGCCAATGCCGCTTGCAAATCACAGCAGGCCAGCAAGTCCAATTCCGGTATGGTCGCAAAATTGGGATACCACGATGCACTCGCCTGTCTCCCGCAGCCTACAAACCCAACGCGAACAGGTGCGTCACTCATTTCTCACCTCTCAGTTTATTGCGAAACGACTTGCGAAACTTTTGCACCTTGGGATTGATAACAAAGATGCAATACGGCTGATGCGGATTCTCCACAAAATAATTCTGATGATAATCTTCCCCTTCATAAAATATTGTGAGCGGCGCGATCTCCGTCACAATCGGATCGGGCCACAAATCCGATGCCTCTGTCTCTGCCTTTGACCGCTCGGCAATGCTCTTCTGCTCTTCAGTGTGATAAAAAATCACCGACCGATACTGCGTACCCACATCATTCCCCTGGCGATTTAAAGTCGTTGGATCATGCGTGCACCAAAAAATGAACAAAATCTCCGCAAACGAAATCACGGTCGGATCAAACACAATCTGCGCCACCTCGGCGTGCCCTGTAGTGCCCGAACACACCTGCTGGTACGTCGGATTCTCTATCGCCCCCCCCATGTATCCCGACACGACTTTATGCACGCCAATCACATCCTGATAAATCGCCTCCACACACCAAAAACACCCGCCCCCGAGTGTTGCGGTCTCCATTGTACTGGACATATTGATACTCCTTTGTGTCTATTTGCACTCTGTAATTTTCATGCATCATATTCCTACCCGCACCTTTTGTCAAGGCGAAATCAGAATCCCACCGCGCAACGGATAGAGATTTTCTATTTGACACGCGCGCGCGATCCTGTCAAATTAAACCCTAGTTTTAGACTGTTATTTTTCTCGCTAACCTTAAAGGAGTGTTACATGCCCCAACGGGAATTCAACCTCAAATACGCCCCGCATCACGGCCATTTCACACATAGTGCGGGCAATGACTATCTCGACCAGCTCAAATACGCCGCTGATCAGGGCTTTACAGCCTGGGAAGACAATGGCATGCCCAAACGCGACGTGGGAATGCAAGAAAAAATCGCCGCAGAAATGACCCGATTAAACCTTGAAATGGGTGTTTTTGTCGCCACGGGATCCTTTTCAGATGTCACATTTGCCGGCGACGATGAAGATGCAAAACAGGCCGTGCTAAAAGATATCAAAGCCGCCATTGAAATTGCCAAGCGCGTAAATGCAAAATGGTGTACAGTCGTGCCCGGGCTTTACGACTTAAAACTCGCCTGGGATTATCAAACAGCCAATGTGATCGAACTGCTCAAACGATGCTGCGACATTCTCGAAGAATCGGGTCTGGTAATGGTGTTGGAACCGCTCAACCGCCTGACGAACCACCCCCGCGTTTTTTTGGCTGGCTCGCCACAAGCATATCTGATCTGCCAGGCCGTCAATCACCCGTGTTGCAAAATCCTCTTTGACATCTACCACCAGCAAATCACCGAAGGCAATCTCATCCCCAATATCGACCGCTGTTGGTCTGAAATCGGCGTTTTTCAAGTGGGCGACAACCCCGGTCGCAAAGAGCCCACCACCGGTGAAATCAACTACAAAAGCATCTTCAAGCATCTACACGAAAAAGGCTGCACGAGCATCGTCGGCATGGAACACGGCATCAGCCTGCCCGGCAAAGAAGGCGAAGACCGTCTGATCCAGGCTTATGTCGAATCGGATGATTTTTAAGTAAGGAGAATATCTCATGAAAGCAATTCTCGTCGGCCTCGGTGGTCGTTCGCGTCACTGGCAGGCCGCCTGTGACGAACATCCCGAAGTGGAATTGGTCGCCTATGTTGAACCCTCAGAAGAAAACAAAAAACGCGCGATAGAAGAACGCGGCGTACCTGCAAATCTCATCTTTGACGACCTCAGCGATGCCGCCGAAGTAGGTGCCGACTTTGCGGTGGATGTCACCCCACCCGCTGTTCACGAAACCATCGCGATGAAAGCCTTTGATGCGGGCCTCAACCTATTGGGCGAAAAACCCCTGAGCGATGATTTCGAAGCCGCCAAGCGCGTCGTTGAAGCGGGCAAAAAAGCGGGTGTCAAACACATGATTACACAGAACTATCGCTTTAATGCACTGCCCCGCACCACGCGGCGCTTGCTCGAAGCCAGACATATTGGCGACGTGGCACAACTCGACGTATCGCTTTATGTCGATTGGGCAGACAACCCGGGCAGTCACTATGTGACGGAACCCTATATGTTCCTCACCGACATGGGCATCCACCACTTTGACATGATGCGCTATACCCTCAATGCCGATCCCGTCAGCGCGCACGCCATCACCTGGAATTTGCCCTGGGGCTGGCATCAGGGCGATGCCTGCCAGATTATAGTCTTCAAATTTGAAAACGGCATTGTCGCTACACATCGCGGCATTGGCTGCACAATGGGACATGTGCCTGCGGGACACAACGGCGAATGGCGCTACGAAGGCCCAAAAGGCACGCTGACGTGGGAGGGTTTTGACCTCTTTTACACACTCAAGCACAAACAGAATCCACAAATCCGCGAGCAAATCGAACTCGAAGAAACTGACGGACCGAATCCCGTGCTCAACGAATTTGTCCGCGCCCTTCGTGAGGATCGCCAACCCGAATGCAATGCCGGAGACAATCTGAAATCCATGTCCATGGTCTTTGGCGCCGTCACAAGTGCAAAGGAAGGACGAGAAGTGCAACTGTCAGAACTTTGACATCTATATAACGAGGAGAACACATGTCAGACCTGCAGGGTGACACGAGCTGGTTTACGCACGATCGGTTTGGATTGTTCATCCACTGGGGATTGTACGCATTGCCCGCGCGGCACGAGTGGATAAAGCAGCGAGAGGAAATTCCCGACGCGCAGTACGATCGGTACTTGAAATACTTTGATCCGGATTTGTACGATCCCGAAGCGTGGGCAGATGCAGCGGCTAACGCGGGCATGAAATATTTTTGCGTGACCACCAAACACCACGAAGGCTTCGCGCTGTGGGATTCCAAGCTGACGGAATACAAAGCGACCAATACACCCGCGCGCAGAGATCTGTTAAAACCCATGGTAGAAGCGTTTCGGTCGCGCGGAATGAAGGTCGGCTTTTATCATTCCCTGATCGACTGGCATCATCCGCACTTCAGAATTGACGCGATTCACAGCATGCGGAACCATCCCGATAAGGACAAACTAAATGAACCGCGCGATCAGGCCCAATACGCGGCGTATTTGCGCGGTCAGGTCCGCGAGTTGCTCACCGAATACGGCAAAGTGGATATGCTATTTTACGATTTTAGCTATCCGGCCGGCGCAAGGGGCAGGCCCGAGGGTTTTGACGGCAAGGGACGAGATGATTGGAAAAGCGTCGAACTGATGAAAATGACGCGCGAGTTGCAGCCGGGTATTGTGATTAACGATCGACTGGACCTTGACGATGTGGAAGGCGGATGGGATTACCGTACGCCCGAACAATTTATGCCGCGCGAGTGGGTCACCTATCAAGGTGAGCGCGTGTTGTGGGAGACATGTCAAACATTTTCGGGATCGTGGGGCTATCACCGCGACGAAACGAGTTGGAAAAACGTCGAGCAACTGGTACAAATGCTGGTCGGTGTGGTAAGCCGCGGGGGCAATTTATTGCTCAATGTCGGGCCGACTGGGCGTGGGGCGTTTGACGATCGGGCATTGCATTGCCTGAGGGGAATGGGCGAATGGATTAAATGGCACAGTCGATCCATTTACGGTTGTACTGCCGCGCCAGAGGAATTTCAGACGCCAGAGGACTGCCGCTTGACCTACAATCCCGAGACCAATCGGCTGTACGTACACCTGTTCACCTATCCGTTTCGCCATCTGCATCTGGATGGATTTGCCGGCAAGGTAGAATACGCACAGTTATTAAACGATGCTTCAGAAGTCCACTTTTACCAACCTCGCGCCGGACACACAGGAAACAGCGGTCTCGAAAAAGAAACGCTAACACTGGAATTACCCGTGCAAAAACCCGATGTGACAGTGCCCGTGGTCGAGTTATTCTTAAAGGAGTGAAAGAGATGGCAGATCGTATTATCACAAAAGATGGTGTTTGCGGAGGGCGTCCTATTATCCGAGGGACGCGAATAACCGTTTTGGACATTGTCAATTATATGGAAATTTATGGTGATCGGGATCGCATTTTACAGGCCCTACCTCATTTGGGAATCAAAGATATTGACGCCGCCTTGAATTATTATCGAGAACATACAGAAGAAATTGAAGGGTATCGCAAAGAGGAAGAAAAATTTGAAATTTTCGATGCACAAACTCATGGGGCGCAATGAGATTTTACCTGGATGAAGATGTAGATGTTGGTCTGGCTCTCGTGTTGCGTGCAAAAGGGCACTATGCTGAGACAACAAATGAGGCGGGAAACAAATCCGCCAGTGATGAATCGCAATTGATCTATGCTATGCAGCATGAAGCTGTTCTGGTCTCACATAATCGAAGGCATTTTAGAAGATTACATCGCACTTGGATGATCACCGGAAAACAACATGCAGGTATCATCCTCTCAAGACATCTCCATCTCAGGGAATTGGAAAGGCGTTTGACTATTTTTTTGAACGTGATCGCAGAAGGTAAGACACAAAATATGGTGTTCAATCTGGGGGAGTTTATTTGATGACTGAAACGGATTTGCGAAAACTCAGCGCCGACGAGTTGGCGGTCTATCGCGAACAGGGCTATGTGATTGTGCCAGACGTTTTTCCGCTGGAGGATCTCGCGGAAATTGACCGCGAGATCGATCGGATTCAGGAAACGCAAAAAGAAATGGGGCGCAACAGCGGATGGGTCATGCAGTTGGGATTGCGATCAGATGTGACCCGTCAATTTGCACAGGATGAGCGGGTATTGGCATTGATCGAAGATATTGTAAAACCCGGCATTTCAATTTATTCGGCCAAGTTGACGGCAAAAGTGCCGCATTCCAACGACATCTGTCACTGGCATCAAGACAATGCGTATTACAATACGCACGCCCTGAGCGAAACGCGCATGTCCACCTGGATACCTCTACAGAATGCGGATGAAACAAATGGATGTTTGTGGGTGGTGCCCCACAGCCACAAGGGCGGTGTGGTCACGCATGGGCCTTTTGGCGGACAATGCCCAAAGTGTATGGGCCCAGCCGATCTCATGTTCGACGATGCGATCCCATGTCCTGTGAAAGCCGGAGACATCCTTTTATTTCATGCCTGTATGTGGCATCATTCCAAAGGCAACCAGACAGACCACGTGCGGCGGGCGTTTATTGTCTCGTATCAAGAGGCCACCGTGCCGCGCGGCAATGGCGATCAGTATAAAATTCTGAGACCCGCGTAAGGAGGCGTGCTGAGTAATGACTCGCCTTCACATCTCCCTCCGCATATTATCCCTGCTTTTCCTGTGCGCTACTCTCCCCACATGGGCACAATCTCAGGCAACCACCGGCGTTATCCGCGGCTCTGTACGGGATCAGTTCGACAACCCCATTGGCAATGCCACCATCGCGCTCAAAGAAACCAGTACCAATTACCGCCGAACCCTCACATCCTCCGATCTCGGGCTTTTCACCGCGACCTTGTTACCGTTGGGTTTTTACGACATAACAATACAGGCGGAGGGTCAAGCCGAAGTGCGTCAAACAGGGGTGCAAGTTCGGGTCGGCGAGACAGTGGAACTGATCTTCAAAATGGCACTGCAAATGGACGAGGTCGTCATCGAGGCCACGAGACCTGCCGTTGACATCACCCAGAGCGAAACAGCCACGCGCCTGCCCGAAGAAGCCGTGCAGGACTTGCCCAACAACGGGCGCAATTTTCTCAACCTCACGCTATTGACCCCGGGTGTGAGCATCGTGCAAGGACCTGACGGCGATGAATTGACCATTGCTGGTCAGCGCGGCATACACAACAACATCTCGGTAGATGGCGCGGATTTCAACAACCCCTTCTTCGGCGAACAGCGCGGCGGGCAGCGTCCCGCCTTCACCTTTAATTTGAACGCAGTAGCGGAAATGGTGGTCGTGCCCCAGGGAGCCAATGCCGAATTTGGACGCTCCAGCGGCGGCTTTGTCAATGTCATCACCAAATCGGGCACCAACAAACTACACGGCTCCGTGCATTTTTTTGGCAAACACGACGCCTTGTCTGGCATAGCCAGGCACAATGGGATGGAACGCACGCCCGATTTCAAGCAGGGACAGTTCGGCTTCACTTTGGGCGGTCCGCTAAAAAAGAACAGGGCATTTTTCTTTGCCGCGTACGACCAGCAGATTTTCAGGGATACCAGACAGAGCAATATCGAGCGCGGAGATGCCCGCCTGCGCCACCTCATGTCCACCGCGTTTAACCTATCCGATGACTACGGCACCATTGACCGCACCAACGATGCCCGCGCTTTTCTACTCAAAGTCGATTACCATCTGTCGGAAGATCACTCCGCCACCTTCAAATACAATTACACCTGGTCCGAACAGGAAAACGGCACCTTTGATGTTGACTCGTGGGCGCGCAGTGCCAATGCGATTGAACGGGACTGGTCACACGCCTTCAACGGCAGTTTGGTATCGCTTCTGTCCCCCAGCACGATCAACGAGTTCCGCTTCCAAATCGCCCGCGAAGACCGCCCGCGTCCCTACGATGGGCCGCAGAACCCCAATACCAGGCGACCCTTTCCCGATACGGGCATGGATTTTCTACACGGCTATCGCTTTGGCATGCCCTTCTTCATTCCAGTCGAATACTACGACACCCGCATCCAGTTGCTCAACAATATCTCTATAAGCAAGGGCGATCATCTGATCAAAGCCGGGATCGAGTGGAACCGCGTTGAATCCGTACAAACCTTTATCGGTTTTGCCAATGGGCGCTACATCTTCGATTCCGTAGATGGCTTTCTCAACTTCGTCGAGCAGGGCAGCCATTATGTCGAATGCTCCGATGGCAGCACCAGCACCACCGGGACCTGTCCCGACGGAACGGAAATTACCGGACCTGTCCTCATCTATTTGCAGCAATCCGGCGTCGGCAGCCTGAGCGTGGAAGAAGCGGGGACTCAGAATATCCCCCAGCACGAATTGGCCCTTTTTGTGCAGGACAGTTGGCGACCCTCAAACAAGCTCACACTCAATTATGGCTTGCGCTGGGAGGCGCAGACCCAGCCCGATGTGATCACCGATCCAGACGAGGTCTTCTTCGCCGATTTCATTGGCAAAACTATTACCGTTCAGACGGGTACATATACATTTCCATCCAATGGCAAAATCCCTTCTGCCTGGGCTATGTTCCAGCCGCGCTTGGGCATAGCTTACGATATACACGGCGACAATAAGACCCTGTTGCGAGGCAGCGCCGGGATCTACTACGCCCGTATTCCGGGCTTGAACGTAGCTGGCACCCGCTCGACCAATGGCTCGCGTGGGCAATCCATCTTCCGCTCCAGCGCACTGACACCCGTGTTGGGTCCGCCCCCGACCTACGGCGAGTTATTGCCCGCGCCCACAGGCGATCCCTTCCGCCCCAACATCTTTGTCTTCGATCAAAATTTCAAAAACCCCCGCACCATCAGCACACATGTCGGCCTCGAACGCGAGTTGCATGCAAAGGGGGTAGTCGGTACCTTCGGCTATACATACTCCCGCGCCGACAATCTAACGCGCTTTGTCAACCGCAACGACGCGGTCTTCGGTTCTCCCTGGTCAACGGGTTTAGGTGCCGATGGCAGCAACGGCATCGGAGACTTGACCGTGGTCGAGAGCACAGCTAAGTCGCGCTACCACGGCATCAGCTTTGGGCTGCGCCAGATGGTGCAAGACGATTTCCAATTCCAGATGAACTATACTCTGTCGTGGGACAAATCCGACGACGACAACGAGCGCGACCCCTTCACCTTCCGCTACGTCGATGCAACGCAATTGGACCGCGAATGGGGCTATTCAGACCGCGATCAGCGCCACCGCTTCAATCTGTGGACCCTTTCCAAATTGCCCGGCGATATATTCCTCAACAATCGCGTAAGCTACTATTCGGCACAACCGACCTCTGCATCCTGCACGGGCAAGCCCACGATTAACCCCTGGGGCGCCGTCTCTGACCGTATATGCGCCGACGGCAGCATTGTCCAGCGCAACACCCTCCGCAAAGACAATGCGTTTTTCTCATGGGACGTGCGCCTGTCGCGCCCCATCCCATTGGGCAACGGCCAGTTGGAAGCCATCGTCGAGATCTTCAACCTGCTCAACACAGATAACTTCCGCGATCCCTCCAGCGCGGGCTTGCTATTCAATTTTGACGGCACCGTACAATCTGGCCTCGGCGACCCGCGCGAAGTGCAAATCGGCATGCGCTATGTTTTTTGACCACAGTGAGAGAGGATATAACAACCACACCTCCATCAAGGGAAAAAATGAGTGAATTTCATCCAGTTCAATGCAAGCCGAAGCCACTTCAGCCTAAAACCTTCTTTACCCACAAGGGCGAACCGGACTCTTTTTCGGTATTGGACTTCTGGATCTGGGCGGCTTCCGATATCTTGAACAACACCCTGCGTGGCATGGTCGCGGAATACATCGTAGGTCAAGCCACCGAGGCCTGTGCGCCGGTCCGGGTCGAGTGGGCTCCTGTCGATATAACGACGCCCGAGGGGATTAAGATCGAAGTCAAGTCAGCCGCCTATCTTCAGTCCTGGAGTCAGAAACGACCATCTGCAATTTCATTCCGTATTGCAAAGACACGTCCCTGGGACCGTAAAACAAACCAGTACGAAAAAACGCGGGTTCGCAGTGCCGATGTATATGTCTTTTGCGTTCTCACTCATAGAGACGGCCGGACCATCAAACCTCTTGAACTGACGCAGTGGAAGTTTTATGTTCTACCAACGAGCACGCTTGATTCCACTCTTGGAGACCAGAAGACCGTCTCGCTCTCGCGTCTAAAAAAGTTGGGGGCCGTAGCACTGGGTTATGACCAAATCCGCAACGCCATCCTGAAGGCGTACGGTGACGGACGGAAAAACACATAACAACATGGAACTCGTGCGCTACGCTTTTTGATCGCTTAAAAAGGCTTCAACGCCAAAAGAAGACTCACAATGAACAAAAAGACCCTGAACGAAACAGAAATATGCGACCTCTTCATTACCCCTGCGATCAGCAAGGCCGGGTGGGATCAGCATACTCAGATCCGCCGTGAATACACCTTCACCGCTGGTCAGGTCCGCCTCCAGGGCAATCTGGCCTCGCGTGACAGGAGAAGGCGGGCCGACTACGTGCTATTCTACCGACCAAATCTACCGCTGGCTGTGGTTGAAGCTAAAGATAACCGCCATTCGGTCGGAAGCGGGATGCAGCAAGCACTTGGTTATGCCAAAGCCCTTGATGTGCCGTTTGTGTTTTCATCGAACGGCGACGCCTTCCTGTTCCACGACCGTACCGGACGGACATTTCCGATAGAGAAGCAACTTAGCCTGGACGAGTTTCCATCCCCGGACGAGTTGTGGCAGCAATATCAGATATGGAAGGGACTTGACGATACCTCTGACAAACTCACGAGGCAGCCCTACCACGAAGACTCTGAGAGCAAGAATCCTCGCTACTATCAGCGCGTCGCTATTCAGCGGGCAGTTGAAGCCATCGCACAAGGGCAGCGTCGAGTGCTACTGGTCATGGCCACCGGTACGGGCAAGACATTCACCGTATTTCAGATTATATGGCGACTGTGGAAAGCCGAGAAGGTCAAGCGGGTACTGTTTCTTGTGGACCGGAACATTCTTGCAGATCAGGCCATCACCAATGACTTCAAGCCCTTCGGCCCGGTAATGACCAAGGTCGGAAATCGCAATATGGACCCAAGCTATGAAGTCTATGTCGCACTCTACCAGGCCGTCAGTGGCAACGAGGAGGAGAAAAATGTCTATCGTCAGTTCAGTCGAGGTTTTTTCGACCTTGTGGTCATTGATGAGTGTCACCGGGGCAGTGCCCGAGAGGATAGCGCGTGGCGGGAAATCCTCAATTACTTTGAATCTGCCATCCAGCTCGGCCTTACGGCAACACCAAAGGAGACCTCGGAGGTCAGCACACTTACCTACTTTGGGGAACCCATTTACAGCTACAGCCTCAAGCAAGGCATTAAAGACGGATTTCTCGCGCCGTTCAAGGTCATGCGTATCGACCTCGACAGGGACTTACAGGGCTGGCGCCCTCCAGCGGGCATGACCGATGATCTCGGACAAGAGATTGAAGATCGCATCTACAACCAGCGCGATATGGATCGGGTGCTGATCCTGAATGAGCGCACTCAGCGCGTCGCTGAAAAGATCGTTGAGTATATGCTATCCACTGACCCCTACGGCAAGACTATTGTCTTTTGTGAAAATATTGACCATGCCGAAAGAATGCGTTCAGCACTGGTCAACGAAATCGCTAAGCATCTGCCAGAGGAGGCCAGTAATACTTCGAAATTTGTAGTCCGCATTACCGGCGATAGCGACGAAGGACGGCTCGCGCTCGACGACTTCATCCACCCCGAACATCGCTATCCGGTCATTGCCACTACCTCAAAGCTGTTGACGACAGGCGTGGATGTCAGGACCTGCAAACTCATTGTGATAGACCAGCGCATTGAGTCCCTTATTGAGTTCAAGCAGATTATCGGACGTGGAACCCGTATCCACGAAGATATGGGCAAGCTCTGGTTCACTATCATGGACTTCAGAAAGGCAACGGAGCAGTTTGCCGATCCGGACTTCGATGGAACCCCGATAGTTATCTACGAACCTCCCAGAGACTATCCCATTCTGTCAGATGATAACAAAAAAAATGGAGACGATAAAGATTTACCGATAGAAGGTGCGACGCGATACGTAGTCAGCGGCGTTGAAGTGCAAGTCTTAGCCGAGCGCGTCCATTACCTGGACCGGAACGGCAAGCTCATCACCGAGTCATTGACCGACTACACTCGAAAGACCGTCCAGCAGGAGTACGCCACGCTCGACGATTTTCTCCAGCGATGGAACGAAGCAGAGCGGAAGGCGGCTATTATTGAAGAGTTGGGCAATCATGGCGTCCTGTTTGAAGAGTTACGGGCGCAGGTCGGCAGAGAATTCGATGTCTTCGATTTGATATGCCACATAGTGTACGATCAGCCTATGCTTACCCGACGCCAGCGAGCTAGGGAGGTCAAGAAGCGGGACGTTTTCGCTCGCTACGGCGCACAGGCCCGCGCTGTTCTTAACGCCCTAATCGACAAATACGCGGACGAGGGGCTGGCCGCGGTTGAAGATCCCGGAGTCCTGCGTGTACAGCCGCTGTCCGACCTCGGCACCCCAGTAGAATTAGCCCGGCACTTTGGCGACAAAAACGACTACACCGCCGCTGTGCAGGCACTTGCCGCAGCCCTCTACGACCAAGTGGCATAAGGCGAGACGCCTGCAATCAATGCGTAATACCACCCAATGAACTGAACGAAGGAGAGCCTGACCTATGGCCCTATCCACCACTATCAAATCCATCCAAGACATCATGCGTAAGGATGTGGGCGTCGATGGCGACGCTCAGCGCATTGGCCAACTTGTCTGGCTGCTATTTCTCAAGATATGGGATGATCGCGAGCAGGAATTAGAGATGCTCGAAGACCATTTCATGTCTCCTTTGATCGACGTAACCTGGATGGAGGAAGGCGAGACCCGCACCGCCACAGACTTGCGCTGGAGTGCCTGGGCCGCTGATCCGGAGGGGGACACTGGCGACAAACTGCTCGCCTTTGTCAACGATACGCTGTTTCCCGCGCTCAAGGGCATGGAGGTCGGCTCGCTGGCAAAGGATGCGCGGGTGCCTCGCCGCCGCCTGGTACGCGGCATTTTTGAGGACGCTTATCAGTACATGAAGTCCGGCACCCTACTTCGACAGGTTATCAACAAAATCCAATCCGACATCGACTTCAACGACGCCACGAACCGGCACCTATTCGGGAACATCTACGAGCAACTCCTCAAAGATCTTCAGGGGGCCGGGAATGCAGGCGAATATTACACGCCGCGAGCAGTGACCCAATTCGCGGTAGATATGCTCAATCCCCGCCTCGGCGAATCCATCCTGGACCCGGCCTGTGGAACCGGTGGCTTTTTGGCGTGTGCCATTGAGCACATCCGCCGTCAGGACGTGAAGACGCCTGAACAAGAGGCACAACTACAAGAAAGTATTCAGGGCATAGAGAAGAAGCCCTTACCGCACTTGCTTTGCACCACCAACATGATTGTGCATGGCATTGACGTGCCGACTGGCATCCAGCACAAAAACTCTCTGTCCCATCCACTGCACGATATCGGCATGAGTGACCGGGTCGATGTGGTGCTTACTAATCCGCCATTTGGTGGCATGGAGGAGGACGGCATTGAGGGCAACTTTCCAGCCCAGTTCCGTACCCGTGAGACCGCAGACCTATTCCTGGTATTGATTATGGAGTTGCTCAAGCCCGGTGGCCGTGCTGCGGTGGTACTGCCGGACGGCACCCTATTCGGCGAGGGCGTGAAGACACGCCTGAAAGAACGCCTGCTCACCGATTGCGAGTTGCACACTATCGTGCGCCTGCCCAACGGGGTATTCGCACCGTACACCAGCATCAAGACCAACCTGCTATTCTTCGAGAAAGGGAGACCAACCACAGAGGTTTGGTACTACGAGCATCCCTACCCGGAAGGTTACAAGTCCTACTCCAAGACCAAACCAATGCGGATTGAGGAGTTTGAGCCTGAAAAGGCGTGGTGGGATAATCGGGTTGAAAATGAGTTCGCTTGGAAAGTCGGCATTGACGAGATACGCGAGCGCAACTTCAACCTCGACATCGCCAACCCCAATGCGGTTGAGAGCGGACACGGCGATCCTAATGAACTGCTGGCATTGTACGAAACGGAACGAGCGGCGGGAGCAAAAGTACGGGAGCAACTAAAGCTGGCGTTGGCTCAGGCATTGGAGAGAACAGCATGACGACGCGAGAGTTCATTGAGGTCTTTGATACGATTGCGGAAGCACCGGGGGGTATTGATCGGTTGCGAGAGTTGGTACTTCAGCTTGCAGTGCGCGGGCGGTTGGTACCGCAGAACCCGAATGATGAACCGGTGAGTATGTTGATTGCTGAAATGAAGGCGGAAAAAGAACGGCTCCTTAGTAAAAAAATCATTACCAAATCCCGCTACCCTTCCGGAGTCTCTATTGAACCAAAACCCTTTGAAGTTCCCGAAAAGTGGCAATGGTTTCGCTTGGGTGATGTCGGCGCAATAGTGGGGGGTGGCACTCCAAAGAGCAGTGAGCCTTCTTTCTGGAGTGATGGGCAAGATATTCCTTGGCTTACACCAGCGGACATGCGAGGACAGTCCTCTCGTTATATCTTGCGGGGTGCTCGCGACATTACATCCGAGGGCCTCAACAGATCGTCTGCTCAGATGCTACCAGCAGGGTCAGTTTTGTTTTCAAGTCGGGCACCGATTGGATATGTTGGTATTGCAGCCAATCCGCTCAGTACTAACCAAGGCTTCAAATCTTGTGTACCCTATATTCCAGCCATGTCGGATTATCTGTACGTATTTTTCAAGTATGCCGGGCCAGGAATTGACAAGCAAGCTACGGGAACGACATTCAAGGAAGTGCCAGGCAAAGAATTTGCGCTTATTCCGGTACCGATCCCACCTCTCGCTGAACAGCATCGCATCGTCGCCAAGGTTGATGAGCTTATGGAACTGATTGACCGGCTGGAGCAACACCTCGTTGCCAAAGGAAAGTATCACGAAGCCTTCGCCGCCTCTGCCGTTTATCATCTCTGAGAAGCAAAGCTACTGAGAGTGCCCAATACAACTATTGAGTCATGTGCTCATGTAAATAAACTGCTGCCGTGCGATAATTACCTTTTTGGACAACTCGAGCTTCCCAAGTAAAGACGTTCCTGTCATTACATCATGAAGAAAACCAATTGCGATGTTGAAATATCTGGCAAATAAAGCTTCTCTGAAGTCTTCCTCAAACTGTTGGAGTTGTATTGGATCCCAGTGCGAATAACCATTAAGCATTTGAAGATTTTTGTAGAACGGAGCACATTTCAGGTTAGCCATTTCCTGTGCCTGCTTGGCAGCGCGTTTACATCGAGCATCCCATCGGCAGTCACTTGGTTTAGTTATTCCAGTTGCTATCCTCCAGTCTTTTTTAATTGATATTCCCTTGATTTCCTTCCGCGCACGCTCCTTTTCTTTCAACCAACTCTCCTCATTGACAAACGGTTCTAAAAAATGGTCATGGAGCAGTGCTTTCTCGGCTAGATCAGCTTGATCAAGAAACTGCTTATTAAAAAAAAGAAAAACTGTTTCGATAACAGATTGGCGTGCTCCTTCTGATTTTTATAATGGGCAACCAGCCACCAAAAATCAACTGTGATCTCAGTGTGTACGCGGAGAATAGCACCAGCCTCTGGAATATAGTTTCGCCCTAATCTCTTTACTGCGAACAGTTTGTAGCTCATACTCTCTAAACAGGCAGCAATAAATTTCCGATAATAATCTGTATCTTCAAGTGCCTTAGTTTTGCGTACCTGTCTAGACATATTTATTGCCTGCTCAAATGTAATCCTCGCAGCTTCTTCAAGCTGGTCAAGAGAAGGACGGACCACCTGATCACGCTCGAGTTTTGTGGGATCAGTAATGATTTTCACGGCCATTTGTTCCCTGTCTCAACGCATGATTTGCTATAGCAATGGTCGCAACGAGTGCTAAACTACGTATAGTCGGGGGCCATGTTCCAAGTGCTATAGAATTAAAAATTATAGATACACATAAGTATAGTATTTCCCCAGTTCAATGTCAAAATAGCCTTGGACGCGGGCGATCTTCCGAGGCCAGCACCTGCATAGCGGTCTGTCCATCGCAAAATTTTCGGTTGCTTCGTGCAAGAGAATCCCGATGGCGGGTTGACAACGCTTAGAGAATTTGTTATTTCTATGACGGGTCGGACAGCTATTCTGCAGAGCTTCATTGCGCGTTGGTTCAATCGGTACTCTCTCAGAAACGGATAGGTTGCCATTTTTTGACTTGATAGGAGGTAGATATGTCTAAAACTACTTGGCAAGACTACGAAGAAGTAGCCCAGTATCTTCTCAATCAATTTGCAAAACACTTTGGCATAGATTGCGTTGAGGAAAATCAAAGGATACCAGGACAGTCGGGGGCAAACTGGGCAATCGATGCAAAAGGCGTAAAAGATAACGAAACCTGTTTTCTTATTGTCGAATGCCGTCGGCACGCTAGGAAAATAGAACAGGGCTATGTTGGGCAAGTGGCATTTAAGATTCAGGACACAGGAGCCCAAGGTGGTATTATCGTAAGCCCGTTAGGATTCCAAGCAGGAGCAAAGAAGGTTGCAGAATATTCAAATATAGTACAGGTCAAGCTCGATCCACAAAGCACAACAACAGAGTACATAATGGAATTCCTCAACCGTATATTTATTGGACTAAGTGATACACTTGTCCTTACCGATAGCCTCACTATAATAAGCTAGGGACTAGAAGGGGAAACCAAGACTTCTGTCTGAATAGCGTACCCGCAGACAGATTTGCGCTACAACTCAATGAATCTGCACCAAGGCTATTCTCCTTTTTAGATCAGGACATCTATTGAATTATGCCTATCAATACCACTCTTTGGGATTCAGCAGAGTATCTCAAAACAGAAGAAGACATGCTGTTATATCTGGAAGCGTGTCTTGAAGAAGCAGGAGATGACCCCGCTTTTATAGCCCATGCATTAGACGTAATCGCTCGAGCTAAAAAAAGGATTCTGTTCGAGAGCATCAAACAAGGATTAACAGAAGCGATTGAGCACGCGGCAGGCCAGGAAAGTGAGGCGGTTGTGCATCCCCACGTCCCCCTGATGTAAAATTTATAAATAAAAAAGCCCGATGACCAAATAGGTCCCGGGCTTAATAGTTTTTGTTTCATCTATCAGCTACACCTCAGTCAATTCAGGCACATGTTCTTCCTCATATTTCTCAATCAGCACACCTATGACTTCCATCAATGAGGCGAGGGGATGATTTTCATTCTCGCCTACCACATCAATCAAATCATCTAGTATAGCCACAAGTTGTTGATATTCGCCCTCTTCATGAGGCACGAACACCACAGAGTGTAGCACGGGCCATACATCTTGAGCAGTTTGTATTTCTGCTACCATAATCTACTCTTTCCATTTTTCTTTATCATACTCGCCGTGCGTTAGAACCGCACGAATGTAGATTTTCTGTCGGTTGTAATGTATTGCTGCGATAAGACGTGCTTTGTTACCACCAATGTTGAAAACGGTTAAATTTTTCACCTGATCGGCATGGGGAAACGCCGTGCGCAACTCGACAAACGAACGAAAATTGCCTCGCTTCATTAATTTATACCAATGTTCGAGTGATACTTTGGTATTAGGATATTTCTGGGCAAACTCGTTCAGGCGTTTTCGCGTGATGATATGCACGGAGTATCCTGCCGACAATTTGTTCTATCTGCCTGTACCGAAGGAAGATAGACATACCGAGCACAAGCAGGATGGTCAAGTCAGAGCAGCTGTAGCCTCATAAGACGGTAGGTCATCGCCAAGGTGCTCACTTTGAACTGCTCAGCAAGCATTTCTAGAACATCGTCTTCAGTTAGATCAAAGGGTTGTTGATAGAAGGCTTCCCTGACCCACGCATCGGGCATGAGGAGTGCGGCAGCAAACGCATTAGCCGCCATCTCTTCCCGCTTGGTGCCGGAACCGGACTCAAGGTCTCGGAAATGTACACGATAACCCTTGTCGATGTACGTATCACCTTTGTGAAGAACAAAATGGCCGATCTCATGCGCGATGCTAAAGCGTTGCCGGTTGGGGTGGTGTTCTCGGTTGACACCAATAACAGCTCGGTCCCCGTTGCGGACAAGCACCCCCGAGCAATCTTCTCCAAGGTCTGCCAACTTGATCTTTATGCCTAGGTGAGCAGCGACTTGCGCCATAGGAACTGGAGCAGTATTCAGTCCCACATCTACGAGTAACTGCTCAGCTCTTCTCTCCAACGACATTGGGACTTTCCTCTACATTACTAGTGATAAAGGAAGTAACTTGCGCCTGGCTTTTCCCTGCCTCCTCCTTCAGCCAACCTGTGATTTTAGGACTTGCGGTGCCTGCCTCGCTTTTTAGGAATTCATCTCGAGAGGGCAAAAGCAAGCGCATGTCAACATCGAGCGCATCGGCAAGTGCCCAGAGGGTGTGGAGCGTCGGTCGCTGATTTCCGCTCTCAATATTGGCAATTGATCCTCGGGCAAGGCCACAACGCTGCGCGAGTTGGGTTTGTGTGAGCCTTGCTTCGCGTCGCTTTCGTTCCACCTTCTGCCCTACGAGTTGGTAGAGCCTCTCTGAGTTAGGTCGCCGTCGCATATATACTTAGATAGGGTCTTGAGTAAAAAATGTCAAGCAATAAAAAGCAAAAAAGAGGACTTATGTACTTATTAAGTGGAATAACCACGAAAAAAGTTTTTAATACAAAGCAAAATATAATAATTGCCTTTTATTATTGACAAAAATGCGAGCTTATACTATGCTATGATCGCCGATGCCCAGAGTCTTGCCGTGGGCGGTTCAAGGCAGTTCTGCCACCCGCTTCAGGTACATGGAGACAGGGTCTATTACTCAAAACTATTATCTTCAAAACTCGCGGACGAGACATAAAGAGGAACCCACTCCTCAAAGGGGAAAAACACCTTCAAGGAGGTGTTCATCATATATATACATATTGGAGGCCTTACGTGGAATATACAAACCAAAAACTAAACAACTATGTCAAACGGATTAAGCTCACCAATGAAAAAAAATCGTCTTATAAGAATCAAATTGATAATCTGAGGGACACTGTTCGCAAGGCCATAAACGATATGGAAAATACTAAATTAACAAAGGTCAAAATAGCAGGATCGTGGAGGAAAGGCACTGCCTTAGCACCAAAAGGAGACTATCCTCTCGATATAGACTTGGTGTTCTATTTGGCCCTCGAAGAAGATATTTCATTTGATGCCGAGGAGTTGCGGGACGAGATCATTGACGTATTATGTGAGGCATACCCTACCAAGGAGAGATCAGACTTTACTGATGGGAAAAAAACCATCGGCATTGTATTCAGAGGCTCTGGCCTTGAGGTTGATATCGTGCCGTTTATACCGGAAAAAGGTAATACGACTTATGGAAGACAACCAGAAAAAAAACTCAATTCAGGTGAGTTCAAAACCAGCGTTGACAAGCAACTGGATTTTGCAAAAAAAATAAAATCCAAGTGTTCTAATTTCACTTCTATTGTGCGTATCCTGAAAAGTTGGAGAAACTACCAAGAACTGGAACTTTCCTCTTTTTCTCTTGAATTGGCAGTAGCTAACTTGGTTGAGGAAGGGAGAATATCTGGTATTTCAATAAACCAATCAATTATCAATTGCTTCGAGTTTCTCGGCAATGGCAATCCCGTCGAAGTGTATTTTTCAGGTGCGATTGGAGCACAAACAGATAATGCCCCGTGGATAGCAGATTCAACGAATAATGAGAACAATACGATCAGGTTATCTGATACTGAATGGGAAGAGGTTGTAGAAGTAGCCGAAAATAGCTTTGAAACTATTTCTTATGCACAAACTGTGCAAGAGACTGGAAAAACATTAGACCTGTGGAAAGAAGTTTTTGGACCAAGTTTCAATATTAAGGAGGCGTAATACCAATGAGCACTATGACGCAAACATATACCAGAACAGATATCCGTAAAGTTTTTGAAAACTTCCAAGCAGATCTACAAATGCTTGCTGTAAGAACACAAGCAATGGAATCAGACCATGCACAGGATTGTGCCCATGATGTCTGTTTAATGGCCCAAGAAGAGTGCTTGATGCGCGTCCATATACAATTGTATGACTCTTTTGGAAGTCTGGTAAAAGTCCACCGGTATTCCGTGGAAGAAGATATATTATCAGATTCGCAAAGGCCAGGAGACAATAGATGGCCATGCTTACCTGATGGCACACTACGTGTGATTGTTGAATACTCTGACAGACAGAAGTCCGAAGAGCTTAAAAGATCAGAAAACTTAAAAATAGATTGGAGCCCTTCGTCATTGTCAACCGATTATTCTGGCATGCGAAGCGATGGCGACAGACTCTATTCCAGTAATAGCTACGGATTACAGCGCGAAACATTCGTGAACTAAACAGGATAAGAAATGGCACAAAATACGTTTGATACTCAACGAGAACTCCCATCAGGTGAGTTAAAAAATATTGCCGAAACACTTGTTGGCTTCGAGCGGCATTATGAAGCATTGAAAAACCATCTAATGATCATGTTAATGCCTGATCGTATAGACGAGTGGAGCAAGCAATACCACAAACAAATTCTTCCATTATGCAAGGTAATCCGGCAAAGATATCCGCTTTTTCTTTTTAGTGGAGATGTTGGAACTGGAAAAACTGTTACGGCTGAGTGTGCTGCTGACCGGCTAACAAGGGAAATGTGCAAAGAAGGATTTCTGCTCAAGTTGAGTACCCGCGTGAGAGGTAAAGGTTTGCATGGAGAAATGAGTCAGCTTATCCAAGACGCTTTTGAAAATCTGACAACTCAAGCGGGCAAAAAACGCCTGTCCTTTCTATTGATAGACGAAGCAGATTCCATAGCATCTCTTCGATCCACCGAACAGATGCACCAGGAAGAAAAGGCGGCTGTCAACACGCTGATACAGAAAATTGATGAAATTCGCCATGTAGGTGGTCGAGCGATTGTATTTCTGTGTACTAATAGATCAAATGTCATTGATCAGGCTATCGTTAGGCGTGCTGCATTACATATAGAATTTTCTCGACCAAATAAAGAAGAGTGTCTGGAATTACTGACAAATGATCTGCAAGGGGTAGGACTGACATCGCAAGAGCTAAGTAAGTTAGCATCCTTAACTTCAAGGGGGGGACAGTATGGAGAAAATGGTTATTCATTTTCAGATTTTCGCTTGCGATTTCTCCCAGAGGCTCTTGCTCGAGCCTTTCCAGATCAGGCATTAACGTTTGACATTCTAAGAGAAACAGTGTTATCTGTGAAACCAAGCCCTCGGATTGCCCAAAATGCAAAACAATGATGTTCAATTAAATGAGGAATTGCTCAAAGAATTGAGAAAAAAAGCGGAATTTTGCCGTTTTTCTCATGCGGAGCTAAAAGAAAAATATGCCACCTGTCAAAATTGGAAAGAATTTTCTATTGTGTTATTGTCGGTAGTTTCAGCCGTGCTAATAGGTTTTTATTATCGAAAAATATTGGAAGGTGATTTGATATTGTCGTTTATTTTTTTACTCCCTTTTGTCATAACGATAGTACAGGCACTGGATCACACTGTATTTCAGTGGACACGGAAAGTAGCACGGCATGAGTCAGCAGTAGCAATTTGGGGAGATTGGATTAGAGAGGCAGACTTTCTTGAGAAGCGAATCCATCAGTATTCAAGTGATTTAGTAGATGAAAAGATGCACAACATACAGGAAAAATATAAAAGTTGTATGGATAGTACAGAACAAATACCAAACAGCAAATTCCTAAAATACAAAAAGAAATTCAAAGAACAGGTATTGGAATCTAAGAAAATTGATGAGATGTCTTTGGAGGAACTTGAAAAATGACATTTCAATCATTGGCATCCATCAAGGATTGGACTTGCCTCGCTTTTATAGCACACGCATTGGGTGTAATCAATTGAGCCAAAAATATGAGTCATTTCGAGAGCATCAAACAAGGATTAACAGAAGCGATTGAACACGCGGCGGGCCAGGAAAGTGAGGCAGTTGTGCATTTCCCACGCACCCTTGATGTAAAATCTATCCGGAAGCAAGTTGGGATGACGCAAACGGCCTTTGCAGCCACGTTTGGCGTTAGCCTCAGTACGATACGTCGCTGGGAGCGCGGTGAGCGAACCCCTCGGGGTTGCTACATTTGGTAGCTCGCGAACCTCAGGCGGTTTTGCGGGCGTTGGAGAAAGTGCGTTGAACGACCGACCCGTATCGCGGACCCGTTCCCTATCACGAGGAGAAGCCGAACATGTTTGGCAGGGACCGGGACAAAATTCGCATCCTCGGCGACATCATTGAACCGATTGGCGTAACTTGGGAGGCAGAGACGGGTAAGACGTGGGAGGGAGAGGACAACAACTATGGCTATCCCAAATCCTCTCATTAAATTTACCTATGAAGATTACCTGAATACGCCCGAAGACAAGCGTTACGAACTTTTGGACGGGGATTTAGTAGTGCTCTCTTCACCAGAAGAATTTCATCAACGCGTTTCTATCCTATTAGGGGCGAAATTGGTTCAGTTCGCAGTTGAGAATAGCTTGGGGAGGGTCTATCACGCCCCCTTCGACGTGGTGCTATCGGACATGGATGTGGTGGAACCCGACCTGATCTTCGTCTCCAATGAGCGTGCCGATATCATCACCCCTGCAAATATTCAAGGCGCACCAGACCTCGTTGTCGAAATTCTGTCTCCTTCCACAGCAACACGCGACAAGACCTTCAAGCGCAGCCTGTATGCCAGGCACGGCATAACCGAGTACTGGATGGTAGATCTGACCGAAAAAACCATAACAGTTCTGCGTCTCGGTGAGCACGGATTCGAGGTTATCGATACCTACGGCGAAGGAGAATCATTGACTTCGCCCACATTGCAAGGATTCACTTTGAATCTCGACGAAATATTTTAAGTGCTCGTAGCCTTGACAACATCTAAAATTTCGGCTATTTTGCAGTGCGATTGCAAAATAGCCGCTTTTTTGGTACCCCAAAATGTACATTTCCCGAACACTTGAATCCTTTGTCGCATCTTCCCGGTTTCCCGTACTCATGCTCTCTGGAGCCAGACAGGTCGGCAAGACGACATTTTTAAGGCACTTAAGCGAACCAAACCGAACGTATGTCACCCTGGACGATCCGCTTGTCCAGAGCCTGGCAAAAGAAGACCCGGCATTATTCATGCAGCGTTTCTCGCCGCCAGTGCTCATTGACGAAATCCAATACGCGCCAGAGCTATTGCCCCATATCAAAATCGCCGTGGATCGAGACCGCTCGCCCGGCCAGTTCTGGCTTACGGGATCGCAGCAATTTCATCTGATGAAAGGCGTATCCGAATCTCTGGCTGGCCGGGTGGGCATCGTGCAGCTTTTTGGCCTTTCGAGACGCGAGCGAATCGGGAGTGACTCTTCTCCGTTCTTGCCAGCCCCCGACGCTATTTACAACAGGCTTCAAACCGGAGGTATCCTCGGTCTAAAAGAACTCTATAGACTGATATGGCGCGGCGATTTTCCAGCCATTGCTCTGGATGACCAGATGGATTGGAATCTATTTTACAGTTCATACTTGCAAACCTACCTCCAGCGCGATATTCGAGACCTCACCCGAGTAGGCGATGAGCTATCCTTTCTTCGATTTCTCAGGGCTGCCGCTGCCCGAACCGCGCAAATGTTAAACTTTTCGGACCTGGCGCGCGATGCCGATGTTGCGCCAAACACTGCAAAAACATGGCTTTCCATTTTACAGGCTTCCGGAATCATCTATCTTCTGGAACCCTATTATACCAACCTCACCAAACGACTGGTGAGAAGCCCCAAACTCTATTTTCTCGATACCGGACTATGTGCCTACCTCACCGAATGGTCCAGCCCTGAAACGCTGGAAGCCGGCGCAATGTCCGGCCCCATTTTGGAATCGTGGATCGTGAGTGAACTGTTGAAAAGCTACCGGCACAACGGCCACATGCCCCCGTTCTATTATTACCGGGATCGAGATGGAAAAGAAATTGATCTCCTTATCTTGCGAGATGGTGCGATCTATCCGCTGGAAATCAAAAAAACCGCCTCACCCAACAAAAACCACGTCCGGCATTTCCCCGTTCTAAAAAAATTAAACATGCCCATTGGACCAGGCGGCGTGATCTGCTTATCAGAACAATTTTTACCACTTACGGAAACTGCCATGTCGATACCCGTATCCGCACTTTGACAGACAGGCTGGGCAGGCACAGGGACCTGCCCCTACATTGACGGACAGATACAGGACTACCTTACAGCAGGAGCATCTTAATGATACCCGATCTCTTACCCTTAAAACCCTACCTCCGCGAAACCGTCTGGGGGGGGCGCAGCTTGGGGACATGCTACAACAAAGCACTTCCCCCGGATGTGCCCATTGGCGAATCGTGGGAAGTCTCGGCATACAAAGGGATGGAAAGCATTGTCGCAAACGGCCCACTTGCCGGACAAAACCTCGCCGACCTCGTCGCAACTTATGGCGCCGACCTCCTCGGACAGCGCGTTATCCAGCGTTACGGCACCGAGTTCCCATTGCTCATCAAACTCCTCGATGCGCGCGACGACCTCTCCATCCAGGTACACCCCGACGACACCTACACCCGTGCAGAAAACCTGGGCACGTATGGCAAAACAGAAGCGTGGTACGTACTCAAATCAGACCACGGACGCGTGGCGTGTGGCCTGAAAGACGGCGTGGACAAACACAGTTTTGAATCATCCATCCGCGAAAACCGCGTACAGGACACCGTGCAATTCTTCGATGTACAGGAAGGCGATGTGATCTTCGTACCGCCCGGCACAGTACACGCCCTGTGCCAGAACGTCATGATCTACGAAGTACAGCAATCCAGCGACCTCACCTTTCGCATCTACGACTACAACCGCCCCGGCACCGATGGCAAGCCGCGCGAACTGCACATTGACCGCGCCCTCGATGTCATCGCCTTTGACGCACCTGCGCCAGAACCGCAACACTGGAGCCATCTCGCAACCGATTCAAACGCCACACTCATTGGAGTTGAAGACACCGAATACTTCCGCCTCGAACGCTTCACTCCTGCAGGAACCGTCCAACACACCTATCCCACATTCGCGGCACTCACCATCCTCACCGGCCAGGCCCAATTAAACAAAACCTTCACCACTCAAACAGGCGACACCTTCTTCATCCCGGCCAACCGCACCGTCACTGTATCACCCGAAGAAAACGTGGAATATTTGATCTCATCTTGTGGGTAAATCGCTAAACCTGTGCTTCGCCGTAGAGGTCAATGCGTGCGCGGAGGGAGGGTTTGATGAAAACATCATCGAGGGGCAATCGGGAAAAGGCGTGTGCGAGAATATCGACCTGCGTGGGCACATCGAGGCGGTAATCGAGAATCAGGCGCTGTTCGCCGCGCACGACACACAGACCACCGCTACCCCCCATGAGGTCTTCGCGGAATAGGGGAATATTCAGGCGATGGGCAAGGGCTTCAAATTCTTGAAGAAGTTGGGAATCGGTCATAAAGCAAAAGGGCTGGGGACTGGGGGTTGGGAACCTCTTACGTCTTGCGTCTCACTTCTCACCTTTTGGGAACTTGAGGAAGGTCGCACCTGATATTTGCAAATATAGCGAAATAAAAAAAATACACAACTGGATCGGCGAAGGTCGGTCCAGTTTTTTATAAAAGAATATGCTCTTTGATATATTCTTTCAGGGCAGATAACGTATTTGCATCGCCTGGCAAGAGCGAAAGGCCGCCAATGCCATAGGACAGGCTGGTGTAAAAAGCATGGGTCTGGTACGCGGGATCTGCTGGCGCGGGAAACAGAACAATAGCACTTTTGAGAATGCGCTGGAAATCTGTATCTGTAACCTGGCCGATGGCATCCCGGTAAGCGTGCATTTTGTCAATATCTTCGCGCTTGGGAATCCACGTCCCATTGTAATTTTCGCGGCGATATTTGGCGTCAAATGCATAAATAGCGCGTTCTCTGTTCGAGTCGTGAATTTCGATAATTATATCGGGTCTCAGATCATGAGTGAGCGCGCGTCTCGACGTGGTGGTATAGGTCATATTGTAGAGACAACGGATATGGCACGCGCCGCGCTGAAGATGTATCGCAGAGGATTCGCCCTGCGCGGGAGAAACACTCAGGCCGCGATTGGTCAGATGAAAAAGATTATTGTCACGGGTCGGAACAAAGCCGATATCGCACAGGATGTGAACGAGCGTAAAATAGACCCAGTATTCGTAGAGCACATGCGTATCGCGATAGGACAGATCAAACGGACCACCCGTACAGGGCGCGAGCGCGCGATTGAGATCGCGGATGAGCGCGAAAGCCGTCTGGTAACGCACATCGAGATGAACGGGCATCGGCTCATCGCGTCGCGCAGGTGGCAAAGGGAGCAAACGCAGATAGTGATTGACATGTATTTTCAGGCGATGCCCCAGGTCCGTATGTGCGATGGCTTGGGCGCGCCGAGACAGACGCTTTAAGTGTGCAACGAGATGGCGATTGAGCGGCGTGTCAATATCGGGATAGCGATGGGTTTCACGCACATGCGTACAGCCAATACCATCCGCCAGAGGCAAGTGTGGGAGATTACGTGTCCAGAATTGTGGCGAGCGAATCATGTGGGCAACCGCATTGGGATCGCGGCCCTGCGCGCGATCAACCGCACGGGTGTGTTGAACGGTTTTGAGACGGCGGTGCGGGCGTTTGAGAACCGCATGCAAAGTGCGGACGAGTTGATTCAGAAGACGGTCCAGCACCTGATGAAAGTCTAAATTGCTACCCCTGTCATCTATCAGACGAGTTGTAATACGGGTTTGATCGGGCAAAAGGTAAACGAGTTCACGGCTGACGCGCTCGAGATCGGCGCGCATGACTTGATAATGGGTTTCGTAGTTGAGGCGCGAGGGACGCACATCGAGTTCGGCATAGAGCAGATCGACATTATCTGAGCGAATGCAAAAACGGATATGCCCCGGATGATCGCCCGTAGCGAGCCGTCCCCATAGCGCGTGCCCATCGCGGAGAAAACCGAGCGTCTCGGCGGGCTGATCGTCGATATAGACCGAGATATCTTCACCATTGAGCGGACGGATAAGACAGTTGCACTCGGTAGCTTCTACCAGGTGATCAGAAACCACATTGCCTTGCACGGGAGAGAGCAAAATGCGGGCGTGGTCGTTTTCTGCAACAAGACCATCGGATGTCTGCACAAAGGAAGCGCGGATGTGTTGACCTGAGTCCATTGTTCGCGTAGATTTCAGTTTTCAACCATTTTACGGAGGTCGCCTTTAAAAAAGAATATAAGGAGGAGTTGTGATTCGTGCAATTTTGTGGGACAACGATGGGGTGCTGGTAGATACCGAAGGTCTGTACTTTCAAGCGGGACATGAGGTATTGGCGACACAAAGTGTTGAGCTAACACATAAGGATTTTGCCGAACAGTCGCTGAAAAAAGGACTGAGTGTATTCGATTTTCTGCCCGTTCAAGATGCTGAATTGATCGAGCGGTTGCGTTTAAAACGCAATGCGCGGTACAGCGCATTATTAGCCAACGGCGTACAGGTCATAGATGGCGTGGTAGAAACACTTGAAACATTCTATGGTCGCGTACAAATGGGCATTGTGACGGGTTCTCTCAGAGATCACTTCGACATTGTTCACGCACAGACGAATTTGCTCCCATTTTTCGATTTTGTGCTCGCAAGAGAAGATTACGAAGAAGCAAAGCCACATCCAGATGCGTATTTAACGGCCATGCGATTACACGGGCTACAACCCGATGACTGTGTTGTCGTGGAGGATTCTGAGCGCGGATGTATCGCGGCAGCAGCGGCTGGCTTGCGCGTGCTCGCTGTGCCAAATGCGCTGTCGAAATACGGAGACTTTTCATCTGCGTACAAAATACTGAACTCGGTACGAGATGTCGTAAATGAGATAGAGAAGTTGGATTGAGTCTATTTTCTATCTCTTAAACAAAATGAGGTATGTGTAATGAGTGCATTAAAAAACAATCCTTTACTTGTCAAAGAGGGATTGCCGCGGTACGACGAAATTGAGCCAGAGCACATTGTGCCGGGCGTAAAACATGTGCTAACAGAAGCAGAAAAACAGATTGCGGCATTGGAGCAAAACATGACCCCATCGTGGGATGGGTTGCTCGCCCCGCTCGAAGAACTCGACGTACCCTTTTCTTATGCCTGGGGTCCGGTGGGGCATTTGCTCAGCGTAAAAAATTCGGATAACTTGCGCGAAGCACACGAGGCTGTCTTGCAAGATGTCGTGGCATTTGGTCTGCGCATACAGCAGAGCCGTCCCATTTACGAAAGCCTGGTGGCAATTCGAGATGGCGAGGAATGGGCGAAGTTAGATGAGGCTCAAAAGCGATGTATCGAACTGAAAATTCGCGCAGCCGAACACGCCGGAGTGGGATTAGAAGGCGCGGCAAAAGAACGCTTTAATGAAATCGCCAAAGAATTGTCGCAAATCAGCACAGATTTTTCCAACCATGTGCTGGATGCGACCAAAGCTTATGAACTAATTATCGAAAAGAAAAAAGATGCAGAGGGCTGGCCGAACAGCTTGCGACAAGTGGCCGCGCAGTCATACTCCCAGGCCAATGAAGGCAGCGAAGCGACACCGGAAAATGGTCCCTGGCGCATTACACTGGATTTCCCAAGCTTTTATCCCTTTATGCAACACCATCGCGGGCGCGACCACCGCGAGCAAGTGTACAAAGCCTATGTAAAACGCGCATCTTCCGGTGAATGGGACAACAGCGATTTGATTGCACGTACCTTACAATTGCGCCAGGAGCAGTCCGCGATCCTGGGTTTTGCGACCTATGCAGACAGGAGCCTGGATGCCAAAATGGCCCCCGATGTCGCCGCTGTCGAGCGCATGATCGGCGAATTGCAGGCAGCTTCACAGCCCCATAGCGAACAGGATTTTGGCGCACTACAAGCATTGGCAAAGGCGAATGGCCAGCAAGAGCCAGTCATGCACTGGGATACGTCCTTCTGGTCGGAGCGATTGCGCGAGCAAAAATTCGATTATACCGACGACCAGTTGCGCCCTTATTTTCCACTTCCCAAAGTACTCGATGGCATGTTTGCGTTGGCAGAACGCCTTTTTGATATTGAGATCGCACGGGCAGACGATGAAAACACGCACAAATGGCATAGCGATGTGCAGTTCTTCAAAGTGCTCCGCGATGGCGAGCGCATAGCGTCGTTTTATCTGGACCCTTATTCTCGTCCAGCAGAAAAACGCGGTGGCGCGTGGATGAACGACTGTCTGGGACGGCGATGGCTCAACGGCGAACTTCGCTTGCCCGTAGTACACCTCGTGTGCAACGGCACGCCACCCGTGGGTGACACGCCATCACTGATGAGTTTTTCAGAAGTGGAAACCCTGTTCCACGAGTTTGGACACGGGTTGCAGGGCATGTTGACGACCGTCGATTATGCCGATGTAGCGGGATTGCACGGCGTGGAATGGGATGCGGTGGAGATTGCCAGCCAGTTTATGGAAAACTGGTGTTACCAAAAACCCACGCTGATTGGAATGACCGCACACGTGGAAACGGGTGAGCCCTTGCCAGATGATCTATTTGAGAAAATCGTTGCCGCGCGCACATTTCAGGCGGGATCTTTAATGATGCGCCAGTTGTCCTTCGGAAAAACGGACATGCTACTGCATTCTGCCTACGATCCAGATGGCGAAGAAACGGCTTTTGATGTGGAGCGACGGGTAACCGAAGAAATGTCCGTATTGCCCCCCCTACCAGAGAGTCGCTTCTTGTGCTCATTCTCCCATATTTTCGCTGGAGGCTATGCCGCCGGGTATTACAGCTACAAATGGTCAGAGGTGTTGAGCGCAGATGCTTTTGGCGCGTTTGAAGAGGCCGGACTGGATGATGATGAAGCTGTGAAGATAACCGGACGCAAGTTCCGCGACACAATCCTCGCACTGGGCGGTGGCAAACATCCGATGGATGTGTACCGAGAATTTCGCGGGCGCGAACCGAGCACAGAGGCGTTGCTGCGACACAATGGGCTATTATAAGCTCAAGAGGCGAAGGAAATCATAATGTTGGAGTTCATTTACAACTGGTTACTCAGTTTAGGCATCGAACCAGAGGCAGCTAAAAACTGGACAGCGCCGTTGCTAGTGGGGCTGTGCATTCTGATATTCAGTGCGATTGCCGATTTTATCGTGAAGCGCATAGCCTTGCGAACGCTGAAATACGTAATTGCAAAAACGAAAACACCCTGGGATGATGCGTTTGTAGAGCATCGGGTTCTGGACCGATTGGCACACCTGGCTCCAGCACTGGTCATCTATCTTTTGGTCGATTTGCCATTTGCAGAAATGACAGAAGCAGACCGGGATTATTGCACAGCGATTATTCGGGATGTTGTGCAGATTTTTGTCGTGATCATCGGCGTCTGGGTGATTGCAGCATTTCTCAATGCCGCGTTATCTGTTTATCAAACATTTGAGATCTCCCGCGAAGTCCCCGGCAAGGGTTTTGTGCAGGTCTCAAAAATGCTGACATATTTTGTAGGCGGCATTTTTATTTTATCAATTTTGTTAGATCGCAACCCCGTATATTTCCTGAGTGGGTTGGGTGCATTGATGGCTGTGCTTTTGCTGGTGTTCAAAGATGCCATACTGGGACTGGTCGCGGGCATACAACTGAGTGCGAATAAGATGGTCGCCGTGGGCGATTGGATCGAGATGCCAAAATACGGCGCAGATGGGGATGTCATTGAAGTGGCATTGACCACCGTAAAGGTACAAAATTGGGACAAAACGATTACCTCGATCCCAGCGTATTCATTGATCAGCGAATCGTTTAAGAACTGGCGAGGCATGCAAGAATCGGGTGGCCGTCGGATCAAGCGGTCAATTTCAATAGATATCCAAACGATCAAATTTTGCAACGAAGAGATGTTGGCACGATTTTCAAAAATCAAATACATCGCTGCCTATATCGAACACAAGAAAGACGAATTGGCGCAATTCAACCAGACGCAAGAGATAGATGAGTCGAGCCTGGTAAATGGGCGACGCATGACCAATGTGGGCACGTTTCGGGCATACATCGTCGCGTATTTGAGAAATCATCCAAAAATCAACCGGGAAATGACCTTTTTAGTGCGACAACTGCCGCCACAAGAACACGGCTTGCCAATAGAAATTTACGTTTTCTGTAGCGATACGGTATGGGCGAATTACGAGGCGATTCAGGCGGATATTTTCGACCACATCCTATCAGTAGTGCCCGGGTTTGATCTCAGCGTATTCCAGGCACCAACAGGACACGATTTTAAGCATCTCGCTGAAAAAATTGCAAACTGAGGGAGGGCGTTGTGTCACAATCCAAAGCAATTAGAGCATATATTACACAATTAAAGGCCGAGGGCTGGTGTCTCATTGAAGGCGTGATCCCCGAAGATCGGATTGATTATCTTCGAGAACACGTCGTGCAGGGACACGAAAAAGCCATACGCGATTACGAAACATCGGGTGGATCACTTGCGTTTCAAGCAGATGCAAATGGAAATCCGAGCACCAATTTAGTGGCTTATGTGCCCGATCTCGCGCCGTATTTCGGCGATAAACGCGTCGTAGGTGTCGCAAAAACCATGCTGGACCCGCATGTGCGCATCGCACAAACAGAATTTAAGACGCGACAACCGGGCGACCGCAATATTCATCACCGAGGTTTTCATTCCGATTGGCCGCACGATATTCTGGACCGGGATCAGGCAGGCGCGATTCTCATGCCATTTCCCAATGTAACAATGGGACTAACGGCATTGTGGATGCTATCGCCATTTTCTGCTAAAAACGGGGGCACCTGGGTCGTGCCCCGCAGTCATTTAGACGTTCGCAACCCGCGCAGTCATATGGACCCCCGCAATCCTCCCGAAATGCACGATGGCATTGATCCCTCTGCGCCAATTCCCGGCGAAATACAACTCCAGGGGCCAGCGGGCAGTGTGCTATTGGTGGACAGCCGAATATGGCATTCGACAGCGAGCAATCCGAGTATCTCACCCCGCGTGACAATGTTGACGCGCTATTCGCCGTGGTGGATCAGTCTGGAGTTTGGCGGGCGGAATCGATCAATCGTGCCGAGAGATATATTTGAAAAATTTCCCGATACAGTAAAAGATTTATACCGCCATCGGACCGAAGAGGCTGAAAATCCAATTCGCAAACATTAACTCACTTTATTTACGCGATGTGTGACTTCAAAAACGAACGAGTCCATCAAAGTCAAGCGGTTCTCTGTAATTGATGATATTTAGAAAGACACACATGGTATGGGTCAAAATTTTGGTATGCCACAGATTGAGTAAGTGCCAAGCATCTCGTACTTTCATGCGGGCGATGTGTAAACGTTCTGTCAATTGTGCATAAACGGTTTCGACTAAACGCCTTGTGGCTTTCTTGGCTTTGGGAAAAATGAAGGGAGCGCGTTCAGGATTCTCTTTCATATTGGATTTAATTGGCGTCTTTATGCGTATCCGATAGGTTTTCCAACAGGTTTTCTGCCAGTCCAAATCCATAAAGGCAGCATCGGCCAAGACGGTTGTGCCTCCCATCGTGCCGTCAAGGAGTGCCGCTCGGCAATTCTTGTCGTGCCCATACGCTTGCAGGATGGGAGCTTGGACAATGAGGCCATAATCCGTGATTCTCAGTCCGCCTTTAAAGCCAAAATACGCTTCTTGTTTGGCGGCACAGAAGCCTTTTGACGGGGCGGGGAACTCAAAGATCGGTTCTGTTCTAAAAATCTTGCGTGTGTATCGCCTTGCCAGTTTGCATATCGGTAAGGGCAGCGTATCTATGATCTGACAAGGGGCAAGGTGTCCTTGCAGGTAGGCCACGACCATCTGTTGCATCCAGGCTTTGACATGCCACAAATTGGCCGATTGGCGCACAAAGGCTGGACGGTCTTTCAAATCTGGGAAATAGCCGAGGAAGTGTTCTCGCATTTGTTCATAGAGTTTTTTCTGACTTGAATAGCCCAAGAAGTGACCCACGATTTCTATTGTGAGACATTCAGCGTCACTTAAAGCAGGTTCAAAGCCTGCCCGACGGGGTTTTCCATTGGCCTGACAGAAAGCCGGATAGAGTTCATCTTCAATAAAACAGTAGATTGCAATGACAAAAAGTTCTAAATTATACATTGGAGGTTCCTTTTGTTGGATGGCTTCTTGTTTAATGGACAATTCAAGATAGCCGAGGAACCTCTTTTTGTCTATTTAAAGTCACACATCACGTTTTATTTATGTCAGACCAACTCAAACAACGCAATCGCGAACTCTCAATCCTCAACGCGATTGCCCATGCACTCAACCAATCCGTCAATCTCGATCAAGCCCTCGAAACGGCCCTCGAAAAAGTAGCCGCATTGCTTGGCTTGAGCACGAGTTGGATCTGGCTCATGCACGAAGACACACACCAACCCTATCTGGCTGCCGCACAAAACCTGCCCCCCGTATTGCGCGACAACCCGAGCAAAATGGGCGGCTGGTGCTATTGCCTGGACACCTACCAGAAAGGCGACTTGAAGGGTGCGGCAAATGTAAATGTCGTGGCCTGTAGCCGCCTGAAAGGACTGGTTGAAGGCACAGATGGATTGCAATATCACGCGAGTATCCCGCTGTACGCTCAAGAAAAAAAAGTAGGCGTATTAAATGTGGGCAGTGTCGAATGGCGCGAACTCTCGAATGAAGACCTCCGCTTGCTCAATACAGTGGGGGACTTGATGAGCATTGCACATGGTCGCAGAACGCGATCCCGATGTGCTATTGCTCGATTTGGAGATGCCGCGCGTGGATGGTATTGAGACACTTCGCCGACTGGGAGAACAGGGGCACAGCGTGCGGGTGATCGTGTTTACAGTTTTTGATACGGACGAGCGCATTGTGTCGGCGATGCGAGCCGGCGCAAAGGGCTATTTGCTCAAAGGCGCGCCCCGAGGCGATGTGTTCCGCGCTGTGCGCGTGGTGAACGAAGGCGGGTCGTTGCTCGAACCCCTCATCGCTTCCAAGCTATTGGACAGCATGAACAATCCCGATGCATTGACCGCACGGCAAAAAGAAGTGCTACACCTGTTGGCAACGGGACTATTGAACAAAGAAATCGCCGATCAACTCAACATTTCCGAACGCACAGTAAAATTTCACGTCAGCGAAATTCTGGGCAAACTCGGCGCGGGAAACCGCACAGAAGCCGCCGCAATTGCGATGCAGAGAGGATTGATCTAAAACTGATATAGACTTGACCTGTTTTACAGGATGACGACTGACGTTGAACTGGTCTGCGACTAGTTCTGCTTTAATTATTCTAAAGCTCTGCTTGCTTAAGCAGGGCTTTATTTTTTGCATTCGATTCCAGATTTCAGGTTACAGGTTCTTCCATGACACCAATATCGCAAAAAAATGGAAACTGGGACAAATTTTGAACTTCAGGACAAACTTACGCGGTTGACATCTAAGGGCAAATAGGACTATTCTTTAGAGCGATATACCGAAGAGCTGTGCGGGATGATTCTGGCGACCGGATGACTGTTGGAAAGGTTCAAAAAGAAATAAGGGTTGGTATGAGTGGTGCCGAAGTCGCCCAGGTTCTCGGATCACCAAATATCGTTTCAACAGATGAAGAACGGCGCGAAGTATGGATATATGACAAAATTTCGACGGAAGAAGCATACTCGACCAGTCAGGGCGGTGTTGCTTCTCTCATCCTTGTAGGCCTGACCGATGTTTTGCTTGGCGGAAGTGGCGGACTGTCGGGTTCATCCGGAGCCAGTTCAACATCTCAGAGAACCCTCACTGTCATAATAAAATTTGACGAAAATAAACAGGTGAGAGACTTCGCGTATCACACATCGCGGTTCTGAGGTGAGTACTGCGGTAAAGGAAGAGCCGCTCTCCACACAGCTTTGCGAGGATATTTAATTAACCCAAGTTGTGAGGTAAAAGATTGCAAAATGTCCATGACATTCTTTCAATAAGGGAGGATACCCATCATCCCTTAAGACTTGCAACAGTTCCAGAAGGTTGTGCCATACTCAGAACACGGGAGGTACGATATGATTACCAACCAGGACTGGTGGCCGGATCAGTTGAACCTGAAGGTTCTCCGCATCCCTATAAGCGTCATGGTCGGGACGGCTATTTCGGTTTCCAGTCCCCTATTTGGCCAGAGCGTCGGAGATACGCCGTCAGTCAATTCGGAACGCGGGACGGCTCAGAACGGCCAGAACAATGCCAAAGGCGAGGTCTTCGCGTATCTCGGTCTTGCCGACCCCGTGGGCGAGTTCCAGAACCATGTGAACAGGGGCTATGGAGCCGGGTTAGGCGGCCTGCTGTTCCTGGGCGAATACAGACTCTGGGGCCTGCGCGCCGAGGCAACCTATGTCGAGTACGGCCGAGAGTCCAGATCCTCCAGATCCTTCGGATCCCTCATCTCCACAGATGTCAAAACCACCTACTCTATTTTTTCCGCAGGATTGGGGCCGCAGTTCTGCCTGAGGATTGGGCCTATCAGGCCGTACCTCTATGGGACTATCGGCTTCTCCGTCTTCAGCACCAGGACGGAGGAAGACGTAGACTTCCTTTTCATAGATATAGATGACGATGAATCCACATTCGATACCAACGACTTCCAGATAGCTTTCACCGGGGGTGGTGGACTCTCCGTGGAGGTGCGGTCAATACTCATAGATCTGTCCGCCTCCTACCAACACAACGGACTAACGAAGTACCTGACCGAGAGAGCTGACCGCCCTATCCACAGCCAGGCGAACCTCATATGCTACCGGGTAGGGATCAGCTTCCCCATCCCCTGAAAGGAGCCAAATGCCCTACTGTTCTGGAAAAATCAATTTTTTTAACTGCTCACGAAGTTGATACTATAACCGATCAATCTATATCTCCAAACCCATGAAAAAATTCATTCTTTATTCCGTCTTTTTTAATCTCGTCCTCTTGCTATTCGTGCAAGACAGCCGCGCTCAAAACACCCTTACAGGACATACGAATGCCGTCGAATCCGTGGCATTTTCTCACGATAGCTCGATGCTCGCTTCCGGGTCAAGGGATGGCACGGTTGTGCTGTGGAACGTGACGACCAGACAAAATACCGACACCTTTGACGGACATACGGATGTGGTTAGTGCTGTGGCATTTGCCCCAGATGGGACGCTACTCGCTGCCGGATCATCAGTGGATGGCACGGTCAAGCTGTGGAACGTCCAGATGGGCACAAATATCGCCATCCTTGAGGAGCATACAGATGTGGTCAGTGCTGTGGCATTTACCTCAGATGGGATATTGCTCGCTTCCGGGTCCGTGAATGGCGCGATCCTGTTGTGGGATGTGGCGACGAAGACCGCCACCACCCTTAACGGACAGGCGGTCAGTTCTATGGCGTTTTCACGCAATGGAACCATCCTCGCTTCCGGATCAGCGAATGGCGCGATCCTGCTGTGGGACGTAGCGACGGGCACAAATATCGCCACCTTTGAAGGGCATACCAATGATGTCTCATCTGTAGCGTTTTCACGAGATGGGACACTACTCGCTTCCGGGTCTGATGATAACACGGTCAAACTATGGGACGTGCAAGCGGGCACAAATATCACCACCCTTGAGGAGCATACGGATGCGGTCAGTTCTATAGCGTTTTCAAGAGATGGAACGGTACTATCCTCCGGGTCAGTGGATGGAACGGTTATACTCTGGAACATAGCGAAAAGAAAACAGATCACCACCCTTGCGAGACATAGGGATGCCGTCAGTTCTGTAGCGTTTTCACCCGATGGGACGATGCTCGCTTCTGGATCAGTGAATGGCGGGATTCTGATTTGGAACGTATCTGAATGGACGCGGTCTCGTCCTGATATACTAAAAAAAATCTCCGGCGACAACCAGCAAGGCACGCCCAGAGCAATCTTGGCAAATCCCCTGATTGTTGAAGTACGAGATCAGAGCGATAATCCCTTACCAGATGTGCAAGTCACGTTCAAAGTTACCGCCGGCGCGGGAAAGCTCAGCGGACGATTCACGATTGAGTACGCAACAACCGATGCCAATGGCCGCGCAGAAGGGACGCTTACCCTCGGTCCCAATCCGGAAACAAATATCGTTGAGGTATCTATCGCCGGACTTGAGCCAGTGACGTTTCATGCAATAAGCATTGGAACGCCTGCTGTGCCGAGCCTGGACGGTGATTATCCAACATGGCATGTACCCAACGGCGCAATCGCACGTCTGGGAAAAGGACCTATTGGTACAGGGGATAAAGCGGTCGCATTCTCGCCGAACGGTCAAAGTCTCGCTGTGGCAAGTGGCATTGGCGTATGGCTTTACGACGTGGAGACCTCCCGTGAACTCATGCTACTACCCTCTGCGAGTGCAGTCAGTTCTGTGGCGTTTTCAAGAGATGGGATGCAACTAACTTCAGGGTCAGTAGATGGCACTGTTGCGCTGTGGGACATAGCGACGGGACAAAATACCAACACATTTGAGGCGCGCAGGGGCAATACCTTTCCCGTGTCATTTTCACAAGATGGGACGCTGACAGCTTCCAGATCAGTCGAATCTGTGGCATTTTCTCCCGATGGGACACGGGTAGCTTCTGGGCGAAAAGATGGTACGGTCGTGCTGTGGGATATTGCGACTGGAAATGCCACCACCCTTGAGGGGCATACGGATTGGGTCAGTTCTGTGGCGTTTTCCCGCCAGGGGGTACTGGCTTCCGGGTCTTTGGATAGAACGGTCAAACTTTGGAACGCAGCGACGGGACAAAATACCGCCACCTTTGAGGCGCGCAGGGGCAATGTCTTTTCCGTGTCCTTTTCACCCGATGGAACAACACTCGCTTCCGGATTAGGGGATGGCACAGTTGTGCTGTGGGACATCGCGACTGGAAACACCTCCACCCTTGAAGGACATACAGATGATGTCAACTCCGTGTCCTTTTCACCCGATGGAACAACACTCGCTTCCGGATCTGATGATAATACGATCAAGCTGTGGGACGTAACAACGCGCACAAATACCGCCACCTTTGAAAGACATATAGATAATGTCAATTCTGTATCTCTGTCGCAGGATGAGGATGGGGAGCTACTACTCGCTTCCGGGTCTCTGGATGGCACGGTCCTGCTATGGAATGTGGCGACTGGAAACGCCGCCACCCTTGAAGGACATACACAGGCGGTCCGTTCTGTCGCGTTCTCACCCGATGAGGATGAGACGCTACTCGCTTCCGGGTCAGTAGATGGCGCGATCCTCCTGTGGGACGCAGCGAGAAAAGAGCAGATTACCACCCTTGAGGGACATTCGGGAGATGTCTTTTCTGTGTCGTTTTCGCCAGATGGGAGGCTGATCGCTTCCGGGTCAGTAGATGGCACCATCCTCCTGTGGGACATTGCTACGGGAAACGCCTCCACGCTTGAGGGACAGGCGGTCAGTTCTATCGCCTTCTCTCCCCATGAAGATGAACCGCTATTCGCTTCCGGGTCAGTAGATGGCACGATCCTCCTGTGGGACGTAGCCACGCGCACAACTACCGCCACACTTAAAGGACCTGCGGTCAGTTCTATGGCATTTTCACCTGATGGGACAATACTTGCTTCCGGATCTTTGGATGGTACGATCCTGCTGTGGAATGTAGCCACGCGCACAACGACCACCACCCTTGAGGGACATACGGAGGTGATCAGTTCTATGGCATTTTCGCAGGATGAGGATGGAACCCTGCTACTCGCTTCCGGATCTTTGGATGGCACGATCCTCCTGTGGGACATTGCGACGCGCACAAATACCGCCACACTTAAAGGACATGCACAGGCAGTCAGTTCTGTGTCCTTTTCACTCGATGGGACAATACTTGCTTCCGGATCTTTGGATGACACGATCCTGCTATGGGACGTAGCGACGGGAAATGCCACCCTTCTTGAGGGGCATAAGGACAATGTCTTTTCCGTGGCGTTTTCCCCAGATGGAATGCTGCTATCTTCCGGATCAGAGGATGGCACAATTCTGTTGTGGGATATGTCGCCGTATATCACACCTCAAACGCCCAATCCCGACTTTGATGGCGATGGGACTGTTGGCTTTGCCGACTTTTTGCTGTTCGTAGCCCTGTTTGGATTAAGCCAGGACGATGAGGCATATCAAGCGCGGTATGACCTGGACCGGGATGGCACCATTGGATTTGGCGATTTTCTGATCTTTGCCAATGCCTTCGGCAAAGAAGTACCCTCAAATTAACTACTGCTCTAATTGCGTTCTATAGAACCAAAAATCAGCCCTAAGTGGCAAAACTGTTCACACGGTTAATCATGAAATCTCCCGTTAAATTTCTCTCCTTCGTGCTCGGCATCACCAGTCTGCTGAGCCTGATCTTCTTGATTTACCCGCGGTCGCTATCCCCACAGACCAGCAGCTTTTCCCTTTCTATGGATCTGGATAGTTCTGCGGGTGATCAAGCGGCGTCCTCTCTCGATGCATCTCCCAATCAAGTTATTTCCATTCAGATCTTTGGCAAAGATATTCAAAATACCAATGGTCTTTCTACGCTATTTGAATACGATGCAACCCAAGTTGTTTACGAAAAATTTACCGTGGGCGATGTATTTCCCGATCCACTTGTAGAGCAAGATTCGATTACTGTCTTACAACACAACGTGACAAGCGTTGTCCAGATCGACATGACGTCTTTGGGTGAATCTACAACATCTAATAGCAGCCTGATTGGCACACTGCGTTTTCGCACCACAGATGCGTTTTCGAGCACAGAGATTCGATTGGTACGTGCTGGCCTTGACCGGGAAGGACAGTTCGAGATTGTGACCACGGCCATCAGCGTTGCCTTAGGGATCGCATCACCTTCTCTCGACTTTGACGGCAGTGGAATTGTGGATTTTCCCGACTTTTTGATGTTTGTAAGCGCGTTTGGGGCCGAAGAGGATCAGGATAAGTACGATGCAAAATACGATCTCAATAGCGATGGCAAAATTGCTTTTGAAGACCTTCTAATCTTAACCGATAACTTTGGCAAAAGCGTCGTAGCACAGAAGCCTCCAACGCCACCAACGTCACCTACGCCACCGGGCCAGGGCACTGCTCGTCCTGATCTGATAGTTGAATCGCCTAAAGTCAGCGACAGCAACCCGGAAGCAGAGGCTTACTTCACACTGAGTGTGACTGTTCGCAATCAGGGCACAGGTACTTCTCCAATCCTTATGAGGTTGAGCTATTATCAGTCAACCGACGAAACGATCTCGACAAGTGATACGGAAGTGGGCTGGGACCTCGTGAGCCGTCTTGATCCTTCTGAGACCGGTGATGAGTCTGCTCGCGTGAGAGCACCGTCGAGTGGTGGTACATACTACTACGGAGCCTGTATCGAAGTTGTGTCTGGCGAATCCGACACAGGAAACAACTGCTCCAGTGCTGTCGCCGTCACTGTTCTTGGTTCTGACTTAATCGTCGAATCGCCTTCCGTCGATAATAACACCCCGGGACCGGGGGAATCTTTCTACCTGAGTGCAACTGTTCGCAATCAGGGTGGAGGGCGGTCCTCCTCTACAACATTGCGCTATTATCTGTCAACCGACGAAACGATTGCGACAAGTGACACGGAAGTAGGCACGGACTATGTGAGCCGCCTTGCGGCTTCTGAAAGTAGTGAAGAGTCGGCTCGTTTGAGCGCACCGTCGAGTGAAGGCACGTATTACTACGGAGCCTGTGTCGAGGCAGCGTCTGGCGAATCTGACACAGGTAATAACTGTTCTGAGGCTGTCGCCGTCACTGTTATTGGTCCTGACTTAATCGTTGAATCGCCTTCCGTCAGCGATAGTAGTCCGGATGCAGGTGCATACTTCACGCTGAGTGCAACTGTTCGCAACCAGGGCGGCAGTCGATCTGACTTCACGACATTGCGCTATTATCTGTCAACGGATGAGACAATATCGACAAGTGATACAGAAGTGACTACGGACTTCGTGAGCCGCCTTGATCCTTCTGAAACCAGTGATGAATCTGCTCGTGTGGGGGCACCGTCAAGTGCTGGCACATACTACTATGGAGCTTGTGTCGAGGCTGTCACTGGCGAATCTGACACTGGTAACAACTGCTCTACTGCTGTCACCGTGACCGTAGGCGGTACATCTCCCCCGCCCCCACCTCCGCCCACTCCCACACCGAGCGGATCGCCGGGCAGACCCGATGCACCCACAGTCACGGCTTCAACATTGAACAGCCTGAGCCTGCATTGGTCTGCACCGACTAATACCGGGTCTGCCATCAACGACTACGATGTGCAGTACAGGGAGGCAAGCGGCAGCTTCACCGACTGGCCCCATACTGGCACGGGCACGACGACAACAATCACGGGCTTGACTGCGAACACCCGTTACGAGATACAGGTTCGAGCGCGCAATGCACAGGGAGTGAGCAACTGGTCGCCATCGGGCAGTGGAACGACCAGTAGTACTGGTGGCAGTGGTGGCAGTGGTGGCAGTGGTGGCAGTGGTAATAATCCCGATCTAATTGTCGAATCGCCTACAGTCAACGATAGTAGTCCGGAAGCAGAGGCTTATTTCACGCTGAGTGCAACTGTTCGCAATCAGGGCACTGGTAATTCTCCGATCCTTATGAGGTTGACCTATTATCAGTCAACCGATGAAACGATCTCGACAAGTGATACGGAAGTGGGCTGGGACCTCGTGAGCCGCCTTGCTCCTTCTGCAAGCAGCGAGGAGTCGGCTCGCGTGAGAGCACCAAGTGGTGGCACATACTACTACGGAGCCTGTATCGAAGTTGTGTCTGGAGAATCCGATACAGGAAACAACTGTTCCAGTGCTGTCGCAGTCACTGTTCTTGGTCCTGACTTAATCGTTGAGCCGCCTTCGGTCAGTGATAGTAGTCCGGGGCCAGAGGAATCCTTCACGCTGAGTGCAACTGTTCGCAATCAAGGTGGCGGGCGGTCTGCCTCTACCACATTGCGCTTTTATCAGTCAACCGATCAGACCATCACGACAGGTGATACGGAAGTAGGCACGGGCTATGTGAGCCGCCTTGCCGCTTCTGAAACCAGCGATGAGAGGGCTTATTTGAGCGCTCCATCGAGTGAGGGCACGTATTACTATGGCGCCTGTGTCGAGAGCGTCACAGGGGAGAGCGACACGGGTAACAACTGCTCCAGTGCTGTCACCGTCACTGTTAGTGGTTCTGATTTAATCGTTGAATCACCTTCCGTCAGCGAAAGTAGCCCGAAGGCAGGTGCATCCTTCAGGCTGTATGCCACTGTTCGCAATCAGGGTGGCAGTCGGTCTGCTTCTACGACATTGCACTATTATCTGTCAACCGATGTGACGATCAATACGAACGATCAGGAAGTAGATACGGACTATGTGAGCCGCCTCGCTCCTTCTGAAACCAGTGATGAATCTGCTTATTTGAACGCTCCGTCGAGTGATGGCACATATTACTATGGAGCCTGTGTCGATGCGGTGTCTGGCGAATCCGACACAGGAAACAACTGCTCCAGTGCTGTCACTGTAACCGTGGGCAGCACAACTCCCCCACCTCCACCCACTCCCAATCAGCCCCCAGTATTCAGCGAGGGCGCAAGCACGACCCGTAGCCTGGCAGAAAACACAGGAGCAGGTCAGAACATCGGGAACCCGATCAGCGCAACAGATGGCGATGGCGACCGCCTCACCTACAGCCTTGAAGGCAGGGATGCCAGTTCATTCACCATCATCTCAGGCAGCGGTCAACTCAGGACCCGATCAGGTGTGACGTATGACTATGAGGCGCAGAACAGCTATTCCGTAACCGTGCGGGCACAGGACAGCAAAGGCGGCAGTGCGACCATCGCCGTGACCATCACCCTCACCGATGAGAACGAAACGCCGGGCAGGCCAGATGCGCCCACAATCACAGCCTCAACATTGAACAGCCTGAGCCTGCGTTGGACAGCGCCGACTAACCCCGGCTCTCCCATCAGCGACTACGATATACAGTACAGAGCGATAGGTGGCAATTTCACCGACTGGCCCCATACTGGCACGAGCACGAACACGACGATTACAGGCTTGACCGCAAACACCCGTTACGAGGTACAGGTGCGCGCGCGCAATGCTCAAGGAGAGAGCAACTGGTCGCGATCGGCTACCGGAACGACCACGGCCAATCAGTCTCCAGCGTTCAGTGAAGGAACGAACACGACCCGCAGTATAGCCGAGAACACAGGGGCAGGTCAGAACATCGGAAACCCGATCAGTGCGACGGATGGCGACAACGACCAGCTTACCTACAGCCTTGAAGGCAGGGATGCCTCTGCATTCACCATCATCTCAGGCAGCGGTCAACTCAGGACCCGATCGGGCGAAACGTATGACTATGAGACAAAAGACAGCTATTCGGTAACCGTGCGGGCACAGGACGGCAAAGGTGGCAGTGCGACCATTGCCGTGACAATAACTCTGACCGATGAGAACGAACCACCGGGCAGGCCAGATGCGCCCACAGTCACGGCATCATCTAATAGCCTGAGCCTGCGCTGGACAGCACCGACGAACCTCGGCCCTGCCATCAGCGACTACGATATACAGTACAGAGCGACAGGTGGCAATTTTACCGACTGGTCCCATACTGGCACGTCCACGACCACGGCGATCACGGGATTGATGTCTGATACCCGTTACGAGGTACAGGTGCGAGCAACCAATGACGAAGGCACGGGCGACTGGTCGCCATCGGGCAGTGGAACGACCAGTAGTACTGGTGGTAATAATCCCGATCTGATAGTTGAATCACCTTCGGTCGATAATAACACCCTGTCACCTGAGCAATCTTTCTACCTGAGTGCGACAGTTCGCAATCAAGGTGGCGAGCGGTCTTCAGCAACGACATTGCGCTATTATCTGTCAACCGATGAGACAATCTCGACAGGTGATACAGAAGTGGGCACGGACTACGTGAGCCGCCTCGATGCTTCTGAGACCGGCGATGAATCTATTCGTTTGAGGGCACCATTGAGTGAGGGCACACATTACTACGGAGCCTGTGTCGAAAGCATCAGCGGGGAGAGTGATACGGGTAACAACTGCTCCAGTGCTGTCGCCGTCACTGTTCTTGGTCCTGATTTAATCGTCGAATCGCCTTCGATCGATAACAACACCCCAACACCCGGGCGATTAATCAGACTGAGCGCCACTGTTCGCAACCAGGGTGGCGGGCGGTCTGCCTCTACGCGGTTGCGCTACTATCGCTCGACCGACGATACGATTGATCCAGGTGATACTGAGGAAGGCTCGGATTACGTTTTCTCCCTTGATCCTTCTGAAACCAGTGACGAGCGGGATTCTTTCTCTGCTCCGTCAAGTGCTGGCACATATTACTATGGAGCCTGTGTCGAGACAGTATCTGGCGAATCCGACACAGGTAACAATTGCTCCAGTGCGGTCACAGTGACCGTGAGAAGCGCCCCCCCTCCACCTGCACCCAATCAGCCCCCGGTATTCAGCGAGGGAACGAGCACGACCCGCAGCCTGGCAGAGAACACAGGGGCAGGTCAGAACATCGGAAACCCGGTCAGCGCGACAGATAGCGATGGCGACCGCCTCACCTACAGCCTCCAGGGCAGGGATGCCAGTGACTTCACTATCATCTCAGGTAGTGGTCAACTCAGGACCCGATCGGGTGAGACGTATGACTATGAGACGAAGGACAGCTATTTGGTAACCGTGCGAGTACAGGACGGCGAAGGCGGCAGTGCAACCATTAGCGTGACAATCACCCTCACCGATGAGAATGAACCACCAGATAGGCCCGATGCGCCAGTAGTCACAGCCTCAACATTGAACAGCCTGAGCCTGCGTTGGACAGTACCGACGAACCCCGGTCCTGCCATCAGCGACTACGATGTGCAATACAGGGAAGCAGGAGGTAGCTTCACCGACTGGCCTCATACTGGGACTGGCACGACGACAACAATCACGGGCTTGACCGCAAACACCCGTTACGAAGTACAGGTGCGCGCGCGCAATGCTCAAGGAGAGAGCAACTGGTCGCGATCGGCTACCGGAACAACCATAGCCAATCAGTCCCCAGTGTTCAGCGAAGGAACGAGCACAACCCGCAGCATAGCCGAGAACACAGGGGCAGGTCAGAACATCGGAAACCCGATCAGTGCGACAGATGGCGACAGTGACCAGCTCACCTACAGCCTTGAAGGCAGGGATGCCTCTGCATTCACCGTCCAGCAAAATAGTGGTCAACTGATGACCCGATCAGGCGAAACGTATGACTACGAGACAAAGGACAGCTATTCGGTAACCGTGCGGGCACAGGACGGTAAAGGCGGCAGTGCGACCATTGCCGTGACAATAACTCTGACCGATGAGAACGAACCACCGGGCAGGCCAGATGCGCCCACAGTCATGGCTTCATCTAATAGCCTGAGCGTGCGTTGGGCAGAACCGGGGAATACCGGCCCTGTCATCAGCGACTACGATGTGCAGTACAGCGCAGCAGGAGGCAATTTCACCGACTGGCCCCATATTGGGCCGGGCCTGAGCACAACGATTACGGGCTTGATACCTGAGACCCCTTACGAGGTACAGGTGCGAGCGACCAACGACGAAGGCACGAGCGACTGGTCGCCATCGGGCAGTGGCACCACCAGTCGTCCCGCTCCCGGCTTTGCCCCGGTAGATCAGAATGCATTCAATACATTTGTTACCGACAAAGTCCTATCAGTAGAGACCTATTATATCGAGTTTGTATCTACTGGTCGTTTCGAAGAAAACAATCAAGATCCGGGAAGCTATACATATTCAAATACCGGTTCGAATACTGGCACGCTTACGCAAAATTATGATGGGGGGCAGTTGGGGGGTACCTGCACAAGCGAACTGACCTTCTCTTCAACAACCACAGGCACTTTACGCTACAAATGTGGTAGCGATGAAAACTACAATTCACCTCAGCAATGGCGGTTTTCCGATGCGCCCGACCCCAACGCCTTCAATATCGAAGTCATTTGGGTCGGCAGTGAGCCATCTGAAGATCACAGGGCAGCCTTCAATGCCGCGGTTACGCGTTGGGAGAACATTATTACGAGCGACATTCCTGATATTTTTGTTAATGCAGATGAAGGGGGCGAGATAGACGGCGTTAAGGTCTTCGGCCTTGTAGATGACCTGCAGATCTACGCACGTCTCACTAATATTGACGGCCCAGGTGAAACCCTGGGGAGTGCTGGGCCCCGAGAAATGCGCGGGCAATCAAAATTGCCGATCATAGCGCAAATGAAATTTGACACGTCTGACCTGGGCGATTTTACACTTGAAGCTCTGCAAGATCTCTATCTGCATGAGATGGGACACTGTTTGGGAATCGGCACTGTGTGGAAAAGCCTCGGCTTGTTAATAAATCCGTCAATTGAATACATCTTTTTTATCATTCCCGTAGAAGTGGATGATGCCGATACGCATTTTGCAGGTGCAGAGACGATCGCGGCATTCAATGACGCAGGCGGGACGAACTATATAGATGGGAAAGTGCCGGTAGAGAATGAGAAAGGGGGAGCGGGTACACGGGACGGTCATTGGCGGCAGTCTGTGTTCGGCCCCCATGAACTCATGGAAGGATTCCTTTCTCCCAGTTCTACGATGCGCGATCCATTGAGCGCGATCACGATCCAGTCTCTGGCCGATCTGGGCTACATCGTCAATGTCGGCCAGGCTGACGCGTACACGCTGCCCTCTCCTGCCGCTGCTAAATTGGCGATATCATCTGAGCACCAGATCCCGATTAACTGCCTCCTGACAGAACCCATCGGCGAGATTGATGAATACAAGCCGATAGAGTTGAAGCCCAGGCGCGTGAAAGTGCGTGAGGATCAATAAAATTCCGGTGCTGAAATACAATGCTAAATATCGCATCCTTACAAAAGGATACCTTTGCCATGTCCATTCTCAAACGTTTAGCACTCTGTCCCCTATTCGCGTCATTGCTCTTGATCCCCTCATTTGCACAACACTTTTTAGGCGCATTTTCAGGGTTGGTACTCCAACTGGATACGCAGATCGAAAGTCCTGTGCAAAACAACAATGTGCAGACCCTTCCCGAACAAGAGGCGGGGGATACGATCCAGTTTCAGCTTTTCGTACCCGCAGGTGCGGGTCAATCTACCAATGGTTATACAGTGGAACTCGATCTACCGGGCAAGACATTCTCCAGCTATATCGGAAATGTATCGGGCACGGATTGGACAGGAGGAGCACTGATAAGCACTGGCTCTACAAAGCTGTCCGCGTTATTCCCCACGGGTGATTTTGTGCCCTCAACGGGTTATTTGGGGCAGCTTGATTTGCAAGTGACGAGATCGCTTGAAGGCGGTGCGACACTAATCGTCAAAAACCTTTCAATAACCAGTGGGAGCGATGTTGACGTGTTAGATGTATCCAATGCGATCATCACCTTTACTGCACCTGCAACTGGTTCCGGTGATTTTGATGGCAATGGGAACGTAAATATAGCGGATTTTCTGGCGTTTGTGGACGTGTTTGGCAAGTCATCGTCAGATGCGGGGTTTGATGCGCGGATGGATTTTGATGGCAATGGGAACGTAGATATAGCGGATTTTCTGGCGTTTGTGGACGTGTTTGGCACAACGTATTCCACAGGTGGCGGGCAAGGTGGTGGCGGGCAAGGTGGTGGCGACAGTAGTGTTATACCACCCCCACCCGGCAATGTAAAGTATCAATGGGATAGTTCTACTTCTCAATATCAAATTTCCTGGGATCCTTCTCCTAACGCGACTTCTTATAGGGTGTATTACGACCACGCTGCTCTTTTGGACCCGAGTTGTCCTGGGGGCTGTGACCTCATCGGCACTGTAACCGGCACAAAATTTGGTCATTTTCGTCACAGTTATTCAATAGGATACTGGGTGCGGGCCTGCAATGACGCAGGCTGTTCAAACTATGTTAGAGCATCCAGGAACGGTGGCGACAGTAGTGTTATACCGCCCCCACCCGGCAATGTAAAGTATCAATGGGATAGTTCTACTTCTCAATATCAAATCTCCTGGGATCCTTCTCCTAACGCGACTTCCTATCAGGTATATTACGACAATGCTACTGCCTATAGTGTCAGTTGCCCTGGGGGCTGTGACCTCATCGCCACTGTGAGTGGCACAACCATTAGTCACTTTCGTCACCGTGAAGGTGAATTAGCTGGCTTCTTAAACAGCTACAGGCGCAAAATAGGATACTGGGTGCGGGCCTGCAATGACGCAGGCTGTTCAAACTATGTTAGAGCATCCAGGGTTAGAACATCCAGGGGCGATGATATTGGTCCAGACCTGATTGTTGAATCGGCTTCTGTAAGCAACAACAGTCCCAACGCGGGTCAGTCCTTCACGCTGAGTGTCACGGTTCGCAACCAGGGCAATCGTCAGTCTGCTGCTACAATGCTACGCTATTATCGCTCGTTAAATTCGGGGATATCAAGGAATGATAAGGAAGTTGGCACAGACGCTGTGAGCAGTCTTTCAACTTCTGGTGCGACTTCTAAATCAATCGACCTGACAGCATCATTAAGCTATTACTACGGTGCTTGTGTGGATGCAGTCAACAATGAAAATAACATCTCGAATAACTGTTCCAGCAGTGTTCCTGTCATTGTTGGAGGACAGCCTCTATCAACAATAACAGTCATTGAACTGGATGCCTCTATTCACTCTCCTACTGGGATCACCTACGCTAATGACAGGTTCTATGTGGTTGATAGTTTCGTCCCCGATAAAGTATATGCGTATATGAGTTCTGGGCAGCGCGATGCTGCTTCCGACTTCGACCTATCTCCCGACAATAAGCTCCCTGCTGGGATCACTTACGCTAATGATAGGTTCTATGTCGTTGAAGGATTAGAGGATAAAGTATATGCGTATATGAGTTCTGGGCAGCGCGATGCTGCTTCGGATTTCGACTTATCTCCCGATAATGGCTGGCCTACTGGGATCACCTATGCCAATGACAGGTTCTATGTCGTTGATCGATCAGATGAGAAAGTATATGCGTATATGAGTTCTGGGCAGCGCGATGCTGCTTCCGACTTCAACCTCAACCTATCTGGCATTTTGCACCCTACTGGGATCCCTACTGGGATCACCTACGCCAATGACAGGTTCTATGTCGTTGATGATAGTTTCTTCGGCAGTAAGGTATATGCGTACATGAGTTCTGGGCAGCGCGATGCTGCTTCCGACTTCGGCCTATCTTCCGGTAATAACCGGCCTGCTGGGATTACCTACGGCAATAACAGATTCTATGTCGTTGATGATAAGGTGATTGGTGTTGACCGAGTCTATGTAGTCAATCCCTAATGAGCAAGTCCCTCGATCCCGGACGCTCGACTTCGATGGCGATGGGACTGTTGGTTTTGGCGACTTTTTGTTATTTGCAACACAGTTCGGGTTAAGTCGAGGCGATGCGGGCTATGACGCGCAGTATGATCTGGATGGAGATGGCACCATTGGGTTTGGTGATTTTCTGATCTTTGCCGACATTGTGCTTATCTTAGTTGAAATAGTAGAGGCTCCAATGTAAATTGGATACAGCAGATTCACCACAGAAAACGCTGTGTCCTCAACCAAAGGAGCCCGTGATGAAAAAAGTATCGCACAAAGCCCCCAAAGTCAAGGCCATCCACAAAGATGATGCAACGCCACAGACACCCAGAGAAGAAGAACTGGGCGCACTGGATACACGCATCGCGTTGATCCAGGCCTTGATCCCACTCGGATTAGACGCCGTGGCAGAAGAATTACAGAACGAAGTGACCCGCTTGGCAGGTGATAGATACACACGCAAAGACACTCAAAATCCCAATCGTCGGTGGGGCAGTCAACAAGGCTCGGTGTATCTCTCCGATCAAAAAGTACCCCTATCCGTGCCGAGGGTGCGTGACGTAGAAGCCGATGAGGAAGTCTCCCTACAGACCTATCATCACCTCCAGCGCCCCCGCAGGATGGATGAAGGCCTGCTCATGCGCATGATAAAAAGCCTGCCCCGTAATGCTTCTATACGGGGGCATTGCCACGCGCGCTTATCAAGTCTGTGCCGAGACGGTGCCGGAGGCCTTTGGGCTATCTTCATCCACCGTGTCGAGACGCTTTATCAAGGCGTCGGCACAAAAGCTAAAACAGTTTCAAGATCGGTCTTTAGCGCAGTATGACCTCGTCGCCCTATTTATAGATGGGAAGACCTTTGCAGAGTATGAGATGATCATTGCTCTTGGTGTCACGATAGAAGGAGACAAAATCCCTCTCGGCTTTGTCCAGGCTGCGACTGAGAACGAGCGCGTCTGTCGGCAGTTTATACAGTCCCTCATAAATCGTGACCTATCCTACCATAAGGGCCTGCTGTGTCTTATTGACGGCTCGAAAGGCTTATATGCTGCCCTTACAAAGGCACTTTCTGGCTATGTGGTCATCCAACGTAAAGAGTGGCACAAACGCGAGAACGTCACGTCCTATCTGCCCAAAGGCAAGCAAGATGAGATCAAAAAGGCCCTCCAAAATGCCTACGATCTGCCCACCTATCGGGAAGCCAAAGCCGCTCTTGATGCACTCAAACCTGAACTCACTTTGATCAATGAAGACGCGACAAAAAGCCTTGAAGAAGGACTCGAAGAAACCCTGAGCCTGCATCGCCTAAGACTCATGCCGCAGTTGAAGCAATCCTTTCGTACCACCAACTGCATTGAGTCCCTCAACTCAATGGTAGCGCAACTGACGAGAAATGTGAAGCGATGGACAAACTCTAATCAACGCTCGCGCTGGTTAGCCACCGCACTGTTGGATATTGAACCCCGCCTGCGAAGGATCAAAGGCTTCCGTTGCCTTCCCAGGCTCAGGCTCGCGCTTCAGAACGACTTGAAGCTCGATACAGACTGGCAAGACGCTTTTGCTGCTGACTAAAAACTAACCAGCCTCGATTATTTCAACTAAAAATAGGACTTGACCATCTTTGCCAACGCCTTCGGCCAGGAAGGGGTATAGAGAATTTCTACTTTATACCACACAACTTAAGTTATATAATGTAACGTGATGTGTGACTTCAAAAGCGGATCGATCTTTCAAAGCCGGGAACCAGATGACGAACAAAAAGTTATATGCAACCAAATGCGGCATAGTTCAAAGCCTATTTGTTTTTGTTTTTTGTTTCGGTTTTGCCTTGTTTGGCACGCTTCCTTCTTTTGCAAAACAGAGGCCCCGAGTCGCGCTTGTGCTCAGTGGGGGAGGCGCGCGTGGAGGGGCACATATCGGCGTGTTGCGCGTGCTCGAGCGCGAAGGCATACCCATTGATTTGATCGTAGGCGTGAGTTATGGCGCTTTGGTGGGAGGATTATACGCTGCCGGATATCCTGTTGATGATGTCGAACGCATTATTGTAGAAACAGACTGGTGGGAAATAACCAACAATAGCCCCGACCGTCGTCTGTCAAATTTGAATCGCAAACCAATGGCTGATCGCCAGATGCTTGCATTGCGCCTCGATAAATTCGATCTAAAATTTCCTTATGGGATTTTTGCCGGGCAAAAGATCCAGCATTTTCTCAATCAATTGACCCTTGGTGCAACCTATCGGGCGCGAAACGATTTTGATCGGCTTCCAACGCCTTTTCGCGCAATTGCAACAGATATTTTATCTGGAGAACAGGTCGTGCTTAAAAATGGCTCGCTCGGCACAGCAATCAGAGCGAGTATTTCTGTTCCCGGGGTATTTGCGCCGATAAGTACAGAACACACCCATCTCGTAGATGGCGGCATTGTCAATAATCTGCCTGTAGATGTCGCATTAGATGCCGGAGCTGATTTTGTTATTGCCGTGGATTGTGCCACGCCTTTGCGCACTCAAAAGCACGAAATAGAAGATCTCATCGACGTCATCGATCAAGCCGTTAGTTTTCGAATTGAAGAAAAAAAAGTCGCAAATCGAAAACGCGCCCATGTGCTGATATCCCCCGATTTGAAAAGATTTGATGCAGGCGATTTTAATCTGTCATATACCTTAATCCCGATTGGCGAAAAAGAAACCGAAAAACATTTGGATGCAATCTGGAAGGCTCTGCAAACACTCGGAATTTCAAAGCCTACTGGAAAGTCAAAATCGTCGATATTGCCAGATGCGTTTGATGTCAAAACCTGGGCGGATATACCATCGGATATTGTGATTGACCGGGTCCGGATTGAGGGTTTAAAGCGCTACTCACAAGAGGCATTTACATCGCAGTTGGAAAAGTTCATCAATAAGCCTATATCGTTTCGAGAACTGGAACTCGAATCTGGCCGGTTGTATGCAACCGGATTATTTCAAACGGTAGATTACGAGGTTCTCTATCATGAAGACTACACCGAATTGGTTTTTCAGGTGCTTGAAAACCCCCCCAGTGAGGTAAAAGTGGGGCTTCGGTACGACAACGATTTTCGGGTTTCGGCACTGTGCGAGTTTGCACATCAAAATGCTTATGGCCGCGTAGCAGAGTTTTATTTCCGCGGCCTGTTGGGCAATTTGAAGTTTGCTGAAATGAATTTAATTTTTCGCACATCTAAGGCCCTGGGTTTTCTTGGGAGGTTCGAGGTTGGAATCAAGACCGGTTGTATTTTCAAAATGGGCAACGCCAGGACGCGTATAACGAGAAGCGTCTTCGCACGCAATTGGGCATGCAGGTTTTGTTCCACAGTTGGGGAGGTTTTAAAGCGGGGTATCAAGTTGAGCATGTCCGCATTCGCAATGCGGATCGTTCAATAGGCAATGCGTCTAAATACCTACTCAGCTTCTGGTTATCTGCAAGTATTGACACGCGAGACGATGCGTTTTTGCCAAAGCAGGGCATCTATTTTCAAACCCGGGGAAAATGGGTTCATCGGGTATTTTCACAAAAGCAGGTGCAAACACAGTTCGCGTACTTCGCCAGCCCCCATCCGCAATTGAGTGTGGGCTTCTGGTCTCACGGAGGCTATGTGACACAGTCTGCACCGATTTATGAACTCTTCGCATTAGGTGGTGCAGGATACTTTAGTAGCGCAGCATTGCGCTTTGTCGGTCTCAAACGCGATGCACTGAGGGTTTCCAGATTTGTATCGGCGGGCATTTCTATTTGGAGCCACCTGAAATTTTGGGAATCCATACCGCGCAGTGCTGTTGGAATTTTCTATCAGGGCGGTCTGTACAATTTGCCTTCCAATCCGGATCAGCCCAATACCCATATCCACGGTTTTGGTATTGGGGCTTATATCAACACAACGATTTTAGGTCCCGTTCGCGTTGATATTGTGAGCACAGAAAAAAAAGATATCCAGATTTATACCGCAATAGGATTTTCTTTTTGAGGCATTAGAAAATTTCTGATCCATCTGTCCAACTGCAGGTTATCCAAATCACCTTGAAACGGAAGGACAAACATGATATTTTCCAAATGGTACGCTATTTTATTCTTGTTGGTGCTCGCTTTTTCTGTTCCAACAGAATCCACACCTCAGGCGGATTCACCCGCTCCAGGGTACAGGATTCACCGATCTATTCCTCCGCAGGGTGCCAGAACCCACATGGTGATTATAGGGGAAAGGTTCCGGGCCGGCGGATTTAAACGTTGGTTCTACGGGAGCAATTACCGGGATCTCTGGACTACCCCTATCGAGGTTGCGGTCCTCGACCTCGACAGCGTAGGAGGGGGCTTGACACCGCTTCGCACCGGTGGAGCCGGACAGTCCATCTCTCTTCACTTTACAGGGAAAGATGGCCGCCGATATACGGTCCGATCTCTGGATAAAGATCCCACCAAAAGGATATGGGACGAACTCAAGGATACCATTGTCGATGACGTCCTTCAGGACTTGATCAGCGCGCTTCTGCCAACAGGGGCGCTCGTGGCTGATCCGCTTATGGAAGCCACGGGTATCCTCCATTCCAAACATACGCTCGTAGTCATTCCGGATGATCCGAAGCTGGGGGAATACCGCGAAGAGTTTGCCGGCCTTATCGGAATGCTGCAAGAACACCCGTCTGAAGGGGTGGACGATACGCCCGGCTTTGCGGGTTCTCGGAAGGTCAGCGGAACGGAGAAGCTGTGGGAATACCTGGAAAAAAGTCCCTGCAACCGCGTTGATGCCCGTGCCTATCTAAAGGCGAGACTGATGGATTTTCTCATCAACGATAAGGACCGCCATTACGGCCAGTGGAGATGGGCGCGGTTCCCCGATGGCGATTGTCATACCTATCTTCCAATACCCGAGGACCGCGACCAGGCTTTTATCGGCTTTAAGGGATTTGCTATGGCAGTGGCGCGTAGAAGGCTCCCCAGACAAATTGAGTTCGACGCTTCGTATCCGAGTCTGGTGGGCCTATCGACTACTGGTTGGGAGATGGACCGCGAGTTTCTGGTCGCACTCGATAAGACCGCGTGGGATTCGGTAATAACGGTATTTCGCAGGGACCTGCCCGACCAGGTCATTGAGGATGCCGTGCGGAAGCTCCCACCACCGTATTACAAGATGATTGGGGAAGCTCTTGCAGGAGCCCTCAAATCAAGGCGGGACGCATTGCCTGAATTTGCCAGCAGATACTATGAATTGATTACCCGCCAGATCGAAATCCAGGCGACCGATAAGGACGAGTACGTCCAGTGTGAACACCTGCCGAGCGGTAATCTCCTGGTCCGTATCGGTCTGATAGAAGGTCCTGGTGGAGAAAGAAAGACGCCCTATTTCCAAAGGACGTTCCACCCCGAAGAAACTCGGGAAGTCCGAATATATCTCCGGGGAGGAGATGACCGTGCGGAAATATCGGGGACAAAGGGGCGGATTGTCGTTCGCATTGATGGCGGCGGTGGGGATGACACACTTACAAACTCATCCGCTGCTTCAAACACCCGGTTTTATGATTCTCGTGGAAAAAATCGGTTCGCCAAAGGCAAGGGAGCAAAAATCGACGAGCACCCCTACAAGCGTCCTCCCGCACGGCTTCTCCGTGCAAGGTATGCACTGGACTGGGGCATGCAGGCTGTTATAGCTCCGATTATCAGGATAAATCCGGATATGGATATATTCTTGGGAATGACCTACCATCGGCAGTATTTCGGATATCGAAAATATCCTTTCTCTTCGCAACATTTTTTTACTGTTGGGTCGGCGTTCAATCTTCTCGACAGCCTCAATAGTTTCAAGCCCTTCGTTTCCTATACCGGACACTTTCGCCAACTAATGCGCGACTTAAACGCGAGAATCTACTTCAAGTACTCCGGAATCCAGGTAATCCGGTTCAACGGATTCGGTAACGAAACGGAGATTCCTCATCCGTCTTCCTTCTACAAGGTGGAGCAAAGACATTTCGTTTTCGCTCCAGCCCTCGAGCTTCGCTCAGGAAAGCGTGAAGGAGATAAGTCCAGTGTTGGTATGGGATCGCTTCGCTCGAAATTAACCATTGACTTTGGGCCGATTATCAAGTATTCAAATACGCCACTAAGTTCCCATAAGGATAAATTTATCGGCTCCCTTGATTCTCCACTTTACGGTACGGGTTCCTTCGGACAGGTAGGCGCACAGGGGGAAATCATGTACGATACGCGTGACAATCCAGGGTATCCCAATCGTGGAATTTGGGTCAAGATTGCCGGAGCCATCTATCCGGGCGTCTGGGATGTGGCGTCTTCCTTTGGCAGCATAAAGGGGGAAGCAGGCACTTACCTGACTGCTCGTATTCCGACCAATCCGACCCTTGCCTTAAGAGCGGGTGGCAAGAAGGTGTATGGGACCTTTCCCTTCTTCGAGAGTGCCTTTCTGGGCGGGTCCGGTTTTGCCAGTAGTGGTATATCCAGTGGCAATTTACGCGGTTTTCGGAAAAACCGGTTCGCTGGAGATACCTCGCTATATGGAAATTCCGAACTGCGGCTGGTTCTGACCAAAATCAAGCTTTTGGTTCCGGGAGAGTTCGGCTTGTTCAGTACGGCTGATGCCGGACGGGTGCTTTATGACAAAGATCCTGACAATGCTGATAAATGGCACACCAGTATCGGAGGTGGATTCTGGCTGTCTTTCCTCCAGCGCCAACAGACCTTGAGCGTGGCAGTCGTAAAAGGCGATGACTTGACGGGAATATATCTGCGCGCTGGTTTTATGTTATAGAAGGAGGATGCTATGCTCAACAACATTATCATACGTCTCGCCATTTACTATATCACATGGCTTTTGATTCTCAATGCGATTTTTCACATCTTCCCCGAAATCCTCCATTACGTTGCCGAAGAGCGTGAACGCATATTCGTAGGAAAATCCCTTGGCTCCGGGACCGATGCGGCCATTCCACTTGGAAACATCAAAGAAGGGATAAACCGGCTTGCCGATCCGGCACACACGATTCCAGTTGTGGTCGCTTTGGTACTGGCCTTCGCGGTTACCCTCCCACTTACCTGGGTATATGCCTGGACGCATCCGCCTAAGAACTACAGTCAAACCTTTGTACACACTCTGCTCGTGATACCTGTCGCCATCTCGCTGGTTGTTTTTTTGGTTAAGGGTAGTCTTGCCCTTGCGTTCAGCCTGGCGGGTATCGTGGCCGCCGTCAGCTTTCGGACCTCACTCAAAGAGACCATGGATGCCGTGTACCTGTTTATGGTCATCGGGATAGGGCTGGCGGCCGGTACCCAGCTTACGACTGTGGCCTACCTCGCATCGTTGGCTTTCGTCACCATAACACTGGGCGTGTGGAAAACCAATTATGGAGCGCAACCACCAGTACTATCCGGCTGGAGAATTGTTTCACCTGATCACTCGGACCAGGCCTCTGGAACAAAGGCCATTACCACCGGGAATCCCTATGATGCCCGGATAGAAGTACATACAACGAAGGTCAAAACGGCTCAAAAAGCAACAGCTCAAATCCTGAAATCCGGAACCAAACAGTGGCAGGTAGCAGATGTGATCGAGAAAGAGGATGGAACGGCCATCGTTGTGTATGATGTTTCGTTAAAACAATCCGTCAATCTGCCTTCCCTTATCCGAGATATTGAAAAAAGTGCCAAAAAACATATCAAAAACGTAGAACTGACCAGAGTTTAGACAAATTGACGTTTGTGATCGGTATTCTCAAAGCCTCCCTGTCACCAGAGAGGTCAGGGAGGCACACTCATAACGGTATAATTGCAAATGAAGAATCACACAGATAAATTCCTGCTGGGCTTCCTTGGTTTTGGCATTTTTCTCTACCTGTTGTCAATGGGCTATGGAGGGGATCCATCTTCAGATTTTAGTGAAAATCCTTCAAATGCAGATCCAGATACTTCGATCGTCCTCCCTTTGGCAGACACAATGGCAGTATTAGAAGAAGAAATATATCCCGAAAGCTATACACTAAACGCAGAGACCGCTTCAGATACTGCTATCGTCTCCCCTTTGGCGGACACGATGGCGGTATTACAAAAAAAAAAATCTCTCGAAAGCTATACACTAAACGCAGAGACCGCGACGCACTGGAAGCTTCCTATGAATCTTGAGGAGATATCTGGTTTGGCAATGACCAGAGACAACCGACTCCTGGCGCACAATGATGAAAGAGGGGTCATCTTCGAGATCGATTATCAGAAGGGATCAATCGTAAAATCATTCCAACTGTCGGATATGGGGAACCCGGTTGCCAGTGATTTCGAGGGCATTGCAACAATTGACGACCAGATATATTTGGTCACAAGTTCAGGGCGACTATACGAGTGCCGTGAGGGAAATGCTGGCGAGTCCGTTCTCTTTAATGTCTATACGACTGGGGTCGGCAGGGATTGCGAAATAGAGGGCCTGGCGTATGACGAGAACCAGCGGACACTCTTAATGATGTGCAAAGACGCTCGTAGCGCAGACATGGAGGGACAGTTGGCAGTATATCATTGGTTAATTGACGAGAAACAGCTAAGTGAAGATACACATACCGTAATACCTGTCGTTGAATTCTCTCAGCACATCAAGGGGAAAAAATTCCAGCCTTCGGGAATTGAACGACACCCGGTATCGGGAAATTACTTTATCGTAGCTGCTCGTCAGGGAGCTATCGCAGAGCTTACACCGGGTGGCCAGGTCCTTGCAGTCAGAGAGTTTCCTGCCCAGTGGCATCGTCAGGCTGAAGGTATTACTTTCGCTTCGGACGGCACACTAATAATTGCCGATGAAGGCGCAGGGAGGAGAGCGAGACTAACCCTTTATCCGGTCTCGGGTAGTCAATAACAAAAAAACAGGACACATAAATGGCACATTCAAAACCCAATCTGCTCTACATTCACTCCGACCAGCACGACCCTTATGTGACGGGCTGTTATGGCGACAAAATCGTTCAAACCCCCCATCTCGATAGCCTCGCGGCAAACGGTGTTATATTTGAAAACTGCTACTGTCCCTCGCCGATATGCGTACCCTCGCGCATGTCCATGCTATCGGGGCGCTATCCCTTTGAAAACGAAGTGTGGACAAACGGGCACATACTCAACTCGAGCATTCCCACATTTGCCCATGCAATGGGCGCGGGAGGCTATGACCCCGTACTCGTCGGACGCATGCATTCCAATGGACCAGATCAGCTACACGGATATGCCCAGCGCCTCGTAGGCGATCACGGGCCCAATCATTCCGGTGGCGGCGGCGTCAACCACGGGATGCTCTCCGGCACAGCAGGTCCCGCCCGCGTCAGCCTGACGAAATCGGGTATTGGACAAAGTGCGTATCAGGTACACGACGAAGACGTAACCGCAGCAACCGTCGCGTATCTCGACCGCCTGGGGGTAAAAAAACGCGCCGGACAACCCGCAGAACCCTTCTCTCTAACCGTTGGCTTTATGCTGCCCCACCAGCCATTTGTCGCGCGCCGTGCCGACTACAATCGCTACGACGGCCGCGTACCACCCCCTGCTATCTCTGTCCCCTTCTCCGACGACCTGCATCCCCACATCAAATACTGGCGCGAACGCTGCGGCATCGCAACCGTCACAGAAGCCGAAATCCACCGCGCGCGCACGGCATACTGGGCACTCGTTGACCGCATGGATTACATGATCGGGCAGATTCTCACAGCCCTCCGTCAAAACGCTTTGATCGACAACACCCTCATCATTTACATGTCAGACCACGGCGAACAAGCCGGCGAACACGGCCTGTGGTGGAAACAAACCTTCTACGAACACTCCGCCAAAGTACCCGCCATCCTCTCCTGGCCCGGCCACCTGCCCGAAGGCAAACGCTTTGACAACGTCATCTCTTCTCTCGACCTCAACGCCACCATGATCGATGCCCTGCAATGCCCCGAACTCCCCCACTCTCGCGGACGCTCGCTCCTGCCCTTGATGCGCGGCGAAAACACATCCTGGGACAACCTCGCCTTCTCCGAATTTTGTCAGGACAGCGCAGGCGGCGGCGGTCCCTTCTCCGCCGAAGGCGTGTACCAGCGCATGATTCGGCAGGACGAATGGAAATTCAATTACTACCACAATCAGCCTTGCCAGCTCTTCAACCTGAATGAAGACCCCAACGAATTGCACGACCGCGCAAATGACCCGTCTTGCCAAAGTCTGATCAAAAATTTCACTGCCCGCATCCTCGACGGCTGGGATCCCGACGCCATCGCCTCTGAAATCGCAGTCCGAAACAAAGACTCCCGCATCCTCACGGCATGGGCACGCCATACCAAACCCGCAGATACGGTCCGCTGGGACTTGCGCCCCGAAATGGACTATCTTGAGTAAACATGAAAACCGAACTCACCAGACTCGACCTGGCCTGTTGGGGCGGGTTTATGATGTTTGCTACCAGCGGTGTTGTCACCCCAATATGCCTGCCCGAAATATCCAGAACCCTGTCCATATCCCTCTCTGAAAGCGGTGGCCTGGAAACCGCGCGAACCTGTCTTTTGCTCGCCGTATTAATCCTGTCCGGCATCCTCGCGCGCAAATGGGGCAAAAAACATTTTGTCACCTGGGGGCAATATCTTCTCGCTATCGGCCTTCTCATGATCAGCTATGCCGACAGCTACCCCATGCTCATCCTATCCCTCATGGTCACTGGCATTGGCGGTGGATTCACCGAAGCCCTCATCAATCCTCTGATCATCGACATTCACCCTAAAGATTCGGGCAAATACCTCAACATCACCAACGCCTTTTACTCCATCGGCGTCATGCTCTCCGCGCTCCTCTTTGGCGAACTCCTGACCCTCGGCTATTCATGGCGGCTCGTGTTTCGCATTGCCGCGGCAGGTGCGCTTTTCATGGGCATCTTATTCCACCTATCGCGTTTTCCCATACCCGCAGCAGATCAGCAATCATCCAAACACCTGATTGCACAAATTCTCAAAACGCCTAAATTCTGGCTCTTTGCCATCGCCATATTTTTGGGCGCAGGTGTCGAAGCGGCATTCACATTCTGGAGCCGCAGCTATGTGGAAACCTACCTTCAAAGCATGCCCCGCGCCGGTGCAATCGCAGTCGTCGTCTTTGCGCTCACAATGGCCCTGGGCCGCTTGCTTTCTGCAAAATTATCCCAGATGATCCGTCTGAAAACCCTGATGCTCGGCTCCGCCATCCTCGGTGTTGTCGTCAGCAGCGGCATTCCCTTCTCCGAAAACCTGATCGGATTTTATATTCTGCTCTTTTTTGCCGGATTTGCAACCGCCTGCTTCTGGCCCACCATACTCGCCGAAGCCGCAGAACACCTGTCCTTTGACACCACCATGCTCTTTGTCGTACTCGCCTGTTTTGGCATTGCCGGATTTGGCCTCATCCCCTGGATCATGGGCGTCATCGGAGACAGCGCTGGCCTGAAAGCTGGCTTCACAGTCATCCCCGGTCTCTTCATCGGCCTGATCGTCGTACTCGCTTTCACAAAGCATTAATTACCCCGGCGGCCAAACTGTCTCTTTTGTATATGCATCTTTCAGATCGCGCCAATACCGCCTGCCTTTGTGAACCAGATTTGTCGGCGCAAACCGCTTGTTCAAACCCTTCTCGTGACTCGACCGCCCCGTATCGGTTCGATATTGCAATGTGAACCGCATCAATTGTGCGAGCAAATCAAAACGCACATCTGCATACGCCGGATCGGCCCAAACATTTGCGATCTCGCCCGGATCATTGCGGTGATCGTACAACTCTCCCTCCCCCGATCCCCCGTAAAACACCAGCCGAAAATCGCGCGTGCGAATCGCCGACACCTTACCCCCGGGGTTGCCCCAATCCCACTCGCAAAACGCCGCGTCTTTACCATCTGTCCCGCCATTCACAATGGGAATCAAATCGCGCCCATCGCGCCCATCGGGAATGGGAATATCGCAGAGACGACACAGCGTGGGATACCAATCGACCGATTCGACAATCGCATCACACCTCGCGCCCGATGGACCACCCGGATAGCGCAATACAAAAGGAATGCGATGAATCGAATCGTAAATCCCAAAATTCTTGTGAAACAACCCGTGATCACCCGCAAAATCCCCGTGATCCGCGCAATACAATACAATCGTATTCTCCAACTCCCCCACTTCATCCAGATAATCCAGCACCCGCCCAATCTCGGAATCAATCGCCGTAATCAGCGCGTAATAACTCGCCAAACAGCGCTTCAAGCGATCGGGATTTGGATCGGCCAGTGGATACCCACACCCATCAGCCAACCGCCTTTGCATAAACTCGGGCTTGCCGACAAAACGACGTTCAAAATAATCAATCGCACTATCGGGCAACACCATCTCATCGGGATTGTACATATCAAAATGCTCTACCGCAGGCGCGATTGGTGCATGGGGCCTTTGAAAACTCATGTGCAAAAAAAAGGGCCGCTCATCGTCCCGCTCCTTCAAAAATGCCAGTGACTCATTGCCCGTATAATGCTCAATCGAATGCTCGTATGGCAGTTTGGCCGGGGCACTGCCATCCATCGTATATTCCTGCCCGGGTCTGGCCGAGCCTTCTTCGTAAAAATCCGACAACCCCAGATCTTCCAAATACTTGAAATAGTGCGTCTCGGTTGGATCCAAATGCGTCGCATCGCACAAATCCGTATATCGGATACGCTCAAAACCGTCTTCATCCCAGCGCCGAACCATATGCGCCTTGCCAATCACAGCCGTTTGATACCCGTATTTCCGAAACTGACACGCCAGCGTATTGGGATTCGCCTCGGGAATCTCCGAATGATCATTGCCAAACATCCGATGCGTGTGGCAATACTGCCCGGTCATAAAACATATCCGCGACGGCGAACAAATCGGATTATTGCAAAAAGCGCGTGTAAACACCACCCCCTCATCCGCAATGCGGTCCATATTGGGAGTCTCGACATTTGGATGCGCGGCAAATCCCGCACAATTGGCATTGTGCTGATCCGACATCAGCCACAACACATTTGGTCTTCGCGCCATAAATTTCTCCTTTCAAAGTGTATGTGTTTGCAGACTGTGAGATAAAGCATTAAATTGTCTCTGCTTGATGAGAATGAATCGATCTTTTGCATAGGGAAAAATCATGTTTTTTGACAACATCGCGCTCGGCGTACCCAAAATTTTGCTTCCAAACCCCGAAATCGATTGTAGCAAATGGGCAGTCATCGCCTGTGACCAGTATGTACACGACATATCGTATTGGGAAGAAGTCAAAAGCATTGTGGGAGACACGCCCTCAACCCTGGACCTCATCTATCCCGAAGTCTATCTCTACGACCATGAGCACGAAGAACGCATTGCCCGCGTTCACAATAACATGAAACGCTTTGTCACCGATGGCATTTTCTGCGACGAAATCGAAGGCTTTTTGCTCGTCGATCGCGTTCTGCCCTCGGGAAAATCGCGCAAAGGACTTGTCGTCACCCTCGACCTCGAACATTACGACAGCTGCAGCCAGTCCAAAACCCTCATCCGCACAACTGAGGGCACCTATCCCAAAAACCTCGAAGCGCGGTTTGAAGTTCGGGGCAACGCCTCGCTCGAATCCCCGCATATTCTGGTACTCATTGACGACCCTAAAAAAGAAATTATCGAACCTCTCTTTGATGAAGACTATCCAAACATCGTCGATTTCGAACTCATGATGAATGGAGGACAACTCAAATATCACTTAATCGAGAATAAAAAAGATATCGCGCGCATTGCCCAAAAACTCGCCAAACGCATTGAACCCGATTACATCCAGCAAAAATACGGCGTCGAGAACGAAACACTCCTCTACGCGATGGGCGATGGCAACCACTCATTTGCCGCCGCACAAAAAGCATGGAAAAAAATTAAATCAACACTCAATGCAAAACAACTCGCAGCGCGACATCCGGCCAGACATGCCCTGGTCGAATTGATCAATCTGCACGACGACGCGATAGATATAGAGCCAATCCACAGACTGATCACTCGCATTGTTCCAAAAACCGTATGCAACACCCTGGTCGCACTGCTCAATGCATCAGGCATCCGGGCGCGTCTGGAAAAAGTCTCATCACCCGACGCGCAACATCGTCGCACCGAAGCCCTATCATCTGCATCCACCCATTGCCTCCCCTATCGCGCCGCGGGAGACCTGGGCATACTCGTAATTGAAAATCCATCTCAAAGAACCATACCCGAAACAATGGAAGCCGCGCTCGACCTGTTCACGCGAGAAAATACCGAAGCCGAAGTCGGATTCATCCACGGCGAAGACGTCATTGACGACCTGGGCAACAAACCCGACGCCCTCGGTTTTTACATGCCACCCATTTCAAAAGACAGCGTATTCGAGTCCATTGTTCGCTACGGCGCCTATCCCCGAAAATCCATATCCATCGGACACGCCGACGAAAAGCGTTACTATATGGAATGCCGAAGCCTTGTGCGTACTAAACGATAATATATGATGACTCCAATTGCAATTCTGATATGAGGAATATATGGCTGAGATATACGACATGATCATTGTTGGCGCTGGTCCGGCAGGCGCGACAGCGGCATTATATGCCCATCGCGCGGGACTCAATGTCTGTTTGATGGATAAGGCGCGATTTCCGAGAGATAAAATCTGTGGGGATGCGCTATCGGGCAAAGCCGTGTCGATTTTGCACGAACTCGATTTGTTCGACCAGGTGGCCCGATTGCCTGGCGCGACCATCCGAGAAGTCGTATTTGGCAGCCCGAATCACGTGGATGCGCGTATGGATTTGCGACGGTATGACCACCGGGATCAGGCCACGGGCAAAATACTGCCAATGGAGGGGTTTGTGATCCGGCGCGAGGTACTGGATAATTTTCTCTTCCAAGAAGCAAAGAAAGTTGTGAGCACCTGTTATGAAGGATTTGCCGTTAAAGACCTGATACGAGAAAACGAGCAAATTGTGGGTGTACGCGGCGTGGTGGATGGCCGAGAACGCGAAATACAGGGCCGCGTCGTGCTCGGCTGCGATGGTTTTAATTCAATGGTCGCGCGCAAAGCGGGATTATACGCCCATGAATCCGTGCATTGGGTGGTGGCAATTCGGTGTTATTACGAAAATGTAGCGGAATTGGGGAATCAAATCGAGTTGCATTTTGTAGATGAAGTATTGCCGGGCTATTTCTGGATTTTTCCACTGGAGAATGGGACGGCAAATGTGGGCATTGGCATGCGTCACGATGTGTTGAAAAAGCGGCGTGTGGATTTGAAGGTGGCATTGAACGAAGTAATCAACCGCTCGCCTTATGCCCACCGGTTCAAAAATGCGCGTCCGACAGAAGACCCGGTGGGATGGAATCTGCCAGTGGGCAGTACCCGTCGAAAAAGTTATGGGAATGGCGTATTGCTTTTGGGCGATGCCGCGGGATTGATCGACCCCTTTACGGGCGAGGGAATTGGCAATGCACTGTATTCCGCGCGTTTTGCCGTGGATGCGGTGCAGGAAGCCATTGCCGCGGATGACTATTCAGCGGCTTTTTTCAAGCGATATGAAGATCGGTTATGGGATGCAATAGGCGATGAATTGGCGATAAGCACGCGAATGCAAAAATTGGGGCAATGGCGTCCCCTCCTCAATTTTACAATTCAAAAAGCCGCACACAACGACAAAGTGCGCGATCTAATCTGCGGCATGATGGCCAATGCCGTCCCCAAAAAACAACTCACCAATCCGCTGTTTTATTTGAAGCTATTGTTTAGTTGAACCATTTGTATTCTCATACCCTAAAAGACCATGAAACGAATTTTAATATGCTGGATCGGCAACACAGACTTACAAGCCTCAGAAGGACAAGATGTAGGTGCAGGGCCTATCGCTCAAGCACTGGACACACGCGAATTTGATGAGGTCTTTTTTATCTCAGATTATAAAGATACCCGCGTAAAGCCTTACATCGACTGGATACAAAAAAGAACTCCAACACCACACCAACTATTTTATCGGCAGCTTTCAAGCCCCACCCACTTTGGGGAAATTTACGAGATTGCTTCAAGCATCTGCCAAGAAGCTCTGGATCAATATGGCAATCAAACAGAACTGACCTTTCACCTCAGCCCCGGCACGCCGGCAATGGCCGCGGTATGGATCATTTTGGCGAAAACGCGCTTTCCCGCTGAATTGATCGAGTCCTCAAGAGCACACGGCGTTCAAACCGCCTCCGTTCCCTTTGATATTTCTGCAGAATTTTTGCCAACCCTCCTGCAAAAACCCGATGCAGAACTCCGCTCATTGAGCGAAGAAAAACCCATAGAATCAGCGAATTTTGAAGATATACAATACAGAAGTCAGGTCATGGCGCGCGTGGTCGAAAAAACGCGGCGTGTTGCCATGCGGAATATCCCCGTCTTATTCGAAGGTGAATCTGGCACGGGAAAAGAACTCTTTGCACGCGCCATTCACCAACGCAGCCTGCGAAAGGGGGAATTTATTCCCGTAAATTGCGGCGCGATTCATCCCAACCTTGTAGAATCTGAACTGTTTGGGCACAAAAAAGGTGCATTCTCAAATGCCCATGCTGATCGCAAAGGCCACTTTGAAGAGGCAAATAACGGCACCATCTTTTTGGATGAAATTGGCGAATTGTCCAAAGATATACAGGTGAAATTATTGCGCGTCTTACAGGAAGGAGAGGTCGTGCGACTCGGTGAATCCAAACCCAGAAAAGTAGATGTACGCATTGTTGCAGCGACAAATCGAAATCTCATCAAGGAAGTTGGTGAAGGACGGTTCCGCGAAGACCTGTTCTATCGGCTTGCCGTGGCCTATCTCAAATTGCCCCCACTGCGCGAACGCACGGGAGATTTGGGTTTGTTGATTAACCATTCGCTCGAACTGATCAACCGGGAAAATGAAATGCAACCCGGCTACAAACATAAAAAAATTTCCATCGGCGCAAGAAATCTTATTCTGAATCACCATTGGCCTGGCAATATACGCGAGTTGCAAAACACGCTCAGACGCGCGATGGTGTGGACAGACGAAGAAACCCTTACGCGACAAGACATTGAAGAAGCCCTCTTACCCGCGTTTGGGAAACGAGACGAAGATATCCTGAATCGCCCCTTTGACGCAGATTTTAGCCTGCCCGATCTGATTGATGAAGTTGCAAAACACTACCTTAATCGCGCTTTGCAAGAATCTAAAACAAAAAAAGAAGCCGCAGAACTCGTTGGCCTACCCAGTTACCAGACCCTCACCAACTGGGCAAAAAAGCACGGCGTGGAAGTTGATACAAAAAGCAGATAGAAAAAAATATCAAATTTTAGAGTGCATTGGCACGAAATATGCTTAAACAATGGGCACGACAGCGATGCGGACTCCCGTCACCTGAAAGAATTTCTTGACAAAGCTGCTGTATTAGTGAAAAAATCAGTATGCTGACCCATTCCAAATCGGAGAGAGTTGGGCATTCCAAAATTTGTTAATCTCAAGCGTTTCAGACAAACTTGAACGTTTTTTTCAACTTGTGAGAAATCATGGCTATTACATCTATCACCATTGAAAATTTTAAGGGCATTGGCGATGCCGTGACCATTCCCATTCGCCCCATCACCTTATTATTTGGCAAAAACAGCGCGGGCAAGTCAACAGTATTGCAGGCACTACGCTATCTGCGCGAAATATGCGATGGTCTAAAAATGGAAGAAAAGTTGCAGAATATACGTGAGAAAAACAAAGGGGAAGATCCAAGGTTGCAGAAAATGTATGAACTACGCGATATGTTGAAGGCAGCGCACTTTTTATATTTACGCCACCTCAATTTTGACTATAGTAAAATTCCAAAATCTACACAAACACATGGATTAAAAAATATATCAAACATATCAGATGATGATCTATCCGAGTTTAACTCTCTACGCGACGAAGCTCTAAAATCCATACAAGAAAAATTCAACTCAACAGACGATTGGCTTGCCGAAGAAGACGATTTTCTTAACAATGATGCCGATGTGATATATGGGGAATATGGAGAAATCAATCCAGATCATTTTACTGCGTTGGGAAATTTTCCATCCCTGGTGCATCGCCATGAGTTGGATCGAAAAATTCGAATTCGTCTTGAATTTGACATAAAACCCGAACAAGTGAAATTTTTGAATGGTATTTTGAGTCTTGCGATGAAACCGGAGGGTGTGACGAATCCAAAGTTCGCGTGGATAGAAATGATAACAGGTTGGGACGAAAAACAGCAGAAAGTCTACCTCGATTCATATAAGTATGCTTTGAACGGCGAAGAATGGATTTGTCTCACACCGATGAACAGGCCCATGCAAGATGAAACAGAATGGAATCATGAAGGACGATTTATATTAAACATATACTCAAAGAATTTCGGCTTGAGTGAATGGATGAAAGACCTCTCCTGGCTTCTCGGCACTAATAATAGTGAGGGTAAAAGATTCGGTCTGAATGAAAATAAATTAGAAAATATAAGGCCCTGGTTGGAGGAGTGTGCACTCGAAGAATTGGTGACAGGTATAGTAAAAAATTTGCATAACACGGTGCTCGGAGAATTAAAGGGCATACGACATTTAGGACCAGTGCGAGATATTCCACGTCGGAATTATGCACCATACTCGTATGACGAAGTGCGATGGACAACAGGATTACCGGCATGGGATGTACTGGTAGGAAAACCTCAATTGGTCAAAAAGATAAACCAATATATGAAAAATTTAGCTCTTGGATATAGCATCAGGCTATCTGAAGACCGCGAACAGAGGATGCAACTTTATGATGAAACCCATAAAATATACCTTCATCCCTTAGATATTGGTTTTGGTATCTCTCAGGTCATTCCAGTTGTGGTCGGTGCGTTAGATGACACGTCTCAGGTTTTCGCGGTTGAACAGCCAGAGCTTCACGTTCACCCTGCCGTTCAAGTAGCTTTGGGCGATGTGTTCATTGATGGAATAAAAAACAGCAATCGCACTATGCTCATTGAAACGCATTCTGAGCACTTGCTACTGAGGATTATGAGACGGATGCGTGAGACTTTTGAAGATAAAATTGAAGAAAATCACTTCCCCGTAACCCCCGATGATATCGCAGTGCTATTCGTCGAAAGGCATGATTCGCAAACAATCATACGGGAAATGCCTGTTAATGAACGTGGAGAACTGGTAAAAGCCTGGCCGGGCGGTTTTTTTGAGGAAGATATAGAAGAGGTATTTGCTTAATGGCTTTATTTTCTGAGTATGCTGTAACACCTGATGTGTTTAATGAGAGTTGTTATGATTCGCCTGCATTGTGTGACGCATATTTTAGACAATTGCTGGAAGTTTTTTTTAGTGAGGGTCTCGTTCGAAATCTTCGCAATGGCGAATGGCAAGAGTTCTTTTCAACCTATGCAAGACCCTGGCACGACCGTACAAAGCATATTTTGAAAAATTTGACAGATGCTGGTCGTTTGCTACCAAGTGATCCAGCATTAAGTCATACACCTCAGACTGATCGTGAATGGTGCAACGAGGCGTTGGAGTCACATGAAACCACACCTTTGAATGGCATTATAGTAAGCGATGCCATTCGAAGTACCTATCGCAGAAATCAGTTGGTTGAAAGTGTGAGCAGACTATCGCAATCTACCTGCGCGTGGTGGGAACCCACAAATAGCTCGCTTCGGTTAGAACGTACTATCAGTCAGTATATAGACGCTCTTACGCTGATTCTCAAACATGCGAAATCCATTATGTTTATAGACCCCAATATTGATCCAGCAAAGAGCAACTATGCTGATTTTATACAATTGCTTGAAGCAGCAGGTAATAGACCATCACAATCACCCCAGCCACTCGTTGAGATACACCGCAAAAGTCTTCGTGGATCTGGGAAAAATGCTCCCTTATGGGATCAACAAGATATGGAGAATACTTTTCGGAACGAATTTGGCCCAGTTCTTTCGCAGTCAAACTTAAAAGCAGAAGTCTTTATATGGGATGATTTTCATGATCGTTATCTGATCAGCAATTTGGGGGGGATACTGGTCCCTTATGGATTCGATACATCAACAAACCCCACCCTAACAACCTGGTCACGACTTGGACGATTAGATCGAGATGATGTACAGCGCGAATTTGCTCGCGAGAGTAATAAACACAAACTGCAGTTTAATTTTACGATACCGTAAAATTGGGATTTAGCACGAAACCGGCTTTACTACACGGTAAGTGTCGAGACATGCTCACCGTTTTTATTTTTGTATGAAGCCAGGATGTGGAGATGGCAGAAACAGCGATTCCCACGACTACCAGATCAATCGGGTGGATAAAAAACAGAAAAAAATTTACGCTAACAGAAAAAATCTTATCCTCAATTATCATCCCATCCTGATTAGCGAAGGTGCCAGACACTGCCTTTATCGCGTTCACGGTGTGGAAATTGGCAGAAAATAAGTAAAAAGAAAAAAATCCTATTTCTGATCGAATTGGCACGAAACATGCTTAAACAATGGGCGTGGCAGCGGGGTGGACTCCCGTCTCCTGAAAAAATTTCTTGACTACTCGGTGTGTTATTTGAAGAATTGAATGTTATGTTGATCCATTCCAAAAGTACAGAAGGTTGGATATTCCAAAAATTTGTCACTTTAAGCGTTTCAGACAAGTCTGAACGCTTTTACTAACTTGTGAGAAATCATGGCTATTACATCTATCACCATTGAAAACTTTAAGGGCATCGGCGATAAAGCCGTGACCATTCCCATTCGCCCTATCACCTTGTTGTTTGGGAAGAACAGTGCTGGTAAATCAACAGTGTTGCAGGCAATGCGCTATTTACGCGAAATATGCGATGGTCTGAAAATGGAAGAAAAATTGCAGAAAATGCGCGAGAAAAACAATAGTGAAGATCCAAAGTTGCAGAAAATGTATGAACTACGCGATATGTTGCAGGCAGCGCACTTTTTATATTTAGGCAGCCCAAATTTTAACTATAGTAAAATTCCAAAATCTGTACAAACACGTGGATTAGAAAATATATCAAATATATCAGATGATGATCTATACAAGTTTAACTCTCTACGCGACGAAGCTCTAAAATCCATACAAAAAATAGCTGCTATATTCAATTCGAAAGATGACGAGCGCTTCCAAGCAGAAGGAGAAGCGTGGGAACGTGGAGAAATCTATCCAGGTCGCTTTACTGATTTGGGCGGTTTTCCTACCTTAGTCCATCGCCATGAATTGGATCGGAAAATTCGAATTCGCCTTGAATTTGACATAAAATCCGAACGAGTGGAATTTTTGAATGGTATTTTGAGTCTTGCGATGAAACCGGAGGGTGTAACGAATCCAAAGGCTGCATGGATAGAAATGGTAACAGGTTGGGACGAAAAACATCAGAAAGTCTATTTCGATTCATATAAGTATGCTTTGAACGGCGAAGAATGGATTTGTCTCACACCGATGAACAGATCCATGCAAGATGAAGCAGAATGGAATTATGAAGGGCAGTTTATAGATTTAAACATATATTCAAAGAATTTCGGCTTGAGTGAGTGGATGAAAGACCTCTCCTGGCTTCTCGGCACTAATAATAGTGAGGGTGAAAAATTCGGTCTGAATGAAAGTAAATTAGAAAATATAAGGCCTTGGTTGGAGGAGTGTGCACTCGAAGAATTGGTGACAGGTATAGTAAAAAAATTGCATAACACTGTGCTCGAAGAATTGAAGGACATACGACATTTAGGGCCAGTGCGAGATGTTCCCCTTCGCGATCATAACTCAATCCCAACGTCCGGAGCTGATGTATCGAGATGGGAAATGGGATTAGAGGCATGGGATACACTGGCACAAGACCCTCAATTGCTGAAAAAGACAAACCGCTATATGAAAGATGTTTTGAAACTCGGATACAGCATCAGGCTATTTGAAGACGCCGAACATGAGATTCAACTTTATGATGAAACTCATAAGATATACCTTCATCCCTTAGATGTTGGTTTTGGCATCTCTCAAGTCATTCCAGTTGTGGTCGGTGTGTTAGATGACACGTCTCAGATTTTCGCAGTTGAACAACCAGAGCTTCACGTTCACCCTGCCGTTCAAGTAGCTTTGGGCGATGTGTTCATTGATGGCATAAAAAACGGTAATCGCACCATGCTCATTGAAACGCATTCTGAGCACTTGCTGTTGCGATTGCTGAGGCGTGTGCGTGAAACAACGCGTCGTAGCAGACGCCAGATCACCGAGTTAGAACAGACAGTTCACGGATTGACACCCGATGATCTTTCTGTGGTCTATGTTCGGCCAACGCCAGCAGGAGTTAAATTCACTCCGCTCACTGTAACGGATAACGGCGATTTTGATGCACCCTGGCCAGAAGGTTTCTTTGATGAGCGCGATTCGGAGTTGTTTTAATTATGCTGAAGATTTTTGCTATTGATCCCAAAATATGTCAAACCTTGGAGTGGTTTCGATATTGCACGGAGCACTGTCAGCCATCACAAGGACGTGCAATTGCAGATTTGCCGTATAACCAATGGTATGAAAATGCGTTTGCGATTATTCAAGACCTTAAACTGTCTCCTCTGGAAGAAAAAAGCTTGAAAAGGCGTCTGGATCTGGTGCGAGCGCAACTGGTACATCGTCCAGGAACTGCTTGGACAGATTGGTACCATGATGATTTTTCACAATTTTCTTGGATTACCGAAATAGAGAAAGAGCATCAGCGAGAGCGTTTTTCTGCTGTCATCAGCCCTGATTACGCGGGGGCTGACGACACGGAGCTAAAGTACCATCCCGATGAACTCAATAGAACCGTAGAAGCGTGGAATACACCCAGTGGCGTTTCAATTACGCGCAGTCCTGGAGAATTTGTAAATGCCATACTGCCAATGCTTCGGATTGCTTCGAATATTCACTTTTTAGATCGATATTTTAACGTGGACAGTAACAGCTCGTTTACCCAAAATTACATGCGGATTATCCAGGATTTGGCCTCCTATTGTGATCCCTTTCCATCGCTGATAATCCATTGCTGTCCAGATGAAAATGATACGCCTGATTTAGATTACTTTGAAAATGAACTGAACAAGCACTACGCGCACTTAATACCAACAGGAAAATCTGTAATGGTTCTTTTGTGGCAAATAGAGCAAGACGCAAGAATAGAAAGAGGTGCTCACCCCTTTCACAATCGCTATGTGCTGTCTAATCATTGCGGCGTAATTGTGGGATATGGTACGGATAGTGCAAAAATAGCGACTGATGCACCAGATGTCCTTCAGATTGTTGACCATAAAATATATTTGGAATTGTGGAATCAAATTCGGGATGAGACATTTCCAATGGTCTCCGTTAATCATAAATTTGTGATCAACGGTACCAAAAGCACGTGATTAACGGCGTATCACACAATACCACCAAATAGAGACTTGCCATGAACAACGGGCTGCAAATGTTCGTGGTAAGTCCTATTTTTTGAAATTCACTACTGCACCAGCCTTGCAAGACAACGGTAAGTGTCGCGAGATGCTCACCGTTTTTGTTTGTGTGTGAAAGCTATGATGTGGAGATGTCAGAAACAGCGATTCCAACGACCATCAGATCAATCTGGCAAACAAAAAACAGAAAAAAAATTACACTAATAGAAAAAAATTTACCCTCAAGTGTCTCTTGGGCTTGGATTAACGCAGGTACATAAACTGCCTCTATCGCGTTCACGGTGTGAAAATTGGCACAAAATAAGAAAAAAGAAAAAATTTTTATCAAAAAACCCAATTTCTGATCGAATTGGCACGAAATGTGCTTAAGAAATAGGCACGACCACATGTGGAGATGTACGGAAGATAGATCAAAGGCCGTGCCCAAATATAGAAACGTCAAGTTATCAGCAGAAATTTGTGTACCCTGATGGACACAATTCAGGAGGTATTGCAATGAGTATTTTTCGGAGAGGGCGACCCAGCCGACAAGAACCACCAAATAGACCTGGGATATACCGGTTTAGAAACAAGCTAACGGGACAAGTTGATTATATCGGCGAAACTGTAAATATAGCTCGCAGGATAGTTGTCCATCTTCGGTCCCCCAAACCCGTATCGCGTGATACCCACTATGTCGAATGGCAGGCAGCAGACCACAGAAGCACATCGAGAACTCGCCGAGAACATGAGCGAGTTAAAATTAACAAACACAAGCCGCGACTGAACAAGAGGAGTGGGGGTGGCGGTCGAAGGGCCAGACGATGATTTGCAACACGACTGATGCCTCAATGCTTTGTAAATATAAATGCGACAAGTGGTCCTTGGGAAAAGTATAAAGGGCCTGGAAGATATCAGCGGAGAGGAGGTGATGGTTTTATGTTGAAATTTTTACCATTATTGATCTAGTTGACTATTGTCGTGATCGACAACTGGCCGTCCAAAAAGTAGTAGAAGTTTGGGCGATGGCAGGATCAGGAGCGGGGAATCTCCCCCGTCTCCTGAAAAAATTTCTTGACAACTCGGCGTGTTGTTTGAAGAATTGTTTGTACGCTGACCTGTTTTAAAGCGGAGTGGAATATTCCAAAAATTTGTCAATCTCAAGCACTTCAGACAAGTCTGAACGCTTTTACCAACTTGTGAGAAATCATGGCCATTACATCTATCACTATCGAAAATTTTAAGTGCATCGGCGATGCCGTGACCATTCCCATTCGCCCTATCACCTTGTTATTTGGCAAAAATAGTGCGGGCAAATCAACGGTATTGAGTGCAATACGCTATCTAAACAAAATATGTGACAATGATGGTGGCTTTGGCGGTGGCTTTAGTAGTGGTAGTGGTAGAAGCGATGGTGATGGCTTTGGCGGTGGCTTTGGTAGTGGTAGTGGTAGAAGCAATGGTGATGGCTTTGGCGGTGGCAGTGATGATGGCTTGGAGCATAAAGAAATAGATCCATATCTCTGGACTTACTGGACTACTCAGGACGATTTTTCTTCCCTGGTCCATCGCCAGGAACGGGGTCGAAAAATTCGGATTCGCCTTGATTTTGATATAAATTCTGAACGCTTGAAAAGGACGAAACCGAAGTCCGCCTGGATAGAAATAATAACAGGTTGGGATAAAAAACAACAGACCATCACCGAGGAAATAGTGGGTCTGGATAAACATAGATTGCTTTCCGACTCTAATGAGAAGGATAAAATAAAAAATATCGTGCTTGAAGAATTACGGAGCCTACGACATTTAGGACCAATACGAACTATGGAACCTCTCCAAGACTTCACGGATTCAATGTCCGAGTCAGCTCGACAGGAAATGCTCCAAGTCTTAAATAATTCAATGTCCGAGTCAGCTCGATGGAAAACGGGGTTAGCTGCTTGGGATGCACTTAACCAAGACCCTAAATTGGTCGAAAAGACAAACCACTATATGAAAAAGTTAGCCCTTGGATACAGCCTCAGGCGGTCTGAAGACGGTAATCCTAAGATTAAACTTTATGATGAAAATCATAAGATAGACGTTCAACTCTCAGATGTTGGTACTGGTATCTCCCAGATCATTCCAGTCGTGGTAGGTGCATTAGATGATACGTCTCAGATTTTCGCGGTTGAACAGCCAGAACTCCATGTTCACCCTGCTGTTCAAGTCGCTTTGGGCGACTTATTTGTTGATGGCATAAAAAACAGCAATCGTACCATGCTCATCGAAACGCATTCTGAGCACTTGCTGTTGCGATTGCTGCGGCGTGTGCGTGAGACTAATGTTCGTAACTCGAAAAAGTACGAATGGCGACAAAGTTCAATGCCCCCTCTACACCGAGAGATGTCAGAGGCAGCTATCCGTGACGCAGAATATCAAGACTCAAAAGATCACCAATTGACGCCAGACGATCTGTCTGTGATCTATGTTCAACCAACGCCAGAAGGAGTTAAATTCACTCCACTCGCTGTAACGAATGACGGCGATTTTAATGCACCATGGCCAGAAGGCTTCTTCGACGAGCGAGTGGAGGAACTTTTATGACAAAAGAACAGCGCGATAATAAAAAGCTGATTCATGATTATGCGTTGGAACCCGAATTGATCGCTAATTGCGATCAATTCTTATATCGATACCTTACCCAATACAAAAAATTTAGCTGGGACACAGGCTGCATTGTAGTTCAATACCCCAATCATTGGCGGGAACTGGTTCAAAAATTAGTTGGAGATGAGAAACGGCTCGAAGTGTTGCTGGCGTGGCTGCCCAGAAAACAGGTTGTCCGAATTGTCTCAAGGTGGAACGATTCATTCACCTGGCTTGAAAATGCTGAACAGGAAAATAGCCTCTATCCGTTTCATGCGATCTTGGCCCGCGATAACCCGCGGAATCAGTCTAACGTCGTGCGTGCAGAGGACATTTCACCTGGAACCGCTAATAGAGCTTGGGACAATCCCCCTCCTTCAGTCACAGTAAATCGGACTGCTACTTCAATGGCAGCTTGTCTTGAGCCTCTGCTACGCTATGCAACGCGAATTCATTTCATTGATCCACATTTTAGTGCGTTGCAAGATAGATTCAAGAATCCTTTAAGTAAATTCCTAAAAATCATTTGTCACGATAGCCGTGAGGTCACACTCGAATACCACACCTTAGCTGACAACACATTGTGCTGGAAAGACTTTCGACAGCAATGCGAAAATGAGCTTCCTCATCTAATTCCTAAAGGTTTTACGCTCACTATCCGCCGTTGGAAAAACAGGGTTGGAGGTGAGCGTTTTCATAATCGCTATATCCTCACTAACATCGGTGGTATAGCTTTCGGTAATAGTATCGCCGAAGCTCCGAAAGGAGAGGACAATATCTCCCGCTTGAGTGACATTGATTCTCGACGATGGCTCAATAAGTACTCTGGTGACTCGCCCGCATTTGATCTGGAGGGAAAAGTAAATATCAAAAGCACACGATGAAGGATCAGATAATCTATCCAAACACCTTCTGAAGATACGCCAGATCGAGTTCCGGATAAACCGGGAATCGCGCGAGGAGATTGGCGGTCCTCTGTTGGGCGTCTTCGAGCACACCATCCTGGATTCTGTATTGGATCTTGCTAAATTGCCCCGCGCTTTTGCCCTTCGTGAACTTCAATGGCCGTGCATGGGTGAGCACATTGCCCATGACTGTGCCGATCTCCTGCATCTCTTCTGAACCCATGCCAAGAGTCGTAAGCGCCGGTGTCCCCACCCTGAGACCACTGGTGTACCATGGACCGTTGGGATCAAAGGGAATAGTATTCTTATTCAGCGTAATCCCGGCATCGCGGAGCAGGGTCTCGGCCTGGCGCCCCGTGAGATTGAAAGGCGTAACATCAATCTGAAGCAGGTGATTGTCAGTCCCCCCTGTAAGAACTACAAGCCCCGCATCTATACACGCCTGTGCGAGCACCTGGGCATTATCGACAATTCTTGCGGCATACGCTTGAAACTCGGGCGTACTCGCTTCCTGAAACGCGACAGCTTTGGCCGCCATCACATGGGGCAAAGGACCGCCGAGTACCATCGGGCAACCCCTATCGACCTGTTCGGCAAATTCTTCCGTACACAAAACCATACCCCCTCTGGGACCGCGCAGGGTTTTGTGTGTGGTCGTGGTAACGACATGGGCATGGGCAACCGGATCAAAGTCGCCCGCGAAAACTTTGCCGGCAACCAGCCCGGCAAAATGCGCCATATCGACCATAAAAACAGCCCCCACTTCATCGGCAATTTCCCGGAAAATGCGGAAGTTAATTTTACGCGGATAAGCACTATAACCCGCTAAAAGAATCAAAGGTTTGACGGCTCTGGCCTGGTCGCGGATTTCATCGTAGTCGATCAGGCCAGTTTCTTTATTTACCGTGTATGCATGTGCCTCAAACATGCGCCCGGACACATTGATGCGATAGCCATGCGTGAGATGTCCCCCGGATGAAAGATCCAGCCCCAGGAGCTTTTGATTGCACAATTGTGTGCGAAGTGCGTCCCATGCTTTGGACGAAAGATCAAACGGCGATTTCTGTCCCATTTTTTCGAGTGCGACATCTTGAACGCGCCCCGAGAGAATCGCCCAAAAAGCGACCATATTGGCATCTGCACCCGAATGGGGTTGAACATAAGCGTGATCCGCGCCAAAGAGATCGCACGCCAGTTTTGCAGCCTGGCTTTCAATTGCATCTACATTGTCGCAACCGGCGTAAAAGCGGTGATCGGGAATCCCCTCGGCGTATTTATCGGTAAGCAAATTGCCCATAGCCAGTTGCGTGGGCAAAGAACAATAATTCTCGCTTGCAATCATTTTGAGATTCGAGCGCTGGTCGGCCAACTCGCGCACGATATTTTTCGCCACATCGGGCGATACAGCGGCCACCTGTTCCAGCGAGGCCAAATAGGCGATAAATCCGGGATTTAGGGTGGGATTTTGAGACAGATAGTTGGCAAGAGGACTGGACATGGCTGTTCTCCTCGTGTTTGGCCCGAATACAAAAATAGCCCGGGCTGTGTGTGGATTTTCATAAGCCCAGGCGATCGGCTATCGGATAAAGAGCACTGCGCTTCCCCGTGGTCGATTCCACGTTCATTCGCCAGTCACGCAGACCCTTGTGTCGAAAATCAATATACAGAATTGCAGACCAAAGTCAACGGTTTGTTGCAACAACCCCTACTAAAATAACTCACGCAACCGCCGCCATTCACGGGGCGTAAAAAAACGCCAGCCCCACAAAATAAGGGGATAGCCCGCAACAAAGATGATACGTGCAATAATACCCTGTATCGACGTATCGTGAATATAAGGAGATAACACGACAAAAACAATCGTCCCCGCAACGCATATTTTTCCCAAACGCCCATATTCGTAGGGAACCGGATAAAACCGGCGCACGATGAGATAAAGCAAAATCGTCATCAAGACATGCGCGATAAGTGTGCTATAAGCAGCGGCAATAAATCCAATTTTGGGCAAAAGAAAAATATTAATAGCGATATTCACACACGCACCAGTGCCCACAATAAACGGCAAAGATCCCGCGCGACCTTTGGCATATACGCCCGCAGTGAGAATGATATAAAGACCGTAAAAGAAAAATGCCAGCCCCACCAGGGGCACAACCCGTATGCCATCGAGATAGATCTGTGCATTATCGCCAGCAATCAAAACGATAATTTCGCGTGCAAAAGTGGCTAAAATCAGACAGCCAAAAATGCCGAATAATGTGAAATACGTGGTGACGCGCGCACACATCTGCCGCGTTTCGTCCTCTGTATTTTCATCCTCGGTTTCGTCGAGCACGGCAGGTGCCCAGGCCGATCGAAACGCTTTGACTACAAAAAAGATCGGTAGGCCGATTTTGTAGGTGATGCCGTAAATACCCAGATTGTCGAGATCCAAAAAAAAGCGAATTAGGAAGCGGTCAGACAGGCTGATGATGAGAAAAGAAAAGGCTGAGGGTACAAAGGGCAGGCCAAAACGCAGAAGTTCGCGCAACGCGCGCACATCAAAAGTTGGACGAATTAACCGCAGTCCAACGGGAAGCATGACAATGAGAGCAAAGAGAGAACTGATGAGATTGGCTTCAAAAACTGCGATTGGCCCACGTCCGAGACTTGCGATGAAATAAGCGGTGAGACCGAGTTGTAGCGTGTATTGAATCACCCGCACAATCGCATAGTGAAAGGATCTCTGTCGGGCGCGACAGAGTGTGAAAAGGGGTTCTGACAGCGCGTCCAAAAGGACAACGGCAGCAATAAGCTCAAAAATCGCGCTATAATTCGCGCTGCCCAATAGATAACGTGCCAAGCTCTCAGCATTGATCCAGATCAGACTCGACAGAATAACACCAGTGACGAGCAGTGCCAAAAATGCAGAGCTAAATGCGGCGCGATGTTTGCCGAGATCGGTCTTGCCAGATAAGAGGCGGATCAGCGCGGGATTGAGACCGAGAGAATAAAAAACTGCGCTAAACCCGATAAATGCAAATGCCAGAGACAAAATACCATTGTCGGCAGGTGTGAGATGTCTGGCATAAATGGGCACGAGCAAAATAGACACAGCGCGACCGAGCAGATCGCCCATGCCATAGACTGCCGTGTGTTGCGCGAGAGATTTGATTCGAGAGAACATAGTTGATCGCTCAAAGCATCGACATTGGATCGACATTGATCGCCAGGGTGACCCCACCGGATCGACGTTTATTGGGGGCAAATTGCGTGGCGGCCCTGCGGGCAGCGGCGTTGAGATGGCTGTGCGAATCGGACTTGAGTAAAACCTGCCAGCGATAGGTGCGCTGAATGCGCGCAAGAGGAGCCTGTACGGGACCCATAACTTCGACACCGGGAGGTGTTTGTTCCCGCAGAGCCTGCGCGCTTATGCCAGCCGCGCGTGCGACTTCGTGTTCATCTTGGCCCTTAAAAAGCAAGAGTATCACGCGCCCAAAAGGCGGATATCCCAGGCTTTGACGCGCATTGAGTTCGCGCTGTGCAAAAGTTTCAAAATCGTGACCCTGCGCGCATTGCACGGCTTCGCCATCGGGCATATAAGTTTGAATAATGACCTCGCCCGGAATTTCGCCCCGCCCGGCGCGTCCACTGACTTGAGTAAGCAATTGGAACGTACTTTCGCTAGCGCGAAAATCCGGCAGGTGAATACTCGTATCCGCAGAGATGACACCGACGAGCGTCACGCCGGGAAAATCGAGTCCTTTGGCAATCATCTGCGTACCGAGCAAGATATCGGCTTCGCCTTGGGAAAACCGATCGAGTATGCGGCCATGAGCGCCCTTACGGCTCGTGGTATCCATATCCATTCGCAAAACGCGCACACCGGGAAATTGTGCTTCAAGAGTCTCTTCAACGCGCTGTGTCCCCACGCCGAGCATAAGAAAATTGCTGCTGTGACACGACGGACAGGTCGCGGGCGATGGCTCGGTATAACCGCAATAATGACAGAGCATCAGGCGTCGGTTTGCGTGATAGGTCAGAGTAACCTGGCAGTGACTGCACTGGATACTTTCCCCGCAATCGGCGCATTGAACTGCAGGCGCGTACCCGCGTCGGTTTTGAAGCAAAATGGTGCGTTGACCTTTTTGAATGCGCTCGCGTATTTTCTCCCGCAATGGACGGGAAAACAAGCTACCGCCTTCGTGCCGCATATCCACAAGTGTGACAGTGGGCAATGGGCGATTATCGATGCGCTCTGGCAATATGAGAGAGTTGAATTTTTGCGTCTGTGCATTGTGATGCGATTCCAGAGAAGGAGTTGCCGATCCCAGCACAATGGGTAGATTTTGTAGATGAGCGCGCATCACAGCGACATCCCGCGCGTTGTAGCGAGGTGCGGGATCGTCTTGTTTGTACGAACCATCGTGTTCTTCGTCAATGATGATAAGACCCAGATTTTCGACAGGTGCAAAAATAGCTGAGCGCGCACCAATAACAACGGCGCGTTTTCCCCTGCGAACCTCGCGCCAGGCATCGTAGCGTTCTCCAGGGGACAATGCACTGTGCAAAACCGCGACGCGATCGCCAAAATGGACGCGAAAGTGGCGGACGGTTTGTGGCGTCAGGGTAATTTCCGGCACCAGAACAATCGCACCTTTTCCCAATGCGAGCGCGTGTGCCACAGCCCGAATATAGACCAGTGTCTTGCCACTACCCGTCACCCCGCGCAAAAGGTGAACCCGAAAAGCATTTTCATCAATACTTTGTCTAATCGTCTGGATGGCACGCGCTTGATGGGGCGTAAGCGTTACATCCTCAGGCGGGGGAAGGTCGGCATCGGCGTAGGGGTCGCGCACCACTTCGCGATCAAGAAAACATATCAAATTGCGCTTGACCAATTCTCTCAGTACGCCCGATGAAATCCCTTCTGCAGACAATTGTGCGGCCAACAAGGGGCGATTTTCTGAACGCAGGCGGCGAATGCACTGCGCCTGGCGAGGGGCGCGTTTTTCAAGTATAGGCAATTCCAGATCAAACCAGCGCGGATCATTGGGCACAAGTGCCACCGCGCGCTGGGTTTTGGTTTTCACTCTTGGTGCTGACATCTTTTGAAACGCGACCAGAACACCCCGCCTCAACAGGCCGTATATCGCGGGCTGTACGCCCTGTTTTCCAAGTCGTTTTTGAAGTTGTCGCACAGAAGCCGCGCCAAGTTCGCGCAAAGCGGCGACGACCTCGCGCTGGCGTGGGGAAAGCATGCGACTGATCGCGGCATCAAAGTTTTTTTCAAGGGCAAAATGCTGCCCACTATCCAGGTGAATGCCCGATGGAAGAGCCGCAGAAAGGACTTCCGAGAGACTGCACAGATAATACCATGCCATCCACTTGCACAATTCGAGCATCGGCGGTATCACAAGCGGATAAGAATCGAGGATTTGGGCAATGGTCTTGACGCGATTGGAGGGCAGATCGCACGTTTCGCAAAAGCCGACCACAATACCCGTGACCCAGCGTTCTCCAAAAGGAACGAGAACGCGGCAGCCCGTTTGCAGATCGTCCTGGAGATCGTCGGGAATGCGGTAGGTGAATGTATCGAGGGATGCGCCCAGGGGAACGATTTGTGCGAAAGGATGCGCCATAGAAACTATCGGCCTGTCTGCGAGCCAGAAGGCGTGTCGCCGAGTTCTTCAACTTTGATGAGGGTGCGAAAAATAGTCAGGCGAAGGCCGCGATCGGGTGGGCTGGCAAATTCGAGAGATTGGTTCTGCAGTGAAAGCAAAGTCGAGCCGGCACGCTGTATCTCCACTTGAAAGCGGTCATGTGCCAGCCAGCGTTGCTGCTGTCCCATAGGAAGCACACCAGCAAAAACCCCACGGCCATCGGCAGTAATGGATAGATGCGCGTTTTCTCTTGCGACACCAGAAAGGGTCATGATTTCTCCTTCGGCAATGACGCCGGGAATAGGCAAATTATATGTGGAGAGCACAACGGGCGCTGTTTGGGAAGTTGGCGTCTCCGCCACAATACCCGTGTCTCCCGAAGTGCGAGTACCCAAGGAGGAAGGCATAATAAATTCTGTGCTGTCTCGCAGTTGCATCTCTTGTACGGATTTCGCGCTATCCTGCATTTCAGGCGGCATCTCCTCTTCGGAAATGCTTATTTGTTCGGTTGAGATAACAGATTCCGTGCTATCTGGTATTGGAAGAGGTGATGTGGTTGTATCGAGGGGGGCTGTGAGCGGTGTTTCCTCACGCAAATTGAGAATGATGATCACCACTGCAATCATCGCGAATGCGAGCAATGAGATAAATATTTTGCTGCGGTCTATCCCGCGTTCTGGAGGGGACTGTACTATAACCCGCTCGCGCGGCAACGCAACGCTTTTTTCAAAAAGAACAAGGATGTTCCGAACATTGAGGTTGAGTGCTTGTGCATAAGTTTTAAGAAATAAACGCGCATAAGCTATGGGCAATAAATCGAATTGGCCCGCTTCAAGCACCTTGATAAACTCGGGATTGATCCGCGTGTATTCGTAAATATCGCCGATACTCAGACCCAAATTCTCGCGCTGCACTTTGAGTAACTCAGCGATTTCTTGTTTTTGATCTGACATGGATGGTTGTATTTCCCGTTGTATTGTTAAATATTTGTCGCGTCCCTATTTTCGGGTATGATCGCCCAGAGCGATTGCCCGGCCAGACGGTGATAAAGGCTCCAAAAGCACGCAAGCGGCAAACCCACCACATTGTAGAAGCAACCGGATATAGATTGTATAAATGCAGAGGCGCTCCCCTGCGCGCCGTAAGCACCGGCTTTGTCCATAGAATCCCCAGTGGCGACATAGCGTGCAATATCCTCCGATGAGAGCACGCGCATGGTGACGTGGGTAGTTGCAACTTCTGTGAGGGTCCGTCCGGTTTCTGTATCTGTGAGAGCCAGCCCTGTATAGACCTGATGGGTTTTTCCCGAAAGTTGCGCCAGCATGTCTGCGGCGTGTTTGGCGTCATTCGGTTTTTCGAAAATCGCATCTTCCAATGCCACAACTGTATCGGCTCCCAAAACGAGCGCGTGGTCAAAACGATGGACAACAGCCTTTGTTTTGCGCTGTGCGATTTCCCGCACGTGTTCGGCAGGTGGCAAGATGGTATCCAGAGCCTCATTGGCATTGCTCGGCGCGATCTCAAACGGAATATCCAACAAGCGCAATAAACTCGCACGCCTGGGTGAGGCAGAAGCGAGAATCAGTTTCTTCATATCTCTGAGTCAATCATCAATGTAACGGGGCCAGTGTTGTGAATTTCAACCTGCATATACGCACCAAAAACGCCGGTTTCAGTGTGAATGCCAAAGGTGCGGAGGCGCTGGACAAATTGCTCGTACATGGATTTGGCAATATCTGGTGGAGCAGCCCGATTAAAACTCGGACGGCGGCCTTTGCGGGTGTCGGCGTGCAGGGTAAATTGCGAAACCACCAGTGCCTGCCCACCCGTGTCGAGTAGAGATCTGTTCATTTTGCCCTGATTGTCTTCAAAAATTCTCAAATTTACACATTTCTCGGCAACATATTCCATATCCGAAAGACCATCGGTATCGCTAATACCCAGCAAAATCAAAAGACCGCGATCAATTTGCCCAACGACTTGTTCTTCAACGCGAACCGTTGCTCTGCATGCCCGCTGAATCAATGCTCGCACGCTACCCTCCATTGATAGAAATGCATGTATCATTTATAAGGCATTTACGACATGTGTGCAAGGTGAAAGATGTGAAAGGTAAAACGTGGGAGGAAGGTTAGGGTACTTACCTCTTTCATTTCACCTCTCACGGCCTTCATATTCCAAACCCCCCGCGGCGGTGCTCAAATTTTATTTGCGGAATATCTTTGATATTGATCTTAAAAAAGAAGCCCTTATTGAAACCTGCGGGATACCATGAAAACCGCGCTTCCCAACAGTGGAGATCGCGGTAAAGCGATAGGCTTTGCGCCGAGATTTTGGCATCGGGCAGAACATCGATATTGATCGAATAGTCAATTCTTATGAATTGGCGAGGATTGATGCCAACATCTGCTTTGATCCAGGATGTTTTGCTCGTTGTATTGCCGAACCGCCGCATGGAAATGTGGTGAGAGAGATTGAATCGCCACGGTTGGCTGGCACCGCCGAAATCGCTGTACAGATCGCGTTCAAAGCCAAAATCTGCGCCATATCCACCGCTGTATCCACCACCATATCCACCATCATAGCCATCAGAAAAAGCGGACTGGATAGTCGTATTGCCTCGTTCAACTTGACCGCCAGAAAAACGAAAATTGGAGGTAATAGTCAGGTTCTGCATGCGCGGATGCAAAAGCGATCGCTGGCCTGTACTGTCATAGAGCGTATGGGTCATCGCAATGCGAACATCCACGCGGCGATCGGGTTTGAGAGACGCGCTGGTGCGAAGCGGACGCCATTTTTGTCTCGGCGAGTCAAAATCGTATCCCGTTGACAGATTGAGAGTCGCCAGAGTAAAGCGACGCACATCATCGTCGCGCTGAGTTTTGAGTTCAAAAGTATTGCCGATATTAAAATTTATGCTGCGTCTGGCATCGTCCCATCTGCGATTTCCCCCAAACCCCATGGTCCCCTGAAAGATACTTCCCGATTGGTTGTAATTGAAATTGATCCGGGGCTGAAAGCGATGCCGAATGCCGCGCAACCGACCGATTTGCGGTTGGAAGATGCCGTATAAAGTCGTACCTGAAGTCAGCGCCGCATTATAAGACGTGCGTCGAGTTGTCGAATCGGTATCGCTATATATAAATTCTTCGCTAAAATTAAAACCCGGCGTGAAATCGAGCCAGCCCATGGGACGGTGTTGGCTGTTGACGGTGACGCGATTTTGAAGAGAAACGCGCTCTGTATTGGGTACCGGGTCGAGGTTGCGTGCAAAATTGTTGGACAGGGTGTTCGAAAAACCGTAGTAAAAGGCGCGATACCACGGTCTCGTAACAGATGTGGGTTCATTGCCGCCAAATATGCGGCGCCTGGGTTGTCGAAAGCTGAGGCGGGGAAAGCCCTGAAAACTATTATTTTTTGTTCTCAAGTCTCGGTAATACGTCAAGCTGCCGTCAATGCTGCGCCCGGATTCTGTCCAGCGTTTATCAAAAGAAAAACTGGATCTCAATTGCCGATTGAGATAGCGATAGAGATTATTGCTATTGCGTCGGTCAAAATTGGTACTGGTGGAAAACTGTCCGCTCCCCCTGATATTGGTCGTGGCGTTGATGCGTTGCTGGTGTTGTAAATTGACGCGCCAATTGTGGGCGGCGTTTGCCTCTGAGGTATCGTGGTCGTATCCGATATCCATTGAGCCGCTGAACCGATTGCGTCTGGCATAGGCAAATCGCGATTCGAGCAAAAATCCACCGCGCTCGCGCAAAGTGCTCTTAACCGTGGCGTCCCAGTATTCACTCGGTGCGAAATAATATCCCAAATTGTGAACAAAAATGCCATCGCGGCTATTGCTACCCACGCCCGGAGTGAGCAGACCCGATTGCCGCCCGCGCTTGACGGGAAAAACGAAAAAGGGAACCCAGAAAACGGGAATCGGGCCAATGCGAAAAGTGACAGACCGCCCAATCGCTTTGTCGTCTTGCAAAATACGCACGTTTTTGCACAAAAAATCGTAGTGTACATGGTCGCGATTACAAGTGCTCAAAGAGAGATTCAAGGCATTGAGTGCTTCTTGACCGTCGAGTGCAATGCGGGCACCGCGATAGTGTTTCCGCTGATGTGACGCGCGCCCCTCTCGCACACTGCCGCGTTCTGTATCGAGATCGTAAACCATGTGCTCACCCGAAATTTTCTCGCTGCCGCGGGTAAATTGAGGCGGTCCAACGGTTTTTGCCCCGGTTGAATCGGGCAATGCGTGTGCCGTAACACGCCGGGTGTTTTGATCGTACGTAATATGACCCGCTTTGAGTTGTAAATCGCGATAGCGCAAAGTGGCATTGCCGATCAATTCGACGCGCCTGGTCTGCACGTGATAAACGACCTCGTCGGCGTCAAATGCTATGGAATCGCCAGCGGCTTTTTGCGGCAAAACGGGTTGGCACCATCCCGGCGTAATCGCAAATAACAGGAACAAAACGAGCCACACGGCTTGTGTTTTATCACAAGTATTCATAATTTTAAAGTGTGTTGTGGATTTTGTGGAGTACAAACGTAAATTCGGGATTAGGAAAAGTCAACAGAGGTCCCACAGCGGAATCCGCAGGTCAATGTTTTGCTTCATGTCCCCTACAAACAATAAAATACCTCAATCGTTCCGTTTTATTCTTGATACATTTTGAAGAAACCTATATTTTTTAACCCCTTGACACATTATCAGTCGCACAGTTTTGAAGCGACTGCGGGCGGACGTGGTGGAATTGGCAGACACGCCAGATTTAGGATCTGGTGGGGTAAAACCCGTGGGGGTTCGAGTCCCCCCGTCCGCACCATAAAAATATGACTTCCTTCCGTGTTAAATTTTCCCCTCTCGCGCTCAGCACCGTCAGTTTGCTAAGCCTTCTGCTCTTGCTATTCCCCTGGTCGCTATCCACCCAGACCAGCAGCTTTTCCATTTCTCTGGATTTGGATAGTTCTGACGGCGACCAGGCAGTATCCTCTCTCGATGTATTTCCCAATCGCACTGTTTCCATTCAAATCTTCGGCACAGATATTCAGGGGGCAAGTGATATTTCCCTGCGCTTTGGATTTGATCCCACCCAGGTTGCCTACGAAGGCTTCGATGCTGGCGACATCTTGCCCAATACCCAGACTTCTGTTGAACAGGAAGCAAGTTCCGGCCAGATCAACATTGCGTCAGATGGCGTAGCAACAGTGAACGCGGGGCTAATCGGCACAATTCATTTTCGCACGGCCGATGCGTTTTCAGAAACAGACATACGAGTGGTGCGTGCGGAACTTATCCGGGATGAACAACTCGAGACAGTGTCCTTGTCCCTCAGCGTTGCCATACTTTCCGCGGCATCTTCTCCAGATTTTGACAACAGTGGGACGATTGGTATTCCCGACTTTTTGCTCTTTGTCGATGTGTTCGGATCAAAGGAAGGCCAGGAGCAGTATGAGGCAAAATATGACCTGGACGGAAATGGCGAGATTGGGATTCCCGATTTTCTGGCCTTTGTCGATAGCTTTGGCAAAGAGGTAAACCGCGTGCCGGTCTTCGCCTCAACGCCTCCCGTAACGCGCTCAGTAGATGAAAACACCCCGTCTGGACAGCCCATAGGCGACCCCATCTCTGCGACTGATGGCGATGGTAATACCCTCACCTATCGCCTCAGTGGAGCAGATGCTGATAGCTTTGCTATTGGCCCGAGCACAGGGCAAATTCAGACCAAAGGAAAGTATGACTTTGAGCAAAAGAGTAGCTACTCCGTCATCGTGATCGTCAGCGACGATGAGGGTGGCAGGTCCAGTCTTGTTGTGACCATCGCCATCACTGACATCGACGAACTGACTGGCACTGTGCCCTCAAATGTGGCGGTAAAAGAGGACGATAGCAAATTGATCGTGCGCTGGGATGCCGTGTTAGATGAGGAGGGCAAGCCCCCTGTCACTGGGTATGAAGTGGGTTATCGGGAGCGTCCAGACCCATTCGATCCACCACGAGAAGATAGCGAAGAATGGAAAGGTATTCAGAAAGTCAGCAGTCAGTTGGATAGCCTGATCATCACGGGACTGCTCAACGGTCAGGCGTATTTGGTAAGCGTGCGCACGCTCGTCGATGGGGGCATGAGTGCGTGGTCCTCGCCCGTTTTAGGCATCCCGGTGATACCGGCAGCGGGGCCAGTATTTCCAGGAGGTGGTGGTGGCGGTGGTGGTACGACGCCCCCTCCCCCTCCTCCGCCACCTCCGCCACCTCCGCCACCTCCGCCGCCGAGTAATAAGCCCCCGACCTTCGACGACGGCTCGAGCACTTCGCGTAGCCTCGCCGAGAACACGACAGGCATCCAGGACATCGGCAACCCAATAACCGCCACCGACCCTGAAGGCACCACCGTGAGCTACCGACTTGCAGGTGGCGATACGCAGCAATTCACCATCGACTCAGACAACGGTCAGCTTCGCACACAGACCGGCGTGGATTACAACTATGAAGTGAAAAATCGCTATTCGGTGCGGGTGGAAGCGCGAGATGAACAGGGCGGGCGACCATCACCGTGACCATTGACATAACCGATGACGATAACGAAAGACCAGAAAGACCAGACCAGCCGACTGTCACGGCCTCAACGCTAAATAGCCTATCCATCCGTTGGACGGTCCCGGTCAACACCGGTCCCAACATCAACGACTACGACGTGCAATACAGCGAGAACGGCGGTGCGTTTACCGACTGGCCGCATACCGGTCCCGGTACGAGCACGACCATCACCGGCTTGACGACCAACGCCCGCTACGAAATACAAGTGCTGGCGCGCAGCCCTGAAGGCGAAAGTCTTTGGTCACAATCAGCAGATACGAGAACCACCACCAATCGGGCACCCACATTCAACGAGGGTTCTCGCACCACGCGCAGCATCGCAGAGAACACGACCGGCACGCAGGACATTGGCAACCCAGTAACCGCCACCGACTCTGACGGAGGCACACCGACCTACCGCCTTGAAGGCACAGACGCCACGAGTTTCGCCATTGACACAAACGACGGCCAACTACAGACCCAATCGGGCCTTACCTACGACTACGAAGAAAAGCCCAGCTATAAAGTAAACATGCGCGTAGAAGACGGTCAGGGCGGCAGCAACACCATTGAAGTGACCATCAACCTGATAGACCAACGGGAACCGCCCGAAACTCCGGCCTCCCCCAGTGTCTCAGCGGCATCTTCCCTTAGTCTGACTGTGACCTGGAACGAGCCAGCCAACACCGGTCCCGACATCAACGACTACGATGTGCAATACCGCGAAGGTGACAGCGGCAACTTCATCTCCTGGACACACAACAGCGCGGAACGCACCGCGACCATCACCGGTCGGAAACCCAGCACGAGTTATCAGGTGCAAGTGCGCGCACGCAACGCCGAAGGCACGAGTGACTGGTCCGAGTCAGGCACGGGAAGCACGAGTCCCAATGAGCTACCGGAGTTCACCGATGGGAGTAGTGCCACGCGCAACCTAAATGAAAACACCAGAGGTATCCAGAACATCGGCGATCCAATCAGTGCGACCGATCCCGAGAACACCACGCTGGCCTATGGCCTCGAAGGAACAGACGCAGATGCCTTCACCTTCAACACCCGTAGCGGTCAGCTTCGCACCAAATCGGGGGAAACCTACGACTATGAGACAAAATCCAGCTATTCTGTGGATGTGAAAGCAACCGATGGGCATAGCGGTGAGCGCACCATCCCCGTATTCATCGACCTGACCGACATCAACGAAGCCCCCACATTTACCAGTGACGCTGCCTTTGAAGTCGCGGAAAACACCCTGTTCGCTGGCCAGGTGGATGCCGAGGATGTCGATAGCGGGGATAGCATCACTGACTATACCATAACCAGCGGCAGTGACCGTGACCTGCTCGAGATCAATAGCGGAGGCGCGTTGACCTTCAAGGATGCCCCCAACTTCGAGAATCCCACAGACAGTGGAAGGAATAACTCATACATCGTGGTAGTCACGGTGACCGGCGGTACGGGTGGTCGCGCAATGACCGCAGCACAGACGATCACCGTCACCGTCACCGACGAGAACGAACTCCCCCATTTCACCAGTGATGATGCCTTCATGGCAAAAGAAAATGATCCGTTCGTCGGCAGGATGGTTGCCGATGATATCGACAGACCCGACAGCATCACAGGCTACGAAGTCACTGGCGGAACTGACCAGAACGAGTTTGAGATCACCAACACGAATCAGTTGCACTTCAAAGATGACCCCGACTTCGAGGATCCCACGGACGCTAACAGCAACAACGAATACATCGTGGAGGTCACAGCGACTGGCGGCACAGACACCCGGGAACGAACGATAACACAAGAAATAACTGTCACTGTAGAAGACGACGACGAACCGCCGGGCAAACCCGACCAGCCCACAGTGAGTAACGAAACAGAAAATAGCCTGACCGTGACCTGGACGGCACCGACCAATACCGGTCCCGACATCACGAACTACCCTGTGCAATACCGCATAGGCAGCAGCGGAGCCTTCACTGTTTGGTCCGACAGTAGCCTGACCGTGCCCCGCACGATCACCGGCTTGCGCTCGGGTAGAACTTACCAGATCCAGGTACAAGCCAAGAATGACGAAGGAAATGGTTTGTGGTCCAATTCGGGCAGCGGAACCACGCTCACTGCGCCGACAGTATCGAGTGTCGCGTTCACTTCTACACCGACTTTGGGACAGAACAACACCTACAAATTGAATGATGTAATTGATATAACTGTAACCTTCAACGAAGCGGTAAGCGTCACCGACACGCCGCAGATCGACCTGACCATTGGCTCTACTGTGCGTCAGGCCGACTATCAAAGCGGCTCGACCACGACCCAACTCCTCTTCCAATACACCGTGCAGAACACCGACAGTGACACCGATGGCGCAAGCATCAACGCCAATGGCCTCAAGCTCAACGGTGGGCGCATCCGGAGAGATGGTACTGCCATAAACGCGGACCTGGTACACACAGCGCGCAACAATCAGTCCAGCCACAAAGTCGATGGCGTCGCCCCAGCACTCACCGAAGCAGAAGTAAAGGGCGACGAGTTGACACTGAACTACGAAGAGGTAATCGACAGCAATTCGAGACCGGCGACCGGCGACTTCGCGGTTACCGTAGATGGCACGGCGAGGGACGTCTCTACGGTTACGATGTCCAGTAGCGAAGTGGAACTCACCCTCGCCTCTGCCGTAACATCGGGCCAGACGGTAAGACTGTCCTACACACCTGGAACAAACCCGATCCGCGACCAGGCGCGAAACCCGGCCATCGCCCTTACAAACCTGAGGGTGGCAAACCGAACTCAGGACCCGACTGTCAATGTCTGCAGCCGCACCACACAGGTGCGCGACGCGATTGTAGCAGCATTTCCTGTAAGCACTTGCGGTGATGTTACAACGGACCATCTATCCGCAATCACCCTCTTTTCTCTGGCTTCTGAAAACATCTCGACGCTGAAAGCCAACGACTTTTCCGGGATGACGAATCTGAAGGGACTCTCTCTGAGAGACAACAATCTCAGCAGCCTACCGGCGAATATCTTCTCCGACCTGTCGGCACTGGAAGAACTCTACCTGTCCAGTAACAAACTCAGTAGCCTAAATGCGAATATCTTTTCCAATCTATCGGCACTGAAAGAACTCTCTCTTAGGGAGAATGAACTCAGCAGTCTGGATGAGAATGTCTTCTCCGGCTTGACAGCACTGGAAGCACTTTCTCTATCCAGTAACAAACTCAGCAGCCTAGATGCAAATATCTTCTCCGGCTTGACAGCACTGGAAGAACTCTACCTGTACAGCAACGAACTCAGCAGTCTGGATGCGAATATATTTTCCAACCTGTCAGCACTGAAAGAACTCCACCTGTATAGCAATGATCTCAGCAGCCTGGATACGAATATATTTTCCAACCTGACGGCACTGGAAGAACTCCACCTGGATAGAAACGACCTCAGCAGTCTACCGGCGAATATATTTTCCAACCTATCGGCACTGACAACGCTCTACCTGGAGGAGAACGACCTCAGCAGCCTGAATGCAAACACGTTTTCGAGTCTGACAGCACTGAAAACACTTTGGCTTTACGGAAACGATCTGCAATCAACCTCCTTACCGACGGGTGTATTTTCCAGCTTGACAGCACTTGAAGTGCTCCGCCTGGACGAGAACCAACTCAGCAGCCTGCCGGCAAATCTCTTTTCCGGACTATCATCACTTCAAGAGCTTTATCTTTACGACCAACAATCTGGTCACAAACTCAGTAGTCTGGACGCGAATATCTTCTCCAATCTGTCAGCACTGAAAGAACTCTACCTGGACAACAACAGCCTCAGCAGCCTGGACACGAACATATTTTCTGGCCTCACTGCGCTGACAACGCTCCACCTGGACGAAAACCAACTCAGCAGTCTGCCCGATGGCATATTCTCCGGACTGACTGAGCTGACAACGCTTAAGCTATCGGGCAACACGGTTGATCCCTTGCCCATTACCATTTTGTTGGAATCAGTTACCAGCGGTATATTCAGAGCTAAGGCACATACTGGCGCGCCCTTTGCAATGACCCTGCCACTCAATGTGGTCAACGGCACCATTGACGGTGGCGCAAGCAGCATCGAAATATCTCAGGGCAGCATACAAAGCAATACCCTCACAGTCTCCCGCACGACCGGCACCACCGCTGCGGTCACCGCTGACATCGGAACATTGCCAGACTTGCCTCCAAACGACAGCGGCTACGCACTCGTTAAATCCACCGACTTGCCCCTGGAAGTGATAGCAGGAGAACCAGGTGTAACAATATATCCGACAGCATTGACCATACCGGAGGGCAACAGCGACCTGTACACGGTGGTTTTGACCTCGCAACCGACCGCCAACGTGACCGTCACAGTGACCGTGCCGACAAATTCGGATCTTTCCGTGAATTCAACAAGCCTGACGTTCACAGCGGATACCTGGAACACTTCGCAAGCAGTGACCGTCACCACGCAGGCCGACACAGACAACACGGATGACACGGTCACGCTGAGCCACGCGGTAAGCGGTGGAAACTATCAGAGCGTGACCGCGGAAAACGTGACCGTGACAATTTCAGAGACGGATGTCAGCACCAACAATCGGCCGGTCTTCACCAGTGCCAATATCTTTGACGTAAAGGAAAACGAAACCGAGGTCGGCACAGTGGTCGCCACAGATGCCGATGAGAGAGATTACATCACAGGCTATGAGATTACCGGCGGTGCTGCCCAGGCGCAATTCTCGATCACGAGTGGAGGTGTATTGACCTTTGTCACCGCCCCAGACTATGAGCGGCCACCCACCACCGCGAGCAATAACAGATATGTCATCGTGGTCACGGCGACCAGCGGCACGGGCAGCCGTGAACGAACAAGGACTCAGACCATAACCGTCGTCGTAGATGACATAGATGAACCCCCGGGACAGCCGCTAGCACCGATACTAACTGTTGTCAGCAGTGTATTCCGAGCTATCCAGATAACTCCTGATCGAAGCCCGCCGACAAATACGGGTCCTGACATCACTGCCTGGGAAATTCAGTATCGCGTCAAGGACACCGGCGACTTCAAAAGCCTCACCCTGGACTCGGACCCGGACTGGACGGTACTGATCTCGAGATTGAATAAAAACACGACCTATGAGGTGCAGGTGCGGGCGAAGAACGACGAAGGGGAGAGCGAGTGGTCTCCCTCAGCCGAGGCGACGATTTCCAATGCCTCACCGATAGCCAGCAGCATCGACGATGTGACGATACCAGTGGGAGGTGCTGTCGAGGTCGTGTCCGTGGATGACGCGTTCGACGATCCCGACGATTACCTCCTGCGATATACGGCATCGTCGGGCAACAGTACTGTCGCGACCGTGCAGGTGATCGGTGCCGAGGTCCTGATCGATCCGCTATCCGTAGGCACTGCGACGATTACCGTAACGGTGACTGACCCCTGGAGCGCGACCGCCTCGACAACCTTCGATGCGAATATCCAGACGCCGACCTTATCGACCCCCACCCTGAGCATAAGCGGCAACCTCTTCACTTTTGGATTCACCGATAACTTCGCGGCCAACGAAACCCGGGCGTATCAGATCAGAATCCGGCGAAAGACGTCTATCGAACCGTGGGCTACAGGGTGCTATACCGAAACAAACGATGAAGATTCTCCCAAAGCTATTACACCCGACTAATTCATGAACTGTAATGGTTGGGGCTGTTTGTCAGGCGGCATCGGTTCCAAGCATCAAAATGAGGGTGCTTTCTATCTTGTCTGCCGTCATAGGCGTCTTCATAGAGTTCAAGCAGCCCAAATCGTCCCCTGACTGGCTCTGCCAGTGTCAAAAGTACAGACCGGTCCCTTGCCAGTCCTGTCTGTGGATAAGTCCGTGTATTTGTAAAGTCAGCAAGTGATGGGACAGACCCCTATTCCTGCCCCGTTGATGGGTTATGGCACCGCCTTTGCCAGATTGCACAGGATTTTATCAAAAAGGTGTGGCAATGGAAATGACATAGGCAGATGGAAGGTGATCTTTGTTTTCAACTCACAGACGCGTCCGGCGACTTTAAGGAAGCGATTTTGGAGGGTATTGACCTGTGCGTTTATCCACGTTGTGCCTTGTAATCCGATGTGCGCTAAGGTGTGCAACAAGACATAGGCAGCCGAATGGAGGAAGAGGCGGAACTGATTGGCTCCAAATGCGTGACAGGATGTGCGGTCTGAGTGGAGAAAGGTTTTGTGATTTTTAATGAAGTTTTCCATCTGTCCGCGAGCACAATAGACATTTTGGTAGATAAAGGAGGCCCTTGAACTTTCAAGGTTGGTCACGACAAAGCGTGTGTTTTGGCCTCGGGTGGTGATTTCAGCTTTGCAGATGATGCGTCTGGCACAGGCCCAAGTCTGGGCTTGGTAATAAAATGAGGTAAAAAGTCGCACGGGCTTGTTGGTGTGTGCATAAAGGCTTTTGGCCTTCTCCATCAAGGGCTTTGCCAAGTCTAAGAGGCGGGTATTGGCGGTTTGTCCGACAATAAAATAGAGGCCCTGAGTCTCACAGAAGTCCTGGACTTGTGGAGAAGAAAAGTGAGCATCGCCTCGCAAAAAGATCGCCACATGAGGCCAAGCCTCTCGTAGATAGGCCACCAACCGTTTCACGATGGCGACAACCTGTATGCCATCAGGACGCACACCCGGACGCAAAATCGTCGTGATTAGCTTACCCGATTGCCCCTCATAAATATGCAAGGGCTGGTAGGCGTAAGCATTGAAATAGCCATTGAATAAAGCCAACTGCTGCGTCCCATAAACCGTATCCTGTGTATCATCTATATCTAAGATGATCGCCCGGGGTGGCTTTTTATACGAGGCAATAAAAGCATCGACAAAGGCACGCGCAATGCGATACAAATCGCTTCTGCTCATCTGATTCTCAAAACGGCTCATCGTAGGTTGACTGCTCAAGTCTTCCCCCTGCAAGGGCAAGCGACCACACGCCGCCTTGAAACCCGGATCGCTGCACAAGGCATCACAATCATTGGCATCTTCATACCCGCAGGCGATCTGAAACACACGCTGTTTGACCAGGTCTGCCACACTGTGAGCCACATAACTTGGATGCCGACGGTCTTTGATCGCCTCAATGATGCGTGATAAAATGCCGGTTTTGGCCTCCACTTCTCGAAGCAATAAGGCACCGCTATCGCTGGTGAGAATACCCCCATCAAAGGCGAGGTCGAGACGTTTTCCGAAAATGCTTGCCAAAGGAACCTTGCAATGATTATCTTGTGTGCTCACGGTAGTTTCTCCCAAGTTTATTGTTCAATGGTTATGCGTATAACCTAATATAATACAATAACTTGAATAGGGAAACTACCTTTTTTATGAATTTTTCGGGTACAGTAACGCTACAGAGCTTAGTCTCCAATTTTTTTGAGCCTGGTAACACTTATGAGGCGGATTATGGATACCTCGGCGCGGATTGTGGCGACAGCGTAATGGGCCTTCGCTCCGCAACTGCCGAAGCGACGACCATCGGAACGCCTTCCTTCAATATCGACCTCGTCTTTGTCGGCAGTATCTCCTCGAGGTATCAGTCGGCATTTGAAACCGCTGCCCAGCGTTGGGAGAGGATCATCGCAGACGATATCCCTAACCATACTTTGTCCAGTCGCGGTCGCAATCTCTTGAACAGTCTTTATCCGGGAACCTCCGCCCCCGAAGTTGTCGATGATCTGGTGATCTATGTGGAAATCGTTGAAATTGATGGAGATGGAGGCACCCTCGGACAGGCGGGACGGAAGTTGTGGCGCGTTCCGTCCTCTCTGCCAATTGCATCTGGAATAGAGCTTGACCAGGACGACCTTGGCACAATGTCGAATACAGAACTGGCAGACCTCATTCTACACGAGATAGGCCACACCCTGGGATTCGGCCTTGGATCGTGGGAAGATCTCAACCTGCTACAGAACCCGTCCCTCGACGAGAATGACGACCCCATTGTTCCCGCGCCCGACACGTATTTCTCAGGTGCAAACGCGATTGCGGCTTTCAATGATGCCGGTGGTTCGAGCTACACGGGTACAAAGGTGCCAGTGGAGAACACATGGGGGGGATCGGGCAGCCAGGACAGTCACTGGCGTGAGTCTGTGTTCGACAACGAACTCATGACCCCCAGGATCGGCGAAGCTACTAAACACCCACTCAGCGCGATTACGATCCAGTCGCTGGCAGATATAGGCTACCGCGTCAATGTCACACGGGCTGACGCGTACACCCTGCCTTCGACTTCCTCTTCCTCTACCAGCGTAAGAGGGGATGAGGGTCGGATACCGATCAACTGTACCATCATAACGCATCCCGACGCCGGACCAGATGAGCCAGAGCCTATCATCCTGAATCTACAGCCGGCGGGTAACTGATGTTACGCACGGACGCATTTCATGGATTATGCCAATATGAAACACCGCATTAAAATATTCCCGCTCGCGCTCGGCACTGTCAGTTTGCTGAGCCTGATACTCTTATTTGCCCCGTGGTCTCTTTTTTCTCAAAATAGCAGCCCCCCTTCCCCGGACTTTGACGGAAATGGAGTTGTGGGTATTCCCGATTTTTTGTTATTTGTTAGCGCGTTTGGTGCTCAAGAGGGCCAAGAAAAGTATGAGTCAAAATACGATCTGAATGGCGATGGCGAGATTGGGATCCCCGATTTTCTGATCTTTGTCGATAACTTCGGCAAAGAGGTAAAACGCCTGCCACCCACCTGCATGCCAGCTTCCGGCCATCTGCACCCCAACGTGACTCTATCAGACAGAGCCGGCGACTACCGGCTAACACTTGTGGAAGTGGTCAACAGCACCGACGCCCGTTCCGCGCAGGGCGGGCTCACCCTGCGCCAGCAACCATCGAAACTCGACTCGCTGGGCAATTCAGCGACGCCATTGTACGGATTTACAGATGTGAACCTCCGGGCAGTTGGTGCTTATGAGGTCGGCAACCCCGCCAGTGAAGACCCACAAGCACCGGGCGTACTCGTACTCGAAAGCAGCCAAACCGGCGCACGCCGCATATTGTTGCGCTTTGGCGCAGACGCCAATCGGCGAGACGACATGCTCTTCGACGGGGCTTATACAGTACTGGAAGTGCGAGAAATTGCCGCCGATGGTTTTACAGGCACCTGGCGCAGTGGCCTGCGATTATCGCTTGCCGAAGGCTACTTTTGCGCGAGAAAAGAATTCTAAAAACAATGTGAAAGCGAGGAATCTGTGGCAGCATTTTTGAATGACGATCAAGTGCGAGCAATTCGAGCGGAATTTGGCTCCCCTGTATATGTTTACGACCAGCGCACGCTGGAAGCACAGGCTCAGGCAGTTTTGAACTTCCCCAATGCCTTTGGACTTACTGCGCGCTATGCGATGAAAGCATTGCCCAACAGCACCGTAATTCGCATCTTAACGCAAAAGGGATTGCACATCGACGCGAGCAGTGGATACGAGGCCGAGCGCGCCATGTGGGCCGGTGTACCTGGCCCTCACATCATGCTTACGGCACAGCAGATACCCAAAAATCTGAAACACCTGATCGAACAAGGTGTGATCTTTAATGCGTGTTCCCTGAATCAATTGAGAATATTTGGCGACCTGTTCCCCGGACGATCCCTTTCCGTGCGTATCAATCCCGGCATGGGATCTGGGCACAGCAAGCGCACCAATGTGGGCGGTCCTGCATCGAGTTTTGGGATCTGGCATGAATATATCGCCGACGTACACGAAATTTGCAAACAGCGCGATTTGACGGTGACAACTATGCACACGCATATCGGATCGGGCAGCGATCCCGAAGTGTGGGAACGCGTCGCATTGATGTCATTGAAAATTTGCGTTGGATTTGAAAACGCGACCACATTGAGTCTGGGAGGCGGGTACAAAGTTGGACGCATGCCGGGTGAGGTATCGACGGATTTACAGATAATCGGACAACATGTGGTCGAGGCCTTTGAAATGACCGCGGGGAAAACCGGACGCGCATTGCGCTTAGAAGTGGAACCGGGGACATATCTGGTCGCAAATACCGGCGCAATTGTGGCAACGGCGATTGATGTGGTGGATACCGGGAAAGACGGATACAAATTTATCAAAATCGATACCGGGATGACCGAATTGATCAGACCGAGCATGTACGGGGCGCAGCACCCCATTTCCGTGGTGCCCGCCGAGGCAGAGAAACGCGGAGTTGACGAATATATTGTCGTGGGACATTGTTGTGAAAGCGGCGATGTGCTAACCCCTGCGCCCGACGATCCCGAAGGTTTGCAGCCCCGGCTATTGACAAAAACAAAAGTGGGAGACGCCGTGGTCATTGGCGGAGCGGGCGCGTATTGTGCGGGCATGTCGTCTAAAAATTACAATTCCTTTCCCGAAGCAGCCGAAGTATTATTGGACAGAGACGGCGCATTGCACTTAATTCGGAAACGACAGACGCTGGATCAGGTCTTGCAAAATGAAATTGTACCGGATTTTTTGACCACTAAGAGCTAATCTATGACTTACGATGCAATTGTATTGGGCGCAGGGATCAATGGATGTGGTATCGCGAGTGAACTCGCCGAGCGCGGGCAACGGGTGCTGGTGCTGGATAAAGGCGCGATTGGCAAGGGCACATCGTCCAAATCGTCGCGATTGATCCACGGCGGATTGCGCTATTTGGAAACGCGGAAATTTGGGCTGGTGCGAGAGGCTTTGAGTGATCGCCTGGAGCTTTTGGGACGCTATCCCGAACTGGTCTCAATGCGACCGTTTTATCTGCCAATTTATCACACGAGTCCGCGTCCCGTTTGGAGGTTGTGGACGGGTATCAAGCTCTACGACGCCCTGGCAGGACGACACAATATATATCGGTCGAGCCGCGTATCTCGAAAGCGATTTGCACGCGAATTTCCCGCATTAAAACAAGATGGGATTCGGGCAGTACTGCGATATTACGACGGCATGACAAATGATCTGGCACTCACAAAACGCGTGGCAGAAGACGCGCAAGAACTGGGATGCGTATTTTGCGAAGGCGTTGACGTGCAACACATGGCCTGGGATGAAACCGGGTTTGAGGTATCAGTAGACAAAAAAAAATACAGCAGTCACATCCTGATCAATGCAACGGGACCATGGATTGACGAAGTCACAGCGCGTTATCACTTGCCATCGCGATTTCAGATTCGCAAAGTGAGCGGCATTCATATTTTTGTAGATGGAATACTCACCCCCCACCCCCTGTTTTTACAAACCGAAGGCAAGCGCGTCTTTTTTCTCTTACCCGAGCCAGAACGCGATCAGACAATGATCGGCACGACCGAGCGCGAAGAGCTTGGACAGGTAGATGATGTGGTGGTTCAAGAGAAAGATATCGATTATTTGATCCGGGAAGTCAATGCGTACCTGGTGCCAGACCATCGCCTTCAACGCACAGATATAACAGATGTTAGCGTAGGCATTCGCCCTCTGGTAGAAAAAAAAGGCGATGCAACCGAACTCTCGCGAGAATACGAACTGGATTTGCACACGCGCGGACAAACCCAATTGCTCAATATATTCGGCGGAAAGCTAACGACGTACCTATCGCTATCTCGCCGGGTCGCCAAAACACTTGGCATTAAAAAAATGGCGCCGATGGCATTGCGGGCTTAACCGGAGAAATAGATGCTCAAAAAATTGGACAATTTCAAAACAGCCGTTCTGCCCGAGCGCAAATTTGGATTTTGGCAAATGGCGGGGCCGGGTGCGATTCTGGTCGGGCTATCCATCGGCGCGGGCGAGATCATTGTGTGGCCTCTTGTAGTCGCCGAATACGGCGCGAGCATGATCTGGGCTGCGGTACTCGGTGTGTTTTTGCAAATGTGGATCAACTTTGAGGTCGGGCGATGGACAATTGCCACGGGTGAAACGGTATATACGGGATTTGCGCGTGTGTGGCGCGGTTTTGCACCGCTATTTATTCTGATCACATTATTCTCCTGGATCGCCCCGGGATGGGGACGCGCCTCGGGATTGGCTCTCAAGGCACTGCTGGTTGGTCCTCATGGATGGGGATCGGATACATTTTGGACCGTGATTACATTTATCGGCGTCGCACTGATATTGTTTGGCCCCAAGCTCATTTACAATTCAATGGAAAAAGCCCTTGAACTGATGGTCGCGATTGTCACCATAGGATTAATTATGGTAGCTTTTGCCGTGGGCACGGCGGAAACGTGGATCGACCTGGGCAAAGGAATCGCGAACATAGGGTACAAAGACCCAAATATGTCGGTGAAGGCGCTATTCATCGCCATCGTGTTTGCCGGCGCTGGGGGAACAGCAAATTTGTTTTACACCTTTTACTTGCGCGACAAACACATCGGCATGGGCGCGCATGTGCCAATCATGCAAAATCCATTGCGGGGCCGCACAGAAGCCATTTCATCAACCGGATTTGTATTTGACGAAACAGAAGAAAACACAGCGCGGTTCAAGGCGTGGTGGGATTATATAAAAAAAGATCAGATGTTGTTCTTCTGGGGATTAAATTCCATTACGATGTTGTTGTTCATCTTTGGATCGCTCGCAGTCCTGCATCCCCAGGGCATCGTTCCCGCGGGCGGCACGCTAATTTGGGACGAAGCCGCTATTTTGGGCGAAATTTGGGGCGATATTGGTCGCGTGATCTTTCTCCTGGTAGGGCTGGCAACACTATTTGGCACACAACTCGCCCTCGTAGATGGGGTCGCGCGGTCAATCGCAGACATCGTATATACCAATTTTAAGGGCGCGCAAAAACGAGACCTGAGTTGGTGGTATCTCCTCGTCGCGGGAATATGGATTGTGGCCGGATGTGTGATCACTTTTGTGATGGAACAATACGGTGTGAGTGAATTGGGCTTTCTGTTTAATGCGGCCTATATGGGCGGATTTGCCATGGCAATTTACGTGCCGCTCATGCTCTACATCAATTATCGCTATTTGCCAAAAACCGCCCGACCAGGCAAAGGATGCACCGCGATGATGGTGATTGCATCGCTGGTATATGTGATATTTGCCATAGCCTGTATTTTGTGGGAAGTGGGCATTTTGGCTTGAAAAAGGAAAAGACCAATGGACAGACGCAAACGCTTCTTCTCGCCTTATGAATCTGTTTTTGCGTGGATGCAGGCGACAAAGTCCGAGTTGGCATTTGATGGACAGACTGTAGATGACTGGCGCCTGTGGCGTCGAAAATTTCGCGCGCGATTGATAAAAAATCTGGGAGCGATGCCAGAGCGCGTGCCCCTTCGGGCAGAAGTGATTCGCCGGGATGATATGGGGGATTACGTGCGCGAAAAGGTCGCGTTTGATACAGAGCAGTTTGCCAGCGTACCCGCATTTGTACTGGTGCCAAAGGGATTGAAGCGCGGCGAAAAGCGCCCGGGGATTCTGGCAGCACACGGTCATGGGATAGGAAAAAATTCACTCGTGGGCCTGGACGCAGATGAAAAGCCACACGAGGATTATCAGAAGCAGTTGGGTATCCAATTCGTGCGGCGGGGCTATGTGGTTGTCGCGCCGGATTGGCGCGGGTTTGGCGAGCGGATGAGTCCCGAGGATTGGGTGCGCCAAACGCGCGATAAGTGCAATGTCAATTACATGGCAGAAGGGTATCGCGGGTATCACTTTTTGGCATTGCAGATCTGGGATGGGTTTCGCACACTGGATTACTTACAAGCGCGCCGAGAAGTGGATGAGAAACGGATCGGGTGCTTGGGGGTGTCGTTTGGCGGCACCATGACGACCTATTTGACGGCTCTGGATCGGCGGATTAAATGCGCGTGTATCAGCGGGTATCTCAGCACATTGCGAGAAGGTGCGATGCCCGGAAGAGCAAATTTCTGCGGCGCGCAATATATGCCGGGGTTGATGGCAATCGGCGATATTCCCGATGTTGCGGGTTTGATCGCGCCACGACCTCTGGTCGTGGAGATGGGTGAACGCGATCCGGGCTTTCAGATTGCAGATGCTGAACGAGCCTTTCGCCACCTATCAAAAATCTATCGCGCGGCAGATGCACGCGATCGGTTGGTGAAGGACCGATTTGATGGGGTTCACGAATTTAGTGGCCATATGTGTTTGGATATATTTGATAAATATTTGAAGGGATAAGATGTCGTATCGCTGTTTTCTCTCCAATCGATTTACCGGAGATCTTTATGCCCAGAGAACCAGAATCGTCATGGGAAAATGGGATTCGCAGCGTGCGCCGCGATGAAATGGGGTGTTTACGCCAGCTACTCGACAACGTGTTTTTTGAGGGACTGGCAGATATTCAGCCACACGCGTTCAATGGCGATAATGCGAACAATTTGCGCGTGGTCGTGGAAAATGGCGAAGTAGTATCGCATATCGGCACAATTCGGCGGAACATATCCATTATGGGATGCACACTTCGCGTGGCATCACTGGGAGGGGTGGCAACTTGTGAATCGCATCGGGGCAGGGGCCATGCTACGGCGCTTTTGCGAGATACCATGCGCCACTGCCGCAAAGATGGCGTGGATTATATCATGGTATCGGGCTATCGCAACATGTACCACCGATATGGGTGTCGGTATGTAGGGCGAGATTGGATGTTTCATATCGCGCGTGAGCGAGCGGGCGATTTTGACGATACAGCCTGGACGATAACTCAGGCATCAAAATCGGATGTCGAAACGATTGGAGCCATTTATCGGCGCGAATCCGTGCGCTGGTTGCGCCCGCCTTCGGACATCGCTTTTGGCATAGATGGATGGGTGCAGAACCGCCCGGCAAAAACCTATCTGATCCATCGAGGCGATCAACCCGTTGCTTTTGGGGTCATGCAGCAAGCGAGAGAGAGAGATGCAGGGCAAGTATATTTGCTCGATTATGCAGGTGAGCGGTCTGCAATCGTCGGCGCATTGGGCAAGTTTATCGAAAAGTTGAACCGGCTATCATTGCACGTCAAGGGATTCGACACCGTATTGCGCGGCCTGCTTGAAGCGCGCGGTTTAGCAGGTGAGCCTGCCAATCTACCCGGCACGGCGATGATCATTCATTTCGAACAGTTGCTCGAAAAAATGCGTCCTTATTTTGTCGAGCGCGTCGGAGAACACGCCGCCCATGGGCTGGTATTTCGGGAAGACGGTGATGAATATCACATCTATTACGGCGGCGACCGCGTAGTGGCCGAAAGCCGCGGTGCAGCGGCACAACTGATTTTTGGAACCCTGGAAGAAACTGAGAACGCGATGTTGGATGCCGGCGGACGTGCAGGTGGGGTCTTGCGCGCCTGCCTGCCGATTCCGGGAGTTTGGTACGGGGTGAATCATCTTTGAGTAGCCCAATAGCTAATCCACATCTCAAACTCTATTTTATCTTGCTATCTTATATTGTGTGCCTTATAATTACGGGGTTTGCACATCGGATTTTCACAAATTTTTAAGGATATTTTTATGACAGCTCCAGATGGTGATTCCACAGATATACTTTATGAGCAAGTCCTCGATTATGCGCGTCAAGAAATTGAAGACGCACTGGCTATGGTGGACGAATTGCGCCAATCGATTCGTCAGATAGAAGCCCGGGTCGAAGCTGCCAAATCGATTTATAACGCCGTTACCGCGAGATTGAACCTGGAAGACGAACTCGCCGAAGAAATACACCTGGACACCCTATCCAATATATCGCCTGTTGAACCACCCAAAGTAGAGTCAGAACCGCCGCCATCATCCGCGCCTCTCGAACCGGCAGAACCCTTGGTGCAAGATGAGACCAAAGTGGGGATAGAACCTCCATCCGAACAAGCAGATGATGCGCCACTGCTCTCTGAGGCCGAGCGCACCCTAATCAGTGAGCATCTGCGATCAAAGCGCAAAGGATAAGCCCCCACATACTTATCCTTTTAACAGAACAGGGCTTCGCATCTTGCAGAACTCCCTGTTCTTTGTATTTTAGGGAATGGCTCTTAGAAAATGCAAATACGCCAATTAAAGGAATTTTTATGAGCATATGTGACACGGAGAAATCCGTTGACGAGATGGACGCCCGAGAACGGGCACGCTATATTGACGACCTGACGCCCAGGGGTGGTTTATATACCGAAGTACAGCGCGAGGTGCACCCGCAGTCGAACAGTTCGTGGCGCGTATCGCCCGATCCATGGTGGCTGCCGCCCCCGGTTCTATCACACCTTGAGGCACTGGGGCAGCATCTCTACCAGTTTTACAAAGCACTGAATCTATTGTATTCACAAAGTATAAGGGGTATTCAACCCGCATGGGTCGCGCAGTATTTGGACCAGGGCAAATCGGAAGAAGTGATCAAATTTGGGCAAATGAGCCGATTCAAAAGCCATGTACCCTTCGTGATTCGGCCCGATGTGATACCCACGCGAGCGGGAATGATCGCGACAGAACTGGATTCCGTACCCGGTGGAATTGGATTTACGACAAGCCTGGCCGAGCGATATGCCAAACTCGGCGATCAGATTGTGGGCGGCGCAAATGGGATGGTCACGGGATTTGCACAGATGATCCGCGACGTTGCCGGCACAAACGCGCCTGTTTTGGGCGTAGTGGTCTCGGAAGAAGCATCGGCTTATCGTCCCGAAATGGCGTACCTGGGCGACCGGTTGAACACCGCTGGCCTGGAAACTTATGTCATTGGCCCCGAAGAAATATCTTTTGTCGAAGATGGGCTATTTGTGGATGGGGCGCATGGTCGCCGACGCTTAGACGTGATATACAGATTTTTTGAGCTATTCGATTTGCGGAACCTGCCCCAAATCGATTTAGTTTTATACGCAGTACGCAAAGGTCTCGTCAAAATCACGCCCCCCGTAAAAGCGTATCACGAAGAAAAAATGATGATGGCATTATTTCACCATCCCCTACTATCAAATTTCTGGCATCAACATCTGGGCAAAAAATCCGTGGCCTTTTTGCAGCAAACCTTTCCCAAAACGTGGATCTTAGATCCCGCGCCTTTGCCGCCCCATGGCGTTATTGCGGGATTGGAAATTGATGGTCAATCCTTTTCCGATTGGCGTGCGCTGGGGCACCTGGGCCAAAAACACCGGCAACTGGTCATCAAGCCCTCGGGATATTCTGAAATGGCCTGGGGCAGTCGCGGCGTGGCCATTGGGCACGACATGGCCGAACAAGATTGGCAAGGCGTGATCAATGAATCACTACGCGCTTTTGAGCAAACGCCTCATATCATGCAGGAATTTCACAATGGCGCGACTTTTTCTGCGTCGTATTACGATTACGAAACCGATCAAATCGAAACCTTTAGAGGTCGGGTGCGACTACAGCCCTATTATTTTGTCATTAAAAACAAGGCAGTCCTTTCGGGCTTACAGGCGACAGTCTGTCCAGCAGACAAAAAAATATTGCACGGAATGGTGGATGCAGTAGTAGTACCTGGCGCGGTTAAAAAGTAAAAAGTGAGATGCATTACCAGTGTGAACTGAACGTCTTACCTTTTACGTCTCACCTCTTACCTCTTTGAGGGTAAAAAACATGACACTTGAAGAAAAACTCACACGGCTGAATGCTTTGCTCAAAGACATGGGCAGTGTGGTAGTGGCATTTTCGGGTGGCGTTGACAGCGCGTTTTTGGCGGCAGCGGCACATCGGGTTCTCGGCGACCAAGCGCTGGCAGTAACTGCGGTCTCCGCGAGTTATGCGTCTGGCGAACTCGAGAAGGCGCAAGCACTGACCGAGCAAATTGGCATTCAACTCGATGTCGTCTATACCCGGGAGATGGAAAATCCCGATTATGTCAAAAACGATCCCAATCGGTGTTTTCACTGCAAGAGCGCCCTGGCCGATAAGCTGGACGAAGTAATCGAACACTATGCAGGACAGTTCGAGTATTTGCTTTACGGCGCGATAGCCGACGATGTTGGCGACTATCGCCCGGGTATGGCAGCCGCTGAATCCCGGGGTATTCGCGCGCCAATGGTCGAATTGGGATTCACCAAAGATGACGTCAGAACATTGTCAAAACAATGGCACTTGCCCACCTGGGACATGCCCGCATCGGCGTGTTTGTCTTCTCGAATCCCCTATGGAACAGAGGTCACAGAGGACGCATTGCATAAAATTGATCGCGCCGAGCAATTTTTGAAAGCGCGTGGATTTGAGCAAGTGCGCGTTAGGCATCACGAGGATATTGCCCGCATTGAAGTTCCGCCTGAAGATCTGACGCGTTTTTTTCAGGATGGTACAAACGAGGCTGTTGCCCAGACACTCAAGAATATTGGGTATCGCTATGTGACCCTGGATCTTCAGGGTTATCGCACGGGCAGCTTGAATGAAGCATTATTAAAAATAGAGACGAAGGGCTAAACTGATAAATATGGCCTTACTCGAAATCAAAAAATTCGGTTGCCCAACATTGCGAAAAAAAGCAACGCCCGTTCAAGATGTGACCGATGAAGTGCGGAAAATTGTTGAAGATATGTTTGAAACAATGTATGAAGCCGAAGGCGTTGGCCTCGCTGCACAACAGGTGGGCTATACAGGGCGACTTCTGGTAATGGATGTACGTCCGTGCGATCCCATGTCGGATCCTCTGGTATTTATCAACCCGGAAATTTTATGGACAGAAGGTGAATGTATTGGCGAAGAAGGATGTTTGAGCCTGCCAGAAATTGTCGGAGATGTCACACGCCCGGCACAGGTGCGGGTGTGTGCACTCGATGGAAATGGCCGTGTATTTGAAATGGATCTGGATGGCATTGCTGCCAAAGCACTTCAGCACGAGATTGACCACCTCAATGGCGTGCTGATCCTCGAACATTTCAACGCGATCAAGCGCAATTTGTTGCGCAGTCAATTGCGTAAGCTACAGCGTGAAGGCAAGAAACAGGCACCGGGATTGACGTACATAACCTTGACCACCGACAATTGACTCTCCTATGGACGCTTATATTGATTTACACCTGCATTCGACGCAATCGGATGGCTCTTTCTCTCCAACACAGGTTGTTCAGCGGGCAGCCGCGTTGGAGTTATCGGCTATCAGCCTGACGGATCACGATTCGGTTGCCGGCGTGCAAGAGGCTCAGAATGTCGGTCGGGATATCGGTGTAGAAGTAATTCCCGGCATCGAGTTGAGCGCGCAGGAAGCGGTCATAGACGTTCACATTTTGGGCCATTTTGTCGATCCTGAAAATTCGGATTTGCAGGCGTTTTTGCAGCAATTTCAAGACGCACGGATCAAACGCGCTGAAAAAATAGTGGCCCGACTCAATCGCCTGGGCGTGAGGATCACGATGGCGCAGGTGTTATTCAAAGCGGACGGTGCCGCTATCGGACGGCCCCATGTGGCGGATGTGCTGGTCGAAGAGGGGTTTGTGTTTTCCCACAATCAGGCATTCCAAAAATATCTGGGGTATGGCAGACCCGCGTATCAACCCAAATTTGTGTTGACGCCGGGTGAAGCGGTAGAAATAATTCATGCGGCTGGTGGATTGGCCAGTCTGGCACATCCCGTTTTGTATCGACGAGACGATCTGATTCCCGATCTGATCAAACAGGGATTGGACGGTATAGAAGTGATACATATCAAACACGACTACGCGGATATACGTCGCTATTCGGCTATGGCAAATCACTATGGCTTGCTCACAACGGGCGGATCAGATTGCCACGGCGATGGTCGCGGTCAAGCCGTGATGGGAACAGTGCAAGTGCCGTCGGCATTTTTGGATGCAATGAAAAAAAAATTATAGGTGTCCATTCATTGTCGTAGAAGTTCACCTGCTCCGTATATTTCGATATGAATGACATACAGCACATCCCATTCCTGGACAGAAACCGGGCAGATCAGTATTTTCTAAATACCCTCGCGGTGCTCAAAGCCGAAAGCCGCAACCCATCGGTAGTTATGGAGGTATTTCCCAATGCCGATGGCCTCTTGTGCGGCATCCGAGAGGTCCTGGACATTTTGCGTCAGACATTGCCCAAAGATGCAGAGATTTGGTCGCTGGATGAAGGATCACCAATGGCGCGCAAAGAAGTGATTTTGCGCCTTCACGCAGATTATTGCGCCATCGGAATTTTTGAAACGGCGTTGCTGGGCACACTCGCGCATGGCAGCGGTTGGGCCACTGCGACGCGTGCCTGTGTGAAAGCCGCAGGTGAGATTCCCGTGATCAGTTTTGGCGCGCGGCATGTCCATCCCGCCATATCAGACCGTATGGAATACGCCGCATTGATCGGGGGATGTGCTGGCTGTGCAACACCGGCAGGCGCTACCCTATCCGATCAAAAAGCATCGGGCACAATGCCACACGCTTTGATGTTGATTTACGGCGATACAGTAGCCGCTGCCCGAGCTTTTGATACCCACATGCCCGATTCCGTGCGACGCATTGTACTGGTGGATACATTTCGCGACGAAGCCGAAGAAAGCGTACGCGTCGCGCGTGCGATGGCCGGGCGATTGTGGGGAGTCCGCCTGGATACACCCTCGGAGTTAGGTGGGGTCACGCCCGATCTGGTCTGGCGCGTGCGCAGAGCATTGGATGGTGCGGGCTTTGGCCAGGTGGGGATTTTTGTGAGTGGCGGGCTAACCCCCAAGCGAATCTCAAAATTTGTGCGGCTGAAGTGTCCGATTGCCGGTTTTGGCGTAGGCAGTGCGATTAGCGGCGCATCGCCGATTGATTTTACAGCAGATATTAAAGAAATCGATGGCAAACCCATTGCAAAACGCGGTCGCAAAGTGGGTATTCAGGACAATCCAAGGCTTAAAAAAAGAAGTAGTGGTTAGTGTTAGTGGTGTCCATCTATGTGGAGTGGAAATTGAATATCAAAGTACTCTTTTTTGCATCTTGTCGCGATTTGGTTGGCACTGGTGAGCGGGAAATGACACTAACAGATGGCGCGACAGTAACGGATTTGATTTCAGAACTCGCATCGGAACAGGCGCGATTTACAGACCTGGCACCGAGTTTGATGGTATCCGTCAATCAGGCGTATGTGGAACGGGATGCGGAACTTCAAGAGGGCGATGAGGTGGCATTTATCCCACCTGTGAGTGGTGGGTGAAGGGAGAGGCAGGGGCTGAGAGCTGGTGTGGTTGGATGGTCGTCTCACGTCTTACATCTTACGTCTCACCTTTGAAGGAAATTATCATGGCTGGCGATGTGTATAAAATCCAGGACAATGAGATAAAACCAGATGCGTTGTACAATGCGGTCCTGGCAGATTCGAACGGCGCTGTAACCACGTTTGCGGGCGTGGTGCGAGACAATACAAAAGGGCGCGGAACCTCCTATCTGGTCTATGATGCGTATAGAGACATGGCCGAAAAGAAAATGCGTGAAATTGGAGATGAAGTAAAAGACAAGTGGGAGGTGGATTGCGTGGGAATATTGCACCGCGTAGGCCAGTTAAAAATTGGGGAGATCAGCGTGTTAATCGCGATTTCTTCTCCGCATCGCAAGGCGTCTTTGGAAGCGTGTCACTACGCGATTGATCGATTGAAGCAGACCGTACCGATCTGGAAAAAAGAGGTGTGGACAGACGGGGGTGAAGCCTGGATTGAGGGCGACCCGTCTGCCTTGGTGTCAAGATAAAAGTAGTAAAAAAAGAAAAGCGAACCGCAGGACTTAGAATGTCCTGCGGTTTTTTTTGCTTTTTGCAATGCGGTGTGAAAAAGGCGATTCATCGCTGGCGTTTCAATCCGATTTGTGTTCCGAAGAGATAACCATGAACCCAATGATGAACAGAGCCGCAATAAATGTCAAAAACAGAATCATTCCAACAGGCATTGTGTGTCTCCTTTTGGCTTAATGAATTATAGAGAATCCCATTACGCGGTGAAGAAAGCGACGACAGTCCAGCAGATTGCAGCCAGACCAGCGGCGATAGAGGCTTGTGGGATTTGCGTTTTGACGTGATCCATCAGGTCACAACCCGTACACATAGAACTGAGAATAGTGGTATCCGAAATAGGCGAGCACTGGTCACCGTAAACGCTACCGTCTATAACAGCGGCAAAACACAGAGTCATAAAAAGTTCGGGGTGTGACAGGCCATTTGCCGTGGCAACCGCCCAGGCCAGTGGCATAGCCAGTGGGAAAGCAACCGCATACGTGCCCCAACTCGTACCTGTAGAAAAAGCGATCGCCATTGTGAGAAGTTGGAGCAAGACCGGCAAAATGAAGTATGGAAGACTGTCCCCGAGTTGCTCGACCAAAAAGATCCCGCCACCCGTTTCCTTGCTGATGCCGCCAATAGTAATGGCGAGCAAGAGAATGACCGAACCAAGCACCACGCCTTTGAGGCCATTCTGAAAGCCTGCGACAATGTCTTTGAGCGACATACCCTTGGCCAGAGCCATGCCCACGGCTAAGAGTAGCGCGATGCCAAAAGCCCATTGCACATTGGGTGATCCGCTGGTGATAAAAGTCCCGATGGCAATGGCGATAAGCGCGCCCAGAGGCAGGAAAAATTCGAGAACATGCGGCGTGTAACCTTCGGGCACATTGCTTCCCTGCAGTTCTTTGGCACTCAAAGGATCGGCATCGTCGGCGTCGAGTTGTCCCGTCTCTCGAGAGCGATTCATAGCATCCTTGAGCTGCTTGCCCAAAAAGAGGGGTTTTTCAATACTGAGCAGGAACGTGCCCAGCACGGCGAAAATGGCGTAAAAGCAGAACGGGACACTTTTAAAAAAGAAGAGAAGGCGATCCGCCTCAGTGGCTAAAAAGCTGACGCCAGCGACAAAGATAAAGGCCTGAACATAGCCGGGCCAGGCGTTAAATGCGAGTTGTGAGGCAATCGGTGAAGCAGTCGAATCAACGATATACGCCAATTCTTCGTGGCTGATTTTTTCCTTGTCGGCAATGGGTTTGACAGTCGTGCCGACCAGCACCGTACTGACAGTGCCGCCCTGAAAGAAAATGACACCGAGCATCCAGGCGACGAGCTTGGCACTTTTGGGGCCGCGAACAAAACGCACAGTCATAAATTCGGCAAAAGCTTGCGCTGCACCCGTGCGCGACCATATCCCCATAAGCCCTCCCAAGAGCCACAAATAGAGCACTAAGATACTCGCAGCATTTGAAGTCGCCAATGATGGGATTAAGACCTCGCCTGTAAAGTCATATCGCGTTAAAATAAGCGCGCCCGAAATAATACCGCCCAAAAGAGCTGTGACGGGTTCTTTGGTAAGCCAGCACAAGAGCACGGCCACTATCGCCGGCAACAGTGACCAGTAGCCCCAGTGGTGTTTTGCAAGGAGTTGTTTATATTTTGTTTCTCCATCTTCCACAAATGAGACAAATTCTTCTGTGATGGGAGGCGTTTCGCGGGATCCGTGTATTCTTGAGGGGTTGAGTTGCGCTTGTTCAAGCGGCACCGCATCGAAATAGGCGGGTTTGCCTCTATAGGTGTAATATATATTCCCGCTGTCGTCTGTAAGAACGTCTAAGGTGATTTGTTCAACGGTCCATGTGGGAGGCACACTTGCTCCCACGATCCACGAGACGATTATAGCGATGGCGAAAATGATAAAGTTGCGAATACCAGTGGACATATATATCCTCCAGAATAAGGGAGTAAAAAACGCGGTGAAAAGACGCAACAAAATAAGTCGGTAAAATGCACTTGTCAATTGCTTTAGCGCAGGATGCGCACGGGAAAATGGGATAAAACAAGTTGACTTTATACATAAGTTTGTTACATTATCTTCAAATTTATCCCTTGGCCATAATCAGCCCTGCTTATGGTCGAAAGGGTTGTGTGCATGGCGGAATTTTTTAATGACGCCGGTGGAGAGGAGGGTTTTATGGAGCAAGCATTTCCACAGTGTTTGAAGTGCGACGCAGGTATTTTGCTGCCGCTGTCGGATTATGGGCGCGATGGGGCATCTATCATGTATAAAGCATGGGTATGCAACAATCCCAATTGCGGATTCAATTTGCGGATTGACAACGGTGAAATTAGCACGGGTCGGAATATTACCGAGTCCTACAAGTAGAGCTGTCATTTCGGCGGGGAACACCTCGCCGAAATGGTTGTTTTTTCCCCTTACCGGTTTGCCGTTTCATCTTATCCCACAAAAGGGCGGCACCGGTTTCTTTCTTTTTCCCCTTCGTCTGTTGATACACTCCCCTCATTCTCCCAACGGCCAACATAATTATGAGCATTTCTGGTCGGCCCATTTTGGGCATTGAAACATCCTGCGATGAAACTGCCGCTGCTGTGGTAGCTGATGGGTGTATCTATTCCAACGCGATTTTGTCCCAAACAGAACACAGTCTCTACGGTGGCGTAGTGCCCGAATTGGCGTCTCGCAACCACATACGGACACTCCTGCCCGTCGTCGATCAAGCACTTTCAGAAGCCGATTTAGAACTCGGCGATTTAGGTGGCATTGCAGTGACGCAGGGCCCAGGCCTGGTGGGCTGCCTTCTCGTGGGCATTTCCGTGGGGAAAGGGCTTGCACTGGGTTCGGGACTGCCCCTTGTGGGTGTACACCACATCGAAGGCCATTTATTTGCAGGCAGTATGGCGCATCCCGACCTCGTGCCGCCTTTTATGGCACTGGTGGCTTCGGGAGGGCATACAGAACTAATTTATGTCTGTGCGTGGGGCAATTACGAACGCTGGGGGCGCACGCGCGACGATGCCGCGGGTGAAGCATTTGATAAGGTGGCTAAAATACTGGGGCTATTGCGCGAGGGCGAGGTCACCATGGGTGGACCGCGCATCTCGATGCTTGCCGAAGAGGGGAATCCCGATGCCTTTGATTTTCCGCGTGCGTTGATACACGATCCGGGGTTTGATTTTAGTTTTAGTGGTTTAAAAACGTCTGTACTCTATCGGATTCGCGATCTCGCCGTAGAGGATATTGAAGCTACTCGAGCAAATATTGCGGCGAGTTTTCAGGCAGCTGTGGTCGATGTGCTGGTGGATAAAACACTCAGAGCGGCGCAGAAAGTAGGGGCAGAGCGGGTGTTGCTTTCGGGCGGGGTAGCCGCCAATCGCGCACTTCGGGCTCAACTTGATGCCGGTGCTTCTAACCTCGGTATGGGTGTGTTTTATCCGCCCACGCCTTTGTGTACAGACAATGCGGCGATGATTGCCAGCGCGGGTGCTTTTCGGCTGGCGCGAGGTGAAGTTGCCGGAGGTAATTTGAATGCGGCCCCGCGGTTGCCACTGCCGGGGCTGCGCGAGCGGCAGGTGTAACAATGCTGCGCGATATTGAATTTTCCACCTCCGATGGCTGGCTGCTATTACTCGTTGGCTGCGCCGGAATCTATCTCGCTTTTCTGGTATATCAGTCGCGCCTTAAAGGCATACATCGATTATTGTTGGGCGTACGCATCATAGCACTTGTTTTGCTAATTGGCCTTTTGATGGAACCGATTCTCGCGCTGGCGTTGCATACGCAACGTTTGCCCTTAGTCGCCCTGCTCATTGATGACAGCGAAAGCATGAAAATTGCAGATAGCGATACCGCGCGTTTTGAAGTTGCGAAAGCCGTACTGGCCGATCCCGCACTCAAAAATCTGCGCGATCGCGCGCGGGTGGCGCCTTTTCGGTTTTCCGATGTTTTGACGCCCATGCATGAGGGAGAAGAACCCACCTGGGCTGGGCGAGCGACAGATCTGGCAGGTGCATTAGATGGGTTGCGCGAGCGTACAATGGGTGAAGGGCTTGCCGCTGTGGTGCTCATTTCAGATGGTGGACAAAATTTGGGCGGGCGTCCCGAGCGGGCAGCGGTCGGCCTGGGCGTGCCAGTACTCGCTGTGGGAACGGGCAACCCAATTGCGCCCAAAGATGTATCCATTGTATCGGCGGTTATCGATCCATTGGGCTATGTGGGTAGGTCGCTCGTGATGCAAGTGCGCGTGCTTTCTTCCGGTTTTGAACGGGTGCGTGAGCAAGTGCGGGTGCTTTTGGATGATCGTGAAGTGAGTTCCCAAACCATTGCGCTGGCCGATGGCGAGCAGGCCCTCGAATTTGAGATCAGACCCGAGCGACCGGGGCGACATGCTTTTTCGGTACAAATTGCGGCGCAGACAGGTGAGCGCACAGTGGGCAACAATCGCGTGGTGGTTTCCACGGATGTGCTCGAAAGCCGCGTTCGAATTTTAATACTTGTGGGTAGCCCAAGTGCCGATTTGGGCTATTTGAGGCGCGTGCTGCAAGACGATGCCAATTTGGAAGTTGAAGTGATAGTACGCACAATGACGGCCGGATGGCAAAGAGACATACATCGCGCGCTGCGCACACTGGACGAGCGCGATATTGTCGCGTTGATCAATGTGCCCCACGAAGTGCTTACAGGTGTGCCAGAGCAGTCACTTGTCGCCTTTGTGCAAAAGGGCGGAGGGCTATTGGCCCTTGGGGGTGATGCCGCTTTTGACGAAGGGTACGCACGCTCGGCATTGGCCGATATTTTGCCCGTGCGATTTTTGCGATCGTCATTTCAAGAACGCGCTTTTGCCCTTTCGTTTCCCGAATCTCGCCACCCCATTTTGCGCGTCTCAGACGATCCATTAGGCGACCGCGATGCCTGGGAGGCACTACCGCCGCTTCTGTCTTATAATCGCGTGGGAACCGCAGTTGCCAACGCGACTGTGTTGGCTCATCATCCCACCGAGCGCGTCGATGGCAAACCGATGCCAGTGCTGGCGATTCGTCGCGTAGGTGCGGGAAAAACCGCGATTGTGGCCTATCAAACATTTTGGCGTCACGAACTGATGATGTGGGGCGACGGCAAGACCGATGCCGTGGCACGGGCATTCTGGAAAAATATGGTGCGCTGGCTGGTCACGCGCGACGAAGTATCCCGCCTAAAAATTATGACCGAAAAGCCCACGTATCGAAGCGGTGAGGCGGTCGCGGTGCATGCAAGCGTTTTTGACCACCTGTTGCAGCCGCGTTCTGGCGCGCGGGTTCTGGCGCAGGTCAACGACAGTTTGGGTGTGCGGGAAGTTATCCTGCGCGATTTGGGCGGCGGACGATATGCTGGCAATTTGGGGCGTTTTTCACAAGGCGATTACGAGCTTCAGGTGCATGCACGGGCCGATGATGGTGATCTGGGCACGGGTACGGGTCGTTTCACGGTAGGGAGATACAGCCTGGAATACGAAACCGTTCGCATGCGCGCTGAACTGCTCAGCGATATTGCCGCGCGCAGTGGCGGACAGTATGTGAGACCGAGTGATCTAAAGGCCGCGCTCGACTCGCTTGTTCTGGCCCCCGAACCTGTTGTCACCCACCACCGAGTCAGGTTGTGGGGACATGAGTGGCCACTATTTGTGCTGGTGGGGTTGCTGGTATTTGAGTGGACTATTAGACGAAGATTGGGGATGATATAATGGATAGAATACAGAATTTGAAAAACAAAATGTACGCAGTAGCCTGTGTGCTGTTTTGTTGCACGGCCTTGCTGACTGTGGAAGTCTCCGCGCAGGTGGTGGTCAACGAGGTGATGGCACGGCCCGCCGATGGACCAGAGTGGGTTGAGCTGTACAACCGTTCGCCAGACGCGGTTCATCTATCCGGGTGGACGTTATCCGATTTGCGAACAACGGGACAATTTGAAACAAGTGCAGTCATTGACGGTGGAGGATATGTGATCGTCGCAGAAGACGCAGATGCTCTTGGGCTGCAATTTCCCGGCCTTGATATTCCCATCTTGTCGCTTACCCGTTGGCCCCGGCTAAATAATGGGGGCGATGGCCTCATTTTGCGCGATGCGACAGCAACACTTGTCGATAGCATATTTTATCCAGCACAACAGACTGATATAAGTCTGGAGCGTATTGATCTCACTGTGGCGGAAGATCCGAACAACTGGCTCGGTAGCCAGGATCCGCGAGGTGCGACTCCTGGGGCTGCAAATAGCGTTCTGTTTAACGACATAGCAAAGATATCCGTGGTGGTTGAACCCAATCCCTTTGTCGATCAAGTCACCATTACATATCGGGTGCCCTCCCCCAGACTCCACGCAAATTTGTGGGTATTTGATCGCACGGGCAGGCGCGTGGCATCCTTGCTCGAAAGTGTTGAAGGTGGCAGTCAGCGCGTTGTAAATTGGGATGGAAGCACCGATAATGGACAAATGTTGAAGCCCGGTATTTATGTTATCTACCTGGAAGCCGGTACGCCAGAAGGCGAATTATTCCGCGCCCGCAAGCCTGTGGTGCTGGCAAGAGGGATAAGCCAATAACCGATGTCCCCACATCGGATCTATTCTCCCCTTTGATGCTGTGAGGAACAAATATGGAACAGTCATCAGAGGCATTACCTGAGACCCAAAAAGATCAGCTAACATTACCCTTTCAAATTTTGGGCGTGTGCTTGATCGCGCTCGCGATATTGATGGCTTTGAGCTTGCTATCGCACTCGCCAGAGGACCCGCCCAATTCAACGCGCCCCAACGAGTTGGCACAAAATCTGGTGGGATGGCTCGGCGCACACATATCCTACCACTTGCTATTTAGCGTGGGCTATGGTGCTTATGCACTGATCGTTTTGGTAGTTGTCTGGGGGTGGAATCGCCTCAGGATGTCAAGCGTCAGATCGTTCATGATGCACAGCATCATCCTGTTTTCACTGATGGTGATTTATTGTGGCGCGACAGGCGTGCTCTTTTGGGGGCGACCCACAATGGCCTGGAAATTGGGAGGTGGACTGGGCTTTATGCTATCGTCTTCCTTGTTAGTACCCTATTTGGGCACTGTTGGTTCTTATATTTGTTTGGCGACGCTATTTGTGGTATTGTTGATGGTTGCCACCGACATTCCGTTTAACCGAATCCCCGAGTGGACTTTTTTGAAAAAGCGCGCGAAGAAGTCTGACAATAACGGGGCATCAACCGAAGTGGCAAGAGTTGAAGACATCAATCAAATTGAGGACATCGATCAAAAAAAAAATATAACTGAAGAAGAGATTGTTGCCGATTCCATTTTAGATGTGGCACAGGTCGATTGGGAAAAAGGCGAATTGGCCGAAGTGCCGGGGTCCGAGATCCCCGATGACATTGATGAAGAAGACATCGATGAATTGTTGGAGAAGCACGCCAGAAAAAAAGAGACTATTGCCGACCCCATTCCAGATGTGGTTCAAGTTGATTGGAAAGAAGACGAATTGGCCGAGGTGCCCAAATTTGAGATCGCCGATGACAAGTCAGAAAAGCCAGAAAAAAAAGAAGAGATTGTTGCCGACCCCATTCCAGATGTGGCATGGGTTGAGCCAGAAGAAGACGAATTGTATGAGGTGGAATTTGAAATAGTAGATGAAACGCCTGAGCCTGAGCCAGAACCTGTTCCGTCAAAACCCAAAAAGAAAATCAAGCGCAAGCGATCTTCGACATATTTGCTGCCCAATTTGAAGTTGCTGGAAGATCCACCTCCGGGTGATGGGATTATAGACCGAGAAACCCTTTTTAAGAGGGCGCAGGTATTGGAGCAAAGTCTGAGCAATTTTAGCGTTGAGGGCAAAGTGGTGCAGGTCAATCCCGGGCCTGTTATTACAACGTACGAGGTTGCACCTCCCCCAGGCGTGAAAGTCAGCAAAATTGTCGGTCTTGCAGATGATCTCGCCCTCGTGATGAAAGCGCAAAGCATTCGCATTCAGGCTCCCATTCCCGGCAAGGCTGCAGTTGGCATTGAAGTCCCCAATCTAGAACCTTATACGGTTTACTTAAAAGAAATTTTGGAATCGCGCACGTTTGATCAATCCGATTCAAAATTGATGCTCGCGCTCGGCAAAACAGCTTCGGGCGACCCCTATTGTGCCGATCTGGCAAAAATGCCGCATTTGTTAATTGCCGGCGCGACCGGGGCTGGCAAGTCGGGGTGTATCAATGCGTTGATTTCCAGTATCTTGTTTCGCTGCACACCAGAAGAAGTGCGTTTTATTATGGTGGATCCCAAAATGCTGGAATTGTCAATTTACAACGATATTCCACATCTCTTGGCTCCCGTTGTCGTCGATCCTAAAATGGCTTCGGGTGCGCTCAAATGGGCGGTGTCAGAGATGGAGAACCGATATCGCACGATGGCGCAGTTTACAGCGCGTAATATTATTGATTTTAATGTCAAGATGGCGCGGCTGCGTCGGGAAGCACCCACCGAGGAAGACCAGGACGAGATTCCCGATGCCTTGCCCTATATTGTCGTGGTGATTGATGAGTTGGCCGATTTGATGCTGACTGCACCGAGCGATATTGAAAACTCACTGGCGCGATTGGCACAAATGGCCCGCGCTGTGGGCATCCATCTCATTATCGCAACCCAGCGCCCTTCGGTGAATGTGATTACGGGTACGATCAAAGCCAATTTCCCAACGCGCATTGCATTTCGTGTGGCAACCAAGGTCGATTCGCGCACAATAATTGACGCCAATGGCGGTGAAAAACTCCTGGGTCGGGGCGATATGCTGTTTTTGCCTCCTGGACAACCAGAACCCATTCGCCTTCACGGTGCGTGGATCGATACCGAAGAAACCGAACAAGTGGTGGCCTGGGTGCGCGATCAGGGTGTCGAATTCGAAGGGGTTGAATTTGAGGGCGAAAATAGCGATCTTTCTGTTGTCGATAACGCGCGCGATGCTCGGTTTGATGAAGCATTGCGATTGGTGGTTATCCATCAGCAGGGTTCGGCATCGCTCTTGCAGCGCCGAATGAAGGTGGGATACTCGCGGGCCGCTCGCCTTGTTGACGAACTCGAAGCCGCCGGTATTGTTGGCCCACCCAATGGATCGAGCAAAGGGCGCGAAGTCCTCGTTGGCGAAGATTATTTAGAAGAACTCGAGGAGTTGGATGTATGATGCGTAAAGTGCAAAATGCAACCCATCTGCAACGCGTAAGAAAAATGGGCTTCTATGCGTTTCTCGCTATTCTCGGTATTTTGTTTTGCTCGGGAACTGTGCAGGCCGATGCGCGCGGTTCAGAGGTAGTTGCAAAATTGCAGAAAAAATTTGCGGATCTCGAGACGCTTTCCGCTCACTTTGTCAAGCAACACTACTGGCGCGTGATGGACCAGCATCAAGAAGTAAAAGGCAAATTGCTGGTTCAGCGGCCCGATCAATTTCGAATGGATTCGGATGTACAGGTAGTGGTGAGCGATGGCAAAACCGTGTGGCATTACGCGCCGGCCAATGCCCAGGTGCTGATTAGCGATTACACCGCGATTGAAAATGATCGCAACTATGAAAAGTTGTTATTTGATCTGATTTTTTGGGGTGGGTACGACGAAAATTATGTGCCCGTTTATGTGGGCGAAAAAAAAATACATCGCAAGACGTGTTACGCGGTTGATCTATTGAGAAAAAAAGAAGATACGTATATCCATAAAATTCGTCTGTGGATAGACAAACGCCTCTATCTGGTCCGGCAAGTGGAATATCGAAATATCCACGAGGATGTAACAACATTTGTGTTGTCGGACTTGAAAATAAATAAAAAAGCCAAGGCTGATCAATTCACATTTCACGTACCCAGCGGGGTGGAATTGATCGATTTGCGCTGATGTATTGTCATAAATACAATGGAAAGGACAAATAATGGCTGTGGAAATTCAGGTGCGTGAATTGCAAGACGCGCTATCCGATTATAGCGCACGAGTGGATAAACTCGGGAGGTATCTTTGACCTCGATCAAAGACGGACAAAAATTGCCAAATTTGAAAAACTTATGGAAGCACCAGATTTCTGGAATGACCGCGAAAATGCACAACAGATTATTGACGCCTGTAATGCGGAGAAATACTGGGTTGAAAATTGGGGAAATTTAGATGCTCAAGCGGACGATTTGGACGTACTTTTTCAACTGGCCTGCGAAGAAGGCGATGCCGAATCCCTGTCGGAAGTCGCCGCCGAATTGCCCGAGATTGGCGCTGCTTTAGACGCACTTGAATTGCGGCACATGTTGGGCAATCGAGAAGATCGCAACGACGCGATTTTGACCATTCATCCGGGTGCTGGAGGGACCGAAGCGGCAGACTGGGCGCAAATGTTGATGCGTATGTACATGCGATGGGCTGAGCGGCGTGGATTTCACACCAATGTTCTGGATATGCTTCCCGGCGAAACAGCCGGGATTAAGAGTGCGACGATTGAAGTGACGGGAGATTACGCTTTTGGCTATCTCAAGCCTGAATCTGGCGTACATAGGCTGGTGCGGATTTCGCCTTATGATTCCAACAATCGCCGCCACACATCGTTTGCATCCGTTTTTGTCTATCCCGACGCCGGAGGCGATATCGAGATAGAGATCAATCCCAATGATTTGAAAGTAGATACCTATCGCGCTGGAGGTGCTGGCGGACAACACGTGAACAAAACCGATTCTGCGGTGCGCATTACCCACGAGCCCACTGGGATAGTGGTGCAATGCCAGAACGAGCGCTCTCAGCACAAAAATCGCAATACGGCCATGAAAATTCTCAAAGCGCGTTTGTATCAACACATGCGGGAAGAAGAAGACAAAAAACGCGCCGTACTCGAAAGCACAAAAAAACGCATTGAATGGGGCAGTCAAATCCGCAATTACGTTTTTCAGCCCTATCAGATGGTGAAAGACGCGCGAACGGGCTTTGAGACATCGGATGTTTCGGGGGTTATGGACGGCGACCTCGATCCGTTTATCCGTGCATTTTTATTTTCGTCTCGATCCGCGTGAACCGAGTTTTAACAGGTACTCATAGGCGGGCAACGCGCTTGACTTGGATATCTATATTGGTTATAGTTTAACAACCTTTACAACGTTTAATCTTATATAGATATTAGAGGGGTTGGGAGGCTCTAATCTTGACTCGGGTTATGGGACAAACACCAGTGATCGAACAGCGCCTGCAAAAACTCGATGCCATTCGGGCTTTGGGCATTGAGCCTTATCCATATCGCTTTGAACCCACGCACTATTCTGTGGATGTCATCGCGTCTTTTGACACGCTGAACGCATCGGGCGAAGAGGTGCGGGTTGCCGGTCGGTTGATTGTTACACGCGGTCATGGCAAAGCGGCCTTTGCCGATTTGCGGGATGCCAAGGGCCGCCTTCAAATTTATGTGCGGCTCGACAATATTGGCGACGATGCTTTCGCGCTGTGGAAATTGCTGGATATCGGTGATTTTATCGGCGTATCTGGTCGAGTTTTTAAGACGCGCACGGGGCAAATATCCGTTCGGGTCCAAACACTCGCGTTGTTGACCAAGGCAATTCGTCCGCTGCCTGTTCCAAAAGAAGAGATACGCGGTGGTGAGCGCGTTGTACACGATCAATTTAGCGACAAAGAACTGAGATATCGCCGTCGTTATCTGGACCTGGCCCTCAATCCCGATGTACAGGCGGTATTTCGCAAACGCAGTGCAGTTGTATCTGCGATGCGCGGATTTTTAGATGCCCGCGGATTTTTAGAAGTCGAAACACCGGTGTTACAACCGCTCTACGGCGGGGCTTCGGCCCGTCCTTTTGTGACGCATCACAATGTTTTGGATATGCCGCTGTATTTGCGGATATCCGATGAGTTGTATCTCAAGCGTTTGATCGTGGGCGGGCTTGAACGGGTATATGAAATCGGTAAAAATTTTCGCAATGAGGGCATCGACCGAACTCATAATCCCGAGTTTTCGATGCTCGAATTGTATCAGGCTTATGCAGATTATTCAGATATGATGGCGATAGCCGAGGCCCTGTATGCCTTTGTCGCCGAAAAGGTGAATGGCGCAACAACGCTTGAGTACCAGAAGCGAGAAATTGATCTTACGCCCCCCTGGCCGCGCATTCCCATGCTCGACGCCATCGAAAAATACGGGAATATTGATGTGGCGCGATCCTCAGATGCCGACCTGCGTGCGGCGTGCAAGCGTTTTGGTTCCGATATTGAGCCAAGTGCAGAGCGCGGGTTGTTGATCAACGAGTTGTTCGAAGCGTGTGTTGAACCTGAATTGATTCAGCCAACCTTTATTACCGACTATCCCATTGCGGTGTCCCCCCTGGCCAAACGCCATCGGACCCAAAAAGACCTCACCGAGCGGTTTGAAATTTTTATCAATGGTTGGGAAGCGGGCAATGCGTTTTCGGAACTGAATGATCCAATTGACCAGCGGCAGCGGTTCGCGCATCAAAAAACTTTGCGCGATCGGGGTGACGATGAAGCTCAGGTGCTCGATGAAGATTTTTTGCTTGCCCTGGAACACGGAATGCCGCCGACGGGTGGGTTGGGCATTGGTGTAGATCGGATGGTGATGTTGCTCGCAGACGCGCCTTCCATTCGAGACGCAATTCTATTTCCTCACATGCGCCCTAAAGAGGGCCTTGACGACCATGGATGAGTTGCTGCGCGCAACGGATGTTTGCAAGCACTATGTGTTGGGGGGTACCCATATTGAGGTGCTCAAAGGGGTTGACCTCGGGGTTGTTCGCGGCGAAATTGTGGCAGTTGTTGGTGCTTCGGGTGTTGGAAAAAGTACTTTGTTGCATATTATGGGCGGATTAGACCATCCGGCTTCGGGGACAGTCGTCATCGATGGCGTCGATATATTTGCCCTTTCAGATGCCGATCGCGCCAAATTTCGCAACCGCCAGATTGGCTTTGTATTTCAGTTTCACCACTTATTGCGCGATTTTACCGCGCTTGAAAATGTGATGATGCCCCTGATGATTGCCGGTGTTTCGCCCGATGAAGCGCGTGTGCCTGCACAACAACTGCTCCGCGATGTGGGTCTGGGAAAGCGGCTTGCACATTTGCCTTCTGAACTTTCTGGCGGGGAAGCGCAGCGCGTTGCTGTTGCGCGGGCATTGGTGACACAACCCACCGTTGTTCTGGCCGATGAACCTTCTGGAAATCTCGATGTGGCGCGCAGTGCAGAACTTCACGCATTAATTTGGCAACTTGCCAGAACCCGAAACCAAACGTGTATTATTGTAACGCACGACCAGCATTTGGCCGCTCGCGCTGATCGGGTGGTCGAGATGGAAGATGGGCGTCTCGTTGCTTGAAGAACAAAGCGTGTGGGGGCAAAAGAAACAGTGTTGAGTTTTCCTTTATAAACTGTTATACTGGGAACCAATATCGCGCTTCGCCAGATTTCTCAAGTGGTCAGGCGAGAGGAGTATTCGATGAACAGTATGTTTTCAGACCAGGTGAAGCAGGTCATGCAACTCGCTCGCGAAGAAGCCGCGCGCCTGGGACACAATTACATCGGCACCGAGCATTTGCTACTGGGTATCATACGTGGGGGCAAAAGTACGGCCGTTCAGGTGCTGACAAATCTGAACTTAAATCTCGAAAGTATCAAGCAATCCATCGACGATTTTGTCGCTTCTTCTGGCAGTTCAATGACGATGGGTGAAGTGCCTTTTACGCCCCGTGCAAAACAGATTCTCGAAATTGCTGCCAATGAAGCCAAAGAAATGAAGAGCCGAGTCGTGAGAACCAGCCATCTGCTGTTGGCACTGTTGAAAGATAAAGACGGGGTTGCCGCACAGATTTTGGTCACGTTTGGCGTAGATCACAAAACCGCCAAGGAGGAGGTGATTGCCGTTTTGCAAGGAAAATCTTCGGGTAGGCGCGAGAAAAGAAAGAGCAAAACGCCTTTCCTCGATCATTTCGGGCGCGATTTAACCGATCTGGCGCGGCAGGGCAAATTGGATCCAACCATTGGTCGCGATCGCGAAATCGAACGGGTGTCACAGGTGCTTGCCAGACGCAAAAAGAATAACCCGGTGCTTGTGGGCGAACCCGGCGTGGGTAAAACACAGATCATTGAGGGATTGGCACAACGCATTGTGGATCGGCGGGTCCCACAAATTTTGTTGGACAAGCGCGTGGTCACGCTCGATATGGGCGGCATTGTCGCCGGCACAAAATACCGCGGACAATTTGAGGAGCGCCTGAAAGCCGTGATGAATGAACTTCAACAAAGCCAGAGTGTGATCATTTTTATCGATGAGTTGCACACCATTGTCGGTGCCGGCAGTGCCGAGGGCACGCTGGATGCGTCCAATATGTTTAAGCCTTCACTTTCACGCGGCGAATTGCAGTGCATTGGTGCAACGACCTTAGACGAATATAGAAAATATATTGAAAAGGATGGCGCACTCGAGCGGCGGTTCCAAACAATTGTGGTCGATGCCCCTTCGGTGGATGAAACCATTGAAATTCTCAAGGGACTAAAAGACAGTTATGAAACACATCACAAAGTGTCGTTTTCGCCCGAAGCTGTCGAAGCTTCAGCGCGAATGGCCGATCGCTATATCAGCGATCGCCACTTGCCCGACAAGGCCATCGATGTGATCGATGAAACGGGAGCGCGAGTGCGGTTGTCCCGACTCAACCCGCCCGAAGAGATCAAAGAACTCGAGATGGCTATCGGCGAGATCACGCGACAAAAAGATAAAGCTGCCGAAAATCAGCAATTTGAAGAGGCGGCCAGCCTGCGCGACCGCGAGAGAGAACTTAAAAACGAACTCGAAAATATGCGCCAGGCGTGGGAAGTACAGGTGACAGACGATGTGGTCGAAGTGACAGAAGAACACATTGCCGAAGTGATTTCGAGCATGACGGGCATTCCCGTGTTTCGTCTGGCACAGGCCGAATCCGAAAGGCTGATCAACATGGCATCAGAGTTGCAAAAGCGGGTGATCGGTCAAGAGGAAGCCGTTTCTACAGTGTGTCGCTCCATTCGACGCACGCGCGCGGGTCTTAAAGACCCCAACCGCCCAATCGGTACATTTTTGTTCCTCGGCCCCACGGGTATCGGCAAAACGTATTTGGCGCAAGCACTGGCGCAGTATCTGTTTGATGATGATGACGCACTCGTAACCGTAGATATGTCGGAATATATGGAAAAATTCGCGGTATCTCGGCTCGTTGGTGCACCGCCAGGTTATGTGGGATACGATGAGGGTGGACAGCTAACGGAGAAAGTGCGCCGGCGTCCCTATTCAGTGATTTTGCTCGATGAAATTGAAAAAGCCCATCCCGATGTGTTCAATATCCTGTTGCAGGTGTTGGATGAAGGGCGTTTGACAGATAGCTTTGGGCGCAAGGTAAATTTCAAAAATACCATTTTGATTATGACATCCAATCTGGGAACCCGAGATCTGCAAAAGGCAGGTGGTTTGGGATTTGGCCGGTCAGACAAAAAATCAATCCGGAAAAAAATGGAAGAGCGCATCAACGAAGAGGTTAAAAAGACATTTAATCCCGAATTTATCAACCGTCTGGATGAAACAGTGATTTTCAATCCGCTGGATCGAAAGGAAATTATTCAGATTGTCGATATCGAGCTTGAAAAAATTCTCGCTCGCGTTGCAGAACGCGATATCGAAGTACGCCTCACACAGGGGGCTAAGAGTTTGATCGCCGAGAAGGGCTATGATCCGACGTATGGCGCGCGGCATCTGCGGCGCACCATTCAAAAGATGATAGAAGATCCCATGGCTGAAGAGATCATTATGGGCCATTTTGTGGATGGCCACACGGTTCGGGTGAGCAAAAAAGGCGATACGCTCAACTTTGAGGGGGAGCCTATCACCAAAGAAGAATCGGAAGATACGGCCGAGGTTCAGATGAGTGAAAAAGACAATACGCTCAACTTCGCCGATGAGAACGGAGAGGGCGATCTCGATAAAAAAGTTGAGGCCCGAGACAAACCGGGAGATCCTGTCGGCGAAGATGAAGTGGTGAACAGGGACAAAGCATGATCGTGAAGGCGCGGTCAATACCCAAACGGCCCGGGCAGCAGTCCGGGCTGTTTGCCGTACAGTCGGAACATTTTCCAGTGTTGGGCGTTTGAGGCTTACAAATCCGAAAAAAGGAACGCATGTCTGTTTTTAGATAGGTACTTCGCAACGTGAAAAAATTTTGTACGTACAGTTTTTTGGTCATTATGGTACTATTGAGCGGTCACACGGATGCCCAAGAAGGTCCAGTGATTCAGGAAATCCGCATTCAGGGCAATGATTGGGTCGAGGCTTCTTTTATCGAGTCTCAGAGCGGTTTATTTAAAGGGCAAAATCTGGTGGAAGGTGAAGCCGCGCGGGTGATTCGCAATCTTTATAAAAGCGGTCTTTTTTCTGACATCAAAATCTCTCTGGAAAAAGTGCCAGATGGCGTAGCTGTTATTATTGATCTGAAAGCCGTGCCGCGTTTGGGTGAGGTGGTTTTTCAGGGCAATCGCGCAATGAAGGACAAGACGCTGAAGCGCGAGGCGGAATTGATTGAAGGCCAGTTGATACGGCTGCGAGAAAAAAAAAGAGCGGTCAACAAGTTGGTCGCGCTCTATCGCAAAAAAGGCTATTTGCTCGCCTCAGTGGAGGTCAAAGAAGAGGCGGTTGATGAAGAGGGGCGATTGCCATTGACCTTTGAAATTCACGAGGGAGAAAAGGTCAGTTTGAAACAAATTCGTTTTCACGGCAATACGGCATTGACCGGGAAGCAACTGCGCAAACAGATGAAAGAGACCAAACGAGACGGCTGGTGGTTCGGAGGAGGTAAATACAGCGAGGAAACTTATCCCGACGATAAAGAATTGGTCTTGGCCTTTTATCGACAAAACGGATATCGGGAAGCGGCAATTGTATCCGATAGTTTGTCCTATGGACCCACGAAAAAAAATATGTATCTCGATATCAATATCGAAGAAGGGCCGCTTTATCGCTTTGGTGCTGTGAGTTGGTCGGGCAATGAGAAAATTATAGATGCGGGTTTTTCTCACTTTATTGTGGTCGATTCGGGCGCTGTTTACAACGAAGAGCGCGTCTTAAAATCGCGGGAGCAGTTGCAAAATGCCTATATGGACATCGGTCATATTGGCGCGCAGATTTTTCCGCAACAAAAACCCATTGAAGGTCATATCGTCGATGTGCATTTTGACGCGATCGAAAAAGATCCGTGGACAATTCGCAGAATTTTGATTACGGGCAATACCAAAACCAAAGACCGCGTAATTCGACGCGAGTTGCGCGTGCGACCGGGCGATACGTTTAGCCGCGCACTTTTGGAGCGCAGTGTGCGCGAGGTCATGCAACTCAACTTTTTTACCAATGTGTTGCCCGAGCCTATTGCCGTAGAAGAGACCTCAGAGATTGATCTCGAATTCACCATAGAAGAAAAGTCAACGGGCACGGCGTCTATCGGGGCGGGGTATAGCGAACGCGACAAGCTGATTGGTACGATTGGGTTGCAAATTCCCAATTTTAGAGGCAATGGACAACAACTCGATTTCCAGTGGGAGTTTGGCTCGCGCCGCGAAACCTTTAGTATTGGGTTTACTGAACCGTGGTTCCGCAACACTCCCACGAGTATCTCCTCGTCGCTGTTCAGAAGCACTTTGCGACTGACAAATTACGGCGTGGCCGACTTTGATCAGCGCACAGAGGGCGGCGCATTTCGCCTCGGACGCAGATTGCGCTGGCCCGATTATTCGCGCATTTCCGGCGGCTATCGCCTCGAGAAGGTTGCCTTTATCAATTTTTCTGATCCTGATAGTACAGATGTAAGCAATCCCTTTTACGAGGACAATGTAACCAGCAGCATCAGCGCGAACTTGACCCGCGACAGCCGTAATTTGCCGATTTTTCCCACTTCTGGAGGCGTAATTTCCTATTCGCCCACATTGGCCGGTGGATTTTTGAGCGGTAATAGAGATTTTCACAAGCACGATATTGTCACGAGTTTTTACTTTCCCATATTCTGGCGATTGGCCTTAAATGTGCGGTCGCAATTGGGATTTGTCGCCAGTTATGGCCCCGAGAGCGTTCCTTACCAGGAGTTGTATCAGCCGGGCGGCGTCGATATTTTTGAAGGCACCATGTTGCGCGGTTATCCCGACCGCTCAGTGGGACCACAAAATAGAGGGGGACAACTTGGGGGCGTCGCGCAGTTGTTATTTAACGCAGAAATCAGCATTCCTATTGTGCCCAATCAGTTTTATGGCCTCATTTTTGCCGATGCGGGCAATGCCTGGGGAAGTCTGGATCGGATCAGCCTGACGGATATGCGTCGTTCGGCCGGTTTTGGCATTCGGATTGTGGCGCCTGTGGTGGGTATTATGGGATTTGATTTTGCATGGGGATTTGATCGTCGGCATGTCGATGGCGAGTCCGTACAGATGATGACGCATTTCCAATTTGGTCCGCAATTTTATTAGCGGTCAGGTGCAGCTATCAGCCATTGAGTTCCTCTTATACCCATAGCTGGGAAGGGGACTAAAAGCTGAAAGCTCAAAGCTTTATTCACGGAGGGGATTTTTGATGACACGCTGTCGCATACTTTATGTCGCGCTATTTCTGGTACTGGCTGGAATAGCCAGTACTGCTGGCGCGGAGCTAAAGATGGGGTATATTGATTCGCAGAAAATTTTGGATCAGTACAAGCCCTATCAGGATGCTTTGAGGGAGTTTAACCGTTACGAAGACGAAATTCAGCGCGAGATGAGTACCATGCAAAACGATCTGGCCAAGATGCAGGATACCTACGAACGCCAATCTCTGCTTTTGAGTGAAAAACGCAAACAAGAAGAGCAACAGGCCATTCTAAAAAAACAGCAGGAATTGCAGCGATTTGTGCAAGATGCCACCTCTCCGCAAGGCCGTCTCGCACGCAAAACCGCGGAATTGTCCGAACCCATTATTCAAACAGTGAATGCGATTATCAAACAAGTAGCAGAGGACGAAGGATTTGATTTTGTGCTCAATTCCACGGCTCTGGCCTATGCGAAAGAGACACACGATTTGACCGATAAGGTCCTCGAAGCACTCGCCAAAGATCTCGAGGCCAAAGCGAAAACCGAGGGGCCATAGCAGATCATCTGTACCTGTTGTTTTGTATTCAAAGTCTCTGATTTACTCCGCGGGGTAATCGGAGACTTTTTAATGTGAATATTGGAGGATGCCGTGACTCTGGATATTAAGGATATTAAAAAAATTCTTCCGCATCGTTATCCTTTTCTTCTCGTAGATCGCGTAACCGAGTTGGTGCCTGGCGAACGATTGGTCGCGTACAAAAATGTGTCGGCTAATGAGCCGTTTTTCCAGGGCCATTTTCCCGGCAATCCCGTAATGCCGGGGGTGCTCATTATCGAAGCACTGGCTCAGGCCGCTGCAATTTTGATGAGCGATGGGCAGGAAAGCGATTTGATCCCACTGTTTATGGGCATTGACAAGGCGCGCTTCCGAAGGCAAGTTGTGCCCGGCGATCAACTCCAGCTAAAAGTTGAAGTAGGCCAAAAACGCCGCAATATTTGCAAAGGGGTTGGCGAAGCCACAGTAGATGGCAAAGTCGCCGCACAGGCCGAATTGATGGCAATGTTTGCAAAACGCGAGGATTTGTAGCACCAACTCGCCTGGCTTTATAAAAAAACTCGGCATCACGCTAAAGGCCGAGTTTTTGTTTTATAAAAATTTTCAGAGCCGAATGTCCGCACACCTCTCATTTTTCTCTTTCCAAAACTTCCCATTCCTCAAATAACCGATCCATTTTCTTTTGCACTTCTTCCTTTTCGCGCGCCATTTCTTTCAGGCGATGCCAGTCGGTGGCAAAGTCTTCTCGCGCCATTTCTTCAGCTATCTGATCGGTCTGGCCCTCGAGTGTTGCAATGGCTTCTTCTATTTGGGCTAAGCGGCGTTCTCGTCTTTGCTGCTGCCGCATTACGCGCTTCCGGCTTTTATAGTCGGTTTGTGTCTTGGGTGTATTCTGGATAGTCGGTATTTCCGCAATTTGTCGCTGATAAGTGTCGTAATTACCGTCTATGAGTTGCCACTTGCCGTCGCCAAGCACGATCAGGCGATTGACCAGGCGGTTGAGAAAATACCGGTCATGTGAAACCGCGATCACAGTGCCATAAAAATCCTCAAGTGCGCTTTCGAGTACATGGCGAGAGGCGATATCCAGATGGTTGGTAGGTTCGTCGAGCACCAGCAGATTGAGGGGCGCGCGCATGAGTTTGGCCAGAGCAACGCGACTTTTTTCTCCCCCGCTGAGCAAACCCGTCTTGCGCTCCACATCGTCCCCAGAAAAGAGAAAAGCACCCAGAAAGTTCCTAATCTCAACTTCTGGCACACGGGGGGTGAGCGACCAGATTTCTTCGAGGACGCTCAAATTGGGGTTCAGGTCCTGACGGGTTTGCGCGTAATAACCGATCTCAAGACCTTTGCCCGGGATAACCCGCCCCGAATCGGGTGCGAGTTGTTCCGTAAAAATTTTTAAAAGTACAGATTTGCCCGAACCATTAGGACCTATAATGCCAAGGCGCTCGCCCTGCCACAACGTAAGGTTGAGATCGGAAAATAGAGGACGGTTAGGATAGGCTTTGGTGAGATTCTCAACCTGTAAGACGCGATCACCTCCCCGTGTAGTGGTGTTAAATCTGAGCGCGATATCGCGTTGTTGCACAACGCGTTCTACGCGGTCGAGTTTTTCGAGTGCTCTGCGTCGGCTCTGCGCCTGTTTGGTCTTTTGTCCGGCTATATTTCGACGAATATACTCTTCGGTTCGCTCGATATGCGCCTGCTGTGCACGATAGGCTTTTTGCTGCTGTGCGCGGCGCAATTCTTTTTCCTGGATATAAAAGGAATAGGTACCCGAATACTGTTCGATCACGCCGCGTTCCAGATCTACAATTTTGGTCACAGTGCGTTCGAACAAGGTGCGGTCATGAGAAATAATGACAAAGGCTTTGGCATAATCCGAGAGAAAGTACTCGAGCCATTCTATAGCCTGTAGATCGAGGTGGTTGGTGGGTTCGTCCAGGAGCAGCAGATCGGGTTCTCGTGCGAGCAATTGGGCAAGAGCCAGGCGATTTTTCTGCCCGCCACTGAGCACTTGCGTTGGCAATTTCAGATCGGTCTCACAGAAACCGAGGCCAAAGAGAATGGCTTTGGCACGAGCTTCTGTCGCATATCCTCCCATGTGCTCATACCGGTCGCGGAGATGCCCGTAGTCATTGAGCACAGCATCGGAATTTTCCCCCTCAGCCATGATTTTTTCCAGATCGTGGAGGCGGTGTTGCAGTACCAGGATATCGGCAAAAGCATCGAGTGCCGCGTCCATGACTGTAAGATCTAGATCAAAAATGGGATCCTGTGTCAAAAATCCAATATTGAGGTCGCGCTGTCTGTGCAATCGCCCACGGTCAAGCGGGCTTTCTCCGGTTATGATCCGAAGCAACGTGGTCTTGCCACACCCGTTGGGACCGACAAGCCCGATGCGATCACCAGGATCAATTTGCCAATGAATACCGGTGAGCACATCGTATGCGCCAAAGGATTTCCAGATATCTTCGAGTTGAATAAGTGGCATGGTGAATCAGTTCCTCTTACGTCTTACCTTTTACCTTTTACCACTCCTCGCGCTATTAAGTACCTGACGCAGATCTTCCGCAGATTGCCGGGCGGCCTCTGCAAAGTCGGTACCACTGGAAGCGTAGAGAATGCTACGCGATGAATTGATGAGAATACCGCTGCCTTTTTTATCGAGGCCATTCTGAACAATTGCATTGGTCTGACCGCCTTGCACCCCCACGCCGGGCAGAAGAATGGGAAGGTCGGTGGCAATCGCGCGAATGGTTTTTAAGTCGTTGGGATGTGTCGCGCCCACAACGAGACCACAGGGTCCTGTTTGTGACCATTCCACGGCTTTGTGCGCGAGCACCTCATACAACACGCCCTGGTCTGTATTAAGGCGCAATATGTCAGCCGATCCGGGGTTAGATGTGAGGCACAAGAGGAAGGCACAGCCGTTTTGATAGGCGAAAAAAGGGTCGATAGCATCTGTTCCCATCAGGGGATTGACGGTCACTGCATCAACGCCGAGTTGGCAATATGCCATGTATGCATATTGTTCTGCTGTGTTGCCAATATCGCCAGCTTTGAAATCGAGTATAATTGGCATGCCGTTGGGAATGGCCTGGATTGCGCCTTGCAAGGCCTCCCAACCCGCTATGCCCTGCGCGCCAAAAAATGCAAAATTGGGTTTATAGGCGCATGCGATATCCCGTGTAGCATCTATAATTTCCCTGAGAAAAGCGAGCGTGGGATCGGATTTCCCTTTGAGATGTTCGGGCAGCTTTGCCGGATCGGGATCGAGTCCCACACACACAAAACTATTGTTGCGTTGCACTGTATCGCTGTATTTTTCGAAAAAAGACATTCAATCTCTCCATTAAGGAAATGGCGGACCCCTTATGGGAATCCGCCGTTTTTAAACAAGCGGGCCTGTAAGCCGAGTTCTGTCGTTTGGTTTCCCAAACGGATGGCCATTTATCTGGGACGCCGGTTACCCGACGCCTCTTGCAGCCTACCCGAACGTAATAGCGAGACGGGCCGTCTCTCCGCTCCTATTCGGCCTTGCTCCAAATGGGGTTTACCGTGCCGCGCTCGTCGCCGAGTCGCGCGGTGGGCTCTTACCCCACCGTTTCACCCTTGCCCGCTGCGCGAATCATCGCGCCCGCTGGCGGTCTGTTCTCTGTGGCACTTTCCATCGGGTCGCCCCGCCTGGGTGTTACCCAGCATTTTGCCCTGTGGAGCTCGGACTTTCCTCATCCCAAAAGGGACGCGGCCACCCAGCCCGCTTGTAATATTTTTATTTTGTAGTTGTGTTGGCACTATCTTTTTCCACAATGCCCAAATTTGCCAACCGGTCAGCTTCTTTATTTTTTTTTCGGTGCACGTGTTTGATCTGAAAGCCGTCAAAAGTTCTACTCTGCGTTTGGGCGGTTTGATAAAGCGGTAAAAGCCCCCCGCTTTTGACTTTATATGTCCCATTCATCTGGCGAACCACGAGTTCACTGTCGGAAAATACTGCCACCCGATTGGCCTTGAACTGTGCGGCTATTTCAAGGCCCTTAATCAACGCGCGATACTCTGCGACATTATTGGTCGTGCAGCCGATATATTCACAGTGTTCTGCGAGAACCTCTCCGTCTGCTTCAATGCGAATGCCAATACCAGCATGCCCGGGATTGCCCTTGGATGCTCCGTCGATAAATAGGGTCAATTCGGTCAAACCGCAGCCTCTTCTTCACTCCACACCAGAAGGCGACCACAATTTTCGCAGCGCATGATACTATCGGCGCGTCTGACTTCCACCAGGCGTTGAGGGGATAATTGGCGGTAACAGCCGCCGCAAGACCCTTTGTGAACCGGAACAATAGCCACCCCCCCCCTGACAACTCTGCGGATGCGATTGTACATGTTTAAAGGCCTGTGTTCCACACCGGGTTCAATGGCTGATCGTTTCCTTTTCCAGGAACGCACATTTTTTTCTACGGAATTGAGTTTGGCCGTCAAATCGTCAATGCGTTTCTGCCGGTTTTCTTCTATTTCCCGGTAGTAATTTTCGTCTTCGCGGAGTTTTTCCACAATTTTTTCAACAGTGTCGATGCTTTCCAGAATGGCGGTCTCGTGTTGGTCCTTGCGATCGTGAAGGACGGCGATTTCGATTTGCAAGGCATCGTATTCTTTGTTGGTCTTTACTTCATAGAGACGGTCTTGATGTTTTTTCAGGTCTTCCTCTATTGCGCCGAGTTCTCTTTCGAGTGCCCGGCGATTTTTTTCGAGTTCTTCACTGCGCTGTTGTTGGGCGTCGAGTTGATCGCGTGCATCTTGAAGTTCACTTTTCAGACCGTTGATTTCTTCGGGGTAATCGATTTGAGATTGGTGCAATGCGTTGATTTCTTTGTCGATTTCTTGAAGTTTCAGCAAATTAACCAAACTATCTTTCATGCGCGAGTCTCCTTGTGATCGTAAAAAAAGAAAAGGTGCTACCCTGAACAGGTGCACCTTTCTATAGCCGTTTTTGCTGCAGCTTGAACCTCTTGATCAGAGGTAGTGTAATGGTGGGCGATACTGGATTTGAACCAGTGACCTCCGGTATGTGAAACCGGCACTCTAACCAACTGAGCTAATCGCCCAATTTCGCAATAATACCGCACAGAACGGCCGACCTATTTTTTAATATTTAAAAGAAGGACTGGAAGTTTCGCAACGTATTTTAATTAACAAAAGATAGTTTGGGATGTCAAGCCCGATGTGCCCTGAAATCAGGCTCTGCCCGCGTTTACGCAGTATCTTCCAACTGCACAGTATCGAGCCGCCGACCTATTGACGGTGGTGCCATTAAGCGAACCTGTTGTGCCGTCAAATTTTCATAATCATCGACATTGTAATACGTATTTGCCCACGATGAATGCCCGGGGCTGTATTTATACAGAAAGGCACGCCGCTCGTGATCAGCTGTCCACGGCATAGTTCCGTGGACCAACGCCTCTGTAAAAATCAACGCATCCCCCGCGTTCACTTCGGGCTGCACCACGTAGTGAGGTACCCGTTCATACTCCCGCACATCCTGTGGAATGCTGTTTAAAAAATTGGTCTTATGCGTGCCGGGAATACAACAGAACCCACCGTCGCCTTTGCGTGCTGGTGTCGTAAAAAAGGTTACCACCGTCAACCCGGTTCGAATAACACCATCGCGGTATTTATACCAGTGATCGCCCTCGCGCCCATTATCGCCCCCGTGCAATCGCCCCCGCTGCCCACCTTTTTGCATAAAAATGCTGTAATCGTGATCAATGCGCACCTTTGATCCTAAAAATGCCAGCAAATAAGGCATGATCTTCGAGTGATCCAACAATTGCTGAAAAGGCATCCCCCACGTTGAGGGCCGCCCCACATTGCGATATCCGTCATCGCCATCTGCCTTCTTCATCTTCTCATCGGCAATCGCATTCAATGCATCAACTTCCCGCTCTGAAAGCACGTTCTCAATGACAATATAGCCATCTAAGTCAAATACGAACTTATCTTCAATATCCACTGATAACTGCATGCTATACTCCTCTTGGATATGGACACAAAACAATCGGATTTTAAAAAAGATAACAGTCTCTGTCACTCGCGTCAAAAGTATTTGAAACTGCATCATTCCGTAAATCAATAGAATTGGGTCCCATAATACAGTATGCTTTGTTCCTTGCCTATGTCGATAAACTGAAGTATTTTTTACAGGATATTTTGAATATTGAGCCTGAAGGAATTAGATATGAAACCTGAAGATAGTGCCAGAAAGAACATCGACAGACAACTGGAAGCCGCAGGCTGGCGTATCCAGGATCGTGAGAATTTGAATCTTGGTGCCTCTCTGGGAGTGGCTATCCGGGAATTTTCACTGAAATCTGGACTCGCGGATTACGCGCTTTTTGTCAACCGAGAACTCGTTGGTGTGGTAGAAGCAAAGCCTGAAGGTACGACATTGAGCGGCGTAGCCGAGCAATCCCAGAAATATCTAACAGGAGTTCCTGAAAGTCTCCTACATGTAGGAAATCCACCTCCTTTTGCCTATGAGACTACTGGTGTCGAGACGTTCTTCCGGGACGAGTGTGATCCGTATCCGCGTTCCAGACGAGTATTTGCATTTCACCGGCCTCAGACCCTCCAGGAGTGGATTGAAGAGAAAGGAACGCTTAGAGCACGGCTACTGAATTTCCCACCGCTGATCCAAGCACCTCTGAGGGACTGCCAGATTGAGGCCATTGAAGGGCTGGATCAATCGTTTAAGGAAGCCCGACCAAAAGCACTCATACAGATGGCTTCAGGCAGTGGTAAGACATATACGGCCATCTCCTTTATCTATCGCCTGATCAAATTTGCCGGGGCCGAACGTGTCTTGTTTCTGGTAGATCGAAGTAATTTAGGCCGTCAGACAGCGCGGGAGTTCCAGCAGTATAGCACCCCGGATGACGGTCGCAAATTTACAGAATTATACAATGTCCAGCACTTGCGCTCCAATAAGATCGACAAAGTTAATAAGGTGTGCATCACGACGATCCAGCGCTTGTATTCGATGCTGAGTGGTGAGCCTGAATATCACAAAGAAGATGAGGAAGGTTCTTTGTTCGACACTTCCCCGGAGCGTTTCGACCGTGAGCAACAAAAGGAAGTTATTTATAATCCGAGTATTCCTATCGAGACATTTGATTTCATCGTCACCGACGAATGTCACCGCTCAATTTACAATGTGTGGCGCCCGGTGCTGGATTATTTCGACGCCTTTGTGATTGGTCTAACAGCGACACCTTCCCTGCAAACCTTGGGATTTTTCGACCAAAATCTGGTGACGGAATACAGTCATGAACGCGCTGTCGCGGATGGCGTGAATGTCGGCTACGAGGTCTATCGGATCAAGACCCAAATTACAGAGGAAGGTAGCAAGATCGAGGCTGGTTTTCATGTGGACAGACGCGACAAGTTGACGCGAGCGAGGCGTTGGGAACGTTTGGATGAGGATTTGGTGTATGAGTCTCGGCAACTCGACCGAGAGGTGGTTGCGCCCGACCAGATCAGGACTGTGATCAAGACATTCAAAGAGCGGTTATTCACTGAGATTTTCCCGGGCAGAACCGAGGTGCCCAAAACACTCATCTTTGCCAAAGATGACTCGCACGCAGAAGATATAGTCCATATCATGCGAGAGGAATTTGGCAAAGGCAATGAGTTTTGCAAGAAAATCACCTATCGCACCACAGGCGAGAGCCCTGAAAATTTAATCACAAGTTTTCGCAACTCCTATAACCCCAGGGTTGCGGTAACCGTGGATATGATCTCCACCGGCACAGACATCCGTCCCCTTGAGTGCTTGCTATTTATGCGTTCAATCAAGTCACGGGTATATTTCGAGCAGATGAAAGGTCGTGGAACGCGCACGATTTCAGATACAGATATCAAGGCAGTGACGCCAGATACCAACCACAAGACGCATTTTGTAATTGTCGATGCCATAGGTGTATGCGAGGACGACAAGACCGATTCCCGGCCTCTGGTGAGGAAACGCAGTATTTCCTTTGAAAAACTACTCTCTGAGATCGCCCTGGGAAAAAGAGATGAGGATACCATTACGACGCTGGCAGGTAGGCTGGGGCAGCTGGACCAAAAGTTGAACGACGGCGAGCGTGCTGAGGTCAGCGAAATTGCAGGTGTTCCGATCAAGGGACTGACACATCGCCTTCTGGATGCTGTTGATCCAGATAAAAAGATCGAGAAAGCAAAAGAACTTTTCTCGACAGACGAGCCTGATGAAGCACAGATCGCGCAAGCTGGTGAGGCGTTGGTAGCGATTGCCTGTGATCCTTTTGACAATCCCGCCTTGCGAAATAAGCTCATAGAACTTCGCCAGCGAAGCGAACAGATCATCGACCCGGTCAGTTCCGACCAATTGGAGTCGGCAGGCTTCGATGGGGCAGCAAAGGAAAAAGCAAAGACAACTGTAGATACCTTCAAACAGTTCATTGAAGACAACAAAGATGAATTGACGGCCTTACAGATCATCTACAACAGACCACACGTTCAGCGACACATGACCTATGACCAGATTAGTGAACTTGCCGAAACCATTGAGAAACCACCCTATCACATCGCGCCCGAGCAAGTCTGGAAAGCCTACGAGCAACTTGAAAAATCGAAGGTCCGAGGGGCAAGCCCGCACAAATTGCTCACGGATATTATTTCCCTCGTGCGTTTTACAATTGGTGATGTCGAGATCCTTGAACCGTTCCCTGAAAGCGTAACCCGACGGTTTGATTCATGGCTGACCGAACAGGAACAGGCAGGAAAGGTATTTACATCCCAGCAGCGAGAATGGCTAAAGATGATCAGAGACCACATCGCTACATCTTTGACGATCAACATCGACGACTTTGAAAACGTGCCTTTTGCCGAAAAGGGCGGGCCGGTAAAGGCTTATCAGCTATTTGGCGATGCGTTGGATACACTGCTTGAGACCTTGAATGAGCAATTGGTGGCGTAAGACAGACGCCTCAAAAAGGTTTTTGTTAAGAAACGATGGATGAAATCGGGTCAAGTACCATTTTGGTTGCAATAAACGGCCATCGGCGAAATTGTCTGTCTGTTGCAGATGAAATACTCAATACAATCATAAAAAAATGAATGAACCAATGGAAACCTGTGAAATGGCCGAAACAGATGTCGATGTGTCTGCGCTGCCTGATGGGTGGGTGTGGACGACATTAGAAGAAATCAGCGAAATCATCTTGGGGCAATCTCCACCATCTTCAACTTATAATACTGATGGAAAAGGGTTGCCTTTTTATCAAGGCAAACTCGAATTTGGCAAAACCTATCCTACACCACGAAAGTGGTGTACCGTTCCAAAAAAAATTGCTAAAAAAGGTGATGTATTTATTTCTGTCCGCGCACCTGTCGGACCGACGAATATTTGCCCAGAGAAATCCTGCGTCGGTCGAGGACTTGCAGCAATTCGTGGGTTATGTGGAATTCAATCGTTTTTCATTCTTTATTTAATGCGTACATTTGAATATGAAATCGCAGGCAAAGGCATGGGAACAACCTTTAATGCGATAAAGGGAGACCAACTCAAAACCTTTGAAATCCCTCTTCCTCCACTCCCCGAACAAAACCACATCGCCGCCAAAATCGAAGAGCTTTTCACCAAACTCGATGCAGGTAAAGAGGAACTCTTGCAGGCGAAAGCACGATTGAAACGCTACCGTCAGTCTGTCTTGAAAGCAGCGATGGAAGGCAAGTTGACGGAAGATTGGCGAAAGAAGCATGGGGACGAGATTGAACCTGCGTCTGTATTACTGGATCGGATTCTCAAAGATCGGCGTGAGAAATGGGAAGCAGAGCAACTTGAGCAGATGAGTGCAAAGGGGAAGATACCCAAAGATGACAAATGGAAAAATAAATACAAGGAACCGCTCGGGCCGGATACCTCGAAACTACCCAATTTACCGGATGGGTGGGTGTGGGTAACGATAGAGCAATTATCCTATAAGGTACAGTATGGTTCATCTTCTAAATGCACAGCAGATGAAAATGGCATTCCAGTTTTTAGAATGGGAAATATTCTTGACGGAAAATTGATCATCAATGACCTTAAATATCTTCCACAAGATCATAACGAATTTCCGAATTTATTGCTTGAGACTGGGGACATTCTCTTTAACAGAACGAACAGTGCTGAACTTGTAGGTAAAACCGCTGTTTACAAGGGACTTCCTACCCCTTGTTCATTTGCATCTTATCTGATTCGAGTGAAAGCCACATCAGGAATTTTTCCTGAAATTATCTCCTATTACATCAATTCAACTTATGGTAGGCAATGGATCGCTTCGGTTGTCTCACAGCAAGTTGGGCAAGCCAATGTGAACGGCACAAAACTACAAGCTTTAGCAGTGCCACTTCCACCATACTTGGAACAGGAACAATTCATTTCAGAAGTCGAAAAACACCTCTCTGTTGCCGATGCAGTCGAAGCAACTGTTGATGCTGAACTCAAACGCTCTGACACGCTCCGCCAATCTATTCTTAAGCAAGCGTTCTCTGGTAAATTGGTTCCGCAAGATCCCAATGATGAGCCAGCAGAAAAATTGCTTGAGCGTATTAAAAAAGAAAAAACTAAACGGGAAGCCGTGCAGAAGACCAACAGCAAAACCAAAAAGCAATTGGTGTTATTTGAGCATTGAAGATGAAATAAAAAAAGGATAGAACAATGGGAAAAACCACACTTAAAATGCAGTTTCACCTTCCGATTGAAAACATCTCCAAAAAGCATCAAACGGCAGCGAGAAAAAAGGCAAAAGCAGCCTTTGTGCTTGAACTCCTCCGACAAGGGGCCATCAGTGCTGGCAGAGCCGCAAAACTCCTCAATATTTCTCGATGGGAACTTTCAGAGTTAATGGCTGAAGCCGGCATCTCCCCTTTTGATGACAGCCTCACCTCAGAAGACTTAGCGGCTGAAGTCAATAGTGCGCTACAGACTTTCGAGAAACCCACACCATGAAGGTTGTAGCAAACAGTACCCCATTGATTGAACTCTCAAAAATTAAGCGGTTGGATCTGCTCCGAGATGTATATGGCTCAATCATCATTCCAAAAGAAGTTTACACCGAAGTAGTCATTGATGGGGCTGGAAAACCTGGGGCAGCAGCAGTGAAAGAAGCCCAGTGGATTCTCTGTAGGTCGGTGATAGACAAAAATCAAGTCCTGATACTTCACAACCGCACACTGCTTGATTTAGGCGAATGTGGAGCTATTGTGCTTGCTCAAGAAATTGATGCAGGACAAGTGATTATTGACGACCGCGTTGCACGGCGTGTGGCAATTGCCCGGGGATTGCCCATTATCGGTACAATCGGTGTTCTCCTTGTTGCCAAAACCCGCCACATCATTCCCGATGTCAAACCCATACTCGATAATCTTCGGGACCATGGTACGCGAATTAGCCTAAAACTCTATCACCAAACACTCACAACCGCAGGAGAGTAACTACAAAAATGCCATCAGAACTTTCAAGATTAAACGATCCAGCGTCAATTGTGCAAAAATTGTGGAATTACTGCAATGTCCTGCGCGATGACGGCGTTAGTTATGGCGATTATGTCGAACAGTTGACCTACTTACTTTTTTTGAAGATGGCCGATGAGCAGACCAAACCGCCCTACAACAGAAAATCAATCATCCCATTGAATAGAGACGGCAATGCGCTTGACTGGCTCAGCTTAACTGAAAAAGACGGCGATGCCCTCGAAAACCATTACCGGCACATCCTCACTGAACTTGCCAGAACTGACGGGATGCTCGGGGTCATATTTCGCAAATCTCAGAACAAAATTCAGGATCCGGCCAAGCTCAAGCGCATCATCTATCTCATTGATGGGGAAACCTGGATGGGAATGGATATTGATGTCAAAGGCGAAATTTATGAAGGACTCTTACAGAAAAACGCCGAAGATGTCAAAGGCGGCGCAGGCCAATATTTCACACCACGTCCCCTCATCAAGGCGATGGTTGAGGTGATGCGACCAAAACCCGATATGACGATCTGCGATCCAGCCTGTGGCACAGGCGGTTTCTTTTTGGCCGCGCACAAATATCTATCGGAGAATTACAGGTTGGATCGAAAGCAAAAGGAATTTCTGCGCTTCAACACGTTCACAGGCACGGACATTGTAGATGGCGTCGTCAGGCTATGCGCGATGAATCTTTACCTCCACAGCATCGGCGGTAAGGAAAGTCCGGTCACGGTGGGTGACAGTCTGATCAGCGATCCTGGTAATCGCTTTGACATGGTGCTCACCAATCCGCCCTTTGGCAAGAAAAGCAGCGTTACCATCGTCAACGACGAGGGCAAAGCCGATAAAGAATCCCTCACCTATGAACGCGAGGATTTCTGGGCGACTACCTCCAACAAGCAGTTGAACTTTTTGCAGCACATCAAGACCTTGCTCAAGATCAACGGCAGTGCAGCAGTAGTACTGCCCGACAATGTGCTCTTTGAAGGGGGTGCTGGTGAGACGGTTCGCAAGAAACTGTTACAGGAAGTTGACGCACATACCCTGCTTCGCCTGCCCACGGGTATCTTTTACGCACAGGGCGTGAAAGCCAATGTCTTGTTCTTTGACCGCAAGCCGGCAAGTGAGCATCCCTGGACAGAGAAGTTATGGATTTACGATTTGAGAACGAACAAGCACTTCACGCTCAAGAAGAATCCATTGCGCTTTGAGGACTTGCAGGATTTCATCGCGTGCTACAATCCTGAAAATCGGCATGACCGCAAGGAAACCGAGAGGTTCAAGTGCTTTGCGTATGATGAGTTAATGCAGAGAGACAAGATGAGCCTGGACATTTTCTGGCTGCGAGATGAAAGTCTTGAAGAGTCTGAGAACCTTTCCGAACCAGATGTGATTGCCGCGGAGATTACCGAAAACCTGGAAGCAGCATTAGAGCAATTTGCGAGTATTTACGAGGAAATTGCTCCCAGCGAGGATGGGACGACTGAAGAGTATGAATATGTGACCCAAACAAATTGACAACAAAAAGGAGTATCAATGCAGAAGGATTATTCTGAAGTCAAAGGTCAGTTGCGCAGTCAAGAGTGGTTCAACAACCCGCACAACATGGGCATGACAGCCGTTTATGTCGAACGCTACATGAACTACGGCTGGACGCGCGAAGAACTCCAATCGGGCAAACCCGTTATTGGCATCGCGCAAACGGGCGGCGACCTCACCCCTTGCAACCGCATTCACGTCGAATTGGTCGATCGCGTCAAAGCCGGTATCCGCGACAACGGCGGCATCCCCTTTGAATTTCCCGTTCACCCCATTGCCGAACAGGGCAAACGGCCCACGGCTGCCCTCGACCGCAACCTCGCATACCTGGGGCTGGTCGAAATCCTGCACGGGTACCCCATTGATGGAGTTGTCCTCACCACCGGATGCGACAAAACCACACCCGCCTGCATCATGGCCGCCTGCACCATGAACCTGCCCGCCATCGTCCTCTCTGGCGGCCCCATGCTCGATGGGCACTGGCGCGGGCGTCTGGCCGGATCGGGCACAGTTGTGTGGGAAGCCCGCGAACGCTACGCGGCTGGTGAAATCGACTATGACGGTTTCATGGATATCGTCACATCATCCTCGCCCAGTGTCGGTCACTGCAACACAATGGGAACTGCCCTGTCCATGAACTCATTGGCCGAAGCACTTGGATTATCGCTTACCGGATGTGCGGCTATCCCCGCCCCCTATCGCGCCCGCAAGCAAATGGCCTATCACACGGGTCTGCGCATCGTCGATATGGTCAAAGAAGATCTCACTCCCGACAAAATCCTCACGCCAGAAGCCTTCCAAAACGCCATTGTGGTCAACTCTGCGCTCGGCGGTTCGACCAATGCGCCGGTTCACATCACCGCCATAGCGCGACACATTGGACATGAACTGCCGACAAAAGACTGGCAAACCCATGGTCATCACATTCCCCTCCTCGTCAACTGTCAGCCCGCAGGCGAATACCTCGGCGAAGCCTTTTACCGCGCCGGTGGCGTGCCCGCTGTCATGGCCGAACTCGTCAAAGCAGACAAACTCCACACCCACTGCCAGACCGTCACCGGCAAAGCCATAGGTGAAAATCTCAAAGGCATCGCCATCGAAGACCAGCGCGTCATCAAACCTTATGATCAACCCTTAAAAGAAAACGCCGGATTCATTGTACTCAGCGGCAATCTCTTTGAAGCGGGCTTGCTCAAAACCTCTGTAATCAGCGACGACTTTCGCCAAAAATATCTCCAGCGCGAAGGCGACAAAAATGCCTGGGAAGGCATGGCTGTGGTCTTCGACGGCCCCGAAGATTATCACCACCGCATCAACGATCCCGGCTTGCCCATTGACGAAAATTCCATGCTCTTCGTGCGCTATTGCGGCCCCGTGGGCTATCCCGGCTCAGCCGAAGTCGTCAACATGCTTCCGCCCGACCGCCTCGTGCAGGCAGGTATTTCCGAACTGCCCTGCATCGGCGATGGGCGTCAAAGTGGCACCTCTGCCAGCCCATCCATACTCAACGCTTCACCCGAAGCCACAGTGGGCGGTGGGCTTGCCTTTCTCAAAACGGGCGACCGCGTGCGCATCGACCTCAACACCTGCACGGTCAATGTCCTCATCAGCGATCGAGAACTCGCGCAACGCAAAAAGGACTGGAAACAACCCGACCTGACCCACCAAACGCCCTGGCAGGAAATCTATCGCCAAAGTGTGGGGCAACTCGCCGATGGCGCGTGTCTGGAATTGGCAGTCAAATACCAGAATGTACGCGACAACACCCCGCGTCATTCGCATTAAACCTTTGCCTCGTGATATTCCCAACCCCCGAAGAATACACCGTTCTCGTCCTATCGCTTAAAGTGGGCGTGCTCTGCGTGGTGATCAGCTTGCCCTTTGCCGTATTGTTGGGATGGGTGCTGGCGCGCAAAAACTTTCGCGGTAAACTCATCCTCGACGGTCTGTGTCACTTGCCACTTGTGTTGCCGCCTGTGGTTGTTGGGTATCTGCTCCTCCTGCTGTTGGGACGCCGAGGTTTTCTGGGTCAAATTTTGAGCGACTGGTTTGGTTTGCAAATCGCATTTACCTGGCGAGGTGCTGTATTGGCCGCTGCTGTGGTGGGCTTTCCACTCATGTTAAGAGCCGTTCGTCTTGCCATAGAAAGTGTTGACCCCCGCCTTGAGCGCGCTGCCCGCACTCTGGGTGCCAATCCACTTCGCGCCTTTTTTTCTATAACGCTGCGCCTGGCGGCACCGGGCGTACTCGTTGGCTCCCTCCTCACATTTGCCCGCAGCCTTGGCGAATTTGGCGCCACCATCACCTTTGTTTCCAATATTGCCGGCGAAACCCGCACCCTCCCGCTCGCCATTTTTACGTACATCAACCAGCCCGATGGCGAATCTGCTGCCGCACGCCTCGTCTTACTCTCTATCATCCTATCTCTGGGCGCGCTTATCGCCAGTGAAGCCGTCGCCCGCAAAATGAAGAACTAAAACATCATGCTCACCCTTTGCGTACACAGGCAACTCGCCGAATTTAACCTCGAAATCGATGTGACGTGTACCTATCCCGTCACCGCGATATTTGGGCCTTCAGGCTCTGGCAAAACCACTCTCTTGAATCTCATAAGCGGCTTGATGCGACCAGATAGCGGGCAAATTAGCATTGATGATACCATTCTTTTTCACGCTGAAAAAGGCATTGACCTGCCGCCGGAAAAGCGGCGGATAGGCCATGTATTTCAAGACGATTTGCTTTTTCCACACCTGACCGTGCGTCAAAATCTCCTGTATGGGTATCAATTTCTCGCGCCGTCAGAACGCAAATTTCATCCCAATGCTATTGTCGATCTGCTCGAATTAAACACCCTGCTCGACCGCCTTCCGAATCTCCTCTCAGGCGGCGAACGCCAGCGCGTCGCCCTGGGCCGCGCCATACTGACTTCCCCCAGACTGCTCATCATGGATGAACCCTTGACCGCGCTCGACCAGGAGCTCAAAGACCGCATCATGCCCTATCTGCGCCACATTCGCACAAATTTGGGCATACCCATGCTCTACGTTAGCCACGCAATTGGTGAAATTCTGCAACTCACCGGACAAGTCATTGTACTCAATCGCGGGCAAGTACTCGCGCATGGAGATTTCTTTTCTATCGCTCACCAGCCCAAAATTCTGCCCCTGCTCGAAGCGCACGGTTTTGAAAACGTCCTGCCCGTTGAAGTCATCGCACCCAATCGCGTGCAATACAACACTCAGACCCTCCATATCCCCCCCTGTGATCGCGCACCGGGCACGCGTATCTTTATAGGCATTCGGGCAAACGACATCATTTTGTGCCGACAGCGACCTGCTGGTCTAAGCATTCGCAATGCCCTATCGGGACGGGTTCTCGACATCGCCGAAACGCATGGCCGACGCCTCGTTTACATCGACGTGGGCAAACGCCTCGCCGCTGAAGTCACGCCCGAAGCGATATGCGAATTGGCCTTAAAAATTGGCGATCCCGTAATTTGCCTGATTAAAACACACGCCATTCGCATAGGCCCAGATGTCTCTTGAAACTTGTGCCACCACAAAAAAAATCAAAATTTCTGAAACCCATTCACAACCTCCACTGTCTATTCATGTGACGCTGGGTAAATTTTTTCTTACTTTTCGTTCCAAAGTGCATCCAAAGATATGTAACAGTGAAGATGAAATTTGCAAAAAATTCCGATTTCTTCCTTGACGTATCGGAGTTCTCTAACTATCTTTTCAAAGCTAAACATTGTTGTTGCAATCCACCAATCTCAAACAGGGAATCCATCGTGTATATCCGTAAACCCGCACCACAGGGCTGAGTCTCCTGGAACGACATCCGTGGTGATACTTTCACACGAGAAACTTTTGTGTTCAATCTCGCCATTGTTGCCTTTAATCGTCCTATCCAGGATAGCTCGCAATTTGAATTGCACGCGCTCTTATTGCGCCTGGGGAGGACTATATGGTTTGTTAGATGCATCAAAAAGACATTGCCATCCTCGCCGGATGGCTTTTTTTATGGCCACAGCGCAAAACAAGACGCGGTGGCCCTTTTTTATGAAAGAAAGGAGGTACTGTGATTATTTAACAAACAATTTGTAAACAAAATATCAGGCTGTTACCATTTCTCATCCCTTCACCAGAGAAAGGAGATCTTGATATGATGTCAGTACAAATAGAAAGGCCCTCACGCAAGTCTTTGGCGGGACGACGTGAGGACCCCAGATCACACCAACAAGTACATGCGGTGTTCCGCATAATTTAGGACAAATTTCCGATAACTGCAAACGAAATATAAACTTGTGGAGAAAACAGATGCAAACGTGGAAGGATGTATTTCGCAGAAAAGAGGAATTGCAAAGTCTAAAAAATATCGGATTCTGCTTTCTCATCGTCGTTGCACTCATCACGGGTTCTTACGCCCTGACGGGGTTGCGCGACATTTTTCAAGTCTCGCTTGCGGAGCCTACCGAGTGGGAAATAACCGCAATGCCCGACGACATTGACAAGTAAATTGATAACCATTCACCAGAGGATGCTAACCATGCAGTATGCAGAAGAGCGGGATCTGGTGCGTCGCACGTTAAATGGCGATGCCGGGGCTTTTAACAGCCTTTACAAACGCCATCACGCCCGGATTCTTGCCACACTGATTGGACGAACCAGAAATCGACACGATGCTGAAGATTTGATGCAAGTGACTTTCTTGCGCGCCTATCGCGGTTTGTCCGGATTCCGCGGGGAAGCCGCGTTTTCAACATGGCTGATGCAAATTGCCCTGAATGTGTGTACCACGCACATGCGATCCAAACAAGCCCGTAGATCGTGGCATAAAACCATTGAAGATACACAACTCGGTTATCGAGATAGGTGGGAGCCAGCCAGTACAGAGCGTCCCGACGATGCGTTGTCTCGAAAAGAATGCCGCGAAATGCTTGAAGTAGGTATCGCAGAACTGCCGCGGCGATATCGCCATGCCGTGCGATTGCGCTATGTGCAGGATCGATCTTATGCAGAAATAGCCAGAGAACTCGGCGTGCCAATGGGCACCCTTAAAACCTGGCTTCATCGCGCGCGACACCAGTTGCAAGAAACTCTTAACGATACGGAACTTGCGGCAATGTAAAACGTCTTACAACGTGTTATCGCAATGGCGTAGCCAAATAGCTGTTAAATTTTAATAATCAGAGGAGAAACTCATTTTATGCACTGCGACATTTGCGGGAGCGAAAACGCGCACATCCACAAAATTGACCGCATGTATGGCAAAGGGAAACATACTGTAACCATTCTCAATATTCCCCTGGCGATATGTTCGATCTGTGAAGAACGCTATTTTGCGCCCCGCATACTCGACAACGCCGAGCAACTGAGTCCAGTACTTCAGCCAGAAGTCAAACACTCAGAATCGACTTGTCTCGTGTAAACAAAGAAAAAAAAGCCGCCGGTATCACCTATCGGCGGCTTTTTTGTGTTCATTTTCGGACACCACTGTATCAAAACCGGACACTTGCCTACATAATTAAACTTTAATGAGGCCAGCTATTTTTTAATTCACACCAGTATCCAAAAAAATTTCAAAAAATTAAGCGATTTATTTTCAATAGGTTAAAAAAGTAAAAAGAGATTTTGTTAAAAAAAAGTGCCTGAACTATCGATCTCCAAAAAAGTTTAGCACGATTTTTGCTTATACAAATACAAACAATCTTTCTAATTTCCAAAGGAGGTTCCCATGCTCAAAAATTACCTGACCATTGCCCTGCGAAATCTGGTACGACACAAAACATACACCGCGATCAATGCCCTTGGCCTGGCAATGGGCATTGCATTTTGCCTCCTCACATTTCTCTACGTGCGGCACGAATGGACTTATGATCAATTTCACGAAAAATCCGACCGCATTTTTCGACTCGGAATGTCTGGCGGAATGTTTGGCGGAAGAGACAATGCCATAGGTGTCCGACTATCGGATCAAATTGGACCACTCCTGCGAGAAAACATCCCGCAATTCGCCCATGTTGTGCGGATTCATGAAGGTCCGGGAACTGTGTCGCTCGGCAATAATACCTTTAAAGTACAATCTCTGTTTACAGACGAAGACTTTTTTCAGTTATTCACGTTTCCGCTCATGCACGGCGATCCCAAAACCGTACTCGCAAACCCAAACAGTATTGTTTTAACACAAAGTGCGGCGCAAAAATATTTCGGACAAAACGATGCTGTGGGACGAGAAATCACCATCCACCATAGAATCTGGAACGAGGAAGATAAGACTTTTGTGGTCGCGGGTATCGCACAGGATCCCCCTGAAAATTCCAGCATTCAATTTGATCTGATTCTTTCCTATGCATCAATTCCACCCTCTAAACGGAGCGTGATGAGGGTGTCTATATCACAAGATGGCAGAGCTGAACGCAAAGAAATTGCCCCGCCCGTCTTCTCTAATGGGATCGATGTCACCTATATACGGCTAATTGATAACGTGCAATTGACAGACTTGGCCCCTGTCCTGAGTGCATTTGTTGAAGGAAACAAAACTCCAAATCCTTTCAGCAGGGGCAAGTCTAATCCCAAATTTTTTGAGCAGAACGTGACTTTGCACTTACAGCCCATTGCAGATATCCATTTTGATCGCGAAATAACAGAGGGACTTTCAACACCAAGCAATCCCGCATATTCCTACATCCTCGCGGGCATTGCCCTCTCCGTATTGCTGGTAGCGTGCATCAATTTTACGAACCTCGCCATTGCGCGGTCTGCGACCCGAGCGAGAGAGGTGGGAATACGCAAAGTGGTCGGAGCGATGCGTTTTCAACTGATGAAACAATTTTGGGGCGAGTCTTTGCTACTTACTGGTGTGGCAATGCTACTGGGACTTGCACTAACAGAGTTTTTTCTATCGACCTTCAACGCTTTGACGCAAGTGAATTTAACACTGGATTATCGCCCTTCCCTATCCGGGGTGCTCTTTGGCGTGGCACTCTTATTCGCTATTGGTCTGGTATCGGGCATCTATCCAGCACTCGTGCTATCGGGTTTTGATCCCATTGCCGTTTTGAAGAACCGATTCAATATCGGCGGCAGGTCCTGGTCTAGTCGCGTCCTGATCGTTGGTCAGTTTGTCATTGCGATTTTATTTCTCATTGCCACCCTTGTAATGTCTCGGCAACTGACATTCTTAAAAGAAAAGAATCTGGGCTTGAATAAATCGCAGGTCGTATTGATAAACCCGCGCTACTCGTCAACAGACCGTCAGCAACGCCATCGGATACTGCAACTTTTCAAACAAGAACTCAAACAGCATACCCAGATCATAAACGTGACGCAATCGGGTTTGTTTTCCAACTTGGAAGCGGACTCAAACATCCGTAAGGACAATATTACATTTCCCAATGGAGAAGTGGTGGAAAAGGCCGAAATTTCCATAGATTACGACTTTTTCGACACACTGGGTATCAACTTGTTGGCGGGGCGCAACTTTTCGCCAGATTTTGGCGCGGATGCAAAACAGGCCGTTCTGGTCAATAAAACATTTGTCGAACGCGCGCAACTGGAACACCCATTGAACACGACCTTGCCCATGACAAAAATGATGGTCTCTTTTATGACGGGAGACAGCAGGCCAAAAGTTCAGCAAATAAAAGATCCCCAAATTATCGGTGTCGTAGATGATTTTCACTTGAAGTCACTGCACCATGCCTTGCCCCCTTTGGTGATATTTTTAGACGCAGCCAGCTTGAGTAGCGACTTCCTGGTACGCATTCGTCCAGAACGCATACCTGAAACGCTCACCTTTATGGCCGAAAAGTGGCAGTCTATTGCGGGCGATGCACGGTTTGATTACGTCTTCCTCGACGAAAATTTTGATCGCCTCTACCGCGAGGAAGAACGCTGGGGCACCATTGTCCAATACGCCTCCTTCTTCGCGCTCTTTGTCGCATGCCTCGGCGTCCTGGGCCTTACGTCCCTCGCCATTACCCGACGCACCAAAGAAATCGGCATCCGCAAAGTACTCGGCGCATCGAACCATCACATCGTCGCCTTATTGTCCAGAGAATTTGTGGTGCTTATTCTCATCGCAAATCTGATCGCCTGGCCCATTGCCCATTATGGCGTTGAGCACTGGTTGCGAGATTTCGCCTATCGCATCGATGCAGGCGCAGGTCTCTTTCTGATCGGCGGATTGCTCGTCTTTTTAATAGCCCTGCTCACCATAGGCATTCAAGCTCTAAGGGCCGCACAACGCAATCCCGTCCACGCCCTGCGATATGAGTGAGATCCATTTTCCCATTTGACAGGACAGGACAAATCGTGAATATTTAAAAAAGAGAAAATAGGAACCGTTGTTGACCAGGAGACTCAAATGGCTCGCATAGATATTCCCAGAATTGCACATCCCCACATCGAACAGAATCCAGATATCCTCTCAGGCGAACCCATTATACGAGGAACACGCATTGGCGTGCGGCATATCGCAGAATGGGACCGCCGTGGATATAGTGTGGATGAAATTATCGCACAATATCCTCACTTGACCCATGCACAGGTTCAAGATGCCCTATCTTATGCTTTTGATCACAAGTCTGAAATTGATCAACTCATCCAGGCAAATACCGAAGACGCTGTCCGGTCAAAATATCAAGATAGCGCATGGATGCCATAAAGTTATATTTGGATGAAGATATTTTTCGAATATTAGCACCAATATTGAGAAGTCACGGTTATGATGTCCTCAGCGTCTATGATGTTGAAATGACAGGCAAAACAGACCGTGAACAACTTGAGTGGGCTGCTGCCCAGAATCGCGTGATAGTTAGTTTCAATGTGCGCCACTATGCCGATTTAGCAGAAACATTTTACAATGAAGGCAAAACACATGCCGGTATTCTTGTCTCTCCTCAGATTGGCTTTTCCGATCTGCTGCGATTAATTTTGAATGTTCTATCAAAGAGCAAGTCAGACGATTTGAGGAATACATTTCAATGGTTACAAGGTTGGCGTTAACCCATTGATTTTATTCTTTAAAAAAGTTTAATTGTTTTCCATTAAACTGTAAATTTTTCCTTGACACCTGTTCATTTGTTTAGTATTTTTGCATAGAGCTTATGAGATATAATTCGTTGACAGGAGGTCATCATGGCAAGCATTGAGGTTCAGACCGAGCAGGAAGCGGTGAACAACTGCGCACGCGCAGCACAACGTCAGTATAGCAGTTCAATTGGGGAAATTCTATTGTCCGATTTAAGTCGGGATTTGCTCAAGGTTGCCGATCGCATTCAGGCAGAGATGCCGCCTGTGCCTTTTGATGCCATTCGCCCCGAAGCCATGGCGCGCGTCGAAGCAGCCGAGCAAGCCGTCGATACTCTCGCCCGGGATTTGAGCCAGGGGCAAGGGGAACTCACAGAATGGCACGGTGCCCTGACGGCTTACGAATCGGCCTGGTTTCAGGTTATTGAGTCTTTAGGCGTTCGCAATAATTAAAACGCAAATACATATTTACGTTTGTTTTCGGCAATAAATACCCGTTGTGTTGCCGATTTTCACGAAAGCAAGGAGAGATAGCAATGTCCCAGCGAGATATGCAGACGAGTCAGACTGCTTCAGCAGTTCAACCCATTGACCATATTAAGAAGCAGATTACAGAATCCGAAGGTTTTCCCGCTGAAAAGATCGATGAGTTTGTGGTGTTCATCCAGAATGATCCCTACATCACGTCTGCGGGGTTGCAGTACAAAATGCTGCAAACTTATAAGGCTGGCAGATTCGCAGTACAGGCTGTAATGCCTTCCAAAGAGGAATACGCCCTGTTGAGGCGAATGATGGGTTTGAAAGATGAAGAACCACTGGTGGTAATGCGCGGTGAAGTGTGGGTTGAAGGGCTTGCGCAACCTTTTGTCGATTACGGTACCACAACGCCTAAAAATCTCAAAGGATTTGTGCGGTTTTCCGATTATCCACTCGAAATGGCGACGCGACGCGCCACTAATCGGGCGATGCGCTTGGCCACGGCGACCGGAATGTGTTCTGTCGATGAGATCCAGGTGGCCGCAGACGCCGCACGGACCGAGCGGGGTATGAAGGCGAGTAATTCGAGCATGACTGCGACAGCAGTTCACGGCGATGTTGAAGCGGTGGACAACAGTTCATCTGCGACGCAAAATCAGATTGACTTGATTAAAAATCTGGGGCGAAGTCCGCGGCTAACGGAGCAAGAACGCGGGCAATTGAAAACCCAGATTGACAGTGGATTGGACAAACGTCAGGCATCCGAACTGATCCAAAAAATAAAAGCGAGGTTAGACGCTCGGCGCAAAGCCGATGCACAACCTATTGCGGCTTGATTTTGAGCCGGTTGTCGCGTGTATTCTTTCGTCAGGGGAGAGGGGAAGGATTTGGCGTACAACCGGCACAACAAAAAAGCGGGAGCTCTTTGAGAGCCCCGCTTTTTTGTTTTCTACAGCGAATAGTGCCCCACTTGTGCTTTCGTTTCCTTTTGCGTATCATGGGGCGAATTTGCAGCCGATCAAAAAATGCGATAAAAGGTGTATTGTTATGAAATGGATAATACTGGGAATTTTGTGCATCGCGCTGACTGCAACAAACGGTTTGGCAAAAGATGCTTCGCCAGAGGCCATTGCCGCGGCTGAGAAAGCATATCGAGAAGGGATGAAACACTTTGAGGCAGAAAATCTGGATGCGGCTCTTCTGTCTTTTCAATCCGCAATTGCCCAGCACGAAAAGTACGCACCCGCCTATGTAGGCCTGGGCCAGGTCTATTTGAAACAGGGCGATTTGTCCGAAGCGGAAAAGGCGTTTAAGACCGCGGTGAGAAAAAACAAAAAATACGCACCGGCTTACAATGGATTGGGCCTGGTCTATAGCCGCAAAAAGAACGAACTGCGTCGGGCAATTGCGTATTTTCGGGATGCTAATCGGGCAGACAAAACGTACTCGGAAGCGCAATATAACCTGGCACAAACCCTGGAAAATTACGGCAGTACTGAGACCCTCAAAGCCTATCGCAACGTGTTGAAGATCGATTCCAAACACCCCAATACAAACTATCGCATAGGGATATTGCTCGATAAAGATGGGGAACGCGAAAAAGCCGTGCAAGCATATCGCGATCAATTAGAAGCAAAACCGGATCACCTCGGAGCGCGCCTAAATCTGGGCATTGATCTGAAATTGCTCGGGCAATTGCGAGAGGCACTTCAGCACCTGCTCAAAGTTGCGACAGTTGCCAGCGATTTTCAACGTCGAGCCGTATTGGAATTGGCGCAGGTATTTCAAAGGGCAAAGGCATTTGACCAGTCCGCGCGATTGTTCGAATCGTATATCAAACAGTTGCCCGAAAAAGAGCAGGAGACCTACTGCGACCTGAACTTTGTCGCATCGGGCACTATTCTCAAGCAATATAACGATGCCGAGACACTCCCCGAAAAAAAGCGCGTTTTTAGAACATTTTGGTCGCGCTTAGATCCAGCTCCCGTCACCGAAGCCAATGAACGGTTATTGGAGCACTACCGCCGCATCGCGTATGCGCGTGAATTTTTTGGGACACAACGATTTCCCTGGGATGCTCGCGGCGAAGCCTATATTCGCTATGGTGCGCCTGACCATGTGAGCAATTCGGGCAATATTGAACTGGAGCGAACAAAAAAATTAGTTGACGTAAAAGAGCGGCTCATCCAAAAGGCAGGACCAGCAGTAGATCGGTTGCTCAGAGCGCGGGCCGACGCGGTCGCATCGAGCATGGTAGGTATGCGCGGGCAATCGCAGCGCACCGGACAACAAAGTCCCGGCGCGCGCGGCGAACGACAACAAGTGACCAGTGGAACCATTTTGGGATGGCCGGTATATCCGGTGGACGGAATATGGGAATACTGGCTCTATGCCGATGTTGGCGATGGTATAGAGGTTGTGTTTGAACAGAGGGTAAATCAAGGGGCATGGGATTATGCCGATATACCGCTCGGTACAGGGCGGATTGCGCGGATCTGGCAGGACATGCATCCAGAAATTGTATTGAAACAGATTGCAGCCGTTACACCAATGACATATCGCCCCGACTTTGCGACGGGCGCATTGGACTTTTATTTAGCCTCATCCGCTTTTCGGGGGCAAGAGGGTCTGACCGTACTCGAAATTTATTACGGTATTCCAACCGCGCAGTTGCTTTTTGAGGCCGGACAAAATGGCGCGCAAATCGCACAATTAGACCGCGGTATTGTGGTTTACAATCAGGCAGGCGATCCCATCTATCGCACGAGCCAGGAAATGGTACTGGGTGCGTCAGGTGAAGCCGATCGGTCGCCTGACGCGTATATGCCGGAGATAGACCGCTTGTTTTTGACACCGGGCAATTATCGCATTTCCGTGCAGGTTTTGGATCGTCGTTCCAGAAAATCACAGGTGTATCGCATAGACCGCGTCGTACCCGAATTTGATATAGACGACGAGTTAAAGATCAGCGATGTGGAACTCGCCGCCACCATTGATGTGGCCGACAAGAGCCGGTTCCAAAAGGGCGATATCGAAGTGATCCCCATGGCCGCAAAAGCCTATTTGCCCACACAACCCGTATTTATCTATTTTGAAATTTACAACCTAAAACGCAATACCTTCGGCCAGACCAAATACCGCGTATCTTATGTGGTGCGATCGCGCGATCAAAAGACCATCGGCGCGCGAATTTTAGGTGGCGTAGGCAAATTGCTCGGGGAAAAAAGCGAGCAAGGCGTTGTTTCAATCGAATACGAGCAGGCGGGAACAGAGACCCAGGAGCCGGGATATATCGAATTGGATATGTCGCGCTCTGAACCGGGCGAAAAGACCGTGGAAATCGCGATTGTAGATGAAACAACAGGCCAGACAGCAACCGCGACAGCGACATTTGTCACTCAATAGAATAGGAGCACATTAGATGCGTATTTTTGACGTTGAAACTATGCGCGCCCACGCGCGCGAGATTTTTGATGTGGCGGTCAAAGCAGTTGATGCCGAGCAGTGTGTACGACAATTTGTATCGCTGGATGGCGATATTTTGCGCGTGGGCGATCAAAATTATGATTTAAGTGTTTACCACCGCATTCTGGTCGTGGGCACGGGCAAAGCCTCGCCACAGATGGGCGTTGCCCTGGAAGATGTATTAGGCGATCGCATTTCTGGTGGGTCTATGAATACAAAATACGACCATGCATTGCCCTTAAAACATATCGACATAGTGGAATGCGGCCATCCCGTGCCAGACGAATCGGGGGTTGAAGGCGTTGGGCGCATAATGCGTCTGCTGAAAGAAGCGGATGAAAACACGCTGGTCATTTGTTTGATTTCCGGTGGCGGCTCGGCACTCGCACCCGCACCCGCTGAAGGATTGACGCTTGCGGACAAGCAAGAAACGACGAGTTTATTATTGGCCTGTGGTGCAAATATTGTGGAACTCAACGCCATTCGCAAACATCTGTCGCGCTTAAAAGGAGGCGGCCTGGCGCGTGCGGCTTTTCCAGCAACAGTCGTCGCACTGATGTTGTCAGATGTGATTGGCGATCCCATGGATGTCATTGCATCTGGCCCCACAGTGCCGGATACCGCGACATTTAAGACGTGTATGGATATTCTGGACAAATACGAATTGGTCGATAAAATACCCGAAAGTGTTCGATTGCGACTAAACGCCGGTTTAGCAGGGGATATTGAAGATACGCCCAAGCCCGGCGATACGGCACTGTCCAAAGTTCAAAATCTCGTCGTGGGCAGCAATGGTCTGGCAGTGACGGCGGCAAATAACAAAGCTATGGCATTGGGGTATAATACACTGGTATTATCCACGCGCATCGAGGGCGAGGCGAGAGAAGTCGCTTATGTATATGCGGGTATTGCAAAAGAAATTGTGACATCTGGACAGCCCCTTGCTGCACCGGCCTGCGTGATTGCCGGCGGAGAAACAACGGTGCTGGTGCGCGGAAACGGCAAGGGCGGGCGCAATCAAGAGATACCGCTATCGGGCGCGATTCAGTTGGCCGGGTGGAACAATGTCGTGCTATTTAGTGGAGGCACCGATGGCACCGATGGACCAACCGATGCCGCGGGTGCCGTATCCGATGGACAAACCATAGCGCGAGCAGAAGCACTGGGACTCTCCGCGATCGCGCATTTAAAAAACAATGATGCTTACAACTTTTTTAAGCCATTGGATGACCTGATCATCACCGGAGCAACTGGAACCAATGTGGCGGATGTCGCGCTGGTAATGGTCGGGAACGCATAATTTGGCGCGCTTGAACTTTTTCGGGAAATATGTCTCATGTCCAATCCCACCGAACCCATCCTCAACGAAGTCGAAGTCGATTATTTTCGGCGTCACGGGCATATCGTGCGCACCGATTTACTTACCGATGAGGAACGCGACGAATTTATCGCCCTATTTGATCGCGACCGCGAGCAATTTAAGTTTCGCTGGCATCCCTATGGCTACCACCAGCAGGCCAATTACGACGCGCTCGTCACCACGCCTGAATTTGACCGCGTGATCCGTCACCCAAAAATCCTCGCTGCAATCGAACAACTCATGGGCGGGCCGGTTTGCTTTGGCGAAATTGGCGCGCGTTACATGCTCCCTTACGACGGCGAACTGCACCGCGGTTGGCACCGCGACCGCCCCCACTGGGATGAGCATCCATTTCGAATGGACTATATCCAGCTCATGCTCTACCTCACAGATGTCGGCGCAGATACCCACTGCTTCTCCCTCTCTCCCGAATCGGTTTACGAACCCACACTCGAAGACAAAGAGGCGCAACTCAAACGCGGTGGCATCGCCGATATTCACGGTCCCGCAGGCACGGTCTGCCTCTTCAATGTCGCGGCACTACACACGGCCACCACGCGACCGACGAAATGCGATCGCAAAACCCTGCAAATCTACTACGGACACCGCGACCGCAAATACCTGGCCAATGATTCCGTCATCCCCCCCATCTTCTGGCGCGACCACAAAGACCCCGAAGTGCGTGCCTTTTACGGCAACCTCAACGAAGTCTCTAATATTTATAACAAAGCATTTGGAATCCGGTCATGACCTTCCAAAAAACACCTCTCACACCCAACTATGGCGTTGAAGTTCACGACATTGACCTCACTCAAATCAATAGCGAAATGGCCGAAGCCATTCTCGACACAGTCAGCGAACACGCCCTGCTTCTTTTTCGGCGGCAATCGCTCCACGACGAAGACATTTACGCCCTCAGTGCCGCACTTGGACCCGTCGAAGAACCTGCAGCCAGAATCAATCACAGTCCCCGTTTCAAAGAAGTCAATTACATTTCGAATTTGAACAATGATAATGGTACATTTATTGGTACCCCCATCACAGACGATGACGGTGGCTGGCACACGGACCAGGCCTTCCGCAAAAATCCCGCCACACTATCCACGCTTTTCTGTATCATCGCCCCGGAACAAGGGGGCGGCACCAGCTTTTGCAGTACACACATGGGCTATGAAGCCCTTCCCGAGACACTCAAGAAACGCATTGGGGACATGCGCGTCAAATACCTGCCCGGCAAAATTCACGAAGTCGAACCCCTTGAAGTCACCCATCCTCTGGTACTCACCAGCCCGAGCACTGGGCGAAAAACCCTCTATCTGGCTCCCGGCACGCGCGGAATTCACGGGCTGGACGAAGCTGAAAGCCAAGCCCTCAAAAGCGAACTACTCACCTATCAACTCCGCCCACAGCATATATACCAGCACAACTACCGCATGGGAGACATGCTCATTTACGATAACGCACAACTCCTGCACAAACGCGACGCGTACAAAGGTCCCCGCTTTCTGAAAATTACACGCGTCTTTCTTTTCTCCGACCACTTCGCCGTACCCGACTAACCATGGCTGCAACATCTCCTCAACAAGAATCTCGAGCTATTCCCTCGCGCATCACGGGACGCTCCGTGCTCTTTGGCGCACTCACCGCCATTGTTCTCAACGTGTACACCGACCACGCTGGGCTGGTAATGGGGTCGTCATCCCTGGTCAAATCGCAATATCCAATGGCCATGTTGCTGCCCTTTGTACTCTGGTTATTTGCCAATATCGGTCTCAAAACCTTCTGGCCCAAAGCGGCACTTTCGGGCACCGAACTGCTGGTCATCTACAGCATGTCCTGGATTGCGGGAGTTATTCCCCTCGAAGGTTGGGCAGCTTATTGGACGAGCACGATGGCCGTGCCCACCTATTATGCATCACCTGAAAATCGCTGGACTGAAATCATCTTTGACATCTTGCCCTGGTGGACCCTGCCAGACGTATCGCCTGCAGTTATTCGCCCTTTTTACGATGGATTGGCTCCCTATGATTCCATTCCCTGGGCTGGCTGGCTGCAACCCCTGTTCTGGTGGACCGCCATCTCATTGGCCGTTTTTACAGCGGGATTGTGCTTGTGTATTCTCTTCCAACGCCAGTGGGAAAACCACGAGCGACTCGCCTTTCCGCTCGCGCAATTTGCCATAGAACTCACATCTGGCTTTGATCAACCCGGGCGTGTCCCCAGCATTTTTCGCAATAAAATTTTCTGGGCGGGGTTTTTCACTGTTTTTGGCGTTTTCGCGTGGAATATTCTCGGTTATTTCGCCACTGGCCTGCCGAGCATCACTATTTACGCCGGGTATCTGAGCAAACAAATCGACCTCGCCCGCGACTTTCAACCCATTTATCTTCGCATCTTGCCCCCGGTGGTGGGCCTTACCTACTTCTGCAATCTCGACATCCTCTTCAGCTTTTGGGTTTTGCGCCTCGTCGCCATTGTCAAACTCGGCATTATGGACCGCACGGGCTTCACCCTGGGCCTGGCCGACCAGCAGGCAAAATCATCCGAAATCATCAATCTCGAAAGCCACGGCGCCCTTGTTTTGCTGGCACTCTGGTCTATTTGGGTCGCTCGGGGGCACCTGTCTCGCGTCTGGCAAGCAGTTGTGGAAGGCCGACATTCTGCTCATAACGACGGCATTATATCCTACCGCATGGCGTTTATTGGCTTTATTCTATCAACGGCCTTCATCATCGGCTGGATGAACGCAATGGGCATGTCCATCCCCCTCGCGCTCTTGCAAACCGCGCTACTCTACACGGCATATCTCACAGTCGCCAAATTCACAGCCGCCAGTGGTTTTCCCCATCTCTTGCCCGTGTACAGCAAAGGCGGGGGCCTGGTCTATACCTTTGCCGGTACTGCCAACTTGACCCCCTCGGACTTTGTGAGTATCGAATTTGTCAACTCCAGTGCTTTCTTTGGCAACAACCGCATTCCCGCATGGCCTGCGCTGCCTCACCACCTGAAATTGCACGGTGCGTCGCCAAACGCCCGCGTTGCCCGTATCGCCGCGCTTGCCTTCACCGCGGGCTTGCTCGCTTCCTTCATCTTTATTATCTATTTGGCCTACGCGCACGGGGGCCAAAACCTGCACACGGCTCCGTTCACCGGCCGCTCAAACTCGGCCTCTGTTCGCCTCTACAACAACATGACCAACCACATTCTCAACGAACAAAAAACCGTTTTTGATCCTTATAAAATGGCTGTATGGTTCATTGGCATCTTTGAAGCACTCGTGCTCATTGGCTTGCGCAGCCGCCTGCCCTGGTGGCCTTTGCACCCCATTGGTCTGGCCTTTCAAAATACCTCTGGTCCAAATATCTATAGCTTCTCCATTTTTCTCACCTGGGCGGCTAAATCTCTTTTCTTGCGTATCGGCGGTATTGCCCTGTACCGTCGCGCAGCACCTTATTTTGTTGGCCTGCCAGTGGGCTATGTCACCGGCGTCATCGTTTCTTCTATTGTCGATCTCATCTGGTTTCCAACAGGTGGGCACTGGACACATGGATGGTAGGTTGAAAGGCTGGGGCTGGGTGGTCTAACCGCTTCCACAGAAAGGTTTTTTTATGTCCGAACAAAAACACATTCTCATCACAGGTGGTGCGGGCTTTGTCGCTGATATGTTGCGCAGCCATTGGGGCGCAACATATCGCCTTCGGCTTGCAGATGTGAACCCGGTTGAAAATCTTGCAGATCACGAAGAATTTGTCCAGATGGATATTACCAATCTCGACGAATTTCAAGCGGCTTGCCAGGGTATCCATACCGTAATACACCTCGCAGCCGACCGCAGTCCTCGCGCCGACTTTTACGAAACCTTGCTCGACCTCAATATTATTGGCGCATACAACGCCTTTCACGCAGCACATCTGTGTGGTTGCAAGCGCATTGTTTTTGCCAGTTCGGTCAATGCCGTTTTGGGCTATCCGGTCGAGTCATCCATTGAATGGGATGTGCCCGTGTTTCCCACCAATGTCTATGGCGCCACCAAATGCTGGGGCGAAGCCCTCGCGCGGGTGTACTCCGAAACCCACGGACTATCCTGCATCTGTGTGCGCCTGGGCAGCCCAAGATGGAATGCCGATGAAATTCGCGATCCAGACAAACCCAGCATGCTCATCAGTCCCAGAGATACCGCACAACTTTTTCAAAAATGCGTGGAAGCAGATACCAACTTTGCCATTGTACATGGCGTATCTGATCACAAAAAATCCTATCTCGGAATTGATAGCACCAGGGAAGTATTGGGCTACACCCCACAAGACGGCACAGCGAAAAGCAGGTAAATAGAAAGGATACCCATGGGAAAGGGAAAATTCTCATCGACCAAAACCTATCACGATCTGCCCTGTGCGCACCGTCAGGGGTATCACGACGGCCACTGTCGCTTTATTCACGGATACAACCGCGAGATCACATTTTATTTTGCATGTAACGAACTCGACGAAAATCACTTTGTCGTCGATTTTAGCAAGCTCAAGAAGCTCAAAACGTGGTTAGAGCACATGTTTGATCACACAATGCTCATCAACGAAAATGATCCCGAACGGGAATTTTTTGAAGAAATGCATTGTCGTCGCCTGGTCGATCTGCGCATTATGCCCAACGTTGGCATGGAAGCGTCGTCAAAATTTGTCTTTGATTATGCCGACAAACTCGTGCGCGACATGACCCGCAACCGATGCTGGGTCTATAAAGTTGAAACTCGCGAAAACATGAAAAACTCGGGCATATACGAACTTGTAGATGGCTGAACCGCGCACCTGAATGGCGTTTTTTATCCTACTGAACAAAATACTGCACATATTTTTTCTTATATCACAATAAATTATTTATAAACAATAATTTATTGTGATATTTTTTTCTTGACTTATGAACAAATGTTCACTATATTATTTCTCAGTCATAACTGAGGCTATTTCGCAGAATCAGATAGATGTTTCGCAAAAGTTATAGAGCCTCAGAACACCACAAGGAGGCAGCATGATTTCCGAAATGAACCAACGTCGCAGACCCGTTCGGCAGGACCTTCGCAAGGCTCCAGGGCAAGGTTATACCTCGCTTCATCAGCAGCCATATGTGGGGGATGAACCCTCTCTCGCCTATTACTACAAGGAGATCGAGAGACATCCACTGCTCATGCCAGAGGAAGAAAAAGCCCTGACAGAGCAAATTGCCCTGGGCAACCTGCCAGGTGCGAGTGCTCGCGCTCGACAGGCTGGGCAGAAAGCCCGCGAAAAGCTCATCACCAGCAACCTGCGCTTTGTCATTCACGTTGCCAAAAATTTTAAGAATCAAGGGCTTCCCATGGCCGATCTCATCAATGAAGGCAACATGGGCCTGATGACCGCTGCTCGCAAATTCAAACCCGAAAAAGGTTATAAATTTATCACGTATGCAGTCTGGTGGATACGGCAAAACATCCTCAAAGCCCTCGAAGTTCAAACCCGATCCATTCGAATTCCCGGCAATGTCGTCAATGACCTCAACAAATTGCGTAAAGTGGAAGCAGATCTTTACCAGCACCTCGACCGGCATCCCGACGCCGATGAACTCGCTCGAGAAGCCGATCTACCCCTCAAAAAAGTCACACATACCCTCGAATCGTCCTACAACGCGGTGTCTCTGGATACCCCAATGTACGATGATGACGCTTCGGCAAACTCAGCCCCTCGCGCAGTGACCCTTCAAGAAACCCTGTCCGATCCCCAAACATTATCTCCGGAAGACGCCTATATCCAAAACACCATGCATCATGATATACACAACGCGCTCAGTGCTTTGCCCGATCGCGACCGACAAATACTGCATCTCTATTACGGTTTCAACGACCCGGCGGAACGCGCCGAAGTCAGCAGTTCAAAACCCGCAACCTATCAACAAATAGGCAACAAACTGGGGGTCAGTCGAGAACGGGTGCGCCAACTCAAAGAAGAGGCCCTGAATCGGCTGCGGCATCCCACCCACAGTAAGCGACTCGCTACCTATTGCAGTTAAAACCACACGACTTAAAACATAGCCCCAACAAAGAGCGTCGGCGCAATTTGCCGACGCTCTTTGAACTTCTATGGAAGCTGTACACCTTTGTCTTTCCACTTGCTTATAAAGCCAAAACCATGATATTTACAATATTCAAATAATCTTCTTGGGAAGTTGTACACCGCTTATTAACTCACACAGTGAATCAACTATGAAAATTATCATCCTCTCTACACTCGGCACACTCATTCTACTCGGCGTGGGCCTGTACATTGTTTTGCAAGTTTCAGAACGCGTCAAAAGTGAAGACAAGTCCTTCTTCCGCCTTGAAAGCCACTGGCTCTACGGCTTTTTGGGCTACGCATCTGTTATTGTCATCACTTTTTTGATCCTGATTTTGCAAACCTCGCTCACGCGCCAGGAGCAAACCCTTGAAAATACGCAAGCGCGGTTCCAGCAAGAACTCACGGCTTTCCGCGAGCGACTCGGCGAACAAACCGACCGTCTCCTGTCCCAAATCAATGAAAAAGCTATACTGACTGGATCTGAAGTCGAGATACGCGGCAAGCTATCCAATGAAATCGCCCATCACCAACGCACCCGCAAAGAACGCGACGCCGCACGCGAGCAATTGCGCCTCACACAAAGCGACTTAAATCGGGAGACCCGCGCACATCGCGCCTATCTGGACAGCCTCAACACCGAAAGATCGCTTCACGCATCAACCCAAAATCGGCTCAAGCGCGAGGAAGCACAACACGCCAAAAACCGCGAAACATTGCGAAACACCCGACAAAAACTCGACCGCGCCAACGAGAGACTAAATGTACAAGATCGCCAAATTACAGCACAGAGAAACGATCTCAAACGCGCACAGGACAACGCCGACAACGCACGCCAGATAGCCAGCCGCCTCTTACAGCAATCCGGTGACCATCAGCGAGCACTCCTGATCCTTCAAGCCACCGTCGATTCTCTCTTTCTAAAAGAATTTAAACGCCCCCGAGTTCCTTCAGAAAAATAGACGAGGAAAAAACGCATCGTGAAACTCAAAATCCTCCTTCCCATCATTGTCCTGATCATCGGCATGCTGGGTACTTATACTATTATGATGCTGGGCGGTAGAGAAATTGTGGTAATGATCAAAAATCGGGAGGTTGTACAGACCCCAACAGAAGTCCCCCCGCCGCTCATTCGCGTTCAATCTGTTTACCCCACAGACTTCCAACTCGTTGTTCCAGCGCAAGGCACGGTTGCCCCGCGCACGCAAACCTCACTCATTTCACAAGTAGCCGGCCAAATCATTGAAGTATCACCAGCATTTGCCAACGGGGGATTTTTTGAAAAAGGCGATGTCCTACTCACCATTGATCCCCGCGATTACGAAGTCGGTGTTGCACAAGCACAGGTTCAGGTCGCACAGGCCAAATTGCGATTGGCACGCGAAGAAGAAGAAGCCGCAATTGCCCGCGACGAATGGAAACGTTTAGGCAGTGGAGAGCCGACAGATCTGGTTTTGCGCAAGCCACAAATTGACGAAGCCCGTGCGACTATTACCGCAGCCAAAGGCGCATTGATGCGCGCCAACCTCAACCTCGAACGCACGCAAATTAGAGCGCCATATCCCGGACGCGTTCGCACCAAAAATGCCGATATTGGGCAATACGTCAACCCCGGTTCACCGCTCGGTCACATTTACGCCATCGACTATGCCGAAGTGCGACTGCCCGTACCCGATGACCAGCTCGCTTATCTGGACCTGCCGCTCTCCTTTCGCAATAACCCCCATCATAATTCAGGCCCCGACGTGCGTTTCCACGCCACATTTGCCGGACAGGAACACACCTATATGGGACGCATTGTGCGCATTGAAGGTGAAATTGACACGCGCTCTGGCATGATCGCACTCGTCGGGCGCGTAGATAACCCATACCACCAGCGCGATCGCAACACGCCGCCATTGGCAGTGGGTATGTTTGTCACCGCAGAAATTCTGGGTCATCGCGCGGAAAACGTCGTGGTCATCCCGCGCACTGCACTGCGCGACAAAAATCGCGTCCTCGTGGTCACGGGCAATCGCCTCTATTATCAAACTATCAACATCTTGCGCACCGACGCAGAAAAAGTCGTTGTTAGAAGTGGTCTAAAATCGGGCGAGCAACTCTGCGTATCGCCACTCGATACCGTCGTAGATGGCATGCGCGTGCGCACCGTGCGCACTGGAGGTACGCAATGAGAAATGCCGTTGAATGGTTTGCCCGAAATAGCGTGGCGGCCAATCTGTTGATGGTATTGATTATGGGAGGCGGCATTTTTCTCGCGACCAACATTCGCATGGAAGTCTTTCCAGAGTTTTCGCGAGACGTGATCAATGTCTCCATGATCTATCTGGGGGCTGCTCCCGAAGAAGTCGAAGAAGCCATCTGCGTGCGCATCGAAGAAGCCGTGCTGGGTCTCGATGGCATTGAGCGCATCACCTCCACAGCATCGGAGAACAGCGGTTCTGTCAACATTGAACTCGAGTCCGGTGCTGATATGCGCAAATTGCTCGACGATGTCAAAGCCCGCGTAGATGCCATCACCACTTTTCCGGTGGAAACAGAAAAACCCCTCATTCGAGAAATCACCAACCGCCGCCAGGTCATCAACGTTGCCATCTCGGGACCGACAGATGAAAAAACCCTCAAAACAATTGGCGAGTACGTCAGAGACGACATTGCAACCATTCCCGGCATCACACAAGTAGATCTCGTCAGCGCACGCCCTTACGAAATGGCTATCGAAGTCTCGGAAAATGACCTGAGGCGTTATGGCCTCACGTTTAGCGAAATTGCCATGGCCGTAAGGCACTTCTCTATTGATCTGCCCGGCGGTGCCATTCGCACAAAGGGTGGAGAAATCCTGTTGCGCACCAAAGGGCAGGCATATCGCGGCAAAGAATTTGAATCGCTCGTCTTGCGCTCTCGCCCCGATGGCACGCATCTTCGCCTGGGCGATGTCGCCACAGTCATCGACGGGTTTGCAGAAACCGACCAATCTGCCCAATTTGATGCAGAACCCACCGTGATTGTCCAGGTTTATCGCGTGGGCGATCAAAATGCCCTGGACATCTCAAAAAAAGTCAAAGCGTATATCAATGACACGGAACAGCGCATGCCCGATGGCATCAAACTCACCGTCTGGGCAGACTATTCTCGCATCTTAAATGACCGTCTGGAACTCATGCTGCGCAATGGTCAAATGGGCTTTATTCTCGTCTTTATCGCACTGACGATGTTTCTGCGTTTGCGACTCGCCTTTTGGGTTGCTCTGGGCATTCCCATCTCATTTCTCGGCGCAATCGGCCTGATGCCCTTCTTCGACATCTCCATCAACATGATCTCCCTCTTTGCATTTATCGTAGTGCTCGGCATTGTCGTGGATGACGCCGTCATCGTAGGGGAAAACATCTATCGCCATCATCAAATGGGCAAACGCGGTTTGCGCGCAGCCATTGATGGCGTGCAAGAAGTATATATTCCCGTCATTTTTGCTATCCTCACATCTATTGCCGCCTTCTCTCCCCTGCTCACCGTTGAGGGCAGCATGGGAAAAATCATGAGACTCATTCCCCTGATTGTCATTCTCACCCTCATCTTTTCACTCATCGAATCGCTCTTTATTTTACCAGCACACCTCGCACATGCCAAAATAGATCCAAAAAAAGACGCTGATCCCCCGCGCAAACGCGCCATTGTCACCCTGTGGCAACGCGTTCAAAACAGCGTGGCCGATGGTTTGCTCACCGCTGTTGACCGCTATTATCGCCCCCTTCTCGAATGGGCGCTTCAGTGGCGGTATCTGACCCTCGCATCTGGTGTTGCCACGCTCTTTCTCACCGTGGGTCTCGTTGGCGGCGGGTGGATCAAATTCGTCTTTTTTCCCAACGTCGAGGCCGACAATATCGCGGCCATGCTCACCATGCCCCAGGGCACACCTGCCGAGGTCACTGAAAAAGCGGTGCTCCATCTGGAGGAGTCAGCACGCCAACTCCAACGCGAAATAGAAGGCGATGAACCGGGTGCGGTATTTCGCCATATTCTCTCAACCGTAGGCGAACAACCCTTTCGCTCAGCGCAAAGCCAGAACTTTGGGGGCGGCTCCACATTTTCATCGGCACACCTGGGTGAAGTCAATATTGAACTCGTGCCTTCGGAAAATCGCAACATCGGCAGTGAGGAAATTGTCAAACGCTGGCGCGAACTCACCGGCACTATTCCCGATGCGGTCGAACTGACCTACTCATCCTCGCTATTTTCAAGCGGAGAAGCCATCAACATACAGTTCTCAGGCCCCGACTACGGCGAATTGCGCAAAGTCGCCGAAAAATTCAAAATTGCCCTGGATGACTATCCCGGTGTCTTTGACATCGCCGATTCGTTTCGCCCGGGAAAAGAGGAAGTGAAACTCTCCCTTACCCGACAAGCCGAAACTCTGGGCATCACATTGGCCGACCTCGCGCGTCAGGTCAGACAGGCATTTTATGGCGAAGAAGCACAACGCATTCAGCGTGGGCGCGACGACATCCGCGTGATGGTGCGTTATCCCGAATCAGAGCGACGATCCCTGGGCAACCTCGAAGACATGCGCATTCGTACGCCCAGCGGTGGCGAAGTGCCCTTTTCAATCGCCGCGAGTGCCGAACTCGGTCGAGGCTACGCATCCATCCGTCGCGCCGACCGCCAGAGAGTTATCAATGTCACCGCCGACGTCGATATAAGCATCGGCAATGCCAACGAAATCATCGCCGATTGTACCCGCACTGTCTTACCCCAAATACTGTCAGATCATCCCCGCGTGCGCTACGATTTTGAAGGCCAGCAAAGAGAACAGACCGAAATGCTGCAGGGGCTGGCTAACAGCTTTGTTATCGCCTTGCTCGTTATTTATATTTTGCTCGCTGTTCCCTTCAAATCCTATATCCAACCCCTCATTGTGATGGGGGCCATCCCATTTGGAATCGTCGGCGCGGTCTGGGGCCATGTCGCTCTCGGATTTGATCTCTCGATTCTCTCTGTATTTGGCATTGTCGCGCTTACAGGCGTTGTGGTCAACGACAGTCTGGTCATGGTCGATTTTATCAACAGACAACGCGAAAAAGGCCACGCACTTTCCGAAGCCCTCCGCGAAGCCGGTGTTGTGCGTTTCCGCCCCATTCTCTTGACCTCAGTCACGACATTTCTCGGCCTCACGCCCCTGCTATTAGAAAAAAGCCTTCAGGCGCAATTCCTGGTTCCCATGGCTATATCCCTCGGTTTTGGCGTAATTTTTGCAACCGTCATCACCCTCTTGCTCGTTCCCATTACCTACAATATACTCGAAGACATCATCAATGCCTTTTATCGACTCATCGGGCGCGAACGCAGCGCATTCCGCGCAGATCTGAATCGCGTAGCAGATTAAATCGCACATGGTTTTCTCGCAATCCAAAAGGCCGATTGCTTTTGCAACCGGCCTTTTTTGCCCGCTATTGACAAGCTTTGTCGATGCGTGTACATTGCGCTCACGGTATATAAAGCTCCTGTATAGCTCAAAATTGAAAGGAATAATCAATGGTCCCCAACATCATCTTTATCCTCACCGATGACCAAGGCCCCTGGGCTGCCGGATGTTATGGCAATCCAGAAATTCGCACCCCCAATCTCGACCGCATTGCCGCCACGGGTATTCGCTTCGACAATTTCTTCGTCACCATCCCCGTGTGTTCGCCCAGCCGCGCCTCTTTTCTCACGGGTCGCATACCCTCGCAGCACGGCGTACACGACTGGATCCGCGAAGGCAACACAGGTCCCGATGCGGCGTCTTATCTCCAGGACGAAATCTGCTATACCGACATCCTATCCGAACACGGCTGGACGTGTGGGTTATCGGGCAAATGGCACCTGGGCAATAGCACCTTGCCGCAGCACGGCTTCTCTCACTGGTTTGCCCACGAAAAAGGCGGTGGTCCCTATAACGACGCCACACTGGTACGCAACGGCGAACTCGTCACCGTACCGGGTTATGTGACCACCGCCATCACAGACGACGCCCTCACATTCATCGACAATCACGCCAATGACGACAAGCCCTTTTACCTCAGCGTTCACTACACCGCGCCCCACAGTCCCTGGACTGGACACCCTCAGGACATTGTCGATTCCTATGACGACTGTCCATTCGAGTCCTGTCCACAAGAAGATCCACACCCCTGGGCGGGGGGCTTGAGCAATAACTTGGGCAAACGCGAAAGCCTCAAAGGTTATTTTGCCGCTGTCACGGCAATGGATTATGACGTGGGGCGCATCCTCGACAAAATTGAAGACAAGGGGATTCGCAACAACACCCTCGTTGTATTCACCTCTGACAATGGCTTTTCCTGTGGTCATCACGGCTTTTGGGGCAAGGGCAATGGCACGCGCCCCTTAAATATGTACGAAAATTCCATCAAAGTGCCCTTCTTAGCCAGCCAGCCCGGCGTCATTCCCGAAGGTAGCGTGCAGCCTGCAATGGCTTCGGGATACGATTTCATGCCCACCCTCCTCGACTATCTCAACTTGCCCTTACCCGAAGACCGCAACTACCCCGGCCGATCCTTCCTCGCCGCGCTCAAAGGCGAAGAAGACCCCGGGCGCGACAATGTCGTTATCTACGACGAATACGGCACGACGCGCATGATCCGCACGGCAGAATGGAAATACGTACACCGCTATCCCGATGGCCCCAACGAACTCTACGACCTGCAAAACGATCCCGGCGAGCGCGGCAATCTCGTTGACGACAACGCACAGGCCAACCGCATCAAAACGATGAAAACCCAGATGGAAACGTGGTTTACAACCTATACCGTCCCCGACAAAGACGGGCGCGATTACACTGTCAGCGGCGCTGGCCAACTCCGCCCCGTCGGCCAAAAATGGGAAGACGACCGCAAACCCTTTGCATAAAGAGCAGTTTTCTATCAAAGGAGGTACCTGTGAAAGCGGGTGTGTGCAGTTACTGCTTCAATTCGATGCTGACCGAGGGTAAGATCTCTTTGATGGAGGCGATCGAATTCGTGGGAAAGGAGACTGAGGCCGACTGCTTCGAGCCCTACTCCCCCTACTGGAGTCCCGATCGAGACGTGCAAGAACAGGCGCGCGAGGCCCGGAGCCTGATGGACCGGGTGGGCCTGCAGGCCTCGTGCCATGCCCTGGCGACCGATTTCGCCGTCTACGACGAAGGCGAAAATCGCGCCTGCCTGGACTGGTGTGAGAAGATGCTCCAGGTCGCCGTGATCCTCGGGGCCGATACGGTCCGCGTCGATCCCCGCACCGCCCCACCTCCCGGCAGATCCCGCGACGATATCGATCCCGAAGACGCCCTCGCCCGCGTTGCTCAAAGCATGCAGACCGTCGCCGACATCGCTACCGAAAAAGGCCTGAAAGTCGGCGTTGAGAACCACGGGTTGCTGCTCGGACGCACGTCGCAGACCGCGCGCATCGTCGAGCGGGTCGATCGCCCCAACTTCGGCGTGAACCTCGACTTCACCAATTTCCGCACGGTCTTCGGAGAAGACCACGTTGAGGCGGCCCGGCTTCTCGCCAGACATGTCGTCCACATCCACGCCAAGGACTTCCATATTCGGCAGGATCCCCAGCCTGGGAAGGAGTGGCGCGAAATCCCCTCGGGCGAATACGTCAAGCGCGCGGTCGGCGGCGAGGGGAACTCGGGTTGGGCCGAGATCTTTCGCATCCTCAAAGATGCGGGCTACAGGGGCGCTATCTCCCTCGAGGTCTCAGATCCAGCGGACATCCGGAGCAGTGTCGCGAAAGGGGTGGCCAATCTGAAGCGTATCATCGCGGAGGTGGAGCGGTTGTAATGCCAGAGCCAAGACGCGAATGGAAGAAAGGGATTTCACTGAAATCGATTTGAGAACCATGCTGGGTCGCGCTGATGCGTTTGAGCCAGATGAAATTGAAGGACGGTATATGATTCAAACGCGACATCGTCGAGACGATTGGAGAATTATTGTTGAGCCAGATGAAAACGATCATTTATTGGTAGTTATAACCGCTTTTCGCATTTAAGGTACCCCATGAAAACTCGATATTTGGAAGTGACATTTCGCAAGGGTAAACCGCTTGCAGCCTATTTGTATTTGCCGAGAGAACCCAGTGTTAAGAGTGCCAGAACAGAGCTTATGGGACCAGGCTTGCTGGTGGATTATCAGGCCGATGGTCGTCCGATTGGCTTAGAAATCACGGCACCTGACAAAGTTACATTGGATCAGATCAACGGTATTCTCAAGCAATTGAATTTACCCTTATTGGACCCCCAGGAATTGGCCCCCTTACAAGCGGCATAAGACATCGGAGGACGGATATGGACGACAAGCTGGCTCTCTATGGCGGGGAAAAAACGCGCACAGCCCCCTTCCCTTCGCGCACGCCATTTGGAAAAAAAGAAGAGGAATTGTTGTTGGACGCCGTGCGCAGTCAAAATTTGTTTGGCAAGAGCGGCACATATGTCAAAGAGTTTGAAAAGCAATTTGCCGACTTTTACGGAATGGAATACGCACAAAGCTCAACGAGCGGCACAGCGGCCATTCATCTGGCAGTGGGCGTTGTCGATCCCGAACCGGGAGACGAGATCATCACCGCACCCATTACCGATCCGGGCAGCGTGATGCCCATTTTAATTCAAAATGCCGTGCCCATATTTGCCGATGTCGATCCCCTGACAATGAACATGACACCTGAATCGATTGAAGAAAATATTACAGACCGCACGCGCGCAATCATTCTCGTACACTTATTTGGCCGCCCCTGCAATGTCGAAGAAGTGGTGAAAATTGCAGAAAAACACCATATTACGCTGATTGAAGATTGTAGTCAGTGTCACGCCACCAAATACAAAGGCCGCTATGTGGGAACTTTTGGGCATATGGGTTGTTTTAGTCTGCAGCAGTCCAAACACATGACCACGGGCGACGGTGGGATGACGGTCACCCATGACAAAGAAACCTATATTCGCCTCAAATTATTTTCCGATAAGGGATGGGACTATCAATATATGGCCGATCGCGATCACGCTTTTGTCGCACCCAACTATCGCATGACCGAAATGCAGGGCGCGGTTGGCCTCGCGCAATTAGAAAAGGTCCGCGGCGTGGTCGAGCGACGGCACGAATTGGGTGCATTGCTATGTGACCTGATTGCCGATGCCCCAGGTATAACTCCCCTGCCGATAGAAGAAGACCGCGAGGTTTCGTGGTGGAACTTCGTTTTTCACGTCACGGGTCACGATCCCGATGAATTTTGCAAAGCCGTGCGCGCCGAAGGCGTATCTATGGGGGCGCATTATATCAAAGATCCAATTTTTATGCGCGGGAATTACCTCACCGAAAAACGCACCTATGGAAACAGCGGATTCCCCTTTCACCACGGCGTAACAAGCCGCGAATATAACTATGGCCCAGAACTCGTTCCAAGCGCGGTGCAGGCATTGAGTACAGTCGTCGTATGGGGCTTGCACGAACACCTCGACGAAAACGACATCCGCGACACCGCCGCTGCGATCAACAAAGTCGCAAATGGCCTGGGCAAATAAACGAGAAAAGGAATCCAAATGCACCAGACTCGTACACGGTGGTTTTACGCCAGAGGCATTTTTGCAAGCATGCTCTGTCTTTTGGCTTTTTCTGCTTGCGGAAGCACGACGCCACCGGACATCACGGGGCCATCACCGGGAGAACCAGGTGGAGAGCCAATACCGGGAGGCCCAGGACAGATCTCATATATAAAACAAAACCTGCAAACGGGCAGTTTTCATCTCCACATTGTGGATCCCGACGGAAAAAACCCCATCAATCTCAATCCCACAGACGATCTGGCTGAATATTCCGGGCAATCGTGGTCGTCCGACGGTTCACAACTCGCCTTTGCCTCAAATCGCAGTGGCAATGCCAATTTCAACATTTTTGTCATGAATACCGACGGGAGCAATATCCGCAGCGTGGTTGAAAATTCGGGAAACGAATTTGCATCGTCCTGGTCGCCCGATGGACAGAAAATACTCTTTCAGACATGGCGCAGCGATGAGAAAGCTTGGGATATTTATGTGGTCAACATCGACGGTTCTGGAGAACAGGTGCTGATCAATACAGATATGGAAGAGCAACTACCCGTCTGGTCACCCGATGGTACCAAATTTGCCTATCAGGCCGGACACCGCGGTCGTGGAATCGATATCTATGTCGCCAATGCCGATGGTACAGGCGCGATGCGTTTGACAGATGGCAATGGCATCTTGCACGCTGCACCCTCCTGGTCGCCAGATGGAACGCAGATAGCATTTGAATCCAATCGCCATCAACCCCCGCCAACAGGCACGCAAACGCCTCTGGCGCAGTACGAGATTTATATAATGAATCGGGACGGGTCAAATATGCGCCGTCTCACGTCTTCCCAACCCCTCGAAGCATTACGCAATCCAACCTGGTCGCCCGATGGGAAGCAAATTGCATTTGAATTTCACACTTATGCAACAAATCTAATCTCGGGTTTTTCGACCATTCAGGTCATGAATGTAGATGGCTCCAATTTGTACTCTATTCCCAATCTTCCCCTTGGCGCACGCTTCCCGCGCTGGTCGCCTGTGCCGTAAATACAAATCTATGTTGTGAATTGACCACCTGAAAAGTCTCGGATCTTATCTGAGGCTTTTTTATTTGACTTCACCGCTTTTGTCCAATTAATTGTTTGCGACGATAGCGAACCACTTTTCAGGAGGCGCGTATGAGACGGCCAACAGATGTTGAACGACAGGAGTGGGAAGACAACGGGGCGTTGTTTTTGGAAGATGCAATTGAGGGAGAAGACCTATCGCGGTTGCAAGCAACGTTTGATCGGTGTACCGCCGAGGCCAGGCGCGAATGGTTGGAGGGAATAGCAAAAGGCACGCGTCCGGCGGCCCATTTTGATATACCAAAGCCATTGGAAAAGGACGACGTGTTTATCGACCTGATCGATTATCCGGGCTGGTACGGATTTTTGATGGATTTTGCCGATGAAGATTTGATCCTGCTCGCGCCGCAGGTGCGTACACTTCCGGTATCACCCATCAGTTATGTGGGTTGGCATCCGGATGTGCCACATACGACACCGCTACACATGAAAGTACAGATTTATATTGAGGATGTCCCGGCCGATGGCGGTGCATTTGGGTATGTGCCGGGCAGCCATAAACCCAATGCCGGGTCATGTCCCGTGGTTCGTCCACTGGATTCAATGCCGGGTCACAAAGTGTATCCGGGCAAAGCGGGCGATGCAGTATTATTCAATTCTTATGGGTGGCATACGTCGATGGTCAATCGCACGTTAATGCCGCGCAAGTCGATTATCCTTATCTATGAAAAGTGGAGCAAGGACCGCATATCGACCGACCAATTTGCAGCGATAGCACACAAATGCACAACGCCAGACCGCAGACGTTTATTTAGTCTGGATGAGAGATGATAGTATGCCAATTATTGACTCGCACCTGCATGTATTTGAAAAACTGTCGGATGAATTTCCCCGCGAGGTAAATGATCAATGTCCCGCAGACAGGGCAGAGACAGCGGAAAAATTGCTGGAAGTCATGGCGGATAATGGGGTTGCTCAGGCGATATTGACGCAGATCGGCGGTGCGCAATTGGCGCACCATCGGTATTTGCAGCATTGTTTGAAGACCTACCCCAATCGCTTTCGCGGAATTGGATTGATCCCCCGGGATATTTGGAACGCACCCGAAGACCACATGGATCGACTAACTGAAAATGGGGATATTATCGGATTTCGGATTAACGAAATTGGCGGGCCAGCCGATCCCCTATCTCCCATGGATGTGAGAACATTCACTTCGTATCGCATCTGGAAACACGCGGCTAAAAAAAACCATGTGATGTGGCTGTATATTCGGGCAAAAGACGCGCATCAGGTCGCATTTATGGTTCAGGCATTTCCCGAAATTCGCGCCGTGTTTAACCATCTGATGATCTGCCCAGGCGAGGGGATGTTTTCGTGGGATGACGAAGGCCGCCCGTACATCAATACCCCTATACCGCCGCTGACGCGTTACTCGATGCTGGGCTTGCACGAATACCCAAATATCTGCGTACACCTCTCGGGGCAATATGCGTTTAGTCAGGAGGCATGGCCCTATCGCGACCTGGAAGGCTGGCACAAAACATTGCTTTCCAAATTCGGCGCAGACAAGCTGATGTGGGCGACGGATTTTCCATGGATTTTAGAAGATCCGGGGTATGATAAGCTGGTGCAAGTCATCGATGAATTATTGCCGGATTTGAACGCGCAACAAAAAGCAGAAATTATGGGGAGAACGGCAAAACGGGTTTTGGGCTTTCCCGACGTGGCGGATTGACCCTTTTGAAATTGACCTTGTATTGTTCGAGGGCCTCGAGCGCCTTATTCTCGGGATGGGGGTATATGTCGCGGGATTTCCCAAATGACGCCACAGCGTCCACCCTTTGGCCCTGTTTTTGCATCAGGCTTCCCTTCAAGTAGTATAGCCGCGCCAGAGTTTTCTTTTTTAATGCTTCGTACTTGAGGGTCTCTGCCCTATCTAACCACGCCGAAACTTGTTCCCAGTGCGAGCTATTCCCGTTTTCTATCAGTGTGGTAGCCATCCCGATGAGGCAGGCATAACTCCCCTCTGCGAGGCGGAACAATTCTTGCATTGAACCGAGAAGTCCCGGATCGCCCGAAAAATAAATTAAACCCAAATATCGCCCGTATTGGAACAACAACCCATTTCGCCGCACGCGCTCCCAGCGATCAATGGGTTGCTGATGCATTAGATAGGTAAAGTACTCCTCTCCGCGCGGGTGGCGTTTCAGTTCTATAGTACCCGGCTTACCATCTTTAACCGCCTCCATGAGAAAACCATAGATCCGTCCCTGGCGGTCGGGGAAAATGTCGAAATCCATGGGGAAAAAGAGGGCGCGTTCTGTCGAATCGGTGAATTGTTCCAAAACCTCCTGCTTCTTCTTTTTTGGCAGGAACGGACCGTAGAGGCGTTTGCCATATACGAGTCCCTGAAGATTGTACAGGGCGACATCTGGACGGCGGTTCTCGATATATTGATAATAGCCCATCGGCCCGGTTGCATCGCCGAATACGAACAGGACCGCATCTTCGGGCAGAATATCCAATTGCATGTCTGCATAGTGCTTGGCAAAGTCGCTATCGGCTCGATCATTGGCCCGCCAGTGTTCATGCACCGACCACGCAACCATCGCTGTCCCCACCAGGGCTGCCATGCCAATTTTGAACCCCTGCCCACGGGCAAATTTGGAGGACAACCGTTCTGCTAACCAGTCGAACACAACCTGCAATCCGACACCCAGCCATAAGGCTGCTATGCCGTAACACAACAGAGAATAGGGTCGAAAGATCGCGACCCAGAAAAAGTCAAAATCGAAGCCCAGCAGGGCGATCAGCACGATGCTACTACCCAAAAACACCAGCAATCCCGAACCAGCTTTTGCGATCTGCCGACGACGAAATAGAACGATCAGGCCGAACACAGCGAGCACAAATCCCGGCAGCGTCAATTGCCACAAAAATTCGTTGCCCAGCCATTGCATGAATCCAAATCGATCATTCCATCCCGCGCTGGGGCTCGCATCTATATGGACATAGCCCTGACGGCTGAAATAATGCCAGAATTCTTTCAATGTATCGATAGAGCCATAAAAATTGATCAGGGGATCCCGATGCGACCGCCAGACCATCCACGCATAGGGCAATGCCGCACTCGGCAGGGAAATCCCCAAAAGCAACGGCAGTTTCCGATACACAGTGCGCCAAATGGGCAAGATCAATAGCATCAAACCCGGCGTTGAAAGCACCATCAGCGGCCAGTGATTGGTCAGACTCAATCCATAAGCGATAGCCGCGGCAATCCAAATTCCGGTGCGGTGCGGCTGGCGGATGCCGTACAAAAGCAGCGCGTAGAGGAAAAAAAAGAACAGTGCATTGAGCGTATAAACCTCGGCGATGATGGCCTGAGACCAGAAATGCTCAGAGGCAGCGAAAAGCCATGTGGCGGTCAGGGCAGGAATTGGCGATGCCCCCAACAGGCGGGCACATACATAAACGCAACCGCAGGCAAACGCGCCCAATACCGCGCTGGACAAATGGCCAAAGAAAGCAGCACTGCCAAAAGGCAATTGCGTGAACAGATAGACAATGAGAGTATAGAGCGGATAGCCCGGCGGATGGGCCACACCGAGATGCGCCCCGGCCATGAGAAACAGGCCGTCGTCTTCCAAAACAACAGTGCGCGGCATAGTAAGCACATAAAGCACAAGCGGGCCAACAACCGATGCGGCCAGTGCGATCCCGTCGCGCAAGGAATTAAATGCTTCAACCTGGGCATGCACTCGATTCATTGCGTACCGTCCTTCATGTCTCCTGCCCGCCCGTCTGTCACCTCGCGAAACGTCCAGAGGGAATTGATGAAATAGTTGAATAATGTGGCAGGGGCAATCGCGCACCCCTGCAAAATGATCGATGGCACCGCTGGAAAAAGGAAGGAAAGCAAGACAAACGTGCCATAACTCAGCATGAGCGTCACCAGTGAAACGAGGTTGTACTTCAACCCCCGAACACGCTTTTTACCCGCCAGTGCGCGATCGCGGAAAGTCCAGTAGTTATTGAGCAAAAAGTTCGAGATAATCGACAGCTCAATTGCAACTGGCGATGCCAGCAACTTATGCATACCGAGATTGAGCAAGAGCTGAAACGAACCGAGATTGACAAATACCCCCGAGAAACCCGTGAGGGCAAATTTGATAAATGTCCGAGACATAAATTTTCCGAAAAATTGGACTTTTAACTGATCAAAGTAACCACGCATCTTCGAGAAATCAAGTGCGAAAGAAAAAAAACCTCTCTCGCATTCATCCATATCAGATAATTTGATACGGTTGGCCGATAGTGAAACGAGTCGCTAAAATTTTGCTCCTCTCTATATTGTTGTTCACTGCACTATGTGTTGTGCTATCCATCTGGAGGAAACCGATGCCCGATCATCCTTTTTTTAAAAAAAACACGGGTGTTGAAGTGATTGCACACCGCGGAGGATGGCGGTTGTGGCCCGAAAATACGCTATATGCTTTTCAGCATGCGGTAGATCTCGGCGTGGATATGCTGGAAATGGATATTCGCAGTACAAAAGACGGCCATATCGTGGTTTTTCACGACGAGACCGTGGAGCGCACGACCAATGGCAGCGCGAGTGTAAATGATTTGACCCTTGCAGAATTGAGGCAGTTAGATGTGGGGTATAAATGGTCGCCGGACAACGGTGCGACTTTTCCCTTTCGCGGAAAAGGAATTGTAGCTCCAACGCTGGATGAGGTCTTTGCGTCTTTCCCGCACATGCGAATGACCATTGAAATTAAACAGAAAGAGCCGGATATTGTCGCGGCATTTGGCAACCTGATTCGCCACCATGGAATGCAGCACCGCGTGTTAGTCGCGTGTTTTGACACCGGGACATTGAAGCGTTTTCGCAAGCAGTTTCCCGAAGTTGCAACATCGCCGGGAATGACGGAAGGAATGATTTTTTACGCCCTGTGCTGGTTGCACCTGAGCGCGTTTTATCAACCCAATGTCGAGGTATTGCAGTTCCCACTAAAAATGGGACCAATAAACGGTATCCATCCACGCCTTTTGTCTGGCGCGCGCAAAAACAATATACAAGTGCAAATATGGACTGTGGATGACGAATCGAAAATGCGAATGCTGATTGAAAGCGGTGTAGATGGCATCATCACCCGCCGGCCAGACCGCTTGTTGAAAATACTCGGGAGATAAACCTTCACAAACGGAATAAATACTATGTCTGAACAAATCAATCTGCTTTTTATATTAACAGATGATCAGGGCTATTGGGCGATGGGATGTGCTGGCAATTCGGAAATTCGCACGCCGAATCTGGATCGGTTGGCCGCAACGGGATTGCGCTTTGACAATTTCTTTTGCGCGTCGCCGGTCTGCTCGCCAGCTCGGGCTTCCATCTTGACGGGCCGCATTCCATCTCAACACGGCGTACAGGATTTCTTGCGGGCGGGCAATTCAAATATCTACGGCGCAGATGATCGGGCTATCGAATATCTGGCTGGGCAGACGGCATATACGGATATCCTATCAGAACGGGGTTATACGTGTGGTTTGAGTGGCAAATGGCATCTGGGCTATTCGGAAAAACCGCAGAAGAGTTTTGCGTTTTGGGATGTTCACGCAAGTGGCGCGGGGCCATATTACAATCCCCCGATGATTCGCGACGGCAAAGCGTATCAAACATCGGATTATGTGAGCGATCTGATTACAGATAATGCGTTGAGATTTTTGGAAACACAAAAAGGTGCAAATCAACCGTTCTGTTTGAATGTCCACTATACAGCGCCCCACGCGCCCTGGGGACGCGAACACCATCCGCCCGAGTTATTCGAAGATTATTATCAAAACTGTTCTTTTGAATCAACACCTGACGAACCCATGCACCCGCAACAGTTGTCAAAGACGGGATCATCGGGTTCTTTGGGATTTACGGAAACAGAGCGCAAAGAAACACTCAGCGGCTATTTTGCCGCAATGACCGCGATGGACGCCAACGTGGGCAGGTTGCTGGATTGGCTGGAAGCCAATGGGCTGCGGGAAAATACACTCATCGCATTTACAAGCGACAATGGGATGAACATGGGACATCACGGAATTTACGGCAAAGGCAATGGGACATTCCCTCCGAACATGTTCGACACCTCGGTGAAAGTTCCCATGCTGATGTCGCGCCCCGCGCACGTTCCCGAAGGCGAGGTTATTTCTTCCATGCACAGCCATTACGACATCATGCCGACCTTATTGGACTATCTCAATGTGGAAAATCCCGACGCCGATTCCCTCCCCGGGCGTAGCTTTTCTGCATTGTTAGAAGGGCGAGAAATAGATGGCGATGATCGGGTGGTTGTATTTGACGAATACGGTCCCACGCGGATGATCCGCACTGTGGAATGGAAATACGTCCATCGCTATCCCTATGGCCCTCACGAACTCTACGACCTGGAAAACGATCCAGATGAGCAAAAAAATCTGATTGCAGAACAAAAACACCAACCAATTCGGGAATCGCTACAAGCCGATCTGGATGCTTGGTTTGCGCGCTATGCCGATCCCCAGCGGGATGGCTCGCGCGAAGCCGTGATGGGCAGAGGCCAGTTGGACATTGTTGGACCTGCTGCAAAGGGGCGAAAGCGGTTTGGCGACGATGTGGTTTTTGAGCGAGATAACAAACGGAGACCTTGACAATGGCCGATCTACTTTCAGAACGCATTGTACGCATTGAGAAAGTAATGTTAAAAAGTCCGCGTCCGCGCTTTGTGGGCGTCAATTCCAAAGGTGGCCCCATAGGCGATATGGTTACGGACCACGTCGTTCGCATCCATACAGAAAACGGGGCCGTTGGCGTTGGCTGGTCGCGCATAAACCGCGCACAGGCCGAACAGCTTTTGGGAAGACAATTGAATGAACTTTTTGCGTTGCCCACGGGATGTTTGGAAGCAGGTGAAAGCATCGACTTGCCGCTGTGGGATCTGGTAGCAAAACTCTCGGACCAACCTTTGTACAAGCTGCTGGGCGCGCGCGGTTCACGGGAAGTGGAACTTTACGATGGATCGGTCTATATCGACGATCTGGAAGCAAATGACGACGAAGCAGTAGCAATCTTCCAGGAAGAAGTAAAAACCGGCCAAGAATACGGGTTCGAAAATTTTAAAATAAAAATTGGGCGGGGGGCGAAGTGGATGCCGATTATAGAAGGTCTGGAACGGGATGTGCTGGTCATTCAAACAATTCGAGAAGCAGCGGGGCCAGAAGCCAAAATTCTAGTTGACGCCAACAACGGAACAACGCTAAATATTGCCCAGGAAATTCTCAAAAGGTGCGAATCGGTGGGGATTTACTGGTTCGAGGAAGCCTTTCACGAGGAACGGGGATTCTCCGAACCCTTCAAGGCATTTATCCAAGCCTCGGGTTATGATACTTATGTCGCAGATGGCGAATCCGGCCCACCACCGCCTACTTTTTTTGATATGGTAAAACAGGGCTGGATTGATATTGTGCAACACGATTTTCGCGCCAAAGGACTGACCTGGTGGAAAGCGACTGCAGATATAATCGCACCCTGGGGTGCCCAATGTGCCCCGCATTGCTGGGGCAGTATTATCGAGCGTTATGCACACGCACATTTTGCCGCTTCGATTCCAAATTTCTGTCTATTAGAAACAGCTCCAGCAGATACGCAGGGCGTGGTACTCGACGGTTGGGAATGTCGAGATGGCCACCTCATAGTGCCAGATACACCGGGAACGGGATTTGACCTCTCACCTGAAACAATCGCACGGGGAATACGCGAAGAAGGTGGATTTTGCATTTCCGTTTGAAAAAGGATAACATGATGAATAACACACTCGGAGTAGCCCAACCCCAGGATGTCGGCATGTCTGCCGACCAACTCGAACGGGCCTTTGGCGTACTCACAGCCGCCATAGAAGCCGGGCAAATTGGTGCGGCCTCGCTGACGGTTGCGCGGCACGGCAAGGAAGTCTTCGCCCGAGGATGCGGGCAACAGCACCCTCGCACAGGCCAGCCGGTCGATGCGGATTCAATATTTCTCCTCGCCTCAATCACCAAGCCGGTTACGGCCTGTGCGCTAATGATCCTCGTGGATCGGGGTCTGATCTCACTCAACGACCCGGCCGTCAATTATCTGCCTGAATACACCGGCGGGCACCGCCCCGCTGTCAAAGTGCGCCATTTGCTCTCGCACATATCCGGCATGCCCGACATGCTGCCCGAAAACACCAGCTTGCGACAGACACAAACGCCCGTGGCGGGCTTCGTCGAGCGGGCACTTCAGACACCTCTACTCTACAAACCGGGAACCGATTTTTGCTACCAGAGCATGGGCATCCTGCTGGCAGCCGAAATTGTCGAGCGAGTCAGCGGACAGCGATTGCGCGACTTCGAACGCGAGGAGATCTTCGCGCCGTTGGGAATGGCGCGAAGCGCATTGGGACTGGGCGATTGGACACTTGATGACGTGGTGTGGTGCGGAACGGACGCCGAAGAGGACGAAGAGCAACAGAGCTGGGGGTGGAATTCCCCGTATTGGCGTGACTTTGGGGCGCCGTGGGGCGGTATGCACAGCACTGGGCGCGACCTCGCGATCCTCTTGCAGGCCATGCTCAGCGGCGGCACTTACGGCAATCAGCGCATCTTCAGCCGCGCCGCGGTCGCAGCGATGACGCGAGATCAAAACGGGGTACTCAACGCGCCGTGGGGCCTCGGTTGGGGGGTATGCGGGGCGAGGGTATGGGCTTTTTGGGGCGATCTGGTATCGCAGCGAACCTTCGGACACACCGGGGCGACAGGCACAGTGGCCTGGGCAGATGCAGAGCGTCAGCTCAGTTGCGTCGTCCTCACCAACCAGATGGTCGCCGAAGGAAGCCTCTTGCGACGAGTTTCCAATGCAGTCGCAGCAGCAGTGGAAGAAGAGTAGTTTTCAGCTATACACCTTATACACAAATGCCAAGGAGACATTATGAATACCGGAGCAAAAACTCAACAGACCAAACGCGACCGGGAGCGCATTGCCTGGTGGGAAGAAGCGCGGTTTGGCATGTTTATTCACTGGGGCCTGTATGCGATTCCCGCGGGCAAATGGAAAGGCAAAGCCATCGAAGGCATTGGAGAATGGATTATGCGGCGTGCAGAAATTCCAGCTGAGGAATACGAACAACTCGCCTCAAAATTCAATCCGGTAAAATTCGACGCCGATGCGGTTGCCAAACTCGCGCGGGATGCGGGTATGAAATACCTCGTTATCACCGCGAAACACCACGACGGCTTTGCCATGTATGACTCCCCTTGCAGCGACTACGATATCGTCGATGCCACGCCTTATGGCAAAGATGTTATGGCAGACCTCTCCAAAGCCTGCCAAAAATACGGCATTCGCCTCTGCTTCTACTATTCGCAAGATCAGGACTGGCACGACCCCAATGCCTCTGGGAACAACTGGGATTTTGACCCTGCGACAAAAGACTTCGCCTATTATCTCGAGAACAAAGTCAAACCTCAGGTGCGCGAACTGCTCACGCAATACGGGCCTATCGGTCTGATATGGTTCGACACACCTGTCTCTATTTCTCTGGAACAGAGCCTGTCGCTCTCTCGTCTCGTCCACAGTTTGCAACCCGACTGTCTCGTGAGCGGTCGCGTGGGCAATGGCGTGGGCGACTATGGCAGCCTGGGCGACAACCAGATCCCTACCGGTCGCCTTGAAGGCTACTGGGAGACACCCGCCACCCTCAACGATACCTGGGGCTACAAAACCTATGACCACAACTGGAAAAGTGTTAAAACCCTACTCCATCTTCTCGTTGACCTCACTAGCAAAGGCGTCAACTACCTGCTCAACATCGGGCCGCGTGCCGACGGCAGCGTGCCTATGCCCAGTGTCAATCGCCTGCGCGCCATTGGCGAATGGATGAAAACCAACGGAGAAGCGATCTACGGCAGCAAAGCCACGCCATACCCCTATGAATTTCCCTGGGGCGGCATCACGCAAAAAGGCAACCGCCTCTACTTGCTCTTTACCACATGGCCCGGCGAGGATTTCGTCTTACTCGGCCTGCGCAACCGCGTTGCAAAAGCGACCTTGCTCGCCGATCAAAGTGCACACATCGGCGTTTCTCAAACTCGCGAGAGCGATTGCGATATTCTAATATTGCGCCTGCCCGAATGCCCTGACCAAAATGTCTCAGTCGTCGCCCTCGATCTCGATGGTGCCCCCGATGTCGATCAAACCGCCCTCCAGCAAACCGATGGCTCTATCACCATGATCGCCAGCATGGCGAACTTTAACTCGCCCGAATCGGGACCGCAAATCCGCATTGGCGAGAGCGGCGTTATCGAAGACTGGTTTGACACATCAAACTGGATCGATAGCGACTTCAAAGTTTCCGAACCCGGCACGTTTGAAGTCCGCGTTCACACCAGCGCGCTCCGCCGCGCCCGCGAATGGACAGGCGGCCACGAAGTGCGCGTTGATATTGAGGGCAATACATTCCGCAAAACCATCACACCCGACGCCTGGAGCGACAGCCCCAAAGCGCAGTATTTTCCCGAAGCCGCAACCATTATCGGCCATGTCCAACTCGACCAACCCGGCGTTTACACCATCGAAGTCCGCGCCGAATCCATCAACAAACAATCCCGAGCCGGATTGTCTCTTTCAGCCATTTCTCTGACGCGCCAATAGATTGTTGTAGAATAAAAAAATAGGAGGATATTATGCCACTGGAAGTATGTGCCCTATCGCCCGAAAAGATGGAATTGCGAGAATACGAGGTACCAAAAGTAGGAGAAGGCCAGATGCAGGTGCAAAGTATGTACGCTGCGGCCAAGCACGGAACCGAACTGTCGGGGGTAAAAGGTCACAGCGCAAAACGCGGACCTTATGATCCGGAACTTCAAGTGTTCCCAAACACGGGCAAAGGACGGTCATCTCGGGTCGGCAATATGTTTGTAGGTACTGTAATCGGCGAGGGCGTAGATGGGTTCGTAGAAGGCGATGTGGTACTGAGTTACGGACCGTTTCGAGAAGTCCATGTGATCTCGACAGAACGGTGCTGGAAGGTACCAAAAGGGTTTTCATGGAAGTCCGCGGTATGTTTGGATCCGGCGGATTTTGCCATGTGTGCTATCAGGGATGGACAGGTAAGAGTGGGAGACGCTGTCGCCGTATTTGGGATGGGAGCCATCGGATTGATGGTCGTACAAATTGCCAAATTATCCGGGGCATATCCAATCATCGCGGTCGATCCATTGGAAAACCGCCAAAAAGTAGCCCAAATCTGCGGTGCCGACCTGATCCTTGACCCCACAACCTGTGATGCGGGCGTAGAAATCAAAAAGGCAACCGGAAACCGGGGGGTAGATGTGGCAATTGACTACAGCGCCAATGTACACGCCCTGCAAGCTGCCATACGCGGCGTAGCATTTGGAGGCACTGTAGTGGCTGGGGCTGCGCCTGCACCTTATGGTCCCGGACTTGATTTTGGCGGAGAAGCGCATTACAACCGCCCCAATCTCATCTTTTCACGGGCGTGCAGCGATCCAAACCGGGAATATCCCCGATGGGACGAAGCGCGCGTTTACGCCACCTGCTGGCGACTACTCACCGAGGGAAAACTGACGGGTGAACCCATTGTAACGCCCGTAGTAGCATTTGAAGATATCGTCACAGAATATCCCAAAATCACCAGCAACCCCGAGCAGAATATCAAATTGGGGGCTTATTTCAAATAGCGATCAGGCTTTTTTCGCCATCTCGGAAGCGGACTTAGAGCAGATATGCTATGCGCTGTTCGAGAATTTTGACCCGCTAAGATAGATCCCAACACAAAACAGCCACCTATCACGGGTGGCTGTTTGCTTTATACGTATTTGTGAATTGACCCACTACCCGCCAGCATGCCCTGTCGCCCACTATCCGCGTCTCATTCTTCGGAATAACGTCGCGTGACCGACTTTGCGGCTTCGTCAAGCCCCGGGAAAAGGCTTTCGCGGGTGATGTTCAGGAGGCTTAGATCGTTCATAATGTCCTGCTTGTTCGCATCCTGCACTGTCAACCTGTAATGGTCGTAAACTGTAAACTCTGCGTTCCAGTTCAGGATTTCATCGCGCTCGAACCGCTCGTGAAATGCCGAAATGAGAAAGGCACCAGATTGTGCCCTGATGCGCTCAAAAGACTGCTGCGGCTCAACGATGAAAGCGCGGAATATATCTCTGAGAGCAATTTCCTCCAGAAAATACGGTTTCTCGTGTCGAATAAAATGGTAGAGACGCCTCATAATTTCGGAGTGTTCGCCTTCGAAGCTCAAGCTGTTGCCCTCACCAGTGTCTTCCTCTGTTATGCCCAATAACCGGTTTTTCTCGCCATAACGGAGTTTGGCGAAATTGGCGATGACGCTGATCGTGTCGCTGTTGAACGGCTTGATCATCTCCTTCGGCACTACGAAGATATGCAGGCAGCCATCTTTGCCGTTAGCGTCGCATTTCTCGCAGGCATTGAACAGAGCGACGAGTGGGTTTCGAGTTATATCGAGGAGGCGTGTTTTAAGCCCGTGATGCTGCGCGAGCACCCATTGCTCAATCGCCGAGTTCAAACCCCTAAACGCCTCCGGCTGACGTGCCATAAGATCAAGTAGCATCTCACCCTCCGAGGCGCGAAGTGTAGATTTATCCTCTGTTGCATCCCGCATTATAGAGGGTCGAAGTTCCCAAGAGTCGCAGCATTCTCCCCGAAAATAAAGCTGATCATCATGATGTTTGTTTTGCAGGTCGCGGCACGTTTTCAACAAATTCTCAATGCTTTTGATCTTCGTGTCGTCATTTTCTTGATCTATTCCGGTGTATGGGGATTCACCCATACAGTCTCGCTTTCCAGGGCTGTGATCGCGTGAGATTTGTGCCTATGAGGTTGGCTGTGCGAAGATCCGCATTGGAAAGATCCGCATTGGAAAGATCCGCATTGGAAAGATCCGCATTGGAAAGATCCGCATTGGAAAGATCCGCGCCTGTTAGGCAGGCATTGGAAAAATCTGCACCTGTTAGGCAGGCATTGGAAAGGTCGGTGCTGGAGAGGTTGGCACTGGAAAGAGCGGCACCAGAGAGGTCGGCACCAGAGAGGTCGGCGTTGCCAAGATAGGCACCAGTCAAGCTGGGCGTCTCCCAGGGCCGCGCTCGGAAGATTTTGCCTCCGGTGAAACTGGCCCTGCTGGGATAGACATCGGTCAAATCGGCACTGATCGGGTCGGCTTTAGAAGGGTCGGCACAGGAACTGAGATTGATCCCAGAGAGAGGAATTTGCCCATTGCTGTCGAGCTTTTCCGCCTCCTGAAACTTTTTGTAGAGATTCACGCCCGCAAGATTTGGCACAAAATCTTCGCGCTCGCGCCTCGCGTTCCATGCCTCAACGCCTTCGAGAAGCCATTCAATGTGTTGTTCATTTGCCATATCTCTTTCTCCTTTATATCCCAAAATTCATCCGTTTAATCGTTTCAAACCAATATAGCCAACATCATAGCATCGTGCACGGTCGCCGCTTTTTTTGCGAGTTTGGAGCCATTACCCGGCGCAAGGTCAAACAAACCAAAACGGTCTGATTTGACCTGCGGGTTTTCATACTCGCTTTGCTACGTTGTAAGCTGCGCCTGTGCCTGATCATCCTCTCATCCAGCCCATCCTGATTCTGACAATGTTTTTCATCCCAACACCCGCACATCCCCTTGCCGAATGGTTATACCCTGGGTATCGAAATAATTTAACAGCGGCACGGCAAATTTGCGCGTGGTACCGATCAGACTGCGAAAAGTCGATACATCAATCTCCCCATTTTCTTTTAAATAATCGACCAATTGCCGCGTCACATCTTCTATCACCTTCGGGTGAAAGAGCAGCGTATCGTCCAGACGCACCAAATCTCCCATTGCTTGCATGGCCGATACCACATCGCGCACAGATTTTGCGTTGGCCTGGATAGCATCGGGCAACGTCTTTAAGTCCTCAGGCGTTGTCCCCCCATCTTTTAACACACGCGCAATAGCATCGCGCATCGCCTCTTGCTCTGGCGTCAACACAATTTTATAATCGCGCAACCCAATCAGCGCGCTTTCGCTCCTTAAAATACCGGTGTGAACGAGATATTCAACGCCGTGTGCAAACAGGTCGTCCGACGGTTCACCTTTCACCAATGCGCGAAGCTCTTCGCGCCGCGCACCTGGCCGGAGGGGATGCGCCTCGTGAAAAACCTGCATCGCATCGCCAATTCCGTCCAGCAATTCGCGCCAGCACATCGCATGGACATACATCGCCTTGCCCGCCTGTATATAAGAGATCACATCTCCTGAATCTACGAGTGCGATGAGCTGACTCTCAACCTCGCTCACAGACACCGCCATCTCAGATGCGAGTTGCAATGTGGTTCGCGGTTGCAATCGCGCAGCCTTTAAGCGCGTCAGCAAAACCTGTGTTGGATCGTCTTGCTCCAAGTCTCGCAGTGCGTCATTGACCTCATCCCGAAATCGTCGGTGCTTCACGGGTTGCGGATCCAGCACCACGCCACCGCCCAGCGTTTGCACCGGTGAATACCGCCGGATCACAAAGCGATCTCCCCGCGCAGCAACGCCCGGTTCCTCCAGTCGCAACTGCACCAGTTGCGACTCACCCGGCAACAATACTTCACCTTCAAGCAACACCACGCGGGCCAAAACCTCTCGCGGCCCCATCAGCAAATGTACGCGCATACGGTTTGTCACCTGCGCGGGTGCATCGGGTAACATGTGCAAACGCGCGTCAATCATATACGTCGTCTCAAAATATCCTGGTTGCGCCAGAAGATCGCCCCGCGACACCTCATCGACCTCGACACCACTCACATTGATAGCGGCGCGCGCGCCCACCCGAGCCACATCCACATCCCGCCCATGCGTTTGTACGCCGCGCACACGAACACTTTTGCCCAATGGTAACAGCGACAAGGTGTCTCGCACGCGCACATCACCTGAAATCACAGTACCAGTCGCGACGGTCCCAAATCCCTGCACGGAAAAAGCGCGATCAACGGGCAAACGAAAAATGCCCTGATCTGGCCGCGTTTCAACCTTTGCGATCTCCTCCTCAACCGCCGCGCGCAACGTGTCGATCCCCTCGCCAGTAATCGACGATACGGGCACAATCGGCGCATCCTCCAAAAATGTCTCTGCAAACACCTCCCGCAATTCCTCCTCCACCAGTTCCCGCCACTCTTCTTCCACCAGATCAACTTTTGTCAACACCACAATGCCGCGGGGCACGCCCAGCAAATTCAAAATGCCCAAATGCTCGCGCGTCTGCGGCATCACGCCATCGTCGGCAGCCACCACAAAAAGAGCCAGATCAACCGTACACACACCCGTCACCATATTTTTGACAAACCGCTCGTGCCCGGGCACGTCGATAATGGTCACATTGTCTTTCCAATACGCAAAACCAATATCAATGGTCACGCCGCGATCGCGCTCCTCGGGCAAGGTATCGGTTTCAATACCTGTCAATGCTTTAACCAACGCCGTCTTGCCGTGATCGATATGCCCGGCCGTTCCAATAATCACATGCCCCATCAGCCCTGTGCTCCTGTTTTTACCGCATCGCCCACAATACTCACTTCATCATCTCTTATCGTGCGTAAATCCAGAAATAATTGGTTATCGCGCACATAGCAAATAACAGGCGGATCATGGCGGCGCAACACAGTGGAAAGGGACAAAATATCGCCTCCAAAAATGGCGACTGCAACGCTCGAAATATTTTCTAAAGGCAACGCGCCACTGCCGGTTTGTGCATGGGAATCGACCAATTCGCATGCAAAGTCCTCGAGTTCACCTATCGCCCCCAACAACCGTCGCCCGCGTCGCTCGAGTGTTGTCACAGGCTCTGTCAACATGCGGAATGTGGGATGGTGTCGCTCTAATCCCTCTGGATTTAAAAACAGCTTCAACGTCGCTTCCAATGCGGCATATGTGAGCTTCCCACAACGCAGCGCGCGCATCAAGGGATTTTTGCGAATTTGTTCCACGGCGTCTTGTTTGCCCACAATAATCCCGCACTGCGGTCCGCCGAGAACCTTGTCACCGCTAAACATCACCACATCTGCCCCGGCAGAAATGCTATCGGATACCAGCGGCTCATAAGGCAGTCCATAATCTCTCAGATTGACCAGCACACCACCGCCCAAATCGTGCGCCACAGGCACGCCGAGTTGGCGTCCCAATACCACCAGATCTTCAAGTACAACTTCGGCAGTAAATCCCATCACCTTGTAATTACTCGGATGTACCGCCAGCATCACCCCCGTATTTTCCGTCAACGCGGCTTCGTAATCGCTAAGATGGGTGCGATTGGTCGTTCCCACCTCGACCATTTGCGCCCCACTGCGCGCCATAATATCGGGAATGCGGAACGATCCTCCAATTTCGACCAGTTGCCCGCGCGACACAATCACCTCTTTGCCAGCAGCCAGGGTATTTAACGTCAACAAAACAGCCGCTGCATTGTTATTGGCAATCGCAGCGGCTTCGGCACCTGTCAACTCACACAGCAATTTTTCCACAAGCGTCGTACGCGACCCGCGTTGTCCAGTCTCCAGATCCAATTCCAAATTGCTATAAGAACCTGCAATATCGGCAATATGTTTCACCGCAACATCGGGCAACGGCGCGCGTCCCAAATTGGTGTGCAATATAACCCCAGTCGCGTTCACAACACGCCTGAGATTTGGCGCGAGCGAATCTGCCAATTGAATCTGCACATCCCCGACAATCCATTTAATCAACGCCTCACGAGACGCATCGACCACCTCGCCATCGCGCATCATCCCCCGCACGCGGTCTATCGCCTGCCGGATCATACCGGTCAAAACAGACGCACCACAGCGCTCAGACAGCGCCTGAATCGCTTGTTCATTGAGCACCCGATCCACACCGGGAATAATTGAATAATCTATATATATTTTTGAATCACCATTCATAGTTCACTGCCCTACGGCACAATCTTAAACGCAATCTCTTTCTTCACATCGCGATCCGCCAGCAAATCCGTTACGTTGACGCGGACTTCTTGACCACCCGGCTCGGCGTCTTTCAAGTCCAATTCGACATACGCTATATCTTCTGCGGTATCACCCGATTGCTCATAAGAAATCACCACTTCCCGGCGTTTCTCTTGCAAGCGCAACATGCGGCCCAATCCGCGCAGCGCGCGAATCGGCGCAAGCCCTTTTTCCTGAGCGCGAAAAGCATAATCTACACGATATCTGGTCTGTCCAAATTCATCGCGTTTCAAATTGTACACTTCAAAATAGACAAACGCATTTTGATCGGGACGAAACGCCTTTGAAGCCATAGGAATGATCTTTAATTCGCGTTTTTGAAACGGACCTTGCTCGTCACTCGGCCCAATATAAAATGCGAGGGCAATATCGCTCATCAAAAGATCGTCGTGCTGCGAAAAATCTGCCACATCCAGCGACTGTTGATACACCTGTGATTTTCCCGACACCACATCGCGAATCTGAAAAGAGAGATAGTGTAGCCCCGCTTCAACCTCAAACGCAAGCACGCCCGGAATAAACGCCCCATCCAACACTTGCTGATCTGACGGCGCCTGAAATGTCAATTGATCCTGCACGCGATAGACCTCTGTCCACAGGCTATCAAACATCGCAAGGCCGCGGTCCAGCATCACCTGATCGGTTTTGTCATTCACAGGCAATCGCACCATTTCCGTAGCCGGCAATCCATAGTAAATTTCCAGCCGCGTCGCGCCATCCTCGCCGCGAAATCCAGCGGGAAAATAATAAAAGTCAACGGGAAGATCGGCAATCTCTGCATCGTAAACAGAGGGCTGATGCGCGGCAACTTGTCGCAAAACCATCTCGCTCTGATACGCCATCAAATCCGTTGTCAAAGACAGACTCAAGCCCTCGGGCATCGGTGCAAAGTCATACCTGTTCCCCTTGCCGCGACGCACAAAATCAAACTCTGTCCCGCCCTCCAAGTCCGCATACACCCAATACTCCCACCACGACATCGATGGCACGGGAAAAATAGGTTGCCCGGGCCTGATCCTCAGGGCAATGCGCCTGCGATTCACGTAATTTTGCCGCGCATCCTGTATTTCTCGGTCCATCTCATTTTGAATATCGCCCGACTTGCTCGTGTGATCGGGTTTGCCAAACCGCACATAAACCTCGCCCCGATCATCCCAGGGGAACTCCCCCTGACCGTAATATTGCCGCGCATACGCCACGCGCCGATAATGTTCAATGAGCCGCTCATTTGCTTTTGTCAATGGCGAGGGATCTAAACGCTGCCAGAAGCGATTGATCAACTCGGCGCGCCTTTCTGTATCCGCATCCCGGTAAATTTCCAGATCATCGGGCAATGCCACCTGCGCCAAATCGCGATAGAGCGCCTGCTCTTCTTCTGACAATTTTTTGATATATTCTTCAAACAACGCCTGTGCCTTCGCATAGTCCCGAACGGACTGCGCTTGAACCGCCTGTACCAACAGCGGACTGTCAAAATCGCCCTCCTGCGCCCACAGCGGCGCGGTCAACACACACGCCAGCAGAAAACCCGTCAATATCGCATGCATAACAACCACCTTTGAAATGTGGACATGCCCTGTAAATCAAATCTACCCGATAATCCCCCGACTCGCAAAGAAAATTTCCTGTCATTTATTGACAAGCGGCATACCTGCATGTATCTTTTCCGCGTTCTTTTTTTAATTTTAGAAAAATCAACGCGCTTCACAAAAACGTTTACAAATCCGCGCCCCTCCTATTTAAATTCTCAGAAGGAGTTTTCCATGGCAGTTGATATGGCACAAAATGGCATTGGTAAAATCGCAGACTACCTCGGCAATGACGCCGATGATTTGCTCACACATGAAGCACTGGTAAACAAAAACCTGCTCACATTGCCCGGTCCCGACTTTATCGACCGGGTCTTTTCAGATTCTGACCGCACCATTCCCGTACTCAACAACCTGCAACGCCTCTACGGTGCGGGGCGGCTCTCAGGCACCGGGTACATTTCTATTCTCCCCATTGATCAGGGAATCGAACATTCCGGCGGCGCGTCCTTTGCCCCCAACCCCATCTACTTTGACCCCGAAAACATCGTCAAACTCGCCATTGAAGGAGGCTGTAATGCCGTGGCAACGACGCTGGGCGTACTCGGAATAGTTGCCCGCAAATACGCCCACAAAATTCCCTTTATCCTCAAATTTAACCACAATCAATTGCTCACATACCCTTCGCAATACGACCAGGTCGTATTTGGACAAGTCGAACAGGCCTGGGAAATGGGATGCGCCGGAGTGGGAGCCACAATTTATTTTGGCTCGCCCGAATCCAACCGACAAATTGTCGAAATCAGCGAAGCATTTGCCCGCGCACACGAACTGGGGCTATTTACCGTGCTGTGGTGCTATTTGCGCAACTCGGCATTTGCGACCGATGACATCGACTATCACGAAGCCGCGGACCTCACCGGACAGGCCAACCACCTCGGTGTCACCATTGGTGCAGACATCATCAAACAAAAATTGCCGACCAACAACGGCGGCTACACAGCCCTGAATTTTGGACGCACCCACGACAAAGTCTATACCGAACTCTCATCTGATCACCCTATTGACCTGTGTCGCTATCAGGTCGTCAATTGTTACATGGGCAAAGCCGGACTGATCAATTCCGGAGGCGCATCCTCAGGTGCTAGCGATTACGCCGAAGCCGTGCGAACCGCTGTGATCAACAAACGCGCCGGAGGCACCGGCCTCATCTCTGGGCGCAAGGCATTTCAACGCCCCATGCACGAAGGCATCCAATTGCTCAACAACATTCAAGACGTCTATCTCTGTCCCGATGTGACCATCGCCTGATTCACACAAAAAAACGGAGCTTTCGGTTTATCGAAGGCTCCGTTTTTTATTTTATCTGTGGGTGAATAAAAGGGGTTGAAACAGACAACTTCTCATTTAAACCAACTTTTCACCGTCGAAAATCATTTTGTCCTTTTCGTAAATCGCACCCGTTTTTTCATCCAACTCGTATTTCATCAACTGCCCCATAGACATGTGGTTAAACACCTCTTTGGGGTCGCCATATTTTTTTAGCAATTTTTCAATTGGGCCTTCAAACTCATAGATTCGGCGTTTGGGCCGTTCGCGTGCTCTGCGCTCGGTTTCTTCTCTACTCAAAATTGGCAACCGCTCGGCAGCCGGTCCCAATCGACTCGCGTATTCCTGCCGCCTGCGGTACTGGTCGTGCCGTTTTTCCACCTCGTCTTTGGCCTCTTCTTGCTCATTGAAACTGAGCAGATCTTCTGCCCGTTCTGACCACTTTACCTTTTCGCGCTCGCGCACATCATCGCGACCCACTTTTCGCATAATATCTCGCAGAGAATCACTCATCTTTCAAACCCTCCAAAACCAGATAAATTTAAGACTACCAAGTGACTCAAAAATAACGCACCTCATCCCGTTTGTCAAAGATAATTCTCGTTTCCAAAAATATCGGGGTTGACGCAGGTCATCTTTACAGACATATTGAAGTGATACACACCCTGCGAAAGGAAATATATGTCCAATTTTGAACGACTTATCAAAATCATGGCACGCTTGAGAGGACCTTCGGGCTGCCCGTGGGACAAAGAACAAACGCCCCAAAGTCTGAAACCCTATCTCATTGAAGAAGCGTATGAAGTTCTCGAGGCGATTGACCTCAATGACGACGAAATCAAAGAAGAACTGGGCGATCTTTTGTTGCAAGTCGTCTTTCACGCGCAAATTGCCAGTGAAGAAAACCGATTTAACATAGACGATGTGGCCGAAGCTATTGCCGACAAACTCATCCGCCGCCATCCGCATGTTTTCGGCGATACACAAGCCGATACACCCGACGAAGTGATCAAAAATTGGGAAGCCATCAAAGCCGAGGAAAAACCCGAAAAAAGGGCCTCTCTGCTCGATGGTGTGCCGATAAATCTGCCAGCGCTATTGAGAGCGTGCAGACTTCAGGAAAAAGCCGCGCGGGTGGGATTTGAGTGGGAACACATTGCGGATGTGGCTCAAAAAGTGCAGGAAGAAACAGAAGAGTTGATCCACGCACGAGAATCCGGTGCAATAGAAAAAGTTCGAGAAGAATTTGGAGACTTGCTATTTGCCCTGGTCAATCTCGCTCGATTTCTCCAAATATGCCCCGAAGAAGCACTCATACAGACCAATAGAAAATTTCAATCGCGCTTTCAGTACATCGAAACCGAACTGTGCAAAAAGGACAAAACACCCCATGAAGCTACGCTTGAGGAAATGGATGCGCTATGGGAAGCCGCAAAAAAAGAGAATCAGCCCCAAAAATCGTAGTGTGCAGACAATTCCAAAACTGGAATGGGAGCAGATTCCCAATCGTCAATCCAACAAATAATGCTATCACAGGCCATGTAATCGAGATTTTCGCGCTCAAAATCACTGCTGCGCAACACGGCATGCGCTCGAATGGGCAGTTCATTACGCGACAGAATATAATTGGGAAATTCCTCTTGGGATTTGAGTACCTCAAATCCCAATTTCTCGTAAATTCGAATAAATAATTCGCGGACATTGATTGCATTTCTCACAGCGGGATACGTCAAAATGGGTTCTCGCTTGACAGGGGCCAGTTGTTTTTCAATGACCTCAAGCGTGCTCTGGGGAATCGTAATCGTTTTGCGCTCCAATTCAGCTTCGATCCGTTTGAGGGCCAACTCAGCTCCCTCTTTGTTGTCGCTAATTGATTTGCGCACGCGCTTGCCATCTTCATCGTAGTACCCGATCCACCATTTCTTTCCCCGCTGATAAAGCCAGGCCATAGTTGTGCTCCCGCCACAAAATGTCAATGTGTCTTATAATAGCCACAAAAAACGAGAATAACAATTTGCCACCGATATTATACAATGTATTGTATATTCCCGCAAAAACCAATCGCAATATATAGAACCATCTGTTTGAAAAAGAAAAAAATGTGGCTATTAGCCACAAATTGTCCATCAAATAATAATCTAAGCCACACTTTTACGCAACAAAAAAGGCAGGCGTTTCGAGCCTGCTTTTTTTATTTTGGCTCTTGTCCTAATATTTGTTTATATTTTTGCGAGGCCTTTCTGACGGGGTAAAATATGAAAACATTGAATATCCCATATTCTGAAGACCTGCTCTTGATCACTGGGCAAGAACCCGAAGTATTTGAACGGGAAGCTCGCTTTCTATTGGCTTTGAAATTCTTTGAACTCCACCGGATTTCTGCTGGAAAAGCAGCGGAGCTATCTGGTTTAAGCAAGCCCGAGTTTCTCGCAAAGGTCAGTGCATTGAACATCCCTGTTGTCGATCTGGATGATGATCAACTCGACACAGAATTCGGTTATAAATGACGTGTTTCTGGTCGCAGATTCCAGCCCACTCATTGCGTTAGCAGGCGTGAACCGACTCAATCTATTGCCCAGATTGTATTCTCGCGTTATTGCACCATCCGCTGTAATAGATGAAATTCTGGCCGGAGGCGAAAATGCCTCTGGCCGTTACTTTTTAGATCGTGCTTCATGGCTTGAACATTGGACATTAGAACGAACAACAGAATTGATTTCCATTGCGCTGGGGCGTGGAGAAACTGAAGCGATTCAATTAGCAAAGCAATTGCCCAATTCGCGTTTGTTACTGGATGATCACCGGGCGAGAAGGGTAGCAGAAGACCTGAATTTGGAAATTATTGGTTCAGCAGGTATTCTTGTTCAAGCAAAAAGAAAACTGTTGATTCGAGAAGTGGTACCTATTCTAAAAAATATGAGAAAGAATGGTTACTATATTGGAGATCGCGTCATCCAAAGGGCTGCACAGGCAGTGGGCGAAACGGTTTAAGATGGGATGTTGCGTCAGTGTATTCACACGGCTCGGGCGCACCCCCTATCTGCTCGCATTGCCACCATTGACGATTTACAACGCCTCAAGCAGTTGCACCGCGCGGCGATTCAGGTGGTCAGTCTTGAAGCATTTCAGCATCTGTTAGATGAGTAACACGATTTAGAAACAAAAAGAAACCGTCCCAGCATCCCTGTCTGCCGACACGCATTGCACCTACCATAGCGAGGTACTGTCCGTCGAACAAGAATGCTACATCCTCATTTACTCCTCTTCCATTCGCTCGCCTGACGCTGGGCTTCGGCAATTTGAGAAGCCGTCATCTCTCTGGCAACCCTATCGCGGTTTTGGCGAGCCTCCTCGTAACCCTGTGCCGCGGCGAGGTTATACCACTTGTGAGCCTCTACATAGTCCTTCTTCACGCCTACGCCGTCATAATACATCTCGCCAAGTAACAGCAGAGCAAGACCATGTCCTTGCCCTGCGGCTTTGCGGTACCACTTCGCCGCCTCTACATAGTCTTGCGTCACGCCCGCGCCGATGGCATACATCTCGCCAAGATATTTCTGAGCCTCAGCATGTCCTTGCTCTGCGGCCTTGCGAAACCACTTTTCTGCCTCTTTATAGTCTTTCCACTTTTCTGTATAGTCTTGTGTCTCGCCCTTGCCCTCATAATAAAACCAACCAAGATTGTACTGGCAAAAAGCATTTCCTCGCTCTGCGAGCTTACGTCCGACAAGAGTCATCAATAATACTGTGCCTATGACCTTTAATAAGGCGAGTATAAACCGCATGTTGCCTCCTATTATGAGTGTTCATCACTTTACCTTGTGTAAAATGCAGGGCAGTTTTGAACACTCACTCAGAGACTGCGGGAATATTTCCTACCTATTCACCCAGGACTGGGGAGCTACCCGAATCCCTTTGGGGTTCTTGTATTCAGCAGGTACCCGACAAAACGGGGTTCCGTTGTAAGTGTTCAAAAAAAGTTTATAGGACTTTTGCCCTTTGTTCTCTACTCCCTAACACGTCTAAAGCGCACCTCTGCGCTTTGACGATCTCAACCCCACCCGATTAACAGACAACAAATAGAGGTCACACAAACGGCCATCCAAACGCCTTAAATTCGCCCGAAGACAAAGGCGCATTCACGCGCGCGGTCCACCTCAGTGTGCTTAATCTTCATCTGTCTGACAGCCATTCGCGCGCTCGACGCTGAGCTTCAGCAATTTGAGAAGCTGTCATCTTTTTAGCAACCCTATCGCGATCTTCGCGAGCCTCCTCGTTACCCTGTGCTGCAGCGAGGTTAAACCACATGTGGGCCTCGACATAGTCTTGCACCACACCCTGACCCACGTCATACATCACGCCAAGCATCCCTTGGGCATCAGCATTTCCTTGCTCAGCGGCTTGACGATACCATTTTGCGGCTTCTACATAGTTTTGCACCGTACCTCGCCCATCGTGATACATCCCTCCCAAGCTGTATTGGGCAATATCATGTCCCTGTTCGGCGGACTTGCGATACCACTTTCCCGCCGCCACATAGTCCTGCTCCACGCCCCGACCAGTTTGATACATCAGGCCAAATAGAACCTGAGCATCAGCATCTCCTTGCTCGGCAGCTTTGCGACACCACCTCACTGCCGCCTCATCGTCCTGCTCCACGCCTCTACCGAATAAATACATCCTGCCAAGGTTATACTGTGCAAAAGCAAGTCCTTGATCGGCAGCTTTGCGATACCATTTGACTGCCTCAACATAGTTTTGTTCCACGCCCTTGCCATCTTGATACATCCCGCCAAGGCTGTGCTGGGCGAAAGTAAGTCCTTGTTCGGCGGCTTTGCGGAACCACTTCACTGCTACCTCATCATCTTTCTCAACGCCCTTGCCGAGGAAATACATGTGACCAAGTTGGAACTGAGCGTCAACATCTCCTTGCTCGGCAGCTTTGTGATACCACTTCACTGCCTCAACATAGTTTTGTTCCACGCCCCGGCCATTGTGATACATCAGGCCAAGCTTCTCTTGAGCAGAAGCATCTCCTTGTTCAGCGGCCTTGCGATACCACTTTGCCGCCTCGGCATAGTCTTGTTCCACACCCTCGCCATAGTAATACATCTCGCCAAGGTTGCTCTGGGCACCAGCATGGCCCTGCGTAGCAGCTTTGCGGAACCGATTCATCGCCGCCACATAGTCTTCATCTCCGTAAAGTATCTCACCAAGCCAGAATTGGCCATCAGCACCGTAGGCGACGGGTCGGTCTGGCTCATCGGCTTTACGATACCATTTTGCGGCTTCGACAGAGTCACGCTCCACCCCCCTGCCATAGTAATACATCTCGCCAAGTACGAATTGGGCATCAGCATTGTAGATAAAGAGTCGGTCTTGCTCAGCAGCTTTGCGATACCATTTGGCCGCCTCAACATAGTTTTGCTCTACGCCCCTGCCATAGTAAAACATCCAGCCAAGACTGTACTGAGCAAAAGCCTCCCCTTGCTCAGCAGCTTTGCGATACCATTTGACCGCCTCAATATAATTTTGTGCCACGCCATCGCCATCGCGATACATATCCCCAAGACTTTCTTGAGCAGAAGGCTCTCCTTGCTCAGCAGCTTTGCGATACCATTTGACTGCCTCAACATCGTCTTCCTCCAAACCCCAACCGAGAGAATACATATCGCCAAGCTTCTCTTGAGCAAAAGCGCTTCCTTGTTCGGCTGCCTTGCGAAACCACTTCAACGCCTCTACATGGTCTATTTTCACGCCTTCGCCCTGGTAATACATCAGACCAAGCGAGGACTGAGCACCAGCATGTCCTTGCTCGGCGGCTTTGAGATGCCATTTGATCGCCTCTAAAGGGGCTCGCTTCACGCCCCGACCATATTGATACTTCAGGCCAAGGCTATGCTGAGCATCAGCATGCTCTTGTTCAGCAGCTTTGCGATACCACTTTACTGCCTCTACAGAGTCTTGCACCACGCCCTTGCCAAAGTAATACATCCCACCAATATAGTACTGAGCCTTAGCATGTCCTTGCTCGGCTGACTTGCGATACCACTTCATTGCCTCTACATAATCTTGTATCACACCCCTACCAGAGTGATACATCACGCCAAGCTGGAACTGGGCCTCTGCATTTCCTTGCTCGGCGAGCGGTCGAAATTCCTTTAGTGCCGTTGTGTAGTCACCTCGTTGATATGCAGCCATACCCGTCTGATAGCCTTCATCTCCATACGACAGTGAAGTAAAAAGCAGGCACATTGCCAAAATAGCAAGCGTCGCAGCCTTGAAGGATACACAAGTTGTGGCACGCGAGTCGAAAACGTCGGTTCGCAGCGTCGGTTTTGGCACCTGCTTAGTCACCGTGAATCTCCTATATTTTGTTGTTTATGGTTGAGACTCTGAACTTTTCTTGCCAATTTACCAAAATTTTTTCCACACGGTCAAAGAGAGTGTTTTTTGTGGTATCCCGATGCTTCAAGACGTGCAGCGTGTTTTCACGTCTAACCTCTCCATCACCGAATTTTTCTCCAAATAGTAGCCGCGGCGTGGACATCTTGAATCGCCAGACCGCTCGAATACACAATACATCCCTCTCCGCGCAAGTGCTCCAAATGTCCCAGTGCCGCATGCCCGATATTTAGTATCTCATCCTCCGCGCCTTTTACCCAGCGGGGCGTCTCCTCTCTCTGGCGCAACGCGAGAAATTCGCCTGACTTCAGCACCTGCTCACCGTGATCTGGCACCACAAATCGCCGCGTCAACAATCCCGGATCCAATTGCGTGGAACGCCCATCGCCTCCAATCACAGAAATATGCACATGGCTTTCGACATCGAATAAAATCGGCTCGGGCGTTGGCACAGAAGTAAAAATGGCATCTGCCCCATCAATACAGGTCTCGATATCTGCGACCATCTCCAGATCACAAGAAATATCCGCTCCAACAACTGCTGCATACGCCGCGCGTCTCTCGGGCGTTCTACTCGTTACACGTATGGTCTCTGGCACCAGAGCCACATCAATACACCTGCCCATTGCCTGTGCAATGCGTCCCGTCCCCAGAATCGCCGCCGTGCGTACAGGCGTCTTCGCCAAATATTTCGCGCCCAACGCACCCGCCGCACCCGTACGCATATTGGTAATATACTCGGCATCCAACGTGATTCGGTCGCCCCTCCGTACATCCTCCAATTCGATCACAGCGGTTCTCGAGCCCAACCGCCCTATCTTGACATCCGAACGCTCTTCAATAACTTTTTGTCCAGTAAATCTCCACTTCCACCAGCCCGGCATCACCAGACGAAAAAGATCCATCTCTCCCTCGCGCGAAACTTCTTCCTTACGCGGCGGATTGAACATTTTTCCAAGGCCATAAAGCCGAAACGCCTCGTCGCAACTCTCGACAAAATCCCGCGTTGTCATCACCGAAGCGATTTGCTCATCTGAAATATACTGTCTCATGTAGTACCTCACGTAAGAATGGGCGAACCCCACCCAACCACCCAACGGGCGGGCACGGGGGCACCCCTACATTGTGTAGATAAACTGCTATCGCCGTTGTACTGCGCCTGTGCGTTGATGAACTGCTGACACAGTTGTACACCATTCCATTGACATTTGTTTTTGGTCGGTCTATTTTAGAACTACAAATGGGATACAATGTAGTCAACTGAACCGGATGAGGTGGAGAGTGAGACTATTTGCACTCAAAACAGCCTCTCTAATCTTACTTTTGGGAGAGATTTTTATGGCACAATCAACTCATGCCGATCGCCCAATGTACTCTATTTATCGTGCGGGCACACCAATTGTAATTGACGGACGCCTGGATGAACCCGCCTGGGTCGCTGCCCCAGACGTGGGAGCTTTTGTATTTCCGTGGTACGAATCGGGCAAAAAAGAACAAACCGTAGCCAAAATGCTGTGGGACGACGATAATTTATACGTCTCGTACATCTGTGAAGATGCACATATTTGGGCAGAACACACCGCGCGCGATTCCGACGTGTGGAAAGACGATACCGTCGAGGTATTCACAGCGCCCAATCCCGATCAGCCCCAGGCTTATTTTAATATCGAGATGAACGTGCTCGGCATCTTTCTCGACCAGTTTCATCCCCAAGGCCCAGACGCGCCCGTGCCCGGCGAGTGGAACGGCGAAGGTATTCAGATCAAAACGCAGATAGTCGGCACATTGAACGATGACGGCGACGAAGATGAATACTGGATTTTGGAAGCAGCCATACCCTTTGCAAATTTTGCACACGTCGCCGTGCATACCCCCCCAAAAACAGGTGATATCTGGCACTTAAATCTAAATCGCCTGGGCGGAAAGACCAATGAGCAATTTAGCCAGTGGTCGGGCAGCCGCACGCCGCAACCGCAATTTCATTCGCCAGATGATTTTGGACGGGTGGTATTCTCGGATAAGTCGAGCCCATTTTGGCGGTAATAGTGAAAGGAGGAAAGACATGTCGCAAACATTGCCATTACTCGAAGTCAGTGGTTCGCCAACTGAGCGCGGCCAGGCACATGGAGAAACGTTCAAGGGTCTGATTCGAGACCTTGTCGCAGTCAATTTTGAAGATATGGTACATGCAACACAGGGCTATCTGACAAAAGAGCGCGTGTATGAAATAGTATCAACTTACACAGGCCCCACGCGCGACTATGCACCCGACTTATTCGAAGAATTGGAAGGGATCGCCGAGGCAGCGGATGTGCCCTTAGAAGACTTGCTCGCGTTAAATGCCTTTCTGGAATTGCACGATTATTATTCCGATGCATTTTTGGTATCGGGTTGCACATCATTCATGGTTCCGGGAAGCACATCGGGCGAAGGCGCGTTAATCGCGCAGAATTACGACCTCTCGTCAATCTATGCAGCAGCAGCAATTTTGGTCAAAGTCAAAAACGATCACGCCCCCGACGCACTCTTTTACACATCTGCCGGGATGCTGGGCTGCGCGGGAGTGAACGATGCGGGCATTGGCGTGGTCATCAACAACCTCGTCCCGTCAGATGCAAGCGGCGGTGTGCTTTACCCCTTCATCATTCGACGCATCCTGGAATCCGTGCGAATCGGAGATGCCATCGATGCCGTTGTGGCAAAACCGAGAGCATCGGGTATGAATTACGTAATATGCGATGAAAATGGCGAAATTTACGACCTTGAAACCACGGCGGAGGAATACGAAGTTATCTGCCCCTTTGATGGCCCGATGGCACATTCAAATCACTATCTGACAGACCGACTCAAGCCCTTTGAACGGCGTCAATGGGATCAACGCGGACAGAGCATCTTGCGCTGGGGACGTGCCACCCGGTTGTTAAAATCCTGCGACAAACGCAATGCGGACACACTAAAAAATATGCTATCAGATCGAGTAAATGCCCCCATGGGAATATGCCGCCACAACGAAATTCACAATGGCGAAGCCTGCGGTCAAACCATTGCCGGCATTGTGCTTGATCCCCCGGGACGAAAAGCGTGGTTTACCAAAGGACCGCCCGGTGAAAACGAATGGGTTGAATACTGTGTTGGATAAGGTGTTTTTCCTTCAAATCCCTGGGTCAAAAATATAGGAGGACGGATGAAGCGAATTTTATTTTTATTTGGCTTTTTGAACCTTATGACTTTGGCTATTTGTGCAGAGGATCATCAACTGGCGTTGCACCGGGCACTTCCTATTGATGGACCAAAAGATAATCAACCCTCGGGTCTAACATTATTTCAAGACACATTGTTTGCGGTATCAGATCATCACGATGGGGTGATTTACCGGATTGATATAAAAGAAGATCACGCGGTTTTTGTCCCTTATCTAACATTTGACAATCCCGATACAACAATAACAGCAAGAATTGACCAGGAGGGCATAACTTGCGATCAGAATGGCGATTTTTATCTGGTCAGCGAGCGAGGATTTAGACTGTTGAAAGTTTCTCGAAGTGACGGAATCGCCAGGTGGGTGGGGCCGGATATGAAAGGGCCGGGTGAAGCTGTAGGTTTATTTGCCACACGTGGCGCGGGTATTGAAGGGATCATATCCATTGCATCTGGACGGTTTCTCGTGACAGCCGAGCGCCAGCCCAGAGGATTGATAGAAATCGATTTGGAGAAGGGTACTGCTCAAGCGTTTAATTACAATGCCTCGCGTCTGACTTATCCCGAAGGACGTGCAACCGATTTTACGGGTTTGTGGCGCGAAGGCGATGTGATATTCGCGCTTCAACGCGGCGCTGAGGCCATTACTCAAGTGCGGTATGGTGGCGATGCATTAGAAGAAATTGACGCATGGTCGTTTGACAAAACAGTGAGCCGCGATGATTTGCGTTACAAGAGTGTAAAATATGGCAAGGCTGAAGGTTTGGCTATGGATGCGTCAAAGGTATATATAATTTTAGATACCAATGGAGAATCGCGTTTGAACGATGCTGAGGATAAGCGGTCGATGTTGCTGATCTTCAAAAGGCCCTGAAAGCTGTGATGCGAGGATGCTAAAATGCAGGGGATAATCATTCGCTGTCATCTTCCCCCACTCGCCGCCGTAATAAATCGCCTCTCCCTTTGACTTTTGAGCACCTGTTGTTCAATCTCTTCTGGATCACCCCAAATTTCCAATAAACGTTCGCGCATGGCATCGCGGATTTCGCGGTGTTGTGCCAACTCCGACAGGTCGTTAAATTCGCCGGGATCTTCTGCAATATTGAACAACTCGAGCGCGTCCCCCGGGCTCATATTGAGTTTGTAATCGCCCTTTTTGAGCATGCCCACGGGCCGGATAACACCGTGCGCGAGGTATTCACAAAAGGCTTCGTCCTTCCATGTTTCGGTCTCACCATTGATCAGCGGCAAGAGGCTATCGCCGTCAAGAGGCGCAATATCCATCGAAGCGCCAGTAGCCTCGATTATGGTGGCGACGAGATCCACGAGTGAAACATTTTGCGCGACGCGCAATCCACCCGGAACATGCCCCGGCCAAACAATCTGGAGAGGCACGCGGGAAGACGCTTCATACATATTTGATTTGCGCCACATACCGTGTTCACCATTCATTTCCCCGTGATCTGAGGTATGCACGATAATCGTATTCTCAAGCTGGCCGGTTTCTTCGAGTACATCGATGAACCGGCCTATTTTTTTATCCAAATAGGTAATAAGCCCGTAATAACCCGCGCGGCCCCTCCGCACGAGTTCTTCGGGAAAGTCGGCCATGCCAAACATCAGGCGCAGGCGTTTGTAAACCGGGTGCATGTTTTCCAGATGGCCTTCGGGGATATCGGGCATATCAATTTGATCGCTCGGATACATGTCCCAAAACCGCCGCGGAACCACAAGCGGAAAATGAGGCGCGATAAACCCCACATTGATACACCAGGGCTGTTCTTTGCGAGAGGGATCTTTGATATACGCGAGAGCAGCCTCTCCAACCTGATCATCAACCTGTATCGAAGTCGTTGTACCTGGCCCTGCTTCTGCAATACCGCCCCAGGGCTTCTTGGCTTCAACAACCCCCGCATCCCAATTGGCCTCGCCGTGCGGAACGCCGTCTTTTGTCCACAATTCCGCATGCAGGTCGCGCGCGAGTTGTGTGCGAAAACCGTGCAATTGATCGAGACCACAAAAGTGCTGCTTGCCCGATATGACAACATCGTAACCGACATTTCGCAAGCGATGTGCCCATGTAACCGTATCCGACGACATGGGAAAACCATTGTCATAAGTACCGATGCGATTGATATAACGCCCCGTCATAAATGACATCCGCGACGGACCGCAAATCGGCGAATTGCAATAGGCATTGTCAAACGTAACCCCCATCTCGGCCAAACGTTCCATATTGGGCGATTGCACCAGTGAATGCCCGTGAATACTGCTGTATTGAGGGGCATGCTCGTCAGACATAATAATCAGAATATTGGGCTTATCAGACATAGATACTCCTGTTCTTCACGCCGAAATCACATCCGTGGGTTCACCGGCTTGATCGGCGAGCGCGGTATCAAAGATATTTTCAAGCGTACATTGCGGTTCGTATCCTATTAGTGTGCGCGCCTTGCTATTGTCAGACCAATAGATCCACTGCATGGGAACCTCAGCCGCAAAAAGGGGAACACCCGTTATCTCAGAGAGATAATCTGCAACCTCGGGAAAAGCGAGCGGCCGGTAGATCGGCGCATTAAACGCTTCGCCAACAGCCGCGGGATGATCGAGCGCGCAAATACATGCCCGCGCAGTATCGCGTGCATCAGAAGGCGACCACATCCACGGACGCCCCTCGCGATCGGTAACAGCACAGGGTTGATCGGGACGCTCGGCGCGGTCGAGCATATCCTGCGCAATGGCTGCGCCATCGGGATGGTAAATGCCACTTTGCGGATTACTCGCGGCTTCGCGGATCCGTCCTGCAACAAACTGAACATTCCAACGCCCGAGCACTTCTTTGCCCGCAAACATGCCAGAAGGGCGAATAATGGACAACTGAAGATCGTGTCCATTCATGTACCCTTCAGCCATCGCTTCGTTGATATATTTCAGCGTGCCATAAAGTCCACGCGGACGCTTGGGATGAATTTCATTGACGGGCTGATAACAGGGCGGAATATGCTGATTGCCCATGGGATAAACCGCGTCGGTGCTGACATGGACAAACCGGTGGAGTTTATCGGCCAATGGTGCTACGGCCTCAAAAAGATTGTACGTACCCGTGACATTGATCTCGTAAAACATTTGATTGTCCATCCCGCGCGGTGGGCCCAAAATATTTGCCGTGTGAACAACTGCATCTACCCCATCCACAATATTGCGACACAGCGCCGCATCTCTGAGATCCCCTTCAATCTTTTCAATATCAAAGGAATCGAGCTTGGATTTCTTGGGATCGTCGGGAAGAATCAGCGCGCGAACATCATCTCCACGCTCAACCAACTGCTTGACGACATTCGCGCCCAAACGCCCCGTTGCACCCGTAACGAGAATTTTGCTCATAGTTGCCTCTTTTATACCCTGGACAAGCGATGTACAACTTCAAATCGCTCGGACTCGGTCGGCTGCGACCAGAGTTCCCCTGCTCCGCTCATAACAGCTTCCCGCTCAGGACTGGCGCGCCAGCCCTCGTAGATTTCTTCATTCTCCCAAATGACGAGCGTCGTAATCTTCGTTTTGTCAGCAAGAGAGTGAAGCGTCTGGCGGTTGACGAATCCAGGAGCCTGACTCTGGGCAATACCGTTGCGATTCAAAAGATCGCGAGCCTCATCAACACACTCATCTTTAGCCCAATGATGCGTAAGTACGCCGATCATTTAAAACCTCCATTCGATGTCTTCTTTCACACTCCACACTTCTCCCCCGACGCCTGCGATTTTTCGAGTGCCTCGAGCACGGCAACAGGCGTGAGCATCGAGCCATCGGTTTCATCTGTTTCACCCGTACTGAACATGTGGCAAAAATCGAGAACCCCTGTGAGATACGTATTCTCATCGTACCCGATCACGCGATCGGTGCGCCCCTTTTCCCCAATCACAGAAACGTGGAAACCCACACGGCCTTCGCCAACGAGATTCATCGTTGAAATCGCACCACTTGCAGAATAAAGCGTCGCAGTATGATTTTGCTTCCCGCGATTGAGCTGTACATGCGTAATATCCTGATCGAGCAGGCGCACAACCATATCGACCTGATGAATACCGTAAAAAAAGACACCGCCATATTCAGAATCAATATCGCAAGGCCCCGTCGAAACAACTGAAATAATGCGCCCGAGTTCTCGAACATCTTTTTGCAATTGCGCAAAAGACGCCTGCTTGGGCAAAACCGAAAACGAACACACAGGCACGTCGAGTTCACGCGATCGGGCCAAAAACTCTTTGCCTTCGTCGAGACGATAACAAAACGGCTTATCGACAAACAGTGGGATCTCTGCCTCCAGCAATGGACGCACGGCAGGCAGGTGATATTTGGGGTGGCGATGATCCACAATAGCCGCATCAACCTGTCCGATCAGATCTTCGGGATCTTGCACAATATTGGGAATCTGCCCCCGCTCCTGTGCATCTTGCGCATCGCCCGGCGTTTCTCCCCAAACATGGGTAACGCTAAAATCGGGCACCAGTTTATCAATATTAATAGTTTTTGCAATCGCCACAGTATGGCTATTCTCCGCGCCAATAATGCCAATAGTAGGCATAATATCGCTCCTTTCAGTGATCAGTGATCAGCGGTCAGCCCTCAACTCCACAACCTGTCATTCACCTGTTCATCATTCCACGCATCTGTCGATTCAAAATAGCCGGGCAAATCCGGATTGATGTGTTCTCGAAGCGCTTCTTCATTCAAATCAACGCCGAGTCCGGGCGCGTCGGGCACCTGAATATAACCGTTTTGAATAATGGGATTGGGCAAGCCCGTAACAAGCGTGTTCCACGGCGGATAATCAACAGCGTGGCATTCCAGAACCAGAAAATTATTTGTCGCAGCGGCGCAATGCACGCTCGCCATTGTTGCAATTGGCGTCGCCGCCATGTGCAGAGCCATCGCAATACCGTGTTCTTCCGCGTAATCGCCAATCCGTTTGGTCTCGAGAATACCCCCCGATGTGGCGAGATCCGGGTGAATAATAGAAACGGCTTTGTTATCGATCAGCGGCTTGAAATGTTCCAGAAGATAAATATCTTCGCCCGTGCAAACCGGGGTCGCCGTTGCGTTTTTGAGGCGCACCCATTGATCGGTAAGTTGCCAGGGAATCATATCTTCCAGCCATGCGAGATTAAACCGCTCGAGTGCGCGCGCAAGGCGAATACACGACTCGACATTGATATGTCCAAAGTGATCTGCAGACAGAGGAATCTCATAACCCACAATATCGCGCACGATTTCCACATATCGAACGAGAACATCGATACCTTTATCGGTAAACTGAATCCCCGTAAAAGGATGCATAACCTGCGTGGTTTCCAGCATACCCGCAGGAAAGGACACCGTGCCCGGAATATCCTTGAGCAAACGCACACCAATATCCATCTTGAGAAAAGTAAAACCGCTCTCCATGCACGCTTTCAAGCGGTTGCCCATTTCTTCGGGATCCGGCGTTGTGGGAGTATCGCAATAGATGCGAATCTGATCGCGGAATTTCCCGCCTGCGAGTTGGTAACAGGGCACGCCGTAAGCTTTGCCCGCCAGATCCATCAACGCCATCTCCACGCCGCACACGCCGCCACCCTGCCGCGCCTGCCATCCGAACTGTTTGATCTTGCGGAATAATTTATCCACACTGCAGGGATTTTCACCCAAAAGCTGACGTTTCAGTTGCAAAGCGTAAATATGACTGGCCCCATCGCGCACCTCTCCCAAACCGTAGATATCCTGATTGGTATCCAGGCGAATAAGCGTAGAGCGCATAGGCGCACCGGCAATATTGACGACGCGCATATCGGTAATTCTGAGATCCGACGGGGACGAGTGGTTGTTCATAAAAATCTCCTGTGCTTTCTTCTATCACGGCCGCATGGGCGACCCATCTGGCGCTCGCGTTTGCGTCCACTGAATAATCTCATCTTCGGGCGGATATTTTGCAGCGAGATCTTCGTCAATATCAATGCCCAGACCGGGACTATCATTGGGATACATATAGCCTTCGCGCACCTCGGGCAGACCGGGAAACATATCATAGACGAGATCGTTGAAACGACACCACTCTTGAATACCGAAATTGGGCGCCCACAGGTCAAGGTGCAAATTGGCCGCGTGACCAACAGGCGATGTATCGCCGGGACCATGCCACGCGGTTCGCACATTGTACATATTGGCAAATGCAGCGACATTGCGCGCAGGAGTAATACCTCCCATCTGGCTGACGTGCATGCGAATAAAATCAATGAGCCGATCTTGAATAAGAGGCATCCACTCGTGCGGATGATTAAAAAGTTCGCCCATCGCCAGAGCCGTGGCGCACTGCGCACGCATGTGCTGAAAATAAGCATTGTCTTCCGGCGCGAGTGCATCTTCCAAAAAGAAGAGTTTGAAAGGCTCCACATCTTTGGCAAACTGGATGGCGTCAATCGGGCGCAAACGCTCGTGAATATCGTGCAAAAGCTCGATCTCAGGCCCGATCTCCGCACGCACATGTTCGATCATATCACACATGCGACGGCAATATTCTCGCGGGTGATAATAAGCCCCATCGGGCGCACCATCGGGTTTTTGAATCGTATCTGACTGCCCCCCGTACCCGCCCATCTGCACGCGGATGTGGCGATACCCCTGTGCCATAAAGTGACGCACGCTATCCACCACTTCGTATTTGTCGCGCCCATTGGCGTGTGCATACGTATCTGCGGCCTCTCGACACTTCCCACCCAAAAGTTGATACACCGGCATGCCCGCGCGTTTGCCCTTAATATCCCACAGCGCCTGATCTATCCCCGATATGGCATTATTGAGCACAGGGCCATTGCGCCAGTACCCATTGACCATGCTCATTTGCCAGATTTCCTCAATGCGATCCACATCGCGTCCCACAACAAAGGGTTTGAGATGTTTTTCAATAGCCGTACGCACCGCGTGAAATCGCTGCGTAAATGTCGCACAACCCAACCCGTAAAGTCCGGGTTGGGTTGTAATGATTTTGACAATAACAAGCCGTGAACCCGCAGGCTGCGTCACAATGGTTTTAACATCTTGAATGGTTACAATCTCTGACATGTCAGCTCCGTTTAAAAAACTCTGTCTCAGAATAAGTTAAAAAAATAAAAGGCTGTGGTTTAAACCAAAGCCTTTTGTGTATTTGAGAATCCCCCAACCTCAACAGATACGGCATCAAACCGCTCATCGCCGGGGCGGTAAGATAGCAATTCCATACCAATGGGCTGCCCGGTCGTTTCATCTTTAATGATGATAATTCCATCGCCAATTTCCGTACACAGTTGATTTTTGCGAGGTGACTGCCAATAAATCGTCAGCAACTCGGCTTCAGCCTCATAGAATACCTTAACTTGGGCCATATACGCGCCTCCCTTCTTTGATTGCATCCGTTCTGTAAGCCGTAATGATAAATCCTTCCCCATTTAGACGGCGTACAACAACAACCATCCAATACTTTTCTTTCGCGCCATAAAATAATAGAATATTTTCATCTCTACTACTTTCGCGCACTTCAATCGGGGTTCCCAATGTATTTTTTATTTGATCAAGCCTGTCCGCAATATCCGGATGTTTTGAGACAATTTTTTGCCAATATCCACGATTTGTGCGAACTGTAAATCCCAGTGGTGTTAAAATATCAAAAAGAAGGTCATTCATAAAATATAACGAGTTAGGGGAACGGTGTCAGCCGATAATGATTTATAGCAACCGCTCTTTTTTTATACGATGATAATGATGCGGTGTGCGATGGCTATCCCTACAGCCCCTTGGGCAACGTGAGGTTAAACCGCCGCGCGGCTTCGCGGAGTTTTTCCGCCGTACCCACCGGAATTGGAATACCTTCGGCAGAGCGTTGGGCAAGGGTGCGATTTTCGGGTTCGCCGGGCATGAGAATATCGTCAAAACCATCGGCCCTGGGCAGTGCTTTGAGTTCATCGATCAAGTTATCGACGTGGTCTTTATAATCGTCCAGATCAATAAAAAAGGAAATATCAATCGCAGCGACAATGCCGTTTTGCACTCTCGAATTTTCGCCACCGCGCAATACGGGAACAAGCAGAGGATTATCGGCCATCAAACTGGACAAACACTGAAAAATCAGTGCCAGGCCCGATCCCTTGGGCCCACCCGCCGGGCGCAGGATAACGCCTTTACGCGCATCCGTCGTCGGATTGCCCGCAGCATCGAGCGCCCAGTCTTCGCCCAGCGGCACGCCCTTATCCTGCGCGAGCTGAAGTTTGCCGCCCGCTGCCACACTGGTCGCCATATCGAGGCTGATGGGATCGCGTTTATTTGTCGGAATCGCAACAGCAATGGGGCTATTGTGTACGCCCGCTACCTTCGCACCAAAAGGGGCCATATTGGGCGGGCTACAAACAATGGCAATACCCGCAAAACCCTCCCGTGCCGCCATCAAAGAATAATAAGCCATCGCGCCCTGATGCGTGACATCGCTGAGCAACACCCATCCAATGCCCACATTTTTGGCCTTTTCAATGGCTTTTTTCATTGCGGGAACAGTCGCCACAGGCCCAAGGGCGCGGTCGCACGCGATGTGGGCAACCGCTGGCGATTCTTTGACAACGCGGATATCGGGCTGAGGATTCATCGCACCCGTTTTAATATTGTCGAGATACGTAATGACGCGCAAAACCCCGTGTGAATCAACCCCGCGCAAATTTGCCCAAATGAGCACTTCCGCTTCTATGGCGGCATCTTCGGGCGGCATGCCCGCGTTTTCAAAAACGGATTGGATAAACGGTTCGAGGTGCTCTGCGCGAATGAGAATGTCCGACATGGCGATCCTTTCTGGTGTAGGGGGACCTCCTGGGGCCGCCCGCAGTTATCAGTCCCAACCTCCCAACACTGACTACTGAGAAATCTTGACTTTGAGATTTTTATGCGCTATGCTGTCTGACAAATTAGTTTCGCATTTTTGAAGCGTCAAGACAATAAATCTCAACGGTCAAAGAGAAAAACTACTTCTGGAGGGCTAACTTATGAAACAGTGTTTTGAACATTATCGGACATTGCGAAAAGAGATGGATGCGTGGTTGGTTCAGAGTCGCCGGATGGACCCGCCGAGCAGGCATGGCGGAGGCGAAGATGAAGCGAACTATTCGCTGGCGTGGTTCCCCCACTATCTCATCACCGGGGATGACGGCGTGCGGGAACACTTTGAATATCTCCGCGACATGCTGGCCGGATGGGTGGAACGGGACTGCCTGCACGGTTATGAACCCGAAGCAGAAGCCCATCACGGAACCGAACCCTTTCTGCTCTTTTTGCCGCGTTATCTCGGATTATTTCCCGAAGATGAAAGAGCAAACGCGCTACTACAAGACGCAGCCGAACACATCGGCAACTGGGTTGAAGGCATTCCCGAATGGTTTGACTGGGAGCGCAATCGGTTTTACGGATATTATATTGGCACGCGCACAGTTGGGCGAGACGATGGCTATGACACCGAAATTGCCGAGCACTTCCGCTTTGTCCACATTGCCCTGGCCGCACACAGAATGACGGGACAAGATCGGTATCTGGATTGGGCTTTGCAATACGGCAAGCGTCGGGCAGAAATGATTGTCGCCATACCAGATGGTCCCTTGCCCATTGCCTGGGATGCAAACGGACAACCGAGATTTGGCAAGCAGGCGACTGGAGAACAAAAAAAGGCGGCGCAAGCCGGGCATCACGTCCCTGGCGATCCGCTCATCGGAGTCGAAGTACTGCTGGCTTCCGGCGCCATATACGCCCTGGGCGATCTGTTCGAAGCATCGGGTGACGCTGTATTTCACCATGCAGCGCGGCGAATTGCAGAACCGATGGTCAACGAATTGTGGGACCCGTATTCGGACCCCGGCGCGGCGGCGATTTCCTATTTTCGGCAGCAGTTTTCCGATGCTTCTCTGGATGAAGCAATTCGGGCGCAAATCGCGCGTTTTCCCAACAGGCAAGAAGGCGAACTGGCCATGGTCTTTCCGCAGGCGCGCCGCCGCGATTGGCCCGGCGTGGGCAAGCGCAACGACATGACGTATTGGGGTATTTGGAATGGCGACGGCTCCGTAACACCAACAACAGAACCGAGCACCGCGGCACTAACGCTGGCCTATCAAGTAACGGGAGATGAGGACAATGCCGAACGCGCACTAAAGCAAGCAGCAGATAAGCTGATGATGGCGCGTCGGGTGCTCCGCGGTGGCAGAGAACACGCCGATATGGGCGGTGCGGTCTGTTCGACAGCGGCCGGACACGGACGCAACTGGGGCATTGGCCCTGTGACCGGATGTTACGGCCCATTGCTTTTGGGCACGCGAGAAGTAAAAAGCAAGGTGACGCCAACAGTCGAAGTAAAGCAGGCCAATGGCGAGCGCGGCGTTCCCGATCAAATCCTTCCGCTTATGATCCATTTCGGAACAGATGTAGATGGCGTGATGTTTTACAATGGCGGCGATTCAGATATCTCATTTTCGTGGCGTTTTGAGGACAATGGGTGGCAGGTTCTCACCGTGGAAGCCGATACAGTTGTCAATGTGGAATTAACAGGAGTAATGGCATGAAATATCGCACACTGGGGCAGACCGGCCTCGAAGTATCGGAAATTGGATTGGGTGCCTTTCCCATCTCTGGAAGACAACAGCGATCAGATGGAAGCATTGAAGTATGGTCGGGCACAAGCGATGCAGAATCCATTGCGCTGATCCATCGCTGTGAAGCACTCGGTGTAAATTTAATCGATTCCGCGGAAGGCTATGGCGACGGGCACAGTGAAGAACTCGTCGGACAAGCACTACAAGGACGGCGAGATAAATGGATAATTGCGACCAAAGTGCAGCCAAATCGGGACATTGACCAAAACGATGAAAAATCAGTACACAACCGGATTGTCGAAGCATGCGAAAACAGCTTGAAACGCATGCAAACGGATTTTATCGACATTTATCAACTACACGCGATTCCGCACGAATGGGCCATGCCCGCCGTAATGAAAACCCTCGAAAAATTGCAACGGGAAGGCAAAATCAGGTGGTACGGTATCTCGACCAACAATCGCGAAGCCATCGATAAACTGCGGGCATTGGGACCCATCCACATTTTGCAGATCGGATACAATTTGTTAGAGCGCAGTGCCGACGAATTATTGCGCTGGGCAAAAGAACAAAAAATAGGCACACTGATTCGCGTACCCCTTGCAAAGGGCCAATTGACCGGAAAATACTTTGGACAGAATGCCGAGAAAATACCGCAAAACGATTTGCGGTACGAGCGGTTTCAGCGTCCCGAAGTTCAAGAGGGGTTAAAAAAATTGCCCGAACTCCTGTTTTTGCAAACAGAGCATCGAACCATGGCGCAGGCAGCTCTGCGATTTGTATTGGATCACCCCGGCGTTTCATGCGTCATTGCCGGCGCAAAAAATCGACAACAAGTAGAAGACAACACAGCGACGTCAGAGATGCCACCGCTCACACGAGAAGAACTATATCGCGCCCTTCCCATTGCAGATGCGATTGGCACAGCGGGATGGATTGGATAACAGTGGTCAGCTATAGGGAATTACTCCTGCAAACCGGGTCTTGAATAACTGAGGTGCAACCCCATGCGTTTTTTTAACACAGCCGGGCCTATCAAACCGGATATGCATTACTATGTCCCGCCGTTGGAACGGCTTGACTTCGACGCGGTCATGCTGATGATCCAGCAGCAGCGATATTTTGTCATGCACGCGCCCCGTCAGACGGGCAAGACATCCGCGTTGCTCGCCCTCCGAGATGAACTGAATGACAGCGGGCGGTATCGTTGCCTGTACGTGAATGTCGAGATCGGTCAAGCCGCACGCGAGAATGTGGAAGCAGCGATGCGAGCGATACTAAATCAAATAGCCTACGGGGCCGAAATCGTCTTGCGCGACCGCTTCGTAGCCGGGATATGGCAGGAAATTTTGGATCGAGCTGGTCCAAATGGGGTACTTCAAGAAGTGCTGAGTCGCTGGGCAGCGGCTGACGAGAAGCCACTGATACTGATGATTGACGAGATTGACGCGCTGATCGGCGACACCCTCCTGGCCGTGTTGCGACAACTTCGCGCTGGCTATCCCGACCGCCCGTATCAATATCCACAAACCGTCATCCTGTGCGGCGTGCGCGACGTGCGCGATTACCGCATCCAATCAACCTCAGAGAACGCGATTATCGCTGGCGGCAGCGCGTTCAACATTCGCACTGAGTCTCTGCGGTTGGGTGATTTCACACGGGACGAAGTGCAACTGCTCCTGGCGCAACACACCGAGACAACCGGACAAATATTTGCCGAGAATGCCCAAAACGCGATCTGGGAACTGACACAGGGACAACCGTGGCTCGTGAACGCTCTGGCTTACGAAGCCTGCTTTAAGAACAAGGCCGGGCGGGATCGCAGCCAACCCATCACTGCCAACGCGATATGCGATGCGAGGGAGCAACTCATCCTGCGCAGAGAAACGCACCTCGACCAACTCACCGACAAATTACAGGAGGAGCGCGTAAGGCGCGTAGTCGAACCCCTGTTGAGCGGTGCGACATCGGATGAGGCGATTCCTCAAGACGATCTGGAATATGTGCGCGATTTGGGCCTTGTGAGCCGTCAACGCCCTGTCGCCATCGCCAATCCGATCTATCAGGAGGTCATCCCCCGCGACTTGACCTATACCACGCAGGAATACCTCGTTCAAGACACAGCCTGGTACGTAGATGCAGATAGCCGCTTGTGTCTCGACGATCTACTAACCGCGTTTCAGGAATTCTTCCGCGAACATTCGGAACACTGGGTCGAGCGGTTCCAGTACAAAGAAGCCGGTCAACAGTTGCTGCTACAGGCATTCCTACAACGCATCGTCAACAGCGGCGGGCGGATCGAACGCGAGTATGGCCTGGGTCGGATGCGTACAGATCTGTTGATCTTATGGCCGGCACCCAGCGATGCTCGACCCGATCAAGCGGTTCAAAAGGCAGTAATCGAATGCAAACTGCTTCACAAAAGCCTGGAACAAACCGTGCGCGAGGGCCTTGAACAGACCCACGCCTATATGGATCGCTGTGCCGCGGCCGAAGGACATCTCGTCATCTTTGACCGCAGCGCGAACAAAGCGTGGGACGACAAGATATTCCGCCGTGAGGAAGACATAGGGGATACGAAAATCACTGTGTGGGGAATGTAAAGGGAGAAGTGAAAAGCAAACACAGCGATGATTAAGAGAATATATCCATGAAACCTCTCGTTCTGTATTTCGCCATTCTCGCATTAATCGGCCTCGTTCTTTCACCGCTGGCGGTCGTCTATGCTTCGCCCTCGCCGGCCGATAGCATGCATTTCTGCCAGCCGCTTGATTCCGAGCAGTGGCAGCGCGATAGGCTCCGCCCTGCCGGCAAGCGGCTGGCGGATTTGAACATCGGCGAACCGCGCACGGTGAGGCTGATCTACTTTCTCCCGAGCGACCGCGCTCCCCAGCAAGACATAGACGCAAAATTGGATATGTTGATAAAAGACGTACAGCAATCGTACGCGGAGGTTATGGAATACCACGGGTTCGGCAGAAGAACCTTTACGTTGGAAACCGATGCAACCGGTAAGGCTGTGGTGCATCATGTGAAGGGAAAGTTCAACGATGAGTATTATCATACGGACACTTTCCGCAAAGTCATCGACGAAGAAACGGCTGAACAGTTTGACCTGTCAGCGAATATCTACCTCGTCATGCTAGATGTAAGTAACGCAGTCATCGACGGCTATTGCGGGCAAGGCGCATCTTTGGGCCCCGAAGGTGGAATGACGCTCATACCCGCTCCCAACAGTGCCCTCCAACGCGAACGCGGCTGGAGTTGTTTCAATGTTGCCGTTGCTGCCCATGAACTCGGACACTCCTTTGGATTGGCGCACGATCACTTCAGAAATGCCACGCGCAGCCCGTCTTCATATCACACCGACTGGATGGTCACATCGTTCTGTGCCGCCGAATGGTTGGATGCCCATCGCTACTTCAATATTGACCAAACCTACCCCGAAGAAGACCAACAAACCACAATTCAGATGCTTCCACCCCTCGCAGTTCCACCGTACGCGATCCGCCTCCGCTTTGAGGTAACCGATCCTGATGGACTCCATCAAGCGCAGTTGCATAACAGCACTGGTGAGGCAATTGATTGTCAAGGGTTAGACTTAGACGGCGAAAGTGCCTCCGTTGAATTTGTCACGCCTGAAGTGACAGAAGGGGTGACGCTCCGGGTTGTCGATGTGTATGGAAATGTCACAGAGCAATGGCATCCAATCGATATTACGGCGCTGCTTCCCCCCGAAGTCGTGTCGATACCCGATGCGAATTTAGCCGCAGTGGTGCGGGAAGCTCTCGACCTAGCACCGGGAGATGCCATCAGCCAACTGGATATGTTGAAATTAAGGAGGCTTGAAGCCAACGGTCGCCAGATAACAGACCTTACCGGTCTTGAGTATGCAGTTAATCTAAAGGGGTTACATCTTGGCGATAATCAGATTAGCGACATCACACCTCTGGCGGAATCAACCATCCTAGAGGGGTTGGAGCTTTACAACAACATCTCGGATATCTCATCGCTGGCAGATATGAACAATCTGTCAGATTTGAATCTCGATGGCAACTCGGTCTCGGATATCTCGCACTTGGCAAAGTTAATCAACCTGCATAGCTTAGGGCTTGGGGAAAACTCAGTCTCGGATATCTCGCCCCTCGTAGGGTTGACCCACCTGGCATTCATAGTGCTTGAGGGCAACTCAGTCTCGGATTTGTCGCCCCTCGTAGGGTTGACCCACCTGGCAGAGCTATATCTCTCGGGCAACCCTCTCAGCTACACCTCCATCAATACGCTCATCCCCGCCCTCCAGAGCCGGGGGGTAACCATAGAGTTCGACGCACGCACGCCGACGTCAGTGAAAATTTCCGGTGACGGGCAGATGGGCACGCCCGGGTCGGTTCTGGCCGAGCCGTTGGGCGTGGAAGTGCAGGATGAGAACGAGGTGGCGTTTGAAGGCGTGCCCGTCGCGTTTGCTGTTACTGCTGGCGGTGGAAAATCTAGTGTCTCGACTGACACGACCGATGCTAATGGACGAGCACAGACGACGCTGACGCTGGGAAGTCATCCGGGGACGAACGCTGTTGAAGTAACAATTGATGGATTTGAGCCAGCGGTGATCTTTACCGCCGTTGGGAAGTCTATGTCCGACTTTGATGGCGATGGTCGCGTTGGCTTCGCCGACTTTTTGCAGTTTGCAGCACAGTTCGGGTTAAGTCAAGACGATGCGGGGTATGACGCACGGTACGATCTGGATGAGGATGGCACAATTGGGTTTGGCGATTTTCTGATTTTTGCCAACGCCTTCGGCAAAGCAGTGTCATCAAATTGACCTGTCTGTGTGTCCGCACACTTGTCTGCACATGCACGCCGCACGAGCCCTACACCACAACGTTAATACAACTCAGATTGAGGATGATATGGCAAGCATTGTCGAAAAATCTCGCTCCCCCAAATGGGTATATGATGATTCGGGCGAGGTCATTGAGGTGATACTTGGATATGACGATTTCAAGACTTTACTTCAAAAGATCGCTCGGGAAACAGATTGGGAGACACTTCCCCTCCATCTACAGGATGCCGTTGACGCCCTGTTAATGGAAGAATCAAATGAGGAAAATAGTGAAACGCGGCCTTTGCGAGATTTGCTCCGTGAGACCGAAGAAGCATCTTAGCGATGGCTTACGCTGTTTACATGCGTTCGGCTGCAGAACGAGAACGCCGTAGGTTGCAGGGCCATATTCGTCAACGTATTAACCAATACCTTCTCCAACTGGAATCAGAGCCACGTCCTTCAGGAGTGGAAAAACTGGTTGGTCGTCCAAATTCGTGGCGTGTTCGAGTAGGAGACTATCGCATTCTTTATGAAATTGACGACACAAAACAGCGTGTTACTGTTTACCGAATCGTTCATCGCCGAGAAGCATACCGACGCTAAATAAAAAAATTAGCTAATATTTTTTTACTTATAGGAGAATTATCATGAAAATCACCGCATTAAAAACATTCGTCGTTCCCTCAACGGGCAATTTTTTCGTCAAAGTCGAAACAGACGAAGGTATTTACGGATTGGGAGAAGCGGGCTTAAAGCGTCGCGGAACCGCGATAGCCGAAGTGATCCATTCGTTTTCCCCAGACGTTATCGGGCAAGACCCCTTCCGGATTGAACATTTGTGGCAGGTCATGTTTCGCGGCGGATTTTTTCCGGGCGGCGTGGTACAGTCATCGGCAGTGAGCGCTGTTGATATCGCGCTTTGGGATATCAAAGGCAAAGCCCTGGGCGTTCCAGTCTATGAACTATTGGGCGGAAGAACCCGCGACAAAGTGGCGTGTTATCCGCATATTGGCGAACGGGACAATATCGATCGGCTGGTCGCAAATTGTGCACAACGACAGGAAGAAGGCTGGAAATTTGTGCGATGGGGCATGAGCGATCCCACAGACCCCAATGTATTTGAACCTTCGCGCGCTGTGCGCTACGGCATCGAACAGGTAAAAGCCGTGCGCGAAGCCTGTGGCGATGAACTGGAAATCTGCGTGGATGTTCACACGCGACTGGATCCCGCCTGGGTCATTGCATATTGCAAGGGCGTGGAACCCTATCGCCCATTTTTCATCGAAGACCCATTGCGCAGTGAAAGCACACAGAGCCTGCGCCTCGTGCGACAAAATACGCACCTGCCCTTAGCCATTGGCGAACAATTCGATAGCAAGTGGAAATTTCAGCAGGTGATCGAAGAGGATTTAATGGACTATTGTCGCGTCGATCTCTGCATTGCTGGTGGTTTGACCGAAGCAAAAAAAATCGCGGGCTGGTGCGAGACACATTATATCCATCTGGCCCCCCACAATCCACTGGGACCCGTATCAACAGCCGCCTGTTTGCACCTGTGTTTATCGTCTTCTCTCGTCGGCGTACAAGAATTGCCCAGACCCCCTATGAGCAGTTTAACAGATGTGTTTCCCAAACAAATGCCCTATGCCAATGGACATCTGCTCGTTCCCGATGGGCCGGGATTGGGCATTGAATTGAACGAAGACGCGCTCACAGACATGGTCCCACCCGAACCATCTACAGGATCGGGTTTTCGCCGCGAAGACGGATCGTACACAAATTGGTAAAAAAAGGAGACAAGGATGCGGAAACAACAACACCCCGGCCTACTCGCACTAATCGCTTGTATCCTCCTGCAGCCAGCCGCGGTAATCGCCCAAACCTCATTCCAATTTCAGTACGGCAAACTCACAAACCCGTTTTCCGGAGACGCGAAATACACCTCTATCCTCTGAAGGAATTTCACCATGAAAGTGCGAATCGGCATCATCGGGTGTGCTCGAATACTAAACGCCCATCTGCGTGGCTATAAAATCCTGCAGGAAAACGGTTTTGGCGATCTATTCCAGATCACAGCTTTGTGCGCGCGCAAAGAAGAAGATGCCCACCGTTTCCGCAAGCGAGGCGAGGGTCCCGGTCCCCGTCCAGCACCTGTTGACGCGCCTGGCGATCCGCTCAATGCGCCGCATTCCTTTATCAGTGACCTGCATCCCGATAGCGATACAGAAGTGTACACGGATTATAACAAAATGTTGGAAACGGGCAAAATCGACGCAGTGATCATTTTGACCGGACACGACAACCACCACAGCATCGCCATTGACGCCATGAGAGCAGGTAAACACGTCTCGGTCGAAAAACCAATGGCAATCTCGGTCAAAGCGGCTCAGAGAATGTGTGAAGTCGCCGACGAAACCGGACAAATTTTGAGCATTGACGAAAATGTGAATTTCAATCCCACCACATGGGCCAGCCAATGGGCAGTAGAAAAGGGCCTGATTGGCGATGTACAAATGCTTTATCGCGGCGTCATTGGATTTCGCAATTCGCGTCCAGACCTCGTAGCAGCGCGAACGCCCTGGCGTCAGAGCAAACTGGGCGCGGGCGGAGGCGTTGCCATCGATCTGGGCGTCCACCTTTTTAACGGAATCCGCACAATTTGTGGACCCGTTAAATCGGTGCAAGCCCTGTGGCGAACACTCGAGCCGGTGCGCGTCTTGATGTCTGACGACGATCGCGCCGTGGTCGATCAGATCGACAATCAAGTGGATGACGCTTTTTTTTCCAACTTTGAATTTGAAAACGGCGGCATCGGGCATATGGCCGTTTCGAGAAGTGCGCGGGGAACACAGGTCGGCGTACCGGGGGGCACGAATATTTGGGGCAGCAAGGGGGCAATTTCAGACGGACAATTATTTGGCGAAGACGGTACATCGGAAAATGTAGAAGACCGATTTCAACGCGAAGCCGAACCCTCGCGCATATCCGAAGTCATGCCGCACGGAATCACCGATGCATTTGCGCTTGAGAACCTGAACTGGTTGCAAGCCATCGCAAATGGCAAACCCGTCCAGATGAGCGGCGAAGAAGGCACCATCGATCTGGCATTGAGTTATGCGATTCTCGAATCTGGCTTGCTCGGACGCGCCGTCACTTTAGACGAAATGTTAAAAGGCGAGGTGGATGGGTATCAGAAAGAAATCAACGATTACTACGGATTATAACCTTGGAGCACGCGATGAAAATCTCACCAGAACACCGGCAACAATTGGATGAGCAGGGCTATGTGATCATCCCCGATGTACTCTCTGAATCCGAGATATCGCACTATCGGGCACTGCTGCTACACCTCGCCGAACAAGAGCGGAAAAAAGGTTCGAGCCGGGTACATACCAATGGCAAAGGCCAGCATGTGCGGTGGCTGGTGAACAAGGGCAAACCATTTGAAAAGCTGGTAGCACATCCCAAAGTCGTGCCCTATTTTGAATATATGCTGGGCGAAGATTATACACTCAGCACACTCACGTCAAACGTGATTTATCCGGGCGCCGGAGACAATACATTTCACGTCGATAACGCGCTGGGCAAAATGCCAGAGCCGCTGCCTTCATTTCCGATGTTTGTCAACAGCCTGTGGCTCCTGAACGATTTTACCCCGGAAAACGGGGGCACGCGCTTTGTGCCCGGCAGCCATCGGTTCTTAAAAAAACCGCCGCCAACAGATCATCCTCACGCACTATGCCATCCCGTCGAGATGCGCCTCTCAGCCCCAAAAGGATCGGTATTTTTGTTCAACGGGGCAATATGGCACGCCACAGGATCCAACCGCACAGATGACGCCCGCGTGTGCCTGATCTGCTTCTGCTGCCGATCATTTCTAAAGCCCATGTTCGATTTTGTCCGCTACCTCAAACCCGAGGTCGTAAAACGGGCCACCCCAGAGATGAAGCGCATCTACGGATTTAATTCTCAACCCCAACCGCCGGATGTGCGCGATTAAACGAATCTATTCGTCTCCTCGATTCGCTGTTGAATCGGGAATATTTTTGGATAATCCAACAAAAGAGGCAAGCCATGAAAATTACCGATGTCAAAGCGACAACATTGAAAGGCTACAAAGATTGGAACTATGTAAAAGTGGAAACCGATGCCGGCATATCGGGCGTGGGAGAAGCACATCCGGGCGAAGGTATAAGCGACGCGGTGACAAAGCGATTGCGCCCCATGCTAATCGGGCAAAATCCCCTGAATGTCGAGCCGCTCTACACGCGGATGCTCGACCGCAGCACCGGGCAATCTACTGCCGGGATACTCCTCGGCGCAATCGGCGGCGTGGAAACAGCGCTTTGGGATGTTGCGGGCAAAGCTATTGGCGTGCCAGTCTATCAATTGCTGGGCGGAAAATATCGAGACCGACTGCGGATGTACGCCGATGTGGGCAGGGGGCGAAATCGACAAAACACCCCCGAAACATGGGCCGAACGCGCCAAAGAGGGCGTGGCAGATGGATTTCAGTCCATCAAATTCGACATCGATGGATCGGCAAACGAATTACAGCACGACCCCGTGGATCGCGGGTTATCACTCGCAGAATTGGACAAAATGGAAGCCATGGTTTCCGCAGTCCGAGAGGCCATCGGATACGATATCGACCTGTGCATTGATTGCCACGGAAAATACAATGTGCGCGACGTGCTCTTACTCGCCCAGCGTCTGGAAAAATTCAACCTGATGTTTCTCGAAGATCCCGTGCCCCCAGAAAATATCGACGCCATGGGCAAAGTAACGGCTTCGACATCCATACCGATCTGCACGGGCGAATGGGTCCACCGCAGAGACGGGTTTCGCAGGCTAATCGAAAATCAGGCATGCGACATGCTACACATCGATATTTCGGCGACGGGCGGCATGCTGGAAGGCAAAAAAATCGCAGATCTGGCAGATCTATACTATATGCCCGCCGCATTCCACAACATCGTATCGCCATTGGGCATGGTGGCATCCGCGCATGTGGGCGCAACCGTGCGAAATCTCCACACCCTGGAACTCCCCTACCACGCAGATCAGATAGAATGGCGATGGGACCTCGTAATCAGCGACGAGCCATTGATTCAGGATGGACAATTTGTACTCCCAGAAAAACCTGGCCTCGGCGTCGAATTTAACGAGGATTTGGCGCGCGCACATGTAAAAGAGGGATATGATTTTTTTGATTAGATATTACGGGAACCCAATTACCTTGACGTATAAAGCCTCCCTATATATCATTTTGAATTTATAGATATTCGTATGACACAAAAAAGGAGATATAGGTTTGCTACTCAACAGAGCATCAACCTTAAACGTAGTTGACTTGTTTGCAGGAGCAGGAGGCATGGGGCTTGGCTTCATGCTTGCTGAGAATACAAGAAGGCGTTTTCGGGTCGTATTATCCGGGGAAATTCATCCCATATATGTGGAGACGCTAAGGCGCAATTATAAATTCTTTTTCGATATGCTACAGGATGGAGATTACTCTGCATCAGAGGACATTTACCCCCTTGACCTCGACAAAGAGGAAACACTTAAGCATGTTGCTTCATTGGTACGCGAAGCGGGCGGTATCGATGTATTGATTGGTGGTCCGCCCTGCCAAGGATTCTCCAATGCAAACCGCAATTCAGGGTCAAGCGATAATCCGAACAATCATTTGGTAAACGTATTCATAAGATACATCAAAGAACTGAGACCACCTGTATTTCTCATGGAAAATGTACCAGGCATTGCTTGGACATCGAGAAATGGTAATGCGTTGAGCTTTGCAGAGTATGTCGAAAAAAAGATAAAGACCTTCGGTTACTTGGGTTTTCCGAAACTAATAGACGCAGCGTGTTATGGAGTTCCACAGTACCGTACGCGTTTCTTTATTTTAGGAATTCATAAGGATACCGGCTATCGCATCGAGGATTTCGATGGCAGGTCTCCTTTTCCGCCTCCCACGCATGATCCAGCGGCGAACCGTCCATTCGTTACGATCCGAGAGGCGATTGGAGATCTTCCAGCTATTGGCAATGGACATAGTTTAGACGAGATGGATTACCTCGAGCCCAAAAGAGCGAATAGCGGATATCTAAAGCTCATGCGTAGAGGTGCTCCCAAAAACAATATCTTGGATCATGTCACCTCGCGGCATGCGGAGTACGTCATTGAACGCTACAAACGCGTTCCCGCAGGTGGAAACTGGCAGGACATTGCGGCTATGATGTCTAATTACACACAGTTGAATCGAACGCACAGCAACATCTATAAACGATTGGAATGGGACAAGCCATCCATAACGATCGGCCACTACCGAAAGAGCATGCTCATTCATCCAGACCAGCATCGGGGTCTATCACTGCGCGAGGCATGTAGGCTCCAGTCGTTCCCAGATTGGTTCCGATTTGCCGGGACTGTAAAAGGACAACGCGGCGGTCTGATGCATAAACAACAGCAGCTAGCCAACGCGGTCTGTCCGCTTGTATCCAAAGCACTTGCTGAATATCTATTGGAACTGTGACATGAAGAGGATTATCAAAAAAATTCTGGAAGCAGTATGCACCATATTATCGCGCTTTGGGGTTACTTTTGGCACACCATCTGGAAGCCATCGATCTACGCCTCCACCATCTAAGGTTAATTTGGATCAGGCTCCCCAAGAATATGGAGACGAAAGAAATGCTGAAGCAATTCAGCCTAAAGATGATGCAGAGCCTGTCGCACCTGAGCCAACATCGTTACTGCCCGATTCGTCCGGAACGATCCAAAAGGATGGACCGGAAGTTCTTGAATCGGACACATTAGCACAGGAGCCACCTGAGGACCATAGCCATAGCAACGATGCCGTTGATAAAGAGACAACGGAAGAATTAGCTGAAAAAAAAATTATATCGATCAACCAAGTCAATGATAAGCCTTCCAAAGTGGAACAACCGCCTGAAGATGTTGGTAGTGAGACAGAGTCCGACCTAACGTCTCATCAGCCAATAAAGGACGTTACTGAATCGTCGTCTGTGGAGTCAACTAACAATGACAACCTAACTGAAGCATTAGAGAATCCCGCTGTTGATGAAAGCATCAAGACAACAACTAGGCCTGCGCCTTCTGTAAAAAAAAGGGGAGATGTAGGTAGTTCAAATGACGCAGACCAGATTTGTAAAGAGGATAGCATAGCTGAAGTTGAATCCGTTGAAGAAGAGTCGAAGCGAAGCGATCAGTCTGTTTCTGACTCCAAAAGCAAGAGAGTTGCGGATGGAGAAAGGACGCCTCGACCTCGGCGACCAGCGCCTAGGGTGGACGCTGGCGAATATAAGTTGAGGGTCAGGGATGTTTCTGTAGTTGATCAGGAATATACCCATTGGAATAGCGTTATTGTCGATCATATACTGCTAGCAAAACCCCGTTCAGAAGACGTTTATTTGTGTGTCAATCCCCGAATTTTGGCAAAAGTTTTTGATGTGGCTGGGTTAGAATTCTTAAACCCCGAACACGCCGAGCAAAAGTTCTCAACAGCAGTCGCAAATGTCTATCGAAAGCGTGTTCTTGGACATCGTGATCACCTTCAGGTGCTACGACGATGTAGTGATGATGGCTATCCAGACTGTGCGGCCTTTCTCGCAGGTTCAGTGCTCGCTGCGTATCACATGCAGTCCGACGAAGAGGTTTCAGGAAATGCATATTACAAACGTTTAGCGAAATTACTTAGTTGCGATATGCAGGCAAATTACCCCATTGGTTTTAATCCACCTATATTTGAATCACTTTGGGTGTATTTACAAAATTGGCTTCACAAGGAGCATGGGCGACAGCTTATAATGCCGCGGAGTGATGGTAGATTCAGACGATTTGTTGCATTACCCCTTGCACATGTCCCGCTTCGGTCTTTGGACATTGATAAACTCCCCTCTTTTTTTCTATGGGCAGGATACCAACCCGGAGGTCGAGTCCGCCGTGACCGACTACTTTTCGATCTGCCGAGATGGCAACAGTCCAAAAACATGCTCACTCCGACGGGAGCAGAATCCCTTTCTGACGACCGTGTTGATGCTGTAGTTGCTCAAGTTAGTGCAGAACTGGAATCATGGGACGGTAGCTTTGTTGAATCTGCCAGTAGGCGTAGCGCACTTGTTGAAATACAATTCGACATCATCCAGAAAAAACCTGTTTTTTCTTTCATTCCACGTCGTCCTTCCGGATTTCCTAGCGTATTCAACGATGGAGAGCACGTTTTTAAGGCTTCAGATGAAGGATGGTACGACCCTGTAGAGATAGGTCCTTTGGATGGGGAATTGCTGGAAACCGGTTTTGAGTGGCGTTCTGATATAAACGGTACTCAGTTTGTATTGAGGCGTCCAGAAACACTCGCTGTTCCTCTCGTGCCATCATCGACCTACAGCGGTTTTTTCTCGAGTCCCCGTCTATTGCACGGTATTAAGTGTTCCGTCTTATGTCATAACAAAGTTATCGGCAGAGTCCAAGAGTATTTGAGCGAAATTGCGCAGCAGCAACTGAATCCCGTAACTGGCCACTCGTCGCTCCCGAATAATTGGTCAATTTTTCGAGACATCACAGCCCGTGTTGATGTCAAAGCGCCCTCTGGTCTTGAAGCACTAGAGGTTGATCCAAACATTGAATTGGTCGTTGCCGGAGGCCTGCGCATAGGACGCCGCCGGGCGTGGCTCGTCGGTGCCCCACCGCAGATACTGGTATCAGGTATGGAGAGGATTGACCAAGTGAAGGTGAATGGTGCTTCAGTTCAGGTCGGCATGAACGGTGAGTTGCTAATCAATGATATCCTTGCCAAGCCTGGGGAATATCTCATTGAGGCTAAGAGCATGCGGCGGCGGATTGAAATAGCAAGGCCACAGATATCTATTCAAGAAAAGGCCGAACGATGCGATTTGTCAGATAGTGATCAAAGCATAAAGATCGCATTGCCCCGTGGCGACTGGACCTTGATCGGCAACTCGCCTGAGCAGGTCTGCTACTCTCGCGGCGGATTTTTCCGGGGGACGCTTGCATCATGCCCATTCCATCCCAGTTGGGCTATGCAAGTGGGGGCAGGTCCAGGGGCTATCATCGCAGTTTTCGCAAATCCTAGTCCCCCTCAAGTGGGTGGGAGCCAAAGCCTGACGAGACAATCTCAAAATCTAATTAAGCGGTGGTCTAACGTCATCTATGCGTCTCACATTCGTCGCCCGCAATTTATCGGGCTAAACGGAATGGCTATGGATGAAGGGATAGTTGACATCTGGAAGCAATACGTGGCTGTAGCAAAAAAGATCAAACGGAAACTGAAGAGGAAGTAATGAACTGTGACATGTTGCTGGCATGGATGACCCACATTGGAGAGGGATCGTGGATGAGTTTCCGTAAGTCGGTCGAAGTGATTGCGGATAGCGATTCTAATTTACACGACCTGTCCCGCAAGCTGAGGATCAGTCTTTCCGATCTTGAGTTTGCAGATTTCTTCATCAATGATACTCAGCGGTGGAGGATGCTCCCGCCCGTTCTTGGGGGCTTAGCTATTCAGGAGAGCGTTGCCGCTTTATATGGAAGTCGCACTCCACACCTTGTCAAAAAGTTGAAGAGTGCAACTGAAACTCACGGTTGCCGGTTTGAGACAGAGAAGTTGCAAAACTGTCCGACACTGATTCGCGTAGTTGGCGACCAAAAAGATATTGCAGCGATTGCCAACCAAATCAAGGTGCCATTTGAACCTAATAACGCGAGAAAGGCCGCAAGAGAAGTGCCCCCCATTCCGCACATATTGGAAACAGCCACCGAGGAGTCAAAACCCCTAAACTGGAAAGTTCGCTCCTTTGACTTTGACAAAAGCGCGTGGGTTGATGATCAATTGCCAAACGCGGCATGCGAATTCACGCCCACCTATGGTCATTCGAAGTACTTTGTTCATAAAAAGCGTGGAAGACCGTTGAGAATGCCAAAGCGGGAGTCTCTTTATGCCGCTGCTATGTTGAAGGGGGTCCGATTGATTGAATACGAGTTCAATGCCATGAAGCTGAGTACGCCATTGTTTGCACCCATGCCGGAGTTGTATGCTAGGGCTGCATGTCTTTGCTCATGTCGGCCTGCAGAGATTCTAAATGGACGAATAGTCTATAGCGACGTAACTCCTGAAGTCGCTGCTCTACTGATGGTTTCTGCAGGGCAACCTCACCCAGGTTCTCTATCCTGACTGAAGAAAAAAGGAGAAAGGTAGATAGATGAACGATCCATTTCAAGTATTCGAAGAAATTCGACTTGCATACCAAAGATATCTCGACAGTCCATTCCGCTTGCGATACGACGCCCTTCGAGAGGAAAGACGCAACTTGCTATTTCAAGATGGGCAACTTTTCCGCGAGCCTCTGATTGAACCCATTCCTCCATACGAGAGTTCTGGCCTGACGGTTGGTCAGGCCTGCAACCAGCTTGGGATACCGGACGAGGTTGCAGATTTCATCACACGCGGGCTTTTCAGGCAAAATCTCCCTCTCTACGAACATCAATACGAAGCATTGCGGCATTCCCGTGACGGCCGAGCAGTTGTTGTGACAACTGGAACAGGCTCTGGCAAAACTGAATGCTACCTCCTTCCGATTTTCGCCTATTTGGTTGAGGACCTGATGCGTGGATGGGGCACTCCAAGTCCTCTACCCAACAGGCACTTATGGTGGAGGCATCCATACCAGACTCGCATTCCACAACGGGAGCACGAGGCGGCAGATCGGCCGAGTGCCGTTCGCGCTTTAATGCTTTATCCATATAACGCTTTGATTGAGGACCAGTTGAGCCGTATCAGGCAAGCCTGTGATAAGGAACAGGCCAGACAGTGGTTCACAGGTCCATTTGCGGGCCATCATTTCTGGTTTGGCCGATACAACTCCGTTGCTCCTGTTTCTGGGATAGAAGAGAGTCCACGCAGGAGGGCTGAACTCAGGAGACGACTAAGGGAGATGGATCGAAACTGGGGGCGTGCATGTGCGTCAGCAACTGCCCACGGAACAGACGACATTCTGTATTACTTCCAGAATCCAGAAGGCTCAGAGATGTGGTCGAGATGGGATATGCAGAGCCATCCGCCCGATATTCTGATTACAAACTACAGCATGTTGAACATCATGCTAATGAGAGATCTTGAAAACGACATTTTCGAACAAACGAGGACATGGCTGGAAGCGGATCGTGAGAATCATATTTTTCATCTCGTTGTGGACGAACTCCACACTTACCGTGGGACGCCGGGAACCGAGGTAGGTTACTTACTTCGAGATCTGCTTTATAGAATTGGCCTTGAACCGGATTCGCCACAACTCCGGATCATCGCAACCAGTGCATCAATTGAAAATGATACCCAAAGCCGCGATTACCTGGAACAATTCTTCGGACGGGATGGAAATTCCTTTGAAATCCTATCGGGACGCCAGCGGCGTTTTCCTGTACCGGCATCGGGGATGTCACCGTACGCAACTACCTTCGCTGCTCTCGACAACGACCTGACGTCGTTACCGATAGAACAGGTAGCGTCGAACTTTGCTTCTGAGGTTGGCATCGCCTCGCACGGCGAACCAAGCGAAGTCATTGCACGAGCCTACGAGAAAATTCGCGCCCTGGAGCCAGTAAGAGTAGCTTGTAATCAAGAGCCGTTGACCTTAAAACGTCTTTCATCTGACATATTCGGTGGGACTTCTGATGCCGATAAGGCGGCTACTCGTGGCCTTATTCGGGGCTTGATTAACGCCCGCGTGCCGGGTGCTGAACCGGGAAGCATGACTGCTCCACTGCCGTTTCGCATTCACTTCTTTTTTCATAATACGGGACGCCTTTGGGCATGTACAAATCCAGAATGTTCAGGTCGCGCTGGAACGACGCCTACTGATCTTGATCCTCCACCAGTTGGTCAATTATTCACTGAGCCGGTTCCAAGATGTGATTCTTGCGGATCACGAGTCCTTGAACTTCTATACTGTCAGCCCTGTGGAGAGGTGTTTCTTGGAGGGTATAGGAAGGAGGACACCGACTCCCCAAATGCTTGGTTCCTATCACCCGACTATCCCAATCTAGATCAGGTTCCCGACCGTTCGATGTCGCTACAGAGGGAATTCAGCGAGTACCTTGTTTTTTGGCCTGCAAACGGACGAAGGATTTACCGATCAACACACTCGGGACCGCAGTGGCGATGGAGATCGCGGAATAGCGACCACAGATGGCAACCCGCAGCTCTTCACTTGACCTCTGGTCGTTTAACCTATGAAATGAGGTCAAGAAATGCTCAGATGTGTGAATCAGTCGGCTTTGCCTTCAACTGCACCGATGAGGAAGCAAACGCCTTTCCTACAAAGTGTCCACACTGTGGAGATGACTGGTCTCATGGACGGATAAAGTCTCCCATTCGGGATCTAGGTTCGGGTTTCCAGCGCATCATGCAGTTGCTTAGCGACGGCATAATGAGGCAGACAGATGTAAACAGACGTAAACTAGTTTTGTTCTCTGACAGCCGCCAAGATGCCGCGAAGCTTTCCACAGGAATCAAACATGCACACTATCTGGATAGTGTTCGCCAGATAGCCTTCGGGCAACTGGTGCAACAAGTCACGAGTGCAGAGTCAGAATACACCAATGCTATGGAGTCATACCTACAAGAGTGTGAGCTTCTGAAGCTTTTCAAGACGCAAAGTTCTCAACCCCTTGAAACAGATGAACAGAGCCGTCTTCAAGAACTCATTCAGATCCTTGATAATTCAGTCGTCGTTCAACTCATGCAGTTTAGTCAGACTGGAGAATCACCGCAACCACCCTCACAGCCGACAAACTTTGGCAGCATGCCATTTAATAGCCTCTTGGATTCTGTTCGGGAGTCGCTTCTTGAAATCGGAATGAACCCGGGTGGACCGCTTCCAGGAGTCAGGGAGTACCAATCTGGGACGACTAATATCCCTTGGACAGAAATTTTCAACTGGGAAGTAGAGCCACCTACATATCGCTTGGATTTGCAGCCAGTTGAGCAGGAACTGCGGGATCGAATTGAGGCCGAACTTCTACGATCAATCATTGACGACGTATTTTTTGCTAATGGTAGTCGTGACTTTGAATCGTTACGGCTTGGACATCTCTGGATTAATAATTCTGGTCCCTCCACTCCAGAGGAGTGTGCAGCAGCGTCAATAATCCGGATGTTGGCAAAGAAGTTCCGCTGGACTCAGGCATCTGAGGGCCAGCCTCAAGTCCCCGGATACGTCCGTCGCTACCTCAGTGCCGTCGCAAACCTCAATGGATTCGACGAGACCACGCTACAAACCGAGGTTCTGTCGCTACTCGGGAACGCCGTGGATCAGTGGTTGATTATCCCCCGACACCTCTACGTACTGACACCAGTTCCTGGGCCTGACGAATGCATTGACATCTTCTCCTGTCAACGATGCGGTGCCGTTCACTTACATGCATCCGGTGGAATCTGTACAGTCTGTCTGAATCAGCTTCCGAACATACCTCTTCGTCATCGTACGATGGCAGATGCAGATGACATGGATTTCTATGAATATCTGGCTCGATGCGGCGACGATCCATTTCGTCTGAACTGTGAGGAACTTACAGGCCAGACGGACCGTGATGACCGCATTAACCGCCAAAGATGGTTTCAAGAAATTTTCCTTGATCAAGAGCTTGAGAAGGTCTATGGAGTCGATCTCCTCAGCGTCACCACGACTATGGAGGCAGGTGTAGATATTGGATCGTTACAGACGATTTGCATGGCAAATATGCCGCCCATCCGCTTTAACTACCAGCAGAGGGTCGGACGTGCTGGCCGGCGGGGCCTTGGAATGTCTGTAGCATTAACACTCTGCCGAGGCCGAAGCCACGATGACTACTATTTCGAGCGACCACATCTCATCACCGCCGAGCCACCGCCCCGGCCGTATGTGGACGTTACGCGACAGGAAATCGCCCAAAGAGTAGTCAATAAGGAGGTTCTGCGGTGGTCCTTTGACGGGATCGATATTCCATACTCTGGCGACAATGTTCACGGTGAACTAGGACCTGTGGGCGAGTGGGCTACTCATCGACAGGAAGTCGAGAATTGGATTGCTTCGAATGCTCCCTTAATTGAGGACATGGCAAGACACATCCTGCGGCGAACAGAAATGGACAATACAACAGGCATCGAAAGCATCGTGAGGTACATAACAACTGAGTTGCTTAATCGCATTGATGAAGTCGTCACCGAAAGTGGATCACACCATGCGCTCAGTGAACGATTGGCCTCCTACGGCGTTCTCCCGATGTTTGGCTTTCCAACGCGGACGCGCTTTTTGCACCACACGCGACCAAACCGTTGGCCTCCTAATTACGGAATTATTGACCGCGAACTCGATATCGCCATCAGTCAGTTTGCTCCCGGTGCACAGTCCATCAAGGACGATAAGCTTCATACTGCGGTCGGCGTAGTTGAGTTTATCCCCGATGCAAACGGTGTGGCTCTGGCACCAAATCCATTTAGAGAGTCGGAAACTGTCGGAGTGTGCCGCCAATGTCAGGCCTTGGTTCCACCACCTGCACAGACGGGGTCCTGCCCATACTGTTCGGCAGCAGAGGGGCCTGATGGCTATCGGCTAACGGTCTTGACTGAGCCTCCGGGTTTCAGCACTTGGCCGACGATTTCAGACCATGCTGAGTTTCGTGGAGGCTTTGAGTTTACGCCCAGAGCTTTGAGAGCCCGGATGGGAGCCGGACTGAACACATACACCCCGCACAGAAATTTCAGCATCGATGCTGGTTCAGCCAGAATTTACCGCATCAACGACAATGATGGGAGCGACTTTGAGTTCCAAAAACTAAATAACGATCACTTCTGGATGGTAGAAGATGCGTTCGATACTGCAATACGAGATCTCCCATCTGCCGAACAGAGACGGATTCAAAGACCGCCAATTGATAATTCAACATCTCCGATCCGACGAGCATTAGCCGCCATATCTAATACGGATGTAATGGCCGCCGGAATCAACATAGTTCCAAGGGGGCTATGTCTGAATCCGTCTCTATCTGAGGCAAAGTCGGCATGGTATTCCTTTGGATTCCTCGTCCGGCGTGCGGCTGCAGTGAGTCTTGACGTGAATGAGTCTGAACTTGATCTCGGCATCCAACCGGTTTCTGATCCCTCAACGCCATTCGCTCCCCCTACCGCCCGTATCTTCATTTCTGATAGTCTGGAAAATGGGGCTGGGTATAGCACATTTTTTGGAGACCCCGGACGCTTCGAAGAGTTGCTTAGTTTTGTTCTTGGGCATGGGAGTCCGTCTTGGACCCGGCAGACTCCACCAGATTCGTTCCATCAGCCCCTCGTGACATCACCGCATAGCCATAACTGTACCAGTTCATGCCACCGTTGTCTGCGGGAATTCGGAAATATGGCCTATCACCCCATACTTGACTGGAGACTGGGACTAGACATGGTGCAACTTGCCCTTGACTCTAATGCCCGGGTCGATCTCAACGTTGACTACTGGTCCAATCTTGTCTCCCGAATTGCTCCGCCTTATTTCGCGGGACTCAACTTGGTGCCACAGACATTTGACACGCTTTCAGGAGGAATCGATACATTCAACAATGAAGCGATTATCTTGATCCATCCGCTTTGGGACAGCGATGAGTCTAACTATCGTCCAGAGGTAGCCGCTGCAGTTGCTGACGCACAAAGCCAAGGATTCACGGCAATCTTGCGTACAGTATTTCACGCTGTAAGGTTTCCGTATGAATAAGGGGCTGATGTAGGAATATTTCTTCTGAAGCTACCGATTTTATCTCATCTCGTAAGATGTCACAGGAACTGTTTTTCCTTGCTTGATAGTATCGTTATTAGTATCATAAACTCGTCAAGGCAATCGAAAACGGAGAACCTGCAATGAGTGACCATTACACCTACCGCATCACCTGGTCTCCTGAAGACAACAAGCATGTGGGTCTATGCGCTGAATTCCCATCACTAAGCTGGCTGGCACCTACTCCCGATGAGGCTTTGGACGGCATCCAGCGGCTTGTGCGCGAATGCCTTGCAGACATGCACGCAACCGGAAAAGAAATACCTCAACCAATAGCTGACCGCACCTACAGCGGGAAGTTCATAGTGCGCCTGCCGCCAGAATCACACCGCGCCCTTGCTATACAAGCGGCGGAACAAGGAGTGAGCCTGAATCGCCTTGTGAGTGCGCGACTTGCAAACACCACCTGACTGATATTGCAGAATAAGCGAGATTGATGAGTTCTTCTTGTGAGAGGAGTTCCTTGATGAAAACCATTAAAAAATTAGGACTAGATTACAGATCAGAGATCATAGGACAATCCCTGATCTTACACGCAGATTGTTTTGAATGGTTCAGCCGGATACCTGAAAATAGCATCCATGCAGTTGTAACTGATCCGCCTTATGGCGTTAAAGAATACGATTTGAAACAACTGAAAAAAAGGCAAGATAATAATGGAGGGATCTGGCGTATCCCGCCCTCATTTGACGGTCATAAACGCGCACCTTTACCCAGATTTACAGCGTTAAATCAGAAAGAGCGCGAGACCTTAGAGCGATTTTTTGTAGAATGGGCGCAGCTGGTAGCCAATGCACTGCGACCAGGTGGTCATGTATTTATTGCAACCAATGTGTTTCTCTCTCAGTTAGTTCTTTCGGCACTGGTGAAGGGCGGATTGGAATTTCGAGGTCAGTTGATTCGGCTTGTGCGAACATTTCGCGGCGGAGATCGCCCCAAAAATGCCGAAAAGGAATTTCCTGAGGTATCATCTATGCCGAGAGGCTGCCACGAACCCTGGGGGATTCTACGAAAGCCAATGCTTCCAAAGATGAAGGTGAGCGACTGCCTGAGAGAATTTCAAACAGGAGGACTGAGAAGGCGTCCTGATGGCACGCCATTTGGCGACGTAATTATGAGTGAACGAACTCCGAGAAAGGAACGAGATATTGCGGATCATCCCAGCCTAAAGCCGCAATCGTTCCTCCGTCAGATCGTATATGCGGCACTTCCGATTGGAGAGGGTGTGATTGTTGATCCGTTTATGGGTTCAGGATCCACAATTGCAGCAGCAGAGGCCGTGGGTATATCATCTATTGGGATTGAAAGACATCAAGAGTATTTTGAAATGAGCAGTGATGTAATTCCAAAGTTGGCGGTTTTAGAGTCTCCAGGTGGTATTGGTTTGGATACACAACTTCAATTATTGTAAGTCTGGCACTTTATAGATCCAATTTTCCATCATTTTTTCATAACCCGAATTGGCGACACTGGCAGTGATCGTCCTGCGGCTGGTACTGCTTCGACCAGAGAACCGCCAATCGTCTTTTGTCAGAGATGCTCCGACAACCATAAGAAATCGAAAGGGCATTGGGGCTATCCCTTTTGAAGCGTCAACCGGTCGATTGCTCTCAAATACAAATACCAAAAGCCAGCTATCCTCCGGGTTATGGCCCTGCCATCCTCTTAAATAGCGCGATGCTTTGACTTCAATACCCTCATCGGCGTACTGGACAGCATCTTCAGGGAAAATGCCAACGGGAAGTAAATCCGGATGTCCATTGTGATACAGATTTTTAACAAGTCCGGGGCAATATTTAGGAATACTGGCATTCATGAATTCGCTTACCATACTACTAAAATTCGCTGGCATTAACATAGACTCAAAACGTGGTATTTTTTTTACGTGAAGTTGCCCATTGACGAATCCCAAAAAGTCGATAAACTCATTCATCGCAAGCTGAACGTGTTGCGTTTTGCATCCGTACGGCAGGTGTGCCGCAGGATTAAAATTTTTGGTCTCAACAGGTTGCGGACTACACGCTATTGCTTCAGCATTTTGGTTCATGCTAAATTTTCCTCCTGAGCTGTAATGTGTATCATATTCTTACCAGATAAGCAGACTGATCAAAAATACGCCTGATATTTTCAATGAGTCAATACCTTTCTCAGCAAAATTTGAAAATCCGACAGGCAGGTAGTAGGCCAAGCGCACCCTTTTTTGGTTTTAGTCGTTGACAAGGGTAAAAATATTTGTTATTAATCTAAAACTATAGTATATTATTTATAAATAGCTTCGCATATTATTTGTAGATATAATGATATTTCAGGTTAGGCGCAATGGTTGACAGCAATCAGCGATACATCAAAATAGGTGCTGCAGCAGACTATTTAGGCGTGACAATTCAGACGTTGAGGAATTGGGAAGCAAGCGGTGAATTGTTGCCTGCGCGAAAGACAAAAGGCGGTACGCGCTACTATCTGTTATCCGACTTATTTGGTGTAAAGTCTGGCGATGTATCGACGGTGTGTTATGCAAGAGTAAGCAGCCATGACCAAAAGGCTGACCTAAAACGCCAGCAAGCGGTTTTAGAGGCTTATTGCGCTGGTAGAGGATGGCATACACAATGTATCAAAGACTCAGGCAGTGGCATAAACTATCGCAAGAAAGGTTTAAATCAATTATTGGAGTTGATACTTCGGGGTCAAATGAAAAGGCTGGTATTGACGCACAAAGACAGGCTATTGCGGTTTGGCTCCGAGTTAATCTTTGCGCTTTGCGAACTTCAAGGCATTGAAATTGTCATAATACATAAAGGGGAACAACCATCTTTTGAAGAAGAATTAGCACAGGACGTTTTAGAAATCATCACCGTGTTTTCAGCAAGGCTATATGGTGCGCGGTCTGATAAGCACAAAAAATTGATGGAGAACCTTGAACAAATTTCTTGCGCACAACTTCAGTGTGATGCCATAAAAAAGGCGCAATCAGAAAATGATCAAAACCCACAAAATAGCACTATCGGTCAATAACAGACAAGCCACACTTTTGTCGCGTCATTGTGGTTTTGCGCGTGTGGCATATAATTATGCACACCAGTTGATGTGCCAGCACCTTGATGAGACCGGCGAAATACTGCGTGTAGCCGCCTTAAAACGTGCCTTTAACAAAGTCAAGTATGACGCATATAAGTGGTGCAAAGCGTTGAGTCAAAATGCGGGCAAGAATGCTATCCATGACTTTGAGGAAGGCATAAGCAAATGGTTAAACGCCGAATTGCCGAACCGCAAGCCTAAAAAACGCAAGCGGTCACATGGACAATCATATCGTGCACATAATGGACCAGGAACGATCTGCGTTTATGGACGGCGCGTCAAGTTGCCGAAAGTTGGCTGGCTGACAATGCGCGAAGCGTTGCGTTTTGACGGATCAATCAGGACAGCGACAATAACCAAAGAGGCAGGACGCTGGTTTGTGTGTTTGTCCGTGAAAGTGGCTGATGCGTTACCGCCAAAGCGTAAGATTGGTAGCGTAATTGGTATAGATGTAGGCGTGAAAACACTGGCCGTAACGTCTGAGGGCGACTTCATTGAGAATCCGAAGCCACTGGTAAGACATCAAAAGAAGTTACGCAAAGTTGACAAAGCCATTGCACGGTCAAGAAATGTGTATGGCAAAAACAAGAGAAGCAACCGTAGAGACAGAAAGTATGCACAGCGACAAAAATTGCATGCCCGAATAAGAAATATCCGCGATGACCTACAACACAAGGCTACATCCGCCATCGTTGAGGCGAAGCACGTTAGAAAAGTTGTTGTAGAGACATTGCAAATCAAAGGCATGCTCAAAAACCGCAAACTTTCTAAGGCGATTGCAGATGCGTCAATGTCGAAGTTTATATCTAAGCTGAAATACAAGTGTGCCTGGTCTGGTATAGAATTTAAACAAGCAGATATGTTCTTTCCGTCCACAAAGACATGCTCTTCTTGTGGAAACAGAAAAGCGCATATCGGCTTAGATATTCGTACTTATACGTGTTATGCTTGTGGCATGGTGATGGATAGAGACTTAAACGCTGCAATCAATCTAAAACAATATCAGACGCGGTTAGCTTAACCGAGTCTCAAAACGGATGTGGAGAATTGTAAGACCTATGCGTTTATAGGCTGAATCTGTGAAGCGTCAATTTAACGATAATTACCTATTTTTGTAGGTAATTACAGGTTTAAAGGAGCGGATGGCAGATTTCTATATTCATGCGGCTTTTGAGAAACTATAGACGCACATAGAACAAGGAGGGATTATGGAACTCAACATCGGCATGATCGGATATTCATTCATGGGCAAAGCGCACAGCAATGGATTCCGCCAATTGCCCGCATTTTTTCCCGAACTCGGAGTAAAACCCGTATTAAAAGTAATCTGTGGACGCAATCCTGATGCCGTAAAAGATGCGGCTGAAACATACCAGTGGGAAGAATACGAAACCGACTGGGAAAAAGTCGTCGGCCGAGACGATATCGACGTCATCGATATCTGCACACCCGGCGACCAGCACTTGCCCATGGCCCTGGCCGCATTGAAAGCCGGCAAACACGTCATCTGTGAAAAACCCCTCACAAACACCCTTGCAGAAGCCAGAGAATTGTTGACCGTGGCTGAAAGCACAGACAAAAAAACCATGGTTGCATTCAACTACCGCCGCGTGCCCGCGGTGGCATTGGCGCGGCAATTGATCGCCGAAGGACGGATTGGGGAAATTTATCACTGGCGCGCCGTGTACTTGCAAGACTGGATCATCGACCCCGACTTCCCACTCGTCTGGCGATTGGAAAAAGACAAAGCGGGTTCGGGGCCGCACGGCGATCTGAACGCGCATATCATCGACCTTGCCCTGCATCTCGTAGGCGATATCGACAGCGTGGTCGGCGCAGATACCACCTTCATCAAAGAACGCCCACTACTCGAAGCCGTTGATGCGGGCCTGGGTGCGCAAGGCGGCGAACAAATGGGCCAGGTGACAGTTGACGATGCCACCATGTTTTTGGCACGGTTCCAAAACGGCGCACTCGGCACATTTGAAGCCACGCGCTTTGCCGCCGGACGGCGCAACTACAACCATTTTGAAATCAACGGAAGCAAAGGAAGTATCGCGTTCAACCTACAAAAAATGAACGAATTGCAATTCTATTCGCGCGACGACGAAGATCACATTCAGGGCTTCCGCGAAATTATCGTAGGTGAAGGCAGTCAACCCTTTATGGGCGCGTGGTGGCCGCCGGGGCACATTATTGGCTGGGAACACACATTCACGCATGAATTCAGGGATTTCTTTGAAGCGATTGCACAGGACGGAACCTTTTCGCCCGACTTTACCGAAGGCACAAAGGTACAGGCCGTCCTGGAAGCCGTAGTCGATTCGGCAGCGTCAAAAACCTGGCAAGACGTACCAAAAATTTGAGATAGAATAGGAGTGAAGAAATGGCAAGACCAGTTACGTTATTCACCGGACAGTGGGCAGACTTGACACTGGAAGTCATGTTGCAAAAAGCCAGAGACTTTGGCTATGACGGCGTGGAACTCGCCTGTTGGGGCGACCACATGGACGTGCGTGAAGCCGCATCGAATGACGGCTATGTGCGCGAAAAAAAGGAATTGCTCGAGCAATACGGCATGCAGTGTTTCGCCATTAGCAATCACCTGGCCGGGCAAGCGGTGTGCGACAATATCGACGCGCGGCACGAGGCGATATTGCCACCCCATGTGTGGGGCAATGGCGACCCCGAAGAAGTGCGGCAACGCGCCGCCGAAGAAATGATGGCAACAGCCGAAGCCGCAAAAGCCATGGGCCTGACTGTGGTCAATGGCTTTACCGGGTCCTCAATCTGGCATCTGTTGTATTCTTTCCCCCCGGTTTCACCCGATCAGATCGATGCGGGATTTAGCGACTTTGCAGATCGCTGGAATCCCATCCTGGATGTCTTTCAAAAGAACGACGTGCAATTCGCACTCGAAGTACATCCAACGGAAATCGCATTTGATATTGCTTCGGCTGCTCGGGCATTAGAAGCACTGGAGAATCGACCGGAATTTGGCTTCAATTACGACCCCAGCCATCTGGTCTATCAAAATGTGGATTATGTTGGCTTTATCCGCGAATTCAGCGATCGGATCTATCACGTCCACATGAAAGATGCATACCTGTCGCCCAACCCCAAACGAGCGGGTATATTTGGCGGGCATACAAATTTCGGTGACCCAGACCGCAGTTGGGATTTCCGCTCAGTGGGTCGCGGCAGCGTGGATTTCGAAGAAATTATTCGCGCATTAAACGACATTGGCTACGAGGGACCGCTCTCAATCGAGTGGGAAGATTCGGGTATGGACCGCGAACACGGCGCAACCGAATCCTGCGCCTTTGTCAATGATATCGACTTCGAACCCTCAGATGTGGCATTTGACGCGGCGTTTGAAGAATAGCACAGTGATCAGCGATCAACAGTCAGCCCTCCCATCCACCACCCAAATAGGGCGGGATGGTGAGGGCTGACATTTTTTGGGGGAAGACACAATGGCACGCTATCTATTTCTGGCAATATTGATATTAATAACCGCTTGTGGACAACAAACCGGGAACACGGTTGTTTTTGGGCGCGGTGGCGATTCCGTGGGATTGGACCCCGCGCTGGAGACAGACGGCGAGTCGTTTAAAGTATGCGATAATATTTACGAGACACTCGTCACATTTGTGCCCGAACGCACCGACCTCGCACCCGGATTAGCCGCTTCATGGCAAGCGTCAGAAGATGGTTCGACCTGGACATTTCGTTTGCAGGAAAATGTCGTCTTTCACGACGGCACGCCCTTTAATGCCGATGCTGTCGTCTTTTCACTTGCACGGCAATTCAAGGCCGATCATCCTTTTCACAAAGTAGAAGGCGCGTATCAATACTGGTCCAGCATGTCCATGAGCGATATTGTAAAAGACGTCCGCAAAATAGACGACCTGACCGTGTCCATTGATCTAAAACGCCCCAACGCGCCTTTCTTATCAAATCTGGCGATGAATTTCTGCGCCATAGTCAGCCCTGTTGCCGTCGAAAAATGGGGGGCTGATTTTGCGCGGCATCCGGTGGGCACGGGTCCGTTTCGCTTTGTCGATTGGATCAAAGATGACCGCATTGTATTGGAACGCAACCCCGATTATTGGGGACCATCCCCCAAAATTGATCGCCTGATTTTTAGAAGCATTCCCGAAAACTCCGTCCGGCTAATCGCGCTAATCCAGGGATCTATCGACGGCATGGACAACCTCGTGCCAGACTTTTTATCGACAATTGAATCGGATGAAAATCTCGCCTTGCTGTCCCAGTCGGGGATGAACGTGGGCTATCTGGCAATGAACATGGACAAAGAGCCATTCCAGGACCTCAATGTGCGGCGTGCCATAAACCACGCGATCAACAAACAGGCCCTGATCGACAACTTATATCAGGGATTGGCCATTCCAGCAGTCAATCCAATACCGCCAACGCTCTGGAGTTATCGGCAAGAAACCCCCGGATATGAATACGACCCAGAAAAAGCCAGAGCAATCCTATCCGACGCGGGATTCCCAAACGGATTCAAAACCACCCTCTGGGCCATGCCCGTACCCCGGCCCTATATGCCACAACCCCTGAAAATCGCCCAGGCGATCCAAGCCGATTTACAAATAGTTGGCATCGAAGCTGAAATCGTCACTTATGAATGGGGAACATATCTGGATAAAGTTCAGCGTGGACAGCACGACATGGCATTGTTGGGATGGACTGGAGACAACGGCGACCCCGACAACTTCCTCTATGTTTTGCTGGACAAAAGCGCGACCCAAATGCCGGCCAACAATATTTCCTTTTATCGCAGCGACCCATTGCACGACGTATTGGTGGCTGCCCAGAAAGAATCCGACAAAGAAAAACGCACGACCCTGTATCAAAAAGCTCAAGAGATCGTCTTTCACGACGCGCCCTGGGTCCCCTTGGTACACGCAACCCAAACCGCGGCATTCCGCACCCGCGTCAAAGGATTTAAGCTGCACCCAACAGGGAGCAAATGGTTTCACGATGTGATGGTTGAAGAATGAGCGGTTAGCTGTCAGTCCCAACCTTAAAATAGCGCCTCTTGCTCTGATCCTGAGAATCCTGTATAAATGAACTCGGCATCGAGCCAGCCTATACATAAGCTGTGAACACGAGTTGGATAGACCACTTCAGATGGGCGGATGGCTTCACCCACATTCTCGGAATTACGCCAACAGGTCGTGCAACTATAGAGGCTTTACAACTGAACCATAGAAGTCTGGTAAACTTGCGCCGAATCCTGTTTGCCGCAGGTGTACACCCGCCATCAAATTCTGATCACAATAGATAAATCACCATAAAACTCCTTCAAAAATTGCTTGCATTGGCAAACACAAAAAGCCCAACGGCCTCCACTAAACCGTTGGGCTTCTTCTATTAATGGATATTGCGCTTCGGTTAAATTTGTCGGATATTGCCTACGCAACTCTATTCTCATCACCACTTCAAAACAACTACCCATGCACATCTACATCCTCAAAAGATTACTGGCACTGATCCCCACACTATTGGGCATTACAGTGCTGGTTTTTTTTATGGTACATCTCGTACCTGGGGACCCCGCCCAGATCATGCTGGGCGAGCGAGCAAGTGCCGAAAGTCTGGCTGAACTGAGACGTGATCTGGGCCTGGACCAGCCATTACATATACAATTTGGACGCTATCTATCCGACTTGATGCAAGGCGATCTGGGCAGATCGATTAAATCGCACGAACGCGTATCCGTCGAATTAATAGCGCGTTTTCCCGCCACCATGGAACTGACATTTGCGAGCATGGTATTTGCCTGCATACTCGGCATAGGAGCGGGCATTGCATCCGCGATTCGACGCGGCACATGGTGGGATTATATCGGCATGACAGCATCGCTGGCAGGAGTCTCGGTACCCATCTTCTGGCTGGGATTATTGCTCATCCTCGCCCTTGCTGTCTCCCTACCGTTGTTTCCCGTCTCCGGACGACTCAGCTCCCATGTATTTATACCCACATGGACTGGATTTTACCTCATAGACAGCCTGATTACAGGTGATCTTCCGAGTTTTGCCGACGCACTCTGGCATTTGATTCTGCCCAGTATAACGCTGGGCACAGTCCCTGCCGCCGTAATTGCACGCATGACCCGGTCGAGTTTGCTGGAAGTCCTGCGCGAAGACTACGTACGCACTGCCTGGGCAAAAGGCTTGTCTGAATGGGTCGTCATCTTGCGCCATGCACTAAAAAATGCATTCATCCCTGTATTAACCGTAATCAGCTTACAATTCGGTTATCTATTGGGCGGCGCTGTCTTAACCGAAAGTATTTTTGCCTGGCCCGGAGTCGGGCGCTGGTTGCTCCTCTCGGTTTACGCGCGCGACTTTCGGGCAATCCAAGGGGGCGTACTGATGGTGGCCACGACCTTTGTCGTAATCAACTTGATCGCAGATTTGTTATATGCCTGGCTGGACCCACGCATAAAATACAGCAAAGAGTAAACGACGCACAATGTCACACATTCAAGACACCTTACAAACACCACCGCAAACCACCGCGCTTTTGATCTGGCAGCGATTGCGTAAAAACCGTCTCTCCATTGTGGGAAGTGTATTGATCGGCGGCTTTCTGCTACTGGCTCTCACAGCACCTCTAATCGCCCCCTCCGATCCAATGGCGCAGGCACTCTACAGCCGGCTGTCATCCCCAACGCTCGAACATCCATTCGGCACAGATGATTTTGGCCGAGACATTTTAAGCCGCGTCATCTATGGGGCGCGGATCTCTTTGCGCGTCGGGGTATTTGCCGTACTAATCGCCCTCGTACTGGGCACCGGCATTGGGGTGATCGCTGGCTATTGGGGCGGGTGGATAGATCAAGTATTGATGCGCCTGATGGACCTGCTGCTCGCCTTTCCGAGCATTTTGCTCGCAATCGGCATCGTGGCTATTTTGGGACCCGGCCTGGAAAATGCGATGTTGGCCATCGGTATTGTAGCAGTGCCGCAATATGCACGCCTGATTCGCGCATCGGTCTTAACCGTACGAGAAACCGATTATGTCATGGCCGCACGCGCCCTGGGAGCATCCGATTGGCGCATACTATGCGTGGCCGTCTTGCCCAATTGTCTCGCCCCATTGATCGTCCAGGCGACATTGGGATTGGCAACCGCGATCCTCGATGCCGCTGGCTTGAGCTTTCTCGGCCTGGGCGCGCAACCTCCAACACCCGAATGGGGGGCAATGTTAAGTCAGGGACGCGAACTGATTGTGCGCGCGCCCTGGGTACTCACCTTTCCCGGTGGAGCGATCTTTTTCACAGTACTGGCATTTAATCTGGTCGGCGATGGCCTGCGAGACGCGCTGGATCCAAAAGCTTAATTCAATTCTGCCATCGGACCCAGTGCGACAAGCGCGGGATCCGCATCGAGGGGATATTGTTCGAGATAATCGACAATGCGTTCTGGCGTAACAGCATCGACCTCCGCGCGTTCTTCCTCAAGGGTTTTGAGTGGCGTGTTGGTACTCAGGCTACCCACAATTTGAGAAAAGCGAGAAAGACCGTTTTCACCGCTGCAAATAATACCCGTGGCCTGTTTGGTCTTGGCGCGTTGGAGCGCATCGTTGTCAACACCGTTCTTCAAATCCGCCATTTCACGCCGCACAATATTGAGAACCTGGGACACATTTTGTGGATCCACGGACAGATAAACGTAAAAAAGCCCGGCATCGCTAAAATTAATATAGTCTGCCGACGCTTCATCTGCCAGACCCTGTTGAATAATAGACCAGTAGAGCCGGCTATTGGTTGATGCCCCCAAATAAACAGAAAGCAAATCCGCAGTAGCGGCATGATCACCGGATGAGGGCGGCGCGGGAAGCGCGAGCGCGATATGTTCGCGCGCCACACCACCGCGTTGCACAATGCGGTTTGAAGCGTGAAAAGTTGGGAGAGATTGCTCGCGGCCATTATCAGACACCTGCCAGTCTCCGCAATGTGCTTCAACGGCGCGGATGATCTCATCGCGATCAAACGCGCCCGTAATGACAAACGTGAGATTATTGGGACCATAGCGCCGCTGGTGATATTCTGCCATCAGATCGCGGGTAATGGACTTCACAGTATCCTCTGTACCCAGCACACTTTGCCCTAAGGGATGATCGCCAAAAGCCTCTTGAATGAGATCGTCAATAATAAGCGCGTCGGGCTGGTCGTGATACATCGCAATCTCTTCGAGAATGACCTTCTTTTCCATATCAAACTCGCCCGGTGGCAAATTGGCGCGCATCATATCGCTGAGAATCTCGATAGAATCCGTTGCCCGATCACTTTGCACCCAGTGAAAATAGGCCGTGCCCTCCCACCAGGTATAGGCATTCCACATAGCGCCCAAATCATCGACATCGAGCGAAAGCTGCCGCCAGTCGCGCTTGGGCGTACCCTTGAAACACATGTGTTCGAGAAAATGTGAGATCCCCAAAAGGTCCGGAACTTCGTCGCGCGATCCCGTTTGGGCGAAAAAACCCAGCGCAGCCGAACGAATGCGCGGAATAGTTTCAAAAACAAGCGTGAGACCATTATCAAGGGTATGCGTGGAAAAGGGTGAAGACATGAGTTGCTCCTGGAGAAATAGTGAAACGTAAAACGTAAGATGTGAAAGGCAGGTGAGACAGACGAGGCATTCCCCTCTTACCTCTTACGTCTTACCTCTTACCTGCTGCTGATAGCTTATAAACTCTTCGCCATTGCAATAGCTTCATGTTCGGGCAAATAGGGCACATCTGTGCGATCCCAACTGCGCCTGCCGGCGACACAGTGAATACCCATCAGTTGTCGTTTTTGGGGCGTATCGGCCCAGTTAATAATGCTTTGCGGCGGCGGATTCGTGATCCATTTTTTCACAAAAAAGGGCATATAGCCATAAATAACTATGCGCCGATCCATCGCACTGGTATTAGCACATCCCGTATGCCAGCAGACCACGTTCCACAGCACAGCATCGCCGGCATTGAGAGCCATTTTCTCCATCTTAGGCATGGTTTCCAGGGCATCTCCCGAATAGTCTTCTTTGGGTGGGTAATCCGGGTTCGTGTGCGTGCCAGGTACCAGTGAAAAACATCCCATGTCTGTGGTCTGATCGTCGATAAAATAAAACACTTTAATCTTGAGCGTATATTGCGGGTGCGTCCATGGCGGCCAGTCTCGGTGCCAGGCCGTGTGGGCGGCAGTGCCCGCATGGTGATTGTGATAAAGCATTTCCATCACCTGATAATCCGGACCGACGATATTTTCGACATAGGGAATAACACTGGGATTATTGGCCAGATTGAGAATGGTCTCATCTGTCTCAAAATCCGGGCGAATCGTATGCGCGTACGGCCCATTGCCATAGCCATTTCGGAACTTGCAGAGCCGGAGTTCTTTTTCTCGCTCTACAAGCATTTCTGCCTCGCGGCGTTCAAAAGCCCGTCTCACCTGGTCCAGACCAATGGGTTCAATAGCGTTTTTAATCACAACATATCCATTTTTATCGTAAAAAGCGCGCGCCTCATCGGTTGGTGCCGAATATTGTATTGCATCGATCGTTGCCATAAATTGCTCCTGTGAGAACTGGTGGCGTTATGCGTTGCTTTTGCTTACCTCTTAATTCTTCAGTGGTCGAGGCCCCAAAACCAGTAATGTACCAGGTTTTGGAGGAAAAGTCTCAATATATTGCGGAATCTGATCGAGAGTAACGGCATCAATATTTGCGGCGATTTCGTCAATCGTTCGCACGCGGCCCTCGAGAAATAAGTCTTCAATAACGCCACCAGCGCGGCCTCCGGGCAAATCGCCAATGGTAAAGAGGCGACCTTTGAGCACTGTTTTGGCGCGAATGAGTTCTTCGGCGGTGACATCGAGACGCAGTCGCGTGAGTTCCGATTGGCAGACATCGAGGGTCTCCTGGGCGCGGTCGGCAGTTGTGCCTGCATAAACCGCCATCAGACCGCCGCCGCGGTATGCCTGATAAAAAGCCGATACACTATAGGCTAGGCCGCGCTTTTCGCGGACCTCTGTAAATAATCGGCTCGATCCACCGCCAGAAAGGATGGCGATGGCGAGTTGGCCTGCGTAATAAAGGTCATGGCCTCTTGGAACACCACAAGAAAGCAGACAAATATGGGCTTGTTCCGATGGCTTTTCGTGATGTACACTGCGGTCGGCAACAGAAATGGGATGGACTTCCTCGCTGTCCGGTGATTCGCCTGTCCATCCGCCAAAAACATCGCCAACTGTCTCGATCACAGTTTCCGCATCCAGACCGCCTGCAACCCCAATGAGCAAATGGGCTGGCCTGCAATGTGCATCCCAATGGCGGCGAACACCCGCAGGTGTGATAGCCGATACCGTATCGGGTTCGCCGAGGGGGATTCTGCCCATCGGTGAACCAAGACCCGCCTTATAGGTCATATACATGGCCTGTTGTATGGGGTTGTCCTCCATGCGTTTGAGTTCCTCAAGGGTGATGGTCTTGGCGATCTCGACCTGGTCACTGGGAAAAGACGCACTGCGAAAAAGTTCGGCATAAAGTTCAAGTGCGGGTTTGAATTTGTCGGGCAAGACTTGCGCGAGAAAAGAGGTATGTTCGACAGAGGTCGAAGAACTGCGCCTTATCCCAAGACCGTCAAAAGCGTCAAATATAGCGCGTGCGTCATGCCTGGGCGTACCCTTAAAAAGAACATCTTCTGCAATGCGCGTAATGCCCAATCTGTCGTTGGGATCGTCTTTCGCACCAAAAATAAAACGAAACGCAACAACAACCGATTGCGCGCCGGGCATGGGTTCGACAACCACGCGTATGCCGTTGTCAAGCGTATGAATTTGTGGCTCGGACATTGGGGTCCTCAGATAAAATGTAGGGGCGGTGCCTCTGTGCTCGCCCGAAGAATATAGGGACAGCGCCTCTGCGCTCGTCCAATCGGTTTTGTATGTAATAACATGAACATATATTGTCAATAGATATTGTAACAAATGAGATTTGTCTCTTTCAGGAGGTCATCATTTTCATGAACATCAAAGTCGAAAATTTGCGTGCGTTATGCCAGTCTATCCTGACCGATCGCGGACTCGACGCGGCTGACGCGCATATCGTGACAGATATCTTGATTGAAGCCGAATTGCGCGGGCGCCCAACACACGGCATGATCCGCTTGCCCAGCATTGCTGAGCGCGTATCGCAAAGTACTCAATCACCCATGGTCGTGGAAAAAGATGCGCCGGCTTATGCCCTCATCGATGGAAGGGATAATCTGGGTTATCTGGTAGCACATCGGTGTGCGTGTACTGCGATTGAAAAGGCCGAACAAAGCGGAGTTGGCGTTGTGGGTGCGCGCGATACGAGCCATAGTGGGATGCTGGGCTATTACGCCTCGATGATTGCCGATGCGGGGCTGGTCGGACTCGTTATGTGCAATACAGGCCCGCGCATTGTCCCCTGGGGCGGGCAGCAGCCCGTGCTTGGGACAAATCCCATCGCGGCGGGATTTCCCGCAGCAGAGGGCCAGGTACTGGTCGATTTTTCGTGTGCGGCGATTACCAATGGCGAAATACTAATGGCACTCAAAGACAGCAAAGAAATTCCCGCAGGACGCGCATTGGGGCCAGATGGCAAGCCTACAACCGATCCCAAGCAAGCGCGCGCAGGTGGAGCATTGCCCTTTGGCGAACACAAAGGATATGCTTTGAGTGTGATGATTCAACTTTTTTCAGGCGTATTGCTCAATGCTGCACCCGTGCCTGAAATGGGAAAAAATTACGGGATTTTTATGCTGGCTATCGATCCTGCAATTTTCTTGGGAATGGACATCTATCAATCGGGCGTTGGCGAAGTCATCTACACCATTAAAAATTCAATACCCGCAGAAGGCGTAACCGAAATTTTGATCCCGGGCGAACGCGCGTTTAGAGAACGCACGATGCGGATACAGTCGGGTGTGGATATCGATGATGAATTAATGGAAGAACTTCAGCAATCAGCGTAGAGACCACCTCTTTACCCTTGACAGCCCGAATGGGGTTGGCTACCTTTTCCGTTCCGCAAGGGTAGAGGCGCGAGCGATCATCAGTATGCGGCGCAGGAGGCGAAACGGGATACTGCTCCACTGTGCCGACAAAAAGGGATCGTTCGCCGAAGTCCTGGCCTGTTTCGCCGCAGGGGCAGGGCTGGTTCAGTGAATAATATTTGCTGAACTGTCACGGGAAAAGTTTCCGTGGAGTGCTCTCTTGTTCGCGAGATTTTCTGCTGCGCTTAGCGTCTGGCGATACCCTTGAGAAGCCGGCGCTTTTTTTTTGGCAAAATGCAGAAATTGGAGGTTTTTATGTTAAAAGGATGTCATACGGCGTTAATCACCCCCCTGACTGCTGCCCAGGACCTGGACCAGGACGGTCTGGAAAAACTGGTGGCATTTCAGATATCTGAAGGGATTGACGGCCTTTTGGCCTGCGGCACCACGGCTGAAAGCCCAACCCTGAGCGGTGATGAGCAAAGTTTGATCACGCGCGTGGTGTGCAGCCAGGCCAGAGAGCAGTGCCGCGCCATTGGGGGGGCGGGCAGCAACTCAACGGCAAAAACCTTAAAAGCAGCCGAATATGCCGCGCAAGTGGGTGCGGACTCCATCCTGCTCGTCGATCCCTATTACAACGGGCCGAGTTCTTTGGAAATTCGCAAAGAATACGTCGAACCCGTAGCCCGAGCATTTCCCGAATTGGACATGATCCCCTATGTCATACCCGGTCGGTCCGGCACGAAATTGCTCCCGGAAGATCTCGGCGTCTTGTCTTCCGAATATAAAAATGTGAATACTGTGAAAGAGGCCACAGGCGATTTGGACAACATGGCGCGCACCCGCGAATGTTGCGGCGATGCGTTCTCGATCATGTCAGGTGACGACGACAAAACATTTGAAATGATGACTCGCGACCAGATTGACGCCGCTGGCGTAATCAGTGTGATTTCCAATGTGGCACCCGGACCTGTGACAAAAATGGTACACGCCCTCCAAAGCGGGGATATGGACGAAGCGGACCGCCTGCACGCCGCATTGAAGCCCTTATTTGGGATGGTCGGCGTTGTGTCCGAAGAACAAACACCTTATGGTGTGACAGAAGTCAAGGCGCGCAATCCATTGCCGATAAAAACCCTGATGAATATTTTGGGCATGCCAGCCGGGCCGTGCCGACAGCCATTGGGAAAAATGAATCGCGCCGGACTGGATATCGTGCTGGGCATTGCCCGCGAAGTACAGGCCAATAACCCAGAGGTATTCGCACCCGTAGCGTTATTCTTTGGTACAGACATGGCGCAACGCCTGAACGATGATTCGGTACTGGAAGGACTGGCGTACTGATAGCTTTTTTTATGGAGCCATTATGATTAAGGTGGGTATTTGTGGTATTGCCGGGCGGATGGGACAGCGAATATCTCATCTGACCCTCGAAGCCGAAGGATTGGATTTGGGTGGTGGTGTCGAATTTGCAGGTCATCCCGTAATAGGAAAAGACATTGGCGAAGTCATAGGCGTTCCTCCCAAAGGTACATCTGTAGCGGATACTGTCGAGGCGATTGTAAGCGATGTCGATGTAATCACGGCATTCACCGCGCCCCCCGACCCAACAGTTGTCGCAGCAGAAATAGCGGGACGCGCTGGCGTGCCAATGGTCATTGGCACAACGGGGTTGTCTCCCGATCAGGTAGAGACCATGACACATGCCCTGAAAGACGTGGCCTGCGTATTCGCGCCCAATTTCAGCGTGGGAGTAACGGTGCTGGTACAACTCGTAGAAGAAGCCGCGCGCATTCTGGGCGGCGATTACGATGCAGAAATCGTCGAAGCACACCATCGATTTAAAACCGATGCGCCTTCGGGAACAGCTTACGCACTGGCCGAAGCCGCAGCAAGGGGATTGGATCGCAACTTGCAAGAGGTGGGTGTGTATGGTCGCTATGGCGATACGGGCGCGCGGACACGCGAAGAAATCGGCGTACACGCCATTCGCGCCGGCGATATTGTCGGCGAGCACACCGTCATGTTTGGGGGTATTGGAGAAACCATCGAACTCGTCCACCGCGCTCAGAGCCGCGACACATTCGCCTCCGGCGTGATTCGAGCCATCCCCTTTGCCGTTGAAGCCAACCCGGGGATGTATGACATGCGCGATGTATTGGGGTTGAGGTAAGACGTAAAACATAAAAGAGGAGGAAATTCATGAGTGTTGATGTACATGCGGCATTTGATGCCGGGCAAACCCTTGCTGTGGCAGATCGGGTTTTGATTTCACCGCAGGCGGGTTCTTTGCAGGGCCGCGTAGATGAACTCTTAGACGCTATCAAAAACAGCGGGGCCTCTGGCGATTTGATTTGCAAAACATTGATTCAGTTGGGCATGAACTTTGTCGGACGCGACGCCGAGATTGTTGGATATGGCGCTGAGGAAATAGACGCAGCACTCGACAGCGTGTTGTGTGCCATCGATGATTTGGAAGGTGATCAGGCGACCGGTGTTGTAGATGGCTTTTTGGCCGATATGAAATCCGTGAATCTATCCGATAGTCTTTCTGGATTATTGGCCGAGCGGATTGAGTCAAATCTGGATGCTGACAATCCCGCGCGGTCGTTTTTGGAATTACTCAAGACCAATATGCGCGGCGGTGTGTATTGGCAGATGATCGGTGAAAATGTCTGTAAATTTGGCAATGATTTTGCACGCGGCCTGGAATACTTGCGACACTACGGCTTTTGTCAGGTCTCGACAAACCCGGTATTGGCTGCCAAAGCATTTGACGAAGACCCCTCGCTAGACGATGAACTCAAAGCTGAGATCGCTAGGCACGACGAGTGGAAAGCCGAGCCCCAAAAATATGCCGATGACATTGTAATGGCCGCCACGCTGATTGCGCTGTGGCCCAATCTTTCAATCTTTCGCCCCCTGGCAATGCACACGGAACTGAAAGACTACATGGTGAGTTTTCAACTCAATCCCAATATCGCAGATCAGGCCAATGCCAGCATCGAAGATGCGCGCAACGCATATCGCATTGCCGATGATTATTTGAAAGGATATGACAAATTACTGGGCGTTGGTGATATAACCCTGGATCCCAATATCGTATTTAAGGTCGGCGGTGGGCACGAAGCCGCGCGAAAAATTACAACCGTGCTCAACAGCGAAGGCATTGGCACAAATAACACAGTCGTTTACACGGTAGCCCAGGAAGTGCAACTCGTCATCGATGCCTTTGAGGGCAAAGCCAGAGCGGCACAGGCGGGTAAGCAAGTGGTGAGAACTTATGAAACAAATATGGGCGGGCGGTTTGTAAGCCATTTGCGCGAGGTAGAAGCAGAAAAACTATTCGGCGCATTATCAGAAGACCGCGCCAATGAATTGCTCGCAGAACTCGCTTCCGATCTGGGAGTCGATATGCCCGAAGGCGCAATAGCCGAACAAGCGGCTAAAATATGTTCTTATGCCCACCTGAAATCACTGGATCATCCAGTTGTCTTAAAAGTTGCCCAAGCAGCCGGTCAGTCCTCAGAGGCAATTGTGCAACTCGAAGCCGATCTTAAAAAAGCGGGAACAGTCATTGCGCGGCGCGTACATTGGATTTTCTATGCGCCCGAGAATCGGCCCAAATGGGTTACCTACTTGTCCAACACCTACGGTTTGTCAGAAGATCAGACACAGTGGATTTTGACGTCAATGGATGTGCTGCCCGCGTCCAAGCGCGTTCCCGAAGACACACTTCACGCTTTGGGCGAAAACATGTGCCATACAGAATTTCCCAATCATCAACGCGCCGTTCAACTCGTGTCAGAAGCACCCGATTTTGACCTGGACGAACTCAGGGGATCAATCGGCCATGAATACGAACCCGGCGTAGCACAGCGACTTTACGAATTGCCCGATTTTCAGAAGGGCTACGATCTGACGCCCTCGCTGAAGGATTTTCTCGAGAACGAGGTCCAAATTGATTTGAGCGGCTGGCAAACGCGGGGTATGGAACCCAGCGACTGGCCCGAATTTGGATCGGTTCAAAAAACCAGCACGGAGTTTAAGGCCGCGTATGACGCATTTTTGGTGCGGTGCGTTGACCTCGCCAAAGAAGTTGCTGGATAGGCAGTTTATATACAGATGTCATTGCGGGGATGAGGCTGTGTACGGTTTTCTATTAAAATCCGTATCACTTATCCCCGCTTTTCATCTGCGCGTCTAAAATAGCACCTATGCCTTCCCGATTCTCAATGCGTACAAAATACGATTTTTCGTGTCCCTCTGCCGAAAGCACCATCACATCCCGCATATTTTCGCCGCTCTCATCCCTCTGTTGCTCCAATCGCCACATCATCACATATTCTGTCCCCGGGTCGCGTTGCCAGGGCACCAGGAGATCTACATCAACCAGCTTTCGCGGTTCTGTCCCACTAAAATCCGCGCCTGTGGCAGTATGCACGGTAAACTTGATCTGCCCATTGCGCGTATCGTAAACCACCTGCCCTTTTTCCGCAAAATTTCGTCGGATGTGAGGCTCTATAACCGTCAGTGAATACGTACTGTCGCTGAGCACAAGAATTGTAATTTCCCGCTCCAGGTCATCTTCTCCACGCTTCCCTGTCTCGCTGCCAGCATACATAAACCAGGCGCCCATTGGCGTGTCCAATTTTTGTCGCGCCCCAATCTGCTCTTTCTGCTCTCCAGCGCATCCAGCAATCAGACACAATAATACCACACCCAATACCTGTTTCATAAACCCTCCATATATAAAAGCGGTCCAAACAAAAATTTGGACCGCTCGCTTGTTTTTCGTGTAATGTACACTATCCTCCAAGCGCTTCTTTAAAGCGCCCAAAAAAACCTTTGCCACCCTCTGGCGGCTGTATGTTCTCCAATTTTGACAGCTTGGCAAACAACTCCTCTTCCTCCCGGCTCAATTTTGCCGGCGTCCAGACCGCCACGCGCACAAGTTGATCGCCCGTGCGATATCCATTTAATTCGGGAATGCCCTTGCCGCGCAATCTAAAAATCCGCCCCGATTGTGTTCCCGCGGGGATTTTCATACTCACGCGACCGGTCAACGTTGGCACTTCTATATCTGCCCCCAGAGCCGCCTGGCTGAAACTGATGGGCAAATCGTACACCATATCGTTGCCGTGTCTTTCAAAATGGTCGTGTTCTTCTTCTTCGACAAAGACCATACAATCGCCCGCAGGCCCGCCATTTGGTCCGGCATTCCCCTGCCCTTGCAAGGGAATATAATTGCCTTCAGAAATGCCTGCCGGGATATTGACCGAAAGGTCTTTCTGCTTCTTCACTCGACCCTGTCCCTGACAACTGCCACACCGCTCGCGCACCACATTGCCATTGCCATTGCACTGCGGACAAGTTGTGACATTGACAAACTGCCCAAATAGGGAACGCGTAGCCTGCCGAATCTGCCCTACACCACCACACATATCGCATGTTACGGGCGAACTTCCCGGCCTTGCCCCAGCACCGCCGCACGTATCACAGGTTTCCAAACGCGATAGCCGAACGGTTTTTTGAGCGCCTTCGGCAATCTCCTCTAAGGTCAGACTAATCGCAATCCTCAAATCTTCGCCGCGATTTGACCGCCGCGGGCTGCGCCGGCCAAACAAATCGCCAAAGATGCCCCCACCAAAGATCTCATCCAGATTGGAAAAAATATCTTGAAAATCACCGGCGTGCGAAAAGTCTGACCACTGAAAGCCACCGCCCCGAAAGGTACTGCTAACGCCTTGGTGTCCAAAGCGGTCATACGCCTGTCGCTTTTGTGCATCCATCAGCACTTCATAAGCTTCGGCACCTTCTTTGAACAATTCCTCAGCCTGTGGATTGTCCTTATTGCGATCCGGGTGATATTTCAGCGCGTGCTTGCGATAAGCTTTCTTAATCTCATCTTCCGAAGCCCCGCGATCCAAACCCAATATTTCGTAATAATCTCTTTTGGCCATTGACCTTCCCAATCAACATGCAAAAAGAGCCGCCCAGTTGCGACCCTGTTCATTTTGCCAGCCTAACTTTTGTTCGCATCCCCTTTCGGGGTCTCCGGTGCGGGTTTGCCCTGGCTTACCACCACTTTGGCCGGGCGCAATACCTTATCACCCAGGCTATATCCTTTTTCAATCTCATCTGAAACAATACCGGCATCGTGAATTTCCGATGGCATTTGCATCAATGCCTCATGCACCGTAGGATCAAATGGTTTGCCAATCGACTCAATTTCTTTCAAATTGCGATTGTAGAGCACGCGAGGAAATTGCTCCATAATCATTTTTATGCCTTCTTGAAACCCCTCTGACTCTGTATCCCCATTTTCGCTGTGTGCCAATGCGCGACCAACACCATCTAAAATGGGCAATAAATCGCGAATCACATCTTCACTGGCAGATTCTACAAGAATCTCAAATTCTCGTGCCCTGCGTTTTTTGTAATTCTCAAACTCAGCGGCGAGGCGCATCCACCGGTCTTTGTACATTTCGGCTTCTTCACGGGCCAAAAATAATGGGGTAGCCTCTATCTTTTCTTTCGGTTCCTCCGATTGATCGGCCTCCCCAGCAACCTCATCTTTCGTCATCTCTGCATCTACATCTTCCGCGGCTTCTTCTTCCAACGGTATTTCTTCTTTTTTTTCTTTTTTCTGCGCCATAATTTCTCAACAACTCCTTTACCTGCGATCCAACATCTCTTCAGTTAAATTTGCCATATATTGCACCAGGGGAACGAGTCGTCCATAAGGCAATCGCGTTGGCCCAATAATCCCGATAACGCCCGATACATTGCCCACCGAATACGTAGAAGTTAGCAAACTGCAATCTTTGAGCGCGGGCGATTCGTGTTCATCGCCAATCGTGATAGAAATACCCGCATCGCGCGTGCGGTCACTCAACAAATGCGCCACGTATTCACGAGCCTCCAGTATGCCAATCAAACCGGCCAAGCGTTCACTGGAAAAATCGGGTTGACCAAAAAAGTTGCGCGTACCATCCATATGCAGGTCAGCACTGCTCGGAAATCTGAAAAGATGATCGGCACTATTGGCAAGCAGCCGCAACAGCTTGGGAGACCCGGACGATGCAGACGCAAGCCGTTCTTTGACAGACGCCATAATCTCGTCTATCGTAAGCCCAGAAAGCCGCTGGTTGACCACCCGTCTCGTTTCTTCCAACTCGGCCTCTGCAATTTCTGAGTCGATTTCGACCACCATAGTCTTGACCAATCCAGAACGAATGGTCATCACCATCAGCAGCTTGGATTCGCTCAACTTAAGCATTTCTAAACGCTCAAAAATACCCTGGACGAATTGAGGGCCAAGGACAATGCCCAGATTGTGCGATACATCGGCCAAAACTTTGGATACTTGCACCAGTAAATCGTCGGCGTTGCCCTCTCGCAAACGCTCAACACTGTCCCGAATAGACCGCTGTGCAGCCTCGGCGAGTTCTTCCCGATTCATCAGCATATCGACATAGTACCGATATCCCTTGTCGCTGGGCACCCTGCCCGCCGAAGTGTGAGGCTGGTACAAATAGCCTTTTTCTTCGAGATCGGCCATTGAGTTGCGAATGGTTGCCGCGCTGAGTCCCAAATCCATCTTGGAAATTGTGCGCGACCCCACCGGCTCGCCTGTCGTGACATAAGTGCCAATCAAAATGTCGAGAATTGCTTTTTCCCGAGGTGTCAGTTCGGTCATTGCGCGTCCCTCTCCACCTGGAAGAACGAAAAAAAATAGCTTACCTGCGTTGAAACAAACCGAATAAGCAAAACAGTTTAGTTATGATATAGGAAGACCTACCGATTGTCAAGCCCCATCAAAAAACGGGCTGGCCTACTTACCTGACCAACCCGTTTCCGATCTCACAGGTGCTTATTTTTTATTATCCGCTCACTGGCTTGCCAAAGGCACTGGCAAATATTAAAAAGTCTGAAAATGCGACTGTACCATCCCCGTCCAAATCAGCCGCAGCATTGTATCCCGGTCCCCCCTCGCTCGTGCCGAAAGCAGCAGCAAAAAGCAAGAAATCGGAGAAATCGACATCCCCGTCACTATCCAGGTCAGCACTGGGTATCTGAGAAGGTGCCTGGCGTATCACGATTAAAGCTTGGATTGCGGTCTCGGAAAGAGGAAATCCCAAAACAGAGACAGTATCTCCCACCATTAGATCGGTAATGGGGAAAAAAAGTTGGGCGAGATCATCAACATTGCCAGAAAAGAATATTGAGATAATATCCTCAACATTCTTTTGATCGAGGGTAATCATCAGAGCCTGTGACACATCCACGCGCACCTGCTGATCATTGCGTTGAATGAAAAACGAATTGGTTTCGGCATTCACGCTTTGAACACTGACCTCTCTGATGTCAACGGGTTCAGGCTCCGTTTGCAGCATAATTTGCAAATCAGTTACACTGGCACCATCGACAACCTGAATCAGTGCTGCGGGATCAACCCCACCGATATTAATTCCCACAAAAGCAGATAAGGTATCTCTATTTCCTTCTACATTAACCACCTCTTGACTCATTGACAGCGCATAAGTTCCATCCGGCACATATGGGAACTCAAACATCAGTTGTTCATTGAGATCAGACACGCGTACAATAGCCACTTCGAATGGCCCCTCATCGTTTTCAGGGAGAAGGTTTGGATTTATCAGCGCCGCTACACCAGGTGTATCGGACAACGCAACACCCTCGGGCAAAAGACCCATACCGGAAACAACAGCATCTGACAGTTCTACGGTACCCAAGAAATACTGCTGTAGTTCAGAAAAATTTGGAATCGACTCAAAATCCAAATATCCAATAAGCACCTGATAGGTCGCCCCTTCGGGCAAATTAACGCTGCCCTTCAGTTTCATGGGATCGCTGGTATCTGGTGCAATTGCAAACAACCCAAATGGAAATGAAGTGACAACTCCCACATTTTCTATATTGATCCCCCCTGCCGGGTTAGGCCTTACGCCCTCTAAGGGAATATTAAATGTAATTTCAAACTGCTGCATCCCACTCGGCACGGGCGGATTCTTCACATCTTTCTGAAGCGTCACACCGCCAATCACAAACGAAGTCACAGCGGGCGTAGCTAGTTGTTGTGGTACAAAACTATTGGGATCGCCGGGATTCGTCACCTGAATGCTTGTATCTACCATATTGTCGCCATCAGGGTCACCCAATTCCTGACCATTGGACACGCCATCGCCATCTGAGTCGAGCATTGCGAGCATGGCATTCCATTGAACGACGCCAGTGCGACCACTCGGCACGAGATAATTGTTCTCGATAGCCATACCAAAAGGCGTGCGAGACCCACCCCCGGCTGGATTCACATGGCACGAAGCACACCGGCTTACACTGCCATTGGGTATCTGATCTACCCGCGCTGGACGGGCATCGGCCTGCCCCCAGCCAACAAAAATAGTGACCATGACAGTTAGCAGTCTGTGAGAATTCAACCGCGACATAAACAATCCTCCTGAAGAGGGTGACAAATAGAGACAACACGACATTGCGTCTCATTTCCGAAAATGTAGAACATGTCCCCTTGAAAGGCAAACGCTTTTAAAAATTATCTTGCAACTTATAGAGAAATGTTTATAATTGAACCTTGTTTTTTCGTATTTTTCTATAATTGAATCTTGTCTTAAGGGCATCATCGCCCAACTGCGTAACACATATTTAATACATGAGAAATCACGCTGAAACAAACACCATCTATATTTCTTGCCGATATTTCGGGTCGGCAAACACTGTCGATCCTTTCATTTTTCAATACAGGCCACTTTTCCCACTATGAAAGGAGTAAAATATGGCCCAAACGCCACAAGATGTTCTTGCAATGATCGCAGGTCAAGGCATTAAAGTTGTCGATATGCGCTTTACCGATTTTCCCGGTCACTGGCAGCATTTTACTATTATGGCCTCCGAAGTCGAAGAAGATACCTTTGAAGATGGACTCGGCTTTGACGGGTCCAGTATTCGCGGATGGCAGGCCATCAACGAATCGGATATGCTCGTCATGCCCGATCCTACCACAGCATTTATCGATCCTTTCCTCGAAGAACCTACGCTCGTAATGATCTGTAATATTGCCGATCCCATAACCAAAAGCGGCTATTCGCGCGACCCGCGTTCGGTCGCCCAAAAAGCCGAAGCCTATTTGCAATCCACGGGCATTGGCGATACGGCATTCTTTGGTCCAGAAGCCGAATTTTTTGTCTTTGACGACGTGCGATTTGGCGAAGGATCAAACCACGCCTTTCACAGCGTAGATTCAATTGAAGGCTACTGGAATTCCGGCAGAGATGAAGGCCCCAACCTGGGTTACAAACCCCGCCATAAAGAAGGCTATTTCCCCGTACCGCCCCACGACACGCTGCAAAATATACGCACGGAAATGGTGCTGACAATGGAAGACGTCGGCATTGATGTTGAAGTTCATCACCACGAAGTAGCAACCGGTGGTCAGGGCGAAATTGACATTCGGTTCTGCCCGATGGTCACATGCGCCGACCGAATGGTATGGTACAAATATATTGTCAAAAACGTGGCGCACAAACACGGTAAAACCGCCACCTTTATGCCCAAACCGCTTTTTGAAGACAATGGCACGGGCATGCACACGCATCAGAGCATTTGGAAAGGCGATGACCCCCTCTTTGCCGGATCGGGATATGCGGGCCTGAGCGAAATGGCTCTGCACTATATCGGTGGCATTCTCAAACATGCGGATGCACTGATTGCATTGACCAATCCGACCACTAACTCGTTTAAGCGTCTGGTGCCCGGGTATGAAGCCCCGGTCAATTTGGCCTACTCTCAGCGCAATCGCAGCGCTGCAGTACGCATCCCAATGTATTCTCAAAGTCCCAAATCCAAGCGCGTCGAATTTCGGTGTCCAGATCCAAGTGCCAATCCCTATCTGGCTTTCGCGGCCATGTTGATGGCTGGCCTGGACGGCATTCAAAACAAAATTGATCCAGGGGAACCGCTCGACAAAAACCTCTACGACCTCGAACCCGAAGAAGCGGCATCCATTCCGCAGACACCGGGTTCACTGTCCGAGGCCCTCGACGCACTGGAAGCAGATCACGACTTCTTGCTCAAGGGAGATGTCTTTACCGACGACGTGATCGAAACCTGGGTCGAATACAAGCGCGAAAATGAAGTTGACGCCATCAACCAGCGCCCCCATCCGCACGAATTCGCGCTTTACTACGATGTGTAATATTTAAGTCGTTTTTAGTGGTACAGAAAAGCAGGTGGTCGGAATACTACCACCTGCTTTTTTTTAACCCGCCCAGTCTCTCTCAATCCCTCAACTTCGTCTTCTCATCCCACCTCACCAGATCCAGATGTTTTTGTGAAAAGCCAACCGCATCCCGGACATCGGCACCGCGCATGTCGGCATTGTCAAACTGGGCTTTGTAGAGATCGGTTTTTTGCATACGAGCGCGCTGGAGATTGGCCTGGCGCAAATCCACTTTGACGAGATCGGCCTCCTGGAGCTTAGCACTTTGCAGGTTGGCCCCTTTCAAATTGGCATCGGTCAAATCCGATTTTCTGATATCGGTTGTACGCAAGATGGCATTTTCGAAATCCACTTTGACCAATATGGCCTCCGACAAATTGGCCTTGTAAAAATTCGCATTTTTGCATTTGGCTCCGCGCAAATTACACCCCACCAGTTTTGCTTCCTCAAAATTTGCGTCTTCCATATTTGCACCGCTGAGATCTGCCAATTCCAAATCAGCCGGCGATGCCTTCACACCCTTCATATTAGCTCTTGTGAGGGTCGCATTCTGCAAGAACGCCCCACTCAGATCGGCACCTTCGAGGTTTGCATCGCGCAAATTGGCCTGTAAAAGACGCGCACGCTGCAAATTGGCACCCGATAAATTGGCCCCCCGCAACTGTGCGCCACTGAGAATGACTTCGCGCATATCCGCATGTTGTAATGCGACATTTTGCAATTCTGCTCGGTTTAGATTTGCACCGACCAAGTCAGCGCGCGCTCCCTCTGTACCATTGGAGGCTATCCAGACTTGATGTCGTGCAAGGATCTCGCGTACCTGTGCAGGTGAAAGAGTTATAGGCATGTAATCGCTCCCTTCGCTAAATTTTAATGACCTCGTTTTCGGTTATGATCAAATCCATCTTCACATCGTGTGGTTCGGCAGGCACGCGGTCTATGATCTGAAAGGCATAAGCTAAACCGATTCGAACGGCTTCAGTCTGTACCAGAAATCGGTCATAATATCCCCCCCCCGATCCAATCCGATGACCCCGGCGATCAAAAGCGATGCCCGGAATAAGGACCAGGTCAATGGTGTGAGGCAGCAGCAGCATTTTGGGATTTGGAACCGGTTCGCGCAAGCCATAATGTACAGGTCGCAGATCGTTCAGTCCCACAATCGCTTGAAAATCCATGCCTCCATCTGCCCGTGTAACAGGTACTCCCACCCGCTTGCCGCCGCCAATTGCTTTTGGGATCACTATTCTTGTATCCACTTCTTTTTTTATCGAGACATAACAGGCAATGCGCCGTGCAAGCTGGTATGCTGGCATATCGATCAGCCGGCGATAAATACGTACACTTTTCTCACGAACAACTCGTTCTTGCATTTGGATACGCTCGGCACGAAGACGACGTTTCAGATCTGGCTTTGTCATAATAACAACACAATGGAATAATTGTCACCGTAGGGTACGGCCCTTGTGCCGTCCCGAATGATTAGTTTCTCGCTTCTCACTTGACTTTAATAAATTAAACCGTTAAAGTTTCACAACATTCTTAATGATATTTTATCGGCGTTTGAACGGCAAGTTGAATTTTTCATTATAATAATATGAAAGACACACACATAAACGGCTCGCGCGGTTGTAATCAGCTTCAAGACAGGCTGAAAGCGCAAGGCAACCTGCCATCGCACATTGCGATAATTATGGATGGCAATGGACGGTGGGCACAACAGCGAGACTTGCGCCGCACAGCTGGGCATCGATCTGCCCGCGAAACCGTGCGCGATATTGTGCGTGCCTGCGGCGAACTCGAAATAGATATTCTCACCCTGTTCACCTTTGGTACAGACAATTGGCGTCGGCCCTGGTCAGAAGTGTTGTCACTGATGCAATTGTTGCGCGACTGTTCACATGAAGAACTCAACGAATTGCAGGAAAACAATGTACGCCTCATTGCAACCGGCGATATGGAGCGACTGGTCAGACACTCGCGTAAAGCACTTAAAAATGCCATTCGCGAAACGGCTAACAATACGGGACTTACACTTAATCTCGCGTTGAGCTACGACGGTAAAAACGATATTCTTCAAGCCGTGCAAAGCATTGCTGTGGATGTCGCACAAGGGCGCATTTCAACAGACGCTGTCGATGCCGACTTATTTTCCCAACGCCTTTATACAGGTGATTTGCCCGATCCCGATTTGCTCATTCGCACCAGCGGCGAAGTTCGTTTGAGCAATTTTATGCTCTGGCAGTGTGCTTATACCGAGTTCTGGTTTACAGATGTACTATGGCCCGATTTTAAGCGCGAGCACCTCTACGCAGCCATCCGCAGTTATCAAAATCGAGAACGACGATTTGGCAAAACAGGGCTTCAATTGCGCGATGAAACGCTCGCAAGCGAAACCAATAGGTCTTCGGAGGGCTTGTGGCAAAGTCCAATCTAATTCAGCGCGTGTTGGCAGCCGCAGTTTTTGGTCCAGTTTTGGTCGTGCTGTTCTGGTTGGGTGGTTATTGGCTATTTGTGATGTGGTGCGGTGTGGTCTCTATAGGCACCTGGGAATTTTATCGCATGCTATCTCAGAAAGGGCTACAACCCTGGACGGGATTTGGCATTGTTATATCCCTCTCCTGGTGTGCTGTGGCATTTGTTATTGGGCCAAATGCTTTCGCATTTTTTTTTCTCGTATTATTGCTTTTGATGTTTAGCATCGCCCTGTTTCAAGACACCACAGGCTATCGCATGCTCAATGCGGGAGGCACGCTTTTAGGTGTGCTTTATGTCGGCTTTTTGGGTAGTTTTGTTCTCATAGTGAGAAACACATTACCCGTTGGCGCGTCAGAACTTGCTGTTCTCATTTTACTGGGGATTTGGGCCAATGATACAATGGCCTATTTTTTTGGACGGTGGTTTGGCCGATGGCATCCCTTTCCCACAATCAGCGCGGCTAAGACCGAAGCTGGATTCATCGGAGGTCTTCTATCCGCACTTTTGGTCATAGGATTTGGTGGTAAGGTACTCGGGCTGTTTAATATAGCCCAAAGCCTCATACTCGGCCTTCTTATTGGCATTGGGGCATCTTTGGGGGATCTCGTTGAATCCATGATCAAACGCGATATGGACGTCAAAGATACATCGGAACTGATCCCCGGGCACGGTGGCGTGCTGGATCGCTTTGACAGTGCTTTGTTTGTTTTTCCGCTCGTCTATCTTTATTTTCAACTAATATCCATTAACCAGTAGCCGGTTACCCCCATACCTCACCGGTGTTGGACTGATTTTTATGATAAAACGCGTTGCCCTCCTCGGATCCACAGGCTCTATCGGCACAAACACGCTGCGTGTTCTGAATAGCCTATCCGACCGATTTGAACTGGTGAGTTTATGTGCCGGACGCAATGCCGAGTTGCTGTGTGAACAAGCCGAGCACTGGCGTCCTAAGCGCGTTTGTATTGCCCAGAGGGCAAAAGAGGTGCAGGCGCGTCTTGCCCCACTGGGTATTGAAGTGCTCGAAGGCAGCTCGGGCTTACAGGACCTGTCTGTCGATCCCGATGTCGATCTGATCATTAACGGTCTGGCGGCAGGCGTGGGACTGCGTCCTACGCTATCTGCTGTGCGCGCGGGCAAAGATGTGGCAATTGCCAACAAAGAGACACTGGTTGTCGCCGGGCATCTGGTAACTGCTTGGGCCAAACAAACGGGCGCTACATTATTGCCGATCGACAGTGAGACAACACCACTGTGGCAATCGTTGCAAGAGACGAACCGAAACGAGGTCAAACGCATTTTATTGCCCGCCTCGGGCGGTCCTTTTTTTGGCTATACGCAAGAGCAAATGGCGAGTGTTTCACGCGATCAGGCACTCAATCATCCCACCTGGCAAATGGGACCAAAAATTACGATTGACTCGGCCACATTGATGAATAAAGGCTTTGAAGTGATCGAAGCACAATGGTTTCTCGATTTGCCGGTCTCGAAAATCGACGTGATTATCCATCGGCAGTCTATTGTGCATTGTCTTATCGAATACGTGGATGGCGGCATGATGGCGCACCTGAGTACACCCGATATGCGATTGCCAATTCAGCAGGCTCTGGTGCATCCCGAAAAGCTGCCCTCACAGGTTGAACCCCTGGACCTGACAAGGGTTGGCACATTGAGTTTTTTTCAGCCCGATACCGAGCGGTTTCCCTGTCTTCAATTGGCATATCAGGCCGTAGAACAGGGGGGAACTGCGCCCGCTGTACTCAACGCTGCCAATGAAGTCTCCGTGTATGCTTTTCTCGATGGCCGCATCGGATTTCTCGATATCCCTCGTGTAATTGCAAAAGCCCTTGATGAGCACCAGGCAGGCGAAGATACCCTTGAGGCGGTCTTTGAAGCCGACCGCTGGGGGCGAGACCGTGCAAATAAGCTGATTTGTTCACTTGAATCATAGAAACGAGGTTTCCCGTGATCGTCGATCTTCTCTACTTCTTTTTTGTTTTGGGTGTACTGGTTTTTGTTCACGAACTCGGGCATTTTTTGGTGGCCAAAAAATCGGGCATCAGAGTTGAAGCCTTTTCACTTGGATACCCGCCCAAAGCGGTAGGCGTGAAAATTGGCGAGACCGAATACTGCCTTTCGTGGTTGCCATTGGGGGGATATGTCAAAGTTGCCGGCATGGCCGATTTCGGTCACGAAGAAGGCCAGGGTAAGCCCTGGGAATTTCAGTCCAAGCCGCGATGGATTCAAATGGCCGTGATGGTCGCTGGTCCGGCAATGAACTTTTTTTTGGGCTTTTTGCTATTGCTCATTTTGCGTATGTCGGCGGGTGAATACGCTTTTTTGGACGATTCCCGCGTGGGTGAAGTTAAGACAGACTCACCCCTTTACACGGCTGGGCTAAGGCCTGGAGACCGCATTTTAACCGTTGGAAATACAACGGTAATTGACTGGGAAGAAATGGCAGATGCGTTTCTCCTTCACGCCGGTGACGTCGTGCCCGTTGAAATTGAACGCACACCTGCCTACCAAATAGACAGGACTGAGCGATTGACAATTTCGGTCGATTTGACCTCCCCCCCCCGCGAAGGACTGGGACTGGGATATTATATGACCACAGAGGTCGGAGCTATAATGCCCGGAATGCCAGCCTCAGAAATCAGTCTGCAACCGGGCGATGTGATTACATCGGTCAATGGTATAACAGTGACGATGTGGTGGGAGATGAGCCGCGAGATTTCTGCGCAACCCGGTGTGGAAATCTCATTGACCTGGCAGCGCAATGGCGAAGAGATGACGGCGCAGATTACTCCCGCTTCTCAAACTTTCAATGGCGAAACCGTGGGGCGCATTGGCATTGATTCGGCTTCCCAACGCAATCCCATTTCCTTTTTTAAGGCCGTGCGCCGCAGCGCAACAGAAACCATCAATTTATCAACGGCTATTTTTGGATTTGTCAAACGCCTGGTCATAGGGCAAGAATCCAGCAGTGCTCTGGCCGGACCTGTGGGAATTTTCCAGATGGTGGGGCAAAGTGCTGAGCGCGGTTTTTCTTATCTGCTGTGGTTTATGGCCATGCTCAGCATTAACCTTGGCGTGCTCAACCTGCTGCCCATTCCCATGCTCGATGGCGGCCATCTCACCATTCTCACGATAGAAGGCATTATACGCCGGGATTTATCCGCACGACACAAAGCCTGGCTCCAACAAGCCGGATTTGCATTTTTGCTCTTCCTGATTATTTACGTAACCTTCAACGATATCGGGCGCATTTCCGGATGGTTTGGAAACTAAAGCTTCTTAAGATATACCAGAGATTAAAAAAAATCCCCCGCAAAAAATGTGGGGGATTTTTTTTATCTGCAACCAGTCCCCAACCTCTCACGTTTTACATCTCACTTCTCATCCGTCTTTCCCGTCTTTTGAAATACCTTCATCTCACGCTCTGCAGCTTCCCCAAATCGCTGTTGAATTAGAGCAATGAGCGCGTCCCATTTTTCAGGGTGTTCCCGACGATCTTTGAGAAATTTCTCAATATCTACTTGTGTAATACCATGGCGTTTAAACAGTTTTTTTCGTTCCACCAGCAGCGAATCGGGCGCGTGTACATAACGGCGGTGAAGTTCCGTCGCGTCTGCAAATAGCTCGATAAATTTCTTATCCGATAGCTCTGGCGATGGCGCGGTCGCGCATCCAACCGCACCGAGCAAAAGACACCAGAGAAGCAGTTTTGTCATAACAGAATTCCAAAGGAGAAATCGCACTGTGGCCCTTTCGCAATATCTTCAAAATATCCTTTACCCGACTAATTCATGAACTGTAATGGTTGGGGCTGTTTGTCAGGCGGCATCGGTTCCAAGCATCAAAATGAGGGTGCTTTCTATCTTGTCTGCCGTCATAGGCGTCTTCATAGAGTTCAAGCAGCCCAAATCGTCCCCTGACTGGCTCTGCCAGTGTCAAAAGTACAGACCGGTCCCTTGCCAGTCCTGTCTGTGGATAAGTCCGTGTATTTGTAAAGTCAGCAAGTGATGGGACAGACCCCTATTCCTGCCCCGTTGATGGGTTATGGCACCGCCTTTGCCAGATTGCACAGGATTTTATCAAAAAGGTGTGGCAATGGAAATGACATAGGCAGATGGAAGGTGATCTTTGTTTTCAACTCACAGACGCGTCCGGCGACTTTAAGGAAGCGATTTTGGAGGGTATTGACCTGTGCGTTTATCCACGTTGTGCCTTGTAATCCGATGTGCGCTAAGGTGTGCAACAAGACATAGGCAGCCGAATGGAGGAAGAGGCGGAACTGATTGGCTCCAAATGCGTGACAGGATGTGCGGTCTGAGTGGAGAAAGGTTTTGTGATTTTTAATGAAGTTTTCCATCTGTCCGCGAGCACAATAGACATTTTGGTAGATAAAGGAGGCCCTTGAACTTTCAAGGTTGGTCACGACAAAGCGTGTGTTTTGGCCTCGGGTGGTGATTTCAGCTTTGCAGATGATGCGTCTGGCACAGGCCCAAGTCTGGGCTTGGTAATAAAATGAGGTAAAAAGTCGCACGGGCTTGTTGGTGTGTGCATAAAGGCTTTTGGCCTTCTCCATCAAGGGCTTTGCCAAGTCTAAGAGGCGGGTATTGGCGGTTTGTCCGACAATAAAATAGAGGCCCTGAGTCTCACAGAAGTCCTGGACTTGTGGAGAAGAAAAGTGAGCATCGCCTCGCAAAAAGATCGCCACATGAGGCCAAGCCTCTCGTAGATAGGCCACCAACCGTTTCACGATGGCGACAACCTGTATGCCATCAGGACGCACACCCGGACGCAAAATCGTCGTGATTAGCTTACCCGATTGCCCCTCATAAATATGCAAGGGCTGGTAGGCGTAAGCATTGAAATAGCCATTGAATAAAGCCAACTGCTGCGTCCCATAAACCGTATCCTGTGTATCATCTATATCTAAGATGATCGCCCGGGGTGGCTTTTTATACGAGGCAATAAAAGCATCGACAAAGGCACGCGCAATGCGATACAAATCGCTTCTGCTCATCTGATTCTCAAAACGGCTCATCGTAGGTTGACTGCTCAAGTCTTCCCCCTGCAAGGGCAAGCGACCACACGCCGCCTTGAAACCCGGATCGCTGCACAAGGCATCACAATCATTGGCATCTTCATACCCGCAGGCGATCTGAAACACACGCTGTTTGACCAGGTCTGCCACACTGTGAGCCACATAACTTGGATGCCGACGGTCTTTGATCGCCTCAATGATGCGTGATAAAATGCCGGTTTTGGCCTCCACTTCTCGAAGCAATAAGGCACCGCTATCGCTGGTGAGAATACCCCCATCAAAGGCGAGGTCGAGACGTTTTCCGAAAATGCTTGCCAAAGGAACCTTGCAATGATTATCTTGTGTGCTCACGGTAGTTTCTCCCAAGTTTATTGTTCAATGGTTATGCGTATAACCTAATATAATACAATAACTTGAATAGGGAAACTACCTTTTTTATGAATTTTTCGGGTTTAATAACACGTACATATAAATAACTTATTTTTTCTATATAAAACAATTGACTTTTGAAACCCGAATTCCTAAGTTAAGCCAAGTGGCATATTGTGGTGGATTGTGGTGGATCATTGATTTTAGGTATATCATTTTGTAAAATAGTCATTTATCTCCCTCAGGTTTCCCAGATGTCCGATAACCGTCCACAGTTTTATGGGGACTTTGAAAATATCCCCATCGATGCCAAAGGTCGCTTAATCATTCCCGCAGCGTTTCGGAACGCGCTACCCAATGGCGTTACTTCAATTATCGTCACGCAGTGGTTTGATGGTTGTTTGGCCGCGTTTGACCCCGATGGATGGCGGCGGCTCATTGATCAACTTCGCAACATGGGATACTCACAAGTCCAGTCAAGACAATTAGTTAGAGCAATGGCGGGGCGTGCATCTGAGGTAAAATTCGACCGCCAGGGACGTGCATTGATCCCCCGAAAGCGTCTGGATTCGGTCGGTATTACAGATCGCGCAACGCTGACAGGCGTTGTTGATTGTATTGAAATTTGGGATCCCGATCAGTATAACGAAGCTCAAAATGACGTCGATATGGAAGCCTTAGGAGAAATATTAGGGCGGTAAAGAATATTCCAATATTCAGAATAAATATTCAGAATAAATATTCCAATCATAGATAATCAAATTAAAAACAATAAATTATGCACAAAAAGGCCCCAGAGTATCACATTCCGATCTTGGGGCCAGATGTGTCAAAATCTCTCATAACCGATCCCAATGGAATTTATGTCGATGCCACCCTGGGCGGAGGTGGACACGCTGAAATTGTGCTCGAGCATCTGGGGCCTGATGGCAAATTGATCGGCATTGACCGCGATCCCAAAGCCATCGAAGTCGCGACAAAACGTCTGGCTCCATTCAAAGATCGAGTTTATACAGTGCAAGCACCTTTCTGGAATCTCCGAAATATTTTGGCCGAACAGGGCTTCGCGACAATCACGGGCATTTTATTTGATCTGGGTCTCTCATCTCACCAGATTGACAATGCCGACCGGGGGTTCAGTTTTCAGCAACGCGGTGCGCTTGATATGCGTATGGGACCCGATGCAAAATGCACGGCCCACGAGGTGGTCAATTCGTATTCGCAGGAAGATTTAACCCGCATCATCAAAACTTACGGCGAAGAACGCGCTGCTGCTCGCATTGCCCGAGCAATCTGTGAAAACAGGCCTCTTAATTATACGGACGACCTGGCTGATGTAATTGTGCGACATAGCTACGGACCTCGAAAGCAGAAGACACTCGCGCGGGTTTTTCAAGCGCTTCGCATTGAAGTGAACGACGAAATGACACACCTGGAAGACGCGCTCCAAACAGCTATTGATCTGCTCAAACCCGGCGGGCGCATTGGTGTTTTGTCTTATCATTCGCTGGAACACCGCGCTGTCAAACGGGTTTTTGAACTGGGCAAGCGCGATTGTATTGGGCCTGTTGATCTGCCCTTATGTGCCTGTGATCGCCTGCCTGTATTGACCTTGCCGGGAAAGCGAGCCATTCGACCAAATCGGGCGGAAATCGTCCAAAATCCACGGGCACGCAGCGCAACACTTCGCGTGGCGCAACGCCTCAGTGTTTCCGCTCAGCCCTGGTTATGCCATCGAGGACCACTGTCGTGACTTCAGAACCGCGCCCGCCCTGGGGGCTTTATCGCTCTGGTTTTTTATCGGTCATTCTCCTCGTTGCGGGATTGCTGATTTATATGTGGGGACATGTGCAAACCCAGAGTCAGGGGCGTGAAATTGATCGGCTGCGTGCAGAGCGAAAAACCCTATTGAACCAGCAAGAGCGGCTCCTTACACGCACAGCGAGTTTGAAGCAGAGCAATCGCATTCGCGATATTGCTGTTCGAGAATTGGGCATGGTGTTTCCAAGTGATCCACCGAGAAATTTGTATTTGAGTCGATAATGAATAATCGCTTAAGCATAATCGCACTTTTCGGTATGGGATTCGCGCTACTTTTGGCGTTTCGGCTGGCTTCTCTACAAGTCTGGTCGGTAGAGGCATACACAGACCAGGCGCGCAGTCAGCATGTCAAGAAGCGGGTTTTACTGGCAGAGAGAGGGCGCATTTTTGACCGACGCGGCCGGATACTGGCGACAAATCTCGAATCCCAATCGTTCTTTCTCAATCAAATATCCGATAGAGACAGCCTGCGCGCGCTCGCCGTTCGGTTTTCTCAGCGATCTGGACACGATGAAGCAGCTCTCCTAAAAAAGGTCGATCGCTCGCGTTCCTTCGTGTGGCTGGCTCGTCATGTCATCGACGCACCTACTGGATTGCCAGAAGGTATCGGGCGCATTGTCGAGATGCGGCGCAATTATCCCATGGGGTCTCTGGCGGGTCAGGTGTTGGGATATACCGATACAGATGGACAGGGAATTGAAGGGATTGAACGCGCTTTTGATCCAATCTTGGGAGGTGAGCCTGGCGAGTTATCCGCACGCGTTGATGCGCGAGGTCAAATGCTCAGCACGCTCGGCGCAGTTCGGCAGATGCCAAAAAACGGCGATGATATCACCCTCACCATCGATATCGATTACCAGGCCATTGCAGAAGAAGAGTTGCTAAAAGGCATGCAGAAATACGATGCCAAAAGCGGTGTTGCCATTGTGATGGAACCCCATACGGGCGAAATTTTAGCATTGGTAAACGCGCCTTTTTACGATCCAAATGATTTTTCAAACTCAGAACTCTGGATACGGCGCAATCGAGCGGCGACCGATCAGTTCGAGCCGGGTTCGACCTTTAAGATTGCAGCATTTGCCGCCGCGCTCGAAGCGGGTTTGGTTAAGCCAGAAGATAGAATTTTCTGTGAAAACGGCAGAATGCGCATTGCTGGCGGCAAAGTGCTTCGAGATTCACATCCCAGTGGCTGGCTGACCGTGCGAGAGGTGATGGAGGAATCGAGCAATATTGGTACGGCTAAAATTGCGCGTAAAGTCAAAAAAGGTCCCTTATATCGCCAGATGCGCTTGTTTGGCTTTGGCGCCAAAACAGGTGTGGATTTGCCGGGCGAAGTCGGTGGCCAACTTCGGCATCCAGATGCGTGGTCTGCGCGATCTCTGGAAACCATTTCCATTGGGCAAGAGATCGCAGTGACCGCCCTTCAGGTCGCCACTGCTTATGGCGCGATAGCAAATGGGGGACGCTTGATGACGCCGCGTATCTTTTTGAGAGCATCTCGCAAAGATACCACAACAATTGAAGGATCTCCCAGGCCAATTCGACAGGTGATATCGCCCGAAACAGCGCGTACACTTACCAGTTTCCTCGAAGGCGTTGTCAGTCACGGCACAGGTAAAAATGGGCGCATACCCGGTTATCGGGTCGCGGGAAAAACCGGGACAGCACAACAAGTGAAAGAAGGACATCGCGGATACGATCCCAATCGCTATGTTCCGTCTTTTGTGGGATTTTTACCCGTTGAACGCCCCGAGTTGCTGTGCTTGGTGGCCATAGATAGTCCCAAAAGAGTCCACTGGGCAAGTCTGGTTGCCGCGCCTGTATTTAGCAATATTGTAAAGCGAATTTTGAGCCTGCGGCAAACCCCTCTGCGCCACAGCGCGCCACAGCTCGAAGAACAACCCCCGCCGCCTGCGCGCGCAGACATTCATCTGGTGGGCCTTTCGCGCAAAGCCTCGACAGATGCCCTCAAACGCCTGGGGATGACCTATCAAATTGTGGGCGAAGGAGACCGCGTTGTTGGACAGCATATCGACGTTGAAGAAAATAATGTCTCGTTATTTTTGTCTTCTGCGCCAACCGCCACCCCCGATCTCCACACAGGGGCCAAAGGTTCAGATTCGTTTTACATGCCCGATGTGCGCGGGGCACCTGTGCGGCAGGCGGTTGCACAATTGACACAAATGGGGTTTCAGATCAAAATTTCGGGCAGTGGGCGGGTGATTGCACAGTCACCTGAACCGGGTGTACCCGTAAAGCCGGGAACGATGTGCACGGTCGAATGCAAACGAGAAAGCTGAGATATGCGCCTGCGAGAACTGCTACCCGACGTGCCAGATGTCGTGAGGACGCGCGGAAATAATCCCGATATCGGGGGTATCGCAACCCATTCGGGGCGCGTCAAAGAAGGCGATATATTTGTCGCGCTCAGCGGCGATGGCGACATTCAGGATCGACATCCATTTATTTTTCAGGCGATTCGGGCGGGTGCTCGAGCCGTTGTTGCCGAACGCGATGTCGATGTGGGAGATACGGCTTTTGTTCAAACGGCCAACACGCATCGCGCACTTGCCCACATCGCCCGCCGTTTTTACAACAGGCCAACCGAACAGTTGAAAATGGTCGGTGTTACGGGCACCAATGGCAAAACATCGACTGTTTATCTCATTCGCGCGGTGCTCGAGGCGGCTGGTTTTGCGCCGGGTTTGATTGGAACCATTGAACACGATCTCGGCACAACACGCGAAATATCGCACAATTCTACGCCGCAGGCACACGACTTACACCGCATGTTTCGCGCAATGGTCGATGCGGGCTGCCGATCCGCCGCGATGGAAGTAACCTCACATGGATTAGCGCAAAACCGCGTGTTGGGCATTGATTACGAAGTTGCGGTATTTACCAACCTGACGCGTGATCATCTGGATTATCACAACACGCCCGACGCCTATTTGGCTGCCAAGGCACAGCTCTTTGACAATCTCAGATCGGATGCTTATGCAGTCGTCAATACAGACGATGCGGCATCGAAAATATTGATGGAAAAATGTTCGGCACATTTGTTGAGCTATGGACGTTCTAAAGATACGACAGTGCGCATTTTAGAGGGTAGCACTTCACAGGACGGTACGCAGCTTTGTTTGCAAACGCCGCGCGGAAAGATCAATCTAAAACTGGCACTTCGGGGCGATTTTCAGTTGTACAATGCCACCGCGGCTGTTACCGCTGGTCTCGCATTGGAAATTGACCCCAACATCATCGCAGATGCTTTGCGAGAGATTCGGATTCCAGGTCGTTTTGAAGGCATTGATTGCGGGCAAGATTTTGAGGTGGTTGTCGATTATGCACACGCGCCAGATGGACTAAAAAATGTGCTTCAAACCGCACGCGCCTTTGCCCACGGGCAATTGATTTGTGTATTTGGTTGCGGCGGAGATCGCGATAAAGGCAAGCGACCTGTGATGGGCGACTTGTCTGCACGGTTGGCCGATCTGTCTGTGGTGACATCAGATAATCCACGCACCGAAGACCCCGATGCCATTATTGCCGATATTTTGCCCGGTCTGGGCGATGCCCCACACATCGTTGAACCCAATCGCCGACGGGCAATTGAAAAGGCCATTGCAAAAGCGCGGACGGGCGACCTCGTGCTCATTGCGGGCAAGGGGCACGAAAATTATCAGGAAATCAATGGGATTAAAACCCCTTTTGACGATCGGGAAGTTGCACGGGAAATTCTCAAGTGCAAAGTGGGGTGATGGGTTGTATGGAAGGATTAAGGCTATCAGATGTGATTGAATCGATCCATGGTCACTGGATCGGACAGGGTGATCCATCCGCTATCGTACCAACAGGAGCCAGTATTGATACGCGGACACTCAAACCGGGCGAAATTTTCTTTGCCTTGCCCGGCGAAAAGGTCGATGGTCACCAATTTTTGGACGCTGCATTTGCCAGGGGAGCCTGTGCTGCAGTGGTCACCAGATCTGGTGCTCGAGAATTGCGGCAAGCAGAGTTGTTGATTGTCGTCGATGCACCCGATTTGGCCCTGGGCGACCTGGCGCGGTTTTATCGCAGGCGTTTCGACATTCCCGTTATTGGCATTACGGGTAGCAGTGGCAAAACCACGACCAAAGATATGGTCGCTGCTGTTTTGAGTACGCGGTATCGGGTTTTGGCGACACAGGGAAATCTCAATAACAGACTGGGGGTGCCGCTCACCTTGCTCAACCTATCGGCACATTGTGATGTCGCAGTTATTGAAATGGGCATTAGCGAACGCGGTGGCATGCACTATCTGTGTGAAATTACACAACCGACCATCGGCATGATAACCAATATCGGACCAGCACATCTCGAGTTTTTAGGCTCTGTAGAGGGTGTGGCAAAAGCCAAAGGGGAACTTCTGGAATATCTAGACGAGTCTTCCATGACTATCTTGAATCTCGATGACCTGTTTTTGTCCAAGGAGCAAGCAAAAGTTAAGGGGAGACTCCTGGGCATCGGCATCGAGCAGATATGTCAGTTTCGTGGGGAGGGACTCAAACTAGATCAGAAGGGCTTTGGTCATTTCTCTCTACAGGGCCATTCTTTCCACCTGTCAATTCCGGGCAAGCACAATGTGTATAACGCGCTGATGGCTGCAACGGCAGGTTGGGCACTCGATGTGTCCATACAAGATGCGGCAAAAGCACTTGAAAATTTTACACTGACCAAACTGAGAAGTCAGGTGCTGGAACACAATGGAATTCGCATGATCAACGACACGTACAATGCCAACCCCGCGTCGATGCGGGCAGCACTTGAGACCCTATCGCAAATCGAGGTAGATGGTCGGCGGATCGCAGTGGTGGGCGATATGCGCGAATTGGGAACAATGACCCACGACGCACATCGGGCATTGGGGCGCGAAGCGGGCAGCCGGCAAATTGACGCACTTTTCGCGCTGGGCGATCTGGCATCGGTGGTCGTTGAAGGGGGGCGCGAAGCGGGCATGGATCAGGCGTGGGCTTATGCAGACCGGGATGCGTTAACCGGGGCATTGCAGGCTTATTTGAAACCCGGAGACTTGATGCTCATCAAGGGATCGCGCGGCATTGCAATGGAAAAAATAATTACAGCACTGGGATTTGAAATGTGAAAGGCGCGAGGGGTGGGGTGGGCCTCTTACTTCTCACCTCTTACCTTTTTTATGACACTGACAAACGAACAAAGAGATGATCGGACCTGGATTTTACTGCTGCTCATTGTGGTTATGCTGGTGGGCTTTGGCACGGTGATAGTGTATAGTGCCAGTTCTGGGTTGGCGCAACTGCGATTTGACAACGGCAATTTCTTTCTCAAACGCTGGGCTATTCGCATGGTCATAAGTGTGGCTGTGATGGTTCTGCTAATTCACATAGACTATCGAGTCTGGCGAAAAAAAGCGCGTTTGATGCTGGCGATAGCATTTGGTTGTTTGCTCGTGGTGCTCATCCTCAAGCTCTTTGGCATTGGCAAGGTGCGAGGTGCATATCGCTGGATTCCATTGCCGGGCGGGCAATTTCAACCGGCCGACATGATGCGCGTGGTGCTGGTGCTATACTTGGCCGACGCCCTGACGCGCCGCCAGGAAGTAATTAAAAATTTTAAATCGGGCTTTTTACCACATGTCGTAGTGATCGGCACGGCAATGGTGATGATTTTGATACAACCCGATTTGGGTACGGCGATGGCCATTGGGTTGACCTGTGCATTGATGCTCTATCTGGGCGGGGTGCGGTTGCGACATCTCATTGGTACATGTGCGTGTCTCTTACCCGTTCTGTATGTAATTGTTTTTGTTTTTGGGTACCGCCGCGCGCGCGTAATGACGTTTCTCTTTCCCAGCGACGATGTGCAAAATACGGGCTATCACCTCGCGCAATCCCTTCTCGCCCTGGGCAGTGGCGGATTTTGGGGCACGGGCTTGGGACAAGGCCAGCAAAAATACTTCTTTTTGCCTGAACCTCATACCGATTTTGTATTTAGCATTGTGGGTGAAGAGCTCGGTTTGTGGGGCACCCTGCTCGTTTTAATTTTGTTTTTAATTTTTGGGCGGTGCGGCTTTCGCATTGCCCGCACAACCCCCGATACCTTTGGTTTTCTACTCGCTTCTGGCATTACCATTACGATCCTGATTTATGCTCTGATCAACATGGGTGTGGCTACCGGGTTGCTGCCTGTCACGGGACTTCCCCTTCCCTTTATCAGCTACGGTGGTTCATCCTTGATGTTTACACTCTCCGCGACAGGTGTGCTCGTTGGCATTGGACGGGCCAGTACTCGTAACAAAACCCGTCACTCACCTGCGGCATCGCAAACCGTTCCCCGGCAAGCGATGCACAGAAGACATCACCTCATCATCCCCCGACGTTGAACGATTTTAAAATGGTCTCATTCGACGCAGGAACCCGGGTGCATTTTATCGGTATTGGTGGCATAAGCATGAGCGCGCTGGCCGAACTGCTCGTCGCGCGCGGGTGCCGCATTTCGGGCTCTGACCGGCAGGATTCACCGCTCATCCGGCGTTTGGAACAACTCGGCATTCCCGTGCAAATTGGACATGCGCGCAGTGCCATCGCCGGAGCCGACTGCGTCGTTTACACATCGGCGACGGATTCTGAGAATCCCGAAAGAAAAGCCGCACGTGAAAAAGGCATCCCCCTATTGCGCCGTGCCGAATTGCTCGGTCAACTTGTGAATCCACATCCCGCGATATGTGTGGCGGGCACGCACGGCAAGACCACTACAACGGCAATGATCTCGACCATGCTCATTGCCGCAGGCCATGACCCAACGGCTCTCGTAGGGGGTGTGCTTTGTGGCTGGAAAACCGCGTTGCACATTGGCAATGGCACGCTTTGGGTTGTCGAAGCCGACGAATACGACCGCTCATTTTTGACATTAAAACCCCAAATTGCCGTGGTGACATCACTGGAAGCCGACCACCTCGACTGTTACGAAGATATGAACGACATTCGCGCGACTTTTGAACAATTTGTCAATGCCCTGCCCAACGATGGCTGCGCTGTATTGTGTGCCGACTCTCCCGAGATACGCCTGCTCAATCTCGATGGGCGATACGAAAAAATGACCTGCGGTTTGACAGACGGCGCCATTCGAGCAATGAGAATCGAACAAGACGGTTTTGGGATGGCTTTTGACGTGTTTGAAAAGGATAAGCGGTTGGGGCGCACGCGCCTTCAAGTGCCCGGCAAACACAATGTGACCAATGCCCTATCAGCACTTGGAGTTGGCAAGTATGTCGGCCTCAATTGGGAAGAAATTCGCCAGGGTATCGAAGCATTTCGAGGTGTTCACCGTCGGTTTGAAATGCTCGGCGAAGCGCAGGGTATCGCGGTAGTAGATGATTACGCCCATCATCCCACAGAAATTGCCGCCACACTTCAGGCTGCGCGGGCGGGATGGTCCGGCCGCCTTGTGGTCGCTTTTCAACCGCATTTGTACACCCGTACGCGAGATTTTGCACGCGATTTTGCACGAGAGCTGCAACGGGCAGATCGCGTGTGGATCACCGATATTTATCCCGCGCGAGAAGAGCCCATTGCGGGCGTTGATGGAAAGTGGCTTGCTGAACTGATCCCCGGCGCTAACTACGCACCTGCGCTGAATGATTTGAAAGCGGCATTGTTAAACGACTTGCGCGCTGGCGATCTGCTACTGGTCATGGGTGCTGGAGATATTGAAACAGTTGCCCGCGATATTTATCAAATCCTTAGAGAAATGTAAGACAATGGCACGACGCGATTTGCTCGCGCGGGAGATTCAACGCCAATGCCGTGGAAAGCTCAAGCGCGATGAACCCCTCGCCAAACACACAACATTTGGGTTGGGCGGTGCTGCGGATCTCTTTTTTACACCAGCCGATCTCTGTGATCTGTCCCGTGCTGTACCCCTGATCAAAGATGCCGGGCTTCCGATTTTTCCACTGGGAGGGGGCACAAATACCCTCGTGCGCGATGGCGGATTTCGCGGACTGGTTATTTCACTTACAGCGGGTGCGCGACGCATTGAGATTGGGAACGACGAGGGCGTCATACAGGCCGGCGCGAGCACGCAGGTGGTGGCTCGCCAATGCCAGCGGGCGGGCAAAACGGGATTGGAATTTGGGTGCGGGATTCCCGGCACCATCGGTGGCGCGATATGGGGCAATGCCGGCGCCTGGGGCGGTGAAACGATAGATCGGGTGAACTGGTTGCGCGGTATTGACCTCAGCACGGGTCGGGAAATTTACCTCGAGCAATCCGACATTCCTTTTCGGTATCGATACACAGACTTGCCCGCTGATCTGCTCATTGTCGAAGCTGGATTTCGACTTGAAGAAGGCGATCCCAAAACCATTGCCGCCACGATGGATCGCATGTTGGCAGAGCGCAAGAGCACGCAACCGCTGTCAAACCGCAGCTCGGGGTGCATTTTTAAGAATCCACCGGGCCATTCTGCGGGGGCACTCATCGACAGTGCCGGATGCAAAGGGATGTCAATAGGAGCGGTAAAAGTTTCGGACGTACACGCCAATTTTATGGTCAACCTCGGTGGGCATTCCACCGAAGATGCGCTCGCGCTAATCGCGCGGGTTCAAAAACGCGTTTTTCAGGTTCACAAAATTGAATTGGAGACAGAAGTGGGGATATTGGGTGAACAATAAACTTTTCCCAGGAGGATTTCTTATGTCAGAGTATAAACCAATCTATGCATCTCACAGGTCTGAAAATACACAGGACGCGGTAAACACGACCTTGGATACAACGACTACTATACCGCAGAAGCGCCCGCGAAAGCTCGCGCGCTGGGTGATTGTTATGACGCTGTTGAGCCTGCTGGTTGTGGGCATCCAAAATGCCTATTCATCGCTGGCAGATTCAGATTTCTTTCTCATGACACATATTCGAGTCCTCGGCAACTCCCTGATGTCTGAAGCCGATGTCGTGGCTCTTTCTCAATTGCAGGTGGGAGCAAATCTCTTTGCCTGTGATATAACATCTGCAACGGAACGCATGGCACAACACCCAATGGTCAAAAAGGTGTTGCTACACAGAGAACTACCGGAGACACTGGTCATTAGCATCGAGGAACGCCAGCCTGTTGGGCTGTTGAACACGCCCAACGGTTTGCTAGGGCTGGATGAGTCTGGCAAAATTTTCCCCCTGTCTCCTGCCGCACAGGTCGATTTGCCCATTCTGACGGGTGTTGATTTGCAACGGGATAAGGATGGCACCTGGGCAAGTGCTCTGGCGGGATTTGTGACGGAATTGCAAATCCGCACGCCGGCGTTTTGGCGCGAAATTTCAGAAATTCGCACGGATAATCCCCATTCTGCTACGGTTTATCTAGTGGCCGATGATCTGGCCCTCAGAATGCGTTTTGAAAACCCCGAAAAGCAGATTCGGAATTTCCGCGCCTATACCCAGGCCACATCTGGACTTGGCATAGACCTCGCGTATATTGACCTGCGCTACCGGGATCAAGTAATCGTGGGCAGGCGGCAGTAGTTCATTAGGGAAAGGGACCCACACGATGGATCGGATTGTTGGACTCGATATTGGATCCACCAAGATCTGTGTTGTTGTAGCTGAAGTGGAAGATGATGGCACGCCCAAAATTACGGGATTGGGCAGCAGCCCCTCCCATGGCATCAAACGCGGCGTGGTGATCAATGTGGAAAAGACCGTGCAATCCATCCGCGCAGCTATAGAAGAAGCACAGGAGATGTCGGGCACGCGCATCGGGGCTGTTTACGCGGGCATTGCCGGAGATCATATTCGCAGCGTGAATACGCGAGCGGTTGTGGCCGTGTCGGGGCCGGACAATGAAATTACGGCCAATGATGAAGAACGCGTGATTGAAGCGGCCAAAGCGGTATCTATTCCCATGGATCGAGAAATTGTTCATGTGCTGCCGCAGTCTTTTGTCGTTGACGATCAACCCGGTATTAAAGACCCCATTGGCATGTCGGGCGTGAGACTTGAAGTCGATGTACACATTGTAACCGGCGCCGTAACTTCAGCACAGAATATCTGCAAAAGTATCCGTCGCGCAGGTGTAGAGGTAGTGGATCTGGTACTCGAACCCATTGCTTCGAGTTATGCGGTATTGACACCTGACGAAGAGGAAATGGGCGTGGCATTAATCGATATAGGAGGCGGCACGAGTGATCTGGCGATGTTTTACGACGGTGCTATTCGCCATACAGCCGTTGTGGGATTGGGGGGAACAAATGTGACAAACGATATGGCTATTGGTTTGCGCACGCCCTGGAAACAAGCCGAAGCCATGAAATGCGAAAGCGGCTGTGCATTACAATCGCTGGTCAGGCCCAACGATATGGTCAATGTGCCGGGAGTTGCCGAACGACCTTCTCGCAAGGTGTCTCGGGCAAAAATGGCCGCGATTATTGAAGCGCGGATGGAAGAAATTTTTGGACATATAAATCAGGAGATTCGCCGCACCGACTATGCCGACCTGCTGGGGGCGGGCATCGTGCTCACGGGTGGAGGTTCAATGCTTCAGGGTTGTTCTGAACTGGCCAAAGAAATTTTTGACTTGCCCGTGGCTATTGGCAAACCCCAGGGGCTAACGGGGCGGGCCAATGCCGTAAGCGAACCGCGCTACGCCACTGCTGTTGGGCTGGTGCAATTTGGCCTGTTTCACCAAAATCGCGATTTTATATCCCATGACAGTGATTTTTTTGATTCAGTTTTTGGTCGTATGAAAAACTGGGTTCAGAATTTTTTTTAAGAAGCTTCTATTGTTGTGATCTGCGCAAAGCCCGCCACACTCCCCCAGTTGGTTGGTTGGGTTGGGCAGGCTGATGGTTGATAGCCAATCAATTTCTATTAGTTGTTACAAACAGGGGGTTCTCATGGTAACTTTTTCTATTGTTGACGCCGATAGCCAGGCCAAAATCCGAGTCGTAGGCGTCGGAGGGTCGGGTGGTAATGCGATCAATCGTATGATTGAGACGGGGTTGCAGGGCGTTGAGTTTATTGCCATCAATACCGACGAACAAGATCTCGAACTTTCACAAGCACCTCATTGCATTCAAATTGGGCGCAATGTGACAAAAGGGTTGGGCGCGGGTGCCAATCCCGAAATTGGTGCAGAGGCCATTGAAGAAAATCGCGACGAGGTGACCGAAGCATTGGCCGGATCCGATATGGTTTTTGTGACCGCTGGCATGGGGGGCGGTACAGGCACGGGTGCAGCACCCACCGTCGCCGAGATTGCTCGCGATGCAGGTGCGCTCACTGTGGGCATTGTGAGCCTACCTTTTAGAATGGAAGGCATGCCGCGCATGCGCAATGCTCAGGCGGGTATTGATTCCTTGAAAAGATCTGCGGATACGGTAATTATTATTCCCAATCAGCGGCTTTTGGAAATCAGTTCAGAAGATACAACACTTACAGAGGCGTTTCTCATCGCCGATGATATTTTATTGCAAGCCACGCGGGGTATTTCCGATTTGATCACTATACCCGGCGAGGTAAATCTCGACTTTAATGACGTGCGTACAGTTATGCAAGCCGGCGGCGATGCGCTGATGGGTACAGCCGAGGCTTCGGGCGAAAATCGGGCGACTACAGCAGCCGAAAAGGCGTTGAACAGCCCCTTGCTCGACAATGTATCCGTTGCTGGAGCTCAGGGAGTACTGGTAAATATTTCGGCCAGCAGCGAATTGAAGCTGTTTGAAATGGATAGAGCTGTGAATCTCATTACCGATGCCGTGGGCCACGAAGCCAATATTATATGGGGCACCGTGCTCAATGATAACCTGGGAGATGAATTGCGTGTCACAGTTATTGCCACGGGTTTTAATACCGGTTCACCGCCAAAGCCCAATGCGAACATCTCTTACTCTAAATTCACACCCGAGCCACCTGTTAGCACAGATATTCCCGCCTTTATACGCAAAATTGAATCCGGTAATGGCACCCTTGATACAGAGGCAAAATCCGAGATAAAACCCGAGATAAAACCCGAGATAAAACCCGAGATAAAACCCGAGATAAAACCCGAGATAAAATCAGAAATTGACACCATATCTCTGGACGATCTGCAATACCCCACATTTCTTCGCAGGCAAAAACAACAAGAAGGGTGAAGGATAAGCTGTGAGACCTAAGGCGCAAGACGTAAGACATCTCTTGCGTCTCCCCCAAAAACAGGCATATCTCTACGCAATTTCTGCTGTCTTTCTGTGGTCAACAGCGGCTACGGCATTTAAGTTATCGCTGCGCATTTTAGACCCCATTCAACTTTTGTTCTACGCTGTACTTGCGTCGTCCATTGTTCTGGGCCTGATTCTGATGGCTCAGGGCAAATGGTCGGCGATTTTTTTGTGTACGCGACGGCAGTATTTGCAATCCCTCGGATTGGGGTTGCTCAATCCGTGTGCCTACTATCTGGTGTTGCTGCGCGCTTATGACCTGCTGCCCGCGCAGGAAGCACAACCTCTAAATTACACCTGGGCAATAGCACTGGCGCTGTTGTCCATTCCCCTATTGAAACAAAAATTGACCCTGTGGGATGTGATCGGGGGGGCGGTGAGTTATGCAGGGGTATTTGTGATTTCTACGCGGGGCGATATAATGGGATTTCGATTTTCCAATCCCTTGGGGATGGCGCTGGCCCTTTTCAGCAGCTTTTTATGGGCGCTGTACTGGATTTTCAACAAACGGGATACGCGCGACCCCGTTGTGGGCATGTTTTTAAATTTTGTTTTTGCATTGCCTTTTGTGCTAACAATCTGCATCGTATTTTCAGATATTCGGATCAATATACTGGGATTGTACGGCGCTATTTACGTCGGATTATTTGAAATGGGTATCACATTTGTCCTGTGGTTGTCGGCGATGAAGCTCACTGATCACACGGCGCGAATCGGAAATTTGATTTTTTTATCCCCATTCTTATCTCTCATCTTTATCCACTTTTTGGTGGGAGAAGATATATTTCCCTCCACTTATGTCGGGTTGATGTTAATCATCGCGGGCCTAATTGTGCAGCAAAAAAAATCTCAGGGTGTTGCCTGAACCCTTTACACGCTACACATTTGGCATTAGTTTTATCCGATTCCACAACGACTGATCAAGGGGGGGTTATGCCTGAACATCCGAATATCCTGATTTTGCATAGCGATGAACATAGTTTTCGATTCTTGTCGGCGCGCAGCCGAGAACGAGGAGGTGAACCCTGCCGCACGCCCACGTTGGATGGTTTGATCGCACAAGGTGTCAATTTTGACGCGGCCTATTGCCAGATGCCGCTGTGTACACCAAGCCGTATTTCGATGCTTACGGGTCGGCACGCGCATCGGTGTGGCGCGTGGACCAATGGGTCAATTTTAGATCCCGATTTGCCAACATTTGGCAGTCATTTTCAGGCCAATGGGTATGAAACAGCAGTCGTGGGCAAAACGCATTTGGGCGGATCTTTGCAACACGCCGGATTTGGCGCGCGGCCCTATGGCGATTTTGGTGGCCCGTGTTCTCATCAGCCCGATCCATTGGACAAAACAGAAGATGGTTTGCGAACGCGCACAGTTGATGCGGGAATCAGTGAGGTGCCCGAGTCCCTCTTGCAAGAAAATATGATTGCGCGCGAATCGCTTGCCTGGCTGCGCGAGCATCACCATGCCAATCCCGACAAGCCGTGGCTGGTCTATACGTCATTTAGCCGCCCTCATTTCCCATTGACTGCGCCGAAGCGGTTCTTTGACCGCTATTATCCCGAAGGAGTGACGCCACCCTGGGTGCGCCGCACGGGTGATAGCGCCGACCATCCGATGACGGTGGGCGCTATCAAGGGATTTCGCACCGACGAGATTGCCGAAGATGAAATGCTAAAAGCACGCGCCGCTTATTTTGCAGCGGTCGATTTTCTGGACGAAATTTTGGGCGATTTTCTGGCCTTGCTCGACCGCGATGGATTTTTGGACAATACGGTCATTGTATATACCTCCGATCACGGAGAACTGGTGGGCGAACACGGGATATGGTGGAAAAATACCTGGCACGAAGCCGCCGCCCACGTGCCTTTTATATTTTCGCTTCCCGAACATCGCAACGGTGGCCTGAATGCGCGAGAAATACGTACCCCTATAAGCCTTGCCGACCTCTTCCCCACACTGTGCGGATTGGCAGGTCTAAATTGTCCAGATGGGTTAGACGGTGTGGATTTGACGGATGTATTGAAAGGAGACACGAGTTCTGCGCTCGATAACCGCGCTGGCGTGATTACCGAATCGCTAAATCCGCGCTGGGGCAAGGGCACAGAGTTTCGGATGATTCGCTCCAGGCAGTACAAGTATATCGCGTTTCGAGATTGTGACGATCTCGCCTTCGATATGGAAACCGATCCCGACGAGCAATGCAATTTGTTAAAAAATGATCCCGACAATACCGACTTAAAAGCATTGCGAGAAGCGGCAATGGATGGATTCGATTTTGCCGAGGTAGAAACCCTGCGCGAAAAGCAAACCGCCGAATTGCGCACCAAATATCCAGCGCGGGTTAAAATGCAAACCCCCAATCAAATTCTGCGGGGCGACGGCAAATTGGTCGAAGCCGATACACCTCTATACGCGCCCAAAGTGATCAGCGACGATCTCGCACGAGACTTTGACGATTATCCCGCTCGGTAGAATAGTTAAGCGTTCAACTTTTATGGCTGAGTTCCCCAAAGACCGATTGCTCGTGGTGTACTGCTGGGGACCGGGGTGTAACGGAGCGACAAAAGCCGCTGTGAAATTGAGTGCCTTGGGATTTTCCGTGAAAGAGATGATCGGCGGGATTACGTGGTGGCAGAAGGAGGGATATCCGATGGTCTCAAGCGTTTAGGCCCCGGCAATAGCTTGTGTGAGCAAGCGATCAAAGATGCGATCGAAGATCGTATTGGGCATTTTTTCGGGATGAAATTGCACGCCGATAATGCGACCATCTGGCGTTTCGATGCCTTCTATAACTCGATCTTCACTGCGGGCACTTATATTGAGTTCTCCGCCAACCGTCTCGAGTCCTTGCAGATGAAAGCTATTGGTCGTACATTCGGTCTTACCCAAAATGGACGAGAGATGGGAATCGGGATCAAGCGAGACCGTGTGATAAACCGGCTGTTCGGCACGCCCGGGTGAATGAGGGTCAACATCGCATTGTATTTGAATATCGGCATAGATCGTGCCGCCAAATTGAGCATTGATAAATTGCATGCCATAGCAGATGCCCAAAACGGGCATCTGTTTTTTTTGTGCGTATTCAAAAGCGCGAATATCATTTTCATAGCGCGTGGGCGCAACCGCGGGCATATCTTTGGGCAACTTGCCAACCAGACCTTGCGTAATGCCGGGACCACCTGTAATAATCAGGCCGTTGAGCAGCGCGAACAGTGGAGCGAGAGTTTCTAATTCCTCTGTCATAGGCAGAATGAGAGGACAACCGCCCGCGCGTTCCACGGCAATCACATATTCATGATTTAGCGATTGCTGTTTACTTTTCAAAAGAAAGCTGGTCGTAATACCGATTATTGGACGTGACATTTTTAAAATTGACTAAAAGAAAGTTGAATTGGCAACGCTTTTTGCTTGATGAATGCACAAATATGTAACATCATGGAATGAAGAACAAGATCAAAATATTGCAGAGCAAACAGATTATAAAAGATTTAAACAGGAGGCGAAAATGGACGCGGGAGATCGAGCGGCTGTTGAAGCCGCATGCAAGAACGGCGTGGGCGTCTTGCACAACTTGCTTTTGCAGGATGAGTTGGATGCTATCCGCCGGGAATTGAGCCAGGCGTACCTGGATCTGAATATGGGACCGGGAGAACCCGGTAGCCGGGACAGTCTGCGAGGTGAACCGCTGTTAAATTATCCGGCCCTGAGCAACTTGTTTTCCCATCCTCGTATTTTGGGGATCGTCTCGGCGATTCTGGATGAGCCACGGCCTTTTCTTTTGGAAATGAAAACCAACCGGTACACGCCAGAACACAAAGGCGTGGGGCGGCACTCAGACGGCAGCCCGACGGAACTCGCCGCACCCTTTCAGTGGCTGGCGACAATGATTTATCTGGACGATATAGACGTCCATTCCGGCGCGTTGACCTATGTGCCGGGAACACATTTGTACCATTTTGCATCTGCGTGCGACCCGGATCGAATACTACCTGCAAAAGAAGATATTCAGACAGGTGACTACATTCCAGTCGAACTGAAAGCGGGCAGCGTCGTCTTTCGCGTACCAGAGGTCTGGCACGGCGTAGTGCCCATCCATCGGTTGCGGCGTTATATCACAGGGTTATACACATCTCGGGAAAAGGGAAATGCGTCAATCAAAAAGCGGATTCAGCAGACACGGAAAAGCCGAAAGCAAATCCCGGAGACATCCATACCCGATCACGTCAGGAAATACTGGCAGTATTGAGCAGCAGATGTGGATCAACCCAAAAAGCGGTCCAGCACATTTTTTGTAATCGCCGAAATCGACTCATCCACAGGTAGAGAACTTGGATAATTGATCGACCCCACAGAAAACACCTCTCCCCCGCTCTCGGTGCGGTGATATACGATCTCCGCGCCTCCCTCATCGGGGTTTAAGCCTTTGGCCAGCAATTGTGCGTTTTTGGGCGAACTCTCTGTCATCTTATCCGTTTCGTGTCCAGATGCACCGCCCGGACACCGCATATGCAGACACTTCTCTCCAAAAATATCTCCCGTCTTCAGGCCCGTTCCCTCAAAGATATCGTGCGCCCCATCTACCACCCGATAAGGCGCTCCGGTCATAATACCCGTCTCCGAACAGGTTATACCCAGTAGATTCGCCTCTGACTCGTGAAACAGATGGAATCGACTCTCCAATCCCAACTTCTGTAGATGGCTGAACCCCCCGCCTTTATCTCCATTTCGCACCACCATCGTATATTCATCTGTAAACACCACCTCGCAATTCAGACCATTTCCACCCAGATACATCAACTTGCCGCCCCGCTCAAACACCCAGGTCTTCAGCTTGTAGTACATATCCGCAGACCAATACTCCGGATGCGTGCTGATGATCAATACCCGGTAATCGTCCAAATTCAATACCCCGGAATGGAACTGCGTCTCCGCATAAAAATCGTATCCATATCCCTCCCGCTCCAGCCACCCCAGCAACCGCCACTCCGCCGGGGCCACATGGCAATTGGACCGCCCCTCAATCGGATCGGTAATCTGCTCCTCCTCTGCAATAAAATTGATTGACTCAGGGCGGTCGAACGACAGCGGTGCATATTCCTTTGAAGTAAAAAGCAAATGTCTGGGATCCGTATATCGCTTGAGATCCAGTCGCGCATTCACGGTGGGCTTGGGCGGAAATTTCTCCGCGTGGATATAATTGCTGCGCCCCCCAAAATTATTATACGCATTCCAGTTTATATTCGATGCCAGCACTGCAACGTCGGCACTCGGCTTTGCCGGTGCGACAATCCACGGAAACGAAAAAAACACACCTGACTCCGTTTTGGCGTGCAGATAATACAATCCCGACCGTTCGGGTGCTGTTACATATTGCTTGTGTGTCGGGCTGGTATAACCCTGTGCATTCCATTGAATACCGGTCTGCGTATAATCCCCATCCGGCGTAATTTGCATCGTCGCCCGGGGGCCGTGTTCATCGTACCAGCCAATTGGACGCACCAACTCTTTCTGCCACCCATACCGCCACAGCGACAGCTTGTACGCCTCCACCGCGTGTACCCTGAACTCTGACGGCTGTCCGGACTGTACCCACTTTGGCCACATATATCCCAGCAGTCCATCGGTTAATAGCCGGAACTGATAAGGGGCCTTAGTCGGTATCTTAAGCGGTACTGTTTTGAAGCCATAACCCGGCTTGTAAAGTGTCACTCTATACTTGCCGGAAGGCAAATCCGCATAAACCGCTCCGGTCGCCCGCGAACGCGCCTCAAATGACCCCGCCTCGCCTTCAAACTCCAGCAGCACCTCCGGCACTGCCACATATCGCTCATCGCTCACATATCCAATCAGCATATTGTTCCCTTCTGTTCAGCGATCTATCCGGCGTGTGACCCGCCGCGCTCAAAATAGAAAATCCGCCCATCGTACGTTCCTACAAACAAGCCCCCTTCCACCACACAGGGAGGTGCTGTAATTGGCGATCCGAACACCACACGGCCCCGGCATTCGCCGGAAGCGGCATCTAAGGCGTACAAACACCCATCACAGCCGCAAATTAGAAGACAATCCTCGAAATGGACCGGCGCAGCTAAAATGCTCCGCACGCCTCTGCGATAGGGAACCATATCCAACAGATCGATCTCTGTCTGGAACCGCCACAGCAGTGCCCCGGAATGGCAATCAAAACAGAGTGCTTCTCCCCCCGGTGTGGTGGCGAAGATCAGGCCATCCCGCACGAGCAGTCCAGTCGGATACCTGGCCGGGAGGATCGGCTTGTCCCAGACGACCTCTCCCGAAATTGCCTGTAACGCGGTTAAATGCGATGCCTCTCCTAAAAGACCTGACGAGTCTCCTCCACTTACCAACAGGTCTCCGGCCACAACCGGCGTTGGATATGGATACTCAACCCCTATCTGCTGTTCCCACACCACATTCCCGCTTTGCCGGTCCAGTGCCATCAGCCCCCGCCGCTGCACGAGCAGAAGAAGCAGGTCCTCATAAACCTGAGGGCTTGCGTAGCACGACCAGTTATCGCTGTCTTCAATAGGTACATACCACTGCTGCTCTCCCGTCTTCAGATCAAAAGCCGCGTAACTGGTCTTCGCCCCTGCGTACAACGTCCCATCTGCAATAACCGGAGACGTGTAAATCCAACGCTCGGGATACCCGGGCAGATTCGCCTGCCACAGCAGGTGTCCCGACGCCTCCTCCAGCGCGTACACCCGCCCGGTAACCGACACAGCCCCGCAGATGCCATCTGCCACAGCCACGCTGTTTTTCACCGTCGCATCCGTGCGTGTGTGCCACACCAGATCCCCACTGCCCACCTCAATACAACAGACCCCGTTGCAGGCGGGATAGCCCTCGTCTCGCAGGCTCAACAGCAGGCGGTCTCCCACCCGCACGGGTGCTGCCCGATGCAGTCCCCCCGGAAGTTGTTGCTCCCATCTAAGGCGCAGCCCTATCTCGTCAAACGCAATCTCCACCGGTGTATCCTCGGAAGGCGGCGAAACGCTGGTGGGCTTGAGCGCGCGGATCTCCACTTCCGTCTCTTCCTCTCCGAACCGCGCGACGCGGTAGCCCCTCGGCGACGTATCGATCCCACCAAAACAGAACGGCGGGGTTGCGGCCACAACCATCTCCCCGTAAGAGAACACCTTGCTGGAATGCCAGTGCCCGTGCAGCACCAGGCGGACATTATATCGGCTCAACGCCTCCAGAAATGAAACCGGCGGGGGGGTGTGAACCACCACCACGATCTCCCGGTCCGCAGGCTGTAGTTCCAGATCTGTCCAGAACCACACCTCCTTTCGCGCCTGGTCCTCAGGCGAAAAAAACGACTGCTCGTTGGGATAAAACACAAAATGGCGTCCCCCCCAATCAAAGCTGTAATACGAGGGGCCAAGTACCAATTCGAAATGCCGGGTAAACGTATGGCCCGCCTGTGAGACCTCCCCGTGGCGTTCCTCGTTCCCGTCGTGTCCACCGAACAGCGAAAAAACCGGCGTTGCAACCGTCTCAATTGCCTCTCGAAAACGGGACAACTCGGCAAGCTCCCCCCTGTTCGTGAGATCTCCGCTCGCCACAATCAGATCCGGATCGGCTTCCCGGACAAGTTGCTGTAACGCCTCGGCGAGAACCTCTCCGGACGTCAGCATCTCCCCCTCTGTCACAACGTGTGTATCAGTAATCTGCACAAGCGTAAACTGCCGTGCAGCCCGCTCAGGTGCAGGCTCAAGCCCAAAATCCACCCCATCTTGCGCGCCCATCCAGTTCCGTGTAGACGAATAGAACCCCGATGTCGTTCGAAAACCATCCGGAACGGTCACAAATACGAACCGGTGCGCCTCCGGTTCCACCGCAAGCGCGTACCGGCCCTCCTCGTCCGTCTGCACAATCTGCTCCCCATTGGAGACCAAAACGCCGCCCAGACCGCGTCCAGACGGCTTTTCCATCACCCTACCTCGAACCTCAATAGCCATAGCATACTCCTTTGTTCGCAGTTATAGGCAAAATACAATATTCACACCTTGAGGCAAAACAAACAATGATTGCCTGCCATATAAAGATTATGCATAATAGAATCAGAATCCAATATGTAACCCTCATAAAGGATGGGAAATGAGTGATAGACCGAATATTTTGTGGTTATCCTTAGAAGACACAAGCCCGCGATTTGGGTGTTATGGCGATGGAGTGGCGCGCACGCCAAATCTCGATAAACTGGCATCGGAGGGATGCCGGTATCCCAATGCATTTTCAACAGCGGGCGTATGCGCGCCGAGTCGCGCGGCAATTATCACGGGCATGTATCAAACAGCCATTGGCGCGCAGCACATGCGCACGCGCCACACAAATGCATACGCGCCGCAAATGCCCACGCCCTACGACGCGGTACCGCCGCATTATGTGAAATGTTTTCCAGAATATTTGCGGATGGCCGGGTATTACTGCACGAACAACACAAAAACCGATTATCAATTTGCCCCGCCGATTACTGCCTGGGATGAATTGAGCGCGCAAGCGCACTGGCGCAAGCGCCCCGATGGCGCACCCTTTTTTGCAGTATTTAATCGCACCGTATCGCACGAAAGCGGCATGTGGCCCGAGAAACGGACAGAAGTAGAGACCGATCCAGATTCGGTTGTATTACCGCCTTATATCCCCAATACACCCAAAGCGCGTCTGGCATTGGCGCGACATTACGACAACATCGCCGACAACGATGCGTGGGTTGGCGAGATGTTGCAGCAATTGGAAGATGATGGATTGGCGGACAATACGATAGTGTTCATCTGGAGCGACCACGGCGAAGGGCTGCCGAGAGCCAAACGCTGGCCCTATGATGCGGGCATTCGCGTACCGTGCATCGTGCGCTGGCCGGGTGAATTGGAACCGGGTAGCGTCAATGAGCGATTGGTCAGCATGGTCGATCTGGGCCCGACCGTACTTTCACTGGCCGGCGTACAAATCCCAGCGCATATCCAGGGCCAACCCTTTGTGGGGCCACAGGAAAAAAATCGGGATTATGTATTTGCAATGCGAGATCGGTACGATGAATCTTATGACATGATGCGGGCAGTGCGAGATAAGCGGTTCAAGTACATTCGAAATTATATGACGGAAAACCCATACTTATTGTGGATACCCTATCGCAATCGACACCCGGCATTGCAGGAAATGTGGCGGCTTCATCTCGCAGGCGAATTGGAAGGCGTGCAAAACGTGATGTTTCAAAAACGCCCCGTAGAAGAACTGTACGACACGGAAAACGATCCGTTTGAAGTGAACAATCTGGCGAACGATCCCGCACAGGCCGAAACTCTGCACCGCTTGCGCGAGGCACTGGACGACTGGCGCGAAAAAAACGACGTATGGGGCAATGTGCCCGAAGATCAGATGGTATTTCGCATGTGGCAAGGGACAGAGCAACCGCAGACCGGATTGCCGGTTTTTGTGCCGATATGTGAAGAAAGCCCCGGCCAAGAGGCCGCGCCCGAAGGCGGAACCTTTAAGGGACCGATGATCGTACAGTTTTACTGTGGAACACAGGGCGCGTCAATGGCATATAAACTCGCAGGCGATGAACACTGGCGATTGTACACCGAACCCATTCGCCTGCCCCAAGACGAAACGACTATTCGGGCCAAAGCCATCCGGATAGGATACAAAGAAAGTGAAGAAGTCGAAGCGACTTTTGTCGTAACCTGATCGCGAAAGTACTCAGATGCGAATCGCAACTTTGACTTGTCCGGTAAAAAACCTGGGCTGATACAGGAGGTATATGGTGCGCAGAATGCAAATAATGAATAACAGCATTTCAGCACATGCTTTAGTGCTCTTATTGGTGGGTGTGGCGATGATCTCTCAATCGCCAGCACAAGACCTCATGGAGCGATTGCGAGAGCGTATGGTAAAAACACAGATTGAAAACCGAGGAGTTAAGGACCCCGCAGTCCTCGAGGCACTGCGAAAAGTGGAGCGCCATCGGTTTGTGCCCGAGTCTTATGCGTCACGAGCATACAGCGATCATCCGCTTCCGATTGGCGAAGGACAGACCATTTCTCAACCGTATATTGTCGCGCTAATGACCGAAGTTTTGAATTTGAAGAAGTCGGATAAGGTGCTGGAAATAGGGACGGGATCGGGATATCAGGCGGCGATTCTGGGCGAGTTATGCGACAGCATCTACACTATAGAGATTGTGGAACCGCTGGGCAAGCGCGCCGCAAACTTGCTCAACACATTGGGATATGAGAATATCAAAGTGAAAATTGGCGATGGGTACAAAGGGTGGCCGGAACACGCGCCTTTTGATGCGATTATTGTGACGTGTTCACCAACACAAGTTCCCCAACCCCTTCAAGAGCAACTCGCCGAAGGTGGGCGCATGGTAATCCCGGTTGGGAAACGCGACGCACAAGAACTGGTGCTATTGACCAAGCAGGAAGGCAAATTGCAACAAAATCACATTATACCTGTCAGATTCGTGCCAATGGTAGATTCTACCGGAGCGACGTATTAGACGCACAGGCGTCTCACCTCTCAACCCATTTATACGCAGCTTTTGAATTTTTCCAGAAGAATTTCTCCATAGCTTCCGGTCCTTTGTTCTCAATATAATGGGTGACAATATTGAGCACGGTCTCATAGGGTGCTGCGCGTTCGCATACGAGCCAATTGCTCCCATAGACCAGGCGATCTTCACCAAAAGCATGCCATAAAACATCGAGCGTGGGCACATAATAAGCCGGATCGTCGGGGGCGGGTTGTTGGGCTGCACGTTCAACCATACCAGATACCTTGCAACACACATTGGGATACCTGGCAATGGTCTGGATGCCCTGTACCCATTCGGGATCGGGTGCTTCACCCGTCACTTCAACGTGCGCCACATGGTCGATAACAATGCGCAGATTGGGGATTTGCTCGGCAATAACAGCGTTAATCGGCAACTGTTTGCCATTGGTCATCAGATCGAGTTGCAGATCGCGGTCGGCCAATTTTTGAAGTTGCGGCATAAGAGCTTCTTGATCTTCCAAACTGCCCCGCTGAAGGCCCAGGCGAATCCCGCGATAGAGTGGATTGGCTGAAAAGCGGTCGAGATTTTTTTCAAAATCTTCGGTTTTGGGATCCAGGCTACCCACAAATCCGACGATGCAGGGATTGTCTGCTGCGAGGTCCAGGATCCACTGATTATCTTCAACTAGCTTGCTGGCTTCAACCACAACCGTACCCGCCACACCCATCTTTTCGGTGCGTTCAACAAAGTGCCGCGGCAAAATGGGGCGATAGAGCAATTCATTGTCTTCGGGCGGCCAGGGAACGCCGCCGAGGCGCGTTGTATCGTAAAAATGAACGTGCGTATCAATGATCATGGGCATATCCTTTCCGATCAAACAGATAGATCATTTAATTCCCGCCATTTTTCTCAGCACTTCAATAATGGCGGAGTTGTCCTGTTCTGCAAGACCGAGCGCAACACCCGTGCGCAGAAGTTGGGCGTGCAGCCCGGTTACGGGCAATGGCGTTTCCGTGCGCGCGCCGAGGTCGAGGATGAGTTCCACATCTTTTAAGTGCTGATCCAATGCAGCTTGAGTGGTAAAATCTCCGGTGATCATTTTTTCGCCTTTAATATCCATCACGCGAGAATACGCACCGCCCATCTTAAAAACATCGAGCAAAACATCGATATCCACCCCGGTTTTTTGTGCGAGAACGAGCCCCTCGGCCAATACGAGACGGTTGAGCCCGAGCACGAGATTGACTATGAGTTTGGCTTCGGCACCTTTGCCCGAAGACCCCATGTGAAAGGTCATGAGCGAGAAGGCTTCAAAAATATCCGTACACAGTTCAACGACGGGCAAAGTGCCGCCGACCATCACGAGAACATCTGATTCGCGCACCTGCTTGCTGGATCCGAGAATAGTCGCGTCGAGAAAGCGAATGCTTCTGCTTTCAAGCCGCCTGGCAAGCGCAGTTGACATCTGCGGATCGGCTGTGGTGGTATCTACGATGATTGCGCCGGGAGATGCCGCAGACAAAATGCCCCTTGCCCCTGTAACCACATCGTTGACAACATAAGAGTCGGGAAGCGAAAGGACGATGCGACGCGCTTTATCGGCGACATCAGCGGGAGATTTGCAGGACGTAAAACCGTCGCCTTCATGTGCCTTTATTTTTTTTGGATCAATATCATACCCCGCAATTTCTAAACCTTTGGCGCGAAAGCGCTCAACAAGTGCTGATCCAACAAGTCCGAGTCCGATAAGACCGAGCATGGGACCTCCTGTAAAATAATAATAATTTCAGAAGCCGTATCGCGCACGGCAGGAGAATATATCAAATATTGAGACAATACGGGCCTTTGTAGGGCCGGTGCTTACAAAAATACTGTACAATCAGATTCTTGCCAAATAAGAAAATAGTGTTGAATCCCTGCGGACATTGTTTATCTTAAGATCACAAAAATATGCCTGAAAACATCCAAAATAGGAGCTATAGATGAGCCTGGAACCCATTCAAACACCGGACATAGAACGTCCACCAAAAGCACTGATCGACGCGTTATCACATATTGGCAGTGCCACAGCCAGTGGGGAATTATTTAAGCTGGGCATCCGCAATGCCCAGATTTTGGGACCCCTTCCCCGAACGCCGGGCAAATCAATTTGTGGCCCAGCACTGACGCTACAATTTATGCCCAAACGAGAAGATTTGCATTCATCGGGCGAATATCAAGGGCCAAAAAGACAACTGCATCGCCACGTGTTGTATCACACACAACCGGGCGATGTGGTCGTAGTCGATGCTCGGGGCGACATGAGCAGTGGCGTTTTTGGCGAGATGATGCTGACCTATTTTTGCGGTCAGGGCGGTCAAGGTGCGATTGTCGATGGTTGTATTCGCGATTTTCCCCACGCGCAGGAATTGGACCTCGGCTTGTGGCTTAAAGGAACAACGCCCAATTTTCACGCACAGACCAATATCTTTCCCCACGCCGTGAATGTCCCGATAGCGTGTGGTGGCACACTTGTAATGCCCGGCGATATTATTGTTGCCGACGACGATGGCGCCGTGGTAGTGCCGAGTAAACTCGCGCCTGAATTGGCAGAAAAGGCGACCGAACACGCCGAATGGGAAGTCTTTAGCCGCATGAAACTCGCCGAAGGCGGCGACCTGCGAAAATATTATCCACTGACAGATGAAGCGCGGGTTGAATATGAGACGTGGCAAAAGGAACAATAGTCTGCCCCGCAGTGCCTGCTCCCACCCTTAATGCTCAATTCGTTAGCGGTCAGACTTCGCTTATTGCGTATCTTTACGCCTGCGCGTGTCTGGCCGCACCTAAAATCCCCGCGTCATCGCCCAGTTCAGCAGAAACAATCCGCACCTGCTCCTTTACACCAACAGTACCGCGATCCCCAAAAGTTCGCATCATCGGTTCAAAAATCCAATCACCTGCCTGCGCCAATCCACCAGTTAGTGCAACGCGATCCACATTCAAGACATTCACCAGACTCACCAGACCCACACCGAGAAAAAACCCCGTCTCCTCAAACATCTGCATCGCAAAATCATCACCCGCCTCTGCCGCCTCAAAAATAACCTGTGTGGTCAAACCCTCAGCGCTCAAAGAGGTCACCAGCTCTTCCATTTCAAGTCTTTCCAGCGTGCGGCGCACCATAGCCGTGGCCGATGCATACATCTCTAAACATCCAAAATTGCCACACGGACAGCGCGGTCCATTGTGATCCACTGTAATATGCCCCACCTCGGCCGCATTGCCATTAAACCCGTGCATAACCCGTCCCCCGCTGATCCATCCACCGCCAACCCCTGTACCCAGAGTCACGCACAAAAAGTGATCAACACCACGACCTGCCCCCAACCATTGCTCGCCATAAGCCGCTAAATTCGCATCATTATCCACCACCACCACCAGACCGAGCAATGCTTCAAGGCGATCCTTTAACCGCACACCGTGCATACACTGCAAATTCTCGGGCGATATGATCACACCTTCAAACGGGTCCAATGGACCGGGCGCACCAACCCCTACACCCTGTACTTCTCTCAGTGAAATCCCGCCATCTCGAGCAGCCGCACGCGCACATTCGGCAATGCCATTTACCACACCTTCGGCACCCAGGTGCAATTGCGTTGGTCCCCGCGCTCTGCCTACAATCTCACCAGACGCTGTCACAAGCCCCGCACGGGTATTGGTGCCCCCCAAATCTATACCAATCGTCAAACTCATTTTTCTGTCCTGGCCTGCGCTACGGCATCTACAAAAGATTTTGCCGTTGCCGTCAAAGATGCCCAGTCTTTATTATTCACAGCCGTCTTATCGACCATCGCGCTACCAGCCCCCACAGCCACGGCGCCATTTTTAATAAACTCGGGCGTTGTTTTGGCATCCACCCCACCCGTGGGCATGAGCTTCACCTGTGGCAAAGGACCCAAAATATCCTTAAAATAAGACGGTCCTCCCACGCCAGCGGGAAACACCTTGACCACATCGGCCCCTGCTTGCCAGGCCGTCAAAATTTCTGTGGGCGTAAACCCGGCGGGCATCACGGCCTTGCCATACCGCTTGCTCATCTCAATCACCGCCGTATTCAAAATGGGACTCACCACATATTCTGCGCCGGATAGAATCGCTGCCCGCGCTGTCTCTGGATCGAGCACAGACCCCACCCCAATAATCGTATCTTCCATCTTTGCCGATGCTTCTTCAATCACCTTCAGCGCACCCGGCACCGTCATCGTCACCTCAATCGCCACCACACCGCCTTCGCGCAACGCTTTTGACACATCCATCAACTGCGACGGATTATCTGCCCGCAACACGGCAACCACACCGCAATCAATAATGCGATCCACAGTACTTGCCATTTTTCCTCCCCTAAAAATTAAACCTCCCTCCAAAATAGAGAGAGGCGTTATGTTATTGGTGCATTCATCTCAGACTCTACCGTCTAATCCGCGCACTCTCACCCTTCATCGCACTCTCGGCCTCTGTGCGCGTTGCCCAATTCACATCCCCCGGGAACGTATGTGCCAGCGCCGAATAAGCCCCTGCGAAATCCACGATATCCTGAGCGGGCTTGCCCTCGAGCACCCCGGCAATAATACCCGCCGAAAAATTATCGCCACCACCCACGCGATCCACCATCTCCAAATTTTCATAAATGCGCGAAAAATAAAATTCATTGCCATCGTAAAGCAGCGTGCGCCAGTCATTTAGCAATCCGGTCTTCGCAACGCGCAGGGTTGTGCCTACAAGCGTCACATTGGGATATTGCGATACGGCTTTGCGCGCGACATCTTTATAGCTTTCCGGATCGAGCGCGTCGTAATCTCCCGATGTGCCTTCGGCTTTAAGCCCCATCGTCTTTTCAAAATCCTCTTCATTGCCGATAAGCACCTGCACATGTGGAATACACTTTGCAATCGTCTCCTGTGCTTGTTCTGCACTCCACAATTTGGATCTAAAATTGAGATCAAAACTCGTGGTCACACCGGCATCGCGGGCTGCTATCAGCGCTTCTACGGTGGTCTCTGCTGCGCCTTCCGACAACGCGGGCGTAATCCCGCTGACGTGAAACCATTTGCTCCCTTCAAAAACAGATACCCAATCCACCATCCCGGGTTTTATATTCATAATCGCGGTATGGCCCCTGTCATACGTCACGGCACTCGCACGCGGCCCCACTCCCACTTCCATGTGATAAAACCCATTGCGCTCAAGACCCACTCCATCAAAATCTGTCCACAAAATATTGGACATATCCACCCCGTGTTCGCGCCCCTTGTTGCGAATAATCCAACCCGTCCAATTATCAACCAACCGGGACACCCATGCTGCCTGCAATCCCAAATGCGCGCAACCCACCGCGACATTGTATTCACCCCCACCGATCTCGACATCGAGCTTGCTCGCATTTTCCAATCGGCGGTATTCTGGCGAAGACAATCGAATCATCGCCTCGCCAAAAGTCACGACATCGTACATATAGTCCTCCCTTGTCAGCCCTTCGCGTCTCGCCATTAACCAAATTTTTCGCCAACCTCAATGCGATATCCCCGCACAAAATCAGCACCGGACATGCGCTTTTTACCTGCCGGTTGTACCTCGTCCAGCGCGAGAACCCCCTCGCCCGTTCCTACAATGAGTCCGCGCTTCCCATCTGCCTCAATTACAGTTCCCACTTCTCCCATCCCCGTATCAACCGTTGCCCTGTGAACCTTCAGCAATTTGTTGCGCCAGAGTGTAAACGCCCCCGGAAAAGGATTGGTTCCCCGAATGAGATTGCGAATATCTCCGGCACTTTTTGACCAGTCAATCTCGCCATCTTCTCTTTTTAACTTTGGAGCACGACTCACGCCTTCATCCGTCTGCGGCACGGGAATAACAGAACCCTCAGCTATGCCATCAATAGCCCGAATGAGCAACTCAGCACCCTTCATTTTTAACCGCTCATACAGTTCGCCCGCAGTCTCATTGCTCCCAATCTCCACCTTTTGCTGAACCAAAATATCGCCAGCATCCACGCGCGGCGACAGAAAAAAAATGGTCACACCCGTCTCGGTCTCACCATTGATAATTGCCCATTGAATAGGCGCTGCCCCGCGGTATTTGGGCAACAGAGATGGGTGGATATTCACAGAACCCAATTTGGGAATCGCCAGCACAGAACGCGGCAAAATCAGAAAAGCCACCACTGCAAATAAGTCTGGTTCCAGGGCCTGCAACTGTGCGTGAAAAATCTCATCTCTGAGCGATTCGGGCTGCAAAACCGGCACATCCAATCCCAGCGACGCAACCGCAGCCTTCACATCGGTTGGTTGCGTCTGCTGACCCCGACCGCGTGGACTGTCTGGCCGCGTCACCACGCCCGCCAAATCATGACCGCTTTGAGCCACACCCTCAAGCGACGGCACTGCAAAATCGGGCGTGCCCATAAACACCACCCTCATCACCAATTTTCACCTTTCTACTTTTTTTTTCTATTGCGCTCATCCACTCTTGAAATAGACCCCCGCGATACCTCAATTTGCACCTCTTTGGCGACCTGCACCATCAAAATGCCCTCTTGTTCCTTAATTCCTATAATAGTCCCATGCATCCCACCTGAAGTCACAACGCGGTCGCCTTTCTTCAAGTCGTCAATCATTCTTTGCTGGTCTTTTTGTTTTTTTTGTTGCGGGCGAATAATCAAAAGATACAGAATTACAAACATCAGAATGAACGGAAACATCGTCACCAGCATATTGGGAGCTTCGGCACCTTCTGGCGCGGATTGTCCACCTCCAAAGGCAAAGGCTTTACCCGTGAACAACAAAACACCAAACATCCCAAAAAGAAACCCAATCCCCCACTTTTTGAATATTTCCACTACACGCTCATGAGCGCAAATCTTGAATTTCTCCATCGTCATTTCCTTTGTAAAAATTTAAGAAGGTCGTCTGCCATTGTGCAAATTCACCCTCGATAATTGCCTGTCTCATCTGCCGCATCAAATTTAAATAAAAATGCACATTGTGAATTGTAGATAACCGCAACCCCAAAATCTCTCGCGTGTGATGCAAATGCCGAATATAAGCCCGCGTGTAATTTCGACATGTATAACACGCACATCCCGAATCGAGCGGCTCAAACTCGCGGGCATGACGCGCCGCGCGAATGGATAATTTCCCGCGTTGTGTAAACACCATCCCATTGCGCGCATTGCGCGTTGGCATCACACAATCAAACATATCAATGCCGCGCATCACGCCCTGGATCAAATCTTCGGGCGTCCCACTGCCCATCATATAATGAGGACGATCCGCGGGCAAAATAGATACCACAGTGGAAATCGCTTCCCAGGTATCTTCTTTTGGCTCGCCCACACACGTACCCCCTATCGCGTAACCCGGAAAATCAAGCGCGACTGTTTCTTCGGTAAAACGCTCGCGCAAATCGCGATACGTACTCCCCTGCACAATACCAAACAAAGCCTGTGCGTGTCCCACCAAACTCTTTCGCCCATATCCCTCATAAGCATCCAAACACTGCTTTGCCCAACGTATCGTACGCTCGCCTGCTGCCTGTGCGTAATCCCGCGAACTGGGGTACGGCGTACACTCATCAAACACCATCAAAACATCTGCACCGAGCACATGTTCTATCTCAATCACCTTCTCTGGCGTAAACAGATGCGTTGACCCATCAATATGCGACCGAAACACCACCCCGTCTTCAGTAATTTTATTCAAATCGGCCAAACTATGCACCTGAAACCCGCCACTATCCGTCAAAATTGCCCGATCCCAATTCATAAACCCGTGCAAACCACCTGCCTCAGCCATCAAATCCATACCCGGCCGCAAATAAAGATGGTATGTATTGCCCAGAATAATACGCGCATCTAAATCTCGCAACTCTTGCTGCGAAAGTGTCTTAACCGTGCCCTGTGTACCCACCGGCATAAAAACTGGGGTTTCCACAATCCCATGCGGCGTGTGGAGAACCCCTGCACGCGCTTGTGTTCCGGCATCGGTGGCAACCACCTCAAACCGGAAACCATCAACATCGATAACATACCTCCAAAAACGCTAAAAACAATCGCTTAAAAGAACCGTTGCCCAATATAACATCCCATCTCTTATGCGTCAAGGAACAGTAGTGTGAAGAGCGATGGATGGCCCTCTCACTACTCACTCCCCACTTCTTTCACCGCCTCTTCAGCCAGCACAAATACAAACCCCTGTTCTGTCAACTCTGGTAACATGCGTTGCAATGCATGTAGTGTATTGAGTTTTGCATGCCCAATACCAATCGCCGTACCTTCATGCCGCGCGCGTACAGCGAGCCTGTACAGTCGCTTGACCACCGCGTTCTCATCTTCGACGATATCCAAAAACATCGCATTGCGACCACAGGGAATACCCATATCCCGCGCGATTGCATAAGCCACCGATTGGGGTGACGTGACACTATCGAGAAAAAAGAAACCCCGCTGTCCCACAACTTTCAACACCGCTTTCATCGCTTCAAAATTTTGTGTTACGCGAGACCCCATGTGATTGTTTATCCCCTTTGCATAGGGCACGGATGCGAGGGCATTTTGGGTCAACTCGGCGATCTTTTCCGGCGTGTAATCCGTAAAAATCGCATTGGCACCCGGATCGCGCGTTGGATAGTCTATCGGTTCCATAGGCAAATGAACCATCACGCCGTGATTTTTCTCAATCGCTTGTTGCGCTGTCCAAACCGTGTGTTTCTCGTCGGGAAAAACCGAAAACGTAATCGGCTGCGGCAGTTCACAAAAAGACAGAATCAAATTCTGATCCTGATATCCAAAATCATCGATCACAATGGCAATGCGCCCCGCGAGCCGTTCGACTTCCTCACTTTGCTCCAACCTGAACAAAATAGTCTGTTTATCATTTAACCCCACGCGAAGCCACAACTCATTACCTTGTCGGTCTTCGCTGCCTTCAATTACCACCCCACCCAATCGGTGTGCCAGGTGGGCCAAAGACAGATTGCAAACAGCCAGTGGCAAAGCATCGGGCACTTTCGACTGCACTTCCCAACGCAAATGGGGATCCTCGGCATTGGACAAACGCACCACTTTAATGACTTCAGGAGGAACGCCCAGCCCGATCAACACATCTTTTGCCTGCACGACCATCGTATCGGCAAATGCGACAATATCATCCGGACCGGCTTTCCATCTGGGTATCTCTTCTACGGGAAGTGCATATTCGAACGATCGCTCAAAATACGGCTGCGGTCGCCAAAAATAGGCTGCCAATCCACCGGCGATCAGTATTATTATAACACAGGGCACAACCCATAACCGAGCAGATCGCCGCTTGCGGGCCATTGTTAGCGGCCTATTTTCGGACAAACGTTTCGCCATTTTACAGACTCAGTAAATCTGAACCGGATCTGGAATAAAACACAAAACAAAAATAGCCAGCGACACGTAACCAATCCATCGCCGTGCGGGATCCAATTCAACATTGAGATTTACAGGCGGCGGATGATGTCGCCCCATTAGCGCAGCCAACCCCAACCACACCAGCCACCCGACCCAGCGAGAATCATACCACGCCTCAAACATAGATTGTGCATCCCACCAATAGTAAGGCGGTGCCAATAACCACATCAAAGCCAACCCCACCATTGTCGCCCGAGAAATTAACTGGTGTTTCCCGCCAAAGATCGCATAGACAATATGACCGCCATCAAATTGTCCCATCGGCAACAAATTCAACACCGTCACAAATAACCCCAACCAGCCCGCAAAAGCCACTGGATGCAGCATCACATCATACCCATTGGGCAAATCGCCTATAATCCATTTGCCCAACCAGCTCGACAACAGGGAATCGCCCAGCGCAAGTGTCCCTTCTGATACATCGCGCGCTTCAATCACTTCCGACATGTGCAGACCAACACCCAACGCAATCACCGACATCACAAACCCGGCAATAGGCCCAGACGCGCCAATATCGATAAGCGCCCGTCTATTCGGAATCTGGGAACGCAATTTGATCACTGCGCCCAGAGTACCAATAAACGAAGGGAAGGGAATAAAATAGGGCAATGACGCGCGCACGCCCCAGCGGCGCGAAGTCACATAATGCCCCATCTCGTGTATGCCCAAAATGATCAGCAATGTCGCGGAAAACGGCAAGCCATACACCAAATAACGCGGATCGATCAAAATGTGCCAGCTATCGGGCATAGAGGCCATTTGCGGCGACATAAACATCCCCGCCATCGTCGTCGTGTACGCAGTTGCTAAAAACAGCCCAATATGCAGTCTCAAATTCTCCTGCGTCCTGGGCAAAGCCGTCTGCGTGGGAAAATACCGATTACCATTCAAATCGTCTGACACAATCACTCCTTACACTACTCACCTTATCCCCACTGCAATCCGATGCGAATCGCCCAACCCCTGCGATGCAGGCACAAAAGCGTAATCCACCCGCCAGTTGCGCTGCGTGATACCCAGCCCAAACGACAACATGCGCGTATCGTGCCCGGTTTGAATCCCACCGCGCAAAAACAACCTATCCATCACTCCGTATTCCAAACCGACATTTGCACCTCTGTTACCCACTGCTGGCAGGCGAAAATCGGCTGTTGCTATCCACGCGCGCCAGGACCACGCTGCCCCCATGCGAAACACTTTGGGCAAAGGGATGCGCTCTCGGTCTAACTGCGCCATCCGTCCCAAATTTCGATACGACGCCCCCAGCATCAAGTTCTCAGACAGGCGATACAACACGCCCCCATCTGCGCTCATCCCCCACGCGCTCTCCGGCCCGATATTTTCATGCAATGCCCGAACTGAAAAACCCACATAAATTCGCTGTCCTATCTTCTGTGCATAAGACAACCCCGCATTGAGATTGTAAACGCTAAACGTGCCCGCAGGCGTCGCGGTCGGTTCTCGCCGCGCTTCCAATCCCCCAGCCCCATAAACGCCCAAACTCAGCGCAAGGCCACGTCTATCATTGCCATAGGCCCAACCGCCATACCCCTGCTTGATCCCCTGAAATGATCGGTGGTGCGCCAGGAAAAAATGTTTACCCTGCATAGCCGCCACACCTGCCGGATTCCAAAACGCCGCAGTCTGATCGCCCACCACAGCGGTCTGCGCCTCACCCATCGCAGCAGCACGTGCGCCGACTCCCTCGCGCAGCAGCACAAAACCGGCCTTGCGCGCCGAAGTACTGGCCTCAGCGGAAAACAGGCAACATATCACAATAAAAATACCGAAAACAACGCGCTTCACAAAAACCTCCTCCATACAAATGCTCCAAAAACCGGTGCATTTCAAAAGAGTAAGCAAACGGACAAAATGTGTCAACTGCCCATTATTAAAATAGACCGTCTCAAGCGCGTAATTGACAGGACCCTATTTCCTAACTACATTTGTTATGGCAATCTCTCTCGCACCACAAAAGGAGCTTTATCAAAGTGAAAAAAGATGCGCCTACAGAAGACCGCAGCGACAAGAGTGGAATGGCCTTACGCCTTGTGAAAGAGGCCATAGACGCTCTGCAAGCACGATCACCAAACTCAACAAGCACTGCTGTACGCAAGTTGCAAACTGCGGCCTTCCTGATAGACAATAAGGACCTTGTCGCCTGGTGCGACTTCCAACTGGGGAAGCTAAATCTGTATTTAGCAACAATAGATCAGGACGAAGACCCTAAGGTCTATTTTTCCCGAATATGCAGTCAACTTAAAGAGCGCAAGATACCTTTCACAGTGGAAGAACTAATCCCAAGACTGGACAAGGCAGGTGGTGGTTTCTCCAGCATTGAGTTTATCGAAGATATCCTTAACCAGATGCAGAAAGAGAAGCAAGGCAACGATAGAACTCATTACCGGTCACATCTGAGGGAAGTGATTTCCGCTACTGCAAATGCTGCCGCTATCCACGCCAATCGGCTCTATGCCAATCTTGCTTTCGGCGAGGTTCCACGACAATACTTTGATCTAATAAGAGATAGGGTTGATAACCTGCTGTTAGATATCTGTCCGGACGCCATAGAGCAGTTCATGACGGCATACGAGAGACTTTCAGGTAGCCGGGCAGAAGATTGGTCGCTCGCACTGACTTCCTGCCGGAGAATCATCAAGGCAGTTGCGGACGTGATATATCCTCCAAAAGACGGGAAGGTCGCAGGCCGGAAGGTCGGAGATCAACAGTACATTAACCGCATTTGGGCGTTTTTAGACGAAAATATGGCCTCGAGTTCCGACAAAAACCTGGCGAAAGCCCACATAGACTATCTCGGGTCCTTCATTGAAGAGCTAAAAAATAAAGCTTCCAAGGGCGTACACTCTGCTGTAGATCACGAAGAAGCCGTAAGGACTGTTCTCTACACCTATCTCACCCTTGGAGATATTCTTGACTTCACACCTGAGAGCGTCTCCAAAGCACTCAAAGAAAAAGGGAAACTTAATGTCAATAGTGCCTCAATAGAAGAAATGCTGTCAGTGCCTGGGATGACCAACGCCATTGCAAAGCAGATTGTGAAACGGCGAGTGAAAAGGGCGTTCGCATCTATCGAGGAACTGAAGGAACTCAAGGGTGTAGGTCCAAGTACGATACAGAAGTTGAGTGTAGCAATGATCGCACTACCCACGGCTTGATTCTCAGATAGCTGGCAAAAAATAGAGGACAACGTGAAGCTAAACGAAAATCAGTATCTCGAAATCTTTTTGGCACCAGTCAGGCAATGCAAGAGCTATCGGCCCAAATTTGGACAAAGGAACAAAAAGCAAGGATTTTCCCTGAGTGAATTCAAAACACTTTACGGTTCCGACCCCTTCTATTCATGGGTCGGTCTTGATACAGACCTGATGTATGCTGCTCATCGGGCAGCAGGTGGAATGACTTCCGTGTACCGTCAAATTGGTATTGGCTGTGAACGACTATTCCGCGCAGTGCTTATCGACACGACAGGCTACAAAAATGCCGAATTTGCCACATGGTCTTACACCACCCAAACGCGCTCCGGTAGAGCCAAGAAATTATCCCTGGATGGCAGGTTGGAACTTTCAAAAATTGAGAATCAAATAGTACTGACCAACGTTAAGCGGTGGATTAAAAACTATTGTATAGAACTGAATGAAGTTTCCGAGCCAACCAACGGTATTGTTTTTGAAATCCGTCAAGGGTACAAGAGCAAGGATTCTAAGCGTCAAAATGCGGACATTGATAACGCAACGGTGGCATGGGCAAACAATTACCTACCTGTGTTTGCAGTTTTTTCTTCACAAATTGATACGGACATTGTTTTGAGATACCGAAATAATCGCTGCGGAATACTCATCGGTACTACCAGTGATAATAACAACACATCCTTATATGCGTTCTGTGAACAAATTTTGGGGTATGACTTAGCGGGTTTCTTCAAACGCCATACAACGACTATAAAAGCAGAAGTGCACGATGTACTTGAAACGCTACGGAGTGCTGAATAATGGACATGAAATTTGGGCAACGGTCAGACTACACCTTCAAATACAATAAACAACTTGGCAGACATGGATGGTTGCGTTTGACACCCGCCTATTCGGTCAAACTGGTAGAGGAGATTATTGATAACGTTCCAAAAGACTCCTTCATTCTCGATCCGTTTTCTGGTACAGCGACAAGCGGTTTGGTTGCTGCTGAACATGGATTATCTGCACATTGCCTCGATATAAACCCATTCCTTATTTGGCTTGGAAACGCCAAGTGCCGGAACTATTCAAAAGCTGAACTAGAAAGACTAAAAACCGAAAATGATAAAGTCCTTGCGAATTGCAAGGATATATCGAACAAAGATAACTGGATACCCGAAATACACAATATTACGCGGTGGTGGTGCCAACATACTTTGAAAGTACTTGCAGCACTCCGCAAAGCTCTTGTGAATCAGTTTGGAGAACCCAGAGCGGATTGTGTTGCGAACCTTGCATGGATAGCATTTTGTCGTCTGGTCATTGAAACTTCTTCGGCGGCATTCAACCATGTATCCATGTCTTTCCACGACAAAGTGACAACTTATGAAATTGAACAGATTGAGGTCTTATACAAAAAAATATTAAACGCAATAGTCGAAAGTGCTAGCAAAGACCTTGCCGGCTCAGCATCGGTGCATTTTGAGGATTCAAGAGAACCCGTTTCAATCGATGACGTGAAGTATTCTTATGTTATCACCTCTCCGCCCTATCCAAACCGCATCAGTTATATTCGTGAACTTCGTCCTTATATGTACTGGACAAAATTTCTCGACTCAGCTCGAGAAGCAGGTGAATTGGATTGGAAAGCGATTGGTGGAACATGGGGTGTTGCAACCAGTAGGCTTCAAGCTTGGAAATCGAATGGACTTGAACTTCCAAAATCATTGAAGCCCGTTGTGCTGCAAATTTTGGAAACAAAGGAAAAGAATGCTTTACTGATGGCAAACTATGTCTGGAAATATTTCCATGACATGCACCTTCACCTTCAAAATTTGCGAAAAAGCCTTAAGAAAGGCGCAGTACTTTCATACATTGTTGGCAATTCCAGTTTCTACGGGGTACCTGTTCACACAGAAAAGCTGCTTGAAGACTCCCTGAAAAATCTTGGATTCACCAACATAGGAAGTAGAGTAGTCAGAAAACGCAACAGCAAAAAAGAGCTTTTTGAATACTGCGTTTACGCCACCTATAAGGAAAGTAGGAATTACGAACCACAATATTTTTCTGACGCCAGGCATTCGGATCAGCAACTCGCACTTTTTTAGTGATGTACAGGAGTCATCATGGCACGAGCAGAAATAGGCGACCGCGTTCTGATTTATTACAAAGGAATCCTGGAAGACGGAACCGTAGCCGAAGGTACACCTGAGAATGAACCATTTGAATTTACAGTAGGAGACGAATCTGTAAAAGACATATTCACGCGCCTTGTACACGACCTGGAAGAAGGCGATTCTCGCACGGTGATCCTATCCCCAGAAGATGCGTTTGGTCCTTATAATCCCGACTTTGTAATCGAAGTTGCGCGATCGAAATTTCCTCCTGATGCACTTCTCGAAAAGGGAATGCGTATGGAAGTACAATCCGACCCCAATGGTACCCCCATCGAGGTATCTGTAAAAGAAATAACATCCCAAACCGTGACATTAGACGGCAACCATCCCTTTGCTGGTCAAGAAATCACCATGACGATTCAATTGTTAGAGATAGTGGTTTAGTTGTAAGAACGCATTGCCAAAATTCAAAAGAAGACCATCCGCAAACTTCTGGAGATCTCAAAACATGTCCTATATCCGCTGTTTCGACAATTACAGTTCCCCTTACTATATACCTACTGAAAATCTACGAGGTTTGTTTAAAGATCTGGCAGTTCAACCATTTGAAGATCATCCACGCACCACCGCGTGGATAAACCTGAAAAAAAATAAAGACTCCAATTACCATAGAGTGGAAATTCTAGATCAAGGACGGGCCAATTTTAGTGAACGGCAGGAAGGGCTTTCGCCAAAAGATAAAGTGACCCTTTATTGTGTTCATTATATGCCTATGCACCTTTTTTCTTCTTATCATATTTTCACGCAGTACCTCACCTCCGTAAGCAATAGAGTTGTATTCATTGACTTCGGTTGCGGTCCATTAACTTCAGGTATTGCGTTTTGGGCTTCCGCAAGACGCAAGAACATCACTTATTTAGGAATTGACAGTTCGCGAGCGATGCTCAATAAGGCAAAGGAAATCAACCGATATGGACCAAATAAAAATAGAGAATCTTTCTTCAGGAATTTTCAAGCAATCGATGACTACCATAAATTGATATCCTTATTGGACTATTACATAAAAAAAGGTGATGGGACACAGATCATATTTAACTTCTGTTACTTTCTCGCAAGCAGGACATTAGACATTAGTGACTTGTCCGAGTGCCTTACCCAGATTGTAGAAAAATATCATCAGCACAAAATGTGCATGGTGTATCAGAATCCATGCTACTCACCTTTACATAATAATTGGACATTTCTCAAAGAGAATCTGTCGATGTTTACAAGCAGCGCAACCGAATCAAATATCGAGTTATGTTATAATCGCTTAATAGATGATTCACGCCACAAGGTCCAGGTCTATTGTGATATTCTATCCAACGACGATCCATTTAACCTTTCCAACGATCTATTACCGTTTTAGACCATTGGAGATCTAACCATGTCAGAACAACTCAGCTTCCCCTCTATATCGCTCCAGCCATCTCTATCCCCTCCAAGCAATCAGGAGGCGATTGATGCAATCGCCGGGCTTGATTACAAAAAAGACTATATCAATGAAATCGAACATGATCAGCTACTCAAACAGATTGACAAACAGCCGTGGCTCAACGATCTGAAACGGCGGGTTCAGCATTACGGGTATAAGTACGACTACAAAGCGCGGAAGATAGTCCGTGATATGCATATTGGTAAATTGCCTAAGTGGTTGGAAGAGTTGGCTGAAAAATTATGTGCAGATGGACACATGCCAGAAGTCGCTGATCAGGTGATTGTAAATGAATACGAACCTGGGCAAGGGATCTCAAATCATATTGATTGTGAACCTTGTTTTGATAAAAAGATTGTTTCTTTGAGTTTGGGGTCGGGCTGTTTTATGGATTTCACAAACAAATTTGATAAGAAAAAAAAGGTCTCGGTTTGGCTTGCGCCAAAAAGTATTGTCGTCCTGAGCAATAAAGCGAGATATGAATGGTTGCACGGGATTGCCGCCAGAAAATCGGATGAGTGGGATGGCGGCCACAAGGTAGCCCGGAAACTAAGGGTATCGCTAACCTTCAGAAAGGTGATTATAGATTGATCCTTGGAAAATCGCTGAATGATTGAAAGGATGAAAATTGAATTCAAAGATTTTGAGTGTATATGCGGATACATCCGTTTTTGGTGGTGCATTCGATTTCTGGATACTTAAATAGAGCGATCCATTCCCCTCAGGAGGCGATCAACTATGAAGACGAAGAAGACATTTGATTGCGTTGAGATGAAACGCCGTGGCGCAGAACGAATCTACAATCAAGTAGCAAACATGACACTCAAAGAACAACTAGCGTTCTGGCTAGAACGTACCGAGTTGCTGCGAAAGCATCAGCAAACGGTAAAAATGAAAAGCAAGACATCTGTGAATTAAATTCGATGCATTTGACCGACTGAGTGCCACTTACCTGGAAGGAGACTTAAAGGGCTACATTCGCGATCTGAATCGTAGGGGTGTGGATGGGCTTCCTGATCGAGAAACGGAACAACTGAAAGACTACCTCGAATTTCTAACCTGGAAAGCCAAGGAGAAGAAATCATCGCCGGAGCAAAGAAAAAAATCCGACTGCGCAACGCATTATTAAAGCAATGGAAAAACCGCCCTATGTCACGCATGAGGACATCGAATCACTCCTACAGATAATTAAAGAATCAAAGCAACCGACACATTTTGAGTCTCCCTCCAAACTATCTTCAAAAATCAGGTAAAAACATGTGGCGTCAACTGGGAATCATCGCGCTTTATCTCGCGCTATTTGCATGTGGACCCGATGTACAATTGGTAAAAGATGGACACGAAGAATACCACGTCTATTGGGATGACGGTCACAAACGGTATCTCAGACACGGGGTGTATCGGTCATTTTACGAAAGTGGTCGCCAGCGTTCGGTTGGCAAATACGAACACGACATAAAAGTAGGCATTTGGACACACTGGTATGAAAATGGCGAAAAACAAGGAGAAATGGACTGGGTCAACGGCAAACCCGAAGGCATAGTAGCAGAATGGTACAAAAATGGACAGCAAAAGAACACGGGAACGTGGGAAAATGGTGGGCGGCACGGTCTTTCGACCTGGTGGTATGCAAACGGAATAAAAGAAAAAGAAGTGACCTACATAGAAGGAGAACCCGACGGGATCTGGACATATTGGGATTCGACGGGTGTGATAACAAAAAAACAGTACTGGGATCGCGGTGCATTTTTGCGGGTTGAAGAATCGCATTGACCCGCGCTGAAAGGATCAGAAATGGCAGACAAAACCCTGTATTTATTAGACGGTATGGCACTGGTCTATCGCGGGCATTTTGCGATGATACGCAATCCGCGGATGACATCGAAAGGGCTGAACACCTCGACGTTATTCGTTTTTGCGAATACCTTATTGGATATTTTGGGCAACACAAAGCCCTCGCATTTGGCCGTGGTCTTTGACACGCCAGAACCGACGTTTCGGGACGAGATATACGAAGAATACAAGGCACAACGGGAAAAAATGCCCGAAGACATAAGTGGTGCGCTGCCCTACATCGACCAGATGTGTGAAGCGTTCAATGTACCTGTCATCCGCAAACCCGGCTATGAAGCCGACGACGTAATCGGCACACTCGCAAAAGAGGCTGAAAAGTCCGGATTTATAACATACATGGTAACCCCCGATAAAGACTACGCGCAACTCGTCTCAAACAAAACATTCATCAGCAAACCCGGACGCACGGGCGATGGCGCTGAGATCCTGGATATGCCAGAGGTACTAAAACAATGGGAAATCGAGCGCGTGGATCAAGTAATCGACATGCTGGGGCTAATGGGCGATACCAGTGACAATGTGCCAGGCGTGCCGGGCATTGGACCAAAAACCGCACAAAAATTGATCGCGCAATACGGCAGTGTGGAGGGATTGTTGGATCACGTAGATGAATTAAAAGGCAAACAAAAAGAAAATGTGGAGACATATCGAGAACAGGCCCTGCTATCAAAGGAATTGGTCACCATCCATCTCAACGTGCCGTTGGATCTTGGATTGGAGGATCTCGCGGTAAAAAAACGAGACGAACAAAAATTGAAAACCCTGTTTGCAGAATTGGAATTCAGCACACTGGGCAAACGGTTATTTGGAAATGAGTTTAACGCACAGCCACAACAGACCTCGCTCTTCGGCGATGAGACAGAGATAGTAGGCGTATCAAAACACAAAACTATTGCGAATGTCGAACACGAGTATCATCTGGTAGATACGCCGGAAAAGCGCACAGCATTGATCAAAAAATTAAAACAGCAAAAGGCATTTTGTATTGATACAGAAACAACGGGGCTAAATCCGAGAACATGTGAGCTACTCGGCCTTGCGTTTTCAGTTCAACCGCACACGGGATATTACGTGGCAATGCCAGAAGACCCGGAAGAAAATAAGGCGGTATTGGAAGAATTCCGCGGAATTTTGGAAAATCCGAACACCGAGAAAATCGGACACAATCTCAAATTTGACCTCGCCGTATTATTGTGGCAAGGCGTCTGGGCGCAGGGACCGGTTTTTGATACCATGCTCGCCGCTTATGTGACCGCACCCGAAATGCGTCGCAGTATGGATTCCCTATCGCTGGCATTATTGGGTTACGAACCCATTAAAATTGAGTCTTTAATTGGCGAAAAAGAAAAGGGCAAAAAACAAAAAACCCTGCGCGAAGTCCCCCTAGACAAAGTAGCGGAATACGCAGCCGAAGATGCGGACATCACCTTGCAACTGTCCGAAGCTCTGCGTCCCAAAATCAAAGAAATGGGACAGACGCGCGTATTTGAAGACATAGAATGCCCGCTGGTATCTGTACTGGCACAAATGGAGTACGAAGGCATTCGTATGGAAACATCTGTTATTGAGGTACTTTCGGAAGATCTGAAAGATGAATTAGTCGCCATCCGACAGCGTATTTACGACCTCGCTGGTGAAACATTTAACCTGAACTCACCCAAACAATTGGGCGATATCCTATTTGAAAAATTAAAACTGGACCCCAATGCGCGGCGAACAGCCAGAACAAAGCAGTATCAAACAGGGGAATCTATCTTACAACGATTGGTGCATAAACACAATATTGTGGAACAGATTTTAATGTATCGAACATATTCAAAACTGAAATCCACCTATCTGGATATGTTGCCGGGAACCGTATTTAAAAATACCGGGCGCATCCACACGCACTACGAGCAGGCCGTCACGGCCACCGGGCGGTTGCAATCGCACGGACCGAATCTGCAAAATATTCCCATTCGCACGGAAAAGGGACGCGAAATTCGCAAAGCCTTTGTACCTCGCAATGAAAATTACACGCTCTTGTCAGCAGACTATTCGCAAATTGAATTGCGCGTAGCGGCCGAACTGAGTCGAGATGAAGAGATGCACAGGGCATTTCGAGAAGGACTGGATATTCACGCGGCAACCGCAATGAAAATTTACGGATTGGAAGAACGCGATGTAACCGACGACATGCGTCGGCAGGCAAAAACCGTGAATTTTGGCATTATTTATGGAATTTCGGCCTTTGGCCTGGCGCAACGCCTGAATATTCCGCGATTTGAAGCCGGTAAATTGATCGAGCAATATTTTGAGCAATTCCCCGGTGCCCAAAAGTATATGGACGAAACCATCGCTTTTGCGCGAGAACACGGGTATGTGGAAACCATGACGGGACGCAGGCGATATTTGCGGGATATTCACTCGCGCAATGCCACCACGCGCAAGGGTGCCGAGCGCAACGCAATTAACTCGCGGATTCAGGGCACAGCAGCCGACATGATAAAAATTGCCATGCGCCGCGTCCAGGATGCCTTGTTTGAAAGGGACTTAAAAACGCGCATGTTACTACAAGTACACGACGAACTCGTCTTTGACATGCACAAAGACGAAGCCGATATCGCGATGCCCCTAATCGAAGACGCGATGAAAAATGCCCTGCCAATGTCCGTGCCAATTGTGGTGGAAATGGGCATGGGAAATACCTGGCTGGAAGCGCATTGAAAAATGGAAAACATATGTTCAACTGGCTCAAAAAACTATTCGCTCCTCCTATCGAACACCTGCCGCAACTCGAAATGTTTCGCGATCACCTCAACAACCTGCCCGAAATTCAGAAAATTACCGGTTATACCACACGCACCTATTGTTCAGGCGACGAAACCGCATGGTGTCGCATCATGGAAGGCAATGTAGGCAACAACTGGACAACAGAGAAATGCCGCACGCAATTGATCCGCGATCCCCGTTTCCAGGCAGAAAATCTCTTTTTCATCACCCATAACGACGCCCCGATAGCCAGTGCGTGTGCTTGGAAAACACCCGCTCAATCGCCGGAAACAGGCGAAGTTCACATGGTCGCCGCGCATGCAGATCACCGCGGCAAAGGACTCGGGCACCTGCTCAACGCCCTCGTCCTCCATCGCCTAAAAGCTCTGGGCTACCAAACAGCACATCTTAAAACAGATGACTGGCGCCTACCGGCCATCAAAACCTATCTCGACGCGGGCTTCCACCCCCTCAACACCCACGAAAGCCATCCCGAACGCTGGGAAGCCATCTACGCTCAACTCAAAATTAAAAAATAACTTCCCCTCATCCCATCAACGACTTATACTCCATCCCCATCACCTCCTTGACGTGTTCCAGCGTGCGTTGTCCTTCAATACGCGCCCTTGAACCGCCCAGATTCAAAATATCGCGCACCAAATCGAGCTGTTCTTCAAAACCTTTGCGGCGTATCCGAAACGGCGTCATAATTTTGTTCTGACCATCCGTGCCCTTCAAGCGCGTACCATAAACGCCATTGGGAATGGGAAACACCTCGCCATAAATCCGATTAAATCGCGCAGCCACTTCCTGCGCCAGCTCAATATGGGGTCTTTGATCTGGACCCACCGGCACATATTGCGGACGGAAAAGCAAAATATCCGCCGCCTGAGACACCGGATACCCCACAAAACCGTAAGGCACCCGATTCCCCAACCCCATCTTACCCATCTCTTCCTTGACTGTTGGATTGCGAAGCAAACGCGGCAACGTCACCAAATTGGAAAAAATCATGGTTAACTCTGCCAGTTGTGGCACCTGCGATTGCAAAAAACACACACTTTTTTCGGGATCAAAACCCGCCGCCAGATAATCCAGCACCATTTCTCTGACGTGATGCTCCAGATCCTCTGTCCGATCCCGATGCGTCGTCAGCGCCTGATAATCGGCAATCATAAAAAAACACTGGAACTCATCCTGCATCTCAAACCGATTCTTCAACGACCCGACATAATGCCCCAAATGCATTCTACCCGTCGGGCGATCACCCGTTAAAACAATAGTGCGACTCATGTCTAATGTCCTTTCTGTAGTTATTAAAAATCCATAAAAAAAAAGCGCGCCACCTTCCGGTAGCGCGCGGTGCAAACAAAGATCGCCAGATATCCGGTGGTGGACATACATCTCCCATTGCGCCTGTCCACCACCAGCGTCCACCAATATGAAATAGTTCTGTCATCGCATTCAAAAACATCGCATACTTCCCACAAAAAAAACCGCCGTCAAAAAACCGACGGCGGTCAAATTTTTCAAAACACAAAAAAACCGTCAGCAAACCCACACAGCGGACCACCAACCACGGACGGTTTCAGACACACGGGGAGCCAGCACCCTATCGGGCGTCGCATCAGTCAAAATGTGATCGTGCATAGTCATAACAAACTCCCGTGATATATTGCCGACAAAAATAACGACTTCAACAACTCAAGTCAAGCTGTTTGATCTTCTTTTTTTTTACCACTGCAGCAGGCGTCAGCTCACGAACCGGAACGAGTAGAGCTTTGCCGACCGCATCACGACGCGAAGCCGCAACGGCCCCCGATCCGTGGGGATCCGGCGGCCGGACCCCTGCCACGACACGCCTGCCTTGATTGCGTTGGCGACAATCGTCTCGCACGTCTTCAGCGTGTAGCCTTCCACGGGGCGCCCCTCCTCGTCCTGCAGCTCGACCAGCAGCCAGCCGCCCCCGCCACAGTCCACATTCAGCTCGAGCGCCTGGCCGTCGAACGCCAGCGGCGGTGTCACAAACTCTCCGCCAGAGAGAGACGCATCCGCCGAGACGAAACCGTCCCGCCTCAGGATCGCCCGGAACAGACCGGTGTTCCAACCGTCGGGCGCCTCATCATTGTGCCGCCCTCCCCGGCCCGAATAGTAGATCCACATCTCGGTCTCGGTAAGCACGGGCCAGACATTGGCCATCACCATGCCACCCGATGGCCCCCCATCCAGCCCCCGGCGGATGAACGGCTCCCGGTCTCCCTGACGCGACCATATGACCCCGTCACGGCTCGTGAGGAGCCGGACATCCATCGTGGCCGGGAAATCGGACGCTTCCCAGTGGTAGTAAGCGGCGGGCATCATGAAGTACGCATCATCCGCTTCGGGATGCTTGTAAACCGCGTTCGTGTAGTAGTCGACCTGCGGTCTGTCCATCGACCGGGGAGGCAGAGGGGCTTCCAGGTCCAGCGCATCCCCTTCCAGGGCGATCAGCGTGGACTGCGACCAGGTCTTGAAGTCGGGCGACGTGATCCGGCCAACGGACCGATACCGCTTTCCGAGCTTCATTTCCGCCGCCTCGTCCCGTCGCTGGGTCTCGTGCACCCGCGTATAGCCGACGTAGAGGTCCAGGCTGTCATCCCAGAAGAAGACATTCTGGGTGTCGCACATCTGGTTGGGCGGATTCGGCTGGCCCTCATCATACGTCCAATGGATCCCGTCGGGTGAATGCATGGCCCAGAGCCCCGGCTGAACACCGGCCTCGATCTCATCATCCCTGGGCTGGTACTTCGACCAGAGCCGGTAGCGCGAATCGGCGGGCGCGCGTTCGTCTATGTAAACCGTCGCGCCCTGCATGCTCTGACGCTCATCCAGCGGGGCGACGATGTTGTTGGCGGTGCTGCCCTGGAACGGGACGAGGTGCATCTCCGGCTTCTGCCAAGAGACCCCGTCTTCGGACTCCGCATAGCAGAGACGGACCGCCCCTTCCTGCGGACCTCCCGATTTCATCTGTGCGCCGTACCAGAGCCGGAAGTGCCGCTCCCCTTCTCGGATCACCGTGTTGTACCCCCCAATCCCGAGCTTCTCCCACGGCTTGTCCGCCCGGAGCACCGGCTCGGGGGACTGCAAAGGCGGGTTCATACGGAGGTTGACGCCGGAGGCCCGATCAAAGAAGCGCGCGTCGATGAAAAGCTGCTTCCGGCTCCCGACTTGGACTGTAGCGGTCATGAGGTACCCCTTCCTGTTGTCGATGCCAACTACGAAAAGTCTGCCTGAGCCTGATTCCGATCCATCCTGTACATCCCTACTCACACGCAAGGGCGGCCAACAAGGCTTTGATATACCCAATTGAGTAGGCGAGCGCGTGGGTGTTGCCAGCAGGCCCATCCCCTTCGAGCGTCGGATAGTGGTCGGGGTTCAGGCAGCCGTCGTAACCCACCCGCTTCAACTCGCGCAGGATCTTGAACATGTTCATGTCCCCATCGTCAAGCAGGACCTCCTCGAACGCACCGGCGGTTGCAAAGCTCGCCCGCACGTTTCGAAAGTGAATCTCGAAGAGACGTCCCTTTCGACCATAGTTGTGAATCTCGTCCAGGACGAGTGGAAGTCCTCCGGCCTCCGCGCGTGTCCCGCAACAGTAGAGGTAGCCGACACACGGGTTCGGAAAAGCATCGATCACCCGGTGGAATCCCAGCCCGCTGAAGAGCGCATCCTGCGTCGGAGGGTCGGAGGGATGCATCATCAGTCTGACGCCTGCGGCTTCCGCGACGGGCACGAGCCGTTCGTAAGCCCCACAGACGCGCTCCCAGCGCTGCTCCCGCACTGCCATGGCCGGCGGCTCATCTCCTTTTGCGAGTGACAGACTGTCCCCTCGAGCAAGGTATCCGCCGCGGTGCGATGTCCGATAGCGTCCAATCATCCAAGGATCCGTGGAATAGTCGAAGTGCACCCGTCCGAGAGGATAGCCTGCCTCGCCAAGGACTCGAACCGACTCGCACGCGACGTCGAGCTCCTCCTCAGCGCCATCCTCTTCGTCCATGAACCGCTTCGATAGGCCGGGCAAACTGATGCGATTCACCTGCAGGCCCCAGGAATGAACCCGTTTCTTCATTTTCAGTGCCTCGTCCAGATCAAAGACGCCACGGTCATCGGTCAGCAATGGCAAGGCATCAACGCAATCGACGCCCAGTTGGGTCAGCTGGCGCAACGTCGCGTCGGACGGGTCTTGACACCAGGCAGCTACTTTGATCATGGGGAACCTCCAAAGATGTACATCCGAATGGGGAGAATCGTGGACTGAACGTGAGAAGCAAAATGAGGAAGAAACAACCTGTGAGAGGATTCAGGAAACGCGGGTCAGTCAGAAGCAACTCGAGCCAATCGCAACGCAGGCAGAGGCAAAGCTGGCCTTTGCTGACCGGCTCAACTTGTAGTCCCGAACCCGAGCAGCGCTATCCCTCTTCTGGATGGCGGCCGCCGAGCAATTGAAGCAGGCGATCGCTGGCAGACACCCGCGCATCTTCGGGAATGGGCACTCGGTTCATCCACCCGAACCGCCGGAACGCCCAGTCGACCGCGTACTGCGACTGCATCAGGTACCGCGTGCGATCGGACCTGTTCGGCGCCCCCCGGTGCCAGCACTGCGGATCCTGCACGTAGATGTCCCCCGCCTTGCAGAAAACGGATACAGGACCTTGCCCCTCGAACTCCGGATTCTCCTGACTGTTCGGATCCTTGCCTGAAAGGTGGCTTCCGGGGACGTACTGTGTGGGACCGTGTTCGATCCGCTCGATATCGCTCAGCGCCATTTGCACGGTAATCCAGAGCACCGGCGGTCGAATCCGGGGGTTGTGGCGGGGCACGCTCTCCGGGACGGGAAAGTGGACCGCGCCATCCACGTGCCACCTTTCGATCGCCACGCCGGACTGGTTTCGCAGCACGTTCTGTCCACAGAACCGGCAATTGGGTCCGACGATCGCCTCGGCAAGGCTCAGGATCGGTTCCCGAAGAAGCATCTCCCTGAAGATCCCGTCCAGCGCGATCGTGTTCCGCAGGATAAACGACCGCCTTCGATCCCCCTCGCCGTACATTTGCACGTAGCGGCGGTCGTGCAAGCCGAGGTCTTCCTCTTCCGCAAGCAGAGGATCGTCAAGAAGCGCATCCGTTCGGTCTCGCAGCACCTGCATTTCACCTGCTTCGAGCACGCCGGGGATGTGCACGAAACCGTCCCTGTGGAAGCGGTCGATGATCTCTTGGGTGGTCTCTTCTCCGAATGGCTCGCCGGATTGGATCGGACTCGACAATGGAATCCTCCTTGAGATGGCCCGGAAGGGCGTTGGAACACCCCTCTATCGGAAGCCGGAAGGTACATCCGGCGTCGTCCAAATGGAACCAGAATGTGTCATCAAAAAAAATAACGACTTCAACAATCCCTGTCAAACCGTTTGATTTTCTTTTGACTCTGCCACACGCTCCCCATAAGACAACTCACATGTACCCGTATCGCACGCCACGCGACCTGAAAGGTGGCGATACCGCGCAATCAGTGCGTACCCCGCCCGAAAAACGAGATGCAAAACCGGCACGCGATACAACCATGCAAACTTATGGAAAGGCGGCAGCCTGCGATAGATTTGGTACACGGCATCCGCACCCACATAAATATTCTCTTTCCCCACCACCAGGCGCATACCCGTATTGAAATCCGACGACGCCAACTTCGGAAAATGGTCTTCAATCCCCTGCGTCTGCCGGGGCAAATAATCAAACTGGCTGCGTTTGTCCTTCTTTTTTATGCGGCGAACACTCCAGATACAAAAACGACATTCGCCATCATAGACAACAATGGGTTTTTCCATCACACCCCCGCGAAAAAACCTAACTCCTCGGATAAAACACATCCACTAGAGTCTCCACATCGTCCCATGCACACAAAAATCGCTCTTCAAATCCGCGATGGATATTGCGCTCTACCTCTGTCTCGTCGGGCAGCGGAAACACAATCGTCTCTCGGTTGGCCTCAATCGACGCATTCACCGCGAGACTCATCTCCTGATCCAATCGACCCAGCGCAGCACCGTAATCCGGCTCGCGATCTTCTCGAACAGCATTGGCAATACTCAACAACTCATCGGCCACGGCCACTTGCCCTTCACTCAAAGCGTAGTTTGCATAAGGATTCTCCCACGCAATCGCGCCATCGGGCAGTTCATAGCGAATCTCGCGCAACACATCTACTCCATTCACTGTTTCCCTCACGCGCACGGGTTCATAAGCCACACCCTGTGCCCCAGTTTCCAATTCATCCTTTGGCACAACATATACATTGCCATCTACAATACTACCCGCTGTCCCGTCAATCTCATCCATACCCGCTCGCTTGCGCCCCAATGAACGCGCGTGAATCACATTGGAATACACCATAAGCGCGGCCACATCATTGTCAAATTCCAAAAAACTCAAACTCCAACGTTCGCGCTCGTGATGCCGTTTCATACGATCTATATGCGGAACCACGGGCGTTGTATGGCTCAACCCAATCACCTGCTTGGGATTGCCACCGGCCAACACGCGCAACAAACTCATGCCGTGATACCCGCCCTCGTGGCATATCCGATAGATTCGGCTGATCTCACCGATAACATTCGACACGAGCACCTGTTTCTTCAATCGCTCAATCGGCGCGCGATAATAATTCTCGGCAACCTCCAGATAAACACCCGCATCTCGCGCTGCCCGAATCATCAAATCCGCTGCAGGTCGGGTCATTGCAATAGGCGTCTCCACAACCTGATGCACACCCGCTTGCGCTAAAAAACAGCAAATCGCATGGTGAGCCACGCCGGGCACCACCACATCGGCAATATCGATATCTTCGTTATCGACCAGGTCGCGCACACTCGTATAAGCCGTCACCCCGTGTTCTGCGGCCAAACTTTGGACTGTTTCCTCATCCTTATCGCAAATGGCGACAAAGTCAAAAACATCTGCCAACTGCACAATCACAGGCAAATGCGACCCCGCGCCGCGACGCCCGGCACCCACAAGTGCAATTTTGAGACGGTCCATAACATCCCTCCAATAGAAATGGTGTTTTCGCCATTCTGACAACGGTCTAACATCAATCTGCTTGCGAAATTTTTATCTTAACCTATCTTTGCGATAATTCAAACAATAATCAACAAAAAAGAGGAGCAGGTCATGTCACAAAACAAAACCATTGGGGGTGGGGGCTTTCACCATGTTGCAATTCGCGCCCACGACTTTGAAGCATCCGTGAAATTTTATACCGAAGCCTTGGGATGTGAAAAAAAAATCACCTGGGGTGAAGGCAAAAGACGCGCCATCATGCTCGACACTGGAGACGGAAATTACCTCGAAATTTTTGCCAATGGCACAGATGAACCCAAACCGCAAGGATCCATTATTCACTTTGCATTGCGCACCAGCGATTGCGACGCAGCCATTGAACGCGCCAGAGCAGCCGGTGCCCAAATCACCGTAGAACCCAAAGACGTCGAAATCCCCAGCGAACCCCACAAAACCCCTGTACGCATTGCCTTTTGCAAAGGCCCCGACGACGAGATCATCGAATTTTTTCAAAACGAACTGACTTAAAAGACGAAAAATCAGATGTAAACCGCCCCGATCATCGTCATTGTTTCGCAATCCCTGTATGGAACCTCGCTTTATCCTAAAACGTCTTACACGGGACACCACAACCGTTTACATTTGTCGGGAAAGAGGGAAACTATGAACAAAATTATACCTGTTTTGTGTCTGATGTTTGCAATTGCCGCATGCGGTGACGACAATCCCGCCGATTCGGGCCAACCCGTCGTAGATCAATCATTTGATCTGCCGGGCGGATCACTTGAAGACTTTAGCTTTACCGTTGACACAGATATACAACAAGCCGTCATCCTCCAGGGCAAATTTAGCGTTGAAAACGGCACTGTTCAGATGGCTGTCATGGGCGAATCCGAGTATCAAATCTGGCAAGAAGGGGGCACGCCTGTCGTGCTCTACAGTCCGGGCGAAACATCGGGAGAAACCTTTCGCTTACCCATAGATGACAGTGACACCTACTACATCATTTTTCGCAATACGGGTACAACTGCCGTAAGAGTCACAGCCGAAATTTTCCTGCTCAGCATCATCGTGCAAGAACTTTAGACTATCTGGAAAAATGCCTGCCTGTGCTTATCGCACACCAATTTTTGGCCCAATTTTCCAATTGACGAAACAAGAAGAACAAGTTATAATTATCCTTATTCATTATCAATCACAGTTAAACGAGGTATTTATGAACATCCCCAAACACGACGTGCTCTTAGTAGGTGGAGGGGGTGCGGGCCTGCGCGCTGCAATCGCCGCATCTGAAATGTATCGTGGCGCAGATATTGGCGTGGTCTCCAAAGTCTATCCCATGCGAAGTCACACCGTCTCTGCCGAAGGCGGCACTGCAGCGGTCATGCGCGAAGATGACAACCTGGATCTGCATGCTTACGACACCATTAAAGGCAGCGACTACTTAGGCGACCAGGATGTGGTAGAAGCCTTTGTCAAAGAAGCCGTTGATGAAGTCATCCAATTAGAACACTGGGGGTGCCCCTGGAGCCGCGACGAAGACGGCCGCGTAAGCGTTCGCGCATTTGGTGGCATGAGTGTCAAACGCACGCTCTATGCCGCCGACAAAACCGGCTTCCACATGCTGCACGCCCTCTTTCAAACATCTCTCAAATACGACGCCATTACCCGATACGACGAATGGTTTGTCACCTCTTTGCTCGTCGAAGATGGCAGGGTATGCGGCGTCACTGCCCTCAACATCCGATCTGGGGCCATTCACGCCATTGGCGCAAAATCTGTCATTATATGCACGGGTGGTGCGGGCAAAATTTTTCCATTTACCACCAATGCCTCCATCAAAAACGGCGACGGAATGGCTCTTGCCTATCGCATTGGCTGTCCTCTAAAAGACCTCGAATTTGTACAATATCACCCCACGGGCCTGCCCGGCACCGGCATCTTAATAACCGAAGCCTCGCGGGGCGAAGGCGGCCATCTCTTCAACAGCAAAGGCGAACGCTACCTCAGCGAATACGTGCCCGGCAAAATGGAACTCGGTCCGCGCGATATCTTATCTCGCTCCTTTATTCACGAACAGCGACAAGGCAATGTCTTTGAAGGTCCCGATGGCAGCTACGTTCACCTCGACCTTCGGCACCTGGGTGAAAAAGTCATCGACGAAAAACTGCCCTTTGTGCGCGAACTCACCCGCAATTACGTCGGTATAGATCCTGTTCACGAACCCATTCCCGTGCGTCCAGTCGTCCACTACTGCATGGGCGGCGTACATACCGATATCCATGGAGCAACGCCCATCTCTGGTCTTTATGCCGCTGGCGAAGCGGCTTGTGTCAGCCTCAACGGGGCCAATCGCCTGGGATCCAACTCACTTACCGAATGCCTCGTCTTTGGCGCACGCGCCGGCCAGGTAGCCGCGCAACACGCCGCCGACACAGACTTTGCAGATTCGGCCTCGATGGTCAAAATGGCGCAAGACGAGCAAAAACGCATTGAAACCCAATTCTTTGGCAACAACGGCAAAGAGCGCGTGGCCCACATACGCGATGATCTCCGCAAAACCATGGAAGAAGGCGCGGGCATTTTCCGAACCGAAGACGCGCTCAAAACCACATGTGACACCATCCGCACCCTAAAAGAACGCTATAAAAATATCGGCATAGACGACCACTCGCGCGTCTTCAATACCGATCTCGTCAATGCCCTCGAACTGGGTTACATGCTCGATGTTGCCGAAGGACTCGCACACTCGGCTCTCTTGCGGCGCGAATCTCGAGGCTCTCACGCGCGATCGGACTATGAAGAACGCGACGACGAAAACTTCCTCAAACACTCATTGGCCTATCAAACCGATGGCGACCCCCGCATCGAGTACCTGCCCGTAACACTCACCCGCTGGGAACCGGAAGAACGAACCTATTAAAGGAAAATTTATGAGCGATCTCAGAACCATCAAAATCACGGTGTTGCGCTATCGTCCGGAAGAAGAAGACGCGCCAACCGAGCAGATTTACGAGGTTGAATTTCGCGACGACTGGGTCGTTCTTGACGCGCTCAACCACATCAAAGACTATATCGATGGCACGCTTTCATTCCGCTGGTCTTGTCGGATGGGTGTGTGCGGCAGTTGCGGCATGATGGTCAATGGAGAACCCAAACTCACCTGCGCCGCGATGTTGCGCGACTACTATCCCAACGAAGTGCGCGTGGAACCCCTGGTCAACTTCCCCATTGTGCGCGATCTCGTCATCGACATGACCGACTTTATGGACAAACTCAAAGCGGTCAAACCCTGGATCATTCGAGAAAAAGAAAAATCCTTATCCGAGGGAGAATACCTCCAGACGCCGGACCAGCTCAAAGATTACAAGCAATTCAGCCAGTGCATCAACTGCATGCTCTGTTACGCGGCCTGCCCAGTCTATGGCCTCGAACACGACTTCGTCGGTCCGGCCGCAATTGCCCTGGGCCACCGATACAACCTCGATTCCCGAGATGAAGGCAATCAACAGCGTCAACACGTCATTGCCAGCAAAGAAGGCATCTGGGAATGCACATATATCGGTGAATGCTCCGTCGTTTGTCCCAAACACGTCGATCCCGCAGAAGCTATTCAACAGACCAAAGTGGCAACCACAACCAACCGTTTCAAATCGCTTGTCATGCCCTGGGGAAATAAAACATGATGCTCGACTCCGAAACGACCAAAACCTATACGCGCCCCATATCCAAAGCCTGGTGGCTCCGCGACCGCGGACATTTCAATCGCAGATATTTCATGTTCTTGATCCGCGAACTTACAAGTGTATTCGTCGGCCTGTATGTTGTGCTCTTTATCTACGAACTTTTTCTTTTGACAAAAGGGCCAGATGCACACGCTGCGTTCCAAGAATCTCTCAGATCGGGTCCCTTTATTGTCTTTTTTGTCATCGCCCTGCTCTTCGCCCTGTACCACAGCTGGACCTGGTTGGGGCTAACGACCAAAATGCAGGCCGCTGGACCTGGACTCGTTAAAATTGGCAAAAAGACTCTGCCACCCATTTTTGTCGCACTGGGATCTTATGGCGCGTGGGTTGTTGCGACACTTGTCATCGCCTACCTATTCCTAACTCTTTAGACCGAGGATATCGCTGTGAATTACAAAGAACACAAAAGCGAACCCTTCTGGTGGGGCATGTTCTCACAAGGCGGTGTTATTGCCGCACTCCTCATACCTATCCACATTTTTTTATGTGGTCTGGCTGTTCCACTGGGGCTTATAGACCCCGAACTTCTGTCTTACGAGCGAATAACAGCACTGCTCCAAAATCCGTTAGTCAAACTCTACCTCTGTGTTCTGCTCATCTTCCCCCTCTACCACGCGGCTCACCGAATCCGCTTCACCCTCGCCGAAATCGGATTGCACAGCCTCGCCAAGATCCTGCCCTTTCTCTGTTATGGCGGCGCACTGGCAGGCACAGCGGTAGTCCTCTACATCTTGTGGGTGTTGTTTTAAGCCTCCAAAATTCACTAAAATGCGGATAAATCTTGACGTACTCCCAAAGCTGAAGCATAGGAAAGGGATTCTTGTTGCTTCAGCGAGGGATTGTGGAATCAACAGCAGTTGCGAGGGTCACAGGATAGTTTTAAGTATCCTGATCGCCTCGTCTTACGCTGCCTCCGCCGGAGGTGGACGTCCCCACCTGTGAATGTTTATCGCTGCGTTGTGGTCTCTATTCCTGACATGACCGCACTCACAACGAAAGGTTCTTTCTCGCAATTCAAGGTTGTCTTTGACCGTATCGCAAGCAGAGCAGGTCTTGGAGGTTTTTTCCCACATATCTAACTGTTTGAACCCCGTGCCTGTCTTTTTGGCAACATACTCAACGATAGTCAAGAAGTCCGAAAAGCCGAGGTCGTTGATCTTCTTGCCCCATAGTCTTTGCATGGCCTTGATATTCAACGTCTCAAAACATAGAAAATCATACTGACGGCAAAGGTGATGAGCAAGTGACCAATGATATGCCCGCCGTTGATTCACAACACGCCGATGTACACGCGCATGGTGAACCCTGTCCCTGTGACGGTTGTTGCTGTCCTTTTCCTTGCGAGACAACGCACGGCTGGCCTTACGGATAGCCCTTGAATTGCGCTTGAAAAACAAAGGCGATTGTATCCGTGTGCCGTCTGAAGCCGTCAAGTATGTTTTCAAGCCGAAGTCAAAGCCTGCGGTTTTACCGGCCTTGGCGATGCTTTGCTTGAAACTCAACACCTTCGCTACGATACACAGCCACAAATCACCTACACGATCACGGATGACCGTGACCGTCTTAACACTATCTACATCAAAGTTTCTACTCTTGTGATACCGAAAAATACGCTTTGTCTTACCACGAATGCCGAAACCGATTTGAATTTTGTTACCTTCAAGAAACTTGTAGCCAGTCTGTTTTAACGTATAGGACTGATACCGAAACCGACTACGAAACGTCGGCGTACGTCTGTTGTGTTTCTCAAAGAAAAGCTGATAGCCGTCGTCAATACGTTCTATCACATTCTGCAAGGCTTGGGACGGCAACGAACACCAATGCGAAAAACGCACCGTCTTTTTCAGCTTCGTCAGATGACGCTCAAGTTTCCCTTTACTCGGATATTTTCCGTATAGACCGTAGAATCGCTTGTGAAAGGCGATGAAGTGATTATACACTTCGGCAAAGGCGTCTATATCACGATGGAGATACACATTGCGGTCACAACGACTATACAGCTTGTATTTATACGTGATATAGTCCATCACACACCTTTTTGATTCTCGACATAGCGTTTCAGAACTTCCAGCGTGACGAAGCCTGCACTTGCTACAAACTTGCTATGTGTCCACAAAGATGGAAGCCTACTTTTTAACCCGCAGCCTGGGGGACCAGAACGGCTCCATCGGCTATTGTGGCCTGGAAAGCAAACGCCCAGCCGCCATGATTGGAGCCCTGGTCGTTACTGAGCTTGAGCACGATGGAATTGGCGCCTGCCTGAAGCGTCACCGGAATGCTCTGGGCTCGAAAAGCGGAGTGGTGACCCAGATCGAAAACCTCATCGTTTACGCGCAGAATCAAGGCGTCATCCCAGGCCACACGCAGGTTTGCCGTCATATCCGCAGGTGCAGGTAAGACGCAACGGGCAAGCGCTGCGCCCACATCGGTATTGCCCACACCCGGGCCCCAGGGCCGAAACACGTGGTTAAAATCGACAAATCCGTGGTGGGCGGCGCGTTTGACCCAACGCGCTACGTCCCGTCCCCGTTGTCGTGAGCCAGCGGTCAACCAGGCCGACTCTTCACCGTGCAAACCATCAAACGTCGCTTCTGGCTGAAAGGCCGTCTCCGGGGGCAAGGTCGTTTCCAGCGCTTGACCGTTGTGATTGGCGAAAGGGCCACATAACCACCATTCGCCGCTGGTCGGCAGCGGCAGATCATGGGTGCCGCGCGGCAGTTCGACACCGGGCAGCAGCTGAGACCAATCAGGCACGGCGAAGAACGGTCGCACGGCGTCCTGCTGGTACCAATAGACGGTAGAGCAGATATCGTTGGCCATACAGCCGAAGCGCATGTGAATCGATTGCTGGAAGGGAAGTGCGTCCTTTTCGAAGAAGCGGTAGCCCACCAACCGTTGCGCCGGGCGCGCCTGCCCCACATCGTCATGCACATAGTAAGGCATTGCGGCGTAGTGATGGGTTTCGGGCGGATGCAGGGCACCCCCGTAGCCGGCTCCAAAGGTATCCTCGCCCCCAATGCCGCGCAAAAAAGCCGGGTGTTCGCCCTCTCCATCGATGTAGATATTTTCAGCCCCGCCGTGGCTCCAGCGATCGACATCATCGAGCAAACGCACGCCGTACACAAAGCCCAACAACTCTCCTGGCCCGTCGGCATCCAGCATCAGGAAATCTTCACCGTAGCGCTGGGTCGGCATTTCTCGCCGCCAGCGGGCGCAGAAACGTCGCTGTTCGCTCAGAGTCTGATTGGGGTAGCGATGCCAATCCACCTGCAGGTAGGCGCGGTTCTCTTCAGGTCCGGCTTCAAACTCAACCCGTGCGGATCGGGCGAAGGGCATCTGGAAGTAGCAGTTGTAGCCAATCCAGGCCTTGACCGCCAGGAAGTGGGTGTCTATCGGATACCAGCCCTGGCCATGCATGACCCCAAAAAAGTCACCGACGGGCGCCTCAACATAGGGGATCGGCTCATCATCAAAATAGATGCGGATAAGCGCTTTGCGGCTGGTCATGGGTATGCGCTCTGGCCGCGACAGTACGACCCAAAGGTGCTGAATACAGCCTGGCCCATCGAGTTCGGCATAGACGGCTTTTTGGTTGGCCAGCAAAGGTCCGGTCATACTGACGCGGTCGGGGACACCAACTTCAGGGAGTTGTAAATCCATAGTAGACTCCATTCTTGTTTATACCCTTTTACTCGCTTCGCACCCATGCCTCGCCTGAAGATAGATCTCGTCCAAGCGTCCATGTTTTTTCAAATGCTTCAACAGTCAATTCAACGCGGTCATCCCCAGCGCGAAACACCTCGGACAATTCGGCTGCAACACCGGGAACATCTGTCCCGCGATAGGGCACAACCACAGTCAAAAACGCCGTGGGCGCCTGCTCGTTCAGCGCGAAACGAAATGCTTTGCGCGGCATGCGAGCACCATAAGTCCATGCAAACCACCCCTCTTCTTCTGCCATAGATGCCGCGCAATTTGCCGCAGCCTGAACCAGCACATTTGCATCGTCAAATTGCGTAAAAGCGCGTCTTCCCGTCTCGTCGAACACCACATCACCCGGCGCAAATTGGAAATGCAAATCCAGTTGACCGGGAACATTGCCAATCGCTTCGTCCAAAAACGCGAAAAACTGCCGATTGGCAAACCACACCGAACGGCGGTGAATCAATCCTGGATACGATCCATTTTCCACGACCAGCACATCGCTATCAGCCCCTTCCGACACCCACAATAAATGCCGCCCATCAACTGATGTATCACCGCCGTCCAATGTCAGGGTCTGATGCACGGACGTCTGCCGGTGCCAGGCGCGGCCTTCTGCATCGTGACCATAAGTATAAAAGCCCGTATCGTTCATCAACCAGCGCCCATAAGCGTACAATTCAAACGTCCCATTATCCGGTTGATCGTGGCTCGAAATAGCGGGCGGCGAACAATGCAGCGCCATGTGAATCTGATCGGGGCCCCAATCGTCGCGCATCACATACAAACCCGCCTCTTGAAATGCACGACTCTTTTGCTGGGGCAACAATTCGCGATCCAAAGTCGCCCGCGCAGCGTATTTGGGATCACCCAGCAATTCTGTAGCTTCGACAAGTGAGCCATAAAGTCCCCACTTTGAGCGATCGTCCGTCTCCTTCAACGAACGCGACCCATCTCCAAACATCGGCGCGCCCAAATCGGGTGACGCAATCCAAAAAATATAATCGTGCATCAACCGCACGCGCTCTCGAAATGCCTCTGAAATCTTAATACCAAAAGCATCCATACGGCCAAAAATTTCCACAGCATCCCGCAACACACCCACATGATACCCAAAAGACCACTCTCGCTGAACGCCATCCGTTGTTGTCTGCGCCAGAAAATTCTCTTCAACGCGCGCCAGCGCCAATTCCATCCACTCACGCGATTCCACAAACTCGCGGAATGTATGGGCAATATTGATAAATCCCCGCTGTTCAAACACCGCCTTGTTGTGAATCAGTCCCATTGGAATTAGCTTTGTTTTAACCTGATGGTCATATAGACTTGCCAACAACAGACCGAGAAACTCGGGCGTAAATGCCTCGGCGTGTACCAAACTGCGAAATGCCGAACAGATATTTGTCGCCCGAATACCCGTCTGAATATCCAGCCAAACAAACCCCTTCCAGTACGTATAAACGGAATGGGTTTTGGTGTGATTTCTTAGCGGATGTTTTGAAATCCAGTCCGTTGTCATCTCCACAAATGTTCGGGCGTATTTCTCATCGCGCGTCGCTGTGTATGCCTGTACGAGCGGCGCAGCCCAATAAAAACGGTACACAGCCGCAACCCACTCAATATCGCCGCGAGGATCCCATTCCCAGTCAAAATCATCGCCATAACGCGCCTCTTCATAAGGACCCCACTGAATAATGCGCCGACAAATTTTATCAGCAGTTGTAAAATCGCCTTCCCCAGACGCCTCATTTAGTGGATATTTCGCCCGATAATAATCGCGCAACGCTGTAAGTGCGCCTCTTCGATCTCCGGAATCCGCAGCTCGTTTTGCCACCTCCAACTCCGTCAGATCTAATTTCTCGAGAATCCGTCCTGGATCAAACGACTCTAAAGGCATCTCGTGATCAATCTGATCCGCGCCTGCTGGGTACTCCAGTACTGAATTCATAGCCAATGCTCCCCCATTATTTCACATTGTGATAATCCTTATACCACGCGACAAAATTTGCAAGCCCTATTTCTATGGGTGTTGCGGGATTGTATCCCACATCTCGCACCAGATCCGAAACATCTGCTGCATTGTCCTGTACATCTCCAGGCTGCATGGGCAAATCTTCTCGGATGGCCTTTTTGCCCAACAGATTCTCCAATAGCGAAAGAAAATAATCCAATTCTACGACATTGCTATTGCCAATATTGTAAATTCGATATTGGCTCGAACTCGCTCCCGGATCGGGACATTGCCCCGTCCACTCGGGATCCGGCTTTGCAGTATTTACCAACACGCGAACCAACCCCTCGACAATATCGCCAACGTAAGTAAAACTGCGACGCATCTTGCCGTAATTATAGACTTTGACCGGTCGATCTTCCAAAATGGCTTTGGCCCACAAATAGGCGACAAAATCCGGACGTCCCCAGGGACCATACACAGAGAAAAAGCGCAATCCCGTCGTCGGAATGCCGTACAGATGGCTATACGCATGCGCCATCAACTCATCCGTTTTTTTCGTCGCCGCGTACAAACTGATCGGGTGATCGACATTTTGGCGGACACCATGAGGCGTAGTGGTGTTCAAGCCATAAACAGAACTCGACGACGCATAGACCAGATGTTCGATACCGCAATGGCGGCATCCCTCCAAAATATTGAGAAAACCCAAAACATTGCTTTTGACATAAACTGAAGGATTTTCCAGGCTATAACGCACACCGGTTTGACCTGCCAGATTGATGACATGAGAAAAACTCTCTGCGCGAAAAAGGTCTGCCACTCCTTCCTCGTCTTCGAGATGCATACGAACAAATTTGAACCCGCCTTCCCGCTTTAGTATAGATATACGATCTTCCTTGAGTTGGGTACTGTAATAATCGTTCACATTATCCAATCCGACCACCGAATGCCCCATCTCGAGCAATCGTCTGGACAGATGAAATCCAATAAAACCCGCAGCACCAGTCACGAGCACCCGCAGCACAACATCATTCATGTTCTAAATTTTCTCCTTTTATTTTTTCCTTCTAAACATCAGCTCTACCACCACACTTCGAAGTGGTTGCAATTTCATCGACACCCCCTCATCAGTCAGCGCGATACCGGGGCGATTAGAATCTGAGCCATCAAAAAATTCATAAGTATCGTACGCGGGAACCCGATCTATACGCAATAGCAAAACATCTGGCAAGTGATGAATTGGACAGACAACTTCCCTGACAAAACCCGCATCCAGATTGTGCACCACCAACAATCCCGAATGCTGAGCATAGCGCGTATAGGCAAAAACGCGGTCTTCAGAGTCGGTATTGCGGTGAAAATAAACATGCCCGGTTTGCAACTCAGACCGCTGGTTCACAAACTTGTGCAAAGCTTCATAAGCGGCAACAAGTTGTGAATGGGGTTCTCGCTCTGCCCACTCTGGATGCAACAATGTAGATGCTTCAAAATCAGTACGCGCCTCCTCGCCCCATTCTGAACCCCATTCTAAAGCATACGCCAAATTCACATAATGCGCCGCACCCGCCGTCGCATTGATCAGCGAACACTGGATATTGCGCAGCAGTGCCAACGTCCGGGATTGATAGCGATCTCGCCAAATTTTTGTCGCGCGCGGGCTATCGTGATTCTCAAAATAAGCCATTGCCACAGTGCGAGGGGCAAACGCGCCAGAAGTGCGCTCTAAAAAATCGGCATACTGATTTCCGTACTCGGCATCCCGATGAAAATCCACCAGCAATGCGTAAATCATATCCACCGGAATATCCACCGCCTCGCTTAACTCGCACAGGGTTTCGCCCAAAACGATTGCGTCGGGTTTGACCGCATTGATGCGATTTTTCATCTGCTTCAAAAATGGCCGATCCACCGTTTGGCTCGCATCAATACGCACCCCATCCAGATCACAAGTGCGCATCCAAAAAGGCGCGATTCCCGACAGATAATTTTGCAAGGGCCTGTTAAAAGGCAAGTTGAGCAACGCCACATCCGAATAAACCAGCCATGCAATCTGATGAATTTTGGGCTGCCCTTGCTCAGCCATCACATACCAGTCGGGATATTGTTCAATCAACGGACAATCGCGGCTGGTCTGCATCAACACCAGATCGAAAATCACCTGCTTGCCCAGCGCGTGTGCCCGCCGCGTTAGCGCGCGCAATTCCGCACGCCCAATCAACTGTATCAGCGTATCGCGCCCGACCCAATCAATCAGTTCTTTGAATGTGCGAAAATTGTTAAAATCATCGACCTTACGCAGCCTCGACAACTGTCGCTCGTGCAATAATGTCTGCAAATCCAAATCGACAATCAGCCCATCCGACACCAGCGAAAGAAAATCCACCTCTTCTGGCGGCGTGACCAAAGCGGGATCAATCCGATAAAAATCTCGAACGGCATAAACACTACCCAACGCGCCTTTGCGCACATCCTGTCCCGTGTGCAAATCTCCTAATCCGGGTTGAAAAAAAGGGAGCAAATACACCACATCTGTCTGTATCTCCTCAAGGCGCGATGTCACATCGCAAAATGTACCACTCACGAATTGCCCATCTTCATCCAACCGCGCGCCAACTTTTCGCACACAGACTTCGGTAATTGAAAGACAACGGCGAACCTGTTCGGGGCTGATCGCGATTACCCCATCTCGATTCAGTGCAATATCATTGACCGATATCCACGCCTTTGAAGCATCTGACACCGCCTTATCATCAGCCGAAAACTCGACCGTATAGTGAAAAACACCCGTTTGATCAATCTGAATCACATCCGATTCGAAAACCAGATTATTCCCCGAAAGAACGGGTTGCCCTGCCCCATCCACAATCATACGCATAGAAACATAAAAGCCTGTACCTGTGCGAAACTCACCCCGCTCATCTACAAAGCCGCGATCATTCACATCAGTCCACAAACGCGCTTCTACATCGCCTGTGCGACAGGAGGCAAAATCGATATCTGCAACAAATAACTCAGCTCGAACACGCGCTTCTACCGCACTATCGGACATCAAAAATGCCCGAGCCATCACTGTATCATATCGAATACCATCCAACTCAACCGTCAGATTACCGGCCCAGACATCCGCGTTGTCATACGCCTGAACAGCATATCGCTCGTGCAATTTGTATTTAAATTCTAAACGCTTATCCACATACCCCCCTATAAAACAACCGCATTCTCACACTTTGGACAATATACTAAGTTTGAGATATAAATCTCAAATAATAAAAATAGATGCTGAGGACTGGGGGCTGGGTAATCATCTCACCTTTTGTAATACACATTTAACAGATAAGAAACGGTAAAGAAATATACACCCAATATATTCAACTGTCAGTTTACGCCACCCCAACCATCTCAGGGAGGAGTTCAGTATGAAGCTCATCACAGCAGTCATCCAGCCCCACAAGCTGGACGATGTGCGCGCAGCACTCGGCGACATCGGCATCCAGGGCATGACCGTCACGGAAGCACGTGGCTTTGGACGCCAAAGAGGACACCGAGAAGTCTATCGCGGTGCCGAATACATCGTCGATTTTCTACCCAAAGCCAAGCTGGAGATCGCCATCAATGACGATGAAGTTGACCGCGCCATTGATGCGATAGAGAACGCTGCCAAGACGGGCAACGTAGGTGATGGTAAGATATTCGTTGCGGATTTGGGACAAGCTGTTCGCATTCGAACAGGCGAAACCGGGCCCGATGCGCTGTAACACAATCATATCTCAGGAGAATACAATGATTAAACGCCATAAAATCTTTACCCTGCTCCTCGGCCTGGCATTGTTGTTGGCCTTGCCCAACATCGCTCTTGCCGACGAACTCAATTCAGGCGACACAGCCTGGATGCTTACCTCAACTGCCCTGGTGCTATTTATGACCATACCCGGCCTCGCCCTCTTTTACGGTGGCCTCGTACGCACCAAAAATGTTTTGTCTGTTCTCATGCAGTGTTTCGCCCTCACCGCCATCATGACCCTGGTCTGGGTTATCATTGGCTATAGTCTCGCCTTCAACACCGATGGCATGGAAGCCGGTTCAACCAGCATAAATTCCTTTGTCGGCGGTTTAGGCACCATGTTCTTATCCGGTGTGACCGCCAGCAGTCTGTCTGGCACCATTCCCGAAACAGTTTTCATCACCTTCCAGATGACCTTTGCCATTATCACCCCGGCCCTCATTGTCGGTGCTTTTGCAGAGCGCATGAAATTTTCGGCCATGATTCTGTTCTCGATCCTCTGGTCCATCGTCGTTTACGCGCCTATCTGCCACATGGCCTGGAGTGGTGACGGTTCCTTCTTTGGCGACATGGGCGTACTCGACTTTGCAGGCGGCACAGTTGTACACATCAACGCGGGCGTCGCAGCACTTGTCGCATGTATTGTCATCGGCAAACGCCAGGGCTATCCCAACACGCTTATGGCCCCTCACAGCCTGACAATCACCGTTATAGGCGCGGCCATGCTGTGGGTCGGTTGGTTTGGCTTTAATGCCGGAAGTGCCGTTGCTGCCGATGGAACCGCAGGTATGGCCATGCTCGTCACGCAGGTAGCCACTGCATCTGCAACATTGGGCTGGATGGCCGCCGAATGGATCAGACTCGGCAAACCCAGTATCCTGGGTGCAGTCACGGGTGCTGTTGCCGGTCTCGTCGCCATCACCCCAGCTTCGGGTAGCGTAGGACCGATGGGCGCGATTGTCATTGGCCTGGCCTCTGGCGTCCTCTGCTTCTGGGCTGCCACCAGCCTCAAGCGCGCATTGGGTTATGACGACTCCCTCGATGCCTTCGGCGTTCACGGCATAGGCGGTATTGTAGGCGCGCTCCTCACGGGCATCTTTGCCGCTGAAAGCCTCGGTGGACAAGGGCTTAGTGCCGATTCTATCGGTGGACAATTCGTCGTACAACTCATCGCCGTCGTCTTCACCATTGTCTATTGCGGTGTCTTATCCTTCATCTTGCTCAAAATCGTCGATGCTATCGTCGGTTTACGAGTCTCACAAGACGAAGAAACCGAAGGACTCGATATCTCACTCCACGACGAGCGAGGCTACAATTATTAAAAACTGTTAGCCAAACCAAAAGAGCGGGCACACAGTGTCCGCTCTTTTTTTAAAAAGGTACATCTAAACCCTACCGTCAGGTATTTTGCATAAGAAAAAATGCCGTAGCCATTTCTTTCCTCAAGCGCACTTCTCCAAGAAGTGCGCTTTCTTTTTTTCTTTATATTCCTGAAATCGGGTTTTATAATACACATCTTCGGAAAAGGATCGAAAAGCGATCCCGACCACACACCTTATAAGGAGGAGTTCAGTATGAAACTCATCACAGCAGTCATCCAGCCCCACAAGCTGGACGATGTGCGCGCAGCACTCGGCGACATCGGCATCCAGGGCATGACCGTCACGGAAGCACGTGGCTTTGGACGCCAAAGAGGACACCGAGAAGTCTATCGCGGTGCCGAATACATCATCGATTTTCTACCCAAAGCCAAGCTGGAGATCGCCGTTGATGAAGATGTAGTTAATCGCGCCATTGATGCGATAGAGCATGCAGCCAAGACGGGCAATGTAGGTGATGGAAAAATATTTGTTACAGATTTGGGACAAGCCGTTCGCATTCGAACAGGCGAAACCGGACCCGCCGCACTTTAAAACCACAAAATTTTGGGGAAAACACAAACATGAAACGCCACGCCATCATCTTTGCAAGTCTTATACTCGTATTGGGACTCCCAGACCTCGCGCTTGCCGATGGACACGAACTCAACGGCAGCGACACAGCCTGGATGCTTACCGCAACTGCCCTGGTGCTATTTATGACCATACCCGGCCTCGCCCTCTTTTACGGCGGCCTCGTACGCACCAAAAATGTTTTGTCCGTCCTCATGCAGTGCTTTGCACTCACCGCAGTCTTGAGTGTCGTCTGGGTCATCATCGGCTATAGCCTTGCCTTCAACACCAATGGCATGACAGCCGGCATGACCAACTTCAACTCCTTTGTAGGTGGCCTGGGCACCGCATTCTTGTCCGGTGTAACAGCCGATAGCCTGTCTGGTACGATTCCAGAAACGGTTTTCATCACCTTTCAAATGACCTTCTTCATCATCACACCTGCGCTCATTATCGGGGCTTTTGCCGAACGCATGAAATTTTCAGCCGTACTCTTATTCTCCGTACTTTGGGGCATTTTGGTTTACGCGCCTATCTGCCACATGACATGGGGGGGTGACGGTTCCTTCTTTGGTGACATGGGCGTGCTCGACTTTGCAGGTGGACTTGTTGTACACATCAACGCGGGTATCGCAGCACTTGTGGCCTGTATTGTCATTGGCAAACGCCAGGGCTATCCCAGTGCACAAATTTTGCCCCACAGCCTCAGCCTTACAGTCGTCGGCGCGTCCATGCTATGGGTCGGTTGGTTTGGGTTTAATGCCGGGAGTGCTGTCGCAGCTGATGGGGCCGCTGGCATGGCCATGCTCGTCACGCAGATATCTGCTGCAGTCGCTACCTCCACCTGGATGTTTATCGAATGGATCAAAAACGGCAAACCCAGTATCCTGGGTGCAGTCACAGGCACCATTGCCGGATTGGGCGCCATTACACCAGCTTCGGGCAGCGTAGGTCCCCTGGGTGCAATTGTCATTGGCCTTGCTGCCGGTGCTATTTGCTTCTGGGCTGCCACAGTGCTCAAACAAAAATTGAACTATGACGACTCCCTCGATGTCTTCGGCGTTCACGGCGTGGGCGGCATTATTGGCACCCTGCTATGCGGTATTTTTGTCGTCAAAAGTTTGGGCGGTCAGGGATTGGCCGAAGGCATGACCATGGGCAGTCAATTGACCGCTCAATTGACCGCGGTCATTATCACCATTGTCTATTGCGGCGTGGTATCCTTTATCCTGCTCAAAATTATCGACGCCACCGTTGGCCTGCGCGTCTCACAGGCAGAAGAAACCGAAGGACTCGATATTGCCCTCCACGATGAGCGCGGCTACAATTATTAAACCTGCTTAACAAAGCGGGAAAAGAAAAAAGCGGGCACTGTGTACCCGCTTTTTTCTTATTGCAATTTATTCACCAGACACCTTTATTTTCTCACCGACAACAGTCATAATCCACCCATAGAAAGGATTTAAGATGAAAATTATTTTACACCCCCCCGTTGATGAAGACCTTTGCCAACAAGTTAGAGACACGGCTCCCAATGCCGACGTTGTCATGGCAGATGACCAAAATATCATTGAAGCTGTCGCAGATGCCGAAATTATATTTGGAAATTTTTCGTCTGAAATTGTCCGTGCTGCACCCAATCTCAAATGGATTCAATCCACAAGTGCCGGCATGGACAAAGCCCTGATCCCAGAAATCGCCGACAGCGACATCGCAATATGCAATGCCAGCGGCGTCCATGCCGTTCAGGTCGCCGAACACGCCCTGGCACTCACCACAGCCCTCACGCGCGGACTTCACGTGTCCTTTCGCCATCAACTCGACCATGCCTGGACGCGCCCACCACTCGCCGACTTATTGGGCGCCACCATTCTCATCGTCGGATTTGGCGGCATTGGTCAATACTATGCCCAACTCGCCCAGGGTTATGAAGCGCGTCTAATTGCTCTGGATATCCAGGGCGGAGACAAACCCGATTATGTCGAAGCGATCTGGGACATGGATCGTTTGGATGAAGGTCTGCAAATTGCCGATGTCGTATTTATCGCCGTACCGTACACATCCAAAACCGAAAAACTCATCAATGCCCGCACCCTGGGCCTGATGAAAAACACCGCCTTCCTGGTCAACACTGCGCGCGGTCCTATCGTCGATGAAGCCGCTTTGGCAGAGGGCCTCAAAAACGGCGAAATTGCCGGTGCTGGCCTGGATGTATTTGAAAAAGAACCCCTGTCTCCCGACAGCCCGCTCTGGGACATGGAAAATGCCATTATCACCCCACACGCAGCCGGTGGGTCTCCCAATCGACACAACCGAACCGTTGGATTCTTCTGCCAGAATCTAAAACGCTATCAGGCTGGCGAGCCGCTCTTTAACGAAGTTGACAAATCCCTCGGATATCCAAAACGGGAACGACGCGTCAAATGAGTTGGGGGCTAGGGACTAAGTGGTTTTTCAAATAAGTTTCTTGTAGCCAGTAATCCAGTCAAAAAAATGTTAGATAGTTTTTTTGAAATACCACTGGGGAAATTGAATGCGCCTATCGTGGAATGAAATTCGCATCCGTGCGGCCCAGTTTGCTCAAGACTGGAAAGATGCTGGCTACGAGAAAGGCGAGACACAGAGCTTTTACAACGAATTTTTCGACATCTTCGACGTGAAGCGGCGTACGGTTGCCCGCTACGAGGAGCACGTCCAGCGGTTGGATAACTCTCGCGGCTTTATCGACCTATTCTGGCCGGGGGTGTTGCTCGTTGAGCAGAAGAGCGCGGGGGTCAATCTGGCGGCAGCTCGCAAGCAGGCGGGCACCTATTTCGACGCCCTACCCGAACGCGACCGTCCGCGCTATCAGTTGCTCTGCGACTTTCAGACCTTTGAGCTGCTCGATCGAGACGAGCGCGAGGAAGTCTCCTTCGCCCTCGCCGATTTGCCCCAACACGTCGAAAAGTTCGGTTTCATCCTCGGCGTCCAAAAGCGCACCTTCCGCGACCAGGATCCGGTCAACATCGAAGCATCCGAGCGCGTCGGTCAACTTCACGACGCGCTGGCCGCCTCCGGCTATACGGGCCATGATCTCGAGCAGTTCCTCGTCCGCATCGTTTTCTGTCTGTTCGCCGATGATACGGGCATCTTTGAACCACGCGACATTTTTTTCGACTTGTTGGAGAACCGCACGCAAAAAGATGGATCGGACCTCGGCGGCTGGCTGGCGCAATTATTCCAGGTACTCAACACGCCTGAAGACCATCGCTCGACCACTCTGGACGAAGACCTCAACCGTTTTCCCTACATCAATGGCGATCTATTCCGCGACCCACTGCTCATTCCGTCGTTTGATTCCGAGATGCGCCAGCGTCTGATCGATGCCTGTACCTTTGATTGGTCGAGTATTTCGCCAGCGATCTTCGGTTCGCTCTTTCAATCCGTCATGGACAAGGACGAGCGCAGGGCACAGGGAGCGCATTACACCACCGAAAAGAACATTCTCAAGGTCATTGAACCGCTGTTTCTCGATGCTTTGCGTGCGGAGTTCCACCACCTCAAGTCTCGTCGTGACAGTCGGCGCATCCCTGAAATGATTGCCTTTCAGCGACGGCTCGGTGAGTTGCGCTTTTTCGATCCGGCCTGCGGCTGCGGCAATTTTCTCATCATTGCCTACCGCGAGTTGCGGACGTTGGAAATCGAGGTGCTCAAGGAGATTCGTCCCCATGGTCAACTCGATGTTCTGGCGGAGTTGCTTTCTGTTGTCGATGTGGATCAATTCTACGGGATTGAGTTGGGAGAATTTCCGGCGCACATTGCCGAAGTCGCACTGTGGATGATGGATCACCTGATGAACAATCGCCTGAGTCTGGAGTTCGGCCAGACTTATGCACGTATTCCACTGGAAAAGTCGCCGCATATTTGGCACGGAGACGCGCTGGAGACCGATTGGAACGACCTTCTTCCGTCCGGCGAATGTTCTTATGTGCTGGGTAATCCGCCGTTTGTGGGTGCAAAATTCCAATCGCCAGCGCAACGCGAACAGGTACGCCACATCGCCGCGTTGGGCAAAAGCGGGGGCACCCTCGATTACGTCACCGCGTGGTTTATCAAGGCCGGTGAATACGTGCAACAGGGCGCGGCACAGATCGGTTTTGTAGCGACCAATTCCATCACGCAGGGCGAACAAGTGGCGCAACTCTGGCCGATTTTATTTGACCGTTACAAGCTGGACATCGCCTTCGCGCACCGCACCTTTGCCTGGGGATCGGACGCTCGCGGCATGGCGCGTGTTCACGTCGTCATTATCGGACTGACCAAACGGGGCGATGAACCGCGAGAGAAGCGTTTATTTTCCTACGACCATCCCAAAGGCGAGCCACACGAGAGCCGCCACGCGGCCCTTTCGCCCTACCTGTTCGACGCAACTCTGCTCGCTAACCTACACATTGTAGTAAGAGAATCCGCCCGGCCCCTAAATGGACTACCACCCTTGTTGAGCGGGTCGCAACCCATTGACGACGGTAACTACATTTTCAATACCGACCAACGAGCCGCGTTTCTAATGGAAGAGCCGGCTGCGGAGAAGTTCCTGCATCCCTATATCGGCGCACGGGAGCATATTCAAGGAGGGGATCGCTGGATTTTGGCCCTTCAGGATGCCAGTCCATCTGACCTCAAGGCTATGCCGAAAGTCGTTGAGCGGATGCGGGCTGTAAAGGCGTTCAGGGAGAAAAGCAAACGCAAGAGCACGCTTGCCCTTGCCAACTACCCAGCGCAATACAATGTCAACGTCATTCCTACCACGCCGTTTTTAGTTGTGCCAGAGGTCAGTTCCGAACGGCGGGAGTATGTGCCGATTGGATGGCTAGAGCCTCCGGTGATTCCGAGCAATCTCGTTCGCATTATGGAAAACGCTAGCAAACCCGTATTCGCCCTGCTCACTTCCGCCATGCACGTAAGCTGGCTACGCTATATCGGAGGCCGTTTGGAGAGCCGCTATCGCTACTCCATTGGCCTCGTGTACAACACCTTCCCCCTCCCCCCTGTCCCCGCAGACCGACTGCAACGCCTCGCGCTCTATGCCGACGCTGTCCTCGCTGCCCGCGCCGCCCATCCGAACGCAACTCTTGCAGACCTCTACGATCCTGACCTCATGCCGGTCAATCTCCGCAAGGCACACCAGGCCCTTGACCGTGCGGTTGACCACCTGTACCGCCGTTCCCCATTTCCCTCTGACCGTGAGCGCGTCGAACACCTGCTCGTCTTATACGAAAAAATGATCGCCCCCCTTTCCGCTCCAAAACCAAAGCGAAGACGAAGGCGATCATAGAGCCACGGCGCCAGCTACATCAAGTACTCAAGAGATGGTGATTTTACGGTTTGTTTTTTCATATCATTTTGATATTTTTTGAAGGTGATATGCCATGTGTGAGAGCGATGAATGTCGTAAACTTCCACTGAAAGGACTGTATAATGGCTGACCAGACTGCTAAGACAAACACTGTGGAAGATGAAATTGAGGGTCTTGATGGCAATGAAGACGCGGCATGGAAAGACTATCCAATAGACACGCTACTGATTCGAAACGAGAATCGCACGGTTTTCGAGGTTCTGCGAAGGGTCGGGCAGGGCAATTACATCATGGATCCGGACTTTCAAAGAGATTTTATCTGGCCGGAAGACAAACAGAGCAAACTCATTGAGTCCGTACTGATGCGGGTTCCCCTCCCGGTTTTCTATTTGGCGGAGGACGATCAAGGACGCATGGTGGTCGTTGATGGATTGCAACGCCTTTCGACATTCAAGCACTTCGTCAATGGCGAGTTGTGCTTGTCGCTTCCCGGCCAAGATGAATTGCACAACAAGCGATTTGACGATCTATCCCCCAAGCTCAAAAACCGTGTCGAAGACTGCAATTTGATTTTCTACATCATTGATGCCAAGGTACCCGAGCAGACCCGTTTGGACATATTCGACCGAGTGAACAGCGGCCTTCCTCTTACCCGGCAACAAATGCGAAATAGCTTGTACATGGGCAAGGCAACCCGTTTTCTTAAGGAAGAATCGCGTACAGATATTTTTTTAACAGCGACAGGACACAGCCTAAATCAGGAGACGATGCGCGATCGAGAGTTTGTCAACCGATTTTGTGCATTCCAACTTCTCGATCTGGAGCAATACAAAGGAAGTATGGACGATTTTCTCGCACTTGTGCTAAAAAAAATGAACAATCTGGAAGATCAAGACCTATCGCGTCTGTCGATGGAATTTCGGAGAGGTCTTGCAAATAACTATGCTGTCTTTGGCAGACATGCTTTCAGGAAGCACAGCCAAGGACAGGAAAAACGGGGTGTAATCAATGCCTCTCTTTGGGATGTGATGTCAACTGGGTTGTCGCGTTACCAAAAAGAAATGGTAGAATCCCGTGTAGAGGAGCTAAAAAATAAGTTCTATCTACTGATGGACAATGACGATTTCGTATCATCTATCACTTATGGCCCCAGTAATGTGAAAAAAGTTCATCACCGATTTCTTGTTGCCGGTATAATGTTCGAGAGGGTGCTCAGTGCTCACACAACTTGATTTGCGGCATTTCAAGTGTTTTGAATTGCTTCATCTACCCTTGCGTCCGCTGACTCTGTTATCAGGCACCAATGCCTCGGGAAAATCCTCGGTGCTTTAAGCCGCTCGAAGGACATCCCTTTGCTCTCTACGCTGCCCAAAGCGTACTCAGCCGTCTTGAGACACTGGACCGGCTGAAGGTTTGCTTTAATGCGAAGGGAGAACGCACTGCCGAGGGACATGAAATCTATCAGAAGCACTTTGCTGGTCAACGGGCATGGTTTTCCGATTCGTCAGATACTGAGAAGCGCGATTTTCAAAACGATCTGACCTTTCTATTGAACGACGGGACCTCGTTATTTTGTCCATGGCATGGAAAGGTGAATTATCATATCCCACTCCGCATTCATTTTTCGTGGCCCGTAACGGCGGTTGATCCATTGTACATAGTGTATGTTGGTCCTAAACTTACACTACGATAGTGGTAACCAAACTCCCATCTCGCAACTCAATCTGCCGCGCATGGTCGTCGTGCAACCAATGTGTTGTAACGTATCCCAACCATTTGAGAAAACGCCATGAAAAAACCCAATATCATTGTCATTCTCGTAGATGACATGGGCTATTCGGATCTCGGTTCTTATGGTGGCGAGATCCGAACGCCCAATCTGGATCGCCTATCGGCAAATGGCCTGCGATTCACGCAAAGTTACAACTCTGCCCGCTGTTGCCCTTCGCGGGCTTCCCTGCTTACAGGACTGTATTCCCACCAGGCTGGAATCGCCAATTTTACGGGAAAAGACCAAACCGCCGAATTGGGACCGGCCTATTTGGGTCGGTTAAACAACAACTGCGTGACATTGGCAGAAGTCCTCAAAACCGCGGGCTACAGCACCTATGGCGTGGGGAAATGGCACGTTGGCGATCAAAGTAACCCAACAGACCGGGGATTTGACGAATACTACGGATTCATCAAAGGCCACAGCGCACCGCAATGGGACCCGTCTTATTATCATCGCTATCCCGAAACTCGAACACCCGAACTTTCTTTTACCGACGATGCATTCTACGCAACAGAAGCATTCAACGATTACGCCGTAGAATTTATCGATCAGGCGCAACAAAAAGACAATCCCTATTTCCTCTACCTCGCCCACTCGGCTCCGCATTTTCCCTTACATGCCCCGGCAGAAACCCGCGATTCATATCTCGATATTTACCGCCGAGGTTGGGATATATTGCGCCGTGAACGCTACGCCCGCCAGAAAGAATCTGGCCTGGCAACAGAAAACTGGCAATTCACACCGCGTTCAATTGTCCCCATCGAAGAAAATGATGCCATCGCAAATGGGTATAGTGGCAAACAGAATCCCGCCTGGGAAGATCTCCCACAAGACCGACGAGAGGACCTCGCCTACCGCATGGCGGTCTTTGCGGCCATGATCGAGCACATCGATCGCGGCATAGGCAGAATTATTGACCGCCTAAAAGAAACAGGAGAACTGGACAACACACTCATCCTGTTTACAAGCGACAACGGCGCGTGTTACGAATGGGGACCCTTTGGATTTGACGAGCGCAGCAGATTGGGGGTCACCCATCTCCACCCGGGTGAAGAACTAAAAAAAATCGGCGGACCGGGCACCTATCACTCTGTGGGCAGCGCGTGGTCCTGCTTGAGCAACACACCGCTACGCATGTACAAACACTACAACCACGAAGGCGGAAATTGCAGCCCATTCATCGGCCATTGGCCCGAAGGGATTGCGCAACCCGACCGCTGGGTTCGCACCCCCATGCACCTGTTTGACATCATGCCGACTATATGCGAAATTACAGAAGCCGAATATCCCGAAACACACAATGGAGAACGCATTTACCCGCAAGAAGGGACGAGCCTCGTACCCCTATTCAACGCCCAAAGCCTGCCCGAACGCAGCCTGTGTTTCGACCACTTTGACGCCAGTGCCATACGCAGGGGAAAATGGAAATTGCTAAAGGGAAATACCCGATATCCCAACAGAGATTGGGAACTCTATGATATGGAAAAAGACCGCTGTGAAACCAGCGATCTATCAGCAGAACATCCCGAATTGGTAAAATCACTCGAGCGAGAATGGACCGAATGGGCCATGCGGGTTAAGGTACATCCTTATTACAAGGAGGGGCCAAAATGAACATAACCCAATTCACAATGGAAGAGGTACGTTGTTTTGCCGAACGCCAGCAATTTGAAATTCGACCCCTGACTTTCCTGGTCGGAGAAAACAGCACCGGCAAGACAACAGCACTGGCGTGTTTTCAAGTGTTGGCAAATTATTTGAAGAGTGGAGAAGTCGATTTCAATTCAGAGCCTTATTCAATGGGCATCTTTCGGGATATTGTCAGAAATAGCAGACCAAAAGGCAACGCTTTTAAGCTGGGATTTACTTTTACTGGTGATCGTGAAGATGTCGAATATACCGTTGAATGTGTGCAAAAAAAGGATGGGTTTGAGCCTGCTATTGAATCCGTAACAATAAAATTCACCGACGGTGAGATCGTTTTCAAAACAGAAGATAGAGTGGAAAGAGGTATGCGTTTAGCCTCTTTTGATGAAGACCGTAATCAATATTATGTAAACGTAGCCTTTTTGGATCAGGTCCCTCTCTCCTTACTTCTAAATTATTGTACTAACATAATAGAACGGCAATCTAAGGGCGAAAATCCCTTAGCAGAATATATAAAGAAAAAGTATAAAGATATTGGACGCCTGGGAAACCTACACGACATATCCGTATTTAGTACATCACCAGTTCGCTCACGCCCCAAACGGACCTATGATCCCACAAGGGAATTTAATGACCCCGAAGGAAGCGATGTACCAATGCGGCTAATGCGGATAGCATCAACAAAAAAAGACGAATGGGAAGCTTTGAAACAAGCATTGGTTGAATTTGGCAAGGCTTCGGGATTATTCCAGAACATCGAAATTCAAAACCTTGGCGGATCCATGGGAGCCCCATTCCAATTGAAAATCAAGGTAAGAGGTCCCAATTCCAATATCATTGATGTGGGCTATGGAGTCAGTCAAATTTTGCCAATTCTGGTGCATATTTTAAGTCCTCATCCTCTTTCTCAATGGCAGAATACCTACTTCTTATTACAACAGCCTGAAGTCCATCTACACCCAACGGCGCAAGCCCAACTCTCTTCTTTACTGGCGTCATCTGCAAGCCAGGGTGATCAGTCTTTCATCGTTGAAACACATAGCGACTACATGATTGACCGCGCACGTATTGAAATCAGGAAAGGCACCATCAGCCCTAATGATGTGTCGTTGATATATTTGGAGCCCAAGGGACGCGTTGTTAAAGTGCATAATATCGGTTTTGATAAGATGGGTAATATGGTTGGTGTGCCGACGCATTACAGAGGATTTTTCATGAAAGAATACCGTCGACTCATGGGTTTTGAGGAATAATTATGTGTGTTATTTTGGATGCCAATATGTTTGGCGAATTTAAGAACCAAGACAACGAAGACATGCAACCTGTGTGGAATTGGTTAGAAAAAAAGAATGGTAAAATAGCGTACTCCAATACCAAGAAATTTGACGAAGAATGGGAAAGAGGGGGCGTAACCGATTTGATAAAACTACTGAAACAAGCCGAGAAACTCAAAGAGATACCCGCTCAAGATGTGATAAAAAAAGAGAATGAACTGATAGGTAAAATAGAATCTGATGACCCGCACATTATTGCATTAGCCATTGTTGCAGACATAAAAGTATTGGTCTCCAGTGACCGAGCATTGCATCAGGACTTCAAGAATCGCAATCTCGTAGGCGGCAAAGTATATCAAAACAAAAAACATGCACGCTTGCTGAAAAAAGATACCTGTCCTTAGTTGCCTTCACCTCACTTTCTCGACAAACGGCCACATAAGATCACTATAGAAGCGGTGACCTGCGGCGCCGTAGTGATGTTCGACATGGTCGGGCACGCCAGCGATCTCGTAGAGACGCGCGATACCTTTAACCGCGCGATCGACTTCAGGCACGGGAAATAGCCTATCCTGTTTGCCATTGACAATACAGAGATGGCGCGGGGCAATAAGACCCACAACATCCCAGATCTCGCCAAAGCGCAAAATGCCGGGCACTGCATTGCAATCGCAATGGTGAATCAAGCCGCTGCTACCTACAAGCGTGCAAAAAGAACAACTCGGCACGGCAATGGTAATGCGGGGATCAACCGCGGCGGCATAACAGGTAATAACCCCACCGCCGGAATTGCCCATAACCAGAATCGTAGATGTATCGATTTCGGGAATATTCTGTGCCCAGTCAATAAGGCGCATCACATCCCACACGCGCTCACCCGTTGCGGTGCGCCCGGCGAGCAAAGCATGCATGAACTGGCTGCGGCAATCGCGGTCGCCGTGGCGCTTGTTAATATCGGGAATAGCAGTGGTACTCGTGCCGCGGGCCGCGGGCGCAATGGCGGCAAACCCGCGCTTGACCGCCTGAACAGCAACATCGCGGTCTTCCGCCTCGATCTTTTTGCGGTGATCGTCATCGCTCGCTTTCCCAATATACGTATCCATGCCGTATTTGTCGTGCCCGTGAGGCAAAACAGCGAGCGGAAAAGGACCATCGCCCTTGGGTTGGAGATACCAGAACGGCAAACCAAAATGCGGTTCGGTAGTAATAACACCCGGTTGCAACGTATAATCGCCCATATCTTGCGCTGCACCGAGTTGCACCTGAATCGTGTGATCGCCCAGAGACGCGCCAATACTTTCGAGGCCCAGCATATGCCGAAGCACCGGGCGCGCCTCATCTTGCCATTGCAGAAACGATTCGCGATCAGTTGCTCGACACGCGACATAGCGCTGTTCGTCGGTATAAAGATAGTCGAGATAGGTGCGAACAGCACCGCTGTGTTCGGGATGTTCCATATTGAATACCTCTCAAGGAAAAAAAATGGCAGACACACTGCGTGAAGTACTGGATTTTGCAACAGATGCCGCCTGGCAAGCCGGGCGGATCACACTGCGGTATTTTCAGACCGGAGTCGAAGTAGAAGAAAAAGCGGATGAATCACCTGTAACAGTCGCAGACAGAGGGGCCGAAACAAAATTGCGGGAATTGATTGAAGCGCGTTTTCCCAACGACGGCATTGTGGGAGAAGAGCATGGAGACAAAAAAGGAACAACCGGACGGCGATGGATTTTAGACCCCATTGACGGCACAAAATCATTTGTACACGGCGTACCGCTCTACGGAGTACTGGTCGGCGTGGAGGTCGAGGACGAACCCGCTGTTGGCGTCGTCCATTTTCCAGCACTAAATGAAATGATTTGTGCCGCTAAGGGATTGGGATGCACGTGGAATGGTCGCCCCGCGCAGGTATCTGATATATCGGATATTCAGGACGCAACCGTGATTTTGACTTCGCCCGTGCATAAGCATGGTCGAGGCGAAGCCATGAACCGGATTTGCTCACGTGCCAAACTCGTGCGCGGCTGGGGCGATTGTTATGGTTACATGCTCGTCGCAACCGGGCGTGCAGAAGTCATGCTCGATCCCATTATGAACGTATGGGATTGTGCCGCCCTCGCGCCCATTTTAGAAGAAGCGGGCGGCACATTCACAACGTGGAGCGGCGAAGCGACCATCTGGGGGAACGAAGCCGTGGGCACAAATGGGGCATTATTCGAAGAAGTGATGCAATTGATAAAAGAGTGATCGTTTTACCCCGCAAATATCGAGCGATTTGATATACCGCAAATGTGGTCTTCGCGCATGAATCCGGGCACAAATTGGGCGGTTCGGCCAGAAGGCGCCACGCCTGTATAGTAGCCCGAGAATTGTTCATTGAAAGTAGTCAAACGGTCGCGCGAAGCCTCACTACTTTCCGCAGCAACAATGTACGCATTGTTAAAAACCCCATTTTCTTTCAGCCCCGCGCCGCCTGCTGCTTTGATATAACCATCAATCGTATTGAGAATGACGTCTGCATCATCGCCGCCAACGCCACTTACGAGCACCTCGGATACCCCCTGCCGCCGAATGGCCGTCCATGTACTGAAACCATCTACAATCTCCCCCGATCGATCAATGGCGATATCACCGGTAACACAGCGCGGTTGGGGTTCAACAATGCCATCGAGATTGGGAATGCGCGAGACCGGATAAATTCTACCGGCGGGGCGGTGATCGCCAAAATAATCGGCAATTACTTCGCGCACGGTTTCAATACGCGTCCAGGTGGCCGAAGGATTGTCGTCAATCGCGACGAGAACCTCGAGATACGCGGTTTGCGTTTTGAAATCCACATTGGCCGCAGCGAGCTTTTTTTCGTAATGCTCTACGAGCACAAATTCCATCTCTTGTTTGAGATCATCGCCAAGTGTCGTAACAGTATTGCCCCCGGCATCGGTATGCATCACCGACGCGCCACTGGGTTGATGATCGGTCCACACGCCGTATTCGATCTTGCCATCGCCAAAGGAAATATCCTCGCCTTTGACAGCTTTAATTTCCACCTCAAAAAGTGCCCTGGGGTCTGGAAATCCTTCTCCATGGGTAAAACGCGCCATGCGATTGGATTTGAGTTCGTAGCCCGTCACAGCATCAATCATAGGGCCATATACGGCATTGAACGCATCTCGGTAAGCTTCGCAGTCGTCACGGCTATCAGATGGGGTCGTCCACAAAACATCGGTTTTGTACACATCGCCCCAATTCGCGCCCCCGCGCGCAAGCCCCAGACTCAGGTTCTCAATGGTACCAAACCACTCTGACCCGAGTTCATTGGGATACTGCGTACCCACATTGCCGCTGGGTTCAACGAGGCGCACGACCTGATCGTCGTCATAGGTCATAACAACTTCGGCTGTGCTACAAAAAATAGGAATGGGCTTGTGACGGATAATATTGACGCTTGCCATAGTGAGAAATCCTTTGTGTTGGGGTTACCAGATATCGCTGAGATCCAATACAAATCCCGGTAAAACGGGATCAGCAGACAAGGCATTGGAATTTTCGAGTACTTCAACGGGGACATGCGGGCGGTAAATATAGACGGTTTTTTGCGGTGGCACAATGAGCCAGCCGAGTTGCAGGCCGTTGTCGATATACTCTCCCATTTTCTCTTTTAAGACAGGAATACGGTCAGAGGGCGATTTGAGTTCAATCGCAAAATCTGGACAGAGGGGCAGGAATCGGTCTTGTTCTCTTTCGGTCAATTGATCGTAACGCCACCGCAAAACCCACGAGGCATCCGGCGATCGAGTGGCCTTGTTGGGCAAATAAAATCCGGTCGAGGAATCAAATGCAATGCCCGTGCCATCTCGTTTTGTCCATAATTGCAACTGCATTCCCAACTCTAAATTTCGATTGCCCGTCGCTGCTCCTGTTGGTGGCATAATGAGTATTTCCCCTTCTGCATTGCGCTCAATACGCACATCGTGGGTACGCTGGCAAAATACAAAGAATTGATCTTCTGTCATATCGATAAAAGGCGTTGCATCGGTTTCCATTGTAGATGCTTCTGATGGTATAAGAACTATTTCCCCTTCTGCATTGCACATAATACGCATCTCGCCATTGTGCTCCCAGATTTGAAAAAATTGTTCTTCTGTGAGTTCCAAAACGGGGGTTGTGTCGAGTGTAGTTGCCATTGTAAATACCTCTTTTGACAGTGTGATATCTTTTTCCAAAGATAGAACCAAAAATACGCGATGTCAATGTGTGAGGATAATCAGCTATCTTTGGATTGAAAAAACGCCCGCGCTTCGGCGAGAGATTCTCGATTGCCAATATCGAGCGCGCCGCCTTCAATATTGTACGCATAAACGGCTTCGCATGCGTGCAACCACTCCAAAAAATGCCCGGGCGCATCGGGATTGCCTCCGTTATCGACGTATTCTCTGAAGCGGGGTAGTGTTGCAACCGGGTAAATATAGACTGGCAATGCCGACCACTCAGATATAGGTCTATCGGGTTTTTCTATAAATTGCAAAACGCGGTTATCCTCGTCCAATTGAACATTACCCCGGCGTTTGCGGTCATCGTAGTCGGGATTGTGGCGCACGGCGATATGAGATGCGGGATTAGATTTGAATGTATTGACAAAATTCTGGAGAGAAAACAGCAGAATATTGTCGGCAGCGAGAATGAGAACATCGTCGGCAATATCACGGGCTTCAATGACAAACTGGATATCGCCCACGGCGCCCAGACGGTCGTCATTCGAGGTCGTGCCATCGTCGAGAATATCGGTCCGTATCGCTTTATTTCCACGCGCCCAATCAGTAAAGTGCCCGTGAAATCGGTGATTGGTCACCACATAAACGTCATCGATATCTGCAATATTTTTAAGCTGATCAATGAGATGATCGAGAATGGTTTTGCCACCCACTTCAAGCAGAGGTTTGGGGAAATTTTTAGTGAGAGGATACAACCGCGTGGCGTATCCCGCCGCGAGAATAATAGCTTTCACAGAATCCTAACTCCATCGTCGGGTTGACAAATAAAGACCGGGGCATTTTTTGATAGATCGGGATGTTTGGCGCGATAAGCCAATTGAATCTGTTCAATCGCTGCACTGGATTTTTGGGGATTGACCAGCGCGACACAACAGCCTCGGAACCCGGCGCCGCTAAACCTGGCACCGTAAACCCCATCGGTTTCGATAAGAATATGATAAAGATCAATGAGGGGCTTGCTACCGCATTCGTAATTCTCAATAGAACTGCCCCCCGATTCGGCGATCAGACGACCAAAAGTCTTGAGATCGCCAGCGCGCCAGGCATCAATACCCAGACGCACGCGCTCAGATTCCATAAAAAAATGTTTGGCGCGTTTGGAGATAGCACCACTCAACAGGTTCTTATGCATTTCGTATTCTTCAAAGACAATATTGCCAAGCAGAGGATCGCGATCGGAACGCCCCACGGCACGGAGCAGTGTTCGCGCCGCACCGGCGCATTCATCTACCCGCGTGTTATACCCCGTCGAAACCAGAGCCTCGCGCAAGCCCGATTGTGCAATAAGAATATCAAAGTCTGGCAAAGTATCGGCGCGGGGAATCAATTCGTGCGTGGCCGACGCGCAATCGATCATTGTGAGAAAGCCCTTTTGCGATAACAGAATCGCCGATTGATCCAGAATGCCATTTTTGAGACCGAGATAGCCATTTTCAATCGCCTGATCGAGCCGAATATTTTCTGCGGGCGACAGGGACAAATCATTGGCATATTCATAAGCGAGCAAATACGCCACGCCAATAGCGGCCGATGAACTCAAGCCCCCTTCGTTCATCCTACCCGCTGTAAGCCCCGTAATCCCGCGCGTGAGTTTATGGCCCTGTTGCTGCAATGCACGCACTGCACCGCGTGGAAAATTGCCCCAATCTCCATCTATTTTGTCGGGTACATCGTCCAGTGCAAACGAAACCTCACCCTCAAAAGTAAGACTCTGGAGATGCGTATTTCCATCGCCCGAGGACACAAAAGCCAGGTACACAGCTTGATCAATAGCCATAGCCGTGACCTGCCCGAGTTGGTGATCAATATGCGCGCCGAGCGGACATATCCGATAGGGCGATCGCACAACGCGCACGTCGTCGGGCGCAACACCAAAGCGGCTATTCATTTCGGTTTTGAGTTGGTCTGTCATAAGAAGTCAGTTGTCAGCAATCAAATACATTACCAAAAAAGGAGAACAACCGCAATGCCACAAATCAAAATTGGTAAGGGTATTGGCGATATTTCAGAGCAGACATTGCGATTTTATCGGCAGATCGGGGTCGATGCGGTCGCTATGCCAACGCGATGGCGTACAGAACCGGGAACGGGCGAACGCAAACTGGTACCGCCAACACAGACGGGGCCAAAAGGCGCGCAAGGAGGGATATGGGATGAGCGGGAATTGCAACGCATCAAAGCGCGAATCGAGTCCTATGATCTAACGCCTCTGATCGCGGGATTGGGTATTTCGGGACGCATTTTAATGGGCCAACCGGGCCGAGAGGACGATTTAAAAATTATAAAAACCAATATCGAAATCGCAGGACAGCTAGGACTTCGGGCATTGAATTACAGTTTCACAGCCCTCAGAGCATCAGAGGGATATGCAGCGCAGCGCGGCGTGGGACGCGGCGGTGCAGATTTGAGGGATTTTGACAACGAGCGCGTTGCAAATTTACCACCTCTCAAATCAATCGGGCGGATTGGGATGGATGAGATGTGGGACAATCTGACCTATTTTTTGGAAAACGCGATCCCAACAGCAGAAAAAGCGGGTGTACAATTGGCCGCACATCCCAATGATCCACCGATTCCAGAATATCGCGGCGTTGCCCAACCCCTGGGCGATATCGCGGGCATGCAACGGTTGATCGAAGTGATGGACAGCCCATCAAATTGCATTTTTTACGACACGGGCGTAATGACAGAAAAAGGCGCGGATGCCGTCGAAATGATTCGCTATTTTGGGTCGCGGAACCGCATTGGCACCGTGCATTTCCGAAACGTAAACGTGGAGATCCCTCGATTTAAGTATATCGAGACCTTCCACGATGACGGCGAATGCGATATGTTTGCCTGCGTTCAGGCATTTCAAGAAGTGGGTTACGACGGCATGATTGACCCCGACCACACGCCGGGCATCATAGGCGATACGCCAGATACGCGCATTGGTTGGGCGTATGCCATTGGTCAGATGGTGGCGATGCGAAATGCCGTAGAAAGAAACAGATAAAAAAATAAAAAAAGCCCCAACGCTTTTCCGCGTTGGGGCTGTGTGTGATATTGTGTGTTAGAAATTGAGAATGCCATAAACCAGAGTAACTACAAAAAGTGCGCCTATAATTCCCATGGCGGCTTTGAATTGCAGGCTGATTCTGTCTTGTTCCCGGTCGCGCAATTCGTTGAAAGTCTGCATGGCTCTCTCCCTTTAAGTGGTGCGGACGGATATGTTATATATAAATAATACTAATTTTCTATATTAAGTCAATAGACAAAATACGACTCTTGACAATTTTTACAGATGAATCTATCGTTTGCGGTAGCTTTTGTATTGATGTCATACTCGGAGAGATATGCCAATGAGGTTGGTGGTCGTAATTGTAACAGTTATAGTTGTGGGGGCGCTGGGCGTTGCCTACCATCTCAAGACCAATTTTCCCAAAGCAGATCCACCTTATAATATTCGCGTATCGGGAACGCCCGAACAGATCGCGCGGGGGCGTTATTTAGCCAATCACGTCACGGTATGTCTCGAATGCCATTCAACGCGGGATTGGGCGCATTTTTCCGCGCCACCCCTGTCGGGCACCGAGGGCAAAGGCGGCGAAGTATTTCCCGAAACAGCGGGATTTCCAGGTACCTTGATCGCACCCAATATTACACCGGCAGCTTTGGGAGATTGGACAGATGGCGAAATCATTCGAGCTTTTGTCGGCGGCGTCAATAAAAACGGCGACCCTCTTTTTCCCCTAATGCCCTATCGCTCGTATCGAAATCTGATGCCGGCTGATATTGAAGCCATTGTCGCCTATGTGCGTACATTGGCTCCCATTGACCATATCCCCCCGCGATCCAAATTGAATTTTCCCATGAATCTAATTGTACGCACAATGCCAGAACCCTATAAACTCCCCAAACCGATTGATCGTTCAGACCCCGTTGCTTATGGCAAGTATTTGGCGACCATTGCCGGATGTGCCACTTGCCATACGCCTCATGATCAAGCACAGAGGCAGCCCATTGAAGGCATGCAATTCGCAGGAGGATTTCAATTTCGATTGCCCAGTGGCAAAACCGTACAATCGGCCAATATCACACCCGACATAGAAACGGGAATTGAGCACTGGAAAAAACAGTACTTCATCGGGCGTTTCAGGCAATTTGCAGGAGAAAAAGCAAAGCACATTCTATTGCAGGATGGCATGAACAGCGTGATGCCCTGGACGATGTACTCGGGCATGACAGACGAAGACCTCAGCGCCATTTACGACTATCTGCGAACCGTTGCGCCAATCCGAAATGCCGTTGATCGGTTTGCAGAACAGTAGAGAGGAAAATATGGAACCGGGTTCCGGAACATTTAATTTTGGTCGCGTCAAAGTATGGTATCATTGCCCGCAAGACCGCCCCTACTAACAACCAAAAAAAGAACGGCCGCGATGAGTGCCGCGGCCGTTTATGTACTGCGTATCATAAAACCTCCTATGTCAGCCGATCGGGGGAGAGGTCATAACCCGCGATCGCTGGATACAGATTGGTGGCATAGTGACCTCCTCTTGTAATTGTTGCAGCCCGTCACGCCCACTCGCGGTCCGATGAACTTTCTATACCCTATGTGTTTTGCTCAAAGGTCTAAAGAACGGTATCCAAATCGGGTTACCGAATGGCGGTAACGAGTCCGATGCGAGAAAAAGACCAGATATAAAACACACGGGCGAGAACCCTTTCGAGCGGATTGCCGCCTGACGATTCATATCGCCTGTTAATTAGGAATATAACCCGATAGATTGTGGGATGTCAAGAGCCAATTTGAAACTTTTTTCAGGTGTTTTTAGGTAAATTTATGTACTATATGTCAGTGTCCAATCCGCGCTAATCATTTTAGCCATAAAATAGGAGAACACAGATATGGGATATGGCAGACAAGAAGATCCGAAATTATTTAACGACGAACAAATGCGTCAATTTATCGCAGACGGGTACGTAGTTTTTAAGCCAGATGTGCCCGATGATCTGCACGAGACAATTCGGCAAAAACTGCAATTTATGGTGGATGAAGAGTTCAATTACGGCAACAACGTGCTGCCTCGTGTTCCTGAAATGGACCGCATCTTGAACAGCCCAGAAGTGCGGGGCGCGCTCATCAGCGTACTCGGCCCGGGATATATCGAACACCCGCATCGGTTTTGTCACTATATCTCATCCAATGCAACACAGAGAACACTCGCCCAAAATTGTCATCAAGATTCTTATACGCCCTTAGGGCGTCCGCGACAACACTACCCGCGCTTTGCGCGCATCATGTACTATCCGCAGGATTCGCCCCTTGAAATCGGTCCCACGCATGCGATTCCCGGCACACAGTATCACAAGCGATTGACCGATGAAGACCGCCAAAATGCCATTCCAATAGCCGGTAAAGCCGGCACAGTATCAATCACGCATTTTGATATAGGACACGCCGCAGGCATCAACGCGCTTCGTCAACCCCGGCATATGATTAAATTCATTTACGTACGCGCAGAAGAACCTACCGAACCCTCGTGGGATTGTCGAAATCATATCTGGCAAAACCCCGAAACATACAAAGCACCGCATAATTTGCACCTGATCTGGTCGCATATATGGGATTGGCTATGTGGCAAAAAGGACCGATACAAAAGTTCTCGCGCATCAGACCCCGCAAGTTATACATTGAAAGACTTGCATCACGACAACCTGGACAAACAACTCGCAGCCATGCATTCAATTGCCGCAACGAGAAACGCCGATGCAATTCCAGCACTGATTCACAAGCTCAATTCCGACGACCAGTGGACACACCTCACGGCTATATATACCCTAGGCGCAATAGGTCAACCCGCACCCCTAATAGAAGCACTTTTAGATACTGCCGCACACAAAGACGACGACCCCGTACCCCAATCATGGAATGAAGGCGCCATATCGATGGAAGATGCCGCACATGCACTTGCCGCCATAGGCACACCTTCACTGGATGCTCTGATTGAATTGCTGGACAATCCGAGTGAATGGGTACGCATCAACGCGGCCTTCGCACTCGGTGAAATGGATTCTCTGGCGACGCAAGCCGTACCTGCACTCACACACTGTTTGAACGATACGTCTCACTGCGTTGTACGAACAGCGACAGATGCACTGGGCAGCATTCGGCAAAACAGCGAAGAATTTATACCCATACTCGAACGGCTCCTCAAAGTGGGACGCCCCGAATGGCAAATGCCCGACCGACGCAACTGGACGCCCTACGATCAGGTCCGCGTCAACGCCGCAATGGCATTTACGCGCCTGGGCAAAGAAGCCGCATCTGCCGAAGCCCTTCTGCTCGACACATTATCCGACCCCAACGGTCATGTCGCTGCGTTTGCCTTAGAGGCATTGCGGCGGATAGGCACGCCCTCGTCAATGGACGGCGTCATGGAATATTTGATGACGCGACGGTGGGATGAGAGCATCGAAAAAGGAAGACTATTTTGAATGCACGACACTTGATTTCGGCGCAGGGATCGGACCGCGGAACGGGATATAACATGAGCGGGAAACTGATTCGGCGCGATGGCAAATTATTTATCGGATGGTTGGATGCCCCGCCAGAAAAGGGCACACAGGCGAGGATCATGATAGGCGTTTGTGACGAAGTATCGGGCGAAATGCATTGGGCATTTCAAATTGGCGAAGGCATTGACAACCACTGTGGCCCTGCCCTGGCACTGGACGGCAACGGACGATTGCACGCCCTCGTCGGAGCGCATCACGGACCGTTTTTTTATCGGTGGTCAGACAACCCGGAGGATCCGAATACCTGGAGTGAAGCAGAGGCATTGGGCACATTGGGCACATATCCCAGCCTCGCAGTGGATCAGCGAGGAACACTTCACCTTGCACATCGCGAGCGCGGAGACAGGTGGGCTATGTGGTACCGGCAAAAAAAAGCAAACCAAAAGTGGGAACCACCGCGCGCGATTGCCGTAAGTCCCGTCGCGGGATACAACCATTTTATGCAATCTTTAACCACAGGACCAGGCGGAACCCTGCATCTAATATTTCAATTTCACTTTGCGGAATCTGGACATGCAGCAGACTGCCGAGGACGCGCAGCGGTACATGTATATTCAGAAGACGGCGGCGATACGTGGTTCAACGAAGGCACGCGCTTTGAAGACGCATTGACAATGGAAACAATGCGAGCCATTTGTCACGACCCGCAGGGCGGAGATGGTCAGCACAGCGTGCGCGTGGGCAATCACATAGTAGATGCAAATGATCAACCGTGGTTTTTCTGCTCATATCCCGGGTATCAAAGCGGCGTATTGTGGCATCGCAGCGATGCGGGATGGGAGACTGTAGATCTATCTCCAGTCCTCAATGGCTTGAACATGGAAGGGGGACGCGCGACATCGCTATCCCGAGATCACAAAGGGAGATTGCACTTTGCATTTGCAACACATCCACACAAAAAGCGATGTGAATGGTTCAGCCCCGAACTGGAATTATTTTATGTAATACTCAACGAAAAAGGTGGGTTGATCTCTTTAAACCAACTTACAGAAACCGACAGCGCAGCAGCGAACTGGTTGCCCGCACTGGAGCAATGGGACTGGACGCGACCTCATCAAAAATTCGACAATGGTCACTGGATAATGTACACACGCGGCTTAAATGCCGGCGGCATTGGCGGCGATAATCAAAGCGCGTTGAAGACAGAAATTTATTTGACCCGATGACCTTGGTCTGTCAAAAAAATTTAATAACATTTGTTGTTTTACCTGATAGACTGGATTGCGGCTAAAACCATGCCGCAATGACACCCGTCATTCGTCACTCCGGCGAACGCCGGAGTCCAGTGGATTAAAACAATAAACTTATTTGACAGACCAATCTGCCATGCAATAAAAAAAGATTGACATTCAAGATCATCTATTTTATTTTTTCATTAACTCTAAAAAATAGAGAACTCTAAGAATTATTCAAGGAGGAATCAAATGCACCCCACGCAAAAATTTGAAGAGGATGTAGCCTTCGTCCGCGAGGCCGTTGAAAAGCGCGATCGAATGCAATACAATTCCATTGCCATAGCCGTGCTTTGGGCCATCATCCTCGCCACCGGTTACGCGCTCAACGATTTTCGTCCCGAAGTGAGCCATCTTTTTTGGCCCATTGCGACCTTTATCGGATTCCTGCTCAGTTTCTGGATCGCCAATCGGGCAATGCGGGCGAGAGGTATCACAAAACGTGGCGTTGGGGCCAAATACGGCTGGCACTGGGGCAGTTTATTTGTCGTTATTCCCGTTGTTGTATTCATTGGTCTGCGGCACGGTATGGCCCTGGAACCCTTATTGATAAACCAGTTCATCACCCTGATCGCTGGTATCACCTGCTATTTTGCTGGGCTGCACCTGGACCGTCGCTTTCTTCTGCCTGGCATCGTACACATCGTGGGCGCTCCTGCTGCTGACTTTCTCGCCCCCTACCCCTGGACCATGGTCGGCCTCGCCATCGCCGCCAGCCTGATCATCAGCGCGATTTGGATGAAACCTCATGACAAAACCGCCCTCTGAAAACACCTCCGATAGCCTTGCCCAACTGGACAAACTACTGGAACACCGATCGCGACTCGGCGTCTGCGTGCTCCTCGCCGATACCGATGCCATGACTTTTACCAGTTTGAAACAATTGCTAAAAGAAACCGACGGCAACATGGGCGCGCACCTGCGAAAACTGGAAGACATGGGCTACGTGGATATAGATAAGCGATTCGAAAACCGAAAACCCGTCACCTGGTACAACCTCACAGAAAAAGGGCGCCTATCTTTAACCACACACTTAAAAGCCTTACAATCCGTAATCCGCAGTGCCGGCATCGACTGGTAGGCGAACAGAACATGAGACATATCCCCACATCCACAGCGCGATGGGCAAGGATCATCGCCCTTGAACCCGTAACCGTCACCCAGGAGAAAAACCATGCAATACATTTTACTCGCATTCGTCGTCCCCCTCATCATCTTCGCGCAACCCAGATATGCGGTTGCACGGCAATCAACTGATGGACAAAATCCCGACGCCATCGCCCCAGTTGTCAAATCTGGTGAACTTGCACAACCCGCCGCCAATCTTCTCACCAGCGGCAAAAATATCCTGCAACAGGGTGTAAATGAGGGCGATACCGACGCAATGTACGCCGCCCGAGCGACATTCGAGCGCGCCTTGACCGATAAAAACCTCTCGGCATGGAGCCATTACTACATCGCCCTTACCGACTACCGCATCGCCAACTCTCTATTGGCTCAAGGAAAAAAGAACAAAGACCAGGCCTCTAAGCACCTCAAAGAAGCCGCTGAGCATTTGGAAGAAGCTACCCGGGAAGATATCACTCGAGAAGATGCCAAAGCGGTCGCTGCCGAAATCTATGCCCTGCTCTCAAGCGTGTACGGACGGCAAATCAGCCTGAGCGGGATCAAAGGCATGTTTCTGGGACCCAAATCTGGCAATCTCTTAAAAAAAGCCGAGCAACTCGCACCCGACAATCCGCGTGTGGTCCTGAGTGCGGCCATCAGTGATTTTAATACACCTAAAATGTGGGGTGGGAGCAAAGAAAGGGCGGTGGAAGGATTTCAGCGCGCCGCATATCTCTTTGCCCAAGAAAAACCAACCGATCCCATCCATCCCGTTTGGGGACACAGCGAGACTTATGCCTGGCTGGGCATCGCGTATATGGACCGTGATGAGGAGGATTCAGCGCGAGCGGCTTTTGAAAAAGCACTCGAGATTGATCCAGATAATGGCTGGGTCAAATATGAGCTATTGCCGAAGGTGACAGAATAGCGCGCATAACGCATTGTAAAAAAAGTGACCGCGAGATATTTCGACTCGCGGTCACTTTTTTTGAGAAATCGGTTGACAGCATCTTCAATAGCCTATTACATTTGATCTCTTCCAAACAGAAATGGCGAAAACTCAACCCACAAAGGAACGCACATGTCTAACGACAACATCATCCGCGTCGCCATCGGCGGCCAGGGTCGCAGTGGATACAACATTCATGCCAATCAATTGCGCCAGATGCCCGACAAATTCAAAATTGTAGCCGTAGCCGATCAATTGCCCGAGCGCAGGCGCGATGCCCGCGAACAATTTGGAGCCGAAGCATACGAAGACTGGCAAGACATGATCAAAGCAGGTGGATTTGATCTCTTTGTCAACGCCCTGCACCAACCCCTGCACCCCGTCGCCAGCATTGCCGCTCTCAAAGCGGGTAGCCATGTCGTGTGCGAAAAACCCACCTGCAAAACCGTGGCACAATTCGACGACATTGTTCAGGCCGGTAAAGATAACAACCGGGTCTTTGCACCCTTTCAGAACAACCGGTTGCAACCCTTCTTCGACAAAATACAGGAAATCATCAACTCGGGTGTCTTGGGCAAAATTGTGTACATCCGATCCTCCTGGGGCGGTTTTTCGCGGCGCTGGGACTGGCAAACCCGTCAGGAAAACTGGGGCGGCGGCCTGCTCAACACAGGACCTCATCCCGTTGATCAAGCCCTCTGCCTCTTCGGCTTCGACCGCACCCCCAGCGTATTTGCCCGAATGGACTGCAACAACCCCTTTGATGGTGATGCCGACGATCACTGCACCGTCACATTGTACGACCCTGAACGACAGGCGCCCCAAATCGACATCGTCGTCAGCAATTACCTGCATCATCCACAAAAAGACACCTACACCATTGACGGCACCTTCGGCGGTCTCACAGGGGGATCATCAGCACTCAAATGGCGTTACTTTGACCCCGAAAAAGCACCCAAACACGACATGTGGACATGGTCGGTAAATCGACAATACACCCGCGAAGAACTCGACTGGACCGAAGAAACGTGGACACTTGAAGAAGAAAAGAAAAACAACAGTTCTCCCTCCGTCTCACTCGAAAGCGGTCCCGAACGCTTCTACAACAACATCTACGACGCCCTCAAAAACAACGGCGAGCTCCTCATCACACCCGCGCAAGTGCGCAAACAAATCGCCGTGATAGAAGAATCCCATCTGCAAAACCCGCTTCCGAAAAAATAAAGGTACCGCAAAGGAAAACCCCATGAGCATCCCCATTTTAGACACCCATCAACACCTTATCTATCCGCGCAAATACCCCTATTCGTGGACCGATGGCCTACCGCCACTCAAAGGCAACGCCTTCCATATCGAAGACTATTTGACCGTCACAAAAGGCAGCGGCATCACGCGCACCATATTCATGGAAGCCTCTCCCGATGATCCTCACTGGCGGGACGAAACGCAATTTGTTTATGAATTATCCGAACAACCCAATGCCATCATCGAAGGCGTCATCGCCAACTGCCGTCCCGAATCCCCTTCTGGATTTGAAGCCTATATCGAATCTGTCCAGCATCCCAAACTCGTCGGCTTCCGCCGCATCCTGCACACCATGCCCGACGACCTCTCCCAATCGGATCACTTCGCGGCAAACATCCGCCTCCTCGAAAAATTCAACCTCACCTTCGACTTGTGCTTCCGCGCCGACCAACTACCCATCGCCCGCAACCTCGCGCAAAAATGTCCAAACGTCCAATTCATCCTCGACCACTGCGGCGTGCCAGACATTGCAAACAACGAGACAGACCCCTGGCGTGACCAGATCGCGCAAATAGCCGCCCTCCCCAATGTCGCATGCAAAATCTCTGGCGTCCTCGCCTATTGCGCCGAGGAAAATGCCACCATCGAAGCGGTTCGCCCTTATGTTGAACACTGCATCGGCAGCTTCGGCTGGAATCGCGTGGTCTGGGGCAGCGACTGGCCCGTTTGCAACACGCGATCCAATCTCCCAGCCTGGGTCCAAATATCGCACGAAATCGTCGCCGATGCCGATGAGGCAGACCAGGAAAAACTCTTCCACAAAAACGCGGAACGCATCTATTTAAAAAAATAACGGTCACCCAACACGCGCACTCAACCCCCCATCAACCGGGAGCAAAACACCCGTAATATACTTCGCCTCATCTGAAGCGAGAAACACCGCAGCGGCAGCCACATCCCACGCCGACCCCATTTTTTGTTCAAGAGGCACCTGTGCAGCGCGCTCCTGGCGAAGCGCATCCCGGTTAACACCCTGATCTTGAACGCGAGATTCAATCGCCATAGGCGTATCCATCAAACCGGGCAAAATCGCATTTACGCGCACGCCATAAGGCGCGTTTTCAAGCGCGAGATTCTGCGTAAGCGCATTGATCCCCGCCTTGGCGATTTTGTACGCAAGCGTCCTGGGGCGAAAACACACAGACGCCGTAGAAGAAATATTGATAATAACGCCATTTCTCTGCGCGCGCATAACGGGAAGCACATATTTACAGGTTAAGAACAGCCCTTTGAGATTAATATCCATAAGTCGCTGCCAGTCTTCACCACTCAGGTCAACAGAGCCACCGTCGCCCCTCAGCGTACCGACATTATTGTGCAAAATATCGATACGTCCATAGCGGTGGACGCAGGTCTCGGCAGTAGCCTGGCAATCATCTTCAATCGTAATATCCGCGCCGAGCACCGATGCGCTCCCATTCCCTTGTGCAATCATCCGCGCGGTCTCTTCAGCAGACGCGATGTCTTTATCCACCAGAAGCACCTGCGCACCCGCTCTGGCAAAACGAATAGCCGTCGCCCGCCCATTGCCAATGGTCTCCCCAGCCGACTGCCCGGCCCCAACGACAATCGCTATTTTGTGTTTAAGCTGCATATACTCTCAGTGGTTACAGGAATACGTCTAAGAATCGCCACATCAGCACATCACTGTGGACATAATAACATCCGTTTGTGAAAGTCTATCCACAAGGGCTTTAACCACCACAAATATAAGAGTGGAAAAGCCTGTTTCATGTTTGGATTTCCTCACATACAGAAACCTACCTCATCTTCCGAGCCAATCCGGCTTGGGTATAAGGTGACCACCATCACGAATACCTTTGTATTTTCCAATCGGTAGAGGATTTGGCGTATGATTGGGGCAGTCTGCTGGCAGTACAAACTCTCCGAGTTCTGGAGCAGGACGCGATAAACCATAGGCAACAGCCATCCGTTGAAAAGGCACCTTTCCATCCGCTGAGTCGTAATCTTCAGGGGCTGGAAGATAGTGAACAGGGTATTTGATATTTTTTAATTGCTGCATCCACGGTTCTGAAAAAACGCTCTTAACAGAAGGTATGTTAGCGATTCCCCCTGAAATAAAGACCTGGACATCTTGCCATAAAAATTGCCCCTTCAGTTTGTCTCTGTAAGCTGCACGCCAGACACCTGTAGCTTTAAAATGAATATCTTCCAGTGTTTTTCTGACTTTGTGTCTAATGTCATCACTATAAAGTTTGCTTCCCTTTCGGCTTCTATCGAGCACTTGAAGCACTTCGAGAATATCACCAGAGCTACAATCGCCTCTTTTTCCTATCAGATGATCAGCAATAACACGCTCAACTTTGTGTCCTCCTTCAGGAATATTTCCTGCTGAATACCAGAACGGTTTGAGACCTCCGTTTTCAGATCTGAGATTAAAAAAAGAGACATCCGTGGTCCCTGCACCCAAATCAATAATAGCGTGAATACCCTCCTGTCTCTGTAAGGAAGTCAAATATGAGGCTGCTTCTGCAACTGCTTCCGGAACAGCAAAAACTCGCCTTTCACTATCTTGCCGACTTAGACCGTATTGATCTACCGGGCGATATTCAACATCCTTCTTGACCTTGCGTGCAAATTCAAGCGGATCAAATGAACCATTTGACTGAGGCCAAGCTTCTTCAATAGCCTCAGCCCAGGCAAGGATATTATGAAAAGCGAATAGCACACGTCTTTTTTGCATATGATCTATCGGGACACAGACATTAAAAAGCAGATCAAGCTCGTAGTTACTAAAATCCGGCACATTCTGTATAGCAAGTCGGGCCTGACGCATAGCATAAGCCAAGTAAACCGAAGTGATCAATTCGGGTGAATGGGTTTTTGTTTCTCTATCATGCTGCTCCAAATACTTGTCAAAAGCCTTTTTCGTATTGGGATCAGCAAAAGACTTCTCATATCTTCCTGCCACAACAACTTTGAGACGCCTTAATCCGGAATCCCAAGGCTCATTTTCCAGTAATTTTGCTGCTTCAATACCCAAAAGCAACTGACGGTTTCGGTCAAAAGCAGCAAGCGAAGGCAGACAGAAAGTCTCATATGTTTTCAAATTGTGATCGAATATTAGTGGTCGGACTTGACGCTGTCCAACACCACTGATCGGTGCATACGCGATTTTTGTGCTGCTGGTACCAAAATCCAATCCTACCTGGATCTGTATCTTTTCAACCCGTCGCCGAACCGGACCAGATGGTCTTTGTCTTTTCGCCTCTGCTCGCTTAACCGGCTTTTGGATAACCTGATCTACCTCATCCTTTGCATGTCTCTGCACAGGCTCAGAGATACTGCCTTGAGAAGATTTTTCACCAGAAGTTTCTTGAGGTTCTTCTCGTTTACCTTTCAGAAACTTCAAGAATTCCTGCAGCAATGCCTTCATGATGAACCCCCACATTTCTCTTTTGCTCCAATTCATCTTCTTTATTTTTTAATTCGCTCTCCAGCCGTGTTAGTGTCCCACGAAGCATCCGCAAATATCGCTCCTGCCGTTGTGATGATTCACCCCTTAGTAGAAGATCACACTGTTTATCGATTCTTTTGTTGTAAAAGCTTCGCAGGCTGACTAGCCTCCGATCTACAAATGAGTCGTTACTTCGCTCCAAAGCATTGCGGATTGCACCAACTCGATCCAAGAATATTGTATCTGCGTAATCATATACTTCTTGAATCCATTGTGGGTCTATTTCAAGACCCGCACCAACAGGGTCTTCTCCTTTCTCAACCATTTCTCCAAGAACAACCTCCGCATCCATCTGTGAACAAGCCTCTTCGATCTGGTCGTTTAAGATAACCATCTCCAACGTATTGGCACTGCGTGCTCCCAGCGTTCGAACAAGAAATATACTGTAAAAGTAAAAGCCCGGCTGAAGGCTCTGTGTGTTCAAAACGACATGATGCGCGTTAGACAATTGATCTGGGTTTTGACCATAATAGCGGGATATAGCCTGAGTAAGTGGATGCAGAATATTGATGAAATCTAGATTGGGATGATTGAAAGCTGTCTGAGAATCGAATGTAATCGAAATACCGCGCCCCGACGGATTCAAGTATTCTATGATATCTCCCGATACTTGTTGATGCGTAATAAAGGTTCGAAGCTTTTCGTCAGGATAAAGCTTGCCCCTGTTGGTGTATAGATCGTATTCCAGCTTCGTTCTCGGACAAGTATGCCTGATGAAGTCCACATAAAACCGTCTCAACTGTTCACCCGTGATATACCGTCTGCAATCCCTGATTTTCCGCACTTCTTCCTCAAAATACTGATCGACACCTAGAAACTGTGCAGTTTCATTTTCGAGTTGTTCCAGATCATTCAGCCTTTGTTCAATAACCAAGGCAGTTTCGACGATACGCCTTTCTTCCTCTTCAGGACTCAAATCTTGCACAAGGAGATCTCGTTCCAGGTCTTGAAGCTTATCACCCAGAATAGCCTCCAGTTCGCCAATGGACCGTCTGAAAATATCTAGCCGTTCGTAAAGTCGCTCCAATATCCGTTGTTCAATTGTGCCTTCAATCGAAAAGTTGTAGATCCGAATGATGCTCGACTCCTGTCCGATACGATCCAGACGGCCGATTCGCTGCTCTACCTCCATGGGGTTCCAGGGCAGATCGTAATTAAAAAGTATGTTGGAAAACTGGAAATCAAGCCCTTCACTACCTACCCGGGAAGACAGCAACACTTCTACCTCGGGATCTGTTCGGAATCTTTCAATAATATCTGGCCTTTCATCAGCATCTACATCTCCGCTGATCAAAACCGCATAGATACCATCTTTTCTCAGCCTTTCCAGAAGATAATTTAGAGTAGCTTTGAAAAAGGCGAAAACAACAACCTTGATGTTGCCTTCTTTGCTTTTGAGTTGCCTGAGAATTTCGATAAATTTCTCGTATTTTGAGTCAGGTCCATCCACAGGCCAGTCTGCTACGATTTGCTGAAGATGTCGCCGAGCTACTTCAAGTTCTCCGGCATGGCTTGATACACCTTCCATACTCGATGTGTCAAGATCTTCCGACAAGTCCTCCCGATCAAGTCCCAGATGATTCTGATAATGTCTAACCATCGCTGGAATGGAAGAGGCGACCCTGCGCTGAGGTGTGTTGAGAATCCACTGACGAATAATAGGGGAATCCGTCCTGCGTTTGCTCTCCTCTCTCACATAAGCTGTGACTGCGAGGTAGAACTGCTGTTCTGCCTCTGTGAACTCTAGCCTTAAAGGAAAAGCCTGCCGCTCCGCTACATGCTCCTGTACTTCCCGCTTTCGAGTGCGCGTAAAGATGTGCCCAATTAGATTCAACTCAGAAAGATCCCTCTGTATTTCCAACTGAATCCGCATCTTCTCGGATTCAGTGCAGTCGCCACTTTTAAGATCTTTCAAATTGGCGACCACTTCGGAGTAAAGTGGATTTTTGGTAATTTCCGGTGCATAACGAATGCCCTCCAAAAGCTCAAGGGCTTTTTCGACGTTTGGCGGTACCTGTCCGACACAGATCTGGGCATGAACAATAGGTTCATTATTTTGGAATCGTTTGTCAACCGTGTACATATCTGGGAAGTCTTCCTCATCAAGAATGTTTAGAAGGCTGAACAGATTTTCATTTCCCAAATGTATGGGCGTTGCCGTTAACATCAACATCGTGCCTGCACCCTGTCCGAGCAGGACACCTGCTTGACGTTGCTTGGTGGAAAAATTTCGCATGTGGTGCGCTTCATCTACAATTACTAAGTCAAAATCTGGTGCAAGCGCATCCAAGCGGTCCAGAACAGAGTTTCTACGGATGCTCTCCAGCGATATAATCCCTTTTATATTGGCGCGTTCAGGTCGATCTTCATAATCTTCGAGAAAATCCAGAAATCTGGAAGACTTCACAATCTCAAAATCTTCACCAAACCTGTTTCTGAGTTCCAATCGCCACTTGCTTGTCAAATTGGATGGACAGACCACCAGTACCCGCTGCAAATGCTGCCGAGCCATCAATTCGGTTAGAATCAGTCCAGCCTCTATTGTCTTACCTAGTCCAACTTCATCGGCAATGAGCAACCGATGGCGTGTAGAATCCAGAAGTTTGAGAAGCGGTTTGAACTGGTACGGGAAAAACCGGGTTCTGGACGCATTAAAAGCATAAATGTTGTTTCTTAGAGGATGTTCTCGAAGCAATCGTAGATGTGTCACCAGCCGTTGAAAACCCTGATACCCCCCCAGTAGTCCGGCTCGCAGATTCTCGCATGGATCATGTGAATCTGTGTAGGGCCTCAAGTTGGTCTCTGACACTGTAACACGCTGTCCCCCACCATAATCCACTATATAATATTGCATACCCGCGTGCTCGGGACCAACTCTAACAATCGTGCCGATCTGACTCGCATCAGCAGTAGATTGAACCCGGTCTAAAGTTTGAAACTCTGCCATTGCTATACACATCCTTTCGTCAAACCGTTGCTACAGACTTTCTAAATACAGCCTCGCTTACTCGATCAGTCTTGCTCCACGGCTGATTGTCGAAATATCAAGAGGTTTCAATGAGATAGTTGGTTACGAGTTTGCCACATTCAAATGATCAATTCTTCAATGGCATACTGATTGTCGATCATAAGACAGCGCGCCCCTTTGCCTGCACAACATCCGATTGCATATTAATAAACGTATTCCCCTCAATCACAGTTCCGCGCGCTTCACGCTCAATCGCAATCCCCACCTTCTGCTTTTCTCCTCCCGAATCCTCAATCCGATTATCCCGAATCTCCACATTGTATGTCGTACCGCGAATCTCAATCCCATATCCATTCTCGGCAAAACCATTGTCGCGGATCACACACGAATGAATCGCATTTCTGTGCGCCCCCCGAAACTCAGATAAAGGCGTCCGAAACAAAATTCCCACCTTGTGATTGCGCGCAATCTCGCAATTGACAATGCGGTTATCCGTATCTCTGTGCCCAATTGAAATGCCAAAATCCCGATTGTCCAAACACGCGCAATTCTCGGCGATGCCATCCGACACACCCCAGCAAAAGAAAATACCCTGACTATTGCCCGTTGACCGGCACAGACGAAACCGCGGCCGCTACGATCCACTTCCCGGATGAAATCCCAGATTGGCATTGTTCTCCGACACACAATTTTCAAAAACAAAATCGTCACAAACCTGAAAACTGAACCCATCGCCATTGTAATTGCGCGCCGTCACATTCCGAAAAGTATAGCGGTGGCAACGCTGCAAAAACACCGCACCTGAATAATTCCCATTGATCTCTTCATTCTCCTCCATATTGCCATCCAGAACTATATTCTCAATATTTACATCGCAAACCCCTTCTTCCGCCGTCAAAATGGGGAAAATCGTCGCCAGAGTCGCCCGTTCATCCAACCACATATTTTTATACACGCGCTTACTAAGCGAAATCACCCGCCCCTCAATCGCCATCACTGTATCTTTCACCACCGTCATACCAGACTTGCCATAAGACCGCAACATCACCCCGCACCCCACGCCAAACCCACGCGCATCCTCCACCTCGACCCGCGCCTCATACCAATCGGAATCCCGCACCAAAGGAGTCACAACCCCCTCGGCCTTCTGCAGCACAGTCTCGCTACCCGCCCCGCGCACAGTCAAATTTGGATGCAGATAAAGCGCGTTTCGCATCGTATATATCCCCGGCAAAATCTGCAAAATACCGCCACCCAGGCGGTGCAAATAATCCGCACCAGCCTGCAAAACCCGATCATCGCCCCCCTGCAAATCCCCCTCGCCCTGCCCCACCGTCAACACCATCTCTCGCCGCTCTGTCATAGGCCGATTAGCAGAAAAATCAGACATGTTGAAACTCCTCAAATTTAGAAGTGATCTCACACTTGCAAATCCAAAGATAAGAATGGATTGCTATGTATCCAAAGACAAATTGCCCTAACAAAAAATACCCAGTTCTCACCGGGTATTTTTTACCGTATAAATTTCTGTCTAACCTCGTCGGCCTTCACAATGGACCACCTAAGTGCTGACCTTATGAACTTTCAAATTCGCATATTCGCCAATCAAAGGCGCCATTTGTCGAAAACCAATCTTGCCACCCCCCAGCAAAGGTCCATACGTCTGACCATCATCAACCCAATGGAAAATCTTCAGATCGCGAATATAAAAAACAACCTCGGCACCGCATTTGATCAGCGTAATCGGGTATGGCGGTCTCGCATCGACAACTGAAGGCAGAGGATCGGCACCCTGACAGACCATGTGAAAGCCATAACTCTTGCGCAAATTGCAAACTTGAAAAGCCCGTTCTTTGAGAGCCTTTCGACGAAAATAAGACACATGCAACGCATTTATATCGCTGCTGTGATACTGCTTGTATTCGCCAGCCCGCGGCGCCAATGACGAATCAAACACATCTTCACCGCCTTGTCCCAAAGCAGAAAAAAACAAAATGCACAACCCCGGCTCGCGCACCGGCCAAAAATCCCATGTCACGGCAATATCCGCTGGAAAATCTTCAGGACACCAGAAAACAAAATTTGCCGCCTGCCCTTCCCCGGGATCGCGGCGGTTCTCCATTCGCATGCGACCATTCGGAAAAGTGATTGCAGCATCGCCCTCCATCCGAAACCCTTCAATATCTAACGCCGAAGACAAGGGATTGTCGTAAAGCAATTCGCCAAATTCAAAATTATCCATAACACCACTCCTGATGCGTTGACGTATTGGGTTCTTCGCCGCATGAACAGCCTGCCTCAAAAACAGCGGCGCACTACCAAAAGATACAGAAAACAACGCCATATTGCTGCATTTTATAAACGCCCTGCGCGTCCATTTCATCATGTGATTTCTCCTATTATTTCAAATATCACTCTGAAAGCGGGATTTTGCGAAGCGTTTCCCATTCTTTGTGCAGCGTATTTAGCCAGATAGGCAGCTTTCCAAGACGCAACGCGAGTTGGGCCTCGAAAAGAGATTCCGGCTCAACTGGACTGCCGTTGGATTCGAGAACCTCAAGCGTATTTTCATTAAAGGTGACGGGATTGCCGTGAAATCCCACAATAATCGGATGCAAAAATCGAAGATATCCCTGCCAAAAATCGTAGCGCGTATCATCCCCCCCGTGGTTGAAATTCCAAAACACAAGACGTCTGAGATAGTGTGGCTGAACGCCTGCTCCGCTGCTGCCATATAGCCTGCCGTTATTCACGCGATCGTACAGATTGGCATAGCTCGGTTTCGTCTTATGGATATCGAGCGACTGTTTGGAACCCATATCAAAGCGATAGACCACATTGCCAGTCGTGCTATGGCTCATGCCCACACCGTGGAGCTGATTTGCCAGGTCTTCTGAAAGTCCAACCCATATCCCGTAACTGCCCTGACTCTTAATCGCATAATGCCCCTTATTGCCCGCCACCGTGACTTGATAAACAGATACGGCTGCACTGCTGAGTATGTCAAGAGCACAACTGACATTGACAAAAGACGTGCGCCGAACCCAGGAATTGACACATCGGTTGAGTTCGATCAAACTATAGCCCCCATCGTGGATGGCATTTTTGTGATGGACAAATTCCTCCAGGAACGAACCGTGAAAGCTAATGTCTTCAACACCGACTTCCTCGAGATGCGGATAGACGCGCACACGCCATTTATGCGCGGGATTGACATGCGCGTGCAGGGGTTCATTGAGACGAATTCGGTTGCCCTGAATCTCGGCAATACTGTGTTCTTCATCTATGGTAATCCCCTCGTCGAAAAGTTTTTTCCAGCGTCTTTCGGGCGAACGCGGGGCAAGAAACTCATCAATAGCCTCAGGACTCCTCATATAAACCTTGATCCACTGACCAACTTCAAGCCTGGAAGCATCTGCCACTGTAAGCCAAAAAGTTTCTCTATCTGCACTTTCTGTAATGCGCGTTATGTTTGGGGAGCGTGTCTTACTGGGTTTAAAAATGAACATATAGGGCGTTGAAAACAGTTGATTGGGATTTTTTGGAGGCAGATGATTAACCTGTCGAATGACCGTACCTCCCCTTCGGCTACCGCTGTCTCTCAGAACAATATGGCTGCTGTGGATATAGATAGGCTCGTTATTATCAGCATCTGTATTGATGAGAAATTCACCCGGCGGAAAGAAGATAACACCGCTTCCATTGGCCTCTGCTGCTGCAATAGCTACCTGGATAGCCTTCTGATCAGACAGAGCATCATTGGGGATCGCACCATACTTTGTGACATCGAAAATGGGATGCGCGACATCGGGAACTGGCTCGCTGAAGTAGTGATATCCCGCGTAGGAAAAATCGGGTAAGATAGGTTCTGCCCCATTCTCTTTCGCCTCCACAAACTGCTGATAAGTAGTCGAGATACGTGGGGAGCGGGAATTGATTTCCGTTGGAATATTGCCTTTGTGGTCATTCTCTACTTTTACATCAGAGGTGACAGTTTGATCGCCTTCAGAACCATTCAGATTCAGAGATGGTTGAATCAATACAGCTATAATTGCAAAGGTCAAAACACAGACGAAACGCACGCGATGTAGCAACTCGGGCATTTTGTACTCCTCCCGTAGATAAAATCTGCCATCAATCTAAGTCCAGGGCGATGCTCGCTGGAATATCCAGTCCCATATCCACAAGATACTATACTCCATTGTATAATGTCAGCGAAAAAAAAGCTCTGACAAAACATCAGACAAATGGTGGAAAACCGCCCCATCGTACCAGCAGACCCCATTCATTGTACCGAACCATAGCCGATCCTGGCTATCCAGGTGGATGGCAAAAACTCGGTCACTACACAAACCGTCCTGTTCGGTAAATGTCTCGAACTTGTCCCCATCAAAATGGCTGACACCACTATCCCAGGTAGCAATCCAGAGACAACCCTTGTTGTCTTCGGCAATATGTTCGGTGCGCACTCCAGCCAGGCCATTGGCAAGGGAATAAGTCTGCCAGGTGCCCTTTCGTTCGAGTGACTTGATCATGGCAAAGAAACCTCATGATATGGGTGAAGAAAACCGGATAGGCGTCACTACTCCTCCCAACAAATATCACGCAACGTCCCAGCCAGGATATTTTATCCAGGTCGGTAAATTCTGTCCCAAGGGTGATAGGTAGCCCTATTATTTTTGACGCTTTACTTCTCTAATGGTTCGGACACTTTTGATAGATTTCCAATTAGGCGATTGTACTTATAAAACGTTATTTTTAATCAAGATATGACTTTCAAAAAATAAAAAAACCAGACTGAATTATATTTTATTGAACGATATATCGTCCATTAACAGTCAATCTGGCTTCTTTGAGCCTGCTTATACTGGGTTTTATAATAAAAGTCTCTATCCCGACTAATTCATGAACTGTAATGGTTGGGGCTGTTTGTCAGGCGGCATCGGTTCCAAGCATCAAAATGAGGGTGCTTGCTATCTTGTCTGCTGGCATAGACGTCTTCATAGAGTTCAAGCAGCCAAAATCGTCACCTGACTGGCTCTGCCAGTGTCAAAAGTACAGACGGCTCCCTTGCCGGTCCTGTCTGTGGATAGGTCCGTGTATTTGTAAAGTCAAAACGTGATGGTACAGCCCCTATTCCTGTCCCGTTGATGGGTTATGGCACCGCCTTTGCCAGATTGCACAGGATTTTATCAAAAAGGTGTGGCAATGGAAATGACATAGGCAGATGGAAGGTGATCTTGGTTTTCAACTCACAGACGCGTCCGGCGACTTTCAAAAAGCGATTTTGGAGTGTATCAAACTGTGCGTTTATCCACTTTGTGCCTTGTAATCCTATTTGCGCCAATGTCTGTATCAAGACATAGGCGGCTGAATGGAGGAAGAGGCGGAACTGATTGGCTTCAAATGTGTGACAGGACGTGCGGTCTGAGTGGAGAAAGGTTTTGTGATTTTTAATGAAGTTTTCCATCTGTCCGCGCGCACAATAGATGCTTTGGTAGATAAAGGAGGCCCTTGAACTTTCAAGGTTGGTCACGACAAAGCGTGTATTTTGGCCTTGGTTGGTGATTTCTGCCTTGCAGATGATGCGGTAGGCACACGCCCAGGTCTTGGCCTGGTAATAAAATGAGGTAAAAAGTCGCACGGGCTTGTTGGTGTGTGCATAAAGGCTTTTGGCCTTCTCCATCAAGGGCTTTGCCAAGTCTAAGAGGCGGGTATTGGCGGTTTGTCCGACAATAAAATAGAGGCCCTGAGTCTCACAGAAGTCCTGGACTTGTGGAGAAGAAAAGTGAGCATCGCCTCGCAAAAAGATCGCCACATGAGGCCAAGCCTCTCGTAGATAGGCCACCAACCGTTTCACGATGGCGACAACCTGTATGCCATCAGGACGCACACCCGGACGCAAAATCGTCGTGATTAGCTTACCCGATTGCCCCTCATAAATATGCAAGGGCTGGTAGGCGTAAGCATTGAAATAGCCATTGAATAAAGCCAACTGCTGCGTCCCATAAACCGTATCCTGTGTATCATCTATATCTAAGATGATCGCCCGGGGTGGCTTTTTATACGAGGCAATAAAAGCATCGACAAAGGCACGCGCAATGCGATACAAATCGCTTCTGCTCATCTGATTCTCAAAACGGCTCATCGTAGGTTGACTGCTCAAGTCTTCCCCCTGCAAGGGCAAGCGACCACACGCCGCCTTGAAACCCGGATCGCTGCACAAGGCATCACAATCATTGGCATCTTCATACCCGCAGGCGATCTGAAACACACGCTGTTTGACCAGGTCTGCCACACTGTGAGCCACATAACTTGGATGCCGACGGTCTTTGATCGCCTCAATGATGCGTGATAAAATGCCGGTTTTGGCCTCCACTTCTCGAAGCAATAAGGCACCGCTATCGCTGGTGAGAATACCCCCATCAAAGGCGAGGTCGAGACGTTTTCCGAAAATGCTTGCCAAAGGAACCTTGCAATGATTATCTTGTGTGCTCACGGTAGTTTCTCCCAAGTTTATTGTTCAATGGTTATGCGTATAACCTAATATAATACAATAACTTGAATAGGGAAACTACCTTTTTTATGAATTTTTCGGGCTATATAGTCTTAAAGATGATATATCGCTCTTATGAAGAGCGTTTAATACCCAATTTCTTCATTCGGCTATACAGGGTAGAAGGCGGCAATTCCAGCCGCGCCGCCGCGCCCTCGCTTCCCTTGACCTTCCAGTTGGTGGTTTTGAGCACTTCGAGAAGATAGAGGCGTTCAAATTCATCCAAAGGCACGATTTCGCGGTCTTGAGAATCCGATAAGGAGGTCCACACCAGATCCAGAGCAGCGCCTGTGATTCGAGAACGGTACGATCCGAGATCCTCCAATGCAATTTGAGAACCCTGGCACACGGTTACAGCACGCTGTATGGTATGCTCCAGTTCCCGCACATTCCCAGGCCAATCGTAGGTTTGCAACACCTCGATAACCTCTGCCGTCAAGGGAGCTATATCCTTGCCTATATGCGCCGCCATGCGATCCTTGAAAAACTCGACCAGGTATGGTATATCTTCCTTGTGCTCGCGCAGAGGCGGCAAATAAAGCGGAAAGCCATAGATGCGATAATAGAGATCCTCGCGGAAAGCACCTGCGCCAACCATCTCCTCAAGGTTGCGATTGGTCGATGCCACAATGCGCGTCTGCGCCGTCAGTATCTCGCTACCCCCAACGCGCCCAAACGTGCCTTCTTCCAGCAAGCGCAATAGCCTGGCCTGCGTTTCCAGAGCCATATCACCGATCTCATCCAAAAAGAGCGTACCGCCCTTAGCCAATTCCACCTTGCCCAGCCTGCGGGAAACTGCACTGGCAAAAGCCCCTTTCTCGTGACCAAACAGTTCACTATCGATCAATGTCTGGGACAGGGCACCGCAGTTGACCGGTATAAAAGGCCCATCGCAATGGACACTCTGCGCATGTAGAACCCGTGCAGCCAACCCCTTACCCACGCCCGTTTCACCCAGAATCAGCACGGTCAGATCAGTGGATGCTACCTCCATCAGTTTGATTTGAAACTGGTGCAAAGCCTCACTCTGACCGATAAACTCATTGCCTCCCTGGCTGTTGAGTGCGGCTGTCAGAGCTTCAATACGCAAGTCCGGTTCGACTGAGATTTGAACCTGCGCCATCTCTGAGTAATTGAGGTCGCGATCTATAGCTCTAACTTGAAAGGTGTAATCACCCGGTGGCAAATCCCGATAATGCGCCCGCATCTCTCGGGTTGCGGGTTGCCAGTCGGGGTCGTGTCCCATTAATCGGTAAACATACAGCATATCGCTGGAATGGGTAAAGAAACTCAGCCCCTTGTACTCGAAAATCACATTCTGCTCCGTCGTGGACAGCATGCTCTCCTCTAAGTTCTCATAAACACGATCGGCGATCACTTGAATCAGTCGCATTTGGGGTGGAATTCGTCGCTGACGGTAGCGTATGATAGAACCCAGGGTAGTGCCAAACCAGAAGTTTCCATCGCGATCTTCGAGTATCTGAGAAACCGGTCCTATATGCGGTGAGTTAATGGTCTGGAAAAACTGACCATCGTAGTGAGCCACACCACCTTCTGTACCGATCCAGAGGTGGCCTTGCCGATCCTCAAGCAAACAACGGATGCGATCGCTCGGCAGACCGTCTTCCGTCGTGAACGTGTGGAAAGTGTGGCCATCAAAACGACAAAGACCGCTCAAAGTCGCGACCCACAGGTTGCCAGCGCGGTCTAAGAGCAGGTCGTTGACCTTGTGGTCTATCAACCCATCTTCAATCCCATAAAATTTAAGACCATCTTCGGGATGCCAGCGCGCCAGACCCCTGTCGCCAACTGAGAAATTGGGGCAGGCCAAATGAAAATAGACCTCGCTGTTGCGCCCGACAATCACAGTGCCAATACGGCTAAAAGGATCTTGTCTCTCATCCTCTACAAAAATGGTTTGGAACTCCTCGCCCCGCTGGTAAATGATCTTTAATGGGCTGACTGAAAGCTCTTCTTTTTTATATTCGGTTTTATAGGTGCCCTTTTCCCAATAGCCGAAAAGGAATTGACCTTGCGCGTCCTGAGTAATTGTGCTGATACTCCTTTCTTCTAAACCCGCAGCTATTTTCATTTTTTTTATTTTTTGCCCATCGTAGCGGAACAGGCCGTTGAGGCCTCCGAACCACAGATACCCCTCGTGGTCCTCGTAGATAGAAAAACATCTGTCGATATCAAAGCCTTGCTCGGAGCCTAAAAATGCAAAGCGCTCACCATCAAAGCGGGCGATTCTTTTTTCTTTTTCCACCAAGGGGTTTAGAATGGGACACACATACCCGACCCATATATCACCTTGCCTGTCTTGCACGATCTGCGAGATCTCGCTCGGCTCGCTGGAAAGCGCCTTACCGAGGTCAAAAACGCTGATACTATGTGCATCGTAAAGCCCAACGCCGCCCCAGGTAGCGAACCAATACCGATGATCGCGATCCTGAAACACGGCTTTGACTGCGGGATGGGACAAGCTATCGGCAAGGGGAAATCTGCTGAAACCATCACTGTCCTGATAGAGCACCCCTCTTGTAGTGCTAAACCACATCCGTCCTTCCCTATCACACTGAATTTTGCGTAGCCAAGATCCCAAATCTACCTGAACAGATTGGAAGGCACCATCAGCATAGCACCAGAGCCCGTCTCTATGTCCAAGCCGACCGATCCACACCTTGCCGGTATGGTCCTGGTCCAAGACATAGGCAGTCCCATCTCGGGGAAAACCCTCTTTCTCATCATAGAGGTGGAAAGATTCACCATCAAAGCGGATGAGGCAGTTAAAGCCAAACCACAGGTGACCTTGCGGATCCTGGGTAATACCCCAACACCGTGCCCACTTAGGAGGAGCAGATTGCTCATAGTACTGGAGGTAGCGCGGAATCATATCGTGGAAAGCAGTGCCATCGTAATATCCCATGGTACTCGTGCCACCGAACCATATACGCCCCTGACCATCTTCGTAGATGCATTGCACTGCTCGGCCTGCAATGCCATCGTCCTCCAAATGATGGAACACTGCCCCATCATACCAGCATATCCCTTTTCCTGTACCGAACCACAATCGATTCTGACTGTCCTTGTAAAGAAAAAAAATCCGGTCGTCAATAAGACCATCCTGTCGCGTAAAATTCTGGAACTCGTCTCCATCGAAGCGGCTGACTCCGTTGTCCCAGGTGGCGAACCAGAGATAGCCTTCGCTATCCTCAGCGATGTGTTCAACGCGCACCCCGGCCAGACCTTCAGCCGTAGAATAAGTCCGCCAGGTACCCGTGCGGTCAAGTGGCTTGATCATATAAAAAAACCTTGTGATATGGGTAAAAGAAAGCTGGATAGTGCTCCCCATAAAGAGAATTACGCAATGCCCCAGCTTGAGACCTCACCCTGCCTCTCCATTCTATTTAAGAAAGGCTTATTTGCTGACTGACTAAAATCATATACAATATATGTGCCAACGTACATTTATTCAAGTAATAATATCTTATTAAGATACTATTTTTTATAAAGATATAATTTTTATAAAAAGAAAAAATCCAGAATGAATTTACATTATTTAGACGATATATCGCCTAATAATGCAATCATTCTGGATCATATCTTAATTATTAACAAAATTTTAAAATATAAGGGCGATATATAGCCCAAAAGATTATATATCGCCCTTATTAAAAGATATTTCTGAACCGTTCACGCAACGCCCCAACCGGGATATTTATCCGGGTCGGCAAACTCCTGACCCAGATCGAGAAAACCCCTGGGACCGCGCTTGCCATACTCAAACGGATCTCGCGTCGCCTCCATCCATCGGTGAAGGCGTTCCTCCATCTCTTCGAGGGCAGGGCGCGCTTCATTAGAATTGGCGAGATTGACCATCTCCAACGAATCTTCCGATCGGTCAAACAACCACGGCCCGCGTTCATTGGCATACCAGCGCGCATACGTGTACTGCTCTGTGCGAACCCCACGCCAGCGTCCCACCCAGCCATCGCGGTTGGGCCAGCCGTGCGCCATATTTTGAAGATAAACCGACTCCGATCCCCCAGGCGTCAACTCCGTATCAGCAGGCGCATCTCCCCCTCGCCAAACGCCGGATATGTCGCGCCCCTGAAGTCCCTCGGGCAATGGCACACCACACGCGCCGAGCAGCGTGGGCACGATATCAATCGCGCCAAAAAATGCACGGCTTCGCGTTCCCGCCGATATCCCACCCGGCCAGCGCACGACAAACGGCACGTGAATCGACTCCTCATAAGGCGTTGCCTTAGACGCGCGCATCGACGGATGCAACCAGCGATCACTCGGCTTGCCATATCCGTGACTCGACAAATGATCCCCGTGATCCGATGTATAACACACAATCGTATTATCGCTGATACTAAGGCGCTGCAATGCGTCCAAAAGCCGCGCCATTTGTGCATCCAAACCCGTGCAACAGCCGTAATAATTGGCAATTTCTCTACGTGCAAAATCCACCATCTGAGCCGGCACATTGCCCGGCACATCTACCTCGGCGAGATCGTAAACCGCGTGCTCTGATGGAAATTGCGCGTAAGGCCAGTGCGGAGGCCGCCACGACACAAATAGCGCGAAGGGATCGTCTAGACGCGCATCCAAATGCCGCTCCATAAAGCGAATCGCCAGATCCGCCTCTACTTCTGGTGCCCAACCGTCAAAAAATGTCGGTCCGGATTCATTCTCGTAATAACTCCGGTCGAAGTAACCGCTCCCACCGTGCAATGCCGCCAGATAATCCAGTCCATAGCGATCCTCTTCCGCGTAAGGACCTTTGCCCAGGTGGAAGGTGCCCACATGCCCTGTGCCATAACCGTGTTCGCGCAACACACCTGGCAGGGTCGGAATATCTCTTCGCGGGCGGTATTCATTGTCGATCACAAGATTCTGCCAGCCGTAGCGCCCCGTCAACAAAATCGCTCGATACGGAGAACACAGAGGATGATTGGAAAACATATTGTCACACACCATCCCCTCCGCAGCAAGACCGTCGAGCGCGGGCGTCTGAACAACGCGATTGCCATTGGCCCCCAGCGCGCTATAACGCTGCTGATCTGAAAAAACAAACAGAATATTTGGACGCTGTTCCACATTCATATCCATCGTCATATCCCCTTTGCCACATCGACAACCGCTTCAACTGTCGCATCGATCACATCATCTGTATGCGCTGTCGATAAAAACCACGCGCCTCGCTCCAACGCGCGCACGCCTTTATAATGGAGTGCTTCTGTAAATTTGATATACCGCTCGCGATCTGCCTGAAGTGAACTGCGATAGTCGGTAACTGGAGAATCGACGCCAAAACCGACGTGAAAAATCTGCGGAAAACCCGCAACCCGCGCTCGAATACCGACATCTTTTAGTGCGTACTTAATGCCTTCCATAAGCCGATTGCCCCACGCATTGAGCACGTCAAACGTCTCTTTTTTATTCAACTCGGTCAGTGTAGCGATCACTGCGGCCATAGAAGCGGGTTGCGCATTATAAGTGCCTCCATGCATCACACCCGCAACGAGCATATCCATCAGATCGCCTCGCCCCGCCAAACACGAAACTGGAAACCCATTGGCTATCGCTTTACCAAATGTCGCCAGATCGGGCGTCACGCCAAAATATTGCTGTGCGCCGCCAGGCGCCACGCGAAACCCCGTAATCACCTCGTCAAAAATGAGCACCGTTCCCGTCTCGTCACACACCTCTCGAACACCTTCCAAATAGCCCTCAGCGGGAAAAATTGTGCTGGTATTGCACATCGCAGGCTCCATAATAACAGCGGCTACATCGCGGCGTTTCAGGCGCGTACTCACAAGCTCCAGATCATTCCAGAGAAGCACCTCCGTATGCTGACCTACCAACAGGTCTTGCCCTGCACTTGCGGGAATGGGAATGGGCGCGTCAACCGGACCATACTGATCGGGCGAGGGTGCGACAGACCACAGCACATTGTCAAACCAGCCGTGATAATGTCCCTCAAATTTGATCACTATTGACCGCCCCGTAGCCGCGCGTGCCAGGCGCAAAGCCGCTTGCACCACTTCGCTGCCCGTGCAGTTAAAGCGCACTCGATCCGCGCACGGCACCATATCGCAAACCATCCTGGCTGCCTCTTGCTCAATCGCTGTCTGCCCGGCAAAGAGAATGCCAGACTTGAGCTGTTCCCGAACAGCAGACAGCACGGATTCTGGATTGTGCCCCAGAATCATCGGCCCCATGCCCAGATAATAATCGATCAGACGATTGCCATCCACATCGTAGAGATACGGCCCTTCGCCGCGTTCAAAAACCAGAGGCGTTGGAACCATCCCCAGCCGAAAATTGCTGTTCACACCGCCCGGCAAATAGCGCGAGGCTTCGGCGATCAAACGCCTGGATTTTTCAAAACTCTTCATGCAATTACCTTTTCGTTGTCCGGGATGATTTTTTTTCGAGTTCCATAGATCGCACCCGCGAGGAAACATCTTCGAGCAGGGCGCGGTTGGTGGCGATGAGATCGGCAACAATACCGGTGAGGAACATCTGGAATCCAGCGAGGAGGAGGATAGCAGCGAGGATGAGCGATTGAATGTGGAGCATACCCTCGTCAGTAAAAAAGAAAAAACAGAGAAATCGGAGACCAATCAACGTGCCAAAAGCGAAAGCAACAGCACCAAAAACAGAAAAGATCCGAAGTGCTTTGTAGCGTGCGTACGTACGCAGACTGATCATGCCCGACTTAAAAACAAATACGCCCAGATTTTTGAAGAGGCGCGATTCGCGCGTTTTGGGATTTGTGCGGATGGGCACACAAGCAACAGCGAGACGGTCTTGCCCCGCTTGCACAACATGCTCGGCGGTGTGATCAAAATCCGTAAACATCGACAAATGCAGCGCAGCGTCTCGTGAATAGGCGCGAAAACCACTGGCCACATCGGGCACCTCTATATGGGCGAGACGACTGATGACACGACTGCCCAAACGCTGTAGCCATCGCTTAATAAAAGAAAAGTGACCAATGCCACCTGTTTGCCGATCCCCAATCACGATATGGGCGCGCTTTTCGAGGATGGGCTGAACGAGCGCGGCAATATCGGGGCCGTAGTACTGGTTATCGCCATCGGTATTGACAATAATGTCCGCACCGAGTTTAAGGCAAGTGTCAAAACCCGCCTTAAAGGCATGGCCCAGGCCGCGATTTTTTGGAAATTTGACAATATGATCCACGCCGACCGCACGCGCGACCTCAGACGTCCGGTCTGTAGAACCATCGTCAATGACCAAAATTTCGACTTTGTCAATACCGGGAACTTCGCGCGGAATATCGTTGACCGTAGCGGGCAGGGTTTCTTCTTCATTGAGGCAGGGAATTTGGACAATTAGTTTCATTTTTAATCGCCAAAGATAGCTGCTGAGGCGGCTTCGGCCTTTTCCATTTTTTCTTTATCGGATAAATCGCCCATCGCTTTATAAAAAATTTCATCGTAATCCCGCGTTTTGATAACCACAGGCATGGGGACCGCATGCCCAAATACAAGGGCTTGCTGTTTGGAATCGAGACTGGCAAGAACACTGCGCAAGCCAGTGGCATTGGACATACCCGTGAGCACCCCCTGGATGTCTTTTTCGTCATTGAGCAAAGCCGTAATTTTTGTGCCGAGTTGTGAAAGCACTTCTTCGTCAATACCCGAGGGACGTTGATCAACCACGAGAAGCGAGACGTAGTATTTGCGCATTTCCCTGGCAATTGTGCCAAAAATGGTTTGCCGCGCAGTCGCGGGGTTGAGAAACTTGTGGGCTTCTTCAATGGTGATGACCAGATGCCGCGGCTGATCTTCGGGATTTTGCGAGGCGTAAAATTTTTCACTTTTTGTGATGTATTGCTCGTGAATGCGGCGAGAGAGAATATTCGCCACGAGCAAATAGGCGAGAATACTGGTCTGCCGACCAAATTCGAGCACAATGTGAATACCGCGGTCAATGTAGTCCATCATTGTATCGACAGCATCGGCACCGTTCAGACTATTGACCATAAAAGGAAAGGTCTCAATGCGTTTGAGTTTGCGATGCAGCGCAGAAAGCGAGCTTTTATTGGCGCCGATATCCTCGGCAAATTGCTCGACTTCGGGACCATCAAGAGACAGCAATTGGCGCAGCCAGCGATTCTTGTACATCGCGTAAACGAGATAGGCAGATTCAGAGGCTGTGGGATTGAGTTGCAGTTCGTCTTGCAACGCGATAACATCTTCAACCGCAATCTGATCGTAGGCAATGTACACCTCGTGATCGGGTTGTACCCCGCGCTGCCTAGACGATTCGGGATCGAGAGAAAAGAGGGCGACCTGATTCCCAAAAAGCTGCTTGAGACCCTTGACAAAGCTATTTCCCTGTCCGCCTTCTTTCATAGCGCGAAAACCGTATTCATTGTGCATATCAAAAACGAGATTGACGGCTTTCTTGTTTTTGATCAGACCGCACAACACCAGGCGCGTGAGAAAAGATTTGCCCGTGCCCGTTTTGCCAAAAATGCCATTGCTGCGCTCGACAAAGCGATTGAGATTGATGCACACCGGCGTATCCATGTCCAGCGGCGTACCCATGTTGAAAAACCGGTCGTCTTTTTCCTCGCTGCCAAAAACGCGCGACACATCTTCTTCTTCGGCTTCAACGACTTTGGAAAAATGACTGGGAATAGTTTTGACTGGACGCGCTTCATCGACGATTTCTTCGCCCTGTTCCAGCATGAGCATGGGGCGCAGTGCAACGGTGACATAAGTGCTGGAACCATTGAGAACGCTGTGCAACAACTGATCGCCCTCGCGCGGCGGATAAAGCAAAATTTCGGGATTAGTCGCATCCAAACTCAGGTCGGTGATCATGGAGAAGAACTGATTTTTATAGCCCTCAATAACCACAAACTTGCCGGCCTTGACATCTTCCACGCTGCGGTCGGGGTTGAGTTTCATCTCAACGCCCTCGGTCAAAGACCCCTGCGTGACAACGCCAATTTCGCCGCCATTCTGAATATTGGGCGAACCGTTTAGATTATTCCAGCGATCATTCATAAAAGACAACTTTCAGTGGTTATTGATCAGCATTCTTAAATCATTGCGAAATCCGCCGCATAATAGAACTCAGCCGGTCGTAGTCGTCGCGGATAAGGCGACACAGGTCTTTGCCAATGCCCACCAGATAGGGCATATCGAAAGCGCGAGCTGTCCAGGCATTTCTCACCGAGGCGATGATGAGATCGTCGGCGGGCAGGCGATTGCCACATAAAATGCTGCGGAGAAAATCCCCGCTATTGGTCAGGGCTTTAATTTCGGACTCAGTACATGGAAAAACAAAGCTGTGAATGCCGGGCGGTTGCGGGGGCAAGACCTGTTGCGGACCGCGATCGTCGCCATAGCCAATAATAACCGCTTCAAATTCGGTCTTGAGAAGTTCAAAAATTTGCGGTTGCTCTTCGCGCAATTCTTGTTCGGTAAGCCCATAAGCAGTAGCGCGTCGGTTGGGCTCAATAGAGTGCGTACACACATTGAAAACCAGGCCATATACAGGCAATGCACCAAGAGTCTTGACAAAGGACCCAAATGGCGGTGCGCCATTTAACTCCCGGCTTTCAGAAGTAAATTGCGAAGTAGAGCTTCCGACAATTTCGCCAATATATTCAGTGCTGATATCGATAGAAGAAAGAGCCATAAAAAAACCTCGCTATACTGCCGCAGCCATTTTTTTTAGTTGTTTGAGCGACTGTTCGGTTTTGATTTTGTTTTTTACAAAGGAGTCTTTCAAAAATTTAAAAAATATATCGCGATCGGCCCCGCGCACAATGGCGCGTTCGTGGGATTCAGATAAGACCACGGGATATCCGCGCCCCTTATCGACCTGATCGACAACCGTGGCATGTACGAGGTCGAGCAAGTCGCGGTCTTTGGCAACCCATTCGGGGATTTCGACGCGCCCAATTTCCCAACCTGTGTGTACGTAAAAAAAGCAGACGCGATGGGGACCGTAGTCCTCGAGAATTTTAGACGCGCTGCGGAACACGCCACTACGCTCGCCGCGTTTGAGTTTGCGCGCATACAGCATGTCGTCGGTAACGCCGGCAATGGGTTCGCATGGAATGGGCGCGGGCGGTTCGGAATCGCCATCCAAATCGAGAAGATACTGTGCCTCAGCTGCTTTCCATGGGCACTTGTCGCAGTTGGGGGGCTGCTCGGGACAAAGGCCCACGCGCAGGGCATTGAGCACATCGGCACTGCCGGGATCTGAAATATACCCCGCAATGGGAACTCGGAGTTCGCGCAGACGCTCCAAACCGGCGAGCGTGGTCTGGAGGGTTTCACGGCGGAAATCGTAGGGTTTGCCTTCAAGCATCCACAAAATCAGAGTTCCATCGGTCAACCCGACACAGGTTCGACCTTCTGCGTGCGCCTGGGCAGAGAGGACGACGACCTTTTCGAGTTCCATGGCATTGCGCCGCACGCCAACGACTTCACGGGTGATTGGACTGCGCTTGCCCGCCCATTCCTGATAGAGATCATCTTCATCGTAAAAGAGCGTTGGCTCGCTATTTAACACGGGGCGTTCTCCCGTGCCGTAATGAATGACGACATAGCCAATATTGATCAGAAAACAATTGGCGACTTCGTGCCGGTCGGGGAATATTTGAGATCCATCGGCAGCAATAACGGTGATTTCTTTTGGGCGGTCGGGTTTTGGACACGCCTCGGTAATAGGCCCACCAAGCTGTGCAACCAGCCAGGAAGTGCGGCTGCGCACAATTTTAATACCCAGAGTTTCCCAGGCATCTTCCCAGCGATCCATTTCGGAACACGCCAGATCAATGCGGGCAAAAAAGTCGTCTTGTAGAGTACCGGCCTCAACTGCCATCTGGTCAATCTGGCGTTTGAGCAAACCGTAATCGAGCATAAGAGACTCCAGTGAGGTGGCTCTTGACTATACGATTGATTCATAAAAGAATTGCCGACCACCGCCGGGCACACTGCCATCGCGCACGCGGCATACGAGGCCCATTTTCTGAAGGGCATTAAGCCGATTGCATGCGATGTTGATATTTTTTCTCAACGCGTGGGCAAACTCGGAAGACGTGCCTTTTTTTCTTATCAGGACAACATCAAGAGCTTCTCGAATGGGCGTTTTGAGCACGCCGAGCACTTGAATATCGCCTTCGTCATCTTTGAAAAGCGCGGCCAGGTCGCGCAATCTGAGCACAGCTTCGAAGGTCTCGCGCACGGAATCGTTGGCGTTTTGGATAAAGGTAAAGCGGTTGCCAAGCTCCCCACTGCCAATACGCATGAGGAGTTTGCAGAGCAACTCGTCGGCACAAGAGATATCGATAAACGAGACATTGGTAAAGTCGAGGGGCGTAACGGCATCGTCATCGGCTGTTTGCATAAATGCCATAAGCTGATGGAGTAGGACTTCACCTCGATCGCGCCCACTCAGAATGCCCGTAGGCGTCTCAAAAACGAAGGGTGGGGTTTGTTCTGGCATGTTCATCGTCCCTTAAAATTCGGTTGAAATTCTATTTGTGGGGATTCGTGGGGGAACGATGGGGAAGAATACTTAATTGAATTCAATTAAGTTGTCGAAAATTAGGCGTTCTGAAATGATATGTCAAGGATTTTCTTTTACCTGGTGCAGTGCTTGCAAATACGGCGCGTGTGAGATATATTTCTTTGGGACACGTCATGGGTGACTTCAAACACACATGATCGCCTCTCGCACCCGATAAAGGATTGAGCATGAACCCTCCTGCATCCAAAGATCAAATGCCCGTTTGGCGCGACAATGGCGCAGTCTTGCAAGTCAATGAAATTTTCTATTCCATAGAAGGCGAGGGCCTGCGCGTGGGACAACCCACAACATTTGTCAGGCTTGCGCGCTGTAATTTGCGCTGTTTTTTTTGCGATACAGAATTTGATTCTTTTGAGGAAATGACCATTGCCCAAATCGTCGATGAGGTCAAGCGTCACTCGGCAAAGTGGGTGTGTTTGACCGGGGGAGAACCACTGGGGCAAAATATCACACCACTGTGCCGGAAACTGGTCAGCGCGGGTTTTAGGTTGCACATCGAGACAAATGGAACGATTGATCCAGATCCGGTTTTGTGCGATCTAATAGAACACTGGACCGTATCGCCCAAACGAAAAAAAATTGCCGATGGACTGACGCATATCACCGAACTCAAATACGTGGTGGGCAAAGCGTTTTGCGAAAATACAGTCGATGAAGACCGCGCAAAATATATTTATTTACAACCCGAATCGAGCAAATCTCAATACATTCACAAGACGTTGGAAATTTTGTCGCGACATCCCAACTGGCGGTTGTCGTGTCGCATTCACAAAATGTTGCAATTGCCTTAGGGAGACAGGCACATGATTAAATTAGGTATGATCGGATGTGGTGGCATGGGGGGCGCCCACATGCGACGGTTTCACACACTGAGCGATCGGGTCGCGTTGGCCGCTGCTGTCGATGTTGTTCCAGAACGCGCAGAAGCAGTGGCGCGACAATTTCCGGGAGCTTGTGTGGCGACGGATTACCGCGAGATTTTAGGCTCGGTAGATGCCGTGTTGCTCGCGCTACCCCATCATTTGCACTTTTCTGTAGGGCATGCCTGTCTCAATGCAGGCGTTCATGTGTTGCTCGAAAAACCCATGGCCAATTACGAAGTCGCCTGCAAAGAACTGATTGAGGCATCTGAAACCTCGGGAAAAGTGCTGATGATCGCGTATTGCATGCGCTTTCACCCAATTGTGCAGCATTTGAAAACATTGCTGGATGAAGGCGCGTATGGCGATGTATTTCAAGTATCGATCTGGACCGAGCAACTCACGCGGTACCCCCCCGATCACTGGGCTTCGAGCAAAGAGCGGTTGGGCGGGGGACAATTGTTTAGCCATGGATGTCATTATATCGATTTGCTGCTCTGGTTTTTGGGGCGCCCCGTGCGGGGCCTGCACATGGGAACAAATTATGGTACGCCGTGGATGGAGCGAGAAGGTACGAGCAATGTGACGATGGAATTTGAAAATGGACGCCTGGGATATCACTTCGGCACCTGGGGGGCGCGGGGCACCCGGTTGCGGTACTCGATCCACGCGCATTGCACAGAAGGTTTGCTCGATGCCGATCTCTCAGGTGGTAAACTCGTGCATATCATGCGCGGTCAAGAGAAGATTTTGTTCGAAACAGAGCCGGGCAAACATACGGAAAACGAGATGGCCCATTTTCTCGATTGTATTGAAACTGGGCAAACACCACTGACAGATGGCAAAAGCAGCTTGCAGGGATTGCGCGTGATCTGGCGGCTATATGAAGCCGAGCAAGCAGGGCATATCGCAGATTTGACGGGCTTGGGATTGGATGAAGTCTAATAAGTTTCGAAAATTCAATGAATTGTGGTTGGATTTTCTGCCTGCTACTATCGGGAATTTCCGCTTGACACCCCGACCTTCTTATTATAAATTTATCGGACTTTGGCAGGTCTCTATCTTTTAATCTCATTGCTGAGGGATGTCTGCGGGCGAAATTGCTCACCGAACGGTTCCATGATTTCACATTTCGCGCGCCGGCGATTCCCGAGCGCGATTTTTTTATGACCGAAAACCATTCCATAACCATTGCGCTCCCGGACGGTTCGACCAAAGAAATTGAGCGCGGCACAACCGTGCTACAAGTGGCCAAATCCATTGGTGCTGGCCTTGCCCGCGCAGCACTGGCCGGGCGGGTTGACAATCAAACTGTGGATTTGAACTACCCGGTTGTGTCAGATGCTGCGGTTGAGATTTTGACTTTCTCCGACGATGGCGGCAAAGAGGTTTACTGGCATAGCACAGCACATGTGATGGCACAAGCCGTGCAGGACCTGTTTCCCAGTGCCAAAGTAACCATTGGTCCTCCCATTGAAAATGGATTCTATTACGATTTTGATGTCGATCAGCCGTTTACACCCGATGAACTAAAAAAAATTGAAGCGCGAATGTTGGAAATTGTCAAAGAAGACCAGCCCTTTTCTCGTGAGGAAGTCTCGCGCGATGAGGCTTCTGCGCGTTTTCAAAATTTGGGTGAGTCCTACAAACTCGAGCTCTTAGACGCCATTGCGCCCGATGAGACCGTGAGCATTTACAAAAATGCCAGGTGGTTTGATCTGTGTCGGGGGCCACATCTACCGTCAACAGGGCGCATTAAGGCCATCAAGTTGTTAAATGCTTCCGGGGCTTATTGGCGGGGCGATGAAAACAACAAAATGCTACAACGCATCTACGGCATCTCCTTTCCCGGAAAAAAAGAGTTGCAGGCATATCTCGATAAACTCGAAGAAGCCAAACGCCGAGATCACCGCACTTTGGGCGTACAGTTGGACCTGTATTCGATAAATGAAAGCGTAGGCCCCGGTCTCGTGCTCTGGCATCCTAAGGGAATGCGAATTCGACACGAGATTGAATCATTCTGGCACAGCGCCCATTTCGATGGCGGATATGAACTGGTCGGCTCCCCCCATATTGGTCGGTCCAATCTGTGGGAAACGAGCGGGCATCTGGATTTTTTTCGCGAAAATATGTACTCGCCGATGGATATCGATGGGCAGGAATATTTCGCAAAACCCATGAATTGCCCATTTCACAGCATGATTTACAAAAGCCGTCGTCGAAGTTACCGCGAGTTGCCATTTCGCTGGGCAGAAATGGGCACAGTTTATCGCTATGAACAGGCGGGAGCGCTGCACGGGCTTTTGCGGGTGCGTGGATTTACACAGGATGACGCGCATATTTTCTGCCGCCCAGACCAGGTAGAAAATGAAATTAAACGGACCATAGATTTTACGCTGTTTATTTTGCGGTCATTTGGTCTTGAAGATTTTAAGATCGATATTTCCACACGACCCGAAAAAGCCGTAGGTGATCCTCGCGATTGGGATATGGCGACAAATGCCTTAAAGGCCGCGATAGATGCACAGGGACTAAAATATGGCGTTGACGAAGGCGGTGGTGCATTTTACGGCCCCAAAATTGATGTGCAAATTAAAGATGCACTGGGACGTGATTGGCAGTGTTCGACAATTCAGTTTGACTTCAACCTGCCCGAGCGATTCGATTTGAGTTTTACCGGGCAAGACGGCAAGATGCACCGCCCCTATATGGTGCATCGCGCACTTTTGGGGTCAATAGAACGATTTTTTGGCACGCTCATCGAGCATTATGCCGGTAATTTTCCCGTGTGGTTGGCCCCTGTGCAGGCTGTTATTTTACCCGTATCGGATCGTTTTATCGACTATGCGCAGCAAGTTGCCAAACTGCTTCAAAATGCTCAGGTGCGCGTTGAAGTAGATGATCAGGATGCCAAACTGGGCTACAAAATTAGAGAGGCAGAAGTTCAAAAAGTGCCCTATATGCTTATTGTTGGCGCGCGGGAAGTTGAGAATGGCACAGTATCAGTTCGCCGTCACGGGCAGGGGAATTTGGGTGCCCTGAGCCTGAAAAATTTAATCGCGTGTATTCAGCAAGAGGTCGAATCCAAACAGTTGTCATAACGCACCGTGCGTTTGTAAAATTCCACGGAATCTATCCAAACTTTTCTGGAGGTGGTCGCAATCAATAGAGGTTCAAGAGGTCGAGATACCAAGCGGGAAATCGGGCCGCGCGTGAATCGGCAGATTCGCATTCCACAGATTCGCGTAATCGGTGAATCGGGTGACCAAATGGGTATTGTAGAAACGAGCAAAGCCCTGACAATGGCTCAAGAGGCTGGGCTTGATCTGGTCGAAGTTGCGCCAAATGCACGCCCACCCGTATGCCGGATTATGGACTACGGTAAATATCGGTATGAGCGGGGGAAAAAAGCCAGAAAAAACCGTCAAAGTACCTCGCAATTAAAAGAAATTCGAATGCGTGTTCGAATCAGCGATCACGATTATCAATTTAAGCTCAGACATGCTGAAAAATTTTTGACCCAGCGCCATAAAGTGCGGATCGCTATTGAGTTTTTTGGGCGGGAAAATGCACATCGCGATATGGGCCGCAACTTATTGCAGCGCATTGAAGAAACTTTGCAACATGTTGGGCAAATCGAAACGCATCCCCGCGACGAAGGGCGAAAGCTCGTGATGATTGTCGCACCCAAATCTCAGTAATAATCCTGTTTTAACCGATCTTTGACGTTGTTCTCAAAGGAGTTTGTCGTGCCCAAAATGAAAACCCATAGCGGTGCCAAAAAGCGTTTCAAAAAGCGCAATTCTGGCAAAATCAGCCGTCGCCAAGCTACCGCAGCGCATAATCTGACCAAAAAGACGAGCAAGCGCAAAAGAGCCCTTCGTCTGGCGGCTCATGTTCACGCCTCTGACCAAAGCCGCGTCGATCGCCTACTGGCGTCTTGACAAGGGTTGGTGATCACTGTTCATTTGGAGATTAAAATGCCGAGAGTAACCAATGGTCCTGCATCGAAACGCAGACGCAAAAAAATTCTGAAACAAGCCCGGGGCTATCGGGGGGGACGCAGCAAACTGCTTCGCACAGCCAGCACTGCCGTGGATCGCGCATTGCAATACGCCTATCGCGACCGCAGACAAAAGAAAAGAAACTTCAGAGCATTGTGGATTGCCCGAATCAACGCCGCGGCCAGGCAACACGGATTGTCTTATAGTCGATTTATGGCGGGTATAAAGCGCGACGGTATCGATATCAACCGCAAAGTATTGGCCAATCTGGCTGTAACCGACGCCAACGCATTTGCGGCACTGGCCGAAAAGGTTAAGCAAAACGCCTGAGTAGCTCATTTATTTTAAAAAGCGAAATCCGACACCGTGTGGATTTCGCTTTTTGCATGGCGGTCAAATCCTTGTGGGGCGAACTTGACTTTCGAATAAGATGATGTTAAATTGCCCTTGTATTCAATAGCTTTTGATTTTTTTTAAGGAGCAGACATGGATAACAACGCCTGGACAGTTAGCACCGTCGAAGAAGCGGATACAATGGATGAGGATGTGGAAGCCAACGCAGAGATAGTGGAAGATGCTGAAGAAGCGGATACAGTGGACGAGGATGTGGTTTCAATGGATATTAACGCAGGAGCAGTGACCGAGGGAGTAGAGCGGCTCGTTGAAGCAATTAACAGTGCCGTTGCAACCATTGAGGATTTGCGGCGGGAAAATGCCGAATTGAAGCAACAAAGTCAAGCATTGCAGTCAGATATATCTCGCCTTGAAGAAGAACAGGTAGGTCTGCGTAGCGAGCGAGACCGGCTGCAAGACATTTACAACGACAATATGCTTCTGATAGACAATAAGGCGGAAATCCTGAATAAGGTCGAGGCAATGTTGCAGCGCCTCAATTCCTTAAACCCCGAGAAAAATGAGTGATGTCTGGTTTGTCCGAGGTGCGCGTTCAGATATTCGGCTCAGAATATCGCATTGCCAGCGATAAAGATCCCGAACATATCCGCGAGGTGGCGAGTTATATCGATCAGAAAATGCGCGAAGTAGCCAGTGCCCTTGCACTTCGCACCAGATCGACAGTAGCCGTATTAACGGCTGTGAATTTGGCTGATGAGCTTTTTAAGATCGAGGAAGAAGGTCGCCTGATGGATCGGATTTCACGCGAGAAAGCCGATCAACTCGCAGATTCGGTAAACCTTTAGCTCACGAGCAAAGCGAGTAAACCGCACCACGCGAGTGTGAGGCAAACTATCTCACAGGATTGTGAACCCCACCGCGTTTGTCCTTAATAGCGAGCACAAGCGCGGTGGGGATTTTTTTAGATATTGGCAATTTTTCATTGGAGAAAGTCATGGAAATCATATCCGTGATCGCGCTATCTACCGGGCTGTTGGTGCTGGGATTTGTTGTGGGATGGCTGATCAACGGTAAAATTGCTCACAGCAGATTTTACCGCACCGACGCCTCAATCGAACAAATTTTGGAAGATGCTCGAAGAGAAGCAGAAACTGAAAAACGCACCGCGCTTTTAGAAGCTAAGGATCAGATTTATCACGAGCGCTTACAAGCCGAAAAAGCACTGGCAGACCGCAACAATGAAGTGGAACGCAAAGAAGAAGAGTTGGATCGCATGTCGAACGAGTTGAACCGGCGTGCAGATCTGCTCAACCACAAAGCTGGACAAACGGAGGAACTGGAACAAAAATTGGTACAACAACAGGACGAACTATCGGTAAAAGAACTGGAATTGGAAGCGATTTTGGAGGCTCAAAACGCGCGATTAGAACGCATTGCGGCCCTGACGCGCCATCAGGCCAAACGCGAACTGATGGAAAATTTGGAGGCCGAAGCCCAACGCGAAGTTGCCTGGCGCTTAAAAGAAATTCGGGAAGACGCACAAGCGAGGGCCAATGATGAAGCGCGGGAAATTATCGCAAGTGCAATTCAGAGACTGGCGGTCGATTACACGGTAGAATCAACAGTGACAGTTGTCGAGTTGCCAGCCGATGAGATGAAAGGTCGAATTATCGGGCGCGAGGGGCGCAATATTCGGTCTTTTGAGACGTGTACTGGCGTAGATGTGATTGTTGACGATACCCCCAAAGCCGTGGTGCTATCCGGATTTGATCCCATTCGCCGTGTAATTGCCAAAACAGCTTTGGAGCAACTCGTAATGGATGGACGCATTCATCCGGGGCGAATTGAGGAAGTGGTTAAAAAATCGCGAGAAAATATGCACGAATTAATTCGACAAGCGGGAGAAGAGGCCATATTTGACATGGGAGTGCCCGGCCTGCATGATCGCCTGATTGAATGTCTTGGGCGATTAAAATTCCGGACGAGCTATGGACAAAATATATTAAACCACAGCAAAGAGGTGGCTTTTTTAGCCGGGATGATGGCCTCGCATTTGGGGCTGGATGCACAACTTGCCAAACGCGCCGGATTGCTGCACGATATCGGCCATGGGATCAGCCACGAATTTGAAGGTACGCTCGGTCAAAACGGCGCTGATATGGCAAAAAAATACGGCGAAGATGCAGAGGTGATCAACGCAATTGAAGCCCATCACGGCGAGGCGGATCCGATCTCGCCAATTGCAGTGCTGGTCGATGCTGCAGACGCCATTTCGAGAGTTCGTCCCGGGGCGAGGCGCGAGGTGTTGGAAAATTACGTGCGACGCCTGGAGCATCTGGAACAAACCGCCCGAGAAATCGAAGGGGTAGAGGCGGTTTATGCCATTCAAGCGGGTCAGGAGATTCGAGTGGTCGCCAACTATGGATTAATCAGCGATGAAGACACCGAGCGACTATCTGCTCAAATTGCCGAACGGTTGGAAAAAACGATGACCTATCCAGGGCACATAAAAGTGACCGTAATTCGCGAGGTGCGCGCGGTCAATTATGCGCGATAAAAAATAGCGAATGAAAATTTTATTTATAGGCGATGTTTACGGCAAGCCCGGACGACGGGCTGCGGCATATTTGATTCCGAAACTAATAGCACAACATGACATTGATTTCTGTGTTGTCAATGGCGAAAATTCTGCTGGCGGTTTTGGTATTACCGCAAAAATTGGACAAAAATTTCACGCTTACGGTGCCGATGTGATTACCATGGGTGACCATGTCTGGGATCAAAAAAATTCCGTTGACTATATTCAAACGGGCGACCGAATTTTGCGTGCTGCCAATTTCCCCGAAGAGGTTGGGGGGGTTGGTGCAGCGGTTTTTTTAGCTCGCAATGGGGCTTCTGTTGCTGTACTCAGTCTGCTTGGGCGAATATATATGAAAATGGCTTTGGACTGTCCCTTCAGAACAGGGCAGCGCGCAGTGGAAAAACTGTTGCGGGAAACGCCCATTATTATCGTCGATTTCCACGCCGAAGCAACCTCGGAAAAAATTGCTTTTGGACGCTATATGGACGGCAAAGTCAGCGCGGTTTTGGGCACACATACCCATGTTCAAACAGCCGACAATGAGATTTTACCCGGTGGAACCGCGTATATGACAGATGTCGGCATGACAGGGCCTCACGATTCGGTTATTGGCGCGAAAAAAGATCCTGCGATTCATCGATTTATAAACCAGATGCCCGTGCGTTTTGAGCCAGCCACAGGCGATATAAAACTCTGCGGTGCGCTCATCGATGTCGATGAACGCTCTGGACGTGCACAACACATTGAGCGACTGAGACTCGATCTCGAGGAGGGATAAGGTGGAACACCCGCTTTCCGTATCGGAAGTCACGCAAGCGGTCAAGCAAACCCTTGAGATGCAATTCCCCCCCATGTGGGTCGCCGGTGAGTTGACCTCCTTTTCTCAGCCCTCATCCGGACATCGGTATTTCACGCTCTCAGACCCTCACAGTCAATTGCGCTGTGTGATGTGGCGCTCGCGTTCCATAACCGGTTTTCGCCCCACAGCGGGGATGGCCGTATTGGCCCAGGGGCAGTTGACGGTGTATGAACGGCGGGGCGAATATCAGTTTAATGTGTCACAACTGTTTCCCGCAGGGGTAGGGCAACAGCTAATTGCCTATGAAAAACTGAAAAAAAAATTATCGGAAGAGGGTCTTTTTGACGAAGACCGAAAACGGCCTCTGCCCGAATACCCCAGAGCCATTGGAGTTGTGACTTCGCAGACGGGTGCAGCTTTTCGAGATATTTTGGACGTGTTGAAGCGGCGGTTTCCCGCTGTTCGCATTGTTTTGCGTCCTGCGCTGGTGCAGGGATTTGACGCGCCAGAAGATATTGCACAGGGCATTGCCGATCTCAATACTTTTGGCGAGGTAGATGTACTGATTGTTGGACGCGGCGGTGGCTCGGCTGAGGATCTGGCTGCATTTAACGATGAGAAGGTCGTGCGGGCAATTGCAGATTCTGTGCTTCCTGTTATTTCAGCCGTAGGGCACGAGATCGATATATCTCTGGCAGATCTGGCCGCTGACGTGCGCGCACCAACCCCTTCTGCTGCCGCAGAAATTGCTGTGCGCGATGTTTTAGAGGTGCGCGAACAGGTCGGGCGGCTCACGCTTCGTCTGCGAGAGGCTATGCAGCGGTTGTTAGATGAGAATGAAGACCTGCTGGAATCGTACAAAGGCAGTTATGGCATGCGGCGGTTGTCCGATTTGATCTTTCAGAACGCGCAACACGTCGATGAGTTACACCGCGATTTATACGCGCTCGTGAGACGGCTATTTGAAACTCGGTGGGCTGACTATCACCGCATGACCGGCAAACTGGGATCGCTCAGTCCCCTATCAGTACTCGAGCGGGGATTTGGCCTCGTACAGCGCGAAGATGGTTCGGTCGTGTCTGATGCAGGCGTTTTGACACCCCGCGAACTTCTGCATATTCAATTCGCAAAAGGCGAGGCAACCTGTCGGGTAGAAAAAATAAAAAGGTAAAATTCAATGCCTAAAAAAAAGAAATTAGAAGAACCCACATTTGAAGATGCTTTAAAACAATTGGAGACAGCCGTCAATCTTTTAGAAGCAGGGGCGTTGCCTTTGTCGGAGGCACTACAAGTATTTGAAGAAGGTCTAAAAGCATCCAATCACTGCCGCAGTTTATTAGAAGATGCGCGTCAACAGGTTGAAGTTTTGGTGCGCGATAGCGATGGTGAATTTGAACGGGTATCGATAGATACCGAAGAGTTGATAGACGAATGAAGTCCATCGGTTTGTTTTCGAACCCGACCCAACCGGGCATGGGCGTTGCGGTCGATCAATTGGCCGAGCGCATCCATCAAAAAGGCATTGGGGTGCTGATCGCCGATAACTTGCGAAAAATTTGTACCTCTGATTCCAAATGGTTTTGTCCGGCCGATCAGTTGCCAACACGCGCTGATATCGTTGTAGCGATGGGCGGCGATGGCACCTTGTTGCGGGCAGCCGATGTAGTTTATCCACACAGTACGCCGATTTTAGGCGTGAATCTGGGACGGTTGGGATTTTTGTCGGGCGCTGAACCCCGCGAATTGGACGATGGCCTGGATCGGTTGTTGTGTGGCGATTATACCGTTGAAGAGCGGATTGCACTTCATGCAAAAACCCGTACACAAAAAGCGTTCGCGCTCAATGAAGTGGTCATTGAACGCAGTGTCACAGCACGTCTGGTCCAGGTCGTGATGCTGGTTGAAGGTGTGCCCGTAAGTTCTTTTTCTGGCAATGGATTGATTCTGGCAACGCCGACGGGATCCACCGGTTACAGTTTGTCTTCGGGCGGCCCAATTGTTCATCCAAATTTGTCCGTACTGATCGCCACGCCTATATGCCCGCATTCGCTTTCACTGCGCCCAATGGTGATGCCGGACGATCAGTCGGTAACGGTTAAGGTGATAGCCGAGCAGTCTGATGAAATTATGTTATCCACAGATGGGCGTACTGTGTGTTCGCTTTCCGTTGAAGAACCCGTTACAGTGCAGCGGGCATCCGCGCCAGTGCGCTTTATCAATATGCAGGGGTTGACTTTTTACGATTTGTTGCAGCGCAAATTAGACTGGGGCCTGGATTGGCGAGACGAGTGAAGGAGTCGTGCCTTGTTGTGTCAATTACATGTGATAAATTACGCCCTGATCGACGACATGGAAGTCGCGTTTGGCAAAGGGTTAAATATCATTACGGGTGAAACCGGCGCAGGGAAGTCCATTCTGGTCGGGGCGTTGGGTCTAATGCTGGGTATGCGGGCAAGTCCCGACGTAATCCGCACAGGCGAAAAAAAATGCACGGTAGAAGCCATTTTTGAACTCTATCTTCAACATCCGGCGCTCAAACTCCTGAATGACATGGGCATTGAGACAGAAGATGGTGAACTGATTTTGCGGCGGGATGTACTATTAGAAGGGCGCAGTCGGTGCTATGCCAATGGCCTGTCCATTCCAGTGCGTGTACTTCGAGAATTGGGCCGTGCGCTGGTCGATTTGCACGGTCAACACGATCATCAATCGCTTCTGAATATCGATCAGCATCTGGACTTTTTAGACGGCTTTGGCGGCTTGCACGCGGCACGCGCACAGGTCGAAAAATTATATCAACAGGTGGTGGTGCTGCAAAATCGACTGATCGAAAAAACTGCCGTTGCACAGCGCCAGCGAGAAAGGCGCGAACTGTTGGACTTTCAAATAAAAGAAATCCAGGCGGCAAGACCAGAGCCTGGCGAAGATGAACGCCTACAACGCGAACAGTCCGTACTTTTACATGCGGAACGGCTACTCGAGATCGCCTATCAGATTGAACAGGTGCTTTATGAAGGCGAACAATCGGTGGCCGACCAACTCGGCGAAGGCGCGCATCTCTTAGATGAGGCCGCGCAAATGGACAGCAGTTTGGAGCCGATAGCCGAAGAACTCAATGGTCTGCGGTATGGGGCAGAAGAACTGGCCCGCGCCTTTGGCGATTACGCCAATCGCGTAGAACACAATCCCCAACGCTTATCAGAAGTAACAGAGCGATTAGAAACGCTGAACGCGCTGAAAAAAAAATACGGCGGCGATCTGGAAAGTGTGCTGTCCTATGAAAAAAAAGCCCAAAAAGAATTGGAATTGACCGACGAACTCGAAGCATCTATAAAAAAAATTCAGATTAAAATTGACGATGCAATGCAGAAGTTCGCACATTGTTGTGAGAAATTGTCAAAAGGAAGACACAAAGCCGCTGGCAAATTGTCAAAAGCGATATGCCGCGCATTGCGCGAACTGGGCATGCCCGATGTGCAGTTTGACGTTCAATTGGATCGGCGCGAAGACCCCGATGGCTTGATTGAATGCGATGGGCAGCGTTTTGAAGCGGGACCACGAGGCATAGAGCGCGGCGAATTTTTTATTTCGACCAACCCGGGCGAAGCCATCCGCCCGCTGGCAAAAGTGGCGTCGGGCGGTGAAATTTCGCGTATTATGTTGGCGATGAAAACCGTGCTGGCGCATACGGATTCGGTGCAGGTGTTAATTTTTGACGAAATCGACATCGGGATTTCCGGGCGCATTGCAGAAGTTGTGGGCAAAAAATTGCGCGACCTGTCAGAAACGTATCAAACCATTTCAATTACGCATTTGCCACAAATTGCAAAAATGGCCGATCGGCATTTTTCAGTGAGAAAAGAAGTGGTTGATCAGCGTGCAGTAACCCGGGTTATTCCACTAAATGAAGAGGCACGCGCCGGCGAACTCGCTTTGATGATGGGCGGTGAAGAAATTTCAGAATTGACCATGCAACACGCCCGCGAAATGCTGGCCGAAAAGCCGTAGAACATTATAAGGAGCATAGTGTGAGACCGATAATTCCCGACGATCTCCGGGACATAGAAAAAAAAGTGAACTTGGGGCAACGACTTTCTGCCGAAGATGGCATGCGGCTTTACGAGACGCCCGATCTCAATGCCGTGGGATATTTGGCCAATATCTCGCGCGAACGCATGTGTGGCAATGTGGCGTGGTACGTGCGAAATCAGCACATCAACTATACCAATGTGTGCAACAAGCTGTGCCGGTTTTGCTCCTTTTATGTGAAGCCCAAAGACGAGCGGGGCTATGTGTTATCGCCCGAAGATGTTCAAAAGCGCGTGTTGCAATACATCGACCTGCCCATTTCTGAAATCCACATGGTCGCGGGCATCAATCCCAAACTTCCCTATTCGTATTATCTCGACATCGTGCGCGCTGTCAAAGACGTGCGACCCGATGTGGCGGTGAAAGCGTTTACCGCAATCGAGTGGGTGCAAATTGCGCGTATCGCAAAAAAACCACTGAAGGATGTCATGGTCGAATTAAAAGCGGCCGGCGTATCGTCTATTCCCGGCGGGGGCGCAGAAGTGTTTAGCGATCGCGTACAGGAAGATTTGTTCTGGACCAAAGCGGATTCCGAAGAGTGGCTCGATGTGGCGCGCACGGCGCATGGAGTCGGCCTGCCTACCAATGCGACGATGCTATATGGTCATATCGAAAACCCACAAGAACGCATCGATCATCTCGTGCGATTGCGCGAGTTACAAGATGAGACCGGCGGTTTTTTGACGTATATTCCCCTATCATTTCACCCCGAGCGTACAGAATTAGAGCATTTGCCCGGCCCGACTGGTATCGCGGATTTAAGAGAAATTGCCGTAGGGCGATTGATGCTGGACAATTTCCTCCACATCAAAACGTTCTGGATTATGAATACCATCGAAATTTCACAGTTGGCTTTGTGGTATGGCGCTGACGATATCGACGGCACCATTCAGGAATACGAAATTACGCGTCGTTCATACTCCGAGACGCGACAGGTGCTCACGCGCAAGCAACTGGTCGAGCGCGTTATAGAAGCCGGGCGCGATCCCGTTGAGCGGGATAACTTATACAATGTTTTATCGGCCGAGCGAGAGATTGTCGAAGAAACACCTATCGGAATTTCAGGCGAAATTCCAGTGATTTCGTAAAACGCCCCTCTCCCATGGTATTATTTCAGCGAGGTGTGTGATGGCAACAGACATTGTGATTCCCCAAAAAGAGCGATGGACTTATGAAGACTATCTCCATCTCATTCCGCCAGACAGTTTTGGATTTGAAATTTTGAGAGGAGAATTAGCAGTGGCTCCCGCACCGGTACCGAGACATCAATGGGCTTGCGATGAACTGACGAGTTTGGTACGTATATTTGTGAAACAGAACGATCTCGGGCGGGTTTTTAGTTCGCCAATAGATGTCATTTTGGGAGGACTGACAGAGGCCGAAAACGTCGTTCAACCCGATATCCTGTTCGTTGCCAAAGATCGCCTGGATATTATCACTGAAACCAATATTTTGGGCGCACCCGATTTGATGGTCAAAGTTTTGTCTGCTTCGAGTATCCGACGGGATCGCGTCGATAAAATGAAAATCTATGCCGAATTTGGTGTTAAAGAATACTGGATTATCGACGCAGATCAAAAAACGTTGGAGGCTTTTGACTTAACGGGTAACGAGCCTGTTCTTCAAGCGACCATGGCTGAGTCCGATGTGTTTAAACCGAATTTGTTTCCGGGATTAGAAATCTCACTCTCTGAACTCTAGTATCCCGAATGAGAAGCGAGAGGCTGGGGACTGAGGGCTGACCACTGACCGCTAAAAACGGAAAAACGACATGATTGATGACATTGCCGAAAAGGTATATAACGACGAGCGCATTTCTACAGATGACGCCATGCGCTTGTTTGCACATCCCAATGTGACCGAATTGGGTTTGTTGGCCGATGTAGTGCGGCGGCGCAAATGGCCCGAAGATCAGGTAACTTATAATATCGGGCGAAATATCAATTACACCAATGTATGCTGGGTAAAATGCGATTTCTGTGCATTTTATCGCCCGCCGGGATCCGACGAAGGCTACATATTGCCCAGAGAACAGATCTTTGAAAAAATTGACGAACTCATTGCCGTGGGCGGCGACGTGCCAAAAGGCAGCGAAATATTGATGCAAGGGGGCCTGAACCCAAAACTGCGTGTAGATTACTACGAAGACCTTTTTTCTTCGATACACAATCGCTACCCACAAATCCATCAGCATTGTTTATCTGCCACAGAAATTATTTATATCGCGCATATTTCGCGTTTGTCACTCGAAAATTGCATTCGCCGCTTGCGCGATGCCGGGATGGATTCTATCCCAGGAGCTGGCGCGGAAATTTTGTCGGACGAGGTGCGCGACATCATCGGTTTTCGCAAAGACCGCGTCCACGAATGGCTTGCGGTGCATCGCATTGCACACGAATTGGACATGCACACATCGGCAACCATGATGTATGGACATGTCGAAACCATTGAACAGCGAATAGAGCATCTGGAACACATTCGGAATTTGCAGGATGAGACGGGGGGATTCACCGCATTTATCGCGTGGAATTTTCAGCCAGATTACACGGCTCTTGCCAACGACCAGGGGCGATGGGATGGCGTGAAGGCGACCGGATTTGACTATTTGCGAACCATCGCCATCGCGCGCCTGTTTTTGGACAATATCAAAAGTTTTCAAGCATCGTGGGTAACCCAGGGTGCCAAAGTCGCACAGGTCAGCTTAAAATACGGCGTGAACGATTTTGGCAGCACAATGATGGAAGAAAACGTGGTCAGCGCAGCGGGCACGAGCCACACGGATGCCATGACGCTTCAAGAGATGCAACGGCTCATTCATGATGCGGGATACGAGCCTGTGAGACGAAATACGCGGTATGAGATTTTGAATTAGGGGTACGTAGCAATGCGTGTGCGTTTGGGCGTGGTATCATACTTAAACACGCGGCCACTGGTTGAGGTGCTGCGCACGGGCGCGATTGATCGCGATTTTGAACTGATCTACGACGTGCCCTCGCGATGCGCCGAACAGTTGCACATGGGTGAAACCGATGTGGCATTGATCCCCGCTGTAGAAATTGGACGCGGACGAGCATCCTATCGGATTGTGCCCAATGTCGGCATTATTTCAAACGGGCCGGTTGGCAGCGTATTTATTGTACTGAACAAAGAACCCGACGAAGTTCAAACACTGGCTCTGGATCGCGGATCGCGCACATCAGTCGTGCTGGCGCAGATCGTACTGGCGCGGCAATTTGGCTGCCAGCCAGAGGTGTTTTTTCATCCCCCAGATATAGACGCAATGCTCAAACGCGCCGATGCCGCCCTGTTAATTGGTGATCCCGCGCTGGCATTGCCCCGCAAACGCTATCGGATCCTGGACCTGGGCGAAATTTGGACGCAGATGACAGGGTTGCCTTTTGTGTATGCCTGTTGGACCGGGCGCCCCGATGTATTGACGCCATATCACATTGCCAAACTGATTGAAGCCAAGGAAAAAGGTAAGCCGCTTATACCCAAAATAGCAAAGGACTATGCCGCTGAAACCCGCACCCTATCGCCCGCGTTTTATGCAGAATATCTAACCAGAAATATCCTCTACGATTTGGGCGACCCAGAACTGGAAGGCTTGAAAAGGTTTTATGCTTATGGTGTAGAACTGGGATTGATGGACGCAGTGCCAGATATCCGCTTCTATGTTTAAATTTAAAAAAATCGGCGATAGGCCGGTTTTTTTGTCGAAAACTGGAGAACTCGTGATGGCAGACAATAATAAACACAAACCGATTCGCGTGGGCGTCGTCGGCGTGGGACGCGGGCGATCATTTATGCGGGCGCCAACGGGGATGGAACTGGTGGCAATTTGCGATACATGGGAAGAGCGATTAGAACCCGAAGGCAAAGAACTCGGTGTATCGACTTATGCAGATTACCATGCATTTTTGGAACACGATATGGATGCGGTGGTCCTCGCCAATTATTTTCACGAACACGCGCCCTTTGCCATCGAAGCATTGAACGCCGGAAAACACGTCATGAGTGAAACCGCTGCCTGCCATACATTGGGCGAAGGCGTCGCACTTGCGCGGGCAGTAGAGCGCAGTGGTAAAATTTATATGTTTGCCGAAAATTATCCCTATACGGCGTATAATCAGGAAATGAGGCGGCTCTATCAAAAGGGACATGTGGGAGAATTTAAATACGGAGAAGGCGAGTACGTACATCCCGATCCGCCAGAAGTGAAATTGGGGCGCAGTTGTGGGCGCAATCACTGGCGCAACTGGATTCCCTCGACCTATTATTGCACGCATTCGATTGCACCGGTAATGTACATCACAGATACGCGCCCCGTGAAAGTAAACGGATTTGTTATCCCCTACGATTTTGGCGATCTGACCAAAACCCTGCACATGAACCGCGCAGATACGGCAGGCGTGATCATCTGTCGGATGGACAATGACGCCGTCATGAAATCCCTGCACGGCGCATTGCGCGGGCACGGCAATTACGTCAGAATCCACGGGAACAAGGGCGTAATGGAAAACTGTCGCAACGGCGATAAAAATCGGCTTCGCGTGTGGAGAGAGCCGTGGGAAAAGCGAAAAGGAGAACCGGTAGAAACCGTTTACAGACCGGATTTTCCAGTGCATCACGATCGCGCAACACAGGCCGGGCATGGCGGCGGCGATTTTTTCACGAGTTACCATTTTGCCGAAGCGATTCGCACAGGCGAGCAACCCTACCTCGATGTGTATCGCGGCATTGATATGAGTATCGCGGGCATTCAAGCGTGGCGATCAGCACTCAATGATTCGGCACCGATGGAAGTGCCCGATTTTCGCGATGAATCCATAAGAAAAAAATACGAACGAGATGATTGGTCGCCCGATCCCACGCACAAAAAACCGGGACAACCGCCGAGCAGTATTCTGGGCGAAATCGAACCATCTGATGGAGCTAAAGCACTGGCAAAAAAAGTTTGGGCAAGCCGGGGATACTTTGGAGAATGAGGGTCTGGTCATGATTGAAATAGCACAAGTAGTACTGGCGATTTACGGCATATTGTTGATTGTGGGGGGCATCGTGGGAAAGATAAAATCCGGGAGTTCTGCATCCCTATTCGCAGGCGCGATCAGCGGTATTGTTGCACTCGTTGGATTCTGGCAAAGCCTGAGCGATCCCGCCGCTGGGTTTTTGACCGGCGGATTGGTCGGATTATTGCTCACCGGCATTTTTATGAGCCGATTTGTCCGCACGCGAAAATTTATGCCCGCGGGATTGGTGCTACTACTCAGTCTTTTAGTCGGTATTTTGACAATAATGGCGAGACAGGAATATTTGCTCAATCAGGATAAACCAACAGAGGAACTCGCAAAAAAAGGGCCAGGAACAATGTCCCTGGCCCAACGTCTGAAGGGTCACAGCCTGAAAATCAGGCGTTCACCTCCGAGTTAAAATGTCCCACATTAACCTCCTTTCGATATGCGCGACTCCGCTTCCGGAAGGCGTTTTGCGCGGTGAATGCCAATATATTAGCAAACCGCACCAACCTGTTGGCTCGGTTACATAAACACCGGAATGGATGCAGTTTTATGTAGATTTTTTAGAATTCTTTGTCGCATTCCTTACAACCAAAAACGCCTGAGTGTTATAGCTCAGGCGTTTTTTCTTGTGATGACAATGCCGTGTTTGCGGCAGAGTTTGCGAAGTTTTTTCACAGCACCGCCCACGGATTTTCCGTTTCGCGTAATGCCGAACAAGTGCTGGCTGACCACCCTGCGCGAAATACCCATAATTTCGGAGATTTCCCGCTGGGTTTTGCCGTATTTGAAATACAAAACAGCGGCTTCAAATTGTTTTTGCGTAAGCAATCGATTTAAGAGAGTATCGATCTGTGGGATGAGACGCCCAACCCGATCTTCATAATTATAGCGCAAATTTTGGTCTTCGGGCGATTCGTACCACAGGCCAACGTCATCCGGCATCATTTCCAGGTCTGATTGATCTAACTGAACTTCCCAAAAATCAGGATTGTACATTTGTCCGTTCGTCTCCTCCAGAGAATGGATATGTCGGGCGAAAAACTACCACACATACCAGACCCGCGGCTCCGGAGGAACGACAATGCTACGACGGACAGATTGTGAACGACCAAAGCAGCTATCTCACCGGAGGCGAACCGGGTATGTTAGCAAATGCAAAAATTAAAGCCTTCATGTTGCCTCCTTTCGAATAGACATGCTGATAAATAAACAACCATCTGCAAAACTTCGGAAATCTTGCTGCATTGTCAAGACATACGTCTTCGCCCTTACACCCGCATGGATGCACTTTTGGGCGCTATATCAAAAAGATTTTTTCTTTCTCAATTCATCCCACCAATCCATAAGTGCGCGAATGTGTTTTTCATAGCCGCGATCTGTGGGACGATAATAGGTGCGGTCCCTCAAGTTATCGGGAAGATACACTTGATCAATATATCCATCCGGATCGTCATGTGCGTATTTATACCCCTTGCCGTAATCGAGATCTTTCATGAGTTTTGTCGGCGCATTGCGAATATGCAGGGGCACGGGCAGGTTGGGGTGTTTCTCGACATCGGAAAGTGCGCTATTATACGCGGTATAAACGGCATTGCTCTTGGGAGCTGTAGCGAGATAAACCGTCGCCTGGGCAATGGCTAAATCGCCCTCGGGACTGCCCAAAAAGTCGTAGGCTTCGCGGGCATTGAGTGCAACTTGCAAAGCGCGCGGGTCGGCAGTGCCCACGTCTTCAGAAGCAAAGCGGATCAGGCGCCTCAAAATATAATGCGGGTGCTCGCCCGACGCCATCATACGAGCGAGCCAATACAGTGTGGCATGTGGATCGCTGCCGCGAAGACTCTTGTGAAAAGCCGAAATGATATTGTAGTGTTCTTCTCCTGTTTTGTCGTAAAGATGAGCCTTGCGACCGAGAATTTCGCGCACCGTTTCGGGCGTGAGTTCGCAACCCGTAGCTTCAACAGTTGCAGCAACGGTTTCAAGCGCGTTTAGAGATCGACGGGCATCGCCTTCTGCAGTCTCGGCGATAAGGTCCAAAGCCTGGTCGTGAATCTGCAAATCGGGAAACCCGTGTTCCGAATTTGCAATTGCGCGGTCCAACACCTGGCGAATATGGGACGTATCGAGCAAATTGAGCACAAAAACGCGAGTGCGTGAAAGCAGGGCTGAATTGACCTCAAAAGAGGGATTTTCAGTGGTGGCACCAATGAGAGTAATAACACCATTTTCGACATGGGGCAGAAAAGCATCTTGCTGCGCTTTGTTAAAACGGTGAATCTCATCCACAAAAAAGATGGTGCGCCTGCCCAGGCGCCGTTCTTCTCGCGCCCGTGCAATAATCTCTCGCGCCTCTTTGACACCCGCGGTAACCGCGCTAAAAGATACAAAGCGACTCTGCGTCGTCCCGGCAATAACCCGAGCCAGCGTTGTCTTGCCCGAACCCGGTGGTCCCCAGAAAATCATGGACGGCAAGCGGTCGCTTTCAATGAGTGCGCGAAGGGGCGCGTCCGGCCCAACGAGATGATCCTGCCCCATAATATCGTCGAGCACCTGGGGACGCAGACGTTCGGCCAAAGGTGCGCCTGCCATCTCCTGTCCGGTTTGTGACACGGGTTGTAAAAAAAGATCTTCATTCATCGGTCTCACCTCTCGGCAAAATATACTCAGATTTCCATACTTTCGCCAATACTCGGAAAAGTGCTTGTAGATGCGATTGGATTCGCTATTTTGAATCCTATTCTTCCATCCCAATCTCGAAAGGAAATTATGATAGAAAAACACGACATGACTGAAGAACAAATTCGCAGCTATTACGGCTGGGCAGAAATCGATCCAGACCGATCAGTTGTAGCCGGAGAAACGGGCACATGGCGCATTGTATATCACGTGGGCAAATACGGAATAGACGATGGCGGCGTAATCAAAATCGCCTGGCGCGACGTGAGCGACTGGCAGCGACCACAATTTGACGACCCCTCTGCGCCTGCTTATGCATCGGTCTCGACCACAGGACCGGCGACCTTAAAAGCCGTATTTGACAGGCAGCGCTATATTCGACCGTGGCGATATTGCGTGACCATTGATGTATTTGACGACTCATTGTCAGAAGGCGACACCGTAACGCTAATACTGGGTGACACATCGGGCGGAGGTAGCCGCGCGCAAACCTTTTGCAAAGATGCGTTTGAATTTCGGGTATCGGTTGACTGGTGCGGAACGTGGGTATATACAGAAGTACCATCCCCCAAAGTGCCAATCGTAAGCAGTGCGCCCAATAAACTCGTCGTGCTGGGACCTTCTGAAACAACGCCGGGAGAAGCGACCTGGATCGGAGTAAAAGCCGAAGACGTATGGGGCAATCCCTGTGCGGGATACAGGGGCACGATAAAAATCGACGCCGATGGATTGGATGGATTACCCGAAACATTTGTATTTGAGCCAGGGCATCGCGGCGTCATGCGATTTGAAAACGCGACAGCCCCCACAACGGGCATTTATCGCGTACGGGTCCGGGATGAAAACAGTGGCTTTGAGGCAGAGTGCAATCCATTAATATGCATTGAAACGCGCAAAGACGCACAACCCTTTTGGGGAGATCTGCACGGGCAAAGCGAAGAAACAGTGGGAACCAATCCGGTATCGTCATACTTTCGTTTTGCGCGAGAAAAGGCGTGGATGGATTTTGCAGGACATCAGGGAAATGACTTTCAAATTACAGAAGCAATCTGGAATGAAATTAAACACCAGGCCAATACACAAAATACTGCGGGCAAATTTGTCGCCTTTGTCGGTTGGGAATGGTCGGGCAACACGCCTTTGGGCGGCGATCACAATGTCTATTATCCTGGCGACGATGGACCATTACACCGCTCCAGCCATGTCTTGATCGAAGACAAGTCTGATGTGGATACAGATTGTCAGCACATAACCGACCTCTACCGCGCACTCAATGGAAAAGACGCACTACTAATACCCCATGTGGGCGGGCGCTATGCCAACCTGACCTGGCACGATCCAAATCTGGAGACTGTGGTTGAAGTACTATCGGAATGGGGCGAATTTGAATGGTTCTTAAAAGAAGCCCTTGAAAAAGGCTATCGCGTGGGATTCACCTGCGGCAGTGACGATCACAAAGGCCGCCCGGGCGCCGCACATCCGGGCAGTGGCGCATTCGGCATTTATGGCGGAATCACATGTGTATATGCAAAAGAACTGACGCGAGAAAGCATCTGGGAAGCGATAAAAACAAGGCGGTGTTACGGGACCAGTGGACAGCGCATCCTCATAGATGTCACCGTAGGCGGACAGCCAATGGGATCGGACCTATCAACGAATACGCCACCCGAAATCGCTGTCAAAGTTTGGGGCACTGCGCCAATAGAAAAAGTAGATATCTTCAGAGGCACAGAAATTATTTATACATATCCCCAAACCATTCCCCGGCAACAAACAGACATACGCATTGCGTGGTCGGGGCAACGCATCCGGGCGCGCAATCGACTCGTGCGCTGGGATGGCGAGATAAAGATAGACAAAGGGCGAATCGTAGATGCCAGAGGTTTTGCCTTTGATTCGGCATCCGAAGGCATTCAATTTGTCAGCGACCAATCGGTCGCGTGGACATCGGTGACAACCGGCGATGCCGACGGTGTGATTTTAACTCTAGATGCCCCGCCCGATGCTATAATCAATTTTGGAACACCTGTCTTGTCGCAAGCGTTAAAACTTATAGAAATTGCACAAGGACCGGTTGTAATTGATGCAGGTGGTATTGATATGCAGGTGGTATTTGAACAAATGCCCATAGGCATTGGACGCGACATCGCATTTACTTATGCCGAAAACCAGTTGCATCCCGGCTGTCATCCCTATTGGGTGCGCGTAACGCAAATCGATGGTGGAAAAGCGTGGGTAAGTCCGGTATATGTGCAGAACGGTGTATAACTGGTCGCAGTCCAGACCAGTTCACTGAAAAAAAGGAAAGATAACATGAACGAATATGCCGTCACATTCACCGAACGCGAAACCGCAAAATTGCTACCGGTTGAAATCAATACAGACGCGATCGGTGCAGACGAAGTCGCGGGTCATACCCTTGCAACCCTCATCAGCGCAGGCACGGAATTGAACAGCGGGTATCTCGGCAACAAGTTTCCCAGACAGTCGGGATACGCAGCGGCCTTCAAAGTTGAAAAAGTGGGAGAAAATGTCGTCGGCATTTCCCCGGGCGACCTCGTCTTCTCCACGGGCAATCACGCCACCTATCAGCGAAAGCCCGTCTCGCAGGTGATTCGTCTGCCCGATGCCCTCACGCCAGAAAAATCTGTATTTGCCCGCATGATGGGTGTCTCAATGACCACCCTCACGACCACCTCGGCCCGTCCTCCCGCCAAAATTCTCATCACTGGACTCGGCCTTGTTGGCCATCTCGCAGCCAAAAACTTTCAAGCCTGCGGCTACGAAGTCTATGCCTGTGACCCGGTTGCATCGCGGCGGCAAATTGCCTCAGAAACGGGGATTCACAATGTGCTGGATTCCGTGCCATTGGAAAATCCCGACCTCGCAGGCCAATTCCAACTCGCCATTGAATGCTCAGGGCACGAACAGGCTCTGCTCGATGCAGCAGGAGCGGTCAGAAAACGCGCCGAAGTCGTTTGCATTGCCTCTCCCTGGCGCCGATACACGGATCTGCTCATACACGACTTGCACCGCCTCATCTTCTTTAACTACGTCGCCATTCGCAGCGGCTGGGAATGGGAACTGCCGCGCCAGCCAGAAGACTTTCGCACCAACAGCGTTTTTGAAAACTTCACCGGTGCCCTTAAATGGTTGGCCGAGGGCCGCGTCAATGTCGATGGCATCTACACAAAATACGATCCCGAAAGGTGCCAGCAAGCATATCAAGACCTTTTGCACAAAAACACCGAACGCCTCGCGGTCGTCTTCGACTGGACGACTTGAGATACTGAGATAGGCGATAAATTAGAAACAGATAATCATTTGACAATCAAATCTTTCCGTATTTATTTTATGAAATCGTGTTTAGTTGTAATAATTGCATAAGCTGAATCTCAATTTGAAGTACAATATGCGTTTTTGTATAGTCGTCAGAGCCGGGGAAATTCTTACAAGGAGGGTTTTATGTTGAGATGTATTCGCAGTATAGTCGCGATCTCACTCGCCGCAGGCGTGATGTGGAGCTGTGGTGGCGAGCGCGTGACCCAGTCGCAGGTGGCAGATGAGCAGGTCGGACAGCCATTGAGTAAATTGGCTGCGGACCACCATATATCATCTGCTGTGGTGATGGCTACTTTGCGACAGGATGACGCGCCCGTAAGTAGTGCCACAGTCGAACTTTCGCGTTCTGTTGCGGGGCAGACCCCAGATTACGCATGGTCTGAGACCACCGATGACAATGGTCAGGCGCGAGTGGAGATCATGTCGCAAAGTGTAACGGGTTATTACCAGGCGCGTGCCATGAAGGACGGGAACATGATCGGTTCCTGGTCGAGCATACCAATTAACGGAGGCTATGAAGTGATGCTCGGCTTGCCCGTTGGAGAAAAAGCACAGGTGATGGGTTCCGCCCCAATAAGGCCAGAAGCACCACAAACCCAATTTACCGTGCGTATTGAGAATATCTCACCTGCTTTTCCTTTTATAGCGAGCGGAGCCTTTGCCGTACCATCAGGCGCAGATGGGCCTGGCCCACTACCTCCGGGCCAGTCTTATGGATTCTCGTTTGAGGCACCGCCGGGAACCAAACTGTCCTTTGCCACCATGTTTGTACAGTCCAACGATTTGTTCTATGCCCCCAGCGAAGAGGGCATCGCGCTTTGGGATGATGCGGGCAATCGCATCTCAGGCGATGTGACAGATCAGATAATGCTGTGGGATTCGGGCACGGAAGTGAATCAAGCGATCGGCATGGGTGCAGATCAGGCCCCGCGTCAAAGTGGCGCAAATACGGGCGCGGCTGATGAAGATAACACCGTCCGAATTGTCATGGGCGACGACATTCCCGCAGTTGACAGCGTTATCCGCGTAACAATCACGCCGTCAGAAGACTCTCCTACGGGTTTTGGCGTACAAATTGAGAATGTGTGGAGCGGAGAGCAGCCGCAACTACTGGCACCGGGCGTGTTTGTTGTGCATACGAATTTCGCAATGCTGTTCACATCGGGTTTGCCCGATATGGGCATGGGCCTGGAAGCACTCGCTGAAGATGGAAACCCGGGTGGCCTGACGGAGATGTTGGGCATGCACACAGGCGTAACCGGGATACTCGCGCCGGGTGTGGTTGCCTTACATCGGGAAGCTGGCGTATTGTTCACATCGGGTTCGCCTGATCGGGGCGAGGGCCTCGAAGCACTCGCTGAAGATGGCAATCCAGGTGGGCTGGCGCAGGCACTGGCAGGAAATGACCGTGTATCGGCCAGCGAGGCATTTGCCGTGCCCGAAGGTGCAGATGGCCCCGGGCCTCTACCTCCTGGCGGCGCGTATGTCTTTAGCCTCAGCGCATCAGCAGGCGACCGCCTGTCCTTTGCTATGATGTTTGTCCACTCCAATGACCTGTTCTTTGCCCCCGGCGAGGAAGGTATCGATCTCTTTGGAGAAGACGGATCGGCAATAATGGGCGATATTACGTCAATGGTCCAGTTGTGGTATGCCGGTACAGAGATCAACCAACCCCTCGGCGTTGGCCTCGACCAGGCACCGCGTCAATCTGGCCCCAACACGGGCGCGCCAGACCCAGACAACACCGTGCGCCTTGCCACGGGCGGCCACATTCCCGCGGTTGACAGAGTAATTCGCGTGACAATCACGCCGGGTAATTAACTGACGTTACGCAGCATAACTACCAAAGGGCGAGTCTTCGGGCTCGCCCTTTTTGCGTGTATCAGATGTGCATACGCAACATAGGACGGCTGAACGATACGGGCATGTAATCCCCAGTTCTCTGGCGTTTTGTGCCGGGGATCATAAAGTGGATGGCAAAGGCACGACGCTGGCGTTCTGTATGATTGGGCGGTGTGTGATGCAGCGTTTGGCAATGGTGAAACATAACGCCACCGGCGGGCAACTCGATAATTTTGGCTTTGGATATATCCACCTGATCTTCGATATTAAATAGCGCATCGGTTTGAGATGAACGCTCATGAGTAAACGGCCGAAGATGAGAACCAGGGATGACATGCATAGCCCCGTTTGTCACATCGGCATTGTCAAGAGTGAGCCAGCATGAGACGAGATTGGCAGGCATACATTGCCAGTATCCATTGTCTTGATGCCAAAAAACCGCATCCCCGTTATGTGCGGGTTTAAAGAGCGCCTGATCGTGGAAGAGTTGAATATTTGGACCAATGAGCGCCTCGGCAATATCGAGTATGGGGTCATAGTAAATGAGCTCCCGGTAGTGCAGATTGCGTTCACACATTTGCATGATTTGCAGCATTTGTGTGGGCGCGTTGTTTTTTTCACTGAGATCATCGGTATTGCTAATGGCGAGATTGCGAAAGCGGTTATTCTTCCGCGCGGCTTCAAATTCGCGGTCGTATTCTCGGCGCAATATCTCAATGTGTTCGTCCTCGAGAACTTTGCCAATCGCGATATAGCCATTCTGGTGAAAAAATTCGATTTGCTCCCAGGTTAATACAGACATTATGTACTCCTAAAATTAACTCAACAATTCCTCTGTATAAGCAAACAGCGCAGGTGTCCCTCCCGTATGCACCATCACCACAGTTTCATCTTTTCCAATCTCGCCGCGATTCACCATATCGATCAAACCCGCCAGCGTTTTGCCCGTATAAATTGGCTCCAGCAAAATCCCCTCTGTTCGCGCCAATAGCCTTATCGCGTCATTTCCCTCGGGAGAACAATACCCATATCCCTGCTCGCCGACATACCGATCCACATTTTCAATCATAGATTCATCAAACGAGACATCCACATCCAAAATTTCGGCCATTTGTCTCAATACACCCAAAAATGCGTCTTTGATATCATAAGACCACAAAATGGGCCGCACCCCCACAATCCGCACATCCAGTCCCAGAACGGTCTTCCCAAAAATCAAGCCCGGCTGTGTACAACTGCCCGAACACAGAACAACAGTTGTAGGCGTTTCGCCTATCGCATCGAACTGATCCATCATCTCGGCCATACACAGAGCGTAACCCATGGCCCCAAACGGGCGATTGGCCGCTTGCATCGCCACAAAAGGCTTTCGCCCTTCGCGCTCAAATTTTTCGATCAGTGCCTGCTTGGCATCGTCCAACAACTCCTGCGTTTCAACATCGATCAGTTCAAAGTACGCACCCAATAAATTATCCAACAGCAAATTGCCCTGCGTACTTCCGCTCTTGTGGTCCTTCACCAGAACCAGCGCACAATCCACCCCCAGTTTTGCGGCTGCCGCCGCTAACTGCCGGCTGTGATTGGACTGAGACCCCGCCCCACCGATGAGCACATCCGCACCGCGAACCAAACCCTGTGCGATCGTAAACTCCAACTGCCGCGTCTTATTGCCGCCAAATGCCAGACCCGTACAATCGTCGCGTTTAATATAAATCTTGGGACCGCCAACCGCTTCAGTCAACCGTTCACAAAACTCGAGCGGCGTGGGCAAATGCCCCAGAGACACACGCGGCACCTTGCCGATGCGTGCTCTCAGTTCGTCACGGGAAATAACAGCCATTATAACCTCCGGGAAAATCACAGTCAGGATCGCGGATGAAGCAGATGACGCGGATGACGCGGATGAAAAAGCGAAAAACTACAGTCAGAATCAGGATGTGCAGGATAAAAGTCAAGTAGGGGCGGTGCCCCTGTGCCCGCCCGTCAGGTGTGTATATCAACGCAATTACAAGCCTATGGAAACGAATATACGCGCATGAAGCAAGCGAAAATGCCATTGACATTTTTCAAGATAGCGAATTATTTGTTAGGGCAGTGCATACGGAATTTACGAGAAGGAAAACGACGATGCAGGCATTGAGCGATTGTCCAAACCGCAGCAAGAGGTCCCCATGAAAATACTCATCACTGGCATCACAGGGCGCATTGGCGGCAATTTGGCGGCGCAACTCGTTGAACAGGGGCATCGGGTTCGCGGGCTTGTCTGGCGCGAAGATCCGCGCGTAGAAAAATTTAAGGGCATTGACCTCGAACTCATCGAAGGCAACCTCACCAAATACGAAGACGTGCAAAAAGTCACCGATGGCGTCGATGTGATCTATCACCTCGGCGCGGCCTTTCAGGGTGGCGGTCCATTTAGGGACAACGACTACTTTGAAATCAACCTGCGCGGCACATTTCACATGCTCAAAGCCGCAACCCAACAGCGCAACCTCAAACAATTCATCTTTGCAAGCACAGACGCGCTCTACGCCAAATATCCACCCGAAGGAATGGACAAACCCATCCGAGAAGACGCAATGCCCCGAGAACCGCGCGGTTGGTACGCCCTATCCAAATCCGTCGGTGAAGAAATGTGCTACGGGTACTGGCGCACCCACCAACTACCTATCACTATCTTGCGCTTTTGCCTGGTCGTCGGAGCGGGCGAAATCCTCGACTTCCGCCAATTTTACCTGAGCAAACTCAAAGAACTTCCCGAACTCAGAGCCTTATGGCGCGGCGAAGAACGCCTCCTCCTGCTCAAAGACATGAAAGGTCGTTCCTACAAAAAACACATAGCCGACGTACGCGACATAGCACACGGCTGTATTTGTGTATTAAACAAAACAGAAGCCGCCGGACACGTCATTCAACTCGGTGGACCCCGTCCATTTACATGGGCCGAAGCCATCCCGTATTTGTCACAACGCCTGGGCATCTCCTACCAGGAAGCCATCTTACACGGCGCGCCCACACATTACGAATACGACCTGACAAAAGCGCGTGACCTGATCGGCTTTAATCCAAAATACGACATCATTCGCATGATTGAAGATGCCATCGCCTATCGAGAAGGTAAGACCATCAACGTCTTGCCCACAGAATAGGATCAAGATGGGCAAGATGGAAGGACCAAACCAAGAGGAAGTAGATGTCTCAACCCAACATACTCATGATCATCTCAGATCAAATGACGCCCTTTCTCACGGGTGCTTATGGTCATCCCGTCGTGCAAACGCCTGCGCTAAACTCGTTGGCAGAAAACGGCATTCGCTTTGATGCGGCCTATACCCCCTTTCCACTCTGTTCACCTGCGCGTGCCTGTTTCATGACCGGAAATGCGGTTGGCGCGCCCTGCGTCAGGATTCGCAAAAACAATTTCAAATACAATTATATTCACGGATACGAAACGCAGCTTTTTGACCTCGATGCCGACCCAGGCGAATGGAACAATCTCAGCGGTCAGCCAGAGAGAGCATGCGGAAATCGAAACCTATCTTCGCACGCGCATACTCGACAGCTATGACCTCGACACCATAGCCGAAGCCAATTTAGACAGCTTATATCGCAGGCAACTCATCCACGAGGCAATGCAAGCCAATGGCACCTCCTGGGCGCACAACCCAAAATTTGACCCAACGAAAAATGCGCAGGCACAATATCTTCCATGACGAATAGGAGCAACAATGTCCAACAACACACCATTTATTGTCGATAAAAACCTCGGCGTCAACATGACCGTCAAATTAGAAGACCTCACGCAAACCAATGCCGATGGGGAAGCCGTCATTGCGCCGACGCAAGAGGAAAAATATCTCTTTGACTCGCGCGGCTGGTTGCTTTTTCCGGGCGTCTTATCCGATGACGACATACGCGACATGCGCGAATTTGCACTACGGGTCAAACACAACCCGCAATCGCTACCCGAACACGAACAATCCTACGTTGCAGGTCCCTTGCAAAAACTCGCCGACCATCCCATAGTCGTCGGCTTTATGAACGAATTTGTCGCACACCCCCATCTCGCCAGTCCCGATGGCTATGGCTTTCGCATGGAGGCATCCGGCATCCGATTCCGCTCAACGCGCACCGGTGAAGTCGGCGGATTTAGCCCGCACAACGGCAACGGCCTATTTCGCTTTGCAATCGACTCACACCACTATCAGTGCATCCCCGGCAAAGCGTATAGCGGATTGACCCGCGTGGTCTGGGAACTCGCCCCCGTACAAAAAGGCAAAGGCGGAACACTGGTGGTCAGCGGCAGCCACAAAGCAGCTTATGCCGCGCCAGAATCCATTCACGATCCCAACTCCCCGATATGGGACACCTACGAATGCCCGGCCGGCTCCCTGCTCTTTTTTACCGAAGCCATCACCCACAGCGCCACGCCCTGGACGGATGAAACAACAGACCGCGTTGGCATCTTCAACCTCTACAACACCATCGGCTGCAAATGGAGCAACTGGCATCCACATCCGGACCTGCTCGCATCCATGCCGCCCAAACGCCAGAGCCTATTCCGAGACGTCCACTGCTCAAACAATCGCATTGGCGATGGACGCTATCACGGTGCGAATCTCAGTGACCTAAAAAAATCAGCAGGTCGTTAAAACAAAAAATTCTGGAGTTTTTTATGCCAAATCGATCTAACCGCCCCAACATCCTCTTCTTTTTTCCCGACCAACTTCGCTTTGACTGGATGGGCAGCAATCCCGACATTGCGGTACGCACACCCAATTTGGACCGCCTGCAAAAAAACGGGGTGACATTCTCCAAAACCGTCTGTCCCGCGCCTGTATGTGCGCCCAGCCGCGCTTGTGTTGCAGCCGGCACAGAATACGACAATTGTCCCGTCAAAGGAAACAGCGACGACTATCCCACAGACCGTGACAGCGTTTACAGCATCCTCCGCGACAGCGGATACCACACCATGGGATGTGGAAAATTCGACCTCAACAAAGGCACCTGCACATCCAACCTGCCAGCCTGGGGGCTGGATGGCAAACACCATTTGAAAGAATGGGGATTCTCGGACGGCATCAACAACGAAGGTAAAATGGACGGCGCCAACAGCGGACGCGAAAAACCCCAGGGACCCTATTTGCAATACCTCGAAGAGCGCGGCCTGCGCCAGATGCACCTCAAAGACTTTTCCAACCGCAAGGGCCACGGGGCTACATTTGCCACGCCACTGCCCGATGACGCCTATTGCGACAACTGGATCGGACAAAATGGCCTGGATCTCATTCAATCGGTCCCCGAGGACAAACCCTGGTTCATACAGGTCAATTTCAACGGTCCCCACCTGCCCCTGGACATCACGGAAAGCATGGCGAAACTCTACGAAGGCGTCGATTTTCCGCAGCCGAACCACAACGACCAACTCACGCCCGATGAACACCTCGAAGCCCGACGGAATTACTCCGCCATGGTCGAAAACATCGACCGCTGTGTTGGTCTCTACTTAGACCTGCTCGAAGAACGGGGCGAGATGGACAATACCCTCATCGTCTTTTCCTCGGATCACGGTGAAATGCTCGGCGACCACAACGCCTGGGGCAAGGGCAAACCCCTGCATCCCTCGGCCAGCGTGCCCCTCGTCATCTCAGGACCAGGTGTACAACAGGGCATAACCCACGACCTGCCCACAACCAACCTGGACCTCACCGCCACCTTCCTCGACTACGCGGGCACAGACACTCCCGAAGACATGGACAGCCGCTCCCTCCGCAATCTCCTCGAAGGCACAACCAGCACGCATCGGGATATCGTTCTATCCGGCCTTGGCAACTGGCGCATGGCTTATGATGGTCGCTACAAATACATCGAAGGATTTGGCGACACACCCATGCTCTTTGATCTCGACACCGACCCACTCGAAAACAACAATCTCATCGACGACCCCGGCGGCTCAGCGCATATTGCGCGGTTAAAAGCAGAGTTGATATAATGACCAACCATCGCCCCAACATCCTCTTTCTCTGCTCCGACCAGCACCAGACTGCTGCGTCGGGTTGTTATGGGCACGCAGAAGCACAAACCCCAAATATCGACCGCATTGCCGCATCTGGCATTCGCTTTAACAGGGCCTACTGCCAATCTCCCGTCTGTGTGCCCGCACGCGGCTCGATCATCACCTCGCAATATCCCCACACGCACGGCGCGCGCATTTTACAAGATGCACTATCCCCCAACACGCGCACCATAGCCCATCACTTTGCCGAACACGGCTATCAAACCGGTGCAATAGGCAAAATGCACTTTGTGGATGAAACGCAAAAACACGGATTTGATTACCGCCTGGAAATGGGAGACTTCAGGAAAACACTCACAGATGGGGAATGGCGAGAACAGCGTCGAGATCAAGGCGGTGGAGGTGGCACATCAGGGCGACCGTCCAAATTGTCTGCGCAGTATTTTCAAGACACGTATTACGCCGACGAAACCGTGCGGTATTTGCGCGAAAAAAGGGATCCCGACAAACCCTTTATCCTCTGGTCATCCTACTTCATGCCGCACACGCCACTCGTCCCCATGCAACAATACTTCGACCTCTACCATCCCGAAACACTCACCTTGCCCCAACGCAGCGACAACGCGCTTGAAACCGGCTTTGAAGGCCATCACATTCGCGCCAAACAGCGGGGATGGTACACGCAAACAGACGAGGAACTCGGCCGCGCACTCGCCGGATACTACGGCAACATCAGCCAGATGGATGCGTGCATCGGCAAAGTACTCGACGCACTCTACGACCTGGGCCTCGACCAGAACACCATCATCGTCTATACCTCAGACCACGGCGAAATGGCCGGCGCACATCGCATGTGGACCAAACACAACATGTATGAACAATCGGTCTGCGTGCCGCTCATCATCCGTCTGCCCGGAGATATCGCCGCCAACACCTCGCACAATCACCTCGTCGAACATGTAGATATCTATCCCACACTCGCCGAATTGTGCAACTTGCCCATCCCGGAAAATATCCACGGGCGCAGTTTTGCCCCCTTGTTTGACAACCGAACCTACCAGCCGCGCGAATACGTTTACTCCGAATACGATTTTTGTCACGGCGTCTTCACACGAGACAATCGGTATGTGGGCAAACCGCCGATTCTCATGGTTCGCACCGACCGCTGGAAACTCAATTATCTGAGCTGGGCACGCTCTGAACTCTTTGACCTTGAAAACGACCCGAATGAATTTCGCAACGTCATTGACGACCCCGAAAATGCCAGCATCGCGCGCGAACTCACCGCCATTGCGAAACGCATGTATGAAAACTGACAATAGCGGAAATATCCAACCAATGCTATAAGGAGCGCATTATGCCTACCCTTCAAATACCCAACGGCACAAAAGTCAGGATGAGTGGGAAAGAACTCTTATTTGGGGAAAATATCTTCTCGCCGAGGGAATCCAACGACATCCTCGCAGACACGGAAGCATTGAGACAGCGAATGGAAGAAGACGGATATCTCATCATTCGCAACTTCCACAACCGCGAAGACATCATGAAAGCGCGAAAAGAAATTGTCGATCACATGGAAAGTCAGGACCTGCTCGCTGCCGGATCCACACTTGAAGATGCCATCATCGGCGAAAAAAATCGCTCCACGCGCTTCAAAGACAGCCTGGTCAAAACATGGTCCGGCTTTCTCAATATTGTCGATGGCAAAAACACAATGGACTTTTTTGGGCGCTTTTTGGGCGGTCCCGCGCGCTCGCTCGATCACAAATGGCTGCGCGCCATCAGAACGGGAGGCAATGCGGGAATGCACTGCGACATTGTATATATGGGCGCAGGCACCAAAAGTCTCTATACCATGTGGACAGCTCTGGGCGATATCACGCTCGACATGGGACCACTCGCCCTCTGCATGGGATCGCACAAACTCGAAAGGCTTCGCAATACCTACGGCGCATCGGATGCGCACGACGACTTGATCCAAGGCGCGTTCTCCAACGATCCCTACGATGTCATGGAAACCCTCGGCATCAAATGGGCCTCCACGCCATTTCAAGCCGGTGATGTCGTCATTTTCGGCATGTACTTCATGCACGCCTCTCTCGAAAACACCACCAACCGCTTTCGCATCAGCAGCGACACGCGCTATCAACTCGCCACAGAAGCCGTGGACCAGCGACACATGGGCAAAAATCCCGACGAAATACCCAAAGCAGATTTGTCCGAACGCAAGTCCATCGAAGAATACCGCGTGGAGTGGGGCCTGGTGAAGGAGACCTCTTGAAATGTCAGGTATCACACAGTACAAACCCGACAAAGCATTTGAAGGATACACCCTCTTTTCAGAAACCTTCTCGGAACCAAACTGGGAAGTCGGCAAAGAAGCCGTGGTGTACCTCATCGACATGAACGGAGAACCCGCCCACACCTGGCACCTCACGCAACACACCGTCCAGTCCCACTGTCGATTGCTGCCCAACGGCCATCTTCTGGTGCCTACCCACGATCGCTCGGGCGTCACGCAGTGCAACAATGTCGGCATCTTTGAATACGACCCCGAAGGCACACTCGTCTGGCGCGTGCGCTGCCGCACCGACCACGACTATCAGGTGCGCGACAACGGCAATCTGCTCATCCACACGCTCAACGAAACCATGTGCCCACCTCTGGGACCTGAACTCAAGCGTCACCCGTATATGATTGAGATTACGCGAGATAAAGAATTGGCATGGGAATGGAAAGGCGAGGAACATCTAAAAGACCTCGAAGCCTGTCTATCCCCCGAAGCCTGGCAACACGTCTTAGATCGCGCCACCGGGCGATTTGCCTTTGACTGGGCGCACAACAACACGCTCCAGATCATTCCGCCCAATAAAAACGGAGATGACGCGCGCTTCAAACCCGGCAACATCTTCTTCTCCTACCGCAGCAACGACGTCATCGGCGTGATTGACTACGACACTGGCGACATTGTCTGGGCATGGGGACCCGGCATCATCGACGGGCAGCACAAACCCCACATGCTCGCCAACGGAAATGTACTGATCTTCGACAACGGCACCCTGCGCGGGTACTCTCGCGTGATTGAACTCAATCCCCTCACCGAAACCATCGAATGGGAATACGTCGCAGACCCCAAAGAAGCATTCTTCAGCGCGGCCATTTCCGGTGCCCAGCGCCTGCCCAATGGCAATACCCTCATCTGCGAAGGCGGCAGGGCCAGACTTTTTGAAGTCACGCCAGATGGGGAAATCGTCTGGGAATTTATCAATCTCTACCGCCATGAAAACGGGCGACCCGTCATCTATCGCTGCTTGAGATATTCACCCGAATACGTAGCCCCTCTTCTGACTTAAAAGGAGTTCTTAAACCTATGCCTTCTCCCAACGTAGTCTTTGTAATTACCGATGATCAGGGCTATGGCGACCTTGGATGTCACGGCAACAACATCATCCAGACGCCCAACCTCGACAAGCTCTATTCTGAAAGTGTGCGCTTTACCAATTACCATGTCGGCCCCACCTGCGCGCCCACCCGAGCGGGTATTATGACGGGACGCTATTGCAACTGCACAGGCGTATGGCACACCATTGCCGGACGCTCGCTATTGCGCCAGGACGAAACCACCATCGCCGACTTCTTCAAAGCAACGGGATATCGCACCGGTATGTTTGGCAAATGGCACCTGGGCGACAACTATCCATTTCACCCACACAACCGGGGCTTTGACACAGTGGTTTACCACGGCGGCGGCGGCGTACACCAGACCCCTGACTACTGGGGCAATACCTATTTCAACGACACATACTTCCGCAATGGCGTACCTGAAAAATTCAGAGGCTACTGCACGGACATCTGGTTTGACGAAGCCAAAAAATTTATCGAAGACTGTGGCGACAATCCCTTCTTCTGCTATATCCCCACCAACGCGCCACACGGTCCCTTCAACATAGCCGATCACTATCGCGAACTCTACAACGGCGATGGCTTGCCCGGCCAGCGCGACCGCTTTTACGGCATGATCACCAACATCGACGAAAACGTCGGCCTCATGCGCGACTTCCTCCACGAAAAGGGATTAGAAGAAAACACCATCTTCATCTTTATGACCGACAATGGCACGGCCAACGGCTGCAACCTCGACGGCAATGGCTATGTCACAGATGGATTCAACGCCGGGCTGCGCGGCAAAAAAGGCTCGGAATACGAGGGCGGACATCGCGTACCCTTCTTCTTTCACTGGCCCGCGGGTGGATACACCAGCGGACGGGACATCGATACCCTCATTGCCAACATCGACTTCTTGCCCACCCTTTGCGACCTCTGTGACGTTCCCATCTCTGATGACGCCCGCGAACGCATCAACGGCACCAGTGTCAAACCCCTTCTCGAAGGCACGGACAACTGGAATGACCGCAAAATTGTCACAGACTCACAGCGCGTGGAAAACCCCATCAAATGGCGCAAATGCGCGACCATGACACAGCGATGGCGGCTCATCAACGGCGAAGAACTCTACGACATGGACAGCGATCGCGAACAACGCCACAATGTTGCCGAGCAACATCCCGAAGTCGTCGCCGAACTGCGCCAACACTACGAAGACTGGTGGGCACTTGTCTCCGAACGCTTTGGCGAAGACGTGCCCATCATCGTCGGCTCTGAACGCGAACCCGTCTCTGTGATCACAACCCACGACTGGCACAACGAAAACAGCGAATCGGCCTGGAATCAAGCCGCGATCCGCCGCGGGATGGAATGCAATGGTCGCTGGGCAATTGACGTGGCCGAATCAGGTGATTACACCTTTGAATTGCGCCGATGGCCCCGCGAAGAAAACCGCGCCATCACCGAAGGCATCCCCGGCAAACTCACGTCTTATTACGGCGGCAACGCGATTGCCGTCAGCACCGCCCGCATCAAAGTCGCGGGAAAAGAACAAGCGCAATCCATCGGCACAGAAGACAAAGGCATCGCCTTTACCTATACTCTTCAGGCCGGTGAAACAAGCCTCGAAACCGAACTCACCGATGGGAACGGCATTTCGCTGGGAGCGTATTACGTATATGTGGAAAGGGTTGAATAAAGCGAGGGGCTGGTGGGTTGGGTGGACGTCTCACCTCTTACGTCCCAAGTCTCACCTATAAGAGAAAACAATGGGCAAAGGATTGCTACTCATCTTCGCACTTTTCTTCGCGGGTTCACCTTCCTGGAGTGCGGAATCTCAGCCCGATTCTCTCTCATCGGACCGCCGCGTGCGCGGTGCGGTATTGCGATCTATCGCACTGCCGGGCTGGGGACAATTTTACAATGCCAAGCGCGTAAAAGGCAGTGTAATTGCGACCGCAGAGGTAGCTTCGGCTATCGCATGGGTGGTGCGTCGCAAACAGATCAAAGATCGGGGCACTCAGGAGCGGAACCTGTACCTCTTTTCGACCATTGGGATAGTGCTCTACAGCGTGGCAGATGCTTATGTGGATGCCCATCTCAGTCGGGTAGATTGGGCTGAAGTGGAGGCGGGTATTGGTGAAAATGGCACAGCAAAATTGCGGCTAAAATTTAAGTTTTGATGTCGCTTTAACACGAAGATTACATCAATCAACAGCATATTCAACAGCTTTGGGATTCGCCACGCGCAAAGAAGCATCCAGAACTTCGAGTCCAACGATATTTCCATCCTTATCATAATCCAGGATTAGACCTGGTTTTTCCTCATCACTTTCCTCAATCGGCGTATCCATAAAAATAATACGCAACACATCGACTTCAGAATCGTAGTTCACTTTCATGTTGGCCTCCAGTATTTCGCAATTTTGCTCGTGAGATAAGCTGTAACGACAACTGATGGATCTTTATCATCGGCAACAATGACACGCACCAGATATTTTTTACCTTTCAGATCTCTTAAGGATTGATATGCTTTCTTCCCTTCTCGAACAGGGACAATTTGCCCCGGGTTTTTCATAATATCACGAACCCATGCTTCCGGAATCCCTCTTCGTAACATTTCACGTCGCGCATGTGCTGAGATATTGAACATCATAATGTAAAATTGCACCTATTTTTTTATTTTTTATACATACCGAATATTCTTCCCCAAAGTCGCCACCATCTCGCCACTTGATACCATCGGCAACAGATTTTCCGACCAGAAAATCGATTCCTCTGGCGCGCGCAATGTCTCGAGCACATTGCCAAACGGATCGGTAATATCTGCCACAGGATCGCCCTTTTGCAAATGATCGTAGTGCTGCGCGTGAAACTCTATAAATCCACCCCGATTGGCCAACACCGTCAAAAACCCATCCACCACCACCTGCTTCTTGGGTATAAACGGCTCGCCCGGTATAACCCCGTAATACTTCAACACATTCTCGACACCCGTAATACCCTTGTGAATACTCTCTCTATCCCAGCCGATGCACCCACCGAGTTCGGGATCAATAGTCGGAATCCCCTCATCGGGTGCAGATCGCGCGAGTTGACCTTCGGGACCGCGCTGGTCGAGAATATAGCCAATGCCAAACACCTGAGCCATCTCCATACACGCGCGATAAATGCGCTTGCGCCGATCCACCCGCACGCGCACCTCGTCAATCATCGGCCGGCGTCCACCCTGGTGCAAATCAATACAATAATCGGACTGCAACACCGCATTGTGAAATAACCGATAGGCAATGCGCTCGCTCGATGTGCCATCTTTCCGCCCGGGAAAACACCGATTCATCTTTTTTTCATCAATCGGACTAAATGCCTGATGCGCGTGAAACGCGTGGAAATTGACAATCAACACCGCAATAACCCGCCCGTTCATCACAGTTGGATCCAGCCTCTTCAACACCTGCCGAATCACGCTGATGCCATTTAACTCATCCCCGTCGCTAATCGCCTGCAAATAAATCGTCGGTCCTTCCTCAGCACCATTGACCAGGGATACCGGAACGCGCGCAGGCGACCCATCCTGCATCTCAGCCACCTTCAAATAGCCATCCGTGCGCTGTCCTGACTCAGCCCGAAGATGTTCAACGCGAAGCAATTCTCCCATAATATTTATCGCTCCTAAAAAAAGCCGAATATCTCTTTAATACTTTGTGTTAAAAAAACGGGTGAAACTATGTGATGTCAACCTAAAAGAGCCGATCCATTTCCGGATCGGCTCTTTCACTTATGACCTCAATAATAGACCCTCTCTATCCCTCATCATAATCAGTTAATGGACGGACCCAAATATTCCGATAGCGCACTGGATCGCCGTGATCTTGCAACATCAACGGCCCGGTAGGCCCGTGCGGCGTGTCATAAGACGACACATTTCTATGCCCGGTCGGTCCCATAGCCTCTTTGCGGTTGTGCAACACAACACCGTTCAAAAATACCGTCAAATACGCGGGCTTCACCAGTGTATCCCCATCGTATTCCGGCGCTTCAAAAACAATATCATAAGCCTGCCACTCACCCGGCGGACGCGTCGCATTCACCAGCGGCGGAAACTGGCTGTAAATCGCGCCCGTCGTACCATCGGAATACGTCGGATTGTCATATCCATCCAGCACCTGCATCTCGTATTTCCCGATCAAAAACACACCGCTATTTCCCCGCCCCTGGCTGCTACCGCGCACTTCTGACGGACAAGCAAATTCTATGTGCAACTGCACGCTCCCAAACTCATCCTTTGTCCGGATATTCCCCGTCCGAGAATTCACCTCCACATACCCATTCTCCACAGTCCATGTCGGATCCCCACCATCGAGACTCTGCCAACTGGACAAATCTGTACCATCAAACAGCACCACGGCATCCGATGGCGCATCACCTGCACTGGCACCCGGCGTCACCACGCGCGGTGCTGGCCGATTCTTATCGTGAACGCGCCACGGTTGATTGGGTAACATCGGCGTATCGTCATACCCCACCGGCGTGTGTTTTTCTGCTGCCATTTTGTTTCCTTTCTAAAATAAAGTGAATTTTTTATCGTCAATACTTCGGACAGTTTTTATGATCTAAAGGATTGACAAAAAAGTGCCGTTCACTCAGATTAGATGTCAAAGATATTCCAAATCACTGACAACCCAAACGAGTGAGACGGCACAATGGCAATCGCAGAAAAGATACTCAATCGGCTCAACATTTCCAAGCCCCAAAAAAAGTTTCTCATGACCCTATTTACTACCATACTGATTGCACGGGGTAAAATCAATTTTCGCAACCTGTCACGGTATTCTCACCTTTGCGAACGCACATACACCCGTCAGTTTGACAAGCCCTTTCGATTTATGGATTTCAACCGTGCCATCATCAATGAAAGCAGAGACCAAGACCAAGCACATGGGCGTATTCTGGTCTTAGATGCCTCCTTTGTGCCCAAGTCAGGCAAAAAGACCTATGGCCTAGATCACTTTTGGAATGGCTGCCAGTCACGTCGAGAAAAAGGCTTAGAAATCTTGGGGGTTGCGCTTGTGGATGTGGATAAAAACACAGGCTTTACCCTATCGGTTTGTCAAACCGTACCCAAAACGGACACCGCGAAGGGGAAAAAAACCACTGCCACAAAGACGAATAAGAACGCCCAAACAGAGGATGAAACCCGAATAGACCAGTATTTAGCGCACCTGCGAGAGGTCCACCCTTGCCTCGAAGCCGATGAAACATATCTCGCGGTGGATGGCTATTTTAGCAAGAAGAAATTCATTGATGGCGTCGCCAACCTCAAGCTACACCAAATCGGCAAACTGCGATGCGATGCCAACATGCGCTATCTTTACACAGGCCCCAAGCGTGAGAAAGGCAGTGGCAACCAAAAGACGTACGATGGAAAAGTCGACTGGCAAGACTTATCGCGCTTCACCTATCATCACACACAAGATGGGATCGCGCTTTACAGCTTGGTGCTGAATCATCAATGCTTCAAGCGCAATGTTAAAGTCGTCGTCCTGGTCAATGAGAAGATCAAAGAGACGAAAAAGAAAAATTATGCCCTCTTGTTTTCTACCGATAAGAACTTGGATGCAAAAACAATCGTCACGTATTACAAAGCGCGATTCCAGATTGAATTTATTTTTCGAGATGCCAAACAGTTTACAGGCTTGTCTGACGCTCAGACAAGAGATAAGAAACGCCTTGATTTCCATTTCAATGCATCTCTTTCAACCCTCAATTTAGCCAAAGTAGAGCACATAAAAGCCGATTGCGATACCCTGCCAAACCCTTTTTCTATGGCAAGCATTAAAGCCTGTTATTTCAACACATTTTTCCTCGAAAAGATTTTTTCAATGTTTGATCTCGACCTTAATTGCATAAAAAAATCGTCTCAATATCAATATCTACTCAATTATGGCAATATCGCCGCTTAAAACTGTCCGAACCATTGTATCGTAAAACCATGATCATAAAAATACGGGGATGTGTCAAGCGGGATTGCAAATACAGATCGCGCTCGCAATTTATCAGTAGTAAATCCCGCTGATATCCCACCCAAAGACAGACACATCCACCCATCCGGTACTGACCTCCCCACCTCTATTCCGACATCCACGCACCCGCAACCCGTGCCAATTCTTCCATCACGGGTTCATCGGTATTTCGCCGCTTCAAAATCTTAAATCCGTGATCCGCAGTATCCACCACATGAAGCGTCGCGCTCTCCAGATTGTTCACCACCGGCTGCAACAGTTCTAAATTCGCCATCTTATCCCGCTGACCCGATAAAAACAGCATCGGCACGCTCACATCCTTCAAATGCTCGCCGCGCTCTGTATTCGGCTTGCTCGAATACAGCGGAAAAGCGAAAAACACAATACCCTTCAGCCCGTCAATAGGTTCTTCGGCATAAGCCATCGATACCATCCGCCCGCTCATTGAATGCCCACCGGCAAAAACTGGCAACCCGTGCGCCTGTTTCATCCCCATCTCTATAGCCGCACGCACAGTAGCCAACCGCACCTTCTCGCCATCCATGCCACCACCGCCCTTCTCGGAATAGGGGTAATTGAAGCGAAAAGTCGCAATCCCCACATCGTTCAATGCATCGCTCAATTCCTGCATAAAACGATGCCGTATATTCGTACCCGACCCATGCCCCAACACCAATAATGCCTTTGCCCCGCGCGGTCGCGCGTACAAAGCCGACACCTCACCCTTTTCTTCCGTCGCAATAAATTTCAACGCCCTCGGTTCAACAGCCATTTATGTCTCCTTTTGCCACGTAATATGAGAAGCGCGCGGCGTAGCGCAAAGTGGACCACCGCGATTATCCGTCAACTTTAGCTTTACAACAATGGGATCACCCGATTCAATTGCCCGATTAACCTGCGCCCAATCGAGATGCCCAAGGCGAATTTTGAGCCGTCGAAACATATCAAAATCACCCGAATCTCGCACCACACCCCAGGATAAATAAAAAAAGCGGTCCACGGGCCTGCCCTGTGCATAAGGTCCCAGAAAATTGGGCGAACCGTCGGGTTTCTCGCCAACCCTGAACTCTGGAAAAAATACGACCTCGCGGCGATCTGCAGGAACCTGTTCAACAACCTCTTGACCGCATTGTATGCCGAGATAAACAGGTTCTTTAATTTTAGGTTTGTGATCGTATGGATCTTCAAAGCGTGTACCGGGCAATTGGGTACAAACCACTTTTAACTTCAGGTATGTGTTGGTTATTTTTCCCATACATAGCCTCATTAATCTACTGAAATTAGAAAACAGCGACCTGGATATATCCATCTTTTTGATTTCTGGGTTTCTGCTTTACAGTTAATATAACATTTTGGTCGAGTTTGGTGAGCCAGCCCATCAAACGATCAAAAGTAAATCGTCGAAGTTCACGCCCTCGTTTCAATTTTGAAATGTAAGACTGATCGGTGCCGAGAATTTGAGCTGCTTCAATTTGTGTTAGCCTTCGTTCCTCAATAAGCCTGAGGATGGCCACTGCGAGTTTGGCTTTTGCTTGCATACCATCTGAATCTTCGACATTGAGGTCAGCAAAAATATTACCACTACTTTTTTGTATTGTTTCGATTTTTTCGATTGTATTTGCCATCGTTTATGCTCCTTTTCCATATTTAATTATGGCTTAAAAGACATAAAATTGCAAGGATAAAGAACTATCTTGCCGTTTTTTTTTATGATTCCCACGTAACTTCAAAACTTGCATCAATTGATAGAACTGCGTATAGTGTGTATCTAAAAAATTCGGAGTAGGCTCAGTGCAATCATCCAAAGGAGACGCATGCAACCCAACATCATTTTGATCAACTGTGACGACCTCGGCTACGGCGACCTCGGCTGTTACGGGTCTGAAATCAACAAAACGCCAGCACTCGACAAAATGGCTGCAGAAGGCATCAAATTCACCGACTTCTACATGGCATCTCCCGTGTGTTCGCCCTCTCGAGGAGCCATGCTCACGGGCTGTTATCCCCCGCGCATTGGCTTTGGCTCTTTTGACGGGCGTTGGGTACTCTTTCCCGGCCAGGGTGTGGGATTGAACCCCAGTGAAATCACCATCGCCAAACTCCTGAAAAACAAAGGTTACGCCACCAAAATAGTCGGCAAATGGCACTGTGGAGACCAGCGAGAATTTTTGCCCACCCGTCACGGATTCGACAGCTATTACGGCATCCCCTATAGCAACGACATGGGCATACAAAAAGAAGACGACAAAAATCCGCCTCTGCCCTTATTGCGCGACGAGGAAGTCATCCAGGCACAACCCGACCAGCGCGGCATCACCGAACGCTACGTCGAAGAAAGCGTCCGCTTCATGCGCGACAACAAAGACCAGCCCTTCTTTCTCTACCTCGCCCACATGCACGTCCACCTGCCCCACTATCCCCCCGAAGCCTTTGTCCGGGAATCTGAAAACGGCGTATATGGCGCAGCAGTCGCCTGCATTGACTGGGCGGCCGCCGTCATTTTTCACGAACTCCAATCTCTGGGACTCGACGACAACACCCTCGTCATCTTCACCAGCGACAACGGCTCTCGCGCCCGCGACGAAGGCGGCAGTAACAGCCCTTTGCGCGCCACCAAAGGCACCACCTGGGAAGGCGGCCAGCGCGTACCGTGCATTATGCGATGGCCCGGCAAAATTCCCGCGGGCGAAGTGTGCAGCGAACTGACATTATCCATGGACTTTTATCCCACGCTTTCAGCCCTCGGCGGTGCAGAAGTGCCCACCGACCGCATCATCGATGGTACAGACATCCGCACACTCATGTTTGCAGAAGAAGGCGCAACATCGCAACACGAATCCTTCTTTTACTACAAACGCAACAGCATCGAAGCCGTGCGGAGTGGCAAATGGAAACTCCACATCCGCAAAGACGATCAGGAAATCCAGGAACTCTACGACCTCGAAGCCGACATCGGTGAAACCAATGACATAAGTGATCAACATCCCGATATTGTGCGAGAACTCATGGCGCAAATTGACGCCTGTCGCAAAGACCTCGGAGACGATGCCGCGGGCATAACAGGCGAAAACATCCGCCCTGCCGGACGCGTTGAAAATCCCGACACTCTCACACATCTCGACCGCGACCATCCCTATATGATTGCCATTTACGACCTCAAAGAACGGGGATAATGTGGCCCTCACACCCGAACAGATCGCCGAGTTCAAAGCATTGGGATATATCCTCGTACCCAATCTGGTCGATCCATCGACGTTGGACAATTGGCGCGCGCAAATTCGCGCAAAATTCGGCGATCTATCTAATCCCCTCCAACAAAACGCCGTAGGACCGCGCCAACAACACCGCGAAGACATCACCATATTGCGAGGCTTTCGCTTTTCGCCAAAAGAAACACAACTCGTCAACCAGCCCAAAGTCAAAGCCATTGTCGATCACATGGGCGATGGGCAAATTTGCGGAGAAGACGGCAACCTGCGCTTGCTCTTGCCCGAACCCGAATGGCACTTGCCAGAGCGCGGGCACATCGACGGTTATCTCGGCAAGAAGCGAGGCATGCCTTTTCTCCTCGGATTGGCGACCTACATCTACGACGTGGAACCGCGCGGCGGAGGCACGATCTTCTGGCCGCGCAGCCATATCAAATCATGGGAATTTCTTCGCAAACACCCCGATCACCTCAACCACTCCTTTAAGGACCACCCCGAATATCTCGACATGATCAAAAATATTCAACCCGTTGAACTACATGCAAAAGCAGGCGACATCATCTTCTGGCACTGCAACATCCTGCACGCAACCTCTCAAAACACCAGCAACAACATCCGCTATGGCCTTTTCGCCCGCCTACCACACAAAGACCAGGAGACATTCCGAGACGAAATTCCCGATGACCTCTGGAAACGCTGGCGGATTTAGGTAAGCGGTAAGAGGTAAAAGGTGAGACGTAAGAGATAAGAGAAACTTTGCCAAAGCCATCCAACCCAAAGGCGAGAAAAAATAAAGCCAGGTTAGCTGGCGAACATGACCGCTCAAAGGGATTCGGGATTGAGCACAGAAAGCCCCTCCAGTGTGGCGACCTGACAGAAGGGAATATCAGCGCAAACAAAATGATCGAGAGGTGTATGGCTATTGGTGTGAAGGGCAACTGCAAGCTGAAGAGCGTCTAATGTCCGCAAACTTTGGGTGAAAGCATAACGGGAGAGGAGGCGAATAGCCCGGTTCTGGTGTGTGCGTTCAAGAGGCTGAATAACTGATGTTACGCAGTTTTAAGAATTTGTAGCTCATCGAAAGCATACCGAATGGCCTTGAGATAAAGTCTTGATCTGAGGGCAAAATGATTGAGGCGATGTTTGACGCGCAAGCCTTCCAATCGAGCGGCGGCGTAAATGGCCATAAAACAATGATTGCTCTGTGTGCGCACCCGCCTCGTGGGCGACTTAGCCAAGGCAGCATTGGACTTGAGCGTTTTATGAAACGTCTCCACTTTCCACCGTTTCTGATAGATCGTTTCGATGGTTTCGCCATCACAATGAAGATCACTGCAAGCCAGAAATATCTCTCCTGTGCTTTCATCTTTGTTTGTAAAGACTTGCCGAAGTAAAAGGACGGGAAAATCTAATCCTTTTATCCATGCTTGCACAGGCGTATCTTCTGTCAAGTTTAGTGCATCAATGCGTGCGAAGTTCCCTTGTCGTTTGTCTTGTTCGCTCAAGGCAACCGTCCTGTTGGATTTGAGTGCGACAACGAAGTGTTTATCCAATCTATTGCGAATAAACTGCAAGTTTTCCTTTGAAGAGAACCAACTATCGGCCAATACATAGCGATATTTTATCCGATTCCTATCGCAAACAGACAACATCTCCCGCATCAGGTCATTTTTTGTGACCAGACTCTTGCGCTTGACGCGACGGGTCTTCACATCGGTATAGAGGACCGGTTTGGTGATCAACTCGTAAGTCACGGGTAAGCTAACATCGCTTGCGTGATAGACACAATTAAGCAAATTGATACCCTTGACTGTGCGATTTTGACTGTGATCATAGTGCCAACAGATTAAGTCATTCTCATCTGTATGTGGCTTTTCCTGGATTGTATCATCTATGATGAGCACCCCATCGTCCGCTTCGATGTCACATACCATGCCCTTGACGTGTCGCCACAGCGTTTTGGCATCATAGTCGGCTTGTGAGAGAAAACGCGTGACCCGATCATGGCTTATGGCACCTTCCAACAGGGCCGATAAGCCCGTCGCTGTCGTCGCGCCAAAGGAAGAGAGCAGATAATCGCTATACAATTCTAACAGTTTTTTGTCCATATTTTCAATCTACCAGTATAATTTTTCAAGGGGACAGCCTCGACTAAACCGAGATGGTCTTCTACAACTTCTGAATATACACCATTATTCAAACAGTGCGTAACATCAGTTGATAATATTGAGAAAGACACACATAGTATGGGTCAAAATTTTGGTATGCCACAGATTGAGTAAGTGCCAAGCATCTCGTACTTTCATGCGGGCGATGTGTAAACGTTCTGTCAATTGCGCGTAAACAGTTTCGACTAAACGCCTTGTGGCTCTCTTCGCTTTGGGCAAAATGAAAGGTGGCACGCCCCTCATTGTCAGAGTTCAACACGGTAAAGGTTTTCATTTTGTCGTCGGTGTAGGTTTTGACGGCAATGGGTTCTATTGCCACAATGTAGGAACGCGGTGGGGCAATGCCTATGCAGATCCCGACCGAAACTTTTATCCCTACACCCAGGTGACTCGAATAGACGCCTTGGTGTAAACACACGAGACTCACAGGAGGAAAGAATGAAAACCAATGGTAAATATTTTTTGGCGGTGGTGAAACGCTTCCGCCGTACACTTCTCTTTGCAAGGGCTATTCAGCTTGCACTGCTACTCATTTTCACTGGCCCTATTTTCGCCGCTGAATGTATTGATGATCCAGATTTCAAAGAATATCCCAACGGAACAAACAACAATCCACAAACAAACTCGCCGTACTTCCGTGTTGCCGTGGGTGAAGGTCTGACGGCTCCTCCAGTTCATTGGAAGAATAAATCGATACACTTCTCTTGGGATCTGCGCCAAGATGTCATAGACAATGGTTACAAGTATCTGCTACGACGGAACGATGGTGAGCCATACGGAGCAGCGTCGAACCGGGCAGAGGTGCCTATGGAGCCTACTGTCACCACAGCGAATCGGGTGAATCTCGCCTCGGCATTCCGACATTGGAGCCTCTTGCTTGTCAAGGGGGATAGCTCCGAAGTTGCTTGGGGTGACGTTTCGATCGAATGTGGACAAAGGCAAAAGGGCATTCCTAACCGGCTTAAAGCGCGGTTTTCCACGAATGCAAGTTCTCATTCAGAGCCCGCGCCCGCCGTGCTGCCCTACCCCCGAGGCAGGTATAAAAATAATCCCACTTGGGACCCCGCAGTAGCAAAAATCCGGAAGAGACGCGCGAATGGTGAATTTGGTATTAAGCCGCGCCTTACGAGTTCTCTGAGTAAAATGGGTAGCGTTCCTTTCTTGATCACCGTTGCATTTTCACATACGGTAACAGGTTTTTCTTTATCGGACTTGAACATTTCAAACGGTGTATTGTCGAACTTCAATGGCACGGGTAAAATCTACACGGCCACGGTCACGCCTACGGACTACTCTGCCATCGTGACCGTCGATGTCCCTGCAGGAGCGGCCACAGATGCGAACAGTCATCCTACTGCCTATGCCGATCAGTTTCGCATACCACCGACAACACCTTCACCACCACCGACAACACCTTCACCACCACCGACAACACCTTCACCACCACCGACAACACCTTCACCACCACCGACAACACCTTCACCACCACCGACAACACCTTCACCACCACCGACAACACCTTCACCACCACCGACAACACCTTCACCACCACCGACAACACCTTCACCACCACCGACAACACCTTCACCACCACCGACAACACCCGTAGCGCCAACGACAACACCCGTAGCGCCAACGCTTACTTTTGTCAGGGTATTGGCAACCAGTATCGTGATCAACTGGCAGGTTGTCAAAGGATCGGGCGGCGCAAGGTATAACGTCCACTACCGACAGGAGAATACAGGAAACTTTATAGCTGGCCCGCAAAATGTGAGGGGAACCAGAGCAACCCTTCTGCACCTGGATTCAGACACCAAATACGAGATACAGGTGCAGGCGAGCAACTCTGCGGGTGATAGTGACTGGTCAGAATCGAAGATAGTCCGCACCCGGACACTGATTGCGAATGATCGTTTTTCTCTTTCTCTGGATTCAGATGATTCAGGAGGGAATCAGTTCGCGTCCTCTCTCGCTGTCTCTCCTGATAATGGCAGTGTATCTATCCAGATTTTTGGGCGAAATTTTTCCGCGATTGAGGATGTACACGCTCTTTCCTTACGCTTTGAATACGATGCGACAGAGGTGGTTTCCGATGGTTTTAAGCTAGGCCCTGTCATATCAGGCTCCTCAGGTCTTGGTGGAAAGGGTTGGGTCCATATCGGGATGACGTTGTCAAAGAAAAATATAATCGGGCTGGGCTCGAAGAAAAATATAATAGTTGATAGTCTTATGGGGACCGTTCGTTTTCGCCCGACAGATGCACTTTCAGAGACAGAGATACGGTTGGTAAAGGTTACGCTGTTTCGCCACAAGGGTCAGCCCGAGATCATACCTACGTTTCTCGGCGTTACTTTACAAGCGTCTTCTCCTGGTTTACCCAACAATGGTCTTTCTCCGGACTTTAATCGTGATGGGATCGTAGATAGTCATGACTTTGTGCTCTTTCTCGATGTGTTCGGGTCAAAGGAAGGTCGGAAGAAGTATGAAGCACGATATGATCTGGATGGCAATGGCGAGATTGGTATTCCCGATTTCCTGATCTTTGTCGACCACTGGGGCAAGGTGGTGAGTCATGTGAGTCGTGTGCCAGTTTTTACGTCAGCACTTCCTATCCTCCGCTTCGTAGAGGAGAACACACCACAAGGACAACCCATAGGCGACCCCATCGAAGCAACGGGTGTCATGGGTAAAGGTAAATTTCTCACGTATAGTTTGTGGGGTGTAGATGCCCCGTATTTTGCCATTGATGCGAGCACAGGACAGCTCGAGACGAATGGGGCATATAATTTTGAGGAAAGGCACTGGTATTCTCCAGTTGTTCGCGTCAGGTATGGCAAGGGTGAGCAGGTGAGTGTTGTTGTGGGTGTTGCCATTATTGATGTTGCAGAATAGAAGGGTTTTAAGTGCCCAAAAATCTCCGCAAAAAGAATGGGAGTTAACAGAGGGGTGTGCATAATTCAATTCCACACGGCCTTGATATGTGAAATGGCTCGGATTGGCAGTCCCCATATGCTATTCATAATCATCGCCAATTGCATGGTAAAGACCGCCAAAGTGAGATATGTCCGCACATTTTCTAAGTGCTGTAAGGCAATCTGGTAGTGATTATCCGTCGCATCAATCAGCTTGGCAATCAGATCGAAAATCGGTTCAATCGCTGTTCTACGAAGCCGCATAAGGTCTTGATTTTCTGTCTGTTGTAGGAAGCGATGATAGTTTTTTGCATAGCGTCCCTTAACCCATTTGAGAGCAGGAGTGAGTAAGACGATGCCTGCTTTTGCCCAATTTCTGATCCGCATAGCTTTGGTATAGGCGTTATCAGCACTGACGCTGTATGGGTCCAGATGCTTGAAAATGTGGGCTTCTTTTTCGCCTAAGATTTGGCTTTCAGACACTGATGCGGTTTCCACGCTTACCAGTCTTGGAAAGCCATTTTCTGTGCAGGTGACATGCAGGCCATAGCCATAGACCCAGCCGTGATACGCACTCTTACTCCAGGTGGCGTCTTGGTCAAGGTTTCGTAGCTTGTCCGGGATGTGATCTCTTTTGCGATCCGTCTGATGCCAGACGGGACCCTTTGCTTTGAACAGACTCTTATCCTCAAAGAGTTCTTTGCTTCTAAAGTCCGGTTCCAAATCTTGTGTAAAACTGCCTACGAAAGCAAGAAAATCTTGCAGGGTGTGATAGAGCGCTTTATACCGCCTTGTAATCGTTGATCGATGTGGTAGCCGCTTAAAATTCAGGCGTTTGCGATATTCAGGATGATTTTTTAACCAACGATGTTGGGCACTAAACTCTGTGGTGTGGCGCATTTGCATCCACAGGAAGAAGATCAGGAAGGATTTATCCTTAAAATCAAAGGGGTGTCCGCGTTTGGGCATGGTCCTTTGCGCTTGTGTAAACTGATCAAAGAGCGTATGTATGAGTTCGACATAGTCGGTGAATGTTGGTTTTGCCATCTCTCGCCTCCTTGTGAAGTTTGGTTGCTTCTACAAGTGGCGACTTTTACCGACTATGTCAATTAGCTTTTATGCACACCCCTCAAGTAAAATAAAAACGCTCTGGCACGAGGCCAGGGCGTTTTTTTCTTTGTAAAAAAATGTAAAAATAGATTTGGAAGACCATCGTTTTTGATTGACCCGCCTCAATTTGAATATTATCATCTGATGTTACGCAGCAGTTCATTTATGATGTATATTGAAAGAAAGTACAAGATCATGTCGGTTTTGTCGTCATTGTCACCTTGAAAAATTATGATGGTAGATTCAAAATATGGACAAAAACCTCTTAGCCCGAAAAATTCATAAAAAAGGTAGTTTCCCTATTCAAGCCATTGTATTATATTAGGTTACACTCATAACCATTGAACAATGAACTTGGGAGAAACTACCGTGAACACACAAGATAATCATTGCAAGGTTCCTTTGGCAAGCATTTTCGGCAAACGTCTCAACCTCGCCTTTGATGGGGGCATCCTCACCAGCGATAGCGGAGCCTTATTGCTTCGAGAAGTGGAGGCCAAAACGGGTATTTTATCACGTTTGAGTCGCGCGATTAAAGACCATCGGCATCAAAGTTATGTGGCGCATAGCACGGCAGAGTTGATCAAACAGCGCGTGTTTCAAATTGCCTGTGGGTATGAAGATGCCAATGATTGCAATGCCTTGTGCAGCGATCCCGGCTTCAAGGTTGCCTGTGATCGCTTGCCCATAAGTGGTGAGAACTTGGCCAGTCAACCCACGATGAGTCGGTTTGAGAATCAGATGAGCAGAAGCGATTTGTATCGCGTTGCTCGTGCCTTTGTCGATTGTTTTATTGCTTCGTATAAAAAGCCGCCTTCATCGATCATCTTAGATATTGATGATACGCAGGATAGGGTTTATGGGACGCAGCAGTTGTCCTTATTCAATGGGTATTTGGGTGCCTACTCCTACCAGCCTTTGCATATTTATGAAGGGCAATCGGGCAAGCTAATCACGACGATTTTACGTCCGGGTGTGCGTCCTGATGGCAAACAGATTGTCACCATTCTCAAGCGGTTAGTCGCTTATATTCGTCAGGCTTGGCCAAAGGTGGCACTCTTTTTGCGAGGCGATGCCCACTTCTCAAGTCCAGAAGTCCAGGACTTTTGTGCGACAAAGGACCTCTTTTTTATCCTCGGACAAAGTGCCAATACCCGACTCTTAGCCCTTTCAAAGCCCCTGATGGATCAGACCAAAAGCCTTTATGCACAAACCGGCAAGCCCGTGCGACTTTTTACCTCATTTTATTACCAAGCCCAGACTTGGGCCTGTGCCAGACGCATCATCTGCAAAGCTGAAATCACCACCCGAGGCCAAAACACACGCTTTGTCGTGACCAACCTTGAAAGTTCAAGGGCCTCCTTTATCTACCAAAATATCTATTGTGCTCGCGGACAGATGGAAAACTTCATTAAAAATCACAAAACCTTTCTCCACTCAGACCGCACATCCTGTCACGCATTTGGAGCCAATCAGTTCCGCCTCTTCCTCCATTCGGCTGCCTATGTCTTGTTGCACACCTTAGCGCACATCGGATTACAAGGCACAACGTGGATAAACGCACAGGTCAATACCCTCCAAAATCGCTTCCTTAAAGTCGCCGGACGCGTCTGTGAGTTGAAAACAAAGATCACCTTCCATCTGCCTATGTCATTTCCATTGCCACACCTTTTTGATAAAATCCTGTGCAATCTGGCAAAGGCGGTGCCATAACCCATCAACGGGGCAGGAATAGGGGTCTGTCCCATCACGTTTTGACTTTACAAATACACGGACTTATCCACAGACAGGACTGGCAAGGGACCGGTCTGTACTTTTGACACTGGCAGAGCCAGTCAGGGGACGATTTGGGCTGCTTGAACTCTATGAAGACGCCTATGCCGGCAGACAAGATAGAAAGCACCCTCATTTTGATGCTTGGAACCGATGCCGCCTGACAAACAACCCCAACGATTACAGTTCATGAATTAGTCGGGCTAGAATTGTATAGCGATTATCTGCTGTGTTCCTTTGGCGCGACCACAGCAACGGGTTTATCAGCACTCGTAGAAGGTGCCATAAGCCACGATCAAGTCACGCGGTTTCTCTCGGTTGCAGACTATGATGCCAAAACGCTGTGGCAACACGTCAAGGGTATGGTACGCGCCATCCAAAAGGACGATGGGGTACTCATCATTGATGATACGATCCAGGAAAAGCCACATACGGATGAAAATGACTTAATCTGTTGGCACTATGATCATAGTCAAAATCGCACCGTCAAGGGCATCAATCTGCTCAATTGTGTCTATCACGCAGGTGATGTCAGCTTACCTGTGACTTACGAGTTGATCCGCAAACCCATTCTCTATACGGATGTGGAAACCCATAGGGTCAAGCGCAAGAGTGAGGTCACGAAAAATGACCTGATGCGGGACATGTTGCGTGTTTGCAAGCGAAATCGGATAAAATATCGCTATGTGCTGGCCGATAGTTGGTTCTCAGCAAAGGAAAACTTGACCTTCATTGTCCATAAACTCAATAAACACTTCGTTGTCGCACTCAAATCTAACAGGACGGTTGCCTTGAGCTATGAAGAAAAACGACAAGGGGGCTTCTCACGCATTGATGCACGAAACTTGCCAGAACGAGACCCTGTGCAAGGCTGGATAAAAGGATTAGATTTTCCCGTCCTTTTACTTCGGCAGGTCTTTACAAACAAAGACGGTAGCACAGGCACGATGTATCTGGCTTGCAGTGATCTTACATGTGATGGAGAAACCATTGAAACGATCTATCAGAAACGATGGAAAGTGGAGACGTTTCACAAAACGCTCAAGTCCAATGCCGCCCTATCCAAGTCGCCGACAAAGCGGGTGCGCACGCAAAGCAATCATTGTTTTATGGCCATTTATGCCGCCTGTCGTTTGGAAGGCTTGCGAGTCAAGCATCGACTCAATCACTTTGCCCTCAGGTCAAGACTCTATCTCAAGGCGATTCGATATGCTTTCCATGAACTACAAATCCTTAAAGCTGCGTAACATCAGTGAATAAGAAATTTTCGATGCCGAATATCTGAAAGGAATCGAGTCCGTATGGTTTGAAACTCATCTTGAGTAAATATGTCCATACGCATGAGACGAAAAAAGGCAGAATGCCATTCTATCAGTCCAAGCCGGGATATAAAAATGCGATTATCTGGATCATCAGCGAGGCTGACGACCATCTGTCTTCCCAACTCGTCGTGATAGTATTTAACCAGAGCACTCGTATCAAAAAAACAAACCGCCATTACCGTTCGTCTCTTTCTTCACTCACGATCTTTGCCATAGACCCTTTGAACTTAGAAGTGATTCTGAGCACTTCCTTCATAGAGGCCGCGTCATCCGCAGTCTCTCGACTCAAATCCAATCCCCACAAGTCATCCTCATGCAGATCGTCCAATGATTCCCGAGAATGATTGGCTTCTTCAAGTTGCTTTTCAAGCCTTCGCTTAACTTCCTTCAAATCATCGGGGGGAAGTTTACAGAGGGTATCAATGAGTTTTTCGAGATTACGGCCAGAATTTTTGTCAATACTGGTCATTTTTTCCTCCTAAAAGATTTGGCAATGGCTTTATATGACCACCTTTAATAGGATACCATAGTTCCGAAATGAAGCAACCAATAAATAAAAATACCCTGTCATTGATGCAGGGTGTTTTTGTGTATGGTAATCTTATGGAGGGGCCGGGTTTTGTTGGACCCATTTCTCAATCTCGGGTTTCGCCACTTCAATGATCCGAAGAAGATGGTTGCCTATATCCTTGACAACGCGATCTGTTTCAGTGTGCATCTTGATAAGGGTATCTTTATTAGTCCAATCTGTGTAGTTCCAATTGGGAGACTTTAGATACTGATACCAAATCCAAATCTCCGTTTCGTCTTCCCAAGACCTGCCTGATCCACATTCCTCGTCCAACCGACTCCTAAGGTGATTCATTGATTCATTGGACAATTCATTAGTAGGGGAACTAAAAACTCCAATGTAAAGAGACTTGAGAGTAGCAGAACCCTTAAGTAATATACCTACCGGTTCCTGTAAAACACCGAATTTACTAGACACGCCAAAACTATGGGAGTTCTTCCCATAAGGCTCGTCGTAAAGTTCTGTTTCCAATACCCACTGCGACATATCAAGTTCTCCGCAGATAAAGCCTTCGAGTTTCTTCAAAAACGATTTGATTATTTCCTTACGAATCTTCTGGGTCATGGATATAATATCCAGTGCCATCTCCAGATTCTCTTTATTATCCAAATCTAAAACATGTTCGATAATAATTTTTTCTTTTTCATCCGTTGGCATCTTCGTTCTCCTCAAAAGTAAAAGGTTCGTCACGAATGTACTCTTTAAAATCGCGCAGAAACCAGCGAAACCTATCGGACTCGCATAGCTGCCAGCACTCCTCAAGCCATTCCAGAATATCTGACCTATATGAAAGGCAGTATAACTCGCCTTTCTGAATGAGGTCGTCGGGTTTACATATAGTAGTGGGATGAGTGCCATTGGGGGTAATGAAAACAAGGCAAAACTCCTCATTTTCAGGTTTATCTTTGAGATGAGAGTAGTAATCCTTCAGTTGATCATTGCTTTCGTGCGTCCAAGGCTTATTCTCAATACCAATCTCGAATCCTTCAAAGCCAACAGTAATATCGATCCGGCGACGCTGATCAGTAGGATCTTCACGCTTGACTTTTGGTTGTTTACCGGATAGTTCAGCTACCCGGTCAGGTCGCTTTTTCTCGAACAGACACTTGAGAAAATAGGGCTGCTGCTCAATATCTGTATCAAAATGATTTTTTTCGTATAAACGTTTGAGAAAAGCGTCAAGAAACTTGCCTTGCTGACCATGAGAACCATTGGCGTCAAGCAGGCAGGCGATAATATCGGAAAGACGGTCTTCCCTGCGGAAGTACTTTTGATTGATTATGATGAACTCGGAGACAACATTGAAATCCGTTGAAAGAAAAGGGTCCCAACGCCGTTTTTCTTCTCGATAAATTTGGAGCTTTTGGCTCAGGCCCAAAAAGAACATCTCTAAACGATGCCTGTAGGTCTGCTCAGTCATCTTTGGTTCCTTTCCGTAGATTCTCTAACTGTTTAATGATTTTTTTAATCGTTTCTGATGAGTCTGAAATATAGCCTATATCATTTGAGAACTCGATTTTTTTTGATCTTTGCCTCCAGCTTCAATGGTTCGTCAAATAAGATTCTTGTCTAAACCCACTGGACTCCGGCCTGCGCCGGAGTGACGAACGGTGGTTGTCATTGCGGCATGGTGTTAGCCGCCACGCGCAGCACAACGTCAGTAATCCAGTCTATCAGAAAAACATATCAGCAAATTTTTTTGACAGAGCACTCAGTATCAGCCCGTAACTTTTCCTTGATCTCAAAAATTTAGACATTTATTATACTCCCATTGAGACACTCTTCACCGAAAAAAGGAGATTTGACATGTCAAAAATCACCATCTACCACAACCCTAACTGAAGCAAATCCAACGGCGCAATGGATATATTGCGCGCTGGCAACGTCGAGTTCGACGTAATTGAATACTTAAAAACACCGCTGAGCGAACAGGACTTGAGAAAATTTCTCGCGCTCCTGCCCGGTGAACCCAAAGACCTGATTCACCCCAGTTCTTTTGAAGACTTAGGGCGCGACATAGATGACTACAATACGCCCGATGCACTCGTCGGTTTGCTCATAGAACATCCCGAAGTCATGAATCGCCCCGTATGTATTCGCGGAGATCGCGCAGTCATTGCCCGCCCCTCAGAAGCCGTGCATGAACTCCTCACTTAAAAAAACAGCCGCCGAGACCTGAACCTCGGCGGCTGTGCAAATTTGCGAAATGGTTTACAACTACACAATGCCAGGTAATGGTGATGACCTGTTTGACGGAACAGTTGAAGTCGGTGAAACATATATCGGCAGGAAAGAAAGCAACAAACACTCAAAAGACAGACTTCGCGCTGGCAGAGGTGTAGCCGGGAAAATACCCATCGCGGATGTCAAGGGTCGAGAACAAAGGAAGTGCAGACAAAAGTACTCGAGGAAACAGATGAGAACACTATGACCGAGTTTATTCACTGACGTTACGCAAGAAACCACAAATAACCGCCGCGACAGCCACTTGGTCAAGCGGTACATATCTTTCACATAACTGCCCATTCATGGCTCAAAATGTACACTTTCGCTTCCGAGATTGTTCTGTGCCGCTCCTCGCTTAAACAGGTGAGTCTTAAATTCAGGTTGTGAACAAGTGTGCAATACAGCATATTTAAAGCACAATGCGGTATTTAGATGTCTTTCAACGCAAATTATCGCTCAATTTCTGGAGAATTCATTTTTTGGCTTGCTATTTGCTTTGTGTCTGACTGTTGCGCGTGTCCCCAAGCACTCACCCCATCAGACACGAGGCATTTCACATGGCAGACATTGACACCATATCCAAATACCTGATACAACACTATCCAGACCACTTCGCTTACTTCACCCTTGCGCGAGACGACGTCGAGGTCCTTGAAGTCATCGAAACAGAGCAACCCACGGTCAGAGCACGCCGCAGCGACAGCTTCATCCGCGTGCGTATCGCTGGTCAGGAGGCATTAGTCCACAACGAGTTCCAAACGGCCAGCAGCACCAATCCGCCTATGCCGCGTCGCATGGCAGGGTATATCGGACACGCCATTGAGCGTCATGGCCTGCCGATCTATTCCAATGTCATTTACCTGCGTCCCAATGCGGGACAGAACGATCCTGGATATTACGTGCAGGAGTTCCCCGGCTACGAAATCGCGATTCGGTATCGCGTGATCAGACTGATCGAAATAGAAGGCCAACCCATCCTGAGCACGGGGCATTCAGGGCTGATCCCATTCACGCCACTGATGAAGCCACCTGAAGGAATGGCCTCTGAAGCGTGGTTGTATCAGTGCATACACACCGCCCAGATGCAACCAATGGATCGGTCAGCCAAAGCCGATCTTCTCGCTGGTATGTCACTATTAAGCGGGTTGGTGTACGCGCCAAGAACCATTTCAGAAATTATCTCAAAGGAGGGCATCATGGACATCTTGCGCGAATCATCGTTTGCACAATACCTTAAGCAAGAAGGCATTGAAGAAGGTTTTGAGCAAGGCGTTGAGCAAGGCGAAAGAAGAAGCACGATTGAAGCTATCCTCGAAGTATTGGAGATTCGATTTGGCCTGAGCAAAGCGCACCCTCTATCCACCCGCATTGCCGCCATTGACGATTTGCAACACCTCAAGCAGTTGCACCGTGCGGCGATACAGGTGCCTAATATCGAGGCATTTCAGCGCGTGTTAGATGCGTGACGCGATTTCCCAATACATGCCGAGATACAGGGACACCGCGTCACGTCAGTTATTCAGTGTCGCGTCAAGGAAGGTGCAACTGTCTATACTGATGGGGCTCTTATCTATAAAGACCTGCACAGAGAAGGCTTTTTCCCGAAGCAGTTATTCACTCACAGGGCGAATATTTCAGAGGAGACGCACACACAAACGACATAGAGTCATTCTGGTCAGGTATTAAGCGCGGGTATATGGGTTATATATCACAAGATGAGAAGAAAGCACCTTCACCTATACGTCAATGAATTCGTGCTGAGGCAGAGTATTCGTGTGAGAGACACCGTTGATCAGATGAAATTGATCGTGCAGGGCTTCGAAGGGAAAAGATTGAAATATAGAGATTTGATTGCCCACTATTGACAAGCCAAGAGGAGTTGTGTACATGTACACAGTGTAAAAAAAGCGAAAGGGCCGTGTTACCAGCACGGCCCTCCACCAAAACCTTTACCTATATAGGAACAGGATATGAACAATCTACGCAATCAGGGGTCGCCCGTCAAGCCAGAAAAGCGATCAGATAAAAGACCAACGGAGAGACCGCCTGTGTGCGATCCCAACGCCCCCTGGGTTATTGTACCACCAGAGGAAAGTGATAACCCTGTGTGGCGTTGGGAGGGCCCGACTTTTTAGCTACTAAGTGCTATTTTTCCATTTTAGCTTCGAGAGCTTGATAAAGACGCGATATATAATTCAGGTCAGGATTTTCTTCTCTAAAAAATAATGTATGGCTACCTCGATAATAAAACTGCTCATCGAATAGTGCCCCCCGGTATCTATCGGTAATCAACCTATCTCCCTTACGGTGAATTACCGCTTCGATTATTGTCCCGGTTGGTAATAGAATATCACCACAATGTTTGTTTTCTTCTCCCAACGTAGAGAGAACTTCCATTTCATAATTATACGGCGTGTATCCCTCCGGTGCGGGCACGAAAGGGAATATATCTATCAGGGCATATCGGTCTTCGAGATAATAGAAATCCCCGACTATCTTTCTTCCTGCCCTATTTGTTTGGTCTAATAATTGAGCGCATAATACTGCGGAATCATCATATCTTACCATTGTTATTATTTTATATTTTGGAAGGAAAATGACATACATTCCCCGAAAATGTGAAACAAATACCTCGGCCCCTTCTTTGGGGCTTGGCAGGGTGGCCTCGATAACAAAAATCCGCACTGCCTGATATACAATAAAGAGACCCAAACACCACAATACTATTTTTTTAAGAAAGGCAAAATACCGTTTCATTGCTTATCCCCATTCTTCTCCATTTACTTCTTGAAAATTCAGGCTACAATCTCTACGATTAGCGCGACTATGCTGATTACAACCAAAACTGGCCCTATTATTATCCGCCACTGTGCTTTTTCCATTTCTTTTTCGTCATCCAATCTGGCCTTTTCTAAATCAGGTTCATCAAGGTTCCAAAACTTTCTTTCAGCCCTCCTGCGTTCTATAAGATACCAAACTGCCAAGAGGCCAATAACTGCCGGAAATACCGAAACCCCCGATCCATCCCATCCTATTATTATTCCGATGACCGCTATAATGAGACTCATAAAAAACATGATCATTCCCTTTCCTTGTTTTGCTCGTATGTCTTGAGTGCCTTTGTCGGTATCGGTATATCCAGCCCCGGAGCGAGTGGACGGTTCACTTCTTCCTTTAGTTCGTCCACCTTCTTCTTGAGTTCTCTGAGTTCTTCTGGTGTCAATTTCCTGCTCATAATCCCTGCCTTTTCATTTTTACTTGACAAAGATTGCCTTAATTTGTCGTTTATACTCCCCTTCTGGAAATATTTCTCGGATTAATTCCACACATACGTAGTCCTTTTCATATTATCCGCTGTGAATAACAGACAGTTGTAGGCTACGCCTATGCGTCTATGAACTGGCCTGAGATGCGTCCAGGCTCGATTTACTCGCCTTCATACACCGCTTCGTCTATTCTCTCACGCACCCTCCACCGCTTTTCTCAGCTCGTCGCCGCTGTTTCGCCACCACGAATGCAAAATTGAAATATCCACCCCAATATTAAAATGCCGCACGCCCATATCGAGATATTCCTTTGCCTCATCGGGTGACATAATCTCTGCGCGGGGGTGAACCCCCATACTCAGCGCAGTCTTAAACACCTCATTCTTTGCGTCCGACACAGCAGGATCACCTCGCTGCCCCGCCTTGCCAACACTCATCGAATAATCCGAAGGCCCCCATTGCACCATATCCACGCCTGGAACCGATAGAATCGCCTCTATATTTTCCACCGCCTCCTTCTTTTCAATCATCAAAACGACAACCGTCTCCCGCATGGCTTTGACATAATCAGCCCCACCTCCATATCCCATATACGTATTGCGCCGCGTGTACACACTGTACAGACCGCCATCTTCCGGCGTATCTGGAAGCGTAACGCGCACACACGCTTTGGCGTCTTCTTCTGTGCGACAATCCGTAAATAAAATACTCCCAAAACCAGACCCTATCGCCCGTTGCGACAAATAGTGCTGATGACTGCGATCAATTTTGAACATCATTCCCATATTGTACAACTCGGCTGCACGGCACATATTGTCGAGATCATAGAGGTCAAACGTACCGTATTCACCAACGTACTCGACATAGTCGTAAAGTCCCGTATGCCCAATCGCCTCGACGATCGCCGGCCAACTCGAATGAATGCGCGTACCAATGGTGGGTTCGCCTGCATCCAACTTTTCTCTAATTCTATTGGGTTTCAAAATAAACTCCTTGGTTAGTGGTCATAAGTAGGGCGTCCCCCTGTGGTTGCCCCCACTTTTATTGCCCAAACAACGACTGAAAAACCCGTTTTGTGTTCTCCAACACATCTTCGGGTAATGCTTTTCCATCTGAAATTTTCACATTCTCAGCAAGATGATCCATGTTGGTCGATCCCACAATCGCAGTACACACATCGTCGTGAGACAGCGTAAAACGCAACGCAAATTCAATCAGCGACATATCGCCCGCCAGTTCCCGCAACGGCATCCGCTGTGCCCGATCCCACGGATCGCCCATATACGAACCCTCTGGACGCTCGGATCTGAGATATACCCCATTGGCAATCGGACGCTTGATAATTGTTCCCATATCCCGATCGCGCAAAGTGGGCATCAAATTTTCAGCAGACTCCTGGAACAACACATTGTACGTAAACTCCTGCGTATCCAAATCCCACCTCTTCGCCGCCTCAGCCGCTGTCGATCCATCAGCCGATACACCGACAAACTTCGTCCATCCCCTATTCTTTGCTTCCAAAAGCGCGTCAAACGCCGCGTTCCAATCGTCCGCTTCTCCCGGCAGCCCGTGAAATTGCACAATATCGATCACATCCATCTTCAGCTTTGATCGGCTCGTATCGATCGTCCTCAAAATACCCTCGGGCGAATAATCCTTCACAATCTCGCGCTTACCGCCATTGATCACCTGATAATCGCCGCACTTTGTCGCCAGAACAAACTCATCCTGCCGATGGGCGATAAACTTCCCGATCCGCTCTTCGCTATCGCCATACATCGCAGCCGTATCTATAAACGCGATACCCAAATCGAGCACCTTGTTCAGCACCGCTTCGACCTGCGATTCCGGCAGCGATGGATTTCCAATCTGCGCCGCGCCAAAACCGATTTCCGATACCTGCAAGCCCGTCTTTCCCAGCATCCGAAATTTCATCTCACTCTGCCCTCACGCATTCCGATATTTGCACAAGTCACCCAAATGTCGTATATAATACAACCAAAATCCACTAAAACCACCAAAAAATCTCCAGGACAAACCACGGAAATAAACTCGCTTGAGGAGAATTGATATGGACCTTGGATTGAGAGGAAAAGTTGCGGTTATTACGGGCGGCAGCGAGGGAATCGGCAAGGGAATCGCATTACGGTTCTTGGAAGAGGGAGCGAAGGTCGCGATTTGTGCGCGACGCGATGATGTTTTGCAGCAGGCAGCGGAGGAACTTCGTGCGTTGACTGGTGGTGATGTCCTTGCTATCTCTGCTGACGTGACTAAACCGGAAACGCTAACGAACTTCATCAACAGAGCGGTCCAGCATTTCGGACGGATTGACATCCTGGTCAACAGCGCCGGCCGGTCTGCCACGGGCGCCTTCGATGAGCTGATCGACGATGATTGGTATGCCGATTTAGATCTGAAACTGATGGGGGCTGTGCGTTGTGCGCGTCTGGTCATTCCTCAGATGAAACTTGTCGGCGGAGGACGGATTATCAACATCACGCATCCGGGGGGCAAACAGCCTGGAGCAGCTTCTTATCCAACCTCCGTGAGCCGCGCGGCGGGGATAGCGATGACCAAAGCGCTATCTAAGGAACTATTGCCTTATAATATCCTCGTAAACACCGTGTGCTTGACTTCTATCAAGAGCGCGCAGGGAGAACGCTCTTGGAAAGCGGAAGGTTCTCGTGGCACTTTAGAGGAATATTGGATTGAGCGGGCTGAAGAGCATCCGTTAGGACGTTTAGGTGAACCCTCTGATGCTGGAGCTCTTGTCGTCTTTCTTGCTTCGGAATGCGCTTCTTTCATTACAGGCACGGCGATTAACCTTGATGGCGGATTGTCCAACGTAGTATAGACGCGTGTCAATATCCTATGCTTCGCAGATAATCGCGATTGGACTTTGCCGCTTCTGCCGCGGGTTTGGGCGGATACGGCCGATCGAGTTCTACCGACACCCACCCATCGTAACCCACTTCTTCTAATTTCTCCAATGCTGCCCGTGCGTCAAACCCCATATTCCCCGCGCCGAGTTCTGCAAATCGCGCCTCCTCATTAAACTGCCCCGTGCGGTGGTTCCAGGTCGCCGGATCATTGGCATGTACATCCTTCAAATGCACATGTCCAATCCGATCCCGCAACACATCGCGTTCAAAAACCTGCATCGGATCGCTACCCGCCGCCAGCATATGTCCCGTATCGTAAAGCAACCACAAATCGGGGGCTGCCGTCATCAATCTTTCGGCATCCTCAACCGTCTCAATCAGCGTCCGCATATGCGCGTGGTGAAAACCCTTCACATCGTGCGCCTTGCAATATGCCAGCACATCGTCAAGCGAACGCGCGGCATTTTCAACATCTTCATCGCTCGGATCATCGCCACCCCACATTGCACGACGACACGACGGCACCTCTGCCGCATCATTGCCCAACGCGATATTGTACCGAACCCGATCAAGCGGGGTCGGCCCGCCCACATTGACCAGATGCAACCCATTCTTCCTCGCGAGATTGGCTTTAGCAACCAGATCATCACCACTGTCGATCTTCAACCCCTCAACCCCATCCCATCCGGCCTCAGCCACTTCTGCCAACACCTTCTCGGGATTTTCGTTCTGCTCTCCCCGAAACTGAATCAAATGACAAGCCAGTCTAAATTTGCCCATGTTTGTGTCCTTTCTGAAAGCGGGCGACCACAGGGGTCGCCCCTACAATTAATTACTTCACACTTCATCCACCGTCCGATGTGCGAAGGCATTCCACACACCAGCCAGCTCGTGAACAGCCTTAAACATCGGATACAGCGCGTCCCACATCGCATCTCGCGCTTTGAATGCGGCTTCCACATCTCCCTCTGCGAATGCCTTCTTAAAAGCCGCAACCTGCGCGCGCTGCGTCTCTGCTGTCTCCTCTACACGCGCGACAAAATCTTCCACAAACTGCAGGTGTTCATCTGCTCGTGCGTCTGCATCAACGCTCAAATCCGGCTCCTGATCATAAGAAGAAGACTTCACAAATCGCGGCGGCTCCTTCTCTCCCTCTGCCGTCCAATAAGTATGCGTAGGCAAAATATGCGGCGTCACCGACAAATACATAATCACCTCATCATCGCCCACATTGCGCACCGTATGCGCCTCATCTGTCAATGCAATACACATCTGCCCAGGCCCTAACACCTCCTTGTGCCCTTCGATATTAAACTCTGCCTGCCCTTGCAAAATCAGAAAGATCTCCTGCCCCAAATCGTGCGTATGGCTCTGATTGAACTGCCCCACCTCCATCTTCAAAAATCGCGAACGAATCTGGGGTGTCACCAGCATATTCGCAATATCTTTGCGATAGTCAAAAACTTGAAATGGCATGATACCCTCCTCATTAGATCGCGGATGAACTGCTGTTGCAGTTGTACACCGCTTAAGCGGATGAAAAGATTGCGCGGATTCGAGGTGCGCTACAGATAAATCCTAACTCCCTTACACCGCGTAACATGAGATCCCAAATGCTTCTTGATTCATCTCTCCAAACACAGCATATTACGCGCTGCACGAGCGACCACAGGGGGTCAGGTCACCCCTACAAATCGTATAACCACACCAACCGAAAGAAATGCATGAGCTTACCCAATCCCGCACCACAGCCTGACCTCGCCCGACACATCACCACCCGCGCCATTATCGTTGGCCTGATCCTGACCCTTGTCATCTGCTATTTTGCCACCGACACCACCTATCGCCTTCGCGCATCTCGCGTATCTCTGGGCCACATGCCGATGTCATTGTGGCTGCCATTTCTCCTCATATTCCTGATCAATCCCTTGCTCAAAAGAATCCGGGAAAACTGGATGCTTCGACCGCATGAATTGGGACTCATCCTCTGCATGGGATTTATTGGCAGCGTTTTTCCCACCAAAAACGTCGCCGGACGCCTGATCGCCGTTCTCGCCAGCCCCTATTACAAAGCCACACCGGAAAACCGATGGGCGGAATTTACCCACGAACACATCCAACCCTGGGCCGTGCCCAGCAATCGCGCGGGCGACATCACCCACCTTTGGGAGGGATTGCCGGCGCATCTATCCACCCCCTATCACGTCTGGGCTGTGCCGCTCTTCTGGTGGTTCACATTTTTCTTCGCACTATTTATCGCCTGTTTGTGCATCACCGTCATCTTGCGCAAACAATGGGTCGAACACGAACGCATCACCTTTCCTCTCGCGCAATTGCCCATACTGATGATTCAGGATACAGCGTCGGGACAAATCGGATTTTTCAAAAACAAATTATTCTGGACGGGGTTTGGCATCGCCTTATTCATCTTATCCTGGAATATCCTGCCCCTCTTCTGGCACAATCTCCCAATCATTCCCATTGGTCCCACCCATAGCACCGCCATCTCATTTGGGCACGACTTTCCGCCGCTTCAAATCAAACTCAACTTTGTCATGGCGGCCTTTGGGTATCTCACCAACCTCGAAGTCCTGCTCTCCATCTGGTTATTCCATGTGCTCTCACTCATCGAAATCGGCGCATTAAACCGCTTTGGCATCACAGTGGGCAAAGACTTTGGAAGTGGCCTATTGCTACAGCAGGTCGGTGGCTTCATCTCATTTGCCCTGTTTGGCCTGTTCATGGCGCGGCAACACATTGGAACCGTCATCCGCGCACTCTGGCAACCCGATGCCCAGGACAAAACCGAACTCCTATCTTACCGCACGGCTGTAATCGGCCTGATCATCGCGCTCATTTATGCCAGTGCATGGATGTACGCGCTGGGCATTTCGCTGCTGGGCATTGCAATACAACTTGGCCTGCTTTTGATCTACTTCATCGGCCTGGCCAAAATCGTCGCAGAAACCGGCCTCGTATATGTCGAAACCCCACTGCGAACCCAGGAACTCGCCGCAGCCGCACTCGGTACAACCGTGCAAACACCCGACCACGTTGGCATGGCCTTAGCGGCCAACAGCGTGGAAAGCCACCGCGAATACATCCTCCCATCTCTAACTCACACCGCCAAAATCCACGATGTATTTCGATGGCCGCGCAATCGCATGGTCGCGGCCCTAATGCTCGCCTTTATCGTCGGTTTTGTCGTCTCAATTATCTATACCCTCAACCTCTGTTACGGCGCGACCGGCGCCGCCAACATCCGCCACGTCTTTGTATTCGGCGGATACAGCCAGCGCATGTTTGACCGCGTTGTCTCCTGGGCATCAGAGCCAACCGCTTTTGGCCGCGTTGAATGGCAATTTTTGGCCGCGGGCGCGCTCGGCACCCTGTTTTTGGGCCTCATGCGCCTGCGCTTTGCGTGGTGGCCCCTGCATCCGGTGGGATTCACAGTGGGATATGTCTATCCCGTCAGAGTCACCGCCTTCACCGTTTTCCTCGTGTGGGCATTCAAGTCCATCGTACTGCGCATCGGCGGCATTCGGCTTTATCGCAATTTACAACCCTTCTTCATCGGCCTCTTGATCGGCTACACCCTCGGCGTTGGCCTTTCCACACTTGTAGATCACATCTACTTCCCAGGCAACGGCCACATGGTGCATTCGTGGTAAGTTAAAAAAGGGTCGTCATCGCGCGTGCTATCTACCCGCTTGTTTACCCAAAAACTTCAAACAAACGGGCATGGGCACTTCCGCGACATGCCCAGTCTCTGTCAATTTTCCAGTCTCTCGGTCAATGGCAAAAGAGACAATCGTATCGCTACTTTGATTCTCTGCGAGCAAGTAATTGCCATCGGGCGAAAGCGCGATATTGCGAGGCGATTGTCCGCCAGTAGAGTGAATATCAACCAGCGTCAAGTTACCGCTGGACTCGTCAACCGCAAAAATGGCGACACTATCGTGACCGCGATTTGATCCATACACAAACAGACCATCGGATGAAACGTGAATATCCGCCGTGTGGCTCGTATCTGAAAAATCGCCGGGCAGTGTGGCGATAGATTGCAACTCGGTTAACGCACCGGTCTCTGCATCATAGGCGTACGCATTGACGGTATTGCCGATTTCGTTGATGAGATAGGCATATTGTCCCCCGGGGTGAAAAGCAAAATGGCGCGGTCCCTGACCGGGTGCAACAGAGACGGACGGCGGGTCATTCGCAATGAGTTTGCCGTTTTCGAGATCGAGCTCAAAAATCAACACCTTGTCCAAACCGAGATCGGCAACATAAACGCGTTTGTTATCCGGCGAAATATTCGCAGAATGGGCGTGAGGACCTTGCTGCCGTTGCGGATTGACACTACTGCCCTCGTGCTGAATAAAATCCGACGCTTCGCCCAACGCGCCGTCTTCCCCAATGGGCAACATACAGGTGCTACCCCCACCGTAATTTGCCACCACAGCATAGCGCCCCGTTGCATCGATATTCAAATGGCAGGGACCAGTGCCCTTTGTCGATTGCCCGTTGATAAACGCGAGTTCTGCGGCTTCCGCATCAATGGCAAACGCGCTAATCGCCCCCGCACTTTCGCCATTGTATTCACTGACTTCATTGACCGCATAAAGAAATCGCCCATTGGGATGAATGGCGAGAAATGTCGGATTCTCACTCTCGATACTATTAGCCGGGGTGAGTTCGCCGGTTTCGGCATTGAACCGGTGAATGTAAATACCTTTGCTGCCAGTGCGGGTATAAGTGCCAATACAGGCAATGATATCGCTCATGGTAAATCTCCTTTAATGACTCAAAATATCGACGACCATATCGCCAAAATCACTGGTCGAGAGAACATTTTTGGGATCGGTTGTTTCCGAGGCGAGTTCAGAAGTCGCATAACCCCTTTCGAGAATATCGAACATAGCGTTCCACAAAGCGTCTGACTCTTCTTTGAGACCCAGACATTTATCCAGCAGAAATGCAATACTGCCAATCATCGAATAGGGATTGGCGATATTTTGACCCGCGATATCGGGTGCCGAGCCGTGTGCCGGTTCCACATAACCCTTTTCAGGCCCCATACACGCCGAAGGCATCAGACCGAGAGAGCCGAGCAAACCACCCGCCTGATCGGTCAAGATATCGCCTTGCATATTTTCCAAAAGCATAACGCCGTTGAATTGCGTGGGATTCTTAACGAGTTGAAAAGCCGCGTTATCAACGATAATCGAGACGCATTCGACATCGTCGTATTCTCTTGCCATATCTTCGATAATCGCATCCCAAAGCCGAGACGTCGCCAGCACATTGGATTTATGAACATGGGTCATCTTGGTGCCGAGACGTCGGGCTTCGTCAAACGCAATCTTTCCAATAGCGCGCACCTGTTCTTCGGTATAAATGCAATCGTCGCGCGCGTATTTCATCCCCGTAGCAGTACCTTCTACTTTCTCGCCAAAATAAATACCACCCACAAGTTCCCGAATCATGAGAATATCAATACCCTCTCCAACGACGCTATCGCGCAAAGGTGAAAATGACGCAAGAGATTTGGGCAGCCTGACCGGGCGATAATTGGCATACGTATTAAAACGCTTTCGCAAAGGCAGAATAGCACCGAGTTCCGGACGCGACTCCTGTGGGATTTTCTTCGTCTCTTCAATAGAAAGCCCCACCGGACCTTTGATAATCGCATCGGCCCGATCGCATAGGGCTTTTGTCTTATCGGGAAACGGACTGCCCTCCTCAAAATACGACGCTGCACCAAAAGGCGCGTATTCCAGCACAAATTCGTGATCGAACTTTTTTTCAATCGTGCGAAGTGCTTTAATCCCTTCGCGCATAATCTCTGGCCCAATGCCATCGCCTTCAAGCACGGCGAGGGTCTTTTTCATGGCAAACCTTTCTGTTTAATTAAAAATTGAGAATTACGGATTAAGAGCAGGACTAACCACCGATGCCGCCTCTCTATCTAAAATAAACGTACAATCTGAATGTGTCTGTAAAAAACTCGCCGGACAGGCCGGATGTTGGGCATCATGAACAGCACGGGCAATCGCTCGCGCCTTATCCTTACCCGTCGCCAGAAGGAGAATGCGTTTCGCCTCGCAAATCGTGGCAATCCCCGCGGTGAGTGCCTGTTTGGGCACATCTTCGAGACGATCAAAAAAGCGACTATTCGCCACAATCGTACTCTCGGTCAGATCGACCAAACGAGTGCGAGAATCGGGCGCGCTACCGGGTTCATTAAAAGCAATATGTCCATTGCGACCAATGCCGAGCAACCACAGATCCACGCCGCCACACGCCCGTATCTTGGTCTCAAAAGCCTCGCACTCAAGATCGGCATCCACTGCCATGCCATTCGGTATATGCGTATTCCAGAGTTGGATATCCGTACCGGCAAAAAACGTGTGATTCATAAAATAACGATAACTCTGAGGATGCCTACCATCAAGCCCCCAGTACTCATCGAGATTAAAAGTGGTCAAGCGCGAAAAACTCAGACCCTCCCGATTCATACGGACAAGTTCGGCATACGTCCTCACCGGCGTTGACCCCGTTGCCAAACCGAGCACGGCATCTCGCTCCTGGCGAATAAGCGCGGCAATCTCCGACGCGGCGGCGCGGGCCACATCGTCAGGTGTATCGCAAATTTGCACTTGAATAGGCATAGATATAAATCACGCTCGGCGCAGCACCTGGCCCGGCAACGCGCCTGTGGGGTCTCCATTGGCAATGACGGACTGACCGTTGACAATAACATGTGAAATACCGATTGGCGGCAGCGTGGGATTTTCAAAAGTAGATCTCGCAGCCACCGTATCGGGATCAAAAACAACGAGATCAGCAGCCTTACCCACAGCGAGTTCGCCCCGGTCGGGAATATTGAAACGCCGCGCGGGAAAACCGCTCATTTTGTAGATCGCTTCTTCCAGGGAGAGCAACTCGCGCTCGCGCACAAAATGACCCAGCACGCGCGCAAAACACCCAAAACCCCGCGGATGTGGATGCGGAATATTAAAAATGCCGTCACTGGCAATCATCATACGCGGATGTGTGGCCGTGCGCGTCACGGTCTGTGCGGCATCTTCGGGATCAACCTGCCAGGGGAAAATAATAGCATGGTATTCGCGCTCCCGAAGCATCAGATCACAGGCAAAATTTTCAACAGATGTATTTGCCCGCGCCGCGAGATCGCACAGACGTTCTCCCGTATAATTGCCCGAGCCAGTATAACCCACAATCTGATCGCCGCGCCCGAGCCATGTTTTCAGTTCGGCCACAGATTCGGCGCGAACCCCAGGGTCTTCAAGACGCGCATTGACTTCATCCGGGCTACCAACCTGAAATTTCATGGGCAACATCATGTACAAATGGGTCATCCCTGCCGGATAGAGATAAGATTCAAATGTCAGATCGATATCTTCGCGCTCGATTCTTTCCAGCAAATCGGCATTCTCGTCATTGACCCGCTCGTGCGAGATGTGAACTGGGATATTTGCAGCGCGGGAAAGCGCGATGGTCTCTTCCCAGGCGGCAACGCGCCCAATCGTGTGGTAGCGCACATGAGCCGCGTAAATACCCCCGTATTCCGCTGCGACTTTGCAAAGGGCAACAAGCTCCCGAAAGTCCGCATTGGCACTTGGCTGATAATCGAGACCCAGATTGAGTGCGCCTGCCCCCGCCTCCATCCACTGGCGCGTGAGATCCGCCATCTGTGCAATTTCATCATCTGTAGCCGGTCGCGCATCCCACCCGCATGCAGATAGGCGAACCGCGCAGTGAGGAACTTGCGGGTACACATTGGCCGCACTGTTATTGGAAAATAAACGCAGATAATCCTCAGGCGTTTGCCAGCCGATCGGGATATCGACATCGCCAACGGAAAAGCGCGTATATGTCCACAATTCGCGCGTGCGCTCGGGTGACAGCCCCGTCCATCCAAATCCATCGGGAGTAAGAAGTTGCGTGGTAATCCCCTGCTGCACCTCGGCATAGCGGTGGACACCCGTCAGAAGGGCGATCTCCGAGTGGACATGCACATCGATAAAACCGGGACAAACGATATGTCCCATTGCATCAATAACCGTATCGGCCTCTGCCTGAGACAAATCGCCAATAGCATCAATGCGATCCCTGCAAATGCCAACATCCGCTTGAAAACCGGGCGTTCGGCCCGTGCCGTCAATCACCGTGCTGTTGCGAATGAGGAGATCAAAAGTCACTTTTTACCACCTGTTGAGTTTGTGGCCGTTGCCTAAAAAAAAACCGCGTCTATGATAACACGGAAGATGGGGCTGGTCAAGCTGAGTAATATTACCCTGTCCCTTTCTCTGTCGATACCTTGACAAGGGGGAAATGGCGATTTATCATGAGCGTCCCACCATTCGCAGAGCAGCACACATAGACGAGGCTTATTATGCGCCAGAATTTCTCGGGCATCCTGGAAGAAATGACCATTGACGACGTGCGATCACTCGCGCCCAATGTAGCGGTCATCCCCATTGGCTCCACCGAACCGCACGGACCTGCATTGCCCTATGGAACGGACAACTTTCAAGTGGAATACGCCGCCTACGGAGGCACGCGCAAAGCCAATGAATTGGGCGGACGCGTCGTATGCTTGCCCACGCAGCGGGTGAGCTTAAACAACAATTTTCGCGCCTTTCCATTTGCGTGCCGCATGCAAGTACCCACATTTATGAATCTATTAAAAGACCTCGTGGCAATGTGCCGCGCGGAAAATGTACACCGCATTGTATTCATCAATGGTCACGGCGGCAACCCCGATGTCATCCGCGCAGTACAGCGCGATTTGGCCGCACAAGATGGACTCTTCACGTGTTTGATCAGCACGGGATCTTGTGCATCGGAAGACGCAAAGGCTATTTGGGAAAATCGCAGCGATCACGCAGGCGAAGAGGAAACCTCCCAAATCATGTTCTTGCGCCCCGAACTCGTACGCGAAAATCTAATTGCCAACAACCCCCCCCAATATCCCAAATTGAAAACATTACGGGAATTTAACGTCGATTTTGTGCGCCTCTGGCATTTGTATTTGCCCATATCCGCTGGCGGCGATGCGCGAAAAGCCTCAGCGCAAAAAGGCGAAACCGTCTTAAACTCAGCCGTAGAAGGAACCGGACAATTCTTGGCTGAACTATCACAGGCAGAAGACTCAGAAACGTTTCCTTATTGACCTCATAGAAAGGACCTTACAAATGATCACCTACGACACACTGGGCGTAAAGCCATTTATCAACGCGAGTGGTACCATTACCACACTCGGCGGCAGCTTAATGTCAGATGAAGTGCTGGAGGCAATGTGTGTGGCGGGGGGATCTTTTGTCGATTTGAACGACCTGCTTGTAAAAGCTGGTGAATATCTGGCAGACCGCATTGGCGTACCCGCGGCCTTTATCTCGTGCGGCGCAGCCAGCGGTGTACAATTGTCCGCTGCGGCGTGTTTGACAGGACCTGATATAGCAAAAGCGCGCCAGTTGCCGCATACACAGGGATGGAAGAACGAATTTATAATCAGTCTGGTAGATAGCCATACGTACATCCATCAAGGCATCGAAGTCTGCGGTGGTAAACTCGTGCGAGTTGGTAGCAAACATGCCGTAACCAGTGAAGACCTCATTGGCGGAATCGGCGAAAAAACAGCGGCTGTGGTACATTTTTTGGGCAAACAAAGCAAAGAACAGCTTGCGGAAGTCATTGTCGGTGCCGAAAAAAAAGGCGTACCCGTCATGGTAGATGCGGCTGCACAACTGCCTCCCCGTTCAAACTTAACCGAATTCGTCGAAATGGGCGCGAGCCTGGTGACATTCAGCGGTGGCAAGGGATTGTGCGGGCCTCAAAACAGCGGTCTGGTCGTGGGCAAAGAGGATTACGTAGAAGCCGTGCGGATCAATGCGAGTCCCCACTCGGCCATCGGACGCGGCATGAAAGTTGGCAAAGAAGAAATCCTGGGATTGATCGCGGCAGTAGATCTGTTTTTGAGCCGAAGCGATCGCGAAGACCAGCAGCGCTGGCACGGACAAGCTCGCGTTGTCGTAGATGCGACCAAAGATATCGCAAATGCCTATGTAATGGCCGAAGGACAGGATGCCGCGCCCGAATTCGCGCCCCGCGCATACATAGACCTGCCGGATGAACAGCGCGATGCCGTGATACATGCATTGAAAGAAGGCGAGCCATCAATTGTCATACGGCGAAGTGCCAGAGGTATTTTGATCGACCCGATGACCATGCAAATGGGAGAAGAAGCCATAGTCGCAGAAAAATTGCGGGAGGTATTGACATGATCGACGCGCATTTACACCTGACGCACAACGGAAGGTCGGTTGAAGAAACCATCACACATATCAAAGCCATCGGCGCGGAAAAAGCCGTGATGTTACCCATTGAAGATGGCGACGACGAGTTTGGATGGATGACCGAAGACATTGTAAAGGCGCATCGGGATCATCCGGATACCGTCATACCCTTCTGCCATGTAGATGTCACGCGAGAAGACGCCGTACCCGAACTGGAAAAACGCGCCGCCAGCGGCATTTTTAAGGGCTATGGTGAACAAAAACAGCACCTGCGATTAGACGACCCGCGATTGGAAAAAGTATTGGCAGTCTGCAATGAATTACATTGGCCTGTAACGTGGCATTTTCAAGAAGGCACGCGGGGCTATAATCAGGGGATTGAACACCTCGAAGTGCTACTAAAAAAATTTCCAAATATTAAGTTCATCGGTCATGCCCAATCCTGGTGGGCGCATATCAGCGCCGACGTACCCGCTCCCGAAGAGACCCTGTATCCCACGGGCGCTGTCAAACCCGGCGGCTTAATAGATCGGCTATTGGCAGACTATCCCAATATGTTTGCCGATTTATCTGCAGGTTCGGGTTTGGGCGGACTGACCCGAGACGAGGATTTTACCGCGGAATTTTTGGCGCGGCATGGCAAAAAACTGATGTTTGCCACGGACTGCCCGTGCAGAGATGGCCAAGGTGCTGGCATCTCCCGCGGCGCGTGTTTCGCGCAATTGAGCCTGCCATTCCTCGAACGCATGCTCGCCCCCGACGCACTGGAGGATATCTTGCACAACAATGCAGTGAGGATTTTGAATCTGTGAGAACCAGACTATCCTACAGGGGCGTGGTTTGAAAAAAGTTTATGTATTGCTAACAATGGATTGCGAGACGGCCAGGTCCGACGTGACCCCATATGCGAGGCAAATGTCGAGCAGTGGTCCTACAGATTACCGGGAGAGTGAACGGTCGATCTATTTTTACTTTGAGACGGCAAAGACGTACGGGTTTCCGGTCACGTTTTTTGCACACCCGGAAGTAGCGCTTGAGAATGCAGATCTGCTTCAGACGCTGCAGGATCAGGGCGCGTGTTTGGGGCTGCATTTACATCCATACAAGCTCAGAGGAGGGAGATACAGATACGATCTGGGCGCATATTCTGCGCGTGCGCAGCGCGAGATTATTCAAGAGGCAATGCAGGTATGGGCGTCTGCGCTGGGCAAGACGCCCCGTTATTTCAGAGCGGGTTATTTTTCGGCCAATGATTGCACATTCGGCGTGCTGCGCGAACTGGGATTTGTGGGCGGCAGTCTTTCAAATCCGGGACGGATTTTGCCCGCGCACTGCAGTGTTTGGGCCGGTGCAGAGCCCTATCCCCACCGGACGCATCTGGGGTTTCGTTTGATTCGAGGAGATAGCGACTTTATCAATGTGCCGATATCCGCAGCATTTGGCAGACCAGTTGCGCAAGGCCATGCGGGCGAACGGGGTTATGAGTGGTCCTATGTTCCGCACACGTACGACCACAGGGCGGTTATTCGGGATGTGCTGAATCGTTTCCGGACCGAAGATCCTCGGTTTGGCACCCTTGTGACGGACAGCCATAATGATCAGGATTATTCCGACCCCAGGCATCCCGCAAGGCAGAACCTGGAATTGATACTCAGATCGATTGGAGATTTCTGCGGGCAGATGGAAATGATCCCCAGGGGGATTACGCTCGATACCCTGTGTGAGCTTGTTCTGGCGGATGGGGATGCGTAGCGCGTTATTGAACAGGAGGAGACCTTGCGAATCGATTCTCACGTACACGTATGGACAATGGGGGCACCGCCGTTTACCCATAATGATGACATGACCACGCAACGGCCCGATTATCCGGGGCTGGTGGAAAATCTCATCAGGTACATGGACCTCAATGAAATCGACCGCACCGTACTGATCCAGTGTATGTATCACGGGTATAACAATCGCTATATGTGCGATTGTTTGAGGCGATTTCCAGATCGTCTGCACGGGGTGGCGCTGATCGATCCCCTGAAACCCGACGCACCCGAAACGCTGGCGCGTCTGCACCGGGACCACGGGGTGCAGGGGATGCGATTGTATCCGATTAAAGATCGGGATGCGTCGTGGTTGTCAGACCCTGGGCAGCATGCGCTTTGGGAGACGGCACAAAGGCTGGACGTGCCGTTTACATGGTTTGGACGCTGCCATCAGATTCCACTGCTGGAGCCGATGTTGCAGCAATTTCCCGAGGTAAATGTAATTGTAGATCATCTGGGCGAACCGATCCTGTCCGAGGGGCTGGATTTCGGGATTTTGCTGGCAGCGGCAAAGTATCCCAATCTTTTTGTAAAAGCGACCCGGATTGATGGGATTTCCGAGCAGCCCTGGCCGCACGAGGATGTGTATCCCTATGTCAGAGCCGTGTACGAGGCTTTTGGACCTGAACGGATGCTGGGATGTACGGGATTTCCGGAAAATCCGCAGCGCGGGGAGGCCGTTGGTTTTCGCGTAGTTGAAGCGATGGATTTTCTGTCGGATGAAGACAAAGCATGGATTTTGGGCAAGACAGCCGATGCACTCTATGGCACATAAGGGAAAGAACAACATGAAAAGCGCGTACAAACCCGGGGATATCGAAAACGCCCGGCAAAATCTATCTCGCTACGGTTGGGCGCAGGAAATCGTGAATGGCTGGACACAAAGCGTTGCATTTGCCATGCAGCAAGATCGAGCGTTTTTCGACACGATAATCCCAGAATTGACCCCCGGCACGCATTACGGCCAGAACTGTCCGCACTGTGTGGGCAAGCAGTCATTAATGGGTGGCGGACTCTTTGACTGGCACATTGACAGTCCGGATGAGATTACGTGTCGCACCTGTGGCACAGTTTATCCCAACGCGCAATATCCAGAGACCGGCGTCCTTGTGTGCCCGCGGATGGGTCAGCGGTTCACCTATTACGAGACGCCTGAAGAAGTAGCCGATCCCGAAAATCGCGCAAAACACGCGCTCAAATGGCTCGGAGATCGCCCCACATTGACGGGTTTTAGCGGTCATATACGAGATCGCAAAGTAGGCTGGGCGCGAAGCCAGGCATTGACACTCGCCAAGCTATACGCAGTAACCGGTGAGATCAGATACGCAGAGCGCACAATGTGGATACTCGACCGGATTGCACGGGTATTTCCAAATTACCTGTATCATTCCTACGACGGGAGTATTGCGGACTGGCCGCCGGCTGAGGTAGCCGCCAACATGGGCAAAGAAGAGGCAGAGGGTGGTCCTCGCGGAGGGCGCTTTCCAAAAGGTGCGATCCGCCATGCTTATGGCTTGCACCAGTTTGAGGATTATTCGACACTGAACAATGGGTTCTGGGGTGCGGGCCGCATGAACGTCCACGGCAAAGGAAGCGATGCCGGGGCACTATTTGTATTGACCGTTGCCTACGACCTGATCCGCAATGCAGAATACGCGCCTGGTCGTCGTCTGATAGACCGGGATACAGAGCGGCGCATAACAGAGGACTTAATTCTTGCCGGATGTGCGGATATGATGCATTGGAACTCCCTCAGCAATAAGGGCACGGCAGTTTTTGTATTGAGCGCTGCGGTGGGGATGATTCTGGATCGCCCGCAAAAGGTGCGGCACGCACTAGATGGCTTCAATCGGATGCTGGCGGAGCGGTATCATCACGATGGTTTTTACTCGGAATCGCCAGCCTATTCGGCTCACAATCTCTCCAACGTGCATGAACTGGCCGATTTGCTGCACGGATATAGCGATCCCCCCGGTTATCAACTAGAGAAGGGGGAACGGATCGAGCACCTGGACATGTTTTCAAGCGGGCGTTACCCGCTTTCCCTGCTATCTCTGGCAAGGATGCTCGCGCCCGGCAACCGCATGCCAGTAATTGGCGATACGCGCTACGATACCGAAGCGGACCTTCTTTCCGCTGAAATTCTGGCCGCACGTCTCGGTGGTGCATACGCCGGTTTGCTGGAACTTGTTCAGGGAGCGCCTTTGTCCGAAAAAGGCCGGGAATACGCGCTGTGGTATCGCCCTTATGATCTACAGGCAGAGGCAATGACGCTACCCCTGCATTCCGAATGGTTCCCCGGCTGGCATGTGGGCGTCTTGCGCGGCGGTCGAGATGACACCGCGCTTTATTTAAACGGCAATGAGCACCAGTGGACCCTGCAGACCGGACACCGTCAGCAAGATATTTTGAGCCTGAGCTATTATGGTTATGGGGAGGAACTCGCCTCGGACCGCGGCTATTTTTCGGGCAGCAGCCAGCAGCTTCCAGACGGGCGCAGCGGGCAGATTTGGGTGAAAAGCAGTCTATCGCACAATCTGGTAATAGTCGATGAGAAAGAGCAAAACAACACGGCTTGCGGTTCCAACCTGGAGTTATTTGGTACAGCACCCGGCATTGAAGTGGTACAGGCCTCGGGCGTGAATGTGTACCCCCAATGCCAGGAATATCGACGCACCTGCGCGATGGTAATAACGCCGCAGGGACAAACCTATAGTGTGGATTTTTTCCGGACCAAAGGCGGGCGGATCCACCAATACAATTTTCACAGCAATGGCTCACCAATGGGCATGAAGCCGGCAACGCCATCGCCGCAGGCAGTAGCTTTGGGAGATGCCTGGAATATATGGCTCGAAAATCCACAGGCGATAGCACCGCAGGGACCGACCACATTTACATGGCAATTTCGGGATGTGAATCTGGATCTGATGTTGTTAAATGTGCCAGACCGCATTGTTCTCGCAGACGCGCCGGGCTGGCGGGTTGGAACACCTGAGGAATTGGAAAAACCATTAATCAGACAAATTTTCGCGGAGAACCGCGCCGAGGATGGCAATAATACACTTGCAAGCCAGTACGCTGCCGTGATTGCGCCCTACAAAACCGAAAGTTCTCCACTTCTTGGCGCGCGGTTGCTCGCAGATGATCCAAACACGGGTGTTCTGGCTGTTGAAGTAAAACTATCGGACCGCACCGATTATATTATTTCGGCAAAGGACCAAAAAGAGCGACAATTTGGGCCTGTAACCGCTGCCGCGCAATTTGCGTTTGTGTCGGTGGATGATCAAGGCGTACAGGGCTATTTGCTGAACGGCACGGTATTGACGTGTGGAGATCTGAAAATTTCACTCACAGAGGCGAGTACCACTCTGAAGGTACACTCCGTAGCGGACAGGGTCTACCATCTCGCAGAACCATTGCAGAACCCACAGGCAGTCGTCGGCTCTTATTTACTTGCCGGAGAGTCACCCCAGACAGGTTTTGAGATTGCATCGGCCACAGAAAACGCGATTATCGTGCGGGACTATCCCGCGATCGCTTGCGACGAAGTCAGAATCTTAAATTCCGCCTGGGCGCGTGTCGCGCCTTAAAATACGGAGGGCTTCACATGCAGATTTTTAATCGATATACAGATCTCCTACAATGGATTGAACAAAAGGGATACTCATCCCGCGTGCTCGGACATGCGCCGGATGGGTCGCCGCTGGTATGTCTCAGAACCGGAGGAGAGAAAACACCGGCTATTTTTATCAGCGCGGGCAGCCATTCGACAGAGCAAGCCGGGGTCGGAGCGGCAATGGGGCTTCTGGACGCGCTCGACACAGAGCACCAGGTCTATGTGATTCCCACCCGCGATCCAATGGGAATGAACGGGTATGCGTACGCGCTGAGTTTAAGCCTCGGCGAAGAGCCGGAATTAAACTCCGTAGAAGATGTCGAGAAAATTCTGAAGGCACGCGGCGAGGTACTCTACGAAGAGGGTGAAACAGTAGTCGCAATTATAGGCGAATACGGATATTCGACGACGGGACTTCTGGGAAAATTCGACATAGGAGCCGATTTTCTAAAACCGCTCTTCGGGCGGCGCATTTTTTATCCTTCGAGCGCCGAAGGCATTGAAGGCACTGCCCTCTGTCAGAGAGCCTATACGCTAATTGTCAATCCAGAGGGCGAGGTATTGCACATCAATCGCTTTCACGATACAGCATGGTCGCCTGTGGAACCGCGCTGTACGCGCAATCTGATGGCTGAAATTCAACCTGGCCTAACGCTGGACCTGCACGAATACGGCGGAAACGGCTTCTGGTTCTCTGCCCGCCACCAGCGCAACGAAGATGATGAAATATGGGAAAAACGGATGGCAGACGCGATAATTCGGGCGGTTGCCGATTCCGGGGCCAAACTTGCGCCGGAAAATTATTTGCCCGGATCGTTTTTTGAAACAGGAGAACGCGGCGTGTTCTGGTTGATTGCCCAGGAGCGAGGAGAGGGCCTAAATCTGGCCGATTACGGAGCGCATCAATACGGCCCGTCGTTCACAATTGAGACGGGAATGACCATGCAGGGCGGGTATCAGGAGCGCGTGCAAACGTCTATGTTGGCAGCGCAAACCGCGATCTCGGTTTTTGAGGAACGCTGGCGTTAAGACATATTT